>NZ_CP128996.1:0-4800000 GCF_030644265.1 Pseudomonas sp. OVF7 | reverse complement strand
CGTGGTTTGCTGGACGATACGGTTGAAGTGCACTGCGACGGCGGCACGCTCACCGTGCAGTGGGACGGGCAGGGTGGCGTGCTGTTGACCGGGCGTGTGGAGCCGATCATGCAAGGCACGGTCTACGCGATTCCGGTGTAGGCGTACCGAGTACCGACAGGTTCATTTGGGGCCTCAACGCCATGGGCTGCACCCGGTCTAGCGCCGATAGGGTAAAGTCGGCAGCCCAAGGAAGACACTTCAGGTAACAAAACATGATGCTGTGGTTGCGGCGATCCGCCTTGAGTCTGCTGGCCCTGCTGGCTGTCACCCTGTTGATCAGCACCGCCCAGGCCGACACGGCACCTGCGAGCCCGATCAAGGTCGCGCTGGACCAGCGCGTGATCGACCTCACCAATACCCTTGATGCAACGGCCATCCGCCGCCTGACCGACCAGCTCGCGGCCCTCGAACAACGCAAGGGCGCGCAGATAGCCGTGTTGCTGGTACCCAGCACCGGCCGCGACAGCCTCGAAGACTTCACCAACCAACTGTTCCGCGCCTGGAAGCTGGGGCGCAAGGACGTCAACGACGGCATCCTGTTGCTGGTGGCCAAGGACGATCGCAAGGTGCGCATCGAAGTGGGGTATGGCCTGGAAGGTACCGTCACCGACCTGTTGGCCCACCGCATCATCGAAGAACACATCACCCCGGCGTTTCGCCAGGGCGACTACGCGGGGGGTATCCAACAGGGTGTGGACGACCTCAGCGTGCTGGTCGAGGGGGGCGACCTGCCGAAGGTGGCCAGCCCGGGGCTGCCGCCTCCGGCAATCGCGGTATTGCTGGCGTTCATCGTGGGCGCCATCGGCGGCGTGTTGATCAGCGCCGGCAAGCTGCCCTGGCGCCGGGCGCTGGTGGTCGCGGTCGCGCTGACGGTGCTGCTGGCGGTGTTCGCCGGTGGTCGGGATTGGCCGGTGTACCTACTGTTGTTACCGCTGACCCTGCTGATCGGCGGTGCCACATTCGGTGCATTGTGGATGGCGCGCACGGTGTTTTATGGCGTGCTGGGCCTGCTGGCCTACATTGCCGGGCTGGTAGTGACGGATCGTTACGTGGATGTCGATTTCATTCACTGGCTGGCGTTTCCCCTGGGCGCATTGGTGGTGCTGGGGATGTACCTGATCCTGTTTGTCATCATGAAAGATGCCTGGAAACGCAGCCGCGTGGGATGTGTTGCGCGAGCGCTGGCGGCGGTGGCGGTGTACGTGGCGGCGGGCGTGCTGTTCGAGCGCGGGCGTGATGGCTGGCTGTTTGCGATCCCGATTGCCTCATTCGTGGCGCTGTTTATCTTTGGCAAGGTCTGCGTTGGGTCGGGATCGAGCTCGGGCAGCGGTTCCGGTTCGAGCGCCAGCAGCTCAAGTTCCAGCAGCAGTTCGTCGGGGGGTGGCGGTTCCAGCGGCGGTGGCGGGGCGTCCGGCAGTTGGTGATCGCGAGTCGCGTAGCCCATCGACCTTGGGTGAGAGCTCCGGCAGTTGCAGTGCACGTCCTTAGGTGAGCCAGCACGGCGATCAGGGCAGCACGATATAGTCGTTCTGCTGCACGATTGGCCGGTGCGGCCCCTGCACAAGGTGGACATAGCGGCCGTCCACCAGGTCGATGGGGAGGCAGTCATCGATATCCAATACCCCGTCGGTGTGAGCCTGGGACCAATGGCGCAGCATCTGCTGCTGACCCTTGGCTTTGGCTGCCTGTTTGTTGGGCGCGACCACCAGCAGGTAGTGATGGGCTTCGCCAAAGCTGTGGGCTTCATAGCCGCCCAGGTTGATGAAATACAGATGTTGCGCCCCGGCCTGGGGTGCCAGGGGGCTGAGCTCGACTGTCCAGCCATCGACACCCTCCACGGCCATCCAGGCATCGATATGCACACCCTTGGGGCTGCCAAACCAGGCGTCGCGCAATTGCGGGTAAGTGCCTTCCAACGTATCCGCCACGGCGAATACCACATCATGGACTTCGATCCGGGCGCGAGGGTGCTTGCCCCCGAGCATCACGACAAACAGCATTGCAGGTCCTTCCTGGCAGCTTGGCAAAGGGCAACCATACTTCGATTGAACCCTTTTGTCCGGCCAATGCCACACTGTTAACCCGCGAACTCATCAGGAGATTGTCATGCGAACCATTGATCTGGCCGGCGTTCCCGTCCCTGTCATCGGCCAGGGAACCTGGCGCATGGGCGAGAACCCCGACCAGCGCCGCGCCGAAGTCGCCGCGTTGCAACTGGGGATCGACGAGGGCATGACCCTGATCGATACCGCCGAAATGTACGGCGAAGGGGGGGCCGAGGAGGTGGTCGGCGAGGCCATTCGCGGCAAGCGTGACCAGGTGTTCCTGGTGAGCAAGGTCTACCCCCATAACGCCAGCCACAAGGGTGTCCCCCGTGCTTGCGAGGCCAGCCTCCGGCGCTTGGGGACTGATTACATCGATCTGTATCTGCTGCATTGGCGCGGCCAGTATCCCCTTGAAGAAACGGTCGAGGCCTTCGAGCGGCTGCGAGAAGCCGGCAAAATCGGCCGCTGGGGTGTGTCCAATTTCGATGTCGCCGACCTGCAGGAACTTGCTTCCCCGGCCTGTGCCACCAACCAGGTGCTCTACAACATTGAAGAGCGCGGTATCGAATTCGACTTGCTGCCATGGTGGCAACAGCATCACTTGCCATTGATGGCTTATTGTCCGATTGCCCAGGGGGGTGGGCTGCTATCCAGCCAGACGCTCAAGCACATCGCTCACCTTCATGAGGTCACGCCTGCCCAGGTGGCCTTGGCGTGGGTGTTGCGCCAGGAGGGGGTGATTGCCATCCCCAAGGCCGTGACGCCCGAACACGTGCGCCTTAACGCCAGCGCCGCGAACCTGGTGCTGGATGAACACGATCTGGAGGCCATCGACCGGGTGTTCGGCGCGCCCAAGCGCAAGCACCCCCTGGCGATGGTCTGAGTGTCGCGCAGAAACGGCGCCGTCCCTGGCAGCCGTTTGCGCATCAGGCCGGGTCAGCCGGCCGCCGGGCTGCGCCAGTCGTCCGAGCCGGATGTACCGGAGACCTCATGGGTCCAAGTGATCTTGCGATAGCTGAAGTAGACGTCTTCGAGGTGGGTGAAATGCGCGTTGTCCGGGTCCTGGCAATTGGGCATGCGCGACTGGATGTCGACGATGGTCGCCCCTTCGAGTTCGATGGTGAAGTAGTGCTCCTGCGTGCCTGCCGCTGAGGTCCGCAGCCACTCCAGTCGGCACTTGACCTCTTCGCCGCTGGTGAGGGCGCTGAAGAGCAACGGCGATGACTTGTCGAAGACCTTGCTGATCATCAACGGTTTATGCACCCTCTGCCCCGTCGGTTGGCCCGATTGCGGGTCGCGGGGAATGATTACCTGGTGAGCAAACGCCTGCACGAGAATCTGGTCCTCATGACCTTCCTGGTAAATGCCACCTACCGAGTCCTGGGTAAAAGTGCCTGCCGTTATCAAACCTTGCTTGACACCGGTAATAGAAAGATACGCGGGTGTTGGCATGTCGGGTTTCCTTGCCTTATTGATAGGGAGTTCCATTCGGCGACGGGCCGGATGGGCAAAACCCCTATAACAAGAAGCGTGCCTGAAAGTTGGAACTCCAATGAAATAAGGGGTTCGATGTGGCGTGCGCTTGTATTTTATAAGTTGCGGGGAGGCGGGGGCGATATTAACGGCTGGTATTTGCGCTTAAGTGCGCAATTAGTTGCTTGTTCTGTTTGAGCCGCTCTAATCAATGAAGCGCGAGCAGTCAGGGCATTTTGCAACGGATTAAACTGCGCAAATTGCTGCGCAGGCCAGGTTTTATGGTGATTGTAGGAAATTCCTTAAGTAGGCGCATGTTGCTTGCTGAATGTTTTTTGCGTGACTAATGTTCGCTCGCTTCGTCACGTTTTTCACGAAGCTTCATGGCTTACTGGTGCGCAGCCAATACGCAGTTAGTTCGCCGGTCCTATCTTGGATAATCGTGCGCGGTTAAAAATGATTTACTCAGACACGCTTTGCGCTTATTACCTTGAGGTCGCCCGAACGCCATGTTCAGATGCAAGTTATGCCGGCAGTGAAGTGCGCTTCTCCAGCGAATATGAAGCCCTTGAAACCGAGCTGGCCAAGGCCCAATCGATCCACGGCGGCAGCCAGCCAGACTGGCAGCTCGTCAGGGTCATCAGCGAAGGCGTGCTGCGTCAGCATTCCAAGGATTTGCGGGTCGCGGCATGGTTGACCTGGGCGTTGTACCAGCGTGAATCCTTTCCTGGTTTGCTGGCAGGCCTGGGCCTGTTGCGTCATCTTTGCGAACAGCATTGGGCGGCTGTCCACCCCGCCAAGATGCGTACCCGTGGCGCAGCTTTCGGCTGGCTGGTGCTGCGCCTTGAGCCCTTGTTTGCGCAAACCCTTGCAATCGCGGATCAGCAACCCCTGTTCCAAGCCATCCTTGAACACCTTTCCAGCCTGGATGAATGCTGGAGCGCATGCCTGGGAAGCGACGCGCCACTCCTTCTGCCGATTCGCAGGCAATTATCAGAGCGCCTGGCGCGCACGGCGCAATGCGGTCCCGAGCCGGCCGGTGTGACGGCGGTCGTTGCACAGGTCAAGCAGGCAGCGACTCAATTGCTCAAGCCGGAAGCTGCAATCGATAACGAAAAAGACGCACATAAGCGACTTCGCACCCTGCAGGACCAGGCTCGCCCATTGTGTACCTGGTGGCTGCGCCAGGACGCTACAGACCTGCGCGCATTGCGCCTGGGCCGTACGCTGGCCTGGCTGCCCCTGGTCAGTTACCCCGACGCCGACAGTGCAGGGATCACCAGCCTGCGTGGCCCCACATCCGACAAGCTCAACCGTTACCAGGAGCGTTTTGTCCAAGGTCATTACGCCGACCTGGTGCTTGAGCTTGAAGCGAGCCTGGCCAGTGCGATGTTCTGGTTCGACGGTTTGCGCATGCAGTGGGAGTGCCTCGAGGCGCTGCAGGCTCATCTGGCGATGTCCGAGGTGGAAGTCAGCCTCGCCCTGTTGTTGCAACGCCTGCCGAACCTCCTCGGGTTCTGCTTTCACGACGGCGTTCCGTTTGCGGATGCTGCGACTCGCGACTGGATTGCGCTGCAGGTGAATCGCCATCTGCAAAGAACCTCACCCTCGCAGATATCGATCGATGCCGACGCCGAGCCGTGGGAGAGGGCGTTGCAGGACGTCATGGCACGGTTGCGCAAGGACGGGCTCAAGGCCGCCGTCGGGGAACTCAGGCAGGGCCTGCATGCCGCACGCGGCGAGCGAGCGCGCTTCCATTGGCGTTTGGCCCAGGCCCGGTTGTGTGTACTGGCCGGCAAGTACGAGCTGGCGAGAATCCAGCTTGAACAGTTGGATCATGAACTGCAGCAGGCGGGGCTGGACCGTTGGGAGCCTGGCCTGGCGCTGCAGGTGGCGCAGTTGCTGTATCGCTGCTGCGACCTGTTGCCACAAAGCCATGCCGTGCGGGAGCGCAAGGAAGACACCCATCGCAGGTTGTGCCACTTCGACCTGGAAGCGGTACTTGAATAGGCTTTCGAGCCGCTCGAAAAAAAGGAGATAGACCATGGCCAAAGAAGGTTCGGTAGCACCCAAGGAACGCATCAATATCACCTTCAAACCTGCCGTTGGAGACGCACAGGAAGAAGTTGAACTGCCGTTGAAGTTGTTGGTACTGGGGGATTTCACCCAGCGTGAGGACTTGCGCAAGCTGGAAGACCGCAAGCCGATCAGTATCGACAAGAACACCCTGGACGAGGTGCTGGCCAAGCAAGCGCTGGAGTTGACGCTCAGCGTGCCCAATCGCCTCCAGGACGCGCCCGACGTTGAAGAGCTGGGCATACAGGTGCGGATCAATTCGATGCAGGACTTCAACCCCGCAAGCCTGGTGGAGCAGATTCCCGAACTGAAAAAGCTGATGACGCTGCGTGAAGCGTTGATGGCATTGAAGGGGCCACTGGGGAATACGCCGAGCTTTCGCAAGGCCATCGAGCAAGCCCTGGCCAATGATGAATCCCGTGCACGGGTATTGGCCGAGTTGGGGCTGGGCAGTTCCACCGTATGACTTTTTCAGGAAAAGGACACTGAACGATGAGCGCACAACATAAACCGCTGGCCACATCAACGGATGACAACGGCGGCATCCTTGACAACATTATTGCCCAGACGCTGCTGACGGTTGACGACGAGGCGTATGGCATCGCCAAGCGCGGGGTCTCGGCGTTTATCGAAGAGCTGGTCAAACCGCACAACAGCGGTGAGCCGGTCAAGAAACGCCTGGTCGATCGGATGATCGCCGAAATCGATGCCAAGCTCAGCCAGCAGATGGACGAAATTCTCCACCACCCGGATTTCCAGGCGCTTGAAGCCGCGTGGAAGGGCCTGCAGTTGCTGGTCGATCGCACTAATTTTCGCGAGAACATCAAGATCGAACTGCTGAATGTCGCGCGGCAGGACCTGTTGGATGATTTTGAAGACTCGCCGGAAATCAACCAGTCCGGGCTCTATAAACACATCTACAGTGCCGAATACGGTCAGTTTGGCGGCCAGCCGGTAGGCGCCATCATTGCCAACTACTTCCTCTCGCCCAGCGCGCCGGATGTCAAGCTGATGCAGTACGTTTCCAGCGTGGCCTGCATGGCCCATGCGCCGTTTATCGCGGCTGCCGGGCCGGGGTTCTTTGGCTTGGAAAGCTTTACCGGGCTGCCCGACCTGAAGGATCTCAAGGATCATTTCGAAGGCCCCCAGTTTGCCAAGTGGCAGAGCTTTCGCCAGAGCGAAGATGCCCGCTACATCGGCCTTACCGTGCCACGGTTCCTGCTGCGCACCCCCTACGACCCGTCGGAGTGCCCGGTCAAGACCTTTGCCTACCAGGAAAACGTGGTCAACAGCCACGAACACTATCTGTGGGGCAATACTGCCTACGCGTTCGCCACGCGCCTGACCGATAGCTTCGCCCGGTTTCGCTGGTGCCCGAACATTATCGGTCCGCAAAGCGGTGGCATGGTGGAGGACCTGCCGTTGCACCACTTCCACAGCATGGGCGAAATCGAAACCAAGATTCCTACCGAGGTGCTGGTTTCCGATCGTCGCGAATATGAGTTGGCCGAGGAAGGCTTTATTGCCCTGACCATGCGCAAGGGCAGTGACAATGCCGCGTTCTTCTCCGCCAGTTCCGTGCAGAAACCCAAGTACTTCGGCACCAGCGCCGAGGGCAGGGAGGCCGAGCTGAACTACCGCCTGGGTACCCAGTTGCCGTACATGATGGTGGTCAACCGGCTGGCCCATTACCTCAAGGTGCTGCAGCGCGAACAACTGGGTTCGTGGAAGGAGCGCACCGATCTTGAGCTGGAGCTCAACAAGTGGATTCGCCAATACGTGGCGGACCAGGAAAACCCCAGCGCCGAAGTGCGCGGCCGGCGTCCGCTGCGAGCCGCCCGTATTGTCGTCAGTGACGTCGACGGGGAACCTGGCTGGTACCGCGTCAACCTCAGTGTGCGACCTCACTTCAAGTACATGGGGGCGGATTTCACCTTGTCCCTGGTCGGCAAGCTCGACAAAGAATGATCAGGCACCAGGGGATGACACATTACTGCAGCCTATTCGAGCGCCTTGACGGCCAGGCACATGCCCAGGCGAACAGCGTGGCGTCCATCGCGACGCACCTGGGCAAGATGCTCAGCACGCGTGCGGGCAGTGTCCAGATACTGCACGACTACGGCTTGCCGGATCTCAATGACCTGCGCCTGAGCCTGCACGAATCATTGAGCCGATCGCGCCTGTCGATCGAACGGTTTATCCAGGCCTATGAGCCGCGTTTGGCGAACGTGCGCGTAAGGCTATTGCCCCGCGACCGCGATCCCCTGGTCCTGGCATTTGCCATCGAGGCCACACTGCTCGCCAATGGAATCAGGCAACCGGTGGTGTTCAGTGCGCTTCTGGGTGATGGTGGGCAGGTCGAGGTTGCGCCGGATGACCTTTAATCGTTATTACCAAAGCGAACTCAGTGCCTTGCGTCAGCTGGGGCGACGTTTCGCCGAGCGCAATCCAGCCTTGGCACCGTTTCTCGCAGAGGCCGGCCAGGACCCGGACGTGGAGCGTTTGCTCGAAGGCTTTGCGTTTCTCACCGGCCGCCTGCGGCAGAAACTGGATGACGAATTACCCGAACTGACCCATTCGTTGATGCAGTTGTTGTGGCCCAACTACATGCGGCCTCTGCCATCGTTCAGCATCTTGCAGTTCGATCCGTTGAAACGGGCAGGGCCTGCTGTCCGGGTGGCGCGCGACACCGCAGTGGAAAGCGCGGCCATCAATGGCGAGCGCTGTCGCTTTCGGACCTGCTACAGCACCCAGGTCATGCCGTTGCAACTGAGCGCCGTGACGTATGTCTTCCAGGGTGAGCGAGCCTTGTTGGACCTGCGGTTGGACATGAGCGCCCCGGGGAATTTCAGTGAGTTGGTGTTCGACACGTTGCGGTTGCACCTGGCCGGGGATCGCCACGTCAGCCAGGGGTTGTACCTGGGCCTGCTGCGTCATCTCGACGGCATCGAGTTGTTGCTTCTCGGTGATGACGGCCAGCCCGTCAACGGGACCGATGGGCAGGCAATGTCGCTGCGGCTGTGTGCCAGCCAGGTACGCCCGGTGGGGTTCTGCGAAGAACAGGCGTTGATTCCTTACCCAGTAAATACCTTCCGTGGTTATCGCCTGCTGCAGGAGTATTTTGCCTTCCCTGACAAATACCTGTTCGTGGATGTCGGCGGTTTGGATCGGTTGCATGGGGTGCCCCAGGCACTGCTCAAACGGGTGCGTGGCATGGTGATGCGTTTTGAACTGCGCACCCAGGGGCATGAGCCGCAACGCCCCGGCCTGGACAACGTGAAGCTCTATTGCACCCCCATCGTCAATCTGTTCAACCATGATGCCGTGCCCGTTCGCCTGGACGGCAAGCAGGATGAGTACCTGCTGGTGCCTGGGGAATATACCCGCGGCAACGCCGCGGTGTTTTCCGTGGACAGCGTGACGGGATGGCGCCCGGGTGGCCTGGGTTATCGGCATTACGTACCGTTCGAGTCCTTTGAACACGACAGCGCCACCCCAGCCTCGAACATGGCCCCCAGCTACAGCCTTCGCCAGCGTGCATCGGCACAGCATGCCGGTCTCGACACCTGGATCGCGTTTGAGCGTGACCAGGGGCACGAACAGGAAACACTGTCGATCGAGTTGACCTGCACCAATCAGAACCTGCCGCTGCAGCTACAGGTGGGGCAGGTCAACCAGCCCTGCGAGCAGACCCCGGAATTTCTGGCGTTTCGAAATATCACCGTGCCGACCACGAGTCTTGCTCCGCCCCTGGACCAGGACTTCCTGTGGCGACTGATCAGCAACCTGTCGCTCAACTACCTGTCGTTGACCGATATCAATGCCCTGAAAGTCATCCTCGAAACCTACGACCTGCCGCGTTATCACAGCCGCCAGGCGCAGAAGATCAGTGCAAAGCGGTTGGGAGCGCTGCGCGGCATCCGGCACGAAGCCGTCGACCGATTGCTCAATGGCCTGCCGATTCGCGGTGTGCGGGTGGACCTGTCGATCGATACCCAAGGCTTCCTCGGCCAGGGCGAAACCTTTGTATTCGCTTCGGTGCTCAATGAGTTTTTTGCGCTGTACGCCAGCTTGAATTCGTATCACGAATTGCGAGTGATCAGCACACAAGGAGATGTGTACCTATGGCCACCCCGCATGGGCGAGCAGCCCCTGCTTTAACCGAACTGTCCCGTTTCATCCGCGAGTACTCGCTGTTCCAGGCGGTGTTACAGGTGATCGAGCGCTTGCGTGATGCCCATCCACTGCTGGATGAGGACGCGTTGTATGACCAATTGGAATTCCAGGCCAATCCAGGCTTGGGCTTTCCCGGACACGACATCGATCGAGTGGAGTTTTTTGTGGAGTACGGTCAATTGCGCGCGCGGCTTCGCCTCAATGTCCTCGGGCTATGTGGCGCGGGGTCACCACTGCCCGCGTTCTACGCGGAGCAGGCGTACGCAGAGGTGTCAGGCGGTAACGCCACCCGGGATTTCCTGGACGTGTTTCACCACCGCCTGCAACGGCTGATGCTGCCGATCTGGCGCAAATATCGTTATCGAGCCTGCTTCCGACGGGGCGCCAGTGATGCGTTCTCGGCGCAGATGTTTGCCTTGATCGGACTGGGAGGCCAGGACATTCGTCGGGCGGCAGCGCTGGATTGCAAACGGCTGCTGCCTTACCTGGGGCTGCTGAGCCTGCGCGCGCATTCGGCGGCAATGATTGAGACGGTGATGCGCCATTACTTCAAGCACCGCCGGTTGTTCATCGAACAGTGGGTTGAACGCAGCGTGTCAATCAACGGACAGCAGCGCAATCGGCTGGGGGTGGCCAACCACACGCTCGGCCAGGACCTGGTGCTGGGGAGTCGGGTCACCGATTGCAGCGGCAAGTTCACCGTGCATGTGCTCGGGCTCGACTGGCAACGATTTCACCAGTTCCTGCCGACCGGGGAGGACCTGCGCCCCTTATGTGCACTGCTGCGCTTAACCGCGCGCGCACCGCTGGAATATGACGTGCGCCTGGTGCTCGCCGAAGGGGAGATCCGCGCGCTGCATATCGGCGAACGCAATGTGTGTCGCCTGGGATGGACCAGTTGGCTGGGGCATGAGCGGGCGGATGGTGTGGTCACGCTGGCTGGCAATGCGCATTAAGGACTGATGATTATGATGAATGTAGACCTGCAACAATTGATACGGACATTGGCGGCGCAAACCCGCAGCGACCTGGAACGCTCGGCTGAACGTTGTATCGCCCGGGGCGGTCGCGAAGTGCTGGTGGAGGACCTGCTGCTGGCGCTGCTGGAGCACGCCGATGGCGTGTTGGCCAAGGCGCTGGCAGAGGCCAACGTAGCGCTGCACGAACTGCAGGCGACGCTGCAGCCAAAGACCGCGCAGTGTGCAACCCGCAACCCGGTGTTCGCCCAGGCTTTGGTGCAGTGGTTGCAACAGGCGTTGATGGTTGCGCACCTTGAACTGGGGCGACATGACGTTGACCAGGGCGCCCTGTTGCTCGCGCTGTTACGTCATCCCCTGGAGCACGCCGGCAGCGGCTATCAAGGTATTTTGAGCCGTTTGGACGCTGATCGCGTACGTGACTTCTTATTGAGCCAGGGCGCACAAGCCCAGGCAGTGGTGGCTGAATCATGGTTGCAGCGTTTTACCCAGGACCTGACGCGCCAGGCCCGTGAAGGCTTGATCGACCCTGTCATCTGCCGGGAGGGTGAAATCCGGCAATTGATCGACATCCTCGTGCGTCGACGCAAGAACAACCCGATCCTGGTCGGAGAAGCCGGCGTCGGGAAAACGGCGATTGTCGAAGGCTTCGCCCTGCAAGTGGTCGCATCGCAGGTACCGCCAGCCCTCCAGGATGTGCGCGTGCTGACCCTTGATATGGGGCTGCTGCAAGCGGGGGCTGGTATCAAGGGCGAATTCGAGCGCCGCCTCAAGGGCGTGATCGACGAAGTCAACGCCTCGCCCCAGGCCGTGATCCTGTTTATCGACGAGGCTCATATGCTGGTGGGGGCCGCGGGACCGGGTGGTGCATCGGATGCCGCCAACCTGCTCAAGCCTGCGTTGGCCCGCGGTCAACTGCGGACCATCGCCGCCACCACTTGGTCGGAGTACAAGCAATACATCGAAAAGGACCCCGCATTGGCGCGGCGTTTTCAACCGGTACGGGTAGGTGAGCCGAGTGTCGAGGCCGCGGTATCGATCCTGCGTGGACTGGTGCCGGTCTATGAGGCCAGCCATGGCGTATACGTGCGCGATGATGCGGTTGTCGCGGCAGCGCACATGAGCGCGCGGTATTTGGCCGGGCGCCAGCTACCGGATAAAGCGGTGGATGTGCTGGATACGGCGTGCGCAAGGGCTCGCACGTGCTTATCGGCGCGGCCCGAAGCCTTGCAATGCCTGGTCGCCGAGCTTGCCGAAGGGACGCGGCAACACCTGGCGCTGCGCAGGGATGCCGAGGTCGGGTTGCCGGTCGATGAGGTGGCCCTGCAAGCCTTGAGCCTGCGACTGGATGCCCTGGAGCAGGAGCGCCAGGCCCTGGAGCAGTGCTGGGTTGAACAGCGCGAGCAGCCGACGGCAAGCCCGACGGTGTGCCCGCGCCTGGTGGCCCAGGTCATCAGTGCGTGGACCGGGATTCCCGTCGAGCAAGTGGCCCTTGAACCCAGCGAAAAAGTCCTGGGGTTCGCCGATGCCTTGCGAGCACGCATTCTGGGACAGGAGCCGGTCGTGCAGGCGCTTGATCGCAGCCTGCGGGCCGTAGCTGCCGGCCTCAACGAACCCGATGCGCCGGTAGGTGTATTCCTGCTGGCCGGCCCCAGCGGTGTGGGCAAGACCGAAACCGCGCTGGCGCTGGCCGACCTGCTGTACGGAGGCCAGCGGTTCGTCACCCTCATCAATATGTCGGAGTATCAGGAAAAACACTCACTGTCTCGATTGATCGGTGCACCTCCGGGTTACGTGGGCTACGGCGAAGGGGGTGTCCTGACCGAAGCGGTGCGGCAACGCCCTTATTCGGTGGTGTTGCTCGACGAGGTCGAGAAGGCAGACCCGGAGGTGTTGAACCTGTTCTACCAAGTCTTCGACAAGGGCTTGGCCAATGATGGCGAAGGGCGGGAGATCGATTTCCGTAATACGTTGATCCTGATGACCTCCAATCTTGGCAGCGACTGCATCAGTGAGGCGTGCGCCGACGGCCTGCGCCCGGACATCGAGGTATTGCAAGCCGCGATCCTCCCCGCGCTGCGGGCACACTTCAAACCGGCGTTGCTGGCCCGGATGCGGGTGGTGCCCTATTACCCGGTGACGGGTGAGGTGCTCAATGACGTGGCACGCCTCAAGCTTGCGCGCCTTGGCCAGCGATTACAGCAACGCCAGTTGGCGTTTACCCACACGCCCGAGCTGGTGGCGCACATGGTCCGGCTCTGCACACACGGTGACAGCGGAGCGCGCGCGATCGATCAGTGGATCGAGTCGGACCTGCTGCCGCAGATCGCTGATCGGCTGCTGGCTGCAACGGTGGGCCATGCAGGTCTGTCACGGGTTCATGCACGGCTGGATAGCAGCGGTCGGCCAGTCTGCGAGTTCGGTCAATGATGAAAAACCTGTTTACCCCATTACCCCATCCCCTGACCTATGCCGAGACCTTGCTCGGCTGGTTCTGCCGACTGGGCCATGAACACGACGAAACCACGCTGGCGGACTTGTGCGTGACCGGCGCTGCGCAACTGAGCCAGTGTGAACTCAGCCAGCTGTACCTGTTCGATGAGCCGGCGGGCAGGCTTGAGCTGATCGCCCAGCATCTCCACGGGGCGCTGCCGCCGGGCGACCCAGCGTCGGGCCCTGGCTCCCAGCATGAACCTCTGTTGCACTACGTGCTGACCCAAGGGCAGCCCCTTACCCTGGATGACCTGAGCCAGTGCGTGCATGACACCGGGTTCCTGCCGGCAGTGGCGCAGCCTTGGCATTGCCTGTCTTGCATACCGCTGCTGGGGCGCAGCAAAACCATCATGGGGGTATTGCTGTGCGCCAGCCCGCGCCCAGCCCAATTGCAAGGTTATGTTGCCTCGCTGGCGCGCCTTGGCGGCTTCGCGCTGGCGCAATTGAGCCTGTTGCGACGGATGCAGCCCGCATCGGAGGTCACCCGGCTCAAATCGAGAGCGTCCGCCACTCGTGTGTACGGCTTGATCGGCAACAGTGTTGCGATGAACGAGACCTGCCGCTTGATCGGTAAGGTCCTGCACACGCCGTACACCGTGTTGCTGCGTGGCGAGACCGGTACCGGCAAGGAAGTGGTGGCGCGGGCCATCCACGCCGCCGGGCCGCGCAGCGCTAAAGCGTTCGTGGTGCAGAACTGCGCCGCGTTTCCGGAAGGCCTGTTGGAGAGCGAGCTGTTCGGCTACCGCAAGGGCGCATTTACCGGGGCCCAGCGCGACCACGTCGGGTTATTCGATGCAGCCCATGGCGGCACGCTGCTGTTGGATGAAATCGGTGACATGCCGCTCTCACTGCAGGCCAAGTTGCTGCGCGTTTTGCAGGAAGGAGAGGTGCGTCCGCTGGGGGCCAATGCTTCCCATAAGGTCGATGTCCGCATCATCGCGGCGACTCACCGTGACCTGCTTGCCATGGTGGCCCAGGGGACCTTCCGCGAAGACCTGTATTACCGGCTGGCGCAGTTTCCCATCGAGTTGCCGGCGCTGCGTGAGCGCGACGGCGACGCGCTGCAACTGGCGCGTCATTTCGCCGACGAGGCCTGTATGGCACTCGGTCGGCCAGCTGTTGGCTGGTCAAGCGCGGCCCTGGATCAACTGACGAGTCATGGCTTCCCCGGCAATGTCCGCGAACTCAAGTGCCTGGTGGAGCGCGCGGTGCTGCTGTGTGATGACGGTGTGATCCTGCCGCTGCACCTGGCGCTGTCGCCGCGAACGGAGGCCGCTGTAGAGACCACATTACGCCAGCGCCTGGAGAGGGTGGAGCGCATGGTCCTGATCGATTGCCTGCAGAAGAACCGTGGTAATCGAACACGCACCGCCCGTGAGCTGGGCGTCGCTCGCCGCACGCTGCTCTACCGGCTTGCCCGCTTGAATATTCCTGTTGGTGAAGCCAAGGGGGAGTGCTGAATGCCTTGTGTCTATGGGAGATACCCGATGCCTGATCGTCTGTGGCAAGCCATGTTGCTTGTGTTGTGTGTGCTGGGCGGCTGTAACGCCAATTATGTCTTCGATGATGCTGACTACCGTCCGTTGGGCGACCCGCAAGCGACCAGTCGCGGCCAGTGAATGGAGGACCCGAGCATGCAACTGGTATTTGAAGTGTATGACGGCGCTGGCACCGAGCCGCTGGCCGGCGCTCGCAAGACGTTTGCCGGTGTCGGCGGTGTGATCGGTCGCGGGGCCGGTTGCGACTGGGTGATCCCCGATGCCAGTCGACTGTTGTCCAGTCACCATGGGCTGGTGAGCTACCGTGAAGGTCGCTACTTTCTGACGGACATCAGCAGCAATGGCATTTGTGTGGCCGACAGTGGTGAACGCCTGAATAAAGGGCAGGCGCGACTGATCGCCGACGGTGATCTTTTTCAACTGGGGGCATTGGCGATACGCGCAAGGCTTATCGAGCCGCCGGCCCCGCCCGGCGCGCGGCGATTTACGGCACCGGGGCCGATTCCCGACGATGCTTTCCTGGCCCTGGACCCCATGCAGGCGCTGGATGATGAGGACCTCACCCATCCGTCATTGGACGGGCTGGACGCATTGAGTACTGTCGCCCAAGAACCGGGGCAGTGGATGACTCACAACGCGGCGGACCGAGACCATCTGGTCTTGCCTCGATGGGTGGAGCCCGACCTGGAGGTGCCGCCGAGCCCGCAGGTTGTCACTGCGCCAGCGGACAACGAGTCCTTTTGGACGCAGTTTGCGGCAGCGCTGGGGATCCGCCTCGACGACGTTGACAGGCCAGCGCGAGAGGCATTGGCGATCAAGGTCGCCGGCTTGCTCAAGCTGAGTATCGAGGGGTTGCAGCACAACCTGCGCACCTGCGACGAACTGAAAAGTGAATCGAACCTGGCGCCCGCCGCTCCCGTTGTGAACAGCCCAAACCCCCTCAGGCAGTGCGCGGATGCCGAGACGGCGTTGGCCGCATTGTTGGGCATCAGCGAATTTGGCCAACTGCCCGCCGACCTGGCGATCACTCAAGTGCACCGGGATATGCAGACGCATCAGATTGCATTGCTGGCGGCATGTCGTGCCGCGGCGCGCAGCGCGCGGGAAGCGTTCGCCCCCAGCTATCTGCTGCTGTGTTTCGAGCGCCAGGACAAATCGCCCCGGTTCAACACCGACGGTGCCCAATGGCGCGCCTATCAACGTCACTACCAGCGCCTGGTCGAGGCTGAACCGCTCACGGGACACCTGTTGGGCAAGGACTTCGCCAGAGCCTATGACGAGCAGGTCCGCCTGATCTCCACCCTTCATGTGGACTACCCGGGATGATGATCATGTATCGAGCCGCCGTTGCATCCATGCTGGTGGTATTCAGCCTGTTGACCGGGTGCAGCACCCTGTCGCCTTTTTCTACCGTGACCAAGCTGGACCTGAAGCTGGTCGCCAGCGATCAGGTCAACCCCGACCTGCACGGGCGTCCCTCGCCGATCGTGGTGCACTTGCTCGAGCTGCGCCATCCCGTGGCCTTCGAGAACGCCGATTTTTTCAGCCTTTACGGGCGTGCCGAGCAAGCCTTGCCCAAGGACTGGGTAAGCAGCGAGGAGCTGGAAATGCGCCCCGGCGAACGGCTGGAGCTCAAGCTCAAGGTTGAACCGCAGAGCCGTTATGTGGGGGTGCTGGCCGCCTATCGAGACCTGCCCCATGTGCAGTGGCGAATGGTGGTGTCGCTTAACCCGCAGAAACTGACCCGGGCCAGCCTGGTGCTTGACAAGGCTGGCATCCGGGTCGCCAACCCGATTTCTGGTGCGAGGCAGGATTGATATGCTCGTTCATAAAGTCATTTGGCAGGAAGGCATGTTGTTGCGGCCCCAGCACCTGCAACACAACGATCGTTACTACAACCAGCAACTCAACCGCACCCGCCTGCTGGGCTGCGACACCTGGGGTTTCATCACCCTTGAAATCGACCTGCAGTACCTGCGCCTGGGCAAGATCGTCGTCAACCAAGCCAGTGGTGTATTACCCGACGGCAGCCTCTTCGAGTTGAGTGCCGCCATGGAGCCGCTGGTCCTGCAGGTACCTGCCAACGCGGGCAGGCAAGGGATCTATCTTGCGTTGCCGTTGACGACCCACAACCAGATCGAGGCGCGCAAGCAGGACCAGGCCGATGTCTGGGCACGCTATATCACCTGGCCGATGGACGTTGGCGACTCCAATGCCGGTGTCGATTTACGTTGTCAGATTCACTGCGGCCGTCCGGACCTGCGCCTGCTGCTGGGGGAGCATCACAGTGACCAGGCGTGTGTGATGCTCAAGGTCGCCCAGGTTGTGGATTGCACGGATGAAGAGGGCGTGAGCCTGGACCCGGAGTTCAGCCCGACCTTCATGTATGTCCAGGGATCGGCTTATGTATCGTCGTGCCTCAAGGAGGTGATCAGCCTGCTGGCCTGCCGAGGCGACGCCATTGCAGAGCGTATCCAGGGCAACGGTGCCGCCGCCGGTTCGCAGATCGGCGACTTTCTGATGCTGCAACTGGTCAATCGTTGCGAGTGGGTCCTGCGTCACTATCTGGGCCAGGTTCAGGTTCGTCCGGAAACGGTGTTCCGCGAGTGCCTGTCGATGCTCGGTGAGTTATCGACGTTCGCCCATGACAGCAAGCGTGCCCCGTTGGACGTGCGGTATCGGCACAACGACCAGGGCGCCAGCTTTCGTGGGCTGATGGAGGGCATTCGCTCCATGCTGTCGATGGTGCTGGAGCAGCATGCCATGGAGCTCGCGCTGCAACAGCGTCAATACGGCGTGCTGGTATGCCCGGTGAGCGACCTCAAGCTGCTCGGCAGCGCGACCTTCATCCTGACGGCCAGCGCGCAGTGTGATTCGGATGAGCTTCGTCACCGTTTGCCGGCGCATCTGAAGATCGGCCCGGTGGAGCGTATACGCGAACTGGTCAACCTGCATCTGGCGGGCATCAAGGTCAAGCCGCTGCCGGTGGCGCCGCGCCAGTTGCCGTTCCATGCCGGCAAAACCTATTTCATGCTCGAACTCAGCGCCCGGGACATCACGCAACTGGAGCATTCGGGTGGGTTTGCCTTCCATGTCGGCGGCGAGTTTGCCGAGCTTGAACTCACCTTCTGGGCCATCAGGAACTGAACACTATGACCACGGACCGTGAATACCCACAGGACGAAAAAACTGTCCTGCTTGATCGTGAAGGACGGGGGCCGGCGCAGGGCGCGATCACCGATTTCCCCACGCCACCGCGCTTCGAGCAATTGGAAGACCGAATGATCTATGCGGCCCGCTTGCAGGGCGCGCAGACCTTCAATATGGGGCTTAACCCGCTGGTTGCGGTCGCTTGGGAATTACTGGCGGAGGTGGCCCGGCTCAGGGGCCATTGCGGCCGGGAAAGCTTGCAAACACTGAATGATCGGCTGTCGGAAGGGGTCACCCAATTCGAGACTCGTGCCTTACATGAGGGGAGCGAAAACGGCCAGGTCATGTCGGCGCGTTATGTGTTGTGCAGCGTGATCGACGAAGCGGTGGTGACCACCGCCTGGGGCAGTCGCAGCGACTGGTCGAAGGTCAGCCTGCTGAGCCGCTTCCATAACGAAACGTTCGGCGGCGAAAAGTTTTTCCAGCTGCTGGAGCGACTGTCCCGAGACCCGGTCAAGCACATTGCGCTGCTGGAATTGATGTACCTGTGCCTGGCGATGGGGTTTGAGGGTAAATATCGGGTCATGGAGCGTGGCGTGCTGCAACTTGAAGCGGTGCGCGATGCTTTGTATCGCCAGGTCAGGCATGTCCGGGGCACGCCGCTGCCTGTCTCTGTATTACCGCCACGGGTGGAGCCCGTACGCCATAAAGCCCCGCGCAAGCTGCCGACCCTTTGGGTTGGAATCCTTTGCCTGGGCTGCATGCTGGCGATCTATTCGGGGTTTGCCTGGGTATTGGGCAAAGAGCGCACACAGGTGCTGCAACCTTTTCAAATTTCGGCGCCGGATCTGACTCGGACGCCCCTGTAACGCTGGGAGCAATGAATGAACGCATTCTTCAAGGGCGCGGGCACCGTGCTGGCTACGATTTGGGTCTGGAGCTTGTTGCTGGTGCTTTCAGTCGCGCTGTTGGTATGGTTTTTCGGACCCTTGCTCGCGGTGGACGGGTATCGGTTCTGGGCCGCACCGACATCGCGCCTGTTGACCGTCTGCGTGGTGTTTCTGTTGTGGGGGCTGGCGATGGTCCTGGCCGGCGGGCGCCGCGCCGCGCGGCTGAAAAAGCCCGGACACCAGGCGCATCATGAGCAACAGGGGCGCATCGAGGACGAGCAGAAACAAGTGCGTGGCCGCTTCAGGGAGGCGCTGCATACCCTGAAAACCTCTGGCCGGTATGCTGAACGCAGCGAGCGTTGGCGTGATGAGCTGCCCTGGTACCTGTTGATCGGCGAGGCGGGCAGTGGCAAGACGCGCTTGCTGGCGGCCAGTGGGTTGCCGTTTCCGCTGGACCGTGTCGAGCCGAGTTCGACGGGCCAGACCCGCTACTGTGATTGGTACTTTGCCGACGACGCGGTGCTGGTCGATACCGCCGGACGCTACCTGACGCAACCGGACGGTGCCGTGGATGCCGCGGGCTGGTTGACCTTGCTCAGGCTGCTCAGGGCGCGACGCCAGGTCCGCCCGCTCAATGGTGTCGTGGTGACCTTGTCGATGGAAACGCTGGTTGGCAGCCACCCGCTGGATCTGGACCATCACGCCCGTCACATTCACACGCGCTTGCAGGAAATCCAGCAGACGTTGCATGTCGATGTGCCGATCTACCTGGTCCTGACCCAGGCCGATCGGTTGACGGGGTTTGCCGAATACTTCGACTCACCCCAGGCCGACGCCGCCGAAGGCGTACTGGGTGAACAGCTGATCACCGGCAAGGCCGGCACTGAAGTCACCCAGGTGCGCCAGGCGTTCGAGACGCTGCTGCAACGCCTGGGGGGTGAGTTGATTCAGCGCTTGCACGCGCAGCGCAGTGTTGAGCAGCGCGGGCTGACACTCGACTTTCCGCAACAGATGGCGCGAGTCGGCGAACGCCTGTGCGCATTTATCGAGCTGGCTTTTTCCGCGCATCGTTATCAACGTATCAACGGACTGCGCGGGTTCTATTTGACCTGCGCCGGTGAGCGCGGCTCGCACTTCATCCAGGGCTTGTTCAACCGGGTGATATTTGCCGAGGCCGGCCTCGCCGGTCTGCAGGGCCAGGAGCAGCAGCGCATACGTCGCCGGCAAATCGGCGTGGCCGTGGCCGCAACCCTGGTCATCGGTGCGGCGGGTTGGCTGTGGATGCACAGTTATTCGGTCAACCATCATCGCTTGCAGCAACTGGCCAACCTGGCGACGCCAGTTGCCTTGCCACTTGGTACGGACGCGACGCTGGCCGTGTTGCCGCTGCTGGATGCACGGCGGGCGGCGATCCAGGTTTTCCCCGCAGTGCAGGACGTGCCACTGGTGGAACGTGCAGGCTTGTATCAGGGAGAAGCGAGTCAGCCGGTGCTGGACAGCGCGTATGAGCAGGCCCTGCAACAGCAGTTATTGCCACGGGTGACCGAGTTGCTCGAAGAGCAGGTGCGTTCGAGCCTGGATGATCGCGAGCGGCTGTTGGACAACCTGCGTGCCTACCTGATGCTCACCTTGCGCGAGCGCCGTGATACGGCTTGGCTGGCGCAGCGAGTGGCTGGCCATTGGTCGGCACGTTATGCGGGCGATACGTCGACACAGCACCGCCTGAATGTGCACCTGGCGCAGTTGCTTGGGCAATCGTTCGTGGCACCGGTGGATGATCAACTGGTTGCCCTGGCGCGCCAGGCATTGCGCGGTGAGTCGTTGGCCGATGTGATCTACCGGGTGCTGCGCGAGCAGTCGCGTAACCTGGAACCCTTGCGCTTTGCCGAGGGCAAGGTATTTGCCGCCATCGATCATCCGATCCCCGGGTTCTACACAAAACGGTATTTGCAGTATTTCGAGACGCAGGGGCCGCGATTGGTGAATGCCATTGCCCAGGACAATTGGGTGCTGGGTGAAGGGACGGACTTGAGTGCCATGGATTTACGCCGGCTGATGCTTGAGCTCGAGCAGCGTTACTTCAGCGAGTACGCCGACGCCTGGAGTGAGGCATTGGGCCAGGTCAGCCTGCAGGCGACTGACGGCCTCAGGCAAGGTGCCGAGCAACTTGCCAGCTTGACGTCCGCCCAGTCGCCCCTGATCCAGCTGTTGCAGTTGGTCAGGGAAAATACCCGCTTGCTCCCTGTCAGCGAGCGACTGGATGAGGTGACGCGCCAGATCGGTGAGGTGGGCGCGGTGGCGCAGTTGGCAAGCGACGCGCTAATGGAGCAGTTGCCGCCGGATTCGGCCCGGCGTGCGTTGCAGCGCCGCTTCGAACCGTTGCACCAGATGCTGGACGAGCGGCAAAACCCCGGTGCCGAGTTAAGCCAGGCCCTGCGTCTGGCCGACGAGTTGCACCTGCAACTGACGGCCCTGAACCGTGAGAGTGCGCCGGAGCAGGCGGCCTTCCAAAAGGCTATACGGCGCATGGAGGGCCAGCAGGATGTGCTGGGCAATTTGCGTGACGCTGCTGCGCGTCTGCCACTGCCGCTGTCTGCCTGGTTCGAGGCCATTGCCGATGATGTCTGGCGCCACTGGTTGGACGAGGCCTATGTGTATGTGAACCAGCGCTATCAAAGCGAGGTATACGGTGTGTATGCCAAGGCCATTCGCCAGCGGTACCCGTTCAATGCCCACGGTACCAGCGATGTGGCGCTCAGTGATTTCACCGATTTTTTCAAGCCTCGAGGTGTGATGGCGCGGTTCTATGACAGTTACCTGCGCCCGTTTGTCAGCACCGAGGGCAGCCGCTACCGCTTGCGCGGCCTGGACGGGCGCAGCTTTCCGACATCACGTGCTTTCCTGGACCAACTGGCGAAGGCGCAAGTGATCCGGCGCGGTTTTTTTTCCGAGGAACAAGGAGGGTTGTCCGTGCGCTTTACCCTGGCCCCCTACAGCCTGGACCAGGCGGTCAGTCGCGCCATCCTGCGTATTGGCGATCAACAACTGGAATATCGCCACGGCCCCATCGTGCCCATGGCGTTTCATTGGCCCACCGAGGCCGACAACGGTCGCAGCAGCCTGGTCCTGGAGCGGGGCGCGCATCGACCCCTGGGGATCGAGAAAAACAGCGGAGATTGGTCATTGTTCCGCTTCTTCGATTTGATGCAGAGCGAGCCCGCCAATGGCCGGAACGCGCAGATACTCAAGTCTGACCTCTCGGGTTTGCGCGCCAATTACCTGTTGACCAGCCAGCGCATGCCCAACCCATTTCAAATCGCGGCCTGGCGCACGTTCCGCTTGCCGGAGCGACTGTGAGCCGCCATCGCATCCCTTGGCGCAGTGCGGGGCGTACGCAGCGCGGCAAGGTCAGGGCGCGTAACGAGGACGCGTTCCTCGATTGCCCTCAACGCGGCTGTTGGGCGGTGGCGGACGGCATGGGCGGGCACCGGGCCGGGGATGTGGCCAGCCAATGGGTGGCCAGCAGCCTGGCGTCCTTGTCGGGGCAGGGTAGCCTCGATCAGCGCGTGGAAGCCGTTCGCCGATGCCTGCAATCGCTCAATTGGCAACTGGGCCATGGGCTGAGACGCCCCGCAGGTGATCTCGATGGCACCATGGGCAGCACCGTCGTCACGCTACTGTTGGAGGGCGGTCGTGCTGCCTGTGTGTGGGCGGGAGATAGCCGTTGCTACCTGTGGCGCGGGCAGAACCTGTATCAACTGTCCCGCGACCACTCCCTGCTTCGACAATTGATGGATGAACAACAGTTGAGCCTGGAGCAGGCCCGAGCCCACCCGGATGCGCGGGCCTTGACGCGGGCCGTCGGCGCCCGTGAGCCCTTGAACCTGGAAGTGCTGGAGCTCAGCACTCGGCCAGGCGATGTGTTCCTGTTGTGCAGCGACGGTCTGTACCAGTCACTCAGTCATGGCGAGCTGGGACGTGCCTTGAGCATGGGCACGCCGCAACAGATGGTGGACCGGTTGTTCGCCGCCGTCATGCGCGGCACGGCGCGGGACGACCTGACTGCTGTGGTGGTGCAGTCATGAGCGCGACCGTGGCCCCACCCAGCCTGCTCGCCGGGCGTTATCAGCTGGAGCGGATACTCGGCAGCGGAGGCATGGGGGTGGTCTACCGCGCCCGTGACTTGCTGCACGAACAATTCGGCGAACCGTGTTCCAGTGTGGCCTTGAAGGTCCTCGGCGAAACCTTTGCCGAGTGCCCGGATGCCCATGTGCTGTTGTACAGCGAGTTTGCCCTGGCCCGCGGCCTGCGACATGAGCGGGTGGTGCGCATGTATGGATTCGACGTCGATATCAACCGGCATATCGCGTTCTTTACCATGGAGTTGATGCACGGCATGACCCTGGACCGGCTGCTGCTCGAATACCCCGGTGGCATGCCTTGGCGAGAACTGCAACCGATGGCGGTGCAGTTGCTCGACGCCGTGGCGTATACCCATCGCCTGGGTGTGCTGCACGGCGATCTGAAGCCGGGCAACGTCATGGTCAGCGAGGAGGGCCTGCGGTTGTTCGATTTCGGCCTGGGGCAGTCACTGCTCACGACCGGGTTGCCGGGCCTGAGCCGCGGCCATATCGGTGCCTGGACACCCGCTTATGCCGCGCCGGAGCTGCTGGCCGGCGATGCGCTGTCAATGGCCGCCGACCTGTACGGCGTGGCGTGCGTGCTTTACGAGATGGCGCAAGGACGGCGGCCGGGGGAGCGCTCATCCGCTGAGTCACTGCCGCGGCCACGGCAATGGCCTCGGCATTATTGGCCGGCGTTACGCACGGCGCTGGCCCTGGACCCCGAGCGTCGCACCATCAGCGTCGCTGAGTTGCGTGAGATGATGGGCTGCCCGTGGCGCCGTTGGTTTGTGTAGCGCGGTGTCAGCTGTTCACGTCGTGCAACCGGCAGTAGTCAGCCCAGCTCATGCCGGCCATCTGCGCCACTTCCTTGTGGACTTCGAGGCGTTGGGCTTCGAACGCCTGGGCTGACTCCGCTGTCAGCTTGAGTGTCAGCTCCCAGGCAAACAGCCCCTGGCGCTCGGCTTCAGCCTCGAAGGCTTCGTGCAGGTGCTCGGCGCGGTATTGCGCCAGGGTTTCGCCTTTGGCCTGGGCCGCCAGCGGGTTCAGGGTATCCAACTGCGTGACGATGTCGGGATGTTCTGCCAGGAATCGGTCCAGGGCGAGCTGGTGGTTATCGCCGGGTTGTGACAAGGCTGTGCTCCAGGTTGATAAAGGGGGCAGGGTCGAGGTGCAGTCGCGTCCAGTGTCCGGCGCCACGTTAACGGATGGCGGGTGCCGGCTGGCAGAACGGGCGGATCGTCGATCTGCGCGTCGAGGACCAAGGATGGGCCAACCCAGGAAGTTCGACAAGCATAACGCCCCGAAATGAATGCCGAAAAAAACCGGGTGGCGCTGCAAAAGCCTTTCGCTCCCGCTATCAGGACGTGTAGCGTTAGCCGGTGTTTTCGGCCCTGCCTCCCAGGGACGGTAAGCGACGGACAGAGGGATGGGTCATGGCGCAAACGCTGTTCAAACTGTTCTTTACCCAGCGTCTGGCCGCCCTGGCCAGTACCGAGTCATTGCGTGCGATCCGCGAGGGACTGTTGTGGATCCTGCCGTGCCTGCTGGTGTCGGCCGCCTTTCTGATCCTGTCCGAATGCGCTCGCGTGCTGGGGTTCGCCCCGTCGTTGGTGACCTTCCTGGCGGGGCTGCATAACCAGATCAGCTCGGTGATCCCGCTATTGGTGGCGGCCTCCATCGGTTACATGCTTGCCATTCAATACCGGCTGCCACAGTTGCCCGTCGCCTTCCTGTGCCTGGCCCACGTGGTGGTGGCGACCTTTATCCTGCGTGATTACCCGCGCACCTCGGCCACCTTCGTACTGTTTATCGCGATTGCTTCGCCGCTGCTCAATGTGCCCGCGATCGCCTGGCTGCATCGCTATCGCTGGACCCGCCTGGTCAACGAGGACCTGGTGGCCCACAACCTCAGGGGCACCATCAATATGGTGATGCCGGGCGCAATCACCTCACTGGCCTTGGTGGTGGTGCTGTCGATGCTGTTGCAGATTCCCTATGTGGCAGAGCTTCAGGGGCCGCAGGTGATCGATGCGCTGGAATCACCCTACGGCAGCGGTTTGTTCGTGACCCTGATGAATTCGCTGTTGTGGTTTTTCGGCATTCACGGTGTGTACGCGATGCAGCCGTTGTTCGATGTGCTGGACCAGGCGGTGGTGCTGAACCATGCCGCCTTGGCCGCCGGAGAGCCGATCAAGTACCTGCTCAACAGTGGCCTGCTGGGCAGTTTCGCCTTTATCGGCGGCTCGGGCGGGGCGCTGTGCCTGTTGGTGGCGATCCTGCTGTTTTCCCGGAGCCAGTCCATGCGCCTGTTGGCAATAGCCAGCTTGCCGTTGTCGTTGTTCAACGTCAGCGAAGTGCTGCTGTTTGGTTTGCCGATTATCCTCAACCCGCGCTTGTTCATTCCGTTCCTGCTGGTGCCGGCTTTCAATGCGATGGTGGCGCTGACCGTGGTGCAGCTCGGCTGGGTGTCGCCCGCCGTGGTCAGCGTGCCATTTACCGCGCCGGTGCTGTTCAATGCCTACCTCAGCACCCACGGCGATCTGGCCGCGGTAGTGCTGCAAGTCGCCCTGCTGGTGATCGGCACCCTGATCTACGCGCCCTATGTGCGCGCGATCCATCGTCAGCCCACCGAAGGCGGTACGGTGTACCTCAAGTCGTTGGACATGACCTTTCGCGGCCTCGAAGAAAAAGGCCGCCTGCTGGAGTTGGACCCGGTGCTCGCGTCCCACAAGCTGCTGGCGCGCCAGGCCAACGAACTGAGCCGCATCCAGCAGATCAGCGATTATGAGTTCTACCTCGAGTTCCAGCCCCAGGTCTCGACCCGCACCGGCCTGTGTACCGGCTGTGAAGCCTTGATGCGCGCCCGGGATGCCCAGGGTACCGTGCATTCGCCCTGGGAATTTCTGCAATGGCTGGCCCAGGCGCGACTGATGCCGGATGTGGATGTGTGGGTGGCGTCCCAGGCCGTGCGTGAGTACCAGAAGTGGCAGAAAATCGGTTTTGCCTTGCCGATGACGATCAATATTTCCAGCGCCACCCTGACGGATGCTGCCTATGGCGAACGCCTGGTGGAAATCCTGGCCCAGGCCCACGGGCAGGTGTCGGTGGAAATCACCGAAGACGCGTTGGTCAGTGATATCCAGGTCACGCGCCAGACCCTCCAGAAACTGCAAGCCATCGGCGCCAAGATCTATATCGATGACTTTGGCACCGGGTATTCCGCCTTGAGTTACCTGCACCAGTTTCCGGTGGACTTCATCAAGATCGACCGCAGTTTTGTGGTCGCCCAGCACGAGCCCAAGGGCGCCCAGGTGCTGACCGGCCTGTTGCGCTTTTGCGAGGCGTTGAACCTCGGAGTGGTGGTCGAAGGCGTGGAGACCGCCGAGCAGTTGGCCTTCCTGAACTCAGGCAATGAGCTGATTATCCAGGGCTGGTATTTCAGCAAGGCGCTGCCAGGCGATCAATTGCAAGGCTTTGTGCGCAATCGCGCCAGCCTGGCCGAGGCCTAGGCCGACTCGTAGCCACCACCGGTCCGGGCGATCTCTTCGAGCAACCCGTCTATGCCCGCCAGGCGTGCGCGGTTGTCGTGGTCCCAGGGGTGAAAGCCGGGTTTGAAGTAATGCAGCCACGGTCGCAGCATCCTTGGGAACACCCCCTTGGGACCGTAGAGAAACTTGAGCATGCGCCAGAACCCCTTTAAATGCCCTCCGGCCTTGCGGTCGGCAATCAGCAAGCGTACGTGAAAATCAAACACCACCAGCCAGAAGAGCAGGGTGGTGGTGAGCATGGTCCCGGTGCGCAACAGATAGCGCAGTGGCCCGGGCTTGACCACGCTGTTCCACACATCGAACGCCACGGCCTTGTGCTCGGTTTCTTCCAGGGCGTGCCAGTACCACATCTGCTGGTAGCCCTTGTGTGAGTCGCCAAAGCGCGACGGGTCGCTGAGCAGTATTTCCGCGAGCATCGCGGTGTAGTGCTCCAGGGCGATGGTTACCGCCAGGTTGAAAGACGGCGGCAGGTGTTTTTTCTGCAGGTCGAGGATGAATTTCAGACGTCGGTCCAGGGTGTGCGCCGGCAGCCCCGCCGCTTGCAGCAAATCGTTATAGGCCACGTGTTCGCGGCTGTGCATGGCTTCCTGGCCGATAAAACCCTGGATCTCTTTCTTCAACTGCGGGTCATGGATGTGCGCGCGGTAGTGGCGCACGCTGTCCATGAAAAACAGCTCCCCTTGGGGAAACAGCAGCGACAGGGCATTGAAGAAGTGCGTGATGAACGGGCCTTGCTCATGCCAGTTCTTGATGCGTTCAGCCGGTAAGGCAAAGCGGATATCGCGACGGATAGGCAGCATGGTGCGTCCTCCTGTTCAGAGACGGGATTCGTCGTTGGTTTCAAGCATCGGCCTGCGTGGTTTGGGCGCCATGCGTCTGCTGGCGAGCACCACCAAGGCCTGATAGGCCGCCGGCAGGCAGCGCGCGAGCAGGTCGAGGCAATACGCGTCGCGGCCGATCAGCACGCGGCGCTTGTTCTTGCGCACACCTTGCAGGATCACCTTGGCGGCCTGATCGGCGTCGGTAATGAACAGCTTCTCGAAGTCGGCACGGGCCTGCTGTTCGCTGTGGATCAAAAAGCCGGTCATGTTCGCGTCGATACGGCTGCTGCGGCAGATATCGGTGCGAATGCCGCCTGGGTGTACACAGGTGGCCGAGACGCCGCACCGTTGCAAATCGAGCTCCTGGCGCAGGGCTTCGGTAAAGCCGCGCACGGCGAATTTGGTCGCGTTGTAGCCGCTCATGCCGGGCTGGGCAAACAGGCCGAAGACGCTGGAGGTGTTGATCACATGGCCGTCGCCGCTGGCCTTGAGGTAGGGCAAAAATGCCTTGGTGCCATGCACCACGCCCCAGAAGTTGATGCCGACGATCCATTCCAGGTCGGCATAGTCCACGCCTTCGACGGTGCTCGACAGCGCCACGCCGGCATTATTGAAGATCAGGTTGACCTGGCCATGGTCGGCCGCACAGCGCGCGGCCCAGTCTTCCATGGCCTGGCGGTCGGACACATCCAGCACCTGGGTGGTGACGGTCACCGGCGACAGGGTCGAGGTCTTGATCAAGGCCAGGGTCTGCTCCAGTCCCTGGCTATTCTTGTCCGCCAGCGCCAGGTGACAGCCTTCCCTGGCCAGGGCCAGGGCCAATGCGCGGCCCATGCCCGACGCCGCGCCGGTAATCGCCGCTACGCGGCCGTTGAATGACTTCATGACAGGCTCCTTTCGACACCGGCATTGGGTGCGGCTATCGCGCGCGGTGGTGCGTTGACCGGCGCCAGGCCGACGACATAGTCCTTGAGCACAAAGTGCCGGGTGACCTGCTTGAAGCGCCAGGTCGAACCGGGCCACAGCGTGGTGTTCTTGCCGGTACGGGGATCGAGATACCAGCTGCGGCAACCGCCGGTATTCCAGATGGTGCGCTTGAGCCTGGCCTGCAGTTGCTGGTTGTAGGTGTGCTCCACGGCGGGTTTGACGTCGACCGTGGCGATGCGGTGTCGCTGCATGTGCTTGAGCGCATCGAGGATGTAGGCGACCTGGGCCTCGATCATCAGAATCATCGAGTTATGCCCCAGCCCGGTGTTGGGCCCGATGATCAGGAACAGGTTCGGATAGCCCGGCACCGTGGTGCCTTTATAGGCATGTGCGCCATCGCGCCAGGCATCCATCAGGTCGACGCCGTCGCGGCCGATGATGCAATCGCGGGGCAGCGGGTCGGTGGCCTGGAAGCCAGTGCCGAAGATCAGGCAATCGGCGGGGTGTTTTTTACCGTCGGCGGTGATCACGCCATCGGCTTCGATGCGCAGCACACTCTCGGTCACCACCTCGACATTGCTGCGTGACAGCGCCGGGTAATAGTCGTTGGAGATCAGCACGCGCTTGCAGCCGATGGTGTAGTCCGGGGTCAGGGCCTTGCGCAGGGAAGGGCGGGCCACTTGTTTGTGCAGGTGGCGCAGGGCGATTTTCTGCACCATCTTCATCAGCCGTGGGTGCAGGGCAAAGCCCACCACGCGACCTTCCAGCGCCCAGTAAAAAGCACCGCGTACCAGGCGCTGGGTGAAAGGCAGGTGCTTGAAGGCCCAGCGTTCGGCGCGAGAAATCGGTCGGTCGGGCTTGGGCATGATCCACGGCGGGGTGCGTTGGAACAGGTCCAGATGGGCCACCTGTGGCGCGATCTGCGGCACGAACTGAATGGCACTGGCGCCCGTGCCGATCACCGCCACGCGCTTGCCCTTCAAGAGGTAGTCGTGGTCCCACTGCTGGGAGTGGAAGCGCTTGCCCTTGAAACTCTCCAGCCCCGGAATATCCGGCAGCGCCGGGCGCGACAGCGCCCCCATGCCCGATATCAGCACCCGCGCGCTGACCTGGCGCCCGTCACTGAAACGCAGTTGCCAGCGTTGCTGCTGCTCATCGAACACGGCGCGTTGCAGGCCCATGTTGAAGCGCAGGTACGGCATCAGCTCGAATCGCCGGGCGCATTGCTCCAGGTAAGCGCGGATTTCCGTTTGCGGCGCGAATTGGCGCGTCCAGTCAGGGTTGGGCGCAAACGAAAACGAATAGACATGGGACTGCACATCGCAGGCGCACCCTGGGTAGTGGTTGTCGCGCCACGTGCCGCCGAGCGTCTCGGCCTGCTCGGCGATAAAGAAGTCGGTCAGGCCGGCCTCCTTGAGCTGGATGGCCATGCACAGGCCGGCGAAGCCTGAACCGATGATGGCGATGTCGATGGATTCGCTGTGGGCATTCATAGGCAGTCCTTCATGGGCATCGAATGTGCTCCTGTTTTTTGTTTTGTCTTTTAGATAGAACACCATTGCAAAGGAAAATTGAATTATTTATTTTAAAAAAGATTTTAAATAATCTACCTGAAAATATCGCCTACGCTAGTCCCTGGCTCCTTATGTGCGACCTGTCCGACGGACGCGAGGGTATGCACGAAGTTTAGGTCCCAGGTGTGGACGATGGCTGAGGCCTTGATCAATACCGGTCGGGCGGTCGGCAGCAGGGAAGCAGAGGACCGAGCTATGGCTGTTGAATGGGTTATCGCTGCGGGTGTGCTGGTCGGTGCGAGCGCCGTGTTATGGGGGTTCAGTACCTGGATGACACGGCGCATCGAAGCAGCTGTTCCAGGCAATGGGCGTTTCGTCGATGTCGAGGGCGAGCGCTTTCACTATTACGAGGAGGGCGAAGGCCCACCGCTGGTCATGATTCACGGGCTGATGGGCAGCAGTCGCAACCTGACCTATGCCTTATCCGGCCGATTGCGTGAGCACTTCAGGGTGATCACCCTCGACCGCCCGGGGTCGGGTTATTCCACCCGTCACACCGGTACGCCCGCCGACCTGCCGGCCCAGGCCCGGCAAATCGCCGCCTTTATCAATACGCTGGGCCTGGACAAACCGCTGGTGCTGGGGCATTCCCTCGGCGGTGCGATTGCCCTGGCGCTGGCCCTTGACCACCCCCATGCGGTATCGGGGTTGATTCTGGTGGCGCCGCTGACCCATCCCCAACGTTTGTTGCCCCTGGTGTTCCTGTCATTGGCGGTGCGCCCGGCGTGGTTGCGACGCTGGATGGCGCATACCCTGACCATGCCCGTCGGCCTGCTGACCAAAGGCTCGGTGGTCAAAGGCGTGTTCGCCCCTGATGCCGCTCCAGACGATTTCGCCACGCGCGGTGGCGGCTTGCTCGGCATGCGCCCTGACAACTTCTATGCCGCCTCCACCGAGATCAACCTGGTCAACCAGCACTTGCCGGACATGGTCAAGCGCTACCCGCAACTGACCCTGCCCATCGGCCTGATCTACGGTGCACAGGACAAGGTGCTGGACTTTCAAAAACACGGCCAGGCCCTGGCCAGCAAGGTGCCGGGGCTTAAGCTGCAAGTGGTGGAGGGGCGCGGACACATGTTGCCAATCACTGCCGCCGAGCGTGTGGCCGTGCTGGTGGAGCAGGTTGCCAAGCGCGTGCGACCGGCGCAAAACGCCACGCTGTTGCATCCGCCATTTGCCCTGGCGAGTAAATAATGGGTTACCCGACTTGCGGTTCAACGGCGTCAATTGCCTGGCCTAGACACCTGACTAAACAGCTGAAAAAGAGACTGATCGGTCACGGAAAAAAGCGCTCGAGAAACTAGTTGACGACCTAACGATTCCGCGCTATTTATTTAAAAAAATTATTTCAATGTATAATTTGAAACAATTTTTGAAATGCCTAAGAGCGAATAAAATAATGAAAAAAACGTCTTTTATCGCATGGTTGGTTTCTCGGGGCAGTCAGCGCTCCGTGAGCCTGTTTGTCGCCCCATTCGTTTGCCTGCCCACCGACTGCATTCGGAGGCTGCCATGAACCAGGCCCTGGCAGCTCCAAGCGTCTGGACCGACGGCAAGCGCCACCTGTGGTGGCTCGGCATCATGCCGCTGGCAACCCCCTTGCTCTCCGGCGCTCTCGCCATCACCACCGGCGTACAACAATTGTGGTGGGTCGGCGTACTGGTGATTTTTGGCCTGATCCCGTTGATCGACGGCCTGCTCGGTGAAGACGTCAGCAACCCGCCCGAGTCCGCCGTCAGCCACCTTGAGTCCCAAGGCTACTACCGCTGGATCGTCTACACCGGTGTGCTGTTTGTCATCGCTTCGGTCGTCATCACCGGCTGGCTGGCTGCTGGCGGTATCGACTGGATCATCAACGGCGGTCTGCTGCACGCCACCGCCACGCTGGACCCTTCGAGCTGGATGGCACAGGCCGCTGCGTATATCACCGAGCGCACCCAGCTTCACGGTCAGATCAGCGTATTCACTTACCTGGGCATGGCCATGTCCACGGGAGCTGCCACCGGCATTGCGATCAACACCGCGCATGAACTGGGGCACAAGCCCAAGCCGTTGGAAGTGTTCCTGGCCAAGGTCACGCTGGCCCCTACGTTCTATGGGCACTTCTACACCGAACACAACCGCGGCCATCACGTACGTGTCGCTACCCCGGAAGACCCCGCCAGCTCCCGCCTGGGTGAGAGCTTCTGGGCCTTTCTGCCGCGCTCGGTGTGGTTCAGCGCCCGCTCGGCGTGGAACCTGGAGCGCGAGCGCCTGCGCAAACTCGGCCTGCCGGCCTGGCATTGGAAAAATGGTGTGCTCAGTGCCTGGATGTACAGCGTGGTGCTGTGGGGCGCGATGATCGCCTGGTTGGGTTGGGCAGTGGTGCCATTCCTGATCATCCAGGGCATCTACGGCTTCTCGTTGCTGGAAGTGGTGAACTATGTCGAACACTACGGCCTTAAACGCCAGAAGTTGCCCAACGGTCGTTATGAGCGTTGCTCGCCACGGCATTCCTGGAACAGTAATCGAATTGTCACCAATATCTTTTTGTTCCAGTTGCAACGGCATTCCGATCACCATGCCAACCCCACGCGTAGTTATCAGTCGTTGCGTCACTTCGATGAATCTCCGCAACTACCCTACGGTTACGCGAGCATGATTGTCTGGGCCTATGTACCTTACTTATGGCGACGACGGATGGATCATCGTGTGCTGAATCATTATGGCGGTGATATCACGCTGACCAATCTTCAACCTTCACAGCGTTTGAAGTACTTGGAAAAGTACAGCGGCACGACCCAGCCATTTTGATCTGAAGTAGTACGTTATTTGCGGCGTTCGTGATCTGTGTATTGCGCAGGTTGCTGTCGCCCTGGTGTTACCGATTTTATGGCAAGCAAGTTGTTTGACCCGAACAAAAATAATTTCAAGGGAAGGACGTACACCATGCAAGCACCTGCCAAGTTCACCACGCATATCGTATTGGCTGCGCTGGGTTTGATTGTCTATCAACAGGCCCAGGCCGCACGTATCGAACCGGCCGGCAGTGCCTTTACTGCCCAGGGCCCCATCAGCTTTTCCAAGGGCGCGCTGATCAGCGCCGACTGCACCATCAAAGTCGCCGGTAAGGTTGCCGCCGATGGGACGTCGGTGAATGTCGACAAAGTTGAATTCGATGGCGGCCTCAAGTGCAGCCGGGTCGAAGCCATCAACTTGCCGTGGGTATTAATTGCCAAGGACACAAAAAGCGGCTCGATGTCGAAGATCAGCGTAGATGTGCACGCCTTCGGCCTGGGCGGCAAGTGCGGCCCTTCCACGGCCGACGGCACCTGGGATAACGCCACCGGAAAGTTGGAAGCCGCCAATGTTCCGATTGGCGAAGACTGCAAGATCAAGACGGTGTCGATCAAGATGCCACCGAACTTCAAAGTGGTTGAGTAGTGGTTGGATGTTGTAGCGGTAATTGAATTGAGATTTGGCTGGAAAGGGAAGTTCTGCAGTTTCACCGTGACCTCTCGTTCATGGCCATTACCCCGGGCGAAATGAATTCGCCATAACATGTGAGGAAAAACAATGAAAAGCTTGAAAACCCTCGTTTGTGTAACGTCTTTTGCTCTCAGTTTCGGTGCAGCATCGATGGCCAGTGCGGCATCGATCGTTCCGAATGGACCGTTCACCAACTTGACCGGCTCCATTACCGTACTTTCGCCTTCTTCGTCCGCCCCTGTTACTTGCACCCTTACTGCGAGCGGCACTGTTGCAGGTGGTGTGGCGACTATTTCAAGCGCTAGTTTCACTGGTGGCATTCTGTGTCCACTGGCGCAACTGAAAAGTCTCCCTACCCCAGGTTGGGTGTTGACCGCTACTAGCCTCAGCGCCGGTACCCTGTCCAATGTGGGCTACGTGATCAATGGTGCTCCTCCGCTGATTCCTCGGTCGGACTGCGGCCCTACCAGCATTGCTGTGACCTGGAATCAATCCACCCACGTTCTTGGCGCAACCAATCAAACCCTGCTTGGTCAGGGAACCGGCAACTGCACTATTCAATCGCTGACTGTTAACGCACCAGGCCTGACCGTTCAATAACTCGTTGGGTTAGAACCAGGGGCTGATCACCCGCTGTAGGCAGGTGCCTCGAAAGGGGCACCTGTTTGAAGTAAATAAGGCGACACCCGTAGCATCTTAAAAACGTATCAGCGATATGACGCGCAGGTGCTTCCGCGAGTGCTTGGGTTTTTTAAGACGCTTCCGCAGAGTCGGCCGTTGATAATAATAAGGAGTGCCGCATGAACAATAAGAAACTACAAGTGCAGGTCGCACTGGGGCTGGCGTTGTTGGGTGGAATAGCGGTAACGGTGCCGGTTCAGGCCGGTGGTTTTGCTACTCCGACTGTAGGTGCCGCTGGTTGGGGGCGTGGGTTCGGTGGGGGATCGCTGTTCAAGGGTGATCCAAGTGCGGCTTACAACAACCCTGCGGCAATGGCGTTTATCGATCAAAGCGTTGCGCAGTTCACCATTGACTACGCTCGCATCAATATCAAATACAAAGGTCAGGCCTACGACCTCAATGGTAACCCTCTGGAAAAAACACCTTTGAACCCGGACGGGTCTTTTGGTACGCCTTATTCCCAAGGTGACGGCGGTGAGGGTGGTTTTACCGCCTGGCTGCCTACCGGTTTCATGGTTATACCGATCAATGATCGCTTTGCTTTCGGCCTGAGCCAAGTGGTGCCTCAGGGTATGCGCAGTACCTGGGACGAGGACTGGAAGGGGCGTGATTTTGCCGTCGACACCAAGATCGAAACGGTAGGGCTCACGGGCTCTCTATCGTTCAAGGTCACCGATCGGTTCTCTATTGGTGCAGGGGCAATCGTCCAGCACACTAAAGGCTTCGTCAGCCAGAACATTGACCTGCTGGGGGCGGCGGCCGCCTCGCCAGCGGGCATTCCTTTCCCGTCAGGCGTGGGCAACGCATTGATGCGAGTCAAGGTCGATAACACGTCCGTTGGCTGGTTCACAGGCGTCGTCTGGAAACCCACCGAACGTGACACTCTGGGTTTGAACTACCACGCGAAAATCAAGAACAAGATGGAGGGCAAATACAACATTCGGGCTGATGCTGCGTTGAAAAGCCTGATGACTGATCCCGCGTTGCCCGATGGCACGACACTGGTGGGGGTCTTGTACCCCGGCTTGAGATTGCAACCGGACGGCGCCAACGCCGAGACTCGGCTGGATATCCCGGCGAATGCTTCCTTTGACTGGGTGCATGAAGTCAATGAACGGTTGACCCTGGGCGTCAGTGCGACCTGGACCCAATGGTCATCCTTCAAGGCTCTTACGCTGACATCGGACGGTAACCTGATCGTATCGATTCCCTACAAGTATCGCGATGCCTGGCAGTACTCTTTCGGCGGCGATTACAAGCTCACTGACGACCTGACCTTGCGCAGCGGTGTGTCGTTTGACCAGACCCCCACACGCAACTCAACACGTGATCCGCGTATCCCCGACGGTGACCGGATCTTCGCTTCGCTTGGGTTCGGCTACAACGTAAGAGCCATTCCTGGTTTAAGTGTTGACGCGGCCTACTCGCGGCAGTTTGTACAGGAGGTCAACCTGAAGACACACAATCAAGACCGCCTGGGTGGCTCGCGACTTGATGGAAAATCCGAGGGCAAGGGCGAAGTGGTCAGTGTGTCAGCGACCTATCGGTTCTGACCTAAACGGTGTGACGGCGTCATGAGGTAGTTGGCGCATCCGGCTGCCTCTTCATGTTGTCACTTATCGACGGGTCGCCCATGCGACCCGTTGCGATTTCCTGATGAACAAACCTGAGAGGCTGATCCATTCATCCGCCATTTTTTTTGCCCGTACATTAAATAAAAATTTCAAAACAAAATTTGAATTTATCTTTCCGAGTTTGTAGTGTGGCGTTACGCCGCAGCTCATTTCGATCTGCACCCACGTTTGCCACGCCCTGAATCGAGTCGAGGTATCTCCATGGTTATCTGGTTATTGGTGGGTTTCGCAGCCGCGATTGCCCTGGCGTATCGACAAGCCGCCGCCACCCTGTGGTTGGGCGCTGGCCTGGTCTGGCTGGCGGCGGGTTACCTGTTCAATGTGGTCGCCGCTTTCGGCACCACCGTCGCGGCGGTGCTGGTGGTGGTGCCGGCATTCCTGATGACGATCAAACCCCTGCGCCGTACCCTGTTGACCAGCAAGGCCCTGGGCCTGTTTCGTACGATCATGCCGGCGATGTCCGACACTGAACGCGCGGCGATCGAGTCCGGCACCGTGTGGTGGGACGCCGAGCTGTTCAGCGGCAAGCCCAACTGGCAGCGCCTGTTGCAAGCCGCGCCAGCCAGCTTGAGTGCCGAGGAGCAAGCCTTCCTCGACAATGAAGTCGAAACCCTTTGCGACATCGCCAACGACTGGGAAACCACCCAGGTCTGGCAGGACATGTCCCCCGAAGGCTGGCAGTACACCAAGGACGCCGGCTTCCTCGGCATGATCATTCCCAAGCAGTACGGCGGCAAAGGTTTCTCTCACTATGCGCACTCGCAAGTGGTGATGAAGCTGTCGACGCGCTGCTCGGCGGCGGCGATTTCGGTGATGGTGCCCAACTCCCTGGGCCCGGCGGAGTTGCTGCTGCACTACGGCACCGATGCCCAACGCAATTACTACCTGCCGCGCCTGGCCCGGGGTGAAGATATCCCGTGCTTCGCGCTCACCAGCCCCTATGCCGGTTCCGACGCGGGGGCGATCCCGGACCTGGGCATTGTCTGCAAGGGCCTGCATGAGGGGGAAGAAGTACTGGGTTTCAACGTGACCTGGGACAAGCGCTACATCACCCTGGGGCCCATCGCCACTGTGCTCGGCCTGGCGTTTCGCGCCGAGGACCCGGACGGTTTGCTCGGCGCGCCCGGTTCACTCGGCATCACCTGCGCGCTGATCCCGACCTCCCATCCCGGCGTCAACAGTGGGCGCCGTCACTGGCCGTTGAATGCGGTGTTCCAGAACGGTCCTACCACCGGCAAGGATGTTTTCATTCCTTTGGAGTGGGTCATCGGCGGCCGCGAGCAAGTCGGCAACGGCTGGCGCATGTTGATGGAGTGCCTGGCCGCCGGCCGGGCGATTTCGCTGCCATCGGCCAACGTCGGCCTGGGCAAGGTCGCGGTGCGCGGTACCACCGCGTATGCGGCGATGCGTAAACAGTTCGGCCTGCCCATCGGCAAGTTCGAAGGCGTGCAGGCGCCGCTGGCGCGCATGGCCGGGCATTTGTATGCCTGCGATGCGGTGCGCAAGGTGTCGGTGGCCTCTCTGGACGCGGGCGAGAAACCCTCGGTGATCTCGGCCATCGCCAAGTACCACGTCACCGAGCGCGCGCGGATGATCGTCAACGACGGCATGGATATCGTCGCTGGCAAAGGCATTTGCATGGGCCCGAATAATTTCCTGGCGCGCGCCTACCAGCAAAGCCCCATCGCCATCACGGTGGAGGGCGCGAACATCATGACGCGTTGCCTGATCATCTTTGGCCAGGGCTTGATCCGTTGCCATCCCTACGTGTTCCGCGAGATGGAAGCGGCGCGCAACCCTGATCGGCGCAAAGCGTTGGAAGACTTTGACCGCGCGATGTTTGGCCATGTGAGTTTCGTGCTGGCTAACACGGTACGCGCGGCGGTGAATGCGCTGACGGGCGGCCGGCTGATTTCCGTGCCAGCCAAGACCGACCCGGCGCTGGCGTCCTATTACCGCCAGGCTAATCGGCTGTCGGTGGTGCTGGCATTGATTTCGGATATTTCCATGGGCGTGCTGGGCGGGGCGCTCAAGCGCAAGGAAAGTATCACCGGACGCCTGGGCGATATCCTGTCGCAGTTGTACATCCTGTCCTGCGTGCTCAAGCGTTTTGAGGACGATGGACGGCCCCAGGCGGACCTGCCGCTGGTGCATTGGTCGGCACAGGACGCCTTGTTGCGCGCCCATGAAGCCCTGGCCGAAGTGCTGGATAATTACCCATCGAAAGCGGCTGCTGCGGTGCTGCGAGGCTTGACGTTCCCGTTCGGTATCCCGCTGCGCAAACCCTCGGATCATCTGCTGGCCCAGGTCGCCGATGTGGTGCAGACCTCCGGCGAAACCCGCGACCGTTTGTTGGCCAATTCCTACATCCCACGTCCGGAAATCGACAAGCTGGCCTACGGCGAACTCGGCTTCCGCCTGTTGCCGCAGGTGGAATTGATCGACGCCCGACTCAAGCCGGCGATCAAGCAAGGCCTGCTCGAACCGATGCCGATTTCCGCCACGGCCTTTACCGCCTGGCGCGTCAAGGCGCGGGCGCTGGACCTGATCAGCGCTGACGAAGACGCCTTGCTGGCGCGCTATGTGGAATATGCCGACCACGCGATCCAGGTGGATGACTTCCCCCAGGACTTCGGTTTGCTGGAGGCGTTGCAGCAGCGCAGGCAGGCGTTGGAGCCGGCGCCCAAGCGGCGCAGCAGCCAAAGCGAAAACGCCTCGGTCAATTAGGGCAAACCCGGTCAATGTGGGGGGGGGCTGGGTCCAATGCCAGTCAGTTAAGGTTTTTTGTAGGAGCGAGCTTGCTCGCGAAGAACGTCTAAGCAACGCGTTCATTCTGGATAAACGTGGTGGTCCTGAGTTCTTCGCGAGCAAGCTCGCTCCTACATGACTGGCATTAGGGCTTGCCCCCTCCCACATTGGATCGGGTTTACAAGGTCAGAATGTGTTGTGAGTGAATGCGGATATGAGTGACAGCTACCTATCGTTCGTCAATTCCCCCTGGGGCCGGCGCCTGGCCCAGGCGGTGGGCTTGCCTCAGCCCGTGCCGTTGCAGCGCCATCGCAGCGGCCAACCAGGCCTGGCCAACCCGGTGATCGTCGCCGGGGCAGGGCGGCTTTCCACGCGAGTGCAACAGGTTTTCAGCGCCTCCGACACGGTCACCGCCGCGCCGGCGACGCTCAAGGCGCCGTCCACGGCCAAGGTGCAGGGCGCAGTGTTCGACGCCAGCGCTCTGGTCGACCTGAAACAGTTGGATGAGCTGTACGAATTCTTCCACGCCAACGCCAAACGCCTCGGCCAGCACGGTCGGGTGGTGGTGTTGGGCACGGCGCCCGAACACTGCGCGAACTTGCCCCAGGCCATCGCCCAGCGTGCCCTCGAAGGGCTGGTGCGGTCGCTGGCCAAGGAGCTGCGCCGCGCGATCACGGTGCAATTGCTCTATGTGGCGCCAGGTGCGGAGGACGCACTGGACAGCAGCCTGCGCTTTTTCCTGTCGCGCCGCTCGGCCTATGTATCGGGGCAGGTGGTGCGCCTGGAAAAACCGGTGGACGGCCACCCCAGCGTCAACTGGGATAAACCCTTTGCCGGCCGACGCGCGCTGGTTACCGGGGCTTCCCGTGGCATCGGCCTGGCGATTGCCCAGGTACTGGCCCGCGACGGCGCCCACGTGGTCTGCGTGGACGTGCCCCAGGCACAGGAGTCGTTGCAGCAAGCGGCCGCCAGCGTCGGCGGTTCGGCGTTGCCGTTGGACATCACCAGTGCGGATGCAGGGGCGTTGTTGCAGGCCCATGTCAGTCAGTACGGCGCCTTCGACGTGGTCGTCCATAACGCTGGGATCACCCGCGACAAGACCATCGCCAAGATGACCGAAGCGGCCTGGCGCAGCGTGCTGGCGGTCAACCTGGAAGCGCCGCTGGACCTGAGCAACGCCTTGTTGGAAAACCAGGGGCTGAACCCCGGTGGGCGCATCGTGTGTGTGTCGTCGATCTCCGGGATTGCCGGCAATCTCGGGCAAAGCAACTACGCCACCTCCAAGGCCGGCGTGATCGGCCTGGTACAGGGCCTGGCCCCGAGAGCGGCAGCGCAGCAGATCACGGTCAACGCGGTGGCGCCCGGTTTTATCGAAACCCAGATGACCGCGAAGATCCCGCTGATGATCCGCGAAGCCGGGCGGCGCATGAATTCCCTGTCTCAGGGTGGGCAGCCGGTCGATGTGGCCGAAACCATTGCCTGGCTGGCCCATCCAGCCTCGGGTGGGGTCAATGGCCAGGTCGTCCGAGTGTGCGGCCAAAGCCTGCTGGGAGCCTGAGTCCATGGACTACATCACACAGATCATTGACCCACCGCCCTCGCGCACCCAGCTGTTGCTCGACGGCGTACGCGCCTTGCGCAAGCCCAAGCCAGACGGTGCGCCGCTGTTGCCCAACGAGCGTCTGGTGCGTTCGGCGGTGGCATTGTCTGGCGCCGACATCGACGCTTATGGGCGTGCTTGTGGGTTCCGGCGCGAGCAGGGGGTGCCGCTGTCGTACCCCCATGTGCTGGCGTTCCCCCTGCACCTGATGGTGTTGACCCGTCCGAGTTTCCCGTACCCGGCCAGCGGCATGGTGCACCTGGCCAACCGCATCCGGCAGCACCAGCGCCTGCATGAAGGCCAGGCGCTGCGCCTGGAAGTCTTTTGCGAACGCTGGGTGGCCCATGCCAAGGGCCAGGCGCTGAGCATCGCCACCCGCGCCTACAGCAACGGCGCCCTGGCGTGGGAAAGCGACAGCCTGTACCTGCGCCGCGAGGTCAAAGACCCGGTGGGCGAGCCGTGGGGTGACGCCCTGCCGTTGCAGGAAGAGGGCCTGCTGCGCACCCAGCGCTGGATGCTGCCCGCCGACCTGGGGCGGCGGTTTGCCAGGGTCTCGGGGGACTTCAACCCGATCCACACCTCACTGATCGGCGCCAGGCTCTTCGGCTTTCGTCGCGCCATCGCCCATGGCATGTGGACCCTCGGCCGTGCATTGGCCGCTCAACAACCGCCCGGTGGTCTGGATCAGGCCCAGGCCCATTGCGACTTCAAGCTGCCGATCTTTCTGCCCGGCCAGGTCGCCCTATGGCAACACCCCGTGAGCGGCCCGCGCCGCGAATTCGAAGTGCGCAATTTCGCCGGCGACAAACCGCATATGCGCGGGCTATTTGTCTGGAATGAGAACCCTACATGAGTGACTACAGCTTCAACCCGGCCCCGACCCGCCGCGTGGCGATCATCGGCGGCAACCGCATCCCGTTTGCCCGTTCCAACACGGTATACGCCCACGACAGCAACCAGGATCTGCTGGTGGCTGCGCTGCAAGGCCTGGTCGACCGCTACAACCTCCACGGCCAGCGCCTGGGCGAGTTCGCTGCCGGCGCGGTGATCAAGCATTCGCGGGATTTCAACCTCGCGCGTGAGTCGCTGCTGTCGACCACCTTGTCCCCGCAGACCCCGGCCTACGACGTGCAACAAGCCTGCGGTACCGGTCTGGAAGCGGCCTTGCTGGTGGCGAATAAAATCGCCCTCGGCCAGATCGAAGTCGGCATTGCCGGCGGCGCCGATACCACCTCCGACGCGCCCATCGGCATCAATGAGTCCCTGCGCCACACCTTGCTCGCGGCCAACCGTGCCAAGGGCATGGGCGACAAGCTGAAGGCGCTGCTGAAGGTGCGCCCGTCGATGTTTTTCAAGCCGCTGCTGCCGCGCAATGGCGAGCCGCGCACCGGCTTGTCCATGGGCGAGCATTGCGAAGAAATGGCCAAGCGCTGGCAGATCAAGCGCCTGGCCCAGGATGAGCTGACCCTCACCAGTCACCAACGCCTGGATGCCGCGTACAAACGCGGTTTCTTCGACGACCTGATCAGCCCCCATCGCGGCCTGGCGCGGGACAACAACCTGCGCGCCGACGCCAGCCTGGAGAAACTCGCCGGGCTGTCCCCGGCCTACGACCGCCAGAACGGCACTCTCACGGCGGGCAACTCCACGCCACTGACGGATGGCGCCTCGGTGGTGCTGTTGGCCAGCGAAGAATGGGCGGCGGCCAATGGCTGGCCGGTGTTGGCCTACCTGCGCACGGGCGAGACGGCGGCGGTGAATTTTGTCGACGGCACCGAAGGCTTGTTGATGGCGCCGGCCTATGCGGTGCCACGCATGCTCAAGCGCGAAGGCCTGAGCTTCGCCGACTTCGATTTCTTCGAGATCCACGAAGCCTTTGCCGCCCAGGTGCTGTGTACGCTCAAGGCCTGGGAGGACGCCGAGTATTGCCGCGAGCGTCTAGGCTTGGAGGCGCCACTGGGTGCCATCGACCGCGCCAAAATGAACGTCAACGGTGGCTCCCTGGGCTGCGGCCACCCGTTTGCCGCCACCGGAGGCCGGCAATTGGCGACCTTGGCCAAGGCCATCCATGAACGCGGGGGTGGACGCGGCCTGATTTCCATCTGTGCGGCGGGCGGGCTGGGCATTACCGCCATCGTCGAAAAGTAGCTCTATCAAAAACAACAACAAGGAGACTGCCATGAACGCTATCAGCCTGGAACAGACCGAACGGGTCTGGTTGAACGCTTACCTGCCCGGCGTCCCGGCGGACATCGATGCCGGTATCGAAGACTACCCATCGTTGCGCGAGGTGTTCCTGGAGCACCTGGAAAAATTCCGCGAGCGGGTCGCCTACGTCAGTATCGGCACGGAAATGACCTATGCCGACTGGCACGTGCAGGGCGTTGCGTTTGCCGCCTGGCTGCAAGGCCAGGGCGTCAAGAAGGGCGACCGCGTGGCGTTGATGATGCCCAACTGCTTGCAGTACCCGATCTGCCTGCTGGGCACCCTCCTGGCCGGCGCGGTGGTGGTCAACGTCAACCCGTTGTACACCGCCCATGAGCTCAAGCATTTGCTCAAGGACAGCGGCGCCGAAACCGTGGTGATCTTCGAAAACTTCGCCCACACCCTGGAAAAAGTCATCGCCGGCAGCAGCGTCAAGCGCGTGGTGGTGGCGGCCATCGGCGACTTGCTCGGCACCTTCAAGGGCGCGGCGATGAACTTCATCCTGCGCCGCGTGCAAAAGCAGGTGCCGGCGTTCAACCTGCGTGGCTCGGTGCGTTTCAACCAGGTACTTAAACAGGGGCGGGCGCTCAACCACTTCCCGGTCGCCATGGCGCTCGACGACCTGGCCTTCCTGCAATACACCGGCGGCACCACGGGGGATGCCAAGGGCGTGATGCTCAGCCACCGCAATATCATCGCCAACCTGCTGCAAGCCAAGGCCTGGGTCGGTGATCAACTCGACCAGGACAAGCAGGAAACCAACGTCACCCTGCTGCCGCTGTACCACATCTTTTCCCTGACGGTGAACTGCCTGATGTTCATGTGCCTGGGCGGGCGCAACATCCTCATTGCCAACCCCCGTGATGTGAAACGGGTGCAGATGATCCTGCGCAAGGAGCGCTTCAATGGCATCGCCGGGGTCAATACGTTGTTCAACGGCCTGCTGGAGAATAAGGAGTTCTGCGCGCGGGACTTTTCCGACCTGCGCATGGTGATCGCGGGCGGCATGGCCACGCACACGGCGGTGGCCAAGCGCTGGAAGGAAGTCACCGGTCTGCCGATCATCGAAGGCTATGGCCTGACCGAATGCTCGCCGGTGGTGAGCATCAGCCCCATCGACATCTCACGCATGCGCGAGATGGAGTTCACCGGCAGCATCGGCGTGCCGCTGCCGTCGACCTGGGTACGCTTCATGCGGGAAGACGGCGAACTGGCCGATATCGGCGAACAAGGCGAACTGCAAGTGCGCGGTCCGCAGGTGATGCAGGGCTACTGGAAACGGCCGAATGAAACCGCCGAAGTGCTGGACGCCGAGGGGTGGTTGTCGACCGGTGATATCGGCGTGATGGATGAGCGCGGCTATATCCGCCTGGTGGACCGCAAGAAAGACATGATCCTGGTCTCGGGCTTCAACGTGTACCCCAATGAAATCGAGGATGTGGTGGCGTTGCACCCCGGCGTCGGCGAAGTCGCGGCGATCGGCGTGGAGGACGGCGTGACCGGCGAGAGGGTCAAGATCATCGTGGTACGCAAGGACCCGAACCTGACCCAGGAACAGCTCCTGGCCCATTGCCGGGAATACCTGACGGGCTACAAGGTGCCCAGGTATGTGGAGTTTCGCAGCACCGAGTTGCCCAAGACCACGGTGGGTAAAGTACTGCGCCGAGCGTTACGCTGATTCAAATGTGTGTACGTGATCTAGAAATGTGTAGGTGATCTAACAGGATGCAGGTGATCTAAAAGGATATAGGTGATCTAAATGTGGGAGGGGGCTTGCCCCCGATGGCGGAGTGTCAGCCCGTACAGTTTTAACTGATGCACCGCCATCGGGGGGCAATGTCGAATCGTCGCACCGCCCCTCCCACCTGCTCAAACCGTGCCCACTGTTACCCAGCGCTCTTCCTGGGCCGCCACGCGAATCGCCGTCGCCAACCGCTCCACTTCCCACGCCGCCTCAAAGTCAGTGCCGTCCGCCCCCTGGCCGGCCAGCGCCATCATCAACTCCTGTACCTCCAGCGTCTTCAGTTCGTTGTAGCCCAACTGATGCCCGGCAGCCGGGCTGAACGCCGCATAACCCGGCAGGGCAGGGCCTGCCAGCAAGCGCTGGAAACCGTCCTGGCCGGCACGGCACAGGCGCAGTTCATTCAAGCGCTCCTGATCGAACGCCAGGGTGCCCTTCGTGCCGCTGATCTCGAAACTCAGGTGGTTCTTGTAGCCATGCTTGAGCCAACTGCTGCTCACCGTGCCGCGTGCGCCGTTGGCAAAACGCAGCAGGGCGTGAATCTGGTCATCCACTGCGATGGCTTTCAATTCGGTACTGCCTTTGATCGCGGGGCGCCGGGTATGAACCGTCTGCGTATCGGCGCACACGCTGAGCACATCGCCGACCAGATAGCGCGCCATCGACAACAAGTGGCTACCCAGGTCCGCCAGGGCGCCACCGGCGTGTTCCACTTCGCAGCGCCATGACCAGGGTGACGCCGGGTCCGCCATGAAGTCTTCGCTGAACTCGCCCTGGAAACTGATGATCTCGCCAAGGTCGCCATTGGCGATCAACTGCCGCGCCAGGCCGATCATCGGGTTGTGCTGATAGTTGTAGCCGACCCGCGTCACCACCCCGGCCGCGCTTGCCGCACGGCGCATGGCATCGGCCTGTTGCAGGCTGACGGCCAGGGGTTTTTCGCAGTACACCGCCTTGCCTGCGGCAATCGCGGCCATGGCCATGGGGTAGTGCAGGTGGTTGGGGGTGGTGATGGCCACCACGTCCACCGACGGGTCGTTGACCAGCGTTTGCCAATCGCCATGGGCCCGGGCAAAGCCCCAGGCGCTGGCGCAACGCTGGGCGCGTTCGGTGTCGGCATCGGCCAGGGCGGCCAGTTTCAGGGTGACGGGCAGTTCAAATACCGCGCGGGCGTTGTTGAAGGCCAGGGCATGGGCACGTCCCATGAAGCCTGTGCCAATCAAGCCGATTCCGAGTTCGCGCATCGCCGTGGTCCTTTGGATTATTGTTTTCAGGAATACTATTAATGGAATAAAAATTCCCAAAATTCAAGATATGGAAAAATTAATTCATTAGGCGCGCGCTATCATTCCGGCTGATGTGGCTATATTCAGCACGTGGCCAAACGCCGTCAGTTAACAAAAGATAACGTAGCGCCGATTGTCAGACGATTCGAAAGCCCGATAGGATGGCCCCTGCTGCCTCCAGGCGCTCTAGATTGCAGGTTTCAGAGCCCAGGAAGGCAACACGACCTAACAATAATAATGGGAGAAAGGTCTATGAGTGAGCCTGTCATGGGTTGGGTTGTTTGCCGCCCACGTGCCGCACGCAGGGTTGCGTTGCTGGCCACAGCGCTCTCGCTGTTTGGAGCCGTCGCGTTGCCGACCGCCGTCCAGGCCGCCAGCGATACCCCCGCCGCCGCGGTGTTTGCGATTGAATCCCCCAAGGCCGCCAAGGGCCTGATGATCGACGTGGTCCATGCCGGCAAGCGCCTGGTGGCGGTCGGTGATCGCGGGCATATCCTCTATTCCGATGACCAGGGCACTGCCTGGACCCAAGCCAAAGTTCCCACCCGGCAACTGCTGACGGCGGTGTATTTCGTCGATGACCAGCACGGCTGGGCGGTCGGCCATGATGCGCAAGTCCTCGCCAGCACCGACGGCGGTGCCACCTGGAGCCAGCAATACCAGGACCTCAAGCGCGAAGCGCCGTTGCTCGACGTATGGTTCAAAGACGCCAGCCACGGCCTGGCCGTCGGTGCCTACGGTGCGCTGATCGAAACCACCGACGGCGGCAAGACCTGGAACGACGTCAGCGACCGCCTCGATAACGAAGACCAGTTTCACCTCAACGCCATTGCTTCTATCAAGGACGCCGGCCTGTTTATCGTGGGCGAGCAGGGCAGCATGTTCCGCTCCAGCGACGACGGCCAGACCTGGGAAAAACTCGAAGGCCCCTACGAGGGCTCGCTGTTTGGCGTGATCAGCACCGCTCAACCGCAGACCCTGCTGGCCTATGGTTTACGCGGCAACCTGTACCGCTCCACGGATTTCGGCAGCACCTGGGAGCAGGTCGAATTGAATGCCGCGCGCGGCGCCCTGGAGTTCGGCTTGTCGGGGGCGACCTTGCTCGATGACGGCTCATTGGTGGTGGTCGGCAACGGCGGCAGCGTGGTGGTCAGCCATGACGACGGCCAGACCTTCAGCGTATTCAACCGCCCGGACCGCATTTCGTTGTCGGCCGTCACGGCGGCAGGCAACGGCAACTTGATTCTGGTCGGACAGGGTGGTGTTCGCGTCGCCACGCCCACCGGCGCCGAACCGACAAAACAATAAGAAGGCGGGGAAAGAATGAGCAGTCATCACAACGATAAAGCGACCTTTCTTGAGCGCCTGATCTTCAACAACCGCCCGGCGGTTATCGTCATTTGCCTGCTGGTGAGTGTGTTCCTGTTCTGGCAGGCGACGTTGATTCGCCCGTCCACCAGCTTTGAAAAAATGATCCCGCTCAAGCACCCCTTCATCGAGAAGATGATGGAACACCGCAACGACCTGGCCAACCTGGGCAACACGGTGCGCATCTCGGTGGAGGCCAAGGACGGTGACATCTTCACGAAGGAGTACATGGAGACCCTGCGCCAGATCAACGACGAGGTGTTCTACATCTCCGGCGTCGACCGCTCGGGCCTCAAGTCGCTGTGGAGCCCCAGCGTGCGCTGGACCGAAGTGACCGAAGAAGGTTTTGCCGGTGGTGAAGTGATCCCGCAGAGCTACAACGGCTCGCCGCAAAGCCTCGACCAACTGCGCAACAACGTGCTCAAGTCAGGCCAGGTCGGGCGCCTGGTGTCCAACGATTTCAAGTCGAGCATTGTCGATATCCCGCTGCTGGAGTCCTACCCGGACCCGCAGGACCAGGGCAAGCTACTGGCCCTGGATTACCGCAAGTTCTCCCATGAACTGGAAGATAAGATCCGCAACAAGTTCGAAGCGCAGAACCCCAACGTCAAGATCCATATCGTCGGCTTTGCCAAGAAGGTCGGCGACCTGATCGACGGCCTGGTGATGGTGGTGCTGTTCTTCGGCGTTGCGTTCGTCATCACCCTGGTTCTATTGCTGTGGTTCACCAACTGCCTGCGCAGCACGGTCGCGGTATTGAGTACCACGCTGGTGGCGGTGGTCTGGCAACTGGGCTTGATGCACTTCTTCGGCTTCGGGCTGGACCCGTATTCGATGCTGGTGCCGTTCCTGATCTTCGCCATCGGTATTTCCCACGGCGTGCAGAAGATCAACGGTATCGCCCTGCAATCCAGTGAGGCCGACAACGCGCTGACCGCCGCGCGGCGTACCTTCCGGCAACTGTTCCTGCCGGGGATGATCGCGATCCTCGCGGATGCCGTGGGCTTTATCACGCTGTTGATCATCGATATCGGGGTGATCCGTGAACTGGCCATCGGCGCATCCATCGGTGTGGCGGTGATCGTGTTTACCAACCTGATCCTGTTGCCGGTGGCGATTTCCTATGCTGGCATCAGCCATCGCGCCATCGCCCGCAGCAAGAAGGACGCACACCGCGACCACCCGTTCTGGCGCCTGCTGTCGAAATTTGCCAGCGCCAAAGTGGCGCCGGTCTCGATCCTGCTCGCGCTGGTCGCCTTCGGCGGCGGCCTCTGGTACAGCCAGAACCTGAAGATCGGCGACTTGGACCAAGGCGCGCCGGAGCTGCGCCCGGACTCGCGCTACAACAAGGACAACAACTTCATCATCAGCAACTACTCGACCAGTTCCGACGTGCTGGTGGTGATGGTCAAGACCAAGGCCGAAGGTTGCTCGCGCTATGAAGCCATGGCGCCGATAGACCAGTTGATGTGGAAGATGCAGAACACCGAGGGCGTGCAGTCGGCGATCTCGCTGGTGACCGTGTCCAAGCAGATGATCAAGGGCATGAACGAGGGCAACCTGAAATGGGAAACCCTGTCGCGTAACCCGGATGTCCTGAACAACTCCATCGCCCGCGCCGATGGCCTGTACAACAACAATTGCTCGCTGGCGCCGGTGCTGGTGTTCCTCAACGACCACAAGGCCGAAACCCTCGACCGCGCGGTGCATGCGGTGCAGGCGTTCGCCAAGGAGAACAACAAGGACGGCCTGGAGTTCATCCTCGCCGCCGGTAACGCCGGGATCGAAGCGGCCACCAACGAAGTGATCAAGGCATCGGAGCTGACCATCCTGATCCTGGTGTACCTGTGCGTGGCCACCATGTGCATGATCACCTTCCGTTCCTGGGCGGCGACCCTGTGCATCGTGCTGCCGCTGGTGCTGACCTCGGTACTGGGCAACGCGCTGATGGCGTTCATGGGGATCGGCGTCAAGGTCGCGACCTTGCCGGTGGTGGCGCTGGGCGTGGGGATTGGCGTGGACTACGGCATCTACATCTACAGTCGCCTGGAAAGCTTCCTGCGCGCCGGCCTGCCACTGCAAGAGGCCTACTACCAGACGCTCAAGTCCACCGGCAAGGCCGTGCTGTTTACTGGCCTGTGCCTGGCGATCGGCGTGTGCACCTGGATCTTCTCGGCGATCAAGTTCCAGGCCGACATGGGCCTGATGCTGACCTTCATGCTGCTGTGGAACATGTTTGGCGCGCTGTGGCTGCTGCCGGCGCTGGCCCGCTTCCTGATCAAGCCCGAGAAACTGGCGGGGCAGAAGGGCAATTCGCTGTTTGCCCACTGAGCCCTGGGGTGAGGGCGTCTGGCCCTCACCCCAAGGTGGACCTTCAGGCCGGTATCACGGGTTCGCTCGCGGTAGCGGCGCGATCGCCAGGAAAATCTGGTCGACGGGAGGCGTGATCAGTACATAGACAATGTTGGTGACCGGTTCGCTGCCGGGGTCCCGGAGGTTGCGCAAGTAGGCTTGGACGTGTTCCTTGAGCAAATCCTTCTGGGTGAATTTGCGCTGTTCGGGCAGCTTCAAATGCGCCCGGGTGTAACGGGCGGGCGGGGCGTCGGCCGTGGCGTAGTGGAAGTGCGCGTACCACAACACCGCCGGCGGTTTTTTCGCCTTGTCGTAAACCGCGTATTCGGTGAAGAAGTCGCCGCTGAGGGTCGGACGTTGCGGGTCGGCCAGGCTCGTCAGGTTGATGTCGATTTCTTGATGCTCCCACAGGTAGTTGAGGCTCTCCGGTGTCGGCCATTGGCGCTTGTAGGCTTCACTGCACACGCGTTGAGCCTGCCGGTTCATATCCCGGGCCTGCGCGAGGTATTCGTCGACCAGGTCCTGGGCCGATAGCTTGTCGAGGTGATCGCGCTGTATTTCCTCGGCCAGTGCCGTGAGTTTTCTCGCATGGCCAGTGAGCAGTTCATCCCAGTCGCCCGGATTGACCTGCTGACGGGTGAGGGGCGAGTCGAGTTTTTGCTGGTCGGTCGCAATCGTGTGATCAATGCCTTTGCGCTGCTCGATCAGCGCCTGGCCAAGGCTTTTGAGGGTGGCGAGTGAGCGGCTCTGTGGTTCGGTTGGCACCGGGGCGGCAGGTTCGTCTTCGGTGGCTGCCCAGCCGTCTTCGTGTCGGCTGAAGGCGCTGACGGTTTCACCGGTCAGCGTATCGGTGATGGTGAAACGTTCCTCGGCGCCTTGTGCACCGGCAGGCTTGAGTTCGCCGATGAGGTATTGCTTCCTACGGGTTTTGAAGACACGTTTTGTCGGCAGTTTGGGGCGCAGGTTTTTCGACAGTGGCAGCTCCACGTCCAGCGCTTCCTGCTTGCGCACCACGGCTTCCAGCTCGTTTTGTGCAAGCGCCTTGGCATATTCGAGACCTTTGAGCAGGCGCTCGGACTCCGGGCGCAGTCGACGCGGGTTGATGACCTTGAGCGCGCGGATGGCCTCTTCATAGCGGTTGTACTGCTTGAGGACCGTCTCGTAGACATCCCGTTGTTCGGCCAGCGGGTATTCGGCGCTGCTGCGCACTTCAACGTGAGACAGCAGCACCTCGAACAGGTCGATGTGCTCAAGGCGCCTGATGTAGAGGTCTTCTTCGGGCGGCGGCACGGTATCGGTCATTTCCACGCTGGCAGCGGCGAGATAATTCAGCGCATTGAGTTTCAGGTTGTCGGAAAAAAAATGCTGTGGGAAGGCGATCTCATCCAGCAGTTTTTGACGTACCACGCGCCCGGCCCGCGAGTCCTGTTCCAGCCGTTGAAGGGTGTTCTCCATGGCTGCCGAGACCTCGCCCATGTGCTGGCGGATGTTGGCCGACTCAATGGCGTTGCTGATGTATTCGTTGTAGACGGTGCGGTCGCCCAGCAAATTGTCGATAAACATCCTGCGCGCCATCTCTGCCATCGGCTCCCCCGCGCGGGAGAAGCGCATGGCGTTGAGCCGGCCCAATAGCAAGGTGTGAATGAACAGCTGTTGGTCCCAGATGGTGTTGAGGATTTTCTCGCGGTCGCGCACGTGCGCACCCGCCCCACCGACTTTTTCCAGTTCCTGGCCCAGCGTGACCATTTCCAGGCGCGGGGGGAGCGACTGGGCAAACAAGACTTCCAGGTTTTGCAGCAGAATCTCGAATTCGCTACGCAGCGTCTGGTGCCTGAGGGTTTCCTGCAGGTGGCGTGCTTCCAGCCCCGGCCTTTGTGCGTCAGCCGCCTTTTTCAGCAGCTCTGCCGTCAGTTGGACGATCTTGCGTTGATGCTTCAGGGCATCCAATGCGTTTTGTGTGGGTTTAAGCGATGCATCGAATGGCTCCAGCAGTTGCGGGATTTCTTGGCTGAGTGCCTGTACGCGCGCGAGCACCTGCTCTTTCTTGCGCCGGTTTTGCGCTTGCAGTTCGTCCTTTCTGCCGCCGCCCAACAGCTTCAGCCCAGGGTCCAGGGTCCAGCGGCCCCTCCCGTCGGTCTTGAGCTTGATACCGGGGTGGTCTGGATGCTCAGGGTGAATGATGAACACCTCGCCAAAGCCCGGAACAATACTGACCCTGAACAACAAGCCGCCGACGGAGGCATGCCATCGGCCATCAATGCTGTACAACCCCGCGTGGGGGCCGATCTTGAGCGGCTCTGGTGCGGGCGTGGGCCAGGCGATGTTGACGGATCGCAGTTTGTCCAACAGCCTGGCCGAGGCGCTGTCGCTGGCCAGGGAATGGTCAAAATCCATCAGCGTACGGCCACCCCCCGGTGGTTCCGCGGGCAGGCCGACAATGCCGCGCGCAACCACTGCTGTTCGCGTTGTTGCCGGGCCGGGCAGCGGGTGCCTGAAGGGCTCGAGGGTCAGGGCTTGTGCATCGAACGGTGGGGTGTCGGCAACGGGAGCCGGGGTGCCATGATGGACCATCAGCAGGCTGATGTTGAGCAACAGGTCGACCCACGCCAGCTCCCTCGCGGTGGGGTTGTCACTTTCCAGCGCCGGCAGGTCTTGGGTGAGGCCTTGCGCCAGTTGCAGGAGCCAACCGACTGCCGCCAAAGGCCCGCGCACGGCCATCAACAGCGTATTGAACCCCAGTTGCATACCTTCCAGGATCAGCGCCCAGCGGCTTTCGCGGTTGGACGTCGACTCGCGCTCGGCCTGGTCCAACAGCTGTCGGGTTTCACTGCCAAACAGGTACTCCATGAGGTTGCCGTGGTTGAGTGACTGAAGCAGTTCGCCACCGCTTTCGTCGCCAGCCCCCGCCAGTTCTGCGGGCGTGGGTACCCTGGGCAGGCTGTCGAACTCCGAACCCATGCCGACACGCACGATGTGGGGTTGCGTAAAACCGCCATGGCTGTAGATCGCCCTGGCAGCGTCCGGCAACCAGGCCAGGACGCTGTCCTGCAGGGGGCCGGGCTGCACGATGGCTGCGAGCAATTGCTCGCGGCGGGCAAATTCGCGCAGTGAGTCGGGATAGGCTGGACGATAAAGCACGTGCGGCCCCAACTGGGTGTCGAGAGGCTCGATGATGAACATGTTTTGCACGACATCCGCCGTCGCCCCGGGCCTGCGCAGAAACGCCAGCGGGCGAATGACGATGGCGTTGCCGTCGATGCGACGCGCCATGGGGTCGGGATCGAGCACCGCGTTCACATATTGGACGCCTCGGGAGGTCAGGCCCGCTTCGCCTTTGATTTTGTGCTCCAGCGCCCGGATTTTCAGGTGGACGGGCCGTTGCTGCTGGAACAGCCGCTGGCGTTTTTGCGCCGCCTCGGTGTCGCTCATCAGCGCCTGGCGCAGGTAGTTGGGGTAATTCTTACCGATGTCGACACGCTGGATCAGTTGGAGGATGTAGTCGGCGGTCAGCCAGGCTTCCACTTCCCGGCCCCGGCGGTGGCTTAGGGTCATGCGCCCTTTGGGTCTTCCCGAGAGGTTCTTCAGGGCCAGGTCCACCAGGGTCATGGAGACCGGCTCGATGTAACCGCCCTCCAGGCTGCCCACCGGGACATGAAAGGTCAGCTCCACGTCATCGGCGGCGTATCCGGCAGACAATGTCTCCTGGCTGCAGGTACGCACACCGCCCAGGGCCTCAGCGCGGTCCAGGCACAGTTGGTGGTTCAAGTGCTGGGTCGCGTAGCTGCGCAGTGTTTCCAGGCCGTCGAAGTCGGCGTCGCCCAAGGTCAGGCGCCGGATCCCGGCTTGTTCGATCAGGCATTGGCGATAGGCCAGGCGGTCGGCGGCGCTGGCGCGTTGCAGCCAGTCGGGCAGGGCAGTCTGGAGGGGCGACAGATTGGCCAGGGGCGTGGCGGCGGCGGTGAATAATCGGCCGGGGTTTACGGTGGTGGCGAACAACTGCTCGAGGGCGGTCACCGTAGACCTGGCGGGAAGTTCAATCGTGGCCAGGTCATCCAGTTGCTGGTTCAGTACCAGCGCGGCTTGTATCTCGAAGATATTGCCGTCGGGTTCATACTGCCGCCAGGTGATCTTGTCGGCCAGGAAACGTTGTTGCATGCGCTCGCCCCAGGCTTGGCCGAAGGCATCCAGGTCGGAGTATGAGTCGATCTTGCCGTCGAGGCTGCACAGCAACACCTGCGTTCGGCTGACGATCAGGATCTCGCTGGCTTGCAGCGTGAGTCGGGCGCCTGCCCGTTCCAACTCCGTCTCCAGGGTATAGGCGCGCACCGCGTTCTCGGGCCAGGGGCGTGCGGCGCGGGTGGCTCTGTCGGGATAGCGGCTCAAGGTGCTGAGGATGTTCAGTGGTTGGGCTGCGTCACCGGCCTGGCGCGTGGCGGATTCGAGCAGCGAGCCTTGCAGCACATCGGCCAGCCATTTCCAGCGACTAACGCCGGCGTCACTGTCCTGGCTCCAATAGGTTGCCAATGCCTGTTGAAAATCGATGAACAGAAGCGTGGGCAGTTCGTTGATGACCCCTTCGATGACCTCCAGGTCATAGTCGCGACTGCGCCCATTGATGGGATAGGTCAGGCGGTTGCCGGTGACTCCGCTCAAGTAGCTGTCCAGGCCCAGGCGTGTCGATACATCGGGAAAGCTGCCATCAGCCAGGTAGCCCAGCGTGACCTCCAGCAAGGGGAGCAGGGTGCGACCGCCACCTTCACGGGGCACGGCTAATCGAAGGTCTGCGAGTGGGTAGGTCAGCGGCGGGTATTTTTCCTTGAGGTTGGTGGCGAGCAGTTGCGCGGTGACTGAGCGCAATGTCGGGCAGGTGCGGAACTGGGCTTCAACCGCTTGTCGGATCGGCTGTGCGGCAGGTGGGGTGTTTGGGGCAGGCATGGGAGTTCCTTTTCCGTTGAATGAAGATGCGCCCATGCACGTTAATGTGCCGTGTTCGGGGGAGGTGGTAGCCCGTTAGGGGGGAGGCGGCTTGCTAAGGGGGGCACGGTGGGGCGCGCATTCGGAGTGGCTGCGATGGCGACGTGTTTTGGCGGGCAAGCCGTAATGCCTTTGTAGGAGCGAGGGGGACGCCTAGTTCTTGCTCGCGAAAAACGTCAACGATAACGCGTATTTCCTGAATCAACGCGGCGCCTGTGAGTTTTTCGCGAGCAAGAACTAGGCGTCCCCCTCGCTCCTACAGAAGGCGATATTCGTTTAACTGACTGCCATCAGGGCAAACCGGCTCCTTGGGGCGGTTGGGTTAGAGCTTCAGGAACAGTTTTTCATCCAGTGGGGCTTTTATCTGGCTGCGCACGATGCTCTCGATGCGTTTGTTGTCCTGGCCGGCCTGGTTGATGAGGTCTTGTTGCGTCAGGAAGCGCTGTTCCGGGATCTTCAGGTGCGCCGCGCTGTGGTCGGCGCGTGGCGTGGTGGGGGTGGGGTAATGGAAGTGCGCATACCAGAGCACCTTGGGCCCATTTTTCTCGCGCACGGCATATTCGGTAAGGAAGTCACCGCCCTTGAGTTTTTTGCCACGGTTGACCAGGCCGATATCGACGCGTCCATGTGTCCACAGGTACTCGACATTTTGTGCGCGGGGGGCCTGGCGCAGGTAGCCGTCACAGCGATGGGCAATGGCACGCCGGCGCATCTCCTTGGCTGCGTCCTGCCATTGCTGCACCCACGCCGCGGTTTCGCTGCGGGCGCCATGGCCGGCCTGGGCTTCCTGCGCAACTTGTTCCAGGCGTTGGGCCTGGGCTTCGAGCATGTCGCTCCAGTCGCTGGGGTTGACCGACTCTCGGCGCGTCGGGTCATCGAGTTTCTTTTTCTGGAACTGGATCGAGCGCTCGATGCCGGCCTGCTCGTCCATCAGCTTGCGAGCATTGCCGATCAAGGCGGATAACGGTTTAGGCGAGGGCACGGGCGCCGGTTTTATCGGTTCGGCCCGCACGATCTGCACCCACTCGCCCTCGGCCGGGTGCCAGCTGTAACTGGTCAACGCCTGGCCGTTGCGGCTGTCGAGGACATCGATGATCGGAATGTCCTGCCCGGCTTGCGCAGCCCTCAAGGTGCCGACCAGGGTCTGCTTGTCACGGGTCTTGAATACCCTTTTGTTGTTCGACTTGCGCGGCCGTTCCTGGCGCGCCACCGCCACGGGCGGCAGGTGTTGCTCTTCGCGGATCAGATCGGCCAACTCGGCTTGGGCCTGGTCGATCACCCCTTGCAGGTAGTCGACGAACAACTTGCCGTACACCGGCCGCACGCTGACGGGGTCGACGTCCTGGAGTGCCTGGGTGTTGCTCAATTCGGCCCGGTATTGATCGATCAGGTGGCTGAGGACCGCGATACGTTCATCAGTGGTATAGCCTTCGTGCTGTTGCAGTTCGATATGGGAGGTCGCCACGCTATTGAGGTCTGCCCGGTTGAAGCGCGCCAGGAAGAAGGCAACCTCGGGAGACTGTGTGTCGACGCTGCGGTCGATGCTCAATTCGCGCAACGCGCTGAGGCGTTCCAGGTTGGCGTTGAATGGCTGGCCGGCCGGTGGCTGGCGCGTAGCCTTGATAAAGGCTTCGGCCTGTTTCTTGCTCGCGGGCGAATCGTTTTTCCACTCATCGAGTGCCTGGTTATACGCCTCGTTGGCCTTGATCAACCGTGTCAGGCGCTCAACCCGGCGGGCCAGGCTGTCGATAAACTCCGCGTAGGCACCCGGTTCATTGTTGCGGGTGCGCTCGATCAGGCTGGTCAACGGTTCGCCGCTGATGGCGTGCGAGAGCTCATCGCCGACGTACAGGTAGTCGGTAGTATTGGCGCGCAGTGTTTCAGCGATCGCCTGGTATTCTTCGGCGCGCTTTTCCTTGAAGACGTTGAAGTCCTGGGCCGGGGTCTCGGCGGTGAGCACCTGAATCGCATGCTTGCGGTGGGCGATCAGGGTGTCGACGCTTTTTTGGTAGTCCTCCAAGCGAAGGCGTAACAAGGCGTCCAGGCCCTGGTTCTTCATGCGTTCCTGCTGGTAACGCGCGGTAAAGTCAGCTTTGCGCTCACCGTGGTTGGCCAGGCCCCATAGGGTCTTGAGGGTTTTGTCCGACGTTTGAAGGGCCTCTTGGGTTTCCTTGACACGCTTGCCTGCGGTTTCCACGGCGCTCACCGCAGGCTTCATGCGGAATACTTCGTTCACGTACGTTGCGAGTTTCGCCTCGCTCAGTGCGTTGTTGCGCTCCAGCGTGGCTTTCATCCTCGCACTGGACTTGGGCATGCCGCCCTTGAGCTTGGGACGTAGGTCAAACTGCCATAGCCGCTGGGCATCGCGTGTCAGCGGCGGGCCGGTACGGGCCTTGTCCTGTTCATCGATCACGAAGACGCCGTCCAGGTCCCTCGCCACGCGGAACCAGCGGTTTTCAATCTGTGCGTGCAATTTGTTGTCAATGAGGTACAGGCCCTCGGTCTCGCCACGGCTGATGGGGGGCACCGGCGTGGTAGGGCCGGGCACGCTGAACGAATCGATCAATGCGCGTTGGGCGGGGCTCAGTTGACGCGGGCTGGAAAAAGCAAAGTCGAAGGGGTGGTGACTGTCGGCAAGGCCATCGCCTGTCATTGTGGTGTCCTGCGTGACCACTGCCGGCGCCGACGAGGGTTCCCCGGCGGCACGGCGCAAGGCAATCGACACGTCCGGTCGCTGCGCAAATGGCAGGTGACCTACCGGCCGCTCCGGCGCCGGGTGTGTGTGGCTCAGTAAGGTGCTGACATTTACCAGCAGGTCGACCAGCGCTTGTGCCGGGTCGGGGTGACTGGGGTCGCTGGCTTGCTTGATATCGTTTTCAACGCTGGCCAGTTGTACCAACCAGCCCGCCATGGCGCCTGGGCCGCGTAGCACCGGGAGCAGTGTGTTGAACAACAACCAGCCCAGTTCTTTATGGGACGCCCAGCGGCTCTGGGCGTCGGAGACGGACTGGCCCTCGGCGAGCGTGACCAGGCTTCGCGCATTGGTGCTGAACAGGTGTTGCATCAGCTGGCCGTCGAGCAACGCCTTGTCCAGTGCCTCGGCCGCGGCATAGCCGTCGACGGCCAACGCCGTCGGCGCGGGCGTGTCGGGTGCATCGAATTCGTTGAACAGGCTGTAGTGCGCAATGTGCGGGGTCTTGAAACCATCGTTGGCGTAGATCGCACGGGTGTTGTCGTCGGGCAGCCAGGCCAGGATGCTGTGTTGCAGCGGGCCAGGTGCCTGGACCGCAGCCAGCAGAGCGTCACGGCTGGCAAACTCCAGCAAGGGCGGTGCCAGCAGCGGGCGATACAGCAAGTGCGGGCCGCGTGCCGGGTCCTTGGGCTCGAGCAGGAACATATTGGCGACCACGTCCGGCGTCGCTCCGGGTTTGTGCAGGAAGGCCAGCGGCCGGACGGTGACGGGCTGCCCGTCGACTGTACGCGGGCCGCTGCCGGGCCGCGTCACCGCTTCGACCAGCCGGTAACCCCCGTCGGTTACACCGGCTTCGCCCTTGAGCTTGAGTTCCAGGGCCTGCAGGGCCAGTTGCACAGGCACCTGCTCGGTAAACAAGGCGCTACGCTGCCGCGCCTGCTCGGTATCACTGAGCAGTTGCTGATTGAGCAGGGTCGGATAGTGTTGGCCGATATCGACGCTGCTGATCAGGTCCTTGAGCCTCTGCGGCATCTGCACGTCGTTCACCCGTTGCCCGCGCAGGCGAATCTCCATGGCGCCCTTGGGCAGGCCGGCAAGATTTTCCAGGGCCATGTCCACCAGGTTCATCTTGATCGGTTCGATATAACCGCTGCCGAGGTCGCCGACCGGCACGTTGAACGTGATCTCCAAGTCTTTGGCGGTATAGCCCTTGGGCGCCAAATGTGCGTTGAGCTGTTGCTCGGCATAGGTGCGCAGGTCGGGGATGTCGGTGAGGAAGGTGCGCCCCTGGTGGCGCTGCACACTGCTGGCCAGCGCAAGGGTCTGGCGTTGGTAGGTGAAACGGTCGGCGTCGCTGGCCTGGGTCAGCCATGGCGGCATCTTGCGTTGCATCTGCTCAAGCCGCGCCGTCGACGCCGTGTCACTGAACCAGTGCGAGGTGTCGCTGGCCTGGGTAAAGACCTGCTCCAGGTTGGTCACACTGGTTTTGGCCGGCAGCTGTATCGCGTCCAGGTTCTGCAACTGTTGATCGAGCATGATGGCGGCCTGGGTATCGAACACGGTGCCATCCGACTCGGTGCGTTTCCAGGTCAGGTGATCGAACGTGAACGTTGCGCTGAGTTGACGCTCCCAGGCTGTGGCGAAGGCTTCCAGGGAGGTATAAGGCGTGACAACGCCCTGGGCCGTCGCGTGCAGCACCAGGGTGCGTTCGCCCACCTGGCGTGTGATCAAAAGGTCTGGGCTGCTCACCGTAGACGCAGTGCCTTGATGCGTCAGGGTCGCGTCCACCCTGAATACCTTGGCGGCGCCCGCACCGTACAGGGTGTTGCGTTCGCCAGCATCGGGGTAGCGGCTGATCTGGTCGAGGGTTTCGCGTTGCTGCGGGTCCAGGCCGGGTTGCTGGAGGCCGGCGATGCGCAGGGTGTTTTTCAATGTATCGCTGAGCCACAGCCAGTGGCTGGTGGCGCCAAAGGCCGGCTGGCCCCAGTACTGGCTCAACGCTTCGGCGTAGGCAGGCTTGAGGTTGGGGCGCAGGCTGCGGAGCGCCAGGTCGAGCGAATGGCTGTCCAGTGGGGCAGGGCTGCCGGTGTCGGACTTGACCCACTGGCGCGGGCCGGAAAAGTCCAGCTCGGCGCCGCTGGCCAGATGCTCAAGGGCAAGGTCCAGCAGGGGTGTCGGCCGGTCTGGCGAGGAACCGGCCAGAGCGGTGTTGGCGCTGTCGATTTTCAGCGCGTCGTCGAGCAGTTTGGCGACCACTGAGCGCACGGTCGGGCGCGTGGCGAACTGGTTGGCCACCACCTTGGCGGGCGTGTCGGGCGGTGTGGGGGCTGGATGAGCGGCTGCGAGCTTGCCTTGCAGGCTCAGGGGCACTTTGCCCCGCCCTGGGGAGAATAAGCGGGCGGTTCTTGTGGGTGTCGCGGGCTCGGGCGCCGGTGTAGCAGGTTGACGGCTGGCCGATGGCTCAGGTTCGATCGGCAACGAAAACGTGAACAGGCGGGGGGTGTTTCTGACCGATTGCATACAGGCACTTCCTTGGCTGGGGGAGACAAAAACAGGCTGGGAAAAATACCCGCCCGTTGCACGCCCAGCTTCGGCAATGCGTTATGAACTGTTTCCAGGTGCCCCGGGAACTCGGGCCCACGCCTTGAGCGGTGCGGGGCAGAGGCGTCTGTTTCGACGTATTTGTAACGCACCCGGTAGCGAAACCGGCACCGTCCTGGGGCCCCTGGGCTATCATTGGCGTTTTCCCGTAGATGATTGACCTGCCATGACTGCCGAAAAACTGCCCGACGTCCTAGCCACCAGCGACATGCTTGAAATCGACGGGCTGCACGCCTTCGACTTCACGCTCAATGATGAGACATTGCAGATCATCGCCATGGACGGGCGTGCGGAAAAACGCTGGAGCTTCAGCCGGCAACAGGTGGAGACCGCCACCTTCGATGAGACCTTGCAAAGCTGGACCCTGATCGGTGACTCCGGCGAGTACCGCCTGGTCTGCATGAGCGCGGTCACCGGCAACAATAACGATGAGGATGAAGCGGATGATGATGCGTAAATTCTGGCCCCTGCTGATGGCGGGCAGTGTCGGTGCGATGTCGGTGCAGGCCGCGCCCGCCGACACCTATGAACTGCTGGTGGGCAGCTACACGGCGGGCAGCAGCGAAGGGATCTACCGCCTGCAATTCGATAGCCGTACTGGCCAGTTCAATGGCAAGCCGGTGCTGGCCGCGAAGGCCGCCAACCCGTCGTGGCTGACGCTCTCCAAAGACCAGAAGCACCTGTTTGTGGTCAACGAGAACGGTCCTGGCCAGAAAGACCCGGTTGGCCGCGTCAGCAGCTACAGCATCGACCCGCAGAGCCATCAACTGACCCTGATCAACCAGGTGCAGAGCCTGGGCAACGAACCAACGCATTCCAGCGTCGCCGTGGATGGCCGCTACCTGTTCGTCGCCAACTATTCGGTCCTCGAAGATCCGGGCGGCAGCCTGGCGATCCTGCCGGTCGACGCGGGCGGCAAGCTGTCGGCACCGGTGCAACTGAGCGGGCACCCGGCCAGCCGTGTGAACCCCGAGCGCCAGGCCTCCAACCATGTGCATTCGGTGGTGTCATCGCCGGATGGCAAATATGTGTTTGTCCAGGACCTGGGCGCCGACAAGGTGTTTGCCTACCACTATGACCCCAGGGCCAACCACGAACTGCCATTGACCCCGGCGACCCCTGCGTCGGTGCCACTGCCACCCGGCAGCGGCCCGCGACACTTGCTGTTCAGCGCGGACGGCAAGCACGCCTGGCTGACCACCGAGATGAGCGCCCAGGTCGCGGTATTCGATTACAACGACGGTAAGCTCACCCAGACCCAACTGGTGGATTTCGCCGCCGGGCAACCGGTGTCGGACAAAGCGGGTGCCGCGCTGCACGCGTCCAGCGACGGCAAGTTCCTGTACGTGAGCAACCGGGGGACGGCCAATCAGGTGCTGGTGTTCAGCATCGACCCGACCACCGCGCACCTCAAGGAATTGCAGCGCCGCTCCGTGGAAGGCGACCACCCGCGTGAGTTCAGCCTGGACCCGAGCGGCAGGTTCCTGCTGATCGCCAACCAGAAAAGCAATGAAATCGTGGTGGTTGAACGCGACCCCAAGACCGGCCTGCTGGGTAAAACCGTGCAGAAATTGCCGATCGATGCCCCCAGCGACCTCAAGTTCCTGGTGCGTCAATAAGCCACAGGCCCCGCACCGCGGGGCCTGACCCTTTGTATTAATTCGATTAATAGCGGCTACTGTTTCAAAGCATTTCTAAGGCTTAGCCCTCGGGCGTAAGTTTGGTTCCAAGGCCTTCCCCGGCCACTCAACCAAACGAACACAAGGGTTACCGACATGAACTTCAATCTCTTCTCGATCATCGCCGCTTCCGCCGTTTCCGCCACCGTGGCCCTGCCAGCGGCCGCCAGTGTGGAACTGACCGGCAAAAAATCCAGCACCAGCGCCTACACCCAGAAATACCTGCAACAAAGCGCCAACTTCTATGCCGCCCTGGATCACAAAACCCAGCAGTGAGCGCTGATTGACCCTGCACACAAGCAGACGCCAAACCACTGGAACGTAGCCACTTGCGTTCGAGTGGTTTGGCGTTTGTGCGTCGGGAGGAAAAAAATAGAGGTAATGGCACAATGACATGTGTTTAAATTTGACGCTGAAATATTGACTCCTTTCTTCCTGGAATCGACAGCATGGCACTCCGACTGGCAGCAGTAATCCTGTTCCTCTATTCCGCCCCGATCCTGTCCTCCGTGCAGCTGGTGGACAACGAGCCGGAGATCGCCCGTGAGCGATTATTGAACTTGGTGGAAGGCTAAGCCTTCGCCATCACCCCGATAAACAGCGGCGATTGCAGGAGCGTGTCCAACCAGCGCTGCAACCCGCTGTAGGGGGTGCGGGCAAACCATTCTCGATCGACATGCGCAAATTGCCGTACAAACGGCAGCAAGGCCATGTCCGCCAGGCTCGGATGGTCTGCGAGCAAATAGGCGCGATGCGCCAGCAACCCCTCCAGTTTCTGCAAGAACACTTCGCCCTCGGCCCGATGCGCTTCCATCGGTTGCTCCGGGTAGCGCTCGGCGTACTTGTATCGATTCAAGTGATGCTTGAATACCTGATCGTTCTCGGCAATCAGTGCCAGCACCGCCGGATCACCCTGCAGCAACCAGTCCTCCGGGTCGTGCTGCGCCAACGCCCATTGCATGATCGCCAGGCTTTCATCGATCACCTGAGCGTCCACACTCAACACTGGCACCGTGCCTTTTGGGGACAGTGCCAGCATTTCAGCGGGCTTGGCTTTCAGGCTGACTTCGATGATGCGTACGGGCACGCCGGAATAACCCAAGGCCAGGCGCGCGCGCATCGCATACGGGCAGCGCCGGAATGAATACAGCAGCGCTTCGCTCACTTGACCTCCAGGGTGCTCAGGCCGTTGCCCTGGCGCTTGACCTGGATCTGCACCGGGATGCGTTCGTGCATTTCCTGCACGTGGGAGATCACCGCCACCTTGCGGCCCTGGGCCTGCAAGCCGTCCAGGGCGTCCATCGCCAGTTGCAGCGACTCAGGGTCGAGGCTGCCGAAGCCTTCGTCGATAAACAGCGATTCGATCTTCAACGTACTCGACGCCATCGACGCCAGGCCCAATGCCAGTGCCAGCGACACCAGGAATGTCTCGCCGCCGGACAGCGAATGCACCGAGCGCAGTTCGTCGCCCATTTCGGTGTCCATCACCAGTAGCCCGAGCATGCTGCCACCGCGCTTGAGGCGGTAGCGGCGTACCAGCTGGCGCAATTGCACGTTGGCATGGTGCACGAGCAAGTCCAGGTTATAGGCCTGGGCGATCTTGCGGAACGTGTCACCGGTGGCCGAGCCGATCAGCGCATTCAGGCGCGCCCAGCGTTGCCACTCGTCATAGGCTCTGGCGATTTGCTCGGCCAGGGCGTGGTTGGCGTCCTGGCGACGTTGGTCGTCGGCTTGGCGCGCACGCAACTCGGCGCACTGTTTTTCGCCCTCGGCCAATTGCTGGTTGAGGGCGGCCAGGGCGCTGTCGAGCGCTTCGGCTTCCAGGTTGCCGTTGTGCAAGGCCAGGTGTTCGGCCAGGCGTTGCTCGCGCTCTTGCAGCAAAACCTTGGCTTGTTCGACGGCTTTTTCGCTGTGTTGCACCTGCTGGCGCAGTTCGCTGACCTGCTTGTCGTCGAACGCCAGCAGGCGGGCCAGGCCGTGGTCATCCAGTTCGGGGTGCAGGGCGCGCCATTCGTTGGTGCGGGCGTCGAGGGTGTGCTGTTCGGCTTCGAAGGATTGCTGGCGCTCCTGCTGGGCCTTGAGGTCGGCGGCCAGTTGGATCAGTTGGTTGCGGATGTCCTGCAACTGCTGGTTGGCGTCGGCCTCGCTCTGGCGTGACTGCACCACCACCTGTTCCAACTGCTGCTGCCAGTGTTCGGCGCTGGTGTGCTCGCCCAGCAGCGCGGTGAGCGTGGCCTGGGCGGCCTGCTGTTGCTCGCTCAACTCGGTGACCTGCTGATGCAAGACGTCGAGCTGCTGTTGGCGATGCTGCTGGTGCGTGTGTTCTTTCTCGATGGCCTGCTGGCGTTCCTGCTGCTCGGCCAGTTCGTCATGCTGATGACCAAGCTGCTCAAGGCGCTGGCTGACCTGCTGGTCCAATTGCATGAAGGTCGCGGCCGGGTCGCTGCGCAAGCCTTCCAGGGTGTCGGCGGGCAGCAGGCTGGCGAAGGCGTTGAGTTCTTCGTCGAGGCGCTCGCGGTCGTTGGACAGCTCGCGCTGCTGGTCGACCAGCAATTGGCGCGCCTGCTGGCTCGCGTCCTGGGCGGCTTGCAGTTGTTGCTGCAAGCGCCCGGCGTTTTGCTGCAGGTTGAGCAGGGCGCCCTGGCGTTGTTCGTCCTGGGTGATGCTTTGGGTCAGTTGGCTGAGTTGCTGGGCCAACCAATGGCTGCGTTTGGCTTCGTCCTGATTGAACAGCGAGGCCGCCAGTGGGTGCGCGTCCAGGCTGGGCTGGAGCGCGTGCTGTTGGGTAGCCAGGTGTTCCTGTTGTTGCAGGAATTCTTTTTGCTGGGCGATCAGGCCGCCCACTTCGCCACGTAGCTCGGTGAGTTTTTCCTTGAGGGTGTCGACGGCTTTCTGCGCCGTGGCCTCTTCGTTTTCATCATGGCGACCCAGGCTTTGCAGCAGGGCCTCGGGCTGATGATACGGATGCTCATGGCTGCCGCACACCGGGCAGGGCTGGCCGTCCTGCAATTGCTCGCGCAATTCCTCGACGCTGGCACTGCGCGCCAGGCGCTGGCGTTCCAGCAGTTGCTTGGTCACCGTCAGGGTTTGTTCGGCGACGGCCAGTTCGGCCTTGGTTTGCAGGCCGGTCTGGTTCAGTTGTTCGCGCTGCTGCTGGGCGTCTGCGAGTTTTTGCCTCAGGGCTGCGGCTTGCTGGTCCAGCTGTTGTTGGCTGTCCCACAGGCGAGTCAGGTCTTCGAAGGCGCGTTGCTGCTTGCGATTGTCTTGCAGCAGGCTGGCCAGCAATTGGATCTGCTCGGCCACGGCGTGCGGCTCGGCACCGGCTTCTTGGTACAGCAGGTCGAGCGCGTCACGTTGTTGGGCGAACTTTTCCGCGGCGGTCGTGGCGCGCTGTTCCAGTTGCGGCAGTTCGGACTGGCCTTTCTTCAGGCGATTACCGATCAGCATCAGCTGTTGCAGGCGGTCGCGGTAGGCGCCCCAGGCCTCGCTGAGCGGGGCGAGGGCGCTGCTGCGTTCAAGTTCGGCGGCCAGGCGTTGCAAGCGCTCGGCAACGTGGGCGTGCTTGTCCTGCAAGCCCTTGAGCAGCGCCTGGCCTTCGGCGCAGGCGGTTTCGTGTTGCTGTTTGTCCTCGGTGCGCTTGGCCAGGTCTCTGGTCAAGTGGGCGAGGGTGCTTTGTGCTTCAAAGGCCTGGCGCAGCAACGGCACGGCGTCGCCCTGGGCCTTGAGGGCTTCGGCCAGTGCCGCCTGGGCCGATGCCTGCTGTTGTTGGGCCTGGGCCTGGCGGGTATGCAACTCGGCCTGTTGCTCGATGTGCGCCTGAATCTGCGCGGCCAGCGGCGCCAGCAAGGTGAGGAGTTCTGCCCTGCGCGCAAACTGATGGCGTTGCGGTGCCAGTTGATCGAGGCGGCTCAGGTCCTGGCGCTGCGTGGCCTGGTTGTCCCACTCCGCTTGCGCACGCTGGAGCTGCTCGGTGGCACTGTGCTGGCGCTCCTGCCATTCGCGCAGTTCCTTGAGCCAGGTGTGCTGCAATTCCAGCTGTTTGAGCTGCGCCTGCTGGGTCTTGAGCTGCTGCTGGGCCGCGTCGAATTGCTGGTCCAGTTCGGCGCGTGCTTCAGGGGCCAGGGGCGTTACTCCGCTGGATTGGGTTTTCAGGTCATCGTGGACTTTTTCCGCTTCCTTGCTTTTGCTGAAGGCTCTTCGGCCCAGATGACTGTAAATGGCTGTGTTGGTGAGCTTTTCGAGCAACTCGCTACGGGACTTATCGTCAGCTTTGAGAAACGCACTGAACTCGCTTTGGGCGAGCATGACTGCACGGGTGAATTGGGCAAAGTTCAAGCCGAGCTTTGCCTGGATTAGTTGTTCAGCTTCTTTTTTCTGGCTAGCCAGTAACTGGTTGATATCCAGGTCATACAGGCTATGGCGCACGGCCTGCAACCTTCCATTAGCTTTATCCCGAGCTCGGTTCGCCTCCCAGCGCGCACGGTATCGATGTCCGTCGGCACCGACAAAATCCACTTCGGCGTAACCGCTACCTGTGCCGCGACGTAAAAGGGTTCGTGCATCGTCAGTACCCAGCTCGGCATCGATCTCAGGAATCTTACCTTCCTTACCCAAGTTGCCCAAGCGCGGCACCGCGCCGAACAGCGCCAGGCACAGGGCATCGAGCAGGGTACTTTTACCGGCGCCGGTTGGCCCGGTGATGGCGAACAGCCCGGCGCTGGCCAGGGGCTCGGCGGTAAAGTCGATCTCGAACGGGCCGGCCAGGGAGGCGAGGTTTTTCAGGCGGATGGCGAGGATCTTCATGGCTGTTCGCCCTCCTGTTGTACTTCCTGGAGCAGCACGGCGAAATCCTTCAAGGTCTGTTCATCCACTTCACTGCCGTAGCTGTCCTGCCAGGCGCGACTGAACAGCTCCTGGGGAGTGAGCTGGTCGAGTTCGATCAGGTGTTGATCGTCCGTGTCGTCGCTGCCGCGTTTGCCGGCGTATTCGGCAGCGATGCGCACCAGGCGCACGGCCTTGCCTTGCAGGGCGGTTTCGATTTGCTGGCGCAGGTCGGGTTGCGGCTCGTCCAGGCGTACCCGCACCTCCAGCCAGGGATGGCGCTGGGTTTCGGCCAACAGGTCAATGTCGGGCAGCTCGGCCAGTTGCTTGAGGATGTCGGCCAGGGGCGCCGCTTCCAGGCGTTGCAGGTTGACCGAACGCGGGATCAGGAGCGGCTCGACGCTGACCAGTCGTTCGCCCTGGAACGTCACGTCGAGAATCTGGTGCTTGTAGCCAATTTCGGAAAACGACAGTGGAATCGGCGAGCCGCTGTAGCGAATGCGCTCTTCGCCATTCACCTTTTGCGGCTTGTGCAAATGGCCGAGGGCGACATAGCCGACACTTTTATCGAACAGTTTGGCCGGCAGCGCCTCGGCATTGCCGATGATCAGGCTGCGCTCGGAGTCTTCCGACACCGAGCCGCCGGCCATGTGCGCGTGGCTGATGGCAATCAGCGCCTGGCCTTTTTTGCGTTTGGCGTTGGCGGCGGCGATCAGCCATTCATGGACCTGGCCGATGCCGTGCAGGTAGTCGTCGCCCAGGTGCGCCCCGGTGACCTCCGCCGGGCGCAGGAACGGCAGCGCCAGGCACCACGCGGCAACCTTGCCCTTGGCATTCGGCAGGGGAATCAGCAGGCGTTCGGCGTCCAGTTGGCCGTCGTCCAGCCATAGCACGCGGCCCAGGGCATGGGTGTGCAAGCGCCGCATCAACGGGGCGGGCAGTTCGATCCGCGAGCCGGAGTCGTGGTTGCCGGCGATCATTACTATGGTGAGGTCGGGGTTTTGTTCGTGGGCGCTGATGATGAAGTCGTACAGACGCTCCTGGGCCTTGAGCGGCGGGTTGACCGTGTCGAAGATGTCGCCGGCGATCAACAGCGCATCAGGTTGGTGGGCATGGAGCTGGCGCAGCAGCCACTCAAGGAAACAGGCATGTTCGAAGTCGCGTTCCTGGCCGTGCAGGTTTTGCCCAAGGTGCCAGTCGGAGGTGTGGAACAGACGCAAGGCGAACTCCGCGGAGAAGATGAAAAGGAGGGGAGTTTACCTGTATTGCGAACACGCTGCTTCAGACGACGCATAACCCCCCTTTGGCAATCAGGCAGTTGTGACAAGCGGGCAGCCGTGGCGAGCAGGTTTGCCCTGCGTTGGGCCGCGAAGCGGCCCCTGACAAAGACACCTGCGCTGTGTCAGGCGCGCCTCAGTGGCTGGTTTTGGGGCCGCTTCGCAGCCCAACGCAGGGCAAGCCTGCTCGCCACAGCAGCCCTGTCTGCCGGGCGTTCAGCGTCGAGCCAACCCATCGCAATCAGGGGCAAGTCGAATCGTCGCACGGCCCCTCCCATATTTTGATTTGTGGAGTGTCAGGGATGCAGCGGGGCTTATTTGGGATATAGCGGCGGCAAGCTGGTGGTATCCGTCGCGGGGTCCTGCTCACGCTCGGCCATCGGGATGGCTTTCACCGCACGCCACAGGTCTTCGCCGACCCAATAGTGGCCGCTCTCGCTGTAGAGCGCGCCGTTCAACCCATCCAGCGCATCCGACAGCGGCACGAACCGCGCCGCCATGTCGGCCAGGGTTTCCGGCTGTTGCCGCGCCCACGCATCCAGCGCCTGGCGGGTGGCCTGGGGGTCGTTGGCCTGGGCGGCGCGCTTGAGGTCGTCGAGCAGGGTGCGCGGGCTCGGGCCGGTCTGGGCGGCGCGCAATACGGCCGGCTGCCAGCGTGCCCGCCACCACAGGCCGAAGCCGAGCAGGGTGGTGCAAGCCAGGATCAAGGTGCTCAGTTGCCACAGCCACAGGCGGCTATCGTCGGGGGCGGTGATGATGGTGGGGGTGGCGGGGGTGTCCACCACCAGGCTCGGGTTGTTCGCGACTTGCAGGGTGCGGGCCGGCAGGCTGGTGCGTTCCAGGTGATCTTCGTGGGTGTTCCACCACACCACTTCCACCGGTGGCAGCTCAAGGGCGCCGACGTGGGTGGGCACCAGCGCTTCGCGGTCTTCGCGGCTGCCGATCAGGCCGCGGTCGTTGTTCTGGTTGGCGAGCACCGGTTGGTCCGGGTAGCGGCGCAGGCCGTTGATGTCGGTGCTGGGCAGGGCCGGCAGTTGCGCGCTGGACAAGCCTTCGGCCTTGAGCGTGAGGCTGCGGGTCAGGGAGTCGCCGACCTGCACGTGGGTCGGCTCGGGGTTCCAGTTTTCGCTCAAGGTCAGGCTGCGTGCCGGTAACCAGGGGGCGTCGGCCGGGTAGAGTTCCGGCTTCGGCTTGACCGTCAGTTGCAGCGGCGCGGAGCTGACGTGAATCAGCTTGCCGGGCTTGGTGCCTTGCAAGCTGTTCTCTTGCTGCGGACGCGATTCCACCAACGTGGCGCTGAAGGTCTGCGTGGGTATCGCCAGGTTGCCGCTATGCTGCGGGTAGATGGCATAGCGGGTTTCGATCACACCGTGGCGAATGCTGTTGATGACCTTTTCGTAGGTGCGTGATTCGCCCAGTTGCTCGATGCGCGCATCGGGGATCTGCAACGGCGTGAGGCTGCTGTCGTCGTACAGCGACACCGAGTGGTAGACGCGCAGTGTTAACAGGGCCTGGGCCTGGACGTACACGGTGGACTGGTCGAGGTTGGCTTCGACAAAGACCGGCGCGAGTTCAGCATTGGTGTCCTGGCTGCTGGTTTCCACGACTTGCAGGGTAATGGGCTGGGTCTTGTATTCACCCACTTGCAACGGTGGAATCACCACGTTGCCGTTTTCCTTGGGCAGCAGGGTAATGATCCAGCGCGTGGTGGCGTGATTGTCGCCACCCAAGGTGGTGAGCTGGTTGATCTGCCGGGTGCCGCTGACTTCGAACTGCGCATCCAGGGGGGACAGGTCCGGCTTGCCGAACTGGGTGACGTCGCTGGATTCCACCGTCAGTTCTACCGTTTCCCCGGAGTTGAGGCGGCTGCGGTCGACGCTGGCGACCAGGCTCGCCGCCTGGGCGTGGCCTGCCGATAACGCGAGCAGAAGCAGAAGGGTGGTGCGGCGGCTCATCGAGTCTTGTCCTGATGCTGTTGCTGTTCGTACCAGAATTTGCGCCGCAGCAGTTCGCCGGGGTTGTCCGGGATCTCCTGCAGCCATTGTTCCAGGGCCTGGCGGCGTTCACCGTCAAGGCTGGTGTCCGTGGGGCGCAAGGGCGGGGTGGTGGTCTGCTCATCCCCCAGCTCGCTGCCCGGCACGTCATTGCCACCGGCCTGCGGCGTGGCGCCGGCCTGGGTATCATGGGTGCCGGTTTCACCCTGGGCTGGGGATGACTCCTCGCCTCCTGTGGCACTTTGCCCAGTGGCGCCCGGTTGCGCAGTTTGGCCGGGTTGGGTGGTTTCGTCATCCTCGTTTTTTGCCGGCTGAGTCGGCTCGGGCTGGGCCTGTTGCTGGATCAGGCTCTCCACCAGGGCTTTGTTCTTCAGGGCCGGTTGCAGGTCGGGCTGGGCTTCCAGCGCCTGTTCATAGGCGTCGATAGCCGCTTCCAGTTCGCCGGACTTGGCCAGGGCATTACCGCGATTGTAGTGGGAATAGGCGTCGCTGCCCTCGGCGAAACGCTTGATGGCCTCGGCGTAGTTACCGGCCTCGTACAGCGCCACGCCTTGCCATTGTGGGTCTTCGAAACGCTCGGCGGCTTCGGCGGGGTGCTTTTTCTTCAGCAGGTACTGGCCTTGCTGGTCAGGGCGCAGCCAGAGGTCCTGGAATTCGAACGCATAGCTGGGCTGCGGCGCGCCCAACAGCAGCAACGGCAGGCAGAACAGCCAGCCCCGGCGCCCGGCGCAGGCGGCCAGCAGCAACAGCGGCAGGAGCAGCCAGTAGCCCTGGTCGGCCCAGGTGTCGAGGTGCAGCAGTTGGCCATCGTTGCGCAGGGCTTGGGGCGTGTCGAGTACGCCAAGTTGGCGCAGGTCCTTGTCGTCCAGGCGCGCGGCGCGGTAACGGCCGCCCATCTCGCTGGCGAACGCCTTGAGCGTCGGGCTGTCGAGGCGCGGCACCAGGATCGCGCCCTGTTCGTCCTTGAGGAACTCGCCGCTTTCCTGGGTCACCGGCGTGCCTTCGCGGCTGCCAACGCCGAGGATCGACAGGCTGGGCGCCTGGCTGCCTTGCAGCAGCAAGCGAATGCCCTGGCGTTCCTGTTTGGACAGCGAGGAGCCAATCAGCAACAGGCGCCCCTGGCCGAGACCGCCTTGCTTGAGCAGGCCCAGGGCTTTGTCCACGGCCAGGTCGGCGCGGTGGCCGGGCTCGGGCATCAGCGAGGGGCGCAGGGCTTCGAGCAGGTTGCGGCTGGTGGCCAGGTCGTCCGACAGCGGTACCAGTATGTGCGCACTGCCGGCATACACGACGATGGCGGTTTGCGCGTCGCTGCGCGCCTGCAACAAGTCATACAGTTTGCGCCGAGCCTGTTCCAGGCGGCTGGGCGGGCTGTCGGTGGCGAGCATCTCCGGGGTCAGTTCCAGCAGCACCACCAGCGGGTCGGACGGTTTCTGGCTGGTTTGTTCCACCCGTTGCCAGCTCGGGCCGAGCAAGGCGAGAAGCGCGAGCAGCCAGGCGATGCCGAGGATCACCCAGGGCGATTTGCTTTCGCGCCCGTTGCCGCCGCTGAGCAGCACGGCGTGGAAGGCCGGTGGCAGGATCATCTGCCAGCGCCCGGCGCGTTTTTGCCGATGCCACAGTTGCCACAGCAACCAGCCGAGCAGCGGCAGCAGCAACAGCCACCAGGGACGGAACCAGTGCGGCCACAAGTCGATCATCGACGCCTCCGCAAACGCAGGCGGTTCAGGCGCTGGCGCCATTCAGGGTGTTGTTGCAGGAAATGGCCCTTGGTGGAGAGTTTGTTGAACAAACGTTGCAAGGCGTTGTTGGGCCAGCGTTCCTGGATCACCAGCAACAGGCTGAGGATCAGCGCCAATGCCAGGGGGGCGCTGTAGAGCGCCTGGGCGGGGCGGGCCTGGGTGGGTTGTTGCTCGACCGGTTCGAGTTGATCGAGGGTGTCCTTGATCGCTTGCAGTTCCTCGCCGTCGCGCGCGCGGAAGTAGCGCCCGCCGGTGGCCTCGGCGATTGCCTTGAGCGCCGGTTCGTCGAGGTCCAGGCTCGGGTTGACGCCCAGGATCCCCAGGGAGCCGGTTTGTTCGGGGTCGGCACCGATGCCGATGGGGTAGATCTTCACGCCTTCCTCAGCCGCCAGGCGCGCGGCGGTCAGCGGGTCGATCTGCCCGGCATTGTTGGCGCCGTCGGTGACCAGGATCAGCACGCGGCTTTGCGCCGGACGCTGGCGCAGGCGTTTCAGGGCCAGGCCGATGGCGTCGCCGATGGCGGTGTTCTTGCCGGCGATGCCGATGCGCGCTTCATCCAGCCAGGTGCGTACGGTGCGGCGGTCGAAGGTCAGCGGCGCTTGCAGGTAGGCTTGGCTGCCGAACAGGATCAGGCCCACGCGGTCACCTTCGCGCGCCTCAAGGAAGTCGCCGAGCAGGTGCTGGACCAGGCTCAGGCGGCTGACGTCCTCGTCCTGCCAGTGCATGTCGGGAAAGTCCATGGAACCGGACACGTCCACCGCCACCAGTAGATCGCGGCCACTGGCGGCAATCGGCAGCGGTTCGCCGAGCCACTCGGGCCGGGCGGCGGCCGTCAGCAGCAGCAGCCACAGCAGCACGAACGGGGCCTGCTGGCGCCAGCCGGGCAGGTTGACCCGCGCGCGGCGGCGGGCGAGGCCTTCGAGGTCGCTGAGGTAGCTGACTTTCAACGCCGGCTCGCCGCTGTCGGCCGCCGGCAATATAAGCCGCATCACCCAGGGCAATGGCAACAGGGCGAAGATCCACGGCCAGGCGAACTCAAACATGTTTGCGAATCCAGGTGTCGACGGCTTGGGTCAGGCCCGCGATGGCTTTGTCATCGAGTTTGCATTCGGGTTTATAGGCGCCTTCCACCAGCACCATCCAGCGCGTGAGGCCGGCGGCGGGGCAGCGGTTATCGAGGAACGCCAGCCATTTGCGGCCGTTGAGGGTGTGGCTCTGGCTGTAGGGATAGTCGTTGCGGCACAAGCGCTTGAGCAGGCCATTGAGCTGCTGCAGCCAGGCGCCGGCGGGGGCGCCGTCATAGGGTTTGGGCATCAGTGCGAGTTCCGCCAGGGCCGCGATGCGCAGCGGGTCGAGCGGTTGTTCGGCGCGAGCCAAGGGGCGCCGCGCGGGCACAAAGCGGCGCAACGACCACAGGCCCCAGCCCAGCAGCGGGATGATCAGCAGCAACAGCCACCAGCCGGGCGCGGGTGGCCAGAAGCCAATGCTCGGCGGGGCGATCAAAGGTTGCAGTTGGTCGAGGCTGCTCATTGCTTTTTAACCGGGCGTTGCGGGTTGAGGTATTCGCGCAGTTGCTCGACCATTTCACTCTGGGTGCTCAACGGCATCAACAGTATTCGCAGTTTCTGCGCGAGCAATTCCCAGCGGGCGATGCGCGCTTCGGCCTGGGCCTTGTAGGCTTGGCGCAAGTCGAAATTCAATGTGTCCAGTTCCAACTGTGCGCCTCTTTGCGCGAAACGCAGCAGCCCGGCGGCGGGCAGGGCATGGTCCAGCGGGTCGGAGATCGGCATCAGCAGCAAGTCGCAATGGCGTGACAGCAGGCTCAGTTGTTGTTCTGCACCTTCGGTGAGGGCGCGTTCATCACAGATCACGATCACCAGGCTGCCCGGGCGCAGGACTTCACGCCCACGGCGCAGGGCCATGCCCAGGGCGTCGGCTTCGGGGCGGCTCTCGGTGTTGAGGCTCTGGTTGACCCGCACCAGGCGGTTGAGCAATTGCAGCAGGCTTTGCTTGCTGCGCCGGGGTTTGATTTCGTAGTGCTCGTTGTCACCGAACACCAGCCCGCCGACGCGGTCGTTATGCCCCAGTGCTGCCCAGCCGATCAGGCTGGCGGCCTGGGCCGCCAGCACCGACTTGAACATCTGCCCCGAACCGAAAAACAGCCGGCAGCTTTGCTCCACCATGATAAAGATCGGGCGTTCGCGTTCTTCGTGGAACAGCTTGGTATGCGGTTCCTGGGTGCGCGCGGTCACACGCCAGTCGATGGTGCGCACGTCGTCCCCGGCCTGGTAGACGCGCACCTGGTCGAAGTCGACGCCGCGCCCGCGCAGCTTGGAGTGGTGCAGGCCGATCAGCGGGCTGCGCTGGCTTGGCGTGGAAAACAGCTGCACTTCGCGCACGCGGTGGCGCATCTCAATCAATTCGCTGAGGGTGACGCGGATTCCATCGCTGGCGTTCATCGACTTCAAGCGACGGCAACGACGTCGAGAATGCGTTGTACTACGCGGTCCTGGTCGATCCCGGCGGCTTCGGCTTCGAAGGACAGGATGATGCGGTGGCGCAGCACGTCGAACAGCACCGCCTGGATATCCTCCGGGCTGACAAAGTCACGCCCGGCCAGCCAGGCATGGGCGCGGGCGCAGCGGTCGAGGGCGATGGAACCGCGCGGGCTGGCGCCGTAGGCGATCCATTCGGCCATCTCCGGGTCGAACTTGGCCGGGGTGCGCGTGGCCATGACCAACTGCACCAGGTATTCCTCCACCGCATCGGCCATGTACAGGCCGAGGATTTCCTTGCGCGCGGCAAAGATCGCCTGCTGGCTGACGCGGCGTTCAGGCTTGGTTTCGCCGTTGAGCGCTTCGCCCCGCGCCTGTTGCAGGATGCGCCGCTCCACGGCGGCGTCCGGGAAGCCGATCTTGACATGCATCAGGAAACGGTCGAGCTGGGCTTCGGGCAGCGGGTAGGTGCCTTCCTGCTCGATGGGGTTCTGCGTGGCCATCACCAGAAACAGCGGCGACAACTCATAGGTGCTGCGCCCGACACTGACCTGGCGCTCGGCCATGGCCTCCAGCAAGGCGGATTGCACCTTGGCCGGGGCACGGTTGATTTCGTCGGCCAGCACCAGGTTGTGGAAGATCGGCCCCTGTTGGAACACGAAGCTGCCGGTTTCCGGGCGATAGATCTCGGTGCCGGTGATATCGGCCGGCAACAGGTCGGGAGTGAACTGGATGCGATGGAACTGCGCTTCGATGCCTTCGGCCAGCTCTTTGATCGCCTTGGTCTTGGCCAGGCCCGGCGCGCCTTCCACCAACATGTGGCCGTCGGCGAGCAGGGCGATGAGCAGGCGATCGATGAGTTTTTCCTGGCCGAGAATCTGCGTAGAAAGAAAGGTTCGCAGCGCAAGCAGCGCTTCACGATGTTCCATCGATGACGGTTCCTGGAGAGATGAGCCTGGTGGTCGAGCGCGAGCGCCAGGCTTGGGAGGCTTACTTTAATGCATCGAAGGGGGTGGCGACTAACGGCGTCACGGGTATTTTCAGAAAAACTTGTAGGGTTTTTGTGTGGGAACACAGTCAATGTGGGAGGGAGCTACACCCCGATGGCGGCGCGTCAGTCACAGATGTATTAACTGACCCGATGCTATCGGGGGCAAGCCCCCTTCCACATTTGATCGATGGTGCAGCTTAAATCCGGATGAAAGTGCCGGTGCCTTTGAGGATGTTTTGCAGGGTTTGCTCGACTTCGGCCAAGTCCGAGGCGGCTGTGGCATGGGTGATTGCCAGGTGGTCCTTGCCGCCCAGGGCGTCGGCGTCGCCTGCGGCGAGTTCTACCTGCAGCGTGGTATCACTCAGGGTGACCTTCAGGCCGTCCAGGGTCGACGGCTCGTAATCCCAGGTCAGCTCGACTTCGTTTTCATCCGGATACCGGGTCAACATGAACATCTCGCCGTTTTTACCGTGGCAGCAGAGCATGGCCATGTTGTCTTCTTCGTCGTCGCACGGGGTGGCCATCAATGCGTCGGTTTTCAGCTGCAGCATGGGGAATCCTGTGTGGGGGAGGGTGTTGCGTGGGCAATTGTGCCATTGCGGCGAATTTTGTGCTGCATCCTGTGTCAGACCCAGTGCATGACCTGATGGGCAAGATCGGTCATTTCTGGTACTCGCTGCGGCGAAAACAGCCGGTTTTTCTGCGGGAAAATCCGGGTTGTCCAAGTCGCAACCGCAAGCCTGCTTACCGATGACCGAATATGTCGCAGCACCGCAAGCAGCGGTCTTCCTACACTCGTTAAGCTGCGCAACGGATGTGCCCTGTGCCGGGAGCCTGACCTGCCCGTCGTACCGTCGCCCGGCAAGGTGTACGTTCAATGGACGTTGTATGTGACCTGACTGTCTTGTCCAGCTTCACCCACCTGTCACCCTGATTCGTTTAAGGTGCTTAACTCGTTACCTGCGAACAGAGCTGACGGTCTCCCCGCAAGGGGATAACACGCGACGCTTCCATCAATAACAAGCCCAAGCGGAGTACCACAGATGGCGTTCTTCACCGCAGCCAGCAAGGCCGACTTCCAGCATCAACTGCAAGCGGCACTGGCGCAGCACATCAGTGAACAGGCACTGCCACAAGTGGCGCTGTTCGCTGAGCAATTCTTCGGCATTATTTCCCTGGACGAACTGACCCAGCGTCGCCTTTCCGACCTGGCCGGTTGCACCCTGTCTGCCTGGCGCCTGCTTGAGCGCTTTGATCACACTGAATCGCAAGTGCGGGTCTATAACCCCGATTATGAACGTCATGGCTGGCAGTCGACCCACACTGCGGTCGAAGTGCTGCACCATGACCTGCCATTTCTGGTGGACTCGGTACGCACCGAGCTGAACCGCCGTGGCTACAGTATTCACACCCTGCAAACCACCGTGCTCAGCGTACGCCGTGGCAGCAAGGGCGAATTGCTGGAAATCCTGCCTAAAGGCACCCAGGGCGAAGGCATCCAGCAAGAATCGCTGATGTACCTGGAAATCGACCGCTGCGCCAACGCCGCCGAACTCAACGTGCTGAGCAAAGAGCTGGAGCAGGTATTGGGCGAAGTGCGCGTGGCCGTGGCCGATTTCGAGCCGATGAAGGCCAAGGTCCAGCAGCTGCTGGAAAGCATCGACGCCAGCCCGTTCGGTATCGACGGCGAAGAAAAGGCCGAGATCAAGAACTTCCTGGAATGGCTGGTGGGCAACCACTTCACGTTCCTGGGCTATGAGGAATTCGTGGTACGTGACGAGGCGGATGGCGGTCATATCGAATATGACGCCAGCTCGTTCCTCGGCCTGACCAAGCTGCTGCGCGCCGGCCTGACCGCCGACGACCTGCGCATCGAAGACTACGCCGTGTCCTACCTGCGCGAGCCGACCGTGCTGTCGTTCGCCAAGGCCGCGCACCCGAGCCGCGTACACCGCCCGGCGTACCCGGACTACGTGTCGATCCGCCAGATCGATGCCGACGGCAAGGTCGTCAAGGAATGCCGCTTCATGGGCCTGTACACCTCGTCGGTGTATGGCGAAAGCGTGCGGGTGATCCCTTATATCCGTCGCAAGGTCGCGGAAATCGAACGCCGTTCGGGCTTCCAGGCCAAGGCGCACCTGGGCAAGGAGCTGGCCCAGGTCGTTGAAGTATTGCCCCGTGACGACCTGTTCCAGACCCCGGTCGACGAGCTGTTCAGCACCGTGATGTCGATCGTGCAGATCCAGGAGCGCAACAAGATCCGCGTGTTCCTGCGCAAAGACCCGTACGGTCGTTTCTGCTACTGCCTGGCCTATGTGCCACGCGACATCTATTCCACCGAAGTGCGCCAGAAGATCCAGCAAGTGCTGATGGATCGCCTGAAAGCCTCGGACTGCGAATTCTGGACCTTCTTCTCCGAATCCGTGTTGGCCCGTGTACAACTGATTCTGCGGGTCGACCCGAAGAACCGCCTGGACATCGACCCGCTGCAACTGGAAAAAGAAGTGGTGCAGGCCTGCCGCAGCTGGCAGGACGACTACTCCAGCCTGGTTGTGGAAAGCTTCGGCGAAGCCCACGGCACCAACGTGCTGGCCGACTTCCCGAAAGGCTTCCCGGCCGGTTACCGCGAGCGTTTCGCGGCGCATTCTGCCGTGGTCGACATGCAGCACCTGCTCAGCCTCACCGAAGCCAACCCGCTGGTGATGAGTTTCTACCAGCCGTTGGGCCAGGTGTCCGGTCAGCGCGAGCTGCATTGCAAGCTCTACCACGCGGATACCCCGCTGGCCCTGTCCGACGTCCTGCCGATCCTGGAAAACCTGGGCCTGCGCGTGCTGGGTGAATTCCCGTATCGCCTGCGCCATGCCAATGGCCGCGAGTTCTGGATCCACGATTTTGCGTTCATCGCCGCCGAAGGCGTGAACCTGGACATCCAGCAGCTCAACGACACCCTGCAGGACGCGTTCGTGCATATCGTGCATGGCGATGCCGAGAACGATGCGTTCAACCGCCTGGTGCTCACCGCTGGCCTGCCATGGCGTGACGTCGCGCTGCTGCGTGCCTATGCCCGTTACCTCAAGCAGATTCGCCTGGGCTTCGACCTGGGCTACATCGCCAGTACCCTGAACAACCACACCGACATCGCCCGCGAGTTGACCCGGTTGTTCAAGACCCGCTTCTACCTGGCGCGCAAGCTCAACGCCGACGACCTGGAAGACAAGCAGCAACGTCTGGAGCAGGCGATCCTCACGGCCCTGGACGACGTCCAGGTGCTCAACGAAGACCGCATCCTGCGTCGCTACCTGGACCTGATCAAGGCCACCCTGCGCACCAACTTCTACCAGACCGACGCCAACGGCCAGAACAAGTCGTACTTCAGCTTCAAGTTCGACCCGCGCGCGATTCCTGAGCTGCCCAAGCCGGTGCCGAAGTTTGAAATCTTCGTCTACTCGCCACGGGTCGAAGGCGTGCACCTGCGCTTTGGCAACGTTGCCCGTGGCGGCCTGCGCTGGTCCGATCGTGAAGAAGACTTCCGTACCGAAGTGCTCGGCCTGGTAAAAGCCCAGCAAGTGAAGAACTCGGTGATCGTGCCGGTGGGCGCCAAGGGCGGTTTCCTGCCGCGTCGCCTGCCATTGGGCGGTTCCCGTGACGAGATCGCGGCCGAAGGCATTGCCTGCTACCGCATCTTCATCTCCGGGCTGCTGGACATCACCGACAACCTGAAGGACGGCGCCCTGGTGCCGCCGGCCAACGTGGTGCGGCATGACGGCGATGACCCGTACCTGGTGGTCGCGGCGGACAAGGGCACTGCGACCTTCTCCGACATCGCCAACGGCATCGCTATCGACTACGGCTTCTGGCTGGGCGATGCGTTCGCCTCCGGTGGCTCGGCCGGTTACGACCACAAGAAAATGGGGATCACCGCCAAGGGCGCGTGGGTCGGCGTGCAGCGTCACTTCCGTGAGCGCGGCATCAATGTGCAGGAAGACAGCATCACCGTGGTGGGCATCGGCGACATGGCCGGTGACGTATTCGGTAACGGCCTGTTGATGTCCGACAAGCTGCAACTGGTCGCGGCCTTCAACCACCTGCATATTTTCATCGATCCAAACCCGAACCCGGCCACCAGCTTTGTCGAACGCCAGCGCATGTTCGAGCTGCCGCGTTCGGCGTGGAGCGACTACGACACCAGCATCATGTCCGAAGGCGGCGGTATCTTCTCGCGCAGCGCGAAGAGCATTGCCATCTCGCCCCAGATGAAAGAACGCTTCGACATCCAGGCCGACAAGCTGACCCCGACCGAACTGCTCAACGCCTTGCTCAAGGCGCCGGTGGACCTGTTGTGGAACGGTGGTATCGGCACTTACGTCAAGGCCAGCACCGAAAGCCATGCCGATGTGGGCGACAAGGCCAACGACGCGCTGCGCGTCAACGGCAACGAGCTGCGCTGCAAGGTGGTGGGCGAGGGCGGTAACCTCGGCATGACCCAACTGGGTCGTGTGGAGTTCGGCCTCAATGGCGGCGGCTCCAACACCGACTTCATCGACAACGCCGGTGGTGTGGACTGCTCCGACCACGAAGTGAACATCAAGATCCTGCTCAACGAAGTGGTGCAGGCCGGCGACATGACCGACAAGCAACGCAACCAGTTGCTGGCGAGCATGACCGACGAAGTCGGCAGCCTGGTGTTGGGCAACAACTACAAGCAGACCCAGGCCCTGTCCCTGGCCGCGCGCCGTGCCTACGAGCGTGCCGCCGAGTACAAGCGCCTGATGAGCGACCTGGAAAGCCGTGGCAAGCTGGACCGCGCCATCGAGTACCTGCCGACCGAGGAGCAGCTCACCGAGCGCGCTTCCGCCGGCAAGGGCCTGACCCGTCCGGAGCTGTCGGTGTTGATCTCGTACAGCAAGATCGACCTCAAGGAAGCACTGCTCAAGTCGCTGGTGCCGGATGACGAGTACCTGACCCGTGACATGGAGACCGCGTTCCCACCGAGCCTGGTCGCCAAGTTCGGTGAAGCGATGCGTCGCCACCGCCTCAAGCGTGAGATCGTCAGCACCCAGATCGCCAACGACCTGGTCAACCACATGGGCATCACCTTCGTTCAACGCCTCAAAGAGTCGACCGGCATGAGCCCGGCGAACGTGGCGGGCGCCTATGTGATCGTGCGGGACATCTTCCATCTCCCGCACTGGTTCCGTCAGATCGAAGCCCTGGACCACCAGGTCTCTGCCGACGTGCAACTGGAGCTGATGGACGAACTGATGCGCCTGGGCCGCCGCGCGACGCGCTGGTTCCTGCGCAGCCGTCGCAACGAACAGGATGCTGGCCGCGATACCGCGCACTTCGGTCCGCACCTGGCCGCGCTGGGCCTCAAGCTCGACGAACTGCTGGAAGGCCCGACCCGTGAAGGTTGGCAGACCCGCTACCAGGCCTACACCGAAGCCGGCGTGCCGGAATTGTTGGCGCGCATGGTTGCAGGCACGACTCACCTGTACACCTTGCTGCCGATCATCGAAGCCGCCGACGTTACCGGGCATGACGCCGCCGAAGTGGCCAAGGCCTACTTCGCTGTCGGCAGCGCCTTGGACTTGCCGTGGTACCTGCAGCAGATCAGCGATCTGCCGGTGGCCAACAACTGGCAGGCCCAGGCTCGCGAAGCGTTCCGCGACGACGTGGACTGGCAGCAGCGGGCGATCACCATCTCGGTACTGCAAATGGCCGACGCGCCACAAGACATGGAAGCCCGCGTGGCCCTGTGGCTTGAGCAACACCAGGACATGGCTGATCGCTGGCGCGCCATGATGGTGGAAATCCGTGCTGCGGTCGGCACGGACTACGCCATGTATGCGGTGGCCAACCGTGAGTTGCTGGACCTGGCGTTGAGTGGCCAGTCGGCGCTGCAACCGGCTTGATTTAGCGCCTGAAACAAAAGCCCCTGCATTGTGAGATGCAGGGGCTTTTTGTTGGAATGCCCTTTATCAAACACCCCAAAAACTGTGGGAGGGGGCTTGCCCCCGATAGCAGAGTGTCAGCCAGCCTCTTCATGACTGGCCCACAGCTATCGGGGGCAAGCCCTCTCCCACATTTTGATCTCGTTTTATCTGGAGATTAATGGTGTTTCAGCAACTTGGCTTCCAGGTGATCCAGGTGCTGGGTCATCAGGGCCACTGCGGTGCTTGAGTCGCGTTGCTCCACCGCATCCACAATCGCCTCATGCTCCTGCCACGCGCAATACGTGCAGGCTTTCGTTTCGTACTGGGCAATGATCAGCGACGTCAACGGCACCAGGCTGTTGAGAAACTGCGCCAGTGGCCCATTCCCGGCAATGGCCGCCAAATTCAGGTGAAACTCCCCCGACAAGCGAATCGCCGGCCCACGCAGGTCCCGTTCGATGCCGTCACGCTCGCGTGCGATCAATTCGCGCAACTGCCGGATTTGCATCGGCGTGGCTTGGGCGCAGGCCAGTTGCACCACGGTGATTTCGGTCAGTCGCCGCGCTTCCAGGATCTGCCGTGTTTGCTGCGCGTCCGGCGCCGCCACCTGGGCGCGTTGGTTGGGGCGCAGGATGATCACTTGTTGATGGGAAAGCTTGGCCAGCACGCGACGAATCACACTGCGGCTGACGCCAAAGGTTTCGCCCAGGCCCTCTTCGGTAAAGCGGCTGGAGGGGGCGATGCGTTGTTCGAGGATGGCGTCGAACAGCCGTGGGTAGATGTCATCCACCGAGGTTTTTTTAGCGCCCACCAGGCGCATGCTGGGCAGGGCAGTGACAAGGGGGGCACGTTGCAAGGCGTGGGCGGTCATGGCCGGTCTCCAAAAAAATCAACTGCCCAGATGGTCGTCCGGGATGTTCAAGCGAATGCCCATGCGCAGGCCTTCCTGGAGGATGTGCCGGCGCATTTCGGCACTGGCCAGGGCGCTGTTCTTGTTGCGGATGGCGCGTACTACGGCTTCGTTTTCCTGAAGGCGTTCGGCCAGGTGCTCGGGGGAATTGCGCAGCACCTGGGCGCTTTGCTTGAGGGCGTTGCTGGTTTGTTGCACCACGTTCTGGAAGATCGGGTTGGAGGTGAGCGCAAACAGTTCTTCGTGAAAATCGAGGTAGGCGTTCATGCCGGCTTCGGCATCCCCGGCGTCGAGGGCTTCGCGCATGTCCATCAGGGTCAGGCGCAGTTGGCCGACTTCCTTGCTGCTGATGGACTGGGCCACCAGGCCGACGATGAAAGGTTCGAGGGTGTAGCGCAGTTGCAGGATGTCTTCGAGGCTGGCGTCGGCCACAGCGTCGCTCGATTGCGGTTCGCTGATGCTGGTTTCCAGCACGACCACGCCTTTGCCGGGCATGGAGCGCACCAGGCCGAGGGTTTCCAGCACAATCACGGCCTCGCGCAGGCTGGGGCGGCTGATGCCCATCTGTTCGGCCAGTTCACGCTGACCGGGCAACATTTCGCCCCGGCGCCACTGACCCCGCGCCAAGGCGGCGCGGAGTTTTTCTACGACTGAATTGACGACGGTTGAGGTGCTGATCACGTCGTGCGCTCCTTAAAAATGAATAATCCCTGCACTGTAGGAGCGAGCTTGCTCGCGAAAAACTTCAAGTCACCGCGTGCATCCAGAATGCCCGCGTTATCGTTGACGATCTTCGCGAGCAAGCTCGCTCCTACAGTGGAAGGCGTTAGCGTTCTAGAATTCCTGATGCGCTGGCACTACCGGCTTTTTAGCCTGGAAGGCATAACCCTGCTGGCCGTCCAGCACTTTGTTGGCGCGCTGGATGTCGATGTCTTTTTCCCAGCGGGCGATGGCCACGGTGGCGACGCAGTTGCCGATCAGGTTGGTTAACGCACGGCCGATGCCCATGAACCAGTCCACCGCCAATACCAGCACCAGGCCGACCACCGGAATCGCCGGGATGGCCGTAAGGGTGGCCGCCAGAATCACCAGCGCCGAGCCGGGAATCCCATGGGCGCCCTTGGAGGTGATCAGCGACACCAGCAAGATCGTCAGCAGGTCGGTCATCGACAGTGGCGTGCCGGTGGCGTTGGCGATAAACACGATGGCCAGGGTCAGGTAGATCGAGAAACCGTCGAGGTTGAACGAATACCCGGTCGGAATCACCAGGCCCACGGTGGAGCTGCCAATGCCCAGGTGTTCGAGTTTGCGCATGACCTGCGGCAGCACCGCGTCGGAGGAGGCGGTGCCCATCACGATCAGCAGCTCTTCACGCAGGTACTTGAGCAACGGCAACATGCGCAGGCCCGACAGGCGCATCACCAGGCCGAGGATCAGCGCGACAAACGCAAAGCAGGTCAGGTAGAACAGGCCCACCAGGCTGCCCAGGTGTTGCAGGGAGTCCAGCCCGTAGGTGCTGGTGGTGAAGGCGATCGCGCCAAACACGCCGATCGGCGCCAGGCGCACGATCATGCCCATGATGCGGAAAATCACGTGGCTCAGTTCATTGATCAGCCGAGTGATGCCGGAAGCCGCTTCGCCCACCAGGTTCAACGCGCTGCCGAACAACACCGAAAACAGCAGCACTTGCAGCACATTGTTATCGGCAAAGGCGCCAATCACCGAGTTGGGGATCAGGTCCATCAGGAACTGGCTGGTGCCCTTGATGTGCTGGCCCTTGTCGGCCAGTTCATGCAGGCCCGCGGAGGAGAGCTGTTCCAGGTGGATATTGGCTCCCGTGCCGATGCCGGTGCTGAAGGCCATGACCAGGCCGATCACCAGGGCAACCGTGGTCAGCACTTCAAAGTAGATCACCGACTTGAGGCCGATGCGCCCGACTTTCTTCAAGTCACCGGCGCCGGAGATACCGCTGACCACCACGCAGAACACGATCAGGCCGATCAGCATCTTGATCAGCTTGATAAAGCCGTCACCCAGGGGTTTGAGTTGCGAGGAGAATTCGGGAAGGGCAAGGCCGCAGGCGATGCCGAGCATCAGGCCAATCACGACTTGCAGGAAAATCGAACGCGAGCACCATCTGAGCATGGGAGGGATCTCTATTCGGTGCCCCGGTGGTTCCAGGGCTTAATTGTTGTGGTCATACCGGTAAGTCCAGTGCGTCGCCAGTCTAGGCCAGGTATTTTTGAAATAACAAGTCATTCTTCGTCGGTTGACAGGTCCCGGTCTGACCAGTTGGTCGTGGAGGGCGGCGCTTGAGCGGTTGGCCGCGTGGAAATTTTTTCGCTTATCATCCGCGACCTGGCATGTGAGGTGATGGATGGATACACCAGGACTGAGCACCGATGAGACCGGACAGGTCTACTGCACCTGGCGCACGGCGGCGCCGGAATACCCTCGATACCACGACCGCGAGTGGGGCGTGCCGGTGGCGGATGATGTTCAGCTGTACGAGAAGATTTGCCTGGAAGGCTTTCAGGCGGGCATGGCGTGGATCACCATCCTGCGCAAGCGTGAGCAGTTTCGGGTGGCGTTCGAGGGCTTTGATTTTCGCCGGGTGGCGCAGTACGGCGCGGCGGATATCGAGCGCTTGATGCAAGATCCGGGCATCGTGCGTAATCGGGCGAAGATCGTTTCCACGATCAACAATGCACGCCGGGCGTGTGAGCTGGTGGACGAGACCGGCTCGCTGGCGCAGTGGTTGTGGGCGTTCGAACCCGGCCCTGAAGAGCGTCCGGCAGTGGTGGACCTGGCCTACTGGACCGGCAATCCGACTTCACCCGCCTCGGTGCGCTTATCCAAGGCCTTGAAGAAACGCGGCTGGACGTTTGTGGGCCCGACCACGATGTATGCGCTGATGCAGGCGATGGGGATGGTCAACGATCACCTTGATGGGTGTGCGTGCCGCCCAAAGATCGAAGAATTGCGCCGCCAGTTCAAACGCCCGTGAGCCACAGACAAACCGCAGTTAAAAAATGTGGGAGGGGCTTGCCCCCGATGAGGGAGTGTCAGTCACTTATTTGTTAACTGACCCAGCGCTATCGGGGGCAAGCCCCCTCCCACATTTGGATCTGCATACATCAGGTCGATCTGAGTCTGCTTTTGCTCTGGCTTTGGCTGCCTTGGAACCGACCAGAGTTGTGCCTGGTGTACTCGGTAAAAAATGTGGGAGGGGGCTTGCCCCCGATGAGGGAGTGTCAGTGGATGCATCTATGGCTGACCCACTGCTATCGGGGGCAAGTCGAATCGTCGCACCGCCCCTCCCACATTTAGCACCCCACCCAAACTTCTGATTGGGGGGGCGGCTGATTATTTTGGAAGAGGGGTCAGCACTTCGGCCTTGTCGTCCAGCACTATCACCACCAGCAACCTGGCCGGCTGGGTCTGGCTGGCATTGCTGGATTCAAAGTGTCGCGAGCCGGCCGGCTCGTAGAACGATTCGCCGACCTTGTAGGTTTTCGCTTTCTCATCATTGACCCGCGAAGTGATCGCGCCTTCGAGCACGTAGGCCACGGCCGTGCCCGTGTGGCTATGGGGCACGGTGGCTTGGCCGGGGGCGTAGTCCACGGTGAGCATGAGGGTTTTCTTGCCGGGCACATTGGTCAGCGCGTGTTCTTGCAGGACCTTGATCGATTCCTGGTTGTACACGGGCTCGTGGGCAAAGGCGCTGAGCGAGGCGAGCATCAGGGTGGTGGCGAGCAGGCGTTTCATGGCGACGTTTCCGAGAAGTTCGAGACCTGCCCACCGTACGCCGGGTTTTTCGCGCGACCAATGACCAATCCGGTGGAAAACCCCTTAGCCAATCTGCTGGAGGATATCGCGCACCTTGTCCAGCGCCGGGTCGATGTCGAGGGTCTCGATGGCCCCAAACCCGATGATCAGGCCCGGACGCACCGGCGTGTCGTGGAAGAACACGTCCAGCGGGTACAGGCCGACTTCCACCTGGCGCGCCAATTCCATCAGCAACGGGATATTCACCGGTACTTTGCACAACGCCGCCATATGGAACCCGGCGACGGTGGGCACCGCTTCGAACCACGGCGCAAGGTCGCCCGCCAGGCGTTGCAAAATGCGCTCGCGGCGCCCGGCGTACACGGTGTGGCAGCGGCGAATATGCTTGAGCAAATAGCCTTCGCTGATGAACTTGGCCAGCGCCCATTGCGGCAATGTGGAGCTGTGCTGGTCGGTCAATTGCTTGGCCTTGAGCACCGCACCGTAGATCGCCGGGGGCAGCACCGCATAACCCAGGCGCAGCTCGGGCAGCAGGGTTTTGGAGAAGGTGCCGACGTAGGTGACCACGCCACGGGTGTCCAGGCTTTGCAGGGAATCGGTGGGGCGGCCTTCGTAGCGGAACTCGCTGTCGTAGTCATCCTCGATGATGATCGCCCCCAGCTCGAATGCGCGTGCCAGCAAGGCTTCGCGACGTGCCAGGCTCATGGGCATGCCGAGTGGGAATTGGTGCGACGGCGTGACGTAGATCAGTCGTGTGCCATCGGGGATCCGGTCGACCTGGATGCCTTGTTCATCGACGGGAACGCCAATGACCAAAGCCCCCATCGCCATGAACAATTGACGCGCGGGGCTGTAGCCGGGGTCTTCCATGGCGACGATGCTGCCCGGTTCCAGCACCACACGGGCGATCAGGTCCAACGCCTGTTGCGCACCGTTGGTGACCACGATGTCGCTGTCGCGGCATTTGACCCCACGGGAAAACGCGATATGCCCGGCAATGGCGCTGCGCAGGGCCGGCAACCCTTCGGGCTGGCTGTAGAACCCGCTGTCCTGGGCGATGCGTCGCAACGCGTCCTGGGTGCAACGCCGCCATTCATCCTGGGGGAATTGGTTGCGGCTGGTGGCGCCGCCGATAAATTCACAGCGCAACGTGCTGTCGCGAGTGGGGTGGCGCATGGGCGAAGGCAGTGACTGCCACTTTTTCAGGTTGGCGGCGCAGGCCAGGTCGGTAGCGGTTTGCAGGCGCTCGGTCTGCGGCGTAGGGGCGTTGACGAAGGTGCCGCGGCCAGTCTTGCCGACCAGCAGGCCTTCGTAGGTCAGGGTGGCGTAGGTGTCGGATACGGTCTTGCGTGATACCCCCAGTTGTTCGGCGAGCAAGCGGCTGGGCGGCAGTTGCGCGCCGGCGGCCAGGCGCCCGGAGACAATGGCTTCGTGCAACTGCTGGTACAGCTGTTCGGCCAGATCCTTGCGGCCATTGATGATGACGTGCAGTTCCATGTTTCATCCCGGGGTCTTCGTTCTGTGCCAAGGTTACTCGCTCGCGAGGCGCGCTCAAAATGGTCCCTGGGTAAACCGTCGAATTGGCTATAGGGCTTATACCGTGAGGGTTCTAGGCTGAGGTGTCATTGCCCGAGAACTGCCCCATGGAATCCCGTCTGGACTACTACACCGCGTCACCACAAGCGCTCAAGGGCATGTTGCTGCTGGAGGCGAACACCTTTGGCCTGTCCATCGAGCGGCCGCTGCTGGAACTCATCAAGATCCGCGTTTCGCAGCTCAACCACTGCGGCTTTTGCACCGATATGCATTCGATGGCGGCGCGTCAGCGCGGCGAGACGGAGCGACGTTTGTTCGCGCTGTGCGTATGGCGTGACTCGCCGTTCTTTACGCCGCGGGAGAAGGCGGCATTGGCCTGGTGCGAATCGGTGGCGATGCTGCCGACTTCCAGTGTTTCAGACGAACTCTTCAGCGCCGTGCGCGTGGAGTTCAGCGAGCAGGAACTGGTGGACCTGACCATGGCGGTATCCAGCATCAGTGGCTGGAACCGCTTAGCGGTGAGTTTTCGCCAGCAACCGCCGAACGCTTGATCGGGATATTCACCAGCGCTCTACGTATACACCTCAGGTTCATGCCTCAACACTTCAGTATCGACGCAGTGCGCGCACAGGGTGTTCGCGTTGATAACGACGAAGCGTTCTTCGTCAGTGACTGGAGTGCCGTAATGGAAGAATTGCAGGACGAAGGCGCGTCTGCCTTACAGCTGCGTCAAAAGACCTTGATGGATCTGGATGCAGCATGGGGATCGATGCGTATCGGTGAGATCTCGGTTGGCCGTGTGGCCCTGGATAATATGGGCGCGCGCGTGGAGGGCGCGGACCTTGACGTGGCGCGGTATCGTGTCAAGGAAGCTGATCAGGCATTGATCGATCAGATCACGTTTTCTGCTGTGCACCTTAAGGACTATCTGGCGTCCGCCAGCAGTGCAACCTGTGACCAGGCCACCGCCGCACTGTTTGAACTGGCGTCATTACGTTCGGATTGGGCGCCCGCTATGTTGAGCACGCCTGATGTTTCGGACGGGGCGATTGTCAAGCTCGATCGACTGCTGCGGCGGGTACAGGACGTCAACCTCAACGACGTGGGTGCCATGGAAAGCCTGCCCGGCTGGGCCGATAAGCTTAGAAGCGGGAGTGCCCAAACCTTGGGAGCCGGGCTGCAGCTCTACGGTTTTTACAGTGCCATTCGAGGAATAGGCGAAGCGCTCAGAACGGGGGATGCGGGCGAGCTGTTGTTCGAGGGCAGCGCCTTTTCCGCAGAAATGACGTCCCTCGGCGTGGAGTTGGCGCTGGAGCGTATCGGCCAGAAAATGATGAGCGCCGGCCATACGGTTTATCGCGGGTTCTGTGCATCACGCGCGGGATTGCTGTTACGCCGTGGTGCTGGATTGATCGCCTCGGTATTGACCGTGCCGTTTGACCTTGCCCAGGCGGGCATTGCGCTTTCAAACGCGCTGAAAGCAGAAGGCAAACAGGCGCAGGATCTCTACGTCGAGGCCGGTTTCAGTCTCGTCAGCGCAACCCTCAGTCTTGCACTGGGCGTCTCGGCGTTGGCCGGCTTCAGCGCGACCGGGCCCGTAGGCCTTATCGCCGCAGCGGTGCTGATTGTCGGTACCCGGATTTATGCCGCGTGCCGGGTGGTGGATGATATCGATGATTACATCGAGTTGAGCACCCATGAGCGCCTGCGCAGCGGCTGGTTCGCGTTTACCGGTATTGACTTGGATGAAGGCGTACTCGATCGCTACACGACCAGCCGCGCGCGCACTGTATACGCAGAAAGCCTCAAGGCCCAAGCCAGGGCATTGCTTGGCGGTGAGATGAAGAACAGTGTGCAGGCCATCGTCAATGGCACGTTCGAGGTCCACCTGCAGACGATACGGCACTGGAAACATCAATGGGATGAGCAGGCGGGTGAGGCCCCCCACACGTTGGTCCGTGAACCGGTCATCCACGAGGTGGATGACCACTTCGATGCGACCAAGGAAGGGGCCGTCGATTTATTGCCCGAGGCCACCTGGGGGACGAAGGGGCCCGAAAAAGGTGTGCTCTGGCTGCTGGGTGGCGGGGATGACACGGTGTTGGGGGTGCCCACCCGCCCGAACCACTTTCGCTACAGCGGTGGCCGCAAGTACCTGGTGGGCGGCAGCCAGGACGACGAATTCATGTTCGAGGTACCGCCGGATACTTTTTCTGGCGCAGAAGGGCGGGTGCCGATCTCGGTGTTGGTGGGCGGTACCGGGGCTGACACCCTGAGCTTTCTCGGCGAGGCGACATGGCCGCGTGCAGCAGGCTTCAACGTCAACCTGGGGGCGGGCAGCGTGACATTGATGACCGACAATGGCCGAGACGGTCTCAAGTGCATGGGGTTGTGGAGCATTGAGAATGTTGCGTCCCTTGCCGGCGCTTCCAGCGTGATTACCGGCAGTAACGAGGCCAACCGTATTGTCTTGAAGGGGGAGCACGACAAGGCCCACGCAATGGCCGGAGACGACCAGTTGTTGATACAGCGGGGCAGTGCCAGGGTGAATGGCGGTCCAGGCGCCGACTACTTCGAGATTCTTGAGAGCGCCAAGGATGTCGTCATCGAGGAGGACGGCCAGCAGCGGAGCCTCATCATGCTCAACTGGCCCTTCAGCCGGATTCAACGCTGGTGGATCTCGGGCAACGCTCTGAAGGTGGAGTCTACCCTGGGGCTGGACGGTGAACTGCCAGGCCCTTGTGTCGGAATCGAAAATGTCTACACGCTGCGTGAGGGTAAACGCCATCTGGTCAACGAACTTTTCAGCTTTCTCACGCAGGACGGCTATCGAATAACGCCCTTGTTGCCTGAAGCGTTGGAACCGACCGGGGAGCCGCAAGTGAGCATGGAAGTGCTGGCGCCTCCCGGACCCAGGATCTCCCCGATTATTCTGGGCCCCGGTCAGTCGGTTGCCTTGGCGGCAGGCACGTCCAGTTACTTTGTCAGTCGCGGCCACGGGATGACGGCCATTGATGCCCATGCAAGCCAGGAGCAGGACCGATGCTGTGTGTATGTGGACTATGACAACCAGGAATTGGCAGGGGTGTATACCACCTATCATGTGGCCACGCGACGCGTGAGCAACTTCGACTACCTGGATTACACGGGCGCGAAGATAAAGTTTGAGTGGGCTGATGGCCGCACGCTTTATCTGGACGAATACGCGGCGCAATCCTCAGCGACGTGGACGAGCGTGGGCGGTTCATTGCAAGCGTCAGCCTTGAAGTTGAAGGCTGAGTTCGTCGTGGTGATGCGTGATGGTGTTTCGTACCGGCTATTACCGCCGGTGCAGTCTTACGTCGGTGATTTCGCCACTCCAGGTTATAGAATCAAGGACGGAATGGCTTCGTTGAACCTGAGGCACGGGCATTACCCGTTCTTGAGGCCGCGCACGCCTAAAAGCATAAATCTGACCGCTCACTCACAACGGGTGCACCTGGGCGCGGCGCCTCAGCTGGCAACCTGTGTGCTATGCGGACGGGGCGGGGTATACGAAATCTATCTGACGTCCTGGGCGACCGTTGAACTATCGACACCGCAGGCGCTGAGTAAAGAGTCCGATGCATCGACCTGGGACTTCTTTTGTACAGCGCTGGCGGAAGATATTCAGCTCGACAGCATTGTTGTCAGCCCTGGCCACATCAAGGTGGGCAGCGTGTCGATTAGGGTCCCCAAGTATGACGACCCCGACGTTCCCTTGGAAAACATCCGGATTCATTCAAAGGACGGCGGACGTTTCGACGTCAGGCTGGACCTTGGCAAGGTGTATCTCGCCAGGGTCGCCGCTTCGGGCAATAGTTCGATTGCGCAACTGTTGAAGGCCTTGCGTCACTGCCGACAAAGAGCCGCAGTGTTTACGCCACGCGTTAACGTGACGGGCATCGGCATGGCCGATGGGACAACGGGCACTGTTTATTACGACGTCATGGCTGATTGCTGGAGATTGGACGCTGACAGGCATCGGCAGGTATCCAGTGATGAGCTGGCTGTTTCAACTTGAATCCATAAGCTGCCGAGGTGGTTCTTCCGGGCGGCTGAACAACATAGTCTAAGGACATTCTATGAAGCAATTTACTTCCCCTTCCGTGCAACCGGTAGCAGGGCGCCCGGTCGATCGACCCAGTGGCGCGGCACCCAGTGCGCGTACTGCGTTTCCTGTCGTTGACTTCGCTGGCGGGCCCCTGCCGCCTGAAGCGATACCCGTGCGCAACAGGCCAGCCGCAGCTGTTCCGAGCGCGACTTATCAGCGCATTACCGATCTGCCGACGACCCCCGCCGTAACCCGAGACGCTATTTTTGCCCCCGACGGTGACCCCATACCCGCACCTGATCCAGCGACTGGATTGCGTGAATATGAATCGCGCAATTACCTGAACCTGGATGACGGGACGACCGTTCTGGCGGTGCGTGATCCGCAGACCGGGGAATGGCGTGAAAGAGCGCCGGATTCACGCTTGCCACGAGGTCCTGCACTTCACCGGGTGCCGCAGACGAACACCTGGCGCAGTCATTCTGCGGCCAGTTCGTCTTCTTCTTCCCCGAGCCTCAGTCATAGCTCATCGGCATCGTCATTGAGCCACAGTGCTTCGTCTTCCTCGCTTACCGCCACACCGAGCCCTGTGAGCTTGTCGGCGACCCTGCGTATTGATCCGGTATGGAATCTGGGGCTCTACACGTTGCCGGTGAGTCCGGCCCCCGCCGACACCCTGACGTTCTCCGGCAAGAGAGCCTTCATGATCGGGGCTGAGCAATATTTTATGGATGCCAATTTTGGCAACCCATCAGGTGCTGTACCGAATGCGCGACCCCATCTGTTTTCTGTGGGGGCGGGAGGCAATCTGGTAAGCGCCGGGCGTATCGAACGGGATGGCTTGTTCAGGTTAAACGACAACCGACATTATTTGCCGGTGGGCACAGGCTTTTGCACAGTGAACTTCGATAGCGCATGGCTGCGTTGGAAGGTGGTAGATGCAGGCGGTCATGGCAGGGCAGAGATTTTAATTGAAATGGGTGGCGCGCCCGATAGCTGGGTGCCGATGCTGGCTGTTGATCAACTCTCGGATCTTTTTCAATCGGTCCGGAATATCAAAGGTTATGCCGGGCATGTGGGGGCGGTCGATCTGAGTAATAGCAGTATCGACCAGTGGGTTTATCGCTATATGCAGGGCTACTTGCGTCAAATAGTCGGGTTTTGCGAGCCGGCTATCCGCAGTGCGCCAACGGCGCAAAAAGGGGCGCTGATCGATGCCTATATCTGGCGCAATGGTTACCCGTATGACTGTCTGGCTTCCATCTGCAGCGCATTGGAAAACCGCCGCCCATTGCCTCCGGGGATGCCGATATTCGATGCGTTTCAAGGTTTGGGCACGGTCAGGTGCTCAAAAGACGGTAACTTCAATGTGGCGCGTATCAGCCGAACGATGCAACTGCACTATCCCGATAGAAGGCGCTCGTTGGCCGAAGAGGCGTTACTTGAGACGTGGCGGGAAAAAGACGCTGCCCGGGACAACAAGCGCAAGGGCGAAGTGAACGAAGCCATGTATGAGGCCCGGTTGACGGAAGATGGCTATACGGTACTTCCCGGCGGAACCTACGGAGGTGGGCAGAATGGCTTTGATCGGGTGTTTGAAGGCCCGGCAGGCGATATCTACATTCTGGAAGCCAAGCATGTCAGTTATACCTCCGCCGGCGAGCTTGCCAACGTCAGCCTGGGAGGGACGACAAGCTCACGTCAAATGACCGACAGTTGGGTGCGGCAAGTGCTGGCGTTATCCCAACCCGGTACGCTGGCGGCCAAGCGCGTTTCCGACGCGTTGAGGCGTGGCCAGTTATTCAAGTTATTAGGTGCGACGTCCAAGGATGGCAAACTTGTCATGTTCAAGATTGATATGAGTCCCGTGGACTTCTAGTCCTGCCGGCATGCCTGGGAGCAAGCGCCCTTGCTCCCAGGCACGTGTTCAGGACAGGAAGCCGCCATCCACATTCAGCGACACGCCCGTAGTGTAGCTCGATGCATCGCTGGCCAGGTACAGCACGGCGCCGGCCATCTCGCTTGGGTCGGCCACGCGCTTGAGCGGGATCTGCGCCAGGGCCATTTTCAGGATCGCGTCGTTCTTCACCAGCGCCGAGGCGAACTTGGTATCGGTCAGGCCCGGTAGCAGGGCGTTGCAGCGAATGCCGAATTCGGCGCATTCCTTGGCGAACACCTTGGTCATGTTGATCACGGCGGCCTTGGTTACCGAGTAGATGCCCTGGAACACGCCCGGCGAAATGCCGTTGATCGACGCCACGTTGATGATGCTGCCGCCGCCGTTCTCGCGCATCAGCTTGCCGGCTTCCACCGACATGAAGAAGTAGCCGCGAATGTTCACGTCAACGGTCTTCTGGAAGGCCCCGAGGTCGGTGTCCAGTACGTTGCAGAACTGCGGGTTGGTCGCGGCGTTGTTGACCAGGATGTCCAGGCGCCCGAACTGCTCGCGGATGCCGGCGAACACCTGGGTGATCTGCTCCATTTCGCCAATGTGGCAGGCGACTGCGGTGGCCTTGCCGCCGTCGGCGATGATCGCGTCCGCCACGTGCTGGCAGCCTTCGAGCTTGCGGCTGGACACAATCACATGGGCGCCTTGCTGGGCCAACAACTTGGCGATGGCTTCACCGATGCCACGGCTGGCGCCGGACACAAAAGCAATCTTGCCATCGAGGTCGAACAGGTGGGTCTTGGACATGGGGACTCCTTGTTATAGGCGATCAGAGCGCGGATTTGCCGATGACATTCAGGCTCATCTGCTCCAGCAGCGTGTTCATTTGGATGAATTGCGCAAAGCGTTTGTCCTGGGTCTGGCCATGGAAAAAGCGGTAGTAGATCTGCTGCACGATGCCGGCGAGGCGGAACAGGCCGTAGGTGTAGTAGAAGTCGAAGTTGTCGATCTCAAGGCCCGAGCGCTCGGCGTAGTAGTCGACAAACTGGCGACGGGTGAGCATGCCGGGGGCGTTACTCGGCTGGCGGCGCATCCGTTGCACGGGCGCCGGGTCGGCGGCTTCGATCCAGTAGGCGAGGGTGTTGCCCAGGTCCATCAGCGGGTCGCCCAGGGTGGTCAGTTCCCAATCCAGCACGCCGATGATCTGCATCGGGTTGTGCGGGTCGAGGATCACGTTATCGAAGCGGTAGTCGTTGTGCACGATGCTGGAGGTCGGGTGGTCGGCCGGCATCTTGTCGTTAAGCCAGGCGCGCACGGCCTCCCAGCGCGGAGCGTCGGGGGTCAGGGCTTTTTCATAGCGGTCGCTCCAGCCACGAATCTGCCGCGCCACATAGCCTTCGGGCTTGCCCAGGTCGGCCAGGCCACAGGCGGCGTAGTCCACCTGGTGCAGCTCGACGAACTTGTCGATAAAGCTTTTGCACAAGGCTTCGGTCTTGGTCGCGTCCAGGCCCAGCTCGGCCGGCAGGTCGGAGCGCAGGATGATGCCGTTGACACGCTCCATCACGTAGAACTCGGCGCCGATCACCGACTCGTCGGTGCAATGCACGTAGGCCTTGGGGCAATACGGGAAGCCATCCTTGAGCTGGTTGAGAATGCGGTATTCACGGCCCATGTCGTGGGCGGACTTGGCCTTGTGGCCGAAGGGCGGGCGACGCAGGACGAATTCCTGGCCAGGGTATTCCAGCAGATAGGTCAGGTTGGACGCACCGCCGGGGAACTGACTGATGGTGGGCGTGCCGCTCAGGCCAGGGATGTGGGCCTTGAGGTAGGGATCGATCAGGCTGGCATCAAGTTCTTCGCCTGGGCGAATCTGGGTCGATTGGTCGTTCAGCGCCATGCTTATCCCTTCTGCTTATTATAAAGGCCTTGGACTATTTCCTAATCTAATGCGCACAGCCGCCCAACGACAAGGTCGGGGCGGCTTAATAGGTTAGCGTGTTGGATGATGATCAGCGTGCCTGATCGGTCATTTATTGGGCTGCGGCAAGGTCACTGGCGTCAGTACCGGTCGGCCGGCGAAGAATTCCACCAGGTTGTCAGCCACCCGCTGCACGGTGTCGTGGGCCGCTTCCGGCGACAGGCCGGCCACGTGGGAGGTCAGCACGGTATTGCCGAGGCGCTTGAGGGCATCCGGGACCTTGGGTTCATCGTCGAAGACGTCCAGTGCCGCGCCGCCGATACGGCGCTGTTCAAGGGCGGCAATCAGATCGGCGGTCACCACCACACTGCCACGCCCGACATTGACCAGGTAGCCGTTGGGGCCCAGCGCATCCAAGGCGATGCGATCGATCAGATGGCGAGTTCCGGCGCCACCGGGTGTGGCCAGGATCAGGAAGTCCGAGGTGCGCGCCAGTTCCACCGCGCTGGCGCAGTAGGTGTAGTCCACGTCATCGCGCGGCTGGCGATTGTGGTAACTCACCTGCATGTCGAACCCCAGGGCGGCACGCTTGGCGATCTCCAGGCCCACGGCGCCGAGCCCGAGAATGCCCAGTTGCTTGCCGCCCAGGGAAGGGCGCATCACCTTGGGCCATTCACTGCGCCGCACCGCCGCGTCCGTCTGCGGAATGCCGCGCACCAGCGACAGCAGCAAGGCCATGGCGTGGTCGGCCACCGACGGTGCGTTCACCCCGGCACCGTTGGTGACCACAATCCCGCGGTTGCTCGCCGCCTGCAGGTCCACGTGTTCGTAGCCGGCGCCGATCACGCAAATGATCTCCAGCAACGGCAGCGCGGCGATTTCCTCGGCATACAGCCCCAGCGGGCCACGGGTCAGCACGGCCTTGATCTGCCCGCCGTGGGTCTTGATGGCCTGGGCGCGTTCGGCGGGCGTCGGTGCCAGGATCACATGAAAGTCGTTGCTCTCGATGATTTGCAGGTATTCGTTGATGGTTTCAACCAGAACCAGAACAGTGGTGGTCATCGGAAGGCTCTTCCTGAAGGGTTTGAGGGCATGAGTATGCGGGATTTGCAGGACGGCGCGTTTTGTCTGGATGGAAAAATTACTGTAGGCGCGAGCTTGTTCGCGAAAAACCTGGTGGGAGGGGCCGTCAGGTTTCGCGTGATAGCGTTTACGATTGTCGCAAGCAAGCTCGCTCCTATAGGGTTTGTATTGTCAGAACGCTATCTCGGTCGCTCTCACCCGTTTTACAAATGCCCCCGCCAACGTTGCATTGTGATGCTCGATGATTTCCTGGGCCGACAGTGTCGGGGTGTCCATGCAGGTATGTCCGTCTTCGGGCAGTAGCACCGAGAACCCCAGTTCTGCCGCCACCCGGCAGGTGGTGTCGATACAGAACTGGGTTTTCATCCCCACGATCACCAGTTGATTGACCTGTGCAGCGTGCAGTTGCTGCGCCAGGTCCGTGCCCAGGAAGCAACTGGGGCGGGTTTTATTGAACAGGTGGTCGCGCGCTTCATCGACATCCAGCGCGGGCCATACCTGCCAAGGCGGGCTGCCCGCTTCGATGGGGGAGCCCGCAGGGCCGGTGTGGCGGGCCACGAAGATCGGAGCGCCGGCATTGCGGGCGGCTTGGATCAGGTGGTTGATGGTGCCCAGTACGCGTTCGCGCTCGAAGGGTTTGTCCGGGCCATCGTACAAGCCGGTTTGCATATCGATGATCAGTAGGGCGTCAGTCATTGTAGTGCTCCTGGTGGTGGCCGGAGGACGGAGCAATAAAAAGGCCCCGTCCATTGCTGGCGGGGCCTTGGGTTGATTCTGTGTGTGGCTAGTTCAAGCACCCACGGCAACCGCACGACCCGCCTTGAGCGGTCGTGGTGGTGGTACGGGTGAGGCATTGCTGAGTCAGGTTCATGCCCCGATCATGCTGGGATGGACGTGGGGCTGTCAACGGGCAGTCATTGCGTGCGCCAGGCTGCTGCCGTGCGACGCTCATTCACAAGACAGGTATGTGGCCCCAATAGAATTGTGCACGGCCGGATTATCCTGCGTCACGCCAGAGCCCTTTAAAACCGCCGCCTGTAGCCGCCCCTGCGCGTCTGCGTCGCATAACCGTTCCTCAGCTAAGTCTTTGCTTCTTCAGGAGAATCCCGGACAATCGCGCCCCTGTTATGGCTGGGGCGCTGCCTGTCAGGTTTTTCTGACTCGTCCCGGCTGTGGAAATGCGGAGATCCGACCGGATGAATGATCAGGCCAATAGCGTCGACGAACGCTATGCAACGACACCTGCAACCCTCACAAACTGGAGCCACCAGGACACCACTTGGATGCTCGGTCTGTTCGGCACCGCCATTGGCGCCGGCACCTTGTTCTTGCCGATCAACGCGGGCCTGGGGGGCTTCTGGCCGCTGGTGATCCTGGCGCTGCTGGCCTTCCCGATGACGTTCTTTGCCCACCGTGGCCTGACCCGTTTCGTCTTGTCCGGCCGCGAAGGCTCCGACATTACCGATGTGGTCGAAGAGCACTTCGGCGTCAAGGCCGGTGCCCTGATCACCTTGCTGTACTTCTTCGCAATTTTCCCGATCCTGCTGATCTACAGCGTGGCGTTGACCAACACCGTCAGCAGTTTCATGGAGCACCAGTTGCATATCATGCCGCCGCCCCGGGCGATCCTGGCATTCGTGCTGATCCTCGGCCTGCTGGCAGTGGTTCGCTGCGGTGAGCAGGTGATCGTCAAGGCCATGAGCCTGATGGTGTATCCGTTTATCGTCGCCTTGCTGTTCCTGGCGGTGTACCTGATCCCCCATTGGACCGGCGGCATTCTCAGCACGGCAAGCGTGGTCCCGGCACCGTCGGCTTTGCTCAATACCCTGTGGCTGGCGATTCCGGTGATGGTGTTCTCGTTCAACCACTCGCCGATCATCTCGGCCTTTGCGGTGGACCAGAAGCGCCAGTACGGCGCCCATGCCGATGAGCGCAGCTCGCAGATCCTGTCCCGTGCGCACCTGTTGATGGTGGTGATGGTGCTGTTTTTCGTGTTCAGCTGCGTGCTGACCCTGTCGCCGGCACAGCTGGCTGAAGCGAAGGCGCAAAACCTGTCGATCCTGTCGTACCTGGCCAACCACTTCGACAACCCGACCATCGCCTTCGCGGCGCCGTTGATTGCGTTCGTGGCGATTGCCAAGTCGTTCCTGGGCCACTACATCGGTGCCAGCGAAGGCTTGAAAGGCCTGGTGGTCAAGAGCGGCCGCCGCCCTGCAGCCAAGACCCTGGACCGCATGACCGCCGCCTTCATGCTGGTGGTGTGCTGGATGGTGGCCACGCTCAACCCCAGCATCCTCGGCATGATCGAGACCCTGGGGGGGCCGATCATTGCGTCGATCCTGTTCCTGATGCCGATGTATGCGATCCGCAAGGTGCCGGCCATGGCCAAGTACCGTGGGCAGGCGTCCAACGTATTCGTCACGGCCGTCGGCCTGGTGGCGATTACCGCGCTGATTTACTCGCTGCTGTCCTGACACCCGGCTGTACCCCACAAGGCCGATTCGCGCACACCGCGAATCGGCTTTTTTTTGCGCGTGCAAAACCTGACGGGGCTCAACCACGACACGCCAATGAGCGCTAAGCTGGAGCACGTTTTTGCCAGGAGGAGTGGGGCCGCTTGAAAACTGCAACCGAGACGCCCGTTGTCATACCGCCGAATCGCACCCAGGACATTCTCGCCGGCTTATCCATTGCCGGTTTGCTGCTGCCGGAAGCGGTGGCCTATTCCAGCATTGCCGCACTGCCACCCCAGGCCGGGGTGATTGCCTTGTTTGCCGGGCTGGTGTGCTACGGCCTGTTTGGCAGCAGCCGCTTTGCGATTGTCTCGGCCACCTCATCGTCGGCGGCGGTGCTGGCGGCGGCCACGGCCAGCCTGGCCGGTGACGACCCGGCGCTGAGGCTTTCCCTGGCCTTTGGGCTGGTGCTGATCATTGGGGTATTTTTTCTCCTGGCCGGGCTGTTCAAGCTCGGCGGCGTCACCTCGTTCATCGCCAAGCCGGTGTTGCGCGGCTTTGCCTTCGGCCTGGCGTTGACCATCATCCTCAAGCAAGTGGCCAATGTGGTGGGCGTCCATCTCACCGATAACAACCTGATCCGCTTCCTGCCGCAACTGCTCGAACAGTTGCCACGCTGGAACTGGCCCGCCGCGCTGGTGGCGGCGGCGGCGTTGCTGGTGTTGCGGCTGTGCGCACGCTTGCCACGGGTGCCCGGTGGCCTGGTGGTCGTGGTGCTGGGCATCGTGGCCGGGCAGTTACTGGGCCTGCAGGCCCAGGGCGTGGCGCTGATCGGCATGATCGACCTGCGCCTGGAACTCGGGCATTTGCCGGTACTGCCGTTTGCCGACTGGTTGCGCCTGGGCGAACTGGCATTTGCCTTGGTGATGATTTTGTACGCAGAGTCCTACGGCTCCATCAGCTCATTCGCCCTCAAGCATGGCGACCGAGTGTCATCCAACCGTGATTTGCTGGCGCTGGGGGCGGCCAACCTGGTGTCGGGGTTGTTCCACGGCATGCCGGCGGGGGCCGGGTATTCGGCGACCTCGGCCAATGAGGCGGCCGGCGCCTATTCACGGTTCGCGGGGATCGTTGCGGCGCTGGTGATATTGGTGATCGTGCTGACGGTGCTGCCGTATGTGGCGCTGACGCCGGAGCCGGTGCTCGCGGCGGTAGTCATCTATGCCTTGGGGCGTGGTTTGAGCCTGCAGCCCCTGGGGCGCTATTTCCTGTGGCGACGCGATCGCTTGCTGGTGGTCTGCGCGGTGGCGGCAGTGCTGGTGCTGGGTGTGCTGGATGGCTTGTTGCTCGCCGTGGCGATCAGCGTGATGTTGATGTTGCGCCAGATGTCCTCAGCGGACATCCAGGTGCTCGGGCGCCTGGGTGACAGTCATGATTTTGTCGATCGCCAGCACCATGCCGATGCTGTGGAAGTGCCAGGCGTGCTGATCGTGCGGCCCAGTGAAGCGCTGTTTTTCGCGAACGCCGAGCGCATCCTGGGGGCGGCCTTGCGCCTGATGCGCCAGGCACCCGTTCAGGCGGTGGTACTGAGCCTGGAAGAGTCGCCCGACCTCGATGGCACCAGTATCGAAGCGCTGGCGGTGTTTTTTGCCCAGGTGCGGGGGGAGGGCAAGCGCCTGGTGCTGGCCCGTGTGCGGCATGATGCCCGCGAGGTGTTGCAGGTACTGCCTGAAGCGTTGGCGCCGCATGTACTGCTCAGCGGCTTGAGTGTCGACGACGCGGTGCAGTTGGCGCGTGAGGCGAGCAACGCGTGACGCAGGCATGGTGTGGGAGGGCTTGCGCGTAGTGTGGGAGGGGGCTTGCTCCCGATAGCGGTGAATCAGTCACTGGAGCTATTGACTGAACTACCGCTATTGGGGCAAGCCCCCTCCCACAGTATTCCAGGCACAAAAAAACGCCGCGTACCTTGCGATACGCGGCGTCCTTTACATCAACACACCTTAGGCTTGAATCACCGGGATGTTGGCGCTTGCTGCGATTTTGCGGAACTCGGCGATCTGGTCGAAGTTCAGGTAGCGGTAGACGTCACTGGCCATGGTGTCCAGTTTCGCTGCGTAGCCCATGTACTCTTCGACGGTCGGCAGGCGACCGAGGGTGGAGGCCACTGCCGCCAGCTCAGCCGACGCCAGGTAGACGTTCGCGCCATCACCCAGACGGTTCGGGAAGTTACGGGTGGAGGTCGATACGACGGTCGAGTTCGGCTCTACACGTGCCTGGTTACCCATGCACAGCGAGCAGCCCGGCATTTCCATGCGCGCTCCAGCCTTGCCGTAGATGCCGTAGTAGCCTTCTTCGGTCAGCTGGTGAGCGTCCATCTTGGTCGGCGGCGACAGCCACAGACGAGTTGGCAGCTGACCCTTGACCTGCTCCAGCAGCTTACCGGCAGCACGGAAGTGACCGATGTTGGTCATGCACGAACCGATGAACACTTCGTCGATCTTCTCGCCGGCAACGCTGGACAGCAGACGGGCGTCGTCCGGGTCGTTCGGTGCGCAGAGGATCGGCTCGTTGATTTCGGCCAGGTCGATCTCGATGACTTCGGCGTATTCCGCGTCGGCATCGGCTTCCATCAGTTCCGGGTTGGCAACCCAGGCTTCCATCGCTTGGGCGCGACGTTCCAGGGTGCGTGCGTCGCCGTAGCCTTCACCGATCATCCAGCGCAGCAGGGTGATGTTGGAGTTCAGGTATTCGGTGACGGATTCTTTCGACAGCTTGATGGTGCAACCGGCAGCCGAACGTTCGGCCGAGGCGTCGGACAGCTCGAAAGCCTGCTCCAGCGTCAGGTCGTTCAGGCCTTCGATTTCCAGGATGCGGCCGGAGAAGGCGTTTTTCTTGCCTTTCTTCTCTACGGTCAGCAGGCCAGCCTGGATCGCGTAGTAAGGAATGGCATGAACCAGGTCACGCAGGGTGATGCCAGGTTTCATTTTGCCTTTGAAGCGCACCAGGATCGATTCCGGCATGTCCAGTGGCATAACGCCAGTGGCTGCGGCGAACGCGACCAGACCGGAACCGGCCGGGAACGAGATGCCCATCGGGAAACGGGTGTGGGAGTCACCACCGGTGCCGACGGTATCCGGCAGCAGCATGCGGTTCAGCCAGCTGTGGATGATGCCGTCGCCTGGACGCAGCGATACACCGCCACGGGTCATGATGAAGTCAGGCAGGGTGTGGTGGGTGGTCACGTCGATCGGCTTTGGATAAGCCGCGGTGTGGCAGAAGGATTGCATCACCAGGTCGGTCGAGAAGCCCAGGCACGCCAGGTCTTTCAGTTCGTCACGGGTCATCGGACCGGTGGTGTCCTGGGAACCCACGGTGGTCATCTTCGGTTCGCAGTAAGTCCCTGGGCGAACGCCTTTGCCTTCCGGCAGGCCGCACGCCTTGCCGACCATTTTCTGGGCCAGGGTGAAACCCTTGCCAGTGTCGACCGGTGCTTCAGGCAGCTTGAACAGGTCGGTAGGGCCCAGACCCAGCTCGGCGCGAGCCTTGTCGGTCAGGCCACGGCCGATGATCAGCGGGATACGGCCGCCGGCGCGAACTTCGTCCAACAGGACCGGGGTCTTCATTTCGAAGGTGGTCAGGACTTCGTCGGTGCCGTGTTTGCAGACTTTGCCAGCATGCGGGTACAGGTCGATCACGTCGCCCATGTTCATGTTGGTGACGTCGAATTCGATCGGCAGTGCGCCGGCATCTTCCATGGTGTTGTAGAAGATTGGAGCGATCTTGCTGCCGAAGCAGAAGCCGCCGGCGCGCTTGTTCGGCACGTAAGGAACGTCGTCGCCGAAGAACCACAGTACCGAGTTGGTCGCGGATTTACGCGAAGAACCGGTACCGACCACGTCACCGACGTAGGCGATCGGGAAGCCTTGACCGCGCATTTCTTCGATCTGCTTCATCGGGCCGGTCTTGCCTTGCTCGTCCGGCACAATGCCTTCGCGCGCCATTTTCAGCATGGCCAGGGCGTGCAGCGGGATATCAGGGCGGGACCAGGCGTCCGGGGCAGGGGACAGGTCGTCGGTGTTGGTTTCGCCGGTGACCTTGAATACGCGCAGGCTGATCTTGTCGGCCAGGGTCGGGCGGTTCTTGAACCACTCGCCGTCGGCCCAGGACTGGATCACGGCTTTGGCGTGTTCGTTGCCGTTGCGGGCTTTCTCGGCCACGTCGTGGAACGCATCGAACATCAGCAGGGTGTGCTTGAGTTGGGCGGCGGCGACAGGTGCCAGCTCGGCGTCGTCCAGCAGCTCGACCAACGTCACGATGTTGTAGCCGCCTTGCATGGTGCCGAGCAGTTCAACAGCGCGTTTCTTGTCGATCAGGGGAGAAGTGGCTTCGCCCTTGGCCAGGGCAGACAGGAAACCGGCCTTGACGTAGGCAGCTTCGTCAACGCCTGGTGGAATGCGGTTGGTGATCAGGTCAACGAGGAGTTCTTCTTCGCCAGCCGGAGGATTCTTCAGCAGCTCGACCAGGCCTGCGGTTTGTTCGGCGTTAAGCGGCTGGGGAACGATACCCAGTGCTGCACGCTCTTCGATATGTTTGCGGTAGGCTTCAAGCACAGTTATTACCCTCATCAGTGGTCCCACGGGACGCTCATCCAGAAATGAACGGCACGCATGCGCTCGGGGGCTTTTTGGGCCGCAAAGCCAGCGCTGCCGGCATTCCTCACAGAAGCTGCTTTCAAAGTTTTACGCCTGCAGAACGGAGCTGATGAGGGTTGGCGCTGGGACTACCTACCGGGTAATCACCATCGCCAACACCGTTCTGAAGGAACGACTGTGCTCGTGACGCTTTGAAAACAGCTTCCAGCGGATTGTTTGGCGCCTTACAAGGCCGGATGATTCTACGGCAAAAAATTTCTAAAGGTAAGTTGCCTGACTAAGTTTGCTGGGTGATCAACCTTAGACAAAGGGCTAACATGGCGCACTGTTTCGCTGATTTGTGTGTTGCCACCCATGTCCAATCAAACCATCAAGACCCCCTGCGTAGGCCTGTGCTCAACGGTTTACGGCGATCTCGTGTGCCGCGGCTGCAAGCGCTTCCACCACGAAGTGATCCAATGGAATGGGTATAACGAAGAGCAAAAACGCGCCGTATGGCTAAGGCTTGAGCAACTGCTGGTACAGGTGATGGCCGGCAAGCTGGAGGTTTTCGACCCCAAGACCCTGCGTGGGCAACTGGAGCAACGCAAGATTCGCTTTGTGCCGCACCAGTCCGAGTACTGCTGGGCGTACCAGTTGATTGCCCGTGGGGCGCGGGTGATCAACAACCTGGAGGCTTATGGCATGGTGCTGCTGCCGGAGTTTCGCGACTGGGCGCTCCCAGAGCTGCGCGATGCCATCGACCGTGAGTTCTTCATCCTGTCCGAGGCGCACTACCAGCGCTATATCGCGCCGGCGTTCCTGAGGGATGCGCTCGCCGACTGACAACACAAATCCAAATGTGGGAGGGGGCTTGCCCCCGATGAGGGAGTCAGCTCAAACAGCTGTGACTGACACACCGCCATCGGGGGCAAGCCCCCTCCCACAGGGGACCGCGTTGCATCAAAGGGGTAGAAGAACCCCAGCGGATTGATGTCGTAGCTCACCAGCAGGCTCTTGGGATGGGGGTGCGAATGCTACTTTCGAACGAGTGCGGGCACTGCATTAATCGCGAACATACGGGGGCAACATGTGGGAGGGGGCTTGCCCTAATGCCATTCAGTTAAGCGTACATCGCCTTCTGTAGGAGCGAGGGGGACGCCTAGTTCTTGCTCGCGAAAAACGTCAACGATAACGCGTGTTTCCTGAATGAACGCGGCGCCTGTGAGTTCTTCGCGAGCAAGCTCGCTCCTACAAAAAAGCCTTAACTGAACGGCATTAGGGCTTGCCCCCTCCCACATTGGATCTCGGTTGCCTTCGAGGATCAGCGTCAGGCCGTGGTTGCGAGTTCTTCCAGTTGGTCCATCAACGCCTGCGGCTTGAGCACCAGCACGTCACTCTCCAGCGCATCCAGCACCACTTCGGCGGTGTTGCCGATCAGCGCTCCGGAAATCCCGGTGCGTGCGACAGTGCCGATGATCGTCACCGCGGCCTGGAGCGCGTGCGCCGTATGCGGGATCAGCACATCTGCCGGGCCTTCCTTGATATGAAGGTGCGCGTCATCCACGTCGAATTCGGCCTGGAACGCCTGGCATTGCTCGCGATAGCGCGCCTCGATGGTTTCCTTGAGCTGGAAGGTCGGATCCGCCGCCGACAGCATGGGCGACGGATGGGCGCTGATCACATGCAGTTGGGCCTTGGCCAGGCTGGCGATATCAAAACCGTGGTCAATGATCGAGTGGTGCAGTGCGCGGTGTTCGACATCGCTGTTGCCCACGTCGATGGCCGCGAGGATTACGCCGTCGGCCCACGGCGTCGAGGTCTTGACCAGCAGGACCGGCGTCGGGCAATAGCGCAGCAGCTTCCAGTCCGCGGGCGTCAGCAGGGCCTTTTTCAACGGGCTGTCGGGATAGTGCTGCTTGATCACCAGCCCACAGCCTTCGGCCTGCTGCACGTCGATGATGGTTTTGTGCAGGCTGTCATTCCAGGCTTGCTCGGTGGTGACGCTATAGCCGTCACCCTGCAAACCGGTCTTGAGCAGGCTCAAGAGCGCCGAATGCTCGTGTTTCCTGTCGCAGACCAGCAAGTGCAGGTGCGCGTCGGTGACCCCGGCGATCAGCTTGGCGCGCTTGAGGGCCAGGCTTTCCGAATGCTCGGGCTCGATGACCACCAGGATGCTGCGGATAGCTTGCATGGTCGGGATCTCCAGAAAAGGGGCGTTAGACAACTATAGTTGCTGCTCGCCAGCCGTCATGTTGATGCACATCAAGGCCAGTGGCTGGTGGTCTGCGGCGTGGTCGGTATAATCGGCGCCCTTTTGTGACCCTTTGCCCGTGAGCCCGATGAACCTGCCCGAAATCCACGAATTTCTCGGTTGCCCCACCCCCGACGCCTGGGTGCAGGCCGCGCTGGCCGATCAGGACACCCTGCTGATCGACCACAAGAACTGCGAATTCAAGGCCGCCAGCACTGCCCTGAGCCTGATCGCCAAGTACCACGGCCATGTGGACCTGATCAACATGATGTCGCGCCTGGCCCGGGAAGAGCTGGTGCACCACGAGCAAGTGATGCGCCTGATGAAGAAGCGCAAGGTCGAGTTGCGCCAGTTGCATGCCGGGCGTTACGCCTCCGGGTTGCGCAAGGTTGTGCGTAGCCATGAACCGGTCAAGCTGGTGGATACCCTGGTGGTCGGCGCGTTTATCGAGGCGCGCAGTTGCGAGCGTTTCGAAGCCTTGGTGCCGCATCTGGACGAGGAACTCGGCAAGTTTTACTTCGGCTTGCTCAAGAGCGAAGCGCGGCACTACCAGGGTTACCTGAAGCTGGCCTACCAGTATGGCGACGCCAAGGACATCGCCCAGGTGATCGAGCGGGTGCGGGCGGCCGAGCAGGCACTGATCGAGTCACCCGACGTCGAGTTCCGCTTTCACAGTGGCGTGCCAGCCTGAGGCCACGGCGACGCCGATCAGCGCGGTGATCCCGGTCAACAGCAGGATCACCGTTTGCGTGCCCCAGGGCGCCGCCAGCAACGCGATCAGCAAGCCCGCCAGCGGTTGGGCCAGGTTGTTGAGCAGGGTGAGCACGCCCACCGTCTTGCCAAAGTCCTGCACCGGTATCACGCGCTGGCGGGTGCTGCGCAGGTACACGTTGAACATTTTGTCGAAACCGGTGACCAGCAAGAAGCCCACGGCATAGGTCATGAGCCCGGGGCTGAGCGCGGTGATCAGCGCCCCGAGTGCAATCATCGAATACGACAACCCACCCAGTACCTTCAACGGCAGGCTGCAGCGCGCCAGGTAAAACAGAATCGCGATGGTCACCACGGCCCCCGCGGCTTGCAGCAACGCATAGGCGTCCTTGTCGGCGGCAAAGTGCCCCGTGACCATTGCCGCCGAAGTCGCCAGCGTCACGCCGATGATCAGGTTGACGCCGACCGCCAGGGTGATGATCCGCTTCAATTGCGTCAGGTTGCGGATATGCCGGAAGGCAATGCGCAGCGGTTGCAGCCAGATATCCTGGTGTTGCTCGAAGGTTTCCAGGTGCACCCGGCTATGGCGTTGCCAGATCAGCATCGCCAGGTCTGCCAGGACAAACAGCCCGGCAACCCCCAGTACCACCCAATGCCAGGCCCACACTTGCAGCATCAGCGCCGCGACCAAGGGGCCTAGCACCAGGCCGCTCTGGTCGGCAATCTGCGAATAGGACAACGTCTTGGTATAGCTGTACTGCCTGAAGATGTGCGGCATCAGCACTTCCCGCGCCATGATGCCCTGGGTGGTCAACACCCCGCACAGCGCCGACAGCAGCACAATCCAGTAAATGCCGTCGAACACCCCGTACAGCGCCACCGCGACCACGCAGGCCAGTGCTCGGTAGACCTGGCTGATATGCAGGATGCGGACTGGCGAGAACTTGTCGCACAATGCCCCGCACACCGGGAACGCCAGGTAGCGCGGTAGCGACTCGAGAAAAAATGCCAGGCCCGCCCAGCTCACGCTGTTGGTGGTCTGGAACACGATGAGCGGCACGATAAACAGCAGAATCTGGTCCGCCAGCCGTGACAGGAACAGCGAAACGAAGAACGCCAGGTAATCCTTGCGCATACAACTCCCTGTGAATGGCGTTAAAGATTGCAGGCTATTTGTTAAAAACTCTTAAAAGCATGAAGCTTGGTCACCCGCTACGGGCCAAGCGCTGCTGTCGGGCAGCTTGCCACCTATAATGCCCGCACTTCAATCGGCGTCGCATATTGAGAACGTATGGAAAACCTGGGTCTGGGCAAGGTCCTGCTCGTTGAGGACGATGAGAAGCTGGCAGGGCTGATCGCGCATTTTCTGGCGCAGCATGGCTTTGAGGTGCGGGTGGTGCACCGGGGCGATTTGGCCTTGGCGGTGTTTCTCGACTTCAAGCCCAAGATTGTCGTGCTCGACCTGATGCTGCCCGGCCAGAGCGGCCTGCATGTGTGTCGCGAGATTCGCACGGTGTCCGACACGCCCATCGTGATCCTCACCGCCAAGGAAGATGACCTGGACCATATCCTGGGCCTGGAATCCGGCGCCGACGATTACGTGATCAAGCCGATCAAGCCGCCGGTGCTGCTCGCACGCCTGCGTGCCCTGCAACGTCGCCAGTCACCGGAGCCAACGGTGCGCGGCGCCGTGGAGTTCGGCCGACTGTCGATTGACCGCAGTTGCCGGGTAGTCAGCCTGGGGGAGGAGCAGATCGACCTCACCACCATGGAATTCGAATTGCTGTGGTTGCTGGCCAGCAACGCCGGCAAGATCCTGTCCCGCGATGACATCCTCAACCGCATGCGCGGCATTGCTTTCGATGGCCTGAACCGCAGCGTCGACGTGTACATCAGCAAACTGCGCGGCAAACTCAATGACAACCCGCGTGAGCCGGTGTGCATCAAGACCATCTGGGGCAAGGGTTATCTGTTCAATCCATTTGCGTGGGAGGTCTAGATGCTGCGCCTGTTTCTGCGCCTGTATGTGATTCTGGCCCTGGGCCTGGCGGGGGCTATCTGGCTGGTCAACTACACCTTCGATGAGCTGATGCCCGAAGCCAACGAAACCTATAACCGCGAAGCCGTGCGGGGTCCGGCGTATGGACTGGTAGAGCAATTGCGTCCTCTGCAAGGGGACGCGCGCCAGGCCCGGCTGGCCGAGTTGCAGCCCCATTACGGGCTGCGCCTGAAGCTGGTGCAGAAGGATACCCAGGCCCTGACCGAGCGTGAACAGGCGCTTTTGGACAAGGGGCAGTTGGTGGTGCGCGGCGACTTCATGGAGTTTCTCACGACCATCGACGGCAGCTCGCAGTTGCTGGAAATCAAGTTGCCGGAAGAGCCCAAGTGGCTGTACCTGTGGGCCTATAGTTTCCTCGGGGTGTGCCTGGCCATCGTGCTGTACTTCTGGGTTCGCCCCCATTGGCGCGATTTGGAACATATCCGCCTGGCCGCGCAGCGTTTCGGTGACAACGACCTCGGTTCGCGCATCCTGCTGCCGCGCCGTTCCACCGTGCGCGAGCTGGCCGGGCACTTCAACCAGATGGCCGAACGCATTGAAAGCCTGATCGCCAACCAGCGCGAACTGACCAACGCAGTCTCCCATGAGTTGCGCACGCCGATTGCGCGCCTGTCGTTCGAGCTCGACCAACTCCGGCAACAGGCCGACCCGCGCCAGAGCCGCGCGCTGATCACGGACATGTACGCCGACTTGGGCGAACTGGAAGAAATGGTCTCCGAGCTGCTGACCTACGCCAGCCTCGAGCGCGGCGCCACCCAGGTCACCCGGGAAAATATCGAAGCCCACAGCTGGCTCGACAGCGTGATTGGCAGCGTCGCCCTGGAGGCCGAGGCGGAAGGTGTGCACCTGTCACTGCGCACCTGTGAAGTCGACATTATCCAGATCGAGCCACGTTTTATGGCGCGCGCGGTGATCAACCTGCTGCGCAACGCCATCCGTTACGCCGACCGCCGCGTGGAAGTGTCACTGGTCAAGTTCGGCAGTGGCTACGAAGTGCGGGTCTGCGACGACGGCCCTGGCGTGCCCGAGGAGGGCCGGGCAAAAATCTTCCAGCCGTTCATGCGCCTCGACGCCAGCCGTGACCGCCGCACCGGCGGCTTCGGCCTGGGCCTGGCGCTTGTGCAGCGGGTATCGCAGTGGCACGGCGGCCAGGTGCAAGTGCTGGATTCGGAGTGGGGCGGGGCGTCGTTTCGGATGACGTGGGCGTACGCCGAATAAGCCTCCTGCGGGTCATCCTGTGGCGAGCGGGCTTGTTGTGGCGAACGGGCTTGTTGTGGCGAGCGGGCTTGCCCCGCGTTGGGCTGCGAAGCAGCCCCAAAACCAGGCACCGCGGTGTGTCAGTTAAAAACACATCGCTTGTAATGGGGCCGCTTCGCGCCCCAACGCGGGGCAAGCCCGCTCGCCACAGTACAGTGTTCCTCCAGGGTTAAAAAATCAGCGGTTTGTGCGGCGATTGCGTGCGTTTGAAGGCGTAGCCCGAAGCGCTGAGGCCGTTGACCTGGCGGCTGACGGTGTCGCCCAGGCCATAGCCGTTGCCGGCCAATACGGCATGGGCGTTGTCCACGGGCAGCAGGATGTAATCGGTCAGCGGCTCGTCGTGCAGTTGCCCGCGGATTACCAGGAAGCCGTCCTCCAGGCGCACGCTGACGCCGCTCAGCGGCGCGTCAGGCTCATGGGTGTTGAGTACCTGGTAGGTGCCGATGGTGTCGGCCCAGGCCAGGGGCAGGGTTGGCGGGTCGATCCGCTCACCCAGGGCAATGCGCTGGCCGTGGCTGCGCGCAGTCAGCATTTGCCGGCCCTGTACGGTGACGACGTCGAGTTGCACACGCCCCAGTTCGCCGAGATCCTCGAGCCAGAAACCGAGGAACTTTTTCTGCGCGCGCAGCCAGCCGTCCTCATCGCGCAGCAAGTCAAAGGTATACCCCGACAGCTCACCGGACAGGCGCGAGTGCTCGTCCCGGATGCGGAACACGCCCCAGGCCGTAGCGTAAAACCCAGCCAGGCGCTTGCGGTCGACGGCTGCCGGCACCTGGCGCAACTTGAGCCCATGGGTGGGGGCCGCGCAGTTATCGGCGCACACAGGGCGGCCTGTCTGCGCCTGGAGCATCAGGCGCAGGGCGTCGTTGGACAGCGCGACCACCATGTCTTCGGCGTTGCTGTCGTTGGCCATGATGATGACCGCCAGTTGCGGGTCCGGCAGCAGGGTCAATTGCGCGGCAAAATCGTCGCCACCGCCACTGTGCTGGTAGGTGCGTACACCGGGGGCGACCGGCTCGTCGCCACAGGGGGCGAGAAACCACCCGAGGCCGATCTGGCAGTCGAAGTCCAGGGCGTTCCCGGTGTTTTGCTGGGTGAACATCTGTTCGATGGAGGCACTGCCCACTACGCGATGGTCCCGGTAGATACCCTGGGCAAACAGCATCTGCACGTAGTGGCTCAGGTCCTTGGGGCTGGTCCATAAACCGGCGGCGGCGAGGTCACGCACCTGGGCGTCAGTGCTGGCGCTGCCGTTCTGATAACCCAGGGCGCGGTAGCCCAGTTGGGTGCCGGTGCCGACAAAACTCGACTGGCTCATTCGCAACGGCTTGAGCAGGCTGGTTTGCAGCTGGGTTTCGAAGTCCTTGCCGGTGCTGCGCTCAATCGCAGCGCCGACCAGCGCATAACCGAGATTGGAATAGGCCACCTGGGATCCTGGCGGGCTGCTCAGCCACACCCCCGAGACACGCATTGGCATCTGGCTCATGGCGAAGGAACTGCGCAGGTCTCGCAGGTGCTCGCTGGGTAAGCCCGATTGATGACTGAGCAGGCGGCGCAGGGTGATATCGCGGTCGGCGGCGGCCTGGTCGCTATGAAAGCGCGAGCGCACATAGAACTCGCGCAGGGTGTGCTGGATCGGTGCGTCAAGCTCCAGCCGTTGCTGTTCTACCAATTGCAGGGCCGCGGTGGCGGTGAGCAATTTGGAAATGGCCCCTGCGCGAAATGCCGTGTTGGGGGTTACCGGCACGCCACGGGCTTTGTCCGCCAGGCCGAAGCCATGGGCCCAGATCAGTTCCTGGCCATTGACCAGCGCGATGGACAGCCCCGGCACATTTTCCCGGGCCATTTCCCGTGGAATGCGCGCTTGCAGATAACGGATGATCGCACTGTAGTCACCCTTGGCAATCGGCGGCGGGGCAGAGGGTTGGCCATGGCAACCGATACTGCCCAACAGGCAACCCAGCAACGGAATACCGCGCAATGTGCGAAACATGAAGAGCACCCGGATGGTTGTTTGGATGCTCGAATGCTAGGGGAGGGCCGTCCAACAATCTTTGCAAGCTTTGTCGGGAAACTGTCAAAGATTGTTAACGAGTCAACCCCAGTCGCTCATGCCACTGTGCAATCGATTCCTCGGGGTATTCATCAAATTGAAGGTCGCCCTCGCGCACGCTGACTTCAACCCACGGCGCCTTCGAGCCCAGCATCAGGTGCGTATGCTCCGGCGGCACCGGCAACGGCGTGTCGATGGCCGAGGCAAACGGGTGGATCAGCTCCGGCCACTCCGGGCTGAACAGCCATAGCGCACTGCCGCACTGCGAGCAGAAATGCCGTTCGGCGGTGCTGGCATGGGCCCGGCTGGCACCTTCTGGCTTGAGCCGGGCATGGTAGATCGAGATCAGTTTGCGCCCGCGCACTTTCAGGCTGCTGGCATCGCCCGCGAGGTTGATGGCGTAGCCACCACCCCCTTGGGTCTTGCGGCAGATCGAGCAGTAGCAACGCTGGTACGGGTAAGGGTGGGCACTGCTCAGGCTGAACGTGACGGCGCCGCAGTGGCAGGATCCTTCAAGTTGCATAAGGTGTCTCCTCTGGCTGGGTGACTGTTCAGCTTAGGCGCTCTTCGGCATCAGGGTTGCGATCAGGGCGCGGATCGTGCCCGGCAATGCCTCCAGCTCCCGCACCAGAATGCTGCGCTCACGAATCGCCCAGGGTTCATCCAGCTTCACCGCCACCAGTTGCATGGTACGGCTGTGCCGGACGGCGGCGGACTCCGGGATGATGCCAATGCCCACGCCGGCCTCGACCATCCGGCAGATTGCCTCGAAGCTCGAGACCTGGATGCGCAGCGACAAGTGCTTGCCGATCCGCTCCACGTGCTCGCGCAGGAAGCTGAGCAAGGTGCTGCCTTCGTGCAGGCCGATATGCTGGTAGGCCAGGGTCTGTTCCAGGGTGACCGAGGGTTGCCCGGCCAAGGGGTGGCCCACCGGCACCATCAAGACCAGCTCATCGGTGCTGAAATGCAGCACCTGCAAGCCTGCCGCTTCTACCGGGCCGGCGATGATTCCCATGTCACTGGTGCCATCGAGCACGCCGCGCACGATATCCCGCGACAAGCGTTCCTGTAGATCGACGGTGACGCCGGGGCGCTGTGACAGGAAACCGGCCAGCACCTCGGGCAGGAATTCGGTCACCGCCGTGGTGTTGGCAAAGATGCGGATATGCCCGGCGGAATCCACGCCATATTGGGTGAACTCACTTTTCAGGTAGTCCACCTGGCGCATGATCAGCCGGGCGTGGTGCAACAGGCGTTCGCCCGCCGGGGTGATTTCCACGCCACGGCTGTCACGGTACAGCAGGCGGGTATCGAGTTGACCTTCCAGGGCCTTGATCCGCGCACTCGCAGCGGCAGGCGAGAGGAATGCGCGCTTGGCGCCCTGGGTCAGGCTGGGGGATTCGGCAATATGGATGAACAGGCGCAGGTCGGCGAGATCGAAGTGCATGCAAAACTCCAGGTGTACGACCACCTGTGGCGGGGGCTTGCTGCCTCGCCACAAGAGGGGACAGATCGGACGATTGGCGTTCAGCATAGCCGAACGCTGGTTTATTGAAATGCAAATTCTCAGAACGGCCAGGCGCTTGCATGATCCGGGGCAGACACTCACTGCCCGAGGACCTGTACCTGATGAGCGCCACTGATTGGATCGGCCGAAGCGAAACCGCCCACGACCACCTGAGCTATAACCTGCTCAAACGCATTGCCGCCACCCTTGGCCAAGCCGTCCCCGAGCAGGGCCAGGATCTGCCGCCGCTGTGGCAGTGGTGTTTCTTCCAGGACCCGCTGCCCGAGTCAGCCCTGGGCACCGACGGCCACCCGGCCCGTGGCGGCTTCCTGCCGCCGGCGGATAAGCGCAATCGCATGTGGGCCGGTGGGCGGATCGAATTCCTGCACCCACTGCGTGCCGGCGAGGCGGCCACCCGGGTGTCAACCATCACCCAGGTCGAGGAAAAAACCGGCCGCAGCGGTTCACTGTTGTTTGTCACGGTGCGTCACGACTATTCCCAGGACGGCCGCCTGGCGATCCGCGAAGAACAGGACATCGTCTACCGCGAGCCCACGCCACCCAAGCAGGGCAGCGGCGAGGCCCTGGCCCAAGGCGAATGGCGCGAAACGATCGCCCCCACGCCGACCCTGCTGTTTCGCTACAGCGCCGTGACCTTCAACGGCCACCGCATCCACTACGACTACCCCTATGTCACCGGCACCGAAGGCTACGCCGGGCTGGTGGTACATGGCCCGCTGATCGCGACCTTAAGCCTGCGCGCGTTTTGCCGCGCCCACCCTGAAGCCACCTTGCGTCGTTTCAGCTATCGCGGGGTGCGCCCACTGATCGCGCCTCAGCCGTTCGAGGTGGGCGGGCACGTCACGCAGCCAGGCGTTGCCACGCTGTGGGCCGGTAACGCGGACGGCCTGGCCCAGCAGGCCGAAGTGCATTTCGAATAATCCAAGAACAACAGGCGGAGAGCCGTTAGATGAACCCGAACGACAACGAAGCACTCAATGCCATCCGCGAAGGGGTGCGTGCCTTGTGCGCCGAATTCGATGCCGCTTATTGGCGCCGGATCGACGAGGAAAAAGGCTTCCCCGAAGCCTTCGTCAAGGCCCTGACCGATGCCGGCTGGCTGTCGGCGATGATCCCGGAAGAGTATGGCGGCTCGGGCCTGGGCCTGGCCGAGGCCTCGGTGATCCTTGAAGAGGTCAACCGCTGTGGCGGCAACTCCGGCACCGTGCATGGCCAGATGTACAACATGTTCACCCTGTTGCGTCACGGCAGCGCGGCGCAGAAAAGCTTCTACCTGCCCAAGCTGGCCAGCGGCGAATTACGCCTGCAATCGATGGGCGTCACCGAGCCCACCACCGGTACCGATACCACCAAGATCAAGACCACTGCGATCAAGCGCGGCGACAAGTATGTGATCAACGGCCAGAAGGTGTGGATCTCACGGGTGCAGCATTCCGACTTGATGATCCTGCTGGCGCGCACCACGCCGTTGGCCGAGGTGAAGAAAAAGTCCGAGGGCATGTCGATCTTCCTGGTCGACCTGCGCGAAGCCATCGGCAACGGCCTGACCGTGCAACCCATCGCCAACATGGTCAACCACGAAACCAACGAGCTGTTCTTCGACAACCTGGAACTGCCCCTGGACAGCCTGATTGGCGAGGAAGGCAAGGGTTTCAAATACATCCTCGATGGCCTGAATGCCGAACGCACGCTGATCGCCGCCGAGTGCATCGGTGACGGCCGCTGGTTCATCGAAAAAGCCAGTGCCTACGCTCGCGACCGCGTGGTGTTTGGCCGGCCCATCGGGCAAAACCAGGGCGTGCAGTTCCCGATTGCCGAAGCGCACATTGAAATCGAAGCGGCGGACCTGATGCGCTGGCGTGCCTGCGACGAATACGACCGCGGCGCCAATGCCGGGGCCAGCGCGAACATGGCCAAGTACCTGGCGGCCAAGGCGTCCTGGGAAGCGGCCAATGCCTGCCTGCAAACCCACGGTGGCTTCGGCTTTGCCTGCGAATACGACGTGGAGCGCAAATTCCGCGAGACCCGCCTGTACCAGGTGGCACCGATCTCCACCAACCTGATCCTGTCCTACGTGGCCGAGCATTTGCTCGAACTGCCACGCAGCTTCTGAGGGCCTGAGCATGAGCCATACCCAAGCCCTGTGTCGGTTCCTGGCCGACCTGGCCTACGCGCAATTGCCCGAGCCCGTGCTGGCGCGCACCGAAGACCTGTACCTGGATTGGCTGGCCTCCGCGTTGGCCAGCCAGGGCGCGCACCCGATCCCGTTGTTTGAACGCTATGCGCAGAAGATGGGGCCCAGCAGCGGCCCGGCGCAGGTGATCGTCACTGGCGGCAGCAGCAGCGCGTATTTCGCCGCGCTGGTCAACGGCGCCTCGTCCCATTTGGTGGAGCAGGATGACCTGCACAACAGCTCGGTGCTGCACCCGGCCACCGTGGTGTTTCCGGCGGCCTTGGCGGCCGCGCAAGACCTGGGCAAATCCGGCCGCGACCTGCTGCTGGCCTCGGTGGCGGGTTATGAAGCCGGGATCCGCATCGGCGAATTCATGGGCCGTTCCCACTACCGCATCTTCCACACCACGGCCACAGTGGGCACCCTGGCGGCGGCGGTGGCGGTAGGCAAGTTGCTGGATTTCAATGAGGAACAGTTCATCAACCTGCTCGGCAGCGCCGGCACCCAGGCCGCCGGGCTGTGGGAGTTCCTGCGCGATGCCGCCGACTCCAAGCAACTGCACACGGCCAAGGCGGCCGCCGACGGTTTGCTCGCCGCATACCTGACGGCCGATGGCCTGACCGGTGCGCGCAATATCCTCGAAGGCGACCAGGGCTTGGCGGCGGGCATGTCCACGGATGCCGAGCCGAGCAAGTTGTCCGCCGACCTTGGCCGTCGCTGGGCGCTGCTGGAAACCTCGTTCAAGTTTCACGCCTCGTGCCGCCATACCCATCCTGCCGCCGATGCGCTGTTGGAGGTGATGCAGCGTGAAGGCCTGGGCGCCGCCGATATCGCGCATGTGGAAACCCGTGTGCACCAAGGCGCCATCGATGTGCTCGGGCGCGTGACGGTGCCCACCAGCGTGCACCAGGCCAAGTTCTCCATGGGCACCGTGCTCGGCCTGATCGCTGTGCATGGCAAGGCCGGCTTGACCGAGTTCCACCAGTGGGCACTGAGCGATCCTGCTGTTTCGGCCTTTCGCGACAATGTCAGCATGGCCCTCGACGCCGAAGTCGACGGCGCCTACCCGCAGCGCTGGCTGGGCCGGGTCATCGTCAGCACCGTTGATGGCCGCTCGCTGCACGGCGCCATCGACGAGCCCAAGGGCGATCCCGGCAACACCCTGAGCCGCGCGGAGCTGGCGGATAAATTCCAGCGCCTGACCCAGTTCAGCGGCGCGCGCTCACCGGCCCAGGCCCACGCATTGATCGACAAGGTCTGGAACCTGCGCAACGCCGCATCCATGGCCCATTGGCTTTAAGGAACCGTCATGACTGCTAATCAACGACCGCTGGACGGCATTACCGTTGTCAGCCTGGAGCACGCGATTGCCGCGCCATTCTGCACCCGTCAACTGGCCGACCTCGGCGCCCGTGTGATCAAGGTCGAACGCCCCGGTGCCGGTGATTTCGCCCGTGGCTACGACGAGCGTGTACGTGGCCTGGCCTCGCATTTCGTGTGGACCAACCGCTCCAAGGAAAGCCTGACCCTGGACCTCAAGCACGACGAGGCGGGCGACATTCTGCAAAGCCTGCTGGCTGACGCCGATGTGCTGGTGCAGAACCTCGCACCCGGCGCGGCGGCGCGCATGGGGTTGTCGTTCGAGGCGCTGCATGCGCGTTTCCCGCGCCTGATCGTCTGCGATATTTCCGGCTATGGCGAAGGCGGGCCCTACGAGAAAAAGAAAGCCTACGACCTGCTGATCCAGAGCGAGGGCGGCTTCCTGTCGGTGACCGGCGGCCCGGGTGACGACCAGATGGCCAAGGCCGGTTGCTCCATTGCCGACATCGCCGCCGGCATGTACGCCTACAGCGGCATCCTTTCGGCGTTGCTATTGCGTGGCAAGACCGGGCAGGGCAGCCGCATCGACGTGAGCATGCTTGAAAGCCTGGTGGAGTGGATGGGCTACCCGATGTACTACGCCTTTGACGGTGCGCCGCCGCCGCCGCGTGCCGGTGCGGCGCATTCGACGATCTACCCGTATGGGCCGTTCCCCACCGGCGACGGTGGCACGGTGATGCTCGGCTTGCAAAACGAGCGCGAATGGGCGGCGTTCTGCGACAAGGTTTTGCTTACCCCGGAACTGGCGACGGATGAGCGCTTCAGCGCCAACTTCAAGCGCTCGGCCAACCGTGAGGTGTTGCGTCAGATCATCGTCGACCGTTTTGCGCAATTGGACGCCGAAGCGCTGATCCAGCGCCTGGAGGCCGCGCAGATCGCCAGCGCCCGCGTCAACGATATGCAGGGCGTGTGGGACCACCCGCAGCTCAAGGCGCGTGACCGCTGGCGTGAAGTCGACAGCCCGGCGGGGCCTTTGCCCTCGCTGCTGCCACCGGCACGCAATGCCGCCTTTACCCCACGAATGGACGCCGTACCCGCACTGGGGCAGCACAGCCAGGGCATTCTCGACCAGCTCGGGTATTCGGGCGATGCCATCGACAGCCTGCGCGCGCGCGGTGTTATCTAACAAGGAAGCCATGATGCCCAAGTCTTTAGCTCGTTCGGCCCTGTTTGTGCCCGGCAGCCGCCCGGAGCGGTTTTCCAAAGCGTTGGCCAGTGGTGCCGACGCGGTGATTGTAGATTTTGAAGACGCGGTGGAAGAACCGCTCAAGCGTCAGGCGCGGGATAACCTTGGGGTGTTTTTGCAGGCACATCCAGAGGCCCAGGTGTGGGTACGTATCAACGCGCCCGAGCACGCCGAGCACGTTGCCGATGTGGCGTTTTGCAAGGCCCATGCAAACGTTGCCGGCGTGCTGCTGCCGAAGGTGGAAAGCGCGGCCCAGGTAGCGGTGGTAGCCGCTACGGGCAAAGGGATCTGGCCGATTATCGAAAGTGCCAAGGGCCTGCTGGCCGTGGCCGAGATCGCCCATGCGCCGCAGGTGCAGCGCTTGTCATTCGGTGGCCTGGACCTGGCGCTGGACCTCAACCTGAGCAGCCATACCCCGGCCGCGCAGTTCGCCCTCGACCAGGCCCGCCTGGCGCTGATCGTGCACTCCCGCGCCGCGGGCCTGGTCGCGCCGCTGGACGGTGTCCACCCGGCCATCGACGACCCCGAGGGCCTGCGCCGCTCGATCCGGCACGCCTATGAAATGGGCTTTGCCGGGGCCTTGTGTATCCACCCCAGGCAGGTGGCGGTGATCCATGCCGCCATGGCGCCGAGCGCCGAAGACCTGGCCTGGGCGCAACGGGTGGTGGATGCGGGGGCCCATGGGGCAGGGGCTTACCAGATTGATGGGCAGATGGTGGATGCGCCGGTGCTGTTGCGTGCGCAACGGTTGCTTGCTGCCCAGATCTAACTGTGGAAGCTCAATCAAATGTGGGAGGGTGCTTGCCCCCGATTGCGTTGGGTCAGAGACAAGTGTGCAAGCTGACACACCGACATCGGGGGCAAGCCCCCTCCCACAGGGGTTCTCCATTTTTTCTTGGGATTGGTGTTCGGCCTGGCCGAACGCAGGTATCAAAAATTCGAAATTCACTACACGCGTCATATCAGGCACCTTGCCCTACAACACAACAATAAGAAGGTGATTTTCCATGCTCAAGCTTTCTCGGGCGCTGTTCTGCGCCGCCACCTTGTTTGCCGCGGGCCTGGCCCAGGCGGCCGACCCGGTCGTGATCAAGTTCGCCCACGTGGTCGCTGAAAACACCCCCAAGGGCCAGGGCGCTTTGCTGTTCAAGAAGCTCGCCGAAGAGCGCTTGCCGGGCAAGGTCAAGGTCGAGGTGTACCCCAACTCGTCGCTGTTCGGTGACGGCAAGGAAATGGAAGCGCTGCTGCTGGGCGACGTGCAGATGCTGGCGCCGTCCCTGGCCAAGTTCGAGCAATACACCAAGCAAGTGCAGATCTATGACCTGCCGTTCCTGTTCAACGACCTGGCCGCCGTCGACCGCTTCCAGGCCGCCCAGGGCAAGCAACTGCTGACCTCGATGCAGGACAAGAACATCCTCGGCCTGGCCTATTGGCACAACGGCCTCAAGCAGCTTTCGGCCAACAAGGCCCTGCATGAACCCAAGGATGCCCGTGGCCTGAAGTTCCGCGTGCAGGCTTCCAGCGTGCTGGAAGAGCAGTTCAAGGCGATCCGCGCCAACCCGCGCAAGATGAGCTTTGCCGAGGTGTACCAGGGCTTGCAGACCGGCACCGTCAACGGTACCGAGAACACCTGGTCCAACTATGAAAGCCAGAAGGTCAACGAAGTGCAGAAGTACTTCACCGAGTCCAACCATGGCTTGATCGACTACATGGTCATCACCAACGCCAAGTTCTGGAACGGCCTGCCACCGGATATTCGCAGCACCCTGGAGCAGATCATGGTCGAGGTCACCGTCGAGGTGAACAAACAGGCCGAAGCGCTGAACCAGTCGGCCAAGCAGAAGATCATCGACGCCAAGACCAGCGAAATCATCGAGCTGACCCCCGCGCAACGCCAGCTGTGGCGCGAAGCCATGCGCCCGGTGTGGCAGAAGTTCGAAGGGGAGATCGGGGCTGATCTGATCAAGGCGGCGGATGCCTCCAACCAGTAATGCCAGGGCGTACCGAGATCCCCTGTGGGAGGGGGCTTGCCCCCGATAGCGGTGTGACGGTTACCTTATCTATATCTGACCCACCGCCATCGGGGACAAGTCGAATCCTCGCACCGCCCCTCCCACATTTCGATCCGGTTTCCACCCTGACATCTCATTTGTTTTCGCGAGGTTTTGCCATGCAAACGCTAAGGCGCGTCTGGGAGCACCTGGAGGAAGGCGTTATTGCCTTCCTGTTGGCCGCCATGACCCTGGTGACATTCGTCTACGTCATGCTCAACAACATCTACACGCTGTTCTTTGCCCTGGCCGACAAGTGGGCCTTCAGCAGCAACGTCTTCAGTGCCCTGGGCGACGCCACCATGACCTGGGCCCAGGACATGACCTGGAGCGTGGCGCTGACCAAGGCCATGTTCGGCTGGCTGATCTTTTTCGGTATTTCCTACGGCGTGCGCACCGCTGGCCATCTCGGCGTGGATGCGCTGGTCAAGCTGACCCCGCGCCCGGTGCAGCGCGTGCTCGGCATGCTCGCGTGCCTCTGCTGCCTGGCCTATGCCGGGCTGTTCATGATCGCCAGCTACAAGTGGGTCAGTGCGGTAATGACGGCGCATATCGGCGCCGAAGACCTCGACCAGTTCGGCATCGACGTGGGTGACATCGTGGTCATCGTGCCCATCGGTTTTGCCCTGGTGTTTATCCGCTACCTGGAAATTTTCTACCGCATCTTTACCCGCCGTCAGGTGGGGTTGGGGCTGGCCGATGAGGCCGGTGAGGCCAGTAAGTTGGCCGGCAGCCATGAGGAGCGTCACTGATGGCCGTGCTCTGTCTGTTCCTGCTGCTGTTCGTGTTCATGTTCCTGGGCGTGCCGATTGCCATTGCGCTGGGTTTGTCGGGGGCGGTATCGATCCTGATGTTCAGCCCGGACTCGGTCAGCTCCCTGGCGATCAAGCTGTTCGAGACCTCCGACGCCTACACCTTCCTGGCGATTCCATTCTTCCTGTTGTCCGGTGCATTCATGACCACCGGCGGCGTGGCACAGCGGCTGATCGATTTTGCCAACGCCTGTGTCGGGCATATCCGTGGCGGCCTGGCGATTGCGGCGGTACTGGCGTGCATGCTGTTTGCGGCGCTGTCCGGCTCATCCCCGGCGACGGTGGCGGCGGTGGGTTCGATTGCCGTGGCAGGCATGGTGCGTTCGGGTTACCCGAAGGAATTCGGCGCCGGGATCATCTGCAACGCCGGCACCCTGGGCATCCTGATACCGCCGTCGATCGTGATGGTGGTGTACTCGGCGGCCACGGAAACCTCAGTGGGCAAGCTGTTCATGGCCGGGGTGATCCCCGGGCTGCTGCTGGGCCTGATGCTGATGGTCGCGATCTACATCGTCGCGCGCATCAAGAAGCTGCCGGCCCAGCCACGTGCGACCTTGCGCGAATGGCTGAGCTGCGCGCGCCGGGCGTTCTGGGGCCTGCTGTTGCTGGTGATCATCCTCGGTGGCATCTACAGCGGCATGTTCACGCCCACCGAAGCGGCGGCGGTAGCGGCGGTGTATTCGGCGTTCGTGGCGTTGTTCGTCTACAAGGACATGAAGCTGCGCGACTGCCCCAAGGTGCTGCTGGAGTCCGGGCGCCTGGCGATCATGCTGATGTTTATCATCGCCAACGCCATGCTCTTTGCCCACGTGCTGACCACCGAGCAGATCCCCCAGGAAATCACGGCGTGGGTGCTGTCCGAGGGCCTTACGCCGATTGGCTTTTTGATCATGGTCAATGTGGTGCTGCTGATCGCCGGCAGCTTCATGGAGCCTTCGGCCATCGTGCTGATCCTGGCGCCGATCTTCTTCCCGATCGCCATGAAGCTGGGCATCGACCCGATTCACCTGGGCATCGTGATGGTGGTCAACATGGAAATCGGCCTGGTGCACCCACCCGTTGGGCTGAACCTGTTCGTGACCTCGGCGGTGACCGGCTTGACGCTGGGGCAGACCATCCGCGCGGCATTGCCGTGGCTGATGATCCTGCTGGTGTTCCTGATCATGGTCACGTACTTGCCGTTCATCTCGCTGGCCTTGCCGCACTGGCTGGGGATGTAACGCGACTCCACAGGTGATTCACTGTAGGAGCGAGGGGGACGCCTAGTTCTTGCTCGCGAAGAACTCAGGGCCACCCCGTTTATCGAGAATGAACGCGTTGCCTGGGCGTTTTTCGCGAGCAAGCTCGCTCCTACAAAGTGCCTTAACTGACTGGCATTGGGGCTTGCCCCTCCCACATTGGTTTTGCGTCCGGCTCTATTGGTCCATCGCACTCAAAATTGCATGGGCAACTTTTACCCGTTCGGCGTTCGGGTAGTTCTTGTTCGCCAATATCACCACGCCCACGCCCTTGCTCGGCACATACGCCACATAGGCGCCAAACCCATTGGTGGAGCCGGTCTTGTTCACCAGGGTGTCGGCGCGGGGCGCTTGTGGTGGGGTCAGCCAGTTGACCTTGTGCGGCTCCATTGCCATGGGGGTGGAGTTGCCGGCAATCAACGCATCGAGCTGGATCGGGTAGGGGTACATTTCCCAGCCGAGGCCCTGGGTCATGCCGTCAACGCTGTAGTAACCCGTGTGAGTGACGGTAATCGCCTGCTGCAGGGTTTTATCCAGATTCGCCGGGTGCATGTTCACGTCAACGTACTTCAGCAGGTCCGCAGCGCTGGTCTTGATGCCGTAGGCTTCGCTGTCCATGGCGCCGGGACCGACGCGCACGGGTTTGCCATCTTTGCCATAGCCTTGGGCGTACAGGCTCATCTGGCTCTGGGGCACCTTGACGAAGGTGTGCTTGAGCCCGAGTGCGGGCAACAGGGTATTCTCCATCGCCTGATCGAACGGCTGCTTCAGGCTCTGCGCCGCGAGGTAGCCGAACAGCCCCAGGCTCGGGTTGGAATACAGGCGCTGGGTGCCGGGGGCGAAGTCGGGTTTCCAGTGCTGGAAGTAGCTGATCATGCCCTGGCTGTTATCCGCCTTGGCGGGGAATTGCAGGGGCAAGCCGCCAGCAGTGTAGGTGCCGAGGTTGAGCACGCTGATGTGCGCGAACGTGCCGCCGCCCAGGGCTGGCAGGTAGTGGTTGGCCGGGTCTGACAGTGTGAGTGCGCCGGTGGCGACGGCGTAACCGGCCAGGGTGGCGGTGAAGGTTTTGCTCACCGAGCCGACTTCGAACAAGGTATTTTCGCTGACCGGCTGGCGGGTGTCGGTGGCTGCGACGCCGTAGTTAAAGTATTGCGCCTTGCCGTCCCGCACCACACCCACTACCAGGCCTGGAATCGATTGCTGCTGCATCAGCGGTTTGACGTTGGCATCCACCACCGCCCGCAGGTCGGTGGCGGCCAGGCAGTTGCCGGCGGCGATAAAGACCGCGAGGGCCGTGAAATTACGCACGCCAGACAATAAATGTTGGGGCATGATAAGGCTTCCATGAGAATGATCGATTGAATGAAGAGCCTGCGCGGGCGAGGCCAATGTAGGCAGTTCGCCGGTCACGAGCAAACGATGATATCTCGCACCAGCCATTAGAAAATCTGGGGTCAACATGCTCCGTTCCCATTTGCCCCTCAATGCCTTGCGGGCCTTCGAGGCCTCTGCCCGGCATTTGAGCTTTACCCGCGCGGCCATCGAGTTGTGCGTGACCCAGGCGGCGGTCAGCCATCAGGTGAAAAGCCTGGAGGCGCAGCTTAATGTCGCCCTGTTCAAGCGCCTGCCGCGCGGCCTGATGCTGACCCGCGAAGGCGAAACCCTGCTGCCGGTGGTACGCGAGTCGTTCGACCGCATTGCCCATACCTTGGGCCAGTTCGAAGGCGGGCACTACCGTGAGGTGCTCACGGTGGGAGCGGTCGGCACCTTTGCCGTGGGCTGGCTGTTGCCACGCCTGCCGGACTTCCAGAGCCGCTACCCGTTCATCGACCTGCGCCTGTCCACCCACAACAACCGTGTCGACGTGGCCGCCGAAGGTCTCGATTACGCGATCCGCTTCGGCGCCGGGGCCTGGCACGGCACCGACGCTTGCCAGTTGCTCGAAGCACCGCTGAGCGTACTGTGTGTGCCCACGCTTGCCGAGCAATTGCACGCGCCAGCCGACCTGCTGAAGCACACGTTGCTGCGCTCCTACCGCGCCGATGAGTGGAACCTGTGGTTCCAGGCTGCCGGGTTGCCCGCCGATACGCTGGTGCCGCGCAGTATTGTGTTCGACTCGTCGCTGGCCATGATGGAAGCGGCGCTGCAAGGCATCGGCGTGGCGCTGGCACCGGCGCTGATGTTCTCGCGGCAACTGGAGAGTGATGTGATTCGCCAGCCGTTCGACGTCGGCATCAGCACCGGCAGCTATTGGTTGACGCGCTTGCAGTCACGGGCCGAGACCTCGGCGATGCTGGCGTTCAAGGCGTGGTTGCTGGAGGAGGGTGGGCGTGTCTGAGTTTATTTTTGAAACATAATGAAACATTTGCTCGGGGCCGGCGTTCTACCGCTACACCTGCACTGAGTTAATCAATGAAAATCCCGCGTCCCTCCGCCCGTATGCCCCACCTGATCCAACTGCGAAACCTGAAGATGGCACGCTCCGCCCACGCGTATGTGCGCGGCAGTACCGTGCAATTCTACGAATGGCTGCACAGCCAGATGGGCAGGCGCCTGCCTCAAGGCCCGGCGATCTGGATCTGTGGTGACTGCCACGCCGGCAACCTGGGGCCTACCGGTGACAACAAAGGGCGCATCGATATGCATATCCGCGACCTTGACCAGGCCGTGATCGGCAACCCGGCCCACGACCTGGTGCGCCTGGCGCTGTCCCTGGCCACCGCCGCGCGCGGCTCGGACCTGCCGGGGGTGACCACCGCGCGTATGCTCGAAGAAATGATGGTGGGCTACGAACAGGCGTTCAAGGACAAGCCCGATGAGGCACCGCCGCGTCCGTCCCAGGTCAAGGCGGGAATGCGCAGCGCTGTGGAGCGCACCTGGAAAAGCCTGGCCCGCGAGCGTATCGACAACGTGCGACCGACCATCCCGTTGGGCAAGCATTTCTGGTCGCTGTCGCGGGCGGAAAAAAATGCGCTGGAAAGTGTCTGCGCGTCGGATGAAATCCATCAGTTGGTCACTTCCCTCAAGGGCCGCCCCAAGGACGCCAAGGTCGAACTGCTGGATTCGGCCTATTGGGTCAAAGGCTGCAGTTCCCTGGGCCTGTTGCGCTATGCCGTATTGCTGGGGGTGGGCGACAAGGACGATGAGGAATACTGCCTGATCGACATCAAGGAAGCCGTCGGCGCCGCTGCACCGCGCGCGGCGCGGGCGAAGATGCCCAGGGATAACGGCCGCCGGGTGGTGGAGGGCGCACGCCAACTGTCGCCGGGCTTGGGTGAACGCATGGTGGCGACACGGTTTCTGGATCATGGCTTCTTCATCCGCGAACTGCTGCCCCAGGACATGAAGCTGGAACTGGATGAACTGAGTGAACTCGATGCCATGCACGCCGCCGGCTACCTGGCGCGCGTGGTCGGTATCGCCCATGCCCGGCAGATGGACCGGGCGACGCGTAAGGACTGGATGGCGGTGTTGCAGCAAAACCGCTCCAGACAGCTGGATGCGCCGTCCTGGTTATGGACCAGTGTGGTGCAGTTGGTGGGCAGTCATGAGCAGGGCTATCTCAACCATTGCCGCCGGTATGCCTTGGAACACTGAACTGGAATGTGGTGATGCTCCAATGTGGGAGGGGGCTTGCCCCCGATTGCGGTGTGTCAGTCACCATACTTGTGACTGACCCAGCCTCATCGGGGGCAAGCCCCCTCCCACATTTGGATTGCGATCAGGCCAGGTATCGGTGGAACCAGCCCAGTTGGCGCCCTGGTAGATGTACCGAGTGGGTGGGTAGCGATGAGCAGGGCTACCTCAACCATTGCCGCCGGTATGCCTTGGAACACTGATCCGGAATGTGGTGATGCTCCAATGTGGGAGGGGGCTTGCCCCCGATTTCGGTGTGTCAGTCAACTTATCTATAACTGAACCACCGCCATCGGGGGCAAGCCCCCTCCCACATTTGGATTGCGATCAGGCCAGGTATCCGTGGAACCAGCCCAGTTGGCGCCCTGGTAGATGTACCGAGTGGGTGGGTAGCGATGAGCAGGGCTATCTCAACCATTGCCGCCGGTATGCCTTGGAACACTGATCCGGAATGTGGTGATGCTCCAATGTGGGAGGGGGCTTGCCCCCGATTGCGGTGTGTCAGTCACCATACTTATGACTGACCCAACCCCATCGGGGGCAAGCCCTCTCCCACATTTGGATTGCGATCAGGCCAGGTATTTACGGAACCAGCCCAGCGTCCTTTCCCACGCCAGGTTCGCCGCTGCCTCGTCATAACGCGGTGTCGAATCGTTATGGAAACCATGGTTGGCGCTCTTGTAGATATACGCTTCATAGGTGGTGCCGGCGGCCTTCAGGGCCTTTTCATACGCCGGCCAACCCTCGTTGATCCGCGTATCCAGCTCGCCGTAATGCAGCATGATCGGCGCCTTGATGCGCGGCACGTCCTTGGCTTCCGGTTGGCGGCCGTAGAACGACACCGCCGCGCCCAGCTCCGGGTAGGCCACCGCTGCGGCATTGGCCACGCCGCCGCCATAGCAGAAGCCGGTGATGCCGACCTTGCCGGTGCTGCTGTCGTGGTGCATCAGCCATTCGATGGCGGCGAAGAAGTCGTTCATCAGCTTGGTCGGGTCAACTTTCTGTTGCAGTTCCACGCCTTTTTCATCGTTGCCGGGATAGCCGCCCACCGAGGTCAGGCCGTCTGGCGCGAGGGCGATAAACCCGGCTTTGGCCAGGCGTCGGGCGACGTCTTCGATGTAGGGATTGAGGCCACGGTTTTCGTGGACCACCACCACCGCTGGCAGCTTGCCGGCGGCCTTGGCCGGGCGCACCAGGTAGCCACGCACCGTGCCGTTGCCCTTGGGCGAGGGGTAGGTGATGTAGTCGGCGACGATGTCCGGGTCGGTGAATTTCACCTGTTCGGCCAGGGCATAGTTGGGGCTCAGGGCGGCCAGCAGGGCCGAGGCGGTGAGGCCGCCCAAGGTGAACAGCGCGGCGCGGTCGAGAAATTCGCGGCGGTTGATCTTGCCGTGCGCATAGCCGTCGTAGAGTTCCAGCAATTCGGGGGCAAAGTCTTTCGCGGTGAGACGAGTCATCGGTTCGGTCCTCGATTAGCGGTGCCAGTCAATGTAGACCAGGATCAGCTGTCACGGCCATGGGCGGCGGCGGCCAGTTGGCGTGTATCGACGCGCACGAACAGCGAATCACCGATGGCCGTGAGCACCTCGCCGGCGTACACCTCGCAGACCACACGGCTTTTGCGCCCCACCTCACCCTCGACCCGAGCGCGCAGGATAAGGGGCACGCCCATCGGCGTGGGCTTGATAAATTTGATGCCCAGGTTGCCGGTGACGCAGTCGATGCGCGGCAGGCTGCCGGGTTCGCGCTGTTCGGCACGGTAGTGGTAAGCCATGGCGGTCCAGTTGGAATGGCAGTCCACCAACATGGCGATCAAGCCGCCGTAGACCAGGTCGGGCCAGCCGCTGTATTTTGCCTCGGGGTGATGTTCGGCGACGACATGGACACCATCGGCATCCCAGCGGCTCTTGATGTGCAAGCCATGGGGGTTACTGCCGCCGCAGCCGTAGCAGATGCCTTCCGGCGCGGTGGTGTCCTGTAGCGAAGGGGCGTGCATGCGGCGTCCTTATTGTTGTGGGTGACTATTCTGTTTAGCAGGACATGCACCTGATGGGAATACATCCATTTTTTTTGCGGAGCGTGGCATGAAGCGTCGAATGCTGTCGTTGGCCGTTGTCCTTGGATTTATCGGCTGTGTCCAGGCGGCGGAGTACACGGACGTCAACCGCACCGCCAGCCAGATCAGTTTTACCTATACGCAGTTGGGGCAGCGGGTGTATGGCACCTTCGGCGACTTTGAAGGCACGCTGAGCTTTGACACGCAAAAGCCCGAGACCGGACATGCCTTGCTCAAGATCCAACTGGCGAGTATCGATGCCGGCAGCGCCGATGCGAACAACGAGCTGCAACGGGTCTCGTGGTTCGATACCGCGGCCTATCCGGTGGGCGTGTATGAGTCCACCGGTATCACGGCCCTGGGCGATAACCGCTTCAAAATCAGTGGCAACCTGACGATCAAGGGCACTACGCGTCCGGTGCTGCTCAGCGTGGTGCTCAAGGAGCTGGATGGCATCGGCGTGTTCGACGGGGAGTTCATTCTCAAGCGCGGCGACTTCAAGATCGGCGAAGGTGAGTGGGCCGGGAACAGCGTGGTGTCCGACGATATCAACATCAAGTTCAAGATGGTCGCGCCGCAGCGTTAGCGCGCGAACCGCTTGGCCCCGGCTACGCAGCCGATCACCGCGACCGTCACCAGCAGCATGCCCAGGCTGACCTGTTCATGCAGCACGCCCGCGGCCAGCGCCAGGCCGAAGAACGGTTGCAACAGCTGCAACTGGCCGACCGCGGCAATGCCGCCCTGGGCCAAGCCGCGATACCAGAATACGAAGCCGATCAACATGCTGAACAGCGACACATAGCCCAGGCTCAACCAGGCCGGTAGGCTGATGCCGCTGAAGCCAGGCGGCGCCATGACCAGGCTCAACGGCACCACCACCGGCAACGACACCACCAGCGCCCAGCAGATCACCTGCCAGCCGCCCAGGCTGCGCGACAATGTGGCGCCTTCGGCATACCCCAGGCCGCACACCAGCACCGCCAACAGCATCAGCACATCACCCGCAGGTGCGGCGCTCAAGCCTTGGGCAAAGGCATAACCCATCACCAGCACACTGCCGAGGATCGAAAACAGCCAGAACACCGGGCGCGGGCGCTCGCCGCCGCGCAGTACGCCAAACACCGCGGTCGCCAGCGGCAGCAGGCCGATGAAGACGATGGAGTGCGCGGAGGTGACGTATTGCAGCGCCAGCGCAGTGAGCAGGGGAAAGCCGATGACCACGCCGAGGGCGACGATGACCAGGGGCCTCCATTGATGGCGCGCGGGGCGTTTCTCCTTGAACAGCCACAGCAAGGCCAGCCCCAATAAAGCGGCGATGGCGGCGCGGATCATGGTGAGGAACACCGGGTCGAATTCCATCACCGCCAGGCGCGTGGCCGGCAACGAGCCGCTGAAGATCACCACGCCGATAAAGCCGTTGATCCAGCCTTGGGTGCTGGTATCCAGGGTGCGCAGGGGAGATGTACGTTCCATGAGAGGCGTCCGAAAAGGATGAGTTGCGTGGAAGGCATCCTAGGGTCGAAGATAAAGACAATCAAAAAATTGTCATGGATACATCGCTTATGCCGCGCGCGCGTTACAAGTCGTTGGTCGATCGCTTCGCCGAGGCCATTCGCTCGGGCAGCATGCCACCCGGCACGCGGATGCCGACCCACCGCCAACTGGCCGCCGAGCATGGCCTGGCGCTGGTCACCGCCAGCCGGGTATATGCCGAGCTGGAGGCCATGGGCCTGGTCAGTGGCGAGACCGGCCGGGGCACCTTTGTGCGCGAAATCGCGCTGCCGCCGGGGCAGGGCAGCGGGCAGATGAGCGTGGCGGCGGGCATGCTCGATCTGAATTTCAACTACCCGTCCTTGCCGGGCCAGGCCGACTTGCTGCGCACCGCATTGCGCCAGTTGGCGCTGTCCGGCGACCTCGAAGCGCTGCTGCGTTACCAGCCCCACGCCGGTCGCCTGCATGAGCGCGCCGCCGTCGCGCGGCATCTGTTGAACCGAGGGCTGACGGTCGAGGCCGAACAGGTGTTGGTGGTCAGCGGTGCCCAGCACGGGTTGGCCGTGACGATGATGGCCTTGCTCAAGCCCGGTGATGTGATCGCTGTCGACGCCTTGACGTATTCGGGGTTCAAAGTACTGGCCGAGACCCTGCACCTGGAGATCGTCGCCATCCCGGTCACGGCCCACGGCCCGGACCTGGACCATCTGCAAGGTTTGTGTCGCAAACGCCCGGTGCGCGCGGTTTACAGCATGCCGACCCTGCATAACCCGTTGGGCTGGGTGATGAGCCTGGCGCAGCGCGAGCAGTTGGTGGAGATTGCCCGTCAGTACAACCTGATGATCATCGAGGACGCGGCCTACGCGTTCCTCGCCGAGGACGTGCCGCTGCCCTTGGCGAGGTTGGCGCCGGAGCGCACGGTCTACGTGGGCGGGTTGTCGAAAAGTGTCGCGACCGGCCTGCGCGTGGGATTTATCGCCGCCCCTCTGGATTGGGTGAAGGCACTGGAGCGCACCATCATGGCCACCACTTGGAACGTGCCGGGGGTGATGAGTGCGATTGCGGTTGCCTGGCTCGAGGATGGCACGGTGGCGCAACTTGAAGCACAAAAGCGCGAGGATGCGCGGGCGCGGCAAGCCTTGGCGGCGCAGGTACTGAAGGGGGTGGCCTACATCAGCCACCCGTCATCGTACTTCCTGTGGTTGCCCCTGGCGGAAGAGGCCCGCGCCGATCAAGTGGCCATGACCTTGCAGCGCGACGGCATTTCCGTCTCCACCGCCGAGCCCTTCGCCGTCTCGGTCCACGTGCCCCATGCATTGCGCCTGGCCTTGGGTTCGGTGGACATGCCGGCGCTGCGCGAGGCGTTGGTGAAGGTGCGCAAGGTGGTGCAGTGGTGAGCCCGATGGCTCACCGCTAGCCATCAGAATTTAAACGCCTGGCGACCGATCAGCAGCCAGTGGCCTTTTTGCTTCTGCCAGATCTGGAAGTTCTCGATTTCGGTCGGCACTTCCTTACCGCTGTTCACCGCCAGGGCCGAGAAGTGGTTGCGCACCAGGGCGGTATCGCCGCTCAAGGTGATGGTCTGCTTCTGCATTTCCAGGGTCTTGAAGCCACTGCGACCGGTCTCGATATCGGCGATGAACTCCTGCTTGTTCTGGATCTTGCCGCTGGAGTGGCCGTAGGTGAGGTTCTCGGCGGTCAGGCTCTGGAGCTGCTTAAGGTCTTTATGCAGCATGGCCTGGGTCAGGTGGTCGACCGCTTGGGCGACGTCTTTGTCGGCGGCAGGGGCAGCGGCCACATACCCGCTGAACAGGCAGAGAAAACCGATCAGCACTTTGACGTTTTGCATGGGTGTTTCCTTATTGTTGTGGGGAGGTGTACGGGCAACATGTCGCAAGTCATGTTGTCGTACAACATTGCAATAGTCGCAGGGCTTTTGGAAAGTAAAATTTAGACAATTTGCGCATTGTCTTGGGTTGTGGAGGGTTTGCGAGGTTTTCTGTCTTGTACGATGTCTCATCACAGGTTAAAACTAGTGTCCCGTCTAACAATAAAATAACGGAGATACCCATGGATTTTCCCCCTTTGCCTGCCCGCACCGACCACAGCCGCCGCGTATTTCTCAAGCGCTCCCTGGCGGTTTCGGCGTCGGTGGCGGTGCTGGGCAATCTGCCCGAGTTGGCGCAAGCGGCGGAGCCGTTGAGCCAGCGTTACCCCGACCCACTGATCAAGGTGCTCGACGACAGTTTCCTCGAGTTGCGCCTGTTCAATGCCAGCGTCGAACGGCTTGCCAGCGGTTTGCGCTGGGCCGAGGGGCCCGTTTGGATCGGCGATGGCCGCTACCTGCTGCTCAGCGATATTCCCAACAACCGCATCGTGCGCTGGGACGAAGTGACCGATAGCCTGTCGGTGTACCGCGACAATGCCAACTTCTCCAACGGCATGTGCCGGGATCGCCAGGGCCGGCTGCTGGTGTGCGAAGGCTCGACCACCTCCCGCGAGGGGCGGCGTATCACCCGCACCGAGCACAACGGCAGCATTACCGTGCTGGCGGACAGTTATGACGGCAAACCTTTCAACTCACCCAACGATATCGTGTGCAAGCGCGATGGCTCGGTGTGGTTCAGCGACCCGCCATTCCAGACCGGCAACAACTACGAAGGGCACAAGATCACGCCCACCCAGCCCCATGGGGTCTATCGTATCGACGGCGAAAGCGGCATGGTCACGCGGGTGATCGAGGACCTCAATGGGCCGAACGGACTGTGCTTTTCGCCGGATGAAAAGACCCTGTACGTGGTGGAGGGGCGGGCCAAGCCCAACCGGCTGATCTGGGCGATCGACGTCAACGCCGACGGCACCCTCGGCGCACGCCGCAAACACATCGAGGGGCTGGATTACGCCGCGCTGGACGGTATCAAGTGCGACGAGAGCGGCAACCTCTGGTGTGGCTGGGGCGGGAATGGCGACCCCAAGGCTGACCTGGAAAAGCTCGATGGCGTGCGCGTATTCAACCCGCAGGGCAAGGCGATCGGGCACATCTCGTTGCCGGAGCGTTGCCCCAACCTGTGCTTTGGTGGCCGCGAAGGCAACCGCCTGTTCATGGCCGGCAGCCATTCGATCTATGCGCTATTCGTCAACACGCGAGACGCCAGTTTCGCCTGACCGGGTGCTGAAAAAACCACTGTGGGCGTCGGTTGAGCGGCGCCCGCAGTGGCATTTTGGCGCTATGCTGCGTGCTCCCGAGGGATCAGAGGCACAGGCAAATGGATTTCAATTGGCACAGCGACCCCATCACCCGTAGCACCCCCGTCACCCCACGCTATAAAAACACTCAGAACGTGCGCCGTTTCATGCTCGAACACTGCGGCCCTGGGTTCAGGTTCGATCGGCCGTTCATGGCCTGGATCCGCAACGAGCAGCCTAAGACCCTGGGCGATGTCGTGGATGAATGGCAGCGTCGCCACAAGGGGGCATGACCATGGATCGAACTGACGGCCGTCACCCACGATTGAACCGCCGATGATCGCCCAAGGCATGGCGGTATTGCTCCACTACACCGCTTACGTGGCGCCGGGCGTGCTGCTGCTCGGTCTGTGGTTCGTGCTGACGCCCAGGTCATTGCCGGCGATGCGTATCCTGATTCTGCTGGTGGCATTTGTGCTGATGCGCGATGTCATGACGCCGCTGGGGCTGTGGGCGCTCAGTGACGCCGTGCAGATTGCGTTCACGGCCAATACGTTTGTGCTGGCGGCGCTGGGTGGTCTGTCGCTGCTGCTGATTGCGCTGCTTGCCCAAATGGCGCCGGAATGGTCGCGGTGGGTTGTCTGGTCCAGGGGGCATCGGGCGCTGGGCCTTGCGGTGGGGCTTGTCGTGGGCTGCCTGATCGGAGTGCCGTTGCGGCTGTATCAGGGCATCGAGGCGCATGGGATCCCTGGCTACTGGGTATGGCTGCCGGGCATGGTGGTGTTGGCTTATGGTGCCAACGCCTTGGAAGAAGTGCTGTTTCGCGGTTATTTGCAGGGGTATCTCGAGCAGCAACTGACGCCATTACGGGCGGCCTTGATCAGTGGCGTGGCCTTTGCGGCCTGCCATGCATTCCTGGCCCTGAGCGTCACTCAGTTGGGCTGGCCGGTGTTGCTGTTTACTCTGATCGAAGGGCTGGCCTGTGCGTTGGTGCGCATGCGTTACGGCGTGTTGGCGGCGATATTGACCCATGGCACGGCGATCCTGTTGATTGCAGTGCCGCTCACGGTGTGAGGCGAGCGGGGCTGTTGTGGCGAGCGGTCTTGCCTGTGGCGAGCGGGCTTGCCCCGCGTTGGGCTGCGCAGCAGCCCCAAAACCAGGCACCGCGGTGTGTCAGTTAAAAACATATCGCCTGTAATGGGGCCGCTTCGCGCCCCAACGCGGGGCAAGCCCGCTCGCCACAGGCAAGCCCGCTTGCCACAACAGCCCCGCTTGCCACAAAAAAACCGGTCGTTTGAGCGGTGATTTTAATCCTTGATAATCAATGGGTTGAGTGCACTGTCTGCGTCAGTTCGTTGCCAGCGCCGGGGTGCGCGGGGGGATCAGGCGTTTGCTGCCGGTCGCTTCATACGCCGAAGCGAACCGCAGCAGCGCCGAGTCATCGTAGGCGCGGCCAGCAAACGTCAGCCCGACCGGCATGCCGATATCGGCCATCACCCCCATTGGCACCGTCACTGTGGGCACGCCCAGGTGGCGAATGGCGAGGTTGCCGTTGGCCACCCACACGCCGTTGCTCCAGGCAATATCCGCCGACACCTCGTTCACATCGGCATCCGCCGGCCCCACGTCGGCCACGGTTGGAAAGATCACCGCGTCGAGCCCGAGCGTTTCCATCCACTCTTCCAGGTCGATCCGGCGTGTCTGTTCAAGGCCGCGCAGGCCATCGGGCAGGCTGCTGATCTGGTCCCAGGGCGTGATGCCGCGCTGGGCCATGCGCACATACTCGTCCATGCCGGCGGCCAGGTCGTCTTCGCGGTTGGGCAAGGTGCCGGGGTCGTGGGGGAAAATCTTCGGCCCATCGACGTCCGCCAGGCGGTTCAGGTGCGGGTCATTGTTGGCGCGCAGAAAGTCATCGAAAGCCCATGCAGAAAGCTCCCACAACTCATCGTGCAGGAACTCCTTGGACACCAGGCCGCGGGTAAACACCGTCGGCGCGCCGGGGCGATCGCCTTCACAGTTGGACACCAGCGGGAAATCCACTTCGAGCACTTCGGCACCGGCGGCTTCGAGGGCCTGGCGGGCGGCTTGCCACAACGCGATGACGCTGGCGCGGGTGTGGATCTTTTGCCCGGTCGGGCCACCGATTCCGGGCTTTTCGCTGGTGCCGGCGTCAGGGTCGGCGTTGATGTACATGCGGGGTACGCCGAAACGTTTGCCGGCGAGGGTAGCGGGCGACGCGGCCAGTGCCGCGTAGGACGCCGGGCGCACCGAGGCGACGCTGGGGATCGGCACCCAGGGTTGCAGGCGCCATAAGTCGCCACGGGTGTCGGGGTCTTCGGCGACCACCACGTCGAGCACTTCCAGCAGGTCGGCCATGGTGCGTGCGTAGGGCACCACCACGTCCATGGTCGGGGTCAGCGGCCAGTTGCCGCGCACCGAAATCACGCCACGGGAGGGTGTGTAGGCACACAAGCCATTGTTGGATGCCGGCCCGCGTCCGCTTGACCAGGTTTCTTCGGCCATACCGAAAGCCGCGAAGCTGGCGGCGGTTGCAGTACCGGCGCCGTTGGAGGAGCCGGAGGCGAACGGTGCGGTGAGGTAGGCGGCGTTATACGGGCTTTCCGCGCGGCCATACACGCCGCGTTGCATGCCGCCATTGGCCATCGGCGGCATGTTGGTCTTGCCCAGGCAGATGGCGCCACTGGCCCGCAGGCGCTCGATGGTGAAGGCGTCGCGGTGGGCGACCAGTTGGGCGAACGCCGGGCTGCCGGACGCGGCCGTCAGGCCCTTGACCAGGTAGCTGTCCTTGGCGGTGTAGGGGATGCCATCCAGTGGCCCCAACGTTTCGCCCCGTGCCCGGCGCGCATCGGACGCGGCGGCTTCCTGCAGGGCTTCGGGGTTGCGCACCACCACCGCGTTCAGCGCGGTCGGCGTCTGCGGGCCGTCATAGGCATCGATCCGTGCCAGGTAAGCCTGGACCAGTTCAACGGCCGTGGTCTGGCCGGTTTCAAGCGCCGCGCGCAATTGGGCAATGGAGACTTCGGTAACTTGCATGAGTTTTTTTCGCCGCCTTCAGGTGGGGGTATGGCGGCAGTCTACGTACAGATATTTCACAAAACCAGCGCCGAATACGCTTCATAGGCGGCACGCATGACCTGCCAGGTGGCGGCGTCTGCAGGAATCAGATGTTCGATACGCAGCGAGGCCAGGGTGATGTCCTGGGGCATGCCAAAGGTGGTGAAGATCGACAGGAAATTCAGCTCGCCCTGGGGTGAGCGGATGCGGGTCAGCACCAGGGGTGGCAGTGCCTTGGGCAGATCGGCGTTGCCTGGTTTCGGCAGGTTCGCCAGCAACGCCGCCAACGTGGGATCGCCCAGCGCTTCACGGGTTGCCCGCTGCCAGGCGAGGCTGCGGATTTCTTCGGCATTGACCAGGTGATCGCCGAGGCCGCCGGGTTGCAGCAGGGTGGTCAGCAGGTTCAAGCCGTCTACGCGTGGCTCGATCCCCAGCAGTTCAAACAGCACGCCGGTACTGGCATTGGCCGCCAACACGTCCCAGTGGCTGCCCAGCAGGATTGCGGGGGCCGGATTGTTGGCGTGCAGTACATGCTCGACCGCTTCACGAATCGCCGCCATGGCCGGCGAGGTGAGCGGGGTGGCGGTGTAGCGGGGCGCGAAACCAGCGGCGAGGAACACGCGGTTGCACTGCTCCAGCGGCGTCTCCAGGGCACTCAGCAAGGTGTGCAGGGTGGCCGGGCTTGGCTTGGCGCGGCCGGTTTCGAGACAGCTGAGGTGGCGCTGGGAAATGCCGGTGATCAGGGCCAGATCGAGCTGGCTCAAGCGTGCCTGTCGGCGTAGCTGGCGCAGGTGCTCGCCGGCGGTAGCGGGAGTATCCATGGCGGGTTCATGACCTCCGAGGTCATTGCGAGGGGGCCAACCCTATCACTAACCTGGGCCTCGATCACACCAAGGACGAGACCATGCATAGACCTTATATTGCCCTGGCGGGTTTGCTGGGTTTTTCGCTGTATACCCTGGCCACGATGCTGACCGCCGAACAGTCGTTGATCGCGTTCGGACGCGAATTGCTGTCACGACCGGACACGGCGCAAGTGGTGATCGACCTGTACCTGATGGCGCTGCTGGCCTGTGTGTGGATGTATAAGGATGGGCGGAGGCGAGGGCGCTCGACAGCGTCGCTGTTGCCGTATTTTTTGCTGACGGCGGTGTTCGTTTCGCTTGGGCCGTTGCTTTATCTCGTGGTGAAGGGGTTTAAGGATGAATGATCTGCTCCACCTCTAGCGGTAGGCGCCGACGCCCGTACGATCCACCAGCCGGATGCTGTCACGCCCACCCCGCTTGGATTCATACAGCGTGGTGTCGCCTTGTTCGATCAAGGCGGCCAGGCTCGGGGGCGGTTGGTCGAACAGGTTGGCGCCGATGCTCAAGGTGACGCGTTCGGGGGTGGCAAAGGTTTGTGCGGCAAGTTGTTGAAACTGCTCGCGCAGGTCGCTGCCCAGTTCGATCACCTGCTCCTTGGAGACCGGGTTCAGCAGGATGACGAATTCGTCCCCGCCCAGTCGCGCCGCCAGTGCGCCCTGGGGCACCAGGCTGCGGATCATTTCACTCAAGGCGATCAGCAAGCGGTCGCCGGAAGTATGGCCGTGGTGGTCGTTGACCCCTTTGAAGTTGTCGATATCGATCAGCAGCAACGCCCCCGGCTGCGACGGTGACACCTGGGCCAGCAGCCGTGGTGCGCGCAGGTCGAGGGCGCGGCGGTTGTAGAGGGCGGTGAGTGGGTCGCGGGCGGCCAGGCGGGCGATCTGCTGTTCGCGGCGATAGCGTTCGGAGCCGGTCATGGACAGGGCGATCAGCATGATCGCCATGGCGCCTTCCACCAGGGAGATCTGGATGATCTCGCCCTTGAACGCCGCCAGGTCGATCAACGTGCCGGGGATCAGCACAGACAGCGCCTTGGCCACGTAGAACACGCCGTGGGCCAGCAGCACATAACGCAGTTGCACCGCGCCGATGCTTAACGATTTGCCATGGGGCCGCAGCAGGAAACTGGCGCGCAAGGTCGGCAGTGCCACCAGTAGCGACTGCACCCCCAGCATGGCTTTGGACCAGGGCAGTTCGGCCGGCAACATCAGCATGCCGAACCAGGCGAACAGCATCAGCAGCCATAACCGCGACAGCCGCACGTGGGTGAACCGCGCCACACCGAGCAAAAACAGAAAGTGTGCGCTCACCAGCAAGCCGTTGGCGAACCAGATACCGATCATCAGAAAGCCGCTGCTGCGCAGCAGCGCCAGGGTGGAGCCGATCGTGATGATGGCGAAACCGGCGCTCCAGTACAGCAGCGACGGTTCGCGTACGCTGCGCCATTCAATGGCCAGGTACAAGGCGGCAGCGGCTGCCAGGGCAACGGTGAGTGCCAAAATCGTGGGAGGGTCGAGCGTCATTTCGTGCCGGGTCTGCCTGGGTGTGCGTTTGAACCGGGATTGTAAGCGCACACGCAGGTTTTTTCAGAGCCCTCATCGTATGGCATACAGCCATCTGATGATCGGCCAGTCAGACGCCTTTGGTCGAGGGCAGCAGTATCGTGAGGATGCCCACCAGCGGCAGGAACGAGCACAGTGTGTAGACGTACTCGATGCCATGGCTATCGGCGAGCAGGCCCAGTAGCGCCGCGCCAATCCCGCTGAAGCCGAACATCAGGCCGAAGAATATCCCGGCGATCATGCCGACATTGCCTGGCACCAGTTCCTGGGCAAACACCACGATGGCCGAGAATGCCGAGGCGAGGACAAAGCCGATGATCACGCTGAGGACAGCGGTCCAGAACAGGTCGACGTAAGGCAGGGCCAGGGTGAACGGCGCAGCGCCGAGAATCGAGAACCAGATGACTTTCTTGCGGCCGATCCTGTCGCCGATCGGGCCGCCGGCGAAGGTGCCGACGGCAACCGCGCCGAGGAACAGGAACAGGTACATCTGGGAGCTGGAGACCGACAGCTGGAATTTTTCAATCAAGTAGAACGTGAAGTAGCTGGTCAGGCTGGTCATGTAGAAGTATTTGGAGAAGACCAGGACGGCCAGCACCACCAGGGCAAAGGCCACGCGGCCTTTCGACAGGCCATGGCTGGCCTGGCCACCTTGCTTGAGCTTGAACAGGTTGAGGTGGTTGCGGTACCAGCGGCTCAGGCCGTAGAGCACCAGGATGGCGAAGACCGCGAACAGCCCGAACCAGGCGATATGACCCTGGCCGTAGGGAATGATGATCGCCGCCGCCAGCAATGGGCCCAGGGCGCTGCCCGTATTGCCGCCCACCTGGAAGGTCGATTGCGCCAGGCCGTAGCGTCCGCCGGAGGCCAGGCGGGCGACGCGCGAGGTTTCCGGGTGGAAGGTCGACGAGCCCACGCCCACCAGGCCCGCTGCCAGCAGGATCGCCGGGAAACTGCCGACAAATGCCAGCATCAGGATGCCGATCAAGGTGCACACCATGCCCGCCGGCAGTAGCCAGGGCTTGGGGTGACGGTCGGTGTGGTAGCCGATCCACGGTTGTAGCAGCGACGCGGTCAGTTGGAAGGTCAAGGTGATCAGGCCGACCTGGGTGAAGGTCAGGCCGTAGTTGGCCTTGAGCATCGGGTATATCGACGGCAGCACGGCCTGGATCAGGTCATTGATCAGGTGGGCCAGGGCGCAGGCGCCGAGGATACGCATGACCAAGGGGCTTGTTTGCGCAGCACTGGCTTGAGGAGTGCTCGCCGTGGCGGCGGGTGACGCGGTCAGGGTGGACATACAGGTATTCCATGCAAGGCAGCGAACGGTGTGGAGCGGGCAGCGATGATGTGAAGCGCTGCTCTATTTATAGGTACGGCGTTTATGCTAGATTTGCCGAAAATGCCTGTCTCGCGAAATTCGGGCAGTAACCATTGCAAAAAGGGCGAAATCATCAAATCACTGGATCTATTTCTGCAAGAAATCGATGAGGGCGCCTGGACCGTCATCAGTTCGGCCACTGACTATCCCGAGAACTGGGTGATCCCCGAGCACAGCCATGAGAAGCATCAACTGCTCTACGCCATCGAGGGCGTGATGGTGGTGCATTCGGCGCACAACCAGTGGACGGTGCCGCCCAATCGCGGTTTCTGGATGCCCTGCGGCCATCGGCATTCCCTGCGGTGTGTGGGGCCGCTGAAGATGCGCAGTGTGTTTGTACGCCCCGACAGTTTCCCGAACCTGCCCACCGAGACCAAGGCGGTGAGCGTTTCGCCGCTGCTCAGCGAATTGATCAAGGCGTCGGTGAGCCTGAAGCCGCCGTATGCCGAAGACTCGCGCGATGCGCGGATCATGCACCTGATACTCGACGAGCTTGCGCTGTTGCCGGCCTTGCCGTTGTCGCTGCCGCAGCCCGCCGACCCGCGAATCAACCAGATCTGCGTGGCGTGGCAGGATGACCCCGGCGATGCCTCCACTGTCGCCGATTGGAGCGAGCGCCTGGACCTGGACCAGAAAACCATCCAGCGCCTGTTTCGCAAGGAAACCGGCATGACCTTTGGCCAGTGGCGCCAGCAAGCGCGGTTGCTGCTGGCACTGGAGCGCCTTGCCGTGGGGCAGAAGATTATCGACGTCGCCCTCGGGCTGGGCTACGAAAGCCCGAGTGCCTTTACCAGCATGTTCAAGAAACAGTTTGGCAAGACGCCGAGTCATTTTTTCCGATAACGCGGTCCACGCCCAGCAGGCCGTTGAATGTATCGAGGTCCAGCGGCCGGCTGAGGAAGTAGCCTTGCCCCTCGTCACAGTCCACGGCCTTGAGCATGGCCAGGTGTTCGGCGGTTTCAATGCCCTCCGCGGTGACCGTCAACGCCAGGGCACGGCCCAACCCCACGATGGCCTGGATGATTGCCTTGTCGTCGGCGCTTTCTGCCAGCCGGGTCAAGAAACTGCGGTCTATTTTCAAGCCGTCGAACGGGAAGGCGCGCAAGTAGCTCAGGGACGAATAGCCAGTACCGAAGTCATCCATGGCGATGCGGATGCCCAATTGCTTGAGCGTGTGCATCACCTCCAGCGCGCCGACGGCATCCTCGAGCATCACGCTTTCGGTCACTTCCAATTCCAGGCGCGAAGGGTCGATGCCTGAGCTGTCAAGGGCGTGTCGTACGCGCTCCACCAGGTTGCCGCGCTTGAATTCGGTGGGCGACAGGTTGACCGAGACAAACAGCGTGTCCGGCCACTGGGCCGCGCAGGTGCAGGCGTTTTCAAGCACCCAGTCGCTCAGCGACAGGATCAGCCCGGACTCTTCGGCAATCGGAATGAAGGTGTCCGGCGCGATCAAGCCGCGCTGCGGATGCTGCCAGCGAACCAGCGCTTCGGCTCCCACCATCAGCCCATCGGCAATGCGATAGCGCGGTTGGAAGTGCAGGCGTAATTCTGCGTGCTTGATCGCATAGCGCAGGTCGCTTTCCAGGCGCCGACGTTCGATGATCCGCGTGTTCATTTCGCCGGAGTAAAACCGCCAGGTGTTGCGGCCGGCCGCTTTCGCTTCGTATAACGCAATGTCGGCGTAGCGCAGCAGTTCGCTGGCTTCGTGGGCGTCGTCGGGGGCGATGGCAATGCCGATACTGGCGCTGATGAAGACCTCCTGTTCGTCGATTCGGATGGCGTGCTCGATAGACTCGATCAAGCGCTTGCAGAGGCTTTCGACTTCGTCTTGAGTGCCTGCTTCGCTCAGGATCAGCACAAATTCATCGCCGCCGACGCGGGAAACCAGGTCGCCATGGCGCACACAGTTGGTCAGGCGGCTCGACACTTCATTGAGCACCCGATCACCGGCGGCGTGCCCCAGCAGATCATTGACCGGCTTGAACCGATCCAGGTCCAGGCTGAGCATTACCAAGGGGTGTCCGGCGTGGGGCAGGGCCTTGAGTTTGCCATCCAGGAACGCTTGCAGGCGCGTGCGATTAGGCAGCCCGGTCAAGGCATCATGCTGGGACAAAAACTCGATGCGCCGACGTGATTCGACCTCTTCAGTCACGTCGGTGGCCGTACCGCGAAAACCGCCGCAGGGCATTTCCCGTGCCGATAGCCGCGTGGTGCGTTCCTGCCCCTGAGCATCGAAATAGCGGCACTGCACGCTGATATCCACGCATCGGCCCGGGGTGTTCAGCCATTGCGAAAGCAGGCCGGCTTCGGTGTCCAGCAAGTCGCTCATCGCGGCGCCGATCCAGGCTTGCCGCGCCAGGCCGGTGACACTTTCGAAACGCTCCGACAAGTAGGTGAAGCGCCATTGGGCGTCGATTTCCCAGACCCAGTCAGAACTGGCCTCCACCACATCGCGAAAGCGTGCTTCGCTGGTGGCCAAGGCATTCTGGCTGTCTTGCAGCGAAGCGTGGCTGGCATCCAGGGCGAGGGCCGCGGCAGTGGCTCGGCGCAAAATCACCCACGTCATCAGGCACACCAGCAACGCGGCCAGCCCCAACAGTGGCAAGCCTACGCCCATCAGCCGCAGGCCGGGACGGGCAGGCTCCCAGTGCAGGCTGCCGGCGGCGCCGTTATCGCCGAGGGGGAAAACCAGGGTCTGGCCGATGTCATCGGCAGTGGCGACGTGCAGTTTGCTGACGCCAAAGTCATCGCCGATCGTGGTCAGTTTGGCGCTGTCGAGGATGTCGACGAAGATCAGCACTGACGCTGGCCGGTCGTCCGCTATGACCGTCGGGTCGGTGCCCGGGGTGATCGCCGCAGCGGCTACGAGCGCGGGGCTGCCACGCACGTTGATGAAGGCCGTGACCGGCGTTTCATTTTCAGCGCCTGCACGCGCCTGTTCGATAATCTCGGTCAGGGGTTGGTCGAGCCATTGGCTGAGTTCAATGCTGCGCAGCTTGCCCCCAATCACGGCGTAAACGGTGTGATTGACGTCGTTGACCACAAACAGGCCCTGGAAGCCGAAGTCCTGGTACAGCGTTGCCCCGACGTTGCCGCGACTATAGGCCCAGTCGCTGTCCACCGTCATATGAAGGTGCTTATAGGCATCGCTCCAGAACGCGTAGTCTTTGACGGTGACCCGCAGCGATTTCTCCAGGGATTGCACCGCTTTGCGGGTATAGAACGCGCTCTCTTGCTGCTCGGAGTGGTCCAGGTCATGGGCGAGGTAAACCAACGAATAGGCAGCGGCTGCAAATACCAACGTCAGCAAGGCGATGAAATTGAACAGCGAGGTACGCGTCAGCGACAGGCTGGTACGGTTGGAAAGCTTGCGCACCATCGGGGTAAGAGAGTTCGGCATTGTTTCCCGCAGCGTATTGCTGCAAGTCAGGGGGGATGCCTGGTTATCGGCGGCGCGGGCAAAACAATTAGGGTTTCAGCGGTTGTCGTTCGCGCTGGAGCGCCGTGCGCCCGCGCGGGTTGGGCTTCACTGGAACACTGTCGCCGTATTCGCTCCACCACAGCATCAATGCCTGCATCGTCGGCCCCAGTGCGCGGGCTTTTTCGGTCATTTCATATTCGACCCGGGGTGGCACTTCGGCGAACACCGTGCGGGTGATCAAGCCGTCGTTTTCCAGTTCCCGCAGTTGCGCCGTGAGCATGTGCTGGGTAATGCCACCGATCGCCTTGCGCAGCTCACCAAACCGATAAACACGCTGGTTCAACAGCCACATGATTTCCAGCTTCCACTTGCCTGAAAGCAGTGAGAATGCGCGTCGCATTTCTTCGTGCATATTCGGCTTTTCAGCGCTTTTAGTCTGGTTTTCCATACTGACTGCCACTTTTTCATCCTACTTGTGTCGATTCATGTTGCCAGGGATCTTAGCGCAAACCCGCTGCAATAAACCCTGTATCCCATGGAGAAAACACATGTCCCGACTCAACGGAAAAGTAGCCATCGTGACCGGCGCCGGACGCGGTATCGGCCGTGCCACGGCGCAGTTATTTGCGGCGCAGGGCGCCAAGGTCGCGGTGGTCTCGCGTACGGCGGCAAACGTCGAGCGCGTGGTGGCCGATATCCAGGCCGCTGGCGGCACAGCGCTGGGCGTCGTGTGCGATCTGTCCGACGCCGCGCAGGTCAGCGCAGCAGTGCAGGACGTTGTGGCCACCTACGGCGGCATCGATATCCTGGTGAACAACGCATTCGACCCCAGTGTGGTGTTTTCATCGGTCCTCGACCTGCCCGTGGAGCAACTGCAACGCAATTTCGACATGGGGCCCATCGCCTACCTGCGGACCATGCAGGCGTGTTATCCGTATCTGAAGGCCAGCGGCGCAGGGCGGGTGATCAACTTCGGATCGTTGGCGGGCATTATCGGCCTGCAAGGCTACGCGCCCTACAACATCGCCAAGGAAGCGGTGCGCGCCTTGACGCGTTCGGCGGCGCGGGAATGGGGCGTGGACAACATCACGGTGAATAACCTGTTACCGGTGGCCGACACCTGGGGCGACGCTTACGACGCGCCCGCGCCGACCAATGTACTGGGACGCTATGGCTCGCCGGAGGAGGACATCGCGCCAGTCGCGCTTTTCCTGGCCAGCCAGGACGCGCAGTTCATTACCGGCTACAGCCTGACCCCTGATGGCGGGCAAATCATCGACAGCGCGCGATAGTGGCTGGCGCGCCCAGCCAGCCAGGCCAGCAACGCCGCGGCGCTCAGTACCGCGGCACTTGACTCGAACGTGGCCCGGTAGCCGCTGAGGTCGAATACCCAACCGCCGACGATGGCGCCCAGGGCGATCGCCAATTGGATGATCGCCACCATCAAGCCGCCGCCGGCTTCCGCATCATCCGGCAGGACCTTGGCCAGCCAGGTCCACCAGCCAACCGGTGCGGCGGTGGCCACCAGGCCCCAAACGCCCAGCAGCATTGCGGTGATGAGCGATGAACCGCCAAAGGCGACCAAGGCCACGGCGGTCAGCGCCATCAATACAGGAATGACGGTCAACGTGGCGTACAGGTGGTTTTTCAGGAAACGCTCGATCAGGAACGTGCCCGCCAGGCCGGCCAGGCCAAGCACCAGCAACATCAGCGAGAGCTTAGAAACGCTGGCCCGGGTCACGCCTTCCAGGAACGGCCGCAGGTAGGTGAACAGCATGAACTGGCCCATGAAAAACACACTGACGGCGAGCATGCCCAAGGCCACCGGCCGATGGTTCATCAGGCGCAGGCCATTGGAGGACGCCCCTTCAGCACGCGGCTTGATTGACGGCAGGCTTATCAGCAGCCATGCCACGGCGACGATGGCGACCGGAACCACGCAGAAAAATGCGCCTCGCCAACCGATCAGTCCGCCGACAAAGCTGCCCAGCGGTGCGGCGATCACCGTTGCGAGGGCGTTGCCGCCGTTGACGATGGCCAAGGCACGCGGTACCTGGGGTGTCGGTACCAAACGCATGGCGGTGGCGGCCGACAGCGACCAGAAGCCGCCGATGGCGACGCCGATCAACGCGCGGCCCAGCATGAACACCCCGTAATTCGGGGCCAACGCCACCACCGTGCCGGACAGGATCATCAGCAGGGTCAGGGCGATCAGCAGGCGCTTGCGATCGACCCGGGCAGCGACGGTGGCGATAACCAGGCTGGTCAACAAGGCAAACAACCCGGAGACGGAAATACCTTGGCCGGCCTGGCCTTCGCTGATGTTCAGGTCGGCGGCCAAGGGGCTGAGCAGGCTTACGGGCATGAACTCGGAGGCCACCAGGGCAAAGGCGGCCAGGGACAAGGCGAGCACGGCGCCCCAGCGTGGGCGAGAGGAGGAGTGGTCCATGGGGGAGTCCTTCTGTGTGAGCGGCGGCCTCGACAGTGAGGCCGCGCATCGAGGCGGTTATTTCAAGTACGTGCGGAAGAAGGTGGTGAGCTGGGCAAAGGGGATCAGGTCGACTCGGTCATAGAGATCCACGTGCCCGGCGTTGGGCACGATCAGCAGCGTCTTGGGTTGCGCGGCACGGGCGTAGGCGTCCTCGCTGAATTCACGGGAGTGGGCATTGGCGCCGGCAATCAGCAACAGCGGGCGTGGGGAGATCGTCTCGATGTCGTTGAACGGGTAGAAGTTCATGAACTTCACGTTGCTGGTCAGCGTTGGCCGGGTGGTGGTCCGTGCCGAGGCTCCGGACGGGGTGAACTCCCCACGTGGTGTGCGGTAGAAATCGTAGAACTCATCCCCCACGGCATCGCCGGTCAGCACATGCGGCGTACCACCGGTGTAGAGGGTTTCGCCACCTTGGAACTCAACATAGCGCTGGTTGGCGGCCTGGAGCAGCACCTGCCGGCGTTGTTCCAGGGTCACGCCGTGCTTGAGCCCGTTACGGTTGGCGGCGCCCATGTCGTACATGCTGACCGTGGCGATGGCCTTGAGGCGTGGGTCGATTTTCGCCGCGCTGATGGCGAAGCTGCCACTGCCACACACGCCGATGACGCCAATGCGTTCACGGTCGACCATCGGGCGGCTGCCGAGGAAATCCACGGCGGCACTGAAATCTTCGCTATAGAGGTCGGGCAGCACCGCATTGCGCGGCGTGCCTGCGCTTTCACCCCAGAACGATAGGTCCAGGGACAGGGCGACAAAGCCCTGTTCGGCCATCTTGGTGGCGTACAGGTTGGCGCTTTGTTCTTTGACGGCTCCCATCGGGTGGCCCACGATGATTGCGGCATTCTTTGTGGTGGGTGCGAGGTGTTTGGGCACGAACAGATTGCCCGCCACCCGCATGCCGTATTGGTTGTTGAAGGTGACCTTTTCCACGCTCACCTTGTCGCTGGTGTAGAAGTTACTTGCACCGTTGGACATGTCGGCTCCCAGTGAGGAAAAAGAGGTCACCAACAAACCCAGGGCGAACAAGAGGCTTTTCATTGGCGGTTCCCTTGGCGAAGTTGGTGTGCCCATTTTCCCGATGCAGCCCGTGGTCCTGTAGTGCGTTCCACTGGATTACTTGCCTGATCCTCTGAGTTTTGAGGTTTGTCGGGGACGCCCAACGGCTGGCGCGCTACAGTTCCGAGACGAAAGCAAAGAGCCTGTCATGACGATCAATCATTCCCTCCTGGCGACGCTGGTGCAGTCCATCGGCTCGCGTATCTCGACACCCGGCGACTACGCCATGCCGATCCCGGGCCTGGGGTTTTATCGACGTGAGCATCCTTCGGCGCCAGTGGTGTGCATGGTCGAGCCCAGCGTCATCCTCGTGGCCCAGGGCGAGAAACAGCTGTGGGTCGGCGGCGAGGGGTACCCGTATGACACGTCCCGTTTCCTGCTCACTTCCCTGGACATCCCGGCCAATTCGCAAGTGCGGGTCGCCAGTCCCGCTAACCCTTGCCTGGGGCTGACGTTCCAGTTGGACCTGCGCGTATTGACCGAACTGATCGCCCAGAGTGAGCTGCCGCCGCTGCGTGAACCCGCGGTGATGAAGGGGGTTGGGATTGGCGCGATCACCGACGGGATGCTTGCATCCTTTGCGCGCCTGGTGGCGCTGCTCGATGAGCCGGAAGCGATACCGGTTCTGGCCCCGCTGATCAGCCGTGAAATTCATTACCGGCTGCTCAAGAGCGACCAGGCGGTTCGGCTGCGCCAGATCTGTGCGGTTGACGGGCAGGGCTATCGAATCGCCAAGGCCGTCGACTGGCTGAAGCTCAACTACGACGCGACGCTGCGTATAGAGGAACTGGCGGCGCGGGTGCAGATGAGCGCCGCCACCTTTCACCATCACTTCCGCCAACTGACGGCGATGAGCCCGTTGCAGTACCAGAAGTGGTTGCGCTTGAACGAGGCGCGACGATTGATGTTGAACGAGCACCAGGATGTCTCCCGTGCAGCGTTCAAGGTGGGTTATGAAAGCCCGTCCCAGTTCAGCCGCGAATACAGCCGCCTGTTTGGCGCGCCACCCAAGCGAGACATTGCCGCGTTGCGCGGTAAGTCAGAGATCAATGCTCAGTCGTCGTCAAGTTAGCGTAGAAGATGCAGCCGATCAGGCGGGCGAACAGGCTGAGGGTTTCCGGCAGGTTGGGGTCATCGAACAGCATTGCCCTCGAATCCAGTGCACACAGCGCGCCGAACAGGCGGCCGTCGGGGAGGAAAATCGGTGCGCCTGCGTAGCTCTCGATGGCGTATTGCTTGACCACCGGGCGTGCGGCAAAGCGGCCGTTCTGGCTGACTTGCGGGATGAACAAGGTATGGGGGTTGATACAGAACTCACTGCACAGGGTGGTTTCCAGGTCGAGCACGTCATCGACATGGATGCCCATGTCGAGGGGGTCGTGCACGGAGCAGACGATCCATTCCAGGTCGGTGAATTTGGCGATGCCGGCGAAGCGCATGCCCGTCAGGCGGGTAACCAGTTGCAGGATGCTGGTGGTGGCTTCTATTTCGGCGATGGCAGCGCGTTCATCGGCGCTGAGTAACGCGTGTGTAGCAGTGACGCTTGGAACCATGCTCAACACTCCAATCCAATGGCGTGGCGACCCTGGTCGCCACGCGCGATAAGGTCTTAATTAATGCGCGGATGCTGCTGCACGAGGTTCTGGCGCTTGGCTTCCAGCTCGGCGATCTCGGCGTCGATGTCTTCGATTTTCTGCTCAATATTGTCGTGGTGCTCTTGCAGCAGCTCCTTGGCTTCTGCCATGTCGGAAGCCGCTGGTGCCGCGCCGCGCAGGGGTTTGTTGGCGGTTTCCTTCATGGTCAGGCCGGTGACCAGGCCCACCACGGCAAATACCATCAGGTAATAGGCGGGCATGTACAGGTCGTTGGTGCTTTCCACCAGCCAGGCCACGGCGGTCGGCGTTACGCCGGCGATCAATACCGAGACGTTGAACGCGCTGGCCAGGGCGCTGTAGCGCAGGTGGGTGGGGAACATCGCAGGCAGGGTCGAGGCCATCACGCCGATGAAGAAGTTAAGCACGATGGCCAGGATCAGCAAGCCGCTGAAGATCAGGCCGATCTTGCCGCTGGTGATCAGCATGAACGCCGGGATCGAGAGAAACAGCAGGCCGATGCTGCCCGCGATGATGAACGGCTTGCGCCCGACCTTGTCGCTGATAAAGCCAATGAACGGCTGCACGAACAGCATGCCGACCATGATCGCGATGATGATCAGCACGCCGCTGTTTTCTTTGTAATGCAGGTTATGGGACAGGTAGCTGGGCATGTAGGTGAGCAGCATGTAGTACGTCACGTTGGTCGCCGCGACGATCCCGATGCAGGTCAGCAGGCTGCGCCAATGCTGGGTGGCGATTTCCTTGAAGGACACCTTGGGGCCATGGGTCAGGCCTTCGCGGTCGCCCTGTTCGAGCTTATCGACATGTTGTTGGAAGGCGGGGGTTTCTTCCAGTGCATGGCGCAGGTATAGGCCGATGAGGCCCAGGGGCAGGGCGAGAAAGAACGGCAAGCGCCAGCCCCAGGACTCGAAGTCGGCTTCGCCCAGGACGCTGGAGATCAGTACAACCACACCGGCGCCGAGGACAAAACCGGCGATGGAACCGAAGTCCAGCCAGCTGCCGAGGAAGCCGCGCTTGCGGTCGGGCGCGTATTCGGCAACGAAAATCGAGGCGCCGGTGTATTCACCGCCTACCGAGAACCCTTGGGCCATCTTGCACAACAGCAGCAGGATCGGTGCCCAGATGCCAATCGAGGCATAACCGGGAATCAAGCCGATGGCGAAGGTGCTCAACGACATGATCACGATGGTGGCGGCGAGGACTTTTTGTCGCCCGTATTTGTCCCCCAGCGCGCCGAAGAACAGGCCACCGAGGGGGCGAATCAGGAAGGGCACGGAGAAGGTGGCCAGGGCAGCGATCATTTGGACGCTGGGGGAGGCGTCGGGGAAGAACACCTTGCCGAGCACATAGGCAACAAACCCATAGACACCAAAGTCGAACCATTCCATGGCGTTGCCCAATGCCGCGGCGGTGATCGCCTTGCGCATCTTGGCGTCGTCGACGATGGTGATGTCTTTCAAACCGATGGGTTTGACGCTTTTCTTACGTAATTTCATGCGGGCCACTCTAAAACAGAACAGGGGAGGTGCCATCGTTGCGATGGCACCGCTCTGTCAGTTCAGATATAAGCGGACACGAAATAATTCACCGTTATTTACGTTTTTTTGCCTGGGGCGCAATTTGCCTGCAATCGCCAGGATTTTCGGGGGAGGCGCTTCCCCAGTGCCGAGCGGACCTGTTGTGGTGAGCGCGCCTGTTGTGGCGAGCGGGCTTGCCCTAATGCCGTTCAGTTAAGGCTTTTTTGTAGGAGCGAGCTTGCTCGCGAAAAACTCACAAGCGCCGCGTTGATTCAGGAAACACGCGTTATCGTTGACGTTTTTCGCGAGCAAGCTCGCTCCTACAGAAGGCGATGTACGCTTAACTGAACGGCATTAGGGCTTGCCCCGCGTTGGGCTGCGCAGCAGCCCCCATCAGCACAACGGTTAAACATCAGGTACGCCGAGGCGCCTGGTTTTGGGGCTGCTTCACAGCCCAACGCGGGGCAAGCCCGCTAGCCACAGTTTTGAAGAGGACTGATCCCGATGCCCGCCACCACTTCCCGTCTTGTCTACCGTCAGCCACTGCCTGGGGACGTGCAGCGATTGTTTGCGATCTTCGGCGATTCCCAAACCAACCTCTTCAATCCCGCCGGGCCCATGCCCAGCCTGTCCGCTGCCCAACACCTGCTCGACCACTGGATCGCACAGTGGGCCACCCACGGCTATGGCTGGTGGGCGATTGCCCATCGGCAAGCCCCGGAGCACATCATCGGCTTCGGCGGTATTGCGCCGCTCAACTACCTCTCGCAACCGCGCATCAACCTGGGCTATCGCTTCGCCGTGGAAGCCTGGGGGCAGGGCTATGCCACAGAGTTGGCGCGCGATGCCCTGGCGCTGGCGTTTGACACCCTCGGTTTACCGGAGGTGTTCGGCCTGGTGCGGCCCGACCACGCGGCGTCGATCCGTGTGCTGGAGAAGGTCGGCATGCAGCCATTCGGTGTGCTCGATGATGTGCCCGGCAAAGCGCCGAGCCGGGTGATGCGCGTTTGTTGTCCTACAACATAGCTGCGTTGACATTTTTCACCCCCGCGCGATAGCCCACAAAAGCCTCAATATTTCACATTGACAGCGAGTAGGCAGCCCGATATAAAAGCCACAGTTGTACGACGACATATGACGTTACATGTGTCCTACCTAACAAAAATAAAAAGTGATGCCATGAACTTGATCGAGCCCATCAACGCCCAGCGCGTTGGCCAAGCTGTAGGCAACTATCGCTGGACCATCTGCGCGATGCTGTTCTTCGCCACCACCGTCAATTACCTCGACCGCCAGGTGCTCAGCCTGTTGGCGCCGCAGTTGTCCACGCAATTCGGCTGGAGCAACACCGACTACGCCAACATTGCGGCGGTGTTTCAGTTTGTCTATGCGATTTCCATGCTGTTTGCCGGGCGGTTCGTCGACAAGATCGGCACCAAGGCGGCGTATGTGATCGCGATTGCGATCTGGTCCACCGGCGCCATCATGCATGCGTTCTCGGTACCGATGGGTGAGGGGATTGCTGCCGTGAGCGGGGCGATCGGTCTGGCGGTGATCCCGGTCTCCATCGCCGGCTTCATGCTGTCGCGCGCGGTATTGGCGATTGGCGAAGCGGGTAACTTTCCGATTGCGATCAAGGCCACTGCCGAGTATTTCCCAAAGAAAGAGCGCTCCCTGGCCACCGGTATTTTCAACTCGGGCGCCAACGTCGGCGCGATCCTGGCACCGATTTGCGTGCCGCTGATCGCCGGGATGTGGGGGTGGGAAGCGGCCTTTATGGTCATCGGCATGCTCGGCTTCGTCTGGGTCGCGGTGTGGGCAGCGGTCTACGAAAAGCCGGAGCAGCAAAAACGCCTGTCTGCCGAGGAGCTGGCGTACATTCGCAGCGACCAGACGGTGCAGCCATTCCCCCCGGCAATGGCGGGCGCGGTCGAGAAGAAAGTCTCATGGTTCAAGTTGCTCACCTACCGCCAGACCTGGGCGTTTGCCTTTGGCAAGTTCATGACCGACGGCGTGTGGTGGTTCTTCCTGTTCTGGTTGCCCACCTACCTGTCGGCGCAATACGGCATGAAAGGCGCCGATATCGTCATGCCGCTGGCGGTGCTGTACAGCATGACCATGGTCGGCAGCATCGGCGGCGGCTGGTTCCCCAGCTACTTCATGGCCCGTGGCGACGCGCCCTATGACGGGCGGATGAAAGCCATGCTGGTGATCGCGTTGTTCCCGCTGGTGGTATTGCTGGCACAGCCCCTGGGCTATATCAGCTTCTGGGTGCCGGTGTTGTTGATTGGTGTGGGCGCCTCGGCGCACCAGGCGTGGTCGTGCAATATCTTCACCACCGTGTCCGACATGTTCCCGCAGAAAACCGTGGCGTCGGTGGTCGGCATTGGCGGCATGGCCGGTGGCCTGGGCGGGGTGGTGATGACCAAGATCGGGGGCTGGGTGTTCGATTACTACAAGTCCATCGGCGATATCCACACCGGCTACATGATCATGTTCGCGATCTGCGCGCTGGCTTACCTGGTGGCCTGGAGCGTGATGAAGACGCTGGTGCCACGCCACAAGGAAATCACCGACCTGTAAAAGGGCCAGGGCCTGGGTTCTCCAGGCCCTTTTTTTTACAGTGCGCGGGCCCAGGTCTGGCTGACCAGGGCCTTGCCAAAACTGAGGGTAGGTTCCTCTTCCTCCAGCTCGAAACCGGCTTTCTGGTAGAGCCTGCGCGCATCGGTCAGCGCGCTCATGGTCCACAACATCATGCGCGTGTAGCCGGCATCGCGGGCAAAGCGCAGGCATTCATCGACCAGACGCTGGCCGATACCCAGGCCCCTGGCGCTGGCGTCGACGTAGAGCATGCGCAGTTGGGCGGTGCTGTCGTCATGACGCACCACGAATACCGAACCCACCACCGCGCCATCCTTTTCGGCGATCCAGCAGCGCTCACGCGTTGGGTCGAACTCGCGCAGGTACTTGGCGACGATCTCCGCCACCAGTGCTTCGAACTCCCAGTTCCATTGGTATTCCCGCGCATACAAGGCCGATTGCTGCTGCACCACCAGGCCCATATCGCCTGGCTGCGGGTCACGCAGCAGGTAGCTCGGCGGGGTGCCTTGCAACAAGGATTGAATGCGCTGCATGGCGGCGGTCAGTTGCTGTTGTTGTGGCTCAGGCAGGGCTTGCAGCAGGGCAATGACTTCGTCCTGGGTCCGTTGCTCCAGGGGTGCCAGCACGGAGCGGCCTTGTTCGGTGAGGTGCAATTGCACCGCGCGCGCATCGGTGGGTGAGCGGAGCTTTTGGATCAAGCCTTGCTTTTCGAAACCGCTGGTCAACCGGCTCAGGTAGCCCGCATCCAGGCTGAGCATCTGGCACAGGTCGGCGCTGGTCAGGTCGCCGCGCGACGACAGCTCATACAGCACCCGGATCTCGGTGAGGGAATAGTCGCTTTGCAGCAGGTGCTCCTGCAGTACGCCGATCTGATGGGTATAGAAACGATTGAAGCCGCGCACGATGCCGGCGCGTTCGACAAGCAAGGATGTGGACATGGCGCATGCTCTTATGGTTGCCTGAGTCAATAATATTGTTGCTTAAGGCAACTATGTCAAACACTTTAAAGAACGAAGCTCATCAGGGCGGTCACACCGGTTTCTCACGTGGGCCTGTGGTGTGATGAGGCGCTTTTTACTCCTGACATTTTCTGGCAGGACGCTCTGCTAAGCTGCTGCACATTTTTCCTTTTGCCGGCGGGATCAACGTGTCGCGTACCACTCGTCTACTGTCTTTGCTCCAGGCCCTGCGAGGCAAGAAACGCCCGGTGACCGCGGCTGTGCTCGCCGCACAGTTGGAGGTGTCCGAGCGCACCTTGTATCGCGATATCGCCGCTTTGACTGCCTTGGGCGCGCCGATCTTCGGGGAGGCGGGCGTCGGGTATGTGTTGCGCAGTGGCTTGTTTCTACCGCCCTTGATGCTGAACGCCGAGGAAACTGAAGCCATCGTGCTCGGCCTGCGTTATGTGGATCAGCGTGGCGATGATGTGCTCAGCCGCGCCGCGGCCAACGCCCTGGCAAAAATTGCCGATGTGCTGGACCCCGCCGCCCAGGAGGCGTTGCGCAACCCGACGCTGCTGCCGGGGCCGCCAGGGTTCGGCTATCCGGAAAACCGCGTACCGTTGAATGTGTTTCGCGAGGCCATTCGCAGCCAGGCCAAGCTGCATATCGATTACGCGGATGCCAGCCAGACCCAGAGTCAACGCCTGATCTGGCCTTTAGCCCTGGGTTTTCTCAATGAGGTGCGGGTGATCGTGGCCTGGTGCGAACTGCGGGGCGCGTATCGCACCTTTCGGACCGACCGTGTCGCCACCGCGCAAGCCCGTGGCGAGCGCTACCCGGGGCGACGCAGTGACTGGCTGCGCGCCTGGCGTAAATTGCTGGAACAGAATGACACCGGGCCATTCACTCCTGACAAAAACTGACACGACCCTGGCTTAGCATGGCCCCACAACCACTCAGAAGGAGCTGTGCCATGTCCGGTCACCATTCACTGCTGGCCCCGGCCATCGTTGCCTATCTCGCCGCGACCAACAGCGGTGACACCTCGACCGTCGCCGATTGTTTTGCCGACGATGCCCACGTGTTCGATGAGGGCGAGCATCAGGTCGGTCCTGCTGCCATCGCCCGCTGGATGGAAGACACCGGGCGGCGCTACGAGCCGCGGGTCGAGGTGCTCAACGTACAGCACCGCACCGGCAAGGTGCTGGTCAGCAACAGTGTCTCGGGCAATTTCCCTGGCAGCCCGCTGGCGTTGCGCTACACCTTTCGCCTGAACGAGCAGGGCAAGATTTCACGGCTGGATATCTCTGTGTAAGTCATACTGGCGCGCATGACTTTCGACTCGCCTCTCGCCGCTTATCAACATGCCATCGCCCAGCAGGGCTTCGTTGCCGATGACGCCCAGCGCCAGGCAGTGGATGCCCTGCAAGCCTGTCACGAAGCCCTGCACCGGGGCCACCCACCGATCACCGGGGTGTATCTATGGGGGCCGGTGGGCCGGGGCAAAACCTGGTTGATGGACCAGTTCTACCACAGCCTGCGTGTACCCGCGCGGCGCCAGCATTTCCATCACTTCATGGGCTGGGTGCATCAGCGCTTGTTCCAGCTCTCCGGCATTCCCGACCCGTTGCAGGCCCTGGCCCGTGAACTGGGCCGGGAGGTGCGGGTGCTGTGCTTCGACGAGTTATTCGTCAGCGACATTGGTGATGCGATCATCCTTGGCCGCCTGTTCCAGGTCATGTTCGAGGAGGGGGTGGTCATGGTCTGCACCTCAAACCAGCCGCCCGACCAACTGTATGCAGACGGTTTCAATCGTGAGCGTTTCCTGCCAGGTATCGAGGCCATCAAGCAGCATATGCGCGTGGTGGCGGTGGACGGTGGCGAGGATCATCGACTGCATCCGGGTGTGGGTGTGCAGCGTTATTGGGTCAACCAACCGGAGGCGTTGGCCACGCTGTTCAAACAACTGAGCCAGGGGCAACGGGTGAGCAGTGGGGCGGTCAGCGTTGGGCACCGCTCGATTGTGGCTGTGCAGGCCAGTGACACCGTGCTGTGGTGCCGCTATGCCGACCTGTGCGAACAACCCCTGGCCGCCATGGACTTCATGCTGCTGTGCGACCGTTTCAAAGCGATTTTGCTGGGGGAGGTGCCCAACCTCAGTGCGCAAAGGCGCCCTGGCCGGATTGCCCGTGGCACCGAGGACGCTGCCCAGCGCGTGGTGGCCGGGGATCGCGAATTGCCTGAGCTCTCGGTACACGATGACAGCGTGCGCAGATTTATCGCGCTGGTGGATGAATGCTACGACCGCAAGGTGCCGTTATTCATCGAAGCCAAGGTCCCGTTGGCAAGCCTCTACACCGAAGGCTACCTGGAGTTTCCGTTCCGTCGCACCCTGAGCCGATTGCAGGAAATGCAATTACAGCGTTTTGGCGTATGAGCGTACGAAAAAGGCCCTGGAATGACCTGGCAACCTATTTTGATCGGCATAACCTTCGCGTTTTCAGGCAGGTATTTGTAGTTAATCTCCTTCATCTATTACCGGCGCCATGCTTACAATCGTGCCCTTCGGAGGGAGCTGAATTCCCTTTTTTGTTTTTGATTGAGGAAGGAAATGGACACCCCTGACATTCTGGTGCTGCAAGCCAGCTACACCAATCCCGTGCATGCCGATGCCATTGGTCGTGTGCTCAACCACTATGCAGAAGACCCTATGGGGGGCGGGCACAGCCTGCCGTCGGACTTGCTGCGCCAACTCCCGGCGGAACTGGCGAAACGCCCCCATGCTTTTAGCGTGTTGGCGTTTGTCGGTGGCGAACCGGCCGGGTTGGTGAACTGTTTTGAAGGGTTTTCCACGTTCGCCTGCCGTCCATTGGTCAATGTTCACGACGTGGTGGTGATGAATCCATTTCGTGGCCTGGGGCTGAGCCAGAAGATGCTGCACAAGGTCGAGGAAATCGCTCGCCAGCGCGGCTGCTGCAAGATCACCCTGGAAGTGCTGGAGGGCAATGCCGTGGCCCAGTCGGCCTACCGCAAGTTCGGTTTTGACGACTCGGTGTTCGATCCGGCCCATGGGCGCATGTTGTTCTGGAACAAGCCGCTGTAATAAATAACCGGCGAAAAAAAAAGGCGCCATCAAATGGCGCCTATTAAACCTTTGCCAACGGAGCGGAATGGCACAGGGTGTTGCGGATTAAGTCAGCGTTAATTAACTCTTTGATTGTGGCTCGGCCGTTTTTTGTTCGGCAGAGTCGATTTTTAATGTCTTGCCGTCGGCGACTTCCGTTTGTTCGGCGGTGCCGTGGAGTTTTTGCTGGACGAAACTGAAGTCGTTGTAAAACGCCTTCGAACGCTCTGAGCCGCCTTCTGCGAATGCGGCGGCGGAGGTCAGGGTCATCAGGCTGGCAAGCATCAGGGTGGAGAGTTTCATGGCAGTGTTCCCGTTAAGAGTGATCGGTATCCGCTCTGTCCTTGATCAGATTCATGGGGCGAGTGTGGAGTGATCTTATTAAGTGGGAATTAACGCGGAACTGCCCCCGAAGTTAACATTTTCGTTAACTTCGGGTTAAAAAGTCTTACAGTCTCCAGTCCAATGCCAAGGTGATCGAGCGGGGTTCGCCCCAATACACACCATTATAAAAGCCGACGCGCTCGTAATATTTTTCATCAAATAAATTGTTGACGTTAACTGACGCCGAAACATGTTCGTCGAATTGATAGCGAGACATCAGATTGACCACGGTATAAGCCTGCTGTGTGATCTTCGTTGATTCGGTGATCAGGTAGCCGTCCGCGTCGCGACCGCCGATCGGACGGTCGGCAAATGCGTAGAAGTCGCTTTGCCAGTTCACCGCACCGCCCACCGTCAATCCGCGCCATTCGCCCGGCAGGCGATAGGTGCTGGACAGCTTCAACAGGTTCATCGGCTGGTCAGTGTTGCTGCGCTGTTTGTTGCCGTTGAGCGAATGGGTGTAGGTGTAGCCCGCCGTGAGGTTCCAGTCCGGCATGACCTCGCCCGACACTTCAACTTCAAAGCCTTGCACCTGGTTGCCCTTGCCGCCGGATGTGTAGAACTGCTCGCCCGTTTCCCGGTCGGGCTCGGCGCTGTTGTCCAACTCGGCCACGTTGTCCTGGGTACTCCAGAAGTAGGCGGCGGCCAGGTTCAAACGCTCGTCCAGCAGGCTGCCCTTGAGGCCCACCTCGTAATTGCTGCCCACCACCGGCTCCAGGTACTTGCGGCTGGCGTCGCGCTCATCCTGTGGGTTGAAGATATCGGTGTAGCTGGCGTAAAGCGTGTACTGCGAGGTGATGTCGTAGAGCAGCCCTGCATACGGGGTCAACATGTCGTTGTGAGTCTGACGGGTCTTGGGGGCTAGGGTCAGTTGGTTGTTGGCATCGTATTCTGGCGCGACGCTTTCGATTTCCCAACTGCCATAGCGGCTGCCCAGCACGGCGTGCAACTTGTCGGTCAGGCTCAGGCGAGTGGCCAGGTAGCCGGCTTTCTGCTGTTTGCTGGAGTGGGAGCCTTTGAGCCCGGTGGTGCGGTCGGGAAATTTGGCGATACCGCCCATGTGTTGCCAATCAGGGATGGTGACGTAATCGGCGGGAGAGCGATTGCGTTGGAAGGGCGAAGTGTCGCGCTGCTGCGACTCGCCATATCCCACCATCAATTCATGCTCGCGGCCCAGCAGCGAATAGGCGCCGGCCAGGTTGAAATCCACCACGTCCATTTTCGAGGTGCCGACCATCTGGTTGGTCCAGGCGGTCATGCCGCTGCCATCGGCATTAGGGAATCCCGCGCCACCGTAATACACCTTGCCATCGGTGTCGCTCTGGCGGTGGGTGTAGGCGGCCTTGAGGCGCCAGTCGGCGGACAGCTTGTGATCGACGGATGCAAAGGTGGTCTGGTCCTTCAGCGGCCAGGAACTCCAATCGGCGGCCATATTGGCCGAGCGTGACAGCCGAGCTTTACCACCGTCGCTGTTCCAGTAAGGCAGGGTGCCCCAGGAGGTGCCTTGCACATGCTTGTTCTGATAATCGAACCCGACTGCCACCACGGTATCGTCCGTCAAATCGGCCTCGAGCACCCCGTAGCCCACTTCCCGTTGCAGCGCGTAATTGTCGCGAAAGGATTGGCTGTCTCGGTAGGCCATGACGCTACGCCCGCGCAGGCGCCCCTCAAAGCCCAGCGGACCGCCGACGTCCAGATAGTTGTAGTAATTGTCATGGCTGGCGCCGCTGACACCGGCCCTGGCCTGCCATTGCGCGGTCGGGCGCTTGCGGATCATGTTCACGGTGGCTGAGGGATCGCCCGCGCCGGTGGTCAAGCCGGTGGCGCCGCGTACCACTTCGATACGGTCGTAAATGATGGTGTCGGCGTCGGACTTCATGCGCCCGAACGTGTTGAGCATGCCATCCACCTGGAAATTATTGATGGAATAGCCCCGGGAGGAATAACCGGCACGGTCGGAATCCAGGTGCTGCACCGTGACCCCGGTGGTCTGGCGCAGGGCGTCGGTCAGGGTATTGAGATTGAAGTCATCCATTTGCTGGCGGGTGATCACCGAAATGGATTGAGGGGTTTCCTTGATCGATAGGTTCAGCCGCGTGGCGGTGCTCATCGAACCGGTGGTGTAGGCCCCGGTGTGCTCGGTAGTGGCCCCCAGGCCTTCGGCGGTGACGCGGGTGCTGCCCAGCTCCAACGCGGTGGCGGGCGTTTGCTCGGGGTCGTTTTCAGCCAGCAGGTCGGGGCTCAGTACGATACTGAACAGGCCGAGGGTGAAGGTCATGGAACGGGTGAGAGGCGCGAACATCGCGGAAGACTCCTTGTCGTCTTTGAAGCCTTCTCAGTAAGAAAAGGCCTTGGCTCAAAGACGAAAGGAGGCGTGAAACTTTAGGCTTAAACGAGAATGATTGTTATCGTCGCCGGGGCGACGCTGGTGGTCACTTCGCTACAACTTCTGCCCCGTCAGCTTTCTTTGGCTTGATCAGGCTGAAGTCGATCAAGGCTTTCTGCTGGCGCTCGTAAGGGTTGCCGATCAGCAGCGGGCGCGGCTTGAAACTGTCGCTGACCAGGCTTTTGCTGCGGTCCAGCTCATCGAAACTCAGCCCGGCCAGGTCTGCCCAGGTATGAATCAACTGCGAGCTGCTATAGGGGCGCTGCAGGTCGCCGGCAAAACTCCAGTTGTGGGTTTCGCGCCACTTGGGAGAGGCGTAGGCCATGAACGGGATGGTGTACATCGGTGCGGTGGGTTTGCCTTCGTTGCGCCCCAGGGTGCTGTGGCCGGCGGAGTCGAAGACGTCTTCACCGTGGTCGGACAGGTACAGCAAGAAGCCGTTGGGGTCGGTCTTGGCGTAGCTCTTGATCAGGCTGGAGACTACGAAGTCGTTGTACAGCACGGCGTTGTCATAGCTGTTGTAGGTGGGCAGCTGGGCGTCGCTGATGCCTGCCGGAACCCCCTGGCGATCGGTGAATTTGTCGAAGGTCGGCGGATAACGGTACTGATAGCTCATGTGCGTGCCCAGCAGGTGCACCACGATGAACTTGCGCTCGGCCGGGTCGGCCATGGCCTTGGCGAATGGCTCCAGTACGTCGCCGTCATACTGGCGGGCGTTCTGGTTGCGGTTGTTGTTGAGGTACACCTGCTCGTCGGCCTGTTCGGAAAAGGTCGTGAGCATGGTGTTGCGCTTGGTCATGGTCTGCTGGTTGGTGATCCAGTAGGTCTTGTAGCCCGCCTGTTTCATCATGCTGACGATCGACGGCGTCTTGAGGTACAGGTCCGGGTTTTCTTCGTCGGCGAAGGTCAGCACCTGTTGCAGCGCTTCGATGGTGTAGGGGCGCGGGGTGATGACGTTGTCGAATACCGCCAGTTGGTCGCGCAGCTTGTCCAGCTCGGGCGTGGTGTTGCGCGGGTAGCCATAGAGGCTCATGCGCTGGCGGTTGGTGGACTCGCCGATCACCAATACCAGGGTCGACGGTTGGTTGGCCATGCTGTCCTTGAGGTTCTTCAAGGGCGGAATCTGGCTGGCGCTGGTGAGCATGCCCTGCATGTTGTCGAGCTGCTCGGTGTAGCGACGATAGGCCACGATCATCTGCCATGGCACGGCCGGTTCGACGCGGGTTTCAAAGCGGTCGATGGCCTGTTCCATGTTGTCGCTCGTGGCGATCTGCTTGACCAGCGGGTAGCCCACGACGGCCAGCACAATTGCCGTCGCCGCCAGTATCGATTGACCACGGGGCAGGTACACCGGGCGCAGGCGCGTCCATAGGAACACGGCCAGGGCGGTATGGGCGATGAACGCCAGCACGATCCACCAGGCAAAATATTGGGTCGCGTATTCACCGGCTTCAGAGATGTTCGACTCGAACATGATGAAGATGACGCTTTGGGAGAATTCCTGCTGGTAGATGAAGAAATAACCCAGGCTGGCCATGGAGCAGGCCCACAGCACCACACCGATCAACGCGGCGAGCAGGCGGGTGCGGCGCGGGAATAACAACATCGGCGCGAGCCACAGTGCGCTCATGAAGAAGGCTTGGCGAAAGCCGCTGAAACCGGAGGTGCCGGTCAGTTGTATGAGGAGTTGGGTAATACCCGAGAAGTACCAGAAAAACAGAAACAACCAGCCAAGGCCGGCCCAATCAAAGCCTTTCGCAGACTTGGTGCTGCGTTTGAACATCGCCATCCAGCGCTCCAACAAACTTAAATTCAATCATCGGGTAGCAATACCCGCACGGGTTTTGATCCGCAGACCGGATATTCATCCGGCGCAGTATCGACAGTCGTGTGTGAAAAGTTTGTGAGTTTAAGACGCGGTGTTTGCCCCTCTCGAGCCCGGTACTGATCCAGGCGCCGCTGGCTGATCTGCCGCGTTTCGCGGTGAGGCTCGACATTTGGGCGTGGACGGATAAGACCGCCCGCTGCAAAGGGCCGGAATTGATCGAGGGATTCGAATGGTGGGTGGAGAAGCGCTTCCACTCAGGACGCCGGGGTGTGAGGACCTTGGGCGAAGGGCATTTGAAGTTGGCGGGCCTCAGGTACGAGACCGGTTGTGACGACCAACTTCGCGAAGCGCAGAGCCGATGGCGGTTATCGCCAGCAGTGGTATCCGGGAGCGAGAGGCACAGCGGTTTTTACCCCTGTATGCCCGCTGGGCTCAGCCGTGGGCGGGGGCTGCCAGTGCGACGGCGCTGGGGCCTTGCAATTGCATCTGCAACTGCGCGACTTGCATCAGCAGTTGATCGCGTTCGTCCTTCAGTTGGCGCAACTCATCGCGGCGGATGGTGACGTAGAGGGTCTGTGCCGGGCGGTTCATCTGTGCTGTGCTCATTGCTTACCTCGCAAATAGCCGGTAGATCGCGACGCCAGAACGCTTGATTCGAGGTTCTCGGCATCAGTCGGAAGCAATTCTGAATTCTTTTTCGTATCAAGGGAACTTTTTTATTTTTGATGGTCGTGTGACTTTTGTCGGCGTGATGGTGAAACGATGGCTACTTTTTTGTCATGAAACTACCGCCATCCGCGCTGGACTAACCCTCAATAGCTTCATTGCGCTATAAACTAGGCACACATTTTTTGAGTAGTTAGGAGCATCAGCACATGCAACTGGGGATTATCGGACTAGGCCGCATGGGCGGGAATATTGCACGGCGCCTGATGCTCAATGGGCATACCACCGTTGTTTACGACCGTAACGAAGCATTTGTCAAAGGCTTGAGCGAGGAGGGCGCCACCGGCGTCGCCGACTTGAAAGCCCTGGTTGCCGGGCTGCAAAAGCCTCGCGCCGTTTGGGTCATGTTGCCGGCAGGCGACCCCACTGAAAACACCATCAATGAGTTGAGCGAACTGCTGGAAGACGGTGATGTGATCATCGACGGCGGCAACACCAACTATAAGGACGATGTTCGTCGCGCCAAGACGTTGTCGGAAAAAGGCCTGCACTATGTCGACGTCGGCACGTCCGGCGGCGTCTGGGGGCTGGAGCGCGGTTACTGCATGATGATCGGTGGCGACACCGAGACCGTGCAGCGACTCGACCCGATCTTCGCCAGCCTGGCGCCGGGCCTGGGCAATATCCCGCGCACCAAGGACCGCTCCGCTGCCGCTGACCCCCGCGCCGAGCATGGCTATATCCATGCGGGCCCTGCGGGTTCCGGGCACTTCGTCAAGATGATCCACAACGGCATCGAGTACGGGATGATGCAGGCGTTTGCCGAAGGGTTTGACATTCTCAAGACCAAGAACTCGGAAAACCTGCCGCAAGACCAGCGCTTTGACCTGAACGTTGCCGATATCGCCGAAGTCTGGCGCCGTGGCAGCGTGGTGTCGTCCTGGTTGCTGGACCTGACCGCCGATGCCCTGGCCACCGACCCGAAACTCGACGGCTACTCCGGCTCCGTTGCCGACAGTGGCGAAGGCCGCTGGACCATCGAGGCCGCCATGGAGCAAGCCGTGCCGGTGCCGGTGCTGTCCACGTCGCTGTTCGCGCGTTTCCGTTCCCGCCAGCAGAGCACCTACGGTGACAAGATGCTGTCTGCCATGCGCTTCGGCTTTGGTGGTCATGTGGAGACTTCCAAAAAATGACCGCCAACGGCAAAAAAACCAAGGCCGAACCCGCTCCTCCCACCACCCTGTTTCTGTTTGGCGCCCACGGCGACCTGGTCAAGCGCCTGCTCATGCCGGCGCTGTACAACCTCAGCCGTGACGGCCTGCTGGGCGATGGCCTGCGCATTGTCGGCGTTGATCACAACGCCATCAGCGATGCCGACTTCGCCAAGAAACTCGAGGACTTCATTCGCACCGAAGCTGCCGGGAAGGTCAGGGGTAACGCCGACAATGCCCTGGACCCAAAACTGTGGGCGCAGCTGGCCAAGGGCATCAGCTACGTCGAGGGCGACTTCCTCGACGACAGCACCTACGCCGACATCGGCAAGAAGATCGCCGACAGTGGCACCGGCAACGCGGTGTTCTACCTGGCCACCGCGCCGCGCTTCTTCAGTGAAGTGGTGCAGCGCCTGGGCAGTGCCGGCTTGTTGACGGAAACCGATGACAGCTTCCGCCGCGTGGTGATCGAAAAGCCCTTTGGCTCCGACCTGGCCACTGCCGAAGCGCTGAATGCCAGCCTGCTCAAAGTGATGAGCGAGAAGCAGATCTATCGCATCGACCATTACCTGGGCAAGGAGACGGTGCAGAACATCTTGATCAGTCGTTTCTCCAACGTGCTGTTCGAAGCGTTCTGGAACAACCATTACATCGACCACGTGCAGATCACCGCGGCGGAAACGGTGGGCGTGGAAACCCGGGGTAATTTCTTCGAAAAAACCGGCACCTTGCGCGATATGGTGCCCAACCATCTGTTCCAGTTGCTGGCGATGGTGGCCATGGAGCCACCGGCGGCGTTTGGCGCCGATGCAGTACGGGGCGAGAAGGCCAAGGTGATCGGGGCTGTACGCCCCTGGTCCCTGGAAGATGCGCGGGCCAATTCGGTGCGCGGGCAATACACCGCCGGTGAGATCGGTGGCAAGGCGCTGCCCGGCTACCGCGAGGAAGCCAACGTGGCGCCCGACAGCAGCACCGAGACGTTTGTCGCCCTCAAGGTGATGATCGACAACTGGCGTTGGGTCGGCGTGCCGTTCTACCTGCGTACCGGCAAGCGCATGAGCATTCGCGACACCGAGATCGTGATCTGCTTCAAGCCGGCGCCGTATGCACAGTTTCGCGATACCGAGGTCGATGAGCTCAAGCCCACCTACCTGAAGATCCAGATCCAGCCCAATGAAGGCATGTGGTTCGACCTGCTGGCTAAAAGGCCCGGGCCGACATTGGACATGGCCAATATCGAGTTGGGTTTTGCCTACGAGGACTTCTTCGAGATGCAACCGTCGACCGGTTACGAAACCTTGATCTACGACTGCATGACCGGAGACCAGACCTTGTTCCAGCGCGCCGACAACATCGAAAACGGCTGGCGTGCGGTGCAGCCGTTTCTCGATGCGTGGAAAGAGGACGACGGGATCCAGGCCTACAAGGCCGGTGAAGATGGTCCGGCGGCGGCCGATGCGTTGCTGGCCCGCGATGGCCGTGCCTGGCATTCGCTCGGATGAGTGACGCAGCGATCCATCCCGTCCGGTTTGTATTGAGTGATATGGACGGCACCTTGCTGCGTCCTGATCACACCCCGACCCAGCGCACCCTCGACACGGTGCGTGCCTTGCGCGCTGCCGGGGTACTGTTCAGCCTGGCCAGCGGACGCCCGCCCAAGGCGATGTTGCAGATGATCGAAGCGTTCGGCATCGACGTGCCCGTGGCCGGCTTCAATGGCGGCACGTTGGTCAACCCTGATGGCACTGTGCTGGTGGCGCATTATTTACCCGCGGAGGCGGCGCTGGTGACGTTGGCGCTGTTTTCCGGGGTGCCGGACGTGGAAGTCTGGGTGTTTGCCGACGGTGAATGGCTGCGGCGCGATCCGTCCGGCCCCATGGTAGCGGTGGAAGCTGCTGGTTTGGGGTATGGGCCGCGAGTGGTCGAGAGTTTTGAGCCGTACCTGGATCGGGTCGACAAGATCGTCGCCGCCAGCCGCAACGCGCCATTGCTGGTGGAACTTGAAGCGCAATTGCAGCCCAAGGTGCAGGGGCTGGCCCAGGTATCGCGTTCGCAACCGATCTACCTGGATGTGACGGCGATGAAGGCCAACAAGGGTGAAGCCTTGAAGACCCTGGCGGCGCACCTCGGGGTGCCGCTGGAGCAGACGGCGGTCATCGGCGACGGCGGCAACGACCCGGCGATGTTTCAGGTGGCGGGGTTGTCGATTGCCATGGGGCAGGCTGAAGAAAGCGTCAAGCGCCAGGCCAATGTTGTCACCGGCAGTAATCTCGAAGACGGTGCAGCCGAAGCGATCGAACGGTTTATTCTTGCGGCGCAGTCAGGGCGAAAAGTTAAACCGGCTGTACTCTAACAGCGAACTTCCGATCATTGTTTTGCAATGGGGCAATGATCGGAAGTTGCCGCGCCGATTTACTTGGGCATTGCCCAGGACTGCAACTGGTAGCCATCTTTGTCGAGTTCGGCGCGGGCTTGCAACAACAAGTCTTCCAGTTGTGCCGGGTCGGTGTAGGCACTCGACGACAGCTGTTTGCGGCCGATACGTTTGTTGGTGCGGTCGACGACGCTCAGGCTGAGGGCGCCATTGCCATCGTGCCAGGCCACACACTGAAAGGGCTGGAAAGCACGGTCTGCGATCAAAAGAGCTTCGTTGATGCGGAGCGGGGCGTTCATGTGGGTCTTCTCTCTCATTGCCCATTCAATTAAGTGCCGGCGGTTGGGCAGTCCGTGCGGCGGTTACTTGTACTGATGCACGATGATGGGGTACGGGTCACATGTTAGAGCAACAATTTTCAACTTTCCCTGATTGAAGTCATGTAAGCGGCTGTTTTGAAAGCGCAATGTAAGTCTCCAGGCGAAGCAACTTTTTACCCGGAATCGCAGGCAGATGGCTTTTTGCCCGCACTTATAGCGAAATGGTACAAGCGCCGCGTCAATACCTTGCTAGTGTTATCGCCAGGCGTCACAAACTGTTGTTTCTAAATAACTTTACTATTTTTGGCGCCAAGGAATAGTCATGGTTGTTACACCTGTCCAGCGCCGTTTGCTTGTGGTCGATCCCTGCGATGACTGCCATGCGCTATTGCCTGGCCTGCGCTCTGCCGGGTGGGAGGTGGACAGCTGTACCCTGGAAGCGGTGGGAGACCGGTCCTGCGATGTGGGCTTGCTGCGTTTGCAGCCTTATCACCTGGAGCGTCCCGAGGCCGTCAAGGAGCTGATCAGCCGCAGTGGTACCGAGTGGATCGCCGTGCTCAACCAGGAAGTGTTGCGCCTGCAGAACGTCGGTGATTTTGTCTGCGAGTGGTTCTTCGACTTCCACACCCTGCCATTCGATGTCTCTCGGGTGCAGGTCACCCTGGGCCGCGCCTTTGGCATGGCGCGCCTGCGAGGCAAGGGCCATGCCCCGGTCAACGAGCCCGAACATGAATTGCTTGGCGACAGCCGGCCGATCCGCGAGTTGCGCAAACTATTGTCGAAGCTGGCGCCCACGGAGTCGCCGGTACTGATTCGCGGCGACAGCGGTACGGGTAAAGAACTGGTCGCCAAGACCCTGCATCGGCAATCCCAGCGCCATGCCAAGCCGTTTGTAGCGATCAACTGCGGGGCGATCCCCGAACACCTGATTCAGTCTGAGCTGTTCGGCCATGAAAAAGGCGCGTTTACCGGCGCCCATCAGCGTAAGGTCGGGCGGATCGAGGCGGCGAACGGCGGCACGCTGTTCCTCGATGAAATCGGCGATTTGCCGATGGAACTGCAAGCCAACCTGCTGCGCTTTCTCCAGGAAAAACAGATTGAACGGGTCGGCGGCAGCCAGCCCATCCCCGTGGATGTGCGTGTGCTGGCGGCGACCCACGTTGACTTGGAAGCGGCGGTGGCCAAGGGCACGTTTCGCGAAGACCTGTATTACCGCCTGAATGTGCTGCAAGTGGTCACCGCGCCCCTGCGCGAACGCCACGGTGATGTGGCGATGTTGGCCAATCACTTTTCACGCTTCTACAGCCAGGAAACCGGCCGGCGCCCGCGCAGTTTCAGCGAGGGCGCCCTGGTCGCCATGGGGCAACACCCGTGGCCGGGCAATGTACGTGAACTGGCCAACCGCGTACGGCGTGGCCTGGTGCTGGCTGAAGGGCGGCAGATCGAAGCCGTTGATCTGGGCCTGGAAGGCGAACAGGCAATTTCTTCGCCGATGGCTACACTGGAAGATTACAAGCACCGCGCCGAACGCCAGGCGCTGTGCGATGTGCTCAACCGGCACAGTGACAACCTGAGCGTCGCGGCCCGTGTGCTCGGCGTTTCCCGGCCGACGTTCTACCGGTTGCTGCACAAACACCAGATCCGCTAGGGCGGGTAAACCGAAAAGCCCCGCAACGACCCTTATCGTTGCGGGGCTTTTCCTTTGTCATAGGTTCCCTTACGCAGCCAAGGAACACCGGCTGGGACGCTCCGTGTCCCGATGCCGCTAGAAGTAATACGGGAATTTCAAGCTGAAGGTGAAGTCCGGCGCATCATCCGTCATGCCGATCGCCAGGTTCGGCACGATCGTCAGGTTATCCGATGCCGCAATGGTCATGCCCACGTTGAAGTAGCCCGCATTGGCGTCGCTGGAGACCACCGATTGCCAGTCGCCGCCGTTAGGCTTGAGCTTGCTTTTGCGTTGTACCAGGTCGGAGACCGAGAACGACATACTCATCTTCTCGTTCAGCGCGAAGGCAACGCCGACGCCGAGCTGGAAGCTGTCGCCCAGGCTGACTTTGCCGCCGACTTTCTGGTTGACGTCACTGCTGATGTCGTCAAACGAATCTTCGAAGTTGTGGGTGTACGAGAACGAGCCAAACAGCACCGCCGGGTCGAAGGTCTTGACCAGCGAGATGCCCGGTGTAATCGACCAGACGCCGTTACCGGTAGGCAGGCTTTCCGGCACATAGAGGTTGTCGTTGGTGGTTTGCCTGACCAGCTTGATGCCAAACGGCTCTTTACCGGTAGGCGCCTTGACGCGCAACGAAACCACCGCGTCCGGCAAAGTAGGGGTTTCGTCGAGGAATTTGTACGCCACGCCGAAGTTTACGTCGCCGATGGTTGGATCGCGGGTTACGTCTGCTTCAGAGGTGGCAGTGGCATCGTTGCCGGCGCCGCTCGACTGGTAGGTCGATTCGCGGTACACCACCGGCACGTTGACGTCGAACTGCCAGCGGTTGTCGACGTTGTAGCGCCCGGTCAAATCCAGGGTCCAGTTATCAGCCTTGATGCGGTCCAGGTTGATGTTGCCCAGAAAGATCGAGTCCAAGGCCAGGAACCCGTTGAGGGTCAACTGCCGGGCATCGTAATGCGCGTAAGTGATGCCGGTTTCAAAGCTGAACTTGCCATTCCCGAAGAAGCCGCTGGCTTCGTTGTAGAGGTTGCTCACGCTTTGCGCAGGGGCCGAATCGTCCTTGAGCGACTGGCCATAAGAACTGCCGCCACCGCCCGCGCCGCCGGATGCCGCAGCGGCGCCCGTTCCCGCGACGGTCTTGCCGCCTTTCTGGAAGTCTGCCGGAGACTTGGCCAGGCGCCTGGGCGCCGGCGTGGCCGGTTGATCTTCGACCTGGCGCACCCGTTGTTCCAACACTGCCAGGGCTTTTTGCTGCACCTCGTACCGCTGCTTGAGTTCCAGAAGCTCTTGTTTGAGTGTCTCAATATCTGCGTCTGGCGCGGCATACAAGATGGATGCGGGCAAGAGCGTACTTAAACAGACCACTGCACGTAGCGATAATGATCGATGCATGAAATAAGCCGTCCTTTTCTAATGCAAAAAGTGTCGAGGGTCAGCGTAGTTCAATAACCGAGAGTGCGCAGGCCTTTGAGTTGATCCAGATTGCAGTTCAACGCCGGGTTGTTCAGTCCGTTATTGCCCATTACCACGTTGAGTTGGGTCATGTTGTTGACGAAGTTGGTATTGCCGGTCAACACCGTGCCTTGCAGCACTTGGCCGCCGCCGATCTGCTGGAGGCTATTGCCTTGGTTATGGTTGGCCAGAATCGCCATCTGCAAGCCGCCGTTGTTGGCCGAGACACTCACACGGCCTGCCGCGCTGTCGCCGGTCACAGTGCCGCCGGCTACCAGCACTTGCCCGGACTGGACGATGTTGGACGGTGCAAAGCCGTTTTCAGTGACGTTGATACCGACATTGTTGTAAGCGGTGTTGCCGTCGCCGGCGGTGCGTACGCTTTGGGTCACGCCCGTGCCTGTGCCCAGGCCCGCGCCGCCGACGACATTACCGGTGCCGGTGTTCTGGTTGGTGCCGGTACCGGTGGAGCCGGTGGTCTGCACGTAGAATTGTGGGGTAATGGTCGCTGAGTCGATCTGCATGCTGGCCTTGCCGGTGATGGTGTCGCCCACGGCGTTGGTCCAGGTACTGCTCATGACAATACCGAAGCTGATGATTCGCCCCGGCATCACATAGCGGCCGCGCAGTTCGGCCATTTCCGAATCCTTGAGTTCGATGGGTTGGAACCCCGATGAAGCATAAGCTGGTATTGAGGCTGTCAGACACAGGACCGTCAGCCAACGGGAAGTGTTCATCTTCAGCTCCTGGAGCGTCCTGCCCCTTATGCGCTTCTTCAGAAGAAGTCGCTCTGGATGAAACCGAAATCCATCAGCTCGGCATCGCCTACCGGCCTGAACTCATTCAACTTGTTCTTGGCGGTCAGCGGCGTGGGCGGGTCGAGCAAGGCGTTGGCCTTGTCATAACCTTCACCCAGCACGGCGAAGACGATGCCATTCCAACCCTTGAGGAAGTCGTCACGCGAATAGCGCTTGTGGCCCAGTACCGGGTCGCCGATATAGACCCAGTCCTTGTCCGCGCGCTGCATCACCACGAAGTGCTTGTAGCCACGAATCTCCAGCAGCACCACTACGGGGATCTTCACGGTCACCAGGGTTTCTGGTCCGATCTTGTAGCCCCGGGCACGCATGCCGATGCTTTCGAGGTAGCGCTTCATGTCCAGCATGGAAAAGCCCTGGGTACGTACCAGGTCCTGGTCTGCATTGACCAGCATGCCTTTGATGACGTGGTCTTCGTCGACGTCCAGCCAGTAACCCTGGCGCAGAATGGTGGCGAGTGCCGCAGCACCGCAGCTGAAATCGGTTTTCTGTTCCACCAGGTTGGCGAACCGGCGCTCACGGATACTCTCGACCTTCTTGTAGATGACTGCACCGCCGGGCATGGCGGAGATTGCCATGGTGCCCGCCCAGGTTGGGCCGGTGAGCAACATCAAGAGGCTAAGGGTCGCGAGGCGCATGATCGTATGACCTGTCGGACACTGGAATAAAAAGGGCCTTGTTGCCAAGGCCCCGTTGGATCAGAAGCGCACGCCGCTGGCGCAGACGGTGCAACCTTGACCGATCGACAGGCTGTTGCTGCCTTGGTTGCCGGCGCCGGATTGCAGGTTCACACCTACGTTGCCGGAGTTGCGGTTAACCGAGTTGTCGAGGCTGGAGTTGTTCGACACGTACTGAGGTTTGCTGCCATAGCCATACCCGTGGCTGGTAGCGGCGGCGTTGAGGTAGTTGTTGGCGAGCGAGTTTTGCTCGGTGTTGGCGGCCGCTGCGATGTTTTTGCCATCTGCAGTGGTGATTGCCAGGTTGTTTTTACCTTGGTTACCTTGGCCGGCCTGGCCGTTGTAGCCCAGGTTGCCGGAGTTGCCGTTAACCGAGTTGTCCAGGGAGGCGTTGTTCTGGGTGCCTTTGTTGACGAAGTTGTTCAGCCCGCTGTTTTGATTGACATCGACGACAGCGAATACTGTTGCAAAGTCACCTTTGGCGCTGGAGATGGCGCCAGAGTTGTCGGCTTGGTTGCCACTGCCTGCTTGAACGTTAACCCCGGTGTTACCGCTGTTGCCATTAACCGAGTTATCGGCAGAGGCATTGTTTTCGGTTTTGGTGTCATCGAACTTGTTGCCTGCGCTGTTTTGTACATCCGTGACAACAGAGGCAACAACCCCGGTTGGTTGAGGCGCAGGGTGCCAGCCACCACCATTTGCTTGAGCAGCAGCAGCCATGAGTGCAGCCAGAGCGAAAACCAGAGGTTTCAGAGCCATTTGAGGTTTCATGGTGTTTCTCCTTGCTTCTATTAGTTGGTTAAGTGTTGGTACGGTCTAACGTGTGCTACCAAGCGTTTACTTGATAGTGATGCCCAGGGTGTTAGCCACTCGGTTCCCCACCCCAGCACTCTGGTTCACCTGAATCACTCCTCGGCTGCCGGTGAAGGCCTGGTCGCTTGTCACGACCTGGCGGCTGCCAGTGGTGGGGGTGAGCCCTGAGTCGGTTGCCAGCGTCGTCGTGTTCTGTTGCAACAGGACGCTGTCGTCGATGCTTTGCGGGCCAGGGTTGACGCTGATCCGCACGGCATTGATTAATTGGTTATTGGCCCCGGCTGACTGGTTGATGCCCAACATGCCGTTGCCATTGGTAAAAGAGGTGCCCTCGATTGCCGCCTTGGCATTCAGGGAGGGGTCGACCTTGCCGTTCAGGTTCTGGAGATTGCGGGTGGTGGCCTGGCCACCGAGTGCGACGGCGCGGTTGTTGGCGGTTTGCTGTTGGTCGCCGGCGGCCTGGTTGATCATCAGGTTGCCGTTATAGGCCTGGCCGCTATTGGTGATTACCGCCGTGTTGTCGGCCAGGGCCGAGGCGCTGCCCAGCAGGGCCAGAATCAGCAGGGAACGATTCATTATTTGCCCCCCATCATGCTGCCGATGTTGTTCAGCGGCGCCATGCCACGCTGGATCGAGTCACTGATCTGACCGCCTATGGCGGCGCCGGCACCGTGGCTGACCGCTGTCCCGGAGCCGAGTGTCGATACACTGCCTTGGGTGTTGTTGAGGCCAGGGATATTGCCGCCAGGCAGGACCACGCGGGTAATGCTCGAGCCGCTGCTGATACTGCCGATGTCCATGTCGCTGAGTTCGCCTGTGGCGCTGATGATCTCGCGGCTTGGATTGGCGTTGGCAGTGGTGGGGTAGGGGTCTTTACCGAATGAAGGTCGACCGTACATGTGGCCTTGTACGTCGCGGCCCGTCACGATCACACCGTCACCTGCAGCGAGCACTGGAGCGCTCACGCTGGCACCGAGTACGCAGCTGATCAGCAGAAGGCTCAATGAGCCCGAAGTGTGAGTGACCACGGCAGCATTCCTTTTTTCTGCGCGCTGACCCTAAACAGCGCTGTGAGGAATAGAGCAGAACGCGTGCCGCTTTTTAATATTTTTTATTATTCAATAGCTTATGAATGTTGGCGGGCAAAGTAGTGGCTGCGTTGTTTCATGGTTGAAACACCATGGCCCAGGTGCACGCTGACCCGAACCCAGCAAAAACGCTTCACCTGGTTGTATCAGTGCTGTAACACCGCACATGACAAAACGATGAAATGGCTCAGCACGGGCGGTCCAGGGACGGGAGGTGTTTCAAAAATGGACACCGCAGGCCCAAGCGAGCCTGCCTGTGCAAACGCAGGGTTCAGCCTTTGGGGGCTTTACGCGGGATGGCGTTGAGGACGGGATTGCCGTCCTGGTTCTGGGTCAGGTAGACCGGCAGTACCTTGGGCAGGGAAGGGATGAGGCTATTGACTTCACTGGTGTTGTAGATGCCACCGATGCGGATTGCCCCGGTGTTGGCATCCGCCAGCATGACCGGCTTGTTGAGGTAGCGATTGATCAGGGGCAGGGCATCGGCCAGGGCCAGGTTGTCGAGCACCAGCTTGCCCTGGCGCCAGGCCAGGGCGGAGTCGTTGGGGTTCATCGAACTGATTCGAGGGGTGGCATCGCCCTGCTGGTAGCTGGCCTGCATGCCTGGCGTCAGTGGCACGCTGCCATGCGCCTTGTCGCTGGAAATCTGCACCGAGCCTTCGAGCAGCATCACCCGTACCTGGTCGTCATATTTCCAGACATTGAACTGCGTGCCGGTGACTCGCACCTGGCCTTCGCCGGCCCGCACGATAAAAGGATGGGCGCGGTCATGGCTGACCTTGAAAAACGCCTCGCCTTTTTTCAGCGTGACCTGGCGCTGGTCCTTGTAGTGGCTGTAGACCAGTTCGGTGCCGAGGTTGAGTTCCACCTGGCTGCCATCGCCCAATGTGACCTGGCGTAAGCCGTTGGTGGCCTCGAAGCGCTCATAGGAGCTGGGCAGCCAACCCGCTTCCCAGCCGGTAAAGGCTACCAGGGGCAGGGCTGCGAGGCTGATCGCTGCGGCAACGGCATAGGTGCGCAGCCGGCTGCGTGGTTTGAGCGGCATCCCCGCCGAGGCCGCCTCATTGCGTGGCAAATGATCGGCCACGTCCCAGATTTCCAGCATCGCTGCGTATTCGAACGCATGCAGCGGATGAGCGTCGTGCCACTGCTGAAAGGCCTGCCGTTCGCCCGACGTGCAATCACTCGCATGCATACGCATGCACCAATGCGCGGCGGCGTCGGTGATGGCGTCATATTCGGCTTCTGAAAGGGACTTTTCGCTCATTAACTCATCCTGATTTCCCGCATTCTAACCTCCACAGCCGGATAGCGAGAACAGCCATGATGGCAATTGCACTTCAATTGGAATTTATTCTCGTTTGAAAGCCGAGAAAACTGGGGGTATGAGTCCGTCACTCCTACCATCCCTGTGTTGCGAGGCACCGGAACGGCCATGGCTGATCAACCTTAACGCCCGGCAGATGGGGCTGTTGTGGCGAGCAGGCTTGTTGTGGTGATCGAGCTTGTTGTGGTAATGGGATGGACGCCCCCTTCCTAACGGCATCTATGTGCCAAAGTTAAAGTGTTACCCACACTTAACGGAAGGGAGCGTCCTCATGAAGCTTACGACTGTTTCGGTTGACTTGGCAAAAGCCCTGTTTCAACTTCACGCGATCGACGAACAAGGAAAAACGGCGCTAAGGAAGCAGCTTAAACGTGAACAAGTTGTACCGTTTTTTGCCACGTTAGAGCCGTGCCTGGTGGGCATGGAGGCATGTGGCGGAGCCCACTACTGGGCAAGAAAACTGCAGGCACTTGGTCATACGGTCAAGTTAATGGCACCGAAATTTGTGAAGCCCTATGTGAAGTCGAACAAAAGCGATGTAGCTGACGCAGAAGCAATCTGTGAAGCCGTTACTCGGCCCAACATGCGCTTTGTGCCGATCAAGACGGTAGAGCAACAAGCTATTCTGGCCGTGCATCGCGCACGGCAGGGATTCGTAAAGGCCAGAACGGCACAAGCTAATTCGATTCGTGGACTTCTTGGAGAGTTTGGCGTGGTCTTGCCGCAGGGCATTCGGCATATTACCGAGCGTTTGCCGGGCATTTTGGAAGATCGTGACAACGCTCTTCCTCGATCTTTGCGCCAACTGATGCAGCGTTTGAGTGAGCATTTCAAAGAGCTGGATCGACAGGTCGTCGAGTTGGAACGGGAGATTCAACAATGGCATCGCAGCAATGAAGACAGTTGCCGCCTGGCAGAAATACCAGGAGTCGGCCCGCTCACTGCAACCGCGCTAGTGGCGTCAGTGGGTGATGCGAAGAATTTCACTAATGGTCGGCAAATGGCAGCATGGCTGGGGTTGGTGCCACGACAACATTCCAGCGGAGGAAAGCCCACGTTGTTGGGGATCAGTAAACGGGGCGATGGTTATTTACGCACTTTGCTGGTTCACGGCGCTCGGTCGGTGGTTCGAGTGGTGGAGAGTAAAACAGATCCTTCGGCGGATTGGCTGAAGGGGTTATTGGCTCGTCGGCACACCAACGTTGCAGTTGTTGCTCAGGCTAATAAAACTGTCCGGATAGCCTGGGCACTATTGGCCCATGGCAGCAAGTTCCGAGCCGACTACACCCCTGATGTAACAGGGGCGTAGCCGGCTCGGTGGAATCAAAAAGTGGTGCGTTAGAGGGAGTATTTCCAAGGTTGCTCAGGCGATCATGACGTGATGGCAAGACAGGTAGGACCGGGATCGGGTAACTCTGCTCCGCTCACAGCGCTTCGAGCGCGTTGTGGTGATAAGAGCCCGATCAGCGAATTCCATCAGGGACAGAGGCATAGCCTCACTTAAAGTCCGGATGTATGGCTGCAACCTTATCCCGTCTGTGTTTTCACGAATTGAGCGCTTGGCATACTGGGGGCGTCCATGTATGAGCGGGCTTGTTGTGGCGAGCGGGCTTGCCCCGCGCTGGGCTGCGCAGCAGCCCCAAAACCAGGCTCCGCAGTGTGTCAGTTAAAAACACATCGCCTGTAATGGGGCCGCTTCGCGCCCCAACGCGGGGCAAGCCCGCTCGCCACAACAAGCCCGCTCGCCACAACGAGCTCGCTCACAGTAAGTCCGCTCGCCACAGGGCATATGGCGATAGATAACTGAAGCGCCCGTTGACAGCAGCCACAGGGGGCGTTGTTTAATCAACGGTCTGGATTCTTGTTGTCTCTTCCAATTACAAAATCGGAGCTACAGATGTCTGCCCAGTCCCCGATAGTTGACAGTCCTTCAGTGTTCATTGGTTTCAATGACCTGGTGGGGTTGCTGCATGCCATCTTCGTGAAACACGGCACCTCGCCTGAGGTTGCCTCGATCCTGGCGCGCAATTGCGCCAGCGCCGAGCGCGACGGCGCGCACAGTCACGGCATCTTCCGCATTCCCGGCTACCTGAGCACGCTGGCCAGCGGTTGGGTCGATGGCAAAGCCACGCCCGTGGTCACGGATGTCGCCTCCGGCTTCGTGCGGGTGGACGCCTGCAACGGCTTCGCCCAGCCGGCCCTTGAAGCGGCCCGTGCACTGCTGGTGGACAAGGCCAGCAGTGCCGGCATTGCGCTGCTGGCCATCCATAACTCCCATCACTTCGCGGCACTGTGGCCGGACGTCGAGCCCTTTGCCGAGGAAGGGTTGGTGGCATTGAGCGTGGTCAACAGCATGACCTGCGTGGTGCCCCATGGCGCCGATCGGCCACTGTTCGGCACCAATCCCATCGCCTTTGCCGCCCCCCGTGCCGACGGCTTGCCCATCGTGTTCGACCTAGCCACCAGCGCTATCGCCCATGGCGACGTACAGATTGCCGCGCGCAAGGGCGAGCGATTGCCGCCGGGCATGGGCGTCGATAGCCTCGGTCAGCCGACCCAGGACCCCAAGGCCGTATTGGAAGGCGGCGCGCTGTTGCCCTTCGGCGGGCACAAGGGCTCGGCGTTGTCGATGATGGTCGAATTGCTGGCCGCCGCCCTGACCGGGGGCAACTTCTCCTTCGAGTTCAACTGGGCCGATCACCCAGGCGCGCGTACCCCCTGGACCGGGCAATTGCTGATTGTCATCGACCCGAGCAAAACAGCTGGGCAAAGCTTTGCCGAGCGCAGCCAGGAACTGGTGCGGCAGATGCATGCGGTGGGGTTGCGGCGTTTACCGGGGGATCGACGTCATCGCACGCGGGCGAAGTCGCAACAGCAGGGGATTGAACTGCAAGCGCAGGACCTGGCGCAGTTGCAGGCGCTGCTCGAAGACTGAAAGGGGCCGCGCCATGGGCGCAGCCCCTGGCGCATCAGTTACGGCGGCCGAGCAACAGGCCGACGACCAGGCCGAAGCCCGCCGAGATAGCCACGGTCTGCCATGGGTGGCCACCGATGTAGGTCTCGGTGGCATCGACCACCGGCTTACTGCGCTCGCGCACGTTGGACACCGAGTCCAGCGCTTGCTTGAGTTTGATGGCGACCTGCTCGCGCAGGGTTTCACCTTCTTCGCCCACCAGCGAGGCGCTGCTCTTGAGCAGTTTGTCCGATTCTTCGATCAGCGCCGTGAGTTCGCTGAAGGCTTGATCCTTGATTTGATCTTCAACAGCTTGGGCAGCGGTTTTGCGGGCCATTGTGTGACTCCTTGCAGGTAAATGTGACAGTGAACAATGGAGTGCCGGGCGATGGCAAAAGTTGCAGTTTTTTTGCCAGGCACGGGTTCTGGGCAAAATCTGAATCAGGAAATTTCGACCTACAGTGTAAGATGTCACCTATTTGTGCAGCAGGTAATTCAACATGAGCTTCAATCTCGCCAACAAGACCCTCGCCGAACGCGCCGAGCTGGAAGATGAAAAGTCCCGTCTCTACGACCTGTGGCAAAGTAACCTGGGCAAGGCCAAGGGCGAAGCCGCCCGGTTGTTCGGCGAACGTGCCAAGCGCAAGGGCAAGTGGGCTGAATGGGTACGCGCGGAACTTGACGGCATGTCGCCGCCGGAGTTCTCGAACATGGTGCGCAGTGAAGTCAACAAGCTGATGGCGGCCAAGTAAAACTGGCGCTGATCGCTTCGCGCACCTTGAGCAGCAGCGGGTCTAACTGGGCCTGTGTACGCCAGCCCAGTTCCACCGGGTAGCGGGGCAGCGCCAGCGGGCAGGGCAGTACGCAAAGCCCGGTGAGGCCGGCGATGGCCTCGGCCGCATGCCCGGGAATGGTTGCCACTGCCTGGCTGCCCTTGAGCAGGAATGGCAGTGCGGCAAAATGGCTGGTCGAGGCGCACACCTGGCGGCTCAACCCCTGTGCCGCCAGCCCCTCATCGGTGATCCCGATATACCCGCCCGACGACACCAAGATGTGCTCACGCGCCACGAACTCCGCCAGGCTGATGCCGTGCTGGCCCGGCGCCAGGCTGTGGGCGTCCACCAGGCAGCGATAATCACCTTCCCCCAGTACTAGCCGGCTCAGCCTGCGTTCGGCAAACCCGCCGGCGGTGATCGCCAGGTCCAGGGTGCGATCGAGCAGGGCGCCGGCGACGATCTGGCTGTGGGTCTGACGGAAGATCACCCTGAGTTTCGGCAGACGCTGTGCGATGACGTCCATCAGCCGACGGCCATAGGCGATCTCGAAGTCGTCGGACAGTCCCACCACGATCGATCGCCCTTGATAGTTCGGGTTATCCGGATGGGTCATCGCCAGGCTTTGTCGGCAACGGTCCAGTGCCTCACTGATCACCGGCTTGAGTTGATTGGCGCGCAAGGTCGGCGCCAGGCCCCGGCCGGTACGCACGAACAACTGATCACCATACAGTTCGCGCAAGCGGCGCAACCCCGCGCTGATGGCCGATTGCGTCACACCCAGGCGCAACGCCGCGCGGCTGGCGCTGGACTCATCGTGCAGGGCTTCGAAGGTTTTCAGCAGGTTCAGGTCGACCTGGGCGATATTCATTTGGCTCATATCATTTAGCACTGAAGTGGGCTTTATTCATGATCGAGCCTGGCCCGAGAATGGGCAACCCCCCACTACTTGGAATGATCGTGATGCCTGTTTCTATTGTGGCTGCATTGCAAATCGGTGCGTTGCCGGGCGGCAAGGCCGAGACCCTCGCGCAAATCCTGGCTTATGAAGACGAAATCCTGCGCAGCGGCGCGCAACTGGTGGTGATGCCGGAGGCGCTCCTGGGTGGTTACCCCAAAGGTGAAGGTTTCGGCACGCAACTGGGTTATCGCCTGCCCGAGGGGCGCGAAGCCTTTGCGCGTTATTTCGCCAATGCCATCGATGTGCCGGGCACCGAGACCGAGGCGCTGGCGGGGTTGTCGGCCCGTACCGGCGCGAGCCTGGTCCTGGGTGTGATCGAGCGCAGTGGCAGCACCCTGTATTGCACCGTGCTGTATTTCGAACCGTCTGGCGGTCTGGTGGCCAAGCACCGCAAGCTGATGCCCACTGGCACCGAACGTTTGATCTGGGGCAAGGGCGATGGCTCCACCTTGCCGGTGATCGACACGGCGGTAGGGCGGGTCGGCGGCGCGGTGTGCTGGGAAAACATGATGCCGCTGCTGCGTACGGCGATGTACGCCAAGGGCGTGCAAGTGTGGTGCGCGCCGACGGTGGACGAGCGTGAGATGTGGCAGGTGAGCATGCGTCATGTGGCGCACGAAGGGCGTTGCTTTGTGGTCAGTGCGTGCCAGGTGCAGGCTTCGCCTCAGGCGCTGGGCATCGAGGTTGCCAACTGGCCTTCAGAGCGCCCGTTGATCGCAGGTGGCAGCGTGATTATCGGCCCCATGGGCGACATCCTGGCTGGGCCGTTGCTGGGGGAGGCGGGGCTGCTGACCGCGCAGATCGACACTGACGATTTGGTGCGCGCGCGGTATGACTACGACGTGGTAGGGCATTACGCCCGGCCGGATGTTTTCGAGCTGGTGGTGGATGAGCGCGCCAAGCCAGGCGTGCGCTTTATCACCGACTGAAGCCTGATGCCCGTCAGCTAAGGCTTTTTTGTAGGAGCGAGGGGGACGCCTGGTTCTTGCTCGCGAAAAACTCACAGGCGCCGCGTTCATTCAGGAAGCACGCGTTATCGTTGACGTTTTTCGCGAGCAAGAACTAGGCGTCCCCCTCGCTCCTACAGAAGGGCGAGCCCCGTCCCACCTTTGGCCCTCAGCGTTTGGGCGATTGGGTTTTCAGCCATTCCTCGCGGGTCATTTCCCAGATATGCCGTGGGAAAGTACCTTCCACAAACTCAGCTTCATCCGTACGGATCAAACGCATGCCCGTACGCTCGGAAATACGCCGCGAGCCCAGGTTGGGTGCCGCCTTGGGCACCCGCAGCAGCGGGCGCTTGAGCACGCCGAACCAATAGTCGGTCACCGCCGCGCTGGCCTCGGACATCAGTCCTTGCCCTTGCCATTGCGGCCCTAGCCAGAACCCCCGGTTGTTATCCTGCTCGTCCATCAAGCTGATGTTGCCGATCAATTGTTCAGGCGCGCTTTTCAGGCGTAGCGACCAGTGCCATTCCTCGCCACGGGCCATGGCGGGGAGGGCGTTCTGTTCCAGATAGGTGCGCGCGCCGTCGGCCGGGTAGGGCCAGGGCACCAGGGCGTTGAGGTAACGCACGACCTCCCAATGCGGGAATTGCTGCTGGATCCCTTCGGCATCGTCCAGGGTCAGTGGGCACAGGATCAGGCGTTCGGTGAAGAGTGTCGGTTGCATGGTGTCATTACCAGGTCGCGGTATTCGGCAGGTCCAGGGTGCCACGGTCCACAAAACGCATGGTGCCGAACAGCCCGCCCGCTAACTTGCCGCGCAGTACATAGGGCAGGTTGTTCAAGCTCTGGGTCTGGCTCAGGCCCAGGGTCTGGCGCAATACGGAAAACGCCGAAACGCTGACCGGCACCATCAGCACCCTCTCGGAAAAACGTGGGATGGATCCGCGCTGATCACTCACCCCCGACGCCAGCGGCCGGCCATTGACCTCCAGGTCCAAGGCCACGCCGTTGTAGTCGATCGGAGTTTCATTGGGGTTCTGTACCCGCAGTTTCACGGCGAAGCGTACTTCCAGGTCCTGGCTTTGCAGGGGTTCGATGCCCACCACATTGATCGTCACCGGGTCGCGGTTGGGGAACAGGGCGCAGGCGCTCAGGGTGAGCAGCAGTAGCGATAGAACCATGAGCTTGCGCATACAAAGGTGCTCCTAGTGCGTGACGTCCGGGTCCTGCATTACTTTGAGGGTTGAGGACTCCGGATCAAATTCATCTTCTTCCAGCTCTATGAACGCTTCGGGCAGGAAAATGTTCAGCAGGATTGCACAGAACGCGCCCACGGTGATCGGCGATTCAAAGATGTTGTGCAGTGCCTTGGGCAGGTCACGCAACACTTCCGGGACCGCCGCGACGCCCAGGCCCATGCCCAGCGAGATCGCCACGATCAACACATTGCGCCGGTGCAGCCCGGCTTCGGCGAGGATCTTGATGCCGGCCACCGCGACGGTGCCGAACATGATCAGCGTCGCGCCACCGAGAACGGGTTTAGGCATCAGTTGCAGCACCGCGCCGATCATCGGGAACAGCCCCAGCAGCACCAGCAGGCCGGCGATGAAGTACGCCACATAACGGCTGGCCACGCCGGTGAGCTGGATCACGCCGTTGTTCTGGGCGAAGGTCACCATCGGCAGGCTGTTGAAAGTGGCCGCCATCGCCGAGTTGAGGCCGTCGGCCAACAGACCGGACTTGATACGCTTGATGTACAGCGGGCCCTTGACCGGCTGCTGGGAGATCATCGAGTTGGCTGTCAGGTCGCCGGCGGCTTCCAGGGGCGAAATCAGGAAGATCACCGCCACCGGGATAAACGCCACCCAGTCGAATGAGAAACCGTACTTGAACGGCACCGGTACGCTGATCAGCGGCACCTGGGGCAGGGCTGCCAAGTCGACGCGGCCCAGCCACCAGGCCACCACGAAGCCCAGGGTCAGGCCGATCACGATCGAGCCCAGGCGCAGGAACGGATTATTGAAGCGGTTGAGTACCACGATGGTCAGCAGCACCAGCGCCGCCAAGCCCATGTTGCTTGCCGCGCCCAGGTCGCTGGCGCCAAAACCACCCGCCATGTCGGTGACTGCCACCTTGATCAGTGACAGGCCCATCAAGGTAATGATGGTGCCGGTCACCACCGGGGTGATCAGCTTGCGCAGCTTGCCGATGAACTGGCTGAGCACCACTTCAATAAATGCTGCGAAAAAACAGATGCCAAAGATCGTCGAGAGGATCTCGTCGGTGCCGCCGCCCCGCGCCTTGACCATGAACCCTGCACTGAGGATCACGCTGATAAAGGAAAAGCTGGTGCCCTGCAGGCACAGCAGCCCTGAACCGATCGGGCCAAACTTGCGCGCCTGGACGAAGGTGCCGAGCCCCGACACAAACAGCGCCATGCTCACCAGGTAGGGCACTTCGCTTTCCAGGCCGAGCACGCCACCGACGATCAGGGTGGGGGTGATAATGCCGACAAAACTGGCCAACACATGCTGCAACGCGGCAAACATCGCTGCGGTGAAGTGCGGGCGGTCTTCCAGGCCGTAGATCAGGTCGGATTTATAGCGCGGGCGGGGGGGCTTGAGCGTCAGACAAAATACAGGCTCGGGTCGAAAAGGGAGGCGCAGGATGCCAGAAACAGCCGGTTGTCAGAAGTGTGAAAAAATATTTCGGATTTTTTCAATTAATTTCTCAACCCTGCCGATAGCCTGGATAGGCCCACACTCCAATTAGAACGGTGGCGCCAAAGGTCCAGGCTGCGCGTTGACGCCCACGGATCGTGTCGCGGCAAGGATGCTCGCCCACACTACTTCTCGAGAGTACCCCTATGTCCCTTCGTAATTTGAATATTGCCCCCCGTGCTTTTCTCGGTTTTGCGTTCATTGCGCTACTTGTCATTATTCTCGGGGTGTTCGCGGTCAACCGCATGACGACCATCCGCCAGGCATCGTTGGACATGTCGGCCAACCAACTGCCCAGTGTGAAGTACCTTGGCAATCTGACCGAAAACGTGTTGCGCCTGCGCATCTTGTCCTTCCGGATCCTGATCAACCGCGAACCCGCCGCCCTGGAAGAGGCCAAGACACGTGTGGGCGTGCTGGTGGACAAGGTCAAGGTGGCTCAGAAGGCTTACGCGTTAACGCCCGCCGGTCCGGAGGAGGCGGCCCTGTATAAAACCTTCGCCACGACCCTCGACAACTACCTTACTGCCCAGGCCGAGATGTTGTCGTTGTCCCAGCAGAACAAAGTCGAGGAAATGCGCACGCTCATCAACACCCGCATCAAGGACGGCACGGACCAGATGGGTGAGCAGTTGAACAAGCTGATCGCAATCAATAGCGCCGGCGCCGACCAGGCCGCCCGTAACGCCGAAGGTAGCTATCAGCAAGCCGTCAGCGGGATCGTGATCGTGTCGGTGGTGGCTGCGTTGATGACGGTGCTGCTGGCCTGGTTGCTGACTCGCAGCATTGTTACGCCGCTGCGCAAGGCCGTGGAAGTGGCCGAGACCATCGCCGGTGGCAACCTGACCAAAGTCATTGAAGACGCTGGCAAGGACGAGCCGGCACGCCTGATCACTGCCCTGTCGCGCATGCAAGCCAACCTGCGCCAGACCATCCAGCATATTGCCGGCTCGGCCACACAGTTGGCGTCCGCCGCCGAAGAACTGAGCGCCGTGACCGAGGAAGCCTCCAAAGGCTTGCAACAGCAGAACAACGAAATCGACCAGGCGGCCACGGCGGTCAACGAAATGACCGCTGCGGTCGAGGAAGTGGCGCGCAATGCGGTGTCCACCTCCGAGGCTTCCAACCAGTCCAACCAGGCCGCACGCGAAGGCCGCGACCGGGTGGTGGAAACCGTCGGCGCGATCCAGACCATGACCCAGGACGTACAAAACACCGCAGCGATGATCGAAGGCCTGGCGACCCAGGGCCGTGACATCGGCAAGGTACTGGATGTGATCCGCGCCATTGCCGAGCAGACCAACCTGCTGGCGCTCAACGCGGCGATCGAGGCCGCCCGTGCCGGTGAAGCCGGGCGTGGTTTCGCGGTGGTGGCCGACGAGGTGCGGGCCCTGGCCCATCGCACCGCGCAGTCGACCCAGGAGATTGAGAAAATGGTCGCCGGCATCCAGAACGGCACCGGCGAAGCCGTGCAATCCATGCAGCAAAGCAACCAGCGCACCCAGGACACCTTGGAAATGGCCCGGGCTGCCGGTGTGGCGCTGGAGCAGATCACCCAATCCATCAGCCTGATCAACGAACGCAACCTGGTGATCGCCAGCGCCTCGGAAGAACAGGCCCAGGTGTCTCGCGAAGTGGACCGCAACCTGGTGAACATCCGCGACCTGGCGACTCAGTCGGCGGCGGGGGCCAACCAGACCAGCGCGGCCAGCCATGAGCTGTCGCGCCTGGCGGTGGATTTGAATGGGATGGTGGCCAGGTTCGTTATCTGACCCACTTTGCAATGCCATCCAAATGTGGGAGGGAGCCTGCTCCCGATGGCGGCGGGGCAGTCAACTCATCTACTGACTGATCCGCCACCATTCATGCCAGTCAGTTAAGGCGAAACACTTTAACTGTGGCGAGCGGGCTTGCTTGTGGCGAGCGGGCTTGCCCTAATGCCGTTCAGTTAAGGCTTTTTTGTAGGAGCGAGCTTGCTCGCGAAGAACTCACAGGCGCCGCGTTCACTCAGGAAACACGCGTTATCGTTGACGTTTTTCGCGAGCAAGAACTAGGCGTCCCCCTCGCTCCTACAGAAGGCGATGTACGCTTAACTGAACGGCATTAGGGCAAGCCCGCTCGCCACAGGGGCGGCGCTGCCTCCTACGATTGCTTCCAGGCCCCTGGGTTCACCAGGTTTTTCGGCTTCTGGCCCGCCAGCGCCGCCAACAGATTATCCACCGCACACTGGGCCATCGCTTCGCGCGTCTCATGGGTCGCAGAGCCGATATGCGGCGTTGCCACTACGTTGTTCAAGCGCAGCAACGGCGAATCGTGAGGCAGCGGTTCGCGCTCGAACACATCCAGCCCCGCCGCGCGAATCGTGCGCTGCTGCAAGGCCTCGACCAGCGCGGCTTCATCCACCACCTTGCCGCGGGAGATATTGATAAAGATCGTCTCCGGGCCCATCAGTGCGAATTCCTGGGCGCCGATCAACTGCTCCGTTTCAGCGGTCAACGGCAGTGTCAGGCAGACGAAGTCCGCTTGTCGCAGCAAGTCGTCCAGGCTGCGGTACTGCGCGCCGAACCGTTCTTCCACCAAGGGCTTGGGCGAGTGGCTGTGGTAGATCACCGGCATGCCAAAGCCGAAATGCCCGCGCTGGGCCAGGGCTTCGCCAATGCGGCCCATACCGATGATGCCCAGGGTCTTGCCATGCACATCGCTGCCGAAGTGCGCCGGGCCGATGTTTTTGTTCCATTGGCCGGCACGCACCATGTCGGCCAACTCGACCACGCGCCGGGCGGTCGCCAGGATCAGCGCGAACCCAGTGTCGGCGGTGGTTTCGGTGAGCACGTCGGGCGTGTTGCTGAGCAGGACGCCGCGCTGGGTCAGGTAATCGATATCGTAGTTGTCGACCCCCACTGAGACACTGGCCACCGCCTCCAGGTTGGGTGCCAGGTCCAGCAGCTTGGCATCCAGGCGCAGGCTCGCACCGAGCAAACCGTGGGCGCCGGGGAGGGCATCGCGCAGTTTGGCCAGGCCGCTGTCATCCAGCGCCTCGATCAAGGTGACCTCGGCCTGCTCATGCAGGCGGGCCATCAGCGGGGCAGAGAGTTTCTTGTACAGCACGATGGATTTTTTCATCAGGTCTTGGCCTTCAATTCGAGGGTATGCAAAGGCGCGCGCACGCGGTCGCTGGCGCCAGGCTTGAGGAAAATCGTCAGCACCACCGAGAGCATCAACGCGCCGCTCATCAGCAGGTATGACGCGCCGGGCGAGCCGGTGCTGCTATTGAGGTAACCCACCAGGTACGAACCGCCGAACGAACCGAGCGCGCCCATGCTGTTGATCAGGGCCATGGCGCCACCGGCGACGTTGGCGGGCAGGATTTCCGGGACGATGGCGAAGAACGGGCCATAGGGCGCATACATGCACGCACCGGCGATGACCAGCAGGGTATAGGACCACCAGAAGTGTTCGGCACCCAGCACGTAGGACGCGTAGAAGGCGATCGAGGCGATCAGCAACGGTGGCCACACAAAGCGTTTACGTTTTTGCAGTTTGTCCGAGCCCCAGGACACCGCCAGCATGCCGATCACCGCCGCCAGGTAAGGCAGGGCTGACAGCCAGCCGGCCTCGACCATGTCCATTTTCAAGCCCGCCTTGAGGATCGACGGCAGCCACAGCACAAAGCCATACACGCCGATGCTCCAGCAGAAGAACTGCAGCGCGAGGATGATCACCTTGGGTGAGCGGAACGCCTCGGCGTAATTCTTCACGGCCTTGATGCCCACCTGTTCGGCGGCCAACGCAATTTCCAGGTCTTTTTTATGCTGTTCGCTCAGCCACTGGGCGTCCGCAGGCCTTTCATCCGCCAGTTTCCACCAGATAAACGCCCACAGCACCGCCGGCAAGCCTTCGATGATGAACATCCAGCGCCAGCTGAAATGCTGCACCAGGTAACCCGACACCACCGACATCCACAGCATGGTCACCGGGTTGCCGAGGATCAGGAAGGTGTTGGCCCGCGAACGTTCGGCACGGGTGAACCAGTGGCACAGGTACACCAGCATGGCGGGCATCACCGCCGCTTCGACCACGCCGAGCATGAAGCGGATCGCGATCAGCATATAGGCGTTGGACACCACGCCGGTCAGGGTGGCCAGGCCGCCCCAGAGGATCAGGCTGACAAAGATCAGTTTCTTGACGCTGCGCTTCTGCGCATAGATCGCCCCCGGCACCTGGAAGAAAAAGTAACCGAGGAAAAACAGTGCCCCCAGCAACGACGACATGCCGGGGGTGATCATCAGGTCCTCGGCCATCCCGGAGGCGGCGGCGAAACCGTAGTTGGCGCGGTCCAGGTACGCCAGGCTGTAGGTGATAAAGACGATGGGCATGATGTACCACCAACGGCGGGTGGCGAGTTTCACGGTTTCCATGGGGTTGCTCCTGAGCTTGTTGTAGTTGTGGCAACAGGTAGTCGGTCAAGCGACGGATCGGGTGGGTAACGCTTCGCGCCTGGGCAGGCCTTCCATGTCGCCGCGACTTTGTACTGCGCGGCTGCCGATCCAATTGCCGCGCTGCACGGCCTCGGGGAAGCTGAGGTTTTCCAGCAGGGCACTGATCATGCCGACGGCAAAACCATCACCGGCCCCTACGGTGTCGACCACCTTGTCGACGCTGACGGCGGCGACAAAACCCTGGTCCATCTGGGTGCGGTAGTAGGCGCCGTCCGGGCCGAGCTTGATGGCCACGGCTTCGGCACCCTGGTCCAGGTAGAACGCGGCGATATCGGCCGGGTCCTCGAAACCGGTGAGCAGGCGACCTTCGCTCAAGCCCGGCAGGACCCAGTCCGCCAACCCGGCGAGGGCGTTGATTTCGCGGATCATCTGCGCCTGGCTGGCCCACAGCGAAGGGCGCAGGTTGGGGTCGAACGACACGCTGCGGCCGGCGGTGCGCATCTGTGTCATCAGTTCGAAGGACAGCTCGCGGGTGGCGTCGGACAAGGCCGGCGGAATACCGGTGGCATGCAGGTGCCGTGCTTGCAGCAGTACGGGGTTGATGGCGGCGATCGACAAATGGCTGGCCGCCGAGCCCTTGCGGAAGTATTCGACTTGAGGGTCGGCGCCAGCCTCTTCACGGGACTTGAGTTGAAAACCGGTGGGGTGCAGCGGGTCGACCGCCACATGGCAGCAATCCAACCCCTCCTGTTTCAACGTGTCGACCACAAAACGCCCGAGGGAGTCATTGCCCACCCGGCTCAGCCAGGCAACGTTGAACCCCAGGCGCGACAGGCCGATGGCGACATTGCTGTCGGCGCCAGCAATGCGTTTGTGAAAGTGGCCGACCTCGGCCAGCTCGCCGGTCTGTTCGGCGACAAACATCGCCATGGTTTCACCAAACGACAGGATATCGATCTCAGACATGGGCGTTCTCCGCGTGGGGTTGGCCAAGCAGGGCGAGGGTGGCGACCTGCCGGGCGGTGACGTCGAGCAGGTCTTCGCCTTGCAGCGGGAATTCCACGGCACGGGTAATACCTTGAGTCATATGCTTGAGCAGTTGTTCCCACAGATGCAGGTCGGTGGCGCCGGGCGGCAGGGCGACCAACTTGCCGTCCGGGCGACGGGCCACGGCCTTGCAGTGCAGGTAATCCACATGCCGGCCCAGCAGGCGCGCGGCGGTGAGGGCGGATTGGTCCTGCCAGTGCCAGTTGCCGATATCGAAGGTCATCTTGATCGGCAGGCCCAGGCGCTCCACTTCAGTGAAGAAGCGCTGCATCGGCTCGATGCGCCCGCCGTGCAGGGTCTGGTCGTTTTCCACCAGCAGGTGGACCGGATGGCGGTTGAGCAGGGCGTGCAGGCTTTCCAGGTCGTTGGTGTCGGTGAAATAACCCAGGGAGACTTTGAGCCAGCGCGCGCCAAAGGCCTGGGCACGGTCCAGGGTGGCGCTCAGCTCGGCATTCGGTTGGGCGCGGCCGGCGACCCACAGCTCAAGGGGCGATGAGAACACCGATTCGAGGCCCTGCTCGGCGGCGGCCCGGGCCAGTTCGACGGGTTGCTCGCGGGTCAGCAGCTCCTCACGCCACTCGATACGCTGGGCGCCGGCAGCCGCCAACAGTTCGACAAAACTCAGTTGGCCCTGCTGGCGTACGAGGTCGGCGCCGTAGCTGGAAAGGCTGATGGAAACGGGGTATTTATGCATTGTTGTGTCCCTCTGAAACCGGTTTCATTTTTTCTGAAAAAAACACTTTCCTGTCGGAGCGAACTTGCTCGCGAAAAACCTGAGCGCGCCGCGTTAAACCAGGATCGCTGCGTTATCGTTGGCGTTTTTCGCGAGCAAGCTCGCTCCTACAAGGGGTTGTGGAGCCTCGGAGAATCAGTTGGGGCAGGAAGTCCAGGGTGCGTGTCGGCTCGGTATCGCCGCGCAAGCGCTTGAGCAAGCAGTCGAACGCACTGGCGCCAATTGCCTGGGTCGGCTGGGCGAGGGCCGTGATGCCATTGCCCACCAATGGGTACCAGTCCAGGTCATCCAGGGCGATCAGGCCGACGTCTTCAAACAGGTGGCAACCCAATGCCTTGAGCGCTTGGGTGCAAGCGAGCGCGGCGATGCCGTTGGCGCAGAACAACGCCTTGGGGCCGGCCTTGGCTAGAAAGGTGTGCAAGTGGTTTTGCAGCGCGCCATCCAGCTCCAATACCGCGCCGGTCAACGCCGGGCGCCGGGCAATCTCGGCCTTGAAACTCTCCAGGCGTTCCAACCGCGAACTGGTGCCGTCTGTGGCTTCGCTCACCAGCAACACATCGCGATAGCCCTGCTGTTCGAGGTGTTCCACCGCCATGCGTACCGCCGCCGGGTTGTCCAGGCCCACCAGGTCGCTGTGCAGCGGTTCGACCTTGCGGTCCACCAGCACCAGGGGCATTTCCCGTTGCAGTTCCAGCAGTTGGTCAAGGTGATGGCCAAGGGTGTTCACGATCAGCCCTTCGATGTTGTACGAACGCAGCGCCGCCAGGTGCTGGCGCTCCTGCTCGTCATCACGGTCGGTATTGCACACCACCAGGCTGTAGCCATGCTGGCGGCACGCAGTTTCGACGCCGTGCATCACGGCAATGGAATAAGGGTTGCGGATATCGGCCACCAGCATGCCGATCAGGCGCGTGCGGCCGCGCTTCAAGCCACGGGCCATCTGGTTGGGGCGGTAGCCGAGTTCATTGATGGCGTGCTCGATGCGCAGGGCAATGGCATCGGAGAGCAGGGCGCGGTCGTCGCCGATGAAGCGTGACACGCTGGCCTTTGAGACCCCTGCGTGCAGGGCGACGTCGAGCATGGTCACGCGGCTGCGTTGAGCGGCGGAAAAAGAGGTCACGGTCGCGGGCCTTTCTTATTGGGGGTGGGTCATGGTTGATATGAAACCGGTTTCAGGAAACACCAGATTCGGGTGAATGGTCAAGCGTCAACTACAGGGATGGGACCGGTCTGGCCGACAAACGGTAGGGGGACCTGTGAGTTCTGACAGTATTCAGGGCTTGTGAAGTGGCGCTTAATTTGAGCGTGCAAGAGGTAGTGATACCGCCATAACACGTGTTTTTTCTAAACGATGCATCGGTTCGCTGGCTGAATAAGGAGAGTCGCATGACGCTTTCATCCAACCGTTTCCCCCCCTCCAGCCGCAGCGCAACGGCGCAAGTTTCAGAGCTAAAAAAGGCTGTTGTGGTCAAGGCCTTTGAAGATGACCCTGACGGGCTGATTCCCACTAAATATCTTTATGACCCCATTGAAGTCCAATTGACCCAGATCTGGGCCTTTCCCGCTGATACCGGGGAAGTCGACTACGTTCATTTCTCGATCAAGCCTCATACACCCGAGTCTCCGTATCCGCTTCCTCCGATTCCTCTGCCGGGCCCATTGACTCAGGAAAAAGACTTCCCCGTATCGCTGTTTATTAAGGGCAATTGGTTGAATATCAGTGGGTCTTACGACATTAGTTATTACATTGATGGGCCCGGCGGGATAGAACACAGCCCTTACACCACGACATTCACCATTGATCGGATAGCGCCAGGGGGTAACCAACCCCTGGGGCCTGGTGAGTTTGTTGATCCGGACGTCCGCACCTATGGAATTACCGAAGAGTATTTGAGCGATCCAGATCACCTGACGGTGGATTTTAAAATTCCTTCATATCTGGATCGAAAAGCCTTCGATGACGTTCTGATTTTTTTATTGAACGATGAATCGGCCAATCCTTATGAGGCGGCTTATGAGCACACGTTCCCTTCTGCGGTATCCGATTTGGTTGTACCTATTCCGGGGGATAAATTCCGTACGTTGTTGAACGGTCCCCGGATCGTACGGTATACCCTACGGGACCGAGCAGGTAACCAACGCGTCGATGCCTCCGGGCCCACCCCTGTTTATATCAACCTCAAACCATCGCCCAGTGGCCTGAAGCCGCCGCGGGTGCTTGCCTTTGATTTCGACGGTTTGATTGATCGCAAGGATGCGCGGGCAGGCGTAACGATGCGATTCGAGGCGTATTTTGATTGGGATCCTACTGATGAGGTTGTGACTCTTTGGAATGGTATCCCTCTGTCAAGAGAACCGGTTGAGGGATTTCCGAAAATCGTCTCAATCAGTTGGCCGGTATTGATCCAGAAAGGCTACGTGCAGACCAGAATGCCAGTGCAGTATGAGATTTACCGTGCTGGCAAGCCCGATGGAGTTCTATCGCCAATACAACATGTGGATTGCGACTTTCGCGTGGCCGGGCAAGATCATGACCAGGCACCCGCTGAATATAACCGACACCTTGAACGAGTCGAGATCCGCGGGCAGGGGAGCAATACGCCGAATCACTTGGATATCCGGGATGCCGATCAACCTGTCACGGCTTCGGTTCTTCTATTTGATGATCCGCATGCAGGCGAGCAAATGTTCCTTTACTGGGGGGATAGAGAGGACCCCGTTGCTTCTTATACGGTACAGCCCACGGATTTCGCTGGCAGGCGGGTGACTTTTTCGCCTATCGCCTGGTCGGTGGTTGAGCAGACGCCAAACAATCCGGCGTTCCCTGTGCGTTATCGCACCAGCAATGGTGTGAATGAACAACTGGCCCCTGATCAGGCAGTAAATATCAATGTGACAGCACCGGTAAACTTTCCTCAAGCTGAGTTTGTTCACGTTAACTCATTTGGTTGGCTCAACTGTCAGACCGTCCCGCCGCTCTGGGACGGTGTGCATGTTCGTGTTTTTAAACATGCGGCCATTGAGATCAATGATGAAATACGCATGCATTGGCAGGGTACGTCGGGTTTTGCAGGCAGCGGTCCTATTAAAGAAACCGAAGGATTGTTCTCACAGTCGTGGAATGGGGATGATGAGCGCCTCGGTTACCACGACTTTGTAGTGGATTACCGTCCTTACGTTGAGCCGATCAAGAACCCCACGGGAGAGGGGGCGGGCGCTTACGCCGAGTTCACGGTATGGCGCCTTGGTATGCGTGTGGGGACTTCACGCATTCGTTACGTGAAGATCGACCGATTGTTTGCCCATACACCACCGATTTATTGTGGGCCGAATGGTAATGGTCCGGAATCTGATCGTTGATAGTAAGTGGTCAGTTATAAAGTTGCATAAAAGTTAATTAATCATCTTCCGCTGTGCTTGATCGGAGAGGGACTCTGTGCGGCCTGCTGTTTAATAAAAAGTTGTCAGCAGTCCATTCACCGCAAGCTATTAACATAGGCAAGGAGAGACTGAAATGACCGTTAAAAGTGTTAAGCAAGTGATAGTAAGTGGTTGGGAGAATCCTAATCTGGAAGCACCGAATTTTCCCCAGGCGCTAGAGGATGGTAAAGGTTTGGTCTGGCGTCCTTTTCTGGATCGTGATGGCGGCCTTGTTCTGGAATGCCCCATTTGGCGGTTTCCCGACGATGGGGATGAAATGCAAGTTGAATTCAGCCCTGCCGGGGTTTCATCCTGGACACCATTGGACCCGATTTTTTTTCCAACCGAGCCTTCTGGTCCGCATGTTGAGGTCACGGTTTCAGTCAATCTATTAGGCCATGGTGAGTTTGATCTCAGGTTCAAGGTAAAACCTGGATCAGGTGGGGATTATTCAGACTTTTCCAAAGCTCAACGAGTGAAGATCGATCTGTATGGTCCCTATAAGTCCCCAGGTAAAAGTGAGGCGCCTGCTAGGGGCGTTTATCCTGCCTCATTGCCTCAAGGCGCAGATATCACCCAAGAAACATTGGACTTGAATCCCAGTGGATTCGAGTTAGGGATTCCTTCCTATGGGGATTGGGACGTAGGGGATATGGTGTCGGACGTCTGGTTCACATCGGAATTGCCTCCGGATGACTCGCCCTCGCTGGGCAGTTTTCCAATGCCTTCGGGGGGAGCGGATTTCAATTTGCCCATTACGTTCTTCGACACTGCTGTAGATGGGATTTTCTTCTGGTTTTATCGACTGCGAGATGCGGCCGGCAATTACAGTGAAATCTCGAAAGTTCCCACTGGGCGTCGTTTGAGACGCAGTGCGAATCTGGTACTGGCACCTCTGAAGGTGGTCAGTCCTGCGGGTAGCACGCTGATCGATATCGACGCTTGGACGGCGGGGGTCCAGTTGGCGATTCCCCTTTATGCATGGGATCCTGGCGACCAATACATTCTGAAATGGGGAAGCCAGGAAACCACGCCCGCGCCGTTGAACGGTGTTTTCGATTTTGTATTCACCGCGCCTCCTCAACTGATCATTGATGAGTATGGCTCGCAGGAAGGTCCTATAGAGACAGCTCTGAGCTACATCATTCTGAGGACGGGTTCAAAAAACCGTCCGGATGATGAAACATTGGTGGATGTCGACCTGAGCAAAGCGGGTCCAGTGACTCCCCTGCCGGGTGATCCGAGTCCTGACCTGGATCAGGTCACCATACAGGGGCCTGCATCTTTCCCTCCTAGAGAGAACTATCTGAATTCCGCTGACATCGATCACGTAGATGACATTCTGGCGGTCTTCGATCTTTGGAGCGTTACTCCAGCACCGGCCGAAGGTGATGTCATTACGTTGTATTGGGGAAGCCGGCTGAACATAGCAGGTACTCATACTATTGCTTTTGGCGAGGGCGCAGGTGCTCCAATCACTATCGTGGTCGACAAGGCAGCGATTGCCGCAGCGGGTAATGGTCCAGCGATCGATGTTTTTTATGGGGTGCGCAATCCCGCATCGACGAACAGCAATTTCTCAGAAAGTACGCCCGTTGAAGTCGACGATGCGATCACTCACACACTGGATGCGGCTGAGTTCCTCAATACCCTGCCTTGGACCGGCGACCCACGGGGAAGGATTAGCTGTGCATCTCTGCGACCAACAAGCGACCCGGAATACCTTGAAGTGAAAATTCCTCCAAACGCTGAATTTTTTGCGGATCAAGTAGTGGTAACGATCGAGTATGTGGCCTCAACGGGGCTTGCGGGTGACCAACCTATCGAGCCAACACGGGGTACTAGCTCGGTGACGCTGGATCCAACCACCGCAGCCAACGGCTTCATCTTCCACCTGCAACCCTTCGACCCTCACCTTAAAGTAGCCGGCGCGAAGCCGCCCTATAACTCGCTCTGGTTGCAATATTCTCTGGACGTGAGCGGAACGCCTGCTAGGTCAGTACCAGCAGTCATTCCTGCGAGGATGGTGACCGCCAACAACTACTGCGACGGTAGTAGTGACTCTGCTCCATAGCGCTGTACGCAAGGCATCGAGGGATAACCTTCTTCGGTGCCTTTTCTAATAAGTCGGCTGAATGGCGTCCTCTTGTTATCTTCAGATTTATCCTACTTACCGTTACGCCCTCCAACTATAACCTCGCGGCCTCTACAGGTCTGGCTCCACTCCATCGGAACGAGCCATGCCATTTGGTCAGGCATATTGTCAGAGCGAGTGTTACAGCATGTTCATCAAACATATTTTCAAACTTTCACCTTTAAGTGCGGCAGTCAAAGTGTCGTCGTTCGGATTACTTCTGGGTGTTGCGGCGCAGGCTCATTCCGAACAGGGAGTGGTAGCGCCTGGTGAGTCGAAGGTCATTGAATCCGGTGAAACCGTAAAAAACTGGGCGCTGCAGAATGGCTCCAGCCTGACCGTCAATGGGGCAACCACAGCGGCTATTCGGAGCCTGGGTGCGCAGCTCACTGTGAACAGTGGGAGTACTATCGAGCGTATCGTTGCTCAGGAAGGTTCCACGGTTGCTATCCAGAATTCCACGGTCATGTCCACGGCGCCAGGCGCCTCGGCAATGGAACTTACCAATGGTACTGCAACCATTTCCGGCAGCCATTTGGAGAGCGCCCAATCCGTTGGTTTAGTGCTGAACCGGTACAGTTCTACACCTGGCGGTTCTACCGCCCATGTTAGTAACAGCACAATAAAGGGCGCTCAGGCGGGTGCCTCAGCCACTCAATTGAGCGAACTGCATTTTTTTGACTCGCTGGTACAAGGGACGGCTGTCGGCAGTACCGGTGTCCTGTTGATCGGCGGTTCGGCCTCTGCTCAGAACAGCATGCTAGTGGGTGAGCGCAATGGTGTACGTTTCACCCGTGCGGCAGGTATTACCGATGACGGCACATTGGTACTCGATCAGTCGACCGTTGAGGGCAAGACGGGGGCGGCCATTTTGGTCGCCGGCCAGACCGGGCGCATTCCTACAGCCACCATCGAAGTGAGTAACGGCTCGCAGTTGATCGGCGGCAACGGTAACCTGCTGGAAGTGACCGGTGGCGCAACTGCCAACATGAATGTCAACAACAGCCATTTGAACGGCAATGTGTTCGTCGAGGCCGGTAGCAGTGCCAATCTGAGCTTGCAAAACCACTCATCGTTGACCGGCAGCTTGTTGAATGTCGATAGCCTTGCCATAGGTGATGGTTCGTTCTGGAACCTGACGGGTAACAGCCTGGTGGGTGCGCTTGATCTCGCGGGCGGTACGGTGAAGTTTGGCGAAACGGATGCGTTTTATCAGTTGGACCTGGAGACACTGAGTGGTAACGGTACATTCGTCATGGGCGCTGATTTTGCCCAGGGCCTGAATGATTTTCTGAATATATCTGGCGATGCAACCGGTCAGCACAGTTTGTTGGTGGCGAGCAGCGGCCTGGAGCCTGTGTCGCCCGGTGACGTACATATCGTGCACACCGGCGGCGGCGATGCCGAGTTTTCGCTGGTGGGCGGCGCGGTGGATGTCGGTGCATGGTCCTATGGGCTGAAGCAGGATGGTAACGATTGGTTCCTCGACCCCAGCGCACGGACTATCAGCCCCGGTACTCGCTCGGTGCTGGCGTTGTTTAACACCGCGCCGACCGTATGGTATGGCGAGATGACTTCGTTGCGCAGCCGCATGGGCGAGTTACGCCACCATGACGCTGAAGGTGGTGGCTGGATTCGTAGCTACGGCAACAAGTACTCGGTGTCGGGCGCTAATGGCGTGGGTTATAAGCAGAGCCAACGCGGTTTCTCTCTCGGCGCCGATGCACCCCTGAGTGAAGACAGCCAATGGCTGGTTGGGGTCATGGCAGGGCATAGCAACTCCGATCTGGACCTGAGCCGTGGTACTTCCGGCACGGTGAAAAGCTACTACGTGGGCGGCTATGCCACTTGGATGGATGCAGACAGCGGCTACTACTTCGACGGTGTTATCAAAGCCAACCGCTTTGAGAATGAGTCCAAGGTCGGCCTCAGCGATGGTGCCAAGGCTAAGGGTAAATACGGCACCAACGGCATTGGTGCTTCGGTAGAAGTGGGTCGCAACATCAAGCTGGAGAATGATTTCTTTGTCGAACCGTTTGCTCAGGCATCCACTATTGTGGTCAAGGGCAAGAACTATGGGTTGGACAATGGCCTGCAAGCCAAAGGCCAGAACACCCATTCGGCACTCGGTAAGCTGGGGGTAACGGTAGGTCGCGATTTTATAATGGATGACGGCAGCATCGTTCAGCCTTACCTGCGTACAGCGGTAGCGCATGAGTTTGCGAAAGACAATAAAGCATCGGTCAACGGCCATGTGTTCAACAATGACGTCTCAGGTTCTCGTGCTGAGTTCGGTGCTGGTGTAGCGGTCTCACTGTCGAAAAACCTGCAGCTGCATGCTGACTTCGAGCACAGCAAAGGTAAACATGTCGATCAACCATGGGGTGCTAACGTGGGTGTGCGTTATAGCTGGTAACTCATACGTATGTATCCAAAAAGGAAGCTTCGGCTTCCTTTTTGGTATGTGCAGTTTAACGACCTTCGGGCGTCAGCCCAGGCTGAACAGCGCAGAGATGGTAGAGACTGGGTTGCCGTCGTCACGGGTTTGGATATCGCTGAGTCCACCCGTGGCGTGGGTATTTGAAGGGTCAATGGCCCTGAATTCGACCAATCCGGAGAAACCGTATCGCAGTACAGGCTCTAAAAGGTCATCAGTGCTATAGGTAAACCGAATGTCCGGATGGTCCTCCAGTCGATAGATGCCTATGCCATAAGTTGAAGGTAGCGACAACTGCAACTTGTGGGTCACGCCGTTGCTATCGACTCTACTGCCGGTGATCGTCCATTTTCCTGCCGTGCAGGTGATTGAAAATATATTGGCGGTGAAATCTTCGCCGTCGATAATGCCTTTAAAATACTGGGCGGCCAGATGCAGTTTTGGTGGACGGTGACGGTGGATGGCGGTCATGAGCGTTTCTCCTTGGGGGCTGGGAGCGTGTCGAGTGCCTGGCGATTACGTCTCCACCTGGACTGCCACATCAACGCGCAACGTGTTGGGTTATCGACTTCACACAAATACTTTCAATCAAGTCGGCAGTGCCTTCAGGCGAGCTTGAAGGACACGCTGTCTAGTCTCAAAAAGGTAATTCCCACCATCAGTACACGCAGTTGGTGCGTACCGGCTGGAACTTGGAAGTTACGTTGATAGGGCTGGAACGTTTCCGGCCCTCTTAATTCAATATCCAGCAAGATAACGCCGGTATTGGCCACGTCGTACAACCGGGCCGCACCGTCCCCGCTTGTGGGGTTCGCGGCCATCAGGTTAAAACTGTAGGTTTTGCCAGGCTCTACCGCTATGTCCTGATAGATCAAGCCCCCCAGGTTCGCACTGCAGACACCGGCGGTGAAGTTGACGCTTGACGCTGGCCCAGGCCTTTCTACGGTCCAATCAGCGTTATTTTGGATGAAATCGCCATTTCTGATCAGCTCCGGTCGAACTGGAGTGGTGGTGTCCACGAGCAGTTCAATCTCGTCGACACAAACCTCGCCTGTCGTGCCCGTGACGGTGACGGTAGCGGAGGTTGTACCGGCGGGAGGGGAATAGTTGAACTCTCGTTTGGTCCACAGATGAAAAGCATCGAGCTCAATACGATCGGCTGTACCCGAGGGCTCAGAGGTGATCACCACCGCGCCAGCACCCTTGAAGATCACTTGACTCCACATGCGCAGTAAGTAACTGGCACCAGGGTTGATATTGACCTGCTGGGAGGCCTGACCGGTAAGTGCTCTACAGTATTGTCGGGAGTAATCGACAGAGCCTGTTGTATTCCAGTGCATTGCGTATTGACTGAAATTACCGTTGAGGAGGAGGTTGCTGGTTGAGGCCGTTCGCCTTGGCATTATTTTTTCTCCCGCCGGAAAGTGGTTGCAGCCGGTGATTTTCAGTTGCACATCAGCGCTTCTACGGCACGTAGTGCGGCTGCATACGTGAGGCTATTCGGCGCCATATTGACGTTGCACACAACTGTCAGAACTAACAGGTCAGGGAGCCACTCGTCGGATAGAAGAGCGATTGAGCCTCAACCAAACAGGCCCGCAGCGATATTGATCGAGAAGCCCAGGATCGCCGTGTTGAACAGAAACCCGATCAACGATTGCCCCAGCACCACTTTGCGCATGGCGCGGGTCGCCACCCCCACGTCCGCCGTTTGCACGGCCACGCCGATGGTGAAGGAGAAATACAGGAAGTCCCAGTAATTGGGGGTGCGCAGGTCTTCGGCAAAGCGCAGTGCAGGCTCCGGGCCTTCCCAGGTGTAATACAGGCGTGCGTAATGCACGCTGAAAATCACCCCGATCAGCAGCCATGAACCGATCACGGTCAGCCCGGTAAAGCCGTAGTGCAGCAGGCGCGCGGTGGTCGGCAGGTCTTTGCTGCCCACCAGTTCGAAGGTGATGGTCGCCAAACTCGCAATGGCGGCGATGCACACGATGAACAGCACCAGGCCGGCGTTTTCGTCTTCGATCTCGGCGATGCGTTTGACGTCCGGGGCCTTGGCGCGGATGGTCAGCCACAGCATCAGTACCAGGTAAGTCCAGACCCCGGTGTTCCAGCCGATGAGGATCTTGCTGACGACGCTGTCGGCCGGCACCAGGATGCCAGCGGCAAGGCCCAGGGCGGCGGCAGCGGAGAGGCGAGGGTGGGTGCGGGCGAGGAAGGGCATGGGGGCTCACAAATGGCTATTTGTGAGCACCTTAGCGCATTTTTTGTGGCGAGCGGGCTTGTCCCGCGTTGGGCTGCGCAGCAGCCCCAAAACATAACCCCGGACCTGCCTGGCACACTGCAGCGCTCTTATTGGGGCTGCTGCGCAGCCCAACGCGGGACAAGCCCGCTCGCCACAGTTACCGTGTCCCCCAAAAAGCCTTAGCTCTTTTTGCGCACCAGCTTCATGACCACCACAAAGAACACCGGCACAAACACCACCGCCAGTGTCGCCGTGATCATCCCGCCAATCACCCCCGTACCAATCGCCTGCTGGCTGGCGGAACTGGCGCCGGTGGCAATCGCCAATGGCACCACGCCGAGGATGAACGCCAGCGACGTCATGATGATCGGGCGCAGGCGCAAGCGCGCGGCCTTCAGGGTGGCGCTCATCAGGTCTTCGCCCTGGTCGTACAGGTCCTTGGCGAACTCGATGATCAGGATCGCGTTTTTCGCCGACAGGCCGATGATGGTGATCAAGCCGACCTTGAAGAACACATCGTTGGGCATGCCGCGCAAGGAAACGGCCACGACCGCGCCGAGTACGCCGAGCGGCACCACCAGCAATACCGACGTGGGGATCGACCAGCTTTCATACAGCGCTGCCAGGCACAGGAACACGATCAGCAGTGACAGACCCAATAGCAACGGCGCCTGGGAGCCGGACAAGCGTTCCTGCAGTGACAAACCGGTCCACTCCTGGCCCAGCCCCGCCGGCAACTGGCTGACCAGGCGCTGGATTTCTTCCATCGCCTCGCCGGTGCTGTGCCCCGGTGCCGCTTCGCCGCTGATGGCGATGGCCGGGTAGCCGTTGTAGCGCGTCAACTGCGCCGGGCCCTGGGTCCATTTGGCTTCGACAAAAGCCGACAGCGGCACCATCTTGCCGGTTTTGTTGCGCACATTGATCTTCATCAAATCCGCCACTTGGCTGCGCTGGTCGCCTTCGGCCTGCACCACCACGCGTTGCATGCGGCCCTGGTTGGGGAAGTCGTTGACGTAGGCCGAGCCGATGGCCGACGACAACACGCTGCCCACATCGGCAAAGGCCACGCCCAATGCGTTGGCCTGCTTGCGGTCCACCTCCAGCTGTACCTGCGGGGCTTCGGCCAGGGCGGTTTCGCGCACGTTGGCCAGGATCGGGCTTTTGCCGGCGGCGTTGAGCAACTCGGTACGTGCCGCCATCAACGCCGCATGGCCAACACCGCCGCGGTCCTGCAAGCGGAACTCGAAACCGCTGGAGGTGCCCAGGCCGTCCACGGGGGGCGGCAGGATCGCATAGGCAATCGCGTCCTTGAGCTCGCTGAAGGCCATGTTGGCGCGGTCGGCAATCGACGCGGCAGAATCGTCGCTGCTGCGTTGCGACCAATCCTTGAGCGTCGTAAACGCCAGCGCCGCGTTCTGCCCCGAGCCGGAGAAACTGAAACCCATGATCATGGTGGTATCACCCACGCCGGGTTCCCCGGCGTTGTGCGCTTCGATCTGCTCGGCCACCTGCACCGTGCGGTTCTTGCTCGCACCAGGCGGCAACTGGATATCGGTGATGGTGTAGCCCTGGTCTTCCACGGGCAGGAACGAGGAGGGCAGGCGGCTGAACATCCACCCCAGGCCCACCAGCAGCACCAGGTAAATCAACAGGTAACGGCCGCTGCGCTTGAGGGCATAGGCCACCCAGCCTTCGTAGCGATTGGTGAGGCTTTCAAAACGCTGGTTGAACCAGCCGAAGAAGCCGCCCTTGGCGTGGTGATCACCCTTGGCGATCGGCTTGAGCAGCGTCGCGCACAAGGCTGGGGTCAAGGTCAGGGCGAGGAACGCCGAGAACAGGATCGAGGTGGCCATCGACAGCGAGAACTGCTGGTAAATCACCCCCACCGACCCCGGCATGAATGCCATCGGCAGGAATACCGCGACCAGCACCAGGGTGATGCCGATGATGGCGCCGGTGATCTGGCCCATGGCTTTCTTGGTCGCGTCCTTGGGCGACAGGCCCTCGGTGGCCATGATCCGCTCGACGTTCTCCACCACGACGATCGCATCGTCCACCAGGATGCCGATGGCCAGCACCATGCCGAACATGGTCAACACGTTGATCGAGAAGCCCAGCAACAGCATGGTGGCGAAGGTGCCCATCAGCGCGATCGGCACCACCAGCGTCGGGATCAGCGTGTAGCGCACGTTCTGCAGGAACAGGAACATCACCGCGAATACCAGCGCCATGGCTTCGAGCAGGGTGTAGACCACCTTGGTGATCGAGACCTTGACGAACGGCGAGGTGTCGTACGGAATCTTGTATTCCACATTGGCCGGGAAGTAACGCGACAACTCGTCCATCTTCGCCCGCACCAGGGTCGCGGTACTCAGGGCGTTGGCGCCTGGCGACAGTTGCACGCTGACGGCGGTCGAGGGCTTGCCGTTCAGGCGTGTGGAGAACTGGTATTCCTGGCTGCCCACTTCCACACGCGCCACATCGCCGATGCGCACGGTGGACCCGTCCGGGTTGGCCTTGAGCACAATGTCGGCGAACTCCGCCGGCGTAGACAGCTGGCCCTTGACCAGGATCGCCGCCGTGATCTCCTGGGTATTGGTGCCCGGCAAATCACCGATGCTGCCGGCGGAAACCTGTGCGTTCTGTGCGCTGATCGCGGCATTCACGTCGGCCGGCGTGAGGTTGAAGCCGATCAGCTTCTGCGGGTCGATCCAGATGCGCATGGCGCGTTCGGCACCATACAACTGGGCCTTGCCCACCCCGTCCAGGCGCTTGAGCTCGTTCATCACGTTGCGCGCCAGGTAATCGCTGAGCGCCACGTCGTCGAGCTTGCCGTCGTTGGAGGTGAGCGTGACCAGCAGCAGGAAGCCGGCAGACACTTTCTCCACCCGCAAACCTTGCTGGGTCACGGCTTGGGGCAGGCGCGGCTCCACCGCCTTGAGGCGGTTCTGCACATCGACCTGGGCCATTTCCGGGTTGGTGCCCGGCTGGAAGGTCGCGGTAATGGTTGCCGAACCCAGGCTGCTCTGGGATTCGAAATACAGCAGGTGATCGGCACCGTTGAGCTCCTGCTCGATCAGGCTGACCACACTTTCATCCAGGGTCTGGGCCGAAGCGCCCGGGTACACCGCGTAGATTTCCACTTTCGGTGGTGCGACGTCGGGGTACTGGGCCACCGGCAACTGCGGGATGGCCAGCGCACCGGCCAGCAGGATGAACATGGCCACCACCCAGGCGAACACCGGGCGGTCAATAAAAAACTGCGGCATGGCGGGTTATTCCTTTACGAGCGGGCTGTCGTCCACTTCAACTTTTTCACCGGGCCGCGCGTGTTGCAGGCCCTCGACGACGATACGATCGCCGGCCTTGAGGCCGCTGCTGACGATCCAGCGGTCTTCGATGACCGCGCCCAGTTCCACCGGTTGCAGGCTCACGGTTTGTTCGGCGTCCAGCAACAGCACCATGGGGATACCGGCGCTATCACGGGTGATGGCGCGTTGCGGCACGCTGATGCCCTGTTTGTCGACGGCCTGTTCCAGGCGCACGCGCACGAAGCTGCCGGGCAACAGGTCGAGGTCGGGGTTGGGGAACTCGCTGCGCAGGATGATTTGACCGGTGCCCGGGTCGACGCTGATTTCGGCGAACAGCAACTTGCCTGGCAGCGGATACAGGCTGCCGTCGTCCTGGATCAACGTGGCCTTGGCCTGGTCCTGGCCGACTTGCTTCAAGCTGCCCGCGCGGAAGGCGCGGCGCAGGTCGTTCAGCTCGCGGGTGGACTGGGTCAGGTCGGCGTGAATCGGGTCCAGTTGCTGGATAAGCGCCAGTGGCGTGGCCTCGTTCTGGCCGACCAGCGCCCCCTCGGTTACCAGTGCGCGGCCGATGCGCCCGGAAATCGGCGCGGTCACGGTGGCATAGCCCAGGTTCAGCCTGGCGCGCTCGACGGCGGCCTTGTTGGCGGCGACTTCGGCGTTGGTCTGGCGCACGGCGGCGCGGGCGTTGTCGTAGTCCTGGCCGCTGATGGCATTGCCTTCCACCAACTGGCTGTAGCGCTGCTCCTGTAGGCGCGCCTGGAACGCATTGGCCTCGGCTTTGCTCAGGTTGGCCTGGGCACTGTCCAGGTCGGCCTTGAACGGTGCTGGGTCGATGCGAAACAGCACGTCGCCCTGTTTGACGTCATGGCCTTCCTTGAACACCTGTTGCATCACCACCCCGGCGACCCGCGCACGCACTTCGGCAATGCGCGGCGCGGCGATACGCCCGCTCAATTCGCTGGTGATGGACAGGGGCTTGGCTGCAAGGGTTTCGATCCTCACTTTGACCGGGGGCGTTGCCGGTGCCTCACCGGCCGACTTGTCACAGGCGCTGAGTGCCAGCGTCAGGGCCAACAGGCAAAACGGCGCAAACAGATTCTTCGACATGCTCTTATCCCAATATTGACTGGCACATCCTAAGGTCACCTGCGCCGTGGTGCTGTGAAGCTGTGTAGGTCGTCTGTGAAGAAATGTAAGGTGCAGCCCGCAGGGCACCGGGGGCGTATATCCTTGCACAACCTTGCTTACAATGAGGATCAAATGTGGGAGGGGGCTTGCCCCCGATCGCGGTGAATCAGTCAACGACTCTGTATCTGAAGCACCGCCATAGCAGGCAAGCCTGCTCCCACATGGGATTTGTGAACGACACATCACTGTATTTCTGGAAACATCATGCCCAACATCCTCCTGGTCGAAGACGACGCCGCTCTCTCCGAGCTGATTGCCAGCTACCTGGAACGCAACGGTTACCACGTCAGTGTGCTCAGCCGGGGCGATCATGTGCGCGAACGCGCGCGCCTCAACCCGCCCGACCTGGTGATCCTCGACCTGATGCTGCCCGGTCTCGACGGCTTGCAAGTGTGCCGCTTACTGCGCGCCGACTCGGCGGGCCTGCCGATCCTGATGCTGACCGCCCGTGATGACAGCCATGACCAGGTGCTGGGCCTGGAAATGGGCGCCGATGACTATGTGACCAAACCCTGCGAACCGCGCGTGTTGCTAGCCCGTGTCCGCACATTGCTGCGCCGCAGCAGTCTGTCGGAGCCCCAGGTGGCCAACGACCAGATCGTCATGGGCAACCTATGCATCGACCTGTCGGAACGCACCGTGAGTTGGCGTGAGCAGGCGGTGGAGTTGTCCAGCGGTGAATACAACCTGTTGGTGGTGCTGGCACGGCATGCCGGCGAGGTGCTCAGCCGCGACCAGATCCTGCAACGCCTGCGCGGCATCGAGTTCAATGGCACCGACCGCTCGGTGGACGTGGCGATTTCCAAGCTGCGCCGCAAATTCGACGACCACGCTGGCGAGGCGCGCAAGATCAAGACCGTGTGGGGCAAGGGCTACTTGTTCAGTCGTTCCGAGTGGGAATGCTGATCCATGTTTCGTGTGCTGCTACGCCTCTACCTGATCACCATCGTCACCTTCAGCGCGGCGATCTACCTGATTCCCAAGCTGGTGGTCCAGGTCTTCGAACACCGTTACCTGGCCTACAACGTCGAGCAGTCCCGGGGCATGCAAACCCTGATCGTCAAACAGTACCAGCGGGCGCCAGTGGAGCGCTGGTCCCAGGTCACCGAGCAACTGGGCCGCGATTTCGCACCGCTGAAAGTCGAACTGCTGCTGCGCCAGGACGCGCGCTACACCCCTGAAGAAGAGGCGCTGCTGGCACAAGGCAAACCGGTGATTCACCTGGGCGAGTGGGGCTGGATGGAGGAAATCAGTTCGCCGATCAATGCGCAGTTCGCGGTCAAGCTGACCGTGCCGCCGGACCCGCTGGACATGAACCTGCTGTACTGGTCGATGAACGTGCTGATCGGCGCCGCGTTACTGGCCTGCCTGTTGGTGTGGCTGCGCCCCCATTGGCGCGACCTGGAGCGCCTCAAAAGCACCGCAGCGCAATTGGGCAAGGGCAACCTGGGTGCACGCACGCATATCCCACCCAGCTCCAATATCGGCAGCCTGGCGGCGGTGTTCGACACCATGGCCGACGATATCGAGCACCTGCTGAACCAGCAGCGAGACTTGCTCAACGCCGTGTCCCACGAGCTGCGCACGCCGTTGACGCGCCTGGACTTCGGCCTGGCCCTGGCGCTGTCCGAAGACTTGCCGCAGGCCAGCCGTGAGCGCCTGCAAAGCCTGGTGGCCCATATTCGTGAGCTGGATGAGCTGGTGTTGGAATTGCTTTCCTACAGTCGCCTGCAAAACCCCGCGCAACTGCCGGAGCGGGTCGACGTGGTGCTCGACGAGTTTATCGACAGCGTATTGGGCAGCGTCGATGACGAACTGGAAAACCCCGAGATTGTCATCGACGTAGTCCTCGACTGCAGCGTCGAGCGCTTCAGTCTTGACCCGCGCTTGACCGCGCGGGCCCTGCAAAACCTGTTGCGCAACGCGACGCGCTACTGTGACAAGCGCATCCAGTTAGGCGTCAAGGTCTGCCCCAAGGGCTGTGAAATCTGGGTCGATGACGACGGTATCGGCATCCCGCTGGATCAGCGCGAACGCATCTTCGAACCGTTCTATCGCCTTGACCGCAGCCGCGACCGCGCCACCGGTGGCTTCGGCCTGGGCCTGGCGATCAGCCGGCGCGCCCTCGAAGCCCAGGGCGGCACCTTGACCGCCCAGGCCTCGCCGCTGGGCGGCGCCCGGTTTCGTGTGTGGTTGCCCAGTCAGGCCGATTAGAAAGTTGGCCGGGAAGGGCGCACACTGTGCCCCCGTTTTACCCGAGGAGAGATTGGCAATGACTGGTGTCCACACGTCTGCTCAGCAGGGTTTCTCGTCCCAGGCCGTCACTTATGCCCAGGGCCGCCCGAATTATCCCCGGCAACTCACCGGTTGGCTCAGCGACACGCTGCAGATCAATGCGCACTCTACGGTGATCGACCTGGGGGCGGGCACTGGCAAATTCACGCGCTTGCTCAACACCCTGGCACCGACGCTGATCGCCGTCGAGCCGGTGGACGCCATGGCCGCGCAGTTGCATAAACTGCTGCCCGACGTACGCCTGGTCAACGGCACAGCTGAATCCATCCCCCTGCCAAGCGCGACGGCCGATGCGGTGGTGTGTGCCCAGGCTTTCCATTGGTTTTCCACCGAGGCCGCGCTGGCGGAAATCCACCGTGTGCTTAAACCCGACGGGCGCCTGGGGTTGGTGTGGAATGTGCGCGATGAATCGGTGGATTGGGTGGCCGCCATCACCGCGATCATCACGCCATACGAGGGCGACACCCCGCGTTTTCACACCGGGCGTTGGCGCGAAGCGTTCACCGGCGAGTACTTTTCCGATCCTCAGGTGACGTGTTTCCCCTACAACCATGTCGGCAGCCCGCAGGAAGTGATCATGGATCGCTTCCTCTCCGTGAGCTTTATCGCTGCCTTGCCCGCTGCTGAAAAAGCCCTGGTGACCGAACAATTGCGCACCCTGATCGCGACCCACCCCGCGCTGAAAGGCCGCGACACCGTGGCATTCCCCTATCAGACCCAAGCCTACGTCAGCCACAAACTGACCAAAAAGGCATAAAGTCAGATCACATTGATATAAGTCGTTATAAGAAAAATCGCTATCCTGCGGCCAGAAATTTATAAGGCCGCAGGTAGCAGTGATGGAAGTGGGTAATTTTGGTTTTGTGATTGCTGGCCTGATCGTTGGTTTTATCGTTGGCATGACCGGTGTCGGCGGGGGCTCCTTGATGACCCCGATCCTGTTGTGGTTCGGTATCAACCCGGCCACCGCCGTGGGCACCGACCTGCTGTACGCCGCCATCACCAAGTCCGGTGGGGTGCTGGTGCACAGCAAGAACAAGAACATCGACTGGTCCATCACCGGGTGGCTGACCCTGGGCAGCGTGCCCGCCGTGTTGCTGACCCTGTGGTTCCTCGCCAGCCTGCACACCGACCCCAGCGCCATGAACGCTGTGATCAAGCAGGCTCTCGGCGTGGTGCTGCTGCTGACGGCCCTGGCGATCCTGTTCAAGCAACGGCTGTTGGCCTTCGCCCAACGCCATGCCGGCGACGATTACCATATGCACCCGCGTAACCTGAACACGCTGACGGTGGTGACGGGGGCCGTGCTGGGCACCATGGTCGCCCTGACCTCCATCGGCGCTGGCGCCCTCGGTACGGTGGCGCTGTTTATCCTGTACCCGTTCCTCGCCACGCGGCGCCTGGTGGGGACCGAAATCGCCCACGCCGTGCCCCTGACCCTGGTGGCGGGCCTGGGCCACGCCGGCATGGGCAATATGGACTGGCACCTGTTGGGTTTCTTGCTGATGGGGTCGCTGCCGGGGATCTACCTCGGCAGCCACATGACCGGCAAAGTGCCGGACGCGGTATTGCGCCCGTGCCTGGCGATCATGTTGATGAGCATTGGCTACAAACTGGCCTTTTGAGGTGTACGCCGTTGTGGCAAGTCCGCTCGCCACAGTCGCCCGCCCGCCATGAAAAGTGGTGAAGCCCCATGGTTGATAAGAGGGGGCAGTTTCAAACTTTCGCCGGGCCATTGCCGATTTGCCACACAAACGGCGGCTCGGTGCCATTGATCACCCAATCCCCGACAATTCGCGCCTTGTAGATCACCGGGTTGTGTGACGACACGGTCCGCGCATTGCGCCAATGCCGGTCGAGGGCTTTGCCCTGGCGCACATCCGAGGCCCCCAGCGCGTTGAACAACTCACTGGTGGCACGCTGGATCAACTCCGACACCACCACCTGCGCGGTGGCCGACTCGATTTCGGCGGCCACATTGGCCTCGCGCTCGGCAACATCATCCCCGGCGAACCGTGCCAGGTACGCCCGTTGCGCCGGCACTGCGGCTTTCAACGCAGTGGCTTGAGCGGCATATACCAGCGCCGCGACTTCGCCCACCACTTGCTGAATCTGCGCATCCTGGCTGACATGGGGGGCATTGCCATGGCTGTAGATGCGCTTGCGGTTGCGCACCTGCTGCGCCACATCGTTAAGCGCCGCGCGGCCGATCCCGGCCAGGCTGGCCAGCAGCACGAGCTGGTAAAACGCGGTCTGGTATTTGAAGCGGGTAGCAAAATCGATCACGTTTTCCGCTTCGACCACCGCGTCAGTAAAGCGCGAGGTGCCGCTGCCGGTGGTGCGTTGGCCGAAGCCGTCCCAGTCATCGCTGTGGGCCACGCCAGGCTGGCGCGCGCGGGTGGCGGCGATCACATCGCCACCGGTGTCACTGCGCTGGGCATAGACATCGATCCAGTCGGCGAAAATGCTGCCAGTGCTGTAGAACTTCTCGCCGTTGAGCTTCCACTGGTCGCCATCCGGGGTGACCTGGGTGACCACATCACCGATGGCCACGTTGCCGATTTCGGTCCAGGCGCAGCCAACGATATCGCCGTCGACAAAGCGCTTGAACCACAGGTCGCGACCGGCACTGGGCGGCGCATTCAAGCGGTCTTCGGCAAAGGCGAAGTGCCCGCGCAGGGCCTGGGGCACATTGGAGTCGGCGGCGGCCAGCTCGATCAGCAGTTCAAACAATTGCGGCAGGGACGCGCCACCGCCACCGTATTCCACGGGCACTCGCACTGCGCCAAAGCCGGCGTCCTTCAGCCACTGGATTGGCTCATAGGGCAGGGCGCGGGTTTGCTCGCGCTGCACCGCGCCTTCGGCGATGCGCTGGAAGATCGGCCGGAAGCGTGCGGCCAGGGTGGGGTAGTCGACGCCAATGGACAGCGGGTTGATGACGTGTTGTTCGGTCATGGGAAAGGCTCCGGGGCAGTGATCGATGCCAGGAGTGATTGCACACTCCGTGCCGGGTGCCGGAGCCCCTGTTTACGGGGGATTTGCCGCGTTCGCTGTTGCTCCAGCAACAGCAAACCGACAAATCGTCGCAAACCCTGACATCCGCATTCACCGCCGCTGGGTGCCGCAGGTTTGCCGCAGCACCCATGGCATGGGCGTTTGCCGCTGGCTGGCACGCTTGCTGCTCAAGCCCTGGGTACATCCCTGTGTGCGAGGTATCGTCAGATGAGTCAACAAGCCGTGAAATTTGCCTATTGGGTGCCCAACGTCAGTGGTGGGCTGGTGGTCAGCAAAATCGAGCAACGCACCCATTGGGGCATCGACTACAACCGCAAACTGGCGCAATTGGCCGAAGAGGCCGGCTTCGAATATGGCCTGACGCAGATTCGCTTTACCGCCGGCTACGGCGCGGAGAACCAGCATGAATCCGTGGCGTTCAGCCATGCCCTGCTGGCAGCGACCACCAAGCTCAAGGTGATTGCGGCGATTTTGCCCGGCCCCTGGCAACCGGCGCTGGCGGCCAAGCAATTGGCGACCATCGATCAACTGACCAATGGCCGTATCGCGGTGAACATCGTCAGTGGCTGGTTCAAGGGCGAGTTCCAGGCCATCGGCGAACATTGGTTGGAACACGACGAGCGCTACCGCCGCTCCGAAGAATTCATCCGTGCCTTGAAAGGCATCTGGAGCCAGGACGACTTCACCTTCAAGGGCGACTTCTATCGCTTCAACAACTACACCCTCAAGCCCAAGCCCCTGGGCCAACCGGAAGTGTTCCAGGGCGGCAGCTCGCGGGCGGCGCGGGATATGGCGGCGCGGGTGTCCGACTGGTACTTCACCAACGGCAACACCCCGGAAGGCATCAAGGCCCAGGTCGACGATATCCGCGCCAAGGCCGCCGCCAACAACCATTCGGTGAAAGTCGGCGTCAACGCCTTCGTGATCGCCCGTGATACCGAGGAAGAAGCCCGCGCCGTGCTCGCGGAAATCATCGACAAGGCCGACCCCGAGGCGGTCAACGCCTTTGGTGATGCGGCCAAACAAGCGGGCAAGGCTTCGCCGGAAGGCGAGGGCAACTGGGCCAAGTCCAGCTTCGAAGACCTGGTGCAATACAACGACGGCTTCAAGACCAACCTGATCGGCACCCCGCAGCAGATTGCCGAGCGCATCGTCGCGCTCAAGGCGGTGGGCGTCGACCTGGTGCTGGCCGGCTTCCTGCACTTCCAGGAAGAAGTGGAGTACTTCGGCAAGCGCGTATTGCCGCTGGTGCGCGAGCTGGAAGCCAAGGCTGGGATCAAGCAGGTGGCCTGAGCGTTTACCGCGTAAACACGAGCACCGCCGCGCGCAATTTGTTGTTGCCGAAGCGGCACATGCGTTCGAACTCGCCATGGCTGACCGGCAAATGCTGGCAGTCCAGGGGCTGGCGGTGCTGGCTGTGGTCCACATCCGGGTCGTGCAGGTAGACGAAGTCATCGTCGCAGTCGGTGACCATCACCCAGTGGGGCGACTTGGAGCGCGTGAGGCGGTAGCTGCTGATCAACACCAGCGGCTGCCCGCCCTCGCGTAATACCCGAGGCAAGTCCAGCGTGCCGCCGAGTACCTGCTCGACGTCGCTGCTGGCCAATTCTTCCTCGAAGGCTTCGTGCACCACGCGCATCACGTCCTTTTTATGTTGATCGCGCACGCCATCGAGAAACAGCGGCCCGCTGACATTCACCTGCATGCGCACCCGAAAACCGCGACGCCAGGCGGCCAGCGCCAGGCCCTGGGGGCTGCAGCCGCCATGGCCGGCGGTCATGAACACGGTGGTCGCTTCCCGCCAGATTTGCAGCTCTTCGCGGCGCAACGCCACGCGCGCAGGCACCAGCGCGCCCATGGCCATCAACAGGCACGCGGCGCCACAGGTGAAATCGGTGGTTTGCGGGTAATACGGCACGCTCTGCGGACGCGCGTCGTGGTGCTGGACGATGCGCTTCTCCAGGCGCAAGGCGGGGGCATGGTCTTCGTAGTAATCGTTGATCAGGGCAAAGCGTCGGTAGCCCGTGCGTTCATACAGGGCGAGGGCGCCGGGGTTGTCGGTGCGCACTTCCAGGCGCAGGTAGGCGCAGTCGTGCTCTACGGCACAGGCCTCGGCGCGGGCCAGCAGTTGTTTGCCCAGGCCCAGGCCGCGTGCGTGCGCGGCGATGGCGATGGAGTACAAACGTGCCAGCGAGGTGCCGCGATGGAACAGCAGCAGCGCATAGCCCAGTAATTGCCCGTCCTGTTCGGCCACCAGCAGTTGGCCGTGGGCGCGGCTGATCATCCACTGGAAACTGCGCGGTGACAGCCGATCGGTGGTGAAACAATGCTGTTCCAGTACGACTAATGCCGGCACATCGCCGGGGGTTGCAACGCGAAAGAAAAGAGCCATATGACCGCCGTAAAAGTTGCGTAACGAAACGGGACTTCTCTAAAAGATCGTGCTTAATAGAAAAGGTCGAGTTCTCTAAAGCGGATCAAATATTATGTCAGCGGTACAAGGTCATTGGCGTGAAGTATCCGAGCAAACTGTCGCGGCGACAATAACTTCCAAAGGTTATTTTTCTGTTTTGCCCAGAGGCGCAAGTCAAGTCGTGATCATTGTCGAGCGCAAGGAAGATTGGGCCTCTTATTTCCCCAGCGAAGACATCGTCACCGCCCAGGAATACCTGGAACACACCCGGGAAAACGAGACGGGCAAGCGCGTGCAGGTAATCAACCTGTGCCGCAGCTACAAGTACCTGGGCCACGGCTACTACTGCTCGCTGCTGGCCGAGGCGCGCGGTCACAAGGTAATTCCGTCGGTGCGTACCATCAGTGAACTGACCCGAAAGTCATTGTATGGCCTGGCGTTGGATGACTTGGATAAAACCCTCGATAAAGCCTTGAGTCATCATCTCTACAGTAATACCGAAGGCTTTACCCTGACCCTTTACTTTGGTCGAACCAATATAGAACCGTTGCAGGAATTGGCCCGTCAATTGTTTGAGGCCTTTCCGTGCCCGATCCTCTTAGTTGAATTCAGAAAGAATAACGGCTGGCACATAGAGGGGGTCAAGTCCGGTGTATTGCACAAGTTGCGCGATGACCAGGAAGATCAATTCGCCCACGCCCTCGACAACTTCAGTCGCAAGATCTGGCGCCAGCCACGCTCACGACGCATGGCCCGCTATGACCTGGCGATTCTTCACGATCCCCAGGAGCAATTGCCGCCGTCCAACGCCCGCGCCCTGGACAATTTCGTGCGGGTCGGCAAGGGGCTGGGTATCGATGTGGAGCTGATCGAGCGCAAAGACTACGCGCGCCTGGCCGAATACGACGCTTTGCTGATCCGTGAGACCACCAGTGTCGACAACCATACCTACCGCTTTGCTAAGAAAGCCGAAAGCGAAGGGTTGGTGGTGATGGATGACCCAGCGTCGATCCTGCGCTGTACGAACAAGGTCTACCTCACCGATTTGCTCAATAGCCATCAACTGGGCATGCCGGCCACCGAAATTCTGTACAAGGAGCGACCGGAGGACTTCGAACGGGTGGGCGAGCGCCTCGGCTTCCCCCTGGTGTTGAAAATCCCCGATGGGTGTTTCTCCCGAGGCGTGATCAAGGTGGAAAGCCAGGAAGCCTTGCTCAAGGCCACCGCCGAACTGTTCGAACATTCGGTCCTGCTGCTGGCCCAGGAGTTTTTCTATACCGAGTACGACTGGCGTATTGGCGTGCTCAACCGCAAGCCGATTTTTGCCTGCCAGTACTTTATGTCCAAGGGCCATTGGCAGATCTACAACCACAAGGCCATCGGTCAGGACATCAACGGCGAATGCCGTACCCTGGCGGTCCATGAGGCGCCCAAGGCGGTGGTGGAACTGGCGGTGAAGACCGCCAACCTGATCGGCGACGGCCTCTACGGCGTAGACCTCAAGCAGTCCGGCGACAAGGTGGTGGTGATCGAGGTCAACGACAACCCCAACTTGGACGCGGGTATCGAAGATGCCTACTTGCAGGACGACCTGTACAGCCTGGTGCTGGAAGAGTTTGTGCGGCGCCTGGAGTTGAAGCGTCAGGGCCAGGCCTGGTGAGTCGGGATGATCCAGCGCTTTGAACTGACCGATGGAAAACTGCGCCGCGGGGACAATGACGATGCCCCGATCCTGCTGTTCAACAACCCTGACCTGGTCGAGCGTGAGTGGCTGCGCGACCACCACAAGCTGGATGAACATGCCCTGGCCTCGGCGCTCGATCCCGACGAAGTGTCACGTATCGAATTCCACCCCGACAACCTGTTCCTGATCTGGAAGCGCCCGGAAAACTACTCCGGTGGCGGCAACCTGGTGTTCGAAGTGTCATCCTGCGGCTTGTTGTTTTCGCCTGGCCGCCTGCTGGTGATCGCCCCCGACGAAACCCCGCTGACCGGCCTGGGCAAGCGCCGGCCGCTGCATACGCCGCTCGACGTGTTGCTTGACCTGCTGCTGAACAACATCCACCACTACCTCGGCCACCTCAAGGTGATCAAGCTGGTCGCGCGGGAGTTGCAGCAACAGTTCAACGCGTCCATGAGCAACCATCACCTGATGCAGATGTTCAACCTCAGTGAAAGCCTGATCTATTACATCAACGCGCTGCACAGCAACGGCGCGGTGCTCTCGCGCCTGCGCAACCATGCCGGGAAGGAACAGTTCAGCAGCGAGATTCTGGGTCTGATCGACGACCTGATCATCGAGAACCACCAATGCTACAAACAGGCCGAGATCTATTCCAACGTGTTTTCCGGGTTGATCGACGCGCGCGGCAACCTGATGAACAACAGCATGAACAACCTACTGCGCAAGCTGACCCTGATCAACGTGGTGTTCCTGCCGCTTAACCTGATCGCCAGCATTGGCGGCATGTCGGAGTTCAGCATGATGACGGCGGGGACGCCGTGGTGGGTGTCATACCCATTGTTTTTGGCAGCGATGGGGTTGGGGGCCGGGTTGATGGTGATGGGGTTGAAGCGCATAGCGGGTGCGGCGATGTGAAGGGGGACGCTGATTCGATGGGCTTATCCGTGGTTGCGCCCTTACGGTGGACACGAGCCGGAGGCGGGCTTGAATCCGTGGGCCACGGATTCAAGCCGTCTCCGGCCAGCGCGGTTTAACGGGGGCCGAAGCAGAGCAACTGCCGTTCACGCTGTTACTGATTGCGCGTCACCCGCCAGATGGTATTGGCCAAGTCGTCCGCAATGATCAGGGCGCCTTTCGGGTCGACCGTGACGCCTACCGGGCGTCCACGGGTCTTGCCGTCGTCGCCGCGGAAGCCGGTGGCGAAGTCGATGGGCTGGCCGGCTGGCTTGCCATGGCTGAACGGCACGAAGATGACTTTGTAGCCCACCGGGTTGTCGCGGTTCCAACTGCCGTGTTCGCCCACAAATACACCCTCGGCGAATTGTTCACCCATGGCTGGGATGGAAAAGTCGACGCCCAGTGCCGCTACGTGGGAGCCGAGGCTGTAATCGGGCTTGATCGCGGCGGCCACCTTGGCCGGGTTTTGCGGTTGTGCACGCGGGTCGACGTTTTGCCCCCAGTAGCTGTAGGGCCAGCCGTAGAAGGCACCTTCGCGCACCGAGGTCAGGTAGTCGGGCACCAGGTCGGGGCCGAGTTCATCGCGTTCGTTGACCACTGTCCACAGTTGCCCGGAGTCGGGTTGGATCGTCAGGGCCGTCGGGTTGCGCAAGCCGGTGGCGTAGGGTCTGTGCGCGCCGGTGGTGGCATCGACCTGCCAGACCATTGCGCGGTCGATCTCCACTTCCATGCCGCGTTCAGTGATGTTGCTGTTGGAGCCGATGCCCACATACAGGTGGCGCCCATCGTCACTCACGGCCAGGGATTTGGTCCAGTGGTGGTTGATCTGCGCCGGCAGGTCGGTGACTTTGACCGGGGCGCCGCTGGCTTTGGTCTGGCCGTCGGTGTAGTCGAAGCGCACCAGCGCGTCCTGGTTGGCGACGTAGAGTTTACCGTCGGCAAAGGCCAGGCCGTAGGGGGCGTTGAGGTTGTCGGCGAACACGGTTTTCAGTTCATAGGTGCCGTCGCCGTCCGCATCGCGCAGCAGGGTAATGCGGTTGCCGCTCTTGACCTTGGTATTGCCCTGGGCCTTGATCACGCTGGCGATCACATCCTTGGGCTTGAGCTTGGCCGCGCTGCCGCCACGACCTTCGGCAACGAGGATGTCGCCATTGGGCAATACCAGGGTCTGGCGCGGGATGGCCAGGTCGGTGGCGATGGCGGTGACGCTGTAGCCGTCGGGCACCTTGGGCTTCTCGTTGCCCCAGGGCGTGGGTTCGGCAATCTTCATGCTGGGCAGCAGGCTGCTTTGCTGCTCCGGCAGTTTTGGGTCGGGGCCACGGGCCTGGGTGTTGTCGCCTTCGCCGCCGCAGGCACTGAGCAGCAGCGCGGCGCTTAACAGGGTGAGTGTATTGGACGCTTTCATTGGGCAGCTCCCGAGCGCAGGTTAGTCAGGCCGACCCAGGTCGCAACCACGCTCAGTACTGTCACGACCACCGACAGCACCAGGCCGGTCGGCATCATGGCGTAGGCGTCCTTGGCATGCTGGAAAGCGTTGACCAGCCCGAGTACCCAGGTCGCCAACAGCAACAGGCAATACACGGCGGGTCGGCCGACCTTGTGTTCGGCGCGCAGCAGGTTGACCAAGGCGAACAACAGGGCGAATCCACAGAACACCAACGCGCCGGCAATCAGCCAGGAGGCGAAATTGGCCCATTGAATCTGGTAGGTCTGGCCGTAGGCAATGTCACTGATCAGGGCACCGAGAAACAGCGGCACGGTACCCGCCAGCAAGGTGGCATGCAGCGGTCCGGGTGTGTGGCGATAGGCGGGGAGGGTAGTCATGTGGGAACGGCTCCTTGTAAACCAACGCCCCTGGGCGGGGCAGCGCATAGGAAATGAACGCGGTGCCTGTCAGAAAGTTCAGGGTAATTCGTGTCTAAATATGATGATTCAGCCGGAAAGCTGGCATGCTTCATGGCCTCACAAAAGGAGCCGTGCCATGCCCACCCTGCATCTGCTGTGCGGCAAGATTGCCGCCGGCAAATCTACCCTCGCCAAAGAACTGGTCGCCGAACACGCAGCGATCCTGCTCAGTGAAGACACTTGGCTGGCGCAGCTCTACCCTGGGGAGGTTCTCTCGGTGGCCGATTACCTGCGCTGTGCCCAACGCATTCGTGGCGTATTGACGCCGCTGGTGGTTGACCTGTTGAAGTCAGGGCTCAATGTCGTGCTGGATTTTCCGGCCAACACCCTCGCCAATCGAGAGTGGCTGCGTGGCCTGGCGCAGGTGGCACAGGTGCCGCATTGCCTGCATTACCTTGAGTTGGACGACGACACCTGCCGCGCTCGTCTGCACGCACGCAACGCGCGAGGCGAACATGATTTTGCGGCGACCGATGCCGAGTTTGACCTGATCACGCGGCACTTCAGCGTGCCGCGGGTGGAGGAGGGGTTGGTGATCGAGGTGCATCGCCCTTGAGTTCAGGTCTCTTGTGGCGAGCGGGCTTGCCCCGCGTTGGGCTGCGTAGCAGCCCCAAAACCAGCCTCTACAGAGTGTGTCTGATACACCGCGTTCTTCTTGACTGGGGCTGCTGCGCAGCCCAACGCGGGGCAAGCCCTAATGCCGTTCAGTTAAGGTTTTTTTGTAGGAGCGAGGGGGACGCCTAGTTCTTGCTCGCGAAGAACTCACAGACGCCGCGTTCATTCAGGAAACACGCGTTATCGTTGACGTTTTTCGCGAGCAAGAACTAGGCGTCCCCCTCGCTCCTACAGAAGGCGATGTCCGCTTAACTGAACGGCATTAGGGCAAGCCCGCTCGCCACAGGGAGATTGGTCGGGGGATGAGCACATCAAGGCGTCGTCCCCACCCAACGTCCGCGGCGCCCTAGGACTTGAACCGGCCCACCAGCCCATTCAACTCTGCCGACAAGCCGGCCAACCGCCCCGAGTCATCCTGCGCAGAATTGGCCAGGCTCTCCACCAGCCGTGCCTCGTCGTAGATCTGCTGGATATGCCGGTTGATCTCTTCGGCCACGCTGTGCTGTTCCTCGGCGGCGGCCGATATCTGCAGGTTCTGGTCGCGAATCTCGTTGACCGACAACTGGATGCCTTCAAAACTGTCCCGCGCGCTTTCGATGGACGACACACTGGCGCGGGACAGGTCCAGGCAACTGCTCATCTTCTGCGTCACTTCCTCGGTCTTGCTGCCGAGGGTACCGAGCAGTTGTTCGATCTCGCCGGTGGAGTCGGAAGTGCGCTTGGCCAGCGCCCGCACTTCGTCCGCCACCACCGCAAAGCCGCGGCCTTGATCACCCGCCCGGGCGGCTTCAATGGCCGCGTTGAGCGCCAGCAGGTTGGTCTGTTCGGCAATCGCACGGATAGTGCCAATGATCTGGTTGATGCTGCGGCTGCCGGCCTCCAGCTCGACCATGGCTTCGGACGACTCGGTCAAGCGGCGGCCGAGCCGGTTGACGTTGTCCGTGGTCATTTCGATCTGCTGCTTGCCCTCGGCCACGCGGCGATGGCCGTTCTCGGCGGACTCCGCTGCGCCGCTGCACGACCGCGCCACTTCATTGGCGGTGGCCACCATTTCATTGAATGCCGTGGACACCAGTTCGACCGCTTCCCGCTGGCGCCCGGCGGCTTCGTTCATGTTGTGCGCCACTTCGCTGTTGACCCGTGAAGCGTCCTGCAAGTTGGTCGACGCCGCGCCAATATGCTGGATCAGCTGGCGGATCGCAGCGAGGAACTTGTTGAACCAACCGGCCAGTTCAGCGGTTTCATCCTTGCCCTGCACCCGCAGTTCGTGGCGCAGGTCTCCTTCGCCCTGGGCGATGGATTGCAAGCCGGTGCTGACCTGACCGATCGGCTTGACGATCACCTTGGAGAACGCCGCGGCGATCAGGCCAAAGATCAGGACCAGCACCGCCACGATGATTGTGGTCAGGTAGGTCATGCGCGTGGCGGCGGCCATCACTTCGTTGTATTCGATCAACCCCACATAACGCCAGCCCAGGCCGGGGGAGGTCCAGATATTGGCCATGTAGCGCACGCCATCGATCACCACTTCGGTCGATCCCTGGGCGGTCTCGGCCAAATGTGCGTACGGCGCGCCAAGGTCCTTGAGCGGCTTGAAACTGTGCTTGGCATCGCGTGGGTCAACCAGGACCACGCCGTCTTCGATCAGCATCACATAGCCGCTTTCGCCCAGCTTGATACTCTTGACCAGCTCGGTGAGGTTCTTCAGCGACACACTCACCACGAATACGCCCTTGGCCTTGCCGGCGTTATCCAGTAGCGCCCGCGCGGTGCCGACCAGCGCGACGTCATCCTTGTCGTAATAGTAAGCCGGGGTGCGCACGGTCTTGCCGGGGCTGGCCATCGCCGCCTTGTACCAGGGTCGCGTGCGCGGGTCGTACTTGGCCAGTTGCGGGTCGTCGGGCCATTTGACGTAAGTGCCGTCTTCCAGGCCGATGGACAGGATCGCCGCAGAAGGATGGGTCGCGCCAAAACGCGCGAACCGTTCGATCACCTGCTGGGCCTGCGCCGGCAGGGGCTGGCTGGCGGCGTTGTCGGGTCGATAATCCTTGAGGGTGTTCACGGACGTGTATACAGGATCTGCCGCCATTTGATCGACGTTCTGCAGCGTACCCTCGAAGAATTGCCGGATATTGCCATCGATCTGGCGTATCTCACGGGTACTGCCATCGATGAACTGATCGACTGCCTGGGTTCGCGTATTCATCACGGAGATCACCGCGACCAGGCTAACCGGGATAAACGCGACAGATACAAACGCAAGGACCAGCTTATTCTTTATTTTCATCGAGACGACCATCAGCGGAGAGGGCGGCCAAATCGCCGAGACACTGCGATTTGCTTTCACCGATGTTTCGGCTCGCTTGGGTTAAAGCTTTAGGGTTTTTTGTACACAATACAATTCGAGATTGTTCTGTATCCAATTGGCAGGCGATGCGCCGAACAACGCTGCGCATCACCTGGGATATCGACGCACAAGGGACCGCTTCAGTCCGCGATGGCGTTCAACGCAGCCAGCGCCTCGTCCGGCACAGCCCATTCGCCCACCGCAAGGTTTTCATGCAAATGGGCCACCGAGGAGGTGCCCGGAATCAACAGGATATTGGGCGAGCGCCGCAACAACCACGCCAGCGCCAATTGCTTCGGTGTTACGCCCAGCCCATGCGCAACGCTGGATAAGGTCGAAGACTGAACCGGAGTAAATCCACCCAGCGGGAAGAACGGCACATAGGCAATGCCTTCCTCAGCCAGGGTGTCGATCAAGGCGTTGTCGTGTTGATGGGCGATGTTGTACAGGTTCTGCACGCAAACGAACTTGACGATGCGGCGTGCCTCGGCCACTTGGGTCGGCGTGACATTGCTGATGCCAATATGGCGTATCAACCCCTGGTGTTGCAGTTCAGCGAGGGTGTCCAACGCGGCGGCGTTCGAGCCTTCGCACGGGCCCATTGTGGAATGCATCGAACGGAAGTTGACCACGTCCAGCACCTCCAGCCCCAGGTTGCGCAAGTTGTCATGCACCGCCTGCGTCAGTTCTTCCGGGGTGGACGCCGCCAGCCATCCACCTTCAGCGTCACGACGGGCGCCGATCTTGGTGACTATCGTGAGGTCGTCCCGATAGGGATGCAGGGCCTCGTGAATCAGTTGGTTGGTGATATGCGGCCCATAAAAATCGCTGGTATCGATATGGTTGACGCCGCAGGCGACCGCCTCACGCAGCACGGCCAACGCGGCGTCGCGGTCCTTGGGAGGGCCAAATACGCCAGGGCCTGCCAATTGCATCGCGCCGTAACCCATGCGGTTGACCTCGCGGTCGCCCAGTATGAATGTCTTGCTGTTTTTCAAACCTGTCATCGGGGTCGCCCTTGCTTCAGCGGAGTAAGGCTCTAATATGAAGGATCCTTCAGATATTGGAATTCGCATTCCGTGAGCACCCTCAAAGCGTCCTTGAAGCCAAGAAAAACAGCGGTTCAGGCGCGCTCAGCCGCGACTGTCGAGGCCTTGCACACGGCAACCCTTCAGGTTTTGACCCAGCAGGGCCTGATCCGCTGCACAACCACCCGAGTGGCCGAGCGTGCCGGCATGTCGGTGGGCAGCCTCTACCAGTACTACCCGAATCGCGACGCGCTGCTCGCCGCCGTGCTGGCAAAACACCTGGAGTGGGTGGCCGAGGCGGTGGAGCAGGCATGCGCTCGCCATCGGCAGGTGCCGGTGGCTGAGATGGCCGCCGGCCTGGTCACGGCATTGGTGGCCGCCAAGTTACGCGACCAGGGCGCGTCCAAGGCCTTGTATGCCATCGCGGGCGAGCGGGGTGGTGCGGAGCTGGTTTCCCGCATCAATACGCGCATGGTGGCGGCCATCGCCGCGATGCTGGAGACCGCCCCCGACGCGCATTTCGAAGCCCCGATCCTGACCGCCGGGATTTCGCTCAGCGCGATCGTCGGCCCGGTCAGGACCTTGCTCGAAGGCAATGCCTCGCCTACGTTCGAAGCCGGTCTTGAACAGCAGACCACGCTGCTGTTGCGGGCTTATCTGCAAGCCCATGGGCGGCCCGCTGCACTTAAGGCGTAGGGCAAGTGTGAACGTGATTACGCACGGTCAGTCCGTTTGCAACGGGGCGGCCGCGGCCAGGATTTCAGCTGTCTCGATCACCCTGGCGTAGTCCATCGCCAGATTGCTCAGCGACAATGCGTGCACGTCCTCCGCCGGCCACAGGCGCCCGGCCAAGTCGGTTTGATCGAACGTGTAGCAGGCGTCCGCCGCCACGATTACCTCGAAGCCGAGGTTGCCGCCGGATCGCGCGGTGGCTTCAACCGAGTTGTTGGTGATCACCCCAACGATCACCAACTGCTTGATCGAGCGCACATGCAGCCAACGCTCCAGGCCCGTGGCGGTGAACGCATCCGGGACGTTCTTTTCCAGTACCTGTTCATGCGCCAACGGGCACAAGGCCGGCTGGAATTCACAGCCAGGCTGACCCGGCCAAAAGACCGAGTCGGGAGAGCGAGACATATGTCGGACATGGACAATGGGCCGCTGGGATCGCCGCCACGCGTTGAGCAGGTGCTGCATCTGCAACTCGGCGTGCGGGTTGTTGCGTCGCCCAAGCCTGGGATGGTTCATGCCCTGCTGCATGTCGATGATCAACAAGGCGGCGTTTGTCGCTAACGGTTCCATGGCAGCTCCTTTGACTGGCGAGAAGCGCAACATATCAGTCGATACATGGGCCATGGCAGGGATTTATTCGAAGCCCGCAGCATTTCCCATTACACTGCGGCGCAAAATTTCAGCAAGGATGCTTTGGATGCGTGTGTTATTGAGCGGTGCGTTCCTTTCCATGACCCTCTCGGCTCCCGTGATGGCCGAGCCGCGCTCATTCTCGGTCAATGACCCCAGCGGTCAATACCTGGTGGAGGTGCTGTTTCCAGAGGTGCCGCAAGACCTCCGCCAGCCGGCCCGTGCCCTGGTTACCGTGCGTGACCGGGCCACCCTCCAAACCCTGCAACAGCTGCAAACCCCTGCCGCCAATGTGCCGCTGGATCGCAATGGCAAGACAGACAGCGACCATCTGGTGGGGGCGTATGGCGTGTTGTATTTCGCCGATATCAACGCCGACGGCCGCCAGGACCTGGCTATCCGCAATGGCGAGGACGCCGAGGAGAGCCTGCAGTACCACTACGATGTGTACCTGCAAGACCCGCACAAGCCCCAATGGGTGCTGAACCGGCCATTGACGGAGCTGGCGAACGAAACCTTCGGCGGCATGTTTTCGGTGGACAAGGACGGCATCATCCATTCGCAAACCGACCGTGGCTGCTGCTGGACGCGCTCCAGCCGCCTGCAAATGCGCGAGGGTGAGTTGGTGCGACTGGATGCCTATACCCAGGAACAAGTGCCGCCCACCGAATACGGTGAAAACTCCAGCATGCCCAGCGGCTACATGCTGCGCACCACCGGTGTATTGAAGGACGGCAAGTGGCAGGAAACACCGCGCCTGGAAGGTCCCGTCAACGAAGATCCGCAGTATCTGGCCGGCACCCTCGACGGCAAGATCCCGGTGGCGCTCTGGTATCAGCAACAGGGCGCCGTGTTGATCGGTGAGCTGCGCTACACCAAGAGTGGCAGCGGCAAGCCGATCAAGTTGGTTGGCGACCAAAGCGACTATGACGACAAGCCTTTCGTCTACCTGCACGAATATACCGATGATGGTCATCAGACCGGCATTTGGCGGATCACCCGGGAAACCGTCGAGCCTTATCACTACAGCGGCACCTGGGTCAGTTCCGCCAAGGGGCAGCCGCGTGAACTGGCCATCCAGTTGCGCCCGGAAGACCGTGAACCCGAGTACGAAAAACTCAGTGACGTCGCCCGTGACCAGCGCAGCGGCCACTACCAGATGCGCGATGACTTCCTGGGCCGCGACGGTGATCTGGACCTGGAGATCCTGCCCGAGCGTGATGCCCAGGGCCGGGAGCTTGCACGATTGACCCTGACACTCAACGCCGCTGGAACCTCAAAAACCATCGCCAGCGCGCATCACACGGTTGCGATGGAAACCGAAAACCTGATTATCGTGCCGGAACCCCTGGCGTCTCGGCGCGTTGGCCCGTACCACATCCAACTGGTGAAAAACTTCGCGGTGATCGAACACAACTCGGCGCCGGACAGCCAGGATTACTTCACCGGGATGTACCGCAAGCAGCCTTGACCCGCGCGTCTTCCACCTTCTGAGGCTCAGTGACACCCAATGCCACTACCCATTCGCCTGGCGCGACTGGATGACGCGCCGTTATTGCCCGCCATCGAGCATTCTGCCGCCCAAGCCTTTCAACTGATCGATGGCTTGGGCTGGCTGGCCAGCGCAGGCACCTTGACCGTCGAGCGTCATCGGCAGTGGATCGCGCTGTCGACCTGTTGGGTGGCGGTCGATGCCAACGATCAACCTCAAGGATTTCTGTGCGCAGAACGCCAGGGCGACGACCTGCATATCCATGAGGTGTCGGTCGCTCGGTCGCTGCACGGCCAGGGCTGGGGGCGCAAGCTGGTTGAGGCGGCGATGGACGCTGCGCGCTCACAGGCACTGCGCGCAGTGACCCTGACGACGTTCAGGCAGGTGCCGTGGAATGCACCGTTCTATCGCCGCCTGGGGTTTGAGCTGCAAGCCGAGGCGTCATTGGATCAGCGCTTGGCCGGGATGTTGGCAGACGAGTACGCACACGGCTTTGAGCCCGGCAGCCGCTGCGCCATGGTGTGGCGGGTGGCCAGAGCTTGACCACCCGACGACCTTTCAGCCCGGCCCCCGACTTTGCTGGATGCGGTGGGTCACCTGTCAGCGATTGAAACGTTCAACCAGTGCATATTGGGTGGACGCGGTGCGGGTCAGCTCCTTGCTCAGGTCGGTGGATTGATGCGCCTGGACCGAGGTCTGGTCGGCCAGTGTGGCAATGGTTGTGATGTTGCGGCTGATCTCCTCGGCCACGGCGCTCTGTTCCTCGGTGGCGGCGGCGATCTGGGTGGTCATGTCGGTGATGTGGGACACCGCTTCGCTGATGCCCACCAATGCCTGGTCGGCCTCAAGCACCCAAGCCACGCCTTCCTGGGCCTGGCGATGACCGTTCTCCATGCTTTGCACGGCATTGTTGGACGACGCCTGGAGCTTGGTGATCAGCCCGTGGATCTGGGTGGTGGATTGCGAGGTGCGTTGTGCCAGCTGTCGGACTTCGTCGGCGACCACGGCAAATCCGCGCCCCATCTCGCCGGCACGGGCCGCTTCGATGGCCGCGTTGAGGGCCAGCAGGTTGGTCTGGTCGGCGATGCCTTTGATCACATCGACGACGGTGCCGATTTCATCGCTGTCCCTGGCCAGCTGCGCCACGGTGACACCCGTTTCACCGACCACCGCGGAAAGCCGCTCGATGGCTTCGCGGGTATCCCGCGCCACCTCACGGCCGCGCCCGGTCAGCAAGTTGGCTTGCTGGGTGGCATCGGCGGTGCGCTGCACATGGCTGGCGACTTCCTGGGTGGTCGCGGCCATCTGGTTGACGGCGGCCGAGACCTGCTCGGTTTCGACGCGCTGGCGGTCCAGGCCGGTGGAGCTGGCCGTGGCCAGTCGGTCGGATTGCCCGGCCAGCGCACTGAGTTGCTCGGCGCTGTCCTGCAAACGGGTCAGGCAAGTCTTCAGGCGCGCGTTCTGGCTGAGGAACGCGGTTTCCAGGCGTGCCTGGGGACCGGCTTCATCGCTGTACATCTGTGCGATCAAGGCATCGGAGGTGGATGGCTCGACGCCGACCAGCAAGCGCAGGGTCGCGCGCTGGCGCCACTGTGAGCAGAGCAGCGCCACCGGAACCGCGACGCCCACCGCCACGGCAATGGCCAGCGGCGCGCTGAGGAACAGCCCACCCACCGCGCCGGCAAGGCCGGTGGCGATATACGGCACGCAGCTCATCAAGGCCGGCGCCCAGGTGTCCAGGGCGGCCACGGCGGCTTTACCCTGGCTCAGACGCCGATACAGCGCCTGGGCACGCCGGATCTCATCGGCGGTCGGCTTGACCCTGACCGACTCGAAACCCACCACGCGGTTGCCCTCGAAAATCGGCGTGACATAGGCGTTGACCCAATAATGATCGCCGTTTTTCGAGCGATTCTTGACGATGCCCATCCACGGCAGCCCCTGCTTGAGCGCACGCCACATATGGGCAAACACGGCGGGAGGCACGTCGGGATGGCGCACGATATTCTGCGGCGCCCCGATCAGGTCGGCGCGTTCAAAACCGCTGATATCGACAAAAGCATCGTTGCAGTAAGTGATCATCCCATCCACATCGGTGGCGGAAATGAGCTTCTGCGAAGGCGCGAGGGAAATCTCGCGTTGTGTCACTGGCTGGTTATTGCGCATTCGACTACTCCCTGAATTGCTAGCAGGTCATCGGCAACCGTACAGATAAGTTGATGGTATTTCGTCTGACAAGTGCTCTGGCGTGGCTTTATACCGGTGTCGATAGCGCATCAGCCTTGCCTGTCGGCGGCCGAATGGCGAAAGCACAAGACTTAAAACGCAAATCCCGGATAATGGCGGCCAATTTGAAGTTCGCTATTTTGGTAATCCCGCATGGAAATTAAGGTCAACTTTCTCGACAACCTTCGACTTGAAGCCAAGTTCGATGACTTCACGGTGATCGCCGATCAACCGATTCGCTATAAAGGCGACGGGTCGGCGCCGGGGCCATTCGATTACTTCCTGGCCTCGTCAGCGTTGTGTGCGGCGTATTTTGTGAAGCTGTACTGCCAGACGCGCAATATCCCCACGGAAAATATCCGCCTGTCGCAGAACAACATCGTTGATCCGGAAAACCGCTACAACCAGATTTTCAAGATCCAGGTCGAGCTGCCTGCGGACATTTCCGAGAAGGACCGCCAGGGTATCCTGCGTTCCATCGACCGTTGCACCGTGAAGAAAGTGGTGCAGGCCGGGCCGGAATTCGTCATCGAAGAAGTGGACAACCTCGACGCCGATGCCCAGGCCTTGTTGATGCCCGGCAGCCCATCCGACGCGGGCACTTATATCGCGGGCAAGGACCTGCCGCTGGAGCAGACGATCGCCAATATGTCCGGGATCCTGGCCGGCCTGGGCATGAAGATCGAGATCGCCTCGTGGCGCAATATCGTGCCCAACGTCTGGTCCCTGCATATCCGTGATGCGCACTCGCCGATGTGCTTTACCAACGGCAAAGGCGCGACCAAGGAAGGCGCCCTGGCGTCGGCGTTGGGCGAGTTTATCGAGCGGCTCAACTGCAACTTCTTCTACAACGATCAGTTCTGGGGCGAGGAATTGGCCAACGCGCCGTTCGTGCATTACCCCGATGAGCGTTGGTTCCAGCCGGGGCGCAAGGATGAACTGCCGCCGGAAATCCTCGACGCCTACTGCCTGAAAATCTACAACCGCGACGGTGAGCTGCGCGGTTCCCACCTGTTCGACACCAACTCCGGCAACGAAGAACGTGGCATTGTCTCGCTGCCGTTTGTGCGCCAGTCCGATGGCGAGGTGGTGTATTTCCCGTCCAACCTGATCGAAAACCTCTACCTGAGCAATGGCATGAGTGCCGGCAATACCTTGGCCGAAGCCCAGGTGCAGTGCCTGTCGGAAATCTTCGAGCGCGCGGTCAAGCGTGAAATCATCGAAGGCGAGTTCGCGCTGCCGGACGTGCCGGCCGAGGTGCTGGCGAAGTACCCCGGTATCCTGGCCGGTATCGAAGGCCTGGAAGCCCAGGGCTTCCCGGTGCTGGTCAAGGATGCGTCGCTGGGCGGTGAATTCCCGGTGATGTGCGTGACCTTGATGAACCCGCGTACCGGAGGCGTATTCGCCTCATTCGGCGCGCACCCGAGTATGGAAGTGGCCCTGGAGCGCAGCCTCACCGAACTGCTGCAAGGCCGCAGCTTCGAAGGCTTGAACGATTTGCCGCAGCCAACCTTTGAAGGCCATGCAGTCACTGAGCCGAACAACTTTGTCGAACACTTCATTGACTCCAGCGGTGTGGTGTCGTGGCGCTTCTTCAGTGCCCAGTCGGATTACGAATTCGTCGAGTGGGACTTCTCGGGCCAGGGTGAAAACTCCAACGCCGAAGAGGCCGCGACCCTGTTCGGCATCCTCGACAATATGGGCAAGGAGTCGTACATGGCGGTGTACGAGCACCTTGGCGCCACGGCCTGCCGCATCCTGGTGCCGGACTACTCGGAAATCTACCCGGTGGACGACCTGATCTGGGACAACACCAACAAGGCCCTGTTTTTCCGCGCCGACATCCTCAACCTGCACAGCCTCAGCGATGCCGAGCTCAAGGCCCTGGCCGAGCGCCTGGTGGAGAGCGAGCTGGACGACTACACCGATATCACCACCTTGATCGGCATCGAGTTCGACGACAACACCGCTTGGGGCCAGTTGACCATCCTGGAATTGAAGCTGCTGATCTACCTCGCGTTGCAGCAGTACGAAGACGCCAAGGAACTGGTGGAAATGTTCCTGCAGTACAACGACAACACCGTCGAGCGCGGCCTGTTCTACCAGGCGGTGAACGCGGTGCTGGAGATGGAACTGGACGAAGACCTGGAACTGGCGGACTACGAGGCCAACTTCCGACGGATGTTCGGTAACGAGCGGATGGACGCCGTGATCGGCTCGGTGAATGGCAGCGTGCGTTTCTATGGCTTGACGCCGACCAGCACCAAGCTGGAAGGGCTGGACCGGCATCTACGCTTGATCGAGAGCTACAAGAAACTGCACGGCGCGCGGGCCAATATCACCTCGGCCTGACGCACTGACCTGTGTGGGAGGCGCCGCTACCTCTTCGAGATAGTGTTGTCGCGCATGCCTATGCCGTTCAGTTAAGTGCACATCGCCTTCTGTAGGAGCGAGCTTGCTCGCGAAAAACGTCAACGATAACGCGTGTTTCCTGAATCAACGCGGCGTCTGTGAGTTCTTCGCGAGCAAGCTCGCTCCTACAAAAAAAGCCTTAACTGAACGGCATTGGGGCTTGCCCCTCCCACCTGGGATTCATGGGGTCTGGAGGATTTATATCCGGGCCAAGGCTTGCGCCAGGTCCGCCCGCAGATCCTCGACATCCTCAACCCCCACCGACAACCGCACCAACCCATCGCCAATACCCAATTGCGCGCGCGTGGCGGCGGGGATGCTTGCGTGGGTCATGATTGCCGGGTGTTCGATCAGGCTTTCCACGCCCCCCAGGCTTTCGGCCAAAGCGAAGATTCTGACGTTTTCCAGGAAGCGCCGGGCGCCGGCCAGGTCGCTGTTCAAATCCAGCGAAATCATCCCGCCAAACCCGCGCATCTGTCGACGCGCCAGTGCATGCTGGGGATGGGACGTCAGGCCGGGATAGTGAACCCGCGACACTTGCGGTTGTTGTTCCAGCCAGGTCGCCAATTCCAGTGCATTGCTGCAATGGCGCTCCATGCGTAGGGCCAGGGTTTTCACGCCGCGCAGGGTCAGGAAGGCATCGAAGGGCCCGGCAATCGCGCCGACCGAGTTTTGCAGGAAGCCCAGGCGTTCGGCCAGTTCCGGGTTGTCGCCAACGATGGCGATGCCGCCGATCACGTCGGAGTGGCCATTGAGGTACTTGGTGGTGGAGTGCACCACGATGTCGAAACCCAGCTCCAGCGGGCGCTGGATCCACGGGCTGGCGAATGTGTTGTCGGCCACGCAGAGGATGCCGCGGTCACGGCAGATGCGCGCGATGGCGCTGAGGTCGGTCAGGCGCAGCAACGGGTTGCTCGGGGTTTCAACCCAGACCATGCGCGTGTCGTCTTGCAACGACGCTTCAAACGCCGCGCCATCGCTCAGGTCGACAAAGCTGAAACGGTGCCCCGCGCTGCGCTGGCGCACCTTGTCGAACAGGCGAAATGTGCCGCCGTACAGGTCGTTGCCGGAGACGATATGGGCGCCTGCATCGAGTAATTCCAATACGGTGGAAATCGCCGCCAGCCCCGAGGCGAAGGCAAACGCCTGGCTGCCGCCTTCCAGGTCGGCCACGCAGCGTTCCAGGGCAAAGCGCGTGGGGTTATGGGAGCGGCCGTAGTCGAACCCCTTGTGTACGCCGGGGCTGTCTTGCAGGTAGGTGGAGTTGGCGTAGATCGGCGGCATCAGCGCGCCCGTGGTCGGGTCGGGTGATTGCCCGGCGTGGATCACACGGGTGGCAAACGCGCTTCTATCGGGCTGACTCATGCAAGGGACCTCCGTAGGTGATTGAGCAGGTCGACGCGGGTGATCAGGCCGTGGAAGCCCGAGGCGTCGGCGATGATGGCGACCAGGCCGCGATCCAGTTCCGCCTGCAATTCGGCGAGGCTGGCGCTGGGGGCCAGGGTTTGCACTTTATCGGTCATGGCGCTGGCGACGATCATCGAGAAATCCGCGGCGTCATGGTGCAGGCCCAGCAGGATGTCGGATTCGTCGATCACCCCCACCAGTGTCTGGCCGTCCACCAGCACCGGCAGTTGCGAGACATCGGCCAGGCGCATGCGCTGGAAGGCGGTGAGCAGGGTGTCGTCGGGGCTCACGCTGATCACGCGGCCATCTTCGAAGCGGCGGGCGATCAGGTCGCGCAGGTCGCCGTAGTGCTTGTATTGCAGCAGGCCCGCATCCTTCATCCATTGGTCGTTGTAGACCTTTGACAGGTATCGCGTGCCGGTGTCGCAGACGAACGTGACCACGCGCTTGGGCTCGGTCTGCGCGCGGCAATAGCGCAGCGCGGCGGCGAACAGGGTACCGGTGGAGGAACCGCCGAGAATGCCCTCGGCCTTGAGCAGTTGGCGGGCGTGGTCGAAGCTTTCTTCATCGCTGATGGAATAGGCTTGGCGCACGCTGGAGAGGTCGGCGATCGACGGAATGAAATCCTCGCCAATGCCTTCCACCGCCCACGAGCCTGGCGTTTCCAGGCGGCCACTGCGGCTGTATTCCGCCATTACCGAGCCCACCGGGTCGGCCAGCACCATGGCCAGGTCGGGTTGTACGCGCTTGAAAAAGCGGGTCAGGCCGGTGAGGGTGCCCGCTGAGCCGACCCCCACCACAATCGCGTCCACGTCGTGCTGGGTTTGCGCCCAGATTTCCGGGGCAGTGCTGGTTTCATGAGCCAGGGGGTTGGCCGGGTTGTTGAACTGGTCGGCGAAGAACGCGTCGGGAATGCCCTTGGCCAGGCGCGCGGCCACGTCCTGGTAATACTCGGGGTGGCCCTTGCCCACATCGGAGCGGGTGATATGCACTTCGGCGCCCATGGCCTTGAGGTGCAGCACTTTTTCCGTGGACATCTTGTCGGGCACTACCAGCACGACCCGGTAGCCCTTGGCCCGGCCTACCAGCGCCAGGCCCAGACCGGTGTTGCCGGCGGTGGCTTCGATAATGGTGCCGCCAGGGCGCAGGCGGCCGTCGCGTTCGGCGGCGTCGATCATGGCCAGGCCGATGCGGTCCTTGATGGAACCACCGGGGTTTTGCGATTCGAGCTTGAGAAACAGGGTGCAGGGGCCGGTATCGAAACGGCTGACGCGTACCAACGGCGTGTTGCCGATCAGTTCGAGGACGGCGGGGCGGGAAGGCGTAGGCATGTCGTCACCTGGTTACGGGATGGGCGTAGGGTGGGGGACAGCAAAAGGCAAAGCATGGCTTGGAACATAGGCCGGTATCGGGCGGCTCGCAACCGAGCGGTCGGCTGGGTGTCTTTTTTTGGCGCATGGGCGACGCTCGGGTGCGCCATCAACGAGCAGGCCCGAGCACCTGGATGGGCACGCGAGCCCGCTCATCACAGCGTTTCGGCCTTTGGCCTGGGGTTTGCTTTAAGACAGGTCAACTTGGATACAAGATGGGAATCCCTATGCAGAGCGTTATCGGCTGGACCCTTGGCGAATGGCACGCGGCCTATCGCAGCGGGGCGATGACCCCCGACCGGTTGTTGAGCCTGGCGGCGCAATACAGCGCGGATGACAGCGCCTGGATTGCCCGCGCACAACCTGAGCAATTGGCCATGCAACTGGCGCAATTGAACGACAGGCTGGACGCGGTGGGCGGCGATATCGACAAGTTGCCGCTGTACGGCGTGCCATTCGCCATCAAGGACAACATTGACGCGGCGGGCTGGGACACCACGGCAGCCTGCCCGGAATTCGCCTACAGCCCAACGTCGGACGCGACCGTAGTCGCCAAACTGCGAGCGGCAGGTGCGATTCTGATGGGCAAGACCAACCTGGATCAATTCGCCACTGGCCTGGTGGGCACGCGCTCGCCGTATGGTGCGGTGGGTAACAGTTTCAATGCCGATTACGTCAGCGGCGGTTCCAGCTCCGGCTCGGCGTCGGTGGTTGCCCGCGGGCTGGTGGCGTTTGCGCTGGGCACCGACACCGCAGGCTCGGGCCGAGTACCGGCAGGGTTCAACAATATCGTCGGGTTGAAACCGACCAAGGGCCGGTTTTCGAATACCGGCCTGGTGTCGGCCTGTCGCACGTTGGATTGCATCTCGGTGTTCGCCCTGACCGTGGAGGATGCCGCCGCGGTGGCGCAGGTCGCACAGGGCTATGACGCCAGCGACGCATACTCGCGTAGCAACCCCAACACGGCGCCGGTGAGCGTGGGTGCCTCGATCAAGCTGGCAATACCGGCGAGCCTGGAGTTCTTCGGCGATACGCAGAACCAGGCGGTGTTCGAGCAGGCGGTCGAGCACTTCAAGGCGTTGGGCGCGGTGATCAGCGAGGTGGATTTCAGTGCGTTCAAGGCCCTGGCCGACCAGTTGTATTCGGGGCCCTGGGTCGCAGAGCGCACGGTGGCCCTGGAGGGCATGCTCGAACACCAGCCGCAGGCCATCAACCCGGTGGTGCGCGGCATTGTCGAAAATGGCCTCCAGTACAGCGCCTGTGATGCCTACAAGGCCGAATACCTGCGGGCCGAACTCAGTCGCCGCATCAACGACACCTTGGCGGGGTTCGACGCCTTGCTGGTGCCGACCTCGCCGACGATTCGCACCCGCGCCGACATGGTGCTGGAGCCGGTGCGCTACAACGCGCAATTCGGCTACTACACCAACTTCACCAACCTGGCGGACCTGTCGGCGCTGGCGCTGCCGGCGGGCCTGCGAGCGGACGGTCTACCGTGCGGCATTACCCTGCTCGCACCGGCCTGGCATGACAGCGCCCTGGCGCACCTGGGCCAGCGCTGGCAGGCCAGCCTTGAGTTGCCGCTCGGCGCAACCGAACGCCAACTGCCGGCACCCGCTGCTGCCCAACAGGCACCCGGTACCGTGCGCGTGGCGGTGGTGGGCGCCCACCTGAGCGGCATGCCGTTGAACTTCCAACTGACCACACGCAACGCCGTGCTGGTGGAGCAGACCCTCACGGCCAGCACTTATCGTTTGTATGCGCTGCCCGGCACCGTGCCGCCCAAGCCGGGGCTGGCCAGGGCGGAAGGTGGCCGATCGATCATCGTCGAGCTGTGGGACATGCCTATCGCCCGTTTTGGCGAGTTCGTCGCTGAAATTCCCGCACCGCTGGGGATCGGCACCCTGATGCTGGCGGATGGACGCAGTGTCAAAGGCTTTATCTGCGAACCCTGGGCCCTGGCGGATGCGCTGGATGTCACTGAGTTTGGCGGCTGGCGCGCCTATGTCACCAGCAAGGGGTAAGCATGCCGCTTTCAACGCTGAAAAAACCGCGCGAGCGCCCGGACAGCCTGGCCGAGCAGATCTATGCGCAACTCAAGGCGGATATCTTCGACTTTCGCCTGTTGCCTGGCGACCGTTTCAGCGAGGGCGAAGTGGCCGAGCGCATGAGTGTCAGCCGTACACCCGTGCGTCAGGCGCTGTACCGCCTGGAACGGGAAGGCTACCTGGCGGTGTACTTCCGCAGCGGCTGGCAGGTGAAGCCGTTCGACTTCACCTATTTCGAAGAGCTGTATGACGTGCGGATCGTGCTGGAACTGGCCGCTGTCAGCCGTTTATGCGCGATGGAGCAACCGAACCCGATCTTGCAAGGGCTGCAGGCGACCTGGCTGGTGGAGGAACGTGAGCGCCTGCAGGACAGCCAGGCGGTGTCGGCGCTGGATGAACACTTTCACTGCGCCCTGGTGCAAGCCACCGGCAACCGTGAGATGGCACACATGCACTACGCCCTTACGGAAAAGATCCGCATCATCCGGCGCCTCGACTTTACCCAGGCTTCACGCATTGCGGCGACGTACGAGGAGCATGGGCAAATACTCACTGCGATCCTGCAACGGCGCGGCGATCAGGCGCAGCACTTGCTCAAGCGGCATATCGAACTGAGCAAGCAGGCAGTGCGCGAGATCACCTTGCATCGGTTGCAGATGGCCAAGCCGCGCACGCCTTGAGCAAGCCCGTAGGCGCGAGCTTGCTCGCTCCTACACAGGCATCATTGTGCCAGGGCGGAGAGCGGCTGCACCCGTGCAATCAGCGCCGCGCTGGCTCGCTGCATCGGTGCGCGCAATTCGCTGCCGATCAAGCCCTGCAATGCCAACGCCGCTTTCACCGGTGCCGGGTTGGGCTCCATGAACAACGTCTGGATCAGCGGCAGCAGCTGGAAAAACGTCTGCCGCGCTTCGGCCAACTGGTTATCCCGCACCTGCTGCCACAGCGCCACAAACTGTTCGGTATGCACGTGGGCCGACGCCGCGATGGCACCGCTGGCACCCAGGCACAGCGCGTTGAAGAGCTGGATATCCTCGCCACACAGCACATCCACTTCGCCACTGGCCAGCAGTGCCAGGGTATTGCCGAGGTTGCCGCCACAGTCCTTGACCGCCTTGATGCGCTCATGGGCGACGATGTTCAGCAGGGTGGCCTGCTCGAAGGTCACGCCGGTGCGATAGGGGATGTCATAGAGAATGATCGGCACACTGGACGCATCGGCCACCGTACGAAAAAACGCTTCGAGGCCGGCCTGGGAAGGGCGGATATAGCTGGGCGCCGGCACCAGTAAACCGGCCACGGGGCGCTTGAGGACTTGGTCCTGGAACTGCAGCAATTCAATCTGGTTATTGCCCGCCAGGCCCATCACCACACGGTGCGCCGGCACCCACTGCAACACGGCATCGAGCACGGCCAGTTGTTCCTGGCGGCTCAGCGACGCGGCTTCACCGGTGGTGGTGCAGACCATGATCCCGGCCACGTGCTTTTCCAGCAAATGCTCAACCAAACGGCGCAGGCCGATAAAGTCGAGGGCGCCGTCGTGAAACGGCGTGACCACGGGAACCCAGATACCTTGAAACGCTGACATGCTCTTTCTCCTGATGGTTGACCGATTAAGTCACCGTCAGAAGGGCAGAGGGAATTGTGCAAGGGGAGGGTGTCCGTCGCGCTCAATGTCCTGTCAGCTCATCTGACGGGACAGCGCGCCCCGGTCACATGAGCGACTGTTTCTTCGATTTGAGGGCGTGTGCAGCGCAACCTTGCGCCTTGGCGATCAAGCCAATGACGGAAAAGTTAACCAGCAACGTTGCGCACATGAGCGGACACACCCTGAAGAAGGCCTCCATCTTCAGGGTGTGTGAGCAAATGTGTCAACCTGATTGAAGGTGTTTTTCACCTTGTGGACGGTTACTCGAATTTATCGATGCGTGTATCGGAGTAGAAAAACTCATTCTTGTCCGTGCTCGACTCCAGGAAGTACGCATAGTCCGTCAGGTAGAACAGGTGGTTAACCCGGTTGTATTTGTCGTTGTCGTTGCGGCACGACAGGGCCTTGGCGCTGCCCAGCAGGTTGGGGTTGAGTTCACTGGCCGGCAATTGGCGCTCGACCACGCAGCGCGTGATGGTCTGTTTGTCGTAGTTGCCAATCACACTGTTGAGGGTCGAACGGGTGCTTTGGTAGACCAAGGTGTCGCCCACCGGCAGGGCTTTCCAGTTACCGGTGAAACTCAGCTGAGTCGTCGTCGTGCTTTCGGCCATGCTGCCGCCGAAGGTGCTCTTGGACACCAGGTCGATCAGGTTTCGCCAGCTTACCGATTGGGATTCGTAGCCTTCGCCACGCAGGGCGATCGACAGCTGGCCGCTGGCGGCGTCGCGGCTGATGAACTGCTCACTGGTCGAGTTGCTGGTCTTGCCTTTCATGGTCGAGGTGCCCGTGAAGTGCACGTACTTCAGGCTGCGGGTCGGTTTGTCCTGGTCAAATTGCGCCAGTGCCGCCAGCACCGGTGGCTGTACCGAGCCCAAGGCGATGGTCGCCGGGGCCTTCAGGCGCGGCTTGAACAGTGGCAGCGCGGCGATCTTCTCGGGGGTGGCGCAGACGCTGTTGAACAGCAATTCATAGTCGGTATCGCTGCCGACAATGTTGCGTGGCGTCGGGAAGCTGTCGACCCGGCCGTCACTGACCCGATTGCGTGCATCCAGGTCATAGCCGGCCAGCTCCTTGTAGGTGCCGTTAGCGCAGGACACGGCAAAGTGCTCGCGCTTTTGCGCGTAAGGCGCGTCGTAGGGCAGGTCGTTGAGCACCGTTGGGTTATCGAACGCCGCCCAGAAGCGGACTTCGCCCTCCACGGTCTTGATGCTCGCGGCGTCAATCAGTACCCAATTGCCACGCTCATCCGTCTTGACCAGGCGCCAGTCTGGCTTGGGGGTTTGGGCGCACGCGCGCACGAAGGTCGGGTTGGCGGCCAGCTTCGCGTGCAGGTCGGCTGACAATTTGCGGGCCTCGGTGTAGCGCCCGGCCTTGAGTGGGTAGACCCGCTGCGAACCGTCGAGGTACAGCAAGGACAGTTGCGGCGAAGAACACGCGGCCTCGAACTGCATGGTGCGGCGTGCACCCGGCGTCGACAGCGGCATCAGCAGCTCGAAACTGAGCAGATCGCCTTCGCGCACGATGCTGTTTTCCACCAGCGGCTGGGCGAGGGTGTCGGCGAGCATCTGGTCGACTTTGCTGGCCTGGGTGGCGCAGCCGGACAGGGTGGCAAGGCCGCCCACTAACAAAAGGGTAGAGAAAAAGCGCACAGGAGCCTCTTTGAGTCCATTCAGGGATGTAAGGATGACGGCAAGTGGCGCCGAATCTTTAGCGTGCAGGGTGTGGCGGGGGCAAAGTCTAGTCAGCGTGGCGCGCTCTGTACAACGCCTGTGCAGCGGCCTTTGGGCCGTAGAGTGCCCCAAGGCGCTGCCGGGTGTGTTCAGCGATTGGCGATTGCGGCCTCAATCGTGGCGATGTCGATCTTGGTCATGCTCATCATCGCCTCGAAGGCGCGCTTGGCCGTTGCCGGGTCCGAATGGGTCACGGCGGCCGACAGCACGCGCGGGGTGATCTGCCACGACAACCCCCACTTGTCCTTGCACCACCCGCAGGCACTCGGCTGGCCGCCGTTGTCGATAATGGCCTGCCACAGGCGATCGGTTTCGGCCTGGTCATCGGTGGCCACCTGAAACGAAAATGCCTCGGTGTGCGGGAACGCCGGGCCGCCGTTCAGGCCGATACACGGGATGCCCATGACAGTGAAATCGACGGTCAGGACGTCGCCCTGTTTACCCGCAGGGTAATCGCCAGGCGCGCGGTGGATGGCATTGACCCGGCTGTCCGGGAAGGTCTTGGCATAGAAATTCGCAGCCTCCTCGGCGGTGCCGTTGTACCAGAGGCAGAGGGTGTTTTTATGCGTCATCTCAGGGCTCCACGGTGGATGGGTGTGTGGAGTCTAGACAATGGGCTGAGGCGCGGCAGTCGCGCTTGTCGGCCCAGGACAGCCCTTACAGCTGGCGTTCGATCGCGGCCTTATCAATCACCGACCAGACGTGGGCGATCTTGCCGTCGACGTATTCATAAAAGACATTTTCGGAGAACGCGACCTTCCGACCGTTGATCGGCAAGCCGAAGAACTCACCCTTGGGCGTGACGTTGAAATTCAACCGGCTGGCGAGGGTGGGCGGGTCGGCGACCAGCAGCTGGATGTGGAAGACCAGGTCGGGAATTTCGCGAAAGTCCCGTTCGAGCATGGCGCGGTAACCGGCGACGCCCACGAGGCGGCCATTGTAGGTCACGTCCTGGTGCAGCAGATTGGGCAAGCGTTCCCAGTCCTGCTGGTTGAGGCAGTGGATGTATTCGCGGTAAAGACTGGCCAGCGCATTTCTGTCCATCTCATTCATTTCGAACCCTCCGTCAAGCCCGTCGCGCCATCAACAACACCGTTGCCGCTGCCGACAACAACCCCGCACAGCAGCGATTGAAGACACGCTTGCCCCGCGGCTCGGCAAACCAGCGGCGCATATGCAGGCCCATATAGGCATAGACGCTGATCGCGATCCATTCCAGCGCCAGGAACAGCACGCCCAGTACAGCGAACTGCGGCGTGATCGGCTGGCCCGGTACCACGAACTGGGGGAGGAAGGCGGTGAAGATCAGGATGGCTTTGGGGTTGCCTGCCGCCACCAGGAATTCCTGACGCGCCAGTGCCCACAGGCTGACCTTGGCGGTTGCTGACTCCGCGTGCGCCTGTGGATTCGCACCCCACAGTTGAAACGCCAGATAAAACAGATACGCCGCGCCCAGAATCTTGATCCCGTAGAACAACAACTCAGAGGTTTGCAACACTACCGCGAGGCCGGCTGAGGCAAGAGCGATCATACCGGCGAAGGCGAGCAAGCGGCCAATGCCTGCCAGGCAGGATGTGCGGTAGCCGTAGCGCGTGGAGTTGCTTACGGACAACAGGTTATTCGGGCCAGGCGCCATGTTCAGGGCGAAGCAGGCGGGGAGGAAGAGGGCGAGGGTGGCGAGGTCCATGGCGGCTCCGGGTTTGAGCGGACGGGGAGGGGCGAGGATAAGGGGATTGGGGGCGGTTGGACAATGTGTGTACGGCCAACACGCCTGGCTTTTTTGCGGGATGGATCATCGGTCAGCCCCCCTTCAAACTCTGTAAAAAGCTTGGGCAATACTGGGGGGGAAGGCTTCAACAACATTTGACGTTAGCAAACACCTCGAGAAGAAAGCATGTTTGGAACGGAGCGGCCGGCTTTTCTTCAAGTCGTCTTGAATCCCGTCCGAGAGCATCGCGCCCTTTTTGAAGCATTGTCTGATGCCCAGGTAGAACAAAGTACGCTATCGGTCTGCGGTGAATGGTTCGACGCAGCAGCCATCTGATCAGCTCGCACTGCGCTGATACGCAACTGTGGATGGGAAGACCGGTTCGCTTGGTCGTTGGCACGACGATACCTGTGTCCTGCGACTAACCAGGGGCCATTTCTCGCAGCAACGCGGCTCGCGATGAAATGGCAACAGACCCTAGAGCTGAAAGCGCGAGATGTTCTCTCGCAATGTCACGCTGGTGCGTGCCAATCCTTCGCTTTCCTGCTGAGCGCTGCGGAAGGCGGCAGCGGATTGCTCGGCGCTTTCGCTGACGGTCACGATGCCCCGGCTGATCTGCTCGGCAACGGTACTCTGCTGCTCGGCGGCCGCGGCGATTTGGTGGTTCATGCCGTTGATCCGCTCGATCATGGTTACGATCGTGCTTACCGCGTCACCGGCCTCGGAAACGCCGGACACCGACTGCGCACTGGAGCGTTTGCAGCGTTGCATATGCTGCGAGGTCTCGTCGGCAATTTTCTGCAGACTGGCGATCAGCCCCTCAATCTCTGAGGTGGCCTTCTGGGTACGCTGTGCCAGGCTGCGGACCTCGTCGGCTACCACTGCGAAGCCGCGTCCAGCCTCGCCAGCACGTGCAGCTTCGATGGCTGCGTTGAGGGCCAGCAGGTTGGTCTGGTCGGCCACCGACTTGATCACCTCAAGCACGCCGCCGATATTGCCGGTTTCATTCTTCAGCCGGCTCATGGCCATGTTGGACTGTTCGATTGTCTCGGCCAGCTCGCCGATCATGTTGACGGCATCTTTGGCCTTCTGCTGGCTGTACAGGGCCGCGCTATCGGCATCGCTGGCGGCACTGGCGGCGGATTCGGCATTGCGCGCGACATCCTGCACGGTGGCGGCCATTTGGTGAACGGCGGTGACGATCTGCTCGACCTCGCACTGTGCCATGGCCACGCTTTCGGCGTTTCTCAGGCTCGATTGGCTAAGTTCCTGGCTGGATTCGGCCACGGTCTGTGAGGACAGGTTTATGCCCTTGGTCATGTCCCGCAGGTTCTCCTGCATGCTCAGCAGGGCGGCCATGATGCTGGCTTGTGGTGGCTCAATCGTGCGCTCGCTAGCGCGCAAATCGCCCTGGGCAACTCGTTGGGCGAGCTGGTTGAGTTCACTCGGTTCGGCACCCAGCGCGCGCAGCAGGTTGCGGCTGATGACGTAGCCCAGTACCGCTGCTAGTAAGACGGCCAGCGCAGTAATGGCGAGCAGCAGGTTGCGTTGTGACAGATAGTTTGCGTCATTTTCGCTGACCTGCAGGTCTGCCTTCTGGTTGGTGTAGCGCAGGAATTCGCCAATTGCCTGGGTCAGCTCGGCCAGTAAGGGTGTGCACTGCTCGCTGACCATGCGCAGGGCCTCGTCGTTTTCACCCTTGAACAGGTGTTCGGCAATGGTGTGTGCTACCGGTTTGTAGCGGCTCTCGACCTGCTCGATGGTTGAGAACAGTTCACGTGCCTTGGGCGACACATCATCATGGCTATCAATTGCCTGGCGTAGCGCGGCGAGGCTGCCGGCCACCATTTGTTCGTTGATGGCAATTGCGCCTCGCTGCTGTCCTCTCGCGGTGACATTGCTGTTCAAGGCGATGTTACGCAGGGCAATCGCGCGCTGGGCGGCGGCGTCGTTCAGTGTGTTGGCGAGGCGGGCGCGCGCATCAATGCCATTAACGTAGAGAAAAAAGTCCTTATTGCTGTTAGCCAGGGCGTACAGCGAGATAGCGGCGATCAGCAGCATAAACGCGAGCAGGCTGGCATAGCCGGCATAGAGACTGGTCCGTGTAGAGAGCCGGGGAGTGTGCGATGGCATGATGTACCTGCGTAATGGGAGGAGCGGTTTAGGGACACCTGCAAGCGTATGTATTCGCCCTTGGTCCGCATCCTGCGCAGGTATTCTTTTGTCCGACGGCAACCAGTCGCGGTGTTATTTCCTGGCTAGTCGAAACTTGTACAGATTTTAGTATTTGTACAAGTCTTGTACAACTATATTGGTGTGATGTCGTCATGGCATCACTCAATCCCGATGAACGGTCGGTAACCTCCGATTTCTGGCAGGCGCGGGAAATAGAGGCCTGGCTATCGGGCTGATGACTGTTTGGCGGCGATACAGCCCAAGGCCATCTTTGGGCCGATAGAATCCTGCGAGCGCTGTAAAAATGCGTGGCGTAATTTCTGTACAGGTATTTTGTATGGGGATGAGCTAGGGCGCTCTAATTGTGAGCATGCGCTGCCCTAGGGGCTGTTGCCGTTTCATCGCGAGCCGCGTTGCTGTGAGAAATGGCTCCCGGTTATGGGGGACGAGTTCATTCTCGGATCTCCATGCGAGATGGCGGGGGAGGTTTGCCCAACGTGCGGCGAGGAGGTTATGCAAATGGCGAGCGATGGCGTTGACTGCCCCACTTGCGGGATATCCATGCCGGCTGGCTGAGCATGAGAGGGGCTGGCGGATTCATCGACATGAACGTCTGATTGGTCGATTTTGCCAGCGGGGTTTGAGCAGCGCCACAGCCGGCCATTTACAACAAAATAACGCCCGTCCGGGGTTGTAGGGTTCATGAGCCTAGCTCCAGGTGTGCGACCCTATTTTTCATCTTATACCTGTCGATATAGAGAGCAGCCGTTCAAGCTGTGGACACGTTTAGCCGCGTCCAACCCACCCTGTTTACAAATACCTGCTGACACGAAGGATCCTGTGCATGCTCCAATCCCTGCTCGACAAAATCTTCAGTCGTCCTCTGACTCAGGAAGGATTTGCCAAAAAATTTATCGAGTCAGCCCGCAAGGCTGGCTACAGCGAGGCCATGGACTTTCAGGCTAGCGAGTTTCGCATCCGTCATAACAATGGCTCGTACTTCAATCTTCATAACGCCTTTCGCGACTATCAAAATGGAGACAAGACCCAGAAGGCCGCAATTCTGAATGGGTACGTATCGACTCTGTTGGAGTCTGGCCAGAGAACCGGGACGGTCTTTGAAAACGTGAAAGCACAATTACGTCCGGTGATTCGAAATCTTGCCATGCTTGAGGAAGTTCGACTGGAGCACGCCAGAAATGGTGGCGACAAGCCGCACGATGTCGTTTATCAGTCCTTGGGCCGCGACTGTGTGATTATGCTTGCCGTCGACTCTCCCGAGTCCACCGCCACCCTTACGAGAGGCCCTGAAGCGCAGTGGGGTGTCACAATGGATGAGGCAGTGGCGATCTCCATTGAGAACTTGCGCGATGCTACGCACGAGGCCTTCGGTGAGATCATCCCTGGGCTCTACGCCGCGCAGTGGGCGGACGGATACGACAGCAGCAGAGTCTTGTTGCCAGATGTTCTACAGCGCGCACCCGTTAAAGGTCGACCGGTGTTCATGATCCCCAGCCGTGACGTCTTGATGGTCACGGGCGACAAGGACGAGCAAGGCATCCGTCAGATGGTCGAGCTTAGCTTCAAAGCGCTTGAGAGGGGCAGGGCAGTCTCCACCGACATTTATACCTATGACGGGCGCGATATCGTCCCATTTCACCCTGATGATGAAGGGGTCAATAACCGTCTGGCCACGCTGGAACATTTGCTGCTCCAGGGTAGCTACAGTAATCAGAAAGAGTTGCTCGATAAGGTCAATCTGGAAACGAGCGTCGATGTGTTTGTTGCCTCGTACCTTCTCTACGAGCTGTCTGACCAGAACGGCAAAACCGTATCGATGAGCGCTTGGACAAAAGGTGTGCCGACCCTATTGCCCAAGAGTGATCGCATCGTGTTGGTTGAACCCGTTGAGGGTGGGGAACCTACAGTCAAAACCGTTCTATGGAGCGAGTTTGAATCCGAGCTTGGCGATCTGCTGACTACAGAAGCTGGCTATCCACCTCGCTATCGGACACTAGGATTTCCTTCGGCAGAGCAGCTGAATCGCCTGACTGCCTTGTGATCGCGGCTCAACTAATCTGGCGCTGCGATGGAGGTATGAATGCCCGACACTTACAGCACGCATGATCATGCGAACCGCAATCAGACAGAAATCCTCGCCAGCAACCATTGCGCTTGCTTTGGTTGCTATGCGGTATTTCCTGCTTCTGATGTGACACGGTTTACTGAGACCACGGCATGGTGTCCAAAATGCGAGGCTTTCAGTACGGTCGTTGGCGATGCCTCCGAGCTGCCTTTGGATCGAGAGTTTCTGGAGGTAGTTCACGATCACTGGATCGGGCCTCAAGATTGGTTGGATGAGATAGCGGCGCAGACTCATGCGATCGCAACTGCTGTTTACAGGCAGACAAGCACAACGATGGATGAGGAACGAGTTCGTCCTTGGTGGAAGTTTTGGCGATGACACTCCCAATTATCCAGCGATTGCATGTGATCAGTAGGAGTGACCGCTTTTGGCCGATTTTTGCCTATGTCTAAGGGCAGCGGTCGGCCAGAAGCGGCCATTGCGACCATGCAGTACGATGCACTCCTACCGTTAGATCATTAGGGCTAATCCATGCAATTCCATGGTTTCGTGTTTGGGCATATCGAGGTCGAGATTCACGACCGTGCATACGATCTGCATAACTTCTATCAAGCCGGCGCCATCATTTACGAGATCGTGGATCGGTCGATTGTACTTAGCTTCACTCGACGGAGTGACTCATGGGTGCCGACTGAAGAAGCACGCAAGATTACTATCAGCTTCCATGAGGTTGACTACTTTTCAGCGAGTGGGCGGGATGAAAACCTGGCTGACAGTGACGGTAATGTTCTTCATTCGATTGGAGTGGTGGAGTCCGGTGCGGAGACACAAACCTTTTACCTCACAGATAACATCCAACCAGATCATCACCTTGTAATACGCTTCGAGTCTGGCCTGACATTACGAGTACAGGCCGCTAAAGCGCGGTGCGAAATCGTTTTCTGAGCGGCACATAACTATGGCCCTCGACGTCTGCTATGGGTCGAGCGGAGCCTGCTTGTCGATATCTGGTGCGAGGAAATGGGCAGGGCTTGATAAGCCCGCTATCGACCCACAGCTGCCGTCTAGATCAGTTGTGATCTTTGTTGGAGCGGGCTTACCCGCAAGGAGGCTGCTTGAGCAACGCACATACTCTTTGAGCGATGTCATCTGCGCCATCGGGAATGACCACTGAAATGCCTAAATAGTGTTCAAGGTGCAGGGTAAGCGTGTGTTCATCCACTAACAGATCCCAGTAGCGCTGGTCCGAGCCATCGAGCCTCTCTTTCCAGCAACCGCCCAGCCCTTGCTCAAGAACCCGGGCCACATACTCGAAAAGTTTCCAGTCAGCTTCTTCTGATACTTCAATTCTCACCATGCGTCACCTCACGACCAGCAGTCCCTCGATTCTGGTGGCTCCTGCGAATGGCCGCAATGGGTCGTTTTCTGCCTGTTGCGACCGACTCAAAACGGCCAGAAGCAGTCACTATTGGCCCTGTTAAAGTACCTCTCTGAACACAACTCACGGACGGCTTCATGGAACGACTCCATCCTCGTGGCATCGATGCAGACGGTTATATCCTCACCGTGCCCAACGTCGAGATACAGCCACAGTTTCAAGATTTACTGGTGGACGTTTGCATGACGCTCACTCGCTCGGAACCTCTGCTGGACGGGATTTATATTTATGGCAGCGTCGCTAGAGGCGACGCCGTGCTGGGGGTTTCTGACCTTGACCTAACCCTTGTTCTGCAGAGCACTCCCACGTCGCAGGATCTCGAAATGTTCGAGTCGAAAAGGCGCACGCTGGAAAATCGGCATACCGAAGTCATCAAGATCGATTTCGACATCGGTAGTCGTTCTGAAGTATTGGCGGCAGGCAACCGATTGAGCTGGGGGTATTGGCTCAAGCATCACTGCCGTTGCTTATGGGGGAATGATCTGAGCAAGCGCTTCGACCGGCTCAAGCCGTCGCGTGATATCGCCATTGCCGTGAATGGTGACTTTGAATCCGAATTGACCCGGTATGCCGATCTTATCGATCAGGCGACCACACCGACGCAATCGCTACGCTTGCAACGGGAAGCCTCGCGCAAACTCATCCGGTCAACTCAAGTACTTCGCTCTGAAAAGGACCTGATGTGGCCGCAAACACTCGAAGAACATGTCGAGCTGTTTGTTCAGCATTACCCGTGTATGAGCATGCAGATCTCTTTTTTCTTGTCCCAGGCAAGGAGCCCGTATGCTAAGCTAAAGGAGTTTACGGCTCAGCTCCATTTTTTTTTGACCTGGATGGCTACAGAAACCGGTTAGGTCCATTTTTACCTACAAAAAATCAGCAATTACAAGTGGTTTCTCTGTGGCAAATATTGACTCGTAAATTGCTTCGTAGGGTGCCTCACGAGCCAACCAAGCGCCGGCGCTGTAGGCTCGAGCCTTACAGAAAAACGATAGGTGCCTCTCATCTCCGCGCTCGAAAAGTCTGAAATACTGCACCTCCATTTCAGAACAAAGGTTGTCGAAAAGCACTGGATCTAGCTTTGACAGCGTGACCATAATTTCGGCTGGATCTAGCCCGGCGTCACTCGCCGCCCATAGGACAATACGAGTAGCCACGTCCAATTTTTTGCTTGGAATGATCGCGTCCAATGCATGTTGAATATTTGGGTAGCTGGATGCCAAACGTGAAGGCATGTCTTTTTCCTGACCCGCTTTAGAGGGAATGTGAAAGACCTGAGGTTGTTTGTCTAATGCTCTTTAGATTCATCGGCACTGTTCACACAACCTGGACCCCATAGCTGCCGGTGACAGCCGCCAGAAAACGGTCAGAGGAAGTGGCCGATAGATGCCACGAACCTTCTAGCCTGTGTCCTCGCAGGAGTGTGAGCTTGCCTTCGTCCATAAGTATGTCAGTAGTTTGGTACAGTCACCATGCATCATATAATCGGCTTATATGCATCGAAAAAAACAGAGCATTTGGGTCCGCTAGACCCAGAAGACCGAATTACTTTCAGGTCTGACTGCTTTCATACGTTTGGATATTTTTCCCTTATAGCACCTGCTTTTGAACGATATGCACAAAGAGATGCAGGGATAGGCATTGAATCAATGAATGTAACGTTCCGCTTGAGAAATGACGATCTAGCTGACGTACTGGCAATTTTGAACGATCTCGAAACACAGCTCTGTCAGCAACCAAAGAGTTGGCAGGAGTATCTCGGTGAAATCCAACATCCAGGGCAAGAAAAGCGGCCAATCAAACCGCTGTTATTCAGACGTCGAGCCGTTCGGATTGTCGAAAGATTGCGAGCGTTAATGCTTAAAGCCCAAGCCCACGATAAATGCTTGGTATATGGAAATGGTATTTTCTACCGAACACTGTGCGGTATAAAAATGCCACCCGGTACCGTGTACTCCTAGAGCCGAGCCTACGGTTCAAGCGTTCTCTTCACTTGTCGAGGACGGGATAAACCCTATCCGTTAATCAAACGAAAGGGTCCAGCCAAGTGGCAACCGCTGGCCGGTTTTCGACCGTACGAAAGCCTGAAAACAGCCAGGAGCAACCGTCTAGGATATTTCATATAGCCCACCACCAGGCTTGCCTGTCACCACCAGAAAGTCCTGACGCGCCAGTGCCCATAACCCCACAGGGCGAAGCCGGCGGGGAGGAGGGCGACGGTGGCGAGGTCCATGGCGGCTCCGGGGCGGGGTGTCGATCATGCAAGGACGCGGCGCTGAGCTTGACCGATCAGGGGGCTTAACCAAGCGCCTGTTGCTTGGCAATCTCTTGGTTGCGCAGAATGAACCGTTGCAACTTGCCACTTGGGGTCTTGGGCAGATGGTCGACAAACTCCATTTCCCGCGGATAAGCATGTGCGGCTAGACGCTGGCGTACATGCAGGCGCAGCTCCTCCGCCAACTCAGGGCTTGGCAGGTAGGGTGTGTTCAGCACGACAAACGCCTTTATCAACTCGGTGCGTTGCGGATCGGGTTTGCCGATCACGGCCGCCTCGACCACCGCTGGGTGTTCGATCAGCGCGCTTTCCACATCGAACGGTCCGACGCGGTAGCCGGACGTGGTAATCAGGTCATCATTGCGGCCGACGAAGCTGATACTGCCGTCGTCATTGAGCTCCACAATATCGCCGCTCAGGTAATAGCGCCCTGCAAAGGCCTGGGTGGGCATGCCGAGGTAGCCGTCGAACCAGCACAACGGCGAGCGCTCGCGATCAACGGCCAGTACGCCCGGCTGGCCGGCTGGCAATTCCCGGTGTGCCTTATCCAACACGACGATGCGGTATCCGGGCACCGCATAACCCGCTGAGCCTTCGCGGACCGGGTGACGCAAACCGTGGTGATTGCACAGCACCATGCCGATTTCCGTTTGCCCATAGTGGTCGTGAATCACCACGCCAAGCTGTTCGGCAAACCACCGCACGACTTGCGGGTTGAGCGGTTCTCCGGCGCTGCTGACGGCCCGCAGGCGCCCACGAACGGCGTCGGCGAACTCGGCCCCCGCGGCGATCAGGAAGCGGTAGGCGGTGGGCGAACCGGCCAGGTTGTTGATTGCGTACTTGGCAATGATGTGACGGGTACTTTCCACCGTGAAGGGGCCGTCGTAGAACAGCGTTGCATACCCACAAGCCAGCGGGCCGGTCACCGCGTAATACAAACCATAGGCCCAACCTGGGTCAGCCAGGTTCCAGAAGCGGTCGTCCGCACGCAAGTCAATCGCATCACGCATATAGCCCTTGAAGGCCAGAATCGCGCTTAACGGCACCTCCAGCGGTTTGGCCGGCCCCGTGGTGCCAGAGGTACACATCAACAGGAACGGCGCACTGGCGTCCAGCCGCACCGGCGCGCAATCGTCAGCCTGGCGGTTCAGTGCGCTCCAGAAGTGGTGATCAGCAGGGTTCTGTGGGGCGCCACCGGTCACAACGATGCAGGGGCAGTCAGTCACGTCGTCCAGCTTCGGACGGTTGTGCGGGTCGGTCACGATCCAGCGGGCGTTCGAGCAGTTCAAGCGTTGTTCGATGGCCTTGGGGCCGAAGGCCGTAAACAGCGGTTGGTAGACCGCGCCGATGCGCCAGGTGCCCAAAATGGCAATCAACAATTCAACCGTGCGTGGCATCAGGCCGGCGACGCGATCGCCCGGCTTGACGCCTTGTTCACGCAAGAAATTGCCGAAGCGCGCCGCCTGGCGTTGCAGGTCGCGAAACCTGTAGCGCTCGGCATGGCCATCCTGCGCTTCGCAATACAACGCCACGGCCTCGCCGTGGGCATGCCGGTCGCAGCATTCGACGCAGGCGTTCAAAGCAGTAAGTTCGCCATGCAAATCCTGGGTGGCGCTCTGCAGATAATCGAAGGATTCAACAACGTGTTCATAATCGCGCATATCGACACCTGATTATTATTGTGGGGATCGGTCTTGCGAAAACCCCAGCAGCCTCTACATGCAGGCATGGCAACGGCTGGCTGTCGCCACCGGCTGGGGTGTGTTCATGGGGCTAGCCGTCCATCATGTCGGCTGCTTGCTGGGTGGCCTGGCTGGTTCGCGTGGCCAACTTGCGGACTTCATCGGCGACCACTGCGAAGCCGCGTCCGGCTTCGCCTGCGCGCGCCGCCTCAATGGCTGCGTTCAGCGCCAGGAGGTTGGTCTGGCTGGCGATGCCCTGGATGGTGGCAACAATCTGCGTCAGCTTGCTCAAGGTTTCCTGCATCATGCGGTGTTGCTGTTCCTGAGCCTCGCGTAGCGCACGCTCTTCATGGCTGGCATGGATATCCGTAATGGCGCCCACGACTCTTTGCGGGGAGCCATCGTCCGCGCGCCGGGTTTGGCCGCGGCCGCGAAACCAGCGGTAAGTGCCGTTGTTGTGCTTGAGTCGATAATCCACGTCAAACGGTGTTTTGCCGCTGCGGTCGTCGACATGGGCGACGAACGCAGCGATAGCCCGTTCGCTGTCGTCGGGGTGCAGGCGCGAGGTCCAGCTTTCCAATGTATTGGGAAACTCCTCGACCGTGGTGTACCCCAGCAGTCGACGCATTTGCGATGACCACCAGATGGTATTTTTCGGGTTCGCCGGGTCGCCGGCCACGACCTCGATATCCCAGAGCCCGTCATGCAGCATTTCCCGGGAGATGTCGAAGCGTGTCGCCGCCAGTTCCAGCACCTCGTCTTGCAGGTGTTGTTGGTGAATGTCCCGCAGGCTGCCACCCATCGCCACAGGCAGGCCTTGCGCATCGCGGCGTGAATCACCGCTGATCCTGCACCAGCGATAGTCGTCGCCCGATGGGGGCTGTATCCGCACGTCCAACACAAACGGCGTACGCCCGCTGCGATCGGCCAGGTGCCTGGCGAGGGTATCCAAATGGCGTTGACGGTCGGCCGGATGGAGCTGTTCGTTCCAATGGCCAAGCTGATCAATGCCCGGAGCCAGGATCGACGCAGACCCCGTCCACCTCATTGCGCATGCCAGTGACGGTGCAGCGGTTCCATTCACCTCCAGTTCCCAGAACAGTTCACCTGCGCCGTGGCTGACCAGGGCCCAGCGAGCCTCCCATTGCCGCAAAAGCGCGTCACGGCAGGCCACGCGCTCGTCCAGTTGGGTGACTTCCTGTGTCAGCGCGCGTGCCTGTTCTTTCAGGGCGCTGCGCTCTTGCAGCAATTGCTCGACGCCGGTCAGGATGCGTCGCAACAAAGGGTTGTTCGACGACAACGGCGTGCATGCCTGGTCAGGCTGGTCCAGTCTGTCGGCAAGCGGCGCCAAGACCCAGCGGGTGGTACGGCTAAAAAAGAGCATGGTGTACCTCTACCGGGTCAAGTCGGTTGAACCGCCATGGGGGGCGTGGGGCGTGCCGATAAGGCCTCGGTGTCAAAGGCCGTCGCCGCCGGCAGGGCCTGCCAGGCCAGTGGGCCGGCGGCTATTTCCTGGGCACTCAGCAAACAATGGTCGAGTTCGCGCTGCAAGACGCGGGTGTCGAGGCCCTGGCCGATGAAGACCAGCTCCTGTCGGCAGTCGCCGACAACGCTGTCCCACTTGGCCATGATGCCCTGCAACCGATATTCGTCCCGCGGCCATTGCGATGGCTCGATGAAGTTCCACCAGCGCCCGACATAATCCCACTGGAACTGCTTGCCGCTTTGCGCCAGCAGGCCGACTTCCAGGTGGCGGCTGGCAAGCCAGAAGTAACCTTTGCTGCGCAACAAGCGACCGTTGCGCCAGGGCTTCTGTAGAAACTCGAGCAAGCGCTGGGGGTGAAAAGGCGCACGCTCCCGGTAGACCCAGGATGTCACGCCATAGGTATCCGACTCCGAGGCCGGCGTATCGGTAACCTCCATTTTACGCATCCAGCCCGGCGAGGCTGCGAGGCTGGGTAAATCAAACAGATGGGTGTCGAGGAGGCTGGACAGCGCGACGTTCCCGTGAGCCATCGGCATGATCCGCGCGCTCGGGTTGAGGCCAGCGAGGATCGCGTGCACTGCCTGGTAGCCGGGCTCGTCGATCAGGTCCCGCTTGTTGACCAGAATGACGTTGGCGTACTCCACCTGTTCGATCAGAAGATCCGCCAGGTGACGCGTGGACGTGTGCGCCTCGGTGTCGGCGCGGGCAACGGTATCCGTCGATTCCAGCAGCGCCTGAAATTGGCTGCCATCGACCACCGTCACCAGTGTATCAAGGCGTGCCAGCTCGCTGAGGCTGAAGCCTTCGGTGTCGAGGAAGGCGAAGGTCTCCGCGACCGGCATCGGTTCGGAGATCCCCGTGGATTCGATAAGCAGGTAATCGAAGCGCTGCTGACGTGCCAGGTCACTGATCTGTTCCAGCAGGTCGGCGCGCAGGGTGCAGCAAATGCAGCCATTGCTCATCTCGATCAACTCATCGCGGCCACGGTGCAGCGAGACGTCGCGCTGCACCGATTCGGCATCGAGGTTGACTTCGCTCATGTCGTTGACGATGACCGCGACCCGCAGTCCTTGGCGATTGCGCAGGATAGCGTTGAGCAGGGTGGTTTTGCCGGCGCCGAGGAAGCCGGAAAGGACCGTCACCGGCAGTCGGCCCGCCTGGGCGCCTTCAATCATGCGTTCACCGCTTGGGCACCGGGGACCTTATCCAAGTAGCTTTCGAAAAGATCGACCACGACGTAACCGTCATCTGCCGCGTCACCCCATAGATCTTTCACGCGAAACTCGACGTGGTAGGTAGGCTGATGGGCTGCGCTCAAGTCGCCGTGGCCAATGGCGTCGGGGAAGGGCCACTGCTCTGAGGTGCGGTGCAGGACCACGCCTTCCTTACCGCGCACGTAGGCCGGCATGCGGATATGCCCCGCCACATATTCGTCTCGAACCACAACCCGATCGCCCACTTCGAAGGGCGGCCTGCCGGTGATCGCCGGGCGACCTGTCGCATGGGCGGGGTTCGCCAGCTTGAAGTGGGAACCCAATGCCTGATCGAGCTCCGCCTGGGTGATAACGCCCGTTTCCACCAGCAGCGTGGCGGTCGCGATGATGTAGCGTTCGTAGTACTGGGTGCCGACATGCTGGCGAACGTCCAGGCGTTCGACGGCATGACGCACTTCGTCCACGCTGAACTTTTTCAATTGGTCAACGCCGACAAACATCAAGCTATAGGCCAGGTGTTCCCAGTCCTGCTTGAAAACCTGTTTGTAGCTGAGGCTGTTGATGGTGTGCGGCACTTTGCCAAAGCCTTGGAAACCGCCGAGATCGTGAAAGCCATCCATAATGAAAACTCCGCAAGTTGAACGATGATGAGTTGTTTTTTCTCAGCCAACGCGTGGCAGGGCGACGCCAATCAGCACGTCTTTGGTCACCAGCTGTTGAAGCTGTTCTTCACTCATGTGCTCGGAGCCTTCAGGCCTTTGCGGCAACACCAGGTAACGGCTTTCGGCGCTGGTATCCCAGACTTTGATGACCGTGTCGCTCGGCAACTCCGTCCCCAGCTCGTGCAGTACGGTGCGCCCCTCCCGGACCAGGCGCGCACGAAACTCAAAGCCCTTGTACCACTCGGGCGGCAGGCCGAGGACCGGCCAGTTGGTGCAGGAGCACAGGCTGCAGACAATGACGTTCTTCACCCCCGGTGTATCTTCCAGGGCGACGATGTATTCGCCTTGTGGGCCGGTGTAGCCGAACTGCGCGCAAGCGGCTGTTCCGTCCTTGAGCAGCAGCGCCCGGAACTGCGGATCGACCCATGCCTTGGCGACCACGCGAGCGCCGTTCTCCGGGCTCCAGTCGTGGGCCATCAATTGAGTGAGCTGCTCGACATAGCCCTCTGGGATGAGTTCCTTGCTCTTGAGCACTTGAAACAAGGCCCATGCTCTCTCACCGGGTGTCGAAGGTGTCGCGGTCGTGGAAATCGATGTACTCATGGGGTAACTCCTATCAGTCAACGCGGTTGAAAAGTCATTGCAACTTGCCGGTCTTTCTTATCGTTCTTCAGGGGGTGGCAGCGCCTGTAAAAGGCTCAGAGCGTGCGCCAGTCCACCGAGGCTTCAAACGCCGCCGCCGCTTGGTAAATCGTGCCCTCGGCGTAGTGTTTTGCGACCAGCATCAGCCCAACGGGCAGGCCGTCCAGCAGGCCACACGGAATCGACATGGCCGGATGCCCGGTGATGTCCTGTGGCGCGGTATTGCCGATCATTTCCAACGCGCGAGCCACGTACTCCGTGATCGAGCAGTTCGCTGGCGGGTGGGGTTGGGCCGTGATGGGCGTGGTCGGCATCACCAGCAGGTCATAGGTTTGCAGCGCTTTGTCGTATCCCTGCCGGGCAAAGCGTGCAAGGTTCTGGGCCTTGGCGTAGTAGCGTCCGTTGTAGCGCGACAGGCCGTATTGGCCGACGAACATGCAGAGCTTGAGCGACGCGGATAATTGGTCTGCGTGCTCGCGCCAGCTGGCTTGTTTGTCCAGCAGGCCGACATCGTAAAGTCCTTTCCAGTTAAAGCCTGCGCCGTTGCCATGCATCATCTGCATGGTCAAGCCTTCGCAACCGATGGGGTGCCACAACAACCCTGCCAGGTTGTGCTCGGGAATGGAGACCGGCTCGACATGAGCGCCCAACGCCTCGAGTCGGGCGATGGCGTCGCGCACTTTGTCCGCCACGCGAGGGTCCTGGTTGGCAAGCGCGAATCCCTCTTGCAACACCCCGATTCTGAGTCCGCTCACGCCTTTTTCCAGGTAACTGCAATAGTCATCGACCTGAGGCGCCGCCTGGCGCGGGTCGAGTCCGTCTGCACCGGCCATTGCCTGCAGCATCAGCGCGTTGTCGCGCACGTTACCGGTGATGGGGCCGACATGATCGATCGTGGCTTCAATCGCCATGACGCCGGTGTAGGGCACCAGGCCGTGGGTGGGCTTCATGCCGTAGGTACCGCAGAAGGCCGACGGGATCCGAATGGAGCCGCCTTGATCGCCGCCCACGGCGATGTCCACCTCACCGGCCGCAACCAATGCCGCGCTGCCTGATGAGGAACCGCCAGAGGCATAACCGTGGCGATGTGGGTTGTGCACCGGGGCTGGATCGGAGGTGTGGCTGCCTCCTGAAAGGCAGTAGTGCTCGCAGGTGGCTTTGCCGAGAATGGTCGCCCCCGCATCGAGCAAGCGGGTGACCACCGTGGCATCGAACCCCGGGACGAAGCCTTCCAACGGCGCTGCGCCGTTCATCATGGGGACGCCTGCCAGGGAGATATTATCTTTGAGCGCGACGGTTTTGCCCGCCAGCAGGCCTTCGCGGGCACCATTCACTTCTGTTCGGTAGTACCAGGCGTTCAGAGGGTTTTCCTTGGCCGATGGGCGATAGCCTGAACTGCGGTCGTAGCGTATTGGCGGAACGAAATCAGCCAGTTCGTCGACCAGGTCGTAAGCGTCGAAACTCGGTTGCATCAGTTCCAGGTAGGACGCTGCCTGTTCGTGCGTCAGTTGCATGTGCAACTGGGTCGCGATGTCTAAAACCTGGTCGAGGGTAGGGCGAGTAATGGCCATGATTTTCCTGTCTTTTGATCGATGATCGACACACCGGCTCGGGATTGTTCGACAACCGTTTCGAGCCCGTGGGACCCACTGAGTCCGGGTCGCAATGGAGATAAAATTAGGCCGCTATGGCCGTATTTGCATGGTTGAGCAGGACACTCATTTGGTTGAAAAAGACATCTGCACTCAGAAGATAAAGATCAGATCGCTGCGCGTGCCGATAATAAAAAAAGCGAGGCATTGGCCCCTGCGCGCAACGGTTCGAAACCTCCCGGCAACATTCCCAGCACCAGCACACTTCGATTCGGTTTCATGATCAAATCCCTGCCAAAAAGTGGCCCCCACCCCATGCGCTAGAGATGAGGGACCAAAAAATAATGGGGTGAACCCGGCGTCAGGCTGGAGGGAGGAGCGACGCCCTCCAGGACAGATGGGTCAGCGTTGAGTGTCAGGTGGGCGCGACAACGGCATCCCGCAACATGCCGGTGTGCGGATGACAGTTGATGTACTCGAATACCTGGCTTTTGGCGTCCGAGACCGATACCTCGTGGTACAGCCGCAACTTTTTCAACCCCGCGGCCACCCGAAAGAACGTCACGAAAATACGCAGGTGGGTAGGGTGCGATTCCGCCCAGCGTTCGAGTTTCTCGAGCGAACGCCAGTGACCGATGTTGTAGCTCACGTCGAGGAAGTTGCCGTCCAGGTCGATATTGCGCACGAACCGGTTGCTGTAGCAGCCCAGGGGCTGGCCGTTGTCGCGCAGGAAGTCCATGCCGTCCTGCAAGGTCGGCAGGATCTCGTCGAGGTACAGGGAGCGCTCCTCAGCTTCGGCATCCGCCCAGTCCTGGCCTGAACGAATCAAGGCGATGTTGTCATGCCCCATGATCACCACCCGACCACCTTTGGCAGGGTCACCGGCGACCACTTGCAGCTCGTTCGTGGGCTTCATCCAGTCTGTCTGGGATATCGGGAAACGGTCGCGCATCGATCCCCAGTAACCGTGCTCCTCGATTTCGCCACTGGTGCTGTCCATGACTGCGCCGACACCGGGCAGGTTGTCCTGGAAGGCGTAGAGGGTCTCAAACTGCTCGGCCCGCGGCGCGCTGATCTCACGAAAATAACCAAGGCCTTCACCGAGGCGGTCCTGCGAGGTCCACCAATCGTTGACCTCGGCCGAACGCAACCAGCGGCAGTGGGCGGCCGGGTCTTTCCAGTAACCCACGACCATCAAATTATCGAAGCCGCTGCTGTCGGTGTGGTGGGTCAGGTCGTGGGTCTGCGGGCCATCCGGCAGGCTGAAGCTGCTCACAATATGCCGCATGGCCTGCAGCGCGGCCTCGCGTTGTGCCTCGCCGCGATACTGCACGCCGAGATAACCCATCACCACTTGCTGCAGTTGTTCGTCAGCGCGTGCGACCCACATTGGGAAGGGTGGCTGATACTCTTCGGGCACGCGACGAGACAGGGTGCGTGGGCATTTGAGATGCGTGTCGATCGCAGATTCCATCTTGGGCTCCTCGTTATTTTCATTCAGGCATGCGGGTAGGATTCAACGCCCCGGTGGCAGGGTGGGTCTCCCGCTGTCGGTGCAGCAGCTTCATGGCCCCCCATTCGATCAACCAGTACACCGACTCTTCAGGCACGAGGTCGCGCGTGTGCAAAGGCCAGGAAGCGTCCGGCAAGGGGTGTGAACGTTGTCGATGCATGGGGTGCCTCATCAGTGCGGGGATGAGCTGCTGTGAGGTGAAAACTAGGCGGAACGGCGATGGGTCGCTTTGTTCGTCAGGACAACCGTTTGGTTGGAAAAGACAACGCTGGCACTGCCGGGCCATGATCGGGGTTGGTGCACCCGGGCCGAAAATGTGAGGCCCTGTGCCTCTGAATGGGGATGGCGGGCGCTTCAATCTCCACCCCGGGCTGGCGCCACCTCGATGCAAACCTCGTCGTAAAGCCCTTGGGATGTCCCTGCGTGTGCTTGGCCTGTTAATTGCTAACGGTGACAAACAGTTACACATCATCGAGCTCTTTTGCATTGCCGTACCGAGGTCAGTGCCATGAACCCAAGCACTCAGTATTCGACCCTTGCCGTTGCCGCACCCCGTCGCTTTGAATATTGGAAGGAAGTGGTTTGCCGCCATTGTCTGACGGCCGATAGCAAACCCTTGTCCCAGAGCAGTTTCGATGGTGCGCTCGCCGTCAATACCTTAGGCGATCTGGACATCTGTTCATTGTCATCGCCCCTGCATTATTGGGAGCGTTCCGAGCGCCACCTGCGCAGCGGTCCGGCCGAAGAACTGTGGTTGGGTTTCTCTCGAAATGGCCATGGTCAAATTGAACAGGGCGGCCGGAAAGCCAATCTGGCGTCGGGCAATTTGTTTCTTTATGACGCAACTCAGGCGTTTCGATTCAGCTTCGGTGGTACCGAAAACCACCTGGTCCGTATTCCTCGGAACTTGCTCGTCGAACGTCTGCCGCGCATCGCGGACTACACCGCAATGGTCCTCGACGATCGGCGCCCTGGCGTAATCCCATTGCGGGAAATGTTACGTCAGGCCGCAAGTACGCCGGCATCGTTGCAGGACGAGGCCATCTCGAACCGTTATTCCAGTGCTTTGCTCGACCTTCTCGTCATCAGCCTGGAAGTGCAGGACTTGAAGACCACCCATGAAGAACTGGATCTCTACGGTCGCATCATGAAGTACATTCAACGGCACCTGACCGAGCCGGACCTGTCGATTGAAGTCATCGCGCAGGCCCACAACGTGTCCACCAGAACCGTTACACGCGCCTTCGCACGCTATCAGAAGACTCCCGTGGCCGAGATTTGGAAGGAGCGCCTCAACGCCAGCCGCGAAGCGATTGAACGCGGCCAGGTGCGCAGTGTTTCCCAGGCGGCACTGGATTTCGGGTTTTCTGATTTTTCCCATTTCAGCCATGCGTTCCGCAAGGCATTCGGCGTTGCGCCCAATACGCTGCTGCATCGAAATTGAGAGGGGGCGAGCGATCGAGCCAGGACCGCGCTTCAATCAGTCAGAGGCTGGCCTTTATCCGCGAGGCCGGCTCGTACCGACATGTGCGCGCGCAATACGTCAGTCGAACTTGACCAGGTCCTTGAAGATCAGCGGCCCCCAGCTGTTTCCGCGCGCCTGGACCAGCAGGCCACCTTCCGAAAGCCCGCCCAGTCGCAGCGGCGAGAAACCGAGATTGTTCGCAAGCGCAGCAACCTCTTCCGCGGCGCTGTCATCGTCGCTCGCCAGGAACACGACTCGCCTGCCGCCCTGGACCGCTGGATCCTGGTCAAGGACGGCAGCGACCAGATGGTTGAAACCCTTAACCAGTCTGGCCCCCGTGAAGGCCTGCGCGATGAGCTCGGAAGAGGGCTGTCCTCCCAGTGTTTCTGGGGGCACGCCGTAAGCATTGGTCACGTCGATGATGATCTTTCCCGTCCAGGTCGGCAGCGCCTGTGCAACATCCCCGTGCGACTCGTACCGGACCGCCAAAAAGAGGATGTCCGCCTTGACGGCCTCCGCCAGCGTTGTGGCCGTGATCTGGGGGCCGATCGCGGCAGCCAGGGATGCAAAGCTTTCCGGAGCGCGAGTGGTCGCAACGGATACGTCGATGCCGCTTCGGGCAAAGGCCTTGGCAAGCGCTTGGCCGAGCTTGCCGAAGCCGATAATTGCGTAGCTCATAGCGTTTCTCCTCAGGTTTACCACGCCCAGCCGCTGCGAATATCGAATCGAGTGAGCGGCCGGGCGTAGCGAGTCAGATTTGGGCCAGGCCGCCGTCGACGGCGACCTCGCTGGCGGTCATGAAGCTGCTGTCGTGCGATGCGAGAAAGGCAGCCACCGCGCCGATCTCCACTGGATCGGCCATGCGCTGGAGCGGATTCATCGAGGCGAAGACCTTCATGCCTTCCTCACCTAGCGCTGCCTTCGCGAGTTCGGTGGCCGTTGGCCCAGGCGACAGCACGTTGACTCGGATGCCGGTGTCCTTCAGGTCTTGCGCCCAGCTGCGCGCGAGGTTGCGTACGGCCGCCTTGCTCGCGCTGTAGGCGCTGAATGCCGGGGCGCCGGTGGTGCCGGCGCTCGATCCGGTGAGGATGATCGAACCGCCCTGGCCCATCAGCGGCAGCGCCTTCTGCACCGTGAAGATCAAGCCCTTCACGTTGGTGTCGAAGACTTCGTCAATGTGCTCGGCGGTGATTGTACCGAGCGCAAGCGGGCTTCCCGCCCCGGCATTGGCGAAGACGATGTCGAGGGTTCCACGCTCGGCCTTCACCGCTGCGTAGAGCCGGTCGAGGTCGGCCTGATCAGAGACCGAGCCTTTCACCGCACGGGCGTTGGGGCCTAGCTCGGCCACGGCGGCGTCGAGCGCTTGTTGCCGGCGGCCGAAGATGAAGACGAACGCGCCTTCCTCGATGAAGCGTTTTGCCGCGGCGAGGCCGATGCCGGTAGCGCCGCCGTTGATCACGGCGGTCTTTCCATTCAATCTGGTCATGACGTGCATCCTTCGTTGGAGTTGTACCCAAGCAGGAAATCGCTTGCTTGAGACGAGGATGCGGTGCTAATAACCTAAGGACAAGTATGCACCTTTTGGTAAGTATCAAAAAATGACTAGAAACTCTGAAATCTGCGGTACCGGTTGCGGGCTCAACGCCACGCTGCGCATCATCTCGGGCAAGTGGAAACCGCTGGTCTTGTTTTTCCTACGCGACGGCCCGAAGCGCTACGGCGAGCTCAAGCGTTTGATCCCAGGCGTCAGCGACAAGGTGCTGATCCAGCAATTGAAGGATCTGGAAGCCGACCACGTGCTGGCGCGGACCGATTACAAAGAAGTGCCGCCGCGCGTGGACTACACGCTGACGCCGCTGGGTCGCAGCCTGGCTGAGGCGATCGTGCCGCTGTGTACCTGGGGCACTGAGAACGCGGCGGAAATGGCAGGCATCTTCGCCAAGCGCGACGCTTTGCCCGAGGTTAAAGACTGAGCGCCTATCACGCCCTTTCACGTGACTGACGGCGGGCGCTTCAGTCCGTCGAGCGTGCTCAATACCCGCCGGACTCGATCTGCCACAGACATATCCCCCTCCAGCATCAATACCGTACAGGGCAGGGCAGACAGCCACTGCTGATGCCTGGCCAAGCTACGTCCAGGGGCGTCTCCCTCGTCATACTGAGCCGCCCACGCCAGAAACTCGGGCCTTGCTTGCCCAAAACGTTTGGCTTCTCGATGTTCCAGCCGCGCCAACCTGAGTTCGGCAGGAAGATAAAGAAACACCACAAGGTCAAACTCACTTTCAAGCGGCTGGCCCCAGCCCATGATGGATCCGGCCACCACGGTGCGGCCATGCGCGTGCATTGCTTGTCGCAAGCGCGCGCCTCGCTGCGTTTTGTCTGCCAGGTGCAGATAGGGCGGGTCACTGGGTAGCCACAAATAGTCATCGGCTTCCAGGTGCGTTGCGCTCAACGCCTTGCCTAACGCATCGGCTAAGGTCGTGGTGCCGGTACCTGCCGCGCCGGTGACCAAGATGTGACGTGCTGTCTCTTTTGTCATTTCGCGTTCCGCCACCCGAGGACGAGTTTGCTCGCTGCGATAAGTGAACCGTGCGCCTCTGATGAGCGGGAGGCGTCGAGGGCGGCTTTAATATCTCGCCCGCTGGCTGACCACCTCACCGGTCGCGGCATCTTCCAACCAGACTTTGATTCGATTCAGCCCAATGTACTCCGAGCGGGCGATGATCTTCTGGCCGGGTTTACCCTCAAAATCCAGTTCTGCAAACATGAAGTACCGAGGCAAGCGGTATTCCAGCTGGATCTTGTATTTGCCGGGTATAAGGATGGCGCGCTGGGGCGAGTCGTTCCTGTAGTAGTACGTGGAGAAGGGGATGTTCCCGACCTTTTTATCGTTGACCCTGATGATGTTCAGGTCGGCTTGGTCATCCAGCAGGTGCCGTTGAGGCCGCCCCGCATAAGTGTCGGTTTCGACGACGGTATAGCGCGACTCATCGCTCGCGTCGCTGGCGGTGACATTCGAGTAGGCGGGCATTTCGGCACAGCCGTGCAGGCACAGCAACAGCATCAAAAACGGGAGGGCAATCTTGCGCATTTACACAGCCTGCATTTATCTGATGGAGAAAAGTCGGTGTTCAACGGATGACGACGCGACTCCCTTGTACGGGAATGTGGCGCGCATCCAAGCGGGGATTTATGGCTGAGCGGTCCAGACGGCCAGTTCATAGCCGTCGAGATCCGTGAAGTGGAACCTGCTGCCGCCTGGGAACGAGAAGGTCGCACGGGTGATGACGGCGCCCACGGCTTCAAGCCGTCGCTGGGTGTCATCGAGGTCATCGGCGTACAAAATGATCAAGGGGCCGCCCGGGCGAACGGGCTCGCCGGTGGTGAAACCGCCCGTCAAGCGGCCATCGCTGAATTCGGTGTACGTCGGGCCGTAGTCGACGAAGGTCCAGCCGAACGCTTCGCCGTAGAACGCTTTGCTGCGGGCAATGTTGGCCACATTGAATTCGATATTGTCGATCTGTCGATCGTGACCGCGAACGCTCATGGTTGCCTCCCTGGCGGATGTTTAAGGCGGCGAGTGTAACGTATCTGATACCGAGGTAAATATTCCTGCAGCTTGATCTGTTCGCCGATTTCAACTTCGTGGTCGAAACCGGCGCCCAGTGCATTTAGAACGTGTACTTGGCTGTCAGGCCGAAGCTGCGGGGGTTACCGTAGGTGTCGGTGGAACCCCAGATAGGGCTGGTGCCGATGGCGGAGTAGTAGGTGCGGTCAAAGAGGTTGTTGACGTTCACTTGCAGGTCCAGGTGCCGGGTCACCTGGTAGCCAGCCATGACGTCTGCAACGGCATAGCTGCCTTGTTCCAGGCGGTAGCGACTGCTGTCAGCGAGGACGACGTCGTTGTACATGCGACTCTGCCAGTAGACGTTGCCGCCGATGCGCAGTTTTTCCAGTGGGCCCTGGAAGCGGTACGACGTCGTGAGCTTGAACATCCGTTCTGGGGTGTCCGTGTCGAAGCGCTGGTTTTTGTTGGCGGCGTTGGTGTCCTTGATGTAATGCACGCGGGTGTAGGTGAAACCGCCGCCGACCTGCCAGTTCTCGGTGAGTGCGCCTTGCAGTTCCAGGTCGATACCCTGGCTGCGCACCAGCCCGGAGGCGTCGTAGCAGGTGAGCTGAGGGCAACCGAGCTGGGTCGCGGCTTGGGTGGCGCGGTTCTTCTGGTCGATCTGGAACACCGCCACGCTGGCGTTGAGGGCGCCGTTGAAGTACTCGCCTTTGAGGCCCACCTCGTAGTTCTCGCCAACAATCGGCTCCAGCACTTTGCCCGAGAGGTCCTTGCTGCTTTGCGGGGTGAAGATATCGGTGTAGCTGGCGTAGACCGAGTGATGCTCGTCCAGGTCATAGATCACACCGGCGTAACGCGTCAGGTTGCGGGTGACTTTGTAGTCGCCGTTACCCTGGCGATCGTCGTAGTCATACCAGTCCAGGCGCCCGCCGAGAATCACTTTGAGCGGGTCGGCCAGGTTCAGGCGGGTGGTCAGGTAGACGCCGTCCTGGCTGGTGATGGCATGGCCTTTGCCATTGCGCACGAAGTCCGGTTTTGCACCATTGAGGGGATAGTTGGTGTCATAGGGGCTGTATTCCTTGGAGGTGGCGTCGAGGATGCGCTTGCTGGTCCCGACCACTACTTCGTGGGTGCGACCGAAGGCTTCGACCGGGCCGCTGGCGAAGGTGTCGAAGGCGTACTGTTTGTCGTCCTGATGCGACTGGTAGGCGGTTCTCGCCAGTGTGGTCCGGTAGCGCGACTGGTAGGTGCCGGTGAACACGCCGTCCAGTTGCGAGGCGGAGCCGGCGAGGTTGAGTTTCCAGCCATTGTCGAAGCGATGCTGCACGTCGCCGAACACCGTATTGATCGTCAGTTTCTTGTTTTCCCAGTCGCTGCCGGGGTTGGTGGAGCGGGGCAGGTTCAGGTGATGGCCGTCGGCGCCCAGCGGCAGGCCGCCCCAGAAGTAGTTGGTCTGGTCTTCCTGTTGCGAGAACCCCAGGGTGGCGGTGGTGTTTTCGCTGAGGTCGGCCTCACCAATGGCGTAGAACAGGCCGTGGTCGCTGGTTTCCTTGTCGCGGAAACTATTGGCATCGCGGTATGAGCCAACCACCCGGCCGCGCAGGGTGCCGCTGTCGTTCAAGGCGCTGGAAGCATCGAGTTCCCCGCGGTAGTCATCCCAACTGCCGGCTGCGCCGGTAATCGACACCTGAGGGGTAAGGGTTGGGCGCTTGCGCACGAAGTTGATTGCCGCCGAGGGGTTGCCGGCACCGGTAACCAGGCCAGTGGCGCCGCGGATCACCTCCACGCGGTCGAACATCGCCAGGTTAGGTTGCACACTGTTGGCGTAGCCGGAATAGGCGCTGGGCAGGCCGTCGAACATCATGTTGTCGATGTCGAAACCGCGCGATTTGTAGGTTTGCCGGCCCGGCCCGCTGGCTTGGCTGAGGAACAGCCCCGGCGTGTTCTTGACCACGTCGTTGACGCTGGTCATGGCCTGGTCGTCCATGCGCTGACGGGTGATGACCGTCACGGCTTGGGGCGTTTCGCGCATGCTCAGGGGCAGTTTGGTGGCGGTGGCCATCTCACCGGTGGTGTAGGACTGCGTGCCTTCGGTGGTGTCGCCAAGCTGTTGGCCGGAGATTTCGGTAGCCCCCAGTTCCAGCGGTGCTGGTTTTTCAGTGTCGGCTGCGAAGGTCGCCTGGGACGTTGCCAGGCACATCGCCATCGCCATAAAACTGGGTGAAAAAACCTTGCCGCCTGGGTGTTGAACAGACATGAACCTGACTCTCCCTGAATACCATTCCTGGCAAATAGTAAAGCTGTTGATAATTGTTCTCATCAGCTTGACAGATCAAGGCGGCCAAAAAAAGCCTTGGGGCAGAGAGGGTTAACAAGTTTTTCACATGGCAGGGGCGCGGCTTTTGCCCATGAGCCCGTCGCAGGCCGCCTATCCGGGCGGTCTGACGGCGCGCTCAACTGGATTTACGAGCGGGGTATCACCCAGGCATCAGGCCTGTTCTGATCAGCCGTAGAGCCCTGCTGATGCCCAGGTCCAATCCAGGCTGCAGGCGATCACTTCGGCGAACATATGCAGCAGGATCGGTACCCGCAGGCCACCGCTGGCGATGCGTGCAAGGGCAAGGATGCACCCAACGGCGAATATCAGCGCCAGGGTTGGCCAGTTGCCGTATTGAGTATGCAGGCTGGTGAACAGGGCGGAGGTGGCAAGAACCGAAACCCATTTCCACAGGTGGCTGCGTTCATAGGGAAACAGACGCAGTGCGTAGTGGCGCATCATCAGTTCTTCGGTGATAGGCGCCAGGATCATCAACGAAGCCAGCTTGATCAGCGTTTGCCAGGTGGTCAGGCCGGCAAACAGCTCAGCCATGAACGCTTCCCGTGGCAGCCCCAGCACCGCAACCAACAGGCCACAAAGCATATAGACGGCGAAAACGCTGATGGCGCCGACACGCAGCGGTCTGCGCAAGTCGTTGCCGCGAAACGTAGCGCCCAGATCGGCCCGATGTTGCCAGGCGAACAATGCACATAGCAGCAGCGCGACAGGACCGAGGGTGGTGATGAATGCCCCGTAAGCCTGGGTGGCGGGGGGCGCCAGCAACAATCCGGGAATCGTGCCGAAGATGAAAATGAATGCCGCCAGCACGAACATCCCGAGGCGCTTGAAGAACGGAAAATTCGCGGGGACGCCAGCGGCGAGGTGGGTGTCGGAAGGGGTGAAAACGTGGGTCACGGTCGCTCCATGCGTACGATAAAGAGTGAGGCATAATGCCATCATTCGACTGTAGGAGCATACAAAGTCGAAATGGCAGTGATCAAAACGGCGCAGATGATCCTGGGGGCGATGGGGGCCGGACAGTGTTCGGCCCCCATCGCCAGGGCACCGGCCGCGTGAAGGCGGTGTCGCAGTCTTCGCGCTCACGTCACAGATGGTCTGCATCCACCACCGCCTGGGCAAACGCCTCGGGTGCTTGCAGCGACGAGTCTGCGGCGTGTGCATGGTGAGCCTCCTACGGCTTGGTGTGCGTATGGCTCACAGTTGATCGTGCTGCTGTATCCGGACTGTTTCAGCACCGACGCCGGGTTAAACCCTATGTATCGCAGTGGCTGCCGTACACACTGCGATACACAGGCGAGGTCAGAATTTCATTCTCATGCCGGCGGCGCCTTGGCGACCGTCAAAGGCGTTGCTGTCCAGGTTGCTGTTGTAGCCCAATTCGCCGTACACGCTGAAGTCCTTGGTCACTTGTAGCGTGGCGCCGACACTGAGGCCCAGGGTGGTGGACTTCTGCTCGGTGTCGATATCGGTCACCCCGTTGAAGGTGACGGTGTTCTGCCCGGCGGAGGTATGCCAGATATTGGCCCGTGCATAGGGCAGCAAGGGCATTCCACGGACCTGGTAGTCGCCGCGCAGGCGTACACCCAGGCGCGTGGTGAGGCTGGTGTCGGCGTTGTAGGACACGTCGGAAATTCCGTCATTCTGGCTGTCCAGGTGGGTTGTGCCGACGATCGCTTGGGCCTGGGGTTCCAACACCCAGTTGCGCGTCAACGGGAACGGCCAGCCCACTTCGGCCGAGGCCGTGACGTTGTGGCCGCGGGTCTTCATCTTCACGCCACGGTCCGACTCGTTGTTGCCGTCGAAACGGGTGCCCATCAGGACCAGGTCGAGGTAGGCCTGGTTGGCGCCGATCAACGTCCAGTAAACCCCCAGGCTGTCCCCGCGCAAGGTGGTGTTGCCAGCGTCCTTGTCCTGCCAGCCGAGGTTGAAGCCCTTGATATCGCCTTTGAGCCTGCTGTGGCCGACGAAGAACCCGGCGTGCTGCACCTGGCCGTTGTCATGGGTGTGGGTATACACATCGCTGCCCACCTGGAAGCCCGTCACCGAGCTGTTCAGCGTCGGGCTCACGGCACCGGCGAAACTCTGGCGGCCGCTGTTGCCATAGACCCGGCCCCAACCGGCCGTCGACGCATCGACCTGCTGCGGGCGCTGGTCGCCCATGCGTTCGTGGAAGGTCGACAGCATGGCCTGGACGACTTGCTGCGTAGCGGGGAAGAGTGCTGCATAAATCGGCACTTCCGGGCGGTAGATCGGGATGGGGGTGATACCTGGGTTGGTCGGCAGGTCCGGGGTGTCTTCCACCGGATTAGGCAAAGGCGTCACCGGGCCTTCGGGCTGCGGTAGCGGGGTCACCGGTATCGTGGAGCGCAGGTAATAGTTTTCCGCCGTGCCCGCCGTGACGCCGCCCTTGAACAGGAAGTATTCATAGGCTCCCGCCGATACCGGGGCGGCCAGGGAGAAACTGCTGGTGGTACCGGTTGCACCGTTGAGCGCCTGAACCACCTGGATACCGTCCTGCAAGGTCTCGGCGCCGGCTCCGCCGAGGTTGCTGACGCTGATGGCGGTGGAGCCCAGGATCGCTCCCTGGCTGATCACCAGCTTGTCAGCGGCCGAGCCATCACTGCCCAACTGACTTTGCAGCGCAAGCCGGCCGCCGGTGCTGTTGTAGTTGCCGTGGACTGTCAGGGTGTCGGTGGCACTGGTGCTGCCGGTGGTCATGTCGATCAGGCCGCTGTTGTTCAGGTTCACCAGTTGGCCGGCGGCGGAAGGCGATATGGCCCCAGCGGTGGCTGACAGCGTGCTGGTAGGATCGATATTCAGGGTCCCGGTCAGGGTCAGCAGGTCACCGAGCACCAGTTCGCCAGCACCCAGGTTCAACTGCGAGGCGTTGGTGAGATTAACGTTCTCCCATTGGACGTAACGCGACGGAGTGGCTGATTGCGTTGCAACGAAATTGAGTGTGTCGTTACCTGGCCCACCGTCGATCTGCGGGGTAGGGGACAGCGTTGTTTCCGTAAGGGCCGTCAGTACCACTTTGTCGTCACCGGCGGACATCCGTATTGGACTGTGGATGATTCCGGCGCGGGTCCAGAGCAGGGTGTCATCGCCGTTACCCATGCGAATCTCCGAACCGGCATTTGCACCCACCTCGCCACCTGAAACCTCGATCAAATCATCGCCGTCGCCCAGGCTGATCGTGCCACCGATGGAACCGCCACGGACGTAAATGCGGTCCAGGCCAAAGCCCGTCGTCAGGTTGTTGACGATCCTGCCGCCGTGCATATCAAACACGTTATTGTCCAGCCGCATGTTGACCGACCCGATCAGCCCGTCGGTCATCAGCGCGTCGTCGCCGTCATCGAAGATCCCGATAATGGTGCCGCCACTCATGGTAAACCGGTCATGACCGTCACCCTGGGACACGGAATCAACGGTCCCACCGCTTTGGGCGTAGCTGTCGATCCCGCCCCCCTGGCTGATCGCACCGGCCTTGCCACCGCTGATCTGTATGACATCCGTGCCTGAGCCCTGGGTTACGGAACCGACAGTTCCCAGGTTAAGCCGAAAGATATTGCTCCCGTCGCCCTGATTCAGTGCGCCGTCGATTCCTGCCGTCGCCCCATTCACATCCACGAGATCGTTACCCGCACCGAAGGTGACGTTGCCGGTGATCCTTCCGCTGTCACGGATGTCGAGGGTGTTGTTGCCCGCGTTGTCGGTGAAGCCCGGCGCGGTGCCGCTGTCGCAGGTGGAGGTGTCGTCGCCGGAGGTGATGTTGATCGTACACGCCGCCTGGGAGAGAAGCGGCCAGGTCGTCAGAACCATCAATGACAGGATGCCCGCGTACAGCCAAGCAGGAGTGGGTGTGCGCATGATTCGTCCTCGCAGCAGAGGCATGTTGTTCACGCACCTGGTATCCAGGTGCGGTCCGAACCATGGCAACAACGAACGCGATACGGATCAGGGACTGCGGCTTACCTGCATCTGAAAACACCGGCCAATGCAAAGGGTTGGCATGGCTTTCTCGACTGCACCTCAACCAGTGCAGGGCTTTTTGCACCTTAGACGCACATTGCGTAGGCCGCTACTGTCAGAAATAACAGGTATGGACGAGTGGAAGGCTAGATCAACACGATCTCATAAGGATCGCGTATACGCTCCAGCAGCACCTGGGCCAGGATTGGCGCCAGGCCAATGGCCGGGTCACCGACCAACTGGCTGGCGAAGGCATGGACGGCGTGCAATTTACGCGCGACGCTCCAGGTGTCGAGGCGCACCTTGCGTGCGCGCTGCCAGGGGATCATCGCGCTTTCCCGCGCCGGCCAGTGCCACGCCCAGATCGGCAGCTCATACAGGCACGCGCCGACCAGGCTGCACGCCTTGGCGCTGGCGCGGCCGACGGCATCGTGGTCGTCATTGCCATCGTTGCGCCAGGTGGTAAACAGCACATCACCGGGTTGCAGGTAGCGCGCAATAAATTGGCTCATCGCTTGTTCGTGAGCGGCCAGGCCAGTGTCGCGGAACCCGCCCCGAATCCACTTCAGGCTGTGCAGCGGCATGCCCAGGCGTCGTAACGCTTCGACGCTTTCCTGGGGCCGCACCACGCTCAAGCGGCTGGCGGGCCACACATGGGAACCCGGATGGCTGGCGCTGCCGTCGGTGATGGAGATCAATTGCAGGGGGTGTCCGAGGGTGCTCAGGCGTTGCAGCAAACCGCCGCAGCCCAGCACTTCATCGCCAGGGTGGGGCGCGACAATCACCACGCGCGCGCCGGCCGGCACCAATGAGTTGAGTTGAATCGCGGGGATCTGCGCCAGCTGGGGCGCGCTGTTCCAGATTTGCGCGGGACCGCGACGGATTTCGCTCAGGGAAGCGGGCTTCATGGGTGTCACATCCTTGTCGGTTGGTGCGGGTCGTGCCCGTTGTCGGTACGACTCTCGTTATTCGCCGCAGGCTCCGCCGCGACGATTGCTCGGCACTCCAACCCTGGAGTGCCGGCAAGGCTTCCTCAGCATAGTCAAGGATCGAAGGTTTTCACATCGAGTCACCCCGTTTTTTAACGCAGCCCCTCCAGGGTCGCCACCGAATGGCCTTCACGGCTCCACAGGTCGAGCAGGAAATCCTCTTCGTGGTGTTGAACCACAGAGCGCATCGCCAGGCGTTCATGGAGCAGGGCATGTACCTGTTCGGCGGTCTGCGGGCAACCCTCGATTCGCGGGCGCCAGTGGCAGGCGAGCAACTGGCCGTCGTCGGTAAGGCTGGCGAGGGCGCGCTCGATCAGGCGGCCCAGGTCGTCGGCATCGAGGTAATAGCACAGTTCGCTCAGCACAATCAGCTCGAAGCGGCCGCCGGGCCATTGCTCCGGCAGGCGGCTTTGCTCGACGTGGGCGTGGGCAAAGCCCATCAGGCGGGTCTTGGCCAGTGCCACGGCGGCGCTGGCGGTATCGCAGCACACCAGGCGATCGCAACGCGGCGCCAGTTCGGCACTCAATTCGCCATTGGCGCAGCCGGGTTCAAAGATCGAGGCGTAACGTGGGCGGGTCAACACGGCCAGGGTCAGCGCGCGTTTGCGCCGTTCATACCAGCGCTGTCGGAAGGCCCATGGGTCATCGTTGTCGGCAAATAACTGATCGAAATACGGCGTAGCCACGCTCATACAAACACCACTTCAAAGGGTTGCAGCAAACGTTCCACCACATAGGGCGCCAACACCGGTGGCAGGCCGATATGTGGGTCGCCCTCCAGTTGGCTGGCAAACGCATGGATAGCATGGCGCTTGCGCGCCACCACCTCGGGCGCCAGGGGCAGTTTGCGCGCACGGTGCCAGGGCACCTGGCTGTCTTCGGGGGTTGCCCAGTGCCAGGTCCACACGGGCAGTTCGAACAGGCTCGCCCCCACGGCCAAGGCGGCCTTGGCGCTGGCGCGGCCGACCGCTTCATGGTCGCAATGGCCGTCCTCGCGCCAGGTGGTGAACACCACATCGTTGGGCTTGAGATAGCGCTGGATGAACGCGGCGAGCGCGGCTTCCTGTGCGGCGACCCGGCTGTCGTCAAAGCCCGCGCGCAGCCATTTCAAGCGGTGCAGCGGCACGCCAAGGCGGTGCAGGGCCTGGGCCGATTCCTGCGGGCGCACCACGCTCAGCCGTTCCGCCGGCCAGCGTCGCGAGCCAGGGTGACTGGCACGGCCATCGGTGACTGAGATCAGTTGGATCGGCCGGCCCAGCGCGGCCAGGCCCTGCAGCAGGCCACCGCAGCCGAGCACCTCATCGTCCGGGTGCGGCGCAATGATCACGGCGCGATGGCCCTCGGGCACCAGTTGCTCAACGCTGATCAGGGGCAACTGCGCCATATGGGGCGAGGCCTGCCACTGATGCAGCGGGGTGCCTTGGCCCACAATGGGATTGGGTTTCATAACTGCCACCTCCCTGGGGCGCCGCCCGCCACCTGCTCGCCGAGGGCGGCCAGGTCGCGTTCGGCATGACTTTGACGCACAAACACCGGTAAGTCCGCCATCAGCTGGGCGAAGTGCGGGTCCTTGCAATAGGGCCCGGCACCGGTCGCGCGACCGACGTGGCGCATCACCTGCTCAACCGTATCCTCGAGGGCGGCGCGCACTTGCTGGGCCAGTTGTCGGGCGTCGGCCTGCGGTTGCCGGTCGATCTGTGCGGCGCTGGCCCGCAGTACGCAGGCTGCGCTGTTCAACGCGCTGTCGACCGCACCCAGGTGGGCCAGGGCATGGGGCTCTGGGCGTTTGCTGCACTGCGCGCGCAGCACTTCGGCCAGGCGCTGTGCGGCGCCATACCAGCACGCGGCAATACCGATGCCACCGTGCCAAAAACCCGGGCGCGCCAGGTAGTCGCCCGGTGCGCCGACGGCGATGCCCAGGGCATTGTCGAAAAGGATCTCGACACTGCCCGTGGCCGCCATCCCCACGGCGTTCCAGCCCTCATCGGTCACGGTGATGCCTGGCTGATGCATCTGCACCGCGACCAACTGCTGGCGATCCTGTTCGTCCCAAGCGGTGAGCAGCCCATGGCTGACCACCGCCGCGCCGGAGCACCAGGCTTTACGCCCCTCAAGGATCAAGCGCGAGCCATCGCGGCGCACGCGGACCTTGGCCGTCGGCGGTTCGGCTGCCCACATGCCCCATGTACTGCCCAAGGGCGGCAAGGGGCTGCGCAGTTCGGCGATAATCGCCAGGGCATCGGTATGGCCTTCGAACAACTTGCACAGGCGCAAGTCATGCCCGGCTACCTGCGCCAGGCCGCTGAGGCGCTCCAGGGTCTGGCCGCTGCCGGGCAACGGCAACTGATCCAGGCCTTCTGCCTGAAGCGCCTTCAGGGCGGCGCCGAGGGCCTGCGTGTCCGCATAGCCTGGGTAGCCTTGAAGGAATCCATGCAAGGCCATGTCACACCTCGTCGTCACGCTGCAATTCAAACAGCAACAGCGAACGGCCGGTGACCGCGTATTCATGTTCGAACTCAAAGCGCTCCTGGCCGCGTACCGCTGGCTGGTTGGTATCCAGCATGCAGGTCCAGAACTCACCTTGCGGCACCGGCGGCAGGCGGAAATTGACCATGTCGTGATGGGCATTGACCACCAGCAACAAGGTGGCATCGGCGCCCGCGCGGCGAATCCCGGTTTCCTGGGCGCGACCATCCATCAACATGCCCAGGCAGCGACCATGGCTGTCTTCCCATTGCTCGGTCGTCATCTCGTTGCCATCCGGTGACAGCCAGGTGACGTCCTTCACGCCGATATCTTCGTTGTAGTCGCCCACCAGGAAGCGACCCCGACGCAGGATCGGATAAGCCATTCGCAGCTTGATCAGGCGTTTGACGAACTTGAGCAGCGCCTTGCCGTCGTCGTCCAGGTCCCAGTTGACCCAGCCGATTTCGCTGTCCTGGCAATAGGCGTTGTTATTGCCGTGCTGGGTGCGGGCGAACTCGTCCCCGGCCACCAGCATCGGCGTGCCTTGGGCCAGCAGCAGCGTGGCGAAGAAGTTGCGCATCTGGCGCAGGCGCAGTGCGTTGATTTCAGGGTCGTCGGTGGGGCCTTCGACGCCGTGGTTCCAAGACAGGTTGTTGCTGGTGCCGTCCTGGTTGTTTTCGTCGTTGTCTTCGTTGTGCTTGTCGTTGTAGGAGACCAGGTCGTGCAAGGTGAAACCGTCATGGGCGGTGATGAAGTTCACCGAGCTGTACGGGCGACGGCCGCGATGGTTGAACATCTCGCCGGAGGCGGTCATGCGCCCGGCAAAATCTGCAAGCTGGCCGTCGTCACCTTTCCAGAAGGCACGCACGGTGTCGCGGAAACGGTCGTTCCATTCCACCCAGCCTGGCGGGAAGTTACCCACCTGGTAGCCGCCGGGGCCGCAGTCCCAGGGTTCGGCGATAAGTTTCAACTGGCGCAGGACCGGGTCCTGGCGACAGGCGACGAGGAAACTGTGGCGCTCGTCGAAGCCGTCACGGTAGCGGCCGAGGATGGTCGCCAGGTCGAAGCGGAAACCGTCGACGTGCATTTCGTTGGCCCAATAACGCAGCGAGTCGGTCACCATCTGCAGGACGCACGGGTGGCTCAGGTCGAGGGTGTTGCCCGTGCCGGAGTCGTTGATATAGAAGCGCTTGTCGTCGGGCATCAGGCGATAGTAAGAGGCGTTGTCGATGCCGCGCATGGACAGGGTCGGGCCGCGCTCATTGCCTTCGGCGGTGTGGTTGTAGACCACGTCGAGGATCACTTCCAGCTTGGCTTCGTGCAGGTGCGCGACCATCTCCTTGAACTCGGCGATCTTGCCGCTGGCCAAGTAGCGTGGGTCGGGGGCGAAGAACGCGATGCTGTTGTAGCCCCAGTAGTTGGTCATGCCTTTTTCCAGCAAGTGCTGGTCGTTGACAAAGGCGTGCACGGGCAGCAGCTCGACCGAGGAAATGCCCAACTGACGGATATGCTTGAGCACGTCATCTTCCATCAGGCCGGCGCAGGTACCGCGCACCGACTCGCCCACCGATGGGTGGCGCATGCTGATGCCACGCAGGTGGGTTTCATAAATGATCGTACGGTCCCAGGGCACACGCACAGGCTGGTCGTTGCCCCAGGTGTGCGCCGGGTCGATGACTTTGCATTTGGGCACGAAGGGGGCGCTGTCGCGTTCGTCGAAACTGAGGTCGTCGTCCGGGTGGCCGATGGTGTAGCCGAACAGCGCCTCGGACCATTTGAGTTCGCCCACCAGCTGTTTGGCATAGGGGTCGATCAGCAATTTGTGGTGGTTGAAACGATGGCCGTTGGCCGGGTCATACGCACCGTACACGCGGTAGCCGTAAATCAGCCCGGGGTGGGCGTCGGGCAGATAGCCGTGGAAGATTTCGTCGGTGTATTCAGGCAGTTCGATGCGTTCGATTTCGACTTCGCCGGTATCGTCGAACAGGCACAGCTCGACTTTGGTGGCGTTGGCCGAGAACAGGGCAAAGTTGACACCCAGGCCGTCCCAGGTCGCGCCCAGGGGGAAGGGCAAACCTTCGCGGATCCGCGATGGCTCGTGGGCCGGGGCCGCTTGGTGGTTATCGGCTTTGCTCATTGTGTTGCTCCTGCAAGGGTCTTTTTTCGGGCCAAACGCGGCCGTGCTGACATGGTTCAGCTGACAATCGGGAAAGTGAAATGACCACCTGCCGACCGTATCGGCAGGTGGCTCATGAGGTCACGAGGCTTAAGGCTTGGGCTTTTTTGGCGCCGCCGGCTTTTTTGCCGCTGGGGGTGCCGGTTTGCTTGGGGCCGCTGCCGCAGGCTTGGCTTTCGCCGCTGGCTTGGGCGCGGTCTTGGGCTTGGCGGCCGGCTTGGGTTTGCTCGGCGTCAGCGCTTCGGCCTCTGCCAGCTTGCGCGCCATCTCCCAGTGGCGTGCATCTTGACCGTGGGGCTTGCCCTCGGACTCCCAGATTTGATGCGCCAATTCGCGAATGCGTTTGTCTTCAGTACTCATCACAATGCTCCTCACAGAAAATTTTCAGCTTTCTTGATCATCAGGATTGATAAAGACATTGACCGGGAAATCCCCCAGCGCAGTGCTGATCAACAGCTCCTTGTCTGGTGTGACTGCGACTGTATGAAAAAGTCCCTTCCAGTTTTCGGTTGGCGCGGCGAACGGTAATTTCACCCGTGTATCGCCCCAAACCCGCGCATTGATCTGGGGGTGCACACCCTTTTCAAGCAGGCGATGGGGCCAGCGTGGCACCACCACCAGCACGCGTTTGCCCTGGTGCTCGCGGCAAAATGCAACCACGTGTTCGGCGTGTTGGCCCACCACATCCAGGGGCGTGTAGCGGCCCTGTTGAAACACCTCGGGGTGGGCCTTGCGCAAGGCCAGCGCCTGGGCGATCACCGCCTGTTTGACCCGCCCGTCACGCCAGTTGAACAGCAACTCGCCGAGGTCGAGTGGTGCATTCAGCGCACGTTGCCGCGCGTTGAAATCCACCGGGCGACGGTTGTCCGGGTCCACCAGGCTGAAGTCCCAGAACTCATCACCCTGGTAAAGGTCCGGTACCCCAGGCACGGTAAGGCGAAGCAAGGATTGCGCCAGCCCATTGACCGCGCCGGCAGGTGCGATGGCCTGGGCGGCACTGGCGATGGCGGTGCGCAGGGGCAGGCCGTCGTCGCTGAGCAGCAGGCGCGAAAGGAACGCTTCTACCCCTTGTTCGTAGGTGTCGTTGGGGGCGCTCCAACTGCTTTGCAGCTTGGCTTCGCGCAAGGCTTTCTGTTGCCACTGCCACAGGCGCTGTTGATAGGCCTGGAGCGCTTCACGGTCGTCCAGATGCAGGTCCAAAGGCCAACTGCCGAGCAACACTTGATAGAGGATCAGCTCATCACCGGCCGACGGGCTACTGGTGTCATTGCGCAACGGCGTCGCGAGGGTGCGCCAGTGCTCCACCTGTCCGGCATACCACGGTGCGCATTCGCTCAGTACCGCGAGGCGTGCGCGGCTGTCTTCACCGCGCTTGTGGTCGTGGGTGGCAGTGGCCAGCAGGTTGTCGGGGAACGTCTGCAGGCGCTGTTGGTTGACGCGGTGGAAGTCTGTCACGGGGGCGCTGAACTGCTCGGTACTGAAGCCCACATCGTTGCGCGACAACAATACCGCCGAGCGATAGAACGCGGTGTCTTCCACGGCCTTGGCGGCCGCCGGCGAGGTCAGTTGCTGGAAGCGCACGCAGGCGTGCTTGAGTATCTTGCGCTCGCGACCGACGGGGCGGTCGCGCCAGGGTTGCCCGCCCAGCCATTTTTCCAGGTGATCGAGCACCGGCCAGTCGCCCTCGCTCAAGGTGCTGCGCGCACCGGCCAGGGCCTGCTGGAAAAAGACGTCGTCGCGCTCGCTGCGGCCTCGGGCGCTGATATAGGTGCGGTACACCGGGAAGTGCACGATCAGCTCCTGCAAGGCGCGGCGAATGGCGCCCAGGGTCAGGTCGCGGGTCATCACATCGTCACGGGCCACTTGCAACAGGGCCTGGGCCACGCTTTCAAAGTCGCCGCCCAGGGAGCCATTGAGAATCTGCTGACGCGCCAGCCGAGCCTCTTCGATAAAGGCTGAGGGCCGTTCGCTGTGTCGGGTCCACAGCTCGGCCAGCGGTTCGAAGCCCTGCGGGTCGTGTTGCAGCAGCGACAGTTGGTTCATGAATTCGTAGCCGGTGGTGCCGTCCACCTGCCAGTCTTCGCGCAGGGTTTCGCCTTCGCCGAGGATTTTTTCCACGAAGATCGGCAGATGGCGCTGTGGCGACAGTGAGTCGACACGCCGGCGCAATTTGCGGCAATACCCGCGCGGATCGGCCAGGCCGTCGATATGGTCGATGCGCAGGCCGTCCACCAGGCCCTCGCTGATCAGCTCGAAGATCTTGCCGTGGGTGGCTTCGAACACCGCGCTGCGTTCCACGCGCAGGCCGCCCAGTTCGTTGACGTCGAAGAAACGCCGCCAGTTGATATCGTCGGCCGCGGTGCGCCAGCTGGCCAGGCGGTAGGCTTGTTGTTCGAGCAGGTGATGCAGGCGCTGGAAACCGTCGGGTTGGCGCCCATCGAATTCGCCCAGGCGGTGTTCGATGGCCTCGCGTACGGCGCCGTGGGTAGCACGCTCGACCAGTGCCTGCTTGAGCCAGGCGGCTTCGGCGTAGGCGTCGTCCTGATAGGCGAGGGCGCTGAAGCGGTCGGCGAGGGGTTTGAGCAGTTCATCAGCGCCGAGGATCGCCGCGTAATCCCGTGGGCAGACCGGAAAGCGATGCTCGTAGTGTTCGACGTAGAACGTGCCATGGGCGGCGTCAAAATGCAGGGTCAGGGTGCCGGTTTGCAGGGCTTCGCCGTAGTCGCTGCCCAGAAACGGCATGAGCAATTGGCCCTTGAGCAGCGGGTCGGGGGAGTGCCACTGGATGTCGAAGAACTCGCTGTAGGGGCTCAGGCGGCCCCATTCCAGCAGGTCGAGCCACCACGGGTTGTCGGCGCCACCGACGGCCATGTGGTTGGAGACGATGTCGAGGATCAGCCCCATCTTATGTTCACGCAGTGCGGCGACCAGCCGGCGCAATGCCGCTTCGCCACCCAGTTCTGGGTTGACGCGGGTGGGGTCGACCACGTCATAGCCATGCATCGAGCCGGCGCGGGCGGCGAGCAGCGGCGAGGCGTACAGGTGGCTGATACCCAATTGGGCAAAATACGGCACCAGTGGCACCGCGTCGTCCAGGGTGAAACCTTTATGGAATTGCAGGCGCTGGGTTGCGCGCAGGGGCAGTGCGTTCATCGGTCACGCTCATAGGCTTGGTTGCGCGCGACGGCCAGCAGTTCGAGGCGGCGGGCGGCGCCGGCATTGTCGAGCAGGCTGGAGGCTTCGCCGGGCAAGCGACGGCGCCAATTCGGGTGGGTATCGGTGGTGCCGGGCAGGTTGGCTTGTTCTTCAAGGCCCAGCGCATCTTCCAGCGGCAGCAACACCAGCGGCGCGCGGGTATGCCCCAGGTAGCGCACACTGGCGTCGATCATGTGGTCGGTCTCATTGCGGATTTCATCGATGAAATTCTGCGGGTCCTGGCTCAGGGCCTGGCGCAACGCCTGGCGCTCACGCAGGCGGTGCTCGCGCCATTGCTCCACAGTGGGGGCGTCGATCAGGCCCAGTTGGACGTTCCAGTCGATATCGCGGCTGTGCCACCAGCCATTGAGGGTCGGCAAGTCGTGGGTGCTGGTGGTGGCCAGCGCGTTGTCCGGCCAGTCGAGGATCGGCTTGAACTGGCCATCGTGGCCTTGTTCGAACAACAGCACGCGCATGCCCAGGATCGAACGGCCAATGAGTTTTTCACGCAGGCCGTCGGGCACGGTGCCGAGGTCCTCACCGAGCACGATGGCCTGGTGGCGGTGGGATTCCAGGGCGAGCAAGCGCAGCAGGTCGTCCACCGGGTAATACAGGTAGGCGCCTTCGCGAGGCGAGGCGTCCATGGGAATCACCCACAGGCGTTGCAGGCCCATCACATGGTCGATGCGCAAGCCGCCGGCATGCGCAAAGTTGGCCCGCAGCATTTCGATAAAGGCCCGGAAGCCGTTGCGCTTGAGGCCTTCGGGGGAAAATGCGGAAATCCCCCAGCCTTGCCCGGCGCGGTTGAGAATGTCGGGCGGCGCACCCACGGTAAGGTCGGCGAGCAACTCATCCTGGCGACTCCAGGCCTGGCTGCCACCGCCGTCGGCGCCTACGGCCAGGTCGGCGATCAACCCGACACCCATGCCGCTGCCACGTGCCGCCTGTTGCGCGCGCTCCAGGCAACGGGCGATCAGCCATTGGCTGAACGCATAAAAGCCGATATCGGCCGCGTGCTCTTCAGCGAAATGCACCAGTGCCGGGCTCTGTGGCGAACGCCATTCCTGCGGCCAGTGGCGCCAGTCGAGTGATTCGCCCGCGGCCGCGCGTACGGCCTGCACCGCTTCGAAGCGGCAATGGTTTTCCAGGGCTTCACCGCCAGCCTGGCGGAAGCTCAGGAAGTCGGCGTGTTGCGGGTGGTGGCCGTGGCGGAAGTCTTCATACAAGGCACGCAACAGGCGCTGCTTGGCCTTGGCGGCGGCCGGCCAATCGATCAGGGTGTGTTGTTCCAGGGCGTGCAGTTCCTCCGCCAGGCCGCAGGCCTCAATGGCGTTACGGACTTCACGTTCGCCGAGGACGCAGCCAGGCGAAGCATACAGGCTGTTGAGAAATAACCGGCTCGAGGGCGAGTACGGGCTATAGCGCTCGGGGTCGGCACTGAACATCGCATGCATCGGGCTGATGGCCAAGGCATCGGCGCCGCGTTCGGCGGCCGAACGGGCCAGGTGTTCCAGGGCCAGGGTGTCGCCAAAGCCACCGTCGCCGAGGCGGCGCAAAGAATACAATTGGGCACTCAGGCCCCAGGCGCGGGCGGTGGCGGTGTCGACTGCTTCGGCGACGCTGTAGCAGTGAGTGGGGGCCACCGCGAGGGTGAAGGTCTGGTCGTCGATATGCACCTGGTGATAGCCGAGGGCGATCACTCCGGGCAACACGGCGTGGCTGTCCAGGCGCAGTTGCAGGGTTTCGCCGTCTTCCAGGTGGACGCGGCAGGGGGTGTCGGGCGCAAAGAAATGCCCGAGGTCCAAGCCATCGCCGCTGTCGACGGTCATCAGGGGTGGCAAGTGTTTGTCTTGTTGCACCTGCTCCAATTCAAGCAGGCTGGCATCGACCTGGGCATCGTTGTCGGCCGGGTGACCCAGGCCTTTTAATACCGCGCGCAAGGCGTCGGCTGTCACGCGTTGCGGGCGGCCGTTGGCGTCGATCCAATCGACGGCCAACCCCGCTCGGCTGGCGAGTATTTCCAGGTTCGCTTCACTCAAAGGTGCTCTCCAACAGGGGATAAGGTGACGCGCGCGCTGAAGGGCGCCAGGTGCGGGCCTTCATGGGCGGGCGTTTGGAACAGAAGCTGCGGCGGCGCGGGGCAATCGAGGGGCGCACGGCTCAGGTTCAGATCGATCTGTAACAGGCTGCCATTGCCCAGGCGCCAGCGCGCGCTGACGGCGCCGTCTGCCAGCACGTGCGCGCCCAAGGCCACGCTGCCCGGCAGGTGCGGCACGATATGCCGGTGGCGCAGGCTCAGCAGCTGGCGGTAGAAGTGGGCGTGTTCGTTTTCCACCAGGTTCGGCGCCGATTGCACAAAGGTGGGCAGCGCGTTGGGATCTGGGATGTGTTCGCGCCGTTCGGGGTCCTTGAACGCGGCGAAATCGGCGAATTCATTGCGCCGGCCCTCACGCACCGCTTCGGCCAGTTCGCCATGGTGGTCGGTGAAAAACAGGAACGGCTCGCTCGCGTTGACTTCATCGCCCATGAACATCAGCGGGATCATCGGTGACATCAGCAACAAGGTCGTGGCGGCCTGCAACGCCTGCGGCGAGCACAGTTGATGCAGGCGTTCGCCCAAGGCGCGATTGCCGATCTGGTCATGGTTCTGCAAGAACGCCACGAAGGCCGTGGGTGGCAAGTCGCCACTGGGTTCGCCGCGCTCATGGCCGTGGCGGGTGGTGTGGCCTTGGTAGATAAAGCCTTCGCTCAGACAACGCGCCAGTTTGGCAGTGGGCTCCTGGGCAAAGTCGCTGTAATAGGCGTCGGTTTCGCCGGTCAGCAACACATGCAACACATTATGAAAGTCATCATTCCATTGCGCGTCGAAATCGTGCTTCAACAGGTGGGCCTGGTTGAGCTCGTTTTCCAGCACCAGCCACACATGCCGGCCGGTGTCCACCTGTTGGCGCACGCGGTGGGCCAGCTCCTGCAGGAAACCGGGGTTGTCGATGGCGTGTACCGCGTCCAGGCGCAGGCCGTCGAAGCGGTATTCGAGCAGCCACATCAGCGCGTTATCGAGGAAAAAATCCCGCACTTCGCGGCGATTGAAATCGATACCCGCGCCCCAAGGTGTGTGCACATCCTGCTGGAAGAAGCCCTTGGCGTACTGGCCCAGGTAATTGCCGTCAGGGCCGAAGTGGTTGTAAACCACGTCGAGGATCACCGCCAGGCCATGTTCATGGGCGCTGTCGATCAGGTGCTTGAGCTGTTCGGGGGAGCCGTAGGCGGCGTGCGGTGCATACGGCAGCACCCCGTCATAGCCCCAATTGCGCTCGCCGGGAAATTGCGCCAGAGGCATCAATTCGATTGCGGTGACGCCCAGCTCGGCCAGGCGTGGCAGGTGTTTCTCGACACCGGCGTACCCACCCATCGCGCCGACGTGCAGTTCGTAGATCACCGCTTCATGCCAGGGGCGGCCTTGCCACTGGCTGTGTCGCCATGGGTAGGCGAGCGGGTCGACCACCAGGCTCCAACCGTGCACGTCCGAGGCTTGCGCCCTGGACGCAGGGTCGGGAACATCCATTTCGCCATCGATGTTGTAGCGGTAGCGCGTGCCCGCCGGGCACTGGATCTCTATCTCGAACCAGCCCTCTGCCTGAGGCAACATGGCGAGGGACCGGCCGTCTTCCAATTCAACGCTGACATAAAACGCGTCTGGCGCCCACAAGGCAAAACGCGTGTGTTGCGCGTCCAACATGATTGCGCCGTGGGGCCAGGTTTCCAAAGTCCGTAACGGCATCTATGAAGACCTCCCTTGATTATTTAGTGGTTTTCCCCAGAGCCTTGGCCACCAGTTGTTCGTAGAGTTCGGCGTAGGGTTCTACCGCCTGGCACCAGTTGAAGGGTTGGGTCATGGCGCGGCTGCGCATGGCATTGAGCAGGCCTTTGTTGGCGAACACCCTGAACGCACGGCTCAGCGCTTCCTCATAGCTTTGCACCGTGGACTCATTGAACAGGAACCCGGTGACGCCATTCTCGATGGTGTCCGCCAGGCCGCCGGTATTGCGTGCCACCGGCAGCGAGCCGAAGCGTTGGGCGTACATCTGGCTGAGGCCGCAAGGCTCATAGCGTGAAGGCATCAGCAGGAAATCGCTGCCGGCGAACATGCGGCGCGCATCGGTCTCGTTGAAGCCAATACGCACACCGACTTGGCCAGGGAAGCGCAGCGCCAGCTCACGCATGGCTTGTTCTTCCTCCGGCTCCCCGCGCCCGATAATCGCGATCTGGCCGCCGTGCTCGACGATAAAGCTGGCCACTGCTTCGGTGAGGTCCAGACCTTTCTGGTAGACCAGGCGCGAGACCACGGCAAAGAGCGGGCCGGTGGAGTCATGCAGGCCGAACAGCTCACGCACGTGGGCAGCGTTGATTGCCTTGCCTTCCCAGTCACCGATATTGAAGTTGTGGGTCAGGTGCGTGTCGGTGGAGGTTTCCCAGCTTTCATCGATGCCGTTGGGAATACCACTGAGCAAGCCTTGCTGGGTCTTGGCGGCGAGGAAGCCGTCGAGGCCGCAGCCAAATTCCGGGGTGGTGATTTCCTGGGCGTAGGTGGCGCTCACCGTGGTGATATGGCTGGAGTACGCCATGCCGGCCTTGAGGAACGACATCTTGCCGTAGAACTCCATGCCTTCCTGTTGCAGGGCATGGGGGGGAATGCCCAGTTCCGGGGTCGAGGCCAGGCTGACCACGCCTTGATAGGCCAGGTTATGAATGGTGAACAGCGTTGGCGTGCGTGACCCACGCCAGTGCATATAGGCCGGGGCCAGGCCAGCTGGCCAGTCGTGGGCGTGCACCAGGTCCGGGCACCAGTGGATCTGGGCGAGGTTGGCGGCCATGTCGGCGGCGGCCAGGCCCAGGCGGGCAAAGCGGATATGGTTGTCGGGCCAGTCACGGCCGTTGTTGGCGCCGTAGGGCGTGCCTTCGCGCTCGTAGAGCTCGGGGCAGATCAGCACGTAGATGACGAGGCCATCCTTGAGGTCCATGCGCCCGATCTTGCACGGCGGCAACGCGGCGTGGCCGACGAGTTCGCCGATGATATGGATCGGGTTGTCGCTTTCCATCACCTGCGGGTAGCCCGGGATCAGCACCCGTACATCGTGCAGGTGCGCCATGGCGCGGGGCAGGGCGGCGGAAACGTCGCCCAGGCCTCCGGTTTTGACTAGGTCGGCGAATTCAGAGGTGACGAACAAGACTTTCTTTCGGTTCGGGTTCTGACTCACGATCGGCCGCACAGTGTTGGGCAGGTCGGCCAACGAGGTGGGCCCCCCTGCCGGCTTACTAAAACGCTCTCCCTGAGTCTCTACAGCGGCACTGATCATAATTCTCTCCCACGTGTTGGTCGGCTAATGGCCCGCTGCCACTAGCTCCGAAGACCGCATCCTGCGGCCAGGCGCACAAGCGTTATACAAACTGGCAAGGCTTATGCCAGATGCACGGTCAGCTGAAATAGATTGGATGGACGGGCATCGGCTGTGAACTGCGTGCGCTCGCGCCACCTTAAAACTGGACCTACGGCAGAGTTGTAAAGTTTCGATTTTTTGCGGGGTTTTTGTTTTGGAACGGACCCATCAGTCATGAGTCTAGGACAGATCCCAGAGCCTGTAGGGTTTATGTGGGAATTTTGTAGGACAAAAACTTGTAACGAGGGTTGTGGCGAGCAGGCTTGCCCTGCGCTGGCGTGCGAAGCGCTCCCAAACGGTTTTGGCGGCTTGCACCCCGTTGCCAGTTTTCAGGGCCGTTTCGCGCCCCACCGCGGGGCAAGCCTGCTCTTCACAGAGAGGGTATTCCCATCATGAGTGCAGGCCGCCCCTTATTGGTGCGTCAGCCGAGTAGACGAATGGGCGCTCCATCAGCCCAAGCCTGGATGCTTTCGATCATCTGCTGATAAAACTGCCGGTAGTTCTGCTCACTCACATACCCCACGTGGGGCGTGGCCAGTACGTTGGGCAAGTGGCGGAACGGGTGATCGACCGGCAACGGCTCTTCGGCATACACATCCAGAGCAGCGCCTGCCAGGCGACCAGCGGTCAAGGCCTGCACCAGCGCCTGCTCATCCACGATAGGCCCGCGCGCGGTGTTCACCAGCCGTGCGCTTGGTTTCATCCAGCCCAGCGCCTGCGCATCCACCAACCCGCGGCTGCGTTCGCTGAGCACCAGGTGAATGGTCAGGATGTCGGCCTGTTCGAACAGTTCGCGCTTGCTGACCCAGGTCACCCCGGCTTCGGCGGCGCGCTGCGGCGTAAGGTTTTCACTCCAGGCGATCACCCGCATGCCGAACACCTGGGCGAACTGTGCGACTTTCTGGCCGATGCTGCCCAGGCCGAGGATACCCAGGGTCTTGCCGTACAGGTCGCCGCCCAGGCCCACTTGCCAGTGGCCGGCGCGCAGGGCATTGGCTTCGGCGAGCAGGTTGCGGGTGGAGGCCATGATCAGCGCCCAGGTGAGTTCCGGCGCGGCGTGCTTGTAACTGTCGGTGCCACATACCTGGATGCCCAGGGCCTTCGCGGCAGCAATGTCGATGGCGGCATTGCGCATGCCGCCGGTCACCAGCAGCTTGAGGTTCGGCAGGCCTTGCAGCAGGGGTTGATCGAAGGTCGAGCGTTCGCGCATTACGCAAATCACCTCGAAGCCTTTCAGGCGCTCGATCATCGTGGTGGTTTGCGCCGGATAATCGTGCAGGAAGTGCACCTGGCCGACGGTGTCCAGGACCGACCAGTCCACCACGCCTTGGGCCACATTCTGCCAATCATCAATGACTGCAATCTGTACCGACATTCACGAGTGCCTCGAAAAAGGTTGGATTAAAGGGCGCTCAGGCCCTGCAACAGTGCGGTGTGAAACTGGGCCGGTTCTTGCGTTTTCGGTGCATGGCCTAACCCCGGGAATTCCACCAGGGTTGCATGGGGAATACCGGCGGCCCGAGGTCTTTGCCGATGGCGGTGGTGGCGGACGTGCCGATCAGCACCAGGGTTGCCATCCGCAGGTTCTTGAACGCGTAATACACTGGCCGGGTGAGGATCATGTCGCAAATCGACGCCGAGTTCCATGCCACCAGCATATGGCAGGGGCGGTCGCTCAGGCCGGTATATCACGCTCGTCCCGTTTGGCCGCACGTCATGGCTGCAGACACCAGGCCCATGTGGATGTCCTTCTGTCGATACACCGCACGATATCCGGCCTCATGGAGTCCCAAAACACGCCCGTGAGGAAGTCGCAGCCCTCTTCAACCCCCAGCCAGTAATATGAGTCATACGGAACGGGTAATGGCGAACCGTATACGGTCCGCATAAACGATATGCCATCGGCATAATAGATACCTACAGCGCCAGGTAGTGATTTGCGCCAGGCGACGGCCTGGCTCCAATTCATTCCTGCACGATTTTCACGCAGTTGCCATACGTTGCTGACCTCTACACGGTATGACGCGGTATTGCCTGCCCTGTCTTCTACATCAATATAGGTGCTTCCGTTAGCCATGCCCCTGACCTTGCCGTCGTTTAAGTTGACCGTCGCGATACCTGGGTTTCTTGAACGGTATGAGTAAGGAGGCGAGCCCCCTTCTGCCTCGCGTATCTGGGCATTGCCCGGGTATTCCTGGCCGTTTCGTGGCCAACCGGGAGCGACGATGGCTCGCCCGTTCAAAATCATGGTCGAGTTGCCAATAGTCAACGGCGGCGCTTTTAAAACGGAGTAGATCACCTGTGGAAACACGATCGCATCCGCCCGTTCTGGGCTGGTGCTGAACGCGGCCGAGAACTCCATCGTCAGCGTCGAAGCGTGGTCCAATTCATTGAGGTAAGTGGCCAGGATCGGATGTTCGTAGCGACCCTGGTTTATCCAGTCGCCATTGACGCGATCACCCCCGCTGCCGTTTAGGAGGGTGATCGGGTAGTTCACGCCGTTCTTTTTGCCTGTCAACGTCAGCCAAACCGGCCAGAACTCGGTAATAAAGTGCCAGGTGCCAATATGGGCGGTCGCCCCGTCAATCACTTTTGCCAGGTCGAGTATTTGGGTTTGTTGATCTGCTTCGTTGATACGGATGATGGTTTTCTGCAATTCATCCAACGGAATAGGCAGCACCCTCACGGTCAATATCTCAGAGTCCGGCGACGGTTCACCCCTGCGGGTGACCACGTACTTGAACGTCATGAACTGATCGCTATTGCCTATGTTGGCCGCAATGGCCTGCCGGGGGATGTCGAACACGACCTCTCCCGCTAATTCGTTGCCGAATTTGGCCGGGATGTCCGGCGAGCCTTGCCCTTGCCTACCGAGCATGGACACTTTGATGGAGTCGGTGTCGAGCATCCCCACGTAGCGCACCACCAGGTCGCTGCCATTCAGCGCATCCAGCGGCGCCAGCGTGGCCCTGCCTGGCCCGGTGATCGTGGCTCGGACCAAGTCCGGTGGTGGCAGGTCCATCAGGCCTCGGGCAATCAGCACGGACGTGATTTCGGAGTAACGCGTCGGTTCCAGCCCACGCTTGAGGGTGTAGGAAACAATTACGTCCTGATCAAGGTTGCGTTCGACAAAGACGTACGGCACCACGAACTCAGCGAGTTCGCCATCCCGGTGGACATCGTAGTCGACTTGGGTGCTGGCCAGCGGGCCTGTCCACCACAAGATCATCTGGTCGCCTGCGCGCGTGCTGGCGAAGGGGGCAATGACTTTGGCGCCATTCTTTACATCGTCCGGGTCCAGTTGAGCGCCCGATGCCTTTTCGATCTTGGGTGGGGGCATATCGCGTTTGGGCTCGCCCACTTGATAGGTTTCGCTCAGTGAGTCCTGCCCGGTGCGCAGAAGGGTGTAGAACACCTGCACGCGCAACCCGTCAAACCGCTTGATATCTTCACCCGGTACGGTGAACGAGAGCACGCCCTTGTCATTCGGGATGCTGTCAAACCGTTTGCTCTGCTTGTACTCAGTCGTGATGTTGGGGTTGCTGACCAACAGCGTGATCTGGATGAGGTCGTCGGGTCGCCAGGTGTCCTGTTCACGAAAGCTGACGGTGGCGTTGGCAGGGCCTGGGGGGATAATGTCGCCTACCGCCTCTACCACCCAGGGGGCGGGCCATTTCAGCGCTTCACCGATAACCGACAGGAACAGATTGTGCGAGCGCTTGGTCGGCTGCCCGTTACCCTCCAGCAAGTAGTGAACGGTTGCGCTGCCACTGGCAATGGCCTTGACCAAGGCATTCGGTACGTCGAAATAGTAAGTCCTGCCCCCAGGTAACACCTGATCGTCAATATGGGGTACAGAGCCATTTTCATTGGTCCCGGCCCAAATCAGAAAGACGCGCTCGTAGATCCGGGCATTGGCGGCTGAGACATAGAGCCCGATTCTTACGTGTTGATTGCCCAACTGAGCCAAGTCGATGGTGGGGGCCGTATCGGGAAAATCCAACCAGGGAGGGTCCAAACGATCATTGCGCAGGTACACCGATATCCAGGTTATGACCGACCACAGAGCCCTTGGGTCGGGACCATTGCCGGTGGGGCCTATCACTTGGAAAGCGACTGGCAATTGCTCGCTGTCGCCGACATCGATAATCGTGGCGTACTCCACGGTGAGCTTGATGTCAGACCCGACGTCAGCGGGTTGCACTCGGTACTCTATGATCACGTTGCCCCAGGCCAGCCGAAGTAGATCATAGGGCGCCATATTCTCCCAGTGTCGGAACGTTATCTGAACACCGAGCTTGGCACGGTCATCATTGATACCGTCAATTTCTACATCGGGCGGCAGCACCAGGACCAGTTTTCGATTGCCGGGCTGGGTGGGTTCCGGCGCGATGCCTCCTGGACGACGCAGATTGACGCGCAACCGCAACGGCATGGTTTCCGAAGGGTTCCCACTGAGACGGATGACCCTGACCTGTACCGGGTCGGCCCACGACTCGCGAATGAAATTTTGGGAGATCGTAAAGGGGATACGGGTCAGGTTTTCGTCGCCGTCGCGAATCTGGTTGAACGCCACCGCGACGCCTGCCCAGTAAAACTCAAAGCTGGTGCCTTTGGGCGTTGAAGGCGGACGGGCAATATGCACCACCAGGGGAATTTCGGTATGCCGAATGCCGATGCCACCATCGGCCCGCTCGTGGTCGCCTACGATAGGGGGTTGCAAGAGCCCAATCTCGACCGGTGGCAGATCGGGTACAAACGGATTGACCGGTGCAGGGTGCTTGATCATGAGGATTTCCTCGCAGGCGTATGGCGAAATTGAACCTCTGCGCGAGGACCGCTGACTACTGTCAACTCTGACAGGTGGCGACGAATGGAACGAGAAGCGGCCGGTGTTGAGACCACTGGTCGCTACCTGTCAACTCTGACAGTAGCCATGCCCCGCCCATCATTGTTGATAACACCAACCGCTCAATAGCGTCGCTTGAGTGTTCGCTTGATCAGTCGGAGAGAATCCATGGACATTGCCCTGGCCCCCCAATCACCCCGCCAACCCAGGCAACTCGATCGCCTCAATATTCCGGGTATGAAGCAAAACGTCATTGGCTATGACGGGGGCGTTGGCCTCTGGTTGCTGACGTATGGCTTGACGGTGGTGGTGGACAGGAACTGGCTGGCAAGCCCGGGCGATGTGATCAATATCGTGCGCATGCCCGATATGCTGCAATTGGCAACCCTGATGCTCAAGGAGGGCGATGAGGCGGCCAACCATTATTTCTTCAGCATTGAACACAAGAACCTTCCTGATGGTGAGGTGCGGCTGGGGTACGTGGTGCATTTCAAAGAGGGAGGCGAGGCCGCTTCCTACACCTTGAGCGTGTTGGTGAAGACTGACCTGCCGGGTGGAAGAAACAATAATCCACCGTTCCCTGGCGTAGGGCATTCAGAGCTCAAGTTCACCCTGTCGACCACGATTGTTGACCCTCCGGATGCCATACGCGGGGTAACGGTGACAGTTGCCCCCTATCCGAACATGCATGCCCGGGACATGATCCATTTCTCTTGGGCAAGCGTCCTTATCATCCAACAAGTGGCGGGGGTTGGCCGCGAAACCGTGTTCAACATCAGTCGTGACCAACTGATGGAAGGGGGCGACGGCACCGACCTGTTGGTAGGGTTTTTACTGGTGGACCAGGTAGGCAACACGTCGACGGACAGGTCCGCAGATACCAAGGTGCAGGTGAACCTGGATAGTACGCGGCTAGAGGGCCCGGCCATTATCACCGATGGCCCCGTTGACACTATCGATATAGAGCGACTCAATGGCGAGGACCTGCTCATCGAGATGCACAACTCTGCAGCCATCGCCCCGGCGGGAAGTCTGTACGACATAGACTTCCGGTCCTACCCGCCCAACGGGGGTGTGATTGTGCATCGTGATTTTGAACGGGTCATCACGGCTGGCAGGACGGTCACGCACAATGTCCCATATGGTGTGGTGCGTGCCGCTGCAGGCGGCCGGGTGGAAATCAAGTATGTGCTGAGGAAGCAGAATCCTGCCGTCGATCTGTATTCGAGAATCACCGTTGCGAAGGTATTCGGCTCGATTGTCAGGCTTGAGGCGCCTTATTTTGCCGAATACCCCGGCCATACGGTGCATCCTATTCCCAACTCCGCGCTGGTGAGTATTCCCTATTACCCATGGCGTCAAGCGCAGGATAAATTGACCCTGATCATGCGCTATGTCCGTGGATTGAATGATGTGGTGGTGTTCAGCGAGTCGAAGCTGGTCGGCGACTCGTGGCCAGAAGGCGCCCCCGTGCAGCGTTTGATCTACCGCCAGGACCTTGAACGATTCGACGGGTACAAACCGTACCTCTATTACGTCGTGGAGCCGCGGATTGTTGAGGGTTCTACGCCGGAGTTGAATGAATCGTTGCGCCAGTTGGTACAGATTGGCCTGCCGGTCAGCGCCGACAGATGATTATGTCCAAGGCCCCGTCAGATAGGCTACGAGGCCATAGCGCGCTGTTTTGGCGATAGAGACCATAAGCAAGAAGCGCCACAGGGGTTCGCGCATCACCCCGGCCACCAATGTCAGGGGGTCGCCTATGATCGGCACCCAACTGAGCAACAACGTCCAGTGCCCCCAACGCGCGTAATGGCCGCGCGCCTTGTCCAGTTGCCGGGCACTCACCGGGAACCAGCGTCGCGCCTTGAAGTGATCCACCCAGCGGCCCAACAGCCAATTGACCAGCGACCCCAGCACGTTGCCCAAGGTGGCGATGCCCAGCAACCACCACAAGCTGTACTGGCCGCTGAGCAGCAAGCCCACCAGTACGGCTTCCGATTGCAGCGGCAGCAGGGTCGCGGCACCAAAGGCCGCGACGAACAGCCCGAGGTAACCGACCAACACCGATCAGTGCGCCGGATACTCGGCGACCACAACATCCTGGCCGTCACGCGTCAGGCCAATGACCTGATAGGCCTCGGCTTGACCGTCCACTTCCATCCCCGGCGACCCCATGGGCATGCCCGGTGCGGCGATGCCCAGCAGGTCGTCGCGCTTGCGCAACGCCAACACCTGTTCGGCGGGGACATGACCCTCGACGAATTTGCCGTCGATGACCGCGGTATGGCAGGAACCCAGGCGCGGGGCGACGCCCAGGCGTTGCTTGACCGCGCTCATGTTGGTTTCGACGTGGTCATTGACCTTGAAACCGTTATTTTCCAGGTGGCTGATCCATTTTTTGCAGCAGCCGCAATTAGCGTCGCGGTGTACGTCGATGGGTATCAAGTCGGCGGCTTGGGCCAGGGCGGTGGTGAACAGGGCTGACAGCAGGGCCAGGCGCAAAGGGGTTTTCATGGAAGGTCTCGTCAGCAGGAGGTGGCCATTGGGATGGTGGCGATCATGACCACGTCATCGCGGGCAAGCCAGCGCCCGCCGGTGCGCGACGCCAGTGGTAATGTTTCAAAATTATACGAAGTCGGGATTTTCCAGCCGGTGCTTGAGCTGGTCCAGCGCGATCGTGGACAGCTCGATCATGCGTTCATGCAAGCTCGCCAGTTGCAACTCCGTCTCATAGGTCAAGACGCGCTTGAACAGCGTGCCGCCGTTATAGGGTTGCAAGACGTAGTGTAGGGAGCCGTCGACAGCCAGGGAGGTGAACACGGTCTTGAACTCCCCAGGCTTGTGCGCGATCTGCACGCGATAACTCATGGGAACCCGTACACCCAGCAGGTCGATGACCTCGGTGAAACGCGCGCCGGCGGGGAGTGAGCCGCTGGTGCCGGTCTCGGCACCAAGGGAGGTGGGGTGCCATTCGTGCCATCGATCCGGTTGGGTCACATAGTCATAGACGGCGTCGATAGGGGCCTGGATAAAACGTTCCTGACTGATCCGCTCCAGGCGAATCGACTGCTCAGCGCGCATGGCACACCTCCTGTGTGGCGAAACTATGCACCGTGAGCTGTCAGAATAGTCCCACTCCCGCGTATTGCACGGGAGTGTTTCATCCATTTATCAGCGCACCTTGAATCGGCTCATCAACGCAATCACCCGACCGTTCGCATCCAGCAGGCTTTGTGTATTGGTTTCAGTGGCATGGCCGCTTTGTACCAGCTCTTCGACCATATGTCGGATCTGCACCATGCTGCGGTTGATCTCTTCGGTCACTGCGCTCTGTTGCTCGGCGGCCGTGGCGATCTGGGTACTGAGGTTGTTGATATGGCTGACCGAGCCAGCCATCTCATCCAGGCCGCTGTTCACCCGTGCGGTAGCGTCCGCCGCCGACTGGCAGCTGGCCTGGGTGTTTTCCATGGCCGCCACGGACGAACTCACGCCCGTGGTCAGGCGCGCGAGCATCTCATTGATCTGCGAGGTGCTGGCCTGGGTCCGCGCCGCCAGCGCACGCACTTCGTCCGCCACCACCGCAAACCCACGGCCTTGCTCGCCGGCACGCGCGGCTTCGATCGCCGCGTTGAGTGCCAGCAGGTTGGTCTGGCCGGCAATCGCGCCAATGACCCCGAGGGTTTCAGTGATGCGCGCGGCGTCCTGGCGCATGTTTTCCACGGTGTGGGTGGCACTGGCGACTTCACCGATCAACGCACTGACGCTGGTAGAGGCTTCACCCACGACCACACGGGAGCGGTCGGCGTGCTCATTGGCGCGCTGGGTGAATGCAGCGGTTTCGGCGGCGTTGTGCGCCACCGTGTCGGCGGTGGAGCTCATTTCGGTGATCGCGGTGACGGTCTGGTCGGTCTCCGAGGCATGCCGCACCAGGATACTGTTGGTCTGCGCCGAGGTTTGCTGCAATTGCGCCAGGCCAGACGACATGGCCCCGGTGGCCAGGGTCACTTCGCCGATCATGTTTTGCAGGTAGACGATAAAGCGGTTGACCGAGTGGCCGATGGCGCCGAGTTCGTCTTCGGCGCGGATGGTGATGCGTCGCGTGAGGTCGGCGTCGCCGGCGGAGAGTGCGTCGATGTTGGTTTTCAGCGTTTTCATGCGCTGGACCAACTGGCGAATCGCATAGGCCGCCAGCAGCACCAGCAGCAGTACCATGGGAATTTGCAGCAGCGCCAGGGTGCCGAGCACATCATCGCGCTGGGCGGTGATCAGCGAGGTGGGCAGGGCGGTCGCGAGGAACCATGGCGTGCCTTCGATCGGGCGCATGTAGAAGGTGCTGGCCACGCCCTGGTTGTCGAACTCGCTGCGTTGCAACTTCTGGTCACGCTGGCCAAGGGCTTTGCTGATCATGGCGGCGAACGCCGAAGTGCCGCTCAGTTCGCTGATGTTCTTCAGCACCACCGGGCTGTTGATACGTGTGCTGTTGCTGATGATCTTGCCGTCGCCTTCGACGATCAGCATTTGCCCGCCGATGTCTTTTTCCTTGCTCGCCACCAGGTCGTTGAAGAAACCCAGGGTCACGTCGATAGTGGCAACGCCATACGCCGCGCCATCACGCTGGATGGCCATGGCGCAGTTGGTGCGCGGCTCCTGGCTGGCGTCGTCCTTGTAGGCCGCGGCCCAGGCACATTGCCCGCGTGGCGCGGCGAGGCCGCCCTTGTACCAGCTCTGGTCGTAGTAGTTGGGCGCCGGGTCGCTGTTCCAGAAGGTGTTCACGGCCAGCTTGCCCGACGCATCACGGTGCCAGAAGGTGCTGTGCTTGTTGCGCCCGGGCGTGCGCTGGTTGGGCAGCGGCCAGATACCACCGCCGAACACTTTCAGCTCGCCATACTAGTCCACCAGACCTGGCAGGACCTTGTCGATGGCATCGCTGTCGAGCAGGGGGATGGTTTGGGTGATGGTGCGTTGCTGGGCCTGGACTTTGTTCAACTCGCCCTGGATCTGTACCGCAACCTCGGCGATGCGATTGAGTACGACCTGCTCTTCAGTCTGGCGCAGGGTGGGCGCGACCAATTGGCCGATGCCCACGACGGTCAACACTAATAGCATCAGGACGAACAGCACCAGGAACACGGTGTAGCGAGCTTGGATGGAGCGCAGTGGGGGCATGGGGGTCGTCCTTACGAAGCGTTTATTGTCGACGCGGCTTTGTTAGAGCTTCGTAGGGCTATCGGCTTGGCGCGCAATAGCTTTAGGTACGAGGGTGCAAGGAAGTGGGAGCCCCTTGATAAAGGGGCTCCCTGGCAGGGCTCGTCAGATATCCAGCATTGCCATGACTTCCTTGGGGTAGCGCAGGCCAGCTGTGGCGTCGGCAGGGAAGATGGCGTCCAACGCCGCCAGTTCGGCCGGGGTGAGGGTGATCGATACAGCCGCTACGTTCTGTTCCAGGTACCTGCGCTGCTTGGTCCCGGGGATTGGGATGATGAAGTCACCTTGCGCGAGCACCCAGGCCAAAGCCAATTGCCCGGCGGTGACGCCTTTGTCAGCCGCCAGGCGTTGTACCTGTTTCACCAATTGCAGGTTTTTCGCAAAGTTATCGCCCTGGAAACGTGGGCTGAGACGGCGATAGTCATCGGCGCCGAAATCGTCCGGGCTTTGCAGGGCGCCGGTGAGAAAGCCCCGGCCCAACGGACTGTAGGGCACGAAGGCAATGCCCAGGCGTTGGCAGGCGGCCAGGCAGCCGTTGTCTTCCTGGTCGCGGCTCCACAAGGAATATTCGCTTTGCAGCGCGCTGATCGGGTGCACCTTGTGGGCGCGTTCCAAGGTGGCGGCGGACGCTTCGCTCAGGCCCAGGTAACGCACCTTGCCTTGCTTGACCAGCTCGGCCATGGCGCCGACGGTTTCTTCGATGGCGACCTCAGGGTCAATGCGGTGCTGGTAATACAGGTCCAGTGTTTCTATGCCCAGCCGCCGCAACGTGCCGTCGATGGCCTCGCGGATGTACTCGGGACGCCCATTGACGCCGCGCCGCGCCGGGTTCGCCGGGTCGCGCACGATGCCGAATTTGCTCGCCAGGAACACTTGATCGCGTTTGCCGGCGATGGCCTGGCCGATCAGTTGTTCATTGGTGTGCGGGCCGTACATGTCGGCGGTGTCGAGGAAGTTGACCCCCAGTTCCAGCGCGCGATGCAGGGTGGCCGTGGCCTCGGTGGTATCGGTGTCGGGGGTGTAGAAGTCGGTCATGCCCATGCAGCCGAGGCCGATGGCGGAAACACGTGGGCCGTTTTTACCGAGTTGACGAGTGTGCATGGGTGCAGCTCCTGTTGAGGTAGGCGCCTATTGTTACCCTCGACAAAACCGGGATAAACCGGCTAAAAGCACTATCACTATTCGTAAAATCTAAATAATCCATAATAGAGGTGGCGAGATTTGGACCGTTTCAACGCAATGCGCGTGTTTACCCGGATTGTCGAGTTGGGCGGGTTCGCCAAGGCGGCCGACAGCCTGCAACTGCCACGCGCGTCGGTGACGATCCTGATCAAGCAACTGGAAGCACACCTGGGCGTGCAGTTGTTGCAGCGCACGACGCGTCAGGTCAGTCCGACCCTGGATGGCACGGCGTATTACCAGCGTTGCGTGCAATTGCTGACAGACCTGGAGGAAACCGAAGCGGTGTTTTCTACCCGCAGCCAGAACCCGCGCGGCACCCTGAGCATTGATATGCCGTCGGGTATCGGGCGCCTTATCGTGATCCCCGCGTTGCCGACGTTCACCTCGCGTTACCCGCAGATTGAACTGGAGATCAGCCTTAATGACCGCCCGGTGGACCTGATCCGTGAAGGTGTGGATTGCGTGCTGCGCGGTGGCCCGGCCCTGGACGAATCACTGGTGGCCAGGCCGCTGGCAATGATGGACCAACTGACCTTGGCCAGCCCCGGGTACCTGGAGCGTATGGGGGTGCCCCAAACCCTGGACGACCTGGCCCGGCATCAGATGGTTGAGTATGTGTCCAGCGCCAGCGGCAAACGCTTCGGGCTGGAATTCGCATTAGCGAACGAGTTGCGGAGCGTCAACCTGGCCAAGACTGTCGCGGTGAACAGTTCAGACGGCTATTTCTCTGCTTGCGAAGCCGGATACGGGTTGATCCAGGCCCCCCATTATCATGCGATGCAGCAACTGGCCCGGGGGACGCTGGTGGAAGTGCTGCCACACTTGCCAGTCCCGACAATGGCCCTGACGGCGCTGTACCCGCCGCACCGCCAGTTATCACGGCGGGTGCGGGTGTTTGTCGATTGGCTGGTGGAACTGTGCGCGCGGCCCGGCAGTGGGTTACAGCGTTAGGGGCGGGCGCCTGCAAAACCGTCCCATTTATTACGATGCGTGGGCTTAGCGCTTCACGCCTGGCGCCTGGCCCTTGCGATAGGCCCCCGGCTGCTGGCCAATGACCTTGTGGAACGCCCGCGTAAACGCGGCCACCGACTGATACCCCACCTCCAGCGCAACATCGGCCACGGTCTGGTCGTTTTTGAACAGCTGGCAGGCATGGCGCATGCGCATCATCAGTAGCACTTGCCCTGGCGATTGCCCGCACAGCTCATTGAAGCGCTTGAAAAACGCCGAGCGCGACAGGCCGGTGCAGGCGGCCATGCTTTCCAGGGTCCAGGGCTCCGCCGGCCGGGCGATCAATTGTTCCAGCAGGTGCGCAAATGCCGGCTGCCGGCCCAGCGCGGCGAGGCCGCCCAAGTCGGTGTTGCCGATCACTTGTTGGCGCAGTACATACAGGAACAGCAGGTGGCACAGACGTTCGAGCAGGGTGGACGAGGGCGCCGGAGTGCGTTCGCACTCTTGCAGGATCAGTTCGAACAGGTTGCGCGCGGCGGTCAATGACGGGTCGCCGGCACGCAGGATGATCCACGCGGGCAGGCTGTCGACAATCATTGCGGACAAGCCGGATTGGAAGTGAAAGAACCCGCAGACCAGCCCCACGCCGTCGGTGGCCGCGCTGTCCAGTGGCACCATCGGACGACGTGGGCATTCCTGCGCACCCGCCGCCGTGGCTTCGCCGGACAGTCGGTACTCAAGGTCACGCAACAGAAACACCGCGTCGCCATTGTTCAGGTGCTGGGGGCTGGGCTCGCCGTCGATATGCAGCCAGCATTGGCCCTGCACGAGCAGGTGGAAACTGGCCCGTGCCAGGCCGTGGGTGCTGGCGTGCCAGTCACCGCAGTAACGCCCGACATGAAACAAGCTGGTCTCGAGTTCAAGGCTGTCTAATAACCAATCGACAAGTGCACCGGACGAATTCATCTAATGGAAAGACTCAAGAGCAAGTAATCGCTACTTTAGCCTATTGAGGCGTTTTTTTATAACCAACAGACTTGGTACACGAACCAATAAGGAGACCGCACCATGTCCCGCGTACCGCTGCTCACCCTCGAAACCGCTCCGCCAGCGGCCAAACCCTTCCTGGAAAATGCGCTGAAAGGCTCGGGTTTCATCCCCAACCTGCTGGCCGTGCTGGCCAATGCGCCGGCCGCGTTGGAGACCTACATCACCGTTTCCGGCCTGAACGCCAAGGCCGAGCTGAGCCTGGCCGATCGCGAAGTGGTGCAACTGATTGCCGCGACCACCCACGGTTGCGATTTCTGCGTGGCCGGCCACACCGCCGTGGCGCGCAACAAAGCCAAGCTGCCCGAAACCGTGATCGAAGCCCTGCGCCAGCGTGGCGAACTGCCTGATGCTCGTTATGAGACGCTCGCCGCGTTCACCCGCGAAGTGATCGCTACCCGAGGCGATGTGAGCGATGCCGGCTACGAGGCGTTCCGGGCCGCCGGCTACTCCGAAGGCCAGGCGCTGGAGGTTATATTGGGGGTCAGCCTGGCCACTCTGTGCAACTTCGCTAATGTGTTTGCCCGTACCCCGCTGAACCCGGAGCTGGCGCAGTACCGTTGGGAACAACCGGCCAGTTGAAGGCGCGCACGCGTCGGTGATGGTCATCTGCTTTAACAAGGAGAAACATGAATGCTTGACCCAATCTTGAGCCGTTGGCTCGATGTTCAAGCGCAGGCCCTGGATGTGGGCAGTTGCGACCCACAGGAAGTGCTGCCGCGGTTGGCAGACGCCAACGTGTTGCGAATCGGCGTACCCAAGCACCTCGGTGGCCTCGGCGGCGATGTGGGCGGGGCGGTGGACGCCATCGCGAATGTTGCCAGCCATTCCCTGGCGGCAGCCTTTGTGTGCTGGGGGCAGCGTTCGTTTATCGAGTATCTGTTGCACAGCCCCAACGAGCGGCTGCGTGAGCAGTTGTTGCCGGACCTGCTCAGCGGCAAGCTGGCCGGGGCAACGGGGCTGTCGAATGCAATGAAGTTCCTCTCGGGTATCGAGACCTTGCAGATCAGCGGCGAGCCGAGCGACGACGGTTGGACCCTGAACGGTCGCCTGCACTGGGTGACCAACTTGCGCAAGAACGGCTTCGTCGCCGCCGCCGCGATTGAACATGCCGACGGTGGTGCGCCGTTTATCCTGGCGATCCCGGACTCAGTGGCGGGCTTGCAGCGCTCACACGACCTTGATTTGCTCGGCTTGCAATCCAGCAACACGGCCGCCCTGGGGCTGGAAGGTGTGGAACTGAGTCGCGACTGGTTGCTGCATGAGGATGCACGCCAGTTCCTGCCGGCGGTGCGCCCGGCGTTTCTTGGCCTGCAATGCGGCATGTCGATTGGCCTGGCGCGTCGCTCGTTGGCGGAAGTGGCCTATCATCTGGGCGCGTCCCGCACCGTGTTGCGTGAAGAGTTGGAGGCGTTGCGCGTGACCCTCGATCACCTGGTCACCGAACTCAAGAAAGGGTTGCTGGCCGGACGTTTTGCCGCCGAACCGGTGCCATTGTTCAAGCTGCGCATCGCCCTCGCGGAAACCGCTGCGAGCGCAGTGCAACTTGAGCTGCAGGCCAGTGGCGGCAAGGCCTACCTCACCGCGCACGGCAGTGGTTTTGCCCGGCGCTGGCGTGAGTCGGCCTTTGTGCCGATTGTGACGCCCAGCCTGGTGCAACTGCGCACCGAACTGCAACGCCAGGCCGCGCTATGAGCCAGGCGGTTCTGACGGCCCGGGGCATTGCCCTGGGGTACGCCAGCGGCCCGGTGCTGCAAGGCTTCGACCTGCAGTTGCAGCCCGGCGAAGTGGTATCGATCCTTGGCCCCAGCGGTGTGGGCAAATCCAGCCTGTTGCGGGTGCTCGCCGGCTTGCAGGCGCCGCAGGGCGGCGGCGTACAGGTACTGGGCGAGCCATTGAGCGGCCCGCACCCGCGTGTGGCGGTGGCGTTCCAGGACCCAAGCCTGTTGCCGTGGCTGAGCCTGGAAAAGAATGTGGCGTTTGGCCTGGACTTCGCCCGTCAGCCGCACCTGAGCCCCGAGGAGCGGCGCCAGCGCGTTGACCATGCCATCGCGGCCGTGGGCCTGGAGCATGCGCGCCAGCAGTTCCCGGCGCAGTTGTCCGGTGGCATGGCCCAGCGCACGGCGTTGGCCCGCTGCCTGGCGCGCCAGCCGCAAGTACTGCTGCTCGATGAACCCTTTGGTGCCTTGGACGAAGTGACCCGTGCCGACATGCAGCACCTGTTGCTCAAGGTCAATCGCGAACAGGGTTCGGCGGCGGTGTTGATCACCCACGACATCGACGAAGCCTTGCTGCTGTCCGACCGCATCCTGCTACTGGGTAACCGCCCGGCGCGCACGCTGGGCGAATGGCGGATCGACCTGCCGCAACCCCGCGAGGAACAGGTAGAAGCGATTGGCGCGCTGCGCATCGAGATTCTTAAAACCCTACGGCAGGCGAGCCGCCCTCAACCCAACCCCCTTGACCTGCTGGAGCCTAGCCATGTGTCTGGATGACCTGACCCACTCGCGCCGTGATTTTCTCAAACTCTCTGCGGTGCTCAGCGCCGCCGGTGCCTTGCCGCTGTTGAGCAGCCTGCAGGCACGCGCGGCCAATGAACCGGATGCACCGGTACGCATCGGTTATTTGCCGATCACCGACGCCACGCCATTGCTGGTGGCGCATAACAATGGCCTGTTCGAGGCCGAGGGCATCAAGGCCGAGCGCCCGGTGCTGCTACGCAGTTGGGCCCAGGTGATCGAGGCGTTTATCTCGGGCCAGGTCAACGTGATTCACCTGCTGTCGCCAATGACCGTGTGGGCACGCTATGGCAGCCAGGTCCCGGCCAAGGTCGTGGCGTGGAACCACGTCGGCGGTTCCGGGCTGACCGTGGCGCCGGGCATCACTGACGTGAAGCAACTGGGCGGTAAGTCGGTGGCGATTCCGTTCTGGTATTCGATCCATAACGTGGTGGTGCAGCAACTGTTCCGCGATAACGGCCTCACCCCCGTTGCCCGTGCGGCTGGTGGCGCGATTGCCGCCAATGAGGTGAACCTGATCGTGCTGCCGCCCTCGGACATGCCGCCGGCATTGGCCAGCAAACGCATCGACGGCTACATCGTCGCCGAGCCGTTCAATGCCCTCGCGGAAAACCTCAAGGTCGGTCGCGTGCAGCGTTTTACCGGCGATGTGTGGCGCAACCATGCGTGCTGCGTGGTGTTCATGCATGAGCATGACCTGGTCAACCGCCCGGAGTGGTCGCAGAAGGTGGTGAATGCCATCGTCAAGGCCCAGGTCTGGACCCGCGACCACCGCGAAGAAGCGGTGAAGCTGTTGTCCAAGGATGGCCCGAACCGCTACACGCCGCATGCCGAACCGGTCTTGAGCAAGGTCCTGGCACCGGCGGCCAGCGACCGCGCTGCGTACCTGGCGGAGGGTGCGATCCAGCATGCCAACTGGGACGAACATCGCATCGACTTCCAGCCCTATCCCTTCCCCAGCTACACCGAGGAACTGGTACGGCGCCTGAAAGACACCTTGATCGAAGGCGACAAGAAGTTCCTCGCCGATCTCGACCCGGCCTTCGTCGCCAAGGACCTCGTGGATGACCGCTTTGTGCGCAACGCCATCGAGGCCGTGGGTGGCATGAAGACCTTTGGCTTGCCGGAGGGCTTTGAGCGGCACGAGGAGATCGGCGCTTGAACCGAGGTAAAACCGTGGCGTGGCCGGGCTGGTTGCTCGGGTTGGGAGGCTTGGCCGGGTTGCTGTTGCTCTGGTGGCTGGGTGTGAAGGTGTTTGGCGCTGCCGACGGCTTGTCAGCGCGTTTTTCACTGGCGGCCACGTTCGGCAGCCTGTGGGAGTTGTTGGGGCGCGGCGAGCTGTACCTGCACATTGCGGTGAGCCTCAAGCGCATTGTGGTCGGGCTGTTTCTTGCCTTGCTGGTGGGCGTACCGCTGGGGTTGCTGGTGGGCAGTTCGCGCAACCTGGAGGCTGCGACCACGCCGGCCTTTCAGTTCCTGCGGATGATCTCGCCCCTGTCGTGGATGCCGATCGTGGTGATGCTGATGGGCGTCGGGGACCAGCCGATCTACTTCCTGCTGGCGTTTGCCGCGGTGTGGCCGATCATGCTCAACACCGCTGCCGGGGTACGCCAGCTGGACCCGCGCTGGTTGCAGTTGAGCCAGAGCCTGAGTGCCACGCGCTGGGAGACGCTGCGTCGGGTGATCATTCCTGGCGTGGTCGGGCATGTGTTGACCGGAGTGCGCCTGGCCATCGGCATTTTGTGGATCGTGCTGGTGCCGTGCGAGATGCTTGGGGTCAGTGCCGGGCTGGGGTATTACATCCTCGACACGCGGGACCGCCTGGCTTATTCGGAACTGATGGCGATGGTGCTGCTGATCGGGCTGCTGGGCTTTGCGCTGGATGCGTTCGCGCGATGGTTGCATCAGCGATGGGTGCATGGCGGGTGACAGGCCCTGAACAAAAGCCCGGCCTCCGGCCGGGCTTTTTGTCATCGCGTATGAGCAGGCTGGGTTCAGGGGGTAGGTTGGACCTCAGACCTCGTGGAAAATGTGCAGGTCACCCGGTACGTCGTGAGGATCTAAGGCCTTTGCCGGATCCGGGAGGTTTTTGGTCTTCCTCATTCCGACGCTTACTCCCGGGTCTGTCCTTGTGAAAACGCCCACCCCAATGCCGCCTGTCAGCTCCGCCACTCCCGGGACTCCTTGGGATGTCTTCATATGGGCATTGCCCATCAACGCAATCCACTTTTCGCCCGGAGGGTTCTGGCGAATGGTCTGTGCGGCGTAGTAATTGAATTCCCTGAGCCTTGGCTCATTTTGCTGCGCCTGATTGATTGCTTGGAACTGCTCGGGCTCATCTTTGTGCCGGGTGAGATAAGGATGGTCGAGGGGCACGATCTCTATCCCTTCATCATTGAATTTTTTGACCAACTCATCGAATGAGGGCGATAGCCGTGGTGTCTTGCCGTTGCCGAGAAAACCGATGCCGTCGTCAATGACTTTCATCTGTGCGTCATAGAACGTGGCTTCGATATACAGTTTCTTGACCCCTTTTTGCTTGAAGGTGTCTACGTTATCGAACAGCGTCTGGAAACTGGCCATTTCTTTATGGATGTCACCAAAGACCACGCCATCGGATGCATCCAGGGCCTTTTCGATCAGCGTTTTGGGTGTGACTTGACCAGGGATCACGGGGAGGGTGGGGCGAGCCGGAAGGCCGCCGTTTGCCATCCGCCGATAAAAGTCATTCATTTCTTGCCCGAACTTTTGCCGGGTTGCCGCCTTCCTGCTCGGGGTGAAGTGTGCATCGCTTATCGCGCCTTTGATGCTGGTGACATACTCCCCCTGAGGTAAGTGGTCGGTCTTTTGGATGCCGTTCGGGACCGCTTGTACCGGGCCATTCGCCGGTGGCTGCGGACGGGCCGGGCGGTTGCTCGAGCTAAGCGGGTTATGCCGGTTATTGTGTGCGGATGCGGGGAGATTGCGGGATGCGTTTATATTGGGGGCGGGCGGCATCATCCCGTCCAGCGGGTTGAATGCCTCGATCGGCGCTCCGTAAGGTTTGCCCTTGTCGGGATCATAGGCATACCGTTGGCCATCAAACAGGATGGTGCTTCCCTCGACGGTCTGGTCGGCAGCCTTGAAGGTGCCTTGGGTAATAGGTCCATATTCGGCACTGGCGACATTCAACACGTTGTGATGACGACCTATGCGCTTGACCTGTTCAATCCCGTTGCCGATCAGCCTTGCACCGCCTTGAACCAGATCGCCTATACCACTGAAGGGGTTGAGCTCACCGATGACGGTGGTCCCGAGTATTTTGGCCACCCGCAGGGCCTTGGTTGCGGCGCTGACGGCCGAGGTTCCGGCTTTTGTCACTTTCGCTGCCGCCCCTGCGCCGGCAGTGACGAAACCAAAGATATCCATGCCCAGGTCTGTCGCGCCATCCAGGTAGTCACCGTTTTGAAAGTTGACAATGGCCGACCTGAGTGGAATCAGGTCCAGTAAAAAGCTGACCAGTTTCCACTCCGTGTCCATCTGCTGATCGTAGCTGGTAGCCCCCTTGGCCTGCCGGACCACGTCTTTGCCGGCAATGTCCAGGTGTTCGACAAAGGCATCGGCAATGGACTGTGTTCGGGCACTTGTGTAGCTCGAAGGCGTGGGCGGAGGAGAACTGACGGTCTTGTCCTGGGCGAAGTCGGCCTCAGGCGAGGTGGTTGGTGTGAACCGCTCAATCGGGTAGACCAGGCTGGCGTTACGTTCGTGCTGATCGGTCAAAACGGTGGTGGGAACCTGGGTCACGCGCCCTTGTTTCAGGTCGATCTTATACACCGTTTCGCCGCTTGGCCCTGTGGCTTTAACCAGCAAATTGTCGTTTTTGCTGTGAAGGGTTCTTCCGGTAAATCCTAGCCCCAGCTTGTAGGTATTGTGCTGGTAGAACTCAAGTTCCCCATGCTCCAGGTTTTGCCTGTCGGCCAGGGGCAATTGGGCAATCATGTGTTTGACCGCCTTAGCAATGCCCTTTTTTCTTGAATCGATGGCTTGGGTGAACTGATCGTTGAAGGTGCTGTTCACGTCGAATTGGAGGGACTCGCCTTGCGTGGCGCGGAGGATGCGTGGGTCTGTGCTTTCCCATTCGTACTGGTGCAAGCCACTCATGGCGATATCCAGCAACGAGTGCAAGCCTGCCGGGGCACGATTGGGGTCGTAGAGCGGCTGTATGTGGGGTTGCTTGGTGTTCTTGACGCTCAGCAGTTTTTCTTCAAAGGGCACATCCGAGCCGAACCGTTGTTTAAGTGCGGCCAGGGCAATGTCTTTGCGGCTGGGCATTTCAGTCTGAATCTGGCTGGACGCCTCCAATCGTTCATTCGCCTGTTGATTGAACGCGCTGCGGACCTTCTCGACGTCGTCGGGGCTGTAGCGATCAGCTTCTTGCTGGGAGAGTGCGCCACTCACCACGCCCCACACCCGCAGGGCGGCGCGTTGTGCCTGTTGGGTCATGGCTGGGTCTTGCAGGCTGGCGTCTTCGGCGGCATTCATGACCTGGGCAAAGCCCATGTTGGGCACTTTGCCCGGTGTCTGGGCTTCTATTGTTGCCGCGGCGATCGACAGGTTGACCCAGGCAGGGCTGCCATAGGTTACGTTGCTGGGGATGTCCTTGATCAGCAACTCGGGCGCCTTGCGGGCCAGCATCAGGTAAGCGCCTACGTTGGCCATTTCGGCCGTGGCGTGGCCTTGCGCGCTCAAGTGCTTGCTCAGGGCCGGGAATATGGCTGATGCGGGTTTGCCCCAATGCTCCGACTGTGCCAGATCAAACCCGGCGACGGTGTTTCGATGGGGCGTGCTGATGGACTGTGGGTCCAGCATCAGATTGAGCGCAGCCAGTGTGTAGTCATTGACGCTGGTGTCAGTCGCAATGCCGTTCAATTGAGTCTGCATGGCTTGCCCCAGCGCTTGTGCACGGGGGGTACTGAGTAGGGTTTCCAGCACCTTCGCTGGATCACGTGCGGCTTCGCCGCTGAGTGGCTGATTGCTGTTGAGATAATCCAGCGGGCCCAGGCTTGCCCCCATCGACGGTGGGTTGGGGTGGAGCGTGACATATTGCGTGGCGGCACTGAGCAACGTGTGTTGCTCCGCGATACTCAGCGGAAGCGGCCAGGACAGGGCACCGCCCAGATTGCCCAGGGGGTGTTCAATGGCCCTGCTGAGCACGGCGTCTGCCAATGCGGTCAAGGCGAAATGGCTGTTCGGTACAGCCACGCCTATGGAGGTGATGAAGGCCTCGATCGTCGTGGCATGGCCGGGGGCGACGGGATAGGACGAGGCGGTTTGCACATCCATGGGGGTCGACTTCAGCGCGGCCAGGATCTCCTGCGGCGTGGCGTTTACACCCAGGCGCTGGGCCATGTCGTTGAGTTTTTGCCCCAGGCTGCGCAGGTTCTGCTTGTCTGCCAGGGTTTGCGCCAAGCTGCCACTGGCGGTATCGGTGGTTGAGGGGTTTGTTTGGGTTGAGTCGGACTGTTCGGTGTCGGTGGTGGGGTTCTGGTTGCCCGGGAGGGCGGGCGTGGGTGTATCGATCAGGAGGGGAGGCTGTTGGGGCAGAAGGTGCGGTAAGGGCGTGGAGGAAAGACTTGTCATCGGAGGGTACCTTTTCAGACGTGCCGAGAATAAGCGCCTGCCAGTAGGAGGATCCCTGTTCCCCAGACGCCCCTTTTGGGTGCAAAAAACACCTGCGGGGGTTCCCTCTGGAGATACCGTGTTGTGTAAGGCTTAGTGTTGGTTAACTTTTGAAAAAGTCCTTGCGGGTGTGTGTCAGTTGATGCGTCTGTGGCTGACCCACTGCTATCGGGGGCAAGCCCCCTCCCACATTTGGAGCTGCATACATCAGGTCGACCTGAGTCTGCCTTTGCTCTGGCTTTGGCTGCCCTGGCGCCGACCGGAGTTATGCCTGGTGTACTCGGTTGAAAATGTGGGAGGGGCGGTGCGACGATTCGACTTGCCCCCGATGAGGGAGTGTCAGTTGATGCATCCATGGCTGACCAGCCGCCGTTACCGCAGAAACGGATAGGCGGGAACCTGCCCCTCAGCGATGGTAGTAACCCGGCCCGCCACCTTCATAGCGGTGGTCATGCCAGCCGCCGCCGTGGGGGAATATGATGCAGCCGCTCATGCTCAGCATGATCAGCAGGGGAATCAGCCAGGTGATTCGACGGAACATTTCAAAATCCTCCAGGGTTCTCACGGGGTGACATCAGGCCGGCTCAATAAAAGCATCGAACAAGCCAAAGCTTTTCATCGCCTGTAACATGAGACCCTGCCGACCCCATTCCATCCCCGTCATCGGGTATGTGCCTGGCATGTTCGGCGATACAAAGTGGATACATTCTCAAGGTTCAGGAACCCGTCATGACCCAAAAGCAACGCTTGAAATATTCAATCCTGATCTCCCTGGTGGTACTGGGGACGATGTTTGGCCTGTCCTACCTGCAGAACACTGGGGTTATCAGCGAAAAAACGTTCCAGTACATCGCCATTGCGGTGGCGGTCACCGTGGTGGTGATCAATGGCGTGATGCGTCGTAAGGTCAAGCCTAACTTCTGATTGACGTCGTCGAGTCAGGCGCGGCCTTCGAGCACTTTGGCAGCCTCTTCATGGAGGCTGTAGCTTTTATCGGCATTGAGGGTGATCACGCCCTCGCTGCACAGGCGCTTGAGTACCTCACGCACGCTGAGGAACGACAAAGGGATGCCCAGTTCCAGCAAGTGGCTGTGCACGCCGCGTACCCCGAGGGTGCGCTGGTGGGCGGCGGCCGTGAGCAGGGCGTCGATGACCTTCAGCCGGATCAGGCTGGTGCGCAAGCCGAAACACTTGAGTAAATGCCGAATTCGTTGGTTGCCTTGCTGCTCTGGCGCTTTGCCGAAGGCTTGTACGCCGCTGCCAAACGTGGCATCGGCGGTCGTTGAGTGTCCGTCCGTGGGCAGTTGCGAGTTGTACATGCAAAAAACTCCTTATCAGAGCCTGATCAGGAAAATGATGGCGCTCTTATTCAATAAGACGAACGAGTGAGCGAAATCATGAAGTGCCGCATGTAGAAAATTTGTCGGTATCGGTTTTGTCACAACGCAGTCGCGTTCAATGAACGGACTTCGTCGCTAAATTATTCACGGTCTGTTGCGTCCTTACGGTGGGGGAATGACCCCAGGCAAGGGTGTTCAATTTGACTGTGGAGTCTGTGTGATTATTTCCAACCGGTTGTCCAGGATGTGCGTGGCGGGACTGATGCTGGGCTTGAGCCTGGCTGCATCGGCGCGCGAGCAGGTGGCGCAGGCGTCCGCCGATATCCGGCGCACCAGCTTCGGCGTGCCGCACATCCGCGCCAGCGATGAGCGCGGCCTGGGGTTTGGCATCGGTTACGCCTACGCCCAGGACAACCTGTGCCTGCTGGCCAATGAAGTGGTCACCGTCAATGGCCAGCGCGCGCGGTTCTTCGGCCCGGAACAGGCGACCCTGGAGGAGCGCAACAACCTCGCCAGCGATGTGTTCTTCACCTGGCTGAATACCCCCGAGGCCGTAGCCGCCTTCTGGAACGCACAGAGCCCGGCGATCCGCCAACGCATCGAAGGTTATGTGGCCGGCTACAACCGCTATCTCAAAGAGCAGGGCGCCCCGGCGCCATGCCAGGCCGGGTGGGTGCGGCCGCTGGTGGTGGAAGATCTGGTGAAGCTGACCCGCAGGCTGCTGGTTGAAGGCGGCGTTGGCCAATTCGCCGAAGCCCTGGTTGGTGCGGCACCACCCCAGGCCACCGCCAGCGTGCAGCGTCGCGCAAAGGCGTTTGAACTGGCGGCGGCCCAGCAGCAGCGCTTCAGTCTCGATCGCGGCAGCAACGCCGTCGCGGTGGGCCGTGATCGTTCATTCAATGGTCGTGGCATGCTGCTGGCCAACCCGCATTTCCCCTGGGTGGGCGGCATGCGTTTTTACCAGATGCACCTGACCATCCCCGGCCAACTGGATGTGATGGGCGCGGCGCTGCCGGGTCTGCCGGTGATCAATATCGGTTTCAACCGGCATGTGGCCTGGACCCATACGGTCGACACGTCCAAACACTTCACCCTGTACCGACTGACCCTCGACCCCAAGGATTCCACGCGCTACCTGCTGGACGGTCAATCCATACCTATGGCGAAAACCCCGGTGACGGTGCAAGTCAAACAGGCCGACGGCAGCCTCAAGGCCGTGTCCCGTACGGTCTACAGTTCGAGCTTCGGCCCCGTGGTGCAATGGCCCGGCAAGCTGGATTGGGACAGCCAGCACGCCTTCAGCCTGCGCGACGCCAACCTGGGCAATGACCGCGTGCTGCAACAGTGGTACGCGATGAACCGCGCCCCCAGCCTCAAGGCACTGCAAACCTCGGTGCACACCCTGCAAGGTATCCCGTGGGTCAACACCGTGGCCGCCGATGATCAGGGCCAGAGCCTGTACATGAACTTGTCGGTGGTGCCCAACGTCAGCGCCGCCAAACTCGCCCAATGCAGCGACCCGCGGGCCGGCCTGCAATTTATCATCCTCGACGGCGCCCGCAGCGCCTGCGCCTGGGACATCGACCCGCATGCCGCGCAACCGGGCATCTTCGCCGCCGCCCAACTGCCGCAACTGGAGCGCACCGACTACGTGCAACACGCCAACGACTCGGCCTGGATGGCCAACCCCAAGGCGCCCTTGACCGGCTTCTCTCCAGTGATCAGCCAGGACCACATCGGCCTTGGCCCGCGCGCGCGCTTCGCCGTGCAGCGCCTGCAATCCCTGGAGCAACGGCCGATCACGGTTGCGGACCTGCACAATATGGTCATGGACAACGAAGTGTATGTGGCGGGCCAAATCATGCCCGACCTGCTGGAATACTGCGCCACGCGACTGGGCAGCGATGCTGTCGCGTTGCAACCGCTGTGTACCAGTCTCAAACACTGGGACCGGCACGCCAACCTCGACAGCGGCCTGGGCCTGGTGCACTTCATCAACCTGGCGGAGCACCTGCAACAAACCCCCGATGCCTGGCGTGTGGCCTTCGACCCGGCCGAACCATTGACCACCCCCCGAGGCCTCGCCATCGACCGCCCCGACGTTGCCAAGGCCTTGCGCGAAGCCATGCTGGCCTCTGCAACTGAAGTCGCCAAGCTCGGTCTCAGCGCCAACAGCCGCTGGGGCGATATCCAAGTCTCCGGGCAAACCCCCATCCACGGCGGCCCGCAAGCGCTCGGCATCTATAACGCCATGCAAACCGTGCCAAGGGCCGATGGCAAACGCGAAGTGGTCAGCGGCAGCAGTTACCTGCAAATCGTCAGCTTCGACGACCAGGGGCCGAACGCATTGGGCGTGCTCGCGTTCTCCCAGTCCAGCAACCCCGCGTCCAACTATGCCAAGGACCAGACCCAAGCATTCTCCGAGAAAAAACTCCGCCCGCTGCCATTCACCGAAGCGCAAATAAAGGCCGACCCGCAGTACCGGGAACAGGTCATCAAGGAGTAGGGCGCACACGCAACCCCTTGATGACTGGGCAGAATATTTTTTGAAATCAAGGGGTTGCAGGCATAACCAAATGAGTACATAATGGCGCCCATCGAACGCAATGAAGCGTTAAAAACTTCAATGTATTCAATGAGTTAGAGTAGAGGCAGGGTTTTATAGCCCACTCATGTTTTTATACGGTGAATGTCAGCAACAACGGCATTGATCGTTTGAGGCCGAGTAGCAAAATGGTTATGCAGCGGATTGCAAATCCGCCTACGCCGGTTCGATTCCGACCTCGGCCTCCACTCTTAAAAGCCCCGCAGCCATTGAGCTTGCGGGGCTTTTTTTATGCCTGCGGATTTTGTTCGGCGCGGCTATTGGGACAATCCTGGGACAGCGACACTGTTTGCATGTCCCAGGGCTGATCGGCAAAATCCGCTGCATGGCGACTATCGAACAGCGTCCCAATGGGACATGGCGGACCAAGATCCGCAAAAAAGGATACCCGGCTCTTTCGGCTTCGTTCGACACGAAGGCGGAGGCGCAACGGTGGGCTTCTGAAATCGAGGGGGATATGTCGCGCAAGCGCTTCGTCGATACCCGCGAGGCCGAAGCCACCACGGTTGCGAAGGCCTTTGAGCGCTATGCGCGGGAAGTATCTGCGCAGAAGAAGGGGGCTCGCCAGGAGCTGACCCGGATAAAGACGTGGTCCGAGGGGAAGTATGGCGGCAAGTCGCTGGCAGAACTGCGGTCGTCTGACCTGGCCGAGTACCGCGATGCGCGCCTAGCTGCCGGTGCATCGACCAACACCATTCGGTTATCGCTGGCGCTGATCAGCCACTTGTACACCGTGGCAATCAAGGACTGGGGGATTGAGGGGCTGAGCAATCCGGTAGCAAAGCTTCGGATGCCCAAGGGTAGCCGCGAGCGTGACCGCCGGCCGACTGCTGCTGAATTGAAGGCGGTGATCAAGGCAGCTGGCGAGATCCATGCCGAGATGCCGGTGATCATTGAGATTGCCGTAGAGACCGCAATGCGCCGCAGCGAACTGTTGACACTCCGGCGCGTAGACATCAGGGGTAAGCATGCATTGCTGGAGGACACCAAGAACGGCAGCCGCCGACTGGTGCCGCTGTCAATCCGGGCCCGCGCGCTGCTTGAGTCGTTGCCTGCGCGCATTGATGGCCAGGTGTTTTCCCTGGCCCCGCACTCCGTGAGCCAGTATTTCTTGCGCGCCTGCCGGGCGGCTGGAGTAAAGAATCTCCACTTCCACGACATGCGGCATGAAGGCACCTCGCGCTTCTTTGAAAGGGGATTGGCGCTCATGGAAGTGGCCTCCATCACTGGCCACCGCACCCTCAGTGTTTTGCGCAGGTACACACACCTTTGCCCTGACGCCCTGGCCGATAAGCTCGGCTAACCAACACGGGCAAGCGTCGGAGGCGTCTGGCGCTTCCGCCCTGGCCGCTTCGGCGTATGCAGGCCTTCCTCGCACTCCTTCAGGAAGCGCAGGACCGTGCTGACTCTCCAGCAAATCCGGCTGCCCTGCTTGAAGAACGGCGGCAGCCAGTATGCCCCCACCTGATGCGCGCTGCGAATCGACGACTCCGACCGGCCCAGCAGCTTTGCCAGTTCCGGGATGTGGATGATTTCCTGTTCAATGCTCATGGCTTCACCTTCAGGCCCAGTGATTTTTCTCGCTCAAGCTGCCACGATTCTCTGATGTGAGCATCTCCAGGGTATTCAGCATTCCAGCCCTCGCCGGATGCATCCCATCCTTTTTGGTAGGCTTCACGCAGCTCCACCTCAATGTCTGTGCGGGAGGCTTGCCAGGATTCAAAGCATTTGTCACGGATGTTCACCGTTGAGAACGGCGCGGCTTTCTTACGCTCGTTGTCGTACCAGTGGTTGAACTCTTCCAGAATTTTCTCAGTGCTCATCACTCATCCTCCCCAGCTTTGGCGCTGGACTTGAACTCGACCGCATTCGTTAGCGTGCGTGCGTAGTCGAGCAGCGGAGCCGACCAATCACGGCCCACGCCATCGTCAAACCCAAACAGCATGCCGCCCAGTGCTAATTCAAGCTCGGCCACGCGATTTTTAAGCTCTGAGTTTTCTTCGATCAGATCGGCAATCATGCTCACTTCGCCACCTCCACAGCCTTGAATTGCCCCGGCCGCCAAAGCCTGCTTGGCTCGCCACGGAAGAAGCTGACGTAGCTCCCTCGGGTTGATGTCGACTTGCTGACACGGTGCCAGCGGCCTGTGTTGTCTTGGATTCGGTGGGTGGTCATGGCTTATCGCTCCACGGCAGAAAAGCAGCCATAACCAGCATTTTCATTTCTGAAAAGCCTTCTCGGTTTTCCCAAAGGATTGCGCCGGCATAGAGAATTGGCGCTATAGGAAGCATGATTACGCAGAAGAAACGAGCAGCAATCCGATGCCTGATCATCCATGGATGAATACCTTGTTGGTCGAATTTTGGAATTTTCATGCCTTCCTCCCAGCTTCACGCTGTGCTTTGTTCCAGCCGGCTGCCCAGCGATGGTTAGAGACGGGTGACTTATCCCCGTCGAATGGGTTCTCTTTGGGGCCTACACCTTTGATGAAGGCCAGGAAGCCCTGCTCAAATGGTGTAATGCTCCGGCCGTGCAGCTCAACAGAGGCCATGGCGGACTACCTCGATCACCTGCAGCAGGCCTTTGGCGTAATCAGCCGGGCGATTCAGCGCAGTTTCCTCAAGGTTGCAAGCGACGGTCTCAACCGGCCCGCGCTCGTCGAACATGCAGCGGGGCAGGTGCGAGGCAGACTCAAGCATGTGCGCCGCGAGTGCCTGGGCTTCACGCAATTCAATGTGAGACATGACGAAGCTCCTTGCCGGGGTACGGCAGGCATGTAGGGGGATTGGGGTTAGGGCTTTTTTGCTGCTTTCCGCTTTCGGGCCGCGATGACCAAGGCTTTCGATGTGCTGGCCACTCCACCGACTACGTCTTCGGGGAGAATCGCGGTCGTGCAATGAGGGCACAGCGGCGCCATCTTCGTGCTGCGCCAGGCTTCGTCCATAACCTTTGCGGCGCGGCTGCGTATCTGGAAGCTCTCGGCCTCGGACAGTTCACGCTGGCGGCGCTTCAGCGAACTCATGCCGCCGCTGAACACCTCGACGATGCCCATGAACGCGTCGAATGGCTCGACCTCGGCTTCGCAATCGCTGCACCAGACACGGCGCTCCTTTTCGTCGTACACCAGCTTCTTGTGTCGGCAGGTGCTCGCCGGGCGCCGGGTCATGCCACGCGCAACTCGGAGATCTTCAATCTGCACAACCTTCACGCCGTACAGATAGTCCTGCGGCTCAATAGGTACGTCGCTCATGGCCTCGGCCCCTTGTAGATGAAGACGTAGGCGAACCCGAGGGTGGCGATCATGGTGTCACCACGGGAGCTTCCGGAATCTCCTCGAACTTGTAGGTCTTTATGACGCGCTCTTCGACGCCGGAGACCTTGATGAATTTTGCCTCTTCGACCCAGGGGTAGGCGTTTGGCTCACCATGTTTCCCGCCTCCGCTCATTTCACAAAAAGCGAGAGCACGGCCATCGGGCAGGATGAAGGCCTTAACATCGACCTCGTAATTGCGCCCCCAACTGTAGTGGCTCCATTCTGCAATTCCACCGACATCCACCGCCCCGTAACGCACCTCGTTGATAGCGTCATCGTGGTCGTTTTCGTCAAACAGAGTGTCGAGCAGATCGCCGGTCGCGGAGGTCAGAAACGCATTGTCAATATTGACGCCCTGACCATCATCGTCGGTGAATTTGTAGGCGTAACCGAACTGAAGCCCTTTGCGCATGACAAGAAGCTTGGCTAACTGGCTTGCGGTGAGTGTGCTCAGTGAGTCGTGGATGTTTGCGTCGAGCATGGGGGTTCCTTGCCGCTATAGCGGCTGACTTTGAAGGGGGAGGGGTTGCAGAGAGGGGTTTAGGTGTTTCAGCTCGTAGGCTTGCACTTGCCGTTGCAAGGCAAGCGGCCTTGGTTGCAATCGCAAATCTGTACAGCTACCGGCGTGGGCTGCTCGGCGTAGAGCCTGTGAGAACCCTCCTTGAGCCCGCCAGGGTTGTCCCACTTGGCTATGTGCATGCCGCCATAGGTCTTGTTCTCCACCAGCTCCATGAGAACAACGGGCACGCCCTGGTGCTGGTCGGAAGGCTTGACCGGGTGGACTGGGCACGGCCAGTGAGGGTTGCCCTTTCCATAGCGCTTGCACCTGCATTCTGAAGGCTCATCCAGCAGGGCGCGCACCTCATCCAGCCCTTCAAACCCATAGTTATGGGCCTCTACATCGGAAACGAAGCGCTCCAGCAGCTCACGCGACACCAGCACGCCGTCAATCGTTTGTTTGGTGGTCATGGCTTGGCTCCGTACAGTTCGAACGCGAAGACCACGTAGTCCTCTTTCTGTTCGTAGTTTAGAACGTAGGTGATGCGCCCCTTCGCCTGGCGACCGGTAGTCACGTTGTGGCTGATTTCACTGACTTCGTGAAACAGAACCTCGTCACCAGCCTGGAAGCCGCGATCATTGTTCCGGCGAATCTCAAACGTCTTGATTCTCTCCAGAACCGGATCGAAAAAGCATTTACGGATCTTGAGTTCATGCAGCATACGCATTCATCCTCAGCAAGCGTTACGACGACGCCATCGCCGGTACCGCTGCCTGAGTGCAGCAAAAACGATTCATACAAGCCTCGTCCATGACGGGGCTTTTTATTGGGCGCGATTCCGGATGGATAGCGCCGCAGCGGGCCGGATGGCTCAACAAATGGGCGGATGCCCGGAGAAGCATCAATGAAGCTGAAATTGGATGACCAAGGCCACGCAGTTCTGCAAGACGGCAAGCCTGTGTACGTGCACGACGATGGCAAAGAGGTCGCATTTGATGCGGTCAGCACCGTCGCCACGATTACCCGGCTGAACACCGAAGCCAAGACCCACCGCGAAGGCAAAGAAGCGGCTGAAAAGGCCCTGAAAGCGTTCGATGGGATTGAGGACGGCGCTGCCGCCAAGAAAGCCCTGGAAATCGTTGCCAACCTCGATTCCAAAAAGCTGGTGGATGCCGGTGAGATCGAGAAGGTGAAGGGTGAAATCAGCAAAGCCTATCAGGCCCAGCTTGATGATCTCGGCACAAAAGCATCGACGTTCGAAAAGCAGCTCTACGAAGAAAAGATCGGCGGTGCATTCAGCCGTTCCAAGTACATCGGCGAGAAGCTGGCAATCCCCGCAGACCTGGTCCAGTCCCGTTTCGGCTCCGCCTTCAAGATCGAAGACGGCAAAACTGTCGCCTACGACAACCACGGCAACAAGATATTCAGCCGCGCGCGTCCAGGTGAAATCGCTGACTTCGATGAAGCAATCGAAACCCTTGTTGAGCAATACCCGCACCGCGATCACATCTTGAAGGGCTCCGGGGCTTCTGGCTCCGGCGCTTCTAACAACGGTGGGAATGGCGGCAACGGCAAAAAATCCCTCTCTCGCTCTCAGTTCGACGCACTTGACCCAGTGGGCAAGCATGCGCACGTGTCTGCGGGCGGTGATGTTACCGACTGATCCCAGGAGTAATCCATGAGCAACACTCTCACCGGCCTGACAACCACCATCTACAACGCGCTGGACGTCGTCTCGCGCGAACTGGTGGGCTTCATCCCCGCCGTATCGTCCGACATGACCTATGACCGCGCAGCCGTGGGTCAAACCGTCACCTCGCCAGTGGCGCCGGCCGCAACCGCGACCGACATCACCCCGGCCGTGACCCCGCCAAACGACGGCGACCAGACCATCGGCTCTGTGTCGATGACCATTACCAAGGCTCGCCGTGTACCGGTGCGTTGGAACGGTGAAGAGAAACGCGGCCTGGACAACAACGGCGCCTCGTACAACGTGATCCTGCGCGACCAGCTCGCCCAGGGCATGCGTGCTCTGGTCAACGAAGTCGAGTCCGACATCGCCAACCTGTGCCTGAAGTCGTCCCGTGCCTACGGCACTCCGGGTACCGTCCCGTTCGCCACCAACCTGGCAGAAGCGGCGCAGATGCGCAAAATCCTGTCGGACAACGGTGCTCCGATGAGCGACCTGCAGATGGTGCTGGACACCACCGCCGGCGCCAGCATGCGTACCCTGGGTCAACTGACCAAGGCGAACGAGGCCGCTGACACCTCCATGCTGCGTCGTGGCGTGCTGCTCGACGTGCATGGCTTCGCTATTCGCGAATCCGCGCAGGTCAAGACCGTGATTGCTGGTACTGGCGCTTCTGCCACTACCAACACCGCTGGCTATGCCGTCGGCGCTACCACCATCACCCTGGCCTCGGCCGGTACGGGCACCGTTCTGGCTGGTGACGTGATCACCTTCGCCGGCGACACCAACAAGTACGTCGTACTGACTGGCGATACTGACGTCTCGAACGGTGGCACCATCGTTCTGGCTGCTCCAGGCCTGCGCAAGGCAATCGCTGCCTCCGCAACCGCGATCACCGTGATTGCCGCGACCACCCGCAACATGGCGTTTGCCCGCTCGGCCCTGGCTGTTGCCACCCGCGCCCCGGCACTCCCAGAAGGCGGCGACAGCGCCTCCGACCGCATGATCATCACCGACCCAGTGAGCGGCCTGTCGTTCGAGATCTCGCTGTACAAGCAATATCGTCAGATCCAGTACGAAATTGCACTGGCCTGGGGTGTTGCGATGGTCAAGCCTGAACACACCGCGCTGCTGTTGGCGTAATGACTGCGCCCGGGGCTTCGGCCTCGGGCTCACACCTTCCCGGAGAAGAGCATGAGCGACAACACCATTCAAGTTAAGCCGTGGGGCGAAGGTCAGGGCGACTTTGTGCTGATCAATGAGTCAGATTTCGACGAAAACGTTCACGAGCTGTACGGTAGTAAGAAGCCGTCGGCCAAGGAAGTAAAGGCGGCCAAGCTGCTTGCCGATACCAAGGCCGCCCTGACCGAGAAAGGCATTGCCTTCGAAGACGACGCTGACCAAGCCGCTCTCCAGGCCCTGCTCGATGCGGCCGTGTAAGCGTTAAATCGAAAGCCAACATGTGAAGGAACAAGCGATGAAGACCATTTCGGCCGGCGACAAAGCGGTAGTAACGCTAGATGAGGGCTACACCCTAAGTGCACAGGGGGTGGCAGGCACCGTCGGCGTCATTTATCGCCTTGACCAGGCGCTGGGTGGTAATAACGCAATCAAGTCTTGGCCTGTAGACGCAAACGGGCTTTCCTCTGTCGGCCCGTTTGTTGGGCAGCAGCGCTTTCTGGTCACGTGCTCTACCGGCAGCATCACAGTCAGCACTGACAACAACAAGGTTCTGGCCGTCGATAGCTCGCTGAACAAGCTTTTAGCTACCAGCTCGGCAGTATCAATAACCCCAGACCAGATTCCAGGCCTGAAGATGTGGCTCGACGCATCTCAGCCCATGTACACCGCCAGCTATGCCGCAAAGGTCGCCAACAGTGGCGATCAGATCGGGATATGGCCTGATCGGAGCGGCAACAGCAACTCAGGCACGGCGAGCGGAACCTTTCCGACTTATAGCCCTGCCGGCATGAATGGCCGACCAACGATAAACTTCAACGGCAATAGCAAGTTTGTCACCCCGTCGTTTCTGGATAGCACGTACGACACCGGGATGACGATTTTCATCGTGAGCGCAGCGAGTGGTGGCGCGGCCAACAAGGTCGTCCTTGGCTCTGCCTCGAACCGCCTGTACTTGCAGCGCAATGATTCAGCCAAAAGCAGCAGCTTTTCGCTTGCTGGTGTTTCCCCGGCGCCGTCGATCACCCCCTACGTCAATACGAGCGGGATCGACGCCCTGGTCTATCGCGCAACATCGTTCACCTACGAATATGACCGGTATTTCAACTCGGTCAGTGCTGCGCCAGGCGGCGCTTCTGCCAATAACAACGTCATCACCGCGACTGGCACGCTTGGCTTGACCGGCGTTTTGACCATTGGCGACATCGCAGCCGGCGGTTTTGCATGGCCAGGCAGCATCAGTGAAATTCTGATCTGGAATACCGCGCTCACCAACGAGCAATACCGGATGGTTTATGACTATCTGGCGGCAAAGTGGGGTTTCCACTCCAAGAAGTTCCTGCTGTGTGCTGGCAACAGCCTGACATCCGGTACGAACAGCACCGGCGGCCCGACCCAGACAACGTCTGTGACCGGAACCAACTACCCAAGTGTGCTGTGGAGCCTGTTGGGTGCCAATAACTACGACGTCCGCACGGATGCATTCCCTGGGCGAACCACCGACCAGATGCTTTCCGGGACGCCAGCCTTTGGCGACCTGTTTTGGCTCCCGGCGGCCCAGCCAAAGAATATCTGCGTGGCGTGGGAAGTCACCAACACGCTTGCGACAAGCGCCAGCAGCGCAGCGGCCTATGACAAGATCGTCGCCTACTGCAAGGCGCGACAGGCGCGTGGCTACAAGGTGGTGGTTGCTACTTGCTTGCCTCGCCTTGGCAGCTACGCCGGGTTTGGAGTCGACTATTTGGCTGTCAACGGCCTGATCCGCGACAACTACGCGAGCTTTGCCGATGGGATCGCAGACGTAGCTTCTGACAGCCGCTTGAAAGACCCAACAAACCTGACGTATTTCGCTGCCGATCAAATCCATTTGACCGATGCCGGGTATGCAATCGTCGCGGGCATCATCGCCCCAGTTGTGGCTAGCCTGTAATTAGGCAGTCACAGCGCTAACACTGAATACGGAGCCGCGCATGCTTACCGATCAGCAAAAGTCGGACGCCCGCCGCTATGCCGGCTACCCGATGCAGGGTGACGTGACGCTCGACGATAGGCGCGATACCGCATGGGGCTGGGTGGCGCCGATGATTTGGCAGACGCTGAACCACCGGCTCGACAGCCTGCGCCCGGAAGAGATCGTCACGATGACGGCCTTCCTGACCAAAATTGCAGGTCTTGAGACTGACGTGCTGTCGTCTACCGAGAACCTGGACACCGACCAGGCCGCCGTCTGGGTGCACAACAAGAACGAGGTGTCGGATCGGATGAGCCTTTACCGGATCTGGCGCCGCGAGTTGTGCGGCTTCCTCGGCGTTCCGCCAGGCCCGTCGCTGGGCAATGGCGGGATCAGTATGGCCAGGGGGTGACATGGACGGCACGAAGCTCCAGGCCAAGATTTACATCGGTTATGGCAAGGCAGCCAAGCGTATCGGTTTCGACTACCAGCAATTTCGCGCTACTAGCGCCAGTAACCCGCTGTCGTCAACCGCTTTGCAGACGCTGCCCGCGTCGTTTACCACGAATTTCAGCTACTCCGCGCCGAACAAGTACGGCCAGGCTACCTGGCTTGGCCTGTTCGACGCTCGACCGTTTGAGGTTGGCGACTTCCTCGTCGGCCGACAGGGAACATTCTTCATCGCCGCCATGCAGGACACGCTTCCGATCTACTGCGTGCAGACTAATCGCGTTGTCAGCGTATTGCGCGATCATCAGGACCAAAGCATTGGCCTTGGTGCCTACTCGGGCGGTACACGGGCGACTGAGGTGTCGCTCATGCAGGGCTGGCCCGCCAGCATCTTGCAGGGCACGAAGGGCGAGACGAACGACGCAAAGCTGCCACTGGACGTGAAAACCCCGTGGTGGCTGATCCTTATGCCGGCCTATCCGGGCATCATCCTGCGCACCAGCGATGTGATCCGATGCGAATTGGGCCGCAAGTACGTGATTTCGAGCGCTGAACTGACCGATATGGGCTGGCGCATTACCGCAATGCAGGCGCAGGTGTGATATGGCGAGTCTGACCGACGTACTCAAGCAGGTCGCCGCCCAGGTCGCCGCTTTGGTTTACCCGAACGGCACCGGGCAGCCAAGCGTTGCAGGTGTCCCGCTGCGGGTTTACCCAGGATGGCCTGTGCCGAACCAGTTGGAGACGGATCTCGCCAATGGCTTGGCGCACATCAGCATCTACCCGCACGGCAAGGACCGCAAAACCACCCGATACTTGGGGCGGACGTGGATTCCACTGACGGCGCCGGTGCACACGCTGGTAATGACGGTTGTCGGTGGGGTTGTGACGCTTTCGGGCACGATCTCGCCCCAGAATATCCTGATCAATCGGGATGGCTTCAGCTATGTGTACGCCGTACAGCAGTCAGACACGCTCACGACTGCTGCCACGGCACTGGCGTCGATGATTCCTGGCGCTTCCAGCATTGGCCCGGTCATCACGCTCACGGGCGCACATGGCGTCTTTGCCAGGGTCGGAGGCTTCGGTACTGCCTACAAGGAGACGAAGCGGCAGGAACAGCCGGTGCAGATCACCGTGTGGGCAAACAGCCCGCAGGCGCGTGACGCAGTGGCAAGCCCGCTCGACTCTGCGCTGTCCGACAGCAACAACATCTCGTTCATTGACGGCTCGTTCGGTGTGATCACCGGCAACGGCCAACTGATGACCGACCAGCTACAAAAGGCCGACCTCTACCGAGTCGACCTGTTCTACATGATCGATTACGCCACAACTCAAGTGCTGAATGCGGCCGAAGTGATCGCGCCAGTGCTGAACATCGTTAACGCCCAGTCTGGGCAAACCATTAAAACGCTCAACCCTTGAGGCCCGCCATGGACTCCGATACTCCAGATACCCCAGTCGCTGCGCCGGCCACAAAGGCTAAAGCTGCGTCCTCACCGTACAAGCTGGTAGTGAAGTTCGCCTTCGCTGACTATCAGGTTGGTCAAGAAATCTCCGATGCCGCTGAAGTTGCCGCCGTCCTGGCCGGTGACTGTGATGGCAAGGTTCTGAAAGTCGCCGCCTAACAAGCGAAACCCACACACAAGAAGCCGCCCACTGAGGCGGCTTTTTCATTAGGAGGACGCCATGCCCATTTACCCGGCAGGCAGCTTGAACACGGCGGCACTTCAGGCGCCCGATTTGTATATCCAGATCCAGCCACCAAAAACCCGCTACATCAACGGTGTGGCCACTGACATTCTGGGCATCGTTGGCATTGCTGACTGGGGCCCGGTGAACAGTGCCACCTTGATTGGCTCGCCAGGTGATGCATCTCAGAAGTTCGGCACCCAGACCGTGCGCAAGTACGACCTGTGCACTGCTATCGCTGTATCGATCCAAGTCGGCGCCGCAAACATCCGCGCCGTGCGCGTGACCGATGGCACCGACACCGCGGCTACTAGCACGCTCAAGGACACTGCCGCCGCGACCGGCGCAACCCTGACCGCTTTCTACACCGGCACTCTGGGCAACTCGCTCAGCGCGACCTTGGCCACCGGTTCGGCCGCATCGAGCTGGAAGCTGACCATTTCGCTGCCAGGCGTGTCGCCTGAAGTGTTCGACAACATCACCGGTTCCGGCCTGGCGTTGTGGCAGAACATCGTCAGCGCAGTGAACAACGGCCAATCCGGCGTTCGCGGTCCTTCGCAGCTCGTCGTAGCTACCGTCGGCGCTACTACGCTGGCTCCGGTCGCACTGACCCAGACCGTTGCGTTCACTTCGGGCACTTCCGGCAACACTACGCTGACCGATGCTGTCTTGATCGGCGTTGACGGCGTGATCGGCTCGGCTCGCAAGGGCATGTACTCCCTGCGCGGCACCGGTGCACAGGTTGCTAACCTGGTCGACGTTACCGACAGCACCCAGTGGCCAACCATGCTGACCTACGGCCTGTCCGAAGGCTGCTACATGGTAACTCAGGGCGTTGCCGGTGCTTCCTACACCACCGTCGCTACCGCGCTGACGACCGCCGGCTGTGACAGCTACGCGCTGAAGGTTATGTGTGGCGACTGGGTCTACTGGCAGGACCAGGTGAACGGTCAACAGCGCATGATCGCGCCGGCCACGTTCGCCGCCGCCAAGATCGCCGCCCTGTCGCCTCACCAGAATGCCCTGAACAAGCCGATCACCAACGCGGTATCGACTCAGCGCAACCTGGCCCAGCAGCCGTACAGCATTGCTGAAATCGGCGCGATCAATACCGCGCGCCTGGACGTCATCACCAATCCATGCCCGGGCGGCAGCTACTTCGGCCACCGGTCCGGCCTGAACTGCTCCAGCAACTCGGCGGTAAACGGTGACAACTACACCCGGATGACCAACTTCATCTCGCTGACCATTGCCGCCTCGTTCGGCGGCGTGATCGGCCAGCTGCAGACCCCGGATGTGCGCCGCACCACCAAGTCGACCATGGAAAGCTTCCTCCAGACGCTGGCGCAGCAGGGGATGATCGGTGACGTCAACGGCGGCCCGGCCTTCTCGGTGCAGATCGACGCCGCAAACAACCCAGACTCGCGCGTTGCCCTGGGCTACATGCAGGCCGACGTGCAGGTCAAGTACCTGTCCGTGATCCGCTACTTCCTCGTGAATTTAGAGGCAGGGCAAAGCGTTTCCATCGTTGCTTCCGCTACGCCGAGGCAGTAATGAAAGCGCTGATTCTGCCGTGCGGGCAGACGGCGCTAGTTGATGACGAAGACTTTGAACGCGTGTCGACTGAGAAGTGGCACGTCAACCACGGCTATGTGGTTCGGCGTGTCAGGCACTCGGACGGGACAAAAACTGCGCTTTACATGCACCGTGAGGTGATGGGCGAGTTCGAGGGGTTCGATATTGACCACGCCGACGGCAACAAGCTCAACAACACCCGGGCGAATCTTCGTCTAGCCACGAGAACCGACAATAACGCGAACAGCAAGCCGAGAACTGGTTGCAGCTCCGTTTATAAGGGGGTTGCTTGGCTGAAAGGATGTAAGCGCTGGATGGCGTATATCCGAAAGTCTGGGAAGCGAACTTACCTTGGGTATTTCACGGACGAGATTGAGGCCGCAAAAGCTTACAACCGCGCCGCAATAGAGATGTTCGGCGAGTTCGCAAGACCAAATCACATTCCCAGCCCGGCCTAGCGCCGGGTTTTTCGTTTGGAGAGCGCCATGCAAGGTGGATACAACACGGGGAAAGACGTCGCGATCGACATCAACACCCCCAACGGCCCGATCAGGCTGAGCAAGATCATGTCCTTCGATTCGAAACCGAAGGTCACCAACCAGGAAATTACGCCGCTCAACGGCCAAACCGATGAGCTGATGATCCCTAAAGGCTGGACCGGCACGTTCGAAGCTGAGCGCGTCGATTCCACCCTCGATGACTGGTGGGCGCAGTTTGAAAGCGACTACTACGCAGGGGTCAACCAGGGCGCTGCCACGATCACTGAGACCATTCAGGAGGTCGGCGGCGGCCAAACTACCTGGCGCTATATCCACGTGATCCTGAAACTTGAGGATGCCGGCAAGAAGGAAGGCGACAAGACGATCCGCCAGTCGATGTCCTTCACCGCCCGCCGTCGTCAAAAAGTTTCCTAACCCTGTTTGCATGGCAGCCCGGCAGGGCGCGGGATTCGTCACCCCGCACGCCATGCTCCTTGACGACTCACTGACCAGAGGTTTTACCCATGGCTACCGTAAAAGTTACCGAATCCGCTGCACCGGTCCACGTTGACCAGAAACCCAAGTTCACCACGATCCACGACAGCCTGGGCCGAACCATTCAGCTCCGCAAGCTGGGCCCGCTGGAACAGGGTCGGATCGTGATGGCCGTCGGCGGTGAAATCGCCGGCAACCAGACCTACATGTCGGGCTTCGCACTGCCGGCCGCCATGGTCGTCTATATCGACGACGCCATGTTCGGCCTGCCGCAGACCAACAAGCAGATCGAAGCCGTGCTGCAGGAGCTGGGCGAAGAGGGCATGCACGCCATCAACGAGCACTTCGAAGAGAAGTACAAGGCTGCCAAGGCTGAAGCGGATGCCAAAGCACTGCAGGAAGGGCTTAACGCCGAGCAGGCCGCAGCAAAAAACTAGCAACGAACCCCGAGTTTCGCCGGGATTGCTGGCTGGTGAAAAACGGGGTTCCGTTCGGTAGTTTGTTTGATTGTGGGCCGCTGGAAGACTACGAGCGCTTTGCCTTCTCCATCATGTTCTCGGAATTCGAGGGCTCGGGCGTCTGGAACTGGCACAGCATGCAGTTCGACAAGAAGGATTAAGCCATGGAGTTCAAAGACCTGGGCAGCCTAGCGCTGCATATGGCGGGGCAAGAGGTTGCATTGCTTGCCAGCCTGCACGCCGGGCTTGAGAAGTGCGCCGTGCGCGTTGAGCAGACCGCAAAATCAGAGATCGGCCACTACCAGGCAGGTATTGGTCCTTTCCCCGCCTGGGCTGAGCTGGCCGAGTCTACCGAAGAGCACAAGGCGAAGATGGGCTACCCGGCCGATTCGCCGCTCCTGGCCAGCGGCGCCATGCAGGCCAGCATTACGCACACCACTGGCATATTGGAGGCTGTGATCGGCTCAACCGACCCGAAGATGGTCTACCACGAATTCGGGACGCCAAAAATGCCGGCTCGCCCAGTGATGGGGCCGGCACTGCTGACAAACAAAGAGTTCATCCGGCGCACGCTGGGCGCCGCGACGGTAGCAGGGCTGATCGGCGGCCAGGCTATCCACGCATCGCTTGGGTACGACTCTAGCGTTTGAACAGGTGACCTCGCGGAAGCCAGAAGGCGTTCTGTTTCTGGTCGGCGACCCACACAGATAGGCCGCTTTCAGGTGAGTTCATTACGATTACCTGCATCTTGTTCTTGCCTTCACTGCACTTAGCTGTTGCTTCATCAAACGATGAAACCTTCGCCGCCGATCGCCATTTGTCGATCATATCCTTTGTTTGTCCGGTGTACTCGGGCTCGCCGGTCTTCGGAGATACGTTTGGCAGCTTGCCGGTCATGTCGTAAGTCATGGAAACAAAGCCCATGACGCCGTTCACGTAGTCGGATAGCTCAAATGTTGGGCATGCGTAATAGGAGTCGTCCTTTTGCGCATAGGTGACGGCTTTGGTGCCGGCCGAACAATCGACGGCAGTGCATGACTTGCTCATATCTACGGCATTGGCCGCAGGCGCTATCGCAATGACAAAAATAAAAATCCACTTATTCATAGTTCACCCGAAAAGGACTGAGTAGAGGATGACCGCAACTACTGCCAGCGCGCCGCCGGCAAAGATCATCACCAAGCTGCTGAGCGTGAATACGAGTAGGCCGGTCTGGATCCCCATGCGTTGATTTCTTGGCCTTTCTGCCTTCATTACGCCGACCTCATGCACTCGGCCATTCACCCATTCATACGTGCGCTGATTATTTGCCATGTGATCCAACACCACAAAAGGAAAGCTCATTATGGCATTTGAGGCGTATTCCGTCGCTGTCAAGCTGTCGCTGATCAACCACGTCAGCGCAGGTATGGCGCTAATCAGCAAGAGTCTTGCCAGGTCCGGCCAAGACGTTGACGCCCTGAATGCAAAGCTCGCCTCTATCGGAAAACAGGGGGCAATCGGCGCAGCTATGTTTGCCGGAGGCATGGGGTTGGCCTCGATGTTCAAGGCCCCCCTGGAAGAGGCAAGGCTATTTCAGAACGAGACTGAGCGATTTCGCTCTCTTGGGCTCGGCGACAAAGTAACCACTGATGCCGTTCAGTTTGCAAAAGGCATGAACACCTACGGTACAAGCATTCGGGAAAACCTTAGCCTTCTGCGTGATGCCCAAACTGTGTTCGGGGACTTCCATGAAGCGAAGATGGTTGCGCCACTGCTGGCAAAGATGAAGTTTGCCAATGCTGCTCTTTATGGCGATGAAGGTGGCGGCATGAAGGATAAAGCCTTCATGGATATGCTGAAGGTCATCGAGCTGCGAGGCGGCCTGGCCAGCGAGCAAGCATTCTACAAGCAAGCAAACATGGTTCAGCAAGTTCAGACGGCGACCGGCGGCCGAGTCGGCGCTAACGAATTCCTGAACTTCATCAAGACTGGTGGCGTGGCAGCCAAGGGCATCAAGGATGAAAACTTTTACTATGGGATGGAGCCGCTGATCCAAGAGATGGGCGGCCAGCGCGTCGGCACCGGCCTGATGTCCGCCTATCAGAACTTGGTACAAGGCCGCACCACCCAGCGCGCAGCCAACGAGCTGATGCGTATCGGCATGCTTGATCCGAAAATGGTCGATTACGACAAAATCGGAAACATCAAGCAGGTTAAGCCTGGGGCCGTTAAGGGCGGTGATCTGATGATCGCCGACCCTATGAAGTGGATGCAGACAGTAATGCTGCCCGCATTTGCGAGCAAAGGCATTACAGGGCGCCAAGACGTGCTTAACGAGATAGGCGCGATTTTTACCAACAGGACTGCCTCTCAGCTCTATTCAACGATGTACACGCAACAAATCGCAATGGCAAAGAACTATAAGCTGAACAGCGGCGCCGCCGGCATCGATGAGCTCGAGAAGAACGCCAAGAACACCCTGACGGGTAAAGAAATCGAGCTGGGTAAGAAGTGGCTCGATCTGCAGCTCAAGCTCGGCGACGTGATCCTCCCGCTGGCTATTAGGGCCGTGGACGGTCTCAATAACGCCATCAAGAACCTGACCGTCTGGATCGACGCCAACCCCGGCAAGGTCAAGGCACTGACATACGCCTTCATGGGGCTGTCGGCATTCCTGATCACCGGCGGCCTGATCAACATGATCATCGCCGCCGGGCGCGGGTTTGTGCTGCTCGGACAGGCACTGTTCTTCCTTGCCGGGCCGCTGGTTCCGCTGATTGCAAGATTCGGCACCTACCTCGTAATTTTCGTCGTGGATGCCTTCAAGGCGGTCGCCATGTTCCTGACGTCAGGCTTCCTGCGCGGGATAGTCATGGCGTTTCTGTCGCCACTGAAACTGCTCGGACAGGGCCTGCTGTTCCTGGGGCGCGCTCTGCTCATGACGCCAATCGGACTGGTCGTCACTGCAATCGCCGCCGCCGCCTTCCTGCTCTGGAACAACTGGTCGGAGATCAGCGGCGCGCTGAAGCTGATGTGGAGCGACATGAAGACCGGCTTCGTCAAGCTGTTCAATGGCGACATCGGTGGGGCTTTCAAGTCCTTCGCGCTGGTGTTCCTGACCGGCTGGCAGACGATCTTCAACACGCTGATCGCGGGGGCCAACGCCATCCTGCCGGCGTCAATGCAGATATCGAAGACCACCTTCGCCGACGACTATCGCAACAGCGGCAAGCCGAAAGAGCCATGGTCGCCGATGGTTGCACCGGTTCCCGGCAAGCAGTCCGGCGGCGGCGAGCAAAACATCAACCTGTACTTGGACGGAAAGAAGCTGACCGATGTCGTCATTCAGCGGGCAGCCAAGGAGGCCATGCGCCCGCGCACCGGCACCCAGGGCTTCGACCCGACTCGCAGCATGTTGATGCCTGGAACCCCAAGCACAGCACTACCAAGGGGATAACCGATGAGCTTCACTTCCTTCCTGGACAACTTCGCCCCAGGCGGGGACCCGTTCGCCACGCGCCTGATTGTTGGCGACGTGGAGTTCACCGGGCTCGAGGTTCCAGAGTCGGTCACGATTGGCGCCAAGCAGCAGATGGTTGTTCACAAGCTGGTGGGCGGTAAGCGAATCGTCGACGTGCTGGGTGTCGACTACGACAACCTGTCGTGGTCGGGCTGGATGACCGGCGCGACGGCGGGGGAGCGAGTGACCGCACTTGAAACCCTGCGCGACGTCGGAGCCCCGCTGGCCTTCAGCATCGACGGCTACTACTTCAGCGTGCTGATCCAGTCGTTCAATCAGCGGTTTGAGCACGTCTACCGCCGCTACTACAGCATCGACTTGCTCATTGTTGGGAGCCTTGACACGCCAGTCACCGAAAACGCTTTGTCCGGCACACTCGACTCGCTGATCAACAGCGATGTTGGAGAATCGCTCGGCCTGGCCAGCATCATCAACTCCAGCGCCGTTACGACTGCTATCGACACCGTGAAAAGCGCTGTTTCGCAGGTCCAGGGCTTTGCCAATGCGACTATCGACACCGTGCAAACGGTGATCAGGCCGCTGGTGGCCGCACAGGCAGTTGTCCAGTCCGTGATTGCACAGGTAGGGGCGTCGGTAAACGACATCACAACCCTCGGCGGCCTGGTGCCCGGCAACCCGGTAGCGCGCGCCGCCAACAACGTCCTGCGCCAGAGCGCCGCGCTGACCCAGCTCGCGCCGCTGTATCAGATGCAAAGCGTGCTGGACCGGATGCAGAAGAACGTCCTGTCCGGGCCGCTGGCCAACGGCACGTCAAGCGTCACTACCAGCAACAGCAGCTTGCAGAAAGTCGCGGCCGACGCCTACGGCGACCAGTCCCGCTGGACCGAGATCGCCGCGGCAAACAGCATCACCGACCCGCGCCTCGACGGCATCCAGACCATCAAAATCCCAGTAGGTGAATAAGTGGACCTGAATACCAAGGAGACGGAGCAACTCGTCCGGCAGGTGGTCGGCCGCCTGCTCCTGAACGGTGTCCATGTGCCGTTCTACTCGTTCGACGTCGACAGCAACGCCTTCTACTCAGCCGATACTTTCTCGGCCGTGCTGGTGATGAGTGATTTGCCAGCACCCTACAACACCATGAGTTGGTGGGGCTCGCAGACCTCGATTGACATCTCGATCTGGGCCGGCCTGATCAATCAGGGGACGCAGGACTGGAAGGAGCTAATCGTCGGCGCCGTGGATCACCTGTCCATCCATCCGGCGAAGTTTGAGGTATCGATCAGCGGCCGGGACTACACCAGTCGCTTCATCGATCACAAGACCAACGAAAAATTCGCCAACATGACCACCAGCCAGGTGGCCACGTTGCTGGCCACCCGGCGCGGCCTCACGCCGGTAGTCACAGCAACCAAAACACAGGTCGGCGGTATCACCAAATGGGACCACGCGCACGTAACTGATGAGCGCACCGAGTGGGATGCGCTGGCCTACTTCGCCGGGCTGGACGGGTTCCAAGTCTACGTTCGCGGCAATGAGCTGCACTACGAGCCTGCGCTCGACCCGCAGACCACTGATCAGTACGCGATCCGCTGGGTCGCACCGAACGCCTATCACTACCCGCAGTCGAACACGGCCGACGACATCACCTTCGAGCGCGACCTGACGCTAGCCCTGGGCGTGACAGTTCAGGTCATCTCCTACAAGGACGGGAAGACGGTCGCCGCGACGTACCCGAACAACTCAGCCAAGGGTATTTCCCCCGGTCAATCCACGTCGAAGCGCCAGGTCTACGAGATAAAGCGCAATGGTCTGGACAAGGCTCAGGCGATTCTGCTGGCCCAGAAGATCCACAAGCAGATCACCGACCATGAGATGCGAATGTCCTGCTCGATGCCGGGCGACAACTTGCTGATGCCGAACACCATCGTGCGCCAGGAAGGCACAAGTTCAGGGTTCGACCAGCTGTATTACGTCGACGCCGTGCGCCGATCGATGAGCTTCGAGTCGGGCTACACGATGAGCCTGACCGCCAAGAACCATAATCCCAACTCACTGGTGCAGCCATGATCGACAGCCTCATGAATGCGGCCAGGCAGCGTCTTGGTGACGATGGCACCGGGCCGCGGACGGGAACGATCACCGGGTACGACCCAGTCAACGGCGTGGTGAAGGTTGCGATCCAGCCGGAAGGGCGGGAAACAAACTGGGTCAAGCTTGATTGCCCTGGCGTCGGTAACGGCTGGGGCGTGGCTGTTGGTCCGCAGATCGGCGACGAGGTAACCGTTTCGTTTGATTCTGGCGACCCAAACCTGGGCAAGGTCACGGCCAGGCACACCAACTCCGTGAATCTGCCTATGCCGGTGCCGTCCGGGGAAATCTGGATGGTTCACCAGTCCGGCTCCCTGCTCAAGTTCAACGCCGACGGCACTGTCACGCTGCATTCCGCCGTATCCATCAGCTATGACGCGCCGGCCCACCACTTCACGGGCGGCCCGGTCACGATGGACCATACCCTTACCGTGACCGACTCGACAGGTGTTGTTGTCTCTGGCGGCGACGTCAAGGCCGACACGATCAGCCTGAAAGCCCACATCCACACAGGCGGCACCATCAGCGGCAAAACAGGGGCGCCTACACCATGAAAGACCTGAATCACTACGTTGGGGATGACTTATCGTTGTCGCCCACGGGCAGCCTTTCGATTGCAGAGGGCATCGAGCGTGGAAAGCAGCGCATTCTGCGGCGGCTGATCACCAACCCAGGCGATTACCTGTGCCATATGGAATATGGCGCCGGCCTTGGCCGTTACGTGGGCGCGCTCACCAACATACCCGAGATCATCGCTCTGATTCGCGGCCAAATCCTGCTTGAGGGTTGCGTTGCCAAAAAGCCAGCCCCCGTTATCTCGGTCTCGACTGACAACCAGACCCTTTCCGTGACTATCAGCTACACCGATGCGCCGCTTGGCGAGCCGGTGACGCTCTCGTTTGAGGTAAATCGCTGATATGGCATCGCTCAATATCAAGGATTTCACCACGCTGGTACGGGACCAGGTGACAGCGATCCAGGGCCGCGCCGCCGGGCTTGTTGACTTCACCATTGGCTCCCTGCTTCGCGCCATCGCCGAAAGTAACGCCAGCGTCTTGCAGTGGCTACAGCAGTTGATCGTCACGCTGCTGGCCACCACTCGAGCATCCACGTCTTCAGACGCAGACCTCGACAGCTGGATGGCTGACTTCGGCTTCTTCCGCCTGTCTGCGAGCTTCGCTACTGGCAGCGTCACCTATTCTAGGTTCACGCCTACCGTCTCTGCGTTGATCCCGGTGGGTGCAATCGTAGGATCAACTGACGGGTCGCAGCAGTACACTGTCACGATTGACACGACCAACACGATGTACAGCGCCGATCTTGGTGGATACCTGATCCCGGCCGGCACAGCGTCTGCAACTGTTCCGGTGGTGGCGAGCACTGCAGGTGCTGCCGGTAACGCCCTGATCGGCACGGTTACGGTTATCGTTGGCAGCATCAGCGGAATTGATACCGTGACCAACCTCGCCGTGTTCGCTGGCGGCGTCGACCAAGAAGAGGACTCTCCGTTCCGCGCGCGCTTTGTGCTGTGGGTGCAGTCGCTATCGAAGGGCACCAAGGCGGCAATCGAGTACGCTCTGTCGTCCATGCAGCAGGGCGTCAGCTACACGCTGACCGAGAACCAGGACTACAGCGGGAACGTTCTGTATGGGTACTTCTACGCGGTAGTTGACGATGGAAGCGGAGCGCCCCCTGGATCTTTCCTGGTCACCGCCGGAGCCGCTATTGAGTCCGCTCGGGCATTCACCACGCGCTACGGGGTTTTCCCTCCGGCGCTGGTGACAGCAAACGTCGGCATGACAATCACCACCGACTCAACGGTCACTCATAGCGTTGTCGTTGCCCAGGTGGTCGCCGCAATTCAGTCCTACATATCCAGCCTGGCGCTCGGCCAGATCCTCCCCTATACGCAGCTCGCCGCAATTGCATATGGCGTCACCCCGGCTATCACCAACGTTTCAGCGGTGCTTTTGAACGGCGGCACGGCTGACCTGGCAGCAACCAATAAGCAGGTCATCCGACCGGGCACAGTGACGGTGGCTTAAATGAGCGTTGGCGACCAAGGTGACATGTTCGAACGGCTGAAAAGCCTGCTCCCTCTCGGGTGGTTCACCGACAACAACCCGGTGCGCGATGCTCTGCTGTGGGGCTACGCGCAGGCGCTGTCATGGGGATTCACCCTCTATCTATATGCGAAGGCGCAGACCCGCATCAAGACGGCCACGGATGGCTGGCTCGACATCATCGGGCTCGACTTCTTTGGCAGCGGCCTTATCCGGTATGCAGGCCAGCTTGACGCGAGTTACCGCAACCGAATCCTGATCAACATCTTTCGTGAGCGAGCAACGCAACACGGCATGGATCAAGTGCTGTTCGATCTTACCGGCCGCCGGCCACTGATCATTGAGCCTGCAAAGCCGGATGACTGTGGGTGTCTTGGGTTTACGCTCGGTCTTGGTGTTGCTGGCCCTCTTGGCTCGACCAGTTGCCCCTATCAGGCGTTTGTGACTGCGTATCGGCCAGCCGGGAACGGTGCCGCGAACTGGCCTGGCATTGCGACCAACTACTTCGGCCTGTCGATGACAAGCGGCCTACTGCCAGCCACCCAGCTTTTCCCGGAAGTCTCTGATGCCGACATCGTCGCCGCAATAGAGGCGACCAAGCCATACGGCACCACGGTCTGGTATCGCATTACCAACTGAAACCATTCATTCGAATCCAGGCCCGCCATGTGCGGGCCTTTTTTATGGGGCACCCATGGACAGACAGATCGTATATCCAGGCCAGATCCTGCCTGAAACCACACTGCTGCAGATGGCAAAAGATGCCATGAGTGGGAATTCAAAGCTTGCTGCCGCAATGCTCGGCACCAGCACGATTGCCAACGGCTTCGCGGTCACTCCAACCGGGCCCGCTTCGCTGCAGGTGGTGGTAGCACCTGGCGAAATCTACGCCATGGCCAACATCGACTCACTGGCATTCTCCACACTTCCCGCGGACACCACCCACTCGATCCTGAAACAGGGGATCTTGCTGGATGGCGTTACGCTGAGCTGCCCTGCGCCAACCACTACAGGCCAGTCGATAAACTACCTGGTCCAGGCCACGTATCAAGACCAAGACTCGACGCCTGTCCTGCTTCCGTATTACAACAGCGCCAACCCGGCACTTCCATTCAGCGGCATGGGTAACAACGGCCTGACTCAAAACACCGCCCGTAAAGGCGTGGCTATTGTTCAAGTCAAAGCCGGTGCGTCGGCTGCCAGTGGCAGTCAAGTCACTCCCGCTCCAGACAGCGGTTATGTTGGCTTGTATGTGGTGACCGTGGCTTTCGGCCAGACCGTCATCAACTCCGGCAATATTTCCCAGTACGCTGGCGCGCCATTGCTGCCATCCGGCATTATCCAGTCGATCCAGAGCGGCAACACCACGTTTGCGCTGGACGTTGGCACCGTAAACGCATGCGCCGCCACCTTCTCGCCGGCCGTGACGGTTTCCGACTCCCTGGTTTTGCGCTTCAAAGCGGCCAATACAAATACCGGGGCGACCACATTCAGCCCTAATGGCATCACCGCAGCTCCTATAGTCGGTGGTAACCACGCAGCGCTCCAGGGTGGCGAGATCATCGCGAATGGCGATGTCTGGGTTCAGTGGAATAGCTCCATTGGGGGCGGCTCGTGGGTTCTGGTGGAAAGCAGCGGTGGTGGCTTTCAGGTTGCTCCAGCCACAAAAACATTGCACGCCGTCAGTGCCGGCCAGATTCAGGGTCAGGGCCTGGTTGCGTTTACCGCTGCAGGCACATCTCCAGCATTCACACTTGCTCCAGTTCCCGCACTGTCCGGCTACGCGGCAAATCAGCGTTTCCAAGTAACATTCAACGCTGCTGGTGGTGCAACTCCAACGATTAACGTGTCCGGCCTGGGCGCAAAGAACATCAAGCAATACAACTCCACCGGCGGGAAGATCGCTGCCGCCATCTCGGCGGGTCAGACCTCGGATATCTTTTATGACGGCACAGACTTTGTACTTCTTGACCAGTTGCCAAACTCCACTGGCGTAACCGCGGCACAGTTCGACAACTCTCTTAACCTTGCAACTACAGCTTTCGTTCAGGGTGTGGGGCTTCAATTTAGCGGTATTACTGGGATATCTGCCAATACCACTTTTACCGCAGCGATTGCTGGTGGGCTGGTGTACTCAACAAACGCAACCCCGTTAAATGCAACACTCCCGCTAGCTTCGGCGGTTCCAGCAAAAACAACGATTACCTTTTGGAATTTTGGCGCAGGCTCTCTTAATTTAATTTGTAGCGGTTCTGATGGGATGTACACAAATCAGATCGTAACAACTTATCAACTGGTAATGGGTACTTCCGTAACCCTGGTATCAAATGGTAATTCTGCTTGGCTTGTAATTGGGCTTCAAAATGCAACCGGGGTAACGGGTGGATTTAAGAATCTTGCCGGATCGGCTACCGGCCTAAGCGCTGTAGTCACTTACACCGCTGATGAATTGATGGTTTCAAATCCAGCGGGTTTCTATCAGACATTGAAGGCCGTTAGCGTTACGCCATCATTTACTATTTCTGGTGCTGGAGGATTAGATGTAGGCGCGGCAAACAGCCAAACAGCCTCTACATGGTACAGCGTATGGGTCATTTGGAATGGAGGAACTCCATCAGGACTCCTATCCCTAAGTGCTACTGCGCCAACGATGCCTTCAGGCTATACGCACAAAGCACGTGTTGGCTGGGTTAGAACTGATGGTACCGCAAGCAAAAACCCTCTTCGCTTTTTCCAAGTGGGTCGTACTGTTCAGTATTCAGTGGCTACTAGCGGAAATACGCTCAACGCGCCTGTTATGGTTTCTGGGGCTTCTGGAAACGTAACTACTCCGCTATACACAGCCGTTCCTGTTGCGGCCTTTGTGCCTCCAACAGCTGTAAAGATTAAATTTTCAATTCGAGGCACAGAAAATGGTATGGTTTTTCTATGCGCTCCAAATGGAAACTACGGAACAAATCAGGTAGAAACATCACCACCAGCTTTTATGGGGCTTCCAGCTGGCCAGGGTGGAGTAATTGTTTATCCCTTTGAATTTGTTCTTGAAGAATCTAACATCTATTATGCTTCAAATGCGGCTAACTCTAGACTCCGCTGCATGGGCTGGGAGGATAACTTTTGAAACTATTAATAAGTAATAACGGTTTTTATAGCACTAATTGCGACGAAAATTATGTTCCTAACAATGATGAGGCTGTATTTGAGTCATGGCCTTCTGATGACGAAATGTTATTGGCCTTTCCAAATCGCAATGAGTATATAGCTCAAATGAAAAAAGAAGAGCTTTCCTTGGCTGCTACGGCTGAAAGCGATCGTCGCCTAGGCGTTGCTGCTATTAGAATTGCACCGCTACAAGATGCTGTTGATTTAAAAAAACCGGATGCCAATATAGCTCTTTTAGCAAAATGGAAGCAGTACAGAATTGATGTAGGTGCTATATCCGAGCAGAAAGGATTCCCTACTGAAATTGTGTGGCCAGTAGAGCCGAATAGTTAGCTATATACTCTTAGTTTTATTGTATTAATGAGGTATAGAATATGCTTTGGTACGGTTTAATAGATTCAGCAGAACATTTTCCAATGCCAGAAGATCAGCCTTGGACACCAACTGTAGGTTGGATGCTAATGCTGTTTGACTGGCCAACTAACCGACCTGACCGTTTCGGTGATTGGTTCGCCCGCTCAACCGGCGAGTGGGAGTGGGTGAAATACCCTGATCCGCCGTTCCCCGTTGTGTTCCACGAAAATAAGCTGAAAAACTCGGACACAATGGTAGAGATCACTCAAGAAACGCTGCCGGGCGATATCGCAGCCAGATTGTCCGCACTTGAAGCCTTGGTTCTTCCTCCATCCCCTTAATCCAGATGGTCACAGCCGCCTTGGTGCGGTTTTTTGTGCCCGGAGAAAACCATGCGCACATCACAGAACGGCATCGCCGTGCTGAAGTATTTCGAGAACTGCTCGCTTAGCGCGTATCCAGACCCAGCCACTGGTGGGGCGCCGTGGACGATCGGCTGGGGGCATACGGGGCCTGAAGTCGCTAAGGGGCTGGTGTGGACCCAGGCGAAGGCTGATGCACAGTTGCTGACCGACCTTGCTGAACGCGAGATGGCTGTTTCGTGCGCGGTTACCACCGGGTTGTCACAGGGCCAGTTCGACGCTCTGGTTGACTTCGTCTACAACCTGGGCGCCGGCAACTTTGAGGGCTCGACACTGCTGAAGCTGATCAATGCGAGCGACATGGCCGGCGCTGCGGGTCAGTTCGCCCGCTGGAATAAAGCGGCAGGCAAGCCCATGCGCGGGCTTACGCGCCGTCGAGCGGCAGAGGCTGCTTTGTTCGCCGGCAAGACCGGTACCCAGGCCGTAGCCATAGGAGTGGCATCAGCATGAACGCGCTTCTGCTGAAAGCCCTTCCTTATATGGTCACGCTGCTGATCGGCGCCACCGGTGCCTGGATGTGGCAGGCCAACAGCTATGGAAAGATCATTTCCGACAACAAAGCCAGCTATCAGGCCGATCTAACCAACATCGCCAACGCTGGTGCAGCCCAAGCGCGCCAGGCACTTGTAAAGCAGCAGCAAGCCGAGCAGGCACTCGCCGATCTCGACCAGAAAGCCCAGAAGGAGAAGACCGATGGCCTCGCTGAAAATGAAAAGTTGCGCCGCGCTGCTGCTGACTCTGCTCGCCGGCTGCGCATCGCGGGAAGTTGTCGTGCCAGTAGCGGCGACGTGCCCGGTACCGCCAGCGCCTCCGGCCTGGGCGATGCAGGCTCCGTCGAACTCTCTGCAGCTTCTGGATCAACTGTTTTCGATATCCGCGCCGGGATTATCGCCGATCAAGCAGCCCTGAAAGCGCTCCAGGACTACGTCGTAAATGTGTGCCGTCGATAAAAGTCACATGGCCTTAGCCTCAACGGGTAGTTAGAATGAAAATCTTTACTCATGGATTGATTTCAGTGATCAAGTATTCTGGCGCTCTATTCAAGGCGGTTTTCTCTCTTTCGTTTGTTGCTGCAATCTTCTGCGCTTCCGGGTGCGCGCCAAAAAAAGAGTTCAAAGCGGTGCCGCCTCCAAGCGAGCCAGCTAACCCCGAGATGGTATTTATCGGGAACAGCCTGACATTCCACCCGGCCAGTGCTGAGCTCGGCTGGTATGGCGCTCATGGGATGGCCGCCAAGTACGAGTCAACCGATTATGTGCATGTAACCCTGAGAGAACTTGGCATTAGCGCCGATGGTGCATACGCTAGGAACTTCTATCCATTTGAATCTGATGACGGTGTCACTAAAAGCCATATCGATTCCCTGGCCTCCATTCTTTCAAAGAGCCCGAAAATTGTCGTTCTTCAACTTGGCGACAATGTCGAGCTGAATAAGAAGCAGAAGATCCAGTCGGTCATCAACCTTTACAACTTCTGGTCTGCCTACGGCGACTTGCTGGATGCGGTAAAGAAGACCCCAGCGCAGATCTACTGCGTGTCGACGTGGTGGCAGTCTGACTGGAAGGACCGGGCGATCAAGCAGCGCTGCGAGGCCGCTGGTGGCACCTACGTGTACATCGGCGACATCTACACCGACCCGGGCAACACGGACCGCGCCATGGTTGACTACCCGTCGGCCGGCGTCGACTCCCATCCGAAGGATTACGGGATGAAGGCGATTTCTGATCGCCTGGTAGCGGCCATCAAGGCGAAATAGGGCGCCGGGGGATGTGGGACAATCCTGGGACACTGAATGTCCCATATACCGCTGTATGAATAAACAGCATGATGTACAAAATACTAATGAATACAGATACTTGATCGTAGAGGCCCAATGAAATAGGGGGCCGCTAACGGATTGCAAATCCGCCTACGCCGGTTCGATTCCGACCTCGGCCTCCACTCTTGAAAACCCCGTAGATTAACGTCTACGGGGTTTTTTATTGGCCGCGATTTGGCAATCGCGTCCGCAATTTTTTGGATCGCTTCGGCGGCCACACTTTTTTGTCGGCAAAAACGATACGCCATATGGGCGGATTCTCTTCGATTGGACGTGAGATTGTGCTCAAGGCTGAGGAGCGTAGGCGTCCGCCAACGGTCGATTCTGTTGAAAACCTCGGCGGCAGTTCTTGAGGCATCAAAGCATGCATCGAAGATTGAAATCTTGAATATTGGCAGCGCCTTTAGGCTGAGATTTCACGTGGAAACGTACGGAAGAGGCGCTTTGATCGCCCCATTCCACCGTGTTCTGAAAAACCGACTGTTTCAACAGATTCGGCCAAGCGCGATCCGTGGACACCATGATGGCGAAATAGTAGCCTATGTCGCTGGTGAGCAAGAGAAAATCATCAGCCGATCACTTGGGATGATGTCGAGAGATGGGACCGAACACTGAAGACCTGATCTTCATTCTTGGGTCACCACGCTGCGGTTCGATCGGCGTCATCTGGCGTTCACTTATCTGCACCTCGAACTGTTCGTCCGTTAAAAATTCGCAACCAACGAAAAACTAAATCGCCAAGGAAGTCACATGCCAGTCACATGCCCAAGTTGTGGTTCTGATAAAACACAGAAAAGAAATATCGGGACGAAAGTCGCAGGAGGCGTTGGAGCCGTAGCCGGTGGGATAGGAGCAGTAGCAGGCGGGGGTGAAGGCGCCGCTGCTGGTGCTGCGATAGGCAGCGCCCTGTTTCCTGGGGTTGGGACGCTCGTTGGCGGTGTGATCGGTTTTTTAGGTGGCTTGGCAGTCGGTGCTACGGCGGGAGCAGTGGCAGGGAAAGCCGTAGATGAATACATCTTGGACAATTACAAATGCAACGCATGCGAACATACATTCAGTAGTTGATTGCAGCTCGACGGCAAAGCGGTCGACCACGGCTCTAACGTGGCAAAAAAAGGTACCACCTGTTCACGTTTAAGCTGCTTCTTTAGCGCCGTTTTGCCTTGTTCGTCGATCGGGCGACGTTTTCACTGACGATTTCGTGGCGCCGCCCTTTTCAAGGGTCAGCAGTGATAACGTCTGTGCTGCATTCCTGGAGCCTGCTGGATGAATCGTCAAAGCCCGCCTCACCTCGTCGCAACGCCTTTAGCCGCACCAGGCACTAAAACCCCCGCCGCCCATCCACCTATCTGGCATTACGGCCCGAATATACCGGTCGTTGGCAGCACTGGTCTGGGCCTTTTTGGTTTCTTCGTGGGGTTGCTTTTGCTGTTGCCGGGCTACGGGCTGGTGATGTTGGTTATTCTCGGCCTCGAAGCCATGCAAGGTGTGCCGCCCAGCCATGGGACGAGCTTTACAGAGTCGTGGCTTATCCTGCCCCTGCTTGGCACAGCGGTGCTCATGGGGGTGATGCTTGCCTGGGCTTCCTCCGCGCCTCGAGTGCAGGCCTTTACGTTCGACGAAAACCAGCAGCTCCTTACACTCACTGTCACCCATCGCGTCCGTAAACCCATCGAAGTGCGCGTGCCATTCAGCGACATCATTTATATCTGCCCTTACGTGGTCGCCATGTTTGATCGCCATGGCCATTTCAGCGTCGTATGCCATGGACCGAAGGGCAATGTGTCCGAATATCGATTGGCTGAAGGTAGTTCTCTGGAAGAAATGGAGTTTCATGCAGCCTGGTTGCGGGGGATGATAGGGGAGCGGATGCACGAACTATTGAATCTGGACAAGTGAAGGGTGCATGCCCCTCCTGGCACTGCCCAGTTGCACTCGCATCCCAGTCAGGCGTCGGGCCTGACGATACATTGGTCTTTTACTTCATCCGCGTACACACTGAGCTTTTCCTGCTGAGCCGCCAGCAGCGCGCATATTCTCATCAGCGCTTGCGTCTCAGCCGGGGTTTTGCCGCTTGCGGCTATCGCTGTCAGTTCAACCACTGACCATCCAATCACCGCTGCCGCATCTTCCAGGTCGTAAAACAGTTCTTGCTGAGCAGTCCTGGGCCCGTTGAGCCCCTGTATGAGTTCTTCCATTTAATTCTCCGGTCGGTGCCGTTCAAGTTCCTCGAATTCCAGGCATGTTCTTACCCGGTGACGCATACAGCGACACTCAAGCTGTGGGTGGGCAGTGTGTACCGCCCACCTTACAAACCCTACCATCAGGTTACACGATAGTCGTGACGCACTTTGTTTTGCGCTGTCATACCGTGCGAGAAGTTAATCTCGTCAAGTAAGAGAGTGTGGTCATGAAGTTAAGTTATCTAACCAAGGCAGTTGTGGTTATCGCGCTGCTGTCGACCTTGTCCGGTTGCTGGATGTTCATGCCTCCGGGCGGTGGCGGCGGTCATGGCGGTGGCCATGGTCCTGGCGGGCCTGGTGGTCCTGGCTTGCGTTGATAGCAGGCAATGGAGGCAGGCCAATGGCTTGCCTCTTTTTTTTGCATCGGCCAAATCCAAGGCAAAGAAAAGCCCGCGATGGGGAGAGCGGGCTAAAGGGGATGTTCACTAGGAGCTGGGTTCAACTTAGGCGCTTGCCTGTGAAAGGTTTGTGAAAGCGCTGCCATCAAATTGTACGCCTCGATCTACCCCTGGCTGTACGGGGCAACGGGCCCCATAACCCATTATCGTCGCAGGCATACCGCCCGTTTGGATGCCCATCATGTTTATGTCGACCAGCCTGTTATCGGCCTTTGTGCTGTTTGCCTTCGTTTCTTCGATCACGCCCGGTCCGAATAACACCATGCTACTCGCCTCGGGCGTCAACTTCGGCTTTCGTCGCTCGATGCCCCATGCGCTGGGGATCAGTATCGGCTTCATGCTGCTGGTGATTTCGGTCGGCCTGGGCCTGGGCGAGGTGTTCAAGCTATTCCCTTGGGCCTACACGCTGTTGCGCTATGTGGGCGCGGCGTACCTGCTGTACCTGGCGTGGAAGATCGCGACCGCGGGCGGCATGTCCGAAAGCAGTGATGAGCACAGCACGCCCATGACCTTCCTGGGGGCGGCGGCGTTCCAGTGGGTCAATCCCAAGGCGTGGATCATGGCGCTGGGAGCCATCACCACCTACACGCCGGTCGAGGGCTATGTCACCAACGTGCTGGTGATTGCGCTGGTCTTTGCCGTGGTCAACCTGCCCAGTGTGTGCGTGTGGGTGGGCTGCGGCACGGGCCTGCGCAATGTGTTGCGCGAGCCACGCTGGTTGCGGTTGTTCAACCTGTCGATGGCGGGCTTGTTGGTGCTATCGCTGTATCCGATGCTGTTTGCCAGTTGATCAGACCGGCGAAATGGTCGCCAACAGGCCGATGCCGATGGTCAGTACCAAAAAGCCGAACAGGAAAAGTGCCATCTTGGTCATAAGGCCTCCGAAGGGAAGGGGAGCGACAGAAGTGTCGGGATGTGTGCCATTGTCCGCCCCGGGCGGTTTTCGATACAGACCCAGATGACGACGAAAAAACCGTATCAGATGCGTTTGTGAGGCTGTGCCACGGGCTTTCCAAGGGCCCGGTTTTAACAAGATCAGAGACCCAGCGCACCTTGGTACAGCGCCGGCCGTAGCGTACCGACTGAGACAGCCGCCGCATTTGCCCCTAAGATGGCGCCCACGGCATCAACAATAACAGTGGGCCAACCCTCGATGGAAAGACGTCAATTCAGCGGCGGCATGAAAGGCAAGAACTTGCGCTACCTCGATGATCCCTCCCAGCAGCCGGCGTCGGTCACCCGCGTCGGCTTCTTGCTGCTGGAACACTTCTCTTTGCCGGCATTTACCCAGACCCTCGACACCTTCGTCACCGCCAACCTGTTGCGCCCTGAACTGTTTGCCTCGCGCACTTTTGGCTGCGACGAGGGCGAAGTCATCAGTGACCTGGGTCTGGTGATCCGCCCCGACGCGTGCCTTGATATCGCGGCGCTGCAGGCGCTGGAGCTGTTGGTGATCTGCGGTGGCTTGCGCACCGAACTCAAGGCCAACGACGATTTCATCCACCTGCTGCGCACCGCCGCCGAGCAGGGTGTCAGCCTCGCCGGGTTGTGGAACGGCGCCTGGTTCCTCGGCCGCGCCGGCCTGTTGCAGGGCTATCGTTGCGCGACCCACCCCGAACATCGCCCGGCACTTGCGGAAGTGTCCAAGGCCACCCATGTCACCAGCGAACCCTACGTCATCGACCGCGACCGCCTCACCGCTTCCAGCCCCTCCGGTGCCTTCCATATGGCCCTCGACTGGATCAAGGGCCTGCACGGCAAAGCCCTGGTCGAAGGTATCGAAGACATCCTCGCGTTTGAAGAATCGCGCTACCGGCGCATCAAACCGACGGAAAACGTCTGCGTCAGCGCGCCGCTACGCGAAGTGGTCAAGCTGATGGACGCCAACCTTGAAGAGCCCCTTGAGCTCGACCAACTCGCTGTCTATGTCGGCCGCTCCCGTCGCCAGCTCGAACGGCTGTTCAAGGAGCAACTGGGCACCACGCCGCAGCGCTATTACATGGAACTGCGCGTGACCGAGGCACGGCGTTTGTTGCAGCACACCGAGCTGTCCCAGGTGGATGTGCTGGTGGCATGCGGGTTTGTGTCGCCGAGTCATTTCAGCAAGTGTTATAGCGCGTATTTTGGATACCGCCCCTCCAAGGAAAAACGCTTGGTCAAATAGCCTGACGCAGGCGATGTGCTGTCGGGCGGCGACGTCAACCGGGAAGAAGTCTGCCCCGGCGAGTGTTCTCAAAAGCGATCCAGTCGATAGGCGTCCATGCCCGAGAGTGTCGCCGGCGCTGAAGCCAGTCGCACCACCCACTCCGCCGTTACCGCGGCCTGCGTCAACCCCAAATGCTGATGCCCAAACGCCAACAACACCTTGCCATCGAACACCCGGTCAATCACGGGCAGCGAATCCGGCAACGATGGCCTGAACCCCATCCAGGGCGTGGCGTCCTGCGCGTTCAACGCCTGGCGAAACAAGCCTTCGCTCAGCCGTTGCAATTGCCAGGCGCGCTGCATGTTGGCCGGGCGCTCGAGGCCGGCGAATTCGACGGTGCCGGCCAGGCGCAAGCCGCCAGCCATGGGGGTCATGATGAACTTGCGCTCCAGGGAGGTGACGGCGAATGGCAGTCGCCCGTGTTCCTGGGGCAGCATCAGGTGATAGCCACGCTCGGTGTCCAGCGGGACTTTTTTACCGGTCAGCGCGGCGGTGAGTTTTGCCGAGTGGGCACCGCAGGCGATCAAGACCTGGCGCGCGGCCAACGGGCCTTGGTCGGTGCTCAGCGACACGCCCTGGGCGTCAACCCGTCCATCCAGCACCCGCCGCTTGAGGAACTGCACGCCGCTGGCCTGGGCGGCGCTGACTAATGCGCAGACCACCTGGTAAGGGTCGAGAAAGTGCCCTGTCGCCGGAAAAAACAACCCGCCCAGGAGCTGCTCGCTCAGCTGTGGCGCGGCGCGGCGTATATCGGCGCTTGACCACACATCCACGGGCACGCCTTGTTGTTGCATGCGCTGGCGCAGCGCCTCGAGCGTCGCGCGCGAAGCGGCCTGTTCGAACACCAGCAACGAGCCGTCCTGGCGCAGTAACTGAGGCTGCGCGATGCTGTCGAGCAGGCGCTGCCAGGCGCCGAGGCTGCTTTCATTGAGCGCACGAATACCGGCCACGGTGCGATGGTAGCTGGCCGGGCGCAGGTTCAACAGCAGGCGTGCGAACCAGGGCAGGGCGCGGGGCAGGTATTTCCAGTCCAGGCGCAGTGGGCCCATGGGGTCCAGCAGCATGGCGGGCAGGCGCTTGAGGATCGACATGTCGGCAATGGGGAACACTTGTTCGGTGGCCAGGTGGCCGGCATTGCCATAGGAGGCCCCCATGCCGGGGTCCTGTGGGTCGATCACCACCACCTGGCGGCCCTGGCGCGCCAACTGCAAGGCACAGGCGACGCCAATGATGCCGGCGCCGACGATGGCGATATCCGTTGGGTTGGAATCGGCCATGGTCTACGCCTCTCTCTGGCCGTCGAGCAGGCGCCGCAACAGCAGCGGGTTGCTGTGCTGGAGTGCGGTCGGCAGCAAGCTGTCCGGGAAATCCTGGTAGCACACCGGGCGCAGGAATCGCAGGATTGCCGCCGTGCCCACCGAGGTGCTGCGCGAGTCCGAGGTGGCGGGGAAGGGGCCGCCATGGACCATGGCGTCGCACACTTCGACCCCCGTCGGCCAGCCGTTGACCAGCAGGCGACCGGCCTTGCGCTCCAATACCGGCAGCAGCGTGCGTGCAGGCACCAGGTCGTCTTCATCCAGGTGCAGGGTCGCGGTGAGTTGGCCTTCGAGGTGTTCGGATACCCGGCGTACTTGCTCCTCATCGGCGCACGCCACCACCAGCGAAGTGGCACCGAAGACTTCGGCCTGCAAATGGGCGTTGCCCAGGAACGCGTCGGCCGAGGCCAGGAACAGATGGGCCTGGCCTTGATTCGGACCTTGCGCCGCCTGGCCCTGCGCGACGAGCCGGGCGTGACGGGTCAATGCCTCGACGCCCTCTGCATAGGCACTGAAAATCCCCGCAGTGAGCATGGTCTGGGCCGGGCTGCGCGGCAGTAGCTCGCTGACCCGGTTGACGAAGCGGTCCAGGGCGGCACCTTGAACCGCAATCACCAGGCCGGGGTTGGTACAAAACTGGCCCGCCCCCTGGGTCAGCGACGCAACAAACCCCTGTGCCAAGGCTTCGCCCCGGGCTTGCAGCGCGGCAGGAAACAGGTACACCGGGTTGATCGAACTCATTTCCGCATACACCGGAATCGGTTCCGGCCGTGCCTGCGCTGCCTGGGTCAGCGCGATCCCGCCATTGCGCGAACCGGTAAAGCCTACGGCCTTGATGCGCGGGTCGCTCACCAGCGTGATCCCGACCTCGTGACCGGAGCCGTACAGCAACGAAAACACGCCCTCGGGCAGGCCGCAGTCGTTAACGGCCTGGGCAACTGCGCGGCCGACCAGCTCACTGGTGCCGGGGTGGGCGCCATGGGCCTTGACGATCACCGGGCAACCGGCGGCCAGTGCCGACGCGGTGTCGCCGCCCGCGACAGAGAAGGCCAGGGGGAAATTGCTCGCGCCAAACACCGCGACCGGCCCCAGTGGGATGTGGCGCTGACGCAGGTCGGGGCGGGCCATTGGCTGGCGCTCCGGCTGTGCCGTGTCTACGCGTACGTCCAGCCATTCCCCGGCACGGACGCAGCGCGCAAACGTGCGCAGCTGCCCGCAGGTGCGCGCGCGTTCGCCCTGGATGCGCGGGCGCGGCAGGCCGGTTTCGGCGCTCGCGCGTTCGATCAATTCATCCCCCAGGGCCTCGATGTGCTCGGCGATGGTGTCGAGAAATGTGGCGCGATCGGCCAGGGTGGTTTCGCGGTAGCTGTCGAACGCGGTCCAGGCGAGGGCGCAGGCTTGCTCAACCTGTTGGCGTTCACCGCCGGCGTAGGCCGGCTCCATTGGCGTGTGGGTCGCGGGGTTGATGGCCCGGACCGCCTCGCGCGTGCCGCAGAGGGGTTGCCGGCCTATCAGCATCTTGCCCGTCAGAGTCATGGGATCATCCTGGAAAACAGAGGGTTGGCCGCTGCAGGAACCGCAGCGGCGCACGGGGGTTATGCGAGGTTCTGTTCAGCCGACCAGTTGGCGTACCACTGGCGGAACAGCGCGTACTGGTTCTCGGCATAGTGCCGCTGGGCATCGCTGAGTGCATCGGTTTCGTTGAAGTGCAAGGCGTAGCCCTGGTCGCCGTTGAGCACCATCAGGTGCTTGTAGTACAGCACCAGGTCGCAGCCTTCGTCGAACGACGACAGCACCGCCAGCGCGCTCTCCAGCTCACGGGCCAGGCGACGGGCCTTGGCATCGCCCTTGGCGGCCTGCTTGCTCAGGGCCACCAGTTGCAGCACTTCCCGTGGCAGGGCGTTGCCGATACCGGTGATGGCGCCGGTGGCGTTGCAGTTGACGAAGCCGTGCACCACCTGGGTGTCGACACCGACCATCAGGGTCACGTTGTCGTCCTGGGAGGTGATGTTTTCGGCCGCGTAGCGCAGGTCGGCGCCACCGCCGAATTCCTTGAAGCCGATCAGGTTCGGGTGTTGGCGGCGCAGCTCGAAGAACAAGTCGGCACGGGTGGCGAAGCCGTAGTACGGGCTGTTGTAGATCACCGCCGGCAGGGTGGGCGCGGCGTTGAGGATCGCGGCGAAGTGGGCTTTTTGCGCGGTAGCCGAGGCGCCGCGGGACAGCACGCGGGGAATCACCATCAAGCCATGGGCACCGACCTTGGCCGCATGCGCCGCGTGGGATACCGCTTCACGGCTGTTGACCGCGCCGGTACCGACGATCGTCGGCACGCCCGCAGCCACCAGGCGCGCCACGCCTTCCTGGCGCTGGGCTTCAGAGAGCAGCGGCCAGTCACCCATGGAGCCGCAGTACACCACTGCGCTCATGCCGATATCGATCAGTTCACGCCCCTTGGCCACCAGGGCGTCGAAGTCCGGCTGGCGCGCGGCGGTGCACGGGGTCATCAGGGCGGGAATGCAGCCGGTGAAGATGTTGTCGCTCATGGTTCTAGCTCCTTGCAGCGTTCAGTAAAAAGGGGCCCAGGCTCAGATGCCCCAGGCGAAAGGGTCCTGTTCGTCGATCAGCAGGGTGCTGTCGGCGGTCATGTAGGCGCGGCCGGTGATGAACGGGCGCACGCGCTCGCCGTCCCATTCGAAGTGGCCTTCGAATTGGCTGCCGGTAATGCTGGCTTGTACCCAGGGTTCGCCGGGGCGCAGCTTGCCGTCGGCGGCCAGGCACGCGAGTTTGGCGCTGGTGCCGGTGCCGCAAGGGGAGCGGTCGTAGGCTTTGCCGGGGCACATCACGAAGTTGCGGCTGTCGGCGTGGGCGTCGTCGGCGAACAGTTCGACATGGTCGATCAGCGCGCCGTGTTCACCGTGGATGCCTTGGGCTTCGAGGGCCTTGAGCATCGTCCAGGTGTAGTCAGTGAGCGCTTCCACGTGGGCCATCTCCAGCGACTGGCCATGGTCCGACACCAGGAAGAACCAGTTGCCGCCCCAGGCAATATCGCCATACACCACCCCATGCCCGGGGACCTCCACCGGCACCTGCTGGCGATAGCGGTAGGCGGGCACGTTGCGCAGGGTCACGGCGCCGTCTTCATGCAGGGTGGCCGCTACCGGGCCGACGGGGGTGTCAATGGTGTGGACACCCGGTGCGATGCGCCCCAGGTGATGAAGCGAGGCGACCAGGCCGATGGTGCCGTGGCCGCACATGCCCAGGTAGCCGGCGTTGTTGAAGAAGATCACCCCGCAGGTGGCGCCCGGCGTGACGGGCTCGCAGTACAGCGCGCCAACCAGTACGTCGTTGCCACGCGGTTCCAGCAGGCAGGCGCGGCGCCATTGATCATGCTCGGTGCGCAGGTGCTTGAGTTGCTCGGCGATGGTGGCGCCAGCCAGTGCCGGGAAACCGCTCATCACCAGGCGCGTGGGTTCACCGCCGGTGTGGGAGTCGATGACATGCAGTCGTTTCATAACGCGCTCCATTCAGGGATAAGCCGGGGACGGCGTGGCGCTGCCGTGGGGATCGTCGACGGTTTCGCTCTCATCGGCGTCGTGCTCCAGGCGCACCAGGTGGGCTGGCACGCCGGTGGCTGCCCCCCAGTAATAGATGCCCAGGGCGCTGACGGCGACGACGACGGTGTCGAACGGGTGGCTGATTACGCCCAGGCCGCCAAAGCTGCCGAGTTTGGACAGCAGGATCGTCACTGCGTAAAAGCCGATCAGCCAGGCTGACGAGCGCACCTGTTGCTTGAGGCTCACATGCGCGGTCGGCACCCAGCGGGCGCACAGCAGGTACACCGCAAACATCAGGATTTGCAGGCCGAGCAGCCACGACACGGTGCTCCAGCCCGACCAGTACACGATCAGCGCGGCGATGATAAAAGACAGCGGACCGAGCACCGCCATGCCCTTGACCCGGAATGGACGCGCCATGCCCGGCGCATTGCGGCGCAGCGCGGCGACGGTCACGGGTGCCACGGCGTAGCTGAGGATCAGCGCGGCGGACACCACATTGATCAGCGCTTCCCAGGACGGAAACGGCAGGGTCCAGAACACCGACAAGCCAAAGGTCAGCCACAGCGCCGGGCGGGGGATGCCGGACTTCTCATCGATCCGCGTGAAGATCTTGAAAAAGGTGCCGGTCTGCGCCCAGCCGTACACCACCCGCGGCGTGGCGTTCATGTAGATGTTGCCGCAGCCGCTGGGGGAGATCACCGCGTCGGCCACCACCAGGTAGGCCAGCCATCCCACGCCCAGCGCCAGGGCGATATCGCGATACGGCAGCGCCAGTTCCTTGCTGATGCCGGCCCAGCCATCGGCGAGCATGTGTGTGGGCACGCCGCCGAGGAACGCGGTTTGCAGCAGCACATAGATGGCGGTCGACAGCAGCACCGAAAGGATCAACGCGATTGGAATCGTGCGTTGCGGGTTCTTCACTTCGCTGGCCACCGAGATGATGGGGGTCAGCCCCAGGTACGCAAAGATCACCCCACCGGCCGACACCGCCATCTCGATGCCCGACAGGCCGAACGGCGCAAACCCGTGCATCTGGAAGTTCGCTGGCTTGAAGAAGGTGAACAGTACGCCGATCACCAGCAGTGGCACGATGAACTTGAACACGCTCACCAGGTTATTGGCGATGGCGAAGGTCTTTACGCTGCGGTAGTTGAGGATGAAGAACAGGCACAGCAGGGCAAATTGCACCAGCCAGCCGAGGGGCGTCGGGTCGCTGGAACCGACCTTGGTCAACTCGGGAAACCAGGCTGCCGCGTATTGGCGCGAGGCAACCACTTCAATCGCCACCAGGCTGGAAAACGCGATCAGCGTAATAAAGCCCATCAGGTAGCCCAGCAGCGGGCCGTGGGAGTACACCGGGTAACGCACCACCCCGCCTGCACGGGGCAGGGCCGCGCCGAGTTCGCAGTACACGATGCCCAGCAGCAGAACGGCGAAGCCGCCGATCAACCAGGAAATAATCCCGGCAGGCCCTGCAATCGCGGAGACATGACTGGCTGCAAACAACCAGCCCGAACCGAAGATGGCGCCCAACCCGATAAAGGTCAGGTCCATCAGTGAAAGTTGTTTCTTGAACTTGCCTTGAGCAGACATGGCGGCGCCTTCTTGTGAGTTATTGGATAGGCATGCAGTGGCGCTATCCTGAACCCATCAACCGCGCGACGATTGATGTTTTGCGCACCGAGGAATGACGAATTCGGCACAATTTCCCACGCTCGACAGCGCGCCGGACATGGGGCAATCTGCTCGGTCTCAGGCTCACGAATGGGGTGCGGAAGTCATGTTGCAGCGCGCGTTTTCGACCCTGTGCCAAGGCAGCGAGGCGAGCCGTCCGCACAGCATCGAGCAGGTGTTGGCCGGTGTGGCGCAGCTATTGCCGATGCTCGATGTGATCCCCAATGCCGCGATCTTCATCAAGGATATCGACGCCCGTTACGTGCTTGCCAACCGCACCCTGGTGCAGCGCTGCGGCCTCAAGCAGTTGCAACCGCTGCTGGGCAAGACCAGCGCCGAAGTGTTCCCAGAGCAATTGGGGCCGGGCTACACCGAACAGGATCGACGCGTGCTCGAGCAGGGGGTTGTGCTGGAGGACCAGCTTGAACTGCATCTCTACGGCACTCGCGAACCGGGCTGGTGCCTGACCCACAAATGGCCGTTGTACAACCATGAAGGCCAGATCATTGGCCTCGCCGGCATCTCGGTCGACCTGCAATCCGCCAGCGAAACCCACCCGGCGTACCAACGCCTGGCCGCCGTGGACGAGCACATTCGCGCGCACTTCAACCGTCGTGTCACCTTGGGTGAATTGACCCGTATCGCCGGCATTTCCGTGGCGCAGTTGGAGCGCTACTGCAAGCGCGTGTTCCACCTGACGCCGCGCCAGATGATCCAGAAAGTGCGCCTGGACCATGCCCATCGGTTGTTGCACACCGATATGCCGATCACCGAGGTGGCCCTGCACTGCGGCTACACCGACCACAGTGCGTTCACCCGCCAGTTCAAGGCGTCGACCGGGTTTACGCCCAGGCAGTATCGCCAATTGCAGTAGTTGCGGGTCTGCAATGCAACGAATAGCCCCCGTCGTGGCTCCTATGCTTACGAGTAACTTTTTCACGACTACAGGTATTGGGCTTATGACGGCGGCTGACGACACTCATGTGCACTGGCTGGTGCAGCAATCCATGCTCCACGCGGCGCGCCAGCGGGCCAAGCTCTATTCGGGGCAGGGCCGCTTGTGGCAACAGCCGTATGCACAGACCCGCCCGCGTGACGCGTGCGCCTTGTCGTCGGTGTGGTTCACCGCCTATCCGGCGTCGATTGTCACCCGCGAAGACGGCACGGTGCTGGAGGCGCTAGGCGATGAGACGTTGTGGCATGCATTGTCGAAAATCGGCATCCAGGGCATTCACAACGGCCCGTTGAAAAAGTCCGGCGGCTTGTCCGGGACCACGCACACGCCGACCATCGACGGCAATTTCGACCGCATCAGTTTCGACATCGACCCGCAACTGGGCACCGAGGCGCAGTTGCAGGCGTTGACGCGCATGGCGGCGGCGCACAATGCGGTGATCATCGACGATGTGATCCCCTCGCACACCGGCAAGGGCGCAGATTTTCGTCTGGCCGAGATGGCCTACGAGGATTACCCAGGGCTCTACCACATGGTCGAAATCCGCGAGGAAGACTGGCCATTGCTGCCCGACGTCGCCGCGGGGCGTGATGCGCAGAACCTCAGCCCACTCCAGGTGGACGCCCTGCGTGACAAGCACTACATCGTCGGCCAGTTGCAGCGGGTGATCTTCTTTGAGCCCGGCGTGAAGGAAACCGACTGGAGCACCACGCCGGTGGTCATCGGGGTGGACGGCAAGCCGCGCCGCTGGGTGTACCTGCATTACTTCAAGGAAGGCCAGCCCTCGCTGAACTGGCTCGACCCTACGTTTGCGGCGCAGCAGATGATCATTGGCGACGCGTTGCATTCCATCGATGTGATGGGCGCAAAAATCCTGCGCCTGGATGCCAACGGCTTTCTCGGTGTGGAGCGCAAGCTCGATGGCACCGCCTGGTCGGAGAGCCATCCGCTGTCGATCACCGGCAACCAGTTGCTGGGTGGCGCGATCCGCAAGGCCGGCGGGTTCAGTTTCCAGGAGTTGAACCTCACCGTTGACGATATCGCCTCCATGTCCCACGGCGGTGCTGACCTGTCCTACGACTTCATCACCCGGCCGGCCTACCAGCATGCCTTGCTGATGGGGGACACCGAGTTTTTGCGCCTGATGCTGCGCCAGATGCACAACCTTGGCATCGACCCCGGCTCGCTGATCCACGCCTTGCAAAACCATGATGAACTGACCCTGGAGCTGGTGCACTTCTGGACCCTGCACGCCCATGACAGCTTTCTCTACCAGGGCCAGACCTTTCCCGGCAATATCCTGCGCGAGCATATCCGCGAACAGATGTATGAACGCCTGGCGGGTGAGCATGCGCCGTATAACCTCAAGTTCGTTACCAACGGCGTGTCCTGCACCACCGCCAGTATCATCACGGCGGCGCTGGGTATCCGCGATCTTGACGCGATCACGTCGGCCGATATCGCGCAGATTCGCCAGATCCACCTGCTGCTGGTGATGTACAACGCCATGCAGCCGGGGGTGTTTGCCCTGTCAGGCTGGGACCTGGTGGGGGCCTTGCCACTCGCCGCCGATGAGGTCGCGCACCTGATGCAGGATGGCGACACCCGCTGGATTCACCGAGGTGCCTATGACCTGGTGGACCTCAACCCGGAGGCCGAGCTTTCGGCGGGGCAGATGCCCCGCTCGAAAACCTTGTATGGCAGCCTCAACAGCCAGTTGCAGGACCCCGACTCGTTCGCCTCCCAACTGCAAAAAATCCTCGCCGTGCGCCGCGCCTACGACATCGCCGCCAGCCGTCAGATCCTGGTACCGGATGTCGAGCACCCTGGCTTGCTGATCATGGTCCACGAACTGCCGGCCGGCAAAGGTATACAAATCACCGCGCTGAACTTCGGCGATACGCCGATCACAGAAACCCTGCACCTGCCCAACATTGCACCGGGGCCGGTGGTGGACATCATCAATGAGCGGGTGGAGGGCGACCTGACCGCTGAGGGTGAATTCACTATTACGCTGGATGCGTACGAAGGATTGGCGCTGCGGGTGGTCAGTAGCTCGCCGATGTTTTAGTGGGAACGCCGGGAGGCGTGGGCCTGTTTCAGGATCCAGTCGGTGGCCCACGACTGCCTGGCGCGCGCTATTGAAGTGGCCGTGCGCATTTGTTGATAAAGATCAGAGGCTACACGTCGCAACTCCAGATACTCACTCAATCGCCTCATCCCTGTTGGCTGGCCTGGTGAAAACCGGGCGCTTGGGCGATATATCGGCGGCATTGCCATGGGCCCTGCGGTCCCAAATGCCGCCGCGGGTCACCTCACTCAATGGAGGAGAGGCGTCGTGACGCACTCACAGCCATATATTCGTTGGTTCAAGGAGTTGGGCCTCGACGATGTCGCGCAGGTCGGCGGCAAGAACGCCTCGCTGGGCGAGATGTACCAGCAGCTGACCGGTGAGGGCGTACGGGTACCCAATGGGTTCGCCATTACCTCACAAGCGTATCGGTATGTCCTTGAGCACAATAAGACCTGGGCGCGGCTGCACGAGGCACTTGACGGTCTCGATGCCAATGACATCAAGGATTTACAAGCCCGTGGGCAGAAGGCAAGGGCGATCGTATATGACTGTACGCTGCCGGAAGACCTGCAGGCGGCAATACGGCAAAGCTACGCACAACTCAAACACGAATACGGTGACAGCATTTCACTGGCCGTGCGCTCCTCGGCGACCGCCGAAGACTCTCCACTGGCCTCGTTCGCCGGGCAGAACGACACCTATCTGAACATCGCCAGTGAAGAGGCGCTGCTTGATGCCTACAAGCGTTGCCTGGCGTCGAACTTTACCGATCGGTCTATCCATTACAAATATGACCACGGCTTTGATTGCTTCAAGGTCTGTCTCGCCGTTGTCGTCATGAAAATGGTGCGCAGCGATCTCGGTGCCAGCGGGGTAATGTTTTCCCTGGATACGGAAACGGGTTTCAAGGATGTCGTGTTCATCAACGCTGCCTGGGGGCTTGGGGAGAATGTCGTACAGGGCACGGTCGCGCCCGACAGTTTCTACGTGCACAAACCCAGCTTCATCGCCGGCTACCGCGCCGTGCTCAAGCGCAGTCTGGGTAGCAAAGAAAAGAAGATGGTGTTTGCCGAGACCCTCAATACCGGAAATATTGCGCTGGAATACACCGTGAATACCGATACATCCACCGAACAACAAGCCCGTTTCTGCCTCTCTGACGAGGACGTCATGCAGTTGGCCGACTATGCCATCAAGGTTGAAAACCACTACTCGAGCAAAGCCGGTTTTTACAGACCCATGGATATGGAGTGGGCGAAGGATGGCGTCGACGGCCAGTTATATTTGGTACAGGCACGTCCTGAAACGGTGGCCTCCCAAGAAAACAGCAACGTGCTTCGCATTTATCAGCTCAAGCAACGATCGACAGTGCTGCTGAAGGGCAAGGCGGTCGGCACCAAAATTGGCGCGGGAAAGGCCCGCGTGATCAACGATGTCAAACAGCTCAGCGAGTTCAAGCCTGGCGAAGTGCTGGTTTCGGATAACACCACGCCGGATTGGGAGCCCGTCATCAAGACCGCTGCGGCGGTTGTGACAAGCGGGGGCGGACGTACCTGTCATGCCGCCATCGTATCGCGTGAGTTGGGTATTCCTGCGATCGTGGGGGCAGTGAACGCGGCAGAGGTCATCCACACCGGAGCGTCGCTGACTATCAGTTGCGCTGAAGGCGAAAGCGGGATTGTGTATGACGGTGAACTGGATTTCGATGTCCAGGAGACGGACCTCAGCCAATTGGGACGCCCCGCGACCAAGATCATGATGAACCTGGCTAACCCCGACCAGGCCTTCAGCCTCGCCTCCCTGCCGGTAGATGGCATCGGCCTGGCGCGTATGGAATTCATCATCAATGAATACATCAAGGTCCATCCAATGGCCCTTGCTCACCCGGAAAAGCTGGATGACGCCACCCGTGAAACAATCGCGGTGCTGAGTAGGGCCTATCAAGACCCGACGGATTTTTTTATCAAGACCTTGGCAGAAGGCGTCGCCACGATTGCCGCGGCGGTGTATCCAAAGCCTTGCGTCGTACGCATGAGCGACTTCAAAAGCAATGAATATGCAACCCTGCTGGGCGGGCAGTATTTTGAGCCGGAAGAACATAATCCAATGCTCGGATTTCGGGGGGCGTCCCGATACAGCCATCCTGCCTATGCCGAAGGGTTTGCGCTGGAGTGCGCGGCCATGAAATGGGCGCGTGAACACATAGGCCTCACCAACATCAAGTTGATGATCCCTTTTTGTCGCACCGTGAAGGAGGGTGAAAAGGTATTGGCGGCAATGGCCAGCCATGGTCTGCAGCGCGGAGAAAACGGGCTGGAGATCTACATCATGTGCGAAATACCCAACAACGTGATCCAGATCGATGCATTCGCCCAGTTGTTCGACGGCTTCTCCATCGGCTCTAACGACCTGACTCAATTGGTACTCGGCGTGGACCGTGATTCGGAAGTCGTCGCTTTCGATTTCGATGAGCGCGACCCAGGGGTAAAACAGATGATTCGCCTGGCGGTAGAAGGCGCCAGGCGTAACACTCGACACTCGGGAATCTGTGGACAGGCTCCGTCGGATTATCCCGAGATGGCCGAATATCTAGTGGAGATTGGCATCAACTCGATGAGCCTCAGTCCAGACGCCGTGCTCGCCACGATTCGGCACGTCCTGGCTGCGGAAAAACGCTTGCAAATCAGTCGGGCGATTCCCGACGGTTGAAGAGGGCGGCTTTCGCACCATCGGCAATAGCGCTGTAATCGCGGTTTCGACCCTGCGTAGATAACACCCCCATCAGCTAGCGCCGATGGGCAGCGCCATGCCGAACCACCTCGATGCAAAACGCCTGTTCGAAAGGCGGCACGTTGCACTCGACGACGTCATCGGCGGCGACTTGCAGGTGCACGCCGACAATGTCGGCCCGGATCGGCTGCTGACAGACATGTCGGTCGACCAGCACCGCCGTGTAGACCCGACAAGCACCCAGTTGTGCCAGATAGGCGCAAGTACGCAGCAGCGAATGACCTTCAAACAGCACGTCATCGACAACCAGGAACGTCGTGTTGGCAACGTCCAGGTTGCCCAGGCCTGGGTTCTCGATCAATTGCGTGTAGGTATGCAGCACTTGCAGGTCATCGGTGTAACGCTTGACCTGAAGGGGGAAAAGAGGGAGTTCCGGTTGACCGGTCTGACGCGCAATGCACTGGCGCAACCGTTGAGCCAAAGGCTCGCCCCGGCGTTGGAGGCCAATCAGTGCCGTGTGCGAGGCTGGCAGCAAGTGGGTGGCCTTACGCGCCATCGCCTGCAACACATTATCAAGCTCATTGCTGTCATACAGGCGTAACCGCTGGGTTGCCAGTAGGATCGTCATTGCCTTCTCCTTTCCCTAACCCTTGGGGCATTGATTCAGGCGATCAGCAAATAATCCTCCACCTTACTGACACCTGGCACCGACCAGGCGGCCCGTTCCGCAATCTGACGCTCGCGCCAGAAATGCACCTTGCCTTCGAGCTTGACCACACCGCCTACGACCTTGATTTGTATGCCCTTGGCATCGACTTCTGCATTGCGTTTGAGTGCCTCTTCGATGCTCTGCTGAATATCCGTGACCTTGACTCTCGTGCGCAGGGTGAGGCGATTGTCTATGCCCACCACACCGGACAGTTTGCGCACGGCACTCTCGGCGGTTTCCTTCTGATACTGCCAATCCACCTGGCCTTCAAGGATCACCCATCCTTTTTGCACGATCACCTTGATGTCGCCTTCGGGTGTATCGGATCGCCACGAGATGATGTTCAAGGCGCGTTTTGCGATGGCGTCATCTTCTGTGCCGGCGTCTTTGTTCAGCCGGACCTGGAGTTCTTCAGCCACTGCGCGTACGCCTTTGACAGTTTTGACCGCACGCTCGGCACTGATCTTCTGGGCGTAGCTTTTCACGTAGCCTGAGAGTGTGACGACACCGTTGTCCACGCTTACGCCAATGTGGGCAGCGTCGATATCGGGCTGAAAATCCAGCTCATCCAAAATGGTATTTCGCAAACTTAAGTCATTCATGATGGTGTCCTTTTCTCAATTAAAAAAACACGGGGCACAACAACCTGATGCCGGTCAGTCGATGACGAACACTGTAACTGTGGCTAGCCCTGATGCCGTTCAGTTAAGGCTTTTTTGTAGGAGCGAGCTTGCTCGCGAAGAACTCACAGGCGCCGCGTTCACTCAGGAAACACGCGTTATCGTTGACGTTTTTCGCGAGCAAGAACTAGGCGTCCCCCTCGCTCCTACAGAAGGCGATGTACGCTTAACTGAACGGCATTATGGCTAGCCCGCTCGCCACAATTGACTCTTTGCTCGTTCTATCCGTTGTTGTTTTTACGCCTGAGCGATCGACAGATATTGAGCTAAATCAAAAAGGGTCCAGGGGGCGCACGCCGTTAATCGCCCGCTGTTTATGTGATAAATGTCAGCGCAAATACTGGATAAACCCAGCTATTTTATTCGAACGGCTGCGCTTTGCAGGCGAGGACCGACAGCGGGAACGTCATGACCAGGTGCTTGCTCGTGGCCTGGCTCGGCCTTGTTGTGACGGCAGAGGTGGTCAAATCGCTTTTTGAGGAACTCACTTCCATGCTCGCTAAGTGGCTGGATCCCCTCCTATTGCTGCTCACGGCACTGACGCTGGCGGCCGGGGGCATTGCGCATGTCGCGCAGCAGCCTGATTGGGCATCTATGTGTTGGGCCGCAGGCAGCCTGGTGATGGTTGCGGTGCTGCTCATCGAGATTGTGGGGCGCCTTGCCCGGCGCGAGGCCGGTGTGGACCTGATTGCGTTGCTGTCCATCACCTCGGCGCTGTTTTTCGGGCAGGCACTGGTGTCCGCGGTGATCGCCTTGATGCTGGCGACCGGACGAGCCCTGGAGTACTTCACCAAGCAACGCGCTGACCGTGAGTTGCGTGCGCTCATCGACCGCGCGCCACACTTTGCCTGGTTGCAGGAGGGGGGCAGCCTGCGCAAGATCCCCATCGAGCAGGTCACGCTGAATCAGACATTGCTGGTGCGGTTGGGGGAGGTGATACCGGTCGATGGTCGCTTGCTGAGTTCGGCGGCCGTTCTGGACGAATCGGCGCTCAGTGGTGAGTCGTTGCCCGTCACCCGTCGAGAGGGTGAGCTGCTGCACAGCGGTGTTTCCAACGTCGGCGCGCCGATCTTGCTGATTTCCACGCGAACAGCTGCGCAGAGCACCTATGCCGGCATCGTGCGGATGGCCGAGGCAGCGCGCCGTTCACGCGCTCCTTTCGTGCGCATGGCTGACCGTTATGCAGTGTTCTTTATCCCGCTGACATTGTTGATTGCCGGGTTGGCCTGGCAACTGAGCGGCGATCCTTTGCGAGCGTTGGCTGTTCTGGTGGTGGCGACACCTTGCCCTTTGATTCTGGCGGTACCGATTGCGTTTATCTCGGGTATTTCAAGGGCAGCGCAACGCGGGATCCTGATCAAGGATGGCGCGACCTTGGAAGCACTGGCCACGGTCAAGCAGGTTTTTCTCGACAAGACCGGTACTCTGACCAGCGGCCATGCTCGTCTGCAGTCGATAGAGGTCAACGGACTGCACGATCCGCAACGCTTGCTTGGCCTGGCCGCGTCTCTGGCGCAGGCCTCGACACATCCTATCTGCCAGGCAATTGTTGAAGCAGCCCATCAGGGGCAGTTGTCGCTCAGCGTCCCGCAGGGCGTGGAAGAAAGCCCGGGCGCGGGGCTTTGTGGGTGCGTCGATGGCATGCAGGTGCGCTTTGGTACTTTGTCTTTTGCGCACAAAGACGCCGAGGCAACCGGCTGGGTCGTAGCCATGCTGCGCCGCATGGACCACCTGGCGTGCAGCGGAAGCTTCATCGACGTGGACGGGAAACTCGCGGGCCTGTTTGTTTTCTCGGACAACATTCGGCGCGAAACGCCACAGACGCTGCGTCGACTGCGCAACAGAGGCATCGAAAAGATCGTCATGCTCACCGGGGATCGCCTGGAAACTGCCGAGATGATTGCGCTGTCTGCCGGGATTGACGAGTTGCGTGCCGGGTTGACCCCTGAAGATAAAGTGCGGGCGCTACAGCAGGGTGGCCAGCACGCCAGCACGCTGATGGTCGGCGATGGCATCAATGACGCACCGGCGCTGGCGGCGGCTGATGTCGGTGTGGCAATCGGAGCCAGCGGCGCCACCGCTTCTGCACAAGCCGCTGGTGTTGTGCTGCTGGTGGATCGACTGGATCGTCTGGTCGAGGCACTGGACATCGCCCGGCGCACCCGTTACATCGCGCGCCAGGGAGTGCTGGTCGGCATGGGGTTGTCATTGCTGGCCATGGCCGTGGCAGCCTCGGGTTACCTGCAGCCGCTGATCGGCGCCATGGTGCAGGAGGGCATAGACGTGGTGATCATCCTCAATGCCCTGCGGGCACTGGGGCCGTGGTGGGGAAGGAGGAAACAAACGCTCACCGCTGAGCATATCGATCGCCTGCATGATGAGCATCAACAACTCACTGCCGTATTGAATGATCTGCACCAAATGGCCAATGACTTTGCCCAGCGTCCAGTTGCGCAAGCACGGAGCGACCTGGTGGCACTGGTCGACAAGCTGCAAACAGTACTGGCGCAGCACGAACACAACGACGAAGACACACTCTACCCGCTGCTGACGCTGAGCATGCCGGGCGAGGACCCCATGTCAGCGATGAGCCATGCTCACCGAGAGATCTTTCGCCTTATCCATTTACTCGCGCGCATGAGCAGCGACTTCAGTTCCGACCCCGCGACGGCACCTGCTGACGAGATTCAGCATCAGCTGATTCGCCTGGACACCCTCGTGCGCCTGCACTTTGATCAGGAGGACGAACTGTTTCACAATCTGGATTGGCGCTAGACGTGAGTAAATCGCGCAAGGCTCTCGACTCTGGCGGATACCCTGTCGCTGATCTTTTTGGTTTAAATTCTATATAAAACAATAGGTTATATTTCTATGTCATGCTGACAGTTGTATACCCAACTGATCTCGTGCATCCCGACTGCTGCCTGTCGATTCCTTCTTGTCTGTTGCAGCTTTTGCGCGCGTGTCGCGCATCTGAAAGGCAGATTTTTCCATGCAGGCCTTCATCCTTGCCGCGTCAAATCTCCCTCGCATGCGCAGCGGGGCAACTCAGGGTGCCAGACGTGGAGGCGCTGGCCGCCTTCCAGCTGAACCTGCACAAAGTCCAGGCCGTGCAGGGTGATCTTGTCGGTCATTACGTCGTCGATGATGCTCACGGCAACACTCGTCCTTGCCGCTATAGCGGCTGACTTTGAAGGGGGAGGGGGAGGGGTGGAACGAAAGAGTGAGGCGCTAATTCCAGCGAACGTCGAGTTCTGAAATTTGTTGCTGCAGCTGCTCTATGATTTCAAACCAAGAATCGAAACTGGCCAGCGCCTCTGCACTCGGAACCGGCAACGGCGTCGTTCGATGCGGGCCTGCCAATGATTGCCAAGCTCGCCGGATTACCCGCCGCATCACGACGGGCAACCCTTAGCGCTGGGCATTTTTGGGTTATTTGGCGTTCAACGCGGCCAGGAACTGTGTGTGCTTCAGCGTTTGCGAAAACATCGGCAAGGTAAATTGCTCGGCGGCGTGTTGTTGTTCATCGGTGAAGGTCGCTGTGCAATCGGTCAGTGTCACCACCTCATAGCCCTTTTCATAGCCGGTCCGGACGGTGCCTTCAACGCAACAGTTGGTGAGAAAACCCGCCACCACCAGATGCTGGATGCCATTGTTGCGCAGCACCAGGTCCAGGCCCGTGGTGGCGAAACCATCCAGCCCACGCTTGCCCTCGACCACGATGTCGCTTGATTCATGGGTCAGTGCATCGGTGATTTCGGCGCCCCAGCTGCCGGCGCGGAAGGCGCTGCCATCTGCCACGCCTTTGAGAATCCCGTAGGAGCGCAGGGTCAGCTCTGGATAACCGTCGGCAAACTGGATGGGCAGGTGGATGATCTTCACGCCGAGTTTGCGCGCTTGTTGCACCGTGGTGGCGGTGTTGGCAAGCATGTCGGTGGCATGCATGACGTCTTTGACGGCGTCGTGGAAGACCCCACCCGGGGTGGTGAAGTCATTCTGGAATTCAATCAACACAAGGGCGGTTGTACTCGGGTTCATGGTGATGCTCCGATCAGTAGGATTTACCACGTCGGACGGCACAAAGCGCCGCCGATCAACCAGGGGGCATAGGGAATGGCGTCATGGCTTTACGCTTGGGTTCCGGCTACACACGATGAGTGTACAACGTCGGTTAATGCATTTTGTCTTCAGGACCGCGTGTATCGCACGGCCTCGATGTTCCGATTCCCAGGGTTATGCAGGTTCACGCCCTGGGCAGTGGGAGATAGGGTTGGGTCTGAACCCCTGGAGGTAACTTCATCAGCGACTACTGCAAATCCACGGTCCGCTTCCCCTGCGTACTCAGCGGCTAATCCGAAATTATTGATAATGATTGTCAGTCGGGAGTATCTTTGCCGCGCTCACCCAGAAGGGAACGCTCTTTACCGGTCTATGGATGGCGAGGCTGATTCTTCTGGGTGAGCACCTGGCTTCCCGTCCACCAGCAGACATGCTGGGGAATGAGCATCTTCCCACTGCGTCAGTACCTCAGGAACATCTGCATTTGACCCCGAGTTCATTTCTCCAGAAAAAAACGGCCAGTTAAGGCCGTAAAGTGGGATGAACCGTTTCGTGAGGTATTCGACTGTTATTGGGCACTCGAGAGAAATCGCGGGTCTTGTGACTCGTGTTGCCAACCGCCACCCAATGCTTTGAATGTGGCCACCGCAGCTCGAGCCGATTCCGTTTGGGCTTGTGCTCTGCCATCAGATGCGGCTAACAAGTTCTCATCGGCACCCAGTACTTCGATCAGGCTCACCACGCCTTTTTCGTAGGCGGTGAATGATCTGTCTCGGGCTTTTGTAAAAGCAATTTCACCCTGCGCAAGCTGTTTAAGCTGCTGCTCGCGGTTGATCAGCGCGGAAAAAGCGGTTTCGACATCCTCGGAGGCCCGTAGCACTGACTGGCGATAGGCGGCTAACGCTTCAGCTTCTTGCCCCTTGGCCAAGTCAATCTGAGCGTTAATACGGCCAAAGTCGAACAGCCTCCAGCGTAGTCCCAATACCGCCGATGCCTGACTGGCATCGTTGGAGAAAAGATTTCCGCTGGAGACCGACGTCGCGCTGCCTATCAGCGCGCCTACGGAAAACTTGGGGTAGTACTCGGAAATGGCTTCGCCGATGCGAGCGTTTGATGCCGCCAGCCGGCGCTCTGCGACGATCAAATCTGGACGTCGGCGCAGGAGGTCCGCTGGAGAGCCCAGGCTGGCGAATTGTGGTACATCCGGGATGTGTGTCGATTGAGCCAACTGCGCAGTATAAGTGCCCGGTGGCTTACCCAAGATGACATCCATAGCGTTCATTGCCGAATCAAGGCCAGCCTGCAGTACTGGCACCGTTGCTTGCGCTTGGTTCAACGATCCTTGAGTCTGATTCAGCTGCAGTTCAGCAGCCAGTCCTTTGGCGTAGAGATGTTCGATGGTGGCGAGCAGGTGTTGTCGCGTCTCTACTTGCTTTCGGGCAATTTCCAGGCGTGCTTGCAGGCCGCGGATGCTGATGTAAAGGTCAGCAGTCTGCGCTACCACTGCTAGCCGTGTGGCAACTGCTGCTGCTTGGGACGCCTGGTAGTCGGCCACGGCTGCTTCTTTGCCTCGACGTAATCCTCCAAACACATCAAGTTCCCAGCCAGCATTGAGATTCGCCTCATAAGCACTACCGTAGCGGTTATAGGATGGATCTGAATTCAGCACTTGGCCCAACGGTGTTTCCAAGGATTGTCGCGCTCTAGCCGCTTGGCCACTGACGGTGGCCGACGGCAAAAGAGCGGCATTAGCTGCTCCCAAGCCCGCGTGAGCCTGTTCGATCCTGGCGGTTGCCTGAGCTAAATCGAGGTTCTGCTCAAGGGCTCGATTGATTAACTGGCTGAGAACGGGGTCATTGAAAGCCTTCCACCAGACGGTAAGATCGCTGGAGGTTGAGTCAACTGTTCGTGTTGTAGGTGGATGCGCTGAAAAATGCGCGGGCAGTTCTACTTTGGGCTCCGAATAGTCAGGGCCCACCGAGCAGCCTGTGACCATACCGAAACTTAGCAAAACGGCAAAACGGAAAGGGTGCATGTGACACCTTTGAAATGATCGATTTGTGACCATATTACGATTTGGTCATAAGTTGTCAACAGCCCTGCGGGTGCGTAAGCTAATCGCATGAACCCATTATCCGTTTCCTCGTCCAGCACTCGCGGTCCTGCCGAACACGAAATCCGAGACCAGATAGTCGCGGCGGCCAACGAACATTTCAGTCAATACGGTTACAGCAAGACAACAGTCTCCGACCTCGCGAAAGCGATCGGTTTTTCCAAGGCGTATATCTACAAGTTCTTCGACTCCAAGCAGGCGATTGGTGAAGCCATTTGCAGCAATTGCCTGTCGCAAATCATTGCGGCCGTGGAGGACGCTATCAATGCCGTGGGTATCTCACCCACGGAGCGATTTCGACGATTGGTCAAAAGCCTTATAACCAAAGGGGTTGACCTGTTTTTTAATGATCGGAAACTGTATGACATCGCGGCGTTCTCTGCGTCGGAGCGCTGGCCCAGCTCGCAGGTCTATGACATGCGAATCAAACACTTCGTACTGCAAATTGTACGAGAGGGGCGTGAACTCGGAGAGTTTGAGCGCAAGACGCCTTTGGATGAGACAGTGGAGTCGATTCACCTCGCACTACGCCCCTACATCAACCCTTTGCTGTTGCAGCACAACCTTGACGTCGTTGAAGAGGCCCCTGGGCTCATTTCCAGCCTTATTCTGCGCAGCCTGATGCCTTAAAAAGCGCTGGCTGGCAGATCTGTACACCTCCGCACTTCCCTTGTATCCGTAACTTAAGGCCGACTCTGCTGATCTCACCTTGATCAGCAGACGGCTTTCATTTGTTCGTTTCGTGACCGTTGACTTATTTGGTCACTTGGATGAGCATGGCGCATCCGCTTCCAAGAGGTCTCTATGATCCAGCGCCGTTCCACTTCATTTATGTTCATCGGTCTATTGCCGTTTGCCTTGGCTGCATGCAGCGAGGCACAGCCTCCTGATCCTCGTCTCCAGGCTCCTTTGGTTCGCGTCAGCCTGGTTCAGCCTTCTGTACCTGAAGCTCGCCTATACACCGGCGTCGTAGCGGCTCGGGTTCAGAGTGACCTTGGTTTTCGAGTGCCCGGAAAGGTGACGGAACGCCTCGTGGACACCGGCCAGAGCGTCAAGCGTGGACAGCCGCTTATGCGCATTGATGCGAACGATCTGACGCTGACAGCGCGGGCGCAGCAAGAAGCGGTGCTCGCAGCAATGGCTCGATCCCGACAGGCCTCTGATGACGAGTTGCGCTACCGTGATCTGGTGTCTGTCGGTGCTGTATCTGCTTCGGCCTACGCAGGAATCAAAGCAGCCGCCGACTCGGCCAAGGCTCAACTGAATGCCGCCAAAGCCCAGGCTGATGTGGCGAAAAACTCCACCGGTTATTCAACCTTGCTGGCCGACTCCGACGGGGTTGTTGTAGACACCTTAGCGGAGCCGGGGCAGGTAGTAGTTGCAGGCCAGGTGGTAGTGCGTGTTGCCCATTCCGGACAACGTGAGGCCGTTATTCAATTACCTGAAACGCTACGTCCTGCTCTGGGCTCTTCGGCGACGGCGCAGCTTTATGGATTGGACCAGCATGAAGGGAAGGCGCATCTGCGCCAACTGTCCGATTCGGCTGACAGGTTGACCCGCACATTTGAGGCGCGTTACGTGCTGGAGGGCGCACTTGCCAATGCCACACTGGGGGCGACCATTTCGGTTGCCATCGGCGGCACGCCAACAGCCATCAATAGTGAAGTCCAGGTGCCAGTCGCCTCTCTCTATGACGCGGGTAAAGGTCCGGGTGTATGGGTGGTGAGTCGGGAGCCTGAGCAGGTGACCTGGCGCCCTGTAACGTTTCTCGGTTTGAGTGATGCTGAAACTGCACGTGTGACAGGTCATCTCAATGTCAATGATCGTATTGTCGCGTTGGGCGTTCACCTTTTAAGCGAGGGCGAGCAGGTCAGGGCTCAGGTGGCAGGCAACGCTCAGGCAGCGGTGGCTGAGGTGCGCCGATGAGCGGGTTCAACCTGTCCGCATTGGCCGTGCGTGAGCGTTCGATCACGCTGTTCTTGATCCTGCTGATATCCATAGGAGGGCTGTATGCATTCTTCAAGCTAGGGCGCGCGGAAGATCCTGCCTTCACCATCAAACAGATGACGGTGGTAACGGTATGGCCTGGTGCGACGGCTCAGGAGATGCAGGATCAGGTGATTGAAAAGCTGGAAAAACGCATGCAGGAATTGCGTTGGTATGACCGGACCGAGACCTTCACACGTCCGGGAGTGGCTCTCACTACCGTCTATTTGCTCGATAGCACGCCACCTTCCGCTGTTCCCGAGGAGTTTTACCAAGCTCGCAAGAAGCTCCGTGATGAAGAGGCGGGTTTGCCGCCTGGAGTCATCGGCCCGATCGTCAACGACGAATATGCCGATGTCACCTTTGCCCTTTATGCGCTCAAGGCGAAGGGCGAGCCACAACGACTGCTGGTTCGCGAGGCCGAGTCCTTGCGTCAGCGCCTGCTGCACGTGGCGGGTGTGAAAAAGGTCAATATCATTGGTGAGCAGTCCGAGCGCATTTATGTCGAGCTGTCATACGAGCGTCTGGCGACATTGGGCATTTCCGCCCGAGACATATTTAGCGCGTTGAACGCGCAAAACATGATGACGTCGGCCGGTTCAGTCGAGGCCAAGGGACCACAGGTGTTCATCCGGCTCGATGGTGCGTTTGATGACCTCCAGAAGATTCGCGACACGCCGCTGGCCGTGCAGGGTAGAACCCTCAAATTGTCCGATGTGGCCGAGGTCAAGCGCGGTTACGAGGAGCCCTCCACGTTCATGGTGCGCAACAATGGTGAGCCCGCTTTGCTGCTCGGTATTGTGATGCGCGACGGCTGGAACGGTCTCGATTTGGGTAAGGCGCTTGAAGCCGAGACAACGTCGATCAACGAGCAACTGCCGCTAGGTATGACATTGAGCAAGGTCACCGATCAGGCGGTGAACATAGATGCATCGGTCACCGAATTCATGATCAAGTTTTTCGCGGCGCTGGGTGTGGTTCTGCTGGTATGTTTTCTCAGCATGGGTTGGCGTGTCGGCATCGTCGTCGCTGCGGCGGTGCCGTTGACCCTGGCGGCAGTTTTCATTGTCATGGCCGCAACAGGTAAGGACTTTGACCGCATAACGCTAGGGTCGCTGATTCTGGCACTGGGGCTACTGGTGGACGATGCGATCATTGCCATTGAAATGATGGTGGTGAAGATGGAGGAGGGGTATGACCGCATCAAAGCCTCCGCCTATGCTTGGAGCCACACCGCCGCCCCTATGTTGTCAGGCACGTTGGTCACTGCAATCGGCTTTATGCCTAACGGTTTCGCCAAATCAACCGCAGGTGAGTACACCGCCAACATGTTTTGGATTGTCGGCATTGCGCTGATCACATCCTGGGTGGTGGCAGTGGTGTTCACACCTTACCTGGGGGTGAAACTGCTACCGCAGATCAAGGTGCCTGAAGGCGGCCATGCCGCGATTTACGGGACGCCCAATTACTTGCGTTTCAGGCGCGTACTGGGTGTGGTGATTCGCCGTAAAGGGCTCGTAGCGATCTCAGTGGTTGGTTTGTTCATTGTCGCTATTCTCGGCATGAGCGTGGTGAAGAAGCAATTTTTCCCAACATCAGACCGCCCCGAGGTACTCGTTGAGGTGCAGATGCCTTATGGCACATCCATCGAGCAAACTGATGCAGCGGCATCCGAAGTCGAGGCGTGGGTTGCGAAACAGCCTGAAGCACGGATAGTCACCGCCTACATTGGGCAGGGCGCCCCACGGTTCTATTTGGCGATGGCGCCAGAGTTGCCCGATCCTTCCTTTGCCAAAATTGTCGTGCTAACGGCAAATCAGGAAGAGCGTGAGGCGCTCAAGATCCGGCTGAGGCAAGCCGTTGCTGATGGCCTGGCTCCTCAAGCACGCGTACGTGTGACCCAGTTGGTGTTTGGTCCTTATTCGCCTTATCCGGTAGCCTTCCGCGTCATGGGGTCGGACCTGAAAGTGCTACGCGATATCGCCGGCCAAGTGCGCGAGGTGATGAAAGCCAGCCCCATGATGAGAACCGTTAATACGGACATGGGCGAGCGTGCCCCGGCACTTCACCTGGCACTGAATCAGGATCGTCTGCAGGCATTTGGTTTGACCTCCGCAGATGTTGCTCAGCAGCTTCAGTTTCTGCTGACCGGAGCACCAGTGACCCAGGTGCGCGAGGACATTCGCTCGGTCCAGGTGATTGCACGCTCAGCGGGTGACACGCGTTTGGACCCCTCGAAAATCGACGCCTTCACCTTGACCGGAGCGCAGGGCCAAAGGGTGTCGTTGTCTCAAGTCGGGACAGTGGAGATCCGAATGGAAGAGCCCATCCTGCGGCGTCGTGATCGAACCCCAACCATCACTGTACGTGGCGATGTGGCTGAAGGTCTTCAGCCTCCAGATGTTTCCAGCGCCGTGATGAAGCAACTGCAACCGCTTATTGAACAGTTGCCTAAGGGTTATCGCATTGAGTTGGCAGGGGCGATCGAGGAGTCGGGGAAGGCTAACAGGGCGTTGCTGCCGTTGTTCCCCATCATGATCGCACTGACGTTGCTCACCATCATTCTTCAGGTGCGTTCGATGTCGGCAATGATGATGGTGTTCGCTACCGCACCTCTGGGACTGATTGGCGTGGTACCCATTCTGTTGCTGTTCCAGCAACCGTTCGGGATCAACGCGTTGGTAGGGCTGATTGCCCTGTCTGGAATTCTCATGCGCAACACTTTGATCCTCATTGGTCAGATTCACTCCAATAAGCAGGCCGGTCTGGCCCCCTATGACGCCGTGGTAGAAGCCACTGTGCAGCGTGCACGGCCGGTGATTCTCACCGCACTGGCAGCCATGCTGGCGTTCATTCCGCTGACCCATTCGGTGTTCTGGGGAACGCTTGCCTACACCCTGATTGGCGGTACGTTCGCCGGGACTGTACTGACCCTGGTGTTCCTGCCAGCGATGTATGCCCTTTGGTTCAAGATCAAGCCAGACACTTCAGGGGAACCCTCGATACCCGCACATCCTGCCTGAATGAGGGGGACATGAATTCGCCAGGGTGAGCGTGCCCTTCTCTCAAGTCTGGCGAAGACAACAGGCAATCATGGCCCCGATTAACGGGGCCATGACGAAGATCGCATAAGGTGAGTCAATGTCATTGGAAAGCAAACGTATCGTAGTCACTGGCATGGGAGTTGTTTCTCCCTTGGGTTGTGGTGTTGCTCGGTATCCAGTTCCACTTCGCAGCCATGGCGAATGCCGGGCCAGTGGAACCTGTCCTGGTTCAATCGGCGCGGCGCCAGCCATATCCCGAAGCCGTCATGCGAAATTTAGGGCAGCACTACGGCCCGGGGGGATTTCACCCCCGATTTCCCGATTAGATTAATTGCGCCGTGATGATGGTGTACGTTCTGTACTTTGTGGGCGTTCCATCACTAACAACGTGGAGGTCGCGCTTGCGTAGATGCGCTCGTCGGCACCTTTTAATGTCGCCTCGGCAAACGCTGCGCGCCGACCCACCGAGATGACACGACCCTCGGCCCGGAGCGGGCCTGTTTCAGTGGTAATGGGGCGCAAATATGAAACTTTCAGTTCAAGGGTTGTGTAGGCCTGGGTTGCTGAAAGCTTGGAGTGAACGGCGCACCCACATGCGGAGTCGAGTAGCGTTGCAGCATACCCTCCGTGGATCGTGCCGATCGGGTTGTAGGCATGCAGGCCGGGCGTGCCTGTGAAGACCGCCCAGCCGTCACCGGCTTCGACAAAAGTGAAGTCCAGAGATTCGCCAATCGGTGGCCGTCCCCCGGCAGAAATCAGCGCCTGCAGGGTCTCAAGTCCGGATAGGCCGGGTGCAACTTCATCGACTAGATTCATTGATATTTCTCCATTTATGCCGGAACGCTATCGCTGGTCGGCTAGGGTAAAAATGGGGGGCGGCTGTTGTGGGTAAAATTCAATGGGCATCCGCGGATGGCTGTTTCGGCGGTTGTACCTTGCGCATCAACGGCACCAGTAACACGGCGACGACGAAGCACGCCATGATCATCAGGAACGAATCGGCATAGGTCAGCGTCTGCGCCTCACGCCACGTCAGCGCCCATAGCTGACGCAGTGCAAACTGGTTGGCATCCAGGCTGTTTTGCCCGAGCAGTTGGGCATTGCCTGAAAGCTGGTCAAGCCAGACATTCATGGATTCGTTCTGGATATTCAGGTGCTCGGCCAGGCGCAGGAAGTGCAGGTTGGTGCGGTCGTTGAGCACCGTGGCGCAGGCGGCGATGCCGATGGCGCCGCCGAGGTTGCGCATCAGGTTGAACAGGCCGGAGGCGAGTTTCAGCCGGTCGGGGGCCAGTGCGCCGAGGGTCAGGGTTACCACCGGTGGCACTGCCATTTGTTGGGCAAACCCGCGTATGGCCTGGGGCAGCAGCAATTCCTTGGCACCCCAGTCGTGGGTGATGGGGGAGAAGTCCCACATCGACAGGGCGAACAGCGACAAGCCAAACATCAAGATCCAGCGCAGGTCGAAGCGGTTGGCCAGCAGCGCGTACACCGGGATCGCCAGCAACTGGAACACCCCCGTGGAAAAAACCGCCAGGCCGATATCCAGCGAGCCATACCCGCGCACCCGGCCGAGGAACAGCGGCGTGAGGTAGATGGTGGCGAAAATGCCGATGCCGGTGATAAATGAAAACAGGCAGCCCAGGGCGAAGTTCCGGTCCTGCAGGGCGCGCAGGTCGACAATCGGTTCCTTGATTTCCAGGCAGCGCCAGATAAACAGTCCGCCACTGATAGCGGCGATCCAGGCGGTGGTGGAGATGGTGCTGTCACTGAACCAGTTCCAGCGCGGGCCTTCTTCGAGGGTGTATTCCAGGCAGCCGAGAAACACCGCCATCAGGCCCATGCCGATGTAGTCGGCGCCCTTGAGCAACGATGGGTTGGGGCGGTCGACTTTCACCAGCATCGGCACCGCTAATGTCACGAACAGGCCAGGCACCAGGTTGATGTAGAACAGCCAGTGCCACGAAGAAATATCAGTGATCCAGCCGCCCACGGCGGGGCCCAGGGTGGGCGCAAGGGACGCGATGGCGCCGATGGTGGACGCGGCGATCACCCGCTGTTTGCCGTTGAAGTACATGAACGCGGTGGTGAACACCAACGGGATCATCGAGCCTCCCAGGAACCCCTGCAAGGCACGAAACGCGATCATGCTCTGGATGTTCCAGGCCATGGCACACAACAGGCTGGTCAAGGTAAACCCGGCCGCCGACGCCGCGAACAGCCAGCGCGTGCTCATTACCCGCGAGAGCCATCCCGACATGGGGATCACGATGATCTCCGCGATCAGATAAGCGGTCTGCACCCACGCCGTATCGTCCGCGCCGGCAGACAGCCCGCCGCCGATGTCCTTGAGGGAAGCGGACACGATCTGGATATCGATCAAGGCGATGAACATGCCCACGCACATGGTGGCGAAGGCTGCGACCTTTTGCGCAGTGCTGAGGGCGGGCAGCGGGTTGTTCATAGCTGGGCCTTGAGGGCGCTGGCCTGGTCTTCGAACGCCTCACGGGTGTTGACCTTTGCCATCACCGACAGGCCTGGGCGCAGGGCGCCAAAGTCGGCGTCATTGCTGTCGAGCCGCACGCGCACCGGCACGCGCTGCACGATCTTGGTGAAGTTGCCGGTGGCGTTTTCCGGCGGCAGCACACTGAATTGTGCGCCGGTGGCGGGGGCGAGGCTCTCGATGTGCCCGTGGAATTCGCGGCCGGGGAGGATATCGGCGCGGATGCTCACGCTTTGCCCAATCTGCAGGCGGCCCAGTTGGTCTTCCTTGAAATTGGCGTCCACCCACAGCCCTTTTGCCGGCACCACCGAGATCAACTGGCTGCCGGCCGCGGCGTAGGCACCGACCCGGGCGCGGCGATTGCCCACGTAGCCGTCCACCGGGGCCCGCAGTTCGGTGTAGCTGATGTTCAGTTGTGCCTGGTCGCGTTCGGCTTGGGCCTGCTGCAGTGCGGCGCGGGCCTGACCGCGTTGGGTTTCGATCACGTCGATCTGCCGGCGTGCCGCCATCAGCCCGGCTTGCGCCCGGGAGTGATCGGCGCGGGCGGTCTTCCACACGGCGTTGACCCGTTGCGCACTTTCCACCGACACGGCCTGGCTGCGTACCAGGTGCTGGTAGCGCGTCTGATCGTCGCCGGCCCGTTGGGCTTCGGCGTCGGTAGCGTCGATCTGCGCCCTGGCCTGGTTGATCACTGCCAGTTGCAATTGTTCGGTGGCGTCGAGGTTGGCGAGCGCGGCCTGTTGCGCTGCCACGGCGCCATCGGCCTTGGCCAGGGCGGTGCGGTAGTCGCGTACATCAATGCGGGCCAGTACGTCGCCGGCGTGCACGAACTGGTTGTCCTGCACGGCCACTTCGCTGATATAGCCCGGCACTTTGGCGCTGATCACCGTTACGTCCGCACCCACGTAGGCATCGTCGGTGTCCTCGATAAATCGGCTGACCAGCCACCAGTGGCTGGCGTACCAGACGCCGCCCACCACGGCCAGGGTCAGCAGCCCCACGCGCAGTACGTGTTTGCGCCGGGAAGTTTTCGTGGGTTCGGGCAAAGCGCTGACTTGAGCGTCCATGACGAAATGACCTCATTGCGTATTAGTGGGGGAAGGGGCTGACCAGTTGATCTTTTGCGGTGTAGGCCCTACCGGTTCGCGCGCGCCACAGGCTCAATGGTTCGGCGTCGGCGGCGACATGCACGCGGTGGTCTTCGCGGGTGATGGGCTTGCCGGTGTTGGCATCCATCAACGCGAGTTTCACGGGGCGCCCGGTGTCCTCATCGGCGAGAAACACCTTGGATGACCCCTCGGCATGCCGCGCGCCCCAGGCCATCAGCGTGAGAATCACCTGGCGCAAGTCCCGGCCGGCTTCGGTGAGGTGGTATTCGTGGCGCGGCGGGTTGTCCTGGTAGGGGCGCCGCTCCAGCAAACCGTTGGCCACCAGCGTGTTCAGGCGGCGGGTCAGCGTGTTAGAGGCGATCCCCAGGCTCGTGAGAAATTCGTCGAAACGACGCAACCCATAGAACGCATCGCGCAAGATCAAAAGGCTCCAGCCATCGCCGATGTGCTCCAGGGCACGGGCGACCGGGCAGGGCATGGACTGGAAGCTGGCTTTCTTCATGACGATCTCCGGGATTTGTTGCTAAGTATTACGATAATAATATTGCACAGTGAATTTCATAATGAAAGTGACTCGCGCGAATTTATTATTGTGTTCGGCGTGCGCCCCCTCGTGCACCCGCTCGCTTCGCTCGATACGGATGGTGCGTTGGCCTCGAATGGCTCACTGGTTGTTTCTACGCGGATGCAGCCTTGATGAGATGGGGAAAAACGGGGAGGGGAAGATCAATCCATGAGACAGAGGGGTATTCGACCGCTCCAGGAACGCCTTGCCTGCAGCGATTCCGTTAGCGTACGGGTGAAGAACAGAAACTGTTGATTTGAGTCGGCAGAACGCCAGGGAAGGGAATTGCGGAGCAGATTCTGAAATTGAGGAATACAAAAGATAAGGGCCTGCATGAAGTTCATCATGCAAGCCCTTGATATCTATGGTGCCCGAACCCGGAATCGAACCGGGACGCCCTTACGAGCGGGGGATTTTAAGTCCCATGCGTCTACCAGTTTCGCCATTCGGGCGGTAGCGCGGTGCAACAGGGTTGGGAATATATAGATCCAGGCGCCTGGGCGCAAGGTGGCCGGGCACCTTTCTTGTGCAAAGGGCTGGATGAAAAAGCTTGATAGATCAGTGATCTACATAGGCTTCACGAACAACGCAAAAGGCGTGCGAGACCCGGGAACAAGGCTCATAAATGACAGTCATAGCGATATGCCATCCCGGCAGTTCGGAAAGGAATCAATTGATGCTCCGTGTTCGTAAGCGTTCTTGGATGATGACAATAGGCGCCGTGGCGGTATTGGCGGGTGGTGTGGTCGGCCCGGTGCAGGCGGGGAGTGCGGTGAAGTGGGGGGATTTCAGTGCGTCGGCCGGTGACCGGTTGACGGCGACTTCGATGGAGGCGGGTAACCAATATGTGTTGAAGTCGTCGAGCCTTTCGGTGGGCGATATCGAAGCGTTGCAAGCGGAGCAGAAGCGTAGCACCAGCGCACTGCAAAGCCTGACCAGCAAAGTCGAGGGCCAGGGCCGCGAGCTCGACGAGCTCAAGCGTAAGGGCGGTTCCGCCGCCAGCGCCGGTGATAGCCAACTGTCGAGCCTCAAGAGCACGATCCAGGATCAGAAAAGCACGATTGACCGGCAGAAAAGTGACATCGACGCCTTGAAGCGTAGCCTGGACGATTTGAAACGCAGCGTTGAAAGCCTGAGCAGCAAAGTGAAGTAACCGACGCGTTACCGCAGGCGCGAGAATGTTCGCGCTTGCGGGTCTTGCTTAATAGGCGTCGGCCACTGCACTGGCGCCATTGACAATCGCTATCCCGGAGCTGCTGCCCAGGCGCGTAGCGCCCGCCTCGATCATTGCCTGGGCCGTTGCCAGGTCGCGTACGCCCCCTGAGGCTTTCACCCCGATCGCCGCGCCGACCACTTTGCGCATCAAGCGCACATCCTCCAAGGTGGCGCCCCCGTGGCCGAAGCCGGTGGAGGTCTTGACGAAGCCAACATTGAGTTCACGGCACACTTCGCATGCCTTGATCTTCTGTTCGTCATTGAGCAAACCGGTTTCCAGGATCACTTTCAATGGCACCTCTCCACAGGCCTCGAGCACCTGGGCAATATCGTCACGCACCTGGTCGAGCAAGCCATCTTTCAACCAGCCGATGTTCAGCACCATGTCGATTTCCCGCGCACCCGCCTGGATCGCCAGTTGTGCCTCGCAGGCCTTGGCCGCACTCAGCCCGGCGCCCAGTGGAAAGCCGACCACCGCGCACACCAGGGCAGCTGACCCGCGCAGGCATTCGGCCGCCAGCGGTACGTTGGCGCTGTTGACGCATACCGACTTGAAGCCGTACAGGCGAGCTTCGTCGCACAATTGGCGCAGGCTGGTCTGGGAAGCGTCTGCGGTCAGCAAGGTATGGTCGATGTAGGCAGCGAGGGACAGGGGGGCTTGGGGCATGGTCGGAGTCCTGTGGGGGAGGGTGCTGAGAAAAGCCTGTTTGTGTTAAGTTGGATGCATTAAATGTTAAATAAATAACATTGTAAATGGGATTTGTGAGCCTTGTTATCTATCGGCCACGTTCAAACCGAGTGAAAACGCAGTGGATTCAAAGAAAAGCGAACGATTCAAAGCCATGCACAGGGCCTTGCAAGGCGAGGCCGCCGTGCATTTACGCGAGATGGCGGCATTGCTCGGCGTGTCGGAAATGACGGTGCGCCGCGACCTGGTGGACAGCCCCCAGGGCCTGCGCCTGCTGGGCGGGCATGTCACCCGCAGCGGTGCGCCGGAGCCGGATTACCAGGTGGCCGAACAAGACCAGCGCAACCTCGTCGAGAAGCGTCGCATCGGCAGCGTGGCCGCCAGCCTGGTGCGCCCGGGCGATACCGTTTTCATCGATTGCGGCACCACCACGCCGTTTATCATCGACGCGTTGCCCGATGACCTGGAGTTCACCGCCCTGTGCAACTCCCTTAATGTCCTGCTCAAACTCCAGCAAAAGCCCCACTGCACGGTGATCCTGTGCGGAGGCATGCTGGACCGGCGCAACCTGGTCTTCGAGAGTCGCGCCGAGCTGGGCATCCTTGAGGGGATCCGCGTGGCCTGGGCATTTATCTCCGCCGCCGGGGTGAGCGCCGTGCATGGCGTGACCTGTTACAACCTCAATGAAGTGGAGGTCAAGCGCCGGGTCATGGCACGGGCGCAGCGTTGTGTGCTGGTGGCCGACCACACCAAGTTCGAGCAGGTACGTGCGGCGCATTTTGCTGAACTGGCCGACTTCCAGCGGGTGATCAGTGACGTTGGCCTGCCAGTGGCGCAGCGGCAGCTCATCGAGGAGGCCGGGGCGATTCTGATGCTGTGATTTATTTATCGTATGTTTGGATTCTAACAAAATTGCCTTGACACCCTGGCGGGCAAGGCATAGTTTTTCAAATGTGATCGCTGTTCACATTTGTGAGCACTGCCTCGCTGAAGGCAGTGCCCGAATCCAGACAACAATAAAAATAGGAATCACCATGCTACAGATCGCCCGTAAACCTGTTCAGGTGCTGTCCCTTGCACTGGCTGTCGCGGCCTCGGTACTGGCGTTGAATGCCCAGGCCAAGGATCTGAAGATCGGTTTCAGCCAGGTCACCCTCCAATCGCCTTTCTATGTGCAACTGCGTGACGGTGCCAAGGCGGCCGCCGCGAAAGATGGCGACGAGTTGATCTTCCTCGACGCCAATGGCGACATCAGCAAGCAAAACAACGATATCCAGGACCTGCTGACCCGCAAGATCGACGTCCTGATCATCAATGCAGTCAACCCCGACGCCGTCGGCGCCTCGCTAGATGCCGCCAAGCGCGCCAAGGTCCCGGTGATCGCCGTGGACCGCGCGATCAACGCGCCTGTCGCCGCCACCATCGGTCGCAACAATGCCGAGATGGGCGAGCTGTCCGGCAAAGCCCTGGTGGCCGCGCTGAAACAAAAAGGCGTGGTCAGCGGCAAGGTCATCGAGATCCAGGGCGATGCCGGCGGTACCGTGATGCAAGAGCGGCGCAAGGGCTTTCATACCGCGCTGGCCGGCACCGACTTCAAGATTATCGAAGGCCCCTACAGCGAATACATGCGCGCCAATGCGGTGACGGCGATGCAGGATCTGTTGCAGGCCCACCCTGACCTCAAGGCCGTGATCGCGCACAACGACGATATGGCCATGGGCGCCCTGCAAGTGCTCAATGAAAGCGGCAAGAAAAACGTACTGGTCGCGGGCGTCGATGGCCTGTCGGAAGCGATCAATGCCATTCAGAACGGTGACCAATACGTCGCCACCGCCCTCAACGATCCGCGTTACCTAGGCGAAGTCGCGATTGAAGCGGCGCGTGGCCTGGTCACCGGCAAGACCATCCCGGCCTTCGTCGACGCCGGCACCAAAGTCGTGACCCAGGCCGATGCGGCCCAGATCAAGCACGACGCTACCTTCGGCGAATACCGTCCCGGCGCACTCTGAAGCGCTCACCGCTGCATTGCCTATCCAACAGGGGATTTCACTGTGAAAGCTGCCGTCATGTACAAACCGGGTGATATCCGGGTCGAAGATGTTCCAAAACCTGCCGTCAAGGCCGGCCACGCCTTGGTTCGAGTAGCGGCCTGTGGGGTCTGCGGCTCGGATATCCCGCGGATGCTGAGCAAGGGCGCCCATGTGATGCCGCTGATCTGCGGCCATGAGTTTGCTGGTTTCATCGAAGAAATCGGCAGTGGCGTCGAAGGCTACGCCATTGGCGAATTGGTCACTGTGCCGCCGATGATCCCGGACGTGACCAGCGACCAGTATGCCCGTGGCTTTCCGTCGCGCTCCGAACAGTACGACTACTTTGGCAGCCGCCGCGACGGCGCTTATGCCGAGTACGTCAATGTGCCGCTGAGCAACCTGATCAAAGTGCCCAAGGGCATGGACCCGATTGCCGCGTCCCTGGTCGACCCGGCGGCGATTGCGCTGCACGCCATCTGGAAAGCCGATTTCAAGGCCGGGCAGAGTGGCGCGGTGGTGGGGTGCGGGCCGATCGGGCTGTTTGTGATCCAGTGGCTGCGCATCATGGGCGCCAAGGACATCGTCGCCATCGATATCGCCGAAGAGAAACTCGCCATGGCCCGCCAGGCCGGTGCGACCCACACCTTGCTCAGCGGTGCCTCGGATGTCGAGTTGCCGCGCTGCCAACTGGTCGTTGAAGCCGCGGGTCATCCGAGCTCGATCAACCAGGCGGTACAACTGACCAAGGCCGGCGGGCACGTGGTATTTATCGGCATTCCAACGGGCGAAGTGCCGATCAGCACCGCGACTTTTTCGCACTTCCTGCGCCAGGAAATTTCCTTGCATGGCGCGTGGAACTCCTTCTCGGCGCCGTTCCCCGGTGACGAGTGGACCGCGTCGATCGACAAGCTGGCGTCGGGTGAATTGCAGTGGCAATTCATGATCACCCACGACTTGCCGTTGGAAGAGTTGCCCGCCATGTTCAAGCGTTACGCCGACCGCAGCGAAGTGGCCGCCAAGGTGATTTTCCGCCCCTGATCCAAGGCTTAGGCTGTGATTCGCCCAGCCCTGCAATGCAGGTGGTTGCAGGGCTCAAAACAAAAAGCGTCGGCGGCACAAGACGCAGGAGGACTACCGATGACGTTGTTGTTGGGACTGGATTTCGGAACAGGTGGGGTGCGTGCCGGGCTATATGACTTGCACAGCCACAAACTGATACAGGTGGCCGAGGCCGCCTACGCCACGCAGTACCCGCAATTGGGTTGGGCTGAACAAGCGCCGGCTGACTGGTGGACCGCGCTGGGCAAAGCCTGTCGGCAATTGATGGCCCAGGCCGGGCATCTACCGGTGGCCGCGGTGTGTGTCGCGACCACTGCGTCCACGGTGGTGGCCGCCCAGGCGGACGGCGAACCGTTGGCCCCGGCCTTGTTATGGATGGATTGCCGCGCGGCCGTTGAGTCGGCGCGCAGCGCCCGGATCAGCCACCCGATGATGAACCAAGGGGGGGACGCCGTGGAGTGGCTGGTGCCCAAGGCCATGTGGCTGGCTGAGCACGAGCCCGAGGTGTACCGCCGCGCGGCGCGAATCTGCGAAGCGGTGGACTGGATCAATTACCAACTGACCGGGCGCTGGGTTGCCTCTCAACTCAACGCCAGTTGTAAGTGGAACTACGACACGTTGCAGCAGCGTTTCCCCGTGGAACTGTACGCCGACCTGGGCATTCCCGAACTCGCACAGAAGCTGCCGCCGGAAGTGATCAAGGTCGGTGGGCGAATCGGTCCGTTGACCGCAGAGGCCGCCAATCACCTGGGCCTGAGCCGCGACACCCTGGTGGCCCAGGGCGGTATCGATGCGCACATGGCCATGCTCAGCGCCGGTACCACGGGCGCGGGTGAAGTGCTGTTTATCGGCGGCACCTCCGTGGTGCAACTGATGCATACCCCCAAGCGTATCGACGTGCCGGGTATCTGGGGGCCTTACCCCGGCGCCTTGCTCGACGGCCAATGGCTGATGGAAGGCGGGCAAGTCTCGGCTGGCTCGATTCTCAACTGGCTCGCGCAAAAAATGTTCGGCCTGGACGATGCCGGCCACCAGCAATTGATCCGCCAGGCCGCTGCCCTGCAACCGGGCTCCACCGGCCTGCTGGTGCTCGATTACTGGATGGGCAACCGCACGCCGTATCGCTCGCCGGACATGCGCGGGGCGATCATGGGCCTGTCGCTCAATCACGACCGCCACGACCTCTATCGCGCCTCGGTGGAAGCCATTGCCCTGGGCTCGGCGAACATCTTCCACACCTGGCGCAGTGAAGGCATTGAGATCACCCGCGTGGTCGCTGCCGGCGGTTTCCAGAAAAACCCGCTGTGGTTGCAAGCCACTGTCGATGCCACCGGCGTACCGTTCGAGATGGTCCCCCATGACAACCTGACGTTGATCGGGACTGCGGCGGCGGCGGCCTGCGCCCTCGGTGAATTCAGTGACTTGCAGCAAGCCGCCACGGCCTTCACCACCGTCGGCCGCCTGATCGAACCCGACCCTTACGCCCATGAGCAGTACATCGAATTGCTTGGCCGTTACCGCGCCGCCACGGACAGCGTGGCGCCCATCAGTTGCAAACCGCCGGCGAACCGCACGCTCGGCGTAAGGCCGGCCGCATGAGCACCCAAACCTGCGCCGATTCATTGCCGCCCAAGCTCACCGCGGACTCCCAACGTGATGACCTGATGGTGCAAGTCGCCAAGCTGTACTACGACCTGGAAAAGACCCAGAGCGACATCTCCCGTGAAACCGGCCTGACCCGCTGGCAAGTCAGCCGCCTGCTGCGCGAGGCCCGCGACTGCGGCGTCGTACGCATTGACATTGTGGCCCGCTCGGCCCGCGTGCCGGCGCTGGAAGTGGCGTTGCAAAAGCGTTTTGGCCTGCGCGAGGCGCTGGTGTTGGAGGTCGACGATGACGATGCACTCAATGTCGTGACCCAGGCTGCTGCGCGCTACCTGTGCAACCTGCAACCGATGCCTGCCCTGATCGGCGTGTCGTGGGGCCGCACCCTGACCAAGATGGCCCAATGGTTGGTGCCGCGCTGGAACGAAGGGGTCAATGTGGTGCTGCTCAATGGCGCGATCAACACGCGCTCGGTCGGCGAACCCAGCCATAACGTGGCCGAACGCTTCGCCCAGGCGGCGCGTGGCCAGGCCACCTTGCTGCCCGTGCCGGCCATCCTGGGGCACGCCCATACCCGGGAAGCGCTGGAACAAGACCCGGTGATCGCCCAGGTCATGCACTTGGGCGAGCAGGCGCCAGTTGCCTGCTTCAGCCTGGGCGAGTTGTCCGACCATTCGGTGCTGATGGAGTCGGGCTACATCGACCGTCCCTTGCTCCAGGAACTTGAGCGCCTCGGTGCGGTGGGCGACATCATGGGCCGGTTTATCGGCATGGACGGCGAACCGGTCATGCCCGAACTGGATGCCCGTACCCTTGGCCTGCGCCTGTCGGCGCTGCGCGACAAAGCCTGGTCGATAGCCGTGTGCGTGGGGGGCCACAAACATCGCATCGTGCATGCCAGCGTCAAGGCCGGTTACGTCAATGTGCTGGCGACCGACGCTGGCACCGCGCGCTATTTGCTGGAGCAGGATCATGAATGATTTGGCGCTGGAGATTCAGCATGTCAGCAAGCGCTTTCCACCCAATGTCATCGCGTTGACCGACGCGTCCCTCGATGTGCGCCCCGGTGAAGTGCATTGCCTGCTGGGCGCCAACGGCGCGGGCAAGAGCACCCTGCTGAAGATCGTCGCCGGCGCCCATCGGCCGGACGCTGGCGAGATGTTCATCGGCGGCCGGCGCGTCGAGTTGAAAAACCCGCAGCAGGCGCGCCAGGCCGGGATCGCCATGATCTACCAGGAACTGGACCTGATCGCGCAGATGACCGTGGAAGAAAACCTGATGCTCGGCTACGCGCCACGGCGCTTCGGCATGATCGACCGTGGCAAGCGCAGTGCCTTGGCCAAGGCTGCGCTGGTGCGGGTCGGCGCCACGTTCTCCAGCACCGACTGCGTGGGCAGCTTGTCGATTGCCAACCAGCAACTGGCGGCCATTGCCCGGGCGCTGACCTGTGAGGCCAAGGTCGTGGTGATGGATGAGCCGTCCGCCGCGCTGAACGAAACCGAACTCAAGCAGGTATTCCGGGTGATCCGCGAGATCACTGCCGCCGGGGTCGCGGTGTTGTACGTGAGCCATCGCTTGAATGAGATTCGCGAGATCGGCGACCGGGTCACCGTGCTACGTGCCGGGCGCACGTTGCGCACCTATGAATTGGCGCAGATCGATGACCAGGCGCTGGTGGCCGCGGTGGTCGGCGAACATCGCGACCTGCTGGAGCGCAGCCCGCGCCAGCCGCCGCGCGAGGCGCTGGCCCTGGATATTCGTCGCTTGCAGGGTGCCCAGGGCTTGGATGTGCGTGGATTGCAGGTGCGCCAAGGTGAAATTGTCGGCCTGGCGGGGCTCAACGGCGCAGGGCGCAGCACCTTGCTCAAGGCGTTGTTCGGTGTGGGCCGTACCGACAGCGATGTCGAACTGTTCGGTGAGCCCTACCGCCCGTTGACCTCACGCCAGGCTATTCGCCAGGGCGTCGGCCTGGTCCCGGAAAACCGCAAGACCGAAGGCCTGCTGCTGGACGCGCCGATCTACCGCAACGCCTGCCTGGTGCATGCGCGGCATCTGGGCTGGTTCTCCCATCGCCAGGCCAAGGACCGTGCGGGCCCGGTGCTGCAACGCCTGCAAACCAAGCTCGACAACCTGGAGCAACCGGTACGCCAGTTGTCCGGCGGCAACCAGCAAAAAGTGGTCATGGCCAAGTGGGTGATCGACGGTGCGCGGTTGTTGCTGCTCGACGAGCCCAGCCGTGGCCTGGATGTCGGCGCCAAGGCCGATCTCTACGCCCTGGCCCGCAGCCTCGCGCAGGAGGGGGCGGCCGTGTTGGTCGCCAGCAGTGAGCTGGATGAGTTGTACGTCAATTGTGACCGGATCTGGGTCATGCACGAAGGGCGTAACGCGGTGTGTTTCGACCCGTTGAGCGCCAGCCGTGACCAGATCGACCAGGCCATCCTTATTGGTCGACATCCTTGAACGGTAAAGAGTGCAGAACCATGACTATTGCCAGCAACCCGACACCCGTTTTCGACAAGCCCATGGCCCTGACGCCCAGCCGACGCAGTGCGGTGCTGGAATGGGTGATGCGCTACAACTTCGTGTTCATTTTCCTGTTCGCCGTGACAGTGGCGACGTTTTTGTCCGATGACTTCCTGACCTTCGGCAATATCGCCAACCTGTTCCAGCAAGGGGCGATCGTGGGGATCGTGGCCATCGGAATGACCTTCGTCATCCTGACCGCGAACATCGATTTGTCCGTCGGCAGCTTGTGCGCCTTTGGCGGCATCCTGGTGGCGGTGCTGTTGCAGCAACAGTTCAGCGGTTGGCTGGCAGTGCCGGCGACGTTGCTGGTGGGCCTGGCGATAGGCACCTTGATGGGCAGCCTGACGGTATTTGGCAAGGTGCCGAGTTTTATCATCACCCTGGCCGGCCTGGTGTCGTTGCGCGGTGCGACCTTCCTGGCCTCCGATGGCGCACCGATTGGCGGGCTGCCGGCAAGCTTCACCGGGTTTGGTTCATCGATGATCGACATCCTGCCGAGTGCCGGCATCGCGTTTCCGGTGCTGGGCCTGATCTTCATCCTGATCACGCTCATCGCCTGGCTGGTGCTGCGCTACACGGTGTTTGGCGAGTATGTGCTTGCCACGGGCGGTAACCTGGAAGCGGCGCGCTTGTCCGGTGTCCCGGTGCGGGCGGTGACCATTGCGGTGTTCGCCATTTGCGGGGGGCTGGCTGCGTTCGCCGGGCTGTTGATGACCTCGCGCCTGCATGTCGGCCAACCCACGGCGGCCCAGGGCCTGGAATTGGACGCCATCGCTGCCGTGGTGCTGGGCGGCACCAGTCTGTTCGGAGGGCGCGGTAGCGTGGTCGGCACGGCGGTGGCGGTGATGCTGCTGCAAGTGCTGCGCAATATCTTCAATTTGCTCGGGCTGGGTTCGTTCTATCAGATGGCGATCACCGGGGTGATCATTGTGCTGGCGATTCTGCTCAACCGCCTGATCGACCACTACGCTGGCCGAACGTGAGGAAAGCCCTGATGACTGCACCACAGATCAAGGCGGTGATTTTCGATATGGACGGCTTGCTGCTCGATACCGAAGGCATCTACACCGAAGTCACCCAATTGATTGCCGACCGCTTCGGTGGCCGGCGGTTTGACTGGAGTATCAAGCAGCACACCATCGGTCTGGGCGCATACGCGCTGGCGAGCTATATCGTGCAGGCGCTGGAACTGCCGATCAGCGCGCAAGCGTTCCTGGAACTGCGCACGCCCCTGATGAATGAGCGTTTCCCCCAGGCTGCGGCCATGGCCGGCGCTGAAGCCTTGGTGCGTCACCTGTCGGCCAAGGGCATTCCGATTGCGGTGGGGACCAGTTCGTCGCGGCATTATTTCGACCTGAAAATTGCCCGGCATCGTGAGTGGTTCGAGTTGTTCGATGCGGTCGTCACGGCGGATGACCCGCAGGTCGGCGCTGCCAAGCCGGCACCGGATATCTTCCTGGTCGCCGCCCAACGCCTGGGGGTTGCGCCGGCCGATTGCCTGGTATTCGAGGACTCACCGTTTGGTATCAGCGCGGCGAAAGCGGCGGGCATGTACGCGGTGGCCATCCCGGACCCGGCGATGGCCGACGACAAGTTCCTCCACGCCGACCGGCGCCTGCACAGCCTGGAGGCCGTCGACTTGAAGGCATGGGGTTTGCCCACGGACTAGCCGGGCGCTGCGACATGCGGTCGGCCACGCTCGCGGATGTGGGTGTAAGGTAGGGCGCGTACTGCGTGGAAATCTCAGGAAAGCGAGGTGACTATGAGCGCTCCAATGCTGAATAAGCTGCATCTGAATGGCTACGATATCGTGCAGGTGAACTTCGGGCCGTGGCGGGTCTGTACCCATAAGGACCGGTTGGCGTCCTTCAATTCCCGCGAACAGGCACTGGCGTATGCGGCCGCGCTGCCGGTGTACAAGGCACGCACCAGGCGGGTGTCCAACGATCATTGAGGGCAGGCTTGTTGTGGCGAGCGGGCTTGCCCCGCGTTGGGCTGCGCAGCGGCCCCAATAAGGCCACCGCGTTTATCCAGGCATATTAAATCGCCAGGTTTTGGGGCTGCTACGCAGCCCAACGCGGGGCAAGCCCGCTCGCCACAACAGCCCGATCGGCCGGGCGTTCAGCGTTGAGCCATGAGGGACACGCGAGCACGCGCAACAGCGTTCGTTTTACGCCGCGCACCTGTTCAACCCTATGGTGGGACGCTACCCTGGCGCGGTCCCAATCATAAAAAGGAATGAGTGATGAGCATCAACAACCTGCCCCAGGAAGGCAGTTGCCGGTGTAACCAGGTGCGCTTCAGCGTGAGCCAGCCACCGGTGATCACCATGGCGTGCCATTGCACCGGGTGCCAGAAAATGACCGCCAGCGCGTTCTCCCTCAGTGCATTGATTCCCGCCAGCGCATTCACCGTGACCCAGGGTTGCCCGGTGATCGGCGGCTTGCATGGCGTGGACCGCCATTACTTTTGCCCCCATTGCATGAGCTGGTTGTTTACCCGGCCCCACGGCATCGATGAGTTCGTCAATGTGCGCGCCAGCTTGCTGGATAACGCCCGGGAATACGTACCCTTCATGGAGACCTGGACCAGCGAAAAGCTGCCGTGGGCGTCTACCCCGGCGCGTGAGAGTTTCGCGCAACTGCCGGCCCCGCAAGACTTCCCCCGACTGTTGCAAGCCTATGCCGAGTTCAGCGCCCGCTGAGTTCAGTCGATCAGCGCCAGCAGGTCCGTATCGCCCACATCGTGCCCCGCCTGGGTCAGCAGTGTCGTCACCTGGCCCCGGTGATGGGTCTGGTGATTGAAAAAGTGCACCAGCAGGCCAAAAAACGGCTTGTCGGCGGCGGTGCCACGCATGTTGTGGTAGCGCAGGCGCTGGTCAAGCTCGCTTTCTTTCAGGGTGCCGGCCCAATCGATGATCAGTTGATCCAGCCAGGCGCGGTGCGTCCAGAGTTCACCCAGGTTGGCGAAGGCCAGTTGCTTGAGGTCGGTGGGGGTGGCGATGGCGGTTAACGGTGCCAGCGCCCCATAGCCTGCCGGGTGCTGGGCGAAGCGCTTGAGCCACACGGTGTCGCCCAACATCAGGTGGTTCAGCGTGCCCAGGATCGAACCAAAAAATGCCCGACGATCTTCCATCAACGCGGCATGGCTGAGCTGGTGGGCGGTGTCATACACCTTGCGGTTCATCCACTGGTTGTAGGTCGCCATCAGGGCAATCTGTTCGATACGGTCCACGGGGTGATTCCTCCTCGGCGCGGTGGCGCCATCATAAGGCGTGCCCGCCCGACGGTCATGGTGTTCCGGCAGGCGGGTGGACAACAACAACGCCGTTGCCAGTGCCTAGAAGCGCACTGTGGCGCCAGTGGTCAGCCATTGGTCACGCTCACCGATCAGGCTGCGCCCGAGCACCAGGTCGACATCGACCCACGGCCCGACATGCAACCGCGGCCCTGCCTGCCAGGCTTGGTCACCGCCTGCCTGGCCGTAGCGTTCGGCGATCAGCGTCAGGGACTGCGCCAGCGGGTATTCGAAGCCTGCGCCCCAGGTCAGGCGGTGGGTTTGATCGCCGTCGTTGTAGGCATGGCTCCAGCCAGCATTCAGGTTCAGGCGCAGGGGTAGCGAAGATTGCCAGGTCAGCGGCACGTTGAAGTCCGCGCCGTCAAACCCGTGTCGCCGATCCAGGGCAAAGTGCGCCCCGGCGGCAATCGCCATTTCCAGGCCCAACGCTTCGCTCGACAACAGCTGCGCCTTGAGTTGCGGGTTGACCTGGGTTTCACCCGGGCCACCAGTGGTGGCCCGGGACAGTGCCGCGCCCCATTGCACCGAAGGCAGTGCGCTGAACGTGCAGGCGGGTGACAGGGTCGCGTTGTGGGGGCCGCCATCGTGGCGGTTGGCGGTGTACCAGGCGTCGACGTTGCATTCGCCCGGTGCATTGATCGCGCCATCGTCGACCGTATAAGACCCGCCTGCCGCCTGGGCTTTGGAGAGCACGGCGATGAGCAACAGGATCGCCAGGGTTATGCCGATAAAGATCAGGTTGCGTTGCAACGCGCGGCGTTTTGCCGGGGGCAGCAGCAACAGCGTGGCCCGAGGGCCGCGATGGTTACGCGCGCGGTATTTGGCAAACCCGTCCGGGCGCCGAGGGGTGTGTTTTTTGTGCATGAGGCACCTCGCTTGAATTCAGCTTTCTACGGTCAGCACCGAAATGCCGCTGGCTTTGGCCTGGCAGACCAGCTCCGAGGTGTCATCACCACCCGGCAGGGCGATGACCACGTCGGGGCGGCTGTCGGTGAGCATGAAATGGTTGCGCTGGCGTTCCGCCTGTTTGCCGTGGTGTTGCCAGTTGGGCGGGTAGCGCACCACGTCGATGCCGAGTTCCCGCGCCCATTCCTCGATATCGCTGCCCAGGAACTGGTTGCCGCCGTGGATCAACACATGCACCGGGCGCAGGCGGTGGTAGGCATCCAGTACTTGGCGGGACAGCTTGGTGTCGGCGTAATGACGACCTGCACAGATCAAGACGCGCATAGGCCCTTTTTCCTTGTAGTAGCGCTTGTATTGCACGGTAGCGGTCGGGCGACCGCCACCGGTTAAACGGCGGGGGATCAGTACCACTGCTTGAAGCGGCGGATGTAGATCGTCTTCATCAGTTGAGCCACGCAGCAGTAGGCGAACAGGGTGCCCACCAGCCAGGGGAAGTACGCCAGCGGCAGCGGTTGCAGGCCCACCAGTGTGCCCAGCGGCGAGAACGGCACGTAGATGCCCAGGGCGATGACCACGCCTGTCATCAGCAGTACCGGCCAGGCGGCGGTGCTCTGGAAGAACGGGATCTTGCGGGTGCGCAACATATGCACCACCAGGGTTTGTGAGAGCAGGCCCTCGATAAACCAGCCGGACTGGAACAAGGTCTGCATTTCCACACTGTTGGCGGCGAACACGTACCACATCAGCGCGAAGGTGGTGATGTCGAAGATCGACGAGGTCGGTCCGATCCAGATCATGAAGCGGCCAATGTTCTTCGCGTCCCACTTGCGGGGCTTGGCCAGGTATTCCTTGTCCATCTTGTCCCACGGCAGGGCCAACTGGGAGATGTCGTACATCAGGTTTTGCAGCAGCAGGTGGATCGACAGCATCGGCAGGAACGGGATGAACGCACTGGCCACCAGCACCGAGAACACGTTGCCGAAGTTGGAACTGGCGGTCATGTTCAGGTACTTCATGATATTGCCGAAGGTTTCGCGGCCCTTGAGCACGCCTTCTTCCAGCACCATCAGGCTTTTTTCCAGGAGGATGATGTCGGCCGATTCCTTGGCAATGTCCGTGCCGCTGTCCACCGAGATGCCCACGTCAGCATCGCGCAGGGCCGGCGCATCATTGATGCCGTCCCCCAGGAAACCCACGGTGTGGCCGTTGGCTTGCAGCGCCTTGAGCACCCGTGATTTCTGCAGCGGTGTCAGCTTGGCGAACACCGTGCGTTCTTCCACGCGGCGTTGCAGGGTGGCGTCGTCCATCGCTTCGATGTCCATGCCCAGCAGCGGCTCGCCAGGCTCGAGGCCGACCTGGCGGCAGATCTTGCTGGTGACCACCGCGTTGTCGCCGGTCAGCACTTTCACCGCCACGCCAATTTGTTGCAGTGCCGCGATCGCCGGGCCTGCGGTTTCCTTGGGTGGATCGAGGAAGGTCAGGAACCCCTGGATCACCAGGTTGCGCTCATCGGCCGTGGTGTACTGCTGGCGGGCCAAGGCCTTGGGAATATTACGTGTCGCCACCACCAGGACGCGGAAACCGTCCTCGTTATAGTCGTTGGCAAGCGCCAGCAGTTCAGTACGGCGACGCTCATCCAATGGCACGGCGGCCCCGCCTTCCATCACATGGGTGGAAATGCCGAGCATTTCTTCCACGGCACCTTTGCACACCAGCAAGTGGTCGGCGGCGGTGTCCTTGACCACGATCGACAGGCGACGGCGGACAAAATCGAACGGTAATTCATCGACCTTGCTGTAGGCAAAGGGCTGCTGGAACTTCGGGTTCTGTTCCGAGAACTGCACCACGGCCTGGTCCATCAGGTTCTTCATGCCGCTCTGGTGATGGCTGTTGAGCCAGGCCAGGGACAACACCGCGTCATCCCGCTGGCCGAAAGCGTTGACGTGGTGCTCGAGGATGATCTTGTCCTGGGTCAGGGTGCCGGTCTTGTCGGTGCACAGCACATCCATCGAGCCGAAGTTCTGGATTGCGTTGAGGCGCTTGACCACCACTTTGCGCTTGGCCATCGCCGTGGCGCCCTTGGCCAGGTTGGCGCTGACGATCATCGGCAGCATTTCGGGGGTGAGGCCCACCGCGACCGCCAGGGCAAACAGGAAGGCATCGCCCCAGTCACCCTTGGAGAAACCGTTGAGGAAGAACACGATCGGCACCATCACCAACATAAAGCGAATCAGCAGCCAGCTGACGCTGTTCACCCCGCGATCAAAGGCGGTTTGCACCCGCGAGCCGACGATGGCCTTGGCCAGGGAGCCAAAGTAGGTGCGCGCGCCGGTGGCCACGACGACGGCTTTGGCCCGGCCGCTGACCACGTTGGTGCCCATGAAGCAGATGTTCGGCAGGTCGAGCAAATTGCCCTGGTCAGCGGCCGGGGAGTGGGCGGACTTTTGCGTCACATCCCCCAGCGTGTCGTACTTCTCCACCGGCAAGGCTTCACCGGTCAGCACGGCCTGGCTGATAAACAGGTCGCGGGATTCGATCAGGCGGATGTCGGCCGGAATCATGTCGCCCGCCGACAGTTGCACAATGTCGCCGGCCACCAGGTCGCGCATCGGCACTTCGCGCAGGGTTGGCTGGCTGCCCACTTGTTCGCGGCGCAGCACCGTCGCGGTGGTGCGCACCATGGCTTTGAGGGCCTCGGCGGATTTGGCCGACCGGTGTTCCTGCCAGAAACGCAGCAAGCTGCTGAGCAGGACCATGGTCATGATAATGATGACTTTGGTCGGGTCGACCTCTTCTCCTGCCTGCATCGGCAACCAGCAGTCGGTGAAGAAGCTGATGGCGCCCAAGGTCAGCAGTACGTAGATAAACGGGTTGTTCAATGCCTGCAGGAACTGGACGATGGCGTGAGGCGGCTTGTCGTGGGCGACTTCGTTATAGCCTTCGCGTTGCAGACGCGCGGCGGCGTCGAGTTCGGTCAGGCCATCCTGGGTGGCGCGTACGTTGGCCAGGGTGGCCGACAGGCCGTTGTGGGCTTCGCGGGCGGCACGCATCGACAGTTTGGTGTCGGCGTCGCTGCGCGCTTTTTGCTTCAATGGGGCGTTTTTTACGGCGCTCATGGTGTGTGCTCCTGTCGCCAATTCTCGACAAAACATACCCGTTACTGGCCTGATGACAGGCGAGCGAAAGCATGCCGAGTCGCTAACTTCGCGATCGGTTTAAATAAGGTCTCGATATAACTTTTACTGCGCCCGCCAATAGCGCGTTAGTTAACTAACGCGCAGCGGGTTACGACTGGGCTTGTTCATAAAGAACACCAGGTTATTAATCAGGAAGTTGCTGTTTCCAAACGGTTCAGGCAGCGCGAGTGCTCAGGTAAAGATCGAGCATCAGGCTGGCTTGAGCCAGGCTGGAAACGAGAGGTCTCTGAGGGTCCAGCGGGTCGGCGTGATCCCAGTGCAGCACGCGTTGGCCGCTGGCTGGGCAGATACGCCAGCGCGCCAGCGGGTGAGCCGGGCGCACCGGGGGGGAGGCGGTGGTACAGGCAGGGCGGGCAGGGCAAACGCCCGCGGGCCCACGGCATAGCTTGGCGCGCAAGGCCGCGGCCAGCATGCGTGCATCGGGTAGAGCAATGAGTTGGAAGGTCATAACACACCTCGGGACCGGACGGGCGACCGGTGAGGCAGTTACGGTGGAGCATCAAGCTCTAGCGCAGCTTACCGGACCGGGGAGGCGAGTCCTGTCATATTCTGGGTTGGGCGCCCGATGCCCGCGTTCGCGGTGCTCGGACAGCGACTAGATACTGTGTCCATTGGCTTCTTTTGTGAGGTTTAAAAAAGGCCCCAGTTGCGGGCAGGGGCAATCTACTTAGGCAGTTACAAAATGTCAACGCATAATTAATTAAAGTATCCGGCGTTCAGAGTTCATTCAGGCAAGCCGCGCTCGGAAGTTGCTGGATATATAACTTCATATACCGCGTGCGGCCAAAGCCGCCAGGTAGATCAATACCAAACCGCAGGCGCCGTAACTGATACGTTGCCAGGTCGGTGAGGCGTTCTGGCGCAACAGATTCACCAGCGCCGCAATCAGAAAACACGACAGCACCGAAGCCAGCATGAACCCTGCAAAAAACATCAGCGTTTGCCCATGGCTGGGCGTGGCCCCGACGATGCCCGACAAGGCGCTGCCCAGCGCCCCCCAGTAAACAATGTTCTTCGGGTTGGCCAGGGAAATCGCCGCGCCCACGGCCAACGCATTGGGCCCGGAGCGGGCTGGTGCGCTGTCTGCTTCGGGCAGGTGCCAGGCATCGATCAGGCTGCGTATGCCGAGCCAGGCCAGGTACAGCGCGCAGATAATCGTCAGCGGTACGCGCACCGCATCATGCTGGATCAACAGGGCAATACCCGTCAGGCCGATCACCGCCCACACGGCATCGCCCACCAGTGAACCTATCTGTACCAGCAGCGCCGGCATGAAGCCGTGGAGCAACCCGCGGCGCAAGGTCTCTGCCAATACCGCGCCGGGAGAAAGGCAAAACACAAAACCGAATACCAGTGCGTAGAAAAAGATCGTCAGCATGCCCGCGTTCCTTCAAATGTGGGTGGGCAGTGTGAGGGGGTGTGCGGGGGGCCGTCTTGAACCAGATTGCGCTGTTCAGCGATTCAGGAGGCGTTGGTAGTGCCCCGGCGTCATGCCGTAGGCCGCGCGGAAATGCCGGTTGAGGTGGCTTTGGTCGGCGAACCCCACGTGATGGGCGACCTCGCAGGCCGCCACGCCGTTGCGCAATAGACCTTTGGCCCGCCGAGTGCGCAGTTGCATGGCCCATTGCCGGGGGCTGAGCCCGGTTTCTTTCTGGAAGGCGCGCAGCAGGTGGAATTTGGACAGGCCCAGCTCATCCCCGAGGAGGTCCAGGGACACTGAGCGATGCAGTTGTGCGGCGAGCACTTCCTGGGCGCGACCGATCAGGTTGTGGCCGAGTGTCGTGCTGCCGGGCAGGCGCACGCCACTGGCGTTGACCACTTCCCCCAGCATCAGCACCAGCGCTTCTTCTTGCAGTTCACGGACCAGGGTGTCATCGCTTAAAGCCGCTTTCACCGCGCCGGCCAATCGTTGCGCAAGGTCGGGCTGAAAGCACAGCGAACGATCGAACTCCACGTGCGCCAACCCCAGGTCAGCCGCCAGTTGATCGGCCGTGGCGTACAGGCTGACGAACTGCCAGGGCGCCCCGTCTGCCGCACCGCCGCCTTGAATCTGCCCTGGGTTGTACAAGGTAATGCTGCCCGGGCCGGCCTCGAACTCACGGCGGTCCAGCCAGACTTTTTCTTCGCCCACCAGGTTCACGCCGATCACGCATTCATCATGGCTGTGGCGGGCAAACGTCAGGCCGGTGCAGGACGTGGAACTGACTTCGTAGTTGCCCAACCAGGCGTGTTGCATGACGCTCATCGACTCGACTCGGTAAGAGATTGGGCACGAGCATACGCTGGCACAGGGGCTCAGATCGACCGTTGATTGACACGTTGTGACAGCTCATCGGCGCTTTCCTTGCGCTCCGAGTAACGGTCCACGAGGTCCGGGCGTTCACGCAGCAGTACGGTGAACTTGACCAGTTCTTCCATCACATCCACGACGCGGTCATAGAGGGCCGACGGCTTCATGCGGTCGTGCTCATCGAACTCCATGAACGCCTTGGGCACCGAGGATTGGTTGGGGATAGTGAACATGCGCATCCAACGGCCCAGCACGCGAAGCTGGTTCACCGTGTTAAAGGATTGAGAGCCCCCGGAGACTTGCATCACCGCCAGCGTCTTGCCCTGGGTCGGGCGAACGGCACCGAGGGCCAGCGGCACCCAGTCGATCTGCGCCTTGAACACTGCCGACATCGAACCGTGGCGTTCGGGAGAGCACCAGACCTGGCCTTCCGACCACTGCATCAGCGCCAACAGCTCTTGAACCTTGGGGTGGTCGTTGGGTACATCGTCAGGCAATGGCAAACCGCTGGGGTTGAAGATTTGCGTGTCGGCGCCGAAGTGGCGCAGCAAGCGCGCGCACTCCTCAACCAGCAACCGGCTGAACGAGCGGGGTCGGTTGGAGCCATAGAGCAGCAGGATACGCGGAGGGTGAGCCAGCCCGGTCTGCCGGGGCGGTGCGAGGCGGGTGTCCAGGTTGGGCAGGGTGGTCATGACGCTCTCCGGTTATAACAGCGCAATGCGCTCGAGTTCAGCCTTCAGCTCAGCGGCGCTGAGGCGGTCGAACGGCAGGGCGAAAAAGGCACGACAGCGGGTCTCGATGGTCTCCAGCGTGGCCTTGAATGCTGCATCGACAAGTGCCTCGTCACCTTGCACATCCGAGGGGTCTTCCAGCCCCCAGTGCGCCTTCAGCGCAGGCCCGAAATACACCGGGCAGGCTTCGCCGGCGGCCTTGTCGCAGACCGTGATCACCACGTCTGGCGGGCTGCCTTCAAAGGCGTCATTGCCCTTGCTGTACAAGCCCTCGGTGCTGATGCCCGCCGCCTGCAACGTGCTCAGGCTACGGGGCAGGACCTGGCCCTTGGGGAAGCTGCCGGAGCTGATCGCCACGAAACCGGGCGGCGCAAGGTGGTTGAACATGGCTTCTGACAGGATGCTGCGGCAGCTATTGGCGGTACACATGAACAGGACTTTCATCACAGAGTTCCTTCAGAACGTGAGGCGCAAGGCGAGGGCGGCGAGGGTGATCAGCAGCACCGGCAAGGTCAGTACGATGCCGACCTTGAAGTAGTAGCCCCAGGTAATGTTGATGCCCTTGCGCGCCAGGATATGCAGCCACAGCAACGTGGCCAGGCTGCCGATAGGGGTGATTTTCGGGCCCAGGTCGCTGCCGATGACGTTGGCGTAGATCATCGCGTCCTTGACCACGCCCACGGCATGGCTGGACTCGATGGACAGCGCACCGATCAATACGGTCGGCAGGTTGTTCATCGCAGACGACAGCAGCGCGGTGAGCACCCCGGTGCCCATCGCCGCGCCCCATACGCCATAGGTGGCGAAGCTGTCGAGCCAGGTCGCCAGGTAGGTGGTCAAGCCGGCGTTACGCAGGCCATAGACCACCAGGTACATGCCCAGGGAGAAGACCACGATCTGCCAGGGGGCTTCCTTGAGTACTTTGCGTGTGGAGATCTTGTGGCCTTTGGCTGCGATCACCAACAGCAGCACGGCGCACACCGCGGAAATCGCGCTGATGGGAATGCCCAGCGGCTCCAGGGCAAAACAGCCCACCAGCAGGATGCCCAGCACCCACCAACCGGCGCGAAAGGTGGCGCGGTCATGGATCGCACTGGCGGGGTCTGCCAGGTCGGCCGGGTCGTAGGTACCGGGAATATCGCGGCGGAAAAACCACAGCAGCACCGCGAGGGTCGCGGCGACGCTGACCAGGTTCACCGGCACCATGACTGCCGCGTATTCGTTGAAGCCGATCTTGAAATAGTCTGCCGAAACAATGTTCACCAGGTTGGAGACCACCAGCGGCAGGCTGGCGGTGTCGGCGATAAACCCAGCGCCCATGACAAATGCCAGGGTCGCGGCAGGGGAAAAACGCAGGGCCAGCAGCATCGACATCACGATAGGGGTGAGGATCAATGCGGCGCCGTCATTGGCAAACAGCGCCGAGACCAGCGCCCCCAGCAGCACCATATAGGCGAACAACCGACGGCCCCGGCCGCGTCCCCAACGCGCCACGTGCAGGGCGGCCCAGGCAAAGAAGCCGGCTTCGTCCAGCAACAGGCTGATGATGATCAAGGCGACAAAGGTGCCGGTGGCATTCCAGATGATGTGCCACACCACCGGGATGTCCGTCAGGCTGATAACGCCACACGCCAGGGCCAGGATCGCGCCCAGGCTGGCGCTCCAGCCGACGCCCAGGCCCTTGGGCTGCCAGATGACCAGAATGATGGTGAACAGGAAAATCGCACTAGCGACAAGCATGAATAAAAGCTCCGATGGCTCAGCAGCAGGTGCCGGCCCGTTGTGGTCTGTCGCCCATTGCATCAAGACGCAGCGCGTCGTTTTGCAACCATGGCTGATTGGCTTGCAAGGTGGTGTCCAGCACGTGACGCACCCAGTCGGGCAGTGCCGGATTGATGCGGTAATAAATCCATTGCCCTTGGCGACGATCCAGCAGCAGCCCGCCACTGCGCAGTTGTGCCAGGTGGCGGGAGATCTTTGGCTGGCTGTCGTCCAAGGCATGGATCAATTCGCACACACAAAGTTCGCCTTCGCGCAGGATCAACAGCGTCAAGCGCACCCGGGTTGGGTCGGCGAGGCATTTGAACAGGGCTGGAGGGGAGAAAAGATCCGACATGACTGATGCACATATATATGGATATACGAATATACGTATTTCCATATGTTTCAGTCAAATCCTGTTTCGATTGATATGGATCAAGTCAGCGCAAATGCGCCACAAGTGTTTGAAATTAAAATGAAACATGAATGTCCTAAAGTGCCTGCTATTGCCGATGAAGGAATACCTCGCGTGACCCGTGCCACTCGCAACCTGCGCAAGACCCTGGATTCCGTCGCGGAAAATAACGAAACCGCGGCATTCGACCTGATGCGCGCGGTCGAAAAACTCAGCGATGAAGTGCTGCGCCAGCGCCTGCTCAATACGATCCATCGGCTCAACCAGGACGCCCACGAACTGCGTGAAGCGCGGGATTCGGTGGAGCAGGTATCGGTCAGACTGGCTTGAGCCTACGATCACATGAGGAAAACAACTCAAAGGAACGCCTGAAGGGGGAATCTCTACTCAGGGTCAGGAAGCAATCATAGACCTGACAACCTGAGGCCCTAATATGATACCGCCGAGAGTCATAGGCTCGTATTTTGACGCAACGGTGCGTCGCAACGAAGTCAACAGCCCTGCGCAACAACCGCCAGGGCCTGCATCAGGTTCGATACCCCGTACTGAAGGTGTTAAAAAAACCGTCCGCTTGCAATCTCCCCTTGTTACGCCTGAACTCAGGGATTATGTGAAGGCGATAACGTCGAGTTTTCTTACCCCCGCACAAAACACTTCGGCTCTTATCGCGGCCGCACTCAAGAGTCAGTGGAAAATAGAGATAGACCCCGATGTCGCGCGTATCGCAACGTTCAATTATCACCTCGGTCAGCCCAAGCCGGCGGGGGGTAAGTTACTGAACAGCATCACGCTGACAGAGGCTGCCCTTACAAACATGCGCGACAAAAATCCGGACGATGAAACGGCCAAGGTGCAAAAGCCATGGTGGCGTAAAGTTATCGACCTGGTAGAAGAGAATTCGCCGTTGGCGATGGCCATCCAGCAGCGCCAGCATGTTGCGGATTACGCGGGCGCTCACGAATATATTATTCCGCTGTTCGATCCCAACGCTCAGCACACTTATCATGCGAATGAAACGCTGCACCATACGCCGCAGGCATTCCGGGACTTGTTGCGGCAGACCGAACTCAGTGAGCCCTACAAGGCCCACCTGGATAAGTTCTGGCCTGCCCATGAAGATAAATATACGCAATGCAGCAAGTTTGCTTTTGCCGCGGCGGCACAGATCCAGCATAAAGAAGGCAGCCTCAGTAACTATGAAGCAAGCCTCGCCATGCGCGCCGCAGGGTTTGGTGTCGGCAGCCGTCTGAGCGATATGACGGCGGCTGACCTGAAGGCGCCGTTTCGCCAGGACGCCACGCTTGAAACCGGCCTGTTGTCCATCGACGGCAGTCCTTCCACCGATCTCGTCTACGTCACTGACAAGCGCCCGCGCATGAATGGCAAAGGCCAGAAAATCAATCACACGCTGCTGTATATCCCCGGAAACTCCTCACCGATTCATCGATTTGACAGCGTTGCGCAGATGAAAGGCTGGTTGGCGGATCAGGCGGCCGATCCGAACAAACGAGCGCAGTTGAGTACGCATTTCAAAGAAAACGATCAAGACGACAAGGTGTTTTCGGACGGTGTCAAACAAGCGCTTAAGGGGCTGGGCGGCTGGTCCGAGGCAAAAACGCCCAATAAGTGGGGGTTTGAAGCACCCAATGGATGGGACCCGCAGGCCTATATCACCACAGAACCTGTGAGCGATGATCCGTTCCGCGCCATGACGCTGCGACAAAAGGCACGCTCCTATGCAGACGCCGACCATGAGATTGTCACCAACGCCGATGTGCTCAAGCGCCGCCTGACCACGCTTGCCGAGGCCGCGACCACGGCCGCGCTCATGCTGACGCCACTGGCAATGGTCGTTCCAGAAGTAGCGATTGCCGCTGAGGCCGTTTACGTCGCCGCTGGAGCCACTGAAATCGGCGTAGGTATTGATGATGCGGTGCATGGCAAATCAACGGCCACGGATCGCACAGTGTTCGGTCTGCTCAATGCCGTGCCGAGCGTTTTTCATGCTTCTGTGCGCTTGCCTGGCCTTTCCGTCAGCGGCCTTGGAAAGTTACCGGATGCGATTGAAAAAGCGGCTGGCGAGAACAAGAAACTCTTGGCGTTCGAGGCGGTATTTGACAGCGATGAAGTCGCGCAGACCACCGATGTTGTCGAGTTGTCCGGGGATGCGCCATCCACCAGCGATAATAAACGGGTACGCCTTGATGAATCGCACCCTTCGGAGGACGCCAAACGTATCAAGCTGAATGAGCAGCCCAGGGACCTGAATAAATTAAACGACCTGATTTTTACCTTTGTGGACACTTATAATGGAGCGGAGCGACTGAATATCGTGGCCCATGGCATGCTCGCAAACGACGGCGCAGAGCCGGTGGCGAATATGGTGCTCAATGAGGTGAGTTATGACGCCGACGAGTTGACGGAGATGCTGTGGGATAACAACGTGCCCACCGATAAATACGCAAATATACGTTTGTTGATGTGCCATTCGGGGGCCGGCGGAGAGCGTTCTTTTGCTGCGCAGTTTCAGGCGAACGTCGGGGTTCCGGTTAAGGCTTATGCAAACAGAGTCAATGCTGAGTTCACGCTGGACGATATCGAGGCTGTTTTTGCATCGTCGGATCGAAGCAAAAAATTAGTGCAGTTCGATGATGTACTGCCTGCCGAGCGCCGGCATCGAGTGATCAAAAAAAATCCCTATGCTTCCGACGTTGACAGTAAGGATTACGAAAAATACAAAAATTTCAGTTATGAACCTGTGCATTTTCCTCCACGGTCGGAAAACCCTAAACAGGCTGTGGCCGCAGCGTCGATGCCGGCACTCTAGCGCCGCCGTAGAGGCAAGGACGGCGGGGCCCGTGCAATATCGTTCAAGACAACCTGATTAGTACGCTGGCATGCTTGTCGACTGTCTGTCGATGAGCTGCCTTCATGCCTACTGCCTTGCCTCATTACGCGTTCGCCCGTGGCGCGATCGCCGTCATTCCGTTATCCCTGGCCTGTGCGCCGTGGGGACTGCTCGCCGGTTCCATGGCCATTGATGCGCAATTTACGCCGCTGCAAGCCCAGGGTTTATCCGCCATTGTCTTTGCGGGGGCCGCGCAGTTGGTGGCCATCGGCATGGTCAAGAGCGGCGCCAGCCTGGTGTCGATCGTGCTGACGACGCTGTTGCTGACCTCCCAGCATTTGCTCTACGGCATGCACATGCGCCCGACGTTATCCGCGCTGAACACGCGCTGGCGCATGAGCCTGGGTTTTTTGCTGACCGATGAGTTCTTCGCGCTGGTCAACCACTATGACCGTGAGACGTTCAACCGCTGGTACGCCCTGGGGGTGGGCCTGACGTTCTATATCGTCTGGAACCTGTTCACCCTGGTCGGCATCGTGCTCGGCAAGAGCATTCCCGGGCTTGATCAGCTCGGGCTCGAATTTTCTATCGCCGCCACCTTCATCGCCTTGATTACACCGGTGGTTCGTGACGTGCCGACGGTGGTGTGTGTCGCGGTTGCGCTGCTGTGCTCGGTGTGGCTGAGTTACTTGCACTGGGAGTCGGCGGTGGTGGTTTCCGGTGTGTTGGGTATGAGTGCAGGGTTTGCCTGCAAGCGATTGGGGGTAGGGCAGCGATGATCTACCTCATGATTGTGGCGATGGGGCTGGTGGTGTTTCTCAACCGCTACCTGTTTCTCGAGCCGCGGCTGCCAGTACGGCTCAACCGTGGCGCACGGGAGTTTCTCGGTTTTGCCGTGCCGGGCATGCTCACGGCGATCTGCGGGCCGATTATTTTCCTCGCCGACCACCAACTCAACCTGAGCCCGGCCAATCCTTACCTGTTGGCCGGAGTCTGCGCGGTCGCACTGATGTTCTGGACGCGTAACGTGCTGCTCACGGTGCTGCTGAGCATGGCGTTGTTCTATCTGTTTCGCTGGTGGCTCTGATACGCAGGCAAAAAAAAGCCCGCGGGAGGGCGGGCAGAAGGGAGACTTCTAAAAATGAGCTTGGCCAGTATGGGTGGCACGGTCTTCCTTCACAGTGAAACTAAATTCATATGGCTGACAGCAAAGCAGCCCTGGGCGGGGCTGCGACGGCGCTTGAGGCTAAAGCCGGCGCCTGGTCATTTCTTCCTGGACTGCGCCTCGGCAGCCAGGCACTCCAGGGCGAATTGCTCGGTGTAAGTCATCTGGATTGGCGTGCTTTCGCCTTTGACCGTGCGCTCGCCATCGAGAATGTAGCGAATGCGCTTGTCGGTGACACCAATGCGCTTGGCGATCCAGGTGGGTGTCTGGCCGATGCGGCTGATCAGCTTGTCGGCATAATCGGTGGACGGGTTGTAGTGTTCGGCGTTGGGTGTCATCGGTTTTCCAGGTAGAAGCGAACTCGCAAGTAGGCGACAGGGTGACGTAATAATCCTTGGGTGTCGCCTGCTAATGGTAGAGTCGCGTTTTTTTCAAGGAGGCAATGGCATGCGGAAGGTAGTAGTGGGCGCATTGGTGCTGGCGATGCTCGGCGGTTGCGCAGGTTCGAAGATGAACACGGCGCGCGCCGGTACACCCTACAAGACCCTGGCTTCGGACAAGGCCGCGCTGGTGGTTGCTCAATGCATCCAGTTCGGCTGGCAGGACGAGAGCGTGTTCGGCGTCGATGCCGGCGGGTTCAAGGAGCCGACCGAGGCCGGAGGTTTCACGGTCTACACCACCGGCGGCGATTACTTTGTGGATGTGCGCACTGCCGGTGCCGGCTCCACCATCAATTACTTCGCCGCCCAGGACGATATGCCAGCCAAGCGCCGGTTGGCCGCTCTCGCGACCTGTCTGTAATCCGTTGCCTTAGCCGTTTTCGGAAATGCCCGGCGGGACAGCCACTGGGCATTGCCTTATGATTCACTCGCTCGCTCGACGTGATGGCTCTTTACCAGTACACGGATGTCGAGGCCCAACGTCGGGCGGGCACCCTTTGCATCGGCGCGTGCCTTCAACGGGGCATATAGCCCAGGTGCCAGCGGCGGGGGATCTTCAACGTCACCACCCCCAGGAATGCCGCCAGGGCACCGCTGATCAACAGCGCACGCAGGCCCAGCTGGTGCTCCAGCAGCGCCCCGAGCACCGCGCCGACAAACATCCCCGTCCACGGGATCAATTGCACACGCCAGCCACTGCGCCGTTCTCCCATCATCCAGCGGCCCAGCCCGCGCCCGAAGCGTGAAAGCGCCCCGGTGACATAGGTGAGACCCACCGGCAAGCCGTTGACCTCCTCGACCGCCGCATTGAGCATGCCCATGGCCACGATCGCCGCCAGCAACGCCGGCAACATCTCCGCAAACGGCCATAGCGCACCGCCGCAGAGCAGGGCCGCGATGCACAACAGCAAAGGCAGGGCATGGCGTTGACTGACGCGACTGACGACCACCCCCAACGCGTTGCCAGCGATAAAGGTAGCAACCAGCAACAGCAGGCGCCCGGTCAGGCCGAGGTCACCCTCGCTGATCGCTACCGCCAGGCGCGTGGTGTTACCGCTCATGAACGAAACAAAGTCGCCGCTGGCCATGAAGCCAATGGCGTCCGTCATACCCGCCAGCACCGAAAGGCTGGCGACCAGCATCAAGCCGACTCGGCCGCGCCATCGCTCTCGGTGAGCGAGTGCGGCGTTGGTGTAAGGCTTGCGGGATGAAGGCAGCATGGGGCCGGGTTCCTCGGTGAGATTATCCGGCCACTACCGTAGGACGCTTTGTGCGTCCGCGCAATGATCTCAGACACCCTCCAGTCGCCAACCCTCGTTTCGCCAGGTCAAGTAGTGGGTGGGCTCGATGGCCTGCAGAAAGGCTGCGTCGTGTGACACCGCGACGATCGCCCCATTAAAACCTTTCAACGCCTGTTCGAAGGCGAGCACCGACTCCAGGTCCAGGTGATTGGTCGGCTCGTCCAATAACAGCAGTTGCGCCGGGACTTGCCGCCACAGGGCGACCGCCATCGCGGCCTTCAAGCGTTCGCCGCCGCTGAGGTGCCCCGTCGGTCGTGTCACCCGCACCGCATCCAGTTGCAGCAGGGCCAGTCGGGTGCGCACGTCGGCTTCCGCCAGCGGTGTGTCGAGCAGGTTGAGTTGCTCGATGATGGAGCGCTGGTCGTCCAGCAATGCCAGGTGCTGATCGATGTAGGCACACGGGACCGGCACTGAGCATTCGCCACTGACCGGCTGCCATTGGGCCGCCAGCAGCTTGAGCAAGGTGGATTTACCGCAACCGTTCGGCCCACGCACGGCGACGCGCACGGGGCCCGCCAGGCTGAACGTGATCGCCGGCTGATCCACCCACGGCAGGCGGGCCTCGACCAGGGCCACGACTTGCCGGCCATTGGGGACTGCCGAATCCGGCAAGGCCAGCAACGTTGGTGTCTGTTGCGCCACCCGTTCGTAGGCGTGGCGCACCTGCGCATCCAGCTCGTTCTTGCAGGCCTGATGGGCACTGCGCAGCGTGCTGACGATTTGCGTCGCCGCGCCTTTCCAGCGGGCCTTGGTGAAGCGGTCGACGTTGGCGGTCTCGGCATGCTTGCGTGAACGGGCGGCGCTGCGCTGCAGGCTGTCATGGTCATTTTGCAGGCGCCGACGCTCGCGACTGCGTTCCAGGCGGGCGTGTTCCCAGGCCGAGACGGCGGCGTGTTGCTCGGTGTCGCGCTGTTTACGATAGGCCTGGTAATTGCCGCCATACACACGAGCGCCGAGGGGCGACAGTTCGATGATGCGGCCCAGGCTGTGGAGCAGTTGCCGATCATGGCTGACCACCACCAGGCCGCCGCGCCAGTCGTGCAGCGCTTGCAGCAGCCACTCGCGACCGGCGCTGTCGAGGTGGTTGGTCGGTTCGTCCAGTACCAGCAACTGCGGCGCCGCCAGGAGGGCGCCGATCACCGCGACTCTGGCCAACTGGCCACCGCTGAGTCGATCGGCTGCGGCGTTGAAGTCGAGGCCGTGCAGTCCGGCTGCATCCAGGGCTGTACGCAGGCGTTCGGCAAGGCCCCAGCGCTCGTCAATCAGTTCCAGGTCATCGCTTTGCCCCTGGCCTTGGGTCATGCGTGCAAGCGCGGCCAATACTGGAGCGGTGCCCGTGACATCGGCCACAGTTGTTCCGGCCCGGATGGCCAGGGCCTGCGGGACGTAGGCCACGCTGGCGTATGCCTTGAGTGTCCCGGAGGAGGGGCCCAGAACCCCGGCGATCAATTGCGCCAGGATGCTTTTGCCGCAGCCATTTCGGCCAACTATCCCGGTGGGGGTGTGATCGATGGACAGGTTCAGGTCTTCCAGCAAGGTTTCGCCATGGGCGAACTGGAAGGACAGGTGTTGCAGGGATACAAGCACGGGCAGCCGGTTGACGTCAGTCATCAGCACCTCCAAAAAAATGTCGACAGGCCAACAAGCGCGCCAGGCGGCTCGTTGCAGATACATTTTGGAAGGCTTAGTGATTCACGTCGGCGGTCGTCCCATGAGTTGGAAGGGAGGCAGAGGCTAGCCTACCTTGGCCTTGTCCGGCAAGTCGGCAGCCAGTTGTTCCAGGAACATCGCCAGCGCGACTTCCTCGGCTTTCAGGCCCTTGCGTACCCGCGGCCTGGGCAGTTTCGATAGCTGGCCGAGGCTGAAATGCTCAAGCACCGCCGGGTGGATATAACACTTGCGGCATACCGCCGGCGTGTTGCCCAGTTGCTTGGCGACGTCCTTGACCATCGCCACCACATGGCGTTTGGCGTCGGACTCCGGTTGCCACTCCAGTTCGCGCAGGACCGCCAGCGCCATGGCGGTGCCGGCCCAGGTGCGGTAGTCCTTGGCGGTGAAGTCGGCGCCGGTGAGGCTGTGCAGGTAAGCGTTGACGTCATGGGAGCTGACCGTGCGGCGTTCACCGTCTTCGTCCAGGTACTGGAACAGGTTCTGCCCCGGCAACTCCAGGCAGCGCTTGACCACGCTGGCCAGGCGTCGGTCCTTGACGCTGACTTGATGCTCGACACCACTCTTGCCGCGAAACTGGAACTGGATCTCGCTGCCCTTGATGTCCACATGCCGGTTGCGCAGGGTGGTCAGCCCGTAGGATTTGTTGGCACGGGCGTATTGGGTGTTGCCGACCCGAATCAATGTGGCATCCAGCAGCATGACCACGGTGGCCAGCACCTTTTCCCGAGTGAACCCCGGTTCGGCGAGTTGCGCTTGCAGCTGCTTGCGCAGTTTGGGCAGGGCTTCGCCGAACGCTTGCAGGCGTGCGTATTTGTCAGTGTCGCGTACTTCACGCCAGCGTGCGTGGTAGCGGTACTGCTTGCGTCCGCGCGCGTCACGGCCGGTGGCTTGCAGATGGCCGCGCGGGTCGGCGCAGATCCATACATCGGTATAGGCGGGCGGTACGGCCAGGGCGTTCAGGCGCTTGATGTCTTCGGGATCGGTGATGCGCTTGCCCTGGGGATCAAAGTACTGGAATTTGCCACGCAGCTTTTTACGGCGAATGCCTGGCTGCGTGTCATCAACATAATGCAGGTCGTGGGGCAGGTCGGCGGGCAACGCAGAATCGGGCATGGCGCAGGGTCCTTGGCAATCAGTCAGGCCGGTATGTCTGATTGACCGCAGGGTTTTGCGGTCGTGCCAAAAAGGTTTGTCATGCCAATACGGCAACCGCCTTGATCTGCGCCCATAGCATCTGCCCAGGGTGCAGTTGCAATTGGTCGCGGGAGAAACGGGTGATCCGCGCCAGTAACGGCGTGCCGCCAGCATCCAGGCGCACCAACACGTGGGCGCTGTTATCCGCTGAAATTTCCTGGGTAACCGTCACCGGCAGGCGGTTGAGGATGCTGCTGGGTTCTTCGCCTTGCAGGCTGAGGCTGACATCCCGCGCCTGCACCTTGATCCGCAGGGCCTTGCCCAGTGCGAGCGGCGCATGGGCCACACGCATGCGCAAGGCGCTGCCGGGCAATTGCAGGGTGAGCAATTGGTAATGCTCATCGTAGGCGCTGACGGTGCCGCTGATCACCACGCCGGCGTCGTCGCCCAACGCCAGGGGCAAGTCCAGGCGAGCCAGGGTTTCACCGATGGGGCCACTGGCCAAGGCTTTGCCTTCGCTGAGTAATACGATGTGATCGGCCAGGCGTGCCACCTCGTCCTGGGCGTGGCTGACATAGAGCACCGGGATATCCAGTTCGTCATGCAGGCGCTCCAGGTACGGCAGGATCTCGCCCTTGCGTTTGCTGTCGAGCGCCGCGAGCGGTTCATCCATCAGCAGTAACTTGGGGCTGGTCAGTAATGCCCGGGCGATGCCAATGCGCTGGCGTTCCCCCCCGGACAGGTGCTGGGGATGACGTTCGAGCAAATGCCCGATCCCCAATAAGTCCGTGGCCTGGGCCATGTCAACGCGCCGCGCCTGGCGAGGGATGCGCTTGAGGCCGAACTCCAGGTTGGCCCGCACGGACAAATGCGCAAACAGGCTCGCCTCCTGGAACACATAACCCAGCGCGCGCTTATGCGGCGGCACGAACAGCCCGCTGCGGCTGTCCTGCCAGATTTCATCGTTGACCTGGACAAACCCGTCCTTGGCGCGCTCCAGCCCGGCGATGCAACGCAGGCAGGTGGTCTTGCCGGAACCCGAATGCCCGTACAGGGCTGTCACGCCGCGACCGGGCAAATGCAGGTCCACCTCCAGCGCAAACGCGGCGTACTTGAGATGCAGGCGCACATTAATCATCGACATCAACTCCAGCCCATCTTGGTTTTACGGCTGGAGTAGAGCGCCAGCAATACAAGGAACGCGAAGATCACCATGGAACCGGCCAGCCAATGGGCCTGGACATACTCCATCGCTTCGACATGGTCGTAGATCTGCACTGAGACCACCCGGGTCTTGTCCGGGATATTGCCGCCGATCATCAGCACCACGCCGAACTCACCGACGGTATGGGCAAAACCGAGAATCGACGCGGTGATGAATCCTGGGCGTGCCAGGGGCAGGATCACCGTGAAAAACGTGTCCCAGGGATTGGCGCGCAAGGTCGCAGCCACTTCCAGCGGGCGTGTGCCGATGGCGGAGAAGGCGTTTTGCAACGGCTGCACCACAAACGGCATGGAATAGATCACTGAACCGATCACCAACCCGGCGAAACTGAAGGTCAGGGTGCCCAGGCCCAGCCATTGGGTGAACTGGCCGAAATAGCCATTGGGCCCCATGGTTAACAGCAGGTAGAAGCCAATGACCGTGGGCGGCAGCACCAGCGGCAGGGCGACGATCGCACCAATGGGGCCGCGCCACCAGGAGCGGGTGCGCGACAGCCACAGGGCAATCGGAGTGCCGATGACCAGCAGGATCACAGTGGTCAGTGAGGCCAGCTTGACGGTCAACCAGATAGCGGAAAAATCGGCACTCGAAAGTGGCATTTAGAGCTCATAACCGTAGGATTTGATAACGGCAGCGGCTTTTGGCCCTTTCAGGTACTCCACCAGTGCCTTGGCTGCGACGCTGTCTTTGCCTTTGTTGAGGATCACCGCATCCTGCTTGATTGGGTCGTGCAGCGACGCGGGGACAATCCACGCCGACCCGCTGGTGACTTTGCCGTCTTTATAGATCTGCGACAAGGCGACGAATCCCAGCTCGGCGTTGCCGGTGGAGACAAACTGGTAGGCCTGGGTGATGTTTTGGCCTTCAACGATCTTGTCCTTGACCTTCTCGGTCAAGCCTTCTTTGGCCAGCACCTGGGTGGCAGCGAGGCCGTACGGCGCGGCTTTCGGGTTGGCAATGGAGAGGTGCTTGAAGTCGTTCTTGTTCAGGACCTCGCCCTTGGCGTCCACATAGCCTGCTTTGGCCGACCACAGCGCCAGGGTGCCCACCGCGTAGGTGAAACGCGAGCCCTTAACGGTGGCGCCTTCGTCTTCGAGTTTTTTCGGGGTGGTGTCGTCGGCGCTCAGGAACACCTCGAACGGCGCGCCGTTCTTGATCTGGGTGTAGAACTGCCCGGTGGCGCCATAGGCCGCGACCAGTTTATGGCCGGTGTCTTTTTCGAAGTCAGCGGCAATTGCCTGGATCGGTGCGGTGAAGTTGGCGGCCACGGCCACCTGCACTTCATCGGCATGGGCCGAACCCACGGCGAAGGCAGCCATCAGGGTGGCCAGGGCGGTTGGGGCCAGGCGTGCGGCGCGAATCATCATGAAGCAGCTCCTTGGGACGTGTACGGCTTGTTATAGGTTGAAGGCTTAACCGCTATGTATGGGAATATATAGCGGTTGGCCATTGCCGGTACAGTGCAAAGTTGCCACAGGCCTGCTTCTACTTGAGCTTCGCCAGGGTTTGCCTGGCCAGTTCGCGGGTCAGCTCAAAGGTTCCGATATCCTTGCCCAGCCGCAGCGCTTGGCCTGACCACAGGTTGCTGAAGCCCGCTTCGTCCTTGGCCTTGAGTGGCATCAAGGCCCCACCAGCCCGCGGAAACGCCGGAGCCAGCGGGTTGATCGCCCCCAGTTCACGCATGACGCGGTTGACAATGCCACGCGCCGGCCGGCCGGTGAACAAGTTGGTCAGTGCAGTTTCGCTGGCCTGGGCATGACGTAACGCATAATGGTGGGACGCACTGACGTTCGCTTCGGGCGTGAACAGGTAGGCGGTACCCATTTGCACGGCAGAAGCACCCAGGGCGAACGCCGCCACAATGCCACGCGCGTCACCAATACCCCCGGCCGCAATCACCGGCACGCTGACCGCGTCGACAATCTGCGGCACCAGTGCCATCAAGCCAATCTGGGTGTTGAGGTCGTCGCTCAGGAAAATCCCACGGTGCCCGCCCGCTTCAAGGCCCATGGCAATGATTGCATCGCAGCCCTGCTGTTCCAGCCACACGGCTTCTTCGACGGTGGTGGCCGAGGAAAGCACCTTGGCCCCCGTGGCTTTTACCCGGTCAAGCAACGCTTTTTCCGGCAGGCCGAAGTGAAAACTCACCACCTCGGGGCAAAATGCTTCTACGACCTGGCACGCCGCGTCGTCGAACGGCGCACGGTTGGACACGGGAGTCGGCGCATCGAAGTCGGCGCCCAGTTCGCGGTAGTAGGGTTCCAGCAGATGCTTCCATTGACGGTCACGCTCGTCGTCGACCAATGGCGGCTGATGGCAGAAAAAGTTCACGTTGATCGGCCGCGTGCTGCCCTGGCGGATAGTGGCCAAGGCTTCGCGCAGTTGCTCGGTGCTCAGCGCCGCGGCAGGCATCGAGCCCAGCGCGCCGGCTTGGTTGGCGGCGATGACCATGGCCGGGGTGGTGGCACCGGCCATGGGTGCCTGGATGATGGGCACGTCAATGCCCAACAGGTCGAGAATACGGGTGTCTGGCCAGGTGCTCATAGGATGCGTCTCCAGCGTTAGTAAGACTGTGCGCTGTTTTAGCAGGGCCCTTGGCACCCGGCCAGTCTGTTTTATTCACTGGACGAAGCGGGTATTTCGTGCACGGTCATCAGTCGATGGCGTAGATCTGCGGGGCGAAGTGGCCGGCAAGGTCGAGGCTTGCCTGGCGCAGGACCTGGCGTTGACCTACATCGGCATCCGTCAGGCTTTTGTCGGGCTTTCCCGTTCCAGCAGTTGCCGCTTGCGCTCCACGCCCCAGCGGTAGCCCGACAGTTCGCCATCACTGCGCACCACGCGGTGGCAGGGAATGGCCACCGCGAGGCTGTTGGCCCCACAGGCCTGGGCCACCGCCCGAAACGACTGGGGCGCGCCAATCCGCTGGGCGATCTGCGCGTAGCTGGCGGTACTGCCCGGCGGAATGTCGCGCAAGGCCCGCCATACCCGTTCCTGGAACGCCGTGCCGCGCAGGTCCAATGGCAGGTCGAGGCCCAGGGCCGGCGCTTCGATAAAACCCACTACTTGCGCGATCAATTGTTCGAAATCGCGATCGGCGCCGATGATGTCGGCTTTAGGAAATTGATCCTGCAGGTCGCGTACCAGCTTGTCTGGGTCGTCGCCCAGCAGGATCGCGCAGACGCCGCGATGACTCTGCGCAACCAGAATCGCGCCCAGCGAACATTGGCCAACGGCAAAACGAATCGTGTTGTTGGTGCCGCCGCCCTTGTAGTCGCTTGGCGTCATGCCGAGTAACTGATTGGCCGATTCATAGAAGCGGCTGTTGGAGTTGAAGCCGGCGTCATACAGGGCGTCGGTGACCGAACGCTGATCCTTGAGCCCATCGCGGATTTTGCGCGAGCGATGGGCACTGGCGTAGCCCTTCGGGGTCAGGCCGGTGACGGACTTGAATACCCGGTGGAAGTGAAAGGGGCTCAACCCGGCGTGCTGGGCCAGTTGCTGCAGGCCTGGCGCGGTGTCGGCCTGCTCGATCTGCCGGCAGGCGTCGGCCACCAGGCGGGCGTGATGCGCGGCCCGTTGCGTCTGATCGCCGGCGGCACGCTTGCTGGGCCGGTAGCCTGCCGCTTCGGCCTGTTGCGCGGTGTCAAAGAATTCGACGTTTTCCGGGCGCGGCAAACGCGAAGCGCTGCTGGGGCGGCAATACACGCCGGTGGTCTTCACGCCGTAGACAAACAGCGCGTCGGCCTCGGGGTCACGGGCCAGGATGGCTGCCCAGCGGGGGTCTTGTGGATTGATCATTGCCTGCACTCCTGACGGGTCACCGCCAGATTAGTCGGGACGCCTCGGCCTGGCACTCTGAAGCTTGCGGTCAAATCAGCCGGCGGTGCGAAAGGTCAGGTTGATACGTTGCGGGCCCATGATGGGATGCACGCCATCCTTGATCGGCATCACCCCATGGAAACGCAAGCGATCGACACCGCCCCACACCACCACATCGCCGTGGAACAACGAGACTTTTTGCGCCTTGTCGCTGCGTTCATGGCCACCAAACAGGAAGATCGCCGGTAGCCCCAGGGACACACTCACGACGGGCGCCGAGTAGCGGCGCTCGTTTTTGTCCTGATGCAATGACATCTTTGCCCCTGGCACGTAACGGTTGATCAGGCAGGCGTCGGGCACAAAGTCGTTGAACCCGGCTTGCGCGGCCGCCTGCACCGCCAGTTGGCGCATCGCGTCGGGCAGTGCCGGCCAAGGCTGCTGGTTGCGCGGGTCCAGCGCGCTGTAGCGGTAGCCGTTGGCATCCGTGTTCCAGCCCAATTCGCCGCAGCTGCTCAAGGCCGCCGACATGGTAAATCCGCCTGGGGTGACCATCTTGCGAAATGGCGATTGCGCCAGTACACGGCGCAATTCGGGTAGGAGGCGCTCAATCCAGGGCAGGGCATAACCTCTGAGGACGTAGGACTGTTCGCCAATCTGCTCGCGCTTCTGCGGTTGTTGCAGCGCATCATCGGCAAACAGGTCAGCGGTAGGGCCGGTCATGTCCTTACAGCGCCTTGCTCACATTGATGTCGGTGATTTCGTCGTTGGCATCGTGAATTTTTGCCAGGGCTTGCTTGGCTTCTTCAACGCTGTTGGTGTGCAACTGGGCAAATTCAAAACGACGCTCGCCGTTGAGCTTGTACTTGATGACGTATTTGGTGGTGGTCACAGCTTTTTTCCTGTCGAGAGTCCGGATCAGCTCAGTTTGGAGCTGGTGCGACGAACGATGCGGATCTTGTGGGACAAGGTGGGTTTACGGGTGACGCTGATGGCGCGGCGGGTCACGACGTCCAGGGTGATGTTCCAGAACCCGGTGCTCGGCGCGGTGATTTTTGCCGGGAATTTGTCGAAAGCGCCGCCGTGGTAGGTGTGGCGCCCGCCATTTTTGAAGCTGCGAAAGTTGGCGTCGCTCATCAGGCGAATGTTGCACGTTTGCGAGCATTCGATAACAACGATGTCTCCTTCGTTGAGGTGCTCGCGCTGGTGGATGAATTTCATGGGGGTGTCTCCAGAAGGGCTTTTTCTGAAAAATCAGAACGATACGTAGGTTAAGATGGAGTTTATCAGCCCCAGCGCGTTTATTATCGGGCCGTCGTCGACGACTTTGACAATTTAAAACAGTTATCTACCGAGTTATCAGGGATAAATCCTACTTTGGCGGGAGAAAATTACCATCCCCGCTGTCGTAGGGTCTTTATCGGAGGTTTTTTATGAAGTGGAGTGTGTTGGTTCTGGCCCTGGCGCTAGGTGGGTGTGCTTCGGTTGCAGACATCAAGCAGACCCCGCCGACGTTGGCGGTTATATCCGGGAAAAAACCACAGGAATATGCTGCCTGTGTGGTGCGTAAACTGTCCACGACGCGCCGGCCGCCGCAGATCGAACCTCATAAGGAGGGGGTACAAGTCATCGTGCCACAGAAGTTCTCCGCCGACCCTTCTGCGATTTTCGAGATCGAAGAGCGTTCCAGTGGCAGCAGCATCAAGCTCTACGAGAGCATGTCCAACGTGCCTATCCGTCCGGGTGACGTTAAGAAGGCCGGTGAAGAGTGCATTTCCGGCTAAGTCGCGTGAACCCGCCGCCCCTTGAATCCGATAAAAGAAGCCTGGCCCTGTCGTAACAGCGCCAGGCTTTTTTATGAGTTGTCGCCACCCGCCAAGCGTTACAACCGGAGCCTGGGTGCCTGCCTGGGACGGAGCAGCCTACGTCAACAGCCACGAGCGGCCACGCGGGGGTCAATCTTTACGCTCAAACCGCAGAGGGCGTGCTGATCGGGCAGGGCGTCCGTTAAACTGTCGGTCATTCAATGCAAAAATGCCGCTCAAGCCTTGGGTTTGCGCGGCATTTGTCTTTATGTGGAAACCTGTCATGAAACGCGAACACGTCAGAGCCCAACATGCCGAGGGTCAGATTTCGGCCACCCATGTCATCCAGAACCCCGCCGATCCAGGCGAGTGGATCGTATTCTTCAAGAAAAGCGGTGGGCGCAGTTTTTTCCTGGTGGATGATCAGGATGAGGTGGAGTCGTTCCAGCGCCTGGACGACCTGATCGAGACCATTCGCGGCCTCGGCATCAAGTTTGCGGAAATTCACATGTAGGGCACTTGCGCCTACTTGCAGACCACTACCACGCTGCGGCTTTTGAAGTTGCCGACATCCTTGCCCAGGGTCTTGTCATCTTCACTCAACGCCGGCGTACCCTCGGTACCGACGATGCGATAACCGGTGCCCGCGCAGGAGGCGTCAGCCTTTTCGTAGCAACTGGCCCAGGAGTTGGCTTCGCCCGAGCAATCGATGGTCAGCCCCTGTTCGCCGTTTTTCAGATAGACGTCAGAGGTGGTGGTGCAACCGGTAAGCGCCAGTACCGCAGTCAGGGCCAGAATCTTGTTCATGTGTGTTCGTCGTCAAAGGTGTTGGAAGGAGCGCGGACACTGTCGTGGGGCGTTTGCGGAAGATTATAGCGAACTGCCATGTAGGTACAGACAAACACAAAAAAGCCCCATTGAACGGGGCTTTATGCGCTGGGCGGCGAGGTTTACTTGCCCTTCGGGCGCTTGCTCGACGCGTGGCCTGCTTCATCCACGAACACTTCGGCAACCGCAATCGCTTCACGTTCGGTCGCGAATGTGCCGGCGACGCTGTCTCCGTGGAAGTTGATCAGGTGCCAGCCGTCCGCACGCTGGGTGATCAGGTAGCCATTTACGCCTTTGGGTTCTGACATCTATTAACAATCTCGTGGTCGGATTCAAAGGCGTAATGATAGCGCCAAATGTCGCAGGCTCGCCGAAGTTATTCCATGTCAATGTCTGGCGCCGAAAAGCGTGCTAAAAAGGTTGGGTCCCTTTTAAATCGGAGGAAAAATCTGATTTGGAGGTGTCGTTAGTGAAGCGCTTCGTAGGATTAGCGGAACTTACGACGACATTTTTTCTCTATGTTGACATCGCAACGCCAGCAGGACCCATTGTAAGGTGACTGCGGCCTGATTAGACTGCGCCGAATTCCGTACGCACAGCCCTTTGTAAGGACTCATATGATCAAGAAATGCTTGTTCCCAGCAGCCGGTTACGGCACTCGCTTCTTGCCAGCGACCAAGGCCATGCCCAAAGAGATGCTGCCGGTGGTGAACAAGCCACTGATTCAGTACGGCGTCGAAGAGGCACTGGATGCCGGCTTGAACGAAATCTCTATCGTTACTGGCCGCGGTAAGCGCGCGCTGGAAGACCACTTCGACATCAGCTACGAGCTGGAAAACCAGATCAAGGGCACCGACAAGGAAAAATACCTGGTCGGCATCCGTAAACTGCTCGACGAGTGCTCGTTCTCGTACACCCGCCAGACCCAGATGAAAGGCCTCGGCCACGCCATCCTCACCGGCCGCCCACTGATCGGTGACGAACCGTTCGCCGTGGTCCTCGCGGATGACCTGTGTGTAAACCTGGAAGGCGACGGCGTCCTGACCCAAATGGTCAAGCTGTACCAGAAATACCGTTGCACCATCGTCGCGGTTCAAGAGGTTGACCCTCAGGAAACCAACAAGTACGGCGTGATCGCTGGCGACGACATTGGCGACGGCCTGATCCGCGTACGCGACATGGTCGAGAAGCCAGCACCGGAAGATGCGCCGTCGAACCTGGCGATCATCGGTCGTTACATCCTGACCCCGGACATCTTCAAGCTGATCGAAGAAACCGAGCCAGGCAAGGGTGGCGAAATCCAGATCACCGACGCCCTGTTGAAGCAGGCCAAAGACGGTTGCGTGATTGCCTACAAGTTCAAAGGTCGCCGCTTTGACTGCGGTGGTGCCGAAGGCTACATCGAAGCGACCAACTTCTGCTACGAGCACTTCTACAAGACTGGCAAGGCTTACTGATTCACGGTTGCCCGCCTGATTTAAAGTACGAACGCTAGAGAAAGCCACCTTCGGGTGGCTTTTTCGTTTTTCAGCCCCATGTAAGTCGGTATGCTGATGGCCTGCCGAGGAGAGTGAAATGGCCTACGATTTTGACCTGTATGTAATTGGCGCCGGTTCCGGTGGCGTTCGTGCGGCGCGCTTTGCCGCCGGTTTTGGTGCCAAGGTGGCTGTCGCAGAAAGCCGCTACCTGGGAGGTACCTGCGTGAACGTCGGCTGCGTGCCGAAGAAGCTGTTGGTGTACGGCGCGCATTTTGCCGAAGATTTCCAGCAATCCAGTGGCTTTGGCTGGTCCCTGGGGGAGGCGAACTTTGATTGGGCGACCCTGATCGCCAACAAGGATCGCGAGATCAACCGTCTCAATGGCATCTATCGCAACCTGCTGGTCAATAGCGGCGTCACCCTGCATGAGGGGCACGCACGGCTGGTCGACCCGCATCAGGTGGAGATCAATGGTGAGCGCTTCACCGCCAAGCATATCCTGATCGCCACGGGCGGCTGGCCGCAGATCCCTGAGATTCCGGGGCGCGAGCATGCGATCGGTTCGAATGAGGCGTTTTTCCTGAAAGAGCTGCCCAAGCGTGTGCTGGTGGTGGGGGGCGGTTATATCGCCGTCGAGTTCGCCGGGATATTCCATGGCTTGGGGGCCCACACTTCCTTGTTGTATCGCGGCGACCTGTTCCTGCGTGGTTTCGACGGTTCGGTGCGTACGCATTTGAAGGAAGAGCTGACCAAGCGCGGCCTCGACCTGCAGTTCAACGCCGATATCGAGCGCATCGACAAGCAGGCCGATGGCAGCCTCAAGGCAACGCTGAAAGATGGTCGAGTGCTGGAAGCCGATTGTGTGTTCTACGCCACCGGCCGTCGTCCGATGCTGGATAACCTGGGGTTGGAAAACACTGGCGTCAAACTCGACAAGCGCGGCTTTGTCGAAGTGGATGACCTATACCAGACCGCCGAATCGTCGATCCTGGCCATTGGCGATGTGATAGGGCGCGTGCAATTGACCCCGGTCGCCCTGGCCGAGGGCATGGCTGTGGCGCGTCGCTTGTTCAAACCTGAGCAATATCGTCCGGTGGACTACGCGATGATCCCGACGGCGGTGTTCAGCTTGCCGAATATCGGCACCGTCGGCCTGACGGAAGAAGAAGCGAACGAAAAGGGCTATGCGGTGCAGGTCTTTGAAAGCCGGTTCCGGCCGATGAAGCTGACGCTGACAGACTGTCAGGAGAAAACCTTGATGAAGCTGGTGGTCGATGCCGACACCGACAAAGTGCTGGGTTGCCATATGGTTGGCCCAGACGCCGGCGAAATCGTGCAGGGCCTGGCGATCGCGCTCAAGGCGGGCGCGACCAAGCAGCATTTCGATGAAACCATCGGCGTGCACCCCACGGCGGCGGAAGAGTTCGTCACCATGCGCACGCCCGTGGCTGGCTGATCAGGCTTTAGGCGTGGCCTCTGGCGCCGTTGCAATGACGGCCGCCAGGCGCAACGCGTCGATGGTGGCCTGGGCCTTGATCAGGTCCAGTTCCAGCGCCTTGTTCGTCTGCTGGTGGGCGATCAGCGCTTCCTGGCGTGATTGACTGTCCAGTACTGCGACGCGCAGGCGCTCCTGAAGCACGGTGCGTTCGTTGTCGATCTGATTGACCTGCTCGCTCAGCTTGAGCTGGTGAGCCTGATCCTTGCGGATTTGCTCCTGCAATGCACTGAGTTCCTTCGTTGTTACCCGTTGCTCGATCAGCAACCGCTCGTTGTCGCGGTGCAGTTGAGTGATCTCGTCCTGGCGCACCATGGCGCTTTGCTGGGCCTGGCGCAGTTCCGCCTGGACCTGCTGCAGCTGGCCTTCATGGCGACGCTGTTCCTGCTCGCGCTGCTCCTTGATTGCAGTGCGGTAATGCTCCAGCGCATCCCTGGCATGCAGGTGCTTTTCTTCCAGGGAGCGAATCTGTTCGTCCTTGTCACTGATCCGCAGCTCGTAGTCACTGCACGCCTGGCTGAGGCCGGCGTTGCGGGTTTGCTCGGTCTGCAGGCTGGTGCTGGCGGTTTGCAGGGCGGCACTTTCTTCGGCGAGGGCCGCGGCCTGGATATCGAATTGCTGCTGCAGCTGGCTGTGGGCCTCTTCCAGCGCTTTGATCTGGGCGAGCAGGGCGGTCTTCTGCTGTTCAAACTGCGCCAAGGCCAGGTCAATCGGCTCCTGGGCTTTCTCTTTCAAGCGCTGGGCCAAGCGCGCCACCAGTTCGCCAAGCTCCTCGTCGATGGGGGCTTCGGTAATGGTCAGGCGGGTTTCACTCTCATCCAATTCTTTCAAATAACGATGAATCGTGGTTTTCGAGCCGGTATTGCCCATTTCGATGCGCACGGCATCGATGCTGGGGTTCTCGCCGCGGGCAAGGATCGCCAGGCGTGCCGTTTGAACTACTGCTTTGTTTATGCCGCCGCGAGCCATGGGGTCTCCGTCGATTTAGTACTGTGGTACGTATTATGTAGATACATACTATATCACGAATAAAATAGGGTTCAAATTCATGATTTAACAGATGGGATATTGGCGTATTATCCCGTGTCAAACAGGTTTCAGCCGCCGATACCCCCGATAGCAGTACGAATAGGCCTTTCATGAGCGATCTGGATCGTTACCTCAACGCCGCCACCCGCGATAACACGCGCCGCAGCTATCGCGCGGCCACCGAGCACTTCGAAGTGAGCTGGGGCGGATTCCTGCCGGCGACGAGCGACAGCGTGGCGCGTTATCTGGTGGCGCACGCTGGGGTATTGGCGGTCAACACCTTGAAACTGCGGCTCTCGGCGCTGGCGCAATGGCACACCAGCCAGGGGTTCCCCGACCCGACCAAGGCGCCGGTCGTGCGCAAGGTGCTCAAGGGCATTCGCGCCGTGCACCCTGCGCAGGAAAAACAGGCCGAGCCGTTGCAGCTCAAGCATCTGGAGCAAGTGGTGGCGTCCCTTGAGGTTGAGGCGATCGAGGCGGGCAAGGCTCAGGATCAAGCTCGATGGTTGCGCGCCAAGCGCGACACTGCACTGATCCTGCTGGGCTTCTGGCGGGGGTTTCGCAGCGATGAGTTATGTCGGCTGAGCATCGAGCATGTCCAGGCCGTGCCCGGAGCCGGCATCAGCCTGTATCTGCCACGCAGCAAAAGCGATCGCGACAACCTCGGCAAGACCTACCAAACCCCCGCTTTACTAAGGTTGTGCCCGGTGCAGGCCTACAGCGAGTGGCTCAGCGCGTCGGCCCTGGTGCGCGGTCCGGTATTTCGCGGTATCGACCGCTGGGGCAACGTGGGCGAGCAGGGGTTGCACCCCAACAGTGTGATTCCGCTGCTGCGCCAGGCCCTTGAGCGTGCGGGCATTGCTGCCGAGCACTACACCAGTCACTCCCTGCGCCGCGGCTTTGCGACCTGGGCCCATCGCAGCGGCTGGGATTTGAAGTCGCTGATGAGTTACGTCGGCTGGAGCGACATGAAATCGGCCATGCGCTATGTTGAAGCAACACCCTTTCTCGGCATGACCTTGGCCACTCCCGCGCTGATTTGATGTTTCTTCTATTAATACGGTTGCCTGATAGAGAAAGCCAATCGTCAGCATCAGGTTTGCCAATGAGCCATCGTCCAGAAGAGTGGGTAGGATTCACTTCATCAACTTCTTAACCCCTGACGGAGAGTCAACGATGCCTATCATCAACAGCCAAGTAAAACCGTTCAAAGCTACCGCATACAAAAACGGCAACTTCGTAGACGTGACCGACGCTGACCTGAAAGGCAAATGGTCTGTAGTGTTCTTCTACCCAGCCGACTTCACCTTCGTTTGCCCTACCGAGCTGGAAGACCTGGCTGACAACTACGCCGAGTTCCAGAAACTGGGCGTGGAAATCTACAGTGTTTCCACCGACACCCACTTCGCTCACGCTGCCTGGCACAACACTTCGCCAGCCATCGGCAAGATCCAGTACACCATGATCGGCGACCCGACCCTGACCATCTCCCGCAACTTCGACGTACTGATCGAAGAAGCTGGCCTGGCAGACCGCGGCACCTTCGTCATCAACCCTGAAGGTCAGATCAAGATCGTTGAGCTGAACGACGGTGGTGTTGGCCGTGACGCTTCCGAGCTGCTGCGCAAAATCAAGGCAGCCCAGTACGTCGCTGCCCACCCAGGTGAAGTGTGCCCAGCCAAGTGGAAAGAAGGCGAGGCCACCCTGGCGCCGTCCCTGGACCTGGTCGGCAAGATCTAAGTCTGTGAAGTATCAAGGGCGGATTACCGCACCTAAGTAAGCAACACCGCCCTCGAAACGCCCGGGCGAGATACGCTCGGGCGTTTTTTTGTCTGCAATAAACCGAATGAACAGGAAATCGCCCGTATGTTGGACGCCAATCTTAAAGCTCAGTTGAAGTCATACCTGGAACGGGTCACCCAGCCGATCGAGATCGTCGCCTCCCTCGACGACGGCGCGAAATCCCAGGAAATGCTTGCCCTTTTGCAGGACGTAACCAGCCTCACCACGCTGATTACCCTGAAAACCGATGGCGATGATGCGCGCAAGCCGTCGTTCTCCATCAACCGCCCGGGTGCCGATATCAGCCTGCGTTTCGCCGGTATCCCCATGGGCCATGAATTCACTTCGTTGGTGTTGGCCCTGCTGCAAGTCGGTGGCCACCCGTCGAAGGCCAGTGTCGAAGTGATTGAACAGATTCGCGCCCTTAAAGGCGAGTTCAGCTTCGAGACGTACTTCTCGCTGTCCTGCCAGAACTGCCCGGACGTGGTCCAGGCGCTGAACCTGATGGCTGTGCTGAACCCGAACATACGCCACGTCGCCATCGACGGCGCGCTGTTCCAGGCGGAAGTCGATGAGCGCCAGATCATGGCGGTGCCCAGTGTCTACCTCAACGGGGTGAACTTCGGCCAAGGCCGCATGGGCCTGGAAGAAATCCTCGCCAAGCTCGACACCAGCGGCATCGAAAAAGCCGCTGAGAAAATCAGCGCCAAGGACGCCTTTGATGTACTCGTCGTCGGTGGTGGCCCGGCCGGTTCGGCAGCCGCCATCTACGCAGCGCGCAAAGGCATCCGTACCGGCGTGGCAGCCGAACGTTTCGGCGGTCAGGTGCTGGACACCATGTCCATCGAGAACTTTATTTCGGTACAGGAAACCGAAGGGCCGAAACTGGCCAGCGCGCTCGAAGCCCATGTGCGCCAGTACGACGTCGACATCATGAACCTGCAGCGCGCCAGCAGCCTGATCCCGGCGAAAAATGCCGGTGAGCTGCACGAAATTCGCTTTGAAAGCGGTGCGACGCTCAAGTCCAAGACAGTGATCCTGGCCACTGGCGCCCGCTGGCGCGAAATGGGTGTGCCGGGGGAGCAGGAATACAAGGCCAAGGGCGTGTGTTTCTGCCCGCACTGCGATGGCCCGCTGTTCAAAGGCAAGCGCGTGGCCGTGATTGGCGGCGGTAACTCCGGCGTCGAAGCCGCCATTGACCTGGCAGGTATCGTCAGCCACGTCACGCTGCTCGAGTTTGACAGCAAGCTGCGCGCCGATGCGGTGCTGCAACGCAAGTTGTACAGCCTGCCCAACGTTGACGTGATCACCAGCGCGTTGACCAGTGAAGTCAAGGGGGATGGCCAGAAAGTCACCGGCCTGGCATACAAGGATCGCGACAGCGGCGAGTTCAAGACCCTCGAGTTGGAAGGCATCTTTGTGCAGATCGGCTTGCTGCCCAACACCGACTGGCTCAAAGGCACCGTGGAGCTGACGCCCCGTGGCGAGATCATTGTCGACGCCCGTGGCGAAACCTCATTGCCCGGTGTATTCGCTGCCGGTGACGTGACCACGGTGCCGTACAAGCAGATTGTGATCGCGGTTGGAGAGGGCGCCAAGGCTTCCCTGAGTGCGTTCGATCACCTGATTCGGACGTCCGCTCCGGCGTAAATCCGGGCCCGGAAATGAAAAACCCCATGAGCGATCATGGGGTTTTTTCGTTTACAGCGGCGCTGGCTGAATGATCTCAACCCAGTACGCATCCGGGTCCTTGATGAACGCCAGGCTTTTCATGCGACCATCGGTCAGGCGCTTCTGGAAATCGCAACCCAAGGCTTCGAAACGTTCGCATGCCGCCACGATATCCGGCACCGAAATGCAGATATGGCCAAAGCCGCGCGGATCGGTGTTGCCGTTGTGGTAGGCAAAGTCGGCATCGTTTTCGGTGCCATGGTTGTGGGTCAGTTCCAGGATGCCTGGGATCGACTTCATCCACTGGGTGCGCTCGGCAGCGTCGGCCGGGATCTGGGCCTTATCCACCAACGCCAGGAAGTACAGGCTGAATTCGGCTTCCGGGAAGTCGCGTTTTTCAACCAGGGAGAAACCCAGTACGCGGGTGTAGAAATCCAGCGATTTGGTAATGTCCTTGACCCGCAGCATGGTGTGGTTGAACACGAAGTTCGCGGTGGCGGTGTCAGGTTGGGCGGTGACGCCCGGGAAAGTGTTCAGATCGTGCAGGCTCATGGGCCCTCCAGGAAAAAATCGGGCAAATGCGGCTCGATGTGAGATGAGCGGTCCCTTGGCTTGCGGCTGGCATCCGTGCAGCCGAACCATGATACGCAAGGCCTGCGCGCAGCGCCAAATGAAAAAGCCCACACGGACCTTGCGGCCCGTGGGTGCCGAGGCTCAAACTTTGTCGCTTGAACCTTGGGCGTTTTTTGCAATGATCGAATTTCGTAGACCGCTGTTGAGTTCCTTGTGTTTGCTGATGGGCAGCCCCTTTGTGCTGGCGGCCGACCCGGAAATTCATTGGCCCAGTGGCTGGCAGGTGGAGGAGGTGGTGCCCGACGACCAGGCACCCGCCAACCCTGCCGCCGTGTCGCGCCAACGGGCCATCAAGAACGATGAAAACGGCAGCACCCTGATGGTCATGGAGTTGACTGGCACGCCGATCGAGGCCGGGCATAAAGTTAATCTTCAGGGGGTATTGCTGGAAATGCGTAAATCCATCCAGAAGGATTTTGCCCAAGGCGGTTATCAAAGCGTTTGCACCAAGATGCACCCCACGACGTTGAGTCGCCTCGATGCGCTCGAAACTACTTGCGTGATTACCGAAAACGGGCGGCATGTGCTGTCGCAAACATTGGTGGGCGCTGTTGATGTCGATAAAGCCTATGTATTTTCATACGCGGGCCAAGCGCAAGCTTACGAAGCGAGCAAGGATGAAGTCAGTTCGGTGCGTGACAGCTTGAAACTTTGATGGCGTTACATCAATCGTTTTTGAACCGAATGAAATGTTATTTAAGTTCGTTTTCGAACTCGAAAATAAAAAGCCTCGCTTATGCGAGGCTTTTTGTTAGTGCGGTGGATCAGCCGCGAAGCCAGGAGTCTACAGTGGCGGCGCCATACTGTTCTTTCCAGGCTTTCAGGCCGCGGTGATTGCCGCCCTTGGTTTCGATCAGTTCGCCGGTGTGCGGGTTTTGGTAAACCTTGACCACGCGTGCGCGGCGCTGTTTTGGTGCGGCGACAACCGACGCACCGGCCTTGCCCAGGTTGGGATCGAGGATCGAGATGATATCGCGCAGCCCTTTGCCATAGCTCTTCATGAGCGCTTGAAGCTTTTCTTCGAATTCGATTTCTTTCTTCAGGCCGGCATCGTTCTTCAAGGACTCCAGCTGGGCAAGCTGTTCTTGAAGGGCTTTTTCTGCTGCGCGAAATTCGGCGAGTCTGGACAAAATCTGTACTCCAATAGTGTATTTGACTGATATCAACTGCAGACAAAGCTACAAGCCAAGCGCGTTAAGGCGACTCGAGGAAAAAGCCGTCCTGCGGACTTCTGCACAGGCAAGAAAAATTGTAGTAGTTAATCCGTCATGAGTAAATCATGTCTTTTGTCTGAACAACATTATTTCATCGTATTAGTCGCTGGCTATTCAATGGCGGGCCAGGGATTTAATGAATTCATCACAAGGTAAAGGACGACCAAACAGATAACCCTGTAGGAAGTGCACACCGTGTGCGGCAAGGTATTCACATTGCTCTGCTGTTTCCACGCCTTCGGCAACGATGCCCAGGTCGAGCTTGACGGACAGTTCTATGATGCTGTCCAGGATGTGCCGCGAGAGCGCGTCCACACCGATCATGGCGACAAAACTTTGATCGATCTTCAAGTAGTCCACATTGAAGTTACGCAAGTAACCCAGGCTGGAATGACCCGTGCCGAAGTCGTCGATGGCGATCATGACGCCCAGCGCATGCAAGGCGTCGAACAGGCGGCGGGTGATGTCCGTGGGCTCGATCAACTCACGTTCGGTCAGCTCCAGTACCAGTGTGACCTGGCCAGGCGTGAAGGCCGCCAGAAACTCCCGGCAGTCTTCCACGAGCGCCAGGTCCTCGCAGTGGCGGGCGGTAATATTCACGCCGATATGAAAGCCTGGGCTGAAGCGCGCGGCATGGGGCGCCAGTTGCGCGGCTGTTTGGCGTAGCAGCGCGCGGGTCATCGGTACGATCAGGCCGCAATCCTCGGCCAGCGGAATGAACAGGTCGGGGCGCACCAGGCCTTCCTTGGGGTGTTTCCAGCGCATCAGCACTTCACAGCCCGCCCACTGGCGGGTATCGCCGCGGACCACGGGTTGAAAATAAGGCATGAACTCGTTGGCCCCCAACGCGCGCTGTAACTCATGGGAGGGGGCCGACACGCGTTTTTGCAGCCAGTGCGCAAGCAGGCCCGCCAGGATGCCGAAGAACACGACCAGGCTGAACATCGCCGGGTAGCGCGCTTGCATATAACGCCAGGTTTCGCCCGCCGGCATACCGGCTTCGACACTGTAGTGATAGCGCGGCGAGACCAGGTGGTGATGGGCCACCGCGAACTGCGGCACGGCCGTGTCATGCACGTTGCCCTCAGCGTCCAGCCAATGGGGGCCCACTTGCAGGACCAATTGCGCATAGCGGCTGATCAGGCGCAGGGCGTTGGTCAGGTGGTAGCCATCGATCGAGGCAAAGGCACCTTGGTCGCCTTCGACCAGGCGATAGACCAGCAGCGCGGTATCCGGTGTGACCGGGTTGCCATTCATCAACCACAGGCGACCGTCCACATAATCATCCGGATTGACCTGCGATGCGTAGTGGCTGCCGAACAATGAGCTGCAATAGATGTTTTCCTGCCAGGACAAGGTGGTGGCGCGTACGAACGGTCGGCGCGTGACCTGTTCGCGCAAGGCCAATTGCGTAGCGGCGTCGCAGGGTTGGCCGGCCAGCGGGAGCAAGGCTTGGGCCGCCAGTGCGGTGTTGTCGAGCATCAGGTCGAACTGGCGCACGGCCTCCTGGGCCGTCTGGGCCGTGCTCTGTTCAAGCGTGCGTTCGGCTTGCCAGTACAGGATGACGACACCCATCAGGATCGGCAGCAGCCCGGACAATGCACTGATCGAGTAGCGTGTGAAGGGCTTTCGAGGACCTTGGACGGTGAGCGGCATGAGTTCTACGGCCTGTTACACAGTGGGGGAATGTACCGGTAGGCCGGTCAGGGATGCGTCGATGATAGATGGCCGGCTGGAAATATGCTCGCCATTCCCGGGGCCTGTGCCATCGCGATAAAGGCCAGCGTGGCAGGAGACGACTGACGCCGGTCCAGCACGGCCAGGCCGATCTGGCGCGGCACGCGGGGTGACAACGCGCGTTTGACATAACGCGGGTCGCTTGCCTGCGGTAACGAGGCTTCTGCCACGATGCTCAGGCCATCGCCACGACTGACCGCTTCCAGGGTGCTGAGCAGTTGGGCGCAGCGATAGCGTACCTTCGGCTGCAACCGGGCCGCGCTGAACAGGCGAGTGACCAACTCCGAGGAGCCGGCCTCGGTGAGAATGAACGGATCGTCACACAGGTCTCGCAGGGTCAAGGCCTCTCGTGCGGCCAGGGGATGATCGGCGGGCAACAGCGCCACCAACTGGTCTTCGAACACCGCAAAGGTGTCGAGGCGCTCTTGTTCCAGTACCACGAAACCGACGTCGATACGCCGCTCATCCAGCCACTGGAGTACTTGCCGATCAGGCCCCTCGTCCACGTGCACTTCGATGCCGGGATGCGCTGCGCGAAACCGCCTGAGAATGCTCGGCAGCAAGCGATTCGACGCAGTGGGCCCAAACGAACCGATGCGCAAGGTGCCGCGCTTCATGCCTCGAGCATCGGCGGCCTCCTGTTGCAGGGTGTTGGCCAGGCCCAGCATGGCACGGGCGCGCCCGAGTAATTGCTGGCCAATATCGCTCGGCTCCACCAGGGTCTGGTGACGTCGAAACAGTTCCACGCCCAACTCCTGCTCCAGCGCCTTGATGGCGTGGGATACCGCAGATTGGCTGATGCCCAGCCGGTGGGCCGCACTGGTAAAGCCTTGCAGCTCGGCAACCAGGGCAAAAATTTCCAATTGAGTCAGTGTCATGAGCAAACACTCATTTTACGATGAGGAAGTATTAGCAAAAGAATAACTGCATTCTTTCGTCCCTCGAGCAACTTTCTATGAGCCCCACCCCGGATCGCCTGACTTACTGCAAACTCGCCGCCGTCACCATGGTCTGGGGCGGCACCTTCGTCGCCGGGCGTTACCTGGCCGATCAGATCAATCCATTGCTGGCCGCCAGCCTGCGTTTTCTCCTGGCGAGCCTGGCGCTGCTGCTGTACCTGGCTTGCGCGCGCATTGCGCTGGTACGCCCAAGCCCCCGCCAACTGGCACGGTTGGCGGTATTGGGGTTTTTTGGGATCTTTTTCTACAACCTGTGCTTCTTCTATGGGCTGCAGTACATCAATGCTTCGCGGGCATCACTGATCGTCGCGCTGAACCCGGCGGTGATCGGCCTGGCGTCCTGGCTGTGGTTCAAGGAGCGCCTGGGTCGCGCCCAGTGGCTGGGCATCGTGTTGTGCCTGGTTGGCGCGGCGGCGGTGATCGTCAGCCGCAACCCGCACGTGTTGCAGGGGGCCAGCCACGCCTGGATCGGCGACCTGCTCATTCTCGGCTGCGTGGCGGGGTGGGGCGTCTACTCGCTGCTGTCTCGTGGACTCAACCAAAGCCTGGGCCCCTTGCAGACGGTGACCTGGTCGATATTGCTGGGGACGTCGATGCTGGGCACTGCCACGTTGGCCACGGGAAGCTTCACCACCGCAGCACTCGGCAACGTTCATCTGCCACAACTCTTGAGCTTACTGTACCTGGGTGTGCTGGGCTCGGCCCTGGCGTATATCGGCTACTACGAGGGTATCCGGCGCATTGGCGCGACACGTTCCGGGGTATTTATCGCGCTCAATCCGCTGACGGCCGTGATCTGTGGCGCGTTGCTGCTGGGAGAGCCTCTGACTGCGCCGATGCTGATGGGGGGCGCGGTCATCCTGCTGGGGATCTACCTGTGCAACAAACCCCTTGCGCGGGTCAGGGCAATGGGGATTTGATAAGAGTACGGACAAACTCGGTTACGCTGTGTAGAATCGATTTACGCATACAAGAATATGGACTTGCGCTCACGCAAGCCTCGGCCGTCAGAGACTGATGTAACCATGAAGCTACTCGGCTCCCCCCTCATCTTTGGTGATTTCCTCGCCCGCAGCGTGCGGGGCCTCTCGTGTGCACCGCCCTCGCGCTTCATCCTTGCTGGCAATTGATATCCGTTAATCATAAGCATGATGAGGCGCCGAACATGGCAGACCAATACGAAAACCCGATGGGCCTGATGGGCTTTGAATTTATTGAATTCGCATCGCCCACCCCCGGCACCCTGGAACCGATCTTCGAGATCATGGGCTTCACCAAGGTCGCGACCCACCGTTCCAAGAACGTGGAGCTGTATCGCCAGGGCGAGATCAACCTGATCCTCAACAACGAGCCCCACAGCATCGCCTCGTATTTCGCCGCCGAACACGGCCCGTCGGTGTGTGGCATGGCGTTTCGCGTCAAGGATTCACAAAAAGCCTACAACCGTGCCCTGGAGTTGGGCGCGCAACCGATCCATATCGAAACCGGGCCGATGGAACTGAACCTGCCGGCCATCAAGGGGATTGGCGGAGCACCGCTGTACCTGATCGACCGGTTCGGTGAGGGCAGCTCGATCTATGACATCGATTTCGTGTACCTCGAAGGCGTGGAGCGCAACCCGGTAGGCGCCGGCCTCAAGGTCATCGATCACTTGACCCACAACGTGTACCGCGGGCGCATGGCTTACTGGGCCAACTTCTACGAGAAGCTGTTCAATTTCCGTGAAGCCCGCTACTTCGACATCAAGGGTGAATACACCGGCCTGACTTCCAAGGCCATGAGCGCCCCGGATGGCATGATCCGCATCCCGTTGAACGAAGAGTCGTCCAAGGGCGCAGGGCAGATCGAAGAGTTCCTGATGCAGTTCAACGGCGAGGGCATCCAGCACGTGGCGTTCCTCACCGACGACCTGGTCAAGACCTGGGACGCGTTGAAGCGCATGGGCATGCGCTTCATGACGGCACCGCCGGATACCTACTACGAAATGCTCGAAGGCCGCCTGCCGAACCACGGCGAACCCGTGGACCAACTGCAAGCGCGTGGCATTCTGTTGGACGGCTCGTCCATTGAAGGTGACAAGCGCCTGTTGCTGCAGATTTTCTCGGAAACCCTGATGGGCCCGGTGTTCTTCGAATTCATCCAGCGTAAGGGCGACGATGGGTTCGGGGAGGGCAACTTCAAGGCGTTGTTCGAGTCGATCGAGCGTGACCAGGTACGTCGCGGTGTATTGACCGCCGACTGAACAAAAAACCGCCCGGTCGAGGTCTGCCTCGGCCGGGCGATTTTTTTGCCTGGCGTCAGGCTTTTCGCTGGCGCACCAGGTGCTTGAAGCCTTCATATACCAGCACCATCACCGCCAGCCAGATCGGAATGTACGTCAGCCATTGCCCGGCCTTGATCCCTTCACCCAGCAGTAACGCCACGCCGAGCAGCAACACCGGCTCCACATAGCTGAGCAGGCCGAACAGGCTGAACGCCAGCAAGCGGCTGGCAATGATATAGCTCACCAGCGCCGAAGCGCTGATCAAGCCCAGCATCGGGATCAGTGCGTACAGCTTCGGATAGGCATCCAGCACCGCGAAGCCTTGTTCGCCGCTTTGCACGAACCACCAGGCCACCGGCAGCATCAACGCCATGTCCAGCCACAACCCGCCCAAGTGGTCGGTTGCCAGGTATTTGCGCACCACGAAATACACCGGGTAGCCGATGATCACCACCAGCGTGGCCCAGGAAAAACCGCCCGCCTGATACAACTCGTTCAGCACCCCCAGGGCGGCGAAGACCACGGCAATCTGTTGCAGGCGCGAAAGGCGTTCGCCATACACCAGGCGCCCGGTCAGCACCATGGTCAGCGGCAGCAGGAAGTACCCCACCGACACATCCAGGCTGCGCCCGTTGAGCGGCGCCCACATAAACAGCCACAGTTGCACCCCGAGCAAAGCCGAGGACACCACCACCCCGGCAATCAGCCGTGGCTGGGCCGCCAACCTGCGCAACAGTTCCCACACCCGTCGCCATTCGCCAGTGACCAGCATGAACACCGTCATGCACGGCACGGTCAGCAACATGCGCCAGCCAAAAATCTCCAGGCCGCTCAATGGCGTGAGCAATGACGTGAAGTAATACATCACGGCAAATAACACCGACGCCGATACCGATAACACAACACCTTTAGACACGCTGTCCTCGCGAAAACCGATAGCTAAAAAAGAGGGGGGATTTCAGGCTGGGAATATATTGCTTTTGAGCTGAGACGTTTGCTCTGTTTTGGGGCATCTTATGGGAAATTTTCTCACGCCCAGGATTCGTACGGATGTCCATCCCCCCGCAGCCACCCCTCGACGCATTCGATGTGGCGATTCTCAAGCACCTGCAACATGACAACACCACCGCCCTGCGGGTGATTGGCGAGCAGGTCAACTTGTCGACGGCTGCCGTGCAGCGGCGAATCAAACGCATGCAGCAGAGCGGGGTGATCACGGCTAATACGGCGGTGGTCAACCAGGAGGCGCTGGGCAAGCCGATCACGATCCTGGTGGAGGTGCACGCCGAACGCACGCACATCGAAGACCTTGATGTACTCAAGGCGCAGATGTCGATTCCCCAGGTGCAGCAGTGCTATTACGTCACTGGCGATGCGGATTTCATGCTGGTGATCGTGGTGGAGACCATGAAGGCATACGAGACCCTGGCCCGGCAGTTGTTCTACGAGAACCGCAATATCAAGTGGTTCCGCAGCATCGTGGTGATGGACCGGGTCAAGGTCAGCCTGGATGTGCCGCTGGACTGAGCCAGCGGCGCACATCCAACCGATGGCCGCCGGCTCAAGGTCGCGCGATTCGCCCGGAGACGAAGTGGCCCACGTCATTGAACCCCGGCGTCGACGAATGCCCCGGTGTCACCAGTGAGTCAATGAACGCTTCATCCTCAGCGCTGATGTGCACATCCAGCGCTCCGGTGTAGGCGTCCCACTGGGCTTCGGTACGAGGCCCGACGATCGCCGAACTCACTGCCGAGTTGTTCAGCACCCAGGCAATCGCAAATTCGACCATCCCCACACCGCGCCCTTGGGTGTAGTGCTGGATCTGCTGGGCAATTCGCAGTGACTCTACGCGCCATTCGGTTTCCAGGATGCGTTTGTCCTGGCGCGCGGCGCGGCTGCCCGGTTCAGGGGTGACGTCGGGCGCATACTTGCCGCTGAGCACGCCCCGGGCCAATGGGCTGTAAGGCACCACGCCCAGGCCGTACGCGGCGGCGGCGGTGAGCTGTTCGACCTCGGCCTGGCGATTGACGATGTTGTACAGCGGTTGGCTGATGATCGGCTTGTCGACACCCAGGCGCTCGGCCACGCGGATCACCTCGGCAATGCGCCAGCCCCGGTAGTTGGACAGGCCCCAATAGCGGATCTTGCCTTGGCGAATCAGGTCGCCGATCGCCGACACGGTCACCTCCAGCGGCGTGCCGTGGTCTTCGCGGTGCAGGTAGTAGATGTCCAGGTAATCCGTGTCCAGGCGCCTCAGGCTGGCTTCCAGCGCGTTGAAAATCCGCTTGCGGTTCAAACCGCTGCGGTTGGGCACGCCGTCGACGGGGCCGATGCCGACTTTCGAGGCCACCACCCAGTCCTCGCGATGACGCACGATGGCCTCACCGACGATTTCTTCGGAGCGCCCGCCGGTGTAGACGTCGGCCGTGTCGATAAAGTTGATGCCCTGGTCCCAGGCCTTGTCGATGATGCGCAGCGAGTCCTCGGTGCTGGTCTGTTCGCCAAACATCATAGTGCCCAGGGTCAGCGCGCTGACCTTCAAGCCGGACTGGCCCAGTGTGCGGTAAATCATGGAAAGCTCCTCGAAACGCGCAAATGTACGTTATGCAATACCAGACTCGCAGGCTCTGGAACAAGCCCTGCGCGCGTTTCTTCATTCGTTCAGCAAGGCCTGGCAGCGCACCTGTAAAAAACGGTGCAACACCTTCACCCGCTCCGACACTTGCAGGCGGTGGGGGCACATCAGGTTGAACGGCGTCGGTTCGCCCTGCCAGTCCGGCAGCAGTTGCACCAGGCGTCCGGCCTTGAGGTCGCGGGCGATATCCAGGTTGGCCTTATAGGCGATGCCATGGCCGGCCAATGCCCAGCGCCGCACGATTTCACCGTCATCGCTCAGGTAATCGCCCGTCACCTCGACTTCCTGGAGCACGGCGCCTTGGCGAAAGTACCAGGTGTTGTTGGCGCGCCCCTGGCGCATGTAGCGCAGCGTGTTGTGTTGCGCCAGCTCCGTCGGGGTGCGCGGCGTGCCATGGCGCGCCAGGTAGTCGGGGCTGGCGCAGGGGATGCGTCGATGATCGGGCACCACCGGCAGCGCCACCAGGCTGGAGTCCCGGGGGACACCGAAACGCAGGGCGATGTCGACGGTTTCGCGGAACAGGTCGGCATTGCTGTCGTTGAGCATCAATTGCAAACGGATGTTGGGGTGCTCGAGCTTGAACGCATCCAGCCAGCCCAGCACCACGTTGCGCCCGAAATCCGACGGCGCCGCCAACTGCAACAACCCGGTCAAGCCATGGCTTTGCTGCCTGAGCGCTTGCTCACCCTCGGCCAGCGTCGCCAGCGCCTCGCGCACGCTGTCGAGGTAACGCCGACCCTCTTCGGTCAGGCGCATGCTGCGTGTGGAGCGGGCCAGCAGGCGACTGCCCAGGCGGGTTTCCAGGCGCTTGAGGGCGATGCTGGCGGCGGCCGGGCTCAGCCCCAGGCTGCGTGCGGCGGCAGACAGGCTGCCGGTGTCGGCGGTGCGAACAAAGACTTCCAGGTCGAGAATCGAGCTCATTTATAAAAATCCTTTAAAGATCCTGTCGTTTTACCGGGATTTTTCGTCGATTGCCAAGCTGGGAAGATGAACGCTCACTTTCTAACCCAGGACATTTCCCCATGACATCCTCCCTCAGCGGTCAAACCGTGATCGTGATCGGCGGCAGCAGCGGTATCGGTGCCGCCGTGGCCAAGGCGGCGACCGCACGTGGTGCGCAGGTGGTGTTGGCTGGCCGACGCCTGTCCTCCGGCGTCGATAACGGCGTGCGCAGCGAACCGGTGGACGTGACCGACGCCAACTCCCTCCAGCAACTGTTCGAACGCGTGGGGCGCTTTGACCACCTGGTCTATACCTCGGGCCCTTCGGTACGGGCCAAACCCCTGGTCGAAACGGACCTGGACGAAGCCCAGGACAATTTCAACGTGAAGCTCTGGGGTTCACTGCGCGCCATCCAGTTGGCCCTGCCTTTTATGCATGAGCGCGGCAGCATCAGCCTGACCTCTGGCCAGTTGGGGAGAAAATTGGCACCGGGGCAGTTCATCAAGACCGGCATCAACGCCGCCACTGAAGCATTGGGCAAGCAACTGGCCAAGGAGCTGGCACCGCGTCGGGTCAATGTGATCAGCCCAGGCGTGATCGACACACCGGCATATGCCGGGCTGGCTGAAGAACAACGGCTGGCGATGTTTGCCAAGGCGGGCGGCGCGTTGCCGGTAGGGCGCGTGGGGCAAGCGGAGGAGGTGGCGGCCGGGTATGTGCTGGCCATGGAGAATGGCTTTATGACCGGTGCCGTGATCGATATCGACGGCGGCGGTCTGCTGTAGCGCTATCGCCCGGCAAACGGGTCTCCCAGTTAAGCGTACCTCGCCTTCTGTAGGAGCGAGCTTGCTCGCGAAAAACTCACTGGCACCGCGTTGATTCAGGAAACACGCGTTATCGTTGACGTTTTTCGCGAGCAAGCTTGCTCCTACATAAACGGCGTCAGGCCTTCAAGGTCCGCGTCATGCGTAACGCCAACACACTGCCCGCGACAATCACCGCCGCCAGCAAGTACAGCGCCATATCCGTCGACCCGGTGGCATCCTTCACAAAGCCGACGATATACGGGCTGAGGAAGCCGGCCATCTGGCCCATGGAGTTGATCAGCGCCAAGCCACCGGCTGCTGCGCCTGCGCTGAGCATGGCGGTCGGTACCGGCCAGAACATCGGCAGGCCGGTGAGGGCGCCCATGGTCGCGATGGTCAGGCCAAGAATCGCAATGGCCGGCGTGGTGGCGAAATTCACCGCGATGACCAGGCCGATTGCGCCCATCAGCATCGGCACCACCAAGTGCCAGCGCCGTTCCTTGCGCAGGTCGGCGGAGCGGCCCACCAGCAACATGAATACCGCGGCCAGCAGATAGGGAATCGCGCTGAGCCAGCCAATCACCAGGTTATCGCTGAACCCCAGGTTCTTGATGATCGACGGCAGCCAGAAGTTGATCGCGTACACGCCGCTCTGGATGCAGAAGTAGATCAGACCGAAAGCCCAGATCGCCGGATTCTTGAACACTTCTCCCAGGGAGTCCGTGGTGGTTTTCGGCTTGTTCGCCAAGTCCGTCGCTTGGTCGGCCTCCAGCACCGCGCGCTCATGGGGTTTGAGCCACTTGGCGTTGGCGAAGCTGTCACTGAGCAGGAAGTAGGCGAGGGCGCCGAGGATCACGGTCGGGATGCCTTGCAGCAGGAACATCCACTGCCAGCCCGCGAGGCCGCCTTGGCCGGCAGCGAAGTGGTTGAGAATCCAGCCGGAGAACGGGCTGCCGAGCAAGCCGGAGACCGGGATCGCCGACATGAACAAGGCCATGATGCGACCACGGCGGAACGTCGGGAACCACTGCGAGAGGTACAACACCACGCCGGGAAAGAAGCCCGCTTCTGCGGCACCGGTAAACAGGCGCAAGGTATAGAAGTGCGTCGGCGTGGTGACAAACAACAGGCAGGTCGACAGCGTGCCCCAGACGATCATCATCAATGCAATCCAGCGTCGTGGGCCGAACCTGGTCAACGCCAGGTTGCTCGGCACGCCGCACAGCACGTAGCCGATAAAGAAAATCCCGGCGCCAAGGCCGTAGACGGTTTCGCTGAACTTCAAGGCATCGAGCATCTGCAACTTGGCAAAGCCAACGTTTACCCGGTCGAGGTAGTTGAACAGATAGCAGATGAAGATGAAGGGAATCAGGCGCAGGGTGATGCGCTTGTAGATGGCGTTTTTATCGTCATCGGTGGCCAGTGTGGCAGCGGCGCTCTGTGACATGGGGATCTCTCTTTATTATGATTTTTCGCGATGCGCAGGTAACGTTGATCGCCCAACGAGTCTCGGCCACCTGGCGGGGTGCTGTCTTTGTGCTCGCGCACAGTGAAGCATCGTTTGCGCTGTGCCGATGAACAACCCTCCCTTTCAACGACTTCTTTCCAGGAGATGGCCCCATGTTCGAGCTGGATCATGACTTGGCGCAGGATATCGTCGACCGCACCATGGCGATCCTGCCCCACAACGTCAACGTCATGGACAGCCAGGGCCTGATCCTCGGCAGCGGTGAGCCCGAACGCATCAACACCCGCCACGAAGGGGCGCAACTGGTATTGGCCAATGGCCGCGTGGTCGAAATCGATGGGCAGACTGCCAAGCACCTCAAAGGCGTACAGCCCGGTATCAACCTGCCGTTGATGCATGACCAACGTCTGATCGGCGTGCTGGGCATCACCGGCGAGCCGGAAGGGCTGCGCACCTATGCCGAGCTGGTGCGCATGACCGCCGAAATGTTGGTCAGCCAACGTCACCAGCAGGTTGAACAACAATGGCGGCGCCAGCGCTGCGACGATCTGCTCGCCTTGTTGCTGGCTGACAGCGGCGACTCTCCCCGCCTGGTGGACGAAGCCCAACAACTGGGGCTCAAACCGCAGATGGCACGCACGCCTTACCTGTTCGAATTGGGGGTGGGGCAATCGGCGGAGGCCTTGAGTGCCTGGCTGACATCGCGCTACCCGGACAGCTGGTGTGTGAGCTCGGCGCAGTTTTCCCTGCTGTGGTGCCGACCGGCAGCCGTGCCGGTGGACAACCTCCGCCTGCTGGAGAAGCTTCAGGGCCTGGGCTGGAACATCCTGCGCGTCGCCGTTGGCGGGCAGGCCGATGGGCTGGCGGGATTGCGTCGATGCTACCGCAGGGTCGGCGATTTGTTGGCCTATGGGCGCGATATCTTGCCCCAGTCGCGCCTGTTGACCCTCAACCGTTACCGTCTGCCGGTGATGCTGTGGCGCCATCGCAACGACGATGCGCTGGACGAACTGCTCAACCCCTTGCGCAAAGTGCTGGCCAAAGACAGCAACGGCCAACTCCTGGCCACGTTGCGCAGCTGGTGCGATCACGATGGGCAAAGCCAGGCTTGCGCCGATGCCTTGGGTATCCACCGTAACAGCCTGCGCTACCGCATGGAACGCATCGCCGAGCTGAGCGGCGTCGACCCGCTGACCCTCGATGGCATGCTCGCGCTGTACCTTGGCGTGCAGCTATTGCCCCAGCCTTTGTCCGAATGAACAACAAACCCCACCCGCACTTGTGCATCGGACCGGCGTTATTCCCGGAGCCAACTGGCAGCATGGGCGTCATAAAAACCGGAGAAAGCCCATGAAAATCATCATCGCCCCCGACTCGTTCAAGGACAGCCTGAGTGCCGACGGCGTCGCCCAGGCCATTGCCGAAGGCTTGGCCCAGGTCTGGCCGGATGCACAGTTGATCCAGTGCCCGATGGCGGATGGCGGTGAAGGTACGGTGGATTCGGTGCTTGCGGCGTGCAATGGCGAGCTGCGTCACCAGCGCGTACGCGGCCCGCTCGGCGCGACGGTTGACGCGCGTTGGGGCTGGTTGGCCGACAGCCACACCGCCATCATCGAAATGGCCGAGGCCAGTGGCCTGCAACGGGTGCCGCCAGGCCAGCGCGATGCATGCCGGACCACCACCTATGGCACCGGCGAACTGATCCGCGCGGCCCTGGATGCTGGCGCCCAACGCATCATCCTGGCGATTGGTGGCAGCGCGACCAACGACGGCGGCGCGGGGGCCATGCAGGCCCTTGGTGTGCAACTGTTCGACGCCGAAGATCAGGCCCTGGCACCGGGTGGCCTGGCGTTGGGCCAACTGGCACGTATCAGCCTCGAGCAACTGGACCCGCGCCTGGCCCAAGTGCGTTTCGACATCGCCGCCGACGTGAACAATCCGTTATGCGGTCCCCACGGCGCCTCGGCGATTTTCGGCCCGCAGAAAGGTGCCAACCCCGAGCACGTCCAACAGCTGGACGCCGCCCTTGGCCACTTTGCCGACCATTGCGCCCAGGTCCTGCCCAGGGACGTGCGCGACGAGCCCGGCAGCGGTGCCGCCGGTGGCCTGGGCTTCGCCGCCAAGGCCTTTCTGGGCGCACAGTTCCGCGCCGGTGTGGAGGTGGTGGCCGAACTGGTGGGCCTCGACGAAGCCGTACGCGGCGCCGACCTGGTGATCACCGGCGAAGGCCGCTTCGACGCCCAGACCCTGCGGGGCAAAACCCCGTTTGGTGTGGCGCGTATCGCTCGCCGGCACAACGTCCCCGTCATCGTGATCGCCGGCACCCTGGGCGAGGGCTACGAGCAGATGTACGCCCATGGGGTGGCGGCTGCTTTTGCTTTGCCCTCCGGGCCGATGAGCCTGGAGCAGGCGTGCAGTGAGACACTGCGCTTGTTGCGGGAGAGGTCGGCGGATATTGCGCGGGTGTGGCGGTTGGCGGCGTTGCACCGCCGATAGAGCCACCCCTACACTGGGCGGCCACTTGTTTTTCAAAGGATGAAACACAATGCACCCGCCTGAACCCCATATCGTGATCCAGCGCTTTACCGAAGCTCACCTTGAAGGCGTCGCCGCGCTCTACAACGAGCCGGCCGTATGCCGTCAGGTGCTGCAAATGCCTTTTCAGTCCGCTGAAACCTGGCGCAAACGCCTGGTGATGGACAACGAGCGGCGGCTCCAACTGGTGGCGCTGCATGGGGGGGAAGTGATTGGCCAGCTTGGCCTGGAACAGTACCTGCGCGTACGCCAGGCCCATGTGGGATCGTTCGGCATGGGCGTGGCCACGGCTTGGCAAGGCAAGGGGGTGGGCTCGCGGTTGTTGGCCGCTGCGCTGGACGTGGCCGACAACTGGATGAACTTGCACCGTGTCGAACTCACGGTGTATGCCGACAACGAAGCCGCGCATAACCTGTATCGCAAGTTCGGCTTCGAAGTCGAAGGGCGGCTGCGCGATTACGCCCTGCGTGATGGTGTGTTCGTCGACACCCTGAGCATGGCGCGCCTGCGTCGGTCGGCTTAATCCTGCAAGGCAAACGCCACCGCAGCCTGCGCATGCAGCTCGGTGGTGTCCAGCAGCGGCAGGTCGCTGTGTTCCGGCTTGATCAGCAGGCTGATTTCCGTACACCCGAGGATGATGGCCTGGGCGCCGCGCGCGCCCAGGGACTCGATCACCCGCTGGTATACCTGGCGGGACGCCTCGCTGATCACCCCCACACACAACTCCTCATAGATGATCCGGTGTACCGCCTGGCGTTCATGCGCCTCGGGCACCAGCACGGTCAAGCCCTGGGCGGCCAGGCGTGATTTGAGAAAGTCCTGCTCCATGGTGAACGCCGTGCCGAGCAAGCCGACCGTCAAGGTGCCCGCTTCGACGGCCGCCGCACTGGCGGCATCGGCGATATGCAGGAATGGGATCGACACCGCCGCCTCAATACGCGGCGCCACCAGGTGCATGGTATTGGTACACAGCACTACGCACTCGGCTCCCCCGGCCTGCAAGCGGCGCGCGGCATCTTCCAGGATCAGCGCGGCGTCGTCCCAACGCCCGGCATGCTGGGCCTGTTCCACCGGGCCGAAGTCCACGCTGTACATCAACAATTGCGCCGAGCGCAGCGGGCCGAGCTGGTCGCGCACGTGCTGGTTGATGATGCGGTAGTACTCGGCGCTGGACTCCCAGCTCATGCCGCCGATAAGGCCGATGGTGCGCATGCGATGCTCCTGACAAGGAATGTCGCCCCACCTTACTCATCGGTCGCCGAATAGTCATACGCAGTTGCCGAGCAAATGACCGGAGCAGTTTCACATGTCCAGGTTGATCCAGCCCGGCCGGGCGGTTTCCGGTGCCACCGCGTGGACCGGCTTTCCAGTGGCCAGCTCCACCCGCCGTGCCACTTCCGGGTCGTCGGCAAAGGGAATCAGACTGGCCTCATCCAGGCTCTCGTTGGTCTGCCCGCGCAGGCAGTACTCCACCGCGCCATACAGGCATATCAGTATGAGGAAACTCCACATATCAAGCGATCCGCGCATCGAGCTGGGCCACATGCAAGTCGGCGACCCGCACCGTGCGCCAGGTGTTGTAGGCCATCAGCAGCATGCCGCTGAGAAAGAACAGGCCGCCGGCAAAACGCACCACAAAGCCGGGGTGGCTGGCCTGCAAGGCTTCGACAAACGAGTAGGTGAGCGTGCCGTCATCGTTCACCGCCCGCCACATCAAGCCCTGGGTGATGCCGTTGACCCACATCGAGGCGATGTACAACACCGTGCCGATGGTCGCCAACCAGAAGTGCAGGTTGATCAGGGGCACGCTGTGCATTTGTTCACGCCCGAATACCTTGGGGATCATGTGGTAGAGCGCGCCAAAGGTAATCATCGCCACCCAGCCCAAGGCTCCGGCGTGGACGTGGCCGATGGTCCAGTCGGTGTAGTGGGAGAGCGCGTTGACCGTCTTGATCGCCATCATCGGGCCCTCGAAGGTCGACATGCCGTAGAACGCAAGCGACAACACCAAAAAGCGCAGGATCGGGTCGGTGCGTAACTTATGCCAGGCGCCGGACAAGGTCATCATGCCGTTGATCATGCCACCCCAGCTTGGCGCCAGCAGGATCAATGACATCGCCATGCCCAGCGACTGTGCCCAGTCCGGCAGTGCGGTGTAGTGCAGGTGGTGTGGGCCGGCCCAGATATACAGGGTGATCAGCGCCCAGAAGTGCACGATGGACAGGCGATAGGAATACACCGGACGCCCGACTTGTTTGGGCACGAAGTAGTACATCATCCCGAGAAAACCGGTAGTGAGGAAAAAGCCTACGGCGTTATGTCCGTACCACCATTGCACCATCGCGTCGGTGGCCCCGGCGTAGACCGGATAGGACTTGAACCAGTCCACCGGGATCGCCAGGTGATTGACCACGTGCAGCATCGCGATCACTAGGATAAACGCGCCGAAGAACCAGTTGCCCACGTAGATATGCGCGGTCTTGCGCCGCACTACGGTGGTGAAAAACACAATGGCATAGGCCACCCACACCACGGTCATCCACACCGCGCCGGAGAACTCGATCTCGGCGTATTCCTTGGTGGTGGTGTAGCCCAGTGGCAGGCTGACCAGCATGATCACGATCACTGACTGCCAGCCCCAGAAGGTGAATGCGGCCAGCGTGTCGGAAAACAGCCGAACCTGGCAGGTGCGTTGTACCGCGTAGTAACTGGCGGCAAATTGCGCACTGCCGGCAAAACCGAAGATCACCAGGCTGGTGTGCAGCGGTCGCAGGCGACCAAAGGTGGTCCAGGGCAGGTCAAGGTTCATCTCGGGCCAGACCAGTTGCGAGGCGATCCAGACGCCCATGGCCATGCCCACCACGCCCCACACGAGGGTGGCGATCACGAATTGGCGGACGACTTTATAGTTATAGGCCTGTCCGGTTGCTGCTGTAGTCATGCTCAGTCCTCCCACGGTTCCAAGTGGCGGCACTGTAGGAAGCGTGGGCAAAACAAAACAGACTCAGAAAAACCTCATTACTGCGGATCAGTTTATCCAGCCTGAAAACGCTGCTCTAAGGCCATCTGATCCGCTTTTTATCGCTGGATGTGAATCTATAACGCGCTGCGCCGCAGGTGCATAGTCGTGCCATAGAAGCCGCACCGTGGATGCGGCCCACCCTGATGAGGCAGTGATATGTACCAATACGACGCATACGACCGGGCGTTGGTGTTCGAGCGCGTGGCGCAATTTCGTGACCAGGTGGAACGCTTTATCGCCGGCGACCTGAGCGAGGAGGAGTTCCTGCCTCTGCGCCTGCAAAACGGCCTGTACCTGCAAAAGCATGCCTACATGCTGCGTGTGGCAATCCCCTACGGCACCTTGAGTGCCGGGCAATTGCGCACGCTGGCTGGCATTGCACGGGATTACGACCGTGGCTACGGCCATTTCACTACGCGGCAGAACCTGCAATTCAACTGGATCGAACTGCACCAGGTGCCCGACATCCTCGAACGCCTGGCCCAGGTCGACATGCATGCGATCCAGACCTCCGGTAACTGCGTGCGCAATATCACCACGGAAGCCTTTGCCGGGGTCGCCGCCGATGAGATTCTGGACCCGCGCCCGCTGGCGGAGATCCTGCGGCAGTGGTCGACCATCAACCCGGAGTTCCTGTTCCTGCCCCGCAAGTTCAAGATCGCCATCTGCTCGGCCGACGAAGACCGCGCCGCGATCATGATGCATGACATCGGCCTGTACCTTTACCGTGACCGCCAGGGCGACATGCTGTTGCGCGTGATGGTGGGCGGTGGGCTGGGGCGCACGCCAATCCTGGGGCTGATGATTCGCGAGGGGTTGCCGTGGCAGCACCTGTTGTCCTATGTCGAGGCGATATTGCGCGTGTACAACCGCCACGGTCGGCGGGATAACAAATACAAGGCGCGCATCAAGATCCTGGTCAAGGCCCTGGGGATCGAAGCGTTTTCCCGCGAGGTGGAAGAAGAGTGGCAGTACTTGCGTGACGGCCCGGCGCAGTTGACCGACGCCGAATATACCCGTGTGGCGTCGGCCTTCGTCCCACCGGCCTATGCGCACCTGGCCGACACCAGCCTGGCTTATGGCACCGCCCTGGCGGACAACCCGCACTTTGCACGCTGGGTCAGCCGTAATGTGATGCCACATAAAGTACCGGGCTACACCAGCGTGGTGCTTTCCACCAAGCCGGGAATCAGCGCGCCGCCGGGCGATGTGACCGCCCGGCAAATGGATGCCGTGGCGCAGTGGTCAGAGCGTTTCGGCTTTGGGGAAATACGCATCGCCCATGAGCAGAACATCGTGCTGCCGGACGTGCCCAAGGAACAGCTGCATGCCCTGTGGACACTGGCCTGCGAACACGACCTGGGTGCGGCCAATATCGGCTTGTTGACCGATATCATTGCCTGCCCGGGCGGCGATTTCTGCGCCTTGGCCAACGCCAAGTCGATCCCCATCGCCCAGGCGATCCAGCAGCGTTTCGATAACCTGGACTACCTGCATGACCTGGGTGATATCAGCTTGAATATTTCCGGCTGCATCAATGCCTGCGGCCATCACCACATCGGCAATATCGGCATTCTTGGCGTCGACAAGAATGGCAGCGAGTGGTACCAGATCACCCTCGGTGGCGCCCAGGGCAAGCACAGCGCCTTGGGCAAAGTGATCGGGCCATCGTTCAGCGCCGCCGAAATTCCCGATGTGATCGAGCGAGTCATCAGCACCTTCGTGCGCTACCGCGAAAGCGAGGAGCGTTTTGTCGACACGCTGCAGCGCATTGGCCTGGAGCCGTTCAAGGAACGGGTCTACGCGGGGCAGCCGGCATGATCAACCTATTGAGGCTGGAACAGGGTGTGGCGCGGATCGTCGAGGATGACCCCTGGGTATTGGTGCGCGACGAGGTGCGAGCGCCTGGCCCGTTGATCCTGCCGCTGGCAGCCTATGAGGCGGGGCAGGGCGTGTGGTTGGGGCCGGATGATGAGGTCGAGCACCTGCAACCCTGGCTCGCCACCTTGCCGCTGATCGCCCTGGACTTCCCCAGCTTTCGCGATGGACGTGCCTACAGCCAAGCCTATCTGTTGCGCACGCGACTGGGCTGGCGAGGTGAGTTGCGCGCAATTGGCGATGTATTGCGCGACCAACTCAGCCATATGCGTCAATGCGGGTTCGATGCGTTTGCGCTGCGCGCCGACAAGTCCGCCGAGGATGCCCTCAAGGGCCTGGCGGGGATGAGCGTGCTGTATGGCCGCAGCGCCATCGAGCCACGGCCGTTGTTTCGCAGGCGATAGGCTGACGGGCGTTAATCGTACGGCCAGGCGCCGCATCTGCCATGATCGGGTTTCGCAAATGGGCTCACCCAAGGAAGTCCGCAATGGACGATGTACAGCAACTGGGCGAGATGCTTCGTCATTACGCCGATAGCGAAGCGCATAAAAAACAGCAGTTCGATGTGCAATCAGCCCGCTGGGCGCAAAAGCTCGGCGAGTTGTTCCAGCAGATCGAGCAGTGGCTGGAACCGGTCAAGACCCATGGCTTGCTGGAGGTTCATCGCGAAGCCTACGTGGCCAGCGGCCCGAGCATGCCGGTGGAGACATCGCCTTTCAACACGGAAAAACTCACGGTGCAGATCACCGGCAAAAACGTCGAGTTCGTGCCTGAGGTCATGGGCGCCGGCGGGTTGATCTGCGTGTCGGTCATGGGCCTTACCGCCGCGCGGCATGGCAGTGTCTCGCTGGTATTGCCCGCGGATAAGAACGACTGGCTCTGGAAGAAGACCAACGGCCTGAAAGACCCGGACACCTTCGGCTTCGACGCCAACTTCCTCGCGGCGCAGTTACAGAGCCTGATTCCCCGCGAACGCGGCTAAGCGCGCGATTTTTCCGTGATTGGCTATACCTACAGCTCAACGTTCTGATGATGGTTGCCAAGGAGTTCAAGCATGAAGCTAAGGCGAATGATCAGCACGCTCTGCATCGCTTCGATCGGGATGGTGGGCTGTGCCAGCAAAGTTACACAACCGGATGAATATTCGGGGTTCCTTTCCGACTACAGTCGCCTTAAGGAGGCCAAGTCGCCCTCGGGGGCCGAAGTGATGCGCTGGGTCGACCCCAAGCTGGATGTGAGTCGCTACAACGCGGTGTATATCGAACCCACCCAGTTCTACCCCAAGCCCCACGCCACGACGAAAATCCCCGAAAGCACTTTGCGCGGCATCAACGACTACTTCAACCAGGCGCTCAAGCGCGAGCTCGGCAAGTCATTGCCCCTGGCGCAAGGGCCAGGCAACGGGGTATTGGTGGTGCGGGCAGCGATCACGGCGGTCAGCACCAAGACCCAGGGGCTCAAGCCCTATGAGTATGTGCCTGTCGCGTTAGTCGCGGCGGCGGTCAGCGCTGGCAGCGGCATTCGCGACCAGGACACGATCCTGGGTACCGAGGCACAGTTTCTCGATGGGGCCAACGGCAACGTCGTCGCCCAGGTCGTGCGCAAAGGCACCGGCAACCCCCTGGAAAACGACGCACAAACGATGACGCCCAATGATGTAAAAGGCGTCATCGATGGCTGGGCGTCGGACCTGCATCAGTCCTCCCTGAAGTTCAGAAAGCCCTAGGCCCGCCAGCGTCTACTTGAGAGGGGTCAGCGGTGGCAGTTTCCATTCACCGTTGCCCACCTCAGGTTTGGGCAGGTAAATCCGCAGTACCGCGTAGAACGGACCAGGAGGGGCAGGTAGCCAATTGCTTTGTTCCTCTTTCGGCGGTTCGTGGTGCTGCAGCGCCAGGGTCAAGCCGCCGTCGGCGTCCAGCTTGAGGTTGGGCAGCATCCGCGAGTTGATCTGGTAACGCTTCTTGTGGTTGGGCACCAGCAGCTTGGTCTTGGCGTCGTACATGGTCAGCGACCAGAATGCATCGGCCGGCGGCAGCTGGCCCTTGGCAAAGTGGACGGTGTAGCTGTGACGAGCGCCGTTGGCGGGTTTACCCTCGCTGTCGATGAGGTAGCTCAGGGATGCCGCCTCATCGGCCGAGTTGCGGAAAATCCCGATGTTGGCGCCAGCGTAGCGGTACAGGTAGTTGTTCTTCAGGCGGTCACGGCTGCCGAACAGGTCGGCGCTGGCGACCTGATGGGTGTCGAGCTTGTCCTTTTTAAAGGCTGCGAATTCCGCCCTGGCGTCGCTAATGCCGTCTTCCAGGGCCTTGCGCTGTTCAGCCGTCAACTGGTTGACCTTGAACGGCGCGCCAGGGGCAATGCCGATCTTGGCAAAGCGCGCCAGCAGGTCTTTTTCGCTGTCCTGGGGCGCGGCGAAGGCCAGCATGAAGTTCAGGTAGCGAAACAACTGCGGTCCTTCGGTCATGGTCGCCAATGGCTTGGGCCATTGGATCTTGGCTGCCTTGGCCGGGGCGGCTTGCTTCACGTAATTGCTCAGCGACTGCACTTTGTAGCCGTTCTGAATCTGCTTGACCTTGTTCAGGTCCTTTTCATCAAACAACTGAGTGCGGTAGAGGGCGTAGGCAATATTGCTCTCGCTGTACACCACACGGTCCACGTTGACTGGCTGCTGACCTTTCCAGTCCGGGCCGGCGACCATGTAGTGGCCGCCATTGTTGCCGGTGCTGCGGGTGCCCAGGTAAGCGAAATTCTGCGTATAGAGGTCGATCAGTTGCACCGAGTAGTAACGGTCGTCTTCGATCTTGGGCAGGGTGAGCACCAGCGGCTCGCTGCGCAGATCCATCCACACGAATGAATAGGGTGTGTCGATGTTCGGGGTCGCGAATGCGGTGTCCTTTGGCGTGAGCGCCTGGGCGGTATTGCCGATATGGTTGAACGGTGCCTTGAAGTTGGCCCCGCCTTTATCAACGGCCTGGGTGTAGAGCGTCTTGTACATCTCAACGACTGGATAGCCATACAAGTAGGCTTCCTTGGCAATGGCCCGCGCTTCGCTCGGCGTCGCCGTGAAATCGGCCCAGGCACCGGTACTCATGAGTATCGAGAGGCTCGCCAACAGCAGGCGCGTCGGTTTTCCAATCATGTTGTTGCGTCCTTCCAGGGGGGCTTGGTGGGGAGAGTTATGGTACATGGCGCGGATGCGCCATGAGTTTCCATTTTTATTGGCCGAACGTCACGTTAAAAGCACGAAATCAGGCGTGCAGCCGCCGTTGCCTTGGCCGATCGAATCAATAACTGAGAAATTCAACGTCAGAAGCTGCGCAGGCGCTGACAGCCGTGCAGGGTGGGCAGCATGCGCTGACAGTGGGCGGTCATGCGGCAGGCGGCAACATCGCTTTGACCTTGTCGCGCAACTGATCGATCGAGAACGGCTTGGCGATCACCTGCATACCGGTAGACACATCGATATTTTCGGCATAGCCGCTGGCGAACAATATCGGCAAGGTCGGACGCAACTCACGGACCTTGGCCGCCAGTTGCTTGCCGTCCATACCCGGCAGGCCCATGTCGGTCATCATCAGATCAATCGTCTGGTGGATGTCTTCAACCACTTCGAGCGCCTTTTCGGCATCAGCGGCCTCCAGCACTGCGAACTCCAACTCTTCGAGTACATCGACGATCAGCATGCGCACGATGGCGTCATCTTCGACTACAAGGATGGTGGAGGCGGTGGGCATAGTAGACATTCCTGAAAGGTGAGGGGCTGAGCGTGAAAGGCAAAAAGACAACTTAGTAATGAGTGGAAGCAACGCCAGCAAGTTCCAAAGTAATTGCTGGCATTGTGACGTTCGTGGAGCAGAATGTCCCGTCGGGTTGTTCTGTTCCCCTTGCTTCTTTGGGTGAGGAAGAAAGCGCGAGGAGTTCCGGAGCCAAGCAGCCTGATATTTAAGCAGCCGAATCAATACAGAAAAATAGCGTTCGCGCGCAACTTTGGGGCAAACTCCTCGTTTTTCTGAATTGGCCAAGGCATGCCCATGACTCCCGCGTCGACTGTCGATGAAAAGAGCTTTCGTACACTGCTGGGCCGAAACGTCGCGCTGCCCCTGGGCGTGGGCGTGCTCAGCGCGGTATTTTTCGTCTGCCTGATCACTTATTTGCTGTCGGTAATCCAGTGGGTGGAGCACACCGACCGGGTCATCAACAACCTCAATGAGACGTCAAAGCTGACCGTCGACCTGGAAACCGGCATGCGCGGTTTCCTGATCACCGGTGACGAGCATTTCCTCGATCCGTATGAAGTGGCCAAGCCTCGCATCATTGCCGATTTGCGCAATTTGCAGGACCTGGTGGCGGACAACCCCCAGCAGGTGGACCGCCTCAAGCGCTTGGAAGCCTTGCAGATCGAGTGGAACAAGTACGCCCAATCGATGATTGATATGCAGCGGGAGAGCGGTGATTTCCGTAGCGCTGTGAAGGCCGGCCGCGGCAAGCGCCTGACCGACGAAATTCGCAAGGGATACGACGATGCGGTGGCGATGGAGCAGCAGTTCCGTATCGCCCGCAACGAAGACGTCACCCGTACCACGGTCATCAGCGTCAGCTTGTACCTGGCATTTGTACTCGGGTTGAGTGGCTTTCTGGCCTACATTGGTCGTAAGAATTTACTTTCCTTATCCGATAGTTACAGCGCAAACCTCGCGTCACAACAGAAGATCGCGCAGCGCCTCGAGCGGCAAGCCTGGTTGCGTAATGGCCAGACCGAGTTGGCCGAACAGGTCCTCGGCCAACTGACCTTGAACATGCTGGGCCGCAATATCTTGCAGTTCTTCGCCCAGTACATGGGCTCGGCCGTCGCGGCGCTGTATGTGCGCGAAGAACACGGCGGCCTCAAGCGCGTGGCCACGTACGGCTTCTCCCGCGAGCAGGAGCAGCAGGAACAGTCGATCTACAGTGACGAAGGTATCGTCGGGCAGGCTGCCCAACTGGATCGCCTGATTCGCCTCGACGACGTGCCAGTGGACTACTTCAAGGTCAGCTCCGGCCTGGGCGAAGGCGCCACGCGCAGCGTGATGGTGATGCCGACGAGCGACGATGACCGGGTCAACGGCGTGATCGAACTGGGTTTCCTGCGCCCTCTGGAAGAGCGTGACGTCGATTTGCTGGAGCTGATCGCCGGGAATATCGGCACTTCCATCGAAGCCGCGCGTTATCGCCAGCGCCTGCAGGAAGTGCTGGCCGAGACCCAGCAGCTCAACGAAGAGCTGCAAGTGCAACAGGAAGAGCTCAAGACCGCCAACGAAGAACTCGAAGAGCAGTCGCGCATCCTCAAGGAGTCCCAGGCCCACCTTGAGACCCAACAGGCGGAACTGGAGCAGACCAACGAGCAGTTGGCCGAGCAGACCCAGACCCTGGCGGAGCAGCGCGACGCCATGGACCGCAAGAACGTCGAACTCAACCAGGCCCAGCTCGAACTCGAGGACCGCGCCGAAGAGTTGCAGCGCTCCAGCAAGTACAAGTCCGAGTTCCTCGCCAACATGTCCCACGAGCTGCGTACGCCGTTGAACAGCTCGTTGATTCTGGCCAAGCTTTTGGCCGAGAACCCCCAGGAAAACCTCAGTGCCGAGCAGGTCAAGTTCGCCGAGTCGATCTATTCGGCGGGTAATGACCTGCTCAATCTGATCAACGACATCCTGGATATTTCCAAGGTGGAAGCCGGCAAACTGGAGGTGCGCCCGGAAAACTCCAGTGTGGCGCGCCTGGTCGACGGCCTGCGCGGGATGTTCGAACCGCTCGCCGCCGATCGCAAGCTGGCGTTCCAGGTCGAAGTGCTGGAAGGCTCGCCGACCATGCTGTTCACCGACCGCCAACGCCTGGAGCAGATCCTCAAGAACCTGCTGTCCAACGCCATCAAGTTCACCGAGCAAGGTGAAGTCAGCCTGTCGGTCTCCCGGGCGCCGGGTGAGGGCATTGCCTTTACCGTGCGTGATTCGGGCATCGGTATTGCCCCGGACCAGCAGGAAAGTATCTTCGAAGCCTTCCGCCAGGCCGACGGCACCACCAACCGCCGTTACGGCGGTACGGGCCTGGGGCTGTCGATTTCCCGCGACCTGGCCACCTTGCTCGGCGGCTATATCAGCGTGACCAGCGAGCCGGGCAAGGGCAGCGTATTTACCCTGGTGTTGCCGGAGCAGTACATCGAGCGTGAGGAAGACGCGGCGCCTATCGAGCCGCCACGCCAGGTGGTTGCGGTCCCGGCACCCAAGCCGATCGCGGTATCACCCTTGCCGATCGCGGACGCCAAACAGATCCCACGGTTTGCCGACGATCGCGAGAAAGCCCCGTTTACCACCCGTTGCATCCTGGTGGTGGAAGACGAGCCGAACTTCGCCCGCATTCTGTTCGACCTGGCCCATGAGTTGGGTTACCACTGCCTGGTGGCCCATGGCGCAGACGAAGGCTACAGCCTGGCCGAGGAATACATCCCCGATGCCATCCTGCTCGACATGCGCCTGCCGGATCATTCGGGCCTGACGGTGTTGCAGCGCCTCAAGGAACATGCCAATACCCGGCATATCCCGGTGCATGTGATTTCCGTGGAAGACCGCGTCGAAGCCGCCATGCATATGGGCGCCATCGGCTATGCGGTCAAGCCCACCACCCGCGAAGAGCTCAAGGACGTGTTTGCACGCCTGGAAGCCAAGCTGACCCAGAAGGTCAAGCGCGTGCTGCTGGTGGAGGACGATGACCTGCAACGCGACAGCATTGCCCGCCTGATCGGCGACGATGACATCGAAATCACCGCCGTCGGCTTTGCCCAGGAGGCCCTCGACCTGCTGCGCGCCAACGTCTATGACTGCATGATCATCGACCTCAAGCTGCCCGACATGCTCGGCAACGAGTTGCTCAAGCGCATGGCCACCGAGGATATCTGCTCGTTCCCGCCGGTGATTGTCTACACCGGGCGCAACCTGACCCGCGATGAAGAGACCGAACTGCGCAAGTATTCGCGCTCGATCATCATCAAGGGCGCCCGTTCCCCGGAGCGCCTGCTGGACGAGGTGACACTCTTTCTGCACAAAGTCGAATCCCAGCTGTCCCATGAACGCCAGACGATGCTCAAGACTGCCCGCAGCCGCGACAAGGTGTTCGAAGGCCGCAAGATTCTGTTGGTGGACGACGATGTGCGCAACATTTTCGCCCTGACCAGTGCCTTGGAGCACAAGGGGGCTGTGGTGGTCATCGGGCGTAACGGTCGTGAAGCCATCGATAGACTCAATGAGATCGACGATATCGACCTGGTGCTGATGGATGTGATGATGCCCGAGATGGACGGTTACGAAGCCACCACCTTGATTCGCCAGGACCCGCGCTGGAAAAAACTGCCGATCATTGCCGTCACCGCCAAGGCCATGAAGGACGATCAGGAGCGCTGTCTTGCGGCGGGTTCCAACGATTACCTGGCCAAGCCGATTGACCTGGATCGCCTGTTCTCGCTGATCCGCGTATGGCTACCGAAGATGGAACGCATTTAAGTGGAGCGAAGTTTTTTGGAAAAAAGCAGCGATATTGAGCTGCGCCTGCTGATCGAGGCGATTTACCTCAAGTACAGCTATGACTTTCGCGACTATTCCGGTGCGTCGGTAAAACGCCGCGTGGCTCACGCCCTGCGCCAGTTCGACTGCGCAACCATTTCGGCGTTGCAGGAGCGGGTGCTGCACGACCCGGCGGCGTTCATGCAGTTGCTGCAATTCCTGACGATTCCGGTCAGCGAGATGTTTCGCGACCCGTCGCACTTCCTCGCGATCCGCCAGGAAGTGGTGCCGCTGCTCAAGACCTACCCGTCGATCAAGATCTGGATCGCCGGCTGCAGCACGGGGGAGGAGGTGTACTCCATGGCGATCCTGCTGCGTGAAGAGGGGTTGCTGGAGCGCACCATCATCTACGCCACCGATATCAACCCGGCGTCCCTGGACAAAGCCAAGCAGGGGATCTTTTCTCTGGAGAATGTCCGCGCCTACACTGCCAACTACCAGCAGGCTGGCGGGCAGCGTTCATTTGCCGACTACTACACCGCGGCTTACGATTACGCGATCTTCGACAAGACGCTGCGTGAGAATGTGACCTTCGCTGACCATAGCCTGGCGACCGATAGCGTGTTCTCAGAAACTCAATTAATTTCATGCCGTAATGTTCTGATTTATTTCAATAAAAAGTTGCAAGACAGGGCGTTTGGATTGTTTCATGAGTCGCTGTGCCATCGCGGCTTCCTGGTGCTGGGCAGCAAGGAAACCCTGGAATTTTCCGGCTACAGCAAGCAATTCGAACCCCTGGTCAAGCAGGAACGGATCTACCGAAAATCATGAACGACGCCGCCGCCAACCCGATTCGCGGGATTGAAGCCATCGTCGTCGGCGCTTCCGCTGGCGGGGTCGAGGCGTTGCTGAGTATTTTCAGTGACTTGCCCGACACCTTCGGTCTGCCGATCGTCGCCGTGCTGCACCTGCCGGATGAGCGCCGCAGCCAGTTGGCCGAGGTTTTTTCACGGCGCCTGCGCATCCCGGTACGGGAAGGCCAGGACAAAGAAGCGATCGAGCCGGGCACCTTGTATTTCGCCGGCCCTGGCTATCACTTGTCGGTGGAGCATGATCGCAGCCTGTCCCTGAGCCAGGAAGACCGGGTACATCATTCCCGGCCTGCCATCGACTACCTGTTCGCCTCCGCCGCCGATACCTATGGCAAGGGCCTGCTCGCGATTCTGTTGACCGGCGCCAACCAGGACGGCGCCCATGGCCTGATGCAGGTCAAGCACAGCGGTGGCACCACGGTTGTACAGGACCCCGACGAAGCACGCATTGCGGTGATGCCACGGGCAGCCCTGGCCCTGCACACCCCCGACCATATTCTGACCTTGAGCCGCATTGCCTCCTTGCTGGCTTCCCTGGAATCTTCCCCATGTTAAGTACTGTCCAGGCCAAACTGCTGATCGTCGACGATCTGCCGGAAAACCTGCTGGCCCTCGAGGCGCTGATCAAGCGCGAGGATCGCCAGGTCTTCAAGGCCTTGAGCGCCGACGAGGCCTTGTCGTTGTTGCTGGAGCATGAGTTCGCCATGGCGATCCTCGATGTGCAGATGCCCGGCATGAACGGTTTCGAGCTGGCCGAACTGATGCGCGGTACCGAGAAAACCAAGAACATCCCGATTGTGTTCGTCAGCGCCGCGGGCCGCGAACTGAATTACGCCTTCAAGGGCTACGAAAGTGGCGCCGTGGACTTCCTGCACAAACCCCTGGACATCCATGCGGTGAAGAGCAAAGTCAATGTGTTCGTCGACCTCTACCGCCAGAGCAAGGCGATGAAACTGCAGGTCGAAGCCCTTGAGCGCAGTCGCCGCGAACAGGAACTGCTGTTGACGCGCCTGCAGGCCACCCAGGCTGAACTGGAACAGGCCGTGCGTATGCGCGATGACTTTATGTCGATCGTTGCCCATGAGGTTCGTACACCGCTCAACGGGCTGATCCTCGAAACCCAACTGCGCAAGATGCACCTGGCGCGGGATAACGCCGCCGCGTTTACCCTGGACAAGATGCACGCGATGGTCGACCGCGATGAGCGCCAGATCCAGAGCCTGATCCGCTTGATCGAAGACATGCTCGATGTGTCGCGTATCCGCACCGGCAAGCTGTCGATTCGCCCGGCACGCTTTGACTTGACGCAATTGGTACGCAACCTGCTGGAGAACTTTGCCCCCCAGGTGGCGGCCGCCGAGTCGTCGATGCAACTGGACGCCGAAGGGCCGGTGGAGGGCAACTGGGACGAGTTCCGTATCGAGCAGGTGGTCTCCAACCTGCTGACCAATGCGTTGCGCTACGGGGCCAAGAGCCCGGTGGAGGTGCGCGTCTATGCCGTGCACGGCGAGGCGCGGGTGGAAGTGCGTGATCATGGTATCGGGATCAGCGAAGACAACCAGAAGCGGATTTTCCAGCAGTTCGAGCGCGTATCCGCCAGCCATGTAGCCGCGGGCCTGGGCCTGGGGCTGTTTATTTCCGAGCAGATCGTGGCGGCCCACGGCGGCACCATCGAAGTCGAGAGCCAGATAGGCGAGGGCGCGCTGTTCCGGGTGTGCCTGCCCCTGGATGCGCCGGTGTGAAATCAATCGTCACCTCGACGCAACCTCTGCATGACCCTATGGTCGTATTTGCAGCAAATGACCGAACAAAGGCTTCCCATGAGTGAAGATGCACAAGATGTCGTACTGATCGTCGAAGACGACGAATCCATTATGTTCGTGCTGGGTGAATACCTGGCCGGCCTGGGTTACCGGGTATTGAAGGCCATCGATGGGGAGCAGGCGTTTGAAATCCTCGCAACCAAGCCACACTTGGACCTGATGGTCACAGATTATCGCCTGCCTGGGGGAATCTCCGGGGTGCAGATCGCCGAGCCGGCGATCAAATTGCGGCCGGAGTTGAAAGTCATCTTTATCAGCGGCTACCCGCAGGAAATCCTCGACTGTAATAGCCCGATCACGCGTAATGCGCCGATTTTGGCCAAGCCGTTTGACCTGGATACGCTGCAAGAGCATATCCAGCGACTTTTAGCTTGAAACAGCCCAAGGCGACAGTGTCCGCATGAGGGGACACTGCTTTAAATCGAACCAACGGATTGCCGCCTAGATCGGTCCGTTTACCCGCGTCACGCCTGAATCATCTCCCTGACCTTCGCCGTTAACAGATCAAAGGTGAATGGCTTGGTGATCAACTGCATTCCCGGGTCGAGGAAACCACCGCGCACGGCGGCGTGTTCGGCATAACCGGTGATGAACAGTACTTTGAGATCCGGGCGTATCTGGCGACCGATTTCTGCCAACTGCCGCCCGTTCATACCGGGCAGGCCGACGTCGCTGATCATCAGGTCAATGCGTTGTTCGGACTCGATAATCGGCAGCGCCGCGTCGGCATCTCCCGCTTCGACAAAGCCGTAGCCCAGCTCCTTCAGTACCGCGCAGACCAATACGCGTACGGCCGGGTCGTCCTCAACGATCAATACCGTTTCACCCGCATTGGCAAAGGGCAGCAACGTCGGGTTGTCGGCCTCCAGCGCGGTGAGCTCGCCCACAAAGCGCGGCAGGAACAGGCTGACGGTGGTGCCTTTGCCCACTTCGCTGTGGATCGTCACATGGCCGTGGGACTGACGGGCAAAGCCGTAGATCATCGATAACCCCAGGCCCGTGCCCTGGCCAATGGGCTTGGTGGTGAAGAACGGATCGAAGACTCGGCCCATCAAGTGTTCCGGAATACCGCAGCCGGTATCACTGATGCTGAGTTCTACATAGTCGCCGGGCTTCAAGGTGCCGTAGGCCGCCGTGAAAACGCTGTCCAGATGGCGGTTGGTGGTGTCAACCAGCAGTTTGCCGCCGCCGGGCATGGCATCCCGCGCGTTGATCACCAGGTTGAGCAGGGCACTTTCCAGTTGATTGGGGTCGGCTTCGGCGGTCCATAAGCCATCAGTCAGGTGCATGTCGAGGTCGATGCTTTCGTTGATGCTGCGTTGCAATAACTCTCCCATGGAAGCGACCAGTTGGTTGATATCCACCGGTTTGGAATCCAGCGATTGGCGACGCGAGAACGCCAGCAAACGATGGGTGAGGCCGGCAGCGCGGTTGGCGGACGTCACCCCCAAATCAATCAGGCTATCGAGGTCATCCAGCTTGCCCCGCGATACGCGCCTTCGCAGCAGCTCCAGGCTGCCGATGATCCCCGTCAGCATGTTGTTGAAGTCATGGGCGATACCGCCGGTCAACTGTCCGACCGCTTCCATTTTCTGCGATTGGCGTAATGCCTCTTCGTTGCTGCGCAGTTGGGCCGTGCGTTCCTCGACTTGTTGTTCGAGGGTTTCCAGGGTGCGTTGCAGGCGCAGTTCGCTTTCGCTCAGGTCCACCAGGCGGTCGCGGGCTTCGTATTGCCGGCGTCGACCACGCAGGGCGGCGCTGACCAGGCTGATCAGCGTCACCGGATGGAAAGGCCGCTCCAGGAAGGTCACGTTGCCCAGCAACCCGCTCAGGTGCGAGGAGCCATTCTGTTCGCTGCCGCCGTGGTGGGTCATCAGCACAATCGGCAGGTCTGACCAGGCCGGCTGCTGATGCAGGTGATCCAGCAGCGGTTCGAGGTCGACCCCGCGCAAGGCTTCAGCGGCGATCACCAGCAGGCCGGCACCGTGCTCCAAGGCGTCGCAGAGCATGTTCAGGTTGCTGGCTACCATACCGCTGTAGCCGGCTTCGTTGAGCATCATCAGCGCCAGAGAACCATCGCGCCCTAAGGGTGCGAGGATGATTGCGCGCTCGGAGAGGGGGGAAAAACCGCTCACTATCCCTCTTCCTTGAGCAAGGGTGAGCCGGAGCCCGTGAAGATCGGAATACCGCGCAATACACCCTGGAAGTTGTCGAGGGGCTCGCCCACGGTCATGCCACTGCTGCCGATACGGTATTCGCGGATCGTCGATTCATGGGAGCCGGTACGTTTCTTGATGATCGAGATGGCCCGACGCACTTTGCCCAATGCTTCGAAGTAACGGAGCAGAATGACCGTGTCGGCCAGGTAGGTGATGTCCACGGGGGTTTGCATATCGCCGACCAGCCCGTGTTGAGCGACGGTCATGAACGTGGCGGCGCCCCGGCGGTTGAGGTACAGCAGCAGTTCATGCATATGCAGGATCAGCGCGTTTTCTTCCGGCATGGCAGCCTGATAGCCGTTGATGCTGTCGATGACCACGGTTTTGATACCCCGCTCATCCACGCAGCGGCGCACGCGGTGCGAAAACTCGCCCGGCGACAGCTCCGCAGCGTCGACCTGCTCGATCAGCAGGTTGCCGGTGGCTTGCATCGCGGCGAGGTCGATGCCCATGTTTTTCATGCGCTCGAACAATAGCCCCAGCTCTTCATCGAAGATGAACAGGGCGGCTTTTTCGCCACGTGCGACCGCCGCGGCGGCGAAGATCATCGAGATCAATGACTTGCCGGTCCCCGCAGGGCCGAGGATCAAGCTGCTGGAGCCGGTCTCCACACCGCCGCCCATCAACGCATCCATCTGCGCAATACCGCTGCTCAAGGTCTCGCGGATGTAGCCGCCGCGATGTTCGGCTGCCACCAGGCGGGGGAATACGTGGATGCCATCGCCCATGATGGTGAAATCGTGAAAGCCGCCTCGGTATTTCTGGCCACGGTACTTCACCACGCGTATACGGCGCCGCTCAGCGCCATAGGTGGGCGTCAGCTCTTCCAGGCGAATCACGCCGTGGGCCACGCTGTGTACGGTTTTATCCAGGGATTCGGTGGTCAGGTCATCCAGCAGCAGCACCGTGGCGTCATAGCGTACGAAGTAATGCTTGATCGCCAGGATCTGCCGGCGATAGCGCAGCGAGCTTTGTGCCAGGAGCCGGATCTCCGACAGGCTGTCGATGACTACGCGGGTCGGCTTGACTCGCTCGACCACTTCAAAAATCTGCCGGGTGGCTTCCCCCAGTTCAAGGTCGGAGGAATACAGCAGGCTCTGCTGGTGCTCGGCGTTGAGCAGGCTTTCCGGCGGGGTCAGTTCGAAGATATGGATATGGTCGTCGAGTTCCCACCCATGGGATTTGGCGCCCTGGCGCAACTCGCGCTCGGTCTCTGACAGGGTGATATACAAACACCGCTCGCCGTTGTGTGCCCCCGCTTGCAGGAAGTGCAGCGCCACGGTGGTTTTGCCAGTGCCGGGTTCGCCTTCCAGCAAGAACAGATGGCTGCGTGAGAGTCCCCCGGAAAGAATGTCATCAAGACCTTCGATACCGGTGGCCGCCTTTTCACTGAACAGCTCTTTGGATGTAGACAAGAAGTGCCCTCGGGTCACGTACAAGTAGAAGGGGCGCCGCCTCAGGGCGCGCCATAAACTCTTGACCGTGGTGGCGTGTGGCGGTTCAACCCATTGTATTAGTTTGTCCGTTTCGCAGGTTTATGCAGGCCTGGTATCAAAGACCTTGTTGCAAGGCCGGGTCGTCTGGGTTCTGTTGCTCAAGTTGGGCCAGCAGTACCTGCACATTTTGCAATTGGCCGCTTTCCTTCCAGTAATTGACCAGCAACACCCGCGCCTTGCGGTTGGCAGGGTGGCGCTGGATGATTTCTTCCAACTGGCGCTGGGCGGCCTCGAGTTCCTGCTGGGCATGCAGGGTGGTGGCGAGGTCGTAGCGGTAATCCTGATTGTCCGGTTCCAGCTCCACGGCCTTGGACAGGCCGAGCAGCGCATAAGGGCGCTCGCCGTGGTGCAGCAGCCACATGCCCAGGGCGTGTTGCAGGTAGGCGGACTCAGGGTGCGCCGCCAATTGGCGAGCCAGCAACTGGCGCGATTCGTCGGTCTTGCCTTGTTTGTCCAGCAGCTCAATTTGCGCGACTACGGCCTGCAGGTTGTCCGGCTGCAAGCGCATCGCCTGTTCCAGGGCGTTTTGTGCCTCCGGCAGCAACGCGCTGTGGATGTACAGCCGCGCCAGTTGAATCCAGCTTTCAGCCGTTTCAGGCTGAGCCTTGAGCGTTTTCACGAATTCATCGAGCACTTGCTGCAATGGCCCGAAATACAGGCCCAGGGTGTCCGGCGAGAGCCCCAGCAAGGCGTTGGCGGCGGCAAAGCGCACGCTTTGCTCGGCGTCCTCCAGGAGTGGCCCGAGCAACAGGGTGCGCTGGCCGGTGGGCACCAGGCCGACAATGCTGCGAATCGCCGCCTCACGAACCCGTGGCGATTCATTGGCCAGGTCCTTGTCGGCCAATTTCAAGGCCTGGGGGCTGGGGTAGTTGGGCAACTCGGCATGCAGCGCGGCGCGACGTTCGTCGGACAGGTCTGGCCGGGCCAACTGCTGATACAGCACGCGGGCCGCCCCCGGTTCGCCGTTGTGCGCCTGTTTCAGGGCCTTGGAATAACCGTGGGCGATGGCAGGGGGCACCGCGACCGGGGTGGCGCGTGAGAAATACCAGGTGATCAGCACAATCAACAACAGGGCGCACAGGCCGACGATGGAGTAACGGCGTGATTTTGACATGCAGGCGTCCGAAAGCTTGGGCAGCTATTACAAAGCGCTCAGCTTCGGTCAGACCAGGGCGAGTGTCAAACCGGCATCAGGTCAGCACGTAGTCCACCGGCTCCAGGGCAGGGGGAAGGTCGGTTGCACCGAGGGCGGCGAGGACCTCGCGCTCCAGGGTGCGCACGATGGCGTTGCAGGGCAGGTCGTTCTCGTCGAAGCCGAACGGGTCTTCCAGGTCGTCACCGATTTCATCCAGGCCGAAGAAGGTGTAGCTGACGATGGCGGTGAACACCGGCGTCAGCCAGCCCAGCGGCTCGGCCATGGCGAATGGCAAGAGAATGCAGAACAGGTAAATGGTGCGATGCAGCAGCAGCGTGTAGGGAAAGGGCAGGGGCGTGGCCTTGATCCGCTCGCAGGAAGCCTGTACCTGGCAGAGGCTGACCAGGCGGGTTTCGAGCTGGGTGTAGCGCCATTCACTGATCACGCCGTGTTCGGCCAGCGTGGAAAACCGCGCGCCCAGCTGTTGCAGGACCTGGTCGGGAAGATTGGGATGGGCCGCCGGCACCCCGATCCAGGGCTTGATCGCCTGGGCTTCATCCTCCAGGCGCAGGCGCGCGATCAAACCGTGGGCAAAACCGCACAAGCCGCGCAACAGGCTTGCCCGTTCCAGTGGGTCGCCGAGCACCTGGGTTTCACGTATCAACGAGCGCACATCAATGAGCATCTGCCCCAACTGCTTGCGACCTTCCCACCAGCGGTCGTAGCAGGCGTTGTTGCGAAAGCTCATGAAGATCGACAGCGACAGCCCCAGCAGCGTGAACGGCGTAGCGTTGACCTTGGAGAAATAGGCGGGGTGCAGGGTTTCCACCAGCACGATCACCGAGGCCAGCAATGTCACCAGCAGGCTGCGCAGGGCGATGCGCTTGGCAATCGAGCCCTTGAGGGAAAACAGGATGCCCAGGAGGTTGGGTTTGGGGCGAACGATCATCGCAAGGGGGCTTCTTCGGTGGCGCAGGCCATCAGGTTAGAAGCTGGCGGGCGAACCGTCCAATCGCTTGGGCCGACCGGCTGATCGGTGGGGTCTATGATGAGAAGGCATTGGCCAAACCAGTCAGCCAGGTTGATGGCTTTGACCATTGCTGCTGCAACGCTCTAGAGCGACTATTTCACGGGTTCCGTTTACGTCCTGAAAATAAAAATACAGAAGGATTTAAAGCGATGCGTGAGTATTTGGCTGCCACCACCGAGTTTGATTACCAGCACACCGTAGATGCCGCCTTGGCTGGCAACCTGCAGGGCCTGAATGCCTGTGTTGAATGCTGCGACCGCCATGCCTTGCCTGGGCGTATCGCGTTGTTCTGGGAGGGCAAGGACGGGCGCAGCGCCACGTCCACCTTCAGCGAGTTGCAGGACCAGGCGGCACGCTTCGCCAACTTCCTGCTGGCTCAGGGCGTCAAGCGTGGCGACAAGGTCGCCGGCCTGTTGCCACGCACCGCCGAGTTGCTGGTGGTGGTGTTTGCCACCTGGCGTATCGGTGCGGTCTATCAACCACTGTTTACCGCCTTTGGCCCCAAGGCCATTGAACACCGCTTGAACAGTTCCGGCGCAGCCCTGGTGGTCACCGATGCGGTGAATCGGCCCAAGCTCGCGGAGGTTCAGGGCTGCCCGACCATCGTCACGGTCACCGGCGCTAAAGGTGAAGGCCTGGTACGGGGCGATTTCAGCTTCTGGGCCGAGTTGCCCAACTATTCCAAGCTCTGCGAGCCGGTGCTGCTGGACGCCGAAGAGCCGTTCCTGCTGATGTTCACCTCGGGCACCACCGGGCCATCGAAAGCCTTGTCGGTACCGCTCAAGGCCATCGTTGCGTTCCAGAGCTATACCCGTGATGCGGTCGACCTGCGTCCTGAAGACGCGTTCTGGAACGTCGCCGACCCGGGCTGGGCCTACGGCATCTATTTCGGCGTGACCGGGCCGTTGTCCATGGGCCATCCGATCACCTTCTACGACGGCCCGTTCACCCTGGAAAGCACCTGCCGGGTCATCAATAAATACGGGATCACCAACCTCACCGGTTCGCCGACGGCCTATCGCCTGTTGATTGCCGGGGGCGAGCAGTTCGCCCGTTCGATCAAGGGCAAGCTGCGTATTGTCAGCAGCGCCGGCGAGCCGTTGAACCCGGAAGTGATCCGCTGGTTTGCCGACAACCTGGGCGTCACCATCCACGACCACTACGGCCAGACCGAACTGGGCATGGTGCTGTGCAACCATCATGGCCTGGCGCATCCGGTACACATCGGCTCGGCTGGGTTTGCTTCGCCGGGGCATCGCATCGTGGTGCTGGATGACGATTACCAGGAGCTGCCTGCCGGCCAACCGGGCATTCTCGCCATTGATCGCGAGCAATCGCCGATGTGCTGGTTCGCCGGCTACGACGGGGTGAAGACCAAGGCGTTCGTCGGTAAGTACTACCTCAGTGGCGACACGGTCGAATTGAACCCGGACGGCAGCATCAGCTTTGTGGGGCGCAGTGATGATGTGATCACCACCTCCGGCTATCGGGTCGGCCCCTTCGACGTGGAAAGCGCGCTGGTTGAACACCCGGCCGTGGTCGAAGCCGCCGTGGTCGGCAAGCCCGACCCGGAGCGCACCGAGCTGGTGAAAGCCTTTGTGGTGATCAACGAGCAATACCGAGCGACCCCGGAGCTGGCCGAAGAGCTGCGCCTGCATGTGCGCAAGCGCCTGGCCGCGCATGCCTACCCGCGGGAAATCGAATTTGTCAGCGACTTGCCCAAGACTCCGAGCGGCAAGCTGCAACGTTTTATCTTGCGTAACCAGGAAATCGCCAAGGCCCAAGCGGCGTTGGCGTGATCCACCTTTCAAGGAAACAATGATGCAGATTGAAAACAAGGTTTTTCTGGTCAGCGGCGGCGCTTCGGGCCTCGGCGCGGCCACGGCCGAGATGCTGATCGCGGCCGGTGCCAAGGTCATGCTGGTGGACCTGAACGCCGAAGCCGTTGCCACCAAGGCCCGGCAACTGGGTGACAACGCCCGCAGCGCCGTGGCGGATATCAGCCAGGAAGCCGCCGCCGAAGCCGCCGTAAAGGCCGCCGTGGCTGCCTTTGGTGGTCTGCATGGCCTGGTTAACTGCGCCGGCGTGGTGCGTGGCGAGAAAATCCTCGGCAAGAACGGTCCCCACGCGTTGGCCAGCTTCGCTCAGGTGATCAACGTCAACCTGATCGGCAGCTTCAACCTGCTGCGCCTGGCCGCGGCGGCCATCGCCGAAACCGAAGCCAATGCCGAGGGCGAACGCGGGGTGATCATCAACACCGCGTCGGTCGCAGCGTTTGACGGGCAGATCGGCCAGGCGGCGTATGCGGCTTCCAAAGGCGCGATCGCCAGCCTGACCCTGCCGGCGGCACGGGAACTGGCGCGATTCGGCATTCGCGTGATGACCATCGCCCCGGGCATCTTCGAAACGCCAATGATGGCGGGCATGGCCCCGGAAGTCCGCGATTCTCTCGCCGCCGGTGTGCCATTCCCGCCACGCCTGGGCAAACCTGCCGAGTACGCCGCGTTGGTGCGGCACATCATCGAAAACAGCATGCTCAATGGCGAGGTGATCCGTCTCGACGGTGCCTTGCGCATGGCAGCCAAGTGAGGAGGATGCGTCATGAATGATCCCATCGTGATTGTCAGTGCCGCGCGTACGCCCATGGGCGGGTTCCAGGGCGACCTTAAGGGCCTGACCGCGCCGCAACTGGGCGCTGCCGCGATTCGCGCGGTGGTCGAGCGCGCCGGTATCGCCAACGATGCCGTGGATGAGGTGTTGTTCGGCTGTGTACTGCCGGCCGGCCTCGGGCAGGCACCTGCGCGCCAGGCGGCCCTCGGCGCCGGGCTGGACAAGGCCACGCGCTGTACCACCCTCAACAAGATGTGTGGTTCGGGCATGGAAGCGACCATCCTGGCCCATGACTCGCTGTTGGCGGGCAGCGTCGACGTGGTGGTTGCCGGCGGCATGGAAAGCATGTCCAACGCACCGTACCTGCTGGACCGCGCCCGCAGCGGCTACCGTATGGGCCACGGCAAGGTGCTCGACCATATGTTCCTCGACGGCCTGGAAGACGCCTACGACAAGGGCCGCCTGATGGGCACCTTTGCCGAAGATTGCGCCGAGCACAACGGCTTTACCCGTGAAGCCCAGGACGCCTTCGCCATTGCCTCCCTGACCCGTGCGCAGCAGGCCATCACCCAAGGCTGCTTCACCGCCGAGATCGTCCCGGTGCAGGTCACCGTGGGCAAAGAGCAGAAGACCATCCTGCACGACGAGCAACCCCCCAAGGCCAAGCTGGACAAGATCGCCAGCCTGAAGCCGGCCTTCCGCGAAGGCGGCACCGTCACTGCGGCCAACTCCAGTTCGATTTCCGATGGCGCGGCGGCGTTGCTGCTGATGCGTGAGTCCGAGGCGCACAAGCGCGGGCTCACGCCGTTGGCGGTGATCCACGGGCATGCGGCGTTTGCCGACGAGCCGGGCCTGTTCCCGGTGGCGCCAGTGGGGGCGATTCGCAAGCTGATGAGCAAGACCGGCTGGAACCTGGGCGACGTGGACCTGTTTGAAATCAACGAGGCCTTTGCCGTGGTCAGCCTGGTCACCATGAGCAAGCTGGAGATTCCCCACGACAAGGTCAATATCCATGGCGGCGCCTGCGCCCTGGGCCACCCGATTGGTGCCTCCGGCGCGCGGATCCTGGTGACGCTGCTTTCGGCCCTGCGCCAAAAAGGCCTCAAGCGTGGCGTTGCCGCCATTTGCATCGGCGGTGGTGAAGCCACGGCCATGGCCGTCGAATGCTTGTATTAAGGACTCTGTACCATGCTCCCGAATGACGAACAGCTGCAAATCAGTGACGCCGCCCGGCAATTTGCCCAGGAACGCCTGAAACCGTTCGCCGCCGAATGGGACCGCGAGCATCGCTTTCCCAAGGAAGCCATCGGCGAAATGGCCGAATTGGGCTTTTTCGGCATGCTGGTGCCGGAACAATGGGGCGGTTGCGACACCGGCTACCTGGCCTATGCCATGGCCCTGGAAGAAATCGCCGCAGGTGACGGCGCGTGCTCGACCATCATGAGCGTGCACAACTCCGTCGGTTGCGTGCCGATTCTCACGTTCGGCAACGATCAGCAGAAAGAACAATTCCTCAAACCCCTGGCCAGCGGCGCCATGCTCGGCGCCTTTGCACTCACCGAGCCCCAAGCGGGCTCCGATGCCAGCAGCCTGAAAACCCGGGCGCGCCTGGAAGGCGACCATTACGTGTTGAACGGCTGCAAACAGTTCATCACCTCCGGGCAAAACGCCGGGATCGTGATCGTGTTTGCGGTCACCGACCCCGCCGCGGGCAAGCGCGGGATCAGCGCATTCATCGTGCCGACGAATTCACCGGGCTACACCGTGGCGCGGGTTGAAGACAAGTTGGGGCAGCATGCCTCCGACACCTGCCAGATCCTGTTTGAGGATGTGAAGGTGCCGGTGGCGAATCGCCTGGGCGAGGAGGGCGAAGGCTACCGTATCGCCCTGGCCAACCTTGAGGGCGGTCGCGTCGGTATTGCCTCGCAATCGGTGGGCATGGCCCGCGCAGCGTTCGAAGCGGCGCGCGATTACGCCCGTGAACGCGAAAGCTTTGGCAAAGCCTTGATCGACCACCAGGCCGTGGCGTTCCGCCTGGCGGACATGGCCACGCAAATCGCGGTTGCCCGTCAGATGGTGCATTACGCCGCAGCCCTGCGTGACAGCGGCAAACCGGCCTTGGTCGAGGCGTCCATGGCCAAGCTGTTCGCTTCGGAAATGGCCGAGAAAGTCTGTTCGGCCGCCTTGCAAACCTTGGGCGGTTACGGTTACCTGAGCGACTTCCCCCTGGAGCGGATCTACCGCGATGTGCGGGTCTGCCAGATCTACGAAGGCACCAGCGATATCCAGCGCATGGTCATTTCACGCAATCTTTAAGGAGCCGAAACATGAGTTACGAAACCATCCTGCTCGAAGTCCAGGGCCGTGTCGGACTGATCACCCTCAACCGCCCGCAAGCCCTGAACGCGCTGAACGCGCAACTGGTCAGTGAGCTGAACCTGGCGCTCGACAGCCTGGAAGCCAACCCGGAAATCGGCTGCATCGTGCTCACCGGCTCGAAGAAAGCCTTCGCGGCCGGCGCCGACATCAAGGAAATGGCCGAGCTGACTTACCCCCGGATCTACCTCGACGACCTGTTCAGCGACAGCGACCGCGTGGCCAACCGCCGCAAGCCGATCATCGCCGCAGTCAACGGCTTCGCCCTCGGCGGCGGCTGTGAGCTGGCGCTGATGTGCGACTTTATCCTCGCCGGCGACACTGCCAAGTTCGGCCAGCCGGAAATCAACCTTGGCGTCCTGCCGGGCATGGGCGGCACCCAGCGCCTGACCCGCGCGGTGGGCAAGGCCAAGGCCATGGAAATGTGCCTGACCGGGCGCTTCATCGACGCGGTGGAAGCGGAACGCTGCGGGATTGTCGCGCGTATCGTGCCAGCCGATGAACTGCTGGACGAAGCGCTGAAAGTCGCCACCCTGATCGCCAGCAAGTCGGTACCGATCAGCATGATGGTCAAGGAAAGCGTGAACCGCGCGTTTGAAGTCAGCCTGTCGGAAGGCGTGCGCTTTGAGCGTCGGGTGTTCCACGCAGCGTTCGCCACCCAGGATCAGAAAGAAGGGATGGCGGCGTTCGTGGCCAAGCGCGCGCCAGCGTTCAAGGATAAATAACCCGGTATCCGGAACACCGGGGTTCAAATGGATTTGTTGTGACAAGCGGGCCTGTTGTGGCGAGCGGGCTTGCCCCGCGTTGGGCTGCGAAGCAGCCCCAATAAGGCCCCCGCGTTTATCCAGGCCTATTAAATCGTCAGGTTTTGGGGCCGCTTCGCGCCCCAACGCGGGGCAAGCCCGCTCGCCACAACAAGCCTGCTCACCATATCAAGCCGACTTGCCGCATCAAGCCCATTTGCCGCATCAAGTCCACTTGCCACATCAAGCCCCCTCCCACAGCCGTTTCAATCAAAGCTGGTAATTCTTGAGCTCTCGGGCAATCACCATCCGCTGGATCTCGCTGGTGCCTTCGTAAATCTGCGTGATCCGCGCATCCCGGTAGTAACGCTCCACCGGGTAATCCTCCAGGTACCCATACCCTCCATGAATCTGCATGGCCGAGGAGCAGACCTTTTCAGCCATTTCCGAGGCGAACAGCTTGGCCTGGGACGCCTCAGACAAGCAGGGCTTGCCGGCACTGCGCAGGCGCGCGGCGTGCAGGATCAGCAGGCGCGCGGCATTCAGCCGGGTTTGCATATCGGCCAACAGGTTGGCGACGCTCTGGTGCTCGATGATTGCCTTATCGAACTGCACGCGGTCACGGGCATAGGCCAGCGCCGCTTCAAAGGCGGCACGGGCTATGCCCAAGGCCTGGGCGGCGATGCCAATACGGCCACCTTCGAGGTTGGACAGGGCAATTGCCAGGCCTTTGCCGCGCTCACCCAGCAGGTTGGCCTCGGGGACCGTGCATTGGTTGAGGGTGACGGCGCAGGTGTCGGAGGCGCGAATGCCCATCTTGTGTTCGGTACGGTCCACCACGAACCCGGGCGTATCGGTGGGCACCAGGAAGGCGGAGATGCCTTTCTTGCCCAGTTCAGGGTCGGTGACGGCGAACACAATGGCCAGCTTGGCGCGCTTGCCGTTGCTGACAAACTGCTTGGCGCCGTTGATCACCCACTGGCCGTCGCGCAATTCGGCGCGGGTACGCAGGTTATGGGCTTCGGACCCCGCCTGGGGTTCGGTCAGGCAAAAGCAGCCGATGGCCTGGCCGCTGGCGAGGTCCGCCAGCCAGGTTTGTTTCTGTTCGGTGGTGCCGTAGTTGAGGATAGGCCCGCAACCCACTGAATTATGGATACTCATCAGTGCGCCCGTGGCGCCGTCACCGGCGGAAATTTCTTCCACCGCCAAGGCATAGGCCACGTAATCGACGTAGGTGCCGCCCCATTCTTCCGGCACGACCATGCCCAGCAGGCCCAGCTCGCCCATCTTGGCGACCAGGGCATCATCGATCCAGCCGGCTTTTTCCCAGGCCTGGGCGTGTGGGGCGATTTCGCCACGGGCAAAGTCGCGTGCCATGTCACGAATCATGACTTGTTCTTCAGTGTATTCAATATCTTGCATGACTTAGTTCGCAACCTGCTTGAAGGTGTGGAAGAAGCTCTCGACATGGTTGGCATCCAACTCATGGAGCGTCGGCGGATTCCAACGTGGGGTTTTGTCCTTGTCGATAATCAGGGCGCGCACGCCTTCGATCAGGTCGCCACGCTCGAACCATTGGCGGTCCAGGTGCAGCTCCAGGGCAAAGCACTGTTCCAGAGGGAGACGGCGACCGCGCCGCAGCATTTGCAAGGTCACCGCCATGGCCAGCGGCGAGCGGGTTTTCATCAGGTTGGCGGTGGTCATGGCCCATTCATGGCTGTCAGCCACGGTGACTTCCTGCAACTGTTCGACCATGCTCGGTACGTCCGGCAGTGCAAAGAAATGATCGATAGGCGAGCGTAAGGCCGCGAGCGGCGCGTCGGGCAGTTGCTGTACGGCCAGTTTGGCAAGTACGCCTTGCAGGTCCTTGAGTGGGGAGTCCTGCCATGCCAGGCGATCGAGTTTCTGGTCGAGGTCGGCCAGCCTGGTGCTGTCCAGGTACCAATCCGCCAGCCCGCAGTACAGCGCGTCAGCCGCGCGAATCTGCACGCCGGTGACGCCCAGGTAGATACCCAGCTCGCCTGGGATGCGCGGCAGGAAATAACTGCCGCCCACGTCAGGGAAATAACCGATAGCCACTTCCGGCATCGCCAGGCGACTGCGTTCGGTGACGACGCGCAGATCCGCGCCTTGCACCAGGCCCATGCCGCCGCCAAGGACAAACCCGTCCATCAGGGCCAGTACGGGTTTGCGGTAATGGTGGATGGCCAGGTCGAGGGCGTATTCCTCGACGAAAAAATCCTCGTGCAGCGTGTCGCCGTTCTTGAAGCTGTCGTAGAGGGAACGGATATCGCCACCGGCACAGAAGGCTTTTTCGCCGGCACCGCGCAGTACCACGGCGTAGACCTGAGGGTCATCGGCCCAGGCCTGCAGCTGGCGAGACAGGCTGCGGACCATGTCCAGGGTGATGGCGTTTAAGCCGGCAGGGCGATTGAGGGTGAGGTGGCCAATATGGTTACGCACTTGGGCCAGTACTTCGTGCTGCAGATTATCGGTATGGCTTGCTTCGGATGAAACCTGAGCAGTCATCTGTAACTCCCTGCTTTTATTGTTCTTTATCTAGATGTTTGCGGATGAACCATCTCGCGATCCTACCAGTGCAAATTTGCCCAGTACAACCCGGAATCCTGCAGGTCGTTTTTGCATTTATGCAGAAGTGCCGCTCAGGCTGGGGGCGGGTCGAAAAAACCTGCCAGGGCCTCGGCACAGAGCAGCACGGCACGCCGGGCACTGGCCTCAGTGGCAGGATAGTTGATAAAGCCATGAGGCATGCCGGTGTACTCCTTGTGTTGCACCGGCACGCCTGCCCGTTTCAAGCCACGTGCAAAGGCGCGCCCTTCATCGCGCAAGAGGTCGCAGCCGGCGGTAATGATCAGGGCTGCGGGCAACCCTTGCAGCGAGGTATCGCGCGCCGGCGAAAGCCAGGGATGCCCCAGGGGAATACCGGGCGGTACGTACTGGTCGAGGTACCAGTCCATCAGCTCGGCTGTCAGGCCAAACCCGTTGGCAAAGTTCCTGCGGGAGCGGTTGCGCGCCAGGCAGTCGAGCACCGGGTACAGCAACAGTTGGAAACCGATGGGCGGGGCGCCCAGGTCCCTGGCCATTTGGCAGATCACCGCCGCCAACCCACCACCCGATCCGCCCCCGGCGACCGCGATGCGCTGCGGATCCAGCCCAAGGGACGCACCGTTGCGGGCGATCCAGGAAGTGGCGGTATAGCAGCTCTTCACCGCCGCGGGAAAGCGGTGTTCCGGTGGGCGGGGGTAATCCACCGCCACCACGGCGCAACCTGCCCACTCACTCATGACCCGGCAAAAGCTGTCGTGGGTGTCCAGGTCCCCGGTGACCCAACCGCCACCGTGGAAGTACATCAGCACCGGCGCCGGGGCAGGGCGCGCGGGGCGGTACAGGCGCACCCCCACTGGTCGTCCCTCGGTCGCCAAGGTCAGGTCGCTGACGTCCATGACCACGGCATCGCGCACCTCCTTGCGTGCTTGTTCCGGGGTCATGGTGTCGCCGCCTGTGCCTGGGCTTCGATTTCCACCAGATATTCCGGACCGATCAGCGCGCAGACGCCCAGCAACATGGTGGTCGGTTCGCAGCCATCAAAAAACGCTTTATGGGCCTTGGCGATTTCCGGCCACCAATTCACGTTGGTGGTGTACATGCGCGTGGCAATTATTCGGGTACGGTCCGTGCCCAACTGCTGGAGCGCCGCTTCGATGATCTCCAGGCAGCGCCGGGTCTGCAGGTACACGTCGTTTGGGGCGTAGGGGTTGCCGTCTTCGTCAAAGGCCACTGTGCCACTGGTGACAATGATGTTACCGGCCCGCAACGCGCGGCAGTAGCCACCGGCCTTTTCCCATTTCGCCGCTGAGAAGCAGCGCTGGATCGGATCGTTGTTCATGATCAGTGGAGCTCCACATGAATGGTTTTCAGGCCTCGAAACTGCAAGTTGTTGGTGCGCCAAACCGGTGGCTGCCCATCGATCAAGCGCAGGTTGGGGAACCGCATCAGCAGGCTGGTGAACACGATATGGGCCTCCAGCCGAAACAACGCGGTCCCCATGCAGAAGTGTTCGCCGCGCCCAAAGGCCAGGTGGTCGTTCTTTTCGCGTCGGATATCAAAACGGTCCGGGTCCAGGAAGTGCGCGGCGTCGCGGTTGGCGGCGGCGCGGACCAGAAATACCAGCTCGCCCTTGCGCATCATGCGGCCCTTGAGTTCGATGTCCTCCTGCAGCACGCGGTGGCTGAATTGACCCGAGGGGTCGATCCGCAGCATTTCTTCGATGGCGCACGCCATGAGTGAAAGGTCGGCCCGCAGCGCCTGCAACTGATCGGGATTGAGCAGCAAGTGCAGCAGGCCAATACCCAGCATGTCGGCGCTGGTTGTGTTGCCGGCCACCAGCACGAACGCCAGTTGCGCGAGTAAATTGCCCTTGGTGATGGCAGCTGCCTCGCCCGCGGCGATCACACGGCTGACAAGGTCGTCTTCGGGCGCCTGGCGGCGCTGATCGATCAGGTCGCCGAAATACTCATACATTTCTTCCAGCCCTTGCAGGGCTTCGCGGGGGCCATACGCCGGGTCCAGGCTGCCCACCAGAAACACCAGAATGTCATCAGTCCAGCGCCGCAGCCTCAGCGCGTCTTTTTGCGGGATCCCATAGAGTTTGGCCAGGATACGCGCCGGCACCTGGTTGAACAGCTCGGCCATCAGCTCCGGTTCGTCGCTCAATTGCGACAGCAGCTCATCGACAATCGCCTGGATGTCTGCGCGCAATGCGTCGATGGCGCGCGGGGTAAAGGCCCGGCTCAACAATTGGCGACTGGCCTGGTGGGCCTGGCCGTCCTGGGCATACATCCACCGCGAGGCTTTTTCCACAAAAGGCTCGACCATCGCGCGTTTGTCCTCTGGCAATTGGGCATTCACCAATTGGCGTATCCGGTCGGAGGAGTAGCGCCTGGCATCACCCTGCGCGGCGTAGACGTCATCAAAACGGGTCAGCATCCAGGCGTTGAAATGGGGGCACCAGTACACCGGATAATGTTCGCGCAGACAGGCAAACGCCGGATAGGGATCACGAACGGTGTCTGGGTTGGAAAAGTCGGGCGGTGATGGACGGGCCATGTTCATTGCTCCCTGTACAGTGCACGGGTGAATTGATGGATGTAGTCGGCTTTGGCGATCGGTGCATCGACCAACACCGAAGGTGGTTTCAACCAAGCGGCCAATTGGGCGAGGCGTGCCGCGCTGGGCCGCTGTTCCGCGGGGCTGGCGAGCAGGCCCCAGTGGTGCAGGTACGCAACAAATACGTGGGTCAGGTCGTGCAGGATGGGCGGCTGGAGGCGTGCGGATTCGGCGGCCTGGATGATCAGGTCGAGTGCGCGGGCGTACGCCAGCCCGACCGCCTGTCGATGGGAAAAGTCGTTGCCCGGTCGGCACTCCTGGACAATGGTTTGCTCGATCTGCTGGCCAAGGTTGCACGGCGGTACGTGGTCGAAGCGTGGGCGCGCCAGGGCATCCTTGATTACCTGATAGGCCATCACGCTGTTGTCACCGGCGAACGTAATGCTGATTTCTAAGTCCATGCGCAGGGTGACGATCTGGTTGTAGTGATGGAATCCCTGGGAGCCGCAGAGTTCGCGGCACTGGGCGATCACTTCCAGTCCCATCCAGGTACCGACGCATTTGCTCAGGGCCGCGAGGATATGCAGCGCCTTGCGCTGCTCGGTATGCGGCCAGTGTGCTTCGAAGCGGGTGAGGATGGCCTGCTCGAGGTATTTGAGCGCCAGCGCCTTGAGCTGGGCGTTATAGAGGCGCTGCCGGAACAGCGGGTTGCCGAGCAACGGGCCGGCCGCTAACAGCCGGTGGCGGCCAAATCGATACGTCAGGTATGCGCACAGCCCGGCGCCGTGGCGCGAGGCGGCCATCAACAACAGGCGCTCTTGCAGGAACGTTTCCAGTGCATTGATGAAGCGCTCGCCTTTGGGCAAGTCGCTGATGAACTGTCCATTGGCGGTAAACCGTGCGTAGCGCTGCAACAGCGCATCGGTACCCAGTTGCATCTGGCAAAAACGCAAGGCGCCGACTTCATTGGCATGAATACCGCCCTTGGGGTCACAGGCAATGACCTTCAGCCCTGGGCGCAGAGGGCCGTTTTCCTGGTCGCGAATCACCACGCGAAACCAGTGGTGCCCCTGGTCTTGGCTGTCGACCAGCAAGCGCGCGAGCACCATTACCACCTGCGCCGCGTGCAGGCTGTTGCCGATCCAATACTTGCAGGCCTCTGCGCAGGGCGAATCGAGCACCAGGCAGTGCCGTTCAGGATCATAGGTGACGGTGGTCTTGAGGTTACGGACGTCGGTGCCACTGGCGATTTCAGTACAGCCAAACGCATACACCGCACGCATCTGGATGACTTCGTCACGGTAGCGCGCCACCTGCTCGGGGCTGCCCTGGGTCAGCAGGGCGTTGGCGGCGATCATGTGATCCACCAGCGAGGAATACAGGGCGTAGTCGTAGGCGCCGATCAGGCCGATGCGTTCGCACAGGTCTCGAAAATGTGAAGCGTCGGGTTGGCCGAGCCACATGTCGTTGTTGATCAGCCCCGCATCGAAAATCGCATGCATGCGCCTGATCGTCAGGTCCATGTAGGCTCTAAGGGGCAGGTGATAACGCTGTCGGTGGTCGAAAAGCGGCGCGCGCAGCACCTTCTGCAAGTGGTCGTCCACGATGGATCCTCACCAGGTTTGAATGGAGCATTCAAAACACTTGAGCAGGAGGGCCAGCATGTGGAACGACGATGAGAGCGGAACCGGGAAAGCCTTGACCTGTATCACCGCTCTGTGAGCACCCATTGATAGCCAGACGATCCAATGTCTTCGCTACTGGTTTACGGCGATCCAGAATTCAGAGAAAAGCAGACAACAACAAGTGGTTTGTACAACCTTAGCCCATCACACACGGGCGTAAACACCATTCGTCGTGAATGCGCCTACTCCACGCGACTCGCCAACACTTGGCCGATACTTCTGCGCCGCGCATGGCTTTCGGCAGCGTGGATCAGCTGTTCCAGCTCGGAGGGCTCGATGTCGTAGAACTGCTCCATGTCGGCTAACGCCAACTTGAGGTCGGCGGCGGTGATCGATGGGTCTCTTGCTGCCTGAGACTTATTCGTGAAGATACCCGGTACCTCGGTCGCGCCCTTGGGATAGCGCGTGCGTGTGGCGTTGTTGTAGGCCAGCGCGCACATGAGTAAGGCAGCGGCGCCGAGCATGACCGCCGGCAGTTCCTGCCAGCCGAGGGCCGCCGAGCTGGGGTCGGCCAGTACCAGGGTCATCGCCAGGCCGCCCGCCGGCGGGTGCAGGCAGCGCAGCCAGCAGATCAGGATGACGGTCATGCCCGCCGCCAGGCAGGCGCTGCCCAGGGTGCGCCCCAGTACCCGAGCAACCAACAGCGCGACCACTGCGGCACACAGGTAGCTGCCAATGATCGACCACGGCTGCGCCAGCGCACCGGATGAGACGGCGAACAGCAGCACTGCCGAAGCGCCCAGAGGCCCCAGCAAGTGCAGGGCGACTTCCATGCCAAACACTTGGGCGCATACCCAGACACTGAGCAGGGTGCCCAGGGCCATGCCAATCGCGGCACGGCTCCATTCGGCGGGGCGGGTATTGATAGCAGCAGGTAACCAGCGAGCAAGCATTGAGAAAGGGTCCGTCAACAGCAGGCGAAAAAAAAGGCTTGCCTGGTTGCCCGGAAAAGCCCTTTGAACGTTCCAACATTTGGGGGAGGAACCTGCGTAGTGTGCCGGCCCTGATGCAAGGTCGCCAATGCATATTAATGAAGGTTAAGTTCAATAATGATGAACTCAGTTGAGCTGCGGCGAAGGAGTGGGGGCCCGGCAGACCTGGCCGAGGATGCGATTATGCAGTTCATCGCTCAAGAGCCGTTCCTGCAGGTTTTCGCGCACCTTGGGGTCGTTGGACAATGGACCTTTCAGCGCCACCAGGGCGTTACGCAATTCCATGAGGCGTTCCAGCCTGGGGATGGGGATGTAGCCGAGATGGACGTGCTCATGCGTCAACGGAAAAGGAGCATCAAGCAATAAGTCATCGCGCACGGCATCATCCTTTTTAATGAGGTACGCCACTGGGTTGCCTGCGGCTGATAGCGTCCTTGTCGTTATCCATTCGATCAAGGCGTGGCAAATAGTTACCGCCTTTGACGAGCGAGTTTACCGCTGGGCTTCGAGCACGGGGAAGGGGAGCGCCACGCGCCATTACCCATAGTTGTGTAGGAGTTTTCCGGGAAGTGCCGGCCGAAGCCGGCAGCGTCACGGTTGGATGGTTTTGGACAGGTGCAGCAGCACGTAGGGGTTCTTGTCGAACTCGCCGGTGAGCGTTGGCGTGATCGAACGAAAACGCGGGTCTTGCAGCTCTTCAAAGTCAGCTTTGCTCATCACCAGCCATGCTGGCCCCTGGATCGTCGCCAGTTCGGCAGGCAGTTGGGTAAACAGCGGTACCCGGTCGCAATCAAGGTTGACGATCAATTTGATCGCCTTGGCGTCCTTGCCCAGGGCATGCAGCACGACAGGCGCCGGTTGCTGCTTGACCTGCGCCTGAACAGCAAGGCTGAAGGTGCGGGTGTCGTAGAGGCTGCGCTCCAGCGGTTCGACCACCAGAATGTAAGTGCTCCATACCGCCAGCACCGCGGTCAAGGCAGGCGCGAGTGAGCGCAGCCGTGACTTGAATAGCGCCAGCAGCGCCAGTACCTGCAGCACGCCAAGTATGCCGAAGACGCCGCCAAGATGACTCAATTGCTCGGGATAGCGTGGGCGCGCCAGCCACAGGCCGACGATCAGCAGCCCCGGCAGCAGCGTCCACAGCCCCAGCATCAGGCCGCGCAACCAGCCAAACAGGCGGCCCTGCGTCACCTGGAACGGATACGCCGCAATTATTGCCGCCATCGGCAGCATCGGCAGCACATACCGCGCCTTCTTGGCCTGGGGAACCGACAAGCCGAGCATCACCAGCAGGCCCGCCGCCGCGCAATACAGCACCAACTGCAGGGCTGGATCCGGCGCGCGCCGTCCTCCTATCGCCACCGCGAGCAGCACCAGCAAGGCCAACGGGTAGGCCAGCGCGTAATTGCCCATGGAACTGGTGAAGTAATACAGCACACCGCTGGAGCCTTCACTGCCATCCATGCGCCCCATGAACTGCATGCGGATCACGTCTTGCATGAACACTTCGCCGCCACTGAGCTTGGCCAGCAGCAACAGCAGGCCGACACACGCCACCAGCAGGGCCAGGGCCAGGAAGCCAAAGCTGAACAGCTGGCGCCATTGCCGGTTGATCAGGTAGTAGCTGCACAGCACGCCCGTAGGGATCACCAGGCCGATCGGCCCGCGAATCGCAAACCCCACGAGCAAAAGCAGATACAGCCAGTGCAGGCGCTTGCCCGCACCGAAGTGATCATGGGCATAGCCCAGGTAGAAGACTGCCAGGGCGACAGCCGCGAGCATCTGGTCCAAGGAAACGGCGCGGGTTTCGCTGATGAAGGTGCTGCTGAGCAGTAACATCGCTACGCTCAACAGGCCCCAGCGCTGGGAGTACGGCGCCGTCAGGCGGTACACCAGCATGACAATCAGCGCCGAAGCAATGGACGTTGGCAACCAGGCCGTGAAGCTGTTGACCTGGCCCAAGGGCAAGGACAGCAGCCAGGTCATCAGTGTCGAGGTCGCCAGGTAGTCGGCGTAGGGTTGCCCGTAGGTCGTGGGGAAGAAGCTTGGCCCATGGCGCAGCATCTCCTGGGCGAACACTACGAAGCGCGAGTCAAAGCCGATGATCGCCTGGTGCCAGTTGCCGGCAATGAACAACAGCAACGCCAGCAGCCCCAAGCCAAGGGACTGTCGGCGAATCGTTGCAGTGAGCAGGGGCGCTTGAGCTTTGTTCACGTCTCAGGCTTCCACAACCTGCGGTACCCACTGCTGCTGGGGAATCGGCAACTGGCAGGAGTCACCACGGCCCATTGGGAAATACTGGAAGCCTTTGCGTGCCAGGCGCTCGCCGTCGTACAAGTTGCGGCCGTCGAAGATCACTGGGGTTTTCAGGCGCTGGTGGATCAGGTCGAAGTCCGGTGCCTTGAACTGCTGCCATTCGGTGCAGACAATCAGCGCATCGGCGCCACTCAGGGTGGATTCGGGGGTGCCCATCAGCATCAGGCGCGGGTCATCGCCGTAGATGCGTTGGGTTTCCTGCATGGCTTCCGGGTCAAAGGCGCGCACATTGGCGCCGGCGGCCCACAGTGCTTCCATCAGCACGCGGCTTGGGGCGTCACGCATGTCGTCGGTGTTGGGCTTGAAGGCCAGGCCCCACAGCGCGAAGGTCTTGCCACGCAGGTTGCCCTTGAAGAAGGCATTGACGCGCTCGTACAGCTTGCTCTTCTGGCGCTGGTTGATGGCTTCCACGGCTTCCAGCAGGTCGCTGGAGCAGTTGGCCTGCTTGGCGCTGTGGATCAGAGCACGCATGTCCTTGGGGAAGCACGAGCCGCCGTAGCCGCACCCCGGGTAGATGAAGTGGTAGCCAATCCGTGAGTCGGCGCCAATGCCCAGGCGCACGGCTTCGATGTCCGCCCCCAGGTGTTCGGCCAGCTCGGCGATCTGGTTGATAAAGCTGATCTTGGTGGCCAGCATGCAGTTGGCGGCGTACTTGGTCAGTTCGGCGCTGCGCAGGTCCATGAAGATGATGCGGTCGTGGTTGCGGTTGAACGGCGCGTACAGGTCGCGCATGACATCGCGCACTTCTTCGCGCTCGCAGCCGATGATGATCCGGTCCGGGCGGCGGCAGTCGGCAACCGCCGAGCCTTCCTTGAGGAATTCCGGGTTGGAGACGATATCGAACTCCAGGTGCCGGCCAGCCAGGTGCAGGGCTTTCTCGATATGGGCGCGCAAAGTGTCGCCGGTGCCGACGGGAACGGTGGATTTTTCCACCAGGATCACCGGTTCGATGCGATGACGGGCAACTGCGTCGCCCACCGACAGCACGTATTTCAAATCGGCAGAACCGTCTTCATCAGACGGCGTACCCACGGCGATAAACAGCACTTCACCATGTTCGACGGCGAGTTTTTCGTCATAGGTGAAGTTCAGTCGACCGCTTTCCAGGTTCTCCTTGACCATCGCTGCCAACCCTGGCTCGAAAATGCTCACATGGCCCTGCTGCAGCAGCTTGACCTTGTTCTGATCAACGTCCATGCAGATGACATCGTGACCGACTTCGGCTAATACGGTGGCCTGCACCAGACCGACGTAACCACTACCAAATACACTGATTTTCATGGGGCATTCCTGGGGCTTGCAGCGCTAGCACGGCGAGAGTTGATAACCAGTACTCCGAGGATGACCAAGGCCACCCCCAGGGTTTTTGAAAGCGAAAAATGTTCGTTGAACACCGGCAGGCTGGCTGCCAGCAGGTACACCAGCGCGTAGCTGATGCTGAGCAGCGAATAGGCGCGGCCCAGGGGCAGGTGTTTAAGCGCGCCGAGCCAGCAGAGCATCGATAGCGCATAGGCGATGATCGCCAGGATCACTACGCCCAGGGCAGACAGGTCGATGGTGGTGGTGAGCCATTCGTTGGGCAGGGGCAGGCGCGTCATGCTCCAGCGCATGCCCAACTGGGCGGCGCTGACCAGGCCGACACTGCCCAGGGCCAGGGCAAAACCTTGCGCCCGGCTCATACCTGACGCCCCAGCAGCACGACACCGGCAATCACCAATGCCACGCCCAGCCAATGGCGGCTGTCGATGTGCTCTTTGAACACAAAGCGCGCCATCAGTGTGACCAGCACAAAGTTCAGGCTCAGCATCGGGTAAGCCACTCCGACCTCCAGGCGCTGCAGCACCAGCAACCACACCAGCAGGCCGAAGCCCAGGCACAGCAGGGCAGCCCACAGCCAGGGTGAACGCAGTTTCAGCGCCCAGCCGTCGGGCTGGTCGCGCCAGCTTTCCACGGCAAACTTCTGCGAGACCTGGCCCATGCAGGTGAGCAGGCAGGCGCTCAACAACAGCAGCAGGGTGATCATGGCGCAACCTGCGGGAAGATCAGAATCACAAGATTGCCTTGCTCAAAGCGCTGGCCGTCTTCAGGCAGTAACGCAACCTCGGCTATTTCATCCTCGCCTTTAACGCGCATCACCACGCCGACTACGCCTTTTTTACGCGCATCGCTCATCCATTGCTTGACCTGGGTCATGTCGACCTTGTGATGGGTGGCGTCCGGGTAGGCGAGGCCGTATTTCACTTCGCCGACGGTGTTATAGAGGGTGACGTCGGGGCGTTGCAGGCGCCATGCCAGGGCCGATGCCGCTCCCAGGTCATTGCTCAGCAACGCGGCAGACGGTTGAAGGGCCGGCAGGTGATCGATGATGAACTGGTCCGGGGTCTTGTTGTACACCACCGAATGGGGCAGCGCAGCCGGGGCCAACGCCACCAGCAGCCAGCTGCCAAGCACCGGTGCCGCCCACCATTTCAGCGGGCGCGCGGCTTGCAGCAGGTTGACGATGATCCAACCGAACAGGAAAACGAATACCAGCACCAGGCTCAGGGTTTCCTGGCCGTGCTCGTACACCGGTTTTTTCAGTTGAAGCCAGGTCAACGCCAGCAGCGCCACGACCCCGATCACCAGGTTCAGCCAGCCATTGATGCGCAAGGCGCGATCGCGACCCTGAGCCAGTTTATCGGCCAGGGCGTTGCCCATCAGCAAGGCCAGCGGCAGCAGGCACGGCATGATGTAGGACGGCAGCTTGCCCTTGGCCAGGCTGAAGAACGCCAGCGGCATCAGCAACCACAACAACAGGAAGGCGATCCTGGGGGTACGTTTTTCCAGCCAGGCCTGCTTGAGCGTAGCCGGCAGCAATGCCACCCACGGCAACGAGAAGGCTACCAGCAGCGGCAGGTAGTACCAGAATGGCTCGGCGTGCTGGGCGTCCTCACCGGCGAAACGCTGGATATGCTCGTGCCAGAAGAAGAAGTTCCAGTAATCCGGCTCCTGCGAGTGTACGGCCAACGCCCAGGGCAAGCTGACGACGATAGCCACGACCACAGCGACCACGCCGTAGCCGAGCAGCTCGCGAAAGCGTTTTTGCCAGATTGCGTAGGGCAGGGCGATCAGCACGGGCAGCAGCCACGCCAGAAAACCCTTGGTCATAAAACCCATGCCGCAGGCCAGGCCCAGCAATGCCCAGGCGCCCAGGCGACCGTTACGCGTGGTGTTATCGAAGCAGAACCACAGCGCCACGCCTGTCAGGTTGACCCAGAAGGTGAACTGCGGGTCCAGGTTGGCGTAACCGCCCAGGGCGGCGACGCTGACGAAGCTCATGTAGAGCACGGTACTGACCAGGCTCTTGTGCGGGTCATTCCACAGCCGGCGCGACACCAGGTACACCAGCAGGATGCTCAAGCCGGTGCTAAACGCTGAGGCAAAGCGTACGCCGAACAGGTTCTGCCCAAAGATCGCCTGGCCCAGCGCGATCATCCAGTAACCGGCGGCCGGCTTTTCGAAATAGCGAATGCCCATGAAGTGCGGCGAGGCCCACTTGCCGGTCAGCAGCATTTCCTGGCTGATCTGCGCGTAGCGGGTTTCATCCGGAATCCACAGGCCATGGGTGGCCAGCGGCAGCAGATAAAACACACCGAACGCCAACAGTAGCAGGGGCAGCGCCCAACGGCGGATCATGCCTGTTGCACTCCAAGCCAGCCCTCACGCCCACTCAGGGCGCCACGCACCAGGTGTTGCTGGGGCAGGGTGGTCAGGTCCACGGGCAACAAGTCGCCCAGGGGTTTGAAGTCGATGCCGCGCTGCCCTGCCTGGGCCAGCAACTGGCGAAAATCATTGGCCATCAGAATCCCTTCTACTTCTGCGTGGATCGTGTAGACGTTCAGCTTCGACTCGGCAAAGCGGTCGAGGATGAAGCGGTTGAAGTCCTTGGCAGCCACCACCGGCCCGACGACTTCGTCGAAGGTCGGCAGGTCTACCGGAATTTGTGGGGTGCCCGCGCTGCCATCGGCCAATGTCGGTCGAAACAGGCTGGTGCCCCGGCAATCGCTGTTGTAGCGAAAGTTGAAGCCTTGCTTGGCTTGCACCACGCGTTCATCGGCACGCCAACCGGCCGCCGCTGAACAGTCGATGCGTTCACCGAGGATATCGCTGAGGGTGTCGACGCCACGGCGGATCTGCTCCACCAGTTGTGCCTCACTCCAGCGCCCGGTGTTGGCCTGCCAACCGTGGTGATCCCAGGCATGCAGGCCGACTTCGTGCCCGGCGGCCTTGGCCTGGCGCATCAAGTGCCCCAGGTCACGACCGATCGGCTTGCCCGGCCAGGCGGTGCCGGCCAGCAAGATATCCAGGCCATACAGGCCTACGGCATTGGAACGCAGCATCTTCCACAGGAACTGCGGGCGGATGAGGCGCCACAAGTGGCGCCCCATGTTGTCCGGCCCAACACTGAAGAAGAACGTCGCTTTCACCCCGGCTTCATCCAGGGATTCGAGCAACCGCGGCACACCTTCACGGGTGCCACGGTAGGTGTCGACATCAATGCGAAGACCTGCCTGCATTACTTCTTGTCCGCGATTTCGAGCATGGCTTCTTTCAGGAAGAAGTCGAGGGTGTTGCCGATGGTCTCGCTCATCTCAACGGTTGGCTCCCAGTTCAACAGGCGCTTGGCGTTTTCGATGCTTGGCTTGCGGTGCGCCACGTCCTGGTAACCGGTGCCGTAGAACGCCTTGCTCTCTACGTCGCGGAAACCGGCGAACGGAGGGAAGTTGCTGCGCAGCGGGTGAGCTTCGAACTGACGCAGCAGTTCTTCGCCCAGTTGACGGATGCTGGCTTCGTTTTCCGGGTTGCCGATGTTGATGATCTGGCTATCGCAGACACCGTTGTCGTTATCAATGATACGGGCCAGGGCTTCGATACCGTCGGCGATGTCAGTGAAGCAACGTTTTTGCTCGCCACCGTCGAACAGACGGATCGGGGTGCCTTCCACCAGGTTCAGGATCAACTGGGTAATCGCACGGGAGCTGCCGATACGCGCCGAATCCAGGCGGTCCAGGCGTGGCCCCATCCAGTTGAACGGACGGAACAGGGTGAATTTCAGGCCCTTGTCGCCGTAGGCCCAGATGACGCGGTCGAGCAGTTGCTTGGAGACCGAGTAGATCCAGCGTTGCTTGTTGACCGGGCCGACCACCAGGTTGGAGGTGTCTTCGTCGAAGTACTGGTCCTGGCACATGCCATAGACTTCGGAGGTCGATGGGAAGATCACGCGCTTGTTGTACTTGACGCAGTAGCGCACCAGCTTGAGGTTTTCTTCGAAGTCCAGCTCGAACACGCGCAGCGGGTTGCGGGTGTATTCGATCGGAGTGGCGATGGCCACGAGCGGCAGGACGACGTCGCACTTCTTGATGTGGTACTCGATCCACTCGGTGTGGATGCTGATATCGCCTTCCACGTAATGGAAGTTCGGGTGGCTGCGCAGGCGCTCGATGGCGTCGGAGCCGATATCCAGGCCGTAGACCTCGTAACGGTCGTCACGCAGCAGGCGCTCGGACAGGTGGTTACCGATAAAGCCGTTCACGCCCAGGATCAGTACACGGGTACGACGTGGCTTGCGGCCGGATTCGGCGCCGCGCAGGACGGAGCCGTCGACCAGGCCCAATTCGTTGGCCAGGGACGGGCCGGCCAGGTACAGGCCGTTGTCATTGCGCTGGCCGAACTTGACCACCAGGGAGTCTTCGCCGCAGGCGATGCGCAGCGGGTTGACGCTGATCACGCGGCCGGGCGCCAGGCCTTCGTTGCCCTTGACGACTTCGGCTTGCCACACGATCAGCTTGTGCTCGCCCACGGCGCAGAAGGCGCCTGGGTAAGGCTGGGTCACGGCACGCACCAGGTTGAACAGTTCTTCAGCCGGCTTTTTCCACTCCAGCTTGCCATCAGCGGCGGTACGGCGGCCAAAATAGGTAGCCTGGCTTTCGTCCTGGGCGGTTTCAGTCAGCTTGCCCGCGGCCAGTTGTGGCAGGGCATCGCGCAGCAGGTTGGTGGCGGCGTCACGCAGTTTGGCGTGCAGGGTCAGGCCGGTGTCGGTGCGCTCGATCGTGACTTTCTGCTGGGCGAGGATCGCGCCAGCGTCGGCACGCTTGACCATGCGGTGCAGGGTCACGCCGGTTTCGGTTTCGCCCTTGACCAGTACCCAGTTGGCCGGTGCGCGGCCACGGTATTTCGGCAACAGCGAACCGTGCAGGTTGAACGCGCCTTTGCTGGCGGTGGCCAACAGGGCTTCGCTGAGCAGGTTGCGGTAGTAGAACGAGAAGATGAAGTCCGGGTTGAGCTTGGCGATGCGCTCGATCCACAGCGGGTGGTTGGCGTCTTCCGGTGCATGCACCGGGATGCCGTTGCGGGCGCACAGTTGCGCGACGGAACCGTAGAAATTGTTTTCCTTGGGGTCATCGGCATGGGTGAACACGGCAGCAATGTCGTAGCCAGCCGTCAGCAAGGCTTCAATGCCAGCACAGCCAATATCGTGATAAGCGAATACAACGGCTTTTGAATTCATGACGAAACCTGATCGGAAGGAGAAGTAGTGGTGGTATGGGAGGACGCCAGGCCGTCGACGACGACCACGGGTGCCGGTGCTGCCGGTTGGTTGCGCAGCACTTTTTCAATAAAGAACCGAGGGCGGGCGCGCACATCGCTGTACATGCGGCCCAGGTACTCACCCAAGAGGCCCATGCCGATGAACTGGCCGCCGGTGAACACGAAGAGCACCGCAAACAGCACGAAGGTGCCATCGCCGGCCCATTGGGCACCGAAGGCCAGGCGCAGGATGATCAGCGCAAATGCGAACAGCCCGCCCAGGCCCGCCAGGCAGAAGCCGACAATAGACAGCAGGCGCAGCGGGGTGGTGGTCATGCACGTCAGCAGATCGAACATCAGGCTGATCAGGCGCATGGCACTGTATTTGGATTCGCCGTGCTCGCGCTCGGCGTGGTTTACGAGGATTTCCGTGGTGTGGCGGGCAAACCCGTTGGCCAGGATCGGGATAAAGGTGCTGCGCTCGCGGCAGGCAAGCATGGCGTCGACGATGGTGCGGCGGTACGCGCGCAGCATGCAGCCGTAGTCGGTCATGGCCACACCGGTGGAGCGTTGCACGGCCAGGTTGATCAGGCGCGAAGGCCAGCGGCGGAAGGCCGAGTCCTGGCGATTGTTGCGCACGGTGGCGACCACGTCGTAACCCAGGGCGGCTTGTTCCACCAGGCGCGGGATTTCTTCCGGCGGGTTCTGCAGGTCGGCGTCGAGGGTGATCACCACGTCGCCGCGGCACTGCTCGAAACCAGCCATGATCGCCGCATGCTGGCCGTAGTTGCGGTTAAGGATCACCGCCACCACGTTGCTACCGTCTTCTTCGGCGGCGTTTTCCAGCAACTGGGCGGATTTGTCACGGCTACCGTCATCCACCAGGATGATTTCGTATTCGTAGGCCAGTTGCTTGCAGGCTGCGGTGGTGCGACGCAGCAATTCAGGCAGGCTCTCTTGTTCGTTGTAGACCGGAATAACGATCGACACACAATGAATAGGGTAGGGTTTCAAAGATTCATGACCTCGGGGTTAGATCAGCTTGGTGCGTGAAAACAGCAGCAATCAGTGGGCGAAAATGCAGGCAACTGATCAAAAGGCAGTGGGGTGCGTGGTGTTCATTCAACGTCCTGAAGGCTGACCGTGTGTTCTTCCTAAGTGAACTGGAGTAAAGACCATTTCGCGCAAAGGTAAAGGGTAATCAACTAGTTAGTCCGTAAAGCGCGGTTTGCTCTCAAGTCCGTGAACCCAAGATTAAGCGTAAAAATGTTGTACGAATATGAAAGCCTGATGAAAAACTCGTTTATTTGACAGGTAGACAGCTAGGGTTCAGCTAGGTACCTAACGTGTTGAGCCGTGCGGTAAATCCGCGAAATAGACGCGTGTTGGCCGCTGATGGGAGGCTGCAGGCAAACAACGGCTTCGACCGCCGAATTTATTCAACAATCTTCTCTGCATTGCCGCTCAAGTGCCGGTAAAGTAAGCCATCTCTTGCCAGGGTACTCGGATGAATAGCGTGCAGCTTTTGCGTGGCCAGTTGCGGCCCGCGTTGATGGGCTTGTTGATGACGATGGCGTGTATCACGACCGTGCGGGCCGATGAGGGGGTGGCGCTGACCCCGGTCACCCAGGTGCCGGAGGGCGTTGAAGTCCGTGGTAAGCAGGTTGCCGCCTATACATGGGACGACCGTCAGGGCAAGAACCTGCTGGTGCTCGCCGAACAACTCAATGAACGCGAGGACGATGGCACCCAATCGGCATTTGTCTATGCAGCCCAATACCTGATCGATGGCGACCGCCCCAAACGCATGTGGATGCTCTACGACGATGTACAGCATTGTGAGTTCGACGCGGCGTTGCACTTCGACATGGCTGCCACCAAGGTCACCGACCTGGCCGGCGACGGCCTCACCCAGGCTACCGTGGGTTACTCGCGCACCTGCACCAGCGATGTCAGCCCTAACGAATTCAAGCTGATCATGCATGTGGGCAAGTCGCAGAAGTACCGTTTGCGCGGTGTCGACCGCTACGGCGCCAGCTGGTGGGACGAAGAGGCCGGCGCACTGCGCGGCATGCCGTTGCCCAAGGACTGCAGCGTAGCCGGGCAACAGGCGCTGGTCAGCCAGTATAAGGAGCAGGGTACCGAACTGCCGTTGCCGGGTTGCTATACCGACGAGAAGGATTTTGCCAAGGCGCCGGAGAACTACCTGACGTTCATGCGCCAGCACTGGTTTGCGCTGATGCAGAAGCAGGATGCCGAGTGGAGCCAGTCCCAGACCCTACCTCAGCCTCAGGAACCCACCGAGGATGACGAAACGGCCCCGTGATGTGGCAGGCGGGCGGGTCCTGCGTTAGACTCGCCCCTCGCCATTCACTAAATACCTCGATTTAACAATGACTTGATCGAGGTATTTAATCCAAAGGCTGATCTACCTTGACTGAGTCTATCCGCAATCCACTGACCCTCTATCTCACTCGCCTGGCCCCCTCCAGCCAATTGACCATGCGCTATGTGCTGCAAGACGCAGCCGACCGCCTGGGGTACGAGGACATCAACCTCGAAGACATTGACTGGCACCTGCTGCAACCTGAACACGTGATCGCGCTCGTCGCTGCCTTGCGCGAGGACGGCTATGCCCCCAATACCTCATCGTTGTATGTGAACGCGGTGCGCGGGGTGATGAACGAAGCCTGGCGCATCAGCCTGATCAGCCAGGAGCATCTGTTGAAGATGCGTTCGGTCAAGGCGACTCCTGGCAGCCGCCTGGGCCAGGGGCGCAACCTGCGACGCACGCTGATCCGCGAAATGATGGAAGTCTGCGCCGCCGACCCGCGCCCCCAGGGCCTGCGCGATGCCGCTGTGATCGGCATCCTTTACGGTTCAGGTATGCGCAAGTCGGAATCGGTCAACCTCGACCTGGGGCAGATCAATTTCCAGGAACGCAGCTTGCGGGTGATCGGCAAGGGCAACAAGGAGCTGGTCAAGTACGCGCCAGACTGGGCTTTCGCCAAGTTGCAGGCCTGGCTGGCGTTTCGCCGCGAACAGCTCAAGGAAGGTGAACAAGACGATACCTTTCTCTTCAACCGCATCCGTCGTGGCAGCCATATCACACGCGAGCGCATCACCAAGCACGCGATTTACTACATTGCCCGTCAGCGCGGTGAGCAGGTCGGCGTGAAGATCATGCCCCACGATTTCCGCCGCTCGTTTATCACGCGGGTGATCGAAGAGCACGACCTGTCGATCGCACAGAAACTGGCGCACCACACCAATATCCAGACCACCGCCAGTTATGACGTGCGTGACGACAACGAGCGGCGGCGGGCGGTGGACCGGTTTGATTTGTAAACGATCAGCGCACTATTCAACCGTGTGGGAGGGAGCAAGCCTCTCCCACCGGGTAATGTGCAGGATCAGAGGATCGGTTTACCGCCGGTGACGGCGTAACGTGAGCCCGATATGTAGCTGGCTTCGTCCGAGGCCAGCAGCACATAGATCGGCGCCACCTCTACCGGCTGCCCAGGACGGCCCAGCGGTGTTTCGCTGCCAAAACTCTGCACATCTTCATCGGGCATGGTCGCCACGATCAACGGGGTCCAGATTGGGCCCGGTGCGACGCTGTTGACGCGAATACCCTTGCTGCCCAGCAACTGCGCCAGGCCACCGGTGAAGTTGGCTATCGCGCCTTTGGTGGCGGCATAGGCCAGCAACGTCGGCTTGGGCATGTCGGAATTGACTGAACTGGTGTTGATGATCGAACTGCCGGCCTTCATATGGGGCAGGGCAGCCTTGCAGATACGAAACATCGCGGTGATGTTGATATCGAAGGTCTTGACCCATTCTTCATCCTCGATTTCTTCGAGGGTTTCGTGTGTCATCTGGAAGGCAGCATTGTTCACCAGCACATCGATGCGACCGAACTGTTCGACGGTCTTGTCGACCAGCGTCTGGCAGTTGGCCTTTTGCGCGATGTCACCGGGCAACAACAGGCACTGGCGACCGGCTTCCTCGACCCAGCGTGCGGTTTCACGGGCATCTTCATGTTCGTCCAGGTAGGCGATCGCCACATCGGCGCCTTCGCGGGCAAATGCGATGGCCACGGCGCGGCCAATACCGCTATCGGCACCGGTAATCAGGGCGATTTTATTCGCCAGCCGGCCTGAGCCCTTGTAGCTCTGCTCGCCGCAGTCGGGGTACGGGTCCATTTTTTTCTGGGAGCCGGGTACCGATTGGGCTTGAGGGGCGAAAGGCGGGCGAGGGTAGTCGGTCATTTCAAACTCCATAGCTGTTTAAGGGTGCTATGGAATTAGGTGTTTGCCCGCCCGCGATAGTTGTAATGGATGCCTTCCAGGCCCGACGAATGGTTACGGCGAAGGCAGGCCACTGGAGCGCAAGTGTGCCGGCAGACGGCGCAAGGTCCATAAAGTGGTGAGCATTGCGGCCACGGCACACAGCGCGATACCGAGTAGCATGGGGGCCGGAGTGTGGTCTGCAAACAACCCGACCAGGGTCATGGACGCGGCCGCGGTGATCATCTGAATGGCACCGAGCAGGGCTGACGCAGAACCGGCCACCGCGCCATGATCCTCCAGGGACAGCACCCCGGCGGCCGGCAACAGCAAGCCGAGAAAGCCAAAACCGATAAACAGCAGCGTCATCATCAAGGCCAAGTGGCTGCCCCACAGCGTGGTGGTGGCCAACACGAGCATGACCGCCGCTACCGCCACCACCGACCAGCGAATCAACGGCGCCAGGCCAAAGTGTGCGCTCAGGCGTGCGGTGAGTTGGCTCATGGCAAAGAACGAGGCCGCGTTCAGCGCAAAGCACAGGCTGAATTGGGTCGGCGTCAGGCCGAAATACTCGATATATACGAACGGTGCGCTGCCGATAAACACGAAGAACGTCGCCAGGCCAAACCCGCACACCACCGACAACCCGGTGAACACCGGGTCGCGCAGCAGGGCGCCGTAGCTGCCGAACGCGCTGCCCAGGGTCTTGCCCAGCCGGCGTTCGGCGGGGTGGGTTTCGGGCAGTTGCACGATGGTCATCACTAGGCAGAGCAGTGCCACCACGGCAAGTACCACGAATACCTCGCGCCAACTCCAGAGCGAGATGACCAGGCTACCGGCCAGCGGGGCCAGGATCGGCGACACACTCATCACCAGCATCAGCAATGCCATCAGGCGCGCGGCCTCATGGCCGGTGTACAGGTCGCGCACAATCGCCCGGGGAATCACCATTCCGGCACACGCACCAAAGGCCTGAACCGCGCGAAAACCAATCAATACTTCAATGCTCGGCGCCAAGGCACAACCGATACTGCCCACGGCGAAGATCAACAGGCCGGCGTAGATCGGCAGCTTGCGCCCAAATACGTCGCTGATCGGGCCATAGAACAACTGGCACACACCAATGATCATGAAGAACACCGTGAGGCTCATCTGCACTGCCGAAGGCGAAGCGCTCAGGCTGGCACCCAAGGTCGGTAGCGCGGGCAGGTAGATATCGATGGCGAAGGGGCCGACGGCGGTGATCAGGCCCAACAGCACGGCGAGGTGGGCGATACGTTTGGGCATGGCAGTTCCGGGCGAAGCAAAGGCCGATCAGCTTAAAGAACCGCTTGCCTGCAAACAAGCCGCTGCACCGGCTTTGAGGTAAACCGCGCAGTTGCTCGAACTTAGGCTTCAATAACATAGAGCTTCAGCCGATAACGTGTTCAGTGATGTTCAAGCGGTAGGGCTACCAACCGGCGGTCCAGGCTATGGGGAAAACCAGCATGACGATCAAACTACGCTTGATGTTGTTGATTGCGACCGGGTTGATCACCGCCCTGATCATGAGCCTGGCCAGTTATCTGGGGAATAACCAGATGAGCGATGCCGTGCGGGACAGCGAGGTCAGCATGACGGTGCTGCGCAACCATATGGAAGCCGACATGATGCACGACGCCCTGCGCGCCGACGTGTTGTCGGCCATGTTGGTGGGGTTGGGCAAAAGCACCAGCACCAAAGCCGAGGTCACTGCCTCGCTGAACGAGCATGCCGAACACTTCCGGCAGGTATTGGGAGATAACCTCAAGCTGCCGCTGGATGACACGCTCAAGGCCGCCCTGGAAAAAATCAAACCGAGTCTCGACACCTATATCAGCGCCAGCGAGCGTATCGTCGCGCTGGCCTTGGAGAATCCAGAGGCTGCTCGTGCCGATCTGGGCGCGTTCAACAGCATTTTCAGCCAGTTGGAAGAACAGATGGCGACCTTGAGTGGCCTGATCGAAAACAACACCCAACAAACCGGCAGCGAGACGCGCCAGACTATCAGCAATGCCAACTTCACCCTGGGCGCGGTATTGATTGCCAGTCTTTTGCTGCTCCTGGCGCAGGGGCGCTGGGTCACCCTGAGCATTATGGGGCCGTTACAGGCCGCCAGCCGTATTGCCGACAGCATTGCCCATGGCAACTTGAGCGAGCCGATTATCGAGCCCAAACGCAAGGACGAAGCCAGCGCGCTGATCCGCAGCCTCGCCACAATGCAGCGGGATTTGCGCGGCATGATCGAAGTGGTGCGCAGCAATGCCCATGGCGTCAATGGCATGAGCGAGCAACTGAGCCATGGCTGCCATCAGGTGTCAGGCAGTAGCCAACAGCAGAGCGCCGCCGCCAGTACCATGGCCGCAGCGGCGAGTGAAATGACCGCCAGTATTGAGGAAATCACCCGCCATGCCGGACGAGCCCTGACCATGGCCAACCAGGCGCAAGCCTTGGCCACCGATGGTGGGCGGGTGATTCACCAGGTCGTCAGTGACATGGACGGCATTGCCCGTTCAGCGCAGCAGTCGGCCTTGGTGATCCGTACACTGGACAAGGAATCCGAAGCGATCTTCAGCATTATCCAGGTCATCAAGGGGATCGCCGACCAAACCAACCTATTGGCCCTGAACGCCGCGATTGAGGCCGCTCGCGCCGGTGAGCAGGGGCGTGGTTTTGCGGTGGTCGCCGATGAAGTGCGCAGCCTGGCCGGACGCACCAGTGCATCCACCCAGGAAATCGCCAGCATGGTCGGGCGTATCCAGCAAAGCACCCGGGAGGCGGTGACCAGCATGGAGGAGGGCGTCGCCCAAGTCGATAAAGGCATGGCGGTGACCGCTGACGTCGAGCGCGCCATCCGCGAGATTCTGCAGGCCACTCTCAATACCACGGAACTGGTGAACGATATTTCCCGCACCATCAGCGAGCAGAGCCTGGCCAGTAATGAAATTGCCCATCAAGTGGAGATGATCGCGGGCATGTCGGAAAACAATACCCGGGTGATAACACAAACGGCCTCGACGACGGATGAGTTGTCCTTGCTGGCAGGTGAGCTCTCACAGTCAGTCGATCGTTTTCGCCTTTGATGGTTTTTAATTTAACTTATTGATTTAACTCAACTAAATAGTCATTTAGTTGAGTTGGGTAACGTCAGGAAACTGAAGGCTGGGCGAGGGCGGTTGTTCTTCGCTCGCTGATGCGCTCGACCGTTTCCATATGCTCCGTCCCCCAGGCGCACAGCGCGCCCAGCGCAGTGGCCAGGGATTGCCCGAAAGGCGTGAGGGAATACTCGACCTTGGGCGGTATCTCCTGAAAGTCCATACGCGCAATGATTTCGTCACGCTCCAGTTCTTTCAATTGCTGGATCAATACCTTATCGGTCACACCGCCAATGGCGCGTCTCAATTCGCCGTAACGGTGAACATCCTTCGCCAGATGATAAAGAACCAGCGGTTTCCACTTCCCGCCGATGACTGCAAGGGCCGCGTCGAGCCCGCAACTGAAAGCGTTATTGGCCATGCTCGTGCTCACTGATTGGGTACTTACCAAAAGGTGCATACTATTCAAATTAAAAGCGCGGATCTACAGTTGGGCCTCAACTTTTCTTGGGAAACCATCATGAACAGGCTCATCGGAAAAATTGCAGTCATTACCGGCGGGAACAGCGGCATCGGACTGGCCGCTGCCATACGTTTCGCTGATGAAGGTGCACAGGTCGTTGTCGTGGGACGCCGTCAGGCGGAACTGGACAAGGCGTTGCAGCTTATCGGCCATGACGCCGTTGCGATCCAGGGCGACATTTCCAGGCTGGACGACCTTGAGCGTATTTACACGCAAATCAAGGCGGACAAGGGGCGGATCGACATCCTGTTCGCCAATGCAGGGCTTGGGGATTTCCAGCCCATTGGATCGATCACTGAAGAGTCTTTTGACCGCACGTTTGGTATCAACGTCAAAGGCACATTGTTCACCGTGCAAAAGGCCTTGCCGCTGATGAGCGCGGGCGGCTCGGTGATCCTGACCGGCTCGACGACGGCAAGCATGGGGACACCGGCATTCAGCGTGTATAGCGCCACCAAGGCGGCGCTGCGTAATTTCGCCAGGAGCTGGGCGCTGGATTTGAAAGGCACGGGCATACGCATCAACGTGCTTTCGCCAGGACCGATCTCGACACCTGGCCTGGATTCGGCATTAGCCACAACGGGCCAGGCTGATGCGATCGTCGACGGTATGATCACGCAGTTGCCACTGGGCCGCATCGGCAAGCCGGAAGAAGTTGCCGCCGCGGCATTGTTCCTGGCTTCGGAAGAAAGCAGCTTTATGACCGGGAGCGAAATGTTCGTGGATGGCGGTTTCGCTCAGGTTTGAGACGACGCAGGTTTGGCCGATGGCCAAGAGGGGTTTTGCCTGCTGAAATCAGGTGGGCATTGTCCCTCAAGACGTAGCATCGTATTACGCATAATGTATATTATGTTAAATTGCGTGTCATGCCAGGTTACTGGGCAATCTCCCGCCACCCCCAGGCTAATCGGACACGATGCTTTTGGCCTTGTGAGCGTTGAAACAAAAACGGAATTCTGTCGCGTCACCGGAAACAGCCCTTTCCCAATGCCTTGCCCTCGACAGTTCATGCGCAACCTGAGTTACGGCCGACCACTGTCGAATCCAGAACGGAATGGTAAGGGGTTTGGGGTCATTTTTATTGTGTCCAAGCCTGTCGGAACCAAAACGGAAAAATGTTAAGACCTCTGTCTGCGCCGAACCTAACCTTTTGAAATATATGCCTTTCTTTAAAGCGCATTGTTCACTCCAACTAATCGCTGTCAGAGCCAAATCGGATTAAAGATACGCTGCGCAAGGCGTTTGTCTTCAAGGTTTGCCAAGCCTAGATACTCAGCTACATTGGGCTGGTACATGCTCCAATCGGTCTCATCAAGGACGTCATGGTGTTCCCGAGATCAATCCTCACCGACCACGGTGAAACCGCACGCCGTACTGAAGCCGACGTTAACGTCATCGAAGCCGATGGGCGTTTTGTAACCCAGTCGTCTCTGATCTTCGGCTACCTAGCCTCATTCCCGGCAAAGACACACGCAATCGAAACCTACGATTATTTTTGCCGGTACGTCGAAAGCCTTCCTCCCTACATGCGAAGCAAGCCTCGCATCGTGACCTTCCTAGAAAAATTCGTCCTCTGGGCAATTTGCATTGCAAGGAAGCCACTGGCTGAATTCACGGCAGCAGATCTCAGGGTCTTCAGCGCGTTCTCCGCGCGGCCTCCAGAAACTTGGATTGGCGTTCGGGATGCGAGATTCGACATTAATGAAGGCACAGAGCGCCTTAGCGAAGACTGGAAGCCATTCGTCCAACCAATAACAGACCCTGAATCTGGGTACGTGCTAAACCGATTTTTTAAGTTTTTGAGCATGGACTTGGGTGTACAGCCCAAGCTGGCGAGCTGCGATTTGTATAGAGCTCCCCGAATGCCCTTCAGTGAGCAAGACGACTCCCAAGCCCAGGCGTACCTTCAATACCTAGCCAACCTGACGCCGTCCACCAAGGTTTCTGAGCGTAGTTTGTTCGTATGCTCGGTCTGCTATCACCTGTGCCTCAGCTTCAAGGAGTGGCGCTCAGCGCGACTTCACTTTTCGATGTCGTGCTTCTCATCAATAGGCTCGGACGATCCGCGCTTCACTATGCGAGGTCATCTTCGGGACTACAGTATCCCCGTTCCTCAAACCCTTATAGACACGATAGCCAGATACAGGCACGGTCTGGGTATGAGCGCCATTCCATCAGTGGACGAAGTCGATCCAATACTCACGGAGGCGTTGCTCAATAAGTTAATGTGGAGACTCCCCAAAATGCCTGGCTTGGAGTGTTCTCCGAGTGAGTTGCTTGATCGAGCCGTGGGTTTTCGCGTCACTCTGCTCGATCAGCCAGTACCGATTCGCCCGTCACCCAGCGAAACGTCGCGCCAGTACCGGTTGGGATGGACGCGTAAGCAGCTATCGAAAGCACGCGGAGTCATTCATCATCAAGATACTGCGGATCTGGACACGCATTACCACAAACAGAATCGCCCGCCTCCATTATTTGGCATGCACCAGAGAGACGTACTAGTTTTTACGAAGCCACAGGCCCAAGCCTATGTCGAAAGCTGCTTTCCTAAAAAATGCTTCACCGTCGCGATGGACTCGTTTGAGGTAATTCGAGCGTATCGATCGTGCAGTGCGGATCGGCTTAAGCTAGTGGCGCTTGAAAAACTGCTTTTGTGGTCAATCTACGTTAAACAAAAATGCCTTCATTCTTTGAGACCGCTTGATGGTCGGGAGTTTTACGAGTTTTGTCTTTCGCCGCCTGCTAGCTGGACGACTAGGTATGCCCAGGCAAGGCTGCATGTGGAAATTAAGAGCGTGATACCAAATCCTAAGTGGGCTCCATTTGTCCGCATCTCCGGTGGCGATCACGACATGGTTGTGCGAGCAGCTCGAATCATAGACTGGTGCGATAACGTTTGTGATTCATTACTCAAGATCGAATCAATCAAGATAAACATTTTCTCTAATTTGCTGGACTAGGGAGTTAGATGTTTAAAACTACGCAAGTCTACTCAAGCAGCGAAGCAAGACCGCCCTCCTCAGTCCATCTGATTTCATGATCCTTGAGTGCCCAAGAGCCGGTGTCAGCGTTTCGCCACTTCTGGACGAACCCCCCCTAAACCTGGACGCCCCGGCCAACGAAAAATCGAGTGCATGATCGTTACATCCGCCCTCCTCTTCGTTTTTCCCTGCACGAAAATAGCTCCATGGGGTAAGCATCCGAGCCGCTCTGTATCTCCTAGCTCCGGCCAGAAAGCTACCATCAGAATGCAGATGAAGCGGTCGCCTCGGGCGATCGCCAGTAACGAAGCTTTCAAAGAGTCCGTGGGTCTTGCATGGCTCGACTTCATTGCGCCGCCATTCCAGCGAGGAGTCGACGACAACCTGATCGTTTATCACGTAGCAAGCTCGTCGCACATGGAAAGCGCTGTCGAGGTTGTGAGACTTGCGCTCGGCTCACTGTCGCACGACACCTGGTACGCCCGCGTTCATGCTGAAGGGAGCAATGAACGGAACAGGGCTGCGTACGCGGCTATTAGAGCTGCTGCTGAGCACTACAACGAAGCGCCTGTCGCGGACGAAGATTTGCGGCAGTTTGCGCTCCACCTCAAGTTTTTCCCTCATGATCTGGATTCGGATTGTGGCCATGACGTTGGGCGGAGCGTCCATGCAAGCTGGTGAAGCTGAATGCGGAGATCACCTACGCCTTCGTAGTCCCATTCTGGTCAGAAGTAGCTCCGTCCATGTTGACTGCCACCGAGGTAAAGACCGGAAGTGAGGTACCTGCACTTGGTTCGGATGGGCAGCAAACTGAAGGGCGTGGTGCATGATCTGCCCTCGGTGCCCTGGTCGTAGATCTCACTGGTCGCCGATTTTCATCCAGCCAAAGCCGTTCCAGATTGATGTTTCAACCGGGAACGGCTCTCCAGGGTTAGATAAGGTCATATGGTGAGTAACGGGATACTTGAGCAGCTATTTGGGCAGCTGCCCATCCTCATCCGTTTCGCTCAGGTCGTCTGGACTAATAGGCTCCAGGTTATAATTAAGGAGGACGCCAGCTTTGGAGTCTTGATAAGTAACCAGTTTGTATTTCTGCTCTACTGCAGAGGGGGCTTCGTCGGCGAACAGACAATCTATGACCGTGTAGTCCACCTGCACAACTCTGGGGTCATTTTTCATCTGATCTTCTCCCCGCTTTATTGAAGCCATGTAGCAAACCTGCTCATTGGCGTCGTGGGATTGAGAGTAGGACGTCGGCTAAGCTTGTCAAGGTGGTTCTTCATCGTTCGTCAGTGGGTAGTGATCTCAATTAAAAACGCAGCATGGAACTTTTCAAGGCTAAGGCTTAGACAATATATTGTTAATTGCTTCAATGGTATACTAAGTATACTTAATAGATTGCCCTAAATCCTCTTGCGGAATCAATGCATTACTGAGCAGTCGGCAAGCATCACAAGAATTAGTCGACTGATGGAGGCTCGATTTTTTTGCCTGCTTTTGAAACCAGGCTGGAGAACTATGGATTGGGCAAGGCAGGTGCTTTGCTCAGTGGTCTACAAGGAAGGTCAACGTTGTCTGCCAGGCAGATGCGCCCTACTCCAATCTTTCCTTGATAGGGGTACAACAAGAGCCCCTGATGAAATAGGCTAACCCCCGCCGGCTTGCAGCGAGCTGAAACTCTAGGGCTCGGCCGGACGTGGATGCAGTGACCGGCTAGGCTTAAGTCAAAAAAAGTACTCGACTGATGCCATTCATTGAACCCAAACTGATGTCGGGTTTTCGCTTAAGGCCGAATATTCACACGTAACGGTCTTGAAGCCTTCTGGGATAGCCACCGAGCGCAGATAAGACACTTTTCTCCACTCGAACCCTGCAAACTCATCTAGGGTTGGAGCAACAAGAGCCAAGCGTTTATTGGCGTCCAGAAATACCATGGTTGTTGTGGAGCTATCGATATTCGCGCAAGGAGAGTGCGCATTGAAATCTACAGACTGAGCGATCCTGTAGATCATTTGAAGCCTCTGAATATCTTTGTCAATCCTGAAATGCGAAAATAGGGTTATGATTATAAATGCGAGCCCTGTTACAACTTGGCAGAATATAAGCATGAACCCTTTACCATGATGGTGTCCTTGCATCACCGAAAGGGCTGCCAAGACGAAGCACGCTATGCCTGAGGCGACGAAAAATAAAAACAGGAAATTGATCATGTGCAACAGAGTGCTCGCCATCAAGGTCATCGGAAAAGCACTGGCTTCCATGTGGAATATAGTGTTGATATCCACTGATGCCTTTGCCCTGGCGACGTAACCTAGGCATGCAACAAAGAAAGCCCATAACAACAAACTAGACTTCAGATTGATGAGGCGATTCATTAGGGTTACTTCAACCAAGCCCAAAAACACATAAATCGAGCCCAGCACGACGCCGCACATATAAATGGCGAATTTGTCGGGTTCTGGATCAGTACCGTTATTACATGCGATTGCGATGGCAAACATAACGCAGATCACTAGGCTCACACCGAATAAGGCACGGACTGCGGACTCTTTAGCTTTAGTTTCATCTGAAGGGTTGGTGTAGGAAATGCTCAACGCTCTCTAACCTTATTTGACTCGTGAATGATGATGGTAGCGACAGCAGGAGTGACCTCTCCCAGAAGAGACCAAGCCTTACCATCTCAAATTCCGGGATGGAGTGGGATTGATCTGGCCGGTTATATTTTGGATTAACTAAAAACCGTGTTTTACAGGAGTTGGCTCACCCCAGCTACTCAGCCTTGATCCGCTTGGTCACCGATGCCAGCCTGCGCTTAACGCCAATTTTTGGATTCAAAGCCAGCGACTCCTCATAGACTTGGACTGCTTCGGGGTACTGGCCTAGCTGCTCGTGCGCAAGCCCCTGGACTTTGAGCGCTGTGGGCCTCCAGGCAGGGTTTTCATCTGCGCCGAGTGTACGGGCACGGCGTACAGCGGTCAGGACTTCCAGCGTGCGCTCGTCTGTCAGGTCGCCCTCCCCTAAAATCTTTTCTGCGGCGAGGATGATGCGGTCGTAACGGGAGGAATTGAGGTTGGCATCGCCGAGCTGATCAGCATCGATGAATTGGCCGTGAACGTTGTACCGGAAGCTCCCCATGTCCTTGAACAACACCATGAGTTCTCCTGTACTCTCGTCCACTTCGTAGCTATCAGGCCATCCGGCCTTCGGAGTGACGCTGTACATTTCGACCCGATTGACCAGGTCAAACAGGAACACCTTGTTGCCATGATCGGTTGGGCTGTTGGCGGTTGCGCAGAATGCGTATTTCCCGTGCCTGGAAATACCACTGGTGAAAATATTTGCCGTCAGCTCTTTAGCTAAGATCACAGAACCGCTGGGATCGAAAACGCTGAACGTCCCAGACAGGGTGCTACCAAAATGCCAATCTTCCAGGCAAAACACGCCGGTGTCACACACGTGGCCATTGTTTGGCCTAGGCATACTCCCATGACAGGCAACGGTACCGCTGCTCGCATCTGCAAGCACGTAGGCCCCTAAACCGGATTCTCTGTGACCTCCCCGACCCGCTGACGGATCGGAGTCTCTCCAGGCGATCGCCCACTTCTTGGACTTAGACAGTTGATAGACGCCTGAGAAACTGAGCGAATCGACTCTGAGGAAATGCTTGTCACGTTGGATCTGAGGGATAGCTTGGAGATCTGGCTGAGCGACCTGGGATTGAGCCTGAGCGGGCTGGTGCTTTGCTGCGGTATTGGATTTGACGGCCTTGGGCCTGTTGAACAGCCAGCTGAAAATGCCCATCTCCTACTCCTTTGGAAATTTGAGCGTGCTGGGATGCGGACGCACATTCCGAATAGTGTACCCGATGCTCAGCGGCTAGCCACACACGACCACTGCGGGAGCTTAGGGCCTAGAGCCATAAGGCTCGCTCACTCTCCAGACGTCTCACTCAGCGCCTGCTGCAATTGCTCAGCAAGCAGAGGCTGAAAAAGCTCAGACTCCGCTATTTGCCACCAAACGTTTGTACCCTCCTCCTCGGTGACAGCCAGCAGGTCGTGGGCCAGAAAAACCTCAAATCCCGCCCGGGCGACCTTGTTCTCGGCGCTGAGTTTATAAATCCCCGCTTGAGCGAGCAGCTTCTTGACGATTAGGGGCAGCAACCAGGCGGAAAAAATGAGGTGATTATGGCGGGGCCAGATACTCCCTTTTTCACCATTTGCGGGGCCATGAGCTGCGGCGTTACGAGCGGCACAGAAATCGTGAACCCAAGCGTCGACTGGGCGATTGACGTGTTTGTCCCAGTGCTCGCGCCACCGCGATTCGTCTAGGCTCCCTTTATGCCAAATGGGCGGGTTCGGTAGCTCATCGAAGTGTTCGTTAATAGCCCTGCGGAAGGCGGCTTTGTCATGTGGGACGTTGAGTAACGTGTCTATGGCAATCCTCATCAGGATCAGCTCAGATCGCTCATCCATGGATGTGGCATCGGTGTTTGCTCTGAGGAAGGAAACCACCGCCTCGTCGATGCGTTCCTTAAGCTCCCCATTAGGTAGCTTGAGTAATGCTTCGAGCAGTGGCGTGTCGAGCGAGATCTGCGTGCGATTGTCGACGTGGTAAGGCCGAATGAACTTGAGCCCCCCACTCCCCGCCAACATGTTTTGTGTTCCACCGTCACGCCGGCGCGTGGTCATACAGGAATGACCCGGTGAGGCGACATCGAACCGCTGCGCCACGACTTGGAGAGTGTCGGCGTTGTAGTACCCGAACATTGAACATAGCGAGCGGGCTGCCATGGCAGAGAATGCGAGGTAGGAGCTCTCTAGCAATCGCTGTTGGATCTGAGCGTCTGAAACCTCCAGTCCAGGTGTGTCATCATCCCAGATGATGAGTGCCGCCTGATGTATCGGTTGAGAGGGGTGAGATCCGAATCCCCGGTCGCCGTAATTGCCAAGGACACCGTCGAAAGCTATTTGCGGGATGCCCAAGACCTCACCAGGCAAACGGCCCCTTTCGTACGGGATCAGGCGCATATCTGCGATTCGCAGCTCTTCGGCAGCAGCCACCCAGGGTAGAAAGAACACTACTGCCATAGGTGCGCCTCTTAATTTTTCACACGTTGAATGATCTTAGCCCGCCGATCGGTGCTCAACGGGGCTGGTAACTGTGGAAGCACTGAGCGCCTCAGGATCAATGTTGCGGGTCGTCCTGCTCGATGAGCGATGCTCGTGCATGAGCCATCCAATTAATGCTGACATGGCAACCTTTTGACTACGCGGTTGTAGGCGCTGAATGTTTTCAAGGCAGCTAAGATAGTCAGCTTCTCATCGCGGTGATTACCCATGGACGATTTCGCCCGTCGTTTTGCTGAGCAGGGTTATGAACCCCATGCAGACGACCGCTCTCACCTTCTGAAGGCATTGAATGAACAGCTTCGCAACCCAGGCGACTCTCCTCGTCTTCTACGCTTCTATGACTCATTGATCGATGCTGCAGATGACGGCGCCGATGAAGGTATCTTGCGGCGTGCGACGGAGCTAGCGGAATTAGTGGCTTCGCGCATCGAGCCGGAGAACGGATGCCTCGTTTTCTACTCATGTTCCAATGCATGGGCCGCGCTGAGGAAGCTGGAGGTGCAGTCATGGGAGGACGATACCCTTGACCACCCTGCTCTGCTCAAACAGCTTTATTTCTTGCGCGCATCTATACAGCACACAGGTTTTAAAGAGCTGTCACCAATCCTTCGCTCCAGAATCCACTGCAACTTAGGCAATGCGCTCAAGGTGTGTGGACGATGGATCGAGGCGCTTGGGGAATGGCGCAAGGCCTTGGAGGATAATCCGATCCTGGGTATGGCCCTGGGCAACCTTGGCCTTGGCTTGGCTCAATATGGCAAGGCGCTATACGACCCTGGTCATACGTATTGGCTCCTTGTGCATGCACGGCGCAAGCTGGGGTTAGCCATCGCGGGTGGAGTGGGCCGTGATGGCGCTACCTATCCTGAAGCGATAGAGTTTTTCAAATGGCATCACGCCAGGCTAGCCGAATCCGTCGACGACGATGATGATGCAGAGCTGTTAGAGCACAGCCTCGGTTCCTCGAAGGAGGAGCGGCATTACCGGCGATGGTGCCTTGAGGAAGAGTTATTCCTCAATCCCATGAACGACCTGGGAGCGTTTCCCGCCGCCGCTCAAGACGTACTGAGGTTACCCGATCATGACGCCGACGCTGGAATCACGTACCTAGGCTTTTACAACCAGCTGAAGCAGGAGTACGGGTTCGCCCGCCATTGTCTTTACCTAGGAGAACACGCCAAACCCGGTCATGTAGCAGACAGGGGCATGGCACTTTCCTTCAATTGCGACTACGCGCTCTATGGCATGGGTCTGGAGCAGATCAAGACTGCCTATCGCAGCGCCTATTCGTTGCTGGATAAGGTTGCCTACTTTATCAATGCCTATTGGAAGCTGGGCATACCCGAAAAGGCGGTAGGCTTTCGGACTGTATGGTTCAAATCGGACAAAAATGGTCGTCTACTCCAGCCGCGGGTTGTGCGTGATGAATTCATGTTCACCCGGAATCTTCCGCTTCGCGCGCTCTATTGGGTATCCCAAGACATCTACTCCAAGGAGCTGAAGGATGTAGCTCGACCTGATGCTCAGGCGCTTGATGAATTGAGAAACCACCTTGAGCACAAGTACGCCAAAATCGTGGATTCTTGCCATTGGATTGGCGAGTCCTCAGAACTCTGGACTGATCACTTGGCATTTGTGCTCGACAGGGATGACCTCGCCGCGAAGAGCCTGTTGATGCTGAAGCTGTCCAGGGCTGCGCTGATCTATCTGTGCCTGGCAATGCACTTTGAGGAATCGCAGCATAAGCCTGACGGCCCGGTTGGCCATTTACCAGTTGAAGACTACCCGGACGACCTCAAAACCTGAGACCGGCGCCCATATGATGAAGAACCGTCTTGAGCCGCTCGCGGCCACACCAGAAAACCTAGCGAGCGGCACACCAGCTGAAGGGTTCAGCAAGCCTACGATGAGCTTTACCGCAGCCCAAAGCCCATCCGCGCCAGCTCACCCAGAAGCTCCTCACGCCCATGCAGACTCGAAACATTCCGCAGTCTGCTGACCACTTGCTCCGACCAGCCCGAGGCCTTCATGCCTTCACGCTGATAGAACGCACCCAGGCGCGCATCGTATTCCGAGAGGACGCCCTCCTCGCCGGCGATCGTATAGGTTTCATGATGCAGTACGGCTTGCTGCGGCAGCCGCGGCTTTACCTTTGCAGGACGGTCAGGTGATGGATAGCCGACGCACAGGCCGAAGACGGGATAGACCTGTGGCGGCAGCCCCAACTCTTTGGCGACACCTTCGATGTCATTACGGATGCCGCCGATGTATACGCTGCCAAGCCCCAACGACTCCAGAGCAACCACAGCGTTCTGAGCTGCCAAAGCTGCGTCGATCGTGCCGAGCAGCAAGCTTTCCAGGTACGGCAGCGCCTCCAGCTCTACCCCTGCCTGCTCCGCGATGCGCGAGACCCGAGACAGGTCTGCAAGCCATACTAGGAACAGTGGCGCTTGATGGATATAGGCCTGATTGCCGGCCAGGTCTGACAGTCGCTTCTTACGATCGACATCTTGAACGGCGACGACACTCCAGACCTGGAGATTGGAAGATGTCGATGCGGACTGGGCTGCTGCGACCAGTGTCTCGATCGTGCCTTCGGGCAGAGGTTGATCAGTGAATGCCCGGACGCTCCGGTGATCCAGCAGTTGCTCAATGACCTCATTCCATTGCGTTACCGGCGGAATGTCAGGGGCGCCGTACCGGGCGTTGAGCTTGGACTGGGCATTGGCTGTCATGAGTAGGCTCCAAAGGGCCGAAGGCTACCAAATTGATGTCCGCGCAACACGCTCAACACGCAAGGTTTCATTTACCATTCGGTCAGCCCAGGTCGGACACGGATAGACCGACAACACCCAGATACAGGTACCGTTCTTTTGGAAGCAAAACCACTGACAGCCCGCGAGGCTTATCAGATCCTGCGGGACATCGCTCTCGGGGTTCGTAGCATGAGACGACTAGGTCAGCAGTCGTGGGCTGAAATCTACTGCGGTTTGATGACAGTCGAGGCCGATGGCTGGGTGCTCACGTTCTATAACGACTGCGACACGCTTGACTATTGCGACAGCTGTTACAGCCCAGAGGGGCGAGCCTACGTTTTCGACTCGATGCAGTCGTACAGCACTGATCCTGTAGAGCTGCTGAGCACCTGGGAACATGCGCAGCTGGAAAAGCTGTTGGGCGTCGCGTAGTCGGCCATGGGAGACCGGCTGAGGCTGCGCTAGCGGGTGTTGTAGCAGCGCCGACCTGAGTTTGAACATCGGTGTTTACCATTCGCCGGCACGAGCCGTGCAAGATCGCTTCTTTCTGGCTGTATCTCAGCTCGTGGCATGAGGTTGTGCCTAGCATTGATTGTCGTCGACTGCTTTGCGACCAGATGCTGCGGATTGCAATGAGTCGGTACTGGAGCTCTTTCGCAGATAGGCGATGCTAGCCGGCCAGCCAAGCCACCCGTGAACCGAAGCCAATCGTAGACCTGTAAACCTGCTTTCTATACTGTTAACCAGCTTGGTTTACAGTGTGAAAAAGTGGTTTACAGTCAATCTGACTTGCCATTCCGACAATCATCCTAACCAGGCGCGGAGCAAGCTCGGCCGCCTGAGGGCGCCACCTATGAGCGCTCTTTCAAAAGAGCAGCGGCCCTCTGGGTTGCTCAGTCAAGCGAGGTGGTGGCGTCTTTGCCCAGAGGGTCGAGTACATCGACGTGCTCCCTCGCCCACTCCACCCACGCCTTCACATGAAGCCCCTCCTCCTCGCTGACCTCGCCAATGCCAGCTGCTACGGCATCAATGAACCTTCTCAGGCGTACCGCTTGCTCCCACTTCTCCATGTTCTCCACTAAACGCAGCGGCAGCGCTCGCTGGTGCTCTGCTTTCATGATGGCTTGGCGTCGAATGGCTTCTTCACTCTCACGCTGACGGCGCCACTCCTCCATGCTCGCCCGATACGCCCTCATCCGCTCTATTACTTTGGCGAGACCTGTGCAGAACTGATGAGGTTTGTCTTCCAGGTGGCCCGTCTTACTGTCTGTCCAGCTCCTCTGCGACCCTACGTCTGGCTTTTCTTGAGCAATCAGCGTCAATTCTCCAGTCGAGCTATAGACGTAGATTTCCCGTCGCCCCAACCACATCACCGGCTCACGCATCCGGCGCCGCTTGGGCTGGGGCTCTGGGGGTGGCGGAGGTTTCACTGCTTTTGCAATACGCTCTCGCAGGGTCACGTAAACCATCTCCCCGTCGAACGTTACCGTGGTTCGGTTGTGATCATCCACCGCCCAAATGCATCCGCGTTTTGAGCTGTCTTTTATCAAGGCGTCCAGAAGCAATGCAGCGCGATCGACCATGTCACGCGAAATACGGGTATACAACACCCGCTCGCGCCGTAGCTCCACCCGTCCTTCAACATCCTTCGCAGCCCTGACCGCCTGGAGCCATTTACGCACCAGCGGGTGGGGGTCTATTAACTTGTCCGGCACACTGAGTTTCTCTAGCTTGGGAGTGCTGGGCGGTTTGGGCGGCGCTGGAGGTAGCATCGTCCTGTCCAATACGCGAAACGTAATCAGCTCGGTAGAGTTCGGCGGAGCGGGCTTGCTGGGGCGGTTCTCGGCGGGCTTGGCCCAATGTCCACGAGCCGGCAGTGAAATGCCAGCCTTCCTGCATGCCTTGCTCAGCGCGACATCTGAAACACCAATCTCCCGCGCCAGCCTCAGAACCGGTGTAGACCAGGCTCGATCGAATAGCTCGCGAGCCGTAAAACTCACGTTCTTATACATGCGGTCTCCTTGAGCGACCTGACGAGAAGGAGAATTTCTGAGCTGGACTCGAACCAAGGTACATTGGTACCTGGCTCCTATATCGGCTATCGGATCGGTGTTCACCAAGCTCATCACCAGGAGCTGGTGTACTACTTCACGCCCTACTCCGAAACCTTCAGTAAATTGCGCTCTCACGGCTACCACACGCGCTATGACGTCACTTGGCCGCAGTTCAAGGATTCGCGGCAGCAGTAGGTTGAGGGAGTGATGATCCAGGAAGGAAGTTTGCGAACAAGGGTCAGCGGGCACTGCAAGCTGGGTACTGACTCAAGAATACAGTGGGACGGTATTCTGCGGCTTCCCTCCCCGCTTCAAACGTCACGGCTGATCGCTAAGGATCACCCTGTGGCTGAAAAGCGAAGGAAAGGACGCTGTTTAATGGGGAATCCAGGTATTCCCCCTACATGAAGACACCACCCTGTGCTTATTTCGCGAAGACGGCAGAGGTGGCGCCGCTTGACGTCTGCCTGCTCGGCCCCTGGATCAACCACCACGTCGCATCGTGGTGATCAATCACTACGGGAGCAAGGTGCTTAGTCCCTCAATGTGAAGAAACCATATCGACCGTTGTTCCGATTTTTCGTGAAATGCTGGTAATTGAGCATCGGGATCACAGACGGATCCGGCTCTTTGTTCTCGAAGATGATGATCTGCGAGTCCCTAAAGCTATCTGCAATGTCTCGATAGAATCCATAAATCAGGTCGCCGGTGATGGCATCGGCCTCATCTTCAGGCTGGTCATCCCCTTCCTTGTAGGTAGTCAGCGGCGAGTCCAACACGACGAAACCAGGATGGCGTCCTGAAAGCTTTAGCAGGTTCATCAAGCCCAGCACGAATGCAGAGAAGGCGACGGCGCGATAGCCCTTCCCGAAATTACCACGGGCGCTGCCACCGATAGTGATGTCTCTTGCCTTGAAATCGAAGTCGACTGGGAGGTAGCCAGGGAAACCCCAGCGCTCCAAGATAGACTGAATTTCCGCCACCAAAGGTGTCACAGCCTCTTCAAAGCTCTCTGCTGTGTAGCCTGCTTGCTCTTCGAGCAGTAAAGCCCCTAGCCGTTTCAGTTCGTCGCTGAGCTTGGCTTTATCAGCGACTCGTTGATCGATGGTGGATAGGTCGAATCTGATACTCGATGAGAGCTCTTTAAGGTCGCTGACTGCCTGCACCGACTCTTCAAGCTCTGCGGCGATCTGCTTCTCCAACACTGCAATGGCTGCCTTGATCGCCAGCGCACTGGAAGTATTTTTCTCTATGGCGGCTGATAAGGCGCCTTGGGCTTCCCCAAGCTCCTGGATGTTCTGGGAAATACGGTTCAGCTCAAAGGTAACGCCCTTCTTGATGTCTTCAACATTGGCCGTGCAAGACTCAGAGTCGAAGTGATTGCCACAGGTTGGGCAAAGCATTGAGTCGGATGCATCCAGAAGAACCGCTGCCTGTTCGATCCCGAGAAGGCGTTGGCGGTCAGATTCATACTTTTTGCCAAGCATGTCGAATCGACCAAGAAGGGCTTTGTCTTCAGCTATCTTAACGTCGACGAGCTCCAGTTCTGAGGTATGGAGGGCCTTTTGTTGGAACAGGCCTTTACTTGACTGGAACGCGCTTTTCAGGTCTGCCTCTGCCTGCTCCAATCGGCCGGCGACCTGATGGTTAAACGAATTCAACTTCTGGAGCTGAAGAAGTTGGGAGGCATCCTCGCCTGGGTAAAACTTGCTGATGATTTCTTCGACAGCCGTGACCTTGTGCTTCAGGGCCCCTTTTGACTCCAAGTCTTTTTTGGCTGACTTAACTGCTGAATCATCCCGACCTGTTAGCAGCAGCTTCAAAATCGAATTTTCTTTGGTCTTTTCCATGACCTGGCCAGTACCCAGTGGAGAGTATTCGGCGACAATCCTCGACTCATCGATCAGGAAAACTTTCTCAAGGTCACGAAGAGAGAAAGCGCCGCTTCTCAGCGATTCAGAGCCCAGAAGCAACAGCTTCCCATCCAGTCCTAGCTTGTCCAGGAAATGGCTAGAGAGCGTCGATTTGTTATTGGCACTGTGCTTGGTGCCCAGGACTGAAACCCTGCCCTGTTCGTCAATCAGTGTTGCCTTAGAGTTTTCTGCAAGCGGTCTTTCGATGGTGAACGTGGTTGCGTCGTCGTTCTCGAATTTCACCCTAACGGTGGTGTAGCCTTTTGAGACCTCTATCGGTTTTGGGGGCTTCGACGACCCGAGCGCAAACTTAATACATTGTACGATGTAGGACTTTCCGGTGTCAGAACCGCCCTGTACAACGTTGGCGCCCTTGGTAAAGTAAACTGCAGCGTCTGGAAGATCAGGGCCGCTAACGACAACACTCTCAATAAACATTAGATTGCCCTGTCAACTTTGTAGATGGTGCGGCGTTGGGTGGTGAGATAGTCGATGTTGTTACTTACCCATGACACACGCCGCCGAAAATCTGTATGGTAATCAGTAGATAGCATTTCGGCGAAATCGCGTCCCGCTGGTGTAATACGATAGCGAACCCCCTGCTCATTCACATTGGAGGTGATCATCCCTTTCGACGTGAAAAGCTTCATAGCGCCGGGAAACACCTCTCGCCTGCGGACAAGCTCGGCAAGACGATTCATGAGCATTGGGTGCAAGCTTGGGCCGCCCTGGAAGTCATCGCTATAAATCGCCGCGTAATCCAGAAATATAAGTTCGTCTAAATCGATCTCACGATTAAGTCCAGCAAGCAGGATAACGATCCTTGCACCATTTTCTACGGGACTATTAAACAAATCCTTTGAATTCATAATCTATCTCTTGATCCACTTAAACTTCTGATCATTCACTAGCTGGTGACACAGGCCTTTTCGGTCGGAAGCCTGAATGTAGTGGAACAAAGGATGAGCGCTGTAGGGAAGGCTGGCGGCCTGTGAACTCACAGCGAGGAACCTATCATAACCGTGATCGTGCTTTTGACGGATAACACTGTGAATGCCTTCGTAGCATTCATCTTTGAGATCTTCATAGCACCCGGTAGGAAATGCGTCGCGCGAGAATATTTCCAGAGACTCAGCGCTGAAAAAGTTTATTCTTGCTCGATCTAGGTCTTCTTTGTATTCAACCCCCTTAATGTTTGCTAGTGTGTATTTGGTGCCCGTCACATCAGAAAATGCGTGTAAAAGAGCTTCAATGTAGACTCTTTCATTGTCGCCGACCGCTTCCGGGGCGGACTTTTTAACCAGAGGGCGCTTTAAATGGTAAGTACCAAAGCGCATCGAGTGATAAGGTGTTTTGGAGTGCCTCTCCACGAGGTCAAGCGAGGACATTTCATCGACAAACGAGAAGTCAATTCCGTTGATGTAATCCAGCAGCTCCCCCTCTAGAGGGATTGACTGAGTCTTGGTAATTTTGTCTCGGCAAGCTTTATCCCATCGACTGATGAGCTCTATTTTGATGCGAGATTTGTTGGCAAACATGTCAATGCAGTCAGAGCTGCACCCCTTCGGCGTTACGAAGCGATACTCACGTGGAAGCATGTAATCGCCTTTCCAGCTGTAGTATACCAACTTGCCAAGTTCAGCCACAACATCGGCGACGTTTAGTTTGTCGCCATAATGCTTGCACTGGTAGTTATCCCAGCCAGTCGAAAATCGACCGATGATGTCACGGCCTTTGTCCCCCGCGCCAGCGCAGCGTGTAACAACCTCATAGTCTTTACCTAGGTGATAGACCAGCTCTAAGGTAAAAACCTCCCACTCGTCTGCTGACATAATCAGTAGACGATCTAAGGGTTGAATTGGTTCTCCCTTCTGAGCGTCGAGAGCTGTTAGCATGAACTCCGGTTCCGGTGGAAGCTCGATGGAGTTTTCACCTATAGACATTGGCTACATTCCTCCGCAAATAATCTAGAACCCACGAAATAGGTAAGGAAATTCATAATCCGAGTTCGCGCTCAAATTGAACACCCTTTATACGATTCGACATACCGCTGACAACCTTTTTTGGGTTATTCCTTAAGGCGTCAGAAAGTTGCTTCAGGAGGCGCTGATTAAACTCCATATTGTCTGAGAGTTCACCGATTATAACGTCTGGATAAACATCGGTTTCCTCCAGCACCATGGTCAATGCAGCGCGTGCTGCACCGATAGGCTTATCCTTCACATATTCGACTAAATCAGCGGGGTGAAAGGCGTATTCCTGTTGACGCTCACTCATGCGATGTTCCTAAGAGGTTCAGAAGAAATTTTTCTCATAAAATTTCAGGCGCAACGAAGCCACCCCTAGCATCTCACTCAGGATGAACCCATTGGTTAGCTGTATCGAAAATTGGTGGTTCCGCTGATCCATGCTGAGGCTCCAGTCGTGCCTTGCTTTCGAGAGGATAAATCCTCGTCGCGTCCTTGTTTGATGGCGTAATAATATCGCCTTCCTCGGATTTGGGGAACCTGGATCATTATCAGCTAGTGCTGGCGATGGGGTATATAAGTACTCCTAACCAGTTCAGTCTATTCCTTCATCGAACCATCCCAGGGGGCTAGGTAGTCATAAGTTGAATTGGAAGGACTGGTACGCCCCGACCATGGAAACGGTCTAGCTCAAATCAGTTGAAGTGGCCGGCAACTTCCGGAGCTTCATGGCCACAAGCATGGCGAGCAATAGGACCCCCCCTATGTACAGGACTACCCCATTCCATCCACCCGCGTGGTAAGCAAAACCGCCCAGGGTGCCGACTACGCTGGATCCGGCGTAGTAAGAGAAGAAGTAGAGGGATGAGGCCTGACCATTCGCGCGTACCGTCCGACGTCCAATCCAACTGCTCACAACCGAGTGGGAGCCGAAGAATCCAAACGTGACAGCACCATTCCAGGCAGAATGATCGCGACTGGCGGCGCCATGGTCAGCAATAGCCCTTCTGCCATGACGAGAATCGAGACGACGAAAGTGGGGCGGCGGCCGTATTTGTCAGCGAGAGCACCAACCTGGGGGGAGCTGTAGATACCTGCCAGATAAACTGCGGATTCCACGTCATCCGGACACTCGTTCCACGCTCATTCGGACAGGCAGTCGGAGCGCAGCGACGCAGGTTTGCATTGTTAGTCTGAAGTCCCTTCCGCCGTCAATTTCGTCACACGCCTGCGCATCGATTCGCCCTTCAGTTCGATCCTATATGGATGAGTTCGTACAAAGGACTGCGTCGCGTTGAGCCCCCGGGCCGGGCGTTAGCACTCAGCCCTGCTCCCGTTCAAAAAACATCTGGGACTGGTTTGGGCCCCGCAGGTACAAGGTGCTCAGCGAGCAGTTGCAGCTTGCCCAGCAGCTCATCGAATGTCACCACTTCCACATCCTTACAAGCATTGCGGAACAGCTCAAAGCTGTGACGGCGACTTTCCTCAGTGGGTTTGGTGCCAGCAATCACGACGCACCTGGCGGTGTCTGGATGCAGATCGCGCATGGCCCTATCTTGAAGGTGTGAGAGCCAATTCGAGCGCATGAGGCCCTGTTGGTGCAGCACTTGGGTGATGGCGCCGCTGAGCTGCAGATGCGGCCCGTAAACGTCCTGGTTGCGGTATGGCCTGCTTTGCATGAGCGGCGTTGACGGCTTTTTGATTTCCACAATCGCCAGTTCACGGCCTTGCGCTAATAGCAGGTCACCAATGTGAGCGCCAGCACCGTGAATCATGGATCCGCGGGCATGAAATTGCGTGTGCAAAAGCGAAACAGGGCGTGCGAACACCATGCTCAGGATGAACATGTTGTCTTCGAAGAAACGCTGCCAGTGGCTCTCGGGCAATTCTTGCCCAAGCATTTGCTGATACCGCTCGATCATCTTGGCCAGGGTTACCCGCTCAATCTCGGCATGCAGCTCATACAGCTCCCGAGGCGCCTCTTGCGCCAGCAATCCTACGCTGTTCTTGACCTGGTTGAGCTGGCTACGACGCTCCTGCCTTGCAGCGTACGTCACAGCGCTTTTAACCGCCCCGGCTCCTTTGCTCGGTGATTCGATACGCTGGCCGGTGAAGATCAGATTAGGGATGAGGCCAGGGAAGACCTCCTGCATGACCCAGTGCAGCTGAGCCGAGGTTTCACTCCTGCGCTTGGCCCTGGAGATCCTCATGCACGCCCTTCGGCACTGATCGACCTCGGCCTCCCGCACAAATACGGTACCTCCTTCCTCGGATGTGTCCCCATCACTGCTAATAACGAGGGTGTGAGCCCGAGGAATCAACCTCAAGCCCCGCCACAATGGAGCTAGTTGCTTCACTAGCCCTAAGCCTTCATCACATGAGTTGAACAGCTTGCCAGGGAGGTTGAGATCGATATGAAGCAGGGCATCATCAGTATTGTCTGGGACATCACGGACATGACTGGTCTCATAGATGATGCATGGTACGTTGCCGTGCCTGGGGCTTCGGTAGCGCTGAGTATGCGGATTCGTATAAATCGGGTACATGGTGATCCAGCCAGGATCGATTGAGGCCAACAGATGCCATTGCTCTTCCGGCAGGGATCGCCATGACCCTATTTCAACCTGCTCGAAGATTTGGAGATAGAGGTTGGCCGAGAAACCATTCTCGTTGGGGCGGCGGGAGAGTTAGAAGGACGGAGTCAGGACATCATCAGTCCAACGGGTGTGGTGCTGCTGCTCACCGTCCGCCATTGTTATCTCCTCATGTTAGTGTCTGGAAGGATCGCCCCCTCTGGGGTGATCCCTTGCTTCGAGACGCTGGAGCATATTTGTACTCCATCTGTTATCTGGTCTAAGCTTGCGAACCCATTCCTTCCTGAGCGGCAGTCGCTCCGGCTACGGGAGCTCAAACCCCATTTGTGTCAGCGCTTCCCGTTCCTTGGGTTTTAGTTTTTTCACAGCCCAGAATAATCTGTGTTGTGGCCGCGAACTGGCAACGTAGGCGAACCGCGCGGCCTCCGTACTGCGATCGCGTAACCAGTCACGCCAATGCGAGAGATGAACACCTGGCTGCTGTGATGAAACGAGCACCGTGACATCGTGAGTTTCGCCTTTCACCTGGTGGATGGTCTCGTAACGTAGGCTGTCCGGGTGGTACTCCTGGCGTTCGTGACTCATAAGGCGAACTGAGACCTGGTTTTGCCCCTCTCCGGCCCGGGCACTTATATTCAGCTCACGTAGGCCTTCCAGATCCTCGCGAATCTCTGCGGGCACGAATGCCTGATCAGGTAACTGGCGCAGCGCAAGCTTGGCATTCCGTGCCCAGGCAGACCATGTCATTGCCGGATCGGCTGCTCCATTGGCAGCCATGAACTTGAGGCTTTCGTAGATGAACTGCCGCCACGCCAGCTTGGACTCCATTGCGACGGGGCAATAAGGCCCTGCCCGGCTTACCTGCATCTCCAGTTTTCCGGTCAGCCATTTGGCGAACGTCCGAAGGCTCTCCTTAATGTCCTTGAGTGATCCGGTGCTGGCGCTAATGAACGAGACTGCAAGTACCTCGATACCTTCGAAGGCATCGCCACTGCGTAAACGCTGGAGGGTGGTATGCCCGCGGGCAACCAGCACGACTCTCTGGTACTGCCGGGTCAGGTCGCGAATGGTGGGCAGCAGCTCCGACGGACATTGCTGGTATTCGAGAATTTGCGGGGGTATTGAGGCTATCTTAGGGTTGCCTTTGATTCGGCCGATCCCAAGTAGGTTGCTGCATAAGTCAACGATCGCCTGCCCGCTTCGCCAATTCGCTGTAAGTTCGTACGGCTTAAAGTCGAGCCTGGCCATCAGCTTCTCGACCCTTTCCGGGTTTGATCTCCGAAAGCCATAAATCGACTGATTAAGATCCCCGACAAAATGAAATTTCACCCCTCGATCGTGGAGCTTTTCGACGATCCTGAGCTGCTCCTCTGAGAGATCCTGGCATTCATCCACTATCACCAACGGGAACCTGCGGGCTACCCGGGTGAAATAGGCGTCGTACTTGCCCTCCCTCAGCGCCATCAGGGCGAGCATGTCGATATCACCGTAGGTTGCGAAGCCTGCCTCCCATAGCCTTCTCTTGGTAGCTATGAGGTCTTTACGGGTAGGTTCGTCGATGTTGACGCCATTGAGCTGCTGATCCAGCGCTCGCTCCCCGGTTGAGAAAACAAACCGAGCTGAATCCAGGTCATAGTTGTACCGGCACGCAGGGATTCGTCGACCGCAAATAGGGTTGCGCGTAGGGATAATCTTCGCTGACTTTTCAAGAATACGGATCCGGTAATCCCCCTCCTTCCCTTTGTAGCCAGTGAGGTCGCGTGCGATCTTCCCTACGAGCCGGGTGAAGACGAAGCTATCGAAGGTGGAAATGATATGTGGGTAGCCAATGGGCTCGCGTAGATGCTTGTATACCCTAGCTTTGAGCTCGTCCGTTGCACTGTTCGAAAAGATCAGCACCGCGATACCCGAGGGGAAGTGAGACCATTCGCTCACGACCTTGGACACCATGGCAGCAACCACCTCGGTCTTACCGCTTCCGGGACACGCCTTCAGGTACGCGTGTCGATCTAGAGGGGCATCAAGGTAATCCAGTTGCTCGCGCGTAAAATTCAACTCATCAGCAACCGCGGACTGTCCCCCGTCATCGATCACAGTCATTACTCCACCCTTTCCTGCAGGCCGCAAACCCAGAGAACAGCCTGGCGAATGTAATCCGGTACTACGAACTCGCCTTCGAGGGTTTCAAGCTTGTCGGCAAAGGCTTGCGCGTAGACACCCTTGCCGACTTCATCTGTGTCAATGCGCTCCAGTAGGGCATGCGCGTATGGCGCTTTCGCTTCTGGTTTCATCGATTCGAAATCAAGCTCGGCGTCACTGTTCAGCTTCCTGACCACAGGGCCGTCCGGTACCGGCCACAGGTTGGCTGCAACTGGCATCATCGATTGGAGGTTGTTGCCCTCCAGGGCAATGTCGTACTCAAACGTTTTGTATTTGCCAGCAAACAGACGAGCGAATTTGGACTGGTTGATGACGGCTTGAAGCCCCAGCGCAGGATTCTCGCCGAGCTGGTAATCGTCGGCATGAGGCTGGTAGGGCACATCCCTTTTCCCACCTTTGCCATCATCAATGGACACAATCGATTTGGACGGATCATTGTCTGTTAACCCGGCGCACCTGATAGGCACGTTTTCGCCAGGCTGCTCACCTGTGACGTCACAGAAGAGCTGCATGAAATGCTTAAAATAGATGCCGCCGAGGTTAATTACTGAGACACCGTAATCGTCCAGCGAGTCCTTGCCGTTGCCGTACTGACGCAGAACGAAGCGTGCGAGCTCTGGCACAACAATCGCCTCGGCAATGCCCTCAACCAGAATCGCGCCCTTGGAGAACAGAAGATTCGACTTGGTTGCATCCAGCCACCGATCGACAAAACGCCGGCTGGGATCGGGCAGTCCACAGCCCAGCAGCGACACTGCCAGAGGTCTACCCTCGTTGGAAATGTGGAGTATGTGATTGATGGAGACGGCAGCCGAAATCACAGTCGAATGCGTGGTGATGATGACCTGGATGCCGCGTCCCTCCGCGACGGTTTTGAGATGTCGAAGCAGACGCAGTTGGAGCTGCGGATGCAAGTGCGCCTCTGGCTCCTCGATCAGTAGCAGCCGCAGGTAGGTCTTTTCGCCCTGCCCCTCGTCTTCTTCTAGGATCAGCTCTGCCAGAATCGACGCGATGTACAGGAGGTTATTGTAACCGAGGCTATTTTCCTCAAGCGAGCGGAACTGCGCAGGATCCACCTGAGTGAGATCCGGGAAATAGAGCAGCCGCAATCCTTCCACGATCCGCGAGAAGCTCACCTCCGAGAACTGTATTACCGTACCCTGGGATAGGTGCAGGCCGAGGGCAGCCTTCAGGCTTTCTCCGATGCGCTGGTTGGCAAGCTTAATGGTAAATTCGTCGCTGCCAGCAAGCTCACGGTTGAACTCCCCTACTCGCTTTTCCAAGGGGTGAAGTTCTTGCGATTTGCGCGCAGCGTCCAGATCCTTGCGACAAAGGGCTTTGAGAAGCCGGGCCAATCTGGACTGTCTGCCCTCTCTCAGCTTGGTTTCTGCGTCACGCAGCGGCGGTAGGTAGATACAGTGTATGAGATCGAGGGTCTCGGTTTGTAATGGGTTGGTGTATTCATGACCACCATACGAGTGATGCTTGAAACGCCCCCTGGATTCCTGGTTACGTGCTTCGAACGTCAGCTTTGCTTCGTCATGGTGTCCACACCAATCCTCGAACGCCACCGCATCAATCGCGTCCAGATCGCTAAAGGTGGCCTGGATGTGGATCTGCTCAGATGCAACCGTACCGGCCTCAAAACCGCGATGGAAGTCACGCTCACTGATCATCCGCTTGCCAGACTCAGAGTCGTTGAACAGCTGCCTTACGGCGCTGATAACGCCTGTCTTCCCTGCGCCGTTTTCGCCAACTAGGACGTTTAACCCGTCGTTGAATTCGATGGTGAAGGGCTCACCGAAACACTTAAAACCGCTGACATCTAGCCTACGCAGGTACATGTGAGTCCTTTCAGAATGGGTGGTCGTAGGGCGGTAGATTGTTGAAATGACAAAGATATACGGTAGGCAATGTAGCCTACGTTCATCAGTTCGGGGAATGCATTCGTGCCCCCACCAGGCTAGCGGATAATGGGGTTCTAATACTTTGGTCGCAGGGCGATTATCACCGCAACTGGTGGTCTGGCCGCCAACCCGCGAAGCACATGGCTTTCCTCTGTGCTTAGTTGCATGTTTCAGCCTACTCAAGTGCTGACCCAGCCACTACGCATGCTTGAGGCAACTTCAGAAAGATGGCATTTTGATGGCCGATTGCAAGGGAAGCCTTATGCCGATTCGCCAGTCAGATTTGCGCAATACAAGTTTTAGTCGCTCTGCCCAAGCCTACTCCAGTCGGCGTCCTGGGCAACCTACTGCATTCCTGAGCCACAGCCATCAGGACGCACAGCTTGCCTTGGGACTACAGGAAATGCTCAAGAAAGCGGGATGGGACGTTTACATCGATTGGCAGGACAACACGATGCCTGCGATCCCGGACGGTGAAACCGCGTTTAACATCAAGGTCGCAATCGTTCGAGCTGACTGGTTTCTCTTCCTGGCGACCCAGAACTCCATGGCGTCGAGATGGTGCCCTTGGGAAATCGGTTTCGCTGACGGGAAAAAGGCCCATGACCGCATCGCCATCATTCCTACCTCGGACAATCAGGGCCACTTTCATGGCAACGAGTACCTGAGCCTTTACAACAAAATTGATTTCGACAAACACGGCTATGGCCTTGCGCTCTTTGATACCAGAGGCAATGGCACGTGGGTACGGAACCTCTAGCTCAATGTCCGGTAGCGCAAGAGGAAAAGGTGATAGCAGTCGATAAAGAGACGAGGTATGAACACGGCAAGAAATTCACCCCACTGCTGCAGGAACTGGGCGCGGCAGGTACCAACCTGACGCAGGCGCACGTCGTCATCTCAAACCTGCTGCCACTCATCTAAAGGAAGATCGTCATGGCAAGAAAGGTATTTTTCAGCTTTCAGTACGAGGACGTGCATCGCGCGATGAACGTGCGTAACAGCAACGTCATCGCCTCGGATCAAAAGGTGGGTTTCATCGACAAGGCTGACTTTGAGGAGGTCGAACGTAAGGGTGAGGCCGCTATCAAGAAATGGATTGATGATCAGCTTCACGGCACGAGCGTTACTGTTGTTCTCGTCGGGGCAACCACGAACGAGAGCAAGTATGTGAAGTACGAGATCGATCAGAGCATCGCGCGTGGCAATGGCATCCTGACCATCGACATCAGCCAAATTTCCGATCTCAACGCGAAGACGACGACGTGCTGCAGCCTGCGTGTTCCTGGTAAAACTCATTACCTTTGGTACAAAGATAACGGGCGTGAAAATCTAGGCACGTGGGTCGAAACTGCTGCGAAGGCGGCAGGCAAGGCGTAACACCGGCGAGGCGCCGAATGGCGCCTCTGTTTTCAGAATAGGGATTCTCTGATGTACCTAGGTTTCGAAGTCGAACAGTACCAGCCGGTCAGCTATTTCCTTGATTTCTATGCGCACTTGTATCTTCGCGACGCTGAGAAGCGGATCGATGATCTCGCAGGTTTCATCGTGGGAACCTACAATCGCTCTAGCATTCTGGACGCTGAGGCGCTGGCTTCTACCATCTTCCCTGAAGCGCACTACGACGTTTTTCTCTCCCACTCGCACGCCGATCAGCGTAACGCTGTCGATCTAGCGCTGGCGCTTGAAAAGCACGGGCTGAAAGTCTTCGTAGACTCGACTGTCTGGGGCTTCTACGGTCAATTGGTGCGAAAAATCATCTCCCAGACACGTCCGTTGGATGAAGAAACAACGGAAGAACACGTCAGTCGCGTCCATGCGGATGTTCATATGATGCTGGCGGGAGCCCTTCACCGCACCATTGCACAAGCCGAAATGTTCGTGTTCGTCCGATCGGAAAAATCTGTTCCCTTGAGTTTCGGTGACAAGGCCAGAACCTTGTCTCCTTGGTTGTTCTCGGAGCTGCAATTCAGCTTCCAGGTTCAGCATGCCACTCCGAAACGAATTCGAGATAGGCTACAGGGCGCTACGTTGGACAACGTCAAAGGGTTCAACAACATGAGCCTTGAGAGCATGCAGCACCTTATGGCCTTCAGGGCGTTTAACGAGCACTTGCCTCCCGTTGCGGGCGATCGTCTGCACGGTTGGATCACTAGCCTGCCTACGAAAGTACAAGGTGAAGCTGCACTGGACTTGCTCTATAGCCAGTTCAACTTAGCGAGTGAATACCGGCGGCGACGTGAGTCTCTAGGTATTTTCGCTTCCTCATGAACAGCCCCGTATGGATGGCTCATAGTGATCCATTGCCGGATAATCGACCCCAGGCATAATCAGCACCGCCACCATGGTGCTGACCTCGCCGTTGGGGAGGTGAGCCGGGTGCTGCGCGGATCCGCAGCTCCGCTTGCAAGCGAGGTTGCTCAGCGCACACTTGATTACCTCTTCGAAACAGTTTGTGACCCACCTCAGATGGCCAGGATGTAATTAGCTGTTTATTAATCCCTGTGAGCGCGAGAGCTATGAAATCCTTTCTCGATCGAAATCCAAAAGAAAAGGCCGTAGAGGAGTCATTTGCAGCCCTGGCGCGCAATAGCTATGAGAGCGAGCGTCCGGATCCAGCAGACAACGTCTTCTCGGTCGCCGAGCGATTAAGGCGCCAGCAGAATCAAACCGAATCATCACCCTCTCTGCCCGACTCACCTTGAGGTCGCTCGGGACGTGTGGCCACGTTAGCCTGCTGACTGCGATAAGTCTCCAGTGCCTTATTAGCCTCAGACAATTCCTCGCCAAGTACCACAGCATTGGCTCGAAGCTCGGTGACCTCGGTTGACAGCATTTCGTTGCTACGTCTCACGGCCGTGAACTGCTCCTGGAGCATTTCCTTCGCACCCTCAGCCCTGGCTGTAGCCATATTCGCCAGCCCCAGATCCCCTTCCAGCTGCTTGATCGCATCTTGGCTTTGCAGCGCCAGCTTGCTTTGCTGACGCGCCTCGCCAAGAAGACGCTCATTGTCACGATTGAGACGAGTGAGCTCGTCTTGGCGAACCATCAGGGTCTGCTGGAGTTGCAGGGTCTCATGCTGCAATTGCTGTAGCTGGGTTTCATGACGGCGCTGATCCTGTTCGCGCTGCTCCTTGATCGCAGAGCGGTAATGCTCCATCGCATCACGGGCATGTGCGTGCTTTTCCTCCAGTGACCGTATCTGCTCATCCTTCTCTTGTATCCGCAGCTCCAGATCGGCGCAGCTTTGACTGATACGAGCGTTTCGTGTGATTTCCGCTTGGAGTGAAGACTGGGACGTTTTTAATTCTTCAGCCTGGGCCGCCAATGCCACGTCTCGGCTAGCTACGACCTGCCTGGTTTTCTTGAGCTCAGCTTCCAACTCGCTAACACGCTGATCTCTGGCTGCGATGCTCTGCTCATGAATCTGCCTCTCCTGCGCCAGGGCCACATTGCCCTCCTCCAGCACGCGTTTTAGGAGCTGGCTGACCATTGCAGATAGCTCGTCACTCAGACGGTCTGGATGAGACTGGGGGCGCACATCTGTGGACTCCAGCTCCTGCATATACCGCGAAATAGTGGTTTTCGACCCTGTATTGCCAAGTTCGACGCGCACTGCGTCGATGCTCGGATTTACCCCGCGGGCAAGCAGCGCAGCGCGCGCCTTCTGCACTAGAGCCTTGTTAATGCCGCCGCGGGCCATGGTCTCTCCTACGATTTCGTAATGTGTTACATAACACGTTTATACATGACATCGTAGCTCATTTTATGATCAACACCAACCTAAAATCCAAGAGTAAATAATGGAGAGTTATGTGTTCTTATGGGATGAAATAGCTCAGAATCGTGCCTAGGCGGGGTGCGAATGGCAGGTATGACAGATGGACAAGGCTCAGCGGTACCTGACGGCGTGTACGCGGGATAACACCCGCAAAAGCTATAGAGCAGCAGTAGAACACTATGAATCAACGTGGGGCGGCTTTCTGCCGGCAACATCCGAGGGGATCGTTCGTTATCTGGCGGAGTATGCAGAGACGCTCGCGCTCAGCACGTTGAGGCAGCGACTTGCCGCCCTGGCTCAATGGCACATCACACAAGGCTTCCCCGACCCGACCAAGTCGCCTCAGGTTCGGCAGATGCTCAAAGGTATTCGCGTCGTTCATCCTGCGCAGCAGAAGCAGGCCGCTCCCCTGCAACTGCGCCATCTGCAGAAAGCGGTTAACTGGCTGGATAAGCAAGCCGGCCTGGCAGTTGAGGCAGGTGATTACCGCAGCCTGATGCGGCACCGTCGCGATACCGCATTACTGCTTATTGGCTTTTGGCGGGGCTTTCGTAGCGATGAGCTGGCAAGGCTGCGAGTCGAGACGACCCAGGCAGAAGCCGGCGTGGGGATCACGTTCTACTTGCCATATTCCAAGACCGATCGCGCACATCATGGCAGCACCTTCCATACGCCGGCGCTGAACCAGCTCTGCCCAGTTGAGGCTTATATCAACTGGATCACCGTTGCAGGCATTGCGGATGGGCCTGTGTTCCGCAAGCTTGATCGCTGGGGAAACCTTTCTGATACAGGCTTCAGGGCCAGTAGCATGATTCCTCTGCTGCGACGAATTCTGGAAGCTGCGGGCATCCCTGCCTCGACCTACAGCAGCCACTCGATGCGCAGGGGTTTTGCAACCTGGGCATCCGCGAACGGCTGGGACATCAAAGGCCTGATGAGCTATGTAGGATGGCGGGATATGAAATCTGCGTTGAGGTATGTGGACGCCAGTAACTCGTTCGGCAGCTTGGCAGCACAACCCCAAACGATCGATACCCTTGAAAAAACGTAAGCGGTTGCGCTGAACACATTCAAGAGGTAAGCCCATGCTCGACTATACAAATTTCGCGGCTACGCCGGCAGCTAGCGTATTCGACAAGGTATTCAAGCCAGGTGAGCTGACCTTTGGCTTGCTTACCCCCCCCCTTGAAGGCTATCCACGCAGCGACACCCCGACGATGCGAAACCTCACTGCGCTGGCCACACTGGCTGATGAGCTCGGTTTGCGGCGCTTTGGCTCAGAGATGTACCCTTCCGGGATCCTGCGTTCGGCGATGTGGGCCAGATCTATGATCCTGTGTCTGTGCCGGCTGGCTTGCCGCGGCGATGCGATACATTGCGATCAGTACCGCAGGTATCGTGCTCCCTCTGCGCGATGGCTTTTCGCATGTCGCCTTAAACATGCGGGTGTCGAGCCGGCCTGTGAAAGAAACCATGGAGGAGCTCGGCGAGTTTGTGCTTCCGCTGTTTACCTGGTTGCCAGCTAGAGGCTGCTGATTGCAGCCTCTAGCGAGTTCGACTGCCCACCAGCTCCCTCAGAAAATCTTGGGCCCTCCAAAGGGAAAGTTAGGCAAGTCTGGCAATTCAGGTGAAAACGGAAATCCAACGTCTAAAGGTGAGCCGTAAGGACGGCGAATTCCGCGACCTAAGGCAGGCCTCGTGTTGCTCTGTATGACCATCTCTTTTGTGACAACTGGATAAAGTCCCAGGTACTCCTGGCCTTCAAAGGGGGAGTCCGATTCGTCAATTACTGGTAGAACAGATACACTGCCATTCTTGTAACCATCGAAGTATCCGAGTTCCCATGGCATCCACTTGGATTTAGGAGCGTTCTCAGTGGCGAGGTAGAGAAGGCTTTCACACTGCCGCATGCGGTGGCGCAGGACTTCGGCGGTGTCGGCCGTAACGCGATTGCGATCCAGAGCCTGGTCATCAATCCAGTCAACATAGACCTTCTTGCCTTCCTCCTCCAGCAGAATTTTGATCCCAAGGACAAGCTCCGCATCCACCATAGCGTGGGAGAGGAAGATGTCGAATCGTTCCGTTACCTTGTAGTTCTTCTGGGCATTCTTAATTGCATCAATGGCACTACGGCCGCCACGTAGAGCCTGCTGTCCGACCTTCCGTGCTTCTGCTTGTGTGAAATACGACATTTCGATCTCCGTAGTGACTCGAGCGGCGTTCACCCAGCCTATGGCAAGATTTACTGTTCACGGCTAGCTTGCTCTTCCTCTTTCATCCTGTATTTTAAGTCATTAAACCTCTCTTCCAAGGCTAACGTATCGTACAGGGCATTCAGTGTCGTCTCGGCACGTGTCAATTCTTCAACTTGGACGTCACGCTGATCATACCAATTTTGGAGTTCAGCTCCTGTGACTTTAGGTAGATGGCGATTGAACGCTTTATATGCGAGCAGAACATCCTTTTTTGCCGACGCGCTTGATTTTATGAGATGCTCAAGGCCGTTTACTGACTCAGCTGAAAGAGTGAAGCGTCGCTCTGGCGTGGTATATCTCACGCGGGAGCTAAATTCCAGTTCAGAGTAAATCCACGGAGAAAACGTTCTATCATAGCTCTCATAGTCCTCAAGGGGGATTGACTGTTCGGTGTCCAAAAAAATAAAGAGCTCAGATCGAGCGATCATTTTATGAAGAGCACCGTTCAGCATCATATGCACCCCCGCCGCCATGTCTGTTGCCTTACGATAACTATAAACCGTTCGCTTTCCATCAACCACAGGTTCGGCATAGTGTTGATTGAGGTCATCAAGTAGTTCGTGAAAATGCCTCCAGACGCAAGAGTCAACAAATACCTTTAAACCCTTGTTTTGCAGTGACACTGCCAACTCTATCGCCTTATCCTCATCACCATGAGAATGAGACAAGAATACATCAGCATCCTGATCAGGAAAAATGTGCTCAGCTATTGCCTGAGCATCAATGACGTCCTTATTTTTAAATACACCAATCAGGTATTCGGATAGTCCATCGTAACGCCCCTTCGCTTGCCGGCGAAAATTCTCAATTTCAAATTGATACGGCTCGGTCAGACGTTCATAACTATTTAACTCAAAACCTACGTACATCGAATCATCCTTAATCGAATTTCATAGCGCCAAGCGGCGGCGCTGCATCACGGAGGGCTACCGCTATGCGTCTGGGTCAGTGGCAGTTGGACGAGCCAGCGATAGAGGTGGGGATTATACTCAAATTCAACCAAGAAGTAGCACTTGGCCAGCCTCCGAATCGATCGAAGAGCAGAGCTTGTGATCTCAACGCAAAAAAGGAAGCAACCCCGAGGCCGCTTCCTTTTTTGATCAAGCGGGGTTACTGGCCTAGCGAGATGACTACCTTTCGGATGTGGGCTACCAGCCGCTGTGGGTAGACAGGGTAGCAATCATCGTCCGCACCTTCGACAATCTGGGCTTCGTTGGCCTCACGAATGGTCATCAAGCGGGTGAAGTCCCAATGGGATGTATCGTCCAGCGCTTCGCTGATTTGCCATACCGCGTTGGCGATGTCGCCCACCACCTCAATCTGGGGAAAGTACACGGCATCGACTTCGGCAGAGCGAAAGCTGACATGAACGACCTCAGTACCGCCGCGCATCATGGAGAACGGTGGCTTCTCGATCACGTCGTGGCCGATGTTGACGATTAAATCCCCGGCCTCCACCGCGCGGTGAACGAAGTCGCCTGCAGACAGTGCGGCATTACCCAAGAAGCGAGTGTGAAGCTCGTCCACTACGACTTACCCATCTGAGTGGTCACGCACGGGATGTCAGTCTTGTCGATCAGTTGCCTCAATACCTTGGCAGTCATCTTGCGGTTGCTCTGGAAGTCCTGTCCGCCCGCTCGCCCGCGTTAATACGTAGGAGGCCAGAGGTACGGATGCATGTATTGCATTCTTCCAAAGCGCACCGCTCGAATAAATGCGCGTAACCGGACAGGACTGGTATTCAGATCGAAACAAAGCCCAACACGCGAGGCCAGGGTATGATCAGCGTGAGCCGGGGCTGACTGCCCCTCATAGGATTGCTAGGAGCTTTCGATGCTGCAGATCAACACCGGTAAGCTGTTTTCGATGGGCATTGGAAGAACCAACCAGCTACGCGGTGTGCTCTACACAAATTTGAAGCTTCCTTGGCGTGACGACATCGTCACTAAAGCTGGGACGCTGCGCAGCACCGACGGTAGGAAGGGAAGCCAAGCCTTGGTGTATGAGCTGCTGGAGAATATGGAGCAGGCCGGTGAAGCTTCGGGAATACTGGTTTCCCACAACGTCCAGCCCTACATACAAGACTTTTCAGCCGTGGCCTCGTTCGCGCTCAATGCGATCGTCACGCCCGATCCAGAGCTCACTGCTCAACTGACTAATGGAGAGCCTGGGCTTAGCTCATATCATCCACCTTCACAGTTCATTCGACGCTGCTTTGACCCTGAGCTCTATATCACGGACTTAGACGCGCAGGAGCTGGTCGACTTTTGTGAACAGCTGGTGGGCGTTGAACGCCGGGTCTACCTAGGCGCGATGAGAGCAATCAAGACCTATGTGGCCGGCATCCATCGGATCCGAGACGATCTAGGCCTTGCTTACACCTTGATGGTCTCAGCCATAGAATCCCTCGCACAGGATTTTGATGGCTACAGCTCGACATGGGAGGACGTGGACGTGCGCAAACGCGTCCCCATTGACGAAGCGCTTGAATGCGTTGAATCGGAGGTGGGACTGGAGGTCAGGGCTGCAATATTGACGACGGAACATCTTGCTCTCGGCCGCCGGTATCGAGAGTTCGTCTTGAACCATGTTGACGAAAGCTATTACAGAACGGGTGACGCATTGGTAGGTTATGCTATTGCTCAATGCGACCTTGTGGAGGCTTTGCGGCAGGCTTACTTTTTGCGATCAAAGTACGTCCACCAGGTGCTTGAACTGCCCGACGAACTCACACTCCCTCATGGCCATGCAGAGGTCAGTTATGTTGACCGGCAGCCCACTCTGACCTTCCAAGGTCTAGCCCGTCTGACCCGCCATGTCATCAGATCCTTCATTAATCAAAGCACCAAGCTTGATCGGGAAATCTATGACTACCGCCTGGAGCGAGCTGGTGTAGTTGTGATGCCGCTGGCACCAGAGTACTGGGTTGCAAATCCTTTAGGATCTGCCAGTGAGTCGCGTAAACGCCTTGAGGGATTCATTGTGCAGTTAGCCGCCATCGAAACACGTAGTGAAGGAGCCCAGCTTACCGACCTACGTCCAGTGCTGCTGGAGATCGAACGCCTCATACCGCAAGCCTCGAAGAACGATCTCCCAGCGATGGCAGCCCTGCATATTCTATTCAACATTAACGTTCCCGAAGAATGCCGCACTCCCAACTACGAGGCGGTACACCAGACGATGCAGAAGTACTTGGAAACGCCGTCAGGTGAGGCGCTTGTGCTGCTCTCTTACGCTATCGACCCTGCCGAACATTGGGATCTTCAGGTTCACCACCAAGCCCACGACGACTTCTTCAAAAAAAGATCGAAGCCAAGTGGTCTGCGAGTGCCAAGACTTTTCGAGGCAGCCATCAGTCTCACTCTCGCCGAGCGCTATCGAAAATTGGCTAACGTCGAGCAAAGCCGCGCACTACTTAGCTCTGCAGTCAGCAACTTTCCTGGTCATGCAGGCCTGCTTACCATCGAGAAGTTATTCACGGGTGACGAAACATTGGATTGGCGAAAAATCTTAAGGCCTCAATCTGTCGATGCTCCACCTAGCGGTGACCAAGCGAGCTCGCCAGATACAGAAACTGCTCAAGGTTAGGAAAATAGATCGTCTAACCAGCATGCTGACGTTCGTTAAAACGGTCGAACTCGAATCCTTCATTGCCGCAGCCGCGCCGCTCGGCTGTACCCCTCAGGCGGTAGCTAAGCTCGTGCGCGAGCTTGAGGCGCATCTGGGCAATTGTCTGCTGGAGCGTACCACCCGCAGTCAAAGGCTAACGCCTGCCGGCCGTGCCTTCCTACCTCATGCGAAATCAATTCTTGAGCAGGTTCAACTGGCTGAGGCACTGGTCGATAAGTACCGACAAGAGTCGATTGGTGATGAGATTAGCTGTCAGTGTAAGCGCTGAGCCCCCCTGTTCTTCAGAGTCGAAGGAAATCTAGGTCATCCTTATGTACACTGCTTTTTTCTTGTTGAGGTGAAACATGTCCCCTCTCGCAGAATTTAGAAACCTCGAACAACAATTGGCCCAGCAGCTCGCCGAGCTGGAAAGCATTAAGAATGACGACGGCCTCAAAAGAGATTGAGTTTGAGACCAAACTCCGCAATTTGCTCGGCGAGTACGGCTACGGCCTGCGCAATGTGATTGACCTGCTGGATCCGCCTGCTTCACGCCGCTCTGCCCCAGTTGTGGAGAAAGCTACACGTAAGCCTCGCCAGCTCAAAGTCTGCAAAAAAAACCACACCGGCGAGCGGGTAGAAACCAAGGGCGGGAACCACAAGACACTGAAGGAATGGAAATCGGATTACGGCGCAGAGACCGTTGAGTCCTGGGTGTCCTGATTTCTATCACTGCGAGCTTCTCTGGCTGCAGCTCGGAGGGCAGCATGGTCTGCTCCCCTTCAAACTGATGCTACGCCCAGCGTCAACCTCTGCCCTCAGCGCCCTGCTTGGCTCTATCCAAAATCTGCTTTCTTAACAGACCTGCTGCCTTGCTCTGCAAGGCCACCCATTTCACCTGCACGAATGGTTCAGTAACGAACCGCCTTAGCGATGCGACCATCACATTCCAGGGACTTCTCTTCCACTTAATTTTCACGGTGCGCGAGTGAACCTAAAGTCATCCCTACGTGTGATAGACCTTGCCCGCCTAGCAGCGGGCTTTCTTTTGCCCTCAAACTCTTGCTGGCCAAGGTGTTAACAGACTGCACTTCCCAGGTCAATCGGCCGAGGTTTCATGTGAGCGAGTAGCGACTGGAATTGGCGTGCCGGCACCTTGAAACCGCCGGCACCCAGTTCGTAGGATTGCGCGGGACATGGGCTCCTGCATTCAGCGGGGAAACGTCCAGGCCGCTCCTGCCCAATCGAGGTTTTCAGGTATCAGGAACTGATTGCTTAGCTCGGCCAGCCGTTTGTTGGCCACCTCATCGGCTGCATTAAAAAGAGCTTTCGATAAGGGTGCTGATGTCGTTTGTGCACTGAAACGCGCGGGCGTCATCAGCCAATTACTGGCCTCTGGAGAGTTGACCTTGATTTCCCCCTGCCCGGCCAAAATAGTTACAAACTCCTGGCGCACACGATTTCCCTGCGGGCCTTGCCAGCGAAGCATCGCTCCTAGCAATGCGCCATCTTCCCTCCCTAGGCTTGGTGAGCAAACAGATCCTGCCAGGCCGTCAAAGTCATACAAACATGCTTTGGCAAGCAGGTACTGCATCAATTGCGAGGTCAAATCCAACATCTGGATCTCTGGGCGACGAGCAGCGAGCTCCCTGTCAACGGTGACATCCATACGCGACGAAGTTTTTCTGCTGCGTCCCAGCTCTTGCATGACCAGGTCAGGCAAGCGAATTCGCAAGAGCCGCGGCTCGTTGCTAGGAACAGAAATTTCAACACCGAGCTGGCCGAACATGCCTGTGACGAAGCTTTGGAGATGATCGATGGTAATTGCCACTTGATCCCCCAATTCGTTGATGTCATTTGTCGCGGCGTGGGCGAAGATTTCCCTCTGCTTCTCAGCAGCCCGCTTGGCCTCCTCCAGGGCAGCGTCAATGCGTTCGCTGGTACGCTCGATACCTAGCTTCGTTGCTTGCTGAAGGATGTCATCCACATCGATTAGATCCACCAATTCGCCGAGTATTTCGTCCTTCAGACCTTCGTTGAATTCATGATGCTGAACCTCGGCCAAGTCATCAACAACGCTATCGATCCGCTGGTACATCAGGTCAACGATCTCCTGATCAAGGCTATCGGACTGCTGGATGTTGAACACAACGACCTTCATCTTCTGCCCGTAGCGATACAACCTACCAATCCGCTGGACAAGGCGCATGGGGTTCCAGGGCAGGTCATAGTTCACCATCATGTGGCACTGTCTCTGTAGGTTGATACCCTCACCACCCGCCTCGGTGGAAATAAGGAACCGACCCTGCGTCTCAAATTGAGCGATCGCTTCTCGACGCTCCACGTGCTGCATGGAGCCATTGATGAGCGCGACTTTGTCCCCACCAAACCGGGCCGCCAGTGCATCCCTGAGATAGCGCTGTGTGGTTCGATACTCGGTGAAGATCAACACCTTCTCTTCAAGGTTCTTCGCATTGATTGCCCCGATGACCTTGTCGAGAAACTCCGTGAGTTTCAAATCATTCGCCATGAGCAGCGCAGCGTCATCGATGAGCTGCTTGAGGAGCTGAATCTCCCCTGCGAAGAACTCTTCTGCCTCACCACTGACCTGCTCTTCCCACTCACCTATATAGCGCTGATCAGCCGGTGCACTGGATATTCTGTCTTCACCAAAGTTGTCCAGCAATCGCTGAAGTCGATTCCGAAGAGCCTGGTGGATCGCAGCTGCACTAGACACGGCGAGTTTGCGGTACACCGTCATCACAAAGCCAATAGCGTTCCCCGTCTGACCTAAAGCCTCGCCTGCGGCATACCCTTTGCGCAGGTAGTGCTGCAGGGTATGGTCGAAGTCAATCGATTCCTGGCTGCTGGATACCTGCAGCGCAGAGGTAATTTTTCCTTCAAAAATGAAGCGCCCCTCAGCATCGGTAACGTCTGCCTTGTGATTGCGGTAAACCATGTCACGCAGAATTTCGGGCTTGAGTCTGAGCATTTGAAGCTCTTCTCGCCGTTCCGGACGCAGCAACTCAAGCAACGCTACGAACTTGTCCTGCATACCCTGGTGAGGAGTCGCACTGAGAAGCAGCATGTGCTCTGTGCGACTCCGAAGCGCTTTGGCGAGATCGTAGCGCTCAGAACTTTCGTACTTCAGGCCGTACTGGCGACGACTGAGACGGTGACCTTCATCGAAGATGACCAAATCCCAAGGCTCTGCTTGGAGCAGACTTTCGAGGTGATCAGGCTGCTTGAGGCGATCCAACGACCCAATTACGCAGTCGTGCATCTTCCACTGGCGCGGCTCGTTGACGAAGAAATCCTCATGATAGATTTCAAAGTCTTCGAGCTTGAATTTGTAGTACAGCTCATCTTGCCATTGTTTGGTTAACCCCGCGGGCGTGATCAGGAGAATGCGCTTCACACGCTTTCGCTGGATCAGCGCGTGGAGCAACATGCCCGTTTCAATCGTTTTGCCCAGACCAACATCATCGGCGATCAACCAACTCAGATTGTTCGACGCGAGGATGTGATGCACCAAGTTGATTTGATGCGGCAGCGGGTCAATTTCCAGGTGAGACAGGGATCCCGTATTCTCATTCCATACTTTGATGGCGTGAGCGAGCAACCGCAGTCGCACACGCTCAGCGTCAGGCTCGCCCCCCATCTGAGCGGTCACAAACCGATGCCTGACGCCCTTAACCTGACGTAGGTATTGGTACGGCAACCAGTGTCGCTCTCCCTTTTCAGGGAAATCCACGAGCGCCTGCTCGCTCCCAGCTAAGTCTCTGAGCTGCATGATCGCGCCTAGGCCTAGCGAGCGAACACCTGTCCCGGGCATCGCGTCCAGAACGTCTTGGCCATTCACAAATCCCGATTTCAGGGCATCAGAATCAACGATGCTCGCACTACCCGCTCGAATCCAGTGAACTTGAGTCTTTCCAGTCTCAGGGATTGCCATCTTGACGACACCAATCTCCTCTTGGCCACCGGGGCTTAAGCGCTTAACCCAACAACCCTGTACGTGAGTAAGTTTAAGCGGCTTCATGCGGTACTCCCTGTGAGTCCAATTTACGAGTGGTCGGGCAGGACAAGCCTGTATCGTCTGTTTGCGTAGCGCAGCTGACCATTGCTGTCTTGGTCATCCGCGATTGTCTTCCCCGGCCAGCTCCGAGGTAGGAGTGTCTACCTGGGCATCGGAGCGAACCTCGCCGCCATTCAGTTCAGCTGGCTGATCGTTTTGCTGTTTAGTCGACGCGACGTCTTCACCTTCTTCCGTACCACCGGGGAGATCGCTGAAATAGCAGCTCGGTTCTTGCGGGTCTTTGATCTGCGGTACGCCATATGCCTGAAGTTCCCGAAGACTTGCTGTCTCAAGATCATTCGGAATACCAAGGTCGCTGTACTCTTCTCCAGGGCGCTGATAGGGCGAGTCAAAATCGCCCATCTGACGTGCGGGAAGGGCACCGTCGATATCACCAAACCGGTACCACAGGTACCTCGCGAAGGCTTTGAATACACGCCTCAGCGTGGCGTTTTCGTACCAATACTCAAAAAGCTGCTCCAAGAGCACATCGATCTCCTCCACCTGCGGTATCGACTCAAATGAACGGACAATCATCAGCGCCGTGCGCCAAGACAACGCATGGTAGGACAGGCGGGTGCTGCCAGTACTGTCGAATGCGATCCAATACAAATCATTGTCAGCCCAGATGACCTTGATGTGCGCAGCGAGCACGAGCTCCTCAGGAGTCAGCCCTTCATCGATCGCTCGTTCCAATGCCACCCGGGTCGCGCCCCATCCGCTCATGATGTAAATCTGTTGAATCAGGGGAAGCGTTCCATGCGGCCAATCGTACCTGTACACAAGTTCTACGGCCTTTTGCTTCGCACGCTCCTCACGCGTTATCCGATTCTCTGAATTGCCCCCAACGGGCTCGACCTGATACTTGTCATTGTCGAATACAGTGTCTGGATCGAATGCATAGAAAGCGAACTCGTCATCAGCGTCCTTCAGGTACTCACTGTCCCTTTGGGATTTGTCTTCACGCGCTCTCGTGGTGCCGTACAGTTCTAGCTCAGCCAATTCCGCTGCGAGGTTTGGGTCGAAGTCGGCATCCTCCGAGTACGGTATGTCCCCCATACCTATAGAGCCATCATCTTCAATCTGGTCGAGGTAGAACGCATCAACGTCGCGGGAATCAGACAACGCACCAGGCACCGGTTCGTCGGCCAGGAAACGGCTCAATATCTTTGCGGAGACGTCTACCTCGACCTCCGGGGCTGGCTCCGCAGAGAGATCTATATGTGCTTTTTGGGTGCTGTCGACTGATGAAGTCGACCACGGGGAAGGATCCGGCGTGCCGAGAGTGTGAGCTTGTTTACTGCCATCCACCCGGATGCCCGCGTTGTGGGTTTGTGTACTGGCATCGCTTTTAGGCGAGTTAACCCGCGCTGGATTTAAGCTGAGCCGTCGCTTGGGCTCCTTCGTGCCAGTTGCTCGATGCAGCTGTTGTGCGTTGTCGGCACCATCTACTTCACGGCCATTTGGTCGAATGGCCGAGTCCACCCGGACGCTCGCGCTGTGGGTCTGTGTACTAGCATCGCGATTAAGCGAGTTAACCCCCGCTGGGTTTAAGCTAAGCCGGCGTTTGGGCTCCTTCGTGCAATTCGCTCGATGCGGCTGTTCCCCGCTGCCGGCGCCATCCGCATCACGATCATTCGGTCTAGCGGTCGGCTCCACCCGGACACTAGCGCTGTCAGTCTGAAAATGCCGAAACTCAAAGGTCTCGTCTTCCAGAGGAGCGAATTGGCGCGCATTCTCTTGGATGAAATCCAAATCGGCTGCGCTTGGGTTGTGATGGTCTAGGCTCATAGTGCGATCAAGGACGAACGCACCTTGTTGACGCCGAATTGCATCAGCTGATTGTATGGCCCTAGCCCCTTCTACGGGACGATGCTGGAGTGTGTAGACCCGCCCCAACAGGGTCAAATAATCCGGGTCTTGCCCCTCTTCCAGCGCAGTCAGAAGCAAGCGCTCCGCAGCTTGCAGGTCAGCAGCGGCGACAAGAGTGGTGAGCTCTCTCAAAAGCGAGCCCTTGTTCTTGCCTGGTCGCATTGGTACCGCCTGGCTAACCTGCCGCTCGTTGCGCAGCTTCCGGAGGCGCTCCTGAAGCCGATTGATTACGCCTTGTCGCCCAGAGATTTCCCTGATCACTGACTTTAAGGCCGTATCGTCAGACAATTGAAGATGTGCGGCGAGCCCTACTAGCTCACTGTCTCTAACGAACCCTTCGAATAGCGACTGGATTGCAGCTTCGCGAGAACCTTGCTCAGAAGCCATGTAGTCCCGGAGGTCGTTTACCAGTTGATCGCAATCCATTGCTCAATTCCCACTCTATCGCAGCAGAAAACTGGGATGCACGGCTCACTTTAGCCGATCTTAGCAGATCAGTTTAAGCGAATAATACCATAAGGATCCAGCTACCCCTCACGCTCGCCTCAAGGCTAATCTATTAATGCAGAGTCAACTGCCCTTTCGGAAAACGCTTCCTCAAGCTCGTATTGGTAATAGAGTGAGTCAAGATAAAAACTTCCTCGATAACGCGTATGCCGGAAGTGCGTCCTTAACTCTTCACCTGTGATCGTGGGAAGATGATCGGAGTCTGCGTCGAATCCAAAGACAGCGGATCTCGCAAGATGAAATACACTCTGCATGCAATCTTCAGCAACACGAAACTTACTGGGCTTCGGCAACCGTTTTCTAGAGGGCTTTCTACTACGCACCCGCGCACTGAAAGACAGTTCCGAATAGATCCAAGGAGACAGTGTTAGCATCCTGCCATTCTCCTGCCCTTGCTGCCTTATCGGAACAGATTGCTTCGTATTAAAAAACACGAAGCACTCGGTATCATCGATCATTCTATTAAGCTCAGTCGTCAGCAGCATATGCACAGCTGCTGACGCCAAATCACACTTTCTGTGCGAGAAATATTTCTGATCGCCAACGACTTCGGAGTCAGAGTATTTCTCATTCACAACGTCTAAAACAGCGTCCACAGATCCCCACACGCATGAGTCAATGAAGACCTTGACGTCTCGCCTTTCCATCGCGATAGCGAACTTTATCGCGTTGTCTTCATCCCTATGGGAATGAGAGAGAAAAATGTGAGCCTGCTTCGCTGGAAATAGTATGTCCGCGAGTCCCTTGGCATCGAGAACATCATGGCCTTGTAGTCGAGTCACTACGAATTCTGCCAGATCCTGGATATTGAGGTTGCGTGCGCGCGCTTTGTATTCATCTACCTCCTTCTGCGACACGTACTCCAGTGGCTTGTAGTCTTCAAGTTCAAATCCGAGGTACATGATATTCCTTGACCAATTTTAGCTATTCCAGATGACAAATGGGCGTAGATACCGGCCACTGCCATTTTCCATAGGCATATCGATTACACGCCTTGAGCCAGTCGCAATTTTCGTAGGTCAACTCTCCCCCGTTTCGATTAAACTGGCAAATAACGATTGAAGAGTGTGGCAAAATCTATGTCATCTAGCTCCGGCCCATCAAAGTAACCTTTGTCGCGAGCAAGATTGAGCGCTGCACCGCCTGGAGCAGCAACTGGGAGAACGAAAGCCTCAGGATTGAACCGCTTAAAGATCTCGTATTCGACCTCAACACCATCCATACCACCAATGAATACAGCACCAATCAAATCCTCACGAGAGAGCATTTCCTCCCGCATCAATTGCAAGCTAGCTTGAATATCGCCGGGGACAGGATCGGTATAAACGACGTTATCAAACCGCTGGTTCTCTTCCGGATAGCGGCCTTCGAAAAAGCGGCTTTGATACAAAACAACAGACTCTGTGTATTCAACCCCTAAGTCTTCGCAGATACTCCAAATCATCGGGGTAATGGCAGGATGGCCACCCCAGACAATCTTGTGCTTGCGAACGGTAGCAATGGCCATCTCACGAACGGCGCACTGGATCAGGAATGGATCAGCGGTCTCGTAATACTGCCCCCTTCCGACTACAGGGATACTGGCTGAAAGGAAAATCGCACCCATTTCTATGCACTCCAGTCTGCAAATTGCCAGGCCGCTTCAGTGGCCTTAACCCAGCGTGTCGCTCGGATGTGCTGCCCGAGCCAATCCAGGTGAGTCATCCACTGGGGATGCAACCCTACATGGTCATAGAGTATGGCCACGGATTCGTCAGGTGAGTTCATTGAAGCTTCGTGCATAGTCGTCGAAGTCGGCACTCCGACTGTTGGATAAACCACAACCATTCGGTCATCAGGCAGACGTACCCGGATCCCGCGGCCGGTGCCCATGCCAATCACCTCGCCCCCAATGAGCTCGATGCCGTTCCGCAGATTGCTCACGAGGTTAACGGTTCGCACCGCATGACTTTTGCTGCGTACCTCTTCGAGCTGAAGACAGATACGGTCAATGGCCTGATCACTAATCCGCCCAGAAGCGGCATCCAACTCACTCGCATCAAGCTCAGCCAAGCTTGCGGTGCCAAGACGTGTAGAGCGCTGGGCTTCAGGCCACCCTACACGAAGAACGCTAATACCCTTGGCAAGCGCCCTTCCGAATTCGGCAGCCGTCCATCGACTGTTGAAGTAATCCGGCGTGTCGAGCATTAAGAGCACGTCAGAGTCGCAAAGCCGATGCCATAGCATGGTCTGGAAATCTTCAGCCGGCGCGATGCTATGGGTATCGAGGAAAACATCGAAATGCCTGGCAGACAATGCGTCGAACATCTGCAGGGCAGCCTGCCGAGCCTCGTCGCGCCGATAGCTGACAAAGACTCGACGTTGCTTCGGAAGCAGACCTGCGCACTCCAAAAGCGCGGCAGCTACCCGCTTCGCCCCACCATTGCGGTACGCTAAGCAATTCAATGGCCGTAGGATTTCCGGGATTTCCGTCGCGACTCGACCAAGATCGGACACGACGGGGACAACAGGCACGCCGCCACGCAGTAGGCTTGGCAGGCTGGGATGATCAGCGCCCACACCACCGAAAAATACGACTGCGGCCGATCGTTGCTGATGAGGAATGAAAGCAGCAGGAGCTACTTCCCAGCCAACTTCATGGCCCAACCCCAAGCCAAACATTGAAACCGCATCGGCTACGGCGGCTTCAAGCTCAGAGAGTTGCTCGGCCGATGGCGCTCCCAAAACAGCAAGCTGATAGATGAATGACATGACCGCCTCGCAATCAGGGTCGATTAAACGTCAGTAACCAAACGGGCGTCGGGAGACTATCTCCCAAGCGCCCATGCCGTTTTAAAACAGCTCCCACGGATCAACATGCTGGCCGTCAAAGAATCTGGAGCGCACCTCTGCAAAATGATCTTTACCAGCCTCATTGCCGCGTCGCGCCATCTCCTGGATAGCCTCGGCGTCATCCATCTTGATTTCGTCAGGCGTCTGTTGGTTAACGCGCACGTGACGTGTTGGGCCCAGGAAGCTCTCCGCAAGTACCAGAGCACCATGCTCCTGGGCGGCGAAAAAGAGATCAACGCTGTGAGGTGCCCAACCTGCCATGCCCTTTCCGAGTTGCTCGGTAAAATCGCTTTCACTGCTGAGTGTGCCAATGCTAAGCACATCGATCCTGTCCAGAGGGATCTTCAGGTAACGAACTGCTTCTGCCAGCGCCGGGAGGATGGGGTTATTTGCCCATACGCCACCATCGAGGAACGTCTCCAACGCGACAGGCCCATTGAAGGTAACTTCGTCAAAATAGGTAGGGGCAGCGGAGGACGCCAGTGCAGCGTCAACGGCTGAGATATCTCGGTAAGCGGTGCGATCTGGGCTATGCGGGGTGACGATCGCCTCTGCCTGACCTTGCTTGGCCCTGACAGTCGGAATCACTAAACGGCAGCGGGAATCTGCAGCCAGCGTTTTGTCCCCGTACACCTCCGTCAGCAGACTGCGTAGGGTGGCCGAGTCATGCTTGGACTTGAGCCAGTGCCGAAGCTTCCGATCCTTCGGAAAAATCTGAGGGCCCTTTTTTTCATAAAACTCTAGTATTTGACGTGGCTTCAAACCCATGGCGAGCCCTATTGCCAAGATCGCGCCCGTGGATGTGCCAGCCACCAGATCGAAGTGCGAGATCAGATCGTTCCCGCCACCTGCCTTCAGCATGTCGTCCCACTTGGCCAAGACTGCCGCTGTGAAGGTACCTCTGAGCCCTCCTCCGTCCAGGGCCAAGATACGGAAGTTGCGACCCCGCGAAATATTTCGCCGGTTCAGTGGCAGGTTTTTCAGCTGTTCGACAATCAGATCCACGACCTGGTCTTCGGACGTGCTTTCGGCAATGACCTTATTGGCATCCTCAGACAAGCCGTTGCGCAGGCGAGATAACAACGAAGGGTCTTCTTTGAGGTAGCCTGCGATTGCCCCGCCGAAGCCAGCCACAACAAAGCCAGGCTTACCGAGCTCAAGCATTGCATCAAGCTCATTGGGAACGCCCGCTTTTGCTTTGTTGACGTCCCACCAAGCGCCCCCCACGCAGACAACGACGTCAGAACGATCCGCCATCCAATCACGCATCGGGGTCAGACCGTCTGCTGCGATGCCATTGCTATTATCTGCTGGTACGATTTCAACAGAAGCAAATGCTCTCTGCGCTTCAATTTCAGCGGTGTACTGGTCGGTCGAGAAGCTTTTCGCTCGAACAAGCGTGAGCGCACCTTTGCTACCGCCTGCCTCGATGAAGTCTTCTGCTGCCTTCTGCAGGGGCGCAGTGAATGAGGGATGACTTCCATGGACAATGGAGCCTCCTTCGCTGAAGACCTTTGCTGCGAGCTTCTGTACGAAAGCAGCGATCTCTGGTTTCGATTCTTTATTTGATCCGGACAGGTGGATCCTGACGCCGGCCAGGCGCTGTGTAACTGCCATGTGCAATACCTGAGTGATCTGAAATGTCGATTGCTGTAAGCCACCGCGCCAAGAACTATATTTCTAACGACCAGCCAGCCCAGCCGCCGTTTCGATCCAGGCAGCGATGTTGTCCCTGCCATTCTGAGCGGCGAAGTCGTATCGCATGCAGTGCTTGGAAAGGGGGACTACCGCGTTGCTGGTAGGAGCATCGAACCAGAGATCAGCGGCCGGAATGGCATGGGTGTAATCCTCATACCTCACCCACTTTCCGCCCTTGACCTCCGCGAAGAGAATTTTACCGTTGGCGAGATACAGCCCCACCTGATCCAGAGGGTTTGTGCCTTTCACCCCGAGCTGCTTGTCGTTGTTTCTCACGCCATGGATATCAACGATGAGCAGCCCGTTGCCCTTCAGGACACTGCGCACGATCTCGTACCGCACCCACCGCCTGCCGGCGGTGTACTGGCCAGCGAGTACACACGTTACAGAAGTGTTGTTGAGACCGTTGCGAAGGAAGGTCTTCAGCGCTTCATCGCCTTCCCTCTTGGAGGCCTCGAATACACTGCCATCAAAGAAGCCCTGGGCTTCTTGATCCTTGCTGACCACCAGGCAATTCCTGACATTCCAGCATCGCCACACGTCTTCCTGATAATGGAAGGAAAAAAACGTTCTCCGTGCCATCCCTTGCTCCCGTTCGTTAGCACCCCCTGCCCCGGCATCCCAGCCTCAGCGAAGGGCTGCATACGGGGCTGCTGTGGCCATCAAAAGCGAGGCCGTCCAGCAGCGGAGGCTTTGAAATGCAGGGAGACTACCACCAAGCGCTGGAGTTGACATCACTATGATGGCAGCAGGCATGCAAGCGGCTGTAGTGCGGCTGCGGCGGAGGATGGCTATGATCCATCTCTTGAGGTTAGGCAGACCAGGTGCCGATCAGAGCTAACGCTCAGGTGAAGATGCCATGGTCAAGACGCATGAGTAGGTCATAAATCTCGTCATACCCTGAAAGCGTGCACAGCAGGCTGCAGGGGGCTCGACAGCCTAGCCCACGCACAGGCCTCTCCAGCCAGTCTTGCGCGATCTTCGAATTTCCGAATACCTGCAGCGCAATCATCGCGATCTGGTTGTATCGGTTCCTAAAGCAGCGATGCTGACCACTCCATCCAGAAAATGACCAATGAGCGCAGGGCGCGATGATTTTCAGCTCTCTCATCCGCCATCCTCGATAGACCTTTGATCATCCCCGATTGAGGTTTTACGATACCGCTCAGGTAGCGCTGATCCCGATGGCTGTGGCCATAAGCCTGAACCTGGCGACCTGCGCCAGGCCAGCCAGGTAGCCGCCGATGGCTAACGAACGACAACGCCGTGAGTGGCCAGGTCGTCTACCAGCGTCTTACGACGAAGCATTTTGGGGATTTTGAACAGGCTTCTATAGCTGTAGAAAAAGCAGACAGGGATGAACAAGAGCCCGACTCCGTACGTGGCGGTCGCGATGATCAGACCCGCGGGGATCGCCGCAAGCCCAAACACAACACCCTTCAGAACGCTTGATCTAGCGACCAGCCGCATATGATCTAGGTCATACTCGACCTTTCCGTTACCCTTTTCAAAAGCCACGAGAACAATTGATTTTTTATTCAAATGTTTGTAATACCAAGTTCTCGGGCTGTCAGTCACAATGGCGCCATGACGTTTTAAGTAGTCCAACATCGCCACTTCTTTAAAGTGGAACGTCTTGCCCTCACTATCTTCGCAACGTACATTGTCGTAGATTGAGTCGATATCACCGCTCGCCTTGACGTTGTAGTTCTTGACCGTGAGGGTCATCTTTTTTAGGTCGGACATACCTTTCCTTGAGTAGTGGATGCGAAGGAGCATGGTGAGTAGGGCTGTGCTCACCGATCGGGAATAACTAGTTCAACCGTTGTATACCACCGGTCTTGGCAGGCTTACTCAGTTAACAAAGCCACAGGTTTTCGAGGTAAAAGCTCAGCCGAGCTTTGATAAAACCCAGCGGATAATCAGGCGATGACAATTCACGCACCAATTTGAGAACGTTCCGATAGCTCAGATACAATCACGTAATGATCGAGGCCAGTCATGCTTTGCACTAAGGTGTAACCACCCTCCTGCTTCACCATGCGTAGTTTCGGGGTCACAACGGTCATGCCATCGCTACCGACGCCCGACAGATCGCAATAGACCATTGCCGTGATGCGATCACCCACGCGGGCCGCGTTCATGAGGTACGCGTCAACCGTGACTCCCCAATCGATGCCGGCTGCCTGGACAACTAGCGGTGGAAGTCCGACCAATTCACAAGCACTCACGCTACTCACCATCCCTCAATTGATTTCGATTAATTTGAACGGATCAAATCCGCAGTCCTCACCTGGATAACCACGCTGGTTTGACAGCAGACGGCATCCACCCAAGACAGTGTCGACGGATAAGTGGGTATGGCCGAACGCCCAATAGTCGGCCCGCTCCACCAAGGAGTGCCACCTGTTGTAGTACGCAGCGCTGACATGCCCATCCTGCTCATCGCCCGCTACCTCAGCCATTGGGGCATGGTGAGTGACGACAAATGTTTTCCCCGTGAATGGCCGGCTCAGCTCCTGGCTAAGAAACTCCCGCGTGGCGTGGTTCTTGGCTACGAGGTCGGCCGGCCGCAAGCGCCGATAATTCGAGTCGGCCCTAATCATTTTGAAGTCGTTCATCACCCGGCCGCAGGTCACGGATGCGGCGACCGTATCCCCCGTGGCCGAAAAATCCGTCCATGCAGTACCCACCAAGAATCTGACATTCCCGAAGACCCACGACTCGTTTTCAAGCACGTGAACGTGAGGGGCCGCTGCTGCTCGCATCTTCTCGATTGTTCGATCGATATGCCCTTTGTAGCACTCATGATTCCCAGCGCAGTACACGACTGGAGCTTTGAAGGTCTCATTTGCCCACAAAACCCCACGACTTTGGAGGCTGATATCACCAGCCAACACCACGAGGTCAGCCACCATCTCTGGTGGATGAAAAGGTGTGAACTCGACATGGAGGTCAGAGTAGAGAAGTATCTGCATGATGTTGATGCTCAGGGCCTTGCTGCCCGGCCACGGCTTGCCAGGTCAAAATCTGGCTTGCTTTGCTTCAGGGCTGGATTTCGATTTGGACGTAAATTGAGGAAACGACTGGCTGGGCCGAACGCTGGGGCTGGGCTCGCCGAGTGTAGAGCGTGGATGACTATAGGCATTTGTTTTATACAAAGCAAATGCCGCATATCGTTCCGTTTACACAGGAACGCTTATGTCACTGCGCACATCTTTCGCTGCTGCTCTGCAATTCCTTCGGATGCGCCAAGCTTCGTTGCAGCAGGAACTGGGCCAGGCTGCCGATCAATCATACGTCAGCCGGCTCGAATCCGGCGCCCGATCGGTCACGCTTGAAGTGAGCGATGATCTTGCGAAAGCCCTTGGAGTAGACCCGCTTACGCTCCTCTTGCTGACCTACGCTTCAGAACGAGGCGAAACTCCCCAACAGATTCTGGAACACCTCAGAGAAGACCTAACCGTTTCGGGCTTGTTGACCAGCGAGATCCCTTTACAAGCTTCCAAAGCGCCTCATCCTATGGTTGCTGCGTCAGAAGAGCTGCGACCACAAATCAAAGCGCTCGCAGACCAAGGGCTGGGGCAGACGGAGATTGCCAAGCGACTGGGAATATCCAGGCATACGGTAATCAACCATCTGAAGAAGATGGGTTGATCGCTGAGAAACCCGTAGCGCGAATCACCCGAGCGGACACGTGAAGGTCGCCAGGTCAGCAGCTCCTTGAACCCATCTTAGGGTTGCTGAAATAGCTCTACGTCCGCTGGGTCGTGATGTGGGGTGACCGAGCATGAGAATTGAAGAAACCGAGACGCAGGGCCGCGTCGAACAATGTGATCGCGTTACCTATACGCTTAGATATCTGTGCGAACAGCATCAACCACATTTGGAAGATTGAATGGAGGGTCAGGTATGCAGGGAAACCGGAGTTTCTCGCTGACGCGGGCCTTAAGCAGCGCCGCGTTTTGGCGCCTACTGCATCCTGAGACTCAGTGGATATCATCTAGGGCTATTCGACGACTTACTATTGGACAGCAGCGATGGACACAAGATGATCCCTTGCATAGATGCGATAGTTGTTTCAGCTTGCTCAACGATTAAAGTTAAAGAACTCTTGAAAACATCAGAACGGTTGCTACAGATCTCTGCAGACCACTGAAAGAATCTGGATAAAAATAGATCACAAAAATCACGGGCATTATTTAGTTCCTTCCCCACTGGCCATGGTGAGTATAATGTTGTACAGGAAAAATTGATTCGACGATTTTTTACGCTTAGCGAGTGCCCTCCCCCCAGGCCTGTGCAAAGAGCTGATGTAGGAGCCCCCCGTTCTGTGCTCTGACGTATCGAGTATTGGAGAACGCGTACGCGTGGCATGGCTACCAGGAAATCAACCCATATCCAGGCATCGCCATGTAAGCAGTCTAGGCAGATAGGGCCCAAAGGTAGTGAGATTTCGGTTAGCAAGAAAAACTTAGTATCCATGCGACCTGTCCTCGCCCCATATATCGATTCGCAGACAGCAGGTCATCCGCACTTCACTTTCCAGTGGAGGCAGTGAATCCCTCGATGAATTGTTGAGCCCTGCAGGAGGCTATTAATGGATGCCATTGCACAAGTCGGCGTGCAATGACTGCAGCATGTTCTGGCGAGAAACCATTGCACGATGAGCCCAAACCATTGGCATCAGCAAATCCAATCGCGCGGCCTATTGCGTCCAACAGAGCCTCAATCACGTTCGACTCATCCGCTGGTAAGACCTCGTAAAGCCAGCCGAGTATAAGTAGCGCGACCCTTCGGTGAGCGATACTGGCTATCAAAGGGCCGAGAGTGAACGTCTGTTGAAACATCGGAAGTTGAAGATAAGCAGCGTCGTTACGCATGTAACGATTGATGAGGCCAAACCTTGGATAGAGCATCAAGCAGATCAGGAATTTCGAGAAATCCCATTCCCAGGACTCGTGAGCGTTGTTGCCCAGCTCGCCCTGAATAGCCTTCATCTCAAAGTTTTTGAGCATGTCCTGTACCGACTGCAAGGACTTGATAGAGCGCACTCCATCTTGAAACCGGGACGCTGAAAGATACCTTTCTTTATGTACAACCTGCATCTGGAAAAATCTCATGGCCATGCTCAGCTTAGGCCCGAACACCTCTGCAGCATCGATCAAAGGCATATTATGACGTGCGCAAATCACTGTACCCACGGCGCACCAATAGTTTAGCGAAGTAGGAAGTTCGCACACACGAACTTGTTCAGTCAAACACTGATAGCAAAACGTGCGCCTGTAAAAGCGCGGTATTAGCCAATTGCTAGGTGGTTGAATAAGATTTGCCCTGAGTTCAGGACTCATGTGTACGGCCTCACACGCCGCATTCGCGAATCTGGAGTTCAGCGAGAAGTCCGGATCGAAATCAGCAGCCGGGGCCGAGGCCAACCACATTTGGCTGAGTTCCTCACGCCCAAGCGGCGTGTATCTAGAAACCCTGCTCTGCCTGTAAAGCCAGCACGATAGAAGTTCTCCCTCGATCGGTAAGCAATCGATGCAGACCGTCATCTACTTTTACCTTTATACAGGTACACGGGGTGGAACAGTCGCAGAATTGTATCGCCGAGATTTCCTTTGGTTTGGTGGTAAAGGACTTCCAGGGATACGTTTGCAAACTCCGTAAGTGGGTATCCAGCAAGGATCGATTCAAAAAAAATTTGGTATTCATTAAAATCTCGAAAGCCCTTCAAGCTGAAAGTCTGAGCGAAGTGTAGTGAGCAGCCCTGGAGATCAAGCATCGCCGACATGTCTGAATGCAGACCAGAAACTACTATGTTGACTAATGGGAGCGCAATCAGTATGGACTTTATCTGTTGGATAGTACGACGCCTCGCGCTTTCATTGCCGAGAAATATGTCAATGTGATCGATAAATATCGTCGAAACCTCTCTCAAGGTAACAATCTCGACCACAAATTTAGGTATTGCATTTTTCCCTTGAAACTCCACATCAATATGTAGCTGATGATAGAGCTGACCAAGAAGATCTAGCCCGGAAAGTTCAGGGTGATCTGCTATGGTAAATATGGGCTTAGCCAGGCGCGATCTGACATATGCCATGCAGGTCGGTAAGCCGAAGCCTGGCTCGGATGAGACAAGGCAAAATGAACCCTCACGCGTCAACGCAGCCAAGACATCGTTGGCGGTGGCATACTGTGAGGGCGAGAGTATGATCATTTCTGTTTAGGCTTTCCGGGATTGTGGATTTTGAAGCCGTACTTTGCCGCGAGGGAATTGATGTTGCTAAATTGATCTTGGTAAATGCGCTCAGCTCCCTGTTCGATAGCATCCATCGCGGTACACTTGAGGATCTTCACGATGTTATCCAGAATACCATGTGAATTTGAGTAAATAAGCGACCTCAGCTTAGGAGATGCGACATTAGATGCAAGCTTAAGCGGGAGATGCGTTTCATAAGTGGCAATGAAGTTTACAAAGTCTTGATCTTTTTTCCACTTTTGGAGTTCCCATTGCACAAACCGCCGATCCAGAACTCGATCAAGCGCGATCGCTTCGAGAGCTACTGAGTTACCGAAAGCAATAACGCACAACTTGAGCTTTCCTTCCGCAAGGCTGCGCAGTAGCGATAAAATCACTTTCTTGTTGATATTCCCCTCAAGCATCGCATCTGACAGCTCGTCTATAACGATCGCTCCAATTTCCCCCGCTTCGATTTTCTTAAGTATGATATCGATTCTGTTTGCAGCGGTTGTTCTCTTGCCGATGTGCACATGAAACTGCTCGCAAATCGCATCGTGCAATTTGTACCTGTTAATATTTTCAGTCAGGGTGATGAATACCATTTTTTTCCCTGACAGGTGACCCAGATCCTGAAGACGGTGAAACAAGGCCGACTTCCCATCGCCACCTTCGCCATAGATGAATATGCTTGACGCCTGTATCTGGTTTTCCGTATAGATCATGTGATTCAAGCAATTCATCAAAGGCTTCAGACGAGGAGTATCGATCCAAATATCATGGCGGCAAATCTTGATCCGTTGTTCTGCCGGCAACTCGATTAGGTGCCTTAAGTCGGCTTTCACATGACTGAGGTCGCTCATAACTCAAGTCTCCTTAGAATCGATGATCAGCACTGGTACCAGCAAGTCTATCTCTTCGGGGTCTAAGATTATCTGTGGTTGGAAAATATCTTCTTCCTCCCAAGCACCTTCGTCGGTTTGAACATAGACTTTACTTTCTTCAATAGGGTATTCCTCGACGTCCTCTAGGTCATCCCCCTCGACGGAATGAGGGGCTGGAAGTGGTGGCGGTAGAGCTAACTGCTTCGGCGCACTCATGAAAGCCGTTTTCAGCGCCTCAGCTTCTTGAAGAATTTCTTCCTGCCGATCCATCGCAGCGAGTGCGAAATCATCATCGATAGTCCCGTCTGCCTTGTTAATCAAAGCTGGCATACGCTTTGATAGTTGTTTGTGATTCGAGTAGGATTCCCAATGTGTAGACAGCCCGTCACGAGTGTAAGAACAAGGAATTTTTAGGAATGCATGAGGAGTCTTCACCCAAATATAGTTAAGGTCGTGCTGCAAGTACTTCACATCCAGCTTTTGGCCAACATAGTCTTCCAAAGTATCACTTGCATACCTGCGGCCGGCGAAATTAATGCCATACGGGTGCACCTTATGGGAGAACGAGGTTGGGCAAAAATCGATGAGAAACCTCTGCGCATCCTCCGTGGAAATAATTCTGGATGAGTCATACTTTCCTTGAGCTTTGTAGTGAGCGAAAGCTTGCCTCGGAGTACAACCAAGTGCGGCTTGTTTTTTTCCATGGTAAACTGTAACTTCCTTCATCATCCACTCCGCACATTGCTTGAAGTCCATTTTGGCGTTTAACTCGCTTTCAAAACTTTGTCGCTCCATCACGTTGCTCCCGGTCGAACCGGGAAGAAAATGCACTCCAGTGGTCATGAACGAGCCAATTACACGCTCTATTATCCCGCCGTACCATTTTTTGCCGATGGGGCGATGATCCCACTCCATCCCCCATTCTTTGCACTGCTGAATGAAGGCATCGCTCGTAAACTCTGCAGCATTGTCGGTGAAAACTACAAACGGGATGCCATGAAACGGATACTCATCAGGATGAGTCAAAAAACTAAATAAACTGCCTTGCTTATTCATAACCGCAAACGCCAATGCGGCAGCAACTGTACTTATACTCGGAGCTTCCATACTTAGATAAAACCCTAGGATTACCCTTGACCTGTCACAAACGATCATGGTTATCCAGGGTCGCCCGATGATGACATCCCTGTTATACTCATCGACGAGCAATATATCCACTCGAGTATGATCCATTGACACACGACGCAACAAACCATCGATAATAAATTTTTTGGGCTTAAAGCCATACTTTTGATCAAATTGCTCCGCAGTGAGCACCTTCCGGTCACGGTCTTTTTCCGGTATGTTAAGAAGAAATTTTCTTGCCGTATGACGGCTTACCGGTTTTTCACCAGTAGCTTCACAATAATGGCGGGCCCACTTTAGCAACTCACTGATGGACGCCTTTGGGCCTTTATAGTGAGCTTCGTAAGCTTTGCTGAGCGCTGCCACCTGTCCTGACGTTGCTCTACTGCCTCCTATAGGTGTCCCCCTGTGTTTTCGAACGATATTTTTTCCGTTGCGATAATCCTCCAGCAACTTATAGAAATGTGATCTTTTTAACCCAGTGAGTTCCATGCCCCTCTTGGCAGGCAGCCCTTGATCAATCTCCTCGAATACAGATATACGCTCACTTGCGAGTTGCTCCTCTCGGTGATCAATCGTTCTGATCTGATACGGAATGGCTTCAGTACTGGGTGGAACTCCAGACTCCTTCCAATCTCTGGGGATTCCATCGTGGGCATTTTTTACTGGAGCCAACTGAGCATTTAGTTCAATTCCCTGGTTATCTCTCTCCAGATCATCGTCATCCATATCCAACCCCAACGGCTCTGTTGAACAACTGAATCACATGACACTTGAGTGATCATAGCCGCCCAATTAAGACATGCAACCCCTGGACAAAAGACCGAAGGGAACGCGACCCAAAGGCAAAGACCGATTTAATTTAATATTGAACTTTAAAAGCAGGGGGATAAGTACACTTAGTTGACAATTAAAAGTGTGCAAATTTCAATAAGTTAACCCTCCCACGCCCAGGCATCGAGATTTTAAATTCACAATATTCATATAAATCGAAATAGCTTCTTTATAACCGAAAGTCAATTACCGCAAAAAATATTGTTATAAAAATATTCGGGCTTAATCACGGGAATGGTCGTCCGCTGTCAGCCGGCATCACAAAGATACGCGGTTGTGAGAATGCTATATGAGCGTCAGCGATGCAGCCTTCACCGCTTGTGGGGGTGGTACTTCACCAATCAACGTGGACATATCGGGCGACCGAGGACAGTAGAAGGAGAAAGGTTAGCCATCCAGCCGTACCGAAAACTGCCTGGATGGCCTGTACATTTCATTGCCGGAAAAAAGATAATGTTCTTTTCATTGCCGGAAAAAAGATTTCTGTTTTCCGGTAATAGAGCGACATTCTCGCTAACTACCTGTAATCTCTAAATATTCTTATTGTCCGCTTACATTTCAACGTTCACAGGCCTCAAGAAATGCTTCCAGCCCAAAGACTCCAAACTCCCGACCGACACCGGACTGCTTTACCCCGCCGAACGGCGCCAGCAGCTCTGGCGAAATTCTGTTGATCAACACCGAGCCGGCCTGCAGTTGGGTTGCCAGGCGTTGGGCACGTTCCAGTTGCCGGGAAAACACATAAGCTTGCAAACCGTAGATACTGGCATTGGCAATAGCGATCGCTTGTTCTTGCGAGTCATACGCAATGATCGATAGCACCGGGCCGAAAATCTCCTCTTGCGCGATGTCCATGTCACTGCTGACCTCGGCAAAGACCGTAGGCCTGACGAAATAGCCCTTATCCAAGCCGGTTGGTCTGCCCTCCCCGCCGATAATCAACGTCGCGCCTTGCGCCTGCCCGCGGCGGATGAAAGCTTGTACGCGGTCGAATTGGGCGCGATTGACCAGCGGCCCGAGCGCAGTGGCCGGATCCTGCGGATTGCCGACGACCATCGCTCCAACCAGGCTTTTGACGCGGTTGATAATGTCCTCGGCGTGCGTGCGTGGCACCAGCAGACGTGTGCCGGCGACACATGCCTGACCGTTGTTCATGAACGCAGCATTCAGAGCCAGGGGAATGGCGATGTCGAGATCGGCGTCATCCAGGATGATAGAGGCCGACTTCCCCGTGAGCGACAGACTCACTCGCTTCATGGTCTCGATTCCGGCGCGTGCAATGAGCTTTCCGGTGGCGGTGGACCCGGTGAATGAAACTTTCGCGATGAGTGGGCTGGCGCTGATTTCGTCACCCACATCACTGCCGCGTCCCAACAGAATGTTGAAAACCCCTTTGGGCAACTCTGCGCGATGCAACGCTTGGGCGAGCACGGTGGTCTGCAAGGGGCTCAACTCGCTCGGTTTGATGACCGAGGCACAGCCAGCCGCAATGGCCGATGCCAGTTTGCTGCATATCGTCCCGGCGGTGCTGTTCCAGGGGGCAAACAGCGCCGCGACTCCGACCGGCTCCATCACCACGGTAGCGTCACCGACCGAACGACTCAGGTCGAAGTGTTTCAACACCAGCGCCGCATTGGTAAATGACTGCGAGGCGTAGCGACTGACCCATTGCGCACGGGCAAACGGCGCACCGTACTCTTCGATGGCGGTATCGCGAATTTCATTCGTGCTCGCCAGCACGGCAGCCTGCAACTGCTCGAGCATGTCGATACGCTCGGCCTTGGAGGTGCGGCCCATCGCGACTTGAGCACGCGAAGCCGCCGCGATAGCGTGCTTGGCATCTTCACGATCAGCCAGGGTGAGCGTACCGATGACCTCCTCGGTAGCCGGATTGATGCATTGCACCGTTTCATTGCCCTGAACGGGAACGAATGCTCCATCAATGTAACTGTGATTGATCTTCCACATCGTGGCGTACCTGATTGATTGCGGTTGCCCGCGATAAGCACAACGCCCGGTATGCTCAGGCGTTGGCCTCGTCGTCGCCCCACCCTCTCCCGCTTTTCAGCCGGGCATCGGCTCACGTGCGCCCCTCCGGATGACGGGCGCGGAAATCTGCTGCCTCCCGAATGGGCCCTCTTTGGAAAGGTTACTTACGAAACACGGAGGGTGATGATCAGAGCGATGTCTCCCACTGCCGCTTCGCCCTTGGCGTGTTACTTCGCCGTGGCGGCTTTTTCGATTAGGCGGGCAACCGGTTCCGGGTTCGATACCATCACGACATGTGAAGCGCCCTTGACCACTTCCACGGCTTTGGCAGCGGCGCGCTTGGCCATGAACGCCATGGCTTGTGGTGGAATGTTCTTGTCCTTGTCGCCGTAGATGTACCAGGACGGAATATGCTTCCAGGCAGGGCTGCCGGACGCTTCGTTGAGCGCCGCTTCCGTTACCGGACGTTGGGTGGCGGCCATCAATGCCGCCTCTTTCGCGGGGACGTCCGCGGCGAACTGGTTGTGAAATTTGTCCTGCTGGATGTACAAGTCCTTGCCCCCATCGGCCAGTGGTACAGGCGCAGCCAGCGTTGGGCCCAGCGTGCTGCCTGGGAATTTGCCGGCCAGCCCGGCGACGGTTTCCCCGGCCTCAGGTGCAAACGCACTGACGTAAACCAGGGCTTTGACGTTGACATGATCGTTGGCCGCATCACTGATAACGTTGCCGCCATAGGAGTGGCCGACCAACACCACCGGCGAATGAATGCTCGTCAGCAATGCCGAGATTGCCGAACCATCGCTCTTTACACCGCGCAATGGGTTGGCAGCGGCAACCACCGGGTAACCGTCCTTCTCGAGAATCTTCACGACGCCATTCCAACTCGACGCATCGGCAAAGGCGCCATGTACGAGCACAATCGTGGGTTTTTCAGTTTGCGACCAGGCGTGTGTCGCCATGCTCAGGCTGACGGCGACGGCCAGTGCGGTTAATACTTTTTTCATTGCTAACTCCGGGGTTGACGGGAATCAGGGGGCGAAGCGAGTGAAGACAAAGTCGTGATTCCGCACTCGCGCCTGGTGACAGGCGAAGCAGGTTTCGTGTTGGGCTTCATCGGCCGGTTTACCGTTGATAAACCGCCCGAATCCCCAACCACCGGTTGCTGCATATTTTTTCGAGTCCTTGACCATCACCTGCACGGTCGTGGCCGGCCCCGGGATGGACGCCGGCTCGAATTCCGGGGACTGCACATGTTTCCAGGCCAGCTTTACCAGCACCGTGCCATCGGGGAATGGCAGCGTTGAGTCCTGATAAGCCTTGATGGCCGAGTCATTGCCCAGCACGGCTCGCAGTTCATTCAGGGGGGCTGCTTCCTGCGCCGGCGCAATCAGCGGCCATAGGCGGTAGTTTTCAGGCAATTTCACGCCATAGATCGGTGAGGCGTCGCCAGTACTGGCGTCGCCCGAGGCAACACCGGTAGCGGTCAACGCTGCGATTGCAATGGCAGCCGACATCGCGGCAAGAAATTTCAGCTTCATCATCGCCATCCTCTCAGCCGGTGTTCAAAGATGATCGGCATCGATCACCGCCTGGGCGAAGGCTTTCGGCGCTTCCTGCGGCAAGTTGTGACCAACACCGCCGGTGAGCAATCGGTACTCATACTTGCCAGTGAAGCGCTTGGCGTACGCTTCGGCAGGTGGGTGCGGTGCGCCGTTCGCATCACCTTCCAGGGTGATGGTGGGCACGCTGATGGATGGAAATACCGCGAGTTTCTTCTCCAGCGCGTCGTATCTGGCCTCGCCCTTGACCAACCCCAGGCGCCAGCGATAGTTGAAAATCGACACGGCCACGTGATCAGGGTTTTGCAAGGACGCCGCGCTGCGCTCATAAGTGGCGTCGTCGAAATTCCACTGTGGCGACGCCAGCTTCCAGATGAGCTTGGCGAAGTCATGGGTGTTTTTCTCGTAGCCCAGGCGCCCGCGCTCGGTCGCAAAGTAGAACTGGTACCACCACTGCAGTTCGGCGGCTGGCGGCAATGGCGCCTTGCCCGCCTCTTGGCTGCCTATCAGGTAACCGCTCACAGCGACCAGGGCTTTCACTCTTTCCGGCCACAGTGCGGCAACGATATCTGCAGTGCGGGCGCCCCAGTCAAACCCACCCAGCACCGCCGTCTTGATCTTCAGCGCGTCCATGAAGTCGATCAGGTCAGTCGCCAGCGCAGCAGGTTGACCATTGCGAACTGTCTTGGCCGAGAGAAAATGCGTATCGCCATAACCCCGCGCAGAAGGGATCAACACTCGATATCCCTTGTCCGCCAAAGCAGGAGCGACATCAGCGTATGCGTTGATATCGTAGGGCCAGCCGTGCAACAAAATGACCACAGGGCCATCGGCTGGGCCGAGTTCCGCGTAAGAAATGTCCAGCAGCCCCGCTTTCACATGCTTAAGAGCACCGAGAGAGGTGTGGGCTCCCGGCGTGATAGCCCCAATGGTGGACGCGGGTACATCAGCCGCGCTGGCTTGGGAAAAACCGACAGCCACCGCTGCGAATTGCAGCGCCGCTGCTGCCAACAGCGATGGGGCAAGACCCCGCAGGCGGCTGGATTTATTTTGGTTGTTCAGCAAGGTCATCTCCATGGTGCTTCTCCGTAGCGAGCCGCCGAATAGCGGCCCGGTTGTGTTGACTGGATTGCGTGTGAGCTACTGGGCTGTCTTCGTTGCGCTCAGCTTGGCGCGCAGCGGCCGGAAGGCCTCCCGCAACTCTTCGCTGAACAATTGAGGTTGCTCCCAGGAAGCGAAGTGGCCGCCCTTGTTAACCTGGCTGTAGTAGGAAAGTGATGGGTAAGCGCGTTGCGCCCAGCTTTTTGGCGCCTGATAGATCTCGTGCGGGAAGACCGTGATCGCCACCGGCACCTTGATGCTTGCGGTGTTCTGCGCGGCAGCGCTGAAATTGTTGTTGTTATTTTCCCAGTAGAAACGCGATGACGATGCGCCTGCGTTCGTCAGCCAGTACAGGCTGATATCGTCCAGCATCTCGTCACGGGTCAATACCCGTTCAGGCTGACCATCACTGTCCGTCCACGCGGCGATTTTTTCGTACATCCACGCCGCAGTACCGGTAGGCGAATCGGCCAGCAGGTAACCGATAGTCTGCGGGCGCGTAACCATCATCGCGCCGTATGCTGCATTGCGGCCGAAGAAGGTGCTCAAGGAATCAAACGCCTTGCGTTCAGGCTCAGTGAGCCCGACAGGGGCCGGGTCACCACTATTGATCGGCTTGACCAATTCGGGCGGGATGGTGGCCGGCATGTTCAAGTGAATGCCCAACAGACCCGGCGGATTCAGGCGGCCTAATGCATCCGATATCACCGAACCGTGATCTCCGCCCTGGGAAACATAGTGGGTATAACCCAGACGCTTGATGAGCACATCCCAAGCCTTCGCGACTCGATCCGGCCCCCAGCCCAATTCAGTTGGCTTACCGGAAAAACCGTGTCCCGGAATCGATGGAATGATCACGTCGAACGAATCTTCAACCTTACCGCCGTAAGCAACGGGATCCGTCAGCGGGCCGATAGTCTTCAGGAACTCAAACTGTGAGCCTGGCCATCCGTGTGTCAGAAGCAGCGGCATCGCGTTGGGGTTTCGCGAGCGAACATGGATGAATTGAATATCGACGCCGTCGATAGTCGTGATGAATTCAGGCAGTGCATTGAGCTTTGCTTCGGCCTTGCGCCAGTCATAGCCGCTGCCCCAATACTTCACCAGCGCCTGGACCTGGGCCAACTGCACGCCTTGGGAAACGTCATTGACGGTCTCTTTGTCCGGCCAGCGGGTCGCCGCAATGCGCTTTTTCAGATCGGTCAATTGAGCTTCATCGACGTGAATTCGATAAGGTCGAATTGATTCGGGATTGGTCGAGGCCGAGTTGGCAACTGACGCATCGGCGGCCGGGCCAGCAGCCCAGGCACCACCGCTGCCGGCTATCAGGGCCAACCCCAAAACGCCCATTCTCACGGAAGAAGCCAGACAATGGCGCCAGGTGAAACCGAACGTAGCTGCAGGCATTTTGAATTTCCTATAAGTCATTGGTCGACAACGTCGCGAAACGCGCAGAGATAGCCGCGAGTTAAATGAGTCATCCATTGGAGAAGGTTTGCGCCTTCTCGATGGGTTCATTTAAAGCCCCGCAGGTATCCCGTATGTGTCATCAACCGACTTAAAAGAATCGCTGTGTATCTATCCAAAGCGCAGATACAAAACAATACAAACCGACCACTCGCTCATCAGAAAACATAAGGGCTTTTCAGCCCATCAAGCCCGGCAAAGGGCATCGAGACCGCGTCGATTGCCAGGCGGCATAACTACCCAAGGAACGGGCAGATACCCCGCTCAACATTCGTAAAGCGCTAAGAGTCACTAAACGTTAGCCGAAGAAAATCCAGTGCGCGCGGTCGATGAACTCGACCTGGGCGTACTGGGTTTTGAGGGTATCGATCCTGCCACAACCGATCGTCCGGTCTACAACCGATCCGCTGCGCCAGGCGCTCGACAGAGATAGCTCTGGAGTCTTTCCGGTGGCACATGACCGATCACAATCGACCTGCCGAACGCCCCTCAGTCGTAACAGTGACAGCACCGGACAAGGCAATTACAATTTGATTAACATCCAGCGATTGAGTGATTGAATACCCCATGGAAAGCAAGACTGCGCGCCTCACTGTGCTCATCGATCCCATCAAGAAAAAGGCGTTCGAGGAACTCTGTGCAGCACAGGATTTGACGCCTTCGCAGGTGGTCCGTCAGTTGGTTCGTGACTACCTGGACACCCACGGTGCCAGCTATTCGACCAAAAGCAAGTACGCCACCAGCAACAAGTCATAAACGAACACGGGCAGTTAGCCTCTAGAGGGTCGATGTGTCCTCCACGAGACTGACAGCTTTCGCCAGCGCGGTGTTGAAGTCGGTGTGGTAATGCTCCGCGCCGATTTCTTGCAAGATGCCCACCCTATTGAGCTTGTTGAGTACCTTCGTATTCGCCTCGCAGAGTTTCACCACGATATGCCGCTTGTGCAGTTGCTGGATGACTTCTTCCAACACCTGTAAGCCCGTGATATCCATAAACGGTACGCGCTTCAAACGGATAATCAGCAGGCGCGGGTCGGTATGAGTCTGTGCAAGGACACGCTCGAACGTCTCGGCCGCCCCAAAGAACAGCGGCCCCTCAATCGTATAGATCAATACCCCCGGCGGCAGTTGAGCATGGCCATTAGCTTTCAGCTCTTCTTCAAGCTCGTACTCGACGACCTGTTGCACCTCCACGGATGAGGCCATGCGGCGTATGAAGTGCAGCATCGCCAGGATGACGCCGATATTCACGGCGATCACCAAATCACTGAACACGGTGAGGCCGAAGGTGATGAGCAGGATCGATACGTCCGCGCGCGGGGCTCGCTGGACCATGCGCTTGAAATGCTTTAGCTCGCTCATGTTGTACGCGACCACAAAAAGTATCGCGGCCAGTGCGCACAGCGGGATGTTTGAGGCCAGAGGGGCCAGAAACAGAATAATCAGCACCAAGGTGACTGCGTGCGTAATGCCGGCCAGCGGGCTTGTGCCGCCGTTACGGATATTGGTGGCCGTGCGGGCAATGGCCCCGGTAGCGGCGAAGCCGCCGAACAAAGGCGTGACCAGATTGGCCACCCCCTGACCGATCAGCTCCTGATTGGAGTCGTGCTTGGTACCTGCCATGCCATCGGCCACCGTCGCGGACAACAGTGATTCGATTGCCCCAAGCATGGCGATAGTGAACGCCGGACCAATCAGATCGATGACCCGCGACAGCGTGATTTCAGGCAGGCTCAACGCTGGCAAACCTTGAGGTATGCCACCAAATGCACTGCCAATCGTGGCGACCCCGTCGAAGTGAAAGGTGGACTGGATCGCTGTCGCGACCGCCATGGCGATCAGTGGGCCAGGCACTTGTTTGAGACCGGGAATTCTGGGCGCAGTGATGACCAGTAAAAGGCTGAGTACCGCCAGCAGGGTCGTGGCCATATGAAGATTCGGCAGGGCCTGGAGCAGATGCCAGAGCTTTTCATGGAAGTGCTCTCCTCCGACCTTCGGTAATCCGAAAAAGTCTCTCCACTGCCCGACCCAGATGATCACGCCGATGCCCGCAGTGAATCCGACGATCACCGGGTCGGGGATAAACTTGATGATTGCACCGAGCCGGGCCATCCCCAGCAGTAACAACATGCCCCCCGCCATCATCGTGGCGATCTGCAGGCCGTCAACACCATGCTCGGCCGTGACGCCCGCAAGAATCACGATGAACGCACCTGTCGGCCCGGCAATCTGCAAGCGGCTTCCGCCAAAGAGCGAAACCAGCAGGCCACCGATGATGGCGGTGTAGATGCCTTGCTCAGGTTTGACGCCAGATGCAATGGCAAACGCCATGGCCAGCGGGAGTGCCACGATCCCGACGATCACGCCAGACATCACATTGCGAAGCCAGTGTCCTCGTCTCAACAACCCCGCCTTCCATGCCTCACCTATCGCAATCATGGCTAGCTCCTCAGTGGATGCATGTGCATAATATTAACATCCAGTGATAATTGAAATCCCCTGGCGCCACTGCTTCGTGCGGCTGGAGATGTCTAGGGTGGAAGCTCAGAGGGAGCTGAGCGAGCATGCACTGCCAATAGAGAATTTTTGAAAACGCGCGTAGCGTGGTGACAGACATGAATCGTCAAGCTGTGAAAACCAAACATGCCGAAGGCGTGACCTTCGACACGCATGTGATCGCAAACCCAACCAACCCCAAGGAGTGGATTGTGTTCTTCAAGAAGGACGCCGGGAGAAGTTATTTTTTGGTTGATGACAACGAGGAGGTCGAGTCTTTCGGGCATCTGGATGACTTGGTCGCAGAACTTCGCGACTTGGGCCTCAAGGCGGCTGAAATCCACTTTTAACCCAGGGTACTTCATGCAGCCAACACGCCGTCCCTGTTCCAAGCCCTTCAAAGCCCAAGTGTTTGCTGGACGACTATAGACGTGCTCGCGAAGCGATCTCCTTGATCGCTCCGCGAATTGACTTGCCCTCAGGTCTACGTCACTTCAGCCATACATCGACCCGCTGCTCAGTTCCCTCTATAAACACCAAAGCCTCAACCTGACCTGCTTCGATCAAGTCCTGGCGAACGCCTTTTATCCTTTCAAGCTGCGCAGCCCCGCCAACCAGTTCAACACGTGCTACCGAAGCCTTCATGGATTGGCGGGCGTCAGATTTTGCTTTGCGAATCGCAGATAGCACGGCACTGACACTCATCAATAAGCTTTCAATAGACGCGTCAGGACAAGCATCCCCTTGCGGCCAAGGCGCATTGTGCACTGAGCCGCAATTCCAGGATTGCCAGACTTCCTCACATACAAATGGCAGAAATGGCGCAAACAGTCGCTGCTGCACGCTCAGTGCATGTGCAAAAGCATTACGGGCCGAATGGCCTTCTGGTCGATAGGCGCGACGCTTGACCAATTCGACGTAGTCATCGCAAAACCACCAGAAGAACCCTTCGATACGTGACAACGCCACGCTATAGTCGTACGCCTCCAACGCACACGTAGCATCATGGACTACGCCGCCCAGGCGTTTGAGCATGGCCTGATCCAGCGGCTGGTCGATATCCCCGTTGTCATCCTTGGCAAAGCCTTGAACCAACCTCGATAGATTGAACAGCTTGACGGCCAAACGGCGGCCGATCTTCATCTGCTGTTCTTCAAAGGCTGTATCACTGCCGAGCCGCGCTGAGGCTGCCCAGTAGCGCACACCGTCACTTCCATACTGGTCGAGCAAGGCTTGTGGGGTTACCACGTTACCCTTGGATTTAGACATTTTCTTACGGTCGGGATCAAGGATCCACCCAGAGAGCGCGACATTACGCCATGGCACGCAACCGTGTTCAAAATGGCTGCGTACCAGTGTCGAAAATAGCCAGGTGCGGATGATGTCGTGACCTTGAGGCCTGAGATCCATGGGGTATATTTTGGCGAACAACGCGTCGTCCTCTCCCCAGCCTCCGGCGATCTGAGGCGTCAGCGAACTGGTGGCCCAAGTATCCATGATGTCCTGTTCGCCGACAAAACCATTCGGTTGACCACGTTGCTCGGGGCGATACCCTGGCGGAGTATCCAGGCTCGGATCAACGGGCAGGCTTTCCTCACAGGCAATAATCGGCGCGCTGTAGTCTGCTTCGCCTTGTGCATCCAGCCTATACCAGAACGGAATTGGTACGCCGAACGTACGCTGGCGACTGATGAGCCAATCTCCGTTCAAACCGCCTACCCAATGCTCGTAACGCCTGAGCATGTGCGGCGGATGCCAGTCCAGCGTCTGGCCTGAGGCACGCAACAAGTCCCGCAGGCTTGCGTCGCGTCCGCCATTACGCAAGTACCATTGCCGAGTGGCAAGAATTTCCAAAGGCCGGTCGCCTTTCTCGAAAAACTTTACCGCGTGTTGAATCGGTCGGGGTTCATCCTGCATGGCGCCGCAGTCGCGCAACATCGACACGAGCTGTGTGCGAACCTGGGACAAATTACGGCCAGCCAGGCCTGCATAGGCCTGTTGGCTGCGGGGTGTCGTCAACCAGGGGGGCGTCTCAAGCAACAGGCGCCCATCTTTTCCCAGTATTGACCGCGTTGGCAACTGCAACTCCCGCCACCAGATCACATCGGTAAGATCGCCAAAGGTGCAGACCATCACCAAGCCGGTGCCCTTGTCAGGATCGCCCAAAGGGTGTGCCAGCAGCGGTACGTCCACGTCAAAAATCGGCGAGCGCACGGATTGTCCGAACCGCGCCTTATAACGAACGTCGTCCGGGTGAGCCACCAGCGCCACGCATGCCATCAGTAGCTCAGGCCGAGTGGTAGCCACCCTCAATGGGGCGCCATCAGCCGTCTCGAAACGGAGTTCGTGATACGCACCCGCGACCTCACGCTCTTCAAGCTCTGCTTGAGCCACGGCTGTCTGGAACGTTACGTCCCACAGGCACGGGGCTTCCTGGCTATAAAGTTCGCCACGCTGATAGTTACGAAGCAAAGCGCGCTGACTCGCTCGTTGGGAGCGCTCATCAATGGTGGCATATGAAAGGCTCCAATCAACGGACAAGCCCAGTTGCACGAAGAGTGCACGGAACGCTTGCTCATCAATGGCCGTCAGTTCGTGGCACAACTCGATGAAGTTGCGCCTGCTGATGACAGTAAAGTCACCTCGCTTTAATGGAATGGGCTCAGGTGGCCTGAAACCAGGCTGATAAGCTGCCAGCGAGTCGCAACGTACGCCATAGAAATTCTCGACCCTGCGTTCGGTCGGCAAGCCGTTGTCGTCCCACCCCATGGGGTAGAACACAGCCTTACCTCGCATGCGCTGGTATCGAGCGATGATATCTGTATGGGTATAGCTGAAGACATGACCGACATGCAGCGAGCCTGAGGCCGTCGGCGGGGGTGTATCGATGGAGAACACAGCGTCGCGTTGGGCTGTGTGGTCAAAGGCATACGTGCCTTCGAGCTGCCAACGTTGAGACCAGCGTGTTTCAAGGTTTTCGAGCGAGGGGGTGACAGTTTGATCGTTTAGAACTTCATCACGTTTAACGGTGACATAGCATCCTCCTGTTAATATCAAAGGGCACGACAGTGAGTCGTGCGCCGGGCTGAATTTTATATTGAATCGCCTTTGAAAAGTAAACCCCCTAATCCAGTGAGATCAGTCTGAACAAGGACATCCCTGGTTTTGTTTTAATGGCTCAGCGAAGCCCAAATCCCATTCGTTTCAGCTCTTCCACCAGCTCTTCTCGCCCATGGAGGTTTGCGACACTGCGAAGCCTATTGACCACCTGCTCCGACCACCCGGAAGCCTTCATGCCCTCACGTTGGTAGAAGGCGCCCAAGCGCTCATCGTATTGAGCGACCGCAGCCACATCTGTCGCTGCCGAATAGGTCTCATGGTGCAGCACGGCGCGTTGCGGGAGCCTTGGCTTCACTTGCGCTGGCCGTTCGGTAGAGGGGTGGCCGACACAAAGGCCGAAAACGGGATAGACCTGCGCAGGGAGACCAAGCTCCTTGGCCACGCCTTCAATGTCGTTTCGGATGGCGCCAATGTACACACTGCCCAGCCCCAGCGATTCCAGGGCAACCACGGCGTTCTGAGCCGCCAAGGCGGCGTCGATCGTGCCGAGCAACAGGCTCTCGAGGTAAGGGACGGCTTCCAGCTCCACCTCTTGCTGCTCAGCCACTCGAGCGATCCGGGAAAGGTCAGCAAGCCAGACCATAAACAGAGGCGCCTGGCGGATATAGGCCTGGTTTCCCGCCAGGGACGAGAGACGCGCCTTGCGGTCGCTGTCCTGAACAGCGACGACGCTCCAGACCTGCAGGTTTGACGAGGTTGAGGCTGATTGCGCCGCGGCGACCAGGGTCTCGAGGGTGCCGTCAGGCAGTGGCTGATCAGTAAAGGCACGAACGCTGCGATGGTCGAGCAGCAGGTCGATCGTCTCGTTCCAGGGCTTGAGGGGCGAGATGTCCGCCGCGCCATAGCGGGCAGCCAGTTTCGATTGGGCGTTGGCTGTCATTCGATATCTCCAAATAGAAATCGAGGCTACCAAATCCCCGGCAGCGCAGCACGCCTCCCGGGGGAAGTTTCATCTACCACGCAAACCAAACCGATCCACACAGGTACGTTCAGTGTGTCAGTAAAACCGCTCACTGACCTGCATGCACCAGGCCGCTCAAAAAGCCGGCGACCAAACGATTGAACACTTCGCCTTGATCATCATGAACATAGTGACTGGCATCCGCCACTTCCACGGCTTGGACGTGCGGGTTGCTGGCGCACATGGCCTGCAGCATCACAGGGGGTAGAAAGTCCGAGCGGCCACCGCGAATGAACAGGCTTGGGCAATCCAATGAGCGCACCGCCGGCCACAAATCAGTGGGTTCGATACTCAGTCGTGCCTCGGCAATCCCTTGCTGATCATGGCGCCAGCCAATCACTCCGTCGCGCTCCTGCATCGAATGCGCCAGCCTTGATTCCACGCCCTCCTCCGACAAACCTGGACGTGAGGCCTTCCAGAATGCACGGGCCGCGTCCCAGCTTTCGAACTGCAATGGCGTCTGGGCCATCTCGCGACGAATACGCGCAGCGCCATCGCCTTGGGTTGAAGATCCGGGGCCGATATCCTCGATCAGCAAGCCCATCAAGCGTCCCGGGTGTTGCCGCGCATACTCGAGGGCGTTGGCGCCGCCCAATGAGTGGCCCAGCAATACAAAACGCTGTAGGCCAACATGCTCGATCAAATCCTCCAGATCCTCGACATACGATTGGGTGTGGTAACTGGCGGGTTCGGCCCAGTCGCTCAGCCCCCGGCCGCGCTGGTCCAGGGCATAGACGCAGTAGCCCTCCCCCAGGGCCTGTACCAGCGACTCCCAGGTCTGTGCATAGGCTCGCAAGCCGTGCAATAGCACCAGGGGCACGCCTGTCGAGGCGCCCCAGCGCAAATAATGCAGGCGCAAGCCCGAACGATTGGTGAAGAAACAGCTCTCAGCAGGCATGGCCTTGCTCCTTTAGAAACGGTCGAAGCGATAAGGGCTCGGGTCAATGATCGGCGTATGCCCACTGACCAGGTCCGCCGCGAGATGGCCCGCCGCAGGCGACGTACCGAACCCGTGCCCTGAGAAGCCGGTGGCCACGGTCAAGCCTGGGATCTGCGCTACCGGTCCGATCACCGGGTTGGAATCGGGTGTCACGTCGATAGTGCCCGCCCAGGCATGCGCGATCCTTGCCTGTTCGAACACCGGCCAGGCGGCAATCAGATTGTTCAGCGCGTCGTTGTTGAGCTGCGGATTGGCGGCTGGATCCTGCACCCTGATGTGCTCGAACGGGCTGACACTGTCGGCGTGCCAACGACGTGCCAGCATCAGGTCGTTAATAAACGGCTTGCCCAACGACACATTCAGCACGCTGCGTTGCGCACGAAACTGCGGCATATATTGTTTGGCAAGCAACAGGTGATCGAGGGTCAGGAAAGCATCCAACTTACCGCGCTGGGTAATGATGAAACCGCCGTCCTTGTGCTTGCGAAACGAAAAATCCGGGGCGCCGACGGCAATCTGCGTCGGCCCTTCCATCGGTTGGGTACGCAGCACAGAGCAGGTCAAGGGCAAGGTCGGCAACGACACCCCCAGATTGCCCAGAAAGCGACGGGACCACATACCGCCTGCGAGCAATACGTGATCACAGCGAATTTCACCTTTTTCCGTGACCACGCCACTGACCGCACCTGCGGACATCTGCAGCGTACGCACCGCGCACTGCTCGATGATCACTACGCCCATGGCCATGGCGGCGTTGGCGATGGCGCTGCTGGCCAGCGTCGGTTCCGCACGTGCATCGGAGGGTGTAAAAATACCGCCGGCCCAGTCACCCACGCCGCCCGGCACCAGCGCATCAATCTCACGCTTGCTGAGCAACCGCGAATCCAGCGACAAATGCTCTACCGACTTGAGCCAGCCCTCATGCATTGCCATTTGCGCCGGGGTACGGCCTAAAAACATGATGCCTTCCTGGCGATACCCCACATCCGCCCCTACCCGCTCAGGCATCTGCGCCCACAAGCGGTCAGCGGCCAGGGCCAGCGGTATGTCGGCCGCGTGACGGCTGGTTTTGCGCACCCATCCCAAGTTACGAGATGACTGCTCGGCGGCGATCCGGCCTTTTTCCAGGACCACCACCGCGATATTGCGCTCAGCCAAGGCGAGCGCAGCCGTCAGGCCGATGATCCCGCCGCCAATGATGACGACGGACGTCGCGCTGGGAAACACGGTGGAGGTTGTGACGGGCGCTATTATCGGTGCCATGGTCAAGACTCGGTTAGCGAATTAGGGAAGCCACGCATGCACATCGCCACGTGACGATTATTGCGACAGGCGAATGACGTCGACCTGCGCCTTCGAGGCGTTGCGATACGCAGTCACTTCCAGCTCAACCTTGTAGACCGTCGAGCCCAGTGGCGGGCAGGTAACGGTGCTGGCCGGATCGACACCGCGAAACTTTTCGCCGATCAACCCCATCACGGCCGGCACGTCCTTGGGGTCCTGGATAAACACCCGCGAACACACCACATCGGCCAGGCTCGCATCGACTGCCTTCAGGGCTGACTCAATGTTGGCAAACACCTGGAGAGTCTGCTCCAGGACATCCTCGGGAATCAGCTTGGTCTGCGGGTTACGGCCCGCGGTGTTGGAAACGTAGATCCAGTTGTCCACGGCGACCAGGCGCGAATAGCTGGCCTGGTCTTCGAATGGGGAACCGGTCTTGAGCTTGGTGATTTTTGTCATGTCGGATATCTCGTCAAATGGGATGAAGATGAGGCTTAGCGCAGTACCGGGGTTTCCCACAGGTTCAACGTCACGCCGATGCCTTTTTCGATGGCGTTGCGATACACGACCGTGCCCCAGGCCACGTCTTCGACGGGCATGCCGCCCACCGACATGATGATGATTTCTTCATCGTTTTTGCGGCCTGGTGCGGCCCCGGCGATGATCTTGCCGATGTCCTCGACTTCATCGAGTTGCATCTTGCCCTCGGCAATCATGTCCATGAAGCGCACGCCAATCACCGGCACGTTGTGATGCGCAGGCTTGGGTAACTCTTCGAACCAGGCCTGGTACAGACCGGTGTTGTCCAGCACCTTGCGCACGTCGGGTTCTTCCATTCCTGCGTCCAGCGAGCAGGCCGCCGGCATCGCGAGGAACGCACCTGGCTTGACCCATTCGCGCCGCACAATTGGGTAGGTCGACGGGTCACCCGTTTCCCCGGAGCTACAATAAGTAACAAGGTCCGAGTCGCGGACCACCGCTTCAAGGGTATCGACCACGGTAATCGTGGTGATCTGCGGATAAGTTTCTTTGACCCACGCGATAAAGTTGTCGAGGCTCTTCTGGCCACGCCCCTTGATCTTCAGGGTGTCGATATGCGGGCATACTGCGATGAATGCCGCCAGCGTGGTCTTGCCCATGACTCCCGGGCCAAGCAGCCCGACGACTTTCGAGTCCTTGCGTGCCAGGTGGCGTGCGCCCACGCCAGGAATCGCACCGGTGCGGTATGCGGACAACAGGTTGGCCGACATGTGCGCCAACGGCGCGCCAGTGTCGGGATCATTGAGCGTGAACATCAGGATGGAACGCGGCAGGCCTTTTTCGCGGTTGGCGATATTGGAGCCGTACCATTTCACGCCGGCAGTGCAGAAGCTGCCGCCCAGGTAGGCCGGCATCGCCATCATGCGCCGGTCAGCCGTGGGCTTGGGCATGTTCGGGAACGGCGAATCCTGCGGGAAAATCACCATCGCACCATGGGAATCATTGTTCGGGCCGGCCATGCGGTAGTCACCGGCATACAGCAAGCCGAACATCTCCTCCATGGTATTCACGCAGGCCAGCATGTCGGTCACTCCCGCGCGGATCATGTCCTGCTCGGAGAGGTAGATAAAGTCGATTTTTGTAGTTGTAGACATAGTTATTCTCGGACTGAAGGTGATATCACTGCGGTAGGCGCAGCTCCACGCTGTCGAGATCGAGTATCAGGCGGGAGATGTTGGCGGTATTGTAAATTTCGGACATGCCGCTCAGTCTGGTAGGACGATAGTTGGCGCGATAAATGCGTTAAACTTCCCGTAGCGCTGCCTTCCCAAGGTGCAACCATGATCAAACAGAACGTGCCGACTCCCCGGCACCACACCGCGAACGAACAGCCTTGGTTCGTGCTCAACTCTTCACGCTATTCGGTGATGCCTTGCGCACATCCGGCGATTTCGCACTTCTATGCCTTCGATGTGGCGCAATCGGCCAACCTGCTGGCCGTCCCGGACGGCTGCGTAGATATCTTGTTCGACTGTGATGCGACGCGCCCTACCGCGCGGATCTGTGGCACGCCGTTGGTTGCCCAGGCGGTCGAGTTGCACCAGCACCACCATTACTTCGGCGTACGCTTCTCACCGGGCGTTATTCCGGGCTTCGTCAATGTGCTCGCAGAAGAGTTGACCGAACGCGAACTGGACCTGCTGGAGGTCTCCGAGTTCGCCCAACGCATCTTCGAAAGCATCGTCCAGACACCGCTGCTGGGCGATCAGATGCGACTGTTCAACGACTACCTGACCCCACGCCTGATGGGCAAGACCTCGAAACTCACCGCCATGATCATCCAGCAGGCGATGCGCCATCGCGGCGATATTCGCGTCCAGCAACTCGAAGACCTCAGCGGCTACACCAGCCGCACCTTGCACCGCCAGTTCAACCAGGACACCGGTATGTCACCCAAGACGTTTTGCCGGATCATCCGCTGCCAGGCGGCCCTGGACACCCTCAATACCCAGCACGATGTGTCGTTTTCGCAGTTGGCCCTCGACCTGGGCTTTTCCGATCAATCTCACTTCCTGCGCGACTTCAAGAAACTGGTCAGCACCACCCCCTGCGACTACCAGCGCAAGATGACGCAAAACGCCTACAGCGACAGGATCAGCTACGCCTGATCAGGCTGTTGGCAAATAAACCCGCGTCTCCATCGTTTCTCCATAAAACCTCCCATGAAAGCGCATGCTCGTGGTGCACAGTAGCCTTCGTCGTTACAGGGTAATTCGCCATACTGTAATGACCGAACAGCACGACCGAGCCAACCATGACTGAATCGCACCTTGAATCGACGCCAACGGACTTCGCGGATAAACGCCAGGCGTTGATATTGATCGCTGAAGACGAGCCCGAAATCGCCGACATCCTGACGGCCTATCTCAAGCGCAGTGGCTTCCAGATCGCCCATGCCCTGGATGGGCGCCGTGCCCTTGAACTGCATCAATCGCTCAAGCCCGACCTGGTGTTGCTGGACGTGCTGATGCCGAAACTGGACGGTTGGATGGTACTGGCCGAGATCCGCCACCGGGGTACCACGCCGGTGATCATGCTGACCGCCCAGGACCAGGACGTGGACAAGTTGATGGGGCTGCGTATCGGTGCCGACGACTACATTGTCAAGCCGTTCAACCCCGCCGAAGTCGTCGCCAGGACCCAGGCGGTGCTGCGTCGTTCGCTCGATCACGGCTACGGTGCGCGCCAGAGTGTGCTGCGGGTAAATGCCTTTGAAATCGATATCGACAGCCATGAAGTCAATGTGCAGATCGGGGCACATAAGCATTCGCTCAACCTGACCGTGACGGAGTTCAGGCTATTGGCACAGCTGGCCAAGGCGCCCAAGCGCGTCTTCAGTCGCGCTGAATTGCTGGCCCTGTGTTCGCCCGAGAGTGACAGCCTGGAGCGTACGGTGGACAGCCATATCAGCAAGTTGCGGCGCAAAATCGAAGACCTGGGTCTACAGGGCGTACCGACCAGTATCCGTGGGGTCGGCTACCGGTTCGGGAACAACCCATGAATATCGCCAACAGCTTGAGCCGACAGATCATCTTGTCGATGTCTACCGTGGTGCTCTGCGTGATCGCACTGTCGGTGGTCGGTTCCTACGTGTTTTACGCGCTGCTCTGGATGTTCTGGCCGCCGTCGGATCTGGACATGGACGAATGGCTGCCCTCCGGGATGGAGTGGGCATGGATGGCACTGATCACCTGCATCAGCCTGGCGGTGGGGGCCGTGGTGGCGATCAAACTGTCCCGACGCATTCTGATGCCCTTGAACTCGGTCGCGGCCAGCCTGCGCCGCCTTGCCGACGGTGACCTCGATGCCCGGGCGACGGCCTCCGACCGCTCATTGGCTGAGGCCTCCCTGTTAGTGGATGACTTCAACAGTATGGCTAAACGCTTGAAACGCATGGCTGAAGAACAATCTTTCTGGAACGCCGCGATTGCGCATGAACTGCGCACCCCGCTGACCATCCTGCGTGGCCGCTTGCAAGGGTTGGCAGAAGGCGTGTTCACGCCGGACCAGGCGCAGTTCTACAGCCTGCTGAACCAGGTGGAAGGCCTGACGCGCCTGATCGAAGACCTGCGGGTCGTGGGCCTGGCGGACAACGGCTACCTCGAAATCCAGATCCAAAGTGCCAACCTGGCCCAGGAAATCGAGGCAGACGCCCGCCTGTTTGAACCAGGCCTTCTTGCCGCCGGGTTCGTGCTGCATCTGGACCTGCTCGAACGGCCCATCCAGTGTGATCCGGCCAGGATCCGCCAAGCGTTGCTGGCCATGCTGGACAACCTGAAACGGCATGCAACCCCAGGCAATGTCACGGTGCGCCTGAGCAGCCAGGATGGCCTGAATGCCCTGAGTGTCGAGGACGAAGGCCCAGGGATTGAAGAAGCGTTTGCAGCGCACATCTTTGAGCCGTTCCAGCGCGGGGAAAGCTCGCGATCCCGCGCCCAGGGTGGCAGCGGCCTGGGGCTCGCCGTCGTGCGCGCAATTGCCCTGTCCCATGGGGGCAGCGTGACCTGCCGGAACCTGGACAACGGCGGCACCTTATTCGAACTGAGCTGGCCCGACCAACTGGTCGCCATCTAAACCCAACCGTCCCGGGTGACGACATGCGCTTGTCTATTTTTAGAGTCAATAGCGTTCAGCAGTACCGCCACTTTGCCTTACTCGACACACAGGGACGTTGTATCGCTTTCAAGAGCTGCGAAGGGACTCCACAGAACGGCGAATGGGTGCAAGTCAACGAAGTCAACCTGGCCTGGCTGTACAAGACGCTGCCTGCGCGCGCGTTGATCAGGTCAAACACCCGCCCCTTGTAGTTCAGCCTGGGATTGCATGTATGTCTACTAACTATCGCGATCGAAACTTGATTGACGTGACCCTGCTTGAAGACTCCGTACGGCTCTATAGCGCGAAGCTCAGGAGGCTGCAACGTTTCTGGATTCCCCTGCAGAAACAGGCGCCCCGGCTGGTGTTGTCACTGTGGGTCCTCGGTGTTATCGCCTCGCTGGTCAGCCAGTCCTATTACCACTGGCTGTTTACCGCGCCTGCCATTTGCCTGCTGATCATCCTGGAAATCGTTATCGAAGAAGTGCAGATCGACTTGTTACTGATGACCGAGGAGACGCGTTATCTGCTCGACGTCACCCACGGTCTGTATGCCGGAACCCTGAGTTCCCACCCCCGTACTTTGCACAAACCAGGTGGCCCATGCCCTCCGTCACACCTCCACTACTGATTGAGCACAGCCGCAAGCTCGGTCAACAGTCCGCCAGCCAGACGCTCAAGGCGATCGCCAAGGCCTATCCCGGCAAGTTGTTTTGTACCCTGTCGCTGGTGGCGTTGGAAAACGCGCTGCTGCTGGCCTACCCGTTGTTTGCTGGGTTTGCCGTAGACGCCATGCTCCGTGGCGACGCCGGCAACGCCTTGTTCTATGCCGCCGTGGTGTTGGGCTTCTGGGTAGTGGGCGCGGCCCGACGCGCCCTCGACACCCGCACCTTTACGCGTATCTACGCTGACCTTGCGGTACCGGTGATTCTTAACCAGCGCCTGCAACGTCATAGCACCTCGAAGGCCGCCGCACGGGTGGTATTGGCACGGGAATTCGTCGATTTTTTCGAAAAACACGTGCCCACGATTGCCACGGCGCTGGTCTCGATCATCGGCGCGGCCGCGATGTTGCTGGTGATTGAGCCTTGGGTCGGCCTGGCGTGCCTGGTGGCGCTGGGGCTGTGTCTCGCGGTGGTGCCAGGCTTTGCGCGGCGCAACCAGCGCTTACATGAGCGCTTGAACAACCGCCTGGAAAAGGAAATCAGCCTGGTGGAAAAGGTCGGTGCCCACACCTTGCGCCGTCACTATCAGGTGCTGTCACGGCTGCGTATCTGGCTGTCGGACCGCGAGGCCATCGCCTTCCTCACCATCGGTATCCTCGCGGCCTTGCTGTTTGTGGTCGCCATCAGCCAACTGGCACTGGCGCCTGCGGTGAAGGCCGGGCATATCTATTCGGTGATGACTTACCTGTGGACGTTCGTCAGTTGCCTGGATGAAGCCCCCAGCGTGGTCGACCAATTGGCTCGGCTCAAGGACATCGGCAAACGCGTGGATCCGGGGTTGGATGAGGCGTCTACCTGATCCTTCGTCTGTTCAGACGATCGCCCGCTGGGTTTCCGACGGTGACTGGCCAAACAGTGCGCGGTAATGCGCGGCAAAGTGGCTCAGGTGGAAAAAGCCCATCGTCACCGCTACGTCGCCGACGTTTTGGCTGCAGGCCGGCGTAGCGATCAGGCGTCGACGCACCGCATTCAGGCGCAGGTTTCGCAGGTACTCAACCGGGCGCATGCCGGTCACCGCCTGGAAACTGTTCTGCAGGGTCCGCCGGCTCACCCGCAGCTGTTCGCACAGGTCGAGAATGCTCAATGGCGTGTCGCCGCTGGCATCGATCAACTCCTGGCTACGCTTGACCAGGTAGGCACTCACGGCGAAATTGCCGCGCCGGCAACGCACCTCATCGGTGGCGTTGCTGAACAGGTCCAGGAAGGCGCCAAGCAGTTCGTCTTCGAGCATCTTTTCGGCGCTCGTGCTGATAGCCTCCGTCTGTTGCAATAGGTGACGAAACAGTGGGTAGATACGCCGCCGTATCCGCAGCAGTAACGCATCGTCCACGCAAATCTGGGAGCGGGTGGTTATGCGTTTGAGCTGGTCATTGGACAACTCGAAGGCCGCCAGTTTGGCAAAGCGTACGGTGTCGACGTTAAGCGCGAAGAAATCTGTGCCTTCGGGCGCATGCAACACAAACTCCTCGCCGTCGCGCAACAGCACCACGTTGTGCGCCCCCACCTGCTGCCCCTGTACGACCGGCGCACTGCCCAACGACATGGCCACGCACAGTCGCCCTGTGGGGGCAAAGCCGCGCTGCACCACGCGTTTGTCCAGCACTTCCTGGAAGATCTGAAAGCGCTCGGCAGACAACTGGCGCAGCCCGCTCGTCAGGCAACCACGCCCCAGTTGGTCATACACTTGCCGCCAGCCCTGAATGGAGCCGGCATGCAGTTGAGGGTCATTGAAGGTTCGAACTTCAGCAAGCATGGTCGTCGTTCCTCGGGGGCCCCGTTGTCGTCATTGGCCTGAAGGGGACTGAAGTCATCCTTGACGGCATCGATGGTTCACACCGCGGTTTTGTCCGTGGTGAAAAGCAAAGCCAGTTCCGTGCCAAACATATGCAGGCGGTACGTGGCAGGCTGGATATCCATCGGCGCCAGCAACGCACCGGACAGCACCACCTGCCCGGCCTCCACCGGCTGAAGGTCGGCCAGCAGGCGGCGAATCAGCCAGCAAAGGTTGGTCAGCGGCGGGTCCTCGCGGCCCTCGGTATCGCCTTCGCCACAGAGCGCGCCGGTACATTCGAGGCGGTACGCCACATTGGCGTGCTTGACAGGGTCGAACGCGATTCTGGGGCCCAGGCAATAAAGGCCCGCCGCCGCGTTATCGGCGAGAAAGGCCCCCACCCCGAACGTCCAACCCTGCCAACGGCAGTCGGCAATCTCGAACGCCGGTGCCACCTCGGCAATCGCGTCCAGGATCTCCTCATCGCTGTACTCGCCCGGCGCCAGGCTGCGCCCCAACACAATCGCCACCTCGATCTCCAGCTTGGGCTGGATCAACCGCGACAGCGTCACCGCTGTGTTCGGCTGTACGCACATCTGGTCGGTCAGGCCGCCATACACCGGTTCGTCAATGCCGAAGCGCCGTTGCGCGGCGCTGCCGGCGAAGGCGATCTTCCAACCGCTCAGTTGTTCGCCCAAGGCCTGGCGCAAAGCCAGCCCCTGGCGTTGCAGCGCGTACCCGGCGTTCAGGTCCAGCGCCTCCGGGGGGAGCGGCGCAATGGCTTGCACCCTGCGCATGGCCTGGTCCAACTGGCTCAATACGCGATGATCGGCAGTCATGACAGCTGCTCCGCTAACTTGCGCAACACCGATTCAAGCCGCTCAGGCGTGGTAATGGCGGCGACAAACCGATCCGGACGCACCACAACGACGCAATCGCGCACCCTCGAGAACCATTCGCCGAGGCGGTTATCCACGTCCTCCACGCTGATGGCATCCGTGGCCGTCAATGGCTGGTTGCGCCCCATACCACTGCGCGAACGGTTGACCTGGATAAAGCGCGTGTCCCAGCGTGCCCAGAACGTGGCCATTTCTTCGCTCAGTTGCGCGCGCGGATTGACCCGATAACCCAGCACCGCATAGGAATTGCCAAGCACATCATCAAGACGCCGACGCTGCCCCTGGGCATCTTCGATATACGGCTGCACAAACAGCTGGCCGACCAGGTCGTCTTCGCGCAGTTCGGCACGCTCGTGATAGACCAACCCTTTGGTGATGGTGGCCTTGGGTTTGAACTTGAACTCCAACAGGTGCGAGCGCAGGTTATCTACGCTGTTCACCGCCTGGAACAACCAGTCACGCACGCCGGCCATCAACGGGTTGGTCAGCCCCAGTACCGTGCCCATATTGTCGGCCAGGGCGACCAGTTCGGTGGCGTGCCCACGACGTTCCTGGTCATAGGTGGCGAGGATCCCATGGGCAGCGCGCCCGTGGATGATCGCCGCCAGTTTCCAGGCCACGTTGGCCACGTCACGCAGCCCGGAATTGAGGCCCTGCCCGGCCCACGGTGGCGAAATATGTGCGGCATCGCCCACCAGCGCCACGCGCCCTTGGACGAACCGCGCCGCCACGCGGGAATGGTGGGTGTAGGCGCGGATACGGATGATGTTCAACGTGTCCACCGCGTCGCCGATATGCCCACGAATCAGGTCGCGGATGGTGCTCTCTTCGCACATCTTCGCCTCGTCTTCGCCCTCCATCAGCATGAACTCCCAGCGCCGCTGCTGGTACGGCAGATAGATGCATACGAATGGCCGCTGCGGGTCAGCGTGCAGCGCGGTATAAGGCGCATCCAAGGTGTCATTGGCGGTGTCGACCACTACCCATTTTCGCGCATGGGTCAGACCGATCAGTTCAACACCGAGCTTTTTGCGTACGGTGGAGCGCCCGCCATCGGCGCCGATCACGTAATCGGCGCGCAGTTGGTAGACCTCGCCCTGGGCATCGCGCACCTGCAAGGTCACGCCCTCCCCATCCTGCTCCAGCTCGAGCATTTCATGGCCTTGGCGCAACACCACACTGCTGCGCTGCCCGAGCGTTTCGCGCAGCGTGCCTTCGAGCAACTGCTGCATGAAGATGTTGCGCATCGGCCAGCCGTAATGGGCGGTACTCGGCTTGACCTCGGCAAAACACACGCCGCGTGCGTTGTAATAGCGCAGCGGCACATCGCAGATCATGTCGCGCACCGCCAGTTCAGCGATGCCGATTGCCTGGAGAACGCGCAGCGCTTCATCATCCATGCCCACCGCGCGGGGGTAAGGCAATATGCAGTCGGCAAGCTCAAGGACGACGCAGTCGACACCGTACATTCCCATATAGTGCGCGGCCGTAATGCCGTTGGGGCCACCGCCCACGATGACAACTTGGGTCTTCTCCTGCTTCATCGCTATTCACCGCTTTTTTTGTTGTGGTTTGAGTCCAGCACCGCTTGATCCTGCGCGCTTATCAGTGCAGACCGTCAAGGCCTTTTACGTCTTCGGCTTTCAGCCCGCCCAAGCGTGCATGCAGGCGTCCGCGCGTGGCGAAGGCCCAGATCACGACGATCTCATCCGGCGAAGGACCGTCGCCGAAGGTCAGCGAGAAACTGTCGTAGTGCGAGCGCACGTACAACGCGTCCTTGTGCGCCAACGGCACGTCGATGGTCGAACCTGGGCCACCACGCTTGCCGGTGGACGGCACCCACGATTTGCCGCCGCCCAGCGCGACGCGAATCGGATCGGCGGCCGGGTTGGTCAGGAACGCATTACCGTGCTCGTACTCGCCTGCGCTGCCCACCAGGATAGCCTTGCCATAGCTTTGAATCTGGCGCGAACCGGCCAGTGCCTGGATGCGCCGGCCAAACTCTTGACCCAACAGCGGCGACGGCTCGATCAATTGCGACAGGTCTTCACTGTAGCGGCCGGCATATGGGTTGGCGATCACAGCAGCGACGGCGTATTTGAACACCGGCTCGCCATCGGCCAACTGCCCGGTTTCATTGGCCAGGGTCTCTTCAACGAAGCTGTACCATTTGCGGATGTGATAGCTGGCGAAATTTGCGGTTTTCATCAGTGTGCCTCTGGTTCGAGTGGATCAAGCGTGATGTTGCGACTCGGCGCACCGGCGGCCTTGAAGCGGGCCTTGCCACACGCATCGTCATGCTCGGTTTCAAGAAAGAATTCCATGCGATTGCAATCGGGGTCGTTGAAATACAGGCCGTTGCCGATTTCGTGATCGGTGATCTTCACCACCTCGACGCCCTTGCTCAGCAACATCCCGTACAGCTGACGCAAGGTTGTCATGTCCCCGGCGATTTCCAGGCCATAGTGTTGCAACCCGAGCCCACCTTGATGGGCACCCGGTTCGGCACGAATCAAGGCGATATCGTGGTGCTTGCCCCCAAATGCCATCATGACCCAGCTCTCGCCTCGGGCACTTTCGTGCATGCCCAGGATGTCGGCGTACCAGCGTGCCGATACGTCAGGGTCACTGACCCAGAGCGATAAGTGAGTACGCAGGATCTCGACCTTCATGGCGGTATTCCTCAGTGTTTTTTGACGATGGATTGGTGCCCGGACTTGATCTGCGCAACCGCAGGCGTCCAGAGCACATCAGCGATCTCGCTGAATTCCCGCCAATGCTTCTGCCAGCCGTCACCGCCGTTGTCGGAGGTGAACAAATGCCCGTACTTGGTGCCCGCCACGATCTGGCGCGGGTTGGCCGGGTTGAAGGCAATCGCCCAGACGCAGGAGTTGGGCTGCTGGGGCAGCGGCAGCACGGTCCAACTGAGCGCGGCATCACGGGAGACCAGAATCTTGCTGGTGGTGCCCGGCGTACCGTCGGAAATACTCAGGTACAGCTCGTTCTGTGTGCCCAACGGCGCGTTCATGGCGCGTATGTAGTACAGGCCGAAGGCTTCCCGGCCGATAATGCCGGTCCAGGTCAGTCCTTCATCCAGGCTGCGATAAACCGCATTGACACAGACCACCACGATGACTTTCTCGCCGTGGTTGGGCAGTACCAGGATGTTGTGGATGTCCGAGTTGTAGTCCCACAGCAGCCGGTCATCGATGCGTGCCCAACTGTCACCGCCGTCGCGGGAATGAAACAACCCGCCCTCCTCCAGGCCGAACCACACCTGGTTGCGGTCGGTGGGGTCATAGGCGAAGGCCAGCAGGCGTGGACGGCTGACGCCGTCGCAGAACTCGGGAATCTCCACCGGGGCGCGATCCCAGCTGGTGCCGCCGTCGAGGGTGCGCCAGAGCACAGCGCGCGAAGGTGCACCCGTGCCGACGAAAATCCGCTGTGCATCCTGGGGATCCACCGCCACCTTCCAGACGGTCTCGCCGTTGAACGGTGAGTCGACCTGCTGCCAGTGCCCGCCGGTGTCATGGCTGACGCACAAACCGATATCGGTGCCGGCATAGATCACTTCCGGCGCGTCGGGGTGCATGCTCAACGAACGGGTGATCGCGTCGAACTCCAGGTCCTGCCCCAGGCCCAGGCGATGCCAGCTCTTGCCGTCGTCGGCACTGCGGATCACCGCTTGGCCGACGGTGGCGACTAAAAGGGTTCCGTTACTCATCACAGATGCTCCTCAGATATAGATGCCACGGGTCAAACCACCGTCGATACCGATGGACTCGCCCGTCACAGCGGCGGCCTTGGGCGACGCGAGGAAACCAATCAACCAGCCCATTTCAATCGGTGCCAGGGTGCGGCGAATCGGCGTTGCGTCGATGTAGGCCTGTTCGACCTGCTCCGCAGTCTTGCCTTGCTTGACCGCTTCGCGCTCGTACAGCTCTTGGATATGCGGGGTGTCCACCACGCCAGGGTGAATCAGATTGACCGTGATGCCCGAAGGGCCGAGCTGGTCGGACAAGGTTTTAGTCATATGGGCGATCGCCAGGTTGCGCATGCCCGACAACACCTTGCTGCTGCGCCCGGTGAGCCCGCCGATGTTGATGATGCGACCGAAGCCGCCCGCCTTCATGTGTGGGGTCACGGCCTTGGCGCAACGGAAGTAACCGATCACCTTGGTGTTGAGATCCGACAGCAGCTCATCGTCGCCGGCATGCTCGATGTCATTGCGCACGACACCGGACGGCGCCGCGGCACCGTTGACCAGGATGTCGATACGGCCGAAATGCGCGTACGCCGCCTCGACCATCTCCGACACAGCCTTCATGTCATTGGTGTCGCAGAACAGCGGCAGTACTTCATTGCCGGTCTGTGCGCTGATTTCTTCGGCCGCCAGTTGCAGGAACGCCATGCGCCGCGCGCAGATCACCACCTTGCAGCCTTCCTCGGAGAGAAAACGTGCGACTTCCTTGCCGATGCCCATACCACCACCGGTGACAATGGCCACGCGGCCTTTCAATTCCAGATCCATAGCAATTACCTCTTGTGATTATTCAGTTCAGGCCAGATCGACAAACACACTCTTGGTCTCGGTGTAGGCATCGATCACGTTTTTACCCATCTCCCGGCCCCAGCCGGATTGCTTGTAGCCGCCGAACGGCGATGCCGCGTCGACCACGTTCCAGCAGTTGATCCACACTGAGCCAGCCTTGAGCTGCGCCGCCACGCGGTGTGCCGAGCGCAGGTCGCGGGTCCACAGGCCGGCCGCCAGGCCATATGGCGAATCATTGGCGCGCAGCACCAGGTCGTCGATTTCGGTCCAGCTCATGACGGTCAGCACCGGCCCGAAGATCTCTTCGCGGGCGACACAGGCACGCTCGGCGCGGTCAAGAAAAACGCTGGGCGCAATGAAGTGGCCGCGCTCCAGGTGGGCTGGGCGATCGCCACCGCAGATCAGTTCGGCGCCCTCCTCCTGGCCGCGTTGCAGGTAGCCCTTGACCGTGCTGAGTTGGCGCCCCGACACCAGCGGCCCCATGCTGCTGGCCGGGTCCAGGCCGTTGCCGAGCACATGGGCGGCGGCATGCCGCTCAAGCTCTTCCAACACCTGGTCGAGCACGCTGGCGTGCACGTACAACCGCGAGGCCGCGGTGCAGACCTGGCCCTGGTTGTAGAAAATCCCATCGGCGGCACCTTTGGCGGCGCGCACGATATCGGCATCCGGCAAGATGATGTTCGGCGACTTGCCGCCCAGTTCCAGCGAGACTTTTTTCATGTTGCTGGTGGCCGCTTGCGCGATCAGCCGGCCGACCTGGGTCGAGCCGGTAAAGGCAATCTTGTCGATGTCGGGATGCTGGGCCAGCGGCGCGCCTGTTTCGGCGCCAAGGCCGGTGATCAGGTTGACCACCCCGGCCGGGAACCCGGCGGTCTCGATCAACTGCACCAAGCGAATCGCCACCAGCGGAGTCTGTTCGGCAGGCTTGAGCACCGCCACGCAACCGGTCGCCAACGCTGGGCCGAGCTTCCATACACACATGTTCAGCGGGAAGTTCCACGGCACGATCAGCGCACAGACCCCTACCGGCTCACGCAAGGTGTAGTTGAGCATCGGCGCGCCGCTGGCCGGCGATACCGGCAGCGTGCTGCCTTCGATCTTGGTCGGCCAACCGGCGAAGTAACGCAGGATGGTTGCCGCACTGGCGGCTTCACCGCGAGCGGCAGCGATAGGCTTGCCGTTCTCCAGGGTGATCAACTGCGCCAGCTCCTCGCGGTGCTGGTCCAGCAGGTCCGCCAGGCGGAACAGCAACAGGCCGCGCTGGGCGGGAGACTGCAGCGCCCAGGCACCGGTGAATGCGGCGCGAGCCGCGGCGACCGCTGCATCCACGTCACGCGCATCGCCTTGGGCGACTTCGGTCAGGGTTTCTTCAGTCGCCGGGTTTTCCACGGCAAACCGTCGGCCAGCAGCCGCGTCCTGCCAACTGCCGCCGATAAACAAGCGGCCCGGTTGGGACAGAAAGGCCTGGACAGCGGGTAGCACTTCGAACTGTTTCATCATCGACTCCTTCACAGCGCCATTTCGATCAGGCAAGGACCACCGTCGGCCTTGGCATTGGCCAGTGCCCGTTGCAGTTCGGCATTGGTTTGCACCGTGCAGGCCGGTACGCCGTAGCCTTTTGCCAGGGCTTTCCAGTCAATGCGCGGGCTGTCGAGCACGGTCAGGCGCAGGGCTTGCGGGTCCATTTCGGTCATGCCGAAACGACGCAACTCGTTCTGCAAAATCGCGTAGCGATGGTTAGCGGCAATCAGGATCACCACCGGCAACTGCTCGCGGGCGATGCTCCACAGGGTTTGGATGGTGTACTGCGCACTGCCGTCCGATTGCAGGCAGAACACGCTATTGCCGCGTTCCGCCAAGGCGGCGCCGAACCCCACCGGAATACCCTGGCCAATCGCGCCACCGGTATTGGTCAATACCCGATGCCGCGCGGCACGGGCGGAGGCGGTGAAGAAGGGATAACCGCAGGTGCCGCCTTCAACCGAGACAATGCTGTCGTGGGGCAGTGACGCGGCCAGCACTTGGCCGATGGACTGCGGCGTCAACTCGGCGTGGCCGGGCGGCAGTTCGATACCCTCCGGGGTCGGTACGTAGGCGGGTGCATCGAGGGCATCGGCCAACGCCGTCAGCGCGCCGGCGACATCGTCACCGACTTCGGCCAACGTCAGCAGGCGCTCACGTTCGGCGAGGCGCGACGGGATGCCTTCGTAGCCAAAGTAACTGATGGGCTCGGGCACGCCAGCACACACGACCAGGTCGTACTGCTCAAGAATTTCAATCGCCACTTCCGGGAAATACGGCAGGCGATCCAGATCCGGCAAACCACCGCCGCGGTAGCTCAGGCGCGGAAAGGTCTCGGCAAACAGGCGTACACCCGGCAGTTGCGCCAGGCGGCCCGCCGCTTCCAGGCCCGCAACCGACAAACCCTCATCGCCGACGATAAACACCAGCCGCTTGCCGTCACGCAATGCCTGCGCCACGGACTCGACCCGGTCACCGGCAAATCGGCGAACCGGCGCGCGCAACGGTGCGAACACACCGTTGTGCGTCACCGCGTGAGCTTGCAGGTCCATGGGCAAAATCAAACTGGCGATCTGACCTTTGGCCTGCCACGCCGCGCGTACCGCTTCCTGCAAATCCTCACCGATACCTGCCGCCGTGCGCGAGGTGCGCACCCAGCCCGAGACAGTGCCGGCCAAGGCCTGGATGTCACTCGCCAACGGTGGGTCGTAGTTCACATGCCATGAGGCGTGATCGCCGATGACGTTAACGATGGGCGTATTGGCCCGACGCGCGTTGTGCAGGTTGGCGATGCCGTTGGCAAAGCCGGGGCCCAAGTGCGTCAGGGTCATCGCCGGCTTGCCGGCGATACGGCCATAGCCGTCCGCGGCGCCCGTGCAGACCCCTTCGAAAAGCGACAGCACCGGCTTGAGAGCAGGTGCGCTGGCCATGGCGGCCACCAGGGGAATCTCGGTGGTCCCGGGGTTGGCGAAGCAGTACTCGATACCGCTTGCCGCTGCCGCATTCACTATCAGTTGCGCACCATTCATTTTCAGCCCTCTTGCTTGAGCATTTGCAGTGATGAGATTTATCACACAAAAGACTACGAGCAACAAGCATTTTATTAGTGTATTTCTCAATAAATGAGATAAATGCAATTTTAATCAGGGAAAACACCTGCCCAAGATTGCGTTTTTCTCTCACTGAGGTAGTGTTGCTCCAGCGCTTGGGGCTCGCGTGGGTGGCCGGATCCCTGCCGGTACGCAACAACCGCCCTTCCCTTTCTTTTAGGAACACAATGAGCAGCCTGAGCAAATTGCTGAGTATCCTGGACCTGTTTGGTCCACAGACGCTGAAGATCGAACCCGACACCATCGCCGAGCGCATGGGCCTGTCACGAGCAACCGTGTACCGCTACGTCAAGGACTTATGTGACGCCGGTATGCTCACCCGCGTGGACGCCGGCAGCTACGGCCTGGGGCCGCGTGTGATTGAGCTGGATTGGATGATGCGTCAGTACGACCCGATCCTTATCGCCGGACGCGAGTTGATGCACGAGCTGTCCGCACAAACGGGCCTGGCGGTGTTTGCCAGCGTGTTTTACGACGGGCGCATCATCAACACCTATATCGCCGAACCCACCGACACCTATCACTTTGCGTTCGGGCGCGGGCAACCGTTGCCGTTTTTCCGCGGGGCGCAATCGAAGGTTCTGATCGCCTTCCAGAAAGGTCGCCGCCTGCAACGCTTGTTCGACGAGCACATGGCCAACGACCCGGACAGCCCGTATGACTGGGCAAGCTTCTCCAAGGCCGCGAAAAAAATCCGCAAAGACGGTTACTGTCTGACCCATGACGAACTCAACCTGGGCCTGACCGGTATCGCCGCGCCGATCATCCAGGCGGACCTGGACGAGGTGGTCGGCAGCCTGTCCGCCGTCGGCAGCAGCCAGAGCTTCAAGCTGCTGCGCCAGGAAACCGTGATCGAAATGGTCATGGATACCACCCGGCGCATTGCCGAAAACATGCGCAACCCGCCGAGCAGCACCACGGCCTAGCCCGTCACGCTCAGAACGGTACGGCCACCGACAACTGGCTATACAGGTTGGTGCCATTGCCGCCGACTTGATTGCCACCGGTGGTCGAGTCCTGGTTGGGTTTGTAGAGCCCCACCAGCGGGGTGATGATCAAGTGCGGGTTGACGGCCCACTCGGCATACACGTCCAACTCGCGGCCATCCAGGTTCAGCGCATTGCTTTTACGCACGGTGGCGTAATCGAAATACAGTGCGCCCAGGCTCAGGTTTTCCAGTGGGGTTGCCTTCAACCCGACATGGTGGATGCGCGTATTGGTGTTGAACGGCCCGGCGTAATTGCCGGCCACTTCGCCCTGGAACCAGGTGCCGTAGCCCGTGCTCAAACCGGTGAACAGCGCGTCCCAGTTCTGCGAATAGCGGGTGTAGCGATAAGTCACCTTGGGGGCCCAGGCGGTATCCGCGAAGGTGTAGCCGGCTTCGCCGTACCAGGCCTTCTCAGGCCCCGTATCCTTGTCCTGCCAGGCGTACTCGAACGCCAGGCTGACGTTCTTGATACCCGCATCGCCTTCACCGCGCACGCTGTAGATGTTCATGCCCTTGCGCTGGCGCTGAAAGTCGCTGGCCCATTGATCGTTCACGTCGAGGCCATGCACCCAGGTCAAGCCGAGCGTCCCCGGTTGGGCGGTGTAATCCAGGGTGCCGGCGGCCAATTCGGTCTCGGCCTGGATGCGGTTGTCCGACTTGAGCCACAACACGCTGCCATGCAGGCCATCCTGGCCACCCAGGCGCAACACGGCGGTCTGATCGAACGAGTGCCGGGCCGCCAGGTAGTAAGCGCCACCACGGTTCAAGCTACCATCGGCCGGGCCCTTGCCCGGATTCAGGCCGTCATCGTTGATCAGGAACCCTCGACCGACCTTGACCACTTGGCGTCCGCCGGAAATATCCACGCCGTCTTTGCCCAACAGCGGAAACAGATCACCGGAGCGCCAGCCCAGGTAGGCGTCTTCAACCGTCGTCTTACGCTCGGTGCCCAGGCTGTTGCCGCCTGGATCCCCATCGCCCCACGTGGCGGAGCTGACCAGGGCGAAAGCCCCGTACGCGGTGCCATTCCCGCCCAAGGCCTGGTCAGCGCTCAAGCCGTACTTGATAAAGCCCTCGCGCCAACTGGAACCGCCCGGCGCGCCATCGTAGTTGTAGCGGCTGTTGAACTGACCGTACACCGCCGTCATGTTGGCGTTGAGATGACGACTGTCATCGCTGTACAGCTCATAAGCGTGCACTTGATTGATGGCGCCAAGCGTCAACAAGCACACCAGTGTGCGACCGAATAGGGGGCGACGTGCTGGATCGTACATGGTTCAAACGCCTTGTTCGTCAGCGCGCTTGCGCACAAACAACAGTTGCTGGCCGGTGAACTCCAGCAGCCCCTCAAGGCCGAACTCGACGCCAAACCCCGACATCTTGCTGCCGCCAAACGGCGTGTTCGGCTGGATCTGTGCGTGGCAATTGACCCACGCAACCCCGCTTTCCAGGCGACTGGCCAAGGCCTGGGCCTGCTCGGTATCCGGTCCCCAGACCGATCCGCCGAGCCCCATGTCACCGGCATTGGCGCGGCGCAGCACATCCCCCACGTCCCGGTAAGCAATCAAGGGCAGCACGGGGCCAAACTGCTCCTCGTCCACCAGGCGATGCCCGTCGGTAACGTCCGCAACCAGCGTGGGCGGATAGAAAAACCCAGGCTTATCCAGGCGCGCACCGCCGCACAACACCCGTGCACCGTTTGCCCGCGCGTCGGCGACCAATGCCTCCACCAGTTCCAGTTGCTCAAGGTTCTGCACCGGCCCGAAGGTCACACCGGCCTCCAGACCATCCCCCACCACCTGGCGCGCGGCAATGTGCGTCAGCGCATCGGCAAAGGCCTGGTACTGCGACTCGTGGATATACAGGCGCTTGAGGGCCGCGCAGGTCTGGCCCATGTTGAGAAAGGCCGCCTGGAAGATTTCCTCGGCCACCGCCTCCACCGACGTTCCTGGCAATACGATTGCCGCATCGTTCCCGCCCAGCTCCAGGGTCAGGCGCTTGAGGTTGCTGGCGGCGCCACGCATCACGCTCTGCCCGGTAGCGGTAGAACCGGTAAAGACAATCTTCTGGATACCGGGGTGCGAGGTGATCGCGCTGCCGAAGCCCTGCTCACCGGTCACGCAGTTGATCACGCCCTGAGGCACGTGACGGGCAATGATTTGCGCCAGACGCAAGGTGCTCAGCGGCGTCAGGCTCGACGGTTTGCTGATCACGCAGTTACCGGCACGCAGCGCCGGCATGATGTGCCAGACGGCGATCATGAACGGCCAGTTCCAGGGTGTGATCGACGCCACGACACCCAAGGGTTTACGGTGCAGTTCGACGCGTTGCGTGGGGGTTTCCTCCACCAGTTCCACCGCGATCTCCTGAGCGGCCGCGTAGCGGGTCCAGGCGGCGGCCCCCATGACCTCGGAAAACGCCAGCTCCAGCGGTTTGCCTTGCTCCAGCACAATCAGCCGGGCCAGTGAATCGGCCTCCTGCTCGATATCCGCCGCAATCGCCAACAAACGCTCACAGCGGTCAGGGTGGCTGCTGTGGCGCCAGCTTTTGAAGGCCTGCTGCGCGGCGTCGACTGCCTGGTCGAGTTGCCCCAGGGATCCTGCCGGGCATTGGGCAAATGCGACACCCGTGGCCGGGTTGATCACGTCAAACTGACCTTGTTCGCCGGCCACTTGAGCGCCATCGATGAGCATCTTGTAGTTGTGCATTTGAAACCTTCCTTTCACGTGCAGACCCACCCTGTCGAGCAACGACAGGCGGTAATTGTCTGATTAACTGGAGCGTTCTTAGAGCTTGTGGCTGCCCAAGGCGAGAAACCGTTGCGGGGAGATCCTTCGCAGCCGCGCGGCGAGCACGATGCCGATGATCAGGGCTGCGGGAATAATCGCGCAGAGGCTGTATGACAGCAGTTGGCTGGCACCGGTCAGTACGTCGAAATGCACCACCGCCAGCACCAGCACCAGGAACAACGCCAGGCAGGAGAAACCGGGCAGGATACGTCCGCGCAAGAGCCCGACGTTAAGCTCGGGATGGCGATGGAAGTAGACGCACACCGCCACAGAGGTCAGTGCCATCAGCAAAATCACGCACAGCGTGGCCAGGTTGGACAGCCAGGCAAACAGTTGCAGGATCGGATCGGCATCCATCGCGGCGAAAATCATTACCACCACCGCTGCGATCAGGCTCTGCAACGCCGAGCCCATATGCGGGCTCTGGTGCACGCGGTGGGTCGTGCCCAGCAGGCTGTGCAACAAGCCATCACGGCCGATGGCATAGAAGTAACGCGCGGCGGCGTTGTGAAAGGCCAACAGGCCGGCATAGATACTGACCATGAACAGCACGCGAATGATCTGGGTCAGTTGCGGCCCGACAAAGTGGTCGGACATGCCGTAGATAAACGTGGTCGGGTCCTGCAAGGATTGCAGCAGCGGCACGATCTTGTCTGAACCCACGCCCACCACCATCGACCACACCGACAACGCGTAGAAACCACCGATCAGCAACACCGAACAGTAGGTGGCAATCGGAATACTGCGCTTGGGGTCCTTGGCCTCTTCGCCGTAGATGGTCGTGGCCTCGAAGCCGATAAAGGCAGCGAAACAGAACAACAGGCCGATTGACGGCGTGCCACTGAACACATGGCTGCTGCTGAACGAATCAAGGTTGATGCCGTTGTCGCCGCCAGACTTGAGAATGGCGAAGTCCAGGACCAGGATCGCCAGGTACTCGGCGATCACCACCACCGACAGCACCCGCGCTGACAGGTCAATCTTGCGATAGCCCAGGATCGCGATGCTCGCCATCGCCATCAGCGAGTAAGCCCACCAGGGCAACACCAGGCCAAAGGCGGCTTCCATGGTGCCGCTGACCACCCCGCCGAACATCCCGTACAACCCGACCTGCAGGATGTTGTAGGCAAACATCGCCAGCACCCCGGCGGCACCGCCCGCCAGGCCACCCAGGCCTCGGGACGTGAACGCGTAAAAACCACCGGCATTGGTCACGTGGCGCGACATGGTGGTGTAGCCCACCGAGAACGCCAGCAGCACCAGCAAGGCGAGGATCAGCAAGGCCGGGGTACCGGCACCGTTGCCCAGCATGATGCCGATGGGGAAACCGCCGGCGATCACACTCAGCGGGCTCGCCGCCGAAATCACGAAAAAGATAATGAAGCCCACACCCAGGGCACCACGCTTGAGCTCCGTGGAGCTGTTGACCGGGATAGATACACTCATGTTGTTGACCTTATTCTATGAGGCAGTCGCTTTAGGGTTGGCCCGACCACACCGCATCGGCACCGGTTAGCGTTTTGTTTTAGTTGCGCGCTGAATTTGATCCTATGCCCGCCCTTGAGCCGCTCGCTATCCCAAATCGGTAGCATCCGAAGCTCCGCCCCAAAACAGGTCGAGGCGGCACGCTCAATCCCGGCGCAGTTGCCGATTTGGGATAGCCGCCTGGCCTGTCATGCCTGCAACCTAGCCTCAGCCGTGCTATGCCCGGATGCCGGCAACCAGAATAAGAATGAGGGCTCGCCCCCCAGCCCATCATCGCGAAGCCCACTTGTAGGACGCCCCGACCATGCATCTAGCTCACCTCACCATTCAATGGCGTATCACCCTGCTCAGCGGGCTCTGCCTGCTGACAGTAGTGGCGGCCCTGATTGGCGCCAGCGCGTATCAGAATCAAGCCAGTGCAAAGCTGCTTAAAGAGCAGAGCAGCGAGTTGCTCGCCCACGCTGCGCTGGAGCGCTTGCAGGCCCAGGCCATGGCGCATGGCCAACAGGTGGAGCGTTTTTTCAGTGAAACCGCGCTATATGGCGAAGGGTTTGCGCAACAGGTTCTGCAACTGCGCGAGCAAACGCTCAACGGTCGCCTGACGGTCGCGCAATTGCGCGAAGCCCTGATCAGCAGCGCCCGCGAAGCCCTGAAACAGCGCGAAAAAGTGCTCGGCCTGTACGTCATCATGCTGCCGGATGCGTTGGCCGGCACTGACGCCGCCTGGCGCGACCAACGCGCCATGGCAGGCAATGAAACCGGGCGCTTCGCGCTGTATTGGTCACAGAGTCAGCCGGGGCAACTGGTGCAAGAGGTACTGAGGGAGGCACAAATCGCCGCGAACACCGCGCCCCCCGGCAGCGAACCGGGAAACGCCTGGTACGCTTGCCCTCAAGCACAAAGACGGGTGTGTGTGGTCGAGCCGTACACCATCGAAGTGGAAGGCCAGAAATCCCTGATGAGCAGCATTTCCATCCCCTTGATCGTCAACGGCAAAGTGCTCGGCGTGGTGGGCATGGATATTAGCCTCGACACCCTACAGAAGCTGGCCGCCGACCTCGGTCAGGACCTGTACCAGGGCAACAACCAAGTCACCATTATGTCGGCCTCGGGCCAAGTGGCAGGACGCAGCGGCAACGTCTCGGGGGACACGCTCGATATACGCCAGCCCCTTCAGCCCGTGGCGGGCAACCCGGCCTGGCAACTGGAGATCAAGGTTGCGCAAGCACGGGTGCAGGCGTCTGCCCGACTGATGCAAAGCGAACTGGACGCTAAAAGCCGCGAGGCCAACTGGCTCAACCTGGGCTTGGGCATTTTTGCCAGCATCCTGGGTATGCTGCTGATCTGGCTCGCCGCTTACGGCGTGACACGTCCATTGATCAAAATGGCCGAGCTGCTCGATGCCATTGTCGAAGGTGACGGCGACCTCACCCAGCGCCTGCCCGCCGGCAGGCGCGACGAGTTGGGGCATTTGGCCACTGGGGTCAATCGCTTCCTGGACACGTTGCAGCCCATTATTCGCGATATCCAGACCGCGTCGATGGATACCCGAAACAGCGCCGATACATCGTCAGGCATTGCCCGCGAAGTCAGTGTTGGCATGCAGCGTCAGTACCGCGAAGTCGAGCTGGCGGCGACCGCTTTGCACGAAATGAGCGCCAGCGCCCAGGAAGTGGCACGTCACTCCCACAGCGCCGCCAACGCAGCTACCACCGCAGAAAGCGCGAGCCGATCAGGCCAGGCGGTGTTCTCAACCGCCGAGCGCGGCATTGAGGCCCTTGATCAGCGCCTGGAAACCACCCTCCAACAAGTCAACGCGCTGGCCCATAGCAGCGCCCAGATCGGCCAGGTACTGGACGTCATCAGCGCCATCGCGCAGCAGACCAATCTGCTGGCGTTGAATGCAGCCATCGAAGCGGCCAGGGCCGGCGAACAGGGCCGTGGTTTCGCGGTGGTGGCCGACGAAGTCAGGCACCTGGCGAGTAACACCCAGAGCTCGGTCGAACAGGTACGCACGGTGATCGAAACCTTGCAACAGCTGAGCCAGGCTGTGGTGCACAGCACCCAACTAAGCCGCGAACAAGCCGGCGGCAGCGTGATCCAGGTACAACAAACCCGGGTGGCGCTGGAGAGCATTTCGAAGGCCGTGGATGTGATCGAACAGATGAATCAGCAGATCGCCAGCGCGGCACTGGAGCAAAGCGGCGTTATAGACGATATCAGCCATCGGGTCAGTGACATTCGTGGCATCAGCGAAACACTCGCCGGCCGGATGAACGAGGCGTCGAAGGCCAGTGATTTACTGCATCAAATGGCCAATCACCAGCAGCAACTGGTCAGGCACTTCCGCGTGTAAAGGGTATGCCGCCTGACTGAGCTACAGTGGCCGCCCTCCCATTCGCCTTCAATGAGCACCACCCATGACTTTTTCACGCCGCTGGCTGATCCTCGCGATTATTTCCAGCGCATTGCTGCTTATCGTCATCGACATGACGGTGCTCTACACCGCCCTGCCCACGCTGACCCGAGAGCTGAATGCTTCAGCCTCGGAAAAGCTCTGGATCGTCAACATCTATGCGCTGATCGCCGCTGGCCTGCTGCTGGGCATGGGGACACTCGGTGACCGTCTCGGGCACAAACGCCTGTTCATCGGCGGGCTCGGTGTGTTCGGCCTGTTCTCGCTGATGGCGGCGTTTTCAACCTCCGCCGCTGTATTGATCGGTGCACGTGGTTTCCTCGCAGTCGGCGCGTCGATGATGATGCCCGCCACGCTGGCGATCGTGCGGGTGACGTTCACCGACCCGCGTGAACAGGCCATGGCGTTCGGCATCTGGGCCTCGGTGGCGTCAGGCGGCGCGGCGTTCGGCCCGGTGATCGGCGGTTTGCTGCTGGAGCACTTCTGGTGGGGCTCGGTGTTCCTGATCAACGTGCCGATTGTGCTGGTCGCGTTGGTCGTCGGCGCGCTATTGATCCCGAATAACCCCGGGGATGCGAGCAAACGCTGGGACTGGCTGGGATCGCTGCAGGTGATGATCGGCTTGATCAGCGTGGCGTATGCGGTGAAGGAACTCGGCAAGCGCACGCCCTCTTTCGAAGGCATGCTGATTGCACTGGTGCTGGGCGCGCTGTTCCTGACGCTATTCATTCGGCGCCAGCGCCGCGCGACCCAACCGATGCTCGACCTGGCGCTGTTCAGTTCCGCCGGTTTCAGGAACGCGGTGATTGCGGCGGTCGTGTCGGCTGCTGCGTTGATCGGCATGGAGCTGGTGTTCAGCCAACGCCTGCAACTGGTGCTGGGCCTGTCGCCACTGGAAGCTGCATTGTTCATCCTCCCGCTACCGCTGGGCTCGTTTATTTCCGGGCCGCTTGCCGGTTACTACCTGCCTCGCCTGGGGAACCAGCGGATGCTGTTCTGGACGCTGCTGCTATCCGCTGCGTCGATGCTGGCTTACCTGCTGTTGTATGAGGCGGCGGTGTACCTGCAACTGATCGTTCTTGGGCTGCTGGGGCTTACCATTGGCGCAGCACTGACGGCGTCGTCCAGCACCATCATGCTCAGCGTACCGGCCGATCAGGCCGGCATGGCCGCCTCCGTCGAGGAGGTGTCGTTTGAATTGGGCGGTGCCGTCGGTGTGACGCTGTCGGGCAGCCTGTTGTCGGCGATTTATGCGTACTCGGCGGGCCTGGCGATTCCAGCGTGGCTGAGCCGCAATCCCGCGACATTCGACAGTCTGGACGATGCGCTGGTGGTCGCCGAAACCTTGTCGCCCGAAGGCGCCGCGATGCTGCGCGCATTCGCCCGCTCGGCCTTCGATGCGGGCTTTGTTGCGGTGCTGGTGGCGTCGGCAGCGCTGCTTTTGATCGCAGCGCTGCTGGTCAAGCTGGGCCATCAACCACCGCGGGCCGCGCCTTAGAGCTTGTGGCTGCCCAAGGCCAGGAACCGCTCTGGCGATGCCTTGCGCAGCCGCGCCGCGAGGAATACGCCGCCCAGCAAGGCCAATGGAATAATCGCGCAGAGACTGTAGGACAGCAATCGGCTGGCGCCGGTGAGCACGTCGAAATGCACCACGGCAAGGATCAGCACTGCCAACAGGGCCAGGCAAGAGAAACCGGGGAAAATCTGCCCACGCCAAACCCCGACCTTGAGCTGCGGTTGACCTCGGAAGTACATCAGCACCGCTGCCGAAGTGAGCGCCATCAGCAAAATCACGCAGAGCGTGGCCAGGTTGGACAGCCAGGCAAACAGTTGCAGGATCGGATCGGCATCCAGCGCAGCGAAAATCAGCACCACCACGGCCGAGATCAGGCTCTGCAACGCCGAGCCCATATGCGGGCTCTGGTGCACGCGGTGGGTCGTGCCTAACTGGCTGTGCAGCAAACCGTCACGGCCGATCGCATAGAAGTAGCGCGCGGCGGCGTTATGAAAGGCCAACAGCCCGGCGTAGATACTGACCATGAACAGGACGCGGATAATCTTTGTCAGGTGCGGGCCGACAAAGTGGTCGGACATGCCATAGATAAAGGTGGTCGGGTCCTGCAAGGCCTGCAGCATCGGCACGATTTTATCCGCGCCCACGCCCACCACCATCGACCACACCGACAATGCGTAGAACGCCCCAATCAGCAACACCGAGCAGTAAGTCGCAATCGGAATGGTGCGCTTGGGGTCCTTGGCCTCTTCGCCGTAGATGGTCGTGGCCTCGAAGCCGATAAAGGCGGCGAAACAGAACAGCAGGCCGATTGACGGCGTGCCACTGAACACATGGCTGCTGCTGAACGAGTCAAGGTTGATGCCGCTGTCGCCGCCGGACTTGAGGATGGCGAAGTCCAGGACCAGGATCGCCAGGTATTCGGCGATCACCATCACCGACAGCACCCGCGCTGACAGGTCAATCTTGCGATAGCCCAGGATCGCGATGCTCGCCATCGCCATCAGCGAGTAAGCCCACCAGGGCAACGCCAGGCCGAAGGCAGCCTCCATGGTGCCGCTGACCACCCCGCCGAACATCCCGTACAACCCGACCTGCAGGATGTTGTAGGCAAACATCGCCAGCACCCCGGCGGCACCGCCCGCCAGGCCACCCAGGCCTCGGGACGTGAACGCGTAAAAACCACCGGCATTGGTCACGTGGCGCGACATGGTGGTGTAACCCACCGAGAACGCCAGCAGCACCAGCAAGGCGAGGATCAGCAAGGCCGGGGTACCGGCGCCATTGCCCAGCATGATGCCAATGGGGAAGCCGCCGGCGATCACGCTCAGCGGGCTTGCCGCCGACACCACGAAGAAGATAATGAAGCCCACACCCAGGGCACCACGCTTGAGCTCCGTGGAGCTGTTGACCGGGTTAAATACACTCATGTTGTTGACCTTATTGTATGAGGCAGTCGCTTTAGGATCGGTGCAGCCGGCTACGCAGCGTCACCAAACAGCTTGTCGTTCTTATTGCACGCTGGCACTGATCCTATGCCTGCGCTGCAACGCCCCGATATCCCAAATCGGTAACTCAAGCACCCACAGCGAAGCTCCTGCGCATTCAGAGCTGATGACGCAGGCTATTTCAGGTCTTTCTAGCGTTGTTTGTCAGGCCCGCACACAACTCGTGATGGCGGCTCGGGCAGTCTGGGATGGCAATTCCGCGAACAGCTCTTGGTATTCCGCGGCAAAATGGCTCAGGTGATAAAAGCCCCACTGGGCCGCGGCATCGCCAATCGACAGCTCGCAGGCGCGGGTAGACATCAAGGCTCGACGGACACCGTTAAGCCTCACGGAGCGCAAGTAATTCAGTGGAGTGGTCTCGGCGACCGAGCGGAAGCTGTTCTGCACCGTGCGTCGGCTCACCTGAAGGCGTTGGCATAAATCGATCACGCTGGGCACGTTGATCATTTCGCCGGTCGCCAGGCGGTGGCATTTCTCTACGATAAAACTGCGCGTGGAGCTGGGACTGCGCTGTTGCTTGTCGCAGGCTGGGTCGATCATCAGTTGCAACAACTCGCTGAGCATCGCCTGCTCCAACGCCGCCTCGCGCTCTTGATCCAGCGTGCTATCGAGATCTTCGTACACCAGTGCCTGGGAGAAAAGCGCCAGCAATCGGCGCCGGGCCTGTGCAAATCGCTGGGGGGAAACCCTGATCACCGGCTGGCGCAGCAACCGGTTGAGTTCCTTGGCCGAAGCGGTCTGCTCCAACGCCTCATCGAATAATTCACGCTCGAAGGTGATGGAAAGCAGCTCCATGCCCATCGGCATATGGAACATGAATTCCTCGCCGCCATGGAGAAAGAACAGGCTGCTGTCATCTACCTCGCGCCCCTGCATGCGAATCGATCCTGGGACGTTGATCGGCACGGCAAAGCACATCTTGCCTTTAGGCGCCACGCCGTTCTGTACCACGCGCTGGTTGATCTGTTCGAGAAACAGGTGGCAACCCGAGGTTGTCAGTTGCATGAGCGTGCTCTCGGCGCAGCCCGAGGTTAACTGGCTGTAGTCCTGGTTCCACTGCTGGATGGTGGCTGCATGGACATGGATATCGCGAAAATGGCTGATCGTTTGGTTTTTCATTGGGGCATGCCTCTACCAATATTTTTGTTTTTTTTAGATCGGCGATCCAATTGATAGTCGCACATCGCAAAAGTCCTGCAAATTGTTTATGTGCTGGAATGCAAGCAAACCATGTGCCGATTCGGGATACCGGCCTGGAACGCGCGCCGGAGATGATCGGCACACTTAAATAGACATTCCAGAGAGACCGTCATGAGTGAAGCCAAATTTCAATCCCTGCACTTTGCAGATGCCCCGCAGATTATTTCCGGCGAACTGCCCGGCCCCAAGACCCGCGAAGCCCTGGCGCTGTCGGCGCGCACCGAGTCGATGGCGCGCGGCGGCGGACGTATGCCGGTGGCCATGGACCGTGCCTTCGGTGCGACCTTCAAAGACCCCGACGGCAACACCTACATCGACCTGTCCGCAGGCGTCGGTGTCAGCAGCGTGGGCCGCTGCCACCCCAAAGTGGTGCAAGCGATTCGCGAACAGTCCGAAGTGCTGATGCATGCCCTGGAAATCAACAGCACCCGGCGTACCGAGTTGGCTGCCAAGCTTTCCGAAATCGCGCCCGAGGGTTTGCGTGGCGACTGCGTTACCTTCTTCACGCAAAGCGGCAGTGATGCGTTGGAGGCGGCGATTAAGTTCGCCAAGCGCGTCACCGGGCGGCACCAGATCATCGCCTTCCACGGCGGCTACCACGGCGTGTGGCACGCTTCCGGTTCGCTGACCACCGGCACGGCCTACCGCAAGGGCTTTGGTGCCCAGATGGGTGGCGTGATTCACGCGCCCTACCCTTACGCCTACCGCTTCCCTTTCGACACCACCCACAAGAGCGCCGAGCAGATCGCTGGCGAGTACATCGACTATCTGTTGAACACCCCATACACCGCGGCCGATGACGTGGCTGCCGTGATCGTGGAGCCGGTACAGGGCGAAGGCGGCTACGTGCCACCCTCTCCGGAGTTCCTGCAACTGCTGCGCAAGGCCTGCGACCGCAGCGGCACATTACTGATTGTCGATGAAGTGCAATCGGGTGCCGGTCGCACCGGCAAGATGTGGGCGGTCGAACATTCCGGCGTGAAGCCCGACATGCTCACCTTCGGCAAAGGCATCGGCAGCGACCTGCCCATGGCCGGCCTGATCATGCGCTCGGACCTGGCGGCGCAGATTCCCGACGGTTCCATGCCCAACACGTTCGCCGCCAACTCGTTGTCGGCCGCGGTGGCACTGACCAACATCAGCATCCTCCAGGACCCGGACCTTGACCTCCTCAACCGCGCCCACACCCTGGGCCTGGAGGCACAGGCGCATATTCGCGCCTTCAACAGCCCGTTGGTCGGCGAAGTGCGCGGGCGCGGCCTGATGATCGGTATCGAACTGATCGAAGACCCACTCACCAAGGCGCCCCTGGCGGGCGAGAAGATCGGCCAACTGATGGGCTACCTGCTCAACCACGGTGTGCTGATGATTCCGTGTGGCCGCTACAGCAACGTCATGCGCGTCATGCCTTCGCTGACCATATCTCGCGAGCTGTTCTTCAAGGCCCTGGATATCTTCGGCGACGCCCTGGCTTCTCTCAAAGCATGACCTTGCCCATTACTCGAGGACCGCAATATGACTGAGCACTTGAATCATTTCATCGAAGGTGTGTCCTGCGAAGCCTTCGACCGTCGTCGTATCAACCTGGTCAACCCCGTGAATGAACAGGTGTACGGCAGCTCCGCGCGAGGCACCCGCGAGGATGTCGACCGTGCGGTGGCCGCTGCACGCCAGCAACTGGAACGCGGCGAGTGGAGCCAACTCGACGGCGCCGCGCGTGGCCGACTGTTGTCGAAACTGGCCGACCTGGTTGAGCGCGACACTGAACTGCTGGCCGATCTGGACGCCAACGCTATCGGCCGCTCCCCCATCGAGCCGCGCCGGATGGACCTGCCCAACGCGATCGCCAACCTGCGCGCCGCCGCGGGCTGGGCCAACCAGCTTGAAGGTCGCACCATTCCCACCGGGGGTTACTTCGGCACCAAAACCCTGTCTTACACGGTGCGCGAGCCGGTCGGCGTGGTGGGTGCCATCGTGCCCTGGAACTCGCCGTTGATGATCACGGTGTGGAAGCTCGCTGCGTTGCTGGCGGCGGGCTGTACCGTCGTGGTCAAGCCATCGGAAGAAACCCCGCAGTCGGCTCTGCACCTGGCGCTGCTGGCGCAGGAAGCGGGCTTCCCGGACGGCGTGATCAACGTGGTCACCGGCTACGGCAATGAAGTGGGGCGCGCCCTGTGCGAACACCCGGATATTGCCAAGATCAGCTTCACCGGCAGCCCCGAGGCTGGGCGTGAAATCCAGCGCACCGCCGGTGTGTTGTTCAAGCGCGTGGCCTTGGAATTGGGCGGCAAGAGCCCGCAGATTGTGTTCGATGATGCGTCCTTCGACGACGCCCTGCGCGGCTGTACCCTCGGCCTGTTCGCCAACCAGGGCCAGGTGTGTGCGGCCGGTTCGCGGATCCTGGTGCAACGCAGCCTCGCCGACCGTTTTGGTGCAGCGCTGGCCGAAGCCGCACAGGCAGTGAGCGTGGGCGACCCTCGCGAGCCCGGCGTACAGATGGGGCCGGTGGCCAAGAAGGCTCAATTCGATCGCGTCAACCGCTACATCCAACTGGGCATCGACCAAGGCGCCACGCTGCTGGCCGGCGGCGTCTCGGCACCCAAGCAGGGCTGGTTCGTACGTCCGACGATCTTCGCCAACGCCCGCAACGACATGGAAATCGCCCGGGATGAGATCTTCGGCCCCGTCGGCACGCTGATTACGTTCGACAGCGAAGACGAAGCGGTCGCCCTGGCCAACGACAGCAGCTACGGCCTGGCGGCCACGGTCTGGACCAGCGACCTGGTACGAGCGCACCGCGTTGCTGCGGCGGTGAAAGCTGGCGCCGTGGGCATCAACTGCTGGAGCCCATTGGACGCCAACCTGCCTTGGGGCGGCGTCAAGACCAGCGGTATCGGACGTGAAGGTGGGTTCAGCGGCGCGCTGGCCTACACCGAGGAGAAAGTCATCACCGTCCTCCTGCCCGCCTGAGCCTATTCGTTGTCCTGACCGAGCCACCCTCCAACGTTGAGGGTGGCCATTCAACCGTGCATCGATCCGTGGAGAACCTGACATGAACCCAATAGATCAACCGACAATCGATCGGTACCCGACCTCCCTGCGCGTGTTGCACTGGGTGCGTGCCGTGCTCGTGCTGGGCCTGCTCTGGGCCGGCTGGCATATGACTGGAATGAATGATGAGGTGGCGAGCAAATTCGAGCTGTATTACCCCTGGCACAAGTCCTTCGGGGTGTTGACGTTCCTGGTGGTCCTGACTCAGCTCGCCGTGCGCTTTCGCACCCCCAATTTGCCGCAGCCGCTGGAAACCCTGGCGGGCTATGAAAGGTTCCTGTCACGCCTGATTCAGCGAGCCATGTATGTGCTGTTGGTGATCGTGCCGTTGATGGGGTACTCCATGTCGAGCACGTTCACCATGAGCGACGGCGTGTTCTTTTTTGGGGTTAACCTGCCCGAGCTGTTGCCAAAGAATGACGATTGGTTCGTCGTGTTCCAATGGCTGCACAAAGTCCTCGCCTATAGCTTGCTTGTCCTGATCGTGCTGCATGTGGCGGGCGCCCTCAAGCATCGCTTCTACGACCGCGACCCGCGCAACGATGTGCTGCGCCGCATGCTCTGAATGGATGAGGCGTTGACGCAAAACGTCAACGCCTGCCTGGCCCCGCAACAGCCCTCAATGACAACTCAGAACGTCGCCCACACAATGAACTGCATGTACGTGTTGGTCGACGCGCTGCCGCTCTGCCCGCCCCCGTTGCCTAACCACTTCTCAGGCTTATAGAGGCCGATCAACGGCGAAAGCGTGATGTTATCCGTGACCATCCAATCCAGAAACAGGTCGACCTCCCGCGCCGCGAAGTCCCGTTCATTGCGACGGGACAGTTGGTGGTAGTCGAAGGCCATCGCGTTCAGGGTCAATTTCTCGGTGGGCCGGACAGAGAGCAGCACGTCGTTGATCTGCATATTCGACGTCACTGAACCGGCGTAGTTGGACGCGACTTCACCCTGGTAGCGTTTGCGAAAGCCGCCCTGGAACAGGAAGTCCCATCCTTCGGAATAGCGCGAATAGCGATAACTGACCGTCGGCTGCCATCGCACATCGGTGAAGGTGTAGCCCGCGTCGAAGAACATCGCCCGCTGTGAACCGGAACGTTTTTCCTGGCGAGCCACCTCGAATGCGAAGTCGGCATTCTCAATCCCGGCGTTGCCCTGCCCGCGAATGCTGTAGACATTCATGCCCTTGCGTTCAAGCCGATCTGCGAAGGCATACTTCTCATCCACATCCAGGCCGTGTATGTAGGTCGAACCGATCGAACCGATGGCCGTGGTGTAGTCGATAGTGCCCACTGCCAGTTCGGTCTTGGACTGCCCGGGGTTATCGGATTTCAACCATATCAAGCTGCCGTGCAGCCCTTCCTTGCCGCCCAGCTTCAGCACCGCCGTGTTGCCAAACGCCAGGCGTTGGCCAAGGTAAAAGGCGCCCCCCCTGTCGAACCGGCCATCGCGCACGCCCTCGATGGGGTTGAACGCCTTGCCTGGGTTGTAGCCATCATCGGTGATCAGGAAACCGTCCACCGTCACCAACTGGCGACCGAAAGAGAAATCCACACCGTCCTTGCCCAGGGCGGGCAGCAGGTCGCCTGATCTCCAGCCGAGGAAAGCATCTTCCACGTCAGTACGGCGCTCATTGCCCGCGGTGATCGCCCCTGCGTCCCCGTCGCCCCAGGTGCCGCTGCTGAGCAGGCTGAAACCGCCATAGACGGAGCCCGCGATGATCTTGTCGGTCGTGCCGTTGAGGCCATATTTGGCGTAGCCCTCCTGCCAGCGCATGCTGCCGGGCTCTTTCTCCGGGTCACCGATGTAGTTACGAGTGCTGCCAAACCAACCAAATGCGGCACCCAGGTCGGCGTTCAAGACGGTTGCACCATCATCTTCGGTGTAGAGCGTGTAGGCATGTGCCTGCACGCCGACCGCACAGAGTGCAACCATCGACAATAAGGGTGCGTAGGGGGGAATGCGCATCGGGTCTCTCCTGTTTTTATAGTTCTGAGGTGAAGCACAAGTGTTCCGGCCTGGGCCGCCTACGCGATAACCCAAATCAGCAACTGCATGGGCCTGCGCGCCAATCCGTCGTTATGCGATACCTCATCCGCGCCAAGCGCCTGAAAGCCTTCAACGGTTGCCGTTTTGGGATACGCCTCTGAACGCGAGCTCCCTATGCTCGGTTCATAAGAACCATAAAAAACGAGGCCCCCCGCCATGTCCCCTTTGTCACGCTTCCCGTTGCTCCGTCAGGGGCTTTGTCTTCTAACCCTGATCGGCTGCAGTGCCTTACCGCCTGTTGCCAGTGCCCACCATTCATTTGCGCTGTTCGACCAGACCCAGACGATCACGATCAAGGGTGTCGTCGAGCGCTTCGCCTGGACCAACCCCCACATCACGATTTACCTCGACGTTCCCGGCCCGCCGGCACAGCGCTACAAGATCGAGACGGGCAGCGTCAACGCGCTGCAACGCACGGGCTGGACGTCCAGCTCGGTCAAGGCTGGCGAAAGCGCCGAGGTGTCGTTCAAACCGTTGAAAAGCGGCGAGCCGGGCGGGTTGCTGGTGGAGATCAAGATGGGTGACGTGGTGCTCTCGGGCGGCGGCTGAACGCAGCCCTTTGCGAATGCGGCAACACCAGAACTGGGCAAACCAGCAACGCGGAGACATTTCAATGAAACGAGCACGTTCTTCCAACACAGCCATGATCTTTCTGGGGGTGGTCCTCATGACGCTCTCCGGGATGAGCAGCGCCGCGACAGCCTCGAAAACCCAAGCCGACAAGCACAGCTCGGCCGCCCGGCCTGACATCAGCGGTACTTGGGAAAGAACCCCGGACGACTGGTTCGGCGAAAACCCGGACGATCCGGTACACCCCGGCGGTCCGATGGACCTCAAGGCACCCTATGACGCCGAGTACGTCGAGCTCAAGAAGAAACAAGCCGTGGCCAACGCAGCCGGGAAGCCGATCGCCACCACCAGTTCAAGGTGCCTGCCCGAGGGTATGCCGACCATGATGGCGGCGCTCTTCCCGATCCAGATCATTCGCGATGACAAGCAAGTGATCATCCTCGGCGAGTACCTCCAGCAAGTGCGACGGATTCTCTTGAACCAGGCCATGCCGCCAACAGACAAGCTCGACCCCCTGTACCAAGGCCATTCGCGCGGCCACTGGGAGGGCGACACGCTGGTGGTCGAGACACAAAGCGTACGCACCGACGTGCGCTTCTATGACGTGCCCCACGGGCCGGCCATGAAGATCACCGAACGCATCCGGCTGCGCGGGCCGGATCGCTTGGAAAACCAGGTCCTGATCGAAGACCCGCAAGTACTCAACACCCCGTATCGCTTTACGTTTGAGTACAAGCGCTCCAACTACGCCATTCAAGAGTACGTGTGCGAGAACAACCAGATCGTGATCGACAGCGAGGGCAAAGCATCTCTGAGCCTTGAGTGATGACGCCTATCCAACCCCCTGCTGGAGCTTTACGAATGGAACGCCTGACCCCTATCAGCATCAGCGTCGTGCTATGGCTGTGCATCGCGGCGAACACGTTCGCCGAGGTGCCCCGCATGCCCACGGCGATCGCGGTGCCGCCTTCCGACAAGGCGCCGCTGTCGTCGGCGACGCGCCCTGGCACCGAATACAGCGACCTCAACCACTACGGCTACATCGAGCAAGAGTACTACCTGCAAGGCGTCGCCCCGGCCATCACCGCCGCTGGCAAAACCCTGTTGGAAGCGCCTTACACCACGCGCATTCTGGTGCGCAAACCGGCGGACCCGGCACGTTTCAATGGCACGGTAGTGATCGAACCATTCAGTTGGTTCGGCGAACGTGCCGCCGGTTGGATCCTGACCCGCGACTATCTGCTGCGACGCGGCTACGCGTACGTCGGGTACACGCTGAATGTGAACAAGCCGGCGGTGGACCCCAAGTTCATCTCCGACACCCCAGAGGCCGAAGCCGAACAGATCGCCCAGTACGGACCGATCGTGAACTTCGAGTTCATGCGCCGCTTCGACTTTGCCCGCTACGCGCCGCTGGGCACCTATTACGACCCGGCACACTTCACGCGGGGCGCCGCGCCCGATCCGTTTGCGCCCCAGTCCCAGGGCATCGGCGCGCAACTGGCGCTGCTGCTTAAAACCAAAGGGGCACAGAGCCCTTTGGCGGGCCTGGATGTGCAGCGCGTCTATGTGAATAGCTGGGCCGTCACCGCGCAAGTCTGGATGGACTATCTCGACCAGGGCCGTCACCAGCAATGGCGCATGCCCGACGAAACACCGCTGATCGACGCCTACATGACCGGCCGCATGGCCTACGGGGAAGTGGGCGGCGACGTGATCCGCGTGCCCCGGCAGATGCCCGAAGGCGTGCCGTTCGTCACCGTCTACAGCCAGTCCGAATTGATGCATGACGTGATCGAAGGCATCCCCCTGCCCCCGGACACCGACTCCCCGCAGGTGCGCTACTACGAAGTCACCGGCATGCCCCACCTGCGTCTGGCCGACCTCGGCACGGAGCACACCGAGAAGCTCGCGGCCGATGTCGGCAAGGGCGACGACCCGCGCTGCCAGACGCTGTATGACGAACCGGTGGAACTGGTGGTCTCGGCGTTGCTGGATGGCATGGACCAGTGGGTACGCGACGGCAAGCCGATGCCCAACGCCCCGCGGGTGATACGCGACGGCAAGGCCGCTGCCCGTGCGCCCGCCACCGGCAACCTGCAAGGCGGCGTGCGCCCGCCGTGGATCCAAGTGCCAAGCGCCACCTACCTCACCGACCAAGAGACCGGCTGCGGGCTGATCTACGACACCAAGGTGCCTTACTCGAAGGAAGTGCTCGGCCGGCGTTATGGAAACTTCAGCCGCTATGCACAGAAGTTCGAAGACGCCAAAGCCGTTTCGATCCAGCAAGGGTACTTGCTACCGGAGGATGCGGCGGGTCTGCATCCGATCGCAAACCCTCAAGACTTCTAACCCATTGCAGGAGAAAAGCCGATGTCCTCTTCACTCATCATTGCCTGGATCTACGGGTCTCCCTTAAGCACCGCCATCCGCGACATCCTGTGGGTCATCCCCACGGTGCAGAGCATTCATATCATCGCCATCACCGTGCTCTTCGGCTCGGCGCTGATTTCCGATCTGCGCCTGGCGGGCGTGTTCGCCAGCGATGAGCCCTTGCGCGGCATCGTCCGCCGTTACTACCCCTGGATGCGCAATGCACTGATCGTCCTGTTGTGCACCGGGCTGGTGATGATCATCGCCGAGCCTGATCGGGTGCTCGTCAACTCGACGTTCTGGCTGAAGATGGTCCTCGTGGTGGCCGCGTTCAGCTTGACCTGGCTGCTTCGTCGCCCGCTGCTGCGGCGCCCCGCCGGCAACGTAGACAGTGACGACGCGCCGGGTTCCGTCAAGGCCTGTGCGTGGCTGTCGATCGGTTTGTGGTGCGTCGTGATCATCTGCGGCCGCTGGATCGCCTACACGATCTAAGCGTTTTCAACCAAAGTTCTCAGGTATTCTCCATGGATATTCAACCTCTGCTGCAAGCCGTCCAGGACACTCAGCTCGCGACGTTCATTCGCGAGTCAGGCTCGGTGTTCCCGATGCTGGAATCGGTGCATGTGATCGGCATCGCCATCGTCTACGGCACCATCGCTGTCGTGGACTTACGCCTGCTTGGCGTGACCGCCCACCGGCGCGGCGCGCTGAAACTGATCCAGGATCTGCTGCCGTACACCTGGGTCGCGTTCATGACCTGTGTGATCACTGGCCTGCTGATGTTCTGCGCCAATGGCACGACCTATGTGCAGAACACCGCGTTCCTTTTCAAAATGGGCCTGTTGATACTGGCGGGGATCAACATGGCAGTCTTCCATCTCGGGGCCTTTCGCCGAATTGCCGAATGGGACACGACACTGCCGCCTCCCCGCCAGGCGCGCGTGGCCGGCTTCAGCTCGTTGCTGTTGTGGGCGGGCGTGGTCTTCCTGGGCCGCTGGATCGCGTTCCTCTGATGGCGCGCCGCGACGCTGCAATCACGCAGGTGCGCCCACGCTCCAGCGGATGGGAGTCGCTGGCGTTGGTGCTGGCAACCCTGGCCGTCATCGCTGGCGTGGCAGGCTATGTGCTGCTGCGCCCCGAAAGAGTTGGCCCGCCCACCCCGTTGAGCTGGCAGGTGCGCTCCTTCGATGGCTTGGGCGCGGTCGATCAGGCCATACACAGCGCGTTGTTACCGGCCGGTGAAGAAATCATCTGGAACAACAACGATACCGGCGGCTGGGTCACCCTGGAGCAGGCGCAGACGCTGTTGCTGCCGCCCTTCTACCGGGATGCCTTCTGGAAAACCAATGGCGAGGTGCACTGGCAATTGATCCTGCCTGGCTCCCACCTGGCCCATACAGGTGGCCATGACGATGATGCCGCTGAGGCGAACCCGCCCGTCAACGCTGTGTCCCAGGCCACCCTGGGGCAAGGTGCAACGGTGTACTACGGCTCTGGCGGCCATGCACCGGGCCAGAGCGCCTACCTGCTGGTCATCGGTCACGCCCATGCGGGGGTGATGTGGGCCAACCAAGCGACGATCTGGGTCCACCGTGACCCGAACGCGCCCTACCCCGCCATCGTCAAGCCCGAATCCCTGGTCGGCGAGGGTTGGCGCCAAGTCATCCCGTACGACGGTGCCAGTGAAATCGAACGCGTAAAAGGAACCCAGCCATGACTGTTTCTACGAAACACCGCGCCTTGTGGCGCCGTTGTATCGCGCTGCTGGTGTTGATACCCGCCATCGCGCTTGCCGGCCCTGCCTTCGCCTCGGCAAAGAAGCTCAAGATCGGCATCACCCTGCATCCCTACTACAGCTTCGTGAGCAATATCGTCGGTGATCGGGCCGAGGTCGTTGCGCTGATCCCCGCAGAGGCTAACCCGCACAACTACCAGCCGCAGCCCGACGACATTACCCGCGCGATGAATATCGATGTGCTGGTGGTCAACGGCATCGGTCACGATGAATGGGCCTTCCAGATCATCAAGGCTGCCGGCCGCACGCAAACGCTGCCGATTATCCAGGCGAATGCCACGGTGGCGCTGATTCCCATCGGTGGCGACCAGGAAGGGGTCAAGGTGGTCAACCCGCACACCTTCGTGTCCACCACGGCAGCGATACAGCAGGTGTTCGAGATCGCTCGCCGGCTGGGAGAGCTGGACCCGGACAACGCTGCGGTGTATCGAAAAAATGCCCTGGCGTATGCGGGCCGTATCCGCGAGCTACGCGCAGGCTTCATGACGCGCTTCGCCGCGCTGGACCTGTCTTCGTTCCGCTGTGCGACGACCCATGCGGGCTACGACTACATGATGCAGGAGTTCGGCCTGTTCGTAAGCGCCGTGATCGAGCCGCGCCACGGCGTCGCGCCGACGGCACGCCAGTTGGCCAACACCATCGAGGCGATCAAGAAGGCCAACGTCAAAGTGCTGTTCGCCGAGAAAAACTTCTCCCTCGACTTGGCCAAACCCATCGAAGCCGCCACCGGCGTGAAGGTGTTCGCCCTGTCCCACATCACCGGCGATACCTACAGCGCGGACGAGTTTGAGGTGGCGATGCGCGAAAACCTCGAAACCCTGGCGCAAGCCGTCGAGTTTACGAAGCAATGAATGCGCTAAAGGAGGAATACGCGATGCGCGGCCCCGCCATTGTGTTCGACAACGTCTCCCTGCAACTGGGAGGTACACAGGTGCTCGATCAGGTGAGCTTGCGCATAGAAGCCGGCGCCTTGCATTGCCTGGTAGGCCCCAACGGCGGAGGCAAGACCTCACTGGTGCGTGCGCTGCTGGGCCAGATGCCGCATTCGGGGACGATCCGCTTCGAGGGTGAATGCGTCACGCCCCTGGGGTATGTCCCGCAACTGCCGGACTTCGACCGCAACGTGCCGATGACGGTCAACGATCTCATGGCCCTGTTGGGCCAACGTCGGCCCGCCTTCTTCGGCGCAAGCCGCGCCGCCAAGGCGGCCCATGTCGAGGCCCTGGCGCGTACCGGTATGGCGGGGATGGGGAAAAAGCCGTTTGGCAGCCTGTCCGGCGGCCAGCGTCAGCGCGTGCTGCTGGCCCAGGCCATAAGCCCGCTGCCCTGGCTGTTGATCCTCGATGAACCCACCGCCGGGATCGACGAGGCCGGCGTGCGCCTGGTGGAGACACTGGTAGCGGAGCTGAACAGCCGTGGGGTGACCATCCTGTGGATCAACCACGACCTCGAACAGGTCAAGCGTATCGCGCAGTCCGTCACCCTTATCAACCAGCGGGTGCTGTTTCACGGCCCCGCCGATCAGATCGACAGCCGACTGGAGGCCATTCGATGAATGCCTTTTACGATTTCATTCGCGACCATCTCCAGGCGCTCGCCGCGACTCACGTGTTGCCGCAGCCGTTCGAATACGAGTTCGTGATCAATGCGTTGATGTGCTCAGTGCTGATCGGACCGTTGCTGGGTGTGCTGGGCTCGATGGTGATGATCAAGCGGATGGCGTTCTTCAGTCAGTCCGTGGGCAATGCGGCGATGACCGGCGTGGCCATTGGCGTGCTGATCGGTGAGTCCTATACCTCGCCCTACTTCTCGATGTTCGGCTTCTGCCTGCTGTTCGCGCTGACCCTCAAGTACACCCAACACCGCACCACCCTGGCGAATGACACGCTGATCGGTGTGTTCCTCTCCATCTCCCTGGCGGTCGGCGCTTCATTGCTGCTGTTCGTGTCGGCAAAAATCAACACACACGTCATGGAAGGTGTGCTGTTCGGCTCGATCCTGGCCGTCGACCACACCGACATGAACGTACTGCTGGGCGTGACAGTGATTTGCACGCTGATCGGCCTGCCGCTGTACAACGGCATGTTGCTCTCCAGCCTGAATCCGAGCCTGGCCCACGCACGCGGCGTAAAGGTGCGCAGCGTCGAATACCTGTTCGTGGTGCTGGTCACCCTGGTAACGGTCGCCTGCTTGAAGATCATCGGCGCCGTACTGGTAGAGGCCTTGCTGCTGATACCGGCAGCAGCGGCCCGCAACATCAGCCACTCACTGCCAGGCCTGGTCAGCTGGACCGTGGTCATTGCGACCTTTTCCTGTGTGGTCGGCATTCTGGCACCGATGCAGTTCCATATCCCCGTACCCACGGGCGGCGCCATTGTGATCGTCGCGGCCTTGGTGTTTGCGTTCACCACCCTCATCCGAGGCACCGCGCCGCAGTTCAAAGGGGCCAGCGTATGACACGGTTCAACTCATCCATGCGCCGTGGGCTGGCGCTGCTGGCATTGCTGTTGGGCGGCGCGCCGTCGGCGTTTGCGCAGGTCGGCCAGCAACAAGTGCTGGTCGCCCTGCCGGCGGTGTATGCGCTCACCGCTGCACTCGGTGAAGGCACACACATCGAGGTCGTGCGTGTGCCGATGGACGCCGCCGTGCCCATGGAAAGCCAGGCCAACGCGCTGTCACGCCTGGAGCCGGCCGTCTTCGAGAAGGCCGTCGCCGTGGTCACCCTGAGCAGCCTGTGGCGCGCTGATCCGCTGTATGCGACGGCCCGGCGCCACAACCTGCGCATCGTCGAGATCGATGCATCGCACTCATGGGACAGCTTCAAGCCCGGCGTGGCCGTGACCCGCGTGCCTTCGAACGATGTGCCCTGGGCGGGTGCCCGCGATGGCGACGGCGGCCCGTCACCCTACGCCTGGCTGGGCCCGGTCAATGCCATGCGCATGTCGGCGTTGATTGCGGCCGACCTGGCGCGCCTTTCCCCCCCTGATGCGCCGCAGATCGAGCGCAACCTCGCCGCACTCGACGACCGCTTGCGCCAGCTGAAGGCCGACTACGGTGACCGCCTGTTGAAGGTGCCGGACCTGCGCGTGCTGTCGCTGGCCAGCGAGCCGGTCTACCTGTTCGGCGAGTTTGGCGTGTATGTGGACGGTTGGTTCGTGCGCCAGGACATCGACTGGACCGACGCCGACCTTGCGGCCCTGACCCGCTACCTGCGCGAGCGGGATATCCACGTGGTGGTCCATAAGTGGGCGCCTGACGCCAGGATTGCCCAGGCCATCAAGGACGGCGGCGCACGCCTGCTGATCCTGGATATCGGCAACCCGGGCATGCTTGCCAACGCAGCCAACGGCTACGAAGCGCTGCTGAGTTCCAACCTGGATGCCTTGCTGGCGGGCTTCGCGCCGGCCGGCGCTCCCGCGGCCGGCGTTCAAGCCGCGACGCCGCAGTGATCAACGTCGACCCTGGAGACTCAAGCCTGATGAAAACCCGAGATCTGGCCCACCCGCTACTGCTGGCAGGTGCCCTGCTGTTCTGCCAGGCCGCCTTGGCCCACGGCCCCGTTTTCGACTGCTATATCGAGCACGACGACTGGGTGAAGTGTGAAGCCGGCTACACCGACGGCAGTTCCGCCGTGGGCCGCAAAATCCATGTCCAGGACACCAGCAACAAGGTGTTGATAGAAGGCACTGTCGGTAACGACAACAGCTTTACGTTCCAGGCCCCCACCGGCGTCTACTCCGTGGAGTTTCTCGGGGGGGAGAACCATGGCGCCACGATCCAATCCTCTGACATAACCAAGTGAAAACCACCATGCCCATCAAACGACTCCTGCTTCACACCCTCGCCGCCGCGACCCTCGGTTGCATGGCCGGTGCCGCACAAGCCCATTTCCAGATGCTGTACGTGGACGAAACGGCGCTGCCGCGCGCGGACAACCTGGAATTCGCCATCGTATTCACCCACCCGTTCTCTGCCGGACCGACGATGAACATGGGGCAGCCCCTCGTCTTCAGCCAGGTCAGCGCTCACGGCGGGGAGAAAATCGACCTGCGTAAATACCTGCGACCCGTGCAGTGGCAGAGCCGCGATAATCAGGCGAACGCCTATCGTGCATCGATTCCACGGGAATTGGTGCGCTCCCTGGGGGACCATGTCTTTGTTCTTGAACCCGAGCCCTACCTGGAAACCGCCGAAGACGTGTATATCCAGCAGTTCACCAAGCTGATCGTGAACGTCGGTGGCGTACCCGGCAACTGGTCGGAACCGCAAGGCCTGCCGGTTGAAATCCAACCCTTGAACAAGCCCTATGCCAACTGGACCGGCGGCGTGTTCCGCGCCTTGGTGCTGGCCGACGGCGAGCCCGTGCCGTTCGCCGAGATCGAAATCGAATACCTCAACCATGCGGTCGATATCAAAGGCAACGCCTTCGGCCAGCAGGACTATGTCACGGCCCCCCAAGCCTCGTTCAAATCCCTGAGTACCTATTCGGATGCCCAGGGCGTCGTCACCATCGGCCTTCCCCGTGCCGGCTGGTGGGGAATTGCAGCGCTGAACATTGGTAAGACTAAAACCTATAAAGGCAAGCACCTCTCCCAGGACGCGGTGCTGTGGGTGCAGGCCAAGGATATGAAATAACCTGCTCCAGGGCAGGGCTCCTTGACGGCGCCCTGTCCTGCCTGCCACCCATGATGCACCTCCAGCATCGCCCCTCGTATTGCGCTGCAACCGTGCTCAAATCCAACGACCATCAGAGCTTCTGGGTAAGGTTGCTCAGCATCCCGTCAGCCGCCTTGATCACCTTGGCGTTCATTTCGTATGCACGCTGCGTCGTGATCATGTTGACCATTTCTTCAACCGTGCTGACGTTGGACGTTTCCAGGCTGTTTTGCAAAAGGGTGCCCAACCCCGCCAGGCCAGGCGTACCGACCTGCGGGGCCGAGCTGGCCGCTGTTTCGAGAAACAGATTGCCGCCGATCGCCTGCAGCCCCGCCGGATTGATGAAGTCAGCCGTTTGAATATTGCCGATGACCTGGGTCGCCGGGTTCCCGGCCACACTGATGGAGACCGTGCCATCGCGGCCAACCGTGAAGGTCTGGGCGTTGGCTGGAACCACAATGGCAGGCTCAAGCGCAAAGCCGTTCGCATTCACGATGCGGCCATTGCCGTCCAGGTGAAACGTGCCGTCGCGCGTATAGGAAGTCGTGCCATCCGGTTGCTGGATCTGGAAAAAACCGCGACCGTTGATCGCCATATCCAAGGGTTGCCCGGTGGCCTGCAGACCGCCCGCCGAGAAGTTTTTCTGCGTGCCCACAATGCGTACGCCGGTGCCCGTTTGCAGGCCGGAGGGCAACTCGCTGTTTTGTGTGGACGCTGCACCGGGCTGTCGATGAGTCTGGTACAGCAGGTCCTGAAACTCAGCGCGGTCACGCTTGAAACCGGTTGTCGAGACATTCGCAAGGTTATTGGAAATTGTAGTGAGGTTGGTGTCTTGGGCGGACAGACCCGTCTTGGCTACGTAAAGGGCTGGAAGCATGTTGACTCCTGAGCGCGCGACTCAGCGCACACTACCTGGCTGATTGATGGGGATTGAGAACGGCACGACGGGTGAGCGAGTTACTTCATCTGGATAACGGTCTGGAGCAATTTGTTCTGGGTCGTCAGGGTCTTTGCATTCGCCTGATAATTGCGTTGCGCTTGGATCAGGTTGACCAACTCATTGGTCAAATCGACGTTGGACGCCTCCAGCGAGTTGGACACGATTACCCCCGCAGAGCCCGCCCCAGGCGCGTCGATTCCGGGAAGGCCCGAAGCGAATGTCTCCTTCCATCGCGTTCCACCCGCAGGTTGCAAGCCCTGCTCATTGGTGAAACTGGCCAGTGCCACTTGGCCAATCGCCTTGGTTTGCCCGTTGCTGAAATTCGCATTCATGATGCCGGTGGCGTCGATCGTCAGGCCGCTGATCTGCCCGCTGGGATAACCGTCCTGCGCCGGCGCCGTATGAGTAGACGCGGCCGCGAACGAAGTGGTCTTGCCAAAATCGAGCGCTATGCCCGGCACGGCCCCGCGAGCGCCGTTAAGACTCCAGCTCGGTGGATGACCGCTGGCGTTGTTCATCACGCCGGGTCGCCACCCCGTCAACGTCAGCGTGTTTCCGGTTTTGCTCCAGCCTGTTCCCGCCGTCAGCGAGCCGAGGGTGCCGTTGGCGTTGAACGTGAGGTCGGCTTTGAGGCCCACGGGGGGTTGCTGAACAGGATCTGCCGGGCTGCGCCCGTCGATGAAGGTGTGTACCGTCCATGAGTTGGCGAGCGGAAGTTTGACGTAATACTGTTCCATGGCGTGCCTGTTGCCTTGTGAGTCATAGACAGGCGTGGCGACCATGTGGTTGTAACTGTTGGGATCTGCGGGATTAAATGTCGCCACGCTGGGGAGGCGTTGCGCTGAGTTCAGATTCACGGTCTGTTCGACACGCGTGGTGGCGTGAGGTGCAAGGTGGGACTTGTCGATCTTCAGATCAGCCAGCGCACCCTTGGCGATATTGCCGTTGAGATCCGCGCCATAGCCTTGAAGACGGTGGCCGGTGTTGTCGACCACAACGTTCTCGGCATTGACCTTGAACGCACCCGCCCGTGAGTAACTCAGTGATCCATTGTCGCCCAGCACAAAAAAACCGCTCCCTCGAATGCTGAGATCAAGGGCGTTACCGGTATTTTTGAGGTCACCTTGGTTAAACTGCTGGGAGACATTCGCCAGGCGCACGCCCCGGCCTATCGCACTGCTGACCGTCCCCAGCAGTGTTGTTGAATAGACATCGGCGAATTCAGCACGGGACGATTTGAACCCCGTGGTTGCCACGTTCGCGATGTTGTTGCCAGCCACGTCCAGTTGCTTATTGGCTGCGTTAATACCGCTAAGACCGTTAGTGAAAGACATGAGCCACTCCTCTGTGTAAGGAGCGATTGTACGGACGGGGTGTGGAGACTCAGCTGAGTGCGTGTGGAGGAACGGTGGAGATCACCGACCCAGACGCCGAGCCAGATCATTCAGAAGCCAGCGACCGGCTTTGCCCAAGGCACGATGTGCAGGTGTGCGGTGTAGGTCTGCACGCCGTTATCCACCTGGCCCCAGCCCTATCAAAGGGTAAATCCTGGAAATCACCCGCCTCGTGGCCTCTTCGATCGTTCCTTCATTGCGGCATAAAACCCAGTCGTTGTCGGCCATCGCGCGTTCAAACGCCTGGGTACAGGCACTATGTTCTTCCAGTGTCTGGGTCACTGTACTGCCCAGCCCACGCCGTCGCGCGGCTGCCCTGCCCCATGAAATCTCGGGGGCGGTGACAACGCCGACATGCAGGTCTGGCACTCGCACGTTTCGATCGATGTTCAATTGCAGGATATGTGCAAACGGGATTATCCGGCGAAACGCGGCATCGGAGGGGTACCAGCGGTCTATCAAAATGATGCTGCCAGGCGGCTGTTTATCCAGCACGTGCCGGGAGATCCAGGCACGGCTATCAGCAAAGCGCTCACACACCTCCCACTCCAGATCCCGGTTGGGATCCCTGACGAGTTGGTTGACGAGGGCCATTGTTTCACCCCTGGAGGGATCGCTTTTTTTCTCGCACAGGCGGATGACCTTTTGGTTGTCTGCCCTCAGTACTTTCGTCACGGCCTCCAGCAACGTGGTTTTGCCGGCGCCCTTGGGGCCATCGAGAGAAACAAACAACGGACGATTCATTCTTCACATATCGATAGCGGCATGGATGACCACTCTAACCTTGTTTCCGGCGAAGGGGTCTCAAATCAGGCTGGGGCTGCGCGCAATAGTTTAGAAATCTCTGAACTATCTTTTTGCGCTGCCCTATTCTTTTCGCTCCTCGCCCTTCCCTATCATCGACGCCAATAAAGGAGCCCTCCCCTAGAGATGCGGCCCGAAGTTTGCCTTTTCTGATAGTCACTGCCGTTTGTCGTGCGTTTCGGTTTGCGCCGCAACGCCGCTGTGTCAATCACACGAAGGATTCTTTGGGGCACATCGATGAAACTGGAAATATTCCGCACGCTGTGGGGCTACACCGCAAGCAAGGCGCAAGCGCTCGAGGAGTTGCTTGAGGCCGGTTTCGATGGCATGGAAGCTCGCCTGCCCATGACCGCCAGCGAGCGTGCCGAGTTCGCAGCCTTTCTACGCGCTAACCATGTCAGCTATATCAGCACCGTCTTCAGCGCCTACGACGTCCTGCCGGAACAATCGGCGAGTGTCGACGAACACCTGCTGGACCTGGATAAGAAGCTCAGTTGGGCCGCCGAGTTGTCGCCGCGCTTCGTCAACCTCCTGGCGGGCAACGACCGCTGGCCACTGGCACAGCAAGTCGACTTCTTTGGCCGCGCCATGGACCTCGCGCGCAAGCACGACCAGGTGTGTGCTTTTGAAACCCATCGCGCTCGCTCGTTGTTCAACCCGTGGGTCACCCTCGAGCTGATTCGTCAACTGCCGGACCTGCGCTTCACCAGTGACATCAGTCATTGGGTGGTCACCTGCGAGCGCCTGCTCAATGATCCGTTCGACGACCTCAGCGCCTTCGTCGAACGCGTTCACCACATTCAGGCCCGGGTCGGTTATGACCAAGGGCCGCAAGTGCCCCACCCCGCCGCCCCCGAGTACGGCCCAGCGCTGGCCTTCCATCAGCAACATTGGGAGGCCGTCTGGCGCTCCCAGGAACTCCGCGGCTATCAAATCAGCACGCTGACACCCGAGTTCGGTGCCGACGGCTATCTGCATCATCTGCCCTTCACCAATGTACCGGTAGCCGATCTGTGGTCGCTGAACGTGTGGATGGCAAACACCGAGCGCGAGCATTTCCGGCGTTTCACCTGCGCCTCAACCCGATAAGGAGCGTTCCCTCATGCCTGACAAAACGCCCAAGAGCGCCAACTTCAGCCGCATTCCGGTGGTGGACATCGCCGGGCTTTACAGCGACGACATCACACAACGCCAGGCGGTCGCCGAAGAACTCGGTAACGCCGCCCGCGCGGTGGGTTTTCTGTACATCAAGAACCACGGCATCGCGTCGTCACTGATCGACGGCTTGCGCCACGCGGCGAAGGCGCTGTTTGCGCAATCGCTTGAGTACAAGATGCAGCATTACATCGGCACTTCCCGCAGCCACAAGGGGTTTGTGCCTGAAGGTGAAGAGGTCTATGCCAAAGGCAAACCGGATCACAAGGAGGCCTTCGATATCGGTTTTGAAGTGGGCGAAGACGATCCGCTGGTCATTGCCGGAACGCCGTTGATCGGCGCCAATGAATGGCCCGACCTGCCGGGTTTCCGCCCCGCGGTCGAAGCGTATTACGCAGCGGTGTTCGCATTAGGTCGTCGCCTGTTCAAGGGCTTTGCACTCGCATTGGGCCTGGAAGAAGACTATTTCGACGCGTTGGTCACGCGCCCACCGTCGAAGCTGCGGCTGATTCATTACCCATTTGATACGGCGGCACAAGACGCGCCAGGCATTGGTGCGCATACCGACTATGAGTGTTTCACCATTTTGCTCGCCGACAAGCCAGGCCTCGAAGTGATGAACGATCAGGGGCAATGGATTGATGCGCCGCCCGTAGACGGTGCGTTTGTGGTCAATATCGGCGACATGCTGGAGGTCATGACCGCGGGGACGTTCGTCGCCACGGCTCACCGAGTGCGCAGCGTCAGCGAGGAGCGCTACTCCTTTCCACTGTTCTACGCGTGCGACTTCCACACCCAGATCAAGCCGCTGCCGCAATTTCTGGCGGGGGGTGAGGATTACGAGGAAATCACCATCGGCGAACACATGTTCGGCCAAGCGTTGCAGACCTATCAGTACCTGCGCCGCAAAGTCGAACGCGGCGAACTCAAGCTGTATGAGAAGGCACGCAAGCCCTCCAGCTTCGGCCACCTGAAGAACCAGGCGCAGAACGCGTCCTGATGCAACCCTCGACCGGTTCCAACAACCCTGTTTTAAAACCCGCCCAGTCCTACTTTACCGACGTGGAGTCATCGATGATGCGCAATCCAATGAATAATGTTGTTCGCTTGACCCTGCTTGCCGTCGCAATCCTGGGTTCGACTGGCGCCCATGCGGCGACCACGGTGACGCCCGGCGTACTCAAGGTCGGCATGGAGATCACCTATCCGCCCTTCGAGTCCTACGACGAACATAAAAACGTCGTCGGCTCCGACCCCGAACTTGCGCACTTGCTCGCCAAGCACCTGGACCTCAAGGCTGACTTCGTTGACACCAAGTTTTCCAACCTGATCCTCAGCCTGAACGCCGGTCACTACGATGCGATCATCTCCGGCATGTACATCACTCCCCAGCGGCAGACTCAAGCGCAAACCATCGCATACGCCAAGACCGGTGCCGCAATCATGGTGCTGAAGGACAGCCCACTGAAACCGAAAGTACCGGAAGACCTTTGTGGCCTGAAAGTCGGCCTGGAAAAAGGCACCACGTGGGTGGCGCAGTTCAACACACTCTCGACTGACTACTGCACCCCGAATAACAAGGGCGCGATTATGGTCAGCGAATTTCCGTCCGCCCCTGAAGTGACCCAAGCGCTGCTCTCCGGCAATGTGCAGGCTCAGGTAGAGATCGACGGCGCCGCCGGCATGATCGCAGAACGTACCAAGGGCCGCGTGGTCGTCAGCACCGAGCACTCGATCTACCAACAGACGCTGGGTATCTACGTCAAGAAAGGCAACGACGCGCTCTATCAGGCACTGCTCAAGGCCTTCGATGCGACGAAAGCGTCGGGGGAATACGCCGCCCTGTTGAAGAAATACAACCTGGAAGCACCGACTAACTGACTCAGTACAGCCATGGCCTTCTGTAGGAGCGAGGGGGACGCCTAGTTCCTACAAAAAGCCTTACCTGACTGGCATTGGGGTAAAGCCCCGTCGGCGCGAGCAGTTGGAGATACACATGCAATTTGAATGGCCCTACTTTTTTTCTCTGTTTTCAGTCTCCGACTTCTGGAGCGCCTGCGTTACCGTGGTGCAGCTCAGCACGCTGGCCTGGTTCATCGGCATGCTATTGGGGTTCCTGCTGGCCTCGGCCAAACTCTCGGCCACGCGTTGGGTCAGCGTGCCGGCGTCGATTTATATCTGGTTCTTTCGCAGCGTGCCGCTGCTTGTCCTGGTGGTGTTCGTCTATAACCTGCCGCAGATGTTCCCGGTCACCCGTGAAGTACTCTCCAACCCCTTCTATTCCGGCCTGTTGGCCCTGGTGGTCACCGAAGCGGCATACATGGCGGAAATTCACCGTGGCGGCTTGATATCCGTTGCCAAAGGCCAGAAAGAAGCCGGCCGCGCGCTGGGCATCGGCCTGCTCGGGCTACAGCGCCTGATCGTGATCCCGCAGGCGTTTCGCATTTCCCTGCCGACGCTGATCAACGAATACATCACCGTGGTGAAACTGACCTCGCTGGTCTCGGTGATTTCCTTGACCGAACTACTGACCGTAGGCCAGCGCCTGTACGCACAAAACTTCCTGGTCATGGAAACCCTGTCGGCGGTGGCGGTGTATTACGTGCTGATCGTGACCGTGCTCGGCTGGCTGTTTCATTGGCTGGAGCAACACCTGGAACTCAACAACCGCAAACCACACACCCTGGATGACATCAGCGTGCAGCGCCTGCGTGCGTCACAGGTGGCACCGGCTTCCACGGGCGCTCGTACCGCGTTGGGAGCCGGCTCGGCGCCCGCCCTGCAACTGGTCGATATTCACAAGCGCTACGGCCAGCACGCGGTGCTCAAGGGCATCAACCTGAGCATTGATGTGGGTCAGGTGATTTCCATCATCGGCCCGTCGGGATCGGGAAAAACCTCGCTGATTCGAACGATCAACGCCCTGGAGAGCATCGACCAAGGCGAGATCATTCTGTTCGGCGAAAGTTATATCCACGCCGGTGACAACCCCCATGCGCAACAAGTACGCCGTGGGGTGAAGCGCATCGGTATGGTGTTCCAGAGCTTCAACCTGTTTCCACATCGCACCATTCTCGACAACGTCACGCTTGCACCGCGCTATCACGGCGTCGACACGTTCGTCAGTGAGCAGCGTGCCTACGCCCTGCTGGACAAGGTCGGGCTGCTGGCGCACGCGCAAAAATACCCGCACCAATTGTCTGGAGGCCAGCAACAACGAGTGGCAATTGCCCGCGCATTGGCCATGGATCCCCACATCATGCTGTTTGACGAGCCAACGTCAGCCCTCGACCCGGAACTGGTGGGCGATGTGCTCAAGGTGATCGGCGACTTGGCCAAAGACGGCATGACCCTGTTGATAGTGACCCATGAGATGGACTTCGCCCTGTCAATTTCCGACCGGGTGATTTTCATGGAAAACGGTTTGGTTGCGCTGGATGCGGCGCCTGAGCGCATTCGTGCCGATCAGTGCGGGGACAGAATCAGGCAATTCATGCAGGTTTGAACGCGAGACGGTGTGTGGCTTGCACCCTGCGCAAGCCATCGGGCCCCGGATCAACGCGATTTTTTTTATAAAGCCATTCAATCAGTTAGGTATTCCCACTGACCCGACGACACCTACATCTGATTTAAATCAACCAGGCCCTGGCCCTTCACGCAGAAATTAAGCGCAGCAGTCGCACCTTCGTACTCGATGGTGCAGAAACGCTAGTTTCCTGGAGGTTCGTCATGGCTACGCATCTACAAGGCTCCCAACCGATCGCCCCGCCGTCTGCCCAACCCGTTGCGAGCAGTCTGCACAAGGTTGAACCCAAGCGCCTGTCGTTGAGTCTGTTGATCGCCCTGGTGGTCGGCTCGATGATCGGCAGCGGCATTTTCAGCCTGCCACAAAACATGGCGGCCGGTGCGGGCGCTGGCGCGATCCTGATTGGGTGGTTGATCACCGGCGTCGGCATGCTGTCGCTGGCCTTGGTCTATCAGACCCTGTCCAACCGTCAACCGGCGCTGGACAACGGCGTATTTGCCTATGCCCGTGCGCTGGGCGGTGAATACCTGAGTTTCAATTCCGCCTGGGGTTACTGGATCAGTGCCTGGATCGGTAACGTCAGTTACCTGGTGATCCTGTTCGCGGCCCTGAGCTACTTCTTCCCGCTGTTCGGCGATGGCAATAACAAAGCCGCGATCGCCGGTGCATCCGTGGTGCTGTGGGCGTTGCACTGGATGATCCTGCGGGGGGTGCGCACCGCTGCCCGCGCCAACGCGTTGACGACCCTCGCCAAGATCGTGCCGTTGCTGCTGTTCATCGGCCTGGTGATCGCGGCGTTCCAGCGTGAGACCTTCAGCGTCGACTTCTGGGGCGCGCCCGCCTTGGGCAGTACGTTGGATCAAGTCAAAAGCACCATGCTGGTGACTGTCTGGGTGTTTATCGGGATCGAAGGCGCCAACGTGTTTTCTGCCCGGGCTGCGGAGCGCGCGAATGTCGGGCGCGCCACGGTGATCGGTTTTGTTATCACGCTGTTGCTGCTGATCGCGGTGTCGTTGCTGTCGCTGGGCGTTCTCAAACAACCGGAACTCGCTGCCCTCAAGAACCCATCGATGGCGGGTGTACTGCAGGTAGCGGCCGGGCCATGGGGGGCGGTGCTGATCAGTATCGGCTTGATCATTTCGGTGGGCGGCGCCCTGCTCGCCTGGACGCTGCTGGCCGCCGAGTCGGTATTTACGCCGGCCAAGGAAAAGGTCATGCCGGGCGCGCTGGCCACGGAAAATACCCAGGGCGTGCCCGCCAATGCGCTGTGGCTGACCAACGGCTGCATCCAGGTATTCCTGCTGTTGACCCTGTATTCGAGCGCCAGTTATCTCGCGCTGATCTCCCTGGCCACGTCGATGATCCTGGTGCCCTACCTGTTCAGCGGCCTCTATGCATTGAAACTGACCTGGCAGGGCACCACCTACGCCGGCCACCGCGCCCTGCAACTGCGCGACATGGCCATCGCGGCGGTCGCCACGCTGTATTGCGTATGGCTGCTCTACGCCGCCGGGCCTAAATACCTGCTGCTCAGCGCCCTCCTCTACGCCCCTGGCTCGTTGATCTATCTGGGCAGCATGAAAGCCCGTCAGGGGCAACCGCTCAGCGGCCCTGAAACCGGGCTGTTGATCATCATCTGGGCGGCCGCTGCCTACGCCGGCTGGATGCTGTGGTCGGGGACACTGACCTTGTAAGAGACCCCGTGTTCTGTCCTGGCAGGCCACGCCATGGATCTGCGTTGCCTGCCTTCTATCTGAGAGGAGTATCAAGATGAGCAATTCCGCAAAAAAAATGCCGGTCACGACCGAACATAAATCCGACCGGCTCCCCATGACGACAGACCTGTGGCGGCCACTGGAAAAACTGCGGCAACAGGTCGACCATCTGTTTGAGGACTTTAATCTCGGTACCAGCCTGTCGCCCTTCAGCCGGGGCCTGTTCGACGTTGAACCGTTCTGGCGTCGCGAACTGATAGGCCATGGCATGCCCGCCGTGGACATCACCGAGAAAGACAAAAGCTACGAAATTACCGCCGAAGTGCCCGGTATGGACCAGAAAGACATTGAGGTCAAACTGTCCAATGGCAGCCTGATCATCAAAGGTGAGAAGCAGGAGGACAAGGAAGAAAAACGCAAAGGCTACCACCTTAGCGAGCGTCACTACGGTTCCTTCGAACGGGTGTTCAACCTGCCTAAGGGAATTGACGCCGATAAGATCGACGCGAGTTTCAGCAAGGGTGTGCTGAGCATCTCGTTGCCGAAAAAGCCTGAAGCCATGAAAGCGGATAAGGTCGTGCCGATCAAGGGCGAGTGAATCCCAGGCCACCTTGCCCCTTGCCGGGAGACCGGCCAGGGGCTTTTTTTGTGTACGCTCCGGCCCGGCCACCGCGCTGCATGCGCCTCAGCCGCGAAAGATATCGTACGGCTCAATCCTCAGGACCTTGCGGATCCCCAGGTAACTGGAAAATCCCGCGATCAACAACACCATGCCAAACGCCAACCCGAGGTTCCAGAAGGTGATGATCGCCGCGTAGTTAGGCAAGTAAGTCCGCGTGACGCTGATCAGCAGGGTCACCAGGGCGATGCCCAGGCCGTAACCGGTCATGGCGGTAAACAGTGCCATGAACAGGATCATGTACACCAACTCCCGGCTCTTGGCACCAATGGCTTTGAGGGCGGCGAACTTGTCCAGGTTCTCCAGGATGAAGGTGTAGAACGTCTGGCCGGAAATCGAGAGGCCGACCAGAAAGCTGATGACAGTCATCAGCAGGATGTTGGTACCCACCCCGGTCTGGTAGATGTAGAAATCGGCAATGCGCTGGTTGAATGCCTCCTTGGTCAAGGCGACATAACCCAGGCGGGCCACTTGCTGCTCGATCGCGGCTTCAGCCGCACGGCTCCTGGGCTTGAGCAAAATGTAGGAGACCGTAAAACGGGTGGTCGGAATGTACTCGATGGCTCGCCGGTAGGTGGTGTACAGCGTCGGTACGCCAGTCAACCCGCCGACCAGGACTTTAGCGATGCCCACGATAGTGCCGCGGTGATCGTTGAGTTCGAACGAGGTGCCGATACGGGGGTTGCCCAGCTTCGAAAACTCGGCATCGTGGACCATGATGAAGGCATTCTCGGCGTAGATGTCCTCGATGGCCCCCTGCTCCAACGCCGGGCGGCCAAACAGGCTCGTATCATCCAGGCCGATCACGCTGACGCCCTGGTAAGTCCCGTCGGCCAGCCGCACCTGTGCACTGCCAATGAAAATCGGCACGGCATATTCAACCTCGTCCATGCTGCGCACCGCATCCAGCAAATAGTCCGGCAGAGGAATGACGATGGTGGGCGTGTTGACCGACGGATCGATGATCCACATGGGCGCCCCGATGTTGGTGACCGTCGAATACGCCCGATTCAGAATGCCGGCGAACATCGCGGTCATTTGCATCATCAGGAACACCGAAAAGGTGATCCCGACCAGCAGCGCAGAGAACTTGGCGCGATCATTCACCAGCAGCTTGTAGCCGATGCGCAGGATGCCGGCGTACTTCATGGCGCCGGCCTTTGCGCTGCCGCGTCCGGACGGTTCCACCACCCGCCTCCCAGGGCGACGAACAACCCCACCGTGTCCTGGTGACGTTGGGCCAACGCCTGCAAGTAAGCGATGTTCACCTGGTGCAGTTGCACGTCGGCGGCCAACAGCTCCAGGTAGGTCACCAGGCCCGCCCGGTAGTTGGCTTGCAACAAGCGCAATGCCTCCTGCGCCGTGGCTTGTGCCTCGGCTTGTTTTTGCACGGCCTGGGCATCGAACTCCAAGGCCTTGAGGGCATCGGCGACTTGCGCGAAAGACTCCAACACCACCTGCCGATAATTCGCCGCCGCTTGCTGATACGCATCGATGGCGGCCTGGCGTCCGTACCACAGGCGCCCGCCCTGGAACACGGGGATATCCATCGAAGGCCCGACACTCCAGAAGCGTCCGGCGCCGGCGAACAGGGAACCGGCGGAAGCCCCGGCGGTACCGTAGGTACCCGTCAGGCTGAAGCTGGGGAACATCGCCGCCGTCGCCACCCCGATATCGGCGCTGGCCTGGTGCAGCTGCGCTTCCGCGGCGAGGATATCCGGGCGCTGGCGCACCAGCACGGAAGGCAGGCTGACGGGCAGGTCCTTGGGCAGGGAAAGTCCGCTCAGCGGGATGTCGGGAAGGAACAGTTGGCTGGGCATCGCGCCTTCAAGCGTGGCGAGTAGATGCTCGGCCTGACTGACTTTCTGCTTCAACGCCGGCAATGACGCCTCATTGCTGGCGATCAGGCTTTGCACGCTCAAGCTCGAGGAATACGGCGCCGTACCACTGCGTACCTGGGCCTGGGTCGATTGAAGTTGCTGCTTTTGCAGCTCAATCAGTTGCTGCGTGGCTTCGATTTGCGCGGTATAGGCCGCACGCGCGATGGCCGTGTTGACCACATTGGCCGTCAACGTCAGGTAGGCCGCCTGCATCAGCCACTGTTGCTGGTCGACCTGCGCTTGCAGGCCCTCAACGGTGCGCCGCTCACCGCCGAACACATCCAGCGTGTAGCTGATGGTGCCGCTCAAGGTCAGCACATTGAAGACCGAGCCGGGCGTCGACTGGCCTTGCTGAATGGGCGCACTGCGTTCCCGGCCGGCACCGAAGTGGGCATCCAGCTGCGGGTAGAACACCCCATATCCGGCCATCAGCGTGTCCTGGCTTCGGCGCAGACTGGCCTCGGCGCCCTGCAAGGTCATGTTGTGAGCAATCGCCTGGTCCACCAGTGCGTCCAGCGGCGCGGACTGAAACAAACGCCACCAATACGGTGACACCTCACTGCCCGGCAAAAACCGTTGTTCCTGCCCCTGCGCCGCGACCGACCTCGGCAGCGCATCGCGCAGGTAGCCGGATGGCGTGGGAGCCGGCGGGCGTGAAAAGTCCGGGCCAACCGTACAGGCGCTGCCCAGCATCAGCAGGCTCAGGGCGAGCCAACCGGCGCATACGCGGCCAAACCAAGCGAGCCTGTGCATTATTTCTGACCTATGAAGACATCCACCAACTGTCCTGGATACACCCTCGGCAGGTCTTTTTTATCAAACCGGAAAATCACCGCCAGCACCCTCAGGTCGACTTTTTCCTGGCGCTGATTGGACAACTCGATCTTCGGCGATACGTAAGGCTGCAAGCGCACGAACTCCAACGGAACCTTGATATCCGTGCCGTGGATCAGCATCTGCGCACGCATGTGTTCGGGGGCCGGCAGCCGGGCAATCAGGATCTCGTCCACGTAGCAGCGAACGGCCAGATACGCCTGGTCGGCACTCATGACCACCAGCGGGCTGAACCCTTGGGTGTAGGTGTCGTAGGCACCTTGGGACGACACATAACTGCCAACGGTGCTGTTGATCGCCAGGATGACCCCGCTCCTGGGGGCCTTGATCACGTATTGCGCCAACGCCGCGGCGGCCACGTTGAGCGATGCCTGCGCCTGGGCCGCCGTGCCCTTCGCGGTATCGAGGGTGTCCTTGCTGATCGACTTGGGATCCAGCGCATATGAGGCCAGGCGTTTGTTGTACTGATCCCGCGCCGTGCTCATATTGGCTTGCGCCAGTTCGAAATTGGCGCGGGGCAATGCGTCATCGATCATCACCAACGGTGTGCCGCGCGTGACCGTCTGCCCCTCGCGCACCAGCACTTGCGTGACCGGCCCGGCGACCTGCGGATAGATCACGATATTGCTGCCACCGGACTGCTCGCTTTCGATGATGCCGTTGGCATAGATGGCGCTCTCGTAGCTGCTGCTCGCCGGCGCAAAGGCCGGCGGCAGCGTTTGAGGGGTGCGTCCGAACAGGTAGGCGGCGACCAGCCCGGCGAGCACGCCGAGTATCGCCAGCGCAAACAGGATCGGCTTTTTCACAGCGCAGCCCTGGTGGGCTCGGAGATACGGCCGTCTTCCATATAGATGATGCGGTCGGCGTACTCGTTGATCCGCGCATCGTGGGTAACGATCAGGATGCAGCGCTGCTGATTGAGGATTTTTTCCTTGACGAAAGCGATGATCATTTTCCCGGTGTCGCCATCCAGGGACGCCGTGGGCTCATCCAGGATCAATATCTGCGGGGCACCGACAATCGCTCGGGCGATGGCGACACGCTGCTGCTCGCCGCCCGACAGTTTGACCGGCAGGATGTCCCCGCGGTCCTTGAGCCCGACGACCTCCAGGCTTTGCCTGGCCTGCGCAATTGCGTCATTCCAGTCGTGGTGCTGGAGAATCAAGGGAATGGCCACATTTTCAGCGGCGGTCAGCCGCGCGAAGAGATGATAGTCCTGGAACACGAAGCCAATGCTGTTGAGCCGCAACTCGGCCAACTGGTCGGTGCTCAGGCTCCAGATATCCTGCCCATTGATCGTCACTGTGCCGGCGTCGGGGCGCAATATCCCGGAGATCATGCTTAACAGGGTGGTTTTGCCACTGCCGGAAGGCCCGACGATAAAGACCATTTCGCCAAACTGCGCGACCAGCGCCACCTGATCGACCGCCGTCATGCGCGCACTGCCCTCGCCAAACCATTTACTCAGACCGTTCGACGCGATGGCCGGGTGTGCGGCGGCAGTGGTGGGGACGCTACTCATGACTTCTCCTGCCCTGCCCGGCACCGGTCGGAATACCCAACCCTGTGTCGCTGCCGCCCGCGTTGGAGCGGCCTTGCAGCAAGCCCGACGAGGCGTCGGGTGCTGCAACCGTTCACTACTTGCGGCTCGCCTTTTCGAGTACCCGGCTGGCACGCTCATTGGCTTGGTCGGCGGTCTGTTGCGCTTGATTGGCGGCTGCCGCCGCCTGCTCGGCTTTGGAGTAGGCTTCATCGGCCCTGGCTTTCGCCGACAGCGCATTGCTTTGGGCCGACTCCAGGCGCGCATCCAGCTCTTTGGCGGACTTACTACTGCAACCGGCCGACAGCGCCAACAGGATGCTGAGCAACACAACGGGTAAACGCATATTCATGGGAATCTCCTTGAAGGTCATGGCAGGAAAGCACCTGCTGCGGTTCAAGTATCCGGCGCTGTGGTGGTGGCACTCTGATTTTTGTCAACTATCGACCAACAATCAGTCCCTGGCCGCGTCGGCGCGCCCTCCCCGCGCCTTGGCCAATAAAGACTTCAGCGCCCTCAGTGAGCGGGTATTGAGTACGTCATCCTTACCTAGCCAGGCACGCCGGGCTTGAGCGACGCCGTAGCGCAAATACGAAAAATCCGTGGCGCGATGGGCATCCGAATTGATGCTGATAAGCACGCCCTGGTCTTTGGCGTATTGGCATTGCAGATCGAACAGGTCCATGCGTTGGGGTTGCGCGTTGAGCTCCAGGCAGCAGCCGCGTGCGGCGGCGGCCCTGATGATGGCCGACAGGTCCATATTCAACGGCGCGCGTTCATTGATCAGGCGACACAACGGGTGCGCCAGAATCGTGAAATAACGATGATCCATGGCCCTGAGCAGGCGTTGAGTCTGTTGGCGCAGTGTCAGGCCGAAATGGGAGTGGACCGCCCCCACCACAAGATCCAGGCGCCCCAGGATCGTATCCGGTAGATCCAGGCTGCCATCTTCGAGAATCTCGACTTCCACGCCCTTGAGCACGGTGATGCCCTGAAGGCGGGCGTTGAGTGCATCGATCTGGTCGATCTGCTTCAACAACCGCTCGCCAGCCAGACCATGGGCCACTGCGAGTGCGCGGGAATGGTCAGTGATCGCCAGGTATTCCAACCCGGCTTGCTGCGCGGCCAATGCCATCTGTTCCAGGCTATTGCCGCCATCGGAGTCAAGGCTGTGCACGTGCAAATCACCCTTGAGGTCACTCACCTCCACGAGCCTCGGCAAACGCCCGCTGAGTGCCGCCGCCACTTCACCGCGATCTTCACGCAACTCCGGCGTGATCCAGCGCAACCCGAGCGCCTGATAAACAGACACCTCCGTGGCCCCCGCCAGCCGCTCCTGCCCCTTGAACACCCCATATTCATTGAGCTTGAGCCCTAGGTCCCGCGCCTGCTTGCGGATCGCGATGTTATGCGCCTTGCTGCCGGTGAAATACACCAGCGCGGCGCCCAAGTCCGCGGGTTTGACGACCCGCACATCCACTTGCAGACCGGAGTCCAGCACGACGCTGGCCCGTGTACGACCTTTCACCAATACGGTGGAAACCTCCGGGTGCTTGACCAAGTGCGCCGTGACACCCACCGAGGGCGCAGCGGTCACCAGGATGTCGATATCCCCCACGGTGTCGCGCATACGCCGCAGACTGCCAGCCAACTGGGCATCCTCGACCCCAGGCAGTTGGCGCAAGTATTCGATCAACCGCAGCGCCACGGGCTCGACAACCGCCAGCGGCAATCGGCGATCCTTTCCGAGCCCCTTCTGCGCGGCGCTCAATAAGCGCGCCTCCAGCCGTTCGCCAAAACCGGGAACGTGACGGATATGACCCTGCTGGGCGGCCTCGCACAGTTGCTGCGCGGTGGCGATGCCCAGGTCATGGTAAAGGTGCTTGATGCGTTTGGGCCCCAGGCCGGCGATGGACAGCAATTCCACCAGCCCAGGCGGCAATGTCGAACGCAAGCGCTGACGCAGGGCACAATTGCCGGTCGTGGCGATTTCACTGATCTTGCCCGCCAGGTCCACGCCAATCCCCGGCAGTTTTGGCAAGGGTTCGCCACGTGCGATGAGCGGCGCCAGTTCGACCGTCAGCGCCCTCACGGTGCGCGCCGCCACCCGGTAAGCACGGATGCGAAACGGGTTGGCGTCATCGATCTCGAGCAGGTCGGCGATATCGTCAAACACCGCGGCAATCTCATCGTTACTGATCGCCTGCGAGCGTTCGGCCGTGGGGGTCGGCGCGCCGAGCAACGCTTCCCGAGGCGGTACAGCCGTGAGTTTCATGGCCCCAGCCTCGCCATGTAATGCGCGACCGCCTCGGCATCGGCGTCCGACAGCGTATGCGCAATCTGGCTCTCCAGGTCCCCCCGCTCGCGCAGGTCAGCCTGTTGAAACACCTTGATCTGGCTGATCAGGTAGGCGGCGTGCTGGCCGGCCACGCGCGGTGTCCGACCTTGGCCCTGCCCCTCGCTGCCATGGCAGGCGCTGCACTGGGCGATACCGGCTGCCGGCACGCCGTGGCGAAAGATCCATTCGCCCCTGGCATCCGGCGTTTCGCTTTCTGCCTGCATGGGCCGCTGCTTTGAAAAATAGTCCGCCAGGTCAGCGATCTGCGCGTCGGTCAAATGGGTGAAGCCCCACATGTACTGAGTCGCGGCCTTATCCATGCGCACATGGCCTTTGAAATCGGTCAACTGCGCCTTGAGGTAGTCTTTTTGCTGACCGGCCAACTTGGGAAACGACGGCGACACCGACTCCCCCGTCAGCCCGTGGCACAGGGAACACACGTCGTTCACCAAGGCAAGCGCGGGCATGGACGCGGTTTTTTGCGATGCCCGATCACGGGTGCCGGAACAGCCCACAAGCACCACCACGCAGACGGCAAGCGCCAGGTGTGATCGGTTGATAGAGCACCTCATGGCACATGCCTCCATGATCAGCGTCGGTCGTCGGCGCGTAGCGGGTTCAAACACCTTCGCTCAAGGTCGTGCAGGCTTTATTGACAAAACTCAATGATTCGCCTGGGTCAGGGTATAGGAATAGACAAACCCTGGATGAGGATGACGGCCGTGAACACACCCGCCCAACGCCTGCTGGATAAACACTATGGCGCGGCCGACAGGGCGGCCATCGTGCCGGTTCTGCGTCAATTTGCCGAGCCACTGCCGGCACTCGATGCGGTGGCGTTTGGTGAACTGTTCGATCGCTATGGGGAGGCGCGGGTGGTGCTGATTGGCGAGGCCAGCCATGGCACCAGCGATTTCTATCGAACCCGGTCCGCCATCACTCAACGGTTGATCGAGCGGCACGGCTTCACCATCGTCGCCGTGGAGGCCGACTGGCCCGATGCCGGCCATGTCGACCGGTATGTCCGAGGGTTGGCCCCGTCGGCGTGGACCCGCCACATCTTCAGCCGCTTCCCGACCTGGATGTGGCGCAACGCTGAGGTCAAGGCCTTTGCCCATTGGCTGCATCGCTACAATCATCAACGCGCCAGCGAAGATCGCGTCGAATTCCGTGGCCTGGATGTGTACAGCATGCGCAACTCGATTCATGAGGTGCTGCACTATCTGGACAAGGTTGATCCGCCATTGGCCGTGGAAGCACGACGGCGCTATGGCTGCCTGACGCCCTGGCAGGATGATCCCGCGTTGTACGGTCACTTCGTCGAACGCAACGGCCTGATGCCCTGTGAACCTCAGGTGGTCGAACAACTCAACGTGATGCTGGCCAAACAATTGGCCGGGCTTATCCAGGATGACGAAGGGTTTTTCAATGCCGCGCAAAATGCCCGGGTGGTGCGGGCAGCCGAGCAGTATTACCGTGCCGTTTATCGTGGTTCGACCGCTTCCTGGAACCTGCGTGACCGCCACATGTTCGACACCCTTCGCGCCCTGCTTGAGCATCGTGGGCCACACGCCAAAGCCGTGGTCTGGGCGCACAACTCCCACATCGGCAATGCCGCGGCGACGGAAATGGGCTGGAAGGGCCAGTTCAACATCGGCCAGCTCTGCCGCAGCGCCTATGGGCGCAATGCGGTGTTGATCGGCATGAGCACCGACCGTGGCCAAGTGGCGGCGGCCGATGACTGGGACGCCGACATGCTCATCAAGGAGGTGCGGCCCTCTCGTCCCGACAGTTGGGAGCATCAGTTCCTCAAGGCCGGTGTGCCGGCGTCGCTGACCGACTGGCGCGACCCGCAGCGCAGCGAGCTGCGCACCGCGTTGTCCAATACCCTTCTGGAACGTGCCATTGGGGTGATTTACCGCCCCGACACCGAACGTGACAGCCACTACTTCGAAGCGGTACTGGCCGAACAGTTCGACGCCATGATCTGGATCGAGCAAACGCAAGCGGTGAAGGCCCTGGCACTGCCCAAAAGCGAACACCTGGAACCGGAGGACGAAACCTTTCCGTTCGGTGTATAGGGTTCGCTCCTCGCGGTTCAGGTTTCGAGGCGGTTCTCCCCCGAGTGCGCTTCAGTCGATTCGCGTTGCCAGGCCAGCTGCAATAACTTGATGACCTCTTGATCGGTGAGCTGCGGGAAATTCGCGTACCAGTAACCGATGGACATCATCCGCTCAGGCGTCAGCGGGCAGATCACTTCATTGACGATACAGCGCAGGGTCTCCACCGTCTCCAGCGGCGCTACCGGCACCGCCACGACGATACGCGCCGGGTGCTGCAACTGCACCGCCTGGACCGCGGCGAGCATCGAGGCCCCCGTCGCCAGGCCGTCGTCGATCAGGATGACCACCTGATCCTTCAGTTGCAGCGGCGCTCGGGCGCCCCGGTAAACCTGCTCACGGCGCGATAACTCGCGTGTTTCGCGGGCGACTACGGCGTCGTAACGGTCTTGATCAATCGGATGATCGCGCAGCATCTCTTCGTTGCGTATATGGATACCGCCACTGGCAATGGCGCCCATGGCGAATTCCGGATGGGACGGCATGCCGAGCTTGCGTACCACGAGGAGGTCCAGACGCACCTGCAGCGCGGTAGCCACCTCATATGCCACGGGGACTCCGCCACGGGGTAAGGCGAGGATGATGACGTCGGCTCGACCTGCGTATTTGAGCAACGGCTCCACCAGGCCTTGACCGGCCACTGACCGATCGGGCCAGAGGGTTTGCAGTGAAGGGCTATGAATCATGGGGCACCTCATCAGACGCTAGCGCCTGTTGGTTGATTACACCGGGCCTTCGCCGCGCTAGACCGCCAGTACGCTGCAAGGCACTTGGTAGAGGATGTGTTCAGTGGTACTGCCGAGCAGCTTCTCGATGCCGCGGTACTGGACCCGGCCCATCACGATCACATCCACCTGGTGTTCCTTGGCGAATTGACTCAGCACCGCAACCGGGTTGCCCGACACGAAGTGATGACGGTCCGACGGCACGCCATAACGTTTGGCCAGTTCGAGGAATCTTTTTTCCTCGTTGCTCGCCAGCTCCTTGCTGAGGTTGGAAAGCGCCATACCGCCCATGTCGCCCATGTACAGCGCGGACATATCGCAGGCATACAGCATGTGCAGCTCAGCATTGCATTGCAGGGCCAGGTTGATGGCCTGATCAATGATGCGCGCGTTCAGCTCGCTGTTCGCCTGCTGGATATCCGACACGTCAACCGCAGCCACGACAATACGCGGCAAGGCATGGTCCCGGCCGCCGACCAGGTACACAGGAATCGGGCACTCGCGCAGCAACTGCCAGTCCAGCGGGGTGAAAAACGCGCGCCTGAGCGCAGACTCGTGCTGCACCTGTTTGATCAACAGGTCGGGCTGCATCTCGCTGACGTAATCCAGGATGTCTCGCTTGATGTCAGTGGCCCATGCCACCTGCGTGGTCACGTTCAGGCCAAGCGCGTGGAGACTCTTGACCTGGGCTTCCAGCCAGTGGTGGTGATCCTCGAGGTAGCTTTCGCGGGCTCGGTCGCGCACGTCGCCTTCCAGCAACGCCAATATTTCCAGCGGTTTTGCCAACGCGGCAATGTGCAGGCTCGCGCCACTGGCCTTGGCCAGGGCACCGGCATGGGTAATCGCCGAGGCATCCCGCAGGGCGGGGTTGATGATCAGTAACAAGCAGGTGTATTGGCTCATGATCGATCTCCAGACAGGAAGGAAAAACCACCCCGGCGCTTCAACGTATCGGGCCAGGCGGTATCGCGGGAACCCTGCGCAATGTTCATGATGTTCACCCCATGGCGCCGCGCATTACTCTAGGGGCTGGCTTATCTGGCAGGGCATGTCGTTGGTTGTCGGCCATGACATCTGCATGGGCATGTGCATGGGCATCTGCCACGCAGCCTGACCGGCCATTCTGCGGTGCATCACGCGCCAGAACAGGTCGAAAATGGTTTTTTGCTGCGCGTCCAAGGCGTCATAAAAGGTCTGGGTCCGAGCCTGGGCGGCATCCAGGCGCACCAATTGCGCCTGCATCCAGTTGGTTTGCACACGCAGGCGCTCGATGCCGTTTGCCATCCGTTCAGGCGTCGTTTGATTGTTCGAAGCCTGCCTGGCCGGCGCTTGGTCACTGTCGGCGGCCCTGCCCTTGTCGGCTTGCTGATTGGCATCGGTGATGACGCCCGATGCCCAGGTTTCCCACGCGGGCATTTGTTCCGGCTTGAGCATCAGCTTGCCCTTGAGGTCGTCCAGGGTCCGCTGCGTGTGCTTGACCCAATCGAAACCGGCGGCGTGATGAAACATCGGACCAGGACCGGGGCCCGGCATCACCGGGTTGGCGAAGACGCTCATGGACGGTAACAGCAGAATGCTTGCCGTGATCAACAAACACTGGCCAATCAAGCGCGGTCTGTTCATTTCAGTTCATCTCGACGTTATGGGGCATTTCAAGCATAGGAGCCGCCCTGGCAACGGAGCTGATCCACATCAGAAAACCCATAGACAAACCCGACGCAGGATCGACCGTGGCTGCCGCCCTCTGATCAGCCTATCCAGTGAATGGACGGCGCCTTGTGCGCGATAGGCGCGGGCGCAGACTTTGGATGACCGACGATGATTGGGGCCACAGGCGTCCATTCGGCGGGAAGCCCCAATGCGTGCTTACCCTGCGGCGTATTCAGATAGCCCTGGGCGAAACCGATCCAACAGGTTCCAAGCCCCTCGGCATAAGCCGCCAGCATCAGGTTCTCGGCAGCCAGGGCGCAGTTTTCAATACACTGGTTGGGCTCGTTACCGGAGATCAGTATCAATACCGGTGCGTGGTAGAAAAGCTGAAAGTCTTCATCACTGAGCAACGTTTGGAAGTGACTGGAGTGCTCTCCCACCGGAGTCGTGGCAAGCACCCAGGCCTTGGCTTCCTGGGAAATCCGCTCCAGCAGCGCCTGGTCACGGATCACCGTGAACGTCCAGGGTTGTTGGTTCATCGAGCTGGGCGCCTGGACGGCGGCGTCGATCAAACGAAGAATGAGTTTTTCATCGACGGCTTCTGTCGTGTAGTCACGTGTCGAGCGCCGGCCGGCAATGGCTTTGGTCAGGTTCATGTGTGCGGGCCTCCATGAGGGGGGTTCACCACGGTGTCCGCCTGGACGAACGCTCGGGTGACTCGAATAAAAAACCAGGCGCGCCCCGGCGTTCAAGCGTCCGGGAACGACGGTTGGGCTGGCGCTTCTTTTTCTGGGATATCGGTGATGGTGGCCTCGGTCAGCAGCAGGATACTGGCCACTGACACCGCGTTCTCCAAGGCAATACGCACGACTTTGGTCGGGTCGATAATGCCGGCTTCGTACATGTCGACATACGCATTGGCGGAGGCATCAAAACCAATGTTTCCCGGCTCCGCCAGCATGCGCGCAACGACCACGCCGGCGTCTAGCGCCGAGTTTTCCGCAATGCGCCGCGCCGGCGCTTCCAACGCCCGGCGCAGTATCTGCAGGCCGGTGCGCACATCGCCCTCCACCTGGGTTTCATCGGCGGCGATCAGCGGCACGGCCTTGAGCAGCGCGAGGCCGCCGCCGGGGACAATCCCTTCGGTGATGGCTGCGCGGGTCGCCGAAATCGCATCGTCCAGGGCGTCCTTGCGCGCTTTCATTTCAGCCTCGGACGGCGCGCCGACGCGGATCACCGCGACGCCGCCGGATAGCCTGGCCAGCCGCTCCTGCAGCTTTTCACGGTCATATTCGCTGCTGGTCGCCGCCATTTGCCCGCGAATCTGTTGCAGGCGTGCGTCGATGGCTTTGCGGGTACCGGCGCCGCCGATCAGCGCGGTGCTGTCCTTCGAGACCACAATCCGATGCGCGCGGCCCAACTGTTGCAGTTGGACCTGCTCGAGGCTGATCCCCAGTTCGTTGGAGATCACCGTGGCGCCCGTCAATACGGCCATGTCCTGCAGCATGTCCTTGCGTCGATCGCCAAAGCCAGGGGCCTTGATCGCCACGGCTTTAAGCACGCCGCGAATGTGGTTGACGACCAGGGTGGTCAGGGCTTCACCTTCGATGTCATCGGCGATCAATACCAGGGGCTGACCGCTTTTGGCGACCTGTTCCAACAACGGCAGCAAGTCTTTGAGTACGCCGATCTTGTGGTCACAGAGCAGCAGGCAGGCATCTTCGAGTTCGACCTGCATCTTTTCGGTGTCGGTGACGAAATACGGCGAGACATACCCCCGATCAAAGCGCATGCCTTCCATGACCTCGACCACCGTTTCGGTGGTCTTGGACTCTTCGACGCTGACCACGCCCTCGACCCCGACCTTTTCCAGGGCGTCAGCCACCAGTTGCCCGATGACGGGATCGTTATGGGCTGACAGCGTCGCGACCTGGGCCTTCTCCTTGGGCGTACTGACAGGGCGAGACTGCGCGGCAAGTGATTCCACGACCAGCAACAGGCCACGGTCCAGGCCGCGCTTGAGATCGATCGCGCTGGCCCCGGCCACCACGTTGCGGATGCCATCGGCCAGGATGGCATGGGCCAGCACCGTTGACGTGCTGGTCCCGTCGCCGACCGCCTCACCCGTGCGCTCCGCGGCCTGGCGCAGCATCTGCGCGCCGAGGTTCTCCTCGGGGTCTTGCAGGTCAACGCGCTTGGCGATCGTGACCCCATCATTGCAGACCGTCGGGTTTCCCCATTTATTCTGCATCAACACCGACTTGGACTTCGGCCCCAGCGTTACGCGCACCGCGTCCGCCAGTTGGGTGGCACCACTGAGGATTTTTTCGCGAGCAGGCGCGCGAAACACGATTTTACTGTGAGCCATCAGGGGGTCTCCTCTCATGTCGACGGAGCCTGCATGCTTGTCTGAAGCGCCGGCAACCAGGTTGACTTTTATCAACAAAGTCACACGCCTTGCCGACACGGGTCGCGAAGCGCTCACCGAGTTGATAAAAATCAACGCGCTCGATGGCAAACAGCGTCCAAATCAACCCGTGAAATCCACGCGGCCTTCATTACTTTTTCCTCGATGCGCCAGGAGAAACGCCATGGACAAATATCAGCAGAGTCAGAAAAACAAACTGTTCAAAACCCAGGCCCATGATCCCTATTGCCTGCAGCGGATTGAAGGGACGGCTATGTGCCCGCAGTGCGACGCGGTGTATGAAGCCGGTAACTGGCATTGGAACCGAGCTGAAAATACCGGGGTCCACAACGCGCAATCCGTGACCTGCCCTGCCTGCCGCCGCATTGCGGAGAATGCCCCCGCCGGCACTGTGACGCTGTCGGGCAGCTTCTTGCGAAAGCACTATGACGAAATCATCCACCTGATCAAAAACACCGAAAAAATGGAAGCAACGGAGCACGCGCTGGAGCGCATCATCCACCTGACGGATAGTGAGGACGACCTGGTGGTGACCACCACCGGGATTCATCTCGCGAATCGCCTGGGGCATGCGCTGGAGGCCGCGTTCAAAGGCAAGGCCCAATATCGCTACGGCGACACTCAGTACGGCCTGAGTGTTACGTGGACACGCAATGAATAGTCCCGACGCGGTTAACGCAACGCCGTATCGCGAGCGCGACTCAACCGCTGGCGATGGTAAAACAGCCGCTTGACCCACTCAGCCGCGCCCATGTAGACCAGGCTGATTGCCAGCACTGTCAGCAGGATCGGCAGTGGCAAAGGCACCAGCCCGAACCACGGCGCTATCGGGCTGTAGGGCAACCCGACAGCCAGCAGGCCGATGGCCGCGGCGCTGCCCAGCAGCAGGGGCGCCGGGCGGCTTTGGTAGAACGGCCTGTAGGTGCGCACGATGAATATGGTCAGCAGTTGGGTCAGCAGCGACTCCACGAACCAGCCACTGCGAAATATCTCGGGGCCCTTCTGCGCCATCAGGTACAGGGCCACGAAGGTGAGGACATCGAACAGCGAGCTGACCAGCCCGAACACCACCATGAAGCTGCGGATCTCGCTGATGTTCCAGCGGTGCGGGGTGCTTTCCCATTCACGGTCAACGTTGTCGCTGGCGATGCCCATGGACGGAATATCGGACAGGAAGTTGTTGAGCAGTATTTGCTTGGCCAGCATCGGCAGGAACGGCAATACCAGGGATGCCAGGGCCATGCTGATCATGTTGCCGAAGTTGGCGCTGGAGACGATCGAGATGTACTTCAAGGTATTGGCAAAGGTATGCCGGCCCTCCTCGATGCCTTCGCGCAATACGTCGAGGTTGTGCTCCAGCAACACAAAGTCGGCGGCTTGCTTGGCCACGTCGGCGGCGTTGTCCACGGAAATGCCGATGTCGGCCACTTGCAGTGCCGGCGCATCATTGATGCCATCGCCCATATAGCCGACCACATGCCCGGTCTTTTGCAGGGCGCGGATGATGCGTTCCTTCTGGTTGGGGTCGACCTCGGCAAAGAGCATGGTCAGCGGCGCCAGGTGCATCAACGCTTCGTCCTTCATGCTGGACAGTTCGGCGCCGGTGATGATGCGTTCCACCGGCAGGCCCACTGCCGTGGCCACATGCCGGGCGACCAGATGACTGTCGCCGCTGATGATCTTGACCTGCACCCCCAGCCTGTCGAGGCTGGCGAGGGTGTCCTTGACCCCCGGCTCCGGCGGGTCGAAGAACAACAGAAAGCCGCGAAAGGTCATCTCGGTTTCCACCTCCCGGCCATAGTGCGGCTGGTCCGGCACGGCCCGCGTGGCCAGGCCCAGCACCCGGAACCCCTGCTCGCTCCACGCCGCGAAGCGCTGGGCGATCGTCGCCCGTTCGGCCTCGGTCAGCGCCAGGTCCTGCGCGCCGTGACGCACCTGGGTGCAGACTTCGAGCACGTTATCCAGCGCGCCCTTGGTCACCACCAACCGCTCGGCCTCAGGTGCATGGGCGACCACCACGCTCAGGCGCTTGCGCACGAAGTCATACGGCACTTCATCGAGCTTGCTGGCCGCGGGGCACGGCGCCAGGGTTTTACCGGCCAGGGTAATGGCCTCGTCCATCGCGTTGCGCATGCCGGTCTGCAGGCTGGCGTTGAACACCGCCAATTGCAGCACAGGGGTGGCGGGCTGGCCCTCGACATCCATGGCGCCGTCCAGCACCACGACACCGCGGGTCAAGGTGCCGGTCTTGTCGGTACACAGGATGTCCATTGCGCCAAGGTTTTCAATGGCATTGAGGTGACGCACGATCACGCCCTTGGCCGCCATGCGCTGCGCGCCCTTGGCCAGCGTAATGCTCAGGATCGCCGGCAACAGTTCCGGTGACAGGCCGATGGATAACGCAATCGCAAACAACAGGGTGTCGAGGGTCGGACGGTGCAGCAGGATATTGATGCCGAACACCACGATGGTGATCACCAGCATCACCCGCAACAGCAGGCCGCCGAAGCGTCGCAGGCCGCGCTCGAACTCGGTCTCGGGCGGGCGCAGCGCCAGGGTCTTGGCGATACGGCCGATTTCACTCTGCGCGGCATAGCGCGTGACGAGTACCTCGGCGGTACCGCTGCGCACCGAGGTGCCCATGAACACGCAATTGTGGCGCTGCCCCAAGGTGGCATCCGGCGCGCAGTCCCCCGCCAGTTTTTCCACCGGGAAGGTTTCGCCCGTCAGCAGGCTTTCGCCGATAAAACAGTCGAGTGCCTGCAAGATTCGCCCGTCCGCCGCGATCAGGCTGCCCGCGCTGAGCAGCAGAATATCCCCTGGCACCACCTCGCTGGCGGCAACGTCCACGGGTTTGCCCGCGCGCCGCACCGTGGCGCGTAGCGCGATCTTGCTGCGCAGTTGTTCCACCGCGTGGCTGGCGCGGCTTTCATACCAGGCGCTGAGTACCGCGCTGATCAGCACAATGCAGCCAACAATCGCCGCATCCAGCCAGTCCCCCACCACCACGGCCACCAGCGCACCCACCATCAGAATCAACACCAAGGGCGTGCGCATTTGCTCCAGCACCAGCCTGCCCAGGCCTTGCGGGCGGTCCTTGGCCTGGGGCGGGGCCCTGCGCAGGCGGGCGCGGGCCTGGGCATGGCTCAAGCCCTGGGGCGTGCTGCGCAGGCTGCTCAATACCTGGCTGAGCGCTGGGCTCCAGTAATCGGCGTCGACCAAGTGCACGGGTTGCCTGGCGGAGGACTGCCATTCCCGATGGGCCAGCCAGAGGCCCGGCAACATCGGTAACCAGAAGGTCAGGCCCCGGAATAACAAGGTGGCGGACAGCGCCACGGCAACATTCACCCCCACCCAATGCAGCGTCACCACCGCCGCGGCTTCGAACGCGCCAAGACCGCCCGGCACAATGCCGATACTGCGCAGCACACTGGCAAGCATAAATCCGGCAAACAACCCCAACGGCGGTGCGGACACCCCCAGCGCACGCACCAGAACCCACAAGGTGGCGCTGTCCAACAGGATGATTGCCAGCTCCAGCACGGTGATGCGCCACAGCAACCCTCGGCTGCGCACCAACTGGCGGTCGGCGCCCGTGAGCAATGAAACGATCCTGGCAACCATCGCAAAGCGTTGCCCCGGTAAACGCGCCGCCAGGTGAGTACTACCGGCCAGCCTGGGCGTAACGACGGCCAATACCAGGCTGACGGCGACAAACACCAGGCACGTCGTCATCACCGTGGGTGTCGCATGCCCCTGCAAGATCACCACCGGCAACGCCACGCCGACCGACAGCGCATACGCGAGGAAATAGCCGGATAAATCCAGCACCAGGCTGGCCAGCACCACCGGTTTGGCAAACCCCAGGCGCACAAACGACGCCACCACCGCAAAGGCGCCACTGATACCGGAGGACGGCAGGGCTTGATCGACAAACAGCTTCATCAGGCTGAGCCTGCCCGCGTCCCACAGCGACAGCCGGTGTGCCCCGGCCTTGAGCACCAGCCGAAACACCTGCCCCTGCGCCATATACGTCAAGGCTTGCAAAACCAGCGCAGCCAGCAGCCACAACGGTTCGGCCTGGGTCAGTAACTGGGTGAAGGATTCAACGTCGGTGAACTGCAACGCCACGCCGACCACGGTCGCAAACATCGCCGCGCCCAGCAGCCAGGTCAGCCACAGCGCAGAGCGGCTGTAAGGCTGTTTTTCTTCACGCGCAGGGGGATGGGTGACGCCTGGAATGGACGGTTTGACAGACATGCCGTGCCCCGGATCGAACCAGCGGAGTGTCCGATTCTGCCGCGGCGACCAGACGTGCGTTTGATTCAGGTCAAACACCCCGGATTGACCGTGCCGCTATCGGGATGGCCGGGCCCTTTGCGCCGGGCTTTGTGACTTTAATCAATAAGCCCGCGCTGCCGAAGCCGCACTGTGATGCAGGTCGTTCCGCGAGGCCACCGACTTCACTACCTGCCCTGCACTGGAGCCCCCCATGCTGACCAACCCGCACACTGCCGCGCTCATCGCCGAGATGGATCAAGCGTCACCCGAAGAGCACTGGCTGGAGAAACTGCGCGACGGAACGCATGTGCTGATCCGTCCGCTGTCGACCGACGATCACGCACGCCTGCTGCGCTTCTTCCAGCGTTTGTCGCCGCTGTCACTGCGCTTCCGTTTCCTGGGGGCGGTGACCCATGTCGACGAGCGCATCATCGACTCGCTGCTGAGCGTCCCGGGGGATATCAGCCGAGGTTATCTCGCCTTGATCCACCATGACGGCGAATTGCAGGTCATTGGCGTCAGCCGCTACAGGCAAGCCATGGATAGAGACGACTGCTGCGAATGCGCGGTCGCCGTCGCCGACCCCTGGCTACGCAAGGGGCTGGGGCATTTATTGCTGGGGCACCTGATTGATGCGGCCAGGCGTAACGGCTTCAGCGTGATGCGCTCGACGGATTTATCGACCGATTACCCGATTCATGGTTTGTATAAGCAGTCGGGGTTTACCTCGGTGTACCAGGGGCGTGATTTCGATCGCATTATTCATGAGTTGGCGCTGTGACCGGGGCGGCTCCCGGCGCATCAACCTGCTCAAGGTGGTAGCGCGATTGCACGAGGCGGCTGATCTGTTCCAACGCCACCGGGATGGATACCGCGTCGTCGTTTTCAATCAGGCGGGTTTTGTTGGCCAGGACATCGTCGCGAATCACCTCGCGGAACCAGTTGGAAAAATCCCCGGCCCTTCGATGTTCGCCAAACGCCCGAGCGTCCAGCTGCGCTAGCGCGGATAGAAACTCCGTCAGGTTGGACGCGTGCTTGCCCAGCGCGGGAAAGTAAAACGCGCGCCATGCGCCGACATTGCCGGCAGCGTATTTGCCGCTGTGGCGGTGATGCTTTTGATGCGGCTGCAACTGCTCCAGAAGCACAACCGCTTCACCATGATGAAGGTCCCAGAGGCATACCGGTTCAAGCCCCGGTGGGTGTGCCGGGAACGCGGGGCACGTTCGCTGCGTGTGATGGGCGAAGCGTTGGACCAATTCCCTCGCGGTGCTGCCCAGGGTCACCAGCATATCCACCCCTTCGAGCAACGCCGGGCAGACTTGGTCGAAGTCCAGGGCCACGATGATCGCCCCCATATTGGCGAGAAACCCCAAGGGCCACACCGCGCGCTGAGGCAGCATGTAGTGGGCTTCGTCCACTATCAGCCAGTAGGGTCGACCGGATGTGCTCCGTAGACGCTGGATAAACGGCAGCAGTTCGCCAAACAGTTGCACCCGGGCGGGCGGGTCCAGGGCGAGCGTGCTCACTACTACGTTGAGCCTGGCCTGTAACAGAAGGCGCAGTGATTCTTCTGTCGTGGGGGGCGTGGTGAGGCCGCCCACGGTAACCGCGTCCTCCAGGCACAGGTAATCGCCCTCGGGATCGATGATGCAGAAATCCTGGCGCGCCTGGACCATGCGTTCTGTCAGCCAGGTCACGTAGCTCGATTTGCCGGAACCCGAATTACCAATGATCAGCAACACCGAGCCTGGCGGTAGCCAGACCGGACGCTCATCGTCGGTCTGGCCCAACTGCAAGCCGATGCGTTCGATCTTGCCCAGCGCCGCGTCTTGTTGCAGCAGCCTTTCTATCAGCTCGCAGACACCCCGACCATGATCCTGTGTCAGGCAGATATCAGCGCGGGCCTTGATCGATTCAATGGCATTGCTCACCGCCGCCGCACAGCCGCAGAGTGCCAGAAACGCGTGGTCATTTTCAGCATCGCCCACCCCCACCACGTTCAGCTCGCAGATCCCCAGCCTCGACAACGCGGCACTCAGGCCCGAGGCTTTGTTCACACAGGACGGCAAGATCATGATCGCATCCTTGTTGAAACTGATCTGCAGCTCCAGGCCAAGCTCGCGGATGGTACTGATCACCGCCTCTTCGAACGGGTGCCAGGTGGCGACCACGGACCGGCCGACGGACAAGGGCGACACCCCCTTTTCGCGCAGGCGCCCCACCAGTTCGGTCGAGGCGGGATCTGCGATGAGTTCCTCGGTATCGGTAGTGGGGTCATACAAGAGCGCGCCATTTTCCGCGACGACCAGGTCGAACAGCGACAGTTGCGCAAAATGGTGCTTGAGCGCTTGCAACTCGCGGCCGGTAATCAACAGCAGCTTGCGACCGCTGTGTTTCAGGGCGGCGAGCGAGGCACAGACTTCCGGTGGGACGCTGCCGTTTTCGGCAATAGTGCCGTCATAGTCGACCGCCAAGGCTAAGAAGTGCATGGGTGCTCCTTGAGGGGTTGACCTCGACGAAAACCGGCCGATTGGTGGGCCATCGCTCAGGGCGCGAACTTCACGTTCAGGGCCTATGGAGGGGTGGGCAAGGGTCCGGGTGCAGGTACTTTTCAAACCAATTGCCGGTCAACCTCGCCACGTCCGCCAGGGCGCCTGGTTCTTTGAACAGATGGGTGGCCCCTTTCACGACCTCCAGGTGTTGCGTGCAGTGCAACGCCCGGCAGGTCTGTTCATTCACGTGCAGGGTCACCGGGTCCTGCGCGCCGACCACTTGCAAGGTGGGCGCCCTGACCCGGCGCAACACCTGCGCCGCGAGATCGGTGCGCCCTCCTCGGCTGACGACCGCCTGGACCGTGGCCGCACGGGTGGCGGCGACCAAGACGGCGGCCGCGGCCGTACTGGCGCCGAACAACCCCAGGGCGAGCGGGCGTAACTCGGCATCGTGGGCAATCGCCTCGATGACCCTGGTCAGTCGATCGGCGAGCAAGTAAATGTCGAAGCGCAGCACGCCGGTCAGGTTATCCCAGCGTTGCTCGGTCCGCGTCAGCAGGTCGAGCATCAAGGTCCCCATGCCGTGGCGAGCCAGGTACTCCGCAATATAGTGGTTGCGCGGGTTGGAATGGCCCCCGCCGCTCCCATGCACCAGAATGACCAGGCGCTCGGTGCCTGGCGGCAATCGCAAATCACCTGCCAGCTCAAAGCCGGAAAAGTTGAACTTCCTGTATTGGAGCCCAGAGACCGTAACGCCAGCGGGAGAAGCCATTGGTTGAATACCTTCGTATGTAATCTTTTGGGGGGGGCAAGGTACTTCAGACGTGGCTTCATCTTTGTTCTTTCATCAAGTCGATCACCCTGCCGACCTGGAGCCGCTGCGGGCTAACTTGCCTTTTTTTGGCAAGCGCTCCTTGATAAAAATCAAACCCGCGCCGATCGAGGGGTCAAATCAATTGACCAGGCCACGCAACAGCACGGGCAGCACGGCCGGCCAGTCTTGTGCCGAGAACCCCGGACCGAACTCGGCAATGGCCGCGCCGTGCAGCCACATGCCCGCCGCTGCCGCCGACAACGCCGGCATCCCCTGGGCCTGCAGGCCATGAATGATCGAGCGCGATACGACGCTGGCACCCGCCCGGTTCGAGGGTGTATTGCTGTTGATGATGGCTTGGCCATCCGGCGCAGCAATGACCGTGTCACCACCTTCAAGGACCACCACCCTTGAGCAGGACTGGGCAGCGGCTCGAGTGCGGGTCAGCGAGTCGCCTGAAAACGCGAATTTCTGTCGGAATTCGTCCTCGTCGAGGGGCAGCACGCCGGCGCATCGGGGGGCACGATCCTGGGTGGCGATGGGCGGCAAGTCGCTCAGCCACAACCGGGGATGGTTCTCATAGGTCTGGGGGACGAGGGTGTCGAGCACCGTTTCGGGGGTACCGATATCGGCAACGACGACATCGCCACACAGTGCCCGCCCAGGTTGCAACAGATGGCCCGGTTTCTTGCGAAAAAACGTCACGGTCAGCACGGCCGCGACCGCGCCCAGGCTTTCACCGGTATCGCCCATGACCCCGCTGGGTATATCAATCGCGATAATCGGAGCATTGCCACGGCCCGCGGCGGTCAGCGTCTCGAGGACCGGCCCTTGCAGGGCGCGGGCAAGGCCGGCGCCGAACACCGCGTCAACGATCAGTTCGGCCCCCTCGAGCACCGCTGGGCTCAGCGTGTGAACCGCGCCCTGCCAGCGTTGTGCGTGCTGCTTGGCTTCGCCCTTCAGGGCCGATGGATCGCCCCACATGGCCAGCGTCACCGGCCAGCCTGCCTCGGCCAGCCGATGCGCGGTGACAAAGCCATCCCCTCCGTTGTTGCCCGGCCCGCAGAGCACCACCAGCGGCCTGGGCGTCCAGCGGCGCTGGATTTCGCGCGCCACGGCCGCACCGGCATTGCTCATCAACGCGAAAGACGACACGCCAGCGACAACCGAGAGCCGGTCGGCTTCCGCCATCTGACTCACCGTCAGCAACACGCTCTGGCGCCGATCTCTGTCAAACGTATGCATGCTTTTTCACGCTCTCAACGGCCACTGAAATCGATCACCACCCGCGCGGGGACATCGCCATGCTCAAGGCGCTCGAACACCTGGTTGATCGCAGACAACGGCTGCAGTTCAATGTCGGCCTTGACCTTGCCCGCGGCGGCGAACGCCAGCGCCTCCGCCATGTCCTGGCGATTGCCGACGAACGAGCCGCGCACCGTAATGCAGTTGGCGACCACGTCGAACAATGCCATGGGAAACTCGCCAGGGGGCAAGCCGACGAGCACGCAGGTCCCCAGTTTGCGGGTCATCGCGACGCCTTGCTTGAACGCGCCGAGCGAAGGCGCGGTAATGAGCACCCCATGGGCACCGCCCTGGGTGGCGGCAATGACCGCGGCCACCGGGTCCGCGCCTTTGGCGTTCACCACTGCGTCAGCCCCCAGTTGCGTGGCATGGGCCAGCTTGCGCTCGTCGATGTCGACGGCACACACCCGCAGCCCCATGGCCTTGGCGTACTGAACCGCGAGATGGCCCAGGCCGCCCACCCCGGAAATGACGATCCACTGCCCCGGCCGCACATCCGCCTCCTTGATGCCTTTGTAGGTGGTCACCCCGGCGCAAATGATCGGCGCGGCCTCACACGGTGTCAGGCCGGCGGGGATATGCGCCACATACTCAGGGTCTGCCAGTATGTATTCGGCAAAGCCACCGTTGCGCGTGTAGCCGCCAAACTCGGCCTGGGCGCAAACGGTTTCCCAGGCTTGCAGGCAGTATTCGCAATGGCCGCACGCCGAATACAGCCATGGCACCCCCACGCGCTCGCCCTTCTGTACGGCCGTCACGCCTTCGCCCAGCGCCACCACGATGCCGATGCCCTCGTGTCCAGGGGTAAAGGGTAAGGAAGGCTTGAGTGGCCAATCCCCCCGCGCCGCGTGCAGGTCGGTGTGACACACCCCGCAGGCTTCCACTTTAATCAGGATCATCCCCGGCCCCGGTACCGGAATATCCACCTGGCGCATGACCAATGGTTGTCCAAATGACTCGACGACGGCGGCTAACATCTTACTGTTCATCTCGCGACCCTCTTCCAGAGTGGTGTTTGCCGGCCCGGCGAGTGCCCGGCCAGCCCGAAAAGCCTTAACCCAAACCTCTGACTGCCTCGATCATCTTGACCAGGACAGCCTGTGCATCGCCGTACACCATGTTGCAGTTTTCTGCGTAAAACAGCGGGTTCTGAATACCCGCGTAGCCCTTGCCTTCCCCGCGCTTGACCACATACACGTGATGCGCCTTGTCCACGTCCAGGATCGGCATGCCATAGATGGGCGATGCCTTGTCATTGCGTGCCGCGGGGTTGACCACGTCGTTGGCGCCGATGACCAGCACCATATCGGTGTCGGGGAAGTCGGTATTGATGTCTTCGAGTTGGAAAATCAGGTCGTAGGGCACCCCCGCTTCTGCCAGTAACACGTCCATTTGCCCCGGCATGCGCCCCGCCACCGGGTGTACCGCGAAACGCACAAGGACACCGTGGGCCTGCAACAGCTTCACGAACTCATAGAGCTTTTGCTGGCCCTGGGCGACGGCCAAACCATAACCCGGCACGATGATGACTTTAGCGGCGTAGCGCATGGCGACCCCGGCATCACTGGCGGCGGTCGGCTTCAGCTCGCCCGTGATCACCGCGCCTTTGCGAACGGGCTGATCACCAAAACGGGCAAACAACACATGCGCCACCGTGCGATTCATGGCGTTGGCCATCAACAATGTAAGCAACACACCGGCGGCGCCCACCAGCATGCCCGCGATCATCATGGCCGGAACCTGCAACACAAACCCTTCGAGGCCGACCGCCAGGCCGGTAAAGGCATTGTAGATGGAGATCACCACCGGCATGTCGGCACCGCCGATGGGCAACGTCATCAACACGCCAAACAGCAACGCCCCCGCGAAGAACCCGGCGATCAACCAGGGCACATGGCCAGGCACGCCGTCTGCCGCCTGCATGGTGAGCATCAGCCAGGCGCCGGCAGCCAGGGTCAGCAGCATCACCGCCGCGTTGATCAGTTGCAGGCCCTTGAGGCGCAGGGGTTTATCGAGGCGACCATCGAGCTTGGCCCAGGCGATCAACGAACCCGATAGCGAAACCGCGCCGATCAGTGCGCCAAACAATGTGCCGGCCAAGGTGGGCAGGTCGAGCGCCCGCGCGCCGAACAGTTCCATGGCCGCGATGGCGGCGGCGGCGCCACCGCCCATACCGTTGTAGATCGCGACCATCTGCGGCATGGCGGTCATTGCCGCCTTGCGCCCACTCCACCAGGCAGCGCCACCGCCCAGCAACAAGGCCACCAGCGCCAGGCCGATGTTGGTGGGCAGATGCGGTCGTGCCGCCTCGCTCACGGAAAACACATAGAGGAAACTCACGATCACCGCGCCCGCCATGCCCCACCCGGCCACATGGATACCGCCGGGGGCCGTGACAGGCGACGACATGCGCCACAACCCGAAGATCAGTAAAAACGCGGCGAAGAAGTACACCAGCCCTATCAGCCATTGCGACGTCATCATCAACATGATCAAACCTCAGGCTTTCTCAGCCTTGCGGGTGGCGGAGTGATGGGCTTTGCGCCGCTTGGGCTCCGGCGCGCTGGTCTGGAACATGGCGAGCATCCGGCCGGTGACGGCGTACCCGCCCGCTGCATTCCCCGCCCCGAGCAGCACCGCGACGAACCCGGCCACTTGCTCTGGCAGTGTCGCGGCGTCGAGCAAGCCGATCAGGCCACCGATCACCACGATGCCGTGGATAAAGTTCGAGCCCGACATCAACGGTGTATGCAGGATCGCCGGGACCCGGCCAATGATGACCCAGCCGGCAAACGCGGCGAGCATGAAAATATACAGGCCGATAAAACCAACGTTGCTCATGAGGTTTTCTCCTTGGGCGCATCTGTCGGGCTCAGCGGTGGCATGAGTTTGCCGGCGTGGGTGAGCGCCGTTTGCGCCAGTAACGGATCGTCCCAATCAATGTGGATGACGTTGTTTTTCAACATCAGCGCCAAAAGGTTGAACTGGTTTTTCGCATACAGCAGGCTGGCGTCCTGGCTCAAGGACGAAGGCAGGTTCAAGGGCGCCAACAGCGTGACCTGACCGACCTTGACGGTCTGGCCGGGGACGCAGCCCTCGCAGTTGCCCCCGCCTTCGGCGCCCAGGTCGACGATCACGGCGCCAGGCTTCATCCCGGCGAGCTGTGCGGCGCTGATCAGGCGTGGTGAAGGCCGCCCCGGTACGGCCGCCGTGGTAATCACCAGGTCTGCCCGTTGGATATGCTCAGTCAGCACGAGCGCGACCTGGTGTTTTTCCGCGTCACTCAACTCCCGTGCATAACCGCCTTTGCCCCGCGCATCGACCCCCACGTCGACAAAACTGGCGCCCAGGGAGCGCGCCTGCTCGGCGGTTTCCGGGCGCACGTCGTACCCTTCGACCACCGCGCCCAACCGATGCGCGGTGGCGATGGCCTCCAGCCCCGCGACACCCAGGCCCAGCACCAGAACCCGAGCAGGCCCGACGATGCCGGCCGCGGTGGTGACCTTTGGCAGTATGCGAGACAGATGCACCGACCCCAGTTGCACGGCGTAGTACCCCGACAATGCCGATTGGCTGGACAACGCGTCCATCGACTGGGCCCGCGTGGTCCGCGGCAGCCGCTCCATGGCAAAACACGTGATTTGGCGCTCCAGCAAGCGTTGCACCAGGGCCGGGTTGTTCTGCGCATACACAAAACACAGGAGCAGCGAGCCCGGCTTCATTTTGCCGACCACCTCCTGCGAAGGTGCCTGCACGGCGAGGACCACATCGGCCTCATGCAGCCACTGCCCGTTGCCGGAGACGAACACCACGTCCGTATAAGCCGCGTCGGGCAGGAAGCTCGCGTCCCCTGCCCCCGTTTGCATATGCAGCTTGGCGCCCAATGCACATAACTTCGCACACAGGCTCGGTACCAGGGCCACCCGCCGTTCGTGCGGGTGGGTTTCTTTCATCACAGCCACATTGACGTACATCGCGCGCTCCATGGGGGGCGCCCGCCTGTTTGCGGGCGCCCGGGATAGGGACGGGATAAGGCTTCAGACCGGTGCCTGGGCCGACACGTAACGCACGAGTTTCTTATTGACGAACTGTTGGATGCCCATGTCGCCCAGTTCGCGGCCATAGCCCGAATCCTTGATACCGCCAAAGGGCAGTTCGGCATCGCTCCAACTGATGTTGTTGATAAACATCATGCCGGTCTCGATCCGGCTTGCCACCCGACGTCCCCGCTCCACATCACGGGTGAACACCGACCCGCCGAGGCCAAAGTCGGAATCGTTTGCCAGGGCGATCGCGGCTTCTTCGTCCTTGACGCGGAAAAACAGCGCCACGGGGCCGAAGAACTCGTCGCGGAATGCCGGATTGTCGGGGGCGATATCGGTAAGGATGGTCGGGGTCATGAATGAACCGGCGCGATCGATACGCCCGCCCCCCAGCAGCACCCGTGCCCCGTGGGCCGTCGCCGTGTGCACCTGGCCAAGTAACTGCAACAAGGCTGCTTCCGAAGACAGCGGGCCCAGGGTGGTGCTTTCCTCCATGGGGTCACCGGGTTTCAAGGCCGCAAGCCCGGCCTTGAAGCCTTCCAGGAAGGCATCGGCCATGGATTCGACGACAATGAAGCGTTTTGCCGCGCAGCAGGTCTGCCCGCAGTTATACATCCGCCCCCAGATCGCCCATTTGATCGCCAGGTCCAGGTCAGCGTCCTCAAGCACAATGAACGCATCGCTGCCCCCCAGCTCCATGGAGGACGGCTTCAGGTTCTGTCCCGCCCACGACGCCAGGCTGCGGCCAGCGGCGACACTCCCGGTCAATGCCACCCCACGCACACGCGGGTCGTCCACCACCTGCCTGGACTGCTCGTGGGATATCAGCAGGTTGGTATAGAGCCCCGCCGGTGCGCCGGCTTCGAGCAGGACCTGCTCAAAGGCAATCGCACATTGCGGCACACAACCGGCATGCTTGATCACCAGCACGTTACCGGCCATCAAGTGCGGGCCCGCCACGCGCGCCAACTGATAGAAGGGAAAGTTCCACGGTTCGACGCCGAAGACCACGCCGATGGGGCTGCTCTCCATATGCGCCTCGCCCGCACTCGGCTCCAGCGCCTGCGGCGCCAGGAAGCGCTCGGCGTTCTTGGCGTAGTACGCCATGATATCGGCGCTGAACTTGACTTCGCCGCGGGCCTCGTTGATTCGCTTGCCCATCTCCAATGTGATCTTACGGGCCAGGGTGTCGAAGCGCTGATGCATCAATTCAGCCGCTTTGGCGATGACCGAAGCACGCTGGGCATACGTCTTGGTTTTCCACGCCGCGTAGCACTGCGCCGCGACGGCCAGTTTGCGCTCCAGTTGCTCAGCCGTCAGCGTATCGAATTGTGCGAGCAACTCGCCGTTGTATGGATTGATCGTCGTGTAAGCCATAACGGTTGCCTTCCCCTCAAATTGAGTCATTCAACGCAGAGCGCACGGCCTGCATCCGCCCTGCCCATAAGCCAGGATTACGATGGTCGCTATGGGGGCAGGTGACTAGCGTCGGAATCTACCCATAAGCCTTTATCAAGGGCTGCTGGCGGGTGATTGCCGAGCACCTTAACGGTGCCGGGGGCGCACTTCGGTGGTGCGCAGACGAGCGAGTTGACGTCTCGCACAGGTTGGTGTCGCGCTTCGTCTTTACGCGCTGTCGATTGGCGCCAGGCAGAAGGCCCTGGTAGAGGTGGGAGCTCGGAAAATACTTACATAGATCAATTAAAGCGTCGGACAAACCGCATAGGATTGCGCGGCAGGCAACGCACCATCGGGTCTTGTCAGGAGGGTTAGTCATGCACGTCAACCAATCCATGTCGGAGGACGCCTTACCGCACACGGTATCTGGGAGTGCACCGCCTGCGGCTCAACAACCCTTGGCCCTCAAGACCACGCCCAGCGTCGAACGCCTGCGCGGTATCGACCAGACACTTCGCCAGACAGCACAGTTGGTCTCACTGATCACGGGGCAGCTCGAGGCGAATGAGCTGAATCCGGCGACACCTGCCCAAGGGCTGCTTGAACAATTGGATGCCACGGTGGAGCACTTGTTGAGCCGGTTCAACACCCCGCTCGACCTGCCCTCCTCCCTCACCGAGAGAGATCGGCACGATGCCGTGGACTTCCCCGTGCAAACCCTGTTCAAGGCACTGGCCCAAGACTGTTTACCGTTGGCCGTCGCCCGGCGCATCAAACTGCGGATCGTGCCGTGCTCGGCATGGGTCAGGAGCCTTCCCGAGGGCCTCAGGCAAGTACTGAGCAGCCTGATGTACAACCTCATGCACGCGAACCGCAACAGTCGCCTGACGCTGGGCGCCCGGCGCCATCTGCAATGGCTGAGCCTGGAACTGTGGTGTTCGGGCTGTGAAAGCCGCGAGGCCGCCTTGCGCATCGTGTCGATGCCTGTGCATGCGCCCTTCCTGCCGGATGCCTATGGCCGCGCGGGCGCGCTTTCAACCTATGAGTTGAGCGCAATGCTGGGGGCGCAGTTGCAGGTCCGGTACTCGCCCGGAAAAGCCACGCTCATTTCCATCAGCGTGCCGTCAGCGCGGTCGTCGGTACGCCCAAAAACCGCGATCAAACCGCCGATCACGGCGTCCCATCGCCTGTTGCTGGTTGTCGAGCCACAGGCCCTGCTCCGCGAGATGCTGTGCTGCGGCTTAGGTTCGTTGGGCTATCAAACGGCTGCGGTCAGTGATGGTGCCGCCGCGTTGGCGTGGCTGGCACGCTCAGGTCTCCAGCCCGACCTGGTCTTGACCGAACATGCGCTGGCCCCCGCCATGGACGGTGTGCAGTTGGTGCAGCGACTGCGCGATCAATTCAACCGAACCACGCCGGCTATCGTACTGACCGCCGACACCCAGCGGCAGGTTGCCCACGCGGTCCTCGCCGCCGATTGCATGCTGCTGCGCAAACCCGTGAGCTTGAATACGCTGCGCGCAACCCTTGGTACCGCACTGAGCGCGGCAGCCACAGGCCATGCGCCAGGTGCCCTGCCGGCGTCTTCGGGCGCGGTGATCTACGTCGTGGACGAGGACGAGGCGTTGCGCAACAACTTGCGCAGGGTATTGGAGGCCCAAGGTTACCCCGTGCGTGACGCTGCTGGCGCCGAGCAGTTTTTCGAGCGCTATCCCGGCGATCAGCGGGGCTGCCTGGTGATTGAAGCACGCCCCTCCGGCATCAGCGGGCTGGAGGTGGTTGGGCGTCTGAGGGCACGGGGGGACGAGTTGCCCATCATCATGATCAGTGGCAACAGCCGCGTCGCGGATGTCGTGGATGCGATGAAGGCCGGCGTGTGCGACTTCATCGAAAAGCCGTTCCGTTACCAGCAGCTATTGACCAGCCTGACAAACGCCTTGGCCAACCAAGCGGATACCCAGGGCTTCAAGGCGCTTCGCCAGGCCGCCATTGACCATATCAGTCACCTGACTCCCCGCCAGCGCCAAATCATGGAGATGGTCCTGGACGGCCACCCCAGCAAGAACATTGCGTTCGAGCTGGGTATCAGCCAAAGGACGGTTGAGAAGCATCGCGCGTCGATCATGAGCCGGACCGAAGCCAAATCGATTCCCGAACTGGCTCGCATCGCCCTCGCGGCCGGTGAAAAAGCCCTTTCAGCCGCGGGTCATGGTAAGGGGCTCACCCCGTGAGCATGATTTTCAGGCCCTGACAAATTCCCCTGTGGCGAGCGGGCTTACTGTGGTAATGGGATGGACGCCCCCTTCCTAACGGCATCTATGTGCCAAAGTTAAAGTGTTACCCACACTTAACGGAAGGGAGCGTCCTCATGAAGCTTACGACTGTTTCGGTTGACTTGGCAAAAGCCCTGTTTCAACTTCACGCGATCGACGAACAAGGAAAAACGGCGCTAAGGAAGCAGCTTAAACGTGAACAAGTTGTACCGTTTTTTGCCACGTTAGAGCCGTGCCTGGTGGGCATGGAGGCATGTGGCGGAGCCCACTACTGGGCAAGAAAACTGCAGGCACTTGGTCATACGGTCAAGTTAATGGCACCGAAATTTGTGAAGCCCTATGTGAAGTCGAACAAAAGCGATGTAGCTGACGCAGAAGCAATCTGTGAAGCCGTTACTCGGCCCAACATGCGCTTTGTGCCGATCAAGACGGTAGAGCAACAAGCTATTCTGGCCGTGCATCGCGCACGGCAGGGATTCGTAAAGGCCAGAACGGCACAAGCTAATTCGATTCGTGGACTTCTTGGAGAGTTTGGCGTGGTCTTGCCGCAGGGCATTCGGCATATTACCGAGCGTTTGCCGGGCATTTTGGAAGATCGTGACAACGCTCTTCCTCGATCTTTGCGCCAACTGATGCAGCGTTTGAGTGAGCATTTCAAAGAGCTGGATCGACAGGTCGTCGAGTTGGAACGGGAGATTCAACAATGGCATCGCAGCAATGAAGACAGTTGCCGCCTGGCAGAAATACCAGGAGTCGGCCCGCTCACTGCAACCGCGCTAGTGGCGTCAGTGGGTGATGCGAAGAATTTCACTAATGGTCGGCAAATGGCAGCATGGCTGGGGTTGGTGCCACGACAACATTCCAGCGGAGGAAAGCCCACGTTGTTGGGGATCAGTAAACGGGGCGATGGTTATTTACGCACTTTGCTGGTTCACGGCGCTCGGTCGGTGGTTCGAGTGGTGGAGAGTAAAACAGATCCTTCGGCGGATTGGCTGAAGGGGTTATTGGCTCGTCGGCACACCAACGTTGCAGTTGTTGCTCAGGCTAATAAAACTGTCCGGATAGCCTGGGCACTATTGGCCCATGGCAGCAAGTTCCGAGCCGACTACACCCCTGATGTAACAGGGGCGTAGCCGGCTCGGTGGAATCAAAAAGTGGTGCGTTAGAGGGAGTATTTCCAAGGTTGCTCAGGCGATCATGACGTGATGGCAAGACAGGTAGGACCGGGATCGGGTAACTCTGCTCCGCTCACAGCGCTTCGAGCGCGTTGTGGTGATAAGAGCCCGATCAGCGAATTCCATCAGGGACAGAGGCATAGCCTCACTTAAAGTCCGGATGTATGGCTGCAACCTTATCCCGTCTGTGTTTTCACGAATTGAGCGCTTGGCATACTGGGGGCGTCCATGTATGAGCGGGCTTGTTGTGGCGAGCGGGCTTGCCCCGCGTTGGGCTGCGCAGCAGCCCCAAAGCCAGGCACTGCGGTGCGTCAGTTAAAAACCCATCGCCGGTAATGGGGCCGCTTCGCGCCCCAACGCGGGGCAAGCCCGCTCGCCACAGACAAGCCCGCTCGCCACGGAGGGAGATCCGCTGCCCCGTGAGTCAAGCCGCGCCACCTGGGCCATTCGTTTGTTGGGCGATGGGCGCGACCACCAGGTTGTCGACAACCTTCTGCACCCCGGCCGTGCTCGAGGCCGTCAAACGCGCCATGTCGCGTTCGGGAAGCGACCCGACAACACCCGAAAGCGTGACGTCCCCGCCGTCCACGCGCACATCGATACCGTGGGCGTCGATAATCGCTCTGCGGCGAAACGCTGATTCGATATCGGTCTTGATGGTTTGCGCAGAGGCATGGGTCTTGACCACGATATCGTTGCTGATCCCCTTGATCCCCGGCAGATAGCGCACTGCATATCCTGCCGCCTGGCGCTGATGCTCCGAATCGACTTCACCGCTGAGCACCAGCCAGCCATCCGTCACACTGATGTTGACGCGGTGTTCCGCCAGCGAGGTGTTCCCTTGCAACGCTGAAGCGACCGCGGCGACCAGATCGCTGTCGGTACGCACATGGCTGGAAGGCAGAACCACGTCGATGCGGTTGATCAGGTCCACGACGCCAGCCACATGCGCCACAGCCTGTTCGGCGTGCCAGCGCTCGGCATGACTGGTGACATTGCCAGAGAGCGTGACGATACCATCGGACACCTGGACCAGAATCTGATCGGCTTTCAGCGCCAGGTCCCAGTTCAGTTCGTCGATCACCTGCTGCCTCAGCTTTTCATCGCTATTCATAAAAAAGCTCCGGAATGTTTGCAAACGTCTCAAGCCGCCCAAGCGTAGCGCGTTGCCACCCGCCCGAGCAGGTCGGAAAGTACCTATTCCAAGCACTACCCCGACGCCGCACGTACGTGCGCTAAGCGCTCAATTGCCGCTCCACGGCGGGCAGTTCCACACAGTCCCGATACTCAGGTACCGACACCGACCAGCCCAGCTCCTGGCTGATGCGCCGGCGCAGCACATCCGAGGCGTTGGGTTCACCGTGGACGACATAGGTATGTTTCGGCGCGCGCTTGAAGCCGCGCAGCCATTGCATGATTTCATCGGCATCGGCGTGGGCAGAGAGGGTTTGCATGGGCACGACCTCTGCGCGGATCGGCACGTCCTGGCCATGGATACGAACCGACGGCGCGCCGGCGACAATCTGTGCGCCGCGTGTGCCACCGGCCTGGAAACCGGGAACCAACAGGGTGTTGAGCGGGTTGGGCGCCAGCGCCTTGAGGTGGTGCAGCACACGCCCACCGGTGGCCATGCCACTGGCGGCAATGATGATCGCCGGGGTGCGTTGCTGGTCCAGGTCAATCGACTGTTGCACGGAACACACGAAGTGCGTGCCATCGCACATGCCCTGGCACTCTTCCAGCGACAACCGATGCTCCGACCGAAAGCGCTGGTACAAACGCGTGACGTCCGTTGCCATCGGGCTATTGAGGTAGATCGGCAGGTCCGGGATCGCATGCCGTTGTTTCAAGCGATACAAGTGATACATCAGCAGTTGCGCGCGCCCGACGGCAAACGACGGTACCAGGGTGATACCGTGGCGCAGCGCGGTGCGGGTGATCACTTGCGCCAATTGTTCCTCGGGCGGCTCCACGGGGTGTTGACGATCGCCATAGGTCGATTCCACCAGCAGATAGTCGGTTTGCTCGATGGTTTGCGGGGCGAACATCAAGGGATCGTTCGGGCGCCCCAGGTCACCGGAACACACCAGCGTGACGCCATCGGCAACGATTTCGATCGTCGCCGCACCAAGAATATGCCCGGCATCACGCAGCAGGATGCTCAAGCCTGGGGCAATCGCGACGCGGTGCTGCAGTTCGATCGGCCGCAGCAGTTTCAATGCCCGCTCGGCGTCCTGTTCGGTGTAGAGCGGCAAGGCCGGAGTGTGCTTGGAGAACCCGTGGCGGTTGGCGAACTCGGCCTCTTCTTCCTGCAAGCGGCCACTGTCGCGCAGCAGGATTTTGGCCAGTTCACAGGTGGCGGGCGTGGCGTATACGGGACCGCGATAGCCATTGCGTACCAGCAGCGGCAGGTAGCCGCTGTGGTCCAGGTGGGCATGTGTCAGCACGATAGCGTGCAGGTCGCGCGCCGGCAGCTGGAACGCATCCCAGTTGTGCAGGCGCAGTTGCTTGTAGCCCTGGAACAGGCCGCAATCGACCAGGATGTGCAGGTCTCGATGCTCCAGCAGGTATTTGCTGCCGGTGACCGTGCCAGCGGCCCCCAGAAATGTCATGCGCATGCTTGTCTCCTTGATCGTTTAAAAAATGGGCCGTTTCAATCAGACCGGGGCAGCGGCTTGACGATCATCAAACTGCAGGACGTGCGGTTCAGCACGCTTTCGGCGGTGCTGCCCAGCATCCGATCGAGCCGGTCGCGATAGACCGTGCCGAGCACGACCACATCGAAGGCATGCTGGCGGGCGAACTGGCTGATCACTTTGTGGGGCATGCCGCTGAGCACATGTTGGCGTTTTTTTTCGATGCCATGGCGTTCGGCAAGCTCATCAAAGGCTTCCGCCTGGGCGTCGTTGACGGCTTCGCTCAAACTGCTTTCCAGGCTGTGGGTAGGCACGCTCAGGGCCGTATCGCCCACCACCGCCCAGTTGCTGACATTCAACAGATGCAGTTGCGCTTCGCAGGCCCGCGCCCAGGTGGACGCCATTTCGACGACGCGCTCGTTCAGCCCGAAGGTCAGCTCTTCCAGGTGTGACAGATCAACGGCGGCGAGCACTTTCAACGGCTTTGGGCGCTTGGCGTTGGTCACCAGGTGCAGGCAGGCCGGGCAGTCGCGCAGCAACAGCCAATCCAGGGGGCGGTGGAAGGTGCGCTCGAGCGCCGAAACATGTTCCACATCCTTGACCACCAGGTCCGGGTGGAAGTCGTTCACGTAGTCCAGCACCTGCGACAGGCTTGGCTTGGCCCATACCACCTCACTGGTCATCTGCAACCCGGTGCGCCGCAGGAAACGTATCTGCTGTTCCAGCCAGTGACGGTGGACCTGCAGGTAGCCTTCCCTGGCCTGGGCCATCGCGTCATGGTCAAACACGCCAGCCAGCGCCAGCGGCGTGACATAGTCGAACGCCACAATATGCAGCAATGCCCCGCTGGCAGTGGCCAGTGCCTGAGCCCGATCAAAGGCAGGGGTGCGCGTCATCTCGGAGGGTGCGATCAATAAGATACGTTTGAGTTTGAGCATCACATACCTCAATCCGGGCCGGCGTTACCGCCTGACTGCCACTCAACTGCCTGTCGAGCCCCATGCCCCCTTCATCCAGATTGAAAAAGTAGTGGTTGAAGTATCAGACCCGGAAAGGTACGCACTCTGATTTTTGTCAAATAATGGCTGGCTTTCACGTAAACCGTGGATCGACCTGCGGCTCACTCACCCCTTGTTGATATAGCTCAATGATTTCCCGCGGCGCGGGCGTAGAAACCAGTGACTGGCCACTGACGGCCCGTCATGAGCCACTAACTGGACGGAGGACACCATCATGAGCGACTTGAGTTTGCGCAAAGCCATTTTGGAAGAGCTGGAGTTCCAACCACAGATCGATGCAGCCAACATCGGTGTTGCCGTGGAAAAAGGCGTAGTCACGCTGACCGGACATGTCAGCAGTTATGATCAAAAAGTCCGCGCCGAACGCGCGGTCAAAGCCGTCAAAGGCGTGCGCGCCGTCGCCGAGGAGATCCAGGTCCGGCTGAACAAAGGCGCCGGCACTGCGGACGACACCATCGCCGCCCGCGCCCTGAGCATCATCAGTTGGAGCGCCGACGTGCCTCCCAATGCCGTTAAAGTCATCGTTCAACACGGCTGGATCACCCTTGAAGGGGAAGTTGACTGGCAATACCAGAAGGAAACCGTAGAAAAAGCGGTGCGCAAGCTATCCGGCGTACTCGGCGTAGACAATCGGCTGACCCTGAGCCCCCGAGTGGACATCGTCGATATCCGCAAACGCATCGAAGAAGCGCTCAAGCGCAATGCCGAAGTGGACGCCAAGGATATTCACGTCAGGGTCGACGGTGATGTGGTCAGGCTCGACGGCAAGGTGCACCTGTGGCGTGAGCGCAAGCTCGTGGAGCGGGCGGCCTGGTCGGTGCCTGGCGTCAGGCGGGTGGAAGATCACTTGCTGCTTGCATGAGGTGAGGAATGCCCCAGGGTATCAACCGGGGCATTCAACGGTTGTGTCTGCTTTGCGTGCCTTTTTTTGAGTCAAGGTCATGAAAAAGAACCATCAATGGAACCTGTCTTACTTTCTGACCGCGTTTGTCGTGTTCACCGTTGCGCAGTTTCTGTGGATGGAACATCGGGTGGTGCAAAGCATCCCCTACAGTCAGTTTCTGCAATTGTTGAACGAGCAGAAAGTCAGCGACCTGCTGGTCGAGAAAGACCAGATCAGCGGCAAATTGCAAGTACCGATCGACGGCCACAACCTGTTCTCCACCGTGCGGGTCGACCCCGCGCTGGCCGCGAACCTGGCGCAATCGGGGGCGAGCTTTACCGGGGTCAATGACAATACCTTTTTGAACGGCCTGCTGGGCTGGCTGCTGCCTTTTGTCCTGATCATGGTGGTCTGGCACTTCCTGTTTCGTGGCGTCGCGGAAAAACAGGGCCTTGGCGGGCTGATGAACATCGGCAAGTCGAGGGCCAAGGTGTTTGTCCAACGGGACACCGGGGTCACCTTCGCGGATGTCGCCGGCATCGACGAGGCCAAGGCCGAACTGGTGGAAATCGTCTCGTTCCTCAAGGACAAGGACAAGTACGCACGGTTGGGGGCGCATATTCCCAAAGGCACGCTGCTGGTCGGCCCGCCAGGCACCGGCAAGACCCTGGTGGCCAAGGCCATTGCGGGCGAGGCCGGGGTGCCGTTTTTCTCGATCTCGGGTTCGGAGTTCGTCGAAATGTTCGTGGGCGTCGGTGCCGCGCGGGTCCATGACCTGTTCGAACAGGCGCGGGGGGCCGCCCCCTGCATCATTTTCATCGATGAGCTGGATGCCTTGGGCAAGATGCGCGGCGTCGGGGTCCTGGGCGGCAATGACGAAAAAGAGCAGACCCTTAACCAGCTGTTGGCCGAACTGGACGGCTTCGACCCCCGTGAAGGCGTGGTGCTGCTGGCCGCGACCAATCGCCCGGAAGTGCTCGACCCGGCGCTGTTGCGCGCCGGCCGGATCGACCGCCAGGTCCTGATCGATCGACCCGACCGCAAAGGTCGACAGGCGATCCTCAAGGTCCACTTGCAAAAAATCACCGTGGACCCCGCGCTCGACAGCGAACAGATTGCCGACATCACCACCGGTTTCACCGGCGCCGACCTGGCCAACCTGGTCAACGAGGCGGCGATTGTGGCCACCCGCCGTGGCGCCAACACGGTCGGCCTGGAGGATTTCACCGCGGCCGTGGAACGTCTGGTCGCCGGCCTCGAACGCAAGAGCAGCGTGTTACGCCCGGAAGAACGCCAGGTCGTGGCCTACCACGAGATGGGCCATGCCCTGGCGGCGAGTCACCTGCCGGACATGGACCCGGTGCACAAGGTCTCCATCGTGCCGCGGGCCATTGGCTCCCTGGGCTACACCTTGCAACGCCCGACCGAAGACCACTTCCTGATCAGTTGCCAGATGCTCAAGGACCGCATGGTCGTGCTGATGGCCGGGCGTGCCGCCGAGTTTCTGATTTACGGTCAGATCTCCACCGGGGCCGCCGATGACCTGGCCCACGCGACGGATATCGCCCGGCAGTTGGCGACCCGCTTCGGCATGAGTGCCGAACTGGGTCAAGCAGTGCTGGAGCGCCAGAATATGACGTACCTGGGTGAGCGCATGCAGGGCAGCGGCGAGAAGGATTATTCGGAGCAGACCGCCAGGGAAGTCGACCTGTGTATTCGTGCCCTGCTCGATGAAGCCTATGGGCGCGCCAAGGTCCTGCTCCAAGCGCACCGCGCCGACCTGGATGCCGGTGCGCACTTGTTGATGCAAAAGGAAAGCCTGACCCCGGAGGACTTCGCGCCGCTCATGCCGCAGCAGCAACGGGCACCGCTGAGCATCGGTTCCGACGCCCCCCACTGAGGCTTGCCATGCTGGCTGTCACCCTGATCAACATGCTGGTGGTCATCCTGGCCGTGGTCATTCACTACGAATGCCTGTTGCGGCTGAACGACTGGCTGCCGCGGCTCAGGGTCTGGAGCCGCTTCAGGATGGTAATCGGGGTCTTTGGTGCCCTGCTGGCGCACGCGATCGAAGTGTGGTGCTTTGCGCTGGCTTATTACCTGATGACGCGCTATGGCGAATGGGGCCGCCTGTCGGGGCGCTTCGACGGCTCGTTCATGGACTGTGTGTACTTTTCCTTTACCACCTACACCACGATCGGTTTCGGTGACATCACCCCCGTGGGCCATCTCAAGTACTTGACCGGCCTGCAAGCGCTGACCGGTCTGGTGCTGATCACCTGGACAGCTTCGTTTCTGTTTCTCGAAATGCAGAAGTACTGGAAACGCAAGTAGCGGCCCCTCCACTAGGTGGCCGGCGTCCATTGCCAGTTGAGGACTTCGGGCAGGTCTTCGCCATGCTCGATCAGGTGCAACTTGTGTTTCTCCATCATCGACCAATAGCGCGATTGTGCGGCGTGGCGTTGTTCCTGCAGGCGAGGTACACGCTCGACGACGTCCAGCGCCAATCGATAGCGATCCAGGTCGTTGATCACCGCCATGTCGAACGGCGTGGTGGTGGCGCCCTCCTCCTTGAAGCCACGCACATGGAAGTTGTCATGATTGGTGCGTTTGTACAGCAACCGGTGTACCAGCGCCGGGTAGCCGTGGAAGGCAAAGATCACCGGTTTGTCGGGGGTGAACAACTCATCGAACGCGGTATCCGACAGGCCATGGGGGTGCTGGGACGGCGATTGCAATACCATCAGGTCCACCACATTGACGACCCGTACCCGCAGGTCCGGGACGTACTCGCGCAACAAGGTCACGGCGGCCAGGGTTTCCAGGGTCGGCACGTCTCCGGCACAGGCCATGACCACATCCGGGTCCTGATCGTCACGGCAGGCCCAGCCCCAGCGACCGATCCCCGCCAGGCAATGACGCACGGCCGCGTCGATATCCAGCCACTGCCACTCCGGTTGCTTGCCCACCACAATGACATTGATGTAATTGCGGCTGCGCAGGCAGTGATCGGCCACCGACAACAGGCAGTTGGCGTCGGGAGGCAGGTAGATACGCGCCACGTCGGACTTCTTGTTGGCGACCAGGTCGATAAACCCGGGGTCCTGGTGGGAGAAGCCGTTATGGTCCTGGCGCCACACATGGGAGGTCAGCAACAGGTTGAGCGAGGCCACCGGCTTGCGCCAGGGCACGCCGGCGGCGGTTTTCAGCCATTTGGCATGCTGGTTGACCATGGAATCGACGATATGGATAAACGCCTCATAGCACGACAGCAAGCCATGGCGCCCGGTCAGCAGATAGCCCTCAAGCCAGCCTTCACAGACGTGCTCGCTGAGGATCTCCATGACCCGGCCCGAAATCGCCAGGTTCTGGTCGTCGGCCTCCAATGGGTCCATCCACGCCTTGGCGGTGACCTCGTAGACCGCGTCCAGGCGATTGGAGGCGGTTTCATCCGGGCCAAACAAGCGGAAGTTGCCGGCACCCTGGGCGTTTTTCATCACGTCGCGTAGAAAAAATCCCAGGACCCGAGTGGCCTCGGCGCGCCGGCAACCGGGCACTGGCAGTTCGACGGCGTAATCGGCAAAACGTGGCAAGTCGAGCGGGCGCAATAACAGCCCGCCGTTGGCGTGGGGGTTGGCGCTCATGCGGCGGTGTCCGGTGGGCGCCAGGGCCGCGATTTCCGGCAGCAAGGCCCCATCGGCATCAAACAGTTCGTTGGGGCGATAGCTGTTCAGCCACTCCTCCAGTTGCTGCACATGGCCCGGCACCTGGAAGTTGGCCAAGGGGACCTGGTGGGCGCGCCATGTGCCTTCGACCCGGCAGCCATCGACAAATGCCGGCCCGGTCCAGCCTTTGGGCGTGCGTAATACCAACATGGGCCACAGCTGGCGCTCCGGCGCCGCGTTGCGCCGTGGCTGGCGAGCCGCGTGCTGGATCTCGCGGATCTTCAGCAGCAGGGTGTGCAAGGTGCGGGCCAGTGCTTGATGGACCTGCGCCGGTTCATCGCCTTCTACGAAGTAGGCATCGTAGCCATACCCATACAGCAGGGCTGACAGCTCTTCTTCGCTGATCCTGGACAGGACGGTGGGGTTGGCAATCTTGTAGCCGTTGAGGTGCAGGATCGGCAGCACCGCGCCATCACGCGCCGGGTTGATGAATTTATTGGCGTGCCAACTGGCGGCCAGCGGGCCGGTTTCGGCCTCGCCGTCACCGATCACGCAAGCGACGATCAGGTCCGGGTTATCAAACACCGCGCCATAGGCGTGGGCCAGGCAGTAACCCAGTTCACCGCCTTCATGGATCGAGCCTGGGATCTGTGCCGAGACATGGCTGGAAATGCCATAGGGCCAGGAAAACTGTCGAAACAGGCGCAGCAACCCGTTGGTATTGCGCTCCACGGACGGATAGCACTCGGTGTAGGTGCCCTCCAGGTAGGTCTGCGCGACGACCGCCGGCCCGCCATGGCCGGGCCCGGCGACGAACAGCAGGTTGACATCGTACTGGGTGATCAGGCGGTTGAGGTGCGTGTAGAGCAGATTGAGCCCCGGCGTCGTGCCCCAATGCCCCAGCAAGCGCGGCTTGATGTGCGCCTGGGTCAAGGGAACCTGGAGCAAGGGGTTGCTCTTCAGGTAGATCTGCCCCACCGCCAGGTAATTGGACGCGCGCCAATACGCGTCCAGCCCTTCCAGTTCCTCGGCACTCAAGAAATCGCTCATAACCCCCCCTCCGCCCAGGCTCGAAACATGGATTGTCATTCGTCGATTCTGTGGGCCTCGAATGCGCGAGACTTGATGTACGTCAAGTCTTGAAGCCGGGGCTCAAGCTCAATGAACGTGGGAAGCGGGCAGACCGAACAAAGGGTGCAGAAAGTGCCACTTCCTTTCGTCCCTACACTCAGGCTCAGGCCTGGACGGAGTGCATGTATGACAGTCCATCATTTGTTTGTGGTCGACAATCCGACGGCCTTACGTTCCATGCCTCAAGTGCGCCCGCAGCCACTTCGCCCCCTCAAGACGAAGTGCTCCGACTGCGCCCTGTCGGCGCTGTGCCTGCCGATCGGCCTTGGGGGGCACGAGGTGGCGCAACTGGACACGCTGGTCGCGCAACGCTTCAAGGTAAAAAAAGGCGCAGCCCTGTTCCGTACAGGCGATCCGCTGCGCTCGCTGTACGCGGTGCGTATCGGTTCATTCAAGACCGGCATGGTCTCGGTCGACGGCCGTGAACAGGTCACCGGCTTTCACATTGCCGGCGACATGCTCGGCCTGGACGCGATCAGTGCCGACGCGCATGCCTGCACAGCGGTAGCCCTGGAGGACAGTGAGGTCTGCCCCATCCACTATACCCACCTGGAAAACCTCGCCCGCCAGTTGCCTTCGCTGCAGCACAACCTCACCCGGCTGTTGAGCCGTGAAATCGTGCAGGATCACACCCTGCTGATGCTGATTGGCAAGATGAACTCCGATGAGCGCCTGGCGGCGTTCCTGCTGAGCCTGTCGCAACGCTTGAGTGCTCGCGGGTATTCCGCCCGGCACTTCGTGTTGAAGATGCGCCGCGAAGAAATCGGCTCCTACCTGGGCCTGCGCCTGGAAACCATCTGCCGAGGCATTGCGCACCTGCGCGATCAGGGCTTGGCCCATGTCGAGGGGCGAAATGTCACGATCCAGGACCCGGAGGGCCTCAAGCACCTGGTGGCAGGCTGTCATCGCCCCCTCTAACGCTGGAGATGCGTCATGCGTGCCATGGTTCTGCACACCCCCGGCCAGCCGTTGCAACTTGAGCAACGGCCGATCCCGACGCCTGCCGCCGGGCAACTGTTGATCAAGGTGCTGGCCTGTGGCGTGTGCCGTACCGACCTGCACCTGGTGGACGGTGAGTTGCCCCAAGCGCAACTGCCACGGGTGCCAGGCCATGAAATTGTCGGAGAAGTGACCGCCGTGGGCGCTGCTGTTGACGTGGGTTGGATCGGCCGGCGCGTGGGGGTGCCCTGGCTAGGCTGGACGTGTGGCACCTGTGACTTCTGTCGCAGCGGCCGCGAAAACCTTTGCGATCGGGCGCAGTTCACCGGTTGCCAGCTGGACGGCGGTTACGCCGAATACACGCTGGCTGACCCACGCTTTTGCCTGCCGATTCCCGCCGACCTTTCCGATGTTCAAGCCGCGCCGTTGTTGTGTGCCGGGCTGATTGGCTTTCGCGCCTTGCAGATGGCTGCCGACGCCCGCCACCTGGGGCTTTACGGCTTCGGTGCGGCGGCGCACCTGGCGATTCAGGTCGCCCTGGGCCGTGGGCAAACCGTGTACGCGTTCACCCGCCCGGATGACAGCGCCGGCCAGGCGTATGCCCGCTCCCTGGGCGCGGTGTGGGCCGGCCCTTCGGACCAGGCCCCTCCTCACCTGCTGGATGCCAGCCTGATTTTCGCCCCCGTCGGCGCCTTGGTCCCGCTGGCGTTGGCGGCCACCGTGAAAGGCGGCTGTGTGATTTGCGCCGGGATCCACATGAGCGATATTCCGGCCTTTCCCTATCGGTTGCTGTGGGGCGAGCGCAGCGTTCGTTCGGTGGCCAACCTGACGCGGCACGACGGTGCGGCATTTTTCGAAACCTTGCAGCACACGCCCGTGCATTGCGACATCACCCGCTTTGCCCTGGAGGAGGCCAATCAAGCCTTGGCGCATTTGCGTTCGGGGCAGTTCAACGGCGCGATCGTGCTGACGCCATGAACGGCGGCGCGCCGGCCGCCGAACACAGGCCGCGCCGGCTATTTCTTGGTGGCGGTCGTCAGCATGCGGATCGCCCGTTCATTGGCTTCGTCCGCGGTGCGCTGGGCCTGGTTGGCCAACGCCGCCGCCTGATCGGCCTTGAGGTAGGCTTCATCCGCGCGCAGGCGCGCCGTGGCGGCCGTGTTTTCCGCGGCTTCCAGGCGCGCATCCAACGTTTTGGCGGCTTGATGACTGCAGCCGGCGGAGGTTGCCAGCAATACTGCCAGCAGTGAAATGGACAGGTATTTGTTCACGGTGCATCCCTCGTTTCAGGTCATTGATCGATCAGCGGCATTCGTTTCCAGTATCTGGCGCTGGGCCTGTGTCCCTCTGATCTTCGTCAACAAGTGGACAGTCGCCCTACCCGTCGATGCTCGCTGGCGGCTGCCTGATCGCCAGAATGCTGCCCGGTACCGAATACAAAGCGCGTTCGGTGTTGCTGCCCACCAGTCGGTCGAACCCGACCCGGTGAACGGTGCCCATGACCACCACATCCGCCAGGTACTGCTCGACAAACTCCTGGATCACTGGCACCGGTTGGCCCATGACAAAGTGCCGCCGCTCCGGTGGCACCCCATAGCGGTCAGCCAACGACACGAACGCCTGATGCAGGGACTGGCGCAACTCTTCGACGAAGTCCACGCTCCAGCCGCCCATCACCAGCGGCGCGTCACCATTGAACGCGGGCGACAGGTCGTAGGCGTACAACAGGTGCAACGGCGCATCGCATTGCAGGGCCAGGGCGTAGGCGCACTGAATGATGGTGTCATTCAAGCCGCTGATCTGCGTGTCGGGATCGAACGGATCAACCGCTGCCACTACGCGGTGGGGCAAGCCATAGCGGGCCTCGCTCACCAGGTGCAGCGGCGTTGCGCACTCACGCAGCAGTTGGCAGTCAAGGGGGGTGATGAACACGCGTTTGAGCAGGGGTTCGAGCTTCACATCCTTGATCACCAGGTCCGGGTTCAAGTCAGCGACGGTGCGCAGGATGTCGAGCAAGGGGTGGGTGGTGAATACCAGTTCCACCGAGACCTTCAGCGCTGTGCCGCCCAGGCGCTGGATTTCTTCGACCAACCAGTGGCGATAGCGGCTCAGGTAGTCCTGATACACCGACTCGTCCACGCGCGCCTCCCACAAGTGGATAATCGGCGCGGGTTCGATGAACGCCCGCACATCGAGGGTCGCGTTACACGCCTTGGCCAGTGACACCGCCCGGAGCAGCGCCGGGGAGTGATACAGCGTGCGATCAGTGATCAGCAGCAGACGTTGGTACTGGCTCATTTCACACCTCTTCGGGCGCCGGCCACGTTGGCGGCGGGTTCAATGGCTCAACCCCGTGCGGGTTTAATCGCCCACACACTGCAGGGCGCGCGTTGCAGCAGGCTCTCGGCGGTGGTGCCGAGCAGTTTGTCCAACCCCCAGTGCTGCACGGTCCCCATCACGATAATGTCGCTCTGATGCGTGTGGGCGAAGTCGCAGATGTTGAACAGCGGTACGCCTTCGATAAAGTGGCGCCGTTCAACCGGAATGCCCTGGCGCTCGGCCAGGGACGAGAAGGCTTCATGCTGCGCTTCGTTGAGCGCCTCATAGAGCCCGGCCGCCAGGGGAACCGCGCCGAAACCCATGTCCTTGGCGTACACCGCGGCCCAGTCATACACATGCAGCAATTCCAACTGCGCCTCACACTGGGCCGCCAGCTTGACCGCGGCTTCAACGATCTGGTCGTTAAACACCTGGTCCTGTTCCTCACTGCGCAACACGTCGACAATCGCCAGCACCTTGCGTGGCAGCGGATGGCGTGAATCGGTGACCAGGTGCACGGGCACCGGGCAGTCGCGCAGCAGTTGCCAGTCCAGCGGGGTAAAGAACACCCGTTTCAACGCCGGCACTTGCTCGGCATCCTTGATGATCAGGGCCAGCGACATTTCGTTGACGAAGTGCAGGATTTCCTCATAGGGATGCTGCACCCACACCACCTCGCTGGTGACCACCACCCCGTGCTTGCTCATCTGCCCGGCTTGCTCGGCCAGCCAGTGACGGTGTGCGTCCAGGTAGCCTTCGCGGGCCTTGCTGATCTGTTCGGGGGCGAACAGGCCCGCGACCGCCAGGGCCTGCAAATAGTCGAATGCCACGATGTGCAACGGCAGGTGCATCGCGCGCGCCAGTGCGGCGGCACGATCGAACGCCGGTGTGTGCGTCATGGCGGAAGGGGCAATCAACAGTAAACGTTGGGGCTGCAACATGGGGCACCTCGGCGCGCGGTCATTTCACGACGTGACTAGACCTACAGAGTGAGCGTTTCGAGGCGCCATCGATTGATCTTTGTCAGTTTCACGCCGGCTTTTTCGCTGGGCAGGGGCCGATAAAAGTTGATGTTGATCAACCGCAGCCCGGTGCTTTGCCCCTAGCCTGAATCAGGGCCTACGGCATCATTGGCGGTATCGGAGGGGGCAATGAACCACGAAGATCAGCAAGTATTGGTCAGGGCATTGGACGCTGCGACGAACCCGGTATTGATCACCGAGCGCACAGGTTGCATCGTCTGGATCAATAAGGCGTTCTGCCTGCTCAGCGGCTACTCCAAGCCGGAACTGGTGGGGAAAACCCCTCACCTGCTGACCTCCGGCCGGCACACCACCACGTTCTATCGAGAACTGTGGATGACCATCCTCGCCGGCGTGACCTGGCAAGGCGAGATGGTCGAGCGCCGCAAGGATGGCGGCAGTTGTACGGTCAACCAGGTCATTACCCCGGTCCTCGATCCCCACGGGGTGGTGACGCATTTCATCGCCATCCTGCACAACTTCAACGTCATGGACGAAGAGCGTGCCTACATGCAACACCTGGCGTTCCACGACGCCCTCACCGGCCTGCCTAACCGCAACCTGTTCACGAACCTGCTCGATCAAGCGATCAAGCATGCGGCAAAGCAGCGTCGGGCCCTGGCGTTGATGTTCATCGATGTGGACCATTTCAAATCGGTCAATGACACGTTGGGCCATGTCTGCGGCGACAAACTGTTGATTGCCGTGGCCGAACGCCTCGGCCAGACCGTACGCCGGTCTGATGTGGTGTGCCGGCTGAGTGGCGACGAGTTCGCGGTGCTGATCAATGGCATGGACCAGGCCGAACAGGTCGAAGGGTTGGCCGGCAAGCTGATCGCCGCGATCGACCAGCCGTTCATGATCGACAGCCATCGGGTGAGCACCCACATCAGCGTGGGCATCAGCCGCTACCCGGCGGATGGCGCGTGTGTCGAACAGCTGCTGGCGCGGGCGGACGACGCGATGTATCAGGCCAAGAAAGGTGGGGGTAATGCCTGTCGCTTGAGTTGGCTGCAAGGGCCTGTTGAATAGGCGACCGGCTCAGGGCGTGGTGTCGGCGGCACGCTGACTGCGCCCGTCGTACTCGAACCAGAAACTGGCGCCGCCGCTTTCGCAGCGACCCCGCATCAATTCCGTGAGCAGTTGGTCATTGAAATGCTTGTGGTAGGCGCTGCCGAACAGCAGCTTGGTCCGCGGGTTATCGATCAGCAGCGCAAGCAGCAGATACTGTTCGGTCCAATAGATCTGATGATCGATCGCCCAGTGCTGCGGCAGGCCGAACGGCAGGAAGACGTCATGGACATGCACCGTGATTTTGCGCGTGATCCGCGGCAATAAGCGCAGGTAGATGTGCGCACAATCGCTGCCGGTCTTGACCGTATGCGTGGAGTCGATGAACAGGATATCGCCGTCTTCGAGCATCGCATTCAGGGTGTCGGCGGTCACGTCTTGAGCGCGTTGTGTGTGCAGGTCCAGCGCGCCCTCCTGGCCGAGTGCAGTGATGAAGGGACGCGGAAACGGTTCGATACAGCGCAAGCGGCCCATGCCGTTATGACCCAAGGCTTCCAAGGCAATCAGCGAGGAAAAGCCACTGCCGATCTCGACAATGTTCTTCGGGCGTATACGCCGGATATACGCGTAGTAAGACATGGCATCGCTGTACATGAACTGGCCGTTTTCCCAGAAGTACGAACGACAGGTGTGCATATTCCCGGCATGGGCCGGCGTGAAGTCCTGTGAGTAAGGCAACAGTTCGAGCAGTTCAGCCCGCAGGTTTTCCGGCTCGAATATCCCACAGTTCAAATAAGGCGGTGTTGACTCCGTGTACTCGTAGGCGCTCAGCGTCTCGGCGATAGAGGGCGTATTCGAATAGAAATTAACCGGAATCAGGTTAATCCCGAGCGCTTGCAGTCGTTCTCGGTCTTGCTGGTGTCCCCACAGCAGTTTCTGCATCACCGGTAGAGCGGCATTGAATTCCCTATCGGTTACGCGCGTCATCTTGTGTATTTCCTTTTATGAACTACTTTTAGTCGATTACCGCCCTCTCTCCAGGCCATACCTTTGATGACCCCGAACAACGCACGCCATATTAGGGACACGACTTGCCAGCTATGATCAAGGCGTCAGGCGGTTTTTTTTCCAGCCCATGGAGGTACCGTGAGCTGCTGATATCGATGATCAGGCGCGATGTGCTCGGCCGTTACCGGGGCTCGGTACTGGGAGTGCTGTGGTCTTTCCTCAACCCCCTGCTGATGCTGCTGGTGTACACCCTGGTTTTCAGTGTGATGTTCAAGCAGCAGTGGCAAGGCGGCAGCGGATCGCGTACGGAGTTCGCACTGCTGGTGTTTGCAGGGTTGCTGGTCTTCAACATCTTCGCGGAATGCGTGCAGCGCGCGCCCAGTTTGATCCTGCATAACACCAACTACGTCAAGAAAGTGATATTCCCCCTGGAGATACTGCCTTGGATGTCCCTCGGCTCGGTCCTGTTGCACGCGACGGCGAGCCTGCTCATCTGGTTGTTGTTCCATTTCCTGTTGATCGGCACTCCGCCCGTGACCGCGTTGTTGCTGCCGCTGGTGTTGTTGCCGTTGATACTGTTTTCCATGGGTATTTCATGGCTGCTGGCCGGCCTCGGGGTGTACCTGCGAGACGTCGGTCAAGTGGTGAGTGCCTTCACCACCGCCCTGTTGTTCGTGTCGGCGGTGTTCTACCCGGTCAACGTATTGCCTGAAGCGTACCGCTCGCTGTTGTTGCTCAATCCGCTGGCGATGCTCATCGAGCAGGCGCGCGACGTGCTGTTCTGGGGTGTGCCCATTGAACCGCAGTCCTGGGCGATCAGCCTGGTGACATCGTGTGCGGTGGCGTGGGTGGGCTTCCAGTGTTTCCAGTGGATGAGAAATGGATTTGCCGATGTCCTCTGAGGTTGCCGTACAGATAACAGGTTTGGGTAAGTGCTTCCGGATATACGACAAACCCCGAGACCGGCTGAAGCAATTGCTGTTGCCCGGCGGTAAACCGCTTTATCGCCCGTTATGGGCTGTCAAAGACGTCGACCTGACCATCCTCAAGGGGGAGACGATCGGCATCATTGGCCGCAATGGCAGCGGTAAATCCACCCTGTTGCAACTGATCTGCGGGACGCTCGGCGCGACCACCGGATCCGTGGTGTGCCACGGCCGTATTGCTGCGCTGCTTGAGCTGGGCTCCGGGTTCAATCCCGATTTCACGGGGCGTGAGAACGTCTTTCTTAACGGGGCGATATTGGGGCTCAGCCGCGCCGAGGTCGAAAAACGTTTCGACGAAATCACCCACTTCGCCGCCATTGGCGACTTTATCGACCAGCCGACCCGGACGTACTCCAGCGGGATGCTCATGCGCCTGGCGTTCGCGGTCTCCGTATGGGTGGACCCCGATATCCTGATCGTCGACGAAGCCCTCGCCGTTGGCGACGCTTCCTTTCAGTTCAAGTGCTTGCAGCGCCTTGAAGTGCTGGCCGAGCGCGGCACGACATTACTGTTCGTTTCCCACGACATGAGCATGGTCAAGCGCTTCTGCAAGCGGGCGCTCTACCTTCGTGGCGGCGAAGTCCGCGCCAGCGGGCGGCCCGAGGACGTTGCCGAGCGCTACCTGCTGGATATGCGTGATGAGCAGCGCCGCGGCGCCAGCGAGAATACCGTGGCCGTCGTGCCCAAGGTGCATTTGAGCAAGGCGGACGGCATCGCATTCGGCACCGACGAAGGCGGCATTCTGAGCGCCTGCTTCACCAACACCGGCAGCCTGCACTCCACCTTTGTGCATGATGAAGTGATTGAGTTGAGGGTCGAGGCTCGGGTGCGGGAGTCGATCACGCTGCCCAGCCTGAGTATCACCATCCAGGAACCGCGCTTGCTGGTGATTGGCGGTGCCAACCTGGCCCTTGTGCTCGAGCAACCCTGTGACGGTTGGTGCAAGGCCCACCTCACGGCCAGGTTCCGCTCGCGCTTTGCCGCCGGCAAGTACCACATCACGTTGAAACTCATGAATGGCCATACCGAGGAAAGCGCTCACTTGATCGAGAAACAGGTCGCGCTCCTGACCTTCGACACCCTGACGCTCGACAGCGATTTTCTCGGCATCGTCGACCTCGGTATCGAGGCGATAGCCCCTACAGAGCCCACAGCCCAGTGAACAAGGACACCACTCGCGTGCATAACGATAAAGACAACGTCTGGCAGATAGCGATTCACGGCACATTTGACGTGGAGAACTACGGCGACCTGTTGTTCCCGATCATTGCCGAGGCGGAGCTGGCCCGGCGCCTGGGCGCGGTGAATATGCACCGGTTTTCCTATCACCGGAAGTCCGCACGCAAATGGCCCTATGCCGTGACCTCGTTGACCGAACTGCCTGCGCTTGCCCACCAGATGGATGCGACGCTGATCGGCGGTGGCTTTATCATCCGATTCGACAAGTGTGTCGCCGACGGTTACCTGCCGCCCGATCCGTCTATCCATCACCCCACCGGGTATTGGCTGGTACCCGCGCTGATGGCGTTGCAAAACGGCGTGCCACTGATCTGGAATGCCCCCGGCATGCACTGCAATGAAATCCCCGAATGGGGCCGGCCGCTGTTGGCGCTTGCTGTCGAGCACAGCCCCCATGTCAGGGTACGGGATGCTTTGACACAAAAGGCCCTGCAAACATTGAGCGCGCATGCCGATATCAAGGTACTGCCCGACACGGCCTTCGGTCTGGCCCAGGTACTGGATGTACACACCCCGTCGGCTGAATTGCGCGATATTTTCAGGCGCTACGACCTGGCAGGCCCCTACGTGGTCGTACACGCCACCCAAGGCTTGCAGAGCTTTCTCGCGCTTTGGCGCAGCAACAGTGATGTGCTGGCCGGGGTGAAATTACTGGTCCTGCCCATTGGACCGGTCCTGGGCGATCACCCGTCAGCCCTCGGGGCACCGCTGGACCGCGCAGTCACCCTACCGTTCTGGCCGTCGCCGTTGCTGCTGGCCGAACTGATTGCGCACTCGGCAGGCGTGGTGGGCCACAGTTACCACCTGGCAATCAGCGCAATCGCTTTCGGCCTGCCGGTCTTCTGCTCAGCGGACCTGGAAGTCGGCAAATTCACGGCCTTGCCTGCCTACGGGCGGGTCTTCCAGCTGCGTCATGACCAGACGTTGGACCCGCAGTGGCTGGTCGATCAACTTGGCAGGCGGCCCCTCTCCGCTGCCACTTGCCAAGCCGTCGAGCAGTTGCGTGAACACTGGGACCAGGTGGCGCGGCTCATCGTTTCCCGACGGGCGGCCGCCCCGGAAGTCATCAACCGCCTCTGGCAATTCCTGCCAGCACTGCTCGAAAACATGCAAGGGCCACAGCAGGCGGCGGTGGAAACCCCGCGCCCGTTGGCGCAGGCCACGCAGCCCGATTGGCGCAGCGCCTACCACCGCTTTAAACGACTGATTTCAAGGAGCACGTCATGATCAACCTGGAGAAGATCGCCCGTCATCACCTGCAACACCAACCGTTCCGTTGGGCCCAGGTCGACGGTTTATACAGCCCGCAGGACGCCGCGGCACTGGCCGAGACCTACCCCTGCGATCATTTCAAAGTGGTCAAGGGCTACGGCGGAGAAAAGGACTACGAGTACGAAGCCAGGCAATTGATCGCCATGACCACCGGCCAAGTGGTCAACCCTCAGGCCCTCAGCCCGCATTGGATGGCACTGGCGCAGGATCTGCGCTCACCGGCCTACCGCCAGGCATTGAGCGCATTGACGGGGCTGGACCTCAGTGTCGCGCCCATGGAAGTCAACCTGTTCCATTACGGTCCCGGCGCCAACCTTGGCCCGCATCCGGACCTGGCAGACAAGGTCGTCACCCATATCCTCTATTTCAATGACAGCTGGAACCCGGCGCGCGGCGGTTGCCTGCAAATTCTCGGTTCCAGGGACCCCGACAGCGTCTTCGAGCAGATTCCTCCCGTGGTCGGCAACTCGGCCGTGCTGGTGCGTAGCGACACCTCCTGGCATGCCGTGTCACGGGTGGTCGACGACAGCCCGGTTTCCCGGCGCAGTATTACCGTAACGTTCTATCGCCCGGGCTCGACCAGTTCCATGTGGCCAGAGGGGGACGACACCCCGCTGCATGACTACTCGCCCCATCGCCAAGGCGTTACGCATGGCGGAGCGGGTTGGTATGCGTAAGGTGGCGACAGCGCTGATGATGCGTCTGCTCACGTGGTTGCGTGGGTTGCCGTTGCCCCCTTGGCTGCGCAGGCGCCTGAGCGTGATCTACCGTGGCGCCTGGTTCCGGCCGGTGCGTCGGTTAAGCCAGTGGCCGCAGGTGCGCGAAACACCCCCGGTCAAGCAGTTGCAACTGCTCGCCGACACCCAGTACCCGGACTACATCATCTGGGGGGTGATCGACTGGAGCTTCCGCCATCAGCGGCCGCAACAACTCGCCCAGGTACTGAGTGCCAGTGGGCGGCGGGTGTTTTATGTCTCCAGCACGCTCAAGGCCTCGAATCAGCCGGGTTTCTCCATCTATCCGCTCAATGAGAGGGGGAACCTGTTCGAAGTCCAATTGCACCTGAGCGACCCGCCTTCCATTTACTCCACGGTCCCCTCATCGATCCAGGTGGCGCAGCTGCGCTATGGGTTGGGCGAACTCTTGCTGTGTACCCGGCCCCGCGCGGTGGTCGGGATCGTGCACCACCCTTTCTGGCTGGACGTGGCCAAGGCCGCGCCGAATAGCCGCATGGTCTATGACTGCATCGATCATCACCAAGGTTTCAGCAACACCGATGCCGGCATTCTGAAGCTTGAGCAGCAGTTGGTGCTGGAGGCCCAGGCAACCGTGTTCACTTCCGACCGGCTCGCCCAGCAATGGGGGCAGACGCCCTCCGCGCAGCGCACGGTGATTCGAAACGCGGCGGACTTCGGTTTTTTTTCAAGGCGCCCCGTCTCGCTGTTCAACGACCCGCAAGGGCGCAAGATCATCGGCTATTACGGCGCGATTGCCGAATGGTTCGATACCGAACTGGTTTCAGCCATTGCCGATGCCTTTGCGCACCACCTGGTGCTCCTGGTCGGTGAGGACACCACCAACGCCCGGCATAAGCTGCGCCACCATCCCAATGTGCAATTCACCGGCGAGGTCAGCTACAGCACCCTCCCCAGCTACTTGTATGCGATGGACGTGTGCCTCCTGCCGTTCCAGGTCATACCGTTGACCCTGGCGACCAACCCGGTGAAAGTCTACGAATACCTCAGCGCCGGCAAGCCGGTGGTGGCCATCGATTTGCCAGAAACCCACCAGTTTGGCGCGCTGATACGTCGGGCCCAAAACCCGGCTGAATTTATCGACGGTATTGCCCACGCGCTGGCCGAACCACCTGACGAACACCGTGCGGCGCGCCAGGCGTTCGCCGCCGCCCAATCCTGGGAACAGCGCCGTGACGCCTTGCTCAGCGTCACCGAACCCCAGCACGTGCCGCGTGAGATCAGTGTGATTGTGGTGACCTACAACAATCTGGCCCTGACCCAGGCATGCCTGGCCAGCTTGACCGCCAATGCCCAGGCCGCCGCGCTGGAAATCATTGTGGTCGACAACGGCTCCAGTGATGGCACACCGGCGTTTCTCGATCAGTGGGCCAAGGCCAATGGACAGGTCGTCATCCTCAATGCCGACAACCGTGGTTTTGCCGCCGCCAACAATCAGGGGCTGGCAGTGGCTACCGGGGACTACTTCGTACTGCTCAACAACGATACCCAGGTGACCCCAGGCTGGGCAGACACCCTGCGCAGGCATCTGGACCGCAACCCCGGTATCGGCCTGGTCGGCCCCGTCACCAACAATATCGGCAACCAGGCCAAGATCGATCTCACGTACTCACTGGCAGACATGCCTGATCGGGCCTGCGGGTATACCTACAGGCACCTGGGAGAGTGGTTCGTACTGCCGACCCTGGCTTTTTTCTGTGTGATGTTGCGACGCAGCACCTATGCTCAAGTGGGACCGCTGGACGAAGCGTTCGGCTGTGGCTTCTTCGAAGACGACGACTACTGCCGGCGCGTCGAGCAAGCGGGTTTTTTCAATGCCTGTGCTCGGGATGTGTTTATCCACCATCACCTGTCGGCGAGCTTCAACCTTATGGATATTGACCAACGCCAGGCCCTGTTTGATCGGAACAAAGCGATCTACGAGAAAAAATGGGGCACCTGGATACCCCACCGTTATGGATAACGACATGCCCGTAAGCAAGATAGTTGTAGTAGTGGGCACGCGACCGGAAGTCATCAAGATGGCCCCGGTCATCCATGCCCTCAAGCGTTCGCCCCAGTTCGCCTGCCACGTCGTCGCCACCGCGCAACATCGCGAACTGATGGACCAGGCATTGCGCGAGTTCAATATCGAGCCCGATCTGGACCTGGACCTGATGCAGCCCCAACAGTCGCTCAGTGCCCTCACCTGCCGCCTGCTGACGCAGGTCGAGCGACTGCTGCTGGAGTGGCGTCCGGATGCCGTGCTGGCACAGGGCGATACCTCGACGGTATTCGCCACCGCCCTGTCGTGTTTCTACCAGCAGGTTCCTTTTGGCCACGTGGAAGCCGGGTTACGCACTGGCGACCTGGGCAATCCGTTTCCCGAGGAACTGAACCGGACAGTCACCAGCCGCATTGCCAAATGGCACTTCGCACCGACCCCGAGGGCCCGCGGCAATTTGTTGGACGAAGGCATTGCCCCCCAGGCCATCCACCTCACGGGCAATACCGTGATCGACGCGCTGCACCAGAGCCTTCGCCGGGGTGACGAACCGACCGAGGGCGCCCTCGACGGTGAACGCCGCCTGCTGGTGACCTTGCATCGCCGGGAGAGCTTCGGCGCGCCCCTGCTCGACATCTGTACCGCGATTCGCCAACTGGTCGACCGCAATGAAGATTTGCGCGTGATTTTCCCGGTGCATCCGAACCCCAGCGTCAAAGTGCCTGTCGAGGCGGCGCTGGGAGGACATCCACGGATCGAGCTTTGCCCGTCCCTGGGCTACCACCACTTTATTCGCGTCATGAAGAGCGCCTTCCTGGTACTCAGCGATTCGGGCGGCATTCAGGAAGAGGCGCCGGCCCTGGGCGTGCCCGTGCTGGTGTTGCGCAACGAGACCGAACGCCAGGAAGCCATAGAGCATGGCATGGTGAAGCTGGTGGGTACCCGAACTGCCGATATCGTCCAGGCAGTGCAGCATCTGCTCGACGACGAGGGGCTCTACTCGAGCATGATCAAGGATCAATCCCCCTATGGGGATGGCATGGCCGCAGAGCGGATCGTGCAGGTATTGACGGCGCATTTCTCCACATGCGCCTGATCTATCTCTCACCGATGCGCTGGCATAGCTTCAGCCAGCGACCCCATGAACTGGTGCGCTGCTTCCATGAAAAAACCGGCGCCCCCGTCCTTTGGATAGACCCCTACCCCACGCGTTTTCCGACACTCAGCGATTTCAGAAGGCTGCGGCCTGCACCTGCCGTCGCACAGGCGCCCTTGCCGGCATGGTTGACCGTGCTCGAGCCTCGCGCCTTGCCAATCGAGCCGATGCCTGGCTCAGGCTGGATCAACCGCCCGCTCTGGCAATCGCTGATTGTGAAAGCGCGGGAGTTTGCGCAACAGCCCACGGTGCTGGGAATTGGCAAGCCTTCGCACCTGGCGTCGAGACTGCTGCAGGAGCCTGTTTTCGAAGCCAGCTTTTACGATGCCATGGATAATTTTTCCGAGTTCTATACAAGGCTGTCACGCCGGGCCATGGAACGCCGCCAACGCCACACGGCTCAATCGGTGTCCACGGTACTGGCTTCTTCCTCGGCGCTGCTGACGCAAATGCTGGCCTGCTCGGACAACGTCAAGCTGCTCGGCAATGCCTGCGCCATCGAGCGCCTGCCCAGCCGCCAGCATTCGCATGCAGGCCGAGGGAATACACCCGTCCTGGGCTACGTCGGCACCATCGCCAAGTGGTTTGCCTGGGATGTCGTGATTGCCCTAGCCGAGGCGTTTCCGCATGCCGACATACGCCTGGTCGGCCCGCTGCACACCCCTGTGCCTGCTGGTCTGCCCGGCAACATCCACTTGAGTGGCGAGGTATCCCACGAGGACGCCTTGAAAGCCATGGCGGCGTTCGATGTCGGGTTGATTCCCTTCACCAGCGACGCGCTGACACGGTATGTCGACCCGATCAAGTACTACGAATATCGGGCGCTTGGCCTGCCAGTGATCAGTACGGTATTTGGCGAGATGGCCCACCGAGGTACGTGCCCGGGCACTTTTCTCGTGGAGGGGCCCGGGGACATCCGGCAGGCCATGGACAAGGCGCTGAACTTCAATGAATCAGACGCATACACGCGCAGGTTTCGCCACGAAAACTCCTGGACGACTCGATTTTCCGTGGCGATACCTTGAGCGACCGGGCGTGTACGTGAATCGATAACCAGACGGGACGAACAGGGAGTGACACCGTTGGAAGTACAGGAAGTACAGGTTTTCGATACGCAGGCCAACGCGCCGCCAACGCGCGAATGCGATGTGATCATCGTCAATTACAACGCGGGGGCCCTATTGCAGGCATGTGTGAAGTCGGTGCTTGACGCCGGTGCAACCCGAGTCATCGTGGTGGATAACCACTCCCATGATGACAGCCTGGCCAGGTTGCTGAGCACCTGTGCGGTGGGCGATGCCCTGCACATCATTCGTAACGATGCAAACCTGGGCTTCGCCGTTGCCTGTAACCAGGGCGCACGGCTTGCAAGTGCACCCAACCTGCTGTTCCTGAACCCGGACACGGTTATTGCTCCGCAAGCCATCGAGCGTTTGCTGACGGCCTTGCACGGGGCGGCCGATATAGGTGCGGTAGGCGGCCTGCTGTGCAATCTCGATGGTACTGAGCAGGCCGGTGGCCGACGCGTATTTCCCACGCCCAGGCGCGCATTCATGCGGGCGTTCGGGCTGTCGCGTCTGGCCAGGTTCTGGCCAGCGCTGTTTTCCGACTTCCTGCTGCATCAGGAAGCCCTGCCCCCGCAGCCCATTGCTGTCGAAGCCATTTCCGGGGCGTGCATGTTGGTCAAGCGCGAGGCGATCGAACACATTGGTTTATGGGACGAAGACTATTTTCTGCACTGCGAAGACCTGGACTGGTGCATGCGTTTTCACCATGGTGGCTGGAACGTCCTGTTTGTACCGGATGCCCAGGTGACGCATGTGTTCGGAGGCTGCAGTCGGAACCGCCCGTATTTTGTGGAGTGGCACAAGCACCGTGGAATCCTGCGGTTTTACCGCAAATTCTTCCGCCGGCAATATTCAGTGTTCTTGTGGGTGTTCGTGGTGATTGGCGTCTGGTTTCGATTCGGCCTGATGGTCGGGCGTCACGCGTTCACCCGGTGTCTGGCGGCGTTGAACAACCGCCCCAGGGAGCAATGAGGTGCGCATCGGCCTGCTCGGTGGTTCCAGCTTCCTCGGTGAGCATCTGTTGCGGGCCCTGGCGCGGGAAGGCCATCAGGTCGTCGCGTTCAGCCGTCAAGGCGGCAGACCCTGCCAGGAACACGTGACCTGGCTGCCGGCCGAGACCTGGCCGGAGCTATGCCTGGACGCGTTTGTTTCGCTGGCCCCGGCCTGGGTGTTACCTGACTACCTGGAACGTTTGGCCAGCGCTCACGTAAAGTGCGTCGTGGTCCTGTCTTCGACAAGTCGCTTTACCAAGCAAGCCTCGCCTGATCCTCGCGAGCGTGCCCTGGCGCAACGCCTGGTCAATGCCGAGCAACGCTTGCAGCAGTGGGCGGTCGAACACAACACGCAGTGGGCTGTTCTACGCCCGACCCTGATCTACGGGCATGGGAAGGACAAAAGCATTTGCGAGATAGCCCGGTTCATTCAGCGCTACGGTTTCTTCCCGTTGGTCGGTAACAGCGTGGGCCTGCGTCAACCGGTCCACTGTGACGATATTGTCCAGGTATGCGTTGCCGCCCTGGAAACCAGGGGCTGGCCAAGTGGCAGCTACAACCTGTCAGGCGCACAAACCTTGCCCTACCACGCCATGGTCAGGCGAGTGTTCCAGGCCGTAGGGCGGCCGGAACGGACGCTCAACGTTCCGGCCTGGCTATTGCGCCAGGTGATCGCGCTCGCACGCTGCCTGCCGCGTTATCGCCACCTTTCAAGCGCCATGGCGCAGCGCATGAGCCAGGACCTGACCTTTGATCATTCAGCGGCGCGTGAACAATTCGGCTTTGCGCCGAGGGCGTTTGATTTGAGCGCTGAAGACTTGCCCCCCGTCGGCTAAAAAACCTGCGCCTTGAACTTGGCAGCGAGCTGCCCGACATAAAGGCCGCAGAACTTATCGACCAACCAAGCACAGAAAAAATCCGCCGTAGCGACTACGGCGGCAACCAAAGGTTTTTGTCGAAGCAGAGCGGCTAAGACAGCTTCAACGCTACACCCATGACCGATTAAAAAACGTGAAGTTTAATTAATCGAGTTTAATCAAATGCCGGCTGCAGGCCGCGGAAACTGTGCTTAGAATCGGCTTCGACAAACACGTCGAGCACAATAAAAACCAGTCTCTCTTACCTGAAACATCTGCCCAATAAAACTTCATGCGCCCTGTAAAAAGTGCGGTGTTTCTGTGCGCGTCAATCATTTCGGGGAAGTAAATAACATGGTCAAACAGTGGAGCCTGTTAACACTGGCGATATGCGCCAGTATCAGCCAGGTGGCCCTCGCCGAGTCCGTGACGGACCAGGCCGACGCCAAAGGTTTTATCGACGGCAGCAGCGTCACCGGGCTGTTGCGCAATTACTACATGAACCGCAACCGCGAAGGTGGCCGGGCCGACAACCGGGACTGGACTCAAGGCGCCATGCTCAATTACGCCTCGGGCTTCACCCAGGGCACCATTGGTTTTGGCGTGGATGCCTACGCCTTTGGCGGTTTGAAACTGGACGCCACGCACCAGGATGCCGGTACCGGTAACTTGCCGACCGACCGCCACGGCGATCCGGAAGACGCCTATGGTTCCGTGGGGGCTGCGGTGAAGGTGAAAATATCCAAGACCCAACTGAAATTCGGCGACATGCAACCCACCGCGCCCGTCTTCGCCACCGGTGGCACTCGCCTGTTACCGCAGACGGCCACCGGCTTTGACCTGACCAGCAGTGAAATCGCGGGGCTGGACCTGGAGGCCGGGCACTTCACCAGCACCAACAGTGGCATGACCAGCAACCATGACCACGACATCTACGCCACCTACGCCAACGTGCCGGCTTCCAGTGCGAGCTTTGTCGGTGGCAAATACACCTTCAGCCCGTCGCTGAGTGCAACCGTGTATGCCGGTGAACTGGAAGATATCTGGCGCCAGTACTACACCAACCTCAACTATGTGCTGCCGTTGGGGCATGACCAGTCGCTGGCGTTGGATGGCAACCTGTATCGCACCCTCGATACGGGCAGCGCCAAGGCCGGAGCGATCAACAACACCACCTATTCGCTGGCGGCGGCCTATTCGTTCCTGACGGCCCATACCCTGACGCTGTCGTTCCAGAAAGTGCATGGCGACACGCCGTTCGATTACATCGGTACCGGCAACAACGGCGCGGGTGAAGGCGGCGATTCGGTGTACCTGGCCAACTCGGTGCAATGGGGTGACTTCAACGGCCCAGGCGAGCAATCCTGGGGGATTCGCTATGACCTGAACCTGGCCAGCTACGGCGTGCCGGGCTTGAGCTTCATGGCCCGCTACATCAACGGTTCGGACATCGATGGCACCCACACGCCGGCCAACAGCGCCTATGCCGGTGATTACGGTGCCGATGGCGCGCACCACGAAACAGATGTGGAAGCCAAATACGTCGTCCAGAGCGGCCCGGCGAAAAACCTGTCGCTGCGCGTGCGCGATGCCATCGTGGCGTCGAATGCCGACCAAGGTGACGGCAACTTGAACGAACTGCGGCTGATCGTCGACTACCCGTTCACCCTGTTGTAAGCGGCGGCTGCGCGCCGGCCAGCGTCATCGCTGGCCGGCGCACAGCGGCTAACCCACCCAGCCGACCGCTGTTTTCGGAATCACTTCCGACTCATCCATCTTGGACGCAAACATACTCACGGCTTTCACCGCGTCACTGGTGCTGGTGCGGATCTGCAGGATCACCGAACCCGCCTGGTCAGCCAGGCTGACCCCACGCTGCGCGCCTTCCTGGGTGGCATTCATGCTGGTGACTGCATCTCGGGTCTCCGACAGGATCATGCCGATCATCTCGGCGATCTCCGCCGTGGAGCGGCTGGTGCGTCCCGCCAGCTGCCTGACCTCGTCGGCCACCACGGCAAACCCGCGGCCCTGGTCGCCGGCCCGTGCCGCCTCGATGGCGGCGTTGAGCGCCAGCAGGTTGGTCTGGTCGGCGATGCCGCGAATGGTGTTGACGATAGCGGTGATCTGCTCGGAACGATCGCCCAGTTGCCCCACCAGTCGCGCCGAGGCACCAATGTGCTCGGCAATCCGGCGCATTTCCGTGGCCGTGTCGTGGATCACCTGGGTACCGTGCTCGGCGAAGCGTTCGGTTTCGGACGAGATATGGTAGGCACGGGAAGCGCCACGCGAGTCTTCCTCGAACTTCTCCACCCGTTCAGTGATGTCACTGGCAAACTTGACGATCTTGACCAGTGTGCCGTCGCCGTCGTAGACCGGGTTGTAACTGGCCTCCAGCCACGCGACACGGCCATGCTTGCCGAGGCGCTTGAATTGCCCAGTGAAGAATTCACCGTTGTTCAAGCGGCGCCAGAAATCGGTGTACTCGCTGCTGTTGATCAGGCTGGGCTCGCAAAACAGGCGGTGGTGTTTGCCTTTGATTTCGGCCAGCGTATAGCCCATGACGTGCAGAAAGTTCTCGTTGGCGTCCAGTACCTGACCGTTCAAGTCGAACTCGATCACTGCCATTGCCCGGTCCACTGCGGCCAGTTTGCTGCGGGTCGCCGCCTCCTGTTCGACTTTGCTCGTGACATCCAGGGCGTACTTGACCACTTTCAGCACTTGGCCACGCTCATCCAGCACCGGGTTGTAGCTGGCTTCCAGCCAGACGGTCTTGCCGTGGGCATCCACCCGCTTAAAAGTGCCCGACACGAACTTACCGGCCTTGAGCTCACCCCAGAACTGGCTGTAGGCCGGGCTGTTGGTCAGCGCTGGCAAGCAAAAGTCACGGTGGGATTTCCCCGCCAACTGGTCGCGGCTGTAACCCAGGGTTTTCAGAAAGTTGTCGTTGGCACGCAGTACCTTGCCGTTGAGGTCGAATTCGACCACTGCCATGGAGCGTTCCAGGGCGCTGATCAGTCCTTTGAACTCGGTGACTTCGGCCGTCCTGGCCGCCAGTTCGGTTTTGAGCGTTGTGTTGAACATGACGTACCTCAGCCGTGCGGAAAAAACCTATGTCTTCATTCGCTATCGGCTGGGAAATACGCGACTTAACCGCGCAAAAATGATTATTTTCTGACGTCAAGTTTTTTGCGCGAGCCGGCATGATTCAAGGCTTTGCGGCGAGCGAAGCCAACCGCTCACGCATGCCGGTGCTGGCCGCCGGGCCGGCCTGCAACACACAGCGATCCAAGGGCACGATGTGGCCCTCGGCGCTCGCCAGCATAGGCTGTAGCGGTCGCCCGGTGTCCCGCTCGACCAACTCGACACTGGTGCCCTCTTCGGCGTAATGCCGGTTGCCCCACGCCACCAGCGACATCAGCACCATGCGGAAATCCTCACCCTTGGCGGTCGGTACATATTCGTAGCGCGGCGGCCGCTCGCTGTAGGCCCTGCGTTCCAACATCCCCGCCTCCACCAACGCAGTCAGGCGGCGCGTGAGCATGTTGGGAGCGATGCCCAAGCTGCGCGAAAACTCATCGAAGCGGCGCAGCCCCTGCAGCGCGTCGCGCATGATCAAAATGCTCCACCACTCCCCTACCCGGTCGAGGCTGCGGGCGATGGGGCATTCGTCGCGGGTCAGGGACTTGCGTTGCATAAAGGTTCCTAGGGGCCGGTGCAAAGTTGTGTGACGCCATGTTACTTTCATCATGATAGTGACGTCCATAGGGTCTTAACCCTCAATGCAACCGGAGTCGATTGATCATGAGTAAACGTATCGTTGTGACAGGCATGGGTGCGCTGACACCGTTGGGCGCTGACGTGGAGTCAACCTGGAAACGCCTGTTGAACGGGCAGTCGGGCATTCGTCGCCTGCCTGAAGACCTGATCGGCGACCTGGCCATCAGCATCGGCGGCCAAGTGCAGAGTGTGTTGCAGGACCCCGAAGCCGGGTTCGATCCTGATCGCCTGTTGGCTGCAAAAGAGCAGCGCAAGATGGATCGTTTTATCCTGTTCGCACTGGCGGCCGCCGATGAAGCGTTGAAGCAGGCCGGCTGGGCACCGAAGACCGTGCAGGAGCAGGAACGCACCGCAACCATCATCGCCTCGGGCGTCGGCGGCTTTCCGGCCATCGCGGAGGCGGTACGTACCACCGACAGCAAGGGGCCGCGACGCTTGTCGCCGTTCACCATCCCATCGTTCCTGAGCAACATGGCCGCCGGGCATGTGTCGATCAACTATGGCTTGAAAGGCCCGTTGGGCGCACCGGTCACTGCCTGTGCGGCGGGTGTGCAGGCCATTGGCGACGCCGCGCGGATGATCCGTGCGGGCGAAGTGGACGTGGCAGTGTGCGGGGGAGCCGAAGCGGCGATCCACCGGGTCAGCCTGGCCGGCTTTGCGGCGGCACGGGCCTTGTCCAGCGACTTCAACGACGCCCCCGAGCGCGCCTCGCGCCCGTTCGATCAGGCACGCGACGGCTTTGTCATGGGCGAAGGCGCCGGCCTCCTGGTGATCGAAGAGCTGGAACACGCCCTTGCACGCGGTGCCCAGCCGATTGCCGAACTGGTGGGCTACGGCACCAGTGCCGATGCGTACCACATGACGGCTGGCCCGGAAGACGGTGACGGCGCGCGCCGGGCGATGACCCAGGCGTTGCGTCAGGCGGGCATCGAGGCGTCCGAGGTGCAGTACCTGAATGCCCACGCCACCTCGACGCCGGTGGGCGATAAAGGCGAATTGGCAGCCATCAGGACCGTGTTCGGTGACGGTGGCCGCCTGGCAATCAGCTCGACCAAGTCCGCCACCGGCCACCTGCTGGGGGCTGCGGGCGGCATCGAGGCCATCTTCACCGTGCTTGCCCTGCGCGATCAGGTAGCCCCGGTGACCCTCAACCTGGAAAACCCGGATGAACTGGCCGCTGGGTTGGACATGGTGCGCGGAGATGCGCGGCCAATGGCGATTGAATACGCGCTGTCCAACGGCTTCGGCTTTGGTGGCGTGAATGCCAGCGTGCTGTTCCGCCGCTGGGCATAAGCCAGCGGTTTGCCCCTGGGATTATTTTCGGGGACCATGGCGCCTTTCTGTCACTGCCAACAAGAGGCGCCCATGGCTAACCACGACCTGTCCTACACCCCCGATCCGGATGCCGACTCGATTTCCTCAGATGTCGTCGGTTTCAACGGCATCCTGGTCTCCACCCAGATCCCGACCCGCGCCGACGGCAGCCTGGAACTGGGGGATATCACCCTGCAAAGCGAATGCACCCTGCAAGCGTTGAAAGTGGCGCTGGAAAAGGCCGGCAGTTCCATGGACCGGGTCATGCACCTGACCATCTACCTCACGGACATGGCCGATCGCGGTGCATTCAATGAGGTCTACAAGCGCTTTTTCGCCAAGCCATGGCCCGTGCGCGCGGCGGTTGGGGTGGCTGCACTGGCGGTTGAAGGGATGCGCGTGGAAGTCACGGCGATGGCTGCCAAAGCCTGACAGCCCTGTGGTAGATGCCGGTCAGGCGTTTCGCAGCTACAATGCCCGCCTCGACCGTGACAAGCCTGACTAAAAAAACTATGTCCTTGCCCAAGCATCACCTGGAATTGCTCAGCCCTGCCCGCGATGTCGCCATCGCACGCGAGGCCATCCTGCATGGCGCCGACGCCATCTACATCGGCGGGCCCAGCTTCGGCGCCCGCCACAATGCCTGTAACGACGTGAGCGATATCGCTCAATTGGTCGAATTCGCCCGGCGCTACCACGCCCGTGTGTTCACCACCCTCAACACCATCCTGCATGACAACGAACTGGAACCCGCGCGCAAGCTGATCCATCAGCTCTACGACGCCGGCGTCGATGCGTTGATCGTGCAAGACCTGGGCGTGATGGAGCTGGATATTCCGCCCATCGAGCTGCACGCCAGTACCCAGACCGATATCCGTACCCTCGGGCGCGCCAGGTTTCTTGACCAGGCGGGTTTCTCGCAGCTGGTCCTGGCCCGTGAGCTGAACCTGCAGGAAATCCGCGCCATCGCCGATGAAACCGATGCCGCCATCGAGTTCTTTATCCACGGCGCGCTGTGTGTGGCGTTCTCCGGGCAGTGCAATATTTCCCACGCGCAGAATGGCCGCAGTGCCAACCGTGGCGACTGCTCCCAGGCCTGCCGCCTGCCATACACCTTGAAAGACGACCAGGGCCGCGTCGTGGCCTTTGAAAAGCATCTGCTGTCGATGAAAGACAACAACCAGAGCGCCAACCTGCGCGCCTTGGTGGAAGCCGGTGTGCGTTCGTTCAAGATCGAAGGCCGCTACAAGGACATGGGCTACGTGAAGAACATCACGGCCTATTACCGCCAGCGTCTCGACGAGATCCTCGAAGACCGTCCGGACCTGGCCCGCGCGTCCAGCGGCCGTACCGCACACTTCTTCCTGCCCGACCCGGAAAAAACCTTCCACCGTGGCAGCACCGACTACTTTGTCAGCGACCGCAAGATCGACATTGGCGCCTTCGACACCCCGACCTTCACCGGCCTGCCGGTGGGTGTGGTGGAAAAAGCCGGCAAGCGCGACTTGCAAGTGGTCACCCACGAGCCGCTGTCCAACGGCGATGGCCTCAATGTGCTGGTCAAGCGTGAGGTGGTCGGGTTCCGCGCCAATATCGCCGAGCCCAAGGGTGAATTCGAGGAAGACGGCGAGAAGCGCTACCGCTACCGCGTCGAGCCGAATGAAATGCCGGCCGGCCTGCATCAGTTGCGCCCGAACCACCCGTTGAACCGCAACCTGGACCATAACTGGCAGCAGGCGTTGCTCAAGACCTCGGCCGAACGCCGTATCGGCCTGTCATGGGTCGCACGTTTGCGCGAAGAACAGCTGGAAGTCACCGCCACCAGCGAAGAAGCCATCCGTGCCAGCGTCACCCTGCCCGGCCCGTTTGGCGTGGCCAACAAACCGGAACAGGCGCTGGATACCCTGCGCGACCTGCTTGGCCAACTGGGTACCACCGAGTATCACGCCACCCGTATCGAGCTGGATGCACCCCAGGCGTTCTTCATTCCCAACTCGCAGCTCAAGGCATTGCGCCGCGAAGTGATCGAAGCGCTGACCGCCGCCCGTGTTGCCGCACACCCGCGTGGCGGGCGCAAGGCCGAGGCCACGCCGCCGCCGGTGTACCCGGAAGCGCACCTGTCGTTCCTGGCCAACGTGTACAACCAGAAGGCTCGCGACTTCTACCACCGTCACGGCGTGAAGCTGATCGACGCGGCCTTCGAAGCCCATGAAGAGACCGGCGAAGTGCCGGTGATGATCACCAAGCACTGCCTGCGTTTCTCGTTCAACCTGTGCCCTAAACAGGCCAAGGGTGTCACGGGCGTGAAGACCAAGGTTGCGCCGATGCAGTTGATCCATGGCGACGAAGTGCTGACCCTGAAGTTCGACTGCAAACCCTGCGAGATGCACGTGGTGGGCAAAATCAAGGGGCACATCCTTGGGCTGCCGCAACCGGGCAGCGTGGTGGAGCATTTCAACCCGGAAAACCTCATCTATCAGGGCACACACTGACCCTGTGGGAGCGGGGCCACCACCAGCCCCGCTGCAACCCCGCCGCTGCCAGCAGAATGGCCGCTACCCCGAGCCATTGCAGCCAGCCCAGGCGATGCCCGAAGGCAATCCAATCGACGAAGATCGCCGCAATCGGGTAGATAAACGACAGTGCGCCGGTGATGGCGGTGGGCAGTTTCTGGATCGCGCCATACAGCAACACATACATCAACCCGGTGTGCACCACGCCGAGCGTCGCCAGTGCCGCCCAGGCGTTGGTGGTGACCGGCAAGCTATGCCAAGGCACCAGCGGCGCCAGCAGCAGTGCGCCCGTCGTCACCTGGATCAACGCCATCAAATGCGGCGGTACGTCCTTCAAACGCTTGATGATCAGCGCGGCAATCGCGTACAGCAATGCCGCGCCCAGCGCCAAGGCGATGCCTGCCAGGTAATCGTCGCCGGTTGGCTGGTCGCCATGGGCGGTGACAATCGCCAGCATTCCCAGGAACGCCACGCTCAGCCACGCCAGTTTCTGCACGGTGATTTTTTCACCTAGAAACACGGCCGCCAGCATCACCAGCATGAACGGCTGCACGTTGTACACCGCCGTGCTGATGGCGATCGATGCGCGGGAATAGGATTCGAACAACAGCAACCAGTTGCCGACGATGGCCACGCCACTGAGCATCGCCAAGCCCAGCTTGGCCCAACTGAGCAGGTCCAGCCGCAGGTAGCCCAGCAGCGCGCACACCAGCAGCAGCGTCAGCCCGCCGATCAAACAGCGCCAGAACACCACTTCGATGACCGACACGCCCGACACCAGCACAAACCAGCCGATGGTCCCCGAGATCAGCATGGCGGCGACCATTTCCCACGACCCGCGACGGATGGATGTATCCATGATTGAAGCTCCTCAAGTGAGGCTCAATTATGGCAATCTGCTCGTGATCGGCTCCAGCGACTAAAAAAGGCAAAAAACCGAAATTACCTTTTCTTATTAGGCGAACTCCATGATCGACACCATCGACCAGCAACTCATCGCCGCCTTGATGGATGACTCGCGGTTGTCCCTCAAAGCCCTGGCGGGCATCACCGGCCTGTCGTCGCCCAGCGTCGGCGAACGCCTGCGTCGCCTCGAAGAGCGTGGCGTACTGACCCACTACACGGTCGATATCGACCCCAGGCATTTTGGCTACCTGCTGCAAGCCATCGTGCGCATCCGCCCCCTGCCCGGCAAATTGCAGGAGGTGGAGCGCCAGATCCAGGCGATCCCGGAATTCACCGAATGCGATAAGGTCACGGGCGAAGATTGTTTTATTGCCCGCTTGCATGTGCGCACCATGGACCATCTCGACAACCTGCTGGACCGGATCAACGCCTACGCGGAAACCAATACCGCCATCGTCAAGAAAACCCCGGTGAAACGGCGCCTGCCGCCGCTGAGCAACGACTGAACCGTAACAAGCCGATTCCTGCACCTGGGGGGGGCTGTGGCAAGCGGGCCTGTTATGGCGAGCGTGCTTGTTGTGGCAAGTGAGTCTGTTATGGCGAGCGTGCTTCCTGTGGCGAGCGGGCTTGCCCCGCGTTGGGCTGCGAAGCAGCCCCAATAAGGCCACCGCGCTTATCCAGGTACATTAAATCGCCAGGTTTTGGGGCCGCTTCGCGCCCCAACGCGGGGCAAGCCCGCTCGCCACAGGAAGCCCGCTCGCCACAACAGGCCCGGCCGACTCACAACAAGGCCACTTGCCACAGGAGGCCCACTCACAACAGGCCCGCTGCCAGAATAAGTCGTGTCCGCCTGTTGCAATGCAATAAAGGGATACGCAACTCAAGTCAGCTATTTCGCCTCCGCTGCTAGCGTGAAAGCTTCTTATCTACGCGAAGGAGCAACGGATTGCCTCGTCAGCCAAACTCTCACCTATTGCGACGTGGTCGCTATTCAGAAACCGGCCGGGCCTATCTGGTCACCGCTGTCGTGCATCACCGCCACCCATTGTTTCGCGACTTTTACCTGGGGCGGTTATTAGTCGCCGAACTCAAGAGAGTTCATGATTCAGGACAGGTCAATTCCCTGGCGTGGGTGATCATGCCGGACCACTTTCATTGGCTGTTCGACCTCAACGGTACGACGTTGCCTGATGTGATGCGCCAGACCAAGTCGCGCAGCACCTTAAGCATCAACAAAGCCCGTGGCAGTCGGGAGAAATTCTGGCAGCGTGGCTACCACGACCGGGCGGTGCGGGCTGAAGATGATATTCGGAAAATGGCACGCTATATCGTCGCCAACCCCCTGCGCGCAAGGTTGGTGGAGCGGATTGGCGATTATCCGCTTTGGGATGCAACCTGGTTATGACCCCGCTCGTTGTAATAACGGGACTGTTATGGCAAGCGAGCTTCCTGTGGCAATGGGGCTTGTTGTGGCGAGCGGGCTTGCCCCGCGTTGGGCTGCGAAGCAGCCCCAATAAGGCCACCGCGTTTATCCAGGTACATTAAATCGCCAGGTTTTGGGGCCGCTTCGCAGCCCAACGCGGGGCAAGCCCGCTCGCCACAGGAAGCCCGCTCGCCACAGGAAGCCCGCTCGCCACAACAAGCGCCGTATTAGTCGTGAAGGGCTTTTGCCGCGTTCAGCAGCCCCTGGAACTTGCGATAACGGGCTTCCAGCACCGGTTGCTGTGTCAGGTCAGGCGCGTACCGCGTTTTTACCGGCATGCCCGCTTCCAACAGCGCGGCGCCTTGCCCTATCGCCAGGAAGCCCAGCTTCGCCGCGCCCACGCAAGCGCTCAATTCGCTGCCGTGCAAGGTGTAGATTTCACGCCGCAGGATATTGGCCAGCAACTGCGCCCAATACTCACTGCGCGCACCACCGCCCACCAAGGCGCACGAGGTCACGTCGGCGCCGGTCGATTGCACCGCGTGCAACGCGTCCAGCAAGCCGAAACCCACCCCTTCCATCACTGCGTAGCCGAGCATCGCCGGGGTGCAGTCATGGCCCAGGTTCATGAAGCCGCCACGCAGCAGCGGATCGTTATGGGGGGTGCGTTCACCCGCGAGGTACGGCAAAAACAACGGTGTGTCCAAAGGCACCGGCTGCCCGATGGGCAACTGCGCCTGCACCTGGTCCAATAGTGTTTGTTCATCTGAATGCCCCGTCAGTCGCGTCACCCAGCGCAGGCAACTGGCGCCAGCCAGCATCGCGCCCATGGTGTACCAGCGATTGGGCAGCGCATGGCAGAAGCTATGCACGGCGCTGGCCGGGTTGCCGGCCGCATGGTCGGTGATGGCGACAATCGCCGCGCTGGTGCCCAGGGTAATGAAGCCATCACCGGCGTTGATCGCGCCAATGCCGACCGCTGCGACAGGGTTATCGCCACCGCCCCCGGCAATCACCACGTCAGTGGATAAGCCCAGCCCCGTGGCCGTCAACAAAGCGCTCGCCGTGCCCCCCTCCACCAGCCTGGGCAGTTGCTCAGGCGTAAGGCCGGTCGCCCGCACCATCGGGGAAAACCATTCCCGCCGTGCCACATCCAGCCATAACGTACCCGCCGCATCGGACATCTCGCTGATGCGCTCGCCACTCAGGCGCAGGCGCAGGTAATCCTTGGGCGACAGCACGCAATCAATCGCCTGGAACACCTCGGGTTCATGCTGTTGCAGCCACAGCAGTTTCGGCGCGGTCAGCCCGGCCATCGGCAGGCTGCCGGTGACGTCGGCAAAGCCGCTCCCGAGTTGCGCGGCTTCGGCCACGGCGCGGGAGTCGTCCCACAGGATCGCCGGGTACAACACGCGGTTGTCCGCCCCCAGCAACACCGCGCCATGCATCTGCCCCGACAGGCCGATACAGGCCACGCGTGTAAACGCCTCGTGTCCGCGCAGTTGCGCCAACGCCTGCAAACAGGCTTGCCACCAGTCTTCCGGCGCCTGTTCAGACCAGCCGCTGTGCCGCCGCGACACGTTCAAGCGCACGCCGGCATGGGCCAGCACCGCACCACTGGCGTCCATCAGGATGGCTTTGAGTTCCGAGGTGCCCAGGTCGATGCCGAGGGAAACAGGACGGTTCATGCGTGTGTTATTCCAATCAATGACAGCCACAGGAGTTACGTAACTGCAGGGTCGGCGCCAGGCGCACACTCTGGAGGGGTGCGTCAGGCGACGCCATACGTTGCAGCAACAGGTCGACCGCGCGGGCGCCGAGGGCCTTGACCGGCTGCGCGATCAGGCTCAGGCGCGGCACGAAAAAGTCCGCCCAGTCAAAATCATCAAAGCCCACCAGGGCCATTTGCCTCGGCACTTCGAGCTGCGCGTCACGCAAGGCGTGCATCGCGCCGAGGGTCATCAGGTTATTGCCGGCCATGATCGCGGTGGGTGGCGCAGCCAGGCCCAGCAACTGCACGGTGGCCTGGCGCGCCGGCTCGCTGTTGGAACCGCCATTGACCAGCAGCTGCGGATCAAACGCCAGCCCTGCCGCGTGCAAGGCGGCGCGGTAACCGGCGACCCGTTCATCCGTGGTGCTGAACCCCGTACGCCCGGCAATAAACCCAATCCGGCGATGCCCATGGGCGATCAAGTGCTCAATCAGCGCCTGAGTGGGTTGGGTATTCTCGACCCCGACCTGGTCAAAGTGCTCGCTCATCATCCGATCCACCAGCACCGCCGGTATCTCGTTGGCCTTCAGGTACTCCAGGGCCAGCGAGCCGTTCGACGGCGCCAGCACAATGCCGTCGACGCGTCGGTGATGCAGCGCCGTGACCACCCGCAGCTCCTGCTCGGGGTCATCATGGGTGTCGACGAACAGCATCATGTAGCCGTGTTTGGCGCACTCGGTTTCAATCGCGTGCACCGTCTCGCTGAAGTAATGGTTGGACAGCGCCGAGATCGCCACGCCGATCGTGCTGGTGCTCGAGCGTGCCAGCGAGCGTGCCAGGGTGTTGGGGATGTACCCCAACTCCTGGATCGCGCGCTGTACCGCCTGCACCGTGGCCGAGCTGACTTTGCGGGTGCCGTTCAACACATGTGACACGGTCGATGTCGACACCCCCGCCCTGCTTGCGACGTCATCCATGGTGACCACGGCGCCGTTCCTCTCAATGAATCAATGTTTGCTCGACCAGCCGCTGTAGGTGCCGACGTTGTCACGGGTGATCAGTTTGGGCGTGAGCAGGGTCACCGCTTCGGCCGGGGCCTTGTCATTGAGCAGGTCATTGCCGATGTTCACCGCTGTCTGCGCCATGACCCACGGGTCCTGGCTGGCAGATGCCTGGATCTGTGTGTCGGTCTTGAGCGCATGTTCGATATCCGGCGCGCCGTCCACCGACGTAATGATGATGCCGCTGCGCTTGAGCTGCTTGGCCGCCAGGTCGCTGCCGATGGCTTGCGGGTCGTTGATCGCGAACAGGCCGTCGATGCTCGGGAAGCGGGTCAGGTAACCCTGCATGGCGTTCAGGCCGCCTTCGCGCGAGCCCTTGCCGTCCTGGTCGTCGGACAGCACCTTGATGTCGGGTGCCGCGGCCAGGGCGGCCTTGCAACCTTTGACGCGATCGGTCACCGCCGTGACTTGCGGGCCGTTCTGGATAATCACGTTGCCCTTGCCCTTGAGCTTGTCCACCAGGAACTGGCAGGCCAGCTTGCCGGCTTCGACGTTGTCGGTCTGCACGGTGGCATTCACGCCCTTGGCGTCCACGTCCACGGCCACCACGACAATCCCGGCGTCGCGCGCTTTCTTGATCGCCGAGGCCATGGCAGAAGGGTCGACGGCGTTGATCAGGATCAGGTCGACCTTGGACGAGATGAAGTTGTCGATCTGCGAGAACTGCTTGCTCAGGTCATAGTCGGCCGACACCGAGGTCACCTTGACGTCGGGGTTCAGAGCCTTGGCCCTTGCGGTTGCGCCGTCGGCCAGGGTCACGAAATACGGGTTGCCGAGCGAGCCCATGCTGATGCCGAGGGCTTTGAGCTCGCGGGCTTCAACGGCTTGGGACATCAGGGCGGCCAAGGCCATGACGGGGAACAGATGTTTAAGGTTCATGCGGGTCTCTCTTGTGATTGTTGTATGAGTGAATTCAGGTGCGCGCACCGGATTGGCGATAACGATCCAGCGCCACTGCGCCGATGATCACGATGCCCTTGATGATGTACTGCCAGATATCCGACACCCCCAGCAGCACCAGGCCATTGGTGAGTACCGCAATGATCAGGGCGCCGATCAACGTGCCGCCGATGGTGCCGACCCCGCCGGTAAAGCTGGTGCCGCCGAGGATCACGGCGGCAATCGCGTCCAGTTCATAGGATTGCCCCAGTTGCAGGCCGTTGGCGGCGAACAGGCGCGAGGCGCTCATCACCGCACCGAGCCCGGCCAGCGCACCGGACATGGCATAGACAAACAGCAGCACTTTCCACACCTTGATTCCGGAGAGCCGCGCCGCTTCGGGGTTGCCGCCCACCGAATAGATCTGCACGCCCATCACGGTGCGACGCAGGATGAACCACGACAGGGCCACCACCGCCACGGCGATCACCACCAGCCACGGCACGCCGAGGATCGAGTCATTGCCGATAAAGGCAAAAGGCAGGTCGGGGTTGAACACCGTCTTGTCATCGGCGAGTAAGCGCGCCAGGCCGCGCATGGCGGTCAAGGCCCCGAGGGTGACGATAAACGGCGGCAGGCGCATGAAGGCAATCAGCCCGCCGTTGACCAGGCCCAGCAACAGGCCAAAGCCGATACCGGCGGCGATACCGAACATGCCGAACTGCGGCGACATCGACGCCTGCAACGCCACCACGGCCGACGCCGCCAGGATCGCCCCCACCGACAGGTCGATGCCCGCCGTGAGGATCACAAAGGTCATGCCCGCTGCCAGCACCACATTGACCGACGCCTGCTGGGTGATGATCGACAGGTTCTGCATCGTCAGGAAGTTTTCACTGGCCAGGGCAAAGCCCACCAGCAGCAGGATCAGCACCGGCAGCATGCCGACCGTGCGCATCAGCCCTCGGACGCGTTCGGCCTTGCCGACAGCCGGGAGGGTCATCGTGTTGTGTGAATCAGCCATGGGCAACCACCTGATCGCCACCAGTGGCGAGGTCAATAATACGTTCCTGGGAAATGACGTGGCCGGAAGCCCCGCCGACTTCGGCCACCAACTGGCCTTCGCGCATGATCAGCACACGGTCGCAGGTGCCGATGATTTCCGGCAATTCGCTGGAGATCACCACGATGCCGACGCCCGCCTGGGCCAGTTGGTTGATGATGCGGTAGATCTCGGACTTGGAGCCGATGTCCACGCCCCGCGTCGGTTCGTCGAGGATCAGCACATGCGGCTTGACCTCCAGCAGCCGCGCCAGCAAGACCTTTTGCTGGTTGCCACCGGACAACGCCCCCACATTGACCTTGCCCGAGGCCACGCGGATCGACAGTGACTTGATCGCGTCATTCGAGCGTTGCGCGGCATGCCGACGATCGAGTACGCCACCGGCATGAGCGTCGGGCACACAGGCACAGACATTGATGTTGTCGGCCACGCTCATGTCGAGGAACAGGCCCTGGGCCTTGCGGTCTTCGGTGAGGTAGACCACGCCGGCCCGAATCGCATCGGCCGGGTTGCGCAGTTGGGTCACGCGCTCGCCCACCACTTCCAGGGTGCCGGAGGTGCGCGGGTCGGCGGCGAAAATCAGTCGCGCCAGTTCGGTGCGCCCTGCCCCGACCAAACCGGCAATGCCCAGCACTTCACCGGCATGCAGGTCGAAACTGCAATTGCGCACGCGCTTGCCATCGGCCATGTCACGCACGCGCATCACCACGTTGCCGGGGTTATAGGCGGCGTGTTCCTTTTTGTAGAAACCGGAGAGGTCGCGGCCCACCATCATTTTCACCAACACCTCGGCCGACAGCGCGTCGCGGGTCAATTCGCCGATGTATTGGCCGTCGCGCAGCACCGAGACGCGGTCCGACAGCTCGTAGATCTCGGCCATACGGTGGCTGATATAGATGATCGCCAGGCCCTGGCTGCGCAGTTGCTTGATCAGCGCGAACAGGCGGTCGGTCTCGCGGGACGACAGCGGCGTGGTCGGCTCGTCCATCACCAGCAACTTGGCGTGGGCATGCAAGGCGCGGGCGATTTCCACCAATTGGCGCTCGGCGATCGACAGGCTGCTGACCTGGGTTGCCGGGGTGAACTCGGCGCCCAGGCGTTGCAGCACCTCGACGCAACCGGCCTGCATGCCCTGGCGGTCGATGGTCCAGCCACGACGCAGTTCCCGGCCCAGGTAGATATTCTCGGCCACGCTCAGGTTCGGGCACAGGCTCAGTTCCTGATAGATCACGGCGATGCCGAGGGCTTTGGCGGTGGCGGGCGTGAAGGTGGCGACACGCTGGCCGGCGATGCGGATTTCGCCGCCGGGATCGGCCTGGTAGGCGCCGGAGAGGATTTTCATCAGGGTCGATTTGCCGGCGCCGTTCTCCCCCATCAAGGCGTGGATTTCGCCGGGGTAGACCTTCAGGCCGACATTCTTGAGCACACGCAAACCGTTGAAGGTTTTGCTGATGCCCTGCATCTCAAGCAAGGGTTCAAGGCTCATGACTGAGCTCCTGGTTTTATTATTTTTGTCTATCGACCCCTTGGATCAGAGCCGATTGCCACCGACTCTAATCAGATACATTTACTTACGCAAGCGCTTGCGTGCGCCGTTTGTCGCTAGAAGAAACGTTTCACCAAGCGCTTTAATCGCAATTTCAGCCTTTGTAGCGTTTCGGCAGCATGCGCACCAGGGTGTTATCGCGCACCCAGTAATGGTGGAACAACCCCGCCGCCGCGTGCAGGCCGATCAACCAATAGCCGGCGCTGCCCAGCCACTCATGCCAGTGCTTGAACTGCCGGGCCAGGTCCGGGTCCGGTGCGACCAGCGTTGGTAAGCCGAACTCGAAATACGGCACCGGCTTGCCTGCGGCATTGAGCATCAGCCAGGCCAGCAGTGGCGTGATGATCATCAGGCCGTACAACGCCAGGTGCATCAGGTGCGATGCAGCCGTTTGCCAGGCGGGCGGTCGCGGCACAATCGCCGGGCGTGGCGCCAGGCGTCCCAGCAGACGCAGCCAGACCAGCACGAATATGCCAATCCCGAACAGCGCATGGCCACCGAGGAACACGCCCTTGAGCGCATGCCCGCGGGGCAGCAGGCCTTTGATTTCGATACAGGCGTACACGCCAACGAACAGCGCGAGCATCAGCCAGTGCAGGCTCATCGACAGCCTTGCGTAGCGCGTTGTCATCTGGTTTTCGGTCATGGGAAAGGAGCCTTATGCAGGAAGGGTGGCCGGTTTCGGCCTCGAAGCGTCGGCGTCACCCTGCCTGCGAAGTCTTAAGGCAGTCTGAAGATCGGCCGATCGATCATTTTCACCACCTTCAGACTTCGTTAAGAAATGCCTCCGATACTCCACCCAACTTCACTTGGGAGACGTATCGCCAATGCCCGACATCGATTGGAGCGTTCGCTTGCCGCTGCTGTTTGGCCAGGCCGACAGTACGCCGCTATGCCTCGCCCGTGCCCTGCCCCAAGACCCTCAGCGCGCGGAATTCGAGGCGTTTATCCAACAGCGTTTTCGCATTGCCCACGGCGCCGATATCCGCCACTTCATGCCGCAGTTGTTTGGCGTGAGCCAGGCCAACGGTGAACTGTGTGCCGTCGCCGGGGTGCGCCTGGCGAACGCAGAACCGTTGTTCCTGGAACGTTACCTGGACCATCCGATCGAGCCACTGATCAGTGCCGCCGCCGACCAACCGGTGGAGCGCGGGGCCATTGCCGAAGTCGGCAACCTGGCCGCCAGCGATACCGGCAGCGCCCGCCTGAGCATCATCGCCATCACCTGGCTGCTGGCCATGGGTGGCCTGGAGTGGGTGGCGTTCACCGGCAATATCGGCCTGGTCAACAGCTTCCACCGCCTCGGCTTGAAGCCGGTCACCCTGTGCGCCGCCGACCCGCAGCGCCTGGGCGATGACCGCCATCACTGGGGCAGTTACTACGAAAGCCAACCTTGGGTGCATGTCGGCAATATCCGCGCCGGCTTTATCCATTTGCGCAACATGGGCCTGTTCTCACGCCTGGGGTTGCCTACCACGATTGAGGACGCCAGCCATGTCGCCTGAAACCCGCCGCTTCCACGCCGTGCTTCGCGGTTACGCCGAGCGCAATGACGGTGCTATCGCCTTGTGGGGCGACACCTTGAAGATGGATTACACCTCACTGTTCGCCGAAGTCGAGTACCGCCGCGAACGCCTGCGCGACGAAGGCGTGAAAGTGGTCGCCCTGGCCTTGGACAATGGCGTCGAGGCCATGCTGTGGGACCTGGCGGTGCTGTTCGAGGGGCTGACCTGCCTGACCCTGCCGCCGTTCTTCAGCCCGGCACAGCGCGCCCACTGCCTGCAACAAAGCCACGCTGAGCGGGTGCTCGCCGAGCCCCACCTGGAGGCTGAACTGCTCGCCAGTGGCTACCGTCAATCCGGCGAATTCTGGTGCCGTACGTTTGAAGGCCGCCCTTCGATGCCATCGGCTACCGCCAAGCTGACCTTCACCTCCGGCACCACTGGGGCGCCCAAGGGCGTGTGCCTGAGCGCCGACAGCCTGTTGCGGGTGGCCCGTGAGTTGTACCAGGCCAGCCACGTCACCGACCCACGCCATCACCTGGCCTTGTTGCCCATTGCGATTTTGCTGGAGAACCTCGGTTGCTACGCCGCGTTGTATGCCGGCGCCACCTTGAGCCTGCCCAGCCAGAAGAGCCTGGGTATCCAGGGCGCCAGCGCGGTGGACGCAGCGCAATTGCTCGGTTGCCTGGCGGCACGCCAGCCCCACAGCCTGATCCTGGTGCCGCAGTTACTGTTGATGTTGGTCATCGCCGCCGAGCAAAAGGCATTCAGCCCCCTGGGGCTGCGCTTCGCCGCGGTCGGCGGTGCGCGCGTCTCCAAGGCCTTGTTGCAACGGGCGCACCACTTGGGCATGCCGGTGTACGAAGGCTACGGGCTCTCGGAATGCGCTTCGGTGGTGTGCCTGAACCGCCCTGAGGCCAACCGGCCGGGAAGTGTCGGCCGGCCCCTGCCCCACGTGGAAATCCGCCTGGCCGAAGACGGTGAAGTGCTGATCAAGGGATCGACCCTGCTCGGCTACCTGGGCCAGCCCGGCCAGCCCGAACAATGGTGGCCCAGCGGCGACCTGGGCGCCTTCGACGAAGACGGTTTTCTCTACCTCAAGGGCCGCAAGAAACATCAGTTCGTCACCAGTTACGGGCGCAACGTCAACCCGGACTGGGTCGAGGCCGAACTGACCCAGGGCGGGGTCATCGCCCAGGCGTTCGTGTACGGCGAAGCACTGCCGCAGAACCATGCCCTGCTGTGGCCCCATCGCGCCGACTGCAGCGACGCCCAACTGGCCGCCGCCGTGGCCGAGGCCAATAGCAGCCTGCCGGACTACGCCCAGGTGCATCGCTGGACGCGCCTGGCAGAACCCTTCACCGCCGCCAATGGCTTGCTCACCGCCAATGGCCGGCCACGGCGCGACGCCATCGTCGCCCGTTATCAAACCCAGCTTGCCCCTGCACTCAACGAGGAAACCTCATCGTGAATTTTTTCGACTCGCTGCAAGAAGCCACCCAACAGGAACGCAACGCACTGTTCAACCTGCCGATCATCCGCGATGCCATGGAAGGCAAGGTCAGCCTGGAAAGCTATCGCGCATTCCTGGCCCAGGCCTACTACCACGTACGGCATACCGTGCCGTTGATGATGGCTTGCGGCGCGCGCTTGCCCTCGCGCCTGGAATGGCTGCGCAAGGCCGTTTGCGACTACATCGAAGATGAATATGGCCATGAGCAATGGGTGCTGGATGACATCGCCGCCTGTGGCGGCGACAAGGCGGCGGTACGCGATGGGCGCCCTGGGTTGCCCATCGAATTGATGGTCAGCTACCTCTATGACCTGATCGCCCGTGACAACCCGGTTGGCCTGTTCGGCATGGTCAATGTGCTGGAAGGCACCAGTATCGCCCTGGCCACCCATGCCGCCGATAGCATCCGCGATCGCTTGCAACTGCCGGCCACCGCGTTCAGCTACCTGAGCTCCCACGGTTCCCTGGACATCGGCCACATGGAAACCTACCGCCGCTTGATGAACAGCCTGGATGATCCTGAAGACCAGGCCGCCGTGATCCGCGCATCCAAGGTGGTGTACGCGCTCTACACCGATATGTTCCGCAGCCTGCCGCGCCTTGGGGAGGCTTCCCATGCGCCTGTCTGACGCCCGCGTGGTGCTGACCGGCGCCAGCGGTGGGATTGGCCTGGCGATTGTGTCCGCCCTCTGCGCCAGTGGCGCGCGGGTGCTGGCCGTGGCCCGTCATCGTGGGCCGTTGGAAGGTTTGCTTGAACGCTATCCGCAGCAATTGTGCTGGGTAAGCGCCGACCTGACCTTTCTCGCCGACCGGCGCAAAGTGCTGGCCGCCGCCGAAGCCATCGGCGGCGTGAACCTGCTGATCAACGCCGCCGGGATCAATCACTTCGCGATGCTGGAGCAACTGGACGACAACGAAATCAACGGGATGCTGGCGCTGAACATCACGGCGCCCATCTGCCTGACCAAGCTGCTGTTACCCATGCTCAAGCAGGCGCCAAGCGCCATGGTGGTGAACGTCGGCTCTACCTACGGCTCCATCGGCTACCCCGGCTATGCCACCTACTGCGCCACCAAGTTCGCCTTGCGCGGCTTTTCTGAAGCGCTGCGCCGGGAACTGGCCGATACCCGCGTCGGGGTGCTGTACGTCGCCCCGCGCGCCACCCATACCAAGATGAACAGCCCCGCCGCGCAAGCCTTGAACGATGCGCTCAAGTCCAACGTCGACGACCCGCACACCGTGGCTTCAGCCGTGATCCAGGCGATTGCCAACGAGCGTCGCGATCTGTACCTGGGCTGGCCGGAGCGTTTCTTTGTGCGCCTTAACAGCCTGCTGCCCAACCTGGTCGACCGAGGCTTGCGCAAACAACTGCCGTTGGTACGCCGCTTGAGCGACAAACCCGAGAATGAGGACCTGAAACCATGAAACGACTTTTCGTTGCGCTGCTGCTCACCGCCCTGAGCCCCTTGACCTGGGCGCTGGAGGCCGCTGACCAGCAACGCCTGAACGACATCCAGACGCGCTGGGCCCATATCCAATACAACCTGCCTGAAGAGCAGCGAACCCAGGCGTTCGAACAATTGGCCACCCAGGCAACGGCCTTCACCCAGGCCCGCCCCCAGGCTGCCGAGGCGTGGATCTGGTCGGGGATTGTCACCAGCAGTTGGGCCGGTGCCCAGGGCGGGCTGGGCGCGTTGAGCAAGGTCAAGGCGGCCAAGGTCGACCTGGAAAAAGCGCTGGCCCTGGACCCCAAGGCCCTGCAAGGCTCGGCCTATACCAGCCTGGCGGCCCTGTATGATCGCGTCCCCGGTTGGCCCATTGGCTTCGGCGATGCCGACAAGGCCGAACAGTTGCTCAAACAGGCCTTGCAACTGAACCCGGCGGGCATTGATAGTCTGTACTTCTGGGGTGACCACCTGTACCGGCAAAAACGCTATGGCGAAGCCCGTGATGCCCTGCAAAAAGCCCTGCTGGCCGCCCCCCGGCCGGGTCGGGAAACCGCCGATGCCGGGCGGCGCAAAGAGATCGAAAGCGTGCTGGCCGACATCAACAAAAAACTCAACTGACAGGAGTCTGCGTGCGCCTATTACTGATCGAGGATGACGTGGCATTGGGTGAAGGTATTCACCAGGCGCTGGTGCGTGAGGGCTACACCGTCGATTGGCTGCAAGACGGCAGCAGTGCCTTGCATGCCTTGCTCAGCGAAACCTTTGACGTGGTGGTGCTCGATCTCGGCCTGCCGCGCATGGATGGCTTGGAGGTGCTGCGACGCCTGCGCGACAGCGGCTCGAACCTGCCGGTGCTGATCCTCACGGCGCGGGACGCCACCGAAGACCGCATCGCCGGGTTGGATGCCGGCGCCGACGATTACCTGGTCAAGCCCTTCGACCTGGCCGAACTCAAGGCGCGCCTGCGTGCCCTGCTACGGCGCAGCGCCGGACGTGCGCGGGTGATGATCGAACACGCGGGCATTTGCCTGGATCCGAGCACACAGCAAGTCAGCTACCACGGCGAACCGGTGCTGCTCACGCCCAAGGAATATCAACTGCTGCACGAACTGCTGTCGCCGCCAGGCCGCGTGATGACCCGTGACCAGCTGATGCAACTGCTCTACGGCTGGAACGAAGAAGCCGAAAGCAACACCCTGGAGGTGCACATCCATCACCTGCGCAAGAAGTTCTCCAGCGAACTGATCCGTACCGTTCGCGGCGTCGGCTACCTGGTGGAGGAGCGCGGATGACCTCGATTCGGCGGCGCACCCTGACCCTGATCATCGGCCTGATGCTCGCCGGATTGCTGGTGATCAGTGTGCTGAACCTGCACGACAGCAATCACGAAATCGCCGAAGTCTACGATGCGCAACTGGCGCAGAACGCACGCCTGGTCCAGGGCGTCATGAGCATGCCACTGGCGAGCAAAGACCAGACCGAGCTGTATCGCGCCTTCAACAAAGCCTTGGGCGAAGCCATGCCCAAGGTGGATGGGCACCCTTACGAAAGCAAGATTGCCTTCCAGGTGTGGAACCCCCAGGGCGAACTGCTGGTGTTTACCGCCAGTTCACCGTCATTCGCCACGCCCCCGGAACAACCGGGCTATAGCAATATCGACGACCTCAATGGCCGGCAATGGCGCGGCTTCGTGCTCAAGGACAAGGACAATGGCCTGCGCATTTGGGTGGGCGAGCGCGACGATGTGCGCTCCGACCTGGTCCAGCGCATCGTGCGGCATACCTTGTGGCCGAATGTGCTGGGCAGCCTGATCCTTGCCGCCATGGTCTGGCTGGCGATTGGCTGGGGGCTCAAGCCCTTGGCCGACATGGCGGCCACCTTGCGTGCACGGCATTCCGGTTCCCTGGAACCGATGCAACTGACGCCCTTGCCCATGGAGCTGGAACCGATGCAGGCGGCGTTGAACCGTATGCTCGCGCAAATCCAGGACATGCTGGGCCGCGAGCGACGCTTTATTGCCGACGCCGCCCACGAAATGCGCACGCCCCTGGCGGTATTGCGGGTGCATGCGCAAAACCTGCTGGAAGCCGGCACCGAAACCGAGCGGCGCGAGTCCCTGGCCTTCCTGATCGCCGGTGTCGACCGCACCAGCCGCCTGGTCAACCAGTTGCTGACCATGGCACGCCTGGAACCGAGCGCCGGGCAGCCAGCGGTACAGGCGATCGACCTGGCGACAACGGTGCGTGAAACCCTGATCCAGTTGACCCCCTGGTTGCTGAGCAAGGACTTGGAACTGGTGCTCGAGGTCGACGATGCGCCGTACCAGGTGACGACCGACGCCGGCGCGATCGATATCGCCTTGACCAACCTGGTGACCAACGCGGCGAATTTCTCCCCGGAACATGGGGTGATCACCGTGGGTTTGTGCAAAAACGCCGAGTATTTCGCCCTGACCATCGACGACCAGGGCCCCGGCATCGATGAGGCCCAGCGCGACCGGCTCTTCGAGCGGTTTTACAGCCGCGGCAATGCCAAGGGGGCGGGCCTGGGCCTGACGATCGTACAAACCATCGCCCAGCGCCTGGGGGGGCGGGTGCGCCTTGAAAACCGGGAAACCGGTGGCCTGCGAGCGACCCTGGAGATCCCGATGCGCGCGCACGTTACCTGAGCAGTGTGCCCAGCCACATTGCGCCGGTCAGCAGCACTTGCCCGGCGATCACGTAGGCGGCGAATGTGCGGCCGCCGCTGACCCAGGCCACCAGGCACTTGCTCAGCGCGTTGCAACTGACCACCAGCAATATCGGAATGGACGCAGCCTCCAGGGACAACTGGCCGCTGGTGGCCAGGGCGGCAATCGAGGCGATGGACGCGTGGGCGTCGGCGAAACCACTCAAGGTCGCGGTTAACATCACCCCCACCTGGCCGAAGTGATGGAGCATCACTGACGACAGGAAGGTAATGCCGGTCAGGGTCAAGACCATGATCAGCGCCAGCTTGAGGTCGAATGCACCGCCGACCTTGATGATTTGGCTGGCCGCTGTCGTCGGCGCGCGCAGCATCAGGGCTGCCCCATACAACGCGGTAGTGGCAAACCCGGCGAGCAGCGGCCAGGCCATCTGCGAAAGCAGCCTCGGCTCCACGGCGCCGAGGATCAGCGCCATTTGGGTCACGGTGGCAATATTCGAAAAAATCGCCGCTGCCGCGAGGGTGCGCAGGTGCTGCGGCTCCTTGCCGACGATCTGGCCCATGGCGGCCACGGTCACCGTGCTGGAAGCGAACCCCGAAGCAATGGCGCCCACGACGTAGCCATACCGCGGCCCAAGCGCGCGCACCGCCACATGGCCCACCGCCCCTACCGCCATCAACAACACCGTCAAGGTACAGATAGTGCGCGGGTTAAGCGCACCATAGGGGCCGATAAAGCGATCCGGCGCCAGCGGCAACACCACCAGCGCCACGATCAGCAGCAACAGCCCGTCACGCATTTCGATGTCGGTCAATTGGATGCGGGCAAAGTTATGCAGTTTGTCGCGGTAGGCCAGCAAACCGGCGACGACGACGCCGATGGCGATAGCCCGTTCGGGGGCGTCCCCACACCCTGCGCCCAATACCAGCACCATGAGCAAGGTGACTTCGCTGGTGATGCCCGGGTCTTTATCCTGGCTCTTCCAGTACGCCGTGCTGGCGATCACCGCCAGGCAGCCGGCGATCAGCCCCAACAACAGGCCGCCACCGACTTGCTGCGTCACATAGCCTAATAACGCGGTGATGGAATAAGTGCGCAAACCGGCAAAAGCGCGCAGTTCGCCCTGCCCCTTGCGACGTTCGCGCTCAAGCCCGATCAGCATGCCGATACCCAGCGCCGCAGCGGCACCGGCCAGGTCGAGGGTGTGCGTCATCCATACCCGCCGGTGCGAATCAAAGCCGGTGCAGAACCTGTGGTGCCCCTTGGCGCGGCGACGCTTGGCCAGGGATGAGGTGCGTCCAGCCGTGCCCGCAGGCGGTGCACGAAGTCTTCGGCTGCGGCCAGGCTGGTGAAATGCACGAACCAGGCGTCCATATGTACTGTCCAGCGCAGCGGCGCCTGTTGTTGTGTGATGGTGATCAGCATCCTTGGCCTCGGCTGGCGCCCCCAGGCGCCTTCAGGGAGTAATCGCGACCTTCATGACGCCATCGCGTTGATGGGCAAACAGCTCATAGGCCGCCTCGATATCGTCGAGCTTGAAGCGGTGGGTCACCAGGGGCGACAGGTCCACCCCGCCGCTGGCAACCACGGCCATCAAGCGGCGCATGCGCTCCTTGCCGCCGGGGCACAGGGTCGACACGATGCTGTAATCCCCCAGCCCCGCACTGAAGGCGTCATAGGGAATGTGCAGGTCACTGGAATACACCCCCAGGCTGGACAGGCGCCCACCGGGGCGCAGCACGCGCAAGGCCGACTCGAAGGTGCCCTGGGTGCCCAGGGCTTCGATCGCCACGTCGACCCCACGGCCGTCCGTGAGCGCCATGATTTGCTCGACCACATTGCCTTTCTTGAAATCGACGATATGGGTAGCGCCGAGGCTGCGGGCGACGTTCATGCGTTCACTGACCCCGTCGACCCCGATAATCATCGAGGCGCCTTTAAGGCGTGCCCCCGCCACCGCGCACAAGCCGATCGGCCCCAGGGCGAATACCACCACCGTGTCGCCAATGCTCACCTCGCCGCGCTCGGCCCCGGAAAACCCGGTGGACATGATGTCCGGGCACATCAGCACCTGTTCGTCACTTAAACCGTCGGGGATCGGGCACAGGTTGGCCAGCGCATCGGGGACCAGCACGTATTCGGCCTGGCAGCCGTCGAGGGTATTGCCGAATTTCCAGCCCCCCGCAGCGCGAAAGCCATGCCGTGTATCGGGGCCGTCCTGGGAGCCACACCCGCACAGGCAGGCGTAGCTTTGCCCGCTGGGGGTGATGGCGCCGGCGATCACCCGCTGGCCTTCGACAAACCCGCGAACCTGGGACCCCAGCCGCTCAATCACGCCCACCGGTTCATGGCCCACGGTCAGGCCTTTGGCGACCGGGTACTCGCCGCGCAGGATATGCACGTCGGTACCGCAGATGGTGGTGGTGGTAATGCGCACCAAGGCGTCCAACGGACCGACTTCGGGAATGGGTTTGTCGTCCAGGACGATGCGGTTTTTTTCAACGAAGACAGCTGCTCTCATGGTTGCCATGCTGTGACCTCCTGGGCCGGAAAAGCCTGATTGGCGACCAGACTGCGCCGCGAACGCACGGCACAAGTTGATCATGATCAACAATCCCCGGATTGATCATGGCCCCTGACCGCGCATCGTTGACCTGGCTCCCGCTCAAGGCGACTTGATGCAAGTCAAACCGCCACCGGCGCCCGGCGCGATGATGTCAGGCAGGCACCATTGCCCGCTGCTATCCGCCGCTTACCCAAGGGAGATTGCCCATGTCCACTCAAGCCCGTTACTTGTTGCTGGTTTCACCATTGATGGAGCACAGTCCGGCCTTCGACAGGGCCGCGGCCCTGGCCAAGGCCGAAGGCGCCGCGCTGCACATCCTGGCCTTTGATTACCTGGAAGGCCTGGCCACCGCCGGCCTGGTCAATGAACAGGCGCTGGAACAGATGCGCCTGGGCTACGTCGAGCGTCATCATCAATGGCTGGAGGACCAGGCCCGGCCGTTACGCAATCTCGGGCTGACGGTCACCACCGAGGTGGCCTGGGTGGAACGCCCGCTGCAGGAGATATTGGTGCGCCTGCGGGAAGAGCCGATGGCCGTGGTAATCAAGGCGCTGGAGCATGAGTCGCTGCTGTCGCGGCTGATGTTCACGCCACTGGATGTGCACCTGATTCGCGAATGCCCGGTGCCACTGCATTTTGTCAGCGGTGCGCAACATGCCTTGCCGCGCAAGATCGTGGCCGCCGTGGACCCGTTCCATCGCAATGAGCACTATGACGACCTTAACGACCGCATCCTGCATGAAGCGGTCAAGTTGGCCACCGCCTGCGATGCCGAGGTGGAAGTGGTGTACGCCCATGACCTGTCCGACCTGGGCGCCCAGGAGTACGGGTTTGGCAGCGGCGCCGGCTTCTTCTCGTCGGTCGCCGCCAAGCGTTTGTTCGACGAACAGGGGCAGGCCTTCAATGACCTGGCCGCGCGCAACGGGATCCCGCCAGCACAGCGCCATATGATCCTGGGCAACCCGGCGAAAGTGCTGTCCAGCTACGCCGATGCCTACAATGTCGATGTGATTGTCATGGGGCGGGTCGGCCATCACGGGCTGTCGCGCTTACTGGGTAGTACCGCCGAATCGCTGTTGTACAAGATGCCGTGCAGCGTCTGGATGGTGAAGCCCGAAATCGTTGATTGATCACACGCACTTTGCTCGCCCCCGCGGCACTATTCGTCGCGGGGGTACTTCGCGCCAAAACAATTCATTTGGATGCCTCAGCCTGACGCCAGGCATTCGGAACCCTCCAGCCGTCTAAATATATAAGTCCGCACCTAGCTTTTTTCATCACGTGTTGTTTAGTGTTATCTAGACAACCGGCAAGTGTGCAAGAGGCTTTTTTAAAATGAAGTCGACACCAATACTTGTACAAACGCAAAATTTAAGGACAGCTTGCGCCAATTGCAGCGTTCTAGAGTTGTGTTTACCCATCGGTCTGAACGATAGCGAAGTGAGCCGCCTGGATACACTTATTCCCCAACGGGTCAAAGTTAAAAAGGGCGCCTCGCTGTATCGCACCGCAGACCCGCTGCGCTCGCTCTACGCCGTGCGAACCGGCTTTTTCAAGACCTGTATTGTCTCCCTGGACGGTCGCGAACAAGTCACCGGCTTCCAGATGGCCGGGGAAATGCTCGGCCTGGACGCCATCAGCGCCGAGCAGCATGCCTGCCATGCCGTGGCCCTGGAAGACAGCGAAGTGTGTCCGATTCACTTCCACCAACTTGAACGGCTGGCCAGCCAGATTCCATCGCTGCAACATAACTTGAACAAGATCATGAGCCGCGAAATAGTGCGTGATCACAGTATGTTATTACAAATGGGCAATATGAATGCCGATGAGCGACTGGCCGCGTTTGTATTGAATCTATCGGCGCGCATGAGTACGCGCGGTTATTCATCCCGCTCTTTTGTATTACGGATGAGACGCGAAGAAATCGGCTCTTACTTGGGCCTGCGCCTGGAGACGGTATGCCGCAGTATCGCGCAACTGCGCAAACTGGGCCTGGTGCATATCAGCGCTCGCAATGTCGACATTCTCGATATGCCGCAACTCAAGATGTTTATTGCCGGCTGTCATCGGCATGGGCCGGAGTGATGCTGATCTGATCCAGGTCAGCTTTAACGGTCGGTAAAGGCGTACAAACCAATGGAAAAGACGCTGTTTCAATCCCGTCCAACCTTCGGAGGTCATGCCATGCCCACCCTCGCAGAACACAACAGGCAAGCCGATGCCGCCTATAAGGAGGCAGCCCCCCACGAACACTGGATCGACGAACTCAAAGACGGCCGCCACGTGCTGATACGTCCGTTGACCGCCGCCGATCGAGAGCGCGAATACGATTTCATCAAGAACCTGTCCCCCGAGTCGCGGCACGCGCGCTTCCTGGGTGAAATCAACGAGCCCGGCAAGCGCCTCATGGATCAGTTGATGAATGTCGATAATCAGCACCGTATGGCCTTTATCGCCCTGGTGCACGACAACGGCAAGCTGATCGAAATCGGCGTGGCTCGCTACGCCGAAGCCAAGGAGCACGAATGCGAATGCGCGGTAACCGTGGCCGATAACTGGCAACAACAGGGCCTGGGGTACATCCTGATGCAGCACCTGATAAAAGCGGCGCGCGCCAACGGGTTCAAACGCATGTACACAATCGACGGGGCCACCAACTCCCGGCTGCGCGACCTGACCCGTGACTTGGGATTCCATAGCGTGATCGATCCGAATGACAGTACCCAGGTGATCAGCAGCATCGAACTCTGAACCGCATGGCCCGCTGACGGGGCGGTTTGCCGCCCCGTCTGCCAATACGCTCGTTGGAGGGCATTCGTTGTCTAAGGGTCCAGCACGCCGCCGCTGTAGCTGTCGGATAAGCGTGTGCCGGTGAATTTGGCCACCACCGCACCCTGGGCCACCAGGCGTTCACGATGGCGGGTGACCATTCGCCCGGTTTGTGCGGCATGCAGCGTTACCTCCGTATCCGGGTCACCAGGGCGCCCGATGATCCTGGCAAAACGCTCCCCCTCCTCGACCGGATCACCCAGGCTTTTTTCGAACACCAGCACACCGGCGCGAGGGGCGAGGACGGTTTCCATGCAGCCCATGTCCACTGCGTCGCCCTGCCATTCGCTGATCGCCGCCAGCTCGTCGACCACGCCATTGATGCACAGCCAGGCCCACAGCCCATCGGCATCCTGTTGTGCCAGGGCATCGCTGACATCCGCTTGCCCACGCAACTCGACGGTCGCGGCCAACTGCGGCGCGGCGTGGTTGATGAGGGTTTCTTCAAAGGAGCCATCACCGCCGTCCTCCCAGACGATCACCACGTCCACCTGCAACGCGGCCGCCAGTGCCAGGCCTTGCTCGGGCCAGAAGCTGCGGTGGATGTAGAGGTAGGGCAGTGCTTCGTCATCGGTGTGCAGGTCCAGCACCAGGTCGGCATCAGCGGCCAGTTGCACCAGGCTCTTTTGCCATTGCGCCAGGTTGCTCGCCGGGCGCTCCATGGCCAGGGAGTGGTCAAATGCGCGGTTGAAATTCTGCCCACTGGCTTCGTGAAAACGCCCCAATAATTTGCCCTGGCGAAACTGGCCGATGCCGAACGGGTTGGCCTGCGGTACCAGCGTCACGCAGCCCTTCAGGCGGCCTTGCTGCTGACAGCGTTGCAAGCGCGGCAGCAGGTGGTGCAGCACCAGCATCCCGGCGATTTCATCGGCGTGAACGCCGGCTTGCAAGTGGACCCTGGGTCCGCTGCCGTCGCCTTCGAAACGCCAGGCGTTGATAGACAGCAGGTTGCCAGCATCGCCGGGCACCTGCCACGAAAGATCGATTGCCATGCCTTGCCCTCCTCTTATCCAACACAAATAAACGACCGTATTTTTGTGGTCAGTGGGCTTGCCTGTGGCCAGTGGGCTTACCTGTGGCGAGCGGGCTTGCCCCGCGTTGGGCTGCGCAGCAGGCCCAAAACCAGGCACCGCGGTGTATCAGTTAAAAACACATCGCCTGTAATGGGGCTGCTGCGCAGCCCAACGCGGGGCAAGCCCTAATGCCGTTCAGTTAAGCGTACATCGCCTTCTGTAGGAGCGAGCTTGCTCGCGAAAAACGTCAACGATCACGCGTGTTTCCTGAATCAACGCGGCGCCTGTGAGTTCTTCGCGAGCAAGCTCGCTCCTACAAAAAAGCCTTAACTGAACGGCATTAGGGCAAGCCTGCTGGCCAGAACAAGCCTGCTCACCACAACAGCCAGTTTTAGCAGGACCTCTTATCACTTAACCGGTAGAGATTGAACGGCCGTTCAACTAACCTTGACACTCCGGTGTTTGATCAAAGGCCTTTCCATGACTGTCGTCCCTCCCAAACTGCGCCGTGCCGACCCCGATGAACGCCGCGACCTGCTGGTTGCCGCCACCCTCACCTGCCTCGCCCGCGACGGCCATGCCGGGATTTCGGTGCGGCGTATCGCGGCGCAGGCCGGGGTTTCCGTGGGCTTGCTCAATCATCATTTCGGCAGCATCGATGCACTGATCGCCGAGACCTACCACAAGCTGGCCAACGAGCTGACCACGGCCCTGTGGGCGCAAGTCGAAGCGGTCGAAGGCGCCGCCGCACGCCTGGACGCCTTTCTCAGCGCATCGTTTTCGCCACGGGTCATGGACCCCGATCTGCTCGGGGTGTGGGTGGTGTTCTGGAGCCTGATCCGTCATTCACCCCACGTAAACCAGTCCCACGAAAACAGCTACCGCGCCTACCTGGGCTTGATCCAGCGACTGCTGGATGATCTGGCGCGCAGCGAAAACCTGCAGATTCACGACACCCACCTGGCCGCTATTGGTCTATCGGCGATGCTTGACGGACTCTGGCTCGAGGGCTGCCTCAACCCCGGCACCTTCAGCCCCGCCAACGGGCTGCACATCTGCCGCTGCTGGGTACAAGGGTTGCGTCACGGCGCATTCGGCGCCAACCACGCCCTGTGACACCGGGCGCCGTGCGCTGAGCATGGCCAGGGTGCCGCTGACGGCGATCAGTACCGCGCCGATGATCAGCGAGACGTCCATCGACACGCCCCAGATCAGGCTCGACAGCAGGAACGCCCAAACCAGCCCGGTGTACTCGAACGGCGCGAGCAAGGTCGCGGTAGCACGACGGAAACTGGCAAACAGCAGGAACTGGCCGATACCGCCCACACACCCCGCCGCCAACATCCCCAGCCAGGCCGGCGTCGGTGACGGCGTATGGGTCCAGGGCAACGTCACGGCCATACAGATCACGAACACCACATTGGTGATCAGCATCTGCTCCAGCACCGAGGTGGTCAGGTCGACCTGGCGCAGTTGGATATAGGTGAACGCCCAGCATAGGGCCGCCGCCAGGGTCAGGGCGATCGGCAGCGGGTCGACCCTGTGGCTCGGGCGGCAGGCAATGACCACGCCGATAAAGCCGATGATCAACGAAACCCACTGGCCCCGGCTGGCGCGTTCCTTGAGGATCAGCGCCGCGAGCAAGGTCACCATGATCGGCGCGGAGAAATACAGGGTGGTCATTTCCGCCAGGGTCAGGTCCCTGGCGGCGGTGTAGTACAGCAACCAGGCAAGCAGCGACAACAGCCCACGAATGATCAACAGCCTACGGCTGAGCGAGCACCAGGCGCGGCGCAACAGCCCCATGCGCCCGGCGATCACACACGCGGCGACCACCACCAGGCTGCGCCAGAACAGGACAGTGAATACCGAATAATCAGCCACCAGCCATTTGATCGCAGCGTCCTGCAACCCCAGGAACGCGTAGGCCAGGGCGCACAGGGCAATCCCTTGCAGCGAGCGGTCCTGGCTCATCCGGCAGCCCTGCGCAGCGGCGTACCGCGTCGCTCGGCGATGGCGTACAGCGCTTCAATCAAAAAGGTCAGGCACAGGTAGACCCCGGCCACCAGCAGCAACGGCTGGTAGATCTGCAAGGTCTGCGCGCGCACCACGTTGGCCGCGCCCAGCAGGTCGACCACGGCAATGGTCGAGGCCAGCGCGGTGGACTTGAGCAACATCACCGTTTCCCCCGCCAACGTCGGCAACAGCAGGCGCATCGCCCTGGGCAGACGCACGCGCAACAGCGCCTGGCGCGGGGTCATGCCAAACGCCGAGGCCGCTTCCATCTCCCCCTTGGACACGGCCAGCAAGCCGCCGCGAATCACTTCCCCCACATAGGCGCCCACCGAGAGCACCAGGGCGAACACGATGTACCAGTAGCCGTCGCGCAAAAACGGCCAGAGGACACTGCCCCGGATCACCGGAAACTGGGCGAACAGGCTGCCCAGCCCATAGTAGAAGATGTAGATCTGGATCAGCAGCGGCGTACCGCGCAACACACTGGTGTAGGCCAATGCACTGCGCGCCAGCCACTTGCGCCGCGACAACCGTGCCAACGCCACCAGCACCGCCAGGGCAAACCCCAGCACCGCGCTGATCAGCAACAATGACAAACTGGTCTGCAAACCCTTGGCGATCAGCCCCGCGTAATAACTTATCCACTCAGGCATGTGGCCCTCACTCGACACTCGGCATCCAGCGACGAATACGTCGCTCCAGGCGCCCCGACAGGTGGTTGGAAGCCAGCGTCACCAGGTAATACAAGGCGGCGGCCGTGAGGTAGAACAGCAGGTATTGCCGGGTCGAGCCCGCCGCCTGCTTGGCGGTGTACAGCAACTCATTGGTACCGACCACGCTGATCAAGGCGCTGTCCTTGATCAGGTTGATCCAGAGGTTGGACATGCCCGCCAAGGCATACGGGGCCATGATCGGTAACGTCACCCGGCGAAACAGGCCCATGCCGCTCAAGCCAAAGGCCCGTGCCGCTTCGATCTGGCCGTGGGGAATCGCCAGGATCGCGGCGCGGAAAATCTCCGAGGCATAGGCGCCCTGCACCAGCCCCAGCACCAGGATCGCCACCAACGGCCCGCTGATATTGACCTGCGCGCCGCCCAGCCACAGCATCAGCGCATTCAGGCCCATGGACCCCGCGTAATACAACAGCAGGATCAGCAGCAGTTCCGGCACCGCGCGAAACACCGTGGTGTAACCGCGCATCAGCAGGGCAATCGGACGGGGTGCGCTGAGCTTGGCGCAGGCCACCAGCAGGCCGATCAACACGCCCACGGCAAAGGCCCCCGCGGAGATCTGCAGGGTCATCCATAACCCCTTGAGCAACGCCTGGCCCCACCCGTGTTCGCTGAAACTGAGAAGGTCGAACATTATTCAGACTTCTGGGCAACGGATGGGTACGGGCTGTCGCAGGTCTTGCTGACAAACGCCGGGGTATCGCCGCGCTTGCACGGGCTCACCGACAGGCCAAAGTAATGCTGGGACAGGTCGTCATAGTCCTGGCTGACCAACAGCTCGCCGATGGCCTTGTCCAAGCGCGCTTTCAACGCGGTGTCTTCCTTGCGTAGCCCGGCGCCGACACCCCGCCCGATAATCGGGTCGTACGACACGCTGGCGATATGTGCCAGGCCACTGGCTTCCGGGGTCTTGACCATCATCGCGATGGCCGTGTCGTCGGCCATCATGTAGTCGATGCGCCCGGCAATCAGGTCGGCATTCGCCGATTCCTGGGTGTCGTAGTACTTCAGGTCGGCGATATTTTCGTAGTACTTCTTCAGGTAGTTGGCACTGACGGTGGAGATCTGCACACCGATCAACTTGCCCTTGAGGCCCGCCGGGGAGATCTCCACTTCGCTGCCTTTGGGCCCGGCGACGCCCAGCAGGGAATCGTAGTAGGCGCGGCTGAAGGCGATTTGCTTTTCGCGCTCCTCGGTGACTGACATCGAGGAGAAGATCACGTCGATTTTCTTCGCCAACAGCGAAGGAATGATGCCATCCCACGCCACCTCCTGGATCTGGCACTCGGCTTTCATGCCTTGGCAAAGCTTGTGGATCAGGTCCACTTCAAAACCGGACCATTGGCCATTGCCGCCTTTTACGGTGAACGGCGGGTAAGGTTCGGCCGCGACCGCAAACACGATGGGTTTCTCTGCCGCCAGGGTAAAACCTGCGGCCACCATCAACACTGCACTGCTCAACCACCTTGCCATGGGTTTGAAAGTCATGATTTGCCCCGTCTTTTTGGAGTTAGCGCGTTTGGTGTGCGTTGACGAACTGTCGGCAACGTTCACTGCGTGGGTCGATGAACACCGAATCCGGCGAACCGGCTTCTTCGATCAAGCCTTGATGCAGAAAAGCCACTTTGGACGACACATCCCGGGCGAAAGCCATTTCATGGGTGACCAGGATCATGGTGCGGCCTTCTTCGGCCAGGGAGCGGATAACGCGCAGCACTTCGCCCACCAGCTCCGGGTCGAGGGCCGAGGTGGGTTCGTCGAACAACATCACTTTGGGGCGCATGGCCAGTGCGCGGGCAATCGCCACCCGTTGCTGCTGGCCACCGGAGAGAAACGCCGGGTACTCGTTGCGCTTGGCGGCCAGGCCGACGCGGTCGAGCAAGGCTTCGGCGCGTTCGATGGCCTCGGCACGGCTTTCACGCAGTACCTGGGTCGGGGCTTCGATCAGGTTCTCCAACACCGTGCGGTGCGGCCACAGGTTGAAGTTCTGGAAGACCATGCCCAGGGTCGAGCGGATGCGCACCAGTTGCCGGGCGTCGGCCACCAGCGGCGCACCGGGGCGGCCATAGTTGAGCTTGATGCTTTCACCGTCCACGTGAATGCTGCCCTGGTCCGGGACTTCAAGCATATTGATACAGCGCAGCAAGGTGCTCTTGCCCGAGCCGCTGGCGCCGATCAGCGAGATCACCTCGCCTTCGCGAGCGGTAAGGGAAATACCCTTGAGCACTTCGATATTGCCGAAGCGCTTATGCAGGTCAATCACTTCGATCATCTTTTTCGCCTGCGCAGGCTGCACCACTTCGACCCTGGGCGCCGCCGCGACACGCGGTTCGCCGGCCAGCTTGTCGACAAACTGCACGATGCGCCGGCAGGCTTCGGCCAGGCGCTCTTCACTTAAGGTGAAAGACAGGCGCACAAACCCTTGGGCGGGCTCGCCGAATGCTGCGGCGTCGAGCACCGATACACCCGCCTCGCGGAACAGCCGCCAGGCAAAGTCCAGCGAACTGAGGCCCGTGCCGCGCACATCGACCAGTACGAACATCCCGGCCTGCGGCGTCAGGACCTTGATCCCCGTGCATGCGCCGAGGCCCGCCACCACCAGGTCACGGCGCCGGCGATAGATGTCGCGCATGCCCACGGTGACTTCATCAAAGGCCAACACCGCTGCGGTCGCCGCCTCCATCACGAAGCCGGGCAGACCATAGAGCATGCTCAGCACCAGGGTTTGCGCGTGGGCGATCAGCGTGGGTTCGGCGACGATCCAGCCGATACGCCAGCCGGTCATTGCGTGGGACTTGGACAAGCTGCCAATCACCACGCAACGCTCGGCCATGCCCGGCAGCGCGGCCAGGCTGTGGTATTGGCCTTCGAACACCAGGCTTTCGTAGACCTCGTCGACCACCACCCACAGGTCATGGGCTATGGCCAGGTCGGCGATGGCTTGCAGTTCCTGCGGGTTGAGCACCACGCCGGTGGGGTTGTTCGGGTTGGAAAAAAACAACGCCCGGGTGCGTGGGGTAACTGCGGCGGCGAGCTGTTGTGCGTCGAGGCGAAAGCCTGACTCGGGTGAACACGCCACCCGCACCAATGTCGCGCCGCTGGCCTTGAGCGTGGCCTCGTAGGTGACGTACATCGGGTCGAGCACCAGCACTTCGTCCCCCGCCTGCAACAGGCACAGCGAGGTGACGAACAAGGCGTTCTGCGCGCCGGCCACGCTGATCACGTTGTGGGCGTTAACGGGCCGCGCCAGGGTCTTGCTGTAGCGTGCGGCGATTGCGTCACGCAGGGCCGGGCGACCGGGAATTTCCGTGTAGTGAGTGTCGCCTTGGCGCAGCGCGTCGATAGCCGCGTCGGTGATGAAGGACGGCGTGGCGAAATCGGGGTCGCCGACGCTGAGGATGATGATGTCTTCGCCCTGGCTGGCGGCCTGGTAGGCGGCGTGATGGATATCCCAGGCGGCGACGCCTTGCCCTGCAATACGCTCAACGAAGGGGGAAAACCGCATGCCAAAGCCTCTCGTTCAAGAAGAAACAGCGCAAACCCGCGGAGCCGCAAACGGGTGGATACGGTCAACATAGTTGAAACTGAACAGTCGTTCAATGGATGGGATTGGGCCGATGTCGTTTATCGGTCAAATGGGTCGCGAATGACCTGCGGCCAGTGGCGTCCTGACCATGGGCTGGTCGGCACCGGCAGCGAAGTGGCGGTGAACCTGACGGTGGCGGTGATCGCCCTAAGCCTCGTCATTCATGGCCTCGGCGGGTGTGGTATGAACGACGTGCCAGGGCGCAGGATCAGTCTTGAGGCTCTCTGTTCCCCCTATTCTCCGCTTCATCGACATGGCTCAGCGGCACTTCTGCATCATCCATCAGCGACCCTGGGTCCTCATTGCCCGGGTCATTGAGTTCTTCTTCCTCTTCATCTGCTTCTTCGCGTTCTTTGGACATGACCGTCTCCTCTAACCGCCTTGGGTGTCGATATCGGCATCGGTTTCAGGCTTGGGCTCGCGCTCGGGCTTGAAATCTGGACTGTAGTCGTTTTCCTTGGCCTTGGGGTCGACGGCAGGCGAAGTTCCAATGCCTTAAGAAACGGGATTATCGATCTGGATATAAAAGGCGTAGGCGCCGAGCAACACCCAGAACACCATGAACAGCCATGGCGCGCGCATGGAGAACAGCAGCGACTTGCGATAGCCCTTGTGGGAGGACTCCATCTCCGAGAACAGCGGCGATTCATCGTAGGCCATGCCCATCACCGGTTCGCTGCGCAGCAATTCGCTCTGCTTGTAGTGCCAGTGGTCGATGATCTCGTACGCGGCACGGATCCCCGGCCAGGCATTCAGGGAACTGAGGATGCCGAGGAAAGCCAGGAACACCGGCACCACCAGGGTGAACAACTTGCCCCACTCCGGGTTGAGGTTGCCCATGCCGGAGACGAAGGCAATGACCAGGAACGATTGCGCGGTGAGGTAGGCGTCGGTGCGGTTGGCCAGGATGCTGGTTTCGTACTGGATCTCGCGGCGGTAGAAATCCAGGCGGTCCTTGGGCGAGCCGAAGATCTTGGCGTTGTGTTCGCTGTGATCGATCAGGCTCGATTCGGGGGTGTCGGGTGAAATGATTCTGGGCACATCGGTGCTCCATGCCGGGGCTGACCCCCCTTAGAAGAAGGCAGTGAGGGTGAAGTTCAAGTTTGTTCATGCACCAATCCAGGGCGCCGCATGCCCTTGTGGCGAGCGGGCTCTGTTAAGCGATGCGCGCCGCTATAGTATTGTTACGACTATATTGTCTATGGATGTAGAAATTCCTGCGGAGTTCTTAATATAGACTTCCACAGTAAGCAATCCATCAACTAAAGGGCGACTTACGGTAAATTTCATATTCCTCCAGGTGGGTGAATATGGGAATGTAGGGCTCTCATAATAACCGCGACTGCGAAATATCATCACCCGAAAAATCGTATCGTTCGCTCCAACCTCATGTCTATAATCGCAAGATATTTCAATGGTCTTCATGCTTATATGGCTGAATTTGTTATATCGCTTTGAAAGCCTTGGGAATCCGCCTCCTACTTGTATGCTCCGCCAATATATATTTGCGCCCTCTTTTATAAGAGCTCCATCCTCATCAACGTTGACCCACTCATTCCAGTCATAGTTGCTGAAGTCAGTCCTATCTACTGCAGGCACCCTTTTTACCTTATAAGTAGTAGGCGCAAAACTAACCGCTCTCGCAACATGAGCACCGCCATCAAGTGTCACCTTCATTTCTACGGAGATGGGATCATCAGGCGGTATTTTTTGCAACCAATCACGTGACACTGGCTTGTTCGTCAGTCCGTTCAACTCCGATGAGAGAATTGGATAATTGGTCAATACCGGCAACGGTTCCTGTCTGCTGGAGTTGAGTGTTATCCACACGCGTTGTCCGGTGGCAATAAATGGCCACTTGAGCACGGCGGCCAAGGGGTTGCCGACGATAGTGTTCAAGTCCAGCAGGCCGTTATGGGGCACACGGTTGATGATCACCTGTGGCAAAGCCGACAGCGGTATCGGCTTCACCTTCACCGTCAGCTTCGCCGAGTGCTTCGTGTCGTCACCCCGGGTCACGGCATACGTGAAAACCACCGTGGTATCACGGTCCCGAATGTTGGCGCTAATCGCGTCCCGCGTAATATCGAACACCACCTCCTGCAACACCCGATTACCCGGCTTGGCCGGAATATCCGGCGAGCCGCCATCGCCCGTGCCCGCCATATAAGGCTTGATCCAATCATCGTCACGCATGCCCACATAACGCACCACCAACTGGGCGCCCTGCTGCACTCGCAGCGGCTCCAGGTCGGCGGTGTCGGGGCCGGTTATCTGCGCCTCAAGCAATGTCGGCGCCAGCAGTTCACCCAGGTTGCGGCTGATCAGCACCTCCGTGACTTGCGAATAACGCGGCAGCTCGTCGCCACGTGTCAAGGTGTAGAAGACCGCCACGGTTTCATTGAGGTTGTTATTGACATAGAACTCATCGATATGGTGCTCGGTGATGCTGTTATCGACCGCCACCTGCACCGGCACATTGGTGCGGACAAGCGGGCCGTTCCAGTACATGCGCACCCAGTCTCCACGCTTCGTATCGCCGGCCGGTGCAAACACCTTGGCGTAGCCCTCGATATCGTCCGGGTTCAACTGGCTTCCAATGACCTTTTCAATGATCGGCGCAGGCAGTGTGCGTTGAATCTCACCCACGAGGATTTTCAGCCGCAGCGACTCTTGGGGCCGCCCGCCTGGCCGTGTGTGCGCGTAAAACACTTCCACCAGGTGACCGTCGAAACGCTGCAGCTCGGCGGGGTACACCGTGAACAGCATGTCGCCTTCCGGTGTGGGGTCCACATCGTCGACCTCGCGGCCAACACGGTGCTCGATCGTGTTATCGGGGCTGCTGACGAGGAAGATAACCTCCAGATAACCATCGGGCGGCCAGCTCCCTTGCAGAGGAAACCGCACAGTCGCCTCTTTACTCGGCTCAATCTTGCCGCCCTTATCCTCGTCAATCGTGGGTGGCGGCCATCTTACGACCTTGCCGACGATCTCGAGGTAGAGTTTTTCCGAGGGCTGCTCCACCACGCCTTTCTGGAACAGCATATGCACGCTGACGGTCCCCTCGGCAATGGCAACGACCAGCGCGTTGGGGACCTCGAAGGAGTGCACCCCCGCTCTGTTCAACGGTTTGATCGGCGTATGGGGGAACGGGTTGCCCTCACTGTCGACACCGGCCCAGATCAAGCTTACGTAGTCATAGGCGGCGGCTTCCGCGTTAGTCACCCAGGTTTCGATTTCCACGTCCCAACCGCCCAGTTCGGCCAGGTCGACCACCCTGTCAGTGTCGGGGAACGCCAGCCACGGCGCCTCTGGCCGCACCTGGTGCAGATGCACATCGATCAGCGATACCGCCGACCAGCGCGCCCACTCATCCGGCAGAGTGCCGACGGCGTTCTTGACCTGGTAAGCCACGCGCGTCAGGGGGTTGTTGCCGGCGGCGCTGATCGTGGCGTAGTCAACGGTCAGGGTGATATCGCGCCCCACCTCCCCAGGCTGAACCCGATGCAGCACCTGCTGCGACCCCCAGGCCAGAATGATCAGGTCGTAAGCATGCATGTGCAGCCAATGGTGGATAAGAATCTTGATCCCGGCCAGCGCCCTGGTTTCGTTGACACCATCGAGCAACACTTCCGGCGGTACTACGTAGGACAGGCCCTGGTGCCCGGGGAGCGCGTCGTCGGGGTCGCGCCCTGCGGGGCGTGTCAGCATGACCCGGTACTTGCGCTCTTCGGTGAAGGTTTCATTACCGCTGGCGCGCCGCAGCTTGCCCAACACCGGGTTGGCCCAGAACTCGACGATCCGGTGCGCAGGCACCGTCAGCGGGATAAGGTCCAGGTTCTCCTCGCCTTCGCGAATAGGCGTAGACGCCACTGGCACATTCCGGTTCCCCCAGTAGAGCGAGGCGATGCTGCCGGCACTGACACCGTCTTTGGGATTGACGAGATACACCACCAGCGCCGATTCGGTGTGACGCAAGCCGATGCCGCCGTCGGCAGCGTCAATATCCCCGGCGATAGGTGGCTCCGTCAGCGGCACCACGATGGCAGGCAGGAGAGCAGCTTTCGACTTATCTTTTTTGGACATGGTGAGAGTCCTTGCAAGCAGGTGCGGTGGTTTGCCTCCATCAAACGCCCCCTGCGATGGCTTGCCTACTGTCAGAGTTAACAGGTGGCGACGGGCGGTCAATGATCGCTGATCGATTCATCGCAAACCGCCATGACGCTGACAGGACCATTGGTCGCTACCTGTCAACTCTGACAGTAGCGCATGCATTTATTCCGGTATCTGATGACGGCAAACGCACCGTTTGACGTGCAATCACGTGCACTGATGCCTATCAGGAGATCAATCATGCCCGCCAAGAAGACTCAGCCTGCAGCCGCACTCGAAGAAGCGCCAAGTGCGACTGAAAGTTTGCATAGCCGGTTGACGGAGTTTATTGACACGGTGAGGGAGTTGGCGCGGGCGATTCATAGTTCTTATCTGGAGGTCGTGTAAACGGTGGGAGGGGGCGTGCTCCCGATTGCGTCAGTTAAGCAAATCACCGTAAACACATCAGCTACATTCTGGACCAGGATCCGCTCGGTATTGGCGGTGCTACGCCGAGATCAATCTTGGTAGCTTGACACTCTGCTCCGCTTGAGGTCGGCAGCGAGAGAGAGTGGCAGGCGTTTTTACACATTCAGGGCTAAAAGCAGCGAGTACCTATCCGTTTGAGGCAGTGGATAGGTACTCGGTTATTTTGTTAACTCAGTCTGCTCCGGTTATTCCGCAATTATTCCGTCCCGGCTGTTTCGTTGTTAAGCGATACGCGCCGTTATAGTATTGTTACGACTATATTGTCTATGGATGTAGAAATTCCTGCGGAGTTCTTAATATAGACATCCACACTAAACCATCCATTAAATGAAGGACCACTTACGGTAAATTTCACATTCCTCCAAGTGGGTGAATATGGGAATGTAGGGCTCTCATAATCATCGGTACCGGGAAATGTTATCACCCGAAAAACCGTATCGTTCGCGCCAACCTCATGTCTATAATCGCAAGATATTTCAATGGTCTTTATGCTTATAGGGCTGAAATAGCCATATCGCTTTGAAAGCCTTGGGAATCCGTTTGTTACTTGTATGCTCCGCCAATATATATTTGCGCCCTCTTTTATAAGAGCTCCATCCTGACCAACGTTGTACCACTCATTCCAGTCATAGTTGCTGAAGTCAGTCCTATCTACTGTAGGCACCCTTTTTACCTTATAAGTAGTAGGCGCAAAACTAACCGCTCTCGAAACATCAGCGCTGCCATCAAGTGTCACCTTAATTTCTACGGAGATGGGATCATCAGGCGGTATTTTTTGCAACCAATCACGTGACACTGGCTTGTTCGTCAGTCCGTTCAACTCCGATGAGAGAATTGGATAATTGGTCAATACCGGCAACGGTTCATGTCTGCTGGACTTGAGTGTTATCCACACGCGTTGTCCGGTGGCAATAAATGGCCACTTAAGCACGGCGGCCAAGGGGTTGCCGGTGATAGTGTTCAAATCCAGCAGGCCGTTATGGGGCACACGGTTGATGATCACCTGTGGCAAAGCCGACACCGGTATCGGCGTCACCGCCACCGTTAATATCAGTGAGCTTCGCGTTTCCCCAGCACGAGTAACCTCATACTTAAGGGTAAACGTCTTGTTTGCATTACCGATGTTGGCGGCTATCGCTGTCTTGGGGATATCAAAAGTCACCACGCCGCTGGCCAAGCCATTTTTCTCGGCAATCACCGGCGAACCGAGTCCCGGTGTCCCGACCATCGTGACCTTGATCTTGTCGGTGGCATACATCGGTGAGAACGCTACCGATACCGTGCCGCCATTTTGCGCATTCAAGGCCGCAAGGCGCACCGGAGAACCACTACCAGTGGCCTGGGTCAGCGTGGGCAGCGGGAATTGAGCCGGCAGGTCGTTAATGGTGTAGATGATTGGCGCAAAGATAATGGCATCGGCATCAAGTTTGCTGGTGCCCAGCACTGCCTTGAACTGCAAGGTCAGTTTGGTGTTATGGCCCAGCTCACTGAAGTAAGTCGCCGCGACAGCCTGTTCATAATAACCATTGCTGTACCAATCTGCGGTTACAGCATTGGAGGCCAGGGTCCATACCGTACGATTATGTGCTGTGCCATTCCTGTTAAAACCGCTGAGCACCATGGCTACCGGTTGATAGGCGGCGATAAACGGCCACGACCCAACGCGCAGGGTTCCCCCGGAGGTTACTGCACTCAGGCCCAGGACTTTCGTGGTCTGGTTGGCCTGATTGATACGAATCACGGTCTTTGCCAGCTCGGCGGCCGGTATCGGCTTCACCGTCACCGTCAGCTTCGCCGAGTGCTTCGTGTCGTCACCCCGGGTCACGGCATACGTGAAAACCACCGTGGCATCACGGTCCCGAATGTTGGCGCTAATCGCGTCCCGCGTAATATCGAACACCACCTCCTGCAATACCCGATTACCCGGCTTGGCCGGAATATCCGGCGAGCCGCCATCGCCCTCGCCCTCCATATAAGGCTTGATCCAATCATCGTCACGCATGCCCACATAACGCACCACCAACTGGGCACCCTGCTGCACTCGCAGCGGCTCCAGGTCGGCGGTGTCGGGGCCGGTTATCTGCGCCTCAAGCAATGTCGGCGCCAGCAGTTCACCCAGGTTGCGGCTGATCAGCACCTCAGTGACTTGCGAATAACGCGGCAGCTCGTCGCCACGTGTCAAGGTGTAGAAGACCGCCACGGTTTCATTGAGGTTGTTATTGACATAGAACTCATCGATATCGTGCTCGGTGGTGCTGTTATCGACCGCCACCTGCACCGGCACATTGGTGCGGACAAGCGGGCCGTTCCAGTACATGCGCACCCAGTCTCCACGCTTCGTATCGCCGGCCGGTGCAAACACCTTGGCGTAGCCCTCGATATCGTCCGGGTTCAACTGGCTTCCAATGATCTTTTCAATGATCGGCGCAGGCAGTGTGCGTTGAATCTCACCCACGAGAATTTTCAGCCGCAGCGACTCTTGGGGCCGCCCGCCTGGCCGTGTGTGCGCGTAAAACACTTCCACCAGGTGACCGTCGAAACGCTGCAGCTCGGCGGGGTACACCGTGAACAGCATGTCGCCTTCCGGTGTGGGGTCCACATCGTCGACCTCGCGGCCAACACGGTGCTCGATCGTGTTATCGGGGCTGCTGACGAGGAAGATAACCTCCAGATAACCATCGGGCGGCCAGCTCCCTTGCAGAGGAAACCGCACAGTCGCCTCTTTACTCGGCTCAATCTTGCCGCCCTTATCCTCGTCAATCGTGGGCGGCGGCCATCTTACGACCTTGCCGACGATCTCGAGGTAGAGTTTTTCCGAGGGCTGCTCCACCACGCCTTTCTGGAACAGCATATGCACGCTGACGGTCCCATCGGCAATGGCGACGACCAGCGCGTTGGGGACCTCGAAGGAATGCACCCCCGCTCTGTTCAACGGTTTGATCGGCGTATGGGGGAACGGGTTGCCCTCACTGTCGACACCGGCCCAGATCAAGCTTACGTAGTCATAGGCGGCGGCTTCCGCGTTAGTCACCCAGGTTTCGATTTCCACGTCCCAACCGCCCAGTTCGGCCAGGTCGACCACCCTGTCAGTGTCGGGGAACGCCAGCCACGGCGCCTCTGGCCGCACCTGGTGCAGATGCACATCGATCAGCGATACCGCCGACCAGCGCGCCCACTCATCCGGCAGAGTGCCGACGGCGTTCTTGACCTGGTAAGCCACGCGCGTCAGGGGGTTGTTGCCGGCGGCGCTGATCGTGGCGTAGTCAACGGTCAGGGTGATATCGCGCCCCACCTCCCCAGGCTGGACCCGATGCAGCACCTGCTGCGACCCCCAGGCCAGAATGATCAGGTCGTAAGCATGCATGTGCAGCCAATGGTGGATAAGAATCTTGATCCCGGCCAGCGCCCTGGTTTCGTTGACACCATCGAGCAACACTTCCGGCGGTACTACGTAGGACAGGCCCTGGTGCCCGGGGAGCGCGTCGTCGGGGTCGCGCCCTGCGGGGCGTGTCAGCATGACCCGGTACTTGCGCTCTTCGGTGAAGGTTTCATTACCGCTGGCGCGCCGCAGCTTGCCCAACACCGGGTTGGCCCAGAACTCGACGATCCGGTGCGCAGGCACCGTCAGCGGGATAAGGTCCAGGTTCTCCTCGCCTTCGCGAATAGGCGTAGACGCCACTGGCACATTCCGGTTCCCCCAGTAGAGCGAGGCGATGCTGCCGGCACTGACACCGTCTTTGGGATTGACGAGATACACCACCAGCGCCGATTCGGTGTGACGCAAGCCGATGCCGCCGTCGGCAGCGTCAATATCCCCGGCGATAGGTGGCTCCGTCAGCGGCACCACGATGGCAGGCAGGAGAGCAGCTTTCGACTTATCTTTTTTGGACATGGTGAGAGTCCTTGCAAGCAGGTGCGGTGGTTTGCCTCCATCAAACGCCCCCTGCGATGGCTTGCCTACTGTCAGAGTTAACAGGTGGCGACGGGCGGTCAATGATCGCTGATCGATTCATCGCAAACCGCCATGACGCTGACAGGACCATTGGTCGCTACCTGTCAACTCTGACAGTAGCGCATGCATTTATTCCGGTATCTGATGACGGCAAACGCACCGTTTGACGTGCAATCACGTGCACTGATGCCTATCAGGAGATCAATCATGCCCGCCAAGAAGACTCAGCCTGCAGCCGCACTCGAAGAAGCGCCAAGTGCGACTGAAAACAACACCCTGACGCTGGAAAAAAAGGACAACCCGAAGCATCTGGATCGACTCAACGTCCCCGGCATGGTCGATCACGTCGATGGCGAGGACGCAGGTATCGCAGCATGGTTGTTTGAGTCCGGCCTGACCCTCGAGGTGCAACGCAATTGGATCGCGAGTCCCGGGGATGTCATCACCGTGGGCTATCTGATCGGCGAAACGAATGTGGTGATCCTGGGTACAAAGATCCTGGAGCCCGGCGAGGAAACCCGTAACAGTTACTTCTTTGCCGCCCAGCAAAAAGACCTGCCGGACGGTCGATATGCCCTGGTCTACCTCGTTAACTATAAGGGTGGCGCCGACTACGATATGTCCTATCCGCTGCTGACATTGGTCAAGACCGACCTCCCGGCCGGCGATGACAACAATCAAGTCGAACCGGGGCACTCAGAGCTGAAGGTCAGTCTGTCCGAGAAAGTGATCGTGCCAGGGAACGCCACGAAAGGGGTGGTGGTCACTCTTCAGCCCTACCCTAATCACCACCCGAAGGACACCGTCATTCTCCACTGGGGGAACGTCATCATCAGCCAGACAGCGGCTGGCCCCCTCCAGCCGACCGTGATCGATGTGACCTACCAGCACCTTGTCGACGCCGGCGACAGTCCCAATATGGCTGTGTGGCTTGAGGTCATTGACCTGGTGGGCAACATTTCTACACCAGGGTCAGCCACCATTCGCGTGTCGGTTGACCTGGACGCGAATGCACCTGATGGTCCGGTTTTTTCAGACGCTGGCCCAGTTGGCTATATCGATTTGGAACTGGTGGATGAAAAACCGGTGGAGCTGCAAATGCACACCCCGGCCAATGTCGGCCTGAAAGATGAAATATACGATGTCATGATTCGTATCTATCCTCCCAAAGGTGGGGTGAAGGTCATCCACAAGTTCGTCCCTATCACCAGGCCCGGACGAGTGCATTCGACCTTCATCGATTACGTTGACGTGCGCGCCGCCGCCGAGGGCCACATAGAAGTCAGTTTTGTCTTGAGGAAGTCCGTCCCCCCTTTCGAGGTCTACTCCAAGAAAAACACCGCCGAAGTCCGCGGGTACATTGCCCGGCTGGAAGCGCCCTCCGTAGAGGGCTACCCCAACGATCACATCGCGGATGACCCGGCGCATGTGATTGTGTCCATCCCCTATTATGCGTGGCGCCAGGCGACCGACCAGATTGCCGTGATCTTGCGTTATGTGCGGTCATTAAACGATGTGATCCTGCATATCGAAACAAAAGAGGTCGGGCTCTCCTGGCCTGCGGGCGCTCCCGTCAAACGCCTGATTTACCGCGAGCAGTTGCAGCAATTCAAAGGCTACCGTCCTGAGTTTTATTACGTGATATTGGCGACGGGGTTCACCCGCGCACGCGCGGTGAACCTGAACGAATCCCTTCGGCGGGTGTTGACCATCAGTTGAATGACGGTCAATCGGTGCGGTCGGCGGTTCAACTGACGGTACATTCCCCTGGCTCTGGGGCAAGGATCCTGTCCCGGACGCGTCGGTCAGTTATGCGGGCGCGCGTCTCTATCCTCTGAGCGGGGTAGAGACCGCCGTCCTATACGAACGCCCACCAGCGCGGCAATAACTGGCGCACCTGGGGTTGGCCAAACCGATCATCGATCAGCATCACCACGCCCCGGTCGTGTTCGCTGCGGATCACCCTGCCCGCCGCCTGCACGACTTTTTGAATGCCGGGGTACAGGTAGGTGTAGTCGTAACCCGCACCGAAAATCGCGCCCATCCTGAGCTTCATCTGTTCGTTGACCGGGTTCAGTTGCGGCAGCCCCAGGGTGGCAATAAAGGCGCCGATCAAACGGCTGCCGGGCAAGTCGATGCCTTCGCCAAACGCTCCCCCCAGCACCGCAAACCCGATGCCTTGGCTGTGTTGGGTGAACTGGTCGAGAAAGGCCTGGCGTTCAGCTTCGGCCATGCCTCGCGCCTGCAGCCACAGGGCAATCGCCGGGTGCCGTTGCGCCAGTAACTGAGCCACTTGTTGCAGGTAATCAAAGCTCGAAAAAAACGCCAGGTAGTTCCCCGGTTGTTGCGCGAACTGGCTCGCGATCAAATCGACGATGGGTTCCAGCGAGGCTTGGCGATGCACGAACCGAGTCGAGATTTCATCGACAATGCGCACCCGCAACTGCTCGGCCTTGAACGGTGATTCCACATCGACCCACGCCGTGTCTGCCGGCAGGCCCAGCAGGTCGGCGTAGTAGTGGCGTGGGCTGAGCGTGGCGGAAAACAGCACGCTGCTGCGTGCCGCCGTCAAGCGCGGCCGAATGAATTCGGCGGGCACCACATTGCGCAGGCACAAGGTCGAGCGGCTGCGTTTGCCGCCGAGCGAATGCTTGCTGATGTCGAAGATAAAGTGCTCGTTGAACAGCTCTGCCACTTTGGCAAATTGCAGCGCTTCGAAGTAGAAGGCTTGCAGCTCGCCCGCCAGGGATTCGGGGTGGTCATTGAAGTGGTCGCCCATGGCGCTGATGCACAGGCTCAGGGCCTGGAGCAGTTTGTCGGGCCGGGTCGCATAGGCCTGGTACGGTGCGACCTGTTCCTTGTGCAACGCATTCCACTCGCGGTTGAGGCGCTGCAAGGGTTTCTTCAGTGGCTCTGGGGCGCTGTCGCGCAGGGCCTGGAGACTGAACTGGCTGAGGCTTGCGCTGTACATCGAGCGGGCGCGTTCCACCAGGTTGTGGGCTTCATCCACCAGCACCGCCGCGCGCCATTGGTTGAGCTGGGCGAGGCCGAACAGCATGGCGCCGAAGTCGAAATAGTAGTTGTAGTCGGCCACGACCAGGTCGGCCCAGCGCGCCATTTCCTGGCTCAGGTAATACGGACACACATGGTGGGCCAGGGCGACTTCGCGCAGGTTGCGCTGGTCCAGCAGACGCACGCTTGATGCCGCCTCACGGGCGGCGGGCAGGCGATCGTAAAACCCCTTGGCCAGCGGGCACGAATCGCCGTGGCAGGCTTTGTCCAGGTGTTCGCAGGCTTTGTCCCGCGCGACCAGTTCAAGGACGCGCAGGGGCAAATCGCTGCTGGCGTGCAGCAGCTTGGCCGCATCCAGGGCAAGTTTGCGGCCGGGGGTCTTGGCGGTGAGGAAGAACACCTTGTCCAACTGCTGCGGCGCCAGGGCCTTGAGCAGCGGGAAGATCGTGCCCACGGTCTTGCCGATACCGGTGGGCGCCTGGGCCATCAGGCAGCGGCCAGTGCTGACGGCCTTGTACACCGACTCCGCGAGGATTCGCTGGCCGGGGCGGAACTCGGCATGGGGGAACCCCAGGGTTTGTGCGGCGTGGTTGCGCGCTTCGCGGTGCTGCATTTCCTGATGGGCCCACTCCAGGAACCGCGCGCATTGCTGGTTGAAGAACGCTTCCAGGTCCGCCGCCTGGAAGCGTTGATTGAGCAGGGTCTCACCCTCGCCGACGATGTCGAAATACACCAGCGCCAGGTCGATCTGCGTCAACCCGAGCTTCTGGCACATCAACCAGCCGTAGACTTTGGCCTGGGCCCAATGCAGTTGCCGATGGTTGGCAGGCTGGGCGTCGAGGTCGCCGCGATAGGTCTTCACCTCTTCCAGGCGGTTGTTGTCCGGGTCGTAGCCGTCCGCCCTGCCCCGCACCTTGAGCTGCTGGTATTCGCCCTCCAGCGCCACTTCGCTCTGGTAGTGCGCACTGCGCCGCGCGGCAACGGTGCGGTGCCCGGCAATGCCTTCCTGGGCGCTGGGCGAGGGGGTGAAACGCAGGTCCAGGTCGCCGACCTTGGCGGTGAACTCACACAGCGCCCGCACGGCCACGCTGTAGCTCAAGGGGTTGGCTCCGCCCAGCGCACGTAGCAAACCGTGACTGGCATCTGGTATTGGCCACAGAACTCCAGCCAACGCAGCTGGTTGTCTTGCAAGCGGTCGCCGGGGCCTTTGACTTCGATCATGCGGTAGGTTTTTTCGGCGGGCCAGAACTGGATCAGGTCCGGCATCCCCGCACGGTTGGCGCGGATATCCAGCAGCAGCCGCTCGAACCAGTGCCGCAGGTGTTCAGCGGGTAAGCAGGCCAGGGCCTGTTCGAGCAATGCCTCGCTGAGCAGGTTCCAGAACACGAACGGCGACTGGATCCCCCACTTGTCCACGTAGCGCTGGCGAATGGTTGCCTTGTAGCGCTCATCCTGCAATTGCGCGAAGGCAGCCGCAAACAGCGGCGCACGCCGTGAATGGAAATCCTCGCTGTGCAGGTCCGCCGGCCCGCGCTGGAACGGGTGGAAAAACGCCCCCGGCAACGGTGCGAAGATCGCGTCCCAGCACAACAGGCCGAACAGTGAATTGATCAGGCCGTTCTCGACGTAATGCACGGGTGCATCGGGTTCGCTCAGGTGCGCCTGGACGCAGTACTCCACCGACATCAAGGGTTCCGGCGGGGCCAGTGCCAGGTCCAGGCGCGGGACGTCGCGCGGCTTGGCCTTGGGCAAGCGCGGTTGCCCCAGCTTACGTTGCAGGCGCGGCAAGACGCGCAACAGGTGTTGCTGTTCGGCGGCACTTTCCGGCGCCTGTTGGGCGGCGCAGGCCAGCGCCAGCGCTTGAGCATAAGCCTCCTGGCGCTCCAGCACGCGGATCAGTCGCGCGCGTGCGCCGGGGTAGGCACACGCGCGGTAGATCTGCTCGGCCATGGCCAACTCGGCATTGCGTTCGCAATACTGGCCGACTTGGAACAGCAATTTGGCCCGGCGCTTTTGCAGCCAAGGGTTGTCGGTGTGCAGCGTGGCGACCTGCGCCAGTAGCGTGTCCAGCGCCTCGCCGGCTTCAAATGCCTGTTGGCACTGGTGCAGGAACAGAAAACCGAGCACATCGTCGCGCGTGCGCAAACCACGGGACTCGGCGCAGAACTCGACCTTCTCATAGGTGTAGATGCCCAGGTCCGCCAGCACGAATTCCGACCAGTCCTGGTGCAGGTTGCCGAAGAACATCAGGCGCAGGCGGTCACACAGGTCCATCACGGTCAGGCTGTACAACCTGTCGGCGAGCCCGGGGCACCAGTGGGCGAAGCTGCGGCTTTCGGTGAATTGCGCCGCCAGGGGTTCAAGCCAGTCGGCCTTGTTGCCTTTGGGCTGGTCGATCCACGCCTGGAACACCGCGAGCATTTCGCTTTTTTGCAGCAACGCAAACAACTCGTGGAAGGCCAGCGCGCACCGGTCGTCGACCCAACCCAGTTCCAGCAAGGGGCGTACAGCGGCATGGGGGCAGCCGATCTCCTGGTAGGTGAGCTTGCCCGCGCGAAAATGCACACCCTTGCGCATCACCATGCGCACCAACAACGCCTGGGACGCCTGGGGCAACCTGTCAAATTGCTGAATGAAATGCTGTTCATCCGTGTCGAGTAAATCGGCGTAGCGATGCCCCAGCCAATCCAGCACTTGGCGGAAGTTATGCAGGTAATACAGGGGATCGTCGAGGGGATTGGCCATGGCGCGCAGTGATCAAATACTGGTTATGCATACAGAGTGCCGTCGCAAACGCGTTGTTGCAATCGGTAATAGATAAATGGCCCACGCAACTTTTTGCATAAAAGTGATCAGATGGAGAAGTTGATGGCGTACCATTTATTGCCCGCAGCCACAGGCGCGGGACTTTTTCAGGGTTAAGGTAAGGGTTATGAACATGAAGAATTTGAGTCTGCCACTGGTTGCACTCACTTTTCTGGTATTGGCCGGTTGCGCGACGCAAACCGTAGTGACGCTGCAAAATGGCACACAGTATTTGACCAAGGACATTCCAAAAACCAAGACCGCCGACGGGTTTTATGAGTTCACCGATATTGCCGGCAAGCACATCCGCGTCAAGGCCGACGATGTGGCAACGGTGCGCAAGGAAGACTGATTTCCAGCGCCAACACTGATCAAATATGGGAGGTCCTTAGCGCTGTCGCACAGCAAACTGGCCGCCCTGTGGCGAGTGGGCCTGCTGTGCTGAGCAGGCTTGTGTGGTGAGCAGGCCTGTTGTGGCGAGCGGGCTTGCCCCGCGTTGGGGCGCGAAGCGGCCCTAACCCCAGGCACCGCGGTTTTTCAGAAAGAACAAAGAACTTGGCGACTTTGTTGGGGGCTGCTTCGCAGCCCAACGCGGGGCAAGCCCGCTCGCCACAACAGCCCCCTCCCACAGTTTCAAGCGATAACAATCCCCTCCCCCGACAGCCCGACCACCCCCACCAACGTCACCGAATCCGCGCCAAAACTGATCACCGTATCCGCGCCTACCACCTTGGCGTGATCACGATAATCCGCACTGCCCTGCACATCCGTGAACACCAGCTTGTCGGTGGCTTGATAGCCGATAATCCGGTCCTGGCCGAAATGCCCGTTGAACAGAAACGTGTTGTGGCCGCTGCTGTCGCGGATCGTGTCATTGCCCTTGCCGCCTTCGATAAAGTCCGCGCCCTTGCCGCCCTGGATCAGGTCATTGCCGTCGCTGCCAATAATGAATGTGTTGCCCTTGTGCGCCTCGGCATTGCGGTTAAGGTCCTGCACCCAGGTGTTGGCCCGCGCCGGGTCGGACAGGTTGGCGACGATGATCGTCGAATCGCGGCTCATCTGCGCATAGAAACCCGATTCCACGATGCGCGTCATCCCATCGCCATACCCCGTGGGCAAATGCGAGATCCAAGTCGGCAGGTTGGTGATGGAAAACGGCAGCACATTCCATAGCGTCGAGGCGTAGTGGTCGTTGAAGCTGACGATATTGTCGGTGGTCGATTCATGGGGTTGGTCATGCACGCCCAACGACGACCAATTGAAGGAGGAGCCGTCCAGCGCACGGAATACCGGGTCGTTTTCATAACCGATATTGAGCACCTTGTCGCCGGCGCTCTGGGTCGGCGAGGCGTAGGCCACGTAGTTGGCGTCCTGGTAGAAACCCGCCCATTTGCCGCTGCTCAAGTCGGCCATGCTGTTGACCGCCAGGCCGCCCAGGCTGTGGCCGCTGACCACCACGTCGTGGCCGCTGAGGCCGTGGGCGCTGGCATAGTCGGCGACGTTCTTGAGCAGGCCGCCAAAGGCTTCGCCGGCATAGTTCTTCGCGTAATCCTTGGGGCCCAGAGCGGCGAGCAGATCGCTGACCAGATCCCCTATGGAGTCGCTGATCAACGTTTCCCGAGGGCCTGAAGTACCGCGAAAACCGATACCGATTTCCAGCAACTTGCCGGCGTCATCGTACTTGCCCAGTACCTCGACCTGGGCCGTGGTGTAGCCGGCCTTTTCGCCGAAGAACGTGCCTCGGGCGTCGACCTTGCCGGTATAGCCCAGGGCGCTCGCGCTGATGGGCGTCCAACCGGCCTGTTGCACAGCGTCCAGGGCGGCTTTTTCCGTGTCCGGGTTCCAGGGAATGCCGGGAATCACGCCCTGGGAATCCGTACTGCCCAGCAGGGCACCGACCAGCGTGGCCGGCAAGCCGAGCCCCAGGCCGTTGTGCTGGTAGCCCACGGCAAAGCCGTTATCCAGGTTGTGGTAGGTATACAGCGTGATCGCCATGGCATCGGCGAACAACGCTTTGGAGCCTTCGGCCCCGAGGTTTTTATAGTCAAACACGCCCATGGTCTTGCCTCTCTGTTGTTGGAATTGTCGAGAAAGTCAATTACTGCGGTGCCGGCCCGAACGCCTCATCCACCTTGGCCAGGTCGGTGTCGCGCAGGTTGCCGGCGTAGTAATGCAATTTGGTCCAGGCCATCAGGTAGTCATAACGCGCCTGGGCCAAGTCGCGCCGCGTGCTGTAGAGCTGTTGCTCAGCGTTCAACGCATCGAGGTTGACCCGCTCGCCACCGAGGATGCTTTGCCGGGTCGACACCACCAGCGCTTGCGCCGAGGTCAGGGCCTTTTGGTAAGCGCGCAGTTTGCTGACACCGGACAGGCAGGCACTGAACTGCCGACGCAGCTCGATCAGGGTTTCGCGGGTCTTGCCTTCCAGTTCGTACTCGGCCTGCTCCATGGCGCGGCTGGCCTGGCGGGTGGACGCCGAAATACCGCCCCCGGCGTACAACGGCAGGCTGACTTCGACGCCGATGGTGTTGGTGTCGTAGCGCTGGTTGTAGGTGTTGCCGCTGTCGGACTCCTGCTGGCGCGAGCTGGCATACGCCATGACCTTCGGCAAATGCCCGGCGCGGTTGCGCTCCACTTCGTAACGCGCCACTTCCAGGGCCTGGCGCTGGGACGCGAGTGTGGGGTTGTTGCTCACCGCCAGTTCATGCCAGCTGTCGTAGTTGGCCGGCGTCAGCGTGAAGGCGGCGAAGCTTGGGTTCAGGGGCGCCAAATCGGTGATATTGACGCTCTGTACGCCGATCAAGGCGCCCAGCTCTCTCAACGAGGCGTCCTGCTCATCCAGCGCCTGGATTTCTTCAGCGGTGGCCAGTTCATAGCGCGATTCGGCTTCGAGGATATCGGTCCGCGTGCCTTCGCCTTGCTGGAACAGGTGCCGGTTCTGCTGGAACTGCTGCTCGAAGGCTTTTTTCTTGGCGCGGGCGATATCGATCTGGTCCTGGGCAAACAGTGCCTGGGTGTAATAACTCAGCACCCGCACCAGCAGCGCCTGGCTCTTGTCGCGAAAACTCTCATCGGCAAACAACGCTTGGGCCACGCCCTTGCGGTAGTTGGCGTAAGCCTCGTAGTCGAACAACGGCTGTTGCAGGCTGAACGTGGAGCCGTAACTGTTGTAGTTGCGGTCATCGTGATAATTGCCGCCACGCCCATCGGGCAAGGTGGCCTGGGAGTTGTTGCGGCCCTTGTTGTAGGTGTACGACAGCTTGGGCAGCAGGCCGGCGCGACCGATGGTGCGGTTTTCCAGGCCGGCATCGCGCTCCTTGATGGCGCCGAGAAACACCGGATCGTTGCGCAGCGCCTGTTCATACACATCGAACGGGCCCATGGCGGCCTGGGCATTGGCGCAGGCCAGCAGCAAGGTGATGAACACTGGCTTCATGCTCATTCCTCGGTCAACGCGGAGCCGGCGCGATCGAGCAACGGCTTGAACAGGTAATTGAGCAACGAGCGTTCGCCAGTGCGCACGAACATCTCGGCAGGCATGCCCGGCTTGATCACCAGGCCGTGGAGTTTCTCCAGGGCCGCCTCGCTGACGACTGTGCGCAGCACGTAATACGGGGCGCCGGTTTTTTCGTCGAGCATCTGGTCGGCGGAAATCAGGCTCACTTCCCCCGGCACACGTGGGGTGCGGCTCTGGTTGAAGGCGGTGAACAGGATATCGACCGGCAAGTGGGTGCCGACCTTGTCCACCAGGTGCACCGGCAAATGCCCTTCGACTTCCAGGCGCGTGCCCTGGGGCACGATTTCCAGCAGGGTTTCACCGGCACGCACCACGGCGCCCTCGGTGTGCACGCTGAGGTTGACCGCGATGCCGTCGGCCGGTGCGTTGATCTCGCTGTGTTGCAGATCGAAGCCGGCGGAGGTGAGTTGCTGCTCCAGGGTCAGGCTGCGCAACTGTGCGTCGGCCAGTTGGCTGCGGACTTCCTTCTGGTATTCCTCGCTGTGCTGCTGCAGCTTAAGGCGCGATTCAAGGATGCCCTGCTCCACCCGGCCGCTTTCGCCGGTGTTCTGCGCCAGGTCCTGTTGCACCTGGGACAACTGGCGCTGGTACTCCATCAAGCGGTTGCGCGGGATATAACCGTTGTCGGCCAAGGGTTGCAGGTTGCTCAGTTGGTCGCGCAGGGACTGGGCCTGGGCGGTCAGGTCGCTGCGCGCACGGCGCATGCCGTTCAGTTGCGCGCTGGCACCCTCGATATTCGCGCGAATGCCCGCCTGTTCACGGGCAAAGGCTTCGCGCCGGCTGCTGAACAATTGGCGCTGGCCTTCCAGGACCAGCGCCAGTGCCGGGTCGGGGCTGTTGCTCAGCTCAGCGGGAAAGGTGATGGCCGATTGATTGTCGCGTTCGCTCTGCCACCGCGCGACGCTGGCCCAGGCCATGCGGTACTGGGCTTGCAGGGACTGCACGTCGGCCTGGTGCTGGGTCTGGTCGAGACGGAACAGCGGCTGGCCTTGCTTCACCCACTGCCCTTCCTTCACCAGAATCCGACTGACCACGCCGGGGCTGAAGGTTTGCACCGCCTTGCGTTTGCCCGACACCACCACCGTGCCCTGCACCGGGATGCCCTGGTCCAGGGGCGCCAGGCTGGCCCAGAGGAAAAAGCCACCGGCACCGACCACGCTCAGCAGCCAGCCCATGCGCGCGAAGAACCGGGCGTCGCGTTGTTCATGAATCATGCTGACATCCTTACTGCTTGACGCAAAACCTGTAGGCGCGAGCTTGCTCGCGAAAAACTCACCGTTACCGCGTGTATCCAATCAGGGCGCGTCATCGTTAACGCCCTTCGCGAGCAAGCTCGCTCCTACCTTGGGGCGGGTGCTCCCTGTGGCCGGACAACGCCCGCAGTACTTCCTGGCTTGGCCCGAATGCCTGCAAACGCCCTTCGTTAAGCACCAGCAACTTGTCAGCCTGGGCCAGCGCCGAGGACCGATGGGTGACCAGGATCACACTGCTGCCCTGGGCCTTCATCTGCACGATGGCGCTGGCCAGGGCGGCTTCGCCGACGGTGTCGAGGTTGGAGTTGGGTTCATCGAGCACAATCAGGCGCGGCTCGCCATACAGTGCACGGGCCAGGGCCACCCGTTGTTTCTGGCCACCGGACAGGCCGCCGCCGTTGTCGCCCAGGACCGTGTCATACCCGTGGGGCAAGCGCAGGATCAATTCATGCACACCGGCTTGTTGCGCAGCCTTCACCACACGCTCGGGGTCGGCATCGCGAAAGCGCGCGATGTTGTCGGCAATGCTGCCGCTGAATAGCTCAATGTCCTGGGGCAAATAGCCGATATGCGGGCCCAGGTCGCCACGGTCCCAGCGATGGATATCCGCACCATCCAGGCGCACCGTACCGGCCAGGGTCGGCCACACGCCCACCAGCACGCGGGCCAGGGTCGACTTGCCAGAGCCCGAGGCGCCGAGCACCCCCAGCACGTCACCGGCGCCCAGGTTGAAACTGACTTGATGCAAGGTGGCGATGCGTCGCCCTGGCGGCCCAGCACTGACCTGCTCAAAACTCAGCTGGCCCTTGGGCGCGGGCAACGCCATGTGCTCGACTTCAGGCGGGAACTCGCGCAGCAATTCATCCAGGCGCTGATAGGCCAGCTTGGCCGAACTCCATTGCTTCCACACCGCAATCAGTTGGTCGATGGGGCTGAGCACGCGGCCCATCAGGATAGAACCGGCGATCATCATCCCGGCGGTCATATCCCCGCGGATCACCAGCAGCGCACCCAGGCCCAGCACCAGGGATTGCAGGCACAGGCGCAGGGATTTGCTCACTGAGGTGACCACCGAGCCGGTGTCACTGGCCTGGTTCTGCAAGCCGAGGAACTGCGAGTGCACGGCAAACCAGCGCTGGCGCAGGGCGCCGAGCATGCCCATGGCCTGGATGGTCTCGGCGTTGTGTAAATGGCTGGTGGCCAGTTGGGTGGATTGCTGGGAGAAACCACTGGCCTCCCCCAGCGGCTTTTTGGTCAGGTATTCGTTAAGGCACGCTAATGCAATCAGCAACACTGCGCCGGCCGTCGCCAAGACGCCCAACCACACGTTGAACAGGAAGATCACAAACAGGTAGATGGGAAACCACGGCGCATCGAAAAAAGCGAACAGCGCCGGCCCGGTAATGAATTGGCGGATATGGGTCAGGTCGCCCAGGGCCTGCCCGGCATGCCCTTGGCCACGTTGCAGGTTGCGTTCGAACGCGGCTTTATAAACGCGTAAGTTAAAACGTCGCTCCAACTGGCTGCCGATGCGGATCACGATAAAACTGCGGATGACTTCCAGCGTGCCAATAAACGCAAAGAACCCCACGACCATCAGCGTCAACATCACCAGGGTTGTTTCATTCTGGGAAGACAGCACGCGGTCATACACTTGCAGCATATAAATGGACGGCACCAGCATCAGCAGGTTAATCAAGGCGGTAAAACAACCCACGCTGATCAATATGCTCTTGTATTCACCCAGCGCCTTGAATAAGGGCGCAACGCCTTGGGGTTTGGCCATATCTCTTGCTCTTCCCTGAATCAAATTACGCGCATAAGTTGCCCGAGCCCCTGGTCGGGGCCAGCCAACTAATAACATCGAGTGATCGCGTTATAACCAATAACTAAGGGGCGCGTTGCAATACCACTTCCGTTCCGGAGGGTGTGCGGCCTTTGTATTCGCCATCCTTCTGGCGATTCAAATGGGTGATCCCGGTGCCTTCGGCATTCATCAGCCAGATACCGTCGGGCGTCGGCGACCAGCTCAGGGGTTTGTCACCCAGCCATTGCGTCACACAAGCCACATCACCGCCCAGGGCATTGGCCGGTTCCAGCAGGTCGAGGGCACACACCTGGTCCTGCTGGTGCAACTGCCAATGCCCGGCCAATTGGGCGCTCGTGGGTAAAACAAGACTGCTCGCCATTGCGTGGGCTCCTGCCGACATGACCATCGCCTGCAACACGCAGGCGATCAAGTTGAAAAAACGCTGCATCTTCACGCTCCATCCAACAGGCGCGGCGCCGAAACGCCGCGCCCTTGTATCACGCGACGATATCGCTGACCGCTGCCTGGCCGACCGTGGTGACGAGGAAGTCCGCCACGCCGTGCCCGGAGAAGTCCACCGCCAAGGTACCCAGATTGGTGCCCGAGGCATAGGTCAATACCGCATCGCCGGCATGCCCGGTGAACGCGTTGACGAAGGTCAGGCCCGCGCCTTTGGTGATGCCGGACAGGTCGATCTTGTCCGAACCCGAGGTGAAGTCAAAGATCTTGTCCGCCGCCCCAGGCTTGGAATCGGAACTGGCACCGAACACAAACGTGTCGTTGCCGGCGCCGCCCCACAGTTGGTCGGCACCGCCGCCGCCGTAGATGAGGTCGTTGCCGGCCCCGCCCTTGATCACGTTGGCGGCGTTGTTGCCGATGATCAGGTCGTTGCCCGCGCCACCGAAGGCGTTCTCGATGGTCACGCCCTTGGCGATCGAAACGTTACCCACCAGGCCGCCCACATCGGAGAACGAGGCTTCATTGAGGTTGATCTTCTGGTTCTGGGTAAAACCGGAGAAATCCAGGGTGTCGTTGCCACCACCGTCCCATACCGAAAACACCAGTTTGTCGGCGTTGGAGGTGGCGCTGAGGAAGTCACGCCCGGTGTTGGAGTTGAACCCGTAGGTGGTGTCGCCGGCGCGGGTGTTGTAGTTGGCACCGTAGAGCTTCTGGATCGCGGCGATGTCGTCGATCAGCGGGCCGGAGGCATAGGCTTCAACCCCGCCTTTACTGAAGTTCTGGTTGGTGTTGCTTTCGCTCCAGTAGCTCATGAGGCTGTAGCCGCGCGTGTCCTGTCCATAGGTCGCGTCGTTGTAGGTCGGGTTGCCGTTCCCGGCGTTGTAGTCGCCAGGGTGCGCCAGGCCCAGGGTGTGGCCGATCTCGTGGGTCAGGGTCTGCCGGCCGTAGTTGTTCAGGTCCGGGGTCTTGTTCGGCGTGTAGCTGTTGTTGGTCAGGTACCACGACGTGCCGTCATAGCCCGCACCGGTGCCAGGCAGGTAGGCAAAGGCTGCCGCGCCGTCCTGGCCGCTGCTGTAGTTGCCGAACGTCATATGAGCGTCACCGCCGCTGGCCTTCTCGGTGAAGGTCACGTTGGCCACGTCCGACCAGGATTGCATGGCCAGGGCGGCCTGGGCTTTCTGCTGGGCGTTGAACTGGCTGAAGCCCGAGATACCGTGTTTGTTCAGGGTGCTCGAGGAGGCCGAGGTCAGGAAGGTGTAGGTCAGGTCGATCTTGCCGTTGCCGTCAACGTCCCGGTACGCGGCGCCGTCGCGCAGCAATTGGGTGGCTGCCTGGTCAACGGTATAGGAGGGTTTGCCATTGATCGTGAGGTTGCCGCCACGGTCATACAAATGGCTGAAGCTATCGATTTGCGAGTAAGCGGTGCTGGCTTGCGCCGCCGACACAATAGCCTTGTCTTTTACTTTTGACATAAACGTACTTCCTTGTTTGCAAGTGCATCAGTTTTTATCGATAGGAACCCCGCGGGCGAGATCGTCCTATCACTCGCCTCTTTTGAAGGCGTATCGAAACTGACACAATTTGAAAACTTTCGTCTACCTCTATTTACACAGTGGAAAAATCATAGAGGAGCAACTTAGAGAAGTCATAAGCCGTGTTTGTTGGGGGCCGATTGCTTTTGTCCGACAAAATAACCAGGGCTGTTATTTAAATATTAAATACGGGTAAAGCCGCTCAAGTAGAGCGGCAAACCCCATTAAGGGATCCACTGTATTGTCACGGTGTCATTGGCACTATTCATCTAGCCCGTTATTACACTTACATCATTAAGTACATGCCCCCTATTACCGGGACACACTCCAGCCGGCTTTGCCCAATGCCTGTAACAGTGTTTCGCCGTTCAAGCCCGGCACTTGCACACCGTCGTCCGTCGTCATGTCTTCGCCAGCCAGCATGGCGTTGATGATCGCCTCCTCCACTGCCTCCGCCGCCGCGAGGAACAACGGTGAAATATGGTCGTTATTGACCATCTGCAACGCGGTGCTGAACGGCAGGCCCTTGCGCCCGTAATCCGCGGGCGGCAAATCCTGGTTGCCAGTGGCGAAGGCCAGGAACAGGTCGCCGCTGGAGTCCTCGGTACCCCCGCCGGTACGGGCGATGCCAATGGAGGCGCGCTGTGCCAGGCGCTGGCATTGATGCGGCAACAACGGCGCATCGGTGGCCAGGATCACCACAATCGAGCCCATGCCCGGCGTGCCACGCTCGGCAAACGGTGACGGGATGTCCATCAAATGGCGGCCTGCCGGGTAGCCGTCGACCCGCAGTTCCTGGCGCTTGCCGTGGTTAGCCTGCACCAGCACGCCGACGGTCCAGCCGCCCTGCTCCGCTGGCAAGCGGCGCGACGCCGTGCCGATGCCACCCTTGAACTCATGGCAGATCATCCCGGTGCCGCCGCCCACAGCGCCCTCCTGTACCGGGCCCGGTTCGGCGTTGTTCACCGCCTCGCGCACATGCGCAGGCTTGATGTGCTGGCCCCAGATATCGTTGAGCAGGCCGTCATAGGTTTCCATCACCACCGGCATGCACCAATACACCGCCGGGTCCGCCAGGCGTTCGCGCTCCAGGGCGATCAACGTATCGCGCACGATGCCGATGCTGTGGGTGTTGGTGATCGCCAGCGGCGTCGTCAACAGGCCGGCTTCGTTGATCCATTCCAGGCCGGTGGCGTCACCGTTGCCGTTTAGCACGTGGTAACCGGCAAAACACGGCTGTTGCCGCGCCTCCCCGGCGCGCGGCTGGATAACGCTGACACCGGTGCGCACCTGCTTGCCGTCGATGCGGGTCTTGAGCGTACTGTGGCCGACGCGAACGCCGGGAACATCGGTGATGGCATTCAATTCGCCGGGCGTGCCCAGCCCCAACGTAATGCCCAATTGACGTGCACGCATACCCACTCCTTACAATTTCTGAAACGCCGGACTCAGCCGGCCACTGATGCAATACAGGATCACCGACACCGCCAGCAAACCGATGATGATCATGATGTCGCGAACCGAGGAAGCCACCAGCAAGGTCACAAGCAGGTACCCCGCGCCCAGCACCGCGAGCAACGCCGGCAGCGGCCACAAAGGCATGCGATAGGGATGCTCGCGGTCGCGCAGCAGCACCCGGCTCATCAGCGCGCTCAAGGCCACCACCAGGTACACCAGCATGATCAGCAGCACGCTGAACGACGTGAGGTCCGCCAGGTTGGAGCTGAAACTCAACAACGCCGAGGGGATCGCCAGGAACAGCGTAGCCAACCACGGCGAGTCCCAGCGTGGATGGATGCGCGTGAACAACTGGTTGATGCGCGGCGTCCACAGCGCATCGCGACCACTGCTGAAGACCACGCGGCCGATCTGGATGACGATGGCGACAATGGCGTTGAACACCGACAGGAAGATCCCCGCACTGACCAGGCGTGACAGGGTTTCATTGCCGTGGCTGGTGAGCAGGTAGCCGATGGGGTCAGGGCTGCTGATCATCGCGCTCAGGGACGGTGCGCCAATCAACAGCGCGGTGATCGGCACAATCTCGATCACCACCACCAGCCCGAGGGACCACAGCACAGCCTTGTGCACGCCCTTGCCGCCGCATTTCATGTCTTCGGCGAGCAACACCGCCGGGCCATAGCCATTGAACGAGAACAGGCCAATGCCCACCGCACCGATCACCAGGGCCCAGGGCGCCAGATGCAACACACCGTTTTCGACGATCTGCGGCTGGAACAACACACTGACCGGTTGCACCGGGTGGCCGAAGCCGATAAACACGATGACCAGCAAGGCCGCCACTTCCAACAGCAGGCAGGTGCCGGTGATCCAGGCGTTGAGCTTGATATTGAGGATGCCCAGGGCGTAGCTGCCGACCACGATGACCAGGGCGACGGTTTGCGCGTCGAATTTCGTGCCCAGGGCGTTGTTGAGGTAAGTCGCTGCACCGGTGGCCAGCACCGGCGGAATAAACAGCAACATCACCAGCACCGTCAGAAACGTCGCGTAGCCGGCCATGCCACCGAATACGCGCTTGGCGTACACGTACTCACCGCCGGCACTGTTGTGCGCCCGACCCAGTTCGGCGTAACAGAAGGCGAACATCAGCGCGAGCAAACCGGCCATCACAAACGCCAGGAACACACCACTGCCCGCCTGCTGGATGGCAAACGGCGCGATGACAAATACGGAACTGGCCGGGGTCACCGCCGAAACGGTGATGGCAACCACATCGAAGACGCTCAGGGTGGGTTTGAGCACGCCGTCTGGCGCGGGAGAAGTACTCATATCGTTATCCTCTGTCGTTGTTTTTGGTGTGAGGCAGAAACGAAAAATGATGATCGTCCGGGATATGTTCCCCGTTGACTGATGGCGACGTTATCGGCTGAGGGCTTGTCGGCCAATTCCCCTATTGGCGTACTCCCCTTGACGACACCCGGTAAAAAGCCGAACCCTTGGCCGATCTTTTGATGGCGGGAGCCTGACTCATGAGCCTGTTCAGGGAAATCGGCATGCATGCGGGGCTGGGGCGCACGCTGGCACACATCGGCACCGAGCGCTTCTGGAAACAGCTGGTGCTGTTGCTGCACCAATGCCTGCCCTTCGATAACGCCCTGGCGATTTTCTACCCACTGGAGGGCCCGCCCCAGGCGCTGGAGGAATACGACGCACAGCCCAGCAGCAAGCCGGCGTCGATGCTGGTGTACCTCAATGGCCTGTACCTGCTCGATCCGTTCTTCCAGGCCTGTCGCGAAGGCTACGCCAGCGGGGTGTATCGCCTGGAAGAGGTGGCGCCGGATCACTTTCGCCAGAGTGAATACTTCCTCAATTACTTCCACGACAACGTGCTGGAAGACGAGGTGCAATTTATTCTGCAACTGCCCGGTGCGGGAACGTTGTCGCTGTCGTTGGGCATGCAGCGGCGGTTCAGTGGTGACGAAACCGGGCTGATGACCACCCTGGCGGCATGGGTATTGCCATTGATGCAGCAGCATTGGCAGCAAAGCACCCAGCGTGCGCCGGCGATGGACAGCCAGATCAGGGATGCATTGAGCCAGTTCGGCTGCGGCGTGCTCTCGGACCGCGAACTGGAAATCGCCCGCCTGGTGCTGCGTGGGTTCTCCTCCAAGGCCATGGCCGAGCGCCTGAATATCTCGCCGGATACGGTGAAAGTGCACCGTCGGCATTTGTACGCGAAGCTGGACATCTCGTCACAGCCGGAGCTGTTCTCGTTGTTTATCCAGTCGTTGGGGCATGACCTGGAAAACCCGTGAGACCGAGGTTGTACTCAATCCAAATGTGGGGGGGCCTCAGATAGCTGTGGGTCAGTTGCAGATGCATCAACTGACACGCCCTCATCGGGGGCAAGCCCCCTCCCACATTTTTAATCGAGTACACCAGCACAACTCCCGTTGGTTCCAAGACCGCAAAAGCCAACTGAGGCCTACCTGATGGATGCAGATCAAACTGTGGGAGGGGGCTTGCCCCCGATGGCGGTGGGTCAGCCACAAATGCATCAACTGACACCCCCTCATCGGGGGCAAATCGAATCGTCGCACCGCCCCTCCCACATTAGTTCTTCAGCGACCCGTGCGAATGGTGTTCCACACCCGCGTGCGAATCCGGTCGATATTCAGTGGCATGGCCTCCAGCGCGAATAACTTGCCCATCATTTCGTCGCTCGGGTAGGTCTTGGTGTCCGCCTTGATCTCAGGGTCTACCAGGCTATCCGCTGCGCTGTTGCCGTTGGCGTAGTGCACCGAGTTGGTGATGTCCGCCATTACCTGGGGTTCCAACAGGTAATTCATGAAGGCGTAGCCGGCTTTTTCATCGGGCGCATCGGCGGGCATGGCCACCATGTCGAACCAGATCGCCGCGCCTTCCTTGGGAATCTGATAACCGATATTCACGCCATTCTTGGCTTCCTTGGCCCGGCTTTCGGCTTGCAGCACGTCGCCGGAGAAGCCCACTGCGACGCAGATGTCGCCATTGGCCAGGTCGCCGGTGTACTTCGAAGAGTGGAAATACGCCACATAGGGCCGCACTTTCATCAGCAGCGCCTCGGCTTTCTTATAGTCCTCAGGGTTCTTGCTGTGCGGCGCCAGCCCCAGGTAATTGAGGGCGATCGGCAACAGTTCCGGGCCGTTATCCAGGATTGCCACCCCGCACTTGCTGAGTTTCTCCATGTATTCGGGCTTGAAGATCAGGTCCCAGGAGTTCACCGGCGCGTTGTCACCGAGCACGGCCTTGACCTTGTCGATGTTGTAGCCAATGCCAGTGCTGCCCCACAGGTACGGAAAACCGTGGGCGTTGCCGGGGTCGTTGTTTTCCAGGGCCTTGAGCAGTACCGGGTTGAGGTTCTTCCAGTTCGGCAACTGGCTCCTGTCGAGCTTTTTCAACGCGCCACCCTGGATCTGCCGCGCCATGAAGTGGTTGGACGGGAACACCACGTCGTAGCCGGAATTACCCGTCATCAACTTGCCATCGAGGGTCTCGTTGCTGTCATACACGTCGTAGCTGAAACCGATGCCGGTTTGTTTCTGGAAGTTCTTCGTGGTGTCCGGCGCGATGTAGCTCGACCAGTTGTAGATCTTCACCGTTTCGGCGGCCTGGCTGATAGAGGCCACCAACATCAAGGGCAACAGGGCAATGGCTTTCATGGTTCGATTTCCTGGCGGTTTTAGGGCTGTTTTTATGGCAGGCGATCAAGGATCAAAGCGTTACAGGATCAATACGTAGGTTTTGCGCACGGTTTCCTGGATATCCCAGACTCCGGTGCTGTTGGCCGGCAACATCAGTGCATCGCCGGCTTCTATATGCAGGACTTCACCGTCGTCCGGGGTGAAGGTGCAGCGGCCCTGGATAAAGTGACAAAACTCCTGGGATTTGATCTGGCGGCGCCAGCGGCCCGGGGTGCAGGCCCAGATGCCGGTTTCGACGCCATCGCTGCGTTCCACGCTCAAGGTCGACGCCACCGCGATGGGCTCCCCCAGGGGTACGGCGACCGGTGACGAGTCCGGCAGGTGGGTGTTCAGCGCGTCTTTGAATTGAGTAATGCTCATGGGTGTACCTGTGTGAGTGAAACGGCTCAGTGCATGAAACCTTCCATGAAGCCCGCCACGCCGGTCGCCAGCTTGCGGCGCCAGGGCGCGGTATTGGGGTTGGCCAATACCTGGTCTTCATGGACAAAACTACGAATGATCGCGTTGTAGCCCAGCCACCGGCACGGTTCGGGCTCCCAGGCCCTGAGCGCCTCCAGGCCACGGTCGCGGATCACCCAGGGTTGATGGGTCAGCGGGGTGTCGCGGCCCAGGATCAAGTCGGCCAGGGTGCGACCACCCAGGTTGGTGGCGCCGACGCCCTCCCCGCCATAACCGCCGGACAGCGCGATACCGGTCTTGTGATCGCACAGCATGTGCGGCTGAAAACGTCGCGACATGCCGAGGTTGCCGCCCCAGGAATGGGTAATCCGCACATTCTTCAACTGCGGGAACAGTTCACCGAACAGATAGCGACGCAGCTCGACTTCGCTGTCGGTCAAATCGAAGTTGTGGCGCAATTTGCCAGCAAACTGATAACCGCCGCGCGCGCCGAACACCAGGCGGTTGTCGGCCGAACGCTGGCCGTAGGTAACCTGCCGGCTGCTCTCGCCGAAGGCCTGGCCGTGATTCAGGCCGATCTCATCCCAGGTGCTGGCGGGCAACGGTTCGGTCGCGACGATCAGGCTTTGCACCGGCAGCTGATAACGCCCCAGGGGTGGCAACGTCGGCGCATAGCCCTCGATGGCCGGCACCACCCAGCCGGCGCGCACGCTGGCTTGGGCCGTGCGCAGGCTGCCGGACTGCCAATGGGTCACCGGGCTGTTTTCATAGAGGGTCACCCCGAGGCTTTCAACGACGCGCGCAAGGCCACGTACCAGCTTGGCCGGGTTGATCGTCGCGACATGGGGAGCGTAGATGCCGCCATAGGGCTTGGCGATGCGTATCTGCTCGGCCAGCTGTTGCGGGTTCAGCCAACGGTAATCGGCTTCGGTTAGGCCTTGGGCGTAGAGCTTTTCCAGGTAGCGGCGCAGGCTGCCTTCCTGCTCCGGGTAACGCGCCGCGCAATACAGCGCACCGCCCTTGCGGTAGTCACACTCGATGCCTTCGCGGGCCACTACCTGGGCCACTTCATCGGGGATGCCATGCAACAGGTCAAACGCGGCGCGGCGTTGCTGCGGCGCCAGGCCCGCCAGCAGGCGGTCTTCGCCCAACAGGTTGCCCATCAGCCAGCCGCCATTGCGCCCGGACGCACCGAAACCGGCGGTTTGCGCCTCGATGATCGCAATTTTCAGCTCGGGCGCCTGGCGCTTCAGGTAATAGGCGGTCCACAGGCCGGTGTAACCGGCGCCGATGATGGCAACGTTGACGTCCAGGTCATGGACCAGGGGCGGCCGCGCCTGCAGCGGGTCGTCCAGTTGATCCATCCATAAACTGATATTGCGCCATGCCGGCATGCCAGGTTCCCCTACCTCGTTTCGATAGGCTGGATCCTAGAGCGCGGTGTCAGGGGCTGTCTTGCGCGCGTGCACGCAGGGAAATTTGTTTGACGTAGGCCTTCGGCGATTGGCCCGTGTGCTGGCGAAAAGCACTGTAGAACGCCGAGAGCGAATTGAAGCCGGCGGCAAACGCCAGGTCATCCACTTTGATCGGCGGCGCGGCCTGTTCCAGCGCGACGAGCAAATGCTGGAGCCGCGCCTGGTTGACGTAGCGATAGAAGCTTTGCCCCAGCACCTGGTTCAACAGGTAGGAAATCTGATTGCGGCTATAGCCACATTCCTTGGCGACCCGTTGCAGGTCCAGCTCGGGGTCCAGGTAGGGTTGCTGCTGCTGGAAGTATTGCTGCAGGTCATTGGCCATATGCCCCAGTTGCTGAGGTGACAGGCCCAGGCGGCTGACGGTTGGGCGCGTGGCTTGGGGCGTCTGTTCGTGGACCAGCGAAGCGTACTCATTGACCCGCCAGATCAGCCCATCGCGCACGGTGATCGCCTCGCTGGTACGAAACGACACCAGGCCCTGGCCGCCGCGCAAGGTAATTCGGTACTGGATAAACGCGGTATCGCCATCGGCGCGAATACGGTCCATGTGCTCAATGGCTTCATCCGGGCCGCGGGGCATGCTGGCTTGCAGGTACTCACGCAACTGCGCGTAATCGACGACACGGTTCTGGAAGAAATCGTGGTACTGGATGTGCGGGTGATAGTAGGACATCACCCCGTCCAGGTCCCGATGGCGCCAGCATAGGTGGTGACGCAGCACTAACGCCCTCGTGGCTTGGGTGTGCTGGCAATCATCGTCAGGGGCGTTGTCGGGCATGAACGGCTCTGTGGCGGGAAAACCGTGGAGATTGCCGAATTTCGGCACAGCCTTCAATGGGCAGCCGTCACTTCAGACTAATGGCCTTTTGCCCAGATTCAAGTACGACATGACCCACGTCAAACAATGGGAAAAGAACCGCCGAACGGATCGAAAAAACTCACATTGTGGGTGTGAACGGATGCTACTTTTAAGCTCTCACGTGCCATGACCAGTGACGGTCCTGGCCCTTGCCGCGAGCTAAAGGAAGCGCTCAATGAACAAGGTGCGCAACATGAGCAAAGTGACGTTCCCCAACGCTTGCCAGCTGATGCGCTGGCATTTTCATCCAATGGGCTTCGAGGGCAGCATGGACGCGCCCGGCAGCATGGTCGCGCGCCTGTTCGATCGGGCCAGCGGCGAGACGTTGATCGCCATCGCCGGCATCCCCTGTGCCACGGTGATGAATGCCGCCGATGTCGAACGCATCATCGAGGCGGTGGAAGATGAGCTGGCCTCGTTTGTGCCGCCGCAGTCGCTGAGGGCCTGAGGCCGATCCAGCACACGGCAACCCCCTGTGGGAGGGAGCCTGTCCCCCCCACATCTGAGGTGCATTTACCGGCTAATTGCGTTGATCATCGAAAAACGCTTTCTTGCCATCCACCCGCTCCGACGCCTTGGGCACATTCACCGCTTGGCCCTCGGGCTGTTCCACGTACCAGTAGCAGTGGCTCACCGCCCGGGTGATGCCCACATAGGCCAGGCGCAGTACCTCATCCTTTTGTGCCGTGTCATAGGGCTCGCTGTCACCGTCCTTGCCCAGGCCCGCCATGCGATACACCTGGTTCTTGTAGGGCGAGCTGGTCACGTGCTGGCAATCGCCAAGCAGGAAAACCGTATCCGCCTGCAACCCCTTGGCACTGTGATACGTCAGTTGCTTGAGGCGTCGCGCGGCGGGCGGCAAGCTGGAATCCAGATTAACTACAGACTGAATATGCTCTTGAATCAGTAGCTTATCGCTGCTTTTTCGATACAGTATTAATACCGATTCACCCTTCTCATAATGCGCCTGCAACTGGCGTCCGAGTGCGGCATCATCCCGCGCCAGCACGGTGACCGGCACCAACGCCCTCGGCGCCCCGCTGGCCTTGGCCTTCTTGCCCGGAATGGCCGGCGCGGCCCGCACGATATGTTCAGCCGCATCAATGATGTGCTGGTGACTGCGGAAGTTCTCGCCGAGCATCACGCGGGTGGTACTCGGTGACGGGAATTCCTGGTTGAACGCCATGAAGTACTTGGGCGAACTGCCGCGCCAGCCGTAGATCGATTGCCAGTCATCGCCCACGCATAGCAGCGAAGAATGCTGAGCCGCGCGCCCCACGTGCATGGCCGGTCCACGGCTGCGGATTTCTCGCAGGCTGGCACGGATCCAGGACACGATCTGCGGCGATACGTCCTGGAACTCGTCGATCATCAGGTGCGACAACGGCCGCAACAGCGGATCACTCAGCAGCATGAGGTTTTCCGGGGTGTTTTCGCCGAACAGCGAGAACATCCGGTTATAGGTCATGATCGGCGGCGTCTGGTCCAGCAGATGATCTTCCAGGGCTTTCCAGAAGATGCTCAAGGCCTCGAAAAACAAGCGGTCCGGATCGTCCTTGGCGAAACTCATCTGGCCGACAGCGGTGGGCACGTCCAGACCGAGGTTCTCGATAAAGCCCGCCGCCATGACAAAACTGTCCAGCAGCGGTGCCGAGGACAACTCACCTTTGACCTTGTAATCAAAGCCGGGCCCGGCGCTGGCATCACCGGCGAGGCTACTCAGAAGCCGCTCGGATGATTGGTAACTATCTATCCATATCAATGGCTTACGGAAGAAAGCTTGAAACAGTGTGCGCTTCACTGCCCACTCTGCGCGTACCGACAGCTTGGCATTGGGGCGGCTGACCTGAGCGTTTTCCCGCGCGTCGAAGCCCAGCACCACCCAGGCATCCAGCTGGGGGATATAGCCATGGCAATGAAACTGCGCACCATTGATCTCAACGGTCTGACGGTTGGGTTCAATGCCTTTGATCGGCCAGGCGCCCGCGCGAAACCACAGGTCCTCGATCACATCGCACAGCTCTTCATCGCGCTTGGCTGCCAGTTCGGTCACCGCCATACGCTTTTGTACATCCGGGTGATCGCGCTCCAGCTCCTTGAGCTGCAAACCATGGCGCGCCAGCGGTGCGATCAGCTCGCGGAAACGTGGATGCCGCCCCTGCAACTGGTGATAACAGGCGTTCAACTGATGGCGCTGTGCTGGGTTGATGCGCAGGTCGAACGGGTTACTGTCGGCGTCCTCGACGCTGGCCCCGAGGTTCTCGAATGCCTGCAGCCGCTCGAAGCCCGGCAGGCTGCGCACCATGGGTAGGATGCGCGAATGAAAGGTACGCACCACCGCTTGGGCTTCTTTCATTTCAATAGGTTGGCCCCATAAGCTGAGAATCTCCATCAGCTTTTGAATGAAGTCCTTGCGCGACTCACGGGTAAAGGTCACCACGGTCATCGAGCTCAATTCATAGCCCAGGTAATGGGTGAGCAACAGGATACGCAGCACCAACGAGGTGGATTTTCCCGCGCCGGCGCCGGCAATCACCGAGGTGGACGGCGTGTCGCTGAAGATCATCTTCCACTGGGCAGTGCTGGGTTGGGCATGGGCCGACAGCAATCGCGCCACGTCGGCCTTGATGCGCTTCTTCAACTCGGCGGTGAGGGGCAGGCGCCAATCGTCGAACAGGTTGTCATCCACGCCGGGGGCACGGTGTTCGTCCGGGCGGAAATCACGGATCAACAGGACCTGGCGGCCTTCCTCAAGGCCATCGGCCTTACCCTCGCGATACCCATACTCCACACCCGCCTCATGCCCGCTGCGAAAGCCATCGGCCTGCCCATGCAACCAGGAAAACCGGTGCTGCGCGCGCAGGCGCGTCAAACCGTGGCCGAATAAACGGGCCGCCAGGCGTTTCAGCAGCGGCATTTCAGCCAAAGGGCGAAGTTCTGGGGGCAGTTCAGGCTGTTGTTGCGGCACGCGGACTCCTGGGGTGAGCTTGGCTTTGACGAGTGCGCCATGGTCGCCGGAATCGGCGCGCAGTTCCAGCCAATTGCTTTGCGCTCATGCAGTTAGGCGATGAAGTGAAAGTCAAAACGCCACTAATCAATCGGATTTACAGATAGGAATAAGGCAGTTTTTACGCTTTTTATCGATCATGTGCTCAGGGAAGATAGGCTCATCAATAGGAGACCGTCATGCTTGAACTTCGACCTTTCAACACTCTGGGTGGCGCCCATCATGGTTGGCTTGACGCCCATCATCACTTTTCCTTCGCCGAGTACCACGACCCCAAGCGCATGCACTGGGGCAACCTGCGGGTGTGGAACGATGACATCATCGCCCCAGGTACCGGTTTCCCGCAGCACCCGCACCGCGATATGGAAATCATCACCTATGTGCGTGAGGGGGCCATCAGCCATGCAGACAACCTCGGCAACAAGGGCCGTACCGAAGCCGGCGACGTACAGGTCATGAGCGCGGGCACCGGGATCGCTCACAGCGAATACAACCTGGAAGCCACGCCGACCAAGATTTTCCAAATCTGGATTATCCCGAACGAGGCCGGATTGCCGCCGTCATGGGGGGCCAAACCGTTTCCCAAGGGCGATCGCGAGGGGTTTGTCACGTTGGCCAGCGGCAAGGCCGGTGACAGCGAAAGCCTGCGTATTCGGGCTGATGCACGGCTGGTGGCGGCGACCCTGAAGGCTGGGGAAAGTGCCGAATACCGGCTGGACAGCGGGCGTCGCGCCTACCTGGTACCGGCAACGGGAGTGATTGAGATCAATGGCTTGCGGGCGCAAGCTCGAGATGGTGTAGCGGTAGAGGATGAGCAGGTATTGCGCGTGACCGCGATAGAAGACAGCGAAATCGTGCTGGTCGACCTGGCCTGATCTGACGCCCCGCCTGAATCAAACCTGGGGGGCAAGCCCCAATGCCCGTCAGTCAAGAGATAGAACGGGCAAATGGCGAGCCTGATTGTTGTGGCAAGCAGGCTTGTTGTGGCGAGCGGGCTTGTTGTGGCGAGCGGGCTTGTTGTGGCGAGCGGGCTTGCCCCGCGTTGGGGCGCGAAGCGGCCCCAAAACCAGCCAATGAGTTCTGCCTGAAGGAACGCGGCGCCTGGGTCAGGGCTGCTACGCAGCCCAACGCGGGGCAAGCCCTAATGCCGTTCAGTTAAGCGTACATCGCCTTCTGTAGGAGCGAGGGGGACGCCTAGTTCTTGCTCGCGAAAAACGTCAACGATAACGCGTGTTTCCTGAATCAACGCGGCGCCTGTAAGTTTTTCGCGAGCAAGCTCGCTCCTACAAAAAAGCCTTAACTGAACGGCATTAGGGCAAGCCCGCTCGCCACAGTTACAGCGTGCCGCCTTGACTGGCTGGCATTGGGGCTTGCCCCCTCCCACCTGGCGTTATTGAGTAATGGCGCCGTCGACCAGCACCTGCGCCTCTTCCACCAGTTGCTTGAGGTGATCTTCGCCAATGAAACTCTCGGCGTAGATCTTGTAGATGTCCTCGGTGCCCGATGGGCGCGCGGCGAACCAGCCGTTTTCGGTCATGACCTTCAAGCCGCCAATCGCCTGGTTGTTGCCGGGTGCATGGCTGAGGATCTGCTGGATGCTTTCCCCGGCCAACTGGGTAGAGGTCACTTGCTGCGGCGACAGTTTGCCCAGCAGGGCTTTCTGCGCCGGCGTGGCCTTGGCGTCGACGCGGATGGCGAAGGGTTCGTCCAGGGCGTCCGTCAGGCCACGGTAGATCTGGCTTGGGTCCTGGCCTTTGCGCGAGGTCATTTCTGCCGCGAGCAACGCTGGGATCAGGCCGTCCTTGTCGGTGCTCCACACCGTGCCGTCCTTGCGCAGGAACGACGCGCCGGCGCTTTCTTCGCCGCCAAAGCCCAGCGAGCCGTCGAACAGGCCGTCGGCAAACCACTTGAAGCCCACCGGCACTTCGTACAGGCGACGGCCGATGCGTGCGGCCACGCGATCAATCAAGCCGCTGCTGACCACGGTCTTACCCACGGCGGCGTCGGCGCGCCAGTCAGGCCGATTCTGGAACAGGTAGTCGATGGACACCGCCAGGTAATTGTTCGGCGCCAACAGCCCACCGGATGGGGTGACGATGCCATGGCGATCGTGGTCCGGGTCACACGCGAAGGCCACGTCGAAACGCTCCTTCAGGCCGATCAGGCCCTGCATGGCGTAGCTGGAGGACGGGTCCATGCGAATCTGGCCGTCCCAGTCGACGCTCATGAAGCGGAACGTGGCATCGACCTCGGTGTTCACCACGTCCAGGTTCAGGCGGTAATGCTCGGCGATGGCCGACCAGTAGCGCACCCCTGCTCCGCCCAACGGATCGACACCCAGACGCAGATCGGCACTGCGAATCGCGTGCATGTCGATCACGTTGATCAGGTCGGCCACATAGCTGTTGAGGTAGTCATGGCGATGGGTGGTGTCGGCCTTGAGCGCCTGGGCGTGGGTGATGCGCTTGACCCCGGCCAGTTTGGCGGCCAGCAGTTCGTTGGCCTTGGCTTCGATCCACTTGGTGACGTGGGTATCGGCCGGGCCACCGTTGGGCGGGTTGTACTTGTAGCCACCACTTTGTGGCGGGTTGTGGGACGGGGTAATGACAATCCCGTCTGCCAGGCCATGGGTGCGGCCCCGGTTGTAGCAGATGATCGCGTGGGAAATCGCCGGGGTTGGCGTGTATTCATCGCCTTCGGCCAGCATCACATGGACGCCGTTGGCAGCCAGCACTTCCAGGGCGCTGGCACCCGCGGGCGTCGACAGCGCATGGGTGTCCAGGCCGACAAACAGCGGGCCGTCGATACCTTGGGCTTCGCGGTACAGGCAAATGGCCTGGCTGATGGCGAGTACATGCCATTCGTTGAAGCTCAGGTCGAACGAGCTGCCACGGTGACCGGAAGTGCCAAAGGCCACGCGCTGGGTGGAGATCGCTGCATCAGGCTGACCGGTGTAATAGGCCGTGACCAGTCGCGGGATATCCACCAGCAACTGGGCTGGCGCCGGCTTGCCCGCAAAAGGACTGATTGTCATGCATAAACCTCAGAGAGATGGATTCGGAAAAAATGACAGTTTACTGAGAGTTGGACTACTGCGCGACGGTATCGATCCTACAAGCCTAAGAGAATTTTTTAACATCCTAGCCGGTCTGTGCCTGCAACAGCGCCTGCGCCAGGGTATCCAGGGCAATGTCCAGGTTGGGCTGCCCATTGAACGTGTGGCTCAGTCGCAGATGCTGGTGATGCAGGCCACTGAGGCTGAACAATTCACCAGGGGCGATCACGACCTGCTGGGCTACTGCACGCTGGAATACCTGGCGCATGTCCACCGCCGCCACCGACTGCAACCAGAAACTGGCCCCGGCGATGGGCATTCGATAGGTCACGCGCCCTTCCAGGCGCATATCCAGGCGTTCACTCATGGCCGCGGCCTGTTCCCGCAAGCGTTGACGCAATGCCCCCAGGTGCTGGTCCAGCCGCCCGCTTTGGTACAGGCGCGCAATCGCATGCTGGCGCATCGACGACAGGCGAAACGCGCGCAACAGGAACTGGCGCTGCAACTCGCTGGCCAGATGACGAGACAGCACATACCCGAAGGGCGCCTCCGGGCCGAGCATTTTCTCGAACGACGAGAACACGATCAGCCGCTCAGGGTTGATCAGGTCACGCATTGCTCTCTGGCGTGGCGCGAAGCACAGCTCACCAAAACAATCATTCTCCAGCAACCAACAGCCAGATTGGTCCAACAGGCTCGCCAGTCGTAGCTGATCATAGGCAGGCAGGGCGTGGCCCGAAGGCATGCTGACCACCGACGACAGCAGCACCAGGTGCACCGATTCGTGGCGCAGCCAGTGCTCGAACAACGCCAGGTCCGGGCTGCCATCGGCCTGCCAGGGCCATTCGACGACCCGTACGCCAGCAGCCTGCAACAAGCGCAGGATCAAGTAATCGCAGGGGGATTCGACCACGACCGTCTTACCCTTCAGGCCCAGCACCTCGATCAGGATCTCCAGTACCCCGCGCAGGTCCGCACCGATATAGACGTCATCCGCCTGCCAGCAGCGCGTCGGCGACGAGGTATAACGGGCCGCCAGCGCCGCGCGCAGCTCCCACACCCCGCACGGTTGCGACCAGGGTTGCAGGTGGCGCGGATGCAGGCGCACCAGTTGGCGCTCGAGCGTCAGCAAGACGCTATCCAGCGAGCCCAGCAGCGTCGGCTCATCGCCGCTGAGCACGCTCATCCCGGGTCGCCGCGCGGCGGCATATAAGCGCTCGAGCAGGTCGCCTCCCACCGCCATCAGCGGGTTAGCCGTTACGGGCCAGGCGAAATAGCCCGATTTGGCCACCGAGTAGACCCGGCCCTCCTTTTCCAGCAGCGAGTAGGCGTACTGGATCGTCGAGATCGACACATTCAGGCGCGTCGACAATTGCCGCAGGGACGGCAGTTTGGCCGGGGTATCCAGGCTGACTTCGTTGATAAGGTTGATCATGTAGCGGTATACCGCCTGGTAGGCAAAGTCCGCCTGCCGCTCACCACGCAGGGTCATTGCCACGCACCCGGACCAATACGCCAGCGCACGGACTCAACGCCCGGAGAACTGAAAGGCTTGCGCCTCGGCATGCGTACCGCGCCGCCCCCGCGCATGCCCGGCCTCCAGGGGCCGCTTGCGGTACAGATGCTGCAACAAGGACAACGGCAAGCCACTGGCGTCAATGACCCACTGCAACAGCATATCGGCGACGGGTTTGCCTTGAAGCGCCTTGTGCAATTCGGGGAGCGCCACCAGCATGCCCGGATGGCATTGGCGCAGGTAACCTTCCAATCGCTCGCCATGGTGAATGAAGGGCGAAAACAGCAGGCAGGTCAATTGGCTCTCATCCAGGCCAAAGAACGCCTGGGCATAGGCCGTTGACAGGGCACGACCGTCCCCCGTCGGCGCTTGCGCGATCAAGTGTTCGGGAATCTGCCGGCTACACATGTAATCCTGCGCCTGCCGGAGAAACGCCTCCACCCCATCCTCATAGGCAAGATCGCGCAGACACTCGGCCTGCAAACCTCGCAGATGGGCCATCAGCAAAGGGTTCGGGTAAGTGGGATGGCTGAAGTGGACACCGAATGGATCAGGCCTATAGCTCAAAAACTCGGTAAGCAACGGCGCTGTGGCCGGGTTCATGCCATTGAGCAAGTCGGCAATCCCGATATACGCCAGATGGCGGTGCCCGCCCCGACCGGGACTTTCCGGGGGCGTGTATTGGTCGCCGTAGAGATCCTGGTAACAGCCGTTGCTCCACTCTTCCATGCAGGCAAACAGACGGTTGAGCGACGAGGGGCTGCCGGGGGGAATGACGACACCCGCCGCCAGCGCATTCTTTTTCAGCCAGGCCAGGTACTGGCCCTGCTTGCGCGGGGAGTCGCCGCTGACCAAGGCATGCACGCCTGCGTTCCAACTGGTGACGCGCGGGTAGAAATCCGCCAGGGCCAGGTAAGTGTCATTGCACAGCGTGGCGCGAACATCCCCGGAGGTCATGTGCCCCACCATCACCCTATTGCGCTGACTTACGGCGGTGCCAGCACTGGAGGGCGGGCGTTGGTGGTTGAAAGGCAGCACTTCCTGATTTTCCACCATCAACAACTCCACCCGGGGGTCGTCATGGAAAAACAACATGCCGTAGCCATGATGCAAGGTATCGAGCGTGGCCTGGGTCATGCCCGTATGCCGCAAGGTGGCAACCCGTAGCTGGAACGTCCCGGGGGCGCGAACGGCGATACTCAGTTGCGCCGCACGCAACAGCGCCAGGGTGTAGCTGCTGACCTCGCCACCCCCATGGGCCACCATGATCTTGTATTGCCCCACTTGCTCCATGCCGCCGGCCGCCACGACGATTCGCTGAATAAGCAATTGAAGTGCTGTACGTTCGGCACGCGTAAAGTGCCCGATTAAACGTTGCAGAACTTGATGATAAACATAGTTCATGGCTTGTTCGTGAATAGAGCTCATCGTTCTACTACCTGAGTTGAAGTATCAGTTTCAAGCAACTATTGAGCATATTTGCTCGACTTATTACATATGTAGACGCGTGGTCCATCGCGCGGTATGACGTTGGATAAACTTTAGCACGCTGCAACAAAGTCCCAGGGCTTGCCAATTACGCACCCGTCGCGCCCTTCTTCCCTGAAACCCTTGCACCAAGGCCCTGATTAGGCCCTAGGAACGCTCTGACAGCGTCCTACACTGGCTTATCCGGAAAACTAAAGAAGTTTCCGACAACTATAATTTATCCGACTAAATGAATTGTTCTTGAAAGAGCGGGGATCGCCTGCCGGGACACCCACGATCTTCCTCATCGGTAAACGTCGAGAAGTTCCAGCTTCATACATTTGATGCGCAAATGTCAGATATTCAATCATTGCTCAATCCTTGAGATGACAGTGAAGACACAATTATCAGTGCTGGAATAATGATTAACAGATACAGAACAGGACGAGAAATCCGTTCAGATGGTAAATGGGTACGGCGAAGCTGACGCAAACGTAAAGATGCCGCACTGGGATTCAGGGCGGCATTCGGGAGAAAGGTCGGGTTTTGCGGGACGATGTGCCTGAACGATGGCTCAACCCTCGCGCGGGTTAAGCCCTGACAAATGGCACATTTGCCTCATTCATCCAGACGACCGAGCATTCATTTGCGAATACTCCTACAGCTCAAACAGCTTAAACCTGCAATGCAACACGCTCTCGGCACGGGCATTCGTCCATATAGCGGTGCGCTTCGACGAACTGGTTGAATGGAAACACCGTGGTTTTGAGGGGCACCAGCACACGGTCGGCGGTCAACTGGTTGATATCACGCAATGCTCGTTGCAGCGCAACCTGGTCCTGGATGATGCCCAGCTCCGGTTTACCCGTGAAGTTGCCGATGCAATGTACAAAGAACTGAATGTTCTTCTGGAACGCGGCACACGCTGGGAAGGGTGTCTGGTTGCCACCTTGCAAGCCGTACAGCACCAGGCTGCCACGCGGAGCCAGTACATCGCCGAGCAGCGACATTTGTGGGCCACCCAAGCCATCGAACACAACGTCGACACCGCGGTTGTCGGTGATCTTGTTGACCTGCATGAGCAGGTCCTGTTCTTCGGTGACGATGACCTTTTCGGCGCCAAGGGACAGCAGGTACTCGCGCTCAGCGCTGTCCTTGGTCGCGGCAATCACCCGAACACCCAAGGCTTTGCCCAGTTGCACGAAGGACGGACCGGCACAGTGGCTGGCGTCAGTCACCAGTGCAAACTGGCCGGGTTTGACCCGCGCCAGGTCGACATAGGCAAAGTAGGCAATCAACAGCGGCGTGTAGTGCACGCTGGCTTCGATCGGGCTCAAGACATCCGGATAACGGGTCAGGGCGGTGCGTGGCAAGACGATCTGTTCGCCATACACCGGATAATCATTGGGGCTCTCGGCCGGAAAACTGGCCACCTTATCGCCCACGGCCAAATCATCCACGCCGTCACCGAGCGCCACCACAACACCCGCCATTTCATGGCCAAGGCCAGACGGCAGGCGTGCATGGGAGGATGCCAGGTTCTGGCGCCACAAAATGTCATACCAACTGATGCCAATCGCCTCGACACGCACCTGCACTTCGCCCGGTGCAGGCTGCGCGGCTGCATGCTCTTCGCATTTGAGCACCTCGGCCGGACCAAACTTGTGAAAACGGATCGTGCGGGACATCGCAAACCTCGTCAAAGTAACCTCTATTGCCACGAACTCTATCTGGGCTTTCCGGGTAAGACCACCGGTCGCCGTTAATAGTCGACATGTCTGCCATTGATTCCGCATCTGAGGAATAACCCTCAAGTATCGTAGGAAAACTCAATTAGCCGATGCAGAGTACCAGCCTTTCCCCGTAAGATTCATGCCGGTCATGCTTCCAAATAGAACCCAAGGGCTCTATATGGCCGCTCTCGTCAAGTTTGCTGACTCTTCCAGGACACAAGATGAACCGTAACGACCTGCGTCGTGTCGACCTGAACCTCTTGATCGTATTCGAAACCTTGATGCACGAGCGCAGTGTGACCCGCGCGGCCGAGAAATTGTTCCTGGGCCAACCGGCCATCAGCGCAGCATTATCGCGCCTGCGCGGCCTGTTCGACGACCCGCTGTTCGTGCGTACCGGGCGCAGCATGGAGCCATCGGCCCGCGCCGTGGAAATCTTCGCCCTGCTCTCCCCGGCCCTGGACTCTATTTCCACCGCCGTCAGCCGCGCCGCCGAGTTCGACCCGGCCACCAGCACCGCCGTGTTCCGCATCGGCCTGTCCGACGACGTCGAGTTCGCCCTGCTTCCGCAATTGCTCAAGCGCCTGCGTGCCGAAGCCCCTGGCATCGTGCTGGTGGTACGCCGCGTCAACTACATCCTGATGCCAGGCCTGCTGGCTTCCGGAGAAATCTCCATCGGCGTCAGCTACACCGCCGACTTGCCGGCCAACGCCAAGCGCAAGGTGCTGCGCCGCAGCCTGCCCAAACTGCTGCGCGCTGACAGCGTACCCGGCGCCCTCAGCCTGGACGACTTCTGCGCCCGCCCCCATGCGCTGGTGTCGTTTGCCGGCGACTTGAGCGGGTTTATCGATGAAGAGCTGGAGAAGCTCGATCGCAAACGCCATGTGGTGCTGGCCGTACCGCAGTTCAATGGCTTGGGTACGTTGCTGGCGGGGACCGATATTGTCGCCATCGTGCCGGACTACGCCGCCGAAGCACTGACCGCCGCGGGCGGCTTGCGGGCTGAGGAACCGCCGTTGCCGGTGCGCTCGTTTGAGTTGCATATGGCCTGGCGGGGATCGCAGGACAATGATCCGGGGGAGCGGTGGTTGCGGTCGAGGATTCAGATGTTTTTTGGCGACCCTGAGAGTCTTTAGGCGTCGTCGGGCAGGCTGTTCATCTGATCATTTTTGCCTTTCCACAAACCATGGAGCTCCATTCACTTCCGGTGGATTGCTACATTGGGGGCACATCTGAGGGCATGCTTTGGATGGTTTGAAAAGGATGCCCCCACTGCCCGCAATCCTGCCTAAGCATCAGTGTGTCGCTAAGCGCCAAGAGAACTTTAGCGACATCATCGGTGCACTATTTCCGGCTGGAGCACCCCCGCTACAGGCATGCGCACTACCCAAGGGAATCGTTTGGGATCGGCCTGTTCGTACTGATTGACCTCCAGGCGAGGGAGATTCCGCTTGTCATACAGCATGCCTAGCCGCAATGCCAGGCTTGCAGGGGCAGCCAGAAACAAAGTTATTTCTGTAACGCCTTTTCGAACCAAGGAAATCACTGTATCGAGAAACAGCTGAGCGAGTTGTTGTTTCAACTCGGACCAATGCGTGTCGGTACCACGGCCTTCCAGATCCATCCGGATAATGGGCGTTACTGCCTCAGTGATCTGCACATCAACATCCAAAACATCGTACGAAGCGGACACACAGAGCGCCACGCGGGTCGCCCCTGCTTGCAAGGTATCCAAGCCTGCCACCACAAAGCGTTTACCGTCATCATCAACGGTCAACCCACGCCTGGCACGCAGTAGCCGATCCCAGTCCATGATGACCGTGTTTGACTCGTCGACGACGATCACTCCGAGGAGAAAAAGCAATGGCACCGGTGCAAGCCCACCGAGCACAAACGATATATCGGATCGATCCAACCCATCGCAACGTCGTGCAATGTCATCAGGCAGGCTTGAAATTCGACGTACTGCAGCCTCTGGGCTCACGATCTGTCCGTCTACAATTCCTTGCCTCAAGTCGATGATCACCTGCTCACGGCGACCGAGTATTGATGAGGGAACTGCTGAAGCCAGAGGTTGACCTTGCCAATCTCTCAACCCTCTGGCCTTGATCACGATGACCTTCTTACGGCTCTCTCGGCGGATATCACGAACGACCAGCCATCCACCTAGCAATACAATCACACAAGCTCTCGCGAACACACCCCAACTCAATGCACCGGAGCTTCCAGAGGTATCCCAGCTAAAGTTAAACGGCACCTGGGAAGTTGGAATCGTAATGCCGACTGTCAGTCCTACGAGCACCAGACCAAAGAGGGGCACGCCTACTCGAATCAGTGTGACGCCCGGCAAACATCGCCTGAAGACCCAATCGATAAGCGATTTAATGAAGTAATTTATCACTATCTATGCTCCAGAATGACAACCGGTGATGGGCTAAAATGGCGACGAAACAAGGTGCAAGAACATGAGATCTTCCGCCACCATTGCAGCCGAACGATCAGCAGTACCGCAAAATCGATACCGCGCTCACCGTTGACAAGATCGACCATAGACTCAACGTCCTGAGCACTAGGCGTCACCGGGAATCGAGGGTGCGAATGCCACTCACCCAAGTAGTTGAAGCGATCATATTGATGCCCGGTTTCGCAGAAGAACGCATTCATGCCTCGGCATGGGCTTCCGAGCTCCGGACGAAATGCGCTTGCCCTCCCGTCTGGCTGTCAATCATCAAGTCAACAACTCGGAAATGACCGGGCTCAATCTGCTCCCCCATCAACACACTGCCAATCTCTCGACTACCCGCCGCTCTGAGCGCCTTTCGCAACTGCTCCTTGACGCTATCCGCAAATTCAACTTGCATCGTTGGCTTTTGGTAGAAGGTCTGCGAAGAATTCCTTGAAGGCCTCAACGTCGCCATCATGTACCTCCATGCTCCGACCATCGGTTGGGCCAAGATCGATCGGCCTAACATCGAATGGCGCCGTAAAGAGCCATCTTCCAGACAGGCCAATCAAATAAGCGGAGTATGGGAAGATCGTCGCTTCGGGACGAGCAAGTAGGTCAGTGGCAAAGCGAGACGGGTGCGCAGCAATCACAGTGACGTCTTCTTGGACTTCTAAGGCCGGGATGGAGATGGTCTGGACCTTAGAGCATCTTATGATTGTTCGCCGAAATGGCTTTCTGCCACTTCTCTTTTCCCCTAATTGCTAAGATTATGGGCGGCGTGGCGATATGCCATCCGATTTAACGCTGCCAGCATCCAGAGGACGGACGATGAAAATCATATTCGTGCACGGCACGGGCGTTCGTTTGCCCGCATTCGAAGCCACCTTCAATACGGTCAAGGCTCATGTGGCGCACTTTCTGCCCGCTGCATCCGTGACGGGTTGTTATTGGGGCGACCATGGCAGTGATATCGGCAAGGGCTTGTCGGTGCCGCTGTATGACCAGGCCAGGGCCATCAACCAGCAAACGCCCGAAGACGAAGCCCTCGCCGAATGGGCACTGTTGTACGACGATCCGCTGGTCGAGTTGCGGTTGCTGGCCGCCAGGACGAGTGGTGACATAGCCTTCGACGGCTTCGGCGACAGCCCGGTGATTAAAGTGCGCAAGGCACTGGCCGAACTGCGGAATGCAATCGACACTGGCACCTGGCCCCCCGTGCCCGGCAAGGTCGACGGTAGCGCCGTCGCTGCGATAGAAGCGATCGATAACTTACCGGAACTCGATAGCGCAATCGCCGAGGGCGTCCAGTTCGGCAAGAACAGCGGCAAGGGGCTCGACCCTCTCATCGAGTTGCTGGCCCGGGCCGTGACAGCAGGTTGGGTGCAGGCGCAAATGACTACGGGGTCACCCGTGGTTCCGTCCACCACCCGCGACGCGCTGCAACTGGCGGCCTTCCACCTCATGGGAGGAAGCGGCGCTCAGGTCAGAGGAGTGGTCGGCGATATCGTCAGCTTCGTGACCAAGCCGTTACGCACCTTCCTTGGCGCAGTTGTTGCCGACCCGGTGCTTCAGGTCGCCGCTTGGGGCGGACGGACCTATCGCCACAGCATCGCCAATGCAGCGACGCCTGCCGTTGGCGACATCCTGCTCTACCAGGCCCGGGGCGAAACAATTCGCTCGATCATCGCCAAGGCGGTTGCAGACGCGGGTGAGACGCCAGTGGTGCTGCTAGCCCACAGCCTGGGTGGCATCGCTTGCATCGATCTGTTGATCTCGTCGCCGCCACCTCAGGTCAAGGCCGTGATCACCGCCGGCTCCCAAGCACCGTTTCTGTACGAGATCGGCGCGTTAACCCAACTCCAGCAACCCGCCGCATTGCCGGGCCATATGCCCAGTTGGCTGAACATCTACGATCGTGACGACCTGCTGTCCTTCAAGGCAGAGGCCATCTTGGGCAACGGCGCCAGGGTCAGTGACTGCGAAATCCGCAGCCATCAACCCTTCCCTGCATCGCATAGCACCTACTGGGACAACGTCGAGGTCTGGAAGCGGATCGCCGGATTCCTGGAAACCCTTGGCACATGAAGCTCGGCTCGGCAGCGAATACCTACGCTATCGTGGTCGGTATCGAGTGCTACCGACAAGCCGGCTGGACGCTCAACGGCCCGGCGATGGATGCGCTGCGCATGGCCAACTGGCTGCTGGAAAAAGGCGTCCTCCCAGGCAACATGAAGGTCTTGATCAACGAGGACACCGACATCAGCGAAGCGCTGGGCGAGCAACGCGAGCAGTTGAAGGCCTGTTTGCGCGACGCAGGCGTCGAACTGCGACAGAACCCCACACGCCAAGAACTGGACGACATCCTGGAGCCCCAGAACCTGCTCACACCGGACGGTGTCGGCGTGAAAACCTTGGTCCTTTACCTGGGCGGTCATGGCCTGTGGGAAGGTGGAGAAGCACCAAAGCGCTACCTGGTTACTGCCGATGCCTCCGAGCGCCAATGCCACGTGGTGAACCTGACAGGGATTGCCAACCGGTTCGCCTACTACACCGGCGCGAACCGCTTCCACCGCCAGTGGATCATCCAGGACATCTGCGCGACCCTGCCGGGAGGCCTCCCCCTGAAATGCCTGGCCATTCAAGATTCACCAAGGACGGTGCCTGATAGCCATCAATATATCTTCAACGCCGCACGTCCCGGCCAATCGGCCGGCAACGATCAAGTACGACAGACCGGGGGGTTTTCCTCCGCCCTCATGAAGGCCCTTGCAGGCCAGGACACATTGGAAGGGCTGAATATCGAAGAGGTGCGCAAGGCGATGGACGCCTCTCCCTGGGCTCTCAACAACCGGATGTCCGTCTCCTATCGCGATCACAACATGGAGGAGCAGTCGCAAGTCTTGGGTTCCCTCGCCACCGACCAAGGCGCTCTGGCGGAACTGGAACGGATACTCGGCACAAGCCAAGGGATGACCACGGATTTTATCCAGGCCATCTCCCGACGGTTCCGGCGCGGAACATCAGAGCGCCCGACCCGCCCCCTGTCGCTGCTGCAGTTGCTGGACGGACTGGTCGCCCCCGAGGATTGCGGGCTGACGAACATTGAACAGTTCGCGATCCACCTGCATTCGGTGATGGTCCAGCTCAAGGAGAACTGCGGCAGCACGAATTGGGACGCCGACATCGAGAAGGTCTTTAACTGGATCCTCAAATGGCCCGGCGCTCACGACAGGCCCGCTGTAAACCAGTTGAAGGGCCATTTCGAGAACGAGGCGATGGCAAGAGCAGACCTCATCATCATCGACCTGCGCGGTAGCCAAAACCCAAACGAAACTCGGGTGTGGACGTACTCTAATGACGAGCCCACCGACATGGAGCCCTTCACGACGCCTCAGTCCAGCCTGACCGAACGCCTGCGTAGTGTGCTGGAGCAACTCTGCGCCAGTCCATGCGTGTATCGCACCACCCTGTTCGAAGTCGTGGTGCCGGCGGCGGATCTTTTCCAGCCCTATACCGGCCTTGAGTTCATCCGGGATGAGGTACCCGCGTACCTGGGCCATGGCGAGTCGCTGCTGGCGTTGCGCATTCTGGAGCGCTGGACCGACGAGCGCTGGAATCGTGTGTGGAAACGCCACTGGAAGGACGCCAAGGTCAACAGCGGGCGACCGCCGAAAATGGCCTGGCTCTCCTCCGGCACCGCGATGCCCCGCAGTGACTGGCTTTGGCACGGCACAGCGCACCTAGACACCCAGAGGGCCGACCTCGAGCGGTTGCTCAAGCAAGGCGCAGCCTGTGCCACATGGTGCGAGCCTGCGCATATGGAGCAGGTCACTGCGATCGTGGAAAGCGGGCTGTTTGCCTACCTGCACCAGACCCGCACCGAGTTGGCCACACTCAACGCCCAAGGGCAGCATGGCATTACCTGCATATTTGACAACCCCGACCAGATTCCAGACGGTGCTGGCGGCTTTTCCAGTCGCTTCAAGCAACCCTCCTAAAGGACATGAACATGACCCAGTGGCACATTTTTTCGGGTGAGCGCAAACCTGCGACCGTTACCCTGCCTCCCGCACCACCGTGGCGCACTTTCGTCGAACCGGCCGCCGATCAACTGTACGACTGCGGATCAGTCGAGGATGACGACCGCTACTGGGATCATGCTAGGGCCTACCAGACGCCGCCCGCAATCATCGATGCGATCAACGCCGCCCTGATTCTCCGTCGTCCATTATTGGTCACCGGCCCTCCAGGCACCGGAAAAAGCTCGCTGATCTACCGTATCGCCTACGAACTGAAACTGGGCCCGGTGCTGGTCTGGCCGGTGAATTCGCGCACGACCCTGGAAAATGGCCTGTACGACTACGATGCCATCGGCCGCCTGCGCGACCAGAGCCTGAGCGGCGGCTCGGCGCCGGACATTGGCAAGTACATTCGCCTGCAAGCCCTCGGTACAGCGTTGCTGCCGTCGAAGCGCCCGCGGGCGCTGCTGATCGATGAACTCGACAAGGCAGACCCTGACCTGCCCAACGACCTGCTCAACGCGCTGGAAGAGGGCTGGTTCGAGATCCCAGAGTTGCAGCGAGATGAATGCGAAGAGGTGGAGGTACGGGTCGCATCGTCCGCCAAGGTCATGACAGCACAGGTTGAGAAAGCCAGGATCAGGGGCGGACGGGTGCAGTGCCATGAGTTTCCGTTCATCGTCTTCACCAGCAACGACGAACGGGAGTTCCCTGCGGCATTCTTGCGCCGCTGCATTCGCATCGAATTGCAGGCACCGGATGACAAGGCGCTGACGAAGATCGTCGAAGCACAGATGGGGAGCGAGGCCGCCGCCAAGGTGCAGAAGTACATCTCGGAATTTGCCGAGAACGATACGGTCAGCGCCACCGACCAGCTGCTGAACGCTGCCTACCTGATCCACAAGGTCAACCAGGGCACGCCTGACGAAGCGCAGAAGTTTTACGACCTGCTGACCCGCCCACTGAGCTGACACGACCATGCTCGACACGTTGATAAAGGCGTTGCGCGAAAGTGGCGCGTCGGTGGACAGCGACAGTATCGCCAACACACTGTGGCTGCGAATGGCCATGGGCGCGCATAACGCCGCAGAGAAGCCGCTCGCGCAGCGCCCCAGCGAGCCTGCATGGCAGGAAGACGTGGAGGCGCCCATCGACACGTCTACTAGCACGCCCGCCCTGCCGGCCACGGTCGAGAGCCCGCCTCCAACCTCGCCAGTCGTCGATGACATCCCGCTCGTCCCGACTGCCGCAAGCCCGGTCGCGGGACAGACGGCAGCGCTTGGCGTTCTTCCCTCGCTGCCCGAGCGCGCCGCGTTCAAGCGCGCAGTGAAGCAACTGCGCTCACAACACCGCCAACCTTCGCAACGGCTCGACGAACGGGCGATGGTCCGAAGCGTCGCCGAGGACAGCCTGCAAGCACTGAAGCCGGTGTTCATGCCAGGTTCGCGCCGCTCGCTGCGTCTGAGCCTGATCAGGGAACGCAGCGGCACCAACGCCCTGTGGACGCAGCCGCTAGATGAGCTGGCGGCATTGTTCCATGGCCAGGGCACCTTCAAGTTGCAGCGCGAGTGGTCGCTGGGCGAGCGCGAAGCCGGCGCAGAAGCGCCCATGGCGGTGCTTAGTGAACTCGACCGGCAAGGCCAGCCCATCGGCGTCGAGCGGTCGGCAGAGCGCATCAAATGGTGGCCTGGGGAGATCATCCTGATCGCCAGCGACTTCACCAGCAACGGATGGTGGGACGGCACCTACCTGAAACTGCTGCGCGGCCTGGCGGCGCGCCAGCCGGTTGCGCTGCTGCACACCCTGCCCGGCCGCTTATGGTCACGGACCTGGACCGGCACCCCGGACGCCTCAGTCAGCAGCGCACGGGCATTGGTTCCTGCACGCGCGCTGGATGTCCGCGTACTCCACCTCAGCAACGCTGCGGTACGCGACGATGCCCGGCTGGCCATTCCCTTGGTCGAACTGGCGGTTCAGCCCTTGAGTGCTTGGGCCAGGCTGCTGATGGGGCGCGCAGGGTCGATGGCCGCCATCCTGCTGGATGAGCGTGAACCGGAAGTGCCAGCGGCGGATGAGGTGCAAGAGCAGACGTCGCCTCCTGTGGACGCCAAGCGCCTGGCCATGCAATACCGCATGGCGTCGTCCCCCCTTGCCCGACTACTTGCCCAGCACCTGTCGGTGACCGCACCGCTGAGCTTCCCGGTGATGCGCTGGGTACAGCAGGCGATGCTGCCACACTCGGATACCTCGCATTTGGCCGAATTTGTCCTCGGTGGCTTGCTGAAAGTACAGCCCTCATCCGCTGACACCCCAGCCGATACCCTGACCTACGATTTCATCGAAGGCGTGCGCCCCCTGTTGCAGCAAGGCATGCCCAAGGTCTTGGGGCTGGAGACGCAGTTGCTCGTCGGACGCTATCTGGAACGCATGCATGACAGCACCCTGGACATGCGTGCGGTGGTAGAGACCTGGAGTGACGAACAGTTGCACGAGCTGTCGTCCGAGCACCAAGCATTCGCCATGGTTTCCCGGGGGTTTCTCGAACGGATCGGCCTGCGGCCGCGCGCGACCAGCAGCACAGCGCAAAAACCCGGAAAGCCGACACCAGTACATTCTACGGAGCCCGACCCGGACCAAGGATCACCTGCGCCCAAACCAGCTCCACCCTTGCAGTCCGCACAGAACCAGTGGACACGCACGTTGCGTGAACCGGTCCAGGAACTGCAATGGTCGCCTTTCGATGAAGAACGCCTGGCGATTCGCACCTTCAGCGGGATCGATCTCTGGCGACCGGCCCACGAAACCGACAGCAGGACCCTGCGCCAGCAGAAAAACGTCGCCAGCATCAGAAAACCGACCTTGGTCCTGTACTGGTGGGTGCCGGCAGGGCCTGAGGACGAAGGCGGAAAGCTCGAAGCCATCAAGATGATCGTTCGTCGCCTCAGCGAAGCACTGATGGCGCGCCTGCCGGGTCGTGTCCGGATCAAGCGGCTGCGCAATCCCATCGTGTTGAACAACCGGCGAAATCCGGCTCAGGCCTTGTTGATATTCCAGACGAGCGAGTATTCACGCTGGGCCCATGCCCAACCGCTGCAGTTTACCGCGATAGAACGTTTCAGCGCGCGCAAGAACATCCTCTCCTCTTGCGTGGAGATGGGCGCAAAGCGTTCCGCCCATCCTCTGATCCACAAAACCATTCACCTGAAAGAGCGTGATCTGCAGGCATCTGGGTACCTATCGACTTCTGAGTTCTGGGCGAAGCTGAGTTGGCTGACCAATACACTTTGCAAACGAATACAGCGGTTGTTACCTACGGAGAACGAGCCGATAACGGCCATGACGTGGCTCTCGGAGAACCAGATCGGCATCGCAAGCCATGATGGTGCGGCAACGACAGTGGCCGCATTGAATGTGGGTCGCAAAAGCCTGAGTGGCGACATCGACAGCGGGCTGCTGGCCTTCCATCGTTCGTCAATTCCGTTGACTCACCTGTTCGTCCGTCCCGCACTCGAAACACCTCGCGGGTCTCGAAACGAGCAGCCCGGTGCGGAGCAATTGGTCTGCATGGATGCGCAAGGCTCGACCTACATCAAGCGCGACCGAGAGGATCAAAACGCCCCCCTGAAAGAGGTGATTTCAGGTGAAGGCATCCCACGACGACCGGTCTTTTCACCCTTGGACCGGCGCTGGTGGATCGCAGGAGAGGAACCCCGCTTGCTGTCCCCCAGCACTGCCAGAAAACTCCACCCCCCCGAAGTCCCCCTGCTGTCCATCTGCGACCTGCGCAAGGAGGACAACGTGCATACCTTGTTGCATGACCAGATATTTGCCGGCTGGACGCTGGATGACTCCGTCTTCGCCATTACCGCGGCAGGCTTCCTGCACCAGGGTTCGATCCATGATATGCGGGTTTCCAACCGCACGTCGCAGCCGTTGCTCGACCGGCAACCCCGGTACCTTAACGGCATCTTGCGAGAGGCGGCGGCAAGCGCCGATGGCCATCGCTTCGCCACGTTGACTGCGTATGGACGTCTGGACCTATGGGACACCCTGAGCATGACCCGACTGAACAGCTGGCAGGTCATCACCGCGCTCGCCGAGGTCAGGCATGTGAGGCTGGGACTTTCGGCGACCGGGCAACGCATCGCGTTCAGCGATGGCAGGACGGTGAGGGTGTTCGAGGAGCCACTGTCGGCCATTAGCGACAGTCGCTGGATGCGTCAGGTCCTGTGGGTCGACGATCGGCCGGGTAACAACGAGTGGGAGCGCCACGCTCTGGCCTCCCAACAAGTGCGCTGCACCTTGGCGCTGTCCACCGACGAGGCCTTGGAGACGCTTGAGAAGCGCCGTTTTGCCGTGATCATTTCCGATATGGGCCGTAGGGAGGGATCGGCTGAAGGCTATGTCTTGCTCAAGGCCCTGCGCGAAGCAGGCAACCTGACCCCTTATTTCATCTACGCCAGCTCAGATCTGCCTGAACACCACGATCTGGCGCTGCAGAATGGCGCTCAAGGGTCCACGAGCAAGTCGGACAAACTGCTGCGGTGGGTCATGGAGTGCATCGATGGCCCCAGCGTCAAAGCGTAAGTGCCCTGATGCCCACAGCGCTGTCAGCTACTAGCTCTCGATCAGCCCTCCAGCCCCGCGTTTAACTGCTCGCTATGAAGGGTGAAGTTCATTTCGTTCAACAGTATCGGCTCAGGCGGATTTCACGCCGGCTTCGGCGCGCCCAGCAAGTGCCGTGGCCGTTGCAGGCCAGCGCGACATAAACGTTCGGTCGTAACTCGCAGAAGAACGGAATCACGCTCCAGAAGTACGATACTCGCCTGTTCAGCTGCGGCCATCGGCAGGTCAGGGTGCCGTAGGGGAAAATCGACAGCATGCGCCCCAGAAGTAAGTTGAAATAAGCACCGGGTGGATAGTTGGCGAGAATCAGCTGGTTGATAAAGGGGGCAAAACTGGGGGCACGATTCGATTTTTTCGGGTGATAACTACCGTCCTAGAGCCCAGTCAAAATGTTTTTCGGCGATCCTGAGAGTCTCTAGGCGTCGTCGGGCAGGCTGTTCATCTGATCATTTTTGCCTTTCCACAAACCATGGAGCTCCATCCACTTCCAGTGGATTGGTACATTGGGGGCACATCTGAGGGCATGCTTTGGATGTTTTGAAAAGGATGCCCTCAGTCTAAGGCTCAACAGTTCCGTTCTCGAAAAGTCTCCCCGGCGTCGTTCCCAGCCGCCGTGAGCGCTAGTCGATAACTTCAGTTAATAGCTGAGAACCTCCATACGAGAAGAAGTGAGGAGTCGTGTGATCGACAATGATGGTAGCGCACCATCATTCGGCCAAGACGACAGCGGCACGTGATCGTTTCCAACGATGCCGAGGGCCAGCAGGACACTGCATCAGGGCGCCCCTACGCCACCCCGTGGCACCTATGCCCTGCAGGAGGGATCCGGCAAGTTCGCTCAAGCGCTGGAAATAATCCGCCACTGCCGGCAACCACGGATGCTCGAACGGCGTGTCGAACCAGCGATTAACCGAGCGTCCCACAGGAATATCCGCCTGGGTATATGGTCCGTATCTACTAATGGGGGCGGAAGGCTTCGTTAGACTCAAGTTGTTGTCAGGCAGGTCTCACTACTGATGCTTGAAATTACTGAGGATGGCTCACGTAAACGCCGTGACGTTCAGATGAAATGCGTTAAGCATCAAATCTTGAGCTGAAATGACCTACATCCAAGATCGTTCAACTTTCCGATCATCTGCTCAGCCAAGCCATTGGCTCAAGCGTTAGAAATATTGGATACTGCCATTGCGCCAGCACCCATTTTTCAAGGTTGAAATGACACATGGCAAGGAAGAAAGCAAAAAACTCCGGTGGCACCGGCATACTTATTATTTTTGCTCTGGCATTCAGTGCTCTCGCTGCTATCCCAAAAAATGCCTGGATAGCGATCGGTGTCATAGCGGGTATCGGCACCATTATGTGGCTGCTGGCCGAACGCGGAAAACGCCGGCTCAATCAGCTTCAAGCATCCGCTGCAAAGAATGTACGCCCGCAAAAGCCACAAAGCTTGGGCGTAACGTTTTCCATGCGTGAAGTCTCGACGAGCAATAGGGACAATGAGGAAAGCCCCGAGTTTTATACGGTGCAACTCGGCTCTCCCCCTGCCAATACCTTTAAAATTCCAAGTATCAGCTCACAGAAGGCCGACGCCCGCTGGGTGCCTGCTGGCGAAATCATCGAAGTTGCCGGCTTCTCCCTGCCTGGCGGCATGTTTTATATCGGGAGCACACTCGGTAGCACACATGATGCTCAAGAGCCTTCACTGATCAACCCAAAGCTTCGGATTGCCAAGAACTACGTCGACCTCAATGAGCGACTGATGTCTTATTGGCCGAGCTTTCACTCCATTACACCGCAAGCGCGACGCGGATACCTGCAATGGCTCGCAGGTGGGCGTAGTGATCCGTTGGCGGATACCGGCTATGTATTTTTGTTTTTCTACGGTTTAGAACGTCGAGCCCTCATTGATCCCATTTACGATTCAAAGGTCATTAATGAGGTTCCTCTAATAGTCGACGAGGTCCGGCGTCTACTGAGTATTTATAGAGGAAATGGGTCATTCCGAGGCTATGCAGAAGGCTTCCTTGACTACCTAGGCAACCGCGTTGTTGACGCGAATCTCTACCTTGGCCTGCCACCCAATGTGGCCGAACACAGCTACGAAATGCCTTTGCCGCTGCGCATTGGTTTAGGTCAGCACGCAGCCAATAAGCATCCGCTGAATGCCGATTGGGCACTGGCATGGGCGTTGGCTGACCCCAACATCAGTAAACGCACGCCAGTCATACGCTGCAAAGATGTGTTTTCACGCTTGTTCAAGCTCAAGTACGAAAACACTTATCCTGCGGGCCTGACATTGGCGCAGAACAAAACCAAGCTGAAGGCCAGCTATCGCCCTGCCTCTGCCGTAATAAAGGCCCCCACGCTTACCCTGGGGGATCTACCTGACATCATGGCAACCTCGGGCACACGTAAAATTTTGCAACTGCTGGTCGAGCAATGCACCAACGAAGTTGAGCCCTACAGCCGTTATTTGGGAAGAAACCCTGAAAGCGCAGAGGCACTTGAGGGGCTCCTGCAGCTTCCTGTCGCGCTCTGGCCGAAGGCAGCCCACGATGAATTGGATGAGTTGCGGTCTAGGATTGGTAACGACCTGATCGTCATGAGTTTTGGAGAGCTCGCAGGACGCTTTAAAAGCGCGGGCGCGTTGTCTCGAGACAAAGTACTCGCTCTGGCCCGCGCATTGGAGTCGCTGCATATTGGAATGGAACCCGACGTACTGGGTGGTAGCAAGACGCCAAAAGCCCAGGACCGGATCGCGTTGTTTGTAACCCAGCCTGAAGATGGATCACTCCGTGCGTCTGCTGCATACAACGCTGCATCGGTAACCCTTGATTTGGCCAGTGCGGTGGCTTCGGCCGACGGTGATACCTCCAACGAAGAAATCACACTGCTTGCTCAGCATATCGATTCATGGAGTCACTTGAGCGGTGCCCATCACAAACGCCTCAAAGCACATCTGCAAATCCAACTCCAACAACCACCCACGCTTGCTAGCCTTAAGAAAAAGCTCGATCCCTTGCCCGTCGATGCAAAACGCACCATTGCCGGCTTCCTCGCTCATCTGGCGCAGGCCGATGGCATCGTCAGCCCTGCGGAAGTGAAGTTGCTGGAGCGTGTTTATAAGGCACTGCAATTGGATAGCCAGTTGCTTTACAGCGACCTCCATGGGGCGGCAGCCGGTGTGGGTATCGCCGTGACGCCTGCCACCACTTACCCATCCGCCGAACCCGGCGCGCAGCCTGCCTCATCTTCGAAACAAGGTTTCGTCCTTGATCATGATCGGATTGCACAGCTTCAGCGGGAGACAGCGGAGGTCTCCGCCCTCCTCGCCAAGGTGTTCACTGAGGATCAGGTTGAGGAGCCGGAGCGGCCGACTGAAAGCGCTGAACCGAATTCGGAGTCGAGCGTGGACGTGCCTGGGCTTGATCTGGAACACTCGGCCTTCCTCCGCCTGTTGATCTCTCGCCCGGAATGGACCCGCGCAGAACTGGAAATCGCTGCCAGCGACATGGAGCTGATGCTCGATGGCGCTCTGGAACAAATTAACGACATGGCTTTTGAACGATTCGACATGCCCGTCACAGAAGGCGACGACCCGGTCGAGATAAACACAGACATCCTGGAAGAATTAGCCCTATGAGCACTATCAGAGCCAAGGATCGCGATGCGGTCATTCAATCGTTACGCGCGGGCGTAGTGCCACGTGTTGGTCAGCACCTGATTCAGGTTGGCCGTGTAGGTGAGCTTGATGCTCTGATCAAGGATGTCGAACGCCTGGTGGAAAGCGGATCAGCGTTTCGGGTGGTGATAGGCGAGTACGGCGCAGGTAAAACGTTCTTTCTGAACCTGGTTCGTGCTATCGCCATGGAACGAAAACTCGTGACCATGCATGCCGACTTGAACCCTGACCGCCGGTTACACGCCACTGGGGGGCAAGCTCGCTCGCTTTACTCCGAACTGGCCAAGAATATGTCAACGCGCACAAAGCCTGACGGTGGTGCCATGCAAGGCATCGTGGAGAAATTCATTTCCCAGGCCAAAACAGAAGCCAAGGCAGCGGGTACCGACAGCGAGACAGTAATTCGTAAACACTTGGCCGAATTGACCGAAATGGTTAATGGCTATGACTTTGCCGAGGTGATCGCTGCCTACTGCCGCGGCTTTGAGGAAGGCAATGAGCAACTGAAGGCGGACGCCATTCGTTGGCTACGCGGAGAATTCACCACCAAAACCGATGCCCGCGCTGCCCTGGGCGTGCGGACGATCATTGACGACGCCTCCGTCTACGACCAGCTCAAATTGCTTTCCAGGTTCGTCAGACTCGCAGGGTTCGGTGGCCTGATGATATGCCTCGACGAACTGGTTAACCTCTACAAACTGGCGAATACGCAGGCTCGTAATGCCAACTACGAACAGATCCTCCGCATCCTCAACGACTCATTGCAAGGGTCATCCGAAGGATTGGGTTTCGTGCTAGGCGGCACGCCCGAGTTTTTGATGGACACTCGTCGAGGGTTATTCAGCTACCCCGCCCTGCAGTCGCGATTGGCTGAGAACTCGTTTGCCAAAACCGGACTGGTGGATCTCTCGGGGCCGGTCATTCGCCTTACCAGTCTTACCCCTGAGGACTTCTACGTACTGCTTCAAAAACTCCGCCACGTATATGCCGGCGGCGATGCCGAAAAGTATTTGCTGCCTGACGAGGCGCTTCCTCTGTTTATGGCTCACTGCAACCAACGCCTAGGGGAAGCCTACTTCCGCACACCGCGCACCACAATCACAGCGTTCATCAATCTACTGGCCATCCTGGAGCAAAACCCAGGGGCCGATTGGCGAACACTGCTAGGGGCGGTCGAGGTCGCCAAGGATTCCGGCGGTGAGGATGATATGAAGGTCGATGCGGACGATGAACTTGCCACCTTCACACTCTGATTCATCAGGCTTCGAACAGCTAGAGCCCCGAATCCAGCGCTGGATTTGGGCTGAAGGTTGGACCTCCCTTCGCGACGCCCAGGAATGGGCCGTGCCTGTTTTGGTGCACGCCGATCAGGACGTCATCATCGCCGCAGCAACAGCCGCTGGCAAAACCGAAGCCGCCTTCTTGCCCATCCTGACGAATCTGCTCAATAACGATGATCCGCCTGGCGCGGTGCTGTATATCAGTCCGCTCAAGGCCTTGATTAACGATCAATGGGACAGGTTAAGCCGACTCTGTGAGCAGCTTGAGATCCCTGTTGTCGCTTGGCACGGAGATGTTTCATCCAGCAAAAAACACCGTTTTCTCAAATCATCTGAAGGCGTGCTGCTGATCACTCCCGAATCTCTTGAAGCATTGTTCGTCAACCGTGGCTCAAGTCTCGGCGGGGTATTCCAACACCTGCGCTATATCGTCGTGGACGAACTACACGCTTTCATCGGCAGTGAGCGAGGCAAACAACTTCAGTCATTGATGCACAGGGTTGAACTTGCTGCGGGGAGGCGCCTTCCTAGGGTTGGGCTTTCAGCCACCCTCGGCGATATGCAGATGGCGTCAGCGTTTTTGCGCCCAGCCAATGCCGATAACGTTACCGTTATTGAATCGAAAAACGCTAACCAGACACTTCAGGTGCAAGTTCGCGGCTACATTCAGCCGCCAATGAGCGAGCTTAAAAAGAAACCTGCTCAACCCAATGAGCAGGAGGGGAATGAAGACGAAACGGAAAATGAGGCAAGCCCCGACTTCGCGATTGCGGAGCATCTCTACCAGGTACTACGCGGCAGCAATAACTTGATATTCCCGAATAGTCGGTCCCAGGTTGAATGGTACGCAGACCAACTGCGCCGACGATGCGAGAAAGACGGCGTGCCCAACGAGTTCTGGCCTCATCACGGCAGTCTCTCGAAAGACTTGCGGGAGCAGGCTGAACATGCGCTGAAAGCCGGAGACCGGCCAGCATCGGCGATTTGCACTACAACCCTTGAACTCGGAATAGACATCGGCAGTATCAAAACGGTGGTGCAAATTGGTGCCCCACCTTCCGTGGCAAGTCTGCGTCAACGTTTAGGGCGTTCCGGCAGACGCCCAGGAGAGAAAGCAACGTTACGCGTTTACTGTAAAGAATCACCGCTCACGGATAAATCTGGCTTATCCGACCAATTACGCCAAGGGTTGGTACAAACAATTGCCATGGTTCGACTGCTGACCAGAGGTTGGTTTGAACCTCCCAGAGCGCAGGGCATTCATGCCTCCACCTTGGTTCAGCAATGCCTTTCTATCATTGCTCAATGCGGCGGCGCTTCGGCTGCCGACCTATGGAAAAACTTGATTGCTGAAGGCGCATTTCAAGGTATTGAAAAACCGGACTTTGTGAAACTACTCAAATCTCTTGGGGAGCACGAATTGATTGTCCAGGACAGCTCAGGATTGCTGCTGCCTGGAACAGTTGGTGAGCGCATGATCAATCACTATGAGTTCTACAGCGCATTCACTAGCGATGAAGAATTCCGTCTGGTATGCGACGGTAAAGCCTTGGGCTCGGTCCCCGTTAGCCGTCCGCTGACCAAAGACCAACGCATTATCTTCGGTGGCCGTCGATGGCAGGTGCGTGATGTTGACCTGCAGGCCAAGGTCATCATCGTCTCAGCGGCACGCGGCGGTGCTCCTCCACAGTTCGATGGCTTGGGCGCAATGGTACATGACGCCGTACGCGCGGAGATGCGAGCAGTCTTAGCGGACTCCAGCCCCTGCCCTTTTATCGATCATGGTGCCAAAGCTTTACTCGAAGAGGCCCGGAAAACTTTTGCCTTATTGGGGCTTGGTGAGCGGTACCTTATCGAGTCGGGTGGGAAATGTTATTTGATTAGTTGGTTGGGTGATTACGCTAATGATGCATTAAGGCTGCTGCTTAATCATGCGGGCCTTTTTTGTGATAACTCGGGTCTGGCTATAGAAATCGATGCGAATATCGATCAGGCAAAAGAGGCACTTGCGGTTGTTGGAGGCCTGGACCCAAGTGACCTCAATTCGATTTTGGAGGACGTACAGAACATGTTGCGCGAAAAGTGGGATTGGGCGTTGCCGGAATCGTTGCTCGTGAAGTCTTTTGCTTCCATATCGCTCGATATCTCAACCGCTGTTTGCTTTGCCCAAAGACAGTCGATGAGCTGAATCTAAACCTTGAGAGGTTGGTGTTGTTCGGACAATCTCCTGTCCGAACAACACCACGGTATTTCAAGACGAATCCCTTACCGCCTGACTTCCACTTTGTAAAATAAATTCTCAACTGTCAGCCGGCGCCGATCAGACGTAACTGCATCCTGAATCTGGCTAGCCAAACGCACGTAGTACTTACACTCTTTTTGTGAACCCAAATCCGATACCGGTTTAGCCGCTTGAATAAAGCTTTCATAGGTGCGGGTGGTAGAGGACATCAACTCGCCAATACCTGGCAGCGCCATCGCGTCCTCCTGACGGGCAGGCGGCCAGGCAGGTTCGAATGTGAGATTGTTCTCACTGAGTTTGACCGTGAGGAACATCTCCGGCTTGCCCGTGACCTCATTCACCCAACACGGTGGAAGGTCGCCGCCGCGCCCCTTATTTAAGCGGTTCTGCAGAAACTGAACTTGGCCCCGTAAGTCTTTATTCGCTCTCTGCAACTCAACCGGATTTACGCCACTTTTTTCTGCCTGAATCAAGGCCACAGCATGCTTGATTGTTTGCTGGAGTTGATCATTTGTTGTCCCGAAAGCTGCCCCTAGCATGTCTTCCTGAGCCTTTAACGCCGCGACACGCTTCACCACATCGGTAGGCTGCGCGTCGCTTTCGTCATCAGGATCGACAACCAGCTTTTTCAACTGCTCAAACGACATCATGGTTTCTAGTATCAGTTGCTTGGCGTCATCACCTTTCTTCTGGCCAGCCACTTCCATCAACGCTTTTTCGATGGCTGCAAGAGCAGTCAGCTCTTGATCTTTTTGGGTCAAGAGCACTTTCAAGCGATCCAGCTCTGCATTGGCTTTGGAGGCATCTATCAGTTTGCTGATGATCTCATCAGGCTTACGCACACCTAATGCGGTCATACGTGCCTTCAAGGCCTCGGCTGCTGTACTGATCGCCTTTTCACGTATATCCAGATCTTGGAAGGCGGCCATTTTCTCATTCAACGCCTGATTTTTATGGGTTAACTTAAAAATCTGGTACCCCATTAGCAACAACAAAATAAAGCAGACGATGATAAAGATTTCGGTAAGTGAGAGCTGAAAAACCTGATCGTTCTTTCCGCTCATCAGGCGGTTCTCGCATCAGCCGGGCGGGCAGGCTCAGCATGTTGATTGGCCGACTCCCCAATCGATACGTCGCCGATCTTAGTGATCAGGGCATCCATCTGGCTGTGAACGGTTTCGATCACACGATTGTGCTGCTCCATACGTGCAGCGATCCCCTGATTCCTTTCATTACTCTCAACCAGTGCCTGGATCAGCGGCGCCAGGCTGAGCTCAAGACGCTCAGCCAAAACGTCTCGGTTGGTCTGAGTGACCTCACGTACACCCTTCAGGGTATCAGTGACTTCAGTACTCAGTCGCTCTACCGTATCGGCGTTTTCGATTCGAATGCTCAGGGCCTCCAGCTTGTCTGCAATGCGTTCAACCGATTGCTGGCGAGTCTTGATTTCGTTGAGGTACTCCTCTTGTTGGTCGTCCAGCGAATCCAGGTACTCTTTCTGCACACGCTCAACGCTGTCCATGACCTCTTTGCTCTGCTGTTTCATCGCATCCACCAGACGCTCCTGGCTGGTCACAATGGCACCTACAGCAACCAGATTCTCATCCAGCGTCTGAGTTTTGGCGTTCAGATTGCGTATGGCCGTGGTGACTTGGCGGGTGGCAGTTTTGACATCTTCGGCGAGGCATGCAACACCTTCACTGACACTGTCCGTTGTGCCTGCCAAGGTATCGATTGAACCACCCAATTTGCGGGTGAACAGGTCATCTGGAAAGATCATTTGCTCTACACGATCACGCGCCATCGTGCCGAAATCCAACGCGTTATCTTCCATCTGACGCAACGTGATGGTGCTCTTTTCGGCCAGTTCATTGATAGTGATCAACAATTTGTCACTGGCTTGCCGAGTGTTTTCCAGGATGAGCGAGAAGGCTTCATTGCTCTGCTGCGTAGCATTGGCAAAGTAAGCATCGGTGGCGGTGATGTTGTGCTCATACAGCGCCTTGACCTGCTCCTTGACACTCTGCACCGCCTCTCGGGAAGCGACACCGACTTTATCCCGGAACACTTCGAGCTGCTGAAAGCTATTGTCAAAGGAGATCGCGAGGTTTTCGGCCGCGTGAATCGCCCGCTCTTCGACACTTCTGACCGCGTCGTTAGCGTCGATACGAAATCCGGTATGAGTAACCCGCGCCAACATACCCAGCGCGGTACTGACCATTGCGGCGCCAAACCGAGTAGCCATTCCATTCAGGTTATCGCCTAGGCTCTCAATATCCAGCAAGCAGATGATGATGCTGGCCACAGTGAATAGAAAGCCCAGGTAGTAAACCGAGTCGGCAAATTTTGCCAGGGTGAGTTGCTTGTCCCATTTTTGTCGAACCGTATAGCCAATGGCCCAATAGCCCACCATCACCGAAAGTGGAAAAACAAACCCTAGCCACTTAGGGTCTTTTAGCAACAGACTGGCAATCGACAGGCTGATTTTCAGTACTACGGCGATCGCAAAGTAGGTGCTGACGCGCCTGATCCATTTATTGACGTCCATTTACAGCCCCTCAACCCGGGAAAACCCTTCCACGGATACACCGTTATCTTGAAAATATTGCTCCCAGAATACGGCCAACTTGTTGCTCTGCAGCGCTTTTTGATCAGCCGCCAACAAATTGATCGCCACACTGCTACCGTTCAGGCCCGGCGCTGCAGCATTTTGCCCATAAGCAGTCTTGCGAAACTCCGCGTACTGCGGCAAGGAGGCCTTATACATGCTGAACTCCGGCATGTTTGCCAGCATGTCCGAGTAAATCACCAGCCTGCGCTCACCTGACACATGCGCACGCTCAAATCCATTGATGCCTACCAGCTGCAGCATCTGGAAAATGGGCGAGTTTTTGCTGCGTTCTTCCAGCGAGATCTTGTGCACGATGTCATCGAACGGCTTTACGAATTTCTGGTTAAAGTCACGATCAACAAACTTTTTGTTATTGGTCTGTTGGTTTCTATCCTTCCACTGCCCAGGATTGCAGCGTTCAAATAACGGTTTTTCATTGCTTTTGAAGTCTTCACCGAGCAGAAACACCGAGAGCAGGTAGCCCTCGGGCAGCTCCTCAGTGACCATTGTTTTCAGCCGTTGGCCCAAAGCAACTTTCTGAGTAAACGGGAACGGCGAGGTGTTGTCGATCAACACCACGTATTGCCCTTTAGGCCCTGTAGACGGGCAAAGAGTCTCCTTATCGAAGGTTTCACGGGTGAAGTTGATATAAATCATCGCGCTGGCCGCAATCAGGGCGACACCACCGAACATTACGCCGACAACTTTACCGGAAAGCCCTTTTTTCTGGGCATAAATTGCCATTCTGCTCTCCTTAAAATAGCTGCTGCAGCGGCTGTACTTGATCGTATTTCTGGTTAAAGGACGATTGGATTCGGGCTCTGATCGTCTCGAGACTGGAGATCATTTCGTGCATCAAGCGTTCTTGTTCGGCCAGTTTTAGCTCGTCCTTTTCGGTGCCAAAGTCGGGCATCTCAGCCTTAACAAAAGTCACCGGCTCGTCGAAATAGGCCGGCGGTGGATTATCGCGAGGGCGGGCCATTTCGTTTTCAATTCGGTATGTCCGAACCAGACTGGTCAGTGTTTCGTCAGCCAGCACCATGCGCTCATCCACAACTTTCTTGATGACCGCTTTTTGGCTCATACTTCGCTTGAAGTTTTGGATGGCGGATGAGGCACGATCAACGTTCTGGTCGATCAGCAGCAAGGATTCGACCTTGCGCTGTTCAAGCACTTGTCGTAACGCCTCAATTACAAAAACATAACTCCGTTGCGCGTCTTCGTAAGCCAGGTAAACCCTCGCGTACCCTGGATAACGATCTGTCCAGGTATAACCTTTATAAACAGCCATCAGCCCGAAAATAACCGTCAGGGCAAATAACGCGCACGTGCTGATGTCCTGAAATGGAAGGACCGACGTGTGGACATAGCCGAGAATCAGCGCAATCGCTGATTGCGATTCATCTTCCAGTTGAGGCAACACAAAACGGAAATACGCAGTTCCTAGACCAACAGTGACCATGCTCAGCAAGGAGGCAACGAACGCGAAATATCCTGCAAAAGCCAGAGAGGATTTTATATGGTTTTTATAAGTACTGGCCCTACCGAGAAAGAAGCATACAAATACGTTAAATGCCGAAAGCATCAATGCAGTTACAAATCCGCCGACATAACCGCTGGCGATGCCCTCTGAAAACAAAAAGGCGTTTCCCGCCCCCTCAATGACAATCATCGCGATCAGCAGGCCGCCATTCTTCCATTTCGCATCTCCATCGGACGCCTCTGCAAGCCGACCTTGCAACTTGTGCTGCTCGCGAAACGCCTCCAGCGCACGGGCCTTATCCTCAGCTACCTGCTGAAGCTCCGTTAGCTCGCCGTCCATTTTTGAAATGTCTTGATCAGCGTTTCGCTCAAACTCCTCACCCAATGCAATCGTGCGCTTGATCTCCCGGGTCACATCAATCGAGTCCAAGCGGTTATCCAGAATTTTGAGCGACCGCTCGCCGTACTTGAGTATCTGCTCGCGCATTCTTCCGAGCGTCCCTCGAATACTGTGCTCAACATCTGACAACTGGGTCGCTGTACTAGACGGCACACCCGCTGCTCCACGCAGCTTTGCTAGCTCAACAACACGAAGTTCCCGTTGGATTTTCTCAGGATCAATGTTCGGCAGTACATCGCTATCCGGCTCATCCTTCCGACTGAATAGTTGGACGATGAAAGCCAGCAGCTTTCGAAAAAAACTCATTTATGTGAACCACAAAAATCAGAAATGGAGGGGATGCAGAGATAGGAAGGCACTAGGCTGACGCCCAAGAGGACGCACAGAAATAGGTGAGTGTCGCGGCCATCCCTGCGCCAGCGTCGAGTAATGGCCAAATAATGCCAAGCGCTACAGATAAGGGCAACAAATCAGCACAAAAATGTTTAATTTTGGACAAATGGTCAGTGCTGTTCTGGGAATACCAGCCGGCCTGTTCTAGCAAGCCTCGCTTAACAGGCGATCCGCTGGATATTGCCGCATTAACCCCATACTGTCCCGCAGCAGAGAGGCCTCAGCCAATCGCCATACAGCCCTTTGGGCAGGATGACGACTTATGCGTTTTCCATCCTCGGGCCGATGAAAACTGCGCATTAGCGCGTTTGCGTATGCCTTTCTGAAGGGCGTCCTCACTCGCCTGCCGATGCAGCGGGCGAGTGAGCAAGGAGTTAACTTATACGCAAGACGAGATACCCGTCTGCTTACAACGTGTCTAGAAAATCCGGGACGATTCACGTGATGGATGGACGCACACTGAAAGCCACCTAGCTGCACCTTGGTTTTCGGTCAGAAATTGCCATTCGTAATCGATCGCATATTGGCTGCGATTGGGGGCATAGCCAGGGATAAATTTCGACCTTAAAAAAACGCCGCCCCGCTAATTTGAGGTCCCCATCCCGGAACGGCCCGTCAGGACGCTCCAAACGAAAAGCCGCGATTGACTGCACATTCGATCACACCGCAAGTGACCCCTTATTGGTACGACCGCCCGATGTCGTTCACATCGCGTTGCCTAAGCCCGACCCGCCGCTCCTGCCCGGAACGGCGGGTAACCCAGGCGATCTAGCCGACTTTCACATTCATGGTGATGCGTGCCGTAAAGACCTTCACCCCGGCCTCGTCGAAGATATCGACCGGAACAATCTTGTCGCCCGAGGTCTGCCAGTCGATTTCGCTACCGTCGGCAATCGCGTGGATGGACGTTTTGGCCTTGGCCAAATATTCGACGCTCATGCCTTTAGGAATCCAGCGAGCGCCGCTGGGGATGGACACTTCGGTCATCATGCCGCCCGCCAGTTCTGCCGCGTTGCACAGCGCGATAGCGTGAACGGACGCCAGGTGATTGGTGATTTCCTTGCGAAACGGCACCTTCACTTCACCGCGGCCGGGGGCCAATACAGAAATTTCCGGGTTGATGGTGCCGAAGTACGGTGCCATCTGGCAGGCCATATTGCTGAAAGCGGACGGACCAACGCTTTGGTACATGCTGAGAGTCTGGCTCATGGGATATCTCGGGTCAGGTGGCTGGAGTCATGGACAAAACATTACTCAATTACAGAATATTGCTCTGTTACAGAACAATATTCTGTAAACGCTCAGCCTGTCAATCTCTCGTGCCAAGCCTCGGTTTCAATTACCATGGCCCCTTTTTGCCTGGGCCGAAAAATGGAACCTGTCGATCTCCTCGAACGCTGCTACCCAGGCCGTCGTGCCGAGTCCAAGCGGCACATCCTTCGATGTGCCCTGGCGCTGTTCAACCAGCAGGGCATTGAAGCGACCACCATCGACATCATCCGTGCCGAAAGCCAGATGAGCGTGGGGGCCATTTATCATCATTTCGAGAACAAGGAAGGCTTGGTCGCGGCGTTGTACATGACCGCCCTGGACGATCAGGCGCGCCTCAGGGACAGCTACCTTGCCGCTGTGACGTCGACCAAGGAATGGGTGCATGCTCTGGTGTTCAGCTACGTGGATTGGGTGGTCAGCCAACCCGACTGGGCGCGCTTCCAGTACCAGGCGCGCTTTGCGGTTGCCCGCAGCAGCTTCAACGAGCGGCTCGCCGAGGCGAATCTCGCCAGGAACGCCGCGCTCAAGAAGTGGTTCAGCGACCCGGCCCACCGGCAGAATTTGCAGGCCCTGCCCTCCGAGCTGATACCGTCACTGATCATCGGTTCGGCGGAGAGCTACTGCCGCGCCTGGCTCTCTGGCCGCGTCCAGCGCAACCCAGGGCTCTTGCGGCAGCAGCTTGCAGATGCGGCCTGGCGCGCAGTAGGACGTGAGGACTAAAGGCCGTCAGACAATATCGTCTACCACACCACCGTCGACTCTGAGCGCAGCGCCAGTGGTGGCTGATGCTTGCGTCGAGCAGACATAAACGATCATGTTGGCCACTTCTTCCACGCTGGATGCGCGCTGGATGATCGAGCTTGGGCGATGTTGCATGACGAACTCGGTGACCACCGACTCAAGGGATTTCCCGCTGCGCTCGACCTCGCCCTTCATCATTTCAGCGACGCCGTCGGACAGCGTTGGCCCAGGCAGCACGCTATTGACGGTCACGCCACTGCCCGCGACGCGCTTGGCCAAGCCACGCGCCAATGCCAATTGGGCGGTCTTGGAGACGCCGTAGTGGATCATGTCTGCGGGAATATTGCGGGCGGACTCGGAAGCAACGAACACCACCCGCCCCCACCCGCGCGCAACCATGACCGGCAGCAGCGCACGGCTCAAGCGCACGCCCGACATCACGTTGGTGTGCCAATAGTGGTCCCAAACGTCATCGCCGGTCTCAAAGAAGTCCTGAGGCCCATAGATGCCTGCATTGTTCACCAGGATGTCGATATCACTGACACCGGCCAGCAAGGTGGCGACACCTTCGGCGGTGCTCAGGTCTGCGGCCACACCGCTGACACTCGCATCGGGCACTGCCAACAGCAGACGCACTACCGCCTCGTTCACCGAACGCTCACTGCGGCCGTTGATAACAACGGCAGCGCCCGCTTCGGCAAGCCCTTTGACCACTGCAAAACCAATGCCGCCCGTCGAGGCGGTAACCAGTGCGCGCTTAGTCTTCAACTGAATATTCATGATTTCTCCGTCAGGCATGGGCGGGCTTTTATGCCCGCCATCAGTTCCAACCGTTGTGTGAAACAAAGCGACCCCTGTATGGCTTAGCCGCTCCTGGATAAATGTCAATTCAGGTGGGTGAGCCACGAAACTCGGGGGTGAGGGGCTGCGAGGGAAACTATTACTTTGCCATCAGTGGCCGCGAGCATAGTCTGAACGTGCCCGCTTCGCGCTCGGTCGTGGAGGATGTCAGCCAACTGAGCGACCGGTAGGCTCACGCCGTGAGCCGCGCCCACTCCATACCGCCAATTCCAGAAACGCCCCGTCACCTTTATCATCACGCGGCGCGGAGTGGTTGGATGTCTCTTCCCCACCGTCACTTGGACCGGTATCAATTTGAAATGGAGCCGTAACGCTTGGAACTAAGACAACTGCGCTATTTCGTAAAAATTGTCGAGCACGGCAGCCTGGGGCGTGCAGCCCTTGAATTGGACGTGGGGGTATCGGCGCTGAGCCAGCAAATCGCCAAACTTGAAAGCGAACTCTCGACTCGCCTGCTGAACCGCTCGACCACCGGTGTCACACCGACCCCTGCCGGAATGGCCTTCCTGCACCCTGCCCAGCTGTGCCTGCGGCAAGCAGACAATGCGATCCTGGCCGCGCACCGTGGCCGGATGAGTGGCTACGTGACCGTTGGATTACCGCCCACGACGGCCACGGTACTTGCCCTGCCATTGATCAGTGCGATGCGGGCGCGATATCCAGATATTCAATTGCACCTGATTGAGATGCTCTCCGGGCACCTGGCCACACAGCTGAATGCCCGCCAAATCGATCTGGCCGTTCTGTTTCAACTCGAAGGCGGCAAGCGCTGGAGCGTGACGCCTTTGCTTGACGAGAAACTATTTGTCATCTGCTCGCCACACCTGCCTGATGCGCCCCAAGGCCCCCGTGTGCAAATGGCCGACCTGGGGCAACTTCCCCTGGTGATGCCCAGCGCACAACACGGTTTGCGCTCAACGCTGATGGCGGCCTTTGAACGGTCGGGGTTGACGCCCAACATCATCATGGAAGTGGATGGCCTGGCCGTGTTGATGAACGCTGTACGCGCGGGTCACGCCGCGACCATCCAGCCCGGCGCCGCGGTGGCGCTCAAAGGTGAATCGGGGCTTTCGGTGGTGGAAATCGCCGATGCTCACGTGGGTCGACGAAACCTGCTGGCGACACTGCCGGATGATGAGCTGGCGCCCGCCGCACTGGCCGCGCGACGGGTCATCACCGACGTGGCGCGACAGCTGGTCATGGATCGGCAATGGCCCGGCGCCTCGTGGATCGAAGACATCACACCCTGATCTCAAGCGCCCCCTCTTATCTTTCACGGCATGCGCTAACCCGCAAAGCCTTTACGAAAACTAAACACCCCAACCGATAACGCGCCTTTCGACCCCACGCTCGCTGCCCTAAGGTCTCGCCACTCGCGAGGAGCCCTTCGTTCATGCCTCCTCGCGATCGAGGAGTGATGATGATCGACGTATTAGTCATTGGCGGCGGCAATGCCGCCTTGTGCGCGGCGTTAATGGCCCGAGAGGCCGGCGCCAGCGTTATGTTGCTTGAAGGTGCGCCCAAGGCCTGGCGCGGCGGCAATTCGCAACACACCCGCAACCTGCGCTGCATGCACGACGCACCGCAGGATGTATTGGTCGACGCCTACCCCGAAGAGGAGTATTGGCAGGACCTGTTGAAAGTCACCGGCGGGATGACCGACGAAAAGCTCGCGCGCCTGGTCATCCGCGCCTCATCGAACTGCCGTGACTGGATGCGCGCCCATGGTGTGCATTTTCAGCCGTCGCTGTCCGGTGCGCTGCACGTCGCGCGCACCAATGCGTTTTTCATGGGTGGCGGCAAGGCCTTGGTCAACGCGTATTACCGCAGCGCCGAGCGGTTGGGCGTGACCATCCGCTACAACGCTCAAGTGACCGACATTGAATTGAAGGATGGAACCTTCGTCGCGGCCCACTTGAGTGAACGTGACGTCGATGGGCAACGCGTGCCCGCCGAACGTATCCAGGCCAGGACCTGCGTGCTGGCGGCGGGAGGGTTCGAATCCAACCGCGAATGGCTGCGTGAAGCGTGGGGGCAAAACGCGCGCGGCGAGTGGCCTTCGGACAATTTCCTGATTCGCGGCACGCGCTTCAACACCGGCGTACTGCTTCGGCGCATGCAGCAACTGGGCGCCGACTTTATCGGTGACCCCACCCAAGCGCACATGGTGGCCATCGACGCCCGCGCGCCCTTGTATGACGGTGGCATCTGCACCCGCATCGACTGCGTGTCGCTGGGCGTAGTGGTCAATCGCGACGGCGAACGTTTCTATGATGAAGGCGAGGATTTCTGGCCCAAGCGCTATGCGATCTGGGGTCGCCTGGTAGCGGGTCAACCCGGCCAACAAGCCTATTCGATCATCGACCAGCAGGCCGTCGGCCGTTTTATGCCGCCGGTATTTTCAGGGACCACCGCCCACTCTCTGGAAGCGTTGGCCCGCCAATTAAACCTGCCCGTCGGGCCGTTCGTTAAAACCATCGAGGCCTACAACGCGGCCTGCCGCGTCGGCACGTTCGACCACACCGCCCTGGACGATTGCCACACCGAAGGGTTGACGCCCGCCAAAACCCATTGGGCTCGCCCCTTGGTGAAACCGCCTTTCTGCGCCTACCCGCTCAAGCCAGGCGTGACGTTCACCTATTTAGGCCTCGCGACCGACGAAACGGCCGCCGTTCACTTCAACGGCAAGGCCAGCCCGAACCTGTTTGTCGCCGGAGAAATGATGGCAGGCAACGTATTGGGCAAGGGCTATACCGCCGGTATCGGCATGGCTATTGGTACCGCATTCGGTCGCATCGCCGGTGCGCAAGCCGCCGCGGCCGGCTTCATGTCCCCTTCATTCCAGGAGCCGCACCATGCAGCTGTTTGATCCCCAGGCGCCGGGCACGCTGATTCCCGTCCTCAACCTTGATGAAAGCGAAGTCCAGCGACAAATGACCGTGTGCAATGCCTGCCGCTATTGCGAAGGCTTCTGCGCGGTCTTCCCGGCCATGACCCGACGCCTGGCGTTTTCGGCGGCGGACATCCACTACCTGGCAAACCTCTGCCACAACTGCGGCGCCTGCCTGCATGCCTGCCAGTACGCCGCCCCTCATGAATTTGCTATCAATGTGCCCAAAGCCATGGCCAAAGTCCGCCTCGACACGTACGCCGAGTACGCCTGGCCGCAGGTGATGGGCACCTTATACCGGCGCAACGGGCTGACCCTGGCGCTGTCATCCGGCGCGGGGCTAGCCCTGTTTCTCTGCCTGACGCTGATGGTGATGGGCAATCTGTTCACGCCAATGCCCGGGGGGAATTTCTACGGGATCTTCCCGCATAACACCCTGGCCCTGATGTTCGGCGCAGTGTTTGGTTTCGCGGTCCTCGCGTTGACGATCGGCGTGCGGCGCTTCTGGCGCAATGTCTCGCCGGTCGACGCCTCACCCCGGCAAACAACGTCGGCGGCGCTGGAAGCGACCGCCAATGTTGCCACGCTCAAGTACCTGGATGGCGGCCATGGCGAGGGCTGCAATAACGCCGACGATCAATTCACCTTGTGGCGGCGGCGCATGCACCACTTCACCTTCTACGGCTTCATGCTGTGCTTCGCCGCTACCGGTGTGGCCACGCTCTACCATTTCCTGCTGGGCTGGTCGGCGCCCTACCCCGTCCTGAGCGTGCCGGTGATGCTCGGCATCGCCGGCGGGCTCGGGTTGCTGGTTGGCCCGGCGGGGCTCTTGTGGTTGAACCTGCGCCGCAACGCCGAACAGGGCGACGAACACCAGAAACCCATGGACCGCGGCTTTATCGCGCTGCTGTTTCTCATCAGCGCCAGCGGCCTCGCGCTCCTGGCGTTTCGCGAAACCGTTGCCCTGGGCCTGTTGCTGGCGATCCATCTCGGCCTGGTCATGGCTTTTTTCCTGACCATGCCCTACAGCAAGTTCGCCCACGGCATCTTCCGCAGCGCCGCGCTGCTCAAATATTCCATCGAAAAACGCCAACCCAACCCGATTAACGCCGCAAGCGACTGATCGCTAACACCGTCATTCCAAAAACAAGACTGATCACCACGGTAGCCATGATGAAAACAACAACGCAAGACACCCCGTCCAAGGGTTCAAAACTGGGCGCCATCCTGCGGGTCACCAGCGGCAATTTTCTCGAACAGTTCGACTTCTTTCTGTTCGGCTTCTACGCGACCTACATTTCCCAGACGTTCTTTCCTGCCACCAGCGAGTTCGCTTCGCTGATGATGACCTTCGCCGTATTCGGTTCCGGGTTCTTGATGCGTCCACTGGGCGCTATCGTGCTCGGGGCTTACATCGACAAGGTTGGACGGCGCAAGGGCCTGATTGTGACGCTCTCGATCATGGCCGCCGGAACAGTATTGATCGCGTTGGTACCCGGCTATGCCAGCATCGGTATCGCGGCGCCCATATTGGTGTTGTTGGGGCGGCTGTTGCAGGGCTTCTCCGCCGGCGCGGAAATGGGCGGTGTTTCAGTGTATCTGGCTGAAATCGCCACACCGGGGCGATGCGGTTTCTACACCAGTTGGCAGTCGGCCAGCCAACAGGTGGCGATCATTCTTGCGGCAGCGCTGGGTTACACCATCAACGCCTCCATGGCAGCTGCCGAGGTCGCTGCCTGGGGATGGAGGATCCCGTTCTTCATCGGTTGCGTGATTATTCCGTTCATCTTCATCATCCGCCGCTCCCTGCAGGAAACCGAGGCGTTCAAAGCGCGCCGGCATCACCCAAGTGCCAATGAAGTGTTTCGCTCCATGCGCGACAACTGGCGCACGGTGCTGGCAGGCGGTCTATTGGCGTCCATGACCACTACCACGTTCTACCTGATTACCGTCTACACCCCCACCTATGGCCGCTCCGTACTCAACCTGAGCACCACCGACAGCCTGGTCGTCACGCTCTTCGTCGGCCTGAGCAACTTCATCTGGTTGCCCATCGGCGGCACACTCTCCGACCGCATCGGCCGTCGCCCCCTATTGTTGGCGATTTCCCTGCTGTGCATATTCACCGCGTATCCGGCCATGCACTGGCTGGCCGCAGCGGCAAGTTTCGAACGGCTGCTCTGCGTACTGCTGTACTTCTCTTTCTTCTTCGGTATTTACAACGGCGCGATGGTCGCTGCGCTGACAGAGGTGATGCCGCAAAACGTAAGGGTTGTGGGGTTTTCCCTGGCCTTCAGTTTGGCGACGGCTGTATTTGGAGGGTTTACGCCTGCCGTGTCGACCATGCTCGTGCAGGCGACAGGCGATAAGGCATCGCCGGCCTACTGGCTGATGTTTGCTGCGCTGTGCGGGTTCACCGCGACGACAATCTTGTATCGCAAACAACGCGCAGTGGCCGTCAACGCGTGATGAAAGAGCGTTTTCGTTTACCCGGATAGCGCATGAAAGCAATCATCGCCTTGGCCTGCATTGACGCGTGCTGCGTGTCAATCCAGGCCAAGGCCATCAAATTTTGAACTGCCCCAGCAAACCTTGCATACGACTGCCGATGGTATACAACTCATCGACCGTCTTGACCCCCAGTTGAGTCTGGTTGGCCACCGAATCAATGGCCCGCGCGATCTGATGGACCCCACGGTTGATCTCTTCAGCCACCGAGGTCTGCTCCTCGGCGGCACTGGCGATCTGTGCGTTCATCGCATTGATCGTCGCAATCAGCTCGACAGCATTGCCCAGGAACTCACCCGCCTGATCAGCCTGCGCACTCGCGCCTTGCGCGGCTTCGGTCGATTGGTGCATCGCCTTGACCACACCGCCGGTTGCGCTATTGAGACGCTCAACCATCACCTGGATTTCCTGGGTGCTGCGTTGAGTACGACTGGCCAACGCGCGCACTTCGTCAGCAACCACCGCAAAACCGCGGCCCGCCTCACCGGCACGGGCCGCTTCAATGGCCGCATTCAGCGCAAGAAGGTTGGTCTGCTCGGCGATCGAGCGAATAACATCCAGCACAGTGACGATTGACGTCACATCGTTTTGCAGACTCGCCATGGAGACCCCACTCTCATCCAGCTCCCCCCTGAGTGCCTGCATCCGAGTAATGCTGCCATTGACGATTTGCCGCGCGTGCTGGGACTGCTTGTCGGTCTCGACGGCAGCTTCTGCAGCATTTTGCGCGCTGCGCGACACTTCCTGCGCCGCCGATGACATCTGGTTTATCGCCGCCGCCACCTGGTCGGTTTCCTGGCGCTGCTGGTCCATGGCCCGATCAATCTGCCTGCTCTGCTCGGCCACCCGACTGACCGACCCCGTCAACTGTTCGCTCATGGCGACGATCTGGCTGACGAGGCTGTGGATTTTTTCGATAAAGGCATTGAACGAACCGGCCAGTTGCCCCAGTTCGTCTCGACTGACCTGCGGTAGCCGCCGCGTCAGGTCCCCCTCCCCCGCGGCGATTTCATCAAGGTGCGCCCGAATCAAGGTCAAGGGGCCTAGACTGCGTTTGACCAGCACGAGCGCCAGCGCCCCGATAATGCCGATCAGCGCGACGGCGATAAGCACAATGCTGTACATCAGGTTGCTGATGCGCTGGTCCACGGCGGCGCGCACCTTGGCCACCTGAACTTCAATACTGTCCAGGTTGATCGCGGTGACGACGACCATGTCCCACTTGGGCAAATAAAAACTGTAAGCGAGCTTGGGCACGACTTTATCGGTGTTGACGACCCCACCTGAATACGTGACGAAGTGGGTGTCGTTTTTTCCCGCTTCGACCATTTCACGGTTCAAGAACTTCCCGTTGATGTCTTTGCGATCACTCATATTGGTGCCGACGCCTTCGCTGCTGTCACCGCGAAACAGGCGCACAACCTGACTGTCGTAGCCGATGAAATAGCCGTCGTCGCCATACTTCACTTTGGACAAGCGGCTGATTGCCAAGGCGCGGCTGGCGAGGTCCCCGGTCGCGGCCCGATCATAGAGTTCGGCGATGGAAGTACGAGCGATGCTCGCGTAGTCCGTGAGTCGAGTGCGGCTTTCCTCGAGCAGCCGCTCGCGAGTCTGTGCGACTTCCTGCTCGGCCTGGGACTGCAACGTGCCACGGGCGCTCAAACCTAAAACAAGCGCAAACAACATCACCGGTAATAAGGTCAGCAGCAGTATTTTAGTTTTGAACGACATCATTTATTTCCTTCGTCTTATCCGATGAAGCCGCCAATGAAAACGCGGCCTGCGAACGTCGCAGAGCCGCGATCGGCGATTTCACCAGAGTGCGATGTCGTAGGTAAAGTAAATACGGTTGCTGTCCCGGCCACGGGAATAGTCGGCACGGTACACGTAGTTACGCAACCGCACGCCCAACCCCTTGAAGGTGCCTTGTTGCACCACGTAGGCCACTTCGGCGTCCCGCTCCCATTCCTTGACCTTGGTCGAGGACTTGCCGTCGTTACCGCTCAAGTAGCGGGTGGAGAACGTCAGTCCCGGCACCCCGAGGGCGGCAAAGTTATAGCCGTAGCTCAGCATCCAGGTCTTTTCATCCTCCTCGATGAACTTGCCTATCCCGGCATTGCTGAACGAATAAACGGTGGCGCCACTGATATAGGGCAAACCGGCGTCGCCCCTGAGGGCCTGGTACCCGCCGCCGAAGGTGTGACCTGAAATGGCGTAAGACAGTTGGCCGCTGAACATGTCGTTGTCGATCTTGCCTGCGTAGGCAGAACCGCTATCGACACTGTTGAAGTAGCGCAGGTCGCTGGTCAGCACGCCGCCGCCCAACGGCAGATCGTGCTGGACACCGGCGAAGTTCTGGCGGTAGAAGTTCTCCAATTCGCCGTAAAAGTAACTCAACCGGATGTTTTTCCCCAGTTTGTATTCGGCACCGGCGTAGCTGAAGTCGCCGGATTTATCGCCACTGTAGCCATCGGGCACGATCGGCATGCTGTTGCTGGAGTCACGCAACTTGAAGCGATCCAGGCGGCCCCCGGTGAGGCTCAGATTCTGGATGTCGAGGCTGCTGATCTGCGCGCCCTGGTAGGTTTGCGGTATCAGGCGTGCATCGTTGTAGATCAGTACCGGTGTCTTGGGTAACAAGGTGCCGTATTTGACGGTGGTCTTGGCCAGTTGGGCTTTGGCCGTCACACCCAGGCTTGCAAATTCGTCAGCCGCACGCCCGTCATCATGGACGGGCAACAACCCGGTACCGCTGCGACCACGGCCGGAGTCGAGCTTGACCCCGAGCAGGCCAAGGGCATCGACCCCGAACCCGAGGGTGCCTGGGGTGTATCCCGATTGGTAGTCCAACAGAAACCCCTGGGCCCATTCAGTCCGCTCGCTCTTCGCCGTCCTCGCGGCTCGGGCACTCATGCCATGCTCGTCACGGAAGTTTTCATTGAAATAGACGTTGCGTAATTGCAGCTTGAGTTTGCTGTCGTCGATAAATCCTTCTGCACTGGCAGTGGCCAGCGGCAACAAACCAATAACTGAAAACAGCGCGCGTCGGGAATGCAAAGTGCTCATGGCAAACTACTCATTGTTGTTATTTGAAGTGCAGGAAGTCGCGCGCCTCGCGGGTGAGGCGCGTCAGAAGAAGAACCCAGTGGCCTGGTTGAATCAGGTGAAGAGACTGATCGCTCCGGTCAACAGCGCCAGCGCCGTGATGACCAAGGAGGTGAGGACAGCCCATTTGACGGTGGCTTTCTGGAAGTCGCCGATATCGCGATCGACCATGCCGACCAACAACAAGGTTGAAGCGACCAACGGGCTCATCAGGTGGACCGGTTGACCCAGAATCGACGCGCGGGCGATCTCCACCGGATCGATGCCATAGGCGGCAGCAGCGTTAGCCAGGATCGGCACGACCCCGAAGTAATAAGCATCGTTGGACAGCACGAATGTCAGCGGCATGCTGGTAACTGCCACCACCAGCGGAAACAGATGCCCCCAGGAGGGTGGGATCCAGTCAACCAGGGTTTGCGCAAGGGCATCGACCATTTTGGTACCGGAGAAAATCCCGGCGAAAATACCCGCGGCGAACACCAGCAGCACGACGGTCATGGCGTTGCCCGAATGGGCCAGGATGCGTTCCTTCTGAATGTCCAGTTGCGGATAGTTGATCATCAATGCCAGCACGAACCCGATCAGGAACAGGATCGCCGAATGCATGATCCCCATGACCAGGGCAACCATCACCGCGATCACCAGCAACAGGTTGATGTAGGCCAGTTTCGGGCGTTTGTACGGCGTGTCCTCGAGGATCGCTTCGATGTAGCAGTTACCGCCGCCGCTTTGCAATTGCACGTTACCGATGCGCTTGCGCTCGGCACGCCCCAGCAGGAATGCGGTGAACACCACCCACATCGCGCCGCCAATCATGGTCGGCAGCAAGGGCACGAAGTAAGCACCGGCGTCCAGGCCCAACGCTGCGATCGCTCGGGTGGCGGGGCCTCCCCAAGGGGTCATGCCGCTCATGATGCTCAGGGAAAGCATGGCAATGGTGGCCAGAATCATCGGGTTCATGCCGATACGTTTATACAGCGGCAGCATGGCCGCACAGGTAATCATGTAGGTGGTGGTGCCGTCGCCGTCCAATGCCACCACCAGCGAGAGCAACGCGGTGCCGACAGCGATTTTCATCGGGTCGCCGTTGACGCGCTTGAGGATCTTGCGAATCAGCGGGTCAAACAAACCGGCGTCAATCATCAAGCCGAAAAACAGGATCGCGAACAGCAACAGCGCCGCTGAAGGCGCGACCATTTTCAAGCCATCGAGCATCATCTTGCCGGTTGTGCCACCGAACCCACCGATGACGGCGAACACGATAGGCACCACCGTCAGGGCGACAATCGGCGACAAGCGTTTGGTCATTATCAGGAAGGTGAAGACCACCACCATGGCCAAGCCAAGCAATGCGAGCATAGGTAAGTTCTCTTGTTCTTATGAGTAGCGTGGCCGACGCACAGGCGCGCGACCCCGTTCCCGCCAGATGGCACGACCAACGGTGCCTGGCGGGGGGTGTTCATTGATTTAATTGGGGGGGCAGGCCTGAGCCGTGACCGGTCAGACGTGTTTGGTGACCTTCACATCATCCCAGTGTGGCGTCAGGACCGGGGGCACGTCAGGCGAAGGCTTGCCTTCCAGGGTCCGCATCAAGACTTCGCGGTCACAGGCATTCTCCGAGAGCGATATCACCACGGTCGCCACCGCGTTGCTGGCCAGGCTGGTCAACGCCCGGGCTTCCGACATGAAGCGGTCGATACCGATCAGCAAGGCAAGGCCGGCCAGGGGAATGTCATGGATCACCGTCAGGGTCGACGCCAGTGCGACAAAACCCGAGCCGGTGACACCCGCCGCGCCCTTCGAGGACAACAGCATGATTGCCAGCATGGTCACGATCTGTGTCAGGCTCAGGTCGATGTTGCAGGCCTGGGCAATGAACACGGCGGCCAGCGAGAGGTAGATCGCCGTGCCGTCGAGGTTGAACGAGTAGCCCGTGGGCAACACCAGCCCCACCACGCTTTTCTTGCAACCCAGGGCCTGGAGCTTTTCCAGCATCCGCGGCATCACCGGCTCGGTAGAAGACGTCCCGAGCACCACCAGGAACTCTTCGCGCAAGTAGCGCAGCAACTTCCAAAGGCTGAAGCCATGGGCGCGGCAGATGCTGCCCAGCACCACAAAGACAAAGAACGCGCAGGCGATATACAACGTCATGATCAGCTTGGCCAACGAGCCCAGCGAGGTAATGCCGTACTGCCCTACCGTGAACGCCAGGGCACCAAAGGCACCGATGGGAGCAAAGCGCATCAGGTAGGAGAAGATCTTGAACACCATGTGTGAAGCCGATTCCAGTACATCCAATACCGGCTTGCCACGCTCGCCAATCGACGAAAGCGCAAAACCGCACAGCACCGCAATGAACAGCACCGGCAGCACTTCACCCTTGTTGAAAGCGCCGATGAACGTCTCCGGGATGATGTGCATGAAAAACTCGACCACGCCCAGCTTCGCCGCGGACTCGGTGTACTGCGACAGCCCCTTGGTACTCAATTGCGCAGGGTCGATGTTCATGCCCACGCCGGGCTTGAACAGGTAGACCGACACCAGGCCGATGATCAGGCTGATCACGGTCAGGCCCAGGAACAACAGCAGGGTCTTGCTCAACAAACGCCCGAGGGAGCGTTTGTCGCTCATGCCGGCGATACCGGTGACGATCGTGCAGAACACCACTGGCGCGATCATCATCTTGATCAGCTTGATAAAGGCGTCACCCAGCGGCTTCAAGGCAACGGCCTGTTGCGACCAAAAATGCCCGACCAGCACGCCCAACACAACGGCGAAGAGAATCTGGACGTAGAGCGATTTTACAAACTTCATGGCATCACCCATTTTTAGAATTGTTCTGATGCAGAAACGGTACGACTAGGGGGAGTTACCCGGCGAGTCGTCGGGAAGCCGCAGCGTATACATAACCGGAGAACAGCCTGCGCGACGTACGCACGACCGAGGCACGAATTGTCTCACCCTGAGCACCGGTGTAGGACAAAACAACGTCTATTCCACCACTTGGATGTTCAATCCGCACGTGTTTCAAGCGCGGCTCACTCACCCCGCCCAGCAATTGCGCAATCACACTGCCGTCGGTCACACATGCGGTCGCCAGGCCAATGGAGCCTGTAATCGCCAGTGCGCGGTGGCAATTATGCGGCATGAAATAACGCACCTGAATGGTTCCGCCCGCCTTGGCCGTAGACACCAGGACAGGCTTGGGAATCACTTTGTCACTCACATCGCCCAGGCCCATTGCCAGGCCGGCCTGCAGTCGCAGGGACTCCAGACGCCCCAGGAACGCCTTGTCGGCGTCCAGTTCAGCCGGGCTTTCATCACCGCGCTTACCCAATTGGCCCGCCTCGATGATCATCATTGGCATGGCCATGTCGATGCACGTCATCGGGATGCCGTCAATCACGTCCTGTGTCTGCCCCGTCGGGAAAAGCTTGCCGGTTTTGCTGCCCGCGGCATCGAGGAAGGTCAGTTGCACCGGAGCGGCAGTCCCCGGCACGCCGTCAATGGCGGTGTCGCCCTCATAGCTGACGGTTCCTTCGGGGGTGTAGACCTCGGCGTTCACGAACGTCCCGGTGTTGAGGTTGCGAATACGCACCAACGTGCGGCCTTTAGAGGCCTTGACCAGCCCTTGCTCAACGGCAAACGGGCCTACGGCGCACAGCATATTGCCGCAATTGGGCGCTGTATCGACTCGACGCTGGGACACCATGACCTGAACGAACAAATAGTCGACATCGGCATCCGGGTGCAGGGATGGGCTGACGATCGCGACCTTGCTTGTCTGGGGGCTGCCACCGCCGATGCCGTCAATCTCCAGCTCGTGGCCAGAGCCCATCAGGTTGAGCAACAGCTCATCACGCTGCTCGATCGAATCAGGGAGGTCCCAGGCGAGAAATACCGGCCCCTTGGACGTACCACCGCGCATAAGCACACAAGGAATTCGTTGCATGAAAACTAACTCTTATTGATCAATCGGGGTGATTAATGCTCTTGAAGCAAGAGTCGCAGGCTTTGAAAAATGTTTCCAATGCAAAAATCGGCCGGATTATTGCGTTTGGCGAATGATAAAATTAGGATGAGCGAGCGCCGCCGCCCCCTCTGGTTGAGGTATAAAAAATGCAATATGAGCTAAACGACATCCGATCTTTCGTGAAAATCGCAGAACTCGGCAGCTTCCACGAAGCGGCTGAAGCCTTGCACCTGTCCCAGCCCGCGCTGAGCAGACGCATGAAAAAACTTGAGGAAGGCTTGGGTACAGCCCTACTCGACCGCACCACAAGAAGAGTGAGCCTCACCAGCGTGGGGCGGGACTTTCTACCCAAGGCTCGCCGCCTGCTGGACGACTTCGACGACTCCATACTCAATATCCGCGAGTTGGCCGAACGCCAGAGCGGGCGCGTGACCCTGGCCTGTATCCCCACCGCAGCCTTTTATTTCCTGCCTTCGGTCATACGCCTCTACAACGAGCGCTATCCACAGATCCGGATCCGCCTGCTTGATCTGAGCGCGAACGAAGGGCTGGAGGCGGTACTGCGCGGCGAAGCCGACTTCGGCATCAACATGATGAGCGGCCAGCACCCCGACATCGAGTTCGTCCCCTTGGTCGACGAGCCTTTTGTCTTAGCGTGTCGACGCGATCATGAATTGGCCGAACGCAGTGCGGTGACCTGGTCTGAACTCAGCAATTACCGTCTGATCGGTGTCGGACGCCTGAGCGGCAACCGGATGTTGCTCGATCATGCCTTGTCAGGGTTGAGTTGGCGCCCGCAGTGGTTCTATGAGGTGCAGCATCTTTCGACGTCCCTGGGCCTGGTGGAAGCGGGCCTCGGGGTATCAGCCGTCCCCAGCCTGGCGATGCCGGCCGTGGATCACCCAACGTTGGTCAGCATCCCGTTGATAGAGCCCGTGGTGAACCGCTCACTGGGGCTGGTTTACCGACGCGGCGCTTCGTTATCTCCAGCCGCAGAGAAGTTTGTTTCGATTCTGCTTGAACAGTGGGAGAAGTGAGTTCGTCCCGTTTACCCTTCACTGGGCATGGCCCTCATGAGAGGGCGCTCGGTCCGCGAATGCCGGCCAACTGACGTAGCGGACTTCCCTGTCCAGTCATCAAACGTGCTGACGTACGGTCTGAACGCGACGGCCTCAAGTCAGTGTCAGGAACAGCGCCGAGGTCCAGACCCGGGACTGATCGCGCTGGCGCGCACAGATGAACAACGGATGCTCACGGCCCGCTTGCAGGTTGAGTCGGGCCAGCTCGATCGTGCCTTGCAGCTCGCGCGGCAGCGGCGCAGCGGCGGTTCGTTCAAGTGAGACTTTCAATTCGGCGCCCGGCAACTCTTCGATCACTTGGGACTGCGCCAGCAATTCTTCGCCGGACAGCTCCATCAGCACCGTCGGCGCATGCACGTAGGGTTGCGGTTCAGACGGATCGCCGACCTTGATGTAGTTGTCGATGCGGCTGCGCACCTGCAACCTCGCGCCGACCAACTGCGACAGGTCGATTTCGATACTGTCGGTGTCGCCGTTGGTGTCAGTGCGAAAGGCCAGGGTCGTGGCGTCCTTGCGCCACACGGTTTGCTCCGGATGATCCAGGCCCAAGGCGCGAAAGCCGTTGATCACCGCCCCGGTTACCCGAACCTCGCCGGTCCAATAGGCACCGCGATAACGATCCTTGATCCGCGCGCCGCCCAGGCGCAGGCGAATACGTTGGGTGGAAAAGCCCAGCTCCTGATGCAGGTTGCGCGACCAGATCAGTTGATCGCCATCGAACAAATCCACCTGCTCCCAGCCCGCCTCGCCCAGCAATCGATAGTCCAACGTTGCGTTCGAATCCGCCGTGAACACCTCACCCATGAAGTGCCGGCCCTGACGCAGGCTGGCAAACGAACGCTCGCCGGTGGTGGCAAACGTGCGCCGGGCACGCAGCGCCTTGCCGACACTCGCGCGGTCGAAGCCGTCGGCGACTACGCCGGTCAGCCCGCCGCGCGAACCGAACACGGCCGTGGCCGGTACACCGCCGCCGCAACGGCCCTGATGCTCATCGCTGTTCGCCGCGGCACCGACCCGATAGCCGCGCTGCAGGGCTTCGGCGTAGACCCAATGGAACTGGCCCCAGGCCGAGCCGACTTCGATCAAGCGCTCCAGCTCCGGGTGGTGCCAGTCGAGGTTGCAGCGGCGCCCGCCGACATGGGGCATCATCAGGTGACCTTCCGGGTCTTTCGCATAGGCCGCGTATAACTCATCCACCGGCCAGGCGCCCGGCTTGATGGTACCGGCAGTGAACTCGTTCCACTCAAAAGAGCGCACCAACCGCCCTTGGTTGTCGAACGGAAACTCGGGCTTGCGATCATGCAGGAATACGACATTGCGGTCGCCGCCCGCACAGGAGTTGCCGCACCACTCGGTGCCGGGGTAGCAGACGAAACGGCCGGGCTCGTTGAGTTCATGAATCAGCTTCACCGCCTGATCCCAGCGTTGCTCGGTGATATTGAAGTCGTTGGCGGTATAGCCGAGCACATCGAGGCCGGCGACATCGCGACCGTAGCTGAGGTTATACAGCGTGTCGTTGGTGCCCACAGTGTCATCGGAGTGCACATGCAGGTCGGCGTACAGCGGACGCAATGCGCTGCCGGCCGGGTCGACGCTGACGAAAGCCTGGGCGCCGCGCACGCCAGGCGTTTCCAGCTCGGCGGACAATCGCCACTCGCCCACCGCCCCGAGGTCAAACCCCTCGAGCCGCGCCGTCGCCCACCCTTCATTGGCCAGGGTAAACGCTTGTTGGCGCTCGCCGCCTTCAGGGTCGAGCAGGGTCAGCACACCCTTGAGCGGCAGGTTGCGGCACGTGTTGCCCCAGGCATCATCGACCCGCAGCAGCACGTCGAACGCCTCGCCAGCGCTGACCAGCCGCGGCACGATCAACTGCACGCTCTGCGCTGGCCCCGGCACGATGTTCAGCAACGGATCGCCTGGCACCTCGGCAAACTTCGAGCTGCCCAACGGGTCGATAAACAGCCGGAAACGGAAGTCTTTCTCGACGAAACTCTGCACCCGCGTGCCCGCCCCGCCCTGGCGACGGTCGCCCAGGCGAATGGTGATTTTGTCACCGGGGTTCAGGTAGCCGTCGATGATGTCGATGATGATCGCTTTCTGGAACGGCCGCTCATGCCCCTTCTGGTCGAAGCGCACTTTCAAATGCTGCACCGTGGCCTGGCTCTGGCCGGGGACCAGCTCGCCCGCCTGATACTCGGCGCTGACGTAGTTGGGCCCGGCCGGATTCGAGGTCTGGAACAGCGCCCAGTCGGAGTAGAACTTGAAGGCCAGTTTCAACCACGCGCCGTCGGCCAGGCCGCTGCCTCCCACCTCGTAGACCAGGGTGATTTCATCCCATTGGCCAGCGACCAGCGTGTCGCGATCACAGTGGATGCTGCCCAGGAACGGGCGTTTCTTGTTGCGTTCGTAGAGGCCTTGCGGGGCAATGTAGTGCCCGGCTTCGCGGGGATCGAAAACGTTACTCACATGACACCTCGTGCAGTGGTCCACTGAAGGTTTGAAGACACATGGCGATGCTCACTGCACACGCCATTTCTGGTAGTGACGCTCGATGCGCCGGAACACAAAACTCTCCATCAGCCAGGCAATCAGGCCGATCAGCACGATGCCCAGCAGCACCTGGCTGCTGTTGCCGATCTGCCCGCCCGTAGAGACCATCCAGCCAATGCCTTGGGAAGCGCCGATCATTTCCGCCGCAACCAATGCCCGCCACCCCTGGCTGAAGCCGATGCGCAAGGCTGCGGTCACGAACGGCAATGAAGCAGGTAGATAAACGTGGGCCAGCAGTTGCCCGGCATTGGCGCCCAAGGTGCGTGCGGCGCGGACTTCGCCACCGCGAATGCTCTGTACGCCCTCTTGGATCGTGACCGCCATGGGGAACACCGCTGCGATGAAAATCACCAGCACAATCGAGACATAGCCCAGGCCGAAAATGATCATGATCAGCGGCGCCCAGGCGATGGGTGGGATCGCCATGAACAGGCTGTTGAGCGGCGAGATGAAATCGCGAAAGCGCGAAGACAGGCCACCGGCGGTGCCCAACCCAATCGCCACGAGCACTGCGGCGCAGAAGCCGCCGACTTCTTCCAGGACACTCGCCCTGAGGTGCTGCCACAGCGAACCGTCGCTGAGCCAGCGCACGGCTTCGCGCGCCACATCCCAGGGCTGCGGCAGGATGTAGGTGGGAAAGCGGCTGGCCAGGGCCATCCAGATCAACAGCAGGAATGGCAGCGAAGCCCATCCCCAATTCGGTTTTGGCAAGGACATGACAGGCTCAGACTCAGCGCGAGGCTTTTTCCAGGTAGGAGGTATCCACGATCTGCTCGGTCTTGAGCGTGGTGTCGATAAAGCCCAGCGCGTGGGAGTAATTCATCAGCCGCTGGATGAATTGGATGTCCGCAGCCTGCAAGTCCGCCGACCAGCCCAATCGCGCCCGTGCCTGGGCGACGATGGCCTGCGGGGCAATGGTCTGGCCGTCGGGCCCTTGTACCGCTTCAAGCTTGAACGCCTCGGCGATGATCCGGTTCGACTCGTCAGGATGCTCATTGAGGAACGCGATGGCCTTGCGGTGCGCGCGCAGCAACTTGACCACATCGTCCGGACGTTCCTGCAAGGTTTTCGGCAGCGCGATCACCACGTACCACGGGTAATTCGGCAGCGCCTGGTTGACGTCGAGCAGAATCCGGCTCGACCCGCGCAGCAACGATTGGCTGACAAAGGGTTCCCAGGAAAACGCCGCATCGACAATCCCGCGCTCCAGCGCCGCGTTCATGTTGCCCGGTGGCATGTCGATGATGTCCAGGTCCTTGTCCGGGTTGAGCCCGGCTTTTTCTTTCAGCACATAGCCGCGCAACAGCACGTCCATGCCACTGCCCTTCTTGACCCCGGCGAGTTTTTTTCCCTTGAGCTGCTCCAGGCTGTTGATCGGGCTCTTGGCGTCGACAATGACCGCGGCTTGCCCGTAGTTGACCTTGGCCAGGATCCGGCTTTGCAGGCCGCGGGAAAACCATTGGTACACCGGCGGTGTGCCGACATAGGCCACGTCCAATTCACCGGCCGCCAACGCCTGCTGGATCACGGGGCCATCGCCCAGGGCCTTGAGGTCGACATTCAAGCCTTCCTCGCGGTAGTAACCCTGCTTGTCGGCGATCAGCGCCGGGGCGTTGGCCATGGCGAACACATACCCCACGCGCAGGGGTTTCTCTTCGGCAGCCACGGCAAATGTGCTGCTTGCCAAGGCGGCAACAGACAAGGAAAGAGCAAGCAGCGAACGTTTGATCATGCGGTTAACTCAGGTTGACGGGGGGTGGGATCAGCGATGGCGTCGGCCGCTTCCATGACGTGGGAAATGCGCTCCATCAGCTCATTGCGGTAATCAAGAAAGGCCGGCAGGCGACGGGTTTTCAGGTTGGAACGCGGACGTGGCAGATGAATGTCCAATTCGCTGTGGATGCCGCCCGGGGCGATGTTGAGCACGATGACCCGGTCGGCCAGGAACACCGCCTCGTCGATGTCGTGGGTGATGAACAGCACCGTCTGACCCAGTTCGGCCCAGATCCGCAGCGTCTCTTCATTCATGCTGTTGCGGCTGATCGCATCCAGCGCGGCGAAGGGTTCGTCCATCAGCAATACACTGGGCTCCAACGCCAAGGTCCTGGCCAGGGAGACGCGCTGCTGCATGCCCCCCGACAGTTGATGGGGCAAGCGTTGCGCCGCGCTTTCCAGACCGACCAGACGCAAGTACTGCAACGCCTGCGCGCGCTGTTGATCCTCGTTGAGCTGTGCCGTCATCCGCAGGCCGAAACGCACGTTTTCCAGCGCGCTCAGCCAGGGGAACAACTGCGGTGCCTGAAACACATAGCCCAACTCCGAGCGCTCCGGCCGCACGGCGGTCTGGTTGATGCTGATCTGGCCGCTCTGGGGTTGTTGAAAACCCGACAACAGATTCAGCAACGTGGTTTTCCCGCAGCCGGACGGCCCGAGGATCGCGACGAATTCGCCCGGCTTGGCGTTCAGGCTGAAAGCGTTGAACACCCGATGCCCGTTGGGGTAGCTGAAACTGATGGCATCGACCGTCAGGGCGTCGGCTTGCAGCGGTGCGTAAGGCAAGGAGTCGGGCATGGCAAGTATCGTCAGGTCGTTTACAATGGGAATGCCTGACATAATACGTATTAATACAAGTTGTCCCAATAACCTATTTTTATAACCTTAGAAGTGAAGGCGTACCGCCCCACTCCGAGGCCCCTGGAAGCCGACCGTGTCTACGTCCATTCTTCGCGACAGCACCACCTCGCTCTACGAACAGATCGCCCATCGTTTGCTGGAGGAGATTCAGCGCGGCGATTTCGAACCCTCCGGCAAACTGCCTTCAGAAGCCGAACTGGGCGAACGCTTTGGGGTCAGCCGCGTCACGGTGCGCCTGGCGGTGGGCAAGCTCAGCGACGACGGCGTGGTAGAGCGCAAGCAAGGCAAAGGCACGTTCGTCGCGGCGAAACAGGTTCGACATGGCCTGGATGCGTTGCGCAGTTTCCATGAAGCCTTGTTATTGCAAGGACTCAAACCGAGCATGCAGGTGATCAGCCACACGCTGCAGCCTGTTCCGGAAGCCTTGAAGGGATTGTTTGAAGCCGCGCACGATTGCCTGCTGTTGGAGCGCCTGCATTTCGTGGATGACGAACCCATCGCCCTGGGCCGCAGCCACCTGCCGGCCGAGTTGGCCAGTGTGGTCTGGGCCGACGTTGAGCATCAACCGATCTATTCGATCCTGGAATCGATCACCGGCCAGGCCGTCACCCGTGCCGACCTGGCCATTCGTGCGCAAGCCGCCGACGCAAGCCTGGCCAGCACCTTGCACGTCAAACGCGGCGCGGCGCTGCTGGTGATGGAGCGCACCTCGTACTTTGCCGACGGCCGCTGCTGCGACCGCACCACCTTCTTTATCCGTCCGGAACGCTACGCCTTTGTCCTCAGCGGCGTGTTCAAGTCCAGCCCGGCGAAATAGTCGATGTACAGCGCACACCTAGGGCTGGCGCGCCGTTTCCAGGCGTATCGGGGGGCTCATCGAGTGGCGAAGTACATCGTCACTTCAAAGCCAATGCGCATATCGGTATAGGCGGGTTTGGTCCACATGATCATGTCCTCTTATGGGGGGGCGGTAAGTCAGCTTATTAGAGGCCAGGCCAGAGCGCGGCACTTGACTGGACGTGACAAACCTTCTTGTCATTGCCTGCCAGGCAGGTAAGAGCATTAAGGCTTCAGGCTCTTGAGCTTGTTAAGCAGCTCGAGCAATTGCGCCAACGACTCTTCACCAAACTGCTCCTGAATCTTCAGGTAGTTGCTTTCCATCCCTGCGCTCATGTCGACGAAGCACTGCTGCCCCTGTTCAGTGAGGGCGATGAACACGCGGCGCTGATCTTCGGATGACTTCCTGCGCCGGACGATACCGTCCCGCTCCAGACGGCTCAGCACGCCGGTCAGACTGGGTTTGAGGATGCACGCCAGGTGCGCCAGTTGATGGCTCTCCAACTCGCCCTGCTGGCGCAGGATCCGAATGATTCGCCACTGCTGTTCGGTCAGGTCATGTTCATTGAGCAACGGCCGAAAGAACGCCATGGTCGCCTCGCGGGCCTGGAGCAAAGTCAGCGTAAGGGACGGTCTAGGGGTTGACATGGTTCCACGCACAGTTGAGGTCGAAGCGTCGAAGCTTAGAGTCGGCGCTACGCCCATGCAATAAGGCCGCCCCGAAAAAACGTTAACCTAGAAACATTTTTTTCAAAATATTGCAAAACCACCTACCGTGCACAACGATAACATGTTAACAATATGCCAGCCCTGAGCTGACAGGGGCCATACCCACAAAAACAACAAAAGGAACGTCCCTCATGCATTCGTACTTCTTACGCACGGCGGCAAGCGCTGGCCTGTGCGCCGCGTTTACCCCTCTGGTTGCCCACGCCGACTTTATCCAGGACAGCAAGGCCAACCTGGACCTGCGCAACTTCTATATGAACCGCGACTTTCGCCAGAGCAACGCGCCGCAGAACCAGGCGCAAGAATGGGCACAGGGCTTTGTGTTGCGCCTGGAGTCAGGCTACACCCAGGGCGTGGTCGGTTTTGGCGTGGATGCCTTGGGTGAGCTTGGGCTCAAACTCGACTCCAGCCGTGACCGTCGAGGTACCGGCCTGCTGCCGGCGGGTGCCAGCGGCGAGCCGGCCGACAGCTACAGCGAACTCGGCCTGACCGGCAAACTACGCGTCTCCAAAACCGTCCTGAAGCTCGGCACCCTGCAACCGTTGTTGCCGGTGGCCGCCTACAACGACACCCGCTTGCTACCGTCGACCTATAACGGTGAGCTGGTGACCTCCCAGGAGATCGACGGCCTGACCCTCAACGTCGGCCGCCTGGAGAAACAGAACCTGCGCGACTCCTCCAACAATGAATCGATGAGTTACGGCGGCGTCACCAGCAGCCACCTGGACCTGGCCGGTGGCACCTACGCCATCAACCCTCATCTGGCGGCGACCTACTACTACGCGCAAATGCAGGACATTTACCGGCAGAATTTTATCGGCCTGGTGCATGACCTGCCGCTGGCCGAAGGCGTGAGCCTGCGCAGCGACCTGCGTTATTTCGACACCCGTGAACAAGGCAGCGCACGGCTGCGCAGCCCTTCCAGGGTCGATGGCGGGCGAATCGACAACCGCTTTTTCAACGGCATGTTCAGCCTGTCGGTGGGGGCACACAAATTCGGCCTGGGCTATCAGAACCTGTCCGGTGACGGCGACTTTGCCTTCCCGGGCCAAGACCCCTATTCGGTCAACCTGGTGACCATCAACATCTTCACCAAGGCCAACACCGATGCCTGGCAGGCGCGATACGACTACAACTTCGCCGCCCTCGGCGTGCCTGGGCTGACCTTCATGACGCGCTATGTCGACGGCTCCCATGCGCAAACTGCCACCGTGCGCAATGGCCGCGAATGGGAGCGCGACACCGACCTGGTCTACACCGTACAAAGCGGGCCGTTGAAGAACGTCAACGTGCGGCTGCGCAATGCCACCCTGCGATCGAGCAATGGCTTGACCAGCGACATCGACGAAAGCCGCATCATCGTCGGCTACAGCGTGGCGCTGTGGTGATCCCAGGGCTGTGAAATGTGCAAGCCGTTCGCCGTAAAAGCCATTTTTCGGCGACAGCGCTGCAATGATCATGAGTGCAATGACGCCCTGGGAGAAGTCACGATGACGGCCTCACCGCAAACCCGATTGCCGCTGGCGATATTCCCCCGGCGTCATCTGCGCGTAACGCTGAAAGAACCGGCTGAAATAGGCTGGGTCCTTGAAGCCCAGTTGGTAGCAGATTTCGCTGGCGGAACTGCCCGTGAACAGCAGGAGCCGCTTGGCCTCCTGCATCACCCGCTCCAGGATCAAGCGCTTGGACGGCAAATCGGCGATCCGTCGACACACGTCATTGAGGCGTGCCTCCGTGACGCCGATACGGTCAGCGTAATGCGACAGCGGCCAATGTTGCAGGTAATGGTCCTCGATCAACTCGTTGAAGCGATGGAAGATCCGCAGGTCTTCATGACGCGCAGGCCGGGCTTGCAGCGAGTTGGCGCAAAGCCGCAGCAGGCTGATCATGATCAGGCGGGTCAAGCTGTCCAACGCCGCACTGCGCCCGGCGCCGGCCATGTTGATTTCATTGCTCAGTTCCTCGAACAGAAACTCCAGCCGCCTGACTTCAGGCGGGAACTGGGCCAGCGCAACGCAGGCCGCCGGCAATTGCGAACCGGGCACCAGCGTCGGGTCAGCATCGACCAGGCCCCAGACCAGTTGCTGGCGCACCGTCAGCACATGCCCGTCAGCGTCCGCTTCGGTGACAAAAGCGTGGGCCACCGTCGGCGGCGTCAGGAAAAACATCGGCCCCGACTCCAGGTATTGCTGGTCATCCAGGTAAACGCGCACCGCGCCGCTCTTGACGTAATGCACCTGGAAAAAACGGTCGTGCCGATGCACGGGCATGTTGCGGCCGAAAAACTCCGCCAGGTTGCCCAGCTTGTCGTAATGCACTTCGGCATCGCTGTAGCGCTGGTCGTACACCTGGCCGATGTTGATGTTGGGGATCGGCTTACGATCGATCATCGCGACGTTCTCTTTTTTATTGGGGGCTCAGCCGGCCTGAAACGCTCATCCTGCGCCGGATTTTAGCCCTGCACCACGCTCGGAAGAGTTTGCCACGCTTGACGATAGTTAACATCTTAATTATAACGTTAACAGGTTAACAATAATTCCAGGAGCCGGCCTTGATCCGCTCCGTCACTGCCAGGAGAAAAGCATGAGCCGTGCCCTGCACGATGTTGCGAACGGCACCCTGTTCGGCGTTGCGCTGAACTACCAGGGGTTGCTGAACCAACGTCTCGCCGAATTCGAACAAGCGCCTTACCAGAAGCCACCGGTCAAGCCGGTGCTGTTCATCAAGACGCCTAACACCCGTAATGGCCATGACGGCAGCGTTGTGTATCCCACCGGTGAACGCCTGCAGGCCGGCCCTGCGCTTGGCGTGGTGATCGGTAAAAGCGCCAGTCGCGTCAGCGTTGAGAACGCCATGGCGCACGTAGCCGGCTACACCATCGTCAATGAGTTCAGCCTGCCCGAAGACAGCTACTACCGCCCGGCCGTGAAGGCCAAATGTCGCGACGGCTTCTGTGCGCTCGGCCCGGAACTGGTCGGCCGCGACCAGATCGGCAATCCCAACCAATTGAGCCTGAAACTGTTCGTCAACGGCGAACTGCGCCAGCAAAACTCTACCGCCAATTGGGTGCGCGACATTCCCCAACTGATCGCCGAAATCAGCGAGTTCATGACCCTGCATGAAGGCGATGTGCTGATCACCGGCACGCCCGAAGGCCGCGTGGATGTGCAACCCGGCGACACGGTTGAAGTCGAGATCAGTGGCCTGGGCCGGCTGGTCAACCACATCAAGGCAGAGGAGCTGTCATGAAACATGCCCGTATTCGCTTTGAAGGCGTCACGCACCAGGTGCAGGTCGAAGCCCAAAACGCCGTGCGCCTGGCCGACGGTCGCCTGCTCGCCGAAGACCAGGTCGAGTGGCTGCCACCGGCCACCGGCAGCATGTTCGCCCTCGGCCTGAACTACGCCGACCACGCCGCCGAACTGGCCTTCAAGCCGCCGACCGAACCGCTGGCCTTCATCAAGTCCCCCGGCACCTACACCGGCCACAACCAGGTGACCTGGCGCCCGGACAACGTCGCCTACATGCACTACGAGTGCGAGCTGGTAGCGGTGATCGGCAAGCCGGCGCGCAACGTCAAGCGCGCAGACGCCCTGGACTACCTGGCCGGCTACACGGTGTGCAACGACTACGCGATCCGCGACTACCTGGAAAACTACTACCGCCCCAACCTGCGGGTGAAGAACCGCGATGCGACCACGCCGGTGGGCCCGTGGATCGTCGATGTCGCCGACGTGCCAGACCCCAGCAACCTGAAACTGCGCACCTGGATCAACGGCGAACTGCGTCAGGAAGGCAGCACGAAAGACATGATTTTCGACATCCCGTACTTGATCGAATACCTGTCCAGCTTCATGACCCTGCAACCCGGCGACATGATCGCCACCGGTACGCCCGAAGGCCTGGCCGATGTGGTGCCAGGGGACGAAGTGATCGTGGAAGTCGAAGGCGTGGGTCGCCTGGTTAATCGAATTGTCAGCGAGGCGGACTTTTTCGCCGCCCGTAAAGAGGCTTGAGCAATATGATCAAACACTGGATCAACGGCCGTGAGGTCGAAAGCAAAGACACCTTCATCAACTACAACCCGGCCACCGGCGAAGCCATCGGTGAAGTCGCCAGCGGCGGCGCCGAGGAAGTCGCGCAAGCGGTCGCGGCGGCCAAGGAAGCCTTTCCGAAGTGGGCAGGCACACCGGCCAAGGAACGTGCGCGCTTGATGCGCAAGCTTGGTGAACTGATCGAACAGAACGTGCCGCACCTGGCCGAGCTGGAAACCCTCGACACCGGCCTGCCGATCCATCAGACCAAGAATGTGTTGATTCCCCGGGCGTCCCACAACTTCGATTTCTTCGCCGAAGTCTGCACCCGCATGGACGGCCACAGTTACCCGGTGGACGACCAGATGCTCAACTACACCCTGTACCAGCCGGTGGGTGTCTGCGCGCTGGTATCGCCCTGGAATGTGCCGTTCATGACGGCCACCTGGAAGACCGCGCCATGCCTGGCACTGGGCAATACGGCGGTGCTGAAGATGTCCGAGCTGTCGCCGCTGACGGCCAATGAACTGGGGCGCCTGGCGCTCGAGGCTGGCATTCCCAAGGGGGTGCTGAACGTGATCCAGGGCTACGGCGCCACCGCCGGTGATGCGCTGGTGCGTCACCCGGACGTGCGGGCGATTTCGTTCACCGGCGGCACCGCCACCGGCAAGAAAATCATGCAGACCGCCGGCCTGAAAAAATACTCGATGGAACTGGGCGGCAAGTCGCCGGTGCTGATCTTCGAAGATGCCGACCTGGAGCGCGCCCTCGACGCCGCGCTGTTCACGATCTTCTCGCTCAACGGTGAACGCTGCACCGCCGGCAGCCGGATCTTCATTCAGGAGAGCGTGTATCCACAGTTCGTCGCCGAGTTTGCCGCACGCGCCAAGCGCCTGATCGTCGGCGACCCGCAAGACCCGAAAACCCAGGTCGGCTCGATGATCACCCAGGCCCACTACGACAAGGTCACCGGCTACATCAAGATTGGGATCGAGGAAGGCGCCACCCTCCTCGCCGGCGGCCTGGAGCGTCCGGCCAACCTGCCGGCGCACTTGAGCCGCGGGCAGTTCATCCAGCCGACAGTGTTTGCCGATGTGAACAACCAGATGCGCATCGCCCAGGAAGAGATCTTTGGCCCGGTGGTATGCCTGATCCCGTTCAAGGACGAAGCCGAAGCACTGCAACTGGCCAACGAGACCGAGTACGGCCTGGCGTCCTACATCTGGACCCAGGACATCGGCAAGGCGCATCGTCTGGCCTACGGCATCGAAGCCGGCATGGTGTTCATCAACAGCCAGAACGTGCGGGACTTGCGCCAGCCATTTGGTGGGGTAAAAGGTTCCGGCACCGGCCGTGAAGGCGGCCAGTACAGCTTCGAAGTGTTCGCCGAGATCAAGAACGTGTGCATTTCCATGGGCAGTCATCACATTCCACGCTGGGGTGTGTGACCCGGATACAACACCGCTTCCGGTAGGAGCGAGCTTGCTCGCGAAGAATCCGCAGGCGCCGCTGGCTAACAGAAGTGCTGCGTTATCGTTGACGTTATTCGCGAGCAAGCTCGCTCCTACAAAAGAATAAATATTCAGGAGAATCATCATGGGCGAAGTCGTCCTGGCCGCAAAGATCTGCCACGTCCCCTCGATGTACCTGTCGGAACTGCCCGGCAAGCACCACGGTTGCCGCGAAGCGGCCATCGCCGGGCACAAGGAAATCGGGCGCCGTGCCCGTGAACTGGGGGCCGACACGGCGGTGGTGTTTGACGTGCATTGGTTGGTCAACAGTGGTTACCACGTCAATTGCGGCGAGCACTTCAAGGGGACGTACACCAGCAACGAGCTGCCGCACTTCATCAAGAACATGGCATACGACTACCCCGGCTGCCCCGAGCTGGGCGAGTTGATCGCCGCCGAAGCCAACCTGGCGGGCGTGCGCACCATGGCCCACAACATCCCGAGTCTGGAACTCGAATACGGCACCCTGGTACCGATGCGCTACATGCACATGGACGTGCCGGACGCGCAGAAATTCGACGTCATCTCGATTGCCGCCTGGTGCGCCTGGCACCGCCTGGAAGACAGCTTCACGTTTGGCGCCGCGGTGCGCCGGGCCATCGAGAAGAGCGACCGCAAAGTCCTGGTGCTGGCCTCGGGTTCCCTCTCCCACCGCTTCTCGGACGACCGCGAAGCCGAAGCCAATATCCACAATTGGACCCGTGAATTCGACAAGCAGATGGACCTGCACGTCGTAGAGATGTGGAAGCAAGGCCGCTTCAAGGAGTTCTGCGCGATGCTCCCGGACTACGCCGAACACTGTTTCGGCGAAGGCAAGATGCACGATACCGCGATGCTCCTGGGCCTGCTGGGCGGGCCGGACTACCACCAGCCGGCAGAGATCATCACCCAGCCGTTCGGCAGTTCCGGCACCGGCCAGATCAATGCCATTTTCCCCCTCTGAACCGGGAGCCGCACATGCCGCACTTCATTGCTGAATACACGGACAACATCGAGCAGCACGCCGACCTGCCCGCCCTGTTCCAGAAGGTCCACACCGTGCTGGGCGACAGCGGCGTATTTCCCCTCGGCGGCATCCGCAGCCGTGGCGTGCGCCTGGACACCTGGCGCATGGCCGACGGCAAGCACGACTACGCCTTCGTCCACATGACCCTCAAGGTCGGCCACGGACGCGACCTGGCGACACGCAAGGCGGTCGCCGAAAGCCTGTTCGAGGTGATCACCCAGCACTTCGCCGAGCTGCAATCACAACGCTTGCTGGCGTTGTCGTTCGAGATGATCGAGCTGCACCCCGAGCTCAACTTCAAGCAAAACAACGTGCATGCCTTCTTGAAAAACCAGGCGAGCTGAACAGCGCTCGCCTTCCGCCAACGGCCACTCAAAAAAAAGTACAACATCATGAGCACAGCCAATACCGCCGACAGCACCACCCTGCTCGAACACCAGCGCACCCACAGCGTCGTCACCTGGCGCCTGATGCCGTTGTTGCTGATCTGTTATCTGTTTGCCCATTTGGACCGGATCAACATCGGCTTCGCCAAGATGCAGATGAGTGCCGACCTGCATTTCAGCGACACCGTGTACGGCCTCGGGGCCGGACTGTTCTTCATCGCTTACGCGCTGTTTGGCGTGCCCAGCAACATCGCCCTCGACCGGGTCGGGCCACGGCGCTGGATCGCCTGCCTGATGGTGGTCTGGGGGGTGCTCTCCACCAGCATGCTGTGGATCGAAAGCTCCACCGGTTTCTACGTGCTGCGCTTTTTGCTGGGGGTGGCCGAAGCGGGCTTCTTCCCAGGGATTCTGGTGTTTCTCAACCGTTGGTACCCGGCGCGTCGTCGGGCGCAAGTCACCGCGCTGTTTGCGATTGCGGTGCCCATGGCCGGTGTCATCGGCGGGCCATTGTCGGGGGCGATCCTGGAGCACTTCCATGACTTCGGCGGCTTGCGCGGCTGGCAGTGGATGTTCCTGATCGAAGGCGCCCCCGTGATCCTCCTCGGCCTGGTGGTGCTCAAGTGCCTGCCGGACACCTTCGAGACGGTGACGTGGCTCAATCCGCTGCAAAAGCAGCAACTGCGCACGCAACTGAGCAGTGAGGAGCAGCGTAAGTCGATCACCTCGTTTGGCGGCATTCTGCGCGACCCGCAGGTCTGGTTGCTGGTGGCGATCTATTTCGCCGTGATGCTCGCAGTCAACACCCTCGCGTTCTGGATGCCGACCCTGATCCACGGCGCCGGTATCGGCCGCGACAGCCAGGTCGGCCTGCTCAGTGCGGTGCCCTACCTGGCCGGGTGTTTCTTCATGATCGGGTGCGGACGCTCATCCGACCGCAACCGTGAACGGCGCTGGCACCTGTGCGTGCCCCTGCTGATGTCGGCGATCGGTATCGCCGTGGCCGGGCTGTCGCCGACCAATCCGACCTGGGTACTGAGCGGCCTGGTGATCGCCGGCATGGGGGCCAGCGCCGCCCTGCCGATGTTCTGGCAGTTGCCGCCGGCCTTCCTGTCCAACAGCACCCAGGCGGCGGGGATTGCCCTGATCAGTTCGTTTGGCAGCATCGCCTCGTTCCTCGCGCCCTACCTGATCGGCTGGATGCGGGACACCACCCAGAGCGCCAGCCTGGCCTTGTATGTGCTGGCCCTGTTTATCGCCCTGGGCGGTTTTTTGGTCCTGCGCACCGACGCGGCCATCGTCAATCCACAGTAAGAGAACTTCGTCATGCTCGATCAACAGCAGATTCTGCAAGCCGCCGCACAACTGGACCGGGCCGAGCGCTCCAGGGAACAGGTGCGGCAATTTTCGCTGGATTACCCGGCGATCACGATTGACGACGCCTACGCGATACAACGCGCCTGGGTCGCGCAGAAGATCAAGGACGGACGCAAGCTGGTCGGGCACAAGATCGGCTTGACCTCTCGCGCGATGCAAGTGTCGTCGAACATCACCGAGCCGGATTACGGTGCCCTGCTCGACGACATGTTCTTCGACGAAGGCACCGACATTCCCTTCGAACGCTTTATCGTGCCGCGCGTCGAGGTGGAGCTGGCGTTCATTCTCGGCAAGCCGCTCAAGGGCCCGAACTGCACGATTTTCGATGTGCTCGACGCCACCGAATGGGTCATCCCGGCGCTGGAAATCATCGATGCGCGCATCCAGCAGGTCGACCCGCAGACCCAGGCCACGCGCAAGGTGTTCGACACCATTTCCGACAACGCCGCCAATGCCGGTGTGGTCATGGGGGGCCGCGCCGTGCGCCCGACCGAGATCGACCTGCGCAAGGTGCCTGCGGTGCTGTACCGCAACGGCGTGATCGAAGAATCCGGCGTATCCGCCGCCGTACTCAACCACCCGGCCAAGGGGGTGGCCTGGCTGGCGAACAAGCTGGCGCCCTATGACGTGACCTTGCAGCCTGGGCAGATCATCCTCGGCGGCTCATTTACCCGTCCGGTGGCGGCCACCCCCGGCGACACCTTCCATGTCGACTACGACATGCTGGGCTCGATTGCCTGCCGATTTGTCTGACCCTGGAGGACCGTTCATGGAGATGCCCATCAACCGCTTCAAGCAGCGCCTGTGCAGCGGCGAAACCCAGATCGGCCTGTGGCTCGGCCTGGCCGATGCCTATTGCGCGGAGCTGGCAGCCAATGCCGGGTTTGACTGGCTGCTGATCGACGGCGAACACGCCCCCAATGACCTGCGTGGCATGCTCGGCCAGTTGCAAGCCATTGCGCCTTACGCCAGCCAAGCGATCATTCGCCCGGTGGTCGGCAATAGCGCACTGATCAAGCAACTGCTGGATATCGGCGCGCAAACGCTGCTGGTGCCGATGGTCGAAAGCGCCGACCAGGCACGGGAGCTGGTACGCGCGATGCACTATCCGCCCCAGGGCATTCGTGGGGTGGGCAGCGCCCTCGCCCGGGCGTCGCGCTGGAACAGCATTCCCGGCTACCTGGACCAGGCCGACGCACAGATGTGCCTGCTGGTACAAATCGAGAACCTCGAAGGCCTGGCCAACTTGGACGCGATTGCGCAGGTCGACGGCGTCGACGGGGTGTTCATTGGCCCGGCGGATTTGAGTGCGTCGATGGGTTACCGCGGCAACCCAGGGCATCCCGCCGTGCAGGCGGCGATCGAAGACGCCATCGCGCGAGTTCGCCAGGCGGGCAAGGCCGCGGGTATTCTCAGTGCGGACCCGACCCTGGCCAGGCGCTATATCGAACTGGGCGCTGCGTTCGTGGCGGTGGGGGTCGACACCACCGTGCTGATGCGCGGCCTGCAAAGCCTGGCAGCCACGTTCAAGGATGGCGTGGCGCCGCTCAAGGCCGGCGGTGTGTACTGACCCCGCGTCGTCGTTTCAACACGCCCACCCGGACGCAACAGGTGGGCTGACACTCAACGCTTGATGGTCTTCAACTCATCGAGCAACCCCAGCAGCGTTTGCAATTTCTCTTCGCCGAACTGCGCTTGCAGGCGCTGGTAGTTCTCCTCCATGCACTGGCTCATGGAGTCGAAGCTGGCCCAGCCTTTGTCTGCCAGGGTCACCAGCACCCGCCGCTGGTCCTGCTCGGCCTTGCGGCGATGAACCAGGCCGGCGGCCTCCATGCGTACCAACACACCGGTCATGCTCGGCTTGAGAATGCAGGCCAACTCGGCCAATTGGTAGATTTCCAGTTCCTCGTGCTGGCTGAGAATGCGGATAACCCGCCATTGTTGCTCGGTCAGGCCGTGCTCATTGAGCGAGGGGCGGAAAAAACTCATGGCCGCTTCGCGGGCCTGCAACAGGGTCAATGTCAGGGATTGTCGAGGTTTGAGCATGGGTCTGGGCATCAGGCTTCAGTTAGTTAATGTTTTAACGAAACTCTACCACTGTCCTCTTCGCCACGCGCGATAACTTGTTTCACTGCCCCCGCCACTGGCGCGCCGGGCCAACCCGTAATGCCAAACTAGCAAACAGTAGTGGCGAGCGGGCTTGCCCCGCGTTGGGCTGCGAAGCAGCCCCAGAACCAGCCGCTGAGGAGTGCCTGATACTCCGCGTTCCGATTGAGTGGGGCTGCTGCGCAGCCCAACGCGGGGCAAGCCCGCTCGCCACAACAAGCCCCTCACCACAACAAGCCCGCTCGCCACAGCTATCGTGTTCTTCCTTAACTGACTGGCATCACCAGGACGCAGGCTCGACGACCACTGCTTCCCTGCCCGTTGCGCACTCACACCACCTCGGCCATCTGCTGCAAATGGCTGGAGCGAAAATCCTTGGGCGACACCTCGAACTGCTTCTTGAACGAGCGGCTGAAGTGGGCTGAATCGGTGAAACCCCACTTGTAGGCAATCGAGGTGATCGACTCGCCACGCAGGAACGGATTGGCCAGGTCATCGGCACTGCGCTTGAGCCGTGCCCGCTGGATGTAGCGGCACACACTGTCGTCCTCGGCTTCGAACAGTCGGTACAAATGCCGCACCGAGATATTCAGGCGATTGGCCAGGCCCACCGGGCTCAACCCCGGCTGGTTGAGCGACTCATCAATGACCTTCTGCACGTAGCTGCGCAGGTTCACACCCTGTAACGCGCCGCAGTCGTCACTCGCCTCCTCCTGCTGCGCAAAGGCCGAACCCAGCAGCGCGACCAACGCCGACTGCAATGCCAGGCCCTCTGCCTCTGCCGCCTCGCCTTCCAGGGCGTCCGTACACAGTTGGTCCATCAGCACATGCAGCATGCGCCCGCAGGCTTTGCTCGATGAGATCTTGCCGAAGGTGCGCGGCCGCGCGCCAAGTTGCTTGCACACTTCATGACGGGACAGGCACAGGGAGGCGTGCTCGATCAGCCCGAACGGGGTGATCTCGATGGAGCCCACCGAGTCCATCAACAACAATTCGCCTGGGCCCAGGCGAATGACCTGGCCGTCCTGGGCAATCTGGCTATAGCCGCTGCGTTGGCTGACCAGAAAACATTGCTGGTCGTCATCGTGGTCAGCGCAGACCTTGGGGCGCTTGATCAGGCCCGCGTTGGTGCGCAAGTGAGCCAGGGGCAGCCCGCCACGGTAACCGGACGAGATACTGCCGATAAACAGCGAGCGATTGAAGGCCAGTTCGGTATTGAAGTGACCGCAGATCGCGCGCAGATCGCGGGTCCAGGTGTCGAGCCCCTCTTGTCCAGCCGACTGCATGATCATGGTTATGTCCACCTTGGTTTTTGTTGTTGTTGTCGCGCAATAGTTAACATGTTATCTAAGTGCGCGCAACACATCCGTCTTAACCAAAGCGATTGCACTAATGGTGCCAAAACCAGCGATCAGAGCGTGGCCAGCACGCGTTGGAAATGCAGCAAGGCCGCGACTAACCCATTGCGCTGATCGGCGCTCAGCGGGATGTAGCGACGAAACGCGGGCATGCGGTTGACCACCTCGCTGCCGCCCATATGCTCCAGGCGTACGCACCACTGGCCGGCCCGCAACTCGATGCGCAGGCGCTTGAAATCCAGAGGCATCAACGCCCGCAGCAAGTCCCCGTCAGGCTGCATCAGCGCCAGCAGCGCCGGATCGCCGCTGCGTTGCCGACAACGAATACCGGTACGCCGGACGGCCCCGGTGTGGTGCAGCTCAAAACTCGCGGTGCCCTCTCGCGAAGCAGGCACGCGCAGCAGGAACTCGGTCATCACCAGGTGCATCAGCAACTGGGACTCGGTGCGTTCGACAATCTCCACGTGCAACTGGCCATCCTGCAACACGGCCTCGGCCGTGGCCGACGCGGTGTGCTGGAAATGCGCCAGGCCGAGGTTACGGCGCAGGTGCTCCAGGGTCACCCCAGGGCGATACCCCGCCGGGGTATGCCGGGCGCTGAACCGCTCAAACAGTTTTTGCAGCATGGCGCTGATACTCGGCATGAGGCTGGGTCGGTTCGTGGGCGAACTCGTTGGTCAACACTTCTTCCACCGAGGCCGGTTTGAACGGATTGACCTTCTGCACCACCAGGGTCCAGAACAAGGCATACGCCGCGGTGCCGGCCAGCATTACGCCAAACGGAATGTAGATGTCCGCCGGGTTCATCCCCGGTGGCGTGATAAACCACATGCCCAGCAGGATGCCGAGGCTGGACAGGATCTGCGGCAACGGAAACCACGGCGAACGATAGGCGCGCGGCAGATCCGGGCGGCGGATACGCAGGCTCACCACCGAGATCGTCACCAACAGGTAGGCAAAGCTCCAGGCACACACGGCGGCCAGCACCAGGTGCATGATGTTGTCGGTGTTGCCGCCCAGGTACAGCGCGTGCAGGCAAGGAATCAGCATCGCCACCAGGATGCACAACAGCGGGGTCTTGAAGCGTGGGTGCAGGTAGGTGAAGACCTTGGGCAACGCGCCATCCACCGCCATGCCGTAGAGAATGCGCGGGACCCCGGCCATCAAGGTGTTGATGGTCGCGGCCCCGGCAAACAGAAAGCCGATCCCCAGCCACATCGGGCCGATGCTGCCCATCACCTGCTCCGCGAATTTCGGGATCGCCATCGGTGTATCCAACAGGTGCACGCCCGTGGTGGCGTCGAGCAGCACGTTCTCCACCTGGCGCTTCATTGCCGCGCCATAAATGAACATGCAACTGGCGACGCCGAGCAGCCCCAGCATCATCGCCTTGGGCATGACCCTGGCCGAATTGCGCAGGTCCGGCGCCAACGGCGTGACGAACTCGCAGCCGACGAACATGAACATGGCCATGCCCACCAACGACAGGATGGTGGTCATGTCGGTGCCCACCTGCGATACGCCGAACCAGCCCTCCAGTGGCACCACCGGCGCCGCGATCAGCCCCAGCACACCAAACACCATCAAGGTGGTCCACATGCCGAAGGTGAGGATGATCTCGGCCTTGCCAAACACACTCACGCCAAAGGCATTGAGAATACCGAACACCAGCACGAACCCCACCCCGAGCAACCACGAACCGCCGGCCGACTCCGCCAGGGTATTGAGGTGTTCGAAGTTCACCAGCGCCATGACCCCGGAAAGGATGGTTTCCGCTGTGCCGGCAAACACATGCACGATCAGGTAGGCCGACAAGGTGCCGGTGATGGCGAAGAACCGGCCCATGCCGCAATTGATGTAGTCGTAGACCGAACCGGTGGTCGGCAGGATCGACGCCGCTTCAGCGAAGGTCGTCGCCTGGGCCAGCATCATGACCACCGCAATCAGCATGGCCACCGCAAAAGCGCTGCCGCCGATACCAAACCCCATGGTGGCGGTGAGAATCACCGGGCTGGCCATGATCAGGCCGATGGTACTGGCGAGCGCCGTGGGAAAGCCCACCGTGCCCTGTTTCAAATGCTGTGTGAGCCGGTCATTGATCGACATGGTGCGGATCCTCGAAAGCGGATTTCTTGGTGGATGTATCGAACCGTTCAAGGCGCCGGCGATGAAGCCTTCCCCAGCCAGTCCCTGATCGAAACGGGATCGAGTACACCATCACTGTGCGCCCCTCCCATCCTGGTCGTCTTGCCCATGTCTGCCTTTGGTTTTGTTGCTGTCTGCCAAGGTGCACGGCTTGGCTGGCAGGGTCAATTGCGTGGCACGCAGGTGAAAGACTTGCCCCGCTCGCGGTTGCCCTAATGCGCCATCGCTGTCCAACCCTGCAGGGGAACGTAACAATGGAGCAAACGCTGAAAACTCGCTCACTGTCCAAGGCCGTTGGTCTGGGTATAGCCCTCTTGATCGCTGATTCATCGGCCCAGGCCTATGAGCTGTATGCCGATGACGACACCCATCTGAATGCTGATTTCCTTTCGGTATACGGGATGTTCAACAGCCGTAACAACTACGACGGTACGCCCGGGGGTTCAACCTGGCGGGAGGGTTTCATCAAGTATGGCGTGAGCGGCGACCAAGGCCTGGCCGGGTTCGGCACCGGCTACGGCGCACTCAACTGGGTCAGTTCCGGCACCTGGGGCGACGGCGATGCGGCGGGGAATACCGACGGTTCGGAACGCACGACCAAAATCGAAGATGCGTACCTCGGATGGCGCTCCGCCGATCTGTTCCCGGCGCTTGGCAAGGACGGCATCGATTTTTCCGCCGGTCGCCAGGTGGTCAAGGTCGGCAGAGGGTTCCTGATCAACGACGACGGTCCTAATCTGGGGAAAGGCCCGGCCGACGGCGCGTTGAATCGCGGAGGCGCCTACTACCTCGCGGCGCGGCACGCCTTCGATCGCACCGCAGTCCTGCGCCTGGGCGGGCAGGAAGGCCTGCATGGCTCGGTGTTGTGGCTCAAGTCCGATAACCGCGCCCAGGCGGAAACCGAGCTGGCGGCGGGCACCCTCGACTACACGGCTGCCGCCGGTACGCTCGGCCTGACCTGGGTCCACGGCATTGATGTCACGGACCAATGGGCCAGCGACTTCCAGAAACAACGCGAAGGCCTGAATACCTACAGTCTGCGCGGCGAAGGCAACGCGGGCATGGAAAACGCCAGTTTCGCGTTTGAATACGCCTGGCAAGACAAGGATGCCGGCCCTCAAAAAGCCTGGTATGCCGAAGCCGGCTATACCTTCGCGGACGTGACCTGGTCACCGAAACTGACCTACCGCTACACCCGTTACTCGCAAAAATGGGACCCGCTGTTCACTGGGCTAAGCAGCGGTTACGGCACCTGGTTCCAGGGTGAAGTGGCCTCCAATTACGCAGGTCCCTTCAACAGCAACACCGGTATCCAGCATGTCGGCCTGAAGGCGACCCCATTGGAAAACCTGACGGTCGGCGCGTTGTACTTCGACTTCAATACCCTACGCAAAAGCGATGCACTGAATCTCGATGCGAGGGAGCTGGATCTGTATGTGGAATGGGCGGTCAACAGCCACTTGATCATCAGCCCTTTGGTCGGCATTTATCAGCCAAAAAAGGATGCGACCACGGGTGGGAACCAGGTGGGCGGCAACGCTACCAACGTCTACAGCCAGCTAACGGTGGCCGTACCGTTCTGATCCCATTCAGGCGCTGCCGGGTGCAGCGCCTGAACAGACTTACTGTTTGTGCTGATGCAACATCGTCTGAATCTGATGCGTCGCCTGGCGGGTATTTTCCGCCAGTTTGCGCACTTCATCGGCCACCACTGAAAACCCGCGCCCGACCTCTCCTGCCCTGGCCGCTTCGATAGCGGCATTCAAGGCCAACAGGTTGGTCTGGTCGGCGATGCCCTTGATGACGCTGACCACCGTCGCAATCTGGCCATAAGTCGCCTGACTCTGCTCAAGCAACTGGTGATGGGTGGCCTTGGCTGACTGCTCATCGCTGATATCCCGTACTGCGCCGATCACCCGGGTCAAGCGTCCCTGCTGATCGCGCACAGCTCGACCCCGCTCTCGACACCAGATGTAGCCACGCGTCTTGTGGCGCATCCGGTATTCAAACACGTACTCACCACTGCCGTGCATGCCGAGAATCTCACGGTCAAAGATCGCCATGATCTTCGGCAAATCGTCAGGATGAGTGATGCTGACTTGAGCATCCCAGCCGTCGGGCAACTCATGCGGGGAATACCCCATGAGGAGGCGAAATTGATTGAAAATCCGCATCCGGCTGCCGGGGTCCTGAACGTCACCGTTGACCACGGTGATGTCCCAGCAGCCCTCGGTGAGGGTTGACTGCAACAGCTCCCAGATTTGCGCCTCCTGCTGATGCTGACGTGACAGCTGAATGTGCTGTTTCAGCTCGGCCTCCAGTGCCTCCTCGCGTTGCCGGCTTTGCTCGACTTGCTGGCGAAAGGCTTCAAGCGCTTGTTCACCGCATTCCAATCGAGCGGCCTGAACCATGGCTCGTTCATCGGCCGCAAGAAGCCGTTGGTTGGCATGGGCTCTCTGCTGCGCGAGCTGTTCCAGACATGCCTGCACGCTCGGATAAGCGGCCAGCGCCTGCATCTTATCCGCCTCACCGGCAAGCAACCGGTTGAGGGTTTCAGCGAGCGCCTGCATCGGTTTACTTTTCTTGAAGAACATCAGTCTGTCCCTTGCCAATCGAGTCGATACTCAGAATCTGATAGCAAACCGATGCGGATTACTTGTACGAGACTGCTAAGGCATTTGCTCCTGTCTGCCATAAAAATCTATGGTCCCCCCATTTTTGCAATACTGATTAACGGGCGATGTGGTTGGCTTGCTTAAATCTATCCGGCGTCTGTTTGGGGCTTGCCCCAGCGCCACGATGAGAGTCGCGCCTGACGATCCTTAAAAGCCCGTCGGCTTCTGAAGCCGATTTTTATGTCAGGATCTTCGCCAGGCCGGTAGGCCGTTCACGTCATCCGTTGTTCAGCTATCGCAAAACCTGAAGGGTGAATTGTGGTACTGCAACAACCGCAGGGTCAGGCGTTCAAGGCGTCTGGCCCTGCTTCATATTGCGCATGGTGAGCCGCTATCGCCCAAGCGATACGCGCCAGTTTGTTGGCCAGGGCACAGGCCACCACATTCGAGTGTCGTCGGCGCAGCAGCGCTCGCACCCAGTCGGCCAAAGCCCCCTTCTGATGATCCAGCCTCTGCATGTAAACCCTGGAGCATTGCACCAGCAGTTGCCGCAGGTGCTTGTCACCCCGCTTGCTGATCCCCAACAAATTGGCTTTGCCGCCCGTGCTGTACTGTCGCGGCACCAAGCCCACTGAAGCCGCAAAATCGCGACTGCATCGGTATTGCTTGCCATCGCCCATTTCTACAGCCAGAAGGCTGGCGGTGATCGGACCGACACACGGCATGCTAAGCAAACGGCTCCCCAGATCATCGTCGGCCAGCTGGCAAGCCAGTTGTTTGTCCAGTTCCTTGATCTGTTCATCCAGGTAAACGAAGTGATCGTGCAGGCGTTGCAACAGCACTGTCAGCCGCACAGGCAGCTCATGCTCGGCCAAAACAGCTGCCAAACGCTTCATGATGGCTGAGCCTTTGGGCAGGCTGATGCCAAATTCCAGCAGGAAACCGTGCATCTGATTGGCTGTCTTGGTGCGGTCATGCACCAACGACTCGCGCATGCGATGCAGGACAGACAGGGTTTGCTGAGACTCGGTTTTAGGCGTAACGAAGCGCATGGACGGACGGGAAGCCGCCTCGCAAATGGCCTCTGCGTCGATAAAGTCATTTTTGTTGCCCTTGACGAAAGGGCGGACAAACTGCGGTGAAATCAACTTGGTCGTATGCCCCATCGCCGCAAGCTGACGGGCGATGAAGTGAGAGCCGGCACAGGCTTCCGTTACCACGACGCAGCTCGGCAAGTTGCCGAAGAACCGCATCATCTGCGCTCGCGAGAGCTTTTTGCGAAACACCTCGCGGCCCGATTTGTCTTGGCCCAGAAGGTGGAAATTATGTTTGCCGAGATCGATCCCGATCAGTGCTGACTCGCTCATGATGATGGCCTCCAAAAACAAAACACCCTGCGAAAGCGTAGCCCTCGCAGGGTGTGGGGGTGACCATCTCATTAGCCCGGTTGCGTTTGCGCGACAGCCGATGCCCGCAGCCGTCAGTCATACGATCCATCGTGCATCTGTAGGATAGCGATCCTCTTTCAAACCGCTGATACTCATCCCCAGGCCCTGCCCACGTCCAGACGACGTTCCGGTCCTTAATGACTTCGTGACGAAAACAATAAGAATGTCGCACAGAGGTACCTACGAATGAGCCGTCATGACCATGGACATGCCAGCCTCCTGGAAGCGTTCAGCGCGATAACACTGGAGCTTCAGCGCCTGGCGCAGAACAAAGATATCGAGCATTTCCATCACGCCGCGCTGAGCTGCATCAGCCAACTGTTGCCCTTCGACAGTGCCTGGTGGGGCCGTGCGGCACTGATTGACGGGTTGCCTGAAGAACACCACTCCTACCTCTACAAATTGCCCCGCAGCTACCTGCCGGACTGGCAATCGATTCGTCATATCGACGTGACCGTCGGCAAGGTCCACGACAACCTGGGACAAGCGGTCATCGTCGACATGCGCAACCCCGCCAGCGGTCCTGGGCTCAACTGGCTCGGCGAGCTGTATGGCATTGGCCAATTGCTGTGCGTTGCGTACGTCGACCCGCAGACCCACCTCAGTGATCACCTCACGGTGTATCGCGCTCCCGACGCACCGTGCTTTACCGGTCAGGATTGCCTGTTGCTGAACAACCTCATGCTGCATCTGGTAGCGGCGGTATCGGCCAATCAGATCCGCACCCTGGTGGCCATGCGCGAAACCCTCACCAGCCCGCGCAATCTGGCGCTCGCCGTATGCGACCAGCGCGGCACACTGCACTGCGCGGAACGTGGCTTCGTCGACTTGCTGCTGAGCGAATGGCCGGACTGGACCGGCCCTTGCCTGCCGGTGGCGATGGACGCCCAGGGGTATGAAGGCAAGCACTTGCAGGTCGAGGCTTCGACGGTCGGTGACCTGTTCCTGCTGGCAGCCCGCAGCCGCACGGTGCTGGTGCAACTGAGCCCACGGGAAAACGATGTGGCCCAGGGCTTCGGCGAAGGCAAGACCTACAAGGAAGTCGCCCGCGATCTGGGCATGTCACCCAATACCGTGCGCCACCACATCCGCGCCATCTACAGCAAACTCGGGGTCAAGGACAAAGCCCGAATAGCTCATCTGCTGCACGCCCCGCCTGACTGATCTGCACCGCTGACTCGCGCTGACTTTTTCGCGGTCCTTTTGACCGCCACGGGGCGCTTTTGCGCTTTTTTTTGCCCCTCTGCCAATGACGGGCGATCCGTTCGCCGCACAACAACTCAAAGAAGAGATGCAATGCCCATGACCAGGACCTTCACCCGCAACACCGCACTGGCCCTCATCAGTGGTCTGTCGAGCCTGCACGCTGGCGCTGCCGACCTCAACGCCCGGGATTTTTTTGGCGCGCCCTCGGGTACCACCCTGGGCGTACTCTATTTGCCGGCAAGCCGCGCCGGCGATTTCCACGGCCCGGCCGACAGCACCGGCAAGGCCGACCTGCAGGTCAACGCTATGGCTTATCGCCAGGTCTTTTTCACCGACATCTGCGGCACGCTCTGCACGCCACAGTTCATCGTGCCCTTCGCCGACATCAACGCCCGCCTGCCGGGTGCCAGCCAGCACACTGGAGAAAGCGGATTCGGTGATCCTCAGGTCGGCGGCACAGTGTTCTTCATCAACGACCCCGCCTCGCGCACCTACAGCGGACTGCTGAGCCTGATTACCCTGCCGGTGGGTGAGTACCACAGCAACCATCCAGATGTGTCGCCCGGCGCCAATCGCTGGGGCGCCACCTTCGTTTACAACTACACCCAGGGCATCGGTGAAAAATGGGTGCTGGAAGCCAACCTCGAAGCCCAGCTTTATGGCAAGAACGACGACTACTTCGGCAGCGACCTGAAACAGGACCCGCTGTATCGACTGCAAGCCTTTGCCTCCTACGACTTCACCCCAAGCACCTATGGCGCGTTGCGACTGATCCACGCCGACGGCGGCGAGCTGCGCATCAATGACCAGCGCATCGACGACACCCACAAGCGCTACACCCAGGTGGGTTTCGAAGTCGGTCATTGGCTCGATCAACAGAATCAATTGATGTTCAGCCTCTCGCAGAACGTCGCCACCGACAACGGCTATCACGGCACCGACGCGCTGCTGCGCCTGGTCCATGTGTTCTGAATTCATTCATCGGAGCTTGACCATGAACACCCAGACCAAACCGCTGCCCCATCAGCGTTCCCTCGCTTCATCGCAACTGGCATTGCTGGCCGCCATTGTGCTGTTTGCCGCCATCACCCCGACCATCCTCATGACCGCACCGGCAGTGGCGGCGCAACTGGCGACTCAATGGCAGTTGAGCGCCTCACAGATCGGCGATCTGTTCTCCACTGAACTGGGCGCCATGAGCCTGGCCACCCTGCCCGCTCTCTGGTGGCTCAAACGTGTCGACTGGCGCCGCGCCGCATTGGCGGCCGGGGTTGTGTTTATTGCAGCCAACCTGTTGTCGATACTGGCCCACGATTACCCGATGCTTCTGGCATTGCGCTTCTGCAGCGCCCTGGCCGGCGGTTCATTGATGATTATCTGCCTGTCCAGCGCGGCCTCGACGTCCAACCCCGGACGCGTCTATGGCTTATGGGTGATGGGGCAACTGGTGGTCGGGGCGCTGGGTTTGAGCATCCTGCCACGCCTGTTCGAACACTACGGGCTGTCGGCCTGTTACTTGATCCTCGCCGGACTGATGACCGTTTTTCTGCCACTGGCTCGTTATTTCCCCCAGGGCAGCCCGCCGCCTGCAAAAGTCGCCGAGCGAGTAGCCCTCGCCTCGAAGTGGAAGGCCGCACTGGGCATTCTTGGCATCCTGAGTTTTTACATCAGCCTGAGCGGCGTCTGGACCTTTATCGGTTCCATCAGCACACGCGCCGGCCTCTCTGCCGAGTCCAGCGGCGAGATCCTTGCCATCGCCACGATGACAGGCATTGTCGGCGCCGGTTGTGCCTCGCTGATCGGCAATCGTCTGCCACGCCTGCTGTTGCTGCTGCTCGGTTATGCGGTGATGGCAGGCTCGGTGCTGTTGTTGCTGGGCCAACCCGACATGCTGCGTTTTGCATTGGCCGCGCTGCTGTTCAAGTTCACCTGGACCTTCATCCTGCCGTTGATTCTGGCCTGCCTGGCCGACCTCGACCGCTCCGGAAAACTGATGAACGCCTCCAACCTGGTGATCGGTGGCGGCCTGGCCATCGGCCCGAGTGTGGCTGGGCGGCTGATCGAAGCCAGTGGCGACTTTCAATCGCTGCTGATCGGCGGGGCCTGCATCACCTTGCTGTCCCTGGTGTTGATTCTGAGCTGCCGCCCTAGCGCATGAGCAGCCCTTTTACCCTAAAAAAATGGAAACGACGATGAGCCGAAAAAGTGCATTTTTCTTCGACGAACTCAGCCTTTGGCACAGCGCTGGACTGCACGCCTTGACCTTGCCCGTAGGAGGTTGGGTGCAACCGCCTGCCGCTGCCGGCCACGCCGAATCGCCGGAAACCAAACGCCGGTTGAAGAGCCTGTTGGACGTTTCCGGCCTGACCCGACACCTGCAGGTACAAAGCGCCAATCCGGCAACGCATGAGGACCTGCTGCGGGTGCATACGCCTGGCTACCTGCAACGTTTCAAGGCCATGAGCGATGCCGGGGGCGGCGAATTGGGGCCGAACGCGCCCATCGGGCCCGGCAGTTATGAAATAGCCAGACTCTCCGCCGGCCTGGCCATGGCCGCGGTGGACGCGGTGCTGTCCGGCGAGGTCGACAATGCCTATTCCCTGTCACGCCCACCGGGCCACCACTGCCTCGCCGACAGCGCCATGGGCTTCTGCTTCCTGGCCAATATCGCCATCGCCATCGAGGCCGCCAAAGCGCAGCGTGGATTGGGCAAAGTCGCGGTGATCGACTGGGACGTGCACCACGGCAACGGTACGCAATCCATCTTCGAAGAGCGTGCCGACGTGCTGACCATTTCGCTGCATCAAGACGGCTGCTTTCCTGCGGGTTACAGCGGTGAAGCGGATCGCGGCCGTGGCGCGGGATTGGGAGCGAATATCAATATTCCGTTGCCCCCCGGCAGCGGTCATGAGGCTTACCTCTACGCGATGCAGCGCATCGTGATGCCGACGCTGGAGCGTTTTGAGCCAGAGTTGATCATCGTCGCCTGCGGTTACGACGCCAACGCCGTCGACCCGCTGGCCCGGATGCTGTTGCACAGCGACTCGTTCCGGCAAATGACCCGCTGCGTGCGCAAAGCCGCCGAACGCCTGTGTCAAGGCCGTCTCGTGCTGGTGCATGAAGGCGGGTATTCCGAAGCGTATGTGCCGTTTTGCGGATTAGCCGCCATTGAGGAACTGGCGGGCGTCCGGACTGAAGTGGCCGATCCCATGCTGGAATTTGTGCAGTTGCAGCAACCGAAGGAAGCGCTTGCGGCGTTTCAGCGGCACTGGATCGATGCGCTGGCCGAAGCACGCTGAGCCTGGATGCTGACAACGTTGCGGGTCAGTTCGCGGGGCCGAACCTGACGCAAAAAAATCCGATGCCATCACAGGCATCGGATTTTTATTGGTTGCCGCTAAAGATCAAACGCGCTTGGGCTGGCAGTCAGCAGTGGCTGATCAGTCGCTTCAACACGGTCTTGAACGTTTCGATCTGCGCTTCGCTGAATTCGGCAAAGACTTTCTCTTGTTGCGCCTGCGCGATCGCCCAAAGGTCTTCGGTCTGCTCGATACCGGCCGCCGTCAGACGTACGCCGTTGTCATCGTCGTTTACCAGCCCCTTGCGCTTGAGATTGGCGACGGCCTCATCGATTTCCCGAACAGGCATCGCCACCTCACGCAACAGATCATTGGGGCTCAGCCTGGCGTCGTTTTCCAGCACCATCAGCATGCGCGCCTCGCTGGTACGCAGGCCGGTGGACAGTTGCCGAGGCTGGTAGCTGGACTGGTAGGCGCGCACCGCCTGGGTCATCAAGTAATACAGGTTATGGCTGAGACGCCCCTGGAAATGGCTGCTCGGCGCCTGGTTTTCATCGCGCTGAGTCATTCGGGTATGGGGCAAGACCATGGAGTAAGCCCCCTGGTGATACAGCAACGGCGAGCGACCGAAATCGTCGAAAGCCACCACCTTGCCAATCATGATCCAATGGTCACCACCGTCGACCTGCTGGTACTTCTCACAATGAAAACGAGCCGCGCAGTCGGCAAACACTGGCGAGCCGCCCTCCCCCGATTCGTACTCGATCTCGGCGAAGCGATTCTCCTTGGGTCGGGCGAAGTTATTGGAGAGGTCGATCTGGTCCGCCGCCAGCACGTTGACGGCAAAATGACTGGCCTCCTCGAACACCTCATGGCTGTTGGAACGTTTGTCGATACTCCACAGCACCAACGGGGGGTCAAGGGACACCGAGTTGAAACTGTTGGCCGTCACACCGACCTTGCGCCCGCTGGCGTCGGCCGCCGTCACCACGGTGACGCCAGTGGCAAAGTTGCCCAGGGCGCGGCGAAAGGCGCGAGGGTCGAAAGACGCAGAACATTTATCAGACATGCAAGACTCCCGGACTGCTTGCACAAGCAGCCCTGATTATTGTTATGGCGCGTAGGGCGAATGACTCAGATCATGCTGGGATCGGGCTCGAGGCCCATCAACTCACGACCCAGGATCTGCGCGCAGACGTCGTAGTCGGTGTAGGCATGGGCACCGGTCATGTGCGAGTCACGGAACAGGCGCTGCATCTCGTTGTGCTCGAACCAGGCATTGCCGCCAGCGGCCTCGAACAGACGGTCCACGGCCTGGATGCACATTTTGGTCGCATAGGCCTGGTTGGTGCGCCAGAACGCCAGGGTTTCACGGCTCGGATAGCGCTGCTGCTCACTGTGCTCGGCGTGTTCCTGCCAGGTCTTTTCGAGAAAGGCCCGGGCCGCGGCGACCTGGTGCGTCGACTCGGCCAGGCGCATCAGTGCGGGCGTAGCCGCACCCACCGCGGCCCCGGTGTAGGCACGCACGCGCGTTTTGGTTTTTTCGCGGAAGACCTCCAGCATGCGCTCGGCAACCCCCAGGCTGACGGTGGAGAAACCGCTGGCAAAGTAAGGACGGTATGGCGAGTAGAAAATCTTGCTGTCCGGGTACAAGCCGAAGCCTGCCGACTTGCCTTCCATCATGTCCTTGGCTTTTTGGATGCGGTGCTCCGGCACCCAGGCGTTGTCGATGATCAGGGTCTTGGTGCCACTGCCTTTCATGCCGGCGGCAAACCAGTCATCGCGAATCTGATAGTCGCTGCGCGGCAGCACGGCAAAGCAATAGTCCTGGGTGCCTTCGGCATTCTTGCGCCGGAAACCGACAATCGCCCACTCGGCATGGTCACAGCCACTGCTCCAGCCCATCTCGCCGCTGAACAACACGCCCCCGTCGACCTCTTCGGTGCGGCCGAACGGCGCGATGCTGCTGCTCGCGGTTGCATTGGGGTCCTCGCCCCAGACTTCCTGCTGCAACTGCGCGGAAAACATTGCCAGTTGATGACTGTGGGTGCACAGCAGGCTCATCGCCCAGGCCGTGCTGGCGCAGGCTCCGGCGAGCAAGGCGATGCAATCGGCAAATTGCGGCAGGGAGATCTCCATGCCACCGAAGGCACGGGGCTGAAAAGCACGGTGCAGGCCGATGCCTTTGAGCAGCGCGATGTTTTCGTCGGGGACCCTGCGGTCTTGCTCCGCCTTGAACGCATTGGCGGCAATGGTCGGCAGAATGGACTTGAGGTCTTCGAGGAGCGGGTTTGGCTTTTTCATGGAGGGCCCTGCTTATTATTGGATGTCCGGCGGCCTTCCATTATCGAGGGGCGGCGCCGGCTGCAGGCTCAGTATGCGGTGAGCGGCATGTCCGGAAAATGCACCTTCCAGATGCAAAATTGTACTTTTCATGGGCGCTGGCCGCGCCCCGCCAACACGACTGGCGCGCCGGTGGCAGGCACAGGCATGGCGCCAGGCAGTCACAGTCAAGCCGACGTGGCAGCGGTTGATTAACCTCCCCGTTTGCCCTTGTTCGCCACCAGGAAAACCCCATGACCGACATCACCCTCCTGCCCCAAGTCGAAGCCTTCCTGCGTCGTCGCCATACGCTGTTTATCGATGGCGGCTACGTGCAGAGCCATTCCAGCCAGACCCTGGAAGTCATCAACCCCGCCACCGACCAGGTGATCGCCCACGTCGCCGATGCGGACGCTGCCGACGTCGACGCGGCGGTGGAGTCCGCTCGTCGTGGCTTCCAGCAATGGTCCCAAGTGGCCCCGGCCGTGCGCGGCAACGTGCTGCTCAAGCTTGCCGACCTGCTGGAACGCAACCGCGAGGAACTGGCCCAGATCGAGACGTGCCAGTCCGGCAAGATCATCCAGGTCTCCCGCGCCTTCGAAGTGGACCAGGCCGCGCACTTCCTGCGTTACTACGCCGGCTGGGCCACCAAGATCAGCGGCCAGACCCTCACCCCGTCCCTGCCCTCCTTTGCCGGCGAACGCTATACCGCGTTCACTCTGCGCGAACCGGTTGGCGTGGTGGTAGGCATCGTGCCGTGGAATTTTTCGACCATGATCGCCATCTGGAAACTCGCCTCGGCGTTGGTCACCGGCTGCAGCATTATCATCAAGCCCAGTGAATTCACCCCGCTGACCATCCTGCGCATCGCCGAACTGGCGGTCGACGCGGGCTTGCCTGCCGGGGCCCTGAACGTGTTGACCGGAAGCGGTCGGGTCGGCCAGGCACTGGTTGAACACCCGGGGACCGATAAGGTGTCATTCACCGGCTCGGTGCCGACCGGCATCGCCGTAGGCCGCAGTGCGGCCAGCGCAGGATTAACCCGCGCGACCCTGGAACTGGGCGGGAAAAACTCGGCGGGGTTCCTGCGCGATGTGGACCTCGACACGGCAGTCAACGGCATCATTGAGGCGGGTTTCCTGCACTCCGGGCAGATCTGCGCCGCGGCTGAACGCTTTTTCGCCCATCGCTCGCAGATCGAGCCGCTCATGGCTCGGCTGTCCGAGCGTCTGGGCAAACTGCACATCGGTTCGCCGCTGGATGAACGCACTGAATTCGGCCCGGTCACCAACCGCCAGCACCAACGCAAGCTCGAAGGTTTTTTTGCCAAGGCCCGTGCCGAAAACAATACGATCATTCACGGCGGCAAGCCCATGGATCGTCCCGGCTGCTATGTCGAGCCGACCGTGATCCTCGCCAACAGCCTCAACGACAGCTTGCTCAACGAGGAAACCTTCGGCCCGATTGCCACGTTCTTGCCCTACGACACCGAAGAAGAGTTGCTGGCGCTGATGAACCACACGCCCTATGGCTTGAGTGCCAGCCTCTGGACCAATGACCTGAGCAAGGCGCTGCGCATGGTACCGGCCATCCATGCCGGGACGGTGTGGGTGAACATGCACACCCTGCTGGACCCGGCCGTACCCTTTGGCGGCGTCAAGTCATCGGGGATCGGGCGCGAATTCGGCTCAGCATTTATCGACGATTACACCGAACTCAAATCGGTGATGATTCGCTATTGATCCGGCGCCGGCATGGACCGTGTCCATGCCGGGCAACCCTTGGCTCAGTAGAAGTACGCCAGGCGAAACTGCAGCGAATTATCAATCTTCACGCCCTCGCGCACCGACGTGTCATGCATCAACTGCCCCATCACTTGCACCTGCTTGCCCAGCATGGTCGCCACGGTGAAGCCCAGCGTGCCGTTGCTGCGGCTGGTGGCCAGGGTTTCATGGTCAAGGGTTTCGCGCGCGCCCCAGTTATGCCGGTAGGAGACCGCAGCGTAGGTGTCCGGGGTGAAGTTGTAGCGCAGGTGGTTGTGCAATTGCAGCAAGGGATCCTTTTTCGCATCGGTGGAGCGCTGCTCATCGTAGAACTCGGTTTCGGCGATCACATCCCAGGTGATTTTATCGGTAAGCCCCTTGATGTAACCGACCTGGAAGTCCAGGGCCCAGCGGTTGCTGCTCAAGGCAAAGCCCTGGTTCTTCTCGCTGCCGGTCGGCGCGGTGACGAATACCGACCAGCCCAGGTGTTCGTTCTTGGCCAGGTCGGCGATGGTCCACACCGTGCCACCGAAAGTGATATCCCCCAGCCCCGAATGCTTGCTGTCGGTGGCGCCAGTCTTCTGGTAGCCGAAGGGGATGACGATCTGCGGGTCCCAGGTCAGCCCAGTGTTGAAGAACTCGGTGAAGTGAATCAGCCGCAGCACCCCGACGGTGAGGTCAAGGTCGAGGTTGTCGGCGACTTTCTTGCCGCCGGAGTACACCTTATCCCCGCGCGGATTCTGCTGGTACAACACCACCACGTCCGTGCCTTGGGGCAGCGCCGTGTAGTCGCCCGGATCGGGTTTGACATCGGCCTGGGCCAAAGGGGCCAGGCTGGCGAGAAGTGTGCTCAGTGTCAGGGTATTGAGTGCTTTCATGGCGGATCTCTTTATTGTTATTGGGGGCATGGCTTCGCCATGACGACTCCGTGGGGAGTCGCCAGGCACAGGTGAAACAACGGGGAATCAGTGGGCGTCGACGTGCCCGACAGCCTTGAGGTCGGCTTGCAGATCCTGGGTGCGCTTGACCAGGTATTGACGGATCAACTCCATGTCTTCGCGCTGGAGAATGTCGGAGAAGTTCGGCATCCCGCGGGTGATCAGCGCGCCGCTGACAAACGCCGGGAACGCCGCATGCTTGTTGTCGTCCAGGTAGCGCAGGTCCGGCACCACACCGCCACTGATCGCGTTGAGGCCATGGCAACCTGCACACAACCCGTTGAACAGGCCGCGCGCCTGCGCCAGTTGCTCAGGAGTTGCCGTGAGTGCCTGGTGGGTGGTCGGCAATACCGGGGCAACCTTGGGGGGCGGCAGTTCGCCGTGGGCGCCCAGCTTGAAGGCTATCACCCGTGATTCGGCGCGCACCTTGCCCTTATTGGTCAACGGCCCGGTGAGCAAGGGGATGATCCCGCCCCATCCCACCGAGAACGCCACGTATTGCTCCCCCTTGACGGTATAGGTGACAGGCCCGGCCATCACCCCGGAGTTGGCGCGATGCTCCCACAATGGCTTGCCGGTGTCGGCGCGGTAGGCGACCACGCGGCCATCGGCCGTGCCCTGGAACACCAGGTTGCCCGCCGTGGCCAGTGTGCCGCCGTTGCCGGCGCTGATATAAGGCTGCTTCCAGGCGGCCTGCTGCTTGACCGGGTCCCAGGCGATCAGCTCACCGCTCCAGGCGTCACGGATTTTATTCAAGGCTTTCGGGTCTTCAGGCAGGTCCGGCACATCCAGCCCGAAGTTCACCACTGACTTGTTCGACAAGAACATCGGTGCCTTCGCGGCCTTGAGTTCGGCCAAGGTGTACTGGGCCGGGATGTAGACGTAGCCGGTCTTAGGGCTGAACGACATGGGGTGCCAGTTGTGCCCACCGAGAAAGCTGGGCTGCACCACTTTCGGCGCTTTGGAATAGTCGGCCGCACCGGTCAGGATGGGGCGTCCGGTTTTCATGTCGATACCGCTGGCCCAGTTGACCGGGACGAAATTCTTCGCCGACAGCAGTTGGCCGTTAGTGCGATCCAGAACGTAGAAAAAGCCGTTTTTCGGCGCCTGCATGATCACCTTGCGCAGGGTGCCGTCGATCTTGATGTCAGCGAGGATCATGTGCTGGGTCGCGGTGAAATCCCACTGGTCTTGCGGGGTGATCTGGTAGTGCCACACGTATTCGCCGGTGTCTGGCCGCAGCGCCAGGATCGACGAGACATAGAGGTTGTCGCCCTTGCCATTGGTACGGAACTGGTAGTTCCAGGGTGAACCGTTGCCCGTGCCCACATAAAGAAGATCAAGCTCGGGGTCGTAGGCCATGGAGTCCCAGACGGTACCGCCGCCGCCCCATTTGACCCAGCCATCGCCGTCCCAGGTCTTCATCGCCTTGGCCATGGCCGGGTTTTCCGGTGGCAGTTTCGGATCACCTGGCACCGTGTAGAAACGCCACACCTGTTGGCCGGTCTCGGCGTCGTAAGCCGTGACGTAGCCGCGTACGCCAAACTCGGCGCCGCCATTGCCGATCAGCACCTTGCCCTTGACGATGCGCGGCGCGCCTGTGATCGAGTAGCTCTTGGTACGATCGATGATGGTGTCGACGCTCCACACCGGCTGACCATTCACCGCATCCAGGGCAATCAAGCGTCCATCAAAACTGCCCACATAGACCTTGCCCTGCCACACCGCCACGCCCCGATTGACCGGGCCGCAGCAGCCCTGGCTAAGGTTTTCGGGCGGGACTTTAGGGTCATACTTCCAGAGCAACTCGCCGGTGGCGGCATTGATCGCATAGACAATGCTGAAAGCCCCGGTGGTGTACATCACCCCATCGACCACCAGCGGCGTGGCTTCGGTGCCGCTGTCGATATCCAGTTTCGTCGTCCAGGCCATGCCCAACTGCCCGACGTTGTCGGCATTGACGCTATCGAGCGGGCTGTAGCGTTGCTCGTCGTAGGTGCGGCCGTGGCTCATCCAGTTGCCTGGCTCCTGGTCGGCGGCGATGATGCGCCGACCGTCGACCTGCGCCGGACCCGCCCACACACCCGGGCACAACGCAGCCATCAGTAAAGGGCTGCCGATCAGCAAGCTCCGTGTTCTCATTTTTATTTTTCTCCAGCAATAATCGGCTCGGTATCAACCCCAGCCCAGGCAATCTTATTAGAGTGCCTGCCACGCCCAAGGACTTGACTGAGTCTGCCAAACCGCTTGGCATTCCCTGCCAGGCCGGCATTTATAGGGCGTGTTGGCGATAGTCCCGAGGGGCATGCTGGAAATGGCGCTTGAAGACGCGACTGAAATGCGCCGCGTCGACAAACCCCCATTTAAACGCGATCTGGGTGATTGATTCATGGCGCAGGTCTTGCGCGCACAGGTCTTGCGCCACCCGTTCCAAGCGGCGTTGCTGGATGTAGCGGGAGATACTCTCGTGGCGTTGCTCAAACAGCCGGTAAAGCTGGCGCACCGAGACGTTCAAGTGTCGGGCCAGGTATTCAGGGCCCAGTTCCGTCTCTTGCAGTGAGGTTTCCACCAGTCGCGTGGCCAGTCCGTAAATATCATCCTGGCCCACGCAGGCAAAACCGGGCTGGCGTTCGTCACGCTCGCGCAGGCCGGCGGCGGCCAAGCCGATCAATGCTTGCGCCAGTGCCGGGCCATCGCTGCGGCCACCCTCGTCCTTGCGCAACTCCACATCCCCCAGCGAGCGCGCCAACGTGCGAATCATGTGAGTGGCGACGCTATTGCGCGCAAGCTTGCCGAACAACTGTTCGGGGCGAAGCTGGTGGCTGACTTCGTCACGTGACAGATGGATCGAGATGTTGTGCACCAGGCCCTGGGGTTCGATCTCAAATGCCTGCGCCGAGTCGACCAGGGCAATGTCGTCTGGCCCCAACTCGATCACCCGGTTTTGCTGGCGAATGCGCTGATGGCCCGCACCCTGGAGAATCAGAAAGCAGTAGCGATCATCGTCCCCGTCCCCCGAGGTGCGCTGGCGGCTGATCAACCCTGCGTTGGTACGGATATGCGCCACCCCCAGGCCGCAGACATCCTGGCCATGGACACTGCCGATAAACAGGCTGTGCTGGTTTGACAGCGTCGTGTTGAAGTTACCGCAGACTGCACGCAAGTCGCGGTTCCAGTTGGCGAATGCATCGCAAGCGTGAAGCAAGGCAGGCATACCCCCCTCCCACTGATTCTTTTTAGTTATTCCGTTAACATATTATCTATCTGCGGCATATGCAAGCCGAGGGGGCCCGCGATGCTGGGGCCTATGGAGCGTGCACCGAGGACTTTGCGCAGCGTTGAGCCGCTCACGGGCAACATAATAAAAATAGATGATCTTATAAATTATTAAGATAACAATATCTAATAATTAGCTTATTCCAAAAAAGACTTTCACTCCCGTTTCTTATAGTAATACCTTCACATCACAGACCGACCCCATGCCTGGCGGAGGACGTACCCCCACGACCACCAGGAGCCTTCAGCAGGCTTACATGGACCTTTCCAACATGCCAGACATCACCGCCCCGCTCCCCCTCAACAAGTTCCACCTGTCACTCTTGACCAGCTCGTTGCTGCTGGCCAGCGCGCCCTCCTTCGCCGAGACCACGACGGATGACGCCCAACTGGGCACGGTCACGGTGATTTCCACCGGCATGCGCGGCCAACAGCGCACCGTGGCCGACAGCCCGGCACCGATTGACGTGATCAACAGCGAACAACTGCTCAAGACCGGCCGCGCCGAACTGTCCGAGGCCATTGCCAAGCTGCTGCCCTCGTTCAACTTCGGCACCAACATTGCCGGCTACAACTCAGTGACCCGCCCCCTCAGCAACCGCAGCCTGGGCCCCGCCTACACCCTGGTGCTGGTCAACGGCAAGCGCCGGCACAACGGCGCGACCGGCCAGCGCGGTTCGATCGATAACAGCGGCGCGAACGCGGTGGACATCGACCTGATCCCGGTCAGCGCCGTCGACCATATCGAGGTACTCAAAGACAGCGCTGCCGCCCAGTACGGCTCGGATGCGGTGGCGGGCGTGATCAACGTGATCCTCAAGAAAGACAACAGCGGCGGCCACCTGGAGACCAGTTACGGCCAGTTGTTTTCCGGCCAGGGCGAAACCATCAAGGTGGCGGGCGACGAGGGGTTCAAGCTCGGCGAACGCGGCTTTTTCCACTTCTCCGCCGATGCCCGCAAACGCGGGACCGCCGCCTGGAACGACAAGGCCGACAGCACGGTCAGGGCGTTCAGCGACCCCGCCAAGGAAGCCGCCTGGAACCGGGTGGCGATCAAGAACGGCGACCCTGACCTCAAGGCATTCAACCTGGCCTACAACGCCGAATTGCCCCTGGAAGACCTGACGCTGTACTCCTTCTCCACCTATGGCGAGCGTGACGCCGAGGCCGCCAACTACTTTCGCCTGCCCACCGGCAGGGCCGCGGTGCCCGAGGTATTTCCGGACGGTTACTACCCGCTGAACAACATCAAGGACCGCGACTACCAACTGCTGTTTGGCGGCAAGGGGCAAGTGGCCGAGTGGAACTGGGACCTGAGCACCACTTATGGGCGCAACAACGTCCACCACTCCAGCGACCTGAATATCAACCCGTCGCTGGGCACCGCCTCACCGACGCGGTTCGACAACCTGGCGACCTTTCGCTTTGAGCAGTGGGTCAACAACCTGGACATCACTCGCCGCTACGACAGCCTGTTCAACCTGACCTCGCCTGTGCAGGTGTCCGCCGGCCTGGAACACCGCTGGGAACATTTCAGCACCTTCGCCGGAGATCCCGAGGCCTATATCACCGGCACTTACCCGGCGGCGTCGGGGGCGCAGGCGGCCGTCACGATTCGCCCGGAGGATGAAGTCAGCCTGATCCGCAATAACTACGCCGGTTACCTCGACCTGGGCTTTGACCTGACCGAACGCTGGTTCCTCGACGTGGCCGGCCGTGTCGAACATTACGACGATGACTCTGGCAATACCTTCGGGCTGAAGGTGAACTCACGCTACGAGCTGACCGACACGGTGGCGGTACGCGGTACGGTCGGCACCGGCTTTCGTGCGCCGTCCCTGACGCAGATCGGCTACACGGTGGCAGACAACCGAGTGGCCACCGATGTGAACGGTAACGTGGTGCCCGCCGTGACCCGCTTGACCCCTTCCGGCAGCAACCTGGCCAAGGCGTTGGGTGGCGACGACCTCAAGCCGGAGAAATCGCGCAACCTGGGGCTGGGCCTGACCTGGCAGCCAGCGCCACGCACCAGCATCACCGCCGATGCCTACCTGATCGACATTGATGACCGCATCGCCCTGACCAGCAATATCTACGACCAGGGCAATGGCGCCATCAATGCCATCCTCGCCGCCCAGGGTGTGCCCACCGGTACCTGGGTCAACTACTACACCAACGCCTTCGACACCCGCACCCGCGGCCTGGACATCGTTGCCGACCACACCACGCCGCTGGATGCCTGGGGCGATGTGCGCTGGAGCCTGGGCTTCAACTGGAACAAGACCACCATTGAAGACAGTCGCGGTACACCCGCCGCCCTCGCCAATTCCGGCGTGACCCTGGTGGGCCGCGACCGCGAGGGCGACCTCACCGAAGCGTCGCCCAAGACCAAATGGATCCTCGGCGCCAACTGGAAGGTCGCGGACCTGGCGGTCAACCTGCAAACCAGCCGCTATGGCGCGGTCAAGACCCTGGCGGTGAACCCCACGGGCGACCGCAGCTTCGGCGCCAAATGGATCACCGACCTGGACGTCAGCTACACCTTCGTCGACCACCTGACCGTCAGCGTCGGCGGCACCAATATCTTCGACGTGCGCCCCGACCGGCACGCCGTCTACAGCAACCTGGGCCTGGCGCCCTATGGCAACCCGCCGTTCTATCCGGGCGGCGGCTACTGGTACACCAAGCTGGCCTACGACTTCTGACCCACCCCTTGCATACACCGCAATCGCCACCTGAGGGCACTCCATTGAATACCTCCAACTTGATGAGCCGTCTGCTGGCCCCCTGCACATTGGCGTTAAGCCTTGCCGCTTGCTCACCGTCGGGTAACGACACCCAGGCCGGCAAGACCCTCAACATCGCCTTTTTCGGCGACAACACCACCCTGGTCAGCGTCGATCCGTTCCAGGTCTACTGGCTTGAACACCGGGTGTTGCTGCGCAATGTCGCCGAGTCGCTGACCGACCAGGACCCGGAAACCGGCACGATCATTCCCTGGCTGGCCAAAAGCTGGGAAGTGAGCGACGACGCCCTCACCTACACCTTCCACCTGCGCGATAACGTCACCTTCAGCAACGGCGAGCGCTTCGATGCCCAGGCGGTCAAGACGGCCTTCGACAGCAACAAGGCGCTGGCCACCGAGTTGCCGGCCACCTTCGGCGCCACTTACCTGGCGGGGTTCGATCACGCCGAAGTGGTCGACGACTTCACCGTCAAGCTGGTGCTCGCCAAGCCGAATGCGGGCTTCCTGCAGGCCACATCCACCACCAACCTGTCGATCCTTGCCCCGGCCTCCTATGCGCTCAGCGCCAAGGAACGCTCGTTGGGCAAGATCATCGGCACCGGCCCGTTCATCCTGGCCAGCTATACCCCGGAAGTCGGCGCGCACCTGACCAAGCGCAAGGGTTACGCCTGGGCGTCGGCCAATATGAAGAACCAGGGCGAGGCCCACCTGGACGCGGTGGACATCAGCTATATCCCCGAGGAAAGCGTGCGCAACGGCCTGTTCCTGCAAGGCAAGGCCGACATTCTGTGGCCGCGCAACCCGTTCTCCGAGGTGGACCTGAAACTGTTCCAGTCCAGGGGCGCAACCATTCAAAGCCGCTCGCTGCCGGGCCCGGCGCTGAACCTGTACCCCAATACCCGTGGCGGGCGTGCCTTGGCCGACAAACAGGTGCGCCTGGCCGTACAGAAAGCCATCGACCGCAAGAGCTACGCAAGCACGGTGTACAACGCCGCGTTCCCGGTGGTGGACGGCATCTTCGATGTGACCACGCCCTACTTCAAGAGCCAGGGCGCCAAACTGGTCTACGACCCGGCCGCCGCCGAGCGCCTGCTGGATCAAGCCGGCTGGGCCAAGGGCGCGGACGGTTATCGGCAGAAAAACGGCAAGCGCCTGAGCCTGAGCTACAACATCAGCCCGGCAGAAACCGCCGGCGATGTGTTGATCCAGGATCAGCTGCGCAAGGTCGGCATCGAGCTCAAACTCAGCGTGGTCACCCGCGCCGAATGGGTCGCCAACAACACCGCCGGCAACTATGACCTGACCATCAACTATATGACCCGTGCTGATCCGATCATCCTGCAAACCATCCTCGATCCGCGCACCGCCAACAGCTCGACCCTGGCCACCAACCTCTATGAGCCGGCCGTGCTGGACACCGCCAAGGGCCTGTTCGATGCCGGCATCACCGCCACCCAGGGCGCACAACGCGCCACGGCCTATGGCGATTTGCAAGACCTGTTGATCGATGAGGGTTCGGCGTTCCCGGTGTATGAACGCGTGTGGCAGGCAGCGACCTCGCCACGGGTGAAACACTTTCGCTGGACTGCCGAGGGCTTCGCATTGCTGGGTGATATCGAGGTCGGTACGCCATGAGCCGTTACCTGATCGGCCGGATTGGCCAGGCGCTGCTGGTGCTCTGGGGCGCCTATAGCATCACCTATTTCATTTTGTACCTGCTGCCGGGCGACACCCTGTCCATCATGCTCAGCGCCTCGGGCATGGAGGCCGACGCGCTGTCGGTCGAAGACCTGGCCAAGGCCCGCGCTTATTACGGCCTCGACCAGGGCGTGTTCGAGCAGTATTTCAACCTGCTGCTCGGCGCGCTGCACGGTGACTTCGGCCAGTCGCTGTCGCTGAATCGACCGGTGGCCGAGCTGCTCGCCGAACGATTGCCGCAGACCTTGTCCCTGGCCGGGCTGGCGATTGTGTTGTCGCTGCTCGGCGGTGTCGGCCTGGCCTACCTGACTGCGTACCTGCGCTGGCGGCCGTTAAAAATCGCGTTGACCCGGTTGCCGTCGCTGGGCTTTTCAGTGCCGGTGTTCTGGATGGGCCTGCTGCTGATCCAGGTATTCGCGTTCGGCCTCGGCTGGTTTCCCGCCACCGGCAGCCGTGGGGTTGAAAGCCTGGTGCTGCCGGCGATCACCCTGGCGATCCCCAGCGCGGCGGTGTACGCCCAGGTGTTGCAACGCAGTTTCCAAGGGGTGTGGCAGGAGCCCTACATCGTCACGGCCTATGCCAAGGGCTTGAGCCGTGGCCAGGTGCAGGCGCGTCACGGCTTTCGCAACGCGGCCCTGCCGATTCTCACCCTGATCGGGCTGCAAGTGGGCAATACGGTGTCCGGCGCGGTGCTGGTGGAAACCATCTTTGCCCGCTCCGGCATCGGCCGCCTGGCGCAGGAAGCGGTGCTGCGCCAGGACATTCCAGTGGTGCTGGCCATCGTTGCCGTCTCGGCGGCGGCATTTGTGCTGGTGAACCTGCTGGTCGACCTGCTCTATCCCTGGCTCGACCCGCGCATCTCCCATACGCCAAAGGTGTCCTAGACCATGACCACGATTGACCGGCGTCTTGCGCCAACCACCCTGGCTCCCCCCCTCTGGCGCCGTCGCAGCCGACTGCAACGCGCCGCCTCGGCGGTGCTGCCCCTGCTGCGCCGTCCCGGTTTCAGCCTGGCGCTGCTGGTGGTGCTGTTTGCCCTGGTCGCGGCGGTGTCGCCGTCATTGCTGAGCAGTTTCGACCCCTACGCCACCGCACCGGCCGCCAAACTCAGCGCGCCCAGCCTGGGCCACTGGTTCGGCACCGATGAACTGGGGCGCGACCTCTACACCCGCGTGGTCTACGGCGCCAGCCTGTCGGTGCTGGCGGCGTTCCTCGCGGTTGGGATCGCCCTGGTCGGCGGGCTGGGGCTCGGCATCCTGTCCGGCTTTGCCGGCGGTCGCATCGATGCGGTGCTCATGCGTTTTATCGATGTCTTGCTGGCCCTGCCCGGCCTGCTGCTGGCCCTGGCGATCGTCACCGCTATCGGCTTCGGTACCGTGCCGGTGGCCATCGCCGTGGGCGTCGGCATCATTCCGGGGTTCGCCCGCACCACCCGCGCCGAAGTGCTGCGCGTCAAGACCTTGCCCTACGTCGAAGCCGCGCGCCTGGGCGGCGCCAGCTGGCGGCGCACCTTGCTGCGGCACATCCTGCCGAACGCGTGGGGCCCGGTGGCGGTGCTCGCCACCCTGGATTTCGGCGCCGCGATCCTGGCGACAGCGGGCTTGAGCTTTCTCGGTTTCGGTGCTGCGCCACCGGCAGCGGAATGGGGCACCTTGATCGCCAACGGTCGGCACTTCCTGATCACCGCTCCGTGGGTCTCGTTGCTGCCAGGCCTGTTCCTGGTGGCCGTGGTGTTCAGCCTCAACCATATCGCCCGCACCTTCGAGGAGATCCAGCGATGACCGCCGATAACAACCTGTTGATCGATGTGCGCCAACTCAGTGTCGGCTACCGCTCCGGCGGCCAGACCCTGCTGGCGGTACAACGCCTGTCATTGTCGATGGCCCAGGGCGAAACCGTCGCGATTGTCGGCGAGTCGGGCTCGGGCAAATCAACCCTGGCCAACGCGATTCTCGGCCTGCTGCCCGACCACGCGCAGATCAGCGCGGGTCAACTGTGGGTGGGCGGCAACGACCTGTCCCATGCCAGCGAACGCCAGAAACGCTTGCAGCGTGGGCGCACCGTCGGGCTGGTGCCCCAGGACCCGATGGTCAGCCTCAACCCGACCCTGCGCATCGGCCAGCAAATCGCCGAGGCGCTGATCCTGGCCAAGGGCAAGCGCTACCCCGGCGTCGATGCCGATATTGTCGAGCTGCTGCAACAGGTGGGTATCGACAAGCCGGTCCTGCGGGCCCGCCAGTACCCCCATGAACTCTCCGGCGGCATGCGCCAGCGCGTGCTGATCGCCATCGCCCTGGCCGGCAACCCCCGCCTGATCATTGCCGACGAGCCCACCAGCGCCCTCGACGTCACCGTACAACGCAAGATTCTCGACCACCTGCAACGGCTGGTCAGTGAACGGGGCATTTCCCTGCTGATCATCACCCATGACCTGGGGGTGGCCATCGACCGCGCCGATCGCATCCTGGTGATGAAGCAAGGCGAAGTGGTCGAACAGGGCCCGCCCCGGCAGATACTGGCGAACCCGCGCCACGACTACACCCGCGCGCTGATCGCCGCCGCTCCCGCGTTCGCCAGGCGCCGAGAGCCACACGCCAGGTCCGATGCAACGCACGCACCGATCCTGCGCCTGCACAACGTCGGCAAGACCTTCAGCCTGCCCAAGGTGAAGGGCGAAGACCCCACCTTCGTGGCCCTGCAAGACCTCAGCCTGCAGGTCTACCCCGGCCAGACCCTGGCTATCGTCGGCGAATCCGGCTCAGGCAAGAGCACCGCATTGCGCATCGCCCTGGGCCTGGAGAAACCCACCCAGGGCCAGGTCTGGTTCGAGCAGCAAGACGTCACCACCCTGAGCTGGCGCGAGTTCCGCCCGCTGCGTCAACGCCTGCAACTGGTCCAGCAAAACCCGTTCGCCGCGCTCGACCCACGCTTCACGGTGTTTGACAGTATTGTCGAACCCCTGGTGTCGTTCGGAAGGCTCAAGGGGGCGGCGCTGGAACACGCGGCGCGCGAGCTGATCGGTCGCGTGCACCTGCCGGTCAGCTTCCTCGATCGCCTGCCGCGCGAGCTGTCCGGTGGCCAGTGCCAGCGTGTCGCGATCGCCCGTGCGCTGGCGTTGAAGCCGGACCTGTTGCTGCTCGACGAGCCGGTCAGCGCCCTCGATGTGTCGGTGCAGGCGCACATCCTCGACCTGCTCGAAGAGCTGCAGCGGGAAATGGGGATTGCCTATGTGCTGGTGTCCCACGACTTGTCGGTGGTGGCCAACTTTGCGCATGAGGTACTGGTACTGCGCAATGGCAAGGTGGTCGAACAGGGAACGGTGGAACAGATCTTCAACCGGCCGGGCAGCGATTACACCCGTGAATTGATTGCCGCCATCCCTGGCAGCGTGGCGGCCTCCGCCGCCTGAGCCGGTGGCCTACTCGGCCGCGCAGTCACGCGCTGCGATGCCTTTTTCCTGGGCATACGCAGCGGATTTGGCTTCGATCAACGGACGCAAGGTGGCGCGGTCGGCCTGGACCCAGTCGGTCACCAACACCCACTTTTGCCCGTCCCACTGCTGCACCCGCGCCGCGCCGCCGCCTTCATGGTCGGCGCAGGACAGTTTCAACGGCGCCAGCAACCCTTCGAGCCCCAACGCTTTGATGCGCGCTGCGTCGATGTCCAGGTGCTCGAAGGCCCAGCGCGTTTCTTCGCCGTTCAACCCACGGTGGCCGAACTTGGCCTGGCCGGTGCGCAACGCCTCGACCGCAATGGCGGCGTTGATCAGGCCGATGTTGTAGTAGACCTTGCCGAAGTAACTGGGGTCCTTGAGGTTGCTTTTGCCCGGATCAAGGATGAACTGCTTGAGCCTGCGGTGAATTTCAAAGGTGTCGCCACCCGGGAACGGCGCCAGTGCCTGGTAGCCTTTGGCAGCGGTGCCCGCGGGAATCACGTCGGCTTCGGAGCCGGCCCAGACATCCCCGATCAGGCGATCCACCGGGATGCCGAAACGTACGGCAGTCTTGATACCGACCGGCGTGGATACGCCCCAGGTACGCAGGAAGACCCAGTCCGGATTGATCTGGCGCACTTGCCGCCATTGGGTGGACTGTTCATTGCCAGGGTCGGCCACCGGGATCTGGATGTTCTCGAAGCCGTACTTTTCTGCGAGCAATTGCATGGCGGCCTGGGTTTCACGGCCATAGGCGGAGTCGTGGTAGACCGTCACGATCTTCTTGCCCTTGAGCTTGTCCAGCCCCCCCTCACGCTGGGCGATGTAGTTGATGCCCACCGACGCCTGGCCGTAGTAGTTGAGCAGCAACGGGAAGGCATAGGGGAACACGCGGCCATCGGTCGACTCGGTACGCCCGCCGGCGCCATCGATCAACGGGATATGGTCGACGGCGGCACGGTCCATCAGCGCATAGGACGCCGGCGTGCTATGGGTGAAGAAGAAGCCGGTGGGCGCGCCGTCCAGGCCGGCCTTGTAGCGCTCGTAGCATTCGATGATGCGATCGGTCTTCCACTCGGTCTCGCACTCCTGCCAGACCAGCTTGACGCCGTTCACACCGCCCTCGACCTCGTTGATGTAGCGAAAGTAGTCAATCTCCCCCGCCCACCACGGAATGCCGCTGGAGGCGTAGGCGCCGACCCGATAGGTCGCCAACGGGATGAACTGTTGATCATTGGCCGCCTGGGCCACGGCAGGCAACAGCCCGCCAAATGTGCCGATGGCCAGCAGGCCGGCGATTAACGTGCGCTTGAAGGGGATGTGCATGGGTGTGGTTTCTTATGAAAGGTGAGGGTTAACCCTCCCGTTGTCGGGTCAGTGCCAACCCACTGACAACACAAATCATGCCAAAGCATAAGCCTCGTAGATTCAACGGGTTACCCCCATTCGCGCGAAGCGTAGAGCCCGTGAAATCGCACAGTTTATTGAACCGGTGTTGCGCCACCAACAGCGCTTCGGCCGCTTTGCGCGGTGTGGATGGGAGGATTTATTTGCGGCCGCGCATTCAAACGGCACACACCTTCGGGTACATTCAGCGCCCCTACGGACAGCACGCCCGCCCCTTATCGGGCATTCAAGGACACCCTGCGCATGGCTGCATCAAACAAATGGCTGATGTCATCGGTCGCGTACTACCTCGACTTTTTCAGCGTTCCGCTGTTCGTGATCCTCGCACTTTACCTCGCACCGTTTGATCCCGGCCTGGCGCTTGCCGGGTTGTTGGGATGGACGTTGGTGGAATATGGGGTACACCGTTTTCTGTTCCACTCGCTGTATCGCCACGAGCATTGGACCCACCATGTCGATGTGCTCGCCTTTATCGGTGTATCCAGCTGGAAAACCAGTTCGGCGCTGACGGTCCTGTTACTGCTGGCCTGGTATGGGCAACTGACCTCGGTATTCGTCGGTGCGGTGGTGGGCTATTTCTATTACATCTCGGTGCACTACGTGATGCACCGCCCCAACCATTGGGCTTATCGGTTCATTCCAGGGCTGATCGCCAATCACGATCTGCACCATCGCAAAGGTATCGAGAAGAACTTCGGGGTCTCTTCGCCGCTGTGGGATCACGTGTTTCGCACCTTCATTCGAAATGAAGCGCGCGGCTGAGCCCCCCGGTAGATAGGGCCGTTGTGGCGAGCGCTCGTGTTGTGGCCAGTGGGCTTGTTGTGGCGAGCGGGCTTGCCCCGCGTTGGGGCGCGAAGCGGCCCCATTCCAGGCGATGTGTTTTTAACTGACACACCGCGGGGCCTGGTTTTGGGGCTGCTGCGCAGCCCAACGCGGGGCAAGCCCGCTCGCCACAGTTACATTCCTTACAGTCCTAACAGTCCTTACAGGCATTCGGCCTTGTCGAATCGTCGACACCGGCTGATCGCCGGCTCGGACGTCAGGATCAACTAGGTTGACTGAACGCTCCCGAGAAATCGCTCTACCGCAAACACCCCCATCTGCGCCGGCATCTCGCCCTGCAATACCCACTGCGCAATCGCCTGCCCAAACAACGGCGCAAACTTGAAGCCATGCCCACATAACCCCGCCGCGACGAACAGCCCCGGCACCCGAGGGTCGGGGCCGACAATCGGGTTGCCATCCGGTGTGTTGTCGAAGAACGACACGCGGCGGCCGGTGGCCCGTGCGCCGGTCAGGCGCTTCAAGCGCAGGGCGGCGCGGTCGCGGTAGGCCAGCACGTTGGCGTCGCAGAAGCTGCGGTCGAAGCTATCCGGGTCGATCACTGCGCCTTCGGCGGCAATCAGCGAGCCGATGAAATAGCTGCCGGGCTGGTCCGGGCGCAGGTAGAAGCCCGCCTCCCGGTCGCAATAGCCTGGCATCGGCGAGTCAACGCCCTCCACCTGGACAATGCCGACGCTTTGCCGGGTGGCGTGGATCGGCAATGGCGCCTGGCAATCGTCAGCCAGGGTGGCAGCCCACGGCCCGGCGGCATTGACCACATGGGCGCAGGCGATAAAGCCGGTGTCGGTCTGCACGCCGATGGCGCGCCCGGCCTGGCGCACGATCCGTCGTGCCGCCCGCCCCTCGTCGATCACCGCGCCGAGGTCCAGTGCACCGGCTGCAAAACTGCGCGCGGTCAGGCGCGGATCGCAATAGCCCGCGTCGGGCTCGAACACCGCGCCCGCCAGGCCGTCGATAATCAGGTCAGGCACCTGCGCCTGCATTTGCTCGGCAGACAACCACTCAAGCGCCGCGCCCGTCGCGCGCAAATGCTCGACGTTGGCCTGGGTGGCCGCTTGTTCGCGGGCGGGAATACCGGTCAAGAACCCCGTGCGCTGGTAGCCGCAAGTGCCGGGATAGTGCTGCCGCCAATCGCGATAGGCCCGCACGCCCCGTGCCGCCAGTTGGCTGAGGACAGGGTCGGCGTAATACTCGCGCACGATCCCCGGCGACGCACCCGACGAGCCACTGGCAATCGCGCCTTTGTCCAGCAGCCGTACCGACGCGCCGGCGCGCGCCAGGTGCCAGGCGGCGCTGGTACCGGTGGTGCCGGCACCGATCACGATGACGTCAGCGTATTCATGCATCGCTGGATGCACCCGCCAGCACCACGCTGGCCGGCAAGCATGGCGCCAGCGCCAGCGGGGACAAGGCCGCAAAGCGCGGGCGCGCCACGGTCTCCGGCCTCGGCAGCGAGGCGGCATACAGCGCCTGGACCACCGGCAAACCGTCATGGCCCAGGCGGTGCCACAGGTGCTCGGCCAGGCGCGGCATGATCGGCGCGGCCAGGTACGCCAGGCCCTTGAGCCACAAGTAAGCGTGCCCAGGCTGTGTCACGTCCAGGTCCGGCCGTTGCATCCACTGGTGCAACACCTCCCAGGCGTCGCGCACCGAGACAGCGTCGAGCCGGAACGCCTGGCCCAGGCGCGCAACGGCCATTTCGAGGCCCGGCAACAAGTCTGGCTCGATGGACTGCAACCGGGCCTGATCGAGGCTGCCGAGGGCCAGGTCGACACGCCGGTCGAGGGCACCGGCCAGGTCCACATTGACCACCTCGACAAACTCCTCCACGGCGAAATTGGTTTCGCCCAGTTCGGGGCTTTCGCGGCAGAGGAAATAACGCACGCCATCGCTGGTGGCCGGGGTTTTTTCGACGATATCGGCGGCCCAGACCACATGCAGGCGGCTGGTGGAAAACTTCGCGCCTTGCAGGTTGTAGAAGTAGTTGGTCAACACGTAGTCAAACGACTGGTGATCCTGCAGGGCATCCATCACCGCCACGCTGCCCGCCAGCAGCAACACCGCGTTATCGATACCAAAGCTGACCAGCGTGGTCACCTCGCTGCTGCGCAGCATGGAGTGGCCGTGCTCCGGGGAGTGCTCGCGGGCACGGTCGGCGCAGGTCAGTGCGTATTCCCAGCCGGACTCGAACAACACGCGTGGGTTGTCAAAACGATCCGGGCTCCAGGCCACACCCCAGTCGCCGGGTGCAGTCAGCCGCACGCGGCCATTTTCGCGTTCCAGGAAGCGCGCGATCACCTCGATGATCGACGCCGGCGCACCGGACGCCGCCATGCGCCGCAGCAACTGGTCGGGGTGGGCCACTTTCAGGAACAGACTTTCGACCTCGACCCACTGCAACGGGCTGTCGCCCATGCGCGGCTGGGGATTGAGCATGGTTTCCGGGCGGAACAAGGCACCGCAGGCTTCACAGAAGTAGCCGCCAGCCCCGGCCTGGCAATACGGGCACTGCCCCACCAGCCAGGCGCCGGCCATGTAGCGACGGGTATGCGGGCAATACAGCACACGTTCGACCACGGTTTCGGTCACGCCCAACGCCACCAGGCGCTCGACCGTGCGCCGGGCATTGTCTGCATGCTGCGCGGCGTACGGGCCTTGCACCAGGTCGAGGAAGTCATCGACCTCGACATCCAGCGCGCGCAGGTCGTTGGCGATCTGCCCGTGGTAGTCACGCACCACCTCTTCGGGCTCGCGCAGCTCCTGCACGCCTTTCCACAGGACGTAGGAGTCGAAGCCGTCTACCGCCGAGACCACATCGACACTGTGCCCCTGGGTGCGCAGGTAGCGCCCGAGCATGTCCATGCGCAAGTAAGGACCGGCAATGTGGCCCAGGTGCAACCTGCCGTTGGGCGTGGGAGGAATCGGCATCAGGAAGAATTTTTGCGCGGTGATAGCAGTCATCTTTTCAATCCATCGAGGCAGCGGAAAGTGTGGGTTCGGCGATGGCCGCCGTATCGGGCCGATGAGCCACGATCAAATCGAGGGCCTCGCGGGCAATGCCGGGTGCCAGGCGGAAACCCGCACCACTGCCGGCACCGGCAAATACCAGGTGGTGCACCGGGTCGAAGCTCACCCGCGATTCGCCGCTGGGGCTGTAGCTGTCGCAGAACACCCGGCCGCCGCGACACCGCGCCACCAACGCCGGCAGGTAGTGCGCCAGCGTGCGGTTGGCGACGTCCCGGTCGTGGGGAGTGATTTCCAGCGCGTGCTTGCGCGGCGCCACATCCCATTCATCACAACGAAAGCTGAACAGCCATTGGTTGCGAGCGGCCAGTGGCATCAGGTACGCATCCGATTGCGGCAGGAACAACGCCGCGGCATTCGCCGGCGGTACGCCATCGATATGCAAGGCCACCACCTTCTTGACCCGTAGCCCGTGCTCGGTAGCGAGTGCGCCAAACGGCGACTCGCTGACCCATGGCCCGGTGGCAACCAGGGTGCGTCGGGCGCGCACGCTGGCGCCATCGGCCAGGGTGATACGCGAACCGCTGCCCTGCGCATCGATACGCTGCACCCCCACGCCCTCGATGCAGCGCACCTGGGCGCTGGCCAGGCTCTGGCTGATCAGCAACCGTGCCACCCAAGGCGGCTCATAGCTTTCGGCGGTGCCGCCGCGCAACAGGCACTCGCCCGTGCCCACCGTGAGCGGCGCGCCCAGGCGTTCACCGAGGTCGGCGGCCGACAGGTCGGCGGGCTCCACCGTGGCCTCGACCACGGCCTGCTGAATCTCGGGCGTCAGGCTGCGATCCGCCAGCCAGTACACCGGTGCCTGGCTGGTGCGGATGCCCAACCGATCACGCAGCGCGCGGTACAGCCCGGCACTCTCCCCGGCCAGGCGCCGTTCGCGTGCCGAGCGCCCGGTGGCCAGCAGCACCCCCGCCGAGTGCGAGGTCGCCCCATCGCCGATGCGGTAGCGGTCGATCAACAGAATCCGCCAGTGCGGGTAACGCTGTACCGCGTGGTGCAAGGCCCAGGCGCCGATAATGCCGCCGCCGACAATCACCAGGTCGAAATCCTGCTGCATGCTCATGCCCACCACACCGAAAACACCTGGACCTGCGCGGTGCCGGTGTTGCGCGCTAAATGTGGGCGCCAGGGGGCAAAATACAAACTGTCGCCATTTTTTACCGCGTGCCAGGTACCGTCGTAGAACACGTTGAGGTCGCCGCCGCTGATAAACCAGATCTCGTTGACTGCGTGCCTGTCTTCATCCGTTGCGCAGTCGGGATCGATGGTGAAACGCGAGGACTGGATCGGGGCGTTGACCAATTTGCCGGAAAAGTGGTGCAGGTACAGGTGCACGCCTTGCAGCGCCACCGGTTCCTTGGTTTCGCGAATGACCGGGGCGTTGCCGTTGGGCGGTAGTGTGATGGGCTCCATGGCCGGGCTCCTGGGTCTAGTTGGCGAGGGCGGTCAGGCGATCGAAACGCGCGTCGCTGACCTCGTCGAAGGCAGCGCTGGGGCCCCATTGGACGAACGCCTCGGGTTCGTCCAGGTCGTACAGGGCTTGCCCGCTGACGCTGTTGAGGATGTTTGCGCAGCGCCAGGGAATCAGGCCCAGGTTCGGGTCGGCGATGCCTTTCTGGCTGCGCGCGGCGTTTTGCACGTAGATGGCCGTCCCCTGCGGGCCGTCCCACTGCACGGAGTAGTCCTGGTTGAACACGTATTCGCCATTGCGCCGGGTGATGCGTGGCTCGATCGCCCCCAGGCATTCCGGCATCTGGTAGGCGTACCCGGTGCACAGCACCGCCATGTCGGCACTCAGCTCTTCCTGCACATGGCTGTGCCCATGCACCAGCGACAGGCTCCAGTGATGGGGTCGCTGCTGGACTGCGGTCAACTCGCGACCCGGCAACAAGCGGATTTTGCAAGGGTGATGCAGCACGTGCTTGAGCTCGTACAGGCGGCGGTAAATCGATTGCAACAACGATTGGGAGATGCCGTCGCTCGCCAGTTTCTGTTCGACCAGCAGCGACTGGCGCACGGCCTCGGGTTGGGCAAAGAAGTGGTCGCTGTATTGCGGGGTATACAGCTCGTTGGTAAAGGGCGACTCATCCAGCGGCGAGAAATTCCAGCGCCGCGACACCCAGGTCACGCTGGCCGGTAGCGCGCTGGTGTCGGACAGCAGGTGCTGAATGATCTCGGCGCCGGTCTGGCCGCCGCCGATCACCACCACGCGTTTGTCTTTCAGGCTGCGCTTGCGGGTCATGTACTGGGAGGAATGAAACAGCGTGTCGCCCAGGTGTGGGCGCGCGAATGCCGGGATCGAAGGCTGTTGCCCGGTGCCCAGCACCAGGTTGCGCGCCGGCTGGACCCAGGTATCGCCCTTGAGCAGGAACAGCCCGTTCTCGAACTCCACCGAGCGCACTTCGCTGTTGAAATGCAGGTTGGGCAGTTGGGTACAGGCCCAGCGGTAGTACTGGTTGAATTCGCGGCGCAGCACTTGATCGAAATTGGCGTTGATAAAGCTCAACAACTGTTTTTGCTTGGCCAGGTAGGCGAGGAACGACAGTGGATTGGACGGGTCCACCAGGCTGACCAGGTCCTTGAGGTAGTGCACCTGCAACATGGCGTCGGGCACCATCATCCCCGCATGCCATTGAAATTCGCTGCTGCGCTCGAAAAACGTCGCGGTGAGGCCGGGTTTGGGCTGGGCCAGCGCCGCCAGGCTCAAATTAGCCGGGCCAATGCCGATTCCCGCTATATCTACAACGGCTGCCGCAGAGAGCACATTCATGATCATTATCCCTAGTGATGATGTTTTTCAGGTGCAGCGGCGCCTCGCGGCATTCACGAAGGCGTGCTGGGCAATGGTTTTACAAATGCAAACGCATCAGTTTTTCACGGGGTGCGCAGCTGGCACCTTGAGCACCAGGGCGGACAGCATCATGGCCAGCAATGACAAGCCGATCGCAACGCTGACAGCGAGGTAGATGGCATCGCTACGCGGTTCGATCGAGGTCAGCAGGGCCCCGAAGATCGCCACGCCAAAGGCTGAACCACTTTGTCGACTGGCATTGAGCGTGCCTGCGGCCACCCCGGCCTTGGCACGATCAACCACACTCATGAGCACGGAGGTGGCGGCCGGCGTAATGATCCCCGCACCGAACCCCACCGCCGGGTAACACAGCGCGATGCGCCAGTACGGCGCATCGACGGCCAACGCGAACAGGCCGATAAACCCCAGGGTGTACAGGCCGAACCCCGCACACAGCACGGCGCGGGCGCCATAGGCCCGGGTCAACCGGCCGCAGGTGAAGCTGCCGAGGGTGACCATGGCGGTCAATGGCAGGAACGCCAGGCCCGTCTCCAACGGTGACCAGCCCCGGTCGGTCTGGAAGTACAGGCTGAGCAGGAAAAACAACCCGTAGAACACCAGGGCCGAGACCAGCGACAGGAACGTTGCCCCGGAAAACACCGGGTTACGGAAGTAATGCAGCGGCAGCATCGGGTCCTTGTGCCGGCTCTCGGTCACCAGGAATGCGCACCAGGCGATACACGCGACAAACACCCCGACGTAGACCCACTCGGAATTCCACCCCAGTTTGGCCCCTTCGATCAGCACGGCCACCGAGGTCGCCAGCGCAATAATGGCGGTGATTTGCCCCGTGACATCCAAGTGGCGGTTGGGCGCCAGGGGCGCTGAAGATGGGATGCGCGACGTCAGCCAGACGCCGACCAGGGCAATCGGCACGTTGATCAGGAAAATACTGCGCCAGCCGAACAGTTCGATCAGCACCCCACCTACCAAGGGGCCGGCCGCCATGGCAATACCACCGCAGCCTGCCCACACGCCGATGGCACTGGCACGCTGGTGGGTCTGTGGGTAGGCGCTGTTGATCAGCATCAAGGAGCATGGCACCAGCAGCGCGGCCCCTACCCCTTGCAGGACGCGTGCGCCCACCAGTTCAGGCAGATCGTTGGCCAGCCCGCATAAGCCCGAGGCCAGCGCAAACAGGCCGAGGCCGACGGCGTAGATTTTCTTTGCTCCGTAGCGGTCGCCGAGCAAGCCGCCCGTCAGCAGCAGGCTGGCAAAAGTCAGGGTGTAAGCGTTGATCACCCATTGCAGGCCGGTGATATCCGAGCCGAACGTCTGGGAGATGGACTCCAGTGCCACGTTGACGATGGAGGTATCCAGAATGACGACCACATAGCTGAGGCTGGTGGCGATCAGTACCTGTCGTTGGTAGCGCGTGTTGAGTTCCATAACCCCGTCTTTCCTATCCATAATGGCGCTTTGACTATAAGCAGCTTTTCAATTGAAACGCTTCGGGCTGTGTCGAAGTGTTAGTGTTTATGTCATCCTGAAACCCGACATCACCTGGCAAAGCGCGGAGTTCAATGGAATGACCCAGCCCAAAATTTCATCCATCGCCTACCTGATCGCCGAGCCTGTACGCGCCGTGATCCTCATCACCCTGGCCGATGGCAGTTCCATGTCCGCCAGTGCCCTGGCCGATGCTGCTGGGGTGACACCGCAGACAGCCAGTTCACACCTGGCGAAGTTGCTCGATGGCGGTTTGCTCACGGTCGAGACCAAGGGCCGCAACCGCTTCTATCAGTTGGCCGGCCCTGATGTATCCCATGTATTGGAAAGCCTGGCGGCGGTGTCGCCGCAGACCAGTACCTGGCGCAGCCTGCCCAACCGTGCCGCCCATGAGCTGCGCTTTGCCCGTTGCTGCTACGATCACCTGGCCGGCCAGGTCGGCGTTGCGGTGACCCAGGGCATGCTCGACCGTGGCTACATCCTCGATCGCAACGAACGCGAATATGTGCTGACGCTGCGCGGCATTGAATGGCTGCAATCGCTTAACCCGGACAGTGGCGAGCCGTGCTTCCAGGACCACGTCCAGGCCCGTCGTTGCCTGGACTGGACCGAACGCGAGCACCACATCGCCGGCCCGCTTGGGGCCCATCTGCTGGAGACCTTTTGCCAGCTGGGCTGGCTAAGGCGAACCACCGGCACGCGCGCGGTGCACGTCACCGGCGCCGGCTGGCGCGCGTTCAAAATGCATTTGGGGATTGAACACTTGCGGCATCTGGAGGCGCCCTTGCATGCGATGGCGCCGGCCCGCAAAAGGCTTATGCCGGCTCCCGCCGCGGGCTGAACAGCCCTTCGATTTCGCGGATCCTGCGCTCCTGGGCAACCCCGCTCTGCTGCCAGGCGGCAATCGCGTTGATCCGCTCATACCAGGCCGCCACATGGGGGTACTCCAGGAACGGCGCCTGGGTACGCGGGATATGGCTCAAGGGCGCCGCCAGGTCGATGTCGGCCAGGGTCAGCCCATCGCCGACCATAAACCGTCGGGTACTCAGGTGCCCCTCGAGCACGGCGGTGTAGCGGTGGATGGCGTGCAGGGCTTCCGCAACCAGGGTCGGGTTTTCGGCATGCCCCTTCAGGCGCTCCATGAAACGCTGTTCGATCAGCACCGTGGGCCCGCGGCGAAAATGCTCGGCGGCCCAGAACATCCACTTGAGGGTTTCGTACTTGGCCTTGCCCGAGGGCAACAACGACGAACCGGCCTGTTCCGCCAGGTAAATCATGATGGCCGACGCCTCGAACAGCACCACGTCGCCGTCGACAAAGGTCGGGATCGTGCCGTTCGGGTTGAGCGCCAGGTACTCCGGCGTACGGTTCTGGCCGCTGAACAGGTCGAGGAACACGAATTCCACGTCCAGCCCCAGGTAAGCGGCCGTGGTCAGCACACGCCGGGTATTGCTCGAACCTCTGTCGCCATACACTTTCATGCCACTGCCTCGGTTGCCTGTTCGTCCATTAATGAAAAGTGCTCGCCGAGCATCACCACCACCTCGCCCGCCTGACGCACCGATTGGTACACCGAATTGACCATCGGCGCCGCCAGGTAGGAGGCCACGCCCAGCAGCCAGATGTTTTCCGGCGCCCCGGCGCCCGGCAAGCTGACCTGCAATTGCGCTGACACCTCGGGGGGCGTGCAGGGCGTGGCGGGCGTCACGTGCAGGGCCAGGCCGTCCGGGGTGGCATGGAACGGTTGCTTGTGAAAGCCGGTGGCGCAGACCACGGCATCGACCACCTCGACATGCCCATGGCGGTCACGGGCCTGCCATCTGCCCTGCCACTCCAGCGTCGTCGGCAACTGGGGCGCCAATTGCAGCTGCCCTTGATCGATCAGGCGCAACAGGGTGGTCGCGGTCTGCAACGGCACCGCGAACAGGTAGCGCCCAACCGCTTCCCAGCAGTTTTGCAGCGCCGCCAGCCTGACTGCCGGCGGCGCGGCGCGCAGCTTGATGTCGGCCAGGTCCATGCACTGCACCAGCAGGTTTTGCCAGTCTGTCGCGCCCCCCTCGGCCAGGGCGATTTCACCGCGCAGGCGCTGGACAGGCTCGGCACTGCGATCGATCTGCGCGCGCAACGAGCGGCCACTGATGGCCTTGGCTGAACGCGCGACGATGCGCAGCAAATGCCAGTACAGCTTGGGGCTTTCCAGGTCCAGTCGGGCAAACCGCGCTTCATCCAGGCTCGCCGTGCACCGTCGGGGAGTGCCCGTGCGCACGCCCGGCAAACGCCCGGACGGCGAAGCCATCAGCACCTGGTGCCCCGCGCCGCACAACAGCAGCACGCTATCGATGGCCGACAACCGACTGCCCAGCACCAATACCCGCGAAGGCCGGGTCAGGCTCGCCAACCACGACCGGGTCGGGTACGGCGTCGCGAAAATCCCCGGTGCGCCCAGGTGCGGGGTCACCAGCGGCGGCACAAACGGCGCCGCGCTGCCGGTGCATACCAGCACCGCCGAGGCTGAACGCTGGCTGCCATCCTCCAACTCCAAGCGGTATTCACCGTGGGCGACCGGCTTGATATGGCGCACCGCCGCACGCACCACCCGGTGCTCTATGCCCCGGGCCTCGGCCAGGTCGCGATACTCGGCATACCGCTGTTTGAGGTAGCCCGACACCCAGGCCCGCGGCACAAACGCCTGTTCACCGGCATCGATGCCTTGGGCCCGCAGGTAGTGCTGGAAGTCATGCATGTCGTCGTCCAGCACCGACATGGTCTGCACCGAGGTATTGCACAACAGCGCGTCCTGGGAGGCCGTGAAGGCGATTGAATCCGCCAGCCCTTCGGGATCGATGATCTCGATGCAACCCGCCACGCCCGTGCGCACCAGCTTGATAAAGGCCGCAACGCCGGTGACTGAGCCACCAATGATGGCGACCGTCGCCCGCCGCGTCACAACGTATGCGCCTTGGCCAGGACAGGCGCCAGCAACCGCACGCCGTACCAGCCCCAATACACGCGGTGATAGGTGATCAGACCGTTTTCGATCTCCATCATTTCCATCAGGTCGACCTGTTCGCCTTTGGGCGTCTTGCGCGGGTACTCCCAGGTCAGGTTGCGACCATTGATGAACGCTTTGTCGCTGCGATACCACTCGGCCAAGTCACTGGGGAACTTGCGCTTGCTGTCTTCCATGAACCGCTGGATCACGTCGCGCCCCACCAGTACCCCGCTGCCGTGGTCGGGGTAGATCGCCAGCACCAGGGGTGTCTCGAACACCGCGTGTTCTGCGTACAGCGCTGCAGTGGCCGCGAGGTCGCCCGCACAGACGGTGGTGTGCCAAGCTTCATAAATACCCAACAGGCCAGGATCGATAGACGAAGTCATGGAGTTTCCTCAGGGGGCAACACTGCAATAATAGAAGCCCCAACTATAGGGAATTGCCACCCCAGGATGCTTCGACCTGGCCCGAAGTGTCTGCCCTGCCCCTCTCAGGCGTCAGAACGCGCCCAGCTGTTTCATCACACTCAGGTTGTCTTCGATGTGCCAGTTGGCGGCGATCTTGCCGTTTTCGATCTGGTAGATATCGGTGGCGATAAAATCCACCGGTTGCCCGGCCCCCTTGATCTGGCCGAATGTACCGGTGAAATGCCCGCGAAAATGCAGGTGCACCACCACCCGGTCACCGGCAAGGATCATCTGTTCGACCTCGCAACGCAGGTCCGGCACCGCACCGCGAAAGGTCCGCGACGCCAGCAACGCGCCCTGCGGGCCGGGTTGGCGACCGGGCGGCGGGGTTTTGTCGACGAAATCATCGGCCAGGGCTTGCAGCGCCAGGCGTTCGTCACCGGTATTCCAGAAGGTGTCATAGCGCAGGGCGGCCGTTTCCATGCTGGCCCGCTGTGCGGCCGACAGGCTGTTGTCGATCACCCGCACGCCCGGCTTCACCAGCTCGGGGGTTGCCGCCATGGCCGCGCTGCAAAACGACGAGGCCAGGAGCGTAGTGACAATGCCAAAGCGCGATATCGCTGAGTGTTTCATGCTGCAGTTTCCTTGTGTGGGGGACGGTTCAAATCGTCTCGCCTTCCCTGACGCTGAGGGGACTCTTGAGGGTGTATTGCGCGATCGCGTCCTTGCGCATGAAGGCGACGCCGGGGTGGCTGTTGGCGTAGCGCAGGAACTCATCCCAGACCCTGACCATTTGCGGCGTACCGCTGATGCGGTCGTGGGCACTGATCGACATCATGCGGCGCCGGCTGCCGGCCTCTTCGTACAGCTGGTCGAAATCCAGCTTCACCTGTTCCAGGAACTGCGACGGTGAGTAGTTGCGGCCTTCGATCAGGACAATGTCGTTGTTGCGCAAGGTGTACGGCACCACCACAAAGTCCTTGCCGTTGACCTGTTCGATAAACGGCTCGTCACGGCTCACATCATCGATGTGATAGACGTAGCCCAGCTCTTGCAGCAACGACAAGGTATTGGGGCCGCGGCGCAACCAATTGCAGTTGTAGCCGCTGACCGGTTGGCCGGTGACGTCTTGCAGCATGCGGGCGGCCTGGCGCAGGAACGTGCGTTCTTCATCACGGCTCATGGCAAATTGCGAACTCCAGCGCGGGCCATGGCCGGAGGCTTCATGGCCGCGCGCGACGATCTCGCGGGCCAATTCAGGGTGGCGCTTTACCGCGTCCCCGATCATGTGGCTGGTGACCTTGACACCATGCCGGTCCCAGAGGTCGAGCAGCCTGGGAATACCTTCGCGGTAGCCGTAGGCGAACCAGGTATTGGTGGCCGGGTCGGCGGGCACGTTGTCGGGAAAGTCCACAGGGGGAAACGGGCTGTCGGTGCCCTTGAGCGGTTGCCCGCCGGCTTCGAATTGCATCGACACCGACACCACCAGGCGCGTATTGCCCGGCCAGAAGCCGCCCTTGGCCTGGCGTACGCTTGCCGCTGGGGCAGCGTCCGTTGGCGCCGGGGCCGCGTTGGCCGTGCCGAGCAACGATCCGGCGGTTAGTACCGCGGCACCGGCGCCCGCCTGGGCCAGGAAAGTACGCCGTTGCAGGTTCACGTATGACATGAGCGTCACTCCGTTGGATAAACACGGATGCAACCCTAAGCCTTTAGGTTTATTTTGATAATTGAGCGCAAATCAAAAATCACTTTCGGAAAAACCGAATAATGCTACTGAAGAACCTTGAGCTGTTTTTGCTGATTGTCGAGAAAGGCGGGTTATCCGCGGCCGGCCGGGAACTGGGTTTATCCCCGGCCTCCGTGTCGGAACGGCTGGCGCAGTTGGAGAGTTTCTACAGTGCCAGCCTGCTCAACCGCACCACCCGCGCGATCAACCTCACGGATGAAGGCCGCCTGCTGGTCGATGGCGCCCGGCGCCTGCTGGCGGAGGCGGATGAGTTGCACAGCAGCATTCGCCTGGGCACCCAGAGAATTTCCGGGCCGATCCGCCTCAGCGCCCCGGAAGACCTGGGCCGCCAATACATCGAGCCGATCCTTGCGCAGTTTATGCAGGAGTACCCGCAGGTCAGCATCGACCTGAATCTCAGCGACGGCTACGTCGATCCCGTCAGCCAGGGAATCGATTTCGCCGTGCGCTTCGGCGCGTTGGCCGACAGCACGCTGCATGCGCGGTTGATCGGTGAAAACCGACGTGTCGTGTGTGCGTCACCGCTGTACCTGGCCCGGCATGGCACCCCGCAACACCCCGAGGACTTGACCCGACATGAATGCCTGGTCATGCGCTTCGGTATCAATATCGCGCGGGAATGGACCTTCAAGCTGCACGGCAAGACACACCGCATCCTGGTGAGTGGCCGCCGCGTGGCGAATGACGGCGCGCTGGTCCGGCAGTGGTGCCTGGCCGGCCATGGCCTGTGCTTGAAATCGGTGTGGGATGTGCGCGCCGACCTCGATGCCGGGCGCTTGGTCAAAGTACTCAAGGACTACGACCTGGGTGGCACTGCACTGAACATCGTCTACCCGCCCTCGCGGGTCCAGCCCCGGCGCGTGCGCCTGCTGATAGAGCGGATCGCCGCGCAGTTGACGGCTGAGGGCACACCGTAAGCCTGGATAAGTTCCTTGCAGCCTGCGCAACACACCTTTGCTATCAATCACATTGATAGCTGCCTAATGAAACCTGCATGCTAGAGGGCTGACAACGCGCTTATATCATTCCGAATGATAGTTACCTTTGCTTCATTCGATTCGTGACATACCGCCTCGCCGCGCATGATCCGCCCATCTCAAATACATTGGCGGATGCACCTCATGGAACAGTCACTCAAACACTTACGCTTTCCCTTGGCGATTTTGGCCGTGGTAGTGATGAGCGCGTGCGGCAAGGCGCCGGAACAAGCTGCCGCCATGCCTGCTGCGAAAGTCAGCGTGGCCAAGGTACTCGAACAACCGGTCAACGAGTGGGACGAGTTCACCGGTCGCCTGGAAGCGCCTGAGACCGTACAGATTCGTCCACGGGTTTCTGGCCAGATTGACCAAGTCGCTTTCACCGAAGGCGCTTTGGTCAAGAAAGGCGACCTGCTGTTCCAGATCGACCCGCGTCCATTCCAGGCTGAAGTGCGCCGCCTCGAAGCCCAACTGGCGCAAACCAAAGCCGCTGCCACCCGCAGCGATAACGAAGCCCAACGCGGCGAGCGCCTGCGCCAGAGCAATGCGATCTCCGCCGAACTGGCCGACTCGCGCACCACCGCCGCCCAGGAAGCCCGCGCGGCTGTCGCCGGGATCCAGGCGCAGTTGGACCTGGCCAAGCTGAACCTGAGCTTTACCCGCGTGACCTCGCCGATCAGCGGCCGCGTCAGCCGTGCCGAAATCACCGCCGGCAACCTGGTGACCGCCGATGTCACCACGCTGACCAGCGTGGTCTCCACCGACAAGGTCTACGCCTACTTCGACGCCGATGAGCGCGTGTACCTCAAGTACACCGAGCTGGCTCGCCAGGGCCGTCGCGGGGCGACCACCCCGGTGTACCTGGGCCTGTCGAATGAAACCGGCAACCCGCACCTGGGCCAGATGAACTTTGTCGACAACCAGGTCAACCCGGCCACCGGCACCATCCGTGGCCGCGCCGTGTTCGATAACAGCAAAGGCGAATACACCCCTGGCCTGTACGCACGCCTGAAACTGGTCGGCAGCGGCACCTACTCCGCCGTACTGATCAACGACGAGGCCGTGGGTACCGACCTGGGCAAGAAGTTCGTGCTGGTGATGGAAGGCGACAAGCCGGCTTATCGCGCGGTGGAGCTGGGGCCGAAGATCGAAGGCTTGCGTATTGTGCGCAGCGGCCTGAACAAGGACGACACCATTATCGTCAAGGGCCTGCAACGCGCGCGCCCCGGCTCGCCGGTCGCCCCGGAAACCATTCCGATGGCCAGCAAGGAAACCCTCGCCGCCTTGGCCCAACAACGACAAGCGCTTGAAGCCAGCAACCTGGAACAAGTGGCGCCGGACAAAACCGCGCCCAAACTTGCCAGCGCTGCGACTCCACGCGGTTAAGGGATACGACTCAAGATGAATTTTTCCAAGTTCTTCATTTCGCGGCCGATCTTCGCAGCGGTGCTGTCGCTGCTGATCCTGATCGCCGGTGCGATCTCGCTGTTCCAGTTGCCGATCAGCGAATACCCGGAAGTGGTGCCGCCCACCGTGGTGGTACGCGCCAACTTCCCGGGCGCCAACCCCAAGGTCATCGGTGAAACCGTGGCCGCGCCGTTGGAGCAAGCCATCACCGGCGTCGAGAACATGCTGTACATGTCCTCGCAGTCGACCGCCGACGGCAAGCTGACCCTGACCATCACCTTCGCCCTGGGCACCGACCTGGACAACGCGCAGGTGCAGGTGCAAAACCGTGTGACGCGGACTCAGCCAAAATTGCCTGAGGAAGTGACGCGCATCGGTATTACCGTGGACAAGGCCTCCCCCGACCTGACCATGGTGGTGCACTTGACCTCGCCGGATCAGCGTTACGACATGCTGTACCTGTCCAACTACGCGATCCTCAATATCAAGGATGAGCTGGCCCGCTTGGGTGGTGTGGGCGACGTGCAGTTGTTCGGCATGGGCGACTACTCCCTGCGTGTCTGGCTGGATCCGAACAAGACCGCCTCGCGCAACCTGACCGCGACCGATGTGGTCACCGCGATCCGCGAGCAGAACCGCCAGGTAGCAGCCGGTGCCCTCGGCGCCCAGCCTGCTCCAACGGATACCAGCTTCCAGTTGTCGGTCAATACCCAGGGTCGCCTGGTCACCGAGGAAGAGTTCGAGAACATTGTGATCCGCGCCGGCGCCAACGGTGAAATCACGCGCCTCAAGGACATCGCCCGCGTCGAGCTGGGGTCCAGCCAATACGCGCTGCGCTCGCTGATCGATAACCAGCCGGCCGTCGCGATTCCGATTTTCCAGCGCCCCGGCTCGAACGCCATCGACATCTCCAACGATGTGCGCGCCAAGATGGCCGAGTTGAAAAAGAGCTTTCCGGCGGGCATGGATTACCGCATCGCCTATGACCCGACGATCTTTGTGCGCGGTTCCATCGAAGCGGTCGTGCATACCCTGTTCGAAGCACTGATCCTCGTGGTGCTGGTGGTGATCCTGTTTCTGCAGACCTGGCGCGCCTCGATCATTCCGTTGGTGGCAGTACCGGTATCGTTGATCGGTACGTTTGCGGTGATGCACCTGTTCGGGTTCTCGCTCAACGCGCTGTCATTGTTCGGCCTGGTACTGGCCATCGGCATCGTGGTGGACGACGCCATCGTGGTGGTGGAGAACGTCGAACGTAATATCGAGCTGGGCCTGGCGCCGTTCCCGGCGACTGAAAAAGCCATGAGTGAAGTGACCGGCCCGATCATCGCCACGGCGCTGGTGCTGTGTGCGGTGTTCATTCCAGCCGCCTTTATCAGTGGCTTGACCGGCCAGTTCTACAAACAGTTCGCCTTGACCATTGCGATCTCGACGGTGATCTCGGCGTTCAACTCGCTGACCCTGTCCCCTGCCCTGGCCGCCGTGTTGCTGCGCGGTCACGATGCGCCGAAGGATCGCTTCTCGAAGTTCCTCGACAAGCTCTTTGGCGGCTGGCTGTTCCGTCCCTTCAACCGCTTTTTCGAGAAAGCCAGCCATGGCTACGTGGGTACCGTACGCCGGGTGATTCGCGGCACGGGCATTGCCCTGTTCGTGTACGCCGGCCTGATGGTGCTGACCTTCTTCGGGTTTGCCCACACCCCGACCGGTTTCGTACCGGCCCAGGACAAGCAATACCTGGTGGCCTTCGCCCAACTGCCCGACGCTGCGAGCCTGGACCGCACCGAAAACGTGATGAAGCGCATGTCGGACATCGCCTTGAAGCAACCCGGTGTGGAAGCCGCGATTGCCTTCCCCGGCCTGTCGATCAACGGATTCACCAACAGCCCGAACAGCGGCATCGTGTTCGTGACCTTGAAACCGTTCGATGAGCGCAAAGACCCGAGCATGTCCGCCGGGGCAATTGCCGGTGCATTGAACGGCAAGTACAGCGGCATCGAAGAAGCCTACATGGCGATCTTCCCACCGCCGCCGGTACAGGGGCTGGGCACCATCGGCGGGTTCCGCCTGCAGATCGAAGACCGTGGCAACCTCGGCTATGACGAGCTGTACAAAGAAGTGCAGAACGTCATCACCAAGAGCCGTGGCGTGCCGGAGTTGTTCGGCCTGTTCACCAGCTACACGGTCAACGTGCCACAGGTCGACGCGGCCATCGACCGTGAAAAGGCCAAGACCCACGGCGTGGCAATCAGCGACATCTTCGACACCCTGCAGGTGTACCTGGGTTCGTTGTATGCCAACGACTTCAACCGCTTCGGGCGTACCTATCAGGTCAACGTGCAGGCTGAACAACAGTTCCGCCAGGACTCCGACCAGATCGGCCAACTGAAAGTGCGTAACAACAAAGGCGAGATGATCCCACTGGCCACCTTCATCAAGGTCAGCGACACCTCAGGGCCAGACCGTGTGATGCACTACAACGGCTTTATCACCGCTGAAATCAACGGCAACGCGGCACCGGGCTACAGCTCCGGCCAGGCCCAGGCGGCGATTGAAAAACTGTTGAAGGATGAACTGCCCAACGGCATGACGTACGAGTGGACCGACCTGACCTATCAGCAGATCCTCTCGGGCAACACCGCGCTGTTCGTATTCCCGCTCTGCGTACTGCTGGCGTTCCTGGTACTGGCCGCCCAATACGAAAGCTGGAGCCTGCCACTGGCGGTGATCCTGATCGTACCGATGACGCTGCTGTCGGCCATCACCGGGGTGATCATCTCGGGCGGCGACAACAACATCTTCACCCAGATCGGCCTGATTGTACTGGTGGGCCTGGCCTGTAAGAACGCGATTCTGATCGTCGAGTTTGCCAAGGACAAACAGCAGGAAGGCCTCGACCCGCTCGCTGCGGTGCTGGAAGCCTGCCGTCTGCGTCTGCGGCCGATCCTGATGACCTCGTTCGCCTTCATCATGGGCGTGGTGCCCTTGGTGCTGTCCACCGGTGCCGGTGCCGAGATGCGGCATGCCATGGGTGTGGCGGTGTTCTCCGGGATGATCGGTGTGACCTTCTTCGGTCTGTTGCTGACGCCAGTGTTCTACGTACTGATCCGTCGCTATGTGGAGCGCAGCGAAGCGCGCAAAGCGGCCAAGGCCTTGAAGCTGGAGACACAGCAATGAGTGTGAAAGTCTTTCTGCCGAGCTTGCTGGTCCTGGCGCTGAGCGCCTGTGCCGTGGGCCCGGACTACAAAACCCAGACCCCGGAGGCGGCGAATATCACCGCCGCCGCGGACGCCAAACAGTATGACCACGCCAAGTTCGAAGGCATCTGGTGGCAGCAGTTCGACGATCCGACCCTCAACCAGTTGGTCACGCAATCGCTGCAAGGCAACCGTGACCTGCGCGTCGCCTTTGCCCGCCTGCGCGCTGCACGGGCGATCCGCGACGACGCCAGCAACGACGCCATGCCGACGATTACCAGCCGCGCCAGCAGTGACCTGGCCAAGGGGCAAATCCCTGGCCAGACCACCCGGCGGGTGAACAGCGAGCGGTATGACCTGGGCCTGGACATGGCCTGGGAACTGGACCTGTTCGGGCGCATCCAGCGCAACCTGGAAGCCACCGACGCCGACCAGCAGGCCGCCGAAGCCGACCTCTACCAACTGCAAGTCACGATGATTGCCGAACTGGTGGACGCCTACGGTCAACTGCGTGGCGCGCAGTTGCGTGAACGCATCGCCTTGGACAACCTGAAGAACCAACAGGAGTCACGCACCATCACCGTCAGCCTGCGCGACGCCGGTGTGGGCGATCAACTCGACGTGGAGCGTGCCGACGCACGCCTGGCGGCGGTGGAAGCCAGCGTGCCGCAACTGCAAGCCGAGCAAGTGCGCGAGCGTAACCGCATCGCCACCCTCCTCGGCCAGCGCCCCGACAAGCTGACCGTGGACCTGAGCCCGAAAGACTTGCCGGCGATTGCCAAGGCGCTGCCGATCGGCGATCCAGGGCAACTGCTGCAACGACGCCCGGACATCCTCAGCGCCGAACGCAAACTCGCCGCCGCCACCGCGCGCATCGGCGTGGCCAAGGCCGACCTGTTCCCACGGGTCAGCCTCAGCGGCTTCCTCGGCTTTACCGCCGGGCGGGGTTCGCAGATCGGCTCATCGGCCGCGAACGCCTGGGCCCTCGGCCCGAGCATTACCTGGGCCGCCTTTGACCTGGGCAGCGTGCGTGCCCGCCTGCGCGGCGCAGACGCCGAAGCCGATGGCGCCCTGGCGACCTACGAGCAGCAAGTGTTGCTGGCCTTGGAAGAGTCCGAGAATGCTTTCAGTGATTACGGCAAACGCCAGCAACGCCTGGTCTCGCTGATCCGTCAAAGCGAATCCAGCCGCGCCGCCGCCGACCTCGCCGCGATCCGCTACCGCGAAGGCACCGTGGACTTCCTGGTCCTGCTCGACGCCCAACGCGAACGCCTGGCCGCCGAAGACTCCCAGGCCCAGGCCGAAGTCGACCTGTATCGCGGGATTGTGGCGATCTACAAGGCGCTAGGGGGTGGCTGGAAACCAGACACCGTCGTGGCGACTGCCCAGTAACGTAAAGAGCTCCTTTGGTTGGTCGCATCCAGCCAATTTTTTGCCCCGCGGTCCATTCGGTCGCGGGGCTTTTTTTTTAAAGTGACATTTAGGATGGCCGATAAATTAAGTGTAGTTTTCAACTAATGGAGGATTTCACGATGGCCGTTTTGTTGACTGCGGAACAAATGAGGCACACGAAAGCGTCGAACCCGTTTCAAATACAACATCCGGAACAGGTGACGAACAAATTCACAATAACGGAAGAATCAAAAGCCGCGGAAACGCTGAAACTTGGCAAGCAGCAATCGATTGATGAGTTGAAAGTATTCTTGAAAGACTATGACATGACGTCGATCACCACCAACGAACTAAAAAAAGTCGGCAGCCGACTCTATAACAGTGGCGTCATTGATGGCGAAGCTTTTCATATGTTCATCTCTGGCCTGGGTGCTTTTGATGCCAACGGTCAGCAAGCCGAAACCGACGTAAAATACAATGCAATCGCTTTATTCAATGAAAAGCTAGAAGACTACCTGTCGTTTGTTGAAAGTCATCCAAACGTCAAGCGCTCCCAAGGCATCCCCGAATATATCCAGGGCATGGTCGCTGCCAATCACGCAATCAATGCACTGACATTTTTCGTCAATTCATCCAAAAACGAACTTTCGATAGAAGAGCATGCTTGAAATGAGCCCCATGCAGGGCGCCAACGACATCCTCGGCGCCCTGCTGCTTCAGGACATTACCGACCGAACCTGACCGTTCCCCAATAGGACTTGGAGACCGTTTCGCGGTTCTCTAGCATTACCCGATAAGTACCCAGCGGACCGAGCCATGAGGCATAGGCTGACAAGGGGTTACCGGCCACTGTTTTCCAGGAACCGCCCACCTGTTGTTGAATGTAAATCTGTGGCGCTCTGCCCCCGCCTGCGGCTGACACCATTGCGTCAATATTTGCGTTAGAGCAACCGTTGGCCCCAGTAATGGTGAATGGACCAAGCGCGACAGCCTCTGATTCGGGTTGAATTATTCCGCTATAGCTGTCAGTAATAGTCAAGCACAAAGCAGACACTTGGGCCGACAGCAACATCAAAGCCAGACATGGCAATGCAAAAAGACCTTTCATGATTTTCACCTTCAGTATCAAGCCAATAATATTTATTGCCACTACTCAAGACTGATACCCGCTATGCCTTTTAACTCCCCATAGGCGGCCCTCGACTTAGCGGCGCGCAATCGCTGTAGCCAAGGCACGCCGAACATGATTCGAACCATTAAAGAAAAGTAATAACTATCGTGCCAAGGACTATGCATGATTAAGCACTGGCAGTAAGCCGGCCACTTCCTAAAATCTCGAAAGACCCTTCTGTCGTCCGCAAGAAGAACTAAGTCAGTTATTTCCTAATCCCGCACACCCCTGCGGTTACAGCCTATTTGTCTCATTCAAAATCAAACTCCGATAATGCCCCGGATTCGACCCCGCCCATTTACGAAACGCCTTATAAAACGAACTGGTGTCGGCAAACCCCAGTCGCGTCGCGATCTCGGCAAAGCTGATGTGGGGTTCCGCCAGCCAGACAATCGCCAGCTCTTTGCGCACGCTGTCCTTGAGGCCCTGATAGGTCTGCCCTTCTTCCGCCAGGCGGCGGCGCAAGGTTGAGGCGGAGATGCACAGGCTGGCGGCCAGGCCGTCGGTTTCCGGCCAGATGTCGGGTGGCATCTGGCGCAGGTCGTGCTTGATGCGGGTGGCCAGGCTGTCGGGGTCACGGTACTTGACCAGGATGTTCGCCGGCGCATGGGCGAGGAAGCGCTTGAGCTCCTCGGGGCTGCGCTTGATGGGCAGGTCGAGGCAGTCGGCGGAGAAGATCATGCGGGTGCGAGGTCGATCAAAGCGCAGGTTGTCAGAGAACATCACCTGGTAGTCATCGCAGAAATCCGGCTGGGGGCAGCGCAGCTCGATGGCGAGGATCGGTATACGCCGCCCCGCCAACCAGCAGGCAACGCCGTGGACGATCATCCAGTACGTGAAATAGGTAAACGCCCGGCGTGGCTCTGCCTCGGTTTCCAACAGCACGATTTCCGCCAGGCTTTGCTGGCGCACCAGTTGCGCGGGCAGATGGTCGAGCATCAATGACAGGAACCCCAGCCCGGTTTCCAACCCATCGACCACGGTGGGTTGGGCCAGGGCGGCCCGGCACAGAAACGCCAGGCTGCCGGATTTGAGCTTGCGCGGGTCCATGCCAAAGAACTCATCGTCCAGGCGACGCGCCAGCAGGCGCCACAACCGCGCGTAGGCGGTGGCCGACACACGTGCGCCGGGCTGCAGCAACAGCTCGGGGTCGATGCCCACCTTGTTCAACGCTTCAACGGTGGCGGCCCCCGGCGCACAGCTCTGCGCCAGCGCTTCGCGCACAAGATGGATGGAAATGGTGTCTTTTTCCGACATGGGGGCGGGGCAATCCAACGGCTCAAAAGGTGGTGTGCATCATAAGGGCGGTTGCGCTTCCCCACCACCGTTCAGCCGGCGTTCAGTAAAGGTCAATATTTCTTGTTTAGCAATGAGTATCATTATGTTACAAATTAGCTTCCTATCTAGTTACCCTGCGGTGCCGAATGCTTGTCCCCTTTCTCATCATGTTGCGCGAAGGAATTGAAGCAGCCCTGATCGTTGGCATCATCGCCAGTTACCTGCAACAGACCGGCCGCGGCCAGTGGATGCCAGCGGTATGGATCGGCGTGTTTCTCGCTGCCGCGCTGGCCTTGCTGGTGGGCGGCGGGCTGGAATTGGTCAGCGCCGAGTTCCCACAAAAGCAACAGGAGTTGTTTGAAGGCGTGGTCGGCCTGGTGGCTGTGGGCATCCTCAGTTCCATGGTGTTCTGGATGCGCAAGGTGGCGCGCTCCCTCAAGCATTCCCTGCACGCCTCCCTCGATCATGCACTGGCCGGCTCCAGACATCAGGTCATCGCGTTGATCCTCATGGTGTTTTTCGCCGTGGCGCGCGAAGGCCTGGAAACCGTATTTTTCCTGCTGGCGGTGTTCCAGCAAAGCGAAGGCCCCGGTGCACCGTTGGGCGCCCTGCTCGGCCTGGTCCTGGCGGTCATCGTCGGTTTCCTGATCTACACCGGCAGCATGCGCCTGAACCTCGGGGCGTTCTTCCGCTGGACCGGTCTGTTCATCCTGGTGGTGGCCGCGGGCATTCTCGCCAACTCAGTGCAGGCCTTGCATGAAGCCGGCCTGTGGAACCACCTGCAAACCGTGCTGTTCGATTTCAGCGCCGTGCTGCCGATGGACAGCCCGTTGGGCTCGGTACTGGCCGGGATGTTCGGGTATCAAGAAGCGCCGACCGTCAGCACCCTGGGCGCCTACCTGATTTACCTGGTGGTGGCCCTGGTGATGTTCTTCCTGCCCGCAGCACCGGCCAAGCCGGCCGTCACCTCTTCTTCCGTTTCCAGCCAGTAAGGACCGTCCCTTGTCCAACCCAACGCCTCAACCCGCCTCCCCGCACCGCGCCTTGCGCTGGGCGGTAGCCGGCTCGGTGGTCGTGATGATCGCCGCCGCAGGCCTGTTCTATTACGCCTCGCAAATGGCCGCCGCCAAGCGCCAGACCAACCACAATGAAATTGCCGTGACCATTCATGGCCACGCCTGCGAGCCGAACGCGCTGACCGTACCGGCTGGCCGCGCAAGCTTTCGCATCATCAACCGCTCGGATCGCGCGGTGGAGTGGGAAATCCTCGATGGCGTGCTGGTGGTCGAAGAACGTGAAAATATCGCCCCCGGCCTGAGCCAGGTGATCAATGCCAACCTGCTGCCCGGCGACTATGCGATCACCTGCGGCCTGCTGAGCAACCCGCGCGGCACCCTGCATGTGACCGCGACGGCGGAGTCCGACGCCCAGGCCAAGGCCAAGCCGTCGATGGTGGCGTTTATCGGCCCGCTGTCGGAGTTCCGCGTGTACCTGAGCAGCCAGGGCAGTGCACTGGTCAAGGCCGTGAGCGCCTTGCAGCAAGCGATCGACGCCGGTGACCTGGCCCAGGCCCAGGCGTTGTACGTGCCGGCCCGTGAGGCTTACCAGCGATTGGCCCCGGCGTCGCAACGCCTGGCGGAGCTGGACAATGCCATCAACGCCCGCGCGGATTACTTTGAAAAACGCGAACAAGACCCGGCCTTCAGCGGCTTCCACCGCCTCGAATACAGCCTGTTCCAACAGCGCAGCCTCGATGGCCTGGCGCCGATTGCCCAGCGCCTGGTTGCCGACGTGACCACCCTCAAGCAACAACTGCTGGCGCAGTCGCTGCCACCGGAGCAGTTGGTGAGCATCGTGGTGCGCAACCTCAACAGCCTGGCCGATGTACGCGCCGTCAGCGGTGAAGAAGAACGCTACAGCCATATCGACCTCAACGGTTTTGCCGCCAACCTGGATGCCGCCCACAAGGTCGTGGACCTGATGCGCCCGTTGCTGAGCAAATCCGCCGCTGACTTGCTGCCCAAGATCGACAGCGCGCTCGATGCGTTCGATGCCCAGCTCAGTGGCTTGAAGGTCGACGGCCAGTACCGCCGCTATGACAGTGTTACCGCCGATCAGCGCAAGCAGATCGCCGACAAGGCCAAGGCTCTGGCCAATGTACTCGATGGAATCGACCCCGCCCTTGGCCTTTCCGGCCTGCAGTGAAGACGACCGCACACATGAGTGACTCACAATTGTTTGACCTTCAGCGCCGCCGTGTCCTGCTGGGCATGGCCGCCACCGGCGCCGCGATTGCCGGCAGCACCTTGAGCTGCCCGGCCATGGCGGCCGCCGCGCAAGCCCAAGTCACCACCGCCCCCAGCAGCGACAAGACCCAGGACCACCACGACTTTATCGGCCAACACCAGAGCGGCATCGTCACGCCGCGCCCGGCCTGCGGCATGCTGGTGGCGTTCGACGTACTGGCCAACGACCGCCAGGACCTGGAGCGCTTGTTCCGTACCCTCAACGAGCGCATCCGCTTCCTGATGAGCGGCGGTACCGTGCCGCAAGTCGACCCGAAGCTGCCGCCCACCGATTCCGGGATTCTCGGCCCGGTGGTGACGCCGGACAACCTGACCATCACCGTGTCCGTGGGTGAATCCCTGTTCGACGAACGCTTCGGCCTTGGCAGCGTCAAGCCTAAGCGCCTGAGCCGCATGGTCGGCTTTCCCAACGATGCCCTGGAGCCGGCGCAGTGCCACGGCGACCTGAGCCTGCAGTTTTGCTCCAACACCCCGGACACCAATATCCACGCCCTGCGCGACATCGTGAAAAACCTGCCCGACCTGCTGCTGGTGCGCTGGAAACAAGAAGGCAGCGTCCCGCCCCAGGCCCCTGCCCGCCCTGGCGAGCCGGCACAGAGCGCGCGCAACTTCCTCGGCTTTCGTGACGGTTCGGCCAACCCGAACTCCAACGACAACCAGGCGATGGACCAGATCGTCTGGGTCCAGCCCGGCAGCGATGAGCCCGCCTGGGCCGCCTATGGCAGCTACCAGGCCGTGCGGATTATCCGCAACTTTGTCGAACGTTGGGACCGTACCCCCCTGCAAGAGCAGGAAAGCATCATCGGCCGTGTCAAGACCACGGGCGCGCCCATGGGTGGCCAGCAGGAAACCCAGGTTCCCGACTACAGCAAGGACCCGGAAGGCAAGTTGACCAAGCTCGATGCCCACATCCGCCTGGCCAACCCGCGCACCCCGCAGACCCAGGCCAACCTGATCCTGCGCCGGCCGTTCAACTACTCCAACGGCGTCAATAAAAACGGTCAGCTGGACATGGGGCTGTTGTTCATCTGCTACCAGGCTGACCTGGAGAAAGGCTTCATCAGCGTGCAAACCCGGCTCAACGGCGAGCCTCTGGAGGAATACCTCAAGCCGGTCGGCGGTGGGTATTTCTTCACCTTGCCGGGGGTCACGGGCCCTAAGGATTTCATCGGGCGCACGCTCCTCGCGGCAACGCACCCGCACACCCCTGCCAACACCTAAAACACACACCAGAGCGGAAATCGTCCCATGAAGAAGTCGTCTATCGCATTGTCGTTGTTAATCACCCTTTCGCCGCTGGCAGCGTTCGCCGCTACCGCGCCGCTGGACCTGGTAGGCCCGGTGTCGGACTACAAGATCTACGTCACTGAGGAAATCGGTGAGCTGGTGACCCAGACCCAGGCGCTCACCGATGCGATCAACAAAGGTGACCTGGCCACGGCCAAGAAGCTCTACGCACCGACCCGCGTGCACTACGAGTCGATCGAGCCGATCGCCGAACTGTTCAGCGACCTGGATGCGTCGATCGATTCGCGCGTGGATGACCATGAAAAAGGCGTGACCGCCGAAGACTTCACCGGCTTCCACCGTATCGAATACGCGCTGTTCTCGCAGAACTCGACCAAAGGCCTGGAAGCGCTGACCACCAAGCTCAATGCCGATGTCAACGACCTCAAGACCCGTGTCGACGGCCTGACCTTCCCGCCTGAGAAAGTCGTCGGCGGTGCCGCGGCGCTGCTCGAAGAAGTCGCGGCCACCAAGATCTCCGGTGAAGAAGACCGCTACAGCCACACCGACCTGTATGACTTCAAAGGCAACATCGACGGCGCGAAGAAAATCGTCGACCTGTTCCGTGGCCAGATCGAGAAGCAGGACAAAGCCTTCCTGGCCAAGGTCGACAAAAACTTCGCCACCGTAGACAAGATCCTCGCCAAGTACAAAACCAAGGATGGCGGTTTCGAGACCTATGACAAGGTCAAGGAAAACGACCGCAAGGCCCTCGTGGGTCCGGTCAACACCCTGGCGGAAGACCTGTCCACCTTACGCGGCAAACTGGGTTTGAACTGACACAACGCGCCAATGGCCGCTCACCCTCCCGCGCCCGGCGCGGGAGGTCGTCGGCTCAGCGTACCTGCTGGAACCCGCTCAATGGCGTGCCGAACGGCCGGCCGCTGCGCGGATCAATCGCATACCAACGTCCGTTGTTGCCCGTGGCGTGCACGTCAATGCCCTGGCTCGTTCCCGCAACGCCCGCCGCTGGAGGCCGCGAGGGTGCTGCTTGACCGGCCGCCGCCATCAGATAGCACCTCATCTTCTCCTCGGCCGTTATCAAATGCGGCACAGACTTACCCAGCCGGGTCGCGCCGCCTGCAACCAACGCAGGTAACTTGACCAGCCCCTTCGTGGCTGCGCTGACCATTTGCGGGTAGCCATCGAACGGGTTGAGTGCGGCGCTGGTGAACAATACGCCTTCCCTGACAAAATCGAAGGCCTTGTCGCTGAAGGACGCTACCGGTTTTACCCAGGCCGTTTTCGGTACAAGGGGACTGAGCGTCGGCGCCAGCCGCCGGATAACCCCGGCCACGGGGGCCTGCGCCAGTGCCCTTCCCGCACGTATCAACGAGCGTGCCCGGCCAGCGGCCGACAGTGCCACCCCGCCCACATCCAATGCCAGGCTGAACAAGCCGCTGCCAATATTGCCTGCCGCAAACTCTTGATAAGCCCCCACGAAAGGCACCAACCCGAGCAGGATCCCATGATCGCGCGCAACGGCCTCGCGGTGTTGTTCAAGGGGCAACACCCCCTTCGCCCTGGCGAGCATAGTCTCTTGCGATTCATAAAAATTGCCTTGGGTGATTCGCGTCACGATGTCGGCTGTCTTCGACGATGAGTAGCTGTCAGGGACGAAATCATCGGGTGCGAAACCCTCCGGGCGGGGAACGCCGGGCAGCGTTGCGCCAAGCTTTTCAACAATGACCTTGGAAGGCTCCCGCGTTGACCGAGGATCCGATCCCTTGGCGTAGGCGTCGACGTCGATGGCCAGGGCAGTGCCGCGGACAATCGGCACGGAGGTAACGCCCCACGGCGCGGGGACGCGCTTTCTCTCCACCACGCCCCCCAACACCAACTGCGACGGCAGGTCTGTGCGCTTGACGATTGGCCCTTTGGCGAACACCTCGTAATAACTCACGGTGGCGCCGTGCTCCGCACGTATCAGGGTGCCTTGCCGGTACTTGGCCGCGTCACGATGCGCATCAGTCTCCTTGGCCTGAATCTCCCCGGTTTCGCCGCGCAGGGTAAAGAGCTCGACATTGCCCAGTTCCAGCAGCTTGCGATCCGCCAATGGCAACTCGGCGATTCTGAGTTTGAGCTGGGTCGCATAAGCGCTCGTGAGGGCGCTGCGATGCTCATCGACAGCCTTTTTCAGCAGGCCGTCCAACGCCGGTAGACGGCGAATGCGGGCATCCAGTTCGTTGCGTTTCTCGACGGGCGCTATCACCTCACTGCGTGGCTGGTAGGGCGAACTCGCCGCGCGCGCTGGTGCTTGTGGCAGGTCACTGGTGAGCACCCACTTGCCGGGGGTCAGATCACCGGTCATATAGGTCTCCACCAGCGAACGCGTACGGGGTTCGGAGACCCGCATGTTACGACGCGCCCCGGCATCGGCGAGCTGTACCGTCATGCCTTCCAGGCGGCTCGCGGCGACGCCTGGGAAAACCTTGAGCAACTCGGCAATGGCGACCGACCTGCGCGTCGGCAACCCGGACGCGCACTGCGTGAATGCGCGGCTGACATCTTCGCGCTGGCCCTGAAATGCCGCAGACGCGGCCTGAATCATGTGCGCGGAGTACTCGCCGTCGGGTGCGCGAGGAATCACCCCGTTGAGCACGGCCCAATCGGTGATGATACGCAGGCCGAGCAAGCGCATCAGGGTCGCCTGCGCTTCACTGGTGGGGCCCAGGACAGTGATGGCGCTGATCTGCTCTTCGTCCATCGCCCGCGAAGTACCCGGGGCTAAGTTGTCGACCATGCCGCATCCCAGGCGCAGTTCCATCCATGCCGGGGTTCCCATGTGGATCGCATCAGGCACATCGCGTACAAGGAACTCCGGCGCAGCCTGTGCCAGGCCGATATGCGCGGCCAGTACCGCCAGTTTCGAGTCCAGGCCTTTTTGGTGGATCAGATGGTTTTCCAGGTCGCGGCGTATGGCGGTAAACGTGCGCCCCATGTTGGCGGGCTGGTAGAGGTCATAACCGGCCACCTGCCCCGGTTTTCCCGGTGCCTGTGGATCGGCGTGCAGTTTGATTGCCGCAATGACCATCTGTTGGCATACCGCCTTTGGCACTGTCGTGCCGATATCGAACGTACCGTACCAATTCACACTGCGGGCCCAGCGCTCGCCCAGATCCAACGCCTCGGGACTGTCGAGCAGGCGGTGCAGATGCCCGGCCGGATCCGCTTGCAGCGCCTCTAGGCCATGGCCCTTCAGGTAGTCGAAGCCCTCGGCGCTCGCACCGCCCAACTGTGTGTTGGCCAATGCCGCCAGCGTGGCTTTGTCTGACGCCGATAACTGGCCCGGAGCCCACGTCCAATCCATGAAACCGGCGTAATTGCCCAAGGGCGGCGCCGGAGGCAAGGTGGTGCGCAGCCATTGGATGACGTTACGCACTTCTCCCACGGTGTGTGGGGTACCCAGGCCCTTTTGCTCAACGATCTGACGCAGCGTAGGGGAACCGTCTGCTGGCAGCGCCCCGTCCCAGGGCGTGGTGTCCGGCAAATCCGTGATGAGTCGCTCAAGCTGGTCCGCCAAGCGGGGACGTTCTTCAAGTTCGCCAAGGGTCAGCTGCACCTGGGCCAGATCGGCGGCCATTGATCGGGCCCGCGCAGGCGGCATCGACAGGCCCTGGGTGCGCAATTGCCGCTCCAATTGATTGGCCTGCTCGATGCCCATCGGAAGCTCAATGCCAAACGCCTGTAGAACCAGGTGCCGAGGCACCCACTGCTCACCGTCTGCCAGGTGGGTGAGACCTCGGTCCCGTGGGTCCAGAACCTCGCGAAGAGCACGCAACGGCGCTGAAACTTGCCACCATCCCGACGCATCGCTGGTGGAGAACCTCACAGGCGTGCGCACGCCATCGCGAACGACGTAGCCTTGGATGAAATCTTTATGCAGTCTCAGGGTCCCCGTCTCCAGACCCTTGCTGGTCAGCCAGGCCTGCAGGGCCGGCTGGCTCCAAAGCTCGCGGTAGAGCGCCAGCGCTGGCGCCAGGCTGCTGTTGGCGGGCACCTCGACCATGGCGTAACCGCTCTCCATTGCCGCACCCAACCGTTGCCCCAGCCTCACATCGGCAGCGGGGTGTTGATCACCCTGCCCCTCTGCGGCACGGCGCCCCCGCGATGCCGGCCATGAGTGCTCAACCGGCACGCGTGGGTGCTCGGGGGTAAGCACAGTGAGCCCGACGGGGATCGGGTTATCCGGGATAAATCGCTGGCGGTTTTGCAAGGAAATGGACATGGGCACGTTCTCTTGAGGTTATTCCGTCAGAGAAGTGGTCCCAGGCCCGTCATCGGTTCACGGTTAATCATGAGAAATGTCGTGGCGAGGCCACATTCAGAGAATCCGATACAACAACCGCTCAATCCGCACCCGGCTGACGCGACGCAAGAATTTGCCGACCGCTTGCGGGTAGTCCACCAGGCTCTGCAAATCCTGATAGCGTTCGATGCGTGTGGTGTGCTGGAAGATCTGCGCCAGTTCGGCCCCCCTCGGCTCCAGCCACTCATGCTTGGGATCATCGATCAGCAAGGCGTTTTCGAGGTCGAGGCGGAATGCCCGCGGGTTGAGGTTGTTACCGGTCAGCAACGTGTAGCGCTGGTCGATCCACATGCCCTTGAGGTGGTAAGTGTTATCGCCGTCGCGCCACAGGTGCAGGTTCAGTTGGCCGCTGTCGATCATCGGCTGATGACGCTTGGCAAAGCGGCGCAGGCTGATTTCGTATAGATACGGCAGCGCTGCGATGACCTTGAACGGTTCGCTGGGCGGGATGTAGAAATCGTTGGCGGTCTTGTCGCCGACGATGATGTCGATGTTCACCCCGCGCGCCAGGGCGCGGTTGATCTCGCGGGTCACCGGCAGCGGCAGGTTGAAATACGGCGTGCAGATGGTCAACTGATGCTGGGCGCTGGCGATCAGCTCCAGGATGACCCGGCTCAGTGGGTTGTTCTTGCCCACACCAAGCAACGGGCTGACCGAGAGGTTGCCAGTGGGCAACTGGCCCGCCGTGGTGTCGTAGGCCGCATGCTTGAGGCGGCTGCGCAGGTCACCAATGTCATTGCGCAGGCTGCGCGTGGTCGGCGGGTTGGGCAAGTCGAGTCGATGCACCGCCTTGGAGGCCACCAACCCGTGCTCCACCAGATGCTGCATCGAATCGGCCAGCGCTTGGCTGTGGATCAGGTGGTAACGGTCGAAGCGGTATTTGTCGAACTTGTGCAGGTACACGTTGTTCAGGCTGGCACCGCTGTAGAGCACAGTGTCGTCGATCACAAACCCCTTGAGGTGCAACACGCCGAACAGTTCGCGGGTTTGCACCGGCACGCCATACACCGGCACTTCACTGGCATGGCTCTGGGTCATGGCCTGGTACCAGGCGCTGTTGCCCGGCTGCTTGCCGGCGCCGATCAACCCGCGCTGGGCGCGCAGCCAGTCGACCACCACGACGATGTCCAATTCCGGTCGCGCGGCCTTGGCCGCGTGCAAGGCGTCGTAGATCTCCTGCCCCGCTTCGTCCTGCTGCAAGTACAGCGCGACGATGTAGATGCGTCGCGTGGCCTTGTGGATTTGTTCCAGCAGGCAGCGACGAAACGCATCGGCGCCGGACAACACGTCGATGGCATCGGTAGTCAGAGGAAAACCGCGCAGTTTGGGCAACAGGGAGCGTTTGAAGAACGACGGCATAAGGCTCGCAATGGGTCGAATCCGAAGAGGCCCCGAGCTTACACCATGGGGTTGCTCAGGTCTCGCTGCCCGGCATGGAAAAAGTCTATTGACCAAGAAGAACGATCGTTCTACTTTATGCAGCATGAACGACATGACCCACAATGAAACTCGCGACATCATCCTCGACGTCACCGAAAAGTTGATCTATCGCCATGGCATCGCCGCCACCGGCATGGACTTCCTGGTGAAAACCGCCGGGGTCTCGCGCAAAAGCATTTACCGTTACTTCGCCAACAAGGACGAGTTGGTGGTCGCCGCCCTGCAACGCCGTGATGAGCGTTGGATGCAGTGGCTGCGCGACGAAGTGGAGCGCGTCGACGATAGCGGCGAACGCTTGCTTGCGCTGTTCAGCGCACTCAAGGCCTGGTTCGGCTCGGCGGACTTTCGCGGTTGCGCCTTCATCAACACCAGCGGTGAAACCGGCAACCCTCAAGACCCCGTGCGCCTGCTGGCCAAGGCGCACAAACAGAAACTGTTCGAATACACACGCCAACTGTGTCAAGCACATGGCACCCCCGACCCCGAACGGCAGGCCGCGCAACTGCTGATCCTGATCGATGGCGCCATTACCGTTGCCCTGGTGATGGGCGATTCAACCGCTGCTGATAATGCGCAATGCATGGCGCGAACGTTATTGGGGCTTTGAACGCATCACCCGCGCAACTTTCTTTAGCCCAGGAGCCATGACATGCCATCCACCTCGCAAATCCGTCCACCGCTGCCGCCCTTCACCCGTGAATCGGCGATCGAAAAAGTCCGCCTGGCCGAAGACGGCTGGAACTCCCGCGACCCGCAACGGGTGTCCCTGGCCTACACCTTGGATACCAAGTGGCGTAACCGCGCCGAATTCGCCTACAACCGCGAAGAAGCCAAGGGCTTCCTGACCCGCAAATGGGCCAAGGAGCTGGACTATCGGCTGATCAAGGAGCTGTGGGCGTTCACCGATAACCGTATTGCCGTGCGCTATGCCTATGAGTGGCACGACGATTCCGGTAACTGGTTTCGTTCCTACGGCAACGAGAACTGGGAGTTTGACGAGAATGGCCTGATGGCCAACCGCTTTGCCTGCATCAACGATTTGCCGATCAAGGAAAGTGAACGCAAGTTCCACTGGCCCCTGGGCCGGCGCCCGGATGATCACCCGGGGCTGTCCGAACTCGGCCTTTAGGGCTTGCACGCTTCCAGAAGGCGGTAGCCCCCGGCACCTATAAGATAATTTATTGATTATCCAAGATTAAATGCCGGCTTAAACGACTGCACTTTGTGGTGAGGGCGCTTGCTCCCTCACCACAGGGGTTCCAGTTTGCTGTGCGGCAGCGCTAAGTTGCAGAGTCAGCGGGCTATCCCACCGTTTGGAAACCCGTAAGTGTCAGTCCTGATTCAGACCGACGCGATACAACACCCCATCGTCTTCATCCGTCAGCACGTACAGAAACCCATCCGGCCCCTGGCGCACGTCACGAATCCGCGCTTTCAAGCCCCCCAGCAAGCGTTCCTCATGGATCACCTTGTCGCCATCGAACTGCAGGCGAATCAACTCCTGACTGGACAGCGCCCCAATGAACAGGTTGTGCTGCCAGGCCTTGAAGCGGTCGGCGTCGTAGAACGCCATGCCGCTGATAGCTGGAGACTTCTCCCACACATGGTGCGGCGCGACTGTGCCTTCCACCGTCTTGCCCTGGGCTTCGGGAATCGGCGTCAGGGAGTAGTTGATGCCATGGGTCGCCAGCGGCCAGCCATAGTTCTTGCCACGCTCGATGATGTTGACTTCATCGCCGCCACGCGGCCCATGCTCGTTTTCCCAGATCGTGCCGCTCCAGGGGTTCAGTGCCAGGCCCTGGGGGTTGCGCTGGCCATAGGACCAGATTTCCGGACGTACGCCTGGCTGCCCCACGAATGGGTTGTCATCGGGGATGCGGCCATCGGGGTAAATCCGCACCACCTTGCCTTGCAACTTGTCCAGGTCCTGGGCCGTGGACCGGTCGTTGTTTTCGCCCAACGTCACGAACAGGTAGCCATCACGGTCGAAGGCCAGGCGTGAGCCAAAGTGATTACCGGTGGACAGCTTGGGTTCCTGGCGTAGGATCACCTTGAAGTCCTTCAAGCCACTCAAGTCGTCCGACAAACGCCCGCGCCCTACCACCGTACCGGCCGTACCGCCCTGGCCACCGCCCTCAGCGTACGACAGGTACACCATGCGGTCCTGCTTGAAGTCGGGTGAGAGCACCACGTCAAGCAAGCCGCCCTGCCCCTTGGCCCAGACCTCAGGCACACCGCTCAGCGGCGCCGACAGCTTGCCGTCCGGGCTGACAAAGCGCAGGTGCCCAGGCCGCTCGGTCACCAGGAAGCCCTGCCTGTCGGGCAAAAAAGCCAGCGCCCATGGGTGGTCCAGGCCCTTGGCGATCGGGGTGACGGTGATGCTGCCCTGCTCACTTGGGAATTGCTGCACATCGGCTGCGTAAACCGCCGTCAGCGGCAGCAAGGTCGTGGCACAAAAGGCGGCAAGAAACGTTTTGCGTAGAAACATAAGGCGGGGTCCTTACCGGCGCTCAAGGCCGGCGATTGCCGTTGGCATCAACAGTGGGGGCTTTGGTTTCGGTCGCGGGGCGGCTGGGTGCTGCGTCGCGCTGCGGATAACGATTGCCGATGCCGCCGTTTTCCAGGGTGGGTGTACGCGGGGTCGGAGCGGTCTGGATGCCGCGTATCAGCGACGGATTGGGCTGGGTGCCCTGCATGCTGTTGGGGTTGGCCCGGTGGATCGGGCCATTGTCCGAGTTGTTGCTGCCAGGCAGGTTTTGCGCCTGGGCAGCGGTGGCCAGCGCCAAGCCCAATGCCAACGCTGCAAGATGACGCACACAGATGTTCATGACAAAGCCTCTCTGGGCGAGGAGTACGTGCTTTCGATAACACGCTACGCGCTGGGTTCGAATTTCGACACTAAATAGTTTCTCATCAGGTGTAACACGATCTGTCCGCGCATCCGCTGATCGAAACTTTTGCCAACGCCCACGAGTCAGCCGCACATAGCCTCTTCTCAAGGAACTGCACGCATGCCTAGGGCAATCTGGAAAGGTGCCATCAGTTTTGGCTTGGTCCATATCCCGGTGTCGCTGGTTTCGGCCACGGCTTCCCAGGGGGTCGACTTCGACTGGTTGGATAAACGCAGCATGGACCCGGTGGGCTACAAGCGCATCAACAAGACCAGCGGCAAGGAAGTCACCAAGGACAACATCGTCAAGGGCGTGGCGTTCAAGAAAGGCCGCTACGTGGTGCTCAGCGAAGAGGAAATCCGCTCGGCCAACCCCAAGTCGACCCAGACCATCGAGATTATCGCCTTCGTGGCCAGCGACCAGATCCCCCTGCAAAACATCGATACGCCCTACTTCCTGGCCCCGGACAAACGCGGCGGCAAGGTGTATGCATTACTGCGCGAAACCCTGAAGAAAACCAACAAGGTCGCCCTGGCCAATGTGGTGTTGCACACCAAGCAGCACCTGGCTGCGCTGATGCCGCTGGAGTCGGCCCTGGTGCTGGTGATGCTGCGTTGGCCCGCTGAAGTGCGCAGCCTCGATGAACTGGAGCTGGGCAGCGATGTGACCCGGCCCAGCCTGGCCAAGGGCGAGCTGGACATGGCCAGGCGCCTGGTGGAAGACATGAGCGCCGACTGGCAGCCCGATGCCTACCGTGACAGTTTTCAGGAGAAGATCATGGCGTTGGTGGCGAAGAAGGCCAAGGCCGGCAAGATCGAGGACGTGGAAAGCCAGGCCGGCAGCGAAGAACGCAAGTCGGCTGACGTGATCGACCTCACCGAACTGCTCAAGCGCAGTCTGGCCGGCAAATCCGCCGCCAAGCGCCCGGCGAAAAAACCAGCCGCGAAAAAAACCAGCAAAAAGGCCTCTTGAGTCCGCCATAGAAGGGAGAAAACGACATGGCAAAACCCTTGAGCGAATACCACCGAAAGCGCGATTTCGAGATCACTGGCGAACCTGCGGGCGACTCGAAACCCAGCAAGCGCCAGGCATCGGCGTTGGCGTTCGTGATTCAAAAGCACGATGCGCGCAGCCTGCATTACGACTTTCGCCTGGAACTCGACGGGGTACTCAAGAGCTGGGCAATACCCAAGGGCCCCAGCCTGGACCCCAGCCAGAAACGCCTGGCCGTGCATGTCGAGGATCACCCCTTGAGCTACGGCAGTTTCGAGGGCAGCATCCCGGCGGGCCAATATGGCGCCGGCGACGTGATCGTATGGGATCGCGGCGTCTGGCAACCCCATGACGATCCGCAAAAAGCCTACGCCGCCGGCAAGCTGAAATTCACCCTGGTCGGGGAGAAACTCGCCGGCGACTGGACCCTGGTGCGTACCCGCCTCAAAGGCAGCGGCGATAAGCAACAATGGCTGCTGATCAAGGAACAGGACCAGCAGGCACGCCCGAGCAGCGACTACGATATCGTCCAGGCGCAGCCCCGAAGCGTGCTCAGTGATGCATCGGTGGGCACGCCGACGACCGTCGCCAAACCCTCCGCGAAAAAAGCCTCACGCAAGAAAACGCTCGCCCTGCCCGATCAATTCGCGCCTCAACTGGCCACCTTGGTCGACCGTGCACCGGAGGGTAACTGGCTCTACGAAATCAAGTTCGACGGCTACCGCATGTTGGCGCGTATTCGTGACGGCGAAGTGCGCCTGTTCACGCGCAACGGCCATGATTGGACTGACCGCTTGCCGCGCCAGGCCAAGGCCCTGCAAGCCCTGAAACTCAAGGACAGCTGGCTCGACGGCGAAGTGGTCAGCCTCAATGGCGATGGCTTGCCGGATTTCCAGGCCCTGCAAAACGCCTTCGATATCGGACGCAGCCTGGACATTGTCTATTACCTGTTCGACGCGCCGTTTCTGGAAGGCCGCGATCAACGGCAAGACCCGCTGGAAAAACGCCGCGCTGCGCTCAAGGCGGCCTTGGCCCGTAGCAAGAGCAAACTGTTGCGTTTCTCCGAGGCGTTTGCCGCCAACCAACACGATATCTTCGAAAGCGCCCGCGACCTGGCATTGGAAGGCGTGATCGGCAAGCGTGCGGGTAGCCCCTATGTATCCAGTCGCAACACCGACTGGATCAAGCTCAAATGCCGCCTGCGCCAGGAGTTCGTGATTGTCGGGTACACCCGCCCCCAGGGTTCGCGCAGCGGGTTTGGCGCGCTGTTACTGGCGGTCAACGGCGATGCCGGGCTGGTCTATGCCGGGCGTGTCGGCACCGGGTTTGATCGGGCCGCGCTGCAGGACATCTACGCCCGGCTTACGCCGCTGCAGCGCAAGACTTCACCCCTGGACAAGCCACTGACCCGCGCCCAGGCCCGCGGCGTGCATTGGGTGGAGCCGCAATTGGTCGGCGAGGTGCGATTTGCCGAGTGGACCCGGGAAGGCGTGGTACGCCAGGCCGCGTTTGTCGCGCTGCGTTCTGATAAACCGGTGCAACAGATCATTCATGAGCAGCCACGCGCGGCCAAATCGCTGCAAGCACCAACGGCCCGGAAGTCCGGCGCGCCCAGCACCGTCGCCGGGGTGAAGATTACCCACCCGGAGCGGATCATCGATCAGCACAGCGGCACGCAAAAACTGCAACTGGCGCAGTTCTACGACAGCATCAGCCGTTGGATCCTGCCCTTCCTGCACCATCGCCCTGTGGCATTGCTCCGTGCCCCGGAAGGTGTGGGGGGCGAGCAGTTCTTCCAGAAGCACACAGAGCGCCTGGCGATCCCGCATCTCCAGCAACTGGACCCGGCGTTGGACCCAGGTCACGCCCGCCTGATGGAAATCGACAGCACCGCCGCCCTGGTGGGCGCGGTGCAGATGGGCACCGTGGAGCTGCACACCTGGGGCGCCACCTCGGACAAGATCGAGACCCCAGACCTGTTTGTGCTCGATCTCGACCCGGACCCCGCACTGCCGTGGAAAACCATGCTGGAAGCGGCGCAACTGACCTTATCGGTGCTGGATGAATTGGGGCTGCAAGCCTTTATCAAAACCAGTGGCGGCAAGGGTTTGCACTTGGTTGTCCCATTGGCACGCCGCGACGATTGGGACACCGTAAAAGCCTTCGCCAAGGCCATCGCCCAGTTCATGACCCAGCAACTGCCGGAGCGCTTTACCGCCACGTCAGGGCCGAAAAACCGCGTCGGCAAGATTTTCATCGATTACCTGCGTAATGCCCGTGGCGCCAGCACGGTCGCGGCCTACTCGGTTCGGGCACGACCCGGCCTGCCGGTATCGGTGCCGGTCAGCCGTGACGAATTGAAAGGGTTGCGCGGTGCCCAGCAGTGGACGGTGGCCAACCTGCACGAACGCTTGCAGGGTTTGAAGGACAACCCGTGGGCGGGTTATGCCAATCGACAGAAGATCAGCAAGAAGATGTGGGACAAGCTGGGCGCGACTCCACCTGAGTGAGTCGCGCCGGCCCAGGCTCAGATCAGGATGAAGATCAACGCCAGCACTGCGAAAATCGCCCACTTCTCCAGGTAGTAGCGCGTGCGATTGCGCTTTTTCAGCTCTTTGCCACGCAGGCGAATCTTGTACAGGCGGTTAAAGGCGCGGTTCAGGCCACCGGTTTTGTCGCCGTCATCATTGGGCGAGCCGGCTGCCGCCATGACCGTGCGGCTGAACCAGCGGTTGAACGCCGCCGCCCAGCGGTATTTCATCGGTCGCTCAATATCACAGAACAAGATAAGACGGTTCTGCGCGGTGGTGTTTTCCGCGTAGTGAATATAGGTCTCGTCGAACATCACCGGCTCGCCATCGCGCCAGGAATAGCTTTCGCCATCCACATTGATGTAGCAGCCCGGATCGTTAGGGGTGTCCAGACCCAAGTGATAGCGGTAGGAACCGGCATAGGGGTCGCGGTGCCGCACCAACCGGGAACCTGGTGGCAGCTCGGCAAACATGGCCGCCTTGATCGAACCGATGCTCTGCACCAGCTCAGTGGTACGCGGGCACAGCTTCATCGCCGAAGGATGACTGTCGCCGTACCATTTCAAATAGAAGCGCTTCCAGCCTGACTTGAAGAACGAGTTGAAACCCACATCGTTGTACTGATCCGAGCGCTTGATCGCCCCTTCCCGCATCAGGTTCTCGCCTTCCGCGCGGATTTCCTGCCAATGCTCCTGTAACGGGCTCAGGTCCGGAAAGTCGCTGGGCGACAGGAAGGGCCGGCTGGGCAGCTTGGAGAACAGGTAGAGAAAGCAGTTGACCGGCGCCAGGAAAGTCGAGTGATCGCTGAGCTGGCGGCCCAACTTATGCCGCACCCGGCCACGCAGGTGGACATACGCAATAGAGGCAACGTAGAGAGCAACAATGATGAGTTTCAAGAGATTTCGTCACAAGTCAGAAGAAGACAGGCTGCTCCTGCGTGCCCACGACGGCCGAGGATTGGATAGCAGCACCTGAAATCACAATTCACATAGACGCAGCATGACCGGCCGGGTGACAGACCGGTCATGCGCATTGGCCGTTATTTAGCCACATCTTGTAACCAAAAGTTAACTAAGATTTGTGAAAAGCTGTCTAGTGAGTGTGCTTTTGAGGGTGTGGAAGATGACGGTCGGGCATCGATCAGATCCATCCCACATCTGATAGCGTCTCAGGTGATTTAATCGTCCTCCCTTCCCAAGACCGCCTGCAATCAGCCCTTCAACAAAAAGGAATTTGTATGTCATCCATTTCAGACCCGGATTACCAAGCCCTTCAAGGTGCCTGGGAGCAAACTTCGCTCGAAGACAGCGGCGTGCTTAACCCGGTGGATGCCCATAGCGCGCCTGGTGCTATGACCACCATTACAGGCGACCAGTTCACCGTGACTACCACCACTGGAGCAATATTACTGGCTGGCCGATTCTTCCTGGACAGCAGCGCAGTGCCCAAGCGCATTACCTGGGTGGACGCCATGGGCGAAGATGCGGGTAAGCAACTGCCTGCGAGCTACCGCCTCGAAGGGGATGATTTTGTGTTCATTGCCGCAGATGAAGGCATGCCCAGGCCAACCGTCTTCAGTACTGGCCCAGGTCAGACAATGAGGACCTTTGTACGCCGGCGGTAAGCGTATACACCGTGCAAACTTGCGACCGCATTTTCACGAAGCGTTCACTTCGCGGTCTATAGAGTGAAACCTACCTACTCCAGTGAATCCCTTAGCCCGCCTCTACGTGCGGGCTTTTTTTGCGTGCCGAAAAGGTCGTTATACGCAGCGCTTGGTCGCTGTCAGGGTAAAGCACAAGGGCAATTGCGCCGGCTGATCCTCATACTGATCGTAGAGTTCCTCGCGATTGCAATGCGGGTATTCCTGCAAGTGGCCGATCTGCAGACCCGCCGCAATCGCTCCGTTGACCAGGCTGCCCAGGGTATGCACGAACCAATAGGAGGTTGGACCGGTAGTTTCAGCCAGCCCTTCGTACACGATGGATTCCTGCAGCACAAAGGGCTCACGCTGAAAATAGGCGCTGGCGGGCCGCAGCGGGTCGCTCGCCCGCGGGTCGAACACCTCGAGGAACGGATGGGTTTCATACATCACCAGGGTGCCACCCGGTTTCAAGGTACTGGCAACGTGCCGCATGAACAACGCCACATCGGGCATCCAGCCCAGTACACCGATCGTCACTAAGGCGACATCGAAGCGTTCGTGCAAGCGCTCGGGTAGTTGATGGATATCGGTTTCGATGAATTCGGGGCAATGGGGCGACACGGCGGCCAGCTCTTCGGCCTGTTGCAGGAAGGCCCGGGATTGATCGACCCCGACGACCGAGCGCGCGCCCAGGCCGAACAGCGACAGGCTTTCGCGGCCGTTGTTACAACACAGCTGCACCACATCCTTGCCCTCTACGCCGACCGCTTGCAGCAGCGCGGTGATGGTCGGGTCCAGGCACGAAAACCTCGGGTTGACCACTGCGCCCAACAGCGCTTTCCAAGTCGGCGTGTCTTTGTGCAGCCTGGCGGATGCATCCCAGGCGTCCTTATTGCTGGCAATTGCTTGTTGAGCCGAGGGCATGTCCATTGCATCTCCTAAGAATCAGTGCGGCAAGCTTGGGAAAATAAGCCAATTGCCTGTCAGATAAAACCCTATGCGCAGGGGAAACTTCCCGGCAAGCCCGAAGGTCATTAAGCCAACGGGTGTCCAGTCCTTGAACACCGCTCCTCGAAGATCGCACCGTGGCCCATCACAACGACCTGCGCACCACCTTGTCCCTGGACAGCCTGAATTTCTTCCTGGCCGATGTGCGTGACGGCCTGGGACCGTACCTGGCGATTTACTTGTTGGCCGTGCACCAATGGGACCCGGCCAGCATTGGCGTGGTCATGACCCTGGCCGGGATCGCCGCCTTGATCACCCAAGGCCCGGCAGGCGCGCTGATCGATCGCACTCGCAGCAAACGCGCGGTGATCGCGGTTGCGGCGCTATTGGTCACCGCCAGTTGCCTGATGCTGCCCTTTGTCAGTTCGTTCAGCCTGGTGGCGCTGACCCAGGCCGCCAGCGCCGTTGCAGCCTCGGTGTTTGCCCCGGCGATCTCCGCGATTTCCCTCGGCATCACCGGGCCACGGGCCTTTACCCGCCGCACCGGACGTAATGAAACCTTCAACCACGCCGGCAATGCCGTGGCTGCGCTGCTGGCCGGTGGCCTCGCCTATCTGTTCGGGCCGGTGGTGGTGTTCTACCTGATGGCGTTTATGGCGGTCGCCAGTATCGTCGCGGTCAGTTGCGTGTCGGCCAAGACGATCGACCATGAGGTCGCCCGGGGCTTCGATCCTGCCCATCACACCGCGCATGAGCAGCCATCCGGCGTGGCCGTTTTGCTGGCCAACCGGCCGTTGCTGCTGTTCGCGATCTGCTGCGCGCTGTTTCACTTGGCCAATGCGGCCATGCTGCCACTGGTCAGCCAGAAGCTGTCGCAGATCAACTTGCACATGGCCACGCCACTGACCTCGGCCTGCATCGTCGCCGCACAACTGGTAATGGTGCCGATGGCCTGGCTGGTGGGCGCCAAGGCCGACCTGTGGGGGCGCAAACCGCTGCTGCTGATCGGTTTCATGATTCTGCCGTTGCGGGGCGTGCTGTATACCTTCTCCAACGATCCCTATTGGCTGGTCGCCGTGCAGATGCTCGACGGCATCGGCGCGGGCATTTTCGGCGCGCTGTTCCCGGTCATCGTCAAGGACCTGACCCAGGGCACCGGGCGTTTCAACGTCAGCCTGGGCGCGCTGTCCACTGTGTTTGGCCTGGGGGCGGCATTGAGCAACAGCCTGGCCGGTTTCGTGGTGCAACAAGCCGGCTATAACGCCGCGTTCCTGACCCTGGCCGGTGTTGCCGCCGTGGCCTTGGCGCTGTTGTGGCTGGCCATGCCGGAGACGCTGGAAAAACCATCTTTCGCGTGCCATACAACTGTCGCCTGACATATGCGACAATGCGCGCCAAATTCCAACACACATCCCCCATTTTTTGCTCAGCGACCGGGTTTCGCGCCTTGATGTCGCTGTTGACGCATGCCTGGAGGCTCACGCCGCCACGCTCGCAACCCATTGATAGGTAAAGTAATTGATCTCCACAGCTAACATCACCATGCAGTTCGGCGCCAAGCCGCTCTTCGAGAACGTCTCGGTCAAGTTCGGCGCCGGCAACCGGTATGGTCTGATCGGTGCCAACGGTTGCGGCAAGTCGACCTTCATGAAAATCCTCGGCGGCGATCTCGATCCGTCCGGCGGCCAGGTCATGCTGGAACCGAATGTTCGCCTGGGTAAACTGCGCCAGGACCAGTTCGCCTACGAAGAATTCACCGTGCTCGACACCGTGATCATGGGCCACGAGGAGCTGTGGAAGGTCAAGGCCGAGCGCGACCGCATCTACTCGCTGCCGGAAATGAGCGAAGACGACGGCATGGCCGTGGCCGAGCTGGAAACCGAATTCGCCGAGATGGACGGCTACACCGCCGAATCCCGTGCCGGTGAGCTGCTGCTGGGCCTGGGCATTCCCCTGGAACAGCATTTCGGCCCGATGAGCGAAGTGTCCCCTGGCTGGAAACTGCGCGTATTGCTGGCCCAGGCGCTGTTCTCCGATCCTGAAGTGCTGTTGCTCGACGAACCGACCAACCACTTGGACATCAACACCATCCGCTGGTTGGAAAACATCCTGACCCAGCGCTCCAGCCTGATGATCATCATCTCTCACGACCGTCACTTCCTGAACAGCGTGTGCACCCACATGGCTGACCTGGACTACGGCGAGCTGCGCCTGTTCCCGGGCAACTACGACGAGTACATGACCGTGGCGACCCAGTCCCGCGAGCAATTGCTGTCGGACAACGCCAAGAAGAAAGCGCAGATCTCCGAACTGCAATCCTTCGTCAGCCGCTTCTCGGCCAACGCCTCGAAAGCCAAGCAGGCGACTTCCCGTGCCAAGGCGATCGACAAGATCCAGCTGGCCGAGGTCAAGCCTTCGAGCCGCGTGAGCCCGTTCATCCGTTTCGAACAGACCAAAAAGCTGCACCGCCAGGCAGTCATCGTCGATCGCATGGCCAAAGGCTTCGACGGCAAGCCGCTGTTCAAGGACTTCAGCTTCCAGGTCGAAGCCGGCGAGCGCGTGGCGATCATCGGCCCGAACGGTATCGGCAAGACCACCCTGCTGCGTACCCTGGTCAACGAACTGACCCCGGATGCCGGTAGCGTCAAGTGGACCGACGCCGCAGAACTGGGCTACTACGCCCAGGATCACGCGAGTGACTTCGAAAACGACATGAGCCTGTTCGACTGGATGGGCCAGTGGACCCAAGGCGAGCAAGTGATCCGTGGCACCCTGGGCCGCATGCTGTTCTCCAACGATGAGATCCTCAAGTCGGTCAAGGTCATCTCCGGTGGTGAGCAAGGCCGCATGCTGTTCGGCAAGCTGATCCTGCAAAAGCCGAACGTGCTGATCATGGATGAACCGACCAACCACCTGGACATGGAATCCATCGAGGCGCTGAACCTGGCCCTGGAAAACTACCCCGGCACGTTGATCTTCGTCAGCCACGACCGTGAGTTCGTATCGTCCCTGGCCACCCGCATCATCGAGTTGAGCGCCAACGGCGTGATCGACTTCAGCGGCACCTATGACGACTACCTGCGCAGCCAAGGCGTGGTGTTCTAAAAGCAGCGACCTGAAGTGGCGAGCGGGCTTGCCCCGCGTTGGGCTGCGAAGCGGCCCTAAAACCAAACACCGTGTTTTGCCTGGCAGAACGCGGTGTTTTTTTATTGGGGCTGCTTCGCAGCCCAACGCGGGGCAAGCCCGCTCGCCACAGCAAACTTACGCTGCCCCCGGCAAGCCTATTCATCAGCCAAATTAGTTAGGCTGCTTCCTTTTCCCCCAAGCCCTTGCCATGATGCGCTCACCGCCCGCCCGCGAACGAGCACCCATGCCTGCCGCCCCCCCCAGCTCATTGTCGATCACCCTGCAGATCGTCTCCATCGTCTTCTACACCTTCATTGCCTTTATCTGCATCGGCCTGCCGATTGCGGTGATTCCAGGCTATGTGCATGAGCAATTGGGCTTCAGTGCCGTGGTGGCCGGGGTCACCATCGGCTCGCAGTACCTGGCCACCCTGCTCAGCCGCCCCATGGCTGGGCGCATGTCCGACACCGTGGGCACCAAGCGTGCGATCGTGCTGGGCTTGGCCGGTATCCTGGTCAGTGGCGTGCTGACGTTTGTCGCGACACTGATGGAAAGCCTGCCGGCGCTGAGCCTGGGCGTCCTGATTGCCGGGCGCTTGTTGCTCGGCGTGGCCCAGGGCCTGATCGGCGTGGGCACCATCAGTTGGTGCATGGGCCAGGTTGGCGCCGAGCACACCGCACGCTCGATTTCCTGGAATGGCATCGCCTCCTATGGCGCCATTGCCATCGGTGCGCCGCTGGGCGTGGTGATGGTTGCCGAGTACGGCTATACCAGCCTCGGGGTCGCTCTGTCGGCGCTGGCAGCCCTGGGCCTGGTGCTGATCCGCAACAAACCTTCGGTGCCGGTGGTACGTGGCGAGCGCCTGCCGTTCTGGGCAGTATTCGGGCGTATCGCACCGTTTGGCGCCAGCCTGTGCCTGGCCTCGATCGGCTACGGCACCCTGACCACTTTTATCACCCTGTATTACCTCAATCGCGGCTGGCAAGGCGCGGCCTACTGCCTGACGGTATTCGGTGTGTGCTTTATTGTCTCGCGCCTGGTGTTTATCTCGGCCATCAGCCGGTTTGGCGGCTTCAGGGCAGCGATCGCCTGCATGATCATCGAGACCCTGGGCCTGACCCTGCTGTGGCTTGCGCCGTCCACTGGCGTGGCACTGATCGGTGCGGGGCTGACCGGCTTCGGGTTGTCGCTGGTGTACCCCGCGCTGGGTGTGGAAGCCATCAAGCAGGTGCCCAACAGCAGCCGGGGCGCGGGGCTGAGTGCCTATGCGGTGTTTTTCGACCTGGCCCTGGCGATTGCCGGGCCGTTGATGGGCGCCGTGGCGCTGAACCTGGGTTACGGCTGGATCTTCTTCTGCGCGGCGCTGTTGTCAGTCACGGCGCTGGGCGTGACCCTGCTGCTCAAGCGCCGCGCTTACTGATCGGCCGTCTGCAAACCGGCGCGGGTGGACTGCCCCAGGGTGTGACTGAAAAAGCGACCGGCCTCGGAGATCAGGTCGCGGTGAATGCCTTCGCGGTCGACCCCATCGGCGTCGGTGCAGATCGCCGGCATCAACGCCAACTGATCGCTGTCGCACGGCGCCATGAATACGAAGTGCCCTGCCCCGGCCAGCAGCTTGAAGTCCGGCGGTTCCGGCAACTTGCGCGCCAGGGCGGCGGCATTCTTGTCCACCGCCACCAGCTTGTCGCCGTCGCCGCTGTAGAGCAGCACCGGCACATGCACATCGGCCAGGGTGTGACGGCCGAACATCAAGCTCAGCGGCGCCATCAACATCAAGGCATGGATACGCGGATCGGATTGCGGCTGCAGGTCATCGCGGTCTACCACCAGTTCACCCTTGGTGGTGCAGGCATCGCGGTCTTCCGGGCGCTCCTGGCAATAGCGGCGCAGGCGGTCGAAATCAGGCTTGGCGCCCGCCAGGATCAAGGCGGTTTCGCCACCGGCCGAGTAACCAATGACCCCCACCTGATCGACGTTGACGAACGGTGACAGCATGGGGTCCGCCAGGGTCGCGGTGATCGCTTCGGAAATCTGGATCGGCCGCCCATACAGGTTGCTGACCGTGCCCAGGCGGCTGTGATCCTTGTAGTTGTCGCCGGGGTGCAGCACCGCCACCACCACAAAGCCCTTGCGCGCCAGGGAGGTGGCCAGGTCATGCAGGGCCAGCGGCGTGCCGGTGTTGCCGTGGGACAGCATCAACATCGGGAAGCGGCCGATGGCAATCTTGGAATCTTCGGTGGCGGCGACGCGATAAGGCCCCAGCTGCGTGCTGTGCTCGTCGTCGGTGGAGGGGTAGAACGCAACGGCTTTCATCGGCTGCAGATCCAGCGGATCGAGAAACGTCATGCGATGGAAGCCCACGCTCCAATGCGGGTGCGGGGCGGGTGCGGCGTGCACTGAAACCAGGCCGCCGAGCAGGGAAAGAACCAAAACAGCACAAAGACGCATCATGAGGATGTCCACCTTTGCTGTGCAACCACGCTCAACACCCGCGGCATGTCTGATTGAAAAGTCCATGGTTCAAGGTACTCGCACCGAGTGATATACCCATGCTGCATAACCTGGGCCAAAGTAAAGACTGCGCGCAAACGAAAAAACTCCGTACTCCGATCACTTTTCAGGCGATCAGAATACAGAGTTTAGGCGCCCGGCTTCGGATTGAAACCGGTCAACGGCGAAATTTACACAAGCCTTACGCGGCGGCGAACAATTGTTCGTTGATGAGTACGTTGGCGTCGTTCAGGGCTTTGCTGCGAGCGTCGTCGCCGTACGCCAGGCCGTGGGCACGGACGAATTCGATGTCGGTGATACCGAGGAAGCCCAGCATGACTTTGAGGTATTCCTCATGGGCTACACCCGTTGCCTGGCCAACATGCAAGCCACCGGACGTGGAGACGATGATGACTTTCTTGTTGCCGCACAGGCCTTCCGGGCCGGCTTCGGTGTAACGGAAGGTCTGGCCGGCAACCGCGATGCGGTCGATCCAGGCCTTGAGCTGGGTCGGAATGGTGAAGTTGTACATCGGCGCACCGATCACAACAGCATCGGCGGCGAGGAATTCAGCCAGGGTCGATGCGCTCAGGTCAGCCTCGTGTTTTTGCGCTGCATCACGCAGGTCAGCGGCAGTCCCCAGGGCCCCCAGGGTCGCGCCGGAGAAGTGGCTGATACCTTCGTTGGCCAGGTCGCGATAGGTGACTTCCACACCCGGCTCAGCCGCTTGCCAGGCTTTGACCACGCCGGCAGTGAGCTGACGGGAAGCCGAGTTGTCACCGAGGATGCTGGAATCGATATGCAACAGTTTCATGGGAAAGCTCCAAATAAGGTCAGCGGTAAGGATTAGATGGTGTTAAGCCTACGCATGAAACCAATAGCCGATAAGGTGGTTGAAATGCGATAGTTCGTCCCACTGACAGGACAATAGGCCCATCATGCAAGACCTCAATGACCTCTACTATTTCGCCAAAGTCGTCGAATCCGGCGGCTTTGCGGCGGCCGGACGCCTGCTGGGGATTCCCAAATCGCGCCTGTCGCGGCGCATTGCCGAGCTGGAAGAACGCTTGGGCGCGCGCCTGTTGCAACGCACCACCCGGCAATTGACCCTCACCGCCGTCGGCGAGCGCTACCTGCGCCATTGCCAGGCGATGCTGCTGGAAGCGGAAATGGCCGATGAGGCCGTGGCCAGCATGTCCAGCGAACCCCGCGGGCGCCTGCGTGTCAGCTGCCCGGTGGGCATGGCCCAACACATCCTGCCGGAACTGGTCGCCGGGTTTCTCGCCGCCCACCCGTTGGTACAACTGGAAATGACCCTGGTCAACCGTCGCGTGGACCTGGTAGCCGAAGGCATTGACGTGGCCCTGCGCGTGCGCGAGCTGGGCGATGAAGACCCGCTGCTGGTGACCAAGCGCCTGCGCCAGGCCCAGACCGTGCTGGTTGCCAGCCCCGAGTTCATGCGCAGCCGGCAGGTCAACGACCTTGATGACCTCAAGCAACTGCCGGTACTCGGCGCACTGGAAGCCGACCGCATGGTGCACCTGCGCGTTCTCGACCCCCAGGGCAATCCCCAGGACCTGGTGATGGAGGCGCGGCTGGGCATCGACGACTTTATCGTGCGCAAGGCCAGCGCGATCATGGGGCTCGGCTTTACCGTACTGCCGATGATGTATTGCGAAGAGGAATTGGCCAGCGGCCGATTGGTACAGCTGTTGCCGCAGTGGTCGCTGCCAGGCGGCTGGCTGCAGGCCGTGTACCCGCATCGGCGCGGCGTACTGCCGGCCATTCGCGCCTGGATCGACTACCTGGAAGAAGGCTTCAAAGACTGTGGAGACCGCTTGCTATGAACATGACCGAAGCACAAGTCGCACACTTCTGCCTGAGCCTGCCGGGCGCGCGGGAAGACTACAAATGGGGCGGCGTACGGGTGTTCTCGATCGCCGGCAACAAGATGTTCGCCGTGCAGCACCTGCGCGGTGACTCGTTGGCGTTCAAGGTCGACAAAGACCTGTTCCTCGGCCACGTGGATCGCCCAGGCATCCACCCGGCGCCGTACCTGGCACGCGCACAGTGGATCATCATGAACACGCCCTACCCGTTGGGCGCCGAGGAGTTGCGTGGCTTGTTGCAGCGCTCCCACCAGCTGGTGGTGAGCAAGCTGCCCAAGCGCACGCAGATCGGGTTGTTGCTAGAGGATTGAACCCAAGGTGCCGCCCAGGAATAACTGATCCAGCCAGAACACCTGGTGCAACAGCACGATTGCCCAGAACAGCACCTGGTAAGACACCTTGCGCGTCTTGTGGCGGAACACCTGTTGGGCAATCAACGCCCCCGGCCAGCCACCCGCCAGCTCGACGGCGTGCAGGATGTTTTCCGGGGTGCGCCAGCTGTCGGTACGCGCCTTGCGCTTGTCGTTCCAGTACAAAAAGAACGCCACCACGCTGACCACGCCATAGGCCACCAGCGGGATCACCGTTTCACCGCGCTGCCACACCAGCACCGCCCCCAACAGCGGCGCCGCGCACAACAACGCGAAGATCAGCGCCTTCAGGCGCGGGTGTTGAATCGTCATGCCTTGGCCGCTGCCCAGTCGATCCAACCGAACTGCCAGGTCGCCAGGATCAGCAGGCCGAAGGCAATCCGATACCAGGCAAACACCGCATAGCTATGGCTGGCGATGAACTTGAGCAGGCCCTTGACCGCGATCATCGCGAAGATGAACGAGGTGACAAAGCCGATGGCGAACACCGGCAGGTCGGCCGGCTGGAACAGGTCACGGTACTTGTAGCCCGAATACACCGCCGCACCGACCATGGTCGGCATGGCCAGGAAGAACGAGAACTCGGTGGCGGCCTTGCGCGACAGGCCGAACAGCAGGCCACCGATAATGGTCGAGCCGGAACGCGAGGTGCCGGGGATCATTGCCAGGCACTGGGCAAAGCCCACCTTCAGCGCGTCTTTCCAAGTGATGTCATCGACGGTCTCGGCATGCACTTCGTGTTGGCGGCGCTCGGCCCACAACATGACGATGCCGCCCACTACCAGCGCCGTGGCCACGGTGATCGGGTTGAACAGGTAATGGTGGATCAGGTTGGCGAAAATCACCCCCAGTACCACCGCCGGCAGGAACGCGATCAACAGGTTGAGCGTGAATCGCTGGGCGTTGCGCTGGGTCGGCAGGCCGGTGACCACGTCGAGAATCTTGCGCCGAAACTCCCAGACCACCGCGAGGATCGCGCCGAGCTGGATGATGATATTGAACGCCATGGCACGTTCGCCGCCGAAGTCGAGCAAGTCGGCGACGATAATCTGGTGGCCTGTGCTGGAGATGGGCAGGAACTCTGTCAGTCCTTCCACCACGCCGAGTATCAATGCCTGTGCGGCGGTCCACAAATCCATACTTCCCCCAAAGGTCTTGCGCTACGGCAAGCCTCGCTAGTCTTTTTAATGGTTCACTGACAACGAGCGCACTAAAGTGCCCGGTGTTGAGATTCAACGCCGGTCTGCAAAAATTCTGTGAAAAATCAGGCAGTACTCAGGTTTTCCAATTTCAGGCCGAAAGCCTATCAGACAAGCCGGAAATGTCGATGCGACGGCCACAATTATAAAAAGCACGGAGTGACAGGACGATGAACAGTTTGCGCAATATGTCGATCAGCCGGCGCCTCTGGCTGATCCTGATAGTCGCCGTGCTGATGCTGCTGACCCTGGGTTTGCTGATGCTCAAGCAGATTCATGGCGACCTTTATCAGGCCAAGCGCCAACAGACCCAGAACGTGGTACAGACCGCCAGCGGAATCCTGACTTTTTATCACAGCCTCGAAACCACCGGCGTCATGACCCGCGAAGCTGCGCAAAAACAAGCCCTGAGCGCGGTGCGCGGTTTGCGCTATGGCCATGACGATTATTTCTGGATCAACGACCTGACGCCGGTGATGATCATGCACCCGGCCAACCCCAAGCTCGATGGCCAGAACCTCTCGGCGATCCGCGACCCGGACGGCTTTGCCGTGTTCAACGAGTTCGTCAGCCTGGCCAAGACCAAGGGCGCCGGGATCATCAGCTACCGTTGGCCGAAGCCGGGGTCCGACGCACCGGTTGAGAAGACCTCGTATATCCAACTGTTCGAGCCCTGGGGCTGGATCATCGGCTCCGGCGTGTATGTGGATGATGTCCAGGCCGAGTTCAATGTGCAGGTGTGGAAAGCGTCGGGGATCGGCCTGGCCATCGCCGTGGTCATGGCCCTGCTGGTCTCGCTGATCGTGCGCAGCATCGTGCGGCCATTGCAGGAAGCCGTGAACGCCATGGGCAATATCGCCAGCGGCGAAAGCGACCTGACCCGCAACCTCGACACCCACGGCCGGGACGAAGTCACCCAGTTGTCCCAGCATTTCAACAGTTTTACCGCCAAGCTGCGCCAGGTCGTCAGCCAATTGCAGGTCTGCGCCAATGCCCTGGGACAGTCGTCCACCGAGCTGGGCAACAACGCCTCCCAGGCCCATGACCGCAGCCAGCAACAGTCGCAGCAGATGGAGCTGGTGGCCACCGCGATCAATGAAGTCACCTACGGCGTGCAGGACGTGGCGAAAAACGCCGAGCACGCCGCCAGTGAAATGCGCGACGCCCAGGCCCAGGCACAGCAGGGCCAGGTCAATATCGACAGCAGCCTGCAACAGATCGACCAACTGTCCACCACCATCAGCCAGGCCGTGGAAGTGATCCGTACCCTGTCCAGTGAAAGCACCCAGATCGGCGGCGTGCTCGAAGTGATCCGCTCGATCGCCGACCAGACCAACCTGCTCGCCTTGAACGCCGCGATCGAAGCCGCGCGGGCCGGCGAGCAAGGGCGCGGGTTTGCCGTGGTCGCGGATGAAGTGCGCCTGCTGGCCCAGCGCACGCAAAAATCCACGGCTGAAATCCAGGCGATGATCGAGCGCCTGCAAGGTCACTCGGAAGCTGCGGTCAAGGTCATCAGCGATAGCCACAGCGCCTCGCAACTGACCATCGAACAGGCCGGCCAGGCCGGTGCCAGCCTCACTGCCATCGGTCAGGCGCTGCAAAACCTCAACGGCCTCAACGCCTCGATTGCCAGCGCCACCCTGCAACAGGCGCACGTAGTGGAAGACATCAACCAGAACGTGACCCAGGCCGCCGGGCTGTCCCACAGCACGGCGCTGGCGGCAGAACAGTCCAGCGTGGCCAGTGCGCACCTGCGTAGCCTGAGCGAGCAACTCGAAGGCTTGCTGCGCCAATTCAAGGTCTAGCGCCGTTCAACCTGTGGGAGGGGGCAAGTCGAATCGTCGCACCGCCCCTCCCACATTTGCCCTCCGGTGTTTTGAAGATTGCCTGCCTCTGGTTACAATCCCCGCCCTCTCCCACTCTCCCAAGGAACCACCATGTCCGGGCTTGAACTGTTCGCCGCCGCCCTGGGGGTGATCGCTGTCTGGCTGACAGTCAAGCAAAACCCCTGGTGCTGGCCCATCGGGCTGGTGATGGTGCTGCTCTACACTTGGGTGTTCTATGACGTGAAACTCTACTCCGACATGCTGCTGCAGGTGGTCTACGCCGCCTTGCAGGTGTACGGCTGGTGGCAGTGGACCCGCGCCGGCGAGGTCAGGCAAGGCCGCCAGGTCACCCGCCTGGGCTGGCCTGCAATCATGACCAGCCTGGCCATCGGTGCGGTCGGCAGCCTGCTGCTCGGCGCTGCCATGGCCCACTGGACCGACGCCGCCCAACCCTGGCTCGATGCCGCCCTGACTGGCTTCAGCCTGGTGGCGCAGATGTGGATGGCGCAGAAGCGCGTGCAGTGCTGGCCGCTGTGGGTCGCCCTCGATGTGATCTTCGTCGGGCTGTTTCTCTACAAAGGCCTCTACCTCACCGCCGCGCTTTACGCCTTGTTCACGGTGATCGCCGTGCAAGGCTGGCGTGAATGGCGCGCCGACCCGGCGTTGCACGCATGAAAGTAGTGGTACTGGCCGGCCCCGAATCCAGCGGTAAAAGCTGGCTGGCGAGCGAACTGCAAGCCCATTTCGGCGGGCTGATGGTGGGGGAATACGTGCGCTATTTCATCGACCAGCATCAGCGTGACACCCGCCTGGCCGACATTCCGGCCATCGCTCGTGGCCAACTGGCCTGGGAAGATGCCGCCCGCGCCGAACAACCGCACCTGCTGATCCTCGACACGCACCTGCTGACCAACAAGCTGTGGAGCCAGACCCTGTTCGGCGACTACCCGGCGTGGCTCGACGACGAACTGCTGGCCCGGCACTACGACCTGCACCTGCTGCTATCCCCGGAGGATGTGGAATGGACTGCGGATGGCCAGCGCTGCCAACCGCAATTGGCCGACCGCCAGGCGTTTTTCAACGATGGCCTTGAGTGGATGCAGCAGCATCGACAGGCGGTGGTGGTGATTCGAGGGGATTGGGAAGCGCGCCGCGCCAAAGCCTTCGCGGCAGTCAAACAGATACTGTAGGAGCGAGCTTGCGCGCGAAGAGCGCAGGGGCACCGGATCAATCCAGAATGCCCGCGTTATCGTTGACGTTCTTCGCGAGCAAGCTCGCTCCTACAGGGAGTTGCAGCGGTTAGTAGCCCAGCGACAGCCCGGTATTACGACGCGGGTCATTGGCCCCATAGAAGCGGTTATTCCCCACTGGCTTGCCCTCCAGCGACGGTGCGCCCACCAGGATCGCGGCCAGGTGGTTGGCATCCTGAGGCCCGGCAAACTTGTGGCCCCAACTTTCGAGGATCTTCTGGGTGTCGGGGCTCACCGCAAAGGTTTCGAGGTTGGTGGTGTCTGGCATCCACTGTTGGTGGAAACGCGGCGCGTCGACGGCTTCCTGGATGTTCATCTTGTAGTCGATGACATTGAGGATGGTCAGCAAGGTGGCGGTGATGATGCGGCTGCCACCCGGCGTACCGACGACCATCACGGCCTTGCCGTCCTTGGTCACGATGGTCGGGCTCATCGACGACAACGGCGCCTTGCCCGGTGCGATGGCGTTGGCTTCACCCTGCACCAGCCCATACATGTTCGGCACGCCGACCTTGACGGTAAAGTCGTCCATTTCATCGTTGAGGATCACCCCGGTCTTGCTCGCCATCACGCCGGCACCGAACCAGTCGTTGAGGGTGTAGGTCACCGACACCGCGTTGCCCCACTTGTCGACGATGGAGTAGTGAGTGGTGTTGTTGCCTTCATGGGGCGATACGCCGGGCTTGATCGCCTGGGAGTCGCCGGCCTTGTTCGGCTCGATCGCGTCACGCAGTTTCGTGGCGTAGTTTTTGTCGAGCAGATGCTCGATCGGGTTCTTCACGAAGTCCGGATCGCCGAGGTAGCTGTTGCGGTCCACATAGGCGTGGCGCATCGCTTCGATCTGGTAGTGCAGGCCCTGGGCCGAGTGATAGCCCAGGTCGGCCATCGGGTAGCCTTCGAGGATGTTCATGATCTGGCAGATCACCACGCCCCCGGAGCTCGGTGGCGGCGCCGAGACCACGTGGTAGCCACGATAGTCGCACTCGATAGGCGCCAGTTCGCGGGTCTTGTACTTGTCGAGGTCAGCCTGGGTGATGATGCCTTTGCCGGCCTGGCTGGAATCCACCAACGCCTTGGCCACCCAGCCTTTATAGAAGCCGTCGCTGCCCTTGGCAGAGATTTCTTTCAACGTCTTGGCCAGGTCTTTCTGGACCAGCTTCTGGCCCACCTGCATCGGTTGGCCGTTGTGCAGGAAGATCGCGCGCAGGTCCTTGTCTTTTTCGAACTCACCAGTGGCGGTGTGCAGCAGGTCGATATCGCCCTGTTCCAGTTCAAAGCCGTTTTCCGCCAGCTTGATCGCCGGGGCAATCACCTGGGCGCGCTTGAGGGTGCCGTATTTGCTCAAGGCCAGCTCCATGCCCGACACCGTGCCGGGAACGCCGACCGCCAGATGGCCCTTGGCGCTGAGGCCGTCAACGACGTTGCCGTCCTTGTCCAGGTACATGTCGGCGGTGGCCGCCAAGGGGGCTTTTTCGCGGAAGTCGAGGAAGGTCTTGCGCCCGTCGGCCAGTTGCACGGTCATAAAGCCGCCGCCGCCGAGGTTACCCGCCGCCGGATACACCACCGCCAACGCGTAGCCGACGGCCACGGCCGCATCCACCGCATTGCCGCCAGCCTTGAGTACATCCACGCCCACATGAGTGGCCAAATGCTGGGCGGTCACCACCATGCCATTTTCACCGGCCACCGGGGCCTGGGAGGCGGCGTGCACGCCGCTGACCGTCAAAACCAGCGCAGTGGCAATTAATGTGCGGCTGAAAGGTTGGTATTTCATCCATGACTACTCTAGTTATTGAGATGCACCAAAATAGCCCGGCGCGGATTGAATCCCCAGCGCAATGGCGTTTTTATTACAGAACTTGTCGGCCACAGAACGGAGCGGAAAATCCCCATGCTATATTCCGCGCCCAAACTGTCGTGCGAGGCACTTTGACATGGTGATCAAGAAGACCGGCATTCGGGCACAACAGGCCGACCAGACCCGCGCGCGCATCCTCCAGGCGGCGGTCAAGGTGTTCACCCGCGACGGCTATTCCGGCGGGCGCGTCGATACCATCTCCAAGGAGGCCGACTCCAACGACCGCATGCTCTATTACTATTTCGGCAGCAAGGAACACCTGTTCGTCTGCGTGCTGGAACACACCTACGAGCAATTCAACCAAGCCGAAGGCAAACTCAAGCTGAACCTCGACACACCCGTGCAGGCCCTGCGCGACCTGGTGGGGTTTATCTGGAACTACTACGTCAAGCACCCGGAGTTCGTGGCGATCCTCAGCATCGAGAACCTGCACCAGGGCAAGCACGCCCGGCAGTCGGGTGAGATGCGACGGCTGTCAGGCGAAGCGGTTGGCGTATTGCGGCCGATTATCGAAGCCGGCCAGGCCCAGGGCGTGTTCCGCGAGGATGTCGACCTCAAGCACGTGTACTTGATGATCGCCTCGCTGTGCTACTTCTATAACTCCAACCGCCATACCCTCAGCTCGTTCCTGGGGGAGGATTTGTCGAACAAGGGGCCGCAGCAGGATTGGCTGGGATTTATCAGTGACCTGGTGGTCCGGGGCGTCACACCGCCCCCCTTGTAGAAACCGGACCCACCTGTGGGCGCAAGCCCGCTTGCCATAATAGTGTCAGTGCGTACCAGGGTTGGCGCGTAGGTGGGCGACCTTCTGTTCCAGCCCTTCCCAGCCTGGCGCGTTCGGCGCAAATCGCCCGCGCAGATAGGCCACCAGATCCGCCACCTGAGTGTTCGACAGGCTGTCCTTGAAGCCCGGCATATAGCCCAGATCCTGTGTGGCCGGGTTGTTGATGCCTTGCAGGATCACCTTGATCAAATTGTCCGGCCGATCGCTGTGCACATTGGTATTGGTCGCCAGTGACGGGCTGACCCCAAACAATTTCGGCCCCAGGCCATCGGCATGGCAGGCTTTGCACGCGCCCTCGAACACACGCCGGCCATTGGGATTTGGCACCCTGGTCGCCACCTGCACGTCAGCAACGGCCTCGCCCTTCAGCGACGCCAGGTACACCGCCATCGCACGGATATCCGCCTTGGGCAATTTCGACAACTCACTGACCACCGGCCCCATCGGGCCCGCCGCCACGCCATGGGCATCGGCATAACCGGTACTCAAATACGTGAACAACTGATCTTCGGTCCACGGCGTCGGCGCCTTCGACAGCCCCGTCAGCGCCGGGGCCTCCCAGCCGTCCACGATGCCACCGGCCAGGAACGCCTTGCCGCCCTTCTCTGCCCCCATCAGATTGCGCGGCGAATGGCACGCCGCGCAGTGCCCCAAGCCGTTCACCAGATAATTGCCGCGATTCCATTGCTCACTGCGTTCAGGCTGCGGGGTGATTTCACCGCGACGCAGATTGAGTGCATTCCACCCCGCCATCAGTGGCCGGAGATTGAACGGAAACCTCATGGCATTCGGCGTCGGCGCCTGGCTAACCGGCGCCTGGGCCATCAGGTAGGCGTACAGGGCCTGCATGTCGGCATCGTTGATGTTGCGAAACGCCGTGTAGGGAAACGCCGGGTACAGGTTGCGTCCGTCACGGCCAATCCCATCGCGCATCGCCCGCTCGAACGCGGGGTATGACCAGGCGCCAATGCCGGTCTCGACATCCGGGGTGATATTGCTGCTGTACAGCGTGCCGAACGGCGTCTGCATCGCCAGGCCACCAGCATTGGCCGCTCCACCAGGCGCCGTATGGCACACCGCGCAATCCCCTGCCGCCGCCAGCAAACGCCCGCGTTCCAGCGTGGCCTTGGACCAGGTGCCGGCGCTGGGCGGCGCAATGGGTGCAATCTCGCTGTGAAACGGCCAGGCCGTGGCCAGCACCGCGCCCAGGGTGGCGAACAGCGCACCGAACCACCACCTGCGGCGTTTTTCCGGCGACTTGGCGGGCTCCCCCAAGGTGCCGGCATTCAACGCCGCCAGCACACGTTCCGGGGTGATCGGCAACTCGCGAAAGCGAATCCCGGTGGCGTCGTAGATCGCATTGGCAATCGCCGCCGCGCTGGGCACCGACGCCGACTCACCAGCGCCCATGGGCGGCTGATCCTGGCGCGGCCTCATCATCACATCGATCTGCGGCACTTCGGGAAAGGTCAGAATCGGGTAACCGCCCCACTCCTTGCTCGCCACCGTCGACTCTTCAAACGTCACGCGCTCTTTGAGTACGCGGCTGGTGGACTGGATCACGTTGCCGTGGATCTGATGTTGCACGCCCGCCGGGTTGATCATCATCCCTGCGTCATGGCCGATCACCACCCGCGTCACCGACACATCGCCGGTCTGCTTGTCGATCGCCACGTCCGCCACCCACGCCGCCCAGGCCGCACCGAAACCTGGGAATTTGCTATGGATGTAGCGCGCGTAGGCAAAGCCGCGGCCGCGCAGCAGGTGGTCTTCGCTGGCGGTCTGCATCGGCGCAGTGCGCGGCGACCAGTTGGCGCGTTCAGCGGTGGATTTGACCAGATCGATGGCGCGCTCATCCTTGAGATAACGCAGGCGGTATTCCACCGGGTCCACGCCGGCAGCGAACGCCAGTTCGTCGATATAGGATTCGTGGGCGAAGGTGTTGGGCAAGGCCGATACGCCGCGCATCCACGAAGCCCGCACGATGGGTGCCATGTCGTTGATGGTCACGCGCATGGACTCGATGTCATAGGGTGGAATCGAGGTGCGGTCGCCCATCTCGAACATCGCCGCCACCGGCTCGACACGACCGGTCAACAACAGCGCCAGGGTCGGCGCGCCATTCGAGGGGTAGCTGGTTTCAAAATCGTAGGCGGCAATGCTGCCGTCGGCGTTGAGGCCGCCATCCACTTCCATCAGCTGCGCGGTGCCCTTGGGCTCCCACAGGTGTTCCTGTTCACGGCTCAGTTGCACGCGCACCGGCTTGCCCACCGCGCGCGACAGCAGCAGCGCGTCGGCACACACATCGTCGGCACAATTGCGCCCGTAACAGCCGGCAGCCTCCATGCGGATCACCTCGATCAGCGCTTCATCGCAGGCCAACAACCACGCGAGGTCAGCGCGCAGCAGGTGCGGGTTCTGGCTGCCGGACCATACGCGGCTGCCGGCCGGCGTGTAATCCGCCACGCCGCAGGATGGGCCGATGGAGCCGTGCATCTGGTATGGCCACAGGTAACTGCGCGGCATGCGCTGGCTGGCATTGGCGAGCGCTTCGTCGACATTGCCCTGGTCGAGCACCGTGCGGCGAACGCGAGGATTGTCGCGGATCGCCTGCTCAACATCGCTCATATCCGGCAACCCATTGTTCCACGGTTTCCAGTGCACCTGCAGCGCCTCGGCGGCCTTGATCGCCTGCTCCTCGCGCAGCGCCACCACCCCGACAAAATCACGGATCACCACCACCGCGACGATGCCGGGGATATGCGCGATGGAGGACTCATCCACGCTCAACAGGCTGTTGCCGACAAAGTCGCCGCAATCCAGCCCTGCATACGGCGGGCGCACCACCCGACCATGGAGCATGCCGGGCACACGCATGTCATGGACATAGGTCAACTCGCCAGTGGCCTTGCCGGGGATGTCTACCCGTTCGGCGCCCTTGCCCACCAGGCGATAATCCTCAAGGGCCTTCAAGGGGGCATCACCGCTGACGCGCAACTGATCGCGCTGGCCGCAGACCAGCTCGCCATAGGTGAGGGTTCGCCCGTCTGACGCATGAATCACGCCCGCTTCCACCTTGAGGCTCGCCGTACTCACGCCCCAACGCCCGGCGGCCCGCGCCAGCAGAAAGCGCCGCGCTTCGGCCGCCGCGTTACGCAGCGGCACTGCGGAAATCTGCAAGGTCGCGCTGGCAATCGTCGCGCCCTGATTTGGCACGCGCTCCGTGTCGCCGAGCACCATCCTCACCTGGTCCAGGTCCAGATCGAGCTCTTCGGCGACGATCTGCGCCAGCGCGGTGCGGATACCGGTGCCCAGGTCCACATGGCCGTTGAAGGCGTACACCAGACCGTCATCGTTCACGGCGATAAACAATCCCAGTTCCTTGGGCTTCACGGTGGGCGTCCCGCCCTTGGCCACCGGGCCGGAAGGCGGTAGCACATCATCGACGATCAGCAGCACGCCGGCCTTGGCCAGCCACTGGTCACGGGAAAGCGGAGTATCGGTCATGGTCATCGATCCACGGTCATAAGGCGGGCGGCACGCAGCACCGCGCGGAGGATTTCGAGATGGGTGCCACAGCGGCAGAGGTTGCCCGACAACTCATTGCGCACCTCGGCTTCGCTGGGGTTGGGATTGCGGTCAAGCAAAGCCTTGGTGGTCATGATCATGCCGTTGAGGCAGTAACCGCATTGGGCGGCCTGCTCATCAATAAAGGCCTGCTGCACCGGGTGCGGCGCCTGGCGCGTGCCGAGGCCTTCAAGGGTGACGATCTTGCGCCCTGCCGCCCCCGACAGCGGGAATACACAGGAGCGCGCGGCCACGCCATCGATGATCACGGTACATGCGCCGCACTCCCCCAAACCGCAGCCGTACTTGGGGCCGTTGAGTTGCAGGTCATTGCGCAACACCAGTAGCAGCGAGGTGTCCGCCATGGCGCTGACTTCGCTGGGTTGGCCGTTGACCTCAAGCGCTACCGTGATGTGAGGGCTGATCATTCGCTTCGCCTGTCTCCATTGATGAAGTAGTCACTACATGAAACAGTCAAAAAAAAGCGTCACGGACCTGGGGCCTCGCGACACACTTGACTCATGAAGTGCCTGCTACATCAACTCAGAGCAAAAACGATGCCAAGGGGGTGGACGCATCCTCTGTGGCAAGTGGGCTGGTTGTGCTGTGGCAAGGGGACTTGTTGTGGCGAGCGGGCTTGCCCCGCGTTGGGGCGCGAAGCGGCCCTAACCCCAGGCGCCACGGTTTTTCAGAAAGAACTCGGCGACTTTATTGGGCGGCTTCGCCACCCAACGCGGGGCAAGCCCGCTCGCCACAACAAGCCCGCTCGCCACAACAAGCCCGCTCGCCACAACAGGTCCCCTTGCCACAACAGGTCCCCTTGCCACAACAGGTCCCCTTGCCACAACAAGTCCCCTTGCCACAACAGGCCCACTTGCCACAACAAGGTCCCCTTGCCACTACGGGCCCGCTAACCAAACCAAGCCCGGCTCCAGGCCGCTATCAGTCCTGGGGATCGTCGATCATCTTGCGCAGCAGGAACAGCACCGCCACCCGTTCGGCGGGGTTGAGGTTGCTCATGGTCAACTCGCTGATCTGTGCCGCGCGCGGCGTAGTGTGTGCGACCAGTTCGGCGCCCGCGCCAGACAGGTTGACCACCACCTTGCGCTTGTCTTGCGGGTCGGGCTCCAGGGTAATCAGTTCCTTCACCTTGAGCCGTTCGACAATCCCGCGAATGGTCGCCTGGTCCACAGCCGTGGCCTTGACCAGCTCAGTCAGGGAACTTGCACCGTGATCGCGCAGCGCACACAGGGTGACGAACTGCACAGCAGTGAGCTGCGAATCGCCGACATTCTGCTGAAAGATCGCCAGGTGGCGCTGGTAGGCCTTGCGCAACAGGTGGCCAACTTGTTCAGAAAAGACGTAGGAATCAGGCACGGCGGACTCGGTGGGTGGTTGGCGATGGGAAGGCATGATGGCGGGGATGCCGAAATGACTCAAGGCACTCATCGCCTGAAAGCACTCAAAAATGCGGGAGGGGACTTGCCCCCTGCCCACACGGGATTTTCAGCGAGCCAAGGACGCTGCGGGGGCCACCACATCCCCCGCAATCACCACCGCCTCATCATCCAGGTACACGTCGCAATTGCGCAGCGGAATATCCATATGGCACGGCGTCTTGCGCGTGCCGCCCACCTCGGTATTCGGCCCGGTGGAAAACAGGAAGTTGCCATAGAACGCCCGCGCATCCATGCACATGCCGTCGTTCTTGTCATGCAGGCCCATGGCGGTCCATTGCGCCCGCGGCTGCAAGCCCCAGCCGATATGGGAGATGCCGTACACCTCAGGGTCGTTGAAGTACTTCATGTAGTCGCGCAGGTATTCGGCCTCGAAACCACCATGAATCCCGGTGATAAAGCCTTTCTCGATCTCCAGGGTGATCTTCTCGCGGGTGTAGGTCTTGAACGGCAGGAGGATGTCGCCAATGTCCAGCACCAGCACGCCCTCGGCGGTTTCTTCGTTAGGCCAGGAGAACAGAAAACCACTCGGCCAGTGGTCCCAGCGCCCAGGTTCATCGGCAAAACCGTATTCAGTCACTGACGGGTACTGCCCCAAGGCGGCGCGGAAATCGCTGCCGGCGCGGGATTTGACGTGGATCGAACGCGCTTTCTTCAACATCTGTTCGGCCGCCAGTACGCGCACCTTGTCGTCTTCGCTGGGCAGCATGCGCGCCAGCACTTCCGGCGGCTCCACAGCCAGCAGGATGCGCGTGCCGGTCTTGAGGATCTGCTCCTGCTCCGGCGAGTGCAGCAGCATCATGGTATCGACGATCAGGTCGGCGGCTTCAAGCGCACGCTGGGCGGCGATATTGCCGGTGAGTGCGGTGTCACCGCAGTAGGCGGTCATGTCATTGCCCATCGCCCGTGGATGGTTGAACGACGGCAATTCCACTGCGTACACCTTGGCGCCCAAGCGCTGCGCCGCGTCCATTGCGGCACGCACGGTACGCGCGTCGGAATAATGGCTCTTGAGCACGGCCACGCTCTGGGTCGCATCGACCTTCGACAACCTCAGCACATGTTCAAACATCTGGGTCAGTTCGCAATCGCTTACCGGCATTTTCCTGTCTCCTGTTGGGTTGCACCAAGTTCAGGCATTGCGCTTCACTCTAGTGCACTTTTATAGCGTATACGCCATTTAATAACGATAAGACCTGAATTGCAGGCCGACTGCAAGCGCCGCGCCAAACCGTTACCAACCCACACAAACCTAATATTTAATGGCTACCAAGCGTTACACAGGCCGATTGACGCCCAAAAATAAATTTTCAACGATGGACTTCCCATTTCAAAAAATGAGCGTATACACTTTAAAAACCTTGCGGAAAGATACCGCCGAAAAATCAAAAAGAGAGAGGAACACGCCCCATGGGAAGCACACAAAAAATCGCCATCGTCGGTGCCGGCCTGGGTGGCGCGGCGGCAGCCACCCTGTTGCAACAAGCCGGCTTCGACGTGGACGTTTTTGAGCAGGCACCGGAATTTTCCCGGTTGGGCGCGGGCATCCACATGGGCCCCAACATCATGAAAATCTTCCGCCGCATGGGCATCGAGAAGCAGTTGGACTTGATGGGCTCGCACCCCGAGCACTGGTTCAGCCGTTGCGGCGAAACCGGCGACTACCTCTCGCGCATCCCCCTCACCGGCTACGGTGCTTCCTATATCACCGTGCACCGCGGCGACCTGCACGCCTTGCAGATGTCCACCCTCAAGCCCGGCACCCTGCACTTCAACAAGCGCCTGGAAACCCTTGAAGAAACCGATACCCAGGTGCGCCTGACCTTTGCCGACGGCGAAGTGACCTACGCCGATATCGTGATCGGCGCCGACGGCATCAACTCAAAGATCCGCGAAGAACTGCTCGGCGTGGAAAAACCGCTGTACAGCGGCTGGGTCGCGCACCGCGCGCTGATCCGTGGCGACCAGTTGGCCAAGTACGACCTCACGTTCGAGGACTGCATCAAGTGGTGGACCGAAGACCGTCACATGATGGTCTACTACACCACCGGCAAGCGCGACGAGTACTACTACGTGACCGGTGTGCCCCATGCCGAATGGGACTTCCAGGGTGCCTTCGTCGACAGCAGCCGCGAAGAGATGTTCGAGGCGTTCAAGGGTTACCACCCCACCGTGCAGGCGCTGATCGAATCCACCGAAAGCGTGACCAAATGGCCGCTGCGCAACCGCAACCCGTTGCCGCTGTGGAGCCGCGGCCGCCTTGTGCTGTTGGGCGATGCCTGCCACCCGATGAAACCACACATGGCCCAAGGCGCGGGCATGGCCATCGAAGACGCCGCCATGCTCACCCGCTGCCTGCAGGAAACCGGGATCAGCGACTACCGCACCGCCTTCCAGCTCTACGAAGCCAACCGCAAGGAACGTGCGTCCCGCGTGCAGGCCGTGTCCAACGCCAACACCTGGCTGCGCACCCAGGAAGATCCGGCCTGGGTCTACGGCTATGACCTGTACGCCCAGGAGCTGAAATCGGGGGTGGCCGCGTGAGCACCTTCCTCTATGGCGGCAACGTGCAGGCCAATGGCATTCGCCAGCATTACCTGCGCTACGGCGGCAAAGGGCCGGCGCTGATCCTGATCCCGGGCATCACCAGCCCTGCAATCACCTGGGGGTTCGTCGCCGAACGCCTGGGCGAACACTTCGACACCTACGTGCTGGACGTGCGCGGACGTGGGCTGTCCTCCACCGGACCTGGGCTGGACTACAGCGCAGACACCTGCGCCGAGGACATTGGCGCCTTTGCCGACGCACTCCACCTGGACAGCTACCACTTGGTCGGCCATTCCATGGGCGCGCGCTTTGCCGTACGCAGCGCGGTCAAGCACCCCAGGGGCGTCAACCGTGTGGTGCTGATCGACCCACCAGTGTCCGGCCCCGGCCGGCGTGAATACCCGAGCAAACTGCCGTGGTACGTCGACTCGATCCGCCAATCCCTGATCGGCATGGACGCAGAGGCCATGCGCGCCTTCTGCGCCACCTGGACCGACGCGCAACTGCAACTGCGCGCCGAGTGGCTGCACACCTGCTTTGAACCGGCCATCGTGCGTGCCTTCAATGACTTCCACACGGTGGACTTCCACCAAGACCTGCCGCACCTCAAGGCCCCGGCCCTGTTGATGGTGGCCGGGCGTGGTGGCGTGATCCTGGATGACGACATCGCGGAAATCCAGGCCCTGCAACCGAGCATCCAGGTCGCCCGCGTACCGAATGCCGGGCACATGATTCCGTGGGACGACCTCGAAGGCTTCTTCCACGCCCTCGGCGACTTCCTCGTACAACAATAAGGACACCACCATGCAGAAGCTTTACCGCATTGGCCAGATTGTGCCGAGCTCCAACACCACCATGGAAACCGAGATCCCGGCGATGCTCACCGCGCGCCAGGCGATCCGCCCCGAGCGCTTTACCTTTCACTCCAGCCGCATGCGCATGAAGCAAGTGCGCAAGGAAGAACTGGCGGCGATGGACGGCGAATCCGATCGTTGCGCCGTCGAACTGTCCGACGCCAAGGTCGACGTGCTGGGCTATGCGTGCCTGGTGGCGATCATGGCCATGGGCCTGGGCTATCACCGCAACTCCGAACAGCGCCTGCGCAAGGCCACTGCCGATAACGACGCCAACGCCCCGGTGATCACCAGTGCCGGGGCGCTGATCGAAGGCTTGAAAGTCATGGGCGCCAAGCGCATCGCGATTGTCGCGCCCTATATGAAGCCGCTGACCGAACTGGTGGTGAACTACATCCGCGAAGAAGGCTTCGAGGTGGTGGACTGGCGCGCCCTGGAGATCCCCGACAACCTCGACGTGGCCCGTCACGATCCGGCCAACCTGCCGGCCATTGTCGCCGGAATGAACCTACAAGGCGTCGATGTGATCGTGCTGTCGGCCTGCGTGCAGATGCAGTCGCTGCCGGTGGTGGCCAAGGTCGAAGCACAAACCGGCAAGCCAGTGCTCACCGCCGCCATCGCCACCACCTACGCCATGCTCAAGGCCCTGGACCTGGAACCCATCGTTCCCGGCGCCGGCGCCTTGCTCTCCGGCGCGTACTGAAGCGCAGATGGAGAAGTGGCGAGCTGACCCCAACAAACTCCATCACCACAGGGTAAGTGCATTGTCCAAATATGAGGGATTGAAACGATGAGCGAACAATCCGCCAACGCCAACTACCAGGGCGTCTGGGGCAACCGCATCGGCTTCGGTAAAAAAGCCGCCTTGCTGATGATCGACTTCATGCAGGGCTACACCACCGAAGGCGCACCGTTGTTCGCGCCGGGCGTGGTGACTGCCGTGGCTGAGAGCGTCGAGCTGCTGGCCACCGCGCGCAAGCACGGGATTGCGGTGGTGCACACCAATATCCGCTACCATCCCGGCCATTTCGTCGACGGCGGTATCTGGGTAAAAAAGGCCCCAGTGATGAAGGACATGGTCGAAGGCAACCCCCTCGCCGCGTTCTGCGCCGAGGTCGTGCCCCAGGCCGATGAAGTGGTGATCACCAAACAATACGCCAGCGCGTTTTTCGGCAGCAGCCTGGCCCCGATGCTGCACGCCCAGGGCATCGACACAGTGGTACTGGCCGGCTGCTCCACCAGTGGCTGCATTCGTGCAACGGCGGTGGACGCGGTGCAACACGGGTTTCGCACCATCGTCGTGCGCGAGTGCGTCGGCGATCGACACCCGGCGCCCCATGAAGCCAACTTGTTCGATATCGACAGCAAGTACGGCGACGTGGTGAGCAAGCAGGAGGCGATGAGCAAATTCAGGGAGCAATAAGACGTTACTAAGAACTGCGCCGTAGAGCGCGGTCTTGAAAAAACTGAGGCCTGAAGCCAGGCACCTTACCGGTGGCGAGCGAGCTTGCTCGCGTTGGAGTGCGCAGCGCTCCCAGCACTCTGGGGCTGCTCGACGGGAGCAGGCTCCCTCGCCACCGGTAAAGGCCAACCCGACCCCCTCAGTCTTCTGACACTGCCTTTGGACGTCGCTTGTACAGCACGCCGAAGTGCTGGAACAAAGCGGCAGCATAAAAACCATAAGTCACCGCCAGGAGACACCCCAATGCCCATTGCGAATGCAGCACCCGCGACCACGGTCGCCGATCCCGTCAACACGCTCTACCACAAGATCACCTGGAAGCTGATCCCGTTCCTGTGCTTCTGCTATCTGGCCGCGTACCTCGACCGGATCAACATCGGCTTCGCCAAACTGCAGATGCTCGACCAGTTGCAGTTCAGCGAAACCGCGTTCGGCCTCGGGGCCGGCCTGTTCTTCGTGGGCTACATCATCTTTGAAGTACCGAGTAACCTGGTGCTGGAGCGGGTCGGCGCAAAAATCTGGATCGCGCGCATCATGATCACCTGGGGCCTGCTCTCGGCCTGCACCATGCTGGTCACCTCGACCACCCAGTTCTACATCCTGCGCTTTTTGCTCGGTGCCGCCGAAGCGGGCTTTTTGCCTGGGGTGCTGTACTACCTGACCACCTGGTTTCCCACGCACCGGCGCGGACGCATCATTGCGTTGTTCATGATCGGCCTGCCGCTGTCCAGCGTGATCGGCGGCCCGCTGTCCGGCTGGATCATGGGGCACTTCGACCATATGGCGGGCCTGCGTGGCTGGCAGTGGCTGTTCCTGATCGAAGCAGTGCCCAGCGTGCTGCTCGGCGTCCTGACGTTCTGGGCGTTGCCCAACAGCTACCAACAAGCCAAATGGCTGTCGATCGAGGAAAAGACCCTGCTGGAACGCGAGCTGCGCAAGGATGACGCCGACGGTGCCGGCAGCAAGCACAGCTTCCGTGACGGGTTCTTCAACCTCAAGGTGTGGATGCTCGGCGGGATCGACTTTTCGATCCTGCTCAGCGCCTACGCCATGGGGTTCTGGATGCCAACGTTTATCCGCAACGCCGGGGTCACCGACACCTTCCATATCGGCATCCTCACCGCGCTGCCGAGTGTCGCCGCGCTGCTGGGCATGCTGCTGATTGGCGCCAGCTCGGACAAGCACCGCGAACGCCGCTGGCACATCATCGTGCCGTTTTTCATTGGCGCAGCCGCGATGGCCACCAGCACCTTCTTCACCCATAACGTGGCTGCCACCGTGGTGCTGTTCGCGATTGCCTCGGCGGCGATCATCGGCGCGGTGCCGGTGTTCTTCAGCCTGCCGGCGACCTTTCTCAAAGGCACCGCGGCGGCCACCGGCTTCGCCCTGGCCTGCTCGGTGGCGAACATCGCGGGCCTGGTGAGCAACTCCTTGATGGGCGTGGCGATCGACGTCACCGGCAGCAGCGCGGGTGCGTTGTGGTTCTTCGCCGGTTGCCTGATCCTCAGCAGCTTCCTGGTCATCGCCTTGCCGGCGAAACTGGTGAATCGCTGATACCCCAACTTTCTCGGATGAATCACCCTGCAAGGTTTTCTGAAACGCTGGGGACTGACCGACTGAACACCTGCGGCAAGTTGCGCATCGGCAAATGAATGGCGCTAGAATCAGCGCCATTCTTGCCCCCGCCTTTTCCGACACGAGCCCCCCATGAGTTTTGATTTCGACACGATCCACCCCCGCCTCGGCACCGGCAGCACCAAGTGGAACCGTTACCCGCCAGATGTCTTGCCAATGTGGATCGCCGACATGGACATCGCCGCGCCGCCGGCGGTGTTGCAAGCCCTGCGCGAGCGTCTCGAGCAGCAGATCCTCGGCTACAGCGTGGCCGGCCCGGATGTGCGCGAGGCGATTGTCGACGACCTGTGGGCCAAGTACGCGTGGCGCGTGCAACCCGAAGAGCTGCTGTTCCTGCCCGGCGTCGAACCGGGGTTCAACATGGCCCTGCACGCCTTCGTGCAACCCGGCCAACCGGTGGTGCTGCAAACCCCCAACTATCGGCCGATTCGCCTGGCCCCCGGGCACTGGAACCTGCCCCGTATCGAAGTGCCGTTCGACTGCATCGACGGCGAATACCTCACGCCCCTGCCCGCCTTGCGCCAGGCGCTGAGCGGCGCTGGAGCGCTGCTGCTGAGCAACCCGCACAACCCCGTGGGCAAGGTTTTCCCCCGCGCAGAACTGCTGGCCGTGGCCACCGCGTGCCTGGAACAGGGCGCACTGATCATCAGCGACGAGATCCACGCCGAGCTGTGTTTCGATGGGCGTCGCCATATCCCCACCGCCAGCCTCAGCCCGGAGATCGCGCAGCGCACGATCACCCTGATGTCGGCGAGCAAGGCCTACAACGTGGCCGGCCTGAAGACCTGTTTTGCCGTGGTGCAGAACGCCGAGATTCGCGAACGCTTCAACCACGCGCGTTGCGGCATGGTCGATAGTGTCAGCCCCCTGGGCCTGGAAGCCACCCGCGCGGCCTACAGCCAATGCAGCGACTGGCTGGCGGCGCTGGTGCACTACCTGCAAGGCAACCGCGACTACTTGCTTGAGGCGGTGCGAACCCGCTTGCCCGGCGTGGTGATGCATGCACCGCAAGGCACGTTCCTGGCCTGGCTGGATTGCAGCGCCCTGGGGCTGGACGACCCGCAGCAGTTCTTCCTCGAACAGGCCAAGGTCGGTCTGAGCGCCGGTATCGAATTCGGCGATGACAGCCAGCAGTTCGTGCGCCTGAACTTCGGCTGCCCCCGAGCGATGCTCGAAGAGGGTATTCAACGCCTGGAGCGCAGCTTACAAAACCGCTGAAATCGGCTGGAACCGCAACACCGACGTTTCCCACACAGATCAGGTCCACGCCTTGGCGGGGCCAGTCCAGTTGTAGAAACGTTCGCGGAGCCAGCCATCCCATGACGCAATCAATCCAGAACACCGCCCTGCCCCCTGTGCTCGTCCTTAACTCCTACACAGGGGAGGCTCCCCGCAATCAACCGGCCTACACCATTTCGCCGCCGTCGAGCCGCGAAACGCTCAGGCACCAGGGCGACAGCCAACTGGTGCAAAGCCTCGGCCCCGCGCCGTTCGACCATCCGCTTTCGGGCCCGGACTCACTGTTCAACGTCCCGCCCCATTCCACCCTGGGGCTCTGGTTGAAGCAATTGGACGATGCCCTGCGCACGCCAGATTTCAAGCAGTGGATGAAGGCCAATAATATTTCAACGTCAAACGTACAGTTCCACCCCGGGCCCAATACCCTGGAAGTCACCGTCGATGGCCAACCCAAGACCTTCAGCCTGGACGACCACTCCGGCTTTGCGGCAGTGGCCGGGCCGCTGATCCAGGCGGTACAAGCCCTGGGTTTCTGGCCGCCCTCCAGCGGACGACTGCTCGACTACCCGTCCAAGCCGTACGACGTGGCCAGCGCCCAGGATGTGCTGCGCTTCTATGGCATCAGCCAAGCTGACTCGAATGCGCTGAACACCACGGCCCGCAAACAGACATTTGCGCCCATCACCGACACTGACCCCCTGCGCGGCGCGGCCGCCCTGGCCGCACAACAGCGCGTGGTCGGTGACAGCCATGACCGACATCACCTGATCGCCGGCCTGGCCCGACTGCTGGCTGGCCTGCCCGCGCCGCCAGAAACCCTCCTGGCCTTGGCGCGAGGCCTGAACAGCAGCCAGATCAGCGTGCATCCAGGCTCCTCCTACAGCCAGGAGCACCACAACGGCATGGCCGCTCGCGCCAGCCTGGCACAGGTGCTCCAGGCGTCGGGCAGGCGCCCACCCAAAACATCCGGTCAGTTGAAGCGCCTGCTACGCGACCTGAAAGCAGCCGGGCCGCCAAACCCTGTGGACCTGCGCGAAAAATCCCGCTACGCGCAGCGCTTGCAGTCCATGCAGAACGCGCTCCCCAACGTGCGCAACGAGGCGAAGAAGTGGGCCGAAGAGATCATCTTCACCTTGACTGGGCGCAAGGTCGATGCTGACACCGTGTTCCTCAATCGCTTCTACAACGCGGATTCGGCGCCCACCGTCACCGGCTGGGAACACCTGGGCACAGAGCCGTTACGCTCCCAGCGCCTGCCGGACGCGCTGCTGAGCAACTTCGGCGAGCAGGATTGGACACCGGGCGTGCTCGACCAGGATGCCGGGCTCTATACGGTGGGTACCGGCGAGAGCAAAAAACGCGGTTATGGCGTGCATAATCAGTTCCCGCTCACCCCTTCAAGGCTGATGCATGAGAGTTGGAAAACCGACTTTCAGGAACTCACGGCGACCCGGCAGGCGCGCTTCTGGAAAGACCATGGCGACGACTACCGCATGGCCTTGAAGGGCAATTTTGTCGCCCAGGCGCGCCAGCAACGCATGGCGTACGAAAAGGCTTCGCCGGCCGAACGTGAGAAAATGCCGCCTGAGCAGCGGTTTACCCATGACGACTATCAGTGGGTGATGGGAGCCGCGTCCAACCTGCCACTGAAGGAGCATCGGCCCCTGACCGTCGAACAGCTGAAGGCGACGGCTCCGGTCAAGGTGTCGACCCACGTGTTTGATATCAACGGCTTTCAATCCAGCGATATCCTGCGCTTTACCGGCCACGACGAGGCGTATCGATCGGTGCGCGACCGTCGCGACGGCGTGCAGATCCTCTACATTCCAGGCCATCAACCGGCCTTTCTTCGCTTCGATTCCCTGGAAAAAATGGACCAATGGGTCACCGAGCAAGGCAAGGATCCCGATAAGCTCAAGGCGCTGGCATCACATTTTTCGCTCAGGGATCGGCAGGACAACGACAACGGTTTCTGGACAGGCTTGAAGACGTTTTTCACCGGCGACGATCAATCGAACAAAGGCGTGGACCGCGCCTTGAAGTACCTGGGCAGCGGGTACTGGGACAATCTCGAAGGCACCGTGATCGATCAAGCCAATGTGCGCATTCAGGGCGATGTATTCAGCGCCATGACGGACGCGGCCCGCAAACGCATGACCAGCGATACGGACATCGCGATCAAATCCAACAGCGAGGTGACCCGTGATACCTGGCTGAACGATGTGACCGCAGCGGCGGGCCTGGTGACCAAGCTGGCGGTGATTGGCGAGCCGGTGGTCGTGGGCATCGCCGCCGCCACCGGTCTTGCAGAAACGGCGTTGGGCGCAGAGAAAGCCTATTCCGGCGATACCCAGGCGGAACGCAGGCAGGGCGCATCCGCGGCGCTGGACGGTGTGCTCAATACGCTGTTCGCTGTCGCGGGCGGCACGGACCCGGTGGCCAGCGACCCGTTTGAGCTGCCGCGCGAACGCCCCGCCGTCCTCCCGCTGCGCAACGAAGTGTTTTCAGACGGCCAGCGCGCCCAGGTGATTGACCACGCCCTGACGCCGAATGCCTACACCCTGCCCCGAACCAACGGCTACGACCTGGTCGACGGTGACAGGATCTATCGCTATCGAGACTCCCGGCCTGGGGAGCTGACCGACCTCCAAGCGCAGGAGCCTGCCCAGCCCCTGGACGATTTCGAGGCGATTTGCCCGGCCCCCGCGGCGGGGCGGCGTGTCCGGCGCGGCGCCAACGACGAATGCTTCGCCAAAATCCTTAACGACCTGCCCGAGCCCAAGGCACAGCTGCAGGCCCTGGAGCATGTGCGGCTGTTCCCCTCCAAGCCCAGTTTGTTCAGCAAGGACCGCTGGGTGATCCACGAAAAACGCCTGCATAAAATGCTTGAAACCGACATCGGCTCACAACTGGTGCCGGTCAACGACGCCAAGCGCATCACCTATAAACGCCAGGTCCGCGGCAAGCTCGTGGCCGACCCGGGCTTTGGGTTCTATCCAGGCAACACCTTGGGGCCACTCGCGGAACAGACGCGGGTGGTCAAGCTGAACAAGATCAGCGAAGCCGTTGACGACCAGCGTCAACTGAGGGCCGTGGTCGTCACCAGCGGTACCCAGCCCTACCTGGTCGTGGAAGCGGACACCGCCGAGTTCTACTATGCCCCGCTGGACAAAAAACAGACCGGCGATATCACGTTCAAAAAGTGCAGCCCCACCGAATTGGACCTGGTGCAAGGCTACCGACAGTTCCTGGGCTTGAACCACAGCACCCAGGCCCTGGATGCCGATTTCATCGCACTGCCCAAGCTCAAGGGCGTGTACCCGCAGCTCGAAGCGGCGGGCTATGCAAAAGCCGATGTGGATGAACTCAAACAGCTGTGCAAAGCGTTGACCGATGAGCAGCAGCGGGAAGTGGTCTACCAGCTGCAGCGGGCCAAAGCCATCACCCCGCCTGACGTTGCACTGCGGCCACAGCAGGTTTCAGCGCTGGAAAAACCGGCGGACTTTGCCCGCTGGCCCGCCGCCCGGCAGAACCGGTTTTACGCCGAGAACGCCAAGGCCCAGGTCCAGCAAGCGCTCAAGGCCACCGGGCTCGGCCCTGGCAACCAGCTGCGTTCGGCGAATGACCTGGCCCGGGCGGATGCGGCCGACATGACGCTCAACTGGCTGCGCCGTACCGCCGACTTGCGCGCGCCGAACGGCCCCGACCTGATCATGAAGACCGGTGCCGGCAACTGCGGCGAAATGGCGCTGCTGTCCAGGGACATCATCGGCAAGAGTGGCGGCAAGGCGGCAGAATGGCGCGCGGGCGACGCGCACGCGTTCACCGTGATCGGCGGCCCACCCGGCCCGGTCAGCGCGACAACCGACTTCGCCGGACCAGCCTGGGCCGATGCCTGGGTCGTCGACCCTTGGGCGGACATCGCCTGCCCTGCGTCTGAGTACACGCAGCAACTGCAGGCCACCATGGCCAAATGGGACGCCGCCGGCTTGAAGATTCGTCAAGGCGGCCAAGCCAATATGAGCCCCCTCGACCCGGACTGGATCGACACCCTGGTCAAGCAACCGAAGCGCCCTTACGAGCTGTCGCGCCCCCGGAACGCGAAGGTCCCGGCAGTACGCCCGCCATCATTGCAACCGGCCGCCCCTGTCCACGTGGCCATGGGCGAATCGACCACCCTCAGCAATAACCACGCCCCCCTGTCGACCCGCAGCCTGAGCGACTGCTCGGCGCTGGCGGTACTCAGCGACTGGAATGGCAGCACCTACCAGACCCGTACGCTGATGCACCTGACCGGCAGCAACCTGGAACTGGGCCTGCGCGATGGCAACGCCCAGCAACTGCTGGACAACCTGTTGGCGTCATTGAACAAAGGGGGGCGCGTGATACTGGTCGGCGGGGTCAACACCCAATCCACTCAGGGGTTGGCCACGGTTATCGGACAAACGCTCAATGGGCAGCAGCCCCTCAACGCGTTGCTCAAGGAGCGGCCGGGGGTCACGGTGACGATTGCCAGCTCAGCGGGTATTACTGTCAACGCCGATGGCACCTTCGAGCTGATCGAAGGCACCGGCAAGGGGGTACTGCCCCCCGAAGAGCTGCGCGCCATCTTCGACCGCATCGATTGAGAGGTTCAGCCACACGCCTTTCACCGGCGATGGTGGCCAGCACCGCCGGCTACCGTCACCGGTGCAGTGGGTCAAAGCTTGGCGATGGACACTTCGGTCGACTTCACAAACGCGATCACTTCACTGCCGACCTTCAATTCCAGGTCCCGCACCGAGCGAGTGGTGATGACTGAGGTGACAATCCCGGACGCGGTTTGCACGTCGATTTCAGAGACCACCTCCCCGAGCAGAATTTCCTTGATTACGCCCTTGAACTGGTTGCGCACGTTGATCGCTTTAATGGTCATGTCGGCTTTCCTTTTGGCTGTTGGGTCAATCCGCACGAATGCGCAGACCCTCAAAATGCGCCAACCGCAAAGACATTAAAAGGAATATATAACTCTTTATTTATTCTATTTGGATATATTCAAGCTGTTGCACCACCGACACTTGATCAACAGTTTGCCCCTCTCACAACAGCCTTGGCCCTTCGAAGCCCCGTAAATACGCGTGCAAACGAGATGGCACAGAGACTGCATATTCCTGAAAAGCATGATGGAACATGCCATTTCATTTTTATGAATATAAGAAAAGCCCTCTCTCAACGCCTTGCCGGAGCTGTTCCATGAAACCCTTCACTCAACGCTTACTCGGCGCATGCGCGCTGGTCCTGTGCCTGCAACCCCTGGCCCAGGCCGCCGAAGCCGACCCTGTCGAAGTCAACCTGGACTATGCCTACTATTCGCCCGTCAGCCTGGTGCTCAAGCATTTCGGCTGGCTGGAACAAGCCTTGCCGCACTCCAAGGTGGGCTGGGTATTGAGCCAGGGCAGCAACCGGTCCCTGGAATACCTCAACAGCGGCGGCGTGGACTTTGCCTCCTCCGCCAGCCTGTCGGCGGTATTGAGCCGGGCCAACGGCAGCCCGATCAAATCGGTGTACGTCTACAGTCGCGCCGAATGGACCGCCCTTGTGGTGCGCAAGGACTCGCCATTCAAGAGCGTCACCGACCTCAAGGGCAAGAAAATCGCCGCCACCAAAGGCACCGACCCTTACCTGTTCACGCTGCGCAGCCTGCAACAAGCCGGGTTGAAGAAGGACGATGTGGAGCTGGTGCACCTGCAGCACCCCGACGGCCGCACGGCCCTGGAGAAAGGTGACGTGGACGCCTGGGCCGGTCTCGACCCGCACATGGCCGCCAGCGAAATCCAGGCCGGTTCGCGCCTGCTGTACCGCAACAAGGCGTTCAACAGTTACGGTGTCGTCAGCGTGACCGAAAAGTTCGCCAAGGAGCATCCACAGACCATCACCAAAGTGCTCGGCGCTTATGAAAAGGCCCGGGATTGGGCGGTGAAGCACCCGGAGGAGTTCGCCAAGCTGCTCGCCGACGAGTCCGGCCTGCCGTTGGAAGTGGCCAAGCTGCAACTGTCGCGTACGGATCTGAGTACACCGTTCTTGAGCAGCAAGGATGTGCTGTCGTCCAAGGCTGCCGCACCGATCCTGGTGTCCGAAGCGTTGGTGCGCAAAGGCGTGAATGTGGACGAGGTGATCGACCAGTTGATCGACACCTCGTTCGGCCACTGAGGAACCCGTGATGACCAGCAAAACCCAAGCACTCCCCCTGGCCACGCCCGTGGCGACCAACCGCAGTGCCTGGCCAAGGCGGCTCAAGGGCCTGGTGTTGCCGGTGCTGATCCTACTGGTGCTGGAGGCGGTGGTACGCGTGGGTTGGCTGCCGTCCTACCAGATGCCGGCGCCCAGCGAGATTGCCGTGACCCTGACGGACCTGGCCGAAGGCGCATTGTGGAAACACATCAGCGCCAGCCTCGGCCGGGTGTTGCTCGGGTTTGCCATCGGCGCCAGCCTGGCCCTGGTATTCGCCGCCTGGGTCGGGTTGAGCCGTGAGGCCGAAGCCTATCTGGAACCGACCTTCGCCGGCTTGCGCTCGATCCCCAGCCTGGCCTGGGTGCCGCTGTTGTTGCTGTGGCTGGGCATCGATGAAACCTCGAAAATCGTACTGATCGCGATCGGCGCGTTTTTCCCGGTGTACCTCAATGGCGTCGCGGCGATACGCGATATCGACCGCAAGCTGGTGGAGGTCGGGCAAATGTATGGGTTCAGCCGACGGCGCCTGGTACGCCGCATCCTGTTGCCTGCCGCCCTGCCCGGCCTGTTCACCGGGTTGCGCAGCGGCTTGAGCCTGGCGTGGATGTTCCTGGTGGCAGCCGAGTTGATCGCGGCCACCAAGGGCCTGGGTTACCTGCTCAGCGATGGGCGGGAAACCTCACGGCCAGACATCGTGCTCGCAGCGATCATCGTATTGGCGCTATTGGGCAAGGTCAGCGATGGCTTGCTCGCCACCCTGGAGAAACGCTGCCTGGCCTGGCGTGACACCTTCAACGGCCAAGGCACGGAGCGATAGGCATGCAACCTTTATTGGATATTCGCGTGGCGCGTAAAAACTTCGCCAGCACCACGGTCTTGAGAGATGTGCACCTGGCCCTGCAGCCGCGTGAAGCCGTGAGCCTGCTCGGCCCCAGCGGTTGCGGCAAAAGTACCTTGCTGCGCATCGTCGCCGGGCTGGAAACCGACTTCCAGGGCGAGTTGCGCAGCCCTGAAGGTGAAGTGGCGTTTGTGTTCCAGGAACCCCGGCTGATGCCCTGGCTCACGGTGGAACAGAACATCGGCTTGCGCGACGACCAGCACTACGACCGGGCCTGGGTGACGCAGTTGATCGAGGAAGTCGGCCTCACGGGCTTTGCCCAGGCGCTGCCCAAGGCACTGTCCGGGGGCATGGCGCAACGGGTGGCGATCGCACGCGGCTTGTATTCGCGACCGCAGGTGCTCTTGCTGGATGAGCCGTTCAGCGCGGTGGATGCGTTTACCCGCATGAAGCTGCAAGACCTGTTGCTGCAACTGGCGGCGCACCATGCCATTGCTTTGTTGCTGGTGACCCATGATGTGGATGAGGCGCTCTACCTGAGTGATCGGGTATTGGTGATGGACAACCGGCCGAGCAGCATTCGCCAGGAACTGGCGGTGGACTTGCCGCACCCAAGGGACCGGCGTGATCCGTTGTTGGCGCAGCTCAAGGCGTTGTCGCTGACGCACCTGCAGCGCGCTCATGTGATCTAGGCGTTCTTGCGCAACGTTACCCAATACCGTGTCCGCGCCTGCACCTCAAGCCCCAGGGTCGAGGCCAGCAGGTTGAGGACGCGGTCGGTGTCATCCAGGCGAAAACTCCCCGTGACCCGCAACGTCTCCAGGCTCGGATCCCAGCGCAACACACCTGGCCGATAACGTGCCAGTTCGCGCAAAAAGTCCCCCAGCGCCTGGTTCTGGGCGGTCAGTACACCGTCGCGCCATCCCAATTGCAGCACGTCAAACGGCGCCCATGCACCCAGTCCGCCAGCGTTCAACGGCGCCTGCTGGCCACCCGGCAACGTCGCCAACCTGCCGCTCAAGTCGCGCACCTGCACCGCGCCCTTCAGGACCGACACCCGGCAGCCAGCGGTCAGTTGCCGCACACACACCTCGGCCTGGCTGACCCGCAGTTGCCCGTAGCCTGTATCCAGCGTGAGGGCGGCCGCGCCGGGCACGTTCAAGGCCAGTTCCCCTTCCACCAAGGTGATACGCCGTTGCGCCAGGTCCACGTCCACCGCGGTGGCGGTATTGAGCTGCAGGCTGGCGCCGTCGGCCAGGGACAGGCGCTTGCGCTCGCCGGTGGCGGTGTGCAGGTCGGCACGCCAGACCTCGATAGGCAACTGGCGGCTGATCAACCAGGCGGTCGGCAGCAGCGCCGCCACGCCCAACGCACGCTTGAGCAACGCGCGTCGCCCCGGTTGCGGGCGGTCGAGGCTGGCCATCGCCAATGCCTGGGGCAACTCACTGAAGCGCTGGCGCAGGGATTGGGCTTTTTGCCAGGTCTGTTCATGCTGGGGGTGGCTGTCACGCCAGTGCTGCAGCGCGGCGTGATCGCGCTCGGTGGCGGCGCCAGATTCCAGCAGCGCCAGCCACTGGGCAGCGGCGCGCGCAATATCTCGGCTCACAGGTCCACCAACAGGCAATGCTCATACGCCTGCGCCATGTAGCGTTTCACCGTGCGCTCCGACACCTCCAGCCGCTCGGCGATCTCGCGATAACCCAAGCCTTCGAGCTGACTCCAGAGAAACGCGCGGCGCACCAGCACCGGCAAACCGTCGAGCAGTTCATCCAGGGCTTGCAAGGTTTCCAGCACCAGCCAGCGCTGCTCGGGCGACGGCACGCAGGCTTCGGGCAGGTTCGCCAGGGCGTTCAGGTAAGCCTGTTCCAGGCTGCGCCGCTGATGAAAATTGACCAGCAGGCGCTTGCCCACTGTCACCAGATAAGCCCGTGGCTCCTGCATCTGCGCAATCGGCTGGGCACTGGCGAGCACCCGCAAAAAGGTGTCCTGACTCAGGTCCGCTGCATCCCAGGCATTGCCCAGGCGCCGCCGCAGCCAGCTTTCCAGCCAGCCGCGATGCTCACGGTACAGGCTCGACAGGGTCAGTTCGGGGGCGTGCGTCGGGACAACAGCATCATTCATGGCAACCACCTGCACGGCGCGATTGAGTCTCAAATGAGATTAATTCTATTTAATATCCTGCCGTGACACCATGATCTTTTCAACATTGGGTTTAGAGTGTTACAGCGTTCTGGCGCGGCAAGTCACGTTTTGGCGCCCTGTGCGCCATGCCGATCCTCCAAAGATCAGGGAAGCCCGAGCGCGAACACGCCGGTGCGCACAATCGAAACTTTACTCTTTGTCTTGTTATGGATATTTTATCCAGACACTTCAACAAGGCCCGTCTCATGCTCACGTCCACTTACCAAGACGTCATCGCCGCCGCTGAACGCCTGGAAGGCTTCGCCCATCGCACCCCGGTATTCACCTCACGCACCCTCGACGCCGAGACCGGCGCCCAGGTCTTCATCAAGTGCGAGAACCTGCAACGGGGCGGCTCGTTCAAGTTTCGCGGCGCGTTCAATGCCCTTTCGCAGTTTGACCCGCAGCAGCGCAAGGCCGGGGTGGTGGCGTTTTCTTCGGGTAACCATGCCCAGGGCATTGCCTTGGCGGCAGGCCTGCTCGGCATACCAGCGACCCTCGTGATGCCCACCGATGCGCCCGCCGCCAAGGTCGCGGCCACTCGGGGCTATGGCGCCAGCGTGGTGCTGTATGACCGTTTCAGCGAAGACCGCGAGCAGATCGGCCGTACCCTGGCCGCAGAACACGGCCTGACCCTGATCCCACCCTATGACCATCCTGATGTACTCGCGGGGCAAGGCACCGCGGCCAAGGAGTTGCTGGAATTCACCGGCCCGCTGGATGCGTTGTTCGTGGGCCTGGGCGGTGGCGGCATGCTCTCGGGCACCGCCCTGAGTACCCGCGCCCTGGCACCCGATTGCCTGCTCTACGGTGTCGAGCCCGAGGCCGGGGATGACGGCCAACGCTCGTTTCGCAGCGGCAGCATCGTGCATATCGACACCCCCGCGACCATCGCCGACGGTGCCCAGACCCAGCACCTGGGCAACTGCACCTTCCCAATCATCCGCGACAAGGTGGACGACATTCTTACCGTCACCGACACGCAACTGGTGGCAGAAATGAAGTTCTTCATGCAGCGCATGAAGATGGTGGTGGAGCCCACCGGCTGCCTGGGCCTGGCGGCGTTACGCCAACTGGGCAAGCGGTTCAAGGGCCAGCGCGTGGGCATTATCGTCACCGGCGGCAACGTGGATATCGAGCGATACGCCGCCCTGCTCCGCGAGGCGCCATGAAGATCATCCAGACATCGAGTGCGGCCAAACCGGCCGGCCATTACGCCCAGGCGATCGGTCACGCCGGCACCCTGTATATCTCCGGGCAACTGCCGGTGAGCGCCGATGGGCGCCATCACCCCGAGGCGTCGTTCGCCGCACAGGCCCAGGTGGCGCTGGAGAACCTGTTGGCCATCTTGAAGGCGGCGGGCGGCTCGCCACAGGACCTGGTGAAAATCACGGTATATGTGGTCGGGGTCCAGCACTGGGCTGAATTCGACCAGCTCTACGCCGCCGCATTGGGCGAGCACCGCCCTGCCCGCGCCGTGGTGCCGGTACCTCAATTGCACCACGGCTATCAGGTCGAGATCGAAGCGCTGGCGCGTTACTTGGCGTAGGTATAGACCGCCGCGCGCGACACCCCCAGGTGCGAGGCCACGGTTTCCATGGCCCGGCGAATGTCGAGGCAACCCGAATCTTTCAACTCCTGCATCAACACGCGTCGATCTGCGGTCTTCAATGCGCGCGGCGTGGTTGCCAGGCGCGCGGCGAACTGGTCGATGCGTGCACGGATCGCGTCGGCGCCGGAGGGATCGAGAGACTCGCCGAGCTTGTCACCACTGACCGAACCGAACTGCTCCAGCAGGCCCTGCAAACCACGAAACAACGTGAGGTCGACATTCAGGCACAGGGCGGCGACGTACTGGCCGCGAGCGTCCTTGATGCCGATCGACGTGCTTTTGACCTGGCGCCCATCGGCGAACTGGTTCTGGTAATTGGCAATGACCTGCGGGTAGTCCGGGTCGGCGATACGTGCCAGCCCCAACTCGGTGGCCGGGTCACCGGGGGCACGCCCGGAGAGGTTGTTATGGATGGCCAGGATCGCGTGCTGCGGGTCGCGCAAGTCGTGCAGCACCACTTCGCAGAACGGGCTGAAGGTTTTGCTCAAGCCTTCGGCAATCTGTTCGAGCTGGCTGATCAGGGTGGTGTCTTGGAGAGAGGTCTTTTTCATGCAAGACAACATATCCAGTCCTGGACAGGGCGTCAATTTGCACCCTGCCCTTCACTTCACAGCCCGCGACATCCAATGGGCTCCGGGCAGCGACCGAAAACCGCACATCTTGTCCGTTGACCACTGGGACCACACCCCATATAGTGTGCCCACAAACAAAACAGACCACTACATAGTGTGCAGCATCGGTATTTATCGACCACACTACGCGCAGTATTTCAATGCCTAGTAGCCTGCAAATCACCTATTTTTGGACGGGTTCACATGCCGTCAGAACAGACCAGGAAGGAGTATTTCGATGCTGAGTTGGGATGAAGTCGACAACGAGGACACCGGTGCAGCGGTGATCAAGGGCGCCAACGCCGGCCACGCCAGCGAAGCCAACATGGACCGCCTCGACGGTGCCGGCGCCGCTGCCGCCATCGAAGCCCGCGCCGTCACCGCCAGTGACTCCGCCGCCATCGTGCGCGCCAAGGCGGCCCTGGACAAACTCGACATCGCCGAAGGCCTCGCCGAACTCGAAGGCGCCTCCGCCCGCGTCGCCGTTGACGAAAAACGCATGATCAACTGCCGCGCCGACCTCAACCAACTCGTGCCCTTCAAGTACGACTGGGCCTGGCAGAAGTACCTCGACGGCTGCGCCAACCACTGGATGCCGCAAGAGGTCAACATGACCGCCGACATCGCCCTGTGGAAAAACCCCGAAGGCCTGACCGACGACGAGCGCCGCATCGTCATGCGCAACCTCGGCTTCTTCTCCACTGCCGACTCCCTGGTTGCCAACAACCTCGTCCTGGCCGTGTACCGCCTGATCACCAACCCGGAGTGCCGCCAGTACATCCTGCGCCAGGCCTTCGAAGAAGCGATCCACACCCACGCTTACCAGTACTGCATCGAATCGTTGGCCATGGATGAAGGCGAGATCTTCAACATGTACCACGAGATCCCATCGGTGGCGAAAAAAGCCGCCTGGGGCCTGAAGTACACCCGTTCGATCTCCGATCCGAAGTTCGAAACCGGCACCGTCGACACCGACAAGGAACTGCTGCGCAACCTGGTCGCCTACTACTGCGTGCTGGAAGGCATCTTCTTCTACTGCGGCTTCACCCAGATCCTGTCCATGGGCCGCCGCAACAAGATGACCGGCGTCGCCGAACAGTTCCAATACATCCTGCGCGACGAGTCGATGCACCTGAACTTCGGTATCGATGTGATCAACCAGATCAAAATCGAAAACCCACATTTGTGGGATGCCGAGATGAAGGAAGAAGCGACCCAGATGATCCTGCAAGGGACGCAGCTGGAGATCGAATATGCGCGCGATACCATGCCGCGCGGCGTGCTGGGTATGAACGCGGCGATGATGGAGGATTACCTCAAGTTCATCGCTAACCGTCGCCTGTCGCAGATTGGTTTGAAGGAAGAGTATCCAGGGACCACTAACCCGTTCCCGTGGATGAGCGAGATCATGGACTTGAAGAAAGAGAAGAATTTCTTTGAGACCCGGGTAATCGAGTACCAGACCGGCGGCGCGCTGAGCTGGGACTAAGCCCTACCCTGGGCCATGTTCAACTTGACGGAAACGCTGTCAAGAACCGTGAAATGTCGCACTCCAGTGGTGCGACATTTCACGCCAGGCTGTCGCGGTTACGAAGCGCATTCTGCATCTCGAGAGCCTGGTCGAGCGTGCGCTGCAGCTCGTCATCATTCCAGGGTTTGCTGATATAGCGGTAAACGTACCCATCGCTGATTGCCTGAGTAATCATGCTCATGTCGGCATAGCCGGTGAGCAGGATATTCACGCATTCTGGATTGCGCCTATACACCTCGCGGAGCAGAGTCGGACCGTCCATCAACGGCATGCGCGCATCGCAAACGATCAAGTCGATAGCGTGCTGTTCGAAAAGACTCAGTGCCTGCGCGCCATTAGTCGCCAACAGCAAGTCATAAGGTTTGCCACGCAACAGGCGCCGGAGGCTGTTGAGGATACTTTCTTCATCATCCACCAGCATGACGGTGTAGCGTTTTACGCAGGAAGTGGGGGCGTTCATGATCAGCGTCCTTCGGCGGCAGAAGTAGCGAGGGCCTGCACCTGGGGCTGGCGTAATGGTAACCACGCCCGGAAGCAACTTCCCCTACCCGGCTCACTCTCGACGGTGAGCCGTCCATGGTGCTTGACGATGATGCTATACGACAACGACAGGCCCAGGCCCGAGCCCATGCCCACCGGCTTGGTGGTGAAGAACGGTTCGAATATCCGGTTCTGGATCTCAAGGGGGATACCATGGCCGTTGTCGGCGATCTCAACGAACACACCGCCGTCCTCCCTGCCACTCCTGATGGTGATTTGGCCGTCGGCACCCACAGCATGGCTTGCGTTGATGAGCAAGTTCAGAAAGACCTGATTGATCTGTGAGCCCATGCATTCAATAGGCTCGATATCGCCGTAGCACTTGATCACCTGGGCCTTGAACTTGATCTCGTTCCAGATAACGTTAAGGGTGCTATCGAGCCCTTTGTGCAGATCGGCCAACTGCCATTCATAACTGTCGACATGGGAGAACTCACGCAGGTCCTTGACGATGCGAGTGACCCGGTCGAGACCGTCGACCGATTCCACAAGCAACTCGTCGATGTCCTGACGCATGAAGTCGTAATCCACCTTGTCACGCATCGCCGCCAGCTCGGGATGAGCATCGGCATGGCTTTCGTCACTCGCCTGCTCATAAGCCTCGAGCAGCGCGAAAATGTCCACGAGGTAACGACGCAGGCTGTTGACGTTGGAGCAGACAAAGCCGATCGGGTTATTGATCTCGTGGGCCACCCCCGCAGCCAGTTGCCCTATCGCCGCCATCTTCTCGGACTGCAGCAACTGCGCCTGCGCATCTTCGAGCCGCGCGATCAGCAGCGCCTGGGCGCCCTTTTCCTCTTCCAGCAGCTTGTTCAGGTGCGTCAGCTCGAGTTGACGGGCAGCGGTGTCGGTCGTATCACTGATGGCTAAGCCCACGCCCAGGCTGCTGCCATCGGCGTCTTGCACCGGGAAGAAAGTGCAATTCTGGTACATGTGCCGAACCAGTCCACTGATGGGCCGGGTGCTTTCGAAATTGAACAGGTGCGGCCGTTGCTGCCACGAAGTGAAAGCAAAGTTTTGCAGAGTGAGGACGCTGTTGATCTTCTGCCGGGTCCAGACCTCCGGTAGCTCAGGAAAGGCTTCGAACAGCGTACGGCCAACAAGTTCTTCGGCGCTGCGGCCGCTGTTGATGGACATGAAGTGGTTCGAGAACAGCACTTTGCAGTCCTTATCGACGAGCAGCACACCCATGTTGATGGCCGTGAGCATCGACTCAAGGGTTTCCCGGGAGATTGCCTTGCTGTCTGTCATGAGAGGTCCCTTCAAAGCTCGTCCAGCAAACGATCAATGGCCCGAACGACAACGCCTGCTGTACGTTCAGTGATGCAGATCAGCAAGTCGCAGGAGAATTGATGAGCCTCAACCTCGAAGCGGATTTCCAACACCATCGCAAGGTGTTCATTCAGGTTCAACTCATCCAGTGCGTTCGCTTCCTGATCCCTGTGGACGAGAATGGATGGCGCGTCATAGCTCACTTGAGTCGCCACCTGTTTTGCCAGGCCACTGATGCAGGCGCCGGTCAGAATGTTGGTGACATCGAGCATCAGCTCGTCCTGCTGGTCCAGACCGCCGCCCTTGTAGCCCAGCAGTTCGGCCAGTTCATCTGCCCCCATGCAGCCAAAGCACACGAACACTTCTCCGCGTAACTCCCCGAGGAAAGACTGGCGGGTGACGATCATGAAGCTTCGGCGCAGATGCTCCGGAATCGCCAGGTTATTCTGTTCCCGGATCAGCGGGTGAATAAAAGGAACCGAAAGCGTGACCATGGTATTGGTCAGCAGGGCCAGTCGCTCGGCCGCCTGCCCCATGGCGATATTCATCAGTTCCTGCAGGGCATCGCGTTGGTCTTCGGTGAGCTCGGCCAAGGTTTCCATCAAAGCACTCCTATGAGGTGTAAAGCTTCGAGTAGAGCTTCAGCCGTAACAGGCTTGGCCACAAAGGCAGCGGCGCCCAGGTTGAATACGAGTTGCCTGGCCCGGGGCTGGATGTCTGCGCTGATCACGACGACCACCACATTGGCGTCTTCGCGCTTGAGCGCCTCCAGGGTCTGGAAACCGTCCATGACGGGCATGGTGAGGTCGAGAAAAAGCAAATCGACCAAGCCCGCGTGATAGGCCTCCATCACCTCGGAGCCGTTACAGGCTTGGCGGACATCTTCGGTCAGTGATTCTGGCAGGGCACGCAAGACCAACTTGCGGGACATGGATGAGTCATCGGCGATTAGAACTTTCATGGTGCACTCCACATTTATGAAGTGTCCTACGGCTTCAGTCGCGGCCGAAGAAACTACAATTTCTTTTATTCTTTCAAGCACTCTAGCGTGACAAATAGCAAAGAGCCATCAGGAAATCCTGATATTGCGTGAGTGTTTTGCGATATAGCGTCGATGATCAGTGATCTGGGACGTCCACCTTATATAGTGGCGAGCGGGCTTGCCCCGCGTTGGGCTGCGAAGCGGCCCCATTACAGGCGATGTGTTTTTAACTGACACACCGCAGTGCCCTGGTTTTGGGGGCCGCTTCGCAGCCCAACGCGGGGCAAGCCCGCTCGCCACAGCAAGCCCGCTCGCCACAACAGCCCGCTCGCCACAGGTGACTGTTTGCTCAGCCTTCCCACTTGCTCTGCGTTGTTCAGGAGGCCCAGGAGGCGACGCGCTCCGGCAGCAGGCCATACTGCTCAATCGCCCGCTGGCACACCCGCGGCTCCAGACTGCCCTGCTCTACCAACGCAGTGAGTGCAGCCAGCACAATGTGATGACGATCCACCTCAAAGAAATCGCGCAACGCCGCCCGTGTATCACTGCGTCCGAAACCATCGGTGCCGAGCACGGTGTAGCTGGAGTCCAGGTACGAACCGATCATCTGCGGCACCGCCCGCACATAGTCAGATACTGCCACCACCGGCGCGCCCGTGGGCAAGCAGTCTGCCAGGTGACTGGTGCGTGCGGCCTGCAGCGGATGCAGGCGATTCCAGCGTTCCACCTCGCGCGCCTCGCGGGCCAGTTCGCTGAAGCTGGTGACGCTGAACACTTCGCTCGCCACCTGCCAATCATCTGCCAGCAACTGCGCCGCCGCCTGGGCTTCGCGCAACAACGTGCCGGAGCCCAGCAGGCGTACTTGAGCGGCGCTGGCGCCTTCCAGGCGATACAAGCCCTTGATGATTGCGCCCTCCACGCCCTGGGGCAGAGTCGGTTGCGGGTAGTTTTCGTTCATCAGGGTCACGTAGTAGAACTCGTCTACGTCGTGTTCGAGCATCTGGCGCATGCCATGGTCGAGGATCACCGCAAACTCGCCGGCAAAGGCCGGATCGTAGGCGCGGCAATTGGGCACCGTGGCAGCGGTCAGGTGACTGCTGCCGTCCTGGTGCTGCAAGCCTTCACCGCCCAGGGTGGTACGCCCGGCGGTGGCGCCGAGCAGGAAGCCGCGGGCACGCTGGTCAGCGGCGGCCCAGATCAGGTCCCCCACACGCTGAAAGCCAAACATCGAGTAATAGATGTAGAAGGGCAACATGCGCAGGCCGTGAACAGAGTAGCTGGTGGCTGCCGCGACCCAGGAACTGATGGCACTGGCCTCGCTGATGCCCTCTTCGAGGATTTGCCCGTCGGTGGCTTCGCGGTAACTGAGGATCGAGCCAATGTCTTCCGGCTCGTAGCGCTGGCCGACGCTGGAATAGATACCAATCTGCTTGAACAGGTTGGCCATGCCGAAGGTCCGCGCCTCATCGGCAACGATGGGCACGATGCGCGGGCCGAGGGCCTTGTCCTTGAGCAGGTTGGTCAGCATGCGCACGAAGGCCATGGTGGTGGACATTTCCTTGCCGTCGGCGGCCGTGGCAAAACCGGCGTACCCCGTCACGGGAGGCACGGTAACCGGCGCGGTGAGCTGGCTGCGGCTGGGCACATAACCGCCCAGGGCCTGGCGCCGCTGGTGCAGGTAGCGCAGTTCAAGGCTGTCATCCGCCGGCTTGAAGAAACTCAGGGATTCGGCCTGCGCATCCGACAGGGGCAGTTGGAAGCGATTGCGAAAGGCGATCAGTGCTTCGCGATCGAGCTTCTTCTGTTGGTGGGTGGTCATCTTGCCCTGCCCGGCCTCGCCCATGCCGAAGCCCTTTTTGGTCTGGGCCAGGATCACCGTGGGCTTGCCCTTGACCCGACGCGCGGCGTGGTAGGCGGCGTGGATCTTGACCATGTCATGGCCGCCACGCTTGAGCCGGTCGATCTGTTCATCACTCATGCCCTCGACCAGAGCGGCCAGGGATGGGCTTTGGCCAAAAAAATGTTCGCGATTATAGGCGCCGTCCTTGGCCGCGAAGGTCTGGAATTGCCCGTCCACGGTGTGCGACAGGGTATCGACCAGCGCACCGTCGGCGTCGTTGGCGAGCAAGGCATCCCAGTCCGAGCCCCACACCAGCTTGATCACGTTCCAGCCCGCGCCACCGAACAAGGCCTCCAGTTCATCGATGATCCGCCCATTGCCGCGCACCGGGCCGTCGAGACGTTGCAGGTTGCAATTGACCACCCAGGTCAGGTTATCGAGGCCTTCGCGGGCGGCCAGGGTCAGGGCCGACATGCTTTCCGGTTCGTCCATCTCGCCGTCGCCGAACACGCCCCACACATGGCGGTCGGTGGTGTCCTGCAAGCCGCGATGCTGCAGGTAGCGCATAAAGCGCGCCTGGAAAATCGAGCTGATCGGGCCAATGCCCATGGAACCGGTGGGAAATTGCCAGAAGTCCGGCATCAACCACGGATGAGGGTAACTGGAGAGTCCCCGCGCACCGGCCTTGGCCCCGCCGATTTCCTGGCGATAGTGAGCCAGGTCCTGTTCGCTCAGGCGCCCTTCAAGGAAAGCGCGCGCATAGATACCGGGAGCGGAATGAGGTTGATAGAACACCAGGTCGCCGCCAAACCCGTCGTTGCGTGCGCGGAAAAAGTGGTTGAAGCCCACTTCGAACAAATCCGCCGCACTGGCGTAGCTGGCGATATGGCCGCCGAGCTCGCCATAGGCCTGGTTGGCGCGCACGACCATGGCCAAGGCATTCCAGCGCACCAACGAGGCCAGGCGCTCCTCGGTGGCCAGGTCACCGGGAAATGCCGGCTGCTGGTCGACGCTGATGCTGTTGACATAGGGCGTGCCGTGGCGCGGTTTCCAATCGATGTGGGGGGCACGGCCTTCGCGGGCCAGCAGGTCAAGGATCTGCCGTGCACGCGCGGGGCCGGCGTTGGCCACCAGTGAGGCCAGGGCATCGCGCCATTCGCTCAGTTCTTCGTCGTCCACTGCGGTGTGATTCACTGCACTCGCGAAACCATTCATGGGCACCTCCGGGCTTTTTTCCAGTTTATGTCGGTGACGGAGGATTTTTTGCCTATTTTCAGGCGCTGCAGCGCGCATTTTGAGCATGAATCACTGCCAATCAGATTTTTCCCAGCACGTTGTGCTCCAGCGCCGTGTCCATCCCTCACAAAAAAACCGCAACTGTGTTTAAAATGCCGCCCGCTCAATGAATGACGCACAACGATGAACCCAGACGCACTCGCCACGCTGCATGCCCACCTGCTCACGGCCCTGGCCGATGCGCCCACGGAAACCCGCCGCCTGTTCCACGGCCGTGGCCGCTGCTGGCCGGGCCTGGAGCAACTGACGGTCGATTGGTTGCAAGGCGTGGTGCTGGTCGCGCTGTTCAAGGAACCGGAAACGGCGCAGCTGGATGCCTTGAAGCAGTGGTTGAGCACTTTCGAATGGGCGCGGTACGGCGTGCGCAGCGTCGCCTTGCAACACCGTTACCTGCCGCAAAGCACCACCGAATGGTTGTTCGGCGAAGCCGTCGACGCGTTGACGATCACCGAAGGCGGCCTGCGCTATTTGATCGACCTGGGGAAAAAACAGAACAGCGGTCTGTTCCTCGATATGCGCTACGGTCGCAATTGGGTGCGTGAGCAGGCCAAGGGCCAGCGGGTACTCAACCTGTTCGCCTACACCTGCGGTTTCTCCGTGGCCGCCATCGAAGGCGGTGCCGAGCATGTGGTGAACCTGGACATGGCCCGTGGCGCCCTCAGCCGTGGCCGCGACAACCATCGGCTGAACGGTCATGACCTGGGCAAAGTGACCTTCCTCGGCCACGACCTGTTCAAGTCCTGGGCCAAGGTGACGAATAGCGGCCCCTACGACCTCGTGATCATTGACCCGCCGTCCTTCCAGAAAGGCAGCTTCCTGTTGACCAAGGACTACCAGCGTGTGCTGCGCCGCCTGCCGGACTTGCTCACGGCACAGGGCACGGTGCTGGCATGCATGAACGATCCGGCGTTCGGCGAAGACTTCCTGATCGACAGCGTCACGCGCGAAGCACCGGGCCTGCGCTTTATCGAACGGCTGCAAAACCCGCCGGAATTTCCGGATATCGACGCGCAAAGTGGCCTGAAAGCGCTGGTGTTCCGCCAGGGCTGATGCTGAATCGTCCTACGCTTGCTACGCTAGGCAATACACCGGGGCGGTGAACCTTATCCCCCCCTTCCCGGTCGATACCTGCATTCCCTGGCCAGACTCGACGGTGTCACACCGTCGGCTGCCCCGTTTCACCTTTGGAGAACCGCCCGTGATATCGACCCTGCATGTAGCCAGACTGAAAGCCTGGGGCGCCCACGGCTTTACCGCCACCGGTGTGGTATTGGCCTTCCTGGCCACCCTGGCGCTGCTGGAAAACTCACCCAAGGCTTGCCTGCTATGGCTGGGCCTGGCGCTGGTGGTCGATGGCGTGGATGGCTCGCTGGCTCGCCGGGTGAATGTCAGCACGGTACTGCCCAGCTTTGACGGTTCGGTGTTGGACCTGGTGATCGACTACCTGACCTACGTATTTATCCCGGCACTGTTTATCTATCGCTATATCGACCTGCCGGACTTCACCCACTTGTTCACGGTGTCGGTGATCCTGGTGTCGTCGTTGTTCTGCTTCTGCAACGTGAACATGAAGAGCAAGGACAACTACTTCGTCGGCTTCCCGGCCGCGTGGAATGTGGTTGCCCTCTGCGTGTATATCATCCAGCCAGACGCCTGGGTGACCTTGTTGACCGTGATCGGCCTGGCGCTGCTGACCGTGACGCCGATGAAGTTTTTGCATCCGTTCCGGGTCAAGCGCTTCATGCCGATCAATATCGCGGTGACCACGATCTGGTTGCTGTGCAGCTTTTTGATGGTGGTGGATTACCCCAATACCAACCCGTGGACATTCGGCTTGTGGTCGCTGATGTCGGCGTATTTCCTCGGGATTTGCATCTGGCGCACGGCGCTGGAGTGGCTGGGCACGCACAAATAGCCAAGCAGGCACGGTAAAACATGTGGGAGGGAGGGGGCTGGCCCTCCCACATTTGGTTCTGCGTACCTCAGGCAGGTAAGATGGCGGCCCTTCGCACAGCGCTTTTGCTGCGCCCTGCCACCATTAAGCCCTGCCCAATGCCTTTCGAACTCAGCGTAGACCTCACCACCCTCGCCATTCTGGCCGTCGTGGCCTTTATCGCCGGCTTCATCGACGCCATCGCCGGCGGCGGTGGGTTGCTCACCACCCCGGCCCTGCTCACCGCGGGCATGCCGCCCCACCTGGTGTTGGGCACCAACAAGCTCAGTTCCACCTTCGGCTCAGCCACCGCCAGCTTCACCTTCTACCGACGCAAGCTGTTCCACCCGCGCCAATGGGTGCACGCCATCGTCGGCACCTTGGTCGGCGCACTGGCCGGGGCCGTGGTCGCCCACTACCTGCCCGCCGAAACCCTGAACAAGATGCTGCCGGTCATTGTCTTTGGCTGTGGCCTGTACCTGTTATTCGGCGGCACACCCAAGGCTGCGCTGGATGCCGATGCACCGATCAAGAAGAAATGGCAAAGCACCCAAGGCTTTGGCCTGGGTTTCTATGATGGCGTAGCCGGGCCAGGTACGGGCGCGTTCTGGACCGTGAGCACAATGCTGCTGCACCCCATCGACCTGGTGAAGGCCAGCGGCGTGGCGCGCAGCATGAACTTCGTCAGCAACGCGGCGGCGCTGTCGGTGTTTATCTTCAACGGCTCGGTGGATTGGATCGTCGGCCTGGCCATGGGCATCTCGGTGATGTGCGGCGCATTCTTTGGCGCACGCAGCGCAATCAGCGGCGGCGCCAAATTCATTCGCCCGGTGTTTATCACCGTGGTCCTTGGCCTGACTGTACGCCTAGCCTGGCAGCACTGGTTCAGCGTGGCCTAAGCGACGCGCGACGTACAGGTCGATCAGGTAGCGCGCAATCGAGCGTGACGCCGGCAACGGCGGCAGGTCGTGGATGTTGAACCACTGCGCGTCCTCGATTTCGTCAGCCTGGGGCACGATATCACCGCCGGCGTACTCGGCATGGAAGCCCAGCATCATCGAGTGAGGGAACGGCCAGCACTGGCTGCCCATGTACTGGATGTTGCGCACCTCCACCTGCACTTCTTCGCGCACTTCACGGATCAAGCAGTCTTCGGCCGACTCACCCGGTTCGGCAAACCCCGCCAACGTGCTGTACACCCCAGGCACAAAGCGTGGCGAACGCGCCAGCAGGATCTCATCACCGCGGGTCACCAGCACGATCATGCTTGGCGAGATACGCGGGTAGCTGCGCAGGTCACAGGCCTCACAGAACATCGCTCGCTCACGGGGCACCTGGACCATGGCCTGCCCGCAACTCCCGCAGAACCGGTGTTCCCGGGCCCAGGTACCGATCTGCGCGGCATAGCCCAACACTTTGTAAAGCCGGTGATCACCTTGCAACATGAAGCCGCGCAGGCCCTGCCAGCTGCAGCCGGGGACCTCGCTGGCGGCGTTGAGCTCCAGCAGGTACACCGGCTCGCCGTCGAGGTGGCCGATACCGTGTTCGGCGAACACCGAAAGGTCTTGGCGCTTGAGCCATTCCCGGGGGAACAGCGGGCCGTTGGTGTCATGCAAAAAGCCGTCGCGGCTGCGGGCGACAGCCCAGCCGCCGGGGGTTTGGTTGTCCAGCAGCGTAGTGGTAATCCAGCCTGGGGTCATGTCAGTCAATCCACGAATTCGGGTTTCTGCTTGCTCATATGGGCCGCGATGGCCACGCGCAGGTCGTTGGATTGCAACATAGCCGAGTTCCAGGTGGCAACGTATTCCAGGCCGTCATTGACCGTATGGTCACGCATGTAGCTGATCATGGCCTTGGTACCGGTCACGGCGATCGGCGATTTGGCGGCGATTTCATGGGCGATTTCCAGGACGCCGGCCAACAGGCTTTGCTGGTCGGCATACACGCGATTGACCAGGCCGATGCTGCGCGCTTCCTCGGCACCGAACGCGCGGCCGGTATAGGCCAGCTCACGCAGCATGCCGTCGCCGATAATGCGCGGCAGGCGTTGCAGGGTGCCGACGTCAGCGGCCATGCCGATGTCGATTTCCTTGATGGAGAATTGCGCGTCCTCGGCGGCGTAACGCATGTCGCAGGCGCTGATCAGGTCGATGGCCCCCCCAATGCAGTAACCCTGGATCGCCGCCAGCACCGGCTTGCGGCAGTTGTCGACGGCGTTGAACGAGGCTTGCAACTCAAGGATCTTGCGGCGCAGCAGGCGTGCGTTACGGCCCACGTCCTTGCCGAACGCATTGGCCACCGAGGCCAGCATCATCAGGTCGATACCGGACGAAAAGTGCTTGCCGGCACCGCTGAGTACCACGGCGCGCACGGCGTCGGTGTCTTCCACCCATTGGAAGATATCGATGATCTCGGTCCAGAACGCCGCGTTCATCGCGTTGATCTTTTCCGGGCGGTTGATCTGCACATGGGCAACGTTACCGATGAGTTCGACGACGAAAGCTTGGTATTCGGACATGGCAGTGATCCCTGGCTGGCGATTGAGAAAGGCCAGACTATAACAAGGGTGCACAAGGGCGCATCGGCCAAAAACAGGACTGGTAAAAGCCATTGAATGCAGTGGCGCAGGGTTGACGGCACGCCGATACATTTCATCCAGGCCCGACGGTTTATCGGCTATACACTCTGGGGCACTGTCTGGAGTCGTTTATGCCGTCCACGTTTCGCTCATCGTTGATTCTGGCCCTGGTGGTCGTGTTCACCGGCATTGGCGCCGGCCTGGGCGGGATGCTCCTGGCGTTGCTGCTGCATGGCATCCAACACCTGGCCTACGGCTACAGCCTCGACAGCCTGGTCGGGCATGAAACCTTTCTGCGGGGTGTCACTGCCGCGCCCCCCGAGCGGCGCTTGCAGGTGTTGGTGGTGTGCGGCCTGGTCGCCGGCCTGGGTTGGTGGGCCGTGTATCGCTATGGTCGCCCGCTGGTGAGCATCAAGCAGGCGGTGTCATCCACGATGCCGATCATGCCGCCCAAGACCACCCTCGCCCACGCCCTGTTGCAGATCGTCACCGTGGCGCTGGGATCGCCCCTGGGCCGTGAAGTGGCGCCGCGCGAGGTCGGCGCACTGGCCGGCAGTTGGTTGTCGCAACGCGCGCGGCTGACCCCGGATATGCACCGTTTGATCGTTGCCTGTGGCGCGGGCGCGGGCCTGGCGGCGGTGTACAACGTGCCGCTGGGCGGCGCGGTGTTTGTGCTGGAGGTGCTGGTGGGCGCGTTCAGTTGGCCCGCGGCGCTGATCGCCCTGGCGACCTCGGCCATTGGTGCGGCCGTGGCCTGGATCGGGTTGGGAGCGGAGGCGCAGTACGTGGTGCCGCATTTTGTCCTGAGCCCGGCATTGATCGCCTGGGCCGTGGTCTGCGGGCCGCTGTTTGGCATGGCCGCCTACGGTTTCACGCGCCTGACCGGCGCCGCGCGGGCGAACGCCGCGCGCGGCTGGCGCCTGCCGGTGCTGTGCTTGATTAATTTCACGCTCATCGGCGGCCTGGCGATGCTGCTGCCGCAAATCCTCGGCAATGGCAAAGGCCCGGCGCAATTGGGCTTCGACAATGAACTGACGATCGGCCTGGCCGCGCTGTTGCTGCTGGTCAAGGTACTGATCACCACCAGCAGCCTGCGCGCCGGAGCCGAGGGCGGGCTGTTGACGCCCGGCCTGGCCAACGGCGCGCTACTGGCGATTATCCTCGGCGGCGCCTGGAGCCTGGCGTGGCCGGGGGTACCGTTGGGGGCTTTCGCGATCATCGGCGCGGCCGCTTTCCTGGCCGCCAGCATGAGCATGCCGCTGACAGCGATCGTGCTGGTGGCGGAATTCACCCGTATCGAGCATGACTTCCTGGTACCGATTATTCTCGCGGTGGTGGGTGCGGTCTGCGTGAGCAAGCTGTGCCAACGCTGGGAAAGTGCTGGAAAAAAGCCGGCCCAAGCGCCATCCTGCGCGCTTTAAGCCGCCCCATCAGCGGCGCTCGACGTTTAAGGACATGCCCATGCTCACCCAACCCCTCACCCCCGCCGATTTCGAATTTATCGAAGACACCCTGCTCCAGTACGGCGATGACCATTCGGTGCTGAACCTGGCTGAGCTCGACGGCTACTTCACGGCCTTGGTGTCCAGCCCGGCGCAGGTGGATATCGCCGAATGGTTCCCGGCGATCTGGGGTGGGCAAAACCCGGACTGGGAAAGCGCCGAGCAAGCCAAGCAGTTCCTCGAACTGTGCGTACGCCATATGAACGCCCTCGCCACACAGCTGGCCACCGATGCCCAGGGTTTCAAGGCGCGCTTCGATGACACCGAGCATCAGGGGCAAACCGTGACCCTCGCCGAAGAATGGTGCTTTGGTTATATCCGTGGTGCCGCGATCGGCAACTGGCCGGACCTGCCCGCTGAACAGGCCGCGAACCTGGAGAAAATCTCCTGGTGCGCCGAACAGGACAACTTCGAGTTGCCGGCCGACCTCGATGTACAGGCCCACCAGCAGCGCGCCAGCGCAATCGAACCGGCCGCCCGGGCGCTGCACGATTACTGGCTCGCCCAGCGCTAAGCCTCGACAAGCGTGGCGTCTATGCCCGATTATTCGGGTCCGCCCGTCGGCCACTCCGTACCACCTTGCCTGAATCAGGAGCCTTGTACCTTGAGTTCGCAGAAAACCGTGACCGTTACACCGCCCAATTTCCCCCTCACTGGCAAGGTCGCGCCCCCCGGCTCCAAATCCATTACCAACCGCGCCCTGCTGCTGGCGGCCCTGGCCACCGGCACCAGCCGCCTGAGCGGCGCACTGAAGAGTGATGACACCCGGCACATGTCGGTGGCCCTGCGCCAGATGGGCGTGATCATCGATGAGCCGGACGACACCACCTTCGTGGTCACCGGTTCAGGCAAGCTGCAATTGCCGGCACAACCGCTGTTCCTCGGCAACGCCGGCACCGCCATGCGCTTCCTCACCGCCGCCGTGGCCACCGTGCAAGGCACCGTGGTGCTGGACGGCGACGACTACATGCAAAAACGCCCGATCGGCCCGCTGCTGGCGACCCTGCGTGAGAACGGCATCCAGGTCGAGAGCCCGACCGGCTGCCCCCCGGTGACCGTGCACGGCGTCGGCAAGGTCCAGGCCAAGCGCTTCGAGATCGATGGCGGCTTGTCCAGCCAGTACGTCTCGGCCCTGCTGATGCTCGCAGCCTGCGGCGAAGCGCCGATTGAAGTGGCGCTGACCGGCAAGGATATCGGCGCCCGTGGGTATGTGGACCTGACCCTGGACTGCATGCGTGCGTTCGGCGCGCAGGTCGAGGTGGTCGACGACACGACCTGGCGCGTGGCCCCCACCGGCTACACCGCCCATGACTACCTGATCGAGCCCGATGCTTCCGCCGCCACGTACCTGTGGGCTGCCGAAGTGTTGACCGGCGGCCGCATCGACATCGGCGTGGCCGCGCAGGACTTCACCCAGCCAGACGCCAAGGCCCAGGCCGTGATTGCCCAGTTCCCGCACATGCAGGCCACGGTGGTCGGTTCGCAGATGCAGGATGCGATCCCCACCCTGGCCGTGCTGGCCGCGTTCAACAACACCCCGGTACGCTTCACCGAACTGGCCAACCTGCGGGTCAAGGAATGTGATCGGGTGCAGGCGCTGCATGACGGCCTGAACGAGATTCGTCCGGGCCTGGCGAGCATTGAAGGCGACGACTTGCTGGTCGCCGCCGACCCGGCGTTGGCCGGCACGTCGTGCAACGCCCTGATCGACACCCACGCCGACCATCGCATTGCCATGTGCTTTGCCCTCGCCGGGCTGAAGGTCTCGGGCATCAGGATTCAAGACCCGGACTGCGTGGCCAAGACCTATCCTGAGTACTGGAAGGCCTTGGGCAGCCTCGGTGTGGCGCTGACTTACTGAGGAAAACGCGTCGGAATGGGGAGGGAATGAACATGACGATTCGCCAACCCTGCCCACCCGGCGCCTGCGTCTGCGATCGCGAACAATTGCTGCAAGCCCCCGGCGCCGACCTGCGCATTCTCAGCCTGACCCGCCAGGAAGAAAAACGCCTGCTCGAACGCCTTGAAAACCTGCAGAACCTGCAAGACCTGGAACGTATGCAGCAGCGGATGTACGAGCTGTTGGGGATTCGCGTGCACATCGCGCCGGGGCACACCGAGGTCAAGAGCATGCGCGGGATTCAGATCGTGATCGACGAACTGCCCGGCATGTGCCGCAAGACCCGACAATCGATCCCGGCGGCGATTCGTCGGGGCCTGGAGAAAAACCCGGAAATTGCCTACCGCCTGCTGGACGCCCACGATCTGTTTCGCGAAGGTTGAATCAACCGGCAACCGTCTCGGCCTCGAACAGCCTCTGCCCCACCGCCTTGGCCGTTTGCAGATGCGCGGTCGCCGCGCCATCTTCCGACTCCAGCAACAGCTCCGACGTCACCACCTGGGCCCCGCAGTAATCAAAGATCCCGTAGTCGATTTGCGTGCGCATCGCCTTGGCATAGCCATGTCGATCAAAGGCGCTTTCATCGGCGGCGCCCAGGGCCAGCAGGTGCACACGCAAGTGGCGCAGCTTTTTCACCACGGGCGTGGCGGGGCCGTAGTCGATTGCCCAGCCGTTGACGAAAACGCGGTCGACCCAGCCCTTGAGCAACGCCGGCATGGACCACCAGTAGATCGGGAACGCTATCACCAGCGCATCGGCACGGTCGATGCGCGCTTGTTCGGCCAATACGTCGGCCGGCGGCGTAGCGCGGATACGGTGCACAAGGTGATCGGCGGCGGCGTAGCGCGGGTTGAAGCCTTCGGCGGCGAGGTCGGCGATTTCGAAGCTGTGGCCCGCCGCAGTCAGCCCGGCAGCCACCTGCGCGGCCACGGCGTGGGTGAGCGATTGTGGGTCGTGATGGGCAACGACGATGAGTGCGTGCATGACTTTGACTCCCTTTCGGTTTAATCTACTTTTAGTAAGTTAACGCAGATAAGTTACTTTTGGTATATAATCATGTCAAGCCTTGAATCCCCTGCCCCACGTCGTCGCCTGTCCCGTGAAGATCGCCTGCGCCAATTATTGGATGTGGCCTGGCAACTGGTGCGCGAGGAAGGCACCGAAGCGCTGACCCTGGGCCGCCTGGCGGAACTGGCGGGCGTGACCAAGCCGGTGGTCTACGACCATTTCGTCACCCGCGCCGGGTTGCTCGCCGCGCTGTATGAAGACTTCGACGGGCGTCAGACCCAGGTGTTTGCCGAGGCCCTCGACGCCAGCAGCGCGACCTTGGAAGAGCGCGCAGGGGTGATTGCCTCGTGCTATGTCGATTGCGTGTTATTGCAGGGCCGGGAAATTCCGGGGGTGATTGCGGCACTGAGCAGCTCGCCGGAGCTGGAAGCGCTCAAGCGTAAATACGAGGCGATTTTTCTCGACAAATGCCGCGCCGCGCTGGCGCCCTTTGGCCAGGTATCACAGGCAGGATTGCGGGCGATGCTGGGTGCCGCGGAGGCGTTGTCCCACGCAGCCGCCAGTGGCGAAATCAGCCGTGAAGAGGCGCAACAGGAGTTGCTGGCGACGATTCTGGCGATGGTCAATCGCTCACGGAGCTGAAGACTGGACGGGCTTGCCCTGATGCCGTCCAGTTAAGGCTTTTTTGTAGGAGCGAGCTTGCTCGCGAAGAACTCACAGGCGCCGCGTTGATTCAGGAAACACGCGTTATCGTTGAGGTTCTTCGCGAGCAAGCTCGCTCCTACAGAAAGAAGGCGATGTACGCTTAACTGAACGGCATTAGCGCAAACCCGCTCGCCACAAAAAAAAGCCAACCCGGCCCAGGCTAGCGCCCCGCCACAAACAACTGGACCTTGCGCGCCAGTTGATCCAGGTGCCGATCGCGCTGTTTCTCGGCATCCACCATCGCGCGCTTGCCGTGCTTTTGCAGCAGGTAGGTATGGATCTGCCGCACCTCCAGCGAGCTGTAGATAGACGCTACATCCAGCACGCCCATCAGCCCATCGCTGGCGTAGCTGCGGGTGTTCATCAGCACCTGGGTGTCACGCGCGGCTCGCACTTGAAAACCCATGGCTTCGAACACCGGTACCTTCTCCACCGCACATGCCAGTTCGGCATGGGGATAGCGCGCCAGCACGTCCTGAAGCATTCCGCGCGCCACGCCCTGGCGCCGGAAACCGGCTTGCACCGCCATGAACGCGATACCACACGCTTGAGGGTCATCTTTCATCGGTAGGTACAGGCAAAAGCCAATCACCTGTTCGTCCTCCATCGCCACGACCAGCTCGACCGCAATCCCCTTCGATCCACCCAACGCCTCCAGGTACAGGTGCACCTCAAAGCCAATGGCGTACTGGTAGATGGTGTAGAGCAGGTTGCTCGGCGGCAGTGCCACACTGCTGATGTCGGTGAGGTTGTCCACCACCATCTGCAGGATCTGGCTGTTGATCGGCTCGGGGCACGGCGCGGTGTAGCGGGTAAGGCTGAACATGCAAATTCCTGGGTTTCACGTCAAGGCAGCGCGGATTGTACCTGCTGGGCACACACCTCGCGCAAACAGCTGCGCAACCAGCGATGGGCCAGATCGACGTCCAGGCGGGGGTGCCAGAGCATCGCGACAGTGAACGTCGGCAGCGCCAGTGGCAGTGGGAAACAGAACAGGTCGCGCCGGTCGGCGGTGTAGCGCTCGGGAACGGCGGCGATCAGGTCGGTGCTGCGGGCCAGGGCAATCGCGGTGGAAAAACCGGCGACGATGCTGGTGATCTGCCGAGCCAGGCCCAGCGCTTCGAGGGCATCGTCGATCTGGCCGCGCGCCTGACCGCGCCGGGACACATACACATGGCGGCCCTGGGCAAAACGTGCGGCGCTGACGTCGCCCTGACTGAGGGCATGACCGCTGCGCACCACGCCGATCAGGCGATCGCGAAACAGCGCCTGGGTCAGCACTTCGGGGCTGGCGGTGGGGTCGACCACACCGGTTTCCAGGTCGACGCTGCCTTCGCGCAGCAAGAGGTTGTCTTTATCGGTCTTGTTGACGAAGCGCAGGCGCACACCCGGGGCTTGCTGATCGAGACGGGCCAGCAGCGCCGGGGCAAAGCTTTCAACAAACTCCTCGCTGGTGCGCAAGGTAAACGTACGTGTCACCTGGCCCATGTCCAGGGACTGCACGGGGCGCAACACGGCCTGGGCGTCCTGCACCAGGCGGCCGACCTGTTCACGCAACTCCAGCGCCCGTGGCGTCGGCACCAGGCTTCGGCCCGCGCGGACCAGCAACGGGTCGCCCGTGGTTTGCCGCAGGCGTGCCAAGGCGCGGCTCATCGCCGAAGGACTCAGGCCCAGGCGCTGGGCCGCGCGGGCGACGCTGCCTTCGGCCAGCAGCACATCCAGGGTGACCAGCAAGTTGAGGTCGGGCATCAGCGCTCCTATCAGGCGTTTGACGCAGGTATTCAGTGCAACTCATGCGTCTTCCGCCATGTTAGGCCACGCCGTAGATTTGTGACAGTTGCGTTCATTCAAGGAATCTCCCATGCACACTTCCTCACGTGGCGGTCTTGCCAGCCTGTCCCTGTCCATGTTGCTCGCGTCCCTTGGCACCAGCATTGCCAATGTCGGCCTGCCCCGGCTGGCGCAAACATTCGATGCGTCATTCCATGCCGTGCAATGGGTGGTGCTGGCCTACCTGATGGCGATCACCGCGGTGATTGTCAGCGCCGGACGCCTGGGTGATCGCCTGGGCCGCAAGCGGTTGTTGCTCGCCGGGTTATTGTTGTTTGCGCTCGCCTGCGGGTTGTGCGGTGTCGCGCCCGGCCTGCATGGGTTGATTGCCGCGCGAGTCGCGCAGGGGCTGGGCGCGGCGATCATGATGGCGATGACCCTGGGCCTGGTCGGCGATACGGTGCCCGCGGAACGCACCGGACGCGCGATGGGTTTGCTCGGCACGATGTCGGCGGTGGGCACGGCCATGGGCCCCAGCGTCGGCGGCATGTTGCTCAGCGTGTGGGGCTGGCAGGCCCTGTTCCTGGTGGGTGCGCCCCTGGGGTTACTGGCGGCCGCCCTCGCCTGGCGCTACTTGCCGGCTGATCAGCAACGGGCGCGCCCAGCCGCCAGCGCAGGGTCGTCATTGAAAGCCGGGGCGTTGTGTGCCGGCCTGGCGATGAGTGCGTTGGTCGCCGCGGTGATCATGGCGACCTTTGTGGTCGGCCCTTTTTACCTGTCCCTTGGCCTGGGGCTGCCCCCTGAGTGGATGGGCCTGGCCATGGCCGTCGGCCCCTGTGTCGCAGCGCTCACCGGTGTACCGGCAGGCCAACTCACCGACCGCCTGGGCAGCCAGCGCATGACGCTCGCGGGGCTGGGCACTCTGCTCGGTGGCGCCCTGCTGCTGTCACTGGCGTCGGGACTGGTCGCCTACCTGGGCTCACTGGTGATTTTGACGGCGGGCTACAGCCTGTTCCAGGCCGCCAACAACACCGCAGTGATGAGCGGTGTGGAAAGCGCGCGCCGCGGTACGGTCTCGGGCCTGCTCAACCTGTCACGCAACCTCGGGCTGATCTTCGGTGCCTCGGCCCTGGGCGCGGTATTCGCGCGGGCGACCCCCGACGTTGTCCATGGGACCGCGCAATCGGTGACGGAGGGCCTGCATGCGACCTTTTTCGTCGCCGCCGGCCTCATGCTGCTGGCCTGTGCGATTGCAGGGTGGCGCGGTGTCGACCGCGCTCACCTGTTGACAAGATAAAATCGTAACGACTATTGTCTGACAACCTGACTACCAAGGTTGTCCCATGCTTGAGCTCCAGCGCCCCGATTCGCTTGTCGTACGGGTTGTCAGCGCCATCCGCGCAGAAATCGATTCCGGCCAATTGCCGCCCGAATCGCGCTTGCCCACCGAACAGCAATTGGCGGAGCAACTCAACGTCAGCCGCTCGGTGGTGCGCGAGGCCATCGCCCAGCTCAAGGCCGACGGCGTCATCACCGCGCGCCGCGGGCTGGGCTCGTTCATTTCGCAAACCCCGGCCGGCACGGTGTTCCGTTTTCCGCAGCCGAATGGCCGTCTTCCCGACCTGGCGCAGATGTTCGAGGTGCGCCTGTGGATCGAGACCCAGGCCGCCGCAATTGCCGCCCGGCGCCGCGACGACGCCGACCTGCAACGCATGCAACGCGCCTTGCAGGCCATGCAGGAGCATCGCGACAACTTCGAAGCCGCCGCCCTGGCTGACGTGGAATTCCACCGCGCCATCGCCGACGCCAGCAAGAATGACTACTTCGTGGCCTTCCATGACTTTTTACGCAGCCAGTTGGCCAGCGCACGCAAGACAGCCTGGGAAAACTCGGCCTCGCGTTTTGTCACCGGCTCCGCGGATGCGACCCAGGAACACCAGTTGCTCTATCAAGCCATTGCCGACGGTGACGCTCAACGCGCCGCCGCCAGTGCCGAGGCCCACCTGCGCGCTGCGGCCGGGCGCCTGAGCCTGGAATTGCCCACCACCAACTGACCGATTCCACCCCGTTTATAGCGTGTCCTCGACACGCCATTTTTTTAACAAAAACATTAGTCTGACAACCTGATAAGCAGACTGAAATGTGCACTGTGAGGTCCCCCACGCAATGATTCACGACTTTTGCATCATCGGCGGCGGCATCGTCGGCCTGGCCACGGCAATGGAGCTGCTCAAGCGCCAGCCCGGCGCGTCTTTGGTGATCCTGGAAAAAGAGCCCGTGCTGGCCAAACACCAGACCGGCCATAACAGCGGCGTGATCCACGCAGGCATTTACTACGCGCCGGGCAGCCTCAAGGCTGACCTGTGCAAGCGCGGCGCCGAAGCCACCAAACAGTTCTGCACCGAACACGGGATCAAGTTCGAGGTATGCGGCAAGCTGCTGGTGGCGTCCAGCCCGTTGGAAATGCAGCGGATGGAAGCCTTGTATGCCCGCGCCCAACTCAATGGCATGAAGGTCGAGCGCCTGGACGCGGACCAGTTGCGCCAACGCGAACCGAACATCGTCGGCCTGGGGGGGCTGTTTCTTGACGCCACCGGCATCGTCGATTACCGCCAGGTATGCGAAACCATGGCCCAGGTCATCCGCCGCAGCGGGGGGGAGATCTGCCTGGAGCGCACCGTGACGGCCATCCACGAGGACAGCGACAAAGTCACCGTCAGCACCCGCGGCGAAACCTGGCAAGCACGCCATCTGGTGGTGTGCGCAGGCTTGCAGTCAGACCGCCTGGCGCGCCTGGCCGGGGTCAGGATCGACCACCAGATCATCCCGTTTCGCGGCGAATACTTTCGTCTGCCGGCGGCGAAAAACAACATCGTCAACCACCTGATCTACCCGATTCCCGACCCGGAGCTGCCGTTCCTCGGTGTGCACCTGACGCGCATGATCGACGGCAGTGTGACCGTCGGCCCCAATGCGGTGCTGGGCCTGGGCCGTGAGAACTACCGCAAGTTCTCGGTGAACTGGCGTGACGTGGCGCAGTACGCCAGCTTCCCCGGTTTCTGGAAAACCCTCTGGCAAAACCTCGCTTCAGGCACCGCCGAGATGAAGAATTCCTTGTTCAAGTCCGGCTACCTGGAGCAGTGCCGCAAGTACTGCCCATCGCTGACCCTCGACGACCTGCTGCCCTACGAGGCCGGCATCCGCGCCCAGGCAGTGATGCGCGACGGCAGCCTGGTGCACGACTTCCTGTTCGCCCAGACCCCACGAATGCTCCACGTCTGCAACGCGCCCTCGCCGGCCGCCACGTCAGCCATGCCAATCGGCGCCATGATCGCCGACCGCCTGTTCAAGCCCGAGTAACCCCTGCAATACACGTCCATTTGACAATAACTACAAAGACCCAGAAGGAAGTCCAGCATGACGGCATCTGCCTCCATCCCCGGCACCGAAACGCCCGCACAAACCCGCAAGCGCCTGCGCAAAGTCGCCGCCGCCACCATCTTTGGCTCGATGCTGGAGTGGTACGACTTTTACCTATACGCCACCATGGCGGCGATTGTGTTCTCGAAGATCTTCTTCGATAACAGCGACCCTAAAGCCGCCGCGCTGATGGCCTTCTCTACCTTTGCCATCGGCTTCATCGCTCGCCCGTTTGGCGGCATCCTGTTTGGCTACCTGGGCGACAAGTTCGGCCGCAAGCAAGTGCTGGTGCTGACCTTCTGCCTGATGGGCGTGTGCACCACGCTGATCGGCCTGATTCCCAGCTATGCCTCCATCGGCATCTGGGCGCCGATCGTGCTGGTGTTTATCCGCATCATCCAGGGCCTGGGCGCAGGCGCCGAGCTGTCAGGGGCGGCGGTCACCTCCTATGAACACGCGGCGCAGGGTAAACGCGGCAGCCAGGGCGCCTGGCCGGCCCTGGGCCTGAACCTCGGCTTGTTGCTGTCGTCGCTCACCGTGTACCTGCTGACGATCAACGGCAACGAGTTCCTGTTGGCCGGCGGTTGGCGCATTCCGTTCATCTGCAGCATCGTCCTGGTGGGTGTGGGCCTGTGGGTGCGTAACAGCATTCCGGAAACCCCGCAGTTCAAGGAACTGAGCCAGGAAGCGAACAAGGCCAAGGCGTCGCCTCTCAAAGCCTTGTTCAAGAACGACCTGAAGGGCCTGGCCGTGGTGTTTTTCGTGGCCATTGGCTACAACGCCCTGAGCTACATCTTCAAGACCTTCTCCCTGGCGTACCTGACCCAGTTCAAGGGCGTGGATGTCCACGTCACCTCGCTGTCGGTGACCATTGCCAGCCTGATTGCCATCGTCGCCGTGCCCTGCTTCGGCTGGCTGTGCGACAAGTGGAGCAGCAAGACCGTGCTGATACTGGGCGGGTTGCTCTCGCTGCTGTTCGCCTACCCGTTCCTGGCCCTGCTCAACACAGGTGAAAACCTGATGATCTACATCGCCATCGGCGTCGGTACCGGCCTCCTCGCGCCCATGATGTTTGCACCTCAGGGCTCGTTCCTGAGCCGACAGTTCCCCACCCAGACCCGCTCTTCGGGTTTCGGTACCGGACGCGAAATCGGCACCGCCATCGCGGGCGGCCTGGCCCCGCTGGGCGCACTGTCGATGGTGGCAGCATCAGCGACCCACTCCACCGATGGCGTGGTGATTATCCTCGCCATTTCCGCGCTGCTGGTGGTGGTGTTTGCCTTGTGTGACCAGGGTCGTAAACACTCGGCATTCAAAAACTGAGGAAAAAAGTTCGGACCAACGGGTGCATGGACGCCCCCACATCGCGCATCATGGGCACTTTCAAGTTCAAGGGTAACGTCCATGCGCGTTCTGTCATTGATGATGGGTCTTACGACGCTGGCCGCCAGTGTAGTGTTCTGCGCCAGCGCGATGGCGAATGAAGAAAGTCAGTTGGTACAACAGATCAACGCGTACCGCAGCCAGGTGCAACGCTGCGGTGACCAGGGTTCCCAGGAACTGCCGCCGCTGGCCAACGATACGCGGCTGGTGTTGCCCGCCAGTAATGTCGGCGACCTGCAACAGGCGCTGGCACGGGCGGCGTACCCGATGGTGAATGTGCAAGCCATCAGCCTGTCCGGCCCCAAGGATGCCCAGGCGGCCATGAAGGCCGTGCGTGAAAGCTTCTGCCGCGTGGTCCTGGACCCGCAGTTCGTCGACATCGGCGTGAGCAACAACGGCCAGGATTGGCGCATCGTACTCGCCCGCCCCCTGCTGTCCAGCGGCCGGGGCGATTGGCAGACCGAGGGCAAGCAACTGCTGAACCTGATCAACGCCGCCCGTGAACAACCGCGCCAGTGTGGCACCCAGGCCTTTAACGCGACCACCCCGTTGTCGTGGAACGCCAACCTCGCCGATGCGGCCAACAGCCATGCACGCAACATGGCCAACGGCAATTTCTTCGATCACCTCGACCCTGACGGCCGCACCCCAGGCGACCGCGCCGAACTGGCCGGGTATATCGCGAAGAACATCGGGGAAAACATCGCCGCCGGCCTCGACACGCCGCGCAAGGTGGTGGATGGCTGGCTCGCCAGCCCCGGCCATTGCGCCAACCTGATGAACCCGCAGTTTCGCGAACTGGGCGCCGCCTATGCGATGGATCCGAAGAGCGATGCCGGGATTTACTGGACCGGTTTATTCGGCTCGCAATAAGGTTTGGGCAACGGCCCCCGCCGACGCTCGTGCCGCGTTCAAACAGGGGCAGCATCAAATCGCCATCTAAGGGATACTTGCGCTGAACTGGCGGCGATTAACCGGGTCAGTAGCTTGGCGCCTGTCACGTTCGGGCGCGCTATAAGACTCTGGCAGACAAGGTGTTTTCCCAATGATGAATTGGCTGCAAAGCAGCAGCGACATGGCTGAGCGGATTCGCCAGCATGATTGGGCCAGTACGACCCTCGGGCCAATTGAGCTGTGGCCGGATGTATTGAAGACCACCGTTGCCCTGTGCCTCGCTTCCAGCTTCCCCCAAGCCATCATTTGGGGGCCTCGGTTGATCACGCTCTATAACGACGCGTTTGTCCCCATACTCGGCAATAAACCCTATGCCTTGGGCCGCCCGTTCAGCCAAATCTGGAGCGAAGCCTGGGATGAGATCGGTCCCATCGCCGACGCCGCCTTCGAGGGCCATGCCACCTATATCGAAAACTTCCCCTTGGTGATCGAGCGCAGCGCCACGCCGGAACAGGCCTATTTCACGTTCTGCTACAGCCCGATCCGTGACCCCAAGGGGCGGGTCGTGGGGATGCTCGACACCGTGACGGAAACCACCGCAACGGTGTTCCTCTCTCGCCGCCTGACGGTGCTGGATGCCATCGGCAACGCGGTGGCCAACGCCACCGACGCCGAAACCATCATGACGGCCACCACCCGCCTGCTGGCGCAGCACCTGCAGGTGTCCATTTGTGCCTACGCCGATATGGACGCCGACGAAGACGGCTTCACCATCCGCGACAACTGGACCGCACCCGGTTCACCCAGCATCACCGGGCACTACAGCCTCAAAGCGTTCGGGCACACGGCGGTCAAGCATCTGCGCGCCGGTGAGCCGCTGGTGATCCGCAATCACCTGGTCGAACTGCCCGCCCATGAATCCCTGAGTTTCCAGGCGCTGGGCGTAGCGGCCACGATCTGCATGCCGCTGATCAAGAACGGTCGCTTGACCGCCCTGATGGCCGTGCACAACAAGACCGAGCGGGACTGGTCAGCCTATGACCTGGCGTTGTTGGGCGAGGTAACCGAGCGTTCGTGGGCGCATATCGAACGCGTACGCGCCAACGCCGCCGTGCGCGAAGGCCTGGCCGCGTTCACAGAGCTCAACGCCACCCTGGAGCAACGGGTGGAAGAACGTACACGGCTGTTGACGCAAACCGAAGCCGCCCTGCGTCAGTCGCAAAAGCTCGAAGCCATCGGCCAATTGACGGGGGGTGTCGCTCATGACTTCAACAATCTATTGACCATCATTCGTTCGTCGGTGGACTTTCTGCGCCAACCCGGGCTCTCCGAGGAACGCCGCCAACGCTATATGAGCGCGGTTTCCGACACGGTGGAACGCGCCAGCAAGCTGACCAGCCAGCTGCTCGCCTTTGCCCGCCGCCAACCGTTGAACCCGGAAGTCTTCGACGTAGGCCAGCGTGTGCAGAACATCGCTGAAATGCTGGAAAGCGTGACCGGCGCGCGCATTCAGGTTCGCGTCAACCTGCCCGAGCAGCCTTGCCATGTGCGGGTGGACTCCAGCCAGTTTGAAGCGGCATTGATCAATATCGCCCTCAACGCCCGCGATGCCATGGACAGCCAAGGCACCCTGACCCTGAGCGTCGCGCGCCTGCCCGCCTTGCCGCGCATCCGCGGCGATGCCGAATCGCGCCAGCCGTTTGTGGCGGTGTCCCTGGCCGACACGGGCAGCGGTATTGCCGGCGACACTCTGGAGCGCATTTTCGAGCCGTTTTTTACCACCAAGGCCGTCGGCAAAGGCACCGGCCTCGGTTTGTCACAGGTGTTCGGTTTCGCCAAGCAATCCGGCGGTAACGTCGATGTGGCCAGCACCCTTGGCGAGGGCACGGTATTTACGCTTTACCTGCCCGAAGCGGAACCGCAGCTGACCGGGAACGAGCCCGCCCCCGCCGAGCCGACACCCCTCGACACCAGCACCCTGCGCAATATCCTGATTGTCGAGGACAACCTGGAGGTTGGCCGTTTCGCCAACCAGATCCTTCAGGACCTGGGTTACCAGACCACCTGGGTCACCGATGCCGAACAGGCACTGGCCCTGGCCGGCCCGGATGCCAGGGCATTCGATGCGATTTTCTCGGATGTGGTCATGCCCGGCATGACCGGCGTGGCGATGGCCAAGGTCTTGCGTCAGCGCCGCGCGGACTTGCCCGTAGTGCTGACCTCTGGCTACAGCGACGAGCTGGCAGACAACGGCTATGAAGGGTTTGCATTCCTGGCCAAGCCCTACTCCGCCGACCAAGTGGCGCAAGTGCTGGCCAAGGCCATGCTCAAGGACTGAGCCCTACTCCGCCACGGCCACTTGATTGCGGCCCAGGGCCTTGGCGCGGTACAGCGCCTTGTCAGCGGTATTCATCAGGCCGTGCAGGTCCTGATCCTGGTTGTGGGTCGACGCCACCCCGAGGCTGGCGGTCAAGCCCTGGACCGGGTCCGATGCCAGGCCGGCGATCGCCTTGATCAACTGCTCGGCGATATCCAGCGCGGTTTCCAATGACGTGTTGGGCAGCAGCACCGCAAACTCTTCCCCGCCCAGCCGACCATAGACGTCGGCCTGGCGAAACGAGGCGCTGATCACCCCACCGATCTGGCGCAACACTTGGTCCCCCGCCTGGTGGCCATAGGTGTCGTTGATTTGCTTGAAGTGATCCATGTCCAGCATCAGCGCACACAGGGGCTGCTGGTGATACCGGCACTGCGCGTACAACTGTTGGGCATGTTCGAAGAATGCGCGACGGTTCATCAGGCCGGTCAATTCGTCGGTCTGTGCGGCGTGGGTGGAAATCGTGTGGGCGCGCTCCATCTCGCGGGTGAGACGAAAGGCTTTCTCCAGGGCGTCGGACATTTTACGCGTGGCGCTGACCACAAACGATGAGAACACCAGCACGGCCAGCGCCATCCCCACCTGCATCGGCGATGGCTGGAACAGCAGCCACAGCGTCGACGGCAACAGTACCAGGCCAACCGAGGCCATGGTCATGTAGCGATAGGCCGAGTAACAGGACACGGCGCTGACGGACATGCCCACGGTAAACAGGATGACCAGGGTCTGGGACAGCCGATCGTCGGTGGGCATCACCGCAAAGGCTCCAAGGCCCCAGACGCCGGCAGACAGGCACAGGGTGATCCAATAACGCCGCTCCCAGCGGTCCGGGGTGCGTTCGCTGCCGGGGCAGCGAAACCAGTCCATGAACATCTTGACCCGCAGCAGCGACGAAGCCGCCAACACCAGCAGCCAGACCATCATGACCTGATGATCGAAGCGATCCCAGCACACCCAGCAGAGCATGACGGCAGCGAAGTAACTGCCGAAAATCGCAGCAAAAGATTGGCGAAACAGCTGGTGCAAACGGTCAGTTCGCACCTGCTCTTCTATAAAGCAATCCTCGTCCTGACTACGCCCAAGGCCATTCATGAAACCCGCCCGATTCGACTGCCGCAACAAAGATGCCATTGTGGCATCCTGCCACTAGCGCGGACAACTGAATCCAGTGCGGTAGAGCCTTTAACTGGCTTGCGGACGCAAAATCAGCACCCCCAACGGCGGCAGATTCAACGACAACGACACCGGTTGTCCGTGGCGCGGTTCATCTTCGGTAAACACGCCACCGCCATTGCCGTAATTGGAGCCGGCGTAAGTGTCGGCATCGCTGTTGATCACTTCGCTCCAACGCCCGGCAAACGGCACGCCCACCTTGTATCCCTCACGTGGCACCGGGGTGAAGTTGGCCACCACCAGCACAGGCTTGCCGTCTTTGCTCCAGCGCAGCCAGGCGTACACACTGTTGATCGCGTCATCGCCGATCAGCCACTGGAACCCCTGGGGCGCGTCATCCTGCTCGTGCAGCGCGGGCTCCTCGCGGTACAGGCGGTTCAAGTCGCCCACCAACTTCTGTACCCCCCGGTGTTCCGGGTATTGCAGCAGGTACCAATCCAGTTGCTGATCGTGGTTCCACTCGCGCCACTGGCCGAATTCGCAGCCCATGAACAACAGCTTCTTGCCTGGGTGCATCCACATGAAACTCAGGTAGGCGCGCAGGTTGGCGAATTTCTGCCAGCGGTCGCCGGGCATCTTGTCGATCAGCGAGTGCTTGCCGTGTACCACCTCATCATGGGAGATCGGCAGGATGAAGCGTTCGGACCAGGCGTAGACCAGGCCGAAGCTCAGCTCGTTGTGATGATGGGCGCGGTACACCGGGTCCTGCTGAATGTAATGCAGGGAGTCATGCATCCAGCCCATGTTCCATTTGTAATTGAACCCCAGGCCGCCCTGTTGGGTGGGCTGGCTGACACCGGGCCAGGCGGTGGACTCTTCGGCAATCACCAGTGCCCCCGGAGCTTCCAGGGCCACCACGTCGTTGAGGTGGCGCAGGAAGTCGATGGCTTCCAGGTTCTCGCGGCCGCCATGGCGGTTGGGCACCCACTCACCGGCCTTGCGCGAATAGTCGCGGTAGAGCATCGAGGCCACCGCATCCACGCGCAGGCCATCGACGTGGAAATGCTTGAGCCAGTGCAGCGCCGACGCCAGCATATAGCCGTGGACTTCGGTGCGGCCCAGGTTATAGATCAGCGTGTCCCAATCCTGGTGGAAGCCTTCCAGCGGGTTGGCGTACTCGTACAGGGCGGTGCCGTCGAACTGCGCCAGGCCATGGGTATCGGTCGGAAAATGCGCCGGCACCCAATCGAGGATCACGCCGATATCGGCCTGGTGACAGGCGTTGACGAAATACGCGAAATCTTCCGGCGAACCAAATCGGGCACTCGGTGCGAACTGCGACAACGCCTGGTAGCCCCAGGATCCGCCAAACGGGTGCTCCATGATCGGCATCAGTTCGATATGGGTGAACCCCAGTTGCTGCACATACGGAATCAAACGCTCGACCAGCTCGCGCCAACCGTACTGACGCGCCACTTCACCGGCTTCGTCCAGCTCGCACTGCCAGGAGCCCACATGCAATTCGTAGATCGACAGCGGCGCGGTGGGCTGCTGCTTCTCTGTGCGCGCCTGCATCCACTCATGGTCCTGCCAATCCACCTGCAACGGCGGGGCGACCTTGGACGCGGTGTCGGGCGGCAGTTGGGTGGCCAGGGCCATCGGGTCAGCCTTGAGCGGCAAGATACCGTGGGCGCCGAGGATCTCGTACTTGTACGCCGCACCCGCTTGCAGGCGCGGGATAAAAATCTCCCACACGCCCGACGGATGACGCAGGCGCATCGGGTGGCGGCGACCGTCCCAGATATTGAAGTCGCCCACCACCGAGACACGCCGCGCGTTGGGTGCCCATACGGCGAAGCGCACGCCCGGCACGCCATCGACCGTGGTCACCTGGGCGCCAAGGCAACTGCTGAGGTCGCGGTGATTACCTTCGGCAAACAGGTACAGGTCCATTTCCCCCAGCAGCAATTGCTGGAAGCTGTACGGGTCTTCGGTGATCTGCTCACCGCCGGCCCACTGGATCTTCAGCACATAAGGCTGGCGTGTCGCGAGATGCCCGACGAACAACCCAGGCACCTGGTTCGCCTCCAGAGTGGCGAGGGGCTCGCCGCCCTCTTTGCTCAACACTTGGACGCTCAAGGCGTCCGGCAGGAACGCGCGGATAAACTGCCCGCCCTGCTCGTCATCATGGGGCCCCAGAATGGAAAAGGGGTCGTGGTGCTCGGCGCGCACCAGCGCTTCGACGTCCTTGGACGCCGGCATTGCTGTCAACTTCGGTTGCAGCGGTTCTTTACTCGTAAAGCTCATGACGTCTCCCCACCGCGTGCAGTTTTCGATTTAGGTGTAAGCCCACTCAGCAGGCCATGCAAGCCCTGCAAGGGCACCGGCAACCAGGTCGGGCGGTTTTCCGCTTCGTAGGCCACTTCGTACGCGGCCTTCTCCAGGCTGAACAACGTCAGCGCCGCGTCCTGGCCTTTGGCATCCTGCCAGTCATGGCCCAGTGTAGCCGTGGCTGCCTGATAAGCCTGGATAAATGCCTGGCGCGCCTCGTTCAGGTAACGGTCGGTCACCCGCTTGCGGGCGGTATCCGCTTCGGGCGAGTGATCGACCCCCTGTCCATTCAGGGCCATGGCCGCTGCGTAATCAAACGACCGCAGTACGCCACTCACATCCTTATAGGGGCTGTGCTTGCCGCGGCGTTCATGCAGCGGCCGCGCCGGCTCCCCTTCAAAGTCAATCAAGTAGGCATCGCCCTTGACCACCAGCACCTGGCCCAGGTGCAAGTCACCATGCACGCGGATCCGCAGGCCGCCCACCGTGGCCTTGGCCAGGGTCTGTACGTGGCTGGCGATGGCTTTTTTGTGGTCCAGCAAAGCACTGACCAGCGCCTGATCGGCCGGGTTCAATTGGTGTTGATGCAGCTTGAGCAATTGCAGGGCGCGGTCGATCTGCGCCCCCACATCCTTGGCCCAGGCTTGGGTGTCCTTGACCGTGGTGGCTTCGGGCTTGAAGTCCTTGTTCGTGGTGGGCGCTCCCAGTACCAGGTGCATTTCCCCCAGGCGCTTGCCGAGCAACCCGGCGAAGTCCGCCAGTTCACCCAGGGCGTTGTAGTGCTGCTCCTGTTCGGAGATGGCCTCGGCGAGTTCGTCGCGAATCGCGCGCTCCAGATTATTCTGGGTCCAGCTCCACGCATCGCCCTGATTGCTCAGGTAACCCTGGGCAATCATCAGCAGGTTGTCGTCACCGGCCGCATCGCGGCGAATCACCGACCCCAGCAGCGGCGAGATATTCGGGTATCCAGCGGCGGTCAGGTAGGCACTCATCTCCAGCTCCGGGTGTACCCCGGCGCTGACTTTACGGATCAGCTTGAGCACCAGGCTCTCGCCGACCACCACCGAGCTGTTGGACTGCTCGGCGGCCAGGTAGCGTACCTGGGCGTCCTCGGCCAACTGCAAGGGTGCCAGATGGGAAGTGGCCTCGAAGCGCAGGTCGCCCTCGCTGGAGTTGAGCACGCTGCCGGCCTGCAGGCCCTGGATCACCGCGCGAATAAAGTGCTCCAGGCTGAAGGCATCGGTGACCAGTCCCACCTGGCGCACCCGGCGTACACGGGCCAGGGCCAATTGCTGCGGCAAGGCGCTGGTGAACTGGTCTTCGCCGAGGAAGCCGAAGGGCAACTGGTAACGGCTGACCTGGCCGCCACTGGTCACATCGATCTCGCTGAGCAACACCGGGTGCTCCGGGTCGCCGAAACGCACACCGTAGGCGATATGCACGCTGTCGATGGCCGTGTCCTTGCCGGCGAACCAACGCCGTTTCGGCAGCCAGGCCGGCAGCACCTGTTGTTCAAGGCTGGCGCGGCAAGGGGCGTCCAGCAATTCTTCCATGCGTTTTTTCAGCACCAGGGTGGTGAAGTCCGGCATGCTCTGCGCCGGTTCCACGTGCCAGCTGGGCATCTGGTTTTCCGCCGCCAGCACAAACCAGTAGAAGCCATACGGCGCCAGGGTCAGCAGGAAATTAAGCTGGCCGATCGGAGGGAAGGCATTCCCGCCGAGCATCTCCACCGGCACCATGCCGGCAAAGGCCGACAGGTCCAGCTCGGCAGCCTGGGCGCTACGCGATACGTTGGCCACGCACAGGATGATTTCCGTGCGGCCATCGTCGCCGGTGAATTCACGGGTATAGGCGAGGATGCGGCGGTTGCTCGGCGAGAGCATCTTCAAGCTGCCGCGGCCAAACGCCTTGGACTGCTTGCGCACCGCCAACATGCGCCGGGTCCAGTTGAGCAATGAGTGGGGGTCCTGGGCCTGGGTTTCGACGTTGACCGACAGGTAGCCGTATTGCGGGTCCATGATCGGCGGCAGCACCAGGCTGGCCGGGTCGGCGCGCGAGAAGCCGCCATTGCGGTCGATGGACCACTGCATCGGCGTGCGCACGCCATCGCGGTCACCGAGGTAGATGTTGTCACCCATGCCGATTTCATCGCCGTAATACAGGGTCGGCGTGCCGGGCATCGACAACAGCAGGCTGTTGAGCAACTCGACACGACGGCGATCGCGCTCCATCAAGGGCGCCAGGCGCCGGCGAATGCCCAGGTTGATCCGCGCACGCCGGTCGGCTGCGTAGTAGTTCCACAGGTAGTCGCGCTCTTTGTCGGTGACCATCTCCAGCGTCAGCTCATCGTGGTTGCGCAGAAAGATCGCCCATTGGCAGTTGGCGGGGATCTCTGGGGTCTGGCGCAGGATGTCGGTGATCGGAAAGCGGTCTTCCTGGGCCAGGGCCATGTACATGCGCGGCATCAATGGAAAGTGAAAGGCCATATGGCATTCATCACCGTCATCGCCCTTTTTGTCACCGAAGTACAGTTGGGTGTCTTCCGGCCACTGGTTGGCTTCGGCGAGCAGCATGCGGTCAGGGTAATGGGCGTCGATTTCGGCGCGGATCTGCTTGAGGACGTCGTGGGTCTCCGGCAGGTTTTCATTGTTGGTGCCATCACGCTCGATCAGGTACGGGATGGCGTCCAGGCGCAGGCCGTCGATCCCCATGTCGAGCCAGTAACGCATCACCGACAGCACGGCCTTCATGACCTGCGGGTTGTCGAAGTTGAGGTCCGGCTGATGGGAATAGAAGCGGTGCCAGAAGTACTGGCCAGCGACCGGGTCCCAGGTCCAGTTGGACTTTTCGGTGTCGAGGAAGATGATCCGCGTGCCATCGTATTTCTGGTCGTCATCGGACCATACGTAGAAGTCGCGAGCCGCCGAGCCGGGCTTGGCCTTGCGCGCGCGCTGGAACCAGGGGTGCTGGTCGGAGGTGTGGTTGATCACCAGCTCGGTGATCACCCGCAGCCCGCGCTTATGGGCTTCGGCGATAAAGCGCTTGGCGTCGGCCATGGTCCCGTAGTCGCTGTGCACGCCACGGTATTCAGCGATGTCATAGCCGTCATCACGGCGTGGCGAAGGGTAGAACGGCAGCAGCCAGATGGTGTTCACACCGAGGTCGGCGATGTAGTCGAGCTTGGCGATCAGCCCGGGAAAGTCACCGATGCCGTCGTTATTGGAGTCGAAATAGGATTTGACGTGAACCTGGTAAATCACCGCGTCCTTGTACCAGAGCGGGTCTTTGATAAAGGTGGCAGCCTTGGGTTTCTTCGCCATTGGAAACTCCTGAAATACTGAAATTCTTGCAAACTGAACGCGGTCAAGGTGGGAGGGGCTTGCCCCCTCCCAGCTGTTGATCTTCGCCAGGCTCAGGAGGTGGTGATACGCCAGATCCCGAACGGCATCTGCGGCTCCAGCCGCGTCCACTGGTTCTTGCCGTACCAGGTCCAGCGATGGCCGTTCATCAAGTCTTCACCCTGGATCTGCGCATCGTCCGGCAGGCCCAGCTCCCAGAGCGGTAACTCGAAATGGGCTTCCTGGGCGTTGAAGGGGTCGAGGTTGACTGCCACCAGGATGAAGTTGCTGCCGTCCTCGCTGCGCTTGCCGAAGTACAGGATGTTGTCGTTCCAGGCGTTGTACAGCTTCAGGCCCAAGTGGGTCTGCAACGCCGGGTTCTGTCGGCGGATGCGATTGAGCTGGGCGATCTCGGCAATGATGTTGCCCGGCGCGGTGAAGTCCCGTGGGCGGATCTCGTACTTCTCCGAGTCCAGGTATTCTTCCTTGCCCGGTACCGGCGCGGCTTCGCACAGTTCAAAACCTGAATACATGCCCCACAGCCCCGAGCCCATGCTGGCCAACACGGCGCGAATCAAGAAGCCCGGACGCCCGGACTCATGCAGGAAGCCTGGGTTGATGTCCGGCGTATTGACGAAGAAGTTCGGCCGGTAGCATTCGCGCCACGGTGACTGGTTCAACTGCGTCAGGTACTCGCTCAGTTCGGCCTTGGTGTTACGCCAGGTGAAATAGGTGTAGCTCTGGGAGTATCCGACCTTGCCCAGGCGCGCCATCATCGCGGGGGTGGTGAAGGCTTCGGCGAGGAAGATCACTTCCGGGTGCTTGGCCCTGACATCACTGATCAGCCATTGCCAGAACGGCAGCGGCTTGGTGTGAGGGTTGTCGACGCGAAAGGTCTTCACGCCCTCTTCCACCCAACCGACCACGATGTCCCGCAGCTCGGTCCATAGGCCGGGGATGGCATCGGCGGCGTAAAAGTCGACGTTGACGATGTCCTGGTATTTTTTCGGCGGGTTTTCCGCGTATTTGATCGTGCCGTCCGGGCGCCAGTTGAACCAGCCTGGGTGCTGCTTGAGCCAGGGGTGGTCCTGGGAGCACTGGATGGCAAAGTCCAGGGCGATTTCCAAACCATGCTCGGCGGCGGCCTTGACCAGGCGGCGAAAGTCATCGCGGCTGCCCAGTTGCGGGTGGATGGCTTCGTGGCCGCCCTCCTCGCTGCCGATCGCGTAGGGGCTACCTGGATCATCCGGGCCGGCCGTGAGCGCGTTGTTCTTGCCCTTGCGGTGGCTGCGGCCGATGGGGTGGATCGGCGGGAAGTACAGCACATCGAAGCCCATGTCATGGATCATCGACAGCCGCGAGTGCACATCATTGAAGGTGCCGTGGCGTGCGGGATCGTCGGTGATCGAACGGGGAAACAGTTCGTACCAACTGGCAAATTGTGCGGCTTCGCGCTCCACATCGATCGGGTATACGGTGCTGATGCTCAAGTAGGCGCGGTGGTCGGCCTGGGTCATGAGATGCGCACTGTCTTCGTGCAAAAACAGCGCGACCTGCTCGGTTTCCAGCAGGCCGGAGAGTTCGTGGTGCAGCAGCATCAGGTGGTCGCGCAGCTCGTTGTCACTGCGTTCGGCGGCCTGCAACACCAGGCTGCGGCCTTCCTGCAACTCCAGGCTGACCGGCACCCCGGCCTCGTGTTTCTTGCGCAGTTCGTAGCAGAAGCTGGCGAAGGTATCGATCCAGGCTTCGATGCAATACTCGTGGGGCCCCTGCTGGACGACGCTAAAAGCACCCTCCCAGCCATCGTTGCCCACATCGGCCATGACCACGCTGTGCCAGCTTTCTTCGTGCAACGCACGCCAGCGGATCAGCACGGCGAGCTTGTCGTGCCCATCGGCGAACACCTTGCTGGTGACATTGACACGCTGGCCCACCACGGCCTTTACGGCAAATTCTCCGCCATCAATCACGGGGGTGGTGCTTTCAATCGCGATCCTGGGCAACAACAGCGCCTGGGACAACGGCAATAAGGATTCCTTTGGAGCCAGTGTTTCAGCAGTCATCGAGCATCTTCCCCTTACGCCCTGTGGACGCTCTTTGCTTGATCCGAATTCTGATACGGCGCCGCTCTCCCTGAGCAGGGCCGTATAAGGTCCGAGCCTGCCCCCTGGTTAAAAGTTCAGGCGGATATGCCGCCATTGGGCGGGGAATCAATTCCCCCCACCCGATGTCCACCGCTAGAGCAAAGCACAAACGAGGCCATACCGATGAATATCCCGATCCCGGCTGAAACACCCGACCCGAATATCGATAACCCGACGCTGCCGCCCACAGAGCCTGAGCCCATTCCAGAACAAGAACCACCTGAAAACGAGCCACCGCCGGTGGAGGAGCCACCGACGACGATCGCCCCCGTGATGTCGAGTACCTCTGGGAACTGACCTTAACAAGCGAAATACCCTACTGGCTCGAACGGTGAAGTCCTTACTTCGTCTGAATGGACATTGGTGATACTGACCGCGCATAGACGTCATCCCAAGACGACTCGCTTACCCAAGCACTCGCGAGGACACATTATGTCAGCCATCCATCAAATACCGACGCCCCACTCCGCACTCCCTCCAAGCCAGCATCGTGCGGAACGGGGCCTCCCTCCCGCGTCTTCAGTCGTAACCGCGCAAGCCCTGGAGGCCCTGCTCCGCTCAGGCCCGAACCACGCCAGGCAACCCAAGCGACCCGACAACCCCGAGCCGGCCCCTTCAAGCACGGCAACGATGAAGCAAAGCCTCACTGACCTGGGTGCCCAGGTAAACCGAAGCACGGTTGAACACATGCTGCGTGATCCAACATCCAGAGGGTCTATAGACACCTTCAACAAAATTGGCACGCTATTGACGACCGACAAGATCAGCACCTTATTGTCCGGGCCCGATGCAAACGACAACGTCAAGGTCCTCGAGAAGGTCGAATCTCAATTGAGCAAAGATGCGATCGACACTGTCCTGTCTCCCTTCGAGGCTGAGCAGGTCGACAGCTATCGGAACCATGTCGAGTCGGCCCTGTTCGACCTGAAGTACAGATTAATGACCGCCCCGCTTGAAAGCCGATTTGATCTCGTGCGCCGCTTTGCCAGTAAAAAGCATGAGCCTTTGCTGGATATCCAGGACAACCTTGCTCAAGCAAATGCCAGGGCGACGTCCCTGTGTTCCATTTCCGCGCTGGTGAGAAAAGCAATCGGGTCGTTGAAGTTCCCACACCCCACTGATCTGGAGAATCGCATACCCACTGACACCCCCCACAAACCGTGCACGGTTCGGCCGAATATCTACCGTTACACCAGCATCCAGGAGTCTTCCCTCGACGCCCCCAGCGAAGTCCGGGATTTCGTGCACGGTCAAGACAAACTGGATGTTTCAGGTATTCGCAGACAACTCAATAAACCCTTGCAATGGGTCCACCAACTATCCGGGGCCAGTGGGGAAATGCAGCTGAAGTACTCCCCCACCACCAACACGAGCGTTCTGGTGATTTCAGGTAACCCGTCGGAGCCAGCGTTTGTCGCAAAGATATTTGGGCAATTGAAGGAAACCGACCTGTTGAGCTGAGCGGTGGTCATTGATCCTTCTCAAAGACCTTGACGATCCTCGGCATCACGCTCAACACCGCCAGGGCCAGTAACGTACTGAGCACCGCCGTCGACTCGCGCCCCATCCCCGCCGCCACCCCAATGGCGGCGGTCATCCACAACCCGGCTGCGGTGGTCAGGCCCTTGACGTGCTGGCCCTCCTCATCCTCCTTGCCTTTGAGGATAGTGCCCGCCCCCAGGAACCCAATCCCGGCAATCACCCCCTGCACCACCCGGCTCATGGCATCCGCCTGGTTGCCGGACATCTGTGGCACCAACACGAACAGCGCCGCGCCCAGGGCCACCAGCATGTGCGTGCGCACCCCGGCCGCCTTGCCCTTGTGCTCACGTTCAAAACCGAGGACCCCGCCCAGGAGCGCGGCGATCAACAAGCGTACGGTGATCTGGGTGAGTTGCTTCGCATCGGTAATATCGGCGAATTCGGCTTGCAGGGTTTGCCAGACTTCGTGCCACCAAGCGTCCATGGAAACTGTCCTGTATAGGGGTCGATAAAGCATGGACCGCAGCGACCGCCAGTCAGTTGCCTGGAACCACTGCCGATGGCATGCCCCTAACCTTCATAGCCTATGAAAAGGGAGATCAGCATGACCGTACGTATCGAAAACCATCTGTGCTATTTCATACTCGATGAAAACGGCCAGGAACAAAGCGTGCCGGCTACCCGAGTCAAGGTCCTCACCGACAACGACAAAGCCATGTCTTACGTGGACCTGGCCGGCCAGCGGATCTATATCACCGAAGCCGAGGCCGACGCCCTGACGGTCGAGGGTGCAACGGATGCACGCAACCACGTCAAGGCCGAAGAGCCTGGTTCGCTGATTTAATTGATCTGCGTCAGCATCGCCAAATCAAGCCTGCACCCCAGGCGCCACGGGGTGCAGCACATTGTCGCAGCGCTAGGCCACCAACGTATCTGATCCGCTTTTTATCGCCATACCTGAGTCTGTTATGCAAACAGAGCGACGGGCATAGTTCATCCGCCTGATGGAGGCTGATGAGCGAATGACCATGAGCGAAATAATCCCCGTCCGAACCGTGGAACCCCATGCACCTGCGCACCCAAAGAAGGTGAAGGCCGCATCCAGCGACAACCTGATTCACACGCGCAGCTTTACCGGCCTGTTTCGTACCTTGCGCGTGAGCGGTGCAGGCTTTCTGTTCCTGGCCTTCTTCGGCACCGTGTGGCTGAACTGGGGCGGTCGCCAGGCCGTGCTGTGGGACCTGGCTGAAAGCAAATTCCATATCTTTGGCGCGACCTTCTGGCCCCAGGACTTCATCCTGTTGTCGGCGCTGCTGATCATCTGCGCCTTCGGCCTGTTTGCGATCACTGTGTTTGCCGGCCGCGTATGGTGCGGCTACACCTGCCCGCAAAGCTCCTTTACCTGGTTGTTCATGTGGTGCGAAAAAATCACCGAAGGCGAACGCAACCAACGCATCAAGCTGCAAGCGGCCCCCTGGAGCCTGAATAAACTGGCGCGGCGCTCGGCCAAACATACCTTGTGGCTGGGCATCAGTGTGCTGACCGGGCTGACTTTTGTCGGCTACTTCACCCCCATTCGCCCGCTGGCCACCGAACTGCTGACCTGGCAGATGGGGGGCGTGAGCCTGTTCTGGGTCCTGTTTTTCACCGCAGCCACCTACATCAATGCCGGCTGGCTGCGCGAAGCCGTGTGCATGCACATGTGCCCCTACGCCCGGTTCCAGAGCGTGATGTTCGACAAAGACACCCTGACCATCTCCTATGATGTGGCCCGTGGCGAAAGCCGTGGCCCACGCAAACGCGAGGTGAAACCGGCGGATGTCGGCCTGGGCGACTGTATCGACTGCCAGTTGTGCGTGCAGGTCTGCCCCACCGGCATCGATATCCGCGACGGCCTGCAAATGGAGTGCATCGGCTGCGCGGCGTGCATCGACGCCTGCGATTCGATCATGGACAAAATGGGCTATGCCCGTGGCCTGGTGAGCTATACCTCCGAACATCAACTGCAAGGTGGCAAGACTCACCTGCTGCGGCCGCGCCTGATCGGCTACAGTGCCGTGCTGCTGGTGATGATCGCGGCGCTGGTGGTGGCGTTGGTGCAACGGCCGATGGTGTCGCTGGACGTTACCAAGGACCGTGGCATGTTCCGCGAGAACGCCCAGGGCTTGATCGAAAACATCTACAGCCTCAAGGTCATCAACAAGACGCAGCAACGCCAGGATTACCGCCTGGAGCTGGTGGACGCCGAGGGCTTCCAACTGCAGGGCAAGACCGAGATCAGCCTGGCACCCGGGGAAATCAGCGATGTGCCGGTATCGGTGGCATTGCTGGCCGACAAGCCGGCGAGCAGTTCGCAGACGTTGCGGTTCAAGGTGTCGGATGTGGATGAACCCTGGATCTACAGTGCGGCCGATAGCCGCTTCGTGGCGCCGCTCAACCGCTGAGACCTCGGTACCGAGAATGAATGTGGGAGGTGGGCTTTTTTGTAGGAGCGAGCTTGCTCGCGAAGAACTCAAAGGCGCCGCGTTGATTCAGGAAGCACGCGTTATCGTTGACGTTTTTCGCGAGCAAGCTCGCTCCTACAGAAGGCGATGTACGGCATTAGGGCTCCCCCAATGGGATCTCCACTCATATAAAACACGTGTTTAAGGCCAAAATGAAACGCTACGAAAAATTCGCCGATGACATTGCCGAACTGATCCGCTCCGGCGTCCTCGGCCCCGGCCAACGGGTGCCCTCGGTGCGCTATGCCAGCCAGACCTACGGCGTCAGCCCATCCACCGTCTTCCAGGCCTACTACCTGCTGGAGCGCCGGGGCCTGATCCGTGCGCGTCCGCGCTCCGGCTACTTCGTCAATACCCATGCACCCAGCCCGTTTTCCGAGCCGGTGGTGAGCGAGCAGGTCCACGAGTCCACCGAGGTCGATGTGAGCGAACTGGTGTTCTCGGTACTCGACTCCATCAAGGACCCGAACACCGTGCCCTTCGGTTCGGCCTTCCCCAGCCCGATGCTGTTCCCGCTGCCACGCCTGGCCCGCTCCCTGGCCAGCGCCAGCCGTGAGATGGACCCGCGCCTGGTGGTCACCGACATGTCGCCGGGCAACCCGCAATTGCGACGCCAGATTGCCCTGCGCTACATGGTCGGCGGGCTGATGCTGCCCATGGAAGAACTGCTGATCACCAACGGGGCGCTGGAGGCCCTGAACCTGTGCCTGCAGGCCGTCACCGAGCCGGGTGACCTGGTGGCCATTGAAGCCCCCGCGTTCTATGCCTGCCTGCAGGTGCTGGAACGCCTGAAGCTCAAGGCGGTGGAGATCCCGGTGCATCCACGCGATGGCATTGACCTTAACGCGTTGTCGCAAAGCCTTGAGCGCTACCCGATCAAGGCCTGCTGGACCATGACCAGCTTCCAGAACCCCATGGGCGCCACACTGCCAGAGTCGAAGAAACAGGAACTGGTGGAGCTGTTGCGCCGTCACCAGGTGCCGCTGATCGAAGACGACGTCTACGCCGAACTGTACTACGGGCAACAGGCACCGAAACCGGCCAAGGCCTTCGACACCGAGGGACTGGTGATGCACTGCGGTTCATTCGCCAAGAGCCTGGCCCCGGGTTACCGGGTTGGTTGGGTCGCGGCCGGGCGTTATGCGCAGAAGGTCGAGCGCTTGAAGCTGATGACCTCGCTCTGCCCGTCGATGCCGGCCCAGGCAGCCATCGCCGACTACCTGCAACACGGCGGCTATGATCGGCACCTGCGCAAATTGCGCTATGCCCTGGAAGAACAGCAAAGCGCCATGCTTGCCGCCATTGCACGCTACTTTCCGGCGCAGACACGGGTCAGCCAGCCTGCCGGCGGCTACTTCCTGTGGTTGGAACTGCCAGAGCAGACAGACTCGTTGAAATTGTTCCAGATGGCTTTGGCCCAGGGCATCAGCATTGCGCCGGGACCGATTTTCTCGGCAACCCAGCGTTTCCGCAATTGCATTCGCTTGAACTATGGCAGCCCATGGACCGAGGCGTCGGAAAAGGCGATGGAGACGTTGGGCCGGATCGTAAGGTCATTCTGAGCTGGAACCCGGCGGAGTAATGAACCTGCGCCGACTTCCGAGCTGATTGCGCTGACGCTTAACGGCCACCGCCCAGGTCGACAAATGTGCCCGTGGCATAAGAAGCCTTATCCGACAACAACCAGATAATCGCTTCCGCCACTTCATCCGGGCGCCCGCCCCGGGCCATGGGGATGCCAGACTCCAGCTTGCTGACCCGATTCGGGTCGCCGCTCAAGGCATGGAAGTCGGTAAAGATATAGCCGGGGCGCACCGCGTTGACACGAATGCCTTCGCCCGCGACTTCCTTCGACAAGCCGATGGTGAAGGTATCGAGCGCGCCCTTGGAGGCTGCGTAGTCGACATACTCTCCCGGTGAGCCGAGCCGCGCGGCCACCGATGACACGTTGACGATACTGCCGCCCTGCCCGCCATGCTTGGGCGACATGCGCAGCACGGCATGCTTGGCACACAGGATCGGGCCAAGCACATTGGTCTTCATGACTTTCAGGATGCGGAACTCGGACATTTCGTCCACCCGCGATTTATGCCCCACGGTGCCAGCATTGTTGACCAACGCCGTGACCCGGCCCAGTTCGGCGTCGACGCGATGAAACAGTGCGATCACTTCATCTTCGATGCTGACATCCGCCCGCACGGCAATCGCCTGGGCGCCCAGGGCCCGAACCTGTTCAAGCACGCGGTGCGCGGCGTCCTCGTCGGACTGGTAATTGATGCAGATGCGATAGCCCTCGCGAGCGGCCAGCAATGCCGTCTCGGCGCCAATCCCACGGCTGCCCCCGGTGATGATGACGACTTTGTCCATGCGTGCGGTCCCCTGTTTCAACCTGATGTTTATGCATGAATCCAATACTAACTGTCACCTACGGCTTTTGTCAGGCGCCAACGCGTCTTCGACGCGCTGGATGCCGACCATGAAGCCGTCAGCCGGCAGCGGGTGTCCGAGCAGATAACCTTGCAGGGAATCACAGCCCAGGCGGGTCAGGAAACGCTGCTGCGCATCGGTTTCCACGCCTTCGGCGACGATTCGCAGGCCCAGGGCCTGGCCCAGGGCGACAATGGCCGAGACGATGGCGGCATCGTCGCTGTCGTGCTCCAGGTCGCGTACAAACCCACGGTCGATCTTCAGTTCGTTGGCCGGCAGGCGCTTGAGATACATCAGGCTGGAATAGCCGGTGCCAAAGTCATCGATGGACAGATCGACCCCCATGTCGGAAAGCTGCTGCAACACCGTCATGCTCGCATCGGCATCGCGCATGGCGGTGGTCTCGGTGATCTCCAGGGTCAGGCTGTTGGCCGGCAACTGGTGACGCTCCAAGGCCGCCGCCACACTCTGGACCAGCCCCCCATGGCAGAACTGCAACGCCGAGAGGTTAACGGCAATGCGCCACCCCTCGTAGCCCTGGCCGTACCACTCGCGCATCTGGCGGCAGGCTTCATTGAGCACCCATTCCCCCATCGGGATGATCAGCCCGGTCTTTTCCGCCAATTCGATAAACGTGTCGGGCAACAGCAAACCGTGCTGCGGATGCTCCCAGCGCAGCAACGCTTCGGCCCCTACCGGGAGACCACTGACGGCGTCGAATTTGGGCTGGTAATACAACCGGAACTGCTGGTGTTCGAGGGCATTGCGCAGGTCCTGCAACAACTGCAGCTGCTTGCGCGCGTTAGTGTTCATCGACACATCGAAGAAGCTGTAGCCATTCTTGCCCATGCCCTTGGCGTGGTACATCGCGGCATCGGCGTTCATCAGCAGCTCCTGGGGGTTACCGCCGTTGCCGGGGTACAGGGCAATGCCGACGCTGGCGGAGATTTTCAACGCATGCTCGGCCACCTGGAACGCGCGATTGATCAACGACACCTGGCGTTCAGCCAGGCCGAGGGCATCATCCGGCTGCGTCAGTTGCACCAGCAGCACGAACTCATCCCCGCCGATACGCGCCAGGGTGTCCTGGCTGCGCAGGTCTTCACGCAGGCGCTGGCCGACCTCGCGCAGCAACTGATCTCCCAAGTGGTGGCCGAAGGCATCGTTGACCGGTTTGAAGCCATCCAGGTCGATAAACATCAGGGCGAAGCAACCGCCCTGCTCCTTAACGGCCTGCATCGCCTGCTGAATACGGTCTGCGAGCAAGGTGCGATTGGGCAGGCCGGTGAGCATGTCGTGCAGGGCCAGGTGGGTCAGTTCCTGGTTCGCCAGGGTCAGGGAGTCGGCGAGTATGGCGGTGCGGGCTTCCAGGCGCGCATCAAGCAGCGAGGTCAGCAATGCAATGGCAAGCACGGCCAAGGTCGTCACCAACACCAGGTTATCCAGGCCCTTGCCACTCAAGCCGGTCAAGGCGGCGCCGCAGAAACTGTCATCGGCAAAGCGTGCCGCGGCCATACCGGTGTAATGCATGCCAACAATGGCAAACCCCATTACCACCGCCGCCCCGCCACGTACCAGGCGTACGTAGGGAGTATTGCGCCGAAGGTTAAAGGCGATCCAAAGTGCCGCGCCGGACGCCACCACCGCTATCAGCAACGACACGCCAAACAAGCCGGGGTCGTAGTCGATGCCCGGCGTCATGCGCATCGCGGCCATGCCGGTGTAATGCATGCTGGCGATGCCCATCCCCATGACCAGCGCGCCAAACACCAGCTGCCAGGCGGGCAGGTGCTGCTGGCTCACCAGCCATAAGGCAAAACCGCTGGACAACACCGCGATCAACAGCGACAGCGCGGTAATGCCCAGGTCAAATCCCAGGGCAAACGGCAGGCGCAGCGCCAACATGCCGATAAAGTGCATGGACCACACCCCCACGCCCATGGCCAGCGCCCCGCCTGCTATCCATAGATAAACCGCGCGCCCGCTGGCCGTGGCGATGCGGCCACTGAGGTCCAGCGCGGTATAGGACGCGAGGATCGCAACGAACAGGGAGATCACAACCAGGGAGGGGGAATAACTACCGACAAGCATGCAATTTCTCGTGCGCAACGGGCCGGAGAGGCCCGTGCCAAGTGGCAAAGCGGGCGATTGTAGCGAGAATAATTCTTGGGCACTCGATTAATTATCAGAGAGCCATCAGTGGCATTTTGACGCCAATCTACCGGCTCAACGCCGATCGATTCTTGCCGTCATGCCTACTGCTTAGCCTCCACATTATCGCTGCCAAAATGCGGCTCACTGTCCTGCCTTGCGCACTCACTCCTTCTCGGCAATCGACGTCTGCCCATCCCAGCCACCGCCCAGTGCGGCGATCAGTTGCACGCTCGCCACCAATCGCGACTGCAGCAAGGTCAACACAGTGCGCTCGTTACTCAAAGCGGTGGCCTGCACAGTGACCACATCCAGATAGGCAATCAGCCCCGCCTTGTATTGGTTCTGGGTCAAGCGCAACGACTCCCGCGCGGCTTCCAGGGCTTCGTTGCTGACCACGGCCTCGTCTTCCAGCACCTTGAGCTGGACCATGTAGTTTTCCACTTCGCGGAACCCGTCCAGTACGGTCTGGCGGTACTTGGCCACGGTTTCGTCATAGGAAGCCACTGTGCGGTCCACTTCCGCCGAGCGCTGGCCGCCGTCGAACAGGGTCATGGCGAGTTTCGGCCCGACCGACCAGAAGCGGTTCGGCAGGCTGATCCAATCGGCATAGGTGCTGCTGGAGTACCCGCCGGCCAGGCTGAGGCTCAGGTCCGGGTAATAGGCGGCCTTGGCCACGCCGATATTGGCGTTGGCAGCGATCACTGAGCGCTCGGCCGAAGCGATGTCCGGGCGACGCTCGAGCAATTGCGAAGGCAGGCTGACCGGGATCTGCGGCAATGCCGGGATGTCCTTGCTCACCGCCAGGTTGAAGTTGGCGGGTGCCTCACCGATCAACACGGCGATGGCGTTTTCCAGTTGCGCGCGCTGCCAGATCAGGTCGATCAGGCTGGCTTGGGTCGTCTTGAGCTGGGTTTGCGCCTGGGCCACCGCTTCCTTGCCGGAGACACCGGCGCGGTATTGGTTTTCGGTCATTTGCAGGGAGCGTTGGTACGTGTCCAGGGTGGCTTGCAGCAGACGGGTCTGCTCGTCCATGACCCGCAATTGCAGGTAGCTTTGCACCAGTTCCGACTGTTGGCTCAAGCGCATCGCGGCCAGGTCGGCCGAGCTGGCTTCGGCGCTGGCTTCGTTGGCCTCCAGGCCGCGGCGCAACTTGCCCCAGATGTCGGCTTCCCAGCTCACGCCCAGCTGGGCGTTGAGGGTGTTGCGGATGCCGCTGCTGGAACTGCTGAGGCTCGCGCTGCTGCTACCAGAGCCCTGGCTCGCGCGGGTTTTTCCGACGCTCAGGTCAACGGTGGGGTAAAACGCGCCACGGGAACTGCGCACCAGGGCCTGGGCCTGGCGAAAACGTGCTTCGGCCTGGGCCACGGTCTGGTTGGAGCTGTTCAGGCGCTGCACCAGGTCATTGAGTTGACGATCACCGTACAGCTCCCACCAGGCGCCACGGGCCAGGGAATCGCTCGGCGTGGCCTGGCGCCAGCCCTGGGCCTCCTTGAACTGCGCCGGTTCGATGACTTCCGGGCGATGGTAGTCAGGGCCGACGGCGCAGGCGCTGAGCAACAACGCCAACCCCACTGTAGGAGCGAGCTTGCTCGCGAAGGTCGTTAACGATAACGCGCCGAGCCTGAATGAACGCGGGGCCTGCCGTTTTTTCGCGAGCAAGCTCGCTCCTACAGGGGTGGGTGCCGTGTCGGAAACCCGCCGTGCATGGGTGTGGGTTGAATCGGTCATAGCGCAGTGTCCAGGGCAGCATCGGTACGCACGCCACGCCAGGCGTTGAAACGGTGGCGCGCGCGGTCTAGATAAAGGTAAACCACCGGGGTGGTGTAGAGGGTCAGGATCTGGCTGAAGGCCAGGCCGCCGATGATGGTCAAGCCCAGTGGGTGGCGCATTTCCGCGCCATCACCAGCGCCCAGCAGCAAGGGCAAGGCGCCGAGAATGGCGGCCAGGGTGGTCATCAGGATCGGCCGCAAGCGCAGCAGGCAGGCACTGCGAATCGACTCCAGCGGGTCCATGCCGTCGTTACGCTCCAACTGCAAGGCCAGGTCGATCATCAAGATGGCGTTCTTCTTCACCACGCCGATCAGCAGGAACAGGCCCAGCAAGGAAATCAGGCTGAACTCGCCGCCCGTCAGGTAGATGGCGAGCATCGCACCGACCCCGGCCGACGGCAGGGTCGAGAGGATCGTCAGCGGGTGGATATAGCTTTCATAGAGGATGCCCAGCACCAGGTACACCGCCACCAGCGCGCCGAGAATCATGAACGGCTGGCCCTTCTGCGTCGCCGCGAAGGCGTCGGCGGTGCCGGCCATCTTGGCAATCACATCCTCAGGCAAGCCGAGCTTGGCGATCGCTCGCTCGATGGCGGCCGTCCCCTGCTCCACCGTCACACCGGGCGCCATGTCGAAGGCAATGTTTTCCGAGGCGAACTGGCCTTCATGGCTGACGCGATCGTCCGCCAGGCTGTTTTCATAGTGGGCAATGGTCGACAACGGCACCCGCGCGCCACTGGACGTGATCACCTGCATCTGGTTCAGGGTAATCGGGTCCTGGGCGTATTTCGGGTTGACCTCCATCACCACCTGGTACTGGTTGAGGCTGTCGTAGATGGTGGAAATCTGCCGCTGGCTGTAGGCATTGTTCAAGACTGCCGTGACCATGTTCATGTCGATGCCCAGGCGCTTGGCCTGGTCGCGGTCAACGATCAGCGTGACCTGGGCAGCGCCGCGGCCTTCGCGGGCATCGATGGCGGTCAGCTCGGGCAGCTCACGCAGGGCGGCCACGACTTTCGGGTACCACAGGCGCAGCGCGGCCAAGTCACCGCTTTGCAGGATGTAGGAATACTGTGCAGTGGTCTGGTCACGGCTGCCGCCGAATTGCAGGTCCTGGTCGGCCATCAGGAACAGGCGCCCGCCCGGCACCAGCGGCACATCCTTGCGCAAGCGCTCGATCACCGCTTGCGCCGAGACCTTGCGTTCGCTGATAGGCTTGAGCCGCACCAGCATCACCGCGTTGTTGGTGCCGTTGCTCCCGCCGATAAACCCGGCCACGCTGAGTACCGCCGGGTCCTTGAGCACCGCCTTGCGGAAGGTCTCCATCTTCGGCTGCATCACGCTGAACGACAGCCCGTCATCGCCGCGCACGAAGCCGATCAACTGGCCGGTGTCCTGCTGCGGCATAAAGGTTTTCGGCACCACGACATACAACGCCACGTTCATGCCGATGGTCAGCAACAGGCTGAGCAGGGTCAGTCGGCGGTGGCGCAGCACCCAGTCGAGGCTGGTGGCGTAGCCGGCGACCATGCGGTCGTTGATCTTCTGGCTCCAGCGCTGCAAACCGGTCATCTGGCCTTTGACATGGGGCTTGAGCCAGCGGGCGCAGAGCATCGGCGTCAGGGTCAGCGAGACAATCAGCGACACAATGATCGCCGCCGACAAAGTGATGGAAAACTCGCGGAACAGGTTGGTGACGATGCCGCCCATGAACAGGATGGACAGGAACACCGCCACCAGCGACACGTTCATCGACAACAAGGTAAAGCCGACTTCCTGGGCGCCCAGGTACGCCGCCTTCATCGGTGGCACCCCTTCGTCGATATGTCGGGAAATGTTCTCCAGTACCACGATGGCATCGTCCACCACCAGGCCGGTCGCCAGGATCAGCGCCATCAGCGAGAAGTTGTTCAACGAAAACCCGTACAGGTACATCACCGCGAACGTCCCCACCAGCGACACCGGCACCGCCAGGGTCGGAATCAATGAGGCGCGGAAGTTACCGAGGAACAGGTACACCACCAGGATGACCAGGCCCACGGCAATCAGCAGGGTCATCTCGGCTTCATGCAAGGTCGCGGTGATCACCGGCGAGCGGTCCATCGCCAGGCTCAGCTTGACGCTGGACGGCAGCACCGCCTGCAATGCCGGCAGCTGGGCCTTGATCTGCCTCACGGTCTCGATGATGTTGGCGCCGGACTGGCGATTGATCACCAGCAGCACCGCCGAATCGTTGTTGAAGAAACCACTGTTGTAGCGGTCTTCCACGCCATCAGTGATCGTGGCCACATCCTTCAGGCGCAGGGCCGCGCCGTTCTGGTAGCGAATCAGCAGCGGTTCATAGTCCTTGGCCTTTTCCAACTGGTCATTGGCCTGGATCTGCCAATTGCGCTCGCTGTCTTCCAGGGAGCCCTTGGGGCGCCGCTGGTTCGCGTTGGCAATGGTGTTGCGCACATCGTCCAGGGCCACGCCGTACTGGTCGAGAGCCTTGGGTTCAAGTTCGATACGCACCGCCGGCAGGGAGCTGCCGCCGATCTGCACTTCGCCCACGCCGGGCACCTGGGACAGGCTTTGCGAGAGGATGGTCGAGGCCAGGTCGTACAACTGGCCTTTCTGCAACACGTCCGAGGTCAGCGACAGCACCATGATCGGTGCCTGGGACGGGTTGATTTTCTTGTAGGTGGGCATGCTGCGCATGCCGCTGGGCAGCAGGTTGCGCGAAGCGTTGATGGCCGCCTGCACTTCCCGCGCCGCGCCGTTGATGTCACGGTCGGAGTCGAACGCCAGGATCACCCGGGTGGAGCCCTGGCTCGACGAACTGCTCATGGTGGTAATGCCGGCAATCGCGCCAAAGGAGCGCTCCAACGGCGTGGCCACGGTCGACGCCATCACCTCGGGGCTCGCGCCGGGCAAGCTGGCCGAGACCACGATCACCGGGAAATCGATCTGCGGCAGCGGCGACACCGGCAGCAGGTTAAAGCTGACACCGCCCAGCAACAGGATCGCCAGGCTCAGCAGCATGGTGGCGACCGGCCGGCGAATGAAAGGTCCGGACAGGTTCATGACTCAACCGGCTCCAGGCTTTGCGGCTCTTTACGCCAGCGACGACCGAGGCGGTCGAAGTACAGGTAGATCACCGGGGTGGTGAACAGGGTCAACACCTGGCTCACCAGCAAACCGCCAACCATCACCAGGCCCAGGGGCTGGCGCAGTTCTGCGCCGGAGCCGGTGGCCAGCATCAACGGCACCGCACCGAACAGCGCCGCCAGGGTGGTCATCAGGATCGGCCGGAAGCGCAACAGCGCCGCCTGGTAGATCGCGGTCTGCGGGTCCAGCCCCTGGTTGCGTTCGGCGTCCAGGGCGAAGTCGATCATCATGATCGCGTTCTTTTTCACGATGCCGATCAGCAGGATGATGCCGATGATCGCGATCATGCCCAGGTCATTGCCACTGAGCAGCAACGCGAGCAAGGCCCCCACCGCTGCCGACGGCAGGGTCGAAAGGATGGTGATCGGGTGGATGTAGCTCTCGTAGAGCACGCCGAGCACGATATACATGGTGACCACCGCCGCCAGGATCAGCAGCAAGGTGCTCGACAACGACGCCTCGAACGCCTGGGCGGCGCCCTGGAACTGAGTCTGCACGCCCACCGGCATGCCGATGTCCTTCTGCACCTGGTTGATCAGCTCGACGCCTTTGCCCAGCGCCACGCCGGGCGCCAGGTTGAATGACATCATCACCGCCGGGAACTGGCCGATATGCGCAATCGCCAACTGGGCCTGGCGCTGTTCGACACGGGCCAGGCTCGACAGGCGGACCTGGCCGCCGTCGGTGGTCTTCACATGGATCTGGTTCAGCGCATCCGGCCCCAGGGTTTCGCCCGACTGGGCCTGCAAGACCACGCGGTATTGGCTGGCCTGGGTGTAGATGGTGGAAATCTGCCGCTGGCCGAAGGCGTCGTACAGCGCATCGGTAATGGTCGACACGCTGACACCCAGGCGCGAGGCCGCATCACGATCGATCACCAGGTACACCTGCAGGCCCTTGTCCTGGAGGTCGCTGGCGACGTCGGTCAGCTCCGGCAACTGGCGGAGGGCATGCACCAGCTTGCCGCTCCACAGGGCCAGCAACTCCGCATCCGGCGAGGACATGCTGAACTGGTACTGGGTTCGACTGACGCGGTCTTCAATGGTCAGGTCCTGCACCGGCTGCATGAACAGGCGGATGCCCACCAGCTTGTCGATTTCCGGTTGCAGGCGGGTGATCACCTGGGCGGCACTCAGGTCGCGCTGGCCGTGGGGCTTGAGGTTGATCAGCAAGCGGCCGCTGTTGAGGGTGGCGTTATCGCCATCCACGCCGATGTAGGACGACAGGCTTTGCACCGCCGGGTCGGCCAGGATGATCTTGGCCAGCTCCTGCTGGCGCTGGCTCATGGCCGCAAAGGATATCGACTGCGGCGCTTCGGAAATGCCCTGGATCACCCCGGTGTCCTGCACCGGGAAAAAGCCCTTGGGCACCACCAGGTACAGCACTACCGTAAGGCCCAGGGTGGCGATGGCCACCAGCAGGGTCAGCGGCTGGTGCCTGAGCACCCACTGCAATTTGCGCCCGTAGGCGCCGATCAGCCAGTCGATCCAGGCGCCGCTGGCCTTGTAGAAACGGCTTTGTTCTTCTTCCTTGGGTTCCCGCTTGAGCAGCCGCGCGCACATCATTGGCGTCAGGGTCAGGGACACCACCAGGGAAATCAGGATCGCCACCGCCAGGGTAATCGCGAATTCGCGGAACAGGCGCCCGACCACGTCAGCCATGAACAGCAACGGAATCAATACGGCGATCAGCGACAGGGTCAGGGAAATCAGGGTGAACCCGATCTGCTTGGCGCCCTTGAGCGCGGCTACCAGCGGGGTCTCGCCTTCCTCGATGTAGCGGGAAATGTTCTCCAGCATCACGATGGCATCGTCCACCACGAAGCCGGTGGCGATGGTCAGGGCCATCAGCGTGAGGTTGTTGATGGAGAAACCGGCCAGGTACATCACCCCAAAGGTGCCGACCAGCGATAGCGGCACGGCAATGGAGGGAATGATCGTGGCGCTGACCCGGCGCAGGAACAGGAAGGTCACCATCACCACCAGGGCAATGGCGATCAGCAGTTCGTGCTGCACGTCGGTGACCGACGCGCGGATGGTCTGGGTGCGGTCGGTCAGGACCGTGACGTCCAGGCCGGCCGGCAGGTTATCGGTGATACTCGGCAGCAGGGCCTTGATACGGTCCACCACCTCGATCACGTTGGCGCCCGGCTGGCGCTGGATGTTCAGCAACACGGCCTGGTTTTCATTGGCCCAGGCAGCAAGGCGTTCGTTTTCCGCACCATCGACGATCTGCGCCACATCCTTGAGGCGCAGCGGTGCGCCATTGTTGTAGGCCAGGATCAGTTCGGCGTATTGCTGGGGCGAGACCAACTGGTCGTTGGCATCGAGCATCGACACCCGGGTCGGGCCGTCGAAGTTGCCCTTGGGCTGGTTGACGTTGGACGCGGCGATCAGGGTACGCACGTCCGACAGGTTCAAGCCGTTGGCCGCCAGGGCCTCGGGGTTGACCTTGATCCGCACCGCCTGGCGCTGGCCGCCGGCGATGCTGACCATGCCGACGCCGCTGATCTGCGCGATCTTCTGCGCCATGCGCGTATCGACCAGGTCATTGAGCTTGGGCAGCAGCATGGTCTTGGAGGTGATCGCCAAGGTCAACACCGGGGTGTCCGCCGGGTTGACCTTGTTGTACACCGGCGGTGCCGGCAAATCCTTGGGCAGCAGGTTGGTGGCGGCGTTGATCGCGGCCTGCACCTGTTGCTCGGCGACATCCATATTGATGTCGAGGTTGAAACGCAGGGTCAGCACCGAGGCGCCGCCGGAGCTGGTGGACGCCATCTGGGTCAGGCCGGGCATTTGCCCGAACTGGCGCTCCAGGGGCGCGGTGACGGCGCTGGTCATCACGTCCGGGCTGGCGCCAGGGTACAGGGTCATCACGCGGATGGTCGGGTAATCCACCTGGGGCAAGGCCGAGACGGGTAGCAGGCGGTACGAGATGATGCCGGCCAGGACAATGGCCAGCATGCTCAGCGTGGTGGCGACCGGGCGAAGGATAAACAGCCGCGAGAGGTTCATGAACCGACCTTTTGCGCCTTGCCGGCGTCAGCGCCGGTCTCCCCTTTCGCAGCAGGCTTGCCTTGCAGGTGCTCGGTCGGCGTGGTCGGTACCTGGCTGCTGTCGTTGACCACTTCGATTTCGCTGCCGTCCTTCAGGCGGTCGGTGCCTTCAAGCACCACCCGGTCGCCGGCGACCAGGCCCTCCTTGATCACGGTGTTATCGCCATCGCTGTCACCCACCACCAACGGCTGGACCTTGACCTTCTTATCGCCATCGAGCTTGTAGACAAAGGTGCCGTTGTTGCCGAACTGAATCGCGGCCGACGGCGCCAGCACCACGTTGTGCAGGGTATCGGCGAGCAGATGCACATTCACGAATTGGTTGGGGAACAGTACCTGGTCCTTGTTATCGAAACGTGCCTTGAACTTCAGGGTACCGGTGGTGACGTCGATCTGGTTGTCCAGGCTCTGTAGCACGCCGGTGGCCTGGCGCTTCGCATCGCCACGGTCCCAGGCCTCCACGGGCAGCTTGTTGCCGGCGTGGTAACGGGCGAGCACGGTTTCCAGGGTGCTCTCCGGCAGGGTGAAGGCCACGCTGATCGGTTGGGTCTGGGTGATCACCGCCAGCGCCGTGGTGTCGTTGGCGGCCACCAGGTTACCGACGTCGAGCTGACGCAGGCCGACGCGCCCGCTGATCGGCGCGCGGATCCTGGTGAATTCGAGGTTGAGCTTGGCGTCGTCCACCGCGCCCTGGTTGGTCTTGACCGTGCCCTGGTATTGCAGGACCAGCGCTTCGGCTGTGTCGAGGGTCTGCTTGGCGATGCTGTCCTGGGCGTAGAGGTCGCGGTAACGCTGGACGTCGACCTGGGCGTTCTTCAACTGGGCCTGGTTCTGCATCAGCGTGCCCTGGGCCTGGAGCAAGGCGTTCTGATAGCTGCGCGGGTCGATTTCCGCCAACAGGTCGCCGGCCTTGACCATCTGCCCTTCTTCAAAGGCGATCTTCACCAACTGGCCGCCCACCTGGCTGCGTACATTGATGGTGTTGAGCGCGGTGACCGTACCCAATGCCTTGTAGTACACCGGGAATTCCCCCAGCACCGCCGGTGCCACGCGCACCGGCACCGGCCCAGTGGAACCACCGAAGCCTGGGCGTGCCATGCCCGTCTTGCTGGTGCGCGCGGCCGGCGCATCTTTATGGGCAGCGCCACCCGGCCAGAATTTCCAGCACAGGCCGGCGATAACCAGCAGCACAAGCAGGCCGAACAGCCAGCGTCGGGAGTTACGGGGGGTGGATTGCATGGAGTGATCAACCATTGGGCGCGAGAGCTTCTTCTTTGGGAGGCTGAAAGATAAGCACTGGGGCGCGTTAAGAAAAGCGCCTTTACCGGCTATTTACCTTGGGCTTACATCTTTTAACTTTTGAGCTTAGTCCGCCGGCTATTTCCCTAAGCATCTGACGTGCAAATAAAAACGGCCTGGACTAGGCCAGGCCGCAATTATGTGCCGCGCGTGTTACTGCGTAACGACAGTAATGCGCCGAAACAGTTACTTCAAAACAGCCAGGGCTGCTTCGTAGTTTGGCTCCTGGCCGATTTCAGGGACCAGTTCGCTGTGCAGCACAGTGTCGTTTTCATCCAACACGACGACGGCACGGGCGGTCAGGGCCCGGAGGGGGCCGTCAGCAATCGAAACGCCGTAGTCAACGGCGAAATCAGCGTTGCGGAAGTCCGACAGGTTCTGCACGTTGTCCAGGCCTTCGGTGCCGCAAAAACGCTTCTGGGCAAACGGCAGGTCGGAGGAGATGCACAGCACGACAGTGTTGTTCAGCTCGTTGGCCTGGGCGTTGAACTTGCGTACCGAGGTGGCGCAGGTCGGGGTGTCGACGCTTGGGAAGATGTTCAGCACTTTGCGTTTGCCGGCGAAGGTGGCCAGGGTCGCATCCGACAGATCGCCGGCGGTCAGGGTGAAGTCTGGCGCCTTGGAGCCGGTTTGCGGCAGTTCGCCTTCAACTTGGACGGGGTTACCACGAAGGGTGACTTGAGCCATGGACGGAATCCTTATGCTGGGTTTGATTAAACGAATTCGAGAGGCGGAAGTTAACCACAAAGTGCTGTGGCTACCTACCGCCAGACACAAATTGTCATGTCTCGCGGTTGTGGTTTAATTGCGCGCTTTGCGCCTGCCCTCCAAGGAAACCGTTGTTAATGAATCAGCCCGCTACCAAAGTCCTGGTCATTGGTTATGTCTGGCCGGAGCCACGCTCCTCGGCAGCGGGCGGGCATATGATGCAGATCCTCGAGACTTTTCTTACGCAAGGTTGGGATATAACCTTCAGCAGCCCCGCAGCGCTGGGCGAGCACAAAGCCGACCTGGCTGCGCTGGGCATCGCCGAATGCGCGATTGAGCTCAATAACAGCAGCTTCGACGATTTTATTTGCGAATTGGCCCCGGACATCGTGCTGTTCGACCGTTTCATGATGGAAGAACAGTTTGGTTGGCGCGTGGAGAAGTGCTGCCCCCACGCCCTGCGCGTGCTGGAGACCTCCGACCTGCAAAGCCTGCGCGACGCGCGCCACCAGCGCCTCAGGGACCACCTCAAGGCCCATCCCGACGGCGAAGACTTCAGTGCACTGTTTACCCCGGCGCTGAAACAGGAATTCCAGTTGATGGCCGACACCGACCTGGCCAAGCGTGAAATCGCGGCGATTTACCGCTGCGATATCAGCCTGATGATTTCCGACGTGGAAATCCGCCTGCTCATCGAACAGTTCAAGGTGCCCGCCGCCCTGCTCCACTGGTGCCCGTTGATGATGCAGCCACCGACCGCAGCCTTCGCGCCCTTTGAAGACCGCGCGCACTTCCTCAGTATCGGTAACTTCCGTCACGCGCCGAACTGGGATGCGGTGTTGTGGATGAAAAACAGCGTGTGGCCGCTGATCCGCCAGCAACTGCCGGGCGCCCAACTGCATATCTACGGGGCCTACACCCCGCCCAAGGCCACCGCCCTGCACAACGCGGCCCAGGGGTTTCATGTGATGAACTGGGCCGAAGATGCGTTGCAGGTGATGAGTGCCGCACGTATCTGCCTGGCCCCCCTGCGCTTTGGCGCCGGGATCAAGGGCAAGCTGGCGGATGCGATGCTGTGTGGCACGCCGAATGTCACCACACCGATCGGCGCCGAAGCGATGGGCGACGATCAGCCCTGGCCCGGCGCGATCGAGCAGAACGCCCCGGCCCTGGCCGCCGCCGCCGTGGCCCTTTATCAGGACCGCGAGCGTTGGACCCAGGCCCAGGAACAGGGGCGCCAGCTCCTGGCCCGGCGCTATGACCAGGCCCTCCACGGACCGGCCTTGGTGGCATGCCTGGAGCAATGCCGCCGCAACCTTGCGGCCCATCGCCGCGACAACTTTACCGGCAGCATGCTGCGCCATCACGCGCATAAAAGTACGCAGTACATGTCCCAGTGGATCGAGGCGAAGAACCGCAACCTCTAGGGAATCGAGCAGCGCAAAGAACATGAACATCGTGACTCTGACTTGCCGCCGCTGCGCGGCAAGTTGAATCGGGCATCCCTGCCCCCTAACGCGCCCAGACGTACCTCACCTCCTCCAGGGACACCCCGCCACGGACGAGCGTGCGACGGCTGCCAAGCTCCTCCTGCCCTCCGAGCCCTTGATAGAAGCGCACAGCCCTTTCGTTTTCAGCTAAAACCCATAAGGTAACAAGCTTGTAACCCTGATCAACCAAACGCTTTAAACCTGACGCCCATAATTGGGCGCCTATACCCTTGCCCCAGTATTCTGCCAAGACGTAGATAGCCATGACCTCTCCCGCTTCGGCGCCAGACTTATCTTCATCACGACAAGGCCCCACTGAAATCCAACCAATAACGTTCCCATCCACCTCTGAAACTAAAACGTCAGACTCTTTGCTTTCAATTGCATGAGCCCAATAAGCTTCCCTCTTAGGCAACGTTGCAGTAAGCGAGGACAAAAAATCAGCCGGCATCAGACTGAGATAAGCGTGTTGCCAGCTACTGACATGAACATTGGCGATGCTCTTCGCGTCCTTGGGTAGTGCATCACGAATCATAACCACACCCTCACTCGTGCTCTGTTTCACATAAAAATCTTCTTTGATCCCAGCGGCCATGCCGCTCTCGATCAGCACAACGGATGCCTGCAAACGCTTTTGTTAATATCACAGCCCAGTTAAATATATTAAGTAGCCAATCACCAAAAACGGCATTCAGAGATGCTCCGATCAACTTGCCGCTGGCAGCGACAACACACAAGGGGGCATTATTCGAATCGCAACCACAATAAAGCGACGGCAGCATGACCCGAGCAACGCGAATCACCGACCCTTCCTACGAGCTGATGGACGATCACAACGGCCTGTCCATCATCTATCGCCAGCATGGTTTCCCCTGCCCGTTGGTACGCTGGCACTTCCATAAGGAGTACGAGCTGCACTTGATTATCGCCAGCTCCGGCAAAGTGTTCATCGGCGACTACATCGGCAATTTCTACCCGGAAAGCCTGTTCCTCACCGGCCCTAACCTGCCCCACAACTGGATCAGCCAGGTGGAGGAAGACGAGGTGGTGCCCAAGCGCGACATGCTGGTGAACTTCACCGATGAACTGTTTGAGAACGGCAGCCCTATTTTCGCCGAACTCAAGACCCTGGCACCGCTGCTGGAACGGGCGCAGTCCGGCATCGAGTTTCGTTGCAAAAAAACCATCGCCCAGGCCATGACCCTGATGCAACGCATTGAGGACGCCCAAGGCATGGCGCGCCTGGGGCACTTCTTTATCCTGCTGGACGTGCTGAGCGCGTGCGAGGACTACCAGTTGTTGTCCGGCGTGACCACGCCGCAACTGGCCGATGAGCACAGCATCGACCGCACCAACCGCGCGGTGGACTACATCTTTGCCCACTACGCGCGGGAGTTGCCGCTGGAGGAAGTGGCGGAACACCTGGGCATGAAGCCGACGTATTTTTCCCGGGTGTTCAAGCAGGCCACCGGTCGCACGTTTATCGAGTTCGTCAATCGCTTGCGTATCAGCAAGTCCTGCGAGTTACTGGCCGATGGCGATAAAGCCGTCACGGATGTGTGTTTCGAATCCGGCTTCAATAACATCTCCAACTTCAATCGACGCTTCCAACAGCTCAAGGGCATGACCCCCTCCCACTACCGTCGCCTGGCGGTGCAGCGGCTCACCGAACAAAACCTGGCTTGAGCTCTTTGCGCATCGACAAACGATTACACAGCAATCCCTTGAAGTAATCCCTCCACACCCTGTCACTGGAACTGGACCAAGCCCCTGGCCACTTAGCGAAGACATCGCTCCTCTTTCACTCGATGGGTGATGCCTTGTCTATCAACGCAAAGGTAAAAGGGCTACTCATGATCAACGTTCAGCGGTTACCTGCTCCCGCCACCATCACCGGCTCAAACGACATGAGCGCCGCCGCAAAACCTGCGTACTCAATGGCCTCGCAAGTCATCCCGCTGTTTAATAATCAGATGAACAGCCACCAGGCTCTCCTCGCGCCCGTGCAGGCCGGCGATATACCGCCACACGCCCGGCAGCGCATCGTGCACCTGCTCAGCTACGCGATGACAGAAGAACGACCGAGCCTGGCCGCGCAGATCAGCCAGTTGATAAACAACAGCCGTCCGCCCCTCACAGGCGAAATACTGCACGATGAAGTCGAGCGACACCTGAACCAGCCCAGCGCACTGAATCCGCAGAAAACCTACGCCCAGCTCATTCACGACATACTCCAAACCCCATCGCAACCCGCCTCGCTCCCTTCCCCTGTGGTGTCACGAGCACGTCGGGAACTGCAGAACCCAGATCCCGCGCAACACACCGACAACACCTCAACCACTCAGTTCGCCAATGCCCTGGTTGAAGACGGCGACCGGCAATTGTCGATCAATTTCGCCAATCATTTGATCCGCCAATGGGTCGATGCAACCCGAAGCTCCGGCTTTGGAGAGGAAAAGATTGCCGTCCCGCCCGGTTCAACATTCGGCCTGGCCTGGAACGCGTTGGCTGACGCGCTCGACGCGCAACCGTTCAAGACCTTTGCCCAAGCCAAGGGTATTGATGTTTCCAGCCTGGTCATCAACACCAACGGAGACCTGAGCGGGTTACAGAACAAGCAAACCGTCAGCTTTTCTTTGGCGCAAGATCCCGATTGGGCCGCCGCTTCATCGGCCGTTTTAGCCGCGGCCAAAAAACTGGGCGGGGACATCCGTTTCCACGACCGCGGGCATGCACCCGCGGAGGATGTCGCGGCCTTTTATTTAGTGCGCAAAAGCCGCTTCAACAGTGACGACCGATTATTCACGATCGACCAATTGCTCAAAGAGCAAAACTTCAGTTCGATCAGTAACACCGACAGTTACTACGCGGCGCAATTCGCCCCGGTTCAGCAGCGCCAAAGAGAGGCCAAGCAACAGGTTGCGGAGCTGCCCACGCCACAGTTGAACCGGCTGCTGGCAGGCTTCATACCCGCGTCGGTGCCGGCGATACAAAAGGTCAAGGACGCCGATCAGGCCCTGGCCCGCCTGTGCAGCCAGGCACTGGGGCAGGCGTTTGCGTACACGATAGACGAACTGCCCGAGTACTCGACCTTTAACCTGGCCCGCAATAACCTCAAGGACGCACTGAACAGCAGCGCCTTTACCACGTTTGTACGCGCGAACAGCCTTGACCTGTCGAGCATCCAAATCAACTCGGACGACGGGACCTTGAAGGGTAAAGTCAAGGGTGTCGACACCACCTTCCCTGTCAACGCCATTTCAGATTGGGCCTCTGTCTGGCAAGACGTGGAACCCGCGGTAAAGCAGATGGCGACAGGCTCGGGCGACTACGTTGATTACCCCGGTGCGAACCCTGTAACGCTGCCGGAAGTACTGCGTTTCTACGGCGAAGAACCACTGCCACCCCATGGCTTCCCTCAGGATGGCTGGCAACAACGATCACGTGCAGCCAATCTGAGCAGAAGTGCGCAAATCATCCGAGACAACGGCTTCAAGGCGCTGGTCTCCCCCTCGGCTGACGATGCTCGCTCGCGTAGCGTGCGGGAGAAGCAGCAGGCAGTCGCCCTACCGCTCAGCGCAAAGACGCTGAACCTTTCGCCACTTGAAACCCTGGCGGTCGAGGTCAAGTCCCGCCTGCAGGAAAACGACAGCGCTACGCCCCTCGCGCCCCCCGCACACAGCCCGGACACGCCCGAAGACGCCTTGGCCAGCACCGAAAGAGCACTGGCTGTCGCGGTGCATGGCGTAATGCTTGAGCTCAAGAGCGACTCGAGCCAAGCAGAGTCGAAAATGCTTGAATCGATCCCGGCCAACAGCCTGATCGGACAGTGGCGGGCTTACTTGGACAAGGCCCTGAAGGGACGTGGGTTTACCGAATGGGTCCAAAAACAGAACATCGACCTGACCTCCCTGCGCTTTGACCCCACGGACAACGCCTTGATCGGTAAGGTCAATGGCCTTGAGCAGCGCTTTACCGCCACTGACTTCGCGCAAAAGTACCCTGAGCATTTCGATGTGCTTGCACCGGTATTGAACGCTGCGGCCGCATTCAGCCCCCCTGGAAAAACCATCGCGCTGAACCAGCCCGACAACAGCATGCCCTTCGAATGGGTGGGCAGTTTTTATGGCATCAGCAACGACTACAGCAGCCAGGCGTTCGCACGACACACGGAGCTGATGGGCCGCACGCAGCAATTTCCAACACCGGTTGAAAACCCGCAGAAAGTCGTGAACTGGCTGAACCGCCAGAGAACCGCACTGGGCGACAGTAACGATCGATATGCGCTGATCCATCAGCTCAAACACGGGAATGTCGATAACGACCAGACCACGGGCTTCACGGTGGACCCGGACTCCTCCCACCAGCCCAAGGGCACCACGACCGTCCAGGCGTTTCTTTCGGACCAAGGCTGGTACGGCGCCATATCGGCCGCACAGGTCGATAACTTGTTGCGGGCCTTGCAGACCGAAATTCCGCAGGCGCCGTCCTTTGGCAATCTATGGGGTTTCCTGTCCACAGACATACCGTTGAGTACTGAGCAGCGTGTGGCGGTAACCGAGTTCGTGAAAAAGTCCATTGGCAGCCATGGTTCCCTGGCCGGTTTCTTGAGTGCCAGTGTCCCGAACCTGAGCAGCGACCCTGACCAAGCGCGGGAACAGCTGCTTTCCAGTGACACCGCCCTCGAGTTTGCCACCCGCCTGCAAACCGAGATGAAAAGCGCTGAAACCTCTACCAGCCTGAAGCAATGGCTATTGACTGCGCTGGTGCTGGAGCTTGACCCCACGGCCGGCACCCAGCGCAATAGCGTGGCGGGTTTCGACCTCATGGCCTCTGGGAACTGGGGGCATGGCACCGACACCATTGTCGAGCAGTTCAAGCAACACTTGATTGACACCAAGCAGGTCCCGGCCAACCTCGCACCGGCCATGGCTAAGGTGTTGTTAGCGGGGGCAGCACCGCACCTGCTGGTAAAAGACGTGCCGCAGACCCTCACCCTGGGCTCCCCCGAGTGGGTCGGCTTTAACACAGCCGTCAACCGGATCGAACGGATCGCCGCGGGCGCTACCGCGAGCATGACCTTCCAGAAAGTCATGGAGCTCCACAAGATCAATCCTATTTCACCGTCTGAAACCCAGTTGCAGGCCATTGCCCAACTGAACCCGATAATTGATTGGGCAATCATCAATAATCACCTGGTGAAAAATGACAGCGACCAATACAGCCTCGAACAGCTGAACGACAGCCAAGAAAAACTCAACGCACAGATCAACGAAACCTCGCAAGCCAAGCGTTATCTGCGAACCTTCACGCCGCCGAGCAGAAGGGCCATGGCCCTGGCGGCATTGAGAGAAACGTTTGGCTCAGCCATCGACTTTGAGAGCCCGGTCCTATGGGAAAAGGTGGCTGGCGGGCTCTTTTCCGGAATTAACGCGAGCATCGTCGAGGTCTATGAGGCGGGCCGTCTGGGTGAAAGCTGGAGTACCTACAAAACAGGCCTGAACGTTGACGACCTGCGCAACAGAGCCCACGAGTTGCCGGACATCAACGCGCAATTCGACAAAGCCATCCAGGAAGACTTTACCCCGCGCAGGCTCAATACGATTTCCCTGTTCAAAGACATGCTCAGCAAGCTGCCTTTTGACGAGCGCAATAGCCTCCAATTCGGCACATTGGACTTCTTGAAGGTGGAAGGCGTCGGCAACGGCGTGGTGATAACGTCCGACCACAAGGGCGTAAGAAGGTATTTCGCGGTCTATCCGGCAACCGGGCAAATCGTCAAGATTCCAAACATCAATCCTTCAACGAAACAGGGCCACACAGTTGAACTTGGCATTGATGTGGACGCGTTAAAAAACGGCACCGCCCCCAAACCAGGTGCCACCGCCAACGTTGCACTGACGGCCATTAAACCCTTCATCCAGGTGGTTCCTGGCGACACCGATAAGAACCCCTTGTTGCGTGAAATCACGTTCGACGAGGAGAGCCCCAGCCAGGAATCATCTCCCCCCTACAGCAACAGAAGAATGGAGGCCGTGGCCACGGCGTTGACTGACGCGGTGTACCTGCACAAAAGTGATTTCATCAGCTTCCACCGAGGATTTAACAATCCCGTTGAGAACGGCGTAGAACCCAGTGACTTCTTCAAGGGCATTTTACGTGCCCTGCCTGGCGGCTCCAGCCTGGAAGACCTTTACCACGGTGAATTTGTAAAAGCCGCAGGTGACCTGGCTGTTGATGTCGCCCTCTACGCAGCCACTGAAGGTGCCGGGAAATTGTGGCGCGTCGCTAAATCCGGCGCGGCGTGGGCGGCGGCCAAAACCTCTGCCAAGTTCATTGGGAAGTTTGGCGCTGAAGGCGCCGAAAGCATCGCACTCAAGGACATGACCGCAGCCAACACCTCGGCATCCCTCAGCGCACTCGCCCGCATGCAGGGCAGCCACCTTGCCGAGGCCTCGGCCGGGATGTCTGGCAGAGCGGCCAACCTGGCCGATGGCGCAGTGACGCGAACCGGCACCGCAGAACAACAGATCAAGGCGACTGCGCTATTCCAGGATGGCCAATGGCATGCCTACGACCCCAAAACCCTGTCAGCCTACGGGCCAGCACTATCAGATTTCCGCTCGGACACATCCATCGTACTGAAGCGCGAGACTTCGCCTGACGGCGAAAGCATCTTGATGCCTGAAGCGCTCTTTTCAGAAAACCCACAGGTGATTAACAGAGCGACCCACACCGACCTGAGGGTTGGGGACAGGGTGTATCGCTTTGACCCCAAGAAACCTGATGTCATTACCGATCTTGAATCAGCGGATCATTTCAACACCCCACAAGACATGGAAGCCTTTTGCCCGGCAGGGCCAAGAGTCAAACGTGGGACAAATGATCTGTGTTTTTCAAACATCGTCTCGGACTTCAGCGGCAACACCGCCAAGTTGGTTCAAGCCCTTGAACACAAACGTCTCTACCCTTCACCCGCTATCGCCGGAAAAAGCCCAACGATCGTTTTTGAACGCCGTTTATTCGACGTAGTAGAACAAGACGGTGTCCATTCGCTGACGCCACGAACATTGCAAGTACCTGTCGATTATCTACCAGTGACACGCGGCACAATCATCAAGGACCCGCACTTTGGTTTTCCCGGAACCAGCACCCTGGCGAACCTTGAGCAAAATACGCGAATTGTCAAACTCGGCCCGATCAGCAGCCTGAGCAACGACCAGCGCGAGCTGCGTGGAACGATTTCCCTGCTGGCAACGCAGTCGGGAGGACCCAAGCGTTACCTCACTGTAGAAGCGGATCCTCTAACGTTTTACTACAGCGAATTTGATGCAACCTCGACGGTGCTCAACTTCAAAAAAATCGGCCAACAGGCATCGGCTTTTGAAAACGTGCTGATCAAGGCACACACTGCGGAAACCGAAAATTTGCTCAAACTGACTGGCGCGCCCTTGAATAAAGCGTTCGTCGCGTTACCCACCCTGGACTCGGCTTTCGCAAAACTCGAAGCCGCCGGCTATACACACGCCGAAGCCACAAAACTGAGAACGACTATTGCGACGTTCAGCGCGGAGAAAAAACGCGAATTTGTCTATCAACTCATCAATAGGCTGAAAAACGCCAACGACACGGTCGTGCTCAAAGCGACGAGCATCGAACCATTAACCAAAGCGGAGAATTTTGCGAACCTGCCTGTCGAGGAGCAAAACCGGTTTTATGCCGAAAACGCAAAAAAAACCGTGGACTCACATTTCAACGCCACAGCCATCGGCTCCGCTAACAAGCACACGCCCAACGACCTTAATGATCGGTACCGAGAAGACGTCGCCAATACCATCATCTCTTGGATGCGCGACAACCATCGGCCAGCGGTTGAATCCAGTCTGAAGTTCGGCGCTGGAAACTGTCACGAAATGGCTGAATCGGCAGCTCAAATCATCAAAAAAAGCGGAGGTACAGCACAAGCGTGGTATGTCGAGGGTGGGGACCATGTGTTTACGGTAGTCGGAGGCCCCCCTTCAGCAGGCAAAAGCACCGTCAATTTTTCACAGGCCGAATGGAAGGATGCCTGGATCGTAGACCCTTGGGCCGACATTTCATGCAAGGCGTCCGAGTACACCGGGCGGCTGAGGAAAAAGATGTCCGAGTGGCACGCAAACGGTCTGAAAATCTACACCAACAAAGGTTGGCGTAACCCAACGTACCCACAATGGATCTACGAGCTGACCACGCTCCAAAAACGCCCGCTGCGAGCTTGACCTCTTAATGCCCAGTACCTGGCACTGTTGCGCAATGCGCAGTGCCAGGACTCCGTAAAAGTGTCCGGCTCAACGGCCAGGCCGAGATCGAGTGCAAAAAAGTATCAGTCCCAGTGTTCCCAAGGATTTGTCACCACCCCGTTTGAGGGCTGTAATCAACGCACACTCTTCCTGGCTCCTTGCGGGAAGACACAACAACAATAACTGTCCTTCTGTAGCCCCTGGGCGCAGAAATGGAGTGCGCGATGAAGTTCCCAGCAAAAGCACTGCTTGTCTCCACTTGCATGACTACCTGCATGACCCTCAGCGCCGTCAGCCTCGGCGCGCAAACCCTGACCATTGCCACCGTCAACAACAGCGACATGATCCGCATGCAAAAGCTCTCGAAAACCTTCGAGACCGCGCACCCGGAGATCAAGCTGAATTGGGTCGTGCTGGAAGAAAACGTGTTGCGCCAACGCCTGACCACCGACATCGCCACCCAAGGCGGGCAGTTCGATGTATTGACCATTGGCATGTACGAAGCTGCACTGTGGGGCGCCAAGGGTTGGCTGGAACCGATGAAAGACCTTCCGGCCTCCTACAACCTGGACGATGTGTTCCCTTCCGTGCGTGACGGGTTGTCCGTCAAGGGCTCGCTGTATGCCCTGCCGTTCTATGCCGAAAGTTCGATCACCTATTACCGCACCGACCTGTTCAAAAATGCCGGGCTGAGCATGCCTGAGCATCCGACCTGGACCCAGATCGGCGAATACGCGGCCAAACTCACCGACAAGAGCAAAGAGCAATACGGCCTGTGCCTGCGCGGCAAAGCCGGCTGGGGCGAGAACATGGCGCTGATCACCACGCTGGCCAACGGTTACGGCGCGCGCTGGTTCGATGAGAAGTGGCAGCCGGAATTCAATGGCCCTGAGTGGAAGGAGGCGCTGACCTTCTACGTCGACAACATGAAAAAATCCGGCCCGCCGGGTGCTTCCAGCAACGGTTTCAACGAAAACCTGGCGCTGTTCAACAGCGGCAAGTGTGCAATCTGGGTCGACGCCAGCGTCGCCGGCTCGTTCGTGACCGACAAGACCCAAAGCAAAGTGGCCGATCATGTGGGCTTCACCTTTGCCCCGCACGAAAAAACCGACAAAGGCACCTCATGGCTGTACTCCTGGTCCTTGGCCATCCCGACCAGTTCCAAGGCCAAGGACGCCGCCAAGACCTTCACCACCTGGGCGACTTCCGAGGAATACAGCCAACTGGTGGCCAAGACCGACGGCATCGCCAACGTACCGCCAGGTACCCGCAAGTCGACCTACAGCGACGAGTACATGAAGGCCGCGCCGTTCGCCAAGGTGACCCTGGAGTCGCTGAAAGTCGCCGACCCGACCAAGCCGACCCTCAAGCCGGTGCCGTATATCGGTATCCAACTGGTGACCATTCCTGAGTTCCAGGCGATCGGTACCCAGGTCGGCAAGTTCTTCTCGGGCGCGTTGACCGGCCAGCAAACGGTCGATGCCGCACTGACCGCCGCGCAGACCACCACCGAGCGTGAAATGAAGCGGGCCGGTTACCCCAAGTAACCCCCGATCCTGTAGGAGCGAGCTTGCTCGCGAAAAAGGTACATCCGACGCCGCAATGCGCCTGAAATACCTTCGCGAGCAAGCTCGCTCCTACAGGGGTTTTGCGCCCCCGTCTCTAATCGGTCCTGATCACCATGAATACACCCACCAAAAACCGCCTGGCCAACCCCGGCTGGTTTCTCGTCAGCCCCTCGGTGGCCTTGCTGCTGCTGTGGATGATCGTGCCGCTGGGCATGACCCTGTACTTTTCGCTGATCCGCTACAACCTGCTCTACCCTGGCGAAAACCAGTTCGTGGGGCTGGAAAACTTCACTTACTTCATCACCGACTCGGGCTTCCTGCCCGGCGCTACCAATACGTTGTTGCTGGTAGGCAGCGTGCTGCTGATCAGCGTGGTATTCGGCGTGCTGATCAGTGCCCTGCTGGAGGCCAGTGAGTTCCTGGGGCGTGGCATTGTCCGGGTGCTGCTGATTTCGCCGTTTTTCATCATGCCCACCGTCGGTGCGCTGATCTGGAAGAACCTGATTTTCCACCCGGTGTCGGGGATTCTCGCGGCCGTGTGGAAGTTCTTCGGCGCCGAGCCGGTGGACTGGCTGGCGCACTATCCGCTGCTGTCGATCATCATCATTGTGTCGTGGCAATGGCTGCCCTTCGCGATCCTGCTGCTGATGACCGCCATGCAGTCCCTCGATCAGGAACAAAAGGAAGCGGCGCGCCTGGACGGGGCCGGCGCCATCGCGATCTTCTGGCACCTGACCCTGCCCCACCTGGCCCGCCCGATTGCGGTGGTGGTGATGATCGAGACCATCTTCCTGCTTTCGGTGTTCGCCGAAATCTTCACCACCACCAACGGTGGCCCCGGCTACGCCTCGACCAACCTCGCCTACCTGATCTACAACCAGGCGCTGGTGCAGTTCGACGTCGGCATGGCCTCGGCCGGCGGCTTGATTGCCGTGGTCATTGCCAATATCGCGGCGATCATCCTGGTGCGGATGATCGGCAAAAACCTGACTGACAAGCCTTGAGGGCCGCGCCATGACACTCCAACAATCCCGCCGCCTGCAAAGCCTGTTGCTCGGCACCCTGGCCTGGGCCATCGCGATCCTGATTTTCTTCCCGATCTTCTGGATGGTGCTGACCAGCTTCAAGACCGAAATCGACGCGTTCGCCACGCCGCCGCAGTTCATCTTCACGCCGACGCTGGAGAACTACCTGCACATCAACGAACGCAGCAACTACTTCGCCTACGCCTGGAACTCAGTGGTGATCTCATTCAGCGCCACGGCCCTGTGCCTGCTGATCTCGGTACCGGCCGCCTACTCCATGGCGTTCTATGAAACCCAGCGCACCAAAGGCACCCTGCTGTGGATGCTGTCGACCAAAATGCTGCCTCCGGTAGGCGTACTGATGCCGATCTACCTGCTGGCCAAGAGCTTTGGCCTGTTGGATACGCGCATCGCGCTGATCATCATCTACACCCTGATCAACCTGCCGATCGTGGTGTGGATGGTTTACACCTACTTCAAGGACATCCCGAAAGACATCCTCGAAGCCGCCCGCCTCGATGGCGCCACCCTGTGGCAGGAAATGGTGCGGGTGCTGCTGCCGATCGCCAAGGGCGGGCTGGCCTCCACCGTGCTGCTGTCGCTGATCCTGTGCTGGAACGAGGCGTTCTGGTCGTTGAACCTGACCTCGTCGAGTGCCGCGCCGCTGACCGCGCTGATTGCCTCCTACTCCAGCCCCGAAGGCTTGTTCTGGGCCAAATTGTCTGCCGTGTCGACCCTGGCCTGTGCGCCGATCCTGATCTTCGGCTGGATCAGCCAGAAACAGCTGGTGCGCGGCCTGTCCTTCGGCGCCGTGAAATAACGGTTTCCATAAAAATTAAAAGAGGAGGCCCATCCCATGGCCAACCTGAAAATCAAGAATCTGCAAAAAGGCTTCGAAGGCTTCTCCATCATCAAGGGCATCGACCTGGAAGTGCACGACAAGGAATTCGTGGTCTTCGTCGGCCCCTCGGGCTGCGGTAAATCGACCCTGCTGCGCCTGATCGCCGGCCTGGAAGAAGTCAGCGAAGGCACCATCGAACTCGATGGCCGCGACATCACCGAAGTCACCCCCGCCAAGCGCGACCTGGCGATGGTGTTCCAGACCTACGCGCTGTACCCGCACATGAGCGTGCGCAAGAACATGTCGTTTGCCCTGGATTTGGCCGGCGTCGACAAGAAGCTGGTGGAGAGCAAGGTCAACGAAGCGGCGCGCATCCTGGAGCTGGGCCCGTTGCTGGAGCGCAAGCCCAAGCAACTGTCCGGCGGCCAGCGCCAGCGCGTGGCGATTGGCCGGGCGATTGTGCGTAACCCGAAGATCTTCCTGTTCGACGAACCGCTGTCCAACCTCGACGCTGCGCTGCGCGTACAGATGCGCCTGGAACTGGCGCGCCTGCATAAAGAACTGCAAGCGACCATGATCTACGTGACCCACGACCAGGTCGAGGCCATGACCCTGGCCGACAAGGTCGTGGTGCTCAACAGTGGCCGCATCGAACAGGTCGGCTCGCCGCTGGAGCTCTACCACCAGCCGGCCAACCTGTTTGTGGCGGGCTTTCTCGGCACACCGAAGATGGGCTTTCTCAAGGGCAAGGTCACTCGCGTCGACGGCCAGGGCTGCGACGTGCAACTGGATGCCGGCACCCTGATCAGCCTGCCCCTGAGCGGCGCCAGCCTGAGCGTAGGCAGTGCGGTGACCCTGGGTATTCGTCCGGAGCACCTGGAAATCGCCACGCAAGGGCAGACCAGCCTGACCGTCACCGCCGATGTCGGGGAACGCCTGGGCAGTGACACCTTCTGCCACGTCAACACCACCAACGGCGAACCGCTGACCATGCGGATTCGCGGTGACATGGCCAGCCAATATGGCGAGACCCTGCACCTGCACCTCGACCCGGCGCACTGCCACCTGTTCGACACCGATGGCGTGGCCGTGGCCCGCCCACTGCGCGCTGCCGCCTGATTTCGCGAGTATTTCGTTATGAAGCTGAACAAACAGAACCTCAACCGGCTGGCGCCGCACGTGAAACTGCCGACCTACGACATTGCCAGCACCACCCAGGGCATCGCGCACATTGGTGTCGGCGGCTTCCACCGCGCGCACCAGGCGTATTACACCGATGCGCTGATGAACACCGGGGTTGGCCTGGACTGGAGCATCTGCGGTGTCGGCCTGCGCGCCGAGGACCGCAAGGCGCGCGACGACCTGGCCGGCCAGGACTACCTGTTCACCCTGTATGAACTGGGCGATACCGACGACACCGAAGTGCGTGTGATCGGTTCCCTCAGCGACATGCTGCTGGCCGAAGACGGTGCCCAGGCGCTGATCGACAAACTGGCCAGCCCAGCCATTCGTATCGTGTCGCTGACCATCACCGAGGGCGGCTACTGCATTGACGACAGCAACGGCGAGTTCATGGCCCACTTGCCGCAGATCCAGCACGACCTGGCCCACCCGACAGCGCCGAAAACCGTGTTCGGCTTTATCTGCGCCGCGCTGACCCAACGCCGTGCCAGCGGCACGCCAGCCTTCACGGTGATGTCCTGCGATAACCTGCCACACAACGGCGCCGTGACGCGCAAGGCCCTGCTGGCGTTCGCCGCCCTGCACGACGCCGAACTACATGACTGGATCAAGGCCAACGTAAGCTTCCCGAATGCCATGGTCGACCGCATCACGCCAATGACCAGCACCGCCCACCGCCTGCAACTGCACGACGAGCACGGCATCGACGATGCCTGGCCAGTGGTGTGCGAACCCTTTGTGCAGTGGGTGCTGGAAGACAAGTTCGTCAACGGCCGCCCGGCCTGGGAACAGGTCGGCGTCCAGTTCACCGACGACGTGACGCCCTATGAGGAAATGAAGATCGGCCTGCTCAATGGCAGCCACCTGGCCTTGACCTACCTGGGTTTTCTCAAAGGCTATCGGTTTGTGCACGAGACCATGAATGACCCGCTGTTCGTCGCGTATATGCGCACGTACATGGACCTCGACGTCACGCCGAACCTGGCGCCGGTGCCGGGGATCGACCTGACCGAGTACAAGCAGACCCTGGTGGATCGTTTCTCCAACCAGGCGATTGCCGATCAGCTGGAACGGGTGTGTTCGGACGGCTCGTCGAAATTTCCCAAGTTCACCGTGCCGACCATCAACCGCCTGATTGCCGATGGGCGCGAGACGGAGCGCGCGGCGCTGGTCGTCGCTGCCTGGGCCTTGTATTTGAAGGGCGTGGATGAGAATGGGGTGAGCTACAAGATCCCGGATCCGCGCGCGGAGTTCTGCCAAGGCCTGGTGAGTGACGAGGGGCTGATCAGTCAGCGGTTGCTGGGCGTGGAGGAGATTTTCGGCAAGGCTATTCCCAACTCGCCTGAATTTGTGGCAGCGTTCGAGCGGTGCTATGGGAGCCTGCGCGACCACGGCGTCACCGCGACCCTGCAACAGCTTCTGAAGCAACCGGCTTAAAACTGTGGAGGGGGCTTGCCCCCGATAGCGCTGGGTCAGTAAAGAACATTTACACTGAAACACCGCCATCGGGGGCAAGCCCCCTCCCATATTTAAAGCGCATTTACAATCCAACAATAATGCTGAGCAAACCATCATGACCCAGCAAAACCTGTTCCTCGGCATCGACTGCGGCACCCAAGGCACCAAGGCGATCGTCCTCGACGCCTCCAGCGGTAAGGTCCTGGGCCTGGGCGCCGCCGCACATACGCTGATCAGCGGCGCCAATGGCCGTCGCGAACAGCACACCCAGGAGTGGCTCGACGCCTTTACCGAGGCCACCCACCGCGCCCTGCAACAGGCCGGCGTGGACGGCCAGGACATCCTCGGCATCGGCGTGTCCGGCCAGCAGCACGGCCTGGTGCTGCTGGATGACAGCGGCCAGGTGCTGCGCCCGGCCAAGCTGTGGTGCGACACCGAAACCGCGCCGGAGAACCAGCGCCTGCTGGCCTACCTGGGCGGCGAGAGCGGCTCGCTGGAACGCCTGGGCGTGGCGATTGCGCCGGGCTACACCGTGTCGAAACTGCTGTGGACCCTTGAGCAGCACCCGCACATCTTCGCGCGCATCGCCCACGTCCTGCTGCCCCACGACTACCTCAACTACTGGCTCACCGGCCGCGCCGTCGCGGAATACGGCGACGCCTCGGGCACCGGTTACTTCAACGTGCGCACCCGTGAATGGGATGTGGCGTTGCTCAAGCACATCGACCCCAGCGGGCGCCTGGAAGCGGCCTTGCCGGAACTGATCGAAGCCGACCACACCATTGGCACGATCCTCCCCGCCATCGCCGAACGCCTGGGCATCAACCCCGAGGCCATCGTTTCGAGCGGCGGCGGCGACAACATGATGGGCGCCATCGGCACCGGCAATATCGCGCCCGGCGTGATCACCATGAGCCTGGGCTCCTCGGGCACCGTGTATGCCTTTGCCGACCAGCCCAATGTGAGCCCGCAGGCGTCGGTCGCAACCTTCTGTTCATCCAGCGGCGGCTGGTTGCCATTGATCTGCACCATGAACCTGACCAATGCCACCGGGGTGATTCGCGAACTGTTCGATCTCGACCTGGCCACGTTCAACGCCCTGGTCGAACAGGCGCCCATCGGCGCCGACGGCGTCAGCATGCTGCCGTTCCTCAACGGCGAACGCGTGCCCGCCCTGCCCCATGCCACGGGTAGCCTGCACGGCCTCACCATGACCAACCTGACCCGCGCCAACCTGTGCCGCGCCGTCGTCGAGGGCACCACCTTCGGCCTGCGCTACGGCCTCGACCTGCTGCGCCAGACCGGCCTGCAAAGCCAATGCATCCGCCTGATCGGCGGTGGTTCGAAAAGTCCGGTGTGGCGGCAGATGGTCGCCGATATCATGAACACCGAAGTCATCTGCACCGAACAAAGCGAAGCCGCCGCCCTGGGCGCGGCGATCCAGGCTGCATGGAGCCAGTCCGGCGAATCCCTGGCCAGCCTGTGCGACAAATGCGTGAGTGTCGATCCGGCCAGCCGTACCCTGCCGGTGGCCGCCAGTGTCAGCGCCTACCAACAGGCTTACGAACGCTATCAACAGCATGTGGCAACCCTTTAAGAGCGAACAACTATGTATCTGGTGTGCGGTGAGGCGCTGTTTGATTTTTTCAGTGAGGAGGATGCCAGCGGGCAGGCTTCCAGGGTCAATTACCAGGCGATTGCTGGCGGTTCGCCGTTCAACGTGGCGGTGGGTCTGCGCCGCCTGGGCATCGAGGCCGGGCTGTTTGGCGGGCTGTCCACCGACTTCCTCGGCCGGCGCTTATTGCAGGTGCTGAAAGACGAAGGCGTAAGCGAACAGTTCCTGGTGGAATTCGCCGCGCCGACCACCCTGTCGATGGTCGCGGTGGGCGCCAATGGCTCACCGCAGTACAACTTCCGGGGTGAAGGCTGCGCGGACCGGCTGTTGGAAGTCGCGCATTTGCCGGTCCTCGGTGATGAGGTACGCGGCCTGCATATCGGCTCGTTCTCCCTGGTGGTACAGCCGATTGGCGACACTCTGCTGAGCCTGGTCAAGCGCGAAAGCGGCAAGCGCCTGATCAGCCTCGACCCGAATGTGCGGCTTAACCCGCAGCCCGACATCCAGCTCTGGCGCGAACGCGTGGCGGAACTGGTCAAGTACGCCGACCTGATCAAGGTCAGCGATGAAGACCTGCACCTGCTCTACCCCGACCAATCGCCGGAAAGCGTGCTGCAAGGCTGGCTGCAACACCGTTGCCAGTTGGTGTTCCTGACCCGTGGCGGCGATGGCGCCAGCGTGTTCAGCCGCCAGCATGGCAACTGGTCCGCGCCGGCGGTCAAGGTGGTGATGGCCGATACCGTGGGGGCTGGCGATACCTTCCAGGCCGCGCTGATTGCCTGGCTGACCGAACAGCAATTGGATTCGGTCGAGGGCTTGCAACAGCTGACCCGCGCGCAGATCGACGCCATGCTCGGCTTCGCCATCCGCGCCGCAGCGTTGACCTGCGGCAAGACCGGGCCGGACCTGCCGTATCGCCACCAATTGGGCTGAACCACGCATTCATGAAGGTTTTGTCAGCGAAGTAGAAATTAATCGATGGTTAATCCCGCAAGCCGAGGGTAACGGTGTATCCACTTGCGGAGAACCACCATGAAACTGCGTACATTCATGCTCGGCGGCGCACTGGCGCTGGCAGCGGTGTCGGGTCTGGCCCAGGCCGACGATCAAGACGCCGCGGCCAAACCCGTGCCTTACCATTACGGCATGCCGATGAACATCGCCAAGGTCCTGGCCATGAACGAAGCCCCGACCGATGACTGCAAGGTCATCGACGCGGATATCAAGTTCGTGGACAAGGCGGGCAAAGTCGAAGATGTCAGCTATCGGAAACTGTCCGAAGCCTGCGACTTCCAGAATTGATGGGCGGGCATAAACAGCGTTGGGCCTGGCAATCACCAGGCCCAGCGTTCATGTCCAACTATCAGAAGTGACTGCGCCCAGCGGCTCTTTGCAGGACCGGTGCCTGTGACTGCTTCAGGTCTTCGCGTAATCCAGTAATCAGATTGCAAATTGCGCGACTGCTGTCGAGTTTGTCGGCGTTTATACCTTTGACTTCCAGGTCCACGCGGTCGCGGTCGCGGTCGTCATAGACCTTGATCGTCAACGAAGCATCTTCGGCTTTGATACATTCACACCGTTTAGGCAGAAAACTTCCTTCAATAATGCTGCGAAGTTCTAAATCTGAAAGCATGGCCAACCTCTCCTTTTTATGAGACTGCCAACAATTGTTATAGGCCTGGCAGGCGCGTGCCTGCCACGTCTTGCCAACCCTGGCAGACGCTTACAACTTCCAAGCGTACTCGGCAAAATCCAATGCCGTTGTAACCTTTCCTCATAAGCAAGGCGCCATTTTGTATAACTTTGTGCAAGTCCGGATCGCACGAGTTAGATCATCGCCGAACAGCTTCGATTAAACGTTTAACCCTGGCCTTCGGATTAAACAGCCGCCTGCGCAGCCACTCTTTCAGCAACATATCGCAAACTATCAAAGTTGATATTGGCGCCCGAGTTGATTGCCACCAGCGTCTGCCCACGCACGCCGTTTTGGCCGACATAGTGACGAATACCCGCCACGGCCAACGCGCCGGAGGGTTCGGTGATGGACCGGGTATCGTCATAGATCAACTTGATCGCACTGCACAGTTCATCGTTGCTGACAGTGATGACTTCATCCACCCAATCCCGGCAGATTTCATAGCCATATGCGCCGATCTGCGCCACGGCAGTGCCGTCGGCAAACCCGTCGACACTGGGCAGCACCACCCGCTCGCCCGCGCGCAGGGCGGCCAACAGGCAACTCGAACCTTCCGGCTCGACGCCGATGATGCGCACCTGTGGCCGCAGGTATTTGACGTATGCCGCGATCCCAGCGATCAGGCCACCGCCGCCCACCGGCACGAAGATCGCGTCCAACGCGCCCTGCTGCTGGCGCAGGATCTCCATGGCCACGGTGCCCTGGCCAGCGATGACGTCCGGGTCATCGAACGGTGAGACAAAGGTGCAACCGGACGTCTCGGCCAGTTGCAGCGCATGGGCCAGGGCCAATGGAAAGCTCGCACCATGCAGCACCGCTTCGCTGCCCCGGGAGCGCACACCCAGCACTTTCAATTCCGGCGTACTGCACGGCATGACGATGCGTGCCTGGATCCCCAGCTCGCGCGCTGCCAGGGCGACACCCTGGGCGTGGTTGCCCGCCGAAGCGGTCACCACGCCGCGAGCCTTCTGCTCATCGCTCAGTTGCACCAACTTGTTGTAGGCACCGCGAATCTTGAAGGAAAAGGTCGGCTGCAAGTCTTCGCGCTTGAGCAGCACCTGGTTGCCCAGCAATGCCGACAACGCCGGGGCGGCTTGCAGCGGCGTGCGCAGCGCCAGGTTATAGACCGGGGCGGCGAGGATCTTCTTCACATAGTGCTCAAGCAATCCCGTGTCGGCAGTGTGGGGCGCTGTGCAGGTGCTCATGGGTGTCTCCTGGCTTGCTTAAAGGGCCCTGGAGACGGAAAAACAAAACCCGCCTCTAGGGCGGGTTTGGGTACAGCCGTGCGCTATCCCGCCAAATGAGGAATGGCGGTAATAATGCTTGGCTGGCTGCGAAGGGTTTGAAATGTCATGTATCGAAATTACCCGGCGGGTACAGGGCAAGTCAATGGCCCAACACCATTTAGCGCGTGGGGGTTTACTCAGAATATACGAAACGTATACGCTTCATATATTCAATCAACACAGTGAACACCATGGGCATCGTCAAGATCACCGACCAATTGCACGAACAACTGCGCCTGGCCAGCGCCGCGATGGATCGTTCCATCAACGCCCAGGCCGAGTTCTGGATCAAGATCGGCCTGCTGGCCGAGCTCAACCCCAGCCTGCCGTACAACGAGCTGATCAACAAACTGTTGCTGGACAAGCCCGACCTGATCCGAGGCCGCAGCCAATGATCAAGACCCCTGCCCAACTGACCGTGATGCGCGAAGCCGGTCGCCTGCTGGCCCAGGTGTTCAGCATGCTCGATGGTTTTGTCATCGCCGGCCGTTCCACCCTGGAGCTGGACGCGGCGGTCGAAGCCTTCATCCGCAACGACTTGAAGGCCCGCCCGGCCAGCCTCGGACAATACGACTACCCCTTCTCCATCAACACCTCGATCAACGAAGTGGTGTGCCACGGCATGCCCAGTGCCAAGGACGTCCTCAAGGACGGCGACATCATCAACATCGACATCACCCTGGAAAAAGGCGGCTTCATCGCCGACTCCAGCAAGATGTACATGATTGGCAACGTCCCCCCCAAGGCCCGGCGCCTGGTTGAAATGACCTTCGAAGCCATGTGGGCCGGCATCCGCCAAGTCAAGCCAGGCGCGCGCCTGGGCGATATCGGCCATGCGATCCAAAGCCACGCGCAAGCCAACGGCTACAGCGTGGTGCGTGAATACTGCGGCCACGGCATTGGCCGGCAGATGCATGAAGAGCCGCAGGTCCTGCACTTCGGCCGCCCCGGCACCGGGCTGGAACTGCGAGAAGGCATGGTGTTTACCATCGAGCCGATGCTCAACCAGGGCAGCGCCAAAGTGCGCAGCCTGAAAGACGGCTGGACGGTGGTGACCAAGGACAACAGCCTGTCGGCGCAGTGGGAACATACCGTCGCCGTGACACGGGACGGGTTCGAGGTGCTGACCCTGCAAAAAACCGACTGACCCATAAGCTGTGGGGCGGCCTGGACAGCGTGTGTCAGCCAATACTCAGTGCCCACATTCAAACCAACAGCCCTTCAGCCCACTGGACCGCACGCAAAAAAAACGGCCCACCGAGCAATCGGTGGGCCGTTTTTGTCAACCAACCCGCGCGTTACGCCAGGCTCTTGCTGACCACCTCAAACACATCACTGGACAATTCACCCGAGCCACGAATACGTTCCAGCTCCGCCTTCATCAGCGCCTGCCGCGCGCTGTCGTATTTACGCCAGCGAGTCAACGGCGCCAACTGGCGCGAAGCGATTTGTGGGTTGAACGCATTCAGCTGGATCACCAGGTCCGCCAGGAAGCGATAGCCCGAGCCATCCGCCGCATGGAAGTTGATCAGGTTCTGCCCGGCAAACGCGCCAATCAGTGCACGCACCTTGTTCGGGTTCTTGATCGTGAATGCCGGGTGCTCCATCAACGCCTTGACCCGCGCCAACCCGCCGGGCAAGACGCTGGCGGCCTGCACACTGAACCATTGATCCATGACCAGCGGGTTGTCCTTGAAGTTCTCAGCGAATACCGCCAACGCCTTGGCTTTTTCCGCCTCGAATGGCGAATTCACCAGCACCGCCAGCGCGGTCAAGCGTTCGGTCATGTTGTCGCTGGTATCAAACTGGTCCAGCGTCGCCGCCAGCACTTCGGGCTTGCCGCTGAGCATCAGGTACGACAGCGCGATGTTCTGCAAGGCGCGACGGGCAAAATGCTCGGCCGCGGGCACGTACGGGGTTTGCTTGGACTGCTCACGGTTGGCCTGGTAACGCAGCCACAGCCCTTCGAACAGTTGGTCGGCCAGTTGCTTGCGGGCAAACTCGCGGGCGGCGTGGATGGCGTCGACATCGGCCACTTCACTGATTTCGGTCAAGTAGGCTTCACCCGGCAGCGAGAGCATCTCCGCGACCATGGCCTGGTCCAGGCTGTCATCGCTCAACACGCTGCGCAGTGCATCGATCAGGCGTTGATCCAGCTTCAGCGGTTGCCCGGCCTGATGTTGGCCGATCAGTTCCTGCAACACCTGCACCGACAGTTGCTGGCCGGCATCCCAGCGGTTGAAGCCGTCGCTGTCGTGCTGCATCAGGAACATCAGTTGATCGCGGGTGTACGGGAAGCTCAGTTTCACCGGCGCCGAGAAGCCACGCAACAACGACGGCAACGGCTGTTCGGCGATATCGACGAAGGTGAAGGTCTGCTCGGCTTCGGTCACCGAAATCACACGCGAAGTACCGCCCGCCGCCGCCTCACCGGCCAGGCGCAACGCGATACCGGCGCCCTGCCCGTCCAGCAGGCCCAATTCCACGGGAATCACAAACGGCAGTTTCTCCACCTTGTCTGGGGTGGCCGGGCAGCTCTGACGGAAGGTCAGGCTGTAGGTTTTTGCCGCGGCGTCGTAAGACTCGCTGACCGCCAGGCGTGGCGTGCCGGCCTGGCTGTACCAGCGTTTGAACTGGCTGAGGTCGGCACCGTTGGCGTCTTCCATGGCCTTGACGAAATCGTCGCAGGTCACGGCCTGGCCGTCATGGCGTTCGAAATACAGGTCGCTGCCTTTACGGAAGCCTTCGGCGCCGAGCAAGGTATGGATCATGCCGACCACTTCCGAGCCTTTTTCGTACACAGTCAAGGTGTAGAAGTTGGAGATCTCGATAAAGCTGTCCGGGCGCACGGCATGGGCCATGGGGCCGGCGTCTTCAGCGAACTGGTGGGTGCGCAGGTAAGCCACGTCCTGGATGCGCTTGACCGTGGCCGAGTTCATGTCGGCGGAAAAGCACGAATCACGGAATACGGTAAAGCCTTCTTTCAGCGACAGCTGGAACCAGTCGCGACAGGTCACGCGGTTGCCCGACCAGTTGTGGAAATATTCGTGGGCGACGATTGCCTCGACCCGCTGGTGCGCGGCGTCGGTGGCGGTTTCGGCGCGCGCCAGCACGGCGCTGGAGTTGAAGATATTGAGGCCCTTGTTCTCCATGGCGCCCATGTTGAAGTCGTTGACCGCCACGATCATGAAGATGTCGAGGTCGTACTCACGGCCGTAGGTTTCTTCATCCCAGCGCATGGACTTTTTCAGGCTGGTCATGGCGTGCTGGCACTTGTCGATATTTTCCGGCTCGACATAGATACGCAGCGCCACGGTGCGGTCAGTCATGGTGGTGAAGGTGTCTTCGACACACCATAGGTCACCGGCTACCAGCGCGAACAGGTAGGCCGGCTTCTTGAACGGGTCTTCCCAGGTCGCCCAGTGGCGGCCATCCTCGCCGGGGCCGCTGGCGATGGGGTTACCGTTGGACAGCAGGATCGGATAGCGATGTTGCTCGGCGATCACCGTGGTGGTGAAGGTGCTCATCACGTCCGGGCGGTCGAGGTAGTAGGTGATCTTGCGGAACCCTTCGGCCTCGCACTGGGTGCAGAACATGCTGCCGGATTTGTACAGGCCTTCCAGCGCGGTGTTGGTTTCCGGGTGGATGCGCACGCTGGTGTCGACCGTGAACGTCCCGTCGGTCGGCTGCAGGGTCAGGTGGCTATCGGTCAGTTGGTAGTCGGCCGCGGTCAGTTCACGGTCGCCCAGATTCACGCTCAGCAGCTCCAACTGCTGGCCATCGAGTACCAGCGGCGGCAAGCCGGCGCCGCGCTCGGGGTTACGGCGCATCACCAGTTGCGCGTGGACCAGGCTGTGGTCCTCGAACAACTCGAAGGTCAGGTGCGTCTCTTCGATCAGGTAATCCGGCGCCTGATAGTCCTTCAGGTAAATCATCTTCGGTTGTTCGGTGCGCATGAGGGGATCCTTTTACTGATGCACGGCGAGCTGGTAGGCCGTGTACTTACGAATATTAATGACGCCGGTGTCGAAGATCAGGTACTGGCCCTTGATCCCCAGCAGCGTACCTTCGGCAATCGGGTTCTTGTCCAGGTTGAAGCTGACGATCTTGTTCGGATACTGCTCGATCGGGTAGCGAATTTCGATCGGTTCGATGTCGGCAATGGTCTGGATGGCGTGCAGACCAAAGCGTTCCTGCAAACCCAGCAGGCCTTCGGCGCAGGACGCAAACAGCTCGTCGCGTACCTGCTTGAGGTCGACCGATTGCGCATCGCCCTTGAGCAACGCACGCCAGTTGGTCTTGTCAGCGACCTGGCTGCGGAACAGGTCCTCGACGAAACCGGACTGCTGGCGTGTTGCAACCCGCATGATCGGCAGCGCCTGGCTGGCGCCCTGGTCGAGCCAACGGGTGGGCAGTTGGGTGGCGCGGGTGATGCCGACCTTGATCCCCGACGAATTGGCCAGGTACACCACATGGTCGGTCATGCAGAACTGTTCGCCCCAGCTGGGATCACGGCAGGTGCCGGCGTCGTAATGGCAACGCTCGGGGCTCATGATGCACAGGTCGCACTGGGCCAGCTTGGTCATGCACGGGTAGCAATAACCCTGGCTGAAGCTGGTCTTGGTCTTGCGGCCGCAATGGCTGCAATGGATGGCGCCGAGATACTCCAGGCGTACATGGGTGCCGATCAACGGGTTGACCGGCACCTCGGTATCGCCTAGCCGAAACGCGTACTGAACGGTCGGCTCACCGAGTTGCGCCGACATTTTGCTGACTGCACCGCGACCGATTTCAATCAATGGATCGCATCCGACTTGAACAAGATGTTCGGCACGGTGGTCGACTTCGACTGGCATTCCTGCGGGCCCATGTAGCCGGTGCGCTGGTCTTCGGGCAGGTTCTGGATTTCCCAGGCGATCACCGCTTGCAGGGACAGCTCACGCTGTTCTGCAGTGAGCTTGCGGCCATCGGACCATTTACCGATTTCCACAGCGAGCTTGAGGCTCTCGTAGATATCCGGGGTGATGTTTTCGATCATTTCAGCAAAAGAGGACATGAGGCTCTTCCTTATCAAATAGAAGATTTGCGACGGCTGTACAAGCCGCCCAGCAAACCCGTCAGGCAACCGATAACCAGGCCGCCAACATGGGCAGCGTTGGCGATTTCACCGAAACCGATCATCGAGACCAGCCCCGACAGGCACAGAACCAGCCACACCAGCATCATCACCAGCACCCCACGGGGCAAGCGATAAGCCGGGTTGGGCGACAGCAATTGAAAGATCCAGCAATGCCCGAGCAGACCATACAACACGCCGGACAACCCACCAAACAGGCCAGGGCCGCCATAGGCGTATTGCGCGTAGTTGGAGACCAGGCTGAACAACAGGGTCAGGCCCAGCAGGTTGATGCCGCCCTGGCGCACTTCGATGCGCCGCCCCAGTTCCCAGTACCACATGCCGTTCATGGCCAGGTGCAGGATGCCGAAGTGGATCAGCATTGGCGTGATCAACCGCCACCACTGGCCGGAAGCCAATGAATCGGCCAATGGCGTGAACTGGATGTATTCGCCCGTCACCCGGAAGGGCAGGAACGTCAGCCAGCTCATGGCTTGCAGGTTTTCACCGAGCAAGGTCACCGCGCCGACAATGATGCTTGCCAGCAGCACCAAGGCGGTGACCGGGCTATGCCGCAATTGCTGGACAAAGCCCGGGCGCGAAACGGGCGCCTGCTCTGGAATATCCAATTGCTGGTCCGGGTCGCCCGCAGGAAAGCGTTCGTAGAGCACGCGTACGTCGTCGCTGATGGTCTCGGGCACCCACAACACCTGCTCGCCGGCTTCTTCGCTGACGCGATGGGGCACCTGCATGCGTTGCAGCAGTTTGACGAAACCGCCCAGGTCGACGCTCAGGGGCAAGCGCAATACGGGCACGGCACTCATACAATCACCTCGGGTCGCTCAACGTCCACCCATACGAATTTACCTGGATCCAGGCGGGTTTCCTGGTCCAGGCGGTAGGCCACCAACTTGCCGTACAGCACCGCGCTGTAGTCCAGGCAAGCCAGGTTCGGGCGGATCGGCGCCGGTTTGCCGCTGCGCCAGTAATGGCCGACGAACAGCAAGGGTTCGTCGACGCCGTAGCGCAGCAGGGAGTTCTTTTGGCTGGACGATAACGGTGTGCGTGCCACCGGCTCTGGCAAGGCATCGGGTTGGAACACGATGTCGCCGTAAGTCTTAGGGTCGTCCTCCCAGAATTTGGTGCGGAAGAAGGAACGTGTCAGTCCGTCGCCGCCGGTCAGGGTCAAGCCATCCGGCAGGCGCATGTCGGTACCGCGCAGCAGGCGGTCGAACGCGTTGCAGGCAAAACTGCCCGGCACGGCCGCGGCCTGCAGGAAATGCTGGTCGATGCAGCCGTCGGGGAAGGTTGCGCGCAGCGGCTGGATAAACCCGTCGTCCCAGCACGCATGCACCACGCGGAAACGCCCGGCGTCGACAAACAGCGGCATGTCATAGAACCAGCCGAGGAAGTCATGCCAGTCGGCGGGGTGATGCTCGAATTGGGTCAGGGTCTCGTGGATCAACCGCTCGTGCCGTGGGTTGTGCTCGCGCACGAACTGCTTGCCACTGCCGGGTGGCGCCGGCGTGGTCCAGCCCAGCGCATTGAATTCGTGGTTGCCCATGATGCACAACGCCTGGCCGGCCTCGGTCATGTCATGGACGATATGCAACGCCTCGCGAATGCGTGGGCCACGGTCGATGATATCGCCGAGGAACACCGCCATACGCGACGGATGGCGCCAGGTGCCAGCCTGTTTGTGATAGCCCAACAGGTCGAGCAAGTGCTCAAGGGTATGAGCGCAACCGTGCACGTCACCAATCAGGTCGTAGCTACGCGCGGGATCGAGCATCAGTCGCCTCCACCCCCCAAGCGGCTGCCCCAGCCCAACTTGGTACGGCACACTTCATAGTAGTTGTGGTCCAGCGGGTGGATCAGCCGCAGCTTTTGCGCCTTTTTGCTCACGGTGATGGTGTCACCGGGGGCGCAGGTGAAATGGTTCTGCCCGTCACAGGAGACTTGCGGGTAAATCTGCATGTCTTTGGAAACCACGATTTTCAGCTCACTGTTGCCGTCGACCACAATCGGCCTGCTGGACAACATATGGGGGTACATCGGCACGATCACAATGGCGTCGAGCTTGGGATGCATGATCGGGCCGCCCGCCGACAGTGCATAGGCGGTAGAACCGGTGGGCGTGGCGACGATCAGGCCGTCGGCCTTCTGGCTGCAGACGAACTGGCCGTCGATATACAGCTCGAACTCGATCATCCGCGTGGACTTGCCGGGGTGCAGCACCACATCATTGAGGGCATCGCCCTGGCCGATGGCTTCGCCGTGGCGGCGCACTTCGGCTTGCAGCAGGAAGCGGTTTTCCACCAGGTAATGGCCATCGAGCACCTTGGCCACTTCCACTTCCAGTTCATCGGGGCGGATATCGGTCAGGAAACCCAGGCTGCCACGGTTGATCCCCAGCACCGGCACGTTATGCCGCGCCAACGCCCGGGCGGCACCGAGCAAGCTGCCGTCGCCGCCGACCACGATGACCATGTCGCACACTTCGCCAAGCATCTTGCGCGACGAGGTCTGCAGGCCGTGGCCGGGGAGGATTTCAGCGATGGTGTCTTCGAGGATCACATGCAGGTGGCGTTCCAGCAGGAATTTTTTCAGCCGGCGGACGGTGTCCAACACCTGGGTACTGCCCAGGCGACCGATAATGCCGATATTGCGAAATTGCTCCATGGGGCTCCTGCGGGCTTGGGGTGTGGCAAAAAAGAACGATTATGGGCGAAAGGCTGCTTCAGGCAAAATCCTTTGTCGCCGTGAAGCCTTGATGACAACGCTTCTCAGCCACCTGACCCAGCGTAAAAGGCTATGCTCGGACCATGACTCTGTTCCCCGACTTGCACAACCTGCCCCGCCAGCTACGCCACCCCGAGGTGCGCGACCTGGCATGGGTGATGCTCGCCCCGCCGATGCTCGCGCAAACGCCTTGGCCGCAACGCCATCCGCTGGCGGGCAGTGACTGGGTGCAGGCGCCCGACCGCCTCGAACAGTGGCTGCGGCAATTGGACCAGGACAGCAGCGCCTTGCAGCATTGGTTGAACCTGTCACGCACCCGGCGCCTGGGCTTGTACTACGAGCGTCTGTGGCAGTTCGCCGTGCAGCATGCGCCGGGCGTGGAACTGCTCGCCGCCAACCTGCCGATCCGCCGCGCCGGGCATACCCTGGGCGAACTGGACATGCTGCTGCGCGACCGCGAAGGCGTGCACCACTTGGAACTGGCGATCAAGCTCTACCTCGGCCCGCAGGACGGCGATGGCCTGGACACCGCGCAATGGTTGGGCCCAGGCTGTCATGATCGGCTGGACCGCAAGCTGGCGCACCTGGCCCAGCATCAATTGCCGATCTCGGCACGGCCGGAAAGTCGCCAAGCGTTGTCGGCGTTGGATATCCAGCAGTTCGATGCGCATTTATGGCTCGGCGGCTACCTGCTGTATCCCTGGCCGGGCCAGGCCGAACCGCCCCGCGGCGCCCACCCCCAGCATCTGCGTGGGCGTTGGCTGCACCAGCGCGATTGGCGCGACTTTATCAGCACCCGCCCACCCGGCCGCTGGCAACCCCTGCCCCGGCACGCGTGGCTGGCGCCGGCGCATTACCCTGAGAGTGAGGTATGGAGCGAGGAACAGATGCAGGGATGGCTGACGGACCTCAACCCGATGGCACCGGCGCAGTTGCTGGTACGGCTGGTGCAGAGTGGAGAGGATTGGGAGGAAGCCGAGCGCTTGTTTCTGGTGGCGGATCTTTGGCCGAATGTGCCGGGGGCTGGCGGATAGATTGGGGGGGCTGTGAGAGCCTCATCGGGGGCAAGCCCCCTCCCACACTGACCGCATTCCAAATGCCTGTACTCGGTCAAATGTGGGAGGGGGCTTGCCCCCGATAGCGGCGACCCAGGCACTACAACCTATCGATATGCCGATACTCCAACTGCAACCCCACCGCCAACTCCTGGGCGCGCCCCAACCTGATCGGCCCGCGCTCGATATCCACCAGCAACCCCGCACACGCCAATAACGGCAACCCAGCAATGTCCTTGAGTCGCCCATCCGTGATCACCAGCACGCGCTGCTGCTCAGCCGGATAACGCTTGCGCCGCGCCATCAGCCAATGCCTGGCCTCGGTCAACGCCGCCAGCAACGGCGTACCCCCGCCTGCCCCCAATTGCTCCAACCAGCCTGCCAGGCTTTTCGCCGCCTTGAGCCCCTGCACCTGCCATTTGGGCGACTGCCCGCTGGCCGTCAGCAATGCCATGCGTGCGCGCTGTCGATAAGCGTCATCAAACAGTTGCGCCAGCAAGCCCTTGGCATCGGTCAACGCGCGGTGCCGCCGAGTGGAGGCCGATGCATCGACGATCACCAGCCACAACTCATGGGCCGAACGGCTGCGCAGGTGAAACAGCAGGTCGTCACGGCACTGCGGCCGACCACCGAGCAAGGTGCCCGGCCAGTTGATCGTGCCCTGCCTGGCGGCGCGCGCCTTGCCGTGCCGGCCTTTCTCCAGTCGCCCCGCCTTGGGTCGCGCATCCGCCCCCGTGCCAGGTCGAGGGCGGATGCCTAGGGCTTTTTTGGCCAGGTGGGTACTTCTCGGCGAGCGCCTGTGGGCAGGGCCGGTGCAGGCATGTCGCCCCATTGACCTTGACCGGGTGCGGTGTCCGTGTGGCTTGCTGACGGACCTTCATGGGGTGGGCTGGCCGGTGCGGATGGCCCCTGGCGACGATGGCGCAAGGCAAATTCGGCCACGGCGTCGATATCTTCCTCGGCGATGGCGGAGGCCCCACGCCACGCCGCATGGGCCCGTGCGCCACGCAGCCACACCAGGTCGGCGCGCAGGCCATCGACCCCGGCGGCAAAACAGCGCTCGGTAATCTGCGCCAACGCCTGGTCATCCAGTGGGATACTGTCGAGCCGCGCCCGCGCCTGGGTGCAACGCTCGCGCAAGGCTGCCTGCGGTTCAGCCCACTGTGCGCAGAACGCAGCGGGGTCGCTGTCGAAATCCAGGCGACGGCGGATGATCTGCCCGCGCTCGGCCGGCAAGGTGTGCCCGCTCAGCGCCACGTTGAAACCGAAGCGGTCGAGCAACTGCGGACGCAGCTCGCCCTCCTCCGGGTTCATGGTGCCGATCAGTACAAAGCGCGCCGAATGCCGGTGGGAAATACCATCGCGTTCGATCAGGTTGGTGCCGCTGGCCGCCACATCCAGCAGCAGGTCGACCAGATGATCAGCCAACAAGTTGACTTCATCGACATACAACACACCGCCATCGGCCTTGGCCAGCACGCCAGGGGAAAACTGCGCGCGACCTTCGCCCAGTGCGGCGTCCAGGTCCAGGGTGCCCACCAGCCGCTCTTCGGTGGCGCCCAGGGGCAAGGTGACAAACTGACCGCTGGCCAACAGGTCTGCCAGGCCACGGGCCAGGGTGGACTTGGCCATGCCACGCGGGCCTTCGATCAGCACGCCGCCGATCCTGGGGTCGATGGCGGTCAGGCACAGCGCCAGTTTCAGATTTTCTGCGCCGACCACGGCGGACAGTGGGAAATGGGGAATATCAGTCATCCGGGCTCTCTATTAATTCTGCTGTGCAGGCACCTTGTGGCGAGCGGGCTTGCCACAACAAGCCCGATTGCCACAACAGCCTGGCTTGCCACAGCAAGGGCATCTCGTGTTCTAACTGTCTTCTTCTATATCCAGCAACAGGTTTTCCAGGGCTTCACGGTACGCCCCCGGCGCCTGCCACATGCCCCGCTGCTGGGCTTCGAGCATGCGCTCGGTCATGTCGCGCAGGGCATCCGGGTTGTGCTGCTGCACAAACGCCCGGGTATCGGGGTCGAGCAGGTAGGCGTCGGCGAGCAAGGCGTATTGGTGATCGTCGATCAACGCGGTGGTGGCGTCGAAGGCAAACAGGTTGTCCACGGTCGCCGCCATCTCGAACGCACCTTTATAGCCGTGGCGCTTCACGCCTTCGATCCACTTGGGGTTGGCGGCGCGGGAACGGATCACCCGGTTCAGCTCTTCCTTCAAGGTACGCACCCTGGGCAAATCCGGCTGGCTGTGGTCGCCATGGTAGCTGGCGGCCTTGTCGCCACTCAGGGTTTCCACGGCGGCAAGCATGCCACCCTGGAACTGGTAGTAGTCATTTGAATCGAGCAGGTCATGCTCGCGGTTGTCCTGGTTCTGCAACACCGCCTGCACCTGGCTCAGTCGCTGGGCGAACTGCTCGCGGGCGGCGGTGCCTTCATCGCCAGCGCCGTAGGCATAGCCGCCCCAGTTCAGGTAGACCTCGGCCAGGTCCTCGCGGCTTTGCCACAGGCGGCCGTCGATCGCACCCTGCACGCCCGCGCCATAGGCACCGGGCTTGGCGCCAAAGATGCGCCAGCCAGCCTGCTTCGCCGCCGCCTCTTCGTCCAGGCCCGACTCAAGCAACGCCGCACGCTCGCTGCGCACCTTGGCCGCCAGCGGGTTCATGTCGTCCGGTTCATCCAGCGCCGCCACCGCCTGCACCGCTGCGTCGAACAGGCGGATCAGGTTAGCGAAGGCATCGCGAAAGAACCCGGAAACCCGCAGCGTGACGTCGACGCGCGGGCGATCCAGCAGGCTGATCGGCAGGATTTCAAAATCATCCACGCGCTGGCTGCCCGTGGCCCACACCGGGCGCACGCCCATCAGCGCCATGGCCTGGGCGATATCGTCGCCGCCGGTACGCATGGTGGCGGTGCCCCACACCGACAGGCCAAGCTGGCGCAGGTGGTCGCCATGGTCCTGCAAATGCCGCTCGAGAATCAGGTTGGCCGATTGAAAACCGATGCGCCAGGCTGTGGTGGTCGGCAGGTTACGCACGTCCACGGTAAAAAAGTTACGCCCGGTGGGCAGCACGTCCAGGCGCCCCCGGCTCGGCGCGCCACTGGGCCCGGCGGGCACAAAGCGACCACTCAAGGCATCCAGCAGGCCACGCATTTCGGCGGGGCCACAAGCATCCAGGCGCGGCGCCACGACGATGCGCAGGCTTTCGATGACCGCTTTCACAGCCTCCCAACCCGGTTCTTCCAACTGTTCGAGCGGGCCTTCCAGCGCCTGCTCGATCAAGCGCGCTGCGTAGCGCTCCAGGCGCTCGCGGGTGTCGCCGGCGGTACGCCATAACTGTGGATCGATCGTTTGCAGGACCTGGGGCCGGCGACCGGTCCACGGCTCGGCCAAGGCGCAGTCCAGCGGATCGAAACCCAGCTCGAACGCCTTGGCCAATACGCGCAGCAAACTCGATTGCGGGCCACGCCCGTCGCCACGCGGGATGCGCAGCAACGCCAATAAGGTATCGATACGCAAGCGGCCTGCGGGCGACTCGCCAAACACATGCAGGCCATCGCGTATCTGCGATTCCTTCAAATCACACAGGTAGGTATCCAGGCGTGGCAACCAGATCGCCGCGTCGGCGTCGCTGTCCAGTTCCAGTTCCTGGTCGATGCGGGTTTCGCGCACCAGTTTGAGGATGTCTTTTTGCAGCTCACGGGCGCGGCGCGGGTCGAGCAATTGCGCCTCGTAGTATTCGTCGGCCAACAGCTCCAGGTCGCGCAACGGCCCATAGGTTTCGGCACGGGTCAGCGGCGGCATCAGGTGATCGATGATCACTGCCTGGGTGCGGCGCTTGGCTTGGGCGCCCTCGCCCGGGTCGTTGACGATAAACGGGTAGATATTCGGCAGCGGGCCCAGTAACGCGTCGGGCCAGCAGTTTTCCGACAGCCCCACGCCCTTGCCCGGCAGCCATTCCAGGTTGCCGTGCTTGCCGACATGGATCACGCCGTGGGCGCCGTAGGTGTGGCGCAACCAGAAGTAAAACGCCAGGTAAGCATGCGGCGGTACCAGGTCCGGGTCGTGATACACCGCGCTGGCGTCCACCTGGTAGCCGCGTGCGGGCTGGATACCGACGAACGTCTGGCCCAGGCGCAGGCCGGCAATCATCAGGCGGCCGTCGCGACACATCGGGTCGTTGTCGGGCGAGCCCCAGCGCGCCAGTACCGCTTGGCGGTTGGCCTCGGGCAAGCGGCTGAACATCACCGCGTAGTCGTCCAGCCCCAGGCTTTGGTGGCAGGGGCGTAGGTCGAGGCTGTCCAGGTCGTTGGTGACACCGCCGAGCAGTTCATGGATCAGCGCCGTGCCGCTGTCGGGAAGCGTCTCCGGCACCGGGTAACCTTCGCTGTGCAGGGCGCGCAGGATATTCAGCGCGGCGGCCGGGGTATCCAGGCCCACGCCGTTGCCGATGCGGCCATCACGGGTCGGGTAGTTGGCCAGGATCAGCGCGATACGCTTATCCCCATTCGGCACCCGCGCCAGTTCGACCCAGCGCCGCGCCAGTTCGGCAACAAAGTCCATACGCTCGGGCGCGGCGCGGTAGCACACCACGTCCGACTGGCTGCGCTCACTGCGCCAGGCCAGGTCTTTGAAGCTGATCGGCCGGCTGATAATCCGCCCGTCCAGCTCCGGCAAGGCAATGTGCATCGCCAGGTCGCGCGGGCCGAGGCCTTGTTCGCTGGCTTGCCAGCCGGGCTGGTTGTCCTGGGCGCAGATCGCCTGGATCACCGGGATATTGCGGCGAAACGGGCGTAGATGGGGGGCTTCGGGGCTGGATTGGGCAAAGCCGGTGGTGTTCAGAATCACCGCCGCATTGACTTCATCCAGCCAATCCTCGACCACCGCCAGGCAGCCGGGCTCTTTCAAACTGGCCACCGCCACCGGCAACGGGTTAAGGCCCGCTGCCTGCAAACGCTGGCAGAACACATCGATAAAGCCGGTATTGGCCGCCTGCAAATGAGAGCGATAGAACAGCACCGCCGCCACCGGAAACTCCGGGTGCCACTCCATTTGCCAGTCATTGAGGCGGGCATTGGCCTGATGCGGGTGATAAATCGCAGTGCGCGGCAGAGTGTGTGGCTCGGCCCAGGCGTAGTCACGCTGCAGATAAGCGCTGGCCAGGCAGCGATAAAAATCCAGGGCATTGCCCAGGCCACCCTGGCGCAGGTACTGCCACAAGCGGTCGCGTGCCTCAGCGGCCACGGTGCTGAGGCCACTGAGTTCCGGGTCCGGGCGATCATCACCGGGCACCAGGATCAACGTGACGCCGCGCTCGGCCAGCGCCACCAGGCGCTCGATACCGTAGCGCCAATACCCGATGCCACCATGCAGCGAAATCAGGATGACCTTGGCATGGCGCAGCACTTCATCGACATACAGATCGACCGAGGCGTGGTTCTGCACCTGCATGGGGTTGGCCAGGCGCAGGCTCGGGTAGTCCTCGGGCAACTGCTGGGCGGCTTCGGCCAGCAGCGCCAGGCTGGAATCGCCGCTGCACAGAATCACCAGCTCGGCGGGGGTTTGCCCCAGGTCGGCGATATTGTCGTCCGCGACGAAGCCGCCGGGTTGAGTCCTGAGCAGGTGCATGGGTTAAACGTTGAGCGCTGCGCGCAATTGCGCTTCGAGGCCGGCCGCGTCCAGCGCCTGGCCGATCAGCACCAGGCGCGTGATACGCGCCTCGTCGGCCCCCCAGGCGCGGTCGAAGTGCTTGTCGAAACGCGTGCCCACGCCCTGGATCAGCAGGCGCATCGGCTTGTTCGGAATCGCCGCGAAGCCTTTGACACGCAGGATGCCGTGCTGCACCACCAACTGGGTCAGCGCGTCGAGCAACAGTGCCTCATCGGCCTGGGGCAGGTCGATGGAGATGGAGTCGAACGCGTCGTGATCGTGGTCATGGTCGTCTTCACCGTCGTGGTGATGATCGTGATGGCTGTGGCGGCCGTCGATATGCTCTTCGGAGCCGGCGCCCAGGCCAATCAGCACGTCCAGGGGCAGGCGACCGCTGCTGGCTTCGACGATCTTCACCGCGGGTGGCAGCTCTTCGGCCACTTCCAGGCGCACGCGGGCCAGGTCCTCGGGGCTGATCATGTCGCACTTGTTGAGGATCACCAGGTCGGCGCTGGCCAACTGGTCGGCGAACAGTTCATGCAACGGCGATTCGTGGTCCAGGTTCGGATCAAGCTTGCGCTGGGCATCGACCTGGTCCGGGAAGGCGGCGAAGGTGCCGGCGGCCACCGCCGGGCTGTCGACCACGGTGATCACCGCGTCGACGGTGCAGGCGCTGCGAATTTCCGGCCATTGGAAGGCTTGCACCAGGGGCTTGGGCAAGGCCAGGCCCGAGGTTTCGATGAGGATATGGTCGAGGTCGCCGCGACGGGCCACCAGTTCGCGCATCACCGGAAAGAATTCTTCCTGCACGGTGCAGCACAGGCAGCCGTTCGCCAGTTCATACACGCGGCCGTTGGCTTCTTCCTCGGTGCAACCGATCGAGCACTGCTTGAGGATCTCACCGTCAATGCCCAACTCGCCGAATTCGTTGACGATCACCGCAATGCGACGGCCCTGGGCGTTGTCGAGCATGTGGCGCAGCAAGGTGGTTTTGCCCGAGCCGAGAAAGCCGGTAACGATAGTGACGGGAAGTTTGGCCAGTGTTTTCATCGGATGCCCTTGGGGGCGGGCATACGGGACGATAGGCCCTGCGTGGCGCGCAGCAGCAGATTTCGTCACCGGATCACCCCGCCCGGTTGAATTGGAAAATCGGTTGCGAGGCAGGTCTCCTGGCTTGGGGCTTGCGGGTCTTGCGACCGGCGCTGGCTGCGCCTTCCCGCCGCAATGGCAGTGGCGTGGCAGTCAGATAAACCCTTCACAGTTGCGGGGGCAGCCGCGGCTTGAACCGCGTTCCCTTCTTAGCTTCGGCCTGGGCCGAAGAACCTCGAAGGTGCAAGGCTACAGGGGCTCGGTCAATTTGACTACCGTCGCTCTGCATGCTTTCCTACACTCCTTGTTTCGGGTGCCCTTCACAGGGTGAAACGGGAAACCGGTGAGTCATAGCCTTATGACCAGTCCGGTGCTGCCCCCGCAACGGTAAGCGAGTGAAGCGTCAGATCCACTGTGCCTGTACGGCATGGGAAGGCGACGCTTTATAGACCCAGTGTCCCTCGCAAGCCCGGAGACCGGCCCGAATAACATCAGATAACAAACCCGCGGTGGGCGGGCGCTGTTAAAACCCTGCGTGCCCGGCTCGCGGGGTTTGCATGCGCTCGTTTCACCCTGAACACGATAGGGACGCGCCATGTCGATCATCAGCAGCACTTCGCACACCGCCAGCAGTACCGCCACCCTCAGCCAACGCCTGACCGCCGCCATCGGCGCCTCGATCCTGGGCGCGTGCCTGGTGTATTTCGCCGGGTTCTCGCATATCGAGGCGGTGCACAACGCAGCCCACGATACCCGCCACAGCGCCGCGTTCCCGTGCCACTGAGACCTGCCGACATGATCAAACGTATTGCGCAAACCGCAGGGTTCACCGGCTTGCTGGCCGCCCTGCTGCTGACCCTGCTGCAAAGCTTCTGGGTCGCTCCGCTGATTCTGCAGGCGGAAACCTTCGAAAAGGCCCCGGCCGCGACTGAAGTCGTGCACGAGCATGCCGCTGGCGCCGCTGCGCACACCCACGACGCCGAAGCCTGGGAGCCGGAAGACGGCTGGCAGCGTGTGCTGTCGACCACCGGCGGCAACCTGGTGGTCGCCGTCGGCTTCGCCCTGATGCTGGCCGGCCTCTATACCCTGCGCGCACCGACCCGCACAGCCCAAGGCTTGCTGTGGGGCCTGGCCGGCTACGCGACCTTTGTGTTGGCGCCGACCCTGGGCCTGCCGCCCGAGCTGCCGGGCACGGCCGCCGCCGACCTGGCGCAACGCCAGATCTGGTGGATCGGCACGGCCGCCTCCACTGCGGCCGGTATTGCGCTGTTGGTGTTCGGTGGCAACTGGCTGCTTAAAGGGCTGGGCGTGGCGATCCTCGTGGTGCCTCACGTAATCGGCGCCCCGCAGCCGCAAGTGCATTCGATGCTGGCGCCAGAGGCACTGGAAGCACAATTCAAGATCGCCTCGCAGTTGACCAACGTCGCCTTCTGGCTGGCCCTGGGCCTGATCAGCGCCTGGTTGTTTCGCCGCAACCGCGACGATCAATACTCGGCATGAAACTAGCGGTCGGCCTCGGTTGCCAGCGGGGCTGCGAATTGCACGCCCTGCTGGCGCTGTTTGACACGGCCCTCGCCGAAGCGGGTATCGAGCGCCAGCACATCACCGCACTGGCGAGTCTCGACCGCAAACAGGACGAGCCGGGGTTACTGGCCCTGGCGCATAGGTTGAACCTGCCATTGCAGTGCTTCAGCGCCGAACAGTTGGCCGCGTATGAAGGCCGTCTGAGCCATAAATCAGCGGTCGCCTTTGCCCACACCGGCTGTTACGGCATCGCCGAAAGCGCCGCCCTGGCCCTGGCCGAACAGCTCTCCCCAGGCCCCGCCCGCTTGCTGATCACCCGCAAGAAAACCGCCCAGGCCACCTTTGCATTGGCCTGCGCCGGCTGAAAAATCGATAATTGCGTCTTCCGATCATGAGCAATCTTCATGCTCGCCCGTTTTTCGACAGGAATCCTCCATGACCGTCTACTTCATCGGTGCCGGCCCCGGCGACCCGGAATTGATCACTGTCAAAGGCCAACGGCTGATCCGCAGTTGCCCGGTGATCATCTATGCCGGTTCGCTGGTACCGGCGGCCGTGCTGGAGGGGCATCAAGCGCAACTGGTGGTCAACAGCGCCGAACTGCACCTGGAGCAGATCATCGAGCTGATCAAGACCGCCCACGCCAACGGCCAGGATGTGGCGCGGGTGCATTCCGGCGATCCGAGCCTGTATGGGGCGATCGGCGAGCAGATTCGTCATCTGCGCGAGCTGGGCATCCCGTTCCAGATCATTCCGGGCGTGACCGCAGTCGCCGCCTGTGCCGCGCTGCTGGAGGCCGAACTGACCTTGCCGGACATCGCCCAGAGCGTAATCCTGACCCGTTACGCCGATAAAACCCGCATGCCAGCCGGCGAGGACTTCGACAGCCTGGCCCGCCACGGCACCACCATGGCGATCCACCTGGGGGTCAACCACCTGGAGAAGATCGTCGCAGAGCTGCTGCCGCACTATGGCGCGGATTGCCCGATTGCCGTGGTGCACCGGGCAACCTGGCCGGATCAGGATTGGGCGGTGGGCACACTCAGCGATATTGCCGACAAAGTCGCCGCCAAGGGCTTTCGGCGTACGGCGCTGATCGTGGTGGGCCGGGTGCTGGCGAGTGACAGTTTCAGTGAGTCGTCGTTGTATCGGGCGGGGCATGCGCACCTATATCGACCTTGATAATTCACTTTATAAAACTAGAACAATGCATTGATTTAAATGAACAAATTAAAAAATGTGGGAGGGGGCTTGCCCCCGATGGCAGTGTGTCAGCCTACTCACGAGGCGACTGACATGCCGCTATCGGGGGCAAGCCCCCTCCCACATTTGACCCTCCTTGTCAGGGAGATAGCGTCAGCATTCGAATTTGATTTTTTAATTCACAAATCATCAACAACACACTGATTTAACTGAATAAATGCACAAAATTTGGGAGGGGGCTTGCCCCCGATGGCAGTGTGTCAGCCTGCTCAGGAGGCGACTGAGGCACCGCTATCGGGGCAAGCCCCCTCCCACACTTGATATTCAGCGTTAGATAGATTGCGTAAATAGCTGAATTTTAAGAATAAAAAACGGCGCTCACGGGGCGCCGTTTTTTTGTTCGCAGTGAACGCCTTACTCAGTAGTAGGCATTTTCTTTCTGCGTGTGGTCGGTCACGTCGCGTACGCCCTTGAGCTCCGGAATCCGCTCCAGCAGGGTGCGCTCGATGCCTTCGCGCAACGTCACGTCGGCCTGGCCGCAGCCCTGACAGCCGCCACCAAACTTGAGCACGGCAATGCCGTCATCTACTACGTCGATCAAGCTGACCTGACCGCCGTGGCTGGCCAGCCCTGGGTTGATCTCGGTTTGCAGGTAGTAGTTGATACGCTCGTTGACCGGGCTGTCGGCGTTGACGTTCGGCACCTTGGCGTTCGGAGCCTTGATGGTCAATTGGCCGCCCATGCGGTCGGTGGCGTAATCCACCACGGCATCGTCAAGGAAGGCTTCGCTGAAGGCATCGATATACGCGGTGAAGCTTTTCAGCCCCAGGGCGGTGTCTTCCGGCTTTTCTTCACCGGGCTTGCAGTAGGCAATGCACGTCTCGGCATACTGGGTGCCAGGCTGGGTGATAAAGACGCGGATACCGATACCTGGGGTGTTCTGCTTGGACAGCAGGTCGGCCAGGTAATCGTGGGCGGCGTCGGTAATGGTTATGGCAGTCATGGAAACTCCTCACAGGCTTGCCGGCAGTTTACGCCAAAATATTACGCAGGTACAAAGTCCCAGTAATTTTGTCGGAAAAGACTCAACAGCCACGTCAGAGGTTTTCATAGCGGTTCATATCCAGCACCCCTTCTTCCACCGGCGTGGTTTCGCGGATGTAGGTCGACAGGTCATGGAAGTACTGCCAGAACTGCGGATGACTGCGACGTATGCCCCAGCGGTCGACAATCTTCTCGAAACCCTGGGCGTCCCTGGCGTCCTCCATGGCCGCGACGAACTCCGGCACTTGCTCGGCTGGCACGTTGAACATGAAGTTCGGGTAGCTGCCGAGCACCCCTGGGTAGATCGTCAGCGTATCCAGGCCCGGCTGATAGCGATAAGCCTCACCCAGCATGAACGCCACATTACTGTGGGCACGGTTGCGCAGCAGGCTGTAGACCTCCCGCTGGCCGCTGCGGGTTTCGACGCGCAGCATCGTCGCTTCAGGCAGTTGCCCAATGACCTTGAGCCCCGCCGCCGGGCGCGATGTCAGGCGACTCAGGGCCTGCTCGGCGTCGCGCAACGCCGGGTCGATCCCCGGCCGTGAGCAGTACGCGCCGGCACAACGATTGATCGGGTCCGGGGCGGCATTGAGGTCGCCATAGCGGGCCAGCAGCTGGTTGGCGAAGTCGCGCTTGGGGTCCTTTTCATCAAGCTTCAGGCCGGTGGGCTTATCGTCGTCGATCGACTCATAGTCCAGCCACAGCTTGACCTTGCCGCTGTTCTGGTACCAATCGTCGAGGAAATCATCCCGCGAGTTCGCCGGCATCAGGCGCAGGAAGTTCTGCTCGGCGCCATTGCGGATCAGGTCGAAGTACAGGCGAGTCTGGGCCTGGTGCGACACATTACCGAACACGTCAAAGTTGACCACCAGTTGGTAATAGGTGCGTTCGAGCAACGGATAGTCGAATAACCACAGGGTCTGCGGCACCTCACCGATCAGGCCCTTGTTGACCGAGGCGCTGTCGAAGTGGCGGAAGATGCTCAACAGCGCATTGTCGTTGCCAGCCCACAGCGTCGACCAACTCGGTGCTGGCAGTTCGGCATAGCTGTCGCGACGCAGGGCTTCGTACTGGTTGCGCTTGTCGCGGTACTTGAGCCACAGGCTGAGCACACTGCCCACGTCGTCATTTTGCCCAGGCATCGCCAACAACGGCGTGGCCTGGCCGCGATAGCGAGCATCGGTGATGTACAGGTCATGATCGGGCGCCTGGAACAATGCCCAGAAATTGTCGCGGATCACATCCGTGGCAATCTGCCCCCGGCATACGGGCCCGCGGATGAAGGTGCGGACAAAATACTCGGCGTTATCCAGCATGAACTGGTAACGCGCCTGCGCCGGGATCGCCTCGAACGTCTCGAACGGGTTGGCACGGCGGCCAGGGCCGTAGCCCGGCAACGCACTGACCTGCCAGTCGCCGCTGTAGAACAGGGCTTTGACCCGCGCCATTTTCTGCGCGCTCAACGGGTACGTGATGTGGGTCTTATGGACGATCACCCCTTGTATTGGCCACAGGCGGTAGTAAACACGAGTGCCGGGGTCGTCATTGGGGCGACGGGTGTTGATCAGGTCAATCGGCTGGCCGCTGGGCGTCCGTGAGCGCACCCACTGGAAGAAGTGCCCTGGCTCACCGCCTTCGAAATACAGATGCGCAATAAACAGGTGCTCAAACAACCAGCGGGCCACCAGGCTTTCCCGGGCGCCGGGGGCATTGAGCAGGTTCTCCCATTGCAGCACCTGCGCCGCTTCCTGGGCACTGGGCGCCACGCCTTGCTGGTCGATCGGCGCACCCGAGGCCAGCCAGCGTTGCAGGGTGTGGTATTGCTGGTCGCTCAAGCCGGTCACGGCCAGGGGCATGCCTTCGTTGGGGTGCGCGCCGGCATAAGCGTCGAACTCTCCGGGCAAGGGGCACATGTTCTCGCGGTTCAGCCCCAGCACGATGTCATCCGGCAGCTTGCCATTGGGTGCAAGCGGCGCGCGGTGCTGGCCGAGTTCGAGCATGCGCGCCATCAGGGCCGCCTGGCTGCCCTGGGCGTCGAGCACCGAACTGAAGCCTTCGCGCTGCCAGGCGGCCTTGCCAAAGGCGTCGTAGAACAGCCGCGTCGGCTTGGTCGCCTGGCTGCGCTCACCGTCGTAGACCAGCACCTTGGTCGCGCCACGGGCGGCCCCCTCGCCACTGCCCAGGTTCAACTGGCAGGCCGAGTCATAGCAGGCATGGCACGCCACACATTTCTCAGTAAAAATCGGTTGGATATCACGGGTGTAGGAAATCGCCGGGGCGGGATCCTGGGCCTGGGTGGTAGTGGCAAGCAGCATCAATGCAATGCTGATGAGGAAACGATACGGCATGAGCCTGGTCCCGATCTGAAGCCAAAATAAAAAAACCTGGGGATTCTACCGATCCGCCACCCGCGCCAACATGAACGATATTCATGCAAAACCTTGGCATGCTCCAAATCCGCACAGGTTTGTTATGATCCACGCCCTCCGTAATGCCTGACCAGAGTAGTCCCATGTCCGATCGTAGCGCTCGCCTGCAAGCCCTTCACCAAGCCCTCAAGGAACGCATCCTGATCCTCGACGGTGGCATGGGCACGATGATCCAGAGCTATAAGCTGGAGGAGCAAGACTATCGGGGTAAACGTTTCGCCGATTGGCCGAGCGACGTCAAGGGCAACAATGACCTGCTGGTGCTCACCCGCCCGGATGTGATCGGCGGGATCGAGAAGGCTTACCTGGATGCCGGTGCCGACATCCTCGAAACCAACACCTTCAACGCCACCCGCATCTCCATGGCCGACTACGGCATGGAAGCGCTGGCCTATGAACTGAACGTCGAAGGCGCACGCCTGGCGCGCAAGATCGCCGATGCCAAGACCGCCGAGAACCCGGCCAAGCCGCGTTTCGTTGCCGGTGTACTCGGCCCGACCAGCCGCACCTGCTCGCTGTCGCCCGATGTGAACAACCCCGGCTACCGCAACGTCACCTTCGATGAACTGGTGGAGAACTACACCGAGGCCACCAAGGGCCTGATCGAAGGCGGCGCCGACCTGATCCTGATCGAGACCATTTTCGACACCCTCAACGCCAAGGCCGCGATCTTCGCCGTGCAGGGGGTGTTCGAAGCGCTCGGCATCGAATTGCCGATCATGATCTCCGGCACCATCACCGACGCTTCCGGCCGCACCTTGTCGGGCCAGACCACCGAAGCGTTCTGGAACTCCGTCAGCCACGCCAAGCCGATTTCCGTGGGCCTGAACTGTGCCCTCGGCGCCAGCGAGCTGCGTCCGTACCTGGAAGAGTTGTCCAACAAGGCCAACACCCACGTTTCCGCGCACCCCAACGCCGGCCTGCCCAATGAATTCGGCGAGTACGACGAGCTGCCGTCACAAACCGCCAAGGTCATCGAGGAGTTCGCCCAGAGCGGTTTCCTCAACATCGTCGGCGGCTGCTGCGGCACCACGCCGGGGCATATCGAAGCCATTGCCAAGGCGGTGGCCGGCTACCCGCCACGGCAGATCCCGGACATCCCCAAGGCCTGCCGCCTGTCGGGCCTGGAGCCGTTCACCATCGACCGCCAGTCGTTGTTCGTCAACGTCGGCGAGCGCACCAACATCACCGGTTCCGCACGTTTTGCCCGCCTGATCCGTGAAGACAACTACACCGAAGCCCTGGAAGTCGCCCTGCAACAGGTGGAAGCCGGCGCCCAGGTGATCGACATCAACATGGACGAGGGCATGCTCGATTCGAAGAAGGCCATGGTGACCTTCCTCAACCTGATTGCCGGCGAGCCGGATATCTCCCGCGTACCGATCATGATCGACTCCTCCAAGTGGGAAGTGATCGAGGCCGGCCTCAAGTGCATCCAGGGCAAGGGCATCGTCAACTCCATCAGCATGAAGGAAGGCGTCGAGCAGTTCATTCACCACGCCAAGCTGTGCAAGCGCTACGGCGCGGCGGTGGTGGTGATGGCGTTCGACGAAGCCGGCCAGGCCGACACCGAAGCACGCAAGAAGGAAATCTGCAAACGCTCCTACGACATCCTGGTCGATGAAGTCGGCTTCCCGCCGGAAGACATCATCTTCGACCCGAACATCTTCGCGGTCGCCACCGGTATCGAAGAACACAACAATTACGCCGTCGACTTTATCAACGCCTGTGCGTATATCCGCGACGAGCTGCCGTATGCGCTGACCTCGGGTGGCGTGTCCAACGTGTCGTTCTCGTTCCGTGGCAATAACCCGGTGCGCGAGGCGATCCACTCGGTATTCCTGCTGCATGCGATCCGCAACGGCCTGACCATGGGGATCGTCAACGCCGGCCAGTTGGAGATCTACGACCAGATCCCCACCGAACTGCGCGACGCCGTGGAAGACGTTGTACTTAACCGCACGCCGGACGGCACCGACGCCCTGCTCGCCATTGCCGACAAATACAAAGGCGACGGCAGCGTCAAGGAAGCCGAGACCGAGGAATGGCGCGGCTGGGACGTGAACAAGCGCCTGGAACATGCGCTGGTCAAGGGCATTACCACCCACATCGTCGAAGACACCGAAGAATCCCGGCAGTCGTTCGCGCGCCCGATCGAAGTGATCGAAGGCCCGCTGATGTCAGGCATGAACATCGTCGGCGACCTGTTCGGCGCCGGTAAAATGTTCCTGCCCCAGGTCGTGAAGTCCGCCCGCGTGATGAAGCAGGCCGTGGCGCACTTGATCCCGTTCATCGAACTGGAAAAAGGCGACAAGCCGGAAGCCAAGGGCAAGATCCTGATGGCGACCGTAAAGGGTGACGTGCACGACATCGGCAAGAACATCGTCGGCGTGGTGCTCGGTTGCAACGGCTATGACATCGTCGACCTCGGCGTGATGGTGCCGGCAGAGAAGATCCTGCAGGTGGCCAAGGAGCAGAAGTGCGACATTATCGGGCTGTCCGGCCTGATCACGCCGTCCCTGGACGAGATGGTGCATGTGGCCCGCGAGATGCAGCGCCAGGACTTCCACCTGCCCCTGATGATCGGCGGCGCGACCACCTCCAAGGCGCACACGGCGGTGAAGATCGAGCCCAAGTACAGCAACGATGCCGTGATCTACGTGACCGACGCCTCCCGCGCGGTGGGCGTGGCCACGCAACTGCTGTCCAAGGAGTTGAAGGCCGGCTTTGTCGAGAAGACCCGCCTGGAATACATCGATGTACGCGAACGCACCTCGAACCGCAGCGCGCGCACCGAGCGCCTGAGCTACCCGGCGGCCATCGCCAAGAAGCCGCAGTTCGACTGGAGCAGCTACACACCGGTCAAGCCAACCTTCACCGGCACCAAGGTGCTGGGCAATATCGACCTCAACGTCCTGGCCGAGTACATCGACTGGACGCCGTTCTTTATCTCCTGGGACCTGGCTGGCAAATTCCCACGCATACTCGAGGACGAAGTGGTCGGTGAAGCCGCCACTGCGCTGTACGCCGACGCCCGGGAAATGCTCAGGAAGCTGATCGACGAGAAGCTCATCAGCGCCCGCGCGGTGTTCGGTTTCTGGCCGACCAACCAGGTGCAGGACGACGACCTGGAAGTCTACGGCGACGATGGCCAGCCGATTGCGAAGCTGCACCACCTGCGCCAGCAGATCATCAAGACCGACGGCAAGCCGAATTTCTCCCTGGCCGACTTCGTCGCGCCCAAGGACAGCGGCGTGACCGACTACATCGGTGGCTTCATCACCACCGCCGGCATCGGCGCCGAAGAAGTCGCCAAGGCTTATCAGGACGCCGGCGACGACTACAACTCGATCATGGTCAAGGCCCTGGCCGACCGCCTGGCCGAGGCCTGCGCCGAGTGGCTGCACCAGCAGGTACGTAAGGAACACTGGGGCTACGCCAAGGACGAGCAACTGGACAACGACGCGTTGATCAAGGAGCAGTACAGCGGTATCCGCCCTGCCCCAGGCTACCCGGCGTGCCCGGACCACACCGAGAAGGCCCAGTTGTTCCAATTGCTCGACCCTGAAGCCCGCGAAATGCACGCCGGCCGCAGCGGCGTATTCCTCACCGAGCACTACGCAATGTTCCCGGCGGCGGCGGTCAGCGGCTGGTACTTCGCCCACCCGCAGGCGCAGTACTTTGCCGTGGGCAAGATCGACAAGGACCAGGTGGCGAGCTACACCGCGCGCAAAGGCCAGGACCTTGCCGTGACCGAACGCTGGCTGGCACCGAACCTGGGGTATGACAACTGACCCGGCCCGGTGCCTGACGACCAGTTAGTCGCCCAAATCGGCTATTTCGCCGGTTGAAAGCTCGTTCAACAGTTTGCGCCGGGCCGACTCATTGGTTTTTTGCAGGGCCTGCAACGCCTCGAAATACGCCGGATTGAATTCGGCGTATTGATCCTCCAAGGTCGAGAGGGCGTCATCCAGCGTCTGTTGCACCGCCGAGAACTTATCCGGGTACTTTTCCTGCAGGTAATTGACCCAGTATTGACGCACGGTCAGTTGCTCGATGAACGCCGGGGTTTGTTCCTGGGCGATTATCGCCGTATAGGCCGCATCCAAGTCTGCCGCCATTACACGGGACAGGTTGTTGTAGAGCATGCTCCTGGGCTGGGTCGGCAACTCCAGGCGCTGGGCCAGGCCAATACGATAAGCCAGGCGAATTTCCGCGGGATCTATGCCTGGGTTCTGCTGGATGCGCGCTTCGGCCTGGGCTTCCACCTGAGCCAGACGAAACAGCTTTCTGGACAGTTTCAGCAGGACCCGGCCCTTGTCGGCGGGGTCGATGGCGCGCAAGGCATTGAACTCAAACACCTCGACCTCCAGCGCATTGAACAATAAGATCCGGCCATCGCCACATGTCGCACCATGCCTTGACGCCCGGGCGATCCCCAACAGACGCTCGCGCAGCGCTTGATCGCCATACGCCGCTTCCAGGACGTTCCACACCCGCTCCGTGAGATTGACACGGTCCAGCTGAAAATCCCGGGTATGGCGCAGTTGTCCCAATATAGTCGCCAAGTCACCTGGCGTGCCCTCAGGCGCCCCCTCCTCCTGAACCATCCTCGCGTCCTGTGCCATTACCGTGTCCCACACCGCCTGCCTTTCGGAGTCGGCGGCGCCGCCGGTAAACCACCGGGCCTTGGCCTGTTCCGGCGTCTCGTTCTCCGGGTGAAGCGCAAGACCAGGCTCATCGTCCTCGGCTTCGGAATGGAAGCCTGCAAGCAACTCGTCGATGTCGTGGGGGGTAAAACCCAAGCCCCGGCCCGTTTCGCGCTGATACTCCTGCAACCGCAGGAACTCTCTCTCCTCCAACATGTTGTCGGACAGGTCCGTTCCAGCCATCAACGCATTATGTTCCGGCAAGAATGCCCCCACCGGAATGGTCTCTATGTTGTAGTTGCTGCGCAGGCCCAGCGTGGTCAGCGCGGGCGCCTCCAGCACACCTGCGGGCCAGTCGCTGAGCCTGTTGTAATTCAGGTTGAGGACCTGCAACCGGTCCAGGCCGGCCACATCGAAACTATCCAGGTGGTTGGTTTCCAGGTCGACCTGTTGCAGTTGCGGCAAGGCGCGCAATTGGCGCTGCAGCAACGGGGCATCGCTCAGTTCATTGTGGTGGGCACTCAGCCGGGTCAGCCGCTCAAGCCCCGTCACCGCGTCGGGCAGCGCGCCCAGGCCATTGCCGTTGAGCATCAGGCTCTCCAGCCTGGGGAATGCGCGCAAAAACGCATCCGAAGCGGTCGTGAGCCCGACATTGCTCAGATCCAGCGTTCCCACATGCCTGAATGTGATCGGCAGGGCCGGTAGGTCGCCCACCGTCAAACCGCTCAAATCAAGGGCATAATCGTTCGCGACCGCCTCTGCGCTGCGCACCTCGCGCAGCGTCTCGCGCCAGCACGCCATCAAACGGTCTGCGGCACGACGACGATCGGGCGCGTTGACCCACCCATCACGACTGCGCACCGCAGGGTTATCAATCCAGCGATTCAAGCCTTGGATCATTTGTACCTGCTGCTCCTGCCACAGCCGCAATGCATCCTCGATTTGCGTCGCGCTCACCCCCTGCCCCAACCAGGCGTCCAGCCGCTCAACGGCTTGGCCCGCGCCAAGCTGGGGATCAAGACGTTGCAGCCGTTCGGCCGACGTCAGCGGTAACTGCCCTGGCACGTCTACAGGCAGTGGCACTAACAAATCCGGTTGTTCCGACACTTCTTCCGGGAAAAACTCCGGGTCGCCTCCGGTTCTGCCGGCAGCGAGCACGGGGCGGTCGATGCCCAGCGGGTTTCTATAGAGGAACGCCGACGGTGTGCCCGGGGCGGTACGCTCAGCAAACGCCTGCACCGCAGTGATGGCTTGCGGGCTCAATCGGCAACCGCGCAAGGAGGTGTGCGCCAAGAGTATATCGTGGTCCGTCCACAGCGCATTGGGCACCTCCGTGATAGCGCTGTAGCTCAAATCCAGAAAGCGCAGTTTCGACAGGTCCAGCACCCCTTCCGGCCATGCCCGGAGCTGGGTGCGGCTGACATTCAGAGACTGCAACTCCATCAGCGCATTCACACTAAGCCCGGTGAGGCGATTGCCCGCCAGGTCGAGCCCCTGCAGGGACGTCAGGCGATTGAGCCGTGCTTGTATCGAGGGGGTGATCGTCAGTTCGTTGCCAGACAGGTTCACCTTGGTGAGCCGCTGCTGCGTCTCCAGGGCCTGGGGTAGATCGGTCAGCCGGTTGCCACTCAGATCGAGTTCTTCCAGGTTGGGAAAATGCAGAAGCAAATCATTGGCTTGCGCCGTGGAAAGGTTGGCCCTTGCCAGACTCAGGACACGTATCTGGGTGAACTGAACATCGCCCAGCGCAGGCAGGTCTCCCAGCCCACTGGTATCGCCCAAGCTCCATCGATCGGTGCGACGCGGCTCGTCAAAGAGTCGGGAGGGCCCCGCCTCAGGCTCCCCGCCCCCGTAGCGAGCAACCAGCGCGTCACGCCACAGGGCGCGCACCCTGTCAGCCCACGCCCTGCGCCCCTGCACCGATGCTGGCCGCCCGTCGACGCGTACCGGCGTGGCCTGCCATTGTTCCAGCGCCCCATCCAGAGCGCTGTGTTCTTGCTCCAATGCCACAACCTTATCCAGCAGCCCTCGCCCTTCCAGCCCTTCACGGCGTAAAGCGGCCAAAGCGTCGCCAGCAAAGCGCCAATGATTGGGCACCAACGCCCCAAGGCGTTGGTGACAGTGGTGTGCAATAACCTGCGACTCCTCGACCAAATGGCCGGGGTTATCGTGCACGTAGTCAAACACCCGCGTGAATTGTTCTGGCTCCAATGCCCCCCAGTTCAACTGCAATCGGCGCCATAACGCCTCGTGCCCGCTGAACAGTTCGTTCGGCAAAGACTGAACAGCGACACCGGACAAATCCAGCGACTCCAGGGCCGGCAGGGCTAGAACCCCGGTCGGCCATTGGCCCATGGGCCCCGCCAGCGTCAGGGCTCGCAAACGAGGCAGCGTGCTGTAATCGAGCTCAGGAATATTGCCAACCAGATGCAACCGCTCCAGTTGCGTCATCCCCTGCAAGGCTTGCGACAACGCGAGCGAATCGCCCACGCCCTGGGCAGAAAAGGTGAGCTTGAGCTCAGTCAGGGTCTGGAGCGACGAAAGTTGATCGGCCAACATCGGTATGTGCAGGGGTATGACGTTGAGTTCAAGGCTTTTCAGCGCAGGAAACATCCGCTCAAGGTCGCTACCGGCAAGCTGTAGACTGGTCAATCGCAGCCTGCGCACATGGGAAAAGTCGGCGGCCAGCCTCGGCACGGACAATGTACTCGCGATGTCCAGCTCGAACGCTGGCGCCAGTCCGCGGTACAGACCGTTTCTCCAGCAGTCAATGATCCGATCGGCGATCCCCCGCAGGTGTGTCCGTATCGAACCACGTGGATCAGGTGACAAGACACCTTCAACCCAGGTATCCAATGTGGAACACAAGCCTTCGAACTCCCTGCGCCGGTTTTCCAACAGATGAAAAACCTGCTGGTCGGTATCACCCGCACTGAGGCGGCTCCTGACAAACTGCAAGGCTTGTTGATCCGTGACATTGGGATAGATCGCCCGCACCCTGGCGACAAGGGCTTCATCGGCGAAACCGGCAACATCGCCGCTGGCCGCATAACCGACCCGGCCGGATGGGCGGCGCAACAATCGCCCGCCGCCGCGTTTGAGCGGGTCGCGCTTGATGATCCGAGACATGTCGTCACGATGGCTGAGCGCGTAGTCGACCACCTGCTTGCGCAGTGCCTCGCTCGGCTTGCCTTGTAATGACTCTCGTACTGGCGCGGGCACGACCTCCAGCAGCGATTCAAACAGATTGCGCCCGGACGCCGGCACGCTGTTCAACGCCTTGCCCTGGGCATCGAACGCTTGAATGAAATCGCCGCCCTTTACCAGGTAGTAGCGCGTGGCGGCCTGCTCGCCGCCGATGCTGTCCACCAGCGGCCCCCTCACCCCGTGCAACCGCACCTCCACCCGTGTATCCGCCGACCAACCGGGCAGGTGTTCCAGGCAGTGCAGTGCCAGGCGATCGCTGGCCGAGGACGCCAGGCTCTCCACGGACAGGCCGATCAATGCCCGGCTTACGCCGCTTTCATGCAAATGCACACGTATTTGCGTGGCCAGTCGCAGGGGAACCCGCTGGGTGCTGCGCAATTGCCCCAGCACCTCGTCGCTGGCATGGCTCAATACCTGCCGCGCTGCTTCGGGCGACAGCGTTGGAAAGCTGCGCTGAAGGATCTGCGTGTCAGCGTCCGGGGCGGCTTGCCGGCTCATCAGGTTATCGAATACTGCCTTCCTGCGGCGCTGCGCATGGTCGGCCAAACGATCCCTGAACACCTGGACGCGATCAGCATCCGGCTGCTGGTTTTCGCTACCCAGCAAGCGTGCAATTTGCCCGTCGTCCAGGTTTTCCAGCACGCGCTCTGGCATTTTTCCGGCATCGACTTCGGCCCGAGTGATCTTGATGGTGGGCCTTGCCGTATCGGCTGCATCCGCCGCAGAGAAACGTTGCGAGGCCCCCCAGGGCTCCGGCCCGCTGAAGACTTCCAACACTTCATCCACCGGCCAATTCGGCAACTCCAACGTCAGCGGCACCATGAACTGGCACAGGCCCTCCCGGCACGCACCTTGGCGGATATCCCGGATCACCTCGTCCGTCTGGCGATCCAGCTCGAACAGCCGGACGGTCTCAGCCAGTACCGGTGGCGGCGGCTGATGATCGGTATGTAACCGGCGCAGGTGATCGTCATTGACGCCGCTGACGTCGGCGATCTGCTCCAGTTGCGCGTCGGTGAAGGGCTCCATATGCGGCCCCATCCGCCGCATCAACGCGACGCGATCCCACCCCAACGGACGCTCCAAGGTGTGGCGCCAGGCCCCGAAGCCGTTGTGTCTCAGAATGGGCTGGTAGGTATCGTGCACCGTAGGGTGCTGGATTCTCCATAGCTTGATCTCGGGATCGAAGGTCTTTTCGAAGACATTGCCCTCCATGCGGATATAGGTCTTGCCCCCCAGCCGATACTGCCCCAACGCATTGGGGGTGAGCCCCTCAAGCGAGGCACTGCTTTTGTAGGCCGCAAGGTCCGGGTGCCATAGACGCACCTTGCCGAATGGCGTCGTCACCTTCGACATGCTGTTGACAAAGCGGGACGGCAGAACCGCTGGCCCCTTGCTCGCGACAGCCCCCAATGCAGCCATGTAAGCCACGTTCTGCAACACCGACTTGAAGTGCTGCCAGGCTTCGTCGGCGTCGCCCGCGCTCCAGGCCTCCACGCCCTCGAAGACTTCGTAGCCCAGTTGCACGGCCGTGACGCCCATCATCATCTCGCCCAGCCCCGGAACGAAGAAGGCCGCTACGTTCAGCAGGTTCATGCCCCATTCAGCGTAGTGCTGGAGTCGCTCTATCCATGCCTCGCGGTCTACGACACCGGTCGGCCGGGCCAGCAACCCGGCGTTGGATTTGATTCGGGCAAGGTGGAAATCATAACGGGCCCCGAACACCTCACCGTCGATGACCGATTCCTCCAGGGCCAGGTTCATCTCGGTGTTCCAGACTTGCTCATAGACCCCGTTGGCATAGGTTTCGGGATTGTACGGCGGGCCCGGATAGACCGGATTCGGGTTCCAGCGATAAACCGTCAGCTGGTTCTTGAGGCGGCGCAGGAATCCTGGCGACTCTCCATGAGGCACCAGACTTGCGAACAAGCGTTGATAAGGGGGGTGCCGCAGCTTGACCCCAAGTTCGCTGGCGAACGCACTGACCGACGCGTAAGTCTTGAGGGGATTGACCGGGTCCCCAGGGATATACACCACGAATCGGGGCTCGGGAGGCAGTCTTCCTTTGGCGACCCACACGCCGGGAATCAGGTTGTACCAAGGGTTTTGCAACTCGATTCGTGCCTGGCGTGAGTCGTTACCGATAATGAACACGTCGCTCAAGGTCGAACCGAGAATACTCAAGCGACTGAAAACCATGGGTTTCCCATCAAATCGGGCTTGCCCTGTGCCATCGAGGAACGCCAACAGCGAAACGTACACGCTCTCGTCAATGTCCAACTTCATCCTGGCAATGTGCGCTTGTACGCGCAGCCGGTCCTTGCTTGCCGTCATTGTCCGCTGACGCACGACGGCGGCCGTACCAGGGGTTTGGAACACCGCACGCAGATGGTTCTGATAGTGCTTGCCCAAATCCAGCTCTCGGCACAGGCCAGCGAAATCCGCGGGCTTGATTGATAACTTGTTACGGATGAGGTAGCGGGTTTTGCCAAACGGGTACCTATCGGTCTCGTCATAGCGTTCACTTTCCAACGAACCCTCTGGAGCCAGTGCACTGGTTTCCTGCAGGGAAACTTCGTCAAATGATTCGTTCGCCTCGAAGTTTCGCATCGCGGCTTGCAACAGGGGCTGCGCATCGACCGGGCTCGACGTGTGCAGATGGTATAGATGGGTCTTGACCACATCCGGCGTCTGGCCGAATTTCTTGCGCATGGCCTCGATCAACAGCGGCTTGCAGAACTCGGTGATGCCTTTGAAGTCCTTGAGGGTCCTGGCCAATTGCTGGATCGAGGTGTTGCTGCGGGCCTGGCTGTCGAGTAAACGCTGGCGCAGCATGGGCGACGCCTGGTCGAACAGGTCAGGGTAGACGCTGATAAAGCGTTGCGCGAGATCGCGCGTGTCGGTCATGTCCTCCAGGTGGGCGCTATGAAGGTGCTGCGTCCAGTCAGGCAAGCGACGCTTGATAAACGGGACATGAAGCCCCTTGGAACGGTCCGGCATGGTGTCACTCCTGATACCTCATTAAGAGCACATCAGAAGATCACGGCCGTTCGGCGGCCTGGGGGTAGATACTTAACCGCCAATACAGAGCCGAGCTATGCTCTGGCAATGGCTTATTCAACCCAGTGCGTGAGGCAGCTCATGGACGATTCGAACAATAAACCACCGACGTTTCTACAGATGCTTCACAGCGTCCTGGCCGCTGCCTTTGGCGTACAAAGCGGCAAAAATCGCGCCCGCGACTTTACCCACGGCAAGCCCAGCCACTTTGTGATTCTGGGCATCCTGTTCACGGTGGTGTTTGCCTTGACCTTGTTTGGGATCGTCAAGCTGGTGCTGCACCTGGCCGGCGTCTAGCGCAGCAACAGACGCAGGCTGAAGGGGTAGCGATAGGACACCGGCTTGCCCTGGGCAGACAGCGCGCGAAAATTCACCGACGGTGTCGGCCCCAACAAGCGCCGCGCCTGGCCGGCATCGATCAATTGGAATAACGCCAACTGACGGTCACGCCCGCCGTATGCGCCAATATCCACGCCCTTTGCATCATCATGGATCAGCACCATGGCCCAGCCGCCCACGGTGAAATGCCCGGCGACCAGGGACGACAAACGCCCGTCCAGGCGCGCCTGCAAGATCTCCGGCGAGCTGTTGACGGCACTGAACAGCGTGTCCTTGCCCGGTAAACGCCCACTGGCCTGGAGCGCCTGCATCGCGCCCAGCGCCATCTGATCGCTGGCCGACCACACCAATGCCGTCTGCGGGTAGCGCTTGAACAACTGCGTCGCTTGCTCGAAGGCGCGCTCGCGGTTCCATTCCCCGTAGACCAACTGACGCAGGCGCACCTCGGGATGCTCGGCCAGCGCTCGGCGCATGCCTTGTTCACGCAACTGCGCGACCGGCGTGGTCTTGACGCCGGAAAAGGCCAACAGGTCGAGGGATTGACCGGGCGCAACCGGGCCATGCTGGCGCAACAGGTCGCGAAGCATCAGGTAGCCAGCCTCTTCATCGTCAGCGACCAGGCTGCCGATCAAACGGATGCTACTGCGGGTTCCCAGCAATTGCACCTGGTCGGGGGTCAGCGCGCTGTTCACCACCAGCAGCTTCACGCCGCTGCCCTCGGCCATGCGCAGGATCTGCGGTGCAACGTATTGCTCATTCACCAGCACCAGGTAATCGGGCGGCTGGCTGCCTTGCAGTACCTCACGCGCCTGGAGCAGCGTGTTGTCGGCATTACGCTCGCCATAACGCACGCGCAATTCCAGGCCGAGGTCCTTGGCGGCGGCCTGCATGAATTGCGTGTAGCTGACCCAGAAGGTTTCCGTGGACATGCCCGGATTGAGAAACACCACCGACGTTGCATGAGCCATCACCCCATACGTCGATCCCAGCAACCAGACACACGTAATCAACACCTTCAACATGAATGTTTGAGCCTCGAAAATAGGCCGCCATGATAGTGGCAATGCCCAAACCAATCGAGGCTCAATCAAGGTCCTTTATTGGTGGCTGACCCAGAACACGGCAGTTCCCACCACCAGAATGATCAAAAACAGAATGGCCCAGGCATCAACGGTACTGTCAGGTTTACGGGCTTTTGTCGGATTGCTCATTGCATCGCCTCTTGTCAGTTTTATAGGTGATTGCACTCAAACACGATCACAGTAAAGTTCACGATTGCCCGCATGACAAATGTGGGTATCTCGATAACGGTTCTCATTAGTCAATTTGGTTATTTGCATATACTCAAACATCACTTTTGCGCATAAACGCAAACTGGTATCGTGCGCCGGCTCCGTTGGGAGTGCGCGGCCGTGCGCGCAGATTTGCCGAGAACAGGACCTATATGTACGTATACGACGAATACGATCAGCGCATCATCGAGGACCGCGTCAAGCAGTTCCGTGATCAGACCCGACGCTACCTAGCAGGTGAACTGAGCGAAGAAGAGTTCCGCCCTCTGCGCCTGCAAAATGGCCTTTATGTTCAGCGCTTTGCGCCGATGCTGCGGGTGGCCGTGCCCTATGGCCAACTGACTTCGCGCCAGACCCGCATGATGGCCAAGATTGCCCGCGACTACGACAAAGGCTATGCCCACATCAGTACCCGCCAGAACGTGCAGTTCAACTGGCCGGCGCTGGAAGATGTGCCGGATATCCTGGCTGAACTGGCCACCGTGCAGATGCACGCCATTCAGACCAGCGGTAACTGCCTGCGCAACGTGACCACCGACCAATTCGCCGGGGTTGCCGCCGACGAGCTGATCGACCCACGCCCGTGGTGCGAAATCGTCCGTCAATGGACCACCTTCCACCCGGAATTCGCCTACCTGCCACGCAAGTTCAAGATCGCCATCAATGGCTCGACCTCGGACCGTGCAGCCATCGAAGTACACGATATCGGCCTGGAGCCGGTGTACAACGCGGCCGGCGAGCTGGGTTTCCGTGTACTGGTGGGTGGCGGCCTGGGCCGTACCCCGGTGGTGGGCGCGTTCATCAACGAGTTCCTGCCGTGGCAGGACCTGTTGAGCTACCTCGACGCCATCCTGCGGGTCTACAACCGCTACGGCCGTCGTGACAACAAATACAAGGCCCGGATCAAGATCCTGGTCAAGGCGCTGACCCCTGAGGTGTTCGCCCAGAAAGTCGATGCCGAGATGGAGCACCTGCGCGGTGGCCAGACCACCTTGACCGACGCCGAAGTGCACCGTGTGGCCAAGCACTTTGTCGACCCCGAGTACAAGGCCCTGAGCAATCAGGACGCCGAGCTCGCAGCGCTCGACCAGCAGCACCCAGGCTTTGCCCGCTGGCGCACCCGCAACACCCTGGCGCACAAAAAGCCGGGCTATGTGGCGGTGACCCTGTCGCTGAAACCGACCGGCGTTGCACCGGGCGATATCACCGACAAGCAGCTGGACGCCGTGGCCGACCTGGCCGAGCGCTACAGCTTCGGCCAACTGCGCACCTCCCACGAGCAGAACATCATTCTCGCGGACGTTGAGCAAAGCCAGTTGTTCACCCTGTGGGGCGAGCTGCGCGAAAGCGGTTTTGCCACGCCGAACATCGGCCTGTTGACCGACATCATCTGCTGCCCGGGCGGCGACTTCTGCTCCCTGGCCAACGCCAAGTCGATCCCGATTGCCGAATCGATCCAGCGCCGTTTCGACGACCTGGACTACCTGTTCGACATCGGCGAGCTGGACCTGAACATCTCCGGTTGCATGAACGCCTGTGGTCACCACCACGTCGGCCACATCGGCATCCTGGGCGTGGACAAGAAAGGCGAAGAATTCTACCAAGTGTCCCTGGGTGGCAGCGCCAGCCGCGATGCGAGCCTGGGCAAGATCCTCGGCCCGTCCTTCGCCCAGGAAGCCATGCCCGAGGTGATCGGCAAGCTGATCGACGTCTACATCGAACAGCGCACCGAAGATGAGCGTTTCATCGACACCTACCAGCGCATCGGCATTGACCTGTTCAAGGAGCGCGTCTATGCAGCGAATCATTAAGAACAACGAAGTCATCGATGAAACCTGGCACCTGCTGCCCAAGGACACGAGCTTCGACAGCATTTCCAATTGCGACGACCTGATCGTGCCTTTAGCCCTGTGGCGCGAACACGGCCACGCCCTCAAGGCCCGTGATGGCGGCCTGGGCGTGTGGCTGGACGCCGATGAAGAAGCCGAGGAAATCGGTGACGACGTGGAGCATTTCCAGGTCATCGCCCTGAACTTCCCGGCCTTTACCGATGGACGCAACTACTCCAACGCACGCTTGCTGCGTGACCGTTACGGTTACAAAGGCGAACTGCGGGCGATTGGCGACGTGTTGCGCGACCAGTTGTTCTACCTGCACCGCTGCGGGTTCGATGCCTTCGCCTTGCGCGCCGACAAAGACCCGTACGCGGCGCTGGAAAGCCTCAAGGACTTCTCGGTGACGTACCAGGCTGCAACGGATGAGCCGCTGCCGCTGTTCCGGCGGCGCTGAGCTTCAAATGTGGGATTGCCGTGAGCTGACGACTCTCTAACGGATGCCCCGCGCTGAATGTGGGAGGGGGCTTGCCCCACCACTCGGCACCTCACCCAGGCTCGGTGTGCCCGCACTCTTGTGGCTGTGGCTGTGGCTGTGGCGAGCGGGCTTGACCCGCGTTGGGCTGCGAAGCAGCCCCAAAACACAGGCCCGGAGCTGCCTGGCACACTGCAGCGCTCTTATTGGGGCTGCTGCGCAGCCCAACGCGGGGCAAGCCCGCTCGCCACGGGGGATTTTCCACATTTGGGTCTGCCTGGCGGTGCAAATCGGAGTTTTTTCAGGCACCGATCTTGATCGACGCCAGCACCTGCTTCTGTCCCATGGAGCACGGCACGCCTTCCGGCTGCGCCCGTACCGCCTCGATCACGCCCAGCAACTGCGCCTTGCTATGAGCCAACTGCGCCTGCATCGCCTCGATCTGCGCCACCTTGCGCTCCAGCGCCTCTATTAACTCCTCACGCTTGTGCTCCCCCGGCGCAGGCATCAATGCCTTGAGTTCCTGCAGGGTAAACCCGGCCTGTTGTGCACTCTGGATCAGTTGCAGCGTTTGCAAGGCATCGGGCGCATAGCGTCGATAACCATTGGCCTGGCGCCCCACTTGGCTGATCAGACCTTCGGACTCGTAAAAGCGGATACGCGACGCCGCCAACCCACTCCGCTTTGCCAGCTCACCAATATTCATCAAAACACCCGCTTGACATTAAAGTTAACTTTAAGCTTAGCCTGAGGCCTCCCCCACTCCGGAGTCAACTCATGTCACCCTTTGAGCCCTTGCAACTGCCCAATGGCCAGGTCCTCGCCAACCGCATCGCCAAGGCGGCGATGGAAGAGAATATGGCGGACGCCGATCAAGCACCTTCCCGTGAACTCAAGCAGCTTTACACAACCTGGGCGGACGGTGAGCCCGGCCTGCTGCTGACCGGCAATGTGATGATCGACCGCCGCGCCATGACCGGCCCCGGCGGCGTTGCCCTCGAAGACGAACAACACCTGGACAGCTTTCGTGAATGGGCCGACGTGGCCCGCGACAAGGGCGTGCACTTTTGGGTACAGCTCAGTCATCCGGGTCGCCAGACCATGGCCAACCTCGGTCAGCAAGCCCTGGCGCCCTCCGCGATTGCACTGGACCTGGGCAGCTTTTCGAAGATGTTTGCCAAGCCCAAGGCGATGACCGAGGACGACATTCAGGACGTGATCAAACGCTTCGCCACCAGCGCACGCCTGGCCGAGAAAGCCGGGTTCACCGGGGTGCAGATCCACGGCGCGCACGGCTACCTGCTCAGTCAGTTTCTCTCGCCGTTGAGCAACCAGCGCACTGACCGCTGGGGTGGCTCGCTGGAGAACCGCGCGCGCCTGCTGCTGGAGGTGATCCACGCGGTTCGTGCCAGCGTCAGCCCGTCCTTTTGCGTCGGGCTAAAGCTCAACTCGGCGGATTTCCAGCGCGGCGGATTCGCAGAGGCCGATGCTCGCGCAGTGGTGGAAATGCTCAACCCCCTGCCCATCGACCTGCTGGAATTGTCCGGAGGCAGCTACGAAGCGCCGGCCATGCAAGGCGAAGCGCGGGACGGTCGCACCCTGGCCCGTGAAGCCTACTTCCTGGAGTTTGCCAAAGAGCTGGCGACCATCGCCAAGATGCCGCTGATGGTCACCGGCGGCATTCGCCGCCTGCCCATCGTGCAACAGGTGCTGGACAGCGGTATCGCCATGGCCGGCATCGCTACCGCCCTGACCCTGGAACCGCAACTGATCAAACACTGGCACGAGGGGCGCGACCTCAACCCGCAACTCAAACCCGTCAGTTGGCAGCGCAAACCCTTGGCCGCCCTCGCCACCCTGGCCGTGGTGCGTGACCAGATGCGCCGCCTGAGCCGTGGCCGCCTGCCCGATGCCAAGGTCGCCCCCTGGCTGGCGCTGCTGCGCGACCAGTGGTTTATCGCGCGGCGCACCCGGCAATACCGCGCGACCATGACGCAATCTTCACATTAAAGGCGGAGCATTCGCCGTGATCGAACTGTCCTCTACTGATCAGCAGCTTTTACCCTCACTGACGATTGGAGTTCTTCATGGCGAAAATCAACCTGGCCCAACAACTGGCGACCACCCTTGAGCAGGCGGGCATCAAGCGCATCTGGGGCCTGACCGGCGACAGCCTCAACGGCCTCACCGATGCGTTGCGCACCATGGACAGCATCGAGTGGATGCACGTTCGCCACGAGGAAGTCGCCGCATTCGCCGCCGGTGCCGAAGCGGCGGCCACCGGTGAATTGACGGTGTGCGCTGGCAGTTGCGGGCCGGGCAACCTGCATTTGATCAATGGCCTGTTCGACTGTCATCGCAACCATGTACCGGTGCTGGCGATCGCGGCCCAGATCCCGTCTTCCGAGATTGGCCTGAACTACTTCCAGGAAACCCACCCCCAGGAGCTGTTCAAGGAGTGCAGCCACTTTATCGAGCTGGTGACCAACCCTGAGCAAATGCCGCACGTGCTGCACCGTGCCATGCGCTCGGCGATCCTCAATCGCGGCGTGGCCGTGGTGGTGATTCCGGGGGATGTGTCATTGCTGGAAGTCGAGAACACGCTCAAGCCCTGGCCGGCCCTGCATGCACCCCGCACCTTGCCAGCGGAACAAGACCTGCAGCGCCTCGGCGAAATCCTCGCCAGCAGCCAGAAAGTCACCCTGCTGTGCGGCAGCGGTTGTGCCGGCGCCCATGCCCAAGTGGTGGCGCTCGCCGACGCCCTGGGCGCACCGGTCGTACACGCCCTGCGCGGCAAGGAACATGTGGAATGGGACAACCCATTCGACGTGGGCATGACCGGCCTGATCGGTTTCAGCTCCGGCTACCACGCCATGCTCGACTGCGACACGCTGATCATGCTCGGCACTGACTTTCCGTACCGCCAGTTCTACCCCACTGACGCGAAAATCATCCAGATCGACCGCAACCCGCAGGCGCTGGGGCGTCGCGCCACCCTGGACCTGGGCATCGCGGCGGATGTGAGCGAGACCATCGGCGCACTCCTGCCGCGCCTGACCCGCAAGACCGATCGCAGCTTCCTCGAGACCTCCTTGAAGCACTACGAGAAAGCTCGCCAGGGCCTGGATGACCTGGCGCAACCGTCCAAGGCCGGCCGGCCGATTCACCCGCAATACGTCGCGCGCTTGCTCAGCGAGCTGGCCGACGACGATGCGATCTTCACCGCCGATGTCGGTTCTCCGACCGTGTGGGCGGCGCGCTACCTGAAAATGAACGGCAAGCGCCGCCTGATCGGCTCGTTCAACCACGGCTCGATGGCCAACGCCATGCCCCAGGCCATCGGCGCCCAGGCCGCCTTCCCCGGCCGGCAAGTGATCTCGATGTCGGGCGACGGGGGTTTTGCCATGCTGATGGGCGATTTCATTTCATTGGCGCAACTGAAGTTGCCAGTGAAAGTCATCGTGTTCGATAACTCGTCGCTGGGTTTTGTCGCCATGGAAATGAAAGCGGCCGGCTATCTGGATGCCGGTACCGAGCTGAAAAACCCGGACTTCGCGGCCATGTCCAATGCCATGGGCATCCTGGGGATTCGCGTGGAGCAATCCGAAGACCTGGAACCGGCCCTGCGCCGCGCCCTGGCCCATGATGGCCCGGTGCTGGTAGACGTGGTCACCGCCACGCAAGAGCTGGTGATGCCGCCGAGCATCAAGCTGGAACAGGCCAAGGGCTTCAGCCTGTACATGCTCAAGGCGGTCATGAGTGGACGGGGGGATGAGGTGATCGAGTTGGCGCGGACCAACTGGTTGCGCTGATCCAGTACTGTGAGAGGGGGCAAGCCCCCTCCCACATTGGATAATCAGTGCCGATTCAAGCGCTCTGTTTTTCTACCCATTTGCCGTAGGCATCGATAAACGCCTGCAGGAACGGCTTGGTCTTTTCCGATACCGCGCCAGCGTCATCGAACACATTGCCAGCCCCACCCAGATAGGCTTCCGGCTGCTGCATGCACGGCACATCGAGAAACACCAGGGACTGGCGCAGATGGTGGTTGGCGCCAAACCCGCCAATTGCCCCTGGCGAGACGCTGATGATCGCCCCCGGCTTGCCGCTCCAGGCACTTTGCCCGTAAGGGCGCGAACCCACGTCAATCGCATTCTTCAACGGGGCGGGCACGGAACGGTTGTATTCCGGGGTTACGAACAGCACCGCGTCGGATGAACGTACCTGTTGACGGAAAGTACTGTAGGCTGCGGGCGGTGATGCCCCGTCGATGTCCTCGTTGTAGAGCGGCAAATCGCCAATTTCGACAATTTTCAATGTGAGGTTGGCTGGGGCCAGTTCGGCCAAGGCCAAGGCGACCTTGCGGTTGATCGACTCTTTTCTCAAGCTGCCAACCAGGACGGCAATCGTGTAGACCTTGCTCATTGAGGTTTTCCCGACGTCTGACTAAAGGAGCTTGTAGTTATAGAGTCTTCGCGGCGGGTTCACCAGAGGGTTTTGATAATCCCCAGGCGTTTGCCTCGTAGCTCCTTACGTAGGACGCATCTGAAAACATCAGCGAATAGTATTTTTTTTCAATAGGTAAACTACCCCGCTCTACGACGGTCTACAGAACCGAAAATCGAGTGTTTATCTCCAGAGGTTCTAAACAGATGGCAGCAGTATTAGTCGGACAGTTTCATGCCAGAGACGCAGAAGGACGTGTGTATTCGGTGCATGAGTTCCAGGAATCCAACCCGGCGCAAGGCGACCTGGCTGGCTCGGCACCCACCACCACCTACAAGCTGGCCATTGGCGACCGTGTAGAGAAACTGGAAGGCGATGAATTCAAACTGATCCAGTCGGGGACCATTATCGTCCGCGAATCGCAAACCACCCTCGCCTCATAAGATTGATCACCCGAGCGTACCTGCTCAGTCCTGGCCATTGACGGCATTGACTGGGCCGGGCGATCACGGACGGCGAATCTCCGTCACTTCAATCCCCTGATCCCCCTCGATCTGCTTGAGCGTCACCATCAGTTGCCCTTTCTCGCCCTCAACGGCATACATCAAGCGCTGGTAGCCCGGCGAGCCGTACGCGGGATACGCCACCACCTGCCGCACCAGCGTGACGCCCAATATCGCCCCGACTTGTTCGCTCACCTGTTCCTGGGAACGGATAAAGGCAACCCGTGCAAGGCTTTCGGGCGTGGCGTCATCGTGATTACTGAAAAGATAAGCGGCCACGCACCCCACGGTCACCAGGACCAGCAGTTGCCTGGCCGTTACCCCGAGGAATTTCGTGGGCATCGGCATTTGAGACCAGACCTGTTTTTGTTGTAAGTACCGGGTAACCGGCATTGGTCGTTAGTGATCAGACGAGCCATTCTAATCAGGTCGATGGGTAATGCCAGATGAATCAGTTGGCTCCGTAGGTAATATCCTTGTTATCCCCGACACCGCCCAATGTCCGGTCCTTGCCGAATGAGAACAGATCGAACGAGACCTGGGGCTGGCTCGGCGGAAAGTGGTACTGATAGGCAACCCCCCAGGGATCGTTCAGCAGATCCTCGTCGATGTAAGGGCCCTTCCACTTCACCTCGCCTGCAGGCTGCTGGACAAGCACCTCCAGGCCTTCCTTATCTGTCGGGTAGCGCCCCGTGTCGTTATGAAACTGTTCGACAGCCTTGCCCAACTCGGCGACCTGGGCCTTGGCCGTGGCAATTTCCATCAGGGTCACCTCCCCAAACAGCCGCGGCCCCAACGCCAGGGCCAGCAAGCCGATGATGACCAGTACTACCAGCACCGCCCACCGCGTAAAGCCGCGATGGGTGCGCAAATTGCCGACTGCGATTGCTACAGGCATCGTGAGCACCCCCTTGTCTCTCGGTTGATACGCTCGTTATATGACCTGCTTGTTGCAGTTGCGCAAGGCCAACGTTAGTCGACGCGAATCAACGTTCACGCTGTTTTTTGACAGGCCATTGAATCCCTGCACGGCTGACCCTAGACTCCGGCCATGCGTTTACGTCATATCGAAGTGATTCAGGCTATCTTGCAGACCGGACACCTCGGCACGGCCGCCGAATGGTTGCAACTCCCCGTGGGCGATGTGGACGCCACGCTCAAGGATGCCGAGCAGCAAATGGGTTTCATGCTGTTTGCCAGTGTACGCGGGCGCCTGCAGGCAACCCGGGAAACCCTGGAACTGCAGGCCGAAATCGCCCACCTCTATGAAGCGCTGGAGCCCATACAACGCCTGGCCAGCCGCCTGAAGCACCATCACGCCCCCACACTGCGCGCCCTGTGCACTCCGCCGCTGGCCAACCAACTGTTGCCGCAAAGCATCGCGGTGCTGCGCCGCCGCTTCCAGGACACGCCGTGCAACCTGTCGAGCCAGCCGACTCGGGAGATTGTCAGGAGCCTGTTGCTGCATGAAGCCGATGTGGGCCTGAGCCTGCATGACCCGGAACACCCACAAATCCAAAGCACCGTATTGGCCCAGGGCAAGCTGCAACTGCTCGCGCCCCATGGCTGGCTGAAACCCAAGCAGAAGTACATTGCGCTACAGGACCTGGCCGGGCAGTCGATGATCGGGCTGGAAGGCCAGGACCCGCTGAGCCGCCTGCTGGACGCCAAGCTGCAAGCCTTGCGCCCGCTGCCGGTGGTGCAGACGCGGGTACAGACCTACCAGATGATGCGCAGCATGGTGGAGGCCGGTGAAGGCCTGGCGATTGTCGATCCGTTCACCGCATTCGGTGCGCGGGAGGCCGGGCTCGATACCTGCCCGGTGTCGCCGCCGATCCTGGTCAACCTGTACGCACTGACACTCAGGGATGGCGCAACCTCACCGGCGTTGAATGCATTGCTGGAGATTGTCACGCAGAAAGCCGAAGGCCTTCTCTCTGGCGAGGCAAAACCCCTGTAGGCGCGAGCTTGCGCGCGAAGACCTGCAACGCTGGCGCAGGCAGTCAGGCTTAACGCGACGCCGGTGTGTTTTTCGCGAGCACGTTCGCGCCTACTGCTTGAACAACCGGTACCAGAAAATCGCCACCTCCCGGGTTTGTGGGTCGATGCCGCGATAACGCAGGTGGTCGATTCCGCCCATCACGTACCCACAGCGCTCGTACAGCCGGCAGGCACCGAGGTTGTTGTTCTGGGTTTCGAGCATCATGCCCGGCAGGTTTTTCTTGCGGCTCCAGAACTGCGCCACGTCCAGCAGGGCCTTGGCCACCCCATGACGGCGGGCGGGCAAGGCCACCGCCAACTCGTCGACATGGGCAAAGCCATTCCAATTGGTACTGACCACGATATGCCCCACCGCACGGTCATCCAGGAAGGCCATGAAGATCGCGCTGTCCGGCGCATCGCGAAAGCTGGCGAACTCTTCCGGGTCGATGCCATAGCACTTGCGGTACGGCAAGATACGCTCCACGGCCCATTGATCGACCCGCTTGCCCATCTCGGGCACACCATAGGCGCTGACCTCAAAACTGAAATCATTGCCCCATACGTAGGCATCGAAGCCTTCGTCGGCGACCCGCACACTGAGCCCTGGATACTTCGGGTTCATTACAGCTTGCATAAACATCCTTAACCCTTGATGCAATCGACGGTGTAACAACGGCCGTTGCCGTCATCTTCGTGTTGCAATCCATGAACATCCGCGACAAACCCAGGGAAACTGCTATCAAATGTCCGGGCAAACGCCAGGTAGTCGATGATCGATCGCGTCGATTCGGTAAAACGCTCGCCCGGCATAATCAATGGAATACCCGGCGGATAAGGCACCAGCATCACGGCTGCGATGCGCCCTGGCAAGGCATCAATGGAAACCGCCTCCACTTCCCCCTTCACCAATTGGTCGTAGGCGTCGGCCGGTTTCATCGCGATTTCCGGCAACACCGTGTACATCCTCTTGAGGTGCCTGGCAGTGGCATTGCTACGGTAACAGGCGTGCAATTGATCGCACAGGTCGCGCAAACCCAGGCCTTGATAACGGGCGGGGCCTTGGGCAAACACCGAGGGCAGGCAACTGGCCAGGCTGATGTTGGCGTCGTAGCTGCGCTTGAACTCCAACAATTCGGTGAGCAAGGTACTCCATTTGCCTTTGGTGATCCCCATGGAAAACAGGACCAGGAACGAATACAAACCGGTCTTCTCCACCACCAGCCCACGCTCCCAGAGAAACTTGCTGACCACGGCTGCCGGGATCCCGCAGTCGCTCAACGCGCCACCGGCGTTGAGGCCGGGCATGACCAATGTCACTTTGATCGGGTCCAGCAATACGTAATCTTCAGCCACGTCACCAAAACCGTGCCAATCATCCTCAGGCTGCAACAGCCAATCCGCCGTGGCGACGCGATCGATACCCGCTACCGAGGGCGGCTGCCAGATGGAAAACCACCAGTCCTCGGCTGCAATATGCTGGCGCAGGTTGGCCAGGGCACGTCGGAAGCTCAGGGCCTCGTCAAACATTTCCTGCAACAGCGAGCGCCCTGCGGGCCCCTCCATCATCGCCGACGCCACGTCCAGCGAGGCGATGATGCTGTACTGCGGCGAAGTGGAGATATGCATCATGAACGCTTCATTGAAACGGTCGCGGTCCAACTGTCGTGCGCCGCCGTCCTGCACATGAATCATCGAGGCCTGGCTGAACGCCGCCAGCAATTTGTGCGTGGAGTGAGTGGTAAACACCAGCGGGCTGTCGGGGGTTCGCGAAGTGCCCATGCCGTAGCGCCCGGCGAAAAACTCGTGAAACGCCGCGTAGGCGTACCAGGCTTCGTCAAAGTGCAGCACCTCGACACTCCCGCCCAATTGCTGCTTGATCAGCTCGGCGTTGTAGCACAGGCCGTCGTAGGTGGAGTTGGTGACCACAGCCAGCTTCACTTTCGCTGGGCGGCCACGGGTCAGCGGGCTGGCGTCGATCTTGGCGCGGATCGACGCGGGGCTGAATTCGCTGAGGGGGATCGGGCCGATGATGCCCAGTTCGTTGCGCTCCGGGCACAGGTATAGGGGGATGGCACCGGTCATGATGATCGAATGCAACACCGACTTGTGGCAGTTGCGATCCACCAGCACCAGGTCATCGCGACCGACCATCGAATGCCAGACGATCTTGTTGGCGGTCGACGTGCCGTTAATCACGAAGAACGTGTGATCGGCGCCAAAGTTGCGCGCGGCGCGGGCTTCGGCTTCGGCCAAGGGCCCGGTGTGATCCAGCAGCGAACCCAGCTCCGGCACCGAGACAGAAAGGTCCGAACGCAGGGTGTTTTCCCCAAAGAACTGATGGAACGCCTGCCCTACCGGGCTCTTGCGATAGGCCACGCCGCCGCCATGGCCTGGCGTGTGCCAGGAGTAATTGGAGTCGGCGGTGTGCTGCACCAGGGCTTTGAAGAACGGCGGCAACAGGCCATCAAGGTAAGTACGCGCCGCGCGCGCGACCTGACGGGCGAGAAACGGCACGGTGTCTTCAAACAGGTAAAGGATGCCGCGCAGTTGATTGAGCTCACTCATCGCATCGGCCGGTGCATTTTCCAGGGTGACTTGCTCGCCCAGGGCAAAGATCGGCAGGTTGGGCGCCCTCACCCGCGCCAGGCGGATCAGCTCGACCATGTTTTGCAGCAAGTGGGTATTTTCCCCGGCGCCTTCGGCAGCAATCAGCATGCATGCCAGGCCGTGATGGGTAGACGCCACCAGCCGGCCTTCGGCGTAGTCCACCGCGGAAAAGATACTGAACCCCTCTTGTTCCAACTCTCTGGCGATGCCTCGAACCCGGTCACCGGCAACGGTGTCGGCCTTGATGTCGCGGTGCACGATAAGGACGGGAAACTTCAGGTCTTTATACATGAGGGCTTGTAGTCCTGAGGGCTATGCACTCAAGGGTAGAAGCTCGGGGACGATCTTGCGAACGTCCTGTGCGGGAGCGAGCAAGCCCGCGCCTACATCAGCTGGGTCCACAACGCCGGCGCACCCGCCGACTTTGCAATCGCTTCCAGCCGCGCCGCGTGCTCGGCCAAGTCCTGCTCGCTGGCGCGGATGATTGGGGTTGGCTTGCGATCGGCCGGCAGACGGCGGATTTCCGAAGGGCGGTTGCCCGAGCCTTCCGCCGAACCGGCACCATCGGAGGCGTTGCCAGCCAGGGACAGGCTGGTCTGCCCGCCGGTCATGGTCAGGTAAACGTCGGCGAGAATCTCGGAGTCGAGCAAGGCGCCGTGCAGTTCACGGCCGGAGTTGTCGACGCCATAGCGTTTGCACAAGGCATCGAGGCTGTTGCGCTGCCCAGGATGACGCTCACGGGCCATCATCAAGGTGTCGAGGATCGTGCAATGCCGGGAAATATCCGCACGGTCCGTCTGCCCCATCAGGGCAAATTCGTTATTGATGAAGCCGATGTCGAACGCCGCGTTATGGATGATCAGCTGTGCGCCGTTGATGAACTCGAAGAATTCATCGGCCACTTCGGCGAAACGCGGCTTGCCCTTGAGGAATTCATCGGTGATGCCGTGGACGCCAATCGCGCCTTCGTCACTTTCCCGGTCCGGTTGCAGGTACACATGGAAGTGGCGACCGGTGAGGCGACGACCCATGAGTTCGACACAGCCGATTTCAATGATCCGGTGGCCGTCGGTCACCGGCATGCCGGTGGTTTCGGTATCGAGTACAACAGATCGGATGGCCATCAGGGTTCAGCTCTCAACGGTGTGGTATGCAGTGTGGTGTGAGTCAACGTGGGCGATGTTAACACGTCAGCCAGCCTCAGCTCTGCTTGTAGCCGCGCACTTCATCGACACCACGGTTGGCCAGTTGGTCGGCGCGTTCGTTGCCATGATGGCCGACGTGCCCACGCACCCATTTCCAGGTAATGTTATGGCGATTGCATTGCTCATCCAGCAATTGCCAGAGGTCGGCATTTTTCACCGGCTCCTTGGCGGCGGTCTTCCAGCCACGCTTCTTCCAGTTGACCATCCATTCGTTGATGCCCTTCATCACGTATTGCGAGTCGGTCACCAGCAGCACGTCGCAACGACGCTTGAGTTCTTCCAGCCCACGGATGGCGCCCATCAGCTCCATGCGGTTATTGGTGGTGTTGGCTTCGCCGCCCCACAGTTCCTTCTCCACGCCCTTGCACACCAGCAAGGCGCCCCAGCCACCGGGACCGGGGTTGCCCTTGCAGGCGCCATCGGTGAAGAGTTCTACGCTATCGGTCATCGGTTGCATCCATCAAGACGGGCTGCCGGCCATCGGCCGACAGTATCCCGAGGCCGAGTGACCCGGCCTGAAATCAAAAAAGAGTTTTACGGTTCGCTTTGCTTGCGATTGACCTTGGCCATCGGCATCGGCACCAGCTTGCCCATGGGCTGGCGTAGCACCTGGCGTACCGGGCGCAGCCCCACCACGATCTTGCGCGCCACCAATAAATAGAAGCCGCCACCCGACAATTGCCAGGCACCCGCCCGACGTTCCCAGCCGGCCAGGCGGCCCTGCCACTTGGTCGACGCCAGCGGCGGACGATAGCACCCGAAGCGGCGTTTCTCCAGCGCGAAGCCCAGCAGGTTCAGCCAGTCACCCACCCGTGACGGCGAGATACAGCGTGCCTGGCGCAGCCCGTCATGGGCGAATACATGCCGCAGGCCCCAGCTGCTCCAGGGGTTGATCCCGATAATCAGCAAATGGCCGCCTGGACGCACGGCGCTGGCGGCTTCACGCAGCAGGCCGTGGGGCGACAGGCAGAAATCCAGGCCATGCTGCAACACCACCACATCGGCGGCGTGCTCGCTCAACGGCCAGGCCTGTTCCTCGCAGACAATCTCCACCCCCGGCAACGGCGCGCCCAGGCGTACATTGCGTTGCACCTGCGGCGCGGCAGGCGGCGTCTGGGCCGAGGGACCGTAATGCACCAGGTAACCACCAAAGAACCGCCCCAGCTCGTCCTCGAGCATGCGCCGTTCCTCGTCCAGCAAAAATTGCCCGATCGGACCCGACAGCCACTCCCGGGCTGCGCTGATCAGGGCCAGCCATTCAGGATCGGCCTGGGCGAACGCTTTATCAGTCATTGCATTCTCCAACTCGCCTAGACGTTCTAAGATGCACCAATGTGTTCAGCTTGGCGAATCAAAGAATGATACAGATCAGTGCCCTACCCGCCTTCACCGACAACTACATCTGGCTGTTGCAGGACCCACATACCCACCGTTGCGCCGTGGTCGACCCCGGCGATGCCGCTCCCGTACTGGCCTGGCTCAAGCAGAACCCCGAGTGGCACCTCAGCGATATCCTGGTCACCCACCATCACCATGATCATGTCGGCGGCGTGGAGCAGATCAAACGTGTGACCGGCGCCAAGGTCTATGGCCCGGCCAACGAGCAGATCCCGGCGCGGGACGTCGACCTGCACGATAACGACCGCATCAGCGTACTGGGCTGGGATTTCGACGTGTATGCCGTGCCTGGCCATACCCTGGGGCACATCGCGTTTTATCACCCGGGCGTGCTGCTGTGTGGCGATACCCTGTTCGCCGCCGGCTGCGGTCGCCTGTTCGAAGGCACACCCGAGCAGATGCACGCCTCGCTTGAGCGCCTGGCGGCCCTGCCCGCCGACACGTTGGTGTACTGCACCCACGAATACACACAAAGCAACCTCAAGTTTGCCCAGGCCGTGGAACCGCACAACCGCGATATCGCCGAACGAGTGGAAAGCGTCAACCAACTGCGCGCCCGTGGCGAGATCACACTGCCTTCCAACCTGGCCCTGGAAAAGCGTACCAACCCCTTCCTGCGCACCTCTGAAACATCCGTTAAACAAAAAGCGGACGAACGGAATGGTCGCGACAACCGCTCTGGGGCCGAGGTATTTGCTAGCTTGAGGGCATGGAAAGATAAGTTCTAAGCCAACGCAATCTGATACGTAATTTCTGAATGGTTGACCGGAACCAAAGCGCTTTCTAGAATCGCCCGACATTTTTGCCCGGAACTTACTTCCAGCCAATGTCGTCATCTACTCGTAAATCCAACCATTCAGACGCATTGACCCGCCTGGCTCAAGCCGTGGCGGTGGCTGTCTCCGCAACTCTGGCGGGCTGCCAATCGACAAATTTCGCTGCACAATCCACCGTGCAACCCAAACCGAATCTTGCTGCCAAGATCAAGCAAAAACCTATCTGGCTTTCAGAGAAGCCCAGCCCCGAAGCCCCCCAGGATGTCTGGGAGCGCATGCGCCGGGGCTTTCAATTGCAGGACGGCCTGGGCGTCAACCCGCGCATCGAACAGCAACGCCTGTGGTTCGCGAGCAACCCTTCCTTCCTGGAGAACGCCGGCGAACGCGGCAGTCTCTACATTCACTACATCGTCGAACGCCTTGAAGAACGCAACATGCCCCTGGAACTGGCGTTGCTGCCAGTGATTGAAAGTGCCTACAACCCAATGGCCTATTCGCGCAGCGATGCGGTTGGCTTGTGGCAGTTCATTCCCTCCACCGGGCGCTACTTCAACCTGCGCCAGACCCGCGCCTACGACGGCCGCCGCGACATCACCGCCTCCACCACCGCCGCCCTGGACTACCTGACGCGCCTGCATGACATGTTCAACGGCGACTGGCTGCTGGCCCTGGCGGCGTATAACGCCGGCGAAGGCACGGTAAGCCGGGCCATCGAGCGCAACGAAAAGCTCGGTTTGCCGACGGACTACTGGAACCTGCCCCTGCCCCAGGAAACCAAGGACTACGTGCCCAAGTTCCTGGCGCTGTCCCAGGTGGTGCTGGCCCCGGAGGCCTACGGCGTCAACCTGAACCCGATCGCCAACACGCCGTATTTCGAAGTGGTTGAGGTCAAGCAAAGCATGGACCTGTCCCGGGTCGCGGCACTGGCCGAGATCGACGAAGACGAACTGTTCCAGCTCAACCCGGCGCTCAAGCAACGCACCACCCTGGATGGCCCGCAGCATCTGCTGGTACCCAGTTCGAAGGCACAATTGCTCACCAGCACGCTTTCGACGATGAAGCCGGAAGAATTGCTGGCGATGCGCCCTAAGAAGCAGGTGTTCGACGAAGTCGAGAGCACACGGGTGGCCGGCCGTACCCGCACCTACAAGGTACGTACGGGCGACAACCTGACGCTGATCGCCAAGGCCAACAAGGTCGACGTACACGACCTGCAACGCTGGAACAAGCTCAATGGCCAGGCCCTCAAGGTCGGCCAGACCCTGGTGATGCAGGACACGCGCAAGCTGGTCGCCAAGGCCGACAGCAAGAAGCCTGTGCAATACAAGGTCAAGAAAGGCGACTCGCTGTACATCGTCGCCAAGCGCTTCAACGTCGAGATGCAACATCTCAAGCGCTGGAACCCACGCACTGGCCAGGCGCTGAAGCCGGGGCAGATGCTGGTGGTTTCCGGGCCGCGCTGATACCTCAAGAACACTGTAGAACCAATGTGGGAGGGGGCTTGCCCCCGATAGCAGTGTGTCAGCCACCCGATTCATTGGCTGATCCACCGATATCGGAGGCAAGCCCCCTCCCACATTGGTTCTCCAGTGTTTCCAACCGGCTTTTTCCAACCGGAACAAGCTGTTACTGTACCGAGCTTAAAGCCCAAGCCGCCTGGATCGGATCTCTGACTTGAAGCGACCCCTCCTTCTACTAATAAGTCTGGCCTTGAGCTTTGCTGCGAATGCGACGATTACCGAGAGTCACGGTTACACGCAGTTCGGCACGCTCAAGTACCCAGCCAAATTCACCCACTTCGATTGGGTAAACCCCGCAGCGCCGAAAGGCGGGACGTTGCGGGTCATGGCTTTTGGTACGTTCGATACCCTCAACCCCTACACCTTCAAGGGCTCAAGCCCGGTCTCCACGCCCAACTTCCTGCAATACGGCGTCAATGAGCTGAACGAGCCATTGATGGTCGGCACTGGCCAATACGCGCCCTCCGGCGATGAGCCCACCTCCAGCTACGGCCTGATTGCCCAATCGGTGGAGTACAGCGAGGACCGCAGTTGGGTGGTGTTCAACCTGCGCCCCCAGGCACGCTTCCACGATGGCAAGCCAATCACTGCCTATGACGTGGCGTTTTCCTATCGCACCCTGCTGACCGAAGGCCACCCGCAGTACCGCACCAACCTGCAGGAAGTGGCGCGAGTCGACATCCTCAATCGTCACCGCATTCGTTTCGTGTTCAAGCGCGCCGGCAACCCATTGCTGATCCTGCGCCTGGGCGAGTTACCGGTGCTGCCCCAGCACTACTGGAAAAATCGGGATTTCAAGGCCACCACCTTCGAGCCACCGCTGGGCAGCGGGCCGTACCGCATCAGCAAGGTCACCCCCGGGCGGCAACTGGTGTTCGAGCGGGTCAAGGACTACTGGGGCAAGGACCTGCCGGTCAACCAAGGCTTCTATAACTTCGACAAGGTCGAGGTCGAGTTCTACCGCGACAGTGACGTGGCCTTCGAAGCGTTCAAGGCCGGCGAGTTCGATATCTATATCGAACACCAGGCCAAGAACTGGGCGAATGGCTACAACTTCCCGGCCGTCAACCGCGGCGACGTGATCAAGGCGCAGATCGCCCACCAGATCCCGACCCAAAGCCAGGGCCTGTTCATGAACACCCGGCGCCCGACCTTCAGCCAGACCAAGGTGCGCGAAGCCCTGGGGCTGATGTTCGACTTCGAATGGACCAACCGAACGTTGTTCAGCAGTGCCTACAAACGCACCTTGAGTTACTACCCCAACAGCGAATTCTCGGCCACCGGCGTTCCGGTCGGGCATGAATGGCTGATGCTCTCGCCCTACCGCGACCAGTTGCCAGCCAACCTGTTGACCCAACCGTTCAGCCTGCCCCAGACCGATGGTCGCGGGATCCCGCGCGAGACCCTGCGCCGTGCCCTGGCCCTGCTCGGCGAAGCCGGCTGGAAGCTGTCCGGCCAACGGTTGCTCAATAAGGATGGCCAACCGCTGCGCTTTGAAATCCTGCTGGTCAACCCGAACCTGGAGCGCATCCTGCAGCCCTATGTCGAGAACCTGATCAGTGTCGGCATCGATGCACGCCTGCGCACGGTTGACCGAGCGCAATACAAGCAACGCCTCGATCAGTTCGACTTCGACATGATCCTGATCACCCTCAACCAGACCCTCAGCCCCGGCCTCGAACAGTGGCAGTACTTCCACTCCAGCCAGGCGACGATCAAGGGCAGCAAGAACTACGCAGGCATCGCCAACCCGGTGGTCGACCATCTGCTGGAACAACTGCTGGCCGCGCAGACCCGCGAAGAACAACTGGCCGCCGGCCGGGCCCTGGACCGGGTCCTGCTCTGGCAGCACTACAGCATTCCCAACTGGTACCTCAACTATCATCGCTTGGCGTACCGCAACCGGTTCGCCTTTGTCACCACGCCGCCCTATACCCTGGGCCTGAGCGCGTGGTGGCTGAAAGCTTCGGAGAAAGCCCAATGATGTCTTTGCGTACTGCACTGCTCGGCAGCCTGTTGCTGTGCACTGCGGCCAATGCCGCCCCGCAACATGCGCTGACCCTCTACAACGAACCACCCAAATACCCCGCCGACTTCAAGCACTTCGACTACGTCAACCCGGATGCGCCCAAGGGCGGTACTTTCCGCGAGTCCGCGATGGGCGGTTTCGACAGCCTCAACCCCTACATCAGCAAGGGCGTGCCAGCGGACAACCTGCCGCTGATCTACGACACCCTGGCCATGCAAAGCCTGGATGAGCCCATCACCGAATACGGCCTGGTGGCCGGCAAGATCGAGAAGGCCCCGGACAACAGCTGGGTACGCTTCTACCTGCGCCCGGAAGCGCGCTTCCACGATGGCCACCCGATCCGCGCCGAAGACGTGGTGTTCACCTTCCAGGCCCTGATAAAAGACGGCTCGCCGCTCTACCGCACCTACTACGCCGATGTCGACGAAGTGGTCGCCGAAGACCCGCTGCGCGTGCTGTTCAAGTTCAAGCGCACCAACAACCGCGAATTGCCGCTGATCCTCGGCCAATTGCCGGTACTGCCCAAACATTGGTGGGCGACCCGCGACTTCACCAAGGGCAACCTGGAAATTCCGCTGGGCAGCGGGCCGTACAAGGTGGCAGAGGTCAAGGCCGGGCGCATGATTCGCTATGAGCGGGTCAAGGACTACTGGGCCAAGGACCTGCCGGTCACCAAAGGCTTCTACAACTTCGATAACCGCATCACCGACTATTACCGCGACAGCACGGTATCCCTGGAAGCGTTGAAGGCCGGGCAGTTCGACTACTGGCTGGAGTTCAGCGCAAAGAACTGGGCCAACGCCTACAACATTCCCGCAGTGGCCGAGGGTCGGTTGATCAAGGAAGAAATCCCCAACGGCAACCCCACCGGCATGCAGGGCTTCGTGTTCAACACGCGCAAGCCCATGTTCCAGGACGTGCGCGTACGCAAGGCCATCAGCCTGTTGCTGGACTTCGAGTGGAGCAACAAACAGCTGTTCAATGGGGCTTACACCCGTACCCGCAGCTACTTCGAAAACTCGGAAATGGCGGCCACCGGCTTGCCCGGCCCGGACGAACTGGCGATCCTCGAACCGCTGCGCGGCAAGATCCCAGCCGAAGTCTTCACCCAGGCGTTCGAACCGCCCAAAACCGACGGCAGCGGCATGATCCGCGCCCAACAGCGCGAGGCTTACCAGCTGTTGCAGGAGGCCGGCTGGCGTATCGTCGACGACAAGATGGTCGACACCACGGGCAAACCGGTGACCATCGAGTTCCTGCTGGCCCAGACTGAATTCGAGCGTATCCTGCTGCCGTTCAAGCGCAACCTGGCAGACCTGGGCATCGACCTGGTGATCCGCCGGGTCGACGTCTCCCAGTTCGTCAACCGTATCCGCTCGCGGGATTTCGACATGCTGGTGGGCAGCTTTCCGCAGTCCACTTCACCTGGCAACGAACAGCGCGAATTCTGGAAATCCTCCAGCGCCGACAAGCCCGGCAGCCGCAACTACATGGGGCTCAAGGACCCGGCCGTCGACCAACTGGTGGAAGAGTTGATCGACGCCGACTCGCGCAAAAGCCTGATCGCCCACGCCAAGGCGTTGGATCGCGTGCTCCAGTTCGGCTACTACGTGATCCCCAATTGGCACATCAAGACCTTCCGCGTGGCGTACTGGGACCATCTTGGCCACCCGAAAGTCTCGCCGCGCTATGACGTCGGCACCTCGACCTGGTGGGCCAAACCCGACAAAAAACCTGCGATCCCCCTGAATACGAGCGCCGATCCGGCGAGCGGAGGCGATTAAATGCTGGCCTACATTGTTCGCCGCCTGTTGCTGATTATCCCCACGCTGTTCGGGATCCTGCTGATCAACTTCATCATTATCCAGGCCGCCCCAGGCGGCCCGGTGGAGCAGATGATCGCCAAGCTCGAAGGCTTTGAAGGCGCTACCAGCCGCATTGCCGGCGGTGGTGCGGAGGTGTCGGTTGCCGGCTCCAGCAGCTACCGCGGCGCCCAGGGCCTGGACCCGGCGCTGATCAAGGAAATCGAAAAGATGTACGGCTTCGACAAGTCGGCGCCGGAACGCTTGTGGATCATGGTCAAGAACTACGCCCGGCTGGACTTTGGCGACAGTTTCTTCCGTGACGCCAAGGTCATCGACCTGATCAAGGAAAAAATGCCGGTGTCCATCTCCCTCGGGTTGTGGAGCACGCTGATCATGTACCTGGTGTCGATCCCCCTGGGGATCGCCAAGGCCACGCGCCATGGCAGCCACTTCGACGTGTGGACCAGCTCGGCCATCATCGTCGGCTACGCGATCCCGGCGTTCCTGTTTGCGATCCTGCTGATCGTGGTGTTTGCCGGCGGCAGTTACTTCGACTGGTTCCCCCTGCGCGGGCTGACCTCCAACAACTTTGACGAACTGAGCTGGGGCGGCAAGATCCTCGATTATTTCTGGCACCTGGCATTGCCGATTACCGCCCTGGTGATCGGCAACTTCGCCACCATGACCCTGCTGACCAAGAACAGTTTCCTCGACGAAATCAACAAACAGTACGTGGTCACCGCCAAGGCCAAGGGGCTGACCAACCACCGTGTGCTCTATGGCCACGTGTTCCGTAACGCCATGCTGCTGGTGATCGCCGGCTTCCCGTCGGCGTTTATCGGGATTTTCTTCACCGGCTCCTTGCTGGTGGAAGTGATCTTCTCCCTCGACGGCCTGGGCCTGATGAGTTTTGAAGCGGCGATCAATCGCGATTACCCGGTGGTCTTCGGCACGCTGTTTATCTTCACCCTGCTCGGGCTGGTGGTGAAACTGATCGGCGACCTCACCTACACCCTGGTCGATCCGCGCATCGACTTCGCCAGCCGGGAGCATTGAGATGAACCTATCCCCCCTCAATCGCCGCCGGTTCGAGCGGTTCAAGGCCAATAAACGTGGCTGGTGGTCGCTGTGGCTGTTCCTGATCCTGTTCGTATTGAGCCTGGGCGCCGAGTTGATCGCCAACGACAAACCGCTGGCGGTCCATTACGACGGCGACTGGTACTTCCCGGCACTCAAGCGCTACCCGGAAACCACCTTCGGCGGTGAATTCCCCCTGGAGGCCAACTACAAGAGCCCGTATATCCAGGAACTGCTCAAGACCAAGGACGCCTGGACACTGTGGGCGCCAATCCCCTTCAGTTACCAGAGCATCAACTACGACCTGAAAGTCCCCGCCCCCGCGCCCCCCTCGTCGATGAACCTGTTGGGCACCGATGACCAGGGCCGCGACGTGCTGGCGCGGGTGATCTACGGCTTCCGCGTGTCGGTGCTGTTCGCCCTGACCCTCACCGTGCTCAGCTCGATCATCGGCGTGATCGCCGGAGCCCTGCAGGGCTTCTATGGCGGCTGGGTCGACCTCGCCGGGCAACGCTTCCTGGAGATATGGTCCGGCTTGCCGGTGCTGTACCTGCTGATCATCCTCGCCAGCTTCGTGCAGCCGAACTTCTGGTGGCTGTTGGGGATCATGCTGCTGTTCTCCTGGATGAGCCTGGTGGACGTGGTACGCGCCGAGTTCCTGCGTGGGCGCAACCTCGAATACGTACGCGCGGCCCGAGCGCTGGGCATGCAGAATGGCGCGATCATGTTCCGCCATATCCTGCCCAATGCCATGGTCTCGACCATGACCTTCATGCCGTTCATCCTCACCGGCGCCATCGGCACCCTCACCGCCCTGGACTTCCTCGGGTTCGGCCTGCCGGCCGGTTCGCCGTCCCTGGGGGAACTGGTGGCCCAGGGCAAGTCCAACCTGCAGGCACCGTGGCTGGGCATGAGCGCGTTTGCCGTGCTGGCAATCATGCTGAGTTTGCTGGTGTTTATCGGCGAGTCCGCTCGCGATGCCTTCGACCCGAGGAAATGAGATGAATCAGGACAATCTGATCGAAATCCGCGACCTCTCCGTCGAGTTCGTCACGGGCGAGCATCACCACCGCGTGGTCAACAACGTCAGCTTCGATATCAAGCGCGGCGAGACCCTGGCGCTGGTCGGCGAAAGCGGTTCCGGCAAATCGGTGACCGCCCACTCGATCCTGCGCCTGCTGCCCTACCCGCTGGCACGGCATCCGTCCGGCACCATCAAGTATTCCGACCAGGACCTGCTGACCCTCAAGGAAAAAACCATCCGACACATTCGCGGTAACCGTATCGCGATGATCTTCCAGGAGCCGATGACCTCGCTCAACCCCCTGCATTGCATCGAGAAACAGATCAACGAAGTGCTCGGCCTGCACAAGGGGCTGACCGGCAAGGTCGCCACCCGACGCACCCTGGAACTGCTCGAACTGGTGGGCATCCCCGAGCCGCACAAGCGCCTCAAGGCCCTGCCCCATGAACTCTCCGGCGGCCAGCGCCAACGGGTGATGATCGCCATGGCCCTGGCCAATGAACCGGAGTTGTTGATTGCGGACGAGCCGACCACGGCCCTCGACGTCACGGTGCAGTTGAAGATCCTTGAACTGCTCAAGGAGTTGCAGGCACGGCTGGGCATGGCCTTGCTGCTGATCAGCCACGACTTGAACCTGGTGCGGCGCATCGCCCATCGCGTGTGTGTGATGCAGCAGGGTTGTATTGTCGAGCAGGCCGATTGCGAGACGCTGTTCCAATCGCCCCAGCACCCCTACACCCAGGAACTGCTCGCCGCCGAACCCAGCGGCGGACCGGCCAGCACGGCGATCGGGCCGCCCTTGCTGGAGGTCGACGACCTCAAGGTGTGGTTCCCGATCAAGAAAGGCTTTTTGCGCAACACCGTCGATTACGTCAAGGCGGTGGACGGCATCAACTTCAGCCTGCCCCAGGGCCAGACCCTGGGCATCGTCGGCGAAAGCGGCTCAGGCAAATCCACCCTGGGCCTGGCGATTCTGCGCTTGATCGCCAGCAAAGGCGGGATTCGCTTCGAAGGCCAGCAACTGGACACGCTCAGCCAACAGCAAGTGCGCCCATTGCGCCGGGAAATGCAGGTGGTGTTCCAGGACCCATTCGGCAGCCTGAGCCCGCGCATGTGCGTCAGCGAGATCGTCGGCGAAGGCTTGCGCATCCACAAGATGGGCACGCCTGCGGAGCAGGAGGCGGCGATTATCGCGGCGCTCAAGGAAGTCGGGTTGGACCCGGACTCTCGGCATCGGTATCCCCATGAGTTCTCGGGGGGCCAGCGTCAACGCATCGCCATCGCCCGCGCGTTGGTGCTCAAGCCACGCCTGATTTTGCTGGATGAGCCGACGTCGGCACTGGACCGAACGGTGCAGCGGCAGGTGGTGGAGTTGTTGCGTAGTTTGCAGGCCAAGTACAACCTGACGTATCTGTTTATCAGCCATGACTTGGCGGTGGTGAAAGCGCTGAGCCATCAGTTGATGGTGGTCAAGCATGGGCAGGTGGTGGAACAGGGGGAGGCGTCGGCGATTTTTGCTGAGCCGCAGCATGCTTATACGCGGCAGCTTTTGGAGGCGGCGTTTTTGGTTTGACCGGGGGGGGATTGCGGTTGCTGTGGTAATGGTTACTGGCGGGTTGGTGTACATATCCGTTGCTGCGGTAACGGCGGCTGGCGGTTCCGCCCTTACGGCGGGTCACTTTTGGAAAAGAGCCCCAAAAGTAACCAAAAGGGCTCCTGCCCCACCACTCGGTGCCTCGCCTAGGCTCGGCATGCCCTCACTCCGGCTTGAATCCGTGGGCCGCCGTCATGGGCCATCCCTGGCCCAGGACGGCTAACCCGGCGTCCTGCCGGGTTACCCACGGATTCAAGCCTACGTTCGGCCAGCGTGGTTTAACGGGGCGCCTAAGATCAAGATCAAGATCAAAAGCCAGAGCAAAGCCAGAGCAAAAGCAGGATGAAGTCTACCTACCCCATGGAGATCTCTGACCTATACAGATCCAAATGTGGGAGGGGGCTTGCCCCCGATAGCGCTGGGTCAGTCAACAAATAAGTGACTGACACTCCCTCATCGCGGGCAAGCCCCCTCCCACACTTAACCGAGTACACCAAGCACAACTCCGGTCGGCTCCAAGACAGCAAAAGACAGAGCAAAACCAGGCCGAGGTCTACCTGACCTATGGAGATCTCTGACCTGTGGAGATCCAAATGTGGGAGGGGGCTTGCCCCCGATGGCGGTGGGTCAGTCAACAAATAAGTGGCTGACACTCCCTCATCGGGGGCAAGCCCCCTCCCACATTCCCAACCGAGTACACCAGCCGTGGGTAACCCGGCAGGACGCCGGGTTAGCCGTCCTGGGCCAGGGATGGCCCATGACGGCGGCCCACGCTCCAAAGCCGGAGTGAGGGCACACCGAGCCTAAGCGAGGTGCCGAGTGGTGGGGCACAAACCTTTTGGTTACTTTTGGCTGGGCCGGCATCCCGGGCGTTTGCCAAAAGTGACCCGCTGTAAGAGCGGAACCATAGGTGGCCGTTACCGCAGCAACGGATATGCCCCCAAACCTCCAACCCACCCACCAAGAGAACACCACCCCAAGGGAACTTTGCCAACAAATAACCACCTGAATCCGGTACGCTCACCTTTTTATTCAAGGAGTTACTCCCATGGCCAAAGCCACTGCCCGTCACATCCTGGTTGCCACTGAAGACAAGTGCAACGAACTCAAGGCCCAAATCGAAGGCGGCGCCGATTTCGCAGAAATCGCCAAAGCCAACTCCACCTGCCCGTCCAGCCGCCAAGGCGGCGACCTGGGTTCGTTCGGTCCAGGCCAGATGGTCAAGGAATTCGACACCGTCGTGTTCAGCGCCCCGGTCAACACCGTGCAAGGCCCGGTGAAAACCCAGTTCGGTTATCACCTGCTGGAAGTGACCAGCCGTCAGGACTGATCCCGTCCGCGCTGATGCTTGAAACAACGGCCCGCCTTTTTGGTGGGCCGTTGTGCATGGGATGACTGGCGATGCCCTGGCCGTTAGCGTACAAATCCCTATTCTTCTTCACCCGGCGCTCAAGGCTGATAATGCGACTGGCTTTTTCGACTCTGTTTGGCTCCGCCCTGGCCCTGCTGCTGGCCAGCACGGCCGTGATCGCGGCCCCGCAAACCTACCTGACGGTGTACGGCGAACCGGCCAAGTACGCTGCCGGCTTCACCCATTTCGACTACGCCAACCCCAACGCGCCCAAGGGCGGCAGCCTGCGGCGTTCGGCGATCGAGATCGGGCGTTTCGACCATGTGCTGCCCTATATCGACAAAGGTATCGGCGTGTCTCAGGTCGACGGCTGGCTGTATTCGCCCCTGGCCCTGCGCTCCCTCGATGAGCCCTACACGGTCTATGGCCTGGTGGCCGAAAAGATGGAACGGGCCGACGACGGCCTGTCGTTGCGTTTCTACCTCAACCCCAAGGCGCGCTTTGCCGATGGCAAGCCGATCACCGCCGAAGACGTGCGCTACAGCTTCGATTTGCTGATGACCCAGGGCAGCCTGCGCTTTCGCACCCTGTTCGCAGACGTGAAACACGTCGAAGTCGAAGGCGAGCGCCAGGTGCGTTTCGAATTTTCCAGCAATGAAAACCGCACCCTGCCCCTGGATATCGCCACCCTGCCGGTGTTCCCCGAGCACTGGTGGAAGACCCGCGACTTCGCCAATGGCGGCGGCTACGAAGCGCCACTGGGCAGCGGCCCGTACAAGGTCGGCAAGATCGACTCGGGCAGCACCATTACCTTTACCCGTAACCCAGACTGGTGGGGCAAGGACCTGCCCGTCAGCCGCGGCCTGTACAACTTCGATCACCTGAGCCTGGAATACTTCGGCGACACCGAAGTGGCGCGCCAGGTATTGCGCGGCGGCGCCTATGACTTCAACCGCGAATTCTCCGCCACCGGTTACTCCATCGGCTACAACGGCCCGGCCCTGGATGACGGGCGCCTGCAACGTGCACACCTGGCCAAGGAAATGCCGCAACCGGCCCAGGGCTATGTGTTCAACGTGCAGAAACCGATGTTCAAGGACCGCCGCGTGCGCCAGGCCCTGGCGATGCTCTGGGATTTCGAATGGGCCAACCGGCAGATGATGCGCAACCTGTACATCCGCCAGCAGAGCTACTTTTCCAATAGCCCGCTGGCCGCCAGCCAGTTGCCCACCCAGGAAGAACTGAAAATCCTCGAACCGCTGCGCGGCCAAGTGCCCGACGAAGTGTTCACCCAGGTGTTCAAGGCGCCGGTCACCGACGGCAGCGGCATGATCCGCGACAAGCAACTGCAAGCCCTGGCCCTGTTGGAAGAGGCCGGCTGGAAGCCCGAAGGCGACAAATTGGTCAACGCCGAAGGCGAGCCGCTGGAGTTCACCTTCCTCAATGCCCAGGCCGGCCTGGAACGCCTGTTGCTGCCCTACAAGCGCAACCTGGCGCAGATCGGCATCACCCTGAATATCCGCCGCATCGACTCCTCGCAGTACGTCAACCGCCTGATGACCCGCGACTACGACATGATCGTCACCGGTTTCCCGGTCACCACCTCGCCGGGGATGGAGCTGTACAACTACTTCGGCTCCAGCGCTGCGTTCGACCCGGGCGCGAACAACTACATGGTGCTCAAGGACCCGGCCGTCGACACGCTGATCAAGGGCCTGGTCAAGGCCGACACCCAGGCGCAGATGCTCACGTATGCCCACGCCCTGGACCGCGTGCTGCAATGGAATTACCTGTGGATTCCCAACTACTACCCGCCCGGCACCTCTGCCGCGTGGTGGAACCGCTTCGGGCGCCCCGCCATCGAGGCCAAGAACGACGAGGCCTTGGAAACCTGGTGGGAAATCAGCCCCACGCCACTGACGAATGAACAGATGAATGCCGAGCTGAAAAAACGCGGGGGGACGCGCTGATGTTTGCCTATATCGTGCGGCGCCTGCTGCTGATCATCCCAACCCTGGTGATCATCCTGTTGGTGAATTTCGTGATCGTACAGGCGGCGCCCGGTGGCCCGGTGGAACAGGCCATTGCCCACCTGCAAGGCATCGGCGGCGGTGCCGTCGGGGGTTCCTCCGGCGAAGGCCTCAGCAGCGGCTCGCGGGCCAGCCGTGGCCTGGACCCGAAACTGATCAAGGACATCGAGAAACAGTACGGCTTCGACAAGCCGGCCCCGGAACGCCTGTGGTTGATGCTCAAGAGCTACGCCCAGCTGGATTTCGGCAACAGCTTCTTCCGGGGTTCAACGGTGATCGACCTGATCCTGGAAAAGATGCCGGTGACCATCTCCCTCGGCCTATGGGCCACGCTGATCACCTACCTGGTGTCGATCCCCCTGGGCATTCGCAAGGCGGTGCGCCATGGCAGCAACTTCGATGTGTGGAGCAGCACCGCCATCGTCATCGGCTATGCCATGCCGGCGTTCCTGTTTGCCATGTTCCTGATCGTGGTCTTCGCCGGCGGCACGTCGCTGAACTGGTTCCCGGTACGGGGCCTGGTCTCGGAAAACTTCGACGAGCTGAGCACCGTGGGCAAGATCGCCGACTACTTCTGGCACCTGGTATTGCCGGTCACGTCACTGGTGATCGGCGGGTTTGCCACCTTGACCATCCTGACCAAGAACTCGTTTCTCAATGAAATCACACGCCAGTACGTGGTCACCGCCCGTGCCAAGGGCCTGAGCGAACGCCGCGTGCTGTACGGCCATGTGTTTCGCAATGCGATGCTGCTGGTGATCTCCGGGATTCCCCAGGCGTTTATCAGCGTGTTCTTTGCCGGCTCGCTGCTGATCGAGGTGATCTTTTCCCTCGACGGGCTTGGGCGCATGAGCTACGAAGCCGCCGTGTCCCGCGACTATCCGGTGGTGTTCGGTTCACTGTTCATCTTCACCCTGTTCGGCCTCTTGATAAAACTGATCGGCGACCTCTGCTACACCCTGGTGGACCCGCGTATCGACTTCGCCGCGAGGAACGCCTGATGCTCAACCTGTCTCCCGTGGCCCGTCGACGCTTCGAGCGGTTCAAACAGAACCGGCGCGGCTGGTGGTCGCTGTGGCTGTTCATCGGCCTGTTTATCCTGACCCTGGGCGGCGAGTTGATCGCCAACGACAAGCCCCTGGTGCTCAGCTACAAAAACGAGCTGTATTTCCCGGTGTTCAAACGCTACACCGAGCAGCAGTTCGGTGGCCAACTGCCGTTCCAGGCCGACTACCGCAGCGACTACGTACAGAAGCTGATCAAGCAGGACGGCGGCTGGATGCTGTTCCCACCGATCCCGTTCAGCGACGACACGCCCAACTACGAGCTGACCCGCCCTGCCCCGAGCCCGCCCTCGGCGGTGAACTGGCTGGGCACCGACGATCAATCGCGCGATGTGCTGGCTCGGGTGATCTTTGGCGCACGGGTGTCGATCCTGTTTGCCCTGGCGCTCACGGCGATCAGCGCGAGCATCGGCATCGCCGCCGGCGCCTTGCAGGGGTATTACGGCGGCTGGGTCGACTTGCTTGGCCAGCGCATCCTCGAAGTCTGGTCCGGGCTGCCGGTGCTGTACCTGCTGATCATCCTGTCGGGCTTTGTCGAACCGAATTTCTGGTGGCTGCTGGGGATCATGGCGCTGTTTTCCTGGCTGGCCCTGGTGGACGTGGTGCGCGCCGAGTTCCTGCGCGGGCGCAACCTGGAGTACGTCAAGGCCGCACGGGCATTGGGCCTGGGCGACGGCAAGATCATCCGCCGGCATATCCTGCCCAACGCGATGACCGCCACCCTGAGCTACCTGCCGTTTATCTTGACCGGGGCGATCTCCACCTTGAGCGCACTGGACTTCCTCGGCTTCGGCATGCCGGCCGGCAGCGCGTCGCTGGGTGAGTTGATCGCCCAGGGCAAGCAGAACCTGCAAGCGCCGTGGCTCGGCTTGACGGCGTTTTTCACCTTGGCGCTGATCCTGTCGCTGCTGGTCTTTATCGGCGAGGCATTACGTGATGCCTTCGACCCCCGTTCATGAGTGACTGCAGATGAACCTGATCGAAATTCGTGACCTGTGCGTCGCCTTCAGTGGCCAGACCGTGGTGCACAACCTGAGCCTGGACGTGCGCCCCGGCGAGTGCCTGGCGCTGGTGGGCGAGTCGGGCTCGGGCAAGTCGGTGACCGCTCACTCGATCCTGCAACTGTTGCCCGAGGCCGGTACGCAAACCACCGGGTCGGTGAAATATCGCGGCCAGGAACTGATCGGCGCGCCGGCGACCACCCTGCAAAAGCTGCGCGGCAATCGCATCGCGATGATCTTCCAGGAGCCGATGACCTCGCTCAACCCGTTGCACAGCATCGAAAAGCAGATCGGCGAAACCCTGCTGCTGCACAAGGGCCTGGGCGGCAAGGCGGCGCAGGCGCGCATCCTGGAACTGTTGGGCCTGGTGGGCATCCAGAAACCCCAGGAACGCCTCAAGGCGTATCCGCACCAACTGTCCGGCGGCCAGCGCCAACGGGTGATGATCGCCATGGCCCTGGCCTGCGAGCCACAACTGCTGATTGCCGACGAACCCACCACCGCGCTGGACGTCACCGTGCAGCGCAAGATCCTGCTGCTGCTCAAGTCCCTGCAACAACGCCTGGGCATGTCGATGCTGCTGATCAGCCACGACCTCAACCTGGTGCGCAGCATCGCCCAGCGGGTGTGCGTGATGCATGCCGGCGAGATTGTCGAGCAGGCCGCCTGCGAAACCTTGTTCACCGCGCCGCAGCATCCCTACAGCCGCCTGCTGCTGGATGCGGAGCCGGCGGGCGACGTGTTGTGCGGCGAGGAGCGCGAGACCGTGTTGCAGGTGGACGACCTGAGCGTGCAATTTCCTCTCAGCGGTGGGTTGTTCCAGCGCAAGACCTACCTGCGCGCCGTGGACGGCATCAGCCTCAGCGTGCAGCGCGGCAAGACCCTGGGCATCGTCGGTGAGTCGGGCTCGGGTAAATCCACCCTGGGCCAGGCGATCCTGCGCCTGCTCGACTCCACCGGCAGCATCCGCTTCCAGGGTAAAGCCCTCGACCCGCTCAACCACCACCAGATGCGCCCGTGGCGCAAGCAGATGCAGGTGGTGTTCCAGGACCCCTACGGCAGCCTCAGCCCGCGCATGTCGGTGCAGCAGATCATCAGCGAAGGCCTGGAAGTGCATGCACCGTGCAGCCTGGCCGACCGCGAAGCGCAGGTGATCCAGGTGCTCAAGGAGGTCGGCCTCGACCCCGCCAGCCGGCATCGCTACCCACACGAGTTTTCCGGCGGCCAGCGCCAACGTATCGCCATCGCCCGCGCGCTGGTGCTCAAGCCGGCGCTGATACTGCTCGACGAACCCACCTCGGCCCTGGACCGCACGGTGCAGAAGCAAGTGGTGGCATTGCTGCGCGAGTTGCAGGAAAAATACGGCCTGACCTACCTGTTTATCAGCCATGACCTGGCGGTGGTGCGCGCCATGGCCCATGACATGATCGTGATCAAGGATGGCAAGGTGGTGGAGCGCGGGCCGAGCCATGCGGTATTTGAATCGCCACAACATCCCTATACCAAGGAACTGCTGGCCGCCGCGCACATCCCCTTGTAGGAGCGAGCTTGCTCGCGAAGAATCCAAGTACGCCACGTTCTTCCAGATGTACCGCGTTATCGTTGACGACCTTCGCGAGCAAGGACTAGCCGTCCGCCTCGCTCCTACAGGATTCTGCCGGCATGAACATCACCGAAAACCTCAAGGATTACGAACAGGTTCGCGGCCTGGCGATCCAGTCGCTGTTCGAGATCATCGAGCAGTCCAGCGAAGGCACGGTGATTGTCGATCGCGACGCGAATATCGTGTGGATGAACGAGCGCTACGCCAAGCGCTTCGGCCTCAAAAGCGCCGACGAAGCCATCGGCCAGCCTTGCGAACGGGTGATCTCCAACAGCCTGTTGCGCCAGGTGGTGCGCAACGACCAACCGATTCTGCTGGATATCCAGGACACGCCCAAAGGCCCGCTGGTGGTGATGCGCCTGCCGATCCACAACAATGCCGGCACGGTGATTGGCGCGATTGGCTTTGCGCTGTTCGATGAGCTGCGCAACCTGTCGCCGCTGATCGAGCGTTACCTGAGCATGCAGGCGGAACTGGCCTCCACCCGCTCGCTGCTGCGTTCGCGGCAGAGCAAGTACAACTTTGCACACTTTATCGGCACCAGCGCCGCCAGCCTCGACGTCAAACGCCGGGCGCGGCGCAGTGCGAGTGCCGAGTCGCCGGTGTTGCTGCTCGGCGAAACCGGCACCGGCAAAGAGCTGCTGGCCCAGGCGATCCACGGCGCATCCAAGCGTGCGCACAAGGCGTTTGTCAGCATCAACAGCGCGGCCGTCCCCCACGACCTGCTGGAAGCCGAGTTCTTCGGCACCGCCCCCGGCGCGTTTACCGGTGCCGACCGCAAGGGCCGGCCCGGCAAATTCCAGATCGCCCAGGGCGGCACGCTGTTCCTCGATGAAATTGGTGACATGCCCCTGCCCCTGCAAAGCAAGCTGCTGCGGGTGTTGCAGGAAAAAGAATTCGAACCGGTGGGCTCCAACGAGATGCTGCACAGTGATGTACGGGTCATCGCCGCCACCTCCATGGACCTGGAGGCGGCGATCAAGCGCGGAGAGTTTCGCGCGGATTTGTACTACCGCCTGAATGTGCTGCCCATTCAGGTGCCGCCATTGCGTGAGCGCCTGGAGGATATTCCCGCGCTGAGCGAAGCGATCCTCGAAGAACTGCACAGCCAGCATGAACTGGACCGTGAAGCCCTCGTGTTGTTGGCGCAGCATGCGTGGCCGGGGAATATCCGTGAACTGCGCAATGTGCTGGAGCGGGCAGCCTTGTTGAGCGATGACCTGGTATTGAATGCCGCCGAGATTCGCGCGGCGATCGGCACGTTCAGCCCGGTAGCGCGCAACGAAGTGAAAACGGTCGAAGGCGAGACGTTCGCGGCGGCGCGAGCGCGGTTCGATCGGCAGTTGATTGCGGCAACGCTCGAGGCCTGTGAAGGGAATGTGGTGGAGGCGGCCAGGCGATTGGGGCTTGGGCGGTCGACGTTGTACAAGAAGATGGTCGCACTGGGCATCGCCTAGTCTCAAAGTAGAGACTTGATTCTCCAGACAAAGACAATCCCTGTGGGAGGGGGCTTGCCCCCGATAGCGCCGGATCAGTTAACAAATAAGTGACTGACACTCCCTCATCGGGGGCAAGCCCCCTCCCACATTTGAGCTATGTTTGTCTCCAGATTGAGACAGAATCTGGAACCTCTCCCGAAAAACCAAAAAATATCCATATATTTCAACAAGTTAAATAATTGGCATACATCTCGCTATAGCCCTCCCCACAGCTTTACCCACAACAATAACAATCCGATGGAGACACACCATGAGTGTGATCATTGCCCTGGCAGCCCTCGCGCTGCTGATGCTGGCTGCCTACCGTGGCTATAGCGTTATCCTGTTTGCCCCCATCGCCGCCCTCGGCGCTGTCCTGCTCACCGACCCGTCCGCTGTCGCCCCTGCGTTTACCGGGGTGTTCATGGAAAAAATGGTTGGCTTTATCAAACTGTACTTCCCGGTATTCCTGCTCGGTGCGGTGTTCGGCAAGCTGATCGAGCTGTCGGGCTTCTCGCGCTCGATCGTGGCCGCGGCGATCCGCTTGCTCGGTACGCGCCAGGCGATGCTGGTGATCGTGCTGGTCTGCGCCCTGCTCACCTACGGCGGCGTGTCGCTGTTTGTGGTGGTGTTCGCGGTGTACCCGTTCGCGGCAGAGATGTTCCGCCAGAGCAATATCCCCAAGCGCTTGATCCCGGCGACCATCGCCCTCGGTGCGTTCTCATTCACCATGGACGCCCTGCCCGGCACGCCGCAGATCCAGAACATCATCCCCAGCACCTTCTTCAACACCACCGCCTGGGCGGCCCCCTGGCTGGGGCTGATCGGTACGATCTTCGTGTTCTGCGCCGGCATGCTCTACCTCGCCCGCCAACGCAACAAAGCGCAACGGGCCGGCGAAGGCTACGGCACCGAGCTGCGCAACGAGCCGGAAACCGCCGAGAACCTGACCCTGCCCAACCCGTGGATCGCGCTGTCGCCGCTGATCCTGGTGGGGGTGATGAACCTGCTGTTCACCCATTGGATTCCACTGTGGTACGGCAAGACCCACAGCCTCAGCCTGCCGGGCATGAGTACGCCAGTGACGACCGAAATCGCCAAGCTCACCGCGATCTGGGCGGTGCAGGCGGCATTGCTGGTGGGCATCGTGATCGTGCTGGTGTTTGGCTGGTCGGCAATCAGAAGCAAGCTGGCCGAAGGCAGTAAAAGCGCGGTCAGCGGTGCGCTGCTGGCAGCGATGAACACCGCCTCGGAATACGGCTTTGGCGCGGTGATCGCCTCGCTGCCGGGCTTTCTGGTGCTGGCGGACTGGCTCAAGGGCATCCCCAACCCGCTGGTCAACGAAGCGATTACCGTGACCCTGCTGGCGGGGATCACCGGCTCCGCGTCCGGCGGCATGAGCATCGCCCTGGCGGCCATGTCCGAGAGCTTTATTTCAGCGGCCCATGCGGCCAATATCCCCCTTGAAGTGCTGCACCGGGTCGCGGCCATGGCCAGCGGCGGCATGGACACCCTGCCCCACAACGGCGCGGTGATCACGCTGCTGGCGGTTACCGGGCTGACCCACCGCGAAGCCTACAAGGACATTTTCGGCATCACGATTATCAAGACCCTCGCGGTGTTCGTGGTGATCGGTACTTTCTATGCCACCGGCATTGTGTGAGGTTTTCATGACGACATTGAACGGCAAGACCGCCTTGGTCACCGGTTCCACCAGCGGTATCGGCCTGGGCATCGCCTTGAGCCTGGCCAAGGCCGGCGCCAACCTGATCCTCAACGGCTTTGGCGACGCCAGCGCGGTGATCGCCCAGGTGCAGGCGTTCGGCGGCAAGGTCGGGCATCACCCCGCCGACGTCAGCGACCCGGCGCAGATCGCCGACATGATCGCCTATGCCGAGCGCGAATTCGGCGGCGTGGATATTCTGGTGAACAACGCCGGCATCCAGCATGTGGCGGCGGTGGAAGACTTCCCGGTGGAACGCTGGGACGCGATCATTGCGATCAACCTGTCTTCGGTGTTCCACAGCACGCGCTTGAGCCTGCCGGGCATGAAGGCCAAGGGCTGGGGGCGTATCGTCAATATCGCCTCGGTGCACGGCCTGGTCGGTTCGGTGGGCAAGGCCGCGTATGTGGCGGCCAAGCATGGCGTGATCGGCCTGACCAAGGTGGTGGGCCTGGAGACCGCGACCGGTAACGTGACCTGCAACGCAATCTGCCCAGGCTGGGTGTTGACCCCGCTGGTGCAGAAGCAGATCGATGATCGCGCGGCCAGTGGCGTCGACCCGCAACAGGCGCAGCATGATTTGCTGGCCGAGAAGCAGCCGTCGCTGGAGTTCGTGACACCGCCGCAGTTGGGCGAACTGGTGCTGTTTTTGTGCAGTGAGGCCGGCGCCCAGGTGCGGGGTGCGGCGTGGAATATCGATGGTGGTTGGCTGGCTCAATAAAACCTGACACTGGAGATCTAAACTCTATCGTTTGGAAGACCTGTACAAGAACAAGAGACCTTGCTGATGTCCGAGATCCTCTGGCAACCCTCCCCCGAACGCATCCGTAACACCCGGATGGACCAGTTCCGGCGCTTTATCAATGATCGCCACGGCGTGCAGCTCAGCGACTACCCGGCCCTGCACCAGTGGAGCATCGACCAGCGCCCGGACTTCTGGCAGGCGATCGTGGCCTTTTTCGACGTGCAGTTTCGCAGCCCGCCCAGCGCGGCGCTGATCGAAGGCACCGAGATGCCCAGCGCCCAGTGGTTCCCCGGCGCGACCCTGAACTTTGCCGAACACCTGCTGCGCCGTCGCGACGATCACCCCGCCGTGGTCGCCATCAGCGAAGACGGCCAACGCGAACAACTGACCTACGCCGAACTGGCCGCCCATGTCGCCGGCCTGCAAAAAAGCCTGCGCGCGGCCGGCGTCGGGGTGGGCGACCGGGTGGCGGCATGCATGCCCAACACCTGGCAAACCCTGGTCGGCATGCTTGCCACCACCAGCCTGGGCGCGATCTGGTCGTGTTCATCGCCGGACTTCGGCACCCAAGGTGTGATCGACCGTTTCGGCCAGATCGAGCCCAAGGTGCTGATCACCTGCGCCGGTTACCGCTACGCCGGTAAGGACATCGACCAGAGCGCCAAACTCAACGAGATCCTCGCACGCCTGCCGTCCCTGCAGCAGTTGATCATCGTGTCGTATGCCCGGCCCCAGGCGCGGGTCGAGGATTATCGGACCGAGGCCCGCGTCGCGCTGTGGAGTGACTTCTACCAACCCGGCGGCGCACCTGAATTCGTCGCGGTGCCGTTCGACCATCCGCTGTACATCCTCTATTCCAGCGGCACCACCGGCGTGCCCAAGTGCATCATCCACGGCACCGGCGGCGTGCTGCTCACCCACCTCAAGGAGCACGGCCTGCATGCTGACCTGTCCGGCGAGGACTGCTTGTTTTACTACACCACCTGCGGCTGGATGATGTGGAACTGGCTGGTCTCGGTCCTGGCCCTGGGTGCCACGGCGGTGCTGTATGACGGCTCGCCCTTCCACCCCGGCCCCGAGCGTTTGATTGACCTGATCGACGCAGAAAAAATCAGCGTGTTCGGCACCAGCCCCAAGTTCCTCGTCACCCTGGAAAAGGCCGGATTGCAACCGCGCCTGAGCCATGACCTGGGCAGCCTCAAAGGGCTGATTTCCACCGGCTCGCCGCTGTCGCCGCAGAGCTACGACTATGTGTACCGCGAGATCAAGGCAGAGCTGTGCCTGTCGTCGATGTCTGGCGGCACCGATATCGTCTCCTGCTTTGTGATCGGCAACCCGGTACTGCCTGTGCGCCGCGGCGAAATGCAATGCAAGAGCCTGGCGATGGCGATCGAAGTGTGGGACGACCAGGGCCGACCGTTAATCGGTGAAAAAGGCGAACTGGTGTGTACCCGGCACTTCCCGGCCATGCCCATCGGCCTGTGGAATGACCCGCAGCAGCAAAAACTGCGCGCCTCGTATTTCAGCCAGTTCCCGGGCGTCTGGGCCCAGGGCGACTATGCCGAGCAACGCCCCAATGGCAGCCTGCTGATCCATGGACGCTCCGACGCAGTGCTCAACCCCGGCGGCGTGCGCATCGGCACCGCCGAGATTTATCGCCAGGTGGAAAAAGTCCCGCAGGTGCTGGAGAGCCTGGCCATCGGGCAACGCTGGCAGGACGACGTGCGCGTGGTGCTGTTCGTGCGCCTCAACGATGGCGTTGAACTGGATGCGGCCCTGGAGCAGCAAATCCGCCAGGTGATCCGCGCCAACACCACGCCACGCCATGTGCCGGCGAAGATCCTCGCCGTCACCGATATCCCCCGCACCATCAGCGGCAAGATCGTGGAATTGGCGGTACGTAACGTGGTGCATGGCGAGCCGGTGAAAAACACTGACGCCCTGGCCAACCCCCAGGCCCTGGCGCAATTTCGCGACCGTCCTGAGCTGGCTTGAGGTGGAACGGTTTCAGCCCTGAGACATTCATTTGAAGACAACGCCCAAATGCATGCTACTTTTCGAGGGGTAGCCAGCCGTTCCCGACTCACGGGATAATCTGTTCTTTGTCATTTTCAAAGCGTTACGCTCAGGGCATTGTCATGAAGGGAACATCCACCGACAGCGAAGCCGCTGCATTGATTGCGCGGCTGGACTGGGCGCGCAGCCCTCTCGGTGAGGCCAATGATTGGCCGCAGAGCTTGCGTACCGCCGTGGATATCGTCGTCAACTCGCCGATGCCGATGCTCCTGCTGTGGGGCGACCAACTTATCCAGCTCTACAATGATGGCTTCGCGCGCCTGGCGGGCAACAAACACCCCGGCGCCCTGGGCCAGCCGGCACACGCGACCTGGCCGGAGCTGCAAGACTTCACCGCACCGATCTATGACGCCGTGCTCGGCGGCCAGGTGCGCACGTTCACCGAGCAGCGTTTCGTACTGCAACGCGATCATCGCGACACTGAAATCTGGCTCGACCTGACCTACAGCCCGATCCGCGACGAAAGCGGCGCCGTGGCCGGCATCCTGGTCACCGCCATCGAGACCAACGAACGCCGCCGCAAGGCCCTCGAACTGCAACAGCGTTCCGAAGACAGCCTCAAGGCCCAGCACAACACTGAACAACGCCTGCAACTGGCGCTGGCCGCCACCGATGCAGTGGGCACCTGGGACTGGGACATCGGCGAAGACCGCTTTATCGCCGACGCGCACTTCGCCTTCCTGCATGGCGTCGACCCCAACGAAGCGAGTCTCCTGCCCATCAGCGATTACCTGCAAGGCGTGCACCCGGAAGACCGTGGCACGGTGGCGCGCAGCATCAAGCATTGCATCACCCATGGCACCGAATACGCCGAGGAATACCGCCTGCTGCAAGCCGATGGCCAGGTGCGCTGGGTATTCGCGCGCGGGCGCTGCTATAAGGACCCGCAGGGCCGCCCGGCACGCTTCCTCGGTGCCGCGCTGGACCTTACCGAACGCAAGCATACCGAACAGGCCTTGCGCCAAAGCCAGACCGAACTGCAACTGATCATCAACGCCATGCCGGTGCTGATCGGCTACGTTGACCATGAGCAACGCTTTCGCCTGAACAACAGTGCCTACCTCGATTGGTACGGCATGACGCCCCAGGAGCTGTATGGCAAGAGCATCCGCGAAGTGCTCGGCGATGAGGTGTATGCCGGGCGCGAGGACATGATCACCGCCGCGCTGGGGGGCAAGGCGTGCAGTTTCACCACCATTACCCCCCATCACGATGGCCGGCCGCGCCATGCGTTGATGAAGTACCTGCCGCGCTTCAGCAATGACGGCTCGGTCAACGGTTTCTACATCTTTGTGATCGATGAAACCGAACGCAAGCTCACCGAAGAAGCCCTGCGCAACCTCAATGAGAACCTCGAAGAACGCGTCGCCCAGCGCACCCAGGCACTGGCGGAGGCCAACCAGCGCCTGCAAAACGAGATGTTCGAGCGTGAACGCGCCGAAGACGCCCTGCGCCACGCGCAGAAAATGGAAGCGGTGGGCCAGCTCACCGGCGGCATTGCCCATGACTTCAACAATATGCTCACCGGCATTATCGGCAGCCTGGACCTGATGCAACGCTATATCGCCGCCGGGCGCAGCGACGATATCGGCCGCTTTGCCGACGCCGCCGTAGCCTCGGCCCATCGTGCCGCCGCCCTCACCCACCGTTTGCTGGCGTTCTCGCGGCGCCAGTCGCTGGACCGGCGCCCGACCGACCCCAATCAACTGGTGGCCTCCCTGGAGGACCTGTTCCGCCGCACCAAGGGCGCGCATATCACCCTGAAAGTACAGCTGGGCCGCGATATCTGGCCGGTGAACACCGATGCCAGCCAGCTGGAAAACGCCCTGCTCAACCTGGTGATCAACGCCCGCGACGCCATGCCCGACGGCGGCGAGCTGCTGATCGAAACCGCCAACAGCTACCTGGACGGCACCGACATCACCACCCTCGAACCGGTCAAGGCCGGTGACTACGTGATGCTCGGCGTGAGCGACAACGGCTCCGGGATGGCGCCGAAGATCCTTGCCAAGGCGTTCGATCCGTTCTTCACCACCAAGCCGATCGGCCAGGGCACCGGCCTGGGCCTGTCGATGATCTATGGCTTTGCCCAGCAGTCCGGCGGCCATGTGACCATTCAAAGCGAACCGGGCCAGGGCACCTGCGTGCGCCTGTACCTGCCGCGGCTGCATGGCACCGCCCTGGAAAGCAGCCTGCCGCCGCACTCGAGCGAAGCGCCAGTGGCCCTGGCCGGTGAAGCGGTCGTGGTCGTCGAGGACGACCCCGCCGTGCGCATGCTGGTGGTCAATGTGCTCGACGAGCTGGGCTACACCGCCCACCAGGCGGCGGACGCCCGTGCTGCGCTGCCGCTGCTGGAGTCGGACCTGCGTGTGGACCTGCTGGTGACCGACGTTGGCCTGCCCGGCATGAACGGCCGGCAACTGGCGGAAATCGCCCGCCAGCATCGCCCGGGCCTGCGCGTGCTGTTCATGACCGGTTACGCCGAGAAAGCCGCCGAGCGCCAGGGGTTCCTGGAGGACGGCATGGACATGGTGGCCAAACCGTTTTCCATCGACCTGTTGGCGACCAAGATCCGCAGCATGATCAGCGTGGTCGAATGAGTTCAGGCATAATCGCGCGCCGTCGCACACCTGGTAGAGAACCATGAAAGCCCAAGCCCGTCATATCCTGGTGAAAACCAGCGAAGAAGCCGAACAACTCAAGCAGCGCATCGCCAAGGGCGAAGCCTTTGATGTGCTGGCCAAGAAATACTCCACCTGCCCGTCCGGCAAGCGCGGCGGCGACTTGGGCGAAGTGCGGCCGGGGCAGATGGTAGGGGTGATCGATGCGGTGATCTTCAAGAAGCCGGTGAAGGTGGTTCACGGGCCGATCAAGAGCAAGTTTGGCTATCACCTGGTGCAGGTGTTTTACCGCGATTGAGGCTATGACTTAAGACCCCCATCGGGGGCATGGGTATCTACACAACGTTGGCTCAACGCTGAACGCGCGGCAGACAGGGCTGTTGTGGCGAGCGGGCTTGCCCCGCGTTGGGCTGCGTAGCAGCCCCAAAACCAACCTCTACAGAGTGTCTGATGCACCGCGTTCTTCTTTACTGGGGCTGCTACGCAGCCCAACGCGGGGCAAGCCCGCTCGCCACAGGGAGATTTGTCGGGGGGCAGAAAAGTTACGTAGATACCCATGCCCATCGGGGGCAAGCCCCCGATCCGCCGCAGGCGGCCATTCACTTACTCCCTGGGGATCAGCGCCCCCGGCACCTGGATAACCCGGCTCGCCAACCGATGCCCGGCCAACGCCGCCGCCTCCGGCGAGCCCCCCTTGAGCCGACTGGCCAGGTACGCCGCACTGAATGAATCCCCCGCCGCCGTGGTATCCACCACCGTCTCCACCTTCAGCGCCGGCACGGCAAAGCGCTTACCGTCGCAACGGATCAAACAGGCCTGCGCACCACGCTTGAGTACCACTTCGGCAATCGCCGGGTACGCCGCGAACACCTGTTCGCTGTCGGCGTACCCAAACAATGCAAGCTCGTCATCTTCGGTCAGCAAGGCGATATCCACCTCGGCCAGTACTGTGCGATACGCCTCACGGGCAACGTCCACCGTGGCCCACAGCCGCGGCCGGTAGTTGTTGTCGAACACCACTTTGCCGCCACGCCGACGGGTTTCGATCAGGGCCTTGAGCAAACGCGCGCGCCCGATATCACCGATTACCGCCAGGGTAATGCCGCTGAAATACACCACGTCATAACCGGGTAATGCCGCCAGGATCGGCGCGGCGGCCGGCGTGGTAAAGCAGTCACGTACCGCCGCTTCATTACGCCAATAGAGAAACTTGCGCTCGCCGTGCGCATCCGTCTGGATGCAGTACAACCCCGGCAAACGCCCAGGCAGGCGCTGGACCCGGCCCAGGCCAAGCCCCTCTTCCTGCCATTGCGCGCACATCGCATCGCTGAAGCTGTCGTCGCCCAGGGCAGTGACATAGTCGACGCTGCCGATGTCGCCCAGCTCACGGCGCAGGTACACCGCCGTGTTGAGGGTGTCGCCGCCGAAACTTTGTTGCAGGCTGCCGTCGGCGCGGTGTTGCAGTTCGATCATGCATTCGCCGATCAAGGCGATGCGGGGATGGGTGGTCATGGTTGCTGTCTCGGGGGGCTGATGGCCTCATCGGGGGCAAGCCCCCTCCCACACCTTTCAAATGTGGGAGGGGGCTTGCCCCCGATAGGCGCGACACGGTCTAGAAGCAGGTATGCAGGGACTCGATCACCTGCAACTGCTCATCCACCAGGCAACCGACCTGCCACTTGTCAAAGGTCAAGCAAGGGTGGGAGGTGCCAAAGGAAATGATGTCGCCAATGCGCAGTTCAACGTCCGGGGCCACGGTCATGAACGCGTGCTGATCCATCACTGCCGTGACGTTGCAGGCGCTCACATCCTCCCCTTCCGCTGGCAGGATCCCCGCTCGGTAGCGCTTGAGCGGCACCGGCAGGCCGGCGTCGTAGGCCACATCGCGCTTGCCCAGGGCGATCACCGCGAAGCCTGGCTCGGGCAGCGATTGCACATGGGCCCAGACTTCCAGCGCCGGCCGCAGGCCCTCGCTGAGGTCGCTGCGGCGCTCAAGTACACAGCACTGCGCCGCTTTGTAGATACCGTGGTCATGGGCCACATAGCTGCCAGGGCGCAACACGCTGAGGAAACGACCGGCAGCGTTCTGCGCCTCGAACGACTCGGCAATCAGGTCGTACCAGGCCGAGCCCGAGGCGGTGATGATAGGTTTGGCCAAGTCGAACGCACCGTTGTTTTGCAAGTCCACGGCCAGGCGTACCAGGCTGGCGGCGAAGTCACGGACGCCGCTGATGGCGTGCTCGCCATGGATCACGCCTTCATAGCCTTCGATACCGGTGAGGGCCAGGGCCGGCTGGGCCTTGATCGCCTTGGCCAGGTCTCGCACCGCCTGCTCGCTGCGGCAGCCACAACGGCCGCCGACCACGCCGTACTCGATCATCACGTTCAGGCGCAGGCCACGGGCGGCGAAGAACAGCCCCAGATCGGCGACGTTGTCCGGGTGATCGACCAGGCAGTGGAAGTCGAAATCCCCATCGGCCAGCAGGTCGGCGATCAACGCCATGTTCGGCGCGCCCACCAGTTGGTTGGCCATCAGTACACGCCGCACGCCACCTGCATAAGCCGCGCGAGTCTGCACCGCGGTGGCCAGGGTAATGCCCCAGGCACCGGCCGCCAGCTGGCGCTGGAACAGCGCCGGCATCATGCTGGTCTTGCCGTGTGGCGCAAGCTGCGCGCCGCTGTGGCTGACGAAATCCTGCATCCAGCGGATGTTGTGCTCCAGGGCATCGCGGTGCAGGACCAGCGCCGGCAGGCTGACGTCACGGACCAGGTGGGCGCCGACAGCAGCGGCGCCCTTTTCAACGGCATTGATGGCAGACATGGAAAGCTCCTATTCGTTGATGCGACGGGCCAGGTTGTTGGCGCTTTCGATCAACACCCGGCGATAGTCGTTGTAATGAGTGCTGGCATCGGCCCTCGGGGCGACGATGCACAAGGTCGCAATGCTGATGCCTTGCGCGTCCCGAACCGGGGCGGCAAAACAATGGGTGAAGGTGTCGGCCACGCTGTCGAAGGAAAAGAAGCCATCGACCGTGGCCTGGCGGATTTGTGCGAGGAAGGTCTCCAGCGGCAGGCGCTGGCCGTCCGGCAGGATGAAATCCTCAGGGTCGATCAGGTCGACGATCTGCTGATCGCTCAAGTGCCCCAGCAGCAGGCGCCCGGACGCGGTCCACGGGATCGGCGCGTTCTCACCGATATCCGAAGAAATACGGAAATGCCGCTCGCCTTCGCGCATCAGCGCCACCGTGTATTTACGCCCGTTGAGCAGGCACATCTGCGCGGTTTCGTGGGTCTGGCTGACGATCTCCTGCAAGGCGTGGTCAGCCTCGCGGGTCAGGTCGAAATGACGCAAATGCGCCTGGCCGAGAAAGTACAACTGGCGGCCGAGGTAGACGTGACCGTCCTTGCCCACGGTTTCGAGAATGCGCCGTTCCAGCAAGGACGCGACCAGTTCGTAGACGGTGGACTTGGGGCTGCCGATACCGTTGGCAATATCATTCGGGCGCAGGGGCTGCCCGATTTCCTTGAGAAAGTCGAGGATATCGAACGCACGGTCCAGGCCTTTGGCGCGACGTTTGATGGTGTCTTCGGTCATGGCAATTTTCGATCCGGTCGAAAGGGTGGGGCTGGCGCAGGTCCATTGTGGGAGGGGGGCAAGCCCTAATGCCGTTCAGTTAAGGCTTTTTTGTAGGAGCGAGCTTGCTCGCGAAAAACTCACAGGCGCCGCGTTCATTCAGGAAACACGCGTTATCGTTGACGTTTTTCGCGAGCAAGCTCGCTCCTACAGAAGGCGATGTACGCTTAACTGAACGGCATTAGGGCAAGCCCCCTCCCACATTGGATTTCCTGTGGTCTCAAGAGTGGGGCAATTTAGCCTTTTTTCTTGTAGGCCACGCAATCAATCTCGACCTTGCAATCAACCATCATGTTGGCCTGCACACAGGCCCGCGCCGGGGCGTGTTCGGGGGTGAAGTATTCGCCGAACACTTTGTTGAAACTCCAGAAGTCCCGGGGGTCTTCCAGCCACACGCCCACACGTACCACGTCTTTCAATTCGTAGCCGGCTTCTTCAAGGATCGCCACCACGTTGCGCATGGTCTGCCGGGTTTGCTCGATGATCCCGCCCGTGATGATTTCACCGTCCACCGCTGGCACCTGGCCCGAGACGTAGAGCCAGCCGTCCGCTTCCACCGCGCGGGCGAAAGGACGCGGCTGACCACCGCCGGCGGTGCTGCCGGCGCCGTAACGAGTAATGCTCATAACTGTTTCTCCTGCTGACTGACCATTTAAAAACGAATGTTTTTCAGAAATTCCGCCAGGCGCGGCGATTGCGGCCGTTCGAAGATGTCCTTCGCCGAGCCCTGCTCTTCAATACGCCCCTGGTTCATGAAGACGATCTTGTCCGACACCTCATAGGCAAAGCGCATTTCGTGGGTGACCAGCAACATGGTCATGCCCTCCTCCGCCAGGCCCTTGATCACACTGAGCACCTCGCCCACCAATTCCGGGTCGAGGGCCGAAGTGACTTCGTCGAACAGCATCAGGCTCGGGTTCATCGCAATCGCGCGGGCGATCGCCACACGCTGCTGCTGGCCGCCTGAGAGCTGACCGGGAAAGTGATTGCGGCGTTCCAGCAAGCCAACGCGATCCAGCCATTTTTCGGCCAGGGCCACCGCTTCGTCCTTACCCATCTTTTTGACCTTGAGCAGGCCAAGGGTAACGTTCTGCAACGCGCTCAGGTGCGGGAACAGGTTGAACTGCTGGAACGCCATGCCGGTCATCGCGCGGTGCTGGGCAATCACCCGTTCAGGGTGACGTACACGCTTGCCGGCGATTTCGCTGTAGCCGATGGACTCACCGTCGAGGGTAATCTGCCCGCCCTGGAATTCTTCCAGCAGGTTGACGCAACGCAACAACGTGGTCTTGCCCGAGCCGCTGGAGCCGATCAACGTCACCACGTTGCCGCGCTGCATGGACAGGTCGACGCCCTTGAGCACTTCGACCTGCCCATATTGTTTACGCAGGCCGCGAATGTTCAGCAGCGGTTCGGTTGTTTGAGGTTGGTTCATGGCAAGGCCACCCGCTTTTCAATGTAGCGCCCGAATAACTCGATGGCGTAGTTGATGACAAAGAACATAAAGCCTGCGAACAGGTAGAACTCCAGGGTCATGAAGGTGCGCGCGATCACCTGCTGGGTACTCAACAGCAGTTCGGCCACGCCGATCACCGACAACAGGGTCGAGGCCTTGACGATTTCCGTGGAGGAATTGACCCAGGTCGGCAGGATCTGCCGCAGCGCCTGGGGCAACAGCACGTAGCCCAGGGACTGGTAGAACGTCAGGCCAATCGCCTTGCCCGCTTCCAGTTGCCCACGGGGAATGGCTTGCAGCGCGCCGCGCACGATTTCCGAGACGTGGGAACCGCAGAACAGCGTCAACCCGACGGCACCGGCCTGGAACGCGGTGATTTGCCAGCCGAGCGCCGGCAGCATGTAGAAACACGCCAGCACCAGCACAAACACCGGCGTGCCACGGATCAAGTCGACATACACGCGAAACGGCGCCCGCATCCAGAATTTGCCGTAGGTCAGGATCAACCCGGCGACGATGCCGATCAGGGTGCCGAAGATAATTGCCAGCGCCGACACGTACACACTGGTCTGGAAACCCGCCCAGAGGGTGTCCCGGGCGATCCACAACTCATGCAACCAGCTGGGGGATTCGTACATGGAAACCTTCCTTAACGACGGATCGCCAGACGCTGTTCCAGGTAACGGAGCAGCATGGCAATGAGGTAACAGGCAGCCACATAGAGCGCGGTCGTGACCAGCCAGGTTTCAATCACCCGGTAGCTTTCGACGTTGATCTTGCGGGCGTAATAGGTCAGCTCCGGCACCGCGATCGCGGCCGCCAGTGAGGTGTCCTTGAACAGCGAGATAAAGTTGTTGGACAGCGCGGGCAGCACGTTGCGCAGCATCACTGGCACGGTGATGTAGGCACGGATTCGCCACTCGCCCAGGCCAATCGCCAGCCCGGCTTCACGCAACCCCTTGGGAATATTCAACAACCCGGCACGGAACACTTCGGTCAGGTAAGCACCGGCGTACAGCGACAAGGTAATGATGAACGAGGGGATCTTGTCCAGGCGGATGCCCAGGCTGGGCAAGGCGAAGTAGATCAACAGGATCAGCACCAGGATCGGCGTGTTGCGTACTACCGTCACGTACACCGAGGCGAGGATACGCAACGCCCGGTGCCTGGACAGCATGGCAAACGCCATCAACAGGCCGATCACGCAGCCGATGGCGATCGACAGCAGTGCCAGCTCAAGGCCCAGCCACAACCCCGCGAGCAAGGTGTCGAAATCACGCCACACGGCGGCAAAGTTCAACTGATAGTTCATGGTCAACGGTACCTGATGGGGGCGCCAGGCGCGGCGCCCCGGTTTTCACGAATCACTTGAACTCGACGGGGAAACCAATGGCAGGTTCTGGCAGGTCCACACCGAACCACTGCTTGAACGAAGCCTTGTAGGTGGGGAACTCCACACCGGTCATGGCTTCATGCAGCGCGGTGTTGACGAAGTTCAGCCAGTCCTGGTCGCCACGCTTGACCGCGCACGCATAGGTCTGCGGGCTCCAGGCATAGGCCGGGCTGCGATAGCGGCCAGGGTTCTGCACCATCAGGTATTTGACCGAAGACTGGTCGGTGGCGGCGGCATCGGCGCGACCGGAGTTCACGGCCTGGTACATCAGGTCGACGCTGTCGTACTGGTCGACCTTGGCCTTGGGCAGTGCCTGGTGCACCAGTTCTTCGGCGTAGACGTTTTGCAACACCGCCACGGTGACGCCATCGCCGGCGGCTTGCAGGTCTTCGATTTCCTTGTACTTGCTGTTGTTGGGCAGCAGCAGGCCCACGCCTTCGCGGTAGTACGGCAAGGTAAAGGCCACTTGCTGCGCGCGGCTGGCGGTGACGGTAATGAACTGGCAACTCATGTCGACCTTGTCGGTCAGCAGGTTGGGAATCCGGGCGTCGGACGACTGCACCACAAACTCGACCTTGCTCGGGTCGTTGAACAGCCCCTTGGCCACGATGCGGCCAATATCAATATCAAACCCCTGCAACTTGCCATCCGCTCCCTGGAAGTGCCACGGCGCATTGGTACTGCCTGTACCCACGATCAGGTGCCCACGCTTGAGCACGTTATCGAGCTTGCTGTCCGCCGCCTGCACGAGGCCTGCGAGGGATGCCGATGCGGCGAAAAGAAAAACACACGCTTTAAACACGGAAGGTCGGTGATGCATGACAAGCACTCCAGGAGTTGTGTATTCCGCTATACCGGAACTTAGTATGTAACAACGGAATAGACAGCAGAAAGTGTGCCACAGGCAGTAACGGAAAAATATGCGGGGAATAAATGGTTTATAAATCAGACGGATAAACAGCCTTCTGGCTAACGGCGTTACGCCAGCAGCTGAAATCAGCTTGCTACCCAGGGCCCCATCCGACCGCGACGGTCCCCTGCACATGCGCCACAACGGTGTTACCGCGCACCAACACCGGGCACGTTTCAATCATGGGAAAACCACCGCCCTGTGGCCAGCGTTGGCACATCACCGCCGACCAGGCGCTCAAATGGGGGGAGCGTGCGGACGACGCTTGCCCCCCTGGCTACCTGTGAAGGTTGACAGTAGACGACACTGATTCCTGGTCGTAGCGTTGGCAAAAACCCGCATCATCCAAAGGGAGGCCCTCATGGGGATTGCCACCGCAACCATCGCCAATGCCAAGGATTACCGGCGCGCGTTGAGCACCTCGCGCCCGGTATTCATGCTGTTTGTTTCCGATCACTGCCCAGCCTGTGCGTGCTCAGGGCCATTATTTGAGCTGATCGCTGGCAAGTACCGCTCCGTTGTCAGCCTGGTGCTCGATTGCGCCAAGACGCCGAGGCACCCCGACGTTACGGGCACCCCGACGCTGCTGATCTTCCTCAACGGCACGCTGATGGAAAAGTTCAAAGGCTTTGGCCCCGAAGACCAGCAAGCGCAGTTTCTCGAGGACACCTTCAAGCGCTATGCCCGTCGCAAGGGCGCAAGAGCACCTGCGTCACCCGCCGCTCCTCCACCGTCGCCACCGTCAGGCGCCAGCCCGCATGCTCCAGGCTATCGCCCACCATCGGCAGGCGGTCGAGCAGACTCATTACCAGACCGGCCAGGGTCTGGTAATCCTCGGTCGCCGCAGCATTGAAGCCGGTGCGCTGACGAATCTGGTTGAGGTTCAAGGCACCGTTGACGCAGAAGCCATCCCCCTGCGCGACGATGTCCGGCCCCTCGATTTCACTCGCGTCCGGCAATTCACCGGCGATGGATTCGAGGATGTCGGTCATGCTCAGCACCCCCATGAAGTCACCAAATTCGTTGATCACGAAGGCGATGTGGGTCGACTCCTGACGCATCTGCTCCAGGGCGTTGAGGATCGAAAAGCTCTCCAGCAGGTTGATCGCCCGGCGAGCCAGGTGCTCCAGGTTCGGCTCGTTGCCGGCCAGGTATTCCTTGAGCAATTCCTTCTTGTGCACAAAGCCTAAGGGCTCATCAACGGCACCGTCGCGGATCAACGGCAGCCGCGAATAGGACGAATGCATCAATTTCAGGCGAATCGTGTCGGGATCATCCGCCAAGTCGATAAAGTCGACCTTGGCCCGCGGCGTCATCAAGGTGCGGATCGGCCGTTCGGCCAACTGCAGCACACCACTGATCATCACGCGCTCGCGCCGATCAAACAACGGGCCCTGGCTGGCATCCGGTTCGCCCAGCAGGTCAGCCACGTCTTCGCCCACCTCCTCCACCGCCAGGCTGCGCCCGCCCAGCAAGCGCATCACCGCATGGGCCGTACGCTCACGCACCGGCAACGCACCCTGCGCCGACTTCTTGCGCCGGGCCCGGGCAATCTGGTTGAACACCTCGATCAGGATCGAAAAACCAATGGCCGCGTACAGGTAACCTTTGGGAATGTGGAAGCCCAGGCCTTCGGCGGTCAGGGCGAAACCGATCATCATCAAAAAGCCCAGGCACAGCATGATCACCGTCGGGTGCGCGTTGACGAAACGGGTCAACGGTTTGCTCGCGACGATCATCAAGCCGATGGAAATGATCACCGCGATCATCATCACCGCCAGCTCATCCACCATGCCGACTGCAGTGATCACCGCGTCGAGGGAGAACACCGCGTCGAGGACGACGATCTGCGCCACGATCGGCCAGAACATCGCATAGGCCACATTCCCCGTGCGCTGCGCCACATGCCCTTCCAGGCGCTCATGCAATTCCATGGTGGCCTTGAACAACAGGAACACACCACCAAACAGCATGATCAGGTCACGCCCGGAGAAGCTCTTGTCGAACACCTCAAACAGCGGCTGGGTGAGCGTCACCAGCCAGGAAATACTCGCCAGCAAGCCCAGGCGCATCAGTAGCGCCAAGGACAAACCGATCAACCGCGCACGGTCGCGCTGCTCCGGCGGCAGCTTGTCCGCCAGGATCGCGATAAACACCAGGTTGTCGATGCCCAGCACCAGTTCCAGCACAATCAAGGTCAACAGGCCGAGCCAGGCCGTTGGATCCGCTAACCATTCCATTTATTAAAGTCTCTATCTAGATGTCAGGATGCCGGGCACGGCAAAGCGCGGTCGGTGGACCGGAACACGGTTAGCAATCGAAATACGGGGTGCTTGAAAGGGAACAGCGGCAGCGGTTGTCTTGGGGAAAGACGACTGGGGGGCTCCGAGAGGGTGTTCATGCAAGTCCTGAAGTCACAAAAGGACTTGAATCCTACAATTGAAATACAAATTTCCCACAACACAAAACTATTACAAAACCTGTCCCCCCTCCCACATTTTGACCTGTGTTGAATCAGGACTTTCTGGTCGCATCATCCAACGCCAGGATGGTGTGGGCATTCGTCACCGTAGTCGCCAACGTATTGATCACCCCCGACCGCAACGCGCCCAGCGTCGCCGCCGCCTTGGTGTTCTCACTCGCGATCGCGACCACATCCGGAATCCGGAACAACTCCTGCACCGTCAACCCGATCACTCGCCCTTGAATGGCGTTGACCGCCGGCTGGCCATGAATATCGATAAAGTCATAGCCCATCATGTCGCCCACCGTACCGGACAACCGCGCCTGCGCGATCTCCTGGGGCGAGAACCAGCCCATGCGCACCATATTGCTGTTTTCGCTCATATCGCCGATGCCAATCAATGCAATATCGGCCCGCCGCGCTCGATCCAGGGTCGAGCGCACCGTGTCGTTATTGATCAGCACGCCGCGCAGTTCCGGGTTGGCCACCAGGGCCGGGGCATACAGACTTTCACTCTCGCCGCCAAAGCGCAGGGCCAGGCGCCGGCAGATATGGTCCGGGTTCATATATTCGCCAGCCTTGAGCGAACCGCCGATGGCGCAGACAAATGTGCAATTGCGCGTCACCGGTAAAAATACATTATCGGCCACCGCTCCCACGTTGCGCCCCATGCCCACGGCGACGATCATGCCGTCGCTCAGGGTTTTGTTCAGGTAATTGGCCACCAGGCTGGCAACCGCCGAGCGCTGGGTGTCGGGGTCGCTGTGGTCGACGGCGATCAAGGCCCGGTCGAGCTTGAAGCGTTCCACCAGCGCTCGCTCCAGCTCGCTGTTCATCGCCGGGTGCTGCAACACGCGCACCTCGACAATCCCTTCATCCCGCGCGCGCTTGAGCAAGCGACTGACTTTTGCGCGGGACAGGTCGAGGCGCTTGGCAATCGCCTCCTGAGTGACGTTCTCGAGGTAATAGAGCATCGCCACTTCGGTCATCTGATCGATATCGCTGGCAATGCGCTGGGTGCTGTCACTCATGGGGACGGGCTTCCGTTTCGGCGTCAAAGGCGCATTCTCCCGACTCTTGCCCCGTCACGTCCACTACTGATGCCCATCGCGCTCGATCGCATTGATGCGCTCGACCTTGGCCCCGGAACGTGCCGCTTCGAACTCCGACTCCAGGAACGACTTGACGATGCTTTTCGCCAGCTCGGCGCCGATCACCCGTGCGCCGATGGACAGGATCTGCGCATCGTTGCTCTTGCGTGCACGCTCGGCCGAATAGGTATCATGGGCCTGGGCCGCACGAATGCCCAACACCTTGTTGGCGGAAATCGCCATGCCGATCCCGGTACCGCACACCAGTACGCCCAGGCGCTGTTGCCCGGCATTGATCGCGGTGGCCACCGCCAGAGCGATGTCGGGGTACAGCACCGGCGCGGTGGAATGGGTGCCGAAGTCGGTCACCGGGTAACCCAGCGCTTCGATATGGCGCTTTAACAACTCCTTGAGCTCAAAACCCGCTTCATCGCATCCGATAGCCACCGGAAAAGGTGTGTTCATGGCGTCTGGCTCCGCTGCCGTGATCGTACCGATGACCGATCATATGATCAGCCAGTGAAATTTTGCTCAGTCATTTCTCTGACATCACACCCTTTCTGTCAAGCATGTTTTAACTGACCCGCCAGTCAAAGCCGCCTAAAAAGCCATTATTTGGGCTAAAGATGAGAATCAGCGCTTTTACATGAAAGATATTGACTGATCAGAATTTCATTTGATACACATATGATCACAGCGAAACATGACTGTGCGACCTAATAAGAATTCACAGCACGAGGACACGCCGATGGCTACGCCATTACTGCTCCAGGCTGAACACGTCGCCAAGGCTTACGCCGGGGTTCCCGCCCTGCGTGACGGGCGCCTCTCTCTGCGGGCCGGCAGCGTCCACGCCCTGTGCGGCGGTAATGGCGCAGGCAAGTCGACTTTCCTGAGCATCCTGATGGGCATCACCCCGCGCGACGCCGGCACCATCCTGCTCAATGGCACCCCGGTGCAGTTCAATCGCCCGAGTGAAGCCCTCGCGGCAGGGATCGCGATGATCACCCAGGAGCTGGAACCCATCCCCTACATGACCGTTGCCGAAAACATCTGGCTGGGCCGCGAACCGCGCCGTGCCGGCTGCATCGTCGACAGCAAGGCCCTGAACCGGCGCACCCGCGAACTGCTGGACAGCCTGGAATTCGACGTCGAGGCCACCAGCCCCATGCATCGCCTCAGCGTCGCGCAAATCCAATTGGTGGAAATCGCCAAGGCGTTCAGCCATGACTGCCAGGTGATGATCATGGACGAGCCCACCTCGGCCATCGGCGAGCGCGAAGCCGAAACCCTGTTCAAGGCGATCCGCCGCCTTACCGCGCGTGGCGCCGGCATCGTGTATGTGTCGCACCGGTTGAGCGAGCTGGCGCAGATCGCCGATGACTACAGCATCTTCCGCGACGGCGCCTTTGTCGAAAGTGGGCGCATGGCCGATATTGACCGACAGCACCTGGTACGCGGCATCGTCGGCCAGGAGCTGGTACGCATCGACCACAAGGTCGGCCGCGAATGTGCCGCCGACACCTGCCTGCAAGTCGACAACCTGAGCCGCGCCGGCGAATTCCATGACATCAGCCTGCAACTGCGCCAGGGTGAAATCCTCGGCATCTATGGCCTGATGGGGTCAGGGCGCAGCGAGTTCCTCAATTGCATCTATGGGCTGACGGTCGCCGATTCCGGCAGCGTCACCCTGCAAGGCAAGCCCCTGCCGATCGGGCTGCCCAAGGCGACGATCAACGCGGGCATGTCACTAGTCACCGAAGACCGCAAGGACAGCGGCCTGGTGCTCAGCTCCAGCATTCTTTCCAACATTGCACTGTCGGCCTACAAGCGCCTGTCGAGCTGGTCACTGATCAACGCACGCAAGGAAACCCAACTGGCCCAGGACATGGTCAAGCGCCTGCAGATCAAGACCACCTCCCTGGAACTGCCGGTGGCCTCCATGAGCGGCGGTAACCAGCAGAAGGTGGTGCTCGCCAAGTGCCTGTCGACCGAACCGGTGTGCCTGCTGTGCGACGAACCCACTCGCGGCATCGATGAAGGCGCCAAGCAGGAGATCTACCACCTGCTCGACCAGTTCGTGCGCGCCGGCGGCGCCGCCATCGTGGTGTCGTCGGAGGCCCCGGAACTGCTGCACCTGAGTGATCGCATCGCTGTATTCAAAGGCGGCCGGCTGGTGACCATCAGCACCGACACCGCCCTTTCCCAGGAAGCCTTGTTGAGTCTTGCCTCATGAATGCCAAAACCATAGCCGCCCCCATCACTGCCGCGCCACGCAGCCACCTGCGCCTGACCCTCGACCGCTTCGGCCTGCCGCTGGTGTTTATCCTGCTGTGCGTGGTGATGGCGTTTTCCAGCGAATACTTCATGACCTGGCGCAACTGGATGGACATCCTGCGCCAGACCTCCATCAACGGCATCCTTGCCGTGGGCATGACCTACGTGATCCTGACCAAGGGCATTGACCTGTCCGTGGGCTCGATCCTGGCGTTTGCCGGGCTGTGCAGCGCGATGGTCGCAACCCAAGGCTACGGCCTGCTGGCGGCGGTGAGCGCCGGGATGTTCGCCGGGGCGATGCTCGGCGTGGTGAATGGCTTCATGGTCGCCAACCTGTCGATCCCGCCGTTCGTGGCCACCCTCGGCATGCTCAGCGTGGCGCGAGGCATGACGTTCATCCTCAATGACGGCAGCCCGATCACCGACCTGCCCGACGCCTACCTCGCCCTGGGCATCGGCAAGATCGGCCCGATTGGCGTGCCGATCATCATCTTCGCGGTGGTCGCGCTGATCTTCTGGATGGTGCTGCGCTACACCACCTACGGCCGCTATGTGTACGCCGTGGGCGGCAATGAAAAGAGCGCGCGCACCTCCGGCATTGGCGTGCGCAAAGTGATGTTTTCGGTGTACGTGGTCTCGGGCCTGCTCGCCGGCCTGGCCGGCGTGGTGCTGTCGGCACGCACGACCTCTGCCCTGCCCCAGGCCGGGGTTTCCTATGAGCTGGACGCGATTGCCGCAGTGGTGATCGGTGGCACCAGCCTGTCCGGCGGCACTGGCAGCATTGTCGGCACGCTGTTCGGCGCGCTGTTGATCGGCGTGATCAACAACGGGCTCAACCTGCTCGGCGTGTCCTCGTATTACCAGCAGGTCGCCAAGGGCCTGATCATCGTGTTTGCAGTACTGATCGACGTGTGGCGCAAGAAAAAACGCTAGAGAACGAACCACTACAACAATAACGGAGTTCAACTCATGAAAATTGGTATGCCCTTCGCCGCGGTCGCGGCGCTCTCCCTGCTCGCCAGCAGTATCGCCCTGGCCGCCGATGGCAAGACCTACAAGGTCGGCGCTGCTGTCTACGGGCTCAAGGGCCAGTTCATGCAGAACTGGGTCCGCGAGCTCAAGGAGCACCCGGCCGTCAAGGATGGCACCGTGCAGTTGACCGTATTCGACGGCAACTACGATGCCCTGACCCAGAACAACCAGATCGAAAACATGGTGACCCAGCACTACGACGCCATCCTGTTCGTGCCGATCGACACCAAGGCCGGCGTCGGTACGGTGAAACAGGCCATGAGCAACGACGTAGTGGTCATCGCCTCCAATACGAAAGTAGCCGATGCCGCCGTCCCTTACGTGGGTAACGATGATGTGGAAGGCGGCCGCCTGCAGGCCCAGGCCATGGTCGACAAGCTCAACGGCAAGGGCAACGTGGTGATCATCCAGGGGCCGATTGGCCAGTCGGCGCAGATCGACCGGGAAAAAGGCGAGCTGGAAGTGCTGGGCAAACACCCCGACATCAAGATCATCGAGAAAAAGACCGCCAACTGGGACCGCGCCCAGGCCCTGGCACTGACTGAAGACTGGCTCAACGCTCACCCCAAAGGCATCAACGGCGTGATCGCGCAGAACGACGACATGGCCCTCGGCGCCGTACAGGCCCTGAAGTCCCATGGCTTGACCTCCAAGGACGTACCCGTCACCTCCATCGACGGCATGCCGGATGCGATCCAGGCCGCGAAGAAAGACGAAGTCACCACCTTCCTGCAGGACGCCCAGGCCCAGTCCCAAGGCGCCTTGGACGTGGCCCTGCGTGCGCTTGCCGGCAAGGACTACAAGCCGCAGTCGGTGATCTGGGAGCGCTATGCCAAGGACGTGAAATGGGGTGATGGCACCGCCAAGACCTACATCCTGCCGTGGGTGTCAGTGACTAACGCCAACGCCGATGCGCTGTACAAGCAAGTCAGCGGCGGCAAGTAGTTATTGACTTGAAATACTGTCAAATGTGGGAGGGGGCTTGCTCCCGATGGCGGTGTAACAGTGGTAGATCAGGTGACTGACACACCGCCATCGGGAGCAAGCCCCCTCCCACACGTTGATCTCCACCCTATTCAAAAATGGAGTCATGCATGTCTGGATTCTGGAACCAAGCCTTCGACCTCAGCGGCCGTTGCGCGGTGATCACCGGTGGTGCCGCCGGGATCGGCCTGGCCTGTGCCAACCTGCTGGTGGAGCGTGGTGCCCGCGTAGCATTGCTGGATCGCGACCCGGCGGTGGTCGACGTCGCCGCCAGCCTCGGTGCCGGGCACCTGGGCATTGCCGTCGACCTCAGCCGGATCGGCGAGGTGCAACACACCATCGACCAGGTCGTCGAACGCTTCCAGCGCCTGGACTACCTGATCAACAGCGCGGGTGTCGTCCTGCTGGACAAGGCTGTCGATGTCAGCGAAAGCGCCTGGGACACCACCCTGGACATCAACCTCAAGGCCAGCTTCTTCGTGGCCCAGGCCTGCGCCAGGCACATGCTCGCCCAAGGCCGCGGGCGTATCGTCAACCTCGCCTCCCAGGCCGCCGTAATCGGCCTGGATCGTCACGTCGCCTACTGCGCGAGCAAGGCAGCCATCGTCGGCATGACCAAGGTGCTGGCCATGGAATGGGCACCGCACATCTCCGTCAACGCCATCTCCCCCACCATCGTCGAGACCGCCCTGGGCAAGAAGGCGTGGGCCGGAGAAGTGGGTGAGCGGGCCAAATTGCAGATCCCGGCGGGCCGCTTTGCCCAGCCGGAAGAAATCGCCGGGCTGGCGTTGTACCTGCTCAGCGACGCCGCCCAGATGATCACCGGCGCGAACATGGTGATCGACGGCGGCTACAGCATTCAGTAATTCATTTTTTGTCGTGAGGTTTTGTCATGTCCACCGTCATCGAACGCACACCTGAACAACTCTCCCCGAGCATCCCGAAAACCATGCAGGCCGTGGTCTGCCATGGCCCGGAAGACTATCGCCTGGAAACGGTCGAGGTGCCCACCCCCGGCCCCGAGGAAATCCTCACCAAGGTCGAGCTGTGCGGTATTTGCATGGGCGACATCAAGACCTACCGCGGCGCACCGTCATTCTGGGGCGATGCCGAGCAACCGCGCTATGTGAAACCACCGATGATTCCCGGGCATGAGTTCGTCTGTCGCGTGGTCGCCCTCGGCCCCGGCGCAGAGAAACGCGGAGTGAAGGTCGGCGACCGGGTGATCTCCGAGCAGATCGTGCCGTGCTGGGGTTGCCGTTTCTGTAATCACGGCCAGTACTGGATGTGCCAGAAGCATGACCTGTATGGCTTCCAGAACAACGTGCAGGGGGCCATGGCCCAATACATGATCTTCACCAAGGAAGGCATCATCCATAAAGTGCCGGATTCGATAGCACCGGACGAAGCCATCCTGATCGAACCGCTGGCCTGCTCGCTGCATGCGGCCGAGCGCGCCAACGTGGATTTCGATGACGTGGTGGTGGTTGCCGGCGCCGGCACCCTGGGCCTGGGCATCATCGGCGCGGTGCGCATGCGCAACCCGAAAAAGCTGATCGTGCTGGACATGAAACCCGAACGCGCCGCCCTCGCCCTACGCATGGGCGCCGACGAAGTATGGAACCCCGCCGAGGTGGACGTGCTGGCGAAGATCCGCGAGATCACCGAGGGCTACGGCTGCGACATCTATATCGAGGCCACCGGTCATCACAAGGCCGTCAACCAGGGCCTGGCGATGCTGCGCAAACTCGGGCGCTTCGTTGAGTTCAGCGTGTTCAACGACGAGGCCACGGTGGATTGGTCGATTATTGGCGACCGCAAGGAACTCGATGTACTCGGCTCGCACCTGGGGCCGTATATGTACCCGAGGGCCATCGACTTTATCGGCAGCCGCAAGATCGACATGCGTGACGTGGTGACCCACACGTTCGCCCTGGCGGATTTCAAGGAGGCGTTTGCGGTGATGGAGCGTGGCGACAAGTCGCTCAAAGTTGTACTGCAACCTTAGGCACATCACACCTCCCACACTGAATGGCTGTGAATCCATAGAACAAGAACACAGGAACCCGCGTTATGAATCGAGTCATCAACGATCCAGACCAAGTGGTAGAGGACATGCTGCGCGGCATCCTCGTCGCGCACCCGCAGTTGCGTCAATACGAAACCAATCCACGGGTCATCGTCAAAGCCAGGCCTTCGGCGCAAGGCCGCGTCGGCATTGTCACGGGCGGCGGCTCGGGCCATGAGCCGGCCTTCCTCGGCTACGTCGGGCCCGGCCTGGTCGACGCCGTGGCTGTCGGTGAGATTTTTTCCTCACCGACCGCCAAAAGTTTCTTCGATGCCTTCCGCGCCGCCGACCACGGCGCGGGCGTGGCCTGCCTGTACGGTAACTATGCCGGCGACAACATGAACGTGAAGCTGGCGATGAAAATGGCCGCCAGCAAAGACATGCGCATCCGTACCGTGGTCGCCAACGACGACGTCGCCTCTGCGCCCAAGGCTGAGATTGCCAAGCGGCGCGGCGTGGCCGGGGAAATCTTCATGTGGAAGATCGGCGGGGCCGCAGCCGCCCAGCATTACGACCTGGACGGGGTGATCCGCGTCGCACAAAAAGCCGTCGACCATTGCCGCTCCATTGGCATCGGCCTCACGCCGTGCACCATTGCCGCCGTGGGCAAGCCGAACTTCCAGATCCCCGACGGCCAGATGGAACTGGGCATCGGCCATCACGGTGAGCCGGGCATCGAAGTGATCCCCATCGAATCCGCCGCCGCCATGGCCGAACGCATGCTCGCGCCGATCCTCGCCGACCGCGATTTCAGCCAGGACGACAGTGTGGTGGTGCTGGTCTCCGGTCTTGGCGCCACGCCGGTGATGGAGTTGTACATTTTCTACGCCGAGGTGGAACGCCAACTCACGGCCAAGGGCTTGAAGATCCACCGTTGCTACGTGGGCAACTACTTCACCTCCCTGGAAATGATGGGCGTGACCCTGACCCTGCTCGGCCTCGACGCCGAGCTGAAAACCCTGATCGACCAACCCTGCCGCTCCATCGGCATGACCCAGGCGGAGTGAACCATGAGCCAGCATTTTTCCACCCGCGATGGCAGCGCCATCGTCACCGACCTGGTCAGTGTGATCGTGGCCAACCGTGAATACCTCAGCGCAGTCGACGGCGCCATTGGCGATGGCGACCACGGCATCAATATGGCCAAGGGCTTTGCCCATTGCGGGCGCACGATCGAAGGTCGCCAACTGAGCCTGGCCGAAGCACTGGATGAATTGACCCTGAGCCTGATGGAAGGGATTGGCGGCTCCATGGGGCCCCTGTACGGCAGCCTGTTTATCGGCATGGCCGACGAAGTGCGCGGCTGTGAAGAGATTGACGCGGCCACCTTCGCCCACTTGCTGCGCGGCGGCCTGACCTCGTTGCAGGACATCACTGAAGCCGGCGTGGGCGACAAATGCCTGATGGACACCTTGATCCCGGCGGTCGAAGCGTTCGAGCAGGCGCATGCCGCGGGGTCGTCCTTCAACGATGCGCTCGAGGCAATGAAAGCCGCCGCGTCCCAAGGGCGCGATTCGACCAAGGACCTGGTGGCGAAGATCGGCCGCGCCAGTCGCTTGGGCGAGCGCTCACTGGGCGTGCTGGATGCCGGGGCGGTGTCGTGCTGCCTGATCCTTACGCGCCTGGCGGACTCGGTGCAGCCGCGACTGAGTGCTTGACCTGCTGGACATACCGCGCCACCGCCGGCGCCTGCTCAAAGCGCCGGTGAATCAATGACAGCCACGACGACGCATCACTGCCCTGGATGCTGCGGTACACCACGCCCGGCAAACTCACATGCCCCATCACCGATGTCGGCACCACCGCGACACCCTGGCCCAACGACACTAACGCCAACACCGCAACCAACCCACCGGGCTGTGGCCCCAGGCGCGGCGCGTAGCCGCCTTGCGCCGCCACTTGCAAGGTGCCGCTGATCTGCTCCGGCAGGATAAACGTCTCGTTTTGCAGGTGTTCGCAGCCGATGGCCTTGAGCCCCAGCAGCCAGGAAGCCTGGGGCAGCGCCAACACAAAGCCCTCACTGTCCAGGCGCACCGCCTCGACCCCTTCGGGCAGGGGCATCGGCGAGCGGATATAGCCAATGTCATAGCGTCCATCGGCCACCGCACTTGGCAAGGTGGCCATGGGGCATTCGCGCACATTCACGCTCACATCGGGAAACGTTTGGCTGAATGCCTGCATTTGCCGCTGCAATAACCCCGAATACACCGCCGAAGCGACGTAACCCAACTCGAGGTGGCCGATCTCCCCACGCCCGGCACGCTGGGCGTTGCGCTGGGCAAATTCGAACTGGCGCACGGTGGCTTCGGCCTCGCCCAGCAAGGCGGAACCGGCCTCGGTCAGGCTCACTTCGCGCTGCCGGCGAATGAACAGGCGCGTGCCCAGGCTGGTTTCCATGTCCTGGATCTGCCGGCTCAACGTCGGTGGCGCGATGCCCAGTTGCTCGGCGGCGCGGGTGAAATTGCGCTGCCGGGCAACCGCCAGGAAGTAGCGAAAGTGGCGTATTTCCATCACAGGATTAGCTCAAAGGTAACAAAGTGCTCCACAACGGCTAACAAGACCATTGCGTGGCGCAGATAAGCTTGCAGCAGATCAACACTAGAGAGACCTTGCGATGCCCGTCAACTGCTATTTCCATATTACCCGTAAGGTAATTTCATTATGAAACCGGCCAGCCAGCGCCTCACGTTACTGACCGCCTCTGGCGTCTGTTCGCTGATCGTGCTCGACACCAATATCGTCGCCGTGACCCTGCCGAGCATCGCCCGTGACCTGGGGGCGAACTTTGCCGATATCGAGTGGGTGGTCAGCGCCTATATGCTGGCTTTCGCCGCCCTGTTGTTGCCGGCAGGCAGCGTTGCCGACCGTTTCGGGCGCAAGAAAACCCTGGTCTGGGGCCTGGGCATTTTCATCCTGGCCTCCCTCGGCTGCGGCGCCGCACCCAATGCGCTGTTCCTCGATATCGCCCGCGCACTGAAAGGCGTCGGCGCGGCGCTGTTGCTGACCTCGGCCCTGGCGTCCATCGGCCACACGTTCCACGATGAAGGAGAACGCGCCAGGGCCTGGGCGTTCTGGGGGGCTTGCATGGGCGTGGCGATGACCGCCGCGCCGACCCTCGGCGGGCTGATCACCGAGTACTTGGGCTGGCGCTGGATCTTCTACCTGAACCTGCCCGTGGGCCTGGGGCTGATGGCCTTGGTGCTGCGTGCCATCCCGGAATCTCGCGACACCCAGTCGGCACGGCTCGACCCATGGGGCAGCCTGGCCTTCAGTGCCAGCCTGCTGTGCTTGATCTGGGGTTTGATCGAGGCCAACCGCATCGGCTGGGACAATCCGCTGACCTTTGCGCGCCTGAGCGCTGGCGCACTGTTGCTGGGCGTGTTTGTGTGGGTCGAGCGCGTGCAGCGGCGGCCGATGGTCGACCTGCAACTGCTGCGTCACCCGCGCTTTATTGGCGCCTTGCTGGGCATGTTCGCCTATGCCGGCTGCGCCCAGGTGATGATGACGCTGCTACCGTTTTACCTGCAAAACGGCCTGGGGTTCTCCGCCATTGCCTCGGGCCTGGGCATGTTGCCATTTGCCCTGACCATGCTGATTTGCCCACGCATCGGTGCGCGCCTGGCAGGCCGCTTTGCGCCGGCGACGATGATGGCGGCCGGCTTGACGCTGGTCGGCAGCGGCAACCTGTTGAGCGCGTGGGCGGTGAATGTGGGCGGCTACCTGCCCTTCGCCCTGGCCATTGCGGTCACCGGCGCGGGAGCAGGGTTCCTCAATGGCGACACACAGAAAAACATCATGGCCTGCGTACCGAGGGATCGCGCGGGGATGGCCTCGGGCATGAGCACCACCATGCGGTTCAGCGCGATCATGCTGGCGATCGGCGTGTACGGGGCGCTGTTGAACAGCCATAGCGAACAGTTGTTGCGCGCCAGCCTCGACGCACAGTGGCAAGGCCAGGCAGCCGACATTGCTTCACGGGTGGTGGCCGGGGATATGTCAGCGGCGTTGGGCCGGTTGCCGGAGGCGGCACGGGCGGCGGTGCAACCGCTGGCGCGGCAGGCGTTTGTGGGTGGGTTCAGCAAGGTGTTGTGGGTGGCAGGGTTATTGGGGCTGCTCGGGGCGCTGGTGGTAGGAAGGTTGATGCGCAAGCCGATACCCACACCGAACTGAATGTGGGAGGGGCTTGCCGCCGATGAGGGTGTGTCAGTAAATGCAACTGTGACTGAACCACCGCCATCGGGGGCAAGCCCCCTCCCACAGGTATTACCTATCCCCTAAGAGGCTTACCAGAACCGTTGTTGGGTCAGGCGGTTCCACCAGGTCAGCAGCACACGGTCCACCGAGCCGCTGGCGGCCAGGCCGACGCGTTCTTGCAGGCTCTTGCGCTCGGCGTAGTGCAAGTGGAACACCTCGGCCGTCTTGGCCTTGGTCGCCAGGTATTCGTCGCTGGTTTGCAGCTCGTCGACCAGTTGCTTGTCGAGCGCTGCAACACCCAGCCACACCTCTCCGGTCGCCACTTCATCAATCGCCAGTTGCGGGCGATAGCGCGACACGAAGTTCTTGAACAACTGATGGGTGATGTCCAGGTCTTCCTGGAACTTCTCGCGGCCCTTCTCGGTGTTTTCGCCAAACACGGTGAGGGTGCGCTTGTATTCGCCGGCGGTCAGTACTTCAAAGTCTATGTCGTGCTTTTTCAGCAGGCGGTTGACGTTGGGCAACTGCGCCACCACACCGATGGAGCCAAGGATGGCAAAGGGGGCGCTGATGATCTTCTCGCCGATGCACGCCATCATGTAGCCGCCGCTGGCCGCGACCTTGTCGATGCACACGGTCAACGGCACGCCCGCCTGGCGAATCCGCGCCAGTTGCGACGACGCCAGGCCGTAGCTGTGTACCATGCCGCCGCCGCTTTCCAGGCGCAGTACCACTTCGTCCTTGGGCGTGGCCAGGCTCAGCAATGCGGTGATTTCATGGCGCAGGCTCTCGGTGGCCGAGGCCTTGATGTCGCCGTCGAAATCCAGCACGAATACCCGTGGCTTGGCCTCAGGGGCCTTCTTGCCCTTCTTCTTTTCGGCTTTGCTTTCGGACTTGCGCAGGGCTTTGAGCTGGTCCTTGTCGAGCAGGGTCGACTCCAGGCGCTCACGCAACCCCTTGTAGAAATCATTCAGTTTGCTGACGTGCAACTGGCCGGCGGACTTGCGACGGCCTTTGCTGCGCAGTGCCGCGAAGCTGATCAGTACCACCAGGATCGCGACCACCAGGGTGACGGTCTTCGCCAGAAAGCTTGCGTATTCAGCCAGAAAATCCATGTGTCTCCTTAAAAATGCACTGCGCCAGGCGCTGATTGCCCAAGCATACCGACGGGACCGCCGGGGAGCCAGTGCTCAAACCGCCAGCAGCGCGGTGCTCTAACGCACTTTTAAAACAAGCGTATGTTTTTTCATTGACAGCTCGAAGCCATCCTCATAACCTCGCCAGACTTTCAACGTACCGGGAAAACGGACGTGGGCAGCATCTATCTGATTCGACATGGCCAAGCCTCCTTCGGTGCAGACGACTATGACGTGCTGTCGCCCGTCGGCGTGGAGCAGGCGCAAGTACTCGGTCGCCACCTGGCAGACATGGGCCTGGTGTTCGACCGCTGCATAGCCGGCGACCTGCGCCGCCAACAGCACACGGCCACTGCTGCCTTCGATCAATACAGCACCCTCGGCCTGCCTGTCCCTGCTGTGGAAACCGACAGCGCCTTCAACGAATTCGACGCCGACGCGATCATCCGTGCCCTGCTCCCCGACCTGCTCGGCAGCGAACCCGACGCCCTGGAAATCCTGCGCAACGCCGCACAGAACCGCAGCGAGTTCCAACGCATCTTCGCCCTGATCATCGAGCGCTGGCTGGCCGGCACCTATGACACGCCGGGGCTGGAAAGCTGGTTGGGCTTCGTGGAGCGCGTCCAGGGAGGCCTGCAACGCATTCTTGAAGCCGCGGACAACACGCAGAAGATCGCCGTGTTCACCTCCGGCGGCACCATCACCGCCCTGCTCCACCTGATTACCCGGATGCCTGCCGCCCAGGCGTTCGAACTGAACTGGCAAATTGTTAACACCTCGCTCAACCAGCTGAAATTCCGCGGGCGCGAGGTGGCACTGGCTTCCTTCAACAGTCATACCCACTTGCAACTGTTGAAGGCGCCGCAGCTCATCACCTTCCGATGAGTTGTGGCCCACCGTGACCCCAAGGTCACTGGACTCTACCCTAAAGGATCGAAACCATGACTGAAGTAGCTAAAGCCGTAGAAGCAATGAAAGCCAAATTCAACCCAGACGCCGCCAACGGCCTGGACCTGGTATTCGGTTTCCGTATCGACGACACCCAGAACTTCTCGCTGGTGGTGAAGAACAACACCTGCGAACTGCTGGAAGGCGAAAACCCTGAGGCCCAAGTGACCCTGGTCATGGACGGAGAAACCATGAAAGGCATCGTCGACGGCTCCACCGACGGCATGCAGGCCTTCATGAGCGGCAAGCTGCGTACCGAAGGCGACATGATGCTGGCCATGAAGCTGAGCGAGCTGTTCCCTTCCTGATTCACGGGCAATCTTGAATCCCTGTGGGAGGGGGCTTGCTCCCGATAGCGGTTTGTCAGTCGCCTCTCAGTTGACTGTCACACCGCTATCGGGGGCAAGCCCTCTCCCACATTGGGTCTGCGGTGGTATTTAGTTCCTGGGTTGCAGCAGTAGCGCCACCAACGCACTCCACCCCGTCTGATGGGACGCGCCCAACCCACGCCCGGTTTCGCCATGGAAATACTCATGGAACAACACCAGGTCACGGCTGGCCGGGTCCGCCTCCAGCTGCGCGTACCCGACCATCGAGGGCCGCGAACCGTTTTCGTCACGCAGAAACAAGCGCGTCAGCCGCTGGCTGAGGCTGTCGGCGACGTCCTCCAGGGATGACAGGTAACCACTGCCCGTCGGGTACTCCACCGAGAAGTTATCCGCGTAGTACCGATGAAATTCGCGCAGCGATTCGATCAGCATGTAGTTCACCGGCATCCACAACGGCCCGCGCCAGTTGGAGTTGCCGCCATACAAGCGTGAATCGGATTCCCCCGCCTGGTAACGGGCGCACAGCGTGTTGCCATTCATCTTCAATGCCAGGGGTTGTTCGGCGAACGCCTTGGACAAGGAGCGCACGCCAAACGGCGAGAGAAATTCATCGTCATCCAGCATGCGCCGCAGCAGGTCCTTGGTACGCTCACCGCGCAGCAACGCCAGCAACAGCCGATTGCCCTGCCCCGGTTCATTCCAGCGCGACACCAGCTTGGCCAGGTCCGGCCGATGGCGCATGAAACCCAGCAAGCGCTCGCGCAAGCCTTCGAGGCCTTCGTGCTCACGCTGCTCCAGCACCAGCACGGCGAACAACGGCATCAGGCCAACGATGGAGCGCAGGCGCACCGGTTCGTTCTGGCCGTCGGGGCGGTGCAGCACGTCGTAGAAGAACAGGTCCTGCTCATCCCACAGGCCCTCGGCGCTGTCATCGACACGGTTGATGGCACCGGCGATATACAGGAAGTGCTCGAAAAATTTCACCGCGATGTCTACGTACACCCCATTGCGCTTGGCCAGCTCCAGCGCGATCCGCATCAGGTCCAGCGCATAGGCAGCCACCCATGCCGTACCATCGGCCTGGTCCAGCTGGTAACCCGGCGGCAGCGTGGCCGAGCGATCGAACAAGGCGATATTGTCCAACCCCAGGAACCCACCCTGGAACAGGTTGCGCCCCTCGGCATCCTTGCGGTTGACCCACCAGGAAAAATTCAACAGCAGCTTGTGGAAGATCCGTTCCAGGAAGTCCATGTCACCGACGCCGCTCAGTGCCTTGTCCTGCTGATACACGCGCCAGCTGGCCCAGGCATGCACGGGTGGGTTGGCATCATCAAAGCGCCATTCGTAGGCCGGCAACTGGCCGTTGGGGTGCATGAAGCGGTCCTTCACCAGCAACAACAACTGCTGCTTGGCATACCCCGGATCGATCAACGCGATGGCCACTGCCTGAAAGCCCTGGTCCCAGGAGGCGTACCACGGGTATTCCCAGGTGTCGGGCATGGAGAGGATGTCGAAGTTGGACAGGTGCCGCCAATGGGTATTGCGGATATGCAGGCGCTCGGGCGGCGGCGCGGGTTGGGCCGGGTCGCCGTCGAGCCATTGGTTCACGTCGAAATAGTACAGCTGCTTGGACCACAGCAACCCGGCCAGGGCCTGGCGCTGCACGTTGCGCGCGTCTTCATCGGTAATGCCACATTGCAAGGCGGCATAGAAGTCGTCGGCCTCCTGACGCCGCAGCTCGAACAGCTTGCGGGCGTTGACCTCGGGCGCATCCGTGGGCGCAAAACGCAGGTAGAGGGTCTGGCTTTCCAGCCCTGCCAGTTCGAGGATGAAACGCGCGGCCACCTTGGTGCCCGAGTCGCGGCGGATCGCTGATTGCACAGCATTCACGACGTAATCATTGATGCCGTCCTTGAATGGCCCCGCCGCCGATTGTCCGTCCAGCTTGGAAACGTTGGTCTCGTTCTCACAAAACACCCATTCGACGCCATCCCGGCCCCAGGCACTGAGATGCCGGTCATCCAGCTCATGATGGCGGGCCAGCACACGGTCACCGTCCAGCGTCAACCTTGGCTTGGGCGCACCCAAGGTCCAGCTCCAGTCATTGCGTGCCCATACCTGCGGCAGCACGTGCAGGCGTGTCGGTTGGTCGCAGCGGTTGTGCACGGTGACGCGCATGAAAATGTCGTCGGGCTGGTGCTTGGCGTATTCGACGCTGATGTCGCAATAGTGGTTGTCTTCAAACACGCCGGTATCGAGGATTTCATACTCGGCATCGCCCAACCCGCGCCGCGCGTTTTCGGCGATCAGGTCGGCATAGGGAAAGGCAGCATGGGGGTATTTGTAGAGCATGCGCATATAGGCATGGCTCGGTACGCCGTCGACGAAAAAGTACAGTTCCTTGACGTCTTCACCGTGGTTGCCCTCGGCGTTGTTCAGGCCGAACAGCCGCTCCTTGAGGATGGCGTCGTGCTCGTTCCACAGCGCCAGGCCCAGGCACCAGCGTTGCGCCCTGTCACTGAAACCGGCCAGGCCATCCTCGCCCCACCGGTAGGCGCGGCTGCGGGCATGTTCATGGGGGAAGTAGGCCCAGGCGTCGCCGTCTGCGCTGTAGTCTTCGCGCACCGTGCCCCATTGGCGTTCGCTCAGGTAAGGGCCCCACTCGCGCCAACGCTCGGCATCCTGTGTCGCCAGGCGCTGGCCTTCAATCGTTTCAAGTATCCGGGTGTCGGGTGTCGCCGTCATTGGGTCCTCCATCGCCTGCCAGGTGCACAGCAGTGTAGAACCCAACGACGTGCGGGGCACATGAAGACTTAGAAGATGGCGTACGTGTAGTTGAAGATCAGGCGGGTTTGGTCCTGGTCGGCGGTGCCGGTGTTCTTGCCGTGATAGGTACCGGTACGCAAGGTGGTACCGAAGCCTTTCAGAGGACCCTCCTGTACGACGTAGTCCAGACGGAAGTCGGCTTCGTTTTCTTTCTGGTCAGGGCCACCGGCAACCTTCGACTTGATATCCGAACCGTCCAGGTAAGCCACGGACGCTCGCAAGCCGGGCACGTAGGCCTTGAAGTCATACGAGTACTGGCCAAAGTTGACCTGCTCGCCCGCACGGGAGAACTGGCCAACCACCGCATCGGTAAACAGATAGAAGTCGCTGCCACCGGCACCTTGCGCCTGTGGGTCGGCAAGGCTGCCCTGGTTGACCCACACAAAGCCGCCGTCATCACCCACACCAATGTGCCCAAGCATCAGGCTGCTGCCGCCCAATTGATAGGTGAACGCCGCACTGTAGGTCTTGTTGTCCACTTCGCCGGCGTGCCTGGCGTAGCCGCCGTTGTTGTTGAACTGATAGCCGGTCTCGCCGTTCTTGCCGTCGCTGGAGCTGTCGAAGTAGCGCAGGTCGGTCTTGAACGACTGGTCATTGCCCAAGGGCAGCACGTGGACCAGGCCGACGTAGTTCTGTTTGTAGAAGTCTTGCAGTTGGGCGTAGTAGTACTGAAGCGTCAGGTTTTTTGCGATGACGTTATCGGACGAACCAAACGGTTTGTAGTCCACACCACCGAATTTGAAACTGTCACTGTCGCGTGTCCCACCGGCCACGCTCAGGCCCGTGGAGTTGCTGGAAGCGCGGCCTTCGACGCGGTTCAGCTCACCACCGGTGAAGGTCACGTTGGGAATGTCGTTCGAGGTCAGGATGCCACCGTCAAAGGTTTGCGGGGCAACGCGGCTGTCGTTCGACACCAGGATAGGCAGGATCGGCGCCAAGCCACCACCGACGTGCAACTCGGTCTGGGAGATACGGAATTTCACGTTACCCGCGGCACGACCGAATGAGTCGGCAGGCTCGGTGCCGTTGTTCTTGGTCGGGAAGAAGCTGTTGCCGTTACCCGACAGGCCGGCGCCCGCAGTGTGGCCGTCGCCACCGTCCAGGCGCAGGGCGCCGAAGGCCATGACGTCAAAACCCACACCAACGGTGCCCTGGGTGAAACCGGATTTGTAGTCAAAGCGCAGCGCTGTCGCGGCTTCGCGCAGATCGTTGTTGGTCCCCGAGCGGTTATCCGCGCTGTAGTACATGGTCCGCGAACTGACGGACGCATGGCTGTCTTCGAGAAAGCCGCTATGACCATTGCCGGTTCCCAGGGAACCGAGTCCAAAATCATCGGCGTATGCCTGTTGTGCAAGAACGGCGGCGGTGATCGACAGCGCCAGTGTAGAAATTTTCATTAACTGCGGCCCCTAAATGTTTTTTTATATGTGCGATGTGCGAAATGACGTTTTCATCCTTACAAACGTGACGATTCTTTCACGCCGGCCGGGGCGGACTCCGTGAAGAATTAGTTAGGAAAAACCCTGGAAAATGAAATTTATCCGTTGTTGATTTTTGTCATATTCACGTCATCTCATTCATTTGCAGAATGAAGTCCAGAGGAATCTTCGTTTGCAAGCGCGCCTGCCGCTCAACAAAATCCAGGCAAAGGCCACCCTCATCGCCATAGCCATCAGGAATTTTTCTATGCACACCACCGCACATGTCAGCCCCGACGAGATCCGCAAGGGCTTTTCCAAGGCCATGTCCGATATGTACCGAGATGAAGTTCCGCTGTACGGCGCGCTGATGACGCTGGTGGCCGAGATCAACGCCCGCGTGCTCGACAGCGACCCGGGCCTGGCGCAGCAATTGCAGCGCACCGGGGAAATCCAGCGCCTGGACATGGAGCGCCACGGTGCCATCCGCCTGGGCACCGCCGCGGAACTGGCCACCATCAGCCGCCTGTTCGCGGTGATGGGCATGCAGCCGGTGGGCTACTACGACCTGACCTCGGCCGGCGTGCCGGTACACTCCACCGCGTTTCGCGCGGTGCATGAAAGTGCGCTGCAAACCAGCCCGTTCCGCGTGTTCACCTCGCTGCTGCGCCTGGAGCTGATCGAAAATCCCGACCTGCGCGCCTTCGCTAAAAGCGCCCTGGCCAAGCGTTCGATCTTCACCCCCGCGGCCCTCGCCCTGATCGAGCAAGCGGAACGGAACGGTGGCCTCGGCGCAGCGGATGCCGACGCATTCATCCGCGAGGCCCTGGAAACCTTCCGCTGGCACCACACCGCCACCGTGACCGCCGCTCAGTACCGGCAACTCAGCGACCAGCACCGCCTGATCGCCGACGTGGTGGCGTTCAAGGGCCCGCACATCAACCACCTGACCCCGCGCACCCTGGACATCGACCAGGTCCAGGCCGCCATGCCTGGCAAGGGCATTACCCCCAAGGCAGTGATCGAAGGCCCGCCGCGCCGCCGCTGCCCGATCCTGCTGCGCCAGACCAGCTTCAAGGCCCTCGATGAAGCCATCGCGTTCACCGACGCCCAAGGCAGCCACAGCGCGCGTTTCGGTGAAATTGAACAACGCGGCGTCGCGCTGACGCCCAAAGGTCGCGCCCTGTACGACCAACTGCTGAACGCTGCCCGCGATGAACTCGGCGCGTTCCCGAACGAGTCCAACGCCGAGCGTTATGTGCAATTGATGGAGCAGCACTTCCAGGCCTTCCCCGATGACCACACGCAGATGCGCGAGCAAGGCCTCGCGTACTTCCGCTACTTCGTCACCGACAAGGGCCTGGCGGCACGCGGCCAGGCCGACCAGCCGCGCACGCTGGAAGCATTGGCCAGCGCCGGTCACGTGGCGGTAGAGCCGTTGGTATATGAAGATTTTCTGCCAGTGAGTGCGGCGGGGATCTTTCAATCAAACCTGGGGGATGCGGCGCAGAGTCACTACGCGGCTAATTCGAACCAGGCTGAATTCGAGAAGGCACTGGGGCGCCAGACGATTGATGAGTTGAAGTTGTATGAGGAGACGCAGCAGCGTTCGATGGATGCCTGCACCCAGGCACTACTGGCATGAAATTAAGCGCCCACCCGGCCCATCAGCGCAATCCTCGCGCCGCAACGGTCCCCAGAGCCGGGAGGGCGAGGGCATCATAGGTAGCGGGGATTGGGATGTCTTTCAGTCAATTCTGAAAAAATGTGCAAGGGAGCGACTGGCTCGCTCCCTCATTGAACGGATCGCCCGTTACTTCAGCAAATCCTTGATCTCATCTTTAACCAACAAGCGTCTTTCCTTCAGCTTCTTTATCTCGTCATCGCTGCCGGCTGCCTTTTCAGCGCTCACCACCAATTCGTCAACATTGTTGTATTTATCAAACAGCGCGTTCAAACGGGCGTTTTGTGCCCGGCGCCCGTCGACTTCGTCCTTGCTCAACCCCAAGTCCTGATACAGGTCGTGTTTCACTGGCATGGCCTACCTCCGCAAGTTGATCAATGGCTACGCCCTTGAAGCTAGCCCATTCCAAGGGGTCTTGTCATGTTTGCCGGCAAACCAGTCCCGTTCGTCGCAACCTGGGCAATGGGATCAAACCTTTGCCGCGCCCTGCCCTCCACTGTAGATCGCCACTTGAGGGAGACCGGTTCATGAATCAAGCTGCCAGCGCTGTCGACACCCAATGCATCAACACCCTTCGTACCCTGGCCATGGACGCCGTTCAAAAGGCCAACTCCGGCCATCCGGGCACGCCCATGGGCCTGGCGCCGGTCGGGTATACCTTGTGGAGCCGCTTCCTGCGCTATCACCCCCAGCACCCCGACTGGCCTGGCCGTGACCGCTTTGTGTTATCCGTCGGCCATGCATCGATGTTGCTTTACTCATTGCTGCACTTGGCGGGCGTGGTGGAGATGGATGCCGAGGGCAAGCGTACCGGGCACGCCGCGATCAGTCTGGACGATATCAAGCAGTTTCGGCAGGCGGGCTCCAAGACCCCTGGGCACCCGGAATACCGTATGACTACCGGGGTCGAGACCACCACCGGCCCCCTGGGCCAGGGCTGCGCCAACAGCGTCGGGATGGCAATGGCCGAGCGCTGGCTGGCCACGCGCTTCAATCGCGAAGAAAAGACACTGTTCGATTACAACGTGTACACCTTGTGCGGCGACGGCGACATGATGGAGGGTATCAGTGGCGAAGCGGCATCGATGGCCGGGCATTTGAAGCTGGACAAGCTGTGCTGGATCTATGACAACAACACCATCAGCATCGAGGGCCACACTGAGCTGGCATTCAGCGAAGACGTGATCAAGCGCTTCCAGGCCTATGGCTGGCATACCCTGCACGTGACCGATGCCAATGACTTGCAAGCCCTGACCAATGCCCTGGAGACCTTCCATTGCAACCGGGGCGCGCCGACCCTGATCGTGGTCGACAGTGTGATCGGCTATGGCTCGCCCCATAAGCACAACACCGCCGCCGCCCATGGTGAACCCTTGGGTGAGGAGGAAATCCGCCTGACCAAGGCCGCCTATGGCTGGCCACAGGATGCAAGCTTCCTGGTACCCGATGAAGCCTGCACGGCGTTGCGTGATGCGTTGCTTGAGCGCAGCGAGCCACTGTATGAAAAATGGCTCGAACACCTTTCGCTGCTCGAACAGTATGAGCCCGAGCTGGCCGATGAATTGCACCGCATGCGTGCCGGGCAAATGCCGGAACACTGGCAGAAGCACTTGCCCCACTTCGACAGCGATGCCAAGGGCATCGCCAGCCGTGCCGCCGGCGGCGAAGTATTGAATGCGTTTGCCCAGCAAATCCCCTGGCTGCTCGGCGGCTCGGCGGACTTGTCGCCATCGACCAAGACCAACCTCACCTTCGACGGTGCCGGGCGTTTCAGTGCCGACGACTACAGCGGGCGCAACCTGCATTTCGGCATCCGCGAACACGCCATGGGCGCGATTGCCAATGGCATGGCGCTGTCGTATTTGCGGCCGTATACCTCGACATTCCTGGTGTTCAGCGACTACATGAAACCGCCGATCCGCCTGGCGGCAATCATGGAGTTGCCGGTGATATTCGTGTTTACCCATGACTCGATCGGCGTCGGTGAAGACGGCCCGACCCACCAGCCCATCGAGCATCTGACCCAACTGCGCGCCACGCCGGGGTTGCTGACCCTGCGCCCGGGTGATGCCAATGAAACACTGGAGCTGTGGAAAGTCGCCCTGGCGCAAACCCATCGGCCGAGCTGCGTGGTGTTGTCGAGACAGCCACTGCCGACGCTGGATCGCAGTAAATATGCGGCGGCGTCCGGCGCGGCCAAAGGCGCGTATGTGTTGGCGGGGGCTGAAGCGCCGGATGTCATCCTGATCGCGACGGGCAGTGAAGTCAGCCTTGCCGTGGAGGCTTATGAACAACTCAAGGCTGAAGGGATTGCCGCGCAAGTGGTTTCAATGCCCAGTTGGGAGCTGTTCGAAGACCAGGACCAGGCTTATCGCGACAGCGTGCTGCCGCCGGCCGTGAAGGCCAGGGTCGTGGTGGAACAGGCCGGCCCCCTGGGCTGGGATCGCTATGTCGGCCAGACCGGCGCCAAGGTGGTGATGAACAGCTTCGGCGCGTCGGCACCGCTGGCGAAGTTGCAGGAGAAGTTCGGGTTTACTACAGAGAACGTGGTGAAACAGGCCAGGGCGCAGATCCAACTGACGCAACGCTGAGCAAAATGTGGGCGGCCCCACGGCCTCCTGTGGCGAGCGGGCTTGTTGTGGCGAGCGGGCTTGCCCCGCGTTGGGCTGCGAAGCAGCCCCAAAACCAGGCACCGCGGTGTGTCAGTTAAAAACACATCGCCTGTAATGGGGCTGCTTCGCAGCCCAACGCGGGGCAAGCCCTAATGCCGTTCAGTTAAGAGTACATCGCCTTCTGTAGGAGCGAGGGGGACGCCTAGTTCTTGCTCGCTCCTACAAAAAAGCCTTAACTGAACGGCATCAGGGCAAGCCCGCTCACCACAAAAATGCGCTCGAAGCGTCGCTCCGCCCCTCCCGCATTCAGGGCAGTTCTTTGGCAAGGAACGGCGCGGTGCGGCTCTTCTTGCTCCTGGCCACCTTCTGCGGTGCGCCGCTGGCGACTACCTTGCCGCCCATGTCCCCTGCCCCCGGCCCGATATCGATCACCCAGTCACTCTGGGCCACCACGCGCATTTCATGCTCCACCACAACCACCGTATGCCCGGCCTCCACCAACTGATTGAGCTGGCTGAGCAAGCGGTCGACATCCCGTGGATGCAAGCCGGTGGTCGGCTCATCCAGCACATACAGGGTGGCGCCACGGGCATTACGTTGCAGTTCAGTGGCGAGCTTGATGCGTTGCGCTTCACCGCCCGACAGTTCGGTCGCCGGTTGGCCCAGGCGCAAGTAACCCAGGCCGATATCACGCAGTACGTGCAGCGAACGCAGGACGCCCGGTTGTTCGGCAAACACGTCCACCGCCTGCTCCACGGTCAGCCCCAGCACTTGCGCAATGTTCAGGCCTTGCCATTGGATCGCCAGGGTTTCGGGGTTGTAGCGCGCCCCATGGCACGTCGGACAGGGGGCATACACGCTGGGCATGAACAGTAATTCAACGCTGACAAACCCTTCGCCCTCGCAATGCGCGCAGCGGCCCTTGGCGACGTTGAACGAGAACTGCCCGGCATCGTAATGGCGCTTCTTCGCCGCCGGCGTGGCGGCGAACAGTTTGCGCACGTTGTCGAACAGCCCGGTGTAGGTCGCCAGGTTGGAACGCGGGGTACGACCGATGGGCTTCTGGTCAACCTGCACCAGACGGCGCAGGTGTTCCAGCCCGGCGCTGATATGCCCGCCACTGGTTTGCGGCGCGTCATCTTCCAGGCTGCGTTCCTCGTCATTGTCCGGCACGCGGCCCAGGCCGCTGCCGACCAGTTCCAGCAACGCCTGGCTGACCAGGCTGGACTTGCCCGAGCCAGAAACACCGGTCACCGCCGTGAAGCAGCCCAGTGGGAACGCCACGTTCAAGTCATTGAGGTTATTGCGCGTCACGCCTTCGAGCTGCAACCAACCCTGGGGTGGACGTTGCGACGCCGTCGACGGGCGCCGCTCGGCAAACAGGTACTCGCGGGTCTGCGACGCCTCGATCGCCGCCAAGCCGGCGGGTGGCCCGCTGTACAACACTTGCCCGCCATGTTCACCCGCCGCCGGGCCGACGTCGATCAGCCAGTCAGCGCGGCGCATGGTTTCCAGGTCATGTTCCACCACAAACAATGAGTTGCCCGCCGCTTTCAAACGTTCAAGCGCGGTGAACAACGCCTCACCGTCCGCGGGATGCAGCCCGGCCGACGGCTCATCCAACACATAGATCACACCAAACAACTGTGAGCCCAATTGGGTCGCCAGGCGTAAGCGCTGCAACTCCCCGGACGACAAGGTCGGCGTGCTGCGCTCCAGGGACAGATACCCCAGGCCCAGTTCGATCAAGGTGCTGACCCGCTCCAACAGGTCCTGGGCAATGCGCTGGGCAGCCAGGCGCTTTTCCACCGACAGCTTCATTGTGTCCTGCCCCGCCGCCACCGGCCGCAGCAGCTCGGCCAGTTGTACCAGCGACAGTTGCGACAACTCACCGATATCCACCCCGGCAAACTTTACCGACAACGCTGCCTGGGTCAGCCGCTTGCCAGCGCACAACGGGCAGGCACTGCCTTGCATAAATTGCGCGACGCGCTTTTTCATCAGCGCGCTTTGGGTGTGGGTGAAGGTGTGCAGGATGTAGCGCCGCGCACCACTGAAAGTGCCTTGGTAACTCGGCTCCAGCTTGCGTTTGAGCGCGTCGCGCGTCTGCTCCGGGGTGAAGCCGGCATACACCGGCACGGTCGGGGTTTCTTCGGTGAACAAAATCCAGTCGCGCTGCTTTTTCGGCAGGTCGCGCCAGGGAATGTCGACGTCATAACCCAGGGTCACCAGGATGTCGCGCAGGTTCTGGCCTTGCCATGCCAGCGGCCAGGACGCCACGGCGCGCTGGCGAATGGTCAGCGACGGATCGGGCACCATCAGCGCCTCGGTCACTTCATACACACGGCCCAGGCCATGGCATTGCGGACAGGCGCCCTGGGGCAGGTTCGGCGAAAAGTCTTCGGCATATAGCATCGCCTGGCCCGGCGGATAGTGGCCGGCGCGGGAATACAGCATGCGGATCAGGCTGGACAAGGTCGTCACGCTGCCCACCGACGAACGCGCACTCGGCGTACCGCGCTGCTGTTGCAGGGCCACAGCCGGAGGCAAGCCTTCGATGGAGTCCACATCGGGTACGCCGACCTGGTCGATCAGGCGCCGTGCATAGGGCGCCACCGACTCGAAATAGCGGCGCTGGGCCTCGGCGTACACCGTGGAAAAGGCCAGCGACGACTTGCCCGAACCCGACACCCCGGTAAACACCACCAGGGCATCCCGTGGAATGTCCACATCGACATTGCGCAGGTTATGTTCGCGGGCGCCGCGAACCCGGACAAACCCGGGCCGTTGAGCAGTGAGCGGAGGGAGGGTGCGCTGTGAAGTCATGGTCAACCTTGTCATGGGCAGGTCCTGGTTCGGAGCCTGCCGGGCGGGGGCTCGTTCAATCGGTCTGAGCCACACGGGCGGTAAGCACGCTGCGCAACCGTTGCGTCAGGGCTTCGGGGCTGTAGGGTTTGCTCAGCAGATGAATGTCGGCACTGAGCAGGTGGTTGGTGGAGAGAATGTCGCGGGTATGCCCCGAGGTGAACAGCACCGCCACCGGCGGCTGCTGGGCGCGGGCCCAGTCGGCCAGGTCGGTACTCTTGACGCGGCCGGGCATCACCACGTCGGTAAAAATAAGATCGGGGCGCATTCCGTCCAACAGCCTCTGCATCGCCCGGTCGCCGTCTTCAGCGGTCAGCACGGTATAGCCAGCCTGCTCCAGCAGCTCCACGACGGTCAATCGCACGCCCTCGTTGTCCTCCACCACCAGAATGGTCTCTTGGCCTGCGGCATGGGATACCGGCTCGGGTTCGATCTCCTGGCACTCCTCGTCCAAGCTGCGCGGGAAATACATTTGCACCACGGTGCCCTTGCCTTCCTCGCTCCACACCTCGACATGGCCGCCACTTTGCCGGACAAACCCGAACACCATGCTCAGGCCCAGGCCCGTACCGTGGCCATCGCGCTTGGTGGTAAAGAACGGCTCGAACACCCGCGACAGAATCGACGCCGGCATACCCACGCCGATATCCGTGACCGCCAGGCGCACATACTCGCCGGGCTGCAGGCTTTTACCGACGCAATCCTTGGGGTTGAGGATGATATTTTCGCCGGTGATGCGAATCACGCCCTCGCCTTTCATGGCATCCCGGGCATTGATCGCCAGGTTCAGCAGTGCGTTTTCCAGTTGGTTGCGGTCGACGTGGATGCACCAGGAATCCTGGGGCAGTTGCACATCGACATGGATGGTTTCACCCAATGCACGTTGCAACAATTCGCCCAGACCGGCGTAGATGCGCTGCGGGTTGTAGACCGCCGGTGACAGCGGTTGGCGACGCGCAAACGCGAGCAATTGCGAGGACAGCTTGGCACCGCGCTCCACCGCCGCAATGGCAGCGTTGACACGTCGCTGCACCTGGGGGTTTTCCGGCTCATGGCGGGCCAACAGGTGCAAATTGCCGGCGATCACTTGCAGCAGGTTATTGAAGTCGTGGGCCACGCCACCGGTCAGGCCGCCAATGGCTTCGAGTTTTTGCGACTGGCGCAGTTGCTCTTCGGCGACGGAGCGCGCCTGCACTTCGGCGGCAACGCGCTGCTCCAGGTTGTGGGTCAGCTCCTGGCGCAAGCGCTCGGAAATCACATGGGCGGTGGTCTCCACCACGATCGCCAAGACCCCGGCCGGCTGCTGGTCATCTCCGGCGACCGGACTGTAATACAGGTCCAGCCATACGTTTTCCGGCTGTCCGTTGCGCAGCAACACCAGCTCCTTGTTGTGATAGGACAAAGTGCCACCCGCCAGGCAAGTGTCCACGACATGCCGATTGAAGTCGGCGACTTCCGGCCAGCCCAGCTCCACCGGCGTGCCCAGCAAATACGGATGACGGCCACCGGCAAACACGGAATAGCTGTCGTTGTAGATCATGTAGCCGGCCGGCCCCCACAGCATCACCATGGGCACGGGCGACGCCAGCATCATCTGCACGGTGCAGGCCAGGCTGGTGGACCAGCGATCCAGCGGGCCCAGGTCGGTGTGCGACCAGTCGAAGGCACGGATTCGCTGGGCCATTTCACCGCCCCAGCCTTCACAGCCGTGGGTGTTGGATAAAAAAGGCATCGATAGGCTCTTGGTGCAGAGAAACATTGATCGGTGGTGCAGTTCCACTGATAAAAACTTGGAGCCTGACTGTAATAAATCGTTTCATTGCATATAGCTCATCCGTCGTGAACTGGGCAACTCCCCTCAGTGAAAATCCCGGCTGCGCACAGGAATGCCGTCCAACAGCGGCGTCAGGTCGGTCAGGCGCCCGGCGATCAGGTGCCGTACCTCGCCCACCGCTTCCCAGCGCCCGTCCACCTTGAGTAGCCGCGAATTCACCAAGGCTGCGCGCTGGCGTTCTGCCAGATCACGCCACACCACCACGTTCAGATTGCCGAACTCATCTTCCAGGGTGACGAAGGTCACGCCGCTGGCGGTGCCGGGGCGCTGGCGACCGGTCACCAGCCCGGCGACGCTGACATTGCGCCCATGCTCCACCGCCAGCAGTTCGTTCGAGCTGCGACAGCGCCGCTTGCGCAGCTCATCACGCAGCAACGCTAACGGATGGGGGCCGAGGGTGGTGCCGACCGTGACGTAATCGGCCTGCAAGTCCTCACCCACCGTGGGCACCGGCAACGCCACCCGCGCTTCATCGGGGCTGGGCAAGCCGGCAAATAACCCAAGTTGCTTGTGCACCCCCGCCACATCCCAGCGTGCCTGGTGCCGGTTGCCGGCCAACGCGCGCAAGGCACCGGCATCCGCCAGCAAGGCCTCGGCGCGGGCGTCCAGCCCGGCGCGTTCGTCGAGATCGGCCACATCGCTGAAGGCGCGGTGCTGGCGGGCCGCTTCGATACGCCGCCCATCCTCTTCGCGAAACCCGGAAATCATACGCAAGCCCAGGCGGATCGCCGGTTGCTGGCCGTCGATGGGTTCCAGGCTGCACTCCCAGTCACTGGCCTGCACGTCTACCGGACGAATCTGCAAGCGATGGCGGCGGGCGTCCTGCAGGATCTGGTCCGGGCTGTAGAACCCCATGGGCCAGCTGTTGATCAGCGCACAGGCGAACGCCGCCGGCTCATGGCATTTGAGCCAGCAACTGGCGTAGGTCAGCAAGGCGAAACTGGCCGCGTGGGACTCGGGGAACCCGTAGCTGCCAAAGCCCTTGATCTGCTCGAAGATCTGCGCGGCAAAGGCTTCGCTGTAGCCATTTTTCAGCATGCCGTTGCGCAGGCGCACTTGATGGGGTTCCAGCCCGCCGTGACGTTTCCAGGCGGCCATGGAACGGCGCAACTGGTCGGCCTCGCCGGGGGTATAGTCGGCGGCGACGATGGCGATTTGCATCACCTGCTCCTGGAACAGCGGCACGCCCAATGTTCGTTCCAACACCGTCTTGAGCTGCGGCGACGGGTAGGTGGTGGGCTCTTCTTTGTTACGCCGACGCAGGTACGGATGCACCATGCCGCCCTGGATCGGCCCAGGGCGCACGATGGCAACCTCGATCACCAGGTCATAAAAGTTCTGCGGCTTGAGCCGGGGCAACATCGACATTTGCGCCCGCGACTCGATCTGGAACACACCGATGGTGTCGGCCTTGCTGATCATTGCGTAGGTGGCCGGGTCTTCCTTGGGGATCGTCGCCAACGACAGGTCGCGGTGGCGATGGCGGCGCAGCAGGTCGAAACAACGGCGGATCGCGCTGAGCATGCCCAAGGCGAGGATATCCACCTTGAGCAGGCCAACGGCGTCGAGGTCATCCTTGTCCCACTGGATGATCGTGCGATCGGCCATGGCGGCATTTTCCACCGGCACCAACGTATCCAGCGGGTGTTCGGAAATCACGAAACCCCCGGGGTGCTGGGACAGGTGCCGGGGGAAGCCGATCAGTTGCCGGGTCAACGTAAGTACCCGGCGCAACGCTGGGCTTTCAGGGTCGAAACCACTTTCACGCAGGCGCTCCAGCGGCGGTGCCTCATCACTCCAGCGCCCGCAGCATTCGGCCAGGGCGTTGACTTGGTCGGGCGGCAACCCCAGGGCCTTGGCCACGTCGCGCACCGCGCCGGCTGCGTGGTAACTGCTGACCACCGCCGTGAGGGCCGCGCGCGTACGGCCATAGCGCTGGAACACGTATTGCAGCACTTCTTCGCGGCGTTCGTGTTCGAAGTCCACGTCGATGTCCGGCGGCTCATTGCGCTCCTTGGACAGGAAGCGCTCGAACAGCATGTTCATCAGGCTCGGGTTGATCTCGGTAATGCCTAAAGCAAAACACACCGCCGAGTTGGCCGCCGAGCCGCGCCCCTGGCACAGGATCGAACGGCTGCGGGCGAAGCGCACGATGTCATGCACCGTGAGGAAATAGCTTTCGTAGCCCAGCTCACTGATCAACTGCAGCTCGTGGTTGATCTGCTGCAAGGTCTTGGCGTCGACACCCTCTGGCCAGCGCTGGGCAATGCCTTCTTCGGTGAGGGTGCGCAGCCAGGTTTTCGCGCTTTGGCCTTCGGGCACCAGTTCGCGCGGGTATTGGTAGCGCAACTGGCCGAGGTCGAAGGTGCAGCGGCGGGCAATCGCCTGGGTTTCGTCAAGCAGGGCTTGCGGGTACAACGCGGCCAAGGCCTCCAGGCTGCGCAAATGCCGCTCGCCATTGGGGTGCAACCGCGTACCCGCTTCGGCCACCGGCACGTGATAGCGGATGGCGGTCATGGTGTCTTGCAGGGCGCGGCGGCCGCGCGCATGCATATGCACATCGCCGCAGGCCACTGCGGGAAGTTGCAGGCTGGCGGCCAGGTGCAGGCGTTGTTCCAGGAGGCGCGCATCGTCCTGGCCACAATGCAGATGCACCGCCAGCCACAGGCGCTCGGCGAAGGTGCGGCGCAACCATTGGATCGAGGCCTGGGTGTCGCTGTCTGCGGCGACCCATAGCGCCAGTAACCCAGGCAAGGGTTGCTCGAAGTCCTCTTGCAGCAGGCGATAGCGCCCCTTTTCCGCCCGCCGTCGGGCCAGGGTGATCAAACGGCACAAATGCTGGTAGCCGCTGAGGTTTTCCACCAGCAGCACCAGCTTCGGGCCGTTTTCGATGCGCATCTCGCTGCCGATAATCAACGGCAACTCCACCGCCTTAGCCGCCTGCCAGGCCCGCACGATACCCGCCAGGGTGCATTCGTCGGTGATCGCCAGCGCGCTGTAGCCCTGGCGCTTGGCCCGCTCGAACAACTCCAGCGCGCTGGAGGCGCCGCGTTGGAAACTGAAGTTGGACAGGCAGTGCAGTTCGGCGTAGCTCATGCTTGCAGCTCACGGTGGGAAGGTGGCGACAGCCTGCGGTGGTTCATGCGAACCAGCCTTGCAGCCACAACCCATCGTGTTGCCCCACGGTGCGGTAGGCCCAGCCTTGCTGGCCGGCGCGGGTCTGGATCAGGTAGTAGTCGCGACGGATATCGGCGCCATCCCACCAGCCGGATTCGATACGCTCCGGCCCCATCAAGACCTGCACGCCCTGCTCGGCCAGCAAGGTCGGTTCGTTGAGCAACCAGCCGGGGCGCTGCACCTTGTCCAGGCTTGGGCACGGGCGGCTGTCGGCGGCCGCTTGCCAGGCGCATTCGGGGCGGTGGTCGGCGTGAAAACGCAGGCCTTGCACCGCATCATCCCCCAGCCGTGCACGCAAGCGTTCGCGCAACTGCTCCCAGGGCAGGGTCTGCTGCGGGCGGTCGTCGAACAGGTCCTTGCGCTGCGGCACGAACACCGGCAGGTCCTGGGCCACCAGGCGAAAGCCGCGCACCGGTGACGTGACCTGCACGTGCTCGAGGCGACCGCGGGCCAGTTCGAAGAGCATCGCCGGCTCACGTTCGGCGCTGAGCAGGCCAACCTTGATCACGCTGTCCGGCGCCTGGGCGTGCTCCAGGTGCAGGTCAAAACGCTGTACGCCGCTGTCGCGGCCGCAGAGGAAAGCCGACAGGTCACCGGTCAGCCGGCGCAAGGGGAATAGCAACGCCTGGTGGGATTGCACGTCGAAGTTCAGCTCGATGCGTACATCGAAGCGGTCCGGCGGTTGATAGAACGCCAGAGCCAGCGGCCGGTATCCGCCAAGAGCATCCAGGTGCTTGAGCACGCTGGCCTCAAAGCGCCGCGCCAGGGTATGCCGGGGCAACGCCTGCACCTGGGCCAAGGTGCGCAGGCCCATGCGTGACAAGGCCATGGCGGCCTGCGGCTCGAGGCCGGCGCGGTCGATAGGCAACGGCGCCAGGGCCTGCATCAAGGCGTCATCGTCTACGGCCAACCCATCGTAGAGATTGGCCAGCACGCGCGCCGCCGCCGGGTTGGGCGCGGCGACGATGCGGTGACGAAAGCCCAGCTCGTTCAGTTCCTTGCGCAAGCGCGCTTCGAAACGCGGCCATGGCCCGAACAGCCCCAGGCTCGATTCGATTTCAAACAGCAGCGCGCGGGGGTAGAACACACTGACCTGGGAACTGAACTGGTAGGCCCAGGCCGCGAGAAACTGCTGCCAACGCTCGATCTCCACCGGGTCGTACTCGGCGCAGGCAAAACCCTTGGCCAGGGCCTGCGCCGCCGTCAGCGACTGGCCGGGGCGCAGGCCCAATGCACGGGCGGCCGCGTTGACGGTTTGCAACACGCGCCGCTGCGGCGTACCGGCCAGCAACGCCAAGGGCTGATCCGCCTCGGGATGCAGGCGCTGCACCCCGTCCAGCGCCAATTGCGGGAAGACAATACACACCCAGCGCATATCAACCTCAGTGCCCGGCCAGCGCAATCGGCGCCGGATGAGCAAGCCCGCCTCGACACTTGAGCACCCGCACTTGCGCGGGCTTGGCCTCCACGGCCAGGCGCAGGGCCGCAGGCGACGCATTGATCGCCTCGCTCAAGGCGCGCCAGGCAAACGCCAGGGTCTGCCCGGTTTCGGCCGCCACCTGCAAACGGCGCAATGCCCGGTCATCGGCCTTGCGCGGCCAGCACAACACGGCGCCGCAACTGCCGGAACGCAGGCACTGCTCCACCGCCCACAAGGCGTCGCGCTCTTCGGCCTGGACCACCGAAAGCTGACGCAAATCCACCCCGGCGTTCTGCCAGGCGTGGGGGTACGGCGTGTAGGGCGGCGCCACCAGCACAATGCGTTCCCCGGCGGCCGATAAGCGCGCCAGGGTGGGCAGCACCAGTTGCAACTCGCCCACACCGTCCTTGGCCATGAGGATTTCGCTCAGGGCCGACTCCGGCCAGCCGCCCGTGGGCAGCACCGCATCCAGCGCCGCCAGCCCCGTGGGGTGCACACTGGCCGGAGGCACGGCGGGCCGGCCCTTCCAGACGCGGCCGCCATTGAACAGCGAGTCCAGTGCTACGACGGCGCCCATCAGCCTTGCCTCACCAGGCCGCAGAACACCCCTTCGATAGCCAGGTCCTGGTCGGGGCCTACCACGATGGGTTGATACGCCGGGTTGCGGGGCAGCAGGCGGACATGGTCGCCGTGACGTTCGAAGCGTTTGATGGTGACTTCACCGTCCAGGCGCGCGACCACAATCTGGCCGTTCAACGCTTCGGCACTGCGGCGCACGCCGACCAGGTCACCGTCGAGGATGCCGTCTTCGATCATCGAATCGCCCTGGACCCGCAGCAGGTAATCCGGGGTTTTCGCAAAGGTGGCAGGGTCGAGTTGCAGGCGGTTGTGGACTTCGGCATCGGTGCCGATGGGCAAGCCTGCAGCGACTCGACCGAGAACGGGGACGTCCAGCCATTCGGGGCGGGCGGGTTGGTTGAGCAAGCGAATACCACGGGCCTGGTTGGGGTTGACCTCGATGAAGCCGGCTTCAGTCAGGGCCACCACATGTTTGCGTGCGACGCTGCGGGAGGCGAAGCCAAACGCCTCGGCGATCTCGGCGAGGCTGGGGGGTTGGCCTTGCTGCGCGATGCGGTCGCGGATGAAGGTCAGGATGGCGGTACGGCGGGGGGTCAGGTTTGTCATGGAGTACATTTGTACTCCTGTGGGAAATTTCTGACAATAGCCGGTAGTCGGGGGGAGTGTTAGTGGAGGCATCTGGTGGCTGACCCACTGCTATCGGGGGCAAGCCCCCTCCCACATTTTTTACCGAGTACACCAGGCACAACTCCGGTCGGCTTTCAGGCCGTCGTGCTTTGGCGCTTGATCTCAAATCGCCCCGTCAAACACGCTGGCCGAACGCATCCCCCTCACCAGCCCTCTTTCAACATCCGCAACTCCAAATGCTGCAGCAACATAATGGTCTTCCCATCCACAATCTCCCCCCTCGCCACCATCGCCAGCGCCCGCTCAAACCCCAGCTCCAGCACCTCGATATCCTCCCCCTCCTCTTCGAGCCCGCCGCCGGTCCCTACCCGATCCCCCGCCTGGTACTCACCGATAAAAAAGTGAATCCGCTCCGTCACCGACCCCGGGCTCATGAACGCTGCGTAGATCTTCTCTACGTGCCCCACCCGATACCCCGTCTCTTCCTCGGCTTCCAGGCGAATGCGCTCTTCTGGGCTGGCGTTGTCCAGCAACCCGGCCGCCGCCTCGATCAGGTAACCGTGGTAATCGTTGACGAAGGTGGGCATGCGGAACTGACGAATCAGCAGCACCGTGCGCTGTGTGCGGTTGTACAGCAGGATGGTCGCGCCATTGCCCCGGTCGTACACCTCGCGGGTCTGGGCCTGCCAGCTGCCATCCCGGCGGCGCAGGTCGAAGCTGTACTTCTTCAAAACATACCAATTGTCAGAGAGGGTCTCTTCGGCAGTGATGCGAACGGGACTGTTATCCATGGTCAGGCCTTAGCTCAAAGGAGCGTGAGCATGTCGTGATGGCAACACCAGCGTCAAGCGCGTCGCATACCGCTACAATCGCGCGCGGGGTGGGGATGGACTTTGTCGCGCTGCTCCTGGGCAATGGGGTATTGCTGCTCAGCGCGGCGATGACCTTTCGCACTTGCTGTCCCAGGCCGACCAGGCGCTGTACCTGGCCAAGGCGCGGGGGCGTAATCGGGTGCAAGTGGTCGAGACGGCCTGAGCACCATGCTGTAACACTTTGCAAGCAATCGCCCTTCGCGGCTGTCGAATTAATTCCTGTACCGACAAGCCTTCTGTTAAAAACCGTCCTTCACCTTTGCCTTGGAACCTTCGATGTCATCTCGTTTTATGTCGCGCCTGGGCCTACGCTGGTTTCCCCTGCTGTGCATGCTCCTGTTGATCGTAGGTTTACCCGTGGGCTGCTCGGTGCTGCAGCACAAGGAGCGCGAGCTGGTGTTTCGCATCGAGCCCGGTACCGCCAGTTGGTACAGCGGCTTGCCCAGGGCGGTGCAGGAATTCGAACTCAAGCCCACCCGTTTCAAATCAGGGCAGAACATTCATGGCTGGTGGTACCCGGCAGAGCACAAGGATGCTCCGGCGATCCTGTACCTGCACGGCGTGCGCTGGAACCTCACCGGGCAGTTGTTTCGCATCGAGCAATTACATGCGTTGGGCTTCTCGGTGCTGGCTATCGACTATCGCGGTTTTGGCCAGAGCCACGGTGACCTGCCTTCGGAAACCACGGTGTACGAGGACGCGCGCATTGCGTGGGAACGCTTCCAGGTGTTGCAACCCGACCCGAACAAACGCCTGATCTACGGGCACTCCCTGGGTGGCGCGGTGGCGATCGACCTGGCGGCCGAGCTGGGCAGGCAAACGCCGCTGCCGGTGCGCGGGCTGGTGGTCGAGTCCACCTTCACCTCCCTGGCGGATGTGGCCACGGCCGTGGCGAACACGTCGTTGCCCGTGCGCTGGTTGCTCTCGCAGAAATTCGACTCCATCGACAAGATTGCCGACATCCATATGCCGCTGCTGGTGGTCCATGGCCTGGACGATCGCTACGTGCCCCCGCGTTTCAGCCAGCAACTATTTGACGCGGCCCAAGAGCCCAAACGGTTGCTGCTGGTGCCCGGCGCCAGCCATAACAACAGCATGAGCCTGGCCGGCCGCAGCTATCGCCAGGCGCTGGACAACCTGATGCGGGCGAAGATGCCGGCACAGGTTGTCACCCACGCCACAGGGCGCAATAACGAGTCATAAAAAAGGTTTTCGGCACTGGGTTCGCGCGAGCCTGTCAAGCGCAAACCCAGCCCATGCTGGCCCTCGCCACAAGTTGATCAAATATTAACCTTGGGTTAAATCGCCAACCCTGCCGGGCCCCGGCAAAGTTATCCACAGAGATACCCACGGTTTTCGTGGACAACTCTTTTCACTTTTTTATGATTTTTTTGCGCAGCCTACCCCTTCGGGAAAGGACCCTGGCAGCAGAATCTCGCGATTCACATCGCGTATATCGTTATACCCGCACAGCGCCATCGACACGTCCAACTCACGGGCAATGATGTCCAGTGCCTTGGTCACCCCCGCTTCGCCCATGGCGCCCAAGCCATACAAATGCGGACGACCGATCATGGTGCCCTTGGCGCCCAAGGCGATCGCCTTGAGCACGTCCTGACCGGAACGAATGCCGCCGTCGAGCCACACTTCAATGCGCTCGCCCACCGCGTCGACAATCGCCGGCAACTGGCTGATGCTCGATGGAGCCCCGTCCAGCTGGCGCCCGCCGTGGTTGCTCACCACCAGCGCATCGGCGCCGGAATTGGCGGCCAGGCGCGCATCTTCCACATCGAGGATGCCCTTGATAATCAACTTGCCGCCCCAGCACTTCTTGATCCATTCCACGTCGTCCCAACTCAGGCGCGGGTCGAATTGCTGGGCGGTCCACGACGACAGCGAACTCATGTCCGCCACACCCTTCACATGCCCCACGATATTGCCGAAGCCATGGCGCTTGGTACCGAGCATGCCCATCACCCAGCGCGGCTTGGTCATCATGTTGAGGATATTTGGCAGGGTCAGCTTGGGCGGTGCCGACAGACCGTTGACCAGGTCCTTGTGGCGTTGCCCGAGTATCTGCAGGTCCAGGGTCAACACCAGCGCATCCACGCCGGCCGCCTTGGCGCGCTCGATCAATTGCTCGATAAACCCACGGTCGCGCATCACATACAACTGGAACCAGAACGGTTGGCCGACCTGTTCGGCGATGTCTTCCAGGGAGCAGATGCTCATGGTCGACAGGGTATAGCGCAAGCCAAAAGCGGCCGCAGCGCGGGCGGTGAGAATCTCGCCATCGGCATGCTGCATGCCGGCCAGGCCAGTGGGCGCCAGGGCGACCGGCATGGCCATGTCCTGGCCGATCATGGTGGCGCGGATCGAGCGCTCATCGATGTTGCGCGCCACACGCTGGCGGAATTTGATGCGGGCAAAATCGCTTTCATTGGCCCGGTAGGTGCTCTCAGTCCAGGAGCCGGAATCGGCGTAGTCGTAAAACATCCTGGGGACACGTTTCTGCGCCAGCTTGCGTAAGTCTTCGATGGTTGTGATCAACGACATCGGGGTCACCTCTCCCTGAACTGAACGTCGAGAGTAACCGCCCATCGCCCGCGCAACCAGCCATTGCGTTTATATCGACAGGCGACTAATCTCGCACAAACCCGCAAAAAGACGCACAAACATGCACAACACCCATCAAGCCGTTGACCTGCCTTCGTTGCGCAAACAAAAGATCCTGTTATTGCTGGAACGTGACGGCAAAGTCACGGCCTCCGACTTGGTGGAACACTTTGCCGTCTCCCACGACACCATCCGCCGTGACCTCGGCGAACTGGCCGCGGCCGGCCTGTTGCAACGCGTGCACGGCGGCGCCCTGCCCCGGCCCAAGGACAGCGGCAAGGACTTCTTCACCCGTGTCGGCGAGACCAACGAGGCCAAGCACCACCTGGCGCAACTGGCGGCCGATCGTGTGGAAGACGGCCAGATCGTGCTGTTCGATTCCGGCTCCACCACACTGCGCATCGCCCAGGCCTTGCCGCACTCGATCCGCCTGACCGTGGTCACCCCGTCACCGATGATCGCCATCGCCCTGGCCGATCATCCCCAGGTGAAAATCATCCTCGCCGGCGGCCAACTCAACCCTGCGACCTTGTCCACCAGCGGCCAGGAAACCGTGCGCCTGATCCAGGGCATCAAGGCCGACCTGCTGTTTACCGGGGTGTGCGCGCTGCATCCGCAGGTCGGCATCAGCTCGCTGCATTTTGATGAAGTGGCGGTCAAGCAAGCGTTGCTCGACAGCGCGTCCCATGTGGTGGCGGTGACCATGGCGGACAAACTCGGTGCCGTGGAACCTTTTGTGGTGGCGCCGTGCAACCGTATCCATACGCTGATTACCGAATGGCACGTGCCGGGTATCGAGGCGTATGAGCAGCTAGGGCTGGAAGTGATACGGGTCGAGGTCGAGTAGGAACAGGGGCACCCAATAGCACGGTGGCGAACGGGCCGTTGTGGCGAGCGGGCTTGCCCCGCGTTGGGCTGCGCAGCAGCCCCAAAAAACTGCCCCGGAGCTGCCTGGCACACTGCAGCGCTCTTATTGGGGCTGCTTCGCAGCCCAACGCGGGGCAAGCCCTAATGCCGTTCAGTTAAGGCTTTTTTGTAGGGGCGAGCTTGCTCGCGAAGAACTTACAGGCGCCGCGTTCATTCAGGAAACACGCGTTATCGTTGACGTTTTTCGCGAGCAAGAACTAGGCGTCCCCCTCGCTCCTACAGAAGGCGATGTACGCTTAACTGAATGGCATTAGGGCAAGCCCGCTCGCCACAGGTTACTGTTTGCGCTGCTCCGGCATCTCCCGCTTGGGCCCGAACATCGCCCAGGCAATCAGCCCCAGCAGCGGCACGAAAATCAGAATGACCAGCCACAGCCCCTTGGTCTCCCAGCCACTGGTACTGCGCAATACGATATTGATCGCCCACAATTCCAACAGCAGCAGAATCACCGCCAACGCGATCCAGATATATTCAATTTGCATGGTTCACCTCCTGAGGTCCATGCATTAGGTCAAGCATCTACCCCGAGGGTTCCATCGGATTTCGTGCAGCCGCTCACGCCCAACGGTTATGGCGCACTGGAGCCCCCCTGACCCAACCTCCGCTCCCTTCTTACTGGAAATGCCAAACGCTCAGGACGACCGGGTGTCCCTGCAGGCGTAAACCCAGTTGGCAATCTTCCAGTGCCTGGCCACCGAGAACTTCAAACACCGGAAAGTCAGGGACGGTGTAATGCAACCCGCTGAGGGCCCGACCATGCAAGCTGCACGATAAGCCGACGCATAAAACATACTCAACTAACTGATTAATAAGAAAATTTACCAATCAGCCATATTGGTACAGCTGATGCAATATCCCACTGGACGAGGCGCGCATGTCGACGCGCCCGAGCGCTATCCGTGAGGTTTCAACATGAATGCCATTGACCTTCTCAAGGCTGACCATGAACGCGTCAAAGCACTGCTGACTCAACTGAGCGAATCCACCGAGCGTGGCGTCAAGAAGCGCACCGAATTGCTGGCCAAACTGGAGATGGAAATCAGCCTGCACACCAAGCTGGAGGAAGAAATTCTGTACCCGGCCTTCCGTAAAGCCGGTGGCAAGGAACAGGACATCATGTACCACGAAGCCAAGGAAGAGCACCGCACAGTCGATGCCCTGGTATTGCCCGACCTGAAACAGACCGAGCCTTCCACCACTGAGTTTTCCGGCCGCGTCAAAGTGGTCAAGGAGCTGCTGGAGCACCATATCGAAGAAGAGGAAACCGAGATGTTCCCTCAAGCGAAGAAGCTGTTGGGCAAAGCTGTCCTCGAGGAGCTAGGCGCCGAAATGGAAGCCATGAAAGCCGCCTACAAAAAGTCGATGCAGACTAAACCCCTCGCAGCCTGAGCGCTGTGGCCCCTGACGGCTCGTCCGCGGCGGCGGGCTCCGGGGTAACGCCCCAATCGCCATGTTCGTACCAGTCATCACCGATCATCTCGGCCGGGTGCATGGTACGGTCGGCACCGTTGCCGCAGGCCAGGTCGGTGGCGGCGCAATAGCGGTCGCACCCCCAGCAGATGCGCTCGGGGTGCTTGGGGTGCAGTGGAAAAGGCTTGGCCATGACGAGGTTCCCTACCGGCGAACGATAGGTCCAACCTACGCCGATCACAGGTGCCTGGCCTTGACCGATATCAAGCCTGGCCAACATGAAATATCATCGAAACTTGACAAGAATCATTATTATTTACCCCTGACCTTCCTAGACTCGGGCTCTCTCCCCTCACCCGTCAGGAAGTCTCCATGCGTATCCCTTCTGCACTGCCCCTCATCCTGCTGTTGTCCACTTCTGCGGCGTTCGCCAAGGAATATCCCATCGGCGAACCGCAACACTGCCCAGGGCTGGAAATCGGCGCGGTGTACCTGCAACCCATCGAGATGGCCCCCGCCGGCATGATGCGCGCCACCGCCGATTCCGACGTGCACCTGGAGGCCGATGTACGCGCCACGGCGGACAACGCCCAAGGCTTCCAGGAAGGCAGTTTCGTGCCCTACCTGAACCTGTCGTTCTCCCTGAAAAAACAAGGCAGCGAGACGCCGATCAACGGCGACTTCCACGCCATGGTCGCCAATGACGGGCCGCACTATGGCGACAACGTCAAGCTGCAAGGCCCTGGCAAATACACCCTCACCTTCAGCGTATTGCCGCCCACCGGCCACCACTCCCTGGGCCGCCACACCGACAAGGAAACCGGCGTCGCGCCCTGGTTCGAACGCTGCGAAGTGCATTACGAATTTGTCTACGCCGGTATCGGCAAAAAAGGCGGCTACTGATGCGCCGCGCCCTGCTGCTGGGCAGCGTGCTGCTGAGCGGCACAGCCCTGGCGGCGCCGTTGCCCACGTATGAACTGAGCCTGCAAGACGGCCATTTCGACCCGCCGCAATTGGTGGTCAAGGCCGATGAGCGCTTCAAGATCGTGCTCAACAACATCGGCCAAGGCCCGGCCGAATTCGAAAGCACGCCGTTGCGGGTGGAGAAGGTGCTGTCCCCTGGCGTGACCACCTTTGTGGTCATCCATCCGCTCAAGCCGGGGGTGTACCCGTTCTTCGACGAATTCAACCCACAGTTGCCCGAAGGCAGCATCCTCGCGCAATAGGAGCCGTTGATGAATCAATCGATGTTTATCGTCTGGCGTGAAAGCGTCGAGGCGTTGTTGGTGATCGGCATTCTTCAGGTGTGGATCAGCCGCCAGGCCGAACACTCACGCCTGGCGCGTTTCCTGTGGGCCGGGGTGTTGCTCGGGCTGCTGTGCTCCGCCGGGTTGGCCGGCTTGATGCTGTGGGCCGGCGAAGCCATGAGCGGCTCCCAGGGTGAATGGGCACAAGCGGCGCTGACGTTACTGGCCAGCGGCTTGATGGTGCAGATGGTGTTCTGGATGCATCGCCACGGCGCCACGCTCAAACACAGCCTGGTGCGCGAAGCCGATCAGCGCCTGGCCCGCCAGGGTGGTTGGGGGGTGCTGTTGTTGGCGCTGTTGGCAGTCAGCCGTGAAGGCAGTGAAACCGTGGTGTTTTTGTATGGCGCCGGGGCGCGCCTTAACGGTCCGGCACTGAGCCTGTTCGCCATCGGCGGCCTGTTGGGCCTGGTACTGGCGGGCCTGACGGTGGTGCTGCTGCGGGGCAGTCGACGCTTTATCTCCTGGTCGCTGTTTTTTGCCCTCAGCGAAGCACTGCTGTTGCTATTGGGTGGGGCCTTGCTGGTGGCCGCCGTGGACCGTATCAGCGGACAACTGCTGGGCATGGACCTGCCCGAATGGGTGTATGGCGCCTTCGGTGAAAGCCGCTGGGACAGCAGCGCCCTGCTCAGCGACAGCCACGGCCTGGGGTCGCTGCTGGCCGATTTTGCCGGCTACCGTGCCGCGCCGAGCCTGGTTACCGTGCTGGTGCTGCTCGGCTATTGGCTGTGGGTCGGCAACGGCCTGCGTCGCTCGCGGCCAGCGGCATGACCTGGCTGCAGCGCCTGGGCGATGGCATGCGGCGCCATGGGCGGTTAATCCGTACCGTGCAATGGCTGGTGGTGCTGGTTTACGCCGTGCTGTTGGTGTTGCCGGCGCTGCTGCCCTTGCCGGGCAGCCAGGCGCGCCTGGTGAACAACCTGACACTGCTCGCGCAATTTATCTTCTGGGGCCTCTGGTGGCCGTTCGTGTTGCTGTCGATGGTGCTGTTCGGGCGCCTGTGGTGCGGGGTGCTTTGCCCAGAAGGTTCGTTGAGCGAATGGGCCAGCCAGCACGGGCGCGGCCTGGGCATTCCGCGCTGGGTGCGCTGGAGCGGCTGGCCGACGCTGGGCTTTTGCCTGACGACCCTGTATGGCCAGTTGATCAGTGTGTATGACTACGCCCAGGCCGCCTTGCTGATCCTCGGCGGCTCGACCCTGGCGGCCATGGTCGTCGGCCTGTTGTTCGTGCGCGGTAAACGCGTGTGGTGCCGTTACCTGTGCCCGGTCAGCGGCGTCTTCGCCCTGCTCGCCCGCCTGGCGCCGGTGCATTTCGCGGTGGATGAGCAACGCTGGAAGGCCAACACCGCACCGCGCCTGCCGCTGCCCAACTGCGCGCCGCTGCTGGATATCCGCCGCTTGCAAGGGGCCAGCGAGTGCCATGCCTGTGGCCGTTGCAGCGGACAACGCGGGGCCGTGCAATTGATCGCCCGGTCGTGCAATACGGAGATCCTTCAGGCACCTCGCCAACCCGGCTCGGCATGGGATGCGCGCCTGTTGTTGTTTGGCGTGATCGGCCTGGCAATGGGGGCGTTTCAATGGACGGTCAGCCCATGGTTTATCGCGCTCAAGCAAACCCTGGCGACGTGGCTGGTGAGTCATGACTGGCTGTGGCCCCTGCAAGACACTGCGCCCTGGTGGCTGCTCACTCACTACCCGCAACTCAATGACAGCTTCAGCTGGCTCGATGGCCTGTGCATCGTGCTGTACCTGTGTGGCAGCGCACTGTTGTTCGGTGGTGGCTGCTGGCTGCTGCTGCGCCTGGCTACCTGGGTGGCGGGGGATCGCGCACTGTTTCGGCCCTTGGCGCTGACACTGACGCCCCTCGGTGGTGCGGGGTTGTTCCTGGGGTTGTCGGCGACCACGGTGAAGTTGCTGCGTTATGAGGGGTTGGGGTTGGGTTGGGTGCAGTCGGCGCGGGCGGTGTTGCTGGTTGGGGCGGTTGGGTGGTGCTTGTGGTTGGGGTGGCGGCAGCTTCGGGGGTTGGGGGTGTTACGTGGGGGGGCTTGGTTTTTGTGGTGTTGAGTAATGGGTTGGTGGGGGTTGGGTGGTGGTTGCAGTTTTGGGGGTGGGGTTGATTGGGGGGCGGGTCTGGGTCCGTGTACATATCCGTTGCTGCGGTAACGGCGGCTGGCGGGTTGGGGTACATATCCGTTGCTGCGGGAATGGCCACTGGCGGTTCCGCCCTTACGGCGGGTCACTTTTGGAAAAGAGCCCCAAAAGTAACCAAAAGGGCTCCTGCCCCACCACTCGGCACCTCGCCTAGGCTCGGTGTGCCCTCACTCCGGCTTGAATCCGTGGGCCGCCGTCATGGGCCATCCCTGGCCCAGGACGGCTAACCCGGCGTCCTGCCGGGTTACCCACGGATTCAAGCCTGCGTTCGGCCAGCGTGGTTTAACGGGGCGCCTAAGATCAAGATCAAAAGCCAGAGCAAAAGCAGAGCAAAACCAGGCGAAGGTCTACCTGACCTATGGATATCTCTGACTTATGGAGATCCAAATGTGGGAGGGGGCTTGCCCCCGATAGCGCCGGGTCAGTTAACAAATAAGTGACTGAACTCCCTCATCGGGGGCAAGCCCCCTCCCACACTTAACCGAGTACACCAAGCACAACTCCGGTCGGTTCCAAGGCAGCAAAAGACAGAGCAAAAGCAGGCCAAGGTCTACCTGACCTATGGAGATCTCTGACCTGTGGAGATCCAATTGTGGGAGGGGCGGTGCGACGATTCGACTTGCCCCCGATGGCGCCGGGTCAGTTAACAAATAAGTGACTGACACGCCCTCATCGGGGGCAAGCCCCCTCCCACATTTTTTACCGAGTACACCAGACCCGACACCGGTCGGCTCTATGGCTGCCGCGCTTTGGCTTTTGATCTAAGCCACCCCGTTAAACCTTGAACCGCGCCACGGTCTGATGCAGCGCTCCGGCCATCCCTGCCAGGTCATGCCCCGCGGTTTCCGTATGCAAGGCCCCCTGCAATACCTGCTGCGACAAATTCCGAATCCCCACCAGGTTCCGATCCACTTCTCGCGCCACCAGCGCCTGTTCTTCAGTGGCGCTGGCAATCATCAAGTTGCGCTCGTTGATCTGCGAAATCGACCGGGTAATCTCCGCCAACGCCTCTCCCGACCGCTGGGCCACACCCAAGGTTGCCTGTACCCGCTCGCTGCTGCTGTGCATGGCGGCCACGGCGTGTTCGGTGTCCTGGCGGATATTGCCAATCATCTGTTCGATCTCCTGGGTCGAAGACTGGGTGCGATGGGCCAGTGCGCGCACTTCATCGGCCACCACTGCAAACCCGCGTCCGGCATCGCCGGCCCGGGCGGCTTCGATAGCGGCGTTCAGCGCCAGCAAATTGGTCTGGTCGGCAATGCTGCGGATCACTTCCAGCACACCGCTGATGTCTTGCACGCGGCCAGCCAGTTGCTGGATACGCTCCGAGGTTTCCACCACGCCGGTGGCCAGGGTGTTGATCGACGCCACGGTTTCCTGCACCTGGGCCTGCCCGCGCTGGGCGGTCTGCTCCGACAGGTGCGAGGCTTCGCTGGTGCTCACGGCATTGCGCGCCACTTCGTCGACGGCGGCGGTCATTTCATTGACCGCCGTGGCAGCCTGTTCGATTTCCTGGCCCTGCAGCTGCAAGCTGCTGCTGGTCTGGCTACTGACCGCGCTCAACTCTTCCGACGAGCTGGCCACGCCGTCCACCGACACGGCGATGTGCCGGACCATCTGGTTCAGACTCTGCTGCATCAGGTGCAGGTTGCGCATCACGCTGCCGTCGGCACTGTTGCCCAGCGGTACCTCGATGGTCAGATCACCGTTGGCGATATGCTTGAGCACCCGTGCCACCTCGTCCGGCTCGCCGCCCAATGGCCGGGTGACGCTACGGGTGACGATCACGGCGGCGGCCACCACCAGGGTCAGGCACAGCAGGAACAGCCCGATCATCGTGCGACGCGCGTCGTCATACAGGGTTTGCGCCGCCTGCTCACGCTCGGTGAACAGCCGGCCTTGCATGGCCATCAACGCATCGAGGCTCTTGAACACGTCCAGCTCGGCCGGCATCACCTGCTGTTTGAGCTGGGCCAGGCCCTGTTCGCGGGCACCCTGCTTGATCAGCGCCTGCACCTGGGTGAAGGCCGCCACGTAGGCTTCGCGATGGGATTTCAAGGTGGCATAGGCGGCCTTGCCTTCGGCGGTATCGAACAGCGGCTCCAGGGTTGCGAAGGCCTGGGTAATGCGCTCGCGCGTCGTGCCGATAGAGGCCTGCGCCTGTTGGTTATCCTGGTCGATCAGCAGGTCACGGGTGTTGCGGCCGTTGTCACGCACGCCGGTGGCAATCACCATGATCGGCGCGATGCGAGGCCAGTCCTGTTGTACGATTTGTTCGGATTGCTGCTTGAGCGTTGCCAGGTCGTGCAAGGCATAAAACACCAGACCGACCAGGGCCAACGGCGCGATCGCGAAGCCGATGACAATGCGTTGCGCCGTGGTTAACTGCTTCATTCCATTATTCCTTGATGAAAGCCTGCCCAAAACGGACAGCATCTTTAAAAATCCTGACGGGGGTGATCGGTCACCCTCGCAATACAAATGCCGGGAACAACTCCCGCAAACGGCCCCACAACTCTGGCAACGCCATCTGTACGGAGACACTGGGCAGTTGCGCATCGAGCATCGTCGCCGTGCGCACCATCTGCACGGCAAAGCGCTTGACACCATTGGCTTGCAAACGCTGGGCCAGCAGCAGCAACCGGGGTGGGTCAATCAGGTGCCAATGCACCGTGGTGCGGCATTCATAATCCACGCCACTGGCCAGCAAGGTGTCCAGGCTGCGCCAGTTGGCGGCACCGCTGCCCTTGACCTGGGTGATCAATTGGCAGTCCTCGGCCAGGGCCTTCACATCGAAGCCCACCCAGTCGGCATGGCGCAACGCATTGGCGAAGCCCGCCGGCTTGATCCCGGCACTGTGCAGGCCGACCCGAAAGCCCATCGCGCGCACTTCATCCATGGCCGCCGGCAAGCCTTCCTGCAAGGTCGGTTCACCGCCGCTGAACACCACCGCGTCCAACAGGTCCTGGCGCCGCTGCAAAAACAACAACACCCGGCGCCAATCGATCTCGGCGCTACCGCGCGGTGCGATCAGGTCCGGGTTGTGGCAGTAACGACAGCGCCAGGCACAGCCCTGGCAAAACAGCACACAGGCGAGCATGCCGGGGTAGTCGAGGGTGGTCAGGGGCACCATGCCCCCGACCCGTAGCGCTCGACTCATTGGCGCCCGGCCAGGGCGGCCGTTTCAGTGAAGTGCACACGCTCTTTGTGCTCGGACTGTTTGCCAGGGTTGAACGCCGACACCGGCCGGTGGTAACCCATCACTCGGGTCCAGACTTCGCAGCGCTGACGTTGTGGCTGGGATGCTTGCATGGTGGAGCTCCTTGCGAGTTGATAAATCGGTTCAAGAACGGGCCGCGAGCGCGAGGACTTCATCGCACTTGGGGCAGAACTCATGTTCGCCGGCGAGGTAGCCGTGGACCGGGCAGATCGAAAAGGTCGGGGTCACCGTCAAGTACGGCAGGCGGAAACGCCCCAAGGCTTTGCGCACCAGTTGCTTGCACGCCTGGGCCGAGGAAATCTGCTCGGCCATGTACAGGTGCAACACGGTGCCGCCGGTGTATTTGCATTGCAGTTCGTCTTGCAGCTCCAGGGCTTCGAAAGGGTCTTCGGTAAAGCCAACCGGCAACTGCGACGAGTTGGTGTAGTACGGTGCGTCCACGCTGCCGGCTTGCAGAATGTCCGGGTAGCGCTTGCGGTCTTCCTTGGCGAAACGGTAGGTGGTGCCTTCGGCCGGCGTGGCTTCGAGGTTGTAGAGGTGGCCGGTCTCTTCCTGGAAGCGCAGCAAGGTGGCGCGCACGTGGTCGAGCAACTTGAGCGCGAACGCACGGCCTTCAGCGGTGTGCATACCCTGCTCGTCCCCGGTGAAGTTGCGCAGCATCTCGTGCATGCCATTGAGGCCGATGGTGGAGAAGTGATTGCGCAAGGTGCCCAGGTAGCGCTTGGTATAGGGGTACAGCCCGGCATCCATATGGTGCTGGATCACCTTGCGCTTGACCTCCAGGCTTTCCATCGCCATGTCCATCAGGCTGTCCAGGCGTTGCAGCAAGCCAGAGGTGTCGCCCTTGAACAGGTAACCCAGGCGCGCGCAGTTGATCGTCACCACGCCCAGGCTGCCGGTCTGCTCCGCCGAACCGAACAACCCACCGCCGCGTTTGAGCAGCTCGCGCACGTCCAGTTGCAGGCGGCAGCACATCGAGCGCACCTGGTTGGGCTGCATATCAGAATTGAGGAAATTCTGGAAATACGGCAGGCCATAGCGCGCAGTCATCTCGAACAGACGGTCGGCGTTCTCGCTGTCCCAGGGGAAATCGTGGGTGATGTTGTAGGTGGGGATCGGGAAGGTGAACACCCGGCCCTTGGCATCGCCGGCCTGCATCACTTCGATGTAGGCCCGGTTGATCAGCTCCATTTCCGTTTGCAGATCGCCATAGGCGAACGGCATTTCCTCACCGCCGATCACCGGCACCTGCTCACGCAAATCTTCCGGGCATACCCAGTCGAAGGTCAGGTTGGTAAACGGCGTCTGGGTGCCCCAGCGCGACGGCACGTTGAGGTTGTAGATGAACTCCTGCACCGCCTGGCGCACTTCGGGGTAGCTCAGTTGGTCCTTGCGCACATAGGGCGCCAGGTACGTATCGAATGAACTGAACGCCTGGGCGCCGGCCCATTCGTTTTGCAGGGTGCCGAGGAAATTGACCATCTGCCCCAGGGCGCTGCTCAAGTGCTTGGGCGGCCCGGCTTCGACACGCCCCGGCACGCCGTTGAGGCCCTCGTGCAGCAGCGAGCGCAACGACCAGCCGGCACAATAGCCGGCGAGCATGTCCAGATCATGGATATGCAGGTCCGCCTCACGGTGGGCGCGGCCGATCTGCTGGCTGTAGACCTCGTCCAGCCAATAGTTGGCGGTGACCTTGCCCGACACGTTCAACACCAGCCCACCGAGGGAATAGCCTTGGTTGGCATTGGCCTGCACGCGCCAGTCTTCACGGTCGAGGTATTCGTTCATCGAGGTGGCGACTTCCACCAGGGTCTTGCGGTCGCGGCGCAGGCGGCCGTGTTGTTCGCGGTAGACGATATAGGCGCGCATCGACAGGAAGTAGCCGGCGTCCATCAGCACGCGTTCGACGCTGTCCTGGATCTGTTCGACATCCAGCTGTTCGATACCCCTGAGGCGGGCCAGGACGGCACCCAATAACAGGTCGACATCGGCGGCTTGGTACTCGCCGGTAGCGGTGCCGGCGGCGATCAGCGCCTGACGGATTTTTTCGGCATCGAAGGGGACCAGGCTGCCGTCGCGTTTGTGTAGGCGGGTGCTGACCAGCGGGGTGAGCGTGTTTTGCATTTCCGGGCTCCAGACACTACATATAGATGCTTTTAGATCGATAGACACAATATGCAGTGAGATTACGGAGAATGGGGTGGATTTCCCTTGATCGGGGTCAAGGTTTTTTGATTGGGGGCATATCCGTTTTTTCGGTAACGGCGGCTTAGGGTTCCGCTCTTACAGCGGGTCACTTTGGAAAAGAGCCGGAATGCCGGCCCAGCCCAAAGTAACCAAAGGGCTCTTGCCCCAACACTCGGTGCCTCGCCTAGACTCGGCAAGCCTGCGTTCGGCCAGCGTGTTTGACGGGGCGCCTAAGATCAAGATCAAAAACCAAAGCAAAGCCAGACCGAAATTTACCTGATGTATGCGGATCCAAATGTGGGAGGGGGCTTGCCCCCGATAGCGCCGGGTCAGTTAACAAATAAGTGACTGACACGCCCTCATCGGGGGCAAGCCCTAATGCCGTTCAGTTAAGGCTTTTTTGTAGGAGCGAGCTTGCTCGCGAAGAACTCACAGGCGCCGCGTTCACTCAGGAAACACGCGTTATCGTTGACGTTTTTCGCGAGCAAGCTCGCTCCTACAGAAGGCGATGTACGCTTAACTGAACGGCATTAGGGCAAGCCCCCTCCCACCTTTTTACCGAGTACACCAGCCACAACACCGGTCGGCTCTAAGGCCGCCGCGCTTTGGCTTTTGATCTTCGGCGCCCCGTCAAACACGCTGGCCGAACGCAGGCTTTGGAGCGTGGGTAACCCGGCAGGACGCCGGGTTAGCCGCACTGGGCCAAGGATGGCCCATTGCGGCGGCCCACGCTCCAAAGCCGGAGTGAGGGCACACCGAGCCTAGGCGAGGTGCCGAGTGTTGGGGCGAAGCGTTTTTGGTTACTTTTGGCGCTCTTCCAAAAGTGACCCGCTGTAAGAGCGGAACCCTAAGCCGCCGTTACCGAAGAAACGGATATGTACTCAGTACCACACCTCCCCTCACCCCCCACTCATATTCATAAACCGCACCACCTGCACCTCCCCCGCCCCCGTGAAATCATGGCGCAGCGGCTTGCCTTTCAAGCCCTTGTGCAACGCCGCGATCAAGGGCCCGTCATCCAGCGGATAGCGCCGCAGCAAAGCGCGAAAATCCAGCGCATCCTCCTGCCCCAGACACAACAGCAACTGCCCCTCCACCGTCATCCGTACCCGATTACAACTCCCACAAAAATTATGCGAATTAGGCGAAATAAACCCCACCCGGGTCCCCGGATGCCCCGCCAACCGCACATACCGCGCGGGGCCTCCGCTGTTCTCGGTGCTATCAATCAACCCATGCTCACGGGCAATCACCGCTCGCACTTCATCACTGGAGCAGAACGTCTCGCCCCGCGAGCGCCCCACATCCCCCAGGGGCATTTCCTCGATAAAACTGATGTCGATGCCCTGGTCGATGGCGAACTGCACCAGCGCCGGCACTTCGTCGAAGTTGCGTCCCTTCATCACCACGCAATTGAGCTTGACCCGTTCGAACCCCGCTTGGCTGGCCGCCTTGATCCCCGCGAGCACCTGCTGCAAGTCGCCATTGCGGGTAATCGCACGAAACCGCGCGTCATCCAGACTGTCGAGGCTGATGTTCATGCGCTTGACCCCGGCCTCCACCAACGGCTGTGCGAGTCGCGCCAGCTGCGAGCCGTTGCTGGTCATCACCAGTTCACGCAAGCCCGGCAGTGCCGCGATGTTGCGGCACAGCCCGACAATGCCCGGGCGGATCAACGGTTCGCCACCGGTGAGGCGGATCTTGCGCACGCCTTGGCGGACAAACAGCGACGCCAGGCGTTCCAGCTCTTCCAGGGTCAACACCTGCTGGCGCGGCAGGAACGTCATGGTTTTGGCCATGCAATACACACAGCGAAAATCACAGCGGTCGGTCACCGACAAGCGCAGGTAATCGATCGAACGGCCCACCCCATCCACCAGGCTCATGTCACTGCACCAACGGCGAGTCGGCGCCCTGCAGCGCGATGCCGCGGATGTCCGCCGCGCCGATCAGGGTTTGCAGATACTGCACCAATGCCTTCTGCCACACGCCCTGCTGCAACTGGGTGCGGATCGCGACCGCCACCGCTTCATACGGCAGCGGCTGGCCTTCGATACGTTGGTCGACACTGATCACATGCCAGCCATAACGACTCTCCAGCGGCTTGCCGGCCAGGCCCGGGGCCAGGGTGAACAGCTGGCGCTCCAGTTCGGGCACGGTTTGCCCCTTGCTCACCTGGCCCAACGAACCACCCTGGGCCTTGGACGGGCACGCCGAATACTTGAGGGCCAGCTCGGCAAATTGGCCAGGCTGCTCTTCCAGGGTCAGCAACAGGATTTCCGCCTGGGTGTGCGCCAGGCGGCGTGCGTCGGCATCGTCCGGCGCGCATTCAAGCAGAATGTGCCGCACTGCCAGCAGCGGCGCGCTGTGAAAACGCCCGCGGTTGTTCTCGAAGTAGCGCACACAGGTGGCCTCGTCACACTCAGGCACCTTGACCTCGCGCTCCAGCAACAGGCGCGTGGCCGCTTCTTCTTCGTTCTCGCCGGCGGCGATCTCCACCGCCAGGCCCAGCTCGGCGATCCGCTGCTGCAACAGCTCGCGGATCACCAGTGCACGGGCGGCCAGGTACACCGCTTCTTCGCGACTTTCAGCCGGGTGATATTGCAATTCCAGGGCCATGGCCTCAGGCGTGACTGGCACGCCGTTGACGCTGACGATCGGCCATTCCTGTTCACTGCTGGCGATCAGTTCCGGCGCCTTGAGCTCCTCGAACGAAGCCTGGGCCGCCACCTCGGCAATCACCGGTTCCTTGACCGACGAGCCGCAACCACCGCTGCCGCCATTCCCGCCACCACATCCGCATCCTGTAGTCATGACGTTCTCCTCAATACTTCTGCCGCACGATTTGATAACGACGCCCCAGGTACCAGATCGGCGCGCTGACCATGTGCACCAAGCGGGTAAACGGGAACAGCACGAACAGGGTCAAGCCCAACGCCACATGCGCCTTGTAGATCAGGCTGACCGGCTCGATCGAAGCCGCCGCGTCCATCGGCCGCAACAGCACCACGTTCTGCGCCCAGTCGGCGAGCATCACCATCACCGAACCGTCCATATGCCCGGTGGAGGCGACAATGGTCAGCAAGCCAAGCACCAACTGCGCGAGCAACACCAGCAGGATCAGGATGTCCGACGGGCTTGACGTGGCCCGTACACGCGGGTCACCCAGGCGACGCTTGACCAGCATCAGCAGGCCCACCAGGCACAGCAGGCCGAAGAAGCCACCGGAGACCATCGCCAGCAACTGCTTGTGCTCGGTGCTGATCACATGGTGATAGACCGACGCCGGGGTCAACAGGCCGACAAAATGCCCGGCCAGCACGAACAGCACGCCAATGTGGAAGAAGTTGCTCGCCACGCGCATGCCACGGTTGTTGAGCATCTGGCTGGAGCCGGCCTTCCAGGTGTACTGCGACAGGTCGAACCGCGCCCAGCTGCCCAACAGGCAGATCGCCAGGGCGACATAGGGATAGATCCCGAATACCAGCAAATTCCACTTAGACATTACCCACCTCCCCGGCCGGCGCTGTGGCCCGCCCTTCTTGCTGAAAATCCACCCAGTGCAACGGCACCGCGCTTTCTTCGCGGGCCTTGCCTGGTGCGCTGGGCATCGAACTGCAACGGTCCTGCTGCTCGGCCTGCATGAAGTCCACCGCTTCCTCTTCCCAGATTTTATCCAGGGCTTCGAGGGAGTCGTCACGCGGTTCGGCGGCGACCTGGGCACGCAGTTCGGCCACGGCCTGGTGCGGCTCGGCGCCGGCAATCTGCAACAGCGCACGGAAGCAACTGGCATAGCCGCTCTCGCGCTCTTCCAGCCGCGCGGCGAGCAAGGCCAACAGGTGCGCCACATCCGCCAGGCCCTCGCGGGCCTCGATGTCTTCACGGGTGGAGAGGAACTCCAGGTACAACGGGATGTAGTCCGGCAGCTCCTTGACACCGATGGCAAACCCGGCCTCTTCGTACTGGGCCATCATGTCGACCATGGCCTGGCCGCGGTCGCGGGACTCGCCATGCACGTGCTCGAACAACAGCAACGACAGCGAACGCCCCCGGCCAAACAGCGCACCGTAGTGTTCCTGACCGTCCATCAAGTCATTGGCGCAGATCAGCTCCAGCAACTCGAACAATGCGCCGCGCTGCTTGGGGCTGATTTCCCGCGATTCGATGATCGCCTGTTCCAGTTCGTCGCGGCCGTTCACCAGGGTGTCGGTGGGGTAGTCCAGCAGCAACGAAATCACTTTAAGAATGCGCATGCTCAGTCCTCCCAGATTTGTACGGTTTTCAGCACATCGCGGCGGTTGGCCTTCTTGGCGCCGAACATGTTGGTGTCGGAGCTGCCGCTGCAACCGCTGCCAAAGCTGAAACCACAGCCGGAGCGCTCGGCGAACGCATCGCTCATGGCGTCTTCACGGTGCGCACTCGGCACCACAAAGCGGTCTTCGTAGTTGGCGATCGCCAGGTAGCGGTACATCTCTTCCACCTGTTCCACGCTCAGGCCGACGTCTTCGAGCACTTGCAGGTCCTGCACGCCGTCGACTTGCTGGGAGCGTTTGTAGGCACGCATCGCCAACAGGCGCTTGAGCGCACGCTTGACCGGTTTCTCATCGCCCGCGGTGAGCAGGTTGGCCAGGTAACGCAGCGGAATGCGCAGGCTGTCGACATCCGGGATCACCCCGTTCATGCCCACGGTGCCAGCCGCCGCGGCGTTCTGGATCGGCGACAGCGGCGGCACGTACCAGACCATCGGCAAGGTGCGGTATTCCGGGTGCAGCGGCAGCGCGAGTTTCCAATCCACGGCCATTTTGTACACCGGCGAACGCTGGGCCGAGTCGATCACCGACTGCGGCACGCCATCGGCCAGGGCCTGGCGAATCACCGCCGGGTCATTCGGGTCGAGGAAGATTTCCAGCTGTTTCTCGTAGAGGTCCTGCTCATTGGCCGTGCTCGCCACTTCGCTGATGCGGTCGGCGTCGTACAACAGCACGCCGAGGTAGCGAATCCGCCCCACACAGGTTTCGGCGCACACGGTCGGCATACCGGCTTCGATACGCGGGTAGCAGAAGATGCACTTCTCGGACTTGCCGCTCTTCCAGTTGAAGTAGATCTTCTTGTACGGGCAGCCGCTGATGCACATGCGCCAGCCCCGGCACTTTTCCTGGTCGATCAGCACGATGCCGTCTTCTTCACGCTTGTAGATCGCGCCACTCGGGCACGACGCCGCGCACGCCGGGTTGAGGCAGTGCTCGCACAGGCGCGGCAGGTACATCATGAAGGTGTTTTCGTACTCGCCATAAATGTCGGCCTGGATCTGGTCGAAGTTCTTGTCCTTGCGGCGCTTGGCGAATTCGGTGCCGAGGATTTCCTCCCAGTTGGGGCCCCACTCGATCTTTTCCATACGCTTGCCGGACACCAGCGAACGCGGGCGTGCGGTCGGCTGGTGCTCGCCCAACGGTGCGGTGTGCAGGTGCTGATAGTCGAAATCGAACGGTTCGTAGTAGTCGTCCAGGCTCGGCAGGTCGGGGTTGGCGAAGATGTTCGCCAACACGCGGAACTTGCCGCCAATGCGTGGGTTGATCGAGCCGTTGGCGTTGCGAATCCAGCCGCCCTTCCACTTGTCCTGGTTTTCCCATTCTTTCGGGTAGCCGATACCGGGTTTGGATTCAACGTTGTTGAACCAGGCGTACTCCATGCCTTCACGGCTGGTCCACACGTTTTTGCAGGTGATGGAACAGGTGTGGCAACCGATGCATTTGTCCAGGTTGAGGACCATGCCGATCTGTGAGCGAATCTTCATCTCAGTTCTCCTCGATATCAGTCGGCAATGGGCGCGGCAGGTCATTGCCGGTGGAGCCATCGAGCCAGTCGACCTTGGCCATCTTGCGCACCACGACGAACTCGTCGCGGTTGCAACCGACCGTGCCGTAATAGTTGAAACCGTAGGCCTGCTGGGCATAGCCGCCGATCATGTGGGTCGGCTTGAGCACCACGCGGGTCACCGAGTTGTGGTGGCCGCCACGGGTCTTGGTGGTTTCCGAACCGGGCACGTTCACGATGCGTTCCTGGGCGTGGTACATCATCACCATGCCTTCCTTCACGCGCTGGCTGACCACCGCACGGGCAGTCAAGGCGCCGTTGACGTTGAAGCATTCGATCCAGTCGTTGTCCTCGATGCCGGCGCGCTTGGCGTCGATCTCCGAGAGCCACACAATCGGTCCGCCACGGCTCAGGGTGAGCATCAGCAGGTTGTCGCTGTAGGTGCTGTGGATGCCCCATTTCTGGTGCGGGGTGATCCAGTTCAGCACGATCTCGGTCTCGCCGTTGCTGCGCTTGCCCTTCACGCCTTCGATGGTGCGGGTGTTGACCGGTGGCCGGTAGCTCATCAACTGCTCGCCGAACGCCTGCATCCACGGGTGATCCTGGTAGAACTGCTGGCGGCCGGTGATGGTGCGCCATGGGATGTTTTCGTGGACGTTGGTGTAGCCGGCGTTATAGCTCACGTGTTCGTCTTCAAGGCCGGACCAGGTCGGGCTGGAGATGATCTTGCGTGGCTGCGCCTGGATGTCGCGGAAGCGAATCGCTTCGTGGGCCTTGGAGATCGCCAGGTGGCTGTGGTCGATGCCGGTGAACTCCGACAGCGCGGCCCAGGCTTTCACGGCGACCTTGCCGTTGGTTTCCGGGGCCAGGGACAGGATCACCTCGGCGGCGTCGATGGCGGTGTCGATCTTCGGCCGACCGTGGCTGATGCCCGCGTCGTTTTCGTGGTGGTTGAGTTCACCGAGGAACTCGACTTCCTCGTCGGTGTTCCAGTTGATGCCCTTGCCGCCGTTGCCGAGTTTTTCCAGCATCGGGCCCAGGGACGAGAACTGCTTGTAGATGTTTGGGTAGTCGCGTTCCACCACCGCCATGTTCGGCGCGTTCTTGCCCGGCACCGGCGCCACACCGGCGCTTTTCCAGTCGGTGCCGCCAAATGGCTGGGCCAGTTCGCCGACGCTGTCGTGCATCAACGGTACGGTGACCAGGTCTTGTTCCACGCCCAGGTGGCCGACCGACATGGCCGAGAACGCCTTGGCGATGCCCTTGTAGATTTCCCAGTCGGAGCGCGACTCCCACGCCGGGTCGATGGCGGCCGACAACGGGTGGATGAACGGGTGCATGTCCGAGGTGTTCATGTCGTCTTTTTCGTACCAGGTGGCGGTCGGCAAGACGATGTCGGAATACACGCAGGTGGAGGACATGCGGAAGTCCAGGGTGGTCACCAGGTCGAGCTTGCCGATGGCGCCGTCTTCGACCCATTCGGCCTCGGTGGGCTTGCATTCGGTGCTGTGGCCGATGTCTTCGTTCATCACCCCGTTCTTGGTGCCCAGCAGGTACTTGAGCATGTACTCATGGCCCTTGCCCGACGAGCCGAGCAGGTTGGAGCGCCAGATAAACATGTTGCGTGGGAAGTTCACCGGGCTGTCCGGCTGTTCGCAGGCAAAGCGCAGGCTGCCGTCCTGCCAGGATTGGACCACGTAGTCTTTCGGCGTCATGCCGGCGGCAGCCGCCTCACGGCAGATGTGCAGCGGGTTGGTGTTGAGCTGCGGCGCACTCGGCAACCAGCCGGCGCGTTCGGCGCGGATGTTGTAGTCCAGGGCGTGTTCCGGGAACTGCGATTTATCGGCCAGAGGCGAGAGCACATCGTGCATGCTCATCTTCTCGTGGCGCCATTGCGAGCTGTGGCCGTAGAAGAAGCTGGTGCCGTTCATCTGGCGTGGCGGGCGGTTCCAGTCCAGGCCGAAGGCCAGGGGCAGCCAACCGCATTGCGGGCGCAGTTTTTCCTGGCCTACGTAGTGGGCCCAGCCGCCGCCGGTCTGGCCGACGCAACCGCAGAGCATGAGCATGTTGATCAGCCCGCGGTAGTTCATGTCCATGTGGTACCAGTGGTTCATCGCCGCGCCGACGATGATCATCGAGCGCCCCTTGGTCTTGTCGGCGTTGTCGGCGAACTCACGGGCGATCTGGATGGCTTTCTCGCGGCTGACGCCGGTGATCGCTTCCTGCCACGCCGGGGTGCCCGGCACGCTGGCGTCGTCGTAGTCCTTGGCCACGTTCTGGCCGCCCAGGCCACGGTCGATGGCCAGGTTGGCGGCGGACAAGTCGAACACCGTCGCCACTTTGGCCACGCTGCCGTCGGCCAGGGTCACGCTGTGCACCGGCACGCGGCGGAACTGCACGGCATCGCCGGCCACGTGCTGGAAGTGTTCGTGGGCTTCGCCGGCAAAATACGGGAACGCCACTTCGGCGACGTCGTCACCGATCAGGCTGAGTTTCAGGTCGATGGCACGGCCTTCACCGCCTTCCTTCGCGAGGATGTTCCACTTGCCCTTCTCGCCCCAGCGGTAGCCGATGGAACCTTGTGGCGAGACCAGTTCGCCGCTTTCGTCGAGGGCGATGGTTTTCCATTCCGGGTTGTTGTCCTGGCCGAGGTTGCCGGTCAGGTCCGAGGCCCGCAGGAAGCGGTCAGGCTGGAAGCCGGCGCCGGGGGCAAAACCGGTCATCGGCTTGAGCATCACCAGCACCGGCAAGTCGGTGAAGCGCTTGGCGTAGTCGGTGAAGTAGGCGCTCGGTTTGTCCAGGTGAAATTCCTTGAAGATCACATGGTTGAAGGCCTGGGCCAACGCGGCGTCGGTGCCCTGCTTGGGGTTGAGCCACAGGTCGGTGAGCTTGGCCACTTCCGAATAGTCGGGGGTGATGGCCACGGTCTTGGTGCCCTTGTAACGCACCTCGGTGAAGAAGTGCGCATCCGGGGTACGGGTCTGCGGGACGTTGGAACCCCAGGCGATGATGTAGTTGGAGTTGTACCAATCGGCCGATTCCGGCACGTCGGTCTGCTCGCCCCAGACCATCGGCGAGGCCGGTGGCAAGTCGCAGTACCAGTCGTAGAAGCTCAGGCACACGCCGCCGATCAGCGACAGGTAACGCGAACCCGCCGCGTAGCTGACCATGGACATGGCCGGGATCGGCGAGAAACCGACGATGCGGTCCGGGCCGTATTGCTTGATGGTGTAGACGTTGGAGGCAGCGATGATCTCGTTGACCTCCTCCCAGTTCGAGCGAATGAAACCGCCCATGCCGCGCTTGCTCTTGTACGAGTCGGCCTTGACCTTGTCCTCGACAATGCTCGCCCACGCCTCGACCGGTGGCAGGGTCAGGCGCGCTTCACGCCATAGCTTCAGCAACGGCTTGCGGATCTTCGGGTACTTGAGGCGGTTGGCGCTGTAGATGTACCAGCTGTAGCTGGCACCCCGCGGGCAGCCGCGCGGCTCATGGTTGGGCAAGTCGTTGCGGGTGCGCGGGTAGTCGGTCTGCTGGGTTTCCCAGGTGATCAGGCCGTTCTTCACGTAGATCTTCCACGAGCAGGAGCCGGTGCAGTTCACGCCGTGGGTGGAGCGTACGATCTTGTCGTACTGCCAGCGCGAGCGATAGACGTTCTCCCAGTCGCGGGACTCCTTGCGGGTCTCGCCGTGACCCTCGGAGAATTCGTTTTGCTTACGGTTGAAGAACCGCAGTTGATCCAGCAAGTGACTCATGATGTTTTCCTCATCAGGCGTGCCGTGGGGTACGTTGCCCCGGCGAATTCGTGGTCGATCAGCAAGGAGTGGCGCAACCTTTGCGGGCGTACCACCACCAGGTCACGACAATGCAGCTCAGGTAGAAACCGACAAACATGTAGAAGGCCATCGCCGGGCTGCCGGTGGCGGCCATCGAGGTGCCGAAGGATTTGGGAATGAAGAACGCACCGAAGGCGCCCATGGCTGAACTGAAGCCGAGTACGGCGGCGGATTCCTTGCCGGCATCTTTGAGCGCTTGCTCGCGTTCGGCGGCGGATTTACCGGCGCTGGCCTTTTCGTGCTGGGTGCGGAAGATCACCGGGATCATGCGGAAGGTGGAGCCATTGCCCACGCCGGTGGTGATGAACAGCAGCATGAACATGCCGAGGAAGCCATAGAAGCTGCCGCCCTGGCCGTTTTCGGGCAGGAAGTGCAACACGCCGAACACCATCACGATCATCAGCACGAAGTTCCACAAGGTCACCCGTGCACCGCCCAACTTGTCCGCCAGCCAGCCGCCCAATGGGCGTACCAGTGCGCCGACCAGAGGCCCGAGGAAGGCGAATTTCAGCGCTACCACATCGGGGAACGAAGTCTTGATCAGCAGGGGGAACGCCGCCGAAAAGCCGATGAACGAACCGAAGGTGGCCAGGTACAACCAGCACATCAGCCAGTTGTGCTTGCGCTTGAAGATCACCGCCTGCTCGCTGAACGAGGCACGGGCGCTGGACAGGTCATTCATGCCGAACCAGGCCGCCACGGTGACGGTGAGGATAAACGGCACCCAGATAAAACCGGCGTTCTGCAGCCAGAGTTGACTGCCATCCGGCAAGGTTTGCGGTTGCCCGCCGACCAGGCCGAACACGCCGAAAGTGATCACCAGCGGCACGCAGAACTGCATCACCGACACCCCAAGGTTGCCGAGGCCGGCGTTCAGGCCCAGGGCCGTGCCCTGCTGCGACTTGGGGTAGAAGAAGCTGATGTTGGACATGCTCGAGGCGAAGTTGCCGCCGCCGAAACCGCACAGCAACGCGATCAGTACGAACACGCTGTAGGGGGTGTTGGGGTCTTGCACCGCAAAGCCCATCCACAGCGATGGCAGCAGCAGCGACGCGGTGCTCAGGGCGGTCCAGCGGCGGCCGCCGAAGATCGGCACCATGAACGAGTAGAACACCCGCAAGGTCGCGCCGGACAGGCCCGGCAACGCCGCCAGCCAGAACAACTGGTCAGTGGTGAACGTAAAGCCGATGGCGTTCAGGCGCACGATCACCGTGCTCCACACCATCCACACGGCGAAGGCCAGCAACAGCGCAGGGATCGAGATCCACAGGTTGCGGGTGGCGGTCTTCTTGCCGCTGGCGCCCCAGAACGCGGGGTCTTCAGGGCGCCAGTCGTGGATCACCGGCCCCGAGCCGGGCTTTTGCGCGATGGACATGTTCATTCTCCTTGGAGACGTTGGGCGGTTTTGCCCAAAAGCGGTTGCTTGCGCATTTCGCTGAAGTACATCCAGGTCAGGGACACCCAGACCACGCCGTACATCAACATGAAGCAGGACGAGCGCACGCCGGTGAGGTCCACCAGGGCGCCAAACAGAATCGGCAGTACAAAGCCCCCCAGCCCACCGGCCAGGCCGACGATGCCGGACACCGCGCCCATGTTCTGCGGGTAGTCATTGGCGATGTACTTGAATACGGAGGCCTTGCCGAACGCGAAGGCGATGCCCATCACGAACAGCAGCACGGTGAACAGGGTGGCGTTGAGGCCAATATGGAAATCCAGGGGGCCGTTGACGGTCTGCACCTGCAATTGGGTCTGCGGGTAGCTGAGCAGGAACAGGCAGATCCAGCTCACCCACAACACCCACCAGGTCACGCTTTGCGCGCCCCAGCGATCCGACATCCAACCGCCCACCGCACGCAGCACGCCACCGGGCAGCGAGAAACACGCGGCCAGCAGTGCGGCGCTTTGCAGGCTGAAACCGTATTCCTGCACGTAGTACTTGGTCATCCATAGCGCCAGGGCCACGTAGCCGCCGAACACAATCGAGTAGTACTGGCAGTAGCGCCACACGGCCGGGTCTTTCAGGCACAGCAACTGCTGGCGCAGGGTCGCGCCGCCGGCACTGCGGTGCGCCTTGTTTTCGCTGGTGAGAAACCAGAACAGCAGCGCGGTGATAAACAGGATTGCGCCGAACACCTTGGGCACCAGGTGCCAGGTGCCGAGGGCGATCAGCGCCGGGGCCAGAAACTTGGTGACAGCGGCGCCCGCGTTGCCGGCGCCAAATACCCCCATGGCGAAGCCCTGGTTGTCCTTGTCGAACCATTTGGCAACGTAGGCGATGCCCACCGAGAACGAGCCACCGGCCAGGCCGACGAACAGGCCCAGGACCAGGAACTGCCAATAGGCGGTGGCGTAAGTGATCAGGTACAGCGGCAACACACACGCGAGCATCAGCAGGAAGAACACAATGCGCCCGCCGAAACGGTCAGTCAGCAGGCCCAGCGGCAGGCGCACCAGGGAACCGGTCAACACCGGCGTGGCGGCCAACAGGCCGAACTGGGTTTCGTTGAGTTGCAACAGCTCTTTGATGGGGACGCCCAACACGGCGAACATCATCCACACCATAAAGCAGACGGTGAAAGCCAGTGTGCTCATGCCCAGCACCAGGCCTTGTCTTATACGGGGTTGAGTCACGGTACGCGCTCCAGAAAGTGATTCCATGAGCGCAGGTTAGGGGCGGCCCCCCCTTGGAACTTGACGCAGATCAACGTCCGCCTGGGGGGTATCGGGCTATGCTGGCCCCACCTACCTCTAAGGAGGTAGTTCGAACAACAAGAGAAAGTCTTTATTTATCAATGGATTGGTCTCTTGTGCCGGTGTTTTCCCGTGGGAGGGTTTGCCGGCAATTCTTTAGAGGTAGTGCGCCAGGGATTGCGGTGTTCCAGCCCTTTTTGCCCTTTTTGGTGCCGCCATGCAGACGTCCCCCCTCCTTCGATTACGCCGCCGTGTTTAGCTGGCTGCGCAGTTCCCTGCCCGCCCGCGCCGGCCTGGCCGTGATCCTGATCGCGATCCTCGCGCTCGCCAGTTCCTTGAGTGCCGGCTTGATCGCCTGGTTCAGCCAGGGCGACGCCGCCGCGATCAATACCGCAGGCTCGGTGCGCATGGAGACCTACCACCTGAGCTGGAAGCTCGCCGCCGGCGCACCGGCCGACGAGATCGACAGCATTACCCAAAGCCTGCAAGGGCGTCTCGATAGCCAGTCGCTCAAGGCCGTGCTCGAAGACGGCCCGCGCAGTGCGTTGTTGCAAAGCTACCAACAGATCCAGCAACGCTGGCACGACGACCTGCGCCCGGCCCTGGCACGGGGTGACGCCGCCCTGTTCCAGGCCAGCGCACCGGGGTTCGTCGAGCAATTGAATCAATTCGTCAGCCTGTTGCAGCAACAGAGCGAACACAAACAAGGCTGGCAACAAGGCATCCAGGGCCTGGCGCTGTTCAGCACCCTGATCATCCTGTTGATCGGCCTGTATGAACTGCAATACGGCGTGGTCAACCCCTTGCAGGAGCTGGTGCAGGCCACCCGGCGCTTTCGCGACGGCGACTTCAAGACCCGGGTCAACCACCGTTCCGAGGATGAACTGGGGCAACTGGCCCTGAGCTTCAACACCATGGCCGAAACCATCGAAGCCTCCCACCGCACCCTGGAAAGCCAGGTGCGCCTCAAGACCCTCAACCTGCAACAGGCCAACGCCGCCCTCGAGTTGCTCTACCAGAGCAGCCGCAGCCTGGCCACGCGCCTGGCGAATGCCGAGGGCCTGGATGAACTGATCCGACGCTTCCAGAAGCGCCTGCCAGGGCTGCGCCTGTCGCTGTGCCTGCAAGGCCACTTCCTCGCACCGGCCCAGCAGATGCTCGCCCTGCATGGCGGCGACAGCCGCAACGTCTGCGCCATCGGCGACTGCGCGACTTGCCAGAAACACAAGGTCGCGCCGCCCCAGGTGTTCAGCATCAGCAACCAGGGCTCGGAACTGGGCGAACTCAAGGCCCACTTCATCGACGGCCATGCGCCCCAGGACTGGGAGAAACAACTGATCCAGGCCCTGGCCAACCTGATCGGCACCTCACTGTCCCTCAAGCGCCAGCGCGAGCAGGACCACCGCTTGCTGCTGCTCGACGAACGCACCATCATCGCCCGCGAACTGCACGACTCCCTGGCCCAGGCGCTGTCGTACATGAAGCTGCAAGTCAGCCGCATGCAAACCCTGATCCGCCGCGGCGAACCGGTGGAGACCCTGGCCACCGTCACCGCCGAGCTGCGCGACGGCCTGAACAATGCCTACCGGCAACTGCGTGAGTTGCTCACCACCTTTCGCCTGCAAATCCACGATGCCGGGCTGGTGCAGGAACTGCAGGACACCGCTGAAGAGTTTTCCCGGCGCGGCGAATTCCAGGTCCACCTGCACGTCGACGCCCTGGCCTTCCAGCTATCGGCCAGTGAGCAGATCCACTTGCTGCAAATCACCCGCGAAGCCCTGTCCAATTGCCTGCGCCACGCCCATGCGCAAAACGCCTGGCTGCAACTGCGCCAGGAGGGCGAGACCGTCAGCCTGTGCATCGAAGACGACGGTCGTGGCTTTTGCGGCGACGTCGATCAACGTGAACACCACGGCCTGACCATCATGGACGAGCGCGCACGCAGCCTGCACGGCCAACTCGACATCAGCCCACGCGAGCCCCAGGGCACGCGCGTGCAATTGCGTTTTCACCCGGAATTCCTCGGGCAACCTCTACAAGGCACCCACGCATGAACACACCCACTCGCCACCGCATCCTGCTAGTCGACGACCACCCGATGATGCGCCACGGCATGCGCCAGATGCTGGAACTGGAAGACGACTTGCAGGTAGTCGGCGAGGCCGGTAATGGCCAGGAAGCCCTGGACCAGATCGACACGCTGCAACCGGACCTGGTGCTGCTGGACAACAACATGCCGCAAATGAACGGCCTGGAAACCCTGCGCCGCCTGCGGGCCATGAACTATGCGGGCAAGGTGTTGCTGTTTACGGTGTCCGACGCTGAAGACGATATTCGCGATGCCCTGCGCCTGGATGCCAACGGGTACCTGCTCAAGGACATGGAGCCGGAGTTGGTCGTCCAGTTCATCCGCGATGCCTTGCAGGGTGCCTTGGTGATCAGCCCTGGGTTGACGCGGGTCCTGGCCCAGGCCCTGCGCTCGCCGCAACCCCATGCGGCGGTGGAGTTGACCGAGCGGGAGCGGCAGGTGTTGAAGACGATTGCCAGTGGGCATAGCAACAAGGTGATCGGGCATAAGTTGGGGATTACCGAGGGGACGGTGAAGGTGCATGTGAAGAATTTGCTGCATAAGTTGGGGTTGCGGTCGCGGGTGGAGGCGGCGGTTTGGGCGATGGAGCATTTGCGGCAGGCGGGGTGAGGTTTTTTTGGGGTGGGGTTGAGTACATATCCGTTATTTAGGTGACGGCCACTGGCGGTTCCGCCCTTACGGCGGGTCACTTTTGGAAAAGAGCCCCAACGTAACCAAAGGGCTCTTGCCCCACCACTCGGCACCTCGCCTAGGCTCGGTGTGCCCTCACTCCGGCTTGAATCCGTGGGCCGCCGTCATGGGCCATCCCTGGCCCAGGACGGCTAACCCGGCGTCCTGCCGGGTTACCCACGGATTCAAGCCTGCGTTCGGCCAGCGTGGTTTAACGGGGCGCCTAAGATCAAGATCAAAAGCCAGAGCAAAGCCAGAGCAAAGCCAGAGCAAAGCCAGAGCAAAAGCAGAATGAGGTCTACCTGACCTATGGAGATCTCTGACCTGTGGAGAACCAAATGTGGGAGGGGGCTTGCCCCCGATAGCGCCGGGTCAGTTAACAAATAAGTGGCTGACACGCCCTCATCGGGGGCAAGCCCCCTCCCACATTTTTTACCGAGTACACCAGGCACAACACCGGTCGGGTCTAAGGCAGCAAAAGACAGCGCAAAACCAGGCCGAGGTCTACCTGACCTATGGAGATCTCTGACCTGTGGAGATCCAAATGTGGGAGGGGGCTTGCCCGCGATAGCGCCGGGTCAGTCAACAAATAAGTGACTGACACGCCCTCATCGGGGGCAAGCCCCCTCCCACATTTTTTACCGAGTACACCAGCTACAACACCGGTCGGCTCTAAGGCCGCCGCGCTTTGGCTTTTGATCTTCGGCGCCCCGTTAAACCACGCTGGCCGAACGCAGGCTTTGGAGCGTGGGTAACCCGGCAGGACGCCGGGTTAGCCGTCCTGGGCCAGGGATGGCCCATGACGGCGGCCCACGCTCCAAAGCCGGAGTGAGGGCACACCGAGCCTAAGCGAGGTGCCGAGTGGTGGGGCAAGAGCCCTTTGGTTACTTTGGGGCTCTTTTCCAAAGTGACCCGCCGTAAGGGCGGAACCGCCAGCCGCCGTTACCGCAGCAACGGATATGTACCCGATCTAATCCAAAAAAAATGGTCGGCCCAAAGGCCGCCATCGGGGCAAGCCCCCTCCCACACTTAACCGAGTACACCAGCCACAACTCCGGTCGGTTCCAGGACCGCAAAAGCCAGAACAAAACCAAACCGAAATTTACCTGATGGATGCAGATCCAAATGTGGGAGGGGGCTTGCCCCGATACAGTGGATCAGCCACAGGTGCATCAACTGACACGCCCACATAGGCTCACAACCCCCGCAAGAGGTACCCCCACAGAGGCATATCAACCCCGCGCCAAGCCCCCTACGCTACCCCATTGCGGAGGCCCAAACATGCTCACCCATCCCCACATTGTCCTCACCCTGCGTCGCCATCACCTGTTCAGCCAGCTCCCGGAAAAAACCTTCCAGGACGTCTGTACCCTGGCCAGCCTGAAGCGCCTGCCCAACCACACGCCACTCATGCACCAGGGCGATGCCGCAGACCGTTTTTTCCTGCTGGTCAGCGGTCAAATCAAGCTGCACCGTGTCACGGGTGAAGGCCAGGAACACCTGGTGGAAGTCATCCAGCCCGGCCAGACCTTTGCCGAAGCCCTGCTGTTCACCCAGGCCAAGGCCTATCCGGTGAGCGCCACCGCGCTCAAGGACAGCGTGCTGGTCAGCATCGAAGGCCAGCATTACCGCCGCGCCCTGGAGGACCAGCCAAAAATCTGCCTGGCGATCCTGGCGAGCATGAGCATCCACCTGCACCAACGCCTCAAGGACATCGACACCCTGACCCTGGCCAATGCCAGTCGCCGGGTGATCAATTTCCTGTTCCAGGAGCGCGATGCCGTCAGCGGCGAGGTGGTCTTGCAAGTGCCTAAGCGCTTGGTGGCGTCGAAGCTGGGTATCCAGCCGGAGACCTTTTCAAGGATCCTGCACCGGCTGGTGGAAGGTGGGATGATCGAGGTGCAGCGGCGTACCATTCGGATCGTGTGTGAAGAGCAACTGATGAGCTACCAGGCCGGCTGATTCAATGGCCGCTGTGGGCCATGCCCGCTGGCTGTTGCAATAGTGCCAGGTCGATCTCGGCAAAGCGCAACACGTGCCCGCCGGTGTCCGCCGCGACCTTCTGCGCCTTGGCCTCATCGGCAAACGAGGCCAGCACCACGCCCATTGCCCCCTTGAGCCCGGTGCCGATCACGTAAAAGGCGCTGCGGGCGTCGATCAGGTGCATGTCATTGGGCGAGTCCCACGGGCTGCGGCCCATGTCGTGCACATACAGCTTGGCGTCGTCACGGTGGTTCTCCGGTTGCAGCCACCAGCCGAGCATTTCGGCGGTGGAGCAGAATTTCTTCACCGCGCCCCGCTCCACCACCTGCCCCTTGGGCCCGGGGAATTCGTTGATAACCATGCCGCACACGTGGCACTCATCGTTGGGATGAAATGCCACCGGCGCGTCACTGAAACTCGACGCCTGTTCCTTATCGCACGCCGTCAGCAGCAAACCGACCAGCAAGGCCGTCAGTACCCGTGTCTTGAAACCCATATCACTTACTCCAGCCGTCAAAAAAATCGTCAAGCGCCGCGGCGCAGAAACATCCCATAGGCCAGCGCCAACGGCCCGGCCACCCAGGCCAACAAACACGCCCACAGGGCCTGCGGCGGTACGTCGAGGTCCGTGCCCAGGGCCATGACCCCGATGGACTGTGTGCCCGTGCCGAAGCCGGACAGGTTGATCAGCCGATACACGTCGGTAGGGTTGAGCAGCAACAGCCAGGGCAACCCCTGCGGGTTTAACTGGCCCTTGCCGACCACCAGCAGGGCCAGCAGCGCCAGGTCGAACACCAGCACAAAGAAAAACCACACGCCCAGGGCCAGGCCGGCAGCCGTGGATTTTTCCGCGCAACGGCTGCTCAGGGCATAGGCCAGGCCGAGAAACACCCAGCCCAATAACGTCGAGGTCAGCATGAAACGGCCAAACGCCCAGAGAAGCACGCCGAGTTCGACGTCATCCACCAGCAGCGCGATGGCAAGCATCGCGCAGCCAAACCCGAGCACCGTGGCCAATGCCAGGATCAGCCCGTGGCCGACAAACTTGCCCAGCAGGATCTGCCCGCGTCCCAGGGGATAGGTGAGCAACAGCAACAAGGTGCCGCTTTCGTCCTCGCCGACGATGGCGTCATAAGCCAGCAACAACGCAATCAGCGGCATCAAGAAGGTCGCCAGGCTGGCCAGGCTCGCGATGGTCGCGGCAATCGAGGTGAAGCCCAGTTGCCCGGCGGCGGCGGCCCCCAGCCACGCAATACCGATGGCCAGCACCGCGAACAACAGGCTGATCGCCAACAGCCAACGGTTGCGCAGGCCGTCGCAGAACTCTTTGCGCGCCATGTTCCAGACCGGGCTCATAACGCCGCCTCCTGTTCCGTGATCTGGTGGCTGTTCATGTAATGGCGGTAAAGGTCTTCGAGGGAAGGCGTGAGGATTTCCACATCACTGGGGCTGTCCTCGGCCAGCAACTGGCGCAGCAGTTCCACCTTGCTGCCGTTGCACGCCGCCACTTGCAGCCCTTCGTCGCCCCAGGGCCGGGTCACATGGCCGGCAGCGCTCCAGCGTTGTTGCAGCACCTCGACACGCTGCAAACCGCTGCCGCGGATCAGCGTCGGCAAGCCGGCCTCGGCACGCAGTTGTGCCAGGCTGCCCAGCGCCAACAGGCGGCCCTGGGTGAGGATCGCGGCGCGGTTGATATGCGCTTCGACCCCCGGCAGCACGTGGGAACACAGAATGATGCTGGTCCCCGCGGCGCGCAGGCGGTCGAGCAGGCGATACAGGTCTTGGGTCGCGAACGGATCGAGACCCACGGTAGGCTCGTCGAGCAGCAACAGGCGCGGCTCGCCGAGCAGGGCCTGGGCCAACCCCAGGCGCTGGCGCATGCCTTTGGAATAGGTCTTGACCCGTCGCGTGGCGGCCGCTGTCAGGCCGACGTCCTCCAGCAGGCTGTCGACCTGATGCATCGGCGCGCCCTTGAGCCGGGCAAAGTGGCGCAGGGTCTCCACGCCACTGAGCTGCGGGTAGAACGTGACGTTTTCCGGCAGGTAACCGAGCCAGCGGCGCACGTGGGGATCACTCGGTGCACGGCCGAACACCCGCACCTGGCCGGCACTGGCGCGCAGCAGGCCGAGGACCAGTTTCATCGCAGTGGTCTTGCCCGCGCCGTTATGCCCGAACAGCCCCAGCACTTCGCCGGGGGCCAGGTTCAGGTTCAGGCCGTGCAGCACCGTGGCACGTCCATAGCGTTGGCTGACGCCGTCGATCTCGACCAAGTTCATCAGGCAGGTTCCTTATGTGAGGGGGCTTGCATCAGGGGGTGGCTGTCCATCACCCCCGGCGACTTCATCACCGGGAACGCGCGTTGCACCCAACGCAGCAACTCGATGCCGGGGCTGTTGAGCAACAGGCGCACCTGGGGGTAGAGCCAGAGCAGGCGGTCGACGTTGTCATTGGGCTCGTAGGCCACGTCACCCAGGCCATCGCCGTTGCGGTCCCAGCCCAGGTAGTCGCTCCAGTAGTTGCCCCGCCCGTCCGCCGACCATTCTTGCAAGCGGCTGGCGACGTACTTGACCTGACGCTGGTTGTCGACAAACGCGTTGCCGGCAATGCGGTTGTCTTCTGAGCCGGCGGTGAGGTGAATGCCCACTGCGCTGCGCGCGAAGCGGTTGCCTTCAATGCGGTTGAACAGCGAGTTATAGATAAACAGCGCCTTGCCTTCGCCGCCGGCAATCATGGTGTCGCCGGTGGAGCCGTCGCGCACATCGGTAACGACGTTGTCCTGCAAGGTGGAATAAGTGATGTAGTTCATCAGGATGCCGTAGTTCTGGTCCTGTTCGGAGCGGTTGCCGGTCACCGTCAGTTGGCGGCTTTGCATCAAGGCATAGCCGGTGCGTGTGCGGCGGGTGGTGTTGCCCAGTACCCGGTTGTCGTTGGAGAACATGTAGTGGATGCCGTAGCGCAGGTCTTGCAAGGTGTTGCCTTGCAGCAGGTTGCCGTTGGAGGTGTCGATGTAGATGCCATCGCGGGTCTCGCGCACCTGGTTATCGATGACCCGAGCGCCGTGCACGGCGTACAGGTGGATGCCGTTGCCACGGTCCTGGGAGCGGATCGAGGGGTCGCCCTGGATGCGGTTGTCGAGCAGGCTGACGTCCGCGGTGCCGTCGACCCAGATGCCAAAGCCCGGGCCCTGCAGGCGATTGCCGCGCACCTTGGCGCGTTGGGCGTCGGCCTGGATGAAGATGCCGGCGTTCATGGCGGTGAGGTCACGCCCCCAATCCAGGAAGGTGCAGCCCTCGACGCTGACATCCGGCGCGCCGATGAGCAGGCCGTTGCCCTGCCCTTCAGCCTGGAACACGGCGCCGGGCGCGCAGGTCAATTGCAGCGGTTGGTCGATGTGGAACGCGCCCCGGTATTCGCCGGCCGGCAGGCGCCAGCGGTTGGGGCCGTCGGCTTGCAGGGGCAAGTCGGTGATGGGACGTACGGCAGCGTTCACCCCGAACGAGAGCAGTGCGAGCCCTATCAAGGTGATGAGTGATCGAGCCACAGTGATGTCCTTAAACTGAATGCAGTCCAATGTGGGAGGGGCGGTGCGACGATTCGACTTGCTCCCGATGGCGGTGAATCAGCCACGGATGCATCAACGGATACACCCCCATCGGAGCAAGCCCCCCTCCCACCTTTGTCCTGCGGTGTGCCTTGGTCAGGCGTGCTCGACCTTCATCCGCCCCACCATCTCCATATGCAGGGCATGGCAGAACCAACTGCAGTAGTACCAATGCAGCCCCGGCTTATCGGCGATGAAGGTGATGGAGGAAGTCTGCTGTGGGCTGATCTCCATGCTCACGCCGTGGTTGACCATGACAAAGCCATGGGTCACGTCCTCGATCATGTCGATATTGGTGATGGTCACGGTGACTTCATTGCCCTGCTTGACGGTGAATTCCCCCAGGCCGTAGGCCGGGGCCATTGAGGTCATGTACACACGCACCTTGTTGCCGTCGCGAATCACCCTGTTGTCGGTTTCCAGCTTGATCCCGTCCTTGGCGGCGATGGCCACGGTTTCGGCAAAGAATGGATCGTTGCGGTCCCAGATGGTCCTGGTCTTGATCTGGTCGCGGCGCGCCATCACGCAGTCATGGGGTTCGGCAAAGGCCGGGCCGTCGTGGACCAGTTTCATCTCGTCGCCGGAGATGTCGATCAACTGGTCGTTCTCCGGGTGCAACGGGCCGGTGGGCAGGAAGCGGTCCTTGGAGAACTTGCTCAGCACCACCAGCCACTGGCCGTCGGCGTCGCGGGTTTCGGTCAGCGACGCATGGTTGTGGCCCGGCTGATACTGCACATCGAGCTTCTGCTTGATGTAGTTGACCTTCTCGCCGCCGTAGGCGCGGATGGCTTCGGCGATGTTCCACTTGACCACCTGGCTGTCGATAAACAGCGTGGTGTAGGCAAAGCCGCGCCCATCGTAAGTGGTGTGCAGCGGGCCCAGGCCCAGTTCCGGCTCACCGACCACCACACCGCGCGGGTCGGCGATCTTGCCGCTGAACAGGTCGTCGAGCTTGTCGATGGCAATGATGGTGCAGGTGGGCGACAGCTTGCCGTTGGCGATGAAGTACTTGCCATCCGGCGAGGTGTTGCAGCCGTGGGGGTTCTTTGGCACCGGGATGTAACGGGTGAACTCGCTGTCCTTGCCGTCCTCGGATTTGCGCCCGTCCACCACCGGCACCTTGGCGCCGTCCACACTGATGAACTTGCCGGCCTTGATCGCCGCTTCGATGCGCGGAATGTTGAACACCACCACCCAGTCGCGCTCGTTGCGCATCATGCCGGCGAGGTCAGTGGCCTTTTCCGAGTTGTAGCAGGTGGCGGCTGCGTATTTGCCGGTGTAGTCCATATCGGCATTATCGAGGTTGCCGTCGACGATCACCTGGAAGGCCATTTCCATTTTCTCGGCGTCGATGGCGTTGAACATGGTGAAGGCGTTGCGGTCTTTCAGGTCGAAATTCTTGCCGTCATTGGGGTGCGGAATGATGAACTCGGCGTTGCAGAACACGTACTTGGTGTAGGGCACTTTTTGCAGGCGCAGGCCGTGGATGGCCTGGGCATTCGGTACGGTGAGGATCTTGTCGCACTTCATGATATCCAGGCGGATACGCGCCACCCGGGTGTTGGCCTTGTCGTTGATGAACAGGTACTTGCCGTCGTACTTGCCGTCGGTGGTGGACAGGTGCGGGTGGTGGCAATCGCCGTTGGCGTACTTGGCGCCCTCCCCCAGGATGCGCTTGCTCTCGTTGGTCAGGCCCCAACCGGTGGCCGAGTCGATATTGAACACCGGGATACGCATCAGCTCGCGCATCGATGGAATGCCCAACACCCGCACTTCGCCCTGGTGGCCGCCACTCCAGAAGCCGTAGTAGTCGTCCAACTGACCGGGCTCCACATGGATTTTCGACTTGGCATCCTTGGCCGCCGCGGCAAAGGATTCACGCGTGAACACCGCGCTGCCAAGGGCCGAAGCCCCGGCCAATACTGCCCCGGTCACCGCCCCCGTACCGAGGAAACTGCGCCGGGTCAGGCCGTCATGGTTGTCGTCTGTATCGTTCATGGGTCGCTCCTTCAAGGGTTGGGATTTATCTGCACTACGGGAATCTGTACGGGGGCCGCCTTGTTGCGCTTCTTGCGCTTGTTGATCAGCGGCGGGCACTTGTTTTCGTTGTGCCAGGTCATCTGGCAGTCGAGGCAGTAGTGGCATTCATTGGCGTTGATATGGCCGTCCGGGTGGATGGCCTGGATCTCACATTCCTTGGCGCACAGCTGGCAGGGGTTGCCGCATTCCTGGCGGCGCTTGAGCCAGTCGAACAAGCGGAATTTGCTCGGGATCGCCAGGGCGGCGCCGAGGGGGCACAGGTAACGGCAGTAGACTTTGCGCGTGAACAGGTTGATCACCAGCAATGCCACGGCGTAGAGCACGAACCACCACTGGCGGTCGAACTTGAGGGTGATGGCGGTCTTGAACGGCTCCACTTCGGCAAAACGTTCGGCGGTGGCCATGGACTCCAGCGACAGGCCGAACAGCACCAGCAGGATCAGGTACTTGATCGCCCATAGCCGCTCATGCACCGCGAAGGGCAATTCGAACTGGCGGATCTTCAGGCGGCGGGCGGCTTCGTTGAGCAGTTCTTGCAAGGCGCCGAATGGGCACAACCAGCCACAGAACACGCCGCGTCCCCACAGCAGGATACTGGCGGCGGTGAACACCCAGAGCATGAAGATCAGCGGGTCGGTGAGGAACAGTTCCCAGCGAAAGTCCTGGGCCAGTGCATGCACGAAGGTCAGCACATTGACCACCGACAGCTGCCCCAACGCGTACCAACCGATAAACCCCACGGTAAATACCAGGTAGCCGCGACGCAGCCAGTGCAATAGACGCGGGCGACGCGCCAGGCTGTCTTGCAGGAACAGGATCACTGTGAGCAGCACCAACGCAACACCGAGCACCAGCACCTGGGTTTGTTTCTGGTACCAGATGCTCAGCCACAACGGGCGGTTGGCTTCATCGATCGCCGCTTGTTCCTCGGCGGTGGGCGGTAGCCGTTCCAGGTATTGTTCCGGCAGCTGGTAAGGCAATTCGAAGCTGCTGAAGGTGCCACTGACCGGCCCGGTCTGGCGCCGCACCAGCAACTCCAGGGTCCAGGGCGAACCGGGGTCGAACGCCGCCTGTGCCCGCACAATAAACACCGACATCTCGGTGAAGTCCGGCATGCCCGCGGCGTAGGCATCATCGATGCGCCGGTGGTCGAGGTCGCGAAAGCTGATCACATTGCCGAACTGGCGCAACTGCACCCGATCGAAAATACCGCCTCGCACATAACCCGAGCCCTTGAACGAAAACAGCCCACGGCCCAGCACGGCGATGGCCTGTTCACCCGGCTTGAGCGCCTGCATCAACGTGGCGTAGTGCGCATCCCCCAACAGGTTGCGGCCGATACTCGACGGGTTGATGTCGGCCACATAGAGATCGATGAAAGTCTCATCGCCAGCCTCCCCCGCTTCGGCGGCGGTGTCCTTGAAGGCGGCGTCAACCTGGCCACGGGTCAAGAGCAGGCGGCGAATCGCGCCATTGCCGGTCAACTGCTCCCAGGTGGCGGGGGCAAATTGATCGGTGCGGATCAGCGCGGCTTTCTGTGGGGTCGCGGCCTTGCCGTCGATCAACTTGAGCGAGACCGCCACTTCATGGGCCGCGCGCATGACCACTTCGTTGACCACCATCGCGGTGACCGTGGCGCCGGCAATCGCATCCACCGTCACGGCCTTGGGGTCACTGGAGCGCCCCACCACGACGCGTTGACGCACGTCGACGCCGGCATAGTGGCCGGTGAAGTCGTGGAGTTTGACCTCGGGGATGCCGATCAACAGGATGGGTTCGTGGTGTTCCAGTACGTAGGCGTCACGGATGATGCCGGCGGTGTCGAGGATCACCTGGGTATTGATGGGTTTGCCTGAGTAGGCGGGGATCGCCATCACATCCAGGCTCTGGAATACGTAGCCGATGGGGGTGTTGGCTTGGGTGATGGTGCGGACGTTGAACTTGCCTTCGGGGGCGGAGACGGCGTCGTGCTGGGGGAAGGTTTTGTCGATGCGTTGCTGTTCGATCGCGCCGTAGGGTTGGGCGTGGGCGCTGGTGAAGAGGATGAGCAGCACCGACATGACCAGCCAGTGGAGTGTCAGGTGCGAGGAGCGGGCCATGGGATCCCTTTGTTGACGACGCTGAAGATGGGACCGATGGTAGGTGCGGTGATGGCGGGTAGCCCTTGATTGAAATCAAGTTGGTCAGAGGGGGGTGATTGGGGGTGGCGGTTGGGGGTTCCGTGTACATATCCGTTTCTGCGGTAACGGCCACTGGTGGGTTGGGGTACATATCCGTTGCTGCGGGAATGGCCACTGGTGGGTTGGGGTACATATCCGTTGCTGCGGGAATGGCCACTGGTGGGTTGGGGTACATATCCGTTGCTGCGGGAATGGCCACTGGCGGTTCCGCTCTTACAGCGGGTTACTTTTGGAAAAGAGCCCCAAAAGTAACCAAAAGGGCTCTTGCCCCACCACTCGGCACCTCGCCTAGGCTCGGTGTGCCCGAACGAAGGCTTGAATCCGTGGGCCGCCGTCATGGGCCATCCCTGGCCCAGGACGGCTAACCCGGCGTCCTGCCGGGTTACCCACGGATTCAAGCCTGCGTTCGGCCAGCGTGGTTTAACGGGGCGCCTAAGATCAAGATCAAAAGCCAGAGCAAAAGCAGAGCAAAAGCAGAGCAAAAGCAGAGCAAAAGCAGAATGAGGTCTACCTGACTTATGGAGATATCTGACCTGTGGAGATCCAAATGTGGGAGGGGGCTTGCCCCCGATGGCGCTGGGTCAGTTAACAAATAAGTGACTGACACTCCCTCATCGGGGGCAAGCCCCCTCCCACATTTCCAACCGAGTACACCAGCCACAACACCGGTCGGCTCTAAGGCCGCCGCGCTTTGGCTTTTGATCTTCGGCGCCCCGTTAAACCACGCTGGCCGAACGCAGGCTTTGGAGCGTGGGTAACCCGGCAGGACGCCGGGTTAGCCGTCCTGGGCCAGGGATGGCCCATGACGGCGGCCCACGCTCCAAAGCCGGAGTGAGGGCACACCGAGCCTAGGCGAGGTGCCGAGTGGTGGGGCAGGAGCCCTTTTGGTTACTTTTGGGGCTCTTTTCCAAAAGTGACCCGCCGGAAGGGCGGAACCGCCAGTGGCCGTTACCGCAACAACGGATATGTCCCCACCCCCCCCCCTCAAACCACAACCCCCCGCCCCGCCCGCTCAAGATTCCGCCACAACCAAGGCGGCAACACATCCGGATCCAGGCTGTCGATCAAATTCTTCAACCCCAACCCCAACTCCGTATCCCCCTCAATCACCAACCGGCGCCGAAAAAACAACGTATCCGGATCTTCCTGCCGGCTGGCGAGCAACAAGAACTCGCGCCAGTTACCACTGATGCTCACCTGCGCCTCGGCCTTTTGCGCAATACGCAATCCATCGCGCCCCAAGGTCAGGTACCAGCACAACCCCAGGTCAGGAATACGCAGACACATCCAGCGTCCGCGCAGCAGGTCAAACCCACCGTCGCGCAAAGGCTCGGCCAGGCAGCGGTTAAGGGCTTGCTGCAAGACCAGGCGCTGCACGCCAAACGGTACGCGACGGATCAATGGAAACAATTGGTCGGCGCCTTTGAGCAGCCATTGTTTACGACTCAGCACAGCCCCACCTCCTCAACCCGCAACATGCCCGCCTGGCCGTGCCAGTAGCCGTTGCAACCATCGACATACAGCGGCGGCGTAGCCCCCTGGCGCACCTGGTCGAAGGCTCGCACCACCTCGACCATGCCCTCGGCTCGCGGGCTCAGGCGCAACAGATCGGCACCACTGGTCACCAGGCCGGGGTAATCGGCCAGCAGGTTGGTCACGTCGGCCGACATGGTCTGGATACCGTTCAAGGTGAACAGCGCCTGCCCTTCCTGGCTGGTCAGCGCCATGCCGTCGGGGTAGTTGATGCAGCAGAACTGGCAGTCATCCTTGGGCCGGTTTTCGGCACGGGCGGTGAAGCAGCGCGCCGAATACGCCAGGGGCAAGTGGCCGTAGGCGAAGATTTCCACTTCGGGCAACGGCCGGCCCAATTCGCGTACCTGCTCCAGCACATCGGCGATCAAGCCCTGGGAGCATTCCACCGGCGGCACCCAGCGTTGCATGCCTGCATCGAGCAGTTGCACCAGGGCGTGGCCGTTGTAGAGGTTAAGCGCCGGGCCGCCGACAAAGGGCAATTTGCGCTCGATCAACATCTGCACCGCCCCCATGTCGTTGGCTTCCACCAACAGTTCGCCGTTGTCGCACAGGCGGCGCAGGCTCGACAGTTCGGAGGCGGCTTCGATCAAGGTCAGGCTCGATAACACGATCTGCGCCGAGCTGTACGTTTGCAGTTCCCGGCCCAGGCCCAACCAATGATCCAGGGTGAACGCGCGGCGTTTGGCGCACACGGTTTCGCCCAGGTAAATCACGTCCAGGGGCAAGCCGGCCATGTCTGAATAGAAGCGCCCCAGGTGTTCCTTATCCCAATAAAACAGCACCGGTCCCAGGCTGAGTTTCATCTGTGTCTCCTCACTGCCACGCACGATGGTAGGCGCCGAGCGTGGTCTGGCTGCCTTCGGATAACCCGGCCAGCACCTGGCGCCACTGGTCCTTGACCACAAAACTGGCAGGCGCATTGCGGTGGGCGTCCAGCGCGGCGCGCCAGACCCGGGTGACTTGTTCCACATAGGCCGGGCTGCGTTGCCGGCCTTCGATCTTGACCGCTTCGACGCCGATGGCGGTGAGCTCCGGTACCAGGTCGAGGGTGTCGAGGCTGGTGGGTTCTTCGAGGGCATGGAAGCGCTTGCCGCCCACCAGGAAGCGGCCCTTGCACAGGGTCGGGTAGCCGGCGGGTTCGTCCCGGGTGTAGCGGTCGATCAGCACTTCGCTCAGGCGCGCGCTCAAGCCGTCGGCGTCCTCGCTCCAGCGCACGGCCTTGGCCGGCGAACACACGCCGCAGAGGTTGGGCGACTCGCCGGTGATGTAGGACGACAGGTGGCAACGCCCCTCGGCCATGATGCACAGGCTGCCGAAACCGAACACTTCGATCGGCACCGGGCTGCTCGCCGCCACTTGCTTGACCTGGGCCAGGGACAGCACGCGGGGCAACACCGCGCGACGAATGCCGTAGCGTTCGGCATAGAATTTCAGCGCCGCCGCATGGGTGGCCGAGCCCTGTACCGACAGGTGCAAGGCCATCTGCGGATGGTGCCGGCTGGCGTAGTCGAGTACCCCGGGGTCGGCGGCGATCAGCGCATCCACGCCGTGGTCTGCCGCGCGGTCGACAGCGCGCTGCCAACGCGCCCAGATCTTCGGTTGTGGGTACGTATTGACCGCCACGTACAGCTTGCGCTGGTGCTGGCGAATAAAGGCGACGGCACCGTCGAATTGTTTGTCGTCCATGTTCAGCCCGGCGAAGTGCCGGGCATTGGTGTCATCGCGAAAACCGACATACACCGCATCGGCGCCTTGGCGCACCGCGGCTTTGAGCGCAGGCAGGTTGCCTGCGGGGCAGACCAGTTGCATGGGGGTTCCTCACAAAAATTCAGCGAAAGACAGAAATGGCACCGGTGCATCCCTGGGCACCTGATGCTCGCGCTCGATGATCACCAGGCCATCGGCCCAACAGGCGGCGGTGAGCATCGCCGAGCTTTGCTGGGGGTGCAGCACCGCGCGCAATTGCCCATCCTCGCCGGGGCTCAGGCGCGCGCGCAGGTATTGGCGGCGCTTGTTGGGCTGGAGCCATTCAAAATCGGCCGGCACCTGGATCGGTACCGGCAGCACCCGCGCCACACCTTGGGCGCGCAACAGGAACGGACGCACCACCACCAACGCTGTGATCAACGCCGCCGACGGGTTGCCGGGCAAACCCAGCCATGGCTTGCCCGCCACCTCGCCAAACGCCAGGGGCTTGCCGGGCTGGATCGCCAGGCGCCAGAAGTCCACGCGGCCGAGTTCTTCGATGGCCTGCTTGAGGTGGTCCTCCTCCCCCACCGATACACCGGCAGACGTCAACAGCACGTCGCATTCGGAGGACGCCAGGGCCAGTGCATCGCGGCTGGCGGCCAGTTCGTCGGCCATCACGCCGTAGTCGAGCACGTCCACGCCCCAGCCGCGCAGCAACGCGGCCAGGGCATATCGGTTGCTGTTGTAGATCTGCCCAGGCACCAGTGCCTCACCCGGCTCGCGCAGTTCATTGCCGCTGCTGAGCAGGCACACCCGCAGCGGGCGGTAGACTTTCAGGCGCGGGATGCCGGCCGATGCGAGCAAGCCGATGTCCTGGGCACGCAGGCGCTTGCCCACGGCGACCAGGGTCTGGCCGCGTCGCAACTCTTCGCCCTGCTTGCGCACATGCTCACCCAGGCGCACCGGTGGGCACCAGATACGCTGGCCGTAAAGGCGGCAGCGTTCCTGGGGCACCACCGTGTCGGCACCGGCCGGTACCGGCGCACCGGTAAAGATGCGCACCGCCTGCCCGGCCAGCACCTTCGCCGTGCTGTGCTGGCCAGCGGCAATGCGCCCGGCGAGCATCAGGTAGCCCCCCTCTGCCGGTACGTCCTCGGCGCGCAGGGCGTAGCCATCCATGGCGCTGTTGTCGAACCCGGGCAGGTCCAGGGGCGAGAACAGTTCCTCGGCGACCACCCGCCCCAGGGCGTGCTCCAGGTCGATTACCTGAGTGCCCGGCGGTGGCGGTGCCTGGGCCAGCAGCGTGGCGATGGCCTCGTCCACCGGCATCAGGTGGCCGCTGTCGCACACCGAAACGCTCACGAACGCGACTCGCAGGCTTGCAGGATCTGCTCGGGCTGGGGCTTGAGGTGCGGCACGAAGTTGCACGGGCCGGTGCGGCTGTCCAACTGGCCCGCGAGGATCTGATCCCAGGCGGTACGGCACGCGCCCGGCGAACCCGGCATGCAGCACACCAGCACGCCGTTGCTGATGCCGGCCAACGCACGGGATTGCAAGGTGGAGGTGCCGATTTCGACCAGGGACACCTGGCGGAACAACTCGCCGAAGCCCTCCACGTGTTTGTCCAGCAGCGGCAGCACCGCTTGGGGCGTGTTGTCACGGGCGGTGAAGCCGGTGCCGCCGGTCATCAGCACCACTTGCACATCAGGGTCGGCGATCCACAGGGAGACCTGCGCACGAATCTGGTAGATATCGTCGATCACCAGGCCACGGTCGACCAGCACATGCCCGGCACCTTGCAGGCGGTCCACCAGGGTCTGCCCGGAGGTGTCGGTGTCGAGGGTGCGGGTGTCGCTGATGGTCAGCACGGCGATGTTCAGGGGGATGAAATGACGTTGTTTCAAATGGGCCATGATCAAGGCTCCAGGCGTAAAGAAAGTGGCTGTCAGCCTGCGCCGCAATGGGCGCAGGGCCTATTCCTCCAAGGAGGTATCTCGTTCAGGGGGCCAGGCGCGTGCGCTGCCACGTCCCGGCGTGCAAGCGGTAATCGAGGCGGTCGTGCAGGCGGTCAGGGCGGCCTTGCCAGAACTCGATGCGCTGCGGTTGCAGGCGGTAGCCGCCCCAATGCTCAGGGCGCGGCGGTTGCTGCCCGGCGAAACGCTCGGTGACGTCGCGCAAGCGGCTTTCCAGCTCGCTGCGATGGCTAAGGGGCTGGCTTTGCGGCGAGGCCCAGGCCCCCAACTGACTGGCGGCCGGACGCGCATCAAAATAATCGTCCGACAGCTGCGCATCCGCCCGCACCACCGGGCCTTCGATACGCACCTGCCGCTCCAGCCCCGGCCAGAAAAACGTCATGGCCGCATGGGGATTACTCGCCAACTCCTCCCCCTTGGCACTCTGGTAATGGCCGAAAAAGAAAAAACCCTCAGCGCTGAAACCCTTGAGCAACAGAATGCGGCAATGGGCATGGCCCTGACTGTCCACGGTGGCCAACGCCATACTATTGGCCTCGACCGGAGGCACTTCGGTTTTACGCGCCTGATCCAACCACTGGCCAAACAGCACTAAAGGATCGTCCTGCGCCAAGTCATCACGCAAGCCATAAAGGGTGTAGTTGCGGCGCAATTGCGCAAGAGACAAAGGCATGACGCAGTCCTCCAGAAAGTTCGCCACAGTGTGAGAACTACCGCGCATTTATCCCTTGACCACGATCAACATTCACCCGTGGCATGACGCCGCATGCGGTTACTTGGGCATGGGGTTCTACAGCTGATCGTATTGTTGCGGTTACTCTGGCTCTGCCTTTCCTTTGCTTTGCTTTTGCTCTGGCTTTGCTCTGGCTTTTGATCTTGATCTTAGACGCCCCGTTAAACCACGCTGGCCGAACGCAGGCTTGAATCCGTGGGTAACCCGGCAGGACGCCGGGTTAGCCGTCCTGGGCCAGGGATGGCCCATGACGGCGGCCCACGGATTCAAGCCTGGGTTCGGGCACACCGAGCCTAGGCGAGGTGCCGAGTGGTGGGGCAAGAGCCCTTTTGGTTACTTTTGGGGCTCTTTTCCAAAAGTGACCCGCTGTAAGAGCGGAACCCTAAGTGGCCGTTACCGCAGCAATGGATATGTACCCATTCCAACCCAACATCCTGGTCGGCCCAGAGGCCGCCATCGGGGGCAAGTCGAATCGTCGCACCGCCCCTCCCACATTTGATCTCCATACATGAGGTAGATATCAGTCTGCTCTGGCTCTGGTTCTTGATCTCAGGCACCGCCCCTCCCCCATACCCCCAAACTACTTGAGCCCCAACCGCCGCGCCAACTTATGCAAATTACTCGAATCCACCCCCAACAAACGCGCCGCACTCGCCCAATTACCACCGCAATGCTCCAGAGCCTGACGAATCTTATGACGCTGACACTCATCCACCGCCACCGCCAACGGCTGGAACACCTCACCGCCCAACACCGCCGGTTCAAGCACCGGCATGGCATCGCCCAGCCCCAGCCACTGCGGCTCCAGGCTCATGAACGGACGGCTGCCGCCCCGACACAACAGCTTTAACGCCGCACGGCTGATCACATGCTCCAACTCACGCACATTGCCCGGCCAGGCATAGCCCAGCAGGGCCTGGCGCGCCGCCGGGGGCAGGCACAAACCGCGCAGCCCCAGGCGCGCACGGTTGAGCTCAACGAAGTGCTCGGCCAGCAACAGAATGTCATCGCCACGTTCGCGCAGCGGTGGGATCGCCACCGGATACACCGAAAGCCGGTGATACAGATCGGCGCGAAAAAGGCCGTCGCGCACGCGGTCCGGCAGATGGCGGTTGGTGGCGGCGATGATCCGCACATCCACATGCAAAGGCCGGTCGGCCCCCAGGCGCTGGATCTCGCCGTTTTGCAGGGTACGCAGCAACTTGGCCTGAATGTTCAAGGGCAACTCGCCCACCTCGTCGAGAAACAGCGTGCCGCCATTGGCGACATCGAAACGCCCGGCGCGGTCGTGGCTGGCGCCGGAGAACGCGCCCTTGACGTGACCGAACAACTCACTCTCGGCCAACGCCTCCGGCAGCGCCGCGCAGTTGACCTGCACCAGCGGCCGGTGGCAGCGCCGCGATTGGTGATGCAGGCGCTGGGCAAACAGCTCCTTGCCGACGCCCGTCTCACCGAGCAACAGCACCGGCAACTCGGTCTGCGCCAGTACCGCCAACTCATCGAGCAATTGCCGCAGCACCTGACTGTGCCCAAGGATGGCGTCGGGCGGCAGGGTCGCATCGACCCTGATGGGGTTCGCATTACCCTGGCATAGGGTGGTCATGATCACCTCACCTCACAATAAAGCCTTATTTATCAATGGTTTTTCAGTTGGCACGGCGCCTGCAACCACCGGCACATACCGCTATCCCAATGAGGAAACCCGATGAGCCTGAGCGACTGGAACACCCAACCCCAGGATCAATTGATCGACCATCTACTGGCCCGCTACCACGCCCGGCATCGCGAACAACTGCCGGAGCTGATTCGTCTGGCCAGTCGTGTCGAACAGGTCCATGGCCACCATCTGCAATGCCCCAACGGCCTCGCGGACCTGCTGCGCGATATCCAGCAGGAACTGGAAAACCACATGCTCAAGGAGGAACAGGTGCTGTTCCCGATGCTGCAGATGGGCATGGGCGCGCAGGCGGCCATGCCGATCCAGGTGATGCGGCATGAGCATGACCAGCACGGCGAGGCGCTGGAACAGCTGTTGAGCCTCACCGATCGCATCACCGCACCGCCGAGCGCCTGTGGGACCTGGCGCAGTTTGTACAGCCAGTTGACGACCTTTCATGACGACCTGCGCGAGCATATCCACCTGGAGAACGAGGTATTGTTTGCCCGGGCACTGAGCCCCGTGGCCTGATCAGCGCAGCATCAGCTTGGCCAGGATCACGATCACCACCATATGCACCAGGATGCTGCGACGAATCCACGTCGCACGCCTGGGGCTCAGGCGCTGATGGCTCAGCAGGTACGCCAGCCACAGGTAATGGCCGATGATGCTCAGGGCCAGCACGATTTTCAGGCTCAGTAGTGCGGCAAAGTGGCTGCCCCAGGGCACGCTCAACACCCCTCGGTAGTGCCAGGCCAGGCCGATGCCGGCGCCGTACAGCAGCACCACCACGCCATGCAGCACCTGGCGTGAGCGCCGCGCGATAGCATGATCGGAGGTGAACTGGGCCGACCAGGCCAGTTCCTCACGGGCGCTGTGCCAGATCACGACTTCGAAAAACAGCGTGCCGATAAAGGCAATCGCCGCCAACAGATGCACGATCAACAAGGTGGAATAGAGCACGACGTTCTCCTAGCCTGGATGCCCATCGACCCGTGCTTGCCACAGCATCGGCCCGTAACGCCACAGATACAGGCCGAGCCCGACGCTCCAGCACAGCCCGGCCAGCCACAGCGCAGCCAGGGGCCAGAGCAGCACCAGCGCCACTCGGCTCACGCAGGCCAGGTTGAGCAGCACAAACGCCAGGGTCATCCCGGCCGGCGGCTGCAAGGCGCGGCCGGTGTGGCCGAGGCTGACGCGGGCGATCATGGCCAGGATCAAGCCGGCCATGGCGCCAATGGTCAATGCATGCACCGCCAGGCTGGGGTTGAATGGCGCACCGAAATGCCACAGCGCCATGCCCAGGCAGGCGACCGCTAGCCAGGCATACGCCAGGTGCAACGACCAGAGCAGCGGCGCGCGCCACAGGCCCCGGTCATGCCAGCGCACCAGGCGCAGCAGGTGCCCAAGCCCGAGGCCGGCGAACAGCAGGCCGATCCACAGGTTGGCCGATAGCGCCGGCCCTGCCCCATAGAGCACCGCGACCAGCATCGAACCGCCCAGCAACACGCGGTCCAGCCACGGCCAGGGCTTGACCGCCTCGACCCGGCCCAGGCCGCGCTGGGTGAAGAACGGAATCACCCGCCCGCCGATCAGGCCCATCATCGCCGCCACCAGCCACAGCCCGGTCAACACCGCCTGGCGTTGCAGGCCCAGGTCATTGCGCAACAAGCCATACAGCGACAGCGCATCGGCCACGGTCAGCAGCGCCAGCACCAGCACAATCGGGTAATTGCGTTTCTGGCGGACCTGCCACAGGGTCCAGCCCATCACCGCCGCCACTGCCAGGGGGAACGTCAGCTCCAGCACCGCCAGCAGCGGCCAATGCAGGTTGAACAACCAGCCCAGGCGGGCCGCCAGCCATAGCCCGGCGAGCAGCGCCAAGGCATTGCCACTGATGCCCGGGCGACCGGTCCAGGTCTGCACTGCCGTCAGCAGGAACCCGGCGATGATCGCCAGGCCGAAGCCAAACAACAGTTCATGCCGGTGCCAGGCCAGCCAGCCACCGGCCGGTTGCCAACTGCCGAACTGGCCGCCGAGGGCCAGCAGCCACACGGGGATCGCCAGCACCGCCAACACGCAGGCACCGAGGAAAAATGGCCGGAACGCCAAGCGGAACAACGGGGTAATCGACATAGCCTTGCGCCGATCGAGCACTTGCATAACACGGTCTCCCTTCAGGACTGCGGCAATGTTGCGCCGATGGGCGTGCGTTGCCCTTGTCGTAGATCAAGTCGCAACGGCAGCTCAACGCTTACGCTTGCGCTCACTGTAGGAGCGAGCTTGCTCGCGAAGAACGTTAACGATGACACGGGCATCCTGATTAAACGCGGTGTCTGTGGGTTTTTCGCGAGCAAGCTCGCTCCTACAACACCTTTAGCGTGCTTTGGAGCCATGATGAAAAACGCCTATGTCCCCCTCGCCTGGTTTGTGATCCTCGGTTCCATGCTGGCGGCGGCCAGCAGCCTTTCGCTGGTGCTGGTGTGAACGCCCCGCTGACGCTCAAGGAGCCGGGCATGGTGCTGCATCGCGTGCATCACCAGATCCTGCGCAGCCACCACCTGTTCGAACCGTTGAACGAGGAGGAACTCGACGTGTTGATGGGCAGCAGCCAATTGCTCAGTGTCGACAAGGGTGAGCCGCTGTTCCGCCAGGGCGAACCGGCCGATGCGTTTTACTTTGTGATTGCCGGCGCGGTGAAGATCTACCGCCTGACCCCGGACGGCCAGGAGAAGGTCTTCGAAGTCATCGGCGAGCGCCAGACCTTCGCCGAAGCCATGATGCTGATGGACACCCCCAACTATGTGGCCTGCGCCGAAGCCGTGTGCCCCACCCAGTTGTATCGCCTGTCCAACGCCACCTACATGCGCCTGCTGCAGAGCAACAGCCGCCTGACCTTCGCCCTGCTCGGCAAGTTGTGCGTGCGCCTGCACCAGCGCGTCAACGAGATCGAAACCCTCTCGCTGAAAAACGCCACCCACCGCGTGGTGCGTTACCTGCTGACCCAGCTGATGCACTTGCACAGCACTGACAGCCGCTTCGAATTGCCCATGGCCAAGCAATTGATCGCCGGGCATTTGTCGATCCAGCCGGAGACGTTTTCGCGGATTATCCGCCGCCTGATCGACGAAAAGATCATCACCCAGGACGGTCGCCAGATCGCCATCCTCGATCGCCTGCGCCTGGAGCAGTTCGAGTGAAAACTTGCCTGTACTGTCAGCAGCGCCATGCCGACGCACGCCAGGAGTGTGGGCGCTGCGGCATGGCACTGCCCGCTTCCAACACTCATGTACAAGCACGCCGGTTGCGGCGTTTCCAGTGGTTCTGCCTGGGCCTGGCGCTGTTTTGCATCGCAATGTTCTTCTGGTTGCCGCGCACCTTCTACTGACCTTCAGTCAACTGCCGATACAGCTGCGGCAGGCGCAACGGCAGTTGTTGCGGCTGGCGGATCAGGGTGTAGCCATGGGCGCCGAACATGTAGGGCAAGTAATCGCCGGCCTGTTTGTCGATCGTGATGCAGAACGGCACCAGGCCCTGGCGCCGCGCCTCTACCACGGCCTGGCGCGTGTCTTCGACGCCATAGCGCCCCTCATACAGGTCCAGGTCATTGGGTTTGCCATCGGTGAGCAGCAACAATAACTTGCGCCGCTGCTTGCAAGCGCCCAACAGTTGGGTGGCCTGGCGAATCGCGGCGCCCATGCGCGTGTAATAACCCGGCTTGAGCGCCTGGATGCAGCCACGGGTACGATCATCATAGGCTTGCGCGAACGTCTTGAGCGGGTGCAGGCGCACATGCTGGCGGCGCAGGGACGAGAAACCATACAGCGCAAACGCATCCCCCAGCCCGGCCAGGCTCTCGCCAAACAGCAACAGGCTGTCGCGGATGACGTCGATGACCTTTTGCTCGTCGTTCAAATGCGCATCGGTGGACATCGACAGGTCCGCCAGCAACAGGCACGCCAGGTCGCGTCGGGTGTGCCGCTGATCCTGGTACAAGCCCCGCTCGACGCAGTCGCCATGCTGGCGCTGCACATGGAAGTCCACCCAAGCCTGCAGGTCGAGTTCCGCGCCCTGGGGTTGCTGGCGCAGCCATTGGCGGTCGGTACGCAGCTGCTGGAACTGGCGACGCAAGCGCTGGGCCGGGCCACGCAGCCGCGCGGGCAAGGGTTGCGGCGCATCGGCACGCGGCTGCATCAGTTGCAGGTTGACGAAGCCCTCCTGCAAGCGTTGCTGACGGTAGTCCCACTCGGGCAACTTGATGCCTTCGCCGAGGGGGATGTCATCCACGTCGGCCGGCGGCAGGTCGAGGTGCAGCTTGAGACCGCCACTTTTGCGCACGCGCTGGCGCGACAGGCTCAGTTGGTCCAAGTCTTCGGCGACACGGGCGGCGTCGGGGTCCTCGCTCTCGTCGGCCCAGCGATCGAGGTCGACGTGTTCGCTCCAACTGAACAGGTTTTCCAGGCGCACCACCAGCAGCCCGCCGTCGCGGCTGTGGTCATCCACGCGGCTGGCGCGTTTGGGTGCGCCCTGTTGCTCGCCGGCCGGCGTGGCCAGGTCGTCGCCCTCGTCATCCAGGCCCACGGTCTGGGGCGTGTCCAGGTGCAACGGCGGGTACAGCCATAAGGGCAGCGGCCAGGCGGCGCGCTCACTGCGCGGTAACTGGCGCACGCTGCCGGGTTCGCGCAGGGCCTTGCGCAGGGCTTTTTCCAGGGCGGCCTCGCCGGGCGTGAGGCTGGCGGGGTCGGGGCGCAATACCAGATGGGCCTCCACCAGGCGCTGATAGCTGGCCAGCATCGCCGGGTAGCGTTGCAGCACCAACCAGGTCCAGCGTTGGTTGTCACGGGCCCAGTGGGTCATCGGCCCTGCATGCGCGGCCAGCAAGGCCAGCCAGCGGTACAACTCCAGGTTCAGCGCAACCGTGGGATACACCGCCAGGCTCGACGGCAGGCGCAGGCGGTTGCCATCGCAGGAGGCCAGTGGCGCCTGCTTGCAGGTACCGGCGATGCGCATCAGCAGGTTGCGGCGCAGCAGCAAGTCACGCTCGCTGGCGGCTTCCAGGGCGATCCCGCTGGCCCCGCCCAGGGCGCGAAACAGCATCGCCAGGCTCCGCTGGCGGTCGACCAGCTCGACCCGTGCCGCCGGGAAATCGGCACTGGCGCGGCGGGTGATAAAGCGATGCCAGGCACTGCCGACCCACTCTTCCAGCTCAAGGGTAAAGGCCATGGGGTTGGCTCCAACTAGTGGGGATGGGACGGGCACACCGCGATCCAAATGAGGGAGAGGGCATTGCCTCAATGCCAGTCAGTCAGGCTTTTTGTAGGAGCGAGCTTGCTCGCGAAGAACCTCAACGATAACGCGTGTTTCCTGAATCAACGCGGCGCCTGTGAGTTTTTCGCGAGCAAGCTCGCTCCTACAAAAAGCCTTGACTGGCTGGCGTTAGGGCAATGCCCCCTTCCACATCTGGACCGCGTTACCTTCAGTAGACGATCGGCACCGGTGCGCCCGCCATGCGGGCGCGTTGCCGGAAACTGAACAGGTAGCAAAGCAACCCGATCAGGAAGCCCACCCCACTGACCAACCGCGCCCAGAACAGCCCCTGCAAGTGCTCCACCGTGGCCATGAACGGCAAGGCCACTCCGTCCACCTGCCAGCGTTGCAACCAGACCTGCACGGCCCCGGCGGCGGTGAGGAACAGGGTGATCATCACCATGGACAACACCATCAGCCAGAACCCCCAGATCTCAAGCGTCTGCGAACGTGCGTCCGGCGCTTCACCGATACCCCGCAGGCGTGGCATGGCGTAGCTGATCAGCGTCATCACGATCATCGCGTAGGCCCCGAAGAACGCCAGGTGCCCGTGGGCCGCGGTGAGTTGAGTGCCGTGGGTGTAGAAGTTGACCGGTGCCAGGGTGTGCAGGAAACCCCATACGCCCGCGCCGAAGAACGCCGTGACCGTGGTGCCCTTGGCCCACAACGTGGCCGCGCGGTTGGGATGCTGGCGCCGACGCTGCTTGACCATGGTGAAGGCGAACATCACCATCGCCAGGAACGGCAGCGGCTCCAGGGCCGAGAAGATCGAACCGACCCACAGCCACACCTCGGGCGCACCGATCCAGAAGAAGTGGTGACCGGTACCGATAATCCCGGTGATCAGGGCCATGGCGATGATCACGTACAGCCATTTCTCCACCACTTCGCGGTCGACGCCGGTGACCTTGATCAGCACGAAAGCCAGCATCGAGCCCATGATCAGCTCCCACACGCCTTCGACCCAAAGATGCACCACCCACCACCAGTAGAACTTGTCCCGCGCCAGGTTGCCGGGGTTGTAGAACGAGAACAGGAAGAACACCGCCAGGCCGATCAGCCCGGTCATCATCACCATGCTGACGGTGGTCTTGCGCCCCTTGAGCAGGGTCATGCCGATGTTGTACAGGAAGCCCAGGCACACCACGACGATGCCCATCTTGGTAATGGTCGGTTGCTCCAGGAACTCACGGCCCATGGTCGGCAACAGCTCGTTATGGGTGAGCTTGGCCAACGCCGCGTACGGCACCAGCAGGTAGCCGAGGATAGTCAACACCCCGGCGGCGGCAAACACCCAGAACAGTACGATCGCCAGTTTCGGGCTGTGCAGCTCACGGTCAGCCTCCTCGGGCACCAGGTAATACGCCGCGCCCATAAAGCCGAACAGCAGCCAGACGATCAGCAGGTTGGTGTGGACCATCCGCGCCACGTTGAAGGGGATCAACGGGAACAGAAAGTCACCGACCACGTATTGCAGGCCCATGATCAAACCGAACAGCACCTGGCCGAGAAACAGGATCAGGGCGAACACAAAGTACGGTTTGGCCACGGCCTGGGATTGGAATTTCAGGTATGGATTGGCACTGCGCATGGCTCAGCCCTCCTTGTTCGGTGGCCAGTTATTGGTATTGATCTTCGAGCTCCATTTGAGGAACTCGGCCATATCGTCCACCTCCTGGTCACTGAGATTGAATTGCGGCATGGCCCGCCGCCCCGGTACACCCAGGGGTTGCATCTTCATCCAGGCATGCAGGAACGGCTTGAACCCCTCCTCCCCGCCCCGGCGCTTGAACACATTGCCCAGCTCCGGCGCGAAATAAGCGCCCTCGCCCAACAGGGTGTGGCAGCCGACGCAGTTGTTGCGCTCCCAGACGCTCTTGCCACGTACGACGGAATCGGTGAGCAGGTCCTGATTGCTGCGGGAGGGAAAGGTTTGTTCGGTGTGGTAGGTCAGGGCCAGGAAAATCAGGAAGAAGAACACGCTTCCTCCGAAGTAGATATTCCTGGCCATGCCCTTGGTGAAGGTCTCTGACATGGTCGCTTCCTCATTGCTTGGCCAGGGGATGATAGGGAGGCGTGGGGGGAAAACCGCTTGATGGCGATCAAGAAATGTTGATGGTTTTGGTCGGGTATAGGGTTTGGGGGATAGTTGTTGCTGTGGTCGTGGCGGCTGGGGGGGGGCGTGTACATATCCGTTTCTGCGGTAATGGCGGCTGGGGGGGCCGTGTACATATCCGTTTCTGTGGTAACGGCGGCTGGGGGGCCGTGTACATATCCGTTTCTGCGGTAACGGCGGCTGGCGGTTCCGCCCTTACGGCGGGTCACTTTTGGAAAAGAGCCCCAAAAGTAACCAAAAGGGCTCTTGCCCCACCACTCGGCACCTCGCTTAGGCTCGGTGTGCCCTCACTCCGGCTTGAATCCGTGGGCCGCCGTCATGGGCCATCCCTGGCCCAGGACGGCTAACCCGGCGTCCTGCCGGGTTACCCACGGATTCAAGCCTGCGTTCGGCCAGCGTGGTTTAACGGGGCGCCTAAGATCAAGATCAAAAGCCAGAGCCAAAGCCAGAGCCAAAGCCAGAGCCAGAGCCAGAGCCAGAGCCAGAGCCAGAGCCAGAGCAAAGCCAGAGCAAAGCCAGAGCAAAAGCAGAATGAGGTCTACCTGACCTATGGAGATCTCTGACCTGTGGAGATCCAAATGTGGGAGGGGGCTTGCCCCCGATGGCGCCGGGTCAGTCAACAAATAAGTGACTGACACTCCCTCATCGGGGGCAAGCCCCCTCCCACATTCTCAACCGAGTACACCAGCTACAACACCGGTCGGCTCTAAGGCCGCCGCGCTTTGGCTTTTGATCTTCGGCGCCCCGTTAAACCACGCTGGCCGAACGCAGGCTTTGGAGCGTGGGTAACCCGGCAGGACGCCGGGTTAGCCGTCCTGGGCCAGGGATGGCCCATGACGGCGGCCCACGCTCCAAAGCCTGCGTTCGGGCACACCGAGCCTAGGCGAGGTGCCGAGTGGTGGGGCACAGACCTTTTGGTTACTTTTGGCTGGGCCGGCATCCCGGGCGTTTGCCAAAAGTGACCCGCTGTAAGAGCGGAACCGCCAGTCGCCGTTACCGCAGAAATGGATATGTACTCAGTCAACCAGCCCATGTACTCATCACCACAGCAACCAATATCCCCCCCACTATCACCACCCCCCACCCCACCATCGCCAAACGCCACCCCCAAGGCCCATGCCGCAATTCCATAAACCCATCCACAATCACCCAGCCCTTCACCACCGCCAACCCCAGCACCACTCCCCACAGCCCAGACGCGCCAGTCAAGACCGTACCAACACTCAGCGCCACCAACACCGCCCAACACACCACCACTCCCAGGGAACCTCCCATCCGCACCTCACCCAATCACATAGACCAACGGAAACAACACCACCCACACCAAATCCACCATGTGCCAATACAGCACCCCAGACTCCACCCCACTCAAGCCAGTGCCCGGATAAGCCCGCCGCCAACAACCCACCGCCACCCACCCGAGAATCACCATCCCCAGCAGCACATGCAGAAAATGAAACCCGGTCAGAATCCAATACAAGGTGAAGAAGGTGCTGTGCTCCAGCCCCAGCCCGGCAGCGGCCAGGTGGGCGTACTCGCCGAGTTTGATCCCCACGTACACCAGTGCCACCAGCAACGCGCCCACCAACAACGCGCCGCCCTCGCGCGAGCGCCCCAGACGTACGCGCTGCACAGCCAACGCCGCGAACAAGCCCGTGGTCAGCAGGCTCAAGGTCATCGCCAATCCCGTCGAGGTATCCAGCTGCGCGCGCCCGTCAGCAAACACCTCGGGCTTGAGTACCTGGGTCACGGCGAATGCCAGGATCAGAATCGCAAACACCGACAGCTCAGCGAGGATAAAAAACCACATCGCCAGGTCACCTGGCAGCCGGCGCGGTTCAGGCGAAGTGCACATCCACCACGTCCATCAGCGCAGCCACGGTGAGGGGATCATCGCTCAGCGGTTCCGCCAGGCAGGCCAGGCACGCCTCGCGCGGGTTCATGCCGGCGCCGATCAGGCGTGCGGTGAAGATCAACAGGCGTGTGGACGCGACTTCTTCCAGGTCGTGCTGATCGAGGCGACGCAATGCCTGGCCAAGACGCACGATCTGGGCGGCGAGCGCTGCGTCCACGCCTGCCTCACGGGCGACGATGCGTTCCTCGTCGGCCACTGGCGGGTAGCCGAAACGCAAAGCGACGAAGCGCTGGCGCGTGCTGGGTTTCATGCCCTTGAGCAGGTTCTGGTAACCAGGGTTGTACGACACCACCAGCATGAACGACGACGGTGCCTTGAGCACTTCGCCGGTGCGTTCCAGGTAGAGCTCGCGACGCTCGTCGGCAATCGGGTGCAGCACCACGGCGGTGTCCTGGCGCGCCTCGACCACTTCGTCGAGGTAGCAGATACCGCCTTCGCGTACGGCGCGGGTCAGCGGGCCGTCCTGCCACCAGGTGCCATTGGCGCCGATCAGGTGGCGGCCGAGCAAGTCGGCGGCGCTCAGGTCGTCGTGGCAGGCCACGGTGTACAGCGGCAGGTTCAGGCGGTGCGCCATGTGCTGTACGAAACGGGTCTTGCCACAGCCGGTCGGGCCTTTGATCAGCACCGGCATGCGGTGGCGCCAGGCGTGTTCGAACAGCGGCTGTTCGTTATGCAGCGGTTGGTAGAAGGGCTCGGTCATCACGCGTACTCACAACGGGTTCGACTGCCACGCTAAGGGCCCCTGCGACAACCTGGCAAGCACGCGCACCGGCAAACTTGATCGCCGTCAAGCGAACATTGCGACGCGACACCCTAGTCTTGCCGGGCACTAAGAACCTGCGCTCTACCCTGCCTTCGCCGGGCATCGCAAAGGTCTTGCCTGAGGAGAAATGGAATGCTGACTCGCAACAGAAAAACCTGGGTATTGAGCCTCGCCAGCTTGAGCTGCGCCCTGGCCCTGGCCCTGCCGATCACGGCCCATGGCGACGCGGCGGCAGGCGTGGTGAAAACCACCGGCGCCCCCGATATGAGCCAGGCTGACTTCGACGCCTCCAAGCAGATTTACTTCGAGCGCTGCGCCGGTTGCCATGGGGTATTGCGCAAAGGCGCCACCGGCAAGCCGCTGACACCGGATATCACCCAGGCCCGTGGCCAGGCGTACCTGGAAGCGCTGATCACCTACGGCTCTCCCGCCGGCATGCCGAACTGGGGCACCTCCAACGCGCTGACCAAGGCGCAGATCAGCACCATGGCCACCTTCATCCAGCACACTGCGCCCACCCCGCCGGAATGGGGCATGGCCGAAACCCTCAAGACCTGGAAAGTGCTGGTCAAACCGGAAGACCGTCCGAAAAAACAACTGAATAAACTCAACCTGCAAAACCTGTTTTCGGTGACCTTGCGCGACGACGGCAAGATCGCCCTGGTGGACGGTGACACCAAGCAGATCATCAAGCTGATCGACACCGGCTACGCCGTGCATATCTCGCGTATCTCGGCTTCCGGTCGCTACCTGCTGGTGATCGGCCGCGACGCCAAGATCGACATGATCGACCTGTGGCCGCTGGAGCCCACCAAAGTCGCCGAGATCAAGGTGGGCATCGAGGCCCGCTCGGTGGAGACCTCCAAGTTCAAGGGCTATGAGGACAAGTACGCGATTGCCGGTTCCTACTGGCCGCCGCAGTTCACCATCATGGACGGTGAAACCCTGGAGCCCAAGCAGATCGTGTCCACCCGCGGCATGACCGTGGACAAGCAGGAATATCACCCCGAGCCGCGCGTGGCGGCGATCATTGCCTCCCACGAATGGCCGGAATTCATCGTCAACATCAAGGAAACCGGCAAGGTGATGCTGGTCAATTACCAGGACATCAAGAACCTCACCATCACCACCATCGACGCCGCGCCGTTCCTGCATGACGGCGGCTGGGACAGCACGCACCGCTACTTCATGACGGCGGCGAACAACTCCAACAAGGTCGCGGTGATCGACTCCAAGGAGCGCAAGCTCACCGCCCTGGTGGACGTCGGCAAGACCCCGCACCCCGGCCGTGGCGCCAACTTCAACCACCCCAAATTCGGGCCGGTATGGGCCACCAGCCACTTGGGCGACGGCGGTATTTCGGTGATCGGCACCGACCCGGTCAAGCACCCGCAATATGCCTGGAAACAGGTGGAATCCCTCAAGGGCCAGGGCGGCGGTTCGCTGTTTATCAAGACCCACCCCAACTCCCATCACCTGTACGTCGACACCACCCTCAACCCTGACGCCAAGCTCAGCCAATCGGTCGCCGTGTTCGATATCAACCAGCTGGACAAAGGCTACACCGTGCTGCCGATTGCCGAGTATTCCGGGATCAAGCAAGGCGCCCTGCGCGTTGTGCAACCGGAATACAACAAGGCGGGCGATGAGGTGTGGTTCTCGGTATGGAACGGCCAGACCGAAGAGTCGGCGCTGGTGGTGATCGATGACAAGACCCTCAAGCTCAAGCAGGTGATCAAGGACAAGCGCCTGATCACCCCGACCGGAAAATTCAACGTCTACAACACCCAACACGACATTTATTGAGCCCCATCAACACGAGATCATCCAATGAAAAATACTCTCCTCGCACTGCTGGCGTGCACGGCGGCCATCGGCCTGCAACCGGCGCTGGCGCAAGACGGCCACGACCTGTTCAACAGCAAGCCCTGTGTGGGTTGCCACACCATCGACAGCAAACTGGTGGGGCCGGCCTTGAAGGATGTCGCGGCCAAGAATGCCGGGGTGAAAGACGCCGCCGCGACCCTGGCCAGCCACATCAAGAACGGCACCCAGGGCAACTGGGGGCCGATTCCGATGCCGCCGAACCAGGTCACCGATGACGAAGCCAAGGTGTTGGCCGATTGGGTCCTGACCTTGAAATAACCACAAGGAGCACGTCATGCACGCATCGATAATCGGTACCGCCATGGCGTTGTTCCTGCTGATGCCCGCGCGGGCAGCGGCCACCCCGGACGCTGCCCGCCTTGAACACCTGCTGACCCAGGACTGCGGCGCCTGCCATGGCCTGCACCTGACCGGTGGCCTGGGCCCGCCCCTCACCCCCCAGGCCCTCGCCGACCACAGCCGCGACAGCCTGATCGCCACTGTCACCTACGGCCGCCCTGCCCGCGCCATGCCCGGCTGGGGCCCACTGCTCAGTGCCGGCGATATCGCCTGGCTGGTCGACCGCCTCTTGCAAGGAAGCCCCGCACCATGATGCGTCCCGCCCTGTTATCCCTGTGCCTGTTGCTCGGCGCCTGCACTCAGCCCACGTTGCGCGGCAGTGGCGACCTGGGCCTGGTGATCGAACGTGCCAGCGGCAGCGTGCAGATCATCGAAAGCACCGGCATGACCGAACTGGCGCGCATCGAGGGGCTGGGCGACCTGTCCCATGCCTCGGCGGTGTTTTCCCGCGACCAGCGTTTCGCCTATGTGTTTGCCCGCGACGGCGGTTTGACCAAGGTCGACCTGCTGACCCAGCGTATCGAGCGGCGCATCGTCCAGGGCGGCAACAGCATTGGTGGCGCCATCAGCCAGGATGGCCGCCTGATCGCCGTGTCCAACTATGTACCGGGCGGGGTCAAGGTGTTCGACGCCGACACCTTGCAACAGGTCGCGGATATCCCCGCCACCGCCCTGCCCGACGGCAAGCGCTCACGGGTGGTGGGCCTGGTGGATGCGCCCGGCCAACGCTTCGTGTTCAGCCTGTTCGACACGGGCGAAATCTGGAGCGCTGACTTCAGCCACGGCAACGCGCCGCGCATCACCCGCTTCAAGGACATCGGCGAGCAACCCTATGACGCGCTGATCACCGCCGATGGCCGCTACTACATGGCCGGGCTGTTCGGTGAAGACGGCATGGCCCAGCTCGACCTGTGGCACCCCGAGCGCGGCGTACAGCGCGTGCTCAAGGACTACGGACGCGGCCAGGCCAAACTGCCGGTCTACAAGATGCCCCACCTGGAAGGCTGGGCCGTCGCCGACAACCAGGCCTTCGTACCCGCCGTGGGTCGCCACCAGGTGCTGGTGATGGACGCGCGCACCTGGCAGCAAACCGCCGCGATCGCGGTGGCCGGCCAACCGATTTTTGTCACCGCGCGCCCCGACGGGCGCCAGCTGTGGGTCAACTTCGCCTACCCGGATAACGACCGGGTGCAGGTGCTCGACAGCGAGACCCACCAGGTGGTCGCCGACCTGCGCCCTGGCCCCGGTGTGCTGCATATGGAATTCAGCGGGCGTGGCGAGCAACTGTGGCTGTCGGTACGCGACGGCGAACAGGTGCAAGTGTGGGACCCGTACCGCCTGACCCTGCTGAAGACATTGCCGGCCCTGAGTCCCAGCGGCATTTTCTTCAGCCTCCGTGCGCAAAAAATGGGGTATTGAGATGGACCTTGATCGGCTCAGCCAACAATTGATCGAACGCTTCCAACACGGCATGCCTCTGTGTGCCGAGCCCTACCGGGAAATGGCCCAGGTGTTGGGTTGCCGCGAGGCCGAGGTGATGGCGTGCCTGCAACGCCTGGAACTGGCCGGCGCCCTGTCGCGCATCGGCCCGGTGTTCGAGCACACCCGCGCGGGGGCCAGCACCCTGGCGGCGCTGGCGGTACCCGTCGAACGCCTGGAGCAGGTGGCCCTGCGGATCAACCAATATCCGGAGGTCAACCACAACTATGCCCGCGACCATCACTACAACCTGTGGTTCGTGCTGACCGGGCCGCACCGCCAGCACCTGGAGCAAATCCTTGATGAGCTGGAGAAAGACACCGGCCTCACCCCGCTGGATTTGCCGATGCTCACCGCCTACCGCATCGACCTCGGGTTTTCCCTGGGAGAACACCCGTGATCACGCCGCTGACCCAGGAACAAATGCTCGACCTGCGCCAGTGCCTGGAGCGCGGTTTGCCTATCGTCACGCGGCCTTATGAAGACCTCGCCGAACAGATCGGCGCCCATCACGACCAGGTGCTGCAACAGATGCAGCAATGGCGCGACCAGGGCTTGTTTCGCCGCGTCGGCCTGGTGCTCAACCACCGCGCCCTGGGGTATGTGGCCAACGCGATGCTGGTGCTGGATGTGCCGGATGCGCTGGTCGATGAAGTCGGCCAGCGCCTGGGCCGCGCGCCGGGGGTGAACCTGTGTTACCAGCGCCCCCGGCGCCTGCCGCAGTGGCGCTACAACCTGTTCTGCATGGTCCACGGCCGCGAGCACCGCGCGGTCGAGGCGCAGATTCACGCGCTGCTGGAGCAGCAGCTGCTCAGCGACCTGCCCTATCAACTGCTGTTCAGCACGCGCGCCTTCAAGCAATGCGGCGGACGTTTTGCCCCACCCCCTTCGCAGGTATGGGCCCATGGATGATCTTGACCGACGCCTGATCAATCGCCTGCAACTCGGCTTGCCGCTGGTGCGCGAACCTTGGCAGCAGGTGGCCGCCGAACTGCACAGCCGCCCCGATGAAGTGCTCGACCGCCTGCATGATTTGCTCGAAGACGGCGTGCTCACGCGCTTCGGCCCGATGTTCGATATCGAGCGCCTCGGCGGCGCCTTCACCCTGGCCGCGCTGGCCGTACCCGAGGCGCGCTTTGACGCCGTCGCCGAGCAGCTCAACGCCCTGCCCCAGGTCGCCCACAACTACCGCCGCGAGCACCGCTGGAACATGTGGTTCGTGCTCGCCTGCGCCACCGAGACGGAGTTGGCCGCCACCCTGTCGCGCATCGAGGCCCTGACCGGGTTGTCGGTGCTCAACCTGCCGAAGGAGCACACCTACCATGTCGGTCTGTATTTCCCGGTCTGATACCCCCCTGGCCCTGCGCCTGGTCGCCCTCACCCAAGGCGGCCTGCCGCTGGTGGAAGACCCGTGGGCCTGGCTCGCCGAGCAGTTGGGCATCAGCGTCGAATCGACCCTCGACCTGCTCAAGCGCCTGCAGGCCGAAGGCGCGATCCGACGTATCGCGGCGGTGCCCAACCACTATCGCCTGGGCTATCGGCATAACGGCATGACGGTCTGGGACGTACTCGACACGCAACTGCCGCGCCTGGGTCAACTGCTCGGTGCGCAGCCGTTTGTCAGCCATTGCTACCGGCGTCCGCGCCGCCCCGGCTGGCCCTACAACCTGTTCGCCATGGTGCATGGGCGCAGCCGTGAGGAAATCGACAGCTACCGCGAACACCTGCGGTTCCTGCTGGGGGATGCCTGCCGCGCCGACGAGATGCTGGTGAGCAGCCGCATCCTGAAAAAAACCGGCCTGCGCCTGCCGCCGGCCCACTCGTAGGAGCGCCCCATGCTGCGGATCAGTCAGTACTTGCGTACCCTCGCCGGCCAATGCCCGCCACCCCGTACATCGCCGCCCGGCAGCGATCGGCCGCCGGTGGTGATCTGGAACCTGCTGCGGCGCTGTAACCTCACCTGCAAACACTGTTACGCCACCAGCGCCGACAGTGTGTTCCGCAATGAACTGGACACCCCGGCGGCCCTTCAGGTCATCGATGATCTGCAGGCCGCCGGGGTGCGTGTGTTGATCCTGTCCGGCGGCGAACCCATGCTGCGCGAGGACCTGTTCCAGCTCAGCGCCTATGCCCGCGACAAAGGTTTTTTCGTGGCGCTGTCGACGAACGGCACGTTGATCGATGAGCACACTATCCAGCAGGTTGCCGACGCGCAGTTCGACTATGTGGGCATCAGCATCGATGGCCTGGAGGCGACCCACGACGCCTTTCGCCAATTGCACGGCAGTTTCCAGCGCTCGATGCACGCCATCCGCCTGTGCCGCGAGGCCGGGATTCGCGTGGGCCTGCGCACCACCCTGACCCAGGACAACCACGCGCAGTTGCCGCAGCTGCTGGCGCTGATGCGCACGTACGATGTGCAGAAGTTCTACCTGTCGCACCTCAACTACAGCGGGCGTGGCAAGCGCAGCCGCCAGTTGGACGCGCACCGGCAGATGAGCCGCGAGGCCATGCGGTTGATTTTCCAACAGGCCTGGAGCGATATCGAAAACGGTATCGACAGTGACTTCGTCAGCGGCAACAACGACGCCGACGCCGTGCTGTTGCTGCAATGGGTCCACCAGCATCTGCCCCAACACTACCCCCAGCTGGAGCACCTGCTGCACAACTGGGGCGGCAATGCCTCCGGCAGCGGCATCGCCAATATCGACAACACGGGCGAGGTGCACCCCGACACCTACTGGTGGCAGCACTCGGTGGGCAATGTGCGCAACACCACCTTCCGCCAACTCTGGCTGGACCAGCCCGACCCGTTGCTGCTGCGCCTGCGCGAACACCCGCGTGCCATCGGTGGGCGTTGTGCCGAGTGCCATTGGTTGCCGATCTGCAACGGCAATACGCGCACCCGCGCCTGGGCCGACGGCGACCTCTGGGGCCCGGACCCCGGCTGCCACCTCAGTGACGCCGAGATCGCCCAGCGGCCCTCCCCCTGATCCCTGGCGCGACCACCCGGTGACACAACCGGGGGCGCTGCCTACCTGATGAAGAACCAAGGACGTCTCATGCACACTTCAACCGCCCTACCTGCCAGTTTGCACAGCCCCTTCCACCCCGGCGAAGTCGCGTTGGTGGGCGCCGGCCCCGGTGACCCGCGCCTGTTGACCCTGCGTGCCTGGAGCTTGTTGATGCAGGCCGATGCCGTGGTGTTCGACCGCCTGGTCAGCGCCGAGCTGCTGAGCCTGATCCCGCTGACCTGCGCGCGCCACTATGTGGGCAAGGCCAGCGGCTGTCACAGCCTGCCCCAGGACCAGCTCAACGAACTGCTCGCCGACCTGGCCGACCAGGGGCAACGGGTCGTGCGCCTCAAGGGCGGCGACCCCTTTATCTTCGGGCGCGGTGCCGAAGAGCTGGAATACCTGCTGGCGCGGGGCATTCCTTGCCAGGTGGTGCCGGGTATTACCGCGGCGTCCGGGTGCAGCGCCTATGCCGGCATCCCGTTGACCCACCGCGACCTGGTCAACTCCTGCCGCTTCGTCACCGGGCACCTGCAACGCGACGGTGCCTTGAAATTGCCCTGGGCCAGCCTGGCAGAGCCGAGCCAGACGCTGGTGTTCTACATGGGCCTGTCCAATCTGGCGCTGATCGCCGAACACCTGGTTGCGGCGGGTTTACCGGGGGACACACCCGCGGCGCTGATCAGCAATGGTGCCCGCGCCGACCAGCACGTGGCCCGTGGCACCCTGCGCCAGTTACCGACCCTGGCCGCCGACTGCGAGCCCGGGGTGCCGACCCTGACCGTGATTGGCCATGTGGTCAACCTGTTCGCCGACACCGCCCTGCACTTCCCCGCCAGCCTGACCCCGGCCCGTGAAGCGGTGGCGGTATGAAACGCCTGCTGCTGGTGCCGCTGCTCTGGGCCTCGGCCGCCCACGGAACGCCGGCCGAGGACTACCAACGCCTCTGCGCAGGCTGCCACGGCCTCAACCGCATCGGCGCCAGCGGCCCGGCGTTGCTCCCGGAAAGCCTGGGGCGGATCAAGCCGGAGGAAGTGCGCAAGGTCATCGAACAAGGCCGCCCCGCCAGCCAGATGGCCGCGTTCGCGCCACAGCTGAGTGCGGCACAGATCGACGGCCTGGCGAGCTTGCTGCAACAGCCGCCCGATTCGCCGGTGAGCTGGGATGAGCAGGCTATCCGTAGCAGCCACACGGTATTGGCGGATGTGAGCCGCTTGCCCACCACACCGCAACATCACGCCGACCCGCTCAACCTGTTCGTGGTGGTGGAGTCGGGCGACCATCACATCGACATTCTCGACGGTGACACCTTTACCGTGCTGGACCGCTTCCCCACCCATTTTGCGGTGCACGGCGGGCCAAAATTCTCCCCCGACGGGCGTTTTGTGTACTTCGCCTCGCGCGACGGCTGGATCAGCCAATATGACCTGCACAACCTCAAGCTGATCGCCGAAATCCGCGTCGGGCTCAATACCCGCAACCTGGCGGTGAGCAAGGACGGGCGCTGGGTGCTGGCGGGCAACTACCTGCCGGGCAACCTGGTGCTGCTGGATGCGCGCGACCTGTCCCTGGTCAAGACGCTGGACACAGCCTCCCGCGTCAGCGCGGTCTACACCGCGCCGCCGCGCAACAGCTTTATCGTGGCGCTCAAGGACGTGAACGAAGTCTGGGAGTTGTCCTATGCCGCCGCCCAGCCCAGCTTCGAACCCCGGCGCATCCAGGCCCAGGACGTGCTCGATGACTTTTCTTTCTCCCCGGATTACCGTCAACTGGTGGCCACCTCACGCAAAGCCGGGGGCGGCCAGGTGATTGACCTGGACAGCGGTCGGGTGGTCACCGATATCCCGCTGTCCGGCATGCCGCACCTGGGTTCGGGAACGTATTGGCAACGCAATGGCCAGTGGGTATTTGCCACGCCGAATATCAGCAAGGGGCAAATCTCGGTGATCGACCTCAAGACCTGGACGCTGATCAAACAGATCCCCACCCTCGGGCCAGGCTTTTTCATGCGCAGCCATGTGAACTCGCGCTATGTGTGGAGCGACGTGTTCTTCGGGCCGGACAACGATGCGATCCACCTGATCGACAAGCAGACCCTGGAGATCGCCCACACCCTGCGACCGATGCCAGGCAAGACCGCGGCCCATGTGGAATTCACCCGGGATGGCCGCTACCTGCTGCTGAGTATCTGGGCCACCGACGGCGCGTTGATCGTGTATGACAGCCAGACGCTGAAGGAGATCAAGCGCATCCCGATGAACAAACCTTCGGGCAAGTACAACGTGGGGAACAAGGTGGAGTTTGCCGAAGGCACATCACATTGAGCCATGGTGTTCAAAGACTGCCTCCTCCCACACTTAACCGAGTACAGCAGGCACAACTTCGGTCGGTTCCAGGGCCGCAAAAACCAGAACAAAAGCAGACTCAGGTCTACCTGATAGATACAGATCCAAATGTGGGAGGGGCGGTGCGACGATTCGACTTGCCCCCGATGGCGCCGGGTCAGTTAACCAATAAGTGACTGACACTCCCTCATCGGGGGCAAGCCCCCTCCCACATTTTTTACCGAGTACACCGGGCACAACTCTGGTCGGCTCCAAGGCAGCCAAAGCCAGAGCAAAAGCAGACTCAGATCGACCTGATGGATGCAGGCCCAAATGTGGGAGGGGGCTTGCCCCCGATAGCGCCGGGTCAGTTAATAAATAAGTGACTGACACTCCCTCATCGGGGGCAAGCCCCCTCCCACATTTTTTATCGAGTACACCAGGCACAACTCCGATCGCCGCGACAGCACTTAGCTCAAACCGTGCGGGAGAACTGGCCTTTGTGTGCGCCGCCGAGGTAGGCGTCGAAGGCCATGGCTACGCTGCGCACCATCAATTGGCCCTTGGGCAACAGTTGCAGTGCATCGTGCTGGATCAGCAACAGCCCATCTTCCACCTGCTCATCCAGTTGTGTCATGGCCTCGGCAAAATACTCGTTGAACCGAATGCCATGGGCGGCTTCGACCCGGGCGAAATCGACGCGGCCGTCACACATCAGGCCATTGATCACCTCGCGGCGCAGCACGTCATCGGGGTTGAGCCGATAACCGCGCTGTACCGGGAGCATGCCCGCATCGATTCGCGCGTAGTACTGGGACAGTTCCTTGACGCTCTGGCTGTAGCTGTCACCCACCTTGCCGATGGCCGATACACCCAGGCCGATCAGGTCGCAATCGGCATGGGTGGAGTAGCCCTGGAAGTTGCGTTGCAGGCTGCCATTGGCGCGGGCCAATGCCAGCTCATCGTCGGGCAAGGCAAAATGGTCCATGCCGATGTAGACGTAACCGGCCTCGGTAAGGCGACGGATGGTCAGTTCCAACAGTTCCAGCTTGCGCGTCGGGGGTGGCATGTCTTCGGGGCGGATCATGCGCTGGGCGCGGATCTGGCTGGGCAGGTGCGCGTAGCTGTAGGCCGCCACCCGGTCAGGGCGCAGGGCGATCAGTTTGCTCAGGGTCACATCGAAACTGGCCACGGTTTGCAGGGGCAAGCCGTAGATCAGGTCGACACTCACGGACTTGAAGCGCGCCTCGCGGGCCGCCGCCACCAGTTGCACGATCTGCGCTTCGCTTTGCTGGCGATTGACCGCTGCCTGCACGTCGGGGTCGAAGTCCTGAACGCCGAAGCTCAGGCGATTGAAACCCAGGCGACGCAGGGTGTCGATCCGTTCGACGCTGATGGTGCGTGGGTCCACCTCTATGGAGAACTCATGGGCGTCACTGTCATCCAGGGTGAAATGTTGCCCCAGGCAGTCCATCAGCTCAGCCAGTTGCGCGTCGTCCAGGTAGGTCGGCGTACCGCCCCCCAGGTGCAACTGGGTCAAGCGCCGGGAGCGCTCGAACAACGCGCCTTGCATCTGGATCTCGCGCTTGAGGTAGCCCAGGTACTCCACGGCGCGGTGGGTCTTGCGCGTGATGATCTTGTGGCAGCCGCAGTAGTAGCAAAGGCTCTGGCAGAACGGGATATGGATATACACCGATAACGCCTTGGGCGCGGCCACCCGGTGGCTGGCGCGCACCGCCTGGTGATAGTCATCCAGGGCAAAGGCACTGTTGAATTGCGGTGCGGTGGGGTACGAGGTGTAGCGCGGCCCGGGTCGGTCGTATTTGTGTACCAGGGCGCGGTCGAATTCAAAGGCTGTCATGGTCGATCACCTCGTCGTTGGCACTGACCGGGGTAGCGAGCACGGCGCGTTCGAACAAGGCGCAGATGCCATCCACGTGCGGCAGGCCGGCCGGCAGCAGCCAAATGAATGTCGGCGACAGCTCGATCAGGCCGTCGCGGTGCAAGGCTTCCAGCAACGGCCACAGGTTGGCGAAATAGCGCGCGAACACCAGGCCGTAGCGATGCTCCACCGCGCGGATATCCAACTCAAGGTCACAGGCCAGGCGTTCGGCGACGTGCAGGCGCACCGGGTCGGCGGTCTCGCGAAACCAGCCGCGGCTCGTGGCGAGCTGGCCATTACCCAACTGTTCGCGGTACTGGCGAGGATCGGTGGTGTTCTGCGCACACAAGGTGTCGATCTGGCTGATGGCGCCCAGGCCGAAACCAACATGGTCGCAATAACCGTGCAGGGTAAAACCTTCGCAGTTACGGCTCAGGCGCCCGCGCTCCTGGGCCTGCTTGAGGTCATCGTCGGCGCGGGCGAACTGGCCCAGGCCGATGTAGTGATAGCCCGCGGCGGCCAGGTGCTCAAAGCTGCTGCGGCGCATGGCGCTCTTGTCTGCCTCGCTGCAGAACGGCTGGAGGCGCTGGGCTTGATAGCGTGAAGGCGCGTGGGCGTAATCGAACACCTGCAAGCGGTCCGGCTCCAGGGTGATCAGGCTGGCGAGTTTCTGCTCGAAACTCGCCGGGGTCTGCCAGGCATGCCCATAACCGAGGTCGATGTTGACCGAGCGAAAACCGAAGGTGCGCGCCGCATCGACCAACGATTCGATGGGCGCCGGGTCCTGGTACCGCGCCTGGGGCAAAGGCCCTTCGCGATTGGCGTCCGGCACGCCGATGCTGGCGTGGTTGAAGCCCAGCTCGCGCAGCAGGCCCATGGTGGCCCAGTCCATGTGCCAAGGGTCGAGGTCGATGCGGTAGTCACCCCGGTCGTGGTCGAGGAAGTTGAAGCGCTCATGCAACTGCGCCATCAACGCTTGCAACTGCGCCAGCGCCGGGGTGGTGCCGCGCAGGTGAAAGTGATCAACCGGCTGGCGCGCGCCGAGCTGGCAACCCATCAGTTGGATTTCCTGGGTCAGGCTGTGCAGGTAGTCATCGCCGAGGTCGCTCGCCGGCCAGTGCAGGTTCAACGCCAGCGGCCGTTGGCGCTGGCGGCTGTCACGCAAGGCGCGCAACAGGTCCAGGGAGCCGACACCGGCATGGAAGCGCCGGGTGTCCGTCTGGCAGGCCAGGTCCAACACGCCTTGATCGTGACGAAAGCGGGAGGGATGAAGGTGGGTGCGCATGACAGACTCCGGTACGGGCGACGGTGACCCATTGTCCGGTGCGACCTGGTTGCGCACCTTGATATGCATCAAGGTCGCAGGCCCGTACGTCTACCAGCTCAGGTAAAACATACTCTTGGCCAGCAGCACGATCGCGACCATGTGCGCGAACAGGCTCAGATGCACCCCGCGGCTATAGCGTGCACTGACGGTGCCCAGGCGCATCCGCGCCATCGTCACCAGAAAGTGCAGGAGCACACTGGCGGCCAGGATCAGCTTGAGGGTCAGCAATGTGCCAAAGGCAGACGCCAACGGTGCCGACAGCACCGGCAGGTAACGCAGCCAGACCATGCCGAGCCCGGCACCGAACAGCACCAAGAGCACCCACGGCATCAACACCCGGGCGCGCCGGGCGACACCCTGCTCCACCAGCACCATCACCCGAATCGGCAGGTGCCGGTGCAGGTGCCCCAGGATCAGCACCTCGAAAAACACCGTGCCGATAAAGATCAGCGCGGCGAACAGGTGGGCCAATAGCAACAGGAGGTAAAGCATGGAGGCCTCGCAGAGGGACCGGCCGTGGGGAGCCCAGTGTGCGCGAGGGTGAATGACACGGCCTTGATACCGATCAAGCGTTGCGCCTGCGTGCCGCCCCCGCCTACATCAGCGGGATGCTGTAGCTGACGATCAGGCGCGTCTCATCCTTGTCGGGTGTGTCATTGCCGCGCAATACCGCGCTGCGCCAGGTCAGGCCAAGGCCTTTGAACGTCCCCACGGGGATCACGTAGTCGACGCGCAAATCGCGCTCCCACTCACTGTTGTCGCGACGCGCCGCGCGGATGTTGCTGCCGTGGATATAGGTCACGCTCGACTTCAGCCCCGGAATGCCCAGGCCGGTAAAGTCGTAGGTGTAGTTGCCCACCGTGGCCTGTTCGCCGGCATTGACGAACTTCAGCGACTGGGCGTTGGTGATCAGGTACAGCGAACGACCCTGGCCCTGGTTGATATGGGGAAAATCACTTTCGCCAGTGGTCTTTTGATAGCCCAGGCCCACGGAGTGCCCGTGCAAGCCATAGGTCACCATTGCGCTCCACAGGCGGTTGTCGACCTTGCCGGAATTGACGCCCGCCCCGTAGTACCCCGAACTGACATAGCCTTCGCCACGCCCGGCGGCACTGGCATTCTTGCCGTCGGCCGTGCTGTAGAAATAGCGCAGGTCGGTCTTGAGCTGCCCCACCGGCAACTGCCAGTTATGGATCAGGCCCAGGAAGTGCTGCTGGTAAAAATTCTCCAGGCTGGCGTAGTAGTACTGCACTTGCAGTTGTTTGCTGACGGCGTAATCCGCCCCGCCGTAGTAGAACTGGTTGCTGAACTTGCCCTTGGCCGGGTCATTGGCCCCGGCGATGGACATGCCCTGACCGTTGCTGGAGTTGCGGTCCAGCACCTGCTCCATTTTACCGGCGACCAGGTTGAAGTCCTTGAGGTCCTTGGAGTCGACCTGATAGCCACGGAAGGTCTGCGGCAACAGCCGGCCGTCTTCGGTCGTCAGCACGGGCAACTTGGGCAGCAGCGTGCCGGCCTTGAACTGGGTCTGTGAGATACGCATCTTGCCGGTGGCGCCGGTCTTGCTGAAGTCGTTGGCGGCCTTGCCATCGGACAGTGGGAATACGCTGCCGGGGGTGTTGTCTTCACCGGCCTTGCCGGCGCGGCCCGAGGCATCCAGGCGCAGGCCGTACATGGCTTGCAGGTCAAGGCCCAAGCCTACTGGCCCGTCGGTAAAACCGGACTGGTAGTTGAACATGAACGCCTGGCCCCACTCCTTATCGGAGGGCGCCTTGGCGTTACGGGTGTCCTGGTTGTAATAGAAGTTGCGCAGGTCGAGGGTGGCTTTGCTGTCATCGATAAAACCCGATGCAGCAGCCTGTTGCGCCGCGCCGAGGGAAACGGCGAGCGCCAGGCAAGTGGTGTGTTTCATGAAGGCTCCGGGAAGTCATTGAGGCAACCCCGTCACAGCCCAACCCTGTTCTTTGTCGCTCGGGCGGTGCTGCATCCAACGGGTGCGCGCACGGTATAGCGTTGGGCGGCGGGGAAATAGCCGCTAAAACCGTCAATCACTTTTTCCGTTTACGTAACAATCCAACCCTCCCGCATTGATCGAGCCCCCCGCCTGAAGCCAGTGGCGCCCTGGCAGGCCGGGCCCGCTCCTCAGGGCACCGGCAACCACGCGCTGAAACCCTTCGGCGACATCAGCGGGCACCAGGCAAAGTCCCACGGCAGGGGCGCCAGCACGGGCGCTTCGCAGCCGACGTGCGCGGAGCCTTTGCAGTCGAACACGCGCACGCCTTGCCAGCCCAGGACCACGCCCTGGGCCTGGCTGTCATCCGTGTTGATCCAGCACGCCGCAGCCGCCGCCATGAAGGTTTCGATGGGCTCTTCATCAATCTGCCCGCGGTACGCCGAACCCAGCAGCCAGCGGCAGACATTCAGGTGCCACGTCCAGTCCTGGGGAGGCTGGTTGTGATACGCCCAGGTCATGAAGCTGCGAAACAGGTTCAGCCCCTCCGGCGGGTCGAGCTTGAGCAGCGCCGGGCAGATGTCGAACACGGTGTGCCAATACGGCAACAGGCGTGCATCCAGGTGCACGAAACAGCGGGCATTGCTTGGGTATTCAGGCCGCAAGGGTTCAGCACGCAGGCGACGCGATGCCTTGCTGACCAGGCGGCTGGCGCCTGCAGGCAGGTGATGATTCATGAAACGCACTCACAGTCGTGACGATCGAACGCCCCCTGTTCACAGGAGGCCCAAGGCATACGTCAGAAGGCGGGAGAGGCGCGGGGGTTGGCCGAGGGCCAGGAATAACGCGGCGGCGCCTTGTTGCGCCGCTCATGGGCCGGGCGCGGGGCTTGCCCGAGGCCCAGTAGCCAGGCGAGGCCGATCAGGAACACCAGGGCGACGGTGACAGCGTTGCACACCGGGCAGGCAAAGTAGTTCGAGATGTTGCTGGAAGACGGCGCGCCCAGCCCTTTGTCGGAAAGTGGCGCCGGTTTGCCGTCCACCCCACAGAACGCGCCACCGATCCCATTGAGCTGCTGGCCCATCATCTGGCCATGGCCCAAACCGCACGCGAACAGGTTCATCAGCACGCAGAAGTACAGGGTCCAGACAATCAGGGAACGGTCGGGGCGGCTCAATTTCATGGCGGCGACTCTACCACCAGCGCCGCAAAAGGATGAAGCGCGGCATGCCCCTGTGGCAGAACGTCGCAGATTACGCGGGCTGGCCAGGGTTGGTAGACTTGGCGCCCTCCTCGTTTACTCCTATTCAAAGCCTGCCGAGTTGACTTAGCGCAATGCGGGCGTTTCACAGGATGCACCGTTGATGAGTACGTTATTCACCCGCCGCAAGGTCCTGACCGGCATGGGCCTGTTGGGTCTGGGCCTGCTGGCCGGTTGTGACAACAGCCCCAAGTTGAACTTCAAGTACGGCAAGGACTTGAGCGACAAGATCATGGGCCGCACCTTCAAGCTCAAGAACACCGAGGGCGACACCGTCACCCTCAGTTCCTACCGTGGCCTGATGCCGGTGGTGTTCTTCGGTTTCACCCAGTGCCCGGCCGTGTGCCCGACCACCCTCGCCCGCGCCGCCCAGGCCAAGAAGCTGATGGGCCGCGACGGCGAGATCATGCAGGTGATCTTCATCACCCTCGACCCGGAACGCGACACGCCCGAGATTCTCGACAAATACGTCAAGGCCTTCGACCCCAGCTTCGAAGCGCTCTACGGCACCCCGGAAGAAATCGCCGTGGCCGCCAAGGAGTTCGGGATTTTTTATGAAAAGATCCCGGCCGGCGACACCTACACCCTGTCCCACACGGCCACCAGTTTCGTGTTCGACACCCGTGGCAACCTGCGCCTGGGCCTGCAGGCATCCCTTACCGCTAAAGAGTGCGCAGAAGACCTGCTCACCGTCATGGAGGTCTGCTAATGACTGCCGTTCAACACCTCAAGCGCTTCACCTTTGGCCTGACCCTGCTGGGCCTCGCCGCCCATGCCAGCGCCCAGGTGCAAGTCACCGACGCCTGGGTACGCGCCACCGTGCCGGGCCAACCGTCCAGCGGCGCGTTCATGACCGTGACCGCCGACAGCGACAGCAAGCTGCTCAGCGTGGCCTCGCCGGTGGCCAAGGACGTGCAGATCCATGAGATGAGCATGAAGGACGACGTGATGCGCATGGGCCCGGTGGACTCGGTGGCCCTGCCGGCGGGCCAGGCGGTCAAGCTCGACCCGGACGGTTACCACGTGATGCTGATGGGCCTGACCGGGCAGATCAAGGAAGGCGACCAGGTGCCGCTGACCTTGACGGTGCAGAATGCCAAGGGCGAGAAGCAGACCGTCGAGGTCCAGGCCAAGGCGCGTGGGCTGGATGGCATGGACCATAGCAAGATGCATTGATGGGTTCAGCGGGGTCCATCCGGCTTAGCGCACCTCGCAATCAACGTTATTCGATTTGCTGGCGTTGGCCGTGGAGCCCTGCGACCCCGTGGATGGGTTGAATGCGGGCGGTAGGGTGAACGAAATACCGGGGTTATTCGGCAAGACCGCAGGAGGTTCCCTAAAGCTCGACGTGAACCCGAACTGGCCAGCCTTGAAACCCTGCGTACCGCCCTCGTTAGTCAAATTGATCAGACCGTCGAGCACGTGCACGTATAAACCGGGTGGCAGCACTGACGTAGCCTTTTGCACCACTGCCGCAAGCGATGCCTTTCCTTGCGCCGCCCATGACTCGACCGATGCCAGCACATTGGCCAGGCGATAAACATAGCGCGCCGAAACCGCAGCGACGAAGGCGCTGTAAGAGTCGTCAGCGTGTCCGGCCGACGCGGCCAACCCCATGGCCAGGCTTTTCACCCGCGACGAAGCTCGCGTCGCCACCCCTGCCGTCGGCTGGTAATACACCTCCACGCTGGCCGATTGCAGGTTGATACGGCCTCGGGGCGTCATCAACGTCGAGCGATCCTGGCTGCGCTTACCGAGCAACCCACTGTCCGAGCGTAACCCGCCCTGTTTCAGGGTGAACACCGCCGCATCGGCGCCAGGCATATTCACGTCGTAGGCAAACGCGTCCACGCTGAGCACGGTACCCGGTTGCAGGGTCAACAGGCTGTCATCGCGCAGGCGCACTTGCGCATAGCCCTTGCCCTGGGTCGACAAGGTATCGCCGACTTCCACCAACGACTGCTCACCCAGTACGCGCAGGCTGCCGTCGAGCTTCTTGACGAACAACGGCCCGCTCAGATGCGTCACCACACCGGCCTGCGGGGCGGCCTGAACCCAGGTCGCTGCACTCAGCAGCGCCAGCAACAGCCACGCGTTAATTGCAGTACAGCTTTTTAGCGGGTTCATGTTTATTGCCCTGATCAGTGGAAGCGTCTGTATTGCCTTCCGCCTTGTTAGCGGGTAGCGAGGGGCCCCGGCTTTTTTCAGCCGGAATACCGGAGGAGGCAGTGTCCATAACGCTGGAGGACGACCGGTTCACGGTCTTGATGACCTCATTCGTTGCCATTTGCACCGGGTTGTTCGGCTCGCTCGCCGTGGGTGGCGACAGCACCTGGCACAACGCCGAGTTCGGCGCCAACGTACAAATATCGGCGCTGGGCGGCACTGTGACAGGCTTCGGGGGCTCGACAGGCGGCCGGTCGACGTCAGTGATCGTCAAGCGCCCGCCAGCGGTGGGCACGCCCTCGGTAAACACCCGCCCGCTGCCGCTGGCCGTGCCGGCGCCGTCATGGTTGGCGGCCAGGGTGATATCTCCGCTGAACCGGATCAGCGAATTGACATGAATGTCGTTACCCGCCTGCGCCGTGAGGCCGACACCGCTGTTGGTGTTGTTGACCCCCGTGTAGAACGTGATGTCGTGGGTGGCTTGCAACAACACATTGGAGGTCGCGTTGGACAGCAGGTCGGCATCGATTTCACTGTCGGCGCCCGGTGCATTGGCGAAAGCCGACACATCGCCCAGTGAAGCCGAAGGGCCGGACAGGAACGAGGTAACCAGGATATTCGCCGGGTCCAGCTGCCAGAAGCCCGCCGTGCCGAGGGCCGCACGTGTGTCGACCCGCGCGCCGGCCACATCCAGGAAATGCCCGGACGTCTCGACAAGGCCGCCGTTGCCCGAGGCCGCGCCGCCGCGAGCCGACAGCGTGCCATGGACCCGCGTCGTGTCATTGCCCCATACGATGATCTTGCCGCCATCGCCGCTGGCCAGGGCGTCGGCGGAAATCCGCGCGTCCTGGCTCACATAACTGTGTTTGGCGTTCAGGATGGCCGGATTCTTGCCTTGGTAGTCACCGCCAATCAGCACACGGCCACCGCCGCGCTGGCCGCTGGCATCGATGCGCGCATTGCCCATCACACCGACCTGCTCGCCCAGCACGTGTATGTCACCGCCCCCCCCGACGCCCGTGGCGGTGGTGCTGCTACCGGCTTCGAGCAAGGTGGTACGGCTGGACTTGAGCACCACCTTGCCGTTGGCGCCGACCACGGCACTGTTGGCGTTCAGGGTGCCGCGCTGGTTGACCAGTGCACCGTAGATACCGATGGTGCCGCCTTGGGCAATCACGGTGCCCAGGTTCAGCGCCTGGTCCTTTTCCGCCGACACCACCACGTGCATGCCCGGATTAGTGGAGTCCACCAACTGCACCGAGTGCCCCGCCGCCAGCACCGTCTCGCCCTGGGGCGTGGTGATGATGCCGGTGTTGTTCACATCCGGCGCGATCAGGTACACCTGGCCCCCCGACGGCGTGGTAATCGCGCCCTGGTTGCTGACCTGGCCAGCCGGCCCGTCAGCGGAGAAACGCCGGTTGCCCGAGAGGAAGTCCGCGTTGGAAATCGCCAGGCTCGACGCCACCAGGCCGCCGACATCGATCTGCGCCCCGGCACCGAACACGATGCCGTTGGGGTTGATCAGAAACACCCGCCCGTTGGACTGCAAGGTACCGAGGATCACGCTGGGGTCCTGGCCGGTGATACGGTTGAGCACGCTGCTGTTGCTGCTCTGTTGTACAAACCGCACCAGCTCGCCCTGGGCGATGGAGAAGCTCGACCAGTTGATGATTGCATTGGGGCTGTTGGTGACGGTCAGGGTGTTGCCATCCTGGGTAAACGTCACCTGGCCGTTGACGATCACCGGGTTGACCGGGGCCGCCATCGCACTGGTCGCCATCGCCATCGCCAGGGACAGCGCCATCAAGGTAGGTTTGATTGTCATGGCACCCTCAAAAGGCCAGGCTGAGACGGACGTGCAGGCGATCATCGCCGCGCTGGGTATCACTGGCTTCGGCGTGCAAGGCATGGCCGTAATCCATTTGCAGATTGAGGTTGCGTCGGTAGATCAGGCGCACACCCAGGCCTGCGCTGCTCAGGCTGATGTGTTCGAACTCACCGGGCAGCGCGTTGTTACGCGTCAGGTAGCCGGCGTCGTAGAACGCCAGGGCGCGGCACTGCCAACTGCCCCCCAGGCACAACGGCGGCGTGTAGGCTTCGAGGTTGCCGACCACACCCGAGTCGTTGCTCACCTCGCGCTCACGGAAGCCACGCACCGACGCCGCGCCGCCGGCGCCAAATTGCTCGCCGGGCACCAGGGCATCCTTGGTGTACTGGCCGTTCAACGCCGCGCGCAACTGCCAGGCGGCCGGCAGGATCTGCGTGAGGCTCGTGGCAAAGCGCAATGCCGTGTAGTCATCCCGTGCATGGGCACGCGCCAGGTCGAAATCACTCTGTTGGCCCTTGGACCCGCCGGGGATGTTGTGCAACAGCGACAGGCCGATATTCGCGTCGCCATCCAGGCGCACCCAGGTGCCTTGGTAACCCAGGCTGAGGGGGTGCACGGTGATGTCGTTGCCCAGTTGCACATCGAACAGCTCCAGGCTGCTTTTATAGGCCTTGTAGTCGATGCCATAGACCAGCTTGGATTGGTAATTACCCACCGTCGCCAGGTTGTGGTTGTAGCGCGTGCCGAAGATCGTGCCGCGGCCGCTGACGGCCAGGTCGAAGATGCCCGCCGTCACCGTACCGCTGTCGACATCCGAGTAACTGGTGAAAAAGTCCAGGGAGTCGCCCAGCACATACAGCGGCAGGTGGTAGCCCAGGCCGTAGACACTGACACGCTCGGGCTTCTCCACGGTGGTGGTGTATTGCAGGCTCATCACCTGGTCGCGCCCGAACATATTGGCGTTCTGCAACACGGCACCGACGTAGGTGCGCCCGGTTTCCTTGGAGCCACTGTTGTCCAGGTTCAGCGCAGCGCTCCATGGCGACTCATCGCTGACTTGCACGTCGGCGTCCACCGTATCGGCGGCCGCACCAGTCTTGAGTTTCATCACGGTCTGCTTGGCCGGGTTTTCGTTGGCCAGCTTGAGGCTCTTGGACACCGCCGCCAGGTCAGGCGAGGTGCCCTCTTGCAGCGCCGACAGCGACTGGCGCACGTTGGCCGTGCTGAAATGCTGGTTGCCGGCGACCGTCACCTGGCCAATCCGCACTTGCACCACGTCCAGCACCACCACACCACCGTTCAACTCCTGCTCAGGCAGGTCGATGCGCACCAGTGGATAGCCTTGTCGGTGGAAGACGTCTTCAAGCGCCTCCTGGGCCTTGGCCACATCGCTGAAATCGCGCTGGGCCCCCACGAACGGCGCCACACTCTGCGCCAGTGCATCGGCGGGCAGCAGCGTATTACCGCGCACCTCAAAGCGGGTGATATCGAAGCGTGGCGACAACGGCTCGCTATCAGCGGCCACTGCGAACGAGGTGCACACCGCCAATGAGGCGGGCACCAGCAACAGGATGAAACGGTCAATCATGGGTTGGCCCTTAGGCAGCGTGAGGTTTAAACGTCTTACGCTGCGTTAAGTGCCAGCAGGGGGTGGGCCCCGGCGCAGAGTGTAGCCACTACATTGCCACTGCGATAGAGAGAGTCCCCATGTTTTCGAGGGGTTTGCAGGCTTAATCCACAATAAACAGCTTGGCCCCAGTGGCGGTGGATGAACGATGCCCTTCCATGTCATTGCCCACCTGGTAACTCATCCCGGCCGTCAGCGTGAACTGGCGGCCGTCTTCCAACTCCGTGTGCAACTCGCCTTCGAGGCACAGCAGCACATGCCCGCGCCAGCACCAGTGATCGGCCAGGTAGCCGGGGCTGTATTCGACCCAGCGCACGCGGGTGGTGCCGAAGTGGCGGGTGCGCCATACCGCATTGCCGGTAACACCGGGGTGAAGTTCGGGTTCGACAGTGGACCAGTCGGTGGTGCCAAACGGGACAGCAGTGAGTTCCATGGTGGGCTCGGTCGTCAGTTAACGTGGCTCGACCCTATCCAACTGACACCCGGCGCGATAGACACAGATCGCGGGCTTTTGTGGGATACAGGCGCGGGTACTTGTCATCCCGCCGCGCCGGTTTGCTTGGATGCACGCCAACTGCAACCCCGATGGCGAGTGGTAGACCGCCTGGTCCTGCCCCCACGTAACTTCATGCATTTTCATTGCCCGACCGGGTGAATGAGTAACGGTCGATATCGGTACGTAATTGCCAGCCCTGGCCTTGCCAATACTGGGCCGCAGGGGTGTTGGTCTTGAATACATCCAGGTGGCATTTGTGGATGCCCAGTGCCTCCAGTGCGTTGAGGCAGCGCTGGGTCAACGCCTGCGCGATGCCCTGGCGTCGATAGGCCGGCAGCACCAGCAGATGTTGCAGGTAACCGCGACGCCCATCATGGCCGCACATCACACAGCCGATCAACCGGCCTTCGCGTTCAGCGACAAAGCTCAGCCCGGGGTTGCGCGCCAGATAGCGCTCGGTGGCCTCGCGGGAGTCGGCCTCACGCAGGGAGATGCCGGGCGTGTCTTGCATCAACGCAAGGACGGCGGCGTAGTCGGAGGGCGTCATGGTGCGGATGGTGTGCATGGTGCAAAACCTTTTGGGATCGGGCGTGCTCATGATGGCGACAGGTGAGATAGGACGCTACCGGCTCGAATAAAACATTTCGAGCGGATACCGCCCTCCCCGGACAACAATACCGCTGGCCGGGCACGGTGCTGAAAGGTCGGCTTTCGGCCTTTTCAGCTCAGGCAGTCATCGCTCAGCATCAACCCGCACAAATCTTCTAAACGTCCTGTTCAAAAGCACGGTAATTTAGTCGCCCGCACAGTTCAAAGCTGAACCCTACATCTGGAGCCTTCCGTGGATAAACGCAACTGGATTGAGCTGTCCCAGGATGCCGATACCGGGATTGAATCGATTCGTGCCCATTTTCAGGGGCATGCCTACGATCCGCACTGGCATGACAGTTTTCTGGTGGGGGTCACCGAACAAGGGGTGCAGCAGTTCAATTGCCGACGCGTGCGCCATCTTAGTACGCCGGGCAAGGTATTCATGCTGGAGCCGGGGGAAATCCACGATGGGCATGCGCCGACCGAGGAAGGGTTTACCTATTCCATGCTCTACCTTGATCCGCACTGGCTTGAACGGGAGTTGCATGGGTTGTTCGAGCACGCGCCGGCCAACAGTCAACCGGGCTTTGCCGACACCCTGAGCCAGGAGCCGGGCTTGGCCACTGCCGTTTATCAAGCCTTCCACGTGCTCCATGAGGGTGACTTGCGCATCGTGCGCCAGAGCGCCATCGATACCTTGTTGGGGTCGCTCACTTGCCACCTTGATTGGCGCAAGCGGCGGGCCTTCGACCCGCGTCTGCCGTTGGTGGCCCAGGACGCGCGTGACTATCTGCATGCCCATGTCTACGAGGACATTGGGCTGGATGATCTGGCTCAAGCCTGTGGGGTTGATCGCTTTCGCCTGACGCGGGCCTTCAAGGCAGCCTTTGGGCTGGCGCCTCATGCTTATCTGATCCAGCTGCGTCTGGCCAAGGCGCGGCAGTTGCTGGCGCGGGGCGAGTCGCCGGCGCAGGTGGCCAGTGCGCTCGGATTCTCCGATCAAAGCCATATGGGGCGCTGGTTCCGCCGTGCCTACCAGCTCACGCCAGCGGACTACCGTAAGCGCTGCTCAAACCTTCCAGACTGAATCCAGCCGACCCGCGACCATGGGCTCCTATCTGATCAAGGAGTCCATGCCATGTCTTTTCCGCTGTTCTTTTCTGCGTCTCCGATGCGTCCTCAGGGAGCCTGAGCCATGGAGTCGCTGCTGCCTTTCCTGCTGTTTGCGTTCGTGGCCTCGATCACCCCGGGGCCAACCAATATTCTGGTGCTGAGCCACAGTTCGCGGTGGGGGCTGGGCGCTACGCTGCCGATCATTTTTGGCGCATGCGTGGCGGCGGCGCTGATTGTGTTTGCAGTCGGGCTTGGCGTGGGCGAGACGCTGCTGCGGTTTCCCCGCGTGCAGCAGGCGATGGCCTGGGTCGGGGTGCTCTGGTTGAGTTGGCTGGCCTGGCAGATCTTTCAAAGCGCGCCGCCGTCCCTGAACCCGCCCCCGCGCGACGAGGGCCTGAGCGTGTTCGGTGCCGCCACCCTGCAATTGCTCAACCCCAAAGTCTGGATGATGGCGGTGGCGGTGACGAGCGTGTTTGCCGGTGGCGGCGACAAGACCATGCGGCTGGTGGTGTTGTCGCTGGTGTTTCTGTCGGTATCCTTGCCGTGCATGACCCTGTGGGCATTGCTCGGCGTAGGCAGTGCTCGGTTTTTTGGTTCACCACAGGCGTTCAAACACGTGAACTATGCACTGGCTTTTTTGCTGCTGGTGTCGGCCTGGTTGACGGTGCTGGTGTAGGTCCAGAAATGGGGACGGATCTGTTTTCTCTCCTTGGCTGCCTTCTCGGGAGTGGCCGAACAATCATCGCCTGGCAACCCTCCTGAAGGTACAAAACGTTTGAAGCGGGTAGAGAAAGCGCTGTATTGACAGAATGCCCACACAGCCAGATATTTGATGACTTTTGAGCACCAATAAATCATGAGTTTCGACGGTCGCATGCTCGCTAACATCAGTGTTCTGGCTGCCATCGTGCATAGCGGCAGCTTTGCGCGGGCTGCCGAAGCTTTAGGCATGTCGCCCTCAGGGGTCAGCCGTGCGGTGACTCGCCTGGAATCGAGTATTGGCATTCGCTTGTTTGACCGGACGACGCGCTCAGTCACCCTGACAGATGAAGGTCGGCAGCTCTACGCGCAAATCAGCCCCCTGCTGGCTGGCATTGGTGATGCCGTCACGCTCGCGACCGGCGCATCCACGGCGGTGCAAGGGCGTTTGCGGGTCAATGTCGATGCATTCTTTGCAGGCCGAATGCTCGCGCCTCACATCGACAAGTTTTTGCAGCGCCATCCTAACCTTGAACTCGAACTCACCGTCCGCGATCAGCTCGGCGACCTGGTCGCCGAAGGTTTCGATATCGCGGTGCGGTTCGGTCAGCCACCTTCATCATCGTTGGTGGCCCGCAGGCTGCTCGACACGCGAACGGTCACCGTGGCCTCCCCTGACTACCTCAAGCGACGTGGCCGCCCAAATACACCTGGCGATCTGGCAGGACACTCATGTATCCAGATGAAAAGCGCCATGACGGGCCTGCCATTGGATTGGGAGTATGGGTCTGCAGGCGAGAAGATCACCCTGCGTACCAGCGGCCGCTTGCTGGTGAATGAGTCCAGCACACTTATCGCGGCCTGCGTTGGCGGTGCAGGCGTGGCGCGGGTCAAGGCCAGTGGGGTCAAGGACCTGCTGGCCGACAACAGCCTGGTTGAGATACTTCAAGATTGGCAGGGGGAGAGCTTTCACCTGTACGCGCTCTACCCCTCTCGCCACCTGCCTCCTGCAAAGGTCAGCGCATTCATCGATTTCGTGACAGAGGTATTGGATCTGTCCGAACCTGCGGCGCACAGCTATCGGGCTCGTTCTACAGCCCGAGTCAAGGTGGTTACAGACGTCGGTTGAGAATACGACGGCGAGCCCGCCAATTCATGACTTAAGGTCATCACTCAGTTGACTCGATGGCTATTCTGTCATCATGCAGGCTTCGATAATCTGCCCCCGTCAGATCGCTGCTGCACATGGATGTACGTAGATGCAGTGGCGCATCCCCTTCGGACTCATTGATGGCAGGTCAATCATGTACGCAATCACTGGAATCACCGGCAAGGTCGGCGGCGCACTTGCCCGTGCTCTGCTGGAAAACAAGCAACCCGTTCGCGCCGTGATGCGCGACGCTCACAAAGCTGAATCGTGGGAAGCGTTCGGTTGCGAGATCGCCATTGCAGAAATGGACAACGCCGCCGCACTGACGCGGGCATTTGAAGGCGCCCAAGGTGTGTTCATCCTGCCACCGTCGGATTTTGATCCCGAACCGCACTTCCCCGAGGCCAAAGCGGTGATTGCGGCAGTGAGCGAGGCCATCGCAACGGCGCAGCCACAGCGAGTCGTCTGTCTTTCGACCATCGGTGCCCAAGCCGTGAACACCAACCTGCTAACCCAACGCACGCTCATGGAACAAGCCCTGAGCAAGCTTGATGTTCCCGTGACGTTCCTGCGCCCTGGTTGGTTCATGGAGAATGCCTTGTGGGACGTGGCCACGGCACGAGATGAGGGGGTGATCCACAGCTTCCTGCAACCACTCGATAAAACAGTGCCCATGATCGCAACAGCGGACGTCGGCCGGACGGCCGCTGCACTCATCCAGCAATCCTGGCACGGCCAGCGCATTGTCGAACTGGAGGGGCAGCACGTGAGCCCTGAAGACATTGCCGCTACATTCAGCCTGATACTGGGCCGTTCTGTTCAAGCTCAGGCAGTGCCGAGAGAGACTTGGGACAACCTCTTTCGCGCACAAGGGATGCAGCACCCGCTGGCTCGAATCCGCATGCTCGATGGTTTCAATGAGGGGTGGATCTCGTTTGAGGGCGGCAATATCGAACGAATTCAGGGCAGTGTTTCGCTAGTTGCCGTGTTGACCCAGCTGGTGAACCTTGGCACTTGACCGTGACACTTATCTGATATGGCGTGGCTTACGACCTCCTGGCATCAGGTGCTTTAAGGTCGAACAACAGCTCATGGGTTGCGCGATCAAAATGCTCGATAAGGAAATCCAGCAATACACGCACGCGGGGAACCCGGTAACGACTGCCGTGTAATAACGCGTAGACGCCGGCCTCTCGGACACAAAAGTCAGGCAACAGGACTTTCAGTCGCCCCGCACGGATATCGGCTGCGGCATCCCAAATGGTCTTACGTGCGATGCCATGCCCGGCCAATGCCCACGCGCGCGCGAGTGCGCCATCATTTGTTTCCCATGCCTGGCTCATGGGTACGGTGTGGTTCCATTCCTGCCCGTCCACCACTAAGTGAAAGGTGTTCAATGGGCCTGCGGAAGTCACCAGCACGATGAACTTGTGGTCAACCAAGTCAGCAGGGGTCTGGGGTTCACCGTATCGCGCCAGATAGTCAGGCGAAGCGCACAGTACTCGCCAGTTGGGCGCCAACTGCCTGGCGATCATCGAGCTTTCATGGGGCTGTCCAAACCGGATTGCCAGATCGACATCGTCCTGCACCAGGTTCGACACCGAATCCGACAACGTCAGCGCGATGTACAGTTCTGGGTGCAATGAACTGAATGCCTCAAGCCAGTCATTCAAAAGATTGCGGCCAAAATCGGCAGACGCGGATATCCGTACCTTGCCACGCACCTCTGTTTGACTGGCTTGAAGCCCCGCTTCCGCCTCATCGATAGCCCGCAATGCGACCCAGCACTGCTGCAAATAAAACCGACCTTCTTCCGTGAGGCGCAACTGACGCGTTGTGCGATCAAACAACTTGGTGCGCAACGCCGCCTCAAGCTTGATAAGGCGCGCGCTGGCCGCGGCTGGCGACAGCGCCAGTTTGCGTCCTGCGGCAGACAAGCTGCCGAGTGCGGCCGCCTCGACAAACAAACGCATATCACCCAATCGGTCAGTGGCCATATTCAATTCAAATTTGATAGTTCATCAAATGGTAGGCCAATTATCAAATCAGTGGCAATTCACCACACTCATGCCTCCCCTCCCGTTGAACACAGGTCATGACCGGCAAATCACACTTTGAAAATGGCTCTTTCACGACTTCAGGTAATACCGAATACCTCACTACCGGGCGTCTCCCACTGGGGGCCCTGTTGGCGCTGACAATGGGGAGCTTTATCGCCACCGCCAACGAAACGGTACCAGCAGGACTGTTGCCTCAAATCGCCGAGGCATTTGGTGTGTCGCAAGCGTGGGCCGGTCAGATGGTGACACTCTGTGCACTGGGCTCAGGGTTGGCGGCTATTCCCTTGACGCTCGCGTTGCAGGGTTGGCGTCGGCGCTGGGTGCTATTACTGGCCGTCGGGGTGTTTTGCGCCTGTAATGCGGTGACCGCCCTGTCGCCCTGGTTTTCATTGACACTGGCTGCTCGCTTCATGGTGGGTATTGCAACCGGTCTGGCCTGGAGCCTGCTGGCCGGCTACGCCAGACGGTTGGTCATCCCACAACTGCACGGTCGCGCTATGGCGCTGGCCATGCTCGGCATCCCTTTGGCACTTGCCCTGGGCGTACCGCTGGGTGCCTGGCTCGGCAAGCTGCTGGGATGGCGTTGCGTATTCGGCACGCTCTCAGGATTCAGCCTTTTGCTGATGGCCTGGATATATCTGAAAGTGCCTGATTATCCCGGACAACGCTCCGATCAACGCCTGCCGCTACGCAAGGTCTTGCAAACCCCGGGGGTGCGGCCCGTGCTGGCGGTGGTCATGCTATGGATACTGGCCCATTACACCCTCTATACCTATATTGCTGCGTTCCTGGCTTCTGTTGGATTGGCCGATCAGGTAGATCGGGGCCTCCTTTTATTCGGTATGGCGGCCTTGTTCGGTCTATGGATGATCGGCACGCTGATTGATGGCAGGCTTCGGAGCCTGGTATTGCTCAGCCTGACAGCATTCACCCTGGTTGCGTTTGCCCTTGGGCTGGATGGCCTGCCCGCGAGTGCGATCTATATCAGCATCGTCTTATGGGGGATGAGCTTCGGTGGTGCGCCAACCTTATTGCAAACCGCCTTGGCTGATGTTGCCGGTGACGGCGCGGATATTGCGCAATCAATGCTGGTCACCGTCTTTAACCTGGCGTTTGCAGGCAGTGGTGTGATCGGCGGCGTTCTCTTGGAAACCTGGGGAGCAAGCGCTATTCCCTGGGTAGCGTTGGCGTTGCTGCTGCCGGGGCTGCTGATTGTCTCGATAGCCAAGAGGCATGCTTTCAGGCGTTAGCTATTGCTGAAGCGTTGAGGATTTACCCAGGTGGGCAGAGATGGCCATTGAGGTTTCATTTGATTTGGCCTCGATGCTCACCTTGGTTTGAGGGCGATCCCTTCAATGAACTCCCGCGCTTACCCTCGTGATGACTGCACGTGAACGGTTTCTGCCGATTAAGGCGGTTAACCATGGGTCGATTTCTGCACGCTGTGAAAGGCTGCCTTCCGGCCAAGAGCTGCCACTCAGCTCGCCGTTCAGACCGTTCTACACGTTAACCAGGCCCCCCAGAAAAGACTGCTGAAAAAACGGGTAGCGTCCCCAAAACCCGCATCATGCAAAAGCTTCTGAACAGCCGCCTCAGAATGTGGAGGGTCAGCGCCTTGAAGAATTTTCCCAAGTTTGACTTTCACTTCATCCGGACTGGCTCCGTGCTGCCGCCAACGTTGCCCCCAGGCGGCGAGGAGCAACGGCTGGCTGGCATAGGCATATTGATTGCCGGCGACAATCAGCGGAGCCCCCGGTTTCAGACGAGCCCGAATGGATCGCAGAATGTCTCCCTTGGCATCATCCCCATCGAGATGATGGAGTACACCGATCAACGTGGCTGCGTCGTAGGACTCATCTGCGACCAAGTCTTCAACGTGCCCAAGGTGCACGTCCGTTCTTTCAAGCATGTTGTTGACGGCTAACTGCTGTTTCGCGGTTTCCAGCATCGATTCAGATGGATCAACGGCGGTGAAGCGCCAGCCTGGCTCAAGCCTGGCCATCGCGATGATCTCCTGCGCCGTACCGCCAGCGCCAACTACCAGTATTTTTGCCGAGCGCCTATTTCCAAGGCTTGCCGCGAGCATGCACGCCACCAGGTCCTGACAGGCGTCATAACCTGCCAGTGCGATACGGCTCTGTCGTCCGTATTCACTAGCCCGAGCATGATCAAACTTTTCAACTGAGTTAATGGGTGATTTCAAGGCGGTTCTCCCTGTCCTTGAATCAACTTAGGCCATAAAGAGCGATAATAAAAATTCATTAATTTTATGAGCTACATTCCCACAAGGAATGCCAGCGCGCTCAGGTATCGTCCAAGCGACAGTCAGCCAAGGGGCGGAGCAGTCGTTCGCGACAGGTAACAATCGGCCAAAAGCGGTCATCACGGCCCTACAAAAACTGGAACGACTCGCTGCACCGAACACTGTTCTTAGAAATAGAGAAATTCGAGAGCGGAGAATGGGGCGTGCAGCGGGTGATCCTCGCCCGGAATTTGCCGGGAACTCTGCGCAATCGGGAGCTGGCGCAGCCAGCCAGGGAGATTGCCATCGAAACCGGCCTGGAGCACCGCCCGAAGTCGGATGGGCTGCGCGTGGCCGGCATCTACTGGCGTCGCGTCATGCTCGGCCAGTAGGCGTGGGGTTCTCGCTGGTGTGGTGGAAGCCGGCGATCGGGCAACGGTTAGAGCAGCAGCTCGCCGAGACGGTGCGCGGCAGCAGAGTTTCATCGAAAATCGGACGCCAGCGGGGGACCATCAGTGAGATGGCTTTCCATCCTTTGAGAGCAGTTCTCTTGCCATTTCGATTGCCTGCTCACGTGAAGCAGCAAGAAGCAGAGGGTAACCCCAGAACTTGGCAAAAACGACCGCAAATGCCTTGTAACCAAGACGTTTTGCGGAGTGGGTTTCAACCAGGATCATTGCCAGAACCAACTTTCGCAATTCAATCTTGTGCTTTTTCATCCAGAGCGCGGTGCGCTTCTTTTCTTCCGGCGAGTGCTCATGGTCTTCTGCAGGTACGGTATCGGTCAAAAGTACGAAGGGTTCCCCGCGCTGCAAATTGGCCTCGAATTCGTCGAAGTCCTTCTGGTGATCATGTCCGGGTTCTTGCGTAAGGTTCATCCAGACCAATGGGAAGTCAGAACTATTCATCGACATGGCCGTTTCCTTTGCTTTTGATGCAACGCCAGGTGGCCGCAATGGCGAATACACCGGGTAACGTAATGAAGAACGCTGCCGAAAAGGCAACGTGCCAACCGTCGCGCAACCCGTCGGAGATTCCCCCGAGGGTATTCAGGACGACAAGCAGACTGCCGAGGACCAGGGCAACCCCCTGAGCCTTACGCGTTCCGATCAGTGCGAGAAGCACCGTCACGATCCAAGACCCATAGAATGCCGAAAACATCCAAAGCACATCGGGCTCAAAAGTAATCGCCGGTGTCGCTCCGTGCGCTCTCACAAAGTCGTTTACATAGAAAAATAACTGGAAGGTGACAAAAAGTACGGCACCAGCGGCTGTCGTCAACCAGAACAAGGCCACTTTGTTTGGGTTGTTCATGGCCGGGTCTTGGGCGGGTTGTAGAGTAGGTTGAAGGGACATAGGAGCTTTCTCGATAATCAATGGCTGTTGTATGCCTGGGGATTTCTAACGGCTGAAGCGTTCGCCTGCGGTAAATCAATACCTATAGTCCAGCGTCACCATCAAGTTGCGCGGTGCGCCGTAACCTACGGTGTCAAAATCGCCCTTCTGCAACGCGTACTTCTTATCGAACACGTTGTTGACGTTGACTGCCGCGGTGATCTTCTTCGTGATGGCGTAGCGCCCTAAAAGTGATACCAGGGCATATGAACCCTGTTCCCCGCCCAGCGAACTGGTGCCGGTGTTGGGTGCCTGGTAGAAGCGGCTTTGCCATTTGACGCCTGCGCCTAGCGTCAACTTGCTCCACCCTCCGGGCAATTGGTAGGTGCTGAAGAGCTGGGCCGTGGTGCGCGGTATTTGTGAATTCAAGCGGACGCCATTGCCATCTTGCGCAGTGAAATGGGCGATACCTGCATAGATGTTCCAACCACGCGCCAGCTCGCCCTGCAAGTCCAGCTCGATCCCGCGCGACTTCGTCCCATCCGCGCCTATGTAGGCTTGCGCACCACCTGGCGTATAGGTGCCTGCGACCATCTGTGCAGCGTTATCCAGCTCGGTATGGAACAAGGCTACCGACGCATTCAGACGCCCGTCCATGTAGGCGCCTTTAAGGCCGATTTCCTTGGTTTTTCCCTTTGACGGCGTGAGCACGTTGCCCTTGCTGTCGCGATAGTCGGTTTGCGGATTGAATATGCCCGTGTAGCTCACGTAGGCCGAATAGGTCTTGTCGATGTCGTAGACCAAGCCGGCATACGGGGTGAATTCACTGCTCTTCTTGTAGTGCAACGACGAGCCACCGACGACATCGTCGATTTCGTAGTTGCTGAAGCGGCCGCCGACAATGAGTTTCAGAGGCTCGGCCAGCGAGAACCGGGCTGCGCTATAGACACCACTCTGCTTGATTCGAGTGCGGGTCGGTATCGAAGGCATGGCATCGAAGTTGGGGCGGGGATAGGCTGGGCTCAGTTCATAGACATTGACCGGCGTAAAGCCTGGATAAAACGGAGCGATATCCTCCTGGCTGGCGGTGCGGCGCGAACTCGTCGCCCCCACCACCAGGTCATGCTGGCGGCCAAGCAGTTCGAAGGGGCCGCTCGCCATCACGTCGAAGGTGTTTTGACGGCTGCGACCTTCGGACGCCAGTGCCACCGGAAGAGCCCCGTTGGGAAAGGAGCCCAGTCCCGTGGCGCGATCGGGGCGGCCGACCAGGCCGAGCAGTTCGGCATCGAATTCCGTGCGGTATTGATTAGCGACGGCCCGGAGATTCCAGCCGTTGTCAAAGCGGTGCTCGATCTCGGCAAACGCCGTCTTAAGGGTGTTGTCCCAATGGCTCCAGTTCTGCGCGTAGTTTTTGGAGCGTGAATACTCCGCCTGCGTGCCGTCGCTGAACCATAGCGGTAAACCACCCCAGGTCGAGCCCTTCGGCGTGATGTCCTGGTAGTCATAGCCCAGGCTCACCGTCGTGTCGGGTGTCAGATCTGCCTCGATGATGCCGTAGAACGCCTTCCTCTGTGGCTTGTACCCATCGAGGTACGAGTTTCCTTCCTGGGACGTCCCGACCATGCGGGCGCGGATACGGCCATCCTCGGTCAACGGAGTCGATACGTCGGCCATTTCCCGGTGGGTATCCCAGCTCCCCGCTCCGAGCGAGGCGGACGCCGAGAATTCACGGGTCGGTCGTTTGCGCACCAGGTTGATGGCGGCCGAGGGATTGCCGGTGCCGGTCAGCAATCCGGAGCCGCCCCGCACTACCTCGATACGATCATAGAACGAGGTATCGATAGAACCGATGCCGCTTCCATTGACGATGTTGCCGAGGACGGTGGGTATGCCGTCGTACTGGACGTTGTTGATCAAGAAACCACGCGAGTAGAAACTCGTCCGCTCGCTGTCGGACTGGTATGAAGAGACGCCCGTGGTGTTCTCCAGCACGCCCTGAACCGAATTCAATTGCTGGTCGTCCATGCGCTGGCGGGTGATCACCGTCACCGACTGCGGTGTTTCCCGCAGCGACAGCGGCAGGTGCGTCGCCGCCGACGTCTGGCCCGTGGTGTAGGAGCCAGTACCTTCGGTGGTCGCCGTATCCATGGGGCCCGTTATGGTGATGGCCGGCAAGGCTATCTCGTCTTGAGACGTCCCCCCTGCCCTGGTTTGAATCTGCCGTGGCTCGGCGGCAAATGCGCCCTGCGCGCTAATGAGAACTGCCGCCGCAACTGCCGAGCCCAGCACGGTGCGGGGCGCGCTCCTGATTGCGCCCTTGTACGAACCATCCAGATGAGGATGGCCAGCGGGCTCTGCGCGCCTATCAATTGGCCAACGGGACTTCCCAACAGTTGCAATGATGAACATCAACAATACTCATTTGTATTTAGATGTTTCATTTAACAATAGGCACAGAGGGGAGTGATGGCGAAACCAGGCCAGATTGTTATTCAGTTAGGCCAAGCGTGATTTCATTTTGGCGTGCGGATGGTTTTCATTGAAGACCGGGGGTTGCGTGAGCACCTACAGTCGCTGGCATCCGAGGAGGGTTTTGTTCTCGACGAGGAGTTAGCTTTCACCATCACCACGACGTTGCAAAATGTCGGCAACTCCGCAAGGAAGGACCATCGGCGACGGAAGGCGGCCGGTGGTCCCGAGTCAAGAGTCTGATGCATCAGGGAGAGATTTCATTGGGGAGCATGATGCCGGGCACGGAAGCGAGCTCTGCGCCGCCGATGCGATCCGATAGGTATCGTGCCGGAGGTTTGCCCACGGCCTTGCGGAACATGGTTACGAACCCGCTGGCGTTTTCGTACCCCAGCTCTATTGCCACCGTTTGCACGCTTTCACCCTTGGTCAAACGTTGAAGCGCAAGGATCACATGCAGTTGCCGACGCCAGCGCCCAAAGCTCATTCCAATTTCATGCAGCAAAAGACGGCTCATGCTTCGCTCGCTCATACCAATTCGAGTAGCCCAGTCGGCCTTCGACGTCTTGTCCGTGGGGTCGGCCAGCATCATTTCCACGAGGCGGCGTAATCGGGAATCACGCGGCATGGGCAGATGCAAGTCTTCCACGGGGGCCGCCACCAACTCATCGAGCAATGCGGCAATTAACCGGTCTTCTCGCCCCCCCTGCGCATATAACTCAGGAAAACCGGCCACCTTCAGTAGCAACTCACGTAGCAATGGCGATACCGAAATCGTGCAACAGGTTTTCGGAAGGTCCGGTGCTGCGTCTGGCTCAACGAACAGGCAATAGCATTCCGTTTCACCCGCCCCCCGCGCCGCGTGAGGCAAGTCTCCCGGTATCCATATGGCGCACTGCGGCGGCACGATCCAGACACCGTCTTCAATTTCGCAGTTGAGGATGCCGCGTAGGGAATAGATCAGCTGCGCCTTGCGGTGCTGATGCCTCGCATTTTCCCAGTCCTTTGTTACCGATGTGGCACTCAAGGCCACGACGGGGCGCGAAATGCTGTCGACGTCCCAAGGCACAGTTAGATCGGTGATCGCAATGCTAGACATGTTGTCTTGTAGAGCCCTAATGGAAGATGTGGATTTGGCCTAAACGGAAAATACTATGACCAACTTGCTCAATCACATCTAGCATTTCTTCCGCTTGGGGGCTTGGCTCCTCTTGGAATATGTTCGCGGGGCCTGAAAGAGTTTCAGCGACAGTGACGGTCTATTGAAGGTGCTTAACCCGTTGCTGCTTTGTCAGTGGGTTGATTTGAGGTTTTTTGCTTGAGGCAGGCGCGCCTATCCTGTGGCGGGTGGCCCTTGAGATGTAAGTTTGGCCATGTGGTCTTCACGATTGAACGAATAAAACAGCCTATCCTGCCCACTCCATAACTCTCCCATCATGCTGCGTACTCTCCCGCTGGCCGATGGGCAGATTTTGTCTCAGACCAATCAGGAGAGCTACTTTTGCAAAAGGACAGTTCAACCTCGGCCTGATGTAAAAAGCAATTCGCCGAGAGAAGTTTCGTGTGCCTTGATTCCCGAATGTGGATGAAGAAGACTCCATCCATTATCTGATGGTCGAACCAACGACCGAAGTTGTCGAAGTGGAATTACGTTTGAGCATGGGGCCGACGATGCAGGGAAAAACGTTCGAAATAGTGCAAATAGATCAAATCCACGAAATTGTTTCGCCAACCGTAGAGTCACTTTTACAGCCGTTAGGGTTCGAAGTTCAGGGCCCGCTGTCCTGGCTGCGTAGCGTCAATGCTCCCATTCGCCAACTCTTTCGCCTTGAGCAGCGCAAAGGCGGCGCGCTGGCGCCGTCATGGGCTCTGTCACTGGACTTCGTTCCCCATCTTTCCGGCAATGAAATCAAATGGCACAGGACGTCAAAATCAGCACGACCTGATCTGACTTTCGATGTGCGAGATCGAGCGTTTGATATCTCATACAGCTACGGACTTGATGTCATAGCAACCAGCGCTCCCAATATCCTCCGGGCTGCCATTCCAAAAGCTGAATCGTTTTGGAACGAGGCTCGTTCGATAGCCGACCTGCCTGGTGCTTTCGAGCGGGTCAAGCAGCATTTGTCGACGGGTGGCCTGGGTTTCTACAACTACATACAACATCCTCTTGCATACGCGTTTGTATTGGCCATGAACGGCAAGCCCGACACAGCCGAAGAAGAGTTTCAACGCTATTCACAGCGTCTTTCAGAGGCGGCTCAAAAAAAACTCCGCAAGCTATTCATTGATGCAGGCGGTCACCTTGGCTAAGCGAGTACGACTTTTTCAACAGAATCGGCCAAAAGCAGTCGGTCGAGGAGGATACAGAAAAGCCAGTTGCTCAAGCGTGTCGTTCGCCAGCGTGGACCCGCTTAGGCGCTGCGAGCCTAGCTAAAATATGCCCGCCGGCCGAAAACTGCGAAAGGTCGACGAACGTGTCTACAACTGTTCGCAGGCCCATTTTTAACAACTCGAGAGTTGAACCGTTAACGGGTTTGAATCTTTCATATAAGCCCCCTCTTTAGCGCTTGAGTCGTAAAGATATCGACAGACGCGCCGATACTTCAAAAGGATTCTCGGTCACTGCACACTGTTTTGGCGATGAGCAAGGAACACAACACATGTCTATTCGTCAAAACGCACTCAAAGCATCAGACGTGACCCTTTGCGGTATGGTGCTCCTGGCTGGGGTGGCCATTACGTTCTTGGTGCTGATACTGTTCTTAGGATCAGAGCAGCGTACAGTTAGCGTCGCTTTTCAACTTGAAATCGACGAAAGATTCAGTCGACTGCAGCGACGCTTTAATACTCAGGAATTGAAACTGGACGTGGTGAGGCGCTTCTTTGTCAACGCCGACGATGTCACTGAAAAGGAATTTATTGGGTTCGTTACGCCTCTCGTTGGAGAGGACGAAGCCTATAGCTGGGTACCCCGGATTCTCGAGAAGGATCTCCAAGCGTTTCGCGCTAAAGCGCTTCTCAACGGCACCAGTGACTTTTCATATCATGAAATCAATCCCGTCACCGGCGAAAGAGTCCCCCTCACCCGTCGGCCGGAACACTGGATATTGCTCTATTTATTGAAGCGCGATGACGTAACGATCATACCTGGCATGGACGTCATGAGTCGTCCGGGGCGCCAGGCCTTGATGAGCAAGGCACGAGAAACACGTCAAATAGTGGTGTCGGAACCGTTGAAAATGACCAATGGACAGGCGGGAATTTTCTTTGTCGCACCTGTATTCCAGGAGTCCTCTGAGGTTCCGTTGAACGATGATGATTTGCAGGGTTTCGTGGTCTCCACCGTACGCCTGGCTTCTTTGATGGAACAAGGGATTCCGTTGCCAAGTCTGCAACGACTGAACGTGACGCTTTCATTAATCGACCCGCAGCATCAAGGGGAAATCATCTATCAGAGTGAGGTCACCGCTGCCCCTTCAGCGCTTTATGCGCAGCGGCTGCTGAAAGTTGCCGACCAAAATTACTTAGTCCAGTTCAGACCCAGCTCAACCTTTCTAGTCGCCAACAGCTACACACTGTCTATTAGCCTGTTTTTTGTGTTCGGAATGGGGTTGACGCTGCTATTGACCTTGATGGTGTACTTACTGATTACGCAGCGCGCCCGTGCGCTCTCGCTGGTTGATGAGCGCACGCGCGACTTGCATTTATTGAACATTACCGATCACCTGACCGGTGTCTACAACCGCCGACACTTCGAAGAGTTGATGGAGCGCCTGCTCGTCGAGGCTATCGCGCAACACCGTCCTCTGTCGCTGATCACGTTTGACGTCGATCACTTCAAACAAATTAACGACCGCTGGGGCCATCAGTGTGGTGATAACGTTCTGAAGTCGTTATGCACACAAATATGTTCAGCTACGCGCAAAACCGATCTGCTGTGCAGAACTGGCGGAGAAGAATTTGCTCTGATTTGCCCGGATACTGAGCTGAACGATACAAGGCTGCTCGCAGAAAAGCTTCGCACCCTGATAAGTACCGTGCCGTTTGAAGATATTGGACAGGTGACTTGTAGCTTCGGTGTTGCAACATGGATTCCATTAGAATCGTTTGACTCCTTCATTCGGCGGGCCGATACCGCGATGTACAGTGCTAAATCAAATGGTAGAGATCAAGTCCAACTTGCAGATATGAATTAGATGGGCTACCCGGATGTCACTGCGCAAACGCCGAAACTCAGCAGAAAAGGAACGGCGTTGTTTGGTCATCTGACACCTCGATCTGGCGAGCATTTTCGCCTAAATGGGTGTCCGGTTTCATTAGACCACTACCGTCGACGGGTGGCCTGGGTTTCTACAACTACATACAACATCCTCTTGCATACGCGTTTGTATTGGCCATGAACGGCAAGCCCGACACAGCCGAAGAAGAGTTTCAACGCTATTCACAGCGTCTTTCAGAGGCGGCTCGAAAAAAACTCCGCAAGCTATTCATTGATGCAGGCGGTCACCTTGGCTAAGCGAGTACGACTTTTTCAATAGCATCAGCGGACATTCGTCTTCAGCATCTCGACGCCAGAATTAAAATGTTTGCCCGAACCAAGTGCGACTTCTTCAGGGAGTCATAAACCTATACCGCGTGACGCGATCCCTTCGACTATCTACACTGCCGCAGACATCAAAACCTTTGGCGCGACCGGGGCAGCACGCATGGACCTTCAACATCGCAACAACGTAAAAGTAATGGGCGATGGTCCTTCAACGCTGATCTTTTCCCATGGTTTCGGATGCGATCAGTCCATGTGGCGTTATCTCGCCGAAGGTTTCACCGATCGCTTTACAGTTGTCCTGTATGACCTCGTCGGAGCGGGTGAGTCGGACCTCGAAGCCTATGATCGGGAAAAGTACAACTCACTGGCCGGGTACGCCCGGGACCTGAATGAAATCATCGACCATTACGCCCGTGGGCCGGTGATCGTTGTCGGCCATTCCGTCAGCAGCATGATCGGTACCCTGGCTGACCGCCAAGCGCCCGGAAGCATTGCTGCCCATATAATGATCGGCCCTTCACCCTGCTATATCGACACCGACGACTATGTCGGTGGTTTCAAGCTGGAGGACATCCACTCGCTGCTCGACATACTCGACAGCAACTACCTTGGCTGGTCCAGCACCATGGCCCCGGTGATCATGGGCACACCAGGGCAACCGGCACTGAGCGAAGAGCTGACGAACAGTTTTTGCCGCACCGAGCCCGATATCGCCAAGCAATTTGCACGAGTGACGTTCATGTCCGACAACCGCCAGGACATCGTCGGGCTGGCGACACCCACGCTGATCCTGCAATCCACCGACGACCTGATCGCCCCCCTCGCCGTGGGTGACTACCTGCACGCTGTGCTGCCCAACAGTACGCTCTGCCTGGTGGCCAACGTCGGCCATTGCCCACACATGAGCGCGCCCAGTGCATGCTCCGAAGCTATGGAGAACTTCCTGTCACCCTGGATACGCGAACATGTCAACTGACCAGCCGTTGCTACCCGATAATCAGATGCTGTTCGATGAAGCCCCCTGCGGGTTGGTGGTAACGAAGGAAGACGGCACGATTCTTCGCAGCAACCAGACGTTTAGCCATTCGATCGGCCTGGACGCCCAGGCACTCATCGGGCGGCGTTTTCAGGACCTGCTGACCATGGGCGGGCGCATCTTCCATCAAACGCATTGGTCGCCGCTGATGCAGATGCAAGGATCCGTCGCCGAAGTAAAACTCGATCTGGTTCACCATGACAAACACATCGTGACCATGTTGCTCAACGGCGTCCGACGCGAGCACGCCAGCTGTGCGTTTTATGAGCTGGCGCTCTTTGGCACCAAAGATCGCGACAAGTACGAGCGCGAGTTGCTCAACGCACGAAAAGTCGCCGAAGACCTGCTGCGCGAAAAAACCGCCGCCGAATCGGCCCTCAGGCAGGCCCAAGCCGAGCTTAAAAGCGCCTACGAAGAAGCACAGCTTCGCGCCTCGTTCGCCGAACAAATGGTGGCCATCGTCAGTCACGATCTGAAAAATCCGCTGACGGCTATCAAAATGGCCTCTGGCATCCTTGCCCGAGAAGAACGCACCACTCGAGAAAGCAAAATGCTGGGCCACATCAGCCAGTCGGTAAACCGTGCCGAACGCATGATTGCCGACCTGCTGGACCTGGCATTGGCCAGGGTTGGGCAAGGCATCACGCTTAGCCCTTCAACCGTGGATTTGCACGCCTTCGTTGGCGCCAGCGTCGATGAATTGCGTATGACATTCCCCGAAGCCACGTTGGTGCATCAGACTGTGGGGACAGGCAACGCCTGGCTGGATGCGGACCGGGTGCAGCAAATCATTGGCAATCTGGTGGCTAACAGCGTGGCTTATGGTGATTTACAACATTCGATCACGATCACTTCACGCGTTGAACAGGATCACGCCGTTGTATCGGTAAAAAACCAGGGGCCGGTTATTCCCGACTCGTTGATGGACGTTTTGTTTGAGCCAATGATTCGGGGTGCAAAGACCGGCACCGATTCGCGCAGCGTGGGGCTTGGACTCTTTATCGTTCGAGAGATCGTCAGGGCGCATAACGGTGTCGTATCGGTGAATTCAACGCCAGAGAGTGGCACCACCTTTACCGCGACATTTCCGATGGTTTGATACAGCTCATCCGCCTCAATTTCTTCTCGTATCGCCGTTACCTTTAACGGGTGGTTTTCTGCACGTAGCGACGGGCAGAAAACGGCCAGAAGCTGCCACTCAAAGCGACTCGATAACTCCCACCCAAGCGTGCATCATCATGCTCACCACGATCCCGCCCTGGCAGCGAAGCCGTAGGTGCAGAACCTGCCCGCTCACAAAAACAAGCATTTTGAAATGGAAGTCATCTCATGTTCGAACGTAACAAACTGGTTCCGGAGTTAATGGTCACCAACCTGGATAGCAGCCTGGCTTTTTGGGTTTCTCTTCTGGGGTTCAAAGTAGCTTATCAACGTTCGGATGACGGATTTGCGTACCTTGATTTGAATGGTGCTCAAGTAATGCTTGAGCAGATTGATCCGGACGCGGGTCAATGGCTGACTGCGCCATTGACCAAACCGTTTGGAAGAGGCATCAACCTACAGATTGATGTTGAGGCTGTCGCACCCATCATCCAAAAACTTGTTCAGGCTGGATTTCCACTCTATCGAGAATGCAAAGACACCTGGTATCGGGCTGACAAAATAGAAGTAGGTCAGCGCGAATTCATCGTCCAGGATCCCGATGGTTATCTCGTAAGGTTGGTAGAGCGGTTGGGTGAGAGACCGGCTTGCTCAATCTGAACCTAAGCCAAGCCGACCGTCAGCTTTGGGTCTTTTTCAGCCGGTCGCGACAGGCAAAAATCGGCCAGGAGCAGACATTCGAGACAGGCTAGCTATGGGCTATTTTCGGAGTTTGTTGATGGGGCTGGGGGGCTCCCTTGTCTCATTCTCCAAGGTCCCTCTCTAGGAGCCCTCCAACGCCAGTCGTCGCTTCGGCGTAGCTAGGCTGGCTGATAACGCCCTTTTTTCAGCGCAAAAGGGCCAGCGTGAAAGTGGCTGCACAAACAGCGGCCATCCTATACCAGGCCCGGTCGGCTTATTGCCCAGCCTGGCTGACAGGGGTAACGCTGCGGGTGTGATAATCGCCCGACGAGTCCTGGATGCAGTAATTCGGGGACATCGGTTTTTCCTCGCCGGCTTTCAACTCAACCACCTCATTGCGGCACGTTGTCTGGAATGTTTGCGACTGGAATGCCTGCCGGACTTCATAGTCGGCGCCTGCGCGTGGCACGAAACTGACGGGTGCTGATGAGCAACTGGACCCGGATGTGACGAACGCCACAAACACGATCAGCGGCTGCCCGGCCGGGACCACACGTTCATCGAAGTACCTGCGCGTCTCATCGATCTTCGCGCTGACCGGGGAGGCCGGCATGCCGATGACATTGTTCTGGTAGTCGGAAGGCCACATGCCGAAGATATCCATGCTCTGACCGCTGGGCTCGATACGCGAAGGATTCCATCCTTGCGGCCGCTCGCGGGCGGCCAGCGCTTTTCTGTAAGTGTCGTTGAAATACTGTTCGCAACTTTGGCCGGATACGAAACCTGCGTATGCCCCTTGCCCGCTGATCAGGCGGATGCGCGCCGTACTGGCGGGGTCGTACTTGGCCATCTCGGCCGGGTTCTGGACATCGGTTTTCTTGAAGGTGCAGCCGCCGACAGCCAACGGCACGATGAGCAACAGCCCCAGGCGTGCGATGACAGTGCCCAAGCCGGTATGAATTGATGAGCGCTTGCTGGCGTCCTGCTTCATTATTTTCTCCCTGTTAGTGGCGCAACCTTGGTGATGGCGGGGTTTGGGCAGGCGTTTGCTTTCAAAGTTCGCGGGTTCGCATTGGATTGGGGCAAAGAAAGCATGGCGGCGGCCCTCTCTCTCCCGAAGTGTCGCGCGTACAGTCTACCCTGTTATGCTGATTCAGCAATCCGGCGTATAGATAAGATGCTATACGGCATTAAGTGACAGGAATGTCGGCTAATTGATAGTTAGGGAAAACTGAGTATGCGTCGCTTAATAGCCAATGGGTTTGTGTTTTTCAGCACTGCGATACTCTGTTCCGGCTGCACATCTTATTCGTCCCAGCCGACAATCAACGAACCCGCTGAACCCGAAACACAAGAAATCATCTCCAGCTTCAGTTACGCAATAAACTCCCCATGGAAAGACAGTCGCTTCGGCAAGGACGCATACTCAGCGACACTCAAAGTTATTCCCGATGCACAGGATACGGGCACCAGCCTTGCCGCCCCGACCCTGCCGGAATTAGAAATAAAGATCTCGGAGTTCTCATCTGGCGGCGCTTGCGGACAAGATTACTTGGCGGGCCTGAGTCTGGGTTTGATCCCCAGTTGGTGTACGCGGACAAACCTTTTCAAGTTCAATTTTATATTGAATAAGGATCAGCGCTTTTGCAGGCAGAAAACCTACTCGATAAACGCCACGTCGTTTTCACATCTCACGATGATTCCGTTTGCACTATTCAATACGGACAATCAGCCATTGACGCTCTATCAGGCGGCGCTTAAAGATTTTCTTCGGATAGGTCAATGTGCGACGCGTTGAGATGCATGTTAACAGGCTTTGTTTTGCGGCTACGAGGGACTCATTCCAGGCGTTGGGACGTTCAAAATTTATCTCTGGTGAGCGGCAGCGTTTGGCCGATCTCTGCCTGTCGCAAGGGCCGTAATAGAGAGCGGGTGCCCAGACATTCAAACCATACGAGTAGATAATCGACTGCTACTTCAGCCATTTCCAGTGCGTATGAACAACGAATCTTCCCAACGCGAATCTACCGGCAGTGCAGCATATAACCTTGCGCAGGCCCACGGTGCCCGGCCCATGTCCGTTGATGGTTATCATCAAACGGTAGAACTGTGCGGTCGCGTCGCCTGCGGCTGGCTGTTCCGCTACAGGATCATTTGCAGCCTGGACATCCCAGCGCATGACCAAGAGTCATTCGCTGGCGCTGTAGGTTGCTTGGTTGCTGACGACGGAGAGATACGTGATCTCTCAGGTCCGATGTTCATGGACATGCTTCATATGCTGGCATAGCTCGCGGAACCACCTTGACCGAACTCTGACGTTCACTATGTATGGGTGGGAGTCGACCCAGAGCTGCCGGTGGCGACAGGCAGTCATCGGCCGATTCTGTTGAAAAAGTCGGCTTTTTCAGAACACAGCAGGATGGGCCCGTGAAAGCGCCTCTTCAGCACGTTTCTACGTGAAATCTCAGCCTGAAAGCTCTGCGGACATTCAAGATTTCAAACTCCGACGCGTACTTTGATGCCTCAAAAACTGCCGCCGACTTTTTCAACAGAATCGGCCAAAAGCAGTCACGCCGAATGCCTACGAAGTCAGGGGCGATTCAGGTGCCGCCGAAACATAAAAACTGTATGCCCGATAGTCACATCCTCCATGGAACCTTCCCAAAAAATGATGTCAATTTGATAGCTCGTTACAACAACAAGATCATCTTGGATCAGTCAGCGTCAGGCTATTTCCTGACACCTTATGGAGAGAGTGATGAGAGCTATCATTGCGATGTTATTGATGTTGAGTACCTACGCCCATGCTGGTTGCGGCAACATCAATGACAGCGATCAACGCGCTTATTGCGAAGCCAGAACCAATGGCCAAAGCTGCGGCAATATTCGCGACAACGACCTTCGGGCCAGTTGCTCGGCGGAAATGAACGGTCAAAGCTGCGGCAACATCCGTGACAGCGATCTACGCGCTTATTGCGAGGCCAAAACCAATGGCCAAAGCTGCGGCAATATTCGCGACAACGACCTTCGGGCCAGTTGCTCGGCGGAAATGAACGGTCAAAGCTGCGGCAACATCCGTGATAGCGATCAACGCGCTTATTGCGAGGCCAAAACCAATGGCCAAAGCTGCGGCAACATTAAAGACAGCAACTTGCGTAACGAGTGTGATGCCATAAAGCGTTGATCTCCGAGTCACGCGGGACCAGCCGCTCTTCATCGACGCTGGACCCGCGCACTTGAACTCGTCAGTTGTTAAAGCGCCTGACGATTTCTTATCCTCGTGGCCACCTCTGCCCAATCGATACCGAAGTTCAGATGTACCTCACCACCTGTACGCCTTGGGTCCAGGTTGTGTGAAAACGGGCTGGATGCAGTTAACTGAACGCTATGCAAACAGATTCCATCTCTACCAACGCATTTTCACAAGCACCTACGAGATCTCGCACGCAGTAAAGTCTCCATCCCTTACCCGATCCCCACTTGGCAGCGACTGTTTCAAGCAGAAACTCTTCCTCCTGCGTTGGCCGAGCCCAATCATCGTGCCCGATCTCAGCGATCAGTTGCGCTTGGTAGCCCCGTAAAAATGGAAGCAAGCTTTTCGCTTGTTCGACATCTATGAGGACAAAGTCTGCTGTATCGAGTTGCTGTTTAACATTCTCGACCAGTTCGTAAGCCTGCAATGGGAGTGCATCTAACACTGCCTCCAAGGCTGATCCCGATTTGTCGGCACTTTGGAACGTACCGCAAATGATGTTCCCTCCCGCCATATCCTTTTCCCTGTCGTGACTTCGAAGCCTAGATTAGGCACCTCGCGATAAAGTTTCTATCGTCAATGCCTTTGGCCGAAAGCGTTTCCGGAGGATAAAAATTGGGGTCACACCACGATTTTTAAGTGTATGTAAGTGTGGTCTGCCCCCTGATTCACTGAGGGGACGGGACGTTTCAATCTTTTCTTACCTGTTTGAGCCAGTTCCAGAAAGGGTCACTGGATTCATGCGCGTCCATGCTTGTTGTGCTTGGGATGAGATCTGATGCGCGTGCTGGGACGCTGAGGCCAAGCGTGTGTTCCACGTAGTCACGCAATGCCTTGGGTGGTGCTGGGTAGTCATCATCTGTGTATTGCTGCTCCCGCAGCTCGGCGGGCGTTCTCGTAAACTCCTCTGGCCAGCAGTGCTCGTTGTAACCGATAGCCAGTAAGCGAATCAGGTCTTCCGTACCATTGGTCAAGACGCAGAGCATGTCTGATCCCGAGCCCGAGCCAAGATGGACGATTCGCTGCTGATCGTGGTCGTCCAGCCACAACCCTGCCCACGATCCATCGCCCCCCGTCCTGAGGAATATTGAGAGCCGCTCGTTTACTCTGGGATCTTCGCAGGCCGTCCATCGAGCAGTATCGGCGGAGTCCGGAACGTGAAAGGCGGTGATAGCGCTGTTGTTGTATTCAGGTTCGGGATGCAAGGTCATGTAGCGGCCCCCGGTCCTATAGTGACGGACGCAGCCGAGTGCTTCCAGAAACTCCATGGTCTGTCGCAATACCGGAGGTACCGGATTCCTTGCCGGGAAGGCGGCTACCAATTCGTCGATGAAGTTCATGTCTTTCCTAATCATTGTCTTTAACGAGCATCGTAAATGAAGCAGGATTGGCTCACGTTTCGTAAGCAATGACGTAGCGGTTACCGCAGCGCTTGATATGAGCAAAGCCAAGCGAGCCCAAGTGCATGCCAGCAACCATCAAGTTGTCTGAACTGGCAACATCCAGCACTCTCGTTCGCGTGGCCGCCGATAGCAGCGGGTCCTGGTCGAATGCAATCGTGACATCGGGGCGGGCAATCTGAATCTGAGGAAAGTGAACGATATCGCCCCACACCAGCAGGTTGCCCACCCCGGACTCGAAGCAGTATCCGCAGTGCCCGACGGTATGCCCAGGCAACGGCATCGCGCTGATGCCTGGCAATACATCATTGACGGTGAACGGGCGCAGGTTTTTCCGGTACCGCTCGAACACCCTTCGTGCAAACAGGAAGTTACCACGGGCGCGTTCACTGGCCTGGCCAAGATGGCCATCGTCCTCCCAGAACATTAGCTCTCGCTCGTGCACAACCAACTCAGCATTGACGAACGCCATCTCTCCCACTGCGTTCAACAAGCCACCGATGTGGTCGGGGTGCGCGTGGGTCAGCAGAATCGTGTCTATTTCGCCGGGCTTCACGCCAGCCACTGCAAGATTGGCCAGTAACTCGCCGCCCCATTGTTTGAAGCCTCCGGCCCCGGCGTCGATCAGAATCGTGCGACCACGCCCACGCACCAGATAACAATTGATATGGATTGAGGCAGGATTGCTGATCCCGGCGGCTAACTGAAGCCGGGCCGCTTCCGTAGGTGTGATGTTGGCTAGAAAATCCAGGCTAGCACCCAGGTAGCCGTCGCTGATGGCTGTGATTGAATAATCGCCAATTTGCTGGCTGGGGAGTCTCCCACGAGGTAGGTCTACGTGACTCATGACTGTAACTGCGCAGTCATTGCACGATAGACATTCAGTCCCGGCAGATCGATGGCCCTGGCCTGAGCGCAATCCAGTTTGGCCAGCCAGCGGTGTGCAGGGGCACTGTCCAAAGCAACGGCGTGTAGCGCTATAGGTGTAAGGCCTGACTCAATCAATACTTGAGGGCCTTGTTCACTGACCAACAGGAATTCGTCCGCGCCCACGGCAACTGCCCGGTCCAGGCCGGCGTAGAGGTTGCGTCTCCAATCAGTGATGTGCGACTGCCAACGGGAAAAGTTGCCGCCCCCTTTTTGGCGGTACTCATCGCTCTGCAATACGGCCAGCGTGTCGACTGAATGCAGGGCCAAGTAGGCCGGACAATCGCCGCTCAAGGCTTTGAATCGCTGTGAGGAGCTAAAACCACTCACCGAGATCAACGCGGGCAGTTTTTCCAGGCTGTAAAACGCATTCCACTCGGCTTCGCTGGCGGGATCGGCGTAGTTGCATTCGACTGTGTAAATCATCATGGCACTTCACTTATTGATGTTTCATCATGCTAGCGGCACGCCAATCAGCCATAAAACGACTTTTCGGCACCCATCAGTGACTAAACATCAAGGTCGGTGCTTTGACTTGAACCAGGAAAGCCCATGCGTCGAAAGCTCCCGAGTAACGCTGCCTTGATAGCCTTTGAAACAGCAGCCCGCCATGGCAGTTTTGCCCGTGCCGCAAACGAGTTGGCCCTGACCGAAGGCGCCATCAGTCGGCAGATAGGCCGCCTGGAAGCCTTTCTCGGCGTCACCCTATTCGAGCGCGTTGGCAACCGCGTACGGCTCTTACCTAATGGTGAGCGCTACGCTGCCCAAGTGCGCGAACTCCTCGACCGACTCGACAGGGACAGCCAGTACCTGATGGGACAGCCCAGCGACGGCGCAAGCCTTGATATCGCCGTCAGCCCAACGTTTGCCCTGCGCTGGCTAATTCCCAGGCTGTCTGGCTTTTGCGCGCAACACCCGAATATCTGCGTGCACCTGTCGGAACGCATGGAGCCATTCGTACTTGCCGGGAGTGGCTTTGATGCCGCCATCCATTTTGAGCATCCAGCCTGGACAGGCATGCACACGCATCGCCTGTTGAACGAAGTATTAATTCCGGTTTGTCACCCTGCTCTCCTGAATCCCGGTGAGCAGGCAACGGCTCTGGATTCACTGCCGCGATTACACCGACGACAGAACCCGGATGCGTGGCAGCGCTATGCCCAGGAAACCGGGATTGTCCTGAGCAACCCAGCGATGGGCGCGCGCTACGATTTGCACGCGATGTTGATCGAGGCCGCACTGGCGGGACTCGGCGTGGCACTCGTACCGCGCCTGTACGTGGAAGCAGAGTTGGCGCAAGGCCGGCTGGTTGCGCCATGGCCCCAGGAGAAGAACATCGCCAAGACGTTTTGCCTCGTGTTACCCGAACCCCTTGAGCTAAGCCGCGCTCCCATCCAGGCCTTTGCGCATTGGCTGTTGGAGCAAGCGCAGGTGAAATAGAGGCATACACATATCGAGTCCGAAAGCGGTCTCGTGGCGACTGCGCTTGCTTGCCGATCCGGTCGCCAAGGTGACGATTACCAATCGATAACTTTCGCAAGCAAGCGCAAGGCCTTACCAGTTGTAACTCAACGACCCGGTCACATTTCGGCGATACCCGTATTTGCAGCTGTCGCCGGTGTAGCCACACTGAGAAACATAGGTTTCGTCGGTCAGGTTGGACGCATTGAGTGCGAGCTTCGCCCCTGCATAGGATGAAGACAGCTTGCCCAGATCGTAGCTTAGGCTGGCGTCAAACAGCGTGTAGTGGGGAATGCCTTCGCTGTTTTGCGAGTCGATATAGCTGGGGCCGACATAGCGTACCCCTCCTCCTATCGCCAAGCCCGCTAGCGCACCACTCTGAACGGTGTATTGCGACCACAGCGAGGCCAGTTGTTCAGGGGTATTGCCAGGTTGATTGCCTTTTTCATCGGCGGTATTGCTGCGGGTAATTTCAAGGTGTGAATAGCTGTAGTTGGCCATCAACTCCAGAGCATCGGACAACTGCGCCTTGCTTTCCAGTTCGATACCACGCGACTGGATTTCTCCGGTCGCCACCGAGAAACGATTGTTGGCGGGATCGGCAGTCAGTACGTTTTGCCGCGTCAGGTCGAACAGCGAGACGGTCACATAGCTGTCACTCCCCTTGGGCTGGAATTTGATCCCGACTTCGTACTGGCGACCGGTTTCGGGTTCGAAGGCACTGCCGTCACGCGCCACCGCCGTGATGTTAGGGAAAAACGACTCGGAATAGCTCGCATAGGGCGCCACGCCGTTGTCTGCCAGGTACATCACCCCGGTCCGCCACGTGAAGGCGTGATCGCGCTGCTTGAGGTCTGCCGCCGTATCGGTGGCGTAATGGATCGTTTTCGAGCGTGCCCAGTCTTGGCGACCACCGAGATTGAAGACCCAGTGGTCGTCAAATTTGAGCTGTTCCGAGAGATACACACCCACCTGGTCAAGCTGGCGACGCTGGTTGATGTCGTAGAAGGCGTCCAGGTCGCTGTAGTCCTGGTGATAGACCGGCGCATAGATATCCAGTGGATCAACCACGTTGCCGCCCCCCAACTGGTTGGTGCTGGCGTGCTGCAAATCGATCCCGACCAAGGTTGTATGTTCGAAACGGCCGACGTTCCACTGGGCTTGGAAGTGGTTATCGAGCAGCGCATTCTTCACCTCTTCGTGGCCCAGATAACCGAAGCGGCCCACTGTGCGCTGGTCGTCATCCAGGCCATATTGGTAAATCGTGCGCTGTTCCTGATAGGAACGGCTGTAACGGGCGTTTTGGCGGAATGTCCAGATATCATTGAGGTGATGCTCAAACTGATACCCCAGTGACCACTGTTCTACGTCATATTTGTCGAAGTCAGGGTCGCCGACAAAACGATCCGTGGCGATCCGTCCGTAACGCGAGCTGTCGAGGGTGCCTACCCGTGGCAAGGCGTAGTAGCCCAGCACATTGCGGTCTTTTTGAAATGACGCCAGAACCGTCAGCGAGGTGTCTTCCGAGGGCCGCCAACTGATTGCCGGGGCGATGAATTGACGGTCATCACGGGCGTAGTCGATTTGCGTACCGCTCTCTCGCCACAGCCCGGTGAGGCGATAACTCAAGACGCCATCATCGCTAAGCGGCCCGCCGAAGTCCGCCGCCAATTGCTTGCGATCAAAACTGCCTGCCTGCACCACCAGTTCATGAAGCGGCTCATCGGTGGGACGCTTGCTGATCACGTTGACCATGCCGCCCGGTGAGCTTTGACCGTAGAGCACCGACGATGGCCCGCGCAGGACTTCCACTCGCTCCAGTCCATAGACTTCACCCACGGCACGGCTCTGGTTGGCAAAGCTGTACTGGCGCAGGCCATCACGATAGATCCCACCGCCCGTTGTCGCGTCAAAGCCACGAATACTGATCGTGTCGCGCCGGGTATCGACGCCGTTGGCTTCACCATTGACCCCCGCCGTGTAGCGCAGCACCTGCCCGATGCTTTGTGGCTGCTGAGCATCGATCTGCTTACGGGTGACCACGCTGATCGATTGAGGCGTTTCCATGATCGACGTATCGGTCTTGTTGGCACTCATGGTTCGGCTGGCGACCAGACCATCGTTGCGGCCCAGCGAGGTGTCGTACGCAGTGCCACTGATTGCGGTCGGCGCCAACTCCAGCACGTCGCTGCTGCTCGGTACCAGCAGCAGGCTACCGTCATCCTGGCGCTGATAGGTCAGCCCCGAGCCGAGCAAGAGCTGCGTCAAGCCGGCCTCAGTACTGAAATCGCCTTGCAGCCCCTGGGTATTCTTGCCAGCCGTCAGCGTTGAGCTGCCCGCCATGGTGATCCCCGCCTGTGCGCCAAACCGTGACAGCGCGGCATCCAGGGGGCCTGCGTCGATGCTGTAATGCTGCGAACTACCGGCGGCAAAGACAGGAAGGCTGCAAAGCGGTTGCACGCTGAGCAACAACAGTCCAAGCGTACGGGCACGCAGGGCGCGGGAAGGTGAAGTCATACGGGGCTCCTAAGGGGTTAAGACCCACCTCTGGCGGGTGGGTGATCCCTATAGGCCAAGCGAGTTTGAAAAAACTATCGCGCAGCGGGAAAAATAATTCAGGCGGGTACGATCGAGACCCAATAGCGGGTCATGCGCTCGATACGCACCGGCAGCGTGCGAGCGACCAGCGTCAATGCTGCATCGGTGTCATCCAGCGAAAAACTGCCGGTGAGGCGTAACCCTGACACCTGCTCATGGCAACGTAAAACACCGGGACGGTAACGCGAGAGCTCCGCCACCAGGGCATCCAGGCGCAGGCGATCCGCCGGCAGCACTCCGCGCAACCAAGCCTGGGAGACCAGGAGATCGGCGCGGTTTGGCACGCCAATCCCGAAGCGGTCCACGCGTGCCTGCCATCCAGCCTCGAACGAGGATGGCGCTTGTTGACCTCGTGAGTGCACCTGCACCTGGCCTTCCAGTACCGTCACCTGTGTGCCCTGCCGATCATGGCGCACCTGCAAATACGCGTCGCGACTCTGCAGGATCGCGTCCGGTGTGATCAGTTGCAGCGAGCGCGACTCTGCCCGAACACGCAAGGCCAACTCACCCTCGATCATCTGGATGCGCCGCACTTGGTCAGTAAAATCCAGGTTCACGGCGCTGGCCGTGTTCAGCCACAGCGAGCTGCCATCAACCAGGGTCCACTGGTGACGCTCGCCCGTTCCTGTGCGGTAGTTCGCCAGTGCGGCGCGCACCGGCGTGGAGCCCGCGCCTTGCCAGGCAACCCCGCCAACCGCCCCCAGGATCAACAGGCGCTTGAGTACCTGCCGACGTTTCTGCATGTCCGGCCCGGCCGATTCCAGTGCCCTGCGCGCGGTGGCATCGCGCAAAAGATTTGCGCCAGGCTGCTGCAACAACGGCAAGCTGGCGACACGTTGCCAGGCATGTTCATGCTCATCGCTCGCCTCGCGCCAACACCGCAATGCCTCCAGATCAGGCGCATTCATCAGCCCGGACTGCATCCTGACAAGCCAATCAATGGCGGTATCGCGCACCTGCGGACTAATGTCGGACCTCATTCGAAACGGCTCGCATAGCAAACACTGAAGGCTTTACCCATGGCCCTTTGCACTTGAGCCACGGTCAGCCCCAACTGCGCGGCGATCTGTGGATACGTCAGGCCGTCGAGCTGAGACATGAAGAAAACCTGTCGTATGCGCGCAGGCAGGCCAATCAGCAACGAGTCAAGCTGCAACAAGGTTTCGATCACCAGATAGCGGGCCTCGGGTGACGATTCCACCCCTTCGGGTCGAGCAGCCAACGCTTCAAGATAAGCCCGCTCAATCTCCTGGCGGCGCCAGCGATTGATCAGCAGTCCATTGGCAATTGCTGCGAGAAACGCCATGGGCTGGCGCAACTCGCGCACCTGCTGAGGCGCGCGCAGCACGCGGATGAACGTGTCGTGGGCCAGGTCCTCGGCATCGGCACTCTGCCCCAATCGCCGGTTCAGCCAGCCCTGCAGCCAGCCGTGATGATTCTCGTACAACTGTTCGACGGACGATATTGGGCTGGCATCCTGCATGTGAGGCTCGCGAGACGTGAATGATAACGCTTCTCATCTTATTGATCCGGCGGAGGGTTGTACAGCGTTTACACATGTTTCGCGGTGGAATTCTCCGCCAATCAAACTACGACCCGGTGACCTTGCGGTGCGTATGGGCAGGAAATTCCGTGTCGTTTCGCTGACTCCCCAGCCTCAACGCCACCGCGGGCGGCTCGAAACTGTCCAGTTCGAATTGATCAACCGGGGCCCCGCCTCAGTTGTCCGAATTTGATTATATCTTGGCAGCATACTCAATATCGGCAAGGCCCAGCAGTCCCTACCATCCTCATCAAGGCCATTGCCGACGGCGAGACTCAACCGATCATGCGGCGCTGGCTGGACGGGAAACGCGGATATCCGCACCCGTTTCAGTTCAAACAACCAGGGTGAGATGAAATGAAGCAACTTCTTATTTGGGCGCTTTTCGGCACGATCGTGTCGACTCCACTGGCCGCGCAGGCATCGGATGGGGCTGATGCGTTGGTGCGCTGGCATGAGCAATTCAAGCAAGAGCAAAAAAAGCTCACTGAGCGCCAGGAGTGATCATGGCTTCGGTTCCAAGCCGGCAGTTCTCAGCCATCCGGCTTGATCTATGTGCCGGGAGCTGTCGTTCAGGCGGCAACTATATGGCCATATGGCCATGGCCGGCACCGCGCACGTCGGTGAGTCCGCTGGTCTATACACTTGAGCAAGTACGGCTAGGCGCAGGCATGTGGGTATAGTCGATCCTATCGTCCAGCGCACATCCCGGAGTTTCCAACCCGTGTCTGACTTGCCAGGCAACGCCGCCTACACAAAACGCTTCGACGCCGTACTCGCCTATATCGACGCGAATCTTGAGGGCGACTTGTCGGTGAAGACGCTGAGCCAAGTGGCGTATTTTTCGGCGTTTCACTTCCATCGGCAGTTCACCGCGTTTGTGGGCATGCCTGTTGCGCGCTATGTGCAACTGATGCGTCTACGACGCGCGGCGCATGACTTGTCTTCCCGCGCTGACTATTCGGTGCTGGAGGCCGCATCGGGGGCGGGCTTTGAAAGCCCAGAAGCCTTTTCCAGGGCGTTCAGGCGAGCGTTCGGCATGGCGCCGAGCGCATTCAGAAAGCGGCCGAATTGGCAGGTCTGGCGTGGGGTGTTCAGCGTCCCTCATTTTTCCAGGAGCATCATCATGCAGGTACGAATAGTTGAGTTTCATTCCGTCAGGGTTGCTGCATTAGAGCACCTCGGCGACCCAGAGCGCGTGGATGAAAGCGTGCAGTCATTCATCGCCTGGCGCATGCAGAGCGGGCAATCGCCGGTAGCTTCCAGTCGCAGCTTCGGTATTCCTTTCGGCAATCCTGATACCACCCCGGCCGATGAGTTCCGGTTTGCCATTTGCGGCGAGATCCACGCGCCGCTGGCAGCAAATGCGTTCGGCGTCACTGAGCGCGTCATCCCGGGTGGGCGCTGTGTGGTGGTGCGTCATGTGGGTTCGCCGGATCACATCGCAGAGTCGATCTATCCGATCTATCGTGACTGGCTCCCTGGCAGCGGCGAAGAGCTTCGAGACCAGCCATTGTTTTTCGAGTACCTGAGCATCTTCCCCGAAACACCGCAGGATCAATGGCAGACCGATATTTATGTGCCATTGCAATAGCAGCGCTTTACCGCCGGTAGAGTGAAGAATGCCCATCCAAGGCCGCGATGGCGGTGTTATTGGTGCACCGCTATGATGTGGCCTTTCGCTAAACGCCTCAGGAAAGACCATGCCCGCCCTCACCTTCCGCAACGCCCTGCCCGCCGACGCCGCCCGTTGCTTTGATATCGAAATCAGCGCCTATGAGGGCGACGAAGCCGCGACGCTGGAGAAGATCGCCACGCGTATTGCGCAATACCCGCAAGGTTTTTTGATCCTGGAGGCCGCTGGCGAGGTGGTGGGTTTTATCAATTGTGGCTGCGCCCATCAGGTGGTGATGTCGGACGAGGCGTTCAAGGAGTTGGTGGGCCATTCGCCCGAAGCGCCGAATGTGGTGATCATGTCGGTGGTGGTCGACCCGGCGCATCAGGGCAAGGGCTATTCCACGCTGCTGATGACCGAATTTGTGCAACGTATGCGGGCCATGGGCAAGCAGACCATTCACCTGATGTGCAAAGAGCGCCATGTGCCGTTGTACACGCGCATGGGCTACCGCTATGTGCAGCCTTCGCCCTCGGATCACGGCGGGATGGCGTGGCATGAGATGGTGATGGCTTTTTAATGGAGCCCCGTGAAACCAATCCCGTTTGCAGCATCCAGCCAGGCACCACGAATTGACTCGGAATGCCTTGATGTCCAGGACTCGGATTAGCAGCCGGGTGTTTCTGTCTAAAGCGCTGTGATCGTCAGGGCTTTACCGAACAACCGGTTCTCATGGGTTTCGCCCTGGAAGGTATACGTCGGCGAACCGAGCAGCTCGTACCCGCGCCGAGGGTAGACCCCTAGCGCCCGCTCATTACCCACCCACGCCGTCGCCCACACTAACGTCGCGCCCCCCAGCCGCCCAAGGCTGGGTAGTAAGGTTTTTACGGGTTAGAGATTAACGTCCCCGTACCGGCAGGCGGGTAGATGATTTCCTGGGTATCCAGGTTCCGGATGCTGGAATAGGTGTGGTACTGGGTACTGTAGTTGGGCCCGACCCCCTGGGTGCTTGCACTCAGGCGGTAGGTCACCACATAACGCTGCCCGGCCTTGAACTCCACGTCGTCGGCGCCTTCATTACAGAACGCACCGCCAGTGCCCAGGGCATTCATCGACACGTTGCACCAGCGCAGCGAATGTTTGCCAGGGCTGAGCTTCAGCGCCTGTTCGCCGGTCACGTTGAGGATCGAGTGACGGCCAGCACCGGGCAAGGACACACCATCGACTTCGAACGCCAAGGCCAGGCGGTGAAATGGCACGCCCAGTTCACGTTCGCGCCAGGTATCGAAGTACACCAGCGCGGGGTTGGGGGCGCCGTTGGACAGGTCGACGGGGTGGAGTTTTTCCGGGGCCCAGTCGCCCTGGTAGTTTTTGTAGTGGTAGTCGGAGCAGGCGCCGAGCAGTGGCAAGGTCAATACGGCGGCAAGTTTCAGCAGTTTCATCGGGTAACGGTCCTTGTGGGCGATGAGATCCTATCGACAGCACTTTTGTTTTCTTGAATAACCATCGCGCCCGAACACTGACAACCATGGCGGTGCCTCGCCGGGCTGTGTAATCATCGCCTCTCGATCTCTCGAGGGATGGAGCCACCGCCATGTCGCTGAACACCACCACCCACCCGGCGCAAGCACCGCGCTTCTGGCGTGACGAGCGTCTGCCGTTCATCGAAGCGCGGACCATTGCCGACGGGCGCAAGGTCACCTACACCCGCCACTCCCACGAGCATTTTTCCATCGGTGCGATCACCACCGGGCGCAGCTATTACCACTATGGCGCGCAGACCTTCCAGATCAGCGCCGGCACCGTGGTGTTGATGAACCCCGGCGATGTGCACGCGTGCAACCCGATCCATGACCAGCCCTGGTCGTATCACATGCTCTACCTCGACACCCCGTGGCTGACCGACCTGCAATACCAACTGGGGTTCAGTACCGACCAGGGGTATCGCCCGTTCAGTGCGCCGCACACCCGCGACCCGGTGCTGTACAAGGGCCTGATCGAGCTGTACCAGGTGCTGCTGGATGAGCAGGCCGAATTGCTGCACAAACAGAGCGTGCTGGTGAGTTACTTCACGGAAGTGCAACAGCGCCTGAACCCTTCGCCGGCCCCCGTGCGGGAGGTCAACCACAAGCTGGAGCGTGCAGCCGAGTACATCCGCGTACACTGCACCGAGGCCTTGAAACTGGAAGACATCTGCCTGGCCGCCGAGCTGTCGCCGTCTTATCTGATCCGCGCCTTCAAGCAGTATTACGGGCTGACGCCCCATGCCTTCCTGGTGAACCGGCGCATCCAGTTTGCCCGTACCCAATTGCGCAAGGGTGAGTTGATCGCCGATGTGGCCTTGGCTGCCGGCTTTGCCGACCAGGCGCATTTCCAGCGCACCTTCAAACAGCATTTCGCGGCCACGCCCGGGCAGTACCGCGACTTGCTCAAGCCATCAGCAAATAACCCACACTGGCCACCAGCAACGCGGCCATTGAGCGGTTGAACAGGCGCACGCCGTGCGGGTTGCCGAGGTAGCGGCGCAAGAACGTACCGGCATAGGCCCAGCACGCTACCGACAGGTAGCAGATCACCAGGTAGAGCCCGGCAAACAACCACACTTGCCGGGCGTCGCCATCGGCGACAAACAAGCCCATCCCCGCCACGCAGGCCAGCCAGGCTTTCGGGTTGAGCCATTGCATGATCGCGCCATAGAGCATCGACGGCGCGGTGGCCGAGCCGTCGGCGTCCAGCCGGCCATCGTCCACCGCCAGCTTCCACGCCATGTACAACAGGAAGGCCACCCCGCCCCACTGGATCAACTGAGTCAGGATCGGCCAGCGCACCAGGACTTCATGCAGCCCCAGGCCGATCAGCACCAGTAGCAACGTAAAACCTGTGGCGGCGCCGAACACGTGTTTCTGGCTGGCGGCAAACCCGAAGCGCGCGCCTGAACTGAGCGCAACCACATTGACCGGGCCCGGGGTGATGGAGGTAGCCAGAGCGAAGGCCGCCATGGAAATGATCAAGCTCATTGCAGTTCCTTTTTGTCATGCCAAGCGAAGATGACTTCACGGTAAAGGGCCAGGCCAACGCGGTATTGAACAAAATGACCCTGGCGCCTCAAATGCGCCCCGGTTGGGCTTCCTTGACGGTAAATAGACCCTGTACCCTGTCGCCGCGCCCCCACTGTGCGCCGACCGATCCCAGCCACGTCAGGATGCCAATGCCAAACCCGATTCCTCGACGGCGCGATGCCGCCGTCACCCGCGACGCCATTTTGCTGTCTGCGCGCAAGGTGTTCGCCCGCTCGGGCTATGACGCCGCTACCGTGCACGACATCGCCGTCGGCGCGGGCCTGACCACGGCGCTGGTCGACCGCTACTTCAGTTCCAAGGAGCAGTTGTTCGCCGACGTCATCGCCGACACCCTGGCCCGCCCGCTTATTCCCGCCGGCGGTCATCTGCGTGCGGACAACCTCGGGCGCACCCTGGCGACGGCACTGGTGAGCATCAGCGACGACAGCAGCGCGTCGCTGGAAGGTTGGCTGCTCCTGCTGCATTCGGCGTCGAGCCCACGCGCAGCGGCGATTGGCCGCGCGCAACTGGAAAACAGTCAACAGCCGAGCATGGCCGCGACACTCAAGGGCGCGCACGCGCAAGAACGCGCGGCGCTGGCGATGGCGCTGGTGGCGGGGTTTCAGGTGATGCGCCAGCAACTGGCGTTGTCGGCACTGGTCAAGGCTGACCCGCAGGTGTTGATTGACTTGCTGACACCGCTCTTTCAGCAGTTGGTAGACGCACCCTCGACGTGACGGACGCGCGGCCATTCAACTGGAGTGAGCATGGGGACCGGGCTGCACACTGGCTTACTCGCCGGTCATGCGCGCCAGGCTGTTGCTCAAATGCAGCAGCATCGCCGCGCGTGCCGCGTCAGGGTCCTGGCGGCGGATGGCGTTGAGGATCGCCTCATGTTCCAGGTTGGCCAACTGCCCCAGCTTCATCAAGTCCGCATCGCCGCGCTCCTGGGCATTGATGCGCGCACGCGGAATCACTGAATTGCCCAGGTGCTGGATCACGTCGGTGAAGTAGGTGTTGCCGGTGGCCTGGGCGATCAATTGGTGAAAACGCACATCGGGCTCGACGCTGCTGCTGTCCTGGTTGCCGAGTGAGTCCTGGTAATCGTCGAGGGCCTGGCGCATCTGCTGCAATTGCGCGTCGCTGCGGCGCAAGGCGGCCAGGGCGGCGGCCTGGGTTTCCAGGCCCATGCGCAATTCGAGGATGCCGCGCACGCTGACGGCGGTGTCATGGGTCAGGTGCAGGCCCTGGCGCTCGTCGCGCGCCAGCACAAATGTGCCCACGCCATGCCGGGTTTCCACCAGCCCGGCCGCCTGCAGTTTCGACAATGCCTCGCGCACGACCGTGCGGCTGACGCCGTACTCGCCGACGATGGCGGATTCGGAGGGCAACCTCTCGCCCGGCAGCATTTGGCCAAGGAGGATGCGCTGGGTCAGCGCGGTGACGATGTCATGGGCCAGGCCCTGGGAGCGCTTGCGAGGGGGGTTGTTGAGCATCGGTCATTCCATGCATGGGACTCGGCCAATACTAACACCCTCGATCGTCACCAACTTGTATGACAACAAACAAACTTATCCTTTGCGATGCTGCGTTTTTTTACCGGACCGACTTGCCTGCGGGGAAAGTCCCGCAGCGCATACCTCCCGCAATATCGATGTTATTCGAGGGAAACCGGCTTCCACACAGCGTGCAGACAACTGAAATTTACGTTGCCACATCGAAAATCCAAGTTGTATGATGTCTATCAAGTTGTCAGACCTCTCCGACAACCCCTGAACCCATCCCCGCACAACAATAATCAGTGGGAGTTCTACCTCGTGACCCCTTCCAGCCCTGCGACAGCTGCGCCTGCCCTCGACCCCGTCCTGGCCCGCGCGATCAAGAAAGTGAAGAGCCATGTGCTCCCACTGTTCGTGATCATGTTCATCGTCAACTACATCGATCGCGTCAATATCGGCTTCGTGCGCACCCACATGGAACACGACCTGGGCATCGGCGCGGCCGCCTATGGTTTCGGTGCCGGCTTGTTCTTTATCGGCTACGCCTTGTTCGAAGTCCCCTCCAACCTGCTGCTGCAAAAAGTGGGCGCGCGTATCTGGCTGACCCGCATCATGTTCACCTGGGGCATCACCGCAACCCTGATGGCCTTTATCCAGAACGAAACCCACTTCTACATCCTGCGTTTTCTGCTGGGGGTGGCCGAGGCCGGGTTCTTTCCGGGGGTGATCTACTACTTCACCCGCTGGTTGCCTGGGGTGGAGCGCGGCAAGGCGATTGCGATCTTCCTCAGCGGCTCGGCCCTGGCTTCGCTGATCTCCGGCCCGCTGTCCGGCGTGCTGCTGCAAATCACCGGGCTGGGCCTGCATGGCTGGCAATGGATGTACATCATCGAAGGCATGGCCTCGGTGCTGCTGTGCTTTTTCGTGTGGTTCTGGCTCGACTCCAAGCCCCACGACGCCAAGTGGCTCAGCCGTGAGGAACAGGACGCACTGGTGGGCGAAATCGAGCGCGAACAACGCGAGCGTGACGCCGCCACCACGGTCAAGCCGAGCCTGGGCAAGCTGCTCAAGGACCGCCAGATCATGCTGTTCTGCGCGCTGTATTTCTGCATCCAGCTGACCATCTACGCCGCCACCTTCTGGCTGCCGAGCATCATCAAGAAAATGGGCGACCTGAGTGATATCCAGGTGGGCTTCTACAACTCCATCCCCTGGCTGATCTCGATCATCGCCATGTACTCATTCGCGGCGCTGGCCGGCAAGTACAAGCACCAGCAGGCGTGGGTAGCCACGGCGCTGTTGATTGCAGCGGCGGGCATGTTTTTCTCCACCACCGGCGGACCGATCTTTGCGTTTGTCGCCATCTGTTTTGCGGCGATTGGCTTCAAGTCGGCGTCGTCACTGTTCTGGCCGATCCCCCAGGGTTACCTGGATGCACGCATCGCGGCGGCAGTGATTGCGTTGATCAACTCGATTGGCAACCTTGGCGGGTTTGTCGCGCCCACGACCTTCGGTTTCCTGGAACAGACCACCGGGTCGATCCAGGGCGGTTTATATGGGCTGGCCGGCACCTCGATCCTCGCCGCGATCCTGGTGTTTTTCGCCAAGACCCTGCCCGGCGCCCACACCCCCAGCGTGCCGCACCCCGCCCCCGTCTTGAGCAAATAAGGAAGCGTTTTCATGAACACAGAACATCAGCACCACGCCCGCCACGCTCCGGTCGTCACCCACCTGGACGTGATCCCGGTGGCCGGCCATGACAGCATGCTGCTCAACCTCAGCGGCGCCCATGGGCCGTTTTTCACGCGCAACATCGTGATTCTCAAGGACAGCGCCGGGCATATCGGCGTGGGCGAAGTACCGGGGGGCGAACGCATCCGCGAAACCCTGGAAGACGCGCGCAGCCTGGTGATCGGCAAGCCGATCGGCCAGTACCAGGCCATCCTCAATGCCATGCGCCGTACCTTTGCCACCCGCGACAGCGGTGGGCGCGGCCTGCAAACCTTTGACCTGCGCATCACCATCCATGCCGTCACCGCCATGGAAGCCGCACTGCTCGACCTGCTCGGCCAGTTCCTCGAAGTGCCGGTAGCGGCGTTGCTGGGCGAAGGCCAGCAACGCGATGCAGTGAAGATGCTCGGCTATCTGTTCTACATCGGCGACCGCCACCAGACCGACCTGGCCTACCGCAGCGAAGCCGACGCGGACGACTGGTTCCGCCTGCGTCACGAACCGGCCATGACCCCGGGTGCCATCGTGCGCCTGGCCGAAGCTGCCCAGGCCCAGTACGGCTTCAACGACTTCAAGCTCAAGGGCGGCGTGCTGCGTGGCGCCGAAGAAATCGAAGCGGTCACCGCGCTGGCCGAGCGCTTCCCCGACGCACGCATCACCCTCGACCCGAATGGCGCCTGGTCCCTCAAGGAAGCCATCGCCCTGTGCCGCGACCAGCATCACGTGCTGGCCTATGCCGAAGACCCCTGCGGCGCGGAAAACGGCTACTCGGGGCGCGAAGTCATGGCCGAATTCCGCCGCGCCACCGGCCTGCCGACCGCCACCAATATGATCGCCACCGACTGGCGCGAGATGGGCCACGCGATCCAGCTGCAATCGGTGGACATCCCCCTCGCCGACCCGCACTTCTGGACGATGCAAGGCTCGGTGCGCGTGGCGCAGATGTGCCATGAATGGGGCCTGACCTGGGGCTCGCACTCCAACAATCACTTCGATATTTCCCTGGCGATGTTCACCCAGGTGGCCGCCGCCGCACCGGGCGATATCACCGCGATCGACACCCACTGGATCTGGCAGGACGGCCAACGACTGACCAAGGCACCGCTACAGATTGTCGACGGCCATATCCAGGTGCCCGCCAAGCCGGGCCTGGGGGTGGAGATCGACATGGACGCCGTGGCCCACGCCCACGAACGCTACAAGGGCATGGGCCTGGGCGCGCGCAATGACAGCGTCGCCATGCAGTTCCTGATTCCCGGCTGGAGCTTCGATAACAAACGCCCCTGCCTGGTGCGCTGAGCCGATGCCCGCGAAAAAGTGACAGCCCGAGTGGCGTCAACCGTTGATCAACGAGAAGTGCGCGCCCACCCCGGCGCGCACGCCCTCGGCCACCGCCAACGCCACGGAACCGGCGGCCAGTGATGCATCGCCACAGGCAAACACGCCGGCCACGGAGGTCTGGCGGGTTTCGTCAGTGTGCAGGTAAGGACCGGTGGGGCCGTCGACCCGCCCGCAGCCCAATTGTTCGGCCAACGGGCTGAGCCGGGTCCGCGACATTGTGAACACCCCATCCAACTGCACGATTCGGCCGTCAGCCAGTTCCAGGTCGGCACGCTCACCGCTGATGCGCGTCACGGCTGCGCTTTCCACGCTGACACCGCGCCGGTCCAACTGCGCCTGTTGCTCGGCATTCGGCGTGAACACGCCATTGGTGAACAAGGTGGTGCTGCCCCAGTCCGGCAACATCAGGGCATGGTGCATCGCCAGCGGCGAGGTGGCCAACACGCCGATGCGCCCTTGGCCCAGCTCATAGCCATGGCAATAAGGGCAATGGAACACCCGCTTGCCCCAGCGCTCCTGCAAGCCGTCAATGCCGGGCAATTCATCCACCACTCCGGTGGCCAGGATCAGCCGCTTGGCCTGGAACTGCCCATTGCATTGGGTGCGCACGCTGAAACCGCCCTGCTCCGCCCCCGCCTGGACCACGCTGTCCTGCACCCAGGTGACCGTCGGGTACTCCATCAACTGGCTGCGACCTTCGGCGGCGATAATCCCGGGCGCCTGGCCGTCCTGGCCGAGAAAGCCGTGGGAGGTCGGCGCAAACCGATTGCGCCGCAGCCCCGCATCAATCACCAGCACCTTGCGCCGCGCCCGCGCCAGTTGCAGGCCCGCTGACAGGCCGGCGTAGCTGCCGCCCACGATAATGACGTCGTGCATCATGGAAGTGACCCCGTGTTGGCGCGCGCGGTGGTCCGTGCGCTTTCACGACACACCATAAGTTACGTAAAAATACCGCGTCAAGTGTCTCGCAACTTTTTAGGTTACGAACGATACTCCCGACCGAATCGACTTGAGGGTTTTTGATGAGAAATGACACCCGCCTCTCGCGCATGCTGCATGTGCTGATCCATATGGGCCGCCATGAAGCGCGCGCCACCTCGGAGACCATCGCGCAGATGCTCGGCACCAACCCGGTGGTGGTGCGACGCACGCTGGGGCTGCTCAAGGAAAAGGGCTATGTGCGTTCGGAAAAAGGCCATCAGGGTGGCTGGACCCTGGGCAAGCCCTTGAGTGAAATCACCTTGCTGGATATTCACAACGCGCTGGGCACGCCGTCGATCTTTGCCATCGGCCTATCCACCGATCACCCGCAATGCCTGGTGGAGCAGGCGGTAAACGCGGCGCTGACCGACGCGTTCGACCAGGCCCAGGCCTTGTTGCTGGCGCGCTTGGGCGATGTGACATTGGCGCAACTGGCAGATGACTTTGACGAGCGCTACCGCATCGCCATGGCGCCCTGATCGCGTTACAACCCGCGCTTGCGCAACCACTGCAGGAACCCCTTCTTCGCCGGCACCACCGGCGACTCCTGGGTCATGACCTGCGCAGCATGGATGCGGAAATCCAGCAGTGCTTTCATCGCTTCGCCGATGTCATGCCGCGCATCCAGGCACGGCTTGAGGTATTCCTTTTCGATACGGTACAGGGTGCAGAAGGTCTTGGCGGAGAAGTCCGCCGGGGTGGCCTCGTCGGACAAGATCCCGGCTTCGCCAATCACTTCCCCCGGCCCCATGCGCCCGGCCTCGAACTTGTGCCCGCCCTTGACCAGCATCACCGAGACCACGCCGGACTCCACGATAAACAAATGGTCGCTGACCTCCCCCGCCGGCAGGATCATTTCACCGGCACGGTAGCTGTGCAGGGTCATGTTCTGGCTGAAGGTGTCTTTCTCTTCCTGGCGCAACGTGGAGAAAATCGACGAGCGTTCCAGCAACGCCCGCGCACCGGACACCGCCGGCGGCGCGCTGCTTTCAGTGGCGGATAACAGCCCCACGCCCGCCGCCTGCAAATGCCGGAAGGCCAGGTCATACAGCTGGTTGCGCACCTCGCGCTTGAGCGGCATGGCCGGCACGAACCCGCTGATTTCGTACTCCACGCCCCCACTGGCCGAGGTCTTGAACGCCACGCTCGGCGCGGGCTTGGCCAGCAGCGGCCGGCAACCTTGCATCGCGCGCTCCAGCGCCTCGATCACCGTTTGCGGGCGCGCATGGGGGCTGACTTGCAGGCACACCGACAAGCCGAACATATCCGCCGGGCGCGAAAAGTTGATGATCTTGGCCTTGGCCGCCAGGGAGTTGGGAATCACCGCCATGCTGCCCTGGGAGGTTTGCAGCCGCGTGGCGCGCCAATCGATGTCAGTGACACGCCCTTCGGTGCCGTCGATGGAGATCCAGTCATCCAGCTGGTAGGGCTTGGTGGTATTGAGCACGATCCCGGAAAACACATCACTCAAGGTGCTTTGCAAGGCCAGGCCGACAATGATCGCCACCGCGCCGGAAGTCGCCAGCACGCCCTTGACCGGGAGGTCGAGCACATAGGCCATGGCGGCGATGATCGCGATCAAGAAGATCACCGCGCCCATCAAGTCCTGCAACAACCGCCCGGTATGCCCGACGCGCTGCATCATCAAGGTGCCGAGCAACACCGTGAGGGTCCGCGCGGCGAACAGCCACCAGCCGATCTGCAACGCGGTGGCCGCCAGGTGCAAGGCCGTGTTGTCGGCATAAGGCGCCAACTGCATGGGGTTCATGCCGTCGTTGAACAGCACGGCGCTGAATACCGCGAAGATCACCAGCCGCGCCGCCAGCTTCCAGTTGGCCAGGTTGGCGGAAATCAGGCGCCATACGGCGATGTCGATAAAGATCAGCGCCAGCGCGCATAACATCGGGTGATCAGCGATAAATGAGGGCATCCAGGCGACTCCAGGGTGAATGACGGGAAGATCGCATGAAATGGGGAGGCGGGGTATAGCGCAGAACAAAATGTGGGGGCGAGCACGCTCGCTCCCACATCAGGTTTGGCGTCACCTTTGAGTCAGTGCTACATCCGCCCGAACTTACCCGATTGGAAATCGGCAAACGCCTGGTGAATCTCCTGCTCGGTGTTCATCACAAAGGGACCATGCCCAACGATCGGCTCGTCGATGGGTTCGCCACTGAGCAGCAGCACCTTGGCGTCGTCATTGGCCTCCAGGGTCAGTTGGGTGCCGTCACGCTCGAACACTGCCAATTGCCCCTGGCGCGCAAGCTCTTGGCCATTGACCAGCACCGTACCGCGCAGGATCACCAGGGCGGTGTTGCGTCCGGCATGCAGGTCCAGGCTGACCGCCTTGCCAGCACGCAGGCGCAGGTCCCACACATCGATGGGCGTGAAGGTGCGCGCCGGGCCTTGGGTGCCCGCGAACTCACCGGCGATCAGACGCAATTGCCCGGCCTGGTTGGCCAACGGCAACAGCGGAATATCTCCGTCGAGAATCGTCTGGTAGCCGGCGTCGGCCATCTTGTCCTTGGCTGGCAGGTTGACCCACAGTTGCACCATCTCCAGTGCCCCGCCGCTGCGGGCGAAGGCTTCGGAGTGGAATTCCTCGTGGAGGATGCCCTTGGCGGCGGTCATCCATTGCACGTCGCCCGGGCCGATCTTGCCGCCGGCACCGGTGGAATCACGGTGTTCGACTTCGCCGTCATACACGATGGTCACGGTTTCAAAACCGCGATGCGGGTGTTGGCCGACGCCGCGACGTTGCTCAGTGGGGGTGAAATCGGCCGGGCCGGCGTGGTCCAGTAACAGGAATGGGCTGATGTGTTTGCCCAGGGTGTCGTAGGAAAACAGCGTACGCACCGGAAAGCCATCGCCGACCCAATGGGTGCGGGGGCTGGTGTAGATGCCGATCAGTTTCTTCATGGTGGTCCTCCAAAGTGCCTACACCATAAGTCGGCATAAGCTGGAGTACTAGCCGGTGAAAGCAGCTTGGTTCGTTCTACGTATAGGACAATCCGCTGACTCGGCGCTCACGTGCCAATGGGGAAGCCCTATACGCCGCCAACACCTGGCACGCTTGGCCCCGCCCAATCGGCGCGCTACTGCCGTCACGTAAATAGCTCAACGACAAGCCGCCAAACCCCATCCCCCTCTTAGCCAACCGTTGGCATTGTCACGCTCATCACCACAATCCGCCGCGTGATATTGCGCAGGGCTCAGGTGAAACCGACGGTCTGCATCGCGCGTCGGGAAGGCGCCGGGGCATCCGACAGGGAAATAGTCCGAGGGCTGGTCATCCCTGGCCTATGTGCTGATTGGCGGAGTCCTGGTGGGCACCGTGTTGACCCTGTTGTTTTTGCCGGCGCTGTGCAGCCTGGTGCTGGGGCGGGAGAAGCAGATAAGTGTCGAAACCTCCCACTTGACGGCCGGATAGCCTTCCGGGACACCGCTCTCCAAGGCTATACCGCCCCCCCTGTGGCGAGCGAGCTTGCTCGCGTTGGGCCGCGAAGCGGCCCCAGTCCAGGCGATGGGGATGTTCAGGTCAATCGCGTTGTTTGCTTCAGGGCTGCTGCGCAGCCCAACGCAAGCAAGCTCACTCGCCACAAAGGGAGATGCGATCATCGGCTAAGAGGGGCTCACCCACACTGAACGGATGAGCGCCTATCCCGGTCAGCGCTTTGAAAGCTCCATGATCATCCGGCTCAGCAAGTAGACCCGCGGCGCGACACTTTCCACTTCCGCATATTCTTCAGGCGTATGAATGTTGCCGCCGACAATCCCAAAGCCATCCAACGTCGGTGTCCCGACCCCGGCCGACAAACTCGCATCCGCCGCGCCACCACTGCCTTCAATCGTCAACTGTTTGCCCAATTCCGCATAAATGCCTTGGGCAATCGCCACCAACTTGTCTGACTCCGGTGTCTGCGGCATCGGTGGCAAGCCGCGTTGCAAACTGGTCTTCACTTGCGTCTCGGGAATCAACTTGTTGGCCGATACCCGCGCCAGATCTTTTTCGATCCGATCGAACTCTTCGGGTAACGCCGCACGCACGTCGGCCTTGGCGATGGCTTGATCGGGGATGACATTAGTGCGATCCCCGGCCTTGATCACAGTGAAGTTGATGGTGGTTTTCTTCTCTTCATCCCCCAGCTTGCCCAGTTGCAGGATCTGGTGCGCGGCTTCCATGGCGGCGTTGCGCCCCAGTTCCGGAGCGACGCCGGCGTGGGCGGCCTTGCCTTTGACTTCGACCACCGCAGTGGCGCTGCCTTTGCGCCATACCACCAGGCCGTCCGCCGGCCGGCCGGGCTCCAGGTTCAGGGTGACGTCGTGGGCCTTGGCGGTATTGCGGATCAGCTCGGAGGCGGCGTCGGAGCCGGTTTCTTCGCTGGCGTCGAGCAGGAAGGTGATTTGCGCATAGTCCTTGAAGCCTTGGTTTTTCAGGACCTTGAGTGCGTAGATACCGGCGACGATGCCGCCCTTGTCATCCATCACGCCGGGGCCATAAGCGCGGCCGTCCTTGATGTGGAACGGGCGCTCGGCAGCGGAGCCTTCCTTGAATACGGTGTCCATGTGGGCCATCAGCAGGATCCTGGCCTTGCCGGTGCCCTTGAGGGTGGCAATCACATGGCTGCTGTTGGCGGCCGCATCCGGCACGCGCTCGATACTGAAGCCCAACTGCTGGAGTTCATCGACGGCAATGTCACTGACCTGGGTCAGGCCCGGCCCGTAGCCGGAGCCCGAGTCGATATTCACCAGGCGCTCGAGCAGTTTCAGGGCATCGGCCTTGTACTGTTCGGCGTCTGCCTGGATCTGTTTATGGGGTTCGGCGCTGTAGGCCGGGAGCGTGAAGGACAAGGCCAGGGTCGCGGCCAGAAGGGTACGGGGGAAGGTAAAAAGCATGCAACGGTCCTTGTTTTTATAGGGAGGTCACGCCACACCCTACCCCACTAGACCGACCGCAACCAAGCCCCCTGCACCGCACTGACGCAGTTGCGCCCGCTGCTCTTGGCTTCGTACAACGCCAGGTCAGCGTCATTGAGCCAACTGGTGGAGTCGGCATGCGTGAGTTGATAAGGGGCCAGGCCGATGCTCAAGCTGGCGCGCAAGGTCGGGTCCTGGGCGTAGGCCAGCGCGTTGAAGCGATCACGCAGGGCGTCCATCACTTCGGTGGCACGGTTGAGCGGCATGCCCGGCAGGATCACGCAGAACTCATCACCGCCGTAGCGCCCGGCCAGGTCGGCGACACGCAGGTTCTGGCGCAGCACCTTGCTGAGCTGGCGCAGGACGATATCGCCAGTGACATGGCCGTAGGTGTCGTTGATCACCTTGAAATGATCGATGTCGATCAACGCAATGGCCGCGCCCTGCTGCTCGCGCCGACAGCGCTGAAACTCGATTTCCAGATGGTCCTTCCAGGCGCCATGGTTGAGCAGGCCAGACAGGCTGTCGGTGCGGCTCAGGGCCAGCAGTTCGCGCTTATGCCGTGCAAGGTTCAAGGCCTGGCGGTAGCAGATCCAGCCCAGGGCCAGCGGGTAAAGCATGAGGATCGGCAGGCACGCATAGAGCTGTGCCGGCGTGGTCAAGGCAATGAACGCGGGCGTGAATATCAGCAGTGATACGCCAATCCCCAGCCCCTGTGCCACCCAGCCCATCAGCATGAAACGCGGGCCGCCGATGGCGACGTTGTTCATGGTCATCATCGACAGGGTGGTGACGCTGGGCAACGGGTTGAAGTGCATGGCACCGACCCAGAAGCCGCCGCAAAAGGAGTCGAACAGAAGGTTGCGGCGTTCACTGCGCAGGGCCTGGGGCGCGCGCAATGTGGACTGAAAGGCCAGGTGCGGCCATACGAAGGCGTTGAGGATCATCCAGACCCACACCCATAGGGGCGGGTTCACTGGATACATGCCAAACGCCACGCACACAAAGCCGAGCGTCAGCCCCAGGGTGCGGGATTTATACAAGCGTGTAGCGAGTGGAAATCCCTTTCCTCCGGCGGCCGGCATGCTCTGATGATCCTATATGAATGCCTGGAGTCTATCAGGGCGGCGGCAATACGCCACTACCGCTTATAAGCTTACAGCCCTGCCGGGGAAAAACCCCGCGCCAGCATCAACGCCACCCCCAGCAACAGCGCGGCCGTGACCCGTTGTAACAACACCCGCCGCCGGGGGTTTTCCAGCACGTGCCGGATACGCTGGCCGAAATAGCAGTACAGGCAACCGCTGGCACATTGCAGCAGCAGGAAGGTCAGCCCGAGGATGGCGATGTCCATCGTCGAGCGGTGCGCCCCTGCCCCGGCGAATTGTGGGAACACGGCGCTGAACATAATGAGGGTCTTGGGGTTGGAAAACCCCGTCAGCAAGCCCTTGCCGAACAGGCCGCGCGCGCCCTCGACACTGCCGGCGGTGTCGATTGGCAGGCCGCTGCTGGTCCACTGCTTGTAGGCCAGGTAGAGGATATAGGCCACGCCGACAATCTGGATGCCCTGGGTAATCGCCAGGTTGCCCTTGATCAGTTCGGAAAACCCCACGGCGAAGATCAGGATCGAGATCAGGTACGACACGCTGGCACCGACCTGCGCCGGGATCGAATTGCGCAACCCGCCCTTCAAGCCCAGGCCCAGCAGCAACAGGGTCATGGGGCCTGGGCTGAACGTCAGGGTGGTGCAAAACAGCAGAAAGTAGAGAAACGAAGATAGCGTCAATGCGCTGGTCATGGCCCTGGCTCCTGGGATCAGACAGCCGCAGATGGGCCGGATGCCGCGCAGTCTAGGCCAGCGGCATTGCGCAAGGCAGGTAAAGTAATGCCTAATTCGCCCGAACTTCACCGGTAAAATGACCGGCAAAGACAAGGAAGCCTTATGTTGGTAACCCCCATCGCTTTTGTCGATGGCACCCCCAAGGTGCAGCAGATTGTCGACGCGTTCAGCCAGTCCATCGAGCAAGGCGAATGGGCACCCGGCAGTAAATTGCCGTCGGTACGTGAGTTGACCGAGACCCTGGGCGTCAGCAAATTCACCCTCAACGAAGCGCTGGATCGCCTGCGCGGGCGCAACCTGCTGACGTCCAGCCAAGGCCGCGGTTTCTTCGTGGCGATGGACACCGCCCGCCCCGCCTCGGCGGCCTGGGTCGACCTGCTGCCCCAGGACCTGCTCAGTGTGTTGCGACGGCCCTTGGTCAGCGCCGGCAGCGACCTGCGCCCCGGCAGCGGCCACTTACCGGAAAGCTGGCTGGACAGCGAGGCGATTCGCCAGGCGATGCGCAGCGTCGTACGTGCGCCATCGCTGCGTATCGCCGGGCTGGGCACGCCGGCCGGGCTGTTGCCGTTGCGCCAGGCGCTGCAACATAAGCTGCACGGCGAAGGCTTGTCGGTACCGGTGGAGCAAATCATCACCACCCCCAACACCGTGCAGGGCCTGGACATGCTGATGCGCTTGCTCGCGCGCCCCGGCGACACGGTGCTGCTGGACGCACCGTGCTACTTCAACTTCCACGCCAACCTGGCCCTGCACGGGGTCAAGGTGTTGACGATCCAACGTCGTCCCGACGGTTTCGACTTCGCCGCCCTCGAACAGCTGCTGGCCGAGCACCGCCCCAGCCTGTACCTGACCACCAGCGTGCTGCACAACCCCACCGGGCATTCCTTCAGCCCTGGCCAGGCGTTTCGCCTGCTGCAACTGACCCAGCGCTACCACTGCCATATCATCGAGGATGACCTCTACGGCGACCTTCACCCCAACCCGCCGCCCCGCCTGGCCGCCCTCGCCGGGCTCGACCAGGTCACCTACCTGTCAGGCTTCTCCAAGATCCTCAGCGCCAACACCCGCGTCAGCTACGTGGTGGCGGCGCCACAATTGGCGGCGAACCTGACCCACATGAAGTTGATGAGCGGCGGCGTGACCTCCGAGCTGTTCGAGCAGATCGTCTACCGCATGCTCAGCGAAGGCAGCTACGCCAAACATCGCAAGCGCATGGTGCAGCGCCTGACGGAGGCCGGTGGGCGGGTGGAGCAATGGCTCAAGCGGTGCGGCTGTGAACTGCCGATGGGGTATGAAGGCGGGATGTTCATCTGGACGCGCCTGCCCGCCGGTGTGGACGGCGAGCGCTTGGCCCAGGTCGCATTGAAGCAAGGCATGGTGCTGGCGCCCGGCGCACTGTTCGGCTACGACCCGGCCCATCGCGACTCGATGCGCTTCAATGTCGCCCACAGTGATGAAGCGCAGGTGCGGCAGCTGTTCGAGGCGCTGCTGCTCAAGGCGTGACGCGCCCCAGCCGTGCCAGGTGCAGCCGGACGCAACGCCCTGGCTTCCTCCAACAGTGTCTGGATCACCTGCTCCTGCTCGTCATAACGGCCCTCTCCCCAATGGCTGTAGCGCCTTTTGCCGGTGGCGTCGAAGAAGTAATGGGCCGGCCAGGCCTGGTTGTCGAACGCCTGCCAGATCCTGAAGTCGTTATCGATAGCCACCGGGTACCCGATCCCCAGTTTCTTCACCTGCTGACGCACGTTATCCAGCACTTTTTCGTGGTCGTACTCGGGGGTGTGCACGCCGATCACCACCAGGCCGTCCTTGGCATACTTGTTCGCCCACTGGTTCACGTACGGCAAGCTGCGCTGACAGTTGATGCAGTCGTAGGTCCAGAACTCCACCAACACCACTTTGCCCTTCAGCGCGGCCGCATCAAGCGGCGCTGAGTTGAGCCAGGCCACGGCACCGTCCAGGGACGGCATGGTCGGGTTGGACTGGCTGAAAGGCTCGGCGTCGACGGCTTTGGGCAGCAAGTAACATAAGGCAGCGGCCAGGGCCAGGCTCGCGAATAAACAGCAGATGGTCCGGGTCTTCATCACAGCGTCCTCGGCAGGTGTTCGATGACGTCCATTGAGCCTGCGCGAGGTATCCGGATTGTGTCGAAAAAAGCCCGCGGTATCGGTATTTTAGCCTCACCGTGTATCTGCTTATCGCCAGATACACTGGCATACAAAGGGCACAAGGCAAGGCACCGGGCAGTGACTAGACTGCGCAGCAATAATGACTGCTTGAGGAAAACAGCATGGACCACGTCGATCACATCCTGATCGTGGATGACGACCGGGAGATCCGCGAACTGCTCGGTCATTACCTGAAGAAAAACGGCATGCGCACCAGCGTGGTCGGCGACGGTCGCCAGATGCGCAGCTTCCTCGACACCACCCCGGTGGACCTGATCGTGCTGGATATCATGATGCCCGGCGACGATGGCTTGCAGCTGTGCCGGGAACTGCGGGTCGGCAAGCACAAGGGCACGCCGGTGCTGATGCTCACCGCGCGCAACGATGAAACCGACCGCATCATCGGCCTGGAAATGGGCGCGGATGATTACCTGGTCAAACCCTTCGCCGCACGCGAGCTGCTGGCCCGGATCAACGCGGTGCTGCGCCGCACGCGCATGCTGCCGCCGAACCTGGTGGTCAGCGAAACCGGGCGCCTGATCCGTTTCGGGCGCTGGCGCCTGGACACCACCGCGCGCCATCTGCTCGATACCGACGACACCCAGGTGGCCCTGAGCGGCGCGGAATATCGCCTGCTGCGCGTGTTCCTGGATCACCCGCAACGGGTACTCAGCCGCGACCAGTTGCTCAACCTGACCCAGGGTCGCGACGCGGACCTATACGACCGCTCCATCGACCTGCTGGTCAGCCGCCTGCGCCAGCGCCTGCTGGATGATGCCCGCGAACCGGCCTATATCAAGACCGTGCGCAGCGAGGGTTATGTATTCTCCCTGCCGGTGGAAATCCTCGGGGCCGGACAATGAAGTGGCGCCTCGGCTGGCCACGCACGCTGGCGTCGCAGTTGTCGCTGATCTTTCTGGTCAGCCTGGTGTGTGCCCATGGCCTGTCCTTCAGTGCGCAGTTCTACGAGCGCTATATCAGCGCGCGCACCACGATGCTGGATAACCTGGAAAACGATGTGGCCACCTCGGTGGCAATCCTCGACCGCCTGCCCGCCAATGAGCGCGCCAGCTGGCTGCCGCGCCTGGACCGGCAGAACTATCGCTACCTGCTCAATGCCGGCGAAAGCGGCGAACCGATGAACAGTGATGACATACCAATGGCGGCCGCGTCGATCAGGCATGCCCTGGGCGAGCATTACCCCCTGACCTTGCGCACGATCCCCGGCCTACAGAAACACTTTCAGGCGCACCTGACGCTGGCTGATGGCAACCCGATCACCCTCGACGTACGCCCCGCCGCCCCGCCCGTTGCACACTGGTTGCCGGTGGTGCTGGTCCTGCAACTGGCGCTGCTGCTCGGCTGTACCTGGGCGGCCGTGCGCCTGGCCATCCGCCCGCTGACCCGTCTGGCCCGCGCCGTGGAAACCCTCGACCCGAACGCCCACCCGACGCCCCTGGACGAAACCGGCCCCACCGAAGTCGCCCACGCCGCGGTCGCGTTCAATGCCATGCAGCAACGCATTGCCGAGTACCTCAAGGAACGCATGCAGATCCTTGCGGCGATTTCCCACGACCTGCAAACCCCCATCACCCGCATGAAACTGCGCGCCGAACTCATGGAAGACTCCACCGACCGCGACAAACTGTGGAGCGACCTCGGCGAAATGGAGCATCTGGTGCGCGAAGGCGTGGCCTACGCGCGCAGCGTGCACGGCGCCAGCGAGGCCAGTGCACGTATCAACCTCGACGCATTCCTCGACAGCCTGGTGTTTGACTATCAGGACATGAACAAACACGTCAGCCTGTCTGGCAGAAGCGCTCGGGTCTTCGACACCCGCCCCCACGCACTGCGCCGCGTGCTGGTCAACCTGGTGGACAACGCGCTGAAATTTGCCGGCAGCGCCGAGCTGGAAGTGGGCGCTACGGCGACGGGCGAACTGTCGATCAAGGTGCTGGACCGCGGCCCCGGGATTGCCGAGGGTGAACTGACGCAAGTGCTGCAGCCGTTTTACCGGGTGGAAAACTCACGCAATCGTGGCACCGGCGGCACGGGGCTGGGGTTGGCAATTGCGCAACAACTGGTGGTGGCGATTGGCGGGACGCTGACCTTGAGCAATCGTCTGGGCGGCGGGTTGTGTGCCGAGATTCGCCTGGGTCGGCCAGTCAGTCGGCCGCGCAAAGACTTATAATGCGAAGGGGCTTGGTCGACACCTCACGATCCTCCACATATGGCAAATACTAAACTGCCACCACGGACAAAGACCGCTTCACCTAAATTACTTATCACGCATTAAAAAACTGCACTAGCATATGTCTACAGCTGCACAAACACCCCCGCGCGCGCCCCCCGCTCACCGCGTTCACTCCTATAAAATAAACGGACGAATGTTAAAATTTGTCACGTTTTTCCGTAATCAATTCGATTAGTATCTAAACGCTAGCAGCGATTGAACTGTCGACCTTGCATGCCGGAAAAGGGAGTAGGTGATGCATTTTTCCAACGTCCTCGCTATTGCACGGACTCCGTCTAAAACCGAGGATTTTAGAGCGCTTATAGTTCGCACTGTACCGAATGATTTAAAAGTCGATACACGTAGCTACGGCCAACTAGTTGACTCGCTGGATGACCCCATCAATTACCGCGCCATCATTATAGAAATCGATACGCCCTCTGCCAGCCATCAAACTCTGGACATCATAAAGAAGACACGAACCCAACATCCGGGTTGCATCATATGTGTCGTGGTGACATTTGCGTCCACCCAGAGCAAGACCAAATACTATTTGGCCGGCGCCGATTACTGCATCAAAGTAGTCGAAACTTCCCCCGAGAAAAAAATCGATTTAGTCGATGCGTTTCTGAATGAAACGTATCGGTCGGATTCTTGCGAACTGATCCTCGACCAGGACCGCATGTGCATTTACGGCGGCGGCCAAAAGTTAGAGATCTCCTTCGTTGAAATGAAGGTACTCGAAGCACTGATTCATAAGCGACTGCTCAGTCACGATGAAATCGCCGCGGTCATGGGCCTCAATACCAAGTTCTACGATTCCCGCGCCCTGGAAAAATCCATCAGCCGCCTGCGCAGCAAGATCAAGGCGCAATATGGCGAAAACATCATTCAGAATATTCGAGGCTACGGCTATAAATTAAGCCGCGGGATTATTTCTGCCAACCATCTGTACCCTGTCAAGGAGAGGTCGAATCGTGAATAGCGAGAAAAAATCACCTGCAGGCATTGCCGAGTTCAAGTTCCTGAGGCAGGCGATAGTTGAGCGAAATTGCACGCTATGGGGAAGTGAAACTCGCGTCGACAGCACGACCAACTTGCTCACTCTTGCGCATGGACTGCATCCGATGTGCCGTGAACAACTGCAATGTGCCTATCGTGAGGCCTTGCAACTGTTGACGCCACGTTCAACGAGCGCGACCCGAAAACTACCAGCGGCTTCGCGTTACCCGGCCATGCATAAGTTCCTGCGCATTGACCAATCGGCACTGATGTGCCCAGACATGCTCAAGCAGTTAATCCAAACTTCCGATACGTTGGAGCAGTACAAACAGCAACTCGTCATCAGCGTAGAAAACCCCTTGGACGCATTGCCAAGTCCAGTGGAGCGCAGGGCCATGGTGCGCCAGCTTTATACCCTGAAAGACCGCAGCGGTATCAAACTTGCCTACAATAACTACAAACTCGATACAAAGCCGGCTGACCTGCTGATAGAACTCAAGCTCTATGACTATATAAAAATGCCCTTTCCGGACACAGCCATCCGTTTGAGCCTAAATACGCACTCCGACCTGTTCAATCGGCTCTATGACCGTATGTTAGAGCTGATAAGCGTCACGCGAGTGTCATTTATCGCGGACCAGGTTGAATTTGCCGACAGTGCCATGCTCGCCAAACACCTGCCTTTTAATTACTTTCAGGGCGGTTATTACTCGCCCGCTGAAAGTTTATAGTTTTCTCCTCCCACTGATAACGGTGAACACGATGAGCTCACTCAAAAAGCACGCCTTCTCGCCCGCACCTGTGCCTATTGCGCTTCAGGATTTTGCACCCAACGTCGAGTTAACCTATCGCGACCACACTTATACTTTACGGGACAATACCGTGAGGGCCACGCTAACGTCTGCGGTGATCGACACTCCGTTGCATCACAACCACTACTTCACCCCACCGACAAGTCACTACATTGTCATTGATAAACTCAACTTCTCAACTACCCCGTCAACACCGTGCCTGCAAGCTGCTGCACAACCGTCCAGTGACAGCCACTTAAAATCTCAACTTACCAACACTAAGACACATCGCAATCTCCAGGAAAACAACGCTGACTTCACCGCGCTGCACACGCCGGACTTTTGGTTACTGACACAACAGGATCGGATACTGGTTAAAGGTGGCCTGCGTATTTCATTAACCACGATTGAATCGGCGCTGATCAAGAAGATGCTCCACCATGAAGAACGGGTGGTCAGCAAAGAGGAACTGATCCGCAACATCGGGCGCGAACCTGAACTGTATCGCGGTCTGGAAATGTGCCTTAGCCGCCTCCAGGAAAAATTCAAACGGGTTAACGACGGCGAGCGCTTGTTTCGTTCAGTGCGAAATCGAGGCTATTGTTTGACGCAGAAGATAAAAAAGTCACTGGAGCTCACCACGCAACGCCACTAAAACAAAAATAATACACTTACACAATAATCACCCTGCCACCCACCACCCTATTAAAACTGCCTTTTTATAACAACCCCCTCCTCGTCATACAGCTACTAGATACTGCCATGACCCTGTTATAAGTCGTCAGCTACTGCTCCCTACCGTTGATTACTATCCCCTTGTGCGCCTCTGCGCGCCTGTCGTTTGGTGGTTATTAACGCCACGTGTCGCTTAACTCTGCCACCACGAGTGGTCACCACTGGGAGCAGTAGCATGCTGAATAACCAAAGAATGCATCGTCATCTAACACCTAAGGGTTTGACCTTCTGGGGGCAATGGACACTGGCCTCCAGCCTGGTCGTGGCATTACTATTTGCATTGGTTGTTTTAAAGACCGGCCAACTTGACTATTACTATCGGGCATTGGCCGCTTTTACGATACTTGCCTCTCTACCGGCGTATATGTTGTGCGATGTGTACAGCAAGAAAGATGATTATGGCGTGGGCCTGGGGCGGCTCTTCATGGGCTGGCTGCTAACACTGATTATTTTATTAGCCGTGGGCATCGCCTGTAATGCCGGGGCACTGTTCCCCCTGGAGATCCTGTTACTGTGGGCCGCCACCAGCTACGCGCTACTAGCATTATGCTATATCCCTATTCATAGTCTTTCCCGTTATTACCACAACCAACTTCACGAGCGGCATAAATCGCTGATCGTCGGTACGGGCAAGCTCGCCGCAGACCTGGCCACCACCCTGTCCCGGCGTAAACGCTCGCCCCTGGTTGGCTTGGTCGGCGCCCGCGACACCGCTGCGCCGCAGCTGCAGTCGCAGATACTCGGCGAGCTGCCGGACCTGCCGCAGTTGATTCGCCAGCACGGTATCCGTCGGCTCTACATCACCCATTCACTGCAGGAAGCCACGCATATCGAGGCGTTGTACATCAACCTGTTGGACATCAGCGTGGATGTGATCTGGGTACCCGACCTCAATAACATGCTGCTGCTCAACCACTGCGTCGCCGAGGTGGATGGCTTGCCGGCGATTTTCCTCAATGAAAGCCCACTGACCAGCCGCCCGACCGCGGCCCTGAGCAAGTCGTTGCTGGACAAGAGCCTGGCATTGCTGGCGATCATCCTGCTAAGCCCGTTGTTGTTACTGTTCGCCGTGCTGATCAAGCTCACCTCTCCCGGCCCGGTGATTTTCAAACAGGACCGGCACGGCTGGAACGGCCAGGTGATCAAGGTGTGGAAATTCCGCTCGATGCGTGTGCATGACGACAAGGAAGTGCGCCAGGCCAGTCGCAACGATTCGCGCATCACCCCGGTGGGCCGCTTCATTCGCCGCACCTCCATCGATGAACTGCCGCAATTGTTCAACGTATTGCAGGGGCACATGGCGTTGGTCGGCCCACGCCCCCATGCGGTGGCGCACAACGACTACTACTCCGGGAAGATTCACGCGTACATGGCACGCCATCGCATCAAGCCCGGTATCACCGGCCTGGCACAGATCAATGGTTGCCGCGGGGAAACGGAGACCCTGGAGAAGATGCAAAAACGCGTCGACATCGACCTGCGCTACATCAACAACTGGTCACTGTGGCTGGACATCAAGATCCTGCTGAAAACGCCGTTTACGCTGCTGTCCAAAGACATCTACTAGATCACTGTGGCGAGCGGGCTTGCCCGTTAAGGCTTTTTGTAGGAGCGAGCTTGCTCGCGAAGAACTCACAGGCGCCGCGTTCATTCAGGAAACACGCGTTATCGTTGACGTTTTTCGCGAGCAAGCTCGCTCCTACAGAAGCCGATTAGGGCTTGCCCTCATGCCGTTCAGTTAAGGCTTTTTTGTAGGAGCGAGCTTGCTCGCGAAGAATTCACAGGCGCCGCGTTCATTCAGGAAGCACGCGTTATCGTTAACGTTTTTCGCGAGCAAGCTCGCTCCTACAGAAGCCGATTAGGGCTTGCCCTCATGCCGTTCAGTTAAGGTTTTTTGTAGGAGCGAGCTTGCTCGCGAAGAACTCACAGGCGCTGCGTTCATTCAGGAAGCACGCGTTATCGTTGTTTTTCGCGAGCACGCCGGCCCACAGAGCCGATTAGCAAGCCCGCATGCCGTTCAGTTAAGGCTTTTTTGTAGGAGCGAGCTTGCTCGCGAAGAACTCACAGGCGCCGCGTTCATTCAGGAAACACGCGTTATCGTTGACGTTTTTCGCGAGCGCCTCGCTCCTACAGAAGCCGATTAGGGCTTGCCCTCATGCCATTCAGTTAAAGCTTTTTTGTAGGAGCGAGCTTGCTCGCGAAGAACTCACAGGCGCCGCGTTCATTCAAGAAGCACGCGTTATCGTTGACGTTTTTCGCGAGCAAGCTCGCTCCTACAGAAGCCGATTAGGGCAAGCCCGCATGCCGTTCAGTTAAGGCTTTTTTGTAGGAGCGAGCTTGCTCGCGAAGAATTCACAGGCGCCGCGTTCATTCAGGAAGCACGCGTTATCGTTGACGTTTTTCGCGAGCAAGCTCGCTCCTACAGAAGCCGATTAGGGCAAGCCCGCATGCCACAAGGGCTACTGCCTACTCAGTGATCTTCTCGAAGTTCTTGTAGAACAGGTCACTGTCACGCCCATCGGTCATCGAATGCAGTGAGTACGCGCGGTTGAGTCGCGCACCGCCATCACGCGTCAGCGGTGCCCACACCAGGTTGGCGCGGCGCAGGGTCGACAGGCTCATCAACTCATCGAAGGGAATCGACAGGTACAGGCCCTTGTCGAAACTGCCTTCACCGAAGGCTTCCTTGGAGGCCGTGGTCCGCGTGACCCACGCGCCAATACGCACGCCATTGTTGAATTGCCGCGACAGGTCAAGGGTCGCGCCCCAATCCCGCGCCAGGTAGCGGCCGACACTCAGTGCGCCCTGGGTGTTGAACGGCAAGTCGGTGTAGCCGGTGATATGGCCGGTGAGCGTGCGGTAGTCGCGCAGGCTGAAGTCCTGCTCGAACCCGCGCTGGCGCACATAGTTCAGGTCAGCCCCCAGCGCCCAGCGCTGGCCCATCGGCCGGTACAGCACTTCACTGCCGACACCGGCATACATCGACTCCAGCAAACCGCCGTAGACCATGCCGTAGAGGTCCTGGTCCAACTGCACCGCACGGTTGAGCTGAAAGGTCGGCAAGGTCACATCGGACGTGGTCATGTACTTGCGCAGATCGGTACGTACCCGTGGCAAGCCACTGGGCGCGTCGTAGGTGAAGCCATCGTAGTTGTTCAGCAGGTTGACGCTAAGCAAGCCGCTCCACCAGGTGTTGCGGGTGAAACGGTACTCGGCGTCGAGGTCGGCGGAAACCTGGTAGAGCAAGCCATCCGGGCCGCCGACGTTCTGCTTGTAGCCCAGCCCGGCGCCGTAGCTCAGGGGGTTGGCGGATTGGGTGTAGAGCACCGTCTGGTTGTGCGCGCTGGCACGATTGACTTCGGTCTGGCGGTGCAGGTCCTGCAAGTCCTCGCGGTTGGCGACCACCTCACGAAACGTCTCGCGGGGCACGCTGGTTTCTTCGATCGGCATCGCGTACCGCTCGCTGACCAGGGTGAACCAGCTGATCTGGTCATTGACACTGTTGTCGAGGATACGACTGGCGCGGCCCACGGCCTTGGCGCCATGGAAATAGCGCTGTTGCTCGCCATACACCAGCAACTCCGGCCCGCGCTGGGCGATGCGCTGGACGTTATAGCCGGCATTGTCCTGCAAGCGCTTGGACACTGCCGCCCAATCCACCTGGTCCATGGGCGTGGTCGGTGCCTGCGCGGGCAGTGGCGGCGGCGGTGGGTCATACGTCTTGACCGGTGCCTTGCGGCTGACGAAGTTGGTGTGCAGGGTAATCCCGAACATGGCGGTGTTGCCCCGCTCCCAGGCGGCACTCAGGTCGATGGAGTCGGCGACCTTGAAGACCAGGCCAAGGTTGATCGGCGAGTCCTGGCGCTGGTTGTTATCACGCGGCTCGTGCTGGTAGTCATTGCCCTCGTATTCAAGCTTGAGGCTCAGCGGCGCCCAGGGTGTCTGGTAGGCGACGCCTCCAAACAGCGCCGGCCGGCCGCGAAAATATCCGTTGGAAAAACTGCCGGAGCCTTCGGCCGTGGGTCGCTGGTTGAAACGATCATCCAGCGCGCCCAACGGGTTGCCCAAATCGCCACGGCTGCCCATGTAGCCCCAGGCAATACCGGCACTGAAATCCACATCGCCATAGCGCTTGTTGGCCACCAGGTACTCGCTGGAAAACAGCCCCGTACCGCCCAAGTCCATCATCCCCAACGCGACCTGGGGCAGCCAGTGGCTCTCCTCATACAGGCGCACTTTGGCATCGACGGCCTTGTCCTTATAGCTCTGGCCGCCACTGAACGACTCAGGGCCATAGGGGCGGTTGGTGATCGCGGTGTAGCGGAAGGTGCCTTCAAGCCAGTCCAGCGGCTGCGCCGAAAAACTGTAGCGGCTGTAGGGGTCGGTGCGGCTGGCATTCACGCTGAGTTCGCCAACCGGGGCCATGCGTGCGGTGGGGGTTTGCAGCAGCCCGACGCCGCCGAAATCATTCTGGGTGTAACGGGGTTCGCCATGCGCGACGCCACAGGGCACCAGCAGCACGGCCGCAATACATAATTTCAAGGCGTGACCTCGGCCAGGGGTTGGGTGGCGAGAAACTCGGCCAGTTGCTGGTTCAACTCGGGGGTGGGCGGCTCCAGGTCGTCGCTGCGCAGCGGCACCAGCACGGTGCTGCCCGGTGCCGGCGCGGCGCCCTCCTCGCGGTTCCATGGGGCAATGCCCAGGCGGGTGACGTGGCCGTCTGGCTGGATCAGCCACAGGTAGTCGCTATCGGCCCCCGCCACGGGCGGGCATTCATCCAGGTAATCACGGGCCTGGCGCTGCGCCTGGAAGGCCACCGTGCATGACGCCGCGACGGCGCCGAGGATGCGCACGCTTGCGGGCCTGGGTGGATAGATCAACTGGTCGCCATCGTTGACGCGCGGGTTTGGCGCAAAGCCGACCTCTACCGCCACCGGGTCCAGCACCGCGACTTGCCGGCCGGTCACCGGCAGTGCCTGCACCTGCTGATAAAGGCGCGCCGCCTGAACGGCGCGGTTCTCGCGCCCGGCGTCCAACGCGGCGTTGCGCAATGTCTGAAGGTCAAACAGCACACCGGCCTTGAGGCGTGCCTGGCGTTCCAGCAACGGCCGGCGCAGCCAGGCCGCACCCAGCCAGTAGCCCTCGGCATCCGGCTGCGACGCGATGATCACGTCGAGCAAGCGGGCCTCGGGAGCCAAGGGGATCGGCCCCGGATGAAGCACTTGACCGCTGACGGTCATGGCGGCCTGGCATGCGCCGGCACAGCTCCACGCCAATGCCAGTACCCAGCGTCTACGGCAGCTCATCGGGCCTCCTTGCGTGCGGGTTGCAATTGGGTGATTTTCAAGGTGAGGCGCGGGCTGAGGTGTTGTTCGCTTTGCACGATAAAACCGTCACGGGGGTCGACCCAGTAACGGTTGCGCGCCCGAAAGCCCAGGGCGGCGGCTTCGATGTCTTCATCCACGCGCAGCAAGGTGTAGGGTTTGTCGAGGATATCGACGGTCTCCAGGCCCTCGCGGGTCAGGCGGCTGGTGACGCTGATGCCGACGCGATAACCGTCCACCAGGTCGATCCGCCGCGTACTGCGATAGCCATCCGGCACGCGGTGCAGGCCCTGTTGGAAGGGCGACGGGCCGTCCCAGTGCGTGCCGTCCAGGTCAGTGCCCAGGCCTACGGTGCGCACCACCAGGCCGTCGCGCAGCAACAGCACCTGCTTGCCGGACGCGACCCAGAATTGCAGGTCGCCGCGCTGGCGAATCATCGCCATCACCCCTTCGCTGGACACCGTCTTCACCTGGATCTGGGGAAACGGCACGGCGTCCACCTGGGCCTGGGTCAGCTCCAGGGGCGAAGGCCCCGAGACCGCCGCCTCAAAGGTGTCGAGCGAGGCCTGCATCAGCGGATTGCAGCCAGCCAACAGCCACGCCAACCCCGCGTACGTACCGATTTTCAGACTGTTCACGCAGGTTCCACCCTATCGGCTGTTGGCTTCGCTCAGGTTGTTCTGAGTGGATGCACCAATGCCGATAATCGACGCGGAAGGCACCAGTTGGCTGATAAAGCGGTTCCAACGCGTGATATTCGCCGGCCCGACAAACACCACGTCCTGGGGCTGCACATCAAAGCGCGTGGCCAGGGCCATGGCTGAGGGTGAGGCGGCTTCCAGCTGGAACACCTTGGCCGGCTCCACATCCAGGTTCTGCGCGCCACGGATCACGTAGATGGCATCGGCGTTGGAGGTGTTCTGGTTGACCCCACCCACCGAACCCAGCACATCGGAGAGGTTCATGCTGCGGGTCTTGAAACTCAACGCACGGGGCTGCATGACTTCACCCATAACATAGATGCGCTTGCGATCGTTGTAGGCCAGGTAAAGCTGGTCACCGTCCTTGAGGTAGACCTCGTTCAAACGCGACGCTTCGAGGTTGAGCGTATCCAGGTCCAAGGTGTAGTGCTTGCCGCCACGGGTCAGGGTCAGGTTCGACAGGTCAGCATTGAGCGGGTCTATACCGGCGGCCCCCAGGGCTTCACTGACGTTCATGGGGATGGTGGTGATCGGCACCGGCCCGGCCTTGACCACTGCGCCGCTGATCACCACTTTCTGGCTGGCAAAGCGCAGCACACTGACATCCACTTGGGGGCTGTCGATGTAGCGGCGCAACTTGTCGGTGATCTCGCTGCGCAGCGCCTCAATGGAACGGCCCTTGGCAACCAATTCGCCCACATAGGGGTAAAACAGATTGCCCTCCGGGCTAACCAGTCGGCCATTAGCATCGATCTGCTGTTGCGGGCCGGACGGCGCGGTGAGTTCAGGGTGATCCCACACGGTGATATACAACGCATCATTGGCACCGATCAGATACGGGCCGGGTTTATAACTCAGTAGTTCCGCCGGGATGGCATAAGGCACTTGCGTGGCAGCGTCCATGGCCAATAACTTTGGGGTAATTGGAATTAGATCCACTCGGCTACTCTCTGCCCCGCCCGGCTCAGTCAAGGCCGCGGTGTCCATATATTGACCCGGGGCAAACATGCAGCCTTGCAATAAGACAGCGGCCACGACGGCCAGGGGAAAAATACGCATCATAGTGTTAGGACACTCGCGATAAACAACAAGAAAAAAAGACCACTTGGATGGGGGTGCCAAGCGGTCTAAAAGCGGAAGGTTTGCAACTGGCAACTAGCGACTGGTACTCGTGGTACCGGTAGTACCGGTGGTACCCGTAGTGCCGCCGCCATTGGAGCTGCCGCCGCTGTTGGACACCGCGGCAACACCCGCAATCAGGGCAGCGCCAACCAGCAGCGTTTGCCCAACTGTCACGGTACCCACCACTTGCGTATCAAGTCCCAACGGCAACTCATCGGCCAACGCAGAAGTGCTCAAGACACTGAGCACCATGATAGCCAGTGATTTTCTCATTTCAGACTCCTTATCGTCAGTGAACAGGAAAGTCGATAGTGCCACTCAACTAAACAACGCACCAGACGCGCAACTTTTAACTGACTTAGTTGAAAATAACGTTTTTCCGGTGAAGCGCCCGGTGGCCACTGCATCGGGACAATCAAAGTTATTTAAAACGTTATTAATTGTCGAAAAACATCAGGCCCTGCCGTACTTGTCTTCAAAGCGCACGATATCGTCCTCGCCCAGGTAGGAACCCGACTGCACCTCGATCAATTCCAGGGGAATCACTCCTGGGTTTTCCAAGGCATGCACCTGACCGATGGGGATGTAGGTCGACTGGTTTTCCGCCACCAGGTAAGTCTGCTCGCCATTGGTGACCCTGGCCGTACCGCTGACCACGATCCAATGCTCGGCGCGGTGGTGGTGCATCTGCACCGACAACTTGGCCCCCGGCTTCACCGTGATACGCTTGACCTGATAGCGCTGGCCGTTGTCCACCGAGTCGTACATGCCCCATGGTCGATACACCTCGCGGTGGTTGAGATGTTCATGGCGCCCGGCCTGCTTGAGCAGGTCGACGATGCCCTTGACCTGCTGCACCTGGTCCTTGTGGGCCACCAGCACCGCGTCCTTGGTCTCGACAATGATCAGGTTCTGCACCCCCACCGTGGCCACCAGCCGACTGTCAGCGTGTACGTAGGTATCGTGAGTGTCCAGGCTTAGCCCATCGCCGCGTATCACATTGCCGCTGGAGTCTTTTTCGCTGGCCTCCCACAACGCCGACCACGAGCCAATATCACTCCAGCCGGCCTGCAACGGCACCATCACCGCGTCACTGGTTTTTTCCATCACCGCGTAATCGATGGAGTCGTCGGGGCAAGCGGCAAAGGTCGCGGCATGCACGCGGGTGAAGGGTTGATCCTGGCTGCCGCCTTCCAGCGCCACGCGACAGGCCTTGAGGATGGCCGGCTGGAAGCGTTCCAGTTCCTCCAGGTAACGGCTGGCGCGGAACATGAACATGCCGCTGTTCCAGTAATACCCACCATCGGCCACATACGCGGCAGCGGTGGCGGCGTCCGGCTTCTCCACAAAGCGCTTGACCTGATAACCGCCCTCGCCCGCCGCCGCGCCTTGTTCGATATAGCCGTAGCCGGTATGGGCGCTGGTGGGCGAGATACCGAAGGTCACCAGCTTGCCGTCACGGGCAAGCGGCAGCGCCACTTCCAGGCTGGCATGAAACGCTGGGGTGTCTTCGATCAAATGGTCCGCTGCCAGCACCAGAAGGATCGGGTCCTGGTCCTCGGCCACCGCCTTGCACGCCGCCAGCGCGATGGCCGGCGCCGTGTTGCGCCCCGCCGGCTCCAACAGGATGCTGGCCTGTTCCATGCCCAACTGGCGCAACTGCTCGGCCACCAGGAAGCGGTGCTGTTCATTGCAGATCAACTGCGGCAGCGCGACGTTAGCGCCTTCCAGCCGCGTGATGGTCTGCTGCAGCATCGAAAGGTGCGCGTCGGTCAAGCGCAGGAACTGCTTGGGGTTCAGTTGCCGCGAAAGCGGCCACAGGCGCGACCCCGAACCGCCTGCCATGATCACGGGTAACAACATGAGAGCGTCCTCGGGAGAGAGAGTCAGAAATAGGCGCGAGTGTGTTCATGCACCCGCAGGCTGATGCGCAGTTCATCCTCGGACCACCAGCGGTAATGCTGGTGTTGCTCCGTGGGCGGCTGCAGGGTCTGGCCTTCCGGCAGGTCCAGGCAATAGCTGAGCACCACATAATGGGTGTCCGGCCCGGCCCCGGCGTTGGCAAACACGCTGTCGTCGTAGAAGTGCTCGAACACCCCCAACAGCCGCGCCTCAGCGCGCTCGAAGGTGTACCCCAGTTCGTCGCAGGTGATGCGCCGGAATGCGCTGTCGAGGTTTTCGTTTTTCTGGATACGCCCGCCGGGCACGAACCAGAAGCCGTAGGCCGGCCGGTTGACGCGCAAGCCCAGCAGGGCCTCGCCACGGGTATTTCTTACCACCAGGTCGATCGCCACCAGCGGCGTCGATGCCACGACCGTATTGAAGGTCGGTAAATCAAGCCACATACCCATCAGACCTGTGCCAGAAAGCGTTGCAGAATGCGTTCCTTGTCGAGGAACTCCTTGGCGTAGTTCAGCGCCACCTCGTTGCGCGCGGGCAATGCCAGTGCCCGCTCGATCCCTGTGCTCAACGCCGCGACGGATTCCGGTTCAGTCAACACCGCAATGCCGGGGTGTTCCTCGCACAGGCGGCCGAGGGTGGTGCCAGGGTCGGCGGTGATGATGGCGTGGCCGCCCACCGCCAGAATGTTGGTCAACTTGGAAGGCAGCACCGAGTCCGCCACCCCGCGCTTCTGGATCACCAGGTGCACGTCGGCCGAGGCCAGCAGCGCCGGTAAATCCTCGTAGGCCTGCAACGGCGCAAACAGCACATTGCGCAGGCCATCACGCTGCACACGCTCAAGCAAGCGCGCCTTGCCGGTGCCCTGGCCGACGATCAGGAACACCAGCTCCGGACGATCGACATGGGCCTGGGCTGCATCGAGGATCAATTCCAGGCCCTGCTTCTCGCCGATATTGCCGGAGTACAACAACACCTTTTGGCCGGGCGCCACACCCAGGCGTTGCAGCAGCCCACGACTGTGGTGCACCTGGCGAAAGCGGGCGGTTTCCGACCAATTGGGAAAGAACAGCAGGCGCTTGCTGCTCACGCCTTTGCCCCGGGCCTTGTCGAGCATGCCGCTGGAAATCGTCGAGACCCGGTCAAAGCGCCGCAACAGCCAGCGTTCAAGCCCAAACGCCAGGCGACGCATAAGGGAGCCGCCACCGAGGCCGAGGCCGAACATCGCGTCCACCTCGTAGTCCTGGATGTGCAGCACCGAGCGCGCGCCACTGAGCTTGGCCAACAATAGTGCCTGGGGCGCACAAAACAGGGTGGGCACTACCAGGATCACCAGGTCCGGTTTCCAGCGCAACTGCCCCATGACCGCAAGAAAAGAACTGGCGGAAAAGCTCATCAGGTGCAGCAACCGCGTCAGCGCACGAGGCTGGCGCGGTACATACAGCGGACAACGAATCACCTTCACACCCTCATCCTGCTCGGTGCGAAAGCGCCATGGCGAATACCCCTCGCCCACCTGCCACAGCGGGTAATACGGCGGCGCCGTCACCACCCGCACGTCATGCCCCTGGCCCGCCATCCAGCGTGCCTGTTCACCGCTGTACTTGCCGATGCCGGTGAGCTCCGGGCTGTAGTTGATGCCGTACAGGAGGATCTTCATCAGTAGCCCCGAGGCTGTTCAAGGGCCGCGAGGTAGGCGTTGTAGGCGTCACGCAGGCCCTCCTCCAGCGGCACATAGGCTTCCCAGCCGAGGGCGTTGATCCGGCTCACATCCAGCAGCTTGCGCGGTGCGCCGTCGGGCTTGCTGGCGTCAAAGCGTAACTGCCCCTTGAAGCCGGTGACCCGCACCAGCGCCTGGGCCAGTTCGGCGATGGTGCAATCCACCCCGGTGCCGACGTTCAAATGCGAACACATCGGCTGGGTCTGCTCGCGGTAACGTTCCTGGCTGAGTTCCATCACATGCACGCTGGCCGCCGCCATATCATCCACATGCAGGAACTCGCGCCGCGGCTTGCCACTGCCCCAGATCACCACTTCCTCATCGCCGCGCTGGGTTGCCTCATGGAAGCGCCGCAGCAAGGCGGCGATCACATGGCTGTTCTGCGGATGGTAGTTGTCGCCCGGCCCGTACAGGTTGGTGGGCATCACGCTGCGGTAATCGCGGCCATGCTGGCGGTTGTAGCTTTCGCACAGCTTGATCCCGGCGATCTTGGCCACCGCGTAGGGTTCGTTGGTGGGTTCCAGCGCGCCGTCCAGCAACACCGCTTCGATCATCGGTTGCGGCGCATGCACCGGGTAGATGCACGACGAGCCAAGGAACAACAGCTTTTCCACGTCATGGCTGTGGGCAGCGTGGATCACGTTGGCCTGGATCATCAGGTTCTGGTAGATGAAATCGGCTGGGTACGTCGCATTGGCGTGAATCCCGCCGACCTTGGCAGCCGCCAGGTACACCTGGTCCACACGGTGCCTGGCGAAGTACGCCTGCACCGCCGCCGGATCGAGCAGGTCCAGTTCGTCACGGCCGGCGGTGAGCAACTGCGTGTAGCCCAGGGCCCATAGGCGCCGCACGATGGCCGAACCGACCATGCCGCGATGGCCGGCCACGAAGATCCGCGCATCAAAGTCACGTGCCATGCTCAGTTCTCCACTGCAATCGGTGCGTCATGCCCGTGCAGGCGCAACAAGGCGTGGCGCTGGGCGATTTTGAGGTCTTCGCGAACCATCTCCGCGCACATTTCCTGGGCGCTGATTTCCGGCACCCAGCCGAGCAGGCGCTTGGCCTTGGACGGGTCGCCCAACAGCGTCTCGACTTCCGCCGGGCGGAAGTAACGCGGGTCGACGCGCACAATCACATCGCCCACCAGGATACCCGGCGCCAGATCGCCGTCGATCTGCTCGACCACCGCCACCTCTTCCACGCCCTCGCCAACAAAGCGCAAATGCAGGCCCAGTTCCGCCGCAGACCAGCGAATAAAGTCGCGCACCGAATACTGCACCCCGGTGGCGATCACAAAATCCTCGGGGTGTTCCTGTTGCAGCATCATCCACTGCATGCGCACGTAGTCCTTGGCGTGGCCCCAGTCGCGCAGTGCATCCATGTTGCCCATGTACAGGCATTGTTCCAGGCCCAGGGCGATGTTGCTCAGGGCGCGGGTGATCTTGCGGGTCACGAAGGTTTCGCCGCGCCGCGGCGACTCGTGGTTGAACAGGATGCCGTTGCAGGCATACAGCCCGTAAGCCTCGCGGAAATTCACGGTGATCCAGTAGGCGTAGAGCTTAGCGACCGCATAGGGCGAGCGCGGGTAGAACGGCGTGGTTTCCTTTTGCGGGGTTTCCTGCACCAGCCCGTACAGCTCGGAGGTGGACGCCTGGTAGAAGCGGGTCTTCTTTTCCAGGCCCAACAGGCGGATCGCCTCAAGGATGCGCAAGGCACCCAGGGCATCCACATCGGCGGTGTATTCCGGCGAATCGAAGCTCACCGCCACGTGGGATTGGGCGCCGAGGTTGTAGATTTCGTCGGGCTGGATCTGCTGGATGATGCGCGTCAGGTTCGACGAATCCGCCAGGTCGCCATAGTGCAGGATCAGGTTCTTACGCAGGGCCTGCGGGTCCTGGTAAATATGATCGATGCGCTGGGTATTGAACGACGAAGAACGTCGCTTGAGGCCGTGCACGGTATAGCCTTTTTCCAGCAGCAGTTCTGCCAGGTACGAGCCATCCTGACCGGTGATCCCGGTGATAAGCGCGACTTTATTCATGTCTGTCTCCCAATTGATAGGCGAGCGAAGGCCGACACCCAGACTTGGGTGTTTGTTAAAAACGCTCAGTTACTTCGGTGTGGGCAGGTTCAAGTTATGTCCGGTCAACTTTGATAGTTCCCGGACAATGGCTTCCTTATCGTTTAAGTGCGCAATCGCGGTTTCCAGTTCGAGCACTTTGGCGCCCACCAGAAAGCGGTACCAATAGCCCTGGAGCAGGTGATAGACCAGACCACTGCGGCCATCGAGAAACCCCAGCTGGATGATGTAGCGCCACAGGAAATACGCGGTAGAACTCAGGGTGAATGGCACGCGGTTATATAGGCGGTTTTTCACAAGGCGCTTCGCCCTGGCCTGGAACGAACTCTGCCCGGCATGCAAGTCGTCACGTATTTCAAACAGCCCCAGCCGTGCATTCAGCACTTCAATCGCTTCACGGGTGGCATAGCCGTTGTGCTTGTGGGTGAAGAAGGTCAAGTCATGCAAATTGTGGTCGGCAAAACCGCCTTCCAGCGTGATGGTGCGGCCCTCGGCCACCGAGATGTGCTCGTCCATCCAACGGTCTTCGATACGGCCTTTCCCGGTACGCCACAACCGCAGCATCTTCAACGGATAGCGGCCGCCATGACGCACCCAGCGCCCCATGAAAATATGCTTGCGCTTGAAGTTGATGCCGGTGATGTCACTGGTCAGTGTGGGCAGCCGGGTATTGATGGCGGCGGCCAGGTCCGCCTCGATGATCTCGTCGGCGTCCAGACGCATCGTCCAGTTGCCGGTGATCGGCAAATGGTCCAATGCCCACTGGAACTGCTTGGCCTGGTTGACGAACGCATGCTGCACCACTAGCGCACCGTGGAGCCGGGCGATGTCACAGGTGTCGTCGCTGGAGAACGAATCCACCACCAGCACTTCATCGCTGAAGGCACGCGCCGACTCGATGGCTCGGGCGATGTGAAGGCTTTCGTTATAGGTGAGGATGATTACGGTGATGGTTTCACGCGTCATGGCATCACCTCGTGCAAGTGTTGTGTGCGGTGGCCGATTTGCCGGGCGGGATGCCCGGCGTGGACGGTCCACGGCTGCGCAATGCTCTTGATCACCAGGGTGCGGGCGCCCACTACCACGCCATCGGCAATACAGACTCCAAGGGTGACGAACGCGTCGGCGCACACCCACACATGCTCCCCCAGCACAATGGGCTTTGCGTACAACTGAAAGTTTCGACTGTTGTAGTCGTGAGAACCGCCGCACAAATGAGCGCCCTGGGAAATGACGCTGTAGCGTCCGATGGAAATCATGGCCATGTTGTAAAGATTGGTGCCATCGGCAATACCAACATGATCACCGAGTTCAAGATTCCAGGGTGCCCACACTTTCGCGCGCGGATAAACATGTACACCTTTGCCCAGGCGTGCGCCGAACAGTCTCAGTAAGAAGGCTCTCCAGGCATGAAACGGGCGCGGACTGGGCCGAAACAGCAACACGTACACCATATTCCAGAGTTGGCGACGCACCCTGTGCACGAACGAAAACGAGGGCGAGTGATGGGGGTCATTGCCTTGAAGAATCATGGGAGGCACTCCCGCACGATCTCCAACAGACGCTGAGCCCCACGTCGAATATGAAAGCGCTCGGCGAAGCACGCTTGGGCTCGCCCGGACATTTGACCGTAGCCGGGCAAGTCGAGTCGCAACCAGCGTTGCAGGTTTTGCACGGCGCCAGCAGCAGTGTCTTCGCTGACAAACCCTACGGCGTCCTTTTCGATTTCACGCCAGATATTGACCTTGTTACTGATCAGCACCGGTTTGCCACAGGCCAGCGCCTCCGCCACGACTACGCCGAAATTTTCCTGATGTGAAGGCAGGCAAAATACCTCGGCCGCATAGAACGCCCCCCACTTTGCCTCCCCCTGCAACATGCCAGGCCACGTCACTCGATGAGCCACTCCCAAGTCCAAGGCTTGGGTCTTCAACGCCTGTACCCAGCCCCCTTGATCAGGGCCGGCCATGACCAGATGCAAACGCTCATCTTGCCCTGCGACCTGGGCAAATGCCTGCAGCAGTTGGTCGCAACCTTTCTTTTCATGGATACGACTCAAGAACAGGATCACCCGTTTGCCCTTCAACTCCGGGTGGTCATTGACGAAAGCCTGAGCCAATCGTGCATCGTCCGACGGCGGGCTGGCGGTACCGTAAGCCGTTATCGTTTCATTAGCCCGGTATAACCAGAACGACTCACGCGCACGGATTTTCTCTTCTTCACTGGTAAATACCACGCGCTTCGCATCCCTCAGCACCCGGTACTCACCCCACGGCCAATACAACCATTTCTTCAAATGCTTGAGTGGATAAGCGTGCTTAAACCAGGGATCAAGCATCCCGTGGGTATACACAATGTAGGGTCGGCCCAACTTGTTCAGCACCTGGCGAGCGACGAAACCGTGGTACTGCCATAGTCCATTGATGATGAAAAAGTCATAGTGCCGTGCGTGCTGTTCAAGCCACTGCCGAATGTTTGCGTTCAAACCGTAGCCAAATCGGCTCGGCCCCATGAAGTGCACCGTTCCCGGATAGTCGACAGCGAAATCCGCATCCAGCGTCAATACATCAACACGATGCCCGTCCTGAACGAGGACCTTGTCAATTTCCCGAGCGGCATTAATAGGACCGCCATTTTCCGGTTTAACCGAAGAGATGATTCTTAATAACTTCAAGTGCTGTCCGCTCATCCGTTGAATAGATTCAGGTCTTCTTACAAGTAGCAAGATCCAGGTAGACGGCGTTCACGCCTGACGATCAGGTATTGGCCCTGCCTTGAATAAAGTCGGCAATATGAAATTCGCACACTGACAAACAACCCACTGTTATCTCAGGGACCGCACTGAATACGCTTTCCTGCCACCGCGCCACATCAAAGAGTGCCGTGTTGGCACGCCAGGTGATTATTAACTATTAGTGAATAGTTAAAGCCTGCTAACGCCCGCCAGCGGCAAACTGAATACCTGCTCTCCTAGCAGGAAATTCATCAGCAAAACAACCCTCTCACTTCCCTCCATTGTCAGAAAGATCGCCTTCAACTCGGCAAAGGGGCCTTCATTAATACGCACTGTTTCCCCGGGAGTAAGGCATGCCGCTACGGGAGCATCGCTATTGCGCTCGTAAAGCTGCGCAATCAACACATCACGGACCGGCAGCGGCTTACCACCAAATGCCACAACTCGTAATACTCCACGGGTCGAACGCAGAGGCCCCCAATTGTCGTTTGAACTGACTTGGATAAATAAATAGCTGGGAAAGAGAGATTCACAAACCACCCTTCGTTGCCCTTTTAGAATCCGCTCACGCCGATGCGTGGGACGAAAACAGGTATAGCCTTGTTCGATCAGATTATTTTCAGCTCGCTCATCCTGATTCGCCTTGCATTGGACCAAATACCAGGCAGTGGAACCACCGTCCTCACTCTGGATAATCGGAATGCTTGTCGCGTCATGTGCCAACACTTTCAGCCTCCAACTAAGCAAGGTTAACGGACTTCCTGCACACTAACGTCAAAAACAACTAACTCACTTTATACCGAGCGACGCCCAAAAAAGCCATGAATGTTATTTTTTGTCAGTTGGAAACTGAAGTGTTATTTTTTGTCGAACTTTAAAAGCTGGCGAACTTCGAACAATATGGCATTAAGTACACAGGTGATATTTAGGGTTGCTGTTACGGCGCATTCAACGTTAAGCTTCTCAACGTGAATCCCTCTAAGCAAATTATTCAACTGACGCTTAAACCTTACAATACCCCTCAGCATTCTCGAATGGGTTAGTTCACCTGAGCACTTGTCTACGCGCCAAGGAGGTTGCCGTGTTTAAAAAAATTCTGGTCGTCTGCATCGGCAACATATGTCGCAGTCCTACTGCAGAAGTTTTGTTACGTGAAGCCCTCGCTCGCTCCGACATCGAAGTTAGCTCGGCTGGCCTCGCCGCCCTGGACGATAACCCTATCGAGCCTACTGCGCGAATGGTCCTTGAGGAACACGGCTACGTGCCCACTGCGCACAAAGCCAGTCAACTGACCTCAGAATCGGTATGTGGGTCGGACATTATCCTGGTAATGGAGCAAGGCCATATCAAGGGTGTTTTGAACATCGCCCCCGAAGCACGGGGAAAAGTCTTCTTGCTGGGTAAATGGCAAGACAACCGCGAAATCAGAGACCCCTACCGTCAAGGGAAACCTGCTTTTGTACATGCTTATACGTTGATAGAAGAAGCCGTACAGGCATGGGCACAGCGTCTCGCACGCTGAGTGTCATTCACCACATAGTCATCAGGGCCGATAAACTAACTTATGCAACAGTCAACCGTAGTGAATGCGCAGGATTATGACGATGACGAGATTGATCTTCTCGGCATGTTCGGAACGATGATAGATCACAAATGGTTGATTATGGCAATTACCGTGATCTTTATGATCGTGGGCATTGCGTATGCGCTGTTGGCCTCGCCCATCTATCAGGCGAATGCGCTGGTTCAAGTTGAGTCCAAAAAGAATGACTTGCTCGGGTTCTCGGATGTCAGCAGTATGCTGGGTAAAGAATCTCCTTCTACCACCGAGATCGAACTGATCAGGTCGCGTGCAATTATTGGCGAGACGGTCGATAAACTACAACTTGATATTGTCATCGTGCCGAACTACTTCCCTGTGGTAGGTGAGTTCATTTCTCGCCGTTTCAAAGGGACGGCTCAGGGCGAGGTCGCCAGCCCGTGGCTGGGTATGAACAGCTTCGCGTGGGGCGGAGAGTCTCTTAAGGTGTCTCAACTCAACCTGCCGGAAAGTCTACTCGGTAAAAAACTGACCCTCGTCGCCGGCGACAGTGGGGATTACGTACTGCTCGACGAAGACGGCAATCTGTTGGTGGAGGGCGAGAGGGGGCAAGCAGTCAATCAGCGGGGGATTAAACTTCAAATTGATGAACTGCGCGCGAATCCAGGAACGAAGTTCAGCGTTGTCCGCAACCCTCGTCTGAACAGCATTTTGGAATATCAAGACGCCTTGGATGTGCTTGAACGCGGGAAAGAATCAGGCATTCTCAATCTTTCACTGGAAAGTAAAGACGCGAGAAAATCGGTAAAGATACTAAATACCATTGCTGAGCTTTATGTACGCCAAAACGTGCAACGCACCTCGGCAGAGGCTGCTCAAAGCCTGGACTTTTTGAGAGAAAAGCTCCCAGAGATCAAAAAAGATCTGGAGAAAGCCGGGAATGCGCTGAACCAATACCAGACACGTAACAAGTCCGTGGACATCAGTCTGGAAACCAAGTCGATCCTTGAGCAGATGGTCAATTTGGATACCAACATATCCAACATGAAACTCCAGCAAGCGGAGATGGATAGAAAGTTTACCCCTGAACACCCCGCTTACCGCGCTCTTTTGACGCAGATCGGTGAGTTGACCGAAAAACAAAAGATGCTGGAGAGAAAAGTTACCAGCCTACCCGCCACCCAGCAGGAATTACTCAGCCTCACTCGCGATGTTGAGGTTGGCACTGAGGTCTACACACAGCTGTTGAATAAATCCCAGGAACTTGACGTCATGCGGGCGGGCACCGTCGGAAACGTGCGCTTGATCGATACTGCGGATGTGAATATTCAGAAGCCCGTCAAACCCAAGAAATTCTTGATCGTACTGGGCGCTACCCTATTCGGCGGTTTCTTCGCTGTGGCCCTGGTGTTATTTCGAAAAACATTGAACAAAGGGTTGGAAAACCCGGATGCGATCGAGCAATTAGGCTTGCCAGTGTATGCCTCTATTCCCTACAGCGTGTTGCAGGAATCCGAGGAAGCAAAGACCCATCGAGGTCAGGGCCTTTACAAGGCTGCCGCTTTGCTCACCCTGTCTCATCCTACCGACCTGGCGATTGAAGCGCTGCGCAGTCTGCGCACCAGCCTGCACTTTGCAATGCTGGAAGCACCTAACAACCGTTTGATGATCTCCGGTCCCAGCCCGCTGGTGGGGAAAACGTTTGTCTCGGCAAACCTCGCCGCGGTGATCGCGCAGTCAGGGCAGAGGGTCTTGTTGATCGATGTGGATATGCGAAAAGGCTATTTGCATAAAGTGTTGGGAACGCCGGCAGAAAATGGGCTGTCCGACTTGCTGGTTAAACGCTGTGATCTCATCACCGCCATACACAAAACGGATATCGAAAACTTCGATATCATCGGACGAGGGCAAATCCCTCCCAATCCGTCGGAACTGTTGATGCACTTCAACTTCAGTGAGTTGTTAGATCAAGTCAGTGCCCTTTACGACCTCGTAATTCTTGATACACCGCCACTATTGGCAGTGACAGACGCCGCCATTGTTGGACGCCAGGCCGGTACCAGCTTGATTGTTACGCGCTTTGGCATGAGCCCGGCCCGTGAAATTGAATTGACTATGCGTCGTTTCTCTCAAAATGGCATACACCTGAAAGGTGCCATCTTTAACGGAGTTGAAAGACGAGCGTCGGCAGCTTATGGTTATTCAAACTACGGCTACTATCACTATGACTATAAGTCCGACAAGGCTTAAAGCGCCACCCACTGCAGGTGATTCTATTTTTCCAGTTTCACCGTGTATTCAGTAAGCGCCTACTGAGCCTCTATCGGCTTGGATGCAATTAACTAATCAATCGATATCGCTCTCAGGGACTAGCAGAACATCCTGGGGCGGTAGCGTGCCAAACACATTAACTTTTCGCACTTAAATACTTCCATAGAGAATCGACATGAAAGTCACCGTTTTCGGCATTGGTTACGTAGGGTTGGTCCAAGGCGCGGTCCTGGCCGAAGTCGGTCACGAGGTCGTCTGCGTTGATATTGATGCTGATAAGGTCCAACAACTCAAGCAGGGGCACGTACCGATCTACGAGCCGGGCTTGGAAACCTTGGTAAAAGAAAATTACGCAGCGGGTCGTCTCACTTTCACCACAGATGCAGCCTCAGCCGTGAAACATGGTGATGTGCAGTTTATTGCCGTTGGGACGCCACCGGATGAAGATGGATCGGCCGATTTGAAGTACGTGCTCGGCGTCGCCGAAACAATCGCCCAGTACATGGAAAGCCATAAGACAATCATTGACAAATCCACCGTGCCCGTAGGAACGGCCGACAAGGTCAATAGGCGTATCGTGGAAGTCCTTGCTCAGCGAGGACGTGAAGAACTGACATTCGAGGTCGTGTCAAATCCCGAGTTTCTCAAGGAAGGCTCCGCAGTCGCAGACTGTATGCGCCCTGACCGCATTGTCATCGGCACTGACAGTGCATATGCCGAGGAGGTCATACGTGAACTGTATGCACCGTTCAACCGCAACCATGAAAAAATTATTGTCATGGATGTACGGAGTGCCGAACTCACGAAATACGCGGCCAATTGCATGCTTGCCACCAAAATTAGCTTTATGAACGAAATGGCTAACCTTGCGGCGATGCTCGGCGCGGACATCGAGATGGTTCGCCAAGGCATAGGTGCTGATCCCCGTATCGGCTACCACTTCATCTACCCTGGTGTCGGTTACGGCGGATCGTGCTTTCCGAAAGATGTACAAGCGCTGATTCGCACAGCCAGCAGCGTCAATTTCGATGCCAGCATCTTGAAAGCAGTTGAACACCGGAATAATGAACAAAAAACCCTCCAGTTCAAACAAATCCATAAGCATTTTTCGGGTGATCTGGTGGGTAAGACATTCGCTGTCTGGGGCCTGAGTTTCAAGCCCAACACTGATGATATGCGTGAGGCCCCCAGCCGAGTACTTATTGAAGCGCTATGGGACGCGGGAGCCAAGGTTAGTGTCTACGATCCGGAAGCCATGGAAGAAACCCAGCGTATCTATGGCGTCCGTGACGATCTGAATTTGTGTGGCACCAAGGAAACGGCACTGAAAGATGCAGAGGCACTGGTGATTGTTACCGACTGGCCAGCGTTCAAAGCACCGGACTTCGAGTTCATCAAACAGCAGCTCCACCAGCCCGTGATTTTCGATGGTCGTAACTTGTATGAGCCCGCACGAATGAAAAAGAAAGGCATCACTCATTACTCCATCGGGCGATAAGTAAATCAGGCCTACAGCCCCCTCGAACGATCGAATTCACCATTGACACAAGCCCCCTGCCCCACCCAAACCAGAGATCTTATGCTGTGCGTCTAGATAATCGACTTCGAAGGCTGGTCAAGAATATTTTTGGGTCCGCGGCCGCCCGATTATTTAATCTGTTGATTGTAATGGCTCTTATCCCGCTCACTATTAACGCGCTGAGCGTGGTTGATTATGCATTTCTGTCAATGGCGATATCGTTATCAGTACTGTCCGCCTACGCAGACTTTGGTATTGGCTTGGCCATTGTCAACACCCTTGCGGGAGAGAGCAAAGATTCAGTGTCCGAAGGCTCACGCAAAGCGGTTTCGGTGGTCTGGTTTACATTACTGACGATTGCATGCGTGGCCCTGATCGTGACGGGCGGGTTAGCACTGTGGGTCTACCACTACGCGCCCATCGCTGACATTGCACGCTATCAGGCGATGTTGTTGGGTTCCGCCTGCGTCTTCGTGGGTTTGCCATCAGGGCTCATCCAACGGATTTTGTTCGCACGTCACCGTACGACGGAGGCTAATGCCTGGACCACCAGTGGACGCCTGCTGTCCCTGCTGTTTGTATGGGCTGTGGTAGAGAGCGGAGCCGCAAACTTGTCACTGCTCGTCTTCGGGGTGATTGGCGTACCGGTGATCATTGGCTGGGTTTCAGTGCTGGTGGTATTTCGTAGAAGCAGCATGAAACTGTTGGTGCCTCGATTTAAATATTATGACCACACCCTTTTAAAACCTTACTTGATAACGGGGCTGTCATTTTTGATTCTGCAGGTCGTTCCGTACGCGGAAGTAGGCATAAATACCTTACTGGCCGGCAGTTTGATCGGCATCGACATCGTCCCCTCGCTGGACGTGTACACCCGGCTGTATACCTATGTACCCGCCCTCGTCTCCATTGCGCTATTTCCCCTCTGGCCAGAAATTGCCAACGCAAAAGCGGAAGGGAATGGCGCCTGGATTCTAAAGATCACCCGCTGGGCTTATTACCTTACAGGGACGCTGGCGTTCATCATCAGCTTGGTTCTTTTGCTCTTCGGGGAACGACTGGTCAACGTGTGGACCCACCAAAACCTGACACTTCCTTCCCCCGTGCTGACCGGCATGGCGGTGTTCGCAGTACTCACGTGCATAGGCACTGTACAGTCGATGGTATTAAACGGTGCGGGTGTCATCAAGCAGCAGGTACAGCTCTACATCGTGTACTTATTCATTTTATTCACGGCAAAAGTATTAGCCACCTCTACACTGGGATTAGTCGGAATGATCTGGTCATTGAATGCTTGCCAGGTACTCAGGCTGGTGGTCGGAGGAAGCCTTCTCAGAAGCCACATCAAACTGACGCTCCCGAAAAATTTGCAGACAACCTGTCCTTAGCTAATAAAAAATCGCGATCGGGCTTCTCTAAAGTGGATCAACGCTCGTCGGCTTATTTATTAGATAGTGAGCGTAAACAAACTCACGACACCTTTTTCAATGGACAGCCTCGCGCAACTACCGCGCCACCTTATTGTGACTGGGACTATTCGCATGCCCGATCTTTATCCTCTACCAGGTCGACCCACGGTGCTACCTTCGCTTAAAAAAACTATCGACCTGAACAGATCTCGACTGAAAATGGCACTCCGTTTGACGCCATTATTCATCGGTTTTTTCTCCAGCCAGAAATTGTCCTTCGGCGGTGAGATTTATGCAGGAGAGATCCTTGCGCTCATTTATCTGGCGTTGAACCTGGGCCGGCTTAAGCTGGGAAAGGGTATTGGCACACTTGTTGTATTCGGTATGATTTGGACCATTTGCCAATTTATTTCCGATCAAGTCAATCAATCCGAAACCGTAGACTCGGTTAAAGGTATTGGCGCGCCCGTTATCTTTCTGTGTACGTTCGTGGCCTTATCGACATATTTTGATCGTGACATCCGGCGCATGCCATCTTTTTTAATCGGTGCCTATCTCGGCGCTATCCCTCAATTTATTTTATTTCCCAGTGAGTACTTCCTGGGCAATGCTTGGAAATGGGGGATAGGGCAACTGGTCATCGCACTCTTTGCCACGATTTACACTTTTTTCATTGCGCGGAAAAAAAATGCCCATCTCATCCTGTTGATATCGATTTTTTCAATCTTCAGTTTTTTTAACGATTCACGCAGCATGGCCATTTTTCCACTTCTCGCGGTCACCGCTTATACACTGCTCAGTCGAAAACGTCTTGCAGCAGCCCTCAACAGTATGAAAGGATCATTTGCCGCGACTAAAATGCTTTTTTTTATTTTTGCATTCCTTCTATTAATCAATGCCGTCTTTACCTCGATTTTTTCATCAGACTGGTTCCTGGATAAACTGCCCGAAGAGTCGGCGAAGAAATTTCAGATTCAGGCCAGTGGTGAATATGGCGCTCTGCTCGGGGGGCGCAGTGAAATGCTTGTGTCTGTGGGTGCTTTCCTCGACAAACCCTTATTGGGGCATGGCTCATGGGCAAAAGACACAGGGGGTTATCAGGACAAACTGACCGCGCTTAAATTTGCATTGGGCTATTCGGAAAAAGACGAAGCAAACTACAACACGGATCTCATACCGGTTCATTCCTACCTCATGGGTGGACTGGTCTGGGCTGGCGTTGGCGGTGGTCTTTTCTGGATAGTCATGAGTCGCTGGTTATTAATCGAGTTTATTAAAAACTTCAGATTTCTCGGATTTTATTTCTATAACGGCATCATAGAGTTGTTCTGGAATATTATGTTCTCACCCTTTGGTGCGAGTGCACGGTGGAGTACAGTCATATTCATTGCTGCGCTCTACTGCTACTCAAGACACCTGTCAAAGCACGGAAAACCACATTGAAAATCTCAATTGTCACCATTTCATTTAACCAGGCTGACTATCTAAAAAAATGCATAGACTCAGTCCTGTCACAACATTTCAACGACCTCGAATATATTGTCGTTGACCCTGGCAGCACTGACGGTAGTCGAGAAATAATCGAGTCGTATGGGGATCGATTAATTAAGGTTTTCGAAAAAGATACTGGCGCCGCCGACGGCCTTAACAAAGGATTTTCACGCGCCACTGGCGATATTTTCGGCTTTATCAACTCCGACGATGAGTTGCTTCCTGAGGCGTTGGAAAAAGTCGCTGAAGCTTTCCGGACAAACACTCAAACCAGCGTTATTTCTGGTTGTGGTTACTTTGTTGATGCCTCTGGCGCGTTTATAAAATCAATTACGCCATCGAAATTTACGGCTTGGCGATACGCGTATGGCGCAGTTTCAGTCTTTCAACAAGGCACTTTTTTTCGTAGCGAATGGTTTAGAAAGGTAGGCGGCTTCAATACCGAAAATCGTACATGCTGGGATGGCGAACTGTTTTTAGAGATGGCCCTGGCAGGCGCCAGTTTCAACACCATGGGTGAAGACTTGGCTATTTTTCGCTTGCATGACGCCTCCATCACTGGGAGCGGGCGCCTGAATGAATTGTATGCGAGGGACGCTGATCGTCTTTTCCGCTCAGCGCTCAAACGGCCACGGTCCGAACGAGACCGTTACATTGCGATTCTGGCAAGGCTGCGCAAATGGCTTCTTGAGCCTTCATGGCTGATACGACGTATAGCCCGACTCCGATAGTTGCAGGATAACTTGATATGCATACCGATTCCCCCGCCCTTCGAAGACTGGTTATCTGGGAGCCGTCACTGTCCCCGCACAAGGCAGATTTCTTCACGGCACTGGCACGCTTGAACCCTCAACTGGAGTTGATTTGCTGTGCCGATAAAGAACTCTCTGAGAGTCGTCGCGCGCTCGGCTGGAGTGTTCCTGACCCAATAGGCTACACAACACTCGTTGCCCCCAATCTCCAAACTATCGAATCGTTAGTGGCAGAGTCCGTTTCAAGTTCGCTGCACATCTTTTCAGGGATAAGGTGGGTTCCAACGATCCTCAAAGGACTGACATCCATTAAAGCCAATAAAGCGCGCTATGCCATTATGTCTGAACCACGCGTCGCCTCAGGCTGGTCTGGTGCATTGCGGTGGCTGCAGTCCTGGGGCGAGGAACGCTATCACCGTCGCCACGCTGCGTTCATCCTGGCCATCGGTCGTAATGGACCACCGTGGTTTACATCGATTGGCTATCCTGCGGAAAAAGTCATTCCATTTGCTTACTTCATATCCCCTCCGATCGTGAAGTCCCATATACCGCCGCCTACCGAAAAACTCCGCATCGGCTACTTGGGACGTTTGGTGAAGTCAAAAGGTATATTTGATGTGGTGGACGCGCTGGCACAATTGAACGGCCGCGTAACGTTCGATATTGCCGGTGGCGGCCCCGAAGCAGAAGCAATGAAAGCCCACTGTATTTCAGCCGGCGTCGAAGCGACATTCCGGGGCGTATTGCCCATGAGCGAAATTAATTGTTTTTTCCGTCAGATCGATGTCCTGATATTAGCCTCTACCACGTCCGATGACGGGTGGGGTGTTGTTGTCAGCGAAGCCCTCATGTGCGGGGTCGCCGTTGTGGCCACCACAACCGTCGGCGCCTCGATAGTCCTGGACCGAAGTCTCTTTGGTCGCTGCGTTCCACCCAATAACCCTACTGCGATTGCCGATGCCATTGAACAGCTAAGAGACACAGGCGAACTAAAACCTGCCAAGAGAACGCTACGCACTACAACGGCAGTGAACATTCTCTCAGCGTATGCGGGTGCTGAATATCTCATGCAGGTGATTTCATGGAGTGACGGTCACGGTGCTCGACCGCAGGCTTTTTACCAGAAACATGACAAATGCAGTTAGTGGCCCCCCTCTCTCCTCAGTCGAGGACTCTTAACGTTCCGCCAGGTAATAACGGGCTAAAAACCTCAACCAACACGTGATAAAAACTCAATCCAGCCTGTTAGTTTTTGTCGAATTAAAACCGTCGCCGGCGATCAGGACTATGCGTATCGTCGCCACATCCACCGACTATAAGTGCATCGTTTCGCCTCGTGAAATTGGGCACACGATCAAGACCCATTAATGATCGAGCAGACAGTATGAACAATGCTTTTTTGATCGTTACTGCATATAGTATTTCCCTGCTTTTTTTAAGCGTGTCCTTTGCGCGTCTCAACCTCTTGACCGAGCATACCTTCTTGAGGTCTTCGCCCATTGATGCCCTTCGCGGACTGCTGGCCACGTCTGTGGTTTGTCATCATTTTGTTGTGACCTACCACTGGAAGGTCAGTGGGGTTTGGGAGCGTCCACAAAGTGCCATTTTAAATAATATGGGGGTGGTGCCAGTTTCGCTTTTCTTCATGATAACCGGCTTTCTATTTTTTGGAAAAATATACCAAAAAAATCCGCAGTGGAACCTTCTACTGAGGTCAAGAATTCAAAGAGTGATGCCACTTTATATATTTGTCGTCCTCATGGTCTTTGTCATTAGTCTTATGAAAACCGGTTTTGTTTTTGATGCCGACACCAAGGGACTCATAAAAGGCCTGGTGAGCTGGGGGCTTTTTGTCGGTTCGTCTTTTAATGGGTCGCCAGACAGCGTTCATATGACATCCGGCGCGCATTGGACACTCCGATATGAATGGCTTTTTTATTTATCTCTTCCCGCAGTGGCTGCTATTTTCAATAGGCGCTGGTACGGCAAATATCTCGCCTTATCAGTAACGGTAATGATAGTGGCGATCCCAGGCATTTACCTCGGCTTGGTAGTTCCTAAATTAGCCCTGCTATTCTTTATTGGTTTTATTCCCGCAATCATAAATATAAATTTTCCGGCGTTTTCGTCGTTTGCCAAATCGAGGACGGCGTCTGTTGTGGTTTTAGCTTTTATCGCCTCTGGGATGTTTATTGACCAAGGATATTCTATTTTCCAGATGCTGCTACTGGGTATCCCCTTCATCATGATTGCCCTTGGCAATACTCTCTTTGGTGTACTGGAAAGCAAGGGGCTCAAGACCCTGGGCGAAGTGAGCTATAGTATCTACCTGATTCACGGACTGATTCTTTATATGCTGTTTTCAGTATTTAACGTATTTTCCTTCGAGAAGGGCAGCGCACTTCAATATATCGCATCATTACCGATTGTACTTGCGCTGGTCTCAGCTGTTTCCGTTTTGACTTTTTCCGCGATAGAAAAGCCATTTATCTTTGTAAGGGATAAAAAGCTCACAGCACTCCCCTGATGCGATCAGTTTATTGACTGGCTGTATGGACCTTCCTGCAAGTTGGGCGCGACAGCAAAATTGGCTGCTGACGTGCCCCAAACAACTATTGGCCACCCCTTCATGATCAGCGATTACTCATGCTCTGGGCCCTTTCGGTGGAGCCTGGGCTTATTGAACAACGCAACGGAGTACCCTCATGAAAAGTCCAAAGTTATTGGTAGAGCGCATCGGCCTATTTCCTTCTTCAGGGAATATACATATCGAGGTGAATAACTCGACCCGTGTCCTCGAACGCATGCAGGTGCTGTACGCCGACCACTCCCTGGACAGCGATGACTCCGGCGCCGGGCTGTCCATGGTTTTCGCCGACTGGCGTTTCAAGCTGCAGGTCAGTGATGCACTGTCGGTGTGCCTGTGCGTGGAAAGCCGTGGCGACAGCCAGTTCATGCAGGTCAAGACCGATGAGTTGCTGGCTAATATCTCCGGCACCGAGGAGCGGCCATGAACCTGTGGGAGGACCTGCGCCGTAGCCATGCCCTGAGAAAACTCACGGGCATTTTCGAAGGGCTTGTGGAGCCAGCAGTCGGCGCTCAGTACCAGCAGAACACCCGGGCAATAGGCTACTGGCTGGACCAGTTGCAAGGCAGCTCACCCCAGCAAATCACCCATGCGCTGCTCAAGCAGATGCAGGGTGCACAACGTCGGGGCGATATGCGGCAGTTCAATGCGCAAACGGTGCTGCTGGAACTGATGGTGGAGAGCAACCGCGCCCTGGACCTGGCGACCTATTCGGCCTTGCCACGCGCGGCGCCCAGACGCCAGGCCGGTTCCTGATGGGCTTGTTCGGCCCCTGAAAGGCTCACGGCAACGCGGTTGAGCAGCAACTCCGCGTTATATTTGGGCACCAGCGCACAGGCCAGCAAAAACACCAGCCCACCGCTCATGAACGAGGGGGATACCTTGACGTTGGCGGTATCAATACGCCAGAGAAAGGCAATCGCGGCGACGGCGCCCAGTGCGGCACCGGCCAGGGCTTCATTCAGTGGGTGTATATAGGGAGCGACACAATAAGCACTGAACCCGATACTTAGCGTGAGCGCCACACACGCCGCCGGCCAGCGCCACGCCAAATTGAACTGGCGCGCCAACATACTTGTTGCCACCGTCACCATTAAACAGGTGTTCATGGCATGGCCGCTTATTACTGCAATGTCCACGTGCTGGAAAGATAAACCCCACCCTTTGAACATTAACTTACTAGCCGCCACAATCGAATAAGTCACACCGACCGTCATGACCCACGCCCGAAGCGCCCAAGGGGAGGAATACCTTAACCAGACAGCAATCACCACCGCGGCCGGAATCATGACGGTGATACCGCCATATTGCGCAAGTTCTGCCCGCATCAATGCTCAACCTTCGAGGTGCCGTTTTCGGCGCCCATCAGACCTTAGCCCTGGGCAAAATACAACGTTATCTAACGTCAGCCTTACGCACAAAATGCAATTTACTGATCAAACAACTAAACTATGATTCTATATTTTAATAATTAGAATAGAACCAAACGGCATTTTACACAGGCTTTGGCTGGCCCTACCGTGTATGAGCATAACCGACCCCCTGCCCGGTGGAGGTGTTAACCCCGTACTCGACAAGGACAGACCATGAGCATTGAATTCATCGGCTATATCGGTGGCCATCACGCATCCGAGATCCACCCGCGCAGCGGCCCGACCCTGCAACCGGACTACGTGGAGACCGTGGCCCGGGCTCACGAAGAGGCCGGCTTCGACCGCGCCCTGGTGGCCTTCCACTCCAACAGCCCGGACAGCACGCTGATCGCCTCCCATGCGGCCAGCGTGACGAAAAAACTGCAATTCCTGATTGCCCACCGCCCCGGCTTTGCCCAACCGACCCTGGCTGCGCGCCAGTTCGCCACCCTGGATGTGTTCAACGGCGGGCGTACCGCCGTGCATATCATCACCGGGGGTGACGACCGCGAACTGCGCGCCGACGGCAGCCATCTCGGCAAGGACGAACGCTACGCGCGTACGGACGAATACCTGAGCGTGGTGCGCCAGGAATGGACCAGCGAACAGCCCTTCGACTTCGCCGGCACTTACTACCAGGTGGAGGGCGCGCACTCTGCGGTGAAGTCACCGCAACAGCCGCATATCCCACTGTACTTTGGCGGCTCCTCCAAGGCCGCGATTGAAGTGGCAGGCAAGCATGCCGATGTGTACGCGCTGTGGGGCGAGACCTATGAGCAAGTGCGCGAAATCGTGACCCAGGTGCGGGCTGAAGCGGCCAGGCACGGGCGCACGATTCGCTTCAGCCTGTCGTTGCGGCCGATCCTCGCCGAGACCGAGGAACTGGCGTGGGCGCGGGCCGAGAGCATCTTGCAGCAGGCGACGGCGCTGGCGCAGAAGAACGGTTTTGTGCGGCGTGAACCGCCAAACGAAGGTTCACGCCGCTTGCTCGCGGCGGCGGCGCAGGGGGCGCGACTGGATAAGCGTTTGTGGACCGGGATTGCTGGGTTGCTGGGGGCACAAGGTAACTCCACCTCGTTGGTGGGCACCGCTGAGCAAGTTGCGGAGGCCTTGGTAGATTATTACGACCTCGGCATCACCACCTTCCTGATTCGTGGGTTTGATCCGCTCAACGATGCGATCGACTATGGCAAGCGGTTGATCCCCCTCACCCGCCAGCTGATTGCTGAACGCGAGCAGAAAGTCGCCTGACAACCACTACAAAACCAAGGTGGGAGGGGCGGTGCGACGATTCGACTTGCCCCCCGATAGCAGTGGGTCAGTAACAGATGAGCTGACTGATACACCGCCATCGGGGGCAAGTCGAATCGTCGCACCGCCCCTCCCACACTTTGATCTTCACCAGGCTCCGGATCAGTTCTTATAGTCGGTATCGTTGCGCTCCAACTGCCGAATCAGCGCATTCCAATGCCGCGCCACACCCGGCCCCTCGCCGCTGGCAAACGCCTTGGCCTGTTGCTCGACCTTCGCCACCACTTCAGCTGGCGGGAAGATCAACTCCGCATTCCCCGCTGCCTGCGCCGCGACCTGGATATTGCACGCGCGCTCCAGCTGTTGCAGCTGTTGAAACGCATGTTCAACGCTGACACCCGCGGTCAGCAGCCCATGGTTACGCAGGATCATCACGCTCTTGTCGCCCAGGTCGGCCACCAGGCGCTCACGTTCGTCGAGGTCGAGGGCCACGCCTTCATAACCGTGGTAGGCCACCCGCCCCGAGAAGCCGATGGAGTGCTGAGAGATCGGCAACAGGCCGTCCTTCTGCGCCGACACCGCAATGCCGTCGCGGGTGTGGGTATGCAACACAGCGTGCAGGTCATGGCGTGCGCCGTGGATGGCACTGTGGATCACGTAGCCGGCGTAGTTGATGCCCAAGCCGGTAGGGTCGTCGACGATGGTACCGTCGAGGTCGACCTTGACCAGGTTGGAGGCACTGATTTCATCGAACAATAGCCCGAAGGCGTTGATCAGGAAGTGCTCGTGCGGCCCCGGTACACGGGCGGAGAAGTGGGTGTAGATGTGGTCGGTCCACTTATACACGGCCGCCAGCCGGTAAGCGGCGGCCAGTTTGACGCGCACGTCCCATTCTTCGGGAGTGACACGCTGGCGAACATGGTTGGAAACGCTGGAAATCGGGGTGACGCTGCTCATGGCAAAACTTCCTGGATGGCCTTAAGGACTTCCAAGCAAGCCTAGGGGATGGAAAAAAATAAGAAAAAGCACATTTTAATCTAAGCTAATTATTATTTTTTTTCATAACACCCACACCACCAACACAAAGCCCCCTCCCACATTTTTGATCTCTATACACCCAGTCAAACCGGAGCTGTTGCCCAAGACAGTGAATGCCAAGAATGCCTTGAAGGCTTGCACAGTCCAAATGTGGGAGGGGGCTTGCCCCCGATGGCAGTGGGTCAGCGACAGACGAGCTGACTGATACACCGCAATCAGGGGCAAGCCCCCTCCCACATGGATCAGGCTGCGTTGCGGATCTTATGCAGGGACGCCGCCACCAGTTTGCCAAACGCGTCCACCGGCCCCTGCAAGTTACCGAGGAAGTGCGGGTAGATCAGCCACAAATCCATCACCGGCTTGAAATCCTTGAGCGGCATCACCGCCAGTTGCTCGCGGTGGGCACTGCGCTCCAGCAAAGGCCGCGGCACCAGGCCCAGGCCCAAGCCGTCGGCCACCAGGCCCAGTTGCAGCTCGGTGCCGAACGTCTCCAGGTTGACCCGCAGGGCCAGGCCTTGATCGGACAAGGTGCGCTGCAAACCGGCGCGAAAACCGCAGCCATCCGGATTGAGGATCCAACCGTTCTGGTACACGTCCGCCAGCTTGCAGGGCTTCTTCGGCAGTTGGGCCTTGGCGCAGACCACCACCAGTTCCATCTTGCCGATGGACTCGCCGACCACGTTGTCGGGGAAAACCTTGCCCGCCGGAAACAGGGCCGCCGCCGCGTCCAACTCACCGCGCTCGATCTTGCCCACCAGTTGGCTGCCCCAGCCAGTGGCGACCTGGGCGCGCAAGTCGGGGTATTCGCTGCGCAGGTGCTTGAGTGCATCGAGCAGCACCACGTCACCAATGGTCTGCGGCACGCCCAGGCGTAACAGGCCGGTGGGCGGTGCGTCGGTGGCGACCAATTCGCGCAGGGCGTCCATCTCGCGCAGGATCAACCGGCACTGTTCATAGACGCGGGTGCCGATCAACGTAGGCTTGAGCGGCTTGGTGTTGCGGTCGAACAACTCCACGCCCAGCGCCTGCTCGAAGTTCTGCACGCGGCGGGTGATGGCCGGCTGGGTCAGTTGCAACGACTCGGCGGCATGGCTGATGGACTGGCAACGAATCACTTCGACAAAGGCATCGATATCGTCAATTTTCATTTGGGCCGCACATAGAGAACAGTCATTAAGATGTGTGCAAAGCATAGTTGCAGGACGATTATCTGGATAGCCCAGCGTGTGATCGATAACGTCTAACGCTATTCAGACCGGTTCTAAATTACCTGCAGCTATAAGCTAATCATTAAAAAATAGCATATTAACTATAAACATTATGCTTATATAAACCCATCAACCCATTCCTATCAAACGTATCCGATGGAATTGTCATGACCCAAGCCAAGCACCCCGAGAGACTCAGAGCCTTCATAGGCGCCCTGGCGGAATTGATCGACGGCAATCCACGCGAAGGCGACCTGTTGCACCGTGGCGGCAAGCTGCTGGCGCAACTGGTCAGCCATGACGACTGGCTCCCCGATGCGTTCGCCCAACCCGACCCCGAGCGCTATCAGCAATTTTTACTGCACGCCGATTCGCGCCAGCGGTTCAGCATCGTCAGTTTTGTGTGGGGGCCGGGGCAAAGCACGCCGATTCATGACCATCGGGTGTGGGGGCTGATCGGCATGTTGCGCGGTGCGGAGTTTTCCCAGGGCTTCGAGCGCGCGCCCGACGGGCGCCTGGTCGCCGAAGGCAAGCCGGTCCAGTTGGTGCCGGGCCAGGTCGAGGCGGTATCGCCCAAGATCGGCGACATCCATCAAGTCAGCAATGCCCACAGCGACCAAGTGTCGATCAGCATTCATGTGTACGGCGCCAATATCGGTGCCGTGCGCCGCGCGGTGTACCAGCCCGACGGCAGCGAGAAACTGTTTATCTCCGGCTATTCCAATGCCTTCCTCCCGAATATCTGGGATTTGTCCAAAGAAAAGAGCCCCGCCCTATGAGCACCGTATCCACCCGCAGCTACGCCCAGATTCGCCAGGCCCTGTTGGACCGTGAAGAAGTCGCCCTGGTAGACGTGCGCGAAGAAGCACCGTTTGCCGAATCCCACCCCCTGTTCGCCGCGAATATCCCGCTGTCGAAGCTGGAGCTTGAGGTGTACTCGCGCATTCCGCGCCGGGATACCCAGGTCACCGTCTACGACAACGGTGAAGGGCTGGCCGCCCGCGCGGCCGAACGTTTGCTCGCGCTGGGCTATACCCAGGTCAGCCTGCTCGAGGGTGGGCTCGACGGTTGGCGCAAGGCCGGTGGCGAGCTGTTTATCGACGTCAACGTGCCGAGCAAGGCGTTTGGCGAGCTGGTCGAAAGTGAGCGTCACACGCCGTCCCTGGCCGCTGAAGACGTGCAGGCGCTGCTCGACAGCCAAGCCGATGTGGTGGTGCTCGACGCGCGCCGTTTTGATGAATACCAGACCATGAGCATCCCCACCGGCATCAGCGTGCCGGGTGCCGAACTGGTGTTGCGCGTCCGTGAGCTGGCGCCGGACCCGGCCACCCGCATCATCGTCAACTGCGCCGGACGCACCCGCAGCATTATCGGCACGCAGTCACTGATCAATGCCGGCGTGGCCAACCCGGTCTCGGCCCTGCGCAACGGCACCATCGGCTGGACGTTGGCCGGGCAGAAGCTCGCCCATGGTCAGTCGCGACGCTTTGCCCCGACCTCGGAAGCCCACCGCCAGGTCGCCGCCGCGGATGCGCGGCGTGTGGCTGACAAGGCCCGCGTCGGCCGCGCCACCCTCGCCGACCTGCAGCGCTGGCAACAGCAGGCGTCCCGTACCACCTACTTGTTCGATGTGCGCACCCCGGAGGAATTCGAAGCCGGCCACCTGCGCGGCGCGCGCTCGACCCCGGGTGGGCAGTTGGTGCAGGAAACCGATCACGTTGCCAGCGTGCGCGGTGCACGCCTGGTACTGGTCGATGATGACGGTGTGCGCGCCAATATGTCGGCTTCATGGCTGGCCCAACTGGGCTGGGAAGTGCATGTGCTGGACGGCCTGCAAGCCGCAGATTTCAGCGAGCATGGCGCCTGGGTCGCGCCGGTGCCCGCACCGCCCCAGGCCGAACTGATCAGCCCGCACACCCTCGCCGAGTGGCTGGCCCATGGCGACACGGCGGTACTGGATTTCACCGCCAGCGCCAACTACGTCAAACGCCATATCCCTGGTGCCTGGTGGGCCTTGCGCGCGCAACTGCCCCAGGCGCTGGCCAAGGTGCCGGCCGCCCAGCGCTACGTGCTGACCTGCGGCAGCAGCCAACTGGCGCGCCTGGCCGTGGCCGAAGTCGAAGCCATCACCGGCAAGCAAGTGTTCCTGCTGCAAGACGGCACCGCTGGCTGGATCAACGCGCAACTGCCGCTGGAAGAAGGTGAAACCCACCTGGCCTCACCGCGTATCGACCGCTACCGCCGCCCTTACGAAGGCACGGACAACCCCAAGGAAGCCATGCAGGCCTACCTGGACTGGGAGTTCGGTTTAGTCGACCAACTGGCCCGCGACGGCACCCATGGGTTCTATGTGATCTGATCACTTTTCCATACCCGGCACAGATCCCTGTGGGAGGAAGCAAGTCGAATCGTCGCACCGCCTCTCCCACATGGACCGCATCCACCTCAGGGTTAATCCATGCAATTTTAGAATAATAAATAAATACATAATCAGTTATTTTAATAATTAACATATAACCAAAAAGAACTTCACAGTATGTTTTTATGAGCATAACGTAAACTCCTCACCGACCCCTTCTCCAGGCGGAGGTAGCCAAACCTTTTTTCTGATCTGCCTGGAGCCTGCATCCCATGGTCTTTACTACCCCATTCAAGCGCCTGCTCCTGAGCACCGCCCTGGCCCTTGGCCTGGCCACCAGCGCCCACGCCGCCGACCTGCAACCGCTGCGGGTGGCCAACCAGAAATCGACGATCAAGACGCTGCTGGAAGTCTCGGGCGAGGCGAAAAACGTGCCTTATGAAATCCAGTGGTCGGAGTTCCCGTCCGCTTCGCCCCTGGGCGAAGCCTTGAATGCCGGGGCCGTGGATATCGGCGCCTTGGGTGACGCACCCTACGTGTTTGCCTTGGGGGCCGGAGCGTCGCTCAAGGTGGTCAGCATCATCCACGCCGAAGGGCGTAACACCACCGCCCTGCTGGTGCCCAAGGATTCGCCGATCAAGACGGTGGCCGACCTCAAGGGCAAGAAAATCGTGACCGGACGCGGGTCCATCGGCCACTACCTGGTGATCAAGGCCCTGGCCACGGCCGGCCTGACCACCAAGGATGTGCAGTTCATTTTCCTGTTGCCCAGCGAGTCGCGCCTGGTGCTGGATAACGGCACCGTCGACGCCTGGTCGACCTGGGACCCTTACACCACGGTGGTCACCTCACAAAGCCAGGCGCGGATCGTGGCCAGCGGCAACACGCTGTTGAGCAACCACCTGTACCTTGCCGCCACCAGCCAGGCCATCGCCGACAAGCGCACGCAGTTGGACGACTTTGTCGCCCGCGTCGACCGCGCCTACGCCTGGGCCAATACCCACCCCAACGAGTACGCCGCCGCCCAGGCCAAAATCACCGGGCTGCCGCTGGCCGTGCATGTGGCCGTGGCCAAGGAGACCCGCCTGAGCCCGGTGCTGATTGACGACAGCGTGATCAGTGGCCTGCAAGCCACCGCCGACACCTACCAACAAGAAGGCCTGCTGACCAGGCACATCGACGTGTCCCAGGGCTTCGACAAGAGCTTTAACGCCAAGCGTGCCCCCAACAATCAAGCCTCGCGCTAAGGAGCAGAAAACATGAGCAAGCCACGTCAATTGAAATTGGGGGCCATGGTCCACGGTGTCGGCCACGGTTGGGGCGAATGGCGCCACCCGCAGGCGCAACCCAACGCCAGCACGAATTTCGGCTTCTACAAGCAGCAGACCGAGCTCGCCGAAGCGGCCAAGTTCGACTTCGTGTTCATCGCCGACAGCCTTCACATCCACGCCAAGTCCAGCCCGCATTACCTCAACCGTTTCGAGCCGCTGACCATCCTCTCGGCCCTCGCGGCACTGACCACGCACATCGGCCTGGTCGCCACCGTGACCGTCAGCTACACCGAGCCCTATCAGGTCGCGCGCCAGTTCGCGTCGCTGGACCATATCAGCGGCGGTCGTGCCGGTTGGAACGTGGTCACCTCGTGGCTCAGCGGCACCGCCGACAACTTCGGCAAGGTAGAGCACCCGCCGCACGCCGTGCGCTATCGCATCGCCAAGGAACACCTCAACGTGGTCAAGGGCCTGTGGGATTCCTGGGAAGACGACGCCTTTGCCTACAACAAGCAAAGCGGCGAATTCTTTACGCCGAGCAAGCTGCATGCGCTGAACCACAAGGGCGAGTTTTTCTCGGTAAAAGGCCCGCTGAACATTGCGCGCTCGCGCCAGGGCCAACCGGTGATTTTCCAGGCGGGCACGTCCGAAGATGGGCGTAACTTTGCGGCGCAGAACGCCGACGCCATCTTTGTGCACGTGGAGAGCATCGAAGAAGGCCTGGCCTACACCCAGGACCTCAAACGCCGCGCCAAAGGCTTTGGCCGCGACGCCGACAGCCTGTCTATCCTGCCGGGCATCCGCCCGATTGTCGGCCGCGACGAGGCCGAAGTGGAAAGCCGCTATCAGCAGGCCGTGGACCTGGTCACCGTGGAAGATGCGATCGTCGCCCTGGGCCGCCCGTTCAATGACCATGACTTCAGCCAGTACCCCCTGGACGCCCCCTTCCCGGAACTCGGCGACCTGGGCTCCAACAGCCAGAAAGGCGGCTCGGACCGCATCAAGCAACTGGCCAGGGACGAAGGGTTGACCCTGCGCGAAGTGGCCCTGCGGTTCTCACGGCCCAAGCGTGATTTCGTCGGCACCCCGGAGCAGGTCGCCGATGCGATCCAGACCTGGTTCGAGACTGGCGCCAGCGATGGTTTTATCGTCAATTCGGTACTGCCGGATGGGTTGCAGTACTTCACCGAACTGGTGGTGCCGGTGCTCCAACAGCGCGGCCTGTTCCGCACCGAGTACAGCGGCCAGACCCTGCGCGACAATCTCGGCCTGGACGTACCGGCCAATCGCTACAGCGTGATCGACCCCCCCGAAAAGGCCCTGGCCTGAGTACATTCTTATGACCCAACCGTCTCTACGCTCCGTGGAAGTCGCCCACTTCGATGCCCTGCTCGAACGCCTCGGCGCCGAGCTGGCCAGCACCGCGCACCTGTACGACGAAAGCGGTGCCTTCCCCCAGGACAATTTCACGTTGCTGCATGAACACGGCCTGCTCGCCCTCACCGTGCCCAAGGCCCTCGGTGGCGGCGGAGCCAGCCTGCCCCAGGCGCGCAAGGCGATCAGCGCGATTGCCAAGGGTGAACCGTCCACTGCACTGATCCTGGTCATGCAGTACCTGCAACACACCCGCCTGCAAGACAGCAAGACCTGGCCCCGGCACCTGCGCGTGCGAGTCGCCGAAGAGGCGGTACGCAACGGCGCGCTGATCAATGCCCTGCGCGTCGAACCCGACCTCGGCACCCCGGCCCGCGGGGGCCTGCCGGCGACCACGGCGGTGCGCACCGTTGATGGCTGGCGCATCAGCGGGCGCAAGATCTACTCCACCGGCAGCCATGGCCTGAGCTGGTTCAGCGTATGGGCACGCAGCGATGACCCAGACCCACTGGTGGGCATCTGGCTGGTGCCCAAGGACAGCCCCGGCGTGAGCATCATCGACACCTGGGACCACCTGGGCATGCGCGCCACTTGCAGCCATGAAGTGGTGCTCGACAACGTGCTGGTGCCGCTGGATCACGCCGTCAGCGTCAGCCCCTGGAGCGCGCCAAAGCCCGAGCTGGATAGCGAGGATTTCCTATGGATGTCGGTGTTGTTGTCCTCGGTGTATGACGCCGTGGCCCAGGCCGCGCGGGACTGGCTGGTGAATTGGCTGGAAGAACGCACGCCCTCCAACCTCGGCGCGGCGCTGTCCACCCTGCCGCGTTTCCAGGAAACCGTTGGGCATATCGACACCCTGTTGTTTGCCAACCGCAGCCTGTTGGACGCTGCCGCCGAAGGCCACACCCCGGCAGCCAATGCGGCTCAATTGAAGTACCTGGTGACCGGTAACGCCATCCGTGCGGTGGAACTGGCCATTGAGGCGTCCGGCAACCCCGGCCTGTCGCGACACAACCCACTGCAACGGCATTACCGCGACGTGCTGTGCAGCCGCGTGCATACCCCACAGAACGACGCCGTGCTGCAAGGCGTCGGCAAAGCCGTCTTCGCCCAACGCCAGAAGGAACGCACATGAGCCAGGTGATTATTGCCAGCCAACTGGGCGAAGACTACAACGACGTGATCCGCGCGCGCGTCACTGCGATCCACCCTCAAGCCCAGGTGATCGGCGTGCCGGTGGGCGTGCCAGGCGACCTGCCGCCCCAGGCGAATATCCTGCTGCTGCGCCCGATCAATGTGCACGGCTACACGGCACCGGACACCCCACCGCCGGGCTGGCCCTATGGTGCGCAATGGGTGCACCTGGTCTCATCGGGTATCGACTTCTACCCGCAGTGGCTGTTCAACGGCCCACCGGTGACCACCTCCCGGGGCAGCGCCGCCGACAACCTGGCCGAGTTCGCCCTGGCGGCGATCTTTGCCGCCTCCAAGCATTTGCCGGACATCTGGGTGAAGGACTCGCAATGGAACTTCACCGCCCTGCGTCCGCTCAAGGGCACCACCCTGGGCATCCTCGGCTTCGGCGCAATTGGCCAAAGCCTGGCGCACAAAGCCCTGGGCCTGGGCATCAAGGTGGTCGCGCTGCGCCACCGTTCGACGCCGTTGGGTGTTGACGGTGTGCAGGCGGCGGCGGATATCCATGACCTGTTCGCCCGCGCCGACCACTTGGTGGTGGCAGCGCCGCTGACGGAGGCCACGCGGCATATCATCAACCGTGATGTGCTGGGCAGCGCCAAGCCGGGGCTGCACCTGATCAACATCGCACGCGGTGGGTTGCTGGATCAGGAGGCGTTGTTGGAGGCGTTGGATAACGGCCAGGTCGGCCTGGCATCGCTTGACGTGACCGAGCCAGAGCCGCTGCCGGATGGGCACCCGCTGTACAGCCACCCACGGGTGCGGTTATCGCCGCACACCTCGGCGATCTCGACCAATAGCCGCAACGAGATTGCCGATACGTTCCTGGCGAATCTGGAACGCTACGTTTCAGGTATCGAACTATCGAATCTAGCTAACGCCTGACGCCGTTCAACCATGTGGGAGAGGGCTTGCCGTGGCGATCGGGCTTGTTGTGGCGAGCGGGCTTGCCCCGCGTTGGGCTGCGAAGCGGCCCCATCACAGGCGATGTGTTTTTAACTGACACACCGCGCTGCCTGGTTTTGGGGCCGCTTCGCGCCCCAACGCGGGGCAAGCCCGCTCGCCACAACAAGCCCGATCACCACAGCAAGCCTGCTCGCCACAACAAGTCCGATCACGCCTAGTTCTTGCTCGCGAAAAACTCACAGGCGCCGCGTTGATTCAGGAAACACGCGTTATCGTTGACGTTTTTCGCGAGCAAGCTCGCTCCTACAATTAGGGCTTGCCCCCTCTCCCACAGGGGGCCTGTGTCCGTTGGAAACGTTCATTTGATGCGGTAGTGGAAGGTGTTGCGCACCGCTGGTACGGCCACGGCCTTGCCTTCGACGATCCGCGGCTGGTAACGGAAAGTATTCGCCGCCGCCAATGAAGGCCGGATAAACAAGGGGTGGCAGCCGTCCAGCACCTTGGGGTTTTCTACCCGGCCCTGGGGGTTGACGGTGTATTCCACCGAGCAGTCGCCTTCGATGTGCTTGTCCAGGGCGCGTTCGGGATAGTCCGGTGCCTCCTTGCTCAGGGGTTGGTATTGGCGGCTGTCGAAGGCCGCTGCCGGGGCTGGGGCTGGGGTAGCAGCTCGGGCTTTTTCAGCGGCCAGGCGTTGCTGATCGAGGCGCTGTTGTTCCAGCTCGCGGTGGCGTTGTTCGGTGGCCAGGCGTTCCTGCTGCTGCTCGATTTTCTTGTCTTCGACGCGTTTACGCGCCAAGGCGGCTTTCTCGAGTTTTTGCGCCTGGATCTGCGGGTCGACCGTGGGCTTTGCCGGGGCCGGCACCGGTACCACCAGCGGCTCCGACGGTGCGGGCGCGGCCACCACCGGTTCAGGCTCGGGCGCTGGCGCCGGTGGCAGCATGACCAGCTGCGTGTGCATCACCCTAAGGGCATCCACCACGGGCTTCTCCGTCGACCAGCCCAGCATCAACGCGGCCAGCACGCCCACGTGCAGCGCCACCGCCAGGCTGGCGGCGAGGCTGTTTCTGCAAAAACCCGAAGCATCCCGGGGCGCCATCGGCAGGGTCGGACTGTGCATGATCATCGCCGTCATTGCGGGGCCTCGGTCACCAGCCCCAGGTTGCTGACCCCGCCCTTCTGCAACACCGCCATGGCCGCGACCACACGGCCGTAACCGGCGTTGTCGTCGGCGCGGATGTAGACCTGGGTGTCGCTGCGCGCGGCCACCACCTGCATGACCTTGGCGCCCATTTCCTCCAGGCTCACGGCGCTGTCGGTCTGGTGTTGGGTATCGAGTTCGCCGCCGAGGTTCCAGTAATAGCCACCGTCGGCCTTTACCGACAGCGTGAGGATCTGCTGGCGGGTGTCGGTGGCCAACGCCTCGGCGGCGACCTTGGGCAGTTCGATCTTCACGCCCTGGGTCAACATCGGCGCGGTCACCATGAAGATCACCAGCAGCACCAGCATCACATCGATATACGGCACCACGTTCATCTCGGCCTTGGGCCCGTGCTTGCGTTGCGGCCTTACTAACATGGGAGCGCTCCTGTTCAGGCGGCCACGGCCAGGTTGATCGCGGCACCGCGCAGGCTGCGGTGCAGGCGCACTTGCAGCTCATTGCCAAACGCGTAGTAACGGGTGAGCAGAGTCTGGCCGCGCGCCGCGAAACGGTTATAGGCGATCACCGCCGGGATGGCGGCAAACAGGCCGATGGCCGTGGCGATCAAGGCTTCGGCGATGCCCGGCGCTACGGTGGACAACGTGGCCTGCTGCACCTGGGAAAGGCCGATAAAGGAATTCATGATGCCCCACACCGTGCCGAACAGACCGATGTACGGGCTGACCGACCCCACGGTGGCGAGAAATTGCAGGCCCTTTTCCAGCTCGATTTCCTGCTCGGTGATCGCTACCTGCAAGGCCCGCTCGACGCCTTCGAGCACCTGCGGATCATGGCTGTGCAGGTGCTGGTATTCCTGAACCCCGGCAATAAAGATCGGCGCCACGCCGCCCTCGCCCGCCTGCAACGTGTCGCGGTACAGCGCCTGCAAGTCCGGCGCGGCGCGAAAGCGTTGCACAAAACCGTTCAACTGCCGTTCCAGGCGGCGCAGCACACTGCCGCGTTGGATAATCAGGTACCAGCTGAGCAAGGACGCCAACAGCAAGGTAACCATGACCGCCTTGACCAACAGGCTGGCGTCGCTGATCAAACCCCAGATCGTCATATGTTCCATCGTCGCGTGCATAGTGAATCTCCCATTCGATTAAAAAGTGATGACCGGTTGATGACGGTTCACGGCAATTTCAATGCGCGGGTGACCTCGGCCCAGGGCACGAATTTGAAGTTCTGGGTTTGCTCGGGCATGCGCTTGCGCCCGTCCTGCACCACCAGCATGCCCTGGCTCCAAGGCCCACCGAGGTTGATGGCGGTGACTTCCAGGCCATCGGTTTCCGAAGCGCCGTCGATCCCGGCAGCGGCGTTCAAGCCGACGCGGAAGCCGCCATGCACGGCAAACGGCGGCTCGGCATCCACCACCAGGTAGCTGTCATTGCCTTGGCTCGAGATCACCAGGTAGTCATGCTTATCACTCTGGTACAGCGCCAGGCCTTCGACATCCGCATGCAACTGTGGGCCGACCTTGATCACGCTGGTCAAGGTCGCCGGTTGATCGGCACGCGCATCCACCGCCCACACGCCCACATCTTCTTCACCGATAAACAGGCGCTGGCGCTGGTCGTCGGCCACACAGCCTTCGGGTTGGCTGTCGACCTTGAACTGGCGCACCAGCTCGCCCTGCACCCGGCCGTCCGGCGCGCTGAGGCGGTATTGCAGGAAGGTGCCGTCCTTACCGTTGGCGATTGCGTAGATCTCGCCGCTGGCTGGCTGGAACAGGCAAATGCCGTAGATTTCCTTGAGCGGCGTGGGCACTTCACCGGCTTCACGCAGCTCGCCGCTCTGACGGTCGATGCTGAACAGGCTCAGGCTGTTGTGATCGCGGTTGCTCGCCACGGCCAGGTCGACCGTTTGCTGGCCGAGCTTGAAGCGGGGGCGTACATCGACGTTATTCAGGCGGCCCACCGCCAGTTCCTGCAACAGCTTGCCGTCGAGGTCGTAGGCGAGCAGGCCTTGCTTTTTGTTGGTGCCGAGCACACGGCTTTTGCCCGGTGTTTCGGGGTGAATCCAGATCGCCGGGTCATCCGCCGCATCGCCCTGGCGGCCAACCGGGTCGCTCTGGCGCAAGGCCGCGACCTCCGGCAGCAGCGGCGCCACCGCGACGGGCTTGGCCTGCCAGTCGAGCCTGGCCTGGTAGAGCGCGCCGCTGTCGTCATCGCGCACCAGCAGTTGGCGGCCATTGATCGCCAGTTGTTCCGGCTCTTTCAGGCCCGGCAGGGTCAGGCTCGATTGCTCCACCCAGCGCTCGCCGGTTTGCTGGAACAGGTGCAACTGGGCGGTCTTCGGGTCCAGCGCGACCACGCCACCGGGTACCAGCGCCATGGCCCCAGCTTCGCGTTTGGGGTTGTCGAACAGCGCCACCGGGGTGCGTTTCACATCGGCTTCCGGGTGCGCCGGGTAGGCCCACCAGCCCACATTCTCTTCATTCACCACCAATTGCTGGGTGGCGTCGTCCACCTGGCAGAACTGCGCCGACGGCGGCAGCGGCAAACCGCGTACGCGCTGGGGTTCAGCGAGCAAGGTCGAGCCGTTGCCCACCAGCCATTGCTCGCCCTTGCCCTCCTCGCCCACCAGGAACACAAACAGGTTGGCCGCTGCGTCGCGGTACAGGCACAGGCCATTCACCGGGTAGTCGCGGGTCGGCAGGTAGACCGGCGTGCCCCAGGTTTTGCTGGCGCTGTCCAGGTTGATCAGCAGCGCCTGCTGGCGGTCGTTGTCGAGGCTGGCGACCAGCACGTGGGTGCCTGCGGCGCGGGTGTCGAGGCTGCTGAAGTTGCCTTTGAAACGCGCCAGTTCGGCGCCTTTGCTGTCGAGCAGTTGCAGGCCGTCACGGGTGCTGGCGGCCACGCGCTCGCTGGCGTTGGGCAGGAAGGCCACGGCTTCGGCCTTCAGGCTGGGTGCCCAAGGGGTCAGCGCCAGGTCGGCGGCGAATGCATTGCCGCCGGTGGCCAGGGCGATCAGCAGGTATAGCTTGGAAAGTCTCATGAACAAACAAAATCCTTGTCTTGTAGGAGCGAGCTTGCTCGCGAAGAACGTCAACGATGTCGCGGGCTGTCTGGATGCACGCGGTGTTCCGGGCTTTTTCGCGAGCAAGCTCGCTCCTACAGTGGGGTATGGGGTGGGTTAGAAATGGGTGAAGGTCAGGCCCACTTTGTAGGTCGGGCCGTACTCTTCGTATTGGCCGTTGTAGCTGCGGTTGCCGGTGTAGACGAAGTACGACTCGTCGGTGAGGTTCTGGGCCTCGAAGCTGACTTGCAGGTTCTTGGTCAGCGAGTAACGCGCGCTGAAATCGACGAAGGTCTGCGCGTCGACGTGCCGGTCGTGGGCCTTGTCGTTGATCGACGCCAGTTCATACAGGTAGGCCGACTTGTAGTTGGCCGACAGGCGCAGGCTGAGCGTGTCGTCTTCCCAACCGAGCATCAGGTTGCCGACGGTGTCCGACTGGTTGGGCAGGCTGATAGTGCGCTTGCGGTTCGTGCCACTGGCGGCGTCGAAGCCTTCGATATCCGCGCTGGACCGGCTGAAGGTGCTGTTGGCGCCGATCAGCAAACCGTTCCACGGTGCGGGCAGCCAGTCGAACTTCTGTGAGTAGGCCAGTTCCAGGCCGTAGAGCTTGGCGCTGTCGCCGTTGGCGTAGGTATGGGCCTCGGCGAAGTTGGCCCAGGCGCCGGTGCCGGCGAGGTCGGTGTTGTAGACGAAATGCTTGATGTCCTTGTAGAACACGAACGCCGACACAGTTCCGGCGCGGCCCATGAAATGCTCGATGCCCAGGTCCAGGTTGCTCGACTCCAGCGGCTTGAGGTCCGGGTTGCCGAAGGTGGCTTCGTCATCGTCGATCACAAAGCCCGGTGCCAGCTGGCCAAAGGTCGGGCGCACCACCGATTTGGTCCAGGCCGCGCGCACCTGGGTGTTCTTGTCGATCTGGTAGCGCGCATGCAGGCCCGGCAGCCAGTGGTGATAACGGCGCTTGGTCTCGGTGGCGGTGAACTGGCCGTCGGTGGCGCCGGTCCCCTTGGCTTCGAACTCGGTGCCTTCGTAACGCAGGCCGGCGATAAAACGCCAGTCGTCGATGTCGATGGTGTTCATCAGGTAGCCGGCGTTGATGTCTTCGCGGAGGGTGAAGTCGTTGACCCGCGATTCGGTCTCGTCGTAGAAATCCGCCGGGTTGAGGCTGCCAATCAGTTGCTTGATGGCGCCGGGACTGATGCCTGGGCCGTAGTTGCCGAGGCGATAGTCGACGCTGCCCTTCTGGAACTGGGTGAGGTTGAGCTGGTCGGCGCTGTAGCCCAGGGTGTCGAAGTCTTTATAGACCCAGGCTTCAAGGTCGTTGTCCTTGTTCCGTCGACTGACCTTGCCGCCGAACTTGACCTGGGAGGCGTAACCGCTCAGGTCATAGTCGCGGGCCAGGTCCAGGCGCAGGTTTTTCTCGGTGTCGCGGGTGTTCTGCTTTTCCCAATCGACCTTGTCGAGGGTGAAGTTGCTGGCGTCGTAGAAGCCGCTGCCGATGATCGGGCGGGGCTTGTCCTTGTCGTAGAAACCGCTGTTGGCAAAGTCGCCGCCGTCGAAGGTGGCGCCTGCGATATGCGCCGGGCTGTCTTCGCTGGACTGGCTGTAACCGGCCTGGCCGCTCAAGGTCCAAAGGCCCAGCATGCGTTCGCCGCCGAACACGTAGGACTGGATTTCCTGGGTTTCTTCACGGTTCTTCAGCTTGCGCTTGCCCTCGGCATCGCCCAGTTCGCCAGCGGCCTGGGGGTCGGCAAATTCAATACTGGTGGAGTTGCGGGTTTCGCTGTCTTTGTAGCGGCTGTAGAGGGTGCGCAGGTAGTAGCTGCTGAGGTCGTCGGGCTTGTAGTCGAAGTTCAGGCCACCGCCGGCGCGTTCGCGGCTGATGTCGTAGTCGCGCTGTTCGAACTCGTTAAGCCGCGCGCCCCGGCTGAAGTCCCAGGCGCCGCCGGTTTCGACGTTGTCCGAGCCGAAGTCGCGCTTTTGCCAGCTCAGCGCCGCCGCCACGCCGAAGTTGTCGATGCCGTCGCCGAGGCTGAAACGGTTACTGGCGGCGCCGGAGAATTTCGGGCTGGTCTGCCCGGTATTCTTGTCGTAGCTGGCTTCGGTGCTGCCGGTGTAGAACAGGCCGTTGTGGTCGAAGGCCGAGAGACTCTTCACGTCGACGGTACCGCCCAGGGAGTTGGCGTCCATGTCTGGGGTCAGGGTCTTGATCACCGACAGCGACTGCACCAGTTCCGAGGGCAGCACATCAAGGGCCACGGCGCGCCGCTTGCTCTCGGGCGATGGCACCAGGGTACCGTTGATGGTCACGCTGTTAAGGTCCGGGCCCAGGCCGCGCACGCTGACAAAGCGCCCTTCGCCCTGGTCACGCTCGACGCTGATCCCCGGCAGGCGCTGCGCCGCTTCGGCAACGTTTTCGTCGGGCAACTGCGCCACACCGTCGGCATGCACCACGCTCTTGATGCTGTCGGAGGAACGCTGCTCCTTGAGGGCCTTGTCGATGGCCGCAGCCTGGCCGACCACTTCAACGTGTTCGGTGGTGGCCGCTTCCGCCGCGTTGAGCCGTTCACTGGCGATGGCCAGGGCCAAGGCAGTAAGCGTAAAGCTGACGAGCCCGGTGCGCTTGTACATGAAATCCTCCCCAAGAGTCCGTTGGCGCCAGGCAAGTGGCCCGGCAACTGGGAGGGCAAGCTAGGGGTGGGGGATGACGGTTCTGTGACAGGGATCGCCGCGAAGCCCCGTAAACCGTGGGTTTTACCCGATTCTGGATGTGGAATGAGCTGATATGACCTGTGAAGATCCCCTGTGGGAGGGGGCTTGCCCCCGATGGCGGCCTCTGGGCCGACTATTTTTTTGGTTTGGACCGGGTACATATCCGTTGCTGCGGTAACGGCCACTTAGGGTTCCGCCCTTACGGCGGCTCACTTTGGAAAAGCCCCAAAGTAAGCAAAGGGCTCTTGCCCCACCACTCGGCACCTCGCCCAGGCTCGGTGTGCCCGCAATCCGACAGTGATTTGGGGGGCCGCCGCCACGCGCCATCCATGGCGAGGGGCGGCTAAACCGGCATCCCTGCCGGTTTACCCCCCAAATCACTGTCGAATTGCGGCCAGCGTGGTTTAACGGGGCGCCTGAGATCAAGATCTAAAGCAAGATCAAGAGCGGCTCGCTTCGCATCGTGGTTAGCGTTGGCTAATACAACATTGTGTAGATACCCATGCCCCGATGGCGGTGGGTCAGCTGGTATATCTGTTGACTGATACACAGCCATCGGGGGCAAGCCCCCTCCCACATTTTTTGACCTTTGTTGTCTGTGAGATGAGCTGATTCGACCCTCCCCCACCGTCATCCAACGGTCACATGCATCTGCTGTGCTGGCCTCCTCGCTCACTTGTCCAAGGACCCGCGGCCATGTTTTCCGTGCTCAAGCCCCACCGCTGGAAACTCTCGTTGCTGCTGATCGCCGCCAACCTCGGGCTGATCCTGCACCTGGCCTGTGGCGAGTTGAAAAGCGTCAGTGAGTGGGTATGGCTGGATATCTTCGGCGAAGGCGGTTCCGCCCTGCTCGCCCTGGTGTGGCTGGGCCTGGTGCTGAAAAGCCGCCCCGCCGGCCGCGTCACCAACTACCTGGCGCTGGGCCTGTCGTGCATCTTTTTCTCCTGGTGGATCGACAGCCTCGACGAATTCATCCGCCTGCCCGACAGCATCACCTGGGACCACTGGCTGGAGTCCGGGCCGATGCCGGTGGGCATGATCCTGCTGACCATCGGCATCTACCATTGGCACCGCGAACAACTGGCGATCAGCGCGCAGATGGAGAAACGCGAACGGCTGTTTCGCGAACATCGCCTGTTCGACAAACTCACGCCGCTGGCCGGCGCCGATTACCTCAAGCGTCAGTTGGCCGACAGCCTGCAAGACAGCCGCGAGCAACAACAACCGCTGTCGTTGCTGGCCCTGGACCTGGACAATTTCGCCGCCATCAACCAGGCCTACGGCCACGCCGAGGGCGATGCGGTGTTGCAGGCGTTGAGCCATTTGCTCCTGCTCAACCTGCGCCGCCAGGACTTGCTGTGCCGCCTGGCCGGTGACCGCTTTGTCGTGCTGCTGCCCAATACCGGCGAACGCCAGGCCAAGGAGCTGGCGCTGGAGTTGCAGCAAGCGGTGCGCGGCCTGGCCCACAAGACCCGGCAACAGGGCGAACGCCTGCAACTGGCTGCGACCACCGCCGTGGTGATGGCGCTTGAAGAACCGCCCCAGGACTTGCTCAAGCGTCTGAACCTGGCGTTGGCCAGGGCCAAGCAACCGCTTGCGAAAAGTGCCTGAGATGGCCGTGAAAACCAGCTGGTATGAAGCCGACAGCCGCTTCATCCCCGGCCATTACCAACCCGCCACGCTGATCGACCTGGCGCTGTCCCGCGACATCGACAGCCACCGCCTGCTGCGCGGCACCGGGCTGTTTCATGAGGACATCCTGGCGGGTACCGCACGCCTGAGCCCACAGCAGTTTCTCGGCTTGATCGGCAACAGCCGCAAGCTGTTGGACGCCGACGACAGCAGCTTTTTGTTGGGGCAGCGGCTATTGCCCGGTTACTACGGCGCGGCCAGTCACGCTCTGGGCCATGCGCAACACCTGCACCAGGCGCTGGAGATCCTGATCCAGCAACAGGTGCTGCTCAGCCCATTGGCCACGCTGCAACTGGAGCTGGATGAACACCACGCCTACCTGTACTGGCGGGACAGTTGCGGCGCCGGCGAGCATTGGCGCTTCCTGCTGGAAGCGAGCATGACCTCGCTGGTTGCCATGAGCCAATGGCTCAGCGGCCAGCGCCTGCCGTGGGCGTGCAGTTTCAGCCACGGCGAGCCGCGCTATGTCGAACAGTACTGGGTCAACCTGGGCGAACACACGCGCTTCGAGCGCCCGCTGGACATGATGAGCATCCCGCGCGAATACCTCACCCGCGCCTGGCCGGGCGCCTCGGCCACCGCTGGCCAGGTCGCCCGCCAGCAAGCGCGCGAGCAGATCGAACAATTGGGTTTTGCCTGCAGCTTTCTCGACTGCCTGTACGACTACCTGCACGACCAGGTGCGCCAGCCGCCGAGCCTGGAACAGGCAGCCCAGGCCTTCGCCATGAGCCCGGCGACCCTCAAGCGCAAGCTGCACAAACACGACACCGGCTTCCAGGAGCAGGTGGATCGGGTGCGCAAGCAAGTCGCGTTGCACCTGTATCAGGTGAAGGGCTACAGCAACGATGAGGTGGCGGCGTACCTGAACTTCAACGACGCGGCGAACTTCCGGCGCTCATTCAAGCGCTGGACCGGCAGCACGCCGAGCCTGATCCGCCAGCTATTCAACAGCCACTAGCCAGGCGCTCGCGCAGGAACGCCACCAGCGCCTGCACCGGCCGTGAGCTTTGCCGATGCTGGGGATACACCGCCGACAAGGTCAGGTCTTCGGGGGCGAAGTCGTCCAGTACGCTCACCAGGCGCCCGTCCTTCAAGGCATCGCCGACGATAAAGGTCGGCAAGTAGGTCACACCCAGCCCTGCGATGGCGGTGTCGCGCAGCAGGTCGCCGTTATTCACACGTATGCGGCCACTGACCTGCAGTGCCTGCACCTTGCCTTTGAAGCGCCACTGCACCTGGCGGCCATGGCCATAGGGCAGGCAGTCGTGGTCGGCGAGGTCCTCGGGTTTTTGCGGGGTACCGCGCAGGGCCAGGTAGTCGGGACTGGCGCAATACACCCGCGGGATGCTGGCGATACGGCGGGCGATCAGGGTGGAGTCTTCCAGGGTGCCGATGCGCAAGACCAGGTCGTAGCCTTCGCCGATCAGGTCCACAGGGCGGTCGCTGAGGTCGACCTCCACCGACACCTGGGGGTGGCGCTGCAAGAACTGCGGCAGCAGGCAGCCCAGGTGCGCCATGGCAAACGACAGCGGCGCGCTCAGGCGCAGGGTGCCGCGCGGTTCGCTGTTCTGGCCGGCGATGCCCTGCTCCACTTGCTCGACATCGTTGAGCAGGCGCAAGGCGGATTCGTAGTAACTTTGCCCCAGGGGCGTGACATCCAGGCGGCGGGTGGAGCGGTTGAGCAGGCGCACGCCGAGGCGGTCTTCGAGCTGGATCAGGCGGCGGCTGACAAATTGCTTGGACAGGCCGAGTTGCTCGGCGGCGGCAGTAAAGCTGCCGGACTCCATGACCTGGCAGAACAGGCGCATGTCTTCGAAGGGGTTCATTGTCGCTTCTCGGTGGACATTTGGCTGTTTTATAACTGGATAGTCGCATCACCACAATTTAAATGTGGGAGGGGGCTTGCCCCCGATAGCGGTGCATCAGTCAACAATACTGAGACTGACACACCGCAATCGGGGGCAAGCCCCCTCCCACATTGATTACCTAAAGGCTTGAAAACCGCTTACTTGGCAGTGAACGCCGAGTAGCTGTTCATCAGGTTGCGGTAGTTCGGGATGCGCGGCGACAGCAGGTTGGCCAGGCCTTCCATGTCGTTACGCCAGTCCACTTGCAGCTCGCAGGCCACGGCGAACCAGTTCACCAGTTGCGCACCGGCGGCGGTCATACGCGCCCAGGCGGCTTGTTGCACGGTTTCGTTGAAGGTGCCGGAGGCGTCGGTGACCACGAATACCTCGAAGCCTTCTTCCAGGGCGCACAGGGTCGGGAACGCTACGCACACATCCGTTACCACCCCGGCAATGATGATCTGCTTGCGGCCGGTGGCCTTGACGGCCTTGACGAAATCTTCGTTGTCCCAGGCGTTGATCTGGCCAGGACGGGCGATATACGGCGCGTCCGGGAACAGTTCCTTCAGCTCGGGTACCAGTGGGCCGTTAGGACCGCCTTCAAAACTGGTGGTGAGGATGGTCGGCAGGTTGAAGAACTTCGCCACGTCGGCCAGGGCCAGTACGTTGTTCTTGAACTCATTGGGGGAGAAATCCTGCACCAGGGAGATCAGGCCGGTCTGGTGATCCACCAACAGCACCACGGCATCATCTTTATTCAGGCGTTTGTAAGTCATGGGAGTTGCTCCTGTTTGTCGAAAGAGGCGAGTTGATTAAAAGGCAAAGCAAGAACAGCCAAACGCCCCCCAGAAACCCTGGAAGTCGCTGACCGGCACGCTGGAAAGGCGCGCCTTTTCGTGGCTATGGGAATGCACGCCACAGGGGCCGCTGCACTGGTGGACCTGAGCTTGCAACGGCGAAGACGGACGCCAGTGCCCTGGCACCTTGACCACCGGCGACCAGTCCGGCAGCACCGGTACACGCGGTGGCGCGAAACCTTCGAAGTCGCCGGCGCCGTACACCACCTTGCCGCCGACCACGGTGAGCACCGATTCGATCCATTTGATGGCTTCTTCATCGACGCTGAAAAAATCCGCCGACAGCGCGGCGACGTCCGCCAACTGGCCGACCTTGATCTGGCCCTTCTTGCCCTGCTCCGACGAGAACCAGGCGCTGCCGTGGGTGAACAGCTCCAGCGCGGTCAGGCGTGGCAAGCCTTCGGCATGCAGCTCCAGGCCGCCGACGGTACGCCCGCTGACCATCCAGTACAGCGAGGTCCACGGGTTATAGCTCGACACCCGCGTGGCATCGGTGCCCGCGCCCACCGGCACGCCTTCGGCCAGCATGCGTTTGATCGGCGGCGTGGCTTCGGCGGCCTTGGCACCGTAGCGCTCGACAAAGTACTCACCCTGGAACGCCATGCGGTCCTGGATCGCAATACCGCCACCCAGGGCGCGTACGCGCTCGATGTTTTTCGGGGTGATGGTTTCGGCATGGTCGAAGAACCATGGCAGGCCATTGAACGGAATATCGCGGTTGACCTTCTCGAACACGTCCAGCATGCGCGAGATCGATTCGTCATAGGTGGCGTGCAGGCGGAACGGCCAGCGCTGCTCCACCAAGTGACGCACCACCGGTTCCAACTCCTGCTCCATGGTCAGCGGCAGGTCCGGGCGCGGTTCGAGGAAGTCTTCGAAATCCGCCGCGGAGAACACCAGCATCTCGCCAGCGCCGTTGTGGCGCAGGTAGTCGTCGCCCTGGTGCAGGGTGACGCTGCCGGTCCAGTTCTTGAAATCGCTGAGCTCTTCCTTGGGCTTCTGGGTGAACAGGTTGTAGGCGATGCGCACCGTCAGCTGTTCATCCTTGGCCAGTTGCTCGATCACCGCGTAGTCATCGGGGTAGTTCTGGAAACCGCCACCGGCGTCGATCGCACTGGTGAGGCCCAGGCGATTGAGTTCACGCATGAACTGGCGGGTCGAGTTGACCTGGTATTCCAGGGGCAGTTTCGGGCCCTTGGCCAGGGTCGAATACAGAATCATCGCGTTGGGCCGCGCCACCAGCATGCCGGTGGGGTTGCCTTGGCTGTCACGCACAATCTCGCCACCCGGCGGGTTCGGCGTGTCCTTGGTGTAGCCGGCCACGCGCAGGGCGGCGCGGTTGAGCAAGGCGCGGTCATACAGGTGCAGCACGAACACCGGGGTGTCCGGCGCGGCCTGGTTGAGTTCTTCCAGGGTCGGCATGCGCTTTTCGGCGAACTGGAATTCGTTCCAGCCACCGACCACCCGCACCCATTGTGGCGTGGGGGTGCGGTCGGCCTGCTCCTTGAGCATGCGCAGGGCATCGGCCAGGGATGGCACGCCTTCCCAACGCAGTTCGAGGTTATAGTTCAGCCCGCCCCGGATCAGGTGCAGGTGCGAGTCGTTAAGGCCGGGGATCACGGTACGCCCCTTGAGGTCGATGACCTGGGTACCGCTGCCGCGCAGGGCCATGGCCTCACCGTCAGTGCCGACGGCGACGAAGCGCCCCTCGCGAATGGCGACGGCGGTTGCGCGCGGGTTTTCACGGTCCACGGTGTGGAACTGGCCATTGAACAGAATCAGATCGGCGTTCATAGGGTTTCCTTTACAGAGGCTTCAAGCCAGGGAGCGAACAGGCGGGTAGCCGCCGGCATCAGCAGGTAGACCACCAGCAGGACGATGGTCAGGGTGACCAGGAAGGTGGAGACCACGTAGTTGGACAGGAACGGGTGCAGACGCAGGATCGGCCCCCAGATAAACGGCAACAACAAGGTCTGCGGCAAAATCACACACAGGCTGACCACCGCCTGCTTCCAGCGCGGCGGCTTGGCGGCGCTGTCGGCCAGGGGCGTGAACCAGAACTCGTTGGCCGCGCCGATTTCAGTCTGGTCGCCGTCGGCCAGCATCGGCGCAGCTTCAGCGATCAGCTGTTTGCGTTGGGGGGAGTCGAGCCACTGCTCCAGCGCAGCGGTGGTGCCATAGCGCAGTACGCAGGTGAACAGCGCCAGGCCGCCCTGCTTGCTGCGCACCACGTCTACACCGAGGTGGCCGGGGCGCTCGCCGGCGATGCGCACGATGCGCCGCAGCCAGGCTTCGTAGTCGGCTTCAAGGCCTGGCTTGATGCGGTGTTTGACGACCAGGGTGACGACTTCGTCAGGGCTGGTCTTAGGTGTCGGGTCCATGGTGTCTTCCCCCCTGGAACGTTGAGCGATGGGGGAAGTGTGGCGCTATCGGGCAGGGGAAAATTGCATGTACGTGCTGTCTATGCGGCGGCCCCGGGACCGCCCTCGTCACACCGACAGGTAGCGACTGATGGTCGCCTCGTCCACTCGATCACGGGTCTCTTCGATCACAAAGCGGCCCTTCTCGATCACCAGGAAACGGTCGGCGATCTCCAGGGTGAAGGACAGCACCTGCTCCGACACCACGATGGTCAGGTCGCGCAGGTTGCGGATTTCCTTCAGCGTGCGTGCAATGTCCTTGATGATCGACGGCTGGATGCCCTCGGTCGGTTCATCCAGCAGCAACACCTTGGGGTTGGTCGCCAAGGCCCGCGCGATCGCCAACTGCTGTTGCTGCCCGCCCGACAGGTTGCCGCCCTTGCGCGACTGCATGTCGTAGAGCACCGGGAACAGCGCATACAAGTCCTCCGGCACCTTGCCTCGGGCCGAGGCCGGCAGGCCGGTCTGGATGTTTTCCAGCACGCTCATGCTGGGGAAAATCATGCGGCCCTGGGGCACATAGGCAATGCCCCGCGCTACCCGCTCATGGGTTTCCAGCGCCGACACCTCATGGCCGTCCACACTGACCTGGCCTTGCCACTGCGGCAGGATGCCCATCAGGCTCTTGAACAGGGTGGTCTTGCCCATGCCGTTGCGGCCCATCACCGCGACGATCTCGCGCTTGGCCACGTGCAGGTCCAGGTCGTGGAGGATCTGGCTCTGCCCGTAGCCGCAGGACAACTGGTCGATCTTGAACATGCGCGGCTCCTCAGTGGCCCAGATACACTTCGATGACTTTCGGATTGCTTTGCACCGACTCCATGCTGCCCTCGGCCAGGACCTTGCCCTGGTGCAGCACCGTGACCTTGTGGGCAATGCTCTTGACGAATTCCATGTCGTGCTCGATCACCAGCACCGAACGGCCCTGGCTGATGCGGTTGAGCAGCTCGGCGGTCTGCGCGCGCTCGTTGACGCTCATGCCCGCCACCGGTTCATCGAGCATCAGCAGCTCGGGGTCCTGCATCAGCAGCATGCCGATCTCCAACCACTGCTTTTGCCCGTGGGACAGCAGGTCGGCCTGTTGTTGCAACAGGTCGCCGAGGAAGATCTCCCGCGCTACCTCTTGCACCCGTGCGATCACCTGGGCGTTGCGCTTGAAGAACAGCGCGCCCCACACCTTGCGCCCGGCCGGGTAGGACATCTCGAGGTTTTCGAAGACGGTGAGGTTTTCGTAGATCGACGGGTTCTGGAACTTGCGCCCCACGCCTGCGCGCACGATGTTGTACTCGCGCATCTTGGTCAGTTCCTGGCCATCGAACTGGATGCTGCCACTGGTGGCGCGGGTCTTGCCGCAGATCAGGTCCAGTACCGTGGTCTTGCCCGCGCCATTGGGGCCGATCACCACGCGCACTTCGTTGCGGTCGATATACAGGTTGAGGTTGTCGACCGCCTTGAAGCCGTCGAAGGACACCGTCAGGCCCTCGATGGCCAGCACCGGTTTGTTCATTTCAAAGCCAACGGCGGTCATGGTTGGGTCTCCAGGATCTTGCTTTCAGCCTTGGGTCTGGCCTTGGGGACCACGGCTTTCATCGGCGGTGGGCGGCGCAGCAGCTTGGCCAGCGCCTGGCGCCCGTGGCTGTCCCACAACCCGGCCAGGCCATTGGGGAAGTACATGACCACGGCGATAAACAACCCGCCCATCAGGTACAGCCACAACTCGGGGAAGGACTCGGAGAAATAGGTCTTGCCGTAGTTCACCAGCAGCGCGCCATACACCGCGCCGAGCAGCGACATGCGCCCGCCCACCGCCGCGAAGATCACCATCTCGATCGACGGCACGATGCCGACGAACGACGGCGACATAAAGCCTACCTGCAAGGCAAACATCGCCCCGCCGATGGCCGAGAACGCCGCCGCCACACAGAACACGAAAATCTTGAAGCTGGCCACGTCATACCCGGAGAAACGCACGCGCTCTTCCTTGTCGCGCATCGCCATCAACAGCCGGCCCAGCTTGGAGGCGAGGATAAAGCGGCCAATGAAGATGCAACCGAACAGCAAGCCGGCGTTGATGAAGTACAGCAGCATTTTTGCGCTGTCGGTGCGCAGGTCCCAGCCGAGCAGGGTCTTGAGGTCGGTGATGCCGTTGACGCCACCGGTCAGGCCTTGCTGGCCGACGATCAGCACCGTGAGGATCAGCGCAATCGCCTGGGTGACGATGGAAAAGTACACATCGCCCACGCGCCGCTTGAACAGCGCCATGCCGATGATAAAGGCCAGCAGCACCGGCACCGCGATCACCGCCACCAGGGTGAAACTGAAGCTGTGGAACGGCTGCCACAGCCAGGGCAATTCGGTGATCTGGTTCCAGTCCATAAAGTCCGGAATGCCGGGGGTGGATTGAATCTTGGTGCTCTCCGGGTCCGAGGCCTCCAGCTTGAGGAACATCGCCATGCAATAGCCGCCAACGCCAAAGAACACGCCCTGCCCCAGGCTGAGAATGCCGCCATAGCCCCAGCACAGCACCAGCCCCACCGCGACGAACGCGTAGGTCAGGTACTTGCCGACCATGTTCAGCCGGAATGCATCCAGGGTCAGGGGAAACACCACCAGGATCAACAGCGCCAACAGCACGATGCCGATCAGGTTTTGCTGGCCGCCCAGCAGCTTGTCTAAAGCCTTCATCTGCTCGCCTCTACTTGCGCACTTTGATGGAGAACAACCCTTGCGGGCGCAGCATCAGGATCAGAATCACCGACGACAAGGTCAGTACCTTGGCCATCGAGCCACTCAGGAAAAACTCCGACAGCGATTGGGTCTGGGCGATCACGAACGCCGAGGCAATCGTGCCGAACAGGCTTTGCGCGCCGCCGAACACCACCACCAGGAAGGTGTCGACGATGTACTGCGAGCCCGCCGTGGGGCCAGTGGAGCCGATGGTGGTGAACGCCGCACCGGCCACCCCGGCCACGCCACAGCCGAGGGCGAAAGTCATGCGGTCGACCTTGCGTGTGTTGATCCCCACCGCGCGGCTCATCAAGCGGTTCTGCACCGTGGCGCGCACCTGCAGGCCCCAGCGCGAGCGGTACAGCATCAGGAAGATCGCACCGGTCAGCAGCAGGGTCAGGCCCATCATGAACAGGCCATTGCGCGGGATCTCGATGGCGTCGGTGAAGTTCACCGAGCCCATCAACCAGGCCGGTGGCTCAGCGCTGACCTCACGGGCGCCGAACACCGAGCGGAAGGTTTGCTGCATCACCAGGGACAGGCCCCAGGTCGCCAGCAAGGTGTCCAGCGGGCGCTTGTACAAGCGGCTGATCATCGCCCATTCCACCAGCCAGCCAACGGCGCCGGCAACGAGGAACGACAGGGCGATGGCGAAGAAGAAGTAATAGGGCTGGAAACTCGGCGCAAAGTGCGCGGTGAGGCTGGAACATACGTAGGTGGTGTAGGCACCGATCGTCAGGAATTCACCATGGGCCATGTTGATCACGCCCATCTGCCCGAAAATGATCGCCAGCCCCAATGCCATCAACAGCAGCACGCAGAACACGGACAAGCCGTTGAACCCCTGCATCGCCGCGATGGCTCCAAATTCCGATAGCCATTCCATGATGATGGTCTCCTGAGAGCGGGAGGTGATAGTTGGAATGCGATGTGCTTTTGCTCTATGTGGGAGGGGGCTTGCCCCCGATAGCGGTGGTTCAGTTATAGAAATGTCGACTGACACTCCGCCATCGGGGGCAAGTCGAATCGTCGCACCGCCCCTCCCACATTTAGATCTCTTTATGCCTGAGGGTTATTGGTAACCCTTTGGAAACGGGTTCGGCTCGATCAGATCCGATTCGTAGATCACCTTGAACTGCCCGTTCGGCTGCACTTCACCGATGCGCGATTTGCTCCACAGGTGATGGTTTTCGTGGATCTTCACGTAGCCTTCCGGCGCGGTTTTCAGCTCGATGCCCGGGGAGGCGGCGACGACTTTGTCCACGTCGAAACTGCCGGCCTTCTCCACCGCCGCTTTCCACAGCCAAGGGCCGAGGTAGGCCGCCTGGGTCACGTCGCCGATCACCGCGTCCTTGCCGTACTTGGCCTTGAAAGCTTCGACGAAGGCTTTGTTGTTGGGGTTGTCCAGGCTCTGGAAGTACTTCATCGAGGCATAGAAGCCGGCCATGTTTTCGCCGCCGATGCCGAGCAGTTCGTCTTCGGTGACCGACAGGGTCAGCAGGGTTTGCTTGGACGCGTTCACACCCGCCGCGTTGAGCTGTTTGTAGAACGCCACGTTGGAACCGCCCACCACTGCGGCAAAGACCACATCCGGTTTTTTCAGCTTGACCTTGTTGATCAGCGAGCCGAACTGGGTGTTGCCCAGCGGGTAGTAGTCTTCGCCGACCACGGTACCGTGCAGCACATTTTCAATGTGCTTGCGCGCGATCTTCATCGACGTGCGCGGCCAGATGTAGTCGGAGCCGACCAGGTAGAACGTTTTGGCGCCCTTGGTCTTGGCGATCCAGTCGAGGCTGGCGAGGATTTGCTGGGTGGCTTCCTGCCCGGTGTAGATCACGTTTTTCGACTGTTCCAGGCCCTCGTAGAAGGTCGGGTAGTAGAGCAAGCCGTTTTCTTTCTCGAAGATCGGCAGCACCGCTTTACGCGAGGCCGAGGTCCAGCAGCCGAATACCGCAGCCACCTTGTCGTTGACCAGCAGTTTCTTGGCTTTTTCAGCGAAGGTCGGCCAGTCGGACGCGCCGTCTTCCTGGATCACTTTGATCTGCCGTCCCAGAATCCCGCCCGAGGCGTTGATCTGCTCGATGGCCAGGCGCTCGGCCTGGATCGAGCCAGTCTCGGAAATCGCCATGGTGCCGGTGGCCGAGTGCAACTGGCCGACAGTGACTTCGGTAGGCGTCACGGCCAAGCCTTCGTTATCGGCCAGCACGCCCTGGCTGAACAGCGCGGCCGCCAGCAATGACAGGGCCAACAGCGGTTTGGAGCGGATCAATCGTGGTTCCATGGGGCGACTCCTCTGCAATGAGGGCTCCAGCATGGCGGCAGCCGACCCACGCGGGTATACGCAGCCTGACGTAACGGGATACGTCATTTGACGTATGCCACTGCGCACCAATGCAGGGCAGGATCGCGTCCGCCCAGCCACCGCTGACCAATGTGGGAGGGGGCTTGCCCCCGATAGCGCCGGGTCAGCGAACAAATAAGTGACTGACACTCCCTCATCGGGGGCAAGCCCCCTCCCACATTTGACTCGCAGCGCCCGCGAGGGCATGGAACTTGCTCACTCCCTTCGTCCACCCTGCGGAGCCTCCCCACCGTGCAATCCCCTCCCGGCACCCAGCGCATCGTCAAGATCCGCCGCGACTACAACACCTGGGTCGCCGACGAGACCATGGAAGACTATGCCCTGCGCTACACGCCCAAATCCTTTCGCAAATGGTCGGAGCTGCGCATTGCCAACACCGCCCTGGGCGCGGTGTCGTTCCTCGCACTGGAAGCCATCGGCGGTGTATTGGCCCTGAGCTACGGCTTCACCAACACTTTCTGGGCGATCCTTGCCATCAGCCTGGTGGTCTTCCTGACCGGCCTGCCCATCAGTTACTACGCGGCGCGCTACGGCGTGGACATGGACCTGCTGACCCGTGGAGCCGGCTTCGGTTATATCGGCTCGACCATCACCTCCCTGATCTACGCCAGCTTCACCTTCCTGTTCTTCGCCCTGGAAGCGGCGATCATGGCCCTGGCCCTGGAGTTGTATTTCCATATACCGCTGGCCTTTGCCTATGTGATCTGCTCGTTGCTGGTGATCCCGCTGGTGGCCTACGGCGTGACCCTGATCAGCCGCCTGCAACTGTGGACGCAACCGTTGTGGCTGCTGTTGCTGGTGCTGCCGTACGGCTTCGTGTGGTGGAAAAACCCCGATGCCTTCAGCGACTGGACCAGTTTTGTCGGGCGCAGCGGCGATGGCGGCGGTTTCAACCTGTTGGCGTTCTGCGCCGCCTGTACCGTGGCGCTGTCGCTGGTGACGCAGATCGGCGAACAGGTGGACTACCTGCGCTTCCTGCCGGAAAAAACCGCGGCCAACCGCAAGCGCTGGTGGGCCGCCCTGCTCTGCTCCGGCCCCGGCTGGATTATCCCGGGCGCGTTGAAGATGTTTGGCGGGGCGTTCCTGGCCTTTCTCGCCCTGCAACATGAAATCCCCATGGAGCGCGCCGCCGAGCCGACCCAGATGTACCTGGTCGCCTTCCGCTATGTGTTCAGCTCGCCGGAATGGGCCCTCGGCGCAATGGTGCTGTTCGTGTTCATTTCACAGATGAAGATCAACCTGACCAACGCCTACGCCGGCTCCCTGGCCTGGTCGAATTTCTTCGCCCGCGTGACCCACAGCCACCCTGGGCGCGTGGTGTGGCTGGTGTTCAACGTGGCGATCGCGCTGATGCTGATGGAGCTGGGCGTGTTCGATGTGATCGACCAGGTGCTGGGCTTGTACGCCAATATTGCGATTGCCTGGATCGGCACGTTGGTGGCCGACCTGGTGATCAATAAACCCTTGGGGCTGTCACCCAAACATATCGAGTTCAAGCGCGCGCATCTGTACGACATCAACCCGGTGGGCGTCGGCTCGATGCTGATTGCCTCGCTGCTGTCGATCCTCGCCCACTTCGGCCTGTTTGGCGCCCTGGCACAGGCGGCACCGCCCTTCGTGGCGCTGGGCACGGCATTGATCATGGCGCCCCTGTTGGCCTGGCTGACGAAGGGCAAGTACTACATCGCGCGCAGCAGCGACGTGCGCTTGATTCACCCGGTTGCACCGGCGACCCATGCCGTGTGCGGGCTGTGCAGTAACCCGTTCGAGACCGCCGACATGGCGTTCTGCCCGGCCTACAGCACGCCGATCTGCTCGTTGTGTTGCTCGCTGGATGCGCGCTGTGGCGACCGCTGCAAACCCCATGCGCGATTGGTCAGCCAGTTCGAAGGCGTATTGCGCGGGTTGCTGCCCAACACGCTGATGCCGCGCCTGCATACGCGGCTGGCCCATTACCTGGGGCTGCTGTTGGTCCTGGTGTTGCTGCTCGCCGGCGCCTTGGCCTTGATCTACGTGCAGGCCGCCCAAGGGTTGCCGCATTCGGAGACGTTGTACCAGGCGTTCTTCAAGGCGTTCCTCACCCTCTCGGTGCTGGCCGCCGTGCTCGCCTGGTGGGTGGTGCTGACCCGCGAAAGCCGCCGCGTCGCCCAGCAGGAATCCGACCGCCAGACCCTGTTGCTGATGCAGGAAATCGACGCCCACAGCCTCACCGACCAGGCCTTGCAACAGGCCAAGGAAGCCTCGGAAGCGGCCAACGCCGCCAAAAGCCGCTACGTCACCGGCTTGTCCCACGAACTGCGCACGCCGCTCAACAGCATCCTCGGTTTCACCCAGATCCTGCAGCGTGACAGCGCCATGCCCGAGCAGCACCAGGACGCGCTGGCGACCATCCTGCGCAGTGGCTCGCACTTGCTGTCGCTGATCGATGGCCTGCTCGATGTGGCGAAGATCGAGGCCGGCAAGCTGCGCCTGGAGCTGACGGAAATCCCCTTCCCCGAACTGATCCACGACCTGGAGCAGATGTTCACCCCCCAGGCCCAGGACAAGGGCCTGCGCTTTCGCCTGGACTGCGTGGGCAAGATCCCGGCGGTGGTGCGCGGCGATGAAAAACGCGTGCGCCAGATCCTGATCAACCTGCTGGGCAACGCGGTGAATTTCACCGACAGCGGCGAAGTGTGCCTGCGGGTCAGCTACATGCGCGAGACGGCCAATTTTGAAATCATCGACACCGGTATCGGTATTGATCCGGGGCAGATCGAGCGGATTTTCCAGCCGTTCGAGCGTGGCGACCTGATGCGCCAGGACAACGGCGTGGGCCTGGGGCTGACCATTACGCGCATGCTCACTGCCTTGATGGGCGGCGAATTACGCGTGACCAGCGAGCTGGACAAGGGCACCTGCTTCCAGGTGCGGCTGTTCCTGTCGCAAGTGCGCGCGCCGCAAGCGGTGGTGCATGTGGAACACGACATCATCGGCTATCAAGGCGAGCGCCGACGCATCCTGGTGGTGGATGACCATGTGGACCACCGCAAGGTGCTCAGCGGCATGCTCACGCCGTTGGGCTTCGAGGTGATCCAGGCGAGCAACGGCCAGGACGCCATTCGCCAGGTGGCGTTGCTGGCGCCGGACCTGATCCTGATGGACCTGTCGATGCCGACCCTGGACGGCTGGGAGACCAGCCGGCTGATCCGGCGCAATGCGCTGTCCACCGCGCCGATCATCGTGATTTCGGCCAACGCGTTTACCGACGATCGCGAACGCAGCATCGCCGCCGCCTGCAACGACTACCTGGCCAAGCCAGTGCGTACCCCGGAGCTGCTCGGGTGCCTGCAACAGCACCTGGGCTTGCAGTGGGTACGGCGTACCAAGAGCCTGGTCCCGCCGCCGCCACCCAGCGTGCTGCCCAGCGCCGACGACCTCGCGGTACTCGCCGAACTCAGCGCCATTGGCTATGTGCGTGGCCTGCACGAAAAACTCGACACGATCCTTGCCCAGCGCCCCGACGTAGAGCCGTTCATCACTCAAGTCCGCGGGCTGCTCAAGGGTTTTCGCCTGGATGAACTCAACCGAACCCTCAAGGAGGCCGAAGATGAATGCTCTCACCCGCAGCACTGAACCTGGCGTGGTGCTGATCGTCGACGACACGCCGGACAACCTGGCGATGCTCTCCGACGCCCTCGACGACGCCGGCTACATGGTGCTGGTGGCCCTCGATGGCCTCAGCGCGCTGAACCGCGTGCAACGCCGGCGCCCCGATCTGATCCTGCTGGACGCGATGATGCCGGGCCTGGACGGTTTCGAAACCTGCCGCCGGCTCAAGGCAATGCCGGCCAGCGCGGATATCCCGGTGGTGTTCATGACCGGGCTGACCGACAGCAAGCATGTTGTGCAAGGCTTCGAGGTCGGTGGCAGCGACTACGTGACCAAGCCGATCCAGACCGACGAAGTACTGGCGCGGGTGGCGGCGCACTTGCGCACCTCACGCATCCTGATGTCTGCACGGGCGGCGACGCAACCGAGTGCGTTGACCCTGGAGGATGAGCCGGCGCACCGGCTGTTGTCCGCCAGGTTCCAACTGACCGAGCGTGAGGTGGAGGTGTTGCGCTGGGTCGCGTGCGGCAAGACCAACCGGGATATTGGCGATATCCTGGGGTTGAGCCCGCGCACGGTGAACAAGCACCTGGAGCATGTGTATGTGAAGTTGGGAGTGGAGACCCGCACCGCCGCTACGTCAGTGGCGTTAGCGGCAATCTGATGTGGAAGGTCCCGCCAAATCTGCGGTCCCCCCCCTGTGGCGAGCGGGCTTGCCCCGCGTTGGGGCGCGAAGCGGCCCTGAAACCAGTCTCCCGGTTCTACCAGAAGGAATGCGGCGGCCTTATTGGGGCTGCTTCGCAGCCCAACGCGGGGCAAGCCCGCTCGCCACAGTTAGCCCGTCTGCCACAACGGCCCGTCTGCCACAACAGTCCGCTCGGCACTGAAGTGCGGTTCCCCCAGGGGATCTTCATTGCCGGGAATAAGTTAACCGCCGAAGGTTTGTGAAGGCCGGCGCAATGTCGGGTCAAACGGGTTGATCCTGGGACCGATCGCCGCCGCTTCGCGTTTCAACAATTCCACCACCATCGGCAACCGGCTCGGCCCCAGGCGATCGCTGATGGTCGCCACGCTCAATGCCGCCACCGCATGCCCGTCCCGGTTGAGGATCGGTACCGCCAGGCCCGCCATGCCTTCCAGCACCCCGGTGTTGCGCGCCGCATAGCCCAGGTTGCGCACGTTCTCCACCTCCGAACGCAACAGCACCTCGTCATACAGGTGGAAGTCCTTGAGCCGTGGCAAGTTGTAGCGGATCACCGTCTCGCGCTCTTCTTCCGGCAGGAATGCCAGGATGGCCAGGCTGCCCTGCCCCACGCCCAATGCCACGCGCCCGCCGATGTCGCCGGTGAAGGTGCGGATCGGGTACGGGCCCTCGCTGCGGTCCAGGCAGATCGCGTCAAAGCCGCTGCGCGCCAGCAAAAACAATGAGTCGCCCAAGGACGCGCTCAAGCGCAGCATGCTCGGGCGCACCAGGTCGCGCAGGTTGCCGGTCTTGCCCGCGTTCGCCGCCAAGGCGAAGAACTCCAGGCTCAGGCGATAACGTTTGCTGCGCGCGTCCTGTTCGACCATGCCTTCGTCCATCAGGCTGCGCAGCAGGCGGTGGGTGGTGGGCTGGGATAGGCCGACCTGTTGGGCGAGTTGGGTGACGCGCTCACCACCTTCCGGCACCTCACCCAGGGTACGCAGCAACGCGAACAGACGGGACACCCCGCCCGCCCCCACTTCCTTACTGTTGCTATTCCGATCAGTGGAATCCATAACACGCTATCTCATGAGTAATTCTGTTCAGTGAATAAATCTTAAAATAATTGCTCACTCAGTGAAATTCCATCTTCCGCCCATCCTAGTCTTCGTCCTAATCTGCGTCCACAGGGGCGAAATGAACAACAACCGGCAGCCGACTTGAGATCGAGCGCCAACGCACCCGCAACACTCTTTTCGCATCTGCCCAAAACAAAAAAAGCGCGTTTCGACGCGACTGAAAAAAAGGTGGAACGCAGACATGGCATTTCTCCAACTCAACGCCTTGAGCAAACGCTACGGCGCCGTCGACGCGGTGGTCGCCACTGACTTGGCCGTGGAAAAAGGCGAGTTCGTTTCCCTGCTCGGCCCCTCGGGCTGCGGCAAGACCACTACCTTGCAAATGATCGCCGGCTTCGTCGAGGTGAGCGGCGGCCAGATCCTGCTCGACGGCCGCGACATCACCCATTCCAAGCCCGCCAGCCGTGGCCTGGGCGTGGTGTTCCAGAGCTACGCGCTGTTCCCGCACATGAGCGTGCGCGACAACGTCGCCTTCGGCCTGAAGATGCGCAAGGTGCCGGGCAGCGAGATCGCCGCCAAGGTCAAGACCGTGCTGGAGCTGGTGCGCCTGGCCCCCCACGCCGACCGTTACCCACGGGAGTTATCCGGCGGCCAGCGCCAACGCGTGGCCCTGGCGCGCGCCCTGGTGATCGAGCCGCCGGTGTTGCTGCTGGATGAGCCGCTGTCCAACCTCGACGCCAACCTGCGCGAAGAGATGCAGTTTGAAATCCGCCGTATCCAGTGCGCGGTGGGCATCACCACCTTGATGGTCACTCACGACCAGGCCGAGGCGCTGTCCATCAGCGATCGTGTGGTGGTGATGCAAGCCGGGCGCGTGACCCAGATCGATGTGCCGTACACCCTGTACGAACACCCCCGCACGCGGTTTATCTCGGACTTCGTCGGCAAGGCCAACCTGCTGCCCGGCGACTATGACGAGCTCGGCACTGCGCAGGTCCGCCACGCCAAGGGCGACGGCGAGCTGGTGTTGAGCCTGCGCCCGGAAAAAATCCAGCTGGTGGACGCCGGCACCGGCCGCCTGCAAGGCCAGGTCGTCAACCGCTACTTCTTCGGCAGCCAGTGGCTGTACCGCCTCCAGACCGCGCTGGGCGAAATCACCGTGGTGCGCAGCAACGACGGCAGCGCGCCGTTGGGCCATGGCGCAACGGTCGGCCTGGATTGGCAGGCCGACCTGCTGCGGGTATTGGCGACGGATGAGGTGCACGCATGAGTCGGGGTTATTGGCTCTCGCTGCCGGCGCTGGTGCTGTTCGCCGGGCTGCTGATCCTGCCGTTGGGCCTGACGCTGGTGCTGTCGTTCAACGTGTTCGACTATCAGGTGGGTGTAAAGGCGGATGAATGGACCTTGGCCCATTACCTGTCGTTGTTCAGCGATGCGTACTTCTACGAGATCTTCTGGCGCACCTTCTGGATCAGCGCGTTGGTGACCTTGCTGTGCGTGGTGATTGGCGTGCCCGAGGCCTACATCCTTAGCCGCATGGGCACACCGTGGCGCTCGATCTTCCTGATTTTGATCCTCACGCCGCTGTTGATTTCAGTGGTGGTGCGGGCGTTTGGCTGGAGCCTGCTGCTCGGTGCCGACGGGCTGGTGAACCAGATGATCCAGGCGCTGGGCGGGCGCCCGGTGAAGCTGTTGTACACGCCGTTCGCGGTGATCATTGCGCTGGTGCACGTGATGCTGCCGTTCATGATCATTCCGGTGTGGACCTCGCTGCAAAAGCTCGACCCCTCGGCCGAACAGGCGGCGTTGTCGCTGGGCGCAAGCCAGGCCACGGTGATGCGCAAGATCGTGTTGCCGCAGGTCATGCCCGGCGTGCTGTCCGGCACCTTGATTGTGTTCGGCCTGGCCGCCAGCTCCTTTGCGATCCCCGGCCTGCTCGGCGGACGCCGCCTGAAAATGGTCGCCACCGTGGTGTACGACCAGTACCTCTCGGAACTCAACTGGCCCATGGGCGCGACCATCGCGGTGGTGCTGCTGCTGGTCAATCTGCTGATCATGCTGAGCTGGAACCGCATGGTCGAAGGCCGCTACAAAAAGTCCCTGGGGGTTTAAGCGCATGTCCAGAAACGGTCCTTTGGCCCTCGGTTTCCACGGTTTGGTGGTGCTGTTCATGATGGCGCCGCTGGTGGTGGTGTGCCTGGTGGCTTTCACCCCGGAAAACACCTTGAGCCTGCCCACCTCGGGTTTCTCACTGCGCTGGTTTCGCGCCGTGTTCGAGCGGGCCGACTTTATCCAGGCGTTCTATAACAGCCTGATCCTGGCGTTTACCGCCGCGACCTTGGCGACACTGATCGCGGTGCCGGCAGCGTTGGCGATCAGTCGCTATCAGTTCCCGGGGCGCAACTTCTTCAGCACCTTGTTCCTGTCACCGATCATCATCCCGCACCTGGTGCTGGGCGTGGCGATGCTGCGCCTGTTTGCGCTGATGGGGGTGAATGGCAGCTTCACCTGGCTGATGTTGGCGCACGTGGTGATCATCACGCCCTATGTGCTGCGCCTGGTATTGGCGGCGGCGGTCGGCATGGATCGCAGCGCCGAGCAGGCGGCCGAGTCCCTCGGCGCCGGGCGCATCACGCTGTTTCTCAGGGTGACGTTGCCGATGATTTTGCCCGGCGTGGCCGGTGGCTGGTTGCTGGCCTTCATCAACAGTTTCGATGAGGTGACCTTGTCGATCTTTGTCAGCTCGCCAGCCACGCAAACCCTGCCGGTGCGCATGTATGTGTACGCCACCGAGTCCATCGACCCGATGATGGCGGCGGTGTCGGCGCTGGTGATTGCGCTGACGGCGGCGACCATGATTCTGCTCGACCGGGTCTACGGCCTGGACCGCGTGCTGGTGGGGAAACATTAATGGCTCTGTTCAAACGATTGGCCGAGACCGCGCGCCCTGCCGTGGCCTTCACCCTCGACGGGCAACCGGCCACCGGCCTGCGCGGCGACACCCTGCTGACCGCCGTGCTGACCTGCGCCGAGCACCTGCGCGGCAGCGATTTCAGCGCCGAGCGCCGCGCCGGGTTTTGCCTGATGGGCGCCTGCCAGGACTGCTGGGTGCGCCTGGAGGATGGGCGGCGGGTACGCGCCTGCTCGACGTTGCTGGAAGAAGGCCAGGTGATCAGCCGTGATCCGGGGCGCCAGCTATGAAGCCGGTGGTGATTGTGGGCGCAGGCCCGGCGGGGATCAGCGCGGCGCGCACCCTGCTCGACCACGGCGTAAAACCTTGCCTGATCGATGAAAGCCTGCGCGGTGGCGGGCAGATCTATCGGCGCCAACCAGCGGGTTTCCAACGCTCAGCCAAGCAGGTCTACGGTTTTGACGCGCGCAAGGCAGACGCTGTGCACCGCACGATGGATGAGTTGGCCGGTTTGATCGACTATCGGCCCGAAACCCTGGTGTGGAATGCCGAGGACGGTCGCCTGGACACGCTCAAGAGCGGCCGTGCCGACAGCCTCGAGTATTCGCGGATCATCGTCGCGACCGGCGCCACCGACCGCATCCTGCCTGTTTCGGGCTGGACCTTGCCCGGCGTCTACAGCCTGGGCGCCGCGCAAATCGCCTTGAAATACCAGGGCTGCGCCATCGGCGAACGGGTGGCGTTCTGTGGCAGCGGGCCATTGCTGTATTTAGTGGCTTATCAATACGCCAAGGCCGGGGCCAAGGTGGTGGCGGTGCTCGACAGCGCGCCGTTCAGTGCGCAATGCCGTGCGTTGCCGGCGCTGCTCGGGCAACCGGCGACGTTGGCCAAGGGCTTGTATTACCGCGCCTGGCTGAGCGCCCACGGGGTTCCCGTGCATCAGGGCGTGACGCTCCAGCAGATCGAGGGTGAACAGCGGGTCAGCGGTATTCGTTGGGATAGGCAAGATTTGGCCTGTGACGCCGTGGCCTTCGCCCACGCCCTGCGCAGCGAAACCCAACTGGCGGATCTGCTCGGCTGTGAATTTGAATGGAATGCCTTGAACCGTGCCTGGTTGCCGCGCCGGGACAACGCTGGGCGCAGCAGCCTCGCAGGCGTGTACCTGGCAGGCGACGGCGCCGGGATCATGGGCGCGGATGCCGCACAGATGGCGGGCGAGCGGGCGGCGTTGGCGGTGTTGGAAGACTCAGGCGTGGCCATCGATCATCGCCGCCCCGCTGTGCTGGAGCAGCAATTGGCAGGCATCCAACGCTTTCGCCAGGGGTTGGAGACTGCGTTCCCCTTCCCTGAAGACTGGGCGGCGCAGGCACCGGATGAATTGATTGTGTGCCGCTGTGAAGAAGTCAGCGTCGGCGATGTACGCGCCGTGGTGGATGAAGGCCACTGGGAGATCAACCGGGTCAAAGCCCATTGCCGGGTTGGCATGGGCCGCTGCCAGGGCCGCATGTGCGGGCTGGCGGCAGCCGAGATCGTCGCTGAGCGCAGTGGCCGCGGGATTGAACACGTCGGCCGCTTGCGTGGCCAGGCACCGATCAAGCCGCTACCGTTTGGCGTGCAGGTGCAGCCATGATCGACGCCATCGTGTTGGGCGGCGGGATCGTCGGGGCTTCGGCGGCCTTGATGCTGGCGCACAAAGGCCAGCGCGTGGCCCTGGTAGAGCGGGACTTTTGTGGCTCGCATTCCAGTGGCGTGAATTACGGCGGCGTCAGGCGCCAGGGTCGGCCGTTGCATCAGTTGCCGCTGTCGCAGCGCGCCCACCAGCTGTGGGCCGACCTGCCGGGGTTGATCGGTATCGAGGGCGAATACGTGCGCTCCGGGCATCTGAAACTGGCGCGCAGCCATGCGGATTTCGCCGCGTTGCAGGCCTATGCCGAGCAAACCCGAGGTTTTGGCCTGGGCTTGCAGCTGCTCGATCACGCCGAACTGCGCGCACGCTTCCCTTGGGTCGGCGATATCGCAGTGGGGGCTTCACTGTGCCCTGAGGACGGGCACGCCAACCCGCGACTGGTGTCCCCCGCCTTCGCCCGTGCGGCGCAACGCCTGGGCGCATCGGTATACGAGCAGGCCGAGGTGATCCGCATCGAACATGACGGCCGCCATTTCCGCGTACACTGCGCCAACGGCCTGCACCTGCAAGCCCCCTGGTTATTGAACTGCGCCGGCGCCTGGGCCGGCACCCTCGCCGCGCAATTTGGCGAGCCGGTGCCGATCATTTCGGCGCACCCGGCCATGTTGGTCACCGAACCGCTGCCGGTGGTGATGAACGTGAGCACCGGTGTCGAAGGCGGTGGGATTTATGCACGCCAGGTGGCCCGCGGCAATTGCATCCTTGGCGGCGGGCGCGGCTTTGCCCTTGGCCCCCGGCAGGCGCGCCCCGGGCAAGCGGCAGTGCTGGAAATCCTGCGTAATGCCGCCGAGCTGTACCCGTTCCTCAAGGGCGCCCAGGCGATTCGCACCTGGAGCGGCACCGAAGGTTACCTACCCGATCACGAGCCGGTGATCGGCCCCAGCAGCACCCAACCTGGCCTGCTCCACGGTTTCGGCTTTGCCGGCGCCGGGTTCCAGCTGGGCCCAGCGGTCGGTGAAGCCCTGGCAGAGATCGTCTGCGACGGGGCCAGCCGCCAACCCATCGAAGCGTTTTCCATCCGTCGTTTCCAAGCCTGAGAGGAAAAACATCCATGAACACTCGTATTGCGCTGTCCTGCTTGTCCCTCGCTCTGCTCGCCTCCACCGCCCATGCCGCGCCGACGCTGTACCTGGGCATGAACGGCGGCACCATGGAACGGGTGTACGCCGACAAGGTGCTGCCTGCGTTCGAGAAGGCCAACAACGTCAAGGTGGTGATCGTGCCCGGCACGTCGTCGGACATCCTCGCCAAGGTCCAGGCCAACAAAGACAACCCGCAGATGCACGTGATGTTCCTCGACGACGGCATCATGTACCGCGCCATCTCCATGGGCTTGTGCGACAAACTGGCAGCCAGCCCGACCCTGGAACAGATCCCGGCCAAGGCGAAGATCAAGGACCAGGCCGTGGCCGTGACGTTGGGCGTCACCGGCCTGGGCTACAACGCCAGGATGTTCAAGGAAAAAGGCTGGGCCGCCCCCACCTCATGGATGGACCTGGCCGACCCGCGCTTCAAGGACAAAGTGGTGTTCCAGTCCGTGGCCTCTTCCACTTTCGGCCTGCACGGTTTCCTCATGTTCAACCGCCTCCAGGGCGGCGACGAAACCAACGTGGAGCCCGGCTTCAAGGCCTGGCCAAAAACCGTCGGCCCCAACGTGCTGGAATATATCGCCAGCTCCGCGAAAATCTCCGAGATGGTGCAAACCGACGAAGCGGCGATCTTCCCCCTCACCCCAACCCAGGTGGCCACCCAGAAACTCCTCGGTGTGCCAATGGAATACGCGCAACCCAAGGAAGGCGCCGTGGTGCTGAACGTGGCCGAGTGCGTGATCGCGCGTAATGACCAACCGGAACTGGCACAGAAACTCGCCGCCTTTTTGCTGACCGCCGAGGCCCAGGCCCCGGCGCTGGAGGAAGGCGACCAGATCCCGTCGAACCCGACCACCCCGACCACCGACAAGACCCGCGCGCGGGTAGAGGCGATGCAGGGGTATTTGCAGACGGCGATTTCGATCGATTGGGACCAGGTGAACCAGGCGCGGCCGGAGTGGAATGCGCGGTGGAGTCGGTCGATTGAGCGGTAGGCGGGTATAGCTTGCGCTCCCACGTTGTTGACGTGGGAGCCGCCGTTACCCTTCCCTACCCGCCCTGGCCTTGAGTTTATTGCAGTAATTTTTGTAGATCGCTCTCGCGGTATTTCGTTGAATGCGGATTTCAAATAATTTTTGCCGCATTTCCCGGTGGCGTTCGGTATTGAGCAGAAGCAATCCCAGGAGTGGAAATACAACGCCCAGAGAAAACGCCACGGTATGCGGGCGGTATTGAATCGTTGGTATGACCAGCATCAGGCAGAAAGCGAAATAGCCCGCCAGGAGTCCAACTGCCCAGTTGAAGCCACGCACAATCATGAAATTGGAAAACCCGAAGAAAAACGTCAGCGACAGAAGCCCCCACCCCATCAATTCGGTTCTCAGTGACGGCTCGAGCTTGCGCAAATAGTGATCATCAACCAGCACGGTCACCATAGCGGTTGAGAAGATAGCCATGAATATCGTGCTCATGAACACTGGAAAGTTACGGCGGAGAAAACGGAGAGGTGACTCATTCACTCTGAAATCTCCTCGTACCAGCCCACAACTATCGTCGTGGCATTTCCAACGTGACCATGTTGATAACTTCCAGCCAGCCCCGAAATCCCGCCCAGAACATCGTTTAATGGTTCGTTGAAGCGTCGAACCCTGCGGCTTTCTACCCGTTCACGGGGGGTGAGGTGGGCCCAGGGGAAACCGTCCTTCAATACGCTGCTAGCCATTCCTTTACTCCTGAACTCACAAGAGCGCAGAGCGTAAAGAATCAATATCCGTCAAGAATGTAGGAAGGTTTCCTTTTTTAAGACAGGCACTTCCCGATCTGGTCTCAGCGCCTTGTAGTCAATCCTGGGAATGGGAAAGGTACCGCCGCAGAAAGCCGATGGCGGGCCGATCCGGTTCGGCTGGAATATTCGCGAGCACATCAACATTTGATCGTCCGTTCAAGCGGGAACTATCGGCAGCGCGCGTTTGTGCGCTGTCTTGCTGTACGCCCCTTCGACAATCGTCCTCACCCGCTCACTCACCGGCTCGCCCATCAGGTAGGCATCGATCTCTTCGTACGTGCAGCCATAGGCATGTTCATCCAGCTTGCCCGGTACGAGTTCTTCCAGGTCGGCAGTGGGCTGCTTGTGCACCAGGTTCGTCGGTGCCCCAAGGGCACTGGCCAACAGGCGCACCTGGGTCTTGGTCAGGCCCGACAGCGGTGCCAGGTCACAGGCGCCGTCGCCGAATTTGGTGAAGAAGCCCATCAATGCCTCGGCGCCGTGGTCGGTGCCGACGACCAGGCCGTTGTGCAGGTTGGCCACGGCGTACTGGGCGATCATGCGGGTACGGGCCTTGACGTTGCCTTTGATGAAGTCGACATGCTCCGCACTGGCTTCAGTGGCGCTCAGGCTGGCCATCAGGCCGTCGACGCTGGCGGCGATGTCGAGGGTGTCGATCTGGCCCGGAGCGATGAAGTCCAGGGAGGCCTGGGCGTCGTGTTCGTCGGCCTGGCTCTTGTAGGGCAGGCGCATGGCAATAAAACGCGCGGCGTAGTCCTCGGCCCGCAGTTGCTCCACCGCCAACTGGCACAGGCGACCGGCGGTGAGCGAATCGACGCCGCCGCTGATGCCCAGTACCAGGGCCTTGCAGCCTGAGTGGCGCAAGGTGGTCTTGATGAAGTCGATGCGCCGTTGGATTTCCTTGGCTTCACTGCCCTTGACCAGTTGCCGATCGATATTCAGTTCCTGCGCGATACGTTCTTGCATGTCACACCTCCACCCTGCCCACGTTGAACACCTGTGCCGCGTACTGCAAAAACGAGGCGTCTTCGCAGACATTCTTGATCGGATCATCGGAGAATTTCACCACCGGTTCGCCGTGCACCCGCACCAGCTTCATGACGATACTCAGCGACTCGACGCCCTCCACATCGCACGCCAGGCTCGTGCCCATGCCGAAACCGAACTTGGCCTTGCCACGCACGTGACGCAGGATCGGCAGGCATTTTTCGAAGTTCAGGCCGTCGGAGAACATCAGGTCCTTGGTCATCGGGTCGATGCCCAATGCTTTGTAGCGGGCCAGGACTTTGTCGGCCCAGGCGATGGGATCGCCGGAGTCCTGGCGCAAACCGTCGTACAACTTGGCGAAGTACAGGTCGAAGTCCTTGAGGAAAAAGTCGGTGCTGATGGTGTCGGTCAAGGCAATGCCCAGGCGGCCGCGGTATTCACGTACCCAGTTTTCCAGGCCGGCGTTCTGGCTTTCGCGCAAGCGCCCCAGTTGCTGGTGCACCATCATCCACTGGTGAGCCATGGTACCAATCAGCGGCAGGTCGAATTCGTAGGCCAGGTGCGCGTTGCTGGTGCCCACGAAGTGGCCGGGGAAGTCGCGGCGCATGATGTCCACCACTTCACGCTGGGCCTTGAATGACAGGCGCCGACGGGTGGAAAAGTCAGAGACGCGCAGGTCGGCCAGCTCGTCGCGGCTGAGGTGTTTCTCCAGCCAATCGAATTTCTGGTAGAGCTTGCGGGTGACGTCTTCCAGGGTCACGTCCGGGTACTTGTCGCGGTTGCGCAACTCACTGACCAGCGCCAGCACCGGCTGCTCGAACATGATGCAGTGCAGCATCGGGCCGACCACGCGGATATTCAGCTGGCCGTCGATTTCGCTGACGTGGATGTAGCGCAGGTTGAAGCGGAACAGGCCGAGGAAGCGTTCGTAGTCGGGGGTGAGGTATTCGCGAAAGCGTGGGTTGAACAGGAAGCGCAGCTCGCCTTCGCGCATTTGCAGGCCGGCCATTTTTTCAAGCTCGGCACGCAGTTCGGGGATCAGGTGACCGAGTTTTTCCCTGGAGCGCACGATGAAGTTGTATTCGACGTCGACGTTGGGGTGCTGGTGCAACACCGCCTGCATCATGGTGAAGGTGTAGTAGTCGGTGTCGAGCAAGCCCTGGATCACCGGGGCTTCGTAGTCGTAGGCACTTTCCATGGTGTGTCTCCTTAACGCGTGGCCATCGCGGCCAGTTCTTCGCGGGTGCTGCTGATCACAGCCCCGGCCTTGAGCAACTCATTGACGGCCTGCACGCTCCCCTCGTCGCTGATTCCCCGGCATGCCGGCAGGTGCAGGACCACCTCCAGGCCAGCCTTGAGCAGTTGCAGCGCAGTGGTCTTGACGCAGTAGTCCAGGGCCAGGCCGCCGACAATCACACGGACCACGCCTTGGGCCTTGAGGTATTCGATCACGCCCGTGGAGAGCTTGTCGTGCAGGTCGTGGTAGCAGGCGCCGTAAGGGTGCAGGTCGGGTTCGACGCCTTTCCAGATGAAGTAATCGTAGTCATATGGGGCGGGCAACTCGTCCAGCAGGGTGAAACCCTCGGTGCCCGGCACGCAGTGGCTGACCCAGGTGACATCGGCGTGCGCCAGGCCGGTGGGTTGCAGCATCTCGCTGGGTTGGGCAACCACCCAGGGGGCGTGCGGGCTGTGGGCATCTTTGCTGCCGATGCGGTGGCCGGCGAGGCTGGCCATGTAGTTGAGTTCAGCACCGATCTGGTCACCACCCGCCACCGGCAACTCGTTGGGGCACAGCGGCGTAAAGCTCTTCTGGGCGTCGACGTCGAATGAAGCGATGGCAGTTTTCGAGAGGGTCATGGCGGTTCTCCTGTGGCCTGGAAACAAAAGTACACGTCATGTACTTTCATTGCAAGAAACATTTGTTTATCTATTCTGGACTCAGTACATGACATATCTATTCGATCCGTTAGACTGTGCCCCACCGCTGTTTACAAGGACTCCACATGCCACTGAGCGCCTACCTCCACACCGTCGACCTCTGCGTGCTGTGCTACTGCCGCGCGGCGGGAGAATTAAAGCTGCTGCTGAATAAACGCGACGCCGAGCCATTCGCCGGGCATTGGGCGCTGCCGGGCGTGGTGGTGAATGGTGGGGTGCAGGATCTGAGCCTCCAGGATGCCGTGGAACGCTTGCGCGCCAGCAGCAAGGTTGGCCTGGCGTTGGCCTGGAGCGAGCAAGTGGGCACGGTGGGCGATGCGTTTCGCGACCCGCGTTGCTGGTCGTCGTCCACTTATTACCTGGCGATCGTCGCCGATGAGGTGGCGCTGGGTGAGCATCAGGGCTGGTTCTCGCTGAAGGCGGTGGCCGATGGCAGCATCAAGTTGCCGTTCGATCACAACAGCATCGTCGCGGCCGTGCAGGAGCGGCTGTTGTCCAAGTCGCTGTACAGCAACTTGCCCTTGATGTTCCTGGGCCATGAGTTCAGCGCGCCGGAAGCGACGACGATCTTCTCGCTGGTGCTGGCGCGGCCAGTGTTGAAGACCAGTATTCGCCAGCGCTTGTTGAAGCTGACGGAGGCAGGGTACTTGCGCGAGACGGGACGCAAGAAGCAAGGCGAAGGCGGCAGGCCCCAGGCGACGGTGGAGAACCTGAGACCTGGGGAGGTTTATTTCTTTGATCGCAGTTTTGCTGACTAGCCTCGATTTAAAGAACACCGATCATCCAATGTGGGAGGGGGCTTGCCCCCGATGGCGGTAGATCGGTCTATATATGTACTAACTGTCACACTGCCATCGGGGGCAAGTCGAATCGTCGCACCGCCCCTCCCACATTATTTTGATTGGGGTATGGCTTCAGCTCATCCAGTTGCCGCCATCGACGTTATAGGTTTGCGCCACCACATAATCGGCCTCCTTCGACGCCAGGAAAATCGCCATCCCGGTCAAATCCTCGGCTGTCCCCATCCGCCCAAACGGCACCTCGGCCGCCACCTGCCGCTTCTTCTCGCCCGGCGCCAGCCCTTCATGCTTGGCGAACAATGCATCCACCCCGTCCCAATGCTCGCCATCCACCACCCCCGGCGCGATGGCGTTGACGTTGATGCCCTGCTTGATCAGGTTCAGCCCCGCCGATTGCGTGAGGCTGATCACCGCCGCCTTGGTCGCGCAGTAGATCGCCACCAGCGGCTCGCCACGACGCCCGGCCTGGCTGGCCATGTTGATGATCTTGCCGCCATGGCCCTGGCTGATCATCTGCCGTGCCGCCGCCTGCAACGTGAACAACGTGCCGGCAACGTTGATCGAGAACAGCCGCTCATAACTGTCACGGGTGATATCGACGATGGGCGACAGGTCGAACAGTGCGGCGTTGTTGACCAGGATATCCAGCTTGGCGGCCTGGGCCACCACGGCGGCAATTGCGCTGTCGATGGAAACTTGGTCGGTGACGTCCATCGCCACCGCGTAAGCCTGGGGCCCGAGTTCGGCCGCTGTGGCCTGGGCGCGTTGCAGGTTGATATCGGCGATAGCCACGGTCGCGCCTTCGGCGATATAGGCCTGGGCAAAGGCGCGGCCGATGCCGCGCGCCGATCCGGTGATCAGCGCGCTCTTTCCTTCGAGTCGTTTCATGGGTTTGTCCGTCAACGTTATTTGGGATAGCCGGCGCGTTTCATCTCACGCTCGGTGGTGGACTGGGCCTGCTGCAATGCCTGATCGACCGACATGCCGCCGGTCAACGCCGCCGAAAGCAGCTTGCCGACGGAAGTGCCGATGGCCTGGAACTCGGGGATGGTCACGTACTGGATGCCCACGTACGGCACCGGCTGGGCCGAGGGATGCGCGGGATCGGCGTGCTTCATCATCTCCAGGGTGACCTGGGCGAACGGTGCGGCCTTCAGGTAGGCCGCGCTGTAGGTGGATTGGCGCGTGCCCGGCGGTACGTTGGCGAGACCCTCCTTGTCAGCCACCAACTGGATGTAGTCCTTGGAAGTGGCCCAGGTGATAAAGGTCCTGGCGGCGTCCTTGTGCTTGGACGTGGCGGGGATCGCCAGGGACCAGGCATAGAGCCAGGAAGAGCCTTTGTCGGTGACTTCGGTGGGCGCGGCGACGAACCCTACGCTGTCGGCGACCTTGCTCTGGCTCTTGTCGGTGGTGAACGAGCCGGCGACGCTGGCATCCACCCAGATGGCGCATTTGCCGCTGTTGAACAGTGCCAGGGTTTCGTTGAAGCCGTTGCTGGACACACCCGGCGGGCCGTATTGCTTGAGGGTGTTGACGTAGAAGGTGGCCGCCGCGGTCCACTCGGGGCTGGTCAATTCCGGCTTCCACTGCTCATCGAACCAGCGTGCGCCAAAGGCGTTGGCCATGGTGCTGAGCAGCGCGATGTTCTCGCCCCAGCCGGCCTTGCCGCGCAGGCACATCCCGTATTGGTCTTGGTCTTTAGCCGTGAGCCTGGCGGCGAACTCGCCGAGCTGGGTCCAGGTGGGGTGCGCGGGCATGCTCAGGCCGGCTTGTTTGAACAGGTCGGTGCGGTAATAAGTGACGGTGCTTTCGCCGTAGAACGGCAAGGCGTACAGGGTGTCGTTGACCGACAGGCCCTGGCGCACCGAGGGGAAGATGTCTTCGGCGTCGTAGTCGGCGGGCAGTTGGGTCAACGGCTCCAGCCAGTGCTTGGCGCCCCACAGCGGGGTTTCGTAGGTGCCGATGGTCAGCACGTCGAACTGCCCGCCCTGGGTGGCGATATCGGTGGTGAGGCGTTGACGCAGCACGTTTTCTTCCAGCACCACCCAGTTGAGCCGGATGTCTGGGTGCTGCTGCTCGAACACCTTGGACAGGCGTTGCATGCGGATCATGTCGCTGTTGTTGACCGTGGCGATGGTCACGGTGTCGGCGGCCTGGCTGGGCACGGCCAGTGCCAGGGCGGACAGCAGGAACAGTGCTTGCGGGAACGTGGCTTTGCAGGACTGGAGCATGGCGGTTTGCACCTGTTGTTTTTGTTGTCGAGGGCCGATTACAGCAGCTTGGCCAGGCCCTAACAAACCCATGGCGCATGCACGACTGATACTTTTTTAACCGCCGGCCCCGGATCAAAAAAGTATCAGCGCCGGACGAAACCAGAGGTAGCGCTGCCGTTGCCAACCCGCGTATTTTGAGGCGATTCCACAAGCAAAAGAGGCATCAGCATGCCCGTCGACCGCGCCGCCCTGTTCGAACACCGCCCTGCCGAGCTGGAAGTGATCCTGCCCGAACCTGAGCACGGCTTTCGCTGGTTCGAACATGACTACCCTTTTGAGCTGGCGCGCTGGAACCACCACCCCGAATTCGAAATCCACCTGATCCGCCAGGGCAGTGGCAAGCTGGTAGCGGGCGACTATATCGGGGCGTTCAGCGCCGGACATGTGGCGCTGATCGGCCCGGACCTGCCCCACGACTGGATTGGCGAGCTGGCACCCGGCGAATACCTGAAGGGTCGCGATGTGGTGCTGCAATTCGACGGCGCCGCCCTCCTCGCCCTGCGCAAGACCCTGCCGGAGCTCGGCGACTTGCACACGCTGTTCGAACAGGCCCGGCGCGGCCTGGAGTTCAGCGGCGACACCGCCGCGCAGGCTGCGCGTTTGCTCGAGGCCATCGGCAGCGCCCACGGCCTGCAACGCCTGATCCTGTTCCTGCAACTGCTCGACACCCTGAGGAACGCCCCGCCCCCCGAGGTGAAAGCCCTGGCCAGCGCCTGCTACGCACCAACCCTGGACGCGCGCAGCGCCGAGCGCATCAACAAGGCGTTCGACTACCTGATGCGTGAACTGACCGGCGACTTGCGCCTGTCGGTCATCGCGCAGCAACTGGAGATGAGCGAACCGGGCTTCTCACGCTTCTTCAAGCGCAACACCGGCCACGGGTTCATTGACCTGATGCGCAAGTTCCGCGTGCAGCGCGCCTGTCGCCTGTTGCTGCAAAGCGAGATGTCGGTGGCGGATATCTGCTTTGAGGTGGGCTACGCCAACCTGTCCAACTTCAACCGGCACTTTCGCATCGAGATGCACCAGACACCCAGCGAATACCGGCGCGAAACCGCCATGCACTTGTTCAATCGGATTGAAAAAATGACACCGCGTCATTTCTGATCAAAAGGTCGATTAATCGCGATTTTTTCCAGTCCATTCAAGCCATTGCGCAAAGTTGGTACGACCTGTGCGAGCGTGTGCGCAACGAACTTGGTCGCCAAGTTCGCCTCAACCCGAAGAATCGGGTTCAAACCGCGTACGAATAGGGATTTTCAATGCACTTGACCTCAAGGCGTCCTGCTTATTTTGGTGTTTCCCTGCTACTGGTTGCCGTTACGGGAGTACTCAGCCCGCCCATTTTGGCGCAGCAACCGCCCATCGATGACTCAGCACAGGGCGAAACCCTCAGCCCGGAAGCCAGCCCGGCGAAAAAAGGCGTGTACCTGTCGGACTGGTTTAACCAGGACCTGACCTTGATCGGCAGCAAGGACATCAGCTTCGGCCCCAAACCGCAGGACGATGTCTACCTGGAATACGAGTACTTCGGCCGCAAGGGCCCCTTCGAGTTGTACGGCTACATCGACGTGCCGAAGATCCTCGGCATCGGCAACAGTCACGACAAAGGCGCGTGGGACCACGGCTCGCCGGTGTTCATGGAGCACGAGCCGCGTATCTCCATCGATTACCTGGCCGGCCGCAGCCTGGCCATCGGCCCCTTCAAGGAATGGTACGTGGCCTTTGACTGGATCTACGACCACGGCAGCAACCAGGCCAACCGTGCCAACACCCTGTACAGCGGCCTCGGCACCGATATCGACACCCACTCGCGTGTCAACCTCTCGGCGAACTTCTACGGGCGTTACCAGTGGGAAAACTATGGCGCCAGCAATGAATATTCGTGGGACGGCTACCGTGCGCAGATGAAATACATCGTGCCCATCGACACGTTCGACAACGGTGCCTCGCTGACCTACATCGGTTTCACCAACTACGATTTCGGCTCGGACCTGCACAAGGACAACCCGGCCCGTACCGCCAACGCGCTGGTGGCAACCAACGTGCTGCTGTATTCATTCACCCATTTGCGCTTCACCCTGGTCGGCCGTTATTTTCATAACGGCGGCAACTGGGAGGATGGCAGCGAGTTGAATTTCGGCGAAGGCAACTTCCGCGCACGCTCCGACGGCTGGGGTTACTACGCTGGCGTGGGCTACCAATTCTGATCAAGGAGTACTGGATGAAAGCGTTTACCCGTCTCACGCTGGCTATCGGCCTGACCCTGCTGCCCCACATGGTGCTGGCTGACACACCCACGCCGATCAAACCGAAAGTGATGCTGATCACCATGTTCGCCCCTGAGGCGCAAACCTGGATCGAGCGCCTGGAACTCAAGCAGGAGGTGCGCGTACCGGGCTTGTCCGCCGACTACCCAGTGATCCGCTGCAACACCCAGGACGTATGCCTGCTGGTCACCGGCATGGGCCAGACCAACGCCGCCGCGTCCACCCTGGCCCTGGCGTTGTCGCCCAAGTTCGACCTGCGCCACAGCTATTTCCTGATCGCGGGGATCGCCGGCATCAGCCCCAAGCACGGCACCCTCGGCACGGCCGCCTGGGCCCACTACCTGGTGGAATTCGGCACCCAGTGGGAGCTGGATTCGCGGGATGCACCCAAGGATTGGCCGACCGGGTATATCGGCATCAACACCAAGGGGCCCAACGAAAAGCCGCCACTGGACTACAAGACCGAAGTGTTCGAGCTGAACCCCAAGCTGCAGGCCAAGGCGTTCGCCCTGTCGCACAAGGTCGAACTCACGGAAAGCAAAGAGTCCGCCGCCTGGCGCAAACACTACCCCGCCGCCCCCGCCAACCAGCCGCCGCAAGTCACTCGTTGCGACACCCTGGCGGGCAACACCTGGTTCTCCGGCACGCGCCTGAGCGAGCGCGCCGAGGTGTGGACCAAGCTGCTCACGGACAACAAAGGCGAATACTGCACCACCCAGCAGGAAGACAACTCCACCTATGAAGCTTTGCTACGCGCCAGCCGTGAAGGGTTAGTGGATATCCAGCGCCTGGCCGTCGTACGTGCCGGATCGGACTTCGACCGCCCGTACCCTGGCTACAGCGAAGTGGACAACCTGCTCAAATACGCCGACCAGGGAGGGTTCGTACCCGCGTTGGAGAACCTGTACCGCACGGGCAATCCGTTGGTACAGGCGATCCTGAAGAACTGGTCGGCATGGGAAAAAGGCGTTCCCGACGCCTAGTGCCGAGCGAAATGTAGGGGGCAGCGTCCATCGCCGTCTGTAGGAGCGAGGGGGACGCCTAGTTCTTGCTCGCGAAAAACTCACAGGCGCCGCGTTCATTCAGGAAGCGCGCGTTATCGTTGAGGTTTTTCGCGAGCAAGAACTAGGCGTCCCCCTCGCTCCTACAAAAAGGCCTTAACTGCCCCGATCGTGTCAGGGCAGCAAGATGATTTTGTCGGCGCTGCCTAGATTCACGTCCTCATAGCACTGCACGCCATCGGCCAGCGCCACTTCGCGCAGGCCAGTCGGCAATGGCAGTTGCCCTTCATCGAAAAAGCGTCCGAACTGCTCCAGCATCACCGCGCATTGCTCGCAGTTGTAGAGCAATGAATTGATGCCCACCACCGAGCCACCCTTGCGGTACAGGGCCAGGGCCGGCAGTTGTACGTGGCCGTCCACCGGTGCGGCAATGATCGCGATGCGGCCAAACGGAGCCAGGCCGGCCACGGCGGCTGGCAGCCAGAAACCGGTGGTGTCGAAGATCACATCGGCGCCGCCCTTGAACACCGCATGAACCTGCGCGCCCAGTTCTTCGGGCTTGCCCAACGCAATGGCGTCGAACCCTTGCCCCTGCAACACCTCGACCTGGTCAGCCTTACGCACCGCCGCCAACACGTGGGCGCCGCGGATGTTCGCCAAGGCCAATGCCGCACTGCCCACAGCACCATTGGCGCCGATCACCAGCAACCGCGTGCCTTTGCCCACGCCACTGCGCTCCAGCGCATCCCAGGCCGTGGTGTACGGCACTCCCAGGCTGGCGGCCTGGGAAAAACTCAGGTGCGCAGGTTTATGCGCGACACCTTTGGCCGACACGGTGAGGTACTGGGCGTGGGAGCCGTCAGCGAAAAAGCCCAGGTCGCGGCCGGTACCCCAGACTTCCTGGCCCACCAGTGCCTGCGGACCTTGCACGACCACGCCGGCAAAGTCGCGCCCAGGTATGCGCGGCACTGTGGTGTAGGGGAAACGCCCGAGTACGTTCTTCACGTCGCTGGGGTTAAGGCCCGCGGCCTTGATCTGGACCAGCACCTCATCGGCGGCGGGCACCGGGGTGGCAACCTCGACGAAGCGCAGGGCAGCGAGGTCGCCGGTGGCGGAAAATTGCAGTGCATTCATGGCCAATATCCATCGAGGGGAAGAAAGGGATCAGGACAACCAACCGGCGACCAACTGCCGGCCCATGGGCCAGAGCTGCTCACCGAGCAGCATGCCCATCAGGCCCACCAGCGCGATGGCCGGCGGTGCGGGCGAACGAAAGTCCAGGGCGCCGTAGATCAAGCCGACGAACAGGCCGATAGCCAGGGAAATCAGATAGTTCATGGTGGTGAGTGCCTGATGGGTAGATGGGCCCAGTGTAGAGAGCCCATCGCTGAAGCATCGGCCAAGTGCTTCAGGATTTCGGCCAACCCTCAGCCGTTGTACTGCGACGGTGCCACACCGAGCTCGCGGCGGAACATGTCGCTGAAACTGCTCGGCGAATAGCCCAGGGAGCGCGCGATAGCACTCACCGACTGGCCCTGGATCAACTCAGCCACCGCCGTGGCCAGTTGCACCTGTCGACGCCATTCGGCGAAGCCCATGCCCAGGTGGTTCTGGAACAGTCGCGCCAGCGTCCGCACACTGGCGCCGGCCGCTTCGGCGTGTTGCTCAAAGGGAATCTCCAGGGACGGCGCCGCCATGACCGCCTGGCAGGCATTGATCAGCCGCCGGTCGACGCCCACCGGCATGGCGATGCGAATGGGCGAGCGGCGCGCACGTTGCAGCTCCAGCAAGGCCAGGCCGACCACCGCGTCGTAATAGCCTGCATCGCCAGTGTCCCCCTGCTCCACCAGCGTGACGATCAACTCGCGCAGCAACCCACCGACTTCGATGACCTGCACCTGGCTGTCCAGCGTCGTCGCCAAGGCTGGACGCAAGTAGATATTGCGCATCTGCAAATCCGAGACCACGCGGATGCCGTGCTCCACCCCCGGTGGCAACCACACCGCCCGCTGGGGCGGCACCACCAGCGCCTCCTGGGGTGTCTCGACCCACATCACGCCGCTCATGGCGTAGAGCAACTGGCCCCAGTCGTGGCTATGGGGCTCCACGTACAAACCGCGCGGGTAGGTGCGCGCCAGGGGCAGTACGGGGACGGCGTGGTCACTGAGGTCGGGGGGCGCGGCCTGGGCCATGGGAAACACATCGTTCAAGGGTGAGCCGCCATGGTAATGACCACCGCTCGACAATCCGAGTGAATTTTTGCGGCCCACGAGGATCACTTGCTTACACCTGAAGGTTTGATGGGCCCATGAATAACGCAAAACTGTTTGTGATCGACTACACCCTGCATGGCGAACCCAAGTCATTCATCATTCGCCTGGAACAGCTCGATGCCGCTCAAGCCTGGCATTGGGCGAGCTGTGACGCCGGCGTGGGGCGCATCGGTCGCTTTGCCCGTGAGCAAGTGAAGAAAACCAGCCAGGAGCAGGCCGAGAAATTCGGCATTGAAAACGTGCAATGGCGCCGCTCGGATGCGCGCGCCCAGGCTTGATCAAGGAGCGATACCCATGGATTCAACCCGGCAAGTCAACGGCAAGGCCCGGATTGACTACACCCAGGACACCCTGTTCGGGCCACTGGCCAAGCATGTCGAATGCCAAGTGAGTGTGCAGCAAAGGGCCGGATGGCTGGTGTTGAAGGTGTTCCAGCCACTGCCCGATGATCTACATGCCGCGCAAACCGTAGTGTTTGCATTGGAGGGGCGGCGCACCAGCGCCGTGGTGAAAGACAGCCACCGCCTGGCCGATCACAGCCTGCGCCTGGAACTGGAAACCCAATAGGCCAAATCGAACCGCTGAAGCGTGGGAGGAAGCAGCCCCCCCTCCCACCGTCATAACTGCGCTCAACCTTTGGCCGACTTGGCGCACTCACACCCCGTCGGCGCTGCACAGGGTTCGCCATGGGCATGGTGCTCGGCACAGCCCTGGCAGCAATAACCCTTACCGTCTTTCATTACTGCATCAGCCCCCAACACGCACTTGCAGTGTGGGCAGGCACAGGTTGCATCTGGCATGGTCAGACTCCTTCTTCATGGTCGTCCGGTGCGGCGAGCGCCAGCACCTTAAGCAGTGACTGCAGGCCGGCGCGGATGGTTCCAACCATCAATCGGTACGGGTATTGCTGCGGTACATGAACACCAGCGCCAGGGCCAGGCAGGCCATGGCCACGATGCGGCTGCCCGACAATTCGATCGCCGGGTTGCCCAGCCAGCCGAAGTTATCGATCAACATACCCATGCCCAACTGCCCGACGATCACCGCGACAGTGGCGACCGCCGTGCCGACCACCGGTACCGCGCCGACCATGACCATCATGTACACCACGCCGAACAGCGCGCCGGTCAGTTGCCATTTCGGCACGTCCAGCAGGCTCAAGGCCTGGGCCGGCTCGAAGAAGAAAATCAACAGCGCAGTGGTCAATGCGCCCACCGCAAAGGTCAGCAGGCTGCTGCGCAATACCCCCACCGCCTGGCCCAGGCGACCATTGATCGCCGCCTGCACACTCAACACCGCACCCGCGGCAATCACCAGCACCAATAACAGAATCAGGTTCATTGCCTTACCCTCGTGCAATCAAAACAAGTGCCGCCACAATCAACGCCAAGGCGATCCAGCGCTCGCCATTGACCCGCTTGCGCGCGGTGCCGAACCAACCGAAATGGTCAATCAGCACGCTCTTGCCGACCTGGCCCGACAGAATCGCGATCATCGTCATCGCGATACCGATATGCGGCGTGGCCAGGGTCAACACCACCACATACATCGGCCCCAGGAAGCCGCCGATCAACTGCCAGCGCGGCAAGTCGGTCAACGCCGGGCCCTTTTGCGGGCCGCTGAACAACAGCAGCAAATACAGGATGGCCGAGCCGACGCCGAAGATGCTCAAGGTCGCCCACAAGTGGCCCACCTGCACACCCAACGGCCCGAGCAAACCGGCTTCCACGGACAAGCCCATGCCCGCCAGGATCACCAGTGGCAACAACAGCAACCTGAGCGCATTTTTTTTCGTGGTGGCCCGCGCCACACCCTCGACAGAACTGGCCTGCATACATCACCTGCGCTTTAACAAAAGATTGGATGGCGCGCATTATCCGGTGGCCGTGCTGTGCGATAAATGGGAGCATACAGACAACACCTTTGCGCATTACGCACAACACGGGGGCACGATGCAGGGTTTGAATGAATTGAGTTTCAAGGCGCTGCGCCTGTTCGTCGCGGTGCTGGACCATGGCAGCTTTTCTGAAGTGGCGCGTCGCGAAAGCCTGGCGCCCTCCTCCATTTCGCGGCAGATCCAATTGATGGAACAGGCCCTCGGCCAGCAGTTGCTCTACCGCCACACCCGCGCAGTGACCCCCACCGAGGCCGGGCGTCTGCTTGGACGGCATGCACGCGTGATGCTGGAGCAGTTGGAAGTCGCCAGCCAGGCCCTGCAGGAACAGGACAGCGAACCCAGCGGGCTGGTGCGGATCAACGCGCCGATGGTGTTCGGCCAGCGCCACCTGTCACCGTGGCTGGGGGCGTTATGCCGGCGCTACCCCAAGCTGCAACTGGATATCCAGCAAACCGACACCTACGTTGACCCGCTGCAAGATGGCACCGACTTGCTGTTCCGCATCGGCGTGCTCAACGACTCCAGCATGCAGGCGCGCATCTTCGCCCCCCAGCGCTTTCGCATCGCCGCCAGCCCCGCCTACCTGGCCCGGCACGGCACGCCCAGGCACCCGGACGAACTGCTCAATCACCAGTGCCTGGCCTATAAAGGCATCACCGGCCAGCAGCGCTGGTTCTTCCGCCGTGACCAGGGCGACTGGACGCCCTACAGCGTCAAGGGCCCGATCACCGGCAACCACGCCGACACCCTGACCCACGCCGCCGAACAGGGCCTGGGGCTGGTGGTGTTTCCTTCCTGGCTGATCGGCGAAAGCCTGCGGGCCGGAACCTTACAGGCGGTACTGACAGAGTACGAAGTGGCAACCACCCTGGAGCCCCAGCAGATTGCAGCGTTGTGGCCCGGGAGCCGGCGTTTGTCGCTGAAGGTGCGGACGGTGATCGATTACTTCGTGGAGTGTTTTGGGGCCGTGCCGTACTGGGATCGAGGGGAGGTACCGGTTGTGTAGACCGCCCGAGCTACCCAGCTGATTCAAAACAACCACTGCCCAAGCAACCACGCATTCGCCCCGCTGATCACCGCAAACAGAAACCATGCCAGCCACCGCGTCGGCAGCCGATTGACGAACGGCCCCATCAATTGCGGGTCGCCGGTCATGCGGATCAGCGGGTACAGCGCAAACGGCAATTGCAGGCTGAGCACCACCTGGCTGAGGATCAGCAGCTTGCCAATCGCGTCATCGCCCATCAGCCACACGCCAAGGAACGCCGGGATCAGCGCCAGCCCACGGGTGATCAGGCGGCGTTGCCAGCACGGAATACGCAGGTTGAGGTAACCCTCCATGATCACCTGGCCGGCGATGGTGCCGGTAAAGGTCGAACTCTGCCCGGACGCCAGCAAGGCGACCCCAAAGAGGATGCTGGCAAAGGCGCCGCCCACCAGCGGGTCAAGCAGGTGGTAGGCGTCCTGGATTTCCACCACATCGGTATGACCGGTCTTGTAGAAGGCAGCGGCGGCGAGTATCAGGATCGCGGCGTTGACCAGCAACGCCAGGGCCAGGGAGCCGATGGTATCGATGCGTGCCAGCTTGACCGCGTCCTGTTTGCTGGCGAGGTCTTTGCCGATCAGGCGGGTTTGCACGATCGAGGTATGCAGGTAAAGGTTATGGGGCATCACCGTGGCGCCGAGGATCCCAATAGCCAGGTACAGCGGTGCGGCATCGCTGATGGCCGACAGTGACGGGGTGAAGCCGCTGAGCACGTCCGGCCAATAGGGTTTGATCAGCACCAGCTCGATAAAGAAGCACACGCCGATGGTCGCCACCAACGCCAGCATGATCGCTTCCAGGCGGCGGAACCCACGGTTTTGCAGGGCCAGGATCAGCAGTGTGTCGAATGCGGTGATGACAATGCCGGTGGTCAGGGATACGCCGAGCAGCAGGTGGAACGCCAGGGCGCAGCCGAGTACTTCGGCGAGGTCGGTGGCAATGATGGAGATTTCCGCCAGCGCCCACTGGGTGCGCGCAGAGCGTGGGCTGTAGCGCTCGCGGCACAGTTGCGCCAGGTCCTTGCCGGTGGCGATACCCAGGCGCGAGCACAAGCACTGCACCGCCATGCCTGCCAGGCTGGCCAGCAGCACCACAAACAGCAGGTTGTAGCCGTAGCGTGAACCGGCCTCGATGGCCGTGGCCCAGTTGCCTGGGTCCATGTAGCCGATGGAGATCAGCAAGCCGGGGCCGGCGAACATCAGCACCCGTTTGAAAAACGAGGCCTTGGGGTCAACGATGATAGAGCCGGCAACTTCCGGCGGGCAGAACGGGGCGGTAGCGACTTTCGGCAGACTGAATTTCACGCGGTATCCCAGGCAAACACACAAGACAGAGGCGCAGCTTATCAGTCGGACGCGACCGTGCGCATTACCGTCTCCCGAGGCAAATCGAATGCCTCGACCACCTGCACCACCAGGTCCATCTCCTGGTTCAGCGCCTCGCGCTCCATGCGTTGGCGAATCACGCCGATCACCAGCACCGCCAGGGTGGTAATGGAGTACGCCGGGCCGGAGAACGCACGCACACCGCTTACCACCAGCATCGCCGCCGCCAGCGCCTGGCCCACTACCGGAATCGCCGAGGCCGCCCCCCGGCGCAGGATAAACCCGGTCAGCCCCGCCAAGGCGGTGCCGCTAAGGGCCGTGGCGGCCGAACGGCCGACATCGAAACGATTGAACAGCCCCTGTTCCTTTTGCGCGGCGGCCTGGAGTTCAGCGTCGAATACTTGCCGGTCGGCGTTGCTGAGTTTGTGCTTGTACTGCTCGATCAGTTTTTCCGCGACCTGGGCTTCAATGTCGGCCAATGCAACGGTGTCCACTGGATCATCGAACGTGATCCCCAACCGCTGCGCCACGTCCTCGGCAATCTGGCGATAACTCACGCCATGGCCACGGGCCAGGTTCATGAAGCTGTCACCGCCCATGCGCTGTAGCTCGATCGCCAGCTTCAACGGCTCGCGCACGCCGGCGTCAATCGAGGCGCTGCGTTTTTGCGCCATCAACTCGGCGAGGAATTTCAGCTCTTCCGCGCGTGCCTGTACCAACGCCGGAAACAGGTCCCCGTCTTCCTCGGCAAAGCGCACCTGCGCACTGCGCTGGTCGGCGCGGATCATGCCGCGCCGCTCCTGCAACAGGTCGGTGTACTGCACCACCGTGCGCAACTGCGGCCAATACGCGGCATGATCGAAGCTGGCCAGGTGCACATTCGTCACCTTGGCCTTGAGCGCCGGCGTGACGGGAATCGCATATCGACCGATGCAGCGCTCGGTGTCGGGTTTCAGCGCCAGGGCCCAGTCCTTGCTGGAGTGGCAGTTGATCACCCGCCCCTTGAGCGGCGCCGCTATTTCATCCCACGGGCTCGACGTACAGATCGCGCCACCCATCAACAGCAAATTGTCCAACGGCAGTTCGCGGGCGGTGTCGGGGTTGGCCAGCACGCTCTTGACCAGGATCCGTGCGCCGAGGGAATGGCCGATCAGGTTGATGCGCCGCACGTCCAGCGATTCGCCGTGCAGGTAGCTGGCCAGCTCCGGCAATAAGGTCTTGGCCACTTCATCGACGCGCGCCTCGACGCTTTTGTAGTGATCGAGAAAATACGCGATCGCCTTGCCCACCCCCACCGTTGCCGCTCCCAGGCCACCCCCGCCGAGCATCGAGGTGATCACGTCCTTGAAGGGCGCAAACACATTTTCCAGGAAATGCCCCGCTGGCCAGAACAGCATCAGGTTGGTCGAACCTTCGATTGCCGCCAGCTGTTCCTTGAAGTTGCCCAGTTGTTGCCGGTTGAAGAATGCCGAATAACCGTGAACGTAGAGATTGAGCACATCCCCCTGGGGCTCGCCACACAGAACGAACGTGGGCTTGCGGGTGCGGTGCATTTCATCCCACTGGTGTTGCATGGGCCGGTGACTCCTGGTGACAAGGGAGAGCGATAGTAACAAAGGGCGGGCCGCTGGAAGGTGAATCCTGACCGACGCGGCAGCGGCACGCCGCCTTGCCCCTGGCATTTTTCATTGCACGCCCCGCCGTGCGGTTCCGCTACGTGGCCGCCTTAGGCTTTATTTTCGGGCTGGCCTGGCGGTGGGGTTATACCGCCGGCCCACCCCGGCGCACGGCAAGACGCGCCGTCCGCGAAAGGAGCGATCTTGCGCTGAACGTCGGGAAACCACGGGATAATGTCCCGGTTCGCGTACATCGCACGCATGCAGCCAGGCAGCGTATTCAGGACCGACCTTCGGCGGTTTCTTCAAATGCTTCCCCCGCCTTCAAGCAAACACCTCTCAAAAACACAATTTTGAAGCGGTAAAAAGCGCTCTAATAGCCGCCTGTCGATTGGTTTTAAAGATTTTGGAGTTCGCAATGCCCCATGAAGGCAACCTGTTACAAGCAGCCGTGGTGTTCCTGCTCGCCGCCGTGCTGACCGTGCCCCTGGCCAAGCGCCTGCAATTGGGCGCGGTGCTCGGGTATCTGTTCGCCGGCGTCATCATCGGCCCATCAGTGCTTGGGCTGATCGGCAACCCGCAAAGCGTTGCGCAGTTCTCGGAACTGGGCGTGGTGTTGCTGCTGTTCATCATCGGGCTGGAGTTGTCGCCCAAGCGTCTCTGGGTAATGCGCAAGGCGGTGTTCGGTGTCGGCCTGGCCCAGGTGCTGCTCACCGGCTTGGTGATGGGCGCGGTGGCGCTGTGGCTGTTTGGCCAGGCGTGGAACAGCGCAATCGTGCTGGGGCTGGGCCTGGCGTTGTCCTCCACCGCCTTCGGCCTGCAAAGCCTGGCCGAGCGCAAGGAGCTGAACCAGCCCCACGGGCGCCTGGCCTTTGCCATCCTGCTGTTCCAGGACATCGCCGCGATCCCGCTGATCGCCATGGTGCCGCTGCTTGCCGGCAGCGACCACCCGACCAACGAAGCGCAAGGCGTGCAGCACGTGTTGCAGATCCTCGGCAGCATCGCCGTGGTGATCATCGGCGGGCGCTACCTGTTGCGCCCGGTGTTTCGCATTGTCGCCAAGACCGGCCTGCGCGAAGTGTCCACCGCCACGGCCCTGCTGGTGGTGATCGGCACGGCGTGGCTGATGGAGCTGGTCGGCGTGTCCATGGCCCTCGGCGCGTTCCTCGCCGGCCTGCTGCTGGCGGACTCGGAATACCGCCATGAGCTGGAGTCCCAGATCGAACCGTTCAAGGGCCTGCTGCTGGGTCTGTTTTTTATCAGCGTAGGCATGGGCGCCAACCTCAGCCTGTTGCTCAGTTCGCCACTGGTGGTGATCGGCCTGACCCTGTTGCTGATCGGTCTCAAGCTGCCGCTGCTGTATGCCGTGGGCCGCCTGGTGGGCGACCTCAATCGCGAAAGTGCCCTGCGCCTGGGCGTGGTGCTGGCGGCCGGCGGTGAATTTGCCTTTGTGGTGTTCAAGATCGGCCGCGACCAGGGCCTGTTCGAACCGCACCTGTACGACATCCTGGTGTTGACCATCACCCTGTCCATGGCCGTTACGCCGCTGCTGTTGCTGGTGTGCCCGAAGCTGTTCAAGCCCAGGGTCAAACCGGTGGAAGTGCCCGAGGAGTACCGCGCCATCGAAAGCGATGCACCTCGCGTGGTGATCGCCGGGATGGGCCGCATGGGCCAGATCGTCGCGCGGATCCTGCGCGCGCAGAACATCTCGTTCATCGCCCTCGACACCTCGGTGGAAACCATCGAGCTGACCCGCAGTTTCGGCGGTATGCCGGTGTTCTACGGCGACCCGCAGCGCCCGGAAATCCTGCACGCGGCCAAGGTCGACCAGGCCGAGTTCTTCGTGATCGCCATGGACGACCCGGAGATCAATATCAAGACCGCCGAACTGGTGCGCAGCCTCTTCCCGCACATGAAAATCATCGCCCGCGCCCGTAACCGCCAGCACGTTCACCGCCTGGTGGACCTGGACGCGTCACCGGTGCGCGAGACCTTCTATTCCAGCCTGGAAATGAGCCGCCGCACCTTGGTGGGCCTCGGTTTGAGCCAGGCCCAGGCCGATGCGCGCATCAACCGCTTCAAGAACCACGACCTGCAAGTCCTCGCCGCCCAGCATGCGGTGTATGACGACGCGGCCAAGGTGATGCAAACCGCCCAGGAAGCCCGTGCGGAACTGGCGCGACTGTTTGAAATGGACCGACTTGAGGAAGAGTCCGACAAGGTGTAAGGCAGTGGACGAACGATCTTGCGAAATTTCTGACAGAATACCGCGCAATTTCGTTCACCACTGGAGCGCTTCCCCATGGCCACTTTCACCAAGACCGCCGTCCTGCTGGCCCTTGCGCTCAGCGCCGGCAGCGCCTTCGCCGCGGCCAAGCCGGCCACGCAGACCATCTCCACCTTGGGCGGCAAGTTCACCTTCAGCCTGCCCAAGGCCTATGCGGCCGATACCTTGCCGGCCGGCAAGGCCGAGGATGGCACCGCCGATACCCAAGGCACGATGTACGCGAACCAGACCACGAAAAGTGTGGTGATCGTTGCCGAAACCGTGCGTAACGATGGGGTGACCATCCAGGATAACGACCCGCAGTTCCTCGACGGCGCGGTCGCCGGTTTCGTCAAGGACCAAAGCGCGGCCCTGCCCGATTTCAAGAAGCAAAACGAAAAGAAACTGACCTTCAAGGGCCTGGGTCTGCGCCAGGTGGACAGCACCGCCACCCAGGGCGGCGGCAAGACCTTGAACTCCACCTTCCTCGGTGGTTCGGGCAACCACCTGCTGGTGATCCAGGCCATTTCGCGGGCGGATGATGTGAAGGGGCATGCGGAGTTGGTGAAGCAGATTACCGGCGGTAAGTAAGCCGAGCAGGCTGTTGTGGCGAGCGGGCTTGCCCTAATGCCGTTCAGTTAAGGCTTTTTTGTAGGAGCGAGCTTGCTCGCGAAGAACTCACAGGCGCCGCGTTGATTCAGGAAACACGCGTGATCGTTGACGTTTTTCGCGAGCAAGCTCGCTCCTACAGAAGGCGATGTACGCTTAACTGAACGGCATTAGGGCTTGCCACAACAAGCCTGCTCGCCACATTAAGGGGCCTTCCCTCCCACCCTTTTGACCGCGTTTACTTCAAACTTTTTTCCAACCAGGCTTTCAGGTCCTGGATTTCCGCTGCGCTGACGGTGTGGTTCATGCCCGGATAGGTATGGAACTCCGGCTTCAGCCCGATCTTCTCCAATACCTCATTCGCCCGCGTTGCCGACTCATACGGCAGTGCCTGGTCCAGGGTGCCGTGGCCAATAAAGATCGCCAGTTTGTTCAAGCGCTCATCCGGCTTGAGCTCAGCCTTGAGCACCGGCAGCACGCTGCCACTGAGCGCCGCGATGCCGCGCACCAGCTCCGGATCACGCAATGCCACCTCGTAAGACATGATCGCGCCCTGGCTGAACCCCACCAGGAACACCCGGTCAGGCTGGGTGTGATACTTGGCGGTGGCCTTGGCGACAAAGTCCTTGATCAGCCTGGCACTGCTCTGCAGATCCTCAGTCACCCCATCGTAATCGCCCTCACCGGGCGTCTTGGTAAACCAGCGAAACCCGTGGGGGTCCACGGGCATGGGCGCGCGGGCTGACAGGTAGGTCCAGGTCGACGGCAGCGCATCCTTGATGCCAAACAAGTCTTCCTCGTTGCTGCCGAACCCGTGCAGGAAAATCACCAACGGCTGGTTACGCGCATCGCCCTGGGTCTGTTCCAGGTAGGACAACGGCAAGTCGGTGTGCAGGGTAGCATCGGCCTGGGCGGCGCCGGCCACCAGGGTCAGCGCCAGGGCAAACAGTTTGAGCATGGGAAATGACCTCAGGGTTTGCGCAATAAATAAGTGTCCATGATCCAGCCGTTGTCCAGGCGCGCGGCCTTGCGCACCCGTTCGATCTGTTCAGCCACGTCACTGACTTTGCCACTGATCAGGATTTCATCCGGCGTGCCCAGGTAGGCGCCCCAGTAGATATCCAGGTCCTGGTCGGCCACCGTACGGTAGGAATCTTCCGCGTCGAGCATCACCACCAGGGTATCGGCATCACTCGCCTGCCCCGCCGCCAAGCGGCGCCCGGTGGTGATCTCGATGGACTTGCCGATGCGGTTCAGCGGGACTTTGTGTTGCGCGGCCAGGGCCTGCACGCTGGTGATGCCGGGGATCACCTCGAACTCAAAGGCACAGCGGCCGCTGGCCAGGATCGCCTGCAAGATACGAATGGTGCTGTCGTACAACGCCGGGTCGCCCCACGCCAGGAAAGCCCCCACCTCACCGTCCGCCAGGTGCTCGTTGATCATGCGCTCGAACGTCTGCTGCTTGTCGCGATTGAGGTCCTGCACGGCGGTGGTGTAGTCGATGTCACCGCGCACCCGCTCGGGGCAATCGGCCTCGACGAAGCGATAGCCAGGCTCGGTGATATAGGTCTCGCAGATCTCGCGGCGCAGGTCGATCAGCTTGTCTTTGCTCTGGCCCTTGTCCATCAGGAAAAACACATCCGTGCGATTCAGTGCTTTCACGGCCTGCATCGTGATGTAGTCAGGGTTGCCGGCGCCAATGCCGATGATCAGGATGCGTTTCATGGGTTGCTCTCATTGCGGGGCGGCGATTTTGCCATGTTCGGGGGGCCAGGCGTGAGTTTCCAGGCGCAGGCGCCAGACACCGTTGAAGCGCAGCTCGGTGGCGGACAACGGCTCGACATCAATGCGGTGGAACAGCGCGATGGGATAGCGCATGACGTACAGCATCGCCGCGCGGATAACAAACGGATGGGTGACGGCCAACACATGGCCAGGCTGGCTTTCCAGGGATTCCATCCACAGCGCCACCCGCGTGCAGATCTGGTCCACCGACTCGCCGCCATGGGGAGCGCTGGCACTGTCGGTGAGCCAGGTCGTCAAGGCATCGCTGTCCAGTTGACCGATGTCCTGGCCTTTCCACTGGCCGAAATCGCCATCGCGCAGCGCCGGCTCGATCACCGCGTCGGTGCCGAACAGACGCGCGGTCTCGCGGGTCCGGGCCTCAGGCCCACACAGCAGGCGCCGGCCTTTCTTGAAACCACCGGCCAGGGACAGCGTTGCACCTGGCCCATTCAGCGCCAGCGATTCATCATCGGGGAAGCGCCCGCGCTTTTGCAGCGGGGTGAGGGCATGGCAAATCAATGTCAAACGGGTGGCATGCATTGCAAGTCGCTGCGACAGGAAAGATCAAGCCACCAAGACTGGCGCACTTAGCCCTGTGACGCAACGCCTTGCGCCAGATAGAGCACCTGGTAGCCCGTGCCGGGATGCTCCGCCGCCACCGGCTGGGCCGATAAGGTGATGCGTACCAGGCGCCAGGCCTGCACATCCAGGGCCAGGAGCACCGCGAACGTGTCACGGCGGTCCGCCACCTGCTGGTTGCGCAGTGTCTCCTCGGCCAGCCTCGCGGCCCGGTCTGCGCCCGGCTCCAGCGCCCATTCCTCTCGATACAGGCTCAAGGCGCCCTGCGCCGGCCCGCGCTGCACGTCCAGCGGCAGCCAGCTTTCAATGTGCGGTCGACCAAAGCTGTCGAGCACTTTTTGAAAGCGTTCGCCCAGCAGAAAATCGGCGGCCTGCAACGGGTCCGACCACAGGTACACCGAGGCATACAGGTTGCCCACGCCCGCTCCCTGCCCGTGCTCCTGAGCAATGAAGGCCTTGAAAATCAAACCCTCGGTGCCGTCCCATAACGGCCCCAATTGCGTCGCGCGCTGGCGAATCACGCTCATGTCGTAGTCGGCAGGCAAGCGATGTGAATACTGTTTGGCAAACATGGAAAAGCTCCCGTGCAAATTGAGGGTCCAGCTTGCGCAGCGGCGATGATTTCAACAAGATATCACCCAATATAAGTGCGATAAGGATTCGATATGACCGATGCGCCCAAACCCCTGGATATCGACACCGTGCAGGCGTTTGTGCTGGTCGCCGATTTCGCCAGTTTCACCCGCGCCGCCGAAGCCCTCGACACCTCCCAGGCCGCCATCAGCCTCAAGCTCAAGCGCCTTGAAGAGCGCCTGGGTTATCGCCTGCTGGAGCGCACCCCCCGCCATGTGCGGCTGTCGCCCCAGGGCGAACGCTTTATCGTCGCGGCCCGCGCCCTGCTCAATGCCCATGAACGCGCCCTGGCCGACCTCGGCAGTCACGCCTCCCGGCGCCTGGTGATCGGCATCAGCGACCACGTGGCGGGGCCGGACTTGCCCACCTGGCTAAGCCGTCTCGCCGCCTACGACCCGCTGGTGATCCTGGAAGTGCGCATCGCCTCCTCCCGCGACCTGGTCGGCGCGTTCGACCGCAACGAACTGGACGCCGTGATCGTGCGCAACGAAGGCGATCGCCAGGACGGCGAAGTCTTGGCGGTGGAACGTTTTGGCTGGTTTGCCGCGCCCGGCTGGCAACACAGCCCGGGCACGCCGTTGCGCATGGCGACCATGGCCGCGCCCTGCGGTGTTCGCCAGTTGGCGACACAGGCACTGGATGCCGCGCGCATCGACTGGGCCGAAGTGTTTGTCGGCGGCGGCGTGATGGCGGTGGGGGCAGCGGTCAGCGCCGGGTTGGGCGTGGCCGCCCTCGCCCACCGCGTGGCACCGGCCGGCGCCGTGGAGGTGAGTGGGCAATACGGTTTGCCCGCCTTGCCCGTGAGTGAAGTGGTGCTCTACAGCCGCATCAGTGACACGCGCTCCCGTGAAACATTGCGGGCGCTGAGCGCGACGTTTCGTGGGGTGTTGCAGCGTTAATCAAACCACTCGCGCCGCCCGTCGAACGTACTGACGATCAACTCGACAATCATCTGCACAGCCTCGGCGTGCTGCACCTGTGCGTTCACCGCCAGCCACACCTGGCGCTGCATGCTCTCGGCGAGCAAGCCCGGCAAGGCCACCAGCCCACGGTCGAAGCTGCTCATGTAATGCGGCAACAAGCCGATGCACGCGCCGCAGCGAATCATCTCCAGCATCAGCGAATAGGCCTGCACCTGCACCACTGCCGCCAGGCGTTGTTCCACCACGCGGTTCCAGGGCTGCAAGGCGTCGACCTGCACGTCGGGTTGCCACTGCACCAGCATGTAGTCGGCGAGGTCGTCGACACTGTCGGGGCGCGTCGTCAGTCGCGAGTAGCGCTTGGCGATATGCGGCAAGTAGTGCAAGCGCGCCAGGCGCCTCGGCGGCTCGGTGGGGAAACTCGGGCCCGGCGCGGGGCCGTCCGCGTCGGAGAGCCACAGCACCACATCCACGTCCACCGCCTGCAGTGACAGTTGGCTGTCGAGGGAGATGATCTCCAGGCGCACGCTGGCGTTACGGCGCAGCAAGGCGATCAGGTCGCGGCCAAGGATGTCGTGCAGGATCGGTTCGGCCACCGCCAGGCGGATCAACGGCTGCTCCAGCACCGGCAGGCGCCGCTCATGGGCCAGGGCGACCAATTGCGCTTGCAGTTGCTGGCCGTCGCGACTGAGGACCAGGCCATTGCCCTGGTAGCTGAACAGCGAATGGTGCAGCTGTTCCTCCAGCTGCGCCAGGCGTTTGCGCAGCAGGGTCGCCTTGATATTCAGGCTGCGCGCGGCCTGCATGAAACAGCCGCAACGCGCACTGACCAGGAAGTAGCGCACCACCTCCGGCTCGATCTCGCTGGCTAATGCCAGCCAAGCGCCGCGCACCGGGTTCGGCTCGCGATAGGGTGCAGGCCCCTGGGGGCCGGACGGTTCTAGAAATGCCATGGGAGACTCCCTGTCTTGTGGGTCTTGTGCATCCAATGCGGTCGACGCGTATCACTCCAGCACGGTGTTCAGCTGTGCTCCGTCGATGCTCAAGGTGGCGGTGTTGAGCATGCCTTCGAGGTACGCCTTGGCAATCTGCTCCTGACGTTGGGCACGCAGGGCCTGGGTCAGGCGCTCGCGCAGTTCGTCGAGGGTGGCGGTACGCGCCGGTTGCTGCGCGGTGAGCTTGAGCACATGAAAACCCGCCGCGCTCTGCACCGCGTCCGACACCGCGCCGACCTTGAGCCGCGAGACCACCTCGCGCACCTGCGGTACCAGTTGCTGCAACGGCTGCAAGCCCGAATCGCCGCCCTGTTGCGCAGTGCCAGGGTCCTGGGAATATTGCGCGGCCAGGGCGGCAAAATCCGCCGGCGCCGCCTGGGCCTTGCGGCTCAGTTCCTGGGCCTGGCGCCGCACCGCGTCGACGCTTTGCGGGCCATCCACCGCCAGGAAAATCTGGCTGACCCGATACATCGGCGGCGTCACCCACTGCGCCTTGCCGCTGTCGTAGGCTTGTTGCAACTCGGCGGCGCTGGGGTAATCGGCCGGCACCTGGCTGACCGAGAGCATGTAGTCGCGGAACACGATCTGCTCGGTGGCGGCGCGGGTCTGTTGCTCCACCTCCGGGCGCTGGCGCCAGCCCTGGGCGTCGGCCTGTTCGAGCACGGCCTTCTGCGCCAGGCGCGAACGCAGCCAGGTCTCCAGGGCGCCGCGGTTACCGCGCAGTTGCTCGCGGGTTTCGGCCGGCAGGCTCGCCAGCACGCTTTTCAGTTCAGTCAGGTCAATGTGCTGGTTGCCCAGGCGCGCCACGGCTGGCCCGCTCTGTTCGGGGCTGACGGCGGGCGCCGGCTGCTGCGCGGCGACCGGGTCGCTGCCCGGGCGCAGGCTCAGCCCCACCGCCACCACCAGCAACGTCAGCGCACCGGCGCCGACAAGCAAGGTTGGCTTTTTCACAGGATCGGCGCCTCTTCAGCCACGGGTTCAGTCGCCTGGGCCTGCAACTGCGCAGCCTGTTGGCTGTATTCACGCAGGTAGACGATAAATTCCTGCAACAGGCGGTCCCACAGCTCCAGCTGGCTGCGCAGGTGCGTGGCGCCAACGCCGGCCACCACCACGTCCATTTCCATCAACAGGAACTCGCCCTGCAACGACAACCGCGCAAAGCGGCGCGAGGCATTCCACACCTGGGCCAGGCCCTCGGGCAATGCGCCCTGTACCCGCAGCGCGCAGCTGTAGGTGAAGTCCACATAGCTGCCCGGCTCTGCCGACGGGTTGCCAAAGCGCACGGCATAGCCGATGCCCTGGCTGGCGCTGAGCAGTTGCACGATGCCGTTCTGTTCGCTCTGGTTGACCCGGTAGCCGGCCTCTTGCAGCAGCTCGGTCAAACTCTGGACGGTCACGCCGGTGATCAATTCGCTCATGGGGATCTCTTCCTTGTCTATCAGTGAGTGGCAGCTGCCTGGGGCGCGTCAAAACGGGTCTTGTACAAATCGTCGCCAAAGCCCTGGGCCAGTTCCTCGAACTTGACCCGCGCACCACTGGCGAAGGGCTGGCGAATACTCATCACCTCGGCCACGTCGATTTTTTCGTAGGCCGCAAGCAACTGCTGGGCCACGCCGTACATTTGTTGATTCTTGGCTGAACATTGCTGCACTTGTGTGTCACGTTCACTCAATTGTGCTTGCAGCCGCGCGCGCTCGGCCTCTTTGCCCTTGGCGAGGGCCAGCAGTTCTTCATAGGCCTTCTTGAACTTGCCGATCTGCTCGTTGCTCGCCGCCACCTGGGCCTGCGCCTGGCTGTGCAGGCTCTGTTGCTGGCCGGCCAGTTGCTCAGCGGTACCACGGGCTTTTTCCAGCTCGGCGGTCAGTTGCTTGATCTGCGCCTGGGCCTGCTTGGCCTGGTTTTCAGCGGCCAGGCGTGCAGCGCTGGCCTGGGCCTGTTCGCTTTGCAACGCCTGCAACTGCTGGGTGGTGCTGCGCAGTTGCGTGCGCAGGCGCTCTTCCATGCCTTCGGCCGAGGCCCCGGTGGCGACCAGCGCCAACAGCAGCGCGCATATTCGCGTGTTCATGTGGCATCTCCCTGCGCATCAAAAGCGCGTGTTGAGTTCCAGTTGCATCACATCGACTTCAAACGGCGCGCCATACACTTCGGATGCGCTCAACCAACGCGCACTGGCGTAGATGTTCTTGTCGATACCGTAGTTGCCGCCAATGAAATACCCCTTGGCGTTGGTGCCGCCCAGGTGAAACGAGGAGTCGTTGAAGCCGTCGGGCAAGGCGTCCGGCTGGATGTACTTGTAGCCGGCCAAGACGTTCCAGTCGCCGCGCTTGCGCATCTCCAGCGCGCTGCCGAGGGTGAAGGAGACCATCAAGGCATTGCCGCCACTTTCAAACTGGCCATTGCTGTTGATGTTGTTGACGATCTCGCCTTCGCTGCGCTTGAGCATTTCGCCCTTGTCGTAGGCCAGGTTGTGGATGAAGTTACCCTGGGTGCGCAGCTTGAAGTCGCTCGGCAGTTCGCTGTCCCAGACGAGGTTGAGGTCCAGCACATCGAACTTGGATGCCAGGCCCACGTATTGTGGGTCCGGGGTGGTGGTTGGGGTGGCCGGGTTGGTGGTGTTGTTGCGCAGGTTGAACACGCTATTGCCTTTTTGCATAAAGGCCACGCGGGTGCCGTCAGTGTCGCAACCGGGTGCGCCCTTCCACGTCGAGCAAGGGCTGGAGCGTTCACCCTCGATATCCTGGAACTGGTAGTACGCCGCGGCCAGCTTGAGGCGGTTGCTGCGGTTGATCTTCCAGTCCGCGCCGATCTGCCCACCGAACAGCCACTTGGTCTCACTGTCTTGCTTGTCGATGCCGTTGGTAGTGGCCGCATCCGAGGTGTATTCGACCGGGAACGCACCCAGGGTGCCGAACAGGCCCCATTCGTTGCTGAGCGTGTGATTGAAGATCGCGGCCACGCCGTCGAAATTGAGGTCGGTGGAGTACATCATGTCGGTGGAGTAGAACGGGTTGGCGATACGCCCCGCGGTCAGGGTCATGGCATCGTTGGCTTTCCAGCTCAGGTAACCCTGGTCGAGCCAGATGTCCTTCTTGCCAAAGCCACCGCCCAGGGTCTGGGTGGTGGACACCGGGTTATTGTCAGAGCCGGTGCCCAGGCGAATACCCGCGGTCCACTCCGGCGAGATCACCGCTTTCATGCCCAGGCGCGCGCGCAGGCGGAACAGGTTCTCGCGGTCCTGGGTGGTGTTGATCAACGGCGGGAACTTGGTGTTCGAGTTCTTGTTGACGTCATACGGGCCGGTGTCATTGAGCTTGGCGAAGTCGGTGATTTCCGGGCTGTTGTTGCCTGAGAAGTAGCGCGACTCGTCACGCAGGCGGATATCGCCATCGAAGCTGATGCGCGAGACCCAATCCGGGAAGGTATTGGGCTGGGCCCAGTTTTCCTGCTTGGCGGTGGCCATCACCTCGGCTTTGACCTGGTCGCGGATCTGGTCGCGCACCGCCTGCGGCACGTACTGCACGCGCACATCCCCAGGCGCCGCCGCCGGGCCGCTGGCGACCACCGGGGCGGCATTGGCCTGGCGTGCCTGCTGGGCTTCTTTTTCCGCCTGGGCAATCAGCCCATTGGCGGTGTCCTGGGTCAGTACGCCTTGTTGCACCAGCAGGCGGATCAGGTTGATCGTGACGTTTTCCGAAGGCGCGACCGGGGCTGCAGCCGCCTGGCCGACCAGGGTCGCGATGACCATGCCGACCGCCAGGGTCAGTCGATTCACGGGGGAAATCATGTGTACGCAACTCCTGTAAAAAACTGCGAATAAGTAGGTTTGTTCAATCCGGGCGCCGACCCTTGAGGGACAGGCGTACCGGCAGGGTCACGGACGCAGGAACGCGTTGCGTGGCATGGGGTGTGCGCAAGGCCGCCAGCACCTGGGCATCGGTCTCGGCGTCGCCGCTGGACTTGGCCAGTTCAACCCGCGTGACCTGGCCCTCGGTGCTCAACCACACGTCCGCCTGTACCGCGTAGGCCTTCTTGCGTAACTCCGGGTCTTCCCTCAGCAGGCGCTGAAACACACCGGCCAGGTACTGCTTGTAGGTACCGGCACCGAGGCCACCGCCGCCACTGCCCGCCATGCCGCCGCCCTTGCCCGCGCCGATGTTGAAAGCGTCATTGCCCGATTGCGCGTCGCCGTCGATCTGCATCGGGTTGGCCAGATCATCAACCGGCGAAGGCGGTGCTTCTTCTGCCGGCTTGACCTCCTCGGGTTCAGGGGTGGGCACCGGCTCAGGGACTTTTTCCTCGACCTTGGGCTCGGGTTCCTTGGGTTTTTCCGGCGGCGGTGGCGGCGGTGGCGGCAACGGGATAATCGTCGGCACCTTCGGCGCTTCGCGGCGTACGCCACTCATGTCATTGGCCCATTGCCAGAGGAACCAGGCCGCCACGGCGCCCAGCAGCAGGCCGGCGCCCCACTTCAGCGGGCGCAGCGGCGGCTTGTTCTTTACCGGCAACGGCGGCATCGGGATCTGTGCAGTCATGGCTCAGCCCTGGCTCGGCTTGCCGGTGACCAGCCCGACCTGGGACAGCTCCAGCCGCCGCAGCAAATCGAGCACCTCGATCACCTTCTGGTACTGCACCATGGCGTCGCCGCGCACGATCACCGGGAAGTCCGGGTTCAGCGCTTTCTCGATGCGCAGGCGTTCTTCCAGCTCGACGAGGGTGACCGGGTAGGCATCGAGGAACACCTGGCCGCCATCGTTCACCGAGATGGCCTTGGTCTTGGCCTCGGACAACGACACCGAGGCGCTGGCCTTGGGCAAGTGAATCTGGATGCCCGAGACCTGGGCGGTGGCGGTGAGGATAAACATCACCAGCACCACCATCAGCACGTCCACCAAGGGCGTGATGTTGATGCTGTCGACAGCCGCGTCGTCATCATCGTCGTGGGAGGCATTTACGGAAGCCATGGCGATTCTCCTCAGGCCGAAACCGGCGCGTGGTGCGGAGCACGGTGCCCCGCTTCACTGAACTGGCTCTCGCCGTGCATCTCCGCCAGGCGGGTGATGAACTCGTCGACAAACACACGCATGTCGGCGCTGACTTCCTTGTTGCGCGTGATCAGGCGGTTGTAGCCAAACAGTGCGGGAATCGCGACGAACAGCCCCATGGCCGTGGCCAGCAAGGCGGCCGCCATGCCTGGGGCGATGGCGTTGATGTTCACGTCGCCGGCCATGGCCGTGCCGAGGAACACCACCATGATCCCCAGCACCGTACCGAGCAGGCCGATATACGGGCCGCCGGCGATGGCGTTGGACAAGGTCGAGAGTTTGGAACTGAGCGCCTGGTTTTCACGGGTGCGCACGCCGTCCATGGAGCAGCGGATGGCTTCGATGGTCGCCGCCGACACCGACGACGTGTCGGCGCCCTGGGCGCGACGGGTGCGGATCTCCTTGATCGCCACACGGTACAGGCGCCACAGCGAGGAATGCGTCAGGCGTTCGGCGAGCACGGCGTCGTCATAGAACATTTCCAGGCGCGTGCCGATCTGCGCGAACTGCTCGCGAAACACCTCGTTGGCACTGCTCACGCGGCTGACCATGCGGTTCTTGCGGATCATGATGAACCACGACTGGAACATCATCGCCACCAGCACCAGGATGATCACCCAGGCGTCCGCCGGCACGGCTTTGAGCAAAAAGCCCAGGCTGCCGAAACCGAAGCCCGACTGCTCTTCATCCACCCCGTAGGCCACCAGTTTCGACTCGGCGCCCTGGGCGCTCGCGTCGGCCAGCAACAACGCAGCCGGGCGGGCCACCTTGGACAGGCGCAACTCATCGATGGCCCCGGCGAATGGCAGGTGCGTGCTGCCGGCTTCGGGCAGGTCGGCGCCAATCGCCCATTGTGAATTCAACGCTGGCATGGCCACTGCCAGGCTCGCGGTTTCGCGGCCATTGACATACAGCGCGACTTTTTCACCCTCGGCGGTGAACGCCAGGTGCTGCCATTGGCCAGGGTTGAGCGGCTGGGTCGACGCCGCGCGCTGGCCGTCGATCTCGACAAACGGCATGCCCTGGTTCACGCCCAGCAACAGGCTGTGGGGCCCCTCACGGCGGGCCACGACGATTTGCTCGCCGCTGGCCTGGTCCAGGCGCAGCCAGGCGCTGAAGGTGAAGGCGCCACCCGCGGCGTGTTGCAGCGATGGGCTGGCCGGCAACAGCAGCGGCTGGCCGCCGAACTGCAAGGCGCGGCCGATCACACCGTCGATGCTGGTGCCGGTGGCGTTGAGCGCGGTGTTGGCATAGGCCGTGGTGTCACGCGGCGGCGTCGCATTGGCGCCGTCAAAGTGGTAGATCGCGGTGTAGTTCGGGTCGAAGGTCAACTGGCCGTTCGCCGTGGCCGGGGCCTTCTGGTTGCCGTAGTACATCCACAGGTCCTGGCGTTGGCCGCCCTCGACCTTGGGCACATCGACCCAGATCAGCGCCATGCCCATCAGCGGGTCGAAGCTTTCAATCTGGTGGTTGAACACCGTCTTGTCATCGGCACTGACAAAGCGCAGGTCGCTGCCGTCATCCTTGACCCCGTCAAAGGTGAAGTTGCCGGTGTGCAGGCGCACCAACAGCGCGGTACGGCCCAGGGCCTGGCTGATCGCCGCGCCTTGGGCGGTGGTGTCCACGCTGATCTGTTTGCGGTAATGCCAGTCGTCTTGCCACCAGGCATGGGCAGTGGCCGGGAGCGCGAAGCCCAGGCAGATCAACAGGCTCAGGATTAGGCGTTGCATGGGAAGAGTCTCCGGGGAAAAGGGTCAGAAAGTCGCCTGCACACTGAAGTGCAGTCGCGAGTCCTGTTTCTGGGTGTTCGGTCCGTCGAGCAGCGGGTAGCCCCAATCCAGGCTGCCGGACAACCATTTGCTCAAACTGGCGCGGGTGCCCAGGCCGACACTGGCCAGGCTGTATTCGTCTTCCTGCTCGGGCAGCGGGTCATGCAGGCGCAGGCGCGCACCTTCGGCGAACGCATAGAAGCGCCACTCCTGTACGTAGCTGCCGAGGAACTTGGCCAGGGACGGTGTGCGCAACTCCTGGGAGAGCAGGAAACCTTCATCCCCGGTGCGCTCGGCCGCCAGGTAGCCGCGCACCGAGGTGGCGCCGCCGGCGGAATACTGCTCGTTGGACACCAGCGGCCCCGAGGCCAACTGGAAGCCGGCCTTGCTCGCCGACTGCCAATCGTTGGCGAAGGTGTAGGTGTAATTCAGGTCGCCCTTGAGCACGGCGAAGCTGGCACTGGCCTTGTAGCGCTTGTTGTCGAACGCTTTAGCGTCGCTGCCATAACCAAAAAATGCGCGGGTGCCGACGATCAGGTTCAAGCCCAGCCCCAACTGGGATTGCTCGGTGTAGCGATAACCGTTGTAGCCAAAGGTCAACGGCGCGTACTTGAGCGGTACCTGGTCGCTGCTGTTGCCGAACTTCAGCTCCTCGTCGAAATCCTTGAAGTCGATCCCGAACGAAAACGAATTGGCCCAGTTGCCTGCCGCCGGCAGGTTGTAGATGGCCGATACCCCGTAGGAGTGGCCCTTGCCCAACACGTTGCTGCCGCCGATGGTGGCGATGTTGCTGTCGGACTGGTAGCCGGAGAACTGCAAGGTCCAGCGCTCATCCAGCGGGGCGCTGTAGGAACCCGACCAGACCTTGGCATTCGAGCTGTCCTCGGGGGCGGTGAAGTAGGTCAGGGAAATGCTGTGGCCCAGTTGCCAGAGGTTGTCGTAGCCCAGGGTCGCGACCGAGCGCAGCTTCTCGGTGTCGGCGCTGTAGTCGTTGTTCAGGCCGAGACTGGCGTGCCAGGGGTTCTGGTCTTCCACCTGCAAATCCACGTCCATGGTGCCGGGGCGCTGGCCTTCGCGAACCAGCGGCGTAACCTGCCGACCGGCGCTGCGGTTGAGCCCGGCCAGCTGGCTTTGCACCGAGGTGAAATCCGGCACGGCGCCCTCTTTCAGGCCCGGCACTTCTTCGCGAATTTCCACGGGTGAGTAATGCTTGGCCCCAACGACGCGCACGCGGCCGACCTTGGTTTCGCTGACTTGCAGGAACACGATGCCGTCATCGACCTTCTGCTCGGGCAGTTCCACAAACACCGACTGGTAACCCCGTGCCTGGTAGATCTTCTGCAACGCATCGCGGGCGCCTTCGATATCGCCCAGGGTCTTTTGCGGGCCGAGAAACGGGTACACCGCCTCCTCGATCGTTGCGGCATCGAGCACGGTATTGCCGCGCACGAAGTACTCGTTGACGTCCACCCGGCGCGCCGGGGCTTCGCCCTCTTCGGCCAGCACCGGCTGCGCAAAGGCGCCCAGCGTCAGGCAGCACAGCGCCAACGTTGACTTGAACAGATGCTCCACACAGCCCCCTAAGTGTCTAAAATATTGCGCCGTCGCCGTGTGTATGGCGTTTGGCCTGCTCAATTGCGGATGGTCGAAAGCTGGCTGTGCCGGGCCAGCCAGGTGTGCAGCAGCGCGAAGTTCAGGGAGAACTCCTGCATGTGCAGCAAGGCGCCGCCAAACACGTCACCGATGATGGTCTGGATCAGCTGCACCGCCCGAGGGTTGTTCAGCAAGGTGGCAATGTCGCGTTGCAGGACGTGGAGGCCCCACACCTTCTGGTGCAGGTCGAGGCCGACGAACCAGCGGAACAGCAGGTTGTAGTTGAGCTGCTCGTGCAGTTGCTGTTCGCTGGGCACCGAGTACAGCAGTTGCAACAACAGGATCTGCAGCACGGTGCGCGGTGCGATCAGCATCCCCGGGGCGGGCTGCAGCAGGTCGGGGTGCCGGTCGAACACCTCGTCGATCTGCGGGCGCAGCAACACCAGCGAATGGCTCGCCGGGATGTAGCTGGAGACTTCCTTCAAGGCGCCCTGCCAATCGTCCTGGGAGACGATCCACACCCACGGTGCGCCGTAGCGGTACACCGAGACCGGTTTCTTGCGCGCGGCTTCGACGATCTTCGACAGGCGCTGGTCGAGCTCCTGCATGCCGACTTTCGAGTAACGTTCCATAGTTCCCATTTGCCCCACTCCTGGCGTCCTGCTGACGGCTGGGGAGGTGATTTGTGGTCGCCTCCAGCGCGTTACATAGGCAAGACGGGGATGGGGGGGAGCTACCGAACTTTTGTCATGAAAGCTTCATTTGGGATTGGGTGGGGGGCAATTTTTTTGGGGGGGGGTTGGGGGGCGGGGGTTCCGTGTACATATCCGTTTCTGCGGTAACGGCGGCTGGCGGTTCCGCCCTTACGGCGGGTCACTTTTGGAAAAGAGCCCCAAAAGTAACCAAAAGGGCTCTTGCCCCACCACTCGGCACCTCGCTTAGGCTCGGTGTGCCCTCACTCCGGCTTGAATCCGTGGGCCGCCGTCATGGGCCATCCCTGGCCCAGGACGGCTAACCCGGCGTCCTGCCGGGTTACCCACGGATTCAAGCCTGCGTTCGGCCAGCGTGGTTTAACGGGGCGCCTAAGATCAAGATCAAAAGCCAGAGCAAAAGCAGAGTGAGGTCTACCTGACTTGCAGAGATATCTGATCTATGAAGATCCAATTGTGGGAGGGGGCTTGCCCCCGATGGCGCCGGGTCAGTTAACAAATAAGTGACTGACACACCCTCATCGGGGGCAAGCCCCCTCCCACATTTTTACCGAGTACACCAGCCACAACACCGGTCGGCTCCAAGGCTACAAAACCCACAGCAAAACCAGGCCGAGGTCTACCTGACCTATGGAGATCTCTGCCCTGTGGAGATCCAATTGTGGGAGGGGCGGTGCGACGATTCGACTTGCCCCCGATGGCGCCGGGTCAGTTAACAAATAAGTGACTGACACTCCCTCATCGGGGGCAAGCCCCCTTCCACATTTTTAACCGAGTCACCAGGCACAAATCCGGTCGGCTATCAGGCCGCCGCGCCAACAACCCCAAAAAAACGGGGCGATCATTGATCGCCCCAAACGGTACATCGAGAGGTCCTTTCTAAGTCCTTACAGGGTGATCTGCTTGCGCTCTTCATCCGTCAAGCGCGCACGCGCCTGTTCACTCAACGGTCCGGCGCCCAGTACCTGCACCGGGCTGTTGGGGTTATAGCCGGAGGTTTTCTGCTGTTCCTGCGGCTCGCGCTGTAACGGCTCGGAGCCAAAGCTCAGTACCTCCACCGTCACGATCGACGCCCTGCCCTGCTTGGCCGCCGCCTGCTGGCTGCGTGCGGCACCCTCCGCTGCCTGGGACGCCGCCGCCCCCGCCGCGCTGGCCGAGCTCATGGCGCCGGTGTTGACGGTGGCCGTCACCGGCACCCCGGACGATTTGCCCTGGGTCTGGATGTTGGCCGCGTTGACCACGCGCAAGGCGGCGATGTTGACGTTGCCCGACACCCGAATGCCCGCCTCGCCCGCGTCGATGGTGCCCAGCGGTGCGATCAGATCGATGTCCCCCGCCGGCACTTCCGGGATCGGGTTCAACGTGGCGATCCCCGCCCCGGTGCTCGGTACCGATGGCGACAGGCCCACGTTGCCCCAGTTGTCATAGACGCGCTTGGGCGGTGTGTACACCACGGTGGTCTTGGAACCGCGCCCGGCGTTGATGTCGCCCTGGGCGGTCCAGGCCATGATCGAACCGCCGAAGGTGGTCATGATGCGGCTCTGGCCGAGCAGGATACTGCCCAAGGAATACAGCTGGATATTGCCCGAGCCCTGAGTGATCACACCCGCCGTCGACGGAGGCGCCGCGCCTTCGATGCCGAAGGTCTGGTTGCCGCCTGGGGTGAGCATCTGGATCGAGCCACCGAAGTTGGTGTGTACACCCGCGCCGCCGAACATCGTGATATTGCCTTTGTAGGTGATCGGGTTACCGGCCACGTCGGTCTCGGGGAACAACCTGGCAATCGCCGCACGCCCACGGACATAGCTGCCCTGGCGTACGCTGCCGTCCTGGTTGTACTCGCGGCCGGCGGCCTTGAGTTCGGCGAAGTACACGTCACGGGCGAAAACCCGCTGTTGTTCGACCGGCAGTGCGGCGTAGTAGGTCCGCGCCTGTTCGCTATTGCCGACGAAACCGAAGCGTGCGGCCAGCCAGGAGACCAGTTCGTTTTCGTAGGTCTTGGCGATTTTGCCGCCCTGGATCGACTCCCCTGGCTGGGCCAGGTTAGCGGGGTTCAGGTAGGCCTCGACAAAGCGGCGGTAATCCGGGCCGTTGGGGCCTGCGCCGGCTTGCATCACGATGCTCGCGCCGGGCCGGGTGTCGCCAGGAGCCACGGCCCCCAGGCTGGTGATCGCCACTTGGTCGTCCATCAGGATATTGCGCCCAGCGGTCACTTCCAGGGTGCCGGGGCCGGCGACATTGAAGCTGCTGTAGAGGATGTCGCGACCGGCGCTGGCGATGGAAATGTCGCTGGCGCCGTTATGCACGAACAGGTTGCCCGCAAAGGTGTACTGACCGGTCGTCGGGTCCCCGCCCGTGGCGCCGCTCAGGAGAGTGCCGCTGCGGACAATATCTCGCCCGGCCAGCATCCGTACCGCGCCAGCGCCCTCGTAATAGGTCTGCCCGAAACGCGCGTCATCCGAGCCGGTAATGGTGATCGCACGCCCACTGTTGACCGCGAGCAGATCGCCGCTCAGCGCATAGAAACGTGCAGGCTCCAGAGCATCACCCCATGACGTACTGGCGGTGTTGGGACCGAAGGCAAACAACGGGTAGGAGATGCCCAGGCGGGCAATATTGCCGTCGATAGAGACATTCCCGCTGCCCACGTCCGGGCGCCTGCTAATAAAGCCCTGGAAAGCCGGATGCAGGATGCTCGCCAAACTATTCGGCGCCGCGCTGGAACGGCTGATCGTCAGGTCACCGCCGTAGATCGAATCCCCCGCCAGCAGCTGCAACTGGCCGTTGGTCGACGGTGCCAACACCAGCGCCTTGAGCTCCGGCCAAGGTGCTGTGTTGAAGGATGAAGCGCGGCCGTAGTACAGGCTGCCATTGGCGGCGACTGCACGTAATGTCGCGGGATACACTGCTGCCATGTCCGACTCTGCGGTATCGGTCAACGGCGTGAGATTGCCACCGGCCGAGAACAAGTCGATGGCTGTGCGGTTGGTCCACAGGCTGAACCAGCTCTGCCCCAGACCGCTGACCCCATTATTCTCGTAAGCCAGGATATTCATCTGCGGTGCACGGCCAGGGTCGGCCACGTCCTGCAGCACCAGGTCACCACGGGTGGCCAGGCTGAAGGTCGCATCCCCCGGAAACAGGCTCCAACCACCGGTCGCGGCCGCAGAAGTCGAGCGGGTCGGATCGTAGGCGCGGATTTCGCTGGGGCTCTGATCCTTAGGCTGGCTGCCATAACGCAACGTCAGGCTACCCAGGGCGCCACCCGTCAGTTGTACATGCCCACGCAGATCCACCACCGCGCCATTGAGATGCTCCAGCGCCGTCTGGCTGCCGGGGTTCACCGCCCCACCCACCCGCACGTTCAGATCGCCGCCGCCGGTGAGTTGCAGGCTGCCATCGGCCGCGACCCGCCCAGTACTGCCTACCGCCAGGACCAGGCCCGTGCTGCGCGGGCTTATGTTGCCAGCCAGGTTCGCCACAGGCTTGAGCATCCCCGCATCGCCACCGACCTCGACATTCAGATTGCCGCCGCCCAGGGTGCCGAACCCGGTAAAGCCCACCATCCGATCCGCTAGCCCCGCTAACGGCACCTTGGAGCCAAAGTTGATCCACCAGGCGGTGGGTTGCGCCTGGCTGCCGCTCAAACCATTGCCTTGACGCCAGAGCCAATTGCCGACGTTGACCGAATCCACCTCACCATCGGTAGTCACCGGCCGCCCGCCAGTGGACCTCGCCTTGCTGGTAATGTTGCCGGTCAGGTTGCCACCGACCTTCAACAACACATTACCTCCCCCATCCGGGAACCAGGCACCTTGCGGGCTACCGGCGGTGGCAGCGGTGGGACTGCCGGCGGTGTAGACGCCGAAGAGCGATTCCATGCTTAAATCACCCGCGGCCAGCAATTCCAGGTCCGCCGTACCGGTGCGGATTACGCTGAAACGCGCGCTGCTGCCCACTATCTTGCTCGGGCCGAAGACACCGTAATGGCTGTCGGCCAGGCGCAGATCACCGGCACCGGCCTGTGGATGCGCCAGCAGCATCCGGCTGTTGGCCGCCTGGGTATCGGCCCCACCCACTAGGCGCATCGACCACGACTGGGAGCCCTCAGGCAGCATGGGCGCTGCGGCCCATAGACGGTTCGGATAGTTTGGGTCCGGCACTCGCAACTGTATCGACTTTGCGGCCCCCGGAAATTTAAAGTTGACGCCCTCCGGCAACCGCGCACCACGAGGCAGTTCCTTGGTGCCAAAGAGGGTCACGGAGGCTACGCTGGGCAGCGGCACGCCAGCAGGCCAGGTCATCTGCTTGACTTCGGTCAGACTGACCAACACGTTCCCGGCATCCAGGATACTGTCAGCCGGGAAGGTCACCGCTGTGCTTAACAGGGTGCCTGCCGGGTACAGCACACTCCCTGTCGCATCGCGCACGGCGCCCGCCAGCACCGTGCCGGCCGGAAGCACCAGTTCCTCAGCGAGGGTCACTGCGACCGGCAGCCGGGTGCCAGCCGGCAGGCTCCGCGCTTTGATCGGCAGGTCAAAGTTAAGCGTCGTGCCACCTGGGAACGTCGTACCGTCCGCCAGAATCACACCGTTGCGCGGTATTACCACCGCGCCGCCGGTGTAATCGAGACCCGCACGCAGTACCCAGCCGTTGTCATCCGCCGTCGCTGCAGGCACTGCAAAGCCGTCATTGATGCTGCCGTAGATATTCAGGTTACCACCGGCGCGCAGCGTCAGGCTGCCCGCCTCGGTCACCGCACGGGTAGGCGATTTCAGGCTGGCGTAGCGATAGCCGGACAGGTCCAGGTCGCCTTGTACCACCAGGTCGCCATCGGCGGTTTTGCTGATGATTTCTACGCCGGGACGCAGGTGGAACGTATCGCCGTAGGTCGCATTGTTCAGACCGGCCAGCTTGTTCTGTACCAGGTTGGTGTTACTCAACGCCGCATTGATGAACGTGGTGTTGAGACCGTGTATGTCATCCAGGTATTTCTGGGTGATGACCTGATACGGCCTGCCGCTGGCGGTCGTACCGGTCCCGAGCGGCGCATTATCATAGGTGGCCATGCCATTGAGGGCGATCGAGCGCGCGCCCTGGATCGTCAAGCGTCCACTGGCGTCGATCGCGATGTCATCGGCACCCAGGCGCGGCGCATTCAGTTCCAACGTGCCACGGTTGCGCCCGTCATTGGCGGTGGCGGCTTCGGTACCATGGCGCAGGTCAATTCGCGCCCCATCGGCCAGGGTCAGTTGGCCGGTGCCGGAACCCAGGACCACGATGGCGCGGTTCGGCGAATCAATGATCTTGCCGTAGCTGTCCACGCGCAATTGCGTGCCATGGGCGTCGAGCACCGCAGTGCCGTCCAGGGTCAGGCCGTTCTTGCCAGCCAGGTTGATGCTGCCGACGCGCTCGCCACTGGCGTCCACCCGGCCGGTCACGCGCAACGTGCCGCTGTCCACCGAGACATCCACGGTGTTGGCCTTGACTCCGTCGCCGATGATCAGGTCGCCCTGCTTGAGCTGGAAGCTGCGCGCGCCAAAGACCTGGCCCTGGTTGAGACGCTGGTTGAGGGCGGCGAACTGGTCACTCAAGGTGCCGCTGCCACCCAGGTGCTGGGCCTGGACCTCCACCGCGCCGGCCAGGTACGGCACCAGGGTGCCGCCGGCATCGTAATAACCGCTGCTACCCGCAAGGATCTTGCCCGCCAGGTCGACGGTGCCGGCCGTGCCGCCCAACGCCACGGCGCGTAGCTTGCCCGCCTGGTTGTACTGCGCCGACAAGTCGATGGTCGAGCCCGCGGCCTGCTGCACATTGCCTGCGCGACTCTCCAGCACCACGTCGCCCCCCGCGCTGTATTTGGTCAGGTCGTTGAAAACGATCGAGCGACCGGACACATCAACCGATGCGTTGTCGGTCAGCACCACGTCGCCACGGGCGCCCAGGGTGACCTTGCCGCTGGGCAGTACCACCGCGCTGGCCAGGCGAAGGCTGTCGCCCTGCAGCGACAGCTCGCCGCCCAGGCCTTCCACTTTACCCACCGGGCCTGCCGATGCGCTGATGTCGATGGCGCCACCCGCGGTGATCTTATTCACCGAGCCGGCTTCGCCGGTCATCAGTGGCGTGAGGATATTCAGGTTGCCGCCACTGTAGGCAAAGCCCTTGAGCGCGTCATAGGCACCTTGGCTCTGGTACACCGAAAGGCTGCCCTTGTGGTTGGCGGTGATGCGGTCGCTGGCATTCAGGTTGACATTGGCAAAGCCCAGGGCGAGGCGCTTCAACGTTGCAGTGGTGCTGGCTTGGGCAAACTCGCCATAACCGAACACGATGCGTTCGGCGTTGATATCCAGGCGCCCGCTGCCGGTGCCCGCACCACCCGCCACCACCATGCCAGGGGCTGCCTCGGCGCCCTGCCAGATCAGGTTGGCGGTATGGATGGTCGCCACATCATTCGCGCCCCCGGAACCGTAGATCGCCGGGGTGGAGAGCATCAGGTTGTTCAACAGGGACTTGCCGGTCACCGCATCGTAGGTGTCGAGGGTGGCGGAGCCGTAGAAATTGAAGCTGTCCCGCGCCGACAGTTGCAGGGTCTCCAGGGCCGGAGCGCCAAACTGAGTGTCGCCGCGCAGCAGGCGGTCGAGCACTTGCTGGGTGAGGGTCAGGCCCGCTGGCAAGCGATTCCCCGCCGCGGCGTCGGCCAGCGCTTGCGGGCTGCCAACGTTGATGCTGGTCAGCCCCAGGTTGAGGTGACGGGTGCCATAACGCACCTGATCGCCCATCTGCAGGGTGCTGTCGGTCAAGGCGACAATGCTGCCTTCGGAGTACAGGGCGGTCTGCCCAGTGCACGGCGCGTTGTTGCATACCCCCAACTGGATGCCGCGGCCGACATCCGGTTGCGCCGCTGCGACCACATTGAGCAAACCGTTGGAAACCGCCAGTGTGTTGGCCAGGTTGTAGATGAAACCGTCACGCGCGTCATAACTGGCCTTGCCACGCCCGATAGTATTGATGGACGCCCCCTGCTCCACCACGATGGAACCGGTGGAAGCCACCAGGAACACTTCCGGCGCCGCCAGGCTCGCGCCCTCTCGCAAGACGAGAGCGCCAGTGGTGCCGTTGGCAAGGGTTATGTAGTTGCCCGCCTGGCCGTAGTTGACCACTGTCGTCCCCCCGATCATCAGGCGCGCGGCACCCAGCGAATTCAAGCTGTCGGCATCCACGGTGATACCGTTGAAACCACTGGTGGCGCCCCGGCCGGCAGCCACGATTTCGAGGTCGTTGCCTAGACCGCTGTGGTCTACGTTCATCAGCGCAACGGTACCCCCGTACCCCCCTTCAGCGGCCTCGAAGCGACCATTGCCCTGGAACGAAAAAGCATCCGCCCCGGCCCCCAGGCGCAAGGCCAGTTGTAAGGTCTTCGCATCCACCGGCAGCAATGCCCGTGGGACACCGAGCCGCGCGGCATCGGCTATGGCAAATTGCGCGTAGCTGGTTTCGTTGTACTGGGAGTAACGGCGCAAGGTATCGGCGGAGGTCAGGATCACTTGGCTCGCGATGCTGTCGCTGATGCCGGTGTTGGCGATGGACAGCTGCCCGGCAGTGGACCATGAGCCGTTGCCCATCAGTTGGGCTGCCCCTTGGCTGCCAAGGCCGGCCAGGCCGTTGATTTCCACCCTGAACGCCCCCGGCATCAGGGCATAGGTGGACGGCATCAGCGTATAAGTGCCCGCCGCCAGCCCCGGCACACCAGCACCGATCGTGATCTGCTGGCCCACAAGCGGCTCGACGGCCCCACCCTCCGGTGCTACCGGGGCGTAGCCCGGTTGCGCGCCGGGCACAATCGCATAGACCGGGTTAGTGCCCAGCCCCGGCAACACAAAGCCACCATTTGCGCCGAACTGCACCAACGGGTTGTAGCGCGCATCCGTGGAGCCGCCGCGCCCGGAAATGAACCCGGCCCCGAGCAGCTCGCCACCGCCGGACAGATCAACGGTAGCACCAGGCCGCACCAACACCGACTCACCGCCCAACGTCATGCCGACATTAAGGGTGCCGTTGAGGGCTGAGCCTCCTTGGCCGATGAACGTCACCGTCTTGCCGTTGTACTTATAAACCTGCCCATCCACCGTGCCGCCATAGGGCAGCACCAACCCCTTGCCACTCACCGAGGTAAGGCTGCCGGGCAGCAATTCGACACGACTGGAGCCCAGGCTGCCAATTTCGATCAGCCCCAGGGGCGCGCGTATCACCCCGCCCTGCTTGATGGTAGGGCCGCCCAATTGCAGGCGACCGAACGCCGAATACGGCGTGGCGCTCTGGCTGTCACCGGTGCGTGCAATGGTCAAGGTACGCGTCGGGTCGTAGTTGAAGCCGGTGCCATTGTTGCTGAGACCGTCCAGGTAACCGGCGATCACCCGCGCCCCGACTTCGGTCGCGGGGTACAGCTGTGCGGCACTCAGGGTCATGTCCCCCCGGGTCATCAGTTGTGTGCTGATGCCCTGGGCAATCACGTTTGCATCGGCACCGGCCAAGAAGCGCAGGTCGCCCTGGCTCGTCAGTTGTACATCGTCGAAACCGCGACGGTCGACAGTCACCAGGCTGCCATCGGCCAGCGTCAGATCACTCTTGTTGCCCATCAGCACATTGCCGCGCACATCGATCAGGTTGCCACCGGCGTTGAATACCGCCTGACTGGCGCGTCGCGACATGCCTGAGGTCAACACCGGATGCAGGTATTGGTCCTTTGTGGGATCCAGCGGCGCAAGGATGCCCGCCAACAACAGGTAAGGCGCCGACAGGTTGATACGGGCATTAGCGGCAGCGTTTTCAGTCAGGCCCATGGCGCCGCTGTACAGGCGCAGGCTCTGGCCCATGTTCAACGCCACGTCGCCGTCAAAACTCAACAGGCCGTTGCTGAGCAAAGCCAGGTTGTCAAAACCACCAGCGCTGACCTGATCCACCCCAAGGCGGCCATGACCGTATTCCAGGCTCGCAGCCGCGGCATCGGCGGTACCCGGTAAGAGGCTGTCTTGATGGACTTGACTGATCACCAGCTCGCGCACATTGAGCACCCTGTCGGTGACCGTACTCTTGGCGTAATACGGGCTTTCCAGCGCCAGCGACAAACTACCGCCCGCCGCCCCCGCACCACCGGCCCGGGCGACAACGCTGCCGTCCAGGTACAGGCCATTGTTGGAGGCCAAGCTGATGCTGCCGCCCTTGCTCGCGACCAACACCCGGCCCTGGCCTGGAATGTCCAGCGCCGCCTGGGCACCCGAAGCATCCAGGCGCGCGCCCTTGCGCACCACCACAAACAGGTCGCTGGCCTTGGCAATGCCGGTCGCCAGGTCGATATCGCCGCCGATGCTGATCTTGCCGCCACTGCGCACCTGACCGTAGACCCCCCCACGGTTGTTCACCGCCGTAACCGCCCGCGACGCCACGTCGATCAGCGCGTTCTCGCCCACCCAGATCGAGCGGCCATGGCCAACGGCATTCGTCGCTTCGGAGCTGCCCACCGTCAGGCCGCCGAGGCTGACGCTCCCGCCCCAGGCATTGAGAGTACCGTTCATCGTCAGCTGGCCGACGCTGCGCAGGTTGATGCCCTGGCCGGGGTCGACATTGATCACCGCGCCTTGGCCTACGGTCAGGGTCGTGGTGGCCAGGTCGGCCGCAGTGGAGTCCTGATGACCCGCGGTCAAGCTCAAGCTGGCACCCAGGCGCTGGTTCAATACGCCTTGGGTCGGGTTTTCCTGGTACAGCGCTGGCGTCCAGCGCTCAAGGGCAGCGGCCGGGTCGCTGCCGCTCGAAACGCCGGATGTCTGTTCGCCCAAACGGTAGACCGGCGTGGTGACATCCACCTGGGTGCCATCGGTGACCAGCAGCCCTTCATTGCCGGTAATGTCATAGGCCGAGAAGCCCTTATTGAAGAAGTCGCCGGCCAGTTGCAAGGTGTCGGCGGCCGGCGCCGTGGCGCTGTCGCCTATCTGCACCTGGCGCGCCTGCAACGCCAGGGTGCCGCCGCCGCTGACGCCATAGCCACGAATCTCGCCGTCCAGCGCCAAAGTGCCAAGGGCCGCCAGGGTCACGTCACCGCCCTTGCCGCCAGTGAGGGTGCCATTCACACCCAGCGTGCCACCGGAAGCCACGTCCACCACACTGCCCGTCGCCAGGTTGACATTCGCGGTGCTACGCAGCGACACCTTGCCGCCGTTCACATAGGCCACACCGGCGGTATTGGCTGGGTCCAGCAGCAGGTTGTTCCAGCGCCCGGTGGTGTCCAGCCTGACCCCGCCGGCGACGTCGACAATACCGCCCCCCGCCAGGATCGTGTCACCCACAGCCCCGGCTTTAAGCGGGTCGACCTGGCTGAGAATGTTACCGGCATTGATGCTGCCACCATGGGCCGTGAGGTTGGCGTTGAGGTTGACCCCTGGCCCGAACAAGGTGATATCGCCGCCATCCGCCACCGTGAGCGCACCGTTGACGGTGATCTGCTGAGTGGCACCGACTTTGATCGCGCTCAGTGAGTAGCCATTGAGCTGATCGCTGTCGAGCACCAGCTTGCCTTGGCGATCCGCCGGCAGTGCGGTGCTGAGGTCCAGGCCCTCGGCGATCTTTTGGGTGTTGCTGTCAATCAGCACTTCGGCGGCAGTGCCGTTCAGGGCATAGCGCAGGGTGCCGGTGGTCTTGTTATAGACCGGTGTGTACCCGCCAATGATCAACTGCGCGCGCTGGGCCATGGCCTTCTGTGACTGCTGGTAACCGTCGAGGTTGAGGTTTGGCGCCTGGGTCTGGCGATCGCCCTGGAAGACGTCACTGATCAGTTGCCCTTCCAGCACCGCGCTGGTGGTTCCGACCACCAGCTTGCCGGCATCGCGGCCCACGGTGTAACCCGACTCGTAACGGCGTTGCTTGGCGATCATGGGGTTGTAGTAATACTCGGTCTGGCCCCAGCGTTTACTGGTGTCTTCAAACCCCTTGTAGAAACCGGAATAGAGAATGTCGCCCGGCGCCCTGGACACTTCATACAAGCGCCCATCGGGGCCCTTGAGCCAGGTCTGTTGGATATAACCGGCCTGCACATCCACGGTGCCACCCGACAGGTTGATCTGCGCGCCCTTTTGGGTCACCACGTCCTTGCCGGTAAAGGTCACGGTACCGCCCTGGGCCATCCACTCACCCACCGAGTGGCCCTGGGTGCCGAGGTAGCCGCCGACTTCCAGCAAGCCGCCGGCGGTGTACCAGCGATCCGTCGCATAGCCGTTGGTGCCGGCGGGCACAAACACCAGCTCGCGCAGGTCGACCCACACATCGTTGTTGATCAACTGCCCGCTGTCACGGTTGACCGGCGCATCGCGCTGCTCGTTGCCCTGCACGTTGATCTTGATGTTGTTGGCTTCCATCGACACCTTGACGCCCACCGCGCCGGACACGTCGATCATCGCCCCATCGCGCACCAGGCTGCGCCCGGTCGCGCTGACCGCGACCTGGCCACCGGTGGCCAGGGTGATCGAGCCTTTCTGGAAGTCCACGGTGCCGCCGCTGACGATCTCGATACGCGATTGGTCGGTGCGATCGGCCACGGCGCTGAGGTTGTTGAACAGACCGGTGATCAGGTTGGCGGGGGTGCCGTCGAGCTTGGTCAGGCCATTGCTTTGCTGGCTGTTCAGCGCAGTGCTGCCACTGCTGTCCAACAGGATCGCGGTGGTGCTGCCCTCGCCCAGGGTCACACTGCCGGTGGTGTCGGTGGCGGAATTGAGCAGGTGAATCGTGCCACGGGTGTCCACCGAGGTGCTGGCCAGGGCCACGCCGTTTTGCTGCACCTGGTGCCCGGTCAGGGTGATGTCACCAGTGGAGGCCATGATCAGGCCGTTGTTGCTGACCTTGCCGGCGTTGCTGCCGGCCTTGAGGCTGGTCGCCACTTCATTGCCGCGCGTGGTGGAGCGGTCGTTGCCTGCGGTGCCGACGCCTTTACGGATATAGAAGCTGTCGCCGGCCGCCAGGGTGGTCTGGCCCTTTGCGGTGTTGATCGTACCGGCGTTGTCCACTTCCGAACCGAGCAGCAAGGCATAGCCGCCCGCATCCGTCGAGGTGGACGGGGTGTGGGTCTGGATCAGCGCACCGCGCTGTACCTGGACCTTGCCCGCTGCGTCGGTGAAGGTCGGCTGGGTGCCGGTGCCATCCACGTAAATACCGCGCTGGGTGAACTGCTCATCAGTGATGGTCGCAGCGGCGGCCACGAGATTGCGCACGTTGACCTGGCTGGTACCATTGAAGACCACACCGTTGCGGTTCACGATCATCACCGTGCCGGCGCCATTGATCTGGCCCTGGATCTCGCTGGGCCGCGCATCGGGGTCGTTGACGCGGTTGAGCACGGCCCAACTGGCCTGCTGCTGGAAATCCACGGTGGTGTTGCGCCCGACGTTGAAGGTCTCCCAATTGAGGATCGCCTTGTCAGCCGTCTGTTCGATGCTCACCGTGGTTTTGCCGCCAGATTGGCTCTGGGTCGGGCCCTTGGCGTTGGTCCAGCCCTGGGTCAGGCTGTTGTCAACTTGCAGGCCGCCCTTGCCCAGGCCATCGGGAATCGTCGACACCTGGCCAAACGCCGCCTGGCGCCCTGCCGCTTGCGCCGCCTGCTGCGCGGCAATCGCCGCGACACTGGTATTCAAGTTGCTGATCGAGCGCGCCATCTGCTGGTTGACCCGCGCTTGCTGGTTCAGCGTTGGAACCCCCGGCACCTGCCCGGCACTGATCCGCGCCGCCGTCGCGGCCTGGGACGCGCCTTTGTCGGCAAACCAACCGGAACTGAACGCCGTGGCCGCCTGGGCATTGCCTGCCACCATCAACAAGGCAATGGCGTGGGCCAAGGGCTTGAGCCGCAGGACCGTCTCTTGGGCTTTCAGGTTAACCGGCGATTTGCAGCGGACCATCGGGAATCTTCCTTCTTTATTGGCGCCCAGGGGCAAGACAGGCTTGTGTATGAGGGTTAGGCGGTTGGCGGGGGGCGCGACTGAACTTCTGTCATGCAAAGTTCATAAAGGACTGGTAACGGCCCGATAAAGACGACGCACAGTTTCTGTAGGAGCGAGCTTGCTCGCGAAAAACGTGAGGACGCCGCAGGCATTCAGCAAGCCCGCGTCATCGTTGACGACCTTCGCGAGCAAGCTCGCTCCTACAGAAGAAATCGCAACGCAAAAAATCAGCAACGGCACAGGCCGTTGCTGATCAGGTGTTGCAGGTCGGTGAAAGCTTGGGTTACAGCGGACGACCGATGCCGTTGCAAACGTTGGTTTTGCCGATGCTCAACGCGCTGCTTGCCGTCACGAAGTTATCGGTGATGGCGGTTTTCCAGTTAGCTGGCAGCGGTACGAAACGGTTGGCCGTGATGGCGTCGTCGTTGTTGTTGGTGTCGCCAAAGTGCTTGGTGAAGAAGGCACGCACTTGGCTGGTCTGGGTAGCGTCGGCGTAGCACTGGCTGAAGATCAGGTTGGTGAAGCCGAGGATTGGGTAGCCCGAATCCGGGTACGGCTGGACACCGGCCACGCCTGTTTTACCGAACACTGGAACCCAGTTGTCCGGGTTGGTGACATCGAGCGGAGCGCTCGGGTCGTTAGGTGGCAGAACCTGAGCAATGGCGTCGGAAACGTTGCTCGGGGCCGGCGAAACACCTTGGATGCCGTTGGCTACGTCCTTGCCAACACGAGCGACTTTGGTGGCGTCGTCCAGATCGGCCAGCGTAGACGCAGCGAAGTCAGGGCTCATGTAGGTGATGCGGCCTTCAGCGACAGAAGTATCGTTCAAGGCATCCATCACGCCCTGGCTGCCAGTGGCGGCAACAGCGCCGGCAGGCAGGCCACCGGTGTAGCTGGTGCCGAAGGTGGTGGTGATGTTGAAAGTGCCGGTCTCGGCGCACTTGGCGTTAAGGAAACGCGTGAACAGCTCGGTGGTACCGCTGCTCTCGCTGCGATAGACAACCGTGATCGGGCCAGTACGGCCAGCGCCCGAAATCCCGCTCCAGTTAGTGATACGGCCGGAGAACACACCACACAGCTCTCTGACGCTCAGGTCCACCGCGTTGGCACCGCTCTTGCGGAAAGGAATGGCAACCGAAGTAGCCACCGAAGGCACCTGGATCAATTTGCCCCAGGTAGGTTGTTTGTTGGTGGCGTAGGTCGACAGTTCAGTCGCAGTCAGCTTCGAATCGCTACCGGCCCAGTGCACGTTCTTGTTGCTCACGCCGGCCACGAACTTGGTGTAATCGTTGGTCAAGAAGGCTGCCTTGCCATTCCCGCTGCCCACACCAATGTAAGGGGCGAAACCGGCAGTCAGCACACCGGAGGTCTGGTACAGCTTCTGTGGCAGGGTCGCACCACCGCCGTTGATGTCAGCCATTGCAGCCTGTGCCGAGCACAGTGCAGCGAGGGTCATGGATACCGCGAGAACGTTGCGCTTAAACATGAAGAATCTCCTTTCATCGTGTTTGTACGTTTGGGGTAGATGGCTCTTGCATGACGCCATGGCTTCGGTCCCAAGCCGTGTGTCGGGGGTGGCGAGGGGTGAGGCCATGGGTTAGGAATTTGGCAGCTTCCGATGACAGCAAAACGAAAAAACCTCGGGAGGAAGGGCTTGATTTTTAAAAAGATTCTCGGGTGTTTTGGTCATGCTTTTGAGCGGTTTGGCGGCAGGTGACAGCGAGGTTTCAGCGTGGGTTTCGTCAAGGCGGCGCGGGCTGTGGCGAGGGGGGTGGATGTGACGGAATGAGGAACCCGAGGTTGAGGGCCGGCGATATCGGCCCGCCCCAAAATCGACTGAACAGACAGGGTCCAATGTGGGAGTCAGGTCACCAGTTGGTTGATCTCGATGATCGGCAACAGCACCGCCATCACGATCACCAGTACCACCGCGCCCATTACTACGATCATCAACGGCTCCAGCAACGCGGTCATGCCCATGGCACGCCGTTCGATGTCCCGCGACAGGGTCTGCGCGGCGCGTTCGAGCATCGGCGGCAACGAGCCGGTTTTTTCGCCGCTGGCGATCAGGTGGATCAGTACCGGCGGGAAGACTTTCTCCACCGCCAGCGCCGGGGCCAGGTTGACGCCTTCGCGCACCTTGGCCGTGGCATCGTTGACGCACTGGCTCAGGCGCTCGTTGGACAGGGTTTGCCGCGCCGCTTCCAACGCACGCAGCAACGGCACGCCGGCACCGCCGAGGATCGCCAGGGTCGAGGCAAACCGCGCGGTGTTCAGGCCCAACACGAAGCGCCCGATCAGCGGCAAGCGCAGCACCCGGCTGTGCCAGTTCAACCGCGCCACCGGGTTGCGCAGGTACAGGCGCCAACCCCAGAAGCTGCCGACGATGCCGCCGAAACACAGCCAGCCCCAGGCGCGGATAAAGTCGCTGGCGTTGAGCATCGCCAGGGTCAGCCCCGGCAGGTCCTGGCGCGCCTGGGAAAACGCGCTGACCACCTGCGGCACCACGTAGCTGAGCAGGAAAATCACGATGCCGATCGACACCAGCCCCACCACACCGGGGTAGATGAACGCAGTGAGGATCTTGCCGCGCAGGTTGTTGCGCTCTTCGATGTAGTCGGCCAGGCGTTCCATCACCTGGGCCAGGTCACCGGACTCCTCCCCCGCCGCGATCAGTGCGCGGTAGATCGACGGGAAGTCCCGTGGCCGTGCCGCCAAGGCATCCGCCAACCGCATGCCGCCGCGCACATCGGCACGCACAGCGGCCAGGGTCTGGGCGATGTGTTTTTTCTCGGCCTGCTCCACCGTGGCGCTCAGCGCCGCCTCCAACGGCAGGCTGGCGCCGAGCAGACTCGCCAGTTGCCGCGTGGCCCAGGCCAGGTCGTTGTCCGACAGCTTGGCGCTGAACAGGCTGCTGCCGGCGGCGCTTTGCTGACTGCCTTCGACCTGCACCCGCAGCGCGGTCAGGCCACGGCTGCGCAGCACGGCAAACGCCCCGCTCTGGCTGTCGGCCTCCAGGTGCCCGGCCTCGACTTTGCCGCTGGCATCGGCGGCTTCATAACGATAGCGATTCATCAGGCGTCCCGTGTCACGCGCAGGATTTCTTCCGGTGCGGTGGCGCCGCTGCGCACCCAGCGCTCGCCGTCTTCACGCATGCTGAACATCCCCGCACGGCGTGCGGCCACGCGCAAATCCTGCTCGCCGGCGCCTTGGTGGATCAGGCTGCGGATATCGTCGTCGACGCAAAACAACTCATGAATGCCGGTACGCCCGCTGTAGCCGATCTGGTTGCACTGCGCGCAGCCCACCGGGCGCCAGGTGCCAGGCGCGGCAGGGTCTTCCTGCTTGCAATGCGGGCACAGGCGCCGCACCAGGCGCTGGGCCAATACGCCCAGCAGTGACGAGGCCAGCAAAAACGGTTCGACGCCCATGTCGATCAGGCGGTTGACCGCCGACACCGCGTCGTTGGTGTGCAAGGTGGCGAGCACCAGGTGGCCGGTGAGCGAGGCCTGCACGGCGATTTGGGCGGTCTCCAGGTCGCGGATTTCGCCGATCATGATGATGTCCGGGTCCTGACGCAGGATCGCCCGCAGCGCGAGGCCGAAGGTCATGTCGATCTTGGCGTTGACCTGGATCTGGCTGATACCCGGCAGGTCGTACTCCACCGGGTCTTCGACGGTGAGGATATTGCTGGTGCTCGCATCCAGCCGCGCCAGGGCTGCGTAGAGGCTGGTGGTCTTGCCGCTGCCGGTGGGCCCGGTGACCAGCACGATGCCATGGGGCTGGCGAATCAAGGTGTCGAGGCGCGCGAGCAACTGCGGCTCCATGCCCAGGGTCTCCAATTGCAGACGCCCGGCCTGCTTGTCCAGCAAGCGCATCACAACGCGTTCGCCATGCCCGGTGGGCACGGTCGACACACGAATATCAATCGGCCGCCCGGCCACGCGCAGGGCAATACGGCCATCCTGGGGCAAGCGTTTTTCGGCGATGTCGAGCTGCGCCATGATCTTGATGCGCGACACCAGCGCGCCATGCAAAGCCTTGCGCGGCGACACCACGTCACGCAGGGTGCCGTCGACGCGGTAGCGCACCACGGAATGGGTTTCATACGGCTCGATATGAATATCACTGGCCTCGTCCCGCGCGGCCTGGGTCAGCAAGGCGTTGATCATGCGGATCACCGGCGCACCGTCCTGGGTATCGAGCAGGTCGGTGATCTCGGGCATGTCCTGCATCAGGCGGTCGAGGTCGACTTCGTTTTCGGCGGCGCCGACCACAGCGGCGGCGCTGCCTGTATCGGCATAGGCGCTGGCGAGCAGGCCGTCGAGTTCGTCATCGCGCACTTGCTCGAGGCGGGCCTGGCCGAACTGGCGATGGACTTCGCTGATGGACCAGCCGGGGGTTGAGGGGCAGACGGTCAGCAGCATGCCCTGCTCGCTGGGGCGCAGGAGGATGCGTTGGGATTTGGCCCAGGCGTAGGGCAGAAGGCTCATGGGGTGGGCCCTTTTTGGGGGTGGGCGTGGGCATATCCGTTGCTGCGGTAATGGCGGCTGGCGGGTTGGGGTACATATCCGTTGCTGCGGTAACGGCCACTGGCGGTTCCGCTCTTACAGCGGGTCACTTTTGGAAAAGAGCCCCAAAAGTAACCAAAAGGGCTCTTGCCCCACCACTCGGCACCTCGCTTAGGCTCGGTGTGCCCGAACCCAGGCTTGAATCCGTGGGCCGCCGTCATGGGCCATCCCTGGCCCAGGACGGCTAACCCGGCGTCCTGCCGGGTTACCCACGGATTCAAGCCTGCGTTCGGCCAGCGTGGTTTAACGGGGCGCCTAAGATCAAGATCAAGATCAAAAGCCAGAGCAAAGCCAGAGCAAAAGCCAAAGCCAGAGCAGATCAAAAGATTGCTGACTTCGTCAGCGGTTAAGGAAATAGAAGCCACACCGCGTACGCTTCAATGATCAGGTCGGCTCGAAGGCCGCCGCGCTTTGGCTTTTGATCTTCGGCGCCCCGTAAAACCACGCTGGCCGAACGCAGGCTTTGGAGCGTGGGTAACCCGGCAGGACGCCGGGTTAGCCGTCCTGGGCCAGGGATGGCCCATGACGGCGGCCCACGCTCCAAAGCCGGAGTGAGGGCACACCGAGCCTAAGCGAGGTGCCGAGTGGTGGGGCGAGGACCTTTTGGTTACTTTTGGGTCCTTCTGTATGGACCGGACACATGGTGGACACATGTGCGGGGACATGGTTGACACATTATGGACCATAGTCAGGTTTGCTCACGTCGATCGTTCGTAGGAAGTGATGGCAGAAAAACACGTCAAACAGTCCATCACCTTCAGTGTTGGGCCGTATTGCGATGTGATGCCCAGCCAAACCTTTGGCGATGCTGAAGTAGCGTTTCTGAAAACGAAAACGGCTGTGATAAGTCTTGGCTAATACGTCGTCCGGTCCGTACTCAAAGGTTGGTAACTGTTGCGGATAAGCCCATGGGCTGGCTCTATACCGGTCCATAGGCACCTTGTAGTCCAGCGCCTGATGGGGCCGTTGCAGGTTATAAACATCACGCCACCGATCAAATGCTGCTTGAGCTTCCTTGAGCGTGGAAAACTGACGCCCTTCAAGTACTTCGGCCTTGAGTGAGCGATGGAAACGCTCAATCTTTCCATTGGTTTGTGGGTGGTAAGGGCGGCTGAAACTGATCCGAATACCCAGACGAATCAACCAGATACTCAGCTCTGTGATTTCACCAGGGTTACGTGGAGAGCCCCAAGGCGGTCCGTTATCAACGTTGATGCGAGCCGGTAATCCGAAGCGCTGGAATACCTCGGTCAACCTTTCTTTCACCGTGGCTCCACGCTCGTTATCACAAGCTTGAATAGCCAAACTGAAACGTGAATGGTCGTCCAGTAAAGTCAGGGGATGGCATCTGCCTTCTTGCGTCGGGAAATGCCCTTTGAAATCCATCTGCCAAAGATTGTTGGGCGCCTCGTGTTCAAACCTCAGCTTTGCCTCTTGCTCCTTCGTAGTCGGCTGAATCAGCCCGTGCCGGTGCAGGACATTGGTAACGGTGCTGGGAGCAATCTGCTTTTTCAAGAGGCTGCTGATCGTGCGCCCACCCCATGCTGGATGGTCTTGTCTGAGCGCTATGACCTGCGCTTCCAGGGCCGGCGTGGTCAGCTTGGGGCTGGTAGCCGGTTTTCGGGATTTATCTTGCAGCCCTGAATGGCCGAGCGTCGCGTAGCGGTTAAGCCACTTGTAAGCCGTCTGCGGACTGATACCGAACCGTCGGCATAGTTCTCGTTTGTTGCTGCCGGGTTGCCCTGCTAAGGCAACAAACTCTTCTTTCAGGCTCATGGCATCTCTCGTGTCCCAGGGCATGATGGCTTTCCGGCGAAATTGGCTCGCCGAAAAGTGTCCACCATGTCCCCGCACACCCGTCAACCATGTGTCCGGTCCATACAGGTCCTTCCAAAAGTGACCCGCTGTAAGAGCGGAACCATAGGTGGCCGTTACCGCAGAAATGGATATGTACACCCCCCCGCCAGCCGCCGTTACCGCAGCAATGGATATGTACCCCCCCCCGCCAGCCACCGTTACCGCAGCAACGGATATGCACCCCAACCCGCCAGCCACCGCTCCCGCAGCAACGGATATGTACACCATCAAAACACTCACGGCCTCCCCCCAGAACCAGAAACCGGCACCGCCCGAATCACCGCCCGCGGCCCCTGCTGCTGTTGCTGCGCCCCAGGAATCGCCTTCTCCACCGAAGGCAACTGCGGCGCCTGCACATCCGGCATCGCCCAACTACGCTCCGGCTGCAACCCACCCTGCGCCCGGCGCATAAACTCATACCGATTCAACGTAATACTGCGCCCCGCCCCACCGTCACGAATAATGTAAGGCCGCAAAAACACCATCAAATTGGTCTTGCTCACACTGCGCTTTTCATTGCGAAACAACGCCCCCAACCCCGGAATATCCGAGAGCCAAGGCACCGCGTCATTGCTCTGGCTATAGCCATCCTGCAACAACCCGCCAAGCACCATGATCTGCCCGTCGTCCAGCAAGATGCTGGTATCGATCGCGCGCTTGTTGGTCACCGTGCCCGCCGCCACCGAAGCCCGGGAATCCACGCTGCTGACCTCCTGGTAAATATCCAGCTTCACCGTGCCGCCCTCGGAGATCTGCGGGCGCACATTCAGCTTGAGCCCCACTTCTTCACGCTGCACGGTCTGGAACGGGTTATTGCTGGTGCCACCGCCCCCGGTCACATAACTGCCGGTGACGAACGGAATGGTCTGCCCGACAAAAATGCTCGCGGCTTCGTTGTCCAGGGTCAGCAGGTTCGGCGTCGACAGCACATTGGTACCGCCCTTGCTCTTCAACGCACGGGCCAGCACCTTGAGGTCGAGCACTTTGCCAATGCCGGGGATGTCCACGGTGCCATTGACCAGGCCGATATTCAGGCCCTTGGGCAATACGTCGATGCTGGTCTTGCTGGTGGGCGTGCCATTGACCCCGCTGCCGCCCAGGTTGACGCCGCCGAAGCCGCCCTTGCCCGCCAGGTTGCCAGCCTGCCATTGCACGCCAAATTCACTGGCGTCGTCTTCGCCGACTTCGACGATCAGGCTTTCGATCACCACCTGGGCGCGGCGCTGGTCGAGCATGTCGATCACTTCGCGCAGGTTGCGGTACAGCGGGTCGGGCGCGGAGATCAGCAACGTGTTGGTGGTGGCATCAGCCTGGATGGTCGCGCCGCCGGCGCTGAACGCGGTGTTCTGATCGCTGGCGGTGCTGCCGTTGGCGCTGGTGCCGGTGGTGCCGGTCTGGCCATACGCGGACGGTACGCCGTTGCCGGTGGGCGTGCCGCTGCTGTTCTGCGTGGTGGTGTTGCCCTGGGTCGTCTGGCCAGTGCCGCCCATGGCGCTGAGCTTGCCCCGCGCTTCCTCGCTGACACCCGACTCGCTCTCGCCGGTGAGCAAGCCGCGCAGCGACTGCGCCAGCTTGCCCGCCTGGGCGTTGCGCAGGTACACCACGTGCATATTGCTCGGGTTGCTCTGGGCGTTGTCGAGCTTGTAGATCAGGTTGCGCGCCAGCTCGGTGCGCTCGGGGCTGCCGGCGCGAATGATGATCGAGTTGGAGCGTGGGTCGCCGACCACGTTGATCTTCTGGGTCTGGTCGGCGCCCTGGGTATCCAGCAGTTCGCTGACCATGGTGGCGATGTCCACGGCAATGCCGTTCTGCACCTTCACCACGTCGGTGTCGATGGCGCCGGGGGTATCGATGCCGTCGATGATCTGCGCCACCCGCGCGAGGTTTTCCGCGTAGTCGGTGATGACGATGCTGTTGTTGCCGGGATAGGCGTTGATCGGGTTGTTCGGCGACACGATGGGGCGCAGCACTGGGATCAGGTTCACCGCGTTTTCATATTGCAGGCGAAAGGTCCGCGTCTGCATGCCGCTGCTGCCGGCGCTGTAGATCGGCCCGCCGAGCAACTTGGCATCGGCCTCGGGCACCACCTGGGCCACACCGCCGACGTCGACCACGCTGAACCCCTGCATGCGCAACGCCGCCAACAGCATGTCATAGGCTTGATGCGCCGGCACCTGGCCTTCGCTGACCAGGGTCAGGTTGCCTTTAACCCGTGGGTCGACCAGGAATTGCTGACCGGTGGCACGGGACAGCGCACGCACCACGGCCTGGATATCGGCGTCGACGAAATTCAGTTGCACCGGCTGATCGCCCAGCGGGTTGCGCGCCTTGACGGTGGTCGGGGCATGAGCACGGGCACTGTTGGTCAGCGGGTGCTGGACGCGTGGCGTGGGCGCCGGTTCGCGCTGGCGATCGAGCATGGTTTCGCCGCTGCGCCGGGTGTCGGCCAAGGGCTGGCCAAGCTCGCTGTCCACCAGCAACGGCGTGTCGGGCGGCGGGTTATGGCTGCACGCGCTCAAGGCCAGTAACAGCAGCGGCGCGACCTTTCGAAAAGGCGCGGGGTTGGGGACTGACCACTTCATGAAGCTTCCTTAGCGCCAAGCGCCTGATCCATGCGAACGGTCCCGGACACAGTGCCGGCCGAGTTGTCGACGGCGTCCGCGCTACGCTGCAAGCGCGCCTCGGACACCTCTAGGGAAAATGCACGGGGGTTGCCCAGCAACCAGTCCACCACGGCATCGGCCGGGGCGTTGTCGAAGGTCAGGCGCCAGCCACCGGTTTCCAGGGCCTGCAACTGATAGCGGCCTTGCAGGCCGGCGCTGTCCAGGGCCTGGCGCAGTGCGCTTTCGTCGGCGTGCCGAGGCGCCGCGACGCCCTGTAACAGCACCTGCAAGGCGGCGGCTTGGGCGCGCAATTTCGGGGTTTCGGCCTGCCAGTAGTCGATCTTCTTCAACGCAGGCTGCACCAGCACCAGCCAGGTCAGCATGCCCGCCAGGACGAGGCTGGCGCCGCTGAGCAGGCGTTGTTCACGCAGAGCCAGGCCGCGCCAGAAGCCCTGGGCCTGGCTACGCAGACGGCGCCACTTATTCATCGCTGGCTCCCGCTTGCTCTGCCGGTTGCGCCAGGCCAAGGGTCCAGCCGTGGTCATCGCGGGTCGCGGTAAAACCGGCCTGGGCCAACGCGGTCTGCGCCTCGCCTGGCAGCGTCGGGCTGTGAGTGTCGGCCAGCAACCCAAGGTGCAAGCGCCCTTGTTCGAAAACCAGGCTGTCGACGCTGCCCACCATGAACGGCAAGTTGCTGCCGCCGATCTGCAACAGGCTGGTAAAGCGCTGGCCGGGGTCGGCCGCCGCGCCGGTTTGCCGCGCGGCCAGCTGTTGGCGGGCCTGCTGCAAAGGGTTGAGCACCACCGGCAATTCGGGGAATGCCTGTCGTACCTGCTGGCTCATCAGCGCCTTGAGCCGTTGGCCTTCGTCCACTTGGCGCGCCGCATAGAGGTTCAGGCCGAGGGTCCAGATGGCGGTGGCCAGGGCGACACAGGCCAGCGCCCTGCCCCAACCACCGCTGGCCGTTTGATTGAGGTGGCCGTGCAGGCCCCAACCGGGCAGCGCGCCATTCCAGCGTTGGGTGGCGTCCACCAGCGGCAGATCGAGCGCCTGCAATCCCAACGGATGAACCGTCCCTTGTTGCAGGCTATCGCGGGTCAACAGATACCCGTCGTCCAACGCCGCAGCGCCTACCGGCAAGGCATAGGGCGCCGGGTACAGGCCACGCAGCTTGAGCTGGACCTGCGCCAGTATCTGGGCCAACTGTTCCAGGCCGGCCTTGGGCACCCAGCCCACCTGGACACGCCCCTGGCTGTCGCGCGGGCCGTGGGCCACGTGCATCTGGTCCAACGCGCCGAGGATCAACGCCTGCGCCGCACAGGCCACCGCCGCATGGGTTTTTGCAGCAGGTAATGGCGGCAGCTCAAGGCTGGTGAGCAGGCTGTCACGCGGGTGCAGAAAACAGTCCACGGCCTGCCGGCTCTTGCCCAATTGCGTCAGGCTTTCATGCCCTTCGGACACCACCACGCCGCGGTCGAGCCAAGCAAATTTCACCCGGCTTTCAGCGTTGACCTGGTCCAGCGGCGGCAAGCCAATGCGCAAGCGTTTCATACGCCCACCCGCGACCAGATCACCTTGGGTTCACGGTCTTCGGGGCGATGCAACAACGCGTCGATCGTCACTCGACGGCGCTCGCGCCGCGCCTGGCCCTGCAGGCGAAACCACTCGCTGGTAATGCCCACTTGCACCGAATCCACCGCCACCTGGGGCAAGTGCAGACGGTTGACGAAATCCCCACGGTTGATAAACCAATGGCCATTGTCGCGCTCGGCCACCAACCCATGGGCCTGGGACAGGCTGAGCTGCGGCACCACCGCGCTGAGCACTTCGGCGCTGGCGGTGTTGCCGTTGACCCAGGTATTGCCAGGCAGCACGCTGATGTAGGCCTGCAGGCGCTGCAACACCTCGGGGGTCAGGCCTTCGAGGCCACTCAGGTCGTCGAGGCTGCGCAGCATCGGGTATTTGGCGGGCAACCCCTTTTGTGCGTAGGAAGCGATCACCCGTTGGCTGATACGTCGGCTGACGGCAGGGTCCACGCCAAGGGTGCGGCACAGGCGCTCGAAGCTGTGCAATTGCTCGGCGTCGAGCTGTTCGCGGTTAACCAGGTTGCGCAGGTTGAACTTGCCCTGTTCATCGTCGATCCGCCCCTCGAACACGCCGGCCTGGATGCGCACCCAGGGCTGGTCAAGGCGCGTCAGCACGTCCTTCTGGCGCGCCGCCCAGAGCATCTGACGGCTGCGTTCCAGGCCACCCTGCAACAGCCATTGGCCCTGCACACGCAACTGTTCGGCTTCCAGGCCGCGGGTAAAGACGGTCTGGCGCGTGAGCATGCCGCCGGCGATCACCGCCACCACCGCGGCGATCAGCAAGGCGCTGATAATCGCCATGCCGCGCTGCTTCGCCGCTGCGGACGAATACCGTTTCATGGCGCGCCTTACAACTGCCAGGAGCCGATATCGGCATTGACGCCTTCGCCATCCGGTTGGCCGTCGGCGCCCAGGGAGAACACATCGACCTCACCGTTGGCGCCCGGGTTGAGGTAGTGATAAGGGTGGCCCCACGGGTCGTTGGGCAGGCGGTCGAGGTAGGCGCGCCAGTTGCTGTTCTTCGCATCGGCCGGGCGTTCCACCAGCACCTTGAGGCCCTGGTTCATGGTGGGGTAAGTGCCGTGGTCGAGGCGATAGAGCTTCAGCGCCTGCATCAACCCGGCGATGTCCTGTTTCGCGGCGGTAGCCCGCGCCTGGTCCGGGCGGTCGAGCACCTTGGGCACCACCATGGCCGCGAGGATCCCGAGGATGACCACCACCACCATGATCTCGATCAGGGTAAAGCCACGTTGCCCGCGAGGGCCTGGCGTGGGGGATGTTAGGCGCGCGATATCCATCTCGACATTCCTTGGCTTGAGTGCGTTTCGTGGCGCAGTGTTGCAAGAACACATGTCAGTCGTATTGAAAATCCTCGGGAGCTTCGGTCGCCAATCGGTCAACTCGCGGCGCTAGTCTGCGGGCCTGTTCCCCGGCTTTGAGAGCGCCATGTACGGCCGTCGCAACGCGCAAGGTTTTACCTTGATAGAAGTGCTGGTGGCGCTGGCGATCATCGCCGTGGCCATGGCCGCCGCCGTGCGCGTGGCCGGGCTGATGACCCAGAGCAACGGCCTGCTGCGCGACAAGTCCATGGCGTTGCTGGCGGCACACAGTCGCCTGGCGGAATTGCGCCTGGAGGGGCGTGCGAGCCCCGGCAAGAGGACGTTCACGTGTGATCAGGGGCGCTTGAAACTGCGCTGCGAACAAACCATCAGCATCGGCCCCGATAACCGGCTGTTGCAGGTCAATGTGCAAGTGCTGGACGCCAGCCGCGACGCACCACCCCTGGCCCGCCTGGAGACTTCGCTGGCCAGGCCGCAGGTCAAGGCCGAGTGAACCGTGGCAAGGCCGGCGCCTGCGGCAATGTGTCGAGGGGCACGCGCACCTTCTCGCCCGCGCGCTCGATCTCGACGCTGTCACCCGCGATGGCCGTCAAGCGCACGCCGGGGCTGAGGTGCTCGCCGAGTAAAAAGCTGCGCGGCGGGCCCTCGTTGAGGCTGAGGATCGCCACCGCACCACGCGCCCCGGCCAGCACCCCCGAAACCTTGACCTGCACCGCCGCCGGCACCGTGGAGAACCATTGCAGCGCGGGGTTATCACTGCGCGCCGCCAACGCCTGGGGCGCAACCTGGGGCGTATGGGATTCGGCCGAGGTGAGCAGCAGCGGCGTCCATACCGCAACGCCGGCCAACGCCGCCAGCACGCCCAGGGCCTGTACGCCATGGGCCGGTGAAAAACGAAGGGCAAATGCCATGGGAAGGACCTCCTGTTTGTCCATGGCACCAGCCTACAGGCCAATTCGCACGTTTTTATTTCATAACCTCGCCAGCTTTCCAGGTACGCCACCATGAAACAGCATGGCTTTACCCTGATCGAACTGATGGTGGTGCTGGTGATCATCGGCATCGCCAGCGCCGCCATCAGCCTGACCATCAAGCCCGACCCGCTGCAGCTGCTGCGCAAAGACGCCGAACGCCTGAGCCAACTGCTGCAAGTGGCCCAGGCCGAAGCCCGCGCCGACGGCCGCCCGATCACCTGGCGCGCCGACGCCAAGGGCTTTCGCTTCAACCGCCCCAGCGAGGACGGCCTGGGCGTGGAAGCCTTCCAGGGCGACGCCCAACTGCGCCCGCGCCTGTGGGAGAGCACCCCGATGCAAATCAACATCGAGCCGCGGCAAACCCTGGTGCTCAACGCCGAATGGATCAACCCGCCCGTGCGTGTGGTGCTGTCTGACGGGCAACACCGTCTCAGCCTGCAACGCGATGCTGCCGGCTTGATGCGCGTGGTGAGCCAGCCATGAGCCCATCGCAGAAGGGTTTTACGCTGATCGAGGTGATGGTGGCGATCATGCTCATGGCGCTGGTCAGCCTGATCGCCTGGCGGGGTCTCGACAGCGTTAACCGGGCCGATCAGCACTTGCAGGCGAGCACGGAACAGACCGAGGCGGTGTTGCGGGCGTTGAACCAGTTGCAGCGCGACGTCAGCCTGCGCGCCAGTGTGGAACTGAACCCGCCGAAAGACCGCGCGGCCCCATCGGACGGGTTGGCGGCGGTGACGGTGCGCAGTTCCGACAGCAAGGGGTTTCGGTTGGATGTGATCCGCAGTGCGCCGGTCGCGGGGGATGGGTTGCAGCGGGTGCGTTGGTGGCTCAAGGGCGACAACCTGTACCGCGCGGTCGCGCCGGCGCGGGATCGCTTTCCGTTGCCGGCGGCGAAGGATGGGGTGGTGGTGTTGACGGGGGTCAGTGATCTGCAGGTGCGGGTGTGGGAGGCGGATAAGGGGTGGCGGCAGTTGAGTGGGAATCGGCGGGAGGATCCGTTGGGGTTGGAGGTGAGTCTGGTGCGGCAGACGGCGCAGGGGGTGGAGCGGTATCGGCAGGTTTTGGGGTTGGTTTGGTAGGGGGATTGGGGTATGTATCCGTTGCAGCGTTAATGGCTACTTGCGGGTTGGGGGGCATATCCGTTGCTGCGGTAATGGCGGCTGGCGGTTCCGCTCTTACAGCGGGTCACTTTTGGAAAAGAGCCCCAAAAGTAACCAAAAGGGCTCTTGCCCCACCACTCGGCACCTCGCTTAGGCTCGGTGTGCCCGAACACAGGCTTGAATCCGTGGGCCGCCGTCATGGGCCGTCCCTGGCCCAGGACGGCTAACCCGGCGTCCTGCCGGGTTACCCACGGATTCAAGCCTGCGTTCGGCCAGCGTGGTTTAACGGGGCGCCTAAGATCAAGATCAAAAGCCAGAGCCAGAGCCAGAGCCAGAGCCAGAGCCAGAGCCAGAGCCAGAGCCAGAGCCAGAGCCAGAGCCAGAGCCAGAGCCAGAGCCAGAGCCAGAGCCAGAGCCAGAGCAGGATGAGGTCTACCTGACCTGTGGAGATATCTGACCTGTGGAGATCCAAATGTGGGAGGGGGCTTGCCCGCGATAGCGCCGGGTCAGTCAACAAATAAGTGACTGACACGCCCTCATCGGGGGCAAGCCCCCTCCCACATTTTTACCGAGTACACCAGCCAAAAATCCGGTCGGCTCTAAGGCCGCCGCGCTTTGGCTTTTGATCTTCGGCGCCCCGTTAAACCACGCTGGCCGAACGCAGGCTTTGGAGCGTGGGTAACCCGGCAGGACGCCGGGTTAGCCGTCCTGGGCCAGGGATGGCCCATGACGGCGGCCCACGCTCCAAAGCCGGAGTGAGGGCACACCGAGCCTAAGCGAGGTGCCGAGTGGTGGGGCACAGACCTTTTGGTTACTTTTGGGGCGTTTGCTGTATGGACCGGACACATGGTTGACGGGTGTGCGGGGACATGGTGGACACTTTTCGGCGAGCCAATTTCGCCGGAAAGCCATCATGCCCTGGGACACGAGAGATGCCATGAGCCTGAAAGAAGAGTTTGTTGCCTTAGCACGGCAACCCGGCAGCAACAAACGAGAACTATGCCGACGGTTCGGTATCAGTCCGCAGACGGCTTACAAGTGGCTTAACCGCTACGCGACGCTCGGCCATTCAGGGCTGCAAGATAAATCCCGAAAACCGGCTACCAGCCCCAAGCTGACCACGCCGGCCCTGGAAGCGCAGGTCATAGCGCTCAGACAAGACCATCCAGCATGGGGTGGGCGCACGATCAGCAGCCTCTTGAAAAAGCAGATTGCTCCCAGCACCGTTACCAATGTCCTGCACCGGCACGGGCTGATTCAGCCGACTACGAAGGAGCAAGAGGCAAAGCTGAGGTTTGAACACGAGGCGCCCAACAATCTTTGGCAGATGGATTTCAAAGGGCATTTCCCGACGCAAGAAGGCAGATGCCATCCCCTGACTTTACTGGACGACCATTCACGTTTCAGTTTGGCTATTCAAGCTTGTGATAACGAGCGTGGAGCCACGGTGAAAGAAAGGTTGACCGAGGTATTCCAGCGCTTCGGATTACCGGCTCGCATCAACGTTGATAACGGACCGCCTTGGGGCTCTCCACGTAACCCTGGTGAAATCACAGAGCTGAGTATCTGGTTGATTCGTCTGGGTATTCGGATCAGTTTCAGCCGCCCTTACCACCCACAAACCAATGGAAAGATTGAGCGTTTCCATCGCTCACTCAAGGCCGAAGTACTTGAAGGGCGTCAGTTTTCCACGCTCAAGGAAGCTCAAGCAGCATTTGATCGGTGGCGTGATGTTTATAACCTGCAACGGCCCCATCAGGCGCTGGACTACAAGGTGCCTATGGACCGGTATAGAGCCAGCCCATGGGCTTATCCGCAACAGTTACCAACCTTTGAGTACGGACCGGACGACGTATTAGCCAAGGCTTATCACAGCCGTTTTCGTTTTCAGAAACGCTACTTCAGCATCGCCAAAGGTTTGGCTGGGCATCACATCGCAATACGGCCCAACACTGAAGGTGATGGACTGTTTGACGTGTTTTTCTGCCATCACTTCCTACGAACGATCGACGTGAGCAAACCTGACTATGGTCCATAATGTGTCAACCATGTCCCCGCACATGTGTCCACCATGTGTCCGGTCCATACAGGGCGTTTGCCAAAAGTGACCCGCCGTAAGGGCGGAACCGCCAGCCGCCGTTACCGCAGGAATGGATATGTACACAATCAAATAACCGTTACCACATGAACGGACACAGACTAACTCAACAACACCACCCCCCCAGGCAACTCCGTACACCTGGCCCCATAAGCATCCCGAATCAACAGCGCCACCCCCGCCAACTGCTGCAAGCTGAACCGCGCCTGCACTCGCCGCTTGCCCAGTTCCTTGTTCAGCAACACCAACATCCCCGGTCGATATCGGTTGATCTCATCCACCACCGTCGCCAACGTTGCGTTGTTGAACACCAGTACCTGCTCACGCCAGGCCACTACCGCGTGGGCATCGACGCTCGTCACTTCACCCATGCCCGCCGCGCCGTAGGTCAGTTGCCGGCCACTCTCCAGGCGTACATTACGCCCGGCGACGTCCACCGACAGCCACCCCTCGATACAGGTCACGCAGACGTTGCGATCGGTATGCCGCACGTTGAACCGCGCCTGGGCCGCGCTCAGCCAGCCCTGGCCCGCCTGGACCTTGAGCGGCTGTGCCACGTCGGCGAGGACTTCGACTTCGCCTTCGAGCAGTTCGATCCCCTGCCCCACCCGGCTGATGCGCGTCTGTGTATTGAGCTCCAGGCTCACACCCTCGCTCAATAACACCTGGCGCTGTTCGCCGACCTCGGTTCGGTAGTCGGCGGTCAACCCGGCAAACCCGCCCGGCACACCGACGTTGACCATCACCACCGCCGCCGACGCTGCGATCGCGCCGCCGAGGAAGGCACGCCGACCAAAATGACGCGGGCGCTCGGCCTGTTCGGCCGCTGCGCCCAAACGCTGCCACAGCGTCTTGGCCTGTTCGAACGCCTGGGCATGTTCCGGGCTTTGGGCGCACCACGCTTTCAGGGCCTTGGCATCGGCCACGGTAGCGCGGCCCGAGGTCAACAGGACCAGCCAGTCGCGGGCTTCGTCGTGCAGTGGGCTGGCGGGTGTTTCCCGGGCGGTGGAGAAGCTAAAAATATTCAAGCGCGCAAATACTCACGGATTTATCAGGGACTCACTACTAAGACGGTTTCCCGGCCCCGGGACCGAACCGCTGAATCACTTTTCTTTCCAGGCGCTGAGCACAGTAGCCCAGGGCAGCCTTGATTTCTTTCTCGACCATGCGTGTGGAAATGCCGAAACGCTGGGAGATTTCCAGGTGCGGCGCCTCTTCCAGGCGCGCGGCGATGAGGATCTTGCGTCGGCGTGCCGGCAGTTCGTAGAGGGCCTTGACCAGCGATTGGATTTCTTTCTGGCCACCCACCACCCGCGACGGGTCCAGGACTTCGTCGGCGCTTTGCAGCAGCTCTTCCACCTCGCTGCCGGTCAGCAGGCGCGCGTCGGCCTGGCGGCGGTCGGCGGCGATGTTCAAGGCCATGCGGTACAGGTAGGCATTGGGCTGCTGAAGGTTTGGAGGCATGTCCATGCGGTCGACCCGCAGGTAGGTTTCGTGCAGCACGTCGTTGGCCAGGTCCTCCGAGCCCAGGCGCTTGCGCAACCGCACCTTGAAGTCCTCGTAGGACGCCAGGAACAAGCTGACCATTGTGCTCTGCCCGGTATTTTTCATCCGCCCCAGGCTCCGTTTGCTGCTGTGCATTCCATGCGCGTTCCTGTTGTGTCAGGCATCAAAAGTAAAGTCACCGGTTGGCGCAGGGAACTGGGTGCCGGGCGTTCGACCCGCGCGGTTGCCAGGCTGCGTACCAGTGCTTCATCGCGTTGTTCATCGCCGGTGGAACTGACCAACCGACTGTGTTCGATCAGCCCTTGCGGGTTGACCCACACCTGCACCAGTGCCCGAAAACTGCCGGGCCGGGTCAGCGGCGAGCGGCACAGGCTGGTCTCGATGGCCTGCTGCAAGGCCGTGGCGTAGCTGTTGTTGATGCGCGCGGCATTGCGTGCCGCCGTACCACGGGTTGCAGGCGGCTGGCTGACCTCGGGCAGTTGCAGGGTAAACGCATCGCTGCGTGCATAACGTGCCATCAGGCCACTCCCTGTCAGCAACATCGCCAGAGCCTCCTGTGCCGTGAAGCGCCCGCGCACACTGATGGAGCGCCGGCCCAGCGTCAGTTCGCGGTCGACCAGCACCGCCATGCCGGTGGCACGGCTGTACGCTTGCAGTGCGTGTTCCAGGTCTTGTGCCGGCAGGTCCAGGCTCAGCAACGGGGGCTCTGCCTTGGCGGGCGGCGTGCCCGTCAGCAGCAACAGCAAGACCAGGGCGCATACGGCGCGCCGCCAAGTCCCCTGTTCACCCCCCGCGTTGCATCGCTGCACGGCCGACGTGTCCTTGAAAACCGTCATCCTGAGGCCAGTTTATGAACCTGATGTTACGGTGATAGCAAAAAAAACATCACGGTGACGAGAGGCCCGCTGCACTACACTTTCACGCCATGCCGGCCCATTCTCTCGGGCCCATCAGGAGGCTCCGATGAAGCTGTTTCCAACCCTCGCCAGCCTGTTGCTGTGTATCGCAATGCCCCTGCTCGCCCACGCTGAAACCGCGGCCAATGGCTGCACGGAAGTCACGGTGGATGGGTATAAGGCGCCCAACTACGGCTGCCTGGGCCAGCAGATGGGGAATGCACCGAACGCGGCCAAGGCCGCACAAAAAAATCGCGAAGCGCAGAATATCCCGGTACAGAAGCGGCCACCGAACCAGGTGGGGCTGTCTACCCCTGCGGCGACCAGTGTGCGCATGGGCAATACCTTCGGGACCTCGGTGAAACCGCAGCGGCCTTGAGGGCTCTGGGCACAATCCATCAAGCATTCAATAGATTTTTCATCGCTTCCCGATGCTGGTGGGTCAGTTAACAAATAAGTGAGTGACACTCCCTCATCGGGGCATAAGTATCTACACAACTTTTTTCAGCGGTCTGTGGCGAGGGAGCTTGGTCCCGTGGCGGCCTTCGGGCCGACCGCTTTTTTGGAGTTTTAGCGAGTACATATCCGTTGCTGCGGTAACGGCCACTTAGGGTTCCGCTCTTACAGCGGGTCACTTTTGGAAAAGAGCCCCAAAAGTAACCAAAAGGGCTCTTGCCCCACCACTCGGCACCTCGCTTAGGCTCGGTGTGCCCGAACCCAGGCTTGAATCCGTGGGCCGCCGTCATGGGCCATCCCTGGCCCAGGACGGCTAACCCGGCGTCCTGCCGGGTTACCCACGGATTCAAGCCTGCGTTCGGCCAGCGTGGTTAACGGGGCGCCTGAGATCAAGATCAAGATCAAAAGCCAGAGCCAGAGCCAGAGCCAAAGCCAAAGCCAGAGCAGATCAAAAGATTGCTGACTTCGTCAGCGGTTAAGGAAATAGAAGCCACACCGCGTACGCTTCAATGATCAGGTCGGCTTTAAGGCCGCCTCGCTTTGGCTTTTGATCTCAAATCGCCCCGTCAAACACGCTGGCCGAACGCAGGCTTTGGAGCGTGGGTAACCCGGCAGGACGCCGGGTTAGCCGTCCTGGGCCAAGGATGGCCCATGACGGCGGCCCACGCTCCAAAGCCTGCGTTCGGGCACACCGAGCCTAGGCGAGGTGCCGAGTGTTGGGGCGTGCGTTTTTGGTTACTTTTGGCGCTCTTCCAAAAGTGACCCGCTGTAAGAGCGGAACCATAGGCAGCCGTTACCGCAGCAACGGATATGTACTCGGTCAAATCCAACCACATGGTCGGCCCGAAGGCCGCCACGGAAACAAGCTCCCTCGCCACAGACCACTGGAAATTGTGTAGATACCCATGCTCATCGGGGGCAAGCCCCCTCCCACAAAGGCTCTACAGTGGTTTGGAGATCGGGGTTTCAGGCCGCGTGGCTTTCCTTTTTCAAGCTGTCCATATCGATCACGAACCGATACTTCACATCGCCCTTGAGCATGCGCTCATACGCCTCGTTGATGCCCTGGATATCGATCATTTCGATGTCCGAGACAATCCCGTGCCTGGCGCAGAAATCCAGCATGTCCTGGGTTTCCTGGATGCCGCCGATCAACGAACCGGCCAGGCTGCGGCGCTTGAAGATCAGGTTGAACACCGTAGGCGACGGGTGCGGGCTGTCGGGGGCGCCGACCAGGGTCATGGTGCCGTCGCGCTTGAGCAGGTTGAGGAAGGCGTCGAGATTGTGCGGCGCGGCGACGGTGTTGAGGATGAAGTCCAGGCTGTTGGCGACCTTGGCCATTTCGTCCGGGTTCTTCGACACCACCACCTGATCGGCACCGAGGCGCAGGCCGTCTTCGCGCTTGTTCGGCGAGGTGGTGAACAAGGTGACATGGGCGCCCATGGCGTGGGCAATCTTCACCGCCATATGCCCCAGGCCCCCGAGGCCGACCACGCCGACTTTCTTGCCGGGACCGACCTTCCAGTGATGCAGCGGCGAATAGGTGGTGATGCCGGCGCACAGCAGCGGCGCCACGGCCGCCAGGTTAGTGTCATCGTGGGAGATACGCAGCACGAACTTCTCCTTGACCACGATATTGTCCGAGTAGCCCCCGAAGGTGTTCTCCCCGCCAAACACCGGGCCGTTGTAGGTGCCGGTAAAACCGTTCTCGCAATATTGCTCCTCGCCCTCGGCGCAAGAGGCGCAGTGCTGGCAGCTGTCGACCATGCAGCCGACACCGGCGAGGTCGCCGACCTTGAACTTGCTCACATTGCCACCCACCGCCGTCACGCGGCCGACGATTTCATGGCCGGGCACCGAAGGGTAAAGGGTGTTGTTCCACTCGTTGCGCACGGTGTGCAGGTCGGAGTGGCACACGCCGCAGTAGAGAATGTCGATCTGTACGTCATCCGCCCCCGGCGCGCGGCGCTCGAAGGTAAAGGGCTTGAGGGCATCCTTGGCGTTCTGGGCGGCGTAACTGTATGTCTTGGCCATTTCGTTCACCTGTGTGATCTGACGGTAGAGGTCAGTGGACCAGCATAGACGCTGAACCGTTCAACCGAGCACGTCTGTACAATTTCCATCGCGTCCCTGCGCCTAACCTCACGGCTTTCAATCGCGTAGAAGTGCTGGAGAATGGGCATGCGTAGCAAAGCAATCAAGGTATCTGTGGCATTGACGCTGCTGGCGGGCGCAATGATGGGCAATGCCTTCGCGGCAACCCCGAGCGTGGCCGTGGCGCCACAATACGACACCAGCCACGTCTACGTGGCCCCAGCGGATGTGGACCGTTTCACCCAGAGTTTCCTCGCCACCTTCGGCGGCAAAAGCACGCCCCAGGTAGTGGTGAATGTGCTGCCGGTGCCGAGCAGTACCACCTCGCAACTGCTGCAGACGCCGGCGGGCACGGTGTCGCTGTTCGGTTTCACCACGCCTATCCCGCACCCTTTTGGCCAGGAACGCAACGGCTACCTGGTCAAGGACATGGACGTTGCACTCAAAGCCGCGCGGGAAAACGGCGCCGCCGTTATCGTCAGCGACTTCCCGGACCCGATCGGGCGTGACGCCGTGGTGCAATGGCCGGGTGGCGTGAACATGCAGCTCTACTGGCACACCAAGACCCCGGCCTACGCAGCATTCCAGACCGTGCCGGAAAACCGCGTGTACCTGTCCACCGAGCGCGCCGATGCCTTTATCAAATCGTTCCTGGGCTTCTCCCACGGCAAGGTGCTGGCCGATGACAAGCATGCGCCCGGCGCCGATGTGGGCCAGGCCACTGGCACGTACCGCCGCGTCGATATCGAGTCACCGTTCGGACGCATGGCGGTGCTGGTCACCAACGGCCAACTGCCCTACCCCTTCGGCCATGAGACCACCGGTTATCAAGTGCCTGACCTGACGGCTACCCTGGGCAAGGCCACCGGTTCCGGCGCCAAGGTCCTGGTGCCGGCCTTTGACAGCAAGGGCCGCCGCAGCGCCGTGGTTGAATTCCCCGGCGGCTACGTCGCGGAAATTCACCAGCTCCTCGCTGCAAAATGATTGGCCGCACAGGCTGGGGCCTGGCCGTGCTGTGGCCGCTGCTGATCGGCAGCGCCCACGCCGACGATCAACCGACACGACCGGCCATCAAGACCAACCGCTGGCAGGAAGACTGGTCGGTGCTCCAAGACCCGGCGCTGCGCACCCAACCGCTGGACAGCTTGAAGTACATCCCGCTGTCCAGCGCCAACCCATTCACCTATTTGTCATTGGGGGCGACGTTGCGCGAGCGCTTCGAGATGAACGATGCCAATGGTTTTGGGGTGAAGGGCGTCAAGCGTGACAGCTACCTGATCCAGCGCTTCCAGGTGCACGCCGACCTGCACTTGAACGAAAACTGGCGGCTCTTCACCCAACTGGAAGATGCACGCGCCTACGACAAGACCACGGTCGGCGGCGCCGACCAGAACCGCGTCGATTTGCGCCTGGCCTTTGCCGAATACGTCAACGCCTTCAGCAGCGGCACGCTCAAGGCGCGTGTCGGGCGCCAGGACTTTGCCTTCGACTTGCAGCGTTTCATCTCATCGCGGGACGGCCCGAACGTGCGGCAATCCTTCGATGCATTGTGGGCCGATTGGGAAACGTCCAACTGGCGCTTTATCGGGATTGCCAGCCAGCCGGTGCAGTATCAGGACGAGCGGCACTTCGACGACAAATCCAACAGTGACGCGCGCTTCCACATGCTGCGGGTCGAGCGGCTGGTGGGCGGCAAGAATGAGCTGTCGGCCTACTACGGCGTGTACGAGCGCAGCGCTGCGCACTATCTGGATGCGGACGGCGATGAAACCCGCCACCTGCTGGATGCACGCCTGGGCGGCACGGCCCAGGGGTTCGACTGGGACATTGAAGCCATGCTGCAAAGCGGCTCGGTGGGCAACAAGGATATTCGCGCCTGGGCCGGCGGCAGCCGCACGGGATACACCTTCGACAGCGTGACGTGGAAACCGCGCATCGGCCTGCAACTGGACATCGCCTCGGGCGACCGTAAGACCGGTGACGGTACAGTCGGCACGTTCAACCCGCTGTTCCCCAACGGCTACTATTTTTCCCTGGCCGGCTATACGGGCTACAGCAACCTGATTCACGTCAAACCGTCGATCACCGTCAAGCCCATCGACAAGCTCAGCGTGCAGACCGCCGTCGGCCTGCTGTGGCGCCAGACCACCAGCGATGCGGTGTACACGCAACCGAACCTGCCAGTCGCCGGCACCGCAGGCCAGGGTGGACGCTGGACCGGTGCCTACGGTCAATTGCGCACCGACTACGTGTTTACGCCGAACCTCACCGGTGCGGTTGAAGCGGTGCATTACGCGGTCGGCCGCACGTTGCGCGACGCCGGCGGCGATGACAGCAACTACCTGGGGGTCGAGCTCAAGTTCAGTTGGTGACCCCAGGCAAGCACACCCGTACAAGCCCCTGGCCCGGTTTCGGGCAATAGTGAGGCTGATGTCCAGTCCCTCAACCAAGGAGTTTTTCCATGAGCACATTCGTAGCCAAAGACGGTACCCAGATCTATTTCAAGGACTGGGGCAGCGGTAAACCGGTGCTGTTCAGCCACGGCTGGCCGCTGGATGCCGACATGTGGGAATACCAGATGGAATACCTGAGCAGCCGTGGTTTTCGCACTATCGCATTTGACCGCCGTGGCTTCGGGCGCTCTGACCAGCCGTGGACCGGTAACGACTACAACACCTTCGCTGACGACATCGCGCAGTTGATCGAACACCTGGACCTCAAGGACGTGACCCTGGTGGGCTTCTCCATGGGCGGCGGTGACGTGGCCCGCTACATCGCCCGCCACGGCAGTGCACGGGTGGCCGGCCTGGTGCTGTTGGGCGCCGTGACGCCGATCTTCGGCCAGCAGGCGGATTACCCACAAGGCGTGCCGAGCGAAGTGTTCGACGGTATCAAGGCCGGGTTGCTCAAAGACCGTGCGCAGTTCATCGCGGACTTCAACACGCCGTTCTTCGGCATCAACAAGGGCCAGACCGTTTCCGAAGGTACGCTGGCCCAGACCCTGCAGATCGCCATGCTGGCGTCCCTCAAGTCGACCGTGGATTGCGTCAGTGCATTCTCCGAGACCGACTTCCGCCCGGACATGGCCAAGATCGACGTACCGACCCTGGTGATCCACGGTGACGGCGACCAGATCGTGCCGTTCGAGACCACCGGCAAGGTGGCGGCCGAGATGATCAAGGGTGCCAAGTTGAAGGTGTACAAGGATGCGCCACACGGGTTTGCCGTGACCCACACCCAAGCCTTGAACGAGGACCTGCTGGCGTTCCTCAATCGCTGAAACACCCCGCTCCTTTGGCCGGAACGCTAGTGCCCTGTAGGAGCAAGCTTGCTCGCGAAGATCGTCAACGATGACGCAGTCAATCAGATTTAACGCGTCGCTCTTGGGTTCTTCGCGAGCAAGCTCGCTCCTACAAGGGCAGGGTTTAACCGGCCTTTTTTTCCAGCGCCAGGCGACCTGGCCCGGCAATCAGGATGCTGGTGAAAATGATCAACAGCAGCCAGCCGAATTGCCCTTCCAGCAACGTCCACTCCGGATGCACCACCACCATCGCAATCAACAGCACCGCCAGGATCGGCAGGCACGCCAGGCGCACCAGCACCCCGGCGATAATCAGCAGCGGGCACAGCACTTCGGCGAATATCGCCAGCAGCAGGGTGACATGGGCGCCGAGGTGAAACGGGTCTTCGATCAGCTTCAACTGCTCGCTGTAGTTGAGCAATTTGGGCAGGCCATGCACCCACAGCAGGAACAGCGCCCCGCTGACCCGCAGAAATAACAGCCCGATGTCCTGGTGTCTTGATTCGTTCATATGCGCTCCGGTGGGTTGACACGTTATCGACGTCGATTGTGTCCGCAGAGCGCTACGCACGCTTGCAACCGTGTGCTGACCTTACTCCCCGGTGCCGGCAAACCCGGCGACGATCTCGTCGATCACCGCCCGTACCCGCGCGGTGTGGCGCAAGTCGGCATGGGTCACCAGCCACACATCATACGGCAAGGGCCGCGTACGCTCCGGCCACACACGCACCAGGCCGTCCATCTGGCCGGTCGGCACCGGGATTTCACCGATACCGATGCCGGCGGCAATTGAGCGGCGTACCAGCAGGCTGGAACTCAACGCGGCCACAATGCGCCCACGGCCCAAGGGTTCGGACACCAGGCTCATGTCCTTCTGGGTTTGCAGGTACGGCTGGTAGACCACCAGGTCATGGCCTTCGAACAGACTGCCCGGCTCCGGCACACCGTGGCGGTCGACATACGCCTGTGAAGCGAACAGGCCCACCGGCCAACGCGCGATACGCCGGGCGATCAGGTCGGGGCTGTCCGGGCGGATGTTGCGCACAGCGATGTCGGTTTCACGCTTGGCCAGGCTGAGGAACTGGGTGGAAGCGTCCAGTTGCACACGCACGTCGGGGTGTTGATGGTGCAGCCGGGCGATCGCCGGGATCAGGAAGTCGATGGCCAGGGAGTCGGTGCTGCTGACCCGCACAATGCCGGTCAGGCGGTCGTCCAGGCCTTGGATCTGGCGCTGGAGATCCAGGGCCGAGCGTTCCATTTTTTCCACCGAGAGCAAGGCGGCCTCGCCAACGGCGGTCAATGCATAGCCCTCGGAGGTGCGCAGGAACAACGTCGCGCCCAAGGCCTTTTCCAGGGCATTGACCCGCCGCCCGACCGTGGCCTGGTCGACCCCAAGCACCCGCGCGGCACCGCGTAATGTCGACTCGCGGCACACCGCCAGGAACACCCGTGCGTCATCCCAATTCATGCTGCCCCCTTGCGCTGCATATCTGCATCACTATGACGTGTAATCGCTGCATTATTGCATCGAAAAACCTGGATATGCTGGGCGCCATAGAAAATACCCAGGACCACCGTCATGCCCGACACTCATCCCCCCTCTCGCACGGCCTTGTGGCTGCCGATTTTCGCTGGCCTGTGTGCCAGCCTGGTCAGCATCGGCCTGGCGCGCTTTGCCTACACGCCGTTGATTCCATCGCTGATCCAGGCCCACTGGTTCAGCGCCAATGATGTGGTGTACCTCGGCGCCGCCAACCTGGTGGGTTACCTGATCGGCGCGCTGATCGGCCGGCCCATCGCCCAGCGCACCTCGAACAGGACCGCGCTGCGCATCATGATGCTGGCGGTGACCCTCGCGTTCTTTGCCTGTGGCTTCCCGCTGTCGGTGGTGTGGTTCTTCGCCTGGCGCCTGCTGTCGGGGATTGCCGGTGGCGCGATCATGGTGCTGGTGGCCGCGACCGTGTTGCCCCATGTACCGGCCGCACGTCGGGGCCTGGCCAGTGGGGCGATCTTCCTCGGCATTGGCCTGGGCATCGCCGGCTCCGGCACGATATTCCCCCCGCTGCTGAGCCTGGGCTTGCAGCAGACCTGGTTCGGCCTGGGCCTGTTGGCCGTGGTGCTGACCGCCGCCAGCTGGTTCGCCTGGCCTTCGGGCGCGCTGCATGAAGATGCGCGGCCCTCCGGCCCGGCCGTCGCGACGCCATCCGGGGTGTACCTGCTGTTCGCCCAGTACGCCTTTATGGCCGCAGGGCTGGTACCGGCGATGGTGTTCCTGGTGGATTACGTGGCCCGTGGCCTGGGGGCCGGGGCGCATATCGGCGCGATGATCTGGGTGATGTACGGCCTGGGTTCGATTGTGGGGCCGGTCACTTACGGATTCCTGGCAGACAAACTGGGCGCGCGCTTGAGCATTCGCGTGGTGCTGGTGGTGCAGGCGATAGCGGTCGGGTCGTTGCCGTTTGCCGGCTCGTTGACGGCCCTGGCGGTACTCGCGGTGCTCCTCGGTTCTTTCCCCCCGGGCATTGTGCCGTTGGCGCTGGCACGGGTGCATGAACTGATCCCCAGCCATCATCAGCAGCAGGTCGCGTGGAGCCGTGCCACGGTCTCCTTTGCCACTTTCCAGGCGCTCTCGGGGTTTGCCTATTCCGCCCTGTTCAACTTCAGCGGTGGCCAGCATGGGTGGTTGTTCATGATCGCCGCCGGGGCGATAGTGGTTGCCCTGGCACTCGAACTGGGCATGCGCCTGCTGAACCGCCGACCGTCCGCCGCGGTCCCACCCCATACGCTCATCGCTGCAGGTAATCTGAAATGACGCTCCCGAAAGAAATGACCCTGATCGAAATCACCACCCCCGGTGGCCCCGAGGTGCTGCAGCCGCGCCGCGCAGATGTACCGGTGGCGGGCCCCGGCGAGATCCTGATTCGCGTGCATGCGGCCGGGGTCAACCGCCCCGACGCCCTGCAACGCGCCGGCAAGTACCCGATGAAACCTGGCATGAACCCGCTGCCTGGCCTGGAAGTGGCAGGGGAAGTCGCCGCGCTGGGCGACGGCGTGACCGAATACGCCCTGGGCGATAAGGTCTGCGCCCTGACCAACGGCGGCGGCTATGCGCAGTTCTGCACGGTGCCCGCCAGCCAGGCGCTGCCGATCCCTGCCGGCGTGGACTGGATTCAAGCCGCTGCCATACCGGAAACCTTCTTCACCGTGTGGGCCAACCTGTTCGGCCTTGGCGGCGCGCACACCGGCCAGCGCGTGTTGATCCACGGCGGCACCAGCGGCATCGGCACCACCGCCTTGATGCTCTGCCGCGAGTTCGGTATCCAGGCCTTCGCCACCGCCGGCAGCGCCGACAAATGCGCGGCCATTGCCCAGCTTGGAGGCGAGCCGATCCATTATCGCGAGCAGGACTTTGCCGAGGTCATCGCGCAACAGACCGACGGCCAGGGCGTGGATGTGATCCTCGACATTATGGGCGGCTCGTACCTCAACAACAATCTCAAGGCCCTGGCCATGGACGGTCACCTGGTGATGCTGGGCTTCCTCGGCGGCGCCAAGGCCAATGATGTCGACCTGCTGAGCATCCTCGGCAAACGCGCGGTGATCACCGGCTCGCTGTTGCGCGCGCGCACCAAGGATGAGAAAGCCGCGATCGCCCAGCAACTGCGCGAATATGTGTGGCCGGTGCTGGAGGCCGGGCGGTGCCTGCCGATCATCGACAAGGTGTACGAATACACCGACGCCGCCCAGGCCCATGCACGGATGGAAGGTGGGGACCATATCGGCAAGATTGTGTTGCGGGTGGAGTAACCGGCAGGCAACACCTATTAGGCGGGCAACACCTATTAAATGTGGGAGGGGGCTTGCCCCCGATTGCAGTAGGTCAGTCAATGATGCTGTGACTGTCATACCGCTATCCGAGCATGGGTGTCTGCACAACTTTCAGGCTGAAAAATCTCTTGGGGGTGAGGGAGCTTGGTTCCGTGGCGGCCTTCGGGCCGACCGCTTTTTGGGGGTTGGGTGAGTACATATCCGTTGCTGCGGTAACGGCCACTTAGGGTTCCGCCCTTACGGCGGGTCACTTTTGGAAGAGCGCCAAAAGTAACCAAAAACGCTTCGCCCCAACACTCGGCACCTCGCCTAGGCTCGGTGTGCCCGAACGCAGGCTTTGGAGCGTGGGCCGCCGTCATGGGCCATCCCTGGCCCAGGACGGCTAACCCGGCGTCCTGCCGGGTTACCCACGCTCCAAAGCCTGCGTTCGGCCAGCGTGTTTGACGGGGCGATCCCAGATCAAAAACAAAAGCGAGGCGGCCTTAAAGCCGACCTGATCATTGAAGCGTACGCGGTGTGGCTTCTATTTCCTTAAACGCTGACGAAGTCAGCAATCTTTTGATCTGCTCTGGCTCTGGCTTTTGATCTTGATCTTGATCTCAGGCGCCCCGTTAACCACGCTGGCCGAACGCAGGCTTGAATCCGTGGGTAACCCGGCAGGACGCCGGGTTAGCCGTCCTGGGCCAGGGATGGCCCATGACGGCGGCCCACGGATTCAAGCCTGGGTTCGGGCACACCGAGCCTAAGCGAGGTGCCGAGTGGTGGGGCAAGAGCCCTTTTGGTTACTTTTGGGGCTCTTTTCCAAAAGTGACCCGCTGTAAGAGCGGAACCCTAAGCAGCCGTTACCGCAGCAACGGATATGTACTCGGTCAAATCCAACCACATGGTCGGCCCGAAGGCCGCCACGGAAACAAGCCCCCTCCCACATTGATTGCGTGACTATTCGGAATAGACGGGGTAGTCGATGTAACCCACCTCCCCCCCACCATACATCCCCTCTTCCCGCAGTGGATTCAACGGCCAGCCGTTGAATAGCCGCTGCGGCAGATCCGGGTTGGCAATAAACGGCCGTCCGAAGGCAATCAGGTCCGCCAGCCCGGCTTCCACCAGTTTCGCGCCGCGTTCAGCGGTGTAACGACCGGCATAGATAATGCGGCCGCTGAAGGTGCTGCGCACGGCTTCACGGAAGGTGTCGGGCAACACGGGGGCGTTGTCCCAGTCGGCTTCGGCGATGGAGACATAGGCGATGCCCGAGGCTTGCAGCACCTTGATCGCTTCGATGTAGGTGTGATGCGGGTCTTCTTCCACCAGGCCGATATACACACGGTCCTCATCGGTACCGCTGAACAGCGGCGAAAAACGCACGCCCAACCGTTCCGGCCCCACCACCTTGCACACCGCCTCGACGATCTCACGCAAAAAGCGCAGGCGATTATCCAGTGAGCCGCCGTATTCGTCGTCACGCTGGTTGGCGTGGGCCGAGATGAACTGGTTGACCAGGTAACCGTTGGCCGAATGAATCTCGACCCCGTCAAACCCTGCGTCCAGTGCATTGCGTGCCGCCTGGGCGTAGTGCTGGACCAGTGCCTTGACCTCTTGGGTGGTCAACGCACGGGGCACCGGCGGTTGCATCAGCTCGCCCACACCCGGTCCGGTTGCGATAAAGGCTTTGGCTTGCTCGGCTGCCAGTGCGGACGGCGCAACCGGTGCGGCGCCGTCGGGCTGCAAGGCGTTATGGGACACGCGGCCCACGTGCCACAACTGGGCGAAGATGACCCCGCCCTCGGCGTGCACGGCGTCGGTGACTTTGCGCCAGCCGTCAATCTGCGCGGGGGTGTAGATACCCGGCGTCCAGGCGTACCCCTGGCCACGCGGTTCAATCTGCGTGCCTTCGCTGACCATAAAGCCGGCCGTCGCGCGCTGGCGGTAATACTCGGCCATCAGGTCGGTGGCGATATCGCCGGGTTGCGCGCTGCGCTGGCGAGTCAGGGGCGGCAGCACCACACGGTTGTTCAGGGTGTGATGCCCCAGTGAAATCGGGGTACTTAAAACAGAGTGGGTCATTCGAGAACTTCCAAATTGAGGACAAGCGAAGGCATTGGCGACTCCAGGGAGTCGCCAAGCCATCCAGCGTGTCAGGGGTTTAAGCGGTGAGTTTCAGCAGGGCCTTGGCCACATCGCTGGAGCTGGCAGGGTTCTGCCCGGTGACCAGCAAACCATCTTCGAGGACAAAGGACTGCCAATCCGCGCCCTTTTCATACTTGCCGCCCAGGGCCTTGAAATCATCTTCAATCAGGAACGGCACCACATCGGTCAAGCCCACCGCCTGCTCTTCCGAATTGGAGAAGCCGGTGACGCGACGGCCCTTGACCAGCGGCTCGCCATTGACCGCCTTGACGTGACGCAAGGCACCCGGCGCGTGGCAGACAAAGCCGATAGGTTTGCCGGCCCGCTCGAAGGACTCGATCAGGGCGATGGAAACCGGCGACTCCGCCAGGTCCCACAGCGGGCCGTGGCCACCTGGGTAGAACACGGTGTCGAAGTCGTCAGCGTTGACCGTGTCCAATTTGACCGTATTGGCCAGGGCCTGCTGCGCAGCCGGGTCGGCGGCAAAGCGGCGGGTTTGTTCGGTTTGTGCATCGGGTGCGTCACTGACCGGGTCCAGGGGCGGCTGGCCGCCGGCCGGGGATGCCAGGACCACCTCGACCCCGGCGTCCTTGAACGCGTAGTACGGCGCGGCAAATTCTTCGAGCCAGAAGCCGGTCTTGCGGCCGGTGTCGCCCAGTTGGTCGTGAGAGGTCAGTACCATTAATACTTTCATGTTCCAGTGCCTCGATCGATGTGAATGTCAGTGTGTTCAGGGCAACCCAACATCTGTCGGGTCAGCCACAGCGCCTGATCAAAAGGCGCAGACGTACGGGTGATCTTGTTCATGACGCTGGTGCCCAGCCATAACGCATACAGCTGATGGGCGAGATCCCTTGGGCTGTGTGCAAGCACCAGGGAACCGTCTTCAACGCCGCGCCGCATGGCCTCGGCGAGCATTTGGATAGTGCGCGAGGTGCCACGATGCAGCGCCAATCGCATGGGCTCTGAAAGGTCTGACACCTCCGCACCGAGTTTGACGGCAAGGCATTTGCCTGCATCGGTGCAGCCGGTCTGGTTGTCGATCCAGGCTTGCCAATAGCGCATCAACTTGGCCTGCTGGGATAACCCCGGCTGGGCGAAGAGTTGCGCCATTCCCTGCACGTAGTGATCAAAGTAGGTGTCAAGCAAGACGACACCAAATGCATCCTTGGAATCGAAGTAGTGATAAAACGAACCTTTGGGCACATCGGCGGCTTGCAGTATTTCGTTCAACCCCACGGCGGAAAACCCTTTGCGGCCCACAATCGATTGCGCCGTCTCCAGAATGGTCTGCCGTGCACTTTTGGTTTCGCTGTTCATGCTTCACTCCGCCCGATTAGACCAGTCGTCTAGTGCGTGGAGTGAATGTTAGGAGCCGAGCCTTAGGCTCACAATGTCATATCCGCAAGGATTCCGGACACGCTGCAAAGGCGGTTGCCGTTTTCCCGGCAGCCACCGACAATCCCTTCTCCCACGCCCCAGGAGACATGCGATGCACAGCGTTGCGCTGATGGTTTACCCGAACTTCCAATCCTTGAGCCTCAGCCTGGGCTCGGTGTTCGAGTGCGCGAACCTGCTGCGTGGTGAGCCGGCCTATGAGTTTCACCTGGTGTCGGAAAGCGGCGGCGCGGTGATGACGTCCCAGGGGTTCTCGGTCAATACCACGCCGATTCGGCCCGAAGGCTATGACACCCTGATCGTCAGCGGTTACTTGGAATTTCGCCTGCCGGAAGCGAACCTGCTGGCGCTGGTCAAGGCTGCGTCGCTGCAATCGCGGCGGATTGCCTCGCTGTGCACGGGCATTTTCGTGCTGGCCGAGGCTGGGTTGCTGGAAGGCAAGCGCGCCACCACGCACTGGATTCATGCGCCGGCTTTTCGCAAGCGCTACCCGGCTATCCAGTTGGAAGACGACAAGCTGTTCATCGTCGACGGCCAGATCTGGACCGGTGCCGGCATGAGCGCCGGGGTCGACCTGGCGTTGGCGATGGTGGAAAACGACCTGGGCAGCGACCTCGCCCGGCGCATCGCGCGCAAGCTGGTGATTGCCCAGCGTCGCGGCAGTGAACAATCGCAGTTGTCCGCCTTGCTGGAACTGGACCCCAAGTCCGACCGCGTGCAACTGGCCCTGGCCTACGCGCGTGAGAACCTCACCCACGATCTGTCCGTGGATGCCTTGGCCGACGTCGCCCGTCTGAGCCCGCGCCAGTTCAGCCGGGTATTTCGCGAAGAAACCGGGCAGACGCCGGCCAAAGCCATCGAAGCCCTGCGTGTGGAAGCCGCGCGGGCGATGATGGAAACCAGCCGTCACCCCGTGGAAGTGGTGGCGCGCGAAACCGGCTTCGGTGATCGCGAACGCATGCGCCAGGCGTTTCTACGTGCTTTCGGGCAACCGCCCCAGGCGATGCAACAGGCGCTGTTCAATACGCGTGCCTAGCGGCAGTGGTAAGGGCTTTCGCTCTTGAGTTCTTCCCCGGTTTTGAGGTCACGGATGGTCACCGTGGCTTTCGGGAAGTTCTGGCAGAACATATTGCGCGAGGAATAGATAGCGCTGCCGTGGCTGGTCATCACCATGTTGATCGGAGCGCCCGAGGCGTCGACGGCCGTGACATCGTAGTCACCCGACATGGTTACGCAACCGCCCAAAGTCAGCAGCAGCGCAGCGCCAACGAGGTATTTGGAAAAAGACACTGTGTGCATTTCGCATCCTTGTGAAATTAAGGGCCAGAACGGCCAGCGAGATTAGGAACAGGCCGCCGCGTTTAAGTTCAACATTGTGTTCAATGCAACGCCGCCCGGGTAATCAGGTAACTGGTCAACTGCGGGTCATCGTCCAGCTCGATGGCCTGCACCGGGCGTGGCAGGTTATCCAGCACCGTACGCCAGAATGCCTGGGACACTTCATCCTGGTCATAGAAACGCACCAGCCAATCGGCCTCGCCGCTGCACAGCACCTGGGTGGCGATCGCGCTGCCGATGCCCTTGCGACGATAGCGCTTGAGAATAAACAGGTCGGCCAGTTCCAAGGCATGGATGCCCGGCACTTCGCTGCCCTCGATCAGCAGGAAGCCGGCGATATAACCGTCGACCAGCAACAGGTTGGCGCTCCATTGCGGGTCTTGCCAATAGCGGTTCAGGTGTTCGTCATGGATGTAGAAACGACCGTCCGCCTCGACATCTTCCTGCTCCCAGTCCGACGACTCGTAGGCGTAGTACTGATAAAGATTGCGGATCAACTCGGATGCTTCGGGGCCGGTCTGGATCAATTCAACGGTGGTTTCAGGCATGGGGCTCTCGGTGAAAAAAACAGGGCGCCATTGTTCACAAAACCCCGCCCCAGTCCAATAGCGGTCTCCACCTTTCTACTTGCTGAACCGATTGCAAATAGCGATTGCATTGGCCGAATTCTTGAAACATTTGGAATAAACTTCGCCGACTCGCCCGTTATTCTCAAGGACACCTATTTTGACCAACGTCTGTTCCGCCGGCCTGGATGTGGGCTTCGCCTCTCTGGATTACCTGCAAATCTTTATCCTGGGCGTGATCCAGGGCATTACCGAGTTGTTACCGGTGTCGTCCACCGCCCACATGCGCGTGATACCCGCCCTGCTCGGCTGGCAAGATCCGGGCTCGGCGTTTTCGGCGGCGATGCAGTTGGCGGCGCTGGCTGCGGTGGTCAGTTACTTCTGGCGCGATGTGCACCAAGTGACCACCGGCAGCATCGGCGCGGTACGCCGGGGTGACTACAACGACCGCTGGTTCAAGCTGGCTGTGGCGATTGTGCTGGCGACGATCCCCATCGGCATTGCCGGCCTGGCGCTGTCCTCGACCTTGAATGCCTGCAACTCGCCGTTGCGCGGGCTGATGGTGATCGGCATTTCCTGCGTGGTGATGGCGGTGTTGCTGGCGGCGGCCGAGCTGCGTGCCCGGCATACACGGGACGTCAGCCAGATGCGCCTGCGGGATGCGTTGATCGTCGGTGTCGCCCAGATCGGCGCGTTGATTCCAGGCGTATCGCGTTCCGGCTCGACCCTCACCGCAGCCCTGTTCCTCAACTTCAAACGCGAAGAAGCCGCGCGCTTTTCGTTCCTGCTGGGCCTGCCGGCCATCGCCCTCGCCGGCCTGAAGGAGCTGTGGGTGCTGCTGCACGCCGACATGCCCGCCCACGCCTGGCCGCATTTGCTGTTTGGGCTGGTGGTGGCCAGCGTGTCGGCGTTCTTTGCGATCTGGGGCCTGATGAAGTTCCTGGAGCGCTTCTCCACCTGGCCCTTTGTGATCTACCGCGCGCTGCTCGGGGTGTTCCTGATTGTGGCGGTCAGTACCGGCTTGCTGAGCTGACCCGAGGCGCAGCTATTCGTCTGGTAGAGTTCAGTGATCGCAACGGAGTGGTCGCTGAACATGTCTTTCTTGAAACGCGTACAACACCAGAAAATTTCACGTCCCAACCAACACAGCTTCAACCCTGACCGGTGGAACGCAGCGCTGGATCCCGACGCCGCTGACGCACAGGACAAGAGCCTGCATCAAGCCGGCCTGTGGTTTTACCGCGCGTTTGGTGAATTGCGCAAACAGCTGAGTTTTGCCGCTGACCGGCAGATCCCCAAGAAGAACAAACTGTTGGCGTTCATCACCCATGCCAACCTGAACGCCATGATGTATGAGCAGGCCGCGAAGGAGATTCGCGAAAACATCGGTGACCTCGATCCGGCCGAGATCACGCGCCAGCAACTGGTGCCCAAGTTTTCCGACAACCAGGGTACAGAGCACTCGATCGATGAGGTTGCCCAGGCCGATATCGACGGGCTGCAAATGCCCATCCAGATGGTGCTGGCGGAAAAAGGCGATGCATCAGAACCGGATATCAGCACCACGCATTTCGACCTCAAGCGTGTCGCCCACGACTATCAACTGGGTGCCTTTTACGGTGTGCTTGAAGAGCACTGGGAGGACTGCCTGTGGAACGACTACAGATTCGAGCACGGTGCCAGGATCTTGCTCACGCCAGGCAATCAGCACTTCGCCGCCTGGAAGGTCATCAGTCAATTTCGGCGCAATATTCTCGTTCATTCGAAGACAACCGCGCGGATCATGCACTTCAGCAGGCACTACACGCAAAATTCCCACACCGAACTGGGGATTGTGCGACCTGTCTGTGCGATCACCCACCGTGAGGGCGTCACTCACTACCACCTCGCCGATGACGCAGAGGTCCAGCGCTCAGCCCTGGCCACCTACCTGATCATCCATGAAGCCCTGGAACCGTACTACAACGGATATTCCGCCTTCCAGGCGCCCAAATTGGACGGGGCAACCCTCCATGACGTGGTCAGGTGCTGGGCCGTCCTGTGCAGCCTGGCAAGATGCCTGCTGGATACCCCCAAGGCGCCACCTGAAACACCGTTGGGCGACTCGTTGCTGGTGCATGTGGCTGCACCGATGGTCGATAGAACCGCGTTGCTCAACGCGGTATCCGAATCCCTGGGAGTGGACCTGGCACGTAGCCGGGCACTGATTGATTTCCTGACCTTCGATCACACCGACAAATCGGATACCGGTAAGAACGAGTTGTGGACGCAACCGTTAATCCCCTACAACGACGATAAACTGCTGGTGTTATTCACGCCGCTGCTGTGGGGCACCACCCAACGCAACGTGAATATCTGGTTGCGACAGATGGGCGCCGACCTGGCGGCGCGCGGCAACTCGTTCGAAACCCATGCGCGTCAGGTCCTGGAACGCTATGCCCAGGACTCGCGCCTGAAAAAACACATTCGAATCATGCCGCATGCCTTCACATTCAACTTACCGAAGGCCGCTACCCCCCCGTATGAGGACATCGACCTGCTGATGCTGATCGGCAGTACGCTGGTGGTCGGCGAAGTAAAATGCTTCCTGCAGCCCGCCGATACGCTGAGCACCTTCAAGCATCGAGACAAGGTCATCGACGCTTGCGCGCAACTGGCACGCAAAATCGAGGGTATCCGACAACATGAAAAGTCCTTTAGAAAGCAGTGTCTGAAAGCCAATTTCCCGCTGCCTGACAAGCTCTCGATCCAACCCGTGGTGCTGTTGAACGGACCGGCCCACTGTGGGATTCCCTATGACGGCATACCGATTGTCGACACGTTGATTCTGTCGACCTTCCTGAGCGGCGTTATCCGGCAAAACATCACCGAAACCGTCGAGGGCGTGATCGCCGAAGAGCAGATTCATCTCTACACGGACCTCCCGGGCGCTGAAGCCAACCTTGCCGACTACCTGTCAGCCCCACCGCAACTGGCCTACATAAAAGCCGGGCTCACCGTGCAGGAATCCAACCGCCAACACATAGCCCAACCGCTCGAGGCCATCAGCTATCGGTATTTCGAGGTGGTCCTATAGGCCGGGGCTGCGCTCCGCCAGTTCGTCGAGCAGATCGGCCGACGGCACGAAAAACAAGCCGCCGGTGACCGCCGTGCTGAAGTCGAGCAAGCGGTCGTAGTTGCCCGCCGGGCGGCCGACGAACATGTTTTCCAGCATCTGCTCCAGTGGCTGCGGCGAGCGTGCGTAGCCGATGAAGTAGGTGCCGAACTCCCCGGCGCCCGGACGGCCGAAGGGCATGTTGTCGCGCAGGATTTTCACTTCTTCGCCGTTCTCGTCGGTGATGACGGTCAGCGCGCTGTGGGAATTGCTCGGCTTGGCCGCATCGTCCAACTCGATATCCGACAACTTGGTGCGCCCGATCACCTTTTCCTGGGCTTCCACGGTCAGGCCGTTCCAGGCGGTCATGTTGTGCAGGTATTTCTGCACCAGCACGTAGCTGCCGCCTTCGAATTCGGGGTCTTCGTCGCCGACGATGGTGAAGCCCACGGCCTTGCGCCCCACCGGGTTCTCGGTGCCGTCGACAAAGCCGATGATGCTGCGCATGTCGAAGTAGCGGAAACCCTGGACTTCATCCACGACCTTGACGCTGTCACCGAGGGCCGTCATCAGTTGGGTGGCGAGTTCAAAGCACAGGTCCATCTGTTCGGCACGGATGTGCAGCAGGATGTCGCCGGGCGTCGACACTGCCATGCGCCCTGGCACCCCGAACTCGCGAAATGGATGCAGCGAGGCCGGGCGTGGCGCGCCGAACAGCCGGTCCCAAGCCTGCGAGCCGAAGCCACAGACGCACGTGAGGTTGCCCGCCGGCACGCGTTTACCCACCGAGCGCACCAGCCCGGCGATGTCCGCACACCAGGCGCGCACGCTGTCTTCAGTGCCAGGCGCGACGGTGGCAACCATGAAAATCGCGCTGCTGGTGATGGGGTGGCAGACGGACTGAGGCTCAAGAGGCGGCTGAACAGACGAAGTCGACATAGTGGAAGTCCAGGCTAAAGGGCGAGAGTGAACCCGCGCAGATTAGCAGATCATTTCCGACACTCCTGCCACACGTCGCGAATCAATGCCTTGAGCTTCAACGCCTCGGCCCAGCGATCACTGATTTCATGCCCATCGGCGCCGGTGATGGCATAGGGCGGCGGGCCCAGTTCGCAGGTGAAGGAAAGGCTTTGCGGGGTTTCGGGGCGGGCCAGCCAGTCTTCGATCCCGTAGCGCCACCACTCGGTAAAGCGTTGCACCCAGGCTTGGTGCTGGGGAAACGCCAGGGAGACTTGCACCTGTTCACTGCTGGCCACACGCCCATGAAAGCCCCAGCTGTGCTGCAGGATCGTGCGGATCTGTTCATCGTCTTCAACGGCGCCGGGCTCGGGCAATTCGCGCCCGACCACGTAGTGGGACAAGTCAGCGAGCAGTTTCAGGTCGGGCATCTGCGCCAGCAGGTCGAGGGTGAACAGCAGGTCGTTGGTGAGGCGATAGCGGTGGGTTTCCAACAGCACCGGAAAGTCCACCTGCTCGGCCAGGCGTTGCCAGCCTTCGATCAAACGCGCGGCCTCGGTTTGGGTACGTGGGCGCACATCGGCTTGCAGGGTGAGGTGGTGGCAGCCGTGGCGGCTGATCACATCCAGTGCGGTCGCCAGGTCGTCGACGCTTTGCGGGAACAACTGGCCTTCGATCTGCAGGCCCCGCGCCGTGGCGGCGGCGTGTAGGCGCGCCACATCGGCGGCTTGCCAATAGTGATCGGTAATGCCGTCGAAACCGGCGGCTTTGATACGGTCGAGTTGGGCCTCAAGGGGGCCGGGCTCGGTGTGCATCGCCCACAGGGATTGGAATACCAGGAATTGGCGCATATCAGCCTCGCAGCAGGTGTTTGAGGGACACGTGGGGGTCGGCCAGGCTGGCAGGGTTCAGGGCGATGCGCGCGCTGATCAGCCGTTCGCACAGCTTGACGTCCTTGGCCACGCTATTGCCGGGGCCCCAGCCGCAGGCGCCTTGCAGGCGATGGTCGGCGTCGAGGTAGAACAGCAACAGCCCCGCGTCCGGCAATGCACGGCTGACGGTCAGCGGCGTGATCACGCCCACGGTCTGCAACCCCCAGTCGTACTGGTCGGACCAGAAACCGGGGAGCGCTTCGAACGGCTCGTCGCGCCCCAGCATGTTGAGTGCGGCATGCCGCCCTTGCGCCTCGGCGTTGCGCCAGGTTTCCTGGCGTTGGTACTCGCCGCCGAGGCGAAACTCGCAAACGTCCCCTGCCGCGTAGATGTCCGGCACACCGGTGCGCAGGTGCGTGTCAACGCGAATGCCCTGCCCCACCTCCAGCCCCGCCGCCACGGCCAGCTCGATATTCGGTTGCATGCCGATGCCGACCACCACCAGGTCACAGGGCAGCCACTGCCCATCCACCAGTTGCACCGCCTCTGCATGGATCGACTCCAGCGCCACATTCAGGCGCACGTCGACGCCGTGTTGGCGATGCAGCTTCAGCAGTGCCTCGGAGATGACCGGCGCCAGCACCCTGCCCGCCAAGCGTGGCCCGGCTTCGAGCACCGTCACCTCGCAACCCAGGCCGCGCGCCGTCGCCGCCACTTCCAGGCCGATAAACCCGCCGCCGACAATCACCAGCCGCGCTCCGGGGCGCAACGCGGATTTCAGCGCCAGCGCTTCATCGTGGGTGCGCAGGTACAGCACGTTGGCCTGTTCCTGGGGCAAACGCCGCGCCCTGCCCCCGGTGGCCAGCAACAGGCCGGCGTAGGACAGCCACTGGCCGTCGGCGAGTTGCAGGCGGTGTTGCGGCGGGTCCAATTGGCGGACCGGGTTACCGGCGATATGTTCGATGCCCAACTCGGCCAGCCGCGCGCTGTCGCACAGGCTGCATCCGGCCAGGTCCACGCTGCCCTGCAACAGCCCTTTGGACAGGGGCGGCCGCTCGTAGGGCACGTGCGGCTCGTCGCCGATCAGGATCAGGCGCCCGCTGTAGCCTTCTTCACGCAGGGTCAATGCCGCGCGGCCACCGGCATGGCCGGCGCCGACGATGATCAGGGCGGCGGTCATCATCAGGCCGTGACGGCGAGCAAAACCCGCCCCGCTTCGACCCGCACCGGGTAGGTCTTGAGGTTGACGCACACCGGCGCGCCCAAGGCCTTGCCGGAGCGGTAATCGAAGCGCCCGTTGTGCTTGGGGCATTCGACCACATGGTCCATCACCAGGCCGTCGGCGAGGTGGATTTTCTCGTGGGTGCACAGGCCGGCGGTGGCGAAAAACTCATTGTCCGCCGAGCGGAACACCGCGTAGGTATGCGGCCCGTGATCGAAGCGCAGCACGTCTTCTGCGTCTATTTCGCCCACGGCGCAGACGTCGATCCATTGATCGTTCATGGCGTTTTCTCTTGTTATTGGAGGGTGTCAGCCGGCAGTGGCTTCTGCATGCATCGGGGCCCTGGCGGCCGGTTCAGCACTGGGGCCGATGGGACGTTGGACGAAGTAAGTCGAATCGCTGCGCTGCTTCCAGATCGTCGGGATGATTTCCTTGTACGCCTCGAACAGGTTGGCGTACGGCGGCGGGCAGTCGTTGCGGATCTCTTCGTGCAATTGCGCCAATGCGTGGTACGGCACCATTGGGTACATGTGGTGCTCAAGGTGGTAGTTCATGTTCATGTAGATAAAACGCAGCACGCGGTTCATGTAGATCGTGCGGCAGTTGCTGCGGTGGTCGAGCACGTCTTCGGCCAGGCCCACATGCTGGCTGAGGCCGAACACGTAACCGAGCCAGGCACCGTAGAGGCTCGGCAGGCCCACCAGCATCAGCGGCAGCCAACTGTGCAGGTACAACGCAGTGCCGATGACCAGCGCATAAATGCCGACCCAGATACGCGCGGCGCGGAACACCTTGGGCCACTCGGACTCCGGGATAAAGTCCTGCTCCTGGGCACTCATCTGGCCGATCGCATGGCGCGCCACACCGCTGAAGGTCTTCCAGGCCAGGGGCAGGTTGAACAGGCTGAGCACCATCATCGGCAGGCTCGGCGGGCGTGGCTCGACGATCTCCGGGTCGCGGCCGACGACGATGGTGTCGGTGTGGTGCCGGGCATGGCTCCAGCGCCACACGTGGGGCTCGAAGATGCACATGAAGCTCGCGACCTGGTACAGCACGTCGTTCATCCAGCGGGTCTTGAATGCGGTGCCGTGGCCGGTTTCGTGCCAGCGCGGGTTGGACGCGGTGCCGTACAGCACGCCATAGGCGAGGAAGAACGGCACGCAGGCCCACGTGCCCCAGAACCAGTAGCCGCCGAAGCCGGTGGCGAACAGCGCGGTCACCCAAATAGCGGTATCGAGCAAGGCCGGGGCGTCGCGGCGTTGCATCAGTTCTTTCATGCGTTTACGGGAAATCGGCGATTGGTACCAACTGGCCGAGACCAGGCCTTTTTCCGCCGCGCGGGCGGCTTCGGGACCGGTGAGGCTGTAGTCGCGCCGAGCGTGATGAGCGGTGTGTTCAGGCATTGTTATTGTTCTCCGCAAGCGAGAGGTTTCAGGTGCTTTGCGAAACCAACGATAGAGTGCGGCTAAATCACCCTCAAGGCCTTGAATCCATTCCCTATCAAGCTATCATCCAGGCCCAGCGGGGCTTGATAGTTTTCTATCAAGACGCTCAAGAGGGCTGTCATGAACAACAATAAGCGCCCAACCATCGCCACCGTCGCCGCCCATGCGGGCCTGAGTGTGGCCACTGTCGACCGCGTGCTGAATGCGCGCGCGCCAGTCAATCCGCAGACGGCCGAGCAGGTGTTCCAGGCCGCCGAAGCCGTGGGCTATTTTGCTGCGCGGCTGATCGGCCAACGCATCCGCGAACGCCGGCCGACCTATCGCTTCGGCATTCTGCTGCTGGGCACCGCCCAAGCGTTCTATGCCCACCTGGCGCAGTCGATCAGCGAGGCGGCGCAACAACACGCCACCACCAACCTCACCTGCCAGTTCGACTACATCAACGACCGCACACCCAGCGCCATTGTCGCGCAGATCGAACAACTGGCCGTGCAGTGCGACGCCCTCGCCGTGGTCAGCTTCGCCCACCCGCTGATCAACGCCTGCCTGGCGCAGATCCGCGCGGCCGGCGTGCCGGTGGTGGCCCTGCTCTCGGATATTCACGAGCAAGCCCTTGAACCCTACGTGGGCCAGGACAACCACGTGGTCGGCCGCACCATGGGCTGGCTGCTCGCCCGCACCTGTGGCGCACGCAAAGGCAGCGTGGGGATCCTGCTCGGCGGCCATCGCTTCCTCGGTCACCAGGCACGGGTCGAAGGCCTGCACAGCTACCTGGCCGAACACGCACCTGGGCTCAAACCGCTGGAGCCGCTGATCAACCTGGACAACTGCGACATCACCGAAGAAGCCACCCTCGACCTGCTCACCCGCCACAGCGACCTGCGCGGCCTGTGTGTGGTCGGCGGCGGCGGCGACGGCATCATCAGCGCCCTGGCGCAGCTGCCCAAACGCCCGGCGTTGTGCTGCATCTTGCAGGAGTCCACGGCGCTGTCACGCCAGGCACTGAGCCAGGGGTTGATCGATGTGGTAATGGATTCACAGCCCAGGCAGACGGCGAACGCGCTGGTGCAGTTGCTGGTGGAATTGCAGAGTGCCGAGGGGTTTGATCCGGTGCGGCATCGGGTGCATATCGCGCCGCAGATTGTCACCTCGGAGAACATGTGAGCCTGAGACAGGGGGATCAAATGTGGGAGGGGCAAGCCCTAATGCCGTTCAGTTAAGGGTACATCGCCTTCTGTAGGAGCGAGCTTGCTCGCGAAAAACTCACAGGCGCCGCGTTGATTCAGGAAACACGCGTTATCGTTGACGTTTTTCGCGAGCAAGCTCGCTCCTACAAAAAAGCCTTAACTGAACGGCATTAGGGCTTGCCCCTCCCACATTTTGAATTTACGCGCCGCGAAAATCGCCGGCATTCAGGCCGAATCGACTCATCTTGTTGTACAACCCACCCCGCGATACGTTCAGTTGCCGGGCGGCCAGGCGGATGTTGCCGCCGGTGCTTTTGAGCGCGGCGACGATGGCGTGCATTTCGTGGCTGCTCAGGTCCTGGGCGGGCTGAGGTTCGTGGTGGCGCAGCGTGGCGCGCGGTCTGGTTTCCTGAGGCAGATCGGCCGCCTGGATCAACTCGCCTGTCGCCAGGTTGGTGGCGCGCTCGATGCTGTTTTCCAGCTCGCGCACATTGCCCGGCCAGGCGTAGGCCGAGAGCAATTCCAGCGCATCCGGGGCAAAGCCCTGCACCGCTTTACGCAGCGAACGAGCACAGCGTGTAAGGAAGTGCCGCGCCAGCAACGGGATGTCTTCACGGCGCATGCGCAACGGCGGTACGGTCAGGTTCAGTACGTTGAGGCGGTAGTAGAGGTCTTCACGGAACGCGCCTTCGGCCACCGCCTGGCTAAGGTTGCGGTGGGTCGCGGCGATGATGCGCACGTCCACCTGCCGTGAGTTTTTCGCGCCGACGCGGGTGATCTCGCCTTCCTGCAACACTCGCAGCAGGCTGACCTGAGCGTCGAAGGACATATCGCCAATCTCATCCAGAAAGATCGTACCGCCATCCGCCAGTTCAAACTTGCCCGCCGACCCGCCACGGGCCGAGCCGGTGAATGCGCCTTCGACATGCCCGAACAGCTCGCTTTGCACCAGATCGCGTGGGATCGCGCCGCAGTTGACCGCCACGAACGGGCCGTTGGCGCGGTCGCTGGCGTTGTGGATGGCCTGGGCGAACAGTTCCTTGCCGGTGCCGCTTTCGCCGAGGATCAGGGTGGTAGATTCACTGCGACTGGCGATACGCCCCAGATGCAGCGCGTCCTGGATCGCCCGCGACGTGCCCTGGATGGTGTCGAAGGTATAGCGGGCCTGGGTGCTGATGATGCGCCGGGTGATTTCGCGGATGCGGCGGTTCTCGCGCAGTGACACGATCACCCCGCCCTGCTCCAGCGGGCACACCGAGACCAGGCAGGCGAGCTGGCTGCGGTCGCGCAGGTGGAAGGTGCAATCGAGGTCACGCACCGACTCACCGCCGCGTAGAAGAATGGCGTCACTCAACTCACTGCGGCCCAGGCGCTGGAACGGGCTGCCGATCAGTTCCAGCCCCACTCCGAACAGTTGCCGGGCATAACGGTTGAGCGCCTTGATGCAGCCACGCTCATCGAGCACCACCAGGCCCTCGTTGAGGACTTCGAGCACGGTTTGCTGCTCTTCCAACAGCGCTTGCAGGGCCATCTGACGAGAGACCGCTTCGGCGGCGGCTTGCACGGTGCCGAGGGTGTGAAAGTGAAACCAGCCGGGCTCGGCAGTGAGGGTCAGCATCGCCAGGGTCTGGCCCTGGGCATTCCTGATCGGCGCGGCGGCGCAGTGCATGCGGCGCTGGCGCAGGCCACTGCCGAAGTTCTCCTCGGCCAGCACGTACACCAGGCGGTCTTCGGCCAGGGCCAGGCCGGTGCAATTGGTGCCCTGGACTGATTCGAGCAGGCGACTGCCGACGGGGGTGATGTCCAGCCCGCAGAAATACAGGGTGATGCCGTCGGCGTCGGTGAGGTTGATATGGCCGCGAGGGTTGTAGGCCAACAAGCCGTGCATGACTTGCGCGGCGGCGGCGATCAGCACGCGGTGGCTGGCCAGGGTGGTCGCCAGCGTGTCGGCGGCGGCGAAGCGGTATTGGCTGTCCTGCGGGTCGATACCGGCATCGACACTGCGCCGCCACGAGTCCCAGATTACCTGGCGCACCTCGGCCGGGCGCTGCACCTGCCCGGCCAGGCACGCGCGCCACGCGTGTTCCAGCGCGGCAATGGGGCCGTCGTTCAGCGCCGCCGGCCCCAGGGCCGTCAGGTAGTCGAGGTCTTGCATGCTGAACGCCATGCTCATCGTGAGGTACCCATGTTCATGTTTTTGACATGTCAGTATAGGCATGTCATCAGAATGAACACATTTTGTTTATTGTATTTTATAAATTGTTAATTATCAGTCACTTATAAATTGGCATAACCTTTGCTCCTGCCCCTTTGCCAGTCAGGGCTGTCCTGCGGCCAACAATAAAAAGGGGTCATTTCATGAGTACACAGAACATCCGCCTGGGCTTGATCGGTGCTGGTCGCATGGGCAGCTTCCACGGCTTGACCGCTGCGCGACACATCCCCGGCGCGACCCTCGCCGCCATCGCCGACCCCACTCCCGGCCAAGCCGCACGCCTGGCAGCCGAACTGGGGGTGGACAAGGTCTACACCGACCCGCAGCAGCTGCTCGACGACCCGGACATCGACGGCGTCCTCATCGCCGCCCCCGCCCGCAGCCACGCCGAACTGGTGATCAGCGCCGCTCGCGCCGGCAAGGGGATCTTCTGCGAAAAACCCATGGCCATCACCCTCGACGAAGCCGACCGCGCCATTGCCGCCGCGGCCGATGCGCGCGTGCCGCTGCAGGTCGGTTTCAATCGGCGCTTCGCCAAGAGCTTCCGCACCGCCCACCTCGACGTGGCGGCCGGCCGCATCGGCACGCCGCAGCTGTTGCGCTCGCTGACCCGCGACCCGGCACTCAATAACCCGGCCAATTCGCCGCAGTGGGTGATCTTCCTGGAAACCCTGATCCACGACTTCGACACCCTGCGCTACCTCAACCCCGGTGCCGAAGCGGTGCAGGTGTATGTGATGGCCGACGCACTGATCGCGCCGGAGTACAAAAGCAAAGGCTTCCTCGACACCGCCGTGGTCGCGATCCGCTTCGACAACGGCGCCATCGCCACCGCCGAGGCCAACTTCCAGGCGGTGTACGGCTACGACGTGCGCGGCGAAGTGTTCGGCAGCGCCGGCATGCTGAGCATGGGCAGCCTCAACGACTCCGACCTGGTGCGCTACCTGGCCCAGGGCATCCAGGCCGACACCCAGCGTATGGACACCGACCTGCTGCGCGACGCCTACATCGCCGAACTCAACCACTTTGTCGACTGCTTGCGCAGCGGCGCCAAGCCCATGGCCAGTGGTGAAGACGCGCGCGCCGCCCTGGCGATCGCCCGCGCCTGCATCGAGTCGTTCGAAACCGGCAAGGCCGTTGCCGTGCAGGGGGCCCGCTGATGAGCCCGTTCAAACTGGCGATCAGTGCCGAGATGGTGTTTCTCGACCTGCCCTTCATCGAGCGCGTGAAGCGCATCCACGCACTGGGTTTCAGCGCCGAGATCTGGAATTGGACCCACAAGGACATCAGCGCCCTCGCCGCCACCGGCGCCGATTTCACCTCGATGACCGGCTATATCAGCGGCAGCCTTACCGACCCCGACGGCATCCGCCAACTGCTCGACAGCGCGCGCGAATCCATCGGCGTCGCCGAGCGCCTGAACTGCCCCAGCCTCAACCTGCACGGCACCGGCCTGGGTGACGGCGGCCTGCCGGTGCAGCCCGTGGGCCAGACCACCGGGCGCATGTGGCTGAGCGCGTGCAAGACACTGGAAAAAATCGCGCGCCTGGGCGAAGACGCCGGCCGAGTGTTCCTGCTGGAAAACCTCAACACTGAGGTCGACCACCCCGGCGTTCCGTTCGCCCGCGCCGACGACACCCTGGCGCTGATCGAAGCGGTGGGCAGCCCGCACCTGAAGATGAACCTGGACCTTTACCACGCGCAGATCGGCGAAGGAAACCTGATCGAACTGATCCAGCGCGCAGGCAGCGCCATCGGTGAAATCCAGGTGGCCGACGTGCCCGGGCGCAAGGAGCCTGGCACCGGCGAAATCCACTACCCGGCCATTGCCAGGGCCCTGCACGCCATGGGCTACAACGGCGTGGTCGGCCTCGAAGGCTGGGCCAGCGGCGACAGTGAGTTGGCCCTGGAGCGTTTCCGTCAAGCGTTCACCCTATAACAATAAAAGGAACACCCTCATGCATCGCTATTCATTGCTTGTTGCTGCGTTTTTACTGCTGTTCAGCCAATGGACCTTCGCCGCGTATCGCATCGGCGTGAGCATCGCGCGGGTCGACGATAATTTCATGACCTACGTGCGCACCGGCCTGGAAAATGCCGCTAAACAACAGGACGTGCAGATCCAGTTCGAAGACGCCCAGGGCGACGTGGTGCGCCAGCTCAACCAGGTCGAAGGCTTTCTCAACCAGAAAGTCGACGCCGTGATCGTGCTGCCGGTGGACACCGCCGCCACCGCCAACATGACCCGCGCGGCCGTGGCGGCCAAGACGCCGCTGGTGTACGTCAACCGCCATCCGGATGAGCGCACCTTGCCCAAGGGCGTCGTCACCGTGGCGTCCAACGATATCGAAGCCGGGCAATTGCAGATGCGCTACCTCGCGGACAAACTCGGCGGCAAAGGCCATGTGGCGATCATCATGGGCGACCTCGCGCAGAACGCCACCCATGACCGCACCGAAGGCGCCAAGCAGGTGCTCAAGGAATTTCCCGGCATCAAGGTGGTGGAGCAGCAAAGCGCTGAGTGGCAACGCAGCAAGGGCATGGACTTGACCAGCAACTGGTTGCTGGCGGGCACGCAGTTCGATGCCATCGTGGCCAACAACGATGAAATGGCGATTGGCGCGGCCATGGCCTTGCAACAGGCGGGCAAGGCCAAGGGTGAGATCGCGATTATCGGCATCGACGGCTTGCCCGACGGCTTGGCGGCGATCAAGCGAGGCATGCTCACCGCCTCGGTGTTCCAGGACCCCAAGGCCCAGGCCACTCAGGCAGTGCAGTCGGCGATCAAGATGATCAAGGGCGAGCCGATCGAGTCGGAGGTGTGGGTGCCGTTCGAGCTCATCAAGCCTGAACAGGTGGCGGTGTTCGAACAGCGCTACAAATAAATCGAAGATAAGGACATCCAACTGTGGGAGGGGCAAGTCGAACCCTCGCCCCGCCCCTCCCACACGTGGAACTCAATCAGTCCAGGTCACTTGCGTCATGCCGCTCGGCCAACTGCTCATGGGGCTCGCCCGACACCCGATTCACCCGCCGCCCACGCTGCACCGCCGGCCGCGCTTCAATCGCCTCCGCCCAGCGCTGTACATGTTTGTACTCATGCACCGACAGAAACTCCGCGGCCCCATACAAGCGGCCTTTGACCAGCCCGCCGTACCACGGCCAGATGGCAATGTCGGCGATGGTGTATTCATCCCCGGCGATGTATTCGCTCACCGCCAGGCGCTGGTCAAGCACGTCCAGTTGGCGCTTGGTCTCCATGGCAAAACGGTTGATCGGGTATTCCATCTTGCTCGGTGCATAGGCATAGAAATGCCCGAAGCCACCGCCCAGGTAAGGCGCGCTGCCCATCTGCCAGAACAGCCACGACAAGCACTCCGCGCGGGCCCCCGGCTCGGTGGGGAAGAACGCGCCGAACTTCTCGGCCAGGTACTGCAGGATCGCGCCGGACTCGAACACGCGAATCGGCTGGGCGCCGCTGTGGTCCATCAAGGCCGGGATCTTGGAGTTCGGGTTGACCGCGACAAAGCCGCTGCCGAACTGGTCGCCATCGCCGATCTTGATCAGCCAGGCGTCGTACTCCGCGCCGCGGTGCCCCAGGGCCAGCAATTCTTCGAGCAGGATGGTGACCTTCTGCCCGTTGGGCGTGGCCAGGGAATACAACTGCAACGGGTGCTTGCCGATTGGCAGTGTCTTTTCATGGGTGGCGCCGGCAATCGGGCGGTTGATGCTGGCGAAGGTGCCGCCGCTTTCGGTGTCCCAGGTCCAGACTTTCGGGGGTACATACTCGGTCATGCTTACGACTCCAGCAGCGTTTGCGATCAGCGAAGCGCTTGAGACTAAACCAAAGACGGGTGGTGCGTCACACTCCCCGCCTCAGCGTGCCGGGGCACCTGCACACGCAGGGCGATCAACAACGCTGCCAGCAGCATCAAGCAACCCGCGCCCAGAAACACCCCGTCGATACCGGTGGCACTGAACATCGCGCCCCCGCCAGCGGCACCCGCCGCGATTGCCGATTGCACCGAAGCGACCACCATGCCACCGGCACTTTCCGCCTGATCCGGCACCGCACGCGCCACCCAGTTCGACCACGCTACCGGCACGCCGCCGAAGGCCATGCCCCACAGCGCCAGGAGCAACGCCTGGCCCGGCAGCGATGCCGGCAGCAGCACCAGGGCCAACGCAGCGACGCCCACCAGGACCGGCATCAACACCAGGGTTCCACGGGGATTGCGCACCAGCAACCACCCGGCCAGCAGCGTGCCGACAAAATTCGCCGCGCCAAACCCCAGCAGCATCAGTGCCAGCCCTTGGGGGCCGACCCCGGTGGTGCTTTCCAGGAACGGGCGAATGTAGGTAAACAGCGCGAAGTGCCCGGTGTGCACCAGCACGCAGCCGAACATGCCCACGGCAATGCCGGGGCGCAGCAGTACATCAAGTACGGTGCGCAGGCGTGCGGTGCCACGGGGTGCCAGGCGTGGCAGTGTGAACAGCTGGAACGCCAGGGTCACCACGCCAACGGCGGCGGCAGCGACAAACGCGCTGCGCCAGCCGTACAGGCCGCCGAGGTAGCTGCCCAACGGCACTGCGACGACAGTACCCAGCGCAATGCCGCTGAAGATGATCGACAGGGCACGGGGCAGCAACGCCGCCGGTACCAGGCGCATCGCAACCGCGGCCGCCATGCTCCAGAAACCACCAAGGGCAATGCCCAGCAAGATGCGCATCAACAACAGCACCAACAGGCTGGACGAGAACGCCACCAGCAGGTTGGACGCAATCATCAGCGTGGAGAACCCCAACAGCACCAGGCGCCGGTCGATACCGCGCGTCAGGCCAGGCACCAGCAACCCGGCGAACAAGGCCACCACCGCCGTGACCGTGACCGCTTGCCCGGCCAACGCTTGGGACACGCCCAGGTCCAGGGCCATCGGCGTCAGCAGGCTGGCCGGCAGGTACTCCGCCGTGAGCAGGCCGAACACGCCCATCGCCAGGGAAAACACCGCCATCCACGCCGGCGTGGTCGGTTCTACCCTGCAATCGACAGGGGCATGGGACACACAATCATTCATCACAAGACATCCTCAGGCATTAGCGTGACGGCCAGTCTAGGTTCCGCTCCCTGGATGATCTATGATTCAAACCCTTGAGTTTTTGACCGAAACCCCGAATATGCCAACCGACAACGCGTTCGCCCTGTCCTCCGAACTGATCAATGAGCTGCTGCGCAGCATGCGCCTGCGCGGCGTGCAGTACCGGCGCATCCAGGCCGGGCCGGTGTTCGGTATCGGCTTTGCGGCCAAGCCGGGGCACGCGTATTTCCATTTTCTGGCCGCCGGCTGCGCGACCCTGCGCCTGCAGGACGGCAGCCTCTTTGAGTTGTCGGCCGGTAATGCGGTGTTCATCGCCCATGGTGGCGCCCACGCGTTGTTGTCCAAAGCGGATGACCCCGTGCAGGACATCGCCAGCTTCGACGCCGCACCGCTGGGCGATACCGTGTGTGCCGTGAATGCCTCGCCCGATGAGCCGCCCAGCACCCTGCTGTTCAGCGCCTGCATGGAGTTCGAGCTCGACAGCATCCAGGGCCTTGGCAACCTGATGCCGGCCTTGATGCTGATCGACGCCGGGGGCCAGCGTTACCCCGGCTTGATGCCGATCCTGGCGGTGATGGAACGCGAAGTCTCCAGCGCCCGCGTCGGTTATGCCGGCATCCTCGCGCGCCTGGCCGATGTGGTGGCGGCGATGATCGTGCGGGGCTGGGTCGAATGCGCCTGCGCCAATGCATCAGGCCTCGCGGCCGCCTTGCGCGACACCCGGTTGGCGGGCGCACTGCTCGCCCTGCACCAGCAACCGGGGCGCGACTGGAGCGTGGCCGAACTGGCGGCGCACTGTCATACCTCACGTTCGGTGTTCGCGGATCGTTTCCAGGCCACCCTGGGGGTACCACCGCTGCGTTACGTGACCGAACTGCGCATGCGCCTCGCCAGCCAGTGGCTGACCCTGGAGCGCGTGCCCATCGAAGAAGTGGCGTACCGACTCGGCTATACCTCCCAGGCGGCCTTCAGTCGCGCCTACAAACGCATCACCGGGCAACCGCCGGGCGCCAGCCGCCAAGGCTTCAGGAGCCCGGCATGAACGCCGGGCTGGAAGACATCCTCGCCGACCACCTGAACGTGGTGTTCTGCGGCATCAACCCCGGCAAGGGTTCCGCCGCCCTCGGCCTGCACTTCGCCAACCGCAGCAACCGCTTCTGGCGCACCCTGCACCTGGCCGGTTTCACCCCCCATGAAATCCGCCCCGAGCACGGCCGCACGCTGTTGCACTACCACTGCGGCCTGACCACGTTGGTGGAACGCCCCACGGCCAGCGCGGGTGAACTGGCGCGACATGAGTTCACGCAGGCGGCGGCGGGCTTCGAACAGAAGATCCGCCACTACGCGCCGCGCTTCGTGGCGTTTCTCGGCAAGCCCGGCTACAGCGCGTTAAGCGGCCAACGCGAGATCGGCTGGGGCTTGCAGCCAAAGGTGTTGGGCGGTGCGTCAGTGTGGGTACTGCCCAACCCCAGCGGGCGCAACCTGGCGTTCAGCCTGGAGCAGTTGGTGCAGGCGTATCAACAATTGCGCCGGGCGACCGAGTGCCCTTAATCTCTTGAGCTCGTCACCCTGATAGCAATGGAGGCTTCATGAAACTGATCGGCATGCTGGACTCGCCTTACGTACGCCGCGTGGCAATTTCCCTGGACTTGTACGGGGTGGATTTTGAGCATGAACCCTTGTCCGTGTTCCGCACCTTCAACGAATTTGCGCAGATCAACCCGGTGGTCAAGGCGCCTACCCTGGTGCTGGACGATGGCACGGTGTTGATGGACTCCAGCCTGATCCTGGACTACCTCGAAGCCTTGGCCCCGACTGACAGGAAGCTGCTGCCCCAACAACCGGCGGCACTTGCCAAGGACTTGCATGTTCTGGGACTGGCGCTGGCAGCCTGTGAGAAGAGCGTGCAGATCGTCTACGAACACAACCTGCGCCCGGCCGAGAAACTGCATGCACCCTGGCTTGAGCGCGTGACCGGCCAACTGCTCGCCGCCTATGCGTTGCTGGACAAGCAAGTGGGCAACAGCGAAGCACTGACCCAGGCCTCGATTACCGCGGCGGTTGCTTGGTCGTTCAGCCAGTTCACCGTGGCATCGGTGGTCAAGGCGGATGCGTTTCCTAATCTGCAACGGCATGCCGAGCGGCTGGAGCAGCATCCGGCGTTCAAACGTTACCCGATTGAATAAGCGATGCAGTTCAAATGAGAGAGGAGGCCTGCCCCCGATGGCGGTGGTCAGTGACGGACGAACTGACTGATACACCGCAATCGGGGGCAAGCCCCCTCCCACATTTTGATCTCCATACACCCCGTCAAACCGGCGCTGTTGCCCAAGGCGGTGGATGCCAAGGATCTGCAGACCTGCCGACATTGAAGGCTTGCACAGTCCAAATGTGGGAAGGGGCTTGCCCCCGATAGCCATGGGTATCAGGAGCAACTTTGTAGCAGCCCCGGTAACCACGATGCGAAGCGAGCCGCTCTTGATCTTGCCGTTGCTTTAGATCTTGCTTTTGATCTTGATCTCAGGCGCCCCGTTAAACCACGCTGGCCGGAATTCGATATTGATTTGGGGGGTAAACCGGCAGGGATGCCGGTTTAGCCGCCCCGCGCCATGGATGGCGCGTGGCGGCGACCCCCCAAATCAATGTCGGATTACGGGCACACCGAGCCTAGGCGAGGTGCCGAGTGGTGGGGCAAAGCGTTTTTGGTTACTTTTGGCGCTTTTCCAAAAGTGACCCGCTGTAAGAGCGGAACCCTAAGTAGCCGTTACCGCAGCAACGGATATGTACTCATTCCACTCCAGCATCCTGGTCGGCCCAGGCCGCCATCGGGGGCAAGCCCCCTCCCACATTTAAGTCGCGGAGCATCAGTTAGATAGTCGTCAGCTCCTGAGCCGTCACGGGGGCAAGCCCTAATGCCGTTCAGTTAAGGCTTTTTTGTAGGAGCGAGCTTGCTCGCGAAGAACTCACAGGCGCCGCGTTCACTCAGGAAACACGCGTTATCGTTGACGTTTTTCGCGAGCAAGCTCGCTCCTACAGAAGGCGATGTACGCTTAACTGAACGGCATTAGGGCAAGCCCCCTCCCACATTGGCCTCTGTTGTCTGGACAAGGGTTCCAGGCTCAGACCCAACCACCATCCACAATAAAATTCTGCGCCGAACACATCGCCGACGCATCGGAAGCAAGAAACAACGCCATATTGGCGATATGCTCCGGCAGCACACTGCCCGGCAGGCACTGACTGCGGCTGATCAGCTCCTTGGCAGCGTCATCCACCCACATGGCCAGCTGTTTTTCAGTCATCACCCAACCCGGCACCAGCGTGTTCACACGGATACGGTTCGGCCCCAACTCCCGTGCCAGCGCGCGGGTCATGCCGTGGGCGGCGGCCTTGCTGGCGGCGTACACCGGGTAGCCGGCCGAGGCCATCATCCAGCCGACGGAGCCGAGGTTGATGATCGAGCCGCTGCCGGCGCGCTTCATCATCGGCACCACGGCCTTGGCGGCAAAGAAGGCATGTTTCAGGTTGACGGAGATCAGCTTGTCGAAGGTTTCCGAATCGACTTCTTCCAGGGTGTGGCGCACGTCATTGGCGGCGTTGTTCACCAGCACGGTGATCGGCCCCAGGGAATGCTCGAAGCGCCCTATCGCCGCCTTGTAGGCGATTTCATCGGTGATGTCGCAGCACACGAATTCCACAGCATGCCCCCGCGAACTCAACAGGGCCGCCAGGCGTTCGCCCTGGCTTTGCGCGCGGTCCACAAACCCGACCCTGGCACCCTGCGCGGCGAAGGCCCGCACCATGAATTCGCCGATCCCCGAGGCGCCCCCGGAAATCAATACGGTCTTGCCGTTGAGGTCGGGATAAACGGCGTGTTCAGTACTCATAAAAGGATGCCTCGATCAATTAGTCTTATTTTATTTTACGAAATTGGCGTTTAAGGCTATAAATTCGCTGTCATATCGACAAAATATCGCACATTAGTAGAACTATTCCATCCAAAACAACAAAAGGAAGTTCGACCATGAAGCACCCTCGATACCTGCTGTCCGGCCTGGCGCTGTCCATGATGATCGCCAGCGGTGGCGCCCAGGCAGCCGGTTTGTCCAGCGAGCAAAAACCTTTCGGTAAAACCAACGACGGCACTGCCGTCGAGCAGTACATCTTGCGCAACAGCCATGGCATGCAAGCCACGGTGATCACTTACGGCGGTGTGCTGCAGTCGCTGAAGGTGCCGGACAAACACGGCAAGCTCGACGACGTGGTCCTGGGCTTTGACGACGTACAGGGCTACCAGGCCGGCACGGCGTTTTTCGGCGCGACCATCGGGCGCTTTGGCAATCGCCTGGCGGGCGGCGCCTTTGAGCTCGACGGCAAGCGCTACCAGGTGCCACTCAACGACGGCCCCAATTCGCTGCATGGCGGCGCCCAGGGTTTCGACAAGCAGGTGTGGAAAGCCGAGCCGGTCAAGGATAAGGATTCCGTCGGTGTGAAGCTGAGCTACCTGTCCAAGGACGGTGAAATGGGCTTCCCCGGCAACCTGAAAACCGAGGTCACCTATCGTCTCAATGACCAGAATGAACTGCATATCGACTACACCGCCACCACCGACAAACCCACGGTGCTTAACCTCACTAACCACAGCTATTTCAACCTGGCCGGCGCGGGGAATGGCGACATCCTCAAGCAGGTCGCGACCTTGCATGCCAGCCACTACACGCCAGTCAACGCCACCTTGATTCCCACGGGCGAACTGGCGCCGGTCAAAGGCACGCCGATGGATTTCCTGAAACCTACGCCTATCGGCCAGCACATCAAGGATGACCATCCGCAGCTCAAATTTGCCGAGCCCAAACAGGGCGGGTTTGATTTCAACTGGGCGCTGGATACCCAAGGCAATATCAAACAACTCGCCGCCGAGGTGCACGACCCCGCCTCCGGACGGCGCTTGCAGTTGTACACCACCGAACCTGGGGTGCAGTTCTATACCAGCAACTTCCTCGACGGTTCGGTAAAGGGCAAGGGCGGCAAGACCTACCTGCACTGGAGTGGCTTCACCCTGGAAACCCAGCATTTCCCGGATGCGCCGAACCAGCCCAAGTTTGCGTCAACCCGCCTGGACCCCGGGCAGACTTATCGGCAGAACACCGTCTTCAAGTTCTCCGCTGACTGACGCGGTTTATATAAGCGCTGTCGAGCTTTAGCGAGGCTGCCTCGCTAAAGCTCGACAGCGCCCACATTGGATCAGTGTTAAGTGTGGACGCAGTGCAACGGCGAGAGAAAACCCGTCAGTTCCACAAGCCGATTTTTTCCAGCTCCTGCTTGAAGTTGTCGCGGGTGATCAGGGTCACTTCGTCCATGGCGGTGTATTTCGGTGGTTCCTTGCCGGTGGTCACCCAGTCGAACATCATCTTCGCGGTGTTGTAGCCCTCGATATGCGGGCTGGGCAGCATCGAGCCGAAGAAGCCACTGTTGGGTTTCTTCAGTTCGCCGATGGCGTCGGTGCCATTGATGCCGATGCCGATGACATTGGCGGCGGCGAAGCCGGCGCTCTCAGTGGCACGCACGCCGCCGAGCACGGTGTTGTCGTTCATGCCGCCGATGATCAGGTTTTTCGCGCCGGCGGGCAGCTTGACCAGGGCCGAGTTGGTGGCGTCCATGCTGCCGGGGACGTCGAGGGTTTTCAGCGCAGCCGTCAGAATGTGGTCCTTGGGAATACCGGCCTCTTCCAGGGATTTGATCGAGCCATCGGTGCGTTTCTTGCCGGTGTCGAGTTCATTGAAGGTGTTGATCACCGCGTAGGTGTCCTTCCAGTCCCAACCGCGTTTTTTCGCTTCGGCCGCCATGGCCGCGCCTTGTTTCTGGCCCACTTCAAACGCAGCCATGCCCAGGTACGGCACGTCTTCCATGAAGTTGCCCTTGGCATCGACAAAGCGGTCATCCACGGCGATCACTTTCAAACCGTTGGCCTTGGCCTTGGCGACGATGGCCGGGCCCAGGGACACGTCCGGCGGGCAGATCACAAAGCCCTTGGCGCCGTTGGCGGCCAGGCTGTCGATGGCCGAGAGGGTTTTCTCGCCATCGGGCACGGCGATCTTGATCACCTTGAAGCCATGTTCCTTGCCGGCTTTTTCGGCAAAGGCCCATTCGGTCTGGAACCACGGCTCCTCGGCCTGCTTGACCAGAAAACCGATCTTCACTTCTTCAGCGGCCAGCAACAGCCCGCTCAAGCTCATGGCCGAGACCGCCACAGCGGCGCAGCACAGGGAACGCAAACCACGACGACGTTTCATACGGGTGACTCCTTGTTGTTGTTTTTTGTTTGCTGTTTTTTGTAGGAGCGAGCTTGCTCGCGAAAAACGTTAACGATGACGCGTACATCCTGAATGCACACGGCGCGCTCAAGCTTTTCGCGAGCACGCTCGCGCCTACAGCTAACCGGCAAAGCGATGGCAAGGCTTGCCGGGTACATCGACTTCGATGGCCAGCACCGCGCCGTCCAGAGGGTGATCCAATGGGCTGGCGGCGCTGGTGATATACAAGGTCGTGAGGTTGGGGCCACCGAATACGCAACTGGTGGGCCGGCTCACGGGCAACTCGATAATACGGTCCACCTCACCATCGGGCGTCAGGCGCAGCAGGCAACTGCCGTCCCAACGGGCGTTCCAGATGTAGCCTTCAGAGTCCATGGCCGAGCCATCCGGCCCGCCGCGTACGTGCGGGCCGAACCACAGCGTTGCGGGCTCGAGTTGACCGTCGGCCTGGATCGCATGCTGGTAGAGCGTGGCATCCAGGCTGTCGCCGAAATGCACCTGGCTGCCGTCCTCGCTCCACAGCAAGGTGTTGGGAATACCCAGGCCGTGCAGCAACGGCGTGACCTGCCCGTCTGCATCGATGCGAAACAGGCCACCGGAGCGCCGCGTGATCGGCAGGTCTTCGCCGTGTTCGCCGATGTTGTTCTGCATGGTGCCCAGCCACAGGCGGCCCTGGGCATCGCAGCGGGCTTCATTGCCACGGTTGCCCGGTTGCGGGTCGGCCACGCAGAGCAAGGTCAGGGCCTGGGTCGCCAGGTCCAGCCGATAGACGCCACTGCTCAAGGTCACCAGCGCATCACCGCTTTCACACGGGATAAACGCCGAAACGTGCTCGGGCAACTGCCAGATCTGCAAGTGCCCGCCCATCAGGCGCAGTGCCTGTTTGCCGGCGATATTGACCCAGTACAGTGCCTGGGTCGGCACGTCCCAGAACGGACCTTCCCCCAGTTGCGCACGGTGTTCAGTGACAGCGGTACACGACATGTCGCCTCCTGATTGTGGTTTACAGCGGGTCGCGCGATGGCGTGCCATCCACCAGACGCTGGATACGCAATGGGTTGGCGTTTTTCAACGCGTCGGGCAGCAGGCTATCAGGGTAGTTCTGGAAGCACACCGGGCGCAGGAAACGGTCGATGGCCAAGGTGCCGACCGAGGTGCCACGGGCGTCGGAGGTCGCCGGGTACGGCCCGCCGTGGACCATCGCATCGCAGACTTCCACGCCGGTCGGGTAGCCGTTGAGCAGGATGCGCCCGACTTTCTGTTCCAGCAGCGGCGTGAGCTCGGCGAACTGTTGAAAGTCCGCCGGTTCGCCAATGATCGTCGCCGTGAGCTGGCCGTGCAGGCCGTGCAAGGCGGCAGTGAGTTGGGCCTGGTCGGCGACTTCGACGAACACCGTGGTCGGGCCGAAGACTTCCTCCTGCAACACTTCGTCGCCGTCGATCAACAGGCGTACATCGGCCTTGAACACTTGCGGCTGCGCCTGGTTGCCGGCCTGGACGCTGCCCGCCAGGTGCTGGATGCCAGGGTGCGCCAGGAGTTTTTCCAGGCCCTTGGCATAGCTGCCCAGGGTGCCGGCATTGAGCATGGTTTGGGCGGGTTGATCGCCGATCAATTGCGCCACCTGCTGGGTGAACGCAGTGAACGCCGGCGACGCGATACCGATCACCAGGCCGGGGTTGGTGCAGAACTGGCCGCAGCCTTGCACCACCGAGGCGGTCAGGTCGCGGGCGACGGTTTCGGCCCTGGCCTGCAACGCCTGGGGCAACACAATCACCGGGTTGATGCTCGACATCTCGGCAAACACCGGGATCGGCTGCGGGCGCGCCGCCGCCATGTCGCACAAGGCGCGGCCACCCTTGAGCGAGCCGGTAAAGCCCACTGCCTGGATCGCCGGGTGCTTGACCAGCGCTTCACCAACGCCGCCGCCGAAAATCATATTGAACACACCCACCGGCATTTCGCTGGCCGCAGCCGCGCGCATGATCGCATCGGCCACCTGTTCCGCCGTGGCCATGTGCCCGCTGTGGGCCTTGAACACCACCGGGCAGCCGGCCGCCAGTGCGGCAGCGGTGTCGCCGCCCGCCGTGGAAAAGGCCAGGGGAAAGTTGCTCGCGCCAAACACGGCGACCGGGCCCAGGCCGATGCGGTATTGGCGCAGGTCCGGGCGTGGCAGCGGCTGGCGATCGGGTAACGCCTTGTCGATACGGGCACCATAGAAATCACCCCGGCGCAGCACCGTAGCGAACAGGCGCATCTGGCCGCTGGTGCGCCCACGCTCGCCTTTGATACGTGCGGCGGGCAGCGCGGTTTCGCGGCAGACCAACTCGATGAAATTATCGCTCAGGGCATCCAGCTCGTCGGCGATCGCGTCCAGGAACTGCGCGCGGCGCGCGGCACTCAAGGCGCGGTAGGCCGGGTAAGCCGCAGCGGCGGCCTGGGCGGCGGCGTCGACCTCCTCCGGCGTGGCCTGGTAGAACGCCTGCGGCAAGGCTTCGCCCGTGCTGGCATCGACGCTGTGCAGCTTGACGCTGCCGTTGGCGCTGCGATGGCCGCCGATATAGTTGTGGCCGAGGAACTGGGGCATGTTGATCTCCTTAAAGGGGGGTGACTTGGCCGGGCTCGAATGCCGCATCGCTGCTGCCGACACCGTTGATCAACGGCGCGCCGAACTCGGCCTGGCTGATCTCGAACACATCGCCCGGCAGGGTACGTATACCGTCGGCGAATGACAGGGTGGCGGTGCCGAAGAAGTGAACATGCACATCGCCGGGGGTCAGGAACTGGCTGTACTTGAAATGGTGGTATTCGAGGTTTTCCAGGCTGTGGCACATATTGGCCTCGCCACTGAGGAATTCGTTCCGCCAGATTTCCTCGCCGTGACGCAAGATGCGGCTGGTGCCCGCCAGGTGCTGCGGTAACTCGCCCACGCGCAGCTCCGGGCCAAAGCTGCAACTGCGCAGTTTGGAATGGGCCAGGTACAGGTAGTTCTTGCGCTCCATGACGTGGTCGGAGAACTCGTTGCCCACCGCAAACCCCAGGCGATAAGGCTTGCTGTCAGGGCCGATGACGTACAGGCCACCGATCTCGGGCTCTTCGCCCGCGTCTTCGGCGAACGGCGGCACCGGAAAAGCCGCACCCGGGCGCACGACGATGCGGCCATCGCCCTTGTAGAACCACTCGGGCTGCACGCCCGCCTGGCCGGCTGCTGGCTTGCCGCCCTCCAGGCCCCACTTGAAGATGCGCATGGTGTCGGTCAGTGCGGTTTCGTCAGCGCCCTGGTGCATCTTGTCGCGGGCCGAGGCGCTGCCCAGGTGGGTCAGGCCGGTGCCGCTGATCAGCATATGGGCCGGGTCCGGGTGGTCCAGCGGCGGCAGGACTTTCAGGTCGGCCAGCAACGCCGCGTAGTCATGGCTGGCGCCCAGGCCGAGACGCTCTACCTGCTGCTGCAAGTTGATGCCCGCCTCGATAGCGGCCAGTGCCAGTTCGCGCACGCTGCGCGCGGTTTGCACTTCGCGCAGTTGGTTGCCTTCCACCACGCCGACCCGACGCTCACCGTTGTTTGATTCGAACTGCACTAAACGCATGAAGCTTCTCCCTGATTAAGTACGTGTGGCGCCACGGGCACTGGCGGCGAATTGATCGACCGGCAGGACGTGCTTGCGCTCCAGCAGGCGGTAGACCACGCCGGTCAAGACCAGCCCGAACACCATGACCCCGGACAGGAAGTACAAGCCCGAGGCGAGGTTGCCGGTGTATTCCTTGAGTGCACCGATCACGAACGGACCGATATAGCCGCCAAGGTTGCCCACCGAGTTGATCAAGGCAATGCCCGCCGCCGCACTGGCGCCGGCAAAGAAGCGCCCCGGCAAGGTCCAGAACACCGCCGTGCAGGAAAACAGCGCGAAGGCCGCCAGGCACAGCGCGGCCATTTGCAGCACCGGCACACTCAGCCAGGCGCTGAAGAACAGGCCGATCGCGCCCAGTACATAAAGCACGGCCAGGTGGCCGTAGCGATCATTCAGGCGGTCGGAACTGCGCGGGATGATCAGCAGGCCGATGATCCCGAAAATGTACGGCACGGCGGAGATAAAACCGGTGACCAGGTCGGTGCCGCCGAACTGTTTGATCAAGGTCGGCAGCCACAGGCCCAGGCCATAGATGCTCAAAGTCACTGGCAGGTAGAACAGCGCCAGCAGCAACACACGCTGATCCTTCAGGGCGTGCAACGGGTTGCCGTGACGTGTCTGCCCATAGGTTTGCAGGTCTTTATTCAGCTCGCCGGTGAGCCAGGCTTTTTCATCGTCGCTCATCCATTTGACCTGCTTGGGGCCATCCGGCAGGTAGCGCAGCACCGGCCAGGTCAGCAGGATCGCCGGGGTGCCGATCACGATAAACAGCCACTGCCAGCCGTGCAGCCCGAGGATGCCGTCCATGCCCAGCAAGCCACCGGAGACCGGGCCGGTGATCATCATCGCGATGGGTTGGGACAGGATGAACAGCCCGAGGATCTTGCCGCGATGGCGAATCGGAAACCATTGGGTGATGTAGTACAGCACGCCGGGGAAGAACCCCGCTTCGGCCGCGCCCAGCAGGAAGCGCATCACATAGAAGCTGTGCGGCCCCTGCACAAACGCCATGCCAATGGTGATCGCGCCCCAGGTCAGCATGATGCGTGCGAACCAACGCCGCGCGCCGAAGCGGTCGAGCATCAGGTTGCTGGGGATCTCGAACAGGAAGTAGCCAATGAAGAACAGCCCCGCGCCCAAGCCGTAGGCTGCGTCACCGATGCCGACGTCGGCGCCCATGTGCAACTTGGCGAACCCGACCGCCGATCGGTCCACATAGGCGATCAGGTACAGCAGGATCAGGAAGGGAATCAGTTTCAGCGTAATGCGCCGGATAAGCCGCAGTTCCTGGCTCATGGGGGTCGATCTCCGATTGTTGTTCTTATAGAAGCTCGGGGGACGCCTCTCGCGAAAATCCGCCAGGGCCAACCCTCAGTTGAGATCGACTATATAGTAGTACTATTTACTAAACAACACTTCCAAAGCGTCGATTTTGCGCTTATGTTTAGCTTCAGATAGAACATATAGTCATACAATAAGAGAATCGATCATGTCTGATAAAAAGCCCGGCCTACGCTCCGCCCAGTGGTTTGGTACCGCCGACAAAAACGGCTTCATGTACCGCAGCTGGATGAAGAACCAGGGCATTGCCGACCATCAGTTCCATGGCAAGCCGATCATCGGTATCTGCAACACCTGGTCGGAGCTGACCCCGTGCAACGCGCATTTCCGCCAGATCGCCGAGCACGTCAAACGTGGCGTGATCGAGGCCGGCGGCTTCCCGGTGGAATTCCCGGTGTTCTCCAACGGCGAATCCAACCTGCGCCCCACCGCCATGCTCACCCGCAACCTGGCGAGCATGGACGTGGAGGAAGCCATTCGCGGCAACCCCATTGACGGTGTGGTGCTGCTGACCGGCTGTGACAAAACCACCCCGGCCCTGCTGATGGGCGCCGCCAGTTGCGACGTGCCGGCCATCGTGGTCACGGGTGGGCCGATGCTCAACGGTAAGCACAAGGGCCAGGACATCGGCTCGGGCACCGTGGTGTGGCAGCTCAGTGAACAGGTCAAGGCCGGCACCATTACCCTGGATGACTTCCTCGCGGCCGAAGGCGGCATGTCGCGCTCGGCGGGCACCTGCAACACCATGGGCACCGCGTCGACCATGGCCTGCATGGCCGAGGCGCTGGGCACGTCCCTGCCCCACAATGCGGCGATCCCCGCCGTGGATGCGCGGCGTTATGTATTGGCCCATATGTCGGGCATGCGTGCCGTCGAGATGGTGCGCGAAGACTTGAAGCTGTCGAAGATCCTCACCAAGGAGGCGTTCGAAAACGCGATCCGCGTGAACGCGGCCATCGGGGGTTCCACCAACGCCGTGATCCATTTGAAAGCCATCGCCGGGCGCATCGGCGTCGAACTCGACCTGGACGACTGGACCCGCATCGGCCGTGGCATGCCGACCATCGTCGACCTGCAACCGTCGGGGCGCTTCCTGATGGAAGAGTTCTACTACGCCGGTGGCCTGCCCGCCGTGCTGCGTCGCCTCGGTGAAGCCAACCTGATCCCGCACCCGAACGCCTTGACCGTCAACGGCAAGACCCTGGGCGAAAACACCCAGGACTCGCCGATCTACGGCCAGGACGAAGTGATCCGCACCCTCGACAACCCGATCCGCGCCGACGGCGGCATCTGCGTGCTGCGCGGCAACCTGGCGCCATTGGGCGCAGTGCTCAAGCCTTCGGCGGCCAGCGCCGAGCTGATGCAGCATCGCGGCCGTGCGGTGGTGTTCGAGAATTTCGACATGTACAAGGCCCGCATCAACGACCCGGAGCTGGACGTGGACGCCAACTCGATCCTGGTCATGAAGAACTGCGGGCCCAAGGGTTACCCAGGCATGGCCGAAGTCGGCAACATGGGCTTGCCGGCCAAGCTGCTGGCCCAGGGCGTGACCGACATGGTGCGGATTTCCGATGCCCGCATGAGCGGCACGGCGTATGGCACGGTGGTCTTGCATGTGGCGCCGGAAGCCGCGGCCGGCGGACCGTTGGCTGCCGTGCAAGAAGGCGACTGGATCGAACTTGACTGCGCCAACGGCCGCCTGCACCTGGACATCCCCGACGCCGAGCTGGCGGCGCGCATGGCCGACCTGAAACCGCCGCAGAACCTGATCGTCGGTGGCTATCGCCAGCTGTACATCGACCATGTGCTGCAGGCCGACCAGGGTTGCGACTTTGACTTCCTGGTCGGTTGCCGAGGGGCGGAAGTCCCTCGGCATTCCCACTAATTGGGATGCTATGATGCCGCGAATTTAAGCCAGAGCATCCCTGTCGTTATGGATCAGCCGCCGTCCAAGCCGCGCAAGAGCATGCATGCCCAGATCGTTCAGGACTTGGGCATGCACATCGTTTCCGGTCGCTTCAAGCCCGAAGAAAGACTGCCCATGGAGGCCACGCTCTGCGAGGAGTACAAGGTCAGCCGCTCGGTATTACGCGAAGCGACACGGGTGCTCAGCGCCAAGGGCCTGGTGTACTCCAAGCCCCGCGTGGGCGCCGTGGTGCGGCCTCGGGTGAAATGGCACCTGCTCGACCCGGACGTGCTGTCCTGGTTGATGCAGTCCACGCCCCATAGCGAGTTCTTCAATACGCTGGCGGGCGTGCGGCGCATTCTCGAACCGGAAATCGCCGCCATGGCCGCGACCACCGCCACTGATGAAGACATCGCCATCATCGAAAAAGCCTACCTGGGCATGGAAACCGCGCAGACCCACGAGCAGCTGTTGCAGGCCGACCTGGACTTCCACCGCGCGATTGCCGATGCCACCCGCAACGACCTGCTGGCCTATATGTGCAACATGTTGTCGCTGCCGCTGCGCGAGTCGATCAGCATCACCAACCGCCGCCCGGATATCCAGGGCCTGAGCCTGCCCCGGCACAAGGCAATCCTCACCGCGATCCAGAACCGCGACGCCCTCGGCGCGCGGCATGCGTCGCTGGTGCAACTGGATGACACGCGGGTGGCGTTGGATACGGTGATGAATGTGCTAACCCCGCTGTAACCTGCGGTGGGGAGCTTGAACCGCTGGGTTAGTGCAAGCTGTAGGAACCTATGCCGGTGTCATCGGCGCTCTTTTGTTGGCTCCAGAACACCCGGTCGCTGCCACCGTCGAAGCCGCGTACCCCCATGTAGCCATCCACCGCCAGGCGCTGCCATGACTGGCCCCAGTCTTTGGAGTAAAACACCGCCTCGGCGGAAATATTTGCGTCCCCCCACCAGTAGAGCCAGCGTGGCGGATGGTGTTCGCTGGACGTGTTGAGCAACAGGCTGTTGCGCCCCACCCAAAGCCCACGGGCCTGGATGTCGGCAGCCAACGGCGAGAACACACTGGGCAAGTCGCTCAAGGGCTGCCAGGCCAGGGTGGTGGTGTTCAGTTCGGCCACCACGGTATGCCCATATCCGCCCTGATCGATCAAGCCGATCACGCGGCCATCCCCGTTGTCCGCCAGCGCCGTGACAAACAGGCCATCTTCACGCTCAAGGCGCCCCACCTGCCAGCCCCCGGTCGTGCGGGTTAACGACGCACGGGTGGTGATATCGATCGCCAGGTTGTTGCTCTGGCCGTCGGGGTGGCTGCCCCAAAAGCGCTGGGACACCCAGATCATTGCGTGCTGGGCATCCTGTTGCAGGACATGGCTGCGCACGTCGCCGGACTCCCCTTCGGCCGTGCGCCATTCGACGATGTCCGGGCGCTTGCCTTGGGCGTACTCACGCGGTACCAGCAAGGATTGAGGTGCAACGACCGGCGCACTGTGGGCACCGCCGTCCCTGGAGTAATACACGCCCGTGGGAATTGCACCGGAAGAGTCGGCGCTGGCCTCGTCGTCCGCGGTGCCGGGTGAACCCCAGGCCCACACCTCGTCCTTGTTGTAGAAATACGGGGTCAGGTTGTCGGCCACCCGGTCCGCCTCCGGGAAAAAGCCTGCGGCCATCCATGTCCAGTGCTGGCCCTGGTCATCGCTGCGAAATACCACGGTCTGGGCGGCGGCGTCATCGGGACGGTTCGCGTCGCTCAACAGGTACAGGTGGGCGCCATCCGGGCTGGCCACCAAACACGCTGCGCCGCTGAGATGGGCCACAGGGGTGAATTGGCCGTTGGCATCCAGGCGCGAAATAAACGTGGTTTCACGCTCGCGGCTCGGGATCAGGCTGCCAAAGGCACCCGGCTCCTTTGGCGGTGCGGGCGCCTTGCCGTGCAGTACGGCATTCAGGTCGACCATGGCGGCAGACGGCTGGAACGGTTCGTAGGCATCCTCCAGCCGCCCCACCAGCCAGGTGCCCTGGGGCGTTACCAGCACGCCGGTGCAATATTGGCTGACCGCCCGCGTTTGCACGCCAGGCACCGTGCCCAGCCAGTGTTGCTCGGGGCTGCTGCCGCCCCACTCGAGCTTGGCACTGGCGATCATCCACATGTACCAAAGCGCCACGCCGACCAACAGTGCGACCAATAGCCGGGTGATAAGGCTTGAGCGAGGCATGTGACGTCCATATCCAGGAAGTTGGCAGAGCTTTTCTCATCTCCTTGGGCGCGAGTAAATAGTTATCGCCTGCCAACGTGGAGTTTTTCAGCAAGGTGTGACACCGATTGCAATCGCGTGAGGCCTGCAACGACCTGCTGGCCTACATGTGCAACATGTTGATGAATGTGCTGACGCCGCTCTGACTTCAATATGGGAGGGGGCAAGCCCTAATGCCAGTCGGTTCAGGGGGGGAACACTGTAGCTGTGGCGAGCGGGCTTGTTGTGGCGAGCGGGCTTGCCCTAATGCCGTTCAGTTAAGCGTACATCGCCTTTTGTAGGAGCGAGCTTGCTCGCGAAAAACTCACAGGCGCCGCGTTCATTCAGGAGACACGCGTTATCGTTGACGTTTTTCGCGAGCAAGCTCGCTCCTACAAAAAAGCCTTAACTGACAGGCATTAGGGCTTGCCCCCTCCCACATTGAAACGGTGCACGCCGTTAGAGCGTGTAGGCGATGCCCACCTGCACCGTGCGCGGTTCGCCTGGGTAGGCGTAGACGTTGCCAAACGCCCCCTCTTCATAGTCGCGGTTGAACAGGTTCTTCACGTCCAGGTTCAGCCGCACCTTGTCATTGACCTTGTAGTAGCCGAGCAGGTCGACCACGGTGTAGGCGTCCATCGAGAAGGCGCTGTTGGAGGTTTGCCCGGCCCGCTCATCCACATACTTGCCACCCGCGCCCAGGCCCAGGCCCTTGAGGGCGCCGTCCTGGAATTCGTAGACGTTGAGCAGGCTGAAGCTGTTGCGCGGGATGTTCAGCAAACGCGTACCGGTGCGCAGGGTGTTGTCCTTGGTCACTTCGGCGTCCACGTAGGCATAGCCACCGATCACACGCCACGCGGGGGTGATATTGCCCGCCACGTTCAGATCGAAACCACGGCTGCGCACCTGACCGGCGGCCACGCTGAAGGTTGAGTCGAAAGGGTCGGTGGTGAGCACGTTTTTCTTCTCGATCTGGTAGATCGCTGCGTCGACGCTGAGTTGACGGTCCAGGGCTTCCCACTTGATGCCCATCTCGTACGACTTGCCCTTCTCCGGCGCAAACCCACCGCCCTCGCGGCTGGCCCCCGTGTTGGGCTTGAACGAGCGAGCGGCGTCGGCGTAGACCGCGACGGTGTCGGTGAGGTCATAGATCACGCCCATGCGTGGGGTGACTGCATTGTCGTCGGCCTGCCAACTTTTACCGCCCGGCACATAGGTGGTGTAGTCATGCTCAAAACGCTCGAAACGTGCACCGGCCAGCACCTTCAAGCGTTCGGTCAGCGCCACTTGATCCTGCACAAACGTCGCGTAGGTCTTGAGGTTTTCCTTGTCGTGGGTCGGCGTGCGCGTGAGGGCCGGGCGCGCCTGGCCATAGACCGGGTTGAAGATGTCGATGGGGTAGCTACCCGCCGCGCCGCTGGAACGCTGGATAATCGACTTGTAGTCGTAGTCTTCGAACTCGACGCCGGTGAGCAAGGTGTGATCAAAACCGCCCGCGGAGAAATGGCCGGTGAGGTTGAGCTGGGTGTCTTTATCGGTCCACTCCAGTTTGCGGTAGTTGAAGTTGCGGCTCAGGGTGCGGCCGTCAGCGGCGAGGCTGTTGGCTTCAACAGCATTGCCTTGCAAGGTGCCGTCGAGCCACTGGAAACCACCGCCCAGGGTCCAGCTGTCGTTGAGCCGGTGCTCGAAACGCAACTGGGCCATGCTGTTGTCGTTGTGCAGTTTGCCGGCGTCTTTTTCACCCCAGAAGGTGTCGCGCGAGGCCGTGCCTTTTTGATTGGGGTAGCGCGTCAGGCCACGGTCCAGCGGGTGGTTGTTGCGCATGAAGTCGCCTTCGAAGATCACCTTGGTGTCATCGCTGGCCTGCCAGGTGATCACCGGCGTCACGCCATAGCGTTCGGTTTCGACATGATCACGGAAGGTATCCCCGCCCTCGCCCACCACGTTCAGGCGATAGGCCAGGCGCCCCTCCTCATCCAGCGGGCCCGAAGCATCCAGGGTGCCGCGCTGCATGCCGCGGTCATCCAACTGGCTGCCGAGGGTCACGGTGCGCTCGGCCAGCGGTTGCTTGGAAACCACGTTGAAGGTGCCGCCGGGATCGCCACGGCCATACAGCATGGTTGCCGGGCCGCGCAGCACTTCGAGGCGCTCGATGGTGTTGGCGTCCGGCATGTTCGGGTAGCCGCGGTTGATCGGGAAACCGTTGCGGTAGAACTCGCCGGTGGTAAAGCCGCGCACGGTGAACGTCGTGAGCCCCTGCCCGCCGAAGTTGTTGGCGCGGCCTACGCCGCCGGCGTAGTCCAGTGCGTCCTGCAACCGGGTGGCACCGATGTCTTCGACCACATCCTTGGACACCACGCTGATGGACTGCGGCGTTTCATGAATCGAGGTGTCGGTGCGCGTCGCACTCGCCGAACGTGTGGCGTGGTATCCCTTGACCGGCCCTTGAGCTGTCTCGTAATCCGCCTCCCCCGTGACATCGATGGCTTGCAGCTCAAGACTGGCCTTGTCGGCAGAGGCCACCTCTGCCCAGGTAAAAGGGGAAAACGCCTGAAGCACACAGAGGGAAATCAGGGTACGACGCATGGATGTTGAACCTAGTGAATGAGCCAGAAGGGGCGGCAAACCTGCCAAAAATTCGCACGAATGGTATACCAAGTCATTCGCGTTTGATATCTGTTCTCATTCACTATTTTTCAGGTAACCGTTTTGTATCGATACGTAGGAAGTTTGACGCGAGGCAAATGTGGGAGGGACGGTGTGCCAAAGCTCCAGGCCGAGAGGCCGAACCCCGCCGCCACGACTTAAACGTTTCACTTCCACAGGCGAACCTTCCCCACCCAGCGACGTCGGAGCTAAGGCACTGTTGCCTACCGCCGCCGCGAGGTCCTCGTTTGAAAGCCGCTATCGCCAAGAAATACCGCCTGGTCATCAAGACCATGGGCTACGTGGGCTGGTCATTGTTTTGGCTGTTGCTCTGGGACGTCGCCGTCACCGTGGATTTCATGCTGTTCCTGACCGCCAAGATCAACCTGCCGCTGATGCCCCTGACGCTGCTCGGCTCAGCCCTGGTGGTGCTGATCAGTTTTCGCAACAGCAGCGCCTACAACCGCTGGTGGGAAGCCCGCACGCTGTGGGGGGCGATGGTCAACAATTCGCGCAGCTTTGCGCGGCAGGTGTTGACCCTGCTGGATGACCCGGAGGGCGAGGTGAACCCGGTCAAGGCCACCCTGCTACGCCGCCATGTGGCCTATGTGAATTGCCTGGCTGCCCATCTCAAGGGCCTGCCGTGCCCGGACGAGGTGCGTGCGTTTATCCCGTCAGAGGAGTTCGCCCGCAATGGCGCCACCAACAACTTCGCCAACGACATCCTCACCGGCTCGGCCGCCCTGCTGGCCAAGGAATACAAGGCCGGGCACCTGGACAGCATTCGCTTGGCGCGGTTGGAGTCGACCCTGGTGGACTTGTCCAACGCCCAGGGCGGCATGGAGCGTATCGCCAACACGCCGCTGCCCTACCCTTACGTGTATTTCCCACGCCTGTTCATCTCGCTGTTCTGCCTGATCGTGCCGGTGGGCCTGGTGGAATCCCTGGGTTGGTTCACGCCGCTGGCGTCCACCGTGGTGGGTTTTATGCTGCTGGCCATCGAACGCATCGGCACCGACCTGCAAAGCCCGTTTCATTCCAGTGAGCATCAGATCCAGATGGAAACCATCTGCGAAACCATCGAGAGAAACCTGCAATCGATGCAGCGCGATGCCCTCGGTGGCGATCGCATCGGCTAAGCCTCCCCTACGCCCTAAAGTGCGTGCTCCCACGGCCGATAGAGAGGGAGTACGCATGGGCCGCACCCCTCATAACAACACATGCGACGTTCACCGCTACCGTTTTTCCTTGCCAAAACTATAAATACCCGCGGGAGAAGTCATGAATATCAAGCAGAAGCTGACCTGGGCGTTTGCGGCCATCGCGTGCCTGCCGGTTGTCCTGGTGGCCGTGCTGGTTGTACTGAATGTGCGCGAGGGGGCCCAGGCCAATTTCCTCGACAGCAGTGGCCGAGAAATCCGCCAGATCGACAATGGCATGAAGCAGTTTTTCGACGGCATCAGCCAGAACGTCGACTTTGTGGCCAAGGACCCGCGCGTTGTCGCGGCCAAGGACCTCAAGAGCTACGCGGGCGCCGACGCCGCGCAAATCCCGCTGACACCGACCAATAAAGAACTGCTGGCGATTTTCGACCAGTTCGCCAAGAGCCATCCCAGCACCGCCTACCTGTCCCTGGGCCTGAGCGACGGCGGCTACGCCAGCTGGCCTGACGACACCAAGCTGAACAACTACGACCCGCGCGTGCGCCCCTGGTACAAGGCCGCCATCGCCGCGCCAGGCACCACCGTGCGCACGGGCGCTTATTACTGGGCCCCGGACGACGTGGTGCTGATCGGCACCGTACATACCGTCGCCGACGCCACCGGTAACATCCTCGGTGTGGTCGGGTTGGACGTGTCGCTCAAGCAACTGACCGAGCTGGTGCGCAACATCAAGCTGGGCGACAGCGGCTACCTGATGCTGGTGGAAGCCAACGGCAACGTGCTGGTAGACCCCAGCGACGCCAAGCACAACTTCAAGCCCCTGGCCGACCTCGGCCCCAGCTACGCCGAACTGGCCAAGCGCGGCGACGGCGTAACCCAGGTCGAGATCGACGGCGTGCCCTACATGGCCAACGTGGTCAGCTCCAAAGACCTGGGCTGGCGCTTTATCGGCTTGATCAAGCGTGATGAAGTGATGGCCGGCGCCACGCGCCTGACCTGGCTGATCGTCGCCATTGCCGCGGCCTTGGCCGTGATCTTCGCGATTGTCGGCGCCAGCTTCGCCAGTGTGATCGTGCGCCCGATTCGCGGGGTCGCCGACGGCCTGCAAGAAATCGCCGAAGGTGAAGGCGACCTGACGCGCCAACTCAAGGTACAAGGCAAGGATGAAACCGCCAGCCTGGCCGGCTGGTTCAACCAGTTCCTGAGCATGATCGCGCAACTGGTGCAGCGCATCGGCAACGCCTCTTCCGACCTGCAAACCGCCGCCGCCGACACCAGCGAAGTCGCCAACAATATGAACCAGGCCGCCGGCCGCCAACGTGAAGCCGTAGAGCTGGTGAGCACCGCGTTCAACGAAATGGTGGCCACGTCCAACGAAGTCGCGCGCTCTTGCAGCGCCGCCGCCGCCAGTGCCGACGAAGGCTACCGTGACGTGCACGACGGCCAGCAACACATCGGCGAGGCCACCGGCAGCGTGCTCAAGCTCAGCGAAGACCTGCAAAAGTCGACCCAGACCATGCAGTTGCTGGAGCAGGACAGCCAGAACATCAACACCATCCTCGACACCATCCGTTCGATTGCCGAACAAACCAACCTGCTGGCCCTCAACGCCGCCATCGAAGCCGCGCGCGCCGGCGACCAGGGCCGTGGTTTCGCCGTGGTGGCCGACGAAGTACGCGCCCTGGCGCGACGCACCGCCGACTCCACCGGCGAGATCGACAGCCTGCTGGGCAACCTCGCCCGTCGCACCCAGGAAGTGACGGCGCAGATGCAAGGCAGCTTGCAGGTGTCGCACACCAGCGTGGAACGTATCCAGCAGGCCCGCGACAGTTTCGACAAGATCCTCGGCTCGGTGGACTCGATTCGCGACCAGAACACCCAGATCGCTACAGCGGCCGAGGAACAGCACCAGGTGGCCGAGGAGATCAACCGCCACATCGCGCAGATCCATGCCGATGCGCAACTGGTGGAAGGCTTTGCCCACTCGGCGCAGACCGGGTCCGGCCGGCTGACGGATATTTCGGGTCAGCTCAAGGGGTTGGTGGGGCGGTTCAAGTTCTAGCCTGCCGCAACGGCGCGCCCTTGCCGGGCGCGCCAGCCGGCCGCAGTCATATGAAGCGGCAGCAAGACGCCCCGCGCACCATCATCGCGCATGCACGCCTGCCATTGATCCCACCCTCCGACAATACCCACGCCTATGGCGCAAGCCAGCCACCCACAGCGTGAAAAGCGCCCCGCCTCGCCGTTGGCAGAGTGTTTGCTTGCAACAACAAGCATCCCACCGCCCGGAGGCGCCATGCATACCGACCTGATGACATTCAGCGAGCAACTCGCCCCCTTGAGCAGCCTTGACGCGTGCCTGGCCCATGTCCTGCAAGTCATCAACCCGCTGGGGTTCAAGACGCTGATCTATGATTACGCGCCAGTCCCCGTCAGCCATGAAGGCGCACTGATCACGCCGTCGGTATTCAAGGCGTTGAATGCCCCGGGCGATATGCATGCGCAGTGGTGCGAACGCGGCTATTACCAGATCGACCCGGTGCAGCAATGCGCAGCGCGACGGACTACGCCGTTCGCCTGGTCGTTCAGCACCGACACTCACTGGAACGGTGCCCTCACCGAAGCCCACCGTCCGGTGGCCCACTACATTTGTGACTATGGCCTGAGCACCGGCCTGACCGTGCCGCTGCACTTGCCCGATGGCGGCTTTGCCACGCTGACCGCCTTTGTCGACGGCGCCCCGGCGGAGGCCGAGCAACACGCCCAGCGCAACCTCGGCGAGATGCTGGTACTGGCCCATACGTTCCAGGCCCGCGCCAGTGAGTTGCTGGCGCCGGCGGAACGCTGCTGCACCCACATTCATCTCACGCGCCGCGAACGCGAGTGCCTGCAACACTCGGCCAAGGGGCTGTCGGCCAAAGGCATAGCCGCCACCCTCCACCGCTCCGAAGCCACGGTCAACCTGCACCTGGTTGCCGCCGCGCGCAAGCTGGGCGCGCGCAATCGCGTCGAAGCCGTGGCGCGCGGGCTGCATTACCGCCTGGTCGAAGTCTGAGAACCTATCATTTTTGCCAGTGCACCTGACCCACCGTTTTGACTAGCCTGTACCTCACTGAACCCCAAGGAGGTACACAGCATGCAAGTACGCGAAGGTTATGCCGATTTCCGTGAGCATCGGACGTGGTTCCGGGTCACGGGGGATTTGAACTCAGGGCGACTGCCCTTGATCATTGCCCACGGCGGCCCCGGCTGTACCCATGACTATGTCGACAGTTTCAAGGACCTGGCCGCCACCGGCCGCGCCGTGGTGCACTACGACCAATTGGGCAACGGCCGCTCGACCCACTTGCCCGAAGCGCCCAGCGATTTCTGGACGGTGGAACTGTTCCTGGCTGAACTAAACAACCTGATCGCCCACCTGGGCATTCGTGACTACGCCCTGCTGGGCCAATCCTGGGGCGGCATGCTCGGTGCCGAGCATGCGGTGCGCCAACCGGTTGGCCTCAAGGCGCTGATCATTGCCAACTCCCCGGCGTCCATGGCGCTGTGGTGCCAAGCGGCAAAGGAACTGCGCCAGGCCCTGCCCGCCGAGGTGCAAGCCACCCTGCAACGGCACGAAGACGCGGGCACCACCGACAGCGCCGAGTACCGCGCCGCCTCCGATGTGTTCTACGCGCGCCATGTGTGCCGCATCCAACCGATGCCCGCCGAGGTGGCGCGCACCTTCGCGGCCATCGATGCAGACCCCACCGTCTATCACGCCATGAACGGCCCCACCGAGTTTCACGTGATCGGCAGCCTGCGCACCTGGAGCATCATCGAACGCCTGGCGTCCATCCAGGTGCCCACGCTGCTGATATCCGGACGCTTCGATGAAGCGACACCCGCGACGGTGCAGCCATTTGCCGACGGGATCGCCAATGTGCAGTGGCAGATATTCGAGCAGTCCAGCCACATGCCCCATGTCGAAGAGCGTGAGGCATGCATGGCCTGTGTGGCTGGGTTTCTTGAGCAGCAGCGGTAGCGCGGCCAGGCGAGCACAGCGCTGATAACCCGCGAAGGCGGCGACCGCGTTATTGCGTGCGCCACCTATCGCGGTCGCGCGGAAAACCCGGCACCTGTCCCACAGGGTTCGCCTACATGTAAAAGTATATTGCAGCGCACAATGTACTAACCGGTTACTTATGTTGCTAAAATCACGCCTTTGCCCTCTCACCTTCGAGTCTTGTCGATATGAAACGAGCATCGCGCGCCGCTGGCGTCTCTAGAATCTTCCTGCTGGGCCTGGGCGTGATCATCGCCTTGCTCGGCGCGGCCCTGGCTGTCGGTGGCGTCAAACTGGTCAGCCTGGGCGGTTCCTGGTATTTCCTCAGCGGCGGCGTGGCCATGGCGATTGCCGGCCTGTTGATTGCCGCACGTAAACCGGCGGGTGCCTGGCTGTTTGCCGCCTTCCTGGTCGGCACCGCCATATGGGCGGTGGCGGATGTGGGGCTGGTGTACTGGCCACTGTTCTCGCGGCTGTTCATGTTTGCGGTGATCGGTGTGGTGGTGGCGCTGGTCTACCCGCTGCTGGCCGGCAAACCGGCACGCGGCGCGTATGGCGTCGCTGCGCTGTTGGCCGTGGGTGTGGCAGTGGCGGCAGGCAATATGTTTGTCGCGCACCCCAGCGTCGCGCCGACCGGTGCAGGCCCTGGCGTCACCCCGGTCAACCCGGCCGATGCACAGAAAGACTGGGCGCACTACGGCAACACCGAGGGCGGCAGCCGCTTCGCCGCGCTGGACCAGATCAATCGCGACAACATCGACAAACTCAAAGTGGCGTGGACCTACCACACCGGCGACATCGCCATCAGTGACGGCAACGGCGCCGAAGACCAACTGACGCCCCTGCAGATCGGCAACAAGGTGTTTATCTGCACCCCGCACAACAACCTGATCGCCCTGGATGCCGACACCGGCAAAGAACTGTGGAAAAACCAGATCAACGCCAAATCGGCGGTGTGGCAGCGTTGCCGTGGCATGGCGTACTTTGACGCCACTGCGCCCATCGCCCAACCGACCCAGCCGCACAGCTCGCCGATCCTGGCCGCCAGCGTGGCGGTGGGTGCGCAATGCCAGCGACGCTTGCTGACCAACACCATTGATGCGCGCCTGATTGCTGTCGATGCCGACACCGGCAAGTTCTGTGAAGACTTCGGCAACCACGGCCAGGTGGACTTGAAAGCCGGCCTGGGCAATGTGCCGGACAGCTACTACCAACTGTCCTCGGCGCCGTTGATCGCCGGCACCACCGTGGTGGTGGGCGGCCGCGTCGCCGATAACGTGCAGACCGACATGCCCGGCGGTGTGATCCGTGGTTTCGATGTGATCAGCGGGCACATGCGCTGGGCCTTCGACCCCGGCAACCCGCAGGACAAAAACGCCCCGGCAGCGGGCAGCACCTATGTGCGCAGCACGCCGAACAGCTGGGCACCAATGTCCTACGACCCATTGATGAATACCGTGTTCTTGCCGATGGGCAGTTCGTCCACCGACCTCTACGGCGTGGAACGCACCCCACTCAACCACAGATACGGTGCCTCCGTGCTGGCGCTGGACGCCTCCACCGGCGAGGAAAAGTGGGTCTACCAGACCGTCCACAACGACCTGTGGGACTTCGACCTGCCGATGCAACCGAGCCTGATCGACTTCACCCCGCCCGGCAGCGACAAGGCGGTACCGGCGGTGGTGATTGGCACCAAGGCCGGGCAGATCTATGTCCTCGACCGCGCCACCGGCCAACCGCTGACCGAGGTGAAAGAAGTACCGGTCAAGGCCGCCAATATCCCCAACGAACCGTACGCGCTGACCCAGCCCAAGTCGCTGGGCATGCCGCAGATCGGCGCGCAAACCCTGACCGAGTCGGACATGTGGGGGGCCACCCCGTTTGACCAACTGCTGTGCCGCATCGACTTCAAGGGCATGCGCTACGACGGCCTGTACACCGCGCCAGGCACGGATAAATCCCTGAGTTTTCCGGGCTCCCTGGGCGGCATGAACTGGGGCAGCCTTTCCACCGACCCGGTCCATGGCTTTATCTTCGTCAACGACATGCGCCTGGGCCTGTGGATCCAGATGGTGCCGTCACAGAACAAGGCCCAGGCCACCTCCGGTGGCGAAGCGCTGAACACCGGCATGGGCGCCGTGCCGCTCAAGGGCACGCCGTATGCGGTGAACAAAAACCGCTTCCTGTCGGTGGCCGGCATCCCATGCCAGGCGCCGCCGTTCGGCACCCTGACCGCCATCGACATGAAGACCCAGAAGATCGCCTGGCAAGTGCCGGTCGGCACCGTTGAAGACACCGGCCCCCTGGGCATTCGCATGCACATGCCGATCAAGATCGGCCTGCCGACCCTCGGCGGCACCTTGTCGACCCAGGGAGGCCTGATCTTTATCGCCGGTACCCAGGACTTCTACCTGCGCGCATTCAACAGCGGCAACGGTGATGAAATCTGGAAAGCCCGCCTCCCGGTCGGCAGCCAGGGCGGCCCGATGACCTATGTCTCGCCAAAAACCGGCAAGCAATACATCGTGATCACCGCCGGCGGCGCACGCCAGTCCACCGACCGTGGCGACTATGTGATCGCCTACGCCCTGCCCTAACCCGCCCCTGGCGCGGTGCCCAGGCACCGCGCTGTCCGCCGGCAAGCCTCCATGACCGCAGGCTGACCCGAGCCCCGGCTTGGGCGCCTGCTGCCGGGCCTGAGACTCGGGCCGCAGGTCAAGGCGACGTCCTGACTCGCTTCACCCGCCCATGGCGGTGGTGTTGAAGCCAGCGTCCACATACAGGATTTCACCGCTGATGCCGGACGCCAGGTCGGAGCACAGGAAGGCGCCAGCGTTGCCGACCTCGTCGATGGTGACATTGCGCCGCAACGGCGCCTGGGCTTCGCTGGTGCTCAGCATGGCACGGAAGTTCTTGATGCCCGACGCGGCCAGGGTACGGATCGGTCCCGCCGAGATGGCATTCACGCGGGTACCTTCGGCCCCCAGGCTGCTGGCCAGGTAGCGCACGCCAGCCTCCAGGCTGGCCTTGGCCATGCCCATGACGTTGTAGTTTGGCATCGTGCGCTCAGCCCCCAGATAAGACAGCGTCAGCACATTACCCTGGCGGCCGCGCATCATTGCACGCCCGGCTTTAGCCAATGCCACCAGGCTGTACGCACTGATATCGTGGGCACTGCGAAACCCTTCGCGGGTAGTGACCTCGGTGAAGTCACCGTCAAGTTGCTCAAGCGGCGCGAAGCCCACGCAATGCACGATGCAATCGAGCGCGTCCCAGTGTTGGCGCAAATGCTCGAACACCTGCGCAATTTCATCATCGCTCGCCACATCGCAGGGCACGCACAGGGCCGCGTCGGTGCCCCATTGCGCGGCGAGCGCCTGCACGCGCCCCTTGAACTTTTCATTCTGATACGTGAACGCCAGCTCGGCGCCCTCGCGATGCATCGCTTGGGCAATGCCTGACGCAATCGACAAGCGGCTGGCCACGCCAACGATCAGCACGCGCTTACCCGTGAGAAACCCCATTGTGTGCTCCTTGCTGTGCGATACGACCGCGGCTCGCTATGGCTGAACCACAGGCAGCGCGTTGTTGATAATCTCGCGGGCGTGATTGGCCAGCTGCTTGGCGCTCATCGCCGCCACCTCATCGGCTTCGATGGGTGGGTGGGCGACGATGCTCACGTGGGTACTGCGCAAGGCGTTGTAGGCAATATGGTTGACCGCCGGGCTGATCGTGACGGGAATGATCCCCACCCCCATATCCTTGGCAATCCGAAAGGCCCCGGTCTTGAACGGCAGCATCTGGCCGCCATGGTTTCGCGTGCCTTCGGGGAAGATCCACAGCGATGTATTGTCGGCCACAACCCGCTTGGCGATCTTGCGCAAACTCTGGATGGACGCCCGTGGGCTGTTGCGATCAATGAACAGGCTGCCGGTCAGCCAATACAACTGCCCTACCAGCGGCAACCACTTGAGGGATTTCTTACCCACGATCACGGTGCCGGGGTTGAGCGCCTGCGCCACGATCAACACGTCATAGTTGCATTGGTGGTTGGCCACGTAGATATACGGACGCGTCGTGGGGATGCTGTCAAAACCACGTACATCCACGCGCACCGAGAAGATCTTATTGATCACCGCGTAGGCCCGACAGGCCACGTAGAGGTTTCTATTCTTCGAGGGGTTGATCAACATGTAGAGGCACAGGAACGGAAAGCTCAACACGATCAACACCAACACCAACAGCCCCCTGGCTAACGCAATCATAAGCTACCCGCTTGACTCGAATGATTGGGCGCGGTTAACGCAGCCGCTTGAAAAGCGTTACGCTGAATCAGTGCAACGCCATAAAAACCTTCTTCATCCACACAGGCCATCACCCCACCGCCTTGCGCCGGAATGCTTTTGGCCAGGTGCGCCAATTGATAGGCGCCGACCAGGGACAAACTCAGCGCCTTGGCCCGGTCCAGCCTGTCGACCGGCATACCCAGGGCGTCGCTCAACGCCACGCAGGTCGCCGGCCAGGCATCCGGTGCGGCCAGGCTCACGCGCCACTCCGCCGGTTCAACGCCCTGCCCTGCCAGACACCCACGTATCAGCTCGCCCAGGCTGGCCGGGTCGGCGGCGAGCAGTCGCCCGGTGACACAAGCCCGCACGACGAGCCCGGGCGCCTGCGTGTCGGTACCGGCCTCGAAGCTGAACACCGCCGCGGTGTCCGGCCGTTCTTCGGCGGGCCGTTCAATCGCGCGCAGGTAGCGCTTGCCAAACTCACCGCTGAAGGTTTCCAGCGCCGTGGCGTAGAGACGCTGCGAGTCGCCGCGCCGGGCAATCCTCAAGGCTTGAACCAAGGCGCTGTAGAAACTCAGCTCCTTTGCGCACAACGAGACGTTCGCGCCCTTGATGCCGTATTTGATCGCCAATTGACCCAACGACGAATTGATCACGGTATTGGGGATCTGCGCCGGGTTGACCTGAAAGGCAAAGCGGTTGTCGTTGGATTCCTTGATCAACTGAATGACGCTGTCGATGGAGCCATTGGCCGTCGCACCGATAAGGGCCGAGCGCACCAGGGCGTCACCGTGGTTGTCATCGTTGACCAACGCCATCGCCGCCAGCAGCAACAAGGCTTGGCGGTCGAAGTTCTTCAGCTCACGCCCGCCTACCAGCTCGCCAGCGGCCAAGTCCCACGCAGGCCGGGTGCCCCGGTTCAATTCGACGCCGCCGTGCTCGAACTCACCGGGCATTTGCAACATGACCCAATCACACAGGATCAATCCAACGATAGCGTCGCCCGTCATTTCAAATTACCGAATACCAGAATTGAATTATTCCCGCCAAAAGCGAAAGCGTTGTTGACCACCACATCGACCTTGCCCGCCCGGAACCCCTGGGCAACCACATCAAGAGGGATGTGCGGGTCCTGCTCGGTGACATTGATCGTCGGCGGCAGCCCCTCGCTCAGCGCCAGCATGCAGGCAATCGCGCCAAAGCCGGCCGCGGCGCCCATGCTGTGGCCCATCATGGACTTGATCGAACTCACCGGCGGCGGCGACGCGCCGAAGACCGCTTCGATGGCCTGATATTCGTTGCTGTCATTGGCCACGGTGCCAGTGCCGTGGGCACAGATATACCCCACCTCAGCCGGCGCCACTGCCGCCTTGGCCAGCGCCGCCTGCAGACACTCGCCGACACGCTGGTGATTGAGCCTGACCATATGGTCGGCATCGCAGTTCATCGAAAACCCCAGCACTTCCCCATAGATCGGCGCGCCCCGACGCAGCGCCCGCTCGTAATCCTCAAGCACCAGGGCACTGCCACCTTCGGCGGTCAGCACGCCTTTACGCGCGGTATTGAACGGCGTGCAGTCTTTGTCGGTCATGCTGCCCAAGCGATGGAAGGTGGCGAAGGTGGCCTTGTAGACCGCGTCACTGCCACCGCACACGGCAATATCGCAGTCCCCGGCCTGGATAGCCTCGTAGCCAAAGATCAGCGCGGTGTTGCTGGCCGAGCAGGCGTTGCCGATGGTGAGTGACTCACCGGTCGAACCGATTGACCTGAGCACATCACGGCTGATTTCAGAGGCAAACACCGGGTCGACTGACGGCTGTGGGTCCGACTGGGGGTCGGCCATGGCCGTCACCATGCTGTCGATCCGATCAGACTCGCCATAGGTGGTGCCGAAATAACAATTGACGCGCTGGCCGCGAATTGCGGCGCGCTCGATACCCGCGTCGGCCAGCGCCAGTTCAGTGGCGGCAAGGGCAAAATGGCTGGCAGCCCCGGCGTGCGCGAAGGCGGCAAAATTCGGGATCAAGGGGCCGACCGGCGCTTTCACTTCACAGCCGTATTTGCGCTCGAACCGGTCGGTGTCGATTTTGCAAAGCGGCGCCGAGCCATTGACCCCGGCTTTCAACGCCTGGAAAAACGCGGCTTTGCCGATGCCGATCGGACTGACCGGCCCCAGCCCCGTGACCACCACCCTCCTGCCCTTGTCGGCGCTCATCATGCACACTCGGCCGCAGGCAAGGTCTCGTGGATAAACCCGAGAATGGAATCCACACTGATGATCTGCGGCAGATAGGCTTCATCGACGCGCACCTGGAAAGCCCCCTCGATCCCCGCCAGGATTTCTATGCCTGACATTGAATCGGCACCATACGCCTCGACAAAGTTTTCGTGGTTGCGAATCTCCTCGGCATTGACCCCCAATACCTTGGCGACGATCTGCTTGATTTTTGCTTCATGCACAGTGTTCATAAACGCTCCTTTTAAATAACCGAGTCAGATAACAAACGGGATAACTTTGAAACTATCGAACTGGTACTGCCTGTAGGCGGCACCGAAATACCCCAGCAGCATTTTCTCCTCTTGACTCACGCGCTTGAGAATCAACGCAAGTGCCAAAAAAAAGATGACCAGTGCCGCGTAGATACTCGTGTACAAGGCAAAGCCGGTCACGATCAGCAACGTGCCCAGATACGCCGGATGCCGGATGTATTTGAAGGCGCCGACCTTGACCAACTGATGATCGGCAAGTACCCGCAGCGAGTGGGAAAAGTGCCGCCCCAGGACGATCTTTCCATGGGCACGCAAACCGATCCCACCGGCGATCAGCAACGAGCCGACAAGGTGCAACAGCACATCGCTGCGCATCAGCAACTGCAACAACATGACGATCGATATGGCACAGGACACCATGAAGCCGCTCTTGATGCCTTTATCGAAGGTGCTGTCGCTGTCGGTTTCCTGGAGAAAATACAGCTCTGCCAGCAGCAGGACACTGGCCATGAAGATTGGCACCACGAATGTCAGGCCGGCGTAATACATGAGGACCGCCGATGCACATGCCAACGGCGTCAGCAGGCTTAACGCCACATCAACCCTGAGCGTTTTCAAAGTAGTCTCCTATCAACGCCGACACCCTGAGCGGGGTCTGGATCACGTCTACACCGCTTTCGATGTGCCAAGGGCAGACAAACAGATCATTGAAGCGCGCCCATGGAAACAGCTTGCGCCCGCGCCTGAACCGGTCCATGAACGTCAGCACTTTGTAGACCTTGGCCAACCCGTGCACGCTGACCGAACGTAACCGGGCACTGCGCGCCAGTGGTTGCAAGCGGGCATACACTTCGCCCACCAGATCGTTGTACGTCACCGTGCGGTCACTGAGCAGGTAATACGTGTGCAGTGCCGGGTCAGGCACGCGCGCCAACCATTGGATAATGCAGGTGGCAATACTCTCCACCCCAATCACATGCAGGGCCGGAAGTTGACCGGTGACCTTCGGCAGCAGCTTCAACCGGCACATCGAAATCATCGGCAGCAGGTTCTTGTCATGCCGCCCCAGTACCGTCGGCACGCGCAATATCACGCCCTGCACTTTGTCGCTATTGAGGTGAATCACCTGCTCGGCCGCGTACTTGTCATCGGCGTAGGCATCCACTCGTTGCTCTGGGTTGTGGGCTTTGACGCTGCTCAAATGAAAGAATGGTTTCTTGCCCGTGGCACCGGGTTTGATCGCGGCCAGTATCTGCTCGGTAAGGGCTTTGTTACTGGCGCCGGCCGTGCCCAGGCGGCTAAGCCCGATGCCGGTGCAATTGACAATACAATCACTCTCGTCGACCAGCTTATCGAATGCCGGCGAGCCGATTTCGCACGCCGTGTACCCCGCCCTGGGCGAACGCGAATGGCGGATAACGTCAATCCCCGGCAATGGGTCAAGGCGTTCGTAGACCCCTCGTCCGATAAACCCACTGGCGCCTAACAGCAGTATCTTCTTCACGTGCACGCAATCCCTTTCATGGGGTTAAGGTTTCGACCGTGAAACACCCTGAGCGATAAACCGTATGCGCCTGCATACCCTGCTTTTGCAGGCGCTGGCGCACCGATCGCAGGAACATGCCGTGGGACACGACGACCACGGTCTTGCCCGCCTCGGTGCTGGCGGCATAGAGCTCGTCGGCGACCGCGGCCGCTCGACGGTACTCGTCCTTGCGGGAGGCCGCGCCCAATGAAATGCCCAGCAGCCAGGCCACCCGATGCAGGGCGAACCATTGCCGCAAGCCCATCGTCACCCAGGGAATGGCGCTCAAGCGCAGGTCGTACTCGTGCAAGCGGCTGTCCCACTGGACACGCTGCGCATCGAACAACCGGCACGCCGTGGCATAGGCCCGGTTGACGGGTGAAGACAAGATGGTGGCCTCGGCGCTCAATAGCGGCTGCGACAACGGCGTACGGTTCAAGAAGCCGCTGATTTCGTCTTCTTCGATCAGGGCGGTGTGGTTGTATTCATCCAGGCGGACTTTGGCCAGTGCGGCACCGCAGCGCGAATAGTCGACCTTGGGTGAGGCATGGCGAATCAGATAAATCACAGCAGGTACACCCCCGTCACGATGGCGTTACCGACCAGGAACAGAAACGGCGTATCCCAGGTGTGCGGGGATTTGGCTTCCGTCAGCGTCAGTGCAAGTGGGAACACGGCGCAGAGCAGGAAAAACTGTCCCGCTGAAAAGTACTGCTCGAACGCCACGCAAAACACCATCGACATCACAAACACAGTGGCCGACCCTTCAAGGGTTCGCTTGAATTTCTTATCGACAAAAAAGCCTTTCGCAACGTACTCGTGCTTACCAAAACGGACACCCACCGGCTCTGCCAGCCCGTCACCGAAGGTGGTGGCCAGGATCGTGATGTATATCAACTCCACCGGTACCCCGAGCGCCAACCAGCAATACTGGGTCACCCACAGCACGAACAACCCCGCCACGGTCTGGCTCACCAACCAGGAAAGGGTGTGCGGCGAGTCTTCCGGGCGATCAATACTGGCAAACATATGTTGGGCGGTGAGGGACCGACGACGAGACCATCCACACATCGCCAGGAACAGGATGGCAGTCGACACCATCGACAGCAGCAAGCGCTCATGGGTGCTTTGAATATTGAACAAGGCGAAAAACAGGCTGGGCAGCAGGAACATCGCAAAGTGCCCGACTTTTCGTGTGTAGTTCACCCGCACGCCTCGGTTGAGCACCAACAGTCCCAGGCCTTTACACAACACAAAATAGAAAAGCACGATGCCCAACAGAGCCGAAGCCACCTGAACCATTTCATTACCACTTCGTTGACGGATTAAACAGCGGACGCAGGCGCCCGCTGGCATTGGGGAACCGACGGCGGTCTCAGATCACGCTGCGCAGGGCTGTAATGCAGTAATCCACATCGGCCACCGTGTGGTTGTACGTCAGGCACAGCCTGATCCGGGACTGATGGTTGGGTACGAAGGGCGGCACAAACAGCGACCCCATGATGCCTTGGTCAACCAGCTCGGCATTGACCCGCGCGGCCTCCATCGGGTCCTTGAACACCACGGGAATCACCGCCGTCCGCGAGCTGAGTTTGTCCACGCCCAGGGCGCTCAGTTGTTCGTGGGTGTAGCGTGTCAGTTCAGCCAGTGCCTGGCGGCGTTCGGCGCCCTGCGTGGCATTGATCTCGAGCGCGGTGCACGATGCCGAAGCGACACCCGGCGACACCGAGCGCGAAGCGTTATAGGTCGGGCAACGGAACCGCACCCGTTCGGCGAACGCCTCGTCCTTGAACACCACGAACCCACCGGAAGAGCCGAACGCCTTGCTCATGGTGCCGACAATGTAGTCAACCTGCGCGGCGACCCCCGCCGACTCACAGGCGCCCTGACCGGAGTCGCCCAACATCCCCACGCCGTGTGCATCGTCGATGTAGATTTCGAGTTGCGGATGCACCTGCTTCAACGCCACGATGGCGGCAAGATCGGCCACATCCCCGTCGGCGGAGAACACGCCGTCGCTGATGATCAGGATTTTCTTGTCCTGGTTGAGCTGCACCAACTGCCCGAGCATCTCCACGTCGCCGTGGCTGTAGGCCCTGAACGGGCAACCCGATAGCTTCACGCCGTCCCAGATCGAGACATGGGACAGCTTGTCCAGCAAAATCAGATCGGCACGCTCAGCGGCCAAGGGGATCACCCCGAAGTTCGCTTGGTACGACGTGGTAAACATCAGCGTGGTGCGACCACCGAACAAATCACGGTAACGGTTTTGCAAGCGCTCGTGGTACTCAGTAAAACCACTGAAAATCATCGGCCCGCCGATGTTCGAACCGTACTCGCGAATGGCCGCGATGGCCGACTCTTTCATACGTTCGTTATTGGACAAACCCAAGTAATCACACGACGCAAAGTTCAACAGCGTGCGCCCGTCGGCGAGGGTCATGTCGCGACCACAGGCCGAACGCACTTTAGGGAAGTAGGTGTAATAACCCAACTCTTTCGATTTGAAGGCGACGTCATCTATGCGCATAACACTCTCATTCAGCCGGCGTGGCATATCTATAAATTCGATAAGCGCGTTCATGGCAAACACCCTCTTGAGTCAGGTGGCGCATGGTGCGCAGTACCATGATGTTATCTTCGAGCATCCAGGACACACTGATGCGTCCGCGTCCGACCACACTTAATGCAATCGCGGATAACTTCAGCGTGAGCGCAACCGACAATCCCTTGCGTTGATAAGCCGGCGCGACACCGGTGAAAAACGCCCGGCCATATAACCCCTGTTGATTCAAGGCGGGTGCAAACATAGTGAAACCGACCACTTCACCGTGCCGCTCGGCGATCAACGCAGAAATATTATTGATATTGCGCGCCGCCACTTCAAACTGCCCTTTCGACGCCGGGCTATAACCCCAGTTGCGTTCCCAGGCGCGGTTATAACAGTCGGCCAATTGCTGACTCTTGGCGACCAGCTCATCCTGGCCACAATGAACAAACTGGATATCGGCCAATCGTTGCGTGAGTTTGTCTTCCAAGGCCTGGTATTGATAACCCTGGGCAGGCGGTTCAAAGACAATCTCGATCAGGTCTTTTTCTTTGTGGAAACCCGCCTCGGTCATTGCATCCGCGAGTGCCAGCGTATTGGCGGGCAATGAAAACACATTAAAGTCGGACTCGAACGTACGCAGCCCGCGCTCAATCAGGAATGAACTGTGGATGGGGCCGACCAACTCAGTCACCTGCCGGGGCAACAACCGCGAGCTGTTTATATAGTCGATTGAACTGTGCATCAGCGCCTGCAAGGCGCTTGCCTGGGGTAACGCGATCAGGGTTGAAAAATAGGCAGTGCCCACCCCATTGATCGTGGCGCGCCGATCGAAATGCACAATGCAAAAGGCAACGAGGTTACCGTGTTCGTCTTGCCACGCCACCGGGATGTTATGTTCGGTGGCCGAATGCTCGCAGGCTGCTATCACGCGCTGTTCAATCTGTTGCTGCGTGCGCCCCACCACCGACACCTGCTGGTCCAGATGCTGCAAGGCATACCAGTCGCACGCGGCCAAACCTATGACTCTGCTCATCGATATTCTCGTCCCACCTGCGTGGCATGGGTGTTCAGGCGGCCAGGCATAAGGCACGGGTGGTTTGGTCGTCGATCTCGATCCAGAAAGGCACAACGCTCTGGTTATCGATCAGGTGTGGCGGTGAAATCCGGCGGGTATTGACGCCCATCCGCTTGAGCAAACGTTCATTGCCTACCGCACTGAACGCGATCAATCGAAAAGCGCCCTTGGAGCGCGCAACATCAATGACTTCCCGGACCAGCGTCACGGTGTTTTTCCAAGCTTGCGCGGCGGTTAATACCTGGCCCTTGGGCTGGCTGATGGCAAACCGGGAAAGCTCCCAGATACCCGGCGAAAAAGGCAGGGAACTTGCACCCATCAAATGCGGAAAAACTTCCCCCAACAAATACGGCCCATTAGTGGGAAGCAGTCGGGCACAACCAAATATTTCGCGATCACGATCACAGGCCACTACATAGACAGTATCTGGACGATCAAACGCATCCAGTTCAATACCCTCCTCGCAATGTAACGGCCAACCCAATGTTTTAACGAATACTTCGTACCGATAGTTAGCCAACGCGCGTGCCATCCCTGGCAAAAGTTCGCCAACCGTCCCTGTTATTGCCGTAAGCATGCCAACTACCCAGCCAGCCAATATGATTAAGCAAGTACAACAAACCCATCACTGTGTGAGTAGCTGCCCAAATGGGCAGGTCGATCGAAGCCCTCGCCGGCCAGGCAGAACTTACGGGTCAAAAACCGACTTTCTAGTACTGCCGTACTAATAAATAATCAAGCTTAATGCGCCGACTACTGACTTCATTTCACCTGCGTCCCACGTCGAATGCGGTGTTGCCGACTTTTTCAGGCAACTCGATACCCCGCAACCGCACGCCCTTCATCACCCGCAGAGCCTGTATAATCCGCTCCCGCCTCCCAGCATCAGGGGCGTTGACCACGGAAGGTATTATTGGTGAAAGAATGGCGCGAAACATTAATAGAGGCCGTGTCCGACTGCGCGACCGAACATGAACTCTTCAATAAACTGCACACGATAACGTCCAACTTAGGCTTCGAGTTCTGCTCTTATGGATTAAAAGTTCCATTGCCGTCGAGCGCTTCGCAATATGTACTGATATCCAACTACCCCCGCTCGTGGGAACAGAAGTACGTCAGCGAAAACTACTTCTCCCAAGACCCCACAGTCGCCCATGGCCTGACCCGCTCCATCCCGCTGCACTGGTCCGCCGCCCAACAGCAGCAACACCTGACCTTCTGGGAGGAAGCGCGCCATTACCAGCTTAATCATGGTTGGTGCTTGTCGTCGCAACGCGGCCCTAACGCGATTGGATTGCTCTCGGTGTCGCGCTCCAGTGAATACATCTCGACCACGGAACTCGAGCACATCGAGAACAAGTTGATCTGGCTGACACAGTTGGCACACGAATCGATGACGCGCTTCTTTTCCGAAAAGTGCTTGCCAGACATCCACCGCGCCCTGACCGCACGGGAAAAAGAGACCTTGAGGTGGACGGCCCTGGGCAAAACCTATGTCGAGATCAGCATGATCCTCAACATCGACACACGGACCGTGAAGTTTCATCTGGTCAACGCCATGCGCAAACTCCAGGCCAGCAACAAAGCAGAAGCAGCCGTCAAAGCCTCCTTGCTGGGGTTACTTTTTTAGCCCTGCTGGTACTCGCGCGGCGTACAGCCGAACTCGCGGCGAAACACCGTGTGCAGGTACTGCGCCGACTTGAAGCCACACTTGGCGGCAATATCGGCAATCGCCAGTTCGTGGCTTTCCAGGCCCTTGGCAGCGGCCGCGAGTTTGAAGCGCAGGATCTCGTCATGCACGCTGCAACCACGCGCCTTGCGAAAATGCGCTTCCAGGGATGAGCGCGACACACCGACATAGGCCGCCACCTGCGCGGTCTTGATGCCTTGGCAGGCGTACTGCCGGATAAACAGCAGCGCCTGCATCACATACGGATTACCCAAGGGTTGATGCACGCTGGAAGCCTGCACATTGATCGCCTCCGGCGGTACCAGAATTTGCGTGCCCGCGCAGGGTTTGCCGTGCAGCATCTGATGCAACAGCGCGGCGGCCGTACGCCCCATGGTCTCGGTGCCCTGGATCACCGAACTGAGCGGCACCCGCGTCAGGGTGCGGGTCAGCGGATCGTTGTCGATGCCGATCAACGCCACCTCCTCCGGCACCGCGATCCCGGCCGTGAGGCAGGCCTGCAGCAACTGCCGTGCGCGGGCATCGGTGACGGCGATGATGCCAATCGGTTTGGGCAGGCTGTGCAGCCAGGCGATCTGCTGTTCCACCGCGCTGTCCCACAACGGCGCACTGGTCCCCAGGCCACGATAGACCTCGACGTGCAGGCCATCGCGTTGCAGCAGGCGGCGAAAGGCTTTTTCGCGCTCCTGGGCCCAGCGATTGGCCTGGGCTTCGGGCAGGCTGAAACAGGCAAAGCGGGTCAACCCGGCCTCGATCAAATGCTCATAGGCCAGCTTCATCAAGGCATGGTTATCGGTGGCGACGTAGGGAATGCCCTTGGGGTAGGCGCGCGCATCTTCATAAGAGCCGCCCACGGCCACCACCGGCAGTTTGCAATCGGCCAATGCCTCGCCGATCAGCGGGTCATCGAAATCGGCAATGATGCCGTCACCCTGCCAGCGCTCGATGCCGCGCAGGCGACAGAGGAAATCCTCTTCCAGGAACAAATCCCAGGACGCGCGCGTGCTGCTCAGGTAGTTGCCGATGCCGGCGATGATGCCACGGTCGTAGATTTTGCTGCCGTTGAACAACAGGGCGATGCGGTGGACGGGCGGTAGGGTTTTCATTGTTTTTATCCGGGGGCCAGTGGTAACAGACTAGCCCTCGCCACTCAAAATCGCACTACACCTTGGTGATTTTCATAATCAGCAGCCCAGGTGCCGTTGCTAGTATCCAGACATCGCCAAGAACAATAAGGAACACGCCCATGCCGTACTTCCCCGGTGTCGATCAGGTGCGCTTCGAAGGCCCTGCCAGCGACTCTCCCCTCGCCTTCCGCCATTACGACGCAAACAAGCTGATCCTCGGCAAACCGATGCGCGAGCACCTGCGCATGGCCGCCTGTTACTGGCACACCTTTGTGTGGCCGGGGGCGGATATGTTTGGCATGGGCACCTTCAAGCGCCCGTGGCAACGCAGCGGTGAGCCGATGGAAGTGGCCATCGGCAAGGCTGACGCGGCCTTTGAGTTTTTCTCCAAGCTGGGCATCGACTACTACAGCTTCCACGACACCGATGTGGCGCCGGAAGGCAGCTCGCTCAAGGAGTACCGCAACCACTTCGCGCAGATGGTCGACCACCTGGAGCGCCATCAGGAACAAACCGGTATCAAGCTGCTGTGGGGCACCGCCAATTGCTTCAGCAACCCGCGCTTTGCCGCTGGCGCAGCGAGCAACCCCGACCCTGAAGTGTTTGCCTACGCTGCCGCCCAGGTGTTCAGCGCGATGAACGCTACCCTGCGGCTCAAGGGTGCCAACTACGTACTCTGGGGCGGCCGTGAAGGGTATGAAACCCTGCTCAACACCGACCTCAAGCGCGAGCGCGAACAGCTCGGGCGCTTTATGCGCATGGTGGTGGAGCACAAGCACAAGATCGGCTTCAAGGGCGACCTGCTGATCGAGCCCAAGCCCCAGGAGCCGACCAAGCACCAATACGATTACGACAGCGCCACGGTGTTCGGCTTTTTGCATGAGTACGGGCTGGAACATGAGATCAAGGTGAATATCGAGGCCAACCACGCGACCCTGGCCGGGCACAGTTTTCATCATGAGATCGCCACCGCCGTGTCCCTGGGGATCTTCGGCAGCATCGACGCCAACCGCGGCGACCCGCAGAACGGTTGGGACACTGACCAGTTCCCCAATAGCGTCGAGGAAATGACCCTGGCCACGTATGAAATCCTCAAGGCTGGCGGGTTCAAGAATGGCGGCTATAACTTTGACTCCAAGGTGCGCCGCCAGAGCCTGGACGAGGTGGACTTGTTCCACGGGCATGTCGCCGCCATGGATGTACTCGCCCTGGCGCTGGAACGTGCGGCGGCCATGGTGCAGAACGACCAGTTGCAGCAGTTCAAGGACCAGCGTTATGCGGGCTGGCAGCAGCCACTGGGCCAAGCCGTGCTGGCCGGTGAGTTCAGCCTGGAGTCGCTGGCCAAACATGCGTTTGCCCATGAACTGAACCCACAGGCCGTGAGTGGTCGGCAAGAGATGCTGGAGGGAGTGGTCAACCGGTTTATTTATCGGTGACATTTGCGCGACAAATCTGTGCACGGAGCGTCGAAGGACGCTCTACAGTTCTACCCGCATCACGCTGTGTCTTTCCAACAACAATAAAAGGACGCACCACCATGAAGTCATTCAAACGTACCCTGCTCGCCACCGCCCTGGCCCTGCTCGCCCTGCCGGTGATGGCTGACTCTGCCCACCCGAAAATCGGTTTTTCCATCGACGACCTGCGCCTGGAGCGCTGGTCCCGTGACCGTGACTACTTCGTTGCCGCGGCGGAAAAACTCGATGCCAAGGTCTTCGTGCAGTCTGCCGATGCCAATGAGCAGAAGCAGATTTCCCAGATCGAAAACCTGATCTCCCGTGGCGTCGACGTGATCGTGATCGTGCCGTTCAACGCCACCGTGTTGACCAACGCCGTGGCCGAGGCCAAGAAAGCCGGGATCAAGGTGGTGTCCTATGACCGCCTGATCCTCAACGCCGACATCGACGCGTATATCTCCTTCGATAACGAAAAAGTCGGCGAGATGCAGGCCAGCGGCGTGCTGCAAGCGGCGCCCAAGGGCAATTACTTCCTGCTCGGCGGCGCGCCCACCGACAACAACGCCAAGGTGCTGCGCGAAGGCCAGATGAAAGTGCTGCAACCGGCCATCGACAAGGGCGACATCAAGATTGTCGGCCAGCAGTGGGTCAAGGAATGGAACCCTACCGAAGCCCTGAGCATCGTCGAAAACGCCCTGACCCGGAACAACAACAAGATCGACGCCATCGTCGCCTCCAACGACGCTACCGCCGGCGGTGCGATCCAGGCCCTGGCCGCGCAGAAGCTGGCGGGCAAGGTGCCGATCTCGGGCCAGGACGCCGACCTCGCGGCGGTCAAGCGCGTGATCGACGGCACCCAGACCATGACCGTGTACAAGCCGCTCAAGCTGATCGCCACCGAAGCCGCCAAGCTCTCGGTGCAGTTGGCGCGTAACGAGAAACCGACGTACAGCTCGCAGTACGACAATGGCAGCAAGAAAGTCGACACCATCCTGCTCACCCCGACCCCGCTGACCAAGGCGAATATCGACCTGTTGGAAAAGGACGGGTTCTATACCAAAGAGCAGATTGGCCAGTAGGAGCGGGCTTGCCCGCGAAAAACGTCAACGATAACGCGGGCATTGAGGATGAACGCGGTGTCCTCGGGTTCTTCGCGAGCAAGCTCGCTCCTACGGGAACCCGCGTTTCTTCGGCCTTTTGTGTGAGCCATGGTCATGTCCGACTACCTGCTGCAAATGAACGGCATCGTCAAAACCTTTGGCGGTGTCCACGCGCTGAACGGCATCGATATCAAGGTGCGGCCGGGGGAATGTGTCGGCCTGTGCGGTGAGAACGGTGCCGGCAAGTCGACCTTGATGAAGGTGCTGTCGGCCGTCTATCCGCACGGCACCTGGGAGGGTGAAATCCTCTGGGACGGGCAACCGCTCAAGGCCCAGTCCATCAGCGAAACCGAGGCCGCCGGTATCGTCATCATCCACCAGGAACTGACCCTGGTGCCCGACCTGTCGGTGGCCGAGAACATCTTCATGGGCCACGAGCTGACCTTGCCCGGCGGGCGCATGAACTACCCGGCGATGCTGCACCGCGCCGAAGCGTTGATGCGCGAACTCAAGGTGCCGGACATGAACGTCGCGCTGCCGGTGTCGCAGTACGGCGGCGGCTACCAGCAACTGGTGGAAATCGCCAAGGCCCTGAACAAAAAGGCGCGCTTGTTGATCCTCGACGAGCCCTCTTCGGCCCTGACCCGCTCTGAGATCGAGGTGCTGCTCGACATCATCCGCGACCTCAAGGCCAAGGGCGTGGCCTGCGTGTACATCTCCCACAAACTCGATGAAGTGGCGGCGGTGTGCGACACCATCTCAGTGATTCGCGACGGCAAACACATCGCGACCACCGCCATGGCCGATATGGATATCCCGCGCATCATCACGCAGATGGTCGGACGCGAGATGAGCAACCTCTACCCCACCGAGCCCCATGCCGTGGGCGAGGTGATCTTCGAGGCGCGCCACGTGACTTGCTACGACGTCGACAACCCCAAGCGCAAACGCGTCGACGATATTTCCTTCGTGCTCAAGCGCGGCGAAATCCTCGGCATCGCCGGCTTGGTGGGCGCCGGGCGCACGGAGCTGGTGTCGGCGCTGTTCGGCGCCTACCCCGGCCGCTACAGCGCCGAGGTGTGGCTGGACGGCCAACTGATCGACACGCGCACGCCGCTTAAATCGATCCGCGCCGGGCTGTGCATGGTGCCCGAGGACCGCAAGCGCCAAGGCATCATTCCCGACCTGGGCGTGGGCCAGAACATCACCCTGGCGGTGCTCGACACCTATGCGCACCTGACCCGTATCGACGCCGAGGCCGAACTGGGCAGCATCGACCAACAGATCGCGCGCATGCACCTCAAGACGGCCAGCCCGTTCTTGCCGATCACCAGCCTGTCCGGCGGCAACCAGCAAAAAGCCGTGCTGGCGAAAATGCTGATGGCCAAGCCCAAGGTGCTGATCCTCGACGAGCCCACACGCGGGGTGGATGTGGGGGCCAAGTATGAGATCTACAAACTGATGGGCGCGCTGGCGGCCGAAGGTGTATCGATCATCATGGTCTCGTCGGAGCTGGCCGAAGTGCTCGGCGTGTCCAACCGCGTGCTGGTGATCGGCGACGGCCAGTTGCGGGGCGACTTCATCAACGAGGGGCTCACCCAGGAACAGGTGCTCGCCGCCGCGCTCAGCCAAAACAATAATAACGATCGGAAAACCGCGTAGATGAATCAGGTCAAACAGCTGTTTACCCGCTACAAAATGCTCGCCCTGGTGATCGCCGTGGCGTTTATCTGGCTGTTTTTCAGCTGGCAGACCGAGGGCGGTTTCCTCACTCCGCGCAACCTGTCCAACCTGCTGCGGCAGATGTCGATCACCGGGATCCTGGCCTGCGGCATGGTGCTGGTGATCATCAGCGGGGAGATCGATTTGTCGGTGGGCTCATTGCTCGGCTTGCTCGGCGGGCTCGCGGCGATCCTGGATGTGGTCTATCACATGCCGTTGCTGGCCAACCTCAGCCTGGTGGCGCTGTGTGGCTTGATGATCGGTTTGGCCAACGGCTACATGACCGCCTACCTGCGCATCCCGTCGTTTATCGTTGGCCTGGGTGGCATGTTGGCGTTTCGCGGGATTCTGCTGGGGATTACCGGCGGCACCACCATTGCGCCGGTGTCGCCATCGCTGGTGTATGTGGGCCAGGGGTATTTGCCGCATTCGGTGGGGCTTGGCCTTGGGGTCCTGCTGTTTGCCCTGACCCTGTTCTTGACCTGGAAACAACGGCGCAACCGCGCACTGCACGGGTTGGCCGCGCACTCGCTGGTGCGGGACGTACTGCGCGTGGTGGTGATCGGCGCGGTGCTGGCTGGGTTCGTCACCACCCTCAACAGCTACGACGGCATTCCTGTGCCGGTGCTGCTGTTGCTGGTGCTGCTTGGCGTGTTCAGCTACGTCACCAGCCAGACCGTGTTCGGCCGCCGCGTGTATGCGGTGGGCAGCAACATGGAAGCCACGCGCCTGTCAGGTATCAATGTGCAGGCGGTGAAACTGTGGATCTTCGGGATCATGGGCGTGATGTGCGCCCTCGCCGGCCTGGTCAACACCGCGCGCCTCGCGGCGGGCTCACCGTCGGCGGGCAATATGGGCGAACTCGACGCCATCGCTGCGTGCTTCATCGGCGGTACATCCATGCGCGGCGGCTCGGGCACGGTGTATGGCGCGCTGCTCGGGGCGCTGGTGATCACCAGCCTGGATAACGGCATGTCGATGCTGGATGTGGACAGTTATTGGCAGATGATTGTGAAGGGCAGCATCCTGGTGCTGGCGGTGTGGGTGGATGTGAGTACCCGCACAGGTCGGCGGTAGGAATGCAGGATAAATGTGGGAGGAGGCTTGCCCCCGATAGCCGTGTGTCAGTCATACAGGTATCAACTGACCCTCCGTCATCGGGGGCAAGCCCCCTCCCACATTGACCGCCTCAAACTGTGGGAGGGGGCTTGCCCCCGATGGCGGTCGGTCAGTCGACGTCTACAGTGCCAGCAGCTTTCTTGAATGGGGTAACACCAAGATAAAAGAGGTAGGCAATCGCTCCCCACGTCAATAGCTGATGATTGGCCACCCAAAATGCTTCGACCACCTTCAACCCCGTGCGCTCGCGACCCGTTTATCACATTTTTTTGACGTTTTTTTCTCATTCCCGGCTCTACATTCGCCGCGCCTAAACATGCAAATGATTCCTATTGGTTTCGTCTCAATCGACCTCTAGCGGATTTCCCGTGTCGCCATACAAACCCGGAGCGCTCACCGCATGACCACCCGCCTTCCTTCGTTCGTCAAAAAAGCCCTGCTGGCCACCGCCCTGGTCAGCGCCGGGCATGTGTATGCCGCCAGCGAGCCGGTCGGCATCGTGGTCTACAACGCCCAGCATGAAAGCCTCACCAAGGCCTGGGTCGAAGGGTTCACCCAGGAAACCGGGATTCCGGTGACGATCCGCAATGGCGACGACACCGAGATGGGTAACCAGCTCGTGCAGGAAGGCGCGGCCTCTCCGGCGGATGTGTTCCTCACCGAAAACTCCCCGGCCATGGTGCTGGTGGACAACGCAGGCCTGTTCGCGCCGGTCGCGCCGACCACCCTGCAACAGGTGGACGCCGCCTACCGCCCGGCTCATGGCAAATGGGTGGGCATCGCTGCGCGCTCCACCGTGTTCGTGTACAACCCGAGCAAACTGAAAGAGGGCGACCTGCCTAAATCCCTGCTGGACCTGGCTTCGCCAAGCTGGAAAGGCCGCTGGGCCGCTTCACCGGCCGGTGCCGACTTCCAGGCCATCGTCGCCGCCGTGCTTGAACTCAAGGGCGAAGCTGCGACCCTCGACTGGCTCAAGGCAATGAAGGCCAACGCGAGCATCTACCGAGGCAACAGCGCCGTGCTCAAGGCCGTCAACGCCGGCCAGGTCGACAGCGGGGTGATCTATCACTATTACAGCTTCGTCGACCAATCCAAGACCGGTGAAAACAGCAAGAACACCCAGCTGCACTACTTCAAGCACCAGGACCCGGGCGCGTTTGTGAGCATCTCCGGTGCCGGTGTCCTGGCCTCCAGCAAGCATCAGGAACAGGCCCAGGCCTTCTTGAAGTGGATCACCGGCAAAGACGGCCAGGCGGTCCTCAAGGACGGCAATTCGTTCGAATACGCGGTCGGCCAGAACGCCCAATCCAACCCCAAACTGATGCCACTGGCGCAACTGGATGCACCTAAGGTCGACGCGTCGAAACTCAACAGCAAAAAGGCTGTCGAGCTGATGACCCAGGCCGGACTGCTCTGATTGTTGCCTGAATCGTCGATACCCGGCATCGCCCACGCGCCGCTACGCAAACGCCCCCACGGACTGTTCAAAAGCCGTGGGGGCACGTGGGTCACCAGTTTGTCGGTACTGGTTTCGTTGTTGGCGCTGCTGCCGATTGCGTTTGTGATCGGCGTGTCGTGGCAAATCGGCTGGGCGCAAATCGAAGCGCTGGTATGGCGCCCTCGCGTCGGCGAGTTGCTGACGAACACCGTGCTACTGGTGCTGTTCACCTTGCCGTTGTGCATCGTATTGGGCGTCGCGCTCGCGTGGTTGACCGAGCGCACCGACCTGCCCGGCCGCCGTGCCTGGTCGTTGCTGGCGGTCGCGCCGCTGGCAGTGCCGGCGTTTGTGCACAGTTACGCGTGGGTCAGCCTGGTGCCGTCGATCCATGGACTGCCGGCCGGTGTGCTGGTGTCGGTGATCGCCTATTTCCCGTTTCTGTACCTGCCGGTGGCGGCGACCCTGCGCCGGCTGGACCCTGCGATTGAAGACGTGGCCGAATCCCTGGGCCTCAAGCCCTGGGCGGTGTTCCGGCGGGTGGTGTTGCCGCAGTTGCGCCTGGCGATCTGCGGCGGTGCGCTGTTGGTCGGCCTGCATCTGTTGGCCGAATATGGCCTGTACGCGATGATCCGCTTCGACACCTTCACCACGGCGATTTTCGATCAGTTCAAGTCCACCTTCAACGGCCCGGCGGCCAATATGCTCGCGGCGGTGCTGGCCCTGTGTTGCCTGGCGATGCTCACCGTCGAATCCGCCTCGCGCGGCCATGCACGTTATGCCCGGGTCGGTTCCGGCAGTGCCCGTGAGCAACGCATCGTGCGGCTGAGCGCCGTCACCCGCATGCTCTCCCTCGGCTTGCAAGCCGCAACCTGTGCATTGGCCCTCGGCGTGCCGCTGGTCACCCTGGGCAAATGGCTGGTCGCCGGTGGGCGTGAGGTCTGGCAGTTCAGCGAGCTGCTGCCGGCGCTGGAGCAAACCGTGCTGCTGGGCATTGCCGGTGCGGTGTTGACCACCTGCGCGGCGGTACCGATTGCCTGGCTGTCGATTCGTGCGCCGGGGCGCCTGCAACGCATCCTGGAAAGCTGCAACTACATCACCAGTTCGTTGCCCGGCATTGTCGTGGCACTGGCGCTGGTCACGGTGACCATCCACTTCGCCCGGCCAATCTACCAGACGACGATCACCGTGCTGCTCGCCTACCTGCTGATGTTCCTGCCACGGGCGCTGGTGAGCCTGCGTGCGGGCATCGCCCAGGCGCCGGTGGAACTGGAAAACATGGCGCGCAGCCTTGGCCGCTCGCCGGGCCGCGCCCTGTGGCTGATCACGATGCGCCTGGCGGCCCCGGCCGCCGCTGCAGGAGCGGCGCTGGTGTTCCTGGCGATCACCAACGAGCTGACCGCCACCCTGTTGCTCGCGCCCAACGGCACGCGCACCCTGGCCACCGGTTTCTGGGCGATGACCAGCGAGATCGACTACGCCGCCGCCGCGCCTTACGCGTTGATCATGATCCTGCTCTCACTGCCGTTGACCGGCCTCCTCTACCACCAATCCAAACGCACGGCCGGCCGATGAACGCCCTCGAACTCACTGCTCTTTGCAAAACCTTCGGCACCCAAGCGGCCTTGGCCGACGTCAGCCTGGCGGTGCCCAACGGCTGCCGCACGGTGATCGTCGGGCCTTCCGGCTCCGGCAAGACCACCTTGCTGCGGATGATTGCCGGCTTTGAATTCCCCGACAGCGGCAGCCTGACCCTGAACGGCCAGGTGCTGGTCGACGACATCCACGCCGTGCCGGCCCACCAGCGCCAGATCGGTTATGTGCCGCAGGATGGTGCGTTGTTCCCGCACATGACTGTGGCCGACAACATTGGCTTCGGCCTCGCGGCCAAGCACGCTGCACGGCACGAACGCATCGCCGAACTGATGGACAGCGTGGCCCTCGACGCCAACATGGCCCGGCGCTGGCCCCACGAGCTGTCCGGCGGCCAACAGCAGCGCGTGGCGCTGGCGCGGGCCTTGGCGCAACAGCCCCGGCTGATGCTGCTGGATGAACCGTTTTCCGCACTGGACACCGGCCTGCGCTCGGCCATGCGCAAGATGGTGGCGCGGTTGCTGAGTGATGCGAACATCACCACGATCCTGGTCACCCATGATCAGAGTGAGGCGCTGTCGTTCGCCGACCAGTTGGCGGTGATGCGCCAGGGGCGCCTGGTGCAATCGGGTCATCCGATGAACCTTTATCAGTACCCCGTGGACGAACAAACCGCGTTATTTCTCGGCGAAGCCGTGGTCATGTCCGCGCGGATTGAGGCGGGCTGGGCTCACTGTGCGTTGGGCCGCGTGTCGGTCGACAGCCAGGCCAATCATGGTGCGGCACAGATCATGCTGCGCCCCGAGCAACTGCACCTGAGTACCACCGACGAATCCGGCTGCCGTGGCGTAGTCACCGAGCGCGAATTCGGCGGCAATACCTGCACCCTGACCGTGGCGTTGCAACCGGGCGAGGACGCGCCTGGCCAGGCCATCCTGGTGCGCAGCTCGGGCCTGCAAGCGCCAAACATGGGCAGCGTGGTGTATCTCAGCACGGTGGGCATGGCCCATGTGCTGAAAAAACCAGCGGCCCTCAGCCCCCGCTGAGTTTCGCGGTTTACCTTCTCGGGCATAGGCGTGGCCCTGAACCTGTGGGTTGGAGTGAGGACATATCCGTTGCTGCGGTAACGGCCCCTGACAGATCTCCCTGTGGCGAGCGGGCTTGTCCCGCGTTGGGCTGCGAAGCAGCCCCAGTCAAGAAGACCGCCGTGTATCAGACACTCTGTAGAGGCCGGTTGCGGGGCTGCTTCGCAGCCCAACGCGGGACAAGCCCGCTCGCCACAACAACCCTATCTGCCGGGCGTTCCATGGCTGGATCGAGGGGGGTCAGTCTAGGCCCCGCCCCTATTCAAACGCCTGGCGATTCTCCGGTGTGATCAACTTGAACGGCACCCAGACCACCGTCGACTCCAGCACCTCGCCGCGTACCAGGCGCAGTGCGGTGTCCACTGCACCGCCGGCCTGGCCTGCGGCGTCCTGAAACACGCTGACCGCCATCTTGCCCTCAGCCATCAATTTCAAACCGTCCGGGGTGCCGTCGATGCCGCCGACCCAGTAGTCCTTGGCCTGCTTGCCGGCCTTTTCCAATCCCATGATCGCGCCGATCGCCATTTCATCGTTATTGGCCGCGATGATCGAAAAATCGACACCCTGCTTGATCCAGTCAATGACAATCGTGGCAGCCTGGCTACGCTCCCAGTTACCGACTTTTTTCTGGACGACTTTCATATCCGGGTATTTGGCGACGACTTTTTCCACGTCTTCGGTGCGCATCAAGGAGGATGCGTTGGCCGGGTCGCCCACCAGAATCACCACATTGCCCTTGTAACCGGCGCGGCGCGCCAGCTCTTCCATCTGCAACGTCCCTGACTCCAACTCGTTGGAGCCGACAAACGCGGTCTGCGCCGGCCATTTTTCCGGGTTCGGATTGCGGTTGACGAATACCAGCGGGATCTTTGCGTCCGTGGCCAACTGCATCATTTGCGCCGCACTTTTGCCGTCAACCATCGCGACGATAATCGCGTCCACCTTGGCGTTGACCAGGTTGCGGAATTGGCGCATCTGCAAATCGATGCTGTCCTGCCCGTTCTCCATAAAGATGTCGGCGTTCATGACGCTGGCCTGTTGCTGCACCCCATTGCGCAGCAGGGTCTGGAAGTTGTCGTCGTATTTTGCCATGCCCACACCCAGCAAGGGCGTGGCGGCCTGGGTTGGGCCCGGAATGAACAGCGTCGCCCCCAAGGCGAGCATTAACCATGCTTTCATGTTCTGACTCCCGCGGCTCAAACGCTGAAATGATGGAGCAGCTCGCGCTGCACCTTGGCCATGTCCGACAGCTCGTGGCTGCTGATGGCGGACTGCTCGGCACCGTCTGCCGTCTGCTGGGCCGAATCGTTGATCTGGATGACCATCCGACTGGTTTCCTGCACCGTGGCGCTCTGCTGCTCGGTGGCGGCGGCAATCTGAATATTCATGTCGCGGATACTGTCGACCGAATCGCTCATCGACAGCAGCAAGTCACCGGCACCCGAGGCCAGGGACACGCACTGGCTGGACTGCGCCTGGCTTTCGTTCATCACGTGCACCACCGAGTGAATTTTTTCCTGCATGAGCCCGATCATGTCCTGGATTTCGCTGGTCGAGGTCTGGGTACGGCTGGCCAGGGAACGCACTTCATCGGCCACTACCGCAAAACCACGTCCCTGCTCGCCGGCACGGGCCGCTTCGATCGCCGCATTCAGGGCAAGCAGGTTGGTCTGTTCGGCAATGGTGCGAATGGCGACCACAATGCCCTCGATGTTCTGCCCGTACTTCTGCAACTCATCGGTCACCTGCGTGGCTTTGTTCACCTGGTCAGCCTGCTGGCGGATATTGACGATGGTCTCGGCCACGCGCGCCTGCACCTTGTGGGTGAGCTCACTCGTGTCGTCCACGGCCTGGCGGGTGTCCTGCGCGCGCCGGGCCACCTCTTCGACCGTGCTTTCCATCTGCGTCATGGCCGAGGCTGCCGATTGCAACCGGTCCTTCTGCTCATCCACCACACGGGTGGTCTGTTCGCTGTTCAAGGCGTTGCTGCCGGCGGTCACGGCCAGTGCATCGGCAGAGCTGATCAATTCACGGAAGGTTTTCTGCAGGGCCTTGGTCAGTTCGTTCAGGTAACCCCCCAACTCACCGAACTCATCTTTACGGCTGACATCGAAACTGACCCGCATGTCGCCCGCAGTGAGCGTCTTGAGGACTTCGCGAAACGCCGCCAGCGGACGCCGCAAGCTGAAGGCGACCCAGGTGCCAATCAACACCGCCGCCAGCACCGCAAGCACACACGCGATCAACAGCAAGCTGCGGCTGGTGCCGATGGTGGCATTGGCAGACTGACTGGCCTGGTTGGCCACCTCCAGGGACTGGCTGCCAAACTCGCCAATCCTGTCCAGGGTGGCTTTCAGCGCCGCCTCCACCGCATTGCGTTGCTGCTGCACCTGCGCGGCCAGTTTCGCCTCTACCTGATAGGCCTGGAACAAGCCGTCAGGGGCGGTCAGATCCGTCAGCAGGCGGTTGACCATGACCCCGGCAATCCGCCCGACCCGCGGGTCAATCGCCGTCAGGGCCTGGGCCCGGGTGCTGATCACTTCGTCTTGCAGATTGAGCACACGCTGTAATTTATCAATGGCGGGCGTGACAGCATGGGCCGCGAAGCCATCGTAGGATTTGTTGACTTCCAGCAGCAGCTTTTCCGCTGCGGCAACCTGTTGCGGCTCGCCAACACTGCGCGCATGCGCGATGTAATCACGCAAATAGCTGGTCAACTGCATGGCCTGCGCACTGCTGTAGCCTTGCAGTTTGCGCGTCAGCGCCAACTGCTGCACATGTTGCAAGTGGGACGTCATCAACGCCTGCGCCTGTTCGGCGTAGGCCGCTACCTCTTGGCGCTGCTGCGCCAGGTTCGCCCGCAGCGCTTCATGCTCGCCTGTGTAGGCAACGGTGCTGTCGAGTAACTGATTGAACTGGGCGATGCTCTCGGTAAACGGTCGCTTGCCGTCCTCGATCTGCTTGGGGTCGGTGCTGATCTGAATGGCCAGCAACGCCTGGTTGGCGCGCAGGATATGCACATACAGCTCACTGGCGGCCCGGCTCAAGGGCGCCGACTGGCCGGTAATAATGGTCAAGCGACTGCTGATGGACTGCGTGTTCTGATAGCTGATCCCTGCCATGATCAGCAGTAACAGCACCAACACCGCAAACCCGCCGATCACACGCTGCAATATGGTCATGGCCACCCCTTTTGATTTTTATTCGTTGACCTGAGCGACGACCAGGCGTGCCCCTACGAGTTCGGGATCACTCGTGGTGCTAGTGCCTGTATCGGCCGGGTGGGCTGGGACTTGAGCGGTGAAGACAGGCTGTAACGCGCTCAAAAAAATGTGGGAGGGGGCTTGCCCCCGATGGCGGTGTATCAGGCACCTATACAGTGACTGTCACTCCGCTATCGGGGGCAAGCCCCCTCCCACCTACCTGATGAAATCAGGCTGGCTTTTGCACTGGGGTTACTGGCTCAACACCACGTCACGCATCGCCGGAATGTAGCCGTAGTCGTAAGACTCCTGCACAAACGAGCGAGCGCCCTTCAACACGATCCTGACCGTCGGCGCTTCGGTCCCGCCGATGCGGTAGTCATCGCCGGTGGTGGGTACGCTGTCGATGAACGACGTCACCAGGCCGTTGGGCATCACGCAGTGAGAGTACGTCTGGAACGGCTGCGAAGGCGGGTTGCCGAGTACCAGCCCCGACGCATTCATCGGTGCATAGGGGCCGAACAGATGATCGCTGACAAAGCCATAGACGCCATCCGGACCCGTCACGCCATCCGCGTAGGTGAACTTGTGGCTGATGGTGAACAGGTAGTACTTGTTGTCCTGGAACACATAGTGCGGCCGCTCGGTCTGGTCATTCACCCCGACGGCAGTCACCAGCGGCGGCAGGATTTCCCACTCGTCACCGTTGAGGTCCTTGGCCACGGCGATGCCGATGCAACCCACCTGGTAGCGGGCGCCGCCCACGTCCTCATGCCCCGGTGGCACCAGTCCCAGCTCGTTCGGGCCCACTTCGTGAGTCCCGCGCTCGCCGGCCACATTGCCTTCGAACACCATGTACAACTTGCCATCGACGGGGTCGATAAAGGGGCTGGGATCGCGAAAGTTCCAGGTCGCGTTCTGTGCTTCGGTTTGGTAGTAGGTGCCATCGGCGTCGAACAACGACTTGACCTGATCAAAGCCCTGGAGGGTGACACCGGTGTCCGAGGTGACAACCTGGCCCCTGACTTTGGCAATCGTGGCACCCGGCGTGACGCAGGTGTAGTACAGGTCGATATCACCGTTGTTATTCAACAGGATCGGCGTGCCTGCCCATTCACGGGTGGTCGGCGAAACCCCTTCGGCCATGACACGGCCGCCGAAGATCCAGTCCTTACCGGTACGCGAATACCAGTAGCAGATACGCGCATGACCATGGCGGTCTTCCCAATCGCGCTTGATGTCGTAGCGGCCATCGGCGTTGATGAATTGTGGATCATGGGGGCGACGGTCGGCGGTCAGGGTGAAGATCACTGACCAGCCATCCACCGATACCACCGTGCCATCGAGTTCACGCAATGGCATGGTGTCCCAGATAAAGACCGTGTCACTCATGACAGGAAAGTCAGGACTCACTAACGGCTGTGTCGTCGTCGGGTCATTTTCATTAACTTTCAGCGCATCGGCCCGTGTCCAGCGAGTGGGTGTGTGATTCGCATGTTTCATGATGATGTCCTTTTGCTGACGCTTAAGTGACAAGCGAAGATTAAATAGCACCTGACAGCCCGCAACTTAATGGCGACTGAAAGAGCATATGATAGTTGCATCTGCAAGTGCGAAAACAGGTTTAACATGGAAGCCTGAATATCACAACATGAGGGATTATTTAGATTACAAAGGCCATCACTGTGTTTATATCCTTGATATAAATACAGTGGCACTTGCAATAAATGACAGCTCAGTAGAAAGCGAGCCAATCAATTACCGAACACCCGCGCCGCGGCCTTGGCCCCGGCGTTCTTCTGGGTAAAGCCCTTGGCTTGCGCCGCCGTCTTCAAGGTTTGGGCGTCGTTGGAAGTTGCCGTCCATTGTGTTTTAGGCGACTTCTGATGGGTGATCGGCGGCACACTGTTTGTATCAGTGAACATCCCGCTGCCCTTGCCATCCAACATGCCTTTGTTTTGGCTGCGCTCGCCAAAACAATTACGTTCAGAAAGGATATTGGCATTCTGCGCCAGGGTGAAACCGGTCAAGCCGATGAGTTTGCGTTCTGGATAGGACATGAGTTCCCTCTCTCGATATAAAACGGCTCGGTATAACGAGCCTGTGCATCAAGTTAATCCGTTAACTTGCACACAGTGTTTGGCATGGCTGAAGTTGCCGAGTGTTGGTCGATCAGCGCTTAAACACTGTGTTTATGTACAGTATTCTTGAATCACTGAATCGTCAACCCTTACGCGGTCAAAAAAAATGGGAGGGGGCTTGGTCCCGATGGCGGTGGGTCAGTCGACATCTCTACGACTGATCCACCGCCATCGGGGGCAAGCCCCCTCCCACATTTGCCCTGCGGTGTTCTTCCAAGCGTTATTTGGACACAGGCATCGCAAACTCCGCGCCCTGCTCGATGCTTTCCGACCAGCGCTGCATGATCGACTTCTGCTTGGTGTAGAAGCGCACGCCTTCGGTGCCGTAGGCATGCATGTCGCCAAACAGGCTCTTCTTCCAGCCACCAAACCCGTGCCAGGCCATCGGCACCGGGATCGGTACGTTGATGCCGACCATGCCCACTTCGATACGCCGCGCAAACTCGCGGGCAATGTTGCCGTCGCGGGTAAAGCAGCTGACGCCGTTGCCGAACTCGTGGTCGTTGACCAGCTTCACCGCCTCGGCAAAGTCATTCACGCGCACACAGGCCAGCACCGGGCCGAAGATTTCTTCGCGGTAGATGCTCATCTCTTTGGTCACGTGGTCGAACAAGGTCGCGCCGAGCCAGAAGCCGTTTTCCAGGCCCGCTTCGGTAGGCACATAGTCACGCCCGTCGAGCAGCAGTTGCGCGCCGGCCTGCACGCCTTGTTCGATGTAGCCGCTGATGCGCTCCAGGGCGGCGCGCGAGACGATCGGGCCCATTTCGGCCTTGAGGTCGCGGCCGTCGGTGATGCGCAGTTGCTTGGCTCGTTCGGTCAGGGCGGCGATGACTTTGTCGCCCACATCGCCCACCAGCACCGCGACGGAGATGGCCATGCAGCGTTCGCCAGCACTGCCGTAGGCGGCGCCCATCAGCGCGTCGACGGTTTTCTCGATATCCGCGTCGGGCATTACCACCATGTGGTTCTTCGCGCCGCCCAGGCCCTGGACGCGCTTGCCGTTGCGCGCGCCGGTTTCGTAGATGTATTGGGCGATCGGCGTGGAGCCGACAAAGCTCACGGCCTTGACGTCCGGGTGTGCGATCAGCGCGTCCACCGCTTCCTTGTCGCCCTGCACCACGTTGAATACACCTTTGGGCAGGCCGGCTTCATGCAGCAGCTCGGCCATGAACAGCGAGGCGCTCGGGTCGGTCGGGCTTGGCTTGAGGATGAAGGTGTTGCCCGCCGCGATGGCGATCGGGTACATCCACATCGGCACCATCACCGGGAAGTTGAACGGTGTGACGCCGGCGACCACGCCCAGGGGCTGGCGCATCGTCCAATTGTCCATGCCACGGGAAACCTGGTCGGAGTGTTCGCCCTTGAGCAGGTTGGGAATGCCACAGGCGAATTCGAGGATGTCGATACCACGGTCGACTTCGCCCTGGGCATCGGTGAAGACCTTGCCGTGTTCAGCAACGATGATGCGCGCCAGGTCGTCCTTGCGCTCACGCAGCAGGTGCAGGTATTCGAACAATACGCGGGCGCGGCGGATCGGTGGGGTGTCAGCCCAACGGGTGAACGCGGCTTGCGCGGCGGCGACGGCCTCATCGACCGTCTGCCGGCTGGCCAGGGCGACGCGGCCGGTCACTTCGCCGGTGGCCGGGTTGTAGACGTCCTGATAGCGATCATCGCGGCTGACGCGCTGGTCGTTGATGTAGTGCTCGATTGTTGTAGTCATGGCAGTAGATCCCAGGTGGGTTGCGTTGGGACACACGATAGGCTTTCGGTTTGTTCCAAACCAGAGCAGAATCCAGAACTGATTGTCCTCATAGGCGAACAATAACCCCATGGAAAAATCCGAGATCGAAGGGCTGTGGACCCACATTCACTGGCTCTCAGTGCTGGAGGAACACGGCACCTACACCGCTGCGGCCGCGCGCCTGGGGGTGAGTAAATCCGCGGTCAGCCAGCGTATTTCCGACCTGGAGAAAGCCACCGGCACACGCCTGGTGACGCGCACCACGCGCAGCGTGCGGTTGACCGATGCCGGGTTGTCGTTGACCCGTGAAGTGCGCGGTGCCTATGAGCAAATCGCCCGCAGCTTCTCGTCCGTGCGCGATTCCGCCGGCGAGATTCGTGGCCTGGTGCGCTTGACCGCCCCCGTGGCATTCGCCCGGCAACAGCTGGTGCCGCACCTGTCGGAGTTCCTCCAGCACTACCCGCAGGTGCGTATCCAGCTGGACGTGTCGGACGCCTTGAGCTCGCTGGCCGCCGAAGGCTACGACCTGGCGGTGCGCCACGGTTTCCAGGTACCGGAAACCCATGTGGCCTGGAAGCTGTGCGACACCACCTCAGTGCTGGTTGCCAGCCGTGACTACCTGCAACGCCACGGTGAACCGCGCGCGCCCGCCGACCTCAGCGCACACAACTGCCTCTATTACCCGCGCGGCACCGACCAACCGGCCTGGACCTTCGAGCGCGGCAGCAGGAAAGTCGAACGGGTCACCGTGCCCATCGCCGGCAGCTTCTCCACCAACAACAGCGAAGCCTTGCGCGACGCGGCGCTCAACCACCTGGGCATCGCCCTGCTCCCGGACTTCAGCGCCCACGCCGCCCTGGCCGGCGGCAAACTGGTGCAGGTGCTCAAGGACTGGACGCTCAAGGGCGCGTTTGCCGATGAGATCTACCTGATTCGGCCCTACTCGCCCCATGTACCCAAGTCGGTGAGTGCGCTGGTGGGTTACCTCAAGGAAAAACTCTCTAGCGGCTTTCGTTTCCTCGGTTAGCGCACGCCGGCTCAGTGGCCTCTTGATCGCATCCGTGCGCACCCCGCAGCATTGCGGGCAACGCTGCACACAACGGGTTTAAAGGCCAATAACGCAGGTCCCTTTAGTTGCTGGACGCTCCCGAAACAATTCCACGGCGTGAGCACACCCACATTAAACGGAATCATTCTCGACAAATACAACGTGGAACAACGCTATATAGCGAACGGCAATAATTCATCCCCGAAAACAACACGCTTCGCGCACTTGAACATCAATGACTCATTCAAGACAAACACGTTTGACGGGTTATTGGCGTCATTCAAAACACTATGCAACTCGTTGTATTCAATCAATAAATACCATCACATAAAACCCGTCTCGACCTGCTTTCAGTCGCGCTTTAAAACGCTGTCGCCCGACAAACTTGCAAAAAAACCACAACCGACTAAGTTCATCCATACCATGAAGGCAATCAGCCATTGCCCGTATAAACAGCCATCCAGGCGAGGAATTTTATTGCTCTGAAAACCGACCAGACGCAGCGTTAACACAAGACACGGAATTTAAGTCTTAACACTCAAAAGGGATGCTTTGATGAAGCGCAGCCGGTGGTATCGTGCGTTCTCGAAAAAGGGGCCAGTTGAACATTTCTGGCTGTCATTGCTGTGCTTTTCGGGGCTGGTCATCGCCAGCTTCCTGTTGTTCGAGCAACAGATCCAAGACGTCCTGATACACCTCAACCTCTATCAGCCGACGACCCCCACGCAAACATTCAACCTGGCGCTGCTGCTGATTGCCCTGCTCGCGCTGGACGTGGTGCTGCCCGTACCGTCGAGCCTGGTGGCGCTGCTGGCGGTGGCGATGCTGGGCAGCCTGGGCGGTTACCTGGTGATTTTCATTGGCCTGTGCCTCGGTGCCGGGTTGGGGTACGCCCTGGGGGCCGGGTATTTTCGCCTGCTGTCAGGCCGCCTGGGCCTGCATCAGCGCCAACCGGGGCAGTTGGCGTATCGCTTGGGCACACTCTCGCTGATTTGCCTGCGTGGCGTACCGGTACTGGCGGAAACCTCGGTGGTGGCCGCCGGCATGCAGCGCTATCCGCTGCGGGCATTTACAGTCATCACCACCCTGGCCAACGCGGGCCTGGCCCTGGCCTACACGGCTATCGGTACATTCCTGATCGAGCAAAACGCGCTGCTGGTGACGATCCTCGCCAGCATGGTGCTGCCGGTGGTGTTTGTGGCGGGCTACAGCCTGTTCAAGGCCACGCGCAAGCCGCACGTCGAGCAAGCGCTGCACGGGCGCTTCGAAGTCCGTTATGACTACCCGGTGGTGTTCACCGACCACCTGTTCGCCCCGCTCAACCCTTGCCTGCATCGCCAACTCACCGCCCAGCACAGCGGCCCGGTGACGGTACTGGTGTTCGCCGATGAACAACTGTTGCTCAGCACACCGCACCTGCTGGAAGAGATCGACAGCTACTTTGCCGCGTATCCCGACTTGCATCTGCAGGCGGCACCGATTGCGCTGCCGGCCGGTGAACTGAGCAAGCACGCGCAGGTACTGGAACGGCTGTACAGCGACATGCTGCAACACGGCCTGGACCGGCATTGCTACGTGCTGGCCCTGGGCGGCGGTGCGGTGCTGGATGCAGTGGGCTACGCCTGCGCCACCTTCCATCGTGGCATTCGCCTGATCCGTATCCCGAGCACCGTGCTGGCGCAGAACGATGCCGGTATCGGCGTGAAGAACGGCATCAATGCCTTCGGCCAGAAGAACCTGTTGGGCGCCTTCTACCCCGCCACGGCGGTGCTCAATGACTTTCAACTGCTGACCAGCCTCACCCGCCGCGACCAGATCGCCGGGCTGGCCGAGGCGGTGAAGGTGGCGTTGATCAAGGACCGGGCTTTTTTCGAATGGATGGAACAGCACGCCGACGCCCTCGCCCATTTCGATCACGCTGCCAGCCGCTACGCCATTCGCCGCTGCGCCGAACTGCACCTGCACCACATCACCGGGGCCGGCGACCCCTTCGAACGCGGTAACGGCCGGCCCCTGGATTACGGGCACTGGGCCGCGCACAAACTGGAAAACCTTAGCCATCACCGCCTGCGCCATGGCGAGGCGGTGGCGGTGGGCATGGCCCTGGATGGGGTGTACGCCAATGCCCTGGGGCTGCTGGGCGATGCCGACATCGAACGGATCATGCAGTTGTTGCTCACGCTCGGTTTCAACCTGTGCCCACCGGAGCTGGCCTTGCGGGACGCGCAAGGTCGCTCGCCGGTATTGCTCGGGCTGGAGGAATTCCGTCAGCACCTGGGCGGGCAACTGTCGATCCCGATGCTCTGCCGCATCGGTGAGTCGGTGGACCTGCACGAAATCGACAACGCGAAGATGGAAGCTGCCCTGCAACGCCTGCTGAGTCGCAGCGATGCCGCGCTGCCGCTGGGTGAGGGCTACGCACAATGAGCCCGATGAAAACCTGGATGACCCTTGGCCGCGTCTCCAACCTGCCCACGGTGTGGACCAACACCCTGGCCGCCGCCCTGCTCGCCAGCAGTGCCGGCGCCCTGGCGCCGCCGTCATGGCTGGTGTGGGGGCTGCTGTTGATCACCCTGTCGCTGCTGTACCTGGTGGGCATGCTGCTCAATGACCTGCTCGATGCCGACTGGGACCGGCAACACCACAACCCGCGCCCGATCACCCTGGGCCTGGCCAGCCGCCAGCAAGTCGGCGTGGCAACCGCACTGTTGCTGAGCCTGGCCGCTGCCGCGGTGCTGGGCCTGAGCCGCTTGATCGATGAGCCGCATTGGTTGCTCGGCGGCGTACTGCTACTGGTGGGCTGCATCTTCGGCTACAACCTGCTGCACAAGAAGTACGCCCACAGCGTGTGGCTGATGGGGGCCTGTCGCTCGGCGCTGTACCTCACCGCCGCCGCCAGCCTGGCGGTGCCACCGGAACCGATCTGGCTCTGCGCGATCCTGCTCGGCGTGTACATCAGCGGCCTCACCTACCTGGCACGCCAGGAACACCGCAACCAGCTGATCAGCCGCCTGCCGTTGCTGCTGATGCTCAGCCCGCTGGCCCTGGCGATCTACTCCAACAACCTGTGGTTCTGGCCGGTGCTGCTGTTGTGGCTAGGTTGGTTGGGCTGGCACTACCACCAGCACCTGGCCAACCCGCGACAGCGCCAGGTTCGCGCGTTTATCGGTGCCGGCCTGGCCGCCCTGCCGTTGTTCGATGCACTGGTACTGGCCGTGGCCGACCAGCCGGTTGGCAGCCTGTTATGTGTGCTGGTGTTTTTCCTGCTGCCCCACTTTCAACGCTGGATCAAGCCGACATGAACATGCGCCAGGATTGCCTCACCGAACATCGCCAAAACTTGAGCCAGCAGCTGGATAACACCGAGCAACAGTGGTGGCAGCAGGCGCAGCAACGGCTTGTGCAACAGCCGGACGCCGACACGGCCGCACTGTTGAGCGGCCAGTGCAAGCGCCAGTTGAAAGCCCCCGTGGTCGCGCTGGCGCGGGCCTTGCTGTTGGCCCAGGTGCTGGAGACCTGCCCGGCTGCCGAGCGATTGGCACTGCTGCGCCAGCTGTTCCTGTGGGGCGACGACCTGGAAAAAATCGCCTTGCTCAACGCTCTCGACTGGCTCGACAGCGACGGGCAGTGCCTGGCGCTGGCACTGCAGGCCGGGCGCACCAGCAACCCCCAGGTGTTTGCCGCCCTCGCCCTCGACTCCGCCTACCCGTCGCGTCACTACCCGGAGCACGCCTTTCACCAACTGGTGCTCAAAGCCCTCGGCATGGGCCTGGACATCACGCGCCTGGTCGGCCTGGCGCAGCGCCACAGCGTCAGCCTCAACCAGCTGGCCCTCGACCTGCTGGACGAACAGCTCGCCGCCGGGCGCAGCGTGTCCCCCGGCCTGCCCCGGGTGATCGCCTTCAACCTGCTCAGCCCGGCACAACTGCAACGCCTGCGCGGCCTGTGCCTGCCGCCGGAATGGCACACGTACCTGAATTGACGCCCAGTGCCGCCCCTTTTCCCTTGACGAGGATCCACCATGCTCAAGTATTTCGACCCGCACATTCATATGGTCAGCCGCACCACCGACGACTACCAGAACATGGCCGCCGCCGGGATCACCGGGGTGATCGAGCCGGCCTTCTGGCAGGGCCAGGCGCGCACCAGTGTCGGCAGTTTCGTCGACTACTTCGACACCCTGCTGGGCTGGGAGCGCTTTCGCGCGAGCATGTTCGGCATCCACCATTTCTGCACCATCGGCCTGAACCCCAAGGAGGCCAATGACCTATCGATCGCCAATGAAGTGCTGGGGATTTTGCCGCGCTACCTGGTCAAGGACGGCGTAGTGGCCGTCGGCGAAATCGGCTATGACGACATCACCCCCGAAGAGGATCGCTTTCTCGCCGCGCAACTGGAACTGGCCAAGCAATTCAACCTGCCGGTACTGGTGCATACGCCGCACCGCGACAAGATCGGCGGCACTAAACGCACCCTGGCGGTGATCCGTGAGGTGGGGATTGCCGAGCACCTGGTCATCATTGACCACCTCAACGAGCTGACCTTGCCGCTGGTACTGGACAGCGACTGTTGGCGCGGGCACTCCATCTACCCCAACACCAAGATGTCCGAGCAGCGCATGGTCGCCCTGCTCCAGGAATACGGCACCGAAAAAATGGTGGTCAACAGCGCTGCCGACTGGGGCATCAGCGACCCGCTGAAAGTGCCCAAGACCGGCGAAGCGATGCTGGCGGCCGGGTTCACCCAGGCCCAGGTCGAACAGGTGCTGTTCCATAACCCGGTGGACTTCTTTGCCCAAAGCGGGCAACTGGACAAGGCCCTCGTCAGCACCCCGCTGCCCATCGACCAGCGCAAGCAATGGCAGGAAAACTCGGCCCTGCGCGGCCAGGACCCGGTGATCAAATGAACGCCGTCAGCGGCTGGACAGCCCCCCAGGTCGGCTACTGCAGCAACGTCCACCCCACCCGTGACCTCGCCGGGCTGCGGGCCTCGATCGCGCGGCACTTCCAGGGCGTGCGGCGCTTGCGCGGGCTCGACGAACAGGACAGCGGCTTGTGGATTTGCGCGCGCGCGGCGGCCGAACTGCAACAGGCGTCGGCGCGTGAGTCGTTCCTGCAATTGCTGCAACACAGCGGCCTGCGCCTGACCTCGCTGAACGGCTTCCCCTATGGCGAATTCCATCAGGGCGCGGTGAAAGCCGAGGTGTACCTGCCCGACTGGGCCGACCCACAACGCCTGGCGTACAGCCTGGACCTGGCGCGAATCCTCGCCCAGGCCTTGCCAGCCGATTGCGCGCAGGGGGTGATTTCCACGGTGCCCCTGGGCTACGCCGCCACTTGGACCCCAGCACGGCAGGCACGCGCCGATGCGCACCTCAGCCAACTCACCCGCGCACTCGCCGCGCTGCATCGGCAAACCGGCAAGAAAATCCTGTTCTGCCTGGAAATGGAACCGGACTGCGTGCTGGAAAACACCGCGCAGGCCATCGCCTTCTTCCAGCAACGGCAAACCTTCGACCCACACCATGAGTACCTGGCGCTGTGTTTTGATGTATGCCACCAGGCCGTGATGTTCGAAGACTGTTATGAGTCGTTGACGCGGCTGCACCAGGCGCGGGTGCCGGTGGGCAAGATCCAGCTGTCCAACGCGATGATTTGCCGCTTGCCGCCTCAAGGCGATCAGCGCCGCGACCACGTGCTCAAGACCCTGGGGCATTTTGCCGAGGCGACCTACCTGCATCAGGTCAAGGCACTCGATGCGCAAGGTCGCCTGGTTGCCTGGGCCGACTTGCCCGCGGCCCTCAGTGACTGCGCGCAGTTCACGGAGCTGCGCATTCATTTCCACATCCCGCTGTTCAGTGAACACCTGCTGTTGCCGGAGCTGACGGGCAGCCAGGTCGCCCTGGCGCAGACCTTCGACTACCTGGCGGGCCATGTGGACTGTCGGCCGGTGCTGGAAGTCGAGACCTACAGCTGGGGCGTGTTGCCCGCCCAACTGCGCCCGGCCACCGAGCCGGCGCAACTGGAGGGCATCGCCGCTGAACTGCGCTGGGTCGAAGACCAACTGCGCCAGCGCAACCTGTTGCACGCTGCGGTCCGGGAGGCCTACGCCCATGCCCTCTGAGCAACCGTTGCTGTTGATCAATGTGGTGGGCTTGACGCCCTCGTTGTTGGGCGAAGCCACGCCGCAGATCAATGCCCTGCTCAAGACTGCCAAGCTGGCCCACCTGCAACCGGTGTTCCCGGCGGTGACGTCGACGGTACAGGCGTCGATCCTGACCGGGGCACCGCCGTCGCAACACGGTATCGTCGGCAATGGCTGGTACTTTCGCGACCAGGCCGAAGTGCGCTTCTGGCTGCAACCCAATGCGCTGGTCCAGGGCGAAAAGGTCTGGCACACGCTCAAGCGCGAGTTCCCGGCTTTTCGCTGCAGCCAATTGTTCTGGTGGTACAACATGTACGCCGACGTGGACGCCGCCATCACCCCGCGCCCGCATTACCCGGCGGACGGGCGTAAACAGTTCGGCCTGTACTCGTCACCGCCCGGGCTGCATGAACAGATCGAACAGCAGATTGGCGAGTTCCCGTTTCCCGGGTTCTGGGGCCCGGCGGCCGGCATCGCGTCGAGCCGCTGGATCGTCGATTGCGCCATTGCCGAGTTCCAGATCAACCGTCCCCACCTGCAATTGGTCTACCTGCCCCATCTCGACTACAGCTTGCAGCGCCTGGGCCCGGATCACCCGTCGATCGTCGACGAAGTGCGGGCCATCGACCGTGAAGTCGGCCGGCTGCTGGCCTTCGCCAAGGTGCAGGGCGCCGCGGTGATGCTGCTGTCGGAATATGGCATCGAGGCCGTCGAGCAATCGGTGTCGATCAACCGTGTATTGCGCACCGAAGGCTGGTTGCAGGTGCGCCAATCCCTGAGCTGGGAGCTGCTCGACCCCGGCGCCAGCGCGGCCTTCGCGGTGGCTGATCATCAGGTTGCGCATGTCTACGTCAAGCAGGCACAGGACATCCCTCGGGTCAAAGCCCTGTTGCAGCGCCAGCCCGGCATCGAGCAGGTGCTGGACAAAGCCGAGCAACGCGCCTGGCAACTGGATCACCCGCGCAGCGGCGAGCTGGTGGCCGTGGCCGCCGCCGGCAGCTGGTTTGATTACTACTACTGGTTCGACGACCGCAAGGCCCCCGACTTTGCCCGCACCGTGGACATCCATCGCAAGCCTGGCTACGACCCGGTCGAGCTGTTTATCGACCCGGCGATTCGGTTCCCCATGCTGAAAGTGGCGCGCCGCCTGCTGCAAAAAAAGCTCGGATTTCGCTACTACATGGACCTGATCCCGCTGGACACCTCCCTGGTCCGCGGCAGCCACGGGCGCCTGCCGACCAGCGTGCAGACCGGCCCCCTGCTGATCACCAATTGTGATCTGCCGATACCGCAGCAGCTTGCGGCGACGGCAGTGAAGCAACTGCTCCTGGAACACTTCCTGGGGCGCCCACACACCGAACTGGCCATTGCCAAGGAGCTTTCATGCGGCGAGCCTTCTCTATAACGGTCCTCAGTGCATTGGCCGGGTTGGCCCAGGCACAGGACACCAACCCCTTCGATTGCAGCAACTTCCTGCAATTTGGAGGCAACCTCGACAAGACCCGGGCGGCCTTTGTGCAAAGCCCGGACACCCTGGCCTGGAACTGGTTTGCCTGCCTGAACCAGCCCGCCAGCGCGCAGAGCCCCGACCGGGTCTGGGAAACCCTGAAACCCTCGGACCAGGTGTACCTGGCCAACGGCGCCCCGCCCCAGCCGTACAACCAAAATACGCCGCCGCCAGACGCCGTGCTGCAACAGGCCAAGGCGCTGGGCATGAACCTCAGTCGCACCTTTCACAACCTCAATGCCACGCAGCAGGTGGACGGGCTGATCCTGGAAATGGGCGGCCAGGTCCCCAAGGACCAGCAAGGCCAGGCGGTGCGCTTCCAGCTGTTGATGGGCGCGGACACGTTCGACTACATCGTGCAGCAGAAGGTCTACAACGTGAACGGCCAAGCCGCCTTGACCAGCGATCTCAACTTCCCCGCCACCGCCTGGGAACTGAAAGCCGCGTGGCTGTGGATCGGCAACAACCCCAGCTACCAGCAGCAACTGGCCAACGATGGCTACTACATCGCCCAGGCCTACTACCAGCAAGGTGAACAGTACCAGGTGGGCTATGCCGCCTTGAGCGGCTTGCATGTGATCAACAAGCTGAACCCCGACTGGGTCTGGACCACCTTCGAAAACCGCCACAACAGCCAGTACACCGTGACCAATGCGGTGCCGCCCACGCCGATGACCAACAGCACCGGGCCGACACCGGCGGCACAGCCGGTCAACACGCTCTTCCAGGCCCAGTACGCCGAACTGGCGCAGTACGAGTTGATTGGCGTGCAGTCCAACACCACGCCCACCCTGCTCGCCAATTCCCAGCTGGAGTCGGCCTTCCAGAGCCAATCGTCGTGTTTCGCCTGCCACGCTACAGCCGCGTACTCGGCGAAACAGGGCTACTTCAATTTCGCCCTCAAGGAACAGGGCGGCATCGTGTACCCCACCGCCCTACTGCCGGCCACCGACTTTGTCGGTTACCACAAACTGGACTTTGTCTGGTCGCTCAAACGCGCCCAGTGGCAACGCTAAGGAGCCTGACATGAGCGTATTGAATTTCCCGCGTATCTACCTGGGCGGCCATCTGTTCTGGAACCCGCCGACCGCTAACAACAACGACATGTACCCGCTCTACGATGCGGTGAAGATGCAGATGAACTGGCGGTTCCTGGACAGCTTCAACGTCACCCCGCAGAACGCCGCCAGCACCTTGCTGCCGTGGACGATCGCGCCACTGCCACACAGCCAGATCCCCGGCTATGTCCTGCAAGTACCGGGCAACGCCTCGCAGTTGACCACGCCGATGATCCCCGGCGAATGGAACCTATTCGGGGACAACGCCTGCGGCACCGTGAGCTACAACCAGATCCAGTCCGTGGTCACCGGCGGCGAGTTGCCCACCGGGGGGTATGTGAGCCAGGACCCGCTGATCAACCAGAGCTTCCAATTGCTCGGCAACCCGTTTGGCAGCAACGCGCCCACACCGGCGCGCTTTGTCGACGTGAGCCCCTGGCAGAACACCTTCACTGCGCTGTACTTCGACAAACTGGTGCTGGGCACCGGCCAATGTGGCCTGACGCTCAAGCGCGAGCACCGCATGCTCGACCGCTTCCTGAACTTCAACTGGGCCAACCTTGGCGGGCTGAGCTACGTCACCACCACCTGGCAGACCTGTTTCCCGAAAGAGAACCTGGCCTGGGTCATCGGCAACTCGGCCTTGCTGCAAAACCTGCAGGCGCAGATGGAACAACAAAAAGCCAAAGGTTTGATGTTTCGCTTTTCCACCTACCTGACGTGCTACGACAGGAACGGTATTTTCAATAACTACCCGCCCATCGACACCCACTCCTCCAGCCCCGAAGCCCTGGCCAAGGTGACGGCGATGTATCAACAAGGGCTGGATAACGTCGGCGATATTTTCTTCAACCCGGCCTACAGCCGCACGGTCGGCACCCTGGGCCTGTGGCTGGACGGTGAATTCCCCACCGCCCCGGCCGGTCGGCGCCTGATCCCGGCCAACCCGGTGCCGATCACCTCGCCCACGCAAACCACCTCGGCCAAACTCGGCGTGATCTCGGCGCAGGCCCATGGCGATACGTTGTCGCTGGACCTGGGCAACGCCTTTCCGTTCTACCCGGTCGACAAGACCGCGCCCATCCCGGTGGCGGCCAAGTTCCAGGCCGGCAACTACCAGATCGGTATCCGGCAGGGCGAGCAATTCAGCCCGTTGGCCAGCTTCGGCTATGACGATTACCAGCAGGCGGCGTTCGACCAACGTGCGGGTATCCTCGACCTGCCCCTCACCGCCCAGGCCCAGGCGCAGCTGCAAACCGGCACGCTGGAACTGCAACTGCAAGGCGCCACCACGCCCCCCGCCGCCACCCAGCAAATGTGGACAGCCGAAGTGGTGCAGAGCGCCAGCTTCATCGACGTGGGCGACACCAAGACATTGCAGATCATGGTGCAATACGATGGCCTGCCAGCGCCGGCCGGGACCGTGTTGTGGGTGGCGGAGTACAGCAATGCCTACATGCTGTGCACCACCGATTACTACCTGGCGTTCAGCAACGCGGCCGACTTCACGCTGTTCAACAACGACCCGCAAAACCCGATCAAGAACAGCGCCAACCTCCCGCAATTCAACGGCACGTCGACACTGCTCGCCGAAGTCACCGAGGGCACCGGTCGCCAGCTCATGGCCACGCGGATCGTCGAATCAGACGATCAAACGGTGCCGGTGACCTACCAGCAATTCCTGCCGACACCCGCCTCGGTCGCCCTCAGCCCGTGCCTGTCGTTCGCCAACCCGATCCCCCGGCAAGGCACGTTGCAAGACCCGCTCAGCAACACGGTGCAGTACAGCGTGACCCAGATCCAGACCGACGCCAACGGCATTGCCAACCTGACGGTCACCGCCCAGGCCCCTGGCTTTCCGACCCTGCGTTTCTTTGTGCAGGAAGGCCAGCAGGCGCCGGTGATCCCGTTCAGTTTCCCGCTCAACCAGGCCTTCACCGACTTCCTCGCGCCACTGCGCGTGTTGCCGCTGGAGCCGCAGATGCAGCAGGACTTTGTCGACGCATGGAACCAGGTCTACCAGCGTGAAGACGCCGGCCAACTGATCTGGGAGAGCTTTATCTACCCCTTCATCCTGCAACCGTTCTATTACCTGTACCCGATCATGAGCAAGTACATGCCGCTCAATTCCCTGACGCGCATCGAAGGTGCCGTCGACCAGCTGATTGTGTTGATCAGCAAGGAGTACCAGGAGGAAAGCACCCTGGCGATGCCCATCACCCGCGACATGCCGCAAAGCCGGCGCGCCGTGCTGGAGCTGTGGGCGCAGGCCCTGGTGAAGCGCAATTACCCACCCGTCCCGCTCAGTATGAGCGACTACTCGTAAGCCTCGGACAGGACCACCGGGTGACGCACCTGTCACCCGGACTTCAAAGGAGTGTCATATGAACACCAGCCTCTTGAGTCGACTGTTTCTGCTCCTGCTGCTGCTCAGCCCCGCGGCGTTTGGCGGGCAAGACAGCGGCGCAGAGTAACGGGCATAAGGCGCAGTGGAACCAGCTGATGCAGCGCAAACCCTGACCCCCAAGGAAGGATCACCATGAAAAGCCTCGTTTGTTGTGCCGTGATAGTCATCGGCCTGGCCAGCCCGCCGGCGCTGGCCAGGGAAACGCCTGCGGCGTCGGCGCTGGCCACCCCACTCAACTGCCAGCCGCCCAGCAGTGCACCGGTCGCCACCGCCAGCCAGGACCAGTTCGATCAATACAGCTGGCAGATGTTCATCGCGTTGAACTGGCCGGCCCAGGACGGCCAACGCGGCACGCCCAATTGCAGTCAACAGCCCGGCGATGCGGGCTATACCGTGTGGCAGACCTACAAGACCGTCGAGGAAATTTTCTTGCCGAATGCGGCCGACCCTGGCCCATGGAACACCCCGCTGGCGGCCAGAACCCTGGGCATCATCAACATTGCCGCGTTGAAAAACACGCGACAGGAGACCTTCATTGACCAGGCCGTCGGCGGCTGGCTGATCGACCAGGCCGGCAACCCGACCTACTACGACATCGCGGCCAACGAGACCTCCTACAACTACATCGTCGCCAACCGCTTCTACAACGCCGATGTGGTGTCCAAGGCCAACAACATCCAGTTCCCCAACGGGGTCATCGAGATCAAATCCAGCTGGCGCATCCTGACGCCCAGTGACAATGCCAGCCGCTACCTGACCCAACTGGCGCAGGTTGCCACGTTCAACGAGCAGGGCCAGCGCATCGGTACCCAGCAGGCGTACCTGGGGCTGGTGGGCCTGCACATCATCACCAAGCCGGCCGGCTACCCGCAGTGGGTCTGGTCGACCTTCGAGCAGATCGACAACGTGCCGTCCAATGCGACCACCAGCCCGCCCTACAGCTACTTCAACCCCAGCGCCGCCCACGTCAACCAGTCGCCCTGCACCTGGCAGCCCCAGGGCGCCCAACTGGTCTGCGTACCGCTACCGGGCACCACGTTCCAGACACCCGACCCGCTGAGCCGGTTCACCCCGATTGCCGCGCTGACCGACGACGTCAACAAACGCTACCGCGCCGAGCCGGGCCTGCAAAACAGCGTGCTCAAGTACTACCAACTGATCACCACCCAGCGCCCGCTGCGGCCGAACGACCCGAGCAACCCCTTGGGCACGCCAACGCCCGCGCTGTCGGCCAACGTGACCATGGAAAGCTACATCCAGCCCAACAGCAGTTGCATGACGTGCCACTCCATGGCCACACCGGCCAAGAGCCTGTTCACCTCCGATTTCTCTTACCTGTTCAAATTCGCCAATGCCCCGGGTACCCGCCCGTCCAAGGAAAAGGAATAGACCATGAGTATTCTGAATGGACCTCGCCTGAATTTCTGGGGCGGCATCAGCACGGATGTCAGCGTGTCGAACAACACCCCATGCCTGCCCCAAGGCACGGAACACAGCTGGCCGGTGTTTGACCTGGCCACCTCGACCCTGGCGCCGCAAGCCGAGGCTTTCAGCGACGACCAGTTGAACGACATGCTCAATACCCCCGGCGGAACACGCTACACCCTCGGCGGCTGGAACCACTACGGGCAGCACCTGGTGGAAACCCAGGACGCCTTGATCAGCTCCCAAGGCAGCCCGGGCAGCATCAGCACCACCGGCGACCTGGTGGGCCAGGCGGTCTACCTGCTCGGTTCGGTAGACCCGGTGACCGGCCAGGGCCCCCACTCCGGGCCGATGATGGTGGACCTGGACCCGACGGCGTCCACCACCACCCAGATCTTCGTCGGTGGCCTGCAGATCGGCGCCAGCGACAACGTCCAATTGCTGATCCACTGCGATACCGTGTGCAGCAGTTTCGACGTGCAGGGCCGCGTGCTGCTGCCGGGCACCATGGACGCACCGGGCTCGTTCCACGCCAGTGGCACGTTCCAGCTGACCTTCCCGCTGAGCAGTATCGTCAGCTGGAACACCAGCAGCCCTGGCCTGCAATCGATCATCCAGGCACCGGGCGCGACGGGCATCGTGCTGCGTTTCGTGATGTTCGAGATGTGCCCCTTGATGACCACCGAACAACTGAACGCCGATTACGCCTTGGGCCAATACACGCCCAACCCCAGTATTGGCCGGGTCATCGGCACCCTGGCCCCGGCATTCGCCGACGAGCCGCTGACCTGCCAGCCGGGGCGGCAGTTGGTCAACCAGTGCACGTCCAATGCAGCCTATGCCGAGTTGGCCAGCAATGGCCTGCTGAGCCTGGACATGGTGAACGTCATCCCCAAGGAAACCTTCCGGGCGGTCAGGGACGACATCACCAGCGCGATCGGGCCGAACGCCAATTACGGCACCGTCAGTATCAGCGCCGGCACCACCCTGCTGACCACCCTCGACCCCACCAGCAGCCCGTTGGTCGACTACTACGTGTATGGCGGTATCGTCGACGTGCCCCTGAGCCCCAGCCAACAACAGGCGACCCAGGTCTCGCCCTTGTCCATCACCGCACCGGGCACGGTGGCCGGGACCACGCTGAACGCGATCGAATCGACCTACCGGGTGTACGGTGATCAGCGCAATGTCTACCTGGAGGACTATCCCGATGGCCTGTCGATCACCTTGCAGGTCCGCTATCTGGGCGGCCCGGTGCCCGACACCACCGATATCGGCCTGACGGTCACGCCTCCGGCGCTCTACACCGACCCGCAAAACTACGACTTCCTCGATGTCCCCACCACGCTGACGGTGAAGGCCGGGCAACTGGCTGTCAGCGTACCGGTCAGCGTCAAGCCCGGCACCGCGGCCCAGGCGGGTTTCGCCGCCTTGACCTGCACCGCCAATGGCCTTGACAGCAGCGGCTACTTCACCAATTTCCGCAAGTACGCCCAGACCGACTTCGGCATTCCCAAGGGCACAACCATTACCTGGGAACTCATGTACCCAAATGTCCTGCGCTTTCACTACCTGGCCTTCCCGGCCATGTCGCGCTATGTGGCATTGAACCAACCGGATGCGGTGATGGGCGCCAAGAACGCGATCCTCGCCCGCACCGCCGACACCTACAAAGGCACCACGTTGTTCATGCCGGTGGTGCGCTCGATGTCGCCCTGCCAACGCGCCCTGTTGCGCGCCTATCTCACCGGCGAACCGTGGCAGCCACCCCAATAGGAGAGCGATCCCATGACCTGGCATATCCCCGCCCACCCCGACGAAACCCTGCGCCCCAGCACACTGATCGCCGAGGGGCTGCTCAACCCGCGCGGCGTCTGCCTGCGGGCCGATGGCAGCCTGTTACTGGCCGAGGCCGGTTCGGGCCTGGCGGACCAACCCTTCAGCGGGCGTATCAGCCTGCTGCAACCAGACCCGCAACGACCCGGCGCCTACCTGCCCGGTGAATGCCTTGCCCAAGGGTTTCGCGCGATGAACATGCAGGCACGCATGCTGCGCGATGAAATCATGGGCCTGTCAGACATCGCCTGCGGTGACGGGCACTGCATGGCCAGCCAGACCGACTATGTCAGTGGCTCCAAGTTGCTGGACCTGCAATACAGCCCGCCCGAACCGGTGTTCCACAGCCGTGGCAACCTGAATGCGCTGTGCTGGCACCCAACCCGACGCAGTTGGCTGGCGGTCAAGCCCGATACCAACCAACTGGTGGAGTTCAGCGACGGCCAGGACGAGCAGGTGCGGGTGCAACTGCCCGAACTGGAACAAGGCCAGGAGGCCGTACCGGTGACCCTGGTCTACGAACCGCAGACCGACGCGGTGCTGATCAGCCTGTTCTCCGGTGAATTGCGGGGCGACCCGGCGCGCCAGGGCATCGACTTTGCCGACAAGGCCGGCCAGGTGATTCGGGTACACCCGGCCAGCGGTCGGATCGAGGTGCTGATTGACGGGCTGCAACTGCCCACCGGGTTGGCGTGGTGCCCGGACGGCAACCTGCTGGTGCTGGAATTGTGCAGCCACCTGCAACAACCCTTGCCGCCGGACTGGAACGGTGCCGTCCTGCACGGCGGCTTTACCCGCTTCAGCGGGCGGCTGTTGAGCTGCAACCTGGACACCGGGCAAGTCGCCGTACTGGCACGCGGGCTGGATACGCCGTCCAACCTGTGCCGGGTCCAGGATGCGGTGGTGATCAGTGAAGGCATGGGGCTGACGGGGCGGCCGATACCGGCGCCGGATAACAGCGTAGTGGCACTGAGCGGCCGGCTGCGGCGAGTGCAACTGGCCTGACAGCTTTTTTTCACCGGGATATTGCTCCGCATAACTAAAAGTCCATAATGGACAAAATAGTTTAATGCGGAGCAAACCCATGTCCAGCACGCCTTATGTGATCAACCCGGCACAGGCCCGCGAGTTACTCGCTCAAGTCGATGTACCGCAGATCCTGCGCAAGTTGTTTCACGACCTCGCCGCCGGGCAGGCGGTGCAGCCCGCACAGCAACAGGTGGAGTTTCCCCAGGGCGCCGGCGACTTTATCAACTACCTGGGCGTGCTGGCCGAAGACGGGGTGTACGGGGTCAAGACCTCGCCCTACATCGTGCGCGAGCAAGGGCCGCTGGTGACCGCATGGACGCTGTTGATGTCGATGCACACCGGCCAACCGTTGCTGCTGTGTGATGCCGGTGAGTTGACCACCGCTCGCACCGCCGCCACCACGGCCCTGGCGGTGGAGGCACTGGCGCCATTGGCGGTACGGCGCCTGGCGATCATCGGCAGCGGCAAGGTCGCCCAGGCGCACCTGCGCTACGTGCAGAACCTGCGCGACTGGCAGCACATCAGCCTGTTTTCGCCAAGCCTGGCCAACGCCTCCCCCACGACCCTCGCGCAGCTCGGCAGCCTCGATCCGCGCCTGGTCATCGCCAGCAGTTGCGCAGCCGCGGTGGAGGATGCCGACGTGATCCTGCTCTGCACCTCATCGGCCGGCCCGGTGCTCGACCCGGCGCGCTTGAGCAAACCGGCACTGATCACCTCGATCAGCACCAACGCCCCTCGCGCCCATGAAGTACCGCCCCACGCCCTTAACGACATGCAGGTATTCTGCGACTACCGCCAGACCACACCCGGCGCGGCGGGCGACATGCTGATCGCCAGCGAACAGCACGGCTGGGACGCCAGCGCCGTCATGGGCGACCTGCCCGAGCTGCTGACGGAAATGGCGCAGCGCCCGAACAATGACCGCCACGTATTCTTCCGCTCTATCGGGTTGGGCCTGGAAGACATCGCCCTGGCCAATGCGCTCTATCAGTTGCAGCGCTGACCCCACCTATCAGGAGACGAGCATGAGTCACGCAGACTTCATCATCATCGGTGGCGGCATCGCCGGCGCTTCCACGGGTTTCTGGCTGGCGCCCCACGGCAAAGTGCTGGTGCTGGAACGTGAATCGCACCCCGCCTATCACTCCACCGGGCGTTCGGCGGCGCTCTACACCGCCGCCTACGGCACCCCGCAAGTGCGGGCGCTGACCCTGGCCAGCCGTGAGTTTTTCGACAATCCGCCCGCCGGGTTCTGCGAGCACCCGCTGCTGACGCCACGGGGCGAGATGACGGTGGACTTCATCGGCGACCCGACCGAGTTGAACCGCCAATACCTCAGCGCCAAGGCCACCGTGCCGCAGGTCGAACAGCTGAGTGCCGACCAAGCCTGCGCGCGGCTGCCGATCCTGCGTCGCGAGAAAGTCCACGGGGCGATCTATGACCCGACCGCCAGCGATATCGACACCGACGCCCTGCACCAGGGCTACCTGCGCGGTATCCGCCGCCACCAGGGCGAGGTGCGAACCGACCACCACGTGCTGGGCCTGAGCCGTGACGCCGACGGCCTGTGGCACGTACAAACCCAACAGGAAACCTTCACCGCGCCAATTATCATCAACGCCGCCGGGGCCTGGGCCGACCATATCGGCGGGTTGGCCGGTGCGGCTTCCATCGGCCTGCAACCCAAGCGCCGTTCAGCGTTTATCTTCGCCGGCCCCGAGGGCGTGGACAGCCACGCCTGGCCGATGCTGGTTGCGCTCGACGAAGCCTTCTACATGAAACCCGACGCCGGCATGTTCCTCGGCTCACCGGCCAACGCCGACCCGGTGGAACCCCAGGACATCCAGCCCGAAGAGCTGGACATCGCCATGGGGATCTACCAGATCGAAGAGGCCACCACCCTGACCATCCGACGCCCGACCCGCACCTGGGCCGGCCTGCGCAGTTTTGTGCACGACGGTGACTTGCTGTCCGGCTTCGATCCTCGGGTGCCCGGCCTGTTCTGGGTCGCGGCGCAAGGCGGTTATGGCATCCAGACCTCGCCCGCCATGGGCCAGGCCAGCGCGGCCCTGGTGCGCGGCGCGGCGTTGCCGGAGCCACTGGCGCGGTTCGGCCTGGACGCTGGTATGCTCTCCCCCGAGCGCCTGGAGCCCCATTGATGAACACCGCTGAACAAGACAAGGTCCTGCAGAACTTCCGTGCGATCGCCGATGCGATCGCCACGCTGTTCTTTCCCCATGCCGAGGCCGTGCTGCACGACTTGCGCACGCAAAAGGTCGACTACATCGCCAACAACCTGTCGAAACGCGCCATCGGCGACGACTCGGCGCTGGAAGACATGCTGTCCGACGATGTGCGCGAAGTGAATATCGGTCCCTACGAAAAGCTCAACTGGGACGGCCAGAAAATTCGCAGCCTGAGCACCGTGCTGCACGACCACAAAGGTCGCCCGCTGGCGGTGCTGTGCATCAACCTGAATATCTCGCTGTTCGAAAATGCCAAGGCCGCGCTCGACCTGTTCCTGTCACCGAGCAAGCTGATCCCGCAACCGGATTCGCTGTTTCGCGATGACTGGCAGGAACGCATCAACACCTTCCTGCATGCGTGGATGCGCGAACGCCAATTGAGCCTGAACCTGCTGACCCGAGATCATAAGCGCGAGCTGGTACTGGCGCTGCATGCCGAAGGCGCCTTCAAGGGCAAGAGCGCCTCGAACTATGTGGCCAATGTATTGGGGATGGGGCGGGCGACGGTCTACAAGCACTTGAAGGAACTCAAGGGCTGAACGCCCGGAAAATAGCGCTGGTGTGGTGATCGGGCTGGCTTGCTGTGGAGCGGGCTTACTGTGGCGAGCGGGCTTGTCCCGCGTTGGGCTGCGTAGCAGCCCTAAAATCAGCCTCTACAGGGTGTCTGATATACCGCGTTTTTCTTGTCTGGGGCTGCTTCGCAGCCCAACGCGGGACAAGCCCGCTCGCCACAGTAAGCTCGCTGGCCACAGGGAGATTGGTCAGGGGCTGAGAAGTTGTGTAGATGCCTATGGTTATCGGGAGCAAGCTTGCTCCCGCATTTTACCCGCCTATGACGCTCAATCGCCGTAGATATCCGACTTGAAATAGTGCTGGGAAATCTTCTGGTACTCGCCACTGGCACGAATGCCATCGATGGCCGCATTCAACTCGCTGACCAACGCAGTATTGCCCTTGCGCACTGCGATCCCGGCACCCTCGCCCACGTATTTCGGGTCCTTGAGCTCCGGGCCGACAAAGGCGTAGCCCTGGCCGCGCGGCATGGACAGAAAGTCGCTCAGGGGGATGGTGTCGGCAAAGATCGCGTCCAGGCGCCCTGCCGCCAGGTCCATGTAGATTTCTTCATTATTGCCGTAGCGCTTGACGTTGATGCCCTGCGGTTCAAACACCTCGGTGGCATAACGATCGGTGGTGGTGGCGCGTTGCACGCCGACCGTCTTGCCCTTGAGGCTGGCGTACTGGTCATCCACCACCGCGCCCTGCTTCATCACCAGGCGCGATGAGGTGAAGTAATACTTGTGGCTGAAATCCACCGACTTCTTACGGTCCTCGTTGATGGTCATGGACGACAAGGCCATGTCGATCTTCTTCACTTTCAGCGACGGAATCAGCCCGTCGAACTCGCCTTCAACCCACACGCACTTGGCTTTCATCTGCGCGCACAGCGCATTGCCGATGTCGTAGTCGAACCCGACGATCTTGCCGTCCTCGGTCTTCGAGGCAAACGGCGGGTAAGCCGCCTCGATGCCAATGCGCAGGGTTTTCTCGGCGCCCAGCACATGGCTGGAAGCGAGCAGGCTCAGGGCCAGGGCGGTGATAAGGGAGCGCTTCTTCATGATCGTGTTCTCGCAAGTTGTTGTTGGTTTGGCAAGAGTGAAGAAAAGGTGACGCCGGCGAGCATTTTTTGTACTTATAATTCCATAATGGACTTTTGTGTATTTCGCGTCAATCCACACGCGAACACTTCATCGCCATCCATTTCCAGGCATCACACGACCGCCCTCGCGCCCATGACAAGGTCGCGAAGCATCGCAGGGGCAGGCAAAAAATCATCAGTGAAAAAAGCGCGGTGCGCTCTTTCGGGGCGCAGTGCAGGGGCCTGACAGGCATCAGGAAAACAGGCGTGCTTTATAACGGTGCATCAGTATGTGCGTGGCGCATACCCTATTCTCAAACGTCATGACTCTGTATTTTGGCGCGTGGTAGTCTCGCTGGTTTATGAATAGGCATTGATCGTACTTCGACGATGACCAGCACCAGGATAGATCATGCCAAAAATGTCCCACTCCGCTCTTCGTCGTAATTTCCGTGAACTGCTTGGCGCACAAAAATGCGTGGAGACAGCATCTGTTTTCGATCCGATGTCCGCGCGAATCGCGGCGGACCTGGGTTTCGAAGTCGGTATCCTCGGCGGCTCCGTCGCCTCGTTGCAGGTACTCGCAGCGCCCGACTTTGCGTTGATCACCCTGAGCGAATTCGTCGAACAGGCCACCCGCATCGGCCGTGTCGCCCAGTTACCGTTCATCGCAGACGCCGACCACGGCTACGGCAACGCCTTGAACGTGATGCGCACCGTCGAAGAATTGGAACGTGCCGGCGTCGCGGCGTTGACCATTGAAGACACCCTGCTGCCGGCGCAATTCGGGCGCAAATCGACCGACCTGATTTCCGTCGAGGAAGGTATCGGCAAGGTCAAGGCCGCCCTCGAAGCCCGGGTCGACCCCGAGCTGTCGATCATCGCGCGAACCAACGCCGGCGTGCTACCCACCGAAGCCGTGATTGAACGTACCAAGGCCTACGAAAAAGCCGGTGCCGACGGCATCTGCATGGTGGGTATCAGCGACTTCGAGCACCTGGAGAAAATCGCGGAAAACCTCACGGTACCGTTGATGCTGGTGACCTATGGCAACCCCAAGCTCAATGATGCCGAGCGCCTGGCCCGCTTGGGTGTGCGCGTGATCGTGGCCGGCCATGGCGCCTACTTTGCGTCGATCAAGGCGACCTACGACAGCCTGCGGGCCCAGCGTCAGCTGACCCACAGCACCTCGAACCTGAGCGCCACGGAGCTGACGCATACCTACACCCTGCCGGAAAGCTATGTGGCATGGGCCAAGGAATTCATGGACGTCAAAGAGTAACCAGCGGCGGGCCGCCGGCAGGCAACTCCGGGCCGTGGGGCGCAAGCATGGACATCAGGTATTCGCCAAAGCCGCCACGGCACTTGTAGTCGCGGCGCGCGCTGGTGATCACCGGGTTGGTGGCGGTCCAGGCGATTCGCGCGCCGGTCCGCTCAAGGTCGGCCACAAGCCGCACGTCTTCATGAGTGACCAGGTGTTGAAAGCCACCGGCGTTGCGGTAGGCATCGGCACTCAGGCCCAGGTTTGCACCGTGGATGTGGCGATGGTTTTCGATGAATTGGTACAGCTCCAGGTAGCGCGAGCGCACGCTCTCATCATGCTCGCTCCAACTGTCCACTTCGACGGTGCCACACACCGCGTCAGCGCCACATTCGATCTGGCGCACCAGCCAATCACAGGGCACCCGTGTGTCCGCATCCGTGAAGGCAAGCCATTGCACACCCGCCTCCAGCAAGTGCTCAGCGCCCACGGCCCTGGCCTTGCCGACGTTCTGAAAGCACACCTCGAGCATGCTCGCCCCGCGCGCCGCCACCTGCTCGACCGTGCCGTCCGAGCAGGCGTCCAGCACCACCAGTATCTCAACCCGCTGGCCCCGCAACGCCGGATGCTCACTGGCAAGTCGCACAGAAGCAAGGCACTCGCTGATATGCCGTTCTTCGTTATGGGCAGGTATCACAACCCCTATCATTGACGTTCCCTCACCTGGCGAAGTATCTCCAGCTATCGACCTGTCGCTCAGTGAGAAGGTTTAAATAATCTTGCGCGCAGGGCGTGCCCTAATGCCGTTCAGTTAAGCGTACATCGCCTTCTGTAGGAGCGAGCTTGCTCGCGAAAAACGTCAACGATAACGCGTGTTTCCTGAGTGAACGCGGCGCCTGTGAGTTCTTCGCGAGCAAGCTCGCTCCTACAAAAAAGCCTTAACGAACGGCATTAGGGCGTGCCCGCTCGTTCATCGAATGGTCAGGGATTTTTTTTGAATCTTCTTGAGCACTCAAACTCATTGAGTTCAGGGGCCTCAGGAGGCATCCAATAAACGCAAGGAGTCACACAATGAATGGACATGCGCTTAGCGACACGGCAACACAGACCAGGGATGACACCATCGCCGAGAACACCGCAATGTTCTTCGAAGCCGATCGCCTGGAGGCCAAGGCTTACGCACTTATCGAGTCCTACAGCGGCGACTCGACGACCTGGGCGTACTTTGTCCAAGCCAAGCAAATCGCTGATGCCCAGCGTACCGCCGCCTATCGAGAGTGGATGCGAATCAGGCGCGCGATGCGCACTTGATCGACGCGCCGGCCCAGGGATTGATCAAACACTACCGGCGCCCCGTGGGAGCCGGCGGACGTCAGCGAAGCGGCGGTAATGCACGGGCAGGCGATGAAACCTCCAGCAGCAGCGGGCCCACTGCTGCGGCGTTCGATCGCCGGAGTTGCGCCTACGGCAGCGGGTCGAATTTCAGTGCGCTCAGGCTTTGCACCTTGTCTTCACGCACCATCTTGTACTCCGTGTTCGGCCCGATCCAGCGATCCCAGATCGCGTCGATCTCTCCAGCTTTCTCCATTGCCATCAGCGATGCGTTGACCTTGGCCAGGAAGGCCGGTTCGTCGCGGCGCATGCCGGCGCCAATCGGCTCGAGGGCCATCGGCTCCTTGGCCAACGCCAACTCGACACCACTGGCCTTGGCCTGGTTGACCAGTTTGAGCGCGGTCATGGTGTTGGTCACCAGCCCCACTACCTTGTTCTGTTGCAGGGCCATGTAGGCCGAACCGGTGTCCTGGAACGTGACCGGCGTGGCGCCGGCGATGCGGATCGACTGCTCGGACGTGGACCCCTTGGTGGAGCTGATGCGCTTGTCCTTGAAGAAGCTTTTCGGCTGGTCGGCGTTGGCCGCGCGCACCACCAGGGTTTCCTTGGCGATGTAGTACGGGTCGCTGAACTGGATCTGTTCGGCGCGGGTCTTGGTGTAGGCCAGGTTGGCGAAAATCACGTCGACACGCCCCATCTTCACTTCCGGGATCCGCGCTTCCACGGACAGCGGCTTGAGCTCCAGCGCCACGCCCATGGTCTTGGCCAATGCCTTGCACAGATCGACGTCCATGCCCACCAGTTCGCGGGTTGTCGGGTCGGGTGCGGAGAACGGTGGCACGTCGGCGTACACACCGCAGCTCAACGACTTCTTGGCCATGATGTCGCTCAATTGGTCGGCCTGCGCCACCGCGACGGCCAAAGGGGCCAAGGCCAGTGCAATAAACAGATGCTTCATACCCATGGAAAAACTCCTGAACGTGGTCAATCGAAATGGCAGAGGACGCAAAGCCGCCGCGGCTCAGTGGGCCCGCAGGTCGGCGATAAAACGTTGGGCTCGCGGGTGCGAGGGCTGCACGAAAAACGCTTCGGGCTTGCTCTTTTCCAGAATCTGACCGGCGTCCATGAACCAGATGGTGTCGGCGACTTCACGGGCGAAGTTCATCTCGTGGGTCACGCACATCATGGTCATGCCGTCCTTGGCCAGGCCCTTCATCACGTTCAACACTTCACCGACCATTTCCGGGTCGAGGGCGCTGGTGGGCTCGTCGAACAGCATCACCGGTGGTTCCATGGCCAGCGCGCGAGCAATCGCCACGCGTTGCTGCTGGCCGCCGGAGAGCTGTGCCGGATACGCCCCAGCCTTGTGGGCCAGGCCAACACGGTCGAGCAACTCCATGGCTTTTTGCTTGGCCGCCGCGCCCTTGAGGTTGCGCAGCTTGTTCGGTGCGAGGGTGATGTTTTCCAGCACCGAGAGGTGGGGGAACAAGTTGAAGCTCTGGAACACAAAGCCGACCCGGCTGCGCAGGCGGTTGATCTGCGCGTCGGTGCCATGCACGTCCTGGCCATCGAACAGGATCTGGCCGTTCTGGATGTCTTCCAGGCGATTGACCGTGCGAATCAAGGTCGACTTGCCCGAACCCGAGGGGCCACACAGCACCACCACTTCCCCAGGCTGAACCTCGGCGGTGATGTCGGTGAGCGCCTGGTACTCGCCGTACCATTTATTGATTTTCGAAAACATGATCATTGGATGCATGGACGCAGCCCTCTTCAATTATCAGTGGCCAGCAACGGCCCGCTCGACACGGTTTGCCCGCCATTGCCCAGGCGCTTGCGCGCGATGCGGCGCTCGACCCAACCGGCCAGGTGGGTCAGGCCGAAACAGAGCAGGTAGTAGATGATCGCCAGGATGAAAAACACCTGGAACGGCTTGGTCAGCAGTTGGTTGTTGACCTGGTTGGCGGCGAAGGTCACTTCCTGGACGTTGATCACATAGCCCAGGGAGGTTTCCTTGATGATCGAGATAAACTGGCTGATCAGGCTGGGCAGCGCGTTGTACAGCGCCTGCGGCAGGATCACCCACACCGTGGTGCGCACATAGCCCAGGCCCAGGGCGCGGGAGGCTTCGTACTGCCCGGCCGGCAGCGCCTGGATGCCGCCACGAATGATTTCGCACAGGTAGGCGCTCTGGTAGATCACCAGGGTGCACAGCATGGTCATGAACCCGGTGATGTTATGCCCGATCAACAAGGGCACCAGGAAGTAAGTCCAGAAGATCACCATCAGCAGTGGAATGCCGCGCAACACGTAGACCCACACCGTGGCGACCAGGCGCAGGCCTTTCCATGGCGAGACCCGCGCCAGCGCCAGCAACAGGCCGAACGGGAACGTCAGCAACAGCGCCAGTGCCGCCAGGATCAGGGTGCTCGCCAGCCCGCCCAAGGGGCCGTGGGGGTACTGGCCGATGAGGAACAGCGTCCAGTTTTGCTGCACGATCGAGAAGATATCGAACATCGCCGTCTACCTCGCCAGGGCTTTGCTGAAGTGCCGGGCAAGCAATGCTCCGGCGCCCATCAGCAGCAGGGAAAACACCAGGTAAAACAGCGTGGCCACCAGGTACGACTCGAAGGTACGGAACGTGTAGTTCTCCACTTCGCGGGTGGCGTAGGTCAGTTCCATCACGCCGATGGCCATGGCCAGGCTGGTGTTCTTGAACAGCAGCACCGTGTGGTTGATCAACGACGGCAGGCAGTTGCGCACGCCTTGGGGCAGGATGACGTAGCGCATCGAGCGCACGTAGCCCAGGCCCAGGGCCCTGGAAGCTTCTGTCTGCCCGGCGGGAATCGCACGCAGGCCACTGCGGATGTCTTCACAGAAATACGCGGCCTGGCACAGCCCCAGGGCGATCACCGAGAACAGGTATTCGGTGTTGTGGTTGGCCAGCCACAGTTGCGTGGACTCATTGAGCAAGGTCGGCACGCCGAAGTACCACAACATCAGTTGCACCAGGGTCGGCACATTGCGGTGATACGACACGTAACCCGCCACCAGGCGGTCGGCCAGCGCGTGGCCAGTCAGGCGCACGGTCACCAGCAACAGCGCCAGGACCATCGCCAGCAGCCAGGCGAACACCGCCAGCTGCAAGGTCATTTCGATGCCCTTGACGATCAGCTCGGCGTACTCGCCTTGCAGAATCGCGGCCAAATCGAAGTCATGCTTCATGGTCAATCCCTATCGGCATTGGGCTAGGGCAGAACTGAAAAACACCCGGCGTGGCCGTGGTGGAGTGACGCGACGACGGATAGGTCCGTTCTGTTTTTAACGGGCGGGTTTCAGCCCAGGTAGTCTTGGGGCCGTGCGGTGGAGAGCCCGCCCGGCACTTGCAAGGTCGGGGTGATTTCCATGTGGCCGATGTTCACCGCGATCGGCGCAGCGATCGCAAAGGCAATGGCGTCGGCAATATCCTTGGCCAGCGGCAATTCGAAGCCCTCGACAAAGCGTTTGTAGGTCTCTTCGGAATCGCCGTGCACATGGGCAAAGATGTCGGTGGCAACGCGGCCGGGGCAGATCTCGGTGACCCGCACGCGCTTGCCGAACGCATCGATGCGCAACTGGCGCGAGAGCATGCTCACCGCCGCTTTGGTCGCGTGGTATGTCGAGTTGCCGCCAAAGTTGTAGGCTGCGGCAATCGAGCTGATGTTGATGATGTGCCCGCAATCGCGCTCGACCATCCCCGGCAACGCCAGGCGCGCCAGGTGCAGCACCGCGCGCAGGTTGACGTCGATCAGCAGGTCGATGCCGTCGGCGTCGGCCTTGAGGATTGAGCCTGGTTTATCGACACCGGCATTGTTGACCAGGATGTCGAAGCGTTGGGTGGCGAACAAACGGGTCAGCCCGGCCAGGTCAGTGACGTCGATGGCGTGGGCGATGCAGCCGGTCCTGGCGGCGAGAGCTTCGAGCTTGTCGGCACTGCGGGCCAGGGCATGTACCTGCACGCCTTCCTGGCACAGGCGTTCGACCACAGCGGCGCCAATCCCGGAAGAAGCGCCGGTGACCAACGCGGTTTGGTAGTCTGAAAATGGCATGTCGGTGTCCTCATGTACGTGTGCTGATCACTCCCGTGATCGCGATGTCTTTGACTCTATCCAGCCTGGGCGTCGGCGACCAAGACGGAATGGCTGTGTGGCAATAAGCCCTGCTTATGACGTCGCCAGCAGCTGCGAAATCGGCGTGATGCAACCACCCGCCTGTTCGATTTCGCGCCGTATGGTGCGCGCCAGTTCCACTGCGCCGGGGGTATCGCCGTGCAGCAGGATCGAATGGGCCGGCACCGCGATCCGCTTGCCATTGAGGCTGGTCACGGTGCCCTCCTCCAGCAATTGGCGAACCCGTTGCAAGACCGCCGCCGGCTCCTTGATCACGGACCCGGCCACAGCGCGCGGCACCAGCAGGCAGTCATCGTCATAGGCCCGGTCGGCCAGGAAGGTCGTGGCCACGCGCAGCCCGCAGTGTTCGGCGGCGTCTTCGATGGCGCGGCTGCTGGATGAACTGATGATCAGCGTCGGGTCGAACGCCGCCACGGCCCGTACCAACGGCCCGGCCAGCGCCGCATCGGCCGCAACCCGGTTGCCGAGCGCGCCGTGAAAGCTCATGTGCGTCATGCGGTGGCCATTGACCGCCGCCATACCGGCCAGCGCACCAAGTTGGTAGATCACGTAGGTGGTCAGTTCCTTGAGCTCGATGTTCATCTGCCGCCGACCGAAGCCCATCAGGTCGGGGAAACCCACATGCGCACCGAGGTCGATGCCGCCAGCCTTGGCCTGGCGCACCGTGGTGTCCATGATCAGCGGGTCACCGGCATGGAAACCGCAGGCCACGTTGGCCGAGGAAATCAGGCTGAGCAATGCCTCATCCTCGCCCATGCGCCAAGGCCCGAAGCCCTCTCCCAGGTCCGCATTCAAATCGATCTTCATCACCAGCCCTCTTCCTTTATGCCGTGGCCAGGCGCATGAACGCCTCGCCATAACCGACGGTGCTGCCACACGGGGTCAACACTGCCGCCAGCCGACCGGCCAGTTGGCTACGCACCGGCAACAGCAACTCGCCCACTTGCAGGAAGGCCACCAGTTGACCTTGTTCCACGGGGCTGCCGACGGCGACCAGCACGTCTTGTTGATCGGGATGGGTCAGCAGCAGGCGGCCCAGTCCCGGCGTCTTGAGCAACCGCTCATCCACTGCCTTCACCGGCTCCGGGGCGGCAACAACCGCGACCGCGGCATCGTCGCCGCGCTTGAGCACCAGGTGCATGCCCGGCCGGCGCAGTTCCGCCCCCGCCAGATGGGTCTCCTTGAGCCACGCCGCCAACTGGCGGATGTCTTGATTGGTCATGGTCGATGTCCTTAACGCGAAGCCAGCCCGTGCAGGTCGACCAGACGGCGGACCTCCACGAGATAGCGCTGATTGTCTGCCAGGGCCGCAATGGCCTCGGCGTAGCTGCACTCGATAAACCGCACGTTGCTGCCGATGGGCGCCTGGCCGAGTCGCCACAGGTCGGCCTCGATCACCGTGCCGAATTTGGGGTAGCCGCCGCTGGGTTGCGCATCACGCATCTGGATAATCGGCTGGCCGCCATGGGGCACCTGGATCACGCCGGGGACGATGCCGTGGGAGCGGATTTCCATCGGCACCTTGGGCAGGATCGGTGCGCCCTCGAGGCGGTAGCCGTAGCGGTTGCTCTGGGGGGTGACCTTCCACTCGCCGGCCCAAAACGCCGCGCGAGACTCATCCGTAAAGCCCGCATACTCCGCCGCCGGCAGCACGCGCATGGCCGGCAAGCCGTCGCACTGCAAGGGCAGCGCCTGGCTCGGTGAAACAACACCGAAATCCGTTGGCTGCGTGCTCACCCCAGGGCGCAACACAGCCAGGCGGTCGCCCTGTTGCAAGGCCCGGCCGTGCAAACCACCAAATTCGCCGCGCAATTGGGTGCTGCGCGAGCCGAGCACCGAGGGCACGTCGACGCCTCCGGGCAGGCACAGGTAGGCGCGACTGCCGGAACTCGGGTAACCCAGGCTCAACACTTGGCCTTCCCGCGCCTGCGCCACCCAGTTCGGCGGCAAGGGCTGGCCGTCGAGACTGGCTTCGCAGGCGGCGCCGGTCACGGCGAAGGCACAGTCCTGGATAAACCGCACGTCGAACGCGAACATCGGAATCTCGATGGCCGCGGCGTCCTCGGGATTACCCAGCAACAGGTTGCCCAGCGCCAGCGCCAAAGGGTCCATGGCACCGGAAGTGCCCACGCCGTAACCCAGGCTGCCGAAGCGCCCGAAGTCCTGCACGGTGGCCAGGGCGGTAGTCGATACAATTTCGATCATCGAATGATCCTCTCGATACGCAAGCGCAACATGTCACCCGGCCGCAGCATCGCCGACGGGTTTTGGGTCGGGTCGAAAAAGACCATCTCGGTGCGGCCGATGGTGTTCCAACCGCTGGGGCCGGCCGAGGCGGATACCCCGGTCTGCACCCCACCAATCGACACGGAGCCAGCAGCGATGCTGATCACCGGCACCTGGCGCCGTGGTGTAGCGAGGCGCGCATCCATGCCGCCCAGGTAGCAATAACCCGGGTGGCTGCCCAAGGCGTACACCGGGTACAGCGGTTCGCAATGCAGGTTGGCGATGGTTTCGATGTCCAGCCCTGTGTGCGCCACCACGTCCGCCATGTGCGGGCCGAACTCGCCGCCGTACACCACCGGCAACTCGACGATGCGCCCTTCGAGGGGCAATGGCGGACAGTTGTCCCAGGCGTGCAGCAAACGTTCGCACACTCGCTCAAGGTTGCGCGGCGGCTGGAGGAACGTAAGCATCAGGTTGTTCATGCCGGGCACCGCCTCCTGGATCTCGGGCCATGTACCGGCCTGCAAGGCCAGGCTCCAGATGCGTTGCTGCGGTGCCAGGTCGAGCTCGCCCGGCGCTTCGAACAACAGCGCCGTGGAGCCGAGCAGGCTGATACGGGGTTCAGAAGCAGTACTCATGTCGGGCTCCGTTGCTGCAACCAGCGCTCCAGGTGATGAATGTCCACGCCCCCGGCACAAAAGGCCGGGTCGTCAAGAATCTCGCGGTGCAACGGGATATTGGTGCTGATGCCTTCCACGCACAGTTCGCTCAAGGCCAGGCGCATGCGCGCCATGGCTTCATCGCGCGTCGCGCCATGGGTGATGACCTTGGCCACCATCGAGTCGTAATACGGCGGTACCCGGTAGCCCGTGGTGACATGGGAGTCGACCCGTACGCCAAAACCACCTGGAACGTCCCAACGATGGATCAACCCCGGTGTCGGCATAAAGGTGATCGGGTCTTCGGCGTTGATCCGGCACTCCAGTGAATGGCCGTTGAGCTGCACGTCTTGCTGGCGCAGCTCCAGCACTTCGCCGCGCGCCATGCGCACTTGCTGCTGGACAATATCGATGCCGGTCGTCATCTCCGTGACCGGGTGTTCGACTTGCAGCCGGGTGTTCATCTCGATGAAGAAGAACTCACCGTCCTCATACAGAAACTCGAAGGTGCCGACGCCGCGATAGCCCATCTGCCGGCAAGCAGCGGCGCAACGTTCGCCGACCTGGGCGATCAGCGCCGGATCGATCCCCGGCGCCGGCGCTTCTTCCAACACCTTCTGGTGGCGGCGTTGCAGGGAGCAATCGCGGCAACCGAGCCAGATCGCATGGCCGTGGGCATCGCACAGCACCTGGATTTCCACATGGCGTGGATGGCCGAGGAATTTCTCGATGTAGAGTTCCGGATTGCCAAAGGCCAAGCGCGCTTCTTCACGGGTCAGGGCGATGGCGTCGAGCAACGCGCCGGCTTCGTTCACCACGCGCATGCCACGGCCACCGCCACCGCCGGCGGCCTTGACGATCACCGGGTAGCCGATGTCGTGGGCAATTGCCTGGATGCTGGCGTCGTCGCTCGGCATCACGCTATCCGGCCCCGGTACGCACGGTACCCCGGCCTCACGCATGGCCCGCTTGGCCGCGACTTTGTCGCCCATGGTGCGGATGCACGCGGCGCTCGGCCCGATAAAGGTCAGGCCAGCCGCTTCGATGCGCTCGGCAAACCCCGCGTTCTCCGACAAAAAGCCATAACCCGGATGGATCGCCTGGGCACCGCTGACCTTGGCCGCAAACAAGAGCGCCGACTGGTTCAGGTAACTGTGAGTGGGCGAGGCCGGCCCGATGCACAACGCCTGGTCGGCCTGTTGCACATACTGCGCATGCCGGTCCGCCTCGGAGTGCACGACCACGGTCTTGAGCCCCAGGCCGTGGCAGGCACGCTGAATGCGCAGGGCGATTTCGCCACGGTTGGCGATCAGCACTTTGTCGAACATTGAATTCACCTTAAAAAAAGCGGCTGGGGATCAACCGAGACGAAACAGCGCCTGGCCGGCTTCGACTTCGGTGCCACTCTGGGCAAGGATCGCGGTGACGTGGCCTGCGGCCTTGGCCTTGACTGGGTGGAACATTTTCATCGCTTCGAGGACCGCCAGGGTTTGCCCGGCTTCGACCGCATCGCCCACCGCCACGAACGGTGCTTCACCGGCTGCGGGCGTCAAGTGCAGCACGCCATACAGGCTGGCCTTGACTTCCACCCCGGTGACGGCCTGGGCGGGTGCCACGACCACCCTCGGCGCAGGCTCGGCAGACTCGCCAGGTAACTCGCGCACCACGGCTTGCCCGGCCTGCTTGAAAAGGCGAATCGTGCTATCGCCTTCGGTAAAACTCAGTTCGAGCAGATCGGATTCGGCGAGCAAATCGATCAGCCCCTTGATGCGTTCGGAATCCATGCTTGGCCCCCTGCCTGCCCTGCGTGTCTGAGTGGATGAAGCCAATGTAGCGAGCCGGTTCGCCAACGACCAAGACGCTTTGGCTTTGGGGTGATAAGCCGTGCTTATGACCCCTCAGAGCAGGCTGCCGCGCATCTCCGCGACCAGCTCCAGCAGGATCGCCTTGACCGCCTGGGCCGGCACGGAGAGCGGCAGGTGACCGGACAGGCACAAGGCCAGGGGCGCATCCACCTCGGGCTCGACAATGCGGCACATATGCACCGAGGTCGCCGCCACCATCACCCGCGCCGATGACTCGGGCAGGATGGTGGAACCGAAGTGCTCGGCCACGGCGGCGGTCAGGGTGATCGATGATTCGATCTCCGCCACCACCCGCGCGCTCAGGCCGATACGCTGGAACGCCTCGTCCACCAAGCGACGCATGACGTTGTAGGGACGCGGCAGCAGCATGTCCATGTCGGCCAGGTCAGCCAGCGCAATCTGCTCCAGCGCGCTGATGGCGGGGTCGGCGCTCACCAGGTAGAGGTGCTCGTGCAGCAGCGACACAAAGCTCAGGCCGTGCACTTCACGGCCGCCATACAGCACGGCCATGTCCATGCGGCCGTTCATGATCAATTCACTCAAGGTGGTGCCGAAGTTTTCATTGAGGTACAGCAGGATGCCCGGGTGCCGCTCGCGCACCCGGCGCAATAACGGCAACGACAGCGTTGACGCCGCCGTGCCCGGTGCCAGGCCGACGGATACCTGGCCGGACAACGCGTGCCCGGTGGCATTGATGTCGCTCTGGGCCTGCTCGCACTGGCGCAAGATGATTTGCGCATGCCCGTACAACACCTTGCCCGCCTCCGTCGGCGTGACACCGCGCTTGGTGCGGATCAACAACTGTTGCTGCAATTCGGCCTCCAGGGTCGCCAGTTGCTGGCTCAGGGCCGGTTGTGCCACATGCAGCACATCGGCAGCCTGGGTCATGCTGCCGATATCGACGAGTTTCACGAAGTACTTCAGACGGCGCAGGTTCACGGTGGCGGTGCTCTTGCTCGAAAAAGGGAGACGACCCCCTGGGGTTAGCAAGAGCCAGGCCAGCCTTACGCCTGCCGATGCGCCAGGTGCGCAGGGGCCTACCCATAAGCCTTTGCTATGGCTCGATCATGCCGAGCGTGACCGACACCGGTTCCACGCATGCGGGCCTGGACGCACCAACAGGGTGCGGGGCGTGTTCAGTTCCAGCCATAAGCGATTCCTATCCGACCAGAACGATATCGTCTTATGGCGGCTGCGCGAGCGACTCGTACTGTAGGGCCTCGTCAATGTCATTACCGAGGAACGACACGTGACCGCCTCCCGCATCGCCGCCCGTGTGCACCGTATCAAGCCGTCCCCCAGCAGCGCCGCTTCCGACCGTGCGAACGAGCTTCGCCGGCAAGGCCAGTCGATCATCAACCTGGTGGTGGGCGAGCCGGACTTCGATACCCCGGCGCATATCCGGCACGCCGCCAATGCGGCCATCGAGCGTGGCGAAACGCGCTACACGCAAAACGCCGGCACGCCCCAATTGCGCCAGGCGATCGTCGACAAGCTGGCACGGGAAAACGGCCTGGCTTACACCGCGAACCAGGTACTGGTCACCAGCGGCGCCAAAAGCGCGATCTTCAATGCCTTCGCCGCGACGCTGGGCGCGGGTGATGAAGTGCTGATCCCGGCGCCGTACTGGGTGTCGTACCCCGACATGGTGCTGGCCTGCGAAGGCGAACCCGTGGTCCTCGCCTGCCTGGAGGAACACGCCTTCAAACTGACCCCGGATCAGTTGCGCGCCGCGATCACCGAACGCACCCGCTGGTTACTGCTCAATTCGCCGAGCAACCCGACCGGCGCCAGCTACAACGCCGCCGAACTGCGCGCCCTGGCCGATGTGCTGCTCGACTTTCCCCATGTGTTGCTGATGACCGACGACATCTACGAACACATCCGTTACGAGGGCCTGGAAAACCCGCACATCCTCGCCATCGAACCGGCCCTGGGCGAGCGCAGCGTGGTGGTCAACGGTGTGTCCAAAACCTACGCCATGACCGGCTGGCGCATCGGCTACGCCGCCGGCCCGGCCGACTTGATCGGCGCCATGGCGACCCTGCAATCGCAATCGACCAGCAACGCCTGCTCCATCAGCCAGGCCGCCGCCGTTGAAGCACTCAATGGCGACCAGTCCTTCGTCCAGGCCAGTGTGGAGGTCTACCAACAACGCCGCGACCGCTGCCTGGGGCTGCTCAATGCGATCGACGGCCTCAGTTGCCGTAAGCCCGACGGGGCGTTCTACCTGTATGTGAACTGCTCCGGGTTGCTGGGCCGCTCAACGCCTGAAGGCAAGCGCCTGGACAGCGATTACGACGTGGTCATGTACCTGCTCGAAAGCCAAGGCGTGGCGGTGGTGGCGGGCACGGCGTATGGCCTGGCGCCGTTCTTTCGCATGTCGATCGCCACAGATATCACCACCCTCGATGAAGGCTGCTCGCGCATCGCCGCCGCCGTTGCCGCGTTGCGCTGAGGACTCGATGATGACCGTGGCCACCCACCCTGCCCTGGGCTTCCGCCAAGCCTTGCTGGCGATGCTTGGCATCTCGCTGGTGCTGATGCTCTCGGCCCTCGACCAGACCGTGATCGGTAATGCGTTGCCGAGCATCGTCGCCGAGTTGAACGGGTTCGAGTTGTATGCGTGGGTGGCTACGGGCTACTTGCTGGCCTCGATCGTCACCATCCCGATTTTCGGCCGGTTGGGTGATTACTACGGGCGCAAGCCCTTTGTGCTGGCGGCAACGCTGATCTTCACCCTGGCCTCCCTGGCCTGCGCGCTGGCCACGGACATGCTGTGGCTGGTACTTGGCCGAGCGTTGCAGGGTGTCGGCGGCGGCATGTTGATCGGCACCGCCTTCGCCTGCATCCCCGAGCTGTTCCCCGATACACGCCAACGCCTGCGCTGGCAGATGCTGCTCAGTGCGCTGTTCAGCGTGGTCAACGCCATCGGGCCGGGACTGGGCGGGTATCTGACCGGAGCCTACGGTTGGCGCTCGGTGTTCTACATCAATTTGCCGCTGGGTTGCCTGGCGCTGTTCTTCGCCTGGCGCTACTTGCCGTATTACCGCCCGCTGCAACAAACGAAGATCAGCCTCGACTGGCCCGGCGCCCTGCTGATCGCGCTGGCCCTGGGCAGCCTGCAACTGTTTGTCGAATGGCTGGGGCATGCCAGCCTGATGCTCAGTGCAGCCCTCGGCGTGGGTTGCGGGCTGGCGACACTGGCGCTGTGGCGCTGGGAACGCCGCTGCCGGCATGCGCTGCTGCCCGCGGCGTTGCTCGGGTTGCCGAGCATGCGCCTGCTGTTCGTGCTGTCGATGGCGGCCGGGGCGATCATGTTTTCGTTGTTGTTCTACCTGCCGCTGCTGCTGCAAGGCAGTTATGGCTACTCGCCCCAGGACGCCGGGCTGCTGATTACCCCGCTGGCGTTGAGCATCACCCTGGGCGCCATCGTCAACAGCCGCATCGTCACCCGCTTGCGCAACCCCAACCTGTTGCCACTGGGTGGTTTCGTCGCGCTGCTGCTGGCATGTCTCGGGCTGGCCCTCGCCGGGCGCGCTGCCTCGTTCAACACCCTGCTCGGCTTGATCCTGCTCGCCGGCCTGGGCTTGGGGTTTATCCTGCTCAACCTGACCGTGTTCACCCAGACACTCGCTGAACGGCAGTTCCTCGGGATCGCCACCGCGTTGACCCAATCCCTGCGCCTGGTCGGCGGCCTGCTCGGCACCGCTTCAATGGGCGCGCTGGTCAACCTGCTGTACAGCGCCAACCTGCAACGGGTGTTTGTCGCCCAGGGCCACGCGGACGGCCTGGCGTTATACGCCGACCCGCAAGTGCTGTTGCACCCCGCCGCCGTGCTGCTCGAACACCCGCAATGGCTGAACCTGGCCCGCGATGCCCTGGCCCAATCGGTGGGCGTCGGGCTGCTGCTGTGCGCCGCACTCGGCGTATTCGCGCTGCTCATCCTGTACCGCTTGCCGCCGGTAAAGCTGAACGCCTTACCGGCCACCGTTGCTCCTGAAAAACAATAAAAACCTTAACTGCCGCTTTTGACTGCCTCTTACAACACTTCACAACTCATGGGGATGACTCCGATGGAGCTTTTCAATCGCGCACCTAAAGTAATGGCCGGCATTTGCGGCCTGCTCATCGCTCAACAGGGTTACGCCGCAGGTCTGGTGGAAGACAGCAAGCTCAATGTGCTGGCGCGCAACTTTTTCAGTAACGCCGACAACCGTAGCGGCGCCGCCGACCCCAACTACACCCAGGAATGGGGCCAGGGCTTCATCGCCAACTTTCAGTCCGGCTATACCCAGGGCACGGTCGGCTTTGGGGTGGATGCGATTGGCATGTTCGGTGTCCGATTGGACTCAGGCAAGGGCCGGCACTACAACCCTCAGCACACGGCGTTCAACGGCAACATCTTCCCCACCGACAGTGATGGTCGCGCCGTGGATGAGTTCGGCAGCCTGGGCCTCACGGCCAAGGCGAAATTCTCGAACACCGAGTTGAAATACGGCACGCTGGTGCCGATGTTGCCGGTGGTGATGTCGACCGATCGCATGTTGCAGCAGACGTTCAACGGTGGGCAGATCCAGTCCAAGGACCTCGACAACTTCACCTTCACCCTCGGCCAGTTGGAACACGTCAAGGGCCGCGGCTCGAGCAACCAGATGGGCATGTCGATCCCCGGCGCGAACAACGCGCAGACTGGCGAGTTCGTGAACAAGTTCTACTATGGCGGCGTCGACTACAAAGCCAGCAAAGACCTGACATTGCAGTACTACTACGGCAACCTGCAGGACTTCTACAAACAGAACTTCCTCGGCCTCAAATACGACTGGAAAGTCGGCCCCGGCATCCTGCGCACCGACCTGCGCCACTTCGACAACCGCTCTGACGGCGCCAATGGCAATGACCCGGCGTTCTACACCTTCGGCTATTACGGTAACGGCGTCACCAAGGGCAAAGTCGACAGCCGCCTGAGCAGCGCGCAATTCACCTACCTGGTCAACGGCCATACGATCGCCGCCGGCCTGCAACAAGTCAGCGGCGACAGTGACGCCGTATGGTTGAACCAGGGCGACGGCTCCACGGCCTACTTCATGACCGAATCGATGATCGGCAAGTTCCAGCGCGCCGGCGAAACCACCTGGCAAGTGCGTTACGGTTATGACTTTGCAAACCTGGGCGTGCCTGGCCTGAGTTTCCTGGGCATGTACGAAAGCGGCTCGAATATCCGCACCCCGACAGGCGATAAAACCGAGTGGGAGCGCAATTTGACCGTGAGCTATGTGGTGCAGCAGGGGCCGTTCAAGGATTTGAGCATCGCCCTGCGCCATGCGTCGTTGCGTACCGAAGTTTCCACCCAGCGTGACAGCGATGAGCATCGGGTGATTGTGAGTTACCCGTTGAATATTCTGTAGACGCTGCCGGCGAAAAAAGAGGGCAACGCGCATCGTTGCCCCCTGATACAACCACCGCCCTGATTCAGGCGGTCCTAGAGCGTGGCGTCGATCTTTTTCGCCGCTGCCTCACTGACCCAGGTGTGCCAGATTTCTGGATGTTCCTTGAAGAACATCCGGGCCAGTTTGGGCGAGTCAATGTGTTCCTTGCTCATACGGGCCAGGTTCTGGTTCAACAGATCAATCGGCAGATTGACCTTCTCCAGCACACCGACCAACTCGGGTGCCTGCTCATGGAACACGCTGGAGAGCCCCACCTTGATGCTGATCTTCTTGTCGACGCCCGGTTTCTCTTCCAACTTGACCAGGTCGACCTGGCCCATTAACGGGGTCGGTGACCAGTAGTAGAACAGTATCGGCTCGCCGCGCTTGTAGCTCGACAGGACGGCCGCATCCAGGGCAGGACCGGTCCCCGGGCGGAAGTTGGTGTAGTTGGCCTCCAGGCCGTAGCTTTTGAGCATCTCGCTGTTTTCCAGCTCGCAGGTCCAACCAGCCGGGCAATTGTAAAAACGCCCTTTGCTCGGTTCTTCCGGGTCCTTGAACAGCGCGGCGTACTGGGGCAGATCCGTGATCTTTTTCAAGTCGGGTGCCTTGGCCTTGAGATTACGCCTGGCATCGCCCTCGACCACATAACGCGGCACGTACCAGCCTTCCGTCGCACCGATGATCGGTGCGCCCACGCCCACGACCTTCCGACTCTGCTCGGCCTTGTTCCAGACTTCACTGCGTCCCACCCACTCTTCCGCCAGCACCTGGATATCGTTGCTGCCCAGGGCGCTCTCCATGGTGATGGAGTTACCCGGCAACGTATCGATCTGACAGCCATAGCCGTCCTTGAGCACAATCTCCAATACCTCGGTGAGCAACATACCGCTTTCCCAATTGAGCCCGGCGAACTTCACCGGTTTGCCGGACTCGCACCAACCGGCCGCCTGGCTCGCGCCACTGGCGGCCAACAGGCCAAGGGAAATCAGGGTGGCGGCCAGGCTATTTTTTTGGATGTTCACAATCGCACGCTCCAACACAGTCAACAGGGTTATGGCAGTGCAAGTCGTTGCCACAACTGTGGCAAACAGTGGTTATCAAGATGAAGCTCAAGCGCCTTGATGTATCGTCGGGAACCAATCTTCGCGCAGTCTCTGACCGGTCTGCATCGCATGCCCTGGATACGGTGGAGAGGTCCTTCCTGGACGCTCGATGTAACGTATATCGTCGCCAAGCCAACGCAGCGACAATACGCGTCGCCGCTGCGCCGACGCATTGCCCCGGGCGCCATGGACCGTGCGGAAATCGAACAGTACCGCGTCACCCGGCTGCATCTGCCACTCGAGCACTTGCATGCCTTGCTCCGAGTCCGGATCGGGGGCGTCGCGGTAGCCATCGGCGTCGCGGTAGAAATCGCTTTGATCGGCCCAATGCACCGGCTTTATGCCTTTCTCCCAACGGTGTGAACCAGCAAGCAGGCGCAGCGTCGACTCGCGTACCGGGTCGACGGGTATCCAGAAGCTGACGTGCTGGTTGCCTTCGACAAAGTAGTAGGGAATATCCTGGTGCCAGGGGGTGGCCTTCTGCGCGCCCGGCTCCTTGACGAGAACATGGTCATGGAAGAACTGTGCCGACTGCGAGCGCATGACAGCCGCAGCAACAGAGGCCGCAGGCGACTCTTCGACCATCGCGCGAAACTCGGGAATGCGTTGCCAGTTGCAATAGTCATCGAAGAAACCGCCCGGTTTGTCATCCTTGTCGATGTAGCGGCTGGCGTAGGTACCCGGCTCGGCAAGGTTGCGCTCGATGCCGGCGGCAATGGTCTCGACCCACTCACTGAAGATGCCCCGCAGGCAAACCGCTCCATCGCGCTGAAAGGCCTCGATGTCTTGTTCAGTGATGGTGAATGAACCGTGTGTCATGACCTGAAACTCCCTCAAGCAAGAAATAAAGGTGGGGCGCAGGGCAAATATTCCATGACATCCAACCAAGATAAAATAATATGTATTGATTTATCACCCAAGAAAATCTTATGAAGTTCAGCCTGCGCCAATTACGTTATGCACTCGCCGCGGCCAAACACGGCAACCTCACGCTGGCGGCCGAGGAGTTGCACGTGTCCCAGCCCTCGGTTTCTACGGCGATTACCGAACTGGAGCAGTTGTTCGACCAGCCCCTGTTCGTTCGCCAACGCGGGCTCGGCGTCGCTCTGACCCCTTTCGGGCGCACGGTCATGGCCCAGGCCAGGCGAGTGCTGGCCGAGGCCAGGGCGTTTTCCGCCATCGGGACGGATGACAGCGACTTTTCCGGAGAGTTGGTGCTGGGGTGCTATGAGGACCTGGCGCCCTATTGCTTGCCGCAGATACTCAGGCGCCTGCAAATGGAACATCCTCAGGTCACGGTGGATATGCGCGAAGGCGGGTTCGAGTACCTCGGCAAGCGCCTCGCCGAAGGCAGCCTGGAATTGGCATTGACCTACGACTTGGGCCTGCCGGCACACATGGGTTGCATCGAGCTGCGCCAATTGAAGGCCCACGCCCTGTTGGCCGCTGATCACCCGCTGGCAAACGAGGCCGATGTGAGCCTCAAGGCGCTCAGCGAATGCAACCTGGTGGTGACCGATCAGATCCACAGCTGGCAGCACGTGCTGGACCTGTTCAACTTCTATGGGCTCACCCCCGCCAGCGTCCAGCGTACCCACAGCTTCGAGTTCCAGCGCAGCCTGGTTGCAAATGGTTTCGGCGTGGCGCTGACCTATACCCGCCCCTTCGGTGACCACAGCTACGACGGCCAACCGCTGGTCTGCCGCCCCGTCCGTGAAGAACTGCCTGCCCAACGCATCGTATTAGCCTACGACCAGCGCTACCCGTTGACGCCACCGGCCGAGGCGTTCAAGCACCAGGCCGTCACCTGGTTCAAAGAACGGCTATCGTTTGCCGCAAGTTGACTGTCAGCAGGTAGGGCATGTCATCAGCGCGTTATGACGCGGCGGTCGACATTGATCAGGGCCTCCCTCGTTTCAAGCGCCCGTATTGTTCCAACAACCCAGCCAGTTCCTCGTAGCACGCAGCGAGATGCGCGGCACCCAGCCTGTGCATCGATTTCGCCGTTCGCCGGGCCTGGGCCGCGTTCACTGCGGTGTTCAAGGCATGCCTGGACAGTCGCCGAGCGCCCCTTTGCGCGCATTCGGCAATCGCCGACCCCGGCGCCAATTGGCCGGTCTTGCGTTGCAGCCGCCCCAGGCTCCGGCTCAATTGCAACGACACATAGCCGGCTGGGTCAGCCTGTGGCTGATCTGCGCCCAATAAGGCCAGCAACGACACCACTCGATGTTGTTGCTTCGCCTGCCATCCGAGCCTATCCAATCGGCTGCCATGACGCAGCAAGCGTCGTGTGTCCCTCTCCAGCGCCTGCCTGAGTGCCCGTATGGGGCTGGCGGATTTCTTCGGAAACAGTTGGAAAGCCAGCAGGCAAACGGCAAGCGCCACCATCCAGGCCAGTGCTTGATTGGCGAACTCGACAAAGTCGTAGTGCGCCGTCTCCCCGGTGCTGACCAGGGTATTGAACGCGATCAGGTAGGCAATGCCTTGCAGCGCATGGCGCGGTCGGGTCGTGGCATGCATGCCGAATATCCAGAACGCGGCGAGCACTACGCTGAGCAGCGCAAACCCACTGATGTGAGGCAGCAGTAGAAACTTGCAGGCCGCAGCCGCCAGGATGCCGTAGAGCGTGCCCTTGATAAAACCGCGCATGCCCTGGGTGGGTGCGGCGCTGGTGGCCAGCAATGTGCAACATGGCCCCACGACCGCCAACAGCGTTGGCCCTTGGTCCCAGCCGGTCAGGTACCAGATGGCCGCCGTCGCCAAAATCGCCAGCAACGCTCGCAGGCCGTTGCGCAGCGCGTCCCCATAGTGTCGGTGAAAGCCCACTGCACGGGCAGGCACTTGGGTATTGCGTTGCAGGCTGGCAAAACTCAACAAGGCGCTGCACAGGTCTGCCAAGGATTCATCCAGGTACTCTGCATCGCTCGCGTGCCGCTCAAGATCGCCCGCCAGCCAATGTTGCATGGCCCTGACGCGCTCGGCTGCCGTGGAAAAATCCTGCGTGGCGTCGGCCAGCCCGTCGCCCAGCGGTTGCAGCTCCCTGCCAATGCGGGCAATGGCGGGTAATGCAGACCGATGGGACGTACTCTCGGCCAGGACCACGCCCTGCAGGTACGCAAGCCCCGCCTGCAGCGTCGGCAGCCGGGAGCGGATCAGCGCGGACTCGCCCCGGCCGATGCCGAGCAGATCATCTACCTGGCTGATCTCAAGCGAGAGTGGCCGAGCGGCAAGGCTCGGGTGCGCGTCCTGCTCGCCACTCAACCGAATCGCCAGCCAGCGTATCGTGCGGGACGTCACGCTGATGAGCAGCCGATTGAGCTTCTGCTCGACGGTCTTGCGGCTGAACAGCGTCGCCACCAAGCTCAGGCTGAAGACCCCGAGTGCCACCGCCGTACCGCGTGTCACGATATGCTCGAAGCTTTGCTCGGGAGCGACAATCGCCGGGCCCAGGGCAAGGCATACGGTGTAACCGGCGACCACGGCCGCGGTAGCGTGATAGTGCCGCAGCACCGTCATGGCACCGACGCAGAGACCGAGCCACACACCGACCCCAAGGATAAACAGCAGCATTTTCTGGGCGAACAGGGCGGTCAGCACGAAGGCCGCGACGATCCCCACCAGCGTGCCCAGCACACGATGGAAACCCTTGCCGACCACGGCGCCCTGGATCGGGTGAATCAGCAGCAACACCGTCGACGCCGCCGAGAACGGCGCATCCAAGTGCAGTTGCAAGCCCAGCCACAGGGCCAGGGTGGCCGCCGCGACACTGCGCGACACGTAGCCCAGCGTCTGCGGTGTACATGGCAGCGGCAGCCCACTCAACACGCTCAACAGGCGGCCCTTCATCACATAAATGCCTGAAGCCAGCGTGACAGCCGCCAATGTCGCTCGGCGCCGGCCTCACTCACTTCGACACTGGCCGTCATCCCCGCCGCCAACTCCACGCCTGGGGGCACGCTGTCCAATTCAATCCGTACGGGCACCCGCTGGGCGAGTCGTATCCAACTGAACGTCGGGGCCACCTGGGGTAAACCGCCCTCGCTGCGCAGCTCGTTACCATCGGCGATGCCCCGCCCGATACTGGCGACATGGCCTTCAAGCAAAGGCGCAAACCCCATGAGTTTGATCGACGTGGCGGCCCCCAGTCGCACACCGGGGAGCTTGGTTTCTTCAAAGTAAGCAGTGACCCAGAAGCTGTGCGCATCGACCACAAACACATTGGTCGTGCCGGCGACGGCGTAGTCACCTGGCTGCAGGCGCAGTTGAGTCACGTAACCATCGACCGGCGAACGAATGGTCGTACGCTCGAGGTCCAGCCGGGCTTGGGCCAACTGGCTCTGGGCCGCCTCCAGGCGGGCCTTGGCCACCGCCAAGTCCCGCGCCGCGTTATCGGTTTCTTCCCGTGCAATCGCATCGCCGAGTTGGCTGCGGCGCTGGAGCTGTGCCGTACGTTGCGCGAACACGCTACGTGCCTCTGCCAGCTCTGCGGCGCGCTGTTGCTGGGCCAGCAGATAGGCGCGCTGATCGATCCGATACAGCAACGCGCCCTTGGCGACCCACTGGTTATCCCCCACGAGGACGTGTTCGACCTGGCCGGACACCTCCGGGGCCATCCGGATGACATGCGCACTGACACGTCCGTCGCGCGTCCAGGGCGCCAATACGTAGGCTCGCCACAACTGCGTACAGAACAGCAGCGCAACCAGCCCCAGTACCAGCGTGGCGAGCGTCTTGAAGAGGTTATTGATAGACATGGCGCCTCGCTTAGACCATCAGGACTAACGTCGAAAGGATGATGAGCGAGACAAAAAAACGCGCCAGGCTCGGGTGCCAGGCCCACTCCAGCCAGCGGCGGATGGTGCGTTCCAGCAGCCCGTAGACCAGGGCTGAAACACCCAGGTAAACCAGCAAAGGCGGGATATAGAGGTTGGCAATCGTGATTTCGCTGAGCATCGGTGGGTCTCGCCGTCGACCATCAACGCGATGGCCTTGCTGACGATGTTAGGTAATACGCACCCTTGCCGATATTGAGTATGCTGCCAGAATATAATCAAATTCAGCCAAATTGCGGTGATGGGGCATGCACGAGACAAATCACGCCACGATTGAACAGTTCGAACTCGATCGCCTCGACCAACCTGCCGTGGCATTGATGCTGGGCGCCCAGCGCAACGACACCGAGTTTCCCGTACACACCCACCGCAAAGGCCAGCTGGTAGTGGCTTATCACGGCGGCATCGTGTGCACGGTGGAGGATGGGGTGTGGATGGTGCCGTCAGGGTTCGGCGTGTGGATTCCGGGTGGCGTGGCCCACAGCAACCGGGTCACGGCCAACGGTAAAGTCGGCTTTGTTTTTGTGGAGCCCGGCGCGGCGGCGCTACCGCAACAGTGCTGTACGTTGGTGCTGTCACCGCTGATCCTGGAGCTGATCCTGCACCTCAGCGCCCAGGCCCAGGACTACCCGCCAGCGTGTGCCAACGCGCGATTGGCCAGTGTGCTGCTCGAACAGCTGGAACTTGCCCCGACGGAACAGTTGTACCTGCCGCTGCCCGCGACGGCCCAGTTGCGCGTGATCGCGCGCGGGTTGGCCCAGGACCCGTCCAACCGCTGCACCATGGCCCAGTGGGCACGCCAAGTGGCCATGAGCGAGCGCTCCCTGGCCCGCCTGGTCAAACGTGAAACCGGGCTGACCTTCGGTCAGTGGCGCAAGCAATGGCAAATTATCGTAGCGCTGCAAAGCCTGGCCGAAGGCGAGTCGGTACAGCGCACCGCTGAAGCGCTTGGCTATGAGTCGGTCAGCTCATTCATCAGCATGTTCCGCAAGACCCTGGGCACGTCGCCGGCACGTTATATCCGCGCCACGGCCATGCCGGCCTCGCGCGCGCAGCCCTGACGCACGCCTCCAGCCCACCCGCAAGCCCAGTGATCATCGCTGGGCGGTCCGCGCTCATTGGCGCTCCCTCGCCCTGCTGAGCCAGGCGTCCCGAGCACACGCCTCGCCCCCCCTGAAAAGGTGCACCACCTGACCTTTTGTCGCGGTATTTATCGACGGCCCATCGCTGGCTCTTGCACTTAAGGTATTATGGTATACCATCATACACGGACCCACTCACACCCGACGGAGCAGCTCATGAGTTTCGAAATCCGCAAGATCGTCAGCTACGTAGAAGAAACCTTTATTGAAGGCGGCAAGGCCTCTGACACTCCCGTCACCATGGTTGGCCTGGCGGTCGTGTTGAAAAACCCCTGGCTGGGTCGCGGGTTTGTCGAAGACCTGAAACCGGAGATCCGTGCCAACTGCTCGGACCTCGGTGCACTGATGGTAGAGCGCCTGGTGGGCATCATTGGTGGCGCGCAGAAGATCGAAGCCTACGGCAAGGCCGCCGTGGTCGGGGCTGACGGCGAGATCGAACACGCGTCGGCGATCATCCATACCCTGCGCTTCGGCAACCACTATCGCGAAGCGGTCAAGGCCAAGAGCTACCTGAGCTTCACCAACAAACGCGGTGGCCCGGGCACGTCGATCCAGATCCCGATGATGCACAAGGACGACGAAGGCCTGCGCTCGCACTACATCACCCTGGAAATGCAGATCGAAGACGCGCCGCGCGCCGATGAAATCGTGGTGGTGCTGGGCTGCGCAGACGGTGGCCGCCTGCACCCGCGCATCGGCAACCGTTACATCGACCTCGAAGAGCTGGCGGCGGAAAAAGCCCAGTAAGCCAAGACAGTCACTCCAACAAAAAAAGGCATGCAGGAGCGCTCCATGATTCGGCTCACCGCTGAACGTACCCCGGCTGGCACCAGTTACCTGGCGACCGGCCAAGGCCAGCCTGTGGTTTTGATCCACGGCGTGGGCCTGAATAAAGAGATGTGGGGCGGCCAGGTGGTTGGCCTGGCCACCCATTACCGCGTGATCACCTATGACATGCTCGGCCATGGCGCCAGCCCGCGCCCGGACAGCGGCACATCGCTGCTAGGTTATGCCGACCAACTGCTGGAGCTGCTCGATCACCTGCAATTGCCCCTGGCGACGGTGATCGGTTTCTCCATGGGCGGCCTGGTGGCGCGCGCCTTTGCCCTGCACTACCCGGAACGCCTCAACAGCCTGGTGGTGCTCAACAGCGTGTTCAACCGCAGCCCCGAGCAGCGCGCCGGGGTGATTGCGCGCACCGCCCAGGCCGCCGAGCACGGGCCGGATGCCAATGCCGAAGCGGCCCTCTCGCGCTGGTTCAGCCGTGAATACCAGGCGGCCAACCCGGCGCAGATCGCCGCGCTGCGCCAGACCCTGGCCGGTAACGACCCCCAGGGCTACCTGACCACCTACGAGCTGTTCGCGACCCAGGACATGTACCGCGCCGACGACCTGGGCAGCATCCAGGTGCCGACCCTGGTGGCCACCGGCGAGCTGGACCCCGGCTCGACACCGCAGATGGCCCGCCAACTGGCGGAGCGTATTCCTGGCGCAACCGTGGCGGTATTGCCCGAGCAACGGCATATGATGCCGGTTGAATCGCCGCGCCTGGTCAACCAGCTGCTGCTGGACTTCCTCCAGACGGCGCACTCCCAACAACACCCGATAAAGGGGATCGTGGCATGACGCTTGAACGCTTCCAGATGTGCATCGGCGCAGAATGGGTCGATGCCTTGTCCGGCAAGACCTTTGACAGCCTCAACCCGGCCCTGGCCGAACCTTGGGCACAGTTGCCCGATGCCGATGAAGCCGACGTGGAACGCGCGGTGCAGGCTGCGCAACAGGCCTTCGACAGCCCGGCCTGGCGCGGCCTCACCGCCACCGCGCGGGGCAAACTGCTGCGCCGCCTGGGTGACCTGATCGCCGACAACAAGGAACGCCTGGCGCAGCTGGAAAGCCGCGACAACGGCAAGCTGATCCGCGAGACCCGTGGCCAGGTCAGTTACCTGCCGGAGTTCTTCCATTACACCGCAGGCCTGGCCGACAAACTCGAAGGCGGCACCCTGCCCCTGGACAAGCCCGACCTGTTTGCCTACACCGTGCATGAACCGATGGGCGTGGTCGCCGCGATCATTCCCTGGAACAGCCCGCTGTACCTCACGGCGATCAAGCTGGCGCCGGCCCTGGCGGCGGGCAACACCATCGTGATCAAGCCGTCGGAACATGCCTCGGCGACCATCCTCGAACTCGCGCGCCTGGCCCTTGAAGCCGGGATTCCGCCGGGCGTGGTCAACGTGGTGACCGGCTACGGCCCAAGCACCGGGGCCGCCCTCACCCGCCATCCGCTGGTGCGCAAGATCGCCTTTACCGGCGGTGCAGCCACGGCGCGCCATGTGGTGCGCAGCAGTGCCGAGAACTTCGCCAAGTTATCGCTGGAGCTGGGCGGTAAATCACCGAATATCATCTTTGCCGACGCCGACCTCGACAGCGCCATCAACGGCGCGATTGCCGGGATCTACGCCGCCTCCGGGCAGAGCTGCGTCTCCGGTTCGCGCCTGCTGGTACAGGACGAGATCTACGACGAATTCGTCGAGCGCCTGGTGGAGCGCGCCCAGCGCATTCGCATCGGCAACCCCCAGGAAGATGCCAGCGAGATGGGCCCCATGGCCACTGCGCAGCAACTGGCCGTGGTCGAGGGCCTGGTGGCCGACGCCATCGCCGAAGGCGCGCGCCTGCGCACCGGCGGCAAGCGCCCGCAGAACCTGGGGGGCGGCTGGTTCTACGAGCCGACCCTGTTCGAGTGCGACCGCAACTCGATGAAGATCATGCAGGAAGAAGTCTTCGGCCCGGTGGCCTCGGTGATCCGCTTCAAGGACGAAGCCGAAGCCCTGGCGATCGCCAACGACTCGCAGTTCGGCCTCGCCGCCGGCATCTGGACCCGCGACCTGGGCCGCGCCCACCGCCTGGCCCGGGACGTGCGCTCGGGGATCATCTGGGTCAACACCTACCGCGCCGTCTCGGCCATGGCGCCCATCGGCGGCTTCAAGAACAGCGGCTACGGACGCGAAAGCGGCATCGATTCGGTGCTGGCCTACACCGAGCTGAAGACGGTGTGGATCAACCTCTCCCAGGCGCCCATGCCTGATCCTTTTGTGATGCGTTAAGAGACCCCGACCATGATCGAACCCGGCATTTACAAAGACGTCATGAGCTCGTTCCCCTCCGGCGTCACGGTGGTCACCACCCTGGACCCGGACGGCGGCATCGTGGGCATTACCGCCAGTGCGTTCAGTGCGCTGTCGATCGACCCGGCCCTGGTGCTGTTCTGCCCCAACTACGCTTCGGACACCTACCCGGTGCTGCGCGACAGCAAGCGCTTTGCGATTCACTTGCTGTCGGCCGACCAAACCGCCGAAGCCTATGCCTTCGCCAGCAAGGGCAAGGAAAAGGCCAAGGGCATCGAGTGGCACCTCAGCGACCTGGGCAACCCGTTGCTGGCCAAGGCCACGGCGATCATCGAGTGTGAGTTGTGGCGCGAATACGATGGCGGTGATCACGCGATCATCGTCGGCGCAGTGAAGAACCTGATCCTGCCCGCGCAACCGGTCACGCCGATGATCTACCACAAAGGCAAGCTGGGCCCGCTGCCCACCCTGGCCTGAGGAGCACAGTACGATGAGCAACGACAAATATGAGCAGGGCCTGAAAATCCGCACCCAGGTGCTGGGCGAAGCCTATGTGCAGCGCTCCCTCGAGAATGCCGACGATTTCACCCGGCCCTTGCAGGAGATGGTCACCGAGTACTGCTGGGGCCATGTGTGGGGCCGTGAGGGTTTGTCGCTTAAAGAACGCAGCATGATAAACTTGGCAATGATTTCGGCCCTCAATCGACCTCACGAGCTCAAGCTGCATGTACGTGGCGCCTTGCGTAACGGGCTGAGTCGTGAACAAATACGCGAAATTCTGCTTCAGGTCGGCATTTATTGCGGGGTTCCCGCCGCCGTGGACAGCTTCCGGCTGGCCCGGGAAGCCTTCGCCGAAGCCGATGCAGAGGCCACCCGTTAACCCTTGGCTGTTTTGATCGATCGAGCACCGCTGCCGGTGCTCGTTTTGCAGGGACAGCCACCTTCAGAGCAGACCCCATGAAACGCCTGCCACTCGACGACAGCTTCAAGGTCAATCACAACCCGGTCACCCTGCGCGAAATCGTGCTGGAGAAACTGCGCAGCGCCATCATGAACTTCCAGCTCCTGCCGGGCGACCGCCTGGTAGAACGCGACCTGTGTGATCGCCTGGGCGTCAGCCGCACGTCGGTGCGCGAAGCCCTGCGTCACCTGGAGTCCGAGGGCCTGGTGGAGTTTGCCGATGCCAAAGGCCCGCAGGTCGCGATCATCACCCTGGCCGACGCGGTCGACATCTATGAACTGCGCTGCGTGCTCGAAGGCTTGATCGTGCAGTTGTTCACCCTGCGCGCCAAGGCCAAGGACATCAAGGCCTTGGAAAAAGCCCTGGAGGAGAACCGCAAGGCCCTCAAGGACGGCGAACTGCAACAGGTGATCGACTCGGTGCAAGGCTTCTACGACGTCTTGCTCGAAGGCTCCGGCAACCACGTGGCGGCCACGCAACTGCGCCAGTTGCAGGCGCGTATCAGCTACCTGCGCGCCACCTCGGTGTCCCAGGAAAACCGCCGCGGCGCCAGTAACCAGGAAATGGAACGCATGGTCCAGGCAATCAAGAGCGGCGACCCGCTCGCGGCGCACCAGGCCTGTGTCGATCACGTGCGCGCAGCCGCTGCCGTGGCCCTGGATTACCTCAAGCGCAAGCAGGAAGAGACCGGCAAGATTCCAGAGATCACCCTGCCCATCGCGCTCAAAGAACCGCGCATAGGCCACTGACCATGTTCAGCCCAAGCTATTGCCCGAAATGCGGCGGCAGTGACCTCGGTCGCCAGTTGCCACCGGGCGATACGCATGAGCGCCTGATGTGCCGGGGTTGCGGCTATATCCACTACATCAACCCCAAGATCATCGCCGGCTGCATCATCGAGCAGGACGGCAAATACCTGCTGTGCCAACGGGCGATCCCGCCCCGTCCCGGCACCTGGACCCTACCGGCCGGCTTCATGGAAGGCGGCGAGACCACTGAACAAGCCGCGTTGCGCGAAGTCTGGGAAGAAAGCGGCGTGCGCGCGGAAATCGTCTCGCCCTACTCGATCTTCAGCGTGCCGACGATCAGCGAGGTGTACATCATCTTCCGCGCCATCGCGCTGGAGATCACCGGCCAGTTCGGCCCGGAAACCCTCGACTACCGGTTCTTCGCGCCCGAGGACATTCCCTGGGACAGCATCTACTACCCGGCGATCCGGCAGATCCTCGAACGGTATATCGAGGAACGCCAGGCCGGGGTGTATGGCATCTACATCGGCAATGACGACAGCGGCAAGATCCACTTTATCCGCTGATCTCACAGCCAAACACCGGACCAAATGTGGGAGGGGCGGTGCGACGATTCGACTTGCCCCCGATAGCAGTGTGTCAGCCGCTGAATAAGGTGACTGACCCACCGCCATCGGGGGCAAGCCCCCTCCCACACTGGCCCGCTGTTGGCAGGTAGAAAGCAGCCCGGCGGTAGATCGCATGGATACCACCAATCCCCTGTGGGAGATGTCGAGCTTTAGCGAGGCTTCGAAGGCGGCGGCACGGTTGGCAGAGAGGTTGGCTGACCCACCGCCATCGGGGGCAAGCCCCCTCCCACATTTGGTCCTATGTTTGGCCTGATGACCTAAGGCGCCAGCCCTTCCACGATGACGATCTGCGCCATCCCCGCCCCTTCACGGTACCCCTTCGCCTCCTGATATTCAGCAGACTCGTAGCACGCCACCGCCTGCTCGTAGCTATCGAACTCGATCACCACATTGCGCTGCCGTGCCGGCCCGCCTTCCATCGCCTCGCTGCGCCCGCCCCTGGCCAGGAACCGCCCGCCAAACTTGGCAAACGCTGCCGGTGCGCGTTGGGTGTACTGCGTGTACTGCTCTGCGTCGGACACATCCACATGGGCAATCCAGTAAGCCTTCATCGTGACATCCTCTTGTTGCGTTTTTGTGGTATACCATAATACATACAACCAACAAAACGAGCACACTGACATGCCCTTCAACAGCATCGCAGACATCATCGAAGACTATCGCCAGGGCAAGATGGTGCTCCTGGTGGACGACGAAGACCGGGAAAACGAAGGCGACCTGTTGCTGCCCGCTGCCTGCTGCACCGCCGAGACTATCAGTTTCATGGCTCGCGAAGCCCGTGGCTTGATTTGCCTGACCCTGACCGACGAACACTGCCAGCGCCTGGGCCTCGAGCAGATGGTGCCGAGCAATGGCAGCGTGTTCAGTACGGCGTTCACCGTGTCCATCGAAGCCGCCAGCGGCGTGACCACCGGCATCTCTGCCGCCGACCGCGCGCGCACCGTGGCGGCGGCCGTTGACGTCAATGCCGGGCCCGCCGACATCGTGCAACCGGGGCATATCTTCCCGTTGCGCGCCAAGGACGGCGGCGTATTGACCCGCGCCGGCCACACCGAAGCCGGCTGCGACCTGGCGCGCCTGGCCGGGCACACACCGGCCTCGGTGATCGTCGAAGTGATGAACGACGACGGCACCATGGCGCGCCGCGCCGACCTGGAAATCTTCGCGCGCAAACATGGGATCAAGATCGGCACCATCGCCGACCTGATCCACTACCGCCTCAGCACCGAGCGTACCGTGGTGCGCATTGGCGAACGGGATTTGCCCACGGTGCATGGCACGTTCCGCCTGATCACCTTCGAAGACCGCATCGACGGCGGCGTGCACATGGCAATGGTCATGGGCCAGTTGCGCCGCGATACCCCTGCGCTGGTGCGCGTGCATGTGATCGACCCGCTGCGCGACCTGGTCGGCGCCGACTACAGCGGCCCGTCCAACTGGACCCTGTGGGCCGCGTTGCAACGCGTCGCCGCCGAAGGCTGCGGCGTGGTGGTGGTGCTGGCCAACCATGAGTCGTCCCAGGCGCTGTTGGAACGTGTGCCGCAACTGACCCAGGCGCCACGCCAGTTCAACCGTTCGCAGTCGCGCATCTATTCGGAAGTGGGTACCGGGGCGCAGATCTTGCAGGACCTCGGCGTCGGCAAGCTGCGTCACCTCGGCCCGCCCCTCAAATACGCCGGGCTGACCGGCTACGACCTGGAGGTGGTCGAGAGCATTCCCTTCACCGAATGACGGATAACCGGTAAGGCAAAATGCTTGCACAAAGTTTGGAATACCATAATATGATATTCCATAGACCGAACGCTTTCGCCAAGTGCGCCCGCCAGGGATAGCACCAATAACAGCCCTTGGCACGGTCGCCTTTTGGGGCCCCGACTGAGGCCCTGATTGACCTACTGCTCCCGATAGGCGGGCATTACCAGCCCGCTCAATAACAAAACAAATGAGGGCGTGAACATGGTGTTGAACAAACGTACAACCGCGGTGCTGTTTGCCGGTTTACTGGCGACGGCCACCCACGCGGCCCTGGCGGCCGAAAGCATCAATTTCGTGAGCTGGGGCGGTAGCACCCAGGATGCGCAGAAGCAGGCCTGGGCCGACCCGTTCAGCAAGGCCAGCGGCATTACCGTGGTCCAGGATGGGCCCACCGACTACGGCAAACTCAAGGCCATGGTCGAAAGCGGCAACGTGCAGTGGGACGTGGTGGATGTCGAGGCCGACTTCGCCTTGCGCGCCGCCGCCGAAGGCCTGCTCGAACCCCTGGATTTCTCGGTGATCCAGCGCGACAAGATCGACCCGCGCTTCGTCTCCGACCATGGCGTGGGCTCGTTCTTCTTCTCCTTCGTGCTCGGCTACAACGAAGGCAAGCTCGGCGCCAGCAAGCCCCAGGACTGGACCGCGCTGTTCGACACCAAGACCTACCCCGGCAAACGCGCCCTCTACAAATGGCCGAGCCCTGGCGTGCTCGAACTGGCCCTGCTCGCCGACGGCGTACCGGCCGACAAGCTCTACCCGCTGGACCTGGACCGCGCCTTCAAGAAACTCGACACCATCAAGAAAGACATCGTCTGGTGGGGCGGCGGTGCACAGTCTCAGCAACTGCTGGCCTCCGGCGAAGTCAGCATGGGCCAGTTCTGGAACGGTCGCATCCACGCCCTGCAGGAAGACGGCGCGCCAGTGGGCGTGAGCTGGAAGCAGAACCTGGTGATGGCCGACATCCTCGTCGTGCCTAAAGGCACGAAGAACAAAGCCGCCGCGATGAAGTTCCTGGCCAGTGCCAGCAGCGCCAAAGGCCAGGCCGACTTTTCCAACCTGACCGCCTATGCTCCAGTGAACATCGACAGTGTGCAGCGCCTCGACTCGGTGCTGGCGCCGAACCTGCCGACCGCCTACGTCAAGGATCAGATCACCCTCGATTTCGCCTACTGGGCCAAGAACGGTCCGGCCATTGCGACACGGTGGAATGAATGGCTAGTCAAATGAAAATGACGGCAACCACACCGACCGGGAGCGCCCTCGGCGCTGCCGGCGCGGTTTCCTCCAAGGCCGGTGCGCCGTCCCTGGCGCAGCGCTGGCGGGGGTCGAGCAACCTGATCCCGGCCCTGCTGTTCCTCGGCCTGTTCTTCCTGGCGCCGCTGATCGGCCTGCTGCTGCGTGGCGTGCTGGAGCCGGTGCCGGGCCTGGGCAACTATGAACAACTGTTTGCCAACTCGGCCTATGCACGGGTGCTGCTCAACACCTTTTCGGTGGCGGGCCTGGTGACCCTGTTCAGCCTGCTGCTGGGCTTCCCGCTGGCCTGGGCGATTACCCTGGTGCCGCGCGGCTGGGGGCGCTGGATCCTGAACATCGTGCTGCTATCGATGTGGACCAGCCTGCTCGCCCGCACCTATTCCTGGCTGGTCTTGCTGCAAGCCTCCGGGGTGATCAACAAGGCGCTGATGGCGATGGGCATCATCGATCAGCCGCTGGAGATGGTGCACAACCTCACCGGCGTGGTGATCGGCATGAGCTACATCATGATCCCATTCATCGTGCTGCCGTTGCAGGCGACCATGCAGGCCATCGACCCGATGATCCTGCAGGCCGGCTCGATCTGCGGCGCGAGCCCGTGGACCAACTTCTTTCGGGTGTTTCTGCCGCTGTGCCGGCCGGGGTTGTTTTCCGGCGGCCTGATGGTGTTCGTGATGTCCCTCGGTTACTACGTCACCCCGGCGCTGCTCGGCGGTGCGCAGAACATGATGCTGCCCGAGTTCATCATCCAGCAGGTGCAATCGTTCCTCAATTGGGGCCTGGCCAGTGCCGGCGCCGCGTTGCTGATCTTCATCACCCTGGTGCTGTTCTACTTCTACCTGAAGCTTCAGCCGGAATCCCCGGTTGGCGCCAGCAACGCGAGGTAAGCCGTCATGCTCCTGACTCCCAATGCCATGAGCCGCAGGATGCGCTTGGGCCTCTACACCACCACCGGCTTGATCGGCCTGTTCCTGCTGCTGCCGATCGTGTTCATCGTGCTGCTCTCGTTCGGCTCGTCGCAATGGCTGGTGTTCCCGCCACCGGGCTGGACGCTGAAATGGTATGGCCAGTTCTTCTCCAACGCCGACTGGATGAATGCCGCGATGGCCAGCCTCAAGGTGGCGGTGCTGACCACCGTGTTCGCCGTCGCCCTGGGCCTGCCCACCGCGTTTGCCCTGGTGCGCGGGCGTTTCCCCGGCCGTGAGCTGCTCTACGGCCTGTTCACGCTGCCGATGATCGTGCCGCTGGTGATCATCGCCGTGGCGGTGTACGCGCTGTTCCTCAAGCTCGGCTACACCGGCACGATGTTCGCCTTTGTGGTCAGCCATGTGATCGTCGCGCTGCCGTTCACGATCATCTCGATCATCAACTCGCTGAAGCTGTTCGACCAGTCGATCGAAGACGCGGCGGTGATCTGCGGCGCCTCGCGTTTGCAGGCGGTGTTCAAGGTGACCTTTCCGGCGATTCGCCCAGGAATGGTGGCCGGTGCGCTGTTTGCCTTTCTGGTCTCGTGGGACGAGGTGGTGCTCAGCGTGATGATGGCCAGCCCGACCCTGCAAACCCTTCCCGTGAAAATGTGGACCACCCTGCGCCAGGACCTGACGCCTGTGATCGCCGTCGCTTCGACGCTGCTGATCGGCCTCTCGGTACTGGTCATGGTGATTGCCGCCGCCGTTCGCCGGCGTACCGAAACCCGCGCCTGAGCGCCGAGGAGAAGAACATGAGTGCAGTGATCAACGATGTCGCGCGAAGCCATGGCCAACCCCTGGTCAGCCTGCGCAACCTGAACAAGCACTACGGCGAATTTGCCGCCGTCGACAACATTTCGCTGGATATCAAGGACGGCGAATTCCTCACCTTCCTCGGCTCCAGCGGCTCGGGCAAAAGCACCACGCTGTCGATGCTCGCCGGTTTTGAAACACCGAGCAGCGGCGAGATCCTGGTGAGCGGCCAATCGCTGGTCAACGTACCGCCGCACAAGCGCGACATCGGCATGGTGTTCCAGCGTTACTCGCTGTTCCCGCACCTATCGGTACGCGACAACATCGCCTTCCCCCTGGCGATTCGCAAACTGGCCAGTGCCGAACGCGAGAAGCGCGTCGACGCCATGCTCAAGCTGGTGCAGCTTGAGCAATTTGCGCATCGCCGCCCTTCGCAACTGTCCGGCGGCCAGCAGCAACGGGTCGCCATCGCCCGCGCGCTGGTGTACGAGCCGCGCATCCTGCTGATGGACGAACCCCTCGGCGCCCTCGACAAGAAGCTGCGTGAAGACCTGCAGGACGAACTGCGCCAACTGCACCGGCGCCTGGGCATCACCATCGTCTACGTGACCCACGACCAGGAAGAAGCCATGCGCCTGTCCCAGCGCATCGCGATTTTCAGCCACGGCAAGATCGTCGGCCTGGGCAGCGGCTTCGACCTCTATCAGAACCCGCCGAACGCCTTCGTCGCGTCGTTCCTCGGCAACTCCAACTTCCTCAAGCTCAAGGCCCAGGGCAATGCGGCGGCGTCGTTCGAAGGCCAATCCCTGTCGATCCGCTTGACCAGCGGCCTGCACACCGAGCAGGAGGTACTGCTGATGGTGCGCCCGGAAAAAGCCCTGGCGCTGAGCGTCGAACAGGCCACCGCACAGCCCTTGGCCGCCGGTTGGAATGAAGTGTCGGCCATCGTCGGTGAAGTGCTGTTCCTCGGCGAAAGCCAGACCTGCACGGTGAAAACCCTCGGCGGCACGTCGATGACGGTCAAGGCGCTGTCTGCCGCGGGCATGCCCCTCAAGGCCGGCGACCCGGTGCGCGTGCGCTGGGCCACGGCGGATGCGTGTGTGTATACCGAATGGGCTGAAAGCGACCTGAACAAGGCCGCCGGCGCGCACTGAGTCACCCTTGTGGGAGGGGGCTTGCCCCCGATGGCTGTGGGGGGCTTGCCCCCGATGGCTGTGGTTCAGTTACAGATGCATCTACTGACACTCCCTCATCGGGGGCAAGCCCCCTCCCACATTTGGATCTGTGTAGGTATTTGGATCTGTGTAGGTGTTTGGTTCTGCGGCAGCCATTTCCATCAAAAGCTGCATGGATAGCTCCGTTATTTGAAATCACAGTAGATCCCTGTGGGAGGGGGCTTGCCCCCGATGGCTGTGTGTCAGCCAAAGATGCATTCACTGACACTCCCTCATCGGGGGCAAGTCGAATCGTCGCACCGCCCCTCCCACATTTGAACGGCGTTTACCCGTTAAAGCTTGCGCTCGAAAATCGCCCCCTCGATCCCCAGCACCTCGCGGGTATCGGCATAAATCCCCACGCCCTTCTCCCACACGTGCTTGATCGAGCGGTCGGCGCAGCGGATCTGGTAATTGAGCTCGAACGGCTCATGCCGTGACAGCGCATATTGCACCTCGCGCCATACGTAGTCGGCATCCTGCGCCAGGATCAGGCTGTTGTAGGTGAACTCATGGTTGTCCACCAGGCGCTCGGCGGGGTAGCCGGTCAACTCCAGGCAGCCGGCGCTGACGAATTCCATGGTCCAGTCGCGGTTGTTGCGCCCGCGGTAGATCAGCCCCGGCATGCTGTCGAGCAGGCTCATGCTGCTGCGCTGGCTGGCCTGCAAGGCAATTTCACGGCGTTTATGCGCGGTGATGTCGCTGGCCACCAGATAGAACCCCTGGGGGCCGCGCTTGAGGCTGATCTCGAACCAGCGCAGCTCGCCGCTGGGGTGCACGAAGCGCAGGCGCTGGTTGAACGAGGTCTCGGGGCGGCGGCGCAGTTCATTCAGGGCCTGGCGCCACAGCGGGCGGTCTTCCTGGTGCACATAGTCCATCAGGTTGCGCTCGGCACCCGGCGGCCCCATCAGCTCGGCCCAGGCCAGGTTGAAGTGGGCGATCTGGCCGTTGTCGCGCAGTTGCAATAAGGCGGCGGGAAAGCAATCCATCAGGTCAATCGGCAGGGGCGCAAACGCTTCAGGGCTATCCCTCATTTAATGGCGCTCCTCGTGTTTCATCAAGGCGCCGCTGTGCACCCAGGCCGCCAGCTCCAGCCGTGAATGCAGGCCAAGCTTCTGCAACAGGCTGCGCACGTAGATTTTCACCGTGCCGTCGCTGATCCCCAATTCCCGGCCGATCTGTTTATTGCTCATGCCGGCGGCGATCAGCGCCAGGGTCTGGCCTTCGCGTTCGGTGAGGTTTTCGCTGCCCGCGGCCTCACACGCCGGCGCAGGCTCGGCCTGGTCGGCGAGCAAGGCAATCAGGGTCGAGTCCAGCACGATCGCGCCCTTGTGACAGTTGCGCATATACGCCAGCAACGCCTCGGGCTCGGTTTCCTTGAGCACATAGCCGCTGGCGCCCAGGCGCAAGGCGGTGAGCAGCTCGGCGCGGTCCATCGAGGCGGTGAGCACCACCACCTGACACTCCAGGCGCAACTGGCGCAGTTCATCCAGCACCTGCAAACCGCTGAGGCCGGGCATGTGCAGATCGAGCAGGACCTGTTGCGGCGTCAGGCTCACGGCCAGGTTGATGCCTTCACGGCCACTGGCTGCCTGCCCCACCACTTCGAAGTCGTCGCTGGCGTCGAACAACTGCGCCAGGCCCTTGCGAAACAATGGGTGATCATCGATCAGTAATAAGGTCGTGCAGTCCATCGAGACTCCCCTGTGGCAGGTCGTGGTGGCGGCGCAGGCCAAGGTGCACGCGCACCCCGTGCGGGCGGATCGTTTCAATGCTCAGGCGCGCGCCGAGGCTGGCGGCGCGCTCGCGGATAATCGCCAGGCCGAAATGATTATGTTCGTCGGATGCCGGGCTCAGGCCGATGCCATCGTCTTCCACCGACACTGAAGCGTCGCCGTCCTGGGTCTGGCGCAGCTCAATGCGCACGTGCCGCGCGTGGGAATGGCGCACGGCATTGGCCAGGGCCTCGCGAATGATCTGCAAGACCTGCAATTCGGTTTCCGGGCCCAGGGCATCGTCCGGCAGGCGGTTGTCCAGTTCGAACACGATGATGCAACGCCGCGAGAACTCCGCCACCGAATCGGCCAGGGCCTGGCGCAGCGAGCGCCCGTCCATGGTCAGGCGCGCACTGGTGATCAGCTCGCGCACCTGGCGTTGCAACTGGCTCAGGCCGGCACACAGGTCGTGCAGGGCTGGCGCGCCCAACTGCGACTGCAACCCATGGGCCTGGAACGACAGGTAACCCAACTGCTGCGCCACCGAATCGTGCAGCTCACGGGCCAGGGCACCGTGGCGGGAGGTCGCCTGTTTGCGCTGCTGCTCACGGGCGTGGCCGCGCAGGCGCACAGTTACGCCGACGGCCTGCGCCGCCTCTTCCAACAACTGGCGCCAGCTGGCACCGGCTCGCCTGGGCGTGTCGAGCAGCAACACGCCCTTCTGGCCCTCGGGCAAGGCGCACACCAGGCGATGCACACCGCGTTGCCGGCATGGGCCGCAGGCCTGAGGCGTTTGCGCCACGGCTGCATTGCGCCAGGGGCAGGTCGCGGCGTCCTGGCAGCCTTCGATCAAGCCGCGGCGTGTCGGGCTGAGGTCTTCGCCGCCGAGGATCAGGTTGAGCCTGGCGCGGGGTAGCAGTGCGTCGAAACGGTCCAGGAAATCCGACAAGGCACCGTCAGCGTGCAGGGGCAACCCGGCCAACAGCCGGCGCACGCTGCGCGCCTGTTCGCGGCGCACAGGCCCCAACCAGAGCGGCCACCATTGCGGTCGTATTCGCACTCTTCGATAACTCCCCGTCCCGTTGCTCGGCGTGACCTCAAGCCCAGCAACTTCCATGCCCCGAACGCCCTTGGGGTAAGGCTTATCTCCAAAGGCATAGCCCTTTTTCCAGATTGAGAAGATTTTCCCCATAGGAAAGTATCTCTCCCAACAGGAAACAAAACGCACCTTGGAGGAGCCCGCATGACGCACACCCTCAGCCGCCCCATCGTGGTGATGCAATCGGCGACCGCCTGCACGGAGGTGGTCGCCACGCTGGACCAGCCGGTACTGCTGAACGGCGAACAACCCGACTTCGCGCGCCGCCTGCAACAGGCATTGAGCAGCGCCACCGTGGGGTGCCGGCTTTACCTGCTGGGAGATGAAGCCTTTGTCTGGCGTATCCATGCGCAAGCCCGCGCCGCTGGCCTGGAAGACGACGAGATCAGCATGACCTGCGCCACGCCCGGCCTACGCCAGGTGTATTGCGCCCACTGTGGCCTGACCCAGGCTGCCGGGCCAGCGCCCTCATTGAACTGCATCGGTTGCCACGTCGAGCTTGAAGTGCGTACGCATTTCTCTCGGCGCCTGGGGGCTTACCTCGGCGTGTGCCACAACCCCGACCAGCCCTATGCAGGGTTCCAGCCATGAGCGCGGCCCTCAAGGTTCAGGTCAGCGCCGCAAGAATGCTCACGCCGGTGGTGCGCGAACTCACCCTGACCGCCTGCGACGGTACCCTGCCCGGCTTCTCGCCCGGCAGCCATGTGCAAGTGCATCTGCCGCTGGCCGACGGCACGGTGCGCAACGCCTATTCGCTGACCAGCGACCCGGCGCACCTGCACCACTACCGCATCGCCGTGCGCCTGCAAGACGCTTCGCGTGGCGGCTCGCAGTACCTGCATCGGCAGGTGCAGGTCGGCGACACCTTGCAGCTCTCGCCGCCGGCCAATCTGTTCGCGCCCCACGGCACCGCGCGCCGGCATATCCTCATCGCTGCCGGTATCGGTATCACGCCGTTCATGGCCTATATCGCCGCGCTGGAACAGCAGCAGGCCGACTTCGAACTGCATTACCTGTTCCGCCCGGGCCTCAGCGACGCCTATCTCGACGAGTTGCAACAACGCCTCGGCCCGCGCCTGCACAGCTACGAACGGCGCCCGGACCTGAACCGGATCCTCGCCAACCGGCCACTGGGCAGCCACGTCTACAGCTGTGGCCCGCAGTCTCTGCTCGACGCGGTCGAGCTTGAGGCCACCCGCCTCGGTTGGCCGCCCAAGCGCGTGCATTCCGAAGCCTTCAAGGGTGCCCAGCCGGGCCAGCCGTTCGACCTGCACCTGCTGCGCAGCGGCCGGCGCCTGCGGGTCGAGGCCGAGCAAAGCCTGCTCGAAGCCCTGGAGCACGCAGGACTACAGGTGCCCAACCTGTGCCGTGGCGGGGTCTGCGGCCAGTGCATTACCCGGCACAACGGCGGCGCCATCGAACACCGTGACAGTTTCCTCAGCCCGGCCGAGCAGGCCGAATTTCTGATGCCCTGCGTCTCGCGCGGCCACGGCCCCTGCGTTTCGCTGGACCTCTAGGAGTGAGTGATATGCCCCTGCAATCGAGCCCCGTGTTGAGCTATCGCGACGATTTCAGCTTTCGCAACAGCCCGGCAGCGATCCGGCGCTTCCCCTTTCCCTTCATCGAGGACAGCTACCTGTACTCGGTGAATATCGAACCGGCGACCTCCCGCGACCCCGGCTCAATCTATGAGCACGCTTTCGACATCGATGAGCACTACCGCTCGGAAATGGCCGAGCGCGCCCTGGTGCTGGACCAGGACCCGCGCCGCTACCTGGTGATGCCGCACATGCAAGTGGCGGCCTGGGATGCGTTGCAGATGCTCATGCAGCACCTGGCCGCCGACTACCCGCAGTGGTTCAGCCTGACGCAAGACGGCGAGCACTGGCATTGGCGCAACCACCTGCTGGACATCGACCAGCCCTTCATCTTCGGCGACGCCACCAGCCTGCCCTGCGCACCGCTGGAGTACATCGGCCGTCAGGTGCAGGGGGATTTCGCCCTGCTCGACCAGCGCGACGGCGACCTGTACATGGACGCCGGCCTGGTCACCAGCCCGGCCGACTGGTCGCTGGCGTTCGATGCCGGCATGAGTTTCAAGCAATGGCACGCACCGGTGCCCATGGCCCATCAGATGGGCGTGTTCGACCGCGCGCTGAAGTACCTGCTCAACCTGCAGGTCGGCCAGCCCGTGCGGCGCTTGAACTGGACCCTGACCATCAACCCGCGCCTGGATTCATCCCCCGAGACGTTCCATCAATGGGGCGCCGATCGCGGCCAGATCACCGCGCAGAACGTCGGGCAGCAGGTGCACCTGCGGGTCGAGCTGCAAGTGATGGCGCGCCTGCCGCGCAGCCACGCGGTGATGTTCAGCATCCGTACCTACCTGATCAGCCTGGACGAGCTGGTCACGCAACCCGGCTGGGGCTGTCGCCTGCACCGCGTGCTGCGCGACCTGCCCGACCCCATCGCCGACTACAAGGGCATGACCCGCTACCGCCGCACGCTGGTCGAGTGGCTGAGCCAGTTTGACCCACTCGCGTGACCTCATTTTCCCGACAAGGAGCATCACATGACCCACTCCTGGCGTATCTCTGCATTGGCCGAACGGCACCGCGCCCTTGGCTCGAACCTTGAAGACTGGAACGGCATGGGCACCGCCTGGACCTACAGCAGTGCACTGGCCGACCACCACGAAGCGATCCGCACCCGCGCCGGCCTGATGGACGTGTCGGGGCTGAAAAAAGTCCATTACGTGGGGCCCCACGCCGAGAGCCTGTTGCAGTGGGCGACCACCCGCGACATCGCCAAGCTCTACCCCGGCAAATCGGTGTACGCCTCGATGCTCGACGAGGACGGCAAATTCGTCGATGACTGCATCGTCTACCGCACCGGGCCCAATGCGTTCATGGTGGTGCATGGCGCCGGCAGCGGGCATGAAATGCTGGTGCGCTCGGCCCTGGGCCGGCAAGTGGCGGTGCTGTTCGATGACGACCTGCACGACCTGTCGCTGCAAGGCCCGCTGGCGGTGGACTTCCTCGCCGAACACGTGCCCGGCATCCGCCAACTGGCGTACTTCCACCACCTGCAAACCCGCCTGTTCGAGCGCCCGGTGATGATCTCCCGCACCGGCTACACCGGTGAGCGCGGCTACGAGATTTTCTGCAAGGCCGCCGACGCGCCGTTCCTGTGGGACAGCATCCTCGAACAGGGCGCCGGCCTGGGGATCATCCCCTGCGCCTTCACCGCCCTGGACTGGCTGCGGGTGGAAAGCTCGCTGATGTTCTTCCCCTACGACAACTCGCAGATGTACCCCTTCGCCGACCAGAAGGCCGGCGACACCCTCTGGGAAATGGGCCTGGACTTCACCGTTTCGCCGGGCAAAAGCGCGTTCCGGGGCGCCGAAGAACACCAGCGCCTGCGCGGCCAGGAGCGTTTCAAGATCACCGGCGTGCTGCTTGAGGGCGTGCGTGCCGCCGAGGCCGGCGACACCTTGTGGCAGGGCAACCGGCAAGTCGGCGTGATCACCTGCGGCATGTATTCGCGCCTGAGCAAACGCTCGATGGCCATCGCGCGCATGAGCGTCGCCTGTTCCGAACCCGGTATTGCCGTGCAGGTGCGCGGCAGCCTTGAGGCCAGCGCCAGCACCCACGCCCTGCCCTTCGATGACCCGCAAAAAACCAAGCGCACGGCCAAGGGCTGAGCCTTCCTTCACTGTATTCAGGAGCCTTCGATGGACGCCTCCCGCGAACATTACATCCTCAAGATCACCTGCCCGGCGGCGTCCGGGATCGTCGCCGCGATCAGCGCCTGCCTGGCCCGGCAGCAGTGCTACATCAGCGAGCTGGCGCAGTTCGACGACGAGTTCACCGGGCAGTTCTTCATGCGCGCGGTGTTCCGCTTCAACACCGGCGTCAGCGGCGATATCGGCGCCCTGCGCGAAGGCCTGGGCGACCTGGCCGGCGGGTTCGATATGCACTGGCAGTTGTTCAGCTCACGCCAACCGACCCGCGTACTGCTGATGGTCAGCAAATTCGACCACTGCCTCACCGACCTGCTCTACCGCCACCGCAAGGGCGAGATGGACATGCACATCACCGCCGTGGTCTCCAACCACCTGGACCTGCGGGCGATGGCCGAGCGCGAAGGCATCCGCTTCATCTACCTGCCGATCACCCAGGACACCAAGGCCAGCCAGGAAGCCGAGCTGATGCGCATCATCGAAGACACCCAGACCGACCTGGTGGTGCTCGCGCGCTACATGCAGATCCTGTCTGACGGCCTGTGCCAGCACCTGTCGGGGCGGGCGATCAATATCCATCACTCGTTCCTCCCAGGGTTCAAGGGCGCCAAGCCCTACCACCAGGCCTATGACCGTGGCGTCAAGCTGATCGGCGCCACCGCCCACTACGTCACCAGCGACCTGGATGAGGGCCCGATCATCGAGCAGGAAATCCAGCGCGTCGACCATACCCACTTGCCCGACTCGCTGGTCGCCATCGGCCGCGACACCGAAACCGTGGCCCTTTCCAAGGCCCTGAAATACCACCTGGAACACCGGGTGTTCATCAACCAGGACAAGACAGTGATCTTTCGCTGAACCCTTCAGGAGGCACGCTCATGACCCTACGTGTTGCAATCATCGGCGCCGGCCCGTGTGGCCTGGCGCAACTTCGCGCGTTCCAGTCGGCCCGCGACAAAGGTGCCGCCATCCCCGAATTGGTGTGCTTCGAGAAACAGCAGGACTGGGGCGGCATGTGGAACTACACCTGGCGCACCGGCCTCGACGAGAACGGCGAGCCGGTGCACGGCAGCATGTACCGCTACCTGTGGTCCAACGGCCCCAAGGAATGCCTGGAATTTGCCGACTACACCTTTGAAGAACATTTCGGCCGGCCCATCGCGTCCTACCCGCCGCGCGAGGTGCTGTGGGACTACATCAAGGGCCGGGTGGAGAAAGCCGGGGTACGCGACTACATCCGCTTCAACCATGTGGTGCGCCAAGTCACCTTCGACGAACAGACCCAGCGCTTCAGCCTGTATGCCCACGACTACAACACCGACACCTTGACCTGCGAAGCATTCGACTACGTGATCAACGCCTGCGGCCACTTCTCCACGCCCAAGGTGCCGTACTTCGAAGGCTTTGAGCAATTCGCCGGGCGCATCCTGCATGCCCATGATTTTCGCGAGGCCCTGGAGTTCAAGGACAAGGACCTGCTGATTGTCGGCAGCAGCTATTCGGCCGAGGATATCGGCTCGCAATGCTACAAATACGGCGCGCGCAGCATCACCAGTTGCTACCGCACCGCCCCCATGGGCTATGCCTGGCCGGACAACTGGGAAGAAAAACCACTGCTCCAGCGCCTGGAAAACAACCGCGCGTACTTTGCCGACGGCAGCAGCAAGCACATCGACGCGGTGATCCTGTGCACCGGCTACAAGCACCACTTCCCATTCCTGCCGGATGAACTGAGCCTCAAGACCGACAACCGCCTGTGGCCGATGAACCTCTACAAGGGCGTGTTCTGGGAACCCAACCCCCGCCTGATCTACCTCGGCATGCAGGACCAGTGGTACTCCTTCAACATGTTCGATGCCCAGGCCTGGTATGCCCGCGATGTGATCCTCGGGCGCATCCCACTGCCCAGCCAGGCCGAGATGGTCGCCGACAGCCAGCAATGGCACGCGCGGGAACAGACCCTGGAAACCAACCAGCAGATGTTCGAATACCAGGGCGCCTATATCCAGCACCTGGTGGACGCCACCGACTACCCGGATTTCGACATCGCCGGGGTCAACGAAACCTTTCTGCACTGGAAGCACGACAAGGCGGAAAACATCATGGGTTATCGCGACAAGTCCTACCGCTCGCTGATGACCGGCACCCAGTCGCCGCCCCACCACACGCCGTGGTTGCAGGCCCTGGATGATTCGATGGCGGCGTACCTGGGCGCGCCCGCGACGCCCATCAAGTCGGTCGGCTGATGATGAATGCACCGCGTGTTTCCCATCCCCGAGAACCCGGGCTGTTTGCCCGCGCGCCGAACCTGGAGCGCTACCGCGTGGCCGCCGGCGGTGTGACCCTGGTGGACTTGCAGCCTGGCGACGGTCTGCACGTGATCGACGTCGAAGGCCGGCAACCCTGCGCACTGCTGGCCCTCGACGCCGGCGGTCGCAGCGCCCTGGCGAGCTGGGGCCTGCGCGGGTCAACGGCGTGCAGTGTGCCAGGGCGTATCGGCCTGGCGCTCCAGCGGCGCGGCATCGACGCCCAGGCATTGCCGCTGGCCGCCTCGCTGTGGGACGCCGACAGCCCGCCCGGCCACAGCCGGCAGTTTGTCGCCCAGGACGCGCTGCTGGTGATCGTCGCCGCGCCCGCCGAGGCCACCGCCGTCGACCGGCAATACCGGCCCAGCGAGCTGCGCCTGCGGGTGACGCGGGCCAACCCATCGCCGCTGCTGGTACCGGCCCTGCCCGAGCCGTTGGGCGACGTGCTGGACGAATTCACCCTGCGCGCGGGCACGGCCCGCAGCTACACCGTCGCCAAGGGGCAGTACGTGCAGGTGCTGGATGTGGCCGGCCGCCAGTGTTCGGACTTCGTCGCCCTCGACCGGCGTGCCCTGGATCGCGGCGTGGAGCTGGAGCTGGACCAGACCGTCACGCGCACCCTGAACGGCAGCGCCTACCCGGCACCGGGGCTGTTCTCGAAGTTTTTCGACCGCCACATGCAACCGATGCTGGAGGTGGTGCAAGACACCGTCGGGCGCCACGATTCATTCGCCCTGGCCTGCGCGGCGCGCTACTACGAAACCCATGGGTATTTCGGGCACGACAACTGCAGCGACAACCTCAGCCAGGTCCTTGCGCCCTATGGCGTGCAGGCCCGCAACGGTTGGCCGGCGATCAACTTTTTCTTCAATACGGGGATTGATGCGCACCAGCAGATGACCCTGGATGAGCCCTGGTCGCGGCCCGGTGACTACGTGCTGCTGCGGGCCATGACCGACCTGCTGTGTGGCAGTACCTCGTGCCCGGATGACATCGACCCGGCCAATGGCTGGAACCCGACCGATATCCATGTCCGCATCTACAGCGAGAAGGAGCGTTTTTCCATCGCCATGAGCACTCGAACCACGGCGGATGCCGACCCGATTCTCACCCGTGAGTCCGCGTTTCACTCACGCACCAGCGCCCTCACCGGCAGCTTCATCGACTACCGCAACTGGTGGCTGCCGCTGCGCTACGACGGTTACGGCGCCACCGAGGAATACCTCGGGTGCCGCGAACGGGTGGCGGTGATGGACCTGACCGCCCTGCGCAAATTCGAAATCATCGGCCCCGACGCCGAAGCCCTGTTGCAGTACTGCCTGACCCGCGATGTGCGGCGCCTGGCGGTGGGCCAGGTGGTGTATTCGGCGATGTGCCACGCCCACGGCGGCATGCTCGACGACGGCACCCTGCTGCGCCTGGGCCCGGACAACTTCCGTTGGATCTGCGGCGAAGACTATGCCGGCGTGTGGTTGCGCGAGCAGGCACAGAAACTGGGCATGAAGGTGTGGGTCAAGTCCGCCAGCGAGCAGATCCACAACCTGGCGGTGCAAGGGCCCCTGAGTCGCGAGCTGCTCAAGCAGATGGTCTGGACCCCGCCCACCCAGCCGAGCCTGGAAACCCTCGGCTGGTTCCGCTTCCTGGTCGGCCGGCTGGACGGTTTCGACGGCTGCCCGTTGATGATTTCGCGCACCGGCTACACCGGCGAGCTGGGCTTTGAGGTGTGGTGCCAGCCCGAAGACGCCGAACGGGTGTGGGACCGCATCTGGCAACTCGGCCAACCCTTGGGCCTGGTCCCGCTGGGCCTGGAGGCCCTGGACCTGCTGCGCATCGAAGCCGGGCTGATCTTTGCCGGCTACGAGTTCAGCGACCAGACCGACCCGTTCGAGGCGGGCATCGGTTTCAGCGTACCGCTCAAGAGCAAGACCGATGACTTCATCGGTCGCGATGCCCTGTTGCGGCGCAGCGCCCACCCCAGCCACAAGCTGGTCGGCCTGCACCTGAGCGGCAACGAGACGGCCCGGCATGGCGACCCGGTGTACCAGGGCCGGGCCCAGGTCGGGGTAATCACCAGTGCCTGCCGCTCACCGCTGCTGGCCAGCAATATCGCGCTGTGCCGGGTCGACGTGAGCTGCGCCGAGCCCGGCACTGAACTGGAGATTGGCAAAGTCGATGGCCTGCAGAAGCGCATCAGCGCCAGGGTCAGCGCAGCGATTTTCTACGACCCGGACAAAAGCCGGGTGCGTAGCTGATCGTCCCGAAACGTGTGTGCCACCCCATTTTGACTGCCCCAACCTAACCGCTATTCAGACATGGGAATACGAAGATGGAAGCGACGACGTTCGAGGCTGTACCGCAGGCTGCCGGCTCGGTGGGCAGCCTGCACCGCAAGATCGATTGGCGCGGGGCCTTCTGGGTCGCCAGTGGCGTGCCCGCGCTGGTGCTGTTCTCCATCGGTGCGATTGCCGCCACGGTGGGCAAGCCGGCGTGGATCGTGTGGATCGTGTCGATCCTGTTCGGGTTTATCCAGGCCTTCACTTACGCCGAGATCGCCGGGTTGTTCCCGCACAAATCCGGCGGCGCCTCGGTGTACGGCGCGGTGGCCTGGGTGCGCTACAGCAAGCTGATCGCGCCGGTGTCGGTGTGGTGCAACTGGCTGGCCTGGTCACCGGTGCTGTCCATCGGCTCGGGGCTGGCGGCGGGGTATATCCTCACGGCGCTGTTTCCCGCCGATGCGTTGATCAACACCTGGCAACTGACCCTGCTGGACCTGGGCTGGGTCAAGAGCGGTCTGTCGCTGCGCATCAACGCGACGTTCGCCATTGGTTTGTTGATTTTGCTCACGGTGTTTGCCGTGCAGCACGGCGGCATCCTGCGTTCGGCGCGCCTGACCCTGGTGCTCGGCGTCACCTCGTTGATTCCGCTGCTGCTGGTGGGCGTGGTGCCCTTGTTCACCGGGGATGCGGCCCAGGCCAACTTCCTGCCGCTGTACCCCCTGGCCCATGACGCGGCCGGGCAAGTCATCGATGGGCCCTGGGATATTTCCGGCTGGTCGCTGATGGCCGGTGGGCTGTTCATGGCAGCGTGGTCCACCTACGGTTTTGAAACGGCGGTGTGCTACACCCGCGAATTCAAGGACCCCAAGCGCGACACGTTCAAGGCGATCTTCTACGCCGGCCTGCTGTGCATCCTGGTGTTCACCCTGGTACCGCTGGCGTTCCAGGGCAGCCTGGGGCTGGGCCAACTCGTGACCCCGGCGGTGCTCGACGCCAGTGGCGCAGTCGTGACGCCGGCGGTGTACAGCGGCCTGCTCTCGCCCGCGATCTACAGCGGCATGGGGGTTGGCCAGGTGATGGCCGACAGCATCGGTGGCGGCAAGGTGGTCGCCAATATCGTGTTGATCATGCTGGTGCTGGCGACGTTGCTGGCGATCATGACCTCGATGTCCGGTTCGTCGCGCACCCTGTATCAGGCCTCGGTGGATGGCTGGTTGCCCAAGTACCTGGGGCGCACCAACGAGCACGGCGCGCCGACGGCGGCAATGTGGACCGACCTGTCATTCAACCTGCTGCTGTTGCTGATGTCGGACTACGTGTTCGTGCTGGCGGCATCCAACGTCAGCTACATCATCTTCAACTTCCTCAACCTCAATGCCGGCTGGATCCACCGCCTGGACCGCCCCGACTGGGTACGCCCGTACAAAGCCCCCACCGTGCTGCTGGCGGCCGGCGGCGTGCTGAGTTTCGTCAACCTGGCCTGCATGGGCCTGGGCGCGGATATCTGGGGCGCGGGCACGCTGGTCACCGGCTTGCTGTTGGCGCTGCTGATCCTGCCGGTGTTCTGCTACCGCCACTATGTGCAGGACAAGGGCCACTTCCCCGCCGCCATGCTCACCGACCTGTATATCCAGGCCGACGACGGCCAACGCCGCGCCGGCTGGCTGCCCTATGCCACGCTGGTGGCCGGTGTGCTGGTGGTGTATGCCTGCCATCAACTGGTAGCCTGAGCCTTCTGGCCTGCCTATGGCTGAGGGATTGTTATCCCTCAGCTCCTTATTTCCCAGACAATGGTGACGCTTTTGACCAGCTCTCTCCCCACGCTTGCCCGCGATATCGACGGCAAGGCCATCGCCGCCCAGGTGCTCGACGAGGTTCGCGAAGAGGTCCTGCTGCTTGCCTCGCAGCAGATCTACCCGGCCCTGGCGGTATTGCTGGTGGGCGATGACCCGGCCAGCCACGTCTACGTGCGCAATAAACTGCTGCGGGCCAAGGAAGCCGGGATTCGCTCCCTGGAATACCGGCTGCCGGAAGATGCCAGCCAGGCGCAGGTGCTGGACCTGCTTGCCCAGTTGAATACCGATGCGTCGGTCAACGGCATCCTGGTGCAATTACCACTGCCGGCGCATATCGACGAGGCAGCGGTGATCCACGCGATTGACCCGATCAAGGACGTGGATGGCTTCCACCGCGAAAACGTCGGCGGCCTGGTGCAAGGCATCGAGGTGCTCACGCCCTGCACACCCAGCGGCTGCATGCGCCTGCTGCACGAAACCTGCGGCGACTTGAGCGGCTTGCACGCGGTGGTCATCGGCCGCTCGAACATCGTCGGCAAACCCATGGCGACCCTGCTATTGCAGGCCCACTGCTCGGTCAGCGTGGTGCACTCACGCAGCGTCGATGCCCCAGCGTTGTGCCGTTTGGCCGACATCGTCGTCGCCGCCGTCGGCCGGCCGCAATTGATCGATGCCAGCTGGCTCAAGCCTGGCGCAGTGGTCATTGATGTCGGGATCAACCGCATCGCCACCGAGACCGGCACACGGCTGGTGGGGGATGTGGACTATGCCAGCGCCCGCACCGTCGCCAGCGCGATTACGCCGGTGCCGGGCGGTGTGGGACCGATGACGATTGCCTACCTGCTGAAAAACACCCTGGTGGCGAGCCAGTTGCAGCGCAAAGCCCTGCCCCGAGCGCCGGCGCTGCACCTGTAGGAGCGAGCTTGCTCGCGAAAAACGTCCAGGCAACGCGGTCATCCAGGATGCCCGCGTTATCGTTAACGATCTTCGCGAGCAAGCTCGCTCCTACAGGGTTCTCAGTGGTTGTAGGCGCGCTCGTTGTGCTCGGCCAGGTCCAGGCCCATCTCTTCCACCGACTCATGGGCCCGCAAGCCGACCAGGGCATTGACCACTTTGAGAATGATCCAACTGACCACAAAGCAATACACCGTGGTCAACAACACCCCCTTGAGCTGGGCAACCACCTGCCCTCCCATGGTCACACCTTCCACCAGCCCCCCCATGGACGGTACACAGAACACGCCAGTCAACACCGCGCCGATCATGCCGCCGATGCCATGCAGGCCGAACACATCGAGACTGTCGTCGTAGCCGAAGCGGCGCTTCAACACCGTCACGCTCAAGTAGCAGAACACCCCGCACAGCAGACCGATGGCCAACGCCCCTCCCACCCCCACATAGGCGCACGCCGGGGTAATCCCCACCAGGCCGGCCAACGCGCCGCTGGCCAGGCCGAGGGCACTGGGTTTGCCGACCTTGAACCACTCTGTGAACATCCAGCCGAGAATCCCGGCGCACGCGCCCAGTTGGGTATTGAGCATGACGATGCCCGAGGTGCCGCTGAGGCCACCGCCGGAGCCGATATTGAAGCCGAACCAGCCAACCCAGAGCATCGCCGCGCCGGCCATGGTCAGGCTCAGGTTATGCGCAGGCATCGGCGTGTTCTGGTAGCCCTTGCGCTTGCCGAGGATCAGGCACGCGGCCAGCGCAGCCACACCGGCATTGATGTGCACGGCGGTGCCGCCGGCAAAATCGAGCACACCCCAGTTATGCATCAAGGCCCCCGAACCGCCCCAGACCATATGCGCCACTGGGGCATAGACCAGGGTGAACCAGATGGCCATGAACAGCAGCGCCGCCGAGAATTTCATGCGTTCGGCAAAGGCTCCCGCGATAAGGGCCGGGGTGATGATGGCGAAGGTCATCTGGAAGGTCACGAAGACCCCTTCCGGAATATCCCCCACCAGGCTCTCCGGGGTCATGCCGGCCAGGAAGGCACGGCTCAGGCCGCCGACAAAACTGTTGAAGGTCACCTGCCCTTCGACCATGCCGGTGGTGTCGACCACCATGCTGTAGCCGTAGATCACCCACAGCACGCCCACCAACCCGGCGATGCCAAAGCATTGGGTGAACAGCGAAAGCATGTTTTTCGCGCGGACCAGGCCGCCATAGAACAACGCGAGCCCCGGCAAGCACATGAACAACACCAGCACGGCGGCGGTGACCATCCAGGCGGTGCTGCCGGTGTTCAAGGTGGGTGCATCAGCAGCGTACGCCAAGGGTGCAAAGGCACCGGCCGCGAATAAACCGAAGAGGGATTTGCCGAGAAGACGATTGACCATGTTCAAAGCTCCTGCAACAGAAGTGTGTAGGAGCGAGCTTGCTCGCGAAAAACGTCCAGGCAACGCGTTCATCCAGGGTGCCAGCGTTATCGTTGACGATCTTCGCGAGCAAGCTCGCTCCCACAGGGGGGGGTAATTCAGTAACTCGAACCCGGCACCCAACTGGTCCCGGCCAGCGGCACGCGGGCCATGGCGGCCGATTCCACGGTCAGCGCCACCAGGTCCTCGGGGTCGAGGTTGTGCAGGTGCGACTTGCCGCACGCACGCGCCATGGTCTGCGCCTCCAGCACCATCACCCGCAGGTAGTTGGCCAACCGCCGCCCACCTTCTACCGGGTCGAGGCGCTTGGACAGCTCCGGGTCCTGGGTGGTGATACCGGCCGGGTCGCGGCCGTTCTGCCAGTCGTCGTAGAAGCCGGCGGCCGAGCCGATCTTTTTCAGTTCCGCGTCCAGCCTCGGGTGGTTATCGCCCAGGGCAATCAGCGCCGCCGTACCAATGGCGACCGCATCCGCGCCCATCGCCATGGCCTTGGCCACGTCGGCACCGTTGCGAATCCCGCCCGACACGATCAACTGGACCTTGCGGTGCATGCCCATCTCTTGCAAAGCCTGTACCGCTTGCGGGATGGCCGACAAAATCGGGATGCCCACATGCTCGATAAACACTTCCTGGGTCGCGGCGGTACCGCCTTGCATGCCGTCGAGCACGATCACATCGGCACCGGCCTTGACCGCCAGCTTCACGTCGTAATACGGCCGGCTCGCGCCGATCTTCACGTAGATCGGTTTTTCCCAATCGGTGATTTCGCGCAGCTCGGCAATCTTGATCGCCAGGTCATCCGGCCCGGTCCAGTCCGGGTGGCGGCAGGCGCTGCGCTGGTCCACACCGATGGGCAAGGTGCGCATGCCGGCCACGCGTTCGGTGACCTTCATGCCCAGCAACATGCCGCCACCGCCGGGCTTGGCGCCCTGGCCGAGGACGATCTCGATGGCGTCGGCCTTGCGCAAATCATCCGGGTTCATGCCGTAGCGCGATGGCAAATATTGATAGACCAAATGCTGCGACTGGCCGCGCTCTTCCGGGGTCATGCCACCGTCACCGGTGGTGGTGCTGGTGCCCGCGATGGTCGCGCCACGGCCCAGGGCTTCCTTGGCATTGGCCGACAGCGCACCGAAACTCATGCCGGCGATGGTCACTGGGATCTTCAGGTGGATCGGCTTCTTGGCGAAGCGGTTGCCGAGGATCACGTCGGTGCCACACTTCTCGCGATAGCCTTCCAGCGGGTAGCGCGACACGCTGGCGCCAAGCAGCAGCAAGTCATCGAAGTGCGGCAGCTTGCGCTTGGTGCCGCCGCCGCGAATGTCGTAGATGCCGGTTTCGGCGGCGCGCTGGATTTCCTGGATGGTCAGGCGGTCGAAGGTGGCCGACTCGCGCAGGACCGGAGGGGTTTGTTCAGTCATGGTGGAGCTCCTGATCAGTACGCGGAGGCGTTATCGACTTTGAAGTTGTAGAGTTGACGGGCCGAGCCGTAGCGCTTGAAGTCCGCCGCCTGGTGGGCGAAACCCGCACGGTCGAGCAGCTCTTGCAGCTCCTTGAGGTGCTCGCTGCGCATCTCTTTTTCGACGCAGTCCGAGCCCAGGGACTCCACCGTGCCTTTGACGTAGATGTGGGTTTCGTACAGCGAATCGCCCAGCGCATCGCCGGCATCGCCGCACACCACCAGACGCCCGGCCTGGCCCATGAAGCAACTCATGTGGCCGATGCTGCCGCCGACGACGATGTCGATACCCTTCATGGAAATCCCGCAACGCGCGCCCGCATCGCCCTCGATCACCAGCAAGCCGCCATGGGCCGTGGCCCCGGCCGCCTGAGAGGCGCTGCCCTTGACCCGTACCGAGCCGGACATCATGTTCTCGGCGCAGCCCACGCCGACATTGCCGTGCACGGTGATCGAAGCCTGCTGGTTCATGCCCGCGCAGTAGTAGCCGGCGTGGCCCTCGATATCGATGGACACGGCTTGGTTCACGCCCACCGCGAGGTTGTGCTTGCCGTTGGAATGGATCACGCGCCATTCGTTGTCGATGGCCTGGGCGTGCAGCGCCTGGTTGAGGTCACGCACGGTGGCGGTGGAAAGATCGATGGTTTTCATGTGTGCGCTCCTTAAGCCGACTGGCGTTCCCAGATGTACAACGTGGCCGGTGCCGGCTCCCAGATCCGCGCGTTCTCGATGCCCGGCAGGCTCGACAGCGCCTGGTATTCGGAGGCCATGGCGACGTAGTCGTCGGTCTCGGCGAGGATCGCCGGCTTGCACGCAATCGGGTCGCGGATCACCGCAAAACCGTTGCGCGTGCCGATGGCGAAGGTGAAGAAACCGTCGAGGTCTTCCAGGGAATGGTCCAGCGCCTCTTTGAGCGAGTCGCCCTGTTGCAGGCGCCAGGTCAGGTAGCCGGCGGCGACTTCGGTGTCGTTGTCGGTTTCGAAGTGGATGCCTTCGCGCTTGAGTTCCTGGCGCAGGCGGAAGTGGTTGGACAGCGAGCCGTTGTGCACCAGGCACAGGTCGGCGCCGGTGGAAAACGGGTGGCTGCCTTCCATGGTCACCGCACTTTCGGTGGCCATGCGCGTGTGGCCGATGATGTGGCTGCCCTGCATGCTCGCCAGGCCGAAGCGCTGGGAAATCTCCTCGGGCAGGCCCATGCCCTTGAGGATCTCGATGCTCTGCCCGGCGCTCATGATGCGTACGCTCGGCGCCAGTTCGGCCAGGGCCTGGCGCACCGGGGCTTCGTCGGCGTGGATCTTCAACACGGCGGCGCTGGCGTTCTGGAACCAGTCCAGGGAACAGCCGAGGCGCCCTTCCAGCTCGCCCATCAAGCCTTTCCAATCGAAGGCTTCGGTGGTGGCTTGCAGGGTCAGCTTGACCCAGCCATCGGCGACTTCATCGCCGTAGATGGCAAAACCGGCGCTGTCCGGGCCACGGTCGGTCATGGCTTGCAGCATGGGTTCAAACAGCTGGCCGAGCTGGGGTTCCAGCCGCGGATTCTTCAGGTACAGGCCTACGATTCCACACATAACAAGTCTCCGTCACACGGTGTCAGAAAAATTCGGTATAGCGCTGGATTTCCCAGTCGCTCACATGGCGGCTGTACTCCACCCACTCCATGCGCTTGAGCTTGATGAACTCGCCCACGATCTGCGGGCCAAGTACTTCGGCGAACAGCGCGTCGGCTTCCAGCGCGTCACAGGCTTCCTTGAGGGATTGCGGCAGGGTCTTGATGCCGCGTTCAGCGATCTGCTCAAGGCTCAGGCTGTAGAGGTTTTCGTTGCAGACGTGGTCGATTTCCAACTGGCGATCGATACCGTCCAGGCCCGCGGCGATGATCGCGGCGCTGACCAGGTAAGGGTTGCAACCGGCATCCGGCAGGCGGAACTCCAGGCGGCCATACGGCACGCGCACCATGGCCGAGCGGTTGTTGGCGCCAAACGCAATAAAGGCCGGGGCCCAGGTGGCGCCGGACAACGAGTTGCCGACCACCAGGCGCTTGTACGAGTTGACCGTGGGCGCGGCGAACGCACACAGCGCCGGGCCATGGGCGAGCAAACCGGCGGCGAAGTGATAGGCGAGCTTCGACAGGCCCATGCCGCTCGGATCGCTGGCGTCATGGAACAGGTTTTTGTTCTCGGCGCTGCTGATCGACAGGTGAAAATGCATGCCGTTGCCGGCGCGTTTCGGGTCGGGCTTGGGCATGAAGGAACAGATCATGCCCAGGTCATTGGCGATCTCGCCGGCGGCCATGCGGAAGAAGGTGAAACGGTCGGCCGAGGTCAGGGCGTCGCTGTAGGTGTAGTTGATCTCGAACTGGCCGTTGGCGTCTTCGTGGTCGATTTGATAGACCTCGAAATCCACCGCCTGCAAGGCTTCGGTCAGGCGCTCGAGGAACACCCGCGAACGGGACAGGCCCTTGTAGTCGTAGCAAGGCTTGTCGAGGTTGTCGCTGGGGTCCACCAGTTGCAACTTGCCCTGCTCGTCGCGGCGCATCAGGTTGAATTCGGGTTCCAGGCCGGTGTTCAGCGTCCAGCCCTTGTCCTGCAGGCGCTGCACCTGCTGTTGCAACACGTAGCGGCTGTCGTAGGGATGGGGCTGGCCGTCGACATGACCGACGCACACCACGCGCCCATAACCTGGCTGCCAGGGCACCGGGGTCAATGTCGAGAGATCGCCGCGCGCCATGAAGTCCGGGCCATGAGGCTCCATGCCCATGCCGCTGATGGCAAACCCGGCGAACCCCGCGCCCTCTTCGGCCACGGTCTTGAGCCCACAGATCGGCACCGACTTGGTCTTGGCCGCCCCGTGTATATCCACAAACTGCGCAAGCACGTACTTGATCCCGTGCTTGTCGATGATGCGCTGGGTTTCTGCTGGCAACATTGCGTGTCACTCCTCGCGAAAGGCAAAACCGTGTGGGTGGGCCTAGGCTGTCTTTTTATTCCTAAAAAGAAAGTTAGTTTCCCAACAGGAATGCAATACCCTTGCCAGATTCGCGAGCGGCGGATTGATGTGCCGGTGAAAGCGCTTTTGTGCTGTATATATGGGAAAATTCTTTTCCCCGCAGGAATACGTACAGCGGGGTGGCCTTCAAGCGCCAGACCTTGCACTTTCCCAGTGCGAAAATAATATTACTGAACGGAAACCGTGCAGGAGCCGATGATCATGTCCACCGAAACCGCCCCGCGCCTCAAGCTCGAGCAATACCTGGGGCTGCAGATCAAACGCCAGCGCCAGGCCCAGGACCTGAAGCTGTCCGACGTGGCGAAGATTGCCGATATCAGCCAGGGCATGTTGAGCAAGATTGAGAACGCCCAGGTGTCCACCAGCCTCGATACCTTGAGCCGCCTGTGCGATGTGCTCGGGCTGCCGTTATCGAAGTTGTTCAGCGAATACGACCAGCAGGATGGCAGCGCCTTGCTGGTCAAGGCTGACCAGGGCATGGAAGTGGTGCGCCGGGGGACCGAGAAGGGGCATACCTATCACCTGCTCAACCATACGCGCGGGCCGAAGAAGAGTTTCGAGGCGTACATGGTGAGCATGGATGACGCCAGTGAGGAGTTTCCGACCTTTGCTCATCCGGGGACGGAGTTTTTGCATTTGCTGGAGGGGGAGTTGATTTATCGGCATGGCAATCAGCTGTATCGGATGGAGGCTGGGGACAGCTTGACGTTTGAGGGGGAAATTCCTCATGGGCCGGAGGAGTTGGTGCGGGTGCCGATTCGGTTGTTGTCGATTATGAATTATGGGGGGGATAAGGAGTGATCGTGGGCATATCCGTTGTTTAGGTATCGGCGGGTTGGGGGTCCGTGTGCATATCCGTTGCTGCGGTAATGGCGGCTGGCGGGGTTGGGTACATATCCGTTTCTGCGGTAACGGCGGCGGCGGTTCCGCCCTTACGGCGGGTCACTTTTGGAAAAGAGCCCCAAAAGTAACCAAAAAGGCTCTTGCCCCACCACTCGGCACCTCGCCTAGGCTCGGTGTGCCCTCACTCCGGCTTGAATCCGTGGGCCGCCGTCATGGGCCATCCCTGGCCCAGGACGGCTAACCCGGCGTCCTGCCGGGTTACCCACGGATTCAAGCCTGCGTTCGGCCAGCGTGGTTTAACGGGGCGCCTAAGATCAAAAGCCAGAGCAAAAGCAGAGCAAAGCCAGAGCAAAGCCAGAGCAAAGCCAGAGCAAAAGCAGAATGAGGTCTACCTGACCTATGGAGATCTCTGACCTGTGGGGATCCAAATGTGGGAGGGGGCTTGCCCCCGATGGCGCTGGGTCAGTTAACAACTAAGTGGCTGACACTCCCTCATCGGGGGCAAGCCCCCTCCCACATTTTTGACCGAGTACACCAGGCACAAATCCGGTCGGCTCTAAGGCCGCCGCGCTTTGGCTTTTGATCTTCGGCGCCCCGTTAAACCACGCTGGCCGAACCTAAGCGAGGTGCCGAGTGGTGGGGCAAGGTACTTTTGGGTCCCTACAAAAGTGACCCGCTGTAAGAGCGGAACCGCCAGCCGCCGTTACCTAAATAACGGATATGTACTCAACCCAACCCAACCAAAAAATTTCCCCTCAGTTAAAAATCTTTCCCAAAACCCCTAGACGCCCCGCCCCCATTCCCCTATAAAGCCACTTCAGGAATATTTTATTCCCCACAAGAAAACGCGCTCAAGGAATGAGCCTGCTGTCCTCAGACATTTTTTCGCTATGCGATGAGCTGCCGCCATCATCCCGAGGACGTGTCATGCAACACGAAAAAAACCATTTCATCATCAAAGTCACTTGTCCCGCGGTGTCCGGCATTGTCGCTGCCGTCACCACCTACCTGGCAGACAAGGCGTGCTACATCGGGGAGATGGCGCAGTTCGACGATGACTTCAGCGGCCGCTTCTTCATGCGCGCGGTGTTCCGTTTCAACGATGGCCATGCGGGCAACCTGCAAGAGATCAGGGACGGTTTCGCCGAGGTCGCCCAGGCCTTCGATATGCAGTGGGAACTGTACGACACCCGCGAGCCGATGCGCGTGATGCTGATGGTGAGCAAGTTCGACCACTGCCTCACCGACCTGCTCTACCGCTACCACAAGGGCGAGATGGACATGACCATCACCGCCATCGTCTCCAACCACCTCGACCTGCGGCCCATGGCCGAGCGTGAGGGTATTCGCTTTATTTACCTGCCGGTGTCCAAGGACAACAAGGCCGCGCAGGAAGCCGAGCTGATGAAGATCGTCGACGACACCCGCACCGAACTGGTGGTGTTGGCGCGCTACATGCAGATCCTCTCCGACGACCTGTGCCGGCAACTGTCGGGGCGGGCGATCAATATCCACCATTCGTTCCTGCCCGGTTTCAAGGGCGCCAAGCCCTATCACCAGGCTTATCAACGCGGCGTGAAGCTGATCGGCGCCACCGCGCACTACGTGACCAGCGACCTGGATGAGGGCCCGATCATCGAGCAGGAAGTACAGCGCGTCGACCACGTGTACAAGCCCGACGACCTCGTCGCCATCGGCCGCGACACCGAAACCGTGGCCCTGTCCAAGGCGGTCAAGTACCACCTGGAGCACCGCGTCTTCCTCAACCAGGACAGAACGGTGGTGTTCCGGTGAGCGCGCCCACACTGATCGACGGCAAAGCCGCCGCCGCGCAGGTGCTGCTGCAAGTGCGCGAGGACGTGGCGCACCTGCATGCGCAAGACATTCAACCGGCCCTGGCGGTGATCCTGGTGGGCAACGACCCGGCCAGCCAGGTCTATGTGCGCAACAAGATCCTGCGCGCCGAGGAGGTGGGCATCCGCTCCGTGGAGAATCGCCTGCCCGATGACACCAGCACCGAACAACTGTTGATCCTGATCGGCCAATTGAATGCCGACCCGGCGATCCACGGCATCCTCCTGCAATTGCCGTTGCCGGCGCAGATGGACGAACTGCGTGCCTTGGAGGCCATCTCACCGGACAAGGACGTCGATGGTTTTCACAGCCAGAACGTCGGCGGCCTCAGCCAGGGGCGCGCGGTACTCACGCCGTGCACGCCGAGCGGCTGCCTGTACCTGTTGGAGCAAACCTGCGGCGACCTGCGCGGCAAACACGCGGTGGTGATCGGCCGCTCGAACATCGTCGGCAAACCCATGGCCGCGCTGCTGCTCAAGGCGGACTGCTCGGTAACCGTGCTGCATTCGCGCAGCCAAAATGCCCAGGCCCTGTGCAAACAGGCCGATATCGTGATCGCCGCCGTAGGCCGCGCACGCTTGATCGACGCCAGCTGGCTCAAGCCTGGCGCGGTGGTGATCGATGTCGGCATCAACCGCATCGACGACGACGGCCGCAGCCGCCTGGTGGGCGATGTCGACTTCGACAGCGCCATGCCCCATGTCGCCGCCATCACCCCGGTGCCCGGCGGTGTCGGGCCGATGACCATTGCCTTCCTGATGAAAAACACCGTGGCCGCCGCCCTCGCGCAACACCACACCTTACGCAGCCAATCGGAGGCCGTATGCCATTCAATCTATTGAAATACGGACTGAGTTCGGAGTACCCGGTGGAGGTGGACCTGCCACCGCCCAAGGAACTCAAGGCCAGCTATGACGTCGTGATCATCGGCGCCGGCGGCCATGGCCTCGCGACCGCCTACTACCTGGCCAAGTACCACGGCATCACGAATATCGCAGTGCTGGAAAAGTCTTACCTGGGCGGCGGCAATACGGCGCGCAATACGGCGGTGATCCGCTCCAACTACCTCACCAGCGAGGGCGTTCGTTTCTATGCCGAGTCGGTGAAGATGTTCCAGTCGCTGTCCAACGAGTTCGACTTCAACATCATGTATTCCGAGCGCGGCCAACTGACCCTGGCCCACACCGACGCCACCGTGCGTTCGTTCCGCCAGCGCGCTGAGGTCAACAAGCACTTCGGCGGGCGTACCGAGATGATCGACCGCCAGCAGATCCGCGAGCTGGTGCCCAGCCTCAACCTCGACCCCGGCCACTTGCCGGTGATCGCCGGGCTCTGGCATATCGACGGCGCCACCGCGCGCCACGACGCCGTGGCCTGGGGCTACGCCAAGCAGGCGGCCAAGCGCGGCGTGGAAATCCATCAGCTCACCGAAGTGCAGGACCTGGTGATCGAGAACGGCGCCATCACGGCGGTGAAGACCAATCGCGGCACCATCCGGTGCGGCTGCGCGGTGCAGGCGATTGCCGGGCACAGCTCGCTGCTGATGGCCAAGGCCGGCATTCGCTCGCCGATCCAGACCTTCCCGCTGCAAGCCATGGTCACCCAGCCGTTCAAGCCGTTCCTCGATCCGCTGGTCAGTTCCTCGGCGCTGCACTGTTACGTGCAGCAAACCAGCCGCGGCGAAGTGGTGTTCGGCGGTGGCTCCGACCCTTACCCGCTGTTCAACACGCGCTCGACCCTGGACCTCAAGGAAAGCCTGCTGGCCCATGCCATCGAGATGTTCCCCTTCCTCGCCAATGCCAAGTTGATGCGCCAGTGGGCCGGGATCACCGACATGACCCCCGACTACAGCCCGATCATGGGCCTGTCGCCGGTAAAAAATTACTACCTCGACGCCGGCTGGGGCACCTGGGGCTTCAAGGCCACGCCGATCTGCGGCAAGACCATGGCCGAGCTGGTCGCCAGCGGCGGCAAGGTGCCGGAGCTGATCAAGCCGTTTGGTCTCGAACGTTTCTCGACCTTCCAGCAAGTCAACGAGATGGGCGCCACGGCGGCCAGTCACTGACGGAGAGCGGACTATGAAAATCATGATGTGCCCGCTCAACGGGCCACGCAATATCAGCGAGTTCACCTATGGCGGTGAATTCAAACCGATGCCCGACCCAGTGACGTGCAGCGATGCCGAATGGGCCGACTACGTGTTCAACACCGACAACCTCGCCGGTGTGGTGCGCGAATGGTGGATGCACACGCCCTCCAGCTATTGGTTCCTCGCCGAACGCCACACGGTCACCGATGAAATCCTGCGCACCTTCGATCCCCGCGAGTTATTCACCACCCGCGTCGACTTCACCACCGCCAAGGAGATCGCCGGATGAACCGCCTCCCCGCCCCCATGGGCCTGCTGATCCAGCGTGACCAGCCACTCGATTTCAGTTTCGACGGCCTGCCCTACCAAGGTTTGCAGGGCGACAGCATCGCCAGTGCCCTGCTCGCCAACGGGCGCTTCCTGATGTCGCGTTCGTTCAAATACCACCGCCCACGCGGCCCCTTGACCATGGCCGGCCAGGACGCCAACAGCCTGGTGCAACTGCCCCGCGAACCCAACGTGCTGGCCGATGCCCACGCGCTGTCCGCCGGCTTGGCCGTGACGGCGCAGAACGTCAACGGTTCGCTGGACAACGACAAGGACGCCTACCTGGGCAAGTTCTCCAGGTTCATGCCGGTGGGTTTCTACTATCGCTCGTTCTACAAGCCCAAGGGCATGTGGAAAGTCTGGGAGCCGATCATCCGTAAAAAGGCCGGCCTGGGCGTGCTCGACCTGAGGTTCCAACCCGAGTACTACGACAAGGCCTACCTGTTTACCGACCTCGCGGTGATCGGTGCCGGCCCCGCCGGCTTGCAGGCCGCGCTGACCGCCGCGAATGCCGGAGCCAAGGTGTTGCTGATCGAACAGCAGCCGATCCTCGGTGGGTCGCTGACCTATGCGCGCTTCGATATCGCCGGCACCCGCGCCGACACCTTGCGCCGCGAGTTGCTGGACGTGGTGCAGCAGCACGCGAATATCCGAGTGCTCACCGATGCCACCTGCAATGCCTGGTTTACCGACAACTACCTGCCGGTGATCCAGGGCAAGCGCCTGTATAAGGTGCGCGCGCAACAGTGCCTGGTGTGCAGCGGTTCGTTCGACCAACCGGTGGTCTTCCGCAACAACGATCTACCGGGGGTGATGCTCACCAGTGCCGCGCAACGCCTGATGAAGCTCTATGCGGTCAAGCCCGGCAAGCGCGCCGTGGTGCTCACCGGCAACGATGACGGCTACCTCGCCGCCCTCGACCTGCATGACCAGGGCGTCGACGTGGCCGCCGTGATCGACCTGCGTCACGCTCCGGCAGACAACGCCCTGCCCGCGGCCCTGGCCCAGCGTAAGATCCCGTGCCTGACCAACAGCACGGTGTTCGAGGCCCTGCATGAAAAAGGCCTGCGCCATGTGAAGGGCGTCGACGTGCGTCAGATCACCGGCCAGGGCCAGGTCAGCGCCAGCGGGCAAGTGATCGACTGCGACCTGCTGTGCATGTCCGCCGGTTATATGCCGGTCTATCAGTTGCTGTGCCAGGCCGGTGGCAAGCTGGCCTATGACGACTCGCGTGCGGAGTTCAGCCTCAGCGGTTTACCGCAGAACCTGAATGTGGCCGGCTCCGTGCACGGTCGGCACCAGTTGGACAACGTGCTGGCAGACGCCACCAATGCCGCCGCCGACAGTGTGCTCGCCCTCGGCTTGAAGACTGCCAGCCCACGCGTGCCGCTGCGCAGCGAAGCCCAGGTCAACTTCCACTGGCCAATCTTCCCGCACCCCAAGGGCAAGGACTTCGTGGATTTTGACGAAGACCTGCAAGTGGCGGACATCGTCAACGCCACCCGCATCGGCTACCGCGATGTGCAGTTGGTCAAGCGTTACTCCACGGTCGGCATGGGCCCGTCCCAGGGGCGCCACTCGGCGCTGCCGACCGCGCGGCTGGTGGCCTGGGCGACCCAGCGCAATATCAGTGAAACCGGAGTGACCACCGCACGGCCGCCATTCGTGGCGGAAAAACTCGCGCATGTCGCCGGGCGTGCCTTCGACCCCTACCGCCAAACGCCGATGCACGCGCGCCATGTGCAAGCCGGGGCGAAGATGATGCCTGCCGGTATCTGGCAACGCCCGGCCTACTATGGCAAGCCCGAGGACCGCGAAGCCTGCATGCAGGCCGAAGCGCTGCACGTGCGCAACAAGGTTGGCCTGATCGATGTGTCGACCCTGGGCGGCCTGGATGTACGCGGCCCGGACGCCGCCGAACTGCTCAACCGCATGTACACCTTTGCGTTCCTCAAGCAGCCGGTGGGCCGTTCGCGTTATGCGCTGATGACCAACGAACACGGCGTGGTGATCGACGACGGCGTGTGCGCGCGGCTGGCCGACAAGCATTTCTACGTCACCGCCACCACCAGCGGCGTCGACCGCATCTACCAGCAGATGCTCAAGTGGAACGCGCAGTGGCGCCTGGACGTGGATGTGGCCAACGTCACCGCCGCGATCTGTGCGGTCAACGTGGCCGGGCCGGATTCGCGCAAGGTGCTGGAACAGGTGTGCAGCGACCTCGACCTCAGTGCCGAAGGCTTCCCCTACCTGGGCGTGCGCCAGGGCACGGTGGCCGGGATCAAGGCCCGCCTGCTGCGGGTGGGTTTCGTCGGCGAACTGGGCTATGAAATCCACGTACCGGCGCGCCACGGCCTGGCGTTGTGGGACGCGTTGATGACGGCCGGCAAGGCCTTTGACATTCGCCCCTTCGGCGTCGAGACCCAACGCCTGCTGCGCCTGGAAAAAGGCCACGTGATCATCAGCCAGGACACCGATGGCATGACCCACCCGGCGGAAATCGACATGGGCTGGGCAGTGAGCCGCACCAAGGCGTTTTTCGTCGGCCGCCGCTCGGTGGACATCCTCGAAGCCCAGCCGCTGAAACGCAAACTGGTGGGCTTCAGCCTGCCCAAGGGCAGCGTACAACCGCTGGAAGGCCACCTGGTGCTCAACGGCGCGGACATCAGCGGCAACGTCACCTCCTGCGAATACTCCAGCAGCCTGGGCCGTATCATCGGCCTGGCCTATGCCGGGATCGACCAGAGCACACCGGGGCAGCGCATTCCGATTCGCGTCGAGGGCGGCATCGTCGTCCAGGCCGAGGTGGTGCAACTGCCGTTCTTCGACCCCACCAACCAACGCCAGGAGGGTTAAGCCATGACCAGTCTGAAAGCCCACGAATTGTTCACGCCTGCCTGCCAGTTGCAAGATCAGACCGACCTGCCCCGGGTTGGCTTTCGCGGTACGCAAAGCGCCGAGTACCTCAGCGCACGCGGCTTCACCCTGCCCGATGCGCCCAACCGCGCACTCGCGCAGGCCGACGGCGGTTGGGTGGCGCGCCTGTCGCAGAACGAATACCTGTTGTTGGGCAGCCCCCAGGATGAGGGCCAGCGCATCGCCGATGAAGAAGCGCGCTGGGAACTCGACCACCGCGCCAACTACCTGCTGCCGCGCCAGGACAGCCATGCCTGTGTGCGGCTCAGCGGCGGTGTGATTGCCCAGGTCATGGCCAAGCTGTGCGGCGTCGACCTCAGCCACCCGGCATTCAAACCGGGCATGGTGGCGCAGACGTCGGTGGCGCGGGTGAATGGGATTGTCATCCACACAGGGAGTGTGGAGGTGCCGGCGTTTCATATCCTGTGGGATCGCGCCTCGAAGGAATACTTCGAGGGCGCGTTGCGGGATGCGTTGGAGGAGTTTGGCGGCGTGGGTCAGTCAGTTTAGGCGTGCCGTAAAGCATTCAAGATAGGCCCGAACCATCATGGAGTAAGGTGCCTGGGGTTTGGCCATGGATTTCATTTGTTGTACGGTACGGTCGCGCAGGTGCTTCAATCCCTGCTCGATAAGCTTGTCCTCGTCGGCGTAATCGTATGCGGGCTTGGACGCCCGCAACTTCAATTTTTTGATAAAGGTGGTAATTTCCACCACCTGACTTTCCATGAACATCAGCTGACGTAGCACGCGAGTTCTATCCTGCACCAACCCCAGGCGGTTAAGGCCGTAGATCAGAATCGAGACCGAACCTCGCAGATCGAGGTTGTGCCTGAGGGTCAAAGCCAACTCATCACGAAACTCTTCCCGGGTTTTCGGGTCGAGTCCGATGCTCGAAGGGATTGCGCCCACATTCGGCCTAGCCAACATCAGCCCGATGATATTCTTGAAATCTATGTAGTAATCCAGGTGATCTTTCGGCTGATCCAGGCATGGGTTCAGCAACAAGGGGAGCTCCTTGGAGCTATCACCCGTCCGGTCGGTTACACGTGCTCCCAAGACCGGAAAATGCGTACCTTTGCCCGTGAATGCGGAACGTGGATCCTCGAACTGCCCTTTATGTTCCAGCAGCACCACAGGTTTGCCTGATGCCCTAGGTAAGCTTTGGCTGCGACGTTGGTTGCAGTAGATGCAACTGGGCAACAAGTTGTCCCAAGCAGCACCTAGCCACCAATAACCCTCGTGATCCGCTTCGCCTTGCACGCTTTCTTTGGGTCGGTAATGCTCAACTTCCATCGCCGACGTTGCGTAATAGAGACTCTCGCAGTAGGCACACTTGCGGTGGAACATCTCATTGAGTCGCGCACGGACGCTATCGTGCCCGTATAACTGAAAGGGCGATGGCGGTTTAGCGACGGTCGCGGGAGGCTTTAGTCCTGCCAGTTTTGCCTGCGCTTTGTTCTGCTCGTTCAGCGCGCGGATTCGCGCTTTTTCCTTGATGTATGCCTCCACCTTCACCAACTCAAGCTCCGCCTCCGAACGGTGGCCAAGAACGGCGACCATCACCTTTGGCGTGGAGTATTGACTTCGGTCCACATAACGCATGCTCAGAAGCCCTCCAGGAGGTCTAGGATTTCACGTTTGGCCGCTTCATCTAATGCCTTTAATTGCTCGCTGGAAGCAGTGGTCCGGGCCTGAAGAAATCTAGCGACCGCCTCTTGCACCACCTGTTGTCCACGAGTTGTACCCACCGGCAAAACGTCGTTGATCTCCTGCTTGAAACGCGCAACTAGTTGCTGATCTTCAGGGTCGGAAAGTTCGCCCCTATAGCTTGCGCTCAACAAGTCGGCAAGCTTGGCCATTTTCAGATTCATCACTGGCTGGTCGGTTGAGGCAACATTGAAAAAATCTGAGGTCAACAGTTGCTCAATAGTTAATTGGCTAATGTCGGGCAGATGTTGCAATTGCTCTACAAGCGCCCTTTGCTCCGTGTCGCCCCCCTCCCCGTCTGAAGTCGTTGTAGTGCGATGAACCACTATAACTTCTCCGTTACGCATGCCGCGCACACACAGTGGGTCATGGCTTGTCGCGATGAAGGTGACCTTTGGCAACGCCATGCGCAAAGCCCCCATGATTTGGATTTTCCAACGTGGGTGCAGATGGGCTTCCACCTCGTCGATCAGCACAATGGCACGGGCGTTTTCCAGACTTTGATAGTGCGGGTTAGTGCTGCGGTCCATCAGCCTGCGCATGATGTCGCAGACCATTGCTAGCACGGAACGGTATCCCGAGGACACCTGCGTGAGGGGTGTCTTGACCTTCACACCGCCTTGCACTGTGACAATAAAGCAACGTAGTTCGTCCTCAGATTTCTCAATGACCTGGATATTTTCCTCGACAGTCATAATAAAGCGTAAGGCACGCGTCACCTCATTGAGGTCATCATCTTTTAACGCCAACAGCCAAGGCTCGGGGTCTGGTAATAGGCGGTTGGAATTGAACAGGTTGAACACCGAATGTCCAAGCTTGAATTTATCGCTATTTTTTTGGTACTGGCGAAATGCGCCATAGGCAAACACTGGGGGACGCAAAAACGATGTCTGCGGTTTCCAACCCGCTTTATTGATCTCCAACACAGTATCGGGACCCTCGTCAAAGCCGAGGCGAATCTGAGCTGAAAGCATCCCATCCTGGTTTTTCGCACCTAGCTGAGTCGAATCTAGCACTAGGTCGCTAGCTTTCAGCCCTAGAGCCTTTCGAGTTTTCCGGTCAGACAATGCAAGAGCGGTAGCCTCAAGAATCGAGCTTTTTCCAGTGGCATTTTCTCCTAGGATCAACATGGCCGAATGCATTGGTTCACTGCTTAATACCGAATCCGCGCTTGGAAGAGTCAGTTGCAACTTGAGATAATCGATGGCTTTAAAATGGGTCAGCTCAATTGAAAGCAAAGAAGGGTATACCGAGGGAGTAACGGGCAGTTGCTCGTCCGACATACTCGTTGGTTCGACACGCTCCGGCTGAGTTATTGCGATCGACGGGTAACGGCCAAAATCACCCGTTTCAATCCAGCTCTGCAATATTTCCCGATATTCATCAAAACCTTTATGCAGGGACAGGGCACGAAATGAATGACCCACTTTGGTACGCGAAACATCTACTTTTTTCTTAAGTGCACGTGATAAATGCTGAACTATCATTCGGCACTGTAAATACCACAAACCACCAAACTCCAGATTGGAGAAGTCGAAAATCGGAAAATTTCCCTCAACAACTACCAGGCGTTCAGTGGTGTCGGGAGTCAGAAGCAACCTTCGATACTCCCCCAACCTGATACGGCGTTTTTCCACCAAATCTTCACGATTAAGCTTGAAGTGCTCAATTGTTAGGGCGCCCCTTGCCCCCTGCTTTTGCAACATGCCTGTAATTGATATAAAGAAATAATCGTAAAAGCGCTCGTTACGACAGGGGTCGATTAAAAGCTGTCTTTCGGCAATAGGGTAGCCCCGCCACGATCCCAAATCCTCATCAACGTACCACTGAATATCGTCAATATCAGGCAGACGTACACGGTTGCCTGTTACTGGGAAAAATTCTGATTGGCGTGGTACACAGCGATGGCAAATCGGGTAAATATTCTCCCAGGCATTAGCAAGCCAGCTGTAATACAGATGACTATTTTTAGCTTCCGGCGTTGCAGAAGCTGACGGTCGAAACCGATAGGGAAATGTCTCACCCCGAGTTTCACAAAATGCGCACTTACCCCGAAATAAACGCCCGAGCCCATCGAACACGGTACCGTCCTTGAGGTCGAGCGCATGATCTGAAAAACGCGTCTGCGCACGTTCTACCGGATCCAATTCAAAAAATTGCAGCAACCGGTGCCGGGCCCCACTCGCTACGCTTCCACGGAAAAATTTCGGCGGCGGCTCGGCACTGCGCTCAAAAAACTGCATCGCTCTCTTCCCTAAGACCTTCAAAAGAGAGCAAGGTTAATAGCATTACGCCACCAAGGAAACTCCAACGCGCAGTTTTACTCTACGTACTTCAACCGCGCCGCTACCTGCTTGGCTGCTTGATTCCGTGTCGCCAGGCAGTAATACAACGGACACGTCACCACCAACCCCACCAGCCACGACAAATCCGCGCCTTCCACCAGGTTGGCCCACGGCCCCACATACAGCGAGGTATTGGCAAACGGCAGTTGCACAAGGATGCCAAGGAAATACGCCACGATCGCATGCAGGTTGAAACGCCCGTACACCCCGCCATCCGCCTGGAAGATCGAGGCAATGTAATAGACCCCGCGCTTGATGACGTAGAAGTCGATCAGGTTGATCGAGGCCCACGGCACCAGTACCAGCAACAGCGCGAGGATCAGGCCGATAAATTGCGAGATGAAGTCCGCTGACGCACCCAACGCGACGACACAGCAACCGGCGAGGATCACGCCTGAGAGCAGCACGCGCACCTTGATGCTGGGGGTCCAGTGGCTGGCGAAGGTCTGGACCGAGGTGATGATCGACAGCACCGCGCCATACAGATTCAGGGCGTTGTGGCTGATGATGTTGAGCAGGAACAGCACCATCAGGATCGGCCCCAGCCAGCCGGTGGCTTGCTTGACGGCGAGCATGGCTTCGGTGCCTTCGGGGGTGGCCAATGCCGCGACCAGGCCAAAGGCGAAGGACAGGATGGTGCCAAGGGTCGCGCCCAGGTAAGTCGCGATAAATGGCCGAGTGATGCCGATATCCGCCGGCAGGTAGCGTGAGTAGTCGCTGGTGTAGGGCGAAAAGCTGATCTGCCAGATCACCCCCAGCGATACGGTGGCCAGCCAGCCGGCCGCGTTGAAGCCGCCACGGGTGAGGAAGTCCGCCGGCAGGTCATGGGCGAAGATGTAGACGAACCCCGCCAGCAACGCGCTGCCCATCACCCACGTGCCGATACGGTTGAGGCTATGGATAAAGCGGTAGCCGATCACGCCGATAGCCGTGGCGGCGAGCGCGCCGATCAGGATGCTTGCCGGCACCGGGACCGACGGCACGATGCCGACGATGGACTTGCCCGCCAGTACGATATTGGAAATGAAGAAACCGATGTAGATCAGCGCGGCGAAGAACACGATCAGCAGCGCACCGTAACGGCCGAACTGGCCCCGGCTCTGCACCATCTGCGGGATGCCCATGCGCGGGCCCTGCGCCGATGCGAGGGCAATCACGATGCCGCCGAGCAGGTGCCCAAGGGCAATCGCCAGCAGCCCCCACACCAGGTTGAGATGGAACACCTGGGCCACCATGGCGCCGGTGACGATGGGCAGCGGTGCAATGTTGGTGCTGAACCATAAGGTGAACAGGTCGCGGGCCTTTCCATGGCGCTCTGCGAGGGGGACGTAATCGACCGTGTGATGCTCGATCAGGGGGTCTTGCCGGGACATCTGGGGCATGGAAATGAACTCGCGTTTGTCTGATCTTATAGTTGTTTGACGCCAAACCGGGGGAGCTCTGCGGCCGCCCCTCAGATGAACACCATATTATGGTATTCCAACATTTTCACAAGACTGATCCGTAGTCTCAGCGCGCATCTGATCCGCAAGTGTGCCACAGGGCACGCGGTTATTTCCTGGCATAGTCCCCGTATTTATTGGCTGTAAGAGCCAGGATCGACGTTCATCGGGCGATTGAAAAAGCGGTTGCACGGATTGTATTACGGTATACCATCATACCTACAAACCTATAAAAGCCGCTCAACCCGCAGAGGACCGTCCCATGATCGATGCCGCCATCTACAAACAAGTGATGGGTTCGTTTCCGTCCGGGGTCACCGTGATCACCACGCTGGATGACGACGGGCAAATCGTCGGGCTGACGGCCAGCGCCTTCAGCTCGTTATCCATGGACCCGGCCCTGGTGTTGTTTTGCCCCAACTACAGTTCCGACTCGTACCCGGTGCTGATCAAGAACAAGCGCTTTGCCATCCACGTCCTTTCCGCAGGCCAGCAAAGCGAAGCCTACGCGTTCGCGCGCAAGGGCAAGGACAAGGCGCAAGGCATCGAATGGACCTTGAGCGCACTGGGCAACCCGATCCTGGCCAATGCCACGGCGGTGATCGAGTGCGAGTTGTGGCGCGAATACGAAGGCGGCGACCACGCGATCATGGTCGGCTCGGTGAAGAACCTGATCGTGCCCCAGCAGAACGCCGGGCCACTGGTGTACTGCCACGGCAAGATGGGCGCCCTGCCGCTGCCGGCCTGAGCCACACAATCATCAGGCAGCCCTCGGTCTGGTTTTGCTCTGGCTTCTGTGTGCCTTAGAGCCAACCGGAGTCGTGTCTGGTGTACTCGGTTAGACATGTGGGAGGGGGCTTGCCCCCGATCGCGGTGGGACAGCCCGCTTATTTGTCGCTGACCCACCGCCATCGGGGGCAAGCCCCCTCCCACAGTTTGATTGCGGGATGACGGCCAGATACAGGTCAGGTTCGAAACCGGCTGACCAGTTGATTCAACGTCTGCGACAACGCCGTCAATTGCTGTGCATCCTGGCGTGTGGCGTCGGCCAGGCTTGCAACCAATTGCGCATCCCCGTGAATCTGGCTGATATGTCGATTGATGTCTTCGGCCACCTGGTGCTGCTCTTCTGCGGCGGTGGCGATTTGCGTATTCATGTCGTGGATCACGTCCACCGACTCACGGATCAACCCGAAACTTTCGCGAGCGTCGTTGATCGACACCACCGTTTCCTGGGACACCTCAAGGCTGGCATGCATCTGCTTGCCCATCTGGTGTGTGCGCCGCGCCAGGTTACCCAGCAGCCCGTCGATTTCGCCGGTGGAGTCCGACGTGCGTTTGGCCAACGCGCGCACCTCGTCCGCCACCACCGCAAAACCACGGCCCTGCTCACCCGCCCGCGCGGCTTCGATGGCGGCGTTCAGCGCCAACAGGTTGGTCTGTTCGGCGATGGAGCGGATGGTGCCGAGGATCGACTGGATGTCGTTGCTGTCTTTTTCCAGTTGCTCCATGGCCTGGGCGGAGTGGCCGATTTCTTCGCTCAGGCGCCCCACGCTGTTCACCGCCGCGTCGATCTGTTGCTGCCCGGTATGGGCCTGGCGCTGGCCGTTGTCGGCCGAGTCGGCGGCCTGGCTGCAGGAACGCGCGACTTCGTTGGAAGTGGCGACCATTTCATGAAACGCGGTGGAGACCATATCCACCGCTTCGCGCTGGCGCGAGGCGACTTCGGCCATTTCCACCGAGACTTCAGTGGCACTGCCAGAGCTGCTGTGGATCTGCCCGGCGGCCTGGCCGATGCGTTGAATCAGCGTGCGGATCGCTTCGAGGAACTGGTTGAACCAGCCGGCCAGTTGCGCCGTCTCGTCGCGGCCCTTGATCGCCAGGCGCGCGGTCAGGTCACCTTCGCCTTGGGCGATACCTTCCAGGCCACTGGCCACGCCGCGAATCGGCTTGACGATCAGCCCGGCAAACCAGGCCCCGACCCCGGCAAACAGCACCGCGCACACCAGCGCGATGGCTGCGATCAGCCAGGTCAGGCGCGCCGCGCCGGCCATCACTTCACTTTCGCGCATCACCCCGACAAATCGCCAACCCAGCGCCTTGGATGGCCAGACAAGCGCCATGTAGCGCTCCCCCGCCAGCTCGACCTGGACCAAACCCTGGCCGGCCTCGCTCAACTGCCGGTAGCCCTCGCCCAACTCGCCCAGCGCCTTGAAGTTGTGGGACGGGTCATTCGGGTCGACCAGTACGGTATTGTCGGCCTCCATCAGCATCAGGTAGCCGCTCTCGCCCAACTTGATCTGCTTGACCAGGTCGGTCAGTTGCTTGAGCGATACGTCGATATTCACCACCCCACCCGGCTTGCCCTGGCGGCTGTTGAAACTTTGCACGGTGCTGACCAGCACCACATCGTCGGCGGCCCAGTAGTAGGCCTGGGTGCGCAGGGTCTTGCCCGGCTGCGCCATCGCGGTTTTGTACCAGGGACGCGTGCGCGGGTCGTAGCTGGCGAGCTGGGGGTCGCCGGGCCAGAACACATAACCACCGTCTTCGGTGCCCAAGGACAGATAGGTATAGGCCGAATGACTCTTGGCCAAGCCTTCGAACAGTTTGAACACCTGCTCGTCACGCACGCCGGGGGCGACGCGCGCAGCATCGGCGGCCAGGTAGCGTTTCACATCGCCATCAATGCCCTGCAACTGCGGGTGCGCTGCCAGGTAGGCGACGTTCTGGCTGATGCCCTCGAAAAACAGCTGCATGGCGTTGTCGACCTGGCGGATCTCGCGCTCGCTGCCGTCGATAAAGCCATCCCGTGCTTCATGACGCACGTTGAGGATGATCATCACAGCCACCAGAATCACCGGCAGGCTGGCGATCACCGTAAAGGCCAGGATCAATTTTTGTTTTATGTTCATCTAGCTCGCCTTCCTTGTGAGGTGAGAGTGCGACCGTTGGAGAGAAAAGTTTTGCGGATATTCCGTATTATGGTATACCAACAATCAATCCGCCGAACAGCCGTCATCACTGGCAGGCTTCACAAGGGCGTGAGCATTCAAGGGCCCGCAGTCGACAGGCCGATCACAATAGATCCGAGGTAAGCGTCATGAAGTTTTCCCTGTTCGTACACATGGAGCGCTGGGATGAAAGCATCAGCCACCGCCAGCTGTTCGAAGACTTGACCGAACTGACCCTGATGGCCGAAGCCGGTGGTTTCAGCACCGTATGGATTGGCGAGCACCACGCCATGGAATACACCATCTCGCCCAGCCCGATGCCGTTGCTGGCTTACCTCGCGGCCAAGACCACCACCATTCACCTGGGCGCCGGCACCATCATCGCGCCGTTCTGGCACCCGCTGCGGGTGGCGGGTGAATGCGCCTTGCTCGACGTGATCAGCAACGGCCGCATGGAAGTCGGCCTGGCCCGTGGCGCTTACCAGGTGGAATTCGACCGCATGGCCGGTGGCATGCCCGCCTCCAGCGGTGGCCAGGCCCTGCGCGAAATGGTGCCGGTGGTGCGCGCGCTGTGGCAGGGCGACTACGCCCATGATGGCGACCTCTGGAAGTTCCCCACCTCCACCAGCGTGCCCAAACCGATCCAAAAGCCCAACCCGCCGATGTGGATCGCCGCCCGCGACCCGGACTCACACAACTTCGCAGTGGCCAACGGCTGCAACGTGATGGTCACGCCGCTGATGAAAGGCGATGAAGAGGTGCTCGACCTGAAGAACAAATTCCAGGCCGCCCTGGACAACAACCCGGCGGTGCCGCGCCCGCAATTGATGGTGCTGCGCCACACCCACGTACACGCCGCCGACGATCCAGAGGGCTGGAAAGTCGGGGCCAAGGCGATCTCCAAGTTCTATCGCACCTTCGATGCCTGGTTCGGCAACAAAGAGGTGCCGGTCAACGGCTTCCTGGCGCCAAGCCCGGAGGAAAAATTCGCCGCCCGCCCCGAGTTCGAACTGGACAGCCTGCACAAGACCGCGATGATCGGCACCGCCGAAGAGATCATCCCGCGCATCAAGTACTACCAGGAATTGGGCGTGGATGAGTTCAGCTTCTGGTGCGACAACAGCTTGCCCCACGCCGAGAAGAAGAAATCCCTGGCGCTGTTTATCGAGCAGGTCGTGCCAGCGTTTCGTTGATTGATATGAGCCGTAGGCCGGTGGGGATGTTCCGCCACGCCTACGGCTGCTTTGCCAACTGATACACCGCCCCCAACCAGACGCCCCCCGAAAGCCGAACAGGTCCGCACCGGGAGCGGCCTGCCGCGCCGCGATCGCCCAATCCTCTTGAATACTTGCCTGATCCTCCGACTTATCGGCGCTTTGATAGATAGCCCTTGCCCCCTGGTCTAGAGTTCGACAATGAGCGCCTGTCGCTCGCATAAGAAAAAAGCCCCACCGACCGAAGATCAGCCGATGAGCCACGGAGCCATGCATCATGGAGCTACGAATCAACCAAAAGTCCTATCAGGTCGATGCCGACGCCGACACGCCATTGCTGTGGGTCATCCGTGATGACCTTGGGCTGACCGGTACCAAGTACGGCTGCGGCCTGGCGCAATGCGGCGCCTGCTCGGTGCTGGTGGACGGCAACGTGGTGCGTTCCTGCGTCACGCCGGTGGCGGGTGTGGTCGGTCGCGAGATCACCACCATCGAGGCCATCGAGGCCGATGCGGTGGGCCAGCGGGTGGTCGCCGCCTGGGTCGAGCATCAAGTGGCGCAATGCGGTTACTGCCAGTCCGGGCAGGTGATGGCCGCCACCGCGCTGCTCAAGCACACCCCCGCGCCGAGTGATGCGCAGATCGAAGCGGCGATGGTCAACCTGTGCCGCTGTGGCACCTATAACGCCATTCGTACCGCAGTGCATGACCTGGCCAAGCAGGAGAATGCCTGATGAACACGCGCTACGAGCTACCCGACCTGTCGCTGAGCGAGCCCATCAACCTGTCGCGCCGGCGCTTTCTGGCCAGCACGGCCGTGGGCGCGCTGGTCATCGGATTCGGCTTGCCGCTGGGCTCGGCCCGGGTGCAGGCCGCCGCCACGGCGGAACGCGGCACCCAGGTGCCGGCGTTCCTGGAGATCCGCCCGGACGGCAGCGTGCGCCTGCTCAGCCCCTTCATGGAAGGAGGCCAAGGCACCCATACCGCGATGGCGCAGATTGTCGGCGAAGAGCTGGACGCCGACCCCGCCACGTTCATCGTCGAAGCCGCGCCGCCCGGTGAAGCGTATGTGGTGATGGAAAACGGCATGCGCATTACCGGCGGCAGCATGTCGGTGCGCATGAGTTACCCGACCATGCGCCGCCTCGGCGCCCTGGCCCGCGCCATGCTGTTGCAGGCCGGCGCCGAGCAGTTGGGCGTACCGCTGGCCGAGCTGACCACCCAGCCGGGCCGTGTGGTTCATGCCGCGTCTGGCCGCTCACTGGGCTACGGCGAGCTGGCCAGTCGCGCGCTGGACATGCCGGTGCCCGACCCGGCCAGCATCACCCTGCGCGACCCGAGCCAGTTCCGCTGGATCGGCAAGCCGGTCAAGCGCCTGGATGCCTATGACAAATCCACCGGCAAGGCGCAATACAGCATCGACATGAAGGTCGACGGCATGCTCCACGCCGCCGTGCAGCACGCGCCGCGCCTGGGCATGAGCGTGGGCGGCCTGCGCAACCAGGCCCAGGTCGAAGCCATGAAAGGCGTGCACTCGGTGCATCAACTGCCTGGGGCGGTCGCCGTCGTGGCCGAACGCTGGTGGCACGCCAAGCGCGCCGTCGAGGCGATCCAGGTCGACTGGCAGGAAGCTGCCGCCGATGCCAGCGTGCGCGTGATGCCGGCGAATTTTTCCAGCGACACGTACCGTGATTTTCTTGCGGCCCAACAAGGCCCGGCCCGCGACGACGAAAACCAAGGCGACGTCGCCGCCGCCCTGGCAAGCGCCAAGACCCAGGTCGAAGCCACCTACCACAATCAATACGTCAACCACGCTCAGTTGGAGCCGCCGTCGGCCTTGGCACGCTTCAACCCCGACGGCACGCTGGACATCTGGCTGCCCAACCAGGCGCCCGACCTGTTCCGCGCCGACATCGCCAAGCGCGCCGGTCTCGACCCGTCCAAAATCAACCTGCACTCGCCCCTGCTGGGCGGCTTTTTCGGCCGCCATTTCCTGTATGACTCGGCCAGCCCGTACCCGCAGGCCATCGCCCTGGCCAAGGCGGTGGGCCGTCCGATCAAGTTGATCTGGAGCCGCGAGGAAGAGTTTCTGCGCGATGTGCTGCGCCCGGTGGCGGTGGTCAAGTTCCGCGCCGCGCTGGACGCCGAAGGCTTGCCCGTGGCAATCGAGGCAGTCAGCGCCACCGAAGGCCCCACCGAAGCCATCGCCGGCAAACAGGGCGAAAAGCTCGACCCCACGGCCCTTGAAGGGCTGTCGGGCAAGAGCTACGCCATCCCCAACAAACGCATCGCGCAGATCTATGTCAAGGGCCCGGCCATGCTCGGCTATTGGCGCTCGGTGGGCAATTCGCTCAACGACTTCTTCTACGAAGCGTTCCTTGATGAACTGGCGGACAAAGGCGGCCGCGATCCCTTTGAGCTGCGCCTGCACCTGCTGCGCGACAACCCACGGCTGACCACCTTGCTCAACGCGGTGGGCGAGCTGTCCGGTGGCTGGAAGCGTGGCCCCTACACCGCCGAAGACGGCACTCGACGCGCGCGCGGCGTGGCCATGGCTTCGCCGTTCGGCTCCCACGCCGCAGTGATCGCTGAAGTGTCGATCGACAAGGGCCAGGTCAAGGTGCACCAGATCTGGGAAGCCATCGATCCGGGCAGCATCGTCAACCCGGCGATCATTGAGGCCCAGGTCAATGGCGCCGTGGCGTTGGGCCTGTCGCAAACCTTGCTGGAGGAAGCGGTGTACGTGGACGGCAAGCCACGTGCGCGCAACTACGACCTGTACCCGATCCTGCCGCCTTCGCGCATGGCCCAGGTGCACGTCAAGATCGTCGAAAGTGGCGAAAAGATGGGCGGTATCGGCGAACCACCGCTGCCTGCCGTGGCGCCGGCGGTGGCCAATGCGGTCGCGCAGCTGACTGGCCAGCGCATCCGCAGCCTGCCATTGAGCCGATACACCTTCAGCTAACCGACAAGGAACGCCCATGAACAACCGCCGATTCGCAAGAACCGTAGGCTGGCTCGCGCTGGCCGGCCTGGTCGCCGCCGCGCTGCTGGCCTGGTATGTCAACCGCCAGCCCGCTTCACCCTTCGCACAGGAAGCGGCCGCCAGTAGCGAGCCGGCCCTGATCAGCCGTGGCGAGTACGTCGCCCGCCTCAGCGACTGCGTGGCCTGCCACAGCCTGCCGGGCAAGGCGCCGTTTGCCGGCGGCCTGGAGATGGCCACGCCGCTGGGAGCTATCCACGCCACCAACATCACCCCCGACCAGGGCACCGGCATCGGCGCCTACAGCCTGGCCGACTTCGACCGCGCGGTGCGCCACGGCGTAGCGCCAGGTGGTCGACGCCTCTACCCGGCCATGCCCTACCCGTCCTATGCCAAGCTCAGCGACGATGACGTGCATGCGCTGTACGCGTTTTTCATGCATGGCGTGCAACCGGCCAAGCAGCCGAATATCCCCAGCGATATTCCCTGGCCGCTGAATATGCGCTGGCCCATCGCGCTGTGGAATGGCCTGTTCGCGCCGACCGCCACCTACGCGGCCAAGCCCAGCCAGGACGCGCTGTGGAACCGCGGCGCCTACATCGTCCAGGGGCCGGGCCACTGCGGCAGCTGCCACACGCCGCGCGGCCTGGCTTTCAACGAGAAGGCCCTCGACGAATCCGGCGCGCCGTTCCTCGCCGGCGCCCTGCTCGACGGTTGGTACGCCCCCAGCCTGCGCCAGGACCCCAACACCGGGCTGGGGCGCTGGAGCGAACCGGAGATCCTGCAGTTCCTTAAGAGCGGGCGTAATCAACACGCGGTGGTCTACGGTTCGATGACCGAAGCCTTCAACAACTCCACCCAGTTCATGGCTGACGACGACCTGGCGGCCATCGCGCGCTACCTCAAGTCACTACCCGGCGACCCGCAGCGCGACGGCACACCCTGGCACTACGTGACCGCCGAAGCGCGCCCGGACTCCCCCGGCGCGCACACCTACGCGACCCGCTGCGCCTCCTGCCACGGCCTTGACGGCAAGGGCCAACCCGAGTGGATGCCACCGCTGGCCGGCGCCACCTCGGCACTGGCCAAGGAAGACGCCTCGGCGATCAACATCACCCTCAACGGCTCGCAACGCGTCGTCGCCGCCGGCGTGCCGGACGCGTACCGCATGCCGGCCTTCCGCGAGCAACTGACCGACGCGCAAATCGCCGAGGTTCTGAGTTTCGTGCGCAGCAGTTGGGGCAACAGCGGTGGCGCGGTCGACGCGAAGGCGGTGGCCAAGCTGCGCGGGCATACAGACCCGGCCAGCAGCAGCCCGATTATTCTGCATATGCGCTGAAAGGCGTATTCCGGCGATCGCCCCGGCAGACAGACCTGTTGTGGCGAGCGGGCTTGCCCTAATGCCGTTCAGTTAAGCGTACATCGCCTTCTGTAGGAGCGAGCTTGCTCGCGAAAAACGTCAACGATAACGCGTGTTTCCTGAGTGAACGCGGCGCCTGTGAGTTCTTCGCGAGCAAGCTCGCTCCTACAAAAAAGCCTTAACTGAACGGCATTAGGACAAGCCCGCTCACCAAAGCAGATACCCATGCTCAGGAGGAGAACACTTGCGCCCGTGGTCGCGCAGGCTGTGGGTGCCTGAGCGGTTGCTGCCGGGCGAGTTGCGCCTGGACATGAGCGACGGCATCCAGCACTCGCTGTGCCCAGTTTTCGTCCTGCGGGTCCACCACGACCACGCGGAAACCATGGTCATGGCCTTCACTGCGCACACCTTCGGAATCATCGACATGCAAGTCGATATCGAAGGCCGGCGGAAATTTGGAGGGGGTATTCGACAGGCCATGCACCGTCAGCGCACGGTTGTGCAGCACGCTGTTGACCACACCGTCGACACGGATGCCATACAGCATGAGCCAACGCCGAATATAGGACGGTGTGCGACCGGACGAGGTATAGACCCAGATGCTGCAACCCTGGCGGCGCAGTTCGCGGGTCAGGGCGCGTGTCCCCAGGCGCAGCGGCTCGCCGAGCAACCGGTGGACACAGGCCGGCAGCCGGCTGCGTTCGACGGCGCTATGGTGGAGCTGGCAGGCCAATGTGTCATCGATATCAAACGAGATACGGATGCGCGGGCGTTTGAACAGGCGCTGGAGCGTGTCGGTCACTGAATACCGTCCCATCAAAGGCCTCCCTGATAGGCAGGCACGGCGGTGTCGCTCAGGAAAAACTTCATTGGATCAGGCGCCTTATCTTCCAGGAACGCAGCGTATTTTTTCTTGATCTTGGGCAATTCGTACAACGCCTTGACGCCATGCTTGGCGGAGTTGCGTATGACCGAGGACGGGTTGAAATAGCCCTCGGCGTTATCCAGCGTCAGCACGAACGGCGGCAACCCGGCGCGCATCAGCAAGTAGCTGACGATCAGCGAGCCACTGCGGTTGTTGCCCTCGATGAACAATTGCGGCTTGCTGAGGATGCGCACATACACACCCGCGGCACGCTTCCACACGGACTCACTGCGATACGCGCAATACCAGTTGTACAAGTCCTTGATGCCACCTTCAACGTTGTTGAAAAAGTGCTCCTCGGTGGCCGCCAGGTGCTGGGCGTATTCCAGCCGACGCACCGGGTCCTTGCCGCAGAGCACGGTGGCGTTGATCTCCAGCATCAGGTTCAGTTGCTGCAGATCGAACAGGTCGACGCCGCGAGCGACATAATCGTCAATCAGCGCGTAGCCTTCAAGCACGTTGTGCAGCACTTCGTCCGTCAAGGGGTCGCGCGGCTCGGTAAAGTGCCGGCTGAGTTCGGCAAAGCGGCTCTGTACCTCACGCAGTGCGCGTTCGATCGCGGGCAAATCAAGGCGACGTGTTGCAGGCATTGGCAATCCTGAGAAACGTTGGATAAGTGGGTCAGCTGAACTTGCCGCTGATGTAGTCCCCGGTCATTTGTTCGCGCGGGTTGTCGAAAATCTGCGCGGTGGGGCCCATCTCCACCAGGTAGCCGGTGCGCGTGCCCTGGGAAATGTCCACTGAGAAGAAGGCCGTGGTGTCCGCCACGCGGATGGCCTGCTGCATATTGTGGGTGACCAGCGCGATGGTGTAGTCCTTCTTCAACTCGACCATCAGTTCCTCGACCCGGCGGGTGGCGATCGGGTCCAGCGCGGAACAAGGCTCGTCGAGCAACAGCACCTCCGGCTCGGTGGCGATGGCTCGGGCGATACACAGCCGTTGCTGCTGGCCACCGGACAGCGACAGGCCGCTGACCTTGAGCTTGTCCTTGACCTCATCCCACAGCGCGGCGCCTTGCAGGGCGTGCTTGACGCGATCACCCAGGTCGCCCTTGTAGCGGTTGAGGCGCAGGCCGAAGGCGACGTTGTCGAAGATGCTCATCGAAAACGGGTTCGGCTGTTGAAACACCATGCCGATATAGCGGCGCACGACCACTGGATCAACGCCCTTGCCGTAGACGTCCTGCCCGAGGAAATGCACATGGCCCTCGAAGCGAAAGCCCTTCACCAGATCGTTCATGCGGTTGAGGCTACGCAGCACGGTACTTTTGCCGCAGCCGGAAGGCCCGATGAAGCCGGTGATCTTGTTTTTTTCGATCGGCACATGGCTGTCACGCACGGCCATGAAGTTGCCGTAGAAAATCTTGTCCAGTTTGCAGTCCATGACCACAGGCGCCTGGGTGACAAACGGAGCGGCTCGTTGCGCAGTTGATACGTTCAAAATTCAGGTGCTCCCGTTCTCAATACTTGGGCTTGCCGAAAATACGGCTGACGATATTTACGACCAGCACGATCATGACCAGCACCAGCGAGGCCGCCCAGGCGAGCTCAAGCTGGTTGTCGAAGGGCATGCCTGAAAAGTTGTAAATCAGCACGGCCAACGAGGCCGTCGGATTCATGACGGCCAGGCTGCCGTCGTGGTAGATCCAGTAGTTGCTGAACAGCGCGGTAAACAACAACGGCGCGGTTTCGCCCGCCGCTCGCGCCACGGCCAGCATGACGCCCGTGAGGATCGCCGGCAGGCCGGTGGGCAAGACGATTTTCCAGATGACCTGCGAGCGTGTGCAGCCCATGCCGTAGGCCGCATCCTTCATGATCTTGGGCACCATCCTCATCGACTCTTCCGCCGTCAGCACCACGATGGGCAGCATCAGGACCGCCAGTGCCACGCCGCCCGCCGGGGCCGAGTAGGTCCCGGTGGTCATCACCACCAGGGCATAGGCAAACACCCCGGCCAGGATGGAAGGCAGCCCCGTGAGCATCTTGGCGGCAAAGCGCGAGGCGTTGGCCAGCTTGCTGTCCGGCCCCAGTTCGGCCAGGAAGATCGCCGCCATGATGCCGACCGGTACGGCGATAGCCGCCGCGATACCGACCATCACAAAGGTGCCGGCCATGGCGTTGCCGAAGCCACCGCCCGTCTCGAACCCCGTCGGAGGCAACTCGGTGAACACTTCCAGGCTCAGGCGCGCCCCGCCGCGCATGATCAGCATGTAGAGCACGGAGATCAGCGGCACGCTGGCCAGTAGCGCGCCGCCCCAGACCAGAGTGGTCAATACCAGGCTACGCAGGGCGCGGCCTTCGAACTTGCGCTGCAAGCTGGGCATCGCGCCTGCGGGCGCGGTCAGGTCGGTTGCTGCAGTGAGATCAGTCATCACTTATTACCCCGTTGGGCATACATCATGATCATGGAGCCGAAGACGTTCACGATCAGCGTGATCAACATCAGCACCAGTGCCGCGTACATCAACACCTCGATCTCGTTCGGCCCGGCTTCGGGGAAGTTCAGCGCCAGCAAGGCCGCCAGGGTATTGGCCGGGGCAAACAGCGACAGGGAGATGTTGTTCGCGTTACCGACCAGCATGGCCAGGGCCATGGTTTCACCCAGCGCGCGGCCCAGGCCCAGGACCAGCGAGCCGAAAATACCGGTGGCGGCGGACGGGACCATCACCTTGAGGATCGCTTCCCAATGGGTGGTGCCCATGCCATAGGCCGCTTGCTTGGTTTTCATCGGCACGGCGGTCAGGGCGTCCTGGGACACCGCGGCAATGGTCGGCAGAATCATGATGGCCAGTACCAGCGCCGCCGGGAGCAGCCCCGGCCCGCTCAAGGACGTGCCGAAAAACGGGATCCAGCCCAGTTCAGTGTTCAACCAGGCCGTCAGCGGGCGAATGGCCGGAATCACCACGTAGATGCCCCACAGGCCGTACACCACGCTGGGGATCGCGGCGAGCAATTCGACGATGGTACGAAACACGGCGGCCAGTTTTGCGGGCAGGAAGTCCTGGGTCAGGAAAATCGCCATGCTGACGCCGAAAAACCCGGCGATCAACAAGGCGATCAGGGCGCTGTACAGCGTGCCCCAAATAGCCGGCAGAATGCCGTACTTGCCCTGGTTGACGTCCCAGACGCTGCCGAGCAATACGTCAAAACCGTGCTTTTCCATGCCGGGAAGGGCTTTGCGTCCCACCTCGAAGACCAAGGCAAAGACCAATGCCAGCACCAGCACCACCCCTATTCGCGCAAGCGCACGGAAGGTCCGGTCAACCAGGAAATCCTTCGTAGACGGTGGCTGGCAGGCAGAATCCGGGTTAACCGGTACGACAAAAGGTGTGTTCATTGGCGAGTTCCGGAACAGGGGGGAAGCGCTCCCGGCATGGCTGGCAGCACACACCGAGAGAGGCCCTAAGCGCGTTACTGGATGTTGGCGGACGCTTTGCGAACCTGGTCCACGACCGATTTCGGCAGCGGGATATAACCCATCGAGTCGGCGATTTTCTGCCCCTCGGTCAGGCTGTACTCGACCATTTCACGCATGGCCTTGGCCTTGGCCGGGTTGCCGTTCTGCTTGCGGAAGATCATCCAGGTGTAGGAGGTGATCGGGTACGACTTGGCACCGTCCGGGTCCGGCAGCCAGGCCACCAGGCTTTCCGGCATTTTCACCGCGGCCAGGGCTTCGGCACCGCTTTCGGCGTTCGGCACGACGTAATGACCGGACTTGTTTTGCAGTTGGGCAAAGTCAACCTTGGCCAGCTTGGCGAAGCCGTATTCGATGTAGCCAATAGCGCCCGGGGTCTGGCGTACGGTGGCGGTCACACCATCGTTCTTGGGCGATTTGATGAATTTGTCGCTGGCTGGCCAGTTGACGGTGTTGCCCTCACCCAGCTCTTTCTGGAACTGCGGATTGATCGCTGCCAGGTGCTTGGTGAAGACCGCCGTGGTACCGCTGGAGTCTGCACGCACAACCACGGTGATCGGCGTATCGGTCAGTTTCAGGTCAGGGTTGGCGGCGACGATCTGCGGATCGTTCCACTTGGTGATCTTGCCCAGGAAGATGTTGGAGTACACATCCCGTGGCAGCTTCAGGCCCTTGGGGTTGCCCGGCAGGTTGTAGGCCAGCACGATTTCGCCCGCGGTCATCGGCAGCAACTGCGCGCCTTCGGCGACCTTGGCGATGTCTTCGTCTTTCATCGCCGAGTCACTGGCGGCGAAGTCGACGGTTTTATTCAGGAAGTCCTGTACACCCGCGCCGCTGCCCTTGGATTGGTAATCCACGGTGACACCTTCGCTTTTCTTGCTGAAGTCCTTGAACCAGGTGAGGTAGATCGGTGCAGGGAAACTGGCGCCGGAGCCGGTCAGGCGGACGCTCTCGGCAGCGAACACCGTGGTGCCGCACAGCGATACCGTAACGGCGAGTGCAACAGACTTCATCAAGCTTTTCATTAAGGGAACTCCTTGTGTTTAAGGGCTCCCGAACTTTGCAGCAGTGTTGTTACGTTTTTATGAATGTTGAATGGCAGGCAGCGTTTTTGTCCCCATTTATCGCCACAGCGGCCAATTTCGACGTTATTACCTCATAACACATGCAACTGACGCCGCCCTGGCCAATGGCGTCTGCAGCCGTGAGGTACCCCCGGCTGCAGACGCTACAACGCGGCGGTCAGAACTGCTCTTCCTCCAACGCCATGATGCTCGCGCTCCCGGCGCTGATCGCCGCCAGCAAGGCGTGCACGCGGGGCAGCAGTTGCTCGGCATAGAAACGTGCGCTGATGCCCTTGGCTTCAAGGAAGCTGGCGTCGCCCGTGCCGGCGGCCAGGCGCGCATGCGCCTGCACCGCCGAGCGCGCCATGAGCCAGCCGCCCGACAGGTAGCCGAACAGCATCAGGTAGTTAACGCTGACGCTGCCCGCCCAATCCCCATCGTGTTTGGCCTGGTCGAGTAACAGGGACAAGGCCTGGCGTCCGGCCCCGAGTGCGGCCTCCAGCGTCACCGCCTGGTACGCGAGGGCGTCGATGCGGTGCAGTTGCTCGACGGTTTCATGCATTTCATCCAGCAGGTTGTTCAACAGCTCGCCCTGGTTCAGCAGGGTCTTGCGCCCAACCAGGTCAAGCGCCTGGATACCGGTGGTGCCTTCATAAATGGTGAGGATACGGGCGTCACGATAATGCTGGGCCGCGCCGGTCTCTTCGATAAACCCCATGCCGCCGTGGATTTGCACGCCCAGGGAGGTGACCTCCTGGGCCAGCTCGGTCAGCCAGCCCTTGACGATCGGGGTCCACAGGTCGACCCGGCCCTGATGCTCGCGCGCAAGGTCTGCCGTGGCTGCGCACGCGGCACGGTCGACTTCCGCCGCGGCCACCAGGGCCAACGCGCGCATGGCTTCGATGGACGCTTTCATCTGCAACAACATCCGGCGCACATCCGGAAAGTGGATGATCGAGAAACGGCTGCCGTCCTTACGCGAGCCTTGCAGGCGGTCCTTGGCGTATTGACGCGCCTGCTGGTAGGCCCGTTCGGCAATCGCCAGCCCCTGCAACCCGACACTCTGGCGGGCGTGGTTCATCATGGTGAACATGCAGGCCAGGCCCGTGTGCGGTTCACCGAGCAAATAGCCGACGGCCCCTTCGGGGTCACCAAAGTTCATCACGCAGGTGGGGCTGCCATGAATGCCCAGTTTGTGTTCCAGGGAAATGCACTGCACATGATTGCGCGCACCTGGCCGGCCCTGGGCGTCGAGCAAGAACTTCGGCACCACGAACAATGAAAGGCCCTTGACGCCCACCGGAGCCTCTGGCAACCGCGCCAGCACCAGGTGCACGACGTTGTCGGTCATCTTGTGGTCGCCCCAGGTGATGAAGATCTTCTGGCCGCTGATCAGGTAATGATCGCCCTGGGGGACCGCCCGGCTCTTGATCGCGGCCAGGTCGGAGCCGGCATCCGGTTCGGTGAGGTTCATGGTGCCAGTCCATTCGCCACTGACCAGTTTGGGCAGGTAGTGCGCCTGCAGTTCGGCCGAGCCGTGATGGGCAATGGCCTCGATGGCGCCTTGGGTCAACATCGGGCACAGGGCGAACGCCATATTGGCGCTGTGCCAGATTTCATTGACGGCCGTGCCGATCACGTTGGGCAGGTTCTGCCCGCCATGCTGCTCCGCCGCCGTCAACGAGGGCCAGCCGCCCTCCTGGAACTGCCGATAGGCATCGGCAAACCCCGGCGTTTCCTGCACACCCTGCTCGCCCAACCGCGCCCCCTGGGTATCGCCGACCCGGTTGAGCGGTGCCAGCACGCCGGAACCCAAGCGGCCGGCCTCGCTCAAAATGGCCGAGACCAGCTCGTTATTGACATCCTGAAGCCCGGCGCTCGCGCATAACCGCTCAAACCCGACCAATTCCTCCAGCACGAATTCGATATCGCGGTACGGATGGGCATAACCACTCATTGCTGCTTTCCTCGTTGACTCGTTAGACAGGCTGCTACCGCCTTCGCCGCTGGCGATTGACCCAGACGGCCATCGGCAAAAACCCAGGTGTACTGCGGAGCCCGCAGCACATAGCGCTATTGAGCGTTGAGCGAGTGCGCCCTGGCAATTACCAAATCCGTCGAAAAACTGACGTAAACGGACACTCTCACTGAAGGAGGAACACTGTAACGGTGGGGAGCGGGCTCATTCAGTTAAGGCTTGTTTGTAGGAGCGAGCTTGCTCGCGAAAAACGTCAACGATAACGCGTGCTTCCTGAATGAACGCGGCGCCTGCGGGTTCTTCGCGAGCAAGCTCGCTCCTACAAAAAAGCCCTGACTGAATGGCATTAGGGCTTGCCCTGGACGCGGTCGCGGTAACGGCCAGGGCTTTCACCGGTCCACTTCTTGAAGGCCCGATGAAACGCGCTGGGCTCCTGGAAACCACTGTGCGCGGCGATTTCACCAATGCTGGCCCGTGTCTGGCACAGCAGCTCCAGCGCCATGCTGCGCCGGACTTCATCCTTGATCTCCTGAAACGAACAGCCCTCGCGCTCCAGGCGTCGGCGCAAGGTACTGGGGCTCATGTGCAAGTCCACCGCCAAGTCCTCCAGGGCCGGCCATTGGCTGTAATGACTGCCACGCAGGCGCTGGTACACCTGGGTCGAGACGCCATGTGGGTTGCGAAAGCGGATCACCAGCCATTGCGGCGCGCTGCGCAGGAACACCTTGAGCGAAGCCAGGTCCTGGACCACGGCCAGGTGCAGGTAGCTGCTGGCAAATTCGATTTCGGTGCGCTCGGCGCCAAACGTCAGGTTGTAGCCCCACAGCAACAGGTCGTCGCTCTGGGGCGGACGGGCATGGCGGAAATCGGCGCGATCGATGGGCACGCGTCGGCCACCCAACCAGCACAGCAGGCTGATCATCAGCACCAGAAAGGTTTCTTCGCCATAACGACGGGTGTCGTCATCGCCGCCGCCGGCCTCCAGGCGCAGCACCGCGCGCTTGCCCTGCACGCTGAGGCTGCCGCGAAAATCGCGCAGGAACAGGGAGAAACTGGCCAGGCACTGGGTGAGTGCCTTGCCCAGGTTCGGTTCCTGGATCAGCCCCCGGCAGATCAGGGCGAAACTGCCCGGCGGCATGCCATGGGAGTCGAGCCGGAAGAACTCGTCGTTCAACTCGCGAATCTGGATCAGCCATAACGCCGCAAACGCACTGGCCGGCACCCGGGCCTCGGGCTGATTCAGCAGCGCCGGCGCAATGCCCGCTTCGGCCAGCACCGCGGCCTGCCGCTCAGGCTGGTCGCGCAGCGCATGGATCATGACCTGCACGAAGTAGACGGCAACCGAATCCTTTTCCCGCGTGGGCATCATTCTGGGGTCCTGTAGCGTGAACATGGTAAGAAACGCCAATACAACTGACAGGTTACGGCATAGGCCGCCACATTGTCGGGCCCTAGACTCTCGCCCAATGCTCCGTATTGCAAGGCGTGCCTGCCCTGCAAAGGCAGCGCACCTTGAGAAGAGAGACTGACGATGAATTTGCAGACTATCGGCATAATCGGCGCGGGCACCATGGGTAACGGCATCGCCCAGGTCTGCGCAGTGGCCGGCATTAACGTGACCTTGCTGGACATCTGCGCCGGTGCCCTGGAAAAAGCCCTGGCCACGGTGGGCAAGAACCTTGATCGCCAGGTCAGCAAGGGGCTGCTCAGCGAGTCGCAGAAGCACGCCGCCCTGGACAAGATCCGCACCAGCACCGACTACACCAGCCTGGCGCCTGTGCAATGGGTGATCGAGGCCGCCACGGAAAACCTCGAGCTGAAACGACGCGTGTTGCAACAGATCGCCGCGCACGTCGATGAGCGGTGCGTGATTGCCTCCAATACCTCGTCGCTGTCCATCACCGAACTGGCAGCGAGCGTCAACGCCCCCGAGCGCTTTATCGGCCTGCATTTTTTCAACCCGGTGCCGGTGATGGGCCTGATCGAAGTGATCCGGGGCCTGCAGACCAGTGACGCGACCCACGCCCAGGCCATCGAGCTGGCCCAGTACCTGGGCAAAACCGCGATCACCGCCGGCAATCGCCCAGGCTTTGTGGTCAACCGCATCCTGGTGCCGATGATCAACGAAGCGATCCTGGTGCTCCAGGAGGGCCTGGCCAGCGCCGAAGACATCGACGCCGGCATGTGCCTGGGCTGCAACCAGCCGATCGGCCCGCTGGCACTGGCCGACCTGATCGGCCTGGATACCCTGCTGGCGATCCTGGAGGCCTTCTACGACGGCTTCCAGGACAGCAAATACCGCAGCGCCCCGCTGCTGCGGGAGATGGTCGCCGCCGGTTACCTGGGGCGCAAGACCGGGCGCGGCTTCCATAGCTATGGCTGAATATCGCTCGCGCCTGTGCGAACACCGCAACAAGGCCCTGGAACTGCTGGCCAGCAAAGGCTTCGGTCAAGTCGGCATGCGCGAGCTGGCGAGTAGCCTGGGGCTCACCCCGGGCTCGCTGTATCACCACTATCCCAGCAAGCAGCATCTGCTGCTGGACCTGATCGAAGAGTTCTACGAAGAACTGCTGACCACCCTGGGGCGCGTCGAGCAGCGACCACGCTCGCGCCAGGACAATCTGCAACGGCTGATCCACGCGCACCTGAGGCTGCATGAAGAGATGCCCTGGCATTTCCGCCTGGTGGAGCGTGACAGCGGTTGTCTCACGCAAGACCAGCAACTGCGGGTGCGGCAGTTGCGCGAACAATACGAACGCCGACTGTTGCAGATGCTCGGCCGGCCGCGGCGCCTGAGTGCCCAGGCCCTGCAAGCCGCTGGCCACGCCATCGCCACGCTGCTGAACAACGCGCCGAGCTGGCTGGCCGATCAGGCGCTGGATGAGGCGGAACGCACCGAACTGCTGGAGAACCTGCTCACCGGTGCCATCGAGCGCATGCTGGCGACAAGGCCCAGTGACCGGCCGAGCCTGCAGGTTGCCGTGGCCTGAGCCGCCTCAGCGCAGGTGCAGGGGGTCGACCAGGCCGGCGGCAATCGCCATGCCCACCAGCTCCGGTAAATGACTGGCCGCCATGCGTTTCATCACCCGTGCGCGATACAGATCGATGGTCTTGACGCTGACACCCAACTGCTCGGCGATTTCCCGGTTGGTGTAGCCCTGCACCAGCGGGAGCAACACATCGCGCTCCCGTGGCGTCAGTTGTTGCAGGCGCGCCTGGACCCGCGCAGGCCCTTCGCCCAGGCTGTGGTGTTGATCGGCTTTGCTCAGGGCTTGCTGCACGCTGTCCAGCAGCAACTGTTCGTTGTAGGGCTTTTCGATAAAGTCATGGGCACCGGCCTTGAAGGCACGGACTACGATCGGCACGTCGGCGTGGCCACTGACGAAAATCACCGGCAGGTGCAAGTCTCGGCTGCGCATGTGCTCCTGGACATTCAGGCCGCCCATGCCGGGCATGCGCACATCCAGCAGCACGCAGGCATTGAGGCGGCTGTCGCAGGCCTCAAGAAAGTCGCGGCCACTGGTAAACGGCAGCGCCTTGAGGCCCACCGACTCCAGCAACCAGACGGTCGAGTCGAGCATCCCCTGGTCGTCATCCACCACATACACCACCTGTTCCGTCACGCTGACCATGCCTTCATTCCTGTTGTTGTTGTGTTGCACCGCCCTGGGCATGTGCCGGCAAGCGACAGCACATTTGCAGGCCTGCCGACATCGGCACAGCCTGCAACTCGCCACCGAAACCTTCGATGATGCTGCGACTCATGGACAAGCCCAGGCCCAGGCCATTGGCCTTGCTGGTGTAGAACGGGGTAAATATCTGCTCCAGTTGGGCCGGTGATACACCGGGGCCCTGGTCGCTGACGTCGATCTGCACCCAGCCGTCACGCTGCGCCACGGCGCCGATGACCAGGCGCGAGGGCCGGCCGGGATGGGCTTCGCGATTCGCCTCGATGGCATTGCGCAGCAGGTTCAACAGCACCTGCTCCAGCAGCACGCGGTCGGCGTAGATCAGCGGCAGATTATCCGGCAGGCGATCCTCGATCGTCACCTGGCAATCGCCGGCCTCCCAGGCGCACAGGCGTACCGCTTCGCGGGCCACCTCCCGGGGGTTCAACGCCTCCATGCGCCGTCGGCCCTTGCGCAGGAATGCGCGCAGGCGCTTGATCACTTGCGCGGCATGGTTGGCATGCACGGAGATCCGCTCCAGGCCCTGCGCCACCCGTTCGGCCGCCGGGGAGTCGCTGCCCAGGGCACTCAGGTAACGCTGGCTGGCGTTGGCGTAGTTCACCACGGCCGCCAGGGGCTGGTTCATTTCATGGGCAATGCCCGACGCCAGTTCCCCCAGGGTCACCAGGCGCGCGGTGTGGGCCAGTTCATCCTGGTGATGACGCTGTTGAGCCTCGCGCAACTCCCGTTCAGTGAGGTCGCGAACCACCAGGGAATAAAAACGCTCGCCGCTGGCAGAGCGATGCGCCAGCAACATCAGCACCACGGGCACCGTCACCGCCCCACCCAGCGGTTGCAGGCGCGTGTCGAGGCTCCAGCGGCCATGGCGTTCCGCATTACTCCAGCCTTCGCGGTGCAGGCAGGCCAGGACCTCGCTGCCGAGAAACTGCGCCAGGCTCGGCATCTGCGGCGATTCAAGCAACCCCAGGATGCGTCGAGCGGCAGGGTTGAGATAGGTCACGGCCCCGCCGGGCTGGATAAACAACACGGGGTCGGTGTGGGCCTCCACCACCTCGGCCAGGCGCCGGGTGGTTTCCTCGGCCTGGACCCTGGCCGTGATATCGCGGGACACGCTGACCACCTCCACCACCGCCCCCGTGTAGGTCTCGCGGATTGCCCGGCAGGCCGTCTCGAACCACAGGTAATGCCCCTGACGATGGCGGATGCGATAGGTCATCGTGTAGTAACCGTCCTGCTCCAGGCCCTCACGGGCGCGACGCGCCAGCCTGGCCAAGCCCTGGCGGTGAAACAGGCGTTGCGCCGGGCGCCCACGCAACTCCCCCGGCCAATACCCCAGCAAGGCCCAGGACGCCGGCGAGGCATCGAGAAAACAGCCGTCGGGCGTGTGCCGGGAAATCAGGTCGGTGGTGTTTTCGATGATCAGCCGGTACAAGCGCCTGGCCTTGACCGATTCGCGCTCGGCGGCAATCTGCGCACTGGCGTCCCGGCAACGGGCCAGTACGCGATTGCCCCCAGGGTCGGGAATAAAGGTCCACACCAGGATGCGGTCGGCGAACTGCGCCTCGACATTTTCGATCGCCCGCGCCTGCCCCAGGCACGCCTGGACGAGCGACACGTAATTGACCGGCAACAGGCTTTCGCACTCGGCCAGGGACAGCTGCTCGAGCAATACCCGCAGCGCCGCATTGAGTTCCAGCGGCCGGGCCTGGGCGTCCAACAGGAGGCTCGGCTGCGGGTCATGATCGAGCAGCGGCGAGCAGCGCGGCACGCGCACAGAGTTGCCTATCATCATCGAACCTATGCAGAGGGAAAGCCGGTGAGCGAAATATAGTAGATATACTATACAACTCAGGTAGTACTTCCATATATCCGTGCGAACAGTATATAAAAGCGGCCGGAGAAGTCACCGCGCTTTTCCTGCTGGGGCCGGCTTGCCTACGCTAAAGCCTCAAGGCCAGCGTTGTCCGCCGAGCGGCCAGCACCAGCACCTCGACCAATAGAGCTAATAATCAGCCACCGGGTATTTGCACCATGTCCATTTACGAGCAAGGCCTCGCGCCGACCAGCGTCAATCACATCGCCCTCTCGCCGTTGAGTTTCATCGAACGCACCGCCAGCGTCTATCCCGACTACCCTGCCGTGATCCACGGATCGGTGCGCGCCACCTGGGCGCAAACCTATCGTCGCTGCCGACGCCTGGCGTCTGCCCTGGCTGGTCGCGGGATTGGCAAAAACGACACGGTGGCCGTCATGCTGCCCAATATCCCGGCCATGCTCGAAGCGCATTTCGGCGTGCCCATGATTGGCGCGGTCCTCAATGCACTCAATGTGCGCCTGGATGCCGAGGCTATCGCGTTCATGCTGGCCCACGGCGAAGCCAAGGTACTGATCGCCGACCGCGAGTTCCATGACGTGGTGCATGCCGCCATTGGCATGCTGGACCATCCGCCGCTGGTGATCGACGTCGACGACCCGGAATACGGCGAAGGCCAGCCGGTCAGCGAACTGGACTACGAGGCCTTCCTGGCCGAAGGCGATCCGGACTACGCCTGGCAGTGGCCGGAGGATGAATGGCAGGCCATTTCGCTGAACTACACCTCGGGGACCACCGGCAACCCCAAGGGCGTGGTCTATCACCACCGCGGCGCCTATCTCAACTCCCTGGGCAACCAGATGATCTGGGCGATCGGCAACCACCCCGTATACCTGTGGACCCTGCCGATGTTCCACTGCAACGGCTGGTGCTACCCGTGGATCATCACGGCCTTGGCCGGGGTGCATGTGTTCCTGCGCCGAGTCGATCCGCAGAAAATCCTCAATCTGATCCGCGAGCACCAGGTCACCCACTTGTGCGGTGCGCCGATTGTGCTCAACGCGCTGGTGAATATGCCGGACTCGGCCAAGGCCGCCATCGACCACCCGGTGAACGCCATGGTCGCCGGCGCCGCTCCACCGGCCAAGGTGATCGGTGCCGTGGAAGAAATGGGCATCAAGGTCATCCACGTCTATGGCCTGACCGAAGTCTATGGCCCGGTGACCCTCTGCGCCTGGCACGCCGAATGGGATGCCCTGCCCCTGGAAGAACGGGCGCAGATCAAGGCACGCCAAGGTGTGCGCTACCCGACCCTGGAAGGCGTGATGGTCGCCGACCCGAAAACCCTTGAACCCACGCCCCATGATGGCCAGACCATCGGTGAGATTTTCATGCGCGGCAATACCGTGATGAAGGGCTACCTGAAGAACCCGACCGCCACCGCCGAAGCGTTCGAAGGCGGCTGGTTCCACACCGGCGACCTGGCGGTGACCCACCCCGACGGCTATGTGGAAATCCGCGACCGGCTCAAGGACATCATCATTTCCGGCGGCGAGAATATCTCCACCATCGAACTCGAAGGTGTGCTGTACCGCCACCCGGCCGTCATGGAAGCAGCCGTCGTCGCCCGCCCCGATGAGAAATGGGGTGAAACGCCCTGTGCCTTCATCACCCTCAAGGCCGACCACCCCCACGTCCGCGAAGCCGAGATCATCAGTTTCTGCCGAGAACACCTGGCGGGCTTCAAGGTCCCGCGCACGGTGGTGTTCACGCAGTTGCCGAAGACCTCGACCGGCAAGATCCAGAAGTTCGTGTTAAGGGACATGGCGAAAAAGCTCTAGCCCGAACCCCAGACCACATTGTCGAAACGCGAGTCTTTGAGCCTGGGGCGCAGGGTGTCCTGCCGCCCCTCACACACGGACCGAAGCCTCAGCGACGCTGATGCGTCGACTGCAAAATCGCCGCCGCAATATGCTCAAGGGGCAGCTCACGCTCCACGGCCCCCAGCTTGAAGGCCTCCTTGGGCATGCCGTACACCACACAGGACTGTTCATCCTGGCCGAGGGTGCGGGCACCGTTGTCGTGCATTTCCTTCAAGCCGCGGGCGCCATCGTCCCCCATGCCCGTCATGATGATGCCCAGGGCGTTGCCTCCCGCACTGCGGGCAACCGAGCGAAACAGCACATCCACCGAAGGGCGATGCCGACTGACGGGAGGCCCGTCGACAATTTCTACCTGGTATTGGGCACCACTGCGCTTGAGCAACATGTGCCGGCCACCGGGTGCAATCAGCGCACAGCCGGGCATGACCCGGTCGCCATGCCTGGCTTCTCTGACCTCGATCTCGCACAGCCGGTTGAGTCGCTCGGCAAACGCCGCCGTGAAGTGTTCAGGCATGTGCTGCACGATCACAATGCCTGGGCAGACCCTGGGCAAGGCGGTCAACACCAGCTCCAACGCTTGCGTCCCTCCCGTGGACGTTCCGATGGCAACGATGTTTTCGGTGGTGCGCGCCATCGCCTGAGTGCTCCCAGGCAGTATGGCGTCGGCATTCAACCTGACGGGGACCCGCTCCCCGGACGGCACCATCCGCTTCATGTTGGCCCGGGCTGCGGCTTTGACGGCACCGGCCAGTTCATCGGCGCTGTCGGTCAGAAACTGGCGCAAATTGAGTTGTGGCTTGGTCACGATACTCACCGCGCCGGCAGCCAGTGCCTGCATGGTGGTGGCCGCGCCCTTCTCGGTCAATGTGGAGCAGATGACCACCGGCGTGGGGTGTTCGGCCATCAATTTCTTGAGGAACGTAATGCCGTCCATCCGTGGCATCTCGACGTCCAGCACAATGACATCCGGCCATTGCTTGTTCATTTTTTCCATGGCGAACACCGGGTCCGCGGCTGCGCCAATCACTTCAATAGCGGGGTCTTGTCCCAGGGTCGCCGTCAGTACCTGGCGAACCACGGCGGAGTCGTCAATGATCAGCACTTTGATAAGGCTCATGTCGTACGCTCTCCATGGGGTCTGCCGGGGGGTCGTTGCAGGGCCAGGTAGTTGAGTTCAATGTTGCCAGTGGCAAGATCGAGCACCACGGTGCGATACCCCACGCCTTCCACGTGGAAGTTGTGGCAAGGCAACTGGTGCAGGTCGAGCAGGCGCCTGGCTTGCTCGACATTGCGTTGCCCCACGTAGTGGTTATCCGCACGCGCAAGCCCGGGAAACATGTCCCCACCGCCGTAGACATTGATCCTGAACTCGGCAGGCCGGACCTTGCTCGCGTGTATCCGTGCGAGCAACAATTCGAGTGCTTCATTGCCGTAGCGCCCGTCCAGCACACCAGGCTTGGCCACCGCGCGCTGCGGCAGCAGGTAGTGGCACATGCCGCCCAGCAAGTGCCGGGGATGCCAGAACACCAGGGCCACACACGACCCCAGCACGGTCCGTAGCCGAATCGAGCCAGCGCCGAAAAACCACTCGCCGGGATTCAGGAACACCTCGCGGGAATCAGGCATGTGGCCTCCGGTAGATGGAAGGCTTGACCAGCCGCAGCTCATCGGTGATGCCATTGAGGCTCTCCGAGTGACTGACAATGAAATACCCACCCGGCTTGAGGTGGCTGACCAGCCGCTTGACGACCTGCACTTTGGTGTCGTTGTCAAAATAGATCATCACGTTGCGCAGGAAGATGACGTCAAACATCCCCAGTTTCGGCAACGGGTTATTCAAATTGATCGCCTGGAAGTCGATCCGCGACGCCAGCGCCGGTTCGACCATGAAACACCCGTGGTTGGTACCGACACCCTTGAGGCAATATTTATGCAGCAGTGCTTCGGGAATCCCGCGTGTCCCGTCCAGGGGGTAGCGCCCTAGGCGGGCCTTGTCCAATACCCGGCTGCTGATGTCCGACGCGACAATTTCCCAGGGCCGACCGGCGAGGTTGTCCGCCAGGACCATCGCCAGGGTATAGGGCTCCTCCCCGGTCGAGCACGCGCCACTCCATACGCGCAACGGCCCGCTGCCGCGCAGTTCGGGCAGCGCCACATCACGCAGGAAATCAAAATGCTTGGGCTCGCGGAAGAAATAGGTTTCGTTGGTGGTCAGCATGTCGATCGCCACCTGCAGTTCCGCACTGTCCTGCATCAGCACCTTGTAGTAAGCGCCGTAGTTCGTGAGCTTGAACACTTGCAGGCGCTTGGCCAGCCGAGCGCTCACTAACTGTTTCTTCGCATCGGACAGGCTGATGCCCGCGATCTGATGAATGAGATTGCGAAATTGCTGAAACTCGGCGTCGGACAGAATCACGTTCATAAGGACGTTTCCAAGAAAGAATCAGACGGTCGCAGGCAGCGAAGACTCAAGGTTCGCCAGTGCATCGACCTGCTCCAGGGACAGCACCCGACCGACATCCAGCAACAGCACGAAACCGCTCTCCAGCTTGCCGATGCCCAACAGGAAATCAGCCCTGACGTCGGTACCGAAGTTCAGCGAGGGTTCGATGTCCTGCCCGGCGATCTCGAGCACTTCGCTGACCGCATCCACAATGATGCCCACCGGCTTGCGCACGGCATTGGCCTGCACCTCGAGGATCACAAAGCAGGTCCTTGAGGTCTGTACGGTGCGTTCGCCGCGAAAGCGCACCCCCAGATCCAGTATCGGCACCGCGGCGCCTCGCAGGTTGATCACCCCGCGAATGCTGGGGGGCAACAAGGGCACACTGGTGATCGGCCCATACTCGATGATCTCTCGTACGTTGAGCGTGCCCACGGCGAACATCTCCTCCCCCAGCTCAAAGGTGAGGTACTGGCCTGGGCTCGAGGCCGTGGCATTGCCTGGGTTTTCGATGGATAGCGCCATGATTCACCTCGGATCAGTTACTGTCCGCCTGCGCCTGGGGGCGCGGCCGTTCGCGTCACACTTTCATCAAGCCGGCCATCTCATCGACACACAAAACATGCTCAATTTGCAGCAGCGTGACAAAGTCGCCTCGCACCTTGGTCATCCCCCGGATGAAGTCGGTGCGAATGTGATTACCGAAGGCGGGGGCGGGCTTGATATCCGCATCGAGTATCTCGATCACTTCGCTGACCGAGTCCACCACCACCCCCAGGACCTGGGACTCGCCCTCCTTCGCCGCCTCCAGGATGACAATGCACGTGCGGCTGCCCAAGACCGTCGTCCCCTGGCCAAACCGGGCCTTGAGGTCCACCACCGGCACCACCGAACCGCGAAGGTTGATGACCCCGCGCAGGAACGCCGGCATCATCGGCACGCTGGTCACCTGGTTGTATTCGATGATTTCGCGAACACTCAGGGTGTTGACCGCATACATCTCCTGGGCCGCCAGGAAGGTCAGGTACTGCAAGGGTTCCTCGGCTTGCAGTGGTGGCTCGAAAGTGCCCGACATAACGGCTGAGGCACTCATGGGTCAACTCCCGAAGCGGACGAAACCACCGCTCTCTGAATGGCTGTCCTGATCATGGGTGAACGTCGCACGGCTGGTGGCGGGCATCGAGACCGTCCGCCCGGCGCGCTTGGTCTGTACGGTGAAAAAGCCCATCAGTTCCTGCAACTGCTCGGCCTGGCCGCTCATCTCCTCGGCCGTCGCAGCCAGTTCCTCGGAAGCCGACGCGTTTTGCTGGGTCAGTTGGCTCATCTGCGACATCGCGCTGTTGATTTGCTCGGAGCCGATGGATTGCTCTTCGGAGGCGGCTGCAATTTCCTGCACCAGGTCCGACGTCTTGGCGATCGACGGCACGATCTCGTCCAGCAGGTTGCCCGCGCGTTCAGCCAAGGCCACGCTGTTCTTGGCCACTTCACCGATTTCCTGCGCGGCAATCTGGCTGCGCTCGGCCAGTTTGCGCACTTCTGCCGCCACCACTGCGAACCCCTTGCCATGCTCCCCAGCACGCGCGGCTTCGATGGCGGCGTTGAGCGCCAACAGATTGGTCTGGTAGGCAATGGAATCGACGATGCCGATTTTCTCGGCGATGGTCTTCATCGCTGCCACGGTATCCTTGACGGCTCGACCGCCTTCGGACGCTTCCTTGTTGGCCTTGCCCGCCATGCCATCGGTCACCTTGGCATTCTCGGTGTTCTGGGCAATGGACGCCGACATTTGCTCCATCGATGCCGAGGTCTGTTCCACCGATGCGGCCTGTTCGGACGCCGATTGAGCCATGCTCTGGGCCGTCGCGGAGATCTCTTCCGAGGCACTGGACAGCGAGTCCGCCGAGCCGCGCACTTCGGCGATGATTTCCGAGAGTTTTTCCACGGTGCCGTTGACGGAGTGCTTGAGCTCCAGGAACTTGCCTTGATAGTCGCCGTTGATGCTACGGGTCAGGTCGCCGCCGGAAATCGCCGACAACACCTCCATGGCTTCGGTAATCGGCACGATGATCGCATCCAGCGAACCATTGATGCCGAGGATGATGCGGCGGAAGTCACCCTGATGCCGTGTCACGTCAGGGCGGGTGTCCAGCTTGCCGATCAGCGCGCTGTCACTGATCTGGCGGGTGTCTTCGATCAGTGCCTGGACGTTAGCCCGCAGTTGCTCGATGTTCTCGTTGATAAAGGCTTTTTTGCCTGGGAACCGCTCAAGCGGCGCCGACAGATCGCCTTCGCCGAACGAACGGATACAGGCCATGGCCTTTTTCTTCACGCTGATATGGCCGCTGACCATGTCATTGATACCCTGGCCGATATCACGGTACGAACCCGAGAAGCGATCCACATCGATCATGACGTCGATGTCACCTTTTTCGTGCTCGCTGGACATGTGTTGCATTTCATTGATCAGCGCCAGGATAGTGGTGCGCAACAGCTCGATGTTTTCGTTGATAAAGGCTTTTTTGCCTGGGAAGCGCTCGAGGGGTGCCGACAGATCGCCTTCGCCGAACGAACGGATACAGGCCATGGCTTTTTTCTTGACCGCGATGTGGCCGTTGACCATATCGTTGATGCCCTGGGCCATGGAGCGATAACTGCCATGAAAGCGGCCAGCATCGATCTGCACGTCAATGTCACCCTTGTCGTGCTCACTGGACATACGGTCCATCTGCTCGATCAATTCATGCAGGCTCGCGCCCAACTGCTGCATGCTCGCCATCAGGCTGGTGGTGTCACCCTGGCGCAGCGTTGCCTTTGCCGTCAGCTCGCCGGCGGACAAACGTGCAGCGAAGGCTCGAACCACCGACGGCTCGGCACCGAGCTGGCGCATCAGGCTACGCCCCAGCAACCCACCGATCAGCAGGGTTGCCAACAGCGTCAGGCCACTCACCAACAGGATGATGTAGCGTGCATTCTTCTCGGTGGCGGTCGCGAGCAGTTGGCCCTTGCGCCCCAGTTCCAGGTTGTATTCGCGCAGATCACTGATCGCCGTCAGCGCCGCGTTTTGCAAGGGCTGGCTCGCCTCGATCAAGGCACGGGCCGAGGCTTGATCGCCGCTGGCGACGAACGTGTCGAAACGCGCCTGCAAGCTGGCGAACTCCTCCAGGCGACCACGCAGTTGCTTCAACAGTGCGGTGTCATGGTCGTCGGAGATCAACTCGGCCTGATAGTGATCCAGGGCTTTGGCAATGACACTGAAACGCTGGGCCACGCTCTCGGCGTAACTCGGCACGACATTTTTCTCGGGATCGTTCAAATGCTGCCATTGCAAGGCATGAAGGTCGGTGAAGGCCGCGGCGGCACGGTCGATGTCCAGCAAGCTGGGGACCGTATTGGCATTGGCATAACTGGCGCTCGTATTGATTTTATCGGTCAGGTAAAAGCTGGTGCCGCCCAACACGACAACACCCAGTACGGCCGTGAAAACCAACAACATGATGTTTCTGATAACGGTCATGGCGAGGAACTCCTGATGACGCTTCATTGAGTCGATAAAGGACTTGGGATCGAACGGTGGGTGGCGTCCTTGGCAACGAGTCCTAACAGATTGGGTATATCCAGAATCAGGGCGACGGCTCCACTGCCAAGGATCGTGAACCCGCCCAGTCCATGGGCCTCACCAAACACTTTGCCCAATGGTTTGATCACGGTCTGAAACTCCCCTTGCAAGCGATCGACCACCAGGCCGGCACGCAGGCCTGCGTATTGCACGACGACCACGTTTTCTCGGTTACCTCCAGGTTCTTGCACATCAAACATGTCCCGCAGGCGCAAGATCGGCAGCACATCGCCCCTGAGGTCCAGGTAGCCGGTGCCTGCCGATTGCTCCGGCGCCAGCTCGATGCACTCCTCGACCATGTTCAGCGGGATGACATAGGAAGCCTTGCCCACCCCGATCAGGAAACCGTCGATGATTGCCAGCGTCAGCGGCAGGCGAATGCGCACCGTGGTGCCCTGCCCTTCTTCGCTCTCGAGGCTCACGCTGCCGCGCAAAGCCGTGATATTGCGCTTCACCACGTCCATGCCCACGCCGCGCCCGGACAGGTTGCTGACCTGGTCGGCGGTGGAAAAACCCGGCTCGAAAATCAGATTCAGAATGTCTTTGTCCGCGGGTTGCTGGCCTTCGCCCACCAGGCCACGCTCGCGGGCCTTGGCGAGGATTTTGTCCTTGGCCAGGCCACCGCCGTCGTCCGACACCTCGATCACGATGCTGCCGGATTCGTGATAGGCGTTCAGGCGCACCGTGCCCTGGGCCGGCTTGCCACGTTGCAGGCGCGTGGACGCGGGTTCGATGCCATGGTCCATGGCATTGCGCACCAGGTGCGTCAGCGGGTCGCCGATACGCTCGACAACCGTCTTGTCCAGCTCGGTCTCGCCACCGCCGATGTGCAGCACGATGTCCTTGCCCAGCTCTTTGGATACGTCCCGCACCACACGCTGGAAACGCGTGAACGTCGCGCCGATCTGCACCATGCGTAATGTCAATGCCGAGTCACGGACCTCCTCCACCAACCGCGACAACAGGCTGGTGGCCTCGATCATCTCGCCAATCCCGCTACGCACCGCCACCAGGTTGGCTCCGGCGCCGGCGATGATCAGCTCACCGACCAGGTTGATCAGTTGATCCAGCTTGCCGGCATCGACCCGAATCAGGTTGCTTTCATGACTCGCTGCACTCTTGCCGGCCTTGATCACCGGCGCGTTCGAGTCCTGTGTTGCATCAGGCTCGTCGCGCGTCTCGGCCGCTGAGTGCTCGCCCTCCTGAGCGACGAGCACGGCCTGGGGCTCAGTCAATGTGCCGCAACGCACCAGCAGCTCGAGCAACGCAGCGTTGTCTTCCGGCAATGCATCGATGTGCGCGCGGCAGGCTTGGACAGTGGCGTGGGGTGCGAGGATCTGCACGATCGCGTCGTCGCGCACAAAATCAAAGGCGCCGTCGATAACCTCACGGGAAGCGTCGCTGGCCAGCGCGAGTTCAAACCCCAGGTAGTTGGTTTCCGGGTCCATGGACGCCAGGGGCGGCAACGCGTCGAACAGGCTGACGGTATGCAGCAAGCGCCCCAACGTGCTCAGGTAGCGCAGGAACGCCAAGGGGTCCATGCCATTGCGCAGGACATCCGGGCCAAAGCGCAGGGACAAATGCCAGTGGCCAGGACTTGCCCCTTGCTCATCCGTCGACGACGGCTCCCCTTTAGGGGTGGGCGAAGCGGTCGCGACCGAGCCGTCCAGGTACAGGGCAAGCCGCTCACCCAGGCGTTGGCCCTGGACCTGCAACGGTTCGTCCAATCGATCGAGGTTGCCATCCTCGGCCAGCAGGTCGATCAATTGGCCGATATGGTCACGGGCGTCGAGGAACAACGCACTCAACGCCTCGTCGACCCGCACTTCCAGGCTGCGTACCCGATCCAGGACGCTTTCGGCGACATGGGTGAACTCAACGATGGGCATCAAGCCAAACAAGCCGGCCGAGCCTTTGATGGTGTGGGCGACGCGGAACAGGCCGTTGATGGTGTCCAGGTCCTGCGGCGACTTCTCGATCTGTAGCAGCGCATCTTCCATCTGCAACAGCAGTTCGCGACTCTCGGCAATGAAAGTCTGCAGCACGTCATCCATGTTCATGGGCTGGGCCATACGATCATGCTCCGACCGACAAGGGGAAAGAGGCATTGGTGAAGTAGTCGTCAAGGCCGCTGAGCCGTATCGCTTCGGTCACCGTCGGGCTGGGGTTGCTCAGCAACAACTGCGTGCCCTCTTTGAGCGACTCGCGCTTGATGAGGATCAACAGTTGCAAGCCGGCGCTGTCCAGTTCGTCGACATTGGACAAGTCCAACTCGACCTCATGGGCCAGGGGAAACAACGACAACAACACGTCTTTTTGTTCAGTCGCCGTGTAGATCGTCAGGGGGCCTTCCATGACCTGGATACGACGGAGCATCGGGGTGGGGCTTTTCATGGAGACCTCCTGGCCAGCAGTTGCTGGTCATCGCTATGGCAGGATCAACTTGGAGACGGCGGTAAGCATTTGTGCGGGCTGAAAGGGCTTGACCATCCACGCCTTGGCACCGGAAGCCTGGCCTTGCTGCTTCATCGCATCACCGGCCTCGGTGGTCAGCATGATGACCGGCGTGAACTTGTAGGCCGGCAGCAGCTTGGCGGCCTTGACGAAACTCAAGCCGTCCATGTTGGGCATGTTCACATCACTGACAATCAGGTGGATTTTGCGGCCGTCCAGCTTGCTCAGTGCGTCTTTGCCATCACAGCCTTCGATGACGTCATAACCGGCGCCTTTGAGCGTGATGCTCACCACCTGCCGGATGGAGGCCGAGTCGTCGACGATCAGAATGGTTTTGCTCATCGGAAAAACTCCTCTAGAAAAAGGTGATTTCGTTGGCCTCGGCCTTGGCGTGCGGCTGACCGTCATGAATGGCGTGCTGCTCCGGCATCGTGTAAGCCGTTGAAAGCTCTTGCAGCCAACGGTCACTGCGCATCGGAGGGAGCGCATGCCCACTCAGGCTCGACGCTTGGCGCTCGTCCAGTTGCTGCTGCAGCTTGCCCAGGTCGCCGGTAATCAGGGTCAACATCTGGCTGACGCGATCCTGGAACTGCAAGGCGACCAGCACCTCGGCAATCTCGTCGGCGACGCCGGTACTCTGCTGCTGCAAGTCATGGCTGTTGCGTACGAGGGTCTGGGCGGTAGCGCGAAAATGTTCGATGACCTGAGAGACCACGCGCTCCGAATCGGCGAGGGTCACGGTGTCTTGCTCGGCGTGGTGGCGGGACATCTGCACCGTACGGGCAATAGCAGCGTTGACGGTGATCACGGTTTCACTGATCTTGCGCCCGGTTTCGCCGGACATGCTCGACAACTTGCGCACCTCATCGGCGACTACCGCAAAACCTCGCCCGGCCTCACCGGCTCGCGCCGCTTCGATGGCCGCATTGAGGGCCAGCAGGTTGGTTTGACTGGCGATGTCACCGACGAACTTGGCCATCTGCTGAAGTTGCTCGGTGAAACCCGAGAGCTGCATGACTTCCTTGAGTTCGCTCTCTTTATTCGACAGCGCGGTGCGCAGGGCCACCACGATGGAGTTGAGGTCCTGCTGGCCGACTTCCAGCAAGTCGACCAATTGTTGGGAGGCGTCTTGCCCGCCATTGCTGGCCACGCTGTGGCTGATGTTCGAGGACAGCGTGCCGAAACGTTCGCTGAGCTTGAGGATGGAGGTTTCGCTGATGGCTCGAGCCGCTTCTATCTGCCGCGACCAGATCGGAAGCACGCTCAGGCACACGTCTGCCAGGCCGTTATCGACGGCCAACGCCGCCGAGGCCACTGCCGGCTGATCGAGCTGCTGGCGCAGGCGGGCCCACTGGACCTGGTAGCCCCGGTTCGCCCAAAAGCCCAGGCCGATGCACAGCGCCAACAACAGACTCGCCACGCCCACTGACCACGCACTGAAGCCATTGCTGTAGGCAACTGCCAGGCCACCGAGCAGACCGGCCAAAGCCACGGGAAACAGCGTCAAAGCGGTCGAAGGCGGGGTGGTCTGTTCGCTCACGGTCTGTCTCCCATTCAAAGCATCTCGTCGCCGGTTGATCGGCTGTTCGATTGCCTGAGACAGATGCTGGCCCAATAATGGCACTGCTGCCATCGGACCATCCCTATTCTGGGGTAGGGATACCGGGAGTCCGGGTAGGAAAATCCCTACCCGCGGGGGTTGATCACGAAATACCCAAGGTCATGGCGAAGCGCACAATGTCTGCGGTGGAGCTGAAACCCATCTTTTCCATGAGCCGCGTCTTGTGGGTGCTGACGGTCTTGTTGCTGATGACCAACTGCTCGGCAATCTGGTTGACGCTCATGCCATGCGCCAGCAAGCGCAGGATCTGGAACTCGCGATCGGACAGGCTTTCCACGTAGGTGTGTTGCTTCAAGCCACTGCTCTGCAGGGCAATCTGCTCGGCCAGGTTGGGGTCCAGGTAGCGTTGACCACTGGCCACGCGACGCATGGCAGCCAACAGCGTCTCGGGGTCGCGGTCCTTGGTGAGGTAGCCGAGCGCACCGGCGCGCAGTGCGCGTTGCGCGATGTGAATCTCGTTATGCATGCTCAACACCAGGATCGGCAGATCCGGGTACTGGGTATGCAGCCGGGCAATCAGGATCTCGCCACTGATACCCGGCATGTTCATGTCGAGCAGCAGCAGGTCGATCTCGACCTGGCGCAACAGCTCGATCACTTGGGTACCACTCTCGGCTTCGGCCACCACCTGGACGTCGGCGACCAGCATGAACAACTGCTTGAGCCCTTCGCGCATGATGGTGTGGTCATCGGCAATCAGCATGCGAATCATCAGTACGTATCCTTGTGCATCGGAATGAACGCTTGCACCGTAGTGCCGTGTCCGGGATGGCTGAAAATAATCACTTTGCCGCCCAGCATCAGGCCACGCTCACGCATCCCGGCCAACCCTAAGGTCTTGCGGCCAACGGCATCCGGGTCAAACCCCTTGCCGTTATCCTGGACCTCCAGCAGCCAGTGGGTTTCCTGCGGGCTCAGGGTGACGCTGACCTGTGTCGCTTCGGCGTAGCGAGCGATATTGGTCAACGATTCCTGCACGATGCGAAACGCTGCGGTGATGTGGGTATCGGGGAGCGTCAGGGGAATCGAAGGCAGGTGCAACGTGCAAGGAACCCGGGTCAGGGTGACAAATTCGGTTGTCAGCCATTCCAGGCCGGAGACCAGCCCCAGGTTCAGCGCAGACGGTCGCAGGCTGGTGGAGACATCCCGTACGACCTGGATGGTCTTATCGGTCAGTACCATCAGCCGCTCGACCTGCGGGGTAAGTTCGGGCGTGCTGGCACCGAACTGAAACCTCAACAGCGATATGCCCATGCGCAGTGCGGTCAGGTGCTGGCCCAGTTCGTCATGGATTTCCCTGGCGATCAGTTTGCGCTCCTCTTCGCGCGCCGTTTCGCGGCGGGTCGACAGATCACGCAACTGTGCATTCGAATTGGCCAGCCGCCGCTCGGCAGCACGCAGCTTGGAAATGTCGCGCCCCACCGCCAGCACGCTGACTACCCGCTGGCCGTCGACCTCCGGCACAAAGTGGATCAGCACGACTTTGGGCGCGGCCTTCAACCCCGAGAGGAGAAACTCCTGCTCCGTCGCTTTATTCTGCTGGATCACCTGAGCCACCAATTCGCGAAACAGCTGAGCCTGGTTGTTCAGGGGGGCCACCGCATCCATGGGCATTCCGATCAGTTCCGGCCACGCCCCGCCCACCCATTTTTTCAGCTGCGCATTGACGTACAGCACTTGGCCATGCGCACTCACGCGCACGATAGCGTCCGGGCTGTTTTCAACCAGGGCGTTGATGTCGTGCTGGCGTTCGAGTTCTTTCTGCCGAGCCCTGGCCAACAGGGTAATGTCGCGACTGATCACCAGGATCCGCGGAGCCACCCGGGCCGAGTCCGCTACCGGCACCAGGGTCAAGTGCAGTTGACGAACTTCGTCACGCAGCACCATGCCCTCATCCGACTCGATCACGCGTCCGACCACCGTGCATTGCTCACAAAGCGCCTGGATTTTTTGCGCGCTCAACCGACCAAAGATCGACGCCAGGCTCTCATCGATCACCTCGCCATGCGCTTTGCCCAGCGCGCGCAACAACGCAGGGTTGACCTCGACGCAACGCAGGTCACCGACCGAGGTCATTTCCAGCAGGCACAGCATGTCCAGGGTGTGGTCGAAAATGTCCCGGTAACGACGCTCGCGCTCCCGGAGTAACGACTCCGACTGCCAGCGTTCGATGGCGATCGCCGCGATGTGACACGTCTGGCGTACGCGCAGGATATCGCTCTCATCCGGCTCGTCGCCGGGAGACAGGGACAACTCGAAAATGCCCAGGACGCGCCCTTGTTTGTCGACGATCGGTTCGGACCAGCCAGCAGCGGGACTGGATGCCGCCAGTCCAGCAGGGGCCTTGTACGTCGCCAGCCCGATGCCGAGCGGCTCTGCCAGCCGTACCCCGCAGGACCGATGGGGCAAGGCCATTTGCAAATAGCCCACCAGCAACGCCAGCGTCTCCTCCAGAGCCCCGCCGGTCGCCATTTTTTCGAAAATCCCCAGGCGCGCGTCTTCCAGGACCTGTTGCTTGCGCAGCTCGGTAATGTCGTGGGCCAGCGCCAGCACGCCGATCACCTCACCGCTATGACTGCGCTCGGCCATCAGGCTGACCGCACAACTGACATACTCGGTACTGCCCTCGAAGGTCCAGCTGTCGAGGAATTGCGCCGTTTCCCCCGTCGCAACCACATGACGCAGCTGGTTGAGATAGTGACCTGCGCCCTCGCCAGGGCTGACGCCTATCGACTCGTCATAAGACCGGCCGGTCAAGAGCAGAAAGGTCGGGTTGACGTAAGTGCGTAACAGATTGCGGTCGTAGCGAACAATGATGTTGGGTGAGTTTTCCGCGAGGGTGAGAAATTTGAGTTCGCTGCCCATCAAGGTTTCGCGAAGCTGCCAATTCTCGGTGATGTCCTCCAGTTGGGACACGAAGCAGACCGGCTGGCCTTGATCATCCCGTACCAGGCCCACGGTCAACCTGACCCACACCACGCGCCCGTCGCGATGGATATAGCGTTTATGCAACGTAGCGCCTGGCCTTGCACCGCGCTTGAGTTCGTCGATCAACTGCTTGCCGACATCGCGGTCCTCGGGGTGGGTCAGCGCCATGAACGTGGTGGCTTGCAGTTGCGCCTCGCTATAGCCCAGCAGCGTGCAGATGACGCCATTGGCCCGTAGCCAACGACCGTCCAGCGCCACCAGCGCCAGGCCGGTACCCGAGGAATCGAAAATGGACCTGAGCGGAATGTCCGAGAAACTTTCGGTACTCGATTGCGGGGGCGATGGCGCCTGGCGGGCAATGACCTCGACAATAAAATAATCGTCGCGCCATACCGTGAGCGAGATGTCCAACCCGCACGACACCCGGCTCAACGCCGCGAAAACAGCGCGCGTTTTCCCCGCCGCCTTTTCCAGGGCAGCGTAAAACAACCCATGGTCTTCGGACCGCAGGAGGGAGATAAATTCACAGCCCGTGGCGGGGCGAACGCCGTTCTGGATTTGCAGATGTGAGAACGCGGGATTGCCTGCGACCACCCGAGCAGCTCGATCCAGCGCGACCACTGCACCTGACAGGCAGGCGAGCACGCTCTCGAGGGTTTGCAGCATTTCATCGTCAGCCACTGCAGCTCCTTTGCCTGTCCTTCGCGAATGATTCTTCCCTGTGCTTCCTGCGGTAAAACACTCAGCAATGACTGGATGGACTATCACGCCACCGACTTGCCTGGCCTACACCGACCAGTCGGCCTACCGCAGGCTGGAGCATTTGTGTGATGACGCCTGGAGCTTTTCCGAAATACTTTGTAATCCTTATCTGAAGGGTAGCTCAAGATCAAAAATAACGACAGGGGGCTACCCGTGGTACGCGTTGATAACCATTGGCAGCCACCCTGTTTCGCCCCTGATTACAGCGCTGAAGCGGGCCGCCGGCAGGCATTGAACGGCGGGATTCGCCCGCGCCAGGGTTGGGCGCGCTCCAACTGCGCGGCGAGTGCGAACAGGGTACTTTCCTCGCCAAAACGACCGGCGAAGTGCGCGCCCATCGGCAAGCCCGCGGCGCTCCAGTACAGCGGCACCGACATCGCCGGTTGCCCGCTGGCGTTGAACACCGCCGTGAACGGCGAATAACTGTGGAAACGCTCAACCAACGCCTCCAGGCTCAAGCGATCGTCTTGCAGGTCCAGCTCACCTATCCGTACCGGTTCACGCGCTAACGTTGGCGTGAGTATCACGTCGTAGTCCTGCATGAACATCGCCAATTGGCGGCCCAAGGCATGTATCCACTCCACCGCCCCGGCGTACTGCGCGCCGCTGACGTCGCCCTTGGTGCGCAGAATGATCCGGGTGCGCGCCTCCAGTTCCTCAGGCCGTACCGCGCATCCGCGCATCTGGCCCAACACCTCGACGTAATGCCGGGTACCTGCACCAATGATGGTGAAGACCTTATCGAGAAACTCCGGCAGCACCACCGGCAATGTGGCCGGTTCAACACGATGGCCCAAGGCTTGGCACACACTGGCAGCCTGGCGCACGGCGTCCACAGACTCATCGGAGGTCGGCCAGGGTCCCAGTTGCTCGACCAACGCAATCCGCAGCGGTCGAGGGTCACGTTGCACTGCGCAGACATAGGGCTGTGCCGACAGGGGGGCCGCGTAAGGGGCGCCCAGGTCGATCCCGGCCGTGGCATCCAGCAACGCGGCGCTGTCACGGACCGACAGGGTAATCCCATGGGGGGTGCCCATGCCGGCCCAGCCCTCGCCAATCATCGGCCCCGACGGCAGCAGGCCACGGCTCGGTTTAAAACCAAAGACACCGCAACATGACGCAGGGACGCGCAAGGAGCCGCCACCATCGTTGCCATGGGCAAAGGGGACGACACGGGCAGCAACCAGGGCCGCCGCGCCGCCGCTGGAACCGCCCGCGCTATGCTCGAGGTTCCAGGGGTTGCGCGTCGCGCCAAAGCGAGTGGACTCGGTGGAGTAGGACGTGCCGAATTCGGGAGAGGTGCTGGTGCCGAGAATCAAACAACCGGTGCCGCGCAAACGGGTGACTATTTCGGCTTCAACGTCTGCGCGAGCGCCTCCCAACGCCTGCGAGCCATTGGTCATCGCGGCCCCCTTGACCGGCGAAAACAGGTCCTTGACCAGGGTCGGCACCCCGGCAAACACACCGTGAGCGGGTCGCGACGCGCGTGCCGCCTGCCGCGCCGAATCGTAGAGCCGCTCGGCCACCGCATTCAGCTGCGGTTCGATCCGTTCGATACGCTCAATCACCGCTTCCAGCAGCTCGCCGGGCTGCACCTCACCACGCCTGACCCACTCGGCCAAACCGGTGGCGTCCTCGCTGTCCAGCAGGTTGTGGATGTCCATGTTCATCTCCTATTGATTATGAATGACTTGATCTGAATGCCTGGGTGAGCGCTTTGCGCCGCGCTTGCAGGCCTGCCAGGGCCCATGCCAGGGCCGAGGCGAAGCTGGCGCAGGCCAGCCACAGGATTGAACGACGTACGTCACCCGAGTAAACGCTGAGCAAGGCCACCACCAGCGGGCTGACAAATTGACCGAAATACAGAAAAGCCGTGAACCCGCCCAAACCGCGCCCACGGGTTTTCGCACTCAGGGCATTCATCACCGGCGCCATCGCGTTAGGCACCAGGAGCCCGGCGCCCAGGCCGTGGATCAGCACTGCCAGCAACACCATGGTGTAGCTCGGCGCTCGCACCAGCAGCCACAATCCCAAGCCCAACAGGCTCAGCAACAGCGCATTGCAGCCGGGGATACCGATGCTCCGGCGCAACAGCGGCCAGGCTAACGAACCGCCCAGGGTCGCCAGCAGGCTGCCCCCCGCCGACAGCCCGATCATCGTGCTTGAGGTAACGCCGAGGCTGACGAGTAAAACCGGCGCCTGGATCGGCACGATAAAGCTCAGGACCATCCCGCTGAGGATCAGCAGATAACCGAGCACCAGGGGCAGCACGGCCACCCTGCCCTGTTCAGCCACCTCGACGGGTCGGCGGGCGACCGCGGGTTCCCACAGCACCTTGATCATCATCGGCACCAACAACAGTGGCAGCAGGTACAACAGGAATGGCAGGCGCCAGGAGTGTTCGCCCAATGCGCCGCCCACCACATAGAACAGCGAGCCGACCAGACCGATGGTGACCACTTGCCGATTGATGTAGCGCAGCCGCTCCTCGCCGTGCCAATAGTCGGCAATCAGCGTGGCGCAACAGGTCATCACCACCGCCTCCGCCGCGCCGAACAGCAGGCGTACACCGACGATGGAGGGCAAGTTATCCAGCAGGGCCGGGATGGCTCCGAGCACGGCATATAACAGGGTGGCGATCACCAGCAACGCCTTGCGCCCGACCCGGTCGGCCAACCAGCCGGCCAGGGGCGCGCACAGCACAATCGCCAGTGCCGGCCCGGTGACCGCCAACGGCACCAACAAGTCGGCACGCGGTTCCAGCGGGCCGAACTCGGCACCGAGCTTGGGCAGGATCGGCGCCACCATGGCCGCGCCCATGATGGTCAGGCTACTGCCCAGCATCAGCACCAGCCCTTCACGGCGCCCGGTGGCTTGCCGTGGTGCGGGGAAATCGGAATGTGATGAGTTCATGGCCAGCCCCTTAGAAGCTTTGAGAAATACGCAGCGCCACGGTGTAACCCTGGGCACGGTTGACGGCGTCGGTTTCCTTGTAGGCATGCAGCCACACGGCTGGCAGGCCGGGCTTGAAGTAGCTCACTGCCGGGCCGACGGCCAGCACCCGCGCGCGGTTGCCCGATTGCAGCCCGGGCGCATCGTCGTCGGTGAACTGGCGGTAGTAGTAACCCCCCAGGCCCAGGATCCACGGCCCCACATGCTGACCGACGGCAAACTCGTGCCGATACTCCACACCGCTTTTGTAATCGGTGGCAGGGTTACGGGTGTTGACGTCGACTTCAAAGCTGGAAGAAACCTCAAAGCCACTGTCGGTGATGTAAGTAGCGTTGACGATCGGCGAGAACGTCCAGTGATTGAGCCCTGGGGAGACCAGACGATTCTTGTCGTAGTCACCGGTGGGCGCCTGGATCTGCAACTGGGTGTTGATAAACAGATTCGGCGACAGATTCCATTGCAGGATCACCGGTAGAAATTGCACGTCAGCCAATCGAAACGGATCGGCTTCCAGGTTCAGCGGGCCGGCCGGTGTCGGTACCTGGAGGGAAGCGTCCATCTTGAAAAATGGCACCACCATGCCGAACCCATAGTTAGCGCCCAGCACGGTGTGATCCGTCATGCGCATATACGCGGCCGCGATGGACAAGACATCCAGAGAAAGATGGTTGTCAACTGAACGTCCGTGGCGATCTTTCTGCACATTGGTCGAGTAAAACGCTGTTCGCACCCCCACTGTCCCAAAAGGCGTGGCGGGCGGCATCATCCCCGCGCCGAAATCGTAGACACCAACGGCCGTGGTCGGCGAACCACTCTCGGTTCCGTGCACACTGGCGCAGCAACCGACCAGTCCCAGCGTAAACAGCGTCACACGCACGGTGCTTGCATTATTCTTGTTAATCATCGAATGCCCCTCCCATCAAGTGGTGTGGGCCATCCTAGTAACGCGTGACGTGAGCCGGTTATCCGTTTTCAGCAGAGTTGAGTGCGACGCAGGGTCTGTGAAGGGCTTTCGCCGAACATCGTGCGGTAATCGCTGGAGAACCGGCTCAGGTGCCAGAACCCCCAGCGCGCCGCCACTTCCTGTACGCCATGGGCTTGGGTGCTCATTCGCAGTTCACGTCGCACCGCATTGAGGCGCAGCGCACGCAGATAAGCCACCGGGTTGATCCCCAGGGTTTCCTGAAAACAGTACTGGAGCTTGCGTCGGCTGGCGCCGATGTGATTGCACAGGTCGAGGATCGACAGCGGCTCGTCGAGGTGACTCAACGCGTATTCGCGGGCGCGGTCGACCATCCTTTTGCGAGCCGTGGGATTGAGCGGCGGCGCTTGATCCGGCGCCACCAACTCCAACAAGTGCAGCATCACCGCATCGCGTATGCCGCGACGGATCGAGTCATGCCCCAGCACCGCATCACGCCCCTGATCGCAGCCCGCCAGTTCATCGAATAGCGCCATGAGTTCACGTTGCACCGATGAGTTGCCCAGGCGGTAACACTTGGGAAGATCGGTAATTCGAAACTGGCTGCCCTGACGCTCCAGGACATGCTCCAACGCCTGTTCTTCAATCGCCACACTGAGCAAATCCAAGTGTTGTGGCGTGAGCAGTTCGGGAAGATTTTCGCCATGGGCGACCAGCAGGCTAGGCTCATGGATCGGATGCCCCGAACAATACAGCGCGCCGCTGGCACTCAGGGGCAAGCTGAACGTGATCGCGCCTTTCCAGGCCGTTCCCCTTTTGATCATGGCCTGATTAGAGCGGTCGCGTGCCAGTTGCATCCAGCCCGAGCGGAATTCGATCAGCTCCCCTGTAAAGGGGCCCGGTGATAGTTGGTCATAGCGAACGTGCCAACCGTCCATATTACGAGCGTGCTCATCGATGTCGTTCGTCTGCCAACGCTGGAAGGGTAATGTCGATCGAACCAGCGCAGAGGCGGTGGGCACCAGCATATTGTTGTTGTTCATTGACCCAACCTTTTTCAGTTGCAAGGCTTACGGGTCGGTTATTACGCAAGTTCCATTCCGCCCTGTGGGGGGTTTGCGCATTTGTGCCGAAAATGGATAGTGGGGGGGGTTGCCAGGGGTGGGGATCTACACGGCTTTGGTGTGGCCCTGAGCCTGTGGTGGCTTGGGAGCCTATGACTATCTAACTGATGCTCCGCGGCTTAAATGTGGGAGGGGCGGTGCGACGATTCGACTTGCCCCCGATGGCGGCCTCGGGGCCGACCAGGATGTTGGAGTGGAATGAGTACATATCCGTTGCTGCGGTAACGGCTACTTAGGGTTCCGCTCTTACAGCGGGTCACTTTTGGAAGAGCGCCAAAAGTAACCAAAAACGCTTGCCCCACCACTCGGCACCTCGCTCAGGCTCGGTGTGCCCGCAATCCGACATTGATTTGGGGGGCCGCCGCCACGCGCCATCCATGGCGCGGGGCGGCTAAACCGGCATCCCTGCCGGTTTACCCCCCAAATCAATATCGGATTGCGGCCAGCGTGGTTTAACGGGGCGCTTGAGATCAAGATCAAGAGCGAGAGCGAGAGCGAGAGCGAGAGCGAGAGCGAGAGCGAGAGCGAGAGCGAGAGCGAGAGCGAGAGCGAGAGCGAGAGCGAGAGCGAGAGCGAGAGCGAGAGCGAGAGCGAGAGCGAGAGCGAGAGCGAGAGCGAGAGCGAGAGCGGCTCGCTTCGCATCGTGGATACGTTTGCGCGACTTGGACAGGGGTGGACGCAATCAGTCAGCGATCGACAATCGATTGCTGTGTGCAGCTTTACTGCCAGGCCGGATTCATGGTTGATGGTGGCAGCCACGGTCAAGACTGGCGGCACACAGCGTCAAGACATCTGCCGCTCGGAAGGGACTTAATAGCACCTGAGCGGAACAGAGCCTCCCGTCGGCTCTGCAGCGAGTTTTCTTTCACTATTCCAGGCTGCGCCATGATCAATATTGAAACGCCTACCTATTATTCGGCGACCAAGAAATACAACCTCAGCTTCCCCACACTCGAGCAGGACGTGGAAGCGGATGTCGTGGTGATTGGCGGTGGTTTTTCGGGGATCAATACCGCACTCGAACTCGCCGAAAAAGGCATCACCAATATCGTGGTGCTGGAAGCCCGCTACCTGGGCTTCGGTGGCACGGGCCGCAACGGTGGCCAGATCATGGCGGGGATCGGTCACGACCTGGAGAAAATCAAGCAGCAGGTGGGCGAGCAAGGGCTGCGCGAGATCTTTGAAATCAGTGAGCTGGGTGCTGGCATCATCAAGGATCGCATCGCCAAGTACTCGATCGACGCAGACTTCTGCCACGGCTATGGCTACATGGGCTTCAACGCCCGCCAGGAAAAAACCCTGCGCGCCTGGGAGAAGGACTTCAAGTCGATCAATACCCAGGACGAAATCCGCTTTATGGCGGGGTCCGAGGTCAAGCAGATCATCGGTTCCGACGCTTACAGCAGCGCGCTGTTGCACATGGGCGGCGGGCATGTTCACTCACTGAATCTGTTGCTGGGCGAAGCCAAGGCGCTGGTCGGACACGGCGTGCGTATCTATGAACACAGCCCGGCCCTGGAAGTCAGCTATGGCGAGCGCATCACCGTGCGCACAGGCCGGGGCTCGGTGAAAGCCTCCAAATTGTTGTGGGCCTGCGACAGCTTCCTCAACAAACTGGAACCCGAGCTGCACAAGACCACCCTAAACACCTACGCCTTCCAGTTGATGACCGAACCGCTGTCGGACGAGATGATCCGCCGAATCAGCCCGATACGCGGCGCCTACAGCGACATTCGACCGGTGATCGACTACTACCGGGTCACCAACGAAAACCGCCTGCTGTTTGGTGCCGCCACGCCTTTTGTCGAGCACATTCCGCTGGACCTCAAAGCCTGGAACCGCAACCTGATGCTGAAGATTTTCCCGTACCTCAAGGACGTGAAAATCGACCTGGCGTGGGGCGGGCCGATGGCGACCGGGGCCAACTTGTTCCCGCAGATCGGCACGCTCAGCGGGCGCCCCAATGCCTTTTATGTGCAGGGCTACGCGGGCTTCGGGGTCACCCCGAGCCACATCATCTGCAAGGTATTGGCCGAAGGCATGAGCGAAGGCTCTTCGCGCTACGACCTGATCAGCTCGGTCAAGCATGCGCAGATTCTGGGCAAGGACCACATACGCCCGCTGCTGCTGACAGCCGGCAAAAGCCTTCATCAACTATCAGGCTATTTCAACGGTCGCCGTTGAGCCTGATGCCCGTCAGTCAAGGAGGAACACTGTAACTGTGGCAAGCGGACTTACTGTGGCGAACGGGATTGTTGTGGCGAGCGGGCTTGCCCTAATGCCGTTCAGTTAAGGTTTTTTTGTAGGAGCGAGCTTGCTCGCGAAGAACTCACAGACGCCGCGTTCATTCAGGAAACACGCGTTATCGTTGACGTTTTTCGCGAGCAAGCTCGCTCCTACAGAAGGCGATGTACGCTTAACTGAACGGCATTAGGGCTTACCCCGCGTTGGGCTGCGAAGCAGCCCCAATAAGGCCGCCGCATTTCTCCTGGTGGAACCGGGAGACTGGTTTTAGGGCCGCTACGCGCCCCAACGCGGGGCAAGCCCGCTCGCCACAACAAGCCGCTTTCCACAGGTGACTGTTTGCCCGTTCTATCTCTTGACTGGCATTAGCCGTTAAGCCCCCTTTTTCATTCACAGGAGAACCGCCATGCCCGTTACCACCCTCAAGAAAGATGTCCAACTGTCGGACCTGGATGCCTGGGGCACGGTTGCCGACCTGGGCTCCGAGATCCTCGAAGGTGAGGTCAAGGCCTTTGGCAAAATGACCTTCGGTGCCCCCACCGACCCCGTCAGCAGCGCCTATTTCGGCACCACCCAAGGCAAGTTCCGGATGACCTACCCGTTCGCCGAGCAAGCCACGGTGGTCACCGGCGAAGTGGTCTTGACCGACGAAAGCACCGGCCAGAGCACCCGCTACAAGGCCGGCGACAGCTGGTTCGTGACCAAGGGCACGCCGGTGCTGTGGGAGGTGGTGAGCGAGAGTTTTGTGAAGCACTATTTCGCGGTAGCCTGATCGCCCCCCTCTGCCGGCTTCGGCCGGCAGCGTTTCTTCCAACCAGGTGACCGACCATGCACGCCATCCCCGCTCAGGAAGTCGCCGGCCATTGCCTGAAGGCGTTCACTCAACTGGTGCCCGCCAGCCAGGCAGCGTTCTATTGCGTCGACCGCCAGCTGCAAGCGCATGATTTCAGGCTGCAAGGCATGAGCGGTGAGATGCATCGCGACTACCTCGACAACTACCGCCAATTCGACCCGTTGCAACCGCGCAATTGCCTGTCCAGCGGGCTGGCGGTGGTACCGCTGGTTTTCGCCATGGCCCGCCAGCCGCTACGTGACAGCCGCCGCTATCAAGACTTCCTGCAACGCTACGGCGTGGTCGATGTGGTGGAGATCGTCGCCCATCGCGCCGACCAGCCTCAGGCGGCTATCTCCTTGCTGCGCACGGCGGAGCAAGGGGTGTTCACCACCGACCAACTGACTCAGCTCAACGCCTTGCAGGCCTTGTTGCAAATGGCGGTGGCCAATATGCAACCCTGCGACGACGCACTGGCCGGGCTCACGCCCAAGGAGCGCCAGATTGCCTGGTTGTTGCGTCAGGGCGCGAGCAACAAGCAACTGGCCCTGGAGCTGGATGTCGGCCTGCCCACCATCAAGACCCACCTGATCCACCTGTTCCGCAAGACGGGCGTCAGCAGCCGTACCGAACTGGTCGCCGCGCTGTTTCTCTAAGCCGCCTCAACCCTTCGGTTGATAGGCGAGCCTCGCGCGCCACCCCATGATCCGGGTTGTCTATTCCATCAACCGGAGTCATGCAATGGCCACACTATCCAACTGGATCACCGTAGGCGCCCTCGCCGACGGTTTTGCCCCCGACGCATTTATCCTGCCCAACCTTGCCGACCTCAGCGGCAGGACCTTCACGCTGAACTTCGCCAACGGCTGGCAGATCGAACATCGTTTTGACACCGAGGCCCTGCACTGGAACGCCGCCGACGGTCATTCCAGCGGCTCGGCCGTGTACCGCGCCACGTCCGTGCGCCCCGGCCTGTATCTGGTCGATTTCATCAAGCACGAAGCCACTCAGGCCTGGTCGATCAGCCTGGTGCTGGATACCACCACGTCGTCGTTCACCGCCGTGATCGGCCGCCTGCCGGACCGCGCGCAAACCGAAGAAGGTTTGTACAGTCGCGCCCTGGCCGGCAAGGCCCTGACCTCGGTTGAAGTGGAGTTCCTGCACGGCAGCCTGGATCAGCCCTGGCAGACAGGCCTGTGCCCCCACGGGCCCACCCAGGAACTGACGGGCCTGCGCAACCTGTATCGCTACAGCCCCAGCGAAGTGTACGAACACGTCTATCTGAACGATCAGTTCTATGCCTGGCAGTGCCTCAAGGGCGTCGAGCAAGGCCTGTGCGATACCGACCGCTGCCACGCCTACAAGATTGCCGATCAACTGTACCTGTTCGTCTGGCGCGAAAAGATCATTCCGACCCTCGGCCTGGTGTTGATCGACCTGCAACAGCACCGCAGCGACGGCAAGATCTTCGGGTATGCCGGTGCGTCCTTCGACGCCCTGTCCAACTTCCCGGTCAGTTCCTACTGCCAGGTCCTTAACCGCACGGAGTATCCCGATGCCTGATCCACGTACCGTCGTCATCACCGGTGCCGGCACGGGCATCGGTGCCGCCTGCGCCCGCCTGTACGCCGCCGAAGGTGCCAACCTGGTGTTGATCGGCCGTCGGCGCGCGCTCCTGGAGCAGGTTGCGCAGACAACCGGAGGCCTGATCCTGGTGGGCGATGCCGCCTGCCCAGACACCTGGGAGGGTTTTATCGCGCAGATTCAAGCCCACTACGGTCGCCTCGATGTGCTGCTGGCCTGCGCCGGCGGGCATGGCCTGGGCAGCGCCACCGAGACCCGCCCGTCGAGTTGGGAAGCCGCGTTGCGCAGCAACCTGGACAGCGCGTTCTACAGCGCCCGGGCCTGCCTGCCGCTGCTGATCGCCAGTGCCGGCAACATCGTTCTCCTCGGCTCCCTCGCCTCGTTGGCCGCCGGCCCCGACGTGTGCGGCTACACCACCGCCAAGCACGCACTGCTCGGGCTCAATCGCTCCCTGGCCCGCGACTACGGGCCACGTGGGGTGCGCGTCAACGCGGTGTGCCCAGGCTGGGTCACCACACCGATGGCTGACGAAGAAATGCAGCCATTGATGAATTTCCATGGCGAAACACTGCAACAAGCCTACGCACGCGTATGTGCCGATGTGCCGTTGCGTCGCCCGGCCAGCGCAGAAGAAATCGCCAGGGTATGCCGCTTCCTGGCCGGCCCCGACGCCTCGATCATCACCGGTGCGAGCGTCGTCGCCGATGGTGGTTCGAGCATTGTCGATGTACCGACGCTGGCCTATGCCCGCCTGGAGCACACACATGCATGAAGCATTGGATTTCAGCGCAAAGACGGTACTGGTGACCGGTGGGGCTCAGGGTATCGGCCGCGCCATCGTCGAAGCATTCGCCTGGCGTGGCGCGCGGGTGATGATCGCCGACCTGCGCGTCACGCAAGCCCAGGCGCTGGCCGCAGAGCTGACGGCACACGCGTGCCGGGTCGAGGCCACAGGCGTTGATATGGCCGATGCGGCAGCGGTGTTCGAGTTGGTTGGGGAGATAGAACGACGCTGGGGGCGCCTGGATATCCTGGTGCACAACGCCGGCTACTTTCCGTTGACAGCGTTCGCGCAGATCACCCCGTCCATGCTGGAACGCACACTGGCAGTCAATCTTTCGGCGCTGTTCTGGTTGACTCAGGCAGCCCTGCCCATGTTTCAGCGCCAAGGGGGTGGCTGCGTGCTGGTCACTTCATCGGTCACCGGGCCAAGGGTCGCCTACCCAGGGCTCAGCCATTACGCAGCCTCAAAGGCCGGGGTGAATGGTTTCATTCGCAACGCCGCACTGGAACTGGCCACCTACCAGGTGCGCGTCAACGGTGTCGAGCCGGGGATGATCGCCACGCCGGCCATGGACAACCTTGGCGACGCGCAGGTCAACGCCGACATCACCGGCCGAGTCCCCCTGGGGCGGCTCGGCGCCCCTCAGGATATTGCCGGGGCCATGCTGTTCCTGGCGTCTGACCTGGCGGCTTACATCACCGGGCAAACCCTGGTGGTGGATGGGGGCTCTACGTTGCCTGAAGTGAAATGAAACAGCGTTTGCCGAACAACTCAAGGCAGTGATGAACGCCGACCAGTGGATCCAATAACTTAAAAAATGATCGATAATCGCCCGATAAAAAGCGATTTAAGATTGACTCTCCATTCTAGCACTCATTTAATGGATCCATTAAATAAGAATAATCACTCGCCTGGAGAGTCGCCATGTACCCCAAGAACACTTGGTATGTTGCCTGCACCCCCGATGAAATCGCGCAAAAGCCGTTGGGTCGACAGATCTGCGGTGAAAAAATGGTGTTTTATCGTGGGCTGGAAGGCGCCGTCGTGGCGGTCGAGGACTTCTGCCCCCATCGCGGTGCGCCGCTCTCGCTGGGCTATGTGGAAAACGGCAACCTGGTCTGCGGCTACCACGGCCTGGTCATGGGCGGCGATGGCAAGACCGTGGAAATGCCCGGCCAGCGGGTGCGCGGCTTTCCCTGCAACAAGACGTTCGCCGCCGTCGAACGCTACGGCTTCATCTGGGTGTGGCCCGGCGATCAGGCCCAGGCCGATCCGGCACTGATCCATCATCTGGAATGGGCGGTGAGTGATGAATGGGCCTATGGCGGCGGGCTGTTCGATATCCAGTGCGACTACCGCCTGATGATCGACAACCTGATGGACCTGACCCACGAAACCTACGTCCACGCCTCTAGCATCGGCCAGAAGGAAATCGACGAAGCACCACCTGTCACCACGGTCGAAGGCGACGAAGTGGTCACCGCGCGGCATATGGAAAACATCATGGCCCCGCCGTTCTGGCGCATGGCCCTGCGCGGCAATAACCTGGCCGATGACGTGCCGGTGGACCGCTGGCAGATCTGCCGCTTCACCCCGCCCAGCCATGTGCTCATCGAAGTCGGCGTGGCCCACGCCGGCAAGGGCGGCTACCACGCCGCGCCCGAGCACAAGGCGGCAAGCATCGTGGTCGACTTCATCACCCCGCAAACCGAGACCTCCATCTGGTATTTCTGGGGCATGGCGCGCAACTTCAACCCCCACGATGAAGGACTGACCGCCAGTATTCGCGAAGGCCAGGGCAAGATTTTCAGCGAAGACCTGGAGATGCTTGAACGCCAGCAACAGAACCTGCTGGCCCACCCGACGCGCAACCTGCTCAAACTGAATATCGATGCCGGCGGCGTGCAGTCACGCAAGATCCTGGAGCGACTGATCGCCAGGGAACGCGCCCTCGAACCGCAACTGATCGCCACGACCACCGCCTGAACGGCACAACCCCTTGCGAGGACTGAAGATGATCGATGTGGTGGTGGTATCACGCAACAACGAAGCCCAGGATATTTGCAGCTACGAACTGGCCAGCGTCGACGGCAAACCGCTGCCGGCCTTCAGTGCCGGCGCGCATATCGACGTGCACCTGCCGGATGGACCGGTGCGCCAGTATTCGCTGTGCAATCACCCTGAAGAACGCCATCGCTACCTGATCGGCGTGCTCAAGGACCCGGCTTCCCGGGGCGGCTCGCGCAGCCTGCACGAACAGGTGCACGAGGGCACACACCTGACCATCAGCGAACCACGCAACCTGTTTCCCCTGGCCCACGACGCGCGGCGCAGCCTGCTGTTTGCCGGTGGCATCGGCATCACCCCGATCCTGTGCATGGCCGAGCGCCTGGCTCACGCGGGTGCCGACTTCGAATTGCATTATTGTGCCCGCGCCGAAGACCGCGCGGCGTTTGTGCAGCGTCTGAAAACATCGCCATTTGCCGAGCGGGTGTTCCTGCATTTCGATGAGCAGCCCCACACGGCCTTGAATGCCGCCCAGGTACTGGCAGCGCCCGAAGCCAACGTCCACCTGTATGTGTGCGGCCCCGGCGGTTTTATGCAGCATGTGCTCGACAGCGCTCGGGCCCAGGGCTGGCAGGAGGCATGCCTGCACCGCGAATACTTCACCGCGGCGCCGGTGGACAGCAGCCTCGACGGGGGCTTTTCGGTGAAAGTCGCCAGCAGCGGCCAGGTCTTCGAAATCCCGGCCGACAAGACGGTGGTCCAGGTCCTGGAAAGCCACGGTATCGAGATTGCCGTGTCGTGCGAACAAGGCATTTGCGGCACCTGCCTGACCCGCGTGCTGGAAGGCATACCGGAACACCGCGACCTGTTCCTCACCGAGCAGGAACAGGCGTTGAATGATCAGTTCACGCCCTGCTGCTCACGCGCGAAGACCGCGCTGCTGGTGCTCGATATCTGACAGGTGTCACGACGCGGGCAAAATCACCTTCATGCGCGCGTCGGCGGTGGCCGAGCTGAAGATCTCGGCATAGCGCAAGGTCGCATTGGCGTGCTCGCGCATGATGGCTTCGGCCCGCGCGCCCTGGCGATTGACCAGGGCATCAAAGACCGAGTGGTGTTGCATGTGGGCATAGTTGAAGCGCCGGTATTCGCGGGCCATGTCCTCGCGATCCACCGCCAGCGCGGTCACCGACGCGAAAGGCAGGTGATCGTTGCGTGCCAGGGCGTCGGCGATCGCCGGGTTATGGCTGCCTTCGACGATGACGTGGTGAAAGCGCATGTTCAGGTCGTGATAGACCTCCAGGTCGTCTTCAGTCACGTAGCCCTTGTCGAACAGTTGGTCGCCTTCCACCAGGCAGCGCTCCAGTGTCGCGCGCGCCGCAGCAGATAAACCGCGCTCGGCGGTTTGACGCGCCGCCAGGCCCTCAAGCACGCCACGCACTTCGACGGCGCCGGCAATGTCGTCCGGGCTGACCGAACGGACCTGATACCCACGCCCGCCGAACGGCACCAACAACCCTTCCTGTTCGAGGGTACGAAACGCCATGCGCACGGGCATGCGCGACACACCGAACCGCTGCGCCGTGGGAATCTCCATCAGGCGCTCCCCCGCCGCCAACTCCCCGCTGGCGATCATCTTGCGCAGTGCAACCAGTACCAATTGACCGGGTTTACTCATCCAGGCAACTTCCAGAAAACGTGAGTCGCCATAGTACCGCAAGCGTCCGGCGCCGTCAGACGAACGCCAGCGCTGCGCGCGCGCCGTCGATTGCCCCGAGGTGCTGCGCCAAACGCGACGGCAGGTAATCGAAAAAGAACCCGGCGCTTTGCAGCTTGGCGGCTCGCAATGGATCGTCTTCGGGCAGTGCCCTGGAGACCCGTGCGGCCCGCGCCCAGGCAAAGGCCAGCAGCGCCACGCCACATAACTGGAGAAAGTCCGGCGCGGCCCGATAGGGGTACTCGCTGTCATCCAGCGCTCGTTCACCGATGGCCTCGACCACACTCGCCAACGCGTCACACAGGCTGCCCAGTGCCTGGGCAAAACCGGCACACTCGCCGCACTCCCCGCCCTGCGCGGCTTCCGTGCGCAACTCGGCCAGCAGCAGGCCGAAGGCGCGGCCCTCATCCGCCAGCACCTTGCGCAGCAGCAGGTCATTGGCCTGGATCTCGTTGCTGCCCTCATAGATCATCGCGATGCGGCTGTCGCGCAGGGTTTGCTCGATGGCGAACTCAGTGACGTAGCCGTAACCGCCGAACACCTGCAGCGCATGGCTGGCCTGGCGAAAGCCCTGTTCGGTGAAAAACGCCTTGATGATCGGCGTCAGCAACGGCGCCAACTGGGCGGCCGACGAGTGCGGGTCATGCTCGGCCTGATCAAGCAGGTGCGCGGCCCAATAGCCGATCGCGCGCATCCCCTCGCTGGTGGCGCGCAACTCCAGCAACACGCGGCGCATGGCCGGGTGATAACGGATCGGATCAGCCGCCTGGGCCGCCACTTCTTCCGGCCTTGACGGCGCGCGCATCTGCACGCGTTCGGCGGCGTATTGCCGGGCGTTCTGCCAAGCGGCCTCGACATGCCCCAGGCCTTGCAGGCCCACATGCAGGCGTGCCGAGTTCATCATCACGAACATCGCCGCCAGGCCGCGATTGACGTCGCCGATCAGCCAGCCTTGGGCGGCGTCGAACACCAGGGAGCAGGTGGCACTGCCCTTGATGCCCATCTTGTGTTCGATGCCATCGCAGTGCACGCCATTGGCCTGGCCATCGTCCAGTTGCTTGGGCACCAGGAACAGCGAAATGCCTCGACTGCCCGGCGGCGCATCGGGCAGGCGCGCCAGCACCAGGTGCAGGATATTGGCCGTGAGGTCGTGCTCGCCGCCGGAGATAAACAGCTTGCTGCCGCTGAGGCGATAACTGCCATCTGCCTGAGGTTCAGCACGACAGCGCAGCAAGCCGACATCGCTGCCGGCCTGGGGCTCGGTCAGGCACATGGTGGGCAAGGCCTGGCCACTGACAATGTCGGGCAGGTAGCGCGCCTGCAACCACGGAGCAGCGTGGGCCTTGAGGCACAGGTAGGCGCCATGGGCGATCCCGGTGTACATGGCCCAGGCATGATTGCTGGCGTAGAGCATCTCTTGCAGCGCCGCGTCGAGCAATTGCGGCAAGCCCTGCCCGCCCTGCTCCTCGGCACACGCCAGCGCCGGCCATCCGCCCTCGACATAGGCGCGATAGGCCGCGACGAAGCCGTCCGGGGTGCTGACCTGGCCCGCCTGCCAGCGGCAGCCCTGGCGATCACCGTGGCCGTTCAACGGCGCCAGCACGCCCTGGCTGAAGCGTGCCGCCTCCTCCAGCACTTGTACCGCCAGCGGCAGATCCAGGGCCGCGAACGCCGGGTTGCGCTGCCAGGTATCGGGCGCCTGCAACCAGTGTTCAAGGACAAATTGCATATCGCGCAGGGGCGCCTCATAGCTCCACATCGGGACACCTCATCGACAAAAAAAGAATCGCGCACTCAAGCGCGATAGGTAGGGTTCTCGATCAGCAACGCCATGCCCTGCCCGCCGCCCACACACGCCGAGGCAATCCCGTAGCGCAGGTTGTGCTGGCGCAGTTGCCGGGCCAGGGTCATCACCAGGCGCAGGCCGGTGGCGGCCAGTGGATGCCCCAGCGCAAGCGAGCCGCCCTGGACGTTGAGGCGGGTGCTGTCCAGCTCCAGTTCATGGGCCACCGCCAGTACTTGGGCGGCCTGGGCTTCGTTGATCTCGAAGCGGTCGATGTCGCCCAGGTTCAACCCGCTGCGTTGCAGCAACAGGCGGATCGCCGGTGCCGGGCCGATGCCCATGAACTCGGGGGCCACACCGACCACCGCGCTGGCCAGCAGCCGGGCCAGGGGCGGATGCGTACAGGCCGAGGCGCGCCCCACCAGCGCCGCCGCCGCGCCATCGACCACCGCGCAACTGTTGCCGGCGGTTTGCACGCCGTCTGGATGCACGGTGCGCAAGCGCGCCAGGGCCGCAAGGTCGGTGGGTCGTGGGTGGCTGTCGACGCTGACGGCACCGGCCCAGCGCGCGAGGCTGATGCCCCTGGGCTGGTACCCCTCAAGCTCGAACACCTGGTTGTCGACCGTGACGATTTCTTCCGCCCAGGCGCCGTCACGTTGCGCCTGCAAGGCACGCTGATGGCTGTCGCAGGCGTGACGGTCCACGGCCTCGCGGCTCAGGCCATAACGGCGCGCCAGGTTGTCGGCGGTGGCGATCATGTCTAGGCCCGGGGCCGGGTCGTACAGGGCCTCCCAGAGGAAATCCTTGAATTGCACCTCGCCACCGAGACGAAACCCATCCCGGTGGGTGTAAGCCGCAATCGGGTTGCGCGACATGGACTCACTGGCCACGCACAACGCCAGTTGCACCTCGTCGCGCAGTTGTTCAGCGGCCTGGCGCAACAGCTCGAAACCGGTGGCGCAGATGCGCTGCACCCCCAGTGCCGGGACCGCTTGCGCCACACCGCTGTACAAGCCGATATGCCGTGGCAGCAAGTAGGCATCGAAGCTGGCCTGGGCCATGGAGCCGGCCAGTACGCTGTCCACTGCCAAGGGGTCGATGCCGGCGCGGGCCAGCACTTCACGGCCGACCTTGATCCCAAGGTCGATGGGCGACACCTGGGACAGTGCTCCGCCCAGGTCCACCCATGGCGTGCGCACTGCCTCGAAAATCGCCACGTCGGCAAACGCCGAGTACTGCCCGACGCTGTTCAAGGCTGGCGCTCGGCACGCAGGATCGACGCGTCTTCACCGCGATACAACGCCTCGACCTTGGCCGCGCGCCATTGCAGTACCGCACGCTGGTTGATCGAGCCTTTGTCGGTGATTTCCCCACGGTCGATGGACGCGGGCTCGTCGAGCAGGGCAATCCATTCCAGGCGACTGGCATTACCGGTGGCCTCGCGGTTGAGGCGCTGCAGCCACTCGCCGAACCACTGGCGCACCGGCGCGCTGGCGAGCACTTCGGCGTCGCTGGCGGCCGCGTCCAGCCCCGCCAGCCGACGGCACTCGTAGAGCCGGGGGAATACCAGGGCGCCCAGGCATTCGCGGTCCGGCGCCGCAACCACCAGGTCCTGCACCAAGGGCGAGCCTTCGAGAACCGCGCGATTGCGCAACGGACCGACGCTGACAAACACCCCGGAGGACAGCTTGAAATCCTCGGCAATTCGCCCGTCGAACATCAGCCCCAGTTGCGGCTGATTCGGGTCGGCCAGCTTGATTGCATCCCCCGAGCAATAAAAACCCTGCTGGTCGAAGACCTCGGCGGTTTGCTGGGGGGCGCGCCAGTACCCGGGCATGATGTGCGGCCCGCGAAAGCGCCCTTCGAACTTGCCGTCCACCGGCACCAGGCGTACCTCGCAGCCCGGCGCGGGCAAACCGATGTAACCGGCCATGGACAGTGGCCCGGTGGTGAAGGTGCAGGATGGTGCGGCTTCGGTCATGCCCAGCCCGGCCATCATGCGGATGCGTTCACCACAGTGCAGCTCGGCCACGCGGTCAAGGCGGTCCCAGACACTTTGCGAAAGGCCGGCGGCGGCGAAGAAGAACAGTTTCATGCGCGCAAAAAAACGCTCGCGCAACTCGGCGTCCTGTTCCAGGGCGTTGACCAGTTCTTCCCAACCCTTGGGCACCGTCAAATAGGCCGTGGGCGAAACCTCCTTGAGGTTGCGCAGGGTCTCAGCAAAGCCCTGGGCCGTGGGCTTGCCATCATCGAGGTAAAAGGTGCCGCCGTTGTAGAGCACAATGCCGACGTTGTGGCTGCCGCCGAACGTGTGGTTCCACGGCAGCCAGTCCACCAGCACTGGCGGTTCTTCGCCGAACACTGGAAAGGTCTGCAACAGCATTTGCTGGTTGGCACAGAGCATGCGCTGGGTGGTAATCACCGCCTTGGGCAATTTGGTCGAGCCCGAGGTGAACAGGAACTTGGCGATGCTGTCGGGGCCGGTGGCCTGGAACGCCGCGTCGGCTTCGGCGCCGCCCGGCGTTTGCAGCAGGCTGGCGAAGCTGACCTGAGTGCGTCCAGGCACATGGCCGCGCACGCTGATCAGCGGGGTCTCGGCCGGCAAGACGGCGTCGATGGCGCGCTGGTAAGCCGCCGCGTCGCTGACGAACACCAGCCCTGGCTGCAGCAAGCCACAGACATGGCGCAGCTTGGCGAAATCCTGGGACAGCAACGAATAGGCCGGCGATACCGGGCAGTAGGGAATACCGGCGTACATCGCGCCGAGCGCCACCTGCAAATGCTCGATGTCGTTGCCCGACAGCAGTGCCAACGGTTTATCCGCCGAGAGCCCATAGTTCAACAGGCCCTGGGCAATCGCGCGCACGCTGTCGAGCATTTCCCGGTAGCTGACCCGGCGCCAATCAGCGCCGGCCTGGCGCGCCGCGATAAATGTCTGCTCGGGGCGCACTTGGGCCCAATGCACCAGGCGATCGAGCAGGCGCGCTGGCAACTCGGCCAGGGGCTCCAGGGAGCGCATATGCAGCACGCCGTGTTCTTCAGTGACCGCCACCGGTGCGTGGCCGATGGAGACCTCGCGGTAGCGCGGTGCGGGCTGGGGTTGCGGTCTGAATTCGGAACTCACAAGGGTGTCCTCCAGCAAGGCGGATCAAAGCCGCCTCGTTATTGTTATGTCGCGACGCCTGCTCAGATCGGGTAATGCCGCGGCCCGTTCTGCAAGGTCACCCAGCGCAATTGCGTGAAGTGCTCGATCGAGGCCTTGCCGCCAAAGCTGCCGTAGCCGCTGGATTTGACGCCACCGAACGGCATCTGCGCCTCGTCATGCACGGTCGGGCCGTTGATATGGCAAATGCCCGACTCGACCCGTTGCGCCAGGGCCAGTGCACGCCCGGTGTCACGGCTGAAGATCGCCGCCGAAAGGCCGAACTCGGAATCGTTGGCCAGGCGCAGCAAGGCTTCATCACCGTTACCGCGCAGCAGCACCGCCACCGGGCCGAAGGATTCTTCGCGGTACAAGCGCATGTGTTCGGTAACGCCATCGATCAGGGTCGGCTGCAGGATGCTGCCCTCCAGCTGACCGCCCGTCACCAGGCGTGCGCCCTTGGCCAGGGCATCGTCGATCAGCGCCTTGATGCGTGTGCCGGCGCTGGCGTCCACCAGCGAACCCAGTACCGAATCCGGCGCAGCGGGGTCACCTGCGCGCAGGGTCGCGACCTTGGCCGCCAGCTTGGCGGTGAACGCATCGGCGACCTTGGCATCGACAATCAGGCGTTCGGTGGACATGCAAATCTGGCCCTGGTTGAAATAAGCCCCAAAGGCCGCCGCCGCGACCGCAGCGTCGAGGTCGGCGTCGTCGAGCACCAGCAACGGCGCCTTGCCACCCAACTCCAGCAAGGCCGGCTTGAGGTGACGCGCCGAGAGCTCGCCGACAATCCGCCCCACATGGGTCGAGCCGGTAAAGTTGACCCGGCGCACGGCCGGGTTGGCGATCAGCCGCGCGACAATCGCGGCGGCATCCGCCGGGGCATTGCTGATGACGTTGACCACGCCGTCACCCAGGCCGGCATCCTGCAACACCTGGCCGATCAGGCGGTGCACCGCCGGGCTCAGCTCCGAGGCCTTGAGCACCACGGTATTGCCGCAGGCCAGCGGCATGGCGATGGCACGGGTGGCGAGGATCACCGGGGCATTCCACGGCGCAATGCCCAGCACCACGCCGCACGGCTGACGCAAGGCCATGGCGAAGCTGCCGGGCACATCGGAAGGGATCACCTCACCGGTGATCTGGGTGGTCATCGACGCGGCTTCGCGCAGCATGTTGGCCGCCAGGCGCACGTTGAAGCCATACCAGTTGGCCATGGCGCCGGTCTCGCCGGCGGCGGCAATGAATTCGGCGCTGCGCGCCTGCAATTGCTCGGCAGCCTTGAGCAAGCGTGTGCGGCGTTCGTTGGGCGCCAGCGCCGCCCACGCGGGGAACGCGGCGTGAGCGGCCGCTACGGCGGCATCGGCATCTTCCAGGGTCGCGGCGGCAACCCGCGAGACCACTTCACCGGTCACCGGGTTGCGGCGTTCGAAGGTTCGACCGTCACGGGCGGGGCACGCCTGGCCGCCGATCAACAGGGGCACGTCCAGCATGGTGATTCCTCTTTATTGTCTTTATCGGGAATACGTTCAAGCAGGGTACAACGGCGCGGCCAGGTGGCCGCGCCCTTCAGCGTTTATACGCCTGCAGGCCAGGCTTGATGCTCTTGTCGTCAAGGAACTGCTTCATGCCCTGCTCGCGGCCACCTTCGGTGTCGAGCAGGCGCGACTGATCGAGCTTGGCGTAGAGGTAATCCTCGTTCTGCTCCCAGGTCAGTTCGCGGCAGCGCTTGAAGCCATGCTTGGCGGCACGCAGCACCACCGGGTTTTTCTCCAGCAGGTTGCGCGCCAGCTCAATGGTCACTTCGCGCAGTTGGGCCAGGGGCACGCTTTCGTTGACCAGGCCCATTTCGGCGGCTTTCTGCCCGCCAAACGTCTTGCCGGTCATGATGTAGTACAGCGATTGGCGATGGCCCACGGTATCGGCCATGGCTTTGCTCACCAGGTTGCCCGGCGGGATACCCCAGTTGATTTCCGAGAGGCCGAAAGTGGCTTCGTCGGCGCAGATCGCCAGGTCGCAGGCCACCAGTGGGCTGAAGCCGCCACCGAAGCACCAGCCATTGACCATGGCGATGGTGGGCTTGGCGTACATGCGCAGCAACTTCCATTGCCATTGCGAGGCTTCGCGGCGGATTTTCTCCTGGAGGATTTCCGGGCCGGCGTCCACCTCGCGAAAGTACTCCTTGAGGTCCATGCCAGCGGTCCAGGCTTCGCCGGCACCGGTCAACACCAGCACGCCGGCGGCAGGGTCCTGCTCGAGGGTTTCCAGCACGTCGATCATTTCCCGGTTCAGGGTCGGGCTCATGGCGTTGCGCTTTTCCGGACGATTGAGAATGACCCAGGCAATGCCTTCTTCGATCTCAACCTTGACGGTGGTCCAACGGCCTTCGTAATTGCTCATGGCGGTACGCTCTTGTTCTGGGTTTGAAGATGATTCGAAATTAAACCGCAAATATAGTTATGTCAATTAACTATTAATCCGCATAACCAATATTTTTTCGCTGTAAAACCTACGCTGTGCGGGCGTTATGAAAAGCCGGCATAGCCATGGCGCTCCAACCTCGGCAAACTAGATAGCCTTCTTAACCTCCACCTTCTGAGGATTGCACTGTTAATGGCCAAGCCTTCCAACCTCGCCGACGCCAGCCAGGCCCTGCCTGATCCCAACGAGGCACGCGTGCCAATGGATTCGGCCCTGGACGACCTGATCGGTTACGCCATGCGTCGCGCCCAGCTCAAGTTGTTCCAGAACCTGATTGGCCGTCTTTCCGACCACGACCTGCGCCCCGCCCAGTTCTCGGCCCTGGCGATCATCGAGCAGAACCCTGGCCTGATGCAGGCCGACCTGGCTCGCGCCCTGGCCATCGAGCCGCCCCAGGTGGTGCCGTTGCTGAACAAGCTGGAAAGCCGTGCGCTCGCGGTGCGAGTGCGTTGCAAGCCGGACAAGCGTTCCTACGGGATCTTCCTCAGCAAGACCGGCGAAACCCTGCTCAAGGAGCTCAAGGACATTGCCGCCCAGAGCGACCTCGACGCCACGGCCGCCCTCGACGGCCATGAACGTGAAGAGCTGCTGCGCTTGCTGAAGAAGGTCTATCAGGACTGACCGGCTTACCAGAGCGCCACGGTGTAGAGCACCAGGAACCGGGTCTGGTTTTCATCGCGAAAGGCCGCGCCGCCTGGGAAGTCATTGCGGTAGATCGACTTGCGCGCCATCAACCCGACGTTCTTCAGCGGGCCGCTCTGGATCACGTAGCCCAGCTCCATCTGGAACTCGCGCTCCTTGCGATCCTCGGCGTTGAACGCTGCCAGTTCGATGTTGTCGCCACGCACATACCGCAGCCGGCTCTTCAGCCCAGGCAGGCCCGATGCCGCGAAGTCATAGTCGTAGATCGCTTGCCACGTGCGCTCCTTGGCATTGAGAAAGTCCGAACTCATGGTCAGCTCGCTCATGCCCATCAGCTCGGTGCCGGAGATATAGGGCGTGGCCGTCTGCCCACTGGAATGCATGTAGCCCAGGCTGAATCGGTGACCGCCCAGGCGGTAGCCGAATAACGCCGAGAGGTTGCGGTTATCCACGTTGCCCGCCTTGGCGCTGCCGTCCTCGCGACTGAAGAAACTGCGCAGGTCGCTGGTGAGCACGCCATCGCCCACGGGCAGATTGTGCAGCAGCGCCAGGGTGTCCTGCTGGTAGAGGTCCGCGATTTGCGAGTGATAGACGCGCAGGCTGAGGTCTTTGTTGACCTGGTAATCACCACCCACGTACGCCAGGTGCGAGGTGGTGGCGGTGGGGTTGAAACGCCGGTTGGGCGAGGCGATGGTCATGGCCTGGTAGTCGGTGGAATCGCGCTTGTTGATGCGGTCGATGTAGCCGGTATTGAGGGTCAGGCCATCGATGTCCTTGGAGCTCAAGGTGGTGCCGCGAAAGGTTTGCGGCAACAGGCGCGAGGGGCTGGCAAAGGCGAACGGCAGGAAGATCGATACGTCGCCGGTCTTTACGGTGGTTTGTGCAAACCGCAACTTGGCGGTCGGTGCCAGGCGCGAGTATTCATCGGCGGCACGCTTGTCACTGGCCGACACCGGCAACAACTCGGTGCCGCTGCGGTCCGGCGACGAGTCGAGCTTGACCCCCATCAGGCCGCGGACATCCAGGCCAAAACCCAGCGGGCCTGGGGTATATCCCGACTCCAGGTTGACGATAAATGCCTGGGCCCATTCCCGCGCGGCGGTCTTCGCACCGTCGTCCTTGTAGTCGCGGTCCAGGTAGTAATTGCGCAGGGTCAACGTGCCGTGGCTGTCGTCGACAAAGCCTGCCGCCCAAAGCGGGGTGGGCAGCACGCTCAAGGCCAGCAACGCCATGAGCAGGCACGCAGGGTTGTTCGGCACACGGGCGACGGCTACAGCGTCTTCCATAGGGAGTTCTGGCATGTTCGTTGTCCATTTTTTGTTGTTGTTTTTGGGGTGGCACAGGCTCGGCCCACTGGGCTTGGCGAACAAAGAATGGAAACAGCCGACGCTGCTCGTCAACTGCGAATGACCGATAATCGAACATTAATAAAGCTATCTATTTTTAAGTCGAGTACAGATACGAACCACAACTACCTGTATTTAAAGTACTTATTTATTGATTTTGGCACTTTTCATCCGCCATTCATTTTTTAGTTATCTTTGTTATCTTAATCACCAGCAGCCATTCGTGCTTGCCACCACAACAAAAACAACAATGAGGTTTGCCCATGGACAGTCCATCGCGTCGTTCGACGCTGACTATCGCGTTGTGCTTTATCGTTGCGCTGATCGAGGGGTTCGATCTGCAGGCCGCCGGAACCGCTGCCGCAGGATTGCGCCAGAGTTTTGCCCTGGACCCGAAGATGCTCGGCTGGGTATTCAGCATCGGGATCATTGGCCTGCTGCCGGGGGCGTTCTTCGGTGGTTGGGTCGCTGACCGCATCGGGCGCAAGAAAATCCTGGTGATCGCCGTGCTGCTGTTCGGCCTGTTCTCCCTGAGCACTGCGTTTGTGGAAAGCTACCCGAACCTGCTGTTGGTGCGTTTTCTCACCGGCCTGGGGTTGGGCGCCGCGCTGCCCAACCTGATCGCGCTGTGCGCCGAAGCGGTCAGCGAACGCAACCGTGGTACCGCCATCAGCGTCATGTACTGCGGCGTACCGTTGGGTGGCGCATTGGCGGCCGTGGTGGCGATGTTTTCCAGTGAACACTGGCAGACCACCTTCATCATCGGCGGCCTGGCCCCCTTGCTCGCCGTGCCGTTGATGATCCTGTTGCTGCCTGAATCCACCGCCTTTCGCCAACAGCGCGACAACACCCCCGGCGCCCGCCCCTCCACCGGCCAGGCGCTGTTCGGCGAAGGTCGCGCCCGCACCACACTGGCCTTGTGGCTCAGCTACTTCTTCACCCTGACCGTGATGTACATGCTGCTGAACTGGCTGCCGTCGCTGTTGCTGGAGCAAGGTTTCAGCAAACCCCAGGCGGGCATGGTGCAGATGCTCTTCAATATCGGCGGCGCCCTGGGTTCGCTGCTCGGTGGCGTGCTGCTGGACCGGTGCAATGCCGTCAAAGTGGTGCTGGCCGTGTATGCCGGGTTGCTGGCGGCGTTGGCAGGGGTCGGGTTGTCGGTGGGCATCGTGCCCATGGCCATTGCCGGGTTTGCCGCCGGCCTGTTCGTCATGGCCGCGCAGTTGGTGCTGTACGCGTCGGCACCGCCCTCCTACCCCACCTCGGTGCGCGCCACCGGTGTCGGTGCAGCGGTGGCCGTCGGCCGCCTGGGTTCGGTAGCCGGGCCGCTGGCGGCCGGGCAACTGCTTGCCGCTGGCGCCGGCACCGCCGGGGTACTGCTGGCGACCTCCCCCGGCGTAGTGATCGCCGCACTGACCATCATCAGTGTGATGGTGCGTACGGCGCCACTGAACCTGCCCACCCCGGCAGCGGCCGGGCACACCAAGGCCTAGAACTTGTGCAGCCAGTTGAGCACCAGCTTGTTGCCCTGCGTGCGGTTCTCAGCCTGCTGCTCGAAGTAAGCGTTCACCGACAGCACGTTCTCCTTGTTGAAGGCATAGACCAGGCCTGGGCCCATGGCCCAGACCTTCTCCCGACGCCCGCTCACGGCGTGCCCATCGACCTTGGTGTCGGTGATCTGCTTCAACCAGTAGCCGTTCACCCCCACGCTCAGTTGCTGGCTCAAGGCATATTGCAGCGTCAGGTTGGCATGCAACGCCTGGCCGGCCTGGGTATCGGAAACATCCCCAAAGCCGGCCTGCGGGTCATCATTCTTGCCATTCCACAGGTACATGAAACGCCCGCTCGCCGACCACTGCGGGTTGAACCAGTACGTCGCCGCGTAATACGGGTTGAATGACCAGAAGTTGCTGCCGGGGTTGATCGAGCGCTTGCGGTCATAGGCCCCCACCGGCACCGAGATATCGGCTTCGACACGTTGGGTCAGCAGTGGGCTGCCATCGGCGCGGCTCAGGGTCGGCAGTTGCAGGAAGGGCCCCACAATCACATCACCAAAGCCAGCCCGCGAACTCAGCGCCGCATTGTTCAACCCATCGTCGACATCCACGTGGGCCAGGGAGGTGTTGATCAGGGTGAATCCTGGCATCGCACCATTGGCCAGGGGTTGGCCGAGGTAGATGATCTGGGTGGTAGGCGCCACCACTTCCACGTCCTGCTTGGGCAATGCCAGCTTGTGGCCGTTGGCATCATTGAAGCGGCTGGCCCGGGAGTACGTCAGGTATTCCTCCAGGTACCAGCCCGGGCCGGCCGGGGCCGGTGAGCCGTCGTAGAAACTGGTGCTGCCCAGGTTGAGTCCGGGCAAATCGTAAGCGTGTGCAGTCGATGTCAGTGCGACAAAAGTCATGGCCGCAACCGCCCGCAAGATAGGCTTGAGCATCTTGTATGTCCTGTATTTTTGTTGTTGTTCAAGACCCCCGGCACGGTGGATCCGCGCCGGGGTTTACCGCCGTTGCAACCTTTACACGTAGGTCGCCGCCAACCCACCATCCACCGGCAGGTTGACCCCGTTGACCCAGCGCGCAGCGTCCGAGCAGAGGAAGGCGATCACCGCGGCCACCTCATCGGCCAGGGCCGGGCGGGTCATGCGCTGGTTGTCCGCGGCCACCCGCTCCGGCCCGAGCATGCTGACGAAATCGCCGAGAATCGGGGTGAACACCGGCCCCGGCGCGACGCAGTTGATACGTACCGAGTGATCACGAAACCAGCCCTGGGATTGCTGGAAGCTCCACACGATCAGCGCTTCCTTGAAGTACTGGTAACAGCTGGCCTGCTCCACCGGATTGGCCGCCAGCCACTGCTGCCCGGCCTCGAAGCTGTGCGTCGCGGCCAGGGCCTTGTGCAGTTCCAGGCGTTGCGGCCATTGCGCACCGAGGACCGAGGCGACATTGACGATGCTGCCGCCCGCCGGCATGCGTGGCAGCAGCGTTTGGGTGAGATGCCGCAACCCCAGGTAATTGACCTCGGCCACCGTTTGCACCGGCGCCGTACCGGGCACGCCGGCGATGTTGCACAGCCCATCGACGCGCGCCGGCAGGCGCGTCACCAGCGCATCGATGCTGGCCGGATCGCCCAGGTCGGCCTGGAAGAAGCCATCCAGGGTCAGTTGCGGTGCATGGCGATCGACACCGATCACCGTCGCCCCCTGGAAACGCGCGAGCCGTGCCAGCTCGGCGCCAATGCCGGAAGCGACACCGGTGACGATCAAGGTTTTGTTGTGCAGGTTCATGTTCAAGCCCTCTTGTTTTTGTATAGGCATGCGTGTTTCAACCCCATGGGCCGGGGCTCAGAAGGGATAGGTCGGCGGCGTATTTTTCACCGTGACCCATTGCCACTGGCTGTATTCGTCCCAGTCGGCCGGCCCGCCCACGCTGCCGCCATTGCCGGAGGCACCGCGCCCACCGAAAGGGTTGATGCATTCGTCGGCCACGGTCTGGTCGTTGATGTGCAGCAGGCCGCAGTCGAGCCGCTCGCCGATGGCCATGGCGCGCCCGACCGACGGCGAGATGATGGCCGCCGAGAGGCCGTACTCGGTGCGGTTGGCCAGTTCGATGGCCTCCTCGTCGGTGGTAAAACTGACGACCGTCGCCACCGGGCCGAAAATTTCATCCTCGAAGGCGCGCATGCCTGGACGCACACCACTGAGTACGGTGGGCTGATAGAACAACCGGTCGTATTCGCCGCCCGCCTCCAACCGCGCGCCGGCCTGCAGGCTGTCGCTGACAATCTCGTGGACGCGCTGCAATTGCCGTTGATTGATCAACGGACCGAGTGCGGCTTCACCTCGCGCGGCATTGCCCACGGTCAGTGCCCGGGCCTTGTCCACCAACTTGCGCGTGAGGCGTTCGGCGATGGATTCATGGGCGAGAATCAAGCCGGTCGCCATGCAGATCTGCCCCTGGTGCAGCCAGGCGCCCCAGGCTGCGTTGCTCGCGGCCAGGTCCAGATCAGCGTCTTCAAGAACGATCAGGGGGTTTTTGCCGCCCAGTTCCAGCGCGACCTTTTTCAGATGCCGCCCGGCCACCTCGGCGACTTTGCGCCCGGCCGCCGTGGAACCGGTGAACGCGATCATCCGCACATTCGGGTCGCGGCACAGCGCTTCACCCGCCGGCGCGGCACCGGGCAATACGTGCAACAGCCCCTTGGGCAAACCCGCCTCTTCAAACAGCCGGGCGATGATAAAACCACCGCTGACCGGCGTCTGTGGATCGGGCTTGAGCACCACCGCATTCCCCGCAGCCAGGGCCGGCGCCACCGAGCGCAGCGACAGCACCAGGGGGAAATTGAACGGTGAAATCACCCCGACCACGCCATGGGGCTGACGCCGGGCGTAAGACAGGCGACCGGCCGCACTGGGCAGCACCAGCCCATGGGGTTGGGACAACAGCCCCGCCGCCTGATGCAGCAGCACAATGGCCTCGCGCACCTCGTGTTCGCCCTTGAACAGCGCGCCGCCGGTTTCCCGCGCGACGTACAGCGCCAGTTCGGCAAAGGACTGCTGAGCCAGGTCCGCCGCCTTGCGAAACACCTCGGCGCGTTCCCGTGGGCCGAGGGCGGCCCATGCCGGCTGCGCCAGGGCCGCACTCCGGCAAGCGATGGCGATATCGGCCGGGTTGGCCATGGCGCACTGCATCAACGGCTCGCCGGTGGCCGGTTCGATCACCGCGCTCAGGGCTCCCGAAGCGGGTCTCCAATCGCCGTTGAACAGGCATTCGGACTCAAGGGCCCGCTGTAGAAAATGGGTGGTTTCAGACACTGACATGGCAACTCCCGGTTCTTGTAATTGTCATCGCCTGCACACGGTGCAAACGCCGCATCAAGCCTTGAGCAAAGGCTGTGCCGCTTGCACACCCTGGCGCTGACATAACGCGCCGAAGGCTCTGGACCAAGGGTTGCCACGCACGGCCCATGGACACCCCGCAGCGCGGCGGTAAAAACCAGGCCGCTGGCACTTGTTCAATTGATAAGGTTATGTTTAATAACTATCTTCGCAGTTGCTCATATCGTTCACTCGCTTTGCAGGGGCATAACAATGACTAATCCCCACAGCGCGCTGCCCGACGACCGGGTGGCCACCGCGTCTTACCATCCGAGGGGCGATAGCCGCCAACTCAGCGACAGCAGTTCACCGACGCCGGCGGAACTGACCGACTGCCTGTTCTTTTCTCCCGAAGACGGGCGGATCTGGCTCAACGATCAACGTATGTTGTTGCTGCACAGCTCGTCGTTTGGTGCCCTGCGCAGGGAGGTCATCGAGCGCCTGGGGCTGGAACAGGCGCGCGGCCTGTTCACCCGTGCCGGCTACGCGTCCGGTGCGCGGGATGCCCGGCTGATCCGCGAACGCTGGCCACAGGCGGATGCCGCTGCCGTGTTTCGCGCCGGCACACATCTGCACACCCTGGAAGGCATGACCAAGGTCGAGCCCCTGCACTTCAAGTTCGACGCCGACTCAGGCTTCTACGAAGGCGAATTTCTCTGGCACCACTCATGCGAAGCCGACGAACATGTAGGTGCCTATGGCATCGGTCAGGATCCGGTGTGCTGGACAGAAACGGGCTATGCCATCGGTTTCGTCAGTGGCCTTTTCGGGCAAATGGTGATTTTCCGCGAAGTGGAGTGCCGCGGCATGGGCCACCGAAGTTGCCGGGTGATCGGCAAGACGGCCGAGCAATGGGGCGACGTCGAGCAGGACCTGCGCTACCTGAATGTGTCCCAGACCGTCACCCGCCCCGCCGCCGCCCCTACGCTCGATAGCGCAATGGGCAACCGTGCCAGCGGCAGCCAGCCACCGCCGTTGGTGGGCGCCAGTGCCGCGTTCAATGCCGCGATGCAGGCGCTGCAACGCGTCGCGCTGACGCCCGCCACCGTGCTGATCAGCGGTGAGTCAGGGGTGGGTAAGGAGATGTTCGCACGCCAGTTGCACCAGCTCAGCTGTCGCCGTGACAGCCCGTTCGTGGCGCTCAATTGCGCGGCCATCCCGGATAACCTGATCGAAGCCGAACTCTTCGGTGTCGAACGTGGGGCGTATACCGGCGCGACACACTCACGTCCCGGACGTTTCGAGCGAGCCCAGGGCGGGACACTGTTTCTGGATGAAATCACCAGCCTCAGCCTGACCGGGCAAAGCAAACTGCTGCGGGCCTTGCAGGAGCGCGAGATCGAACGGGTCGGCGGCGTGCGCGGCATCAAGGTGGATGTGCGGGTGGTGGCCGCTACCAACCTTGACCTGCGCAAAGCGGTCGCTGACGGTACGTTTCGCGAAGACCTGTTCTACCGGCTGAATGTCTACCCCATTGCCCTGCCGCCCCTGCGGGAACGCCGCGATGACATCCCGCTGTTGATCAACGCGTTTCTGACGCGCTTCTGCCAGGAATATGCGCGCACCCCCGTGGGCCTGACCATGCGCGCCCTGAAGGTGTTGCTGCGCTACGACTTCGCGGGCAATGTGCGCGAGCTGCAAAACCTGATCGAGCGCGGCCTGATCGCCAGTAACGAAGGCCAGGCCATCGACCTGGTGCACCTGTTTCGCAACGAGCCGATGCCGGCCGATCCCTATGGCCTGGACGATCACGGCAGCCTGTCAAACACCGGGCAAATGCCCCGCCCTGCACTGTTGGATACGCTTGGCCAACTGGAACAGGGGTTTTCCATCGAGGGCCTGGAATCGCGCCTGATCAATGAGGCGCTGCAACAGAACGCAGGCAACCTGGCCGCTGCGGCCAGGCTCGTGGGACTGAGCCGGGCGCAATTTGCCTACCGCCTGAAGAAACATCGGCGGCAGGCGCCTTGAATGGCAATTAGAGCTTTAAAAGCTTTACCCAATTAAGTATTTTGCAGGGATACCCGGCCGACAAGCGCCTGGTGCCCCTCTTTTTACTCGTGACAAGGACCTCCCGTGAGCGGACTGCGTGAACGTCAGAAAGCCGAACGCCGGCAAGCCATCAGCAAGGCGGCGATCGAACTGTTCGAGCGCCAGGGTTTCCAGAACACCACCATCGAACAGATCGCCAGCCAGGCCGGGGTGTCGCCGCCCACGGTGTTCAAGTACTTCGGCAACAAGCAGGAAATCATCCTGGAAATCCTGCACCACGCCGATCAACGCGCCATCACTGACACGCGCAGCCTGATCCGGGAAATAGAGGATCCGGTCGAGGCGCTGTGCCACTTGGAACGGCTGCTGACGGGTTATGCCTTGGAAGTCATGCACCCCAGCCTGTGGCGCGAACTGCTGCCATTGATCCTGTTCGGTGGCAGCAATGAACTGCCCGAAGGTTATCGGGCCATGAACGATGCGCTCAGGGCCGAAATCAGCGAGCTGCTGCGGGAACTGCAACGGGCCGGCAAGCTGCGCCCGCAACTCGATGTGGAGTTGGCCGCGTTCCTGCTGAACGACTACTCCCACCTGCAGTTGTTTCGGCTGGTGAACCAGGAACACCCGGATATCGACGCGCACTCTACCCAGGTCAGGCGTATCACCGAGTTGCTGTTCTACGGAATGCAGGCCTGACAGCATAGGTATCTACACAAATCTTAAGGCTGACACATAACTCTGCAGTGAGCGGAGCAAGCCCTAATGCCCGTCAGTTAAGCGTACAGCGCCTTCTGTAGGAGCGAGCTTGCTCGCGAAAAACCTCAACGATGACGCGTGCCTCCTGAATGAACGCGGCGCCTGTGGGTTTTTCGCGAGCAAGAACTAGGCGTCCCCCTCGCTCCTACAAAAAAAATTAACTGCCTGGCATTAGGGTCACACTGATCAGCGGTTGCTCTTGATGGCGGTCCAGGTGCGGGTACGGATGCGTTCCACCGCAGCCGGGATCGGCTCCAGGGCGAACAGGGTCTTGCGCGCGGGCTCCGGCACATACATGTTGGGGTTGTTACGGATGCTGGCGTCCACCAGCGCGGTGGCGTCCTTGTTCGGGTTGGGATAGCCGATTTTGTTGCTGATGCGCGCAATCACGTCCGGGCGCAGGATGTAATTGATGAACACATGAGCCTCTGCAAGGTCGGGCGCATTGGCTGGGATCATCATCACATCCGACCACATCGGCGCGCCTTCCCTGGGCAATGCCATCTCGACCTTGACGCCCTTGCCAGCGGCATCCGCCAATTGCTTGGCCAGCGCGACACCGCCGGACCAGCCCACGCCCACACAGATATCACCGTTGGCCAGGTCCATGCCGTAGCGCGACGAGTTGAAGTAGGTGATGTAAGGGCGAATCTTCATCATTGCGGCCTGAGCCTGCACATAGTCCTCGCGCTTCTGGCTATTGGGGTCGAGGCCCTTGTAGTGCAAGGCAATCGGCAGGATCTCGTTGCCGGCGTCGAGGAAGCCGACCCCGCAGCTGGCGAGCTTGGCGAGGTTTTCTTCGTTGAAGATGATGTCCCAACTGTTCATCTGCACGTCGGGGCCCAGGGCTTTGCGCACCTTGTCGACGTTGTAGCCGATCAATGTGGTGCCCCAGAGGTAAGGCGCGGCGTAGCGGTTGCCGGTGTCACCCACCGCTTCCAGGGATTGCATGAACTGCGGGTCCAAGTGCTGCCAGTTCGGCAACTGCTTGCGGTCCAGTGGCTGCACCGCTCCGGCGGTGATCAAGTGCCCCAGGTTGGCGGTGCCGGGGAACACCACGTCATACCCGGAGTTGCCCGTCAGCAGCTTGGACTCCATGGTTTCGGAACTGTCGAACACATCGTAAATCGGACGAATGCCGGTTTCGTCCTGGAAGCTCTTGAGCACTTCGGGCGGCAGGTATTCGATCCAATTGTAGATCCGTACCGTCCGCTCTTCAGCCAGGCAAAAACCACTGATCAGCAACGAAGTGACAGTGCCCAGCAAGGTATTACGCAAAAACCTGTTCATGATCCAAACACTCCAGCGCGGCCACGATGGCTCGCGGCACTTAATAGCGATAGGTGAAATACAGTTCCAGCGCACTGAACGTCTGGTCATCGCCGAATACCTGTTTGGCGGCGGCCAGTGGCTTGACCCAGTTGTAGGACAGCGACGTATAGAACGACGGCGTGGGCGTCCAGTCGAGGAAAACCACACTTTCGTCAGCAAAGCGCCGATCGCTGACCGGTGCGCCCATGTAGTTTTTCTCGTCCAGCCAGAACTGGTAGTGAATCGCGCCGAGGGTCAGGGTTTCGTTGAGGTGGGTCTTGAGGGAGAACTGCTGGACGTTTTCGTTGCTGTTGAACAGCAGGTAGTTGCCGACCACGTCCCCGACCAGCCATGTGCTCCAGTCGACGAAGCCTTTACTCAGCGAATCCCAGGCTTTCTGCCGGTTGTCGGTGAGGTTGTCGTCGCCGGAAAAGCTCGCGTAGCGGTAGCCGAGGACCGGCGTCAGCGGCACGGTGCTGAAGGCGTAGTCGGCCTGGGCGTACCAGGCGTTGGCATCGTAGTCGACCCCCTCGCCGCTGCCGCGCTCCAGCGCGTACTCGGCATTCAGCGTCAGCGCCTGTACGCCGGGCACCTTGGCGTTGAGCGCCCGCAGGTTGTACACCTGCATGCCGTCCCGACGGCGCGGGAGCGTGCTGCCTCGGGGGCCAAGGGCATTGACCTTCATGGCCATGGCGCCGAGCGTCACCTGGTCATCGAGGTTGTAATCGAGGTTGACGCCGGTCATGCGGAAATCGCCCAAGTCATCATCGGTGCGCAAGGTGAAGGCCTGGGACTTCAGCGCGCCATGATCCCAGGCGAGGATCGCCGAATCCTTGAACGCGGTTCGCGGGCCGAGCCAGTAGGCGCCATCCTTGTATTGGTCGAGGTTACCGTCCATGACGATGAACCCCGTACCGATCATGTAGTTCTGGCGGCCGGCGGTGAACTTCCATTCGCCGGCGCGAAAACCGCCGTAGAGTTCTTCGGCAGCGACCTTGCCGTCGGAGCTGCGGCTGAAGCCCCCCGCATCGCCATCGCCAAACGTGCTCGCGCCCACCAGGGAACCGCCCGCCAGCAGGCTGAAATCCGGTTGCAGCGCATACTCGAGTTTGACCCCCGGTTTTACGTAGACCTCTTGCCAGTTGATCCTGGCCCCGCCGTTTTTGCCGTTGCGCGCATCGACCTGGCCGCTGCCGAAGTTGACGCCACGGGTAAACAGCGTCGCCCCGCCCACCGTGAGATTGACTTCACCCTTGAGATCGCCGTCCTCAAAGGTGTAGCCCGCCAACGCGACATGACTGGTCAGGGGTAAGCCGAGCGCTAACAGCGCTCGGGAAAAACGCTTGGTGAAAACCATAAGAAGCTCCTGTGGAATTATTGTTGTTACAGGGCAGTCAATGGCGACGCAGAGCGCCGCCAACACCTGGGCAAGCCAAGTGAATAGAACGCAAAACTCTTATTTTTTAGGCGTGGGTCAGTGACTCAGTTGCGCGGCGATCGCGCGCAGCATGCGCACGCTGTCGTTATCGAACGGGCTGACCGCATCGGTGAGCGACGATTGCTTGACGATCACCACGCCGGACGGCTTGTCGATAAACAGGTATTGGCCGTGGATGCCCCCAGCCATCAGGGCTTGGCTGTGGTCGTTGAACACGTACCACTGGCTGCGATAGGACGCACCCGGCGTCCAGCTCGAGAACTCGGCATTTTGCGCGTAGACCGCAGGATCAGCGCCGGCGGCGATACGGGCCACGGTCTCGGGCGACAGCAGCTCAACGCCGTCCTGGCGACCGTCGTTGGCCAGCAGGCGGCCGAAACGTGCCATGTCTCTCAAGGTTGCGCTGAAGCCCGCCCCGGCCACGTTACGGCCCCAGGGATCGGCCATGAAATAACCGTCGCGGTCGCATCCCAGGCGAACCCAGATCTCTTCCAGCATCTGACTGCAGGCCTTGCCCGAGGCACGTTCCATGACCCATGCCAAGGCTTCGGTGGTTGCGGTCACGTAATGGAAAAAACCACCGTGGCTGCCGCGCTTCTTGAGAGACGGCAAGTACTGGTACAACGAGTCGAACTGGGCGTACTGCGCCGGTGCCGGTTGAAAGCCGCAGGCATAACCATACTGCGAGCTCTCAGAGCTGGGGTCGTCATACACCTCGCTGTAGTCGATGCCCACCGCCATATCGAACAACTGACGCACCGTGGCATCGCCAAACGCACTGCCCACCAGCTCAGGCACGTAGTACGCGACGGACAGCTCGGGCTTGAGCGTGCCGTTGGAAACCAGCTGTTCACCAAGGGTGCCGATCAGCGACTTGGTCACCGAGAACATGATGTGCCGGTCATCCGCACGCTGACCGTTGAAGTAGCGCTCGAACAACACCGTGTCGCCCTGCAGCACCAGAAAGGCGTCGGTCTGGCTGGCGACAAGGTGTTCGATAACACTGATGCTCAACCCGCATTCGCTGTCGAAACACAGCTGATCCAGCGCGTTGGGCGCTTCCTTGAGCTGACCGGCAGGCCCTGGACCCGCCGCCACATCGATGGTGGGACGCAGCCGCGCCAGATGACGGAAGCCCCACTGGCTGAAGGGTGCGCGCATCCAGTTGTGCCACGTGACTCGGTGTTTGGGTTCGGCGGGGAAGCCCTGCATCAGCTGGGGGGTGATGCGATTGGCCGAGGGCGACTCAGTGGCCTCGATGTAAAGAGTCGCAAGAAAAGACGGGGGTGTATGACTCATCGGGATAACCCTGAAGATGACTCTGCATGAAAGCAGATGCAGGGAAATAATTACCCGATATTTTATTTTAGTCAATAAAACTTTTTATCAAGAAACGCTAATTCCACCGCCTTTGAATCCCAGCGGATTGCCGGCTGCGGAGGATGCCGCTGCCGGGCAATCTGGGCCGAAAGCCCGTGCCATAGGAAAGCCTCGACGACCCGCTACGAGTCGCCGCGACATGCTCAGACGAGGGCTGCGCCAGGCGGTTACCACACGGCAATATGGGAGTCCGCCCGCGGTTCAGTGCCTGCGCAGAGCACCCCGCTGACCGGGTCGCGCAGGATGATTTGCCCACGCCCGTAGTCGGTCAGGTCGCTGGCGATCTGCACGTGATGCCCACGCCGGGCCAGGGCATTGGCCAAGTCACGGGAGGCGCCCTGCTCGATGCCGACCTTCATGTCGCCCAGCCATTGCCAGCGTGGCGCATCCAGCGCGGCCTGGGGGTTGAGGCCGAAGTCCACCAGGTTCATCACCATCTGCACGTGGCCCTGGGGCTGCATATAGCCGCCCATCACGCCGAACGGGCCAAGGGCTTGGCCGTCCTTGGTGAGGAAGCCGGGGATGATGGTGTGGAAGGTTTTCTTGCCCGCGGCCAGGCAGTTGGCGTGGGCCGGGTCGAGGCTGAATTCCTGCCCACGGTTCTGCAGCGCAATGCCACTGTCGGGCAGCACCACGCCGGAGCCGAAGCCGTGGTAGTTGCTCTGGATGAACGAGACCATATTGCCTTCAGCGTCCGCCGTGGCCAGGTACACCGTGCCGCTGGCGTGCGGGTCACCGGGTTTGGGCGGCTGTGCCTGTTCGCCGATCTGCGCGCGGCGGCGCGCGCTGTAGTCGTCGCTGAGCAGGTCGGCGACTGCCACGCGCATATGCAGAGGGTCGGTGATGTAGTGCAGGCCGTCGCTGTAGGCGAGCTTCATCGCCTCGAGCTGGCGGTGCCAGGTCTGTTGGCTGTCGCGGTGATCAAAGGTGAAGCCTTCGAGGATTTTCAGCGCCATCAGCGCCACCATGCCCTGGCCGCTCGGTGGGATTTCCCACACGTCCACGCCACGGTAGTTGATGTGGATCGGGTCCACCCACTGCGCGCGGTAATCCTTGAGATCACTGGCGCGCAAGTAGCCACCGCTGGCCCGCGAATGGGCATCCAGGCGTGCGGCCAGGGCGCCGCGATACAGGCTTTCGCAACGGCTGGTGGCGAGTTCTTCCAGGGTGCGCGCCTGGGCCGGGTTGCGGAAGATCTCCCCTGCCCGAGGCGCGCGGCCGTCGATCAGGAAGGTATCGAACCAGGCGTCCAGCACCGGGTCGCGATGGGGGGTGAATTCATCCAGCGCGATCTGCCATTGATGGGCAACCACCGGCGACAGCGGGAAACCATCACGCGCCAGGCTGATGGCCGGTTGCAGCAGCTCGGCAAACGGCAGCTTGCCGAAGCGTTGCGACAGCTCCGCCCAGGCCGACGGGCAGCCGGGCACGGTGACCGGGGTCCAGCCGTACAGCGGCATCCGATCGTGCCCCGCGGCCTTGACCGCGTCGATACTCAAGGCGGCCGGCGCGTGGCCGTTGCCGTTCAGGCCGTGCAACTGGCCCTTGCACCACACCAAGGCAAAGGCATCGCCGCCCAGGCCGCAGCCGGTGGGCTCCACCACCGTGAGCGCCGCCGCCGTGGCAATCGCCGCGTCGATGGCATTGCCGCCCTTTTGCATGATCTCGATACCCGCCTGGGCGGCCAGGGGCTGGGATGCGGCGACCATACCGCGACGCGCGAACACGCACTGGCGTTGCGATGGATAGGGGTACTCGTGAGCAGAAAATTTCAACATGGCAAAGGCTCTTCGATTTATTGGCCGGATTTGATCCGGTTCCATTCCCGGGTCATCAGGCGCTGGATGTTTTCCGGCAGGTCGGCGGAGACAAAGGTGTGGCTGATGACGTCATCGCCGGGGTAGATCCCCGGGTTACCGCTGACCTTGGGGTCCATCAGCGGCGTGGCGTCCTTGTTCGGGTTGGCGTAGCCGACGTAGTCGCTGATCGGCGCGATCACGTCGGGACGCAGCAGGTAGTTGATCAGGGCGTGGGCGTTGGCTGTGTTACCGGCGTCCTTGGGAATCGCCAGCATGTCGAACCACAGGTTCACGCCTTCCTTGGGCATCAGGTAGCGGATGTCGATGTTTTTACCGGCGTCCTTGGCCCGGCTCTGAGCCTGCATCACGTCGCCGGAATAACCGACGGCCACGCAGATATCGCCGTTGGCCAGGTCAGCGGTGTATTTCGACGAGTTGAAGTAGGTCACCGACGGCCGCAGCGCCATCAGGCGTTTGGAGGCTTGCTTGTAGTCGTCGGGCTTGACGCTGTTGGGGTCCAGGCCCAGGTAGAGCATGACCTGGGGAATGATCTTCACCGGCGCATCGAGGAAGGCCACGCCGCAACTTTTCAGCTTGGCCAGGTTGCCAGGCTCGAAGACCATCGACCACGAGTCCAGCACCACGTCCTTGCCCAGCACGGCGCGCACTTTTTCTGCGTTGTAGCCGATGCCCACGGTGCCCCACATATACGGCACGGCGTAGCGGTTGCCGGGGTCGGCGGCTTCCAGGCGTTGCATCAGGCGCGGGTCGAGGTGCTTCCAGTTATCCAGCAGCGCGCGTTGCAGCGGCTGGTAGGCGCCGGCGCGAATCTGCTTGGACAGGAACTGGCTGGACGGCACGACCACGTCATACCCCGAGTGCCCGGAAAGCAACTTGGCTTCGAGCATTTCGTTGGTGTCGAAAATGTCGTACTGCACCTTGATGCCGCTGTCTTTCTCGAAGTTCTTCACGGTGTCGGGGCCGATGTAATCGGACCAGTTATAGACCTTCACCACCGACTCGGCGGCCTGGGTCACGGGGACAAGGGCGGCACAGCACAGAGCCGCAAACAAACGTGATAAACGCATGGTGATTTTCCTTGCAAGGGTCATAACACGCGGCTGAGAAAGGCCCGGGTACGCGGGTGGCTGGGGTGGCTGAAAATCTGCTCCGGCGGGCCTTGTTCGATGAGCTCCCCCTGATCGAGCACCACCACACGGTCGGCCACTTCACGGGCAAAGCCCATTTCATGGGTGACCACCACCATGGTCATGCCCTCTTCGGCCAGCGTCTTCATGACCTGCAGGACTTCGCCGACGGTTTCCGGGTCGAGCGCGCTGGTGGGTTCGTCGAACAACATGGCCTGGGGTTTCATTGCCAGGGCACGGGCAATCGCGACCCGTTGCTGCTGGCCACCGGAAAGCATCGAGGGGTAATGGCTGGCCTTGTCCGCCAGCCCGACCCGTGCCAGCAAGCCATGAGCCTGTTCCAGCGCCTCGGCACGCGGTACGCCGAGCACCTGGATCGGGGCTTCGATGATGTTTTCCAGGGCAGTCATATGGGGGAACAGGTTGAAGCGCTGGAACACCATGCCGATGTCGCGACGTTGCCGGGCGATGTTGCGCTCCGAATCGCGCACCAGGCTGCCGTCGCTGCGCTCGCGATAGCCCATGGCGCGGCCGTTGACGCGGATGCGTCCAGCCTGGATGTCTTCCAGCAGGTTGATGCAGCGGATAAAAGTGGTCTTGCCGGAACCGGAGGCGCCAATCAGCACCACCACCTCGCCGCGTCGCACCTGCAACGAAATCCCCTTGAGAATCTGCAGCGTGCCGAACGATTTGTGGATATCCAGGGCTTCGATGATCAGTTCTTCACTTTGGTGCGCCATGGTTAACGTCCCCTCAGCAATTTCAGGGTGCTGCGGCCGAACATGCGGCTGGATGCCGGCGGCGGTGCGGCAGGCCGATCGGACTGGCTGAAACGCGTCTCCAGCCAGCGCTGGAAAAAGCCCCACAGGGTCGTCAGCGTCAAGAAGTAGAGCGCGACCACCAGGTACAGCTCGAATACACGAAAGGTCGCCGAGGTGATCATCTGGGTGCTGAGCAGCAACTCTTGCACGCCAATCACACTGACCAGGGTGGTGTTCTTGAGCATCACATTGAACTCGTTGCCCAGCGGCGGCACGATCACCCGGAACGCCTGAGGCAACACGATGCGGCGCATCAGCTTGGCGAACGGCATGCCCAGGGAGCGCCCGGCTTCATACTGGCCCTTGTCCACCGCACCGATGCCGGCGCGGATGATCTCGGCCATGTACGCCCCTTCATTGAGACCCAGGGCAATGATCGCCGCCTGGATATTGCCGGGCACGACCAGGCCGAACAGCGCAATGTCCTCAAAGCGGAAGATGCCGCCCGCCGCCAAGGCCGTGTAGAGAAAGACGATCTGCACCAGCAACGGCGTACCGCGCATCAACCACACATAAAAACGCACCGGCAGGTGCAACAGCGGGTTTTTCGACAAGCGCAGCAGCGCGGCCGCCAGCCCCAGGACACAACCGAGCGCCATCGCCAGCACGCTGATCAGGCAGGTCAGCCAGAGCCCGGTGAGGTACACCCCGCTCGGCTGCAACAGGTACTGCCAGAACACATCCCAATTGAAATTCATCGCTGGCAAACCTCAGTCGAGTGTGTCGCTGCTGACATGCCATTTGTTCAGCAATTGCCCATAGCTGCCGTCACTGCGCATATCACTGATCACCTGCTGCACGGCGGCGGTCAGTTGCGGGTCATCCTTGCGAATCCCCAGGCCGGTGAGGATGCGACTGAAGGCCGGTACGCCTTCCTGGAACAGCTCCGGCGCCATCGCCGCGTAGTACCCGGCGGTTTCCACGGTGGTGCCGTAGGCGTCGACCTGGTTGATGCGCAGCGCCTGGAATGCATCGGTGTCGGTGTTGTAGACCACCAGCTTCATCGGTGGCTTGCCGGCCTTGGCCAGGCTTTCATTCTGGGTATCGAGCAGGGTCTTGATGGTGGAGCCGTTGAGCACCGCCACCTTGTGCCCGGACAAGTCATCCAGCGCCTTGATGCCCTTGGGGTTGCCCTTGGGGACCACCACCGACTGGCTGGAATACATGTAGTTGACGATGTCGATGACCTGCCGCCGCTCAGGCTTGTCGAACAGCTGGTCGACGATCATGTCGCACTGCTGGGCGAGCAGCGCCGGGACCAGCCCGGAGAACGGAATCACCCGCCACTGCACCGGCTTGTCACCCAGGCGCTTGGCAATTTCCAGGCCCAGGTCGACGGTGAGCCCGCGCGGTTTCTGGTTTTCGTCGAAGGACACCAGGGGCGGTGAATCCATCCCCGAGCAATACGTGAGCTTATCGACTTTCTGCAGGCGCTCCGGCACCTGGGGCGCGGCAAACGCCCCTTGCGTGCAGAGACCCAGGGTTACAGCCACCAGCAAGGCGCGGCGTTTATGCATGACCAGACACTCCAGTTCGTTGAACAACGGGGGCAGGACTCAATGTCAAAACACAGTCGGGCTTGGGCCCGCTTCTATTTTTCCGATTGCAGGAATTGAATCAGCGCCGGCACGGTGCCTTCGATGTGTTCGCGCACCACCGCTTCGGCACGGGCGGCATCCCCGGCACGGATGGCATCGAGGATCACCGCGTGCTCCTGGCGTGCGCTGAGCGGTTTGTCACCGTGTTGCAACCACAACCGCATAGGCGCCTCGACCAGCGAGTACAGCGCCGAGATCTGCTTCATCAAGCGCGGACGCCCGCTGAGGCTGCAGAGCAATTCATGGAAGGCACGGTGGCGGCTGACCCACTCGGCGCTGTCGTCGCGGTAATCGTCCATCTCGTCCAGCAGGCGCTCCAGCGCCGCCAGTTGGCGTTCGCCGATACGGCTGGTGGCAACGCGCACCGCCAGGCCTTCGAGGGCGCTGCGCATTTCAAACACTTCGTGCAATTCATCGATATCCACGCCGCTGACGACCGCGCCACGGTTGGGCCGCAGGGTCACCAGGCCCTGCGCGTCCAGGCGGCGAAAAGCCTCGCGTACCGGCATGCGGCTCATCCCGAGCTCGGTGGCAATGTCCTCTGCAATCAGGCGATCACCCTTGCGATAACGGCCGTTGCAAATGGCATTGAGCAGAAAACTGTAGGCCTCCTCCTCGGCGGTGAGGGGCTGGCGGTCAACGTAAGCGGAGGCAAATTGCATCGGACAGCACCTTTTGAATTTTTGTATCCAATTATCCACGAATACAAAAAAGCAGGATGCGTGCCAATTCTTCGGTTACGCGTCAAGTGATTGATTTGGCAGAAATCGCCGGAAAACCCGCGTCAGCCTGGCGCATGGGGTCAAGGCGCGGTGCTACCAAATAGCTCAAGGGGTGCGCCGTTAATGGGCACAACTGCAAGCGCAGTAACACTCGAGTCGCAGCAGCGGCGCCGTTGCTGCGCGTCGTGAGTCCGGGTGGTGTCGGGACCGCGGCCAACTCGCCCCTCATCAACCGCGTCAGCGATACCTCATCGACCAGCCAGATGCGCCGATTCAGTGTTCATCCCTTACTCTGCTGGGCATCAAGGGGGACATCGAGGATGAAGGTTGCGCCTTGCCCAGCCCCGTCGCTGCGCACGGTCAAGCTGCCACCCATTTCCTGCGCAGCGAGCGCGCAGCTGTGCAGGCCGAAACCGTGACCGTCCTGGCGCGTCGTGAAGCCATGGGAAAAGATGCGCACCAGATGCTCTGGCGTAATCCCGTTGCCGTTGTCGGCCACCGTGATACGCAATACTGGCCCGTCCGTAACAGAGGCGTTGAACGTGATGGCCGGGCTGCGATCGATCACGCCGTCCAACGCCTGCTTGGCGTTTCTGATCAGGTTCATCAGGATCAGCAGCACTCGGTGCCGGTCCAGCGACAGCAGGGGCAAGTCGGTAATCTCCTTGACCACCGTCACCTCCTGACGCCCCCGTGGTCCGGCACTCATGCGCAAGGCGTCATCGATTAATTCCGAGATCGCGATTGTCTCGACGACACTGACGGCAACGGCATAGGACTGCTGGGCCGCGACAATGGTTTTGATGTGGTCAATGCCCTTGGTGAGTTGCCCGAGTTCTTCGATGATGCCCTGTTGCTCTGCCGTCACCACTGTCGCCAGCTTGAGCAGGTAGTCGGGCAGCATCTTCCCTTTGTTGTCTCGGGTGAGGAAATCGCTCAGGTCATGGACGTGTTCGTTCATCAGTTGAGCCACCTTGCCCAGGCCCTGGGCTTTGGAGTTGCGCATCTGGCCGCTGACCAGCTCTGCCGATACGTTCACGCTGTTGAGGACATTGCCGACGTTGTGCAGCACCGTAGTGGCAATTTCGGCCATGCCCGCCTGACGGGATTTTGCGCTCAGTTCGGCTTGCACCTGGCTCATGCGCAGGGCCGCGCGTACGCGAGCCTTGAGCTCCAGCGGCGAGAAGGGTTTGGCGATATAGTCATCGGCGCCACTCTCCAGCCCGGAGACGCAGGCCTCGCTGCCGCCGCGGGCGGTCAATAGGATCACGGGCAGATGAGCGAAGCCGGCGCTGGCTTTGATTCTGGCGGTCAGGCCAAAGCCGTCGAGCTTGGGCATCATCACGTCCGAGAGAACGACATCGATGGGTCGACGCTGCAGTATTGCCCAGGCCTGTTCTCCATCGGCTGCGGTGGCGACAATGTAGTCGTCGCGCAAAAGTTCGTTGAGGTAGCTGAGCATTTCCGGGTTGTCGTCGACCACCAGTACTTTGGATCGCAAGGCGTGTTCCGGGTGGGGCTCGTCGTCTGCGACTTGCGTCGACGCCGGGTCGCCGCGACTGCCTTGGCGGCCGTCGTCGAAACGCAGGTAGCGCTGCTCGGTGGTGCTCGGTGCTGACCGCTCGTGCATCCTATTGCTGGCGTCGATCGGCACGATGCTTTGCTCAGCCCCCAGCGGAAGTCGCACAAAGAAGCATGAGCCGCGTCCAGGCTCGCTGTTGACGCCAACTTCGCCCCCCATCCGTTCGGCCAGATACTTGACCAGGGCCAGACCAATGCCTGTGCCGCTGTAATGGCGCGTGGCGGAATTGTCGATCTGGGAAAAACGCTGGAACAACAACGGCAGTTTGTCAGGCGCAATGCCAATCCCCGAGTCTTGCACCGCGAGTTCAAATCGCTCGCCATCAATCGGCGTCACGGCCACGTGCACGGTGCCGCCAGCGGGCGTGAACTTGATAGCATTGCTCACCAGGTTAAGCACGATCTTCTCGAAGTGTCGGGGGTCCAGGAACACCGTGCCGAGCGCGGCGTCGATGCTGCAGGTCAAGGTGCAGCCTTTGCCCTGCGCCACCAGCGCGGCATCCTCGGCCAGCACACCCACCGCCTTGTTCAAGTCAACGGACGTTGGAAACAACTCCACCTTGCCGGCTTCGGCCTTGGAAAAATCGAGGATCTCATTCACCCGGCTCATCAAGCGCAGCGCATTGCGTTGGGCGCGCTCGACTTGCACACGCCAGTCCGCGGGCGGGGTGGTCACCGCCGAGAGCTGCTCCAGGGGGGCGAGAATCAGGGTCAGGGGGGTGCGCAGTTCGTGACTGACCGTGGCAACGAAATCGCTCTTGGCCCGGTTAGCCGTCTCGGCCTGGTTGCGCGCCTGAATGAGTTCGACGGCCTGCGCCTCCAACACCTCGGTCTGCCGGTGCAGCGTGTCGGTCCGTTCATCGACCATTCTCTCCAAAGAGGCCTGGACCTGCTGTCGTTCGGCTTCGGCCTCGGCCTCCAGCACCCGGATGCGCAAAGCATTCTCCTGGAACACCCGCACCGCACGGGTCATGATCCCAATCTCATCGCCGCGCCCGGCGCTGGCGATCTCGGCGCTCAGGTCACCGGCAGCGAGCCGGCGCATGACCGAGGCCAGGGCAACGATGGGCTGCGCAACAAACCGCGAGGTGCTCCAGGCGATGGCACCGGCCAGCAGAATGGCGACGGCGCCCGCGATGATCGTGGCGAGCATGCCGCGATCCTTGTGGACCAAGGCGTCTGAACGCGCTTGGCCAGCGAAGCGCGCAACCAACAGGCCTGCGCTGCGGGCCTCGTTGCGAACTTGGTCGCGCGCGTCACTCAAGGCATTGCTCGCCTGATGGAACCTGGCGAATGCGGCCCGGTAGCCGGCGATCTGATCGCTGACCGTCTGGGGCGTAGCGTCGGTCTGCGGCCCTACCGATGAAGGGAGAACGCGCGCGAGACGGGAGAGTTCATCGAGGATGGCATCGACAGCGCTGGCGACCTCGGCCGAGGGTGCCAGGCGAAACGACAACGTCTGCGCCTCCAGGGTGGCCACACGCTCGGCGAAACGCTTGGACAATGCGGCCGCATTTTGCAGCAAACCGGTGGCGGCCTGAATGTCGCTGGCTTCGTGGGCAACGTGCTCCTCCACTTCACCCAGCATGACTTCGAGGCGTTCGGCCACGTCCCCAACGGTGCCGAGATGCCGCAAAGCCTCGCCACCGCGAAGCTTGGGTGCCGCGCCAAGCTGCTCGACCGCCAGGCAGGCGGCAGCGACCGCCGTCGCCAACTGCCCCAGGGTCTCGACCTCCTGCGGCGCTCCCATCAACTCGCGCAATTGCTCGACCACGGGCGGCAATGCCGCGCAGGCGCTGCTCGCCGCAGTGGCGGCCGCCCCATCACCGGTCACCAGCACCTTGGCCACATTGGCGGTGATGATCCGTTCGCCGTTGCGCAGGATATCCAGGATACGGTGGGCACTCTCAATATTGCTCACCCGCGCCTGGTGGTCAGTGGCGCGGGCACCAAGCGTCTTCAGCCCATCGGCGATGCCCTGTTCGACGACGATCGTCGCCTCTCGCATTCGCTCGTAGTGGGCGGTCATGTTCTCCGTTTCGCCATCCATGGTCAGGGTCGCCGCCCGCAAGGCGGCGATCGCCCCGGCGAGCCGTTCCAGGCTGCCCTTGAGCGATTGCGCTTCTGCCACCGGAATGGCGGCAAGGCCGGTAATAGCCGTCGCCACCATGCCTTCGGCCTGGGACAAGCTTTCCTGATCGCGGGTGGCAATGAAGTTTTCCACCCGCCCGGTGGCGCCGTTGACCGAAGCCAGAATTTCTGCGGAATGGCTGGCGGAATCCACCGCACGCACCATGCCTCGCAGGCCGTAGAGGTTCACCAGCGATACCGCCAGCATCAAGAACACCAGTGCGGCAACTGCCAGGCCAATCCTGACGGCAATGGGCCTGGCCGTGGCCGATTTGAATGTCAACATCGGGGCTTCGCCTCCTCGCCCGCCGCTACTGTTTCGTCACCTCCGGCAGCGGCGCTGGCGACACCGTGTTGTTGATGGCAGCGTCGATCATCGCCGCAACGGAAGCCTGGCTGTAGAAAGGATTGGCGGCGCCGCCCACCGGCATAGTGGCGAGCCAGGCGTCCAAGTCTTTTGCATCGATACGCACCAGCGGCACCTCGACGAACTTCGGCACCTGCTTGCCCGCCAGGATCTGCTGGGCTACCCAGAAACCCACCTGAGAGACGCTCGGGGAGGCAGAGACAGAGACGGTCTCGTAGCCATTGGCATCGCGCTCCTGTTTCCACAGGGCGAGCTCGTCCTGACGGTTGCCCATCACGATGATCGGCAACGGACGGCCCGCCGCCTTGAACGCCATGGCCGCCCCATAACCGTCGCCCCCCTGAGTCGCCACGGCATCAATGTTGGGCAGCGATAGCAGCGCCAGCGCCACCTCCTTGCGGGCCACGGAAGCCGTCCAGTTCCCGTACACGGTCTTGGCGAATCTCAGGCCCGGATAGTCGCTGGCGGCCTTGCGAATGCCGTCGCTGATGTTTTTATCGGTGGCATCGCCGGCAATGCCACGGATCTCCAGCAACGTTCCGTTGCCCTTCAGGCGCTCGGCGATGTAATCCATTTCCACACGGCCCATGGCAGACCAGTTGTAATCCACGGTATAGACGCATTGCTCGGTGACCAGGCTGGCCATGACCACCACCACGATGCCGGCGTTGCAGGCATCGCGGATCACCCCATTGAGGGCCGTGTCAGACGCGGCCAGGATGACGATGGCATTGACGCCCTTGACGATCATGTCCTGGATATGGGCCGCTTGTTCCGACGCCGAGTTATTGGCGCTGACCACCGGAGCCTCCCGGATCAAGCCATCCTTCTGCGCCTGTAGCGCCATCGCCTGCCAATTGCTCACCATCACCTTACGGAAATCACTGCCCGCGTAGGAGTTGCTGAAGGCAATGCTATAGCTTGCGGTAGGGCCACCGGCGATGCCGCCGTCGGCAGCCTGGGCTGGATTGACGGCAACCATCGCCAGCCCGGTCACGCAGCCGGCGAGGTGCCATAAGATTTTGTGGATGGGTTGAGTGTTCATACTGCTCTCCATCTTCTTAGGATTTACCCACAGCAATCCACCTGCACTTGCCGACAGCCTGGATCGACTGATTGATTTGGTTGATCTGGTTGGAGAAGCCGCCCGGCGGAATGGAGATTGACAGTCATCATAGTATCAAAGTGCCCGCTTCGCCCGCGGCCATAGAGAATTTCAACCAATGCTTGCGCTGTAGATCAAACTGGTCGGGCCTCGCCAAGCGCAGCTCGCCAGTAAGCCCCCCGTTAGCAGCAACCAGCGAAGACCCAGGCTTGTTTTGTTTGCGCCACCGTAACGTCGAAGCACGGCCGGCCATGCAGGCAGCTCGTCCATACAAAGAAAGGGATTGTGTACGACAGATCCGCTCAGTAGGTGCGTCACGTCATGGCGATTAATGTCGTAGATAGAGCGTAGGCCGAACGTCTTTTTGAAGATTCTCAAGATCGGCGAAAATATCAGGGGTCATACCACCTCGCTATCGCCTTCTGCCATCGATGGCCACGCGCCACTCCCCACCCAAGGCTCGTCAAGCATGCTATTGCGCGATACCTCCTAGCGGAAACGCTGATTGGTTCGCCAGTCCGTTCTGGTTATATATTTTATTGCTGAATAAAGTAACGCCCGAACATCGCGCATAACAAATATGCATTAAATATTCAGGACACTACATTCATTTAAAATCAGTCCAATAAACGCGAGAGCTCTCATGATTAAAATGCTAGCCGCCGTACGCCGAAAACCTGGAATGACCCATGCTGAGTTTTTGGAATATATAGAGCATCAGCACGGAAAAATCGCTCGAGCCAAACCATTGAGTGTCAGACGATACGTACAAAACCATATCATCGACGGCGCGTTCGGAATGGACTCCGATGTGACCTATACAAGAAGTTTTCACCGAGACTCCATCACGGAGTTATTTTTTGATGATATGCCCGGTTTGATTCACACGTTCAGCGATCCCTATACCCAACAAACCGTAGGGCCTGATGCAAAAAACTTCGCGGACCTGTCTAACCAGGCCGCTCAGTTGATGGATGAAGTCGAAACCGTCCCTGCAAGTGCAGGGTCCCTCAACAGCAAAGTGATGATTTTTTTGAAAAAGAATCCAACGGTGTCTTTGGATTCTTTTTTCAGCGCATGGGATTTAGCGCACGAGTCAGTCATCAACCGACACCCAGACTTTCAAAGTGCACTCCGCCGGCATGTTCGTTCCAGATACCTGCCTGAAGGTGACAGGGTAACCGCCTATTTCGGACCCGACATAACGGTATATGAAGGCGCTTGCAGCATGTGGTTTGAAAGTGAAAGCGCTCTTTCCAGTTTTCGTCAGTATCAGCGCGCACTGTTCCAACAGCTTTCTGACAAAGGGATTGCGGTGTCAGCGGAGTCTTTTTTCGTATATGTCAAAGAGGTGGTGATTATGGGCCTGAACCGGTAAACACTTAATCAACGGAACTGTGCTCAACCGCGCGTCAACGCGGACTCAAGCCGCTGAGTCCGCATCCTGTGCCGCACACCATAGACATAAGTGCCAGGCACCAGAACAGCGACTCATTTATCAGATGGGCTCGGCCAACATCGCAGTAGACTCGCGCATGATCTGAGCATGCTCGTCCTTGTCACCCCCACTTTTTTCTATCTCGCACAGCCGCGCGGAGTTTTCGACCACGAGCTGGCAACGCTCCCAACGCCGCGCTTCGAACCGGTTCAGGGCAGTCTGTAGATCGGCGCTGGCGAGCAACTCTTCGGCGAGCACGATGGCGCTCTCAATACCAATTCCAGCCCCGGAAGCCAGATGTGGCGTGGTGGCATGCACCGTGTCCCCAATCATCACCATGCGGCCTTTATGCCAGGGCAACGGCACCAATAGATTGGCCAGCGGACGATAGTCGATATTGGCGCCCGGCTCATACAATTGAGGCACCAGCGCCTGCAGGATCGGGGCGGGGAACTCACCCAGCAGCCGCGCCATTTCACCTGGCCAACTGGCCGGATCGATCCACTCGGAAAACTCGCGGCTTTCCATGAGGAACATGTACATGTGCGTTTCGGAAATCGGATTGACGCCAACCTTGGTGCGTCCGAGCCAGTGACTGGGCCGCACGATTTCCGGCGGACGCCTCAGTACAGCACGCCAGACACTCTGGTGAATGGGTTTCGGCGCAGGCGCTTCGGGGAAAAACGCCTTTCGTATCTGCGAATGCACACCATCGGCGGCAATGACCAGGTCATAGCGCCCAGAGGTGCCGTCGGTGAAAGACACTTCAAGGTCATCCGCGTGCTCGATGATGCCGTCGAACGTGATGCCGAGGCGCACATGGGTGCCTACTTGCCGTGTCTTGTCGGCAAAAATACGAGCCAGCACCGGGCGCAGAATGCCGCCGCCACAAGGAATCGCTTTATCACTGAGCGGAGGTCGAAGCGCCAACTGCACAATCAGGTCGCCTGCCGGTGAAAACACATCGAAATTGGTCGACAGATACCCTTGCGCGGCCACCTGTTCAAGAATCCCAACGGTATCAAGCGCTCGTAGCGTGGGCCCACTCAGGGTAATTCCCGCCCCTAGAGGGCACCACAAAGGATCTATTTCGACCAGGTCAACTTCCACCCCCTGGCGGGCGAGCTGGATAGCCGCGGTCATACCGGAGAACCCTCCTCCGATCACCAGGACCTTATTGACTGCTGCAATCATCACGCTCTCCTAATTATTCTTATTCACCCGGCTGACAGTGCATGGCACACCGACGAGCGTTGCGGCGTCGTCGAGTCAATGCTGCAGAGTCATGAGTTTCCGACGGAAAATGTCAGATCAACGACGAGACTATCGAATTGGTTATCTGCGCTGAAATCGCTTTGCACAATCCGAGGTATCGCTTCAGCTGATGGGTCTTGGCGTTGCGACAAAACCCGGTGTTATCCGCGTGCCTACGGATAAATAAAAAAACCGATTGATTGCAGTTCATTCGAACCGCAATCAATCGGCCTTCAACGACACGGATTCACACGCTTTCCAAGCCATCCCAGCAGAGGTATTTCACTTCAAGAAATTCGTCGATCCCAAGGTGCGATCCCTCGCGCCCAAGACCGCTCTGCTTGACGCCGCCGAAGGGCGCGACCTCATTCGAAATCAAACCACAGTTGATGCCCACCATGCCCGATTCGATACGAGCGGCGTTGCGCCAGATGCGTGCCGCATCACGGCTGAACAGATAGGCCGCCAAGCCAAACTCACTGTCGTTGGCCATCGCAATGGCTTCGTCATCGCTGTCGAAACGCAACAGCGGCATGACCGGGCCGAAGATCTCTTCGCGAGCGATCTGCATCCCATGGGTCACATCGGCCAGCAGGGTGGGCTGGAAGAAACCTCCGCCCAGCACGTGGGGCTTGCCGCCGGACAGCAGTCGAGCCCCTTGCGCCAGCGCGTCATCAACCAGGGCCTGGGACTTTCGTAGCGCCGCGTCATCGATCAACGGCCCGACCTGTACACCCGGCTCCAGGCCGTTGCCCACCTTCAGGCGTGCCATGCGCTCGACGATGCGTTCGGCCAGCGCGTCATAAATCCCTGACTGCACCAGCACCCGGTTAGCGCCGATGCATGACTGCCCGCCATTGCGAAACTTGGCCAACATCACCCCGTCAGCGGCGGCATCCAGATCAGCATCGTCGAAGACAATGAACGGGGCGTTGCCGCCCAACTCCATGGAGCATTTCTTCACCGTCTGCGCCGCTTGCGCGAGCAACAACCGACCCACTTCGGTGGAGCCCGTGAAAGTGAGCTTGCGCACCAACGGGTTGGCCGTGAGTTCACCGGCAATGTCGCGGGTGTCGTTACCCGTGATCACACTGAAAACACCGGCCGGCACACCCGCGCGTTGCGCGAGTTCGGCCAGCGCCAGTGCGGTCAGGGGCGTCTGGCTGGCCGGTTTCACGACCATCGTGCAGCCGGCCGCGAGGGCCGGGGCGGCCTTGCGCGTAATCATGGCAGCGGGAAAGTTCCAAGGCGTGATCGCGGCGCACACCCCGATGGGTTCGCGCAGTACAACGATGCGCTGAGTGTCCTTTACGCCGGGGATCATTTCGCCGCGAACCCGCGTGGCTTCCTCGCCAAACCAGCGCACAAAAGACGCCGCGTAATCGACTTCGCCGCGCGCCTCCTCCAGGGGCTTGCCCTCCTCCAGGGTAATCAGCGTGGCAATATCCTCCCGATGTTCAACCATCAACTCATACCAACGGCGCAACACCTCGCCACGGCGTTTGGCCGTCAGGCGCCGCCACGGCCCAAAGGCCTCCTGCGCCGCGTCGATGGCGTGCCGGACTTCAGTTTCGCGACAGCGTGGCAACTCGGCCAGCACCGTTTGATCCACCGGATTACGCAGCGTGTAACGACCGTGTGGCGTCTCGGTCAACCAGTCTCCAGCGATGTAGGCTCCGGTACGCCACAGTGTCGGGTCCTTAAGTAAATGCTTCACGGTGCAACCCTCCTGATCAGCACGGGTGACGCCCGATCATGAAGGCGGCATCAGGGTCCGAAGTCACTGGCAGCCCCGACGCGACCAACCCTTGACGCAGAGACTTCATGAAGCGATCCGGCACACGCATCGCCGGGGCGCGGAGCGGGCCGCCGTTGAAGCCGGCGAGCCAGTCCTGGTATTTCCACATCGTGCGGTTGAGCACACCGGTGCCGCCGGCATAGCTTTGCGCAGCGGCGCCGTTGGCGCTGCGTGCCGGATTGACCTTCCAGTACAGTTCCATCGCTTCTTCGAAACGCCCCGTGCGGGCCAGCTCGAAAGCTTTCGGGTAGTAGTCGCTCATCCAGGCGGTGTTGCTGGTGCCGGAAAACTGCAGCTTCATCAGGCTCATCAAGGGGATCGCATCGCCTTCGATCGGGCAACTGATCACCACTTGGTCACGGAAGTGGTGGTACATCTCACAAATGCCCGCCGGCAATGGGAACCCTTGCTCGGACTTGATCGCGGCGATATTCGGGCAATCGGCCAGCAGGCGACGGACCAATTCCAATGACATCCCCGCCGGATGCACGCGCTCAAAGCCCCAGAGCGGAATCGGGAAGAGCATGACGGCAAGGTCCGTCGCGTCGCAGAATGCCTTGGTGTAGTCGTAGATTTCCTGCTCGCTGGTCGGCCAGAACTGTGGCGGATAGGACAGCAGGACGATGTCAGCACCGGCATTCTCGGCGAGCTTCACCGCCTCGATATTCTCGGCAAGCGTGCCAAAAGCCGCGTGGAAGAACAGGATCAGGCTTTTCCCCGACTCACGCGCCCAAGCGGTGAATTGCGCGTTTTCCTGGGCAGAGATGGCCAGCTCGCTGCACAGCAACGTGGCGCTGTAGCCCAGCCCGACCGTATGTTCGATGTCGTGGCGTATGCCACGCTCATTGAGGCGCTTCAGATCAGCACTGAAGCTTGGGAGGGTGACAGCCGAGCAGCCCACCAGGTTTTCACGCGCCCAGGCACGGGCATCCGCTTTGTTGTAAGTCGCCATGATGATTTTCCTTCGGACAGTGGAGGGGTTATTTCGAGACAGGGACAATGCTGGCAGGCAACTCGATGCCGAGGCCTTGTTGCCGGGCGCGCTCGTACAGCACTTGCGCAATGACAACGTCTTGCAAGGCCGAGCCCACCGATTTGTAGAGAACGATGTCGCTGTCGTTCTGGCGCGGGATGACACGCCCTGCCACCAGGTCCGACAGCGCGACCAATTTGTCGGCGACATAGACACCGGCAGTGATCGCCGCAATGGCATCCCCCGTATCGTGGAGTACCTCTTGCGGCATATCCGCGACGATGCACACGGCTCGCTCCATCGTGACCGGGTCAACTTCCCGTTGTTCAGGCAAGGTCGAACCCAACGATACGATTGTGGTACCCGGGCCAAGCCACGCGCCTTGCAGTACTGGAGACTCGTCACGGCTGCGGGCGGCACAGATCACCACATCACAGTCCTGCACGGCCTCTTGCGCGCTGCCCACCGCGTGAATATCCAGCCCCGGCCTGAAACTGTCGGCAAACCGTTCGCGGCTCGCAGGCGTTGGGCTGAACACGCGAACATGGGCGACATCGCGCACGGATTTGAGGCAATCCAAGGCGCCCCGCGCCTCGAACCCCGCGCCAATCACACCCACCCGCAGCGCACGCTGGGGCGCCAGCAAATCCACCGCCAGCGCAGCGGTTGCCGCGGTGCGCAATCCGGTTACCCGATTGCCGTCGATCAGGGCACTGAGCGCCATGGTTTGCTGGTTGAACAACGCGATCAAATAGCTGGCGCAACGTGCCCGCATGGATGCAGCAATCAGCTTGCAGCCCATATGGCCGCCAGTCGGTGGTACGGCGGTCAAACTGCGCAGCCAGATCCCATCGCCCCGCGCCATCGACCGGGGCGGCACCATGGCATCCGAGGTAGGGCTGGCATAGGCCTGGGCGAGCGCCGCGACGGCGGCGCTCCAGTCGGCGAGCGAGGCCACATCGGCATCGCTGAGAAAAAGCGTCGGGGCCACGACGTGGTGCTGTTGGGCGTGATGCATAGCGCTAACCTCGCAATCGAGTATCAGTCGGTGATTGACTGACACCCTACGAGGCACATCCCCCACCGAATACTGCTGGGGATCGAAAGCAGCTATCGCTCAAATCGATGGCATCGCCAGGCTGCCGATCAAGCGTCGCACTTCACGGGAGGCACGGGTCAAGGGGCGACGTGGTGACTCGACCAGTACCACAAAGCGCTCGAGAAGCGGCTCGACGATACGTGACGAACTCAGTCGCGGGTCCAGAGAGCCCGGTAGCACAGAGGCGATCGCATAGCCGCCACCCGCGGCGACGACTTCATATTGGAGCTGCACGGAGTCGGCTTCGACGGCAACGCATAATTCCACGCCTTGCTCGGTGGCCAGATGGTCGAGCCTGGCCCTCAACAGATGCGGTCGCCCAGGCACGACCAATGGCAACCTCGATAGATTTTTTAATGCAATATCTCGCTTGACGAACAGCGGATCGGCGGCCGGTCCTACCAGGTGCAACGGCAGCCTGGCCACAAGATGGGCCTGCCCGATGCTTGCCTCGCTCTCGCGCAGCACCAGCGCCATATCCAGACGACCATCGTGCAACTGCTCTTCGAGTTGAGCGCTCGCGCCCTCGATCAGGTGCAACCTCACACCGGGCATCTGGGCGCGTACCGCAGAAAAAAGCGTCCCGGCAAACCGACGCACCGCAGACGGCAACATGCCCACGACCACCTCCCCCACCGGCTTTCCCCGCAGGTTGCGAATGTCATCGGCAAGGCCTTCAGCGTCCGCAAGAAGATCCGATATGCACGGCAGCAGTTGCTCTCCAAATTCGGTCAGGACCACCCCGCGCCCCGTGCGATGAAACAGGCGCTCGCCACATTGCGACTCGAGCAAGGCAATATTGCGACTTACCATGGACTGCGGCATATCCAGCAGTACCGCGGCTTTGCTGAGACTTCCAGCCGCCACGACACGCACGAACAAGGTCCAGCGAGGGTCGATGATGGTCAGCGCTGTTGCCGGATAGTGCGAGCCATTGCCCGGTACATCGGCATTCTGAAGGTCCTTCATGGCCTAAACTCTTGGCGAGCCTGATGCAGGTACTCGCGACTGTCCTGAAGGTGCAGGCGCATGGCCGCGCGCGCGTATTCAGCGTCCTGGTTGAGGATCGCCTGATAGATCTGTTCATGCTCGCTTTGCATGCGCTGTTCATAGTGCAACGGCTCATCATGAAACAAACGCGCAGAATCCAATCGACTGCGCGGAATGATGATCACGCCCAGGTTGGCCAGTGTGTTGGCGATGTAGTGATTACCTGTCGCCTGGGCAATGCTCAGATGGAACTGAAAATCCAACGCCGCCCTGTCATTGACACTGACGGCTGGCTGTCCGAGTTGATCGAGAAGCCCCCGCAACCCGGCCAACTGATCCGGACGACGTCGCTGGGCGCACAGCCCGGCAGCTTCCACCTCAAGACCGATTCGAAACTCCATGATCGCCAGCGAATCATCGAGGATGCCGAGGGTAGCCGGGTCGATGAATGCCCCCAGCGACAGGGCGCTGCCGCGCACAAACGTGCCGATCCCGTGGCGTGTCTCAACCATTCCAGCAGCCTGTAGACGCGACATGGCCTCGCGCACCACGGTCCTGCTGACCCCATGCTCAAGCATGAGGGCCGACTCGGTGGGCAACTGTTCACCGCCACGCAGTCGCCCCTCCAGAATCTGCCCTGACAGCAGCGCCTCCAGCCCCTGGGACAGGCTGCTGCGTTTTTTTCCTGCGGCCGCCGGCACGTTCACGCCTCGAAAATCGCTACGGCACGGACGAAACCGGCCGACGCGTGCCGGATCTTGTAGGGGAAGCAGGACACCTGGAAACCATGGGCCGGCAGGCACTCCAGGTTGGCCAGTTTCTCCATCTGGCCGTAGCCGATGTCACGCCCGGCCTTGTGCCCTTCCCAGATGATCGAGGCATCGCCCGTGGCCGCGAAGCGTTCGCGTGTGTACTTGAACGGCGCATCCCAGCTCCAGGCATCGGTGCCGACCACACGCACGCCGCGCTCGAGCAAATACAACGTAGCCTCGCGGCCCATACCGACCCCGGCATCCAGATACCCTGGCTGACCGAACAGCGCGCCGGCGCGGGTGTTGACCAGGACAATGTCCAACGGCTGCAGCACGTGGTCGATGCGCGCCAGCTCCGCCTGCACTTCGGCGGCGCTGACCACATGGCCATCGGGCAAATGACGGAAATCCAGCTTCACGCCAGGTTGCAGGCACCAGTCCAACGGCAACTCGTCGATGCCGAAAGCCGGCTTGCCACCGTCGGTGGTCGAGGCATAGTGCCAGGGGGCATCCATATGCGTACCGCTGTGCGTGGTGATCTGCAGGCGCTCAGCCGCCCAGGATTCGTCGCCAGGCAGTTGCGCCTTGGACAGGCCGGGAAACATCGCGGCCATCTCCGGCCAGCCTTGCTGATGGTCCATGTAGTCGATTTTCGGCAGCAACGGCGGTGGATCGGTGTAGGGGTTGTTGTCCAGGGTAACGGACAGGTCCACGAGGCGGCGTTTAGTTGATTGCATGTTCGCTCACTCCAAGCGCCACCCGCCCACGCGCACGACGCGCCGGGGCAGCAGCATTCAAACTGTTTCGTATCAAGGCGGCAGCCGAGCCGTCATGGCGAAAGCCAAGAGCACGGGCCAGAGGGGTTTTCATGGCCGGGAAGTTGCCAAACAACGCTTGCAGCCCGGCATCCGGTGCGAAGCTGATCAGCGCACGGCGTTCCTGGCCATAGGCAGCGGCCAGGGCATCGATGACCTGGGCAATGGACAGGCGCAGCAGCGGGAGTTGCCAGACGCGTGACTCGCCAAGCTCGGCGGCCGGCAGTTCGGCGGCCCGTAACAGGTTATCCACGCAACACCGCACCGACATCCACCAGGCCTGCGCCTGCGGTGAAACCGGGCAGCAATACGGCTGGCCTTCGGCGAAGGCATGCAGCAGGTCGCTCATGAACGCCGAGCGCAGCCCGTTGGGTTCATGTGGACGGGCAACGATGCCGGGCAGGCGTACGGCACGGCCGTCCACCTCGCCTCGTCGGGCCAGGTCGTTGAGTGCCATTTCCACCATCGCCTTGTGCGCACCGTAACTCAACTGCGGGTGTGGCACGGCGCGCTCATCGAGGCGCGCCGGCAGGTCGCCGCCGTACACCGCCACGCTGCTGGCATACACCAGCACCGGCGCGCCAGGCTGCTCGCGCAACTGGTCAAGCAACTCCAGGCTTGCCAGCAGGTTGACCTGATAGCCCAGTGAATAATGCTGCTCGGCCGCTCCCCCAGGGATGCTGACCAGGTGAAAAACCACATCAATGCCATCGGCCAGGGCGCGACGCAATAACGCGGCATCGGTCACACTGCCGCAATGCCGACGCAGGCGTTTATCGTCAGCAAACCCCACCAACTCTTTATCCAGCAGGATCAACGCGCTGATCGAGCGGCCTTGCCATTCATTCGCCTGGAGCAATCGGTTGACCAGCGCCCGGCCGACAAAACCATTGGCCCCGGTAATCATCACGCGCATGGGAGGCCTCCGCGCACGACACGTTGGTCTATCGCCCCGAAGACCGACTGCCCGCGCAGGTCGAGAACTTCCATGCGCACGCGATCACCGAAGCGCATGAAGGACGTCTGCGGCGCCCCTTGCTCGATCATCTCGACGGCACGACGTTCGGCGATGCAGGCCGCGCCAACCGTGGGGTCGGCATTGGAAACCGTGCCAGAACCGATCACGCAGCCGGCCCTGAGGCGCCGGGTCAGCGCCGCATGGGCGATCAACTGATGAAAGCCGAAATGCATGGCGCCACCGTGGGCATGCCCGAACCACTGGCCATTCCATTCGACCCTCAGTGGCAAATGCACACGCCCGTCCCGCCAGGCCTCGCCCAACTCGTCGGGGGTGATCGCCACCGGGGCAAAACTTGACGAGGATTTGGCCTGGATAAACCCGAAGCCGGTCTTCATTTCACGGGGGGCGAGCGCACGCAAGCTGACATCGTTGACTTGCACAATCAGCCGAATATGGTCGGCGGCGTCTTGCGCCGAGCAGCCCATGGGCACCTCATCGACCACCACCGCGAATTCACCTTCAAAGTCGATACCGTGGCTTTCACTGGGCAGCACGATGTCGTCGTGGGCCCCCAGGAAATCATCGCCACAGCCCTGATACATCAAGGGTGTGTGTTCAACACCTTCGATCGGATCCAGCGCGAACGCTTTCTGCATGCGCTCGCCATGACTGAGGAAGGACGAGGCATCCAGCCATTGCCAGGCACGTGGCAAGGGTGCGGCAGCGTGCTGCGGATCGAAGGCGAAGGCGCCGGCCAGGGTGCCTTCATTCAAGGCGTCGTAGCGCGCGCGTAACGCGGTTTCGACGCTCGACCATTGTTCAATGGCAACCTGCAACGTCGCCGCAATATCGCTGGCATCGGCCGCCCAGGCGAGGTCGCGCGACACCACCAGCAGGCGACCGTCGCGGCTATCATTCTTGAAGGTACTGAGCTTCATGCCTGGCCTCCTTGCAGTTCGGGCGCGAAGCGGCCATCCAGCAGGACAAACAACATGCGTGCCATCTGCTCGGTGCGATTGCTCCAGGCGTGGTTGGTACCTCGCTGCACGACGATGTCACCGCGCTTGAGGTGCACTTCCTCGCCATCGAGCACCAACCAGACCTCCCCCTCCGTGACCACGCCGTAATCGAGGGTTTCGGTGCGGTGCATCAGCTTGTGTTTGGAATCTGCCTGCCCCGTGCCGGCATGGGCCTGGCCAATTTCGGCGAAGGCCGCCGCGGCATCCTCGGCGCTGACTTGGTTCTGTACGCTGTCGGGCGGGATATCCACCACACGGATAACGCTGCCCAACGGCGCCGGACTCAACTGAAGCGGCTTGCGGGTGGGGTCCTCGCCATTGTCGAGTAAGGCCGGGCTGGCACCACTGTTCCAGATCTCATGGAATACCGTACCAGGCACGGCCTTGAGCGGGAAGCTGTTGGGTGTCGGTCCGCTGAGCGCGACCACCGCCTGGCCGTGGGCATCGTGCCCGGTGACCACGCGTTTGAAACCTGGAAGTTGTTGCATGTTCGACTCCTCAATCAGTTGGCAAAACACCGCAGCGGGTAGAGATGGATGAATGGAAAACCTTAAAGATCGAGCACCAGCCGGGCACTCCTGGCACGCGAGCAACACGGTGTGAACTGGTCGTTGCGGGCCCGCTCGGCATCGGTCAAGAACATGTCGCGATGCTCCGGCTCGCCTTCCAGCACGCGCGTGATGCAGGTGCCACAGATGCCCTGCTCGCAAGACAAAGGGATGTCGATGCCGGCCTCCAGTAGAACCTGGGCAACGCTGAGCGTGGCCGGCACTTGGAAACACTGTCCGGTGCTGGCCAGTTGCACTTCGAACCCGCCCGCCTCACTCACCGGGGCAGCAGCAGCGGTAAAGTACTCACGGTGCAGTTGCGTTTCGGCCCAGCCCTGCGCGCGCGCGGTGCCGAGCACGTGCTCCATGAAGCCATTGGGGCCACAGACGTACAGATGACGGTCACGGGTCGGCGCGGACAAAACCCCAGCGCTGTCCAGGCGCTGGCTAGCCTCGCCATCGTCCACATGAACGTGCACGCCATCGGCGAACGCCGAATGGCGCAGGTACTCGATAAAGGCCATGCGCTCGACCGAGCGGCCGCAGTAGTGCAGCTCGAAAGGCGCGCCGATCCGCGCCAGGCGCTCGGCCATGCAGAGGATCGGTGTAATGCCGATGCCGCCCGCGAACAGCACGCTGTACCCCGCCCCATGCTCCAGCGGGAACAGGTTGCGTGGCTCGCTGATCCGCAGCCGGCTGCCTTCGTGCACTTGCTCGTGCATGGCCTGGGAACCGCCACGAGACGCAGGGTCGAGCAACACGCCCAGCAGGTAGCGGTGGCGGTCTTCCGGGTGATTGCACAGCGAGTACTGGCGCACCAGGCCATTGGGCAGGTGCACATCGATATGCGAGCCGGCACTGAAAGCCGGCAGCAGGGAATCCTCGGCCGGGGCCAGTTCAAAGCTGTAGATGCCTTCGGCTTCGCGACGCTTGCGGGTCACCACGACATCGATCATCTCGGGGCACTCACTGGCTGCTCAGCGGCAATCAAGCGACGCAGAACACGTCGGCAACGCACGGCCCCGGCATCGACTGGCAACAACACAGGGTTGAGGCCAAGCAGCTCAACCTCGCCAATCTGGCGCTGTTGAGCCTCGACCATGGGCTTGTCTTCACCGGCGAAAATCCCGATCAACATGTCCTGGATGAAGGTGTTCAACTGCGCATTGTCCTGCTCGAAACTGCGTGTGTTGGCGAAGAAGTAATGGGTGTTCGTCGCGTCCTGCGGCGTCATCAGATGCAGGTTCCAGGTCACGGGCCCCTCTTCCCTGGGGCGGCCGGGCGGCGTGGCGCCACTGCCCAGCAGCATCAGGCCGGGGGCGTGCCAGATGACTTCGGCCCAGACGTCTGCCCGGCTCGGGTCTTCAAGATGAGCGCCGAAAGCCGGTGGGGGGACATCGTCTGGCGCCCACCAACTGATGCGCACGCGGTCGTTGGGCAACTCCTCGATGGTCGCGCGCGTGCGTGACAACGCCCCGCCACCCAGCGTATCGGGGTGCAGGAAATCAACGTGGCTCAGGTCCATGATGTTGTCGGACAGCAACTCGTAGTGCGCGCGGGTTGGCAAATACCCATGCCCCTTGGCATGGGGTGGGGCCTGTTCGAGGAAGGAAAAATCAGGGATCTGCGCCTCGTTGGCCAGGCTCGAATCGCCAGGCCAGACCCAGATCGCCCCATGCCGCTCGACGACCGCGAACGCGCGAACACAGGCCGCCTTGGGGATGGTCCCATCGCCATGGGGATTGTGCGTACATTGGCCACTGCCATCGAAACGCAAGCCGTGGTACGGACACTGGACGCTATCGCCGACAACCTTGCCCATGTGCAGCGGGGCAAAACGGTGTGGGCAACGATCGGCGAGCGCCTGGATCACACCCTGGCTATTGCGAAAGAACACGATGGGTTGCTCGACGATGGTCCTGCCAAGCATCCCACCTTGCGTCAGCTCGTCTGCCCATCCAGCGATGTACCAGGTGTTGAGCAAATAACTCATGATGATCTCCTCATTGTTCTTGTTTTCATGAAATGTCGAATAGACAGATCAGCGATCAGGCTCTGCGACGACCGCGCCGGCAAACGCGGCCCCGCTGCCTCGCAACCGAAGGCAGGCCAGGGCCACCACAAGTTGAAGCCCTGCGATGATTCCCAGTGCGGCAGGCAAGGCGCCGATCACCCCGCCGGTGATCGCCAGCACCACCAGTGGGCTGGCGAACTCACCGGCAAAGAACAGCGCCGTGAAGCCGCCGGCCGCGCGGCCGCGCTGCTGGAAGTCGACCTGGCTCATGATCCAGGTGAGCAGGGTCGGCATCATCAGGCCGATGCCCAAGCCGTTGATCAGCACGGCGACCACCACCAGCCCATGACGGTCGGCCACCGCCAGCAACCCGCCGCCGATAGCGGCCGCGAAGAAAGCCAGGAGCATCTGCCGAGGCGCCGGGACACCACGCAACAGACGGAAACTCAAGGCGCCGACCAGTACGCCGAACTGACTGGCGCCCATGGTCAGGCCGATCTGCTGCGACCCTTCGACATGCAGCAGGTTGAGCAGATAACTGACTTGTACCGGCACGATGAACAGGCTCAAGCCAGCCAGGAATGCCAAGGCATACAAGGGTGCCAGGGCGCGCCAGGGGAATGCCCTGTCCGCTGTGGTTGTCACGGTGACGGCCTGCGCACGCGGCTCCCACAGCAACCAGGCCATCAGTGGCAGGAACACCAGCCCCAGCCCATACAGGGCAAACGGCGTGCGCCAACCGTGCTCGCCGAGCACACCGCCGACGGCAATGAAGATCGCCGCCGACAGCGAGGTCGCAACCATTTGCAGCGCGAATATGCGTTCACGTCGCGCGCCGCTGTAGTAGTCCCCCATCATCGTGGTGCAACAGGTCATGATCGCCGCCTCGGCCACACCGATGCCGGCGCGGCTGATCACGATGACCTGCAGCGACTCCAGCCATAGCGGCAGCACGCCACAAACCGTGTAGAGCACCATCGCACCGATCAGCAACGGCTTGCGCCCCAGTCGGTCGGCGATGATCCCGGCGACGGGGGCCAACAGCGCAATCATCAACGCCGGCAGCGTCAGGGCGATGGGCACCAGCACCGCGACACCTGGCGTGTCGGCAAAGTGTTCCTGCATACGCGGCAGGATCGGAGCCAGCAGCACCGCACCGAGCACCGGCAGGCAACTGCCGAGCAAGAGCAACAAGGACTGCGGCAGCCGCGCCTGGCGTTCAACGTTCATCACGCACCTCCGCTGATTGGGTCGCGCAGAACGCCATGCCGAAGGCGCTCAGGCCGGCGATAAGGTCAAGCCATAGAGGCTGTCGGAACAGATACATACGAGGCATCGCAACGTCCTTTCTTGTTGTTATGGCGCGACCGGATTAGCCGCCACAGAGACTGTCTTCTTGCACGATGAGTGCTGTTCCCTGGTCCTCTGCTCGGCGGTAACGGGCGTCAGCGCCGCAGTGACCAGGCAGTGGGGCTCATCCGCGACTGTGTGCCCCACCGGTTCCTTGCTCACACGCTTGCTCGGCAACAGGAAGTGAGCCAGGGCCGGCAGCAGAACCAGGGCACCGACCATGTTCCAGACGAACATGAAGGCCAGCAGCACACCCATGTCAGCCTGGAACTTGATCGGCGAAAACATCCAGGTGGCCACGCCGATCGCCAGGGTCACCCCGGTCAGCATCACCACCTTGCCGGTGGACAGCAGTGCCCGGTAATACGCCTGCGACAGGCTTGAGCCCTGGCGCATATGCCCGAGCAGGATGCTCATCACGTACAGCGCGTAGTCAACGCCAATGCCCACGCCGAGGGCGATCACCGGCAGGGTCGCGACCTTGACGCCGATGTTCAGCCAGACCATCAGCGCCTCACAGAGTACCGAGGTGAGCATCAGCGGAATGACCGCGCAAATCGTGGCGCGCCAGGAGCGGAAGGTGACCAGGCACAACAGGATCACCGCACCGTAGACCCAGAACAGCATTTCGCGGTTGGCCTGTTTGACGACAATGTTGGTCGCCGCCTCGATCCCGGCATTGCCGGCAGCCAGGAGGAACTGGACCTCGTCGGTATTGTTCGCCGCGGCGAATTGCTCGACGTGATCCACCAGGCGGCTGAGGGTTTGCGCCTTGTGGTCGGAGAGGTAGACGTACAGCGTCAGCAGGCTGCAGTCTTCGTTGTAGAGCCCGCGTGGTGCCCCGGCGGTGACCATGTTGAGCATCGCCTGGTTGTTCTGCAGCTCGTACCACTTCGGGCTGCCTTCGCTGAGGCCGACCAGCATGCGGCGGTTGAGCAGCGCCAGGGAATTGGTCGAATCGACACCCGGCAACGTGCGCAACTGCCAGTCGAGGGCATCGACCTTGTTCAGGATGTCATAACGCGAACAGGCGCTGGCGGGGGTCTTGATCATGACCGCGAACAGATCGCTGCTGGCGCCGTAATGCCGGGTCAGAAACGCATCATCCTGGTTGTAGCGCGAATCGGCCCGCAGCTCGGGCGCGCCGGCATCCAGATCACCGACCTTCAATTGCAGGCTGACGATGAAGCCGAGCGTCGCCAGCGCCAGGCTCAGGGCGATGCACAACGCCGCCCAGCGCCGCTGGGTGAACAGGTCAAGGAAACGCCAGAACCCATGGCGATGCTGACCGGCCTGTTCAGCGTGCTCGCTTTTCAGGCTCAATCGCGCCGCACGGCGGCTGACCCCAACGTAGGAGAGCAATATGGGTAGCAAGATCAAATTGGTGAAGATCAACACCGCCACGCCGATACTGGCGATCATCGCCAGGTCCTGGATCACCTGGATCTTGATGATCATCAGCACCGCGAAACCGACCGCATCACAAAGCAGCGCGGTGAGCCCGGCAAGGAACAGGCGGCGGAACGTGAAGCGTGCGGCGACCACCCGGTGCATGCCGCGCCCGATGTCCTGCATGATGCCGTTCATCTTTTGCGCCCCATGGCTCATGCCAATGGCAAACACCAGGAACGGCACCAGCACCGAATAGGGGTCCAGTTGATAATTCAGTAACGGCAGCAAGCCAAGCTGCCAGACCACCGCCACCAACGAGCAGAACACCACCAGCAAGGTGCTGCGAATGCAGCGGGTGTACCAATAAAGCACGACCGTGGTGATCAGGATCGCCACGGCGAAGAAGATCAGGATCTGCCGCAGGCCGGCAATCAAGTCCCCGACTTTCTTGGCAAACCCGGTGATGCGAATGTCGATGCTGTCGCTCTGGTATTGGCTACGCAACGCCTCCAGCTGTTGCGACAGCTGGGTGTAGTCCAACGCACGGCCATCCGGGGTTCGCTGCAACAGCGGTACTTGAATGATGCTCGATGCCTGGTCGAACGCCACCAACTGGCCGAGTTCATTGGACAGCTGCACATTGCGCCGCAACGCCGCAAGGCTCGCAGCGCCGCCATCGTATTTATCCGGAATGACCGGCCCACCCTCCAGGCCCGCTTCGGTCACTGCCACCCAGCGCGTGGCCGGCGTCCACAGCGACTTCATGTACGCACGGTCGACACCGGGCAGCAGGTAGATCTTGTCGCTCAACGCTTGCAGGGTCTTGAGGTAGGCGCTGTCGTAGATATCGCCCCGCTTGTTGACCACGGCGATGCGCACCGCATTACCCAGCCCGCTCAGCTCCTTCTGGTGCTCAAGGTAGTTGGCGATATAAGGCTGATGGGTGGGGATCATTTTTTCAAAACTGGCATTGAGCTCGACACGACTGGACTGCCAACCCAGCACCAACGTGGTCGCCAGACACAGCAACAACACCCACAGGCGATGGTTGAACAGGGCTCGTTCGAGCACCGAGCCAGAACGCGGATCGAAGTCTTCGAACGCATTGGCTGGGGACTGGGGGAAATTACCAGGAGACGTCATAACCTCACTCCGAAGCGGCAGTGGCTGGCTGCGCAAGACGCTGCAGCCCGGTGAAACCAGCAACGACCAGGCTGCCATCGGCGGCCTCGATCACACTTGAAACAGGCTTGCCCAAGGGGTTGCCCAGTGGCAGCAGCGCCGCCCCGGTCTGCTCGCTGTTGCGAAACAGCGTGCCGCCCTGGTTGACCAGCAGCAGCTGGCCGTCGGCCAGGCGGATGGAGTCGTTGAAGGAGATGGGTATGGGAACTGACAAGCGCTGGAAACTTGCGCCGGCATCGTGGGAGACAAAGGCATTGCCCTTCAGGCCAGCGACCACCAGTGCGCCATCGGCGCGGCTCTGCAGGGTGAAGAAACTGCCTTCGTAGGGGCTGTCCAACTGACTGAACGACAGCCCGTCGTCGTCCGAGCGCGCCAGGTAACCCTGCTCGCCAGCCAGGAACCAATGTGTGCCCTGCCGACTGATGGCGTACAAGTGCAAGCCGTTCGGGTTGGCGATACGCCCCATGAGCGACTGCCAGGTGGCGCCACCATCGGTGGTCAGCAGCGCCAAACCGTAGGCACCGACGATCAACCCGCGGCGGGCATCGACGAATTCCAGTGCCAGGAACGGTTTGTCTGGACCATCGGCGACAAGACGCTCGGCATTTTGTATCCGTACCAGCGCGGCATCCGGGTCGCTAGCCGTGGCCTGGTCCGCCTTGGCGGCGTCCAGTTCCAGCTGCGCCACGCGCACGCCGTCGAGCTGCAACGTCCAGTGCTCGCCACCATCCAGCGTCGCCAGCACCACGCCCGCGTGGCCGACCGCCCAGCCCTTTTGTGCATCAACGAAACGTACCGCCGTCAGGCTGACCGAGACCGGCACCGACGCCTGGCGCCAGGTTTGTCCATTGTCGTCGGAGAGCAGTACCAGGCCACGCTCGCCTACGGCCACCAGGCGTGTACCGGCACGCGCCAGGTCGATCAATACGCTGTTCTGCGCAGCCGGTACCCGCATGGCCGGGGTATTGAGCGGCACGCCCACCGCAGCCTGCCCCGCCAGGCACTGGCTCGTGACGAAGGGCAAATACAGGGCCAGGAGCAAAGCACCCGCCTGACTGATTCTGTTCATAACCTACCTCGGACAAACACTCGTACCCCAAGGACATGCCGACGGGCATGCCCTTCACGCTCGGTTCAGGTTTAACGCACGCCGCGCCCGGCCATCGCCGCAGGCGAGAACTCCGAGGCCTTGTAGCGATCAACCGCGCGATACTGATCCGGCAATCCGGCGTAGACGTTCTGGATAAACCACGCCCCCGAAGTCAGGTCATAAAAACCCGAAGACAGTTGCACCAGGCCAGGCAGGTCAGGCAGTACGGACGGCAGGGACCAGAGGGTCTTGGCCAGTTGACCGCTGGCATCCCAACGGTCACCGAGCAGGGCTTGCCAGGTGTCTTCGTCGAGGTAGTAGCGGCCTTTGGGCAGTTGGTGACGCTTGCCGGCGGCCAACGTCGACTCGACGACCCAGACGCGGTGCAACTCCCAACGCACGTAGTCAGGATTCAGATGGTGCTTGGCGAACAGGTCTTGCGGCTGGGCGGCGGCCTGCACCTTGTTGGTGTTGTAGGGAACATACATTTCCTGCTTGCCCACCAGTTTCCAGTCGAACCGGTCCGTGCGCCCGCCCCACACGCTCAGCTCGTCGAACGACATGACGCCAGCGGTGGACGGCGTCGGTGTATCGCAGCAGGCGTTGGGCAGCGTGCGCACCCGGCGCTGGCCGCTCAGATAGACATGGGCCTGGGATTTGTCGCCGTTGATGTTCTCACGCCCCAGGATCTGTTCGCCGGCACGAATCGCCGGGCCGAGATTGACGAAGCGCACCAGCCAGTAGTCGCCCGAGAAGTTTTCAGGGCCACCTTCCTGGAAGTAGTAAGGCATTTCCTGGGTCAACAAGCCGTCGCTGGTCATCACCTGGTTGCCGTCGGCCGTCATCAGATAGTGGCGGAAATGCCCCGCCACCGAGGTGCCGCGCCAGTTCAGCAGGTGGTTCCAGATGGCTTCGGTACCGTTCTGTGGAATCGGAAACGGGATCCCGCCATAGGCACCGTCGGGGATCAGGCCGGCGCTGCTGTTGACCAGTTTGGCGCGGGTCGCATTCTTGAAGGTGTTGTCATACACCCACTGCGGCGCGGCCGCCGTGCGCCGGGTCGGATAGACATCGATGCGATAGGTGTCCGGGAAGCGCTTGAACAGTTCCTTGGTGCCGTCGCTGAGCTTGTCGGCGTACTTGGCCACGTTTTGCGCGGTGATGCTGTACAAGGGTTTGTCCGCGGCAAACGGATCGCTGCGCTTGCCCCCCGGAACGTAGGCCGGATCGACCTTGGTGTAGCCACCGTCCCAGGCGGGAATGCTGCCATCGGCATTGCCTGCTTTCTCGGCACCAAAGGGCGTCAGGGTCTTGCCCAGTGCGGCGGCTTGTTCGGCGCTGGCGGCCAGCGTCATCGGCGCGGCAACCGCCAGCAGGGTCAAGCACAAGGCCTTTAGAGTGAACTGAATGGTCATGCGCGAATCCTCTTAGAACGTGGTCTTGACGGAGAAGGCCAGGTAATCCCGGTCCTTCAACGACTGCTTGTAAGTGAACTGGCTGGCAGCGTTGAGGCTGGTGTCCTCGGGACCGTAGTAGTGCGTGTAGGTCAGCCCCACGGTCACTTGGTCCAGGTAGGTGGCGGAGACGCCGATGTTCATGTCCCCTCCTCTATCGGGACCAAACCCGCTGATCACCGCCGACTTGCCCATGGGGAAATAGCTGATGCCCAGCGGCACGCTGATATCGATGCCGGGGAAGAACTGGCGATAGGTGGGCGTGTACACCAGCTTCAAGCCCAGGCCATCGTCGGTGGCGTTGGGGTCGAGGGCTGCGCGGTTCCGGGTCACGGCCAGCAGGCGGTTCCAGGCCACTTCCCCTGTCAGGTTGGCTTCATTGGAAACGAAGGAAGGGCCCAGCGATGCCAGGACGTTGAGGTTGACATGGGCCGTCCGGCCAACCGCGTACAAGGCGTTATCGTTGTTGTCCGCCTCAACGCCCGGCAGGACGGTCTGGGCGTTGGACACCAGCGGCATGTTCCAGCGCATCGATGCCTCGCCGGCAAAGCTGTACTCGTCCACGGAGGTCGCGAAACTGGCGCCCAGGACACGGATATCTTCCGGGTAGACCCAGGAATACTCGCCGACTTGCCCGGTACTGAAGTTCGGCCCGGTGGCATTCGGTTTCAAATACAACGTGGGCGTTTTCTCGTGATACTGCAGCGCGTACAGGCCGTAATCCGTCGTCCCGGTGTTGAACTTGAGCTGCAGGCCGCCCTGGCCGGAGTCCCTGGCTTTCTTATCCTTGCCATGGAAAAAAGCCGCCGGGCTATTGGCATTACCGCCAAGGACATCCGGGAACGGCCCGCCCGTGATCAGCCGTTCATTGCCCTCGCCGATGGTATCGCTGGTGGAGAAATAGCTGCCGGCGCCCGGCAAGCGGGTGGCCTCCCACTCCAGTTGGTAGAAGGCGCCCAATGACACACTGTCGGTCAGTTGGTAGGCGGTCGAGAGCTGATTGACCGGCCGGGTGATTTCCTTGAACTGAGTGTTGGGCACCGATTGCGCCTTGACCACGTCCACCGGCGCCATGGCACCGGCGATGCCGTTACTACCGAAGAACAGGCTCTCGCCCCAGATAAGGCCGTGGCGCCCCGCGCGAACCGATAAGGCACGGTCGGCCAGGGTACCGTTCCAGTAGACAAAGGCATCCAGCAGTTCGCCATCGCCACCATGCAGATGACGCGTGTCACTGGTGAACTCGTCGAAGCCCACCGAACGCTGGTTGGCACTGGCCGCGTCGTGGTTGTCGTTGCGTTCCTGGTAAACGGTGTCGTACCAGGCTGCACCGCTCACGCGCGCGCCGAAGTCGCGATAACCGATGTCCAGTTCGGAAAGGATATCCAGGCGATCGGAAATCAGCCCCTTTTTGAAGTTGTGATCGCCGTCGTTCTGGTTCAGCGCCGTCTGCCCCTCGCTGAGCTTGCTGCTGGGGTCCTTCAGGCGCCAGGCCGCGCTGTACTTGAGCGTATTGTCCCAACGCAAGCTGAGATCGGGATTGCCGGTATCGATCTGAAATGCCTGGGCGGCCGTGGCGCCGAGTCCCAGGCTGGCCGCAAGGGTCAGGGTAAAGGGGACGCGCCGCGACGCAGCGATCTTACGAGTAGCCATCGAAGTAACCCTCTTTATTGTTTTTGTATGTCAGTTCTTCAGGTGAAACAGCGCCCACGGACGAACCGGGCCAAGCCTGCACAGGCATAAAGCATCCGTGGGAGCGCGAATTCGGTCTTGCCGGGCCTTAGATGGGCTCTGCCGTGACTTCGAGCATCCGCCTGACCAGGCCGATCCGGTCGAAGCCGCTGTCGTAGGTCATTTCCTTGTCACCGGCCAGCACCGAGCTTTCGCTGATGAATTTGCAGCGCTCGTATCGGCGCGCCATGAAGCGTTCGAGCTGCTGTTCGACGCTGCCGTCGGCGACCAGCTCTTCGCCGAGCACCACGGCATCTTCAATGGCCATGCCAGCGCCCTGGCCCAGGTGCGGCGTCGTGGCGTGCACCGCGTCGCCAATCAGCACGACACGGCCGCGGTACCAGGGCTCGCTGACGAACACCACCTCCAGCGGCTTGTAGACCACCTGGTCGCTGTCGAGGATCTGCTCGCGCAGTTCACCGATCAGCCCGGTGAAACCGTTCAGGCGCTGGCGCATCTGGGTCGCCAGCGTGGCGGCATCCATCCTCGGGTTGGCGGGTTCATGAGAGGTGACGAACAGGTACATCTGGTCGCGTCCCAGCGGCACCAGCCCGGCATTGCCGGCGGGGCCTTGGAAGGTCGCCAGGTGATCGATTCCAGCCGCGCGTGGGAAGTTGTAGCGCCACACCGACTGGCCGGTGAAACGCGGCCGGTACTGCTCACCGAACAGCAAACCGCGTATTCGCGAGTACAGGCCATCGGCGCCTACCACCAGGTCGTAACAATCGCGACTGCCATCGGTGAGCAGCACATCAACGCCCTCGTCCACCTGCTCCAGGCTTTGCACGCTCAGGCCCAGGCGAATCGAAGCACCCAGGGCAATCGTGGTTTCGCTGAGGACTTGATGCAGGGCCAGGCGCGAGATGCCGACGTTGGCCGGATACTCGGGGCCCGCCAGGCGTTGGCCGGGAATTCGCGCCAGCTGTTCACCGGCCGTGGTATTGATGGTCACATCCTCAAACGCGTAGGCAGCGTCCAGGTAACCGTCCAACACACCCAACTTGGCCATCTCACGCACAACGTTGCTCTGCTGGATGATGCCGACACCGTAGACTGTCCACTGCGTCTTGAGCTCGACCAGGTCGACTTCGATAGCCTGGCGACGCAACGCGATTGCGGCGCACAATCCACCGATACCACCACCGACGATAAGCACCTTTTTCACTGCGTTCATGCTTGTCTCACTCTTATTCTTGTTATTCACGCAAGCGTTCTGCCGGAGCGATCCGAAGCCTCACTACCGGCTGTTTCTGCACGCATTCGCTAGCGCGTTGTGCTCACTTTCTCGGCAAAGCAGGCGTTTGACTAATCGCATGTAGGGATACGATGTATCAGCAACCGCGATACGTTGACTCAGGTGCACACGCCTCCAATTGACCCGCTTCAAGCACCAGCCAATCGGCCTGCGCCTGCCATTTCAAAGCCGTCAGGTGCTCGCCCAGACACGGCCCGTAGACGCACAGGCCACTGTCCGGAAGGAAGCGGGCACCATGGGCGTAACAGACAATCTGGCTGCCATCGACGCTGAGAAAACGGTCCTTGCGGTACTCCAGGCGCACCTCCAGGTGCGGGCAACTGTTGCGATAAACCCGCACCTCGCCGCCATGGCGCAGCGCAAACACGCTGTCCTTTCCCGTGCCCAGGGGATCGAACCCACGGGACTGCCCTTCGAGCAGTTCATCCAGGCGACATAGCGCAATCACGTCGTGACTCATGGACGAAATCCGCACTCAGGCCTGCTTGGGCGGCGGGCCGCTGGGGAACCATTTTTCCCGGGACGTGAACAGGAACAACTGCGAGTTATCCGCCGACAACGGCGCCTGGCGCGCTTGCCAGGCGTCATCGTGCTTGTCCATGTCGGCGTCGTATTCGATGTGGCAGCCCAGCGGGCTGTTGAAGTACCAGAACCAGTTGGAGCCGAAGAGGTGACGGCCCGGCCCCCAGAAGCTGGTCCAGCCTTGCTGTTCGAAACGGCGCCCGGCCAGCAGCACTTCCGTGCCGCTGCCCATGTGAAAGGTGAAGTGCTCGCAACCCTTCATGTGCGGTGGCGTCTGGATCATGAACAGGCAATGGTGGTCATCGGAACCGGCTGGACGCATGAACGGGCCGGCGCCCACGAAGGTGTCGGTGGTCGTGAAGCCCAGGCGTTTGTAAAAGGCCTCGGCCTTGGCCGCATCCGGCACGAAATACACCACGTGGGAAAGGGTGCGTGGCAGGGCCTGCATGTCGGGGGTGATGCCCGGTTGGTTGACCGGACGCTGGGGAGCATGGCCCGGCGCATTGGTCAGGTCGGCTGGCGCGCTGTAGGGGCGCCGTACACTGATCTGGAAACCCAGGGCAAACCCCATATCGTCCACACTGTGCACCGAACCATCCGCGCCACGGGTCACCAGGCGATCGCGCCCCAACTCATCGGCGATGGCCTCAAGATCAGCGACGCTGGCCACGCCATAAATGGTTTCACGAATCGAGGGCGCTGGCCCGATGGCCGCCGGCAGACGGGCATCGTCAGCACGACGGATAATCACGGCCGTGCCGTCGAGGGCTTCAAAACGGCCGCCCTCGCTGTCGACATCGACAGGTTGCAGGCCATAGTCACGCAGGCAATGGGTACAGGCTTGAATGTCGTCGACGCCAAAAATCAAGGCATCAAGGCCAATGATGTTCATTGTTACCACTCCATTTGAATTATTCAGCACACGGGCCGGACAGCAATGCCTGGCAGTGCGCTGCTGATGCTGGTTGTGGAGTCGATAGAGCGTCACGGCCAACCGACTGTGGGCCGATACTGAAGTGGCAAAAACGTACTGACTAATCGCTTGTCGGGATGCGACCTATCGGCAAACGCAATACCTGGTCGCGCAGCACCCAATGACGGGGAAAAACCCAAAGACACAGGCCGACGCCCCTCGTCAGGGGGCTTGACGGCGCGATAGGAAGGTCGGAAGGTATTTACAAAATAAATACAAGAATCGAGACCGCCATGCGTTTTAACCACTTGGATCTCAACCTCCTGGTGGCGCTGGATGTGTTACTGGAAGAGCAGAACATCACACGCGCCGCCGAACGCCTGCACATGACCCAATCCGCCACCAGCGGCGTACTGGGCAGGCTGCGCCTCTACTTCGAAGACGAACTGCTGGCGCAGGTCGGGCGCAAGATGCAACCCACGCCCTACGCCCGCGAACTGGCGGCGCCCGTGCGCCAGGTACTGCTGACGATCCAGTCCTCGATCACCGCCAAACCGGTGTTTGACCCCGCCACCAGCAAGCGCCATTTTCGCCTGATCACGTCGGACTATCTGATCAGCGTTCTGTTTGCCCGGGTGATCCAGAAGATCTCCCTGGAAGCCCCGCACATTACCTTCGAACTGCTGGGCCCTGGCGACGCCTCCACCGAGCTGCTGATGCGTGGCGAGGCCGACATGATGATCGTGCCCGAGCGCTACCTGATCGAAGGTCACCCATCGCAACTGCTGTTCGAAGAAGAGCATGTTTGCGTGGTGTGGGACGGCAACACCCAAGTGGGCGACAGCATCACCCTCGATCAGTACATCGAGATGGGCCATGTCTCGGTGATTTTCGGCCGAAACCGGCAGTTGAGCGTCGAAGAATGGCTGATGAGCCAGTACGGTTTCACGCGTCGCATGGAAGTGGTGACCCACGACTTCAACACCTTGCCGCAGTTGATCGTCGGCACCCAACGCGTGGCCACCATGCTCCAGCGCATGGCCAGGCTTTATGCCGACTACCTGCCGCTGCGCATCGTGCAACCCCCGGTGAAGATCCCGGTGATGCGTGAGTTCATGCTATGGCACCGGACCATGGAGGGGGATCCGATGCACCGTTGGCTGCGGGCGAAGATCAGTCAAATCATCAACGAGTTGGAGCAGTAGTGGCTGCTTGAAGGGCGAGTAGAGACCCTCGGGTCGACGGCGCGCATACGTTCTATCTGCGTTCGCAATACCTCCCATCCTGACTCGCGATTAGCCAAACAATGGGCCTCCCCTTAGCCTGCTTCGAACCGCCAGGTCCGGCGATCACCGCTCAAGACCTGGCCGTCTGCCTTTGCTTGCACAAGGACAATTACCCTCATGTTTCGCTACTTCCCGACCAACTACGTATGGAATCTCTCCGTCGATCTGGCCATTGAAATGGGCGCCCGCATCGGCGAAATCGAAGAGATGTGTGCGCCACTGCAAGAAGCCGCCAAGCAGCCGGATGCCGCCGGCAGCAAGGCCTTCCGTGAAACCTGGGCGAACATGGCCGACAAGCTGTGCGGCCTGGCTGAAGAAGACGAAGCCAAAGGCCGAATGTTGTCAGCCGGCGAAAAATACAACCGCGCCGCCACCTATTACCTGAGCTGCGAGCGCCTGCAGGCCCATGGTGCTCCTGGCCGCACGCAGCTGTACCAACGCTTTCTGCACACCTTCCAACGCGGTATCGAGCTGGCGCGAGAAAACTGCGAGCGCGTTGAGATCCCTTACGAAGGCAAACACCTTTCCGGTCTGCTGGTTCGTGCCGAAGGCGTCAGCGGCCCGGCGCCGATTCTGGTGCAGGTCAATGGACTGGATTCCACCAAAGAAATGAAATACCGCGTCGGCCTGCCCACCTGGCTGGCCAAACGTGGCGTGTCGTCATTGATCATCGACCAACCCGGCACGGGCGAAGCACTGCGCCTGCATCACCTGACGGCGCGTTTCGACAGCGAGCATTGGGCCAGCCGCGTGGTGGACTGGCTGGAAACCCGCGACGATATCGACGCCAAACGTATTGGCCTGGAAGGCGTATCCCTCGGCGGCTACTACTGCCCACGCGCGGTCGCCTTCGAACCGCGCTTCGCTTGCGGCGTAGTGTGGGGGGCCAACCATGACTGGCGTGATGTGCAGAAGCGTCGCATGGAAAAGGAAGGCAGTTTCCCGGTGCCGCATTACTGGTCGCATGTGTCGTGGGTATGGGGCGCCAAGGATACGGACGAATTCATGACCATCGCAGAGAACGTCCATCTGGACGGCATCCTGGATCGCATCAAGGTGCCCTTCCTGGTCACCCACGGTGAAAAGGACTCGCAGATTCCGCTTAAGTGGGCACACCGAACCTATGAGCAACTGGTCAACAGTCCAAAGCGCGAGCTGAAAATCTTCACCGAACGCGAAGGGGGTGTGCAGCATTCAAGTTTTGATAACAGCATCAATGCCGGTCAGTACATTGCCGACTGGGTGGCTGAAGTGCTCGGTGGTCATACCGCATGATGGGGGTCAAAGGTACCAGGCTCTCGGCAAGTGTCGGCCTTGCCTGAAACTACAACTGCACGACTCGGCGATGTTATGCACAACGGGCCCGAGTCCTGTATTCAAATGTTCCAAGTGGGGCAAAGGCACAAAAAAAAAGCCACTCATATGAGTGGCTTTTTTTAAATTTTGGAGCGGGAAACGAGACTCGAACTCGCGACCCCGACCTTGGCAAGGTCGTGCTCTACCAACTGAGCTATTCCCGCGTCTTGGTGATGCGCATTCTATAGAATCCTCACCACCCGTCAACCCCTTGATTCAAAAAAGTTTTATTTCTTTTCAACGGTGGTACGCAGATGCGGCCAGGCAGCGCGTAAATACTGGAGCATGGACCACAACGTCAGGCCAGCGGCGATCAGGAGCAAGGCATAGCCCAGCAGCACCCAGAAGGTGAAATCCGACGGGTTGGCCAGCAGGATCACCAGTGCAAGCATCTGCGCGGCGGTTTTCCATTTGCCCATGTTCGAAACAGCCACATGGGCACGGGCACCAATTTCGGCCATCCATTCGCGCAGGGCCGAGACAACGATCTCGCGCCCGATGATTACGGCGGCCGGCAAGGTCAACCACAGGTTACCGTGCTCTTGCACCAGGAGGACCAAGGCCACGGCGACCATCAATTTGTCGGCCACCGGGTCGAGGAATGCGCCGAACGGCGTGCTCTGTTCCAGGCGGCGAGCCAGGTAGCCATCAAGCCAGTCGGTTGCGGCAGCAAAAGCAAATACCGAACTGGAGGCCATATAGCTCCACTCGTACGGCAAATAGAACAACAGAATGAAAATCGGAATAAGGAGAACGCGTAGAACGGTGATCAGATTAGGGATATTCATCGGCACAACTGGCTACGAGGTGAGAAGGCATTCTATTCGCTGTGCAGATTGGCATAAATCAACTCAGCGAGCTTTTTACTGATACCGGGAGCTTTGGCAATTTCGTCAATGCTGGCACGGGATAGCTCCTGCAAGCCACCAAAATGTTTAAGCAGATCGCGTCGGCGTGTCGGGCCAACCCCGGCAACCCCTTCCAGCGTTGAAGTTCGCCGGGTTTTACCGCGACGGGCGCGATGGCCGGTAATGGCGAAACGATGCGCCTCGTCGCGGATCTGTTGGATCAGGTGCAGCGCGGGGGAGTCGCCCTTCAAGGTGAACTCATGGGCGGCATCATTCAAGTACAACGTCTCGAAACCGGCCTTGCGCGTGGTCCCCTTGGCCACGCCGAGCAGGATCAGGTCAGGCACCGCCAGTTCGTTAAGCACGTCACGGGCCATGGACAACTGGCCCTTGCCGCCATCGACCAGCAGGATATCGGGCAGTTTGCCCTCCCCGTCCTTCAACTTGCTGAAGCGGCGCGTGAGGGCCTGGTGCATCGCGGCGTAGTCGTCGCCAGCGGTGACGCCTTCGATGTTATAGCGCCGATAATCGGACTTGATCGGCCCCTCCGGCCCGAATACCACGCACGAGGCCACCGTCGCCTCGCCGCTGGAGTGGCTGATGTCATAGCACTCCAGGCGCTGGGGTGGCTCGTCCAGGTTGAGGACTTCGGCCAGGGCCTCGAAGCGTGCGGCCACGTGCTGTCGATTGGCCAGACGTGCCCCCAGGGCCTGCTCGGCATTGGTCACGGCCAGTTGCTGCCAGCGGGCACGGGTGCCGCGCACGCGGTGGCTGATGTCCAGCTCGCGACCACGCAGTTCGTGGATCGCCTCGATCAATGTGGGGAAATCTTCATGCACCACGTTGACGATCAATTCGGACGGCAAGTCGCGCTCGGGGCTGCTGACGTAGTACTGGCCAAGGAAGGCGGCCATGACTTCGGCCACTTCCTCGTCGATACCGGTCTGCGGGAAGAAGTTCTTGCTGCCCAGCACCCGCCCGCCACGCACGCTGATCAGGTGCACACAGGCGCCGCCCGGGTTGACGAAAGCCGCGACCACGTCGACGTCGCCGGTGCCGCCCTCCATGCTTTGCTGGTCCTGCACACGGCGCAACAGGGAGATCTGGTCACGCAGCTCGGCAGCGCGCTCGAAATCCAGGGTGCTGGCTGCCTGCTCCATGGCACCGGACAGTTCATCGGTCAGGGCATTGCTGCGACCTTCGAGGAACATCACCGAGTGACGTACATCTTCGGCGTACTCCGCCGGCTCCACCAGGCCCACACAGGGCGCCTTGCAGCGTTTGATCTGGTATTGCAGGCACGGCCGCGTACGGTTCTTGTAGAAGCTGTCTTCGCACTGGCGCACGAAAAAGGTCTTCTGCAGCAGGCTAAGGCTTTCGCGGATGGCGCCGGCGCTGGGGTAAGGGCCGAAGTACTTGCCCTTCTGCTTCTTCGCGCCACGATGAATGCTCAAGCGTGGGAAGTTACCGTCGGATAAAAACACGTAGGGGTAGGATTTATCGTCGCGCAGCAGGATGTTGTAAGGCGGCCGCCACTCCTTGATCAGCGTCTGTTCCAGCAGCAGCGCTTCGGTTTCATTGGCCGTGATGGTCGTCTCGACCTGGGCGATGCGCGCCACCAGGGCGGCCGTCTTGGGCGCCAGGCCGCTCTTGCGAAAGTAGCTCGCCAGGCGGTTTTTCAGGTTCTTGGCTTTGCCGACATAGAGCAGGCGTGCCTCGCTGTCGAACATGCGGTACACGCCGGGGCGACCACTGCAGGTTGAGAGGAAGGCACTTGGATCAAACGGTGTGGTCATGTCAGGCGCTGGCGTCCACCATGCCGTGGCGGACCGCGAGCAGGGTCAATTCAACATCACTGCTGATGGCGAGCTTCTCGAAAATCCGATAGCGGTAGGTATTGACGGTCTTGGGCGACAAGCACAGCTTGTCGGAGATTGTCTGTACTTTCTGGCAACCGACAATCATCAAGGCGATCTGGATTTCCCGCTCCGACAGCGCATCGAATGGCGAGTCGCTGGTGGGCTGGAAAGATTTGATGGCCAACTGCTGGGCAATCTGTGGGCTGATATAACGCTGGCCTGCAAACACCAGGCGAATGGCTTGCACCATCTCTGCCAGGCCCGCACCCTTGGTCAGGTAACCCGCCGCCCCTGCCTGCAAGAGGCGGGTCGGAAACGGGTCTTCCTCACATACGGTCACCACTACAACCTTGATGTCCGGGTGACTGCGCAACAACTTGGTGGTGGCGCCAAGACCGCCAATCCCAGGCATCTTCACGTCCATCAACACCACATCGGGCTTCAATTCCCGAGCCTTGATCAGGGACTCCTCCCCCGATTCAGCCTGGCCGACTACTTGCAGGCCATCGATGTCAGCCAGCATTCGTGTAATGCCTGTACGAACGAGATCATGGTCATCGACTACTAGCACCCTAATCAAGCAGACACCTCGCGATATGGTCTTATAGGTTGCCGAGCACCTTAGCAAAAACCAAGGCACAGACCTAGTTGCAAGTGTCATATATATAGAGTTTAAACGCGCTGCGCCTGTTCCTCGGGTGAGGAACAGCGTTGTTTCCTGGGCAAAAGGTCAGGAACCCTAGGGCAGCGGCTTGAGTTTATCGTTCACTATCGATGAAAGCTCGGCCAAGGTTGAGGTCAAGCGCCGGATCGCATCCTGGTCCTCCTTGAACATTGCCCGGTAGTTGCCCAGGACTTTTTCTTCGAGATGACTCAGGTTATCCAGTTGCGTCGGAGTAGGAGTGCCCGTCAACACGTACAGGATGTCCACACCTCTCGCTGCCACGCGCGACAAGTAATCCGCTTTCGGTGCGCGCCCTCCGTTTTCATACTTGCCTTGGGCGTTGGCCTCTACGCCTCCTATCTCACCAAAAACTTTTTGCGACAGGCCAAGCCGCTCTCTTTCTTGCCTTAAACGCGAACCGATTCCACTCATTTGGATGTATGATCCTAAATTGGCACACCCCAAGAGGTGATACGTTCATCCCTTGGTTAAACAAATTTGAACGGTTTTGAACTATGCCCGGAATCCGCACCGCTGCACAAGCCAAGGCTTGGCTTGAACACCAAGGTAAATCAGTTCAAGCATTCGCCCGGGAACACGGCGTGGACCCGGCAACCACGTATCAAGTGCTCGCTGGGCGCAAAAAGGGACGGCGTGGAGAGGCCCACAAGGTGGCAGTGCTGTTGGGCATGAAAGAAGGGATTATCCTGGATGAACCTGAAGTCCAGCACAGCGATAGAGAAGTAGTTTCCTGAAGCCAGTATGCGCTAATTCAAGTGCAGTGCCTGTTTTAGTCGAGAGTCTGACAAAGACGCTCCATTTGCCAGAAGCACTCTTCATCCCGGACGACATTCAATCCGTGCCGGAGATAAAGCAACCTGGCAGGATTGGTCTTGAACACCGTCAGACGCAGCAGCCTCAAACCCAACGCGCGAGTCTTGAGGACCATCTGCTCCAACACCCAACTGCCCGCGCCTTGCCCGCGAAACGCCTCGACCAGGTGTAACTCGCGGATGAACAGCGCCTCATCGTCCCGGCTCAGGCTGATAAAACCTATCACGGCATCGTCGCGACAGATCAACCAGCTTTCTCGTCCCGCCCAGGCTGTATCGAAGCCTTCATTGGACCAGATGAAACCGAATTGCTCGTAGTAACGATTCATCGCTTCACGGGTGAGCGTACGTGCAAACAGCCGGTCCTGATCCGTCGCCGCGCGTAAGTGGAATGTCATACTGTCACGCCCTCCCTTTTCAGATCGCCACCTGCCGTCCGGTCCAGCGCCCAGCCTCGCGACGCGCAATGACCAGTGCTTCGCCAGTGCCGGACGCCGCAGCAACCAGGCCATCGGCAGCCCAGATGGCACTTTGCCCGGCAGAGGTCCAGCCGCCCGTTGGGCCCCCATGGTTGGCCATCACTACCAGCATACGGTGCTCAGCCGCGTACCCCTGCAACAGAGTGGTATCGGCAGCATAGCCAGCCTCGCTGATCAACACGCCGGCGGCATACACGTTTGCTCCCGATTGCGCGGCATTGCGCGGATGACTTGAGTGGGAGAAATCTGCACACACCGCCAGCGCAATCCGATCGTCTCCCCACGCCAACGCTGCACCGCCCTGTCCCGCAATGAATGCCACCTCTTCGCCGGGATGCAGATGCTGCTTGGTGTAGACCCCCAAGGAGCCATCCGCCCCCAGCACCAGGGCACCGATCAACACGCCCGTGCCTGGAGCCAATCGGATCGGCATGCCCACCACCGCCGTCAACCGCAGCTCTCGCGCCATTTCCCGCAGGGGCGCCAGCCGTGCGTCTTCAGGCGCTATGGCCAATTCATCCGCCAGGGACGGTTCATACCCGGTCAATGACAGCTCTGGGAACACCAGCAATTGCACGCCATGGCCGGCTGCCGCCCGCATGAACGCCAGGTGCCGCTGAAGATTGGCCGGCACATCGCCCGCGATGGAAGTTGTTTGGGCTGCTGCAAGGGTCAAGGCAGTCATGGTCGCGTCCCCGCAATCATTATCGAAGTGCGACCAGCATATCGGCACTCCCCCCATAGTCGTAAGTACCTCCACGTAATAGAAATTACTGATTGAATCCAACCGCAAGCCTCTAGTAAGCTCCCCCCATCATTTGGAGACATACCATGTTGCAACTCACCCAAACCCAGGTTTGCCCTGCTTCCAGCGCCCCGCGCTCGGTCGTGGCTACCCGCGTTAACGGTTTGAGCGCACTGGTCAGCTTTTATTTTGGGTATTGGTTTAGCCACTGGCGCGCCTGATACCTGAAATCGGCGCCCACTATTCAAGGGGTCGCCTACCAGAGAAATCTAACCCCCGGTCGGCTCCCCGACCGGGGGTTTTGTTTTTTCAGGCCGCCACTTTTTTTGATTGATCAAGAACACTTAAAGGAATCACGTCATGAACTACGCCACTTATTACCGCTACGACACTTCCACTGCATGGCGATTTAGCAAGCTCCGCTCGGGACAGCCTGCCGCCTCCGATCGGTCACCTATTGGTGGCAAGCCAACTCACGTAGCCAATACGGCCAATTGTCGAACACCCCAGTAGGGCCAAGCGTGCGGGAACAGCCCGCCGCTTGCCCAGGAAGCCTTGAATATGAACTCCTCCGTCGCCGCTCTGCCCCTCTCTGCCCTGAACAGCGCCTTGACCAGCGCCAATGAAGCCCTGACCCAGCGCTTGCCCAGCGCGCTTGAGCTCAAGCACCAGTTGCCCCTCAGCCCGTTCCTCGACCAGCAGATCCACGCCCATCGCCAAGCCGTGCGTGCCATCCTCGATGGCGACGACTCTCGCTTGCTGGTGATTGTCGGCCCCTGCTCGATCCACGACCCGAAATCGGCCATGGAATACGCGCGCAACCTGAAGAGGCTGGCCCTGGATGTCAGCGACCAGATGCTGCTGGTGATCCGCGCCTACGTCGAAAAACCGCGCACCACTATCGGCTGGAAAGGCCTGGCCTACGATCCCCACCTGGATGGCAGCGACGACATGGCCGCTGGCCTGACCCTGTCCCGCGAGCTGATGCGCGAAATGCTGCGCCTGGGCCTGCCGGTTGCCACCGAGCTGCTGCAACCCATGGCCGCCGGCTACTTCGACGACCTGCTCAGTTGGGTCGCCATTGGCGCGCGCACCACCGAATCGCAGATCCACCGCGAAATGGCCAGCGGCCTGGGCCTGCCCGTGGGCTTCAAGAACGGTACCGACGGCGGCGTCGCGATTGCCTGTGACGCGATGCGCTCGGCCTCCCACCCGCATCGACACTTCGGCGTCGACAGCCAGGGCCACCCGGCGATCATCCAGACCTCGGGCAACCCCGACACCCATCTGGTGCTGCGCGGCGGTCACCGTGGGCCGAATTACGACGCGCAGAGTGTGGCCCAGGTGAAACTCGACCTGGCCAAGGCCAAGGTGGCCGCGCGGATCATGGTCGATTGCAGCCATGCCAACAGCGGCAAAGACCCGCTGCGTCAGCCGGCGGTGTTCAATGATGTGCTGGAGCAACGCCTGCAAGGGGACACCGCGCTGATCGGCATGATGCTGGAAAGTCATCTGTTCGAAGGCTGCCAGCCGTTGAGCACATCGATGAACTATGGCGTGTCGGTGACCGATGGTTGCCTGGGGTGGGATAGCACCGAGCAGTTGCTGCGCAATGCGGCAGAGCGTTTGCGGGAACACCGCGCAGCCCACTGACGGGCATCTGGGAGGGGACAGGCCCCCTCCCCCATTGAAGGGATGTTCGGTTCAGGACAGGGGGTGCAGCGCTTCGTCGAACTGCTCAAGTTTCGGGAACACCAGGGGCTGCTCATCCGCCAGCCCTTGCAGCCGCTGCTCGTACCCCATCAGAAAATCCTGCCGCGCTTCGGTGCTGATATACGGCACATGCCATGCCACAAACGGCGCCAGCACCTCAAACCCCACATACGCCAGCGTCCCGCGCAGAATCGGGCGCAACATCTCCTCCAACGGACCATGGATCGCCCCCTCGCCGAACATATGCTCGCGCCCACCCAAGGTTACCGTGACCAGTGCCCGCTTGCCCGCCAGCCCACCCTGATCGTAAAAGCGCTTACCGCCGTAACACACCCCCGACACCAACACCCGGTCGATCCACCCCTTGAGCATCGCCGGTGCCGAGAACCAGAAGATCGGAAAATTAAGGATCAACAGATCGGCCCACAGCAACTTATCCAGCTCGCCCTGGATATCCGCCGCTATCGACTGCTTTTTCACCCCCAGGCGCTGCTCCAGGGCGTACACCAGGTAGTCGGGATTCTCTCGGGTGGAAAAATCCGACGCCGATGCCACCGGGTTCCAGTTCATGGCATACAAATCGCTGACCTGCACCGCATGCCCCAGTCCTTGCAGCGTGGCGATGGCCTGGTCGCGCAACGCGGCGGTAAACGACTGCGGCTCCGGATGGGCATGCACAATCAAAACTTTCATGTCAGTTCCTCAAGCAGTGTGCGCCGCCCGTTGGGCCAGTCAAACCGCTCGGCCACGACGCTGGGTCTGAGGATGTCCCGTAGGTGCATGGCTTGAGTCATGTGGTGTTCGCCCATGGTCTTGCTCCTCTGAAGGTCAACAGGCACAGGCATGTTTCAGCTCGATCAAGGTCACGCCATTGCGCTTGAAGCCATTGCGCAAGTCCGTTTGCAGTTCATCCAGGTTCTGTGGCTGGTTCACCGTGCAGCCGAATGCCTGGCCGAGCAGCGCGAAATTCGGATTGCGCGGCAGCACGCCGATAGGTTCGATCTCGAGGCTCAGCATGTCGTCGCGGATCTGGCCAAGGGCGTCGTTGTTCCACAGCAGTACCACCAGCGGGCTGTCCAGTTCCTCGACGGCGGTCGCCAGTTCCTGGGCGGTGTAGAGAAAACCGCCGTCGCCCACCAGCACCAACCCCGGGCGTTGCGGCGCGGCGAACTTGGCACCGATGCCCGCCGGCAGGCCATAGCCCAGCGTGCCGTAGCCAGTGGGGTGCAGCCAGCTGCGCGGCGCGCGGCTTTGGAAGGCATAGTTGCCGGTATAGGCCAGTTGGGTCATGTCGCTGCTGATGAAGGCGTTGACGGGCAACTCGGCGTGGATACGCTCGAAAATGGCCTGGTGGATCGACTGCAATGGACCGTGCCCCCGTGCTATTGCCTGCCGCAACGTCGCGACGTGTGATGCCGCCGCGTCAGCGTCGCGCGGTGCAGACGGCAGGCGTTCCAGCAAGGCCCGTAAGGTCTGCTCGGCGTCGCCGTTAAGCGCCACCGCACAGGGGTAGACATCATTGAATTTGCGCGGGTCGATATCCACCCGCAGCAGCTCGCCCTTGAGCGGCAAACGCTCGCACCAATAATCGGTGTCGGCCATCTCGGTGCCGACTGCCAGCACCACATCCGCCTCGCTGATCAGTTGCCAGCCCGGCGCCACGCAAAGGGTCGCACCGGCATTCAACGGGTCATCGATCGGCAACAGGCCTTTACCCGCGACACTGGTGAAAAACGGTGCCGCCAGCACTGTGCTCAAGCGCCGCAACACCGCACCGGCCGCCAGCGCGCCACCGCCGGCAATGATCATCGGGCGCCTGGCCGCAGAGAGTTTCGCCGCCGCCTGATCCAGGCAGTGCGCCGCAGGCAGGCCGCGCCCGGGACGCCGCACCACCTCATGGCTCCAGTCCCTTTGAATGGGCGCCGCCAACACATCCAGTGGTACCGAGATATGCACCGGCCGTGGCCGCTCACTGTCGAACACCGCATAGGCACGGGCGATCAATTCGGGCAAGTCCTCGGCATTCAAGGCCACCGCTGAAAACGCAGTGATCGGCGCAGTGATCGCCCGCTGGTCCTGGGTCTCATGCAAGCTGCCCCAGCCCTTGCCCAGGCTGGCGGTGTGGTTGACGCTGGAAATCACCAGCATCGGGATCGAGTCCGCGTAAGCCTGGCCGATGGCCGTTGCCGCATTGGTCACGCCGGGCCCGGTGATCACAAAGCACACCCCCGGCTTGCCGCTGACCCGCGCATAACCGTCGGCCATAAAGCCTGCGCCCTGTTCATGGCGAGCCAACACGTGGCGAATGCCGCTGCCAGGCAACCCGCGATACAGCTCCAGGGTATGCACGCCGGGAATGCCGAACACCGTGTCGACCGCATAGTGGGCCAGCAATCGCACCAGGGCTTGGCCGCCGGTCATCGTTTTATCGTGCATGCTCATCTCCTAAACGAATCAACGCATCGACCGCCGTGGCGCCCTGGGCATTGACCAGTAATGGGTTTACATCCAGTTCCAGCAATTGCCCGGCGTTGGCGCATGCGTAGTCGGCCACTGCACGGATGGCGGCGACCAACGCGTCCATATCCGCCACCTCGCGCCCGCGAAAGCCTTGCAGCAAGACAGCGCTGCGCAAGCTGAGCACAGCACGGCGGATCGCATCATCCGTGGTGGGCAGCAGCAGGCAGCGGCTGTCTTTGAGCAATTCCACCAGGACGCCCCCGGCGCCAATCACCAGGGCCAGGCCGAAGTCATTCTCGCGCTTGATGCCGACGATCAACTCGGCCAACGGCGGCGGCGCCATGGATTCCAGCAACAATTGATCGAAGACCACACCCGGTGCGTACGCGGCAATGTGCGTGCGCATCTGCTCAAGCGCAGTCGCCAGGGCCTCGCCGTTTTGCAGGTTCAGCGCCACGGCCCCGGCTTCGGTTTTATGCGGTAACTGAGCGCTGACCGCTTTGAGCACCAGCGGGTAGCCCAACAGGCTCGCATCGGCCAGTGCCCGCCCCGGTGTACTCAACACCGCGGCCGGGGTGTTCAAGCCGAAAACCCGCAAGGCTTGCTTGGACGCCCACTCATCCAGCGCCAGGCCCTGGCCTTGCAAAGGGAGGGGGCACAGCGGAGCGAGGCGGGATTCGCCCCGCGCCAGCAAGATGCGTCGCTGATGTTGATACCCAGCGATCCGTCCCCAGGCTGCGAGTGCGTCCTCCACACCTTGCAACGCAGCAATGCCTTGGGCATGCAAACGCTCACGGGCATGGGGCGGCAGCAATTCGGGAAAAGCCGAAGTGACGAAACCGGTCTTGCCGTGCCGACTGAGCGCATTGCAGAACAGCTCGAGCAACAGGTCGCATTCCTGGCGCTCACCGGTGAATTCAGCCGGGTAGTCCAGTACCAGCATCGCAGCATCGGCGTCGGTACGCAGGACCGTGTCGAGCATGCGGTTGAGTGCCGTGCTGTCGCCCCAGATGGCAGTGGTGAAGTCCAATGGGTTGACCAGGTTGGCGTAGCTGGGCAACACCTGCGCCAGTTCACCGCGCTGGTTTTCATCCAGTTTGGGCAAGGCCAGGCGGTTGCGCTCGGCATAGTCTGCGATCAGCCCGGCATCGCCCCCGGAACAGGCCAGCGCAATCAGGCGATGGCCGCCCGGTAGATTGCCGCACGCTGCCGCCTTCAACGTCTCGACAAAACTCACCGGGCCACTGACCCGGATCACGCCCAGCCGCGCAAACAGGCTGTCGTACAACACATCGGAGCCGGACAACGAACTGGTATGACTCAACGCCAGCTCGGCACCGATCTGCGACACGCCGGTTTTCAACGCGATAATCGGAATACCCTTCTCCAGCGCCTTATGCGCGGCGCGGGCAAACCCCGGCACATTCTTCAAACCTTCCAGGTGCAGGCCGATGGCAGTAACGCGTGGTTCATCGAGCAACACATCCATCAGTTCGGCAACGCCCAGCTGCGCCTGGTTACCCACCGAAGCCATATAGGCCACCGGTAACGAGCGATCGCTCATCGACAGGTTATAGGCGAAGTTGCCGCTCTGGGTCAGCACCGCCACGCCCTTCTCGACGGCCTTGCCGCCATGGGCCACCGGCCACAGCGCCGAGCGGTGCAGGTAGTCGAGCAGGCCGTAGCAGTTGGGGCCCAGCAAGGCCATCTGCCCCGCCGCCGCCAGCAACTGTTGCTGTAACACCGCGCCACTGGCACCGGTTTCGGCAAAGCCAGAGGCATAGCAGATGGCGCCGCCCGTGCCGATAGCCGCCAGCTCGGCGACACAGGTCAACGTCAGCTCACGGTGGGTGGCGATAAATACCGCGTCCGGGCCGCACGGCAGGTCGGCGACGCGGCGCACACAGGGAATACCCTCGAGGTGGTCATGCTGCGGATTGACCAGCCACATCGGCCCGGTAAAGCCACCCTCGGCACAACGCTTGAGGGCACGGGCCATGCTGCGCCCGCCGACGAACGCCAGGTGCCGGGGCGCCAGCAGGCGCTTGAGATTGTCGCGAATAGCCTGGGACATGAGCGTTCTCCGCGCCGATCAACGCAACAGGGGCCGCAACAGTTCGCGGGCGATGATATGGCGCTGGATTTCCGAAGTGCCTTCCCAGATCCGTTCGATCCGCGCGTTGCGCCAGATACGCTCCACCGGGCCTTCATCCATCAGGCCCATGCCACCGAAAATCTGCACAGCTTCGTCAGCGACCTTACCCAGGGTTTCGCTGGCAAACAGCTTGGCCATGCCGGCCTCGCCGTCGGTCATGCTGCCCTGATCCATCTTCCAGGCGGTGTGCAGGGTCAGCAATTCGGCGGCGCGAATCTGTGTGGCCATGTCGGCCAACTTGAAACTCACCCCCTGATAGGTGCCGATGGGCTGGCCAAACTGTTTGCGGTCCGCCGCCCATTGCAGGGATACATCCAGCGCGCGCTGGGCCTGGCCGACGCAATTGGCGGCGACCATTACGCGGCCGGCGGTGAGCCAGGCGTTGGCCACGTCCCAGCCTTTGCCCACGTCGCCAAGCACCTTGGAGGCCGGGACCCGGCAGTCGTCGAAGAACATTTCATAGGTGTGGTAACCACGGTTGCTCACGCACTTGGGGCCCCGGCGAATGGTCATGCCTGGGGTACCCCGGTCCACCAGGAACGAAGTCACCGCATTGCGCTGGCGACCGTTGTGTTCATAAGTGTCGGTGACGGCAAACACAATGGCGAAGTCGGCATGGCCGGCATGGCTGATGAAGTGCTTGCTGCCATTGATCACGAAGTCATCGCCACTGCGCACGGCGCGGGTCTTGATGGCGTTGGCATCCGAGCCGGCACCCGGTTCGGTCAGGGCAAAGCAGTCGATTTTCTTGCCTTGCACGCATGGCAACAGGTAGTCGCCAATCTGCGCGCCGGTGCAAGCCATCAGGATCTTGGACGGGCGCGCGACAAACACATGCAGCGCCCACGAGACCTTGGACAACTCCCGCTCGATCAACGCCTGGGACAGGTAATCCAGGCCACCGCCCCCCACCTCTTCCGGCATGTTGAACGCGTAGAAACCCGCGGCGATGGCGGTGTCGCGAATCTGCGCGGCGAGTTCCGGGGGAACCGCGTCGGCACGGTCTACCGCCTCCTCGTGAGGCAATAACTCCCTGGCAACAAAACTGCGTACCGCGTCCACCAACATGTCTTGTTCTTGGCTGAGTTGGAAATTCATGGCGCTACCTGTTCGGGGTCTTGTTATTGGCCGCAGAAATTCGCCGGGCGTTTTTCCAGGGAGGCGCGCAAGGCTTCGGCACCATCGACACTGCGCCCACACAACAGGCCTGCCGCGCGTTCTGCCTGGAGTTGCTCGGGCAGGCTGCGGTGGGCGCCCTCACGGATCAACGTCTTGGTCAGGGCGAAGGCGAGGGTCGGGCCGTTGGCCAGACGCGTCGCCAGATCGAGGGTGCGGGCGTGCAGTTGATCGTCAGCGACCACTTCGCCCACCAGCCCTGCCGCCAGGGCGCGCTCGGCGCTCCACAGCTCGTCGAGGAACAGCAGCCGCTTGGCTTGTTCGTTGCCAATCAGGCGCGGCAAGTGCCAGCTGGCACCGGCGTCCGGGGAGTAGGCCATGCTGGTGTAGCCGGCCTTGAAGCGCGCCGCTTGGCCGGCGATGCGCAGGTCGCAACACAGGGTCAGGTCCATGCCGGCGCCGACGGCGGTGCCGTTGATCGCGGCAATCGTAGGTTTGTCGAGGGTGTACAGGCGGGTCATCAGGGCGTGGGCGGTTTCGGTCCAACCGTAGGTTTCCAGGGCGCCACGAGCATCTGCCTCGGCCCATTCGGCGAGGTCGGCGCCGGCGCAGAAGCTGCGACCGCTGCCGGTCAATACCACCGCGCGCACAGCCGGGTCGCGGTTGAAGCCGTCGAGCAAGGCCTGCAGGTATTTGAGCGTGGGGATATCCAATGCATTGCGCTGGGGACCCCGATTAAGGGTGATCCAGGCAATGCCGGCTTGCACTTGGGTGAGCACGGGCGCATCGGCAGTCATGGCTTCCTCGAATTATTTTAATTGGCTTGAGGGGTGCGACATGGGGCGATACTAAACGAGTGTTCAGCAAGGTTGCAATTGGCAGGCTGTAAAATTTTCCAAAGGCCAATACCCACCCGGACATTGCATCCAGGCGGCGCGAAAACTCAGGGTTTGAGCAGGTAGCGCTGGCGACCGGCGCCTTGCAGGCCGTCGACCCAGGCTTCACAGATCTGGATGCCCTGCTCCGGCGTGAAGGTGCCGGGGTTGAGCCCCGACTCCAGCCACAGCCCGTCAAGCAAGGCACTCAGGCCGATGGCCGCAAGGTCGGCGTCGAACGGCTCCCACCCCTCCTCCCGGGCCATGTCGGCCAGGGCTGAACGCATGATGGTGCGGTACTCGGCATAGGAATGTTCGTGGGCCAGGTTGATGGCCGGCGCAGTCTTGACCGCGCCCCAGAACACCAGCCAGGCGTCGAGCAATTGCGGGTCGAGCAGCTCAGCGGAAAACGAGCCACGGAACAACGCCGACAACCGCTCACGGGGGCTGGACGGGGCCTTGGCCATGGTCTCGCGCAGCAGGTCCATGACCTGGCCGGTGACGGTGCGGTAGGCCTCGGCCACCAACTCATCCTTGCCGGAGTAGTGATGGCTGATCAGCCCCACCGATACCCCGGCCTCGGCGCTGATCTTGCGGATCGAAGCGCCCTGGAAACCATCGCGCTTGAGACAGGTGAGCGTGGCCTGGACCAGATGGGCCTTGCGCAACTCCGGGTCCATCCGGGAGAAACGGGTTTCCTGGGTCATGGGGGTATCCTTCGGTTGAGTCGGCCGCACGACTCTACATCAGTCGCGGTAGCCCGGCGACAGCCGATCCAGCGTGCGCAGCAACGCCGCCCACGCTTGTCGCCCAGGGCCACGGCTCACGCCCTTGCCCAACCATCAACCGGAAATGCTGCATTCGTGACTTGCAGTCAAGACTCCTTTTCGGATTCAACGGTTTTTCCGAAGGAACGACGGGCGGATACTCGGCGCCATTGTTTACCCCCTTCAGGAGTCACTGATGTCTATCCCCACGCACACCGTACCCGCCTTCGGCCTCGGCACCTTCCGCCTGCAAGGCCAGGTGGTGATCGACTCGGTCAGCACCGGCCTTGAACTGGGCTATCGCGCCATCGACACCGCGCAAATCTACGAAAACGAAGCCGACGTCGGCCAGGCGATCGCCAACAGCGGCATCCCCCGTGAAGAGCTGTTCCTCACCAGCAAGATCTGGATCGCCAATTTCGCCGAAGGCCAGTTGATCCCGAGCCTCCAGGAGAGCCTGCGCAAGCTCAAGACCGATTATCTGGACCTGACATTGATCCACTGGCCATCGCCGGAAGACCAGGTACCCGTCACCGAATTCATGGGCCAGTTGCTGGAAGCCAAGCGCCTGGGCCTGACACGCCAGATCGGGATTTCCAACTTCACCATCGACTTGATGAAGCAGGCCATCGCGGCGGTCGGCGCCGACAACATCGCCACCAATCAAATTGAACTGCACCCCTACCTGCAAAACCGCAAGGTGGTGGCGTTCGCGACAGCCCAGGGTATCCCGCTCACCTCCTACATGACCCTGGCCTACGGCGAGGTGCTGAAAGACCCGGTGATCCAGCAGATCGCCGAACGCCACCATGCGACCCCGGCGCAAGTAACCCTGGCGTGGGCCATGCAGAGCGGCTATGCAGTGATCCCATCGTCGACCAAGCGCGCCAATCTGGAGAGCAACCTCAAGGCCCTGGAGCTGACCTTGAGCGATGCCGACATGGCACAGATTGCTGGGCTGGAGCGCGGCCATCGCCTGACCAGCCCCAAGGGCATCGCACCGAAGTGGGACTAGACCCCAGCCACCGGCACGCGGGACAACTCCCGCAGCCACGGCAATACCCGAAGGCCCGTAGTGGCCTCGGGTGGATCAATGATGTCCATGAAATGTTCAAGGTTGATGGGGTCCGGCACGCCGGGCAGGCGAACCAGCACCGCCGGTGTGGCGCCGGTCGGTTGGCCCAGGTCCTGGTGGTCGTAGACCAGCACATGGCGTACCTGGGGTTGCGGCTCGCTGGCATGGGCCGCCAGCCCCGCATTGATGATCAGCACATCAAAGGGCTCGGCCGGAATGGCGGTGAGAATCTTGACTTCTTCGAAGGTCTGCACCGGAACGATCCGGTGGTACCCCAGCTGATTGAGCATTTTTTCGATGTATAGGCGTTGCAGGTGCTGTTCATCGGCAATAAGGATAGTCAGTGCTTTATTCGGCATGGCGAACCCCTGGCAGTCAGTCAGTGCTCGTCAGTGAGCGCCGCCCATTTTCCAGACATATCCCGAAGACAAAATCAGGCATATTCCCTCTTCACGTAGGATTTCTCCCAAACCCACCGAGTGGCACTCAACCCCAGTCAAGGCTGATTGCAATAACGGCTCAGATGCTGATGCAAATCACCGATCGCTTCCCCGACCGCTTGCGTCGCCGCCTCCAGTGCAGTGTGATCGCGCTGCTCACACACCCTCTCCAGCGTCTCGCAGACCTCGATCAGCGCCTGTGCCTTGACCATCCGCGCGCCACCCTTGGCGCGGTGCGCAAGGTCGTGCAGCCCGGAAAAGTCAGCCTGGTGCTGCAGGGACGACAACCGTGCACGATCGGTTTCCAAACTCTCGAGTAACGGTATCAATAGCTCTTTCAGGGCGGCGTGATCATCGCCCGTCAAGGCGATCAGCGCGCTCAGATCAAACAGGGGTTCAGCCTCCGGCGGGGAAAAGCTGGCGCTGCGCACGGCCAACGCCGCGCGCAGATCTTCCAGGCCGGTGGGCTTGAACAGGCATCCGTCCATGCCCGCCTGGCGACAACGCTCGACCTCCTCAGGCTGGGCATTGGCGGTAAACCCCAGCAGCAGGCACGGCACCAACCCACGCTCACGCTCTTGCGCACGAATATCCCGCGCCAATGTGTAACCGTCCTTCAGGGGCATATTGCAATCGGTGATCACTCCGTCGAAGTGACCGGTCTGCCACAGCGCAAGCCCCTGTACGCCGTCTTCCGCCGTGGTAATGCGATGCCCGAGGAAACTCAATTGCCGAGTCAGCAGCACGCGATTGGCCGGGTAGTCATCCACCACCAGGATGCTCAAGGCACACGCCGGCGGCAGGTGCGCGGCGGGTGCCAATCCCGGGGCCGGCATGGCGTCGGTGGTGACCAGTGGCAGGCTCACATCCACCCGTGTGCCCTGCCCCAGCACGCTGGTCAAGTGCAATTGCCCCCCCATCATTTCGCACAAGTTACGGCTGATCACCAACCCCAGGCCAGACCCGCTGCGCGCCGATTGCTCAGTGTTGCTACCTTGGATAAACGGGTTGAACAAGCGCTGCTGGTCTTCGGCACTGATACCGATACCGGTGTCCTGCACCCAGAGTTTGAGGGTCAGTTGCTCGCCCGCTAACAGCCCTTGAGCGCCGAGCTGCACCTGGCCTTGGGCGGTGAACTTGATGGCATTGCTCAACAGGTTCGACACCACCTGCTTGAAGCGCAGCGGGTCGATCAGCACCGGGCGATCGAGCGCCGGATCGAGCTCCACTTTCAACGCCAGGCCCTTGGCTCGCGCCAGCCCTTCGAACACCCGCGCCACCGACGCCAGCAACTCATGCAGGTTGGCCGGCGCCTGGTCCAGGGACAGATGGCCGGACTCGATGCGGGCAATATCGAGAATGTCGCCAATCAACTCCAACATGCCGCGCGACGCCACCGACGCCACCTCCAGCGCATCACGGTCGGCCCGGCCCTGCTCAGCGTTTTTCAGGGCCAGCTCGATCATGCCGATCACTGCATTCATCGGCGTGCGGATCTCATGGCTCATCGTTGCCAGGAAGGTGGTCTTGGCGCGGTTGGCGGCGTCGGCTTCGTCCTTGGCTTCCTGCAACTGGCCGAGCAGGCGCTGGCGTTCGCTCACGTCCACCCAGCCGGCGATCATGCCCACCACATGGTCGTCGCCATCACGATACGGCAACATCCATTGATAAATGGTCAGGACCTCACCACTGGGCACCCGGAGTATGCGGTCATGAATCTGCGGCTCGCCCCGCGCCATCAGCCGCAGGTAATCGTCATGATAGGACTGGGCTTGCGGCCGATTACCCGTATCGGTTTCCACCACGGTCTTGCCGATCACGTCTTCCAGCTTGAAGCCGAATACCTCGAGGTAGGCGTTATTGCAGGCCATCAACCGCCCCTGGCGATCGCGCACATAAATCGGATGGGGCGTACCGTCGATCAATACACTCATAAAGCGCATCTGGTCGCTCAACGCCCGTTCGGCCTGGACCCGCTTGCGAATCAGATTGCGCAGGTACATGGCCCAGCCCAGGGTGACCAGCAACAACAATGCGGCCAGCCCGAACCCCTGGATGATTGCATTGCGATGGCGCAGCCAATAGCTGTCTTCGATGATCACTTCACTGCGCCAATGGTTGGTCAGTTCGTCCATTTCCTCGGGCGTGATGCTCAACAACGCCTTGTCGAGGATCGAGTACAGCTCCAACTGGCTACGGTTCACGCCAAAGGTGATGCGTGCCGGTTCGGCGCCGACCGTGCTGGTCACCCGCAGGCGGTCGCGGTAATAGCGCGCGATCATGTAGCGCGCGCTGATCAATGACAGCACGGTCGCGTCGGCGGCGCCGCTGGCCACCATCGCCATGGCTTGTTCAGGGTTCTCGGTGTCGACGAACTCGACGCGCGGGAAGTCGCGGGCAATACGCTCGCCCAGCGTATTGCCTCCGATAAAGGCCAGGCGTTTTCCAGCCATGTCCTCCAGGGTGAGCGGGCTTTTTCCATCAAGACGGCTGACCAGCACATAGGGATTGGTCAGGTAAGGTCGGGTAAAACGGACCTTTTCGGCGCGCTCATTGCTGGGGGTGATCACCGCGATCATATCCACGTCGCCCATGCTGGCCGCGTCGATCTGGCGAGGCAGCGAACTGCCTTTCACCACATCGAATTTCAAGCCGGTGCGCAGGCTGATCCGCGACAGCACTTCGGCGCTCAACCCCTCGAATTCGCCCTTGGCATTGAAAAACGACAGGGGCAGGAACTTGTCGAGCACCGCGACTTTCACTCGGGGATGTTTCTCCAGCCAGCGTTGCTCACCCCGGCTCAGGCGCAGCCGGTCGGCCTCCAGGAAACCACTGCTGCCCGCACTCCAGCGGCGCAGGATCTCCAGCTGCGTATTGACGGGGATGGTCGCCAGTGCCGCATTGAGGATGCGCAGCAATCGATCATCGCCCCTGGCCACGGCAAACGCGAACGGGTTGACCTCCAGGGCGGAAAAATCCGCCATGCGCACATTGTTGAGGTGGTTCTTGCTGATCAGATACCGGGTGCTGATGGCATCGCCCAGGTACACATCCGCTTGCTCGAAGGCCACGGCGCCAATGGCTTCGAAGGTCGAGGCAAACAGCTGCAGGTGGGCCCGAGGGTAAAACGCCTGCACGGCGGCGGGCTGCATGTAGTGATAGAGCATGGCCACGCGCTTGCCGGCCAGGTCGGCACTCAGGGCCTGGCTGTCCCCGGTACGCGTGACCAGGGTCGGCTGATCATTGGCATAGGAGCGCGACAGCACCAGTTGCGGGTCTGCGGCCTCGTAACCATTGGCCGAACCGAGGAAATCCACCTGACCTTGCTTAAGGGCTTCGATCACCTCATCGCGCGTGTCATAGCGCCGTACCTCGACGGTGATATTCAGCGCCTGGGCCACCAGCGCCGCATAATCGGCGGTAATCCCCTCAAGCTCGTCATTATTGTTGCTCAGGTCGAACGGCGCGTAGTCCGGCGCGGAGACGCCCATCAACACGCTGCGCCGCTCGCGCAGCCAGCGCCAATCGGCTTCGTCCAGCTCAACGCCGGGGTTTTCAAGGTGGGAGTGGCCCAGCAGCCGCAACGGGTGCGCTTCATCCAGGGCCACCGCGAACAGGGGCAACAGGGCCGCCAACAGAATGGCCGCGAGTCGGGCAAACGCGGAGGCGATCATTTCAAATCAGATGATTGCGCTGGGCAAATTTGGACAGATGCACCACCGATGACATACGCAGTTTCTCCTTGAGACGCGTCTTGTAGGTGCTTATGGTCTTGTGGCTCAGCAGCATGTCTTCGGCGATTTCCTTGTTGCCCAGGCCCAGGGCCAGTTTCTGCAACACCGTCAACTCACGATCCGAGAGCGCCTCCACCATTGCTTGCTCGGTAGATTGCAAATCATCGCGCCGTACCGAACTGGTGGGCAAGCTGGGGAAGCAGCTGTAGTTGGACATCACCGCCTTGATAGCCTTCTGCAGTTCGTCCAGCTCGCCGGTCTTGGCGACAAACCCCATGGCCCCGGCGCGCATGCAGCGGGTGGAAAAAAACACCGCCAGGTAGGAGGTCAGCACAAGGATCTTGCACGGCAGGCCAAGCGCCTTGATCCGAGCGATCACCTCCAGCCCGCCCAGCTTCGGCATTGCCAGGTCGAGGATCACCAGATCCGGGCGCCCTTCCCTGGCCTTCTGCACAGCATCTGCACCGTTGCCCGCCTCATCGATCTCAGTAAAGCCTTCCTGCTTCAACAGATACCGGACCGTGGCCCGGATAAATGGATGATCATCGACAATTAACGCTTTACTCATATAACTCCCCTGGGAGGACAAAGTACGCTGACACATCACACGGGACTCGGGTACCTGTGAGAAATGACAGTTCCGACAAGCGGTACTGCCTTTCCCCTAAGGACGCCAGCCAGGCAGTGCCTGGTCCCTTCAATTGAAAAACACCTTGACCCTATAAAGCCGTACCTTTGCCGCCGGCCAGCCGCAAGCGCGCAACCTTAGCAATGAGGTGGCGTATTATTTGAAGGGATACTCCTGACTGAATGTAGGACTTTTCCTCACAAAAAAGCATAGCCCCGTGGGCCTGGCTATGCCTGGCGGGGGGTCAGTCAGTGGTACTCGGGCTCCAGAAGGCCTGTACCACCAGCGTCGAGGTGGAAATGCGCGCAACCAGGGCATCCAGCTCGTCGCCGTCTACCGAGGTGGCCACCAGCGTGGCCTCGATTTCCACTTCGTCGCTGCCGAACGGCCGGACGTCGACGTCGCTGGCCGGGTAGTTGCAGCGCGCCAATTCGGCCTCCAGCAAAACCATGACTGCCTGCTGCTGGCTACGCCGCGCAATGACATAGAGGATATTGGTCACCTCCGCCGACACCACGTCCAACGGCTGGCGGTTGATGTTGTTCACGATCGGGCGCAGCAACGTGTTGGCCGCCAGTACAAACAGCGTCCCCAGCAGCGCTTCGAGGATCAGGTCGGCGCCGGCACATGCCCCCACCGCCGCCGAGGCCCAAAGCGTGGCGGCGGTGTTGAGCCCGCGCACATTGCCTTCTTCGCGCATGATCACGCCGGCACCCAGAAAGCCGATACCCGATACCACATACGCGACCACTCGCACCGCGCCCTCCGCGCCGCCCAGGCGGTTGGCCATGTCGACAAATATCGCTGCGCCCACCGCCACCAGCACATTGGTGCGTAAACCCGCCGTACGCTGGCGATATTGGCGCTCGAAGCCGATCAGCCCACCGAGGATAAACGCGGCGGTGAGGCTGACCAGGGTATCGATCAGGGAATTGAGGTTGATGTTGTTGATTGCCTGCATAAAAAACTCCATGAATGCCTGAGCAAATTGAAACCACCGTTGCTCCCGGTGGAGGCCCGTCAGCCGTCCCCCACAAGGGCCAGGGGTGGTCGATACAGCGTGTTACTGCCAGCCAAACTTACGGATGCGGCCCCCCTTTACTACCGGGGCCAGGCCCCTATACGCCAGCAGAATCAGCGGCAGGAACACAACGTACAGCGACGGCAGCACCTGTAATGCCAGGCGACGGAAGTGCCGGGCGATATGCCGGGTCTCGCAGGAAGTCGGCGAAAAACGCTTTCAACAGAGTGAGGTTCATGGTGTGACTCCTGCGTGAGGAAAAAACCGTCATGCAGGTACTGCCCATCCGCGCCACGCCTGTCAGACAGGCATAGCCGGCGGGGCCCGCCTGCCGTAACAGGCAGGCGCGTCCGTAGCATCCCGAGTCAACTCAGGTGCAGGTCAGCGTCGATGAGAGGGATCAGGCAGGCGCCAGGACTGGCTACTGCCGGGATGCCGCTTCTCGCTAGGTGGCGAGACAACGGCATCTGGAAAATGCGCGTTACCTTGCCAAGTATGGGCCGGTTACCGAGACCGGCTGACAACTGTCACTCGAACAAGTACCCACTGAGGGTCTCCGCTATTGATGAAAACGCGCGAAGCTTACGCGCCGATTACAGGAGAGTAAACCGTAGGAAATTTTCCGCATGGGGAATAAGAATATTCTTCAGGACGGGTTCAGGAAGCGATTTTCAACCCTCCCCAAAGCCCGCTCCCACAATGGAAGAGTGGACCACCATGGCTACTGCGCATCGGCCCGGTCCCGCGCCACGCGCCTCAAGTAATCATCGACCTGCCCACCGGCCAGGGCCTTCACCTGGATCGCCACGCGGTTCACCTGGCGCCCCATCCTGATCCCCTCCCGAGTCCGCACCGTCACGTACCCCAGCTTGGGCCAGAAGCGCTCAGCCTTGGCATTGCCAAGTACCACGGTCAGCCGTAGCCACTCGGCGCCCTGTGTCACCGCCCATGCCTCAAGATCCACATGCAGCCGCTGCGCCAGCCCTGTGCCGTGCAGGCGCGAGTCCACCAGCAGCAAACCGATATGCCACACGCCCAACGCGAGCAGGTCCGCAGCGATATTGACCACGGCGACGAGTTGGCCTTGCCCATCACGGTAGCCCAGCCAGTACATCCGGCGGCAACGCCAGCCTGGCGGCAACTGGCCCTGCAGTTCCTCGCGGGCCTCGTTGGGCGTGGCCGGTTCACCGTTGACCGCCAGGAAGTAATCCGGCGCCTGCGCAAAAAACCGTTGCAGCTCAGCCTCATCGCGGCCCTGCAATTCAACCACCCGAATGCCCTCGATGGAGCAACCCGGTAACGCCTGTGGATCAACGTCCCTGTTCATGGCCTTTCAATCATCGCGCGTCAGTACTTCCAGCAATTCAATCTCAAAGCGCAAATCGCTATGGGGTTTGATATGCGCGCCCATCGAGCGCTCGCCGTAGGCCAGGTGCGCCGGCACGAACAACTGGCGCACGCCCCCCACCTGCATGCCCATCAGGCCCTGGTCCCAGCCCTTGATCACCCGCCCGGTGCCAATCACGCACTGGAACGGCTTGCCGCGCGCCCAGGACGAATCGAACACCGTGCCATCGACCAGGGTGCCAGTGTATTGGGTGGTGATCAGCGCGCCCTTGACCACGGCCTTGCCGGTGCCTGGGCGGATATCGGTGACTTGGAGGGTGTCGTCGCTCATGGAGGCTCTCGTTGAATGCGCAAAGGCTGGGGTTTTCCCAGAATCAAACGCGTTTGGCAAGGCTGATCGCCAGCCGCCCACTGCGCGAACGATGCACCAGCAAGGTCTCCCGTGGATACATGCACGCGCTGTAAATGCAGCGGCCCCACGCGGGCGGGCTGCTTCGGCAACAGCGATGCTGCCTGCTCGAACAACTGTGGGCCGATCGCGCTCAGGTAACCCTCGACTTCACTGAACGAAGGCGCGGGGTCGATGGGTTGAACGTGCTCATGGCACTGGCTCCATGTTGATGAAAGAGGCATCAACATGGAGAGCGACAGAGGTTATTCGGTGTTAGACAGATAGCGTGGCAATGCGCCCTTCACGACACCAGACACTCCCCTCCTCAAGGCTCGAGCATGGCCAAAAAGGTCTTCGACTTTGCCAGCATCCCCAGGTCCTGCAGTACATCATTGACGGCATCGAGGGTCCCCAGGTCCTCTGGACTGCCGGCCCCATCGACCACATGTTTCAACGCGGTCAAAAACGCCACCCTGCCCGAATCCATGCGGTCTGACTTGGTCATCTTGGACGAGATTCGCTTACGGGCAGCAGCCATTTTTTCCTCAAGATGAACGCTAAACTCATTTTTTGTCACGGCCAGGCTCCTTACTCATCTATGCGGTGGACACATGCACCAGCCTACGGTGGGTGTAAGGGCTTGCCTACTGTCAGAGTTCACAGGTCCATACCAGTTGGTTTTTAGATACGTAGCGTCGTGAGCGACTACGTTAATTGATAATAACGTGTCGAACACATTCCGTTGTGGCAAGGAGGCTTACTATCAGGAGCATGTCACGCCAACTACCCTTAATTGAATGGCATGTTGGTGCAGTCCCTCATAACAAGGTGTAAATCCCACTCATAGCTTTGCTTCCCGACCGTGACTTTCAGATCAAGTAGTTTTCACCTACAAAACAACGCGACCTTCCTTAGCCAAAAATTACAACCTGCCTATTCCCGCCCCGCGAAATCACGTTCACGCTGTAAAAAGCCAATCAATTATTAATGGACAATACCAAAATGACTATCGGATCAGACTTCAATTACCCTGCAGACATCGCCACAAAACTCCATAGAAAAAAACGCTCTTCCAAAAGTAAGTGGACGGCAACCTTTCCAAACCCGCCAGATCTGTGTTTTGACTACCGCACTCTATTAGAACAAAAAAACGGAGTGGCACAAGCAACAGAGCCCCGTCATAAAATCTGTGTGATAGGCGCAGGAATTACAGGCCTAACAACCGCACGAGAATTACACAGGTGCGGGTTCACCCATATCACCCTGATTGAAAAATCAACGCGTATTGGCGGAAGACACCTTACCGCACTTGGAAGCAACAACACCAACACCCTTGGCAGACCCCCATTTGAAATGGGTGCAATGAGAATGCCTTTCTTCAACAAATCAAATGAACAACCAAAAGATGGGCGCTCGCTTATGGCGTATTACGCAAATGAGTTCGAACTGGCCCACTCAAATTTCCCGAACCCTGGTAGTCCATGGGTCCGATCAACTGGAATCTACCTCCAAGAAGGATGCATAGATGACAACGATCAACCAATAATGCTGATCTGGAAAAACACGGATGGAAGAACACCACCCCCAGGCAAGACCTTAGGGGTTGTCTTCGCAAAATGGACAGCATTCGCCGAGCACATGACATCAACAATCGCCCACTACTACGGCACTGACAAGTGGGAAGACTATTGGGCAGCTATCGTAAAGAGATACGAAGGCATTACATTTCGCGACCTTGTCAAAACACCAACGATTAACGCTTGGAACGCTAACGATCCTGGTAATTTTGGAGGTATGGGAATGACGGCAGAAGAATCAGCAATTTTTTACTCTATCGGAATCGGTGACGGTAGCTGGGGAGCATTCTATGACATATGTTCTCTTTATCCGATACGCACAGCCATATTCGGATTCAGCAGTCATCTCCAATTAATTCATGGGCGTGTAAATCCCGATGGCACGCCTATACCGTCCCCCTATTTGAATGCTCCTGAAGTTGTCGATTCAAAAGGACTAAAATTCAATAAGCCAAATTATATAGGCCTTGCATCTCTGGCAGAGTCTTTACTATTTATAAAACCGACCGAAACCCAGGAGTCTCTATACGAACACTTGATAAAACGAGAATCCGGATTACTCACCAGCAGTTCAGTAACGAAACTGGAAAAACTAAAAAACGGGCAAATCCGAGTTCACTACACCTGGCATCCCATTCAATCAAAAATCACAAACTCATATTTTATCGACTTCGACTCAGTGGTAATGACGCTACCTTCATGGATAATAGAGACGCAGATTCTTCTTGAAAACTTCAATCAGGACATGCTTCCACTTGAAATTATTGCAGCGTACAAAACCGCGCACTGGGAGACCAGTTGCAAGGTCTACGCCCCCCTCAAAAAAACGTTCCTATCAAATAACAAAAACATCCCACAAGCGATAGTTACCGACAGTTTCATACATGACGTATACACTTACCGCTACAACGAAAACAGCACCTATGATTGCATACTTCTCAGCTACACATGGGAAGACGACGCCACAAAATTGTCTTCATTCAGCGACAACGAACTCGTCGAAAAATGCATAGAAGAACTTGACAGAATCCTCCTGAAATCAACAAACATAAAAGAACGAATATCTCCCTACATAGGGCACAAACAAGCACTTGTTCAACGCTGGATGAAAGACAAGCACTCCTTGGGTTGCGCAAAACTCTATCGTGCGGGCACGTATTATGATGCTGTCAGCCTTATGAAATACAACAGAGACTTTTCATACACGTCGGGACTGTATCTTTGCGGCGAGTCATTTTCCGTTGACGCGGGCTGGACAGAGCCATGCTTCAGAGGCGCTATAGACACAGTGATAAATATTTGCAACAAAACCCACGCAAACTTCAACGGCGATTTCACAATGCAAGATTACCCCGAGTATATAAATAAAAATTAAAGACTCAACAGAATCAGACTACATCACGACAGGAATCATCTGACTTCCATTTAAACACTTCATCACTTCTTATAAACATTCAACCATCCCGGTTGCATAATAAGAGGTCACCCCCATGCAAGAACCGACAAGCCCTACCCGCGTTGCTGTTATTCAATTTGCTCCGCAAGTCGGCGTTTTCAATAGAGCCGAAAACCTGCGTCAGAGCCTCGAACTAGCAAACGAAGCAGTGAACGGTGGCGCCAACCTGATCGTTCTGCCCGAACTCTCCAACTGCGGGTATTTTTTCTGCAGTCGCAAAGACGCGTTCGATCACGCTGAAGCGATACCGGACGGGCCAAGCGTGCGGGCGTGGATTGATTTTGCATGCAGGCATCAGGTTTATCTGGTGGCAGGCCTGAGTGAGATTGAAGGGGTGCAGTTGTTCAACACTGCCGTGCTGTTGGGACCCGACGGATTCATAGGCAAATATCGGAAAGCACATTTGTGGAACCTGGAAAAGCTTTGGTTCACTCCTGGCGATACAGGCTTTCCGGTATTTGAAACCCCGATCGGCCGAATCGGTCTGCTGATTTGTTGGGATATCTGGTTCCCGGAGGTGCCGCGAATTCTCAGCCAACAGGGCGCCGATATCATTTGCAGCCTGAACAACTGGGTGTGGACGCCACCACCGCTTTTTGACGAGGCAGGCAAATGCATGGCGTCGTACCTGACCATGACTGCAGCCCATGTAAACAACGTGTTTATCGCCGCAGCCAGCCGCATCGGTGAAGAACGGGATGCTCGCTACCTCGGATGCTCGTTGATTGCTGGAACCAACGGTTGGCCGATTGGCGCCGTAGCTTCGGCCAATCGGCAGGAAATTCTGTTTGCCGACATTGACCTCACGAGTGCCCGTAGCGCCCCTATATGGAACAGCCTCAATGACCTGCAACGGGACCGGCGCAATGACTTATACGATCAGATGCTCGGGTATTCCCGACACCCAGCCCTGCCGCGCTGATCAGAGGGGACGTCATGGAAACTTCATTTACCAAGACAGCTCGCCCCCGTTCGTGGACAGATATAACAGTCCTTAGCCTCGCGTTGACCAGCATTCTATTGGTGATATGGGTTGTATTCAGTTATCGGGGGTCATGGCCTGGATACGATGAGATGGTCGTCAGCTTGCCGCATCCAGCAGCCTGGCTGCGCTGGGTGCTGGGAGATATCAGCGAGGTTGCCTTCTACAAGCATGAACTTGCTTCACTTGGTCTATTAGGCGGTGCTTACCTGGCTTGGTGGGCGAGCAAGCGCAATAAAGCCTGGCAGGGTTTTCCCATTTCCTATGGCACTGGATTGTGGCCTTGGCTTGTGACCAGCTCCCTGTTAGGGCTGCTGTTGAGCAATCTGCTATGGGGTTGGAGCATCACGGCAGAAACATGGCAACCGACGTTTGCAGCATTCGTTTCGTTGCCGGCAGCGATGGTGCTGATGTTTGGCGGTGGCTGGAAGGTCACACTCAACGCCGCGGTGCTTGGGGCATTGCTGGTTACGCCGATGTGCTTGTTGATCGTCAACTTTGTATGCGTGCCACTCGGCTTGCCGGTGGTCATCGGTAATGTGCTGGGCATGGCGGTGGGCAGCGTCATCGCGTTCATGCTGCTTCGCCGAGCCCCCTCAATAGTGCGCTCGGATTACGTCGCCCCGACCAAACCATTGCCGACCAGTCCACACCACTTATGGTGTCGTATGGAGTCTGCGCCGAGTACTAGCAGACTTCTCCGAAGCACCATTCTTTGGGAATGAACTTGCCAGTCTTGGTCTGTTGGCGGGAGTGTTGCTGGCCTATGCCCTGAACCCCATGAGCCCGGCGTACGGATCGGGACTGGTGTTGCACATGGTCGCCGCACAGGCTCTGACGTCAGCGCTGGGTGTAGTGATATGGAGGCATCAATGGATCAAGCAAGGCTGGTATCCGACTTACGTTCCACTGGTCTCGGTGGTGCCTGCAGCAGTATTGACCCACGGCGGTAGCGGCGCCGTGATTGCCTTAAGTGCAACACTGGGTGCGTTAATCGCACCGCCGTTGGCGTGTGCTATCACCCAGCGGTTACCTGGACACTTTCACCCCTATATCGGCAATGTAATTTCAATGGCGATCAGTACGCTATTGGTTGTGCCTCTGATCGGTAAATTAATCACATAAGCTTGAGTGGTGAGGGGGTTCTACACCCCCCTCCCCTGAAATGGCGTAGATCCCCCCTGTCAGCAACCGACAGACCTTTACCGACCACATTGCCGAAGGTCCTGCTCGATCCTTTCCGCGCAATTGATCATTTGAGCCTGGCGAACAGCGTGCACGTCGTCCTCGCAAAAATGCACCACCCCCTCTAGTGCATTCGCACTCCGTGACGGGCAATTGATCTGCACTATCTTTAAGCCCGAGTGTCGTACTTCCCATGCGCCCCTCCCCCGCCCGGGACACGGATCGCCAACCACGGAGAAACCATGAGCCAGGACGTCTTAGCCAAAGAAACCAACCGCCGCCAACTGCAGCAGATCATTTCCGGTCTGTCCGACGGTGTGATACTGGCCGAGGTCGACCAGACCATCCTCTGGGCCAATGAAGCCGCGCTGACCATGCACGGTGTCAGCGACGTCCTGGCGCTGGGCGCCAACACCGAGCAGTACGCCAAGCGCTTCGCCCTGCGTTATCGCAACAACCACCCGCTGCCGCTGGACAGCTACCCGCTGAGCCGTGTGGCAGCCGGTGAAGAGTTCAGTGATGTGGTGGTGGAAGTCACGCCCCTCGACGACGACCACCGCAGTTGGGTGCACCGCCTGCGCAGCCTGGTGCTGACCGACGCGCGCGGGGAGCCGGAGTTGCTGGTGCTGATCCTCAGCGATGCCACCGAATGGGCCAGCGCCGAACAACGCTTCGAGAAAACCTTCAACGCCAACCCGGCGCCCGCCGTAATCTGCCGCCTGAGCGACCTGCGCTATATCAAGGTCAATCAGGGGTTCCTGGAGATGACCGGCTACAACCGCGACCAGGTGATCGGCCGCTCGGTGTATGAACTGGATGTGCTGGAACAGGCCGAGCGCAAGGACCTGGCCATCCAACGCCTGAGCGAAGGGGCGACCATCCCGCAGATGCAAGCCGAACTGCGCCTGCCCGAAGGCGGCAGCAAGTTGGTGATCGTCGCTGGCCAGCCGTTGGACATGAATGAGGAAGACTGCATGCTGTTTTCCTTCACCGACCTGGAGCCACGACGCAAGGCGGAAATCGCCCTGCGCCAGAGTGAAGAACGCTTCGCCAAGTCGTTTCGACTGACCCCGGTGCCCACCCTGGTATGCAGCGCCGCCAACCGCCAGGTGGTGGATATCAACGAGGCGTTCATGAACATCACGGGCTACATCAGTGAAGAGTTGATCGGCAAGGCCATCGAAGACATCGACTTTATCGACAGCGCCCAGGCCTGCGCGCAGCTGTTCACTACCTTGGAAAAAGCCGGCAACCTCGATGGGCTGGACCTGAAGGTGCGCAAGAAAGGCGATGAGGTGATCGACTGCGTAGTCTCCGCCGACACCGTGATCATCCAGGACGTGCCCTGCTACCTGATGGTGTTGATGAACATCACCGAACGTAAACGCTCGGAGCTGGAACTGGTGGCGGCCATCGAAGAAGTGATGCAGGACGCTTCCTGGTTCAGCCAGACCCTGATCGAAAAACTGGCCAATGCCAAGAGCGTCAACAGCCCCAACCTGCCAAACGTTACCTTCACCGACCTCACTGCCCGCGAGCGCGATGTGCTCGGATTGATCTGCGAAGGCCTGGCCGACAAGGAGATCGCCTCACGCCTTAAACTGGCGCCGAATACCGTGCGTAACCATGTGGCGACGGTGTACTCCAAGCTGGGGGTGCACAGCCGTAGTGCAGCCATCGTCTGGGCCCGTGAACGCGGGTTGTTTGCCGGAGAAATGCGGGTCAAGAACAAGCGCTAAAAGTGCAAATGCACTAGTGAGGCTAGTGCGAATTCGCCTTATCGCGTGTCGTTGCAGTCCTTAACCTTTCAGGGTGAGCACAGGTCTTTGAACCTGTGCAGTCGCAAAACGACCCCCTTGAAGGAACCCACATGTTCACCCTCTCTCAACTGCGAAATTGCATCGAAGAAGGCCTGGCGCCGCTGACCTGCGAATTCACACTGTGCCGGGACGCATCGCTGACCCTCAAGGTCTACGACGCTCAAACCGGTCGGGTCGACCTGGTCGTGACCGGCATCAACACCAATCGGCTGCAGACCCCACAAGAAGTGGAAAAGATGGTCGAAGAGCTGCGCTACGAACTGCAAAGCAACAACATGGGCAAGCTCATGATCGATGACTTGCCTTCAACGACGAACCAATGAAATAGAACACCCCACCCGCGACGATAAACGCACCGAGCATGTAGAACATGTAGTGTGCCGGCAGGCTGGCCAGCACCAGCCCACACAATACCGGCCCCAGGGCGGCACCGAGGTTCGACAGGTTCTGCGCGCCGTAGTACATGCCCCGCAGGTGGTCCGGGGCAATCCGATCGATAAACATATACTCGGCCGGGAACACGATGATTTCCCCAATGGTGAACACCGCCATCGCCAGCACCCACCACCACACGCTGGTGGACAGCGCGAAACCGACCAAGCCCAGCATGAACATGCTCAGGCCGAAGATCAGCCAGCGGCTCAGGTGACGGTGGGAAATACGTCGGCCAATCACATACTGCAAGGCAATCACCAGCACGGCATTGGTGGTGAGTACGGCGCTGATCACGGTGTAGGTATATTCCGCCGTGGTGGTGGTCACCAGGTACTGCGACAGGTACGCGGTGAACTGGCCGAACACCACCGCACTGAGCAGGCCACCCAGGGTGAAGCACACCAGGCGATGGTCGCGCAGCAGCACGCCGCCAACGGCCAGGAATGACACCGGTTTTTGCATCGCATCGGCGGTAGCCAATGAGCGATCACCCCAGCGCCAGTACAGCAGGAAAAACCCCACCCCCAACAGGGCCGACAGAATGAACGGCAGGCTGATATCCAGCTTGGCCACCATCGCGCCAAACCACGGCCCCACCGCATAGCCGATATTGGTCAGGGTGTACTTGATGGAAAACACTTCACTGCGCGCCTCTTCCGGCAACAGGCTGGCGAAACCGGCCTTGACGGCAATGTCGATCACCGCATAAGCAATGTTGATCAGGATCAGGCAGCTGTAGAACGTCCAGATATTCTGCGCGAGTACCGTGCCGACAAAGCCCAGCGCAAATAGCACGCTCAACCCGAGCAGCAGCCGATAGCTGTTGATGCGATCGACCAGAAACCCGCCATAGACGCTGAGCAGCGAACCGACAATCAGCGAACTGCCGATGACCAGGCCGACCTGGCTGATGTCCAGTGCAAAGTGGCTGGTCAGGTAGATCACGAGGTAGGGGAAGGTGATGGCTTTGGCCAGCGTCAGCATCAAGGTAGCCGACAGCAGCAGGTTCACGGTGCGGGGGTAGTTTCTTATTGTGGCAAGCATCCTGCTCTTTTCCTTGAAGGTAACGCGACCATTTCAGCCGGTTACCTTAACCCAGGAATCTCGAAAAAAGCAGGTGCTGCCACCGGCTTATTTCTTGACTGGGGTGATCTCGAGAATGGTGCCGTTGGTGGTTTTGAGCAGCACGAACTTGTCACCCACCCGTGCCCACTGGCTGTCTTCTTCGGGTTGCTTGAGGCCGCGCTTTTTCCAGTCGCTGACGGCCGACTCCTTGCGCATCAGGATATCCGGAGCGCGGTCGCCCTCTTTCAAGTCGCGGGTGTTGATGTTGGACGGCTGCACAGTTTCCTGCGGGGTATCTCCAGCCTGCACGACAAAGCTGGCGGTGGACAGGCTGGCGGCGACCAGCAGGCAAGCAGCGAGTGTTCTGGACTTCATGGGGGCTCCTTCAATGAATGACACGTACCCAGGTTCCGACCGCAGGCACGGGGAATCATTCAGCCAGAAAACGAACTCTTGGCGCCGTCGAGGGCGAACAAACACCGCTCCGACTGCATGGGCATTGCCTGCGTGAAATTAATCCTGTAATTTTTCATGAAATTATTCGACATAAATTTCATGAGCCAACAAGAAGAACTCGCCACCCTGGCTGCGCTGATCCACGACCTGCGTAAGCACAAGAAGCTCACCCTCGCCCAATTGGCGCGAAAAATCGAGCGCTCGGTGGGCTTCCTGTCCCAGGTTGAGCGTGGCCTGTCGCGCCCGACCGTGGCGGATCTGACCGCCATCAGCCACGCCCTCGATGTGCCAACCACTTACTTCTACAGCCGGCCCAAACCCAAGGCCGTGGACTGGGTGACCCGCCCGAATGAGCGGCGCACGGTGTATTACGCCAACGGCATCACCGACATCCTCGTCTCGCCCAGCATGAACGGCGCGTTCTCGATGCTCGACAGCCTGCTGGCCCCCGGCGCCAACAGCGGCGAACAGAGCATGAGCGACCGCGCCGAGCAGGCCGGTTTTGTACTGGAAGGCGAGTTGACGCTGTGGGTGGAAGGCGAAGCCGAATCGGTGACCCTGGGCCCCGGCGACAGCTTCCACCTGGCCAGTTACGCCCATTGTCGCTATGCCAACCTGACCGATCTGCCCGCCCGCGTGCTGTGGGTCTACAACTAGGAGCAACACCCGTGAAAAGCCATGCCTCCACGTTACTGGCCGAAGTACGGACCTTTCGCCAGAACCATCCCGACGTGCGTTACGTCGACCTGATCGCCCTGGACATCCCCGGGCATTTCTACGGCAAGCGCTACCCGGTGGAGATGCTGGAAAAAGTCGCCGCCGGCGGCCCATTGAAATTGCCGCAAAATGCCGTGCTGCTGGGAACTCAGGGCGGGCTGTTCAAGATCGGCGACTACTGCTTCAACGACGGCGACCCCGACGCCAACCGCCGCCTGGTGCCAGGCACGCTCAAGCCAGTGAGCTGGGAGAGCCAGCCCCTGGGGCAGATGCTGATCACCTCGGACGGCACCGAGGCGCCCATCGAATTCGAGCCTCGGGAAGTGTTGGCCAAGGTGCTGGAGCGTCTGCACCACAAAGGCATTCACCCGGTGGTCGCGTTTGAGCTGGAGTTCTACCTGTTCGACCGCAAGCTCGACAATGGCCTGCCGCAATATGCCCGTGACCCGTTGAGCGACGACGCCGATGACCAGCCCAACCTGCATATCGAACGGCTGTCACGTTTCTCGCAAGTGCTCGACGATATGGCGCAAACCGCCAAGGACCAGGGCATCGACATCACGGTGATCACCGCCGAACTCGGCCCTGGCCAGTTCGAGATCAACTTCGGCCACTTGGACGATGGCCTGCGTGCCGCCGACTGGGCCGCCCTGTTCTGCCGCAGCACCCGTGGCGTCGCGCTCAAGCATGGCTACCGCGCCAGCTTCATGGCCAAGCCCTACCTGCAATTTCCCGGCAGCGGCATGCATGTGCATGTCAGCCTCTATGACGGCGCCGGCAATAACTTGCTCGCGGCGCACCAGCAGCAACCCCTGCGCCATGCCGTTGCCGGCTGCCTGGAGTTACTGCCGCACTGCATGCCGATATTCTCACCGAACCACAACGCCTTTCGCCGCCTGGGCGGTACGGTCAACGCGGCAACCCGTGCGAGCTGGGGCTTTGAAGACCGCGATGCGTGCGTGCGCATTCCCGAGTCCGACCCACGCAACCTGCGCATCGAACACCGCCTGGCCAGCGCCGATGCCAACCCGTACCTGGTGCTGGCGGCGATCCTGGCCGGGCTGGAACATGGGCTGGAGGCCAAGCGCGAACCCATCACACCGCTGAACGAGGACCGCACCAGCGGCGCCGACTTCCCCCTGGAAATGCTCGACGCCGTGCGCGCCATGCAACATCACCCCGTGGTACGCGATAAGCTGGGGGCGGAATTTGTCGACGTGTACTGCGAAAACAAGCGTCAGGATCACTTGGCGTTTCAGCAAGAGATCAACGCGCGGGAGTACCGCTGGTTTCTCTAACCCCCACAGGAATCACCGATGACCGACCAAAGCGCCCCGGCCCTCAAGGAAATCTTCAACGTCGAACGCCTGCAACACATCGCCACCGAAATGAGCGCGGTGTATCCGGCGTTCGACGCCAAGGGTTTCCTCAAGCATGCGAAGGCCGGGTTGGCCGAGTTGTCGGTGATGCAGCGCATGGCGCGGGTCAGCGAGAGCCTGCACGCGGTAATCGCGCTGGATTACCCGCAGACCCTGAAATTGCTCTACGCCTTGGCGCCGCGCCTGAACAGCGGGTTTGTCAGCCTGTTCCTGCCGCACTACGTGGCGAGTTACGGCCGGGATGACTTCAAGCGCTCCATGGCCGCGCTCAAATACTTCACCACGTTCGGTTCGGCCGAATTCGCTATCCGGCACTTCCTGTTGCACGATTTCCACCGCACCCTGGCGGTGATGCAACAGTGGTCGCGGGATACCAACGAACACGTACGTCGCCTCGCCAGCGAGGGCTCGCGGCCACGCCTGCCCTGGTCGTTTCGCCTGGCCGAAGTGCAGGCCAACCCCGAGCTGTGCGCGTCGATCCTAGACAACCTCAAGGCCGACAGCAGCCTCTACGTGCGCAAGTCCGTGGCCAACCATCTCAACGACATCACCAAGGACCACCCGGACTGGGTGCTCAGCCTGATTGAAGGCTGGAACCTCGACAACCCCCACACCGCCTGGATTGCCCGCCATGCACTGCGCAGCCTGATCAAGCAAGGCAACACCCGGGCACTGACGATCATGGGCGCAGGGGCCAAGGCCGAGGTGAAGATTCATCATTTGAGCGTCTCCCCGGCGGTCATCAAACTGGGCGAGCGCATCAACCTGTCGTTCAGCCTGGAGTCCACCGCCGCCACCGCGCAAAAGCTGGTGGTGGACTACGCCATCGACTATGTCAAAAGCGCCGGCCACAGCGCGGCCAAGGTGTTCAAGCTCAAGGCCTTCACGCTGGCGGCGGGTGAACATCAACGCATCAGCCGCGAGCAGCACATCCGCGAACTGACCACGCGTAAGCACTACCCTGGCAGGCATAAGGTGCATGTGCTGGTGAATGGGGAGCGATTGGGCAGTGCGGAATTCGTATTGCGCGATTGACTCGACTTAACCACCACCACAAATCAAAAGTGGGAAGAGGCTGCCCCCATGACCGCATTTTTGCGGCGAACGGGCTGTTGTGGCGAGCGGGCTTGCCCCGCGTTGGGCTGCGAAGCAGCCCCAATAAAGCAGAATGCGGTGTATCAGATATTGCCGGGGCGGCTGGTCTTGGGGCTGCTTCGCAGCCCAACGCGGGGCAAGCCCTAATGCCGTTCAGTTAAGGCTTTTTTGTAGGAGCGAGCTTGCTCGCGAAGAACTCACAGGCGCCGCGTTCACTCAGGAAACACGCGTTATCGTTGACGTTTTTCGCGAGCAAGCTCGCTCCTACAGAAGGCGATGTACGCTTAACTGAACGGCATTAGGGCAAGCCCGCTCGCCACAACAAGCCTACTAGCCACAACAAGCCCGCTCGCCACAGGGGTTCCAGTTTGCTGCGCGACAGCGCCAAGTTGGAGATTTAGCGGAGCCTCCCACATTGTTGATCCGGTTTCTTCAGTTGGATTCGCCGAGCAGCAGCGGCTGCTCCCGCGCGCACAACTCCACCACGTAATCCCACAACACCCGCAGCCGCACCGACTTGTGCAACTCCCTGCGCGAGCTGATCCAGTAGCTGCGCTGAATCCCCTCCCCCGGCAGCAACGGCACCAGGTCGGGGTCGCCGGCGGCCATGAAGCACGGCAACACGGCAATCCCCAACCCCGAGCGTGCCGCCTGGTGCTGGGCGATCACGCTGGTGCTGTGGAACACCACCTTGGGGTTACGGCAGAAACTGCTAAGGAACTTCAATTCCTGGCTGAACAGCAGGTCGTCGACGTAATCGATCCATGAATGGGCCGCGAGGTCTTCGCGTTTTTCAATCGGTGGCGTGCGCGCCAGGTAGGCGCGGCTGGCGTAGAGGGCCAGGCGGTAGTCGGTGAGCTTGCGCGTTACCAGTTGGTCGACGCTGGGGCGTTCGAGGTGAATACTGATTTCCGCTTCGCGGTTGAGAATGCTGACAAAGCGCGGCACCGCCACCAGCTCGACTTCCAACCCTGGGTAGCGCTCGAACAGCCCGCCCATGCGGCTGGCGAGGAACATCACGCCCAGGCCCTCGGCCACGCCCAGGCGGATCTTGCCTAGCGGGGCGGCGCTGTGGGTGAGTTCGTCTTCGGCCAGCAGCGCGACGTTTTCCATGGCTTCGGCGTGCTTGAGCAAGGCTTCGCCAGCAGGCGTCAGCTCGTAGCCCTGGGCGTGCTGCACAAACAACGCCGTACCCAGGCTTTTCTCGATGGCCTCGATATGCCGCGCCACCGTGGCGTGGGTAGTTTTCAGGCGCTGTGCGGCAGTCAGCAGGCGGCCGCTGCGCTGCAACTCCAGGAAATACCGCAGGTCATTCCAGTCGAACATGTCGCCTTTCTCCCTTGGGCATAAATAATGACTTAAGCCTCGCCACAACAAGCTCGTTCGCCAAAGGGGCTGGCGCCTACCGGCAGCGCTGTTTAAAAACGCACAGCAGCTGGGTAAAAACTAACATTTTTAAGACGAAAACTAACAACTAGGATGGAGCCAATAAGAAAAACAAGCGAGACCTCAGATGCCCATTGCAGCTGCGCAATACGATTACGTGGTAGTAGGCGCCGGCCCCGCGGGTTGCCTGCTGGCCAATCGACTGTCCGCCAACCCCGCCCACCGCGTGCTGCTGCTCGAAGCCGGTGGTCGCGACAATTACCCCTGGATCCATATCCCCGTCGGCTACCTGTTCTGTATCGGTAACCCGCGCACCGACTGGTGCTTCAAGACCGAAGCCCAGGAGGGCCTGCAAGGCCGCGCCCTGAGTTATCCACGCGGCAAGGTGCTGGGGGGCTGTTCCTCCATCAACGGCATGATCTACATGCGCGGCCAGGCCCAGGACTATGACGGCTGGGCGGCGGCAGGCAACGCCGGCTGGGCCTGGAAAGACGTGCTGCCGCTGTTCAAGCAGAGCGAAAACCATTTTGCCGGCGGCTCGGAATTCCACAGCGATGGCGGCGAATGGCGGGTAGAACAACAACGATTGTCGTGGCCGATCCTGGATGCGTTTCGCGACGCCGCGGCGCAGAGCGGCATTGCCAACATCAGCGACTTCAACCAAGGCGATAACGAAGGCTGCGGCTACTTTCAGGTCAATCAGAAGGCCGGGGTACGCTGGAATGCGGCCAAGGCATTTCTCAAGCCGATCCGCCAACGGCCTAACCTGACCGTGCTGACCGAGGTGGAGGTCGACCGTGTGCTGCTGGAGAACGGCCGCGCCTCCAAGGTACTCGGGCGCCAGCACGGCCAGCAGGTCAGTTGGGAAGCCCGCAAGGAGATCGTGCTATGCGCCGGCTCCGTCGGTTCGCCGGGTATCCTGCAACGCTCGGGAATCGGCCCCGCCCATGTGCTCAAGCCGCTGGGCATTGACGTGGTGCATGAACTGCCGGGTGTCGGCGGCAACCTGCAAGACCACTTGCAACTGCGGCTGATCTACAAGCTGGAAAACGCCCGCACCTTGAACCAGATCGCCGGCACCGTGTGGGGCAAGATGGGCATGGGCCTGCGCTACCTGTATGACCGCAGCGGCCCGCTGTCGATGGCGCCCAGCCAGCTCGGTGCGTTTGCCCGCTCCGGCCCGGAACAGACCTCGGCCAACCTTGAATACCATGTACAGCCGCTGTCCCTGGAGCGTTTTGGCGAGCCGCTGCATGCCTTCCCGGCCTTTACCGCGTCGGTCTGCGACCTGCGCCCGCACAGCCGTGGCCGCATCGATATCCGCTCAGCCAACCCGGCGGATGCACCGCTGATCCAGCCCAATTACCTCAGCCATCCGGAAGACTTGCGCGTCGCTGCCGATGCCATTCGCCTGACCCGGCGCATTGTGGCGGCGCCGGCCCTCAGCCAGTTCAAACCCGTGGAGTACCTGCCCGGCGATGCGCTGCAAACCGAAGAGCAACTGCACGAAGCCGCCGCGCGCATCGGAACGACTATCTTCCATCCCGTGGGCACCTGCCGCATGGGCGATGACAAGGACGCGGTGGTCGACGCGCAACTGCGCGTGCATGGCGTGCCCGGCCTGCGCATCGCCGATGCCTCGATCATGCCGCGCATTACGTCCGGCAATACCTGTTCACCGACGCTGATGATCGCCGAGAAAGCCGCGCAGTTGATCCTTTCACCGAATACTGCAGGAGCCAGCAGCCAACTCGAGAAAAATGCAAAGGCGCCACGTTCAGCCAGGTTTCCCGCGTAATCGTTGACGATTTTCGCGAGCAAGTCCGCTCCTGCTGAGGAACGGAAAACAGACCGGCGCCGAGGTTGGCGCCGACAGTGGAACAACAATAAATAATCACTGTGAGGGATACCCGATGTCAGAACATGCTCAAGTCCTGGGCTCGGCGGTCAGCCCGAGTACCGCCAGCGAATCAAGGAAAGTCATTTTCGCCTCGTCCCTGGGGACGGTGTTCGAGTGGTATGACTTCTTCCTCTACGGCGCCCTGGCGGCGGTGATCAGCAAACAGTTCTTTGCCGGGGTCAACGACACCACGGCGTTTATCTTTGCCCTGATGGCCTTTGCTGCCGGCTTCGTCGTACGACCGTTCGGCGCCCTGGTATTCGGTCGCCTGGGCGACATGATCGGACGCAAATACACCTTTCTCGTCACCATCATCCTGATGGGCGTCGCGACCTTTTGCGTCGGGCTGTTGCCCACTTACGCCAGCATCGGCATCGCGGCGCCGATCATCCTGATCGTGCTGCGCATGCTGCAAGGCCTGGCGCTGGGTGGTGAATATGGCGGTGCGGCCACCTATGTCGCCGAACATGCGCCGGTCGGCAAACGCGGTCTCCACACCAGCTGGATTCAATCCACTGCCACCCTCGGCCTGCTGCTCTCGCTGCTGGTGGTGCTGGCATGCCGTTACTTCACCGGTGACCAGTTCGAAGTCTGGGGCTGGCGCATTCCGTTCCTGTTTTCCATCGTACTGCTGGGCATTTCCACCTGGATCCGCATGAGCCTGCATGAGTCACCCGCCTTCCTGAAGATGAAAGAGGAAGGCAAGGCGAGCAAGGCGCCGATCCGTGAGTCCTTCGGCAAATGGGAAAACCTCAAGGTGGTGCTGATTGCGCTGTTCAGCATCAACGGCGGGCAAGCGGTGACCTTCTACGCGGCGCAGTTTTATGTGCTGTTCTTCCTCACGCAGTTCCTGAAGATGGACCCGGCCCTGGCCAACATGCTGTTGATCATCAGCGTCGTGATCGGGGCGCCGTTCTTTATCTTCTTTGGCTGGCTCTCGGACAAGGTTGGACGCAAGCCGGTGCTGATGCTCGGCCTGCTGCTGGCCACCGCGTTGTACTTCCCGATCTTCAAGAGCCTGGCGCACTACACCAACCCGGCGATGGACCAGGCCAGCCACCAGGCGCCAATCACCGTACTGGCCGACCCGGCCACCTGCACCTTCCAGTTCGACCCGGTAGGCAAGGCGCGTTTCGACAGCCCCTGCGACAAGGTCAAGACCTTCCTGGTCAAGCAAGGCCTGCCCTACAGCAGCGCCGCCGCCCCGGCCGGCAGCCCGGTGCAAGTGAGCGTGGGTGAAGTGCGTATCGATGGTTTTGACGAAGCCGCCCTGCGTGGCGCGGTGGCGCTGGCGGGTTATCCGACTTCGGCGGATGTGGCCCAGGTCAACAAGGTGATGGTGGTGGTGCTGATCGTCGCGCTGATCCTGATCGCAGCCATGTGCTACGGCCCGCTGGCGGCACTGATGGTGGAACTGTTCCCGACGCGCATCCGCTACACCTCGATGTCCCTGCCTTACCACATCGGTAACGGCTGGTTTGGTGGGTTCCTGCCAACCGTGTCGTTTGCCCTGGTGGTGTACACCGGCGATATCTTCTATGGCCTGTGGTACCCGGTAGCGGTGACTGGCGTTAGCCTGATCGTGGGGATGTTCTGCCTCAAGGAAACGCGGCATGTGGATATCGATAACAACTAAACCGATCTTCTGAACACAGGAGATCCCCTGTGGGAGGCTGCCCCTCCCACATTTTTTCCAGCGCCACACAAATAGCTGTATATCCATCCAGATAAAGGTTGATCATTTCCCGTCTTTTGCCCATCCTGCTCCCCATTCAACTCTGTATCGAATGGGCTGACCATGCGGCTGTTCCTCTGTGAAAAACCCTCCCAGGCCAAGGATATCGCGGCCGTGCTCGGCGCCAGTCGCCGTGGCGACGGTTGCTGGCTGGGCAGCGGAGTCACCGTCACCTGGTGCATCGGCCACCTGCTGGAAACCGCCCCGCCCGACGCCTACGACGCCAAGTACAAACGCTGGGTGCTCGCCGATCTGCCGATCGTCCCGCAAACATGGAAAATGCGGGTCAAGCCCAAGACCGCCAGCCAATTCAAGGCGGTCAAGCGCCTGCTGGGGGAAGCCCAGGAACTGGTGATCGCCACCGACGCCGACCGTGAAGGCGAAATGATCGCCCGGGAGCTGGTGGAACATTGCCGTTATCGCGGGCCGATCCAGCGGCTATGGTTGTCGGCGCTGGACGACGCCTCCATTCGCAAGGCCCTGGCCGCACTCAAGCCCGGTGCCGAGACCTTCAGCCTGTATCACTCGGCGTTGGGCCGCTCCCGCGCCGACTGGCTGATCGGCATGAACATGAGCCGCCTGTTTACCTTGCTCGGCCGTCAATCCGGCTACCAAGGCGTGCTGCCAGTGGGGCGCGTGCAAACCCCGACGTTGCGCCTGGTGGTGGACCGCGACCGCAGCATCGCCGACTTCGTGCCGGTGGCGTACTGGGCGATCGATGTCGACCTGCGTCATGAGCACATGACGTTCACCGCCCAATGGCGCGCCGCCGAGGACGCCTGTGACGACCAGGGCCGCTGCCTCAACCCGCAACTCGCCCGGGACGCCGCCGACGCCATGACCCAGGCCGCCCGCGCACAGTTGGTGAAGTTGCGCACCGAACGCATGCGCGAAGTGGCCCCCCTGCCCTTCGACCTGGGCACCCTGCAGGAAATCTGCTCGAAGAAGCTCGGGCTCGGCGCCCAGGAAACCCTGGATATCGCCCAATCCCTCTACGAAACCTACAAGGTCATCACCTACCCGCGCAGTGACTGCGGCTACCTGCCATTGAGCCAGCACAGCGAAGCGCCGAAGATTCTCGCCGCGCTGGGCCGCGCGGATGCGGCAGTGAACGAGTTGATGCCGCATATCGACCCCCAGCGCCGCTCACGAGCCTGGAATGATGCCAAGGTCAGCGCCCACCACGGCATCATTCCCACCGGGGCCGGCAAGGACGTTGGCCAACTCACCGGCAAGCACCGCGCGGTCTACACCCTTATTCGCGCGCGCTACCTGGCGCAGTTTCTGCCCAACCACGAATACGATCGCACCCAGGCGGATTTCGACTGCGCGGGCCAGGCGTTACGCGCGGTGGGCAAAGTCGTGATCGAAGCGGGGTGGAAACGGGCCTTGCCCGAAGCCCTCGCACCGGCCAAGGGGCGCGAAGCCCCGGCCCCCCAGGCCTTGCCAACACTGGTGCAAGGCCAGGAATACGCAGTGGCCAAGGTCAACCTGAAGGACCTGTGGACCCAACCGCCCAAACCCTTCACCGAAGGCGACCTGATCAAGGCGATGAAAAACGTCGCGAAACTGGTGGAAGACCCACTGCTCAAGCAAAAACTCAAGGACACCACCGGCATCGGCACCGAGGCCACCCGCGCCGGCATTATCCAAGGGTTGCTCGACCGGGGTTACCTGGTGAAGAACGGCAAGGCCTTGTCGGCAACCCCGGCAGCCTTCAGCCTGATCGACGCGGTACCCCGCGCCATCGCCGACCCCGGCACCACCGCGATCTGGGAGCAGGCGTTGGACATGGTGCAAAGCGGCGAGATGAGCCTGGAAGAATTCGTCGCCAAACAGGCGGCCTGGATGAGCAAGCAGGTGGCGCGCTGCAACGGCATGCGCATGACCATCATGGGGCCGGCCAGCCCGGCGGGCCGAGGCGCCGCACCGTGGAAAAAGAAGCGCAAGGCCGCACCCCGCAAGACCGCCGGCAGCCCCAAGCGCGGCAAAAAGCCAGCGAATGCGGGATGAAAGGTAAAAAAAACCGGCGAATGACGTTTTTCGACGGGTTTAACGCCGCTTTGGACCTTGCCGCCGCGCGGGCCGTCTAGGATTCTGTAGGGGGAGCCAGACTAACTAAAAAAAACCGGAGTGGTCGCCATGAAAACCGTTGCACAAGTGCTCAAAGCCAAGGACCAGAAAAACCAGGAAGTCCATGTCATCAAACACGACCACACCGTGTTTGAAGCACTGGTCCGGATGTCGGAGAAAAACGTCGGGGCCTTGCCGGTCGTTAAGGATGGCGTGGTGGTAGGCATCATCAGCGAACGTGATTACGCGCGCAAAATCATGCTCAAGGGTCTGTCGTCGGTCACTACAAAGGTCCATGAGGTGATGAGCTCTCCGGTGATCACCGTCGACACCCATAAAAAGGTCGATGAGTGCATGAACATCATGACCGACAGTCACCTGCGCCACCTGCCGGTGGTCGAAGACGGCAAACTGCTGGGCCTGCTCTCCATCGGTGACTTGGTAAAAGAAGCCATTGCCGACCAGGCCGACCTGATCAAACAGCTGGAGCAATACATCCGCGGCGAATAGGGGACCCCATGCTCGACACGCTGGAACATCAAGAGGATCACCTCGACACCCTGCACCGGGCCCTGGCCGAACGGCGCTTTCTGGTGTTGACCGGTGCAGGGATCAGTACGTCGTCGGGGATACCCGATTACCGTGACAGCGAAGGCGTACGCCGGGGCAAGGCGCCGATGATGTACCAGGAGTTCCTGGCCACACCGCAAGCGCGACGCCGTTACTGGGCGCGGGCAATGCTGGGTTGGCCGCGAGTACGTATCGCCCAACCGAACAACGCCCACCGCGCGCTGGCGACCCTGCAGCAACGCCAGCGCATCAGTGGCCTGATCACGCAAAACGTCGACACCCTGCATGATCAGGCCGGTAGCCACGATGTCATCGAACTGCATGGCAGCCTGCATCGAGTACTGTGCCTGGATTGCCAGCTACGCAGCCCCCGCGATGGCGTTCAGCGGCAAATGGAAATCGCCAATCCCTACCTGGCGCAGGTGCATGCCGTCCAGGCGCCTGATGGCGACACCTTGCTTGACCCGACCTTCGAAGAGCAGTTCCAGGTACCCCACTGCCCCCATTGCGATGGCGAACGACTGAAGCCGGATGTGGTGTTTTTTGGCGAGAACGTCGCGCCGGCCACTGCGGCCAGGGCGATGGCCGCAGTGGCGCAGGCCGAGGGCTTGCTGGTGGTAGGCTCTTCGCTGATGGCCTATTCGGCATTTCGCCTGTGCAAGGCGATGGTCGAACAGGGCAAGCCGGTGATCGCCATTAACCTGGGCAAGACCCGAGGGGATGAGCTCTTGCAGGTGAAAATCCAAGCCTCTTGTGAGCGGTTGTTGCCTTTGCTGGCCGAGCGGCTGGGAGCCTAAAGACACCACAGATCAACCCGTCGAAGGGGGCGGTGCGACGATTCGACTTACCCCCTCCCACCAGGGTCAAGTGCTGAATGGCCACTTGGCGCCGGCGACTAATCAGCACAAAAAATGACGCCCAAGTCACCTTCTCCTGCATCCTCCCGTCCCCACGGCGATTTATGTAGTGATCGAAAATAATCACTACATAACCGTTGACGTAACCTTTTTGTCCTTGCATGATCTAGACGTCTCCCGGATCGGGAGCGTTGGCAACAAGCGTTTTGAACAAGCTCGTCTGACCGCCGAGCTGTTTTTTCCGGATGTGCACTGCCCACAAGGCAGATTGATGAAGCTGACCGGCCCGAAAGGATCGGTACAAGGAGCTCAAACGCTGCTTGTCTTCGTTATGAAACCATTGCGTAGCAGTTCATCAGCAAGACTACATGCATCAGGTTCAAGACCCTGCCCGTATTCGGCAGACAGTCGCTGACGCCCGGTTTTCGGAACCGGAGACAACTTAAACGTGTATTAACGAATCAATTGATAGATCGCCAACTGGTCAAGGGGCTTACACATGAATCTGAACAACCAACCAACTATCGATGAATTGGCTGATATGTTCGCAGCGCAGAAAGACAAACTCGACGACCATATCCTGTGGATTGGTAAATCGGGCGAAGTCAAAATTGACTGCCTGGCGCCCCACACCGAAGAAGCGGAGTTCGACCGCAATAACCGTGAACTGGCGGCGCGCCTGCGGATGTACCGCCGCGGCCAGGGTTATGTCGGTAAAAAAGCGGCTGCCGATCGTAACTTTATCGAGCAGGTGTTCCATACACTTAATACCGAATGGCAGAACATCAAGGGCCAATCGCAAGTTAAAGTGATTGATAAATACTGCTGATAAAAAATCATTACAACATTAAGTCCGCCCGGTTAGCCGAGCGGACTTTTTTATGCGCGCGATTATTTTTTATTCATATAAACCGGCGCTGACGCAAGCGTCACAGCGGGAACCGGCCCTTCCCCGCCTCATCGCGAAAGATGTCAAACAACGCCTGCGCGGCGGCTGACAGTTCATACCCCGGCTTGGTCAACACCCCAATCGGCCGCTCTATCACCGGGTCGGTCAAGGTAATGCAATGGGCTCCCGCCTCCCGCATCTGCTGCGCACATAACGCCGGTACCGCGCTGACGCCCAAGCCGCTGGCAACCATCTTGCCCACGGTTGCCAATTGGTGGCTCTCCAATGCCACCGGTAGCTTGCGTTTTAAAGCGCCCAGGTGTTCTTCGAGCATCACCCGTACCGTAGAGGGCCGCTGCAAGGTAATAAACGGTTGCTCCAGCAGGGTTTGCCAATCGATCTCGGCGTACTGCGCCAGCGGTGAATCGCCAGGCACCACGGCAATGAAGCGGTCCAGGTACAGCGGGGTAAAGACCAGTGACGAGCCTTCCGCCGGCTCAAACGCCACGCCCAGCTCCACCTGGCGGTCGCGCACCATTTCCAGCACCTGTTCGTTGATCAGGTCGTGTACCGTCACATTCACCTGGGGGTAACGTGCGCGGAATATCTTCAGGATCGGCGGCAACAGGTTACCGGCGAACGACGGCATCGCGGCCACCGTTACCCGCCCCCGCTGCAGGGTGAACAACTGGCGCAGTTCGTCCTCGGCATTGTCCCAGTCAGCCATCAGCCGGCGTGCCAGGGGCAGCAGGGATTCGCCCTCGGGTGTCAGCGCGACATTGCGTGTATTACGGCTGAACAAGCGCCCGCCCAGCCCTTCTTCCAGGCCCTTGATGGTCAGGCTCAAGGCCGATTGGGAGAGGTGCAGGCGTTCGCAGGCAGCGGCAAAACTCAGGCTCTGGGCCACGGCAAGAAAGGCACGCATCTGTTTAACTGTCATGAGGCTACTCCGTAGACGGCTCGACTATGCTGTTTTCTAAATCAATCAACCTTAAAAAACAACTTAACAAATCAATCCGTCGGCGCAACACTTCGTTCAATGGCTGGACCACAAACAATAAAAGAGGTGCATATGGCAGGTTTCGATAAACGCGTGGCGTCCTATGAAGAAGCGCTGGCAGGCCTGGAAGACGGCATGACCGTGCTCGCGGGTGGTTTTGGCCTGTGCGGCATTCCGGAAAACCTCATCGCCGAAATCAAGCGCAAAGGCACCCGCGACCTGACCGTGGTTTCCAATAACTGCGGTGTCGACGGTTTCGGCCTGGGCGTGCTGCTGGAAGAAAAACAGATCCGCAAAGTGATCGCCTCCTACGTCGGTGAAAACGCGCTGTTCGAGAAGCAATTGCTCAGCGGCGAAATCGAAGTGGTGCTGACTCCCCAAGGCACCCTGGCGGAAAAAATGCGCGCAGGCGGTGCTGGCATCCCAGCGTTCTTCACTGCCACCGGTGTCGGCACGCCCGTCGCAGAAGGCAAGGAAACCCGTGAATTCAATGGCCGCCCCTACCTGATGGAAGAGTCCATCACCGGTGATTTTGCCATCGTCAAGGGATGGAAAGCCGACCACTTCGGCAACGTCATCTACCGCCACACGGCCCAGAACTTCAACCCGCTGGCCGCCACCGCCGGCAAGATCACGGTGGTCGAAGTCGAGGAAATCGTCGAACCGGGCGAGCTGGAACCGTCGCAGATCCACACCCCTGGCATCTACGTCGACCGGATCATCTGCGGCACCTTCGAGAAGCGCATCGAACAGCGCACCGTCCGCAAATAATCCACGTCCAGAACAATAAGAGGAAGTCACCATGGCTCTCACCCGCGAACAAATGGCTCAACGCGTCGCCCGCGAAATGCAGGATGGTTTTTACGTCAACCTCGGCATCGGCATTCCGACCCTGGTGGCCAACTACATCCCCGAAGGCATGGAAGTGATGCTGCAATCGGAAAACGGCCTGCTTGGCATGGGCCCGTTTCCCACCGAAGAAACCATTGATGCCGACATGATCAACGCCGGCAAGCAAACCGTGACCGCGCGTATCGGCGCCTCGATCTTCTCCTCCGCCGAGTCCTTTGCAATGATTCGCGGCGGCCACGTCGACCTGACCGTGCTGGGTGCGTTTGAAGTCGACGTCCACGGCAACATCGCCTCGTGGATGATCCCCGGCAAGCTGGTCAAAGGCATGGGCGGCGCCATGGACCTGGTGGCCGGCGCAGAAAACATCATCGTGATCATGACCCACGCGTCCAAGGACGGTGAGTCCAAGCTGCTCAGCCAATGCAGCCTGCCGCTGACCGGTGCGAACTGCATCAAGCGTGTACTGACGGACCTGGCCTACCTGGAAATCGAAAATGGCGCTTTTGTCCTCAAGGAACGCGCACCTGGCGTCAGCGTTGAAGAGATTGTGAGCAAGACCGCCGGTAAACTGATCGTCCCGGACAACGTTCCAGAAATGCACTTCCAGTGAGGACTGATTCCATGCAAGACGTCGTGATTGTCGCTGCCACCCGCACCGCCGTGGGCAGCTTTCAAGGTTCGCTGGCCAGCATCCCGGCACCGGAACTGGGCGCTGCCGTGATCCGTCGCCTGCTGGAGCAGACCGGCCTGGACCCGGCCGAAGTCGATGAAGTGATCCTCGGCCAGGTGCTCACCGCCGGCTCAGGCCAGAACCCGGCGCGCCAGGCCTCGATCCTGGCCGGCCTGCCCCATGCCGTACCCGCCCTGACCCTGAACAAGGTCTGCGGTTCGGGCCTCAAGGCCCTGCACCTGGGCGCCCAGGCCATCCGCTGCGGGGACGCCGAGGTGATCATCGCTGGCGGCATGGAGAACATGAGCCTTGCTCCCTACGTGTTGCCTGCTGCGCGCACCGGCTTGCGCATGGGCCACGCCAAGATGATCGACAGCATGATCACCGATGGCTTGTGGGATGCGTTCAATGACTACCACATGGGCATCACCGCCGAAAACCTGGTGGACAAATACGGTATCAGCCGTGAAGCCCAGGACGCCTTCGCCGCCGCGTCCCAGCAAAAAGCCGCGGCCGCCATTGAAGCCGGGCGCTTTGCCGATGAGATCACGCCGATCCTGATTCCCCAGCGCAAGGGCGACCCGATTGCCTTTGCAGTGGATGAACAGCCGCGCGCCGGCACCACCGCCGAATCCCTGGCCAAGCTCAAGCCGGCGTTCAAGAAAGACGGCAGTGTCACCGCCGGCAACGCCTCCAGCCTCAACGACGGCGCTGCTGCGGTGCTGCTGATGAGCGCGGACAAAGCCAAGGCCCTGGGCCTGCCGGTGCTGGCCCGTATCGCCAGCTACGCCAATGCTGGCGTCGACCCGGCAATCATGGGCATCGGCCCGGTCTCGGCGACCCGTCGTTGCCTGGACAAGGCCGGCTGGAAACTGGGCGACCTGGACCTGATCGAAGCCAACGAGGCCTTCGCCGCACAATCCCTGGCGGTGGGCAAAGAGCTGGAATGGGACGCCGACAAGGTCAACGTCAACGGCGGCGCCATCGCCATCGGCCACCCGATCGGTGCTTCAGGCTGCCGCGTACTGGTGACCCTGCTGCATGAAATGATCAAGCGCGACGCCAAGAAAGGCCTGGCGACGCTGTGCATCGGTGGCGGCCAAGGCGTGGCCCTGGCACTCGAACGCAGCTGATAAAAGAGCAACACTGAAAAGGCCCGGCTCCACGAAAAGCCAGGCCTTTTCTTTACGCGGTTTCCCTGAAGAAACACAGTCCTACTGTGGAAGGGGGCTTGCTCCCGATAGAAGCGGGTCAGCTACAGATGTATTAACTGACCCACCCTCATCGGGGGCAAGCCCCCTCCCACATCAGCTCTTCATTGCCTGTCAGATTGAGGCACGGCAAACACCGCATTAGCCCGTGCGACTACCTTCTCCCCCACCCGCAAACCCACGGTGGCAAACGCCATCTGCCGCCCCCGCTTGTGATGCTCCAAGCGCACGGTGATCCACTCCCCCACCTGTACCGCTCCCAGGTAATCAACCGTCATGCTCGCCGTAATCAACGGCAACGGCGGCTCACTGGAAAACGCCATGGCATACCCCATGCCGATATCCGCCAGCGTCGCCAACACCCCGCCATGCACCGTGCCGCGTCCATTGGCGTGACGGTTGTCGGCACGCAAGCCGATCTCCAGTTGCAGGCCCTCCCCCCGGCAATACGCCGGGCCCAGCAGGTCAAGGAGTGGACTGCTTCGGGGCAGCGAGACAAAACCTTCGGGCACAGCGTGAGCGATCATGGCGAGTACGTCCCTGGAATAAGGCTTGAGGTGTACGCCGGGTCCGAAACGACGGCCATCACCATCAGCGCTGCAAATCCCCTGGGATGCTTTGCGTTAATTGGCCAGACCCGCTTTAATCGCCACCAATGTCTCCTGCACACCTCAAGGAATCGCAATGCGCCACCTGGACGGCAACTCCCACCCGCTCCGCATGCCTCTGATGATCTTGTTCGCCGGCCTCGCCCTGGCCGGCTGTTCGCCCAAGGACCACTCCCGCGCCACGGTGATCAGCGGCGAACAAGGCCGGGCCGGCGCGCAACTGGCCTATGAACATGAGTTGACCCTGGCCCTGCCTGGCGCCTTGCTCGCCCCACGCATGCAGGCCACTCGCGAAGCCTGCGAGTCCGCGCGGTTTGGCGCCTGCAATATCCTCGGCATCACCGAAGACGGTAATGGCGGCGAGATCATCCTGCGCATCGCGCCTGGCGGCGTGGAACCGATGGTCACCCTGGCTGCCGAAGGCGGCAAACTCGGGCAGCGCATCACCCGCGCCGAAGACCTGGCCGATGCGGTCGCCGATGTGCGCCGTCGCCAGGATCGGCTGCAAGCCCAGCAGCAACGCCTCGACGAACTGGCCAAGCGCAAAGACATCACCGTCAGCGACCTGATCGCCTTGAGCAAGGAGCAAGCGGGCATCGAAAACGAGTTGCAGGCATTGGCCCAGGTCGCTGCCGGCCAGCAACATCGCCTCGATACCAACCGCGTAACGCTGAACTTCCGCTCCTCCGACGGCGCGAATCCAGCGTCACGCTTCAGCCGGATGTTCAGCAACCTGGGCACGAACCTGGTGGACGGCACCGCAGACGCCCTGGAGCGCGCCAGCTACGTGCTGCCGTTCGTGATCCTGGCGTTTCCGGTGGTGTGGTTGTGGGTGTGGCTATGGCGCAGATTCGTTGTGTCGCACAGGCTTGCTGTGGCGAGCGGGCTTGCCCCGCGTCGGGCTGCGAAGCAGCCCCGGAATCAGGAGCCAAAAGATACCTGATACACCGCATTCTGCTTTATTGGGGCTGCTTCGCAGCCCGACGCGGGGCAAGCCCGCTCGCCACGACAAGCCTACTAGCCAGAGCAAGCCTACTGGCCAGAGCAAGCCCGCTCGCCACAGTGATTCGGTGTCAGCGCTTCATACAACGCTGATACCGCTCATCCACGCGCTTGGCAAACCACGCCGTGGTCAGGTTACGGGTGATCTTCGGGCTCTTGAGCACAATGCCCGGCAGGATCGCCCGGGGCAGCGGCTTGCCAGCAGCTTTGTCGGCCAGGGCAAACACCCGTGTGTAGAGGGTCGTCTCTTCAAAATCCAGCTGCTCACCCTGCTCCAGTTGGCTACGGATGCTGGGGTTGCGCATGTCAAGCTTCGCGCCCAATGAGCGCACCGCCAGTTCGGTGGTGCCGGGCAACAAGGAACCGTAGTTGATCAGGTCGCCATCCAGCGCCAGTTCTTTACCCGAGACACGGCTGACAGCAGCCTGGAACGCCGCATTACGGCTGGCGTACCAACCCGCATTGAAGTCGGCGAAGCGGTACAGCGGCTGCTCGTAGCTCACCGGATACCCCAGTAAATGGGCGATACCGAAATACAGGCCGCCACGCCGGGTAAAGACCTCGCGGCGAATCGTCCCCTCCACCGTGTAGGGATAACCCCGCGCGTGTTTTTGCGCAAAATCGATGCTGACCTGCATGGGCCCAGCAGTGTGCACTGGGTTGAAACCGCCAAACAGCGTGTTGCCCAAAGGCACCATGCTGATGAAATCGTCGAAAATACCGCTGAGGTCTTTCTCCGTGCGCGCGGCGTTCAAGCGATCGGCGTAGGACTTGCCGGTGGGTGAACGCAATTGCAGCGCACTGCGTACGACAAATGCCGGCACATGGACCTTACCGGCACGGCGCAGGATTTCATCCTGGGCGATCTTGCCCATGCCGGGTACTGCCGGGTCGACCTGGTAGGTGGACTCTTGCTCGGTCACCGCCAACACAGCGCAGATATTTTCAGTACTGGGGTAGATATTCTGGGTGTCGAAGGCCGTGTAAATGTCTTGGGCCCACCCATTCCGGTCCGCCACCGTTGAGGGCAGCAGTCGCACGATCTGCGCTTTCACCTCAGCCTCGCTGCGCTCCGGCTGTTGCGGGGTCCGCGATGTAGAGCAGCCGGCCAGCACCAGCAAGGGGGTGAGGCACAGGATCAGGCAGCGTACGGACATGGGGCTTCCTTGAAAGACAATGGTCAGGCATTGCGGGGTTCGACCGGTAAGTCTAACGCGGGTTCGCCAATCGCCCCTCTCGCCCTCCCAGGTCGAACGTGACAGGATCTATCAACGACCATTCCTACACGGAGTTTGAATGCCATGCTTAGCCTGAACTTTTTCGTCACCTGCCTGATTGTCGTGCTGATTCCCGGCACCGGCGTGATCTTCACCGTGTCCACAGGCCTCACGGCCGGCAAGCGCGCCAGCGTCTTCGCCGCCCTGGGCTGCACGGCGGGCATCCTTCCCCATCTGCTGGCGTCGGTGCTTGGCCTGTCCGCGCTGCTGCACACCAGTGCGCTGGCCTTCGAAGCGTTGAAGTACGCCGGCGTCGCCTACCTGTTGTACCTGGCGTATGCCACCTGGCGGGATCGCTCGGCCTTCGCCATGAACGACGCGCCAACGGTCGCGACTGCACGCAGTTTGATGGTCCGCGGTTTCCTGCTGAATATTCTCAACCCCAAGCTGACCATTTTCTTCCTGGCCTTCCTGCCCCAGTTCGTCACCCCAGGCAGCACCGCGCCCGCCCTGCAAATGCTGGTGCTGAGCGGCGTGTTCATGGCGATGACCTTTGCGGTGTTTGTGGTCTATGGCCTGCTGGCCAACGGGTTCCGCCGTACGGTGGTCGAGTCGCCACGGGTGCAGAACTGGTTGCGGCGCAGTTTTGCGGCGGCGTTTGCGGGGTTGGGGCTGAACCTGGCATTTGCGCAGCGTTGAAAGCTTACATTCGCCGGGCCGCCAAGCCCTTTCGAGCTGGGCAGAAAGAAGACGAAACGTCCCACCCAATCGCCGGATAACCTCTACTCCCCTTCCCTGAGAACATCTGCAAAGTCCCTCGCCTGAATACACAGTGCGAGGGATTGCAGATGGCGTTTTTTATTGAGGCCCCGATGGCGGGGGCTGCCGCTTGAACCCGGCCATTGGCAGGTTAGTCCTGACCCCAATGGACGTGAAGACGGTCGACGTTGAAGGCGTCTTCCGCGACTTTCGTGAATGCCTCAACACCTTTGACACCTGGGCGGCGAGCTTCTGGAGCTTTTCGGCACTCGATGTCGAGCAGGTATTCAAGGTAGGGGATGAGGTGGCGCTGGTCGCACCGACGACCCGTTCCCTCTATCCGAGCAGCACCGTCGCCACATGCCGGGCCGATGGCACGCTGACGCTGGTGCATATGTTCCAGAGCACGCGCTTCGTCCCCATCGGCAATACACCGGTGGTGCTGCAACGCGTTGATCCAAACGGCGGCCCGCTGGGTGAACCGATCCACAAAACCATCGGCGCGAGCGGCATCCTCGAAATCACCGAGTGCGATCGCAACCAGCAGTACCAAATCACCTTCTATCCCAACGTTTCCAAGGATCACGTCAAGGCGCTGTATGCGTCTTATCAGTCGGTGATCGCCGAGCTGGAAGCGCGCCTGCGTGAAGAGTGGGCCGGCGCTTTCCAAGCTCAGTGGCAAGGCTATACGGACGCCAGCCCACTGGACCGGCGCAGGCTGCTGGAGACTGCGTTCCTAAGTGGTATCGGCAAAGCGCTCTACAGCCTGTGGGACAACATTACGCAGCTGTATGAGCTGCTGAAAGACATCAAGCCCAACAGCGAAAAGCTGCTGCAATACCTCTCCCAGGCCGAGCTCGATGAGCTGTTGAAGCTGGGCAACGACAAGATCGCCCATGGCCTGCTGATGCTCAGCGATGAGCCGCTGCTGTTCATCTATGTGTCGGCGATGGTCAGTTGGATGCGCCTGCTGCCGCCCCCGCAAATGCATGAACTGTGGGGCGAGATCACCGGTGAGGTGCTGATCAACCTGCTGCTGATTCGGGTGACGGCCGGGATGGGGGTTGCGGTGCGCCTGGGCTCCCAGGTGCTGAGCCAGGTCAAGTCCGGACGGGCGCGGGAGCTGCTGCAGTTGCTCGCCAAGCAGGTTGCAGGACCGACGTTGGAGCCCCATGTGGCAGCGGCGAAACCGTTGTTGCTCGGCGGCTCGATGATCTCGAAGTCTGTACCTGTTGCACCGCTGAAGGCGGGTGAGAACCTGGTTTCAAACTCGGTGCCGGCAGTTCGAAACAAGAGCCAGCAAACGGTATTGGTCCGGCAAGAGCACGTGGATGATGCGCCTGTTTCGGGGAAAAACCCTGCGGGGGATGCTGCCGCGTCTTCGGATAAAACCGTCACCAACGGCTGCCCGGTGTCGATGGTTACCGGCGAGGAGCTGCTCACCCTCACCGATGGCACGCTGGACGGGATCTTGCCGTTCGAGTGGACCCGGTTGTACCGCACCAGTGCGGTGGAAGTGGATTGCGGGCTGGGCTTTGGCTGGAGTCACGCGCTGGCGCACAGGCTTTCTGTGGTGGGCGATTCAGTCGTCTGGATTGACCATGAAAACCGCACGACTGAGTTTCCACTGCCCACCGCCGCTCGCCCCGCGATCACCAACAGCCTGGCTGAAGCGGCGATCTATCTAGGCGCTTCGCCGGATGAACTGGTGCTGGCCCAGGCGGCGCGGTTTTATCACTTTCGCGACGGTGTATTGGTCTCGATCAGTGACGCGTATGACAACCGCCTGCGAATTTTCCGCGACGTATTGGGGCGCATTGAGCGGTTGGATAACGGCGCGGGCCGGTCGCTGTTTTTGCGCTATGAACGGGGCCGCATTGTGGCGGTGGACTACCAGGTTCAGCGCGCCAAGGGGCATGAACCCTACGTCTGGGTGACGGAGCAGCACGTTGTTGCCTACGCCTATGACGACGATGGACGGCTGGTCTCGGCGACCAATGCCGTCGGCGAAAGCGAGGTTTACCGCTACGACGATAAGCACGTCATTCTCGAGCGGCAATTGGCCGGTGGGGCGAGTTTCTTTTGGGCGTGGGAACGGTCTGGCAAGGCGGCGCGATGTGTCCGGCATTGGGCCAGCTTTTCGCAGATGGACACGCGCTATGTGTGGAGTGAGGACGGGCGCGTCACGGTGCACAACGCCGATGGCAGTCAGGAAGTGTATGTCCATGACGACCGGGCGCGGCTGGTGCAGCGGATTGATCCGGACGGTGCGCAGCACTTCAAATCCTACGATGACAAAGGTCGGCTGACGGTCGAGCAGGACCCGTTGGGGGCGGTGACGGCGTATCAGTACGATGAAGCCGGGCGCTTGGTCGCGCTGTTTCCGGGGGATGACGAGCCGACGTCCTACGAGCATGACAATGGCTTCGTACGGGTTGTAAGACGGGGTCTGGCGGTCTGGAAGTACGAGCGCAATGACCAGGGCGATGTCATTCGTAAGATCGATCCCGACGGCCATGTCACTGACTACAGCTACGACCAATACGGACAACTGGTGGGGGTTTGGCACCCGGATCACAGCTGCCAACGGCTGGTGTGGAATGAGCACGGGCAACTGCTGGAGCAGACGCTGCCCAATGGCGGTGTGCGGCGCTATCGCTATGACGACTTGGGTCGACAGATTGCCCGCGAGGATGAGCATGGCGCGCTGACCCAGTACCAATGGGATGCCGCCGGGCGCCTGGTCAAGCTAACCCAAGCGGGCGGCGCCACGCGGGAATACAGCTACAACCCCTACGGAAAAATCACCGCCGAACGCGATGAACTCGGGCGTGTCACCCGCTACGAATACGCCGACGGCTTGCACCTGATCAGCCGCCGTATCAATGCCGATGGCACCCAGGTCCACTACCGCTACGACAACGCCCGGTTACTGCTGACCGAGATCGAAAACGAGGTTGGCGAGACCTACCGGCTCGACTACCACCCCAACGGGCTGATCCAGCAGGAAGTCGGGTTTGATGGGCAGCGTACGGCTTATGCCTACGACCTCAACGGCAACCTGCAGGAAAAGACCGAACACGGCGACGATGGCAGTCAGCTCGTTACTCGTTATGAGCGAGACCACGCCGGACGCCTCGTACGAAAAACCCTGCCCGACGGCAACCTTGTTGAATATACCTACGACCGCCAAGGCAACCTCCTCAGCGTCGACGACGGTCACTGGGCGTTAGCCTACGAATACGACAGCCAAAACCGCCTGACCGCCGAACACCAAGGCTGGGGCACCTTGCGCTATGGCTACGACGCCTGCGGTCAGCTTCAAAACCTGCGCCTGCCCGACAACAACCGCGTGGTGTTCAACCACAGCAAAGGCGGCCACCTCGCCACCGTCGAGTTAAATGGCGCACTGCTGACCTCTCATCTATTCAAGGCCGGCCAAGAACACCAACGCCAACAGGGCCAGCTCCTCAGCCACTACCACTACGACGAACAACACCGCCTGCACGCCCACACCGTCGCGCAACAGGACACCCACCTTTACCAGCGCCACTACGACTACGACAAAACCGGCAACCTCACCCGTTTAGTCGACAGCCGCAAAGGCGAACACCACTACCACTACGACCCCCTCGCCCGCCTCACCCACGTCGACCACTCGCAAGACCCGCAGGAACGCTTCGCCCACGACCCGGCCGGCAACCTGCTGATGCAAGACCGCCCCGGCCCCGACATCGTCGCCGGCAACCGCCTGATGATCCAGGGCGACCGCCATTACGACTACGACGCCTTCGGCAACCTGATCCGCGAACGCCGCGGCAAAGACCATCAACTCGTCACCGAGTATCGCTACGACTGCCAGCATCGGCTGATCGGCCTCACCCAACCCAACGGCCAAACCGCGAGCTATCGCTATGACCCGTTTGGGCGACGAATCAGCAAGACGGTCGACAACATCACCACGGAGCTTTTCTGGCAAGGCGACAAACTGGTTGCCGAACACCACGCCGAAAAGCATCGCAGCTACCTCTACGAACCGGACAACTTTCGCCCGCTCGCCCTGCTGGAAGGCTTCGGTCCAAAAGAAACGAAGCCTTATCACTACCAACTCGACCACCTCGGCACACCCCAGGAGCTCACCACCCCCGACGGTGAAATCGTCTGGTCTGCCCACAACCGCGCCTACGGCGAAATCACCCGACTCGACATCGGAACAGTCGACAACCCACTGCGTTTTCAGGGTCAGTACTTCGATCAGGAAAGCGGGCTGCACTACAACCGCCATCGCTACTACAATCCGGATGTTGGTCGTTACCTGACACCGGATCCGGTGAAGTTGGCGGGTGGGATCAATGGATACCAGTACGTGCCCAATCCTACGGGGTGGGTGGATCCACTAGGTTTAAGCACCTGCCCTGGTGACGAATGCAAGCCTGGCGCTCCTCCTATCCTTCCGAAGTCTAGCGTTAATGAAGGCGCGCCAGCTCTACCTCAACTGACGCGCACTCAACGACAGGCGAGAATAGATGAACTGAAAGAGGCAAATGCAAAACAAAAAGTACTGGGTTGGGAACAGAAATACGATATGCACTCGGTTGAAAAGCATGGCCCGGAGATACCAGACAACGCTTTAAAGCAACGATCTATTGATGGAACAAGTCCAACCACTGGAAAAAGAGAAACTATCAATTCCAGCTCCCAATTTAAAACCTGGGGAATGCAGCTTCACGCTATAAATAAAGCCATGGGCAGGATGCAAGGCAATTCACCATTTCCTACAGGTCTTGATAGAGGAGGTAACCCCGTGGTTATAGTCGAGCTACCCGGAGCCGGACGCGGCTACAAACCTAACCGCCGAGACGTAAACGATCCTAAGTACATTGAAAACATGGACAGAGCAGAGGTCAGATTTGATAGAAACAATCCAACTCGACCATTTACCGCATTCCCTAAGTGAGCAGACGATGCTGAAGTGCCCATTCATGAATACTCCCTACGCCCCTAACATCTCTCATATATTAGGAGCTTTATCGATATACGACCTTGAGAACACGGTCGAAAAAGAATTACGACAGTACAACCCTAACAATGAAAAAGACAGAGAAATAATTATAATTTCTTATATTCTTAAGGATCTTATGTATCTCTCCTACAGGCATCGCTTCGTGTTGATGTCTGCACTCAGGAGTGTGCTAGACAAACCCGACTTTGACTTTGCGAGAGAATTCGAAAGTGATTACGACGAACACATAACTATGGCTTGGGACGAAACGGAAATCGCCGACCCTAGAGGCTTCTTCGCCGATATCTACCGGCTAGCCAATGAGGTATGGAAAGACGACCTGCAAAAAGCCAGCCTCGAAGACCAGTCAACGTGGTAACACCACCACTTTCCCTGACAGCCCAAAACGCTGTGGCGAGCGAGCTTGCTCGCGTTGGGCCGCGAAGCGGCACCAGTCAGGGCAATGCGGGGTTTCAAGTAGTTCGGCGGTGTCGGTTATGGGGCTGCTACGCAGCCCAACGCGAGGCAAGCTCGCTCGCCACAGGAACTCGCTTGCCTCAAGAGATGGGTCACCACGGAGTTTCGCCTGGCCTTGAAAAAATGCGGGAAAATGGGACAGAACTATTAATAGGCTTAAGTTAAAACTCACTGCTTTCAGTCAAATAAATCCGTCCCTTTGTCCCTAGTCACAGGGATCAATTGAACTCGATATATCGAGCACAGCTGATCTTCAGAAGAAACGGAGACATGGGAAAAATTATTGGTGAAGGGTATTCCAGCGACGAAATCAAATATAGTCAACAACGCAAAGCTCGAGTAACACTGGACAAAAATGGAAATCCCAAAACGGCTTACACCGAGGAATAAAAATGAAAAATAAACCAAGCATGTCAATAATTCGCGGACTACTGTTCACTTATGACATTGAAAATACGGATGATTTAAAAAGAGAAAATCTTATTTCGTCAAAAAACATAAACAATGAAAAAGAGCTTATTGAACTACTTGACGAACTGACCAAACCGGAATTCCTATCATACACCAAACAGGAGCAAGAGTGGTTCATTGACTCGATCGAACACTATTTATCCATCGGAGACAACTTCGACTCAATATTCAAAACAATGGCAACTTATTTCAGTGAACCTGTAATTAATCAGCAAATGTTCATGAGAACGCTGCTCGGTCGATTGAGGCAATACCGTAACACTCAGTAATCGCAAAAAGCAGCAATTAAACAAATCCACCGCCCTTTGTCTCGAACGGATAAACACTAAAGATACCTTATATGCCCCCCACTTCACGATAACGGCACACATAAAGGCTATTCGCCAATCAATCCAAATAGACAATAAAAAATGAAAAGCATAGAAATAGCCATAATTAATAATTCTCTTAGAGAAATGGCCACCATTGAATATGACAGAAGCATACCCTCCCTCTCCATAACATTTAGCAATGGTGCAAAAAGAACATATAGCGATACAGATATTTTCATCTGTTTTGGTTTATTAAGAAAAGAGTTCAGCGACATAACCTTCCTGTGCAAAGGCTCTAAAATAAATGTCTACCCGTCCGCAATGGCATCCCAAATGTCAAGTGGATTCGTGGCATACGAAGTTGAAATGGGCGACCCAGAGGCCAAGCTGGTCCGCATATTCGATTATGAAGAAAACGAACTGACTAACGATGTTAACGAGCAAATTCTTTATCGTAACAAATGGGCTAAATCAATTTAGACAAACCATAAATCACTCACCCGAGAAGGCTCAGCAGAAATAAAAAATGGAATACCAAAAAATTCAGGTCATACGTAATAATATAAAAATCGAAACAACCGTAAAATATGACCCCGTAAATAGGCTGATGTGGTTTTCAGAATCCAATAACTTCAGAAAACTTTATCAAGGAAAAGACATATACGTGTGCTTGGCAAAAGTCAGAGCGGAATTCCCACACATGACATTTTTGTGCAAGGGCGCAAAGATAAACGTCATGCCTTCAAGAATGGCTTCTCAGATGAGCGCGGGACTCGTCGCATACGAGATGACACTAGGCAAACACGCAGATCAAGACAATATAGTTCATTTATTTGACTACGAAGAAAACAACCTAACAAACGATCCGCAAGTACAAATTGATTTTTTCAAGACTTGGCTAGCCTCAATAGGCGCGAAAGACTATGAAAAACTCAATTAAACCTTTTTAAATAAGTCGAAAGAACAACTTTTCAGATCATGCCTACGACCTGTGGCGAGCAGGCTTTGCTCGCACTGGACGGCGAAGCGACCCCAGTCATGCAAGACCAGAAAGGGAACAGAAAAATGGGGACAAAACTATTAATAGGCTTAAGTTCAAACTCACTGTTCTCAATCAAATAAATCCATCCCTCTGCCTCCCCTTTGTCTCGCAATATAAAAATGAACAAAACCTCAACAGAACTTCAACATTTTTTTGGCGCCTACTTTAATCAGGACTGGACAGAAAATCATGCCTCTGCTGACGAGGTCATTGATAGCTTTCTACTCGAGTCGCCTACCGATGTAGTATTGACTGTAAGAAATCAAATTTTAGACCTAATTACTTCTTACACAAACGAGTCAGGTTTCCAAGAAAATCTGTTACATAAGCAGTATTGTTACTATTATTATCCAAATCAATGGGCTTCAGGACCACTATGGCTGGATCACGTACTCCAAAAACTCGAAAATCACTTACTCGGGGAATAAAATTGAGAACCCGCCTCACCGAAACTGACACGTGCGGAGCGACAGGTAAAGCTTGATAAGCTTACGACCAGATAGTTATCAGAAAGGGGGGCAGTACTATTTATAGGCTAATTTTTTTGTGCCGAGACAACATATAGACGTACCAACTTCGAAACATCTCGCGATCCCACGGACATGGGGAAAAAATCGGAGAGGGCTATAAAAAAGACACATTTGAATATGGAAAACAACGAAAAGCAACAGTAATACTAGATACAGACGGAAACCCAATTACCGCCTATACGGACTACTGATATGAAACATCAGCCTAAACTTTCAATTCTCCGCAGCCTTTTATTCACCTACAACATCGAAAACCTTGACGACTCCGAAAGAGAGATCTTCATTGCATCAAAAAATATAAACAATGACAAAGAACTCGCCGAGTTATTTGACACACTTACCAAACCTGAATTTATCAAATACAAGAAAGACGAAAGGGAATGGCATATCAACACCATCCGGCACTTCTTAAATACAGACGAAAACTTCGAGTCCGTATTTTATCTTTTTGATACTTATTTCAACGACGAAATAACTGACAAAAGGCAATTCATGAAAGTCTTGCTTGACTGCCTTGACAAATACAATGCAGAAGCTATGAACAACAAATAAAAACTAATTATACAGCCGAAATAAACAAATAAAATTCAGACCAACGATTGAAGAAAATCTCATTCACCCAATCACAAAATTCAAATGCCACAGAATGCAGTTAGTCAGGGAGATGAAGTATTTAAGGTAAATCAGGGGTTTAGGGCTGCTACGCAGCCCAACGCGAGCAAGCTCGCTCGCCACAGGGTTTGCACTGTTCTCAGATACCGGCCAACGCCAAGTCCATCGCGAAGTAGGTGAAGATCAAATCCGCACCCGCGCGTTTGATCGAGCCGAGGGTTTCACGCACCACCCGATCCTCATCAATCGCCCCCGCCTGGGCACCGAACTTGATCATCGCGTATTCGCCGCTGACCTGATACGCCGCCACCGGCAGGCGCGAGGCTTCGCGGATGTCGCGGATGATGTCGAGGTAGGCACCGGCCGGTTTGACCATCAGCGCGTCCGCGCCTTCCTGTTCGTCGAGCAGCGATTCGCGCACGGCTTCGCGGCGGTTCATCGGGTTCATCTGGTAGCTCTTGCGGTCGCCCTTGAGCGCGCTGCCACCGGCTTCGCGGAACGGGCCGTAGAGGGCCGAGGCGAATTTGGTGGAGTAGGCCATGATCGGGATATGGGTGAACCCGGCGTCATCCAGGGCGCGGCGAATCGCCTGGACCTGGCCGTCCATCGCCGCCGACGGTGCAATCACATCGGCTCCGGCGCGGGCGGCGGCAACGGCTTGCTTGCCCAGGTTGACCAGGGTCGCGTCGTTGTCGACGTGGGCACCGTGCATTACGCCGCAGTGGCCGTGGTCGGTGTATTCACAGAAGCAGGTGTCGGACATCACGATCATTTCCGGCACAGCGTCCTTGATGATCGAGGACATGCGCGAGACCAGCCCGCGTTCCTTCCAGGTGTCACTGCCACTGGCGTCCAGGTGGTGGGACACGCCAAAGGTCATCACCGACTTGATCCCCGCACGGGCATAGCGCTCGACCTCATGGGCCAGCTTCTTCTCGGGAATACGCAACACCCCCGGCATGCTGGTGATCGGCACGAAGTCGTCGATTTCTTCTTCGACGAAAATCGGCAATACCAGATCGTTGAGGGTGAACTCGGTTTCCTGGAACAAGCTGCGCAGCTCCGGGGAGCGGCGCAGGCGACGTGGGCGGGCTTGAGGGAACTGGCTGGTCATGGCTTTCCTGACTGAAGACTGAAAACTTTGGGGCGAAAGCTTATGCCCCTTGGCCCCGGCAGCACAAATGCCCAGGGGCCAATAGTGTATTGCCAGGCTCGTAATAATTCATTGATCTAGAGCAGTAGACGCCCTTCGATGCATACCGCCACTGCCCCACCGACCCAGATTTCATCGCCCTGGCGCTCGATGTGAATGCGCCCCGCACGCCCTATGGCCGTGCCCTGGCTGACCACATAACGCTCCGGCGCCAGCCTCTCGCTCAGTAGCCATTGCGCAATGCCGGCATTCAAGCTGCCGGTGGCCGGATCTTCCTGGGCGCCATCGCCTGCGACAAAGGCACGCACTTCAAAGTGCGCCTCCACGTCATCGTGGGCTGGGTTGCAAGGGGCGATGACACCCACGGCCAAACCGAGCAGTTGCGAATAGTCTGGCTGCAAGCCCAGGACTTGATTGCGATCGGCCAACATTATCGCCAGCCAATCGGCCCCGTTATCAACCCATTGGCTGCGCACAATCGCTTGCGGCTCCAGGCCCAAGGCCAGGCGCACGCGCTCGACCAATGGCGCTTCCACCGGGCCGTCGCGCAATAACGGCGGCGCAATAAACGCCAGTTCATCCCCTTGACGGCGGACACGCACCAGGCCGATTTCACATTCCTGGATGATCTCCTCGCCCTTGGGGATACCTCCGGCTTGGAGCCACGCATGGCAACTGCCCAATGTGGGGTGCCCGGCGAATGGCAGCTCCTTCAAGGTAGTGAAAATTCGTACGCGGTAGTCGGCCCGTGGATCACGGGGTGTCAGCAAAAACGTGGTCTCACTGAGATTGGTCCACCGGGCAAAGTCGGCCATTTGCTGGTCGCTGAGGCTATCGGCGCCCAGCACCACGGCCAGCGGATTACCTTTGAGCGACTCGCGGCTAAATACATCCAGTTGTTTGAAATCGAAAGTCGGCATGCTCAGCTCGGAATGTTCAAGCCACGGATCACGGCTGGCCGGGCAACAAAACCGTCCAGTGCGCGCAGTACATTGGGGAAGTCGGCAATGCCGACCAGATCGCCCGCTTCGTAGAAGCCGATCAGGTTGCGAATCCACGGGAAAGTGGCGATGTCGGCGATGCTGTAGTCGTCGCCCATGATCCAGGTACGCCCCAGCAAGCGTTTCTCCAGCACCGCCAACAAGCGTCGGGATTCGGCGACGTAGCGGTCGCGCGGGCGTTTGTCTTCGTAGGCCTTACCGGCGAATTTGTTGAAGAACCCCACCTGGCCGAACATCGGACCGATGCCGGCCATCTGAAACATCAGCCACTGAAGGGTTTCGTAGCGGGTGGCCGGATCTTCCGAGAGCAGTTGGCTGGTCTTTTCCGCCAGGTAAATCAAGATCGCGCCGGACTCGAACAGCGCCAACGGCTGGCCGCTGGGGCCATTGGGGTCGATGATCGCGGGAATCTTGTTGTTGGGGTTCAGGGACATGAACTCGGGCGACAGCTGGTCCTGGGTGTCGAAACTGACCTTGTGCGCTTCATAGGGCAGGCCCAGCTCTTCGAGCATGATCGAGACCTTGACTCCGTTAGGCGTGGGCAGCGAGTACAGCTGCAGGCGCTCAGGGTGCTGGGCGGGCCATTTGCTGTTGATCGGGAAGGCAGCGAGCGAATTCATCGGGAAACCCCAAGGCAGAAAGTCACCATGATAGCCACCCGCCTGCCGTCGTGCATAAGTCATCATTGCGCAACATTGGCGGGCTAATGTCCCGCACGGGCGAACCAAAGTGCCCAAGCGCACTCTTACATGCGCCCGAACGGTAAATGGAGGCACCTCGCTGTATCGACAGGGAACACACCGCAGGACGCCATCGGCGTGACTGGGGCCAGGCTTGTCCGCCTTAACCTGACGCATGAAGACTCGAACCTACAATGAAGATCAAGCCTCTGCGCCATGTACAACGACTGAAACGCTATTCCTACATTACGCTGCCGCTGCTGCTGGTCAGCGCCGCCATGGTCGCCGCCCTCGACGCTCGCGAAAGCCGCGCCCAACCGGTGGATGGCGTGCAAACCCTGGTTTTCCTGCGCCACGGCGAAAAACCCGCCGGCGGCCTGGGCCAGCTCAATTGCCAGGGCCTGAACCGTGCGATGAACCTGGCCACCGTATTGCCGGAAAAATTCGGCAGGGCCAACTTCGTGTTTGCCGCCAACCCCACGCGCAATATCGAAGAAGGCGAGAAAGATAACTCGTACAGCTACATTCGCCCCCTGATGACCATCAGCCCCAGCGCGATCAAGCTCGGCCTGCCGGTGAACATCAAGTTTTCGGCCAATGACACCAGCGCCCTCGCCGACGAACTGGTGGAAGACAAGTACCACAACGCCATCATCTACACCGCCTGGTCCCACGGTTACCTGCCGGAGTTGATCAACAAGGTGGCCAGTGAAGCGGTGGGCGAAAAGCACACCATCACCAATGACTGGTCCGGCAGCGACTACGACACGCTGTATGTGCTGACGCTGACCTGGCACAACGGCAAGGCCTCGTTGCTGAGCCGTAACTACAAGCAAGGGCTGAATAACGGCGACGAAACTTGCCCGCAGGCGACCCAGGCCAGCGCCGATCTCTGAAGCGCAGCGTTTCGGCTTGAGCCTGGCGCACGCAGGAGCGTGGGTATGATCGAAGGCAAGAGCGTATGATGCTGCGTTCTTGACTCGCCTGCGGAACCTTTCCATGCCCAACCTCACCTCCACCCAGCCCAACCGAGGCTGGTCATTCTGGTGGAAACCAACGTTATTCCTGCTGGTGGCCTGCGTGGGCCTCTACTACGTGAAGTGGTCGCCTTATTACCTCAAGGCATTTGTGGCCGCCGATAACCACAGCATCGGCGCCTCGATTCTCAATGACCAGCAAAGCTCGCCGCTGGCCGCGGCGCTGGCCTATGCCCAGGTGTATTTCCTGGCGATCTGGAAAGCCGCTGTGTTGGCGGTGATCCTTGGTTCCTTGCTGCAAGTCCTGATCCCTCGCGATTGGCTGTTGCGCCTGTTCGGCCGCGCCGGGCTGGGTTCGACCTTGCGCGGCGGGCTGTTCGCCTTGCCGGGGATGATGTGCAGTTGCTGCGCGGCACCGGTCGCGGCAGGCATGCGCCGCCAGCGGGTGTCGGTGGGCGCCGCGCTGGCGTTCTGGATCGCCAACCCGGTGCTGAACCCGGCCACGCTGGTGTTCATGGGGTTTGTGCTGGGCTGGGGGTTTACGGCGTTGCGGCTGGTGGCGGGGATTGTGCTGGTGGTGGGGGTGTCGATGGTGGCACAGCGCATCGCCCGGCCTGAACAGGTGCCGGAAGCGGCATTGGAGGCTGTAGCCGAAGCCAGCAGCACGGAGTCGCAACCGTTCCTGAGCCGCTGGCTGCGTACCCTGTGGCAGCTCTTCTGGAGCACGATACCGATCTATATCCTGGCGGTGCTGGTGCTCGGTGCAGCGCGGGTCTGGCTGTTTCCCCATGTGGACGGCGCCATGGCCAACAGCCTGGTGTGGCTGGTACCGCTGGCGATTGTCGGCACGCTGTTTGTGATTCCTACAGCGGCAGAGATCCCCATCGTACAAACCATGATGACCCTGGGCATGGGCACCGGCCCCGCCGTGGCCTTGCTGATGACCTTGCCGAGCGTGAGCCTGCCGTCGCTGTTGATGCTGCGCAAGGATTTCGATGCGCGGGTGCTGGTGACGGTGGCCGGCTTGACCATGCTGGTGGGCGTGGTGTGCGGATTGATCGGTGCGGTGATCCTCTAACGCTTCGTTGAGGCTGACGGCCCTATCGCGAGCAAGCCCGCGATGAGGCACCTGAAACCCACCTGTCAACCGCGCCGGGCGCTACGCTCGCGCAAGTACGCCAGCACCGCGCCCTGCTCGCCGGAGAACTCGATCCGTGCGCCTTTCTTTTCACGCTGGAAGGCGTACATCGGATCGTAGTACTCGCACAGCAAACCTTCGATCCACAGCCGATGCAAATCCACGACGCCGGTGCGTGCCTGTTCGGCCAGGGCCTCCTGCAGAATCACCTGTAATCGCTGGAAGCGCTCGCCCCCCAGGCGCTTGTAGATATTGGCCAGGCCCTGGGTCAAGCGCTCGGCAAACAGCGCCTGGCCCTGCTCGCCAAACACCTCGATAAATTCCGCGCTCAGATCGACGACGTAATCGTTGAGGATTCGCTCGACGCGCCCTTCGATACTGTCCTCCAACCACACCATCGGAAAGGACTGCATGCCTTTGTGCAAGGGCAACGGCAGTGCGCAACTGCCGATCATGCGGCTTTCATCCTCGACGACGAACTGCTCGATGCCCGCCGTGCGCTTTTTCAGCAGGTCTACCGCCAGACGGTTTTCAAAGTCGATATTGGACGGCTGCGCCGTGGCCCGCTTGCCGAAGCTGGAACCCCGGTGGTTGGCGTGGCCTTCCAGGTCCAAGGCATTGCGCAACTGGCCCAGGACCTCGGTTTTGCCCGCGCCGGTCATGCCCCCCAGCAGCACGAAATCACACTCGGCGGTGGCGCGCTCGACGGTGTCGAGCAGAAAGGAGCGCATCGCTTTGTAGCCGCCGCCGACACGGGGGTACTCAATACCGGCCTCGGTTTTCAACCATTGCTGCACAATCTGCGAGCGCAGCCCGCCACGAAAGCAGTACAGGTAACCGTCGGGATGGGCCTGGGCAAATCGTGCCCACTGTTCGATGCGTTCGGCCTTGATCGCTCCCGACACCAGTTCATGGCCCAGCACGATTGCCGCCTGCTGGCCCTGTTGCTTGTAGCAGGTGCCGACGCGCTGGCGCTCGTCGTCGGTCATCAACGGCAGGTTGATCACCCCGGGAAACGCGCCTTTGCTGAATTCGATCGGCGCGCGGGTATCCATCATGGGTCGGTCGTTGAGGAAGATATCGCGGTAATCGGTGATGTCAGTGGCCATCAAGACACCTCTACCGCGTTGGTCTGTCGCTCCACCAACTGGCCAATCGGCTCAAGAGCCAGGCCCAGTTCAGCCGCGACCGCGTGAAACTCGGCATCACCGTCGGGGCTGACAGCGATCAGCAGGCCACCGCTGGTTTGGGGGTCGCACAGCACGCGCTTGTGCAGTTCCTGCAGGCGCCCGAGCTTGCTGGCGTAGCTGTCGAAGTTGCGCAAGGTGCCGCCAGGGACGCAGCCTTGGTCAAGGTAGTACTCCACGCCAGGCAGGCGTGGGACCTTTTCGTACTCGATGCGCGCAGTCAGGCCACTGCCGTCAGCCATTTCCACCAGATGCCCCAGCAGGCCGAAACCGGTGACATCGGTCATCGCGGTCACGCCAGCCAACTTGCCGAAGCGACTGCCAGGCTTGTTGAGGGTGCACATCCAGTCACGGGCCAGGCCGATATCCGCCTCACGCAATTTGCCCTTCTTTTCGGCAGTGGTGAGGATACCGATGCCCAGAGGCTTGGTCAGGTACAGCTGGCACCCAGCAGTGGCCGTGTCGTTGCGCTTCATATGGCGCTTTTGCACGATGCCGGTCACGGCCAGGCCGAAGATCGGCTCCGGGGCATCGATGGAGTGCCCACCCGCCAACGGAATGCCGGCTTCGTCACACACCGAGCGCCCGCCTCGGATGACTTCGCGGGCGATCTCCGGGGCCAGCACGTTGACCGGCCAGCCGAGAATGGCGATGGCCATCAGCGGGTCGCCGCCCATGGCGTAGATATCGCTGATGGCATTCGTGGCGGCAATGCGACCGAAATCGAAGGGATCATCGACAATCGGCATGAAAAAATCCGTGGTGGAGACGACTCCACGCTCATCATCGATGGCATACACCGCCGCATCATCGCGCGAGGCGTTACCCACCCACAGCTTGGGGTCAAGGTTCTGTGCTCCGCTGCCGGCCAGGATCACTTCCAGCACCTGGGGGGAAATCTTGCAGCCGCAACCCGCACCGTGGCTGTACTGGGTAAGTCGAATCGGCTCGTTCATGGTGGACCTCAAGCTATCAAGTGGGCCGATTCTAGCAGACAGCAAAAGGCCGGCTGGGCTCGGATGAGCGCAGCCGGCCTGTTTGTTCCAGCCGTTACTGACGGGCAGCGAGCAAACGCTTGTGCCGGTTACGCCGCGCGATGTTCAAGCATTCGATTGCCGCCGAGAACGCCATCGCCGCATATACATAGCCTTTTGGCACATGGGCACCGAAACCTTCGGCGATCAGCGTCATGCCGATCATGATCAGGAAGCCCAGGGCCAGCATCACCACAGTCGGGTTGTCGTTGATGAACTTGGCCAGCGGTTCAGCCGCCACCAGCATCACGATGACCGATGTCACCACGGCAATGATCATGATCGGCAAGTGCTCGGTCATGCCCACGGCAGTGATGATGCTGTCGATGGAAAATACCAGGTCAAGCAACAGGATCTGCCCGATGGCGGCGGCAAAACCGATGGCCACGACATTGCTGGTGCTGGCCTTCTCTTCCGGCTCCGGGTCCATGCTGTGATGGATTTCGGTCGTCGCCTTCCATACCAGGAACAGGCCGCCGGCGATCAGGATCATGTCTTTCCACGAAAACGCCTGGCCGAATATCTCGAACACCGGGGCAGTCAACTGCACGATGAACGCGATGGTACTCAGCAGGCCCAGGCGCAGCACCAGCGCCATGCTGATGCCGATGCGACGAGCCTTGGCCCGGTGCTTCTCCGGCAATTTGTTGGTGAGGATCGAGATAAAGATCAGGTTATCGATGCCCAGCACGATTTCCATGACGATCAAGGTGGCCAGGGCGACCCAGGCGGTGGGGCTGGCGGCCAGTTGTAAAAGGTAATCCATAGGTCAGTCCTGACGTTGTTCGGGGGGAGTTAAGCTTCTTTACTGTCCGATTGCGGCGCGTTTTCTGGCTGGTCATCCTTTTTTTCCGGGCTGATCAGACCCTGGGTCGCTTCGCTCAAGGCCTGTTCGGCGGCCTTGTGGGTTTCATCGATGACTTGTTTGGCCTGCTCGGTGGCCTTGCCCATCACTTGCTGCGCGCTTTTTTCGACTTGATCACAACCGCTGACCACCACCAATGAAAGCGCAAGCAGCGATGCAGCGCACAGGGAGTTGAGTTTCATGATGTCTTCCTCGTTAGAACCATTGGGTCCAAATAGTGGCCCCGCGATAGCGAGGCATTCTATGCAGGCGAACAGTTCAGGAAAATTCGTATTTTTCTCGCGTATACTTCGACTTTTACGAAGTGTAGGGTGCCATGCTCAATTACCGACAACTGCATTACTTTTGGGTGGTAGCCAAGACCGGCAGCATCGTGCGCGCCTGCGAGCAACTGAACCTCACGCCGCAGACCATCAGCGGGCAGATCAGCCTGCTGGAACAAACCTTTGGTGTCGCATTGTTTCAACGGGTAGGCCGCCAGTTGGAGCTGACCGAAGCGGGTCGCCAGGCCCTGCCCTATGCCGAGCAGATGTTCCAGACGGGCAATGAACTGGAAGCGATGCTGCGCGCGCAACCCAATGAACAGCAGATTGTGTTCCGGGTCGGGGTAGCGGATGTGGTGCCCAAGTCCATCGTCTACCGGCTGATCGCACCGACCATGGAGCTAAGCGAACCGATCCGCATCACCTGCCGTGAAGACAAACTCGAACGTTTATTGGCCGACCTGGCGATCCAGCGCCTGGACCTGGTCATTTCCGATAGCCCTATGCCAACGCACTTGGACATCAAGGGTTACAGCCAGAAACTGGGGGAATGTGGCATCAGTTTCTTCGCCACCCAGGCACTGGCTGACCGGCATGGCGGCGATTTCCCACAATGCTTGCATGGCGCGCCGCTCTTGATTCCGGGGGCGGAGACGGTGGTGCGCAGCCGCTTGCAGCGCTGGTTTGCCGAGCAGAAGATCCAGCCAAAGATCATCGGCGAGTTCGACGACAGCGCGTTGATGCAGGCATTCGGCCAATCCGGCAGCGGTATCTTTATCGCCCCCAGCGTGATCGCCGATGAGGTCGTGCGCCAGTACGGCGTGGCGCTGATCGGCCAGACTGATGCGGTGAGCGAGTCGTTCTACGCGATCTCGGTGGAGCGCAAGGTCAAGCACCCCGGCATCGTGGCGATTACCGAGGGTGCGCGGCGAGAATTGTTCACCGCCCTGCCCTGACAGCTCAGGCGTTGGAGGCAGCGGGCTGCTTGGCCGTCATCAGCCACAGCGCCAGCAGGATCGACACCAGGATAAACCCGGAGGCGGCAAAGCCCAGGCTGCCCAGGCCCAAGGTGTCGATGACATGCCCACCGACCATGGCCCCCAGGCCGATACCCAGGTTGGCCCCGGCGATATTCAGCGACGCGGCAAACGCCGGCGCATGGGGCGCGGCCTTCATCAGGCGGACATGGCTGACCAGGAACATCGCCGCCTGGGTCACGCCCCACACCGCCATCGCCGCCGCCAGCCCGATTGTCGAATGAATGGCGGGCACCACGGCCACCATGCCAGCGATCATAAACCCGCAAAACACCATGGAGGCGATCAACGGGTGACGATCCACCGCGCGCCCGCCGAGGGAGTTGCCGATCAGGCCGACCGCGCCGAACCCCATCAGGCACCAGCCCACCAGCGTACCGTCGAACCCGGCCAGGCGCTCGAGGATGTCCGCCAGGTAGGTGTAGGCGGTGAACATGCCGCTGAACACCAGGATCGACAGCAGGATATGCCCCTGCATCAGCGGGCTGCGCAGGATCTTGAACTGTGAGCGCGAGGTGACCTGCTCGTTCTTGGCGTTCGTGACGGGCAGGTAGATGTACAGCAGCAAGGCCTTGGCCAGCGCAATGGCCGCTAGCAGGGCAAACGCCGTACGCCAGCCGAACATATCGGAAATCAGCGTGCCGACCGGGATGCCAAACACCGTGGCGCAGACAATCCCGAAGCCGATCTTCTCAATGGCGCGCCCGGCGAATTCGGGGCCGACGATATCCACCGCGGTTTCACTGGCCAGGGCCCAGAACACCGGCAACCCCAAGGCCGGGATCAAGCGGGCCAGGGACATGACCCAGATATTCGGCGCCAGCGCGGCCACGCTATTGGCCACGGCGAACATGACCAGGATCGTGATGAACAGGCGTTTGCGCTGGAATCGGGCGAAGTAGGCCGTGAGAAACGGGCCGAACGCCGCCACGGTGAACGCGAACAGGGTCACCAGCAACCCAGCCTGGGACACGCTGACATTCAGGTCGCGGGCAATCGACGGCAGCAGGCCGACGATGATGAATTCCGTGGTCAGCACGGTAAAGCCGGCGGCCGACAGCAGCAGGATCGGAAACAGCATGAAAACTCCAGAAACGACGACATCAACGACTGCCCTGGGGGCTCGCTGACGGAGAGGAAAGATGAGAGGCAAGAATCTTAACAGAACATGTCCGGACTTGGCTAAGACCGGCGCCCGGCCGGTGACGCGTTGCCGCATTGGCAGGGACAGTTCGTGCAGCATGCTAGACTTCGCGACCTGTTTCCTACAGCCCTTTCCGCCCGCCCTGCTGCACCCATTAAAAAAACAGAGACAACTTTATGACTGCTGCCCCTTCCCTCTTTCAACGACTTGCGCGTGTCAGCCTGGTCACGCAAATCGTCATCGGCTTGATCGCCGGTATCCTGCTGGCCCTGCTGTTGCCCGAAGCCGCCAAGGCCACCGGGTTTATCGGCAAAGTGTTTGTCACTGCGCTCAAGGCCGTCGCGCCGATCCTGGTGTTTGTGCTGGTCATGGCGTCGATCGCCAACCATAAACACGGCCAGGAAACCCACATCAAGCCGATCCTGTTCCTGTACCTGCTGGGCACCTTTGCCGCGGCAGTCGTTGCGGTGATCGCCAGCACCCTGTTTCCCTCGTTCCTCGTACTGGCCCCCCATGACGCCACGGTGAGCGCCCCCGGCGGCATCGGCGAGGTGCTGCAAAGCCTGCTGCTCAGCGTGGTGGATAACCCGATCAGTGCCCTGATGAATGCCAACTTCATCGGCATCCTGGCCTGGGCCATCGGCATGGGGATCGCGATTCGCCATGCCGGCGAAACCACCCGCACCGTACTCGACGACCTGTCCAACGGCGTCACCTTGATTGTGCGCGTGGTGATCCGCTTTGCGCCGCTGGGTATCTTCGGCCTGGTGGCCTCGACCCTGGCCACTTCCGGTTTCAGCGCCCTGCTCGGCTATGCGCACCTGTTGGTGGTGTTGATCGGCTGCATGCTGTTCGTGGCCTTGGTGATCAACCCGGCCATCGTGTTCTGGAAGCTGCGCCGCAACCCGTACCCACTGGTGCTGATGTGCCTGCGCGAAAGTGGCATCACCGCCTTCTTCACCCGCAGCTCGGCGGCGAATATTCCGGTGAACCTGGCGTTGAGCAAACGCCTGGGCCTGCATGAAGACACCTACTCGGTGTCGATCCCCCTGGGCGCCACCATCAATATGGCCGGCGCCGCGATCACCATCACCGTATTGACCCTGGCTGCCGTGCACACCCTCGGGATTGCCGTCGACCTGCCCACCGCCGTACTGCTCAGCGTCGTCGCGGCAGTCTGTGCCTGCGGAGCCTCGGGGGTGGCCGGTGGTTCACTGCTGCTGATTCCCCTGGCGTGCAGCCTGTTCGGCATTCCCAGCGAAATTGCCATGCAGGTGGTGGCGGTCGGTTTCATCATCGGTGTGTTGCAGGATTCGGCGGAGACTGCACTTAACTCGTCCACGGATGTGTTGTTTACCGCGGCCGCGTGCCTGGGCAAGGAAGAACTGCCTGCTTGAACTCCAGGCGTAAAAAAGCCCGGGGCCGTTCATTGAAGAACGCCCCCGGGCTAATGAGATGGTCCCCCCCACACCCTGCGAGGGCTACGCTTTCGCAGGGTGTTTTGTTTTTGGAGGCCATCATCATGAGCGAGTCAGCACTGATCGGGATCGATCTCGGCAAACATAATTTCCACCTTCTGGGCCAAGACAAATCGGGCCGCGAGGTGTTTCGCAAAAAGCTCTCGCGAGCGCAGATGATGCGGTTCTTCGGCAACTTACCGAGCTGCGTCGTGGTAACGGAAGCCTGTGCCGGCTCTCACTTCATCGCCCGTCAGCTTGCGGCGATGGGGCATACGACCAAGTTGATTTCACCGCAGTTTGTCCGCCCTTTCGTCAAGGGCAACAAAAATGACTTTATCGACGCAGAGGCCATTTGCGAGGCGGCTTCCCGTCCGTCCATGCGCTTCGTTACGCCTAAAACCGAGTCTCAGCAAACCCTGTCTGTCCTGCATCGCATGCGCGAGTCGTTGGTGCATGACCGCACCAAGACAGCCAATCAGATGCACGGTTTCCTGCTGGAATTTGGCATCAGCCTGCCCAAAGGCTCAGCCATCATGAAGCGTTTGGCAGCTGTTTTGGCCGAGCATGAGCTGCCTGTGCGGCTGACAGTGCTGTTGCAACGCCTGCACGATCACTTCGTTTACCTGGATGAACAGATCAAGGAACTGGACAAACAACTGGCTTGCCAGCTGGCCGACGATGATCTGGGGAGCCGTTTGCTTAGCATGCCGTGTGTCGGTCCGATCACCGCCAGCCTTCTGGCTGTAGAAATGGGCGATGGCAAGCAATACCGATGCAGTCGCGATTTTGCGGCTTCAGTGGGCTTGGTGCCGCGACAGTACAGCACGGGCGGCAAAGCCAATTTGTTGGGGATCAGCAAGCGGGGTGACAAGCACCTGCGGCAACTGCTGGTGCAATGCTCCAGGGTTTACATGCAGAGGCTGGATCATCAGAAGGGGGCTTTGGCCGACTGGGTGCGAGCGCTGCTGCGCCGACGACACTCGAATGTGGTGGCCTGTGCCCTGGCCAACAAACTGGCGCGTATCGCTTGGGCGATAGCGGCTCACCATGCGCAATATGAAGCAGGGCCAGACGCCTTGAACGCCTGACCCTGCGGTTGTTGCAGTACCACAATTCACCCTTCAGGTTTTGCGATAGCTGAACAACGGATGACGTGAACGGCCTACCGGCCTGGCGAAGATCCTGACATAAAAATCGGCTTCAGAAGCCGACGGGCTTTTAAGGATCGTCAGGCGCGACTCTCATCGTGGCGCTGGGGCAAGCCCCAAACAGACGCCGGATAGATTTAAGCAAGCCAACCACATCGCCCGTTAATCAGTATTGCAAAAATGGGGGGGACCATAGATTTTTTATAGGCTTAGAAAGCGCCCATGTAGTCGCGCTTGCCCACTTCCACACCGTTGTGACGCAACAAGGCGTAAGCAGTAGTGACGTGGAAGAAGAACTGCGGCAGGCCGTAGGTCAGCAGGTAGGACTGGCCCGTGAAGCGTTTCTCTTTCGGGGTGCCTGGGCGAGTGATGATTTCGATACCTTCCTTGCCGTCGATCTGCTCAGGCTTGATGGTGTCGACAAACGCCAGGACCTTGGCGATCAGCGCTTGCAGGTCGGTGAAGGTCACTTCGCTGTCTTCGTACTTCGGCACTTCAATCTCGGCCAGGCGTGCGGAAACACCTTTGGCGAAGTCGACCGCGATCTGCACCTGGCGCACCAGTGGGAACATGTCCGGGAACAGGCGCGCTTGCAGCAGGGCGTTGGGCTCGATGTTCTTGGCGGTGGCGTGGGCTTCGGCTTTGTTCAGCACATCGCTCAGGGCGTTGAGCATTTGCTTGAAGACTGGGACGGAGGCGGCGTACAGGGAAATAGTCATGACAGTCTCATCGGTAATGGCAGGGTTGGAACCAGCGGCGATTATAGCCATGCCGAGCGCTTGTCTTTTATTTTTTCCGGCTTAGGCTAGGCGGGGGCGTTCTCAATTAGATTCCCCGCCGCGCCGGGCCTGGTCTGCTTTAAGGCGACAACGGGGTAGGGAAACCCATTGAGAACGCCCCCATTCACTGCATAGGGAAAGCGCGATGACCGCCGAGCACGACACCGACACTCCTGAGCCGCGCCTGAACAGCACGGAAATCCGCATCCTGGGCTGCCTGATCGAAAAACAGGCGACCAACCCCGAAACCTATCCCCTGACCCTCAACGCCCTGGTCCTGGCCTGCAACCAGAAGACCAGCCGCGAACCCGTCATGAACCTCAGCCCAGGCCAGGTCGGCCAGAGCCTGCGCGCACTCGAAGGCCAGGGCTTTACCCGATTGGTGATGGGCAGTCGCGCCGACCGCTGGGAGCATCGGGTAGACAAGGCGCTGGAGCTGGTGCCGGCCCAGGTGATCCTGACCGGGCTGCTGTTTTTACGCGGACCGCAGACGGTCAATGAACTGCTGACCCGCAGCGGGCGCATGCATGATTTCGAAGATGCCGAGCAAGTGGTGCACCAGTTGGAGCGCCTGATCGCACGCGGATTGGCGCTGCTGGTGCCACGTCAGGCGGGGCAGCGGGAAGATCGCTATACCCATGCGCTGGGGGACCCGGCGGATATCGAGGCGATTATCGCGGCGCGGGGGAGCCCGGTGGAGCGCTCTGCCGGCGCGGTCTCGCTGGATCGTATTGAAGAGCTTGAAGCACGGATTGCGGCGCTGGAAGAGCGCCTGGCACAGCTGGAACAGGCCTGACACGGTCAAAAATGTGGGAGGGGGGTTGCCCCCGATAGCGGTGGTTCGGTCAATACATTCATTGCCTGATACACCGCCATCGGGGCATGGGTATCTACACAACTTTTCAGCCCCTGACAAATCTCCCTGTGGCGAGCGGGCTTGTCCCGCGTTGGGCTGCGTAGCAGCCCCAAAACCAGCCTCTGCAGAGTGTCTGATACACCGCGTTCTTCTTGACTAGGGCTGCTACGCAGCCCAACGCGGGACAAGCCCGCTCGCCACAACAGCCCTATTTTCCGGGCATTCAGCGTTGAGCCAACGTTGTGTAGATACCTATGCCATCGGGGGCAAGCCCCCTCCCACATTTGATCACCAGCGTTCTTCAGCTTCGGGCAAACACCACGGCCTTTTCGAACTGTTCCTGAGTCGGTCGAATGCCGGTGTACAGGACGAACTGCTCCAGCGCCTGGATCGCAATCACTTCCAGGCCAGTAATCACCCGCTTGCCCTTGGCCCGCCCTCGCACAATCAACGGCGTTTCGGCGGGGATCGCCACCACATCGAACACTGTCTCGGCTTTATCAACGGCATCCGCCTCAAACGCCAACGCGTCCGCCTCGGCCCCGCCGGTCATGCCGATCGGCGTTACGTTAATCAGCATCCGTGGGCGCAAATCACCCAGTTCAGCCCGCCATTCGTACCCAAGATTCTGCGCCAATGCCCGCCCCGCCGCCTCATTGCGCGCCACGATCACGCCATGGGCATAGCCACCGTCACGCAAGGCACTGGCCACGGCCTTGGCCATGCCGCCGCTGCCACGCAGGGCAAAGGTCGAATCCTGTGGCACCCCGTGTTTTTTCAGCAGTTGTTCGATAGCGATGTAGTCGGTGTTGTAGGCCTTGAGGTGGCCGTCGGTGTTGACGATAGTGTTCAGGGAGTCAATGGCTTGAACCGAATCATCCAGTTCGTCCACTAAGGCAATGGCGGCTTCCTTGAACGGCATGGACACCCCGCAACCGCGAATGCCCAAGGCGCGAATACCGCCGATCGCACCGGGCAAATCCTGGCTGCTGAAGGCTTTATAGTAGAAGTTCAAACCCAACTGCTCGTACAGATGGTTATGAAAACGCAGGCCAAAATTCCCAGGGCGCGCCGACAGTGACATGCACAATTGGGTGTCCTTGTTGGGGTGCATCTGCATCGCAAGCTCCTTTAAGTAAGCAAATGGGTACAGACCTTACACAACCTTTACCTAGTGGCTGTGCTGTTTTTCAGAAATACGTTGTCTTAAAAGTATCCCCGCGACAATCCTTGAGTCTATTGATTGCAGACCACAAGCGCAGGGGCTAACCGAGGAATGACCATGATGCGTAAACTCCCCAAGATCGCCCTGCTTATCGGCGCACTCGCTATGGCAGGCCAAGCCTCAGCCCACGGTGGTGGTTGGGGTGGCCCGGCCGTTTTGGGTGCTCTTGTCGGTGCCGCCGTCGTCGGCTCCGTCGTTGCCAGCCAGCCGCGTGAGGTCTATGTGCAGCAGCCGGTGTACGTCCAGCCGCAGCCGGTGTATGCCGCTCCGCCGCCGGTCTACTACGCCCCGCCGCCACCGGTGTATGTGCAGCAACAGGTTTACTACCGTCCGGCGCCCGTCTATTACGGCCCGCCACGCGGCTACTACGGCCCTCCCCGCGGTTACTACGGCCCGCCCCATGGCTACTATGGCCGCGGCTGGTAAGCTTGAATTGACACACCTGAACAGGCCTCGCCCACACGCGGGGCTTTTTTTCGGGCGAAAAAGGCTGGATTCGGGAGGCCAATGTCGCTTTGAAGACAACGGCCAAGCAGCAATCCCACATCATTCAGATCGAAAGTCTACTTGCCCGACCGGGGCTCGCGCTGTCATGTTTACGTCACGACACCCCCTCACTCTTAAACCAGTCCACCCCAAAACAACAAGGACGACTGACCATGCCCACACAAAACCCACACCGCACCGCCGGCCTCTGTACGTCCAGCAGGGTCTATAGCGCCCTGACTGAACTCAAGCACCTCGAAGGCCACCGCAGCGCGAAGTTCCTGGCATTGCTTACGGAAAACCTGGTACGCAAGGGCCTGCTCAGCGAGCAGGAAGTCGTGAGCATGCTCGATCAAGTGGTGGATTGACGCCTGGCGTTGATGTCGACTATCGAGCCAGGTGATTTTTCCTGCACGCCGGCCCCCCGTAAGGTGACCTCCATAGCGATTGGAGGTATTTATGCCCACTGTTCAGATCATGTCCGTTATCGGTAGCGCCGTCCCCGCGCCCCTTCGCAAGGCCGGCTTGCTTGCCTGCTGGTATGTGGTCCGTGATGGCGAGCCCATCAGCGGCCCGCTCACCTCGTTGTCGGCCGCAGAAAAACAACTGCAACACGCGACCCACGTCCGGCTCCACGCCTGAGAATCAGGGCAGTGGCAGCTTGACCCGTGGCTTGCTTTCGACAAATAGCGCCCAACTGGACATGAACAATGCCGCTACCAGCGGCCCGATCACAAACCCGTTGAGGCCAAATACTGACAAGCCGCCCAGGGTCGAGATCAGAATCAGGTAATCGGGCATCTTGGTGTCCTTGCCCACCAGGATCGGGCGCAGCACGTTATCCACCAGGCCGATCACAAAGACGCCGAACAAGCCCAGCACCACACCCTGCCAGATCGCCCCGCTGAGCAGGAAATACGCGGCAACCGGCGCCCATACGATCCCCGCGCCCACGGCCGGCAGCAGCGATAGAAATGCCATCAATACCGCCCAGAGCAACGCACTGGGGATATCCAGGAACCAGAAAATCAAACCGCCCAGCGCTCCTTGGGTCACGGCCACCAGGACGTTGCCCTTGACCGTGGCACGCACCACGCGGTTGAACTTGAGTTGCAGGCGACGCTTTTGCGGTTCGGCCAAGGGCACTGCGGTACGCACCTTGCGCACCAACTCCGGGCCGTCGCGCAGCAGGAAGAACAGCAGGTACAGCATGATGAAAAAGCTCACCAGGAAATCAAACGTGCCTTGGCCAAAGCTGAACGCCTGAGTGGCGAAGAATTGGCTGCCCTGCATCGCGCTCTTGACGATTTTCTCGCGCAAGCCCTCCAGGTTGCCCATGCCGAAGCGATCCAGCAGGTGCTGGAAGTACGGTGGCAGGACGTTCTTGAACTGTTCGATGTAACCGGCCACGTCCAACTTGCCGCTCTCGATGTTCTTGTACAGCGTCGCCCCTTCCTGCACCAACAACGCGCTGGTGATGATCACCGGCAGGATCGCGATGATCAGGCAGGCCGTGAGAGTCGTCAGGGACGTGAGGTTGCGATTCCAGCCAAATTTGAACTGCAGCCGGCGCTGCAAGGGCGCAAAGATGATACCGAGGATGACCGCCCAGAACACCGCGCCGTAGAACGGCAACAGAATCCAGATAAAGGCCATGGTCACCAGGACCAGTAAGAGCAACAGGGTTTTGAATTGCAGGTTGGTCGCGTTCATGTCCGATCCATGTCAAAAAAGCAGGGCGCGTGTGTGCGCCCTGATGCTTAGTCCACTGCGCCCCCTGCGAGTGCCATCTTTGTTGCAAGCGTAGACCCAGATCAATAAAGCCTTCGCCGGCTTGCACTACCCTGCCGCACTTTTGCCCCAAGTGCCGACCATGCCACCTATCCTCGCTCCCGAACTGCTCGCCCCCGCTGGCACCCTGAAAAACATGCGCTACGCCTTCGCCTACGGCGCCGATGCGGTCTATGCCGGCCAGCCGCGCTACAGCCTGCGAGTGCGCAACAATGAATTCGACCACGCCAACCTGGCCCTGGGCATCCAGGAAGCCCACGCGCTGGGCAAGCGTTTCTACGTGGTGGTGAACATCGCGCCGCACAACGCCAAGCTCAAGACCTTCCTCAAGGACCTCGCCCCGGTGATCGCGATGGGCCCGGATGCGCTGATCATGTCCGACCCGGGGCTGATCATGCTGGTGCGCCGGCATTTCCCGATGATGCCGATCCACCTGTCGGTGCAGGCCAACACCGTGAACTGGGCCAGCGTGGAGTTCTGGCAACAGCAGGGCATCTGCCGCGTGATCCTGTCGCGGGAGTTGTCCCTGGAAGAAATCGGCGAAATCCGCCAGCAAGTGCCGGCCATGGAGCTGGAGGTGTTTGTGCACGGTGCGTTGTGCATGGCCTATTCCGGGCGTTGCCTGCTCTCGGGTTATATGAACAAGCGCGACGCCAACCAGGGCACCTGCACCAACGCGTGCCGCTGGAAATACCAGGCCACGCCCGCAGTGGAAAATGCCACCGGCGATATCGTCCAGGAATATCAGCCCGAGCCAACCCTGGGTATCGGCGCACCGACCGACCAGGTGTTCCTGTTGCAAGAAGCCAATCGCCCCGACGAACACATGCCCGCCTTCGAGGACGAACACGGCACCTACATCATGAACGCCAAGGACCTGCGCGCCGTACAGCACGTGGAGCGCCTGACCCATATGGGCGTGCACTCACTGAAGATCGAAGGCCGCACCAAGTCCCACTTCTACTGCGCGCGCACCACCCAGGTGTACCGCCAGGCCATCGACGATGCGGTGGCCGGGCGTGAATTCGACCGTAGCCTGATGACCAACCTGGAGTCCCTCGCCCAGCGCGGCTACACCGAAGGTTTCCTGCGCCGTCATGTCCATGACGAATACCAGAACTACCAGAACGGCAGCTCGGTTTCCGAGCGCCAGCAGTTTGTCGGGGAGTTGACCGGCGAGCGCCGTGGCGAGTTGGCCGAGGTCAAGGTGAAAAACCGCTTTGCGGTGGGCAATCACCTGGAACTGATGACCCCCGCCGGCAACTTTCACTTCGACCTGGCCACGTTGCATAACGCCAAGGGCGAGGCTATCGAGGTGGCGCCGGGGGATGGACACACAGTGTATGTCCCCCTGCCAGCCGAGATGGATTTGCGCTACGGCCTGTTGATGCGCGACATCGTGTAGCCGCTCAGATCCTGAACTGACCGACCAATTGCCCCAGGCGCTGGCCCAGATCAGCCAGGCTGCGCGACGTCTGGGCGCCCAATTGGGTTTCATCGGCCACGCTGTCCACAGCCACGGCAATCTGATGCACGCTGCGATTGATCTCTTCGGCCACTGCCGTTTGCTCTTCAGCGGCGCTGGCGATCTGCGCGTTCATCGAATTGATGGTGCCGATCAACTGCGCCATGGTGTCGAGTGACGCCCCGGCTTCGTTGGCCTGAGCCGAAGTGCCGTCACCGGCATCGCTGGAGCGGCGCATGGCATCGACAGCGGCCTCGGTGCCTTTTTGCAGGCGGTCGATCATGCCCTGGATTTCCTGGGTGCTGGTCTGGGTACGGCTGGCCAGCGCGCGCACCTCGTCGGCGACTACGGCGAAACCCCGCCCGGCCTCCCCGGCCCGGGCGGCTTCAATGGCGGCATTGAGGGCCAACAGGTTGGTCTGCTCGGCAATCGAGCGGATGACGCTCAGTACGCTGACAATCGACGATACATCCTGCTTCAAGCTGTCGAGGGACACGCCACTGCTGCGGATATCGTTCACCAGCGCATGGATTTGCGCGATGCTGCCGTCCACCACGCGCTTGGCGGCCTGGCCTTCGGCGTCGGTCTGTTGCGCGGCCACGGAGGCACCTTGGGCACTGCGCGCCACTTCTTGCGCAGCGGAAGACATCTGGTTGATCGCCGTGGCCACCTGGTCGGTCTCGTGGCGCTGGCGCTCCATGGCCTGTTCTGAACGCTGGGCCTGCTCGGACACCTGGCTGACCAGGCCGGTGAGTTGCGCGGTCATTTCGGTGATCTGGCGTACCAGGCCGTGGATCTTGTCGACAAACCGATTGAACGCCCCGGCCAGGTCGCCCAGTTCATCCTGGCTGGTGATGGCCAGGCGGCGGGTCAGGTCGCCTTCGCCGGCGGCGATGTCGTCGAGGTTGGCTTTCATCAGGTGCAGTGGACGCAGGATGGTATTGGCCAGCACCACCCCCACGGCGGCGATCACCAGCAACACCACCACGGCCACGCCGAGGATGCTCAGCAATACGCCTTCCATGCGTTTTTCCACCTTGGCCTCGACCACCGCCACCTGGGCTTCAATGCCGTCCAGGTTGACCGACGTGCCGATCACCATGTCCCATTTGGGCAGGTATTCGGTGTAGCCCATCTTGGGTACCAGTTCGGTCTGGCCCGGTTGGGTCGAACTGTATTGCAGGTAGTGGGTGCCATCCTTGCCGACCTTGACCAGGTCGCGGTTGACGTAGACGCCGTTGGGGTCACGGTTGTCCTTGAAGCTCTTGCCCACACCGTCCGGGCTGTTGCCCTTGAACAGGCGGATGGTCTCGGAGTCGTAGCCAAAGAAGTAACCGTCCTTGCCGTAGCTGGTGTTGGACAGCAGCTTGACCACCTCGGCGCGCGCCGCCGTATCGCCGGGGGCCGCCGCGTCGTAGAGCGGCTTGATGGTGGTCATGGCCACTTCTACATAACTTTTCAGGGTGGCCTTGGCGTCATTGAGCAGGCGCTGGCGGGTTTCATCCACCTCGTTACGCGCTTGCCCCTGGAGGATCGACACGGTGGTCAGGCTGATCACCAGGGCAAACAAGAGCACCGGCACGACGGCGAGGGACAGGACTTTGGCCTTCAAACTCAGACGCATGGCTTTTCTCTCTTATTAGTGGCGACTTAAAGAGGTTAGCGGCCAATTGAGAAATATCTGTAGGAGCGAGCGTGCTCACGAAAAACCTGAGCACCGCAGGGTGTCAGGTTTGCCGCGTTATCGTTGACGTTCTTCGCGAGCCAGGGCGGTGCAACATGCCGGTCAGAGGATCATGGCGGCCAGCCAGCCAAACGCCAGCAGCGGGATGTTGTAATGCAGAAATGTCGGCACCACGGTGTCCCAGATATGGTGGTGCTGGCCGTCGATATTCAGGCCGGAAGTCGGGCCCAGGGTGGAGTCCGAGGCAGGCGAGCCGGCATCGCCGAGGGCGCCGGCCGTGCCGACGATGCATACGATAGCCAGCGGGCTGAAGCCCAATTGCACGCACAGCGGCACGAAAATCGCCGCCAGGATCGGCACCGTGGAAAACGACGAACCGATCCCCATGGTCACCAACAGGCCCACCAGCAACATCAGCAACGCCCCAACCCCACGGCTATGCCCGATAAACGCCGCCGAGGCCTCCACCAAGGAGCGCACGTCGCCGGTGGCCTTGAGCACTTCGGCAAAACCCGACGAGGCAATCATGATGAAGCCGATCATGGCCATCATCTTCATGCCTTCGGTGAACAAATCGTCGGTCTCGCGCCAGCGCACGATGCCCGACACCGAGAAAATCAGGAACCCCGCCAGGGCGCCGATGATCATCGAATCCAGCCACAGCTGAATAATGAACGCCGAGGCAATCGCCACACCCGCCACCAGCAGGGTCAGCGGGTTGTACTGCACCGCCACTTGCTCTACCCGCTCGATTTTCTCCAGGTCATACACGCGTTTCTTGCGATAGCTGATAAACACCGCCACCAGCAGGCCAACCACCATGCCTAACGCCGGCAGCCCCATGGCATGGGTGACATTGACCTGGCTGATGTCCACGCCGCTCTTGGCCACGTTGGCCAGCAGGATCTGGTTGAGGAAGATATTGCCGAACCCTACCGGCAGGAACATGTACGGCGTGATCAGGCCGAAGGTCATCACACAGGCGATCAGGCGGCGATCCAGTTGCAGCTTGGTCAGCACGTAGAGCAGCGGTGGCACCAGCAGTGGGATAAAGGCGATATGGATGGGCAAGATGTTCTGCGAAGCAATTGCTACCCCCCACAACAGGCCGATCAACACCCATTTGACATGACTGCCGCCCGTGGCTTCCTGGCGGTCCACCAACATCAACGCCTTGTCCGCCAGGGCATGGGCCAGGCCGGACTTGGCAATGGCCACCGCAAAAGCGCCGAGCAATGCGTAGGACAACGCCACGGTCGCGCCACCGCCCAGCCCACCATTGAAGGCCTGGAGAGTGGCCTCGATGCCCAGGCCGCCAGTCAGGCCACCCACCAGGGCGCCGACAATGATGGCAATGACCACATGCACGCGGGACAGGCTGAGCACCAGCATGGTGCCGACCGCGGCGATGACTGCGTTAATCATGGTTACCTCAAGACAGAAACATAAAAACAGGCATGCCCACGCGTGCGGCCACGGTAATGGCGGCCAGCATGCAGGCTTCAAGGAGGTCTTATTAGAGGGCGCGCACTTTGCAGCAGGCGGGGCCGCATGTCAAAAAACGACGCCGCTGCTAGATTTAAATTGAACGTTTGAATAAAGAAAAACTTGCAGCGGTCGATACAGGGGTTCTTTGTGTTTTCAGGTTAAGGATGCTCCGCGATGTCCCTCAGACAGCTCTCCATTCAATGGAAAATCACCCTGCTCGCCGGCCTTTGCCTGTTGGGGATCGTGACCCTGCTGGTAGGTCTGTCGCTGTATCGCATGGAGCACAGCTCCGAACAGGTCAAGGTTTCGAGCATGCAGATGCTCGATGAAGCCGCCCAGGCGCGTATCGAGGCGCAAGGCGATGTGCAGGCGCTGGGCATTCGCCAGCAGTTCATGGACGCCTACCAGTACGGCCACGGTTTTTCCCGCCAGGTGCTGTTCCTGCGCGAACAGGCCGAGAAACGCTTCCTCGACGCTTTCGACACCCGCGAAGACCTGACCCGCCAGGTCAAGGCTGCACTGCAGGCCAACCCGGACCTGTTGGGCCTGTCCCTGGTGTTCGAAGCCAATGCGCTGGACGGCAAGGACGAACTGTTCGCCAACCAGGCAGAGCTGGGCAGCAACGACAAGGGCCGGTTCGCCCTGTACTGGTCGCAACCGACGCCGGGCAAACTGACGTCGATGCCGCTGCCCGAAAGCGACATGACCGACACATCCGTCGGCCCAAGCGGTGAAAAAGCCAACGCCTGGTTCACCTGCCCACGCACCACCCTCAAGCCGTGCGTGATCGAACCCTATTTTTATCGGATCGACGGGCAGAACGTGCTGATGACCAGCATCGTCTTCCCGCTGATGGTCAACGGCAAAGTCATCGCCTCGTTGTCGGTGGACATCAACCTCAACAGCCTGCAGAGCATCAGCCAACGGGCCAGCGAGAAGCTGTATGACGGGCAGACCCAGGTCAGCATCCTCAGCCCCACCGGCCTGCTTGCCGGCTATAGCCCGGACGCCAGCAAGCTCAGCCAGCGCCTTGAGCAGGTCGACAGCGCCAACGGCGCACAACTGACCAGCGCCCTGGCCGGCAGTACGCAAATCAGCAGCCTGCGCACCGACCATCGACTGAAGGTCCTGGCGCCGTTCGCGCCGATTCCCGGTGGCAAGTCGTGGGGTGTGTTGCTGGATGTGCCGGAAAAAGTCCTGGTGGGGCCGGCAGAAGCACTGAAGGCGCAGATGGATGCCGATAACACCCGCGGCACCCTGCTGGAACTGGGCCTGGGCCTGCTGGCCGCCGTGATCGGCCTGATCCTGGTGTGGCTGATGGCGCGCAGCGTGACCCGACCGATCCTCGGTGTGGCGCACATGCTCGAAGACATCGCCAGCGGCGAAGGCGACCTGACCCGTCGCCTGGCTTATGACAAGCCAGACGAACTGGGCCAACTGGCCGGCTGGTTCAACCGCTTCCTCGACAAGCTGCAACCGATCATTGCCGAGGTCAAACGCTCGGTGCAGGACGCCCGTGGCACCGCCGACCAGTCCGCCGCGATTGCCAGCCAAACCAGCGCCGGCATGGAACAGCAATACCGCCAGGTCGACCAGGTGGCCACCGCCTCCCATGAAATGAGTGCCACCGCCCAGGACGTCGCCCGCAGCGCGGCCCAGGCGGCCCAAGCGGCGCGGGATGCCGACCAGGCAACCCGCGACGGTCTGACGGTAATCGACCGCACCACCACCAACATCGGGCTCCTCGCTGCGGACATGAGCACGGCCATGACCCAGGTCGAAGGCCTGGCGGCCAACAGCGAGCAGATTGGTTCGGTGCTGGAAGTGATTCGCGGCATTGCCGAGCAAACCAACCTGCTGGCCCTTAACGCTGCCATCGAAGCTGCCCGCGCCGGTGAGGCAGGCCGTGGCTTTGCCGTAGTGGCTGACGAAGTGCGCAACCTGGCGCGACGGACCCAGGAGTCAGTGGAAGAAACCCGCCTGGTGATCGAACAGCTGCAAAGCGGCACCACCGACGTGGTCGGCGCCATGGGCAACAGCTATCGCCAGGCCCAGGGCAGCGTCGAACAAGTGGGCGAAGCGGTCACCGCACTGCGCCAGATCGGCGACGCGGTGACGGTGATCAGCGACATGAACCTGCAAATCGCCAGCGCCGCCGAAGAGCAAAGTGCGGTGGCCGAAGAGATCAATAGCAATGTGGCAACGATCCGCGATGTCACCGAGTCGCTGTCGGAGCAAGCCAATGAATCGGCGCGGGTCAGCCAGGCGTTGAACAGCCTGGCCAACCAGCAGCAGGGGTTGATGGACCAGTTCCGCGTCTGAGGGTCGAAGGCAGTCCAATGTGAGAGGCCCCACACCCTCGTCGACGTGGCGCTGTCGCACAGCCGACTGTGACCTCTAGGGTGAGTGGGCTGGTAAGTGGGCTTGTTGTGGTGAGTGGCCTTGTGGCGAGTGGCCTTGTTGTGGCGAGCGGGCTTGTCCCGCGTTGGGCTGCGAAGCGGCCCCAAAACCTGGCGATTTAATATGCCTGGATAAACGCGGTGGCTTTATTGGGGCTGCTGCGCAGCCCAACGCGGGACAAGCCCGCTCGCCACAACAAGGCCACTCACCACAACAAGCCCGCTCCCACATTTTTATCTAAGGTGTGTCAGCCATGGCGCTTGGGTAATTCGATCAACGCCTTCAAGCCGCCCAACTCGCTCTCCTGCAACTGCAACACCCCGCCCCACACCTCGACGATATCCCGCACGATCCCCAGGCCCAGGCCATGGCCGTCCGTCTGCTCATCGAGACGTGTACCACGGCTGAACACTTCGTCGCGCTGGGTCTCGGGAATGCCAGGGCCGTCATCCTCCACCGTCAGCAGGTAACTGTGTGGCGTCTCGCTGACGCTGACGCGCACTTCGGCATCTGCCCATTTGCAGGCGTTGTCCAGCAGGTTGCCGAGCAGCTCCAGCAGGTCTTCGCGATCCCACGGCAGTTGCAGGCCCGGGGCGACGTGGTGGCTCAGGTCCAGGTGGTCGCCGTGGATCATGTTCAACGTGGCCAGCAGGCCGGGCAGTTCTTTTTCACAATCAAACAAGGCGCCCGGCAGGGTTTCGCCGGCCAGGCGCGCACGGTTGAGTTCACGATTGAGGCGTTGCTGCACCTGCTCCAACTGGTCACGAAGCAATTTGCGCAACTCGGGGTGGTCCTTGAGCGCCTCGCTGGAGGCCGCACTCAGCAGCACCGCCAGCGGGGTTTTCAGTGCATGCCCCAGGTTGCCCAGGGCGTTGCGCGAGCGCTTGAGGCTGTCTTCAGTGTGAGCCAGCAGGTGGTTGATCTGCGCCACCAGCGGCTCCAGTTCCAGCGGCACCTGGGTGTCGAGCTGGGAACGCTGGCCCTGTTGCAATTGGGCGATCTGGTTGCGCGCGGTTTCCAGGGGGCGCAACGCCCGGCGCACGGTGACTCGTTGCAGGATCAGCACCAGCAGCAGCGCCGCCAGCCCCAGCACCAGGCCGATTTGGCGCATCAGTCGGAAGCTTTCGCGCACCGGTGTGTAGTCCTGGGCCACGCTGATCGAAATCGCTTGGCCAAAGCGCTTGTAGTCCGAGCGTAGTACCAGCAGCTGCTGGCCCTCCGGCCCCAGTTGCAGGTTGCCCTTGAGCCCGGTCTCGGGGAGCCGGGGCAGTTCCTGGTCCCACAGCGAGCGGGAGCGCCAGTGAATGTCGGCAAAATCGATACGAAAATAATGCCCGGAGAACGGCCGCTGATACGCCGGCGACAGGCGGTGCTCATCCAACTGCACGCCGTTGGGCCCGCGCACCAGCGCCACCAACAGGTTCTCGCTGTCGTTACGCAAGCCAGCTTCCAGGTAACGCTGCAAACCGGCCTCGAACAACCACAGGCTGGTTTGCGCGAGTACCACGCCGACGATCACCATCACGCTGATCAGCCCCAGGCTCAGGCGTCGCTGGATCGACTTCATGCAGGGCTGGCGCCAAACCGGTAGCCCTGGCCGCGCCGGGTTTCGATCACGCTGCGGCCCAGCTTGCGGCGCAGATGGTTGACGTGCACTTCCAGCACATTGGAGTCGCGCTCGGTCTCGCCGTCATAAAGATGCTCGGCCAGATGGCTTTTCGACAGGATCTGTTCCGGGTGCAGCATGAAATAACGCAACAGGCGGAATTCAGCGGCGGTCAGTTGGATTTCCTCGCCGTCGCGCAACACGCACTGGCGGCCCTCGTCCAGATGCAGGCCGGCAGCTTGCAGGGTGGGCTGGTTGGCCTGGCCATGGGAACGGCGCAACAACGCCTGGATGCGCAGGTGCAGTTCTTCAGGGTGAAAGGGTTTGCTCAGGTAATCGTCGGCGCCGGCCTTGAGCCCCTCGATGCGCTCGGCCCAGGAATCCCGGGCGGTGAGCACCAGCACCGGGGTGGCCAGCGCGGCTGCGCGCCATTGCGCCAGCACTTCCAGCCCCGGCAAGCCAGGCAGGCCGAGGTCGAGGATGATCAGGTCATAGGGCTCGCTGCGGCCCTGATACACCGCGTCGCGCCCATCCGCCAGCCAATCGACCGCATAGCCCTGGCGTTGCAGCCCAGCCAGCAGTTCATCGGCCAGGGGTACGTTGTCTTCCACCAGCAGCAGGCGCATCAGTCTTCCTCGTCTTTGATCAGCGCACCGGTCGTGGCGTCGAGCTTAATCTCGCGCACCACGCCTTCGGTGGTCACCAGTTCCACTTCATACGCGTACTGGCCATGTTTTTTCTCAAGTTCCGCCTCCAGCAACCGCGAGCCGGGGTGCCGCGCCATGGCCTGCTGCAACAGTTGCTCCAGCGGCAGGATCACGCCCTGCTGGCGTAGCGCCAAGGCTTCATCCTGGTTGAGGTCACGGGCCGACAGGCTTGAGCAGAATGCCAGGAGCACCAGCACCGCCAAACCCGTGGCACGTCGATATACCTTCATTACGTATCCTGATGATTCTTGAGAACTTGCCCGGTGAGCGCGTCCAATTCAACGTCCCATTCGATACCGTGGGCATCTTCCAGTTCGACTTCATAGATGTACTTGCCATAGGCCTCATCCAGATCGGTGTCCAACAGCGTTGAGCCGGGATGCAGGGCCAGGGCGGTGGCGTCCAGTTGATCAAAGGCGACAATTGTAACAGTGGCGGGCACGGTCAGTGGCTTGTCAGGGTCCACGGCTCCAGCCTGGGTCGCCGTGGACGTGATGATAGCGGCGGCGACCAGAGCTGTGAGGCGCTTCATGATAAGTCTCCGTTACACGATGTTTTCCTACGCCGGTCACGGTAACGGCTGCAACTTAACTGAAACTGAATTGCCACCATGGCAATTACGAGTATGCGCAAACGCGGTCACAAAGATTTCGCCAGCATCGTGTGTATCCAGGATTCACGCGTTATCGTTGACGTTTTCGCGAGCAACCTCGCCCCTGAACTTGCCTCAACAGAGACCGGTATGACAGCCATCCATATCAAGTTTCCCGCCCTGACGCTCAAGGCCGGTAAACGTGCGTTCACCCGCATTCGCGAACAGGGCCTGCAGCCGGCCGACGTCGGCACCCTCCCCGGCGCGGCCGGCGGCCCTAAAGCCTTGGGCATCCAGGGCCTGGACCTGGCCCTGTTCGGCGACTGGCTGCCCCGCGCGCCCCGGGAACGCGCGCTGATCGGCGCGTCGATCGGCTCCTGGCGCTTTGCCAGTGCCTGCCTGCCCGACCCGGTGCAAGGCTTGCTCGACCTCGGCCGACTGTACAACGAACAACGCTTTGCCAAGGGCGTCACCATGGCCGACGTCAGCCAGAGCTGCCAGCGCATGCTCGATGACCTGCTGGCCGGACGTGATGCCCAGGTGCTGGACACCCCCAACTATCGATTGAACATCATGGTCGTCAAGAGCCACGGCCTGCTCGCCGATGACCATCGCGGGCGTCTTGGCCTCGGCCTGTCGTCGGTGATTGCCGACAACCTGCGTGGCCGCGCGCGGCTGTCGCGGCATTTCGAACGACTGATCGTCCACGACCCCCGCCAGGCGCCGCCAGTGCATCCGTTGAAGGATTTTCCGTCGCGCTTCCTCACCCTGGACCTGGGCAACCTGCGCCAGGCGCTGCTGGCCTCCGGCTCGATCCCCATGGTGATGCAAGGCGTGCGCGACCTGCCCGGAGCGGGTGCCGGCACCTACCGCGACGGCGGCCTGCTGGACTATCACCTGGACCTGCCCTACCACGGCGACGACATCGTGCTGTACCCGCACTTCACCGACCGGGTCATCCCCGGCTGGTTCGACAAGGGCCTGCCGTGGCGGCGCAGCAACCCACAAGGCTTGCAGGATGTGTTGCTGCTGGCGCCGTCCAAGGACTACCTGGCCCGCCTGCCCCACGGCAAACTGCCGGATCGCAGCGATTTCAAGCGCTTCATGGGGGATGACCCGAGTCGTAACCGGTACTGGCAGACCGCGATGAGCGAGAGCCAGCGATTGGGCGATGAGTTTCTGGCATTGGCCGATAACGGTGGATTAGGCGAGCGCTTGCAAGCCCTTTGACCCAACGCCTTTCTCCTGGAGGAGCGAGCCTGTTCGCGCCTGCAGAGGGACGGTATGCGCGACGTGTGATGTAGCTGTTAAACTCGCCGCCTGCCAGAAACCTGACCGAGCCGAAAAATACTGTGGAAATCTTCAAGGAATTTACATTCGAGTCCGCCCACCGCCTGCCCCATGTACCGGAAGGCCATAAGTGCGGGCGCCTGCATGGGCATTCGTTCAAGGTGGCGATCCACCTGAGCGGCGACCTGGACCCTCATACAGGCTGGATTCGCGACTTCTCGGAGATCAAGGCGATTTTCAAGCCGCTCTACGAACGCCTCGACCACAACTACCTGAACGACATCCCGGGCCTCGAAAACCCGACCAGCGAAGTACTGGCCAAGTGGATCTGGGCCGAACTCAACCCCCTGCTGCCGGAGCTCAGCGCCATTCGCATCCATGAGACCTGCACCAGCGGCTGCATCTATCGCGGTGAATAAACCCATGCGGTACAAAACACCCTGGCGGTAATGCCAGTCAGCCAAGGAAGAACACGGTCACTGTGGCGAGGGCGTTTGCGCCTTCGCCACAGGTTAGCGGTGACCCGCTCTATACCTTGATTGACCCGCATCACCCTTGCGGTGTTTTTTTATGCCCGGTATTACAGGCTTGGACCTGCCCCTGTTCAGTCACCCACGAGGTTCGTATGGAAAACATCTGGCTGGCCCAGGCCAAACGCTTACAGGCACTGGCTTCCACCGGGCTGCATTTTTGCACCGACGATTTCGAGCGCGAGCGTCTGGAAGAAATTGCCGAAATTGCCCATAGCATGCTCGCGCAACTGGGCAATGTGCCGCTGGAGCGCATCACCGGGTTGGTGAGCGATTTTGCCCAGCGCTATTCCACGCCGATGATCGATGTGCGCGGCGCGGTGATCGAGGGTGACAAGATCCTGCTGGTGCGCGAGTTGACCGACGGTTGCTGGGCCCTGCCAGGGGGCTACGCCGATATCGGCTTGTCGGCGGCAGAAAACATCATCAAGGAAATTCGCGAGGAAGCCGGGCTGACCGTGACCGCACGCGCGCTGTACAGCGTGACGCACAAGGCCAAGGGGTTGTACCGGCCGGATGTGCGGGACTTCTACAAGCTGTATTTCCTGTGTGAGCGGGTCGACCAACTGGCACCCGCGGCGGGTTTTGAAACCACCGAGGTGGGTTTTTTCGCCCTGGACAACCTGCCGCCACTGTCCCGTGGCCGCACCATTGAAAGTGATCTGGAAGCGGCGTTTGCCTTTCATCGCGGCGAGACCACCCAGACCCTGTTCGACTGATCCAATTTGTATCACCGCTGCACCGCTTTCGTGCCCGATTGGGCACACAGAACACTCCTGCCCGCGCGCGCCCCCCTGATTGGCTATAAATACTGTGCACACTGCACAACGCCCGCCATGCGTCCTTCACTGCGGCGAATGTGGCACGCGCGGTGCAATAGGCCTGCGTCACTCATTCAGGGAGCAAGGCACATGACGCAGCAAGATCCAGGCAACGATTACCCCCTCAGCGAAGTCCCCATGCATGCGCGCAAGGGGCTGGCGTCGACCGCCATGGTGCTGCTGGGTTTCACGTTTTTTACCGCAACCATGTTTGCCGGCGGCAAGCTGGGGGTGGCCTTCAGTTTCATCGACATGCTCGGCGTCGTGGCCTTGGGTAACCTGCTGTTGGGCATCTACGCCGCCGGCCTGGGTTACATCGCCTTCAAGAGTGGGCTGAATTCAGTGCTGATGGGACGCTTCTGTTTTGGCGAAGTGGGCAGCAAGCTCAGTGACTTGATCCTCGGTTTCACCCAGATCGGCTGGTATGCCTGGGGCACCGCCACGGCCGCCGTGGTGCTGGGCAAATACTTCGAGCTGAGCCAGGGCAGTGTGCTGGCGCTGATGGTGCTGTTTGGCCTGGTGTTCTGCGCCACGGCCTATGTGGGCTATCGAGGGTTGGAGATTCTGTCGTACATCGCGGTGCCGGCCATGGGCATTCTGCTGTTTCTGTCGATGTGGGTGGCGACCGTCAAGGTCGGCGGGCTGGACGGCCTGCTGGCGGTGGTGCCGAGCGGTACGCTGGACTTGTCCACGGCGATCACCCTGGTGTTCGGCACCTTTGTCAGCGGCGCGACCCAGGCCACCAACTGGACACGGTTTTCCCGCTCGGCCAAGGTCGCGGTACTGGCCAGCCTGATCGGCTTCTTTGTCGGCAATGGCCTGATGGTATTGATCGGCGCCTATGGGGCCATCGTCTATCAGCAACCGGATGTGGTGGAAGTCTTGCTGCTGCAAGGTTTTGCCATGGCGGCGATGGCCATGCTGTTGCTCAACATCTGGAGCACCCAGGACAACACCATCTATAACTTCGCCGTCGCCGGTTGCAACCTGCTGCGCACCCGACGTCGCAAGACCGTGACCCTCGCCGGTGCGGTGATCGGCACCCTGCTCGCCCTGCTGGGCATGTACGACCTGCTGGTGCCTTACCTGATCCTGCTCGGCACGGTGATCCCGCCCATCGGCGGCGTGATCATGGCGGACTTCTTCTATCGCTATCGCGGCCAGTACCCGCGCCTGGCAGAGGCGCGCCTGCCCGCGTTCAACTGGCCGGGCCTGGTGGCGTACGCCGTGGGTACGTTGCTGGCATTCAACTCACCCTGGGTCGCGCCGCTGGTGGGGATTGTGGCGGCGTCGCTGACCTACGTGGTGCTCACCGCCGTCCTGCGTGTGCGCACGCCATTGGCTGACGCCCAGGCATGAGCCTGACCCTTGCCGATGTGCTGGCCCTGCCGGGCCTGGAGTCCATGCGCCTGCGCGCTGGCTCGGCCGGCCTGGATAACGTGGTGCGCTGGCCGTATGTGGCCGAAAACACTGGGATCGCCGAATGGGTGCTCGGCGGTGAACTGGTGTTCGTCACCGGTATCAACCACCCCCGGGATGAGGCCAACCTCCTGCAACTGCTGGACGAAGCCTGTCAGCGCCAAGTGGCCGGGTTGGTGATCCTGACCGGCCCCGCCTATATCCAGGTGATCCCCCAGCGCTTGCTGGACGCCGCCGAATCCGCTGGCCTGCCCCTGATCGAGCAGCCCTACTCGTTGAAAATGGTGTTGGTGACCCAGGCGATCGGCTCGGCGCTGATCCAGTCCGAACAACTGGGGCGTTCGCGGCACGATGTGCTGGAACGCTTGCTGGCCGGCGACTTTCAATCCCTGGACCTCCTGCTGCACCGCGCCGCCCAACTGGGCCTGTCGCTGGCAGGGCATTGGCAAGTGGTGCAATTACAGCTGGAGGGCAGCGACGCATTGTTTACCCAGGGCGATGCCGGGCACATGGAAGCGCAGTTGGCTCGGCAACACGAAAGCATTACTCGGCGCCTGCGTCAGTATTCGGCGTCGATACCCGTCCTCGGGAGGGCCGGGCAATGGACGTTGTTGCTGCCGGCCGCGGATGCCGTTGCCGCCTTGGCCAACCGCGAGCAGTTGGCCAGTTGGTTGAAGCCATTGAACCTGCGCCTGGCGCCCCTGAAAGTGTTTATCGGCCTGAGCGCCGCCGCCCATCCGCCTGCGCGCCTGGCCCTGGCACAGGAGGAAGCACGCCAGGCGTTGACCGCCGCGCGACGCTTCAGCGAGCGCGCCGGGCTGTGCGTGTATGACGAACTGGGCGTGCTGAAACTGCTCAGCGGTGTTCGCGATCGCGCGCTGCTCGATCAGTTTCTCAATGAGCGCCTGGGCCCGTTACTGCGCCATGACCGGCATCATGGCCCAAGCCTGATGCCGACCCTGGAAGCCTGGTTTCATGAGAATGGTAACCTTGTGGCCGCCGCCCAGCGCCTGGCCGTTCACCGCAATACCCTGACGCACCGCGTCCAACGCATCGAAGCCCTGTGCGGGCTGACGCTGGATAATTCATACGACCGCCTGGACATCGGTATCGCCCTGATGATCTGGCGGCTGTCTGCCTGATTGTTTTAGCCAAGAGGAACTTGCCCATGCACATCATCAACGCCCGCCTGCGCCACCGTGAAGGCCTGCATGATCTGCACCTGGAACATGGCCGGATCGCCAGTATCACTGCGCAAACGGGGTCGCCAACTGCAGGGCCCGACGACCTGGACGCTGCCGGTAACCTGGTGACGCCACCGTTCGTCGAACCGCATATTCACCTCGACGCCACCCTGACTGCCGGAGAGCCGCGCTGGAACATGAGCGGCACCCTGTTCGAAGGCATCGAGTGCTGGGGCGAGCGCAAGGCCACCATCACCGAGGAAGACACCCGCACGCGCGCCAAAAAAACCATCCAGGCCCTCGCCGCCCATGGCATCCAGCATGTTCGCACCCATGTCGACGTCACCGACCCGGACCTCACGGCGCTCAAGGCCATGCTGCAAGTGCGCGAAGAAAGCACGCACCTGATCGACCTGCAAATCGTCGCCTTTCCCCAGGAGGGCATCGAGTCCTACCGCAATGGTCGCGAACTGATGGAAGAAGCCATTCGCCTGGGCGCCGACGTGATCGGTGGCATCCCGCACTTCGAATACACCCGTGACCAAGGGGTGAGTTCGGTGAAGTTCCTCATGGACCTGGCCGAACGTACCGGCTGCCTGGTGGACGTGCACTGCGACGAAACCGATGACCCACACTCGCGCTTCCTTGAAGTCCTCGCCGAGGAAGCCCGCAGCCGTGACATGGGTGCCCGCGTCACTGCCAGCCACACCACGGCCATGGGTTCCTATGACAACGCCTACTGCGCCAAACTGTTTCGCCTGCTGGGGCATTCCGGGATCAGCTTCGTCTCCTGCCCCACCGAAAGCATTCACCTGCAAGGCCGCTTCGACAGTTTCCCGAAACGCCGTGGCGTCACCCGCGTCAACGAACTGCTCGAAGCCGGCATGAACGTGTGCTTCGGCCAGGACTCCATCGTCGATCCCTGGTACCCGTTGGGCAACGGCAACATCCTGCGCGTGCTGGAAGCCGGCCTGCACATTTGCCATATGCTCGGCTACCGTAACCTGCAAAGCGCCCTGGACCTGGTCACCGACAACAGCGCCAAAGCCATGGCCCTGGGCGAGCGCTACGGCCTGGAGCCTGGGCGGCCGGCCAACCTGTTGATCCTATCGGCCGACAGCGATTATGAGGTGATTCGCAGCCAGGGCCTGCCGCTGTATTCGATCCGCCATGGCAAGGTGTTGATGAAGCGGCGGCCGGCGCAGGTCGAGTTCCTGTAAAGAGTGGGCTAAACGATCGAGTCGATATCCAGCGAGTGCACCCTCCCCCGGTCGCCATGAACGGGGGACGGGACACTCGCTACCGGCGAACGCTCACGGTTTTCCCGGTGGCTGAACCAACGCTTGAGACTCGGTTGCAGGCTGGCGGAGTGACTATGACTGCCATACACGTCACGGACCTCGAGACGGCGCCAGCGCAGGCTGTGCAGCCGCTCGCGGCTGGTGTTCAAGCGGTCGATTTCGGCATTGAGAGCCTGATTGTGCTCATGGGCCTGGCCACGCTGGTTCGGCGGACGCCGCTGCTCAAGCTCGCGGTTCTTGTCGCGCAATTGTTGGCGCATGGTCTCCAGCGCATGGTCGAGCAACGCGTATTCCCTCGGGGTGACCAAAGGCCCCTGGCTTTCCAGGGTGTGCTGCCAGCGGCGCAGCGTGGCCCAGGCGGCGGGGATGTAGCTGGCGGTCATGAAATGCTGGTCGGCCTGGAACAGCTGTTTGAGCAAGTTGTCACGGTCGGGCATATCGCCGTGCAGTTGCAACACACGATTGCAGGCGGCCTCCTGGATGGACTCACAACCGGGTTTCCACAACACCGACGCCTGCGTGCCATCCTCCAATGTGATCGGCATGAAGTGCTGCTGTTCGCCATGATGTTGGTAGGGATTGCCACCAACCCGCACCAGGCCAGCGGCGAACAACAGGCCCCCGGGCGTAGGGGCACTGAATAACGTCACGGCGCCGGGGATCCAGAGTTTGGCGGTAGTGTTCATCCAGGGCGCGGGAACACTGGGGACGGGATCGTTATGGTTGACGATCCGGTGGTGGACCAGGGCTGAGGCACCGTCGGTGAATTTGGAATCGGCGGCGCGGGGGGCGCCGTAGGTGTAGAGGAGGACATCGTAGTTGACCTCCGGCACACGGCGTAGTCCTTCCGAAAGCAGCAACGCGATAGCGCCGCCCAGGCTGTGACCACATATAACGATTCGTTGTCCTTCGTAAAACTGGTCGAGATAGCGCAATACAAAATCACGCATTGCCCGGTAAGCCAGATAAAACCCCTCGTGCACCTTGCCTACACCGTCGGCGAAAACAACCTGATGGGCGTTGGCGTCACGTAGTACATCAGTATGACTGTAGGTACCTCGCACAGCGATCAAGATCACCTCATCGTGATGCGTGATAAAAGCCTGGGTGTCAGTACCAAACGCCTCATCATCAAAAAAGTGCATGCGTGCCGGGTGTTCCTGATCGTCCTTCAGTTCCGGACGGTTTTGTGGATACAACTCAGGATCAAAGGGCAAGATCTCGAAGCGCTTGGAGTAAGGCACATCCTCATAAACAGGATAAAAACGCTGTGCCTGTTCGGGATCAATTCGCCAGGCTTCTCGGTACCCAGACAACTTGTCGGCAAATAGATTTCCAACAGAGGGATCGAACGGGAACTTGACTTGATCAACTGGCCGTTCAGCAGGGTGTTGACCAAAATCGCAATAACTCAACGCAGACATCAGCGCCAACTGGTAAAGGTTCAAGGCACAAAACCGGTCATCGATGGAAAGCAGCAGACGCAAGGCCCGCAATGGCCGAACCTCCAATACACTATGTTGATTGGGGAAAAGTACGACACCCGACAGTGTCGGCTGAGGCGGACCAAATCCCAGATCAGCCATCATTTTCAGCGCGTGGGGCTGTGGGCGGCAGGCCGTAGGCACCACCGCCGGTAAATGAGCGATATGGCGAACCAAGTCACTCACTTCAACCTGATAAAACCTATCCGCTTGTTGCCGCGCTGGATTGCCATCAATGCGCCGACCATCAGCGTTGGAAAAGTGTGATTGCTCGGCCCGAGTTTGAAGTTCAGTGATAGGCAGCTTGTAGGTCAGGCGCTTGCTCAGCCGAGCGTAAGGTTCTTCTGTTCCAGAATATCGTTCATCTAACAGGAGAATCACCGGACCACAGTAGAAGTCCTGCAGTTTTGCGAATCCCTCACCGTCCAATCTGCCTTCGTATTGGCACCCTGTACTGTCGTAGGCCGTGAATGAAAGGCCGCCGTATGCCTTCCCACTACCCGCTTCATCTACCAGACAAAAACTCACCCAATGTCCTCGCATTGAGCAAGCCAGCATCTTGTCATTGAAAAAAGGTTGCTTCCATGCGTCCAGCTTCATCAATACTCTCCTTGTTACATGCACGTTGGATAGACGTCACAGATGCGCCCCTCCGGCATTTTTATAGGTTTAAAGTCCGTTGTATTGCCGCTGCAATAGGCAGACAAATCTTCGACACTCTTACCTTTGCAACGCCTCCACCCTCCAGGAACACTTATCCATCTATCATCAAAAGCAGGTAACTCTTCTTCAGTAACAGTTAATACGAGCCTAAGTGTCTTGCCTGATAACTGATCTCGTTGCGCAACAGCAGCAGCTGATTTTTTTTGTGGCCGGCCCACCGCATCCAGAGCATTGCATAACAGAATTTTCCTGATCGCGTGGTGAGGCCCCACCGTCCGGAAGTGCCACTGGCATTGCCTCGACAACTCCAGAACATCCGCGTCAAGCTTCATAGGCACGTCAACTTCCCGGCGATCTCGAATGGAGATACCTGCAATATCCCCCCCAACATCCGTATCCCGCTTGCCCCACTTCGCATAAAAATCAAACACCACACTACTCACGGCCAGCGGGCAGCCGTCTACTGTTTCAGTCAGCGGCAGCTCATAACTCACCCGACTGGCCACGGGTTTGTATTCAGTAAAAAACACCTTGCGCTCAGGACGCCTGCCCCGGCGCTGCGGCAACGTGCAAGTCTCACCAGGGGCGGGATGGTAGTTAGCCGCCGTTTTGACTTTGAACTCCGCCGGCATATCCACCTCCAGCGTAAAATGCTCACCTCTCTTCCCCGTACACCCAGGGAGCCACACCAGGGCAACAACTAACAACGCACCGCCTATCCATCTACTCATGGTTGCGCTCCTCCCCACGCCATTGCTCCACCAGCCGTTCAAAATGCTCCCCTGGCGCCTCACCCGCTCGCGGCTGCCAACAGATCACACGGTTGCGAGTCGCCTCCTTCAGCCGTCGAACCACCAGGAATTCCAGCTGCTCCGGCGCGTGCCATTGCCAGGCGCGAGCCTGCTCCAGCACTTGGCTCAGCCACGCCCTGGGGTCTTGAAACTCGACCAGTGCGGCAAGGTCTTCACTGTGTTCGGCCAGCAGGTATCGCAGGATATTGGCGTGCAGGATGGCGTCGGCCTGAGGGTTCGGGGTGTTCAGCCATGGCGCCGGCACAGGCACCGGGTAGTGGCCGGGGGCAGGGTTTTCGCCATGGCGCCAACCTCCTTCGTGCCAGTAGCACACGCTGATCAGTGGCCCGAGGAATTCCGGCCACAGCGCTGTGGGCAGGTAGGCCAGGGCACGGGCCAGGGTGCGATTATCGTGAAGACGGTAGAGCGCCTGCTCCCCTTCGGGCCAGACCATCAGCCGCTCGCGCCAATGCGCTGTCACACCGGTCAAGTCGTCGTCAGGCAGGCTGCCCAGCCACCCCCAGTTGGCTTCGGGGTGTTGCAACAGGTCGACCAATGCGGGCTCGCTCATCGGCCCCAGCAGCAGGAGTACGGGGCCCGTGTTCGCCAGTTCTGCCGCGACGGTCTCGCTGTAGAGACAGCGATAGTGCGACAGGTCGCGGGCCGCCAACATGGGCTGGCGGGCCGCGCTGTAACCATCGAGCATCAGGCATATCCGGCGTCCTGCCTGTTGTTGTCGGGCCATCCAGCGGTTGGGAAGCATCGGCATCAAGCCGCCCTCCCGGTCATGTCGCATTGGCCTTCACGGCAGCGTTCGCACAGGGGGCAGAAGTCCGCGCCCAGTTGCCGCGCCAGGTCCATGATGACGCCTTGCACGGCGGCGACTTTCAGGCTGCCGGTAACAGGCGAGGCATTCGCAGCACGGGTTTCGGACGGTGAGCCGCCAAGGCTGATGGGCCGACTGCTGAAAATCCCTCCTGCCTGCAGCACCAGGTGCTCTCCGCCAGCCTTGAGGCTCAGTTGTGCGCCCGCATCGATCACCAGGTTGGCACCGGCCTTGATATGCACCTGTTGTCCGGCTTCGACCACCAGGGTCTGCTTCACATAGGTCCGGCTCTCGCCCTGTACGTCAAGGTGGTCGTTCGCCTGCAACACCACCTTGCGATCACCGGTGATGTGACGATGCTCCTCGTTATCCAGGCGGACCGTACTTAACCCGTGGATGATCTCGCGTCGCTCCCCGGCCACCTCCAGCCGGCTGTCATGGCCGACCTGTTGTTCCAGGTCACGTTGGGCGCGCAGGTAAATAAGCTCCTCGCCGCACCGGTCTTCCAGATGCAGCTCGTTGCCGCCTGCGCCTCCCGGGGAACTGCAGGTACGCAGCACACTACGGGTCTTGTGCTGCGGTAACGAATAGGCCGGCAGGCGTAGCGCATTGGGCAGGCAGCCGTTGATCAGCGGCTGGTCGGGGTCGCCTTCAAGAAAGGTCACCAGCACCTCCATGCCGACCCGGGGAATCATCATGGCGCCAAACCCGGCACCGGCCCAACCGGTGGCCACGCGCACCCAGGCGCTGCTTTTATCATCCGTCGGGTCCAGGCGATCCCAATGAAAGCGCACCTTGACCCGGCCATAGGCATCGCAATGCACCTCCTCCCCCGCAGGCCCGGTCACCGTAGCGGTCTGGCTGCCCTTGATGGTTGGCTTGGCATGTTTGAGGGGCGGACGATACACCGCGCGCCAGGGCGTCGCGGTGAAGCGGTTGCGATAGCCCTGGAAGGCCCCTGGCGCAAATACCGCCTCTTCAAGTACTTGCGGTTGATAACCTTCGTGACGCACCGAGGTGAGCAACCACAAGTCATTGCAGACCGGGTCCGGATGGTCACGCAGGTCGAGGAAATGACCGCTGCGCAATACGGGTTGATCGCTCTGGCCCGATGCCCGATGACGGTCGCTCTGATGGCGCTCCAGGCCACGACGCGCCAATTGCACACCCCGCGCATGGCCAGTGAAACCAGCGGGATAGTCATAGTCTTCCAGCGGTTGCGCAGACACCGTGCCGGCCTGGTTCTGCAGGCGCAACGCTGGGTGTTCGAAGTCATGATCGCGGCGCACCGTTTGCCGGCTGCGGGTTTCCAGGCGCCTGTCGAAACGCTGGACGCCCCGCGCCTCGGTCGTCGGATCAGGCGAGGCGCAGTAACGCTGCTGTGGCAAGCGTCGAAACACCGTCTGGTCATCCCCGAACACCAGCAGGTGATTGTTCACGCTGTGGCGGAAATGGTAGTGAATCCCCTCCTCTTCACATAGGCGCTGGATGAAGTGCAGGTCGGTTTCCGCGTATTGCACGCAGAATGTGCGCGGCGGATAGACCACCGGGCCGAGCTCAAAGGCATAGGCGTCGGCCAGGATGCCATGGTGCTCGAGGACGGCCATGATGATCTGCGGCACACTGCGCTGCTGGAAGATGCGTTGGTCGCGCCGGTAGGCCAGGCTGGCCAGGCGCGGTGCCAGGGTGAGGTGGTAGCGGGTGAGCCGAACACCCGGATCAGCCCGGCCAATGGCGTAGACCTGCCCATGCAGGCCTTGATCGGCCTCGCCAAAGTCCAGATAGGCAAGTTGGTGAAGCAAACGCTCCAGGTCAAGGGAGGGGTTTTCGCTGACGAGTTGCACCTCAATGAAGTACGGCTGATCGACGGCCTCGCTGCCGTTGAAAGCCAGTACTTGAAAGTCTGTATTTATGCCTGGAACTATTAATTTGAAACGTGACGAAACAAACGCATTAACCATCCGTTGTTACCCGCCATCCACTTTCTGACTGAAATACCCTCTCTCGCAACATCGATCGAGTTGCAGAGAAAAAGCGCCTGAACGCCCGAAAGCTTAGCGTCTCCGGCGGAAATTCGGCCGGTCAGAAATAAAACAGAATATTCGTACGATGAGGATGGAAGTGTCTTTTGCTAAATATTAAATACAGCCACTCAACCAGTGATCAACAATAAGAAAAGTACGACACAGGCTTACATCTAAATAACTAACCGCTAAAGAACTAGCCCACATCAATTAAAGCCGCCAAGGGTTCCCCTACGCTGCGGGGAGTGGTCGCGCCGTCCCAAACAGGCTGACGCCGAGCAAGCGTTCGGCCTGCGTTTGCAAGCGCACTGGCGCCGTGCCGCCCGGCATGACCACGGCCACTTCACCGCCCTCAACCCAACCGGCCCGCCACGCCGCGCATGCCACAGCGCTGGCGCTGGTGCCCGACGACGCCGTAGGTCCCTCGCCCCGTTCGAAGACTCGCGCCAACACCCGGTTGCCGTGATCACGCGCCGCCCATTGCAGGTTAATGCCGGCGGCACAGGGTTGGCCGCTACCGACAGGTGGTGCGAAGGCAACGGCTTGCAGGGCGAGGAACAATGCGGGCTGGTGCATCGACGGGTTGTCCGGCAATGCCGAAACCTGGTCGACCAGTGTGACGCAATGAGGGTTGCCGACCCGCACAAACTGACTGCAGGCCCATTGCGGATTGATTGCCACCAACGTGTCCACCCGGCTGAACCCATGCGCCTCCACCCGCACGGGCTCGACGCCCACCGCCCCCACGGCCAAGGGCCCGAACTCAGGCTGCCCCAAGGCCAGCCAGAACCCATCGACCTGCCCATACCGTGCGGGCTCGACCGACGTAGCCACCGGCGACGCGGCATCCGATTTGTCGTGATGCACCCGCAGTTCACAGCCCTGGGTCATCAACCCCTGGTCGGTCAACGCCTGCGCAAAGATGGTCAAGCCGTTGCCACTGCGCTCGGCGAGGGAGCCATCGGTATTGACGATCAACAGATCGAACGGCGGCTCAGCCTGAAACGGCCCGACCAGCAGCCCATCACAGCGATGGGCCTTGGCGTCGGCCGGACGCGGCAATGAACCCCAACCGCATTCGGAAGCGATGGCCGATGCCGTCCATGCCTCCCGGTTACTCGCCGCGAGGGCGGCGCTATCGGGCACACCCACACCCCGGCTGCGCAAAAAGGCGGGGTTGACTACCCCATAGATATTGCCGCGTGCATCGTAGAACAGGGTCATGCTGCCGCCTGCCTGAGAACTTTCATCAGCTCGTCCATCCAGTTGCCTACTCACCGGGGCAGCAGCGTATTACAGAATGGTCGAGCTGTGGGAGGTGGGCTGGAAGGTGGTCATCCACCACAAGAAAGCTGGGGTTCATCCATTCTCACAGGAATTACACATCTTCCAGGCCACCTCCTACAAACTCGACAGGCTCTGTGTGGCAAATCAGGTCCACAGCGTTCCGTGTTTGTAAAAAAAGAATTCACCGCCTGGGCAGCAAACCTGAAACCAGGGGAACCCTGACTCGCTCGATACGGCTTGATATGCAAGGATGTCGCGCCGGACATCGTTCATTGAACGCAAGACCAAGGATTTTTCATGACTGCCATCCCCACCCCAGCGCCCGTGGTTCCCGGTCGGCTGGAACAAATGTCGACCCGTATCGCTTTTTTTATCGCTGGCTTCGGCATCGCCGCCTGGGCGCCGTTGGTACCGTATGCCAAGGCGCGCGCGCAGTTGAATGAAGGCACGCTTGGCCTGTTGCTGCTGTGCCTGGGGGTGGGTTCGATCATTGCCATGCCCGTGGCGGGCGCGCTGGCCTCGCGCTACGGTTGCCGACGCGTACTGACCGCCGGGACGATCCTGATCTGCCTGGCCCTGCCGATGCTGGCCACCGTCAGTTCGATCCCCTTGTTGATCGCCGGGCTGTTCCTGTTTGGCGCAGGCCTGGGCACGGTGGATTCCACGGTCAACCTGCAAGCGGTGATCGTTGAGCGCGCCAGCGGCAAAACCATGATGTCGGGCTTCCATGGTTTGTTCAGCCTGGGAGGCATCGTCGGCGCTGCGGGCGTTGCCGGGATGCTGGGGCTGGGCTTGTCGCCCTTGCAGGCGACCCTGGTAGTGATCGTCATCATGGCGGCAGCACTGCTCAAGGCCGGGCCACACTTCTTGCCCTATGGCAGTGAAAGCTCGGGGCCGGCCTTTGCGGTGCCGCACGGCGTCGTGCTGTTTATCGGCTGCCTGTGCTTTATCGTGTTTCTGGCCGAAGGGGCCGTGCTCGACTGGAGCGCGGTGTTCCTCAGCGCCGAACGCGGCCTGGACGAAGCCTATGCCGGCCTGGGTTATGCGGCCTTTGCCTTGACCATGACGGCCGGACGCCTGACCGGTGATGCGATCGTGCGGCGTCTGGGCGCCACCCGCGTCATCATGATCGGTGGTGCGCTGGCCACCACGGGCATGTTACTGGCCACCCTGCTCCCTGCGTGGGAAACCGCACTGCTGGGGTACGCCCTGGTGGGCGCCGGCTGCTCGAATATCGTGCCGGTGCTGTATACCGCGGTCGGCAAGCAGACCGTCATGCCTGAACATATCGCCGTGCCAGCCATCACCACCCTCGGCTATGCCGGCATACTCGCAGGCCCGGCGATGATCGGCTTTATCGCCCACGGCAGTAGCCTGAGCACCGCCTTTGTGTTGATCGCGCTGCTGCTGGCGGGTGTGGCCATCAGTGGCAAGATCCTCAAGGTATAAGGCCACTCAAGGCAATAAGCCCGGATCGAGGGCTACCTGGCCTTATGCGCCTTGTACTGTTCAAGCCAGCGTTCAAGACTCTTATTGCTGAGCCAACCCTCATACCGGGGCCAACCAAACAGGCGCGTGTGGTTGGCACGCTCCAGCGAACGCAGTAACCCCGGGCGCTCGATAATATTTTTCGCCATGTACACGCAATGTTCGCTGTACTTCTTCCTGGGCAGGCCAGTGCAAGGCTCCAATATGGGCAGGCCCAGTGAATCAATGGCATCGGGGTCATTCATCACGGTTTTGAGCAGCGCAATTTCCACGTACTCAAGCGCTTCAAAAAAAAACTTGCGATCCTTGGTCGGGTCTTTCAATTGTGTGAAATGACCTTGCAGGGCCTCGACAACCAGGGCATTGCCCTGCCCCTGGAAAGGATCCTGGCTGAAGGCCCCTGGCGTACTGTTGCCCAGCAGCGTTGCAGCAGCCACCCTCAAGCTGTCGCGAGTGATGTACCCCTCGCAATCGATGATTGCGTCGTTAAGAGGCGGACGCTTGAGAATTTCCCTGACCATCAGGATCATGCGGTCCCGCACATTACTCTCCCCTCAACGCTTCAGCAGCGATGCGATGCAAGGACGACTGCGTCAGGCGCCCTTCCTTGAAAAACGAGTGCAATTCACCAAAGTTTTTCTCCAGCTCGCCCGCCAACTGGCTATCGGTGGAGTGAGGACCGGGTGGGACCGTATTCGCGCGCGCAGCCGGTGGATTTTGTAATGCCTGGTAGCGCAACGCCGACAAGGCCCCACGCAACAGCACCGGACGCCGTGGCCGCGCATCCGGTGCGAGACTGGGTTCCTCGCACGGCGTGTGAACAACGGGCGCCGGCAAAACCGGTTGCACCTCTGCCCCTCCCATGGCCGCTGGCCGCCCGAGAGGTATTGCACCATCAATTTTCATGCATTATCTCCAACTTTTTCCAGATCCGAGCTTGTCTGGCGCCCACTGCCAAGGTGGCCGAGATCCGCGGATGGATACCAGTCAAGCCACCGATGTGTGGCTGGGCGATCGCAATAGTTCCGGGGGACGAGCGAATAGCGATGACAGCATGTAAACGCACGCACCACGATGGCCGATCAGTCGCGGTCGTGAGGAGGCGCCGCGCGGTTGTTTTCGGCCTTTTGCCCACTGCACATGGACCTCAGCCCAATCATCACCGAGACCATGACACCACGAAGCGACGCCAGGGGTTGAGCGTCCCTTCCAAGTTCCTGGCCGGGCGCAAGCATGCCTCGGGCAAAATCGTCAGCCACTGGCGCCTGGAACCTGCGCTGACCGGCAAAGTCCTTCATGCGCTGGGTCTCATAAGCATGGAGTATTTGCGCGGGGGCTTTGTCGCAAGTGGGCTCTTGAGCCTCCGCATGGGTTTGATCGCTGGCAGACTGTCGGTATCCAGACTGACCAGCGTTGAACGAAGTCGAAGTCATAGGGCCCCCCAAGGGAATGCGCCACGAGGGGTTCGTGGCGATTCTCCCGCTCAATGAATTACTCTGCGGTGCACGTTTATCCGCGGGACATCTGGCGCAATGTGTCCCAGTGAATCCTGCCCCAGTAATCCCCACCGCCCATGTTTTCCTTCACCTCGGAGCGCTTGAGGACTTCCTGCGCAATCCAGGCCAGGCGTCCATGAACCGGATCGCTCGTCGGCCACGAGGCGAGCCCGTGCAACTTGTCGATGCTGATGAAGCCCGGGTTGGCCGGGTCCTCCAACCCCTCGAAATGCTCGAGCATCTCTTGCGCCAACCGCGAGTCATCCTGGTATTTCAAAGGACTTTGGCTGCTGAGGGTCATCTGAATTTTTTGCCGGTCGATCAGGCCATCCAGCGCGCCGGTGGAGCTGTGTCGATCCAATGCGTTCACCACTTCCGGGCGCCTTAACAGCTCACGCGCCAGGCGGATGTTCTGATCCTGGGCGGGGTTACCGGTCAACGGCTTGTTGGCCATGTCCGAAAGACCCTGCGTGGTGACGAACCACGGCGTTTTCGGATCCTTGAAGGCATCGAAGTTGTTCAACAGCTGGCGCGCCAGATCGTCGTTGCTCTTCTGTGAGTACACAGGGTCGGGCTTGTGGCCGTAGCAAGGATCAGGCTTGCAGGGCGTGGGGCACACCGGCGGCTTGCTGTAGCAAGGGTCGGGCTTGCACGGCGTAGGCCGCTCTGGTGGCTTGCTGTAGCAAGGGTCAGGCTTGCACGGCGTAGGTCGCTCTGGTGGCTTGCTGTAGCAAGGATCGGGCTTGCAGGGGACCGGCTTGGGCGGCTTCGGTGGTTTGCCGTAGCAAGGGTCAGGCTTGCACGGCGTAGGTCGCTCTGGTGGCTTGCTGTAGCAAGGATCGGGCTTGCAGGGGACCGGCTTGGGCGGCTTCGGTGGTTTGCCGTAGCAAGGGTCAGGCTTGCACGGCGTAGGTCGCTCCGGCGGCTTGCTGTAGCAAGGGTCGGGCTTGCAGGGGACCGGCTTGGGCGGTCGCTGCCCACCGCACCAGCCCTTCATTTTTTGCGTGATTTGGCTGAGGGTCCCAGACGCCGGTGTCTGTCGACTTTCACCCTGCGCCCCGCTCCCACCTTCTCGGTGCTGGGCAAGCTCTTTGTTGGCAAACAATTTGCCAGGTTTGTCGCCGCCCGGGTTGAATGCGATACGTGCGCCTTTTTGCCCATCACCCTGGGAGGTGACAGTGTCCTTGACCTTGGTCTCGGCTTTGGAGGACGACGAATTAGGGGGCGAATGAGACACGGATTTATCGAGGGCTGATACCGCCATTTTTTGAATCTCCAGTCCGGCTGTATTACAGGGTTCACCGGCTTCCAATAAGGGAATGCAGGCAACCTCTGTGTGGCGGACATGTCTGATTCAGTTCCTCCAGTCGGCATCAAATCGCCGACTGATCGGTAGGAGATCGGATCAATACGCGAAAAAAAACACAGCGTGGTGCTGCGACTTTTCTCCTTCCTCCCAGAGTCAGAACCCGACACTGGCCCGTACGAAGAAAGTACGTGGCTCGCCCAGTGAATCGCCCCCGCCTCCGTAGATGTTTTCCAGCCTCGAAGTGAGGCACTTTCGAATGCCTCGGGGCTGACGCCGCCCAGGTGACGGTGACGACATTTCAACTGAAGACAGGGGCACGTAAGAAGACATGGAGGTTCAGATGTAAGCTGTCTGGAGGGCCTATAGATGCCCGTATCCGGCTGCACGGGCGAAGTCGGCCAAATGCCAAATATCACCATTCGCCCCCCAGGTTCCGTCAACAACCTCCTGGATCTGTATAGAGCTCAGCAACTGGCGCTGATCCCCCACTGCCTGGCTCGATTGTAGTGCGCCATGCAGTTCACGCACGTAGCGCTGGCGCATCGGCGCATCCAGAACGCCGGCAGGTACCTTGACGACGACCATGCATGGGACAAACCGGGCATGAGGAGCAACGCCCCCACACAGCCATTCATCAGCCTGAACTTCCTCGATGAGCACCCAGCACAACGCACGCTGTTGAGGGGCATCGCCCATATGCTCGTTAACCATTGCCACATCGCTCACGCGTCGAAGCAGCTGTTGGCGCTGTGGCTGATTGAAAGCTCCGGTAGGTACTTTGATCAGAATGTTTGGCATGGCGAAACCTCATTGTTAACTGGAAACGCCATTGGGCCAGTTATCTCTTCAGCGCATAAGTGACCGATTCGTCTGTTTTCGGGCACAATCGGACAATGTACGATTTCACTATTCTCATCTTTCCTGGGGCGTTCGCTTCAAGCGTCGCAGCGACCCTGGACATCCTCGGCACCGCCGCAACACTTGCGCAACGGCACGGCCTTGCCGTGCCACGCTGGCGAGTTTGTGGGCCGCAGTCGGGGCTGGTTGTGCTAGGGCACGGCATGCACCTGTTGGTTGACGAACTGACAACAGACGTCGAGGACAACTCCTGCTGGGTCATTCCAGGCCTTGGCATCAGCGACTTCGACACGCTGCTGCAGCGTCTTGAGGAAGACTGGGTACGTCAGATACTGCCGGCGCTGAAGGCTCATGCGGATAAAGGCAGGGAGATTGCAGCGTCGTGCTCGGCGGTCTTTCTCCTGAATGCCGCAGGATTACTCGATGGTCGACAGGTAACGACCTCCTGGTGGCTCGCCCCTTGGCTGTCGAGCATCGCGTCTGACTGCATTGTCGACCCCAACGTCATGGTGCTCTGCGACCCACCCTTGACGACCGCAGGCGCGGCCTTCGCGCAAACTGACCTGATGCTGCACCTGCTGCGCAGACGCCTGTCGCCGGAGCTCGCCGACTATGTGGGCAAAGCGCTTCTGCTCGACGGCCGACAGCTACAGTCCCCCTTCATCAACCCAGCAATCATGGCCCAGGGCAATACACTGGTCGCTAACCTCACCGCCTACATCGAAACATGCCTGCCCCATCCGCCCAGTGTCCCGAGCCTTGCAGCGTACGCCGACATGTCTGAGCGAACGCTGTCCCGACACCTTCGAAAAGCTACCGGCCTTTCAACCCAATATTTGATCCAGCGTGTGCAACTCAACCGGGCCCGTGTGCTGCTGGAAACCAGCAGATATTCCGTTGAATCTATCGCCGAACAGGTGGGATACCAGGATGCCACGGCCCTACGGCGACTTGTGCGCCGCCTGTTGAACGCCTCCCCAAAACAACTGCGCCAGTAGTCCGCAGACTTGCACGCCAGCGTCAGCCAAGCGGGCGCTGCTTATGCGCTCGGTGCGATGACGGGTTCGCCTATATATCCGACCAACCCTCTCCCTGAATCCAATGAATAGATTTTCATCCTGTAAACACATTCGTTCGTAGCCGCAAGCGGGAAGAACATGTCCATTGCCGCATGGCTATGCCGCAATGGTGCATGCGGTTCGGCTCGTGCGAAACTTCACCGCTTGATGAACCACGAACGGTGCTGAAATGGTGCGTTTGCTTGCTGTCTCGGGAAGTCTGCGTCAGGCCTCCTCCAACTCAATTTTGCTACAAGCAGCGGAGCGTCTATGCCCCGAAGGGGTATCGGTCGCACAGTACGACGGTATCGGTAAATTGCCTCACTTCAACCCGGATCTGCTCGAGGATCCCCCCGAGACAATCATTGAGTTACGCTCAATTATCGGGCAAGCGGATGGGCTGTTGTTTTCATGCCCCGAGTACGCTCGAGGTATTCCCGGCGCATTCAAAAACATGCTCGATTGGCTCGTGAGCAGTGAAGAGTTCCCAGGCAAGCCTGTCGCGCTTTTCAACGCTTCACCCAGAGCCAGTCATGCGCAAGCCGCATTGCGGCTGGTCCTGGATACGATGTCCGCCCGCGTCATCGAGGAGGCGTCGATGTCGGTTAACCTCCTGTCCAGCGAGTTGAGCCCCGAGGGCATCACCACCGACCCGGTGATAGGCCCTCTGATTGTTACTGCGCTCGACGCGTTTAAACGGCACCTCGACAATCAAAACCCTTGATGCTCCTGCATCGCTTGCCGAGTGGTTGGCCGCATGCAGTCGAACTGCTAGCAGCCAGCGCATCTACTGGCCGGATCTTGCATGAACCCACTCGTTTATCGTTTCAAGGGCGCCTGGTGCGTAGGCATGACGACTTTCCATCAGGAACCTCATCGTGGTGAACCAGGACCATTCGCTGGTGAGTTGGGTGTTGTAAGACGCCGCCCTCAGTAGCCCATGAGTTGCATCCGGTATGACTTCAATCCGGTTGGCTGGATGGTTGCCCCCAACTGTCTTTCGATAGAGGGCTGGGTTGGCTTCGGGATCGACATTCAGATCGTCCGCCCCCCACAACGCAAGGAGTGGTATATCGAGTTTTTTCAAGGCGCTGGTCGCATCTTCGTGCACATTTCGCCGTACAAAAGCCCATCGTTCTGGGCTTATACCGTCCAGAAGAGCAGCCGACGGCACCTGCGAAGAGGCAAACAAGCGATCATCGGCGGCGGCCATCTCAGCCATCGTTGTGTCAATGTCACGCTCGGACATCCCTGTGCGTTGCAACCGCGTCCGAGTGTAATAATCACCTTGCCGTTGCCAGGATACCGCACCTCCGACAAGCACAAGAAAGTCCGCCTCACCCGACGCAAATCGGGGCAGTACCCAGCCGGCTTGAGAAAACCCAAGCGCACCGACAGGGATTCCTTGCAGCTTACTGCGCAAGGCGGACAACGCGCTGCGCGCGTTCACGTAGCGATCAGCCATGGACTGGCTGAGCCAATTCCCCTGCGACGCCCCAATGCCTGGTTTATCCCACGAAGCAACCGCGATACCTGCATCGAGAAGCGCATTGATGAGGGGATCGTAACCTTGCTGCGACGTGCGATCCTGGGGGCCATCTCCGTGAACCAGAACGACTGCCGCTGTCGCTGCGTGGTCAGGAAGCCAGAGCGTGCCGGCCAGGCGCAGTCCATTTGCGTCGAATGCAAAAGGTTCGCTGGCCCTGCGATCCAGACCATAAGTGTCAAGCCGCGCGAGAACCACCAAAGCGATAGCCACGATGAGACAGATGACAAAAATCAACCTTGCGCGGTAACGCTTCATCCAGATTACTTTGTGCATCGTCACTACTTTTTTCCTTTCAAGCGTTTCGGCTAACAGGCTCGAATCGCAGTGCCACTCCCTTAAGCAGTGCATGCATTAAATAACGCGCAACCTATTGATTTTTAAGATCGAAAAGCATCACTTTCTTGAGGGCCTTCACTGGGGTCGAGATTCAACCGCGCCGCAACATTAACGCCGCCACGGCACACAGCGTCAAGGCCACACATGCCAGGTAGAACGCATCGCTGTAGGCCATCAGGAACGCCTGGTGATGAATGCCCTGATCCAATATCTGCAAGGCCCATTGCTGGTCCGGTAATTGCGCCTGCAACACACCCTCACCGGGCAAGCGTTGCTGCAAGGCCGGGTCGAACACCGTGACTGACTCATTGATGCGTGCCGCATGCACCCGCTCACGCACCACCACCAGTTGCGCCAGCAGCGCCGTGCCGACGGCACCACCCAGGTTGCGCAGCATCGAAAACACCGCCGACGCCGAGCCAGCCTCCGCCTTCGCCAACCCCTGCACGGCGAGTACTGACAAGGCCACCATGATCAGCGGCTGGCCGATGCCGCGCACGACGATCGACGGCACGATCACATTGCTGGCACTGTCGGCCGATAGATGAGCGCCCATCCAGCAGCCCAACGCCATGATGGCGAAGCCCGAAGCGACCAGCAGCTTGGCGCTCAGCCACTTCATCAGCCGTGGCAAGAACGGCGCCATCACCAGTTGCACCAGCCCGTAGAGAATCAGGCTTACCCCGATTTCCCGCGCGTTGTAGCCCTGCAGTTGCGACAGGTAATTGGGCACCAGGAACACCAGGCCGAAGGTGCTGGCGCCGAAAATGAACATCGCCACACTGGCCACCCCGAAGTTGTAATGCCCCAGCAACCGCAAGTTGATAAACCCGTGCCGCCCTCCTAACTGACGGGCAACAAAGCCGATCAACCCCACCACCGCCAACAACGTCATCCACACGATGAACGGCGAGCCGAACCAATCTTTGCGCCCCCCCTCCTCCAGCACGATTTGCAGCGCACCGAGGCCCAGCACCATGCAGGCGATTCCCCACCAATCGCCCTGGCGCAACAGCTTCAGTTGCATGGGCTGACGATCGATGGACCAGGCCACCGCCGCCAGCAACGCGATACCGGGGAAGAGTTGAAGGTAGAAAATCCAGCGCCAGGAATACATGTCCGTCAGCCACCCGCCCATGGAAGGGCCGGCGGCCTGGGCCACGCTATTGGCCAAGCTGAACAGCGCCATGCCCAGCGGCACCTTGCTGGCCGGCAACTCGGTGATAATCAGTTGGAACGACAACGGAATCAGCACCGCCCCGGCCGCGCCCTGCACCACGCGGATCACGATCATGGTTTGCAGGTTTGGCGCCAGCGAACAGGCGACCGACGCCACCAGGAACAGGCCCGAGCCCACCAGCATCACGCGGCGCAGCGAGAACACCTGCACCAGCCAGGCCGTGAGGGGGATCATGATGATTTCCGCCACCAGGTACGCGGTGGAAATCCACGAGCCTTCCTCGAACGTCGCCCCCAGGGCGCCTTCGATTTCCGGCAGCGCGGCGCTGGTGACATGCACGTTCATGCCGGCCATGAAACAGCCAAACAGCCCGCCGATCACGGCCACCCAGGCACGCAGCGAGACCTGGGGCGAATGCGCCTCAGCCTCCATGGGAACGCTCCCCGCGGGTATCGACCGTGGCGATCACCGACATGCCCGGCAGGATCGGCGGGCTCGCGCCGCCCCGCTGCACCAGGCGGATCTTCACCGGAAAACGCTGGACGATCTTGGTGAAATTGCCCGTGGCGTTGTCTGGCGGCAACAGCGCAAACACGGCGCCGGAACCGGGGGCGATGCTGTGGACTTCACCCTGCCAGTGCTGGCCACTGAAGCTGTCCACCGCAATCTCCACCGCCTGCCCCGGTGCCATGTGCTGCAACTGGGTCTCCTTGAAATTGGCGATCACATAAGCCTGGGTCACCGGTACCACGGCCAACAGCGGCAGACCCGGCGTTGCGTATTGCTGGCGCCGCACCTTGCGTTGCCCGACCACGCCGTCAAAGGGCGCACGGATGGCGGTATCGGCCAAGGCATTGCGGGCCAGGGCCAGGCTGGCCTGGGCTTCGCCAATATGCGCCTGGCGCTCGAGCAACTGGGCCTGGGCTTGCTGTCGACGCGCCTGGATAACTTGCGCCTGCGCCTGCTGGCGCGCGACCTGGGCACGCGCCTGGGCCAGCGCCGCCAGGGCTTGGGCCTGGCTGGCGCTCACGGTTTCCAGGTGCTGCGCGCTGGCCACCTGTTGTGCCACCAAGTTGCGATAGCGCTGGTAGTCCAAATGCGCCCGTCGCGCTTCAGCCTCACCGCTGTCGAGGGCTGCACGTGCTTGAACGATGCGTTGCTGTTGTTCGCTCAATTGTGCGTCCAAGGTGTCCAGGCGTGCCTGCTGCGCGGTGACCGCCGCATGTGCTTGCTGCAACTGCGCCTCGGCACTGTGCAGGCGCTCGGTGTAATCCCGTGCATCGATACGCACCAGCACATCTCCGGCCTTGACCGCCTGGTTGTCGTCGACCAGCACCTCGCTGACATAACCGGCCACCCGCGGACTGATTGCCACCCAGTCGGCGCGCACATAGGCATCATCGGTTTCCTCCAAGTATTGGCCCAGGTTCCACCACCAGGCGCCAGCCCCTACGACGCCCAGCAAAGCGGCGACTGAAACAGCGCTGACCAGTGCCCGGCGATGACGCTGCATCAACGTAGGAGGAAGGACTTCAATTGCCTGGTTCATGGGCGAGCTCCGAGGGTATTAACAGTGAGGGAAGACGCCGGATCGTCACGCTGCCAGCCGCCACCCAGGGCCTGGAACACATCGATCTGACGGTTGATCAATTGCAGGTCGACCTGGGCCAGGCGCGCCTCGAGGCTGACCCGGTTGCGTTCGCTGTCGAGCAGTTGCAGGGCATCCAGCCCACCGGCCTGGAAGCCACGCCGGGCCAGGTCGAAGGCGCGACGGCTGTTATCGAGAGCGTCGGCAACGGCCTGGCGACGCTGCTGTTCGCCCTGGTACAGGGCCAAGGCTTGCTCGACTTGCTTGAGCGCGCCCAGCACCGTGGCATCGAATTGCGCGAGGGCCTGGTGGGTCTCGGCCTGGCGTTGGCTGATACGCGCATGGGCGATCTGCCGGTCGGGAAACTGCCAGGACAGCAAGGGCCCAATGCCGTACACCACAGCGTCAGCATTGCCCAGCTTACCCAGGCTGGCAGCCGAAGAGCCCAACATGGCGCCAAAGGTGATACGCGGATAAAGCTGCGCGCGGGCAACGCCCGTGGACGCTGTGGCTGAACGCAACCGCGCTTCGGCGCGACGGATATCGGCGCGCCGTTGCACCAGGGGCCAGCCCTCGCCCACTGGCAACGGTGCCTGCAATTGCGGCGCCTGGGCACAGCGCAAGGCGATCACCTTTTCCGGGGTTTGGCCGCTGAGCGCGGCCAGTTCATACAGCGCGCTCTGGCGCCGGGCAGTGAACATGGGCAAGGGCGCGCGGGTCTCCTCCAGCAAGCCCTGGAGGCGCGCGACGTCCAGTTCGGTGGCGGCACCGGCGTGGCGCAAGCGCTGGGTGATGTCGACGCTCTGCTCCAGCAATTGCACCGAATGGCGTTGCACCTGCGCCTGTTGCGTGTAGACACACGCCTGGGCATAGGCCCTGGCGGTCTGCGCCGCCACGGTCACGCGCCACTCATCTTCCATCGCCCGTGCCACCTGGGCATCGGCGCGGGCGGCGGCAATGCGATAGCGCACCGCGCCCCACAGGTCCAGGGTGTAGCTCAGGGAAAATTGCGGGGTATGGCTCCACTGTCCATCCGCTGACTGGCCAGAGGCCTTGGCCAGGGTCTGGTCATCACGACTGCGCCCATAGTCCAGGCCATAGGACAACGTCGTCGAGGCACGGCGCTCACCTTCAAATTGCTGCAACTGCGCGAGCAATGCATCGACATGGGCACCGGCTGCCTCCAGGTCTTTGTTCTCACGCAGTGCCTTTTCCACCAGGGCATCCAATTGCGGGTCGCGGTACAACTGCCACCAATGGTCGGGCAGCGCGTCACTGGTTTCCACCGACAAGCGTGGCGCGGGCTGCGCGGTGACCTGGGTCGACGGCACGTGGCCGCACGCGACCAACGCACTCAACACAACCGCGAGCGGTGTGCGGTGTAAGGCGACAATCACAGAGCTGGGCATCACAAGGCTCGTTCAAGAAAGGGCCTTGCAGCATAGGCAGTCGCCCCACGGGTTTCGCGCGCGCCCAGGCCATGTGTCGTCGCCGGACAGACACCGGGATGAGCGAATCAGGCCCCCGGGCGGAAATGACTCGGCGGGTAGCCCATCGCTCGCCGAAACATCGCACTGAAGGCGCTCGGGCTTTGATAGCCATGCTCCAGCGCCACCTCCAGAATGGAGACGCCCTGGGCCAGCAATTTCAGGCTCAGGGCCAGCCGCGCGCGCTTGCGCCATTCGCCAAAGCTCATGCCCAGTTCGCGCTGGAAAATCCGGCTCAGGGTCCGTGTACTCATGTTCAGGATGTCGGCCCAGGCTTGCAGGCTGCTGTCATCGGAAGGGTTGCGGATAAAGTGCGTGCACAACCGCGCCAACCGCGCTTCGGCGGGCACCGGCACATGCATCGCGACCACGGGCGCCGTGAGCAGCTCCATGCGGATCAGCTCGATCATCGCCTGCATGCGCGGGCTGTTCTGCCCGGCGATCAAGGTGGCGGCGACGATCAGTTCGCGCAGCAGCGCCGACACTTCAATCACCTGGCACACTCGGCCCAATTCGGGCTCTGCATCCGGCGCCAGGAACAGTGTGCGCATATGCACGTCACCGGCCATGCGAATCTCATGGGCCGTCCCCGCGGGCACCCACAGCGCGTGCCCGGAAGGCACCAGCCAGCTGCCTTGCGCGGTGCTGACCAGCATGACCCCGGAGACGCCATGAATCAGTTGGGCTTCGGCATGGCAATGGGCGTGCACCACCTCATCGTTGTGGTAATTGTCGGCATAGGCTTCAAGCCACGGCCTGGGAGACGATTGGGCAGTCATGGGCGGGTCTCGCGTCAACAGGCCCTGAGTCTAGCGAAAAGCACGCTGGCGAAAACGATTGAAAGAGACAGCTGTCGTCGCGCTCAAGACATCCGGTGAACTTCCGCGCCGCGCCGCCAGTCAGCTGAAAGGACTCTGACAATACGGTGGATGGTCGATGCAGATTTCATTGCAGCAACAAGTGGCCCTGGTCACCGGCGCCAGCTCCGGCATCGGTGCCGGCGCAGCCAAGGCCCTGGCCGCTGCCGGTGCGGCCGTGGTGCTCAACTACAACGCCCAGGCGGCACCCGCCGAGGCCCTCGCCGCACAGATCAATGCCGACGGCGGCCGGGCGATTGCCATCGGTGGCGATGTGTCCAAGGAGGACGACGTGGAACGCCTGTTCGCGAAGAGCCTCGAAGCCTTTGGCCACCTGGACATCCTGGTGGCCAATTCCGGCCTGCAAAAAGACGCGAACCTGGTCGACATGAGCCTCGACGACTGGAACACGGTGATCGGCGTCAACCTCACCGGCCAGTTCCTCTGCGCCCGCGCCGCCGTGCGAATTTTCCAGCGCCAGGGCGTGCGTGATGGTGTGTCGCGAGCGGCGGGCAAGATCATCCACATGAGTTCGGTGCACCAGTTGATCCCCTGGGCCGGGCATGTGAACTACGCCGCGTCCAAGGGCGGCGTGGAGATGCTGATGCGCACCCTCGCCCAGGAAGTCAGCGAGCAACGCATCCGCATCAACGGCATTGCCCCAGGAGCGATTCGCACGGCGATCAACCAGGCGGCCACTGAGGGCGCGGCGGAAAAAGAGCTGCTCAAGTTGATTCCGTATGGGCGTGTGGGCGACGTGGAAGACGTGGCCAATGCGGTGGTCTGGCTGGCCAGTGACGCCTCGGACTATGTGGTGGGCAGTACCCTTTTCATTGATGGCGGGATGAGCCTTTATCCGGAGTTTCGTGGCAATGGTTGATTTGAACAAAGAGCCCCAAAGCGCCATCGATGCCCACGGCATTATCGGCGACATGCGCAGCGCCGCCCTGGTGAACGACAAGGGCAGCATCGACTTTTTCTGTTGGCCTGAATTCGACAGCCCATCGATTTTCTGCTCGCTGCTCGACACCCCCGAGGCCGGCATTTTTCAACTCACCCCGAACCTGCCCGAGGCCCGCCGCGAGCAGATCTACCTGCCCGATACCAACGTGCTGCAAACCCGCTGGCTCAGCGACGAGGCGGTAGTGGAAGTGACCGACCTGCTGTGTGTCAGTGAAGCCGTCGACGACCTGCCCCTGTTGATTCGCCGAGTGCGAGTGGTCAGCGGAACGGCAACGATTCATCTGCGCTGCGCTGTGCGCCATGACTATGCGCGGGCGCGAACTCACGCCAGCGCCGATGAAAACGCCGTGCTGTTCACCGCTGATGGCCAGCCTGGGCTGCGCCTGGCGGGCAGCCATGCGCTGCAACTGGATAACCAGGCCGCCGTGGCGACGTTTACCCTCGGCCAGGAAGAAAGCGCCGAATTCATCCTCGGTGGCGAGGACGACCCCCGGGTCACCAACGCCTGCACCGACCTGTACCTGCAACGTACCCTGAGCTTCTGGCGCAGCTGGATCGCCCAATCGAATTACCGCGGACGCTGGCGCGAAATGGTCAACCGCTCGGCGCTGGCACTCAAGCTCCTGACCTCGCGCAAACACGGCGCAATCATCGCCGCCGCCACCTTCGGCCTGCCGGAAACCCGCGGCGGTGAGCGTAACTGGGACTACCGCTACACGTGGATCCGCGACGCCTCGTTCACGGTCTACGCCTTTATGCGCCTGGGTTTCATCGATGAAGCGAACGCCTACATGCGCTGGCTCAAAGGCCGGGTCAGCGACTGCTGTGGCCAACCGACCAAAATCAATATCCTCTACGGCATCGACGGCCGCCAGGAGCTGCCCGAGGCCACCCTTGATCACTTCAGCGGCCATGGCGGCGCGACCCCGGTGCGCATCGGCAATGAAGCCTTCGACCAGGTGCAGTTGGACATCTACGGCGAGTTGATGGACGCGGTGTACCTGGTCAACAAATACGGCGAAGCCATCTCCCACGAAGGCTGGAAACACACGGTGGAAGTGGCCGATCAGGTCTGTGAAGTCTGGAACCAGAAAGACGTGGGCATTTGGGAAATGCGCGGCGAGCAGCATCACTTCCTGCATTCGCGGCTGATGTGCTGGGTAGCCCTGGACCGCGCGATCCGCTTGGCCTCCAAGCGTTCCCTGCCGGCCCCGTTCGCGCGCTGGGACGAGACACGCCAGGCGATCTACGCCGACATCTGGAGCAACTTCTGGAACGAAGAGCGCGGGCATTTTGTGCAGCATATCGGCAGCACCGCGCTGGACGGTTCGATGCTGCTGATGCCGCTGGTGCGCTTTGTCGCCGCCACCGATCCGCGTTGGCTGTCGACGCTGGAAGCGATCCAGGACAGCCTGGTACGCGACGGCATGGTGTACCGCTATCGCAACGACGACAGCCAGATCGACGGCCTGCAAGGCACCGAAGGCGCATTTGCCGCCTGCTCGTTCTGGTACGTCGAATGCCTGGCCCGCGCCGGCCAGGTGGAAAAGGCCCATCTGGAGTTCGAACAGTTGCTGCGTTATGCCAACCCACTGGGGTTGTACGCCGAAGAGTTCGACAGCCAGGCGCGGCATTTGGGCAACACCCCCCAGGCGTTGAGCCACTTGGCGTTGATCAGCGCGGCGACATTCCTGGATCGCAAGTTGAGTGGAGAGAAGACGGTGTGGCAGCCCTGAGGTCGCCTGTGTGTGCTGGGGGTGTTGGCGCAGGAGTGGCGCTTGTCGCCCACGGCCCCACTGACAGTGAGCCGGTCCCCCTGCTGCACGGCTTCCCCTATCACTCCATAGGGATCTAAACAACGCTGGCTCAACGCTGAATGCCCGGCAGATGAGGCTGTTGTGGCGAGCGGGCTCGTCCCGCGTTGGGGCGCGAAGCGGCCCCATTACAGGCGATGTGTTTTTAACTGACACACCGCGGTGCCTGGTTTTGGGGCTGCTACGCAGCCCAACGCGGGACGAGCCCGCTCGCCACAGGGAGATGTGTCAGGGGCTGAAAAGTTGTGTAGATACCGGCGTTGGCCAAGGATCTGCTGGAACTCATGGATGGGCTGGCGATCCCCCTGGAGGACGACGACGTGGCGCACTTCAGCGGTGTCTATCGCGGGCCACAATATCCCCCAGGAAGCGCCACACGCGACCCTTGAAGCGCTGTTGGAATTGCTTGCCTAGGCCACTGGCGAAAAACGTTCGCGATAGGCCTGTGGCGTCACCGCCAAGGCCCGAAGGAAGCTGCGGCGCAGCGTCTCTTCACAGCCAAAGCCGCACTGCACGGCGATGCGCTTGATCGATGCCGTACTGTCCGCCAGTTGCCGGCGGGCAGTCTCAACACGGATCAACTCGACGGCACGCGCCGGGGTTTGCCCGGTTTCGGCACGGTAGTGGCGCACGAAACTGCGCTCACTCATGCCGGCTTGGGCGGCCAGGGTCGCGAGGGTCAGGTCGAGGGTCAGGTTCTCGGCGATCCAGGCGTGCAATTCGGCAAAGCGGCTGTCGCCCTTTTGCAACGACAAGGTCACGCTGAATTGCGATTGGCCGCCGGGGCGCTTGAGAAACACCACCAAATGCCGCGCCACTTCCAGGGCGACGGCGCGGCCCAGGTCTTCTTCCACCAGCGCCAGGCACAGGTCGATACCGGCCGTCACGCCGGCCGAGGTCCACAGCGTGCCTTGCTGGATAAAGATCGGGTTGGCCTCGACCTGAAGCGCGGGGAACTTGCGCGCCAGCTCGTCACAACGCGTCCAGTGGGTGGCCACGCGGCAGCCGTCGAGCAAACCGCTGGCGGCCAGCAGAAACGCACCGGTACATACCGAAGCCATGCGCCGGGTATGCCGGGATTTTTCCCGCACCCAATCCACCAGCGCCGGGTCTTCGGCGGCGCCGTACACGCCCCAGCCGCCGGCGATCAGCAGGGTGTCGCAAGGCTGGTCAACCGCAGGCAACGGCTCGGCCACCAGCGCCAGGCCAGCGGAGGTCATCACCGGTTGTGCCTGATCGGCGATCACCGTGACGGCATAGGGCAGCGGCAAACCGCGTTGGCGCGCCAGGTCATTGGCCGAGGCGAACACTTGCAGCGGCCCGGTGACATCGAGCACTTGTGCATTGTCGAAGGCGAGTACGTGAACAAGTCTGGGCATGATTGGCGTGATTCGTGGGCTCAATGGCGTATGCGCCAAAGCCTAGGCCTCTAGAGTGAAGCCGTCCACCCCTTTATCGGAGCGTCATTCATGACTTTGCAGATCGGCTTTGTGTTGTTCCCCGGCATCCAGCAACTGGACCTTACCGGCCCGTACGACGTATTGGGCTCGTTGCCGGACGTGCAGTTGCACCTGGTCTGGAAAGACCTGGCTCCGGTCATGTCCAGCACCGGGCTGGTCTTTACCCCGACCATGACCTACGCCGACTGCCCGAACCTGGATGTGCTCTGCGTGCCCGGCGGTTCCGGTGTGGGCCCGTTGATGGAAGATCCGCAAACCCTGGACTTCCTCAAGGCCCAGGCCCGGACCGCGCGCTACGTGACGTCGGTGTGCACCGGTTCGCTGGTGCTCGGCGCGGCGGGCCTGTTGCGCGGGCGCAAGGCGACGACGCACTGGGCCTACCACGACCTGCTCGCCCCTCTTGGCGCGATCCCGGTACAGGAGCGCGTGGTGCGCGATGGCAACCTGTTCACCGGCGGCGGCATCACCGCCGGCATCGACTTCGCCCTGACCCTGGCAGCGGAGTTGTACAGCGAAGCGGCGGCACAATTGGTGCAGTTGCAGATCGAATACGCCCCGGCGCCACCGTTCAATGCCGGCCGCCCAGACACGGCGCCCACCGCTGTGCTGGAAGAAGCCAACAAGCGTACGGTCGAATCGCGCAAGACCCGCGCTGAGATTGTGGCGCGGGCGGCAGCGCGCCTGGGTTGACGACGCGGCTCGCGGCCAGTGTGGCTTGTGTAGGGGCCTCGGTTGATCGCCAGCAGCGATGAGCAGGGGGACCGTACTTTCTTCAACAAGCCATCACGTCGGTCGGGCCATCAGCGCCAGGCGCACGGCCAACACCGTCAGCACCGTGGCCAGGCCCCACTTCTGCAGGGTGGCGGTGCCGGGGCGGCCGCTGAAAAACCGGCTGGCCGCCCCGCCAAACACCCCCAGCACCAGGTGAAACACGGCGGCGATGAAGGTCAGCACGCCGCCCAGCACCCACAGTTGCGTCGCGATCGGGCCTGCTTCGGGGCGCACGAACTGCGGCAGGAACACCACGAAAAACAACAGCGCCTTGGGGTTGAGCAAACTGTTGAGCATGGCCCGTACGCATACACGGCCCAACCGCACGCGTTCGACCTGGGTAGCTGCCCCACCGGGCTTTGCCTGCAAGGTCTTGGATACCAGCCACAGCAGGTAAATCACGCCGGCATAGCGAATCAAGTCGAATGACGGTGGCCAACTCGCGACCAAGGCCGTAACGCCCATGGCCGTCAATGCCGTCAGCAGCAGGTCCGCTGCGCCGATGCCCAGGGCCGAGGCCGCGCCACCGCGCCAGCCATGGGTTATGCCGTGGCTGATGACGAACGCCATGTTCGGCCCCGGCGATAACAGCAACAGCACAACAGCACCGGAAAAAACCGCCAAGGTTGCGAGATCTATCATGCTCGGCCCCTCCACCGGGAAAGCCCGTAGATTAAGCAGCGAAACTGATGCAAACAAAAAATTGTGCTGGATACAATCCCGCACGTACGGGTCATCGACTACAGCATGAATAACGTTTGGACGCTCACACTGCCGGGCACTCACCTGTTCGCCAAACACTATTATCAAACAGTGGGCACCGCTTCCCAGGACAACTTCCTGGATGAACCGCATCATTTAAGCGTAAGTTCCGCAGACAACTTCCGAACCAACGAAAGCCCGGCGGCTGGGCACTTTGTGCTCCTGATCAACCCATACTTGTCCCCTTTTCCTACCTCTCTTTGGAAAAGGTTCTCGCGTTAAACAGGAAAAATCTCACATTTGTTCCTACACTCAAAAACACACGCCATGACCGAGTGCCTGGACAAGGATCGTCAATAAAATGCCAAAAGAATATCGCCTAAAGCGTCTATCACAACACCTCCGCAACATCGTCAATTCGTTGACAGAGCACACAAAGGGACCACTCCTTTAGTCACCACCCCGCACATTCCACTCATATGAATGGGCGGTTGCGTTTTATCCAGAGTTGCCGTCGTTCGACGTTCCCTCAATAAAGTGGCCCGCCGCCTTATTGAATAAAGAACCGAACAGAGAAGTCTGGAGTGCAATGAGGGATGTTTTATGCCAGAGACGTCGTCCGTCGACAGCTTGTTTTTAACACGTGCGGGTTTTGTTGAATTTTTTGTTGTTTTCGTCAAATCGATCCATGGCCTGACGGCTATCCTGCCGCCGTTGGTGCTGGTATTTTTCATCGACCCGATGGCCCCTGAACTGCGCTCCCACTTTCTCGGCCTGCTGCTGTTTTTCGCGATCCTGACCATTATTCTGTTCCAGGCTCTCGGTATTTATTCCGAGGAACTGTTCAGCAATCGACTGCGCTTGCGCACCAAGATAAAGGCCTGGTCGGCAGCGTTTTGCATCCTGCTGTTCATGTACCAGATCCTGCAGTTTTTCCCGCAACTGACCCCGCGCAACCTGGTGTATTGGTACATCACCAGCCTGGGGCTGTTCTGCCTTGAGCGCCTGCTCATGCTGCGCCTGTACCGCCAGCTGATGCGCCACGGCATGTACCTGCAACGCACGGTGATCCTGGGTTTCACCGATACCGCCGTGCACGTCGCCGATCACCTGCAACGCAACGGCGATATCCGCTCGGGCCTGATCGGCTTTATCGATGACCGTACCGAGCGCATTCCCAAATCGTTGAGCAACCTGCCCTTGCTGGGCAACACCCGCGAGCTGGAAAAGCTGATCCGCGCCGAGCAGGTCAACCAGGTCATGATTTGCCTGCCCTGGGCGGCCGAACAGCGTATCCATGGGCTGGTCAATCGCCTGCGCCAGATGTCGGTGAACGTGATGCTGGTGCCCGACATGGCCGCCTTGCGCTATGGCCACAGCCGCATCAGCGAAGTGGGTGGCATCCTGATGTTCAACACCTCGCAGTTGCCACTGCGCGGTTGGTCGCCGGTGATCAAGCGCCTGGAAGACTGCCTGTTGGCAAGCTTGGCGCTGGTGGTGCTGTCACCGTTGATGCTGGCGACCGCGATTGCGATCAAGCTCGACTCCAGGGGCCCGGTGCTGTTTCGCCAGAATCGATTTGGCTACAACGACAACGAAATCCGCGTATTCAAGTTCCGTTCGATGTACACCGACCAGAGCGACTTCACCGCCGAACGCCAGACCACGCGTCACGACCCACGTATCACCCGGGTCGGACGCATTATCCGCAAGACCAGCATCGACGAGCTGCCGCAGTTGTTCAACGTACTGCTGGGCAACATGTCGATCGTTGGCCCGCGCCCCCACGCCACGGCCACCAAGGCCGCCGGTATTCCCTTCGAAGTGGCGGTGAGCGAATACAGCTCGCGGCACCGGGTCAAGCCTGGAATCACCGGCTGGGCGCAGATCAACGGCTACCGCGGTGAGACCGACACGCTGTTCAAGATCCAGAAACGTGTCGAGTACGACCTGGAGTACATCTCCAAGTGGTCGGTGTGGTTTGACTTGTACATCGTCTTCATGACGGTCCCGGCCGTCCTTTCCACCAAGGAAGTCTATTGATGAATCCCCTCGACGGATTAATTCCCTGCATCATTTCCGGTGGTTCGGGCACGCGGCTGTGGCCGGTGTCGCGGCAGAACATGCCCAAACCCTTCATGCGCATGCGCGATGGCCAGAGCCTGTTGCAGAAAACCTTCCAGCGCGCCAGCCGCCTGCCCGGCGTGCAGAGCGTACTCACGGTCACCAACCGCGACCTGCTGTTTCGCACCCTCGATGACTACCGGCTGGTGAACAAGGCGCACCTGCCCCTGGACCTGTTGCTGGAGCCGTTCGGTCGCAACACGGCCGCCGCGATTGCCGTGGCGGCACTGCATGTACAGGAGCATTTCGGCGACGACGCGCCGTTGCTGATCATGCCCGCCGACCACTTGATCCTCAATGAAACCGCGTTCGCCGCCGCCGTGAGCCAGGCCCGCGAGCTGGCTGAAGCCGGCTACCTGGTGACCTTCGGGATCCAGCCCGATCGCCCCGAGACGGGCTTTGGCTACATCGAGCAAGGCGAGGCCTTGAGCGCCGGGTATCGCGTCAAACGCTTTGTCGAGAAACCCGACCTGGCCACGGCCCAGGCCTACCTCGACGGTGGCAAGCACCTGTGGAACGCCGGGATGTTCTGCTTCAAGGCCAGCACCCTGGTCAACGAACTGACGACCTATGCTCCCGACGTCCTGGAAGCGGCCAGCGCTGCGCTGGCGCATAGCCAAAGCCTGCAGAATAAAACCTCGCGCCAGCGAGAGCTGGACGCCGATGCCTTCGGCAGCGCACCGGACATTTCCATCGACGTGGCACTGATGGAGAAATCCCAGCACGTGGCCGTGGTGCCTTGCGACATCGGCTGGAGCGACATCGGCTCCTGGGAAGCCCTGCGCCAACTCACCCCCAATGACGCCCAGGGCAACCAGGTCAATGGCGAAGCGATCCTGCACGACGTGCACAACTGCTACATCGACTCGCCCAAGCGTGTATTGGGCGCGGTGGGCGTGCGCGACCTGATCATCGTCGACACCCCCGACGCGCTGCTGATCGCCGACGCCCATCGCAGCCAGGATGTGCGCTACATCGTCGCCGAACTCAAGCGCCAGAACCACCCGGCGTACAGCTTGCACCGTACCGTGACGCGGCCGTGGGGCACCTATACCGTTCTGGAGGAAAGCCCCCGCTTCAAGATCAAGCGCATCGTGGTCAAGCCCCTGGCATCGTTGTCGTTGCAGATGCACCACCACCGCAGCGAGCACTGGGTGGTGGTCAGCGGCGCGGCACAGATCACCAATGGCGAGCGCGAGTTCTTGATCAACGCCAACGAGTCGACCTACATCCCGGCCGGGCACAAACACCGTTTGAGCAACCCGGGCATCATCGACCTGGTGATGATCGAGGTGCAGAGCGGCGAGTACCTGGGGGAGGACGATATCGTGCGCTTCGATGACATCTACGGGCGCGCGCCCCTCGACGTGAACAAATGATATGCGCACCGCGTTGATCATCCCGACCCGCAACGCCTCCAGTCATTTGGCGCGCCTGTTGCCCGCCCTGACGATGCAAACCCTGCAACCGGACGAGATGCTGGTGGTGGACAGTGCCTCCAGCGATGACACCGCGGCGCGCTTTCAGGCGTTTGGCGCGCGGGTCGAGGTGATCGACGCCAGCACGTTCAACCATGGCGGCACGCGACGCTGGGCCAGTGAACAGGTGGACGGCGACGCATTGATCGTGATGACCCAGGACGCAATTCCCGCCGACCCGCAGACCTTCGCTAATCTGCTGCACGAGTTGCAGGAAGACCCGCTCAACGGCGTGGCCTACGGCCGCCAATTACCACACCCCGACGCCGGTGTGCTGGGCGCGCAGTCGCGGCACTTCAACTACCCGCCCCAGAGCCGCAGCAAAAGCCTGGCCGATGCGCCGGAACTGGGGATCAAGACCTGCTTCAGCTCCGACTCGTTTTCCGTGTACCGGCGCAGCGCCCTGGAGGCGGTCGGCGGCTTCCCTGTGGATGTGATCGGCAGCGAAGACGCGTTTGTGGCGGCACGCCTGCTGCTCGACGGTTACAAAGTGCGCTACGCCGCCACGGCGCGGGTGTACCACTCCCACGACTACCGGCTGATGGATGAGTTTCACCGCTACTTCGACATTGGCGTGTTCTACGGTCGCGAGCCGTGGATCCGCGAGGCCTTCGGCGATGCCGGCGGTGAAGGTAAACGCTATGTACTGGCCGAGCTGGCGGCCTTGCGCAAGGCCGGTGCCTTGCACCGCGTCCCCGAAGTCCTGGTGCGCAGCGCGTTCAAGTTGCTCGGCTATCGGCTGGGCCAACTGGAGCGCCGCCTCCCCGTCGCCCTCAAGCGGCGCATCAGCATGTTCCCCGGCTATTGGAGGTGAGCATCATGACCTACAGGAGGTCCCCCTTGATGAAACGCACCGTGCTCGTCCTGGCCTTGATGGCCCTGACCGCCTGCAACACTCCCGCGCGTATCGTGCCACCGGACGACCAGACCGTCGAAGACGGCAAGCGCGCCCTCGAGCAGCTCGCCCAGTTGCCGCCGGCGGTGGAACGCATTCGCGTCGGCGACCAGTTGCGCATCGTGCGTGATGCCGGTGAGATGCCGACCCTGTCGGCGTTCAACGTCAGCACGATCTACGAGCTGACGCTGTACACGGTGCAGAACGACGGCAAGATCAACTACCCGTTCCTGGGGCCGATCCAGGTGGCGCGGCGTACGCCCGCCGAGGTGGCAGAGGAACTGACTGAACGCCTGGCGCCGGTGTACCGCGAGCCACGCGTGACAGTGAATATCAACCAGGCGCCGGGCAACTCGGTAATCGTCGGCGGCGCGGTGAACAACCCCACGGCGGTACAGATCGCCACGGCCAATACCCTGGAACAGGCGATTGTCGGTGCGGGCGGTGTCAGCCAGGCCGGCAACGCGAGCATGGTCGCGCTGCTGCGCGAAGACGCCCAAGGCGCCTACCACGCCTACTTCCTGGACTTCAGCCAGTTCCTCAAGACCGGCACCAGCGGGCGCAAACCCGTAGCCCTGCAACGCGGCGACGTGGTGTTCGTGCCCAAATCCAACGTCGGCGAACGCATCCAGGGAGTGGATACCTACATGAACCAACTGATCCCGTTCACCAAGTCCATTGGGGTTGGCTACAACTACACCCGAACCAGCAGCGGCAGTAACTGAAGGAGCGACATCCCATGATCGAGATCCGTTCTTTTCGTGACCTGCTGCGCCTGTTCTTCATCTTCCGGCGTGAGTTCAAACTGGCCGCAATTGCCGCGCTGGTGATCATCCTGCTGGGCGCTTTTTTACTGCCGGCCAAGTACGAATCCACCGCGCGCCTGCTGGTCAAGCCAGGACGTGATTCGACACTGCCGATCGAGATCAGCAACCGCCAGGCGTTGGTGATGCCCAGCACCCAGCGCGACCCGATTGTCGACGAGGAACGCCTGCTGACCGGGCGCCCGATCGTGCGCGCGGTGGCCGAGCACTACCTGGAAGTGATCAACAACGCGCCACCGCCGGAGGGCTTCTGGAAGCGCACCAAGCATTACATCAAGGAGGGCGTGGGCGCGGTGTTCGATGGCCTGCGCGTGGTACTGGAAACCGTGGGTGTGATTGAAAAAACCACCGCGGTGGAACGCCTGGCCGCCGGCCTGGAAAAGAGCTTTGAGGTGAGCCACGCCGCCGGCTCCACGGTAATGGACATCACCTTTACCTGGGGCGACCCGCACATCGCCCAGGCGGTGGTCAAGGCTTGGGTCGAGACCTACATCAACGAGCGTACCCAGGCCCTGGGGCGCAAGAGCCTGTACACCTTCTATGAGGGCCAGGTGTCCACCAGCGCCGCCGAGATCAAGCGCTACAAGCAACAGATCCTTACGCATTTGAACCAGATCGGCGCGGCGAGCATCACCGACCGCCTGGAAGACTTGTCCGAACGCATCAACGTGCTGCGCGGCGAAGTGTTCAATACCACGCGCCTGATCGCTTCCTCCGACAGCGCCATCGCCAGCACCCGCGCTCAGCTCAAGACCCAGCCCAAGGAAGTGACCACGGTGCGCCAGATCGCACTGAACCCGCAGCAGCAGGATTTGCGTCGCCTGCTGAACCAGAAGCTGCTGGAACGGGCCGACATGATGCGCACCTACACGGATAACGCGCCGCCGGTCAAAGCCCTGGATGCCTCGATACGCGCGATGCAGGCCCAGGTCGCAGGCGAAAGCAACACGGTGCAAAGCTCGGAAAACCGTGCGCCCAACACCCTGGAAATCCACCTGCAGCGGGTGCTGCTGGATGAGTCGAGCAACAACCTGGCGTTGCGTACCCAGCTGGTGCAGCAACAGAAACACCTGGCAAACCTTGAAGGCCAGCGCAAGCAAGCCCTGGAGATCGAACCGGAACTGGCCCGCCTGGCCCGCGAGCTGAGTGCCACCGAACGCAACTATGCGCTGTACGTGGATAACCTGGAAAAATCGCGCATCGACCGTGAGTTGGACAACAGCCAGATCAGCAACATCGCGGTGATCGAAGAAGCCACCTTGAACCCCGGCCGCACCTTCCCGAAAACCCTGATGATGTTGGTGTTGGCGATCCCGTTCGCCATCGTCGTCGGCCTGCTGGTGATCTACCTGTGCTACCTGCTCGACCAGCGCATCCACGACGGCGGCCTGGTAGAACGCAAGTTCGGCCTGCCGCTATGGACCACCCTGCCGGAGCTGGACACCAGCACCGCGCAAAGCACCAACGCGTTCAATGCGAGCATCTACCGGCTGTACGGTTTGCTGCAACTGGAGCGCATCGCCGAACACGGCATGACCCTGGGGCTGACCTCGGCGCGCCACGGCGAGGGGGTGACGTTCGTGGTGGAGCAATTGCGCCGATTGCTGCAGGAAAACGGCATCAGCGTACGCGTCGGCGGCGTGGAGCCGGCGGCGCCTGGTGAGGTGGTGCTGCTGGATGCCTCGGCGCTGCTGGACAACCGCGACGCATTCATCACGCTGCGGCGCGCGGACCTGATCGCGTTGGTGGTGGAAGCGCAGAAAAGCACGGTGCCGGTGGTGGAGCATGCGCTGTCGATCCTCAATACCGCATTCGGCAAAGTCGACGGCATCATCATCAACCGGCGTAAATTCGAAGTACCGGCCAAGGTGCTTCAAACCATCGCCAAGTACCAGGGGGCACTCTGATGCGCATCGCCCTGCTCGCACCTTTGCCGCCGGAAAAAAACGGGATCGCCGACTACGCGAACCATTTCAAGACGGCACTGGAGCAGTTGGGTGTGGAGGTGTTGACCCCGTTGAGCGGCGTGGCCGGCACTGGCGAAGCGATCCGGCAGGCCGTCGCCGCGTTCGACTGGCGCCGGGTGGACCTGGTCCACGCCGAATTGGGCGGTGGACGCCTGGGCGAGTTCCTGGCCCTGCGCGCACTGCGCCGGGCCTACCCCCACCTGGCACTGACCGCCACCGTGCACGACCCGGAACGCTTGGTCTGGCGGCGTGAGCACCTGCCCTTCCCGCTCAACCTGCTGGCACGTTTGCCCAGCCCCTTGCCGCAGGCGGCCGTGGTGCTGGCAGACCCGTTGACCTTGCGCGAAGAACGCCAGGTTGCCCAGGGCCTGACCCGCCTGGTGACCCTGACCCGACTGGGCGCCGAGTGCCTGAGCCAACGCATGCAACTGCCGGCGGGTAAAGTGGCGGTGATCAACCATGCCAACCTGTCCATTGCCGCGGCCCCTTTGCCGCCGCTGGAGACACTGCGCCTGCTGTATTTCGGTTTTATCTACCGAGGCAAAGGTATTGAGGACTTGTTGCAGGCCTTGGCCGCCGTGTTCCAGCAAGCCCCCGAATGGCGTGAGCGTATTCGCCTGACCCTGGCCGGTGGCACCGCCGCCGAAATGGCATTTGGCGCAGGCGGCAATTACCTGGAGCAACTGACCCGCCAGATCGCCGACCTCGGCCTGGCGGGAACCATCGACTGGCGACTGAACCTGCCGGCCAGCGAGATTGCCCAGACGATCCAGGCGCACCATGTGATGGTGCTGCCCTATCGCGAATCGAAAAAACTCGGGCTGCTGGGGCGCCAGCGTGGCACCAGTGGCGCGTTGTCCTGGGCGGCCGCCTGTGGGCGCGGCGCGATCACGTCGGATGCGCGGGCGTTTGCCGAAGAAGTCGCCAGCGGCAACGGGGCGATCTATCCCCAGGGCGATGTGGCCGCGCTGAGCGCGCAATTGTTGCGCCTGGCACACACGCCGTCGCTGGCTCGGGACTGGGCCGAACGCGCCGGGGAAATCGGCCGCGAGCGCCTGTGGCCGTTGACCGCGCAAAAGTTTGTACAGCTGTTCGATGAGGCCGTTGCAGGAGCCGACCATGGCGCGTAAACGTACCTGCCTTGCCACCCTGGCCGTGGTCGCCGCCCTGGGCCTGAGCGCGTTTTTGTGGGACCGCCAGGCCGACGCCGAGAGCCATGTGCTCAAGGGCAGCAAGGTGGTGGTGTGGAAGGACTTCCTGGGAGTGAACGCGCAGTTCCTGTGGTTTGCCCCTGAGCGTTACCAGAAGCAGATCGACCGCCTCAAAGCGCTCGGGCTGGAGTGGGTGCGCCTTGACCTGCATTGGGACCAACTGGAGCCGGCCGAGAACCAGTACCAGGTCGCGACGCTGGATCAACTGGTCGGCAAGCTGCAAGACAACCAACTCAAGTCGGTGTTCTACCTGGTCGGTTCGGCACCCTTCGCCACCACCGCGCCCGCCGGTGCGCCTTACCAGGACCAGTACCCGCCCAAAGACCCGAACGTATTCGCCAAACGCATGGCGCTGCTGGCCCAGCGTTACCCCAGCGTCGACGCCTGGCAGGTGTGGAACGAGCCGAACCTGCTGGGTTTCTGGCGCCCTGCGGCAGACCCGGCCGGCTACGCCACACTGCTTACCGCCACCGCCGCCGCGCTAAGGGCGGTCGACCCGAATAAACCGGTGGTGGCCGCCGGCATGGCGTTCTTCGGTGAAATGCCCAACGGCCAGAACCTGTTCAGCGCCCTCGGTGCCCTGGGCGTCGCAAGTTTGAACACGGTGATCGCCTATCACCCCTACACCCAATTGCCCGAGGGCAACGACCCCGCCAACCTGGACTTTATCGCCAAGACCCGCGCGCTCAACCAGGCCCTGCGAAACAGCGGCGTGCAAACCCTGTGGAGCACCGAATGGGGCTGGTCAACCTACACCGGGCCCAAAGACGCCCAGGACCTCGTTACCCTCCAAGGCCAAGCGGATTACGTGGTGCGCCGCCTGGCGCTGATGAGCGCGCTGGATTACGACCGAACCTTCCTGTTTACCTTGAGCGACCTCGACCCGCGCGCCAGCGTGCGCGATCAGTCTTATGGTTTGCTCGACATCGACGCCAACCCCAAGCCGGTCTACACCGCCTTGAAACAGTTCCTCGAGGTCAGCGGGCCAACGCTCACCCCCGGCGACCCGCCCACCACCGACGCATGGCCCGACGGTCTGTTCAGCATCGGCTGGACCCGCGCCGACGGGCGCAAGCTGTGGTTCTTCTGGTCGGCCCAGGGGGGTAACGCACACCTGCCAAACCTTGCCAGCGCAACCCTCTATGACCCGCTGCGCGGCACGCAAACCCCGGTGAGCGGCACCAATGGGCTGACCCTCCCGGTCAAGCCAAACCTGCAAATTCTGTTATGGGATTGAGGCCAGCCATGCGCATTTTATGGATCCTGCCCTACTCGCCCTGGCCCGCCACCAGCGGCGGCAAGACGCGCCAGTTCCACCTGTTGCGCAGCCTGGCGGCGCGCGGGCATCGGATCACCTTGCTGCTGCATGACAAGCACCCGGTGTCGCTGGCCGATCGCCAGGTGCTGGAAGCCTTCCTCGAACAACTGATCATCCTGCCGCGCCGCCCATTGCGCAGCGTGAAGACCCTGGTGGCCGGATTGTTGGCGCCCTACCCGTTGCTGGCGAGCGTGAATGGCCTGTCGGGAGCCTTGCAGGACACCTTCAGCCAATTGCTCAATGAACATTGGGACGTGGTGCAGATCGAGCACAGCTACAGCTTCCAGCCCTATGAAGAGGCGCTGGCGCGAAAGTCCCAACCCTTTGTACTGACCGAACACAATGTCGAATCGGCCCTGGGTGCGGCGACCTACGACCGCTTGCCGCGATGGGCGCTGCCGTTTATTCGCTACGACCAATGGCGCTACACCCGCTGGGAACGCCGGGTGATGCGCCAGGCAACGCAGGTAGTGGCGGTGACCGACAGCGATGCCCAGGTCCTGGAAAAAATCGCTGGCAAGCCGGTGCCCGTGGTGGTCAATGGCGTGGACTGCCAATACTTCGCCAGCGCCCGGCCCGACCCGTCGGCGCGTCGCGTGCTGTTCCTCGGCAACTATGAATACGCCCCCAATGTGGATGCGATTGAGTGGGCGCTGGATGAGATCCTGCCCAAGGTCTGGGAGCACTGCCCGGACGCGCGCATGAGCGTGTGTGGTTTCGGCATGCCCACACGCTGGCGCGAACGCTGGCAGGACCCGCGTATCGAATGGCAAGGCTTTGTGCCGAACCTGCTGGCCCTGCAATCGAGCTGTTCGGTGTTTCTCGCGCCGTTGCGTCATGGCGGCGGCTCCAAGCTCAAGGTGTTGGAGGCGCTCGCGGCCGGGTTGCCGTTGGCGAGCACCGATCAGGGCGTGTCGGGCCTCGATCTGGTAGAGGGGTTGGATTACCTCGGCGGGCAAAGCGCGACCAGCCTGGCGGATGCCGTGGTGCGCCTGCTGCAATTTCCCGGCGCTGCCGCGCCCATGGGGGAAGCCGGCCGCACCTACGTGCGCCGCGCCCATGACTGGAGCGTCGCCGCCAGCCAATTGGAAAAGGTGTACGCCACGCTGTCGCCGCTGAATCAAAAGGAGCCCGCATGCGCGTAGGCCTGGATTACCGCACCGTCGGCACCTCGCCGCAATCGGGCATCAGTCGCCAGGTGTATGCGCTGGAAAGCGCCCTGCGCACGCTGCCGGGTATCGAGCTGGAACGCTTTACCGTGGCGCCGCTGGGCGATCAAACCCGCTTGCAGGCCCACTGCCCCGAATGGGGTTGCGCCAAGACCGCGATGCACCAGCCGCACAATCGCCTGCGTTTCGAAGCCGGCTTTTTGCCCCGGGCATTACGTGAACAGCACATCGATGTGTACATCAGCACCTTCAATATGGGCCTGCCACTGCCGCCCAAGCCCAGGGGGTTGCGCACGGTGGTGCTGCTGCATGACCTGTTCCAGATCACCTTGGACAACTACCACGCCAACCGCTTGAAGGCGCTGATCTACAAGACCAGCGATCGCCTGTCGATTGCCTACGCAGTCCACAGCGCTGACCGGGTGTGGACACCGTCGCAGTACAGCGCCGATGAAACCGTGCGGTTATTTCCCAACGCGGCGGGCAAGGTTCGTGTGCTGCCCAACCAGGTCGATGGCTTTACCGAACGGGCGGCGGACCTGGCCGCCCACCAACTGCCCGAACGCTACTGGCTGCTGGTGGGCACCCGGGAACTGCGTAAGAACGTACCGTTCCTGGTGGACGCCTGGCAGCAGGCGCGCCGCCAATCCCCTGGCGTGCCTGAGCTGGTACTGGTGGGCAGCCTCGATCATTTGCCCGAGGCCCAGCGCAGCTTGCCGGGGGTTCGCGCCTTGAGCGGCGTGTCGGATGCCGAGTTGCAGGCGCTGTACCGCCAGGCGTCGCGCCTGTGGCAGCCGTCCTATGCCGAAGGCTTTGGCTTGCCGGTGATCGAAGCCCTGAGCGTCGGCACGCCGGTGGCCGTGGCCAGCGGTACCTCACTGGATGAAATCACCCCGCCGTCGGCGCCGCGTTTTTCGCCCACCGATGCACCGGCGCTGGTGCAGTTGATGGTGACGCTGGCCGAGCGGCCCGATGAAGAGCCACCCGAGCAGCGGCGTCAATGGGCTGCGCGCTTCAATCAGCATGCCTATCGCCAGCGCCTCGCCGAATTGATCGAGGAATTGACGTGAGGCTGAACCTGACCGGTCTCGTCGCCGTCCTCTTTGGCGTGCTGTTCGGCGCCCTGGCCCTGCTGCTGTCACCGGCCAAGGCCTTTCTCGCAGTGATCGGCCTGGCGGCGGCGGTGACCATCTTGCGTTTTCCGCTCTGGGGCCTGCTGCTGTTCGCCGCGATGGCAACCTTCATGCCGTACTCGACGGTCAACCTGGGCATTCGCACCACCGTCAGCGAGGCGATCCTGGCCCTGACCTGGGGCGCGGTGATGTGGCACGGGTTTCTGTCGCGCCTGCCCGACCCCCCCGGTTTGGCGCGGCGGCCCACCGACCAGATGCTGCTGGGGCTGATGCTGTTCAGCGTGTTCCCGTTTATCGTCGGCCAGGTCATCACCCACGCCGATGCCAGCGGCCTGGCCAACTGGCTGCGTTGGCTGTTGAACCTGTCCGGGGTGTTCCTTGCCGCCAAATTGCTGGTGGACCAGAAGCAGCGTGAATCCCTGGTGATCGCCTTGCTGCTGGGCACCCTGGCGATGCTGGTGCTGTCGATTGCGGTGTTCGTGCGCACACGTTCGGGGGCGGGGATTGCGCCGCTCCTGGGGCTGTTCAACTACGCCAACTACGACATGTTGAAGTTCGGCCTGGAGGCCATGTCATCGCGCATGGGCTCGCCGTGGACTCACCCGAATGCCATCGGCGGGATCATGGCGTTGCTGCTGCCGTTGGCGTTCTGCTATGGCATGACTGAACAAGGCTGGAAACGCGCACTGGGCCTGGCTGTGGCGTGCCTCGGCGCGGCCGCGTTGCTGTTGGCCAGCAGTCGGGGGGCGATGGTCAGCCTGGCGTTGGTGCTGATGTGGATGGCCACGCGTCGCGTGCCGTATACCGGCCGCCTGTTGATGATCGGCGCGGCGCTGACGGTGGCGCTGGTGATGGCGTATCCGCCGTTGCAGGAGCGCCTGGCGACGATTTTCTCATCGGACAACGCCAGTACCGAAGTGCGTTTCGATGAATACCGCCTGTTCCCCCAGGCGGTTGCCGCGTACCCGCTGGGTATCGGCTTCAAGGTCGACCCACCGGTGCCGGGCACGCACCTGCTGGGGATCTCCAACCTGTGGCTGAACTACATCTACAAGATCGGCCTGGTGGGCATGTTGCTGTTTGTCGCCGTGACCGTGCGCTGGTGGCGCGAAGCTCGCCCGGAAAAAGGCCCGATCCGCCTGACCAAGGACAATGCGCTGTGGTTAGGCACCACCGCCGGGATTCTCTCAGCGCTGGTCAGCGGCTTGTTTGACCACTACTTCAGCTTTGCGGTGGTGATGGTGGCGTTGTTCTGGCTGATGGTGGGGATCAATGTGCTGGAGGCGCGCCGGTTGTTTCCGGCGCGCCTGCCGCCGCTCAAGGGCGTGGCTTATCGCAAGCCGCTGCTCGATGGCGTGCGTCCCTGATGCTCGGCTCTGCGGCGTGGCTGACCCTGGCGACCTTGCTCGGCCTGTGCCTGGGGTTCGCCCGCGAATGGTTGTTGGTGGCGGCCTGGGGCGCAGGGGAGCGCAGCGATGCGCTCCTGATCGCGCTGTTCTTGCCCGAGGCGTTGCGCATGTCGTTGGCCGGGGGCGTGTTAAGTGCCGCCGCACTGCCGCTGTACCTGGCGCGCAAGGCCGCTGAGCGGCTGGCTTGGCTGGCGGCATTGTTCCCAGCGCTGCTGCTGATTGCCCTGTGCACCAGCCTGCTGCTGACGCTGCTGGCGCCCTGGCTGGTGCAGGTACTGGGCCCGGGGTTGGCGGCGAGCGCCACGACGCTGGCTGGCAGTAACCTGCAGATTGTCGCCTGGTGCGTGCCTGGGCTGATGTTGCATGGGTTGTTCAGTATTCCGTTGCAGGCCAGCGAGCGCTTTGTGCTGGCGGGGCTGGGCTCGCTGCTGTTCAACCTGCCGCCGGTGATTTATCTAGCCCTGGCAGGCACCGCGACGCAGCCGCACACGCTGGCCCTGGCATGCCTGGCGGGCAGCCTGTTGATGCCGTTGGCGCTGTTGCCCTCGGTGTGGCGCCAGGGCTGGCGACCGTGGCGCTGGCAGTTGTCGGTTGCACCGCTGCGGGAGTTGGGCCAGCGCATCGGGCCATTATTGCTGAGCAATGGTGCCAGCCAGGGCCTGGCGCTGATCGAGCGGCTGGTGGCGTCGCTGCTGGGCGAAGGCGCGGTGACGTGGGTCAACCTGGCACGCAAGCTGATGAACCTGCCGTTGATTGCGCTGATGAGCCTCAACCAGGTGCTGCTGGGCATGATGAGCCGGCGCGAGGGCGATGAGCGCCTGGCCCTGCTCAAGCGCGGCCTGGAAACCGCCAGCATGTTGACCCTGCCCGCTGGCGTCGGCCTGGTGGCCGCGGCGCCGAGTCTGGTGGCGTTGCTGTTGCCCAGGCAATCGGCCAACTCGCTGCTGCCCTGGTTGCTGGCATGGTTCGCCGCGCCGCTGGTGTTCGGGGCATGGAACGCCTTGCTTGCGCGGTATGCCTATGCCGCTGGCGATACGCGCCAGCCGCTGCGTTGCGAGGTGCTTGGCAGCCTGGTCAATGTGCTGTTGCTGGGTGCCCTGCCCTTTGTGTTCGGACTGGCGGGTATTCCGTTGGCGGCACTGGCCGGGGTGATCGGCACCGCGCTGTTGCTGATGCAGCGCCAGGGGTTGCTCGGCGCCTTGCCGTGGGTGCGACACGGGTTGCTCAGTACGCTGGTGATGGGGCTGGCGGCGCTGTGGCTGTTTCGGATTGACGGCGTGTGGCTGCAATTGGCGCTGGGCACCCTGGCCGGTGCCACAGTGTTGTTGGCCATGGGCCTGTGGCTCAAGCCGTGGCGCAAGGCATGACGCCAATTGTGGCGAGCACGCTTGCTCGAGGGTGCGAAGCGCTCCCAGGAATGTGGGGTTTATGAATAGGGGGTGGTCAGGTGAAACATCGTTGGATTCAAATGGATATCGCCAAGGGCATTGGCATCCTGATAATCGTCTACGCCCATGGCTGGTTCGTCGCCTCGTCCCCGGACCTGCTATACCCGATCCTGGCGTCGTTCGTGCTGCCGCTGTTCTTCTTTTTGTCCGGGGTATTTTTCAAACCGGAGCAAGCCTTCACGCAGATGGCGGTCCGCAAGGCGGACGGCCTGCTCAAGCCGTTTTTCTTCACCCTGCTGACCTACGTGATCGTGCGCGACCTGCTGCGCGGCCAACCACTGCTGCCGGATATCGGCGGTGTGCTGTATGCCTCGGTGGACACTATCCCCTGGCAAGCGTTGTGGTTCCTGCCGCATTTCTGGGTGGCGATCCTGTTCAGTTGGGTCGTGCTGCGGCTGATCGAACGCCTGTCGCTGGCGGTGAGCTGCGTGCTGATGCTGGTGCCCTTGCTGATCGGCATCTGGATGTTGCCCTTCTTCTGGCAACTGCCAGTCACCGTCGGAGGGCAAACCTGGGTGCTGCCCGGCTTACCGTTCAGCCTCGATATCACCCTGATCAGCAGCACGTATTTCATTTACGGTTACCTGCTGCGCGACAGGTTACGCAGGCATCAGGGCTCGCTGCTGACGCTGCTGATTTCGGTGGTGCTGTTCGCAGCGGTGTTCATTTATAGCCACGACACCATGGACCTGGCGCAACGGCGCTACGACCACTGGCTATGGACCAGCTTGCTGGCGGTGATTGGCGTCTACCTGTGCTGGGCATTGGCGCGGGTGCTGATGGTGTCGCCGTTGATCACCCGGGCGATGACCTACATCGGCCAGTCGACCCTGATCCTGTTGATCTTCCATGGGGAAATCCAGCACAAGACCTTCGACCTGATGGAGCGCCTGGGCCTGCCTGCATTTTTTGCGGCGTGCGTGGGGTTTGTGGTGGCGGTGGGGGCGCCGTTGCTGATTGGGGAAGTGATCAAGCGGGTGGCGTTCTTGCGGTTTTTCTACTTTCCGTTTGCCCTGCGCAAGGCGTAAAAAAACCCGTAGGCGCGAGCGCCCACAGGTTTTTTGGATCAGTCATCCAGTTGTTGCGGAGCAGGCTTGCTGCCGGGCTTGGCTGGCTTGGCTGGCTTGGTGCCCTTGGCCGGAGCGGGCGCCACAGGTTCGGGCTCTGCGACGGCAGCGGCTTCTTTTTCAGCCTGGGGCATCTGGTCGATGGCGCTGAAAAACGCCTTCAGGTCGAGGGTATCCGGTGGCACGGTCTTCTCGACTTTCTTCTCGCCGTCCTTGCCGATCAGGATCACTTTGGTGCCGCTGCCGGCACCCAGTTTGAGGGCACGGATCAGCGCATTGGTTTCAGGTGGAGTGAGCTTCTTGTTGTCCTTGGGATCCTTGGCGAACTTCTCCCCTTCGGCACCGATGCTGCCGAACTTGATGGTGTAGAACACCATGTTGCGCTCTTCAAACGACTGCTTGGTGGCAGGCTCGTCCAGTTGTCTCTTCAGGTCTGCCAAGGTGGCATTACCGGAATCAAGCTCCACCACCACCAGTGGCCGGGCTTTGCCCAAGTCCTGCTTGAGCGGGTTGATATCATCAGCAGCCAACAGCGGCCCCGTAAAAGCCATCAAGGTAGCCAGGGTCAGCGACCGGATGAGCATGCGCACCTCCTTTGAATTCCATGCAGGGTTCTTGAGTTTCATGTCTGCGACAGTCAAATTCAAGGATGATTCCTACGTCACTTTAAGAAAGCGTAGGTCAGGGCGCCCGCTACGCAAGGGTTTTGGCCTGTTCAATGCTCATTGTTTCCTTTGATTGCGGAAACATTACGAGACCTTCCACTCGGGCCAATGTCGCGCAAAGACAGGCGCGACAATGGGGTCGGCATCCACCCGCACGAGGGTCTGGGCAAAGCCTGGAGCCAGGGAGTTCAGGGCCTCCCGCGCCTCGTCCCAGCGCGACACCGCCGCCGCCATGATGCCCAGGGCATTCGGCGCCTGGTTCGGGGCAAACAACTGGCCCGCGAACTGATTGGCAAACACCACCCAGGCATGGTGCAGGTAGCGACGCGTGCCGCTGGTCAATTGTGCTTGTGCTGCCGGGTCCGCATCCCCCAGCCAACGCTGTGGGTAGTCGAGGATGCCGATGGCCGAGTAGCAATTGGCAGCGATGTATACCAGGCCCCTGATGATCTGGGCACGGTCGCCGCTGAGCAGGTGCGAGTCGGGATACTCCAGGCCCAGGTGGATCAGGATCGCCGCACTTTCGGTCAACACCTGGTCATCGGGCGTGACCAGGGTGGGGATCTGCTTGAGCGGGTTGATGCGCGCCAGGGCTTCGCTGCCCGCACCGTCCTGCCAGGAACTGGCGTCCACCCGTTGCCAGTGCACCGCGCAACGTTGCAGGGCGATTTCGATCATGCAGGAGCCCGACTCGTCTGTGCCATAGAGCGTGTACATAGGTGCTTCCTCCTTATCGCAGCAGCTTTGCCTGCAAGTTGGCCTTCACCTGCGACCATTCCGAATCAATGATGCTGAAGCGTACCGAGTTGCGCTTGCGCCCGTCGGGCATGATGCGTTCGTGGCGCACGATGCCTTCCTGGACGGCGCCCAGGCGCAGAATCGCGGCTCGGGATTTTTCGTTGAGTTCGTCGGTGGTGAATTGCACGCGCACGCAATCGAGGACTTCGAAAGCGTAAGTCAGCAGCAAGAGCTTGGCTTCGGTGTTGATCGCGGTTTTTTGGGTGGACTGCGCCAGCCAGGTATGGCCGATTTCCAGCTTGCGATTGGCCCGGTCGACCTTCCAGAACCGCGTGCTGCCGACGATCCGGCCGGTGTCCCGGCGCACGACGGCAAATGGGATAACCGTGCCGGCATCACGTCCGGCCAAGGCCGTGTCGATGTATTGATCGACCGTGTGCGGGCCCGGTACATGGGTGACCTTGAGGTTCCACAGCTCGCCGTCGGCGGCTGCGTCGAGCAAGGCGGCCGCGTGTTCACGCTGCAGGGGCAAGAGCTCGACCGTGTGGCCGGTCAGGGTGATGTGGGTCATGGGGCGGCGCCGTCGGATGGTCGTCAGAGAACAAGAGTGCAGGCTCTCACCCGAACGAGGCAAGTGTTTTAGAACAGGCCCATTTGCCCACCGACCAGGGTGCTGAAATCATCATTCACGAACGGCAAAATCGCATCGGCCACCGGCTGTAACTGGCGGGTAACGTAGTGGTCGTAGTCGATCGGCGCCTGGCGCACTTCCAGTGGTTCGGGGCCATTGACGCTGATCACGTAGCTGATCCAGCCGCCGCGCTGGTATTGGCGTGGGCGGTTCAGGCGGTCGTTGTAGTCGTCGGCCAGGCGCGCAGCACGCACGTGAGGCGGGACGTTGCGTTCGTAGTCATCGAGCTGGCGGCGCAGGCGCTTGCGGTAGATGAGCAATTCGTCGAGCTCGCCGTTCAATGTGCGCCGTACGTAGTCGCGCACATAGTCCTGGTGGGGCTGGCGATGGAAGATGCGCTGGTAGAGTCCCTGCTGGAATTGCCGGGCCAGGGGCGACCAGTCGCTGCGCACGGTTTCGAGGCCCTTGTAGACCATCTCCTCGCTACCATCGGCGCGCACCACCAAGCCGGCGTAGCGCTTCTTGCTGCCCTCCTCCGCGCCACGGATGGTGGGCATCAGGAAGCGGGTGAAGTGGGTTTCGTACTGCAGTTCCAGGGCGCTTTGCAGGCCGAACGCATCGTGCAAATGCGTACGCCACCATGCGTTGACGTGCTGCACCAGTGCCCGGCCGATGCGGCTGGCATCGGCCTGGGAATGAGCGCTGCCGAGCCAGACAAAGGTGGAGTCGGTGTCGCCGTAGATCACTTCATAGCCCTGGGCTTCGACCAGCGCGCGGGTCTGGCGCATGATCTGGTGGCCGCGCATCGTGATCGACGAGGCCAGCCGCGTATCGAAAAAGCGACAACCGCTGGAGCCGAGTACGCCATAGAAGGCGTTCATAATGATTTTCAGCGCCTGGGACAGTGGCGCATTGTGTTCACGCTTGGCCTCTTCGCGACCTTCGGAAACACGAGCAACGATGGACGGCAGGCAATGCCGGGTGCGGGAAAAGCGCGCACCGCGAAAGCCTTCCACGGACTCGCTGTTGTCCGGGTGCTTGAGGCCCTCGATCAGGCCCACCGGATCGATCAGGAAGCTGCGGATAATCGACGGATAGAGGCTTTTGTAATCGAGCACCAGTACCGATTCGTAGAGGCCGGGGCGCGAGTCCATGACAAAACCGCCGGGGCTGGCCTGGGGCGGCTTGTCGCCCAGGTTCGGCGCGACGAAACCCTGGCGGTGCATCAGCGGCAGGTACAAGTGCGTGAAGGCGGCCACCGAGCCACCGTTGCGATCGGCCGGCAACCCGGTGACGCTGGCGCGTTCGAGCAGGAACTTGAGCAGCTCGGTCTTCTCGAAAATCCGCGTGACCAGCTCGCAGTCCTTGAGGTTGTAGCGCGCCAGGGCGGGCTTGTCCTCGGCGAACATGCGGTTGATTTCGTCCATGCGCTGGTACGGCGTGGAGATGTCCTTGCCCTCGCCAAGCAGGGTTTGCGCGACGTTTTCCAGGCTGAAGGATTCAAAGCTCCAGGTAGCGGAGCGCAGGGCTTCGATACCATCGATGATCAAGCGCCCCGCCGCCGCGGCGAAATAGTGATTGCGGCTGCCATGTTCGCGCCAGGCCATGGGCTCGGCGCCACGGCCAAGCAGCAGCGGCACATTGAGGCGCTTGGCATGTTCGTGGAGCACGCGCAGGTCGAACTGCACCAGGTTCCAGCCGATGATGGCATCGGGATCATGGGTGGCGAGCCATTGATTGAGGCGTTCGAGCAATTGGGCGCGGGTCTCGCAGTAGTCGAGCTTGAAGTCGACTGCGTCGGTGTTGTTCGGTGGACCGAGCATGTACACCTGGCGTTCGCCGCAACCTTCGAGGGCGATGGAGTAGAGATCGCCCTGGGCGGTGGTCTCGATGTCGAGGGATACCAGCTTGAGCGAGGGGCGGTAGTCCGGCGCGGGTTTCATCTGCGCGTCGAGCAGCGTGCCGCTGGCATCCGGCGTGCCGCCGAACCACACCGGGGCGGTGATGAAGCGTTCCATCATGTAGCGCTCGGGGGGCCGTACATCGCCTTCGTAGACATCCACCCCGGCGGTGCGCAGGCGTTTTTCCAGATCCATCGCCTGACGGTGCTGACGGGTGTACAGGCCCAGGACCGGGCGGTGATGGAAGTCGCACAGTTGCAACGGCCGCAACTCGATATCGCGCTCATCCTTGAGCAACCAATCCAGCGGCTTGCGGTGGGCCTCGGGAATGAACATCACCGAGGTTTGCACGGGGAGGCGGATAAACCGTGGCCCAAGGTCCGTGGCCAGCCAGAAGCTGACCTCCGTGCCCCCAGGGGTATCGCGCCAATGCCGGGTCAGGACAAAACCCTGCTGTAAATCCACCGTACCGCACCTCAGGAATCGCTTTCAGGGCGTGATTCTACCTGTCATACGTCTAAACGCCGAACGTTTGCGGCGAACAACCGGTGATCAGAGGGTGGCCACGGTGTCGGCAGCCATCGACGTCTACAAGAAGCTGAAAACGGGCATCGCCCATGATGCCCGTTTGGGTCAAGCCTGCCGGGCTTGGCTGAGATAGTTTTCGATATTGCCCATCTGCTCATCCCATCCACGGGAGTTCATCTTGAAGGCTTTCTGACGGCGAGCCTCGGGAATGGCGTCGAAGCCCGACTCAACGACCCGCAGCAGAATGCCAGGCGCGCGGTCTTCAATCGTGAACTCCACCAGGGTGGGTGTCTCCTGGTCGTAGTCGACAGTCTTATCGACCGCGAACGGATGCCACCAGAAAGAGAACAACGTTTGCGGCAGGATGCGCTCGATCTTGGCTTTCCACACCACATGTTCGTAACCAGGATAGGTAATCGGTGCTTCGATGGTCTCCCCGGCAACAAAGGTCTTGCCCTTGAGGGCAATGCCAAACCAGCGACCGAATTGTTCGGCATCGGTCAGTGCCGCCCACACTTGTTTACGTGAAGCGTTCAGCAGGACTTTTCGTTCTATGCGATCTAATACATGCATAAGTCACCTCCTCCATTGACAGTAGGCGACATCGACCAATGCGCAAACTTCGGTTGTGCGCGATGATGATGACCCCATCCTTGACCCGGCCATAGGTTATGACTGACCCGTTGAATGGAAGTTGCTTCTGTAAAGGCGTGCGCTATCAAGTGGACAGCCTGGACATGCCCATCAGCCACTGCCACTGCGACAGCTGCCGCAAAGTGCATGCGGCTGCGTTCGTGGCCACAGCCGGCGTGATGCGCAAGCATTTTCGCTGGACGCAAGGTGAGGACCTGCTGTCGTCGTTTGAATCTTCGCCGGGCAAGCACCGGCATTTCTGCTCGCGCTGCGGCTCACATCTGATCGCTGAACGTGAGTTTCAGCCGCATGTGATTGTGCGGGTGGCGACGCTGGATGATGATCCGGACGTCAGGCCCACCTCGCACATCTGGACGGCCCATGATGTGCCGTGGCTGACTTATGAGGGCGTGGAACAGTGGGATGAGTGGAAGACCTGATTCGTCAGACGTGCGGGTCGCCCGGCGCCTTGCTCGGGGTCGCATATTGCGGCTTCAAGTGGCCCTCCTGGTCGAGTAGCCAGGCGTCCATGATCTGGCGCACTACAGGGCCTGCCACACGTCCGCCCGCCTCGCCGTTTTCGATCATCACCGAGATCACGATTTTCGGGTGTTCCGCTGGTGCGAAGCCGACGAACAAGGCGTTGTCGCGATGGCGCTCCAGGGTCTTGTTGCGGTTGTAGCGCTCCCCCTGCTTGATTGCCACTACCTGCGCGGTACCGCTCTTGCCAGCAATACGATATTGGGCGCCAAGCGCAGCAGCCCGGGCGATACCGCGCGGGTCGTGCATTACCAATTGCATACCGTGGTTGACCTGCTCCCAATCGCGCGGATCCTTGAGGACCACGTTGGGCATGGGGTTCTCATCCACCGGCGGCACGCCATTGATGGTCTTGGCCAAGTGCGGTCGGTTCCACACACCTTTGTTGGCGATCAACGCGGTGGCTTGAGCCAGTTGCAGCGGCGTGACCTGCATATAGCCCTGGCCGATTCCGAGGATCACGGTTTCACCCGGGAACCAGGGTTGGCGCCTTGTTGCACGCTTCCAGGCCTGGGATGGCATCAAGCCAGCGGACTCTTCGAACATGTCCAGTGAGACCTTCTGGCCAAGGCCGAATTCGGCCAGATAGTCGTGCAAGCGGTCGATCCCCAGCTTGTGGGCAAGGTCGTAGAAGTAGGTATCGTTGGAGCGCATGATGGCCGCGTCCATGTCCACCCAGCCGTCGCCACTGTGGTTCCAGTTGCGGTATTTATGGTCAAAGTCCGGCAGTTGGTAGTAACCGGGGTCGAAGACGCGGGTTTGGGCTGTGACGACGCCACTGTCGAGACCGGCGATCGCCACTTCCGGCTTGATGGTTGAGCCTGGGGCATAGAGCCCGCGTAATACGCGGTTGAACAGTGGCCGGTCGATCGAGTCGTGCAGCGCGGCGTATTCCTTGAAGCTGATACCGGTAACGAACAGATTCGGGTCGAAGCTCGGTTTGCTGACCATGGCCAGTACTTCGCCGGTTTGCGGGTCAAGGGCGACCACCGAACCACGACGATCGCCCAGGGCTTCTTCAGCCGCTTCCTGGAGTTTGACGTCCAGGCTCAGGACGATGTTTTTGCCGGGGATCGGGTCCGTATGCTTCAGCACGCGCAATACCCGGCCCTGAGCATTGGTCTCGACTTCTTCATAGCCGACATGACCATGCAGTTCAGACTCGTAGAAGCGCTCGATGCCGGTTTTACCAATGGATTGCGTACCGCGGTACTCCACCGAATCCAGGGCCTTGGATTCTTTTTCGTTGATACGGCCGACATAGCCGATGGAGTGAGCGAAGTGCGCACCCAGCGGGTAGTGGCGAACGAACTGTGGCTCCACATCGACCCCGGGAAGCCGGAATTCATTCACCGCCAATACGGCGATCTGCTCTTCCGTCAACTCGTAAAACAGTGTGACAGGGACGAAGGGATGGCGTGCTTGCTTGAGTGCCTTATCGAACACGGCACGGTCTTCGGCGGGCAGGTGCAGCAGGTTGACGATGGCGTCGAGTTCACCTTTGAGATCCGTGGTGCGCTCGCGGGTAATGGTCAGGTTGTAGCTGGGACGGTTGTCAGCCAGCACAACCCCGTTGCGGTCATAAATAAGGCCGCGGGTGGGCGTGATGGGCAGGACATGGACCCGGTTGTTTTCAGAAATCGTCGAGTGATAGTCGAACTGCACTACCTGCAGGAAATACATGCGGCCCACCAAGGCACAGGTGATGCCAATCACCAACAGCGCGCAGGCGAGCAGACGTTTGTTGACCAAACGGTTTTCTTTTTCGTGATCTTTAATCGGTATGGGTTCAGGCATTTCTACAGCATCTCGTTGAAGAAGGTCGACGCCGCGTCCTGCGGATGAAAAATCAATCCTTGTGAAAATGTGCTGCACCATACCAAAAATGAAGAAACACTTTGCATCGATTTCCCCAACGGCACTCTGGAAGAGTTGTTTTGTGTAGTTGAGTCAAAATTCAGATGGGTATCTATGCTCCAACAGCCAGGCGTCACTCGGGCCAACATGCCATCAGGATGGTGGGATGCCAACCCGAGGGTGCGCGTCAGCGTTGTCGTCCTGCGTGAGCACGCTAGCGCCTGCGCTTTTCGATCGCCCAAAACAAAACCCCATCTGCTTTCGAATTTCTTGACGACCATAGAGCATTGGAACCACCTGATCCCATCCCGAACTCAGTAGTGAAACGATGCATCGCCGATGGTAGTGTGGGGTTTCCCCATGTGAGAGTAGGTCATCGTCAAGATTAAATTCCGAAACCCCATTTGCGAAAGCAGATGGGGTTTTGTTTTGGGCGGTCGAAAAGCGCAGGCGCTAGCGTGCTCATGCAGGACGATAACGCTGAGGCGCACCGTCGGGCACACCGCCTCCGGCTCCAATTCCCGTACTTGCCCCCAATCGCCCGACAAATTTGCACAGTTATTTCTGAACCAGACCACTAGAATAGGCACCTAACCTTTTTTAGAGTCAGAGCCCTATCTATGCCCGACCCGGTTGATACCCTCAAGGTGTCGGATTTACCACTGGACGACCTGGTTGCATGTCATGAGTGCGACTTGCTGATGCGCAAACCAACGCTTGCCCTTGGCGAAAAGGCCCAATGCCCGCGTTGCGGGTACGAGCTTTACGCTCACCGCCACAATGTCGTTGAGCGCAGCCTTGCCCTCGTGCTCGCCGCGCTGTTGCTGTACATCCCCGCGAACTTTTTACCCATCATGCAGCTCAATCTACTCGGGCAATCCTCTGAGGACACCGTGTGGAGTGGCGTTGTCGGTTTGTTCGATACCGGCATGCAAGGCGTTGCCGCCGTGGTGTTCCTGTGCAGCATGGGTATTCCCTTGCTCAAGCTGCTTTGCCAACTGGCAGTGTTGCTCAGCATTCGCTGGAAGATGGGCCGCAGTTACGGGCTGTTGCTGTACCGCATCTACCATCATATGAAGGACTGGGGGATGTTGGAGGTCTATTTGATGGGGGTGTTGGTAGCGATCGTAAAACTCGCAGATATGGCTTCTATCACAATCGGTCTGGGGCTAGCCTGCTTTGTCAGCCTATTAATGGTTCAGGTTCTGCTTGAGGTGGTGATGTCGCCGCACCAGATCTGGCAAGCACTGTCAGGAGAAGATGATCATGCGGGCGATTGATGCAGGCATTCTGATTTGTACCGAATGTCACGAACTGAACAAGCAAGAGCCGGATGCCGATGAGCAATCCTGCAGCCGTTGTGGTGCGCTGATCCATGCCCGCCGTCCCAACAGCCTCACGCGCACATGGGCATTGCTGATCACCGCGGCCATTTTATATATTCCCGCCAACCTGCTACCGATCATGACCATCAACTCCCTTGGCCAGGGTGATCCCAGTACCATCATGTCGGGTGTCATCCAACTGGTGCAGCACGGGATGTTCCCCATCGCCGCCGTGGTGTTCATTGCCAGTATTCTGGTGCCGACATTCAAGCTGGTGGGCATTGGTCTGCTACTGTTCTCGGTGCAGCGTCACCAACCGCTGTCCGCGCAACAACGCATCATCATGTACCGATTTATCGAATTCATTGGCCGCTGGTCCATGCTGGATATCTTCGTGATCGCCATCCTGGTGGCGGTTGTAAACTTTGGGCGGCTTGCCAGCGTCGAGGCCAACCTCGGCGCAGCAGCCTTCGCCAGTGTGGTGATCTTGACGATGCTTGCCGCAGTAACTTTTGATCCCCGACTGATTTGGGATAACACGGAGTCGGACGACGACCATGAGTGATTTGCCTAAAGCTAAAACCCGACCGGCCTCGAATTGGTCGGCAATTTGGGTCCTTCCCCTGATTGCGCTGATCATTGGTGGCTGGTTGGGATGGCGTGCCTATTCCCAGCAGGGCATTGAAATCCAAGTGCGTTTTGAAAGTGGCGAAGGTATCCAGGCCAACAAAACCGAAGTGGTCTACAAAGGTATGTCAGTGGGCAAGGTCAAGACCTTGGCCCTTGACGATGAGGGCAACAATCGCGGGGTGATTGCCACCATCGAGATGAACAAGGACGTCGAGCAATACCTCAAGACCAACACCCGCTTCTGGCTGGTCAAGCCCAGTGTCAGCCTCGCCGGTATCACCGGCCTGGAAACCTTGGTCTCAGGTAATTACATCGCTGCCAGCCCAGGCGACGGCGAACCCACACGCAAATTCAAGGCCCTCTCCGAAGAGCCGCCATTATCCGACGCCAAGCCCGGCCTGCACCTGACCATCAAGGCCGACCGTCTCGGATCGCTTAACCGTGGCAGCCCAGTGTTCTACAAACAGATCCAGGTCGGCCAGGTCAAAAGCTACCTGCTGTCCGAAGACCAGAGCACCGTTGAAATCAAGGTTTATATCGAACCAACCTACGCCAACCTGGTGCGCAAACACACGCGTTTCTGGAACGCCAGCGGCATCAGCATCGATGCCAACCTCTCTGGAGTGAAGGTGCGCAGCGAGTCCCTCTCCAGTATCGTTGCCGGCGGTATCGCCTTCGCCACGCCGGAGAACCGCAAGGATAGCCCTCCCACTGATCCGAGCCTGCCGTTCCGCCTGTACGAAGATTTCGACGCTGCCGCAGCCGGTATCAAGGTCAAGGTCAAACTTACCGACTTCGAAGGCTTGCAGGCCGGACGCACCCCGGTGATGTACAAAGGCATTCAGGTCGGCAGCCTGAAAACCCTGAAGATCGATCCAGACCTGTCCAGCGCCAATGCTGAGCTGACCCTTGACCCATTGGCCGAAGATTATCTGGTGCAGGACACCCAGTTCTGGGTGGTCAAACCGTCCATTTCCCTGGCCGGTATCACCGGGCTTGAAGCGTTGGTCAAAGGTAACTACATCGCCATCCGCCCTGGCGACAAAGGCAGTGCGCCACAGCGTGAGTTTGTCGCCCGGGCCAAGGCCCCGCCATTGGATCTGCGTTCGCCAGGCCTGCACATGGTGCTGTTCACTGACAACCTTGGGTCCCTGGATGTAGGCAGCCCGATTCTCTACAAGCAGGTCAAGGTAGGTTCGGTGCAGAGCTATCAGTTCTCGCGCAAGAACAAACAGCTGGTGATCGGCGTCCACATCGAGAAGGAATACGCCAATCTGGTCAACGGTTCGACGCGCTTCTGGAATGCCAGCGGCGTAACCTTGACCGGCGGACTCACCGGCGGCATCCAAGTGAAAAGTGAATCCCTGGCCAGCTTGATGGCCGGTGGTATTGCCTTCGAAACGCCGGAACCGAACGTACCGCTGAAAAAGCGTATTCCACGTTTCCGCCTGTTCGCCGACCGTGAGGCCGCCAACCAGCATGGCACCCTGGTGACCATCAAGGTCGACCGCGCCGATGGGCTGCGTCCTGGCACGCCTGTTCGTTTCAAAGGGCTGGATGTGGGCAAGATCGAGAGCGTCGACTTGAGCGCCGATATGCAGTCGGTATTGCTCGGCGCGCGTATCACCCAAGTTGCGGACCGCATCGCGCGCGTCGGCAGTCAGTTCTGGGTGGTCAAGCCTGAACTGGGCCTGATGAAAACCTCCAACCTGGAAACCCTGGTCACCGGGCAGTACATCGAAGTACAGCCTGCGGTGAAAAACGCCGGGCCACAAAAGAGCTTTGTCGCCCTGGACCAACCTCCTGAAACCGCCCACCAGGAGGCGGGCCTGAGCCTGGTGCTCAGTGCCGCGCGCCGTGGTTCGTTGAAGGAAGGTGTACCGGTCACCTACCGTGAAGTCACCGTGGGCAAAGTGACTGGATATGAGCTGGGCCAGACCGCCGACCGCGTGCTGGTCCACATCCTGATCGAGCCCAAGTACGCTCCCCTGGTACGCAGTGGCAGCCGCTTCTGGAACTCCAGCGGCTTTGGTCTCGACTTTGGCCTGTTCAAGGGGGCGACGGTGCGGACGGAGTCCCTGGAGACGCTGGTCGCCGGCGGCATCGCCTTTGCCACGCCCGATGGCGAGCGCATGGGGAGTGCGGCGCGACCGCAGCAAACGTTCCCGCTGTTCGACAAGTTTGAAGACGAGTGGCTGACCTGGGCGCCTAAAATCCCACTCGGTAAATAGACCTGGGCGCCGCTATCGGGAGTAAGCCCCTCCCACATTTTGATTTGTGAGCGTATTCAACATGTGGGAGGGAGCTTGCTCCCGATGGGGCCTCAAAGACGACGTAAAACCCAGCCTAAAAAAAGGCCGCGATCGATCAGATCGCGGCCTTTTTGCCTTTCAACGCCGAGCGTCAGACCTCATCCAATTCCGGCTCATCCGCCTGCACATTCACCGTGGCCTTCACCACATCGTGGCGGCGGATGTACTTCCAATCCGCCTCATCGATATAGATCCCGTTCGGTCCGCTGCCGCCCTCCAAGTCGATTGCGACCTGGGCTGAGACCTGCGGTTTCACACTGGCCAGGATCGGCACGAAGCCCAGTTGCAGGCTGGTCTCCAGCAATGCGGCCTGGTTCTTCTCGTCGATATCCGCGGCTTCATCGAGATAGTACGGCAGCCGTACGCGACCGGCCTGGTCGCGGTCCATCAAGTGCAGCAACAAATACATGTTGGTCAGCGCTTTGATTGTCATCGTGGTGCCGTTGGACGCGGCACCATCGATGTCGGTGTGGATCACCGGCTGACCATGCACCTTGGTGATCTCGAAGGCCAACTCGAACAAATCCTTGAGGCCCAACTGGTTATGGTTTGCCGCTACCAGGCGCGCCAGGTATTCCTTGGCTTCCTCGTTCTTGTTGTCCTGCTCGGCGCTCTGGCTGAGGTCGAACACTGACAGGGTTTCGCCTTCTTCATACTGACCGGCACTGTGGATGATCTGGTCGATATGCTTGAGGGCTTCCTTGTTGGGTGCCAGCACGATACGGAAGCTTTGCAGGTTGGACACCTGGCGCTTGTTGATCTCGCGGTTGAACAATGCCAACTGGTGCTCAAGGCTGTCATAGTCGCTGCGGATATTGCGCAGGGTCCGCGCGATATCGGTGACTGCCGCACGCCGTGCCTTGCCGAGGGTCAGTGCTTCATCGGTACGGTGCGCATAGGCGTTGATCAGCAGTTGCAGGCGACGCTCCACGTCATCCTCGCTGTCGAACTTGGCCACGCCCTTGAGGCGTACCTGGGCGTACAGCGCTTCGATCTGGCCATCAGCGCGCAGCAAGCCCTGCCAGCTGTCCTGATAGTCATTGAGCAGCGGCAACAGGTTGTCCATGGAGTCGTCGACCGGGTCCATGAACGGCGTGCCGAACGGCAAGTCCGCCGGCAGCAACTGACGACGGCGCAAGGCGTCATCCAGGGTGCGTTGCTTGGCTTCCATATCGCCGATCTGGCGACCGACCAGTTGCAGCTTGGCCGACAGTTGCTGGACACGTTCGGTGAACGCATCGCTGGAGCGCTTCAGTTCATCCTGGGCGGCTTCCATTTGCGCCAGCTGTTCCAGCTTCTCACCTTCTTCGGCGCTCAGGGTCTGCGCGCGGCGGAAGTCTTCGAGGGCTTTTTGTGCGTCCAGCACCTGCTGGTACAGCGCTTCAGTCTGGGTCTTGCTCGCGGCACGGTCAGAGGCCACGGCCTGCTGGGTCTTGAGCTGCTTGAGTTCTTTCTCCAGGCGTTCTTTCTGGTCACGCAATGCCGCGCGATCCGCCAGGGCCTGTAATGCCGGGGGCTCGATGTGCGAGATGTCGATGGACAGCCCCGGCACTTCGAAACGCTCGCCCTTGAAGCCATCCAGGATCAGTTCCAGGGATTTGACCCACTGGCCGTCCTCATCCAGCGTAATGCCATGCTCGCCCAACGGCAGGCTGAACAGAGAACTGTTGAACAAGCGCATCAGACGCTCGACATCCTGCTGTGAGAATTCTTCACGCAGTTTGGCGTAGCTATTGTTATCCGCGTGATCAAGCTGCTGCTTGACCGACTTCAAGCGTTTTTCCAGGTCGCGCAGACGCTCGTCCAAATCCTCGGCGCTGAACTGCCGTGACTGCGCCAGGGCGCCGGCCAGTTCATCGTGGGCATCTTTGGCCGCCAACAGCTGTTGTTCCAGCACCTTGACGTCATCGACCAGGGCAAATCGATGCTTGAGCACCGACAGCTCGCCCAGCCAACGCTGGATACCGCTGATTTCCCGCTCCAGGCGCATCAGCTCCTGGGTGCCGCCGCGCTGGTCGTTTTGCAACGCGTCCTGCTCGTTGCGGTAGTGCTCGGCCTGGATGGTCAGCTCTTCCTTGCGCGCACTGGCGTAGTCCGACCAGGTGCCCAGCAGCGAGTCCAGCAGCGGCGACAGGCGATGCAATTTGCCACGCAGGATGTCGCGCTGTTTCACACCATTGGCCAGTGCTTCAACCAGCGGTCCTGCGGCGACCAGGGAGTTGTAGTCCTGCTCCATGCGTCGCACGTCGCGGAAGGCTTCTTCGCACGCTGCGATGTAATCGACACTGCCGGAGCGCAGGCTGTGCTCGAACGCATCGAGGAACAATTGCTTGAGCTTGGCCGCGGTGATTTCGCGCATGTGCAGCAGGTTGATAAACAGTGCGCGGAAGGTCTTCAGGCTCTGTTCGCTGGTGGAACGCAGCGGGATCAGGGTCAGGTCCAGCGGGATCGACGTGTGGCCGCCCACCAGCAAACGGCGTAGTTCATCGGGCTTGAGCTCGTAGGCTTTCAGGCCCTCGCGCTCCAGGTTGGTGAACAGTTCTTTCTGACGCAGGCAGGTGTCGTTTTTCTGGTAGTGGGCCAGGTCCAGCTTGCCGGCGTAGGCGAAGAACTGGTGACCAAAGCCGCCTCCCGGGCCGCGACCGACCACGCCGATCACATGCGGGCCGTGGGGCAGGGAGACCTCTACGAGGATGTAGCTGGTGTCGGTGGCAAAGTAGAAGCGCCGCGATTGTTCCAGGGTGTACTTGCCGAAACTCATGTCCGACATGCGCGCCAGGATCGGGAACTGCAAGGCGTTGATCGACGCGGATTTACCCAGGTTGTTCGCGCCATACACCGACAGCGGCTCTTCCAGCGGGAACAGGCCCAGGCTGTAGCCGGCGGTGTTCAATAGGGCGAAGCGGCGGATGCCGTAGCGTTCCTTGCTCATGCGTCGGTCTCCTGTTCTTCGGCAATGGCGCGGGCCAGGGCGTCTTCTTCGCTTTCGTCGTCAAAATCACTCAAGTCCAACGGGTCATCGGTCTTCAGCAGTTTTTCATCGCTGTCTTCGTCGATGATCACCGGTGCAGGCAACGGCAACACGCTGTGCACGCTGGCCGCCAGGTCGCGGTCCTGCTGCACCGACAGGCACACATCGAGGAAGCGGTGCATCGGCGGCAGGAAGCGATAAATACCGTTGTCTTCGCTGGCAAAACCCAATTGGGTCATGCGGCGCATGATTTTTTCTTCGAGTTCTTCCTGGGTCTGCACTTCGGCCTGGATAAACAGGTCGCGGTACTTTTCCAACAACGAGGGCAGTTCGTCGCGGCCCAGGCTGCCACCGTCGAGCACGGCAATCGGGTCGCGGCCCTGGTCGGCCAAATGCTCGACGATGATGAAGGTGAACAACGCCAGGCGTTGGGCGGTCTTGTTCACCTGCGCGCTGGCAATGGCGGAGTCGGGTACGAAGTAGTAGAAGCCCCGGGTATCGCACACCAGCTCAAAGCCAAGGGCCTTGAACAGCGTACGGTACTGATCCTGGAAATTCGACAGTTGCGCGTACAGCTCCGGGTCGCGGCGGCTGACGTGGTAACCCTTGAACAGCTCGCGAAAAATCGGCGCCAGCTGGGACAGTTCGGATAGATCAAGATGCATAAGGAGTGCTCGCAGAATGCTCGGCCGCGTCAGGGCTGGCCGGGAGCAGGGCGAATGAGCGCAGGCTGACCTGGTGCTCGTGTGTGTGGTAATCGCGGCGTTCCAGACGCTCGCGCTTGAAGCGTTTTTCGCGGGACAGGCGTGAGAACCAATACAGCAATTCGTCGGTGGCGCCGTCCGGCTCCTGTTCCAGCAGCCAGGTCATCAGGTCCGGCATCGGCAGCGCGTCTTCGCAGCGTTCGAGCATTTCCTTGACCGTGCGCGGTGCGCGCTGGGCTTCGCCTTTATGGGACTTGTGCGCCTTGGGGAAACGCGCCGGTTTCGGCTCGAAGTTCGCCAGGGCGTATACGTAGGCCTCGACCTGACTCGCGCTGCCAAGGAAGGTGCTTTGCGGCCGGGTAAACATCGGCATCGCGGCCTGCGGCACGGCATCCAGGCCTTTGCGGCGGATGGCCGATAGCGCGAGTGCTGCGCCACGGGTCACGGCGTTGTGCCGACGTGCTTCTTCACGCAGTGGCAACAGCAGTTCCCGTGCGTGACGCAAGGTCAGTTGGGCGCTGGTCTGCATCTCGAGAATGCGCGCGTGGGTACGCAGCAGCATGTCGTCGTCCACCAGGTGGCCGAGGCGCTGTTGCTCGGTGAGCATGCGCAGCAGCACATTCTCCACCTTGCGCACGCCTTGCTCGAAGGCGCCGTCGGCGTTCACCAGTTGGATCATCGGTTCGACGTATTCATCCCAGGTCGCCAGGACTTCGGCATAACGCTGGCGCAACGGGATCTGCCGGTCGCTGGTCTTGGCGCGGTCGGCCACGGCAGCGAGGGCCTGTTCGTCGTTGGCGAGTTTTTTCAGTACGTCGCGCACACGCATGTCCAGCAGGCGCAGTTGCCGCGCCAGGTCGTGGCCATCGCGGATGTCGAAGGCGTCCTGGATATAACCGGCCAAGCGCTCGAGGTGGCGCAGGTAAGCTTCGATTTCCAGGCACAGGCCAAGCCGGTGCTCCTTGCGAAGATAGGCGAGGAAGTCGTGGATCTGTGCATTGAGCTCGAAACGGTTCGGGCTCTTGGCGACAGGTACCAGGATATCCAGGCGAATCCACACGTCCAGCAGGCTGGTGATGTCCTGGGGCGTGCTGTCCAATTGTTGGGCGGCCAGTTGTGCGCGCAACTCGCCCAGGCTCAGCGTGCCTTGGTCGAAGTGTTCGCACAGTGGCTCAAGTAGGGCCCAGTGTTCGGCGAGGGCGCGCAGGACGCGCTTGGGTTCGATCATGGGAATGGCCGGCTGGTTGGCGATTAAAAGTCGCGATTGTACTGCATCAGGCGCGGGATTTATCCACAGCCGGTCAGTGCGCAGTGGGCGATTGTTACCGAACAGCGGTAGAATCCCCGTTCTTTACTTATCCACAAGTGGCCGAGCTGTGCTTATCGAGTCCCGACGTCGCGCTTACTTGACCGCCATGCAGGTGGTCAACTGGCTGCCCCGCACCGAACTGCCGTTTGCCGCCCCGTCGCGGCCCGAGTTGTTGCAGGCGCTCGAGCCCTATGAGGCGTTCGAGACCTCCGGGGAAGAAGCCGCTGCGCCCGTGGCGGTGGTCAAGCCAGAGCCGCCTGTGCGGCCGGTGGTGGAGCGCGCCAATGTCGAGGTGCCACGTCCGTCGCCGATGGCCAAGCCGGTAGTCGCTGAAGAAGCGGCCCCCGTGGTCAAGGCGCCGGTCGTCCCGCCACCGCGTTTTGCCCTGCAATTGCTACGGGCCGGACGTTGCCTGTTGCTGGTGGAACTGCCTACCGGCGAGCGCTTCCAGACCCGTGACCCGGCCTATATGCTGCTCAAGGACATGCTGCGCGCCGCCGGCCTGCCCGACAGTCCGCAAATTGTCGGCGACCCCGTGCGTTGGCCGCTGCTGGTGCGCGGCACGATGGACCAGGGCCCGGAAGCCGCGCGGGATTTTGTCCAAGGTTTTGTCTCGGCGCGTTTGGAAGACGAACCCTGCGTGTGCCTCTGGCTGATCGGCCTGCCTGCCGTGCGCTTTGCCGGTGAGGCCAATGCCGAGGCGTGGTACCGCGAGCTGCAGGTCGAAGGCCTGGGCTCGGTATGGGCCCTGCCGGGCCTGGAATTATTAATGGAAGAGCCACAGCGTAAGGCTGATGTCTGGCAAGCCATGCGCCGGCTGATGGCGCGCTGGAAAACAACCGATGAGTGAGGCTTTATCCTTCCGCCCGATGACCGAGGCAGACCTCGACGCCGTGCTGAAAATCGAATACGCGGCATTCAGCCATCCCTGGACCCGCGGGATCTTTCTCGATGGGCTGGGCAAATATCAGATCTGGTTGATGTTTGAAGGCGAGCAGCAAGTGGGCCACGGCGTGGTGCAGATCATCCTCGACGAGGCGCATTTGCTGAATATTACCGTCAAGCCGGAAAACCAGGGCCGTGGCCTGGGCCTGGCGCTGCTGGAGCACCTGATGTCTCGCGCCTATGCGGCCAACGCGCGGGAATGTTTCCTCGAAGTGCGTGACAGCAACACCGGCGCGTTCCGGCTGTACGAGCGCTATGGCTTCAATGAAATCGGCCGTCGACGCGATTACTACCCGGCCGTCGGTGGGCGCGAAGATGCGGTCGTCATGGCCTGCACCCTGGTCGACTAAATACATAGCCCAATGTGGGAGGGGGCTTGCCCCCGATAGCAGTGGACCAGCCAGCTCATCGAGTGACTGACACACCGCCATCGGGGTGCAAGCCCCCTCCCACATCTAGGACGACGTTTTGTCAGCGGTTACCGTCTACCGGATCGATATCCGCCAGTTCGGCCTCATCCAGGCCGTTACCACCGCCAATTTCATCTTCGTTCACGATACTCAAATCGTAATCCGCCGGATTATCTTCGCCTTCCTCCCTGGCATCCCGCGCGCCATCCTCATGGATCAAGTTTTCCGGGGTCAAATCATCACCGGTCTGCGCGGAGGGTGCGTCCTCGTCAAAGTCCAGCTCGCGCATCGAGCCCATGCGATCTTCGTTGTCATCAATCGGTTCGGGCTGGGTAGCACCGTAGGGACGTCGTGATTCAGTCATGGCCAATCCTCATACTGTGGGGCTTATAGTGTGTGGACAGGCACTGCGCCCCAAAGATTCAAGCTGATTCATGTTTGTTATTCACCGGCAGGGCGTGACCCGGACGACGGGTTGTCAGTCACAAAACTGCGCATCATTCCTGAGGCTTTCCCTGATGAACGAACTACAAGACCTGCTTGATAACAACGAACGCTGGGCGGATGCGATCAAACAGGAAGATCCCGAATTCTTCGCCAAGCTCGCTCGCCAGCAGACCCCGGAATACCTGTGGATCGGCTGTTCTGACGCCCGAGTGCCGGCCAACGAGATCGTTGGCATGCTGCCGGGTGATCTATTCGTGCACCGCAACGTGGCCAACGTGGTGCTGCACACTGACCTCAATTGCCTGTCGGTGATCCAGTACGCGGTCGATGTACTCAAGGTCAAACACATCCTCGTCACTGGCCACTATGGCTGTGGCGGCGTGCGTGCATCGATGCAGGACCGCCAGTTCGGCCTGATCGACGGCTGGCTGCGCACCATTCGCGACCTGTACTACGAAAACCGTGACCTGCTGGCCCAGTTGCCGACTGAAGAAGAGCGCGTCGATCGCCTGTGCGAGTTGAACGTGATCCAGCAAGTGGCCAACGTCGGCCATACCAGCATTGTGCAAAACGCCTGGCACCGTGGGCAGAGCCTGTCGATCCATGGTTGCATCTATGGCATCAAGGATGGCCGCTGGAAGAGCCTGAACACCACCATCAGTGGCTTTGAGCAACTGCCGCCGCAATATCGCCTGCGCCCGTTGGGCGAAGCCTAACGGTATTCGGGGCCGCGCTTGCTCTCCAGCACGCGCAGCCCCTCGGCGTTTATCTGTTCCTCTCGGCCTTTGATCCAGCCCCGGCAGTTGGGCGCGCCACAGTGGCAGGCAAATTGATGGGGCAAGATGTCGCCGCTGTCGGCGTAATCGATGGTCAGCCAGCTTCCGACGGCAATCGGCACCACGGCCCATAGCTCCAGATAGTGGGTGTCGAAATAGACATTCGGGCTGCAAGAGTGACGCAGCAGGCCGCAGAACCATCGGTCGTACAGATGAATACGCGATGAGATCTGGAAGGTGTGCTGGCGCCGCTCGCTGAGGGCGTAGCCCGACACCTTGGCAATGCGCGTTCGGCTGTCAAAGGCGACACGGGCCTTGATCCCCGTGGGGTCGCCGTTTCGGTTGCGCACCACTTGAAACTGGCGGGTCGAGGGGTAGCCGCGCTCGAACAGCGATGTCGCAAAGGGATAGAGGCAGTCAGTCGCAACAGTTTTAGCCTTATCCATGGCTTGAGTCTTCATAACTCTCCTTGGTAGGGCTGCATCGACCTGCGGATGGTGTCTGACTGCCAGTCTTGCAGCGGATGGCCCGGCTCAAGACTCGCTTAAGATTGAACCGATTTCTACTGTCAGAGTTGACAGTAGAAATCGTTTTTTTTTGCGCTTTAGAGCGCTGGAATGCCGATCGATGGGGTGGGAACGGCGTTTTTAAGCTGTTTGAGCTGTGACTTGATCGCGGGCGTGGCGCATTTGGCATTCGCCTGTTCGGGGCTCAGGTTGCGCACCGAGGTATAGAACAATTCACAGGTCTGTTCTTTGCGCGTGACCTGCCAGGTGTTCATGCATGCCTTGAGTAGCACATTCGGATCGCTCGCCGGTTTTTGCCCCATCCCGGCTTGCCAGCAGGCGGCACTCAGGTCCTGGCCCATCACTTTCAAGCCTGCTTCGTCAGCCTTCTGCTCGTCGCCGTCATAGGTGTCGGGGCTGGCCGCATACCAGATGTAGCTGGGATGGTTGGAGCCCAGGACCGACACGGTTTTACCCGCTTCCGGGCTGATTTGCGCCAGGCCCAGCACTCCCACGGTTTGCCCGTATTGTTGCTTGATCCAACTGCGCACCGGCGCGCCGAACGCGACCATTGGCAATGAGCCGCTGGGCCGCACGCTCAGTTCCTTGACCATGCGGGTCTGGTAGTCGGTGAAGTAACCGTAGACGCTCTCCAAGTCCTTGCCGGCGTTGGACGGTGCGGCGATGGGCGCGATGTCGATGATGGTCTGGTAGGCCGGGGTTTCGGTGGCCGGTATGCCATTGTCGGTGAGCAAGGTGGCCCAGCGGTCGGTGGTGGCCGATTCCAGGTAATCCTGGGCCTGGGTCAGTGAGTAATCCGGGGGGAAGTGCAGCAGCTCAATGCTCTTGCGGTTTTCCAGGGCCATGCCCAACGGCAGGAACAGGTACCAGTTGTAGGCCCACTTGCCGTCGACGTTGAGCTTGCTGGCGCCCCGGTAGGCCAGGTCGGCGGTGTCGAGCAGTGCCGTCAGCGGGTGCCCGTAGCTGTCGGGTACGCCACTGAAGGTCGCGACGACCTGGCCCTCATGGGTTTTGACACTGACCTTGGCCCGACTGTAGCCGTCGCGTTGCAGGCTTTGGTTCAGGTAATGCTCGACGGTCTGCTCCAGCGTCCATGGACGAAAGCAGATCACGTTGCAGTTATTGGGGTAAGCGAACAACTGGGTCACCCGTTGCGGGCTACCCAGGGGTACTTCGATGTCGGCCTGTACCACCGCACTGGCCATCAGTGCGGCCAGGGCGAAGGACAGCCTGGTCGATTTGAACATACTTGATTCCTTGTCAGCGAAAGCCCGTCTGCGCGGGATGAAAGCCCACCTCCACACAGTAGCGGCTGACCGGGAAAACCGCGTCCTAAATCGTCGGGTGTGTCGTTATTGGATAAGCCGTCCTACACGCTGAACTGCAAGGCATTGCTCAAATCGCCCATGGGTTTCTGGCCGCGGGCAATCATCGCGTCATCCCGCTGCTTGAGGCCGTCCAAGGTCTCCAACTGGAAGACTCGGGTAATCAGGCGCAGGATCGACGCCGTGTCGTACACCGTATGGTCCACCGTGCCTTTGCGCGCAAAGGGTGACACCACCAGCGCCGGCACTCGCGTACCAGGGCCCCAGCGGTCGCCCTTGGGCGGTGCCACGTGGTCCCACCAGCCACCGTTTTCATCGACAGTGACCACCACCACCATGTTTTTCCACTGCGGGCTCTCCTGCAGCACCTTCAGGGCACGCACGATATGGCGGTCGCCGGAGGCCACGTCGGCATAACCCGCGTGCATATTGAGGTTGCCCTGGGGCTTGTAGAAGGTCACGGCGGGGAGCTTGCCCGCCTCGGCGTCGGCGAAGAACTTGTTGGTGCTGGATTCGTCGCCCAAGCCCGCGTCGCGCAGGCGCTTGTCACGCTCCGCACGGTTTTCGGGCCCTTGCTGCTTGAAGTAGTTGAACGGCTGGTGGTGATACTGGAAATTCGGGATCTTCGGAATGCCGCCCGAGTCCTTGAATTGGTCCAGCGTCGCCTGCCAGGCCCCGGCGTACCAGGCCCAGTCGACGTTCTTTTTCGATAGCTTGTCGCCGATGTGTTCGTGGGTCTGCGGCACCAGCACGTTGGGCAGGTCGGCTTTGGCGTAGTCCGGGTTTTCCGGGTCGCGAATCCAGGTCGGCCAGTAGGGTGGGGCCAGGGTGTTCACGCCGTAACCGTCAGGGGTCAGCGCACTGGGGCCGAACTGCGGCGGGCCGGTCATGGCGCTGGCCGGGGATTTATCCAGGGGTTTGAGGCGCGGGTCAGTCGGGTCATCGCTTTGCAGCGTGGCGATCTGCGCCTTGGCCACCGACTGCGCGGCATTCGGATAAAACGGCGCGGTGGCGCTGATCAGGTACTGGTGGTTGAGGAACGAACCGCCGAAGGCACCCTGGAAGAAGTTATCGCAGAGCACGAACTCCTTGGCCACGTCCCACAAGCGTAGGGAATAACGGCTCTGGGCGTAATGCCCCATCACCAGGCCACCGGAGTCGGCCCAGGCAACGAAACCATCGTTCTTGCCGCCGTTGATCTGCATCTGGTTCTGATAGAACACGTGCCACAAGTCGCGGGTGACCAGGCTCAAGGGCAGGTCTTCGGCGTTCGGGCCCTTGAGGGCGAACGGGGCGTTGGGCAGGTTTTCCTGGAATTGCACTTCGCTGGGGTAGGTCACCCCATCCACGCTTTGCGGGCCGACCTGCAACACACCGCCCCAGACGGGGGGCAGGGTGGTCAATAAGCTGCCGTCGCGGTCGCGTTGCTGCGTGTCGGCGGCAGAAAGCGCCGACAGCGGTTTCTCAACGCCGGGGAAGTCCGCAAACAGATTGTTGAAGCTGCGGTTCTCGGCATAGATCACTACCACGGTCTTCACCTGGTCGTGCAACGCCTTGTCCAGCTCCTGCGGTGTGAGCGGGCGTGCCACTGGCTTGCCCGGTGCTTCGCTGCCATTGCCGCACGCACTCAAGGTCGCGCCAACCCCCAGCACCGCCGCGCCCCCCAGGAAGCGCCGACGGCTGGTATCTACCGGCGGTTGGGCGATGGAGTCGGGGGCAGGGCGGTCTTCGTGATCGTCACTCATTGCGGGGAGTCCTTGCTGGCGAGATGTTGCAAGATATTTCGCAGGACGGTAGCAATGCAATGTGACGAAAGGAAGACAGGCGGGTGTCAAGGGATCACGGCAGACGCAATGCCAATTGGCTACCAGCCCGCAAGTACTCCACCTGCGCCGTCAGCGCATCCTTGACGATGGCTTCGCCTGTGTCGGTCAGTCTGGTTTTTTTGCATCAATGACACTGGTTTGCAGGAGTTGCATGGCGACATCCATGGCTTTTTGGAACGCTGTCACGTTGTTATGCCGGCCGAACGCCTGGACAACTGCACTCATGCGACGGTCAGCATCGTCGCGCAGGGCCTTGTACTCAACGAAGGAGACGTTGTCATCCCGATTGATGACGGCCTAGGTGTTTCAAAAGACCCTGCCGAATCTTCCCGATACTTCGCCAGGGCATTAGAAATGCTGTGATGAGCTTCATATGTCTACAGGAGGCGAGCGCTGCTAGACTGGCTCGATAATGGCTGTCACCGAGGTGAACCGTGAAACCTTCAACTGCCCTTGACTTACAGCGAGCCGCCGTCAGAGAAGTGGTGGGCCGTTTTCGCATCTCAAATCCCAGGGTGTTTGGATCTGTGTTACGAGGTACTGACGTAGAGGGTAGCGACCTTGATCTTTTGGTCGACGCCCCCCCCGGAACCACTCTTTTTGATCTGGGTGGGCTTCAGGTCGAGCTTGAGGATCTGCTCGGGGTCAATGTTGACTTGCTGACGCCTGCCGATTTGCCTGTGAAGTTTCGCGCAAAAGTGTTGGCAGAGGCTCGGCAGATATGACCTCGAACCGCCTTGGGGATTATTTGAATCACATCAGGCAGGCCGCAACTGACGCGATCACCTTTGTCGAAGGCTTGAGCAAAGAGGAGTTTCTGGAAGACAGGCGTACTCAACAAGCAGTGATCATGAGTTTGATCATCTTGGGTGAAGCGTCGACAAAAATCATGGATCAGCACCCGGAGTTCACGGTGGGGCATCCACAGATTCCTTGGCGGAGCATGCGTGGAATGCGCAATCGGATAGCCCACGGTTATTTCGATATCAACCTTGATGTGGTTTGGGACACAATCCAGAGCGCATTGCCCGATTTATTGGCGCGACTCCCCAGTGCCCCTGCATGAATGCACCTGTTGCAACAACAGGTGCGTCACCCGCAGATTAAGGCATCACCGGCGGCAAATACTTCAACGTCGTCCCCAACGCCCACAACAAAAACAACACCAGCGGCGTGTGCACCAGCAACTGCACGAATGAAAACCCGATCAAATCCCGCGCCTTCAACCCCAGCACCCCCAGCAACGGCAGCATATAGAACGGGTTGATCAGGTTCGGCAGTGCTTCGGCGGCGTTGTAGATCTGCACCGCCCAGCCCAGGTGGTATTGCAGGTCATTGGCCACTTGCATCACGTAAGGCGCTTCGATGATCCACTTGCCGCCGCCCGACGGGATAAAGAACCCCAGCACCGCCGAGTACACGCCCATCAACAGCGCGTACGTATCGTGGGAGGCGATGGAGGTGAAGAACGTCGAGATGTGGTGCGCCAGGGTCTGGCCGTCGCCGCCCTTGACCACGGTCATCAGCGCGGCGATCGAGCCGTACAGCGGGAACTGGATCAGCACGCCGGTGGTTGTCGGCACGGCGCGGGCCACTGCATCGAGGAAGCTGCGCGGGCGCCAGTGCAGCAGCGCCCCGACCATGATGAACAGGAAGTTATAGGTGTTCAGCCCCGAGATGGCGCTGATCGCCGGCTTGGTCGAGAACTCATGGAACAGCCAGCCGGCTGCCAGCAGCGCCAGCAGGATGGTCAGCAACGGGCTGTGTTCCAGCCATTCGCCAGGGCGGGTCGGGGCTTGCGGTTTGGGCAGGTTGAAGGCCGGGTCGACGCCGCAGGCCTTGGCGTCACGTGCGCTGTTCGGACCGGGGGCGGTGGCGTAGGCGATGATCAGCGACACCACGATCAGCGCCAGCAACAGCACGCCCGATTGCCACAGGAAGATCGTGTCAGTGAACGGGATCACCCCGGTGATCGACAGGATCGACGGCGGCAGGCTGGCCGGGTTGGCCTGCAATTGCGCGGCCGACGACGACAGCCCCAGCGCCCATACTGCACCGAGGCCCAGGTAGGCCGCCGCGCCAGCCGCGCGGTAGTCCATGCGTAAATCCGTACGACGGGCCAGTGCGCGCACCAGCAACCCGCCGAACACCAGGGACAAGCCCCAGTTGAGCAAGGAGGCAACCATGGAGATCAGCGCCACCCACGCCACGGCCGAGCGACCGTTCCTGGGGAGGCGTGCCAGGCGATCAATCAACTTCACCGCCGGCGGCGAACTGGCCACGACATAACCGCCGATCACCACAAAGGCCATCTGCATGGTGAACGGGATAAGGCTCCAGAAGCCATCTCCAAAGGCTTTTGCGGCTTCGGCGGGGGCGGCGCCCATGCCCAGGGTCGCCACAGCCACAATGATCACGGCGAGCGCGGCAAACACCCAGGAGTCAGGGAACCAGCGCTCGGCGAAGTTTGAACAACGCAGGGCAAATCGGGCATAGCGGCTTTCTTCGATAGCATTGGCCACGAGTCATTCCTCTTGTATTTATTATGGTTTTGGCAGTTTTACGGCATGTTCCGCTACGGCCATTGATATGGGAATGCAGTTATCTTCATCGATCCATGAGGAAAACAAATATATCCGCCGCGATTGCCATCAACCGGCTCAGCTCATAACCTGCACGCCATTTTGTTTGCCTGCCGAGCCTCAACATGACTGCCACCTCTGTTCTACAGGCGCAGCGTTTTTCTCGCTCCGACTACAAAACCCTGGGCCTGGCCGCCCTGGGCGGAGCCTTGGAAATCTACGACTTCATTATCTTCGTGTTTTTCGCGCTGACCCTCAGCCAACTGTTCTTCCCGCCCGAAATGCCCGAGTGGCTGCGCCTGCTGCAAAGCTTTGGCATCTTCGTCACCGGGTACCTGGCGCGGCCGCTGGGCGGCATCCTGATGGCGCACTTCGCCGACCATCTGGGGCGCAAGCGCGTGTTCAGCCTGAGCATCCTGATGATGGCATTGCCCTGCCTGCTTATCGGGATCATGCCAACCTACGCGCAAATCGGTTATTTCGCACCGCTGATCCTGCTGGTACTGCGCGTATTGCAAGGCGCAGCGGTGGGCGGCGAAGTCCCCAGCGCCTGGACCTTCGTCGCCGAACATGCACCACGTCATCACCGTGGTTACGCGTTGGGCTTCCTGCAAGCCGGGCTGACCTTCGGCTACCTGCTTGGTGCGCTGACGGCCACGTTGCTGGCGCAGGTCTTCACCCCGGCTGAAATCCTCGACTACGCCTGGCGTTTCCCCTTCCTGCTCGGCGGCGTATTCGGCGTGATCGGCGTCTGGCTGCGCCGCTGGCTCAGCGAAACCCCGGTGTTCCTGGAAATGCAGGCTCGCCGCCAAGCCGCTGCCGAACTGCCGCTGCGCACCGTATTGCGCGACCATCGCGCCGTCTTGCTGCCGGCGATGATCCTCACCTGCGTGCTCACTTCCGCGGTGGTGGTCCTGGTGGTCATCACCCCGACCATGATGCAGAAAACGTTCGGCATGACGCCCAGCCACACCTTCGCCTTGAGCGCCCTGGGCATCGTGTTCCTGAACATCGGCTGCGTGCTCGCCGGCCTGTTGGTGGACCGCATCGGCGCCTGGCGCGCGGTGCTGGTCTACAGTCTGCTGCTGCCGGTGGGTATTTTCGTGCTGTACGCCAGCCTGATCAGCGGGGGCATCTGGCTCGGCGCCGCGTACGCGCTGGCGGGCTTGAGTTGCGGTGTTGTGGGCGCGGTGCCGTCGGTGATGGTCGGCCTGTTTCCGGCGCAGGTGCGAGTATCGGGGATTTCCTTCACCTACAACATCGCCTATGCAGTGTGGGCGAGTACCACGCCGCTGATGTTGATCGCGTTGATGCCGACCAGCCCCTGGATTTGCGTGGGGTATTGCATGGTGATGGGCGCGGTGGGGGTTGGGAGTGTGGCGCTGTTTGGCAAGCGCCACACCTTGACTGCCTGAGTGTCAGGTCAAGAAGTGCCACAGCAGCAGCGTACCGACCAAACCGACGACTGACACAATGGTCTGCAACACCGACCACACCCAAATCGTCTGCTTCAACTGCAAGCCAAAGTACTCACGGACCATCCAGAACCCGGCGTCGTTGACGTGACAGAAGAACACCGAGCCGGCGCCGATGGCCAGGGCCACCAATGAGCTTTGCGTCGCCGCCAGCCCAGCCATCATCGGTGCGAGGATGCCGGCGGTGGTGGTGGTTGCCACCGTGGCTGAACCGGTGGCCTGGCGCAGGGCCACGGCGATCAGCCAGGCCAGCAACAGATACGGCATGTGCGCGCCTTCGGCGACCTTGCTGATGGTCTGGCTGACGCCGGCGTCGAGCAAGGTTTGCTTGAGGCCGCCGCCGGCACCGATGGTCAGCAGCAGCACGGCAATAGGCGCGAGGGCCTTGCGCAGGGTGTTGCCAACATCGGCGCGTGGCATGCCGGCGGCCCAGCCCAGGCAAACGACGGCGGCGATGACCGCCAGGCCAAGGGCAATCAGCGGTTCACCGAGGAACTTCAAGGTCAAGCCGAGCGTGCTGTCGGCCGACAGCGCGACTTTGGCCAGGGTGCTGCCGAGCATCAGAATCACCGGCAACAAAATGATCAGCAACGACACGCCAAAGCTCGGCTGGCGCGGAGCCTTGGGCGGTGCGCTGAACAGCGCGCCGATGTCGGCCGGTTCATCCACGTGCAGGCGCTTGGACAACCAGTTGCCATACAGCGGCCCAGCCAGGATCACCGCCGGCACCGCCAGGCAGAAGCCCAGCAACATGGTCAGGCCCAGGTCGGCGTGCAACGCGCCCACCGCGATCAGCGGCCCCGGGTGCGGTGGCATCAGGGCGTGCAGGGTGGTCATGCCCGCCAGCGCCGGGATGGCGATTTTCAGCAGCGGCTGGTTCGAACGTTTGGCCATCACGAAGATGATCGGCACCATCATCACCAGCCCCACTTCGAAGAACAGCGGTAGGCCGATCACCATGGCCACCAGCGCCATTACCCACGGCAAAGACTTGCCCTTGCCCAATCCGAGCAAGGTGGTGGCGATGCGGTCGGCCGCGCCGGATTCGGCCATCAACGCGCCGAGCATCGAGCCCAGCGCGATGATGATGCCGGCTTCACCGAGGATTGCCCCGGCGCCTTTGCTGAAGGCTTTGGCAACTTCTTCGGGCGGCAACCCGGCGCCGACACCCGCGATAAAGGTGCCGATCAGAATCGACAGGAACGGCGGCAACTTGGTTGCGCTGATCAGCACGATGATGCTGGCGATAGCCAACAGGACGCAAAACATGAGGCGGGTGTCGTGAACCATCCACGCAGCAGTCGATAACACCAAGACGGGACTCCTTATCGAACAGGTTGGGAAATATGTTTCTTTTTGTTTCCTGCTCGAAAAGCATACCTGATACAACTGTTCCAGAGCGTTCAAGTGCACTTTTGGTGCACCAAGGATGACGCGCTGCTGGCGCGCGGATGACAATTTTGCAACCTGTAGCGGTGACGTTGGCCTATAGCGCTATGATCCGCCGCACCCGTCTCAAGAGGATTTTCCATGAGCGCAGGACATAGCCACGCCCAGGTACGCGCCGGTCACGAACGGTTGTTATGGATCGCCCTCGGCTTGACCGGCAGCTTCATGATTGCCGAGGTCATCGGCGCGTTTATCACCGGCAGCCTGGCGCTGTTATCCGATGCCGCACACATGATGACCGACGCCCTGGCCCTGGGCATTTCCCTGGTGGCGATCCAAGTGGCCAAGCGCGCCGCCGACCGCAAGCGCACGTTCGGCTATGCGCGTTTCGAAATTCTCGCGGCAGCGTTCAACGCGTTGCTGTTGTTCGCCGTTGCGTTCTACATCCTCTACGAGGCGTATCAACGCCTGCGTGAACCCGCCGAGATCCAGTCCACCGGCATGCTGGTGATTGCCGTGCTGGGGTTGATCGTCAACCTGATCGCCATGCGCCTGCTCAGCGCCGCCAGCGGCGAAAGCCTGAACGTGAAGGGCGCCTACCTCGAAGTCTGGAGCGACATGCTCGGCTCCATTGGCGTGATCATCGCGGCGGTGGTGATTCTGTTTACCGGTTGGGGCTGGGTCGACTCGCTGGTCGCGGCCGCGATTGGTTTCTGGGTGTTGCCCCGCACCTGGACGTTACTCAAGGAGAGCATGAACGTGCTGCTGCAGGGCGTGCCGGACGGTATCGATATCGATCAGGTGGAGCAGGCTATTCGCAGTGTGCCTGGGGTCAAGGACGTGCACGACCTGCATATCTGGGCGCTCACCAGTGGCAAGAACGTGCTGAGCACGCACCTGGTGGCGGATTCGGCGTCCGGCACGGAACAACACATCCTCACCCAGGTGACGGAATTGCTGCATGAGCAATTTGATATTTCCCACGCGACGGTCCAGGTCGAAGGCGACGGCTTCGAGCATGACGAACATGACGAGGTGCATGCCTGATCCTGGCTAACGGATTTGTAATGTTCTGCCCACCGCCCTGATAAGTACCGAACGCTACAGTGCCCCGGCTTGGATTTGTCCGCCATTCATGGGCCTGGAACTTTCGTTATGCCAACTGGTGCAAGAACATTACTGTGCTCGCTCGTCCTGTTTCTGGCGACGGCGCAAGGGGTCGGTGCACAGACCCTGACCCTCGACTCCGCGCTGCAAACGGCCTTCGCCAACAACCCGGACCTGGCCGCTGCGCGCTGGGAAATCGGGATTGCCGAGGGCGCTCGCCAACAAGCCGGCCTGATCCCCAACCCCGTGGCATCCTGGGATGCCGAGGACACTCGCCGCAGTACCCGCACCACCAGCGTCAAACTCAGCCAGACCCTGGAGCTGGGCGGTAAGCGCGGTGCGCGCATTGATGTGGCCACCCGCGCCCAGGACGCCGCCGCGCTGAGCCTGGAACAGCGCCGCAATGGGTTGCGCGCCGATGTCATCGAGGGTTACTACGGCGCCCTGCGCGCCCAGGAACGCCTCGACCTGGCGCAACGCTCGCTGGCCTTGGCCGAACGCGGCCTGGTGGTCGCCAACGGTCGCGTCGCCGCCGGCAAGTCGTCGCCGGTGGAGGCCACTCGCGCCCAGGTGCAGTTGTCGGAGATCCGCCTTGAATTCAACCGCGCGCAGATGGGCCTGACTGACGCCTATCGCCGCCTCGCCGCCAGCACCGGGAGTGCGGCGACCGACTTCCAGGCCGTCGCCACCCAAGGCCCTGCCACACCGCCATTGCCGTCCGCCGCGCACTTGCTGGCGCGCCTTGAACAGACCGCCGAACTGCGCCTGGCCGAACTGCAGATCCTGCAGGGCGAAGCCAGCATTGGCCTGGAAAAAGCCCAGCGTATTCCCGACCTCGATGTGTCCATCGGCAGCCAATACGACGCCAGCGCGCGCGAGCGGGTGAACCTGGTGGGGGTGTCAATGCCGATCCCGTTGTTCAACCGCAACCAGGGCAACGTGCTCGCCGCCACGCGCCGCGCCGACCAGGCCCGTGACCAGCGCAACGCCGCCGAACTGCGCCTACGCACCGAAACCCGCCAGGCCCTGGACCAGTGGCAAACCGCTAATACCGAAGTGCGCGCGTTCAACCAGCAGATCCTGCCCGCCGCCCAGAGCGCGGTGGACGCTGCCACCCGCGGCTTCGAGATGGGCAAGTTCAACTTCCTCGACGTGCTCGACGCCCAGCGCACCTTGATCGCCGCGCGCACCCAATACCTCACGGCGACCGCCCAGGCCACCGAGGCCTGGGTACGTATCGAACGGATTTACGGCGACCTCGCCCGGTTCTGATTTTCCTGGAGTCTGCTATGAACAAAACACACGGCGCGGCGCTTGCTGTCGTCCTTGGCCTGATGCTGTCCAGCGTTGCAAACGCCGAGGAGGAAGAGGGCACGTTGGTGCTCACCGCGCAGCAAATCGAAGCCGCTGGTATTCAACTGGCCCAGGCCCAACCCCGGCCGATCAGCACGCTGTTGTCATTGCCGGGAGAGGTGCGTTTCGACGAAGACCGCACCTCGCATATCGTGCCCCGCGCGGCCGGCGTGGTGGAGGCGGTGAAGGTCAACCTTGGCCAGGCGGTGAAGAAGGGCGAGTTGCTGGCGGTGATCGCCAGCCAACAGATTTCCGATCAGCGCAGCGAGCTGGCGGCCAGCGAGCGCCGGGTCGAACTGGCGCGCACCACCTTCCAGCGCGAACGCCAACTGTGGCAGGACAAAATCTCCGCCGAGCAAGATTACCTGCTGGCGCGCCAGGCCCTGCAAGAAGCCGAAATTGCCCTGAATAACGCGCGGCAGAAGATGACTGCTCTCAGCGGCAGCGCCGTGCTGGTGGGCGGCAATCGTTATGAGCTGCGCGCGCCTTTTGCGGGCGTGGTAGTGGAAAAACACCTTGGCGTCGGTGAGGTGGTCAGCGAGACCAGCAACGCCTTCACCCTCTCGGACCTGTCCCAGGTGTGGGTCACGTTCGGTGTGTTTCCCAAGGACTTGAACAAGGTGCGCGTCGGCAAGCCGGTGAAGGTCAGCTCCACGGAAATGGGCACCGAAGTACTCGGCACCGTGGCCTACGTGGGCAACCTGCTGGGTGAACAGACACGCACCGCCACCGTACGCGTGAGCGTGCCCAACCCCGATGATGCCTGGCGCCCTGGGCTGTTTGTGACCGTGCAAGTGGCCACGGATACCTACCCGGCCAAGGTCACCGTACCGCAAGCCGCGATCCAGACCGTCGAGGACAAGCCCTCGGTGTTTGTGCGCACCGCAGACGGTTTCGTCACCCGCCATCTGGAACTGGGTATCAGCGAAAACGGCTACGTCGAGGTACGCCAGGGCCTCGACGCCGGGGCGCAAGTGGCCACCGTCGGCAGCTTCATCCTCAAGTCCGAACTGGGCAAAGGCTCGGCCGAACACGCCCATTGATCCTGCGAGTGATTTCTCATGTTTGAGCGCCTTATCCAATTCGCCATCGAGCAGCGCATCATCGTGCTGCTGGCGGTGCTGTTGATGGCCGGTGTCGGCATCGCCAGCTATCAGAAACTGCCGATCGACGCGGTGCCCGACATCACCAATGTGCAAGTGCAGATCAACTCCGCGGCCGCGGGTTTTTCGCCGCTGGAAACCGAGCAGCGCATCACCTTTCCCATCGAAACCGCCATGGCCGGTTTGCCCGGCTTGCAGCAGACCCGTTCGCTGTCGCGCGCCGGGTTGTCCCAGGTAACGGTGATCTTCAAGGACGGCACCGACCTGTTCTTCGCTCGCCAACTGGTCAATGAGCGTCTGCAAGTGGCCCGTGAGCAGTTGCCCACCGGCATCGAAACGGCGATGGGGCCGATTTCCACCGGGCTCGGGGAAATTTTCCTGTGGACCGTGGAAGCCGAAGAGGGCGCACGCAAGGACGACGGCACGCCCTACACCCCGACCGACCTGCGGGTGATCCAGGACTGGATCATCAAGCCGCAACTGCGCAACGTGCCCGGCGTGGCCGAGATCAACACCATCGGCGGCTTCGCCAAGGAGTACCAGATTGCCCCCGACCCCAAGCGTCTGGCCGCCTACAACCTGACCTTGAGTGATCTGGTCACGGCGCTGGAGCGCAACAATGCCAACGTCGGCGCCGGCTATATCGAGCGCAGTGGCGAACAGTTGCTGATCCGCGCACCGGGGCAAGTCGCGTCCATCGATGACATCGCCAACATCGTGATCACCACGGCCGATGGCACGCCGATTCGTGTGCGCAATGTGGCCCAGGTTGAGATCGGCCGTGAGCTGCGTACCGGCGCCGCCACGGAAAACGGCCGTGAGGTGGTGTTGGGCACGGTGTTCATGCTGATCGGCGAAAACAGTCGCACCGTGTCCCAGGCGGTGGCGTCGAGGCTGGAGCAAATCAACCGTTCGCTGCCCGAAGGCGTGGTAGCCGTCACGGTCTACGACCGCACCAACTTGGTCGAAAAAGCTATCGCCACCGTGAAGAAAAACCTCTTCGAAGGCGCGCTGCTGGTGGTCGCGGTGCTGTTCCTGTTCCTCGGCAATATCCGCGCGGCGTTGATTACCGCGATGGTGATTCCCCTGGCGATGCTGTTCACCTTTACCGGGATGTTCACCAACAAAGTCAGCGCCAACCTGATGAGCCTCGGCGCGCTGGACTTCGGCATTATCGTCGACGGTGCAGTGGTGATTGTCGAGAATGCCATCCGCCGCCTCGCCCATGCCCAGCAACGGCACGGCCGCCTGTTGACGCGCAGCGAGCGCCTGCACGAAGTCTTCGCCGCAGCCAAGGAAGCCCGCCGCGCCCTGATTTTCGGGCAACTGATCATCATGGTGGTGTACCTGCCGATCTTCGCCCTCACCGGTGTCGCCGGGAAGATGTTCCATCCCATGGCCTTCACCGTGGTGATCGCCCTGCTTGGCGCGATGATTCTGTCGGTGACCTTCGTGCCGGCGGCGATTGCGTTGTTCGTCACCGGCAAGGTCAAGGAGGAAGAAAACCTGGTGATGCGCAGTGCGCGCCGCGCCTATGCGCCGGTGCTCGATTGGGTGATGGCACACCGGCCACTGGTGTTCGGCCTGGCGGTGTTGACCATCGTTGCATCAGGGGTGGTGGCCAGCCGCATGGGCAGTGAATTTATCCCCAGCCTCAGCGAGGGCGACTTCGCCCAACAGGCCCTGCGCGTGCCCGGTACCAGCCTGACGCAATCGGTGCAGATGCAGCAGCAGTTGGAAAAAACCTTGATGGCCCAGGTGCCGGAAATCGAGCGGGTGTTTGCCCGCACCGGCACTGCCGAGATTGCCTCGGACCCGATGCCACCGAATATTTCCGACAGTTACGTAATGCTCAAGCCCAAGGATCAGTGGCCTGATCCGAAGAAGTCGCGGGATGCCCTGATCGCCGATATCCAGCGCGCCAGTGCAATCGTGCCAGGCAGTGCGTACGAGTTGTCGCAACCGATTCAACTGCGCTTCAACGAGTTGATTTCCGGGGTGCGCAGCGACGTGGCGGTGAAGGTGTTTGGCGATGATATGGCGGTGCTCAACGCCACCGCCGGGGAAATCGCCGAGACCTTGCAAAGGCTTGGCGGCGCCTCGGAGGTGAAGGTGGAGCAAACCTCCGGCCTGCCCGTGCTGACCATCAATATCGACCGCGACAAAGCCGCACGTTTTGGCCTGAACGTCGGGGATGTGCAGGACACCATTGCGGTCGCCGTCGGTGGGCGCCAGGCCGGCACGCTGTACGAAGGTGACCGTCGTTTCGACATGGTCGTGCGTTTGTCCGATGCGCTGCGCACCGATATCGACGGCTTGTCGCGGCTGCTGATCCCGGTGCCTGCGTTGGCGGGTAGCGCGTCCGCGCAATTGGGCTTTATTGCCTTGTCCCAGGTCGCCAGCCTGGACCTGGTGCTCGGCCCCAACCAGATCAGCCGCGAGAACGGCAAGCGCCTGGTGATCGTCAGCGCCAACGTGCGTGGGCGGGATATCGGCTCGTTCGTGGACGAGGCCGAGGCGGCCATCAGCGCCCAGGTCAAAGTACCGGCGGGCTACTGGACCACCTGGGGCGGCCAGTTCGAGCAGTTGAAGGAAGCCTCCGAGCGCTTGCGCATCGTGGTGCCGGTGGCGTTGCTGTTGGTGTTCGGCTTGTTGTTCATGATGTTCAACAACCTTAAGGACGGGTTGTTGGTGTTTACCGGAATTCCGTTCGCATTGACCGGTGGGATCATGGCCCTGTGGTTGCGGGATATTCCACTGTCGATCTCGGCGGGGGTGGGGTTTATCGCGTTGTCCGGGGTGGCGGTGCTCAACGGCCTGGTAATGATCGCGTTTATCCGCAACCTGCGTGAGGAAGGACGTTCGTTGTCAATGGCGATCAATGAGGGCGCGTTGACCCGCCTGCGCCCGGTCTTGATGACGGCGCTGGTGGCGTCCCTCGGGTTTATCCCCATGGCCCTGGCCACTGACACCGGCGCCGAGGTGCAGCGACCGTTGGCGACGGTGGTGATCGGCGGGATTATCTCCTCTACGTTGCTGACCTTGCTGGTGTTGCCGGCGTTGTACCAGTGGGCACATCGCCGTGAAGAGGAGGTTGCCTGACTTCTTTAAAGCACCGCAAAACCATGTGGGAGGGGGCTTGCCCCCGATGGCGGTGGGTCAGTTGATACAGGTGTCAGCTGACACACTGTTATCGGGGGCAAGCCCCCTCCCACTCTAGACCTGCGCTGTTTTCAGGTGCTGGGGAAACACCAGGTTGAACCGCGTGAAGCGCCCAGGCTGGCTGCTGACGTCGGCGTGCCCCTGATGCAGGTGCATGATCGACTGCACAATGGCCAGCCCCAGCCCGGTGCCACCTTCGGCGCGGGTACGGCTGCTGTCGGCGCGGTAGAAGCGTTCGAACAGGTGCGGCAGGTGGTGCGCTTCGATGCCGCGCCCCGGGTTGCCCACCGACAACGACACGTGCTGGTCGTAGGTCTCCACCAGCAGCAACACGCTGGAGCCTTCGGGCGTATGGCGAATGGCATTGGACAGCAAATTGGAAATGGCTCGCTGAATCATCAGGCGATCCCCCATGACCCAGGCGTCGCCGCGCAGGTTCAGGGTCAGGTGCTTGTCTTCGGCACTCAGGGCGAACAGCTCCATCACCCGTTGCGCTTCCTCACCCAACGAGACCGGGCTAAACCCGGCCCGCGCCGCTGGGTGGCTGACCTGGGCGAGAAACAGCATGTCGGAGACGATGCGCGACAGGCGCTCCATTTCCTCGGTGCAGGATTCCAGCCCGGCCTTGTACTCCTCCAAGGGGCGGTCGCGGGACAACGTGACCTGGGCCTTGCCCATCAGGTTGGTCAACGGCGCACGCAGTTCGTGGGCCAGGTCGTCGGAGAACTGTGACAACTGCCGTACACCGTCATCCAGGCGATGCAGCATGAAATTGATACCCTGGGCCAACTCACCCAGCTCCTTGGGGAGGTTGTCCAGGCTCAGGCGATGGGTCAGGTCCTGGGTGCTGACCTTGGCCGCCACGCGGCTGAACTGCTGCAATGGGGCGAGCCCGCGTTGCACCAGCCACCAGGCGCCCATGCCGATCAGGATCAGCAGCAGCGGCAGGGCGATCACCGTGGAGCGCAGGTAGGCACTGAGCAACGCCTCGTCATCGGAGCGATCCAGTGACAGCAACACACGCACGTTTTCCCCGCTGTGCAATGGCAGCAGGCGGGTGGCACTGAGGATACGGTTGCCACGGTCATCCACCCAGTTCAGGTAGGCCAGGGCCTTGCCGGCGGGTACGTCGAGCAACAGCGGCTGCTGGGGCTTGGCACCGACGCTCAGCAAGACCGGCGCATCGGCTCCGGTGCCCATGATGGTCAGGTAGATGTTGTCGTGGCCCATGATCAGGTCCAGCAGCGAATGGGGGCGGGCGCTGATGTCGTCGAGGTTGAGGCCCAGGCGCAGGCTGTGCTCCAGCTGCTCCAGCTTGTTTTCCAGGCCCCTGCGCGCAAGTTTCTCCAGTTCGTGGGTCAAGGCCAGGTAGGCCAGGGTCGCCAACAGCACGACCAGGCCGGCGCCCATCAGGCTGACCGTCAGGCCCAGGCGCATCGACAGGCTGCTGGTCCTCATGGGCGCGCCTCCAGCACATAGCCGACGCCGCGAATGGTATGGATCAGCTTGACCTCACTCTGGTCATCGACCTTGCCACGCAGGCGGCTGATGGAGACTTCCACTACGTTGGTGTCGCAGTCGAAATTCATGTCCCAGACCAGGGAAATGATCTGCGTGCGGGTCATCACCTCACCGGCCTGGCGCATCAACACGTGCAGCAGGGCGAACTCCTTGGTGGTCAGGTCGATGCGCCGGCTGCCGCGATAGGCGCGATGCCGACGCGGGTCGAGTTCCAGGTCCGCGACACGCAGCACGTCGGGCAACGGAATATGTTCGCTGCGCCGTAGCAAGGTGCGCACGCGGGCCAGCAGTTCGGGAAACTCGAAGGGCTTGACCAGGTAATCGTCGGCGCCCATGTCCAGGCCCTTGATCTTGTCGGCCAGCCGGCCACGCGCGGTCAGCATCATCACGCGTTGATTGCCGTCGCGGCGTAGTTGTTCCAGTACCTCCCAACCGTCGGTGTTGGGCAGGTTGACGTCGAGGATCACCAGTTCATAGGTGTTCTGCCTGGCCAGGTGCAGACCATCGATGCCGCTGGCGGCACAGTCGACGACATAACCACTTTCGGTCAAGCCTTGCTGCAGGTAGTCGGCGGTTTTCTGCTCGTCCTCAACCACAAGGATACGCATGGGGATTTACCTTCAAGTGAAACGAAAGGAGATGACCTCATAGAGGCTTGAATGGGCGTAGGAAAACTCTGAAGCCTGAAGTAACTTTAGGGTCAAGCCGCGTCAGGCCGGTGCGACGATTCGTCACTGAACCGGCACACAAAAAAAACGCCCCGGCTGGGGCGTAAAAATTCATCTCTGTTCCAAAGGAGCTACACAAAAGCCGCAGAGATGAGATGTGTTCGATGCGCAGTATAAAAAGTGCAACTTAACGGGAAGGTGAGGTCGATATTACAGTTCTGACAGACTTCAACTTGTGAACAGATGTAGGGCATCGGCAAGTTAATGTAAGCGGGTGTCTTAGAGCACCGCCAAGGGATATTCGACAATCACCCGGACTTCTTCCAAGTCGGATTCAAACGAACTTGAGCGCACGGTGGCCTGGCGAAGTCGCAGCGACAGATCCTTCAAATTGCCGCTTTGCACCACATACTTGGCTTCGATATCCCGCTCCCAGCGACGTTGGTCGGTCAGCGGGTTGCCGGCGCCATCGCGGCGCATATACACCGCGTTGGCGTTGCTGTAGTCGGCGTCGGTGCCCTTGCCGTAACGGGTCATGAATGACAGGCCGGGAATGCCGAAGGCCTGCATGTCCAGGTCGTAGCGCACCATCCACGAGCGCTCCTTGGGCGAGTTGAAATCGCTGTACTGGATCGAGTTGTTGAGGAAGATCGAGTCCGACTGGCGCAGGTAATCGAAGTCGTCATCGCCGTTGTTGCGCTGGTGCGACACGGCCAGGCTATGGGCGCCAACCTTCACCCCGAGGCGGGCGCTCCAGATGTTGTTGTCGAATTGCCCGAGCAGCTTTTTGCCTTCATCCACCGCCTTGTAATAGTTGACGTCGCCAAACAGCGAGACGTCGTCATTGAGTGGGTAACTGGCGGCGCTGCCGACGTAGTACTGGTCCCAGGCGTCTTTCAGGCGGCTGCTGTACAGGCTGACGCTCAGATGCTTGTTGAGTTGGTAATCGCCGCCGAAATAGCCGATCCAGGGCGAGTCGACCGGGCCGGCATAAAACGTCGCGAAACCTTTGTTCATGCCGCTCTCGTTGGGCTGGCTCATGCCACTCAGGCGCCCACCTTGCACGCTCAAGCCTTCGAGGCTGGTGTTCTGCAAGGTCACACCGCGAAAACTCTCGGGCAATACACGCGAATCGCCGTAGGCCACCACCGGGGTCAGCGGGAATACGTCACCGGCCTTGATCACGGTGTCCAGCACGCGCAGTTTCGCGGCGCCGCCGACTTTGCTGTAGTTGTCCTCGGGGTGGTTGCTGCTGTCCACCGGCAGGACGCCGAACGACCCCTTGCCACCGCTGCGGCCGGTGCCCGAGTCGAGCTTTACGCCGACCATGGCAAAGGCGTCCAGGCCGAACCCTACGGTGCCTTGGGTGAAGCCCGATTCGAACTTGCCGATCAAGCCCTGGGCCCAGGCTTCGGAATAGCCATTGCCGGTGGGGCTGGACTGGCCCTTGCGATCATCGCGGTTGAAGTAAAAGTTACGCGCCAGCACGTTCACGCTGCTGCCTTCGATAAAGCCTTCGGGTGTGTCTTCCACGGCCACGGCTGCCAGGGGCAAGGCCGCACACAGTGAAAGGGGAAGTGTGACGTAACGGATACGCATGTTCAGCTCCTCGGTGTTGGCAGTTATCAGCTTCTTATGGAGGTGGGCGTTCTTATTGATCTGGCCCGGGCTGATAGTTGCAAACCGAAGATAACGGCTGCGTGGCGCGGACATTACAATTCTGGAAACTTGCGGCCACCTAACAGATAAGTAATGTTCCAGTGAACATGGCGTCAGGGTTCGCTGGTTAATCTCGGCACTGAACTTTCAGTCGAGGAACCTGTTATGAACTTTTATAAAACTGCCCTGGGTGTATTCACTGCCGTTCTGTCATTCGGTGCGCTGGCCGAAGGCGGCGGCGACCGTACCTTCGCCCTGATGATGGAGCGCAACGAACAAGCCATGGCCGCCTACGCCGCGAAACAGGGCAAGCCGGCGCCCGAGGTGCAGGCGTATCGCTATGGCCTGGAGTTGGACATTGCCAAGGTGGTCAACGTGACGCCGCCGATCCGCTCGTGCAACGCTGTACCGTCGCGGATGACCTATGAAGACTCCAACGGCAAGCTCAATACCCTGGAATACCAAGTGATGGGCGTGTGCCGAAATAACGGCAGTTAATGGCTCTGGAAAAAGAATGGGGCGCAGCCTGGATCGGCTCTTCAGAAAACGCCGGCAGCGCCGATGCAGGTCAGGTCCCTCTCCCCTAATGACCATCGGTGCCCCATGTTCAACACCCGTTTGAAGCAGGAGCTGTCGGCTCTTCGCGAAGAATTGTCCAGCTTGCAACAGGTCAAGGAGAGCTTGGAAAGCGAAATGCTGTGCCTGACGCTGGACGCAGACGGCCGGGTGGAGTGGGCGAATGCCAACTTCCTGCAGGAACTTTCATACTCGTCGGGCAACCTGTTGGGACGCCCCATCGAAGACCTGGTGCCCGCCCATGTGCGCCAGGACGAATTTCAACTGCGTTTCAAGAACGCACTGGTGCGTGGCGAACACTTCGCCGGTGCCGTGCGCCTGATGCGGGGTAACGGCAAGGAAGCGTGGCTGCGTTCGATCGTGCAACCCGTACGCAGCTCAGATGGGCGCATCAAACATTTTTCGATGTATTCCAGCGACCTGACCCGCACCATCGAGGCCTCGCGCGAGCACGAAAACCTGATCACCGCGCTGGTGCGTTCCACGGCGGTGATCGAGTTTGACCTTGAGGGCCATGTGCTCACCGCCAACGACCTCTTCCTCAGCGGCATGGGATACAGCCTGGCGCAGATCCAGGGCAAACATCACCGCATGTTCTGCGAACCGCAGGAGTACAACAGCGCCGAGTACCAGCAGTTCTGGAACCGTTTGAACGCGGGCGAGTTTGTCGCGGCGCGCTTCAAGCGCGTGGACAGCCATGGCCGTGTGGTGTGGCTGGAAGCAACCTACAACCCGGTGCTGGATGCCAATGACCGCCTTTACAAAGTGGTCAAGTTCGCCACGGTGATCACCGACCAGGTCACTCGTGAGCAGGCGGTTGCCGAGGCCGCCAACATTGCCTACAGCACCTCCCTGCACACCGACGACAGTGCCAAGCGCGGCACCACGGTGGTGAGCCAGGCGGTCGATGTGATGCGCGACCTGGCCCAGCACATGCAACAGGCCGGCGACGGCATCGAAGCACTGAATGCCCAGTCCCAAGTGATCGGCAGCATCGTCAAGACCATCAGTGGCATCGCCGAACAGACCAACCTACTGGCACTCAACGCAGCCATCGAGGCGGCGCGAGCGGGTGAGCAGGGTCGAGGGTTTGCGGTGGTGGCCGATGAGGTGCGGCAACTGGCATCACGTACCAGCAAGGCCACCGAGGAGATTGTGGGGGTGGTGCGTCAGAACCAGGACATGGCCCGTGATGCGGTCACCCTGATGACCGACGGCCGCCTGCAAGCCGAACAAGGCTTGGCCCTGGCGGCTGAAGCCGGCACGGTGATCGTGGAAATCCAGGATGGCGCGCAGAAAGTGGTCAGCGCGGTCGGGCAGTTTGCCAACCAGCTGTCGAGTTGAGTTGTCAATGTGGGAGGGGGCTTGCCCCCGATGGCGGTGGGTCAGTCACCGATGCATTACTGTCAACGCCCTCATCGGGGGCAAGCCCCCTCCCACATTTTGATTGCATTTCAATCCCAGGGTCAGCGCCCGAGCATCTTCACCCAACGCGATGGCGGCATGCCGTAGGTGCTGCGAAATTGCCGGGTCATATGGCTCTGGTCGGTGAAGCCGGCGGTCATCGCCGCATCCACCAATGATTGGCCCTGGGCCAGCAAGTGACGCACCAGATCCAGCCGGCGCATGGTCAGGTAACGGTAGGGGCTGGTGCCGAACAGCAAACGGAAATCCCGCGACAAGGCCCAGCGATCGCGCCCGGCGTGATCGGCGATTTCATCCAGCGTGATGCTGCGGCCCAGGGCGCTGTGGATAAATTCGCGGGCGCGCTCGGCGGCCACGTAATCGAAGGTCTTGCGGCTGATAATGGCACCGGAGGCGTTACTCAGCGCGTGGGCCAGATCGAACATCGCGTCCTGTTCCTGCAACGGGTCGATAGGGTTATCCAGGTTTTGCAATAACACTTCGCTGGCGCGGAACAGCCTTGGGTCAGTGGATAAACCGTTGGGGATAAACGGCAACGGCTTGCCGCCGAGGATCTGTTGGATCAGCGACGGCTCTACATAAATCATCCGGTACTTGAAGCCTTCGTCACTGCCGGCGTGGCCGTCGTGGGTCTCATCGGGGTGAAGCACCATGGTCGTGCCGGGCAGGCTGTGGATCATGTCGCCGCGATAATGAAAACTCTGCACGCCGAACAAGGTACGGCCGATGGCGTAGGTGTCATGGCGATGCGGGTCGAACGCGAAGCCGGCAAAGTACGCCTCGATACGGTCCAGGCCGCTGGCGTGCGGGGCGCGGTGCAGCCAGTCGAGAGTGGGGGTGGGTTTACCCATGGTGACTTGTCACAAAAAGAGGTGGAAACACGTTAACCCAGTCTGCGTCCCTTGTCTGCCGGGGTCTTGTACGATTGTGCAGGGGGCAGGCGAGGCCTATGATCGCGGTTCGTGCCCTGTGCTGATGGAGTTGCTCCCATGGATGTTCTCAACCCCGCCTACGTGGCGCCGCTGGTCTCCCTGGCCCTGCTGTGGACGGTGGCAGTGGTCACGCCCGGCCCCAACTTCTTCAACTCGGCGCAGCTGGCCGCCAGCTGTTCGCGCCGCCATGGCGTGGTGGCCTCGGCAGGTGTGGCCACCGGGACGATCATGTGGGGGTTGGCGGGTGGCCTGGGCATCAAGTCGCTGTTTACCGCCGCGCCGATGCTGTACCTGGCGTTCAAGATCATCGGCGGCTGCTACCTGATCTACCTCGGGTTGAAACTGTTCAAGCGCTCGGCTCCGGCCATGGGCCAGAGCCTGTTGCCGGACGAACCCCGGCGTTCGTTATTTTCCGCCTGGCGCCTGGGCTTGTTGGGCAACCTGTCGAACCCCAAGGCTGCACTGTTCGTCGCGACCATCTTCGCATCCACCATGCCGCCGTCACCGTCTCCGATGCTGCTGACCCTGGCGGTGATCACCATGGCGACCTTGTCGTTCAGTTGGTACTCCAGCGTGGCCCTGGTGTTTTCCAGCGCGCGCATGGCCAACCTCTACAGCCGTTCGCGTAAATGGCTCGACCGCTTTGCCGGTGGGTGCTACATGCTGTTCGGCGCACATCTGGTAGCGAATCGCTGACCACCCGTGGTAAGAAGCCTTACTTTCAAAAGCGAGGCGGATCATGAGCAAGTTGCGCGTAGGGATTATTTTTGGTGGCCGTTCGGCCGAGCACGAAGTCTCGCTGCAATCGGCGCGCAACATTGTCGATGCCCTTGACCGGTCACGCTTCGAGCCCATCCTGATCGGCATCGACAAGGCCGGCCACTGGCACCTCAACGACACCTCGAACTTCCTGATCAACCAGGAAAACCCGGCCCTGATCGCCCTCAACCAATCCAATCGTGAACTGGCGGTGGTGCCCGGCAAGGCCAACCAGCAAGTGGTGGAAACCTCAGGCAGTGGTTTGCTGGAACACATCGACGTGATCTTCCCGATCGTCCATGGCACCCTCGGCGAGGACGGCTGCCTGCAAGGTTTGCTGCGCATGGCCGACTTGCCTTTTGTCGGCTCTGACGTACTGGGGTCGGCGGTGTGCATGGACAAGGACATCAGCAAACGCCTGCTGCGCGACGCCGGCATTGCCGTCACCCCGTTCATCACCCTCACGCGCCGTACCGCGGCCCGCACCTCGTTTGACACGGCCGTGAATACGCTAGGCCTGCCGATGTTCGTCAAACCGGCCAACCAAGGCTCCTCGGTGGGGGTGAGCAAGGTCGCCAACGAAGCTGAATACCACGCGGCCGTCGAACTGGCCTTGGGCTTTGATGAGAAAGTGCTGGTGGAGTCCGCTGTCCAGGGGCGCGAGATCGAATGCGCCGTACTCGGCAACGATAACCCCATCGCCAGCGGCTGCGGCGAGATCGTGGTGAGCAGCGGGTTCTATTCCTACGACAGCAAGTACATCGACGACCAGGCCGCCCAGGTGGTGGTCCCGGTCGATATCAGCACTGAAGCCAGCGAGCGAATTCGCCGCCTGGCGATCGAGGCGTTTGAGGTGCTCGGGTGCGCAGGGTTGGCTCGGGTCGATGTATTCCTCACCGATGACGGTGAAGTGTTGATCAACGAAATCAACTCACTGCCCGGTTTTACCCGTATCAGCATGTACCCCAAGTTATGGCAGGCGGCGGGGATGAGTTACAGCGAGTTGGTGAGCCGGTTGATCGAGCTGGCGCTGGAGCGGCACGCGGGGCGCAAGGGCTTGAAGATCAGCCGCTGAACATACCGAGAGGGCGCTGTGACGAGTGGCCCCGCCACAGGTGGGATGTACGCGCTCAGGGTTTGCGAGCGATCCACGAGTAGATCAGCGTCTTCGTCTCCTGCGGGTGATGGGTCCTTCGGCGGTAGCTGGCAAACAGCGGCGACGTGCAATACGTACACACTTCACTCACCTCGATCTGTTCGCGCCGAACCCCGGCCGCTTGCAGCAGCATCAGCCCATACCGGCTCAGGTCAAACCAGGCACTGCCTGTGTGTCTTGCTTGGGGGGGCGTGATGTGCGGCGCCAGCAGCGGTCGCGGTTGCTCAATGCTCCATGGCGCCCGGTCGTGTTGCCATAAGTGGCCCTGGTCAGCCTGGAACTCGGCAATGAACCCTTCGCTCACTTCATAACAACACGGTTTGATCGATGGCCCGATGGCGACCAGCAACTGATCGACGCCAATCCCTGCGTCGGCAAAGTGCTGCACGGTAGTGGCGACAATCCCGCGTTGCAGGCCTTTCCAGCCGCCATGAACGGCCGCTACGCGTTCGCCATTTTTGGCGGCGAACAGAATGGGCAGGCAATCGGCGGTGATCACTGCGATCGGCTGGTGATGGCCTGTATGTACCCCATCCGCCTCGATCGTATTGGCCACCTGGCCCGCCTGCCACTCAATCACCGCGGCGCTGTGCACTTGCTTGCAGATGAATACTTCATCTGGCCGCGATGGGTCGTCGATCAAACAAAAACCATGGTCGACACCCGCGAGGGAGTCGAGATTATTGGCCTGCTGCAAGGGGCTTTCTCCGCTGATTGATCTCAGTCACCGTATGCCTCGCCTTCCCGTCGAGGGTCCGCGCCACCGCTCAGCGATACCTTACCCTGGGCGTCGCGCGTGCGAATGATCGCCTGGATACCGCTGGTCATCTCAATCTCGCTCAGCGCATGACCCTTGTCCTTGAGTGCCTGTTTCAACACGGGGCTGAACAAACCGCTTTCCAGTTCGGTTGCGCCATTACGGCTGCCGAAGTTGGGTAGGCTGATGGCGGCTTGCGGGTCGAGGTTCCAGTCGAGCATGGCCACCAGTGACTTGCTGACGTACTCGATGATCTGCGACCCGCCCGGCGAGCCCAGTGTGGCCAGCAGCTCACCGCTCTTGCGGTCGAACACCAGGGTCGGCGCCATGGCCGAGCGCGGGCGTTTACCGGGTTGTACGCGGTTGGCCACCGGCTGGCCGTTTTCTTCGGCAATAAACGAGAAGTCGGTCATCTGGTTATTGAGTACAAAGCCCTGGACCATCAGGTGCGAGCCAAACGCGGCTTCCACCGTGGTGGTCATCGACACGGCGCCACCCCAGTCGTCCACCGCTACCACCTGCGAGGTGGAGATGCGCAGCGGCGAGCGGTCGGGGGCGTAGGCCACCTGGATACCGGCCGGCTGGCCGGGCTTGGCGATGCCCAGGCTGCGGTCACCGATCAGCGCGGCGCGTTGGGCCAGGTAGCTCGGCGCGACCAGGCCGGCCACGGGCACCGGTACAAAGTCTGCATCGGCCACATACAGCGCACGGTCGGCAAAGGCCAGGCGACCGGCTTCGGCGATCAGGTGCACGGCTTCGGGTACCGGCTCAAGGCCGGCCGGCGAAGCGCTCTTCACCGGCCTCATGGGGGCGATGGCCAGGCGTGGGTCGCGGGCCTCCAGCGCCTGCAATGTGCCCATGATCTGCGCGATGGCAATCCCGCCCGACGACGGTGGTGGCATGCCACAGATTTTCCAGCGCTTGTAATCGCTACACAGCGGCACGCGTTCCTTTGCCGCATAGCCCTTGAGGTCGGTTGCCGACAGGCTGCCTGCATTGTGGTTGCCCTGCACCTTGCGGGCGATCTCCTCGGCAATCGGGCCGTTGTACAGCGCGTCCGGCCCCTCCTGGGCGATGCGCTTGAATACGGCGGCCAGCGCCGGGTTTTTCAGCAGGGTGCCGGTGGCTTTCGGCGTGCCATCGGCATTCAAGAAGTAGGCGGCCATGTCCGGCGATTGCGGGATAAAGCGGTCAGCGGCAATCAGGCTGTGCAAGCGCGGGGAAATCGCGAAGCCCTGTTCCGACAGACGAATCGCAGGCTCGAACAGCTTGGCCCATTGCAGGCGACCGGTCTTTTTGTGCGCCATTTCCAGTGCACGCAACACACCGGGCGTCGCCACCGAACGCCCGCCAATCTGCGCATCGGTAAACGCCATCGGCTGGCCGTCGGCCTTCAGGAACAAGCGCTCAGTCGCCCCGGCCGGTGCTGTCTCACGGCCGTCATACGCGTGCACGTTTTTTCCGTCCCACAGCATGATGAACGCACCACCGCCGATGCCGGACGATTGCGGTTCCACCAGGGTCAACACGGCCTGCATGGCAATCGCCGCGTCGATGGCAGACCCGCCCTGGCGCAGCATTTCACGCCCGGCCTCGGCCGCCAGCGGGTTGGCGGCGGCCGCCATATGGTGCTGGGCGTGCTGGGTGGTGAGGTCGGCGCGATAGCCCGACCCCAACTCCGGCGCCGGTGGCTGTTCGTTGACGGGGGGGTGGCAGGCCGCGAGGGCCAGGGCTGCGGCAATGATCGTCAACTGACGGCGGTAAATCGAAAACACGCGCTGAACTCCGTTCATTTTGAGAATGATCTGTTGTTCGTGGGTTACTGCGTTCTACAGGTAAATCGTGCCTTGCATATACAGCACCGCCTTGCCGGAAATGATCACCCGGTCGCCCTTGAGCGCACAACGCAACTGGCCCTTGCGTGTGCCGCCTTGCTCCGCCGTGAGGGTCGACTTGCCCAGGCGCTCGGCCCAGAACGGTGCCAGCGACGTGTGCGCCGAACCGGTGACCGGGTCTTCATTGACGCCCACGTTCGGCCCGAACCAACGAGAGATAAAATCAAATCGCGCGCTTTTGGCCGTCACTGCAATCCCACGCTTGGGCAGGCCCTTGAGTCGCGCAAAGTCTGGCGTGAGCGCGGCGACCTGGGCTTCGTCCTCCAGCAACACGATGTAGTCATCGGTGCCGAACACCTCGGCGCTTTCAATCCCCAGGGCGCTCAACATCCCGGCGGGCGGCTCACAGGGTTGCGGCGCTTTGGCAGGGAAATCCATCGCCAGTTCATCACCCTCGCGCGTGACCCGCAGCTCACCGCTGCGAGTGGCAAAACGCAGCACTTGAGGCGCATCCGGCAACTGGTGAATCAACACCCACGCCGCCGCGAGCGTGGCATGGCCGCACAGGTCCACTTCGACTTGCGGGGTGAACCAGCGCAACTCATAGAAGTCGCCACGGGGCACGAAGAACGCGGTTTCCGAGAGGTTGTTTTCGGCGGCAATGTTGTGCAGTTGCGCGTCGCTCAGCCATTCGGTCAGTGGGCACACCGCAGCGGGGTTGCCGCCGAAGGGGTGTTGGCTGAAGGCGTCGACTTGGTAGATGTCCAGTTTCACCGTAGGGCACTCCGTGTGGGGGGAGGCTGGACACTAGCAGTGGGCTCAGGGAGCGTCAAAATACAGATGGGATGTTTTTTTTGCGCGCGTGAACAACCATGCTGAGCCATCGCGGCAATGCGCTGCGCATGCTGTGTACCGGTTAGGTGGTCGCCGCGCAGTATCAACCGGCGTAAAACGCCGGCGCTGGGTGCTCACGGCTCTTTCCTTTTTGAGGTGTCAGTCGGTCACTGCGATTGCCTGTGCCAGCTGCATGTCACTCATGTGCGGCGCAGGGTAAGCCGTGTGATAGGTCCTGATGGCCTGTTCGAATTGGGCGCCGCGGATATCGCCATCCGACCCCATGAATGCCAACGCATCGCTCTTGGCGGCCGTGAGCATTTCGAAGGGCTTGGACGTGAGCCACGCGGTGCCGGAGGTGAGCAGGAAGGGCGCGCCGGTGGTCATCATCGTGGCGCGTTCGAACGGGGTTTTACCTTCGGCGGCGTTTACGTACAAGGGAAGGGCTGATAGTGCGAGGGTGAGGAGCAGGCGTTTGGCGGCCATCGAACACTGATTCCATTTAGTGCTGGGGAGCGCGGGATACTAACAGCCCACAGGGCTTTTTTGCGGGCATAAAAAAACGGCCTACCTTTCGGTAAGCCGGTTTTAGTTGCGCAGGCATTTGAATGGGGTGGATAAGATCATGATTTCATTTATTTTATATTGTGCGGTTAGGGGTATACGCGGCGCCCGATTGAACGCCATAACGAAGTCTAAACGTAAGAAATCTGCGTTGTACGCAACCAGTGGTGCAGATTTTTAATGTCTGCTTGGCTATCTGCTAAGCGGGCCAGCAGTGCTCGTTCAGCGCTTTGGGTTACGCGTCAATCGAGGGCAAATGCTGTTCGATTACGCCTAGCCACCCCATACCCGGATATGTTTCAAAGCCTGGCGTTATCGAGTAGCCCTGAATGAGGTTTTTACTCAGGACGCTGTATCCGCTCGATTGGGTGGCTTTAGTCTGTAACTCGACGCTTTCGCCCAGATGATTCTGTGTATCTGAGCTAGCAATTATCCTGTGGTTGTCGTCGATTATCATCAATCGACTTCGCGGGCGTTCTTCCTCGCTCAAGCGAACTCCTTTTAGAACGGAATCGGCTTGATTTTTCCAGTCGAAAAAAATCCCGATAACGCCAATCACAGGCGTCTGTTTACCGGCCTTGCTGCGCACAGCAGCACTGAATGCGCAGGTTTGTGAGTCGTTCAGAAGCGGCTCGGCAGTTACTTGGCCAGCGAAATACTGATCACCTGAAGAGTGAAGCATTGCTCTTTTAAACCAAGGCTCGTTCGCGACATTGGCTCCGATGACTCTGCCAAAGGTCCCCGGTCGGCCCGACGCTATGATTCGTCCACTGCTGTCAGCGACCCAGATATCTAAGTACACGGTGTAACTGTCGAGAATGATGCCAAGGCGTTCGCTGGCATAGACGCAGCTTTCTGGTGAGCGATTGGTCAGCGCGTCTACCAACGATGCATCAGTTGCCCACCAGCGCACGTCGCATGTGCGCTCGTAAAGGTTTCGATCGATGATCTCGATCATGTTAAGCGACAGATCAGCCAATCGCTGACCCCGTACGTCAAAGCACATACCGCGACCGAGCGCTGTCAGTTCATTGACCGAAACCTGCAAGTCTTCGGTCAGCCCGCTGGCAATTTTCGAGATACGTTCGGAGATATTTTTGACTTCTTCGGCCACAACCGAGAACCCCATCCCGGCCTTGCCTGCATGGGCGGCTTCAATGAGTGCATTGATTGCCAGCAACCGAGTTTGGCGAGTGATTGCCTGTATATCACTGACACCACGATTCGCCAGAGACTCCACTTCCCGGGAAAGGGAGACGATCCGTTCGGGTTCGATCATTTTCTTTCTGCTTCTACCAGTTATTGATGGCGGCAGTGGGTTGCTTATCAATGAACGAAGAAAATACAAAACTGGGCTATAGCTGCCCTCTAATCGAATGAAGGTTGGGACCCCTCTCACAACAAGATCGGCTGATTTCATTGGGCCATTAGGTGAATCCGAAAAAATTAATCCAAATATTCAAGCCCCGGATCCCTCTTGGCTTGGGTCGTAAGGAATGGGGCCCCCCTGAGCGCTGGCAAGAGCCTAGAGACTCAGCAGTTTGAATACGGCATTCTTGACGTGGTCAGTCCTAGGAGGGCAGGGCGGCGGTGCCGCATAGGGTTGACCCTGTGCGCATCGAGCGCCGAACCTAGACGGTTTCATTCAGAAAACTCAGTGCAGTGCAGGGAGTTGCTTCGGGTGGAGCAATCCCATGAGCATCGTTCAGATCGGATAGATAGCTCTGGTTCTGGTTGTCAGTTGGGTTGCTACCCGTGAAATCTACTTGGTCTTGCACGGATCATCAGGAATATCATCAGCTAAGGGAAAAGACGATGAAGCTTAGTTTTTGGCAGTATATGAGGGGTTACGCAATTGGTATGGCAGCGTTTCGCCTTTGGAAACTCTACCGAGGTGATCCTTTGCCAAGTGTGCTGGCGAATTATGGAATTTCGCTTGTTCTCGGCGCGATTTTTTACGGGATCGGGACGGTTCTCATAGTGAAGCGCGACCAGTAAGGATGAATCGCTGCGCACCACCGGCCCTTGATTGGGATGCGTCTGCGCGTAGATCAGCCGCTTTCTGCCGAGCGAAAGCGCCGCCCACTTCCGGGTAGCCGCCAAGACCAAGCCATGACCATTTGCCGTCTGGCTTCTTGTAGCGTAACTCCCAGGACTTTTGGCCGTTTGGCTTGACCCTGAAATACAGGCCTGGGCTGTCTAGTTCGCGGTATGCCCCGGCCTCAGGCTCCAGGCTGGAAAGTGTCGTGCCAGCGAGAGGGCGCGTCGCTTGATATCGGTGCGTTTCATCCTTGTATGTCTTCAGTTCAATTATTTGTGAAACATACACGTGGGCATAGGCGGAGGGGGATGATAGGAGGATAGAGGTGAACAGCCAGAAACAAGAAAGCCCGCACTAGGCGGGCTTCTTGAGGTGATTCATAGACTGCTGTAGACATCTATGGATCGGTACTTGGTGGTACACAGTCATTTGAACTGGTGTTGTAAGTTGATGTAATTAAAGGGTTTTTTGATTCTATGTTAAATATGGCATACATGTAGGCATACAAGCTGCATGTTTCTGTCTGTTGTCCTCTCGGTATCCCCGCTTGGTAAAGCACCACCAGATGGTCAGTGGAGTAACCCCATTAGTGCGGATATCCTCGTTTACCAGGGCTGTCGTCGTCTCAATCCACGTTTCTCATCGACCTGGGAACTAGAAAGGAAGCTAAATGAAAGTTATCGATTTTGTGCACAACTATCCTGATGGATTCGGGGGGTTAGATCGCGGTATGTGCCGGGTGAGATCATTTGTGACAGATGCAGGGACTGTAGTCTTGCTTACCGAGCTGGATCGAAAAAACGACGGCATGTCAGTCAGTAATGCGATCGAGCGGATCATTCCAGACCTTCAAAAGTTGGGCATTGTCTTAGGGGTGGCGATTTACATTGACCACGATGAACGTAAAGATCCCCTTGATGACAGGTTTGAAATTGTGAGCCTGAGCTCCCTGCGAGGGGCGCAGTGGAAGTCCATAAGTAGACCAGCAGCATTGGAGCTGTTGGGATGTGAACCCGAAGAGCTTGATGAGCGAAGCGAGCAGAACCACCGGATCATTTATCGAGCGGATCAATTGCGCTATTCACGTGACCCATTCATCGACTCTCCTTGGCAGCAAAGTCAATCGACAATCAAGCGGCGCCTCGAAATAGCAGAGTCCATGGTGTCCAGGGCAGAGATTGAAGAGCTAATTGAAGCTGGAGCTGGAGAGCGAGAGATTCAACGTCTTTTGAAACGAGATCTCTCAATTTTTGGTGAGGCCTATGCAAAGCCTGACGATGAGTACATATGCTTTGCAGAGTTTCCAGTCGGTGATGGACAGGTGGACTTCGTTGTGTTTACGGGTCGATCTCGCATGGATGTGATTCTGATAGAGGTGAAGGGTGCGAATTTCAACCTGCTAAATGCTGATCACTACAAGGCGTTCAACCACAAAGTAAACCAAGCAGCAGCTCAGATCAGGGATCGAATTAGCCATATCTACAAAGGCGGCTCGTCTTTTAGGGATCATGTCCATTCTCTTAGGGAGCGAGCGGAGAGTGGGGAGCAGGTCCACAGTGTATTTGTTGGGCCGTATGGTCGGCTTCAGGTTGATCCTCAGAAAGAAATCAACATCCGGACGGTCCTCATAGGTGGGAGGACTGTCGATGACCGGTTGGAGAGCGATAAGAGATACGCTTTTGAACGTGAGATGGTGCCGCCGATTCGAGTTGAGTCATGGGATACCTGGGTGCGCAGGCTCCAGCGACCCTGATTGCAATAGCTTCTCCTCCAGCTTCAGAAAGTCGCTGGGGACCCTGAGGAGTTAACAAGTACACGGGGCATGAAACCCGCGGGATCGTGGTAGCGGCAACCACACCAGCTTACTGAAATTTCAATGTTGAAATTGAAAGGATTTTGAAGAAAAAAGGGCATCGTTACCGTATTGGTAACGGTATTCGCAGATGGCTGAAAGGGTAGGGCATATGCACAGGTGAACTGGAGTTCACCAGGTTCACCTGTTCACTAAGCTGGGTGCCCTTCCGCTAACAAGATCCCGCGGGTTTCCCACTCGTACCTAGTCAGCTGTCCAGGGGACCCTGAGTTTTTCAACCGGGAACAGTATAGCCGTGACTCCAATCGCTGAAGGACTACCCACTTACGGGGCTAGGGGGGGATAAAAGTTGGTGTAACAGGTGTTGCAGGTGTTACATGTCCTTCTATCTATATGATTTATTTAGGTTTTTGCTAAGTTACACTTCCGTGATCTTCGATCTCAATGAGGTGTTACAAGCGGTGCAGGTGTTACATCCCAAGTGATAATCTAGCTCACAGTTCCCAGTATTGGCGTATCTCTATATGAAGACCTTTTCCGGCCATTCGCTGCGGGAAGCTGTCGGCAAAAGCAGACGGTCGAGCGGGCCTTCAATTCTGGATACGCCTACGACGCCTGCTTCGGGTCGATAGCAACTCCGTACTATGATGCCGCCAATTACAGTGGCTATCACCACTGCGAGTTTGACCGAAATATGGTTCTGCTAGAGTACGTCCCTAGTCGTTTACCTTCCGCGCTTTTTGCCTTGCACATCATGGCGTTGGCCGGCGCAGATGGCGACGAGTTTGCGAAAATCACCCAGACCGGCTTGTAGTCCTATACGCGGAAGGTTGCAATGGGGAATGCGGTTGGTGCAGCCAGGCCTCTGGGCATGCACGCGGGGAAGTGCGCTAGGTCGACCATGTATTTGCTTGGACGTTATCGGTCATCTTTAGAGGCTTGAGCAGATATATTCGGTGCTCCGGAACGTCTACGTCAGGAGTCCACACGCCAGCAAGGTGGACCCTAGCGATACTGAATGGCACATAGCTACCCTCTCGGGTACGATTAGGTTCTGAATGACGACTGGAGGCGTACTGGAATGAGCTTTTCCTTGGCTGAGAACCCTGAATTGATCCTGGGCGGCGCGTTGGCCCTGTGTCTGATAGTTGTGGTGAGCATTAAGTTCGTGCGAAATCGAAACGTAAATGTCAAAGCAGACAACGGTTCCGCAGCGTTCAACGGGAAAAACTCTGGCAACATTACGATCAATCATAACAAAGAGAAATAGTAGTGGGTATTAGGGACCTCATCAATCGCCTAGGATGGAAGTCTATTGCCACAAACGTCTCAGCGAAAAATTCGAGCGTTGCTATCAATGGGCCAAATAGTGGCCCTGTGACAATAAATGATGTTGACACGATTGCTGAGGCTCTCTCTAAGTCAAGTGCACTTCAGTACGCAGCATTGGCCCAGGGTGTGGCTGGAGATCTTCAGACTGAGTTTGATCGCCAAGTTGATCACTATCGAGAGCAAATGAACTCCGGGGCTGTAAAGTCGGCCCTGGGATCATTTGAAAAGCTCTTAGTGGACCAAAAAGACAATCTCAGTGATGTTTTAAAGTTTCGTATCAAAGCAAATATTGCACTCTGCCAGCATCAGTTAGGGAATGTTGCTAAAGCTCCAAACCTCCTTCTAGAGGCTTGCACTTACGCACCTGATGACAAGCGGGCTATAGCACTCAAGGCATTGGCATATATCCTTCAGGAGGACTGTGACAAAGCGCTGGAGTATGGGTATGAAAAAATTCGGGAGTACCCCGATAACGAGAATTTAGCAGGATTTATTTTACAAGCCGCTCGTATCAAATATCATAATGAAGATACTTTTGTAGATCCGTTTGACCAGTTCAGTGAACGGCTCCAATTGAACCAGGCGGTTCGTATCGCGCACATTCACCTCCTTGCCTCGCGACGGGTTGAGGGGTGGAGGGCTATGGCCCAGGAGTTCCTAGAAGAGTATCCTGACGATGCACAGGCCAAAAACCTTATAGCTATAGGCATTCTTCATCATTATGTTGATAATCGTCAAACCGCCAATGGCTTCACTTTTACTCAGGATGAGGTGGGCGAGTTAAAGTTAGCTGCCGATTATATAAGTTCTGATTGGAGGCAGTTTAAATCAAGCGACCGTGCTGCTCACGCTAGCGACCTCCAAAATATACAAAATCTCCTCATATTATATAAGCTTTTGGACAATGTCGACGCGCGTGTCAAAGAGTGTTCATACGTGTTGGCTGAGCTGGCAGGCGATCAGGAAATTATTGAGACGATAGCGAGAAGTCTAATTGATCTTCAGGAGGCTGAGCTGTTCGAGCAGGCTGTGCAGAAGGTCGCTGATCCGATCAGCGCAAAAAAACTTCGATTCCTAAATAAATTAGCAAGAAAAGATTGGCATAGCCTGAGTAGTGTTCAAGATTATAATCTTGATAAATTTGATGACCCGTTTGCCAGTCATGCGCGAGTAGTGGTGTACATAGCGAGAGCTTTTGTCGGCAAAGCACGTGGTAAGGATCAGTTAGCTCAGCTTCTCTCAAGCTGCGAGCTAGACAGTCGGGGTAGGTTGCTGCTATTTGAGTTTGCAGCTGCGAGCAAAATCAATTCTATCGCTAACATGGCCCACTCATACGGGCATAGTCGAGTGACGGAGCACAGTGAAACCATTGAGTTCTTTCACTACATGAAACTCGTCCGCTTCTTGATGCTATGGCGAGAAATTGTCCTGCGGCTTGAGTTTCATCCAGCGGCCAATGAAAGTTATGAGCTGAAACATATGCTCGCATTGGGTTTCCTCAACGAACATCCAATAAGAGCAGAAGCAGTCACTTTTTTTGAAAAGCACATCATCCCAAACACTCAAGGCTTCGAGCTTCTGGCTGGGGTTTTTTACTTTAAACGTAATGATTTTCAGCGATCCATCCCCTTGGTCGAAAAGTATCTAAATGACGGTGGAGAAGATTTATTTGCTTTCATAGTGCTATGCGATATTGCCAAGTTAAGTCACGATATTTCGGCTCTGAAGCATCTCTTTCATACGTATAATCTTAGTTCTTTAGACGGCACTCCTGAGCAGCGAATGCATGTGGCGAAGCTACGTGCATCACTTGGACAGGGGGCAGAAGCTCTCGCTGAGGCCTATCAAATATGGGTGAAAAACCCTGATTCAGCTCCTGTAGCACTAGGCTTCTTCAGCATCTTCCTCATGGTTGAGAAAGACGGTATTTTTGATGACTCAATGTGTGTCGGAAATGGATATTTCTATCGCCTTGTCCCTTCAGAGGGGCAGGCAATTGAAAAGTTGGTTGATATCAATACTGAAGACCTTCTAGAGCTATCCCCGGAAAAAGTCGACTTCTATACCCAGCGCGTCTGGGGGGAAGGAGTTGGATACCAATTCACTCAAGAAAAACTTCAAGGCGACATTGCGTGGACGGTTGAAGAAGTAAAGCATCCTTACCTCCATGCGTTCCATGAGATATGCCAGACTTACGAAAACCGGTTTCCAACTGCGGGAGGATTGTGGGCTTTACGCGTTGAAAATGACAACATCGAATCATTGTTAGCATTCATGCAGCGGCAAGCTGAATTGGACGACACTGTATTTGGCGAAATTCTTGATAAGAACATGCCTCTCGAAATTGCTTCAGGATTGAGTAAGAAGAACATCTTCGCTGTTTACGATCTCGTTCGATCCAGAGGCGGCATGATCAGCACCTGTGTGGGTACGAGTGAAGAACGGCAGATTGCCATGACGTTAGTTGATAGCTACCAAGGCAGACCAGCAATTCTAGATACCTATACTGCCAAAGTCTTAGTTGAGTTGGGTATTTTAGACGCTCTGAAGGAGTTTTTCGGCAGTATCATCGTATCGCACAGTACCTTGCAGGCATTGCAGATGATATCTGTTGATAGAGTTGAGTTTCTTAACGGCGCAGCCGCTGACGATGCTCCTATGGTGCAGGTTGTCAATAAGATTCAAGAGGTGTGTGAGATTGTTGAGTATAACTTTCCTAGAGAGTCTGATGAGTTAACGGATCAACTGGTCGAAACGAATGCTGGTGGTATTGCACCATATTTCATCGCTAAAGAGAGGGGGGCGCTGTTTATCTCAGAGGACTCTTATTCAAGGGTATTCGCGGCAAATATTTATCAGGTTGCAGATGGCGTTTGGCTCCAAGTGGTAGTAAATGTTTTATTGCAGCGAGGGCTGATCACAAGGGAGTTATATGCTAGAGCAGTCCTTGGCTTGGCAGAGCGAAAGCATCGATTCGTGTCAGTCTCCCCCATCCTCCTCGAGCATATTTATCAGGCTGATACGACCGCAGGCCTTTCGCAACTATCTACCTTGTGTGAGTTCATAGGAGGGCCTCAAGCTGAGCTTGAGAGTCATTATCAGCTAGTGCTCCAGTTTATTTTGGCGCGCTGGTTGATTGACTATAACCGTAACTACGACTTGACGCTGGAGAGCTTGCTTCTGATCAGTCACGGAAATGCTTTTCCGTCTGCTAAAGCGATGAAAGCGACGTCAATGTTATTAGATAAGCTGATAGCGATACCTGGTGGGAAGCAAAAGCTGTTCGTACTAATGGACTTGCCTGTTTTGAGATTGAAGGACTTTATCATTGGATGGTGGACGGGGCATTTTTACAAAGAGTGACCGTTGCTGGAACCTACCTCAAGTTATGGAAACGCATGGGGTTCAGGCACCTTTCTTCGCCACGTTGATCACCTCTTTTATACCGGTATTGGCACATTGCCCGTGGGAATATCCTCAAGCTGATCATCAGGCTAGTGACCCAAATAGCAGAACTGTTTTTTGGTGTGTAGAGATTTTTGGTGTTTACAGCCAATCGTTAAAGTTGTGAGCGGCCGCTTCTGTCTGGTTGCTGCCCTGCGTTACAGATCAGCGATCTGCCAGAAGCGGACAGTCATCCCAATAAATAAATCTGGCTCCTTTCTGTTGTGACGAAATACGCCGTCACCGAGCTGGACTTTTAAATAACTAAGGTGCTCTTGAAGCCAAGAGCCCCAAATGGGTTTTGAAGTAGATGAAAAGAAAAAATATTACAGAGTATGCTTTTGGCTACATGAATAGTTATACTTCGATGATGACAGCCTATCAGCTCATGTCTGGCGGGAGTCTTATCGAGGGTCAAGACCAGCTTGATAAATGCCATATCTATATAATTGCTACTCGGCCCAATTCATATTTCATTGCCGATAGCTTGACGCATGATGGAAAGCTGTTATCAGGCCAGATTGGCTACAAAATATCTGGCGTAGAAAAACGTGTTGACTTCAAAAACTTTCCATTCGAATTGTCGGATGGTGCGATTGAAATTCGGTGTGACTACCCTTTCCGTGAGCTGTGGACATACAACTCCGCGGGAGAACAGTCCCATTATCTTCCAGCCACACATTTTGCGTCGATATTGGGCGCTTACAATTCTGACGGTGTGCTGAACCGCTTCGAGGTGCTATATGTGGGGCAGGCTATCGGCCAAGGCAACCGTTCGGCACAGCAGCGTCTGATAAGCCACTCGACTTTTCAGAAGATTCTCGCGCTCACCGCCCACGCCACACCTGACAATGAGGTCGTTGTGTTCATGTTCCAGTTCGATCATGAGCAGGTGTTCACATCGATGGATGGTCGAGCTAGCGGTGCTATAGCTGACGACTCGAACGAAAAGCGCTTGATGGGGGCGATCAAAAATCCGCCTGACAAAAAGCAAAAGATAGCGATGGTTGAGGCTGGGTTGATTCGCTATTTTCAACCGCTCTACAACGAGATATTCAAGATCAAATTTCCCTCTATGAAGCATAAGACGTTGCAGTCTTGTAAAGCTCTGGACGTGTCTGCACTAATCGTCGAGCTTGATACCTCTGACCTCGGTTTTACTATGTGGTCGTCAACCGTAAGGGCTAGTGACCACCACATAGCTCGCTACGACCTTGTAAATTTACAGAACCGCATGTCTTTCTTCAATCTGACGGGTATGACTGAGTTTCCCGGTGTGATCAAAACTGAGAAATGAACGACCGCCTACAGCGATGGATGATAAGAATTTTTTCCATAGTGGCTTAAAAGGTTTCACTGAGGCAGAGCTCTACGGAACCTGGGACGATTTTAGGATGGGCAATGAGTTCAAAAATACCTAAAGGGTTACAGCCAGTCTCTGATCCAGCTGAGAAAACCGCGCAGAATCTAGATTCGTCAACAAAAAATGAGCAAGCGCCCGCCGAGCTTGAGCTAGCTACGGTCGAGGACTTTGAGCAGACTAAAGTTGGCTGCTTGCTGGAGTTCATCGACACTCTGGATTTCTACTCGTTGGACTCCAAGCTCAGCGTCCTGTCCAAGAAGGCCCGTGCCGAGGGAAATGAAGGCGGGTTTCGCGCCTACAGGGTGTTGATGGTCGTGTGCAGCTATCACTTTAGCGTCGATCGCGAAGACGCTTTCGGCCCGCGATTTGTCGTAGATGGTATGCGCACCCCTATCCCAAGGGACATCGTTGGGGCACAGAGCCAAGTGCTCGCCACTATTGCAGGAAAAATCGATCACCCGTTGCTGCGTGCCCGTATCGCGGATGTTGCCTGGTACAACCACAGGAACCTGCACCATAGTGCGGGTGTTGCCATCGAGTCTTACTGCCAAGCAATTGAGTACTACCTCGAAGACAAGATGTCCTTCGACTACGAGCCACCTTCAGGCCTTTCCTCGAAGGTTGTTGATCTAGTCGAACGGGTCTTCCATATCCTTTCCGGTATCGGAAAGCGAAAAAAACCTCCTGCGTGCGCTGTCGGAACTTGGAGTCAGCTGTATGCCCGTTCGCAAACACTAAGCTGCTTCCTATCTCTCAGCCGTCTGGCACGGCTTGGCCAGGCGTTTAAGCTCATCGAATGGACGCAGGTGGCTGAGGATGCCGAGAAGGTGGCCCAAAGCGCGGTGCTCAATGACTATGCCATGGCTGTGAAAAGTGTATGGGAACTTGCCGCCCAGGCACATCACCATTCCAAGAACCATGAGGGCTTTAAGCGCTGTAAGCTGCAGTCGGTTCAGCAGACACTCAAGATGCGTGAAGGGGTCACCAGCTTTCTAGTCATGGCGAGTTGGACGCGTGACGCTATCCGGGAACTGCGCACGATTCCGGGGATGCAGAAGGAGTTGGAAGAGCTGAGGCTCGAGTTGCTTGAGCAGCAGGAGCAAGCTGCTCATGAGTTCGCAACTGTTAGTGTTCCCATGGATTTGACCGATGAGCGTCAAGGAACCATTGAGATCTTCAAGGGATTCACGCTTCCTGATTTCTTTTACGAGTTTGCCCGGATATGCAGCGTTCCGGAAAAGATGGCATTGCACACTAGCGTCATCAGCGGCCGAAACGATTCGTTGCTGTCTGACCTGTTCAATGGCCGGATTTACACGGATATCTTGGGGCGGGTCGTAAATAAGGCCCCGTACCTCAACCTAAACGAGGCGCCATCACCTGAGTGGTATGACCATGAAAGCCTGTTACACCTAGACATCCATTATCAGATTGAGGTCGAAAGCCGGATAAAGCCTGCAGCGCGGACCTTGCTAACCAAGTTTGCCGTTGATGACCGGCATTTGATGGCCATTGTTTCTGCCAGCCCGTTCGTAGCTTCCGGGTTTGAGCAAAACTACGCTCTGGGCCTAGCTCGCTTCTTTCAAGGCGACATGATTTCAGCCTGTCATCTGCTGTTTCCCCAGCTTGAGAATTCTTTGCGTCATGTACTCAGCGACGCCGGCATAGACACCTCGAAGCTCGATGAGGAAATGCTGCAGGAAGACCGGACAATCAGCGGACTGCTGAAAAATAGGCGAGGGCAGCTAGAGTCAATTTTTGGCGTCGATCTGATCTACACCATTGACCTGCTGTTCAACCTCAAAGGCGGGCCGTGCCTTCGGCATGAACTCGCTCACGGAAAGCTACTCCCTGGATCATGCCATCTTCACTCTAGCGTTTATGCGTGCTGGCTGATGTATCACATGGCCTGCTTACCGCTGCTGCCCCATTGGCGGACGCACATCGCACCAGAGCTAGAACTGGCAGGCCTATGAAAAAACTATCCGCATGCTCTGCGACTACAGACTGATCGTCCGCTTTTGGCTGATTTTGGCCTTGTCGGGAATACACGCTCCCTACTGTGTCGCGCTCGCGTGTGGAGGCGCGTTCACTCGGGCTTGAATCATTGCAATTGCTCATTTGCACGTGGGTCCTCGCTTTGCACCTGCGGCTGTTGATGCGAGATGTTTGGGAGAGTAAACAGCCCGCGAGGGCGAGCTGTTTAGAGGTCACGCGGCCAGTAGTTCGTCCAGGGAGATGTTACGGGCGACCGCTGCCACTTCGGCACGATCAAGTCTCGAATGGAAGGGGCCGAAGCGAGGCACGTCCAGCCTGGACAAAGCATCGCCCATTCCGCCTTTTTGGTAGCTGACGGCAAGTATCCGTGCGCCTACAGCGAGCAGTTGCTCGGTAGCCGTGTTCCACTCCTCATCCAATGCAAACCCAACCGCGCTCAGTGCGGCTGTCTTGGATTCATCTCCCCGTTGGCGGGCGTTTGTAATTTGAGCCTCGAGGGTATCAAGCTCGACTTGCAGAGCTCCGAGAATCAGGTCTTGCCTTCTGACCTGCTCGTCCGTTGCTGCCAGTTGCTTGGAGGCCTTTTGTATTTCGCTGCTTGCTGATTTTTCCCCTTCTACATCACCGCTTGCGAGGCATTTGGCGTAGAACGTCGCGGCGTCACGCTCAGCTTGTTGCGCTTTGCCCAGTGCTTGATCCGCTTCCGATTGAATCGTCTGAAACCGTTCACTCAGATGCGCTTTTTTTCGTTCCAGCGCTTCGACTTCAGCGGTTGCATCGGTCATTGCTTGAATCGCGTCAGTTTTGATCTGATCAATTTTTTCCAGGTGTTCCAGGTGTTGGATCTTCCGATCAATTGATGCGAGCTCGCCTGGAATCGCATTTATGCGCGATTTGACGCTTGAAACCTTCTCCATAGCTTCGCGACCCTCAGGGCTCCCAATTACGTTGCCATTAGCACTGTATCCGCTTGGAGCATTGCGCCATTCGGCCTCCAGTTGCGGCAGGCTTTCTTCCAGGGTTTCCAGTTCTTGAATCAAGTCGGCTTGTTGCTGTTTTAGCTGGTTCATGTTGCGTTCCTAAAAGCGAAAGGTTGATTGGTTTTTTTCGCTGGCGGGCCAGGCCAAGGTGAGCCTACATTCCTCAAGGCGAGGCCGTTGTTAGGCCGCCTGGGCGCCGTGATCACCTTGTTCTGGCACTGCGACAACCACATAGCAGCGCTGCAAGCCCAGTCCCGGTAGTCGCACTGCGGTCGAGGCTTTGCCATCCTTTCCAGGCTCTAGAACACCTCTTCGCAAAAGTTCTTTATTGACCGCACTCAGGTTCATGCCTCGGAATATTTCGGAGCGCCATGCCTCGGGCAGCACGTAGTAGGTGTTGGTGGTGTGCAGGGCATCGCCCATGCCGTGTTCCATAGTCTTACGAAAGCCCAGCCGATCAATCGTGCGGGGTCCGTGTTCATCGATCTTGGCGGCGGCAGATTCCCAGCGGGTGAAGCGGCTTTCTCCAAACCGCTCGATCACCTGGCGCAGTCGAGCCAAGATTGCATCACCCTCGAAGTTACCGGCGCCGCCACGCTCAGCCAGCCACGCGTGCAAACACACGCGTGCGGCGGTCGTGGCGTTGCCATCCGGCCAGCCTGTGACACCGAAGGCGGTGGCCAACTCTCCGGCCGCTGCTGCGAGGCCAAAGCGAAGGGCGGCACGCTGGGCCTGGCCGCTGGCCGAGGCGGGCAGGTTTTGGGTGATGAACTGCTCCACCGTGCGGCGAACAATCACCGCCCATCTGAGCATTTCTCCAGGCGCACACAGTGCGTGCAGGAAGGCGGTGAGGGGTGTGCCGTAGTATTTGGCGACACGGGCCTTGAGCGCATCGGAGAGGGCAGCAGCATCCTCAAAACCGTTCAGCACATCGAACATGCCGAGACCTTTGCTCGCATCGGCTGGGACTGCGAGCATGCGCACCTCCATACCGGCTTTCAGCTCCTTGTTGGCATCCGCCATGTGCTGCGCCAACGTCTTCTCGCCGGTCGAGAGAAACAGCAAGCGCCACTCCTGCACCTGTCGGCCCGCTTGTCCTCGATCATTCGCCCGGGCCTTGCCGGTGCCATTGCCGAGCATGTAGACCGTCTCGCCGATAATGCGCGGGTCGCACATGCCGATTTCATCCAGCACCAGGAGGCCGTCTGAGTGTGCAGCGGCGATGGACTCCAAGGCGTTATCTGTCGAGCGCCACGAACGCACCAGACGCGGCCCGCCATAAACCGAGGCTGCGACTTGCAAGTGAGTGGTCTTGCCGCCGGAGCTGTCGCCGTAGAGGTGGAAGCCGCCCGACTCATGCCCCAGCAGGTTCAGCAAAGGCCCTGCAAACGCCACAGAGACGACAAACGCCAAGCGGTGGTTGCCAACGCACAGTGCGCCGATTTGCTGCTGCCATTGCTCCAGAGAGCCCGCCTCGCTGATCGGTGGCAACTGCGCACCGGCCTCATAAAAATGCAGGTGTTCGGCGTGCGAGCCAATCTGTTGTTCGGGCAATAGAAACGCCTTGTCGTGCCAGCCCAGGCGCGTTACCAAGCGTGCGCGCTGGGCACTGTCGAAGCCGCCGAGATAACTCTGCAGATCATTGCGTGCGTTACGCCCGGATCGACTTCCTGCAAGGCGCAAACCCATGTCTACCAGTGGACCTAGTACGTCCTTGCCGAAGTCACCGGTCATGGTTCGGGCTGGAATGTTCCAACGTTTTTTAGCGCCGTCCGGGTCATCGAACTCAACCAACAAGCCCCAGTTGTGGCCCTTGTCGTCGCGAGTGCGAGCGATGATTTCGAGAGGCGAACACACGGGGCGTGCCTCACCATCATCGCCGGAATAAAACACCCCTTCAGCGGTCAGGCGAAAGCCGCCCGGCAACAGATCATTTTTCGATTTCGCGGGGCGTTTGACGGGCGCCTTGGCCTTCTGTTCTTGGGGTTCAGTTGGCTCAGCGGCACCGCCGAAAAACTCACCGCTGCGCACCAGCTCGGCTACGTGGCCAGCGGTCCAGCCTTTGGCTAATGCATCCGCTGCATCGTCGCCGTCTGCCCATTTTCCACCCTTGATCAGCGTAGGCTTGCCGCCTTTGCTGGTGGGCTTGAGCTTGAACACGTCGAGCGAGATTCGTTGTACTGAGGCGGCGCCCAGCTCAATCAGTTTGAGCTCGACGGCATCCATGCAGGTCTTCCCGCTGGCATCGTTATCAGGCCACAGCACAACGCTTCGTCCTTTGAGTGGCGTCAGATCGGCCTTGTGCCAAGAGTTGGAGCCGTTCGGCCAGCACGTGGCTACGTGGTCGGGCATCAGTTCAGCGGCGGCGTCAGCAGCCTTTTCACCTTCACACAGCACCACAGGCGCATCGGCGCGCTGTGCCAGCTCATTCAGGCGCAGCAAGGGCCGAGGTTCCGGCAAACCTTGCCAGCGCCATTGTGTGGCTTGCCCATTAGAGCGCTTGCACCAGGTCAACGGCGCAAAGACCTTTCGCGGCTTGTCGTCTTCATCGGGGGGGCAGGTCGAAGCGGTACAGCGCCATGACCGGCTGGCCCTGAACATCGCGATAGATCCACACCTTGGACGGAACACCGTGTTGCCGGTGTTTGGTTGGACACTTGTTCATGGCCTCGGCCGGGATCGGTTGAATCGCCATCCACTCCGGCGTTGCGCTTTTGGCCGGCGCGCTTTTGGTGGTCGCGGAACCAGCGGAAACGCTGAGCAGGTCCGCCAGCTTTTTGCAGGCCTCAACGTCCGTGCCGCCATCGATGTAGCGCACCAGGTCGATCAGGTCACCGCCCTTATCGCCGGTGGCAAAATCCGCCCAGGTGCCTTTGCTCAAATTGACTTTGAGTGAGCCTGCGCGTTTGTCCGTGCGCGTCGGGTTCGGTGCGGTGTATTCCTTGCCACCGTCGACGCGTTTGCCGTTCGGCAGCCAACTAGTAAGGACGTGGTCGATGTTCTTCAGGGCGGCATTTTTTACGTCGGCAAAGCTCGGACGTTTTGAGGTGTTGCCAATGCGCTGAGTCATGGTGTGGTCCTCGACTCAAGCAACGCCTCGTTCACGTCGTCGATCAGCGCTTTGGCCATCTCGCCGAGGTAGAACGCAGGCCAACTAAAACGCTCGCCCGCATCGCTGATGGCGGCGTCAAGGATCAGTTGATTGGCGTGGTGCAGAATCTGGGAGACGGCTTCAAGTGCGTCCTCCAGCGGGATACCGGCATTCACCCGAAACAGGTTTTGGCCGTTACCGTTGGCAGGGGAAAACTCGGAGCGTCCAGGCGTGTTGGAGTGGGTCACAGCGCACCGCCTTTCTGGCCCATCGGCACAGAGGAGGCATCACCGTACATGGCGAGTGTTTTGATCAAGCCCAATGTGCCGCGCACGTCCCAAATTACGGATGACAGCACGCGGTTCGAGAGCTGGGGTTTATCGCTGTCTAAGTGATCTTCCAGCAGCATGAGAACTGAATTGGCACGGTCGAGGGCACAGGTGATGGCGTCGATAGGCAAGCCAGCTTCGGCTTCCTGGCTGACGCAGAGTAGATCTTCGGGGAGTGCAAAGCCTGGGAGCATGCTCATTGGGCACCCCCTGCGGCTTCCAGGGCGCGAGCCTTGGACATATGGGCGTTGTAACGGGAGAGGCGTGTAGCGAGGCTGGAGTTGGCATGTAAAGCGGCGAGAGCCATTGCTCGATGAGCGGCGGCGCGAATTTTGGACGGATTGAGGGCGTGCATGTGGTGAGCTCCTACTTTCAGACTGGAGCCGCCACCGTCCTTCCTACGGGATTGGGTGGCAGCTGTGCACGGGGTAGGAATACCGGGATAGTAGGCACCCGGCCAGGCCGAAGCCTGCCCGCACACAGCCGCCATAACACGTAACTGCGGACGAAAAAAAACGCCGGCAGTTGTGATCTGGGCGCTGATGCGCCTACTAGTTCTCGGGTTCCTACGCCCGGTCGCTGAATTTGCAGCGACAGGCAGAGAGTAACGTCCGTTTTTTGAAAGCGCAACTGTGTGGTTCGCTTGCGGATTTTTTCGAGGCGGCATAAATTGATCAGGCATGTAGATTTACCTCAACGCCTCCGGTTGCCGCCGGGGGCGTTTTCATTTCAAGCATGGATTTCCCAGCTCAGGGAAACAAAGGGCAAGAAGTCGCTATCGAGGCAAGCGCGTGCATCTTCGTAGGCGTCTATCTGTTGGCCTTCATCGACGATGATTGCTCGGGGGGATTGGCAGGGAACTGACAACGCGCACCAGATGCCGTCTGCCCATCGCATCACCATCACGTCCCGATTCAGGCGTTTTTGCTCTTTGCGATAGCGTTCGAAGCGTTGCATCCACCGAGGCGTAAATCCGACTGTTCTGAGTACAGAAAAGGGCTGCAAGATGGCTCTATTGGCGACTCGATTTTTCATGCTGCCACCTGGTCGCGAGCCTCTATCCGGCTTCGTGCCCATGTTTGGATTTCGGATAAAACCCAAGCTACGGGCGCACCGCGGGCGTTGCTGTTGCTCAATTTGACGGGCAGGGGAAAGCCGCTATCTGCGCGCTGCATGAGTTTGTAGATAGTGGAACGCTTCATGCCCACGATCCGCTCGACCTCGGGCATACGGATCAATGTCGACGATGCGTCAAAGATGGGGTTTGGAATGGTTGGGTTAAAGCGGGGAAGTTTGGTGATAGAGGCTTTCATAGGTCTTGCTCTCGACTGGTTAGGACTGAGAGCAATGATCTAGGTGCAGGTTGGTGGCGAGCAGTTCACTTCCAATTGAAATCCGATTGAAATTTCTGGCTTACAGAACGAAATAGCGTTTGAGAATGGCCTCAACTCTTTTGCGTGATAGGGCTTTTTCAGTCTCAAGAGCAAGCCACTCAGGCCGTTGTTTTGGAGGCTTTGCAATCTCACGCTGTAGCCAGTCATGCACCTTCGTCGCAACGTTGCGTTTGGACATCCCCGCTGCGCGGTAGTGAAGCCCCTGTTTAACTATCGCGGCGTCTCGAACGCTTATTTCCTCGTTACGCTCCATACCGCTGATGAGGCCGCCTTTTTTGCGGATGGCATTTTTGATCGCTCGGTCGGCGATGGGTCTTAGTTCATCGTCGGTCAAGCAGGGTAGGGATGTGATCGGTTTCAGATAGAGGGCGTAATCATCAATTGTCTGAATGCGCTCATCCGGATCGACCTGCATCTCGACGAACTGGCAGTAGAGATCCCTGGGCCAGTCGGTGGGAGATTCAGAGACGTGAGACCAAGCCTCTTGATCAGCTGTCTGCATCCAGTTGGCTAACGTTTCCAGCGCTTTTACGGCACAAGCCATGATGTATGCAGAATGAGCATCACGCTCTGATGCCGAGTAGCAATTGCTATACATGCGGACCCAATGCGCGAGGCGTGCCCTGGTGTCGGTGGAGGCATATTGAAAAATTGCCTCCTCATGGATCTTCGTCTGAATGCACATGCTGGCGAGATCTTTGTTGATATCGTCACCATGAATGCGCAGACAGCAGTGGTCGATCAAGCGGCAAGCGTCAGCGACCTGCTCACGGCAGAGGTCATAGAGCGGTTGTGCGGAGAGATAACCGAGCAGGCCCCGGCTTAATGCCAAATGCAAGATGGGTTGGTGATCAGTCATCGCGAAGTGTCATCGTTACCGTGTAACGGAGAGTCCCGCGCCCTGCATTTAAAGCGAGTAGCCAGCGAAAGCCGTTTTGTAGGCATAGGCTTAGACCGCTTGCCCACAGCAGGCATGTAATGACTTTGGCGTTACACGTAGGGGCAGCGTTACATCGCATGTACGTTAAGCTGTTGAATTGTGTAACGGGCGTGAAAGCCAATGAATCCGGGCACTTTGCGAGTGGCGTTACACGAGTAACACGCGTTACACCGGATTTAGAGGGGGGCAGGGTAAGTACTCTCACACTGCCTTCCCAAATTGACCTTGCACAACATTCCCAGCCTCTAGGGAATCGAGATGATCGGCGTACCACTGCATCATCTGTGTGCGTTGCTCAAGGTATTGAGCCTTGTTGTAAATCCCTCGAACACCTTGTGCCTTGTGGCTGAGTTGGGCCTCGATGTGGTCAGCTGGATATCCGTGCTCGTTGAGGATCGTGCTGGCGATGTGGCGGAAGCCATGGCCGGTCTGGCGGCCCTCGTAACCAAGGCGTCTGAGTGCCATTAGGAATACGGTATCGCTGCGGGGTTTAGTGCGGTCGCTTCTGCCTGGAAACAGGAGTGGGTAAGCGCCGGTTACTTGTCGAAGCTCTATTAGTGCTTCCACTGCTTGAGTGCATAGTGGCACCAGGTGCTCACGACCTTTCTTGCGACCCTTGCGCTCGACTGGAACGGTCCACAGCCTCTTGTCGAAATCGAACTCTACCCAGTGTGCTTCTCTGAGTTCGCTGGGGCGTACAGCCATCAGGGTCAACAGCCTAAGGCCAAGCTGAACATCTTTGGCGTGGGGATAGGAACGTATCGCTCGGAGTAACCCTGGAAGCTCATCGGGGGAGACGTGGGCGTAGTTCTCTGCCTTTCCCGAGGACAGAAATTTATGCACACCCTCCAAAGGATTGTTGACGGCTCTGCCCGTCACGCGAGCCAAGTCATAAATATCTTTGCAGTAAGCCCTCACACGGCTCATCTGTTCCAGAATCCCCTGACGTTCAAGACCTCTCAATAGCTCCATCCACTCCATCGACATGATAGAGGTGTAGGGGCGTTTACCGAGCGAGGGGAATACATGGCGTTCGAGTGCGCCAAGTATCCTTTTGGCCGTACCAACATCCCAGCCGCTGAGGCGAGACGTGTGCCACTCCCTTGCCAATGCTTCAAAGGTGTCGTTGGCCGCATCGATCTCGGCGGCTTGGCGAGCTTTCTTTGAGGTGATCGGGTTCTTACCTTCAGATGCGTCTGAGCGCAGATCAGCCGCTTTCTGTCGAGCGAAAGCGCCGCCCACTTCTGGGTAGCCGCCAAGACCAAGCCATGACCATTTGCCGTCCGGCTTCTTGTAGCGTAATTCCCATGACTTTTGGCCGTTTGGCTTGACCCTGAAATACAGGCCTGGGCTGTCTAGTTCGCGGTATGCCCCGGCCTCAGGCTCCAGGCTGGAGAGTGTCGTGTCAGCGAGAGGGCGTCGCTTGATATCTGTGCGTTTCATCCTTGTATGCCTTCAGTTCAATTTTTTATGAAGCATACACGTGGGCATACACGGAGGGGAAGGATAGGGGTAGATAGAGGTGGACAGCCAGAAACAAGAAAGCCCGCACTAGGCGGGCTTCTTGAGGTGATTCATAGACTGCTGTAGACATCTATGGATCGGTACTTGGTGGCTACACAGGGACTTGAACCCCGGACCCCAGCATTATGAATGCTATGCTCTAACCAACTGAGCTATGTAGCCAAGTGGCGCGCATTATTCGCGTAGAACGGAAATGCGTCAAGCGTTTTTGTTGAATTTTTATCTACGCTTTCAACTGTTTAACCGAAAACCGCTGTGACGGCGACGAATGGCGAGGCGGGTGCAGGCTTTATAGCGTTGCAGATCCTATGGGCGCGCGGGCTTGCTCGCCATAGCGCCGTCTCAGCCTGTACCTCCACCCATTGAACAGCAAGCCTGCTCCTCCATTGGGCTTTCGGTGATTTCCAGAGCGCGTTCTTGGCGATGGTGGTGTACGCACAGGAATCGGTACCAGGCAATGTGGGGGTGATCGCGGGGGGGCTTTGGGCTGCTGGCGATTTTTTTGCCACGCGCGGAAAAGGTCTCAATCGGTTGGGCAGATATCCCTGCCGCCCAACGGTTTCCAGCTAGGCTGGCTTACGGGTGCAGTGGGTTGTGGGTGACGCGCTTGAGTTGTTCACGCGCCCGTGACAAGCGTGAGCGCACCGTGCCAATGGGGATGTCCAGGGCGTCGGCAGTGTCCTGGTAGCTGCCGTCGGTCTCCAGTGAGGCGTACAACGTTTTGCGCATCTCCGCCGGCAGGTGCTTGATGGCGATCAGGGTTTTTTCCAGCCGGCGGTTGATCTCGAACTCCCAATCCAGGTTGTGGTTTTCCTCTTGGCCATGCCACAGCGCTTCATCGAATTCGCAATGCACCGGTTTGGCGTACAGGCGCCGAAAGTGGTTGCGAATCAAGTTCTGGGCGATTCCGCACATCCAGGTGCTGAGGGTGGCCTGGCCGCTGAAGCGGTCCCTGTTGCGCCAGGCTTCCAGGTAGGTGAGTTGCAGAATGTCGTCTGCGTCTTCGGGGTTGAGCACACGCTTGTGGATAAAACGTCGGAGTTTTTTCTGATGGTCGTCCGTCAGGTGGAGCATGAATTGAGGCGAGCCGCTGACAAAGTGAGCTAAAGCACCAATAGGGATATCCATGATTTTTTCCTCAGGGTAGACGCTATCGAAATGGTTTCGACGGAAAGCCCTTTAGCACTGCCTGTGCCAAGCGGAAAAAACACATAACTAATTGATTTATATAAATAAATATTCTGAAATCAGCCTGCTTTGCGCAAGGCTTTGCAAAAAGGCGCTTGAGTCCGTGCCGGTCTTTTCAAAAAGCGGGTCAAGAGGGGTTTCAATGGAACCGTAACGGGATTGTTTGCCACACAAGCACACACTTCCTGTCCTGGCACGCCCATGAAAGTCGAATCCCTCCCTGATGTGCAGAAGCTCCAAGGCCTGGATCAATCCGCCCCTGCTAGCGACACCCGCCCCCAAACGCCTGCCGTGTCATCAGATGTCGATGCTCTCGCCAACCTCTTCAGTCAGGAAGTGGTGTCTAACAGCAAGGCCCTGAGTCAGCGTTCAATGGGCGTTCGAGTCACCCCGATGGAGCAACTGTCCCAGCTTTATGACCAGTTGGGGCATCCGGCCCAGGCTACCCTGGCCTCGGTTTCTCGACGTGTCAGGCTGCAATTGCTGCAGCAACCCAGTGTCGGCAAGCTGCTGGAACTCACCGGCAACGATCCGGCGCGTACCTACGTGGTACTCCAGCAGATAACGGCCCAGGCGGAAGCCGAGGTGCGCAAGACCGAAGCGGCATTGGCACGTGATGCCCTGGCCAGGCTGGAGATGCGCTACAAGCGAGAGATCCAGGCCGGCCTGAACATCGCCATGGCCTTGCAGGCGGCCAGTGATGACCCCCAGGAACGTCAGGCGGTGCGCGCGTTGTACTACGCCAGCGTGGTGGTGCGCCAATCCCTGGCGAGCATGATGCAGTCCCTGCTGGGCGTGTACGGCGGCGAGCAGTTCGCGACCGGGCTCAAGGTGATGCGTCGCGCTCTGGCGGACGATATCGCGGCCTGCACTTCGTCGGTTCCGACGGCGCAGTTGCGCACGCTGCTGCAGGGGCTGCAGAGCTGTGGTCAATTGAGCGGGGTGTTGTGCAACTGCCAGTCGTTGATCCTGCGCCTGAAGGTCGAACATGACGCCGTGGTGCTGCTGCAGCGCCTGTTGGGGTATGCCGCAAATGGTATCGCCGCCTCTGAAGTCCAGCGCCTGGCGGAGGCATTGGTGGGGGAGGCGTCGAGCGGCAAGTTGGCCTCGCTGAACGCGCTCTACCCGATGCTCAAGGGGTTGCCATCAGTCCTGTGGCGCGATAGCCGTGGGCGCCAGGAAGGCCTGCATAACTTTTTGCTGGTGATGGATGAGCTTACCCGTCTGGAACAACTGCCGCCGCGACTTGGCGATGACGCGAGGGCCAAGGCGTGACGGCGCTGGCGTCTATCAACCGGGTGCTGCTGAAGGTCGCACAACGTGCCGAAGTGTTGGGCGCCGTGGTGGTGATGGCCATCGTGTTCATTTTTATCGTGCCGTTGCCCACCTGGCTGGTGGATATCCTGATCGCGCTGAACATCTGTATTTCCTGCCTGTTGATCGTGCTGGCGTTGTACCTGCCCGGGCCGTTGGCGTTTTCCTCGTTTCCGTCGATTCTGCTCCTGACCACCATGTTTCGCCTGGCGCTGTCGATCGCCACCACACGCCTGATCCTGCTGGAGCAGGACGCGGGCGACATCGTGGAGGCCTTCGGCAATTTCGTGGTCGGCGGCAACCTGGCGGTGGGGCTGGTGATCTTCATGATCCTCACCATCGTCAACTTCCTGGTGATCACCAAGGGCTCGGAACGGGTGGCCGAGGTGGCCGCGCGCTTCAGCCTGGACGCGATGCCCGGTAAGCAAATGTCCATCGACAGTGACCTGCGCGCTGGCCTGATCGATGGCGCGCAGGCCCGTGACAAACGTGAGCAGCTGTCCCGTGAAAGCCAGTTGTTCGGCGCCATGGACGGGGCAATGAAGTTCGTCAAAGGCGATGCGATTGCCGGCCTGGTGATCGTGGTGATCAACCTGCTGGGCGGCTTTTCCACCGGGATGTTCCAGCACGGCATGAGCGCCGCCGATTCCATGGCGTTGTATTCGGTGCTGACCATCGGCGACGGCCTGATCGCGCAGATCCCCGCGCTGCTGATCTCCTTGACTGCCGGCATGATCATCACCCGTGTCGCCCCGGACGGACGCCGGGGCGTGACCAACATGGGCGCCGAAATCGCCCGGCAGATGACCAGCGAACCCAAGAGCTGGATGATCGCGTCGGTGGGCATGTTGGCATTTGCCGCATTGCCGGGGATGCCGACGGTGACGTTCATCATCATCTCTTTGATGACTGGGTCGATTGGCTACTATCTGGCGTACGAGCGTAAAAAACAGGAGCAGCAAGAGGGCTCGGATGGCGACGCCATCGCCCCGGAGCAAAACGGTGAGGAGGACCTGCGTTCGTTTGACCCGTCGCGGCCCTACCTGCTGCAGTTCCCCGCTGCGCTCAACGGTAGCCGCCTGGCAGTGGAGTTGATGCAAAGCATTCGCCAGACCCGCAATGGGCTTGTCGCCAACCTGGGCTTGACCCTACCCCCCTTTGAAATCGAGTTTTCTACGGTGCTGGCTGAGGATGAGCTGCGCTTTTGCGTACATGAGGTGCCTGTGCTCAGGGCCACTCTGGGGCCGTGGCTGGCGGTGGAATATGCCGCGCTCAGCGAGGTGCCGCATGACGGTGTACGCGGGCAGGTAGCACGGGAAGAAGAGGAGTGGGTGTGGCTGGCAATGGATCATCCGCTGCTCACCGATGAGCATCTGGAGCGGGTCACCGCGCAGAACTTGATCCTGGAACGCATGGAGCGCGCGATGATGCTCAGCGGGCCCCAGTTTCTTGGGGTACAGGAGAGCAAGTCGGTCCTTAGTTGGCTGGAAATAAGCCAGCCGGAACTGGTGCAGGAGTTGCAACGCATCATGCCGTTGTCGCGCTTTTCGGCGGTGTTGCAGCGTCTTGCCAGTGAAGGCGTACCGCTGCGGGCTGTGCGTTTGATTGTCGAGTCGCTGGTCGAGTACGGCCAGCATGAGCGCGAGCCGGATGCCCTGGCCGACTATGCGCGCATTGCCCTCAAGTCGCAGATATTCCATCAGTACAGCGAAGCCGACGGCCTGCATGCCTGGCTGCTGTCGCCCCAGACCGAGAACATCCTGCGTGAGGCGCTGCGTCAGACCCAGACCGGGGTGTTTTTTGCCCTCGACAATGACAGCAGCGCGGTGCTGATCAGCCTGCTCAAGCAAGCCTTCCCCATGCGCTTCAAGCGCAAGCGCGTGCTGCTGGTCGCGCAGGACCTGCGCAGCCCTCTGCGGACCCTGTTGTTGGAGGAGTTCAATCATGTGCCGGTGCTGTCTTTCGCCGAGTTGGGGAGTGCCTCGAAGGTCAAGGTGCTGGGGCGTTTCGATCTCGCCGGCGATGGTCAACTGCATGAGGCGGTGGCATGAGGCAGTGGCATGAGTGTGCGCGGTGATGACTGGCCATTTTCAGCGGTTTCGAGGGCCTGACCATGTTTGAGTTGCGCGTACTGAACGGCTTGCACCAAGGAGCCGCGTTGCCGTTATTTGGCGAGCAGTGGTGCATCGGCTCCAATGCGGAGGCCGATCTGGCGCTTTACGACCCGGGTATTGCCACGCGCCATGCCTGGCTGCGCCAGGTGGAGCAGCGCTGGTGCGTGCAGGCAGAAGAAGGGTTGCTGCACGACGACCAGGGGCAGGTGTTGGCGCAAATTGTTGACCTGGCCCTGGACCGGCCGTTTTCCATCGGCGCCATTCGGTTGTGTGTGTCGCTCACCGATCAGCCGTGGCCTGCGGAGCCTGCGCCTGAACCCAGTGTCGAGATGTTTGAGGTGCCCGCTGAGGCGCCGCCGGAGCTGCGCCTGAGCACCCTGCGCGGGCCTGCACAAAAACGCGTGATCAGTGGGCTGGTGGTATTCGCGGTGCTGGTTGCTGCGGTGGGCGTGATGAACGCCGGCGATCAGGATGTCCAGGCTTCACTGATGCCTGCGCCCGTGCAGAAAATTGATCTGGCCACCGTCGCTGAAGTGCGCCAGCAGTTGCTCAAGATGCTGAGCGAGCGCGAGTTGGCGCAACGGGTCAGCATGCAAGTGATCAATGGGCAGATCTCACTCAACGGTGACGTGTCATCGGAAGAAATGGCGCTGCTGTCGCGCATGCTCGGCCGTTTTGCCGAGCGTTTCGACACCCCCGTGCCGGTCATCAGCCGGGTGAGAGAAGGCAATAGCCAGCCGCCGTTCAAGATTACCCAGATTGTCGGTGGCCCGAACGGTCATGTCGTACTGGAGGGCGGACGCAGGTTGTTCCTTGGGGATGAAGTGGACGGGTTGCGCCTGGTCTCCATTGATAATGCCAAGGTGGTGTTCGATGGCCTGCGTCGCTATGAGGTGCGCTGGTGAGCCAGGACCTGCAGGACCGCCTTGACGCGTGGCAGGCACGCCAGGTCAGTCATCTGGCCAGCTTTGCGCCGGTGGCGGTGCGCGGACGTATCCAGCGCGTCAACGGCATGCTGTTGCAATGCCGGCTGCCTCAGGCGCGCATCGGCGACCTGTGCAAAGTGGATAAATACGGTGATGACAGCATGCTCGCCGAAATCATCGGCTTTGATCACCAGGATGCGGTACTCAGTGCCCTGGGCAACCTCGAAGGCGTGCAAGTGGGCGCCAGCGTGCAGCGCCTGGGCGTGCCGCATCGTGTGCGGGTCGGCCATGAACTACTGGGGCAGGTACTCGATGGTTTCGGTCGGCCGATAGCGGGCGAGGGGCCGGGAGCGTTTGTCGATGATGCCGACACCAAGGACGCGACCACGGTGCTGTGCGAAGCGCCGCTGCCCACTGAGCGCCCGCGTATTCATCAGGCGCTGGCGACGGGCGTGCGCTCGATCGACGGCTTGCTGACACTGGGAGAAGGCCAGCGCGTGGGGCTGTTCGCCGGTGCTGGTTGCGGCAAGACCACCTTGCTCGCCGAGATTGCCCGGAATGTCGAGTGCGATGTGATTGTGTTCGGCCTGATTGGTGAACGGGGCAGGGAGCTGCGCGAGTTTCTTGACCATGAACTCGACGACCAATTGCGGGCCAAGGCGGTACTGGTATGCGCAACGTCCGATCGCTCAAGTATGGAGCGGGCGCGTGCCGCCTTTACCGCCACGGCGCTGGCCGAAGGGTTTCGCCGCAAAGGCCAGCGGGTATTGCTGCTGATCGACTCCCTGACCCGTTTTGCCCGGGCTCAGCGTGAAATCGGTCTGGCTGCGGGTGAGCCGTTGGGGCGCGGAGGTTTGCCGCCGTCGGTCTACAGCTTGTTGCCGCGTTTGGTGGAGCGCGCTGGCTTGACTCGCGAAGGCGTGATCACGGCGATCTACACCGTGCTGATCGAACAGGACTCCATGAGCGACCCGGTGGCCGATGAAGTGCGCTCGCTGCTCGACGGGCACATCGTACTGTCGCGCAAGCTTGCCGAACGCGGGCACTACCCTGCGGTGGATGTGCTGGCCAGCCTGTCGCGGATTCTGAGCAATGTGGCCGAGCCTTCGCACATACAAGCCGGTACCGCGCTGCGGCGCCTGCTGTCGGCGTACCAGCAGATTGAACTGATGCTCAAGCTGGGGGAATACCAGGCTGGCAACGATGCCCTCACGGACATGGCGGTAGACAGTCGGCAGGCAGTCGATGGTTTCCTGCGCCAGGATTTGCGCGAGCCTTCGCCACTGGCGTCCACCCTCCAACAACTTTCGGAGCTGACGGCGTATGTCCCTTTCTGAACTGGAGACCCTGCGCCGCCTACGCAGGCATCGCGCCGATCGCGCCGAGCGCGCGTTGCGTGAAGCGAAGCGGCACCAGCGCGCCCTGCAGGCGCACATCGAGCAGGCCGAGGACGCGCTGGAGCAGACACGACAGCAGGAGGCCAGGCAAAGCGCGCAATTACTGAGCGAGCACCAGGGGCAGGTGGTGTCGGTGTGCATGCTCAAATCCTGGACGGCCAAAGAACACACCCTGTCCGCCGACACCCGCCGTGAAGAGGATCGTTTGCAGGGGCTGCATGGGCAGAAGGAGACGCATGTGATTGAAGTGGAACGCGCACAAAAGCAGGTCAACCAGTGCTTGCGCCAGGTCGAAAAACTCCAGGAGCTTTCTGCTTTGTTGACACAGGAGGTGCTATGACGCAGGTCCCGGCAGGCAAGCCTGAACGCCCCCGCCCATTGCGTGACGAGCGTGAGGCGACGCCAGGTCTCGTATTCCTGTGGGAGCAGGGCCGGCTCTTTGCGAACCTGTGCGCTGGCGAAGGCGGCGGGGAGGGGTTCGGTAGTTCGTTGCACGCCACGCAGGCATCTGCCGATACGGCGATGGTCGAGGCGTTCGCCGAGCAATTGGTACCGCGCCTCAATGCGGCGTCTCAGTGGCCTTTGCAGGCAGTGTTCTATTTGCCGCGGCTGGGCCGCATCGACGTCAACGTACGGCGAGAGATGGGGGCGCTGCAGATTGAACTGGACCCGGAGGAAGAGCGCACGCGGTCGTGGCTGGGGGATATGCGCCAGCGATGCGAGGACCGCTTGAGCGCTGAGTTGAGGCGGCCAGTGCAGGTGTCGGTGACCCTGTCAGGCTGCCTATGATGATTTCGCCTTTGACGCTGCCTGTGGTCGACGGCGCCATCGTTGCCGCCTTGCGACGGCTGGGACGGGGGTTGCGGCTGTCGTATCAGGTGGCGGGCCAGCATGGCGAGCTGTTGCTGGAGCCGGGCCATATGCCCCGCGCGAACGGCTCTTTTGTTTTCGATACCGCCTGTGGGGCGCTGGCGTTCGGTGATCCTGGCCCGGTCCTCAGCTTGCTCGGTGACTGCCCGGTGACATTGGCTGAGCACGGCAATGACCCTGATGCGTGGTTCTGGGCGTTGTTTCAACATCAACTCAGCCCTCAAGTGCAGTCGTTACTGGGGTATCTGCGCTTGCAGGAAAGCGTGCAGCCACACGATTTCAGTTGTCGCCTGACGGTGAGGTTGGGCGAATCCCGAGTGGTGGACCGCCTCTCACTCGCGCCGGATACCTTCCTCGCACTGTGCGATGCCGGCCCCTGGCAATCGCTTGCCCCGTCGTTACCTCATTCGCTGACGCTCTCGGTGTCGGTGCTGCTGGGGCATTCGCAACTGCCTATCAGCCAGGTGAGCAGCGTACGCCCCGGTGACGTACTGATGTTGAAAAACCCGATGTTCAACGCCAACGGTGACGGGCGTTTGCGCGTGGGCCGCCAGGGCTTGCAAGGGCGGCTGGACCATGACACCGGGGTCTTGCGCTTTACTTTTTTTTCTATCGAGGAAATATGTGTGGATGAGGTTTCAGCAGACCAGAACCAGGGCTACGAGTGGGCCGATCCGTCGCCAGCCACCGATCAAGCGCCTGTGGATATATTCGGGCGTGAGCCATTTGACGAACTGGCGATGGGTTTGAGCGTGCGCTGTGGCACGTTGCAGCTGACCTTGGGTGAGTTGCACCAACTCGCGCCTGGTGCCGTGCTCGGCGTCTCGGGGTACGCGCCGGGCATGGCGGGGCTGTATTACGGCGACCGGCCTATAGGGCATGGGCAACTGGTGGATGTGGATGGTCGCTTGGGCCTGCAATTGTCCCGTGTGATTTTTTCCCGATGAACTTCCAGGGGATCGACCCGCTTCTGCTCGCGCTGTTCCTGGGGGCCCTGTCATTGATGCCGATGTTGTTGATCGTGTGCACCGCGTTCCTGAAGATCGTGATTGTGCTGATGATCACGCGCAACGCGATTGGCGTGCAGCAAGTGCCGCCCAGCATGGCCATCAACGGTATCGCGCTGGCGGCGACGATGTTCATCATGGCGCCGGTGGGTTATGAAATCGCCGAGGCCGTCAAGGTAACGCCGGTGGACCTGAGCAGCGTGCACGCGTTTGAGCAGACCAGTGTCAACGCGATACAGCCCTTGAGGGCTTTTATGATGCGCAACACTGACGCGGACATCCTGACGCATTTGGTCGAAAACACCGCGCGCATGTGGCCCGCGGAAATGGCCCAGGCCGCACGTCGTGACGACCTGATCCTGCTGGTGCCGGCCTACGTACTGTCGCAATTGCAGGCGGGGTTCGAGATCGGGTTTCTGATCTATATCCCGTTTATCGTCATCGACCTGATCGTCTCCAACCTGCTGCTGGCGTTGGGCATGCAAATGGTTTCGCCGATGACCATTTCGCTGCCGCTCAAGCTGCTGCTGTTCGTGCTGGTTTCAGGTTGGTCGCGGTTACTCGACAGCCTGTTCCTGTCCTACCTCTGAGGCGCTTATGGACCCGATCATGCTGTTCAAGCAGGGCATGCTGCTGGTGGTGGTGCTGTCGGCGCCGCCGCTGATCGTCGCGGTGATTGTCGGTGTGCTGACGTCCCTGATACAGGCCCTGATGCAGATACAGGATCAGACGCTGCCTTTCGGCATCAAGCTGGTAGCGGTCGGCATCACCCTGGTGTTGACGGGACGTTGGATTGGCCTGGAGTTGATCCAACTGATCAACCTGACCTTCGACATGGTTGCCCGCTCGGCGCTGAACTGAGGTAACACCTGTGCTGCTTTATCTTGATTACTTGCCCAGCCTGGTGATCGCCATGGCGCGTATCTATCCCTGCGCGATTCTCGTACCGGCGTTTTGCTTTCAGCACATTCGTGGCATGCCGCGACATGTCATTGTGATGGTTGTGGCGTTGATGCCGGCCCCTGGGATTCATGCTGCGTTGGCGGGTGCGGATTATTCGCTGTTGATGATCGGCGCTCTGGTGCTGAAGGAAGCGGTGCTGGGCTTGTTGCTCGGTGTGTTGCTTTCGATGCCGTTCTGGTTGTTCGAGTCGGTCGGCGCGTTACTGGACAACCAGCGCGGGGCCTTGACCGGTGGCCAGATCAATCCTTCGCTGGGGCCGGACGCAACGCCCATCGGTCACATGTTCAAGCAACTGGCGATCTTCCTGCTGATGGTAACCCTTGGGCTTGGCGTCCTGACCCAGGTCATTTGGGACAGTTACCTGATCTGGCCTCCCACCGCATGGTGGCCGGTGCCGGCGGTCAATGGCTTTGGCGAGTTCCTGGGGCTGCTGGGCGATACCTTCATGCATATGATGCTGTACGCCGCGCCCTTTATCGCGGTGCTGTTGCTGCTGGAATTCGGGGTAGCGTTGCTCAGTTTATACAGCCCGCAATTGCAAGTGTCATCGCTGGCGATGCCCGTCAAATGCCTGGCTGGGCTGGCGTTCCTGCTCTTGTATTTGCCTCTTCTGCAAGACTTGATCATGGGCAGGATGAGTCTGTTGGGCGACCTTAAGCATTCTCTGGGCTTGATGTTCCAGGGGGCGCAGCCGTGAGTGACTCTGGGGAGAAAAAACACGCCGCGACTCCCAAGAAGCTGCGTGACCAGCGTAAGAAAGGCCAGGTTGCTCAAAGCCAGGACGTGGCCAAGCTTCTGGTACTGACGGCCTTGAGTGAAATTGCACTGTTCACCGCCGAAACCAGTATGCAGCGTTTTCAGCAACTGCTGGTGTTGCCCATGGCGCGCATGGGACAACCTTTCGTGCGCGCACTGGAAGAGGTCCTGTTCGAAGGCTTGCTGGTGTTTTTCTCTTTTGCCCTGCTGATGGTGGGGGTGGCCATCGCGGTCAAATTGATCAGCAGCTGGATGCAGTTCGGTTTCCTCTTCGCCCCGGAAACCTTGAAACCAGATTTCAATCGGCTCAACCCCCTTAACCAGGCCAAGCAGATGTTTTCCGGCCAGTCGGTGATGAACCTGTTGATGGGGTTGGCCAAGGCCGTGCTGCTGACGCTGATTCTGTACGTGGTCATTGGCCCGTCGTTGAGCGCGTTGGTGAGCCTGGCCAGTGGCGACCTGCAAAGTTATGTCTTGGCGCTGATGACGCTGTTTCGACACTTGCTGCACATGTGCCTGGGCTTGCTGCTGGTGCTGGCAATCGTTGACCTGGCGTTGCAGAAGTACTTTTTTGCCAAGCGCATGCGGATGACCCAGGTGGAAGTGGTCAAGGAGTACAAGGATATGGAGGGCGACCCTCACGTCAAGGGCCAGCGCCGTCAGTTGGCCTACGAGTTGGCGAATGAGGAGCCCAAGGTCAAGCTGCCCAAGCTGGAAGAGTCCGACATGCTGGTGGTCAACCCGACGCATTTTGCGGTCGCTTTGTACTATCGCCCTGGCAAGACGCCGCTGCCGCAGCTTGTGGAAAAAGGTACGGACGCCCAGGCCCGCAAACTGATCGACCGATGCAAGTCGGCGGGCATACCCGTGATTCAGTGTGTCTGGTTGGCGCGCACGCTCTACAAGCAGAAGTTGGGAGGCAACATTCCCCGTGAGACGCTGCAGGCCGTTGCTTTGATCTACCGTACTTTGCGTGAACTGGACGATGAGGCCAAGCGAGAGACCCTGGAGTTGCCCGAACTGGACCAGCGTTGAGCCATCGTGTGTTCAACGATTGCAGTGTCGATCCAGGGCTTCAAGTTCTGCGAGCGAGAGCAGGCGGCTGAGGATTTGATCCAGGGGAATATCGGTAGATACCACCGGGTGCCAGAGAATCAGGGCTCCCCCGGCATTCGAAAAGACAAAGCAGCCATCGAACGCCAAGGCCTGTTCGAAGCGGCGTTCCAGCACACGCTGGAACTGGCCGGCCTGTAAGACACGCGGTGCAATTTGCAGGGCCAGGCCGAGCTGTTCCCCGGCTTTCAGCGCACACAGGTGGATGCCTTTTGACAGGTGCAGGTGAGTGGCAGCGCCACTCACCAGGTCATTGAGGAGTACCCGACGATGTTCGGCGTCTGTGGGTATTTCCATAGGGGTCATCGTTCCAGCGAAACCGTCTGGTGATCCGAACGTTCCCCGGAGGGGCCGGGTTGCACACGCATGTGTTCCGGCCACCAGATCACCATCTTGTCGGCGCTCGATTGTGGACGTGAGCACGAGTCACCCCGGCAGGTGGGGGTGCAACCGGCGACAAACAGCACCAGGCTGATCAATGTAAAGCTGGAGAGTAGGCGAGTCATTCTGGTTTCTTTCCGTTAGGTGCGATCAACGAGGGACGAGAAACGCCAATGTGTTCGTCTTTCACCACAGGGCGCATGGCGATGAACACTTCCGCTTCTTCACCCGGTTTGAGCCAGGCACGCGGCCAGGCGGTCACTGCCAGGGTCTGCGAATTGCTGCACTCTTTCTCATCGATGCGCACATGGCGGTCGTACTGGTTGCGCAGTACCACGACGGCGACGTTGAATTGCGGGCCGACATACCATTGGCTGCGTTCGGTATTGAGTGCGAGCAGGTCGCGGGTGGTGCACAAGGTATCCAGGCCCAGTGGCATCGGGGTCGCCTTGAAGGCTTTGGGGACTTGCCCGGTGACGAGTGTGGCCATGGCATGGATCAAGTCGTTGCGCTTGATTTCCGGTGCGTGGGGCGTCATGCGCCGTGCCAGTGGTTTGAGGGCTGTTTGCAGTTCCAACTGATCGGCCTGGGGCAAGTAGCGCGAAGGGTCGGCCTGGTCGCCAATGACCCTGGGCGTGATGATGAACAGGCGCTCGCGTCGATTGTTTTTGCGTTCAGTGGACGAAAACAGCGCCTTGCCCAGCAACGGGATATCACCCAGCAGGGGAATCTTGTTGAGCTGGTCAGTGTTATCGGTGACGTGGAAGCCGCCCACCACCAGCGAACGTTTTTCGGCCATGACCGCTTGGGTGCTGACCGCGCCCTTGCGCACATCGGGCCCGATGCGGTTGGGGTTGGATTCGTCGAAATTGCCGTCTTCGATATCGACCGCCAAGTGGATCTGATGGCTGCCACGCGAAGTGATCACCCGTGGGACCACCTGGAAGCTGGTTCCCACGGTGATCGGCAGGATGGTTGCCACTTCGGAGCCGGCCGTGAGGTACTGCGTGCGGTTGAAGTCGATCACTGCCGGTTGGTTTTCCAGGGTCAATACGGATGGGTTCGACACCAGGGTCGCCAGGCCACGCCGCTCCAGCGCCCTGACAGCGGCAAAGAATCCATCCCGGTTATTGATCGCCAATTGCGACGAGGTGCCTGGGGCGATGTTGTTCACGCCGCCCTGGAAATTGCCATTGCGAAACCCCCAGTTCACGCCGAGCTCACGCATCTGCGTGCGTTCGATGTCGAGGATGATCGCGTCGATTTCCACCAACTTGCGCGCGACGTCCAACTGGGTGATCAGGTCGCGGTACATCGCGTGGCGTTCCGGCAAGTCGTAGATCATCACGGCGTTGTTGCGCACATCGGCTTCGACGCGAATTCGCCCGGGCGAGACCCGTGCGCGCGGGGTCAGGGACATGCCCGGGTCGGCGGTCGCCTGGCTCGTCGGCGGGGTGAGCATCTGGCCCAATAGAGGGTTGCCGAGCCGGGGAAAGCCCTGGGCCAGGGGCGATATTACAGGGGCGCCTGACGCGGCTGAGGGGCGCTGGGTAACCTGCGCGGCAGCTGAGGGAGAGCGAGGTTCAAGCAAACCCTGCAGCATGCTGGCGATACCGGGGATGAGCATTTTCTCGCCGCGATAATCGATCTGGCGGTCTGCCGCATTGGCGAATTTCAGCGGGTAGGTCAGCACGCTCTGTTTTTCGTCGGTAGAACGGCGCTGGCTGCTGAATTGTTTGATCTGTTCTATGTAGCGCTTGGGGCCGGACACCAGCACCACGCCGTCCTCGGGCAATTCGCCCCAGCCGAAACGGCTATCGAGAAGGCCGATATCGGTGAGTGCCTGCTTCAGGTCGGCTACGGTTTCGCTCGACACTTCCAGGCGCGCGGACTCCTGCTGGTCCAGGGTGCTGATGTAGAGGGTGTTGTTGTACAAGTACCACTGGAAGCGGTGTTCAGTCCCCAGGCGGTCGAGCAGTGACTGCGGGGTATTCGCGCGAATCTTGCCGTTGACGTTGCCTTCCAGCAGGCCTTCGATCTGCAATTGCGTGCCAAACGTCTGGGCGAAATCATCGAGTACTTCGCGCAAGGGTTTGTGCTCGGCCTCGTAGGCGTAGGCGGTGTTTTTCCACTCTGGGGGGATGGCGGCAAGGCTGCTGTGCAGCGGCGCCAGCAAGAAGGGCAGGGCCAGCAGGCAACGCCACTGAGTGGGTTTTACGGCTGCAACGGGCGAGCATGAGCGCAAGCGGGGGTGCTTGTGGATCTTGTTAGGCATGGCAGGTTCTCGGTTTCAGTACGGCAACTTACGTAGCGAAAGGGACCTGGACGGGGGGCCAGGCCTTGCCAGGCGCGCGACTACGCTGCGCCAGGTGTCGCGTTGGTTGAAAAGCGCTTCAAGGGATTTCAACAGGTGCTCCTGACTGCAATCCCGAGGCAGGCCTTGCAGCAGCCAGAGGTGGCCGGTTGCGGGAGCCAGGGCCAGGGCGCCCTGGAAATGCGCGAGACTGGACTGACCGAGACGATGCCAAGACTGCAACGAGTAATGTTCGAGGCGTGAATGCGTCAGTTGAACGCCCAGAAGTACGCGGTGTTCAGAGCATTGCACGCTGACTTCATCGTCCTGTTCAAACAGCAGCACATGCTGTTCGCGGCCAGCCAAACAGTCAGCCAGTTTTTGCTGGCAACTACTGGATACCATTGATGACGGCTTTTATCGTGTCGTGTTTGTAGCTGAGATAGCTTGAGCTTGTGGCAAAACTGGACACCAGGTTCGACTTCACCTCGATCATCTGTTCAAAAAGCCGTTGAGCCTCTTCACCGCCTTCGCTGTTATCAACATCGGCGCTGATTTGACTGAGCTGCTTTTCGGCCTGGGCCTGCTGCCGGTAGTGCCTTATGAGTAAACGGTCATCAAACGTCATCGGGGTTTCTCCTCGTTGGGGCTACCCCTGAGTGGCAGCCGATTTGTGACAAGTTCCATCCACCGATTTATTTGTTTTAAAAAACAACCCGCGCTCGCCAAGTCGTATCGTTACTTGATATTGGCCTTGGTGGAGGGCGTCACCAGGTTGTCCAGGGTATCGGTCCAATTGATGTGAAACCCACCGTCTTCTGTTTCCAGGACCAGCGATTGGGCGGCGAGCGTGCTTTCGACTCGAAGCGTCCAAGGCACACCGCAATGGCGGCTGAGCCACTGTTCGACCGGCTCGCGGTCCAGTGGATTGCACAGCAAGCTTGCCTTGATCGGCGGCAACTGGGCATCCAGCAGCTTGTTGAGCAGCGCGGTGAGGCGTTGAGCGGGTAGGGTTTCTTCCAGGAAACTTCGGATCGCTGTGTTTATGACTGACGTCGCGACCTGCTCCAGCTTTTCGTACATCGCCTGGCGTTCCGATTCCCAACGATGCAGTTGGGCGTTGGCGCGCTGCCAGAACTCATGCCCAGCGCTTTCCAGTATTTTTTCGCACTCTGCCTGTGCTTGGCAGGTGAGTGCCTGTGCGTGGGCTTCTGCCTGTTCGATCAATTGACGGGCCTGCGCATAGTCAGCCAGCATTTCTCTGGGAATCAGCGCCGTGGGCAGGTTGGGCGTGAGGGTGTGCAGCTCAATCGTGTGGGCGCAAAACATGGCGGGAGTTCTCGCGTGGGGCGTGCGGGGCATCATCGAAGGGAGCAGAGGTGGCGCGCCAGAGAGCGGCTTGCCACAGGGTGTCCAACCGGCCTTGACTATCCATCAGCTTGGGCTGCCGCTCGACTTCAAGTACCCGTGGGGGGGCAAAGCTCAAGCGCAATCGTCGCCAGATGGCGGGGGCCACCCATGCGCGCAGGTAGTGCAAAGGGTCGTCGATGTTCATCTGTGTCGGGTCGGGTGCCAGTGCCTTGGCCAGGCGCTGGCACCAGAGAAGTTGTTCCTGGTTCAAGCGGCTGTCGTTGGGCGCGTTGTAGACCTCATTGACCAACACCAAGACGAGGTCTCGTTGGGGGGCGCTGGCGAGGACCAGTTGCAGCAAGGCGGGCGAAGGGGCAGGGGGGAGCTCGGGTTCGATGTCGAACAGGAGGCTCATCCTGCCGTGATGACTGCGTGAAAGCGCCTCTGTTTGTTCAACGCCCGTATGAGTACGCCAATCCGGGTGGGCATGTTTCCAAGGCGAGGCCCACCATCGTACCCAGGCCAGATCCTCACTCATGGGCGTGATCGATTGCCGGTTTTGAGGTGGGAGCATGCATTGTCCTGCGCCGCCAGATCACCCATCCAGCGCCTGCCAGTACCAGGGCGACAAGAGGGGCGGTAACGCTGGTACGCCAGAACCCGAGGTCTTGTTCCGGCACCAGGAAGGGGCCGAGATAGGTCAGCTGTTGCTGCTCCTGATAGGCTGCCGCCGGTACGAAAACGACGGTCAGTTTTTGCGTATTGTCGATGGCCGACGTCATGCCGGGGATGCTGCTGGCCACCATCCTGCGTACCCTGGGGCGAATATTGTCGGGGTCCAGCCGAGGGTCATGCTTGATGAAAACGGAGGCGGATGCCGGTTGCACCGGTTCGCCGGGCGCCACCCGCTCCGGCAGCACTACATGGACGCGCGCAACGATGACACCGTCTATGTTCGATAAGGTCGCCTCCAGCTCCTGGGACAGCGCATAGATGTAGCGGGCGCGCTCTTCCAACGGGGTGGAGATGACACCTTCCTTGCGAAAGATATCCCCCAATGTCGAGCGGGTCACTTTAGGCAGGCCAACGGCTTCAAGCGTGCGGACCGCTCGGCTGATGTCATTTGCCCTGACACGAACGATGACTCCGTCTTTCGCCGGGACTTTCTGGGCACGGATCTGTTTGTCTGCCAACTCCGCAATGACTTCGTTGGCTTCCTGCTCGGATAATTGGCGATGAAGCTCTACGCTTTCACCGCAGCCCGCTAGCAGCAACACCGATGAAAAAAACAACGTAGTGGTTAGACGGCGGGACATACACCTACCCCATGCTGGCGACTTTATCGACGCCTTTCACGATTGCGCCGAGTACCTTGACGCCTGCCACCACGTTAACGTGCGATTCGGAAAGCGACTGGGCGAACTCATGTGCGTCCTTGGTTTTCTTGTTCAGGCTCATGTCCCGAAACCCCTTGGACACTCGTTTCGATAACGTCGCAGACTCAGCAGGCCCCAAGGTCAAGGGGAGGCCCATACCCGTGGGCGCGGTACCTTTGCCTGGCCGCTCGGAGAGGTTCAGTTGCGCGGTGAAAAAATTGCTGTCGGACGTCCCGTCGAGCGCAGCCGGCGTTTCAGCCTGAGTGATGGTGTTCCCGTTTCCCGGGCCCCCTGCGTTGTTGGTGTACATATGAACCTCCAGCGAGCGCGTCGATTGTTGCATCTGTTGGGCAGTGGAGACCTCCTCTGCCGGATGGGCAAAGGAGGTCGGTTCTTACTTAGGCGAATCTCAACGATTTTACGCGGCCCGCTTTTGCTGTAGTCAGTTCTTGCTCAGCGGTTTTTGCAGCCTCTTCGACAACTTTCTTTTCTTTGTCGGCGTTGATTCGGTCCAGTTGTGCTTGAGCGCCAGCGCTCACTCCACCGGTAGGTATTGAGGAGGACATAAGAGTTACCTTCGTATTTGTCTGGATTGAAGTGCGGACAACGCTTGTTCGTTGTCTTTAGTGTTCTGAGCAACAGTGCAGTTGCTCATTGGCTAGGTGGTCAGCGACAAGAAGAACGTTCCGATATATAAATAAGTTATTTGTTTTTAATTATTTCTTGTGAGACCGGGGTTCATGCGCTTCGCGATGGGCGATCAAGTGTTATTGCAATGTTGATGGATTCATATTCAATATGCTTTTTGTTATTGTTTGTTTCGTAGCAAGGGCGCTCCGGTGGTTTGTTGCAGCACTTTGCATTGTCAGGAGGGGCATCGTTTTGCGGGGGGCGTTTGATGTTGGTGATTAAACTCATAAAGTTGTTGATCAGGGTTAAGCACATGAAGTTTTCCTGTTGGCGTGTGAGTTAAGTCGCTCTAGAGGCTCACACGTATGTGGGAAATGCCTTCTGCTTCGTTCCAGGCACCCTACGCCAGTGATATTTCGAGTTGCTTCATCCGGTAGTAGAGCGTGCGTTTGGCAACACCGAGTTCTGCTGCAACGTTATCGACACTGCGTGCGTGACGGCGCAGCGATTCCTCTATCAAGGCTTTTTCAATTTGCTGCAACCTTGCCTTCAGGTTTATTGGCGTGCTCTGTCGATTGGCCAGCGAGGAGGAGAGCGGGGGCAGGCCCAATACGAATCGCTTGGCGGTCGAGCGCAACTCACGCACGTTGCCCAGCCACGGGTGGCACAGTAACTGTTGCAACAACGCGGGGGGCGGAGGTGTTGCGGAACACTTAAAGTAGTTGGCCTCCTGCTCGATCATGTCCATGAACAAGGGGATGATGTGTTCACGCCTGTCACGCAGGGGGGGCAGGTGGATGTTGACGACATTCAGACGGAAATACAGGTCACGTCTGAAGGTGCCTTGCTCCACCATTTCATGCAATGCGTGCTGGGCCGAGGCAATGACGCGCATATCGACCTGGATGGATCGGGTCGATCCAAGGCGCTCGACGCCACGAGATTCCAGTACCCGTAACAGCTTGGCCTGTAACGAGAGTGGCATGCTATCGATCTCATCCAGATACAAGGTGCCCAAGTGGGCGGCTTCTACAAAGCCGGCGCGGGATTGCAATGCGCCGGTATAGGCGCCGCTGTTGACCCCGAATAGTTGGCTTTCGGCAAGGGTTTCCGGGATGGCAGCACAATTGACCGCGACGAAGTTACCCTTGCGCCGCGATAAACAGTGAATGCGTTGTGCCAGGGTGTCCTTGCCAGTGCCGGTTTCTCCAAGAAGCAAAATGTCGATGTTAAGAGGGGCGGTATTGTTGATGGTGGTTTCGATGATGGGGCAGTCGGTGAAAGGTATATCAGTCATAAGTTCATACTGATTGAGGGCCGACATAGTGCGAGTGCTCCAATGCAGTTGTCGCTTTGTTGAAGTTTAAGTTGGCGGTGGGCGCTCGCAAGTAAACCGGAAAACAGCTGCATTGTCATCGTGTTTTCGAACTGAGTTAGCCTTTTTGGAATGTGAGATGTAGAAGATTTTTAATGTGCGAATTCTATTTGGAGCCGGCGGGAATTGTGGTGTAAGAAAAGTCTTAAATATGCTTTGAATGGTTTTAAAGTATGCATTTTTTTGAGGGCGGGCTGGAAATTGGCCACTGACGATATCTTTGTTAAAGATGCAGGGGAAGGCCGGGATGACAAATAGAACGCCCACAAAAAAGCCGATGCAGTGCATCGGCTTTTTATTGAAGCGGTAACGCTTACACGTTGAAACGGAAGTGCATTACATCGCCATCTTTAACGATGTATTCCTTACCTTCCAAACGCCACTTACCGGCTTCCTTGGCACCGGCTTCCCCCTTGAACTGGATGAAGTCGTTGTAGGCAATCACTTCGGCGCGGATAAAGCCCTTTTCGAAGTCGGTGTGGATCACGCCGGCAGCCTGTGGTGCGGTAGCACCCACTTTGACGGTCCAGGCGCGGACTTCTTCGACACCGGCAGTGAAGTAGGTCTGCAGGTTGAGCATTTCGTAACCGGCACGGATCACGCGGTTGAGGCCAGGCTCTTCCAGGCCCAGGGCCTCGAGGAACATGTCCTTCTCTTCGCCGTCATCGAGCTCGGCGATTTCCGCTTCGATCTTGTTGCATACCGGCACCACGATCGCGCCTTCTTCGTCGGCAATGGCCTTGACCACGTCGAGCAGCGGGTTGTTTTCGAAGCCATCTTCGGCGACGTTGGCGATGTACATCACCGGCTTGGTGGTCAGCAGGTGGAAGCCCTTGACCACGGCCTTCTCGTCAGCGCCCATGCTCTTCATCAAGCTGCGTGCCGGCTTGCCCAGGGTGAAGTGTGCGATCAGCTGCTCCAGCAGGCCTTTCTGGACCACTGCGTCCTTGTCGCCACCCTTGGCGTTGCGCGCGACTTTCTGCAATTGCTTCTCGCAGCTGTCGAGGTCGGCGAAGATCAGTTCCAGGTCGATGATCTCGATGTCGCGTTTCGGGTCGACGCTGTTGGAGACGTGAATCACGTTCTCGTCTTCAAAGCAGCGGACCACGTGGGCGATGGCATCGGTTTCACGGATGTTGGCCAGGAACTTGTTACCCAGGCCTTCACCTTTCGACGCACCGGCCACCAGGCCGGCGATGTCGACGAATTCCATGGTGGTCGGCAGGATGCGCTTGGGATTGACGATGAGCGCCAGTGCTTCCAGGCGCGGATCGGGCATCGGTACGATACCGCTGTTGGGTTCGATGGTGCAGAAGGGGAAGTTCTCCGCCGCAATACCGGACTTGGTCAAAGCGTTGAACAAGGTGGATTTGCCGACGTTGGGCAGGCCGACGATGCCGCAATTGAATCCCATGGTGTTTCCCCTCGGTAAGAGTCAGGCCTTCTGGCTGTGCAGGTTTTTCATCGCGCGGTTCCATTCACCGGCGAAGATATCCGGCAGCACGCCGAGGGCAAAATCGATGCTGGCATCGAGTTTTTCCTGTTCGGCGCGTGGCGCACGACCCAGGACGAAATTTGAAACCATACTGGCAACGCCTGGGTGGCCAATGCCGAGCCGCAGACGGTAAAAATTATTCTGATTGCCCAACTGCGCGATGATGTCGCGCAGGCCATTGTGCCCGCCATGCCCGCCGCCCAGTTTGAGTTTGGCAACGCCGGGTGGCAGGTCCAGTTCGTCATGGGCCACCAGGATTTCCTCGGGTTTGATCCGGAAGAAGCCCGCAAGCGCCGCGACAGCCTGGCCGCTGCGGTTCATGTAGGTGGTGGGAATCAGCAGACGAACATCCTGACCCTGATGCGAGAAGCGTCCGGTCAGGCCGAAATATTTGCGATCGGCCACCAGGTTTACACCTTGGGCGTGGGCGATACGCTCAACAAAAAGGGCCCCCGCGTTATGCCGGGTCTGTTCGTATTCGGCGCCTGGATTTCCCAGGCCAACGATCAGTTTAATGGCAGTCACGACAGGGGCCCTTCCTTTGGAGTTGTGGATAACATCGCCGCAACCGGTGTGCGGCGAAAGTGGACAACAAAAGATCATTTACTCAAGAGTAAACGCCGCGTTATCGCCCGCTTTCTCGCTACGTTTCGGTCCGCGATGTTTCCTCAAGCTCCGGCAATACAGAGTGAATTACTCTGCAGCGCCTTCTTCAGCTTCTGGTGCAACGCGTGGAGCGTGAACGTTTGCAACAGCTTTGTCATCACCGTGAGCCAGTGCAACAAACTCAACGCCTTTAGGGGCTTTGAGGTCGGACAGGTGAATGATGTCGCCGATTTCCAGAGCCGACAGGTCGACTTCGATGAACTCAGGCAGGTCTTTCGGCAGGCAGGTCACTTCGATCTCGGCAACAACGTGCGAAACTTCGCCGCCTTTCTTGACCGGAGCGTCTTCACCAACAAAGTGTACAGGCACGATAGCGGTCAGTTTCTGGCCGGCTACGACGCGTACGAAGTCAGCGTGCAGCACGTGACCTTTAGCTGGGTGACGTTGCAGGGCCTTGATGATGACGTTCTGCTTGGTGCCACCAACGTTCAGCTCGATAATGTGGCTGTAGGCCGCATCGTTTTCCAGCAGTTTGGCAATTTCTTTGGCCAGCATGCTGATGGACTCAGGGGCTTTTTCGCCACCGTAGACGACAGCTGGAACCAGGCTTGCGAGACGACGCAGGCGGCGGCTCGCACCTTTCCCCAGGTCGGAACGCACTTCAGCATTCAGGGTAAAATCGTTCATGTTGTATCTCCAAAATAACCACATTCGCCCCAGCGTTTGCGACCAGCGCTAAAGGCGATATGGGCAAAAAAGCCCCGCCCCAACAGTATGCTGGGGCGGGGCGCTTTTCGTCAGTGAGGTGTTCCGTTGGTTTGACCCTTAACGGAACATCGCGCTGATCGATTCTTCGTTGCTGATACGGCGAACCGCCTCGGCAACTACCGGTGCGATATCCAGTTGACGGATACGCGAACAGGCTTGAGCAGCTGCGGACAACGGGATGGTGTTGGTCACCACCAGTTCGTCCAGCATTGAGTTTTCGATGTTCTCGATCGCTCGGCCCGACAGCACAGGGTGTGTGCAGTAGGCGAAGACTTTAGCCGCACCGTGCTCTTTCAAGGCTTTGGCCGCGTGGCACAGGGTGCCGGCGGTGTCGACCATGTCATCGACCAGAATACAGGTACGCCCTTCGACATCACCGATGATATGCATCACTTCAGAGTGATTGGCTTTCTCGCGGCGTTTGTCGATGATCCCGAGGTCCACGCCCAGGGATTTGGCAACAGCCCGTGCACGCACGACGCCACCAATGTCCGGGGACACGATCATCAGGTTTTCAAAGCGCTGGTCTTCGATGTCATCCACCAATACTGGGGAGCCGTAGATGTTATCTACCGGGATATCGAAGAACCCCTGGATTTGGTCAGCGTGCAGGTCAACCGTGAGGACACGGTCGATACCTACCACGGTGAGCATGTCAGCCACGACTTTCGCGCTGATAGCCACACGTGCGGAACGCGGACGGCGATCCTGACGGGCATAACCAAAGTAAGGGATTACAGCTGTGATTCGAGTCGCTGAGGAGCGGCGGAAGGCATCAGCCATCACGACGAGTTCCATCAGGTTATCGTTGGTCGGAGCGCAAGTCGGCTGAATAATGAAGACGTCTTTACCGCGAACGTTTTCATTGATCTCGGCGGTAATTTCGCCGTCGGAAAACTTGCCGACAGAGATGTCACCGAGAGGGATATGCAGCTGACGTACGACACGTCGAGCCAGATCGGGGTTGGCGTTCCCCGTAAAGACCATCATCTTGGACACGCGCAGTACCTAGAGGCTGAGGGTAACCTGGATGAGTATAGGAAAATGGCAGGGGCGGCTGGATTCGAACCAACGCATGGCAGGATCAAAACCTGCTGCCTTACCGCTTGGCGACGCCCCTGTATCTGTTGCAACGAGTACCCAGTACTCGATTCCTTTTAGAGCAGACTTTGCAGCTTGCGATGCAACATCGAAACGTTGCTTCCCTTTGCTACAAACCCTGTAAGGGTCTCTGTAAGAAGGGCCGAGACTTTATCAGCTTCAGCTTTGCTTGGGAAGCCCCCAAACACACAACTTCCAGTGCCGGTTAATTTTGCTTCGGTAAATTTACCTAACAAATTCAAAGCGTTACGTACCTCTGGATAACGCCTTGCTACAACCGGTAAGCAGTCATTTCGACTGTTTCCCTTGGGAACGGGGCGCACTTTAATGGGAGGAGAGTTACGTGTCAACAGTGGATCTGAAAAAATTTCTGCTGTACTTACAGATACTTGCGGGACAAGCACGACGTACCACGGCTCTTCGGGGTATTCGGGGGTGAGTTTCTCCCCCACGCCCTCGGCAAAAGCGGCGTGCCCGCGCACGAAAACCGGGACGTCGGCGCCCAGTGTCAGGCCCAGCGCAGCGAGGCGATCGAGGTCCCAGCCCAGCTGCCACAAGTGATTCAAACCCAGCAGTGTGGTCGCCGCATTCGAGCTGCCGCCACCGATGCCGCCACCCATGGGCAGGATCTTGTCGATCCAGATATCGATGCCGAGGGCGCATCCAGATTGTTCCTGAAGTTTTTTCGCCGCCTTCACGATCAGGTTGCTGTCGTGAGGCACGCCTTCGAATTCGGTATGCAGATGAATCACGCCGTCGTCGCGCAAGGCGAAGGTCAGTTCGTCGCCGTAGTCGAGAAATTGAAACAGCGTCTGCAACTCGTGATAGCCATCTTCACGGCGACCGAGGATGTGCAGCATCAGGTTGAGTTTGGCCGGGGAGGGCAGGGTCAGTTTCTGTGCTGTCACGTTATTGCCCCAGTTTGCGCGGTTGCCAGTCCTTGATCACCAGCGTGACGTCAAGGTCGGGGCCGTGCAGCTTGATGCGCTCGGGCAGCCAGTAGCCGTTTTGTTGCACGTAGCTCAAATATTCGACGTGCCAGCCATCCTGTTCCAGGGTGCCCAGGCGGCTGTCGCCATCAAGGCTCAGGCGGCTCTTGCTGTCAGGTGCCGGCAAGCCGCGTACCCACCACACCAAGTGCGAGACGGGCAGCTTCCAACCGATCTGTTGTTCCAGCAGATCTTCCGGCGAAGTCGCTTCATAACGGCCCTGGTTGGCCACTTCGAGGCTGACCTGCCCCGGTCGACCCGTCAGGCGGGCCGCGCCACGCCCCAGCGGGCCGGATAGGCGAATGTCGTAGTAGTCCTGGCGTTGCAGCCAGAACAGGGTACCGCTGCCCGAATCTTTCGGTGCCCGCACCCCGACCTTGCCTTCGATCTGCCAGCCATCGATGCTGCTGAGCTGATCCTTGTGTTGCTTCCATTGTGCCGGGTTGCCCTGGCCCTCAACGGATTCACGGGCGCCGAAGCCTGCGCAACCGGCGAGCAGGGCGATGAAGCTGAAAACGATAACGTGGCGCAAGAACATAAGCTTAAAGGGTCTCGGATCCGGTCAGGCGTTTGATGGTGCCGCGCAGAATGGCGCTTTCGGGTTGTTCCTTGAGGAACTTTGCCCAGATTTGTCGAGCTTCGCGCTGCTTGCCATTGGCCCACAGCACTTCACCCAGGTGTGCGGCGACTTCCTGGTCGGGGAAGCGTTCCAGTGCCTGGCGCAGCAGGCGCTCGGCTTCGTCCAGATTGCCCAGGCGGTAGTTCACCCAGCCCAGGCTGTCGAGCACGGCCGGGTCTTCCGGGTTCAGCTTGTGGGCTTGTTCGATCAGCACCTTGGCTTCGGCGTAGCGTGTGGTGCGGTCGGACAAGGTGTAGCCCAGGGCGTTCAGGGCCATGGCGTTGTCCGGGTCGCGCTTGATGATCAGGCGCAGGTCTTTTTCCATCTGCGCCAGGTCATCGCGTTTTTCCGCCTGCATGGCGCGCGTGTACAGCAGGTTCAGGTCGTCCGGGTATTGCAGCAAGGCTTGTTGCAACACCTTCCAGGCGCGCTCGCCCTGATTGTTGGCCGACAGTGTCTCGGCCTGGATCAGGTACAGCTGGATCGCGTAGTCCGGTTCGGCCTCGCGGGCAGCCGCGAGGCGTTTTTCCGCCTCATCCGCGCGCCCGTTGCTCATCAGGATATCGGCCTGGCGCAATTGCGCGGGCAGGTAATCGTTGCCGGGGCCGACCTGGGCGTATTCGAGCAAGGCGGCCTGCGGGTCGTTGCGCTCTTCAGCGATGCGGCCCAGGTTCAGGTGCGCCGAGTCCACATGGCTTTCGCGGGCAATCAGGTCTTCCAGGTAGCCCTTGGCCTCATCCCAGGCCTTGGCTTCCAGGCACACCAGTGCCAGGGAATAGCGCAGTTCGTCGTCGTCCGGGTATTGCTGGACCAGGTTGGCGAACTGCACCTTGGCGTCCTCCATACGGTCCTGCTCGACCAGCGTGCGCGCGTAAGTCAGGCGCAGGCGTTTGTCTTCCGGGTACTTCTTGATGCTTTTTTCCAGCAGCGGAATCGCTTCCTTGCCGCGATTGAGGTTCTGCAGCAAACGTGCGCGCAGCAGGATCGGGGCGATCTCGCCGTCTTCCGGCGGGTTCTTCTCCAGCAGTGTCAGGGCTGCTTCGGGCTCGTCGTCCTGTTGCAGCAGCAAGGCTTTGCCGAACACCAGTTGGCTGTTCTTCGGGTGTTTTTGCAGCAGGCGGTCGAAACTCTTCATCAACCCGTTGCGCGTGTCCTGATCGGTGTCGGCCGCCGACAGCGCCAGGAAGTCGAAATGGGTGTCGCCCTTGCCCTGCAAGACTTTTTCCATATAGACCATGGAATCGTCATAGCGCCCGGCGCGCGCCAATTGAATGGCCGCCGCCCGCTGGGCTTCCAGGTCGTCCGGTGCGTTTTTCGCCCAGATCAGTGAAGTGTCCAGCGCCGCCTGGTCTGCCCCCAGGTACTCGGCGATGCGAAACGCGCGCTCAGAGATCCCTGGGTCCTGGGTGTTGATGGCCTGGGTCACGTAGTTATCCAGTGCAATATCGAAACGATTGCGCTGGCCGGCCAGTTCTGCGGTCAGCAGGCTGTACACCGTTTCTTCACTGAACGAGGAATAAACCTTGGGCTTTTCAGGGGCGGGGGTGCTGTCCTCCACCGGCGGTGTACCGTCCGGCGACACGGGTGCCATGGCCTGGCAGCCGCTGAGGAAGACAAAAGCAAGGAGCAACGCGGAGGATCTATTCATATAGGAAGAGGACGACTAACCTGCGGTCGGATCATCATGACACAAGCCTTCGGCCAAACATAACCGGGGCGCTCTTAATGCGTGTATTGCTGTCCCTGTAGGAGCGGCCTCGCTCCCGCGGTGACGTATTTATAGGCACAAGGTATAGGGACAATAGACGACGGTGGTTGTTCTGAATCTTTCGAAGTAGGACAATTGCCGGCTTCCCGACATCATCAGCGATATTGAATGGCCTTCCTCGCACTCGGTATTAACCACAAGACTGCCTCTGTAGACGTGCGCGAGCGCGTGGCGTTTACGCCAGAGCAGCTGGTTGAGGCGTTGCAGCAGCTCTGCCGTCTCACCGACAGCCGCGAAGCTGCGATCCTTTCGACCTGCAATCGCAGTGAGCTTTATATAGAGCAGGAACATCTCAGCGCGGATGTCGTGCTGCGTTGGCTGGCCGATTACCACCATTTGGACTTCAATGACCTGCGCGCCAGCGCGTATGTGCATGAAGACGATGCGGCAGTTCGTCACATGATGCGCGTCGCTTCCGGCCTCGATTCGCTGGTGTTGGGCGAGCCGCAGATCCTCGGCCAGATGAAATCCGCCTACGCCGTGGCCCGTGAGGCCGGCACCGTGGGGCCGTTGTTGGGGCGCCTGTTCCAGGCCACCTTCAATTCCGCCAAGCAGGTGCGCACCGACACCGCCATCGGTGAAAACCCGGTGTCCGTGGCTTTTGCCGCCGTCAGCCTGGCCAAACAGATTTTCAGCGACTTGCAGCGCAGCCAGGCCCTGCTGATTGGCGCCGGCGAGACCATCACCCTGGTCGCCCGCCATCTGCACGACCTGGGTGTAAAGCGTATCGTGGTCGCCAACCGCACCCTGGAGCGCGCGAGCATCCTCGCCGAGCAGTTTGGCGCCCATGCCGTGTTGTTGTCGGATATCCCGGCCGAGCTGGTGCGCAGTGATATCGTCATCAGCTCCACCGCCAGCCAATTGCCGATCCTCGGCAAAGGCGCGGTCGAGAGCGCGTTGAAGCTGCGCAAGCACAAGCCGATCTTCATGGTGGATATCGCCGTGCCCCGGGATATCGAACCCGAAGTCGGCGAGTTGGACGACGTTTACCTCTACAGCGTTGACGACCTGCACGAAGTGGTTGCCGAAAACCTCAAGAGTCGCCAGGGCGCTGCCCAGGCGGCCGAGGAAATGGTCAGCGTCGGCGCCGAAGACTTCATGGTGCGCCTGCGTGAACTGGCGGCGGTGGATGTGCTCAAGGCGTATCGTCAGCAAGGCGAGCGCCTGCGTGATGAAGAATTGACCAAGGCCCAGCGTTTATTGGCCAATGGCAGCAGCGCCGAAGACGTGCTGATGCAACTGGCCCGTGGCCTGACCAACAAGCTGCTCCACGCGCCGAGCGTACAGCTTAAGAAATTGACTGCCGAAGGCCGCCTCGATGCGCTGGCCATGGCCCAGGAACTCTTTGCCCTCGGTGAGGGCGCGTCAGATAGCTCTTCGGATAAAAAACCGCAATGAAAGCGTCACTGCTCAATAAACTGGACGTGCTCCAGGACCGTTTCGAAGAACTGACCGCCTTGCTCGGCGATGGCGAGGTCATCTCCGATCAGACCAAGTTCCGCACCTATTCCAAGGAATACGCGGAAGTTGAGCCCATTGTGGCTACCTATAAAAACCTGCTGAAAGTGCAGGCCGACCTCGAAGGCGCCCAGGCGCTGCTCAAGGACAGCGACCCGGACATGCGCGAAATGGCCGTGGAAGAAGTCCGTGAAGCCAAGGAAAAACTCGCCGAGCTGGAAGGCAACCTGCAACGCATGCTGCTGCCCAAGGACCCTAACGACGGGCGTAACGTGTTCCTGGAAATCCGCGCCGGCACCGGTGGTGACGAAGCGGCGATCTTCTCCGGCGACCTGTTTCGCATGTATTCGCGCTACGCCGAGCGTCGCGGCTGGCGCGTCGAGATCCTCTCCGAGAACGAAGGCGAGCACGGCGGCTATAAAGAAGTCATCGCCCGGGTCGAAGGCGACAACGTTTACGGCAAGCTCAAGTTCGAATCCGGTGCGCACCGTGTGCAGCGGGTTCCAGCGACTGAATCCCAAGGCCGTATCCACACGTCGGCGTGCACCGTCGCTGTGTTGCCAGAGCCGGACGAACAGGAAGCCATCGAGATCAACCCAGCCGACCTGCGGGTCGACACCTACCGCTCGTCGGGTGCCGGCGGCCAGCACGTGAACAAGACCGACTCGGCGATCCGTATCACCCACTTGCCGTCGGGCATCGTGGTGGAGTGCCAGGAAGAGCGTTCCCAGCACAAGAACCGTGCGCGGGCCATGTCCTGGCTGTCAGCCAAGCTCAATGACCAGCAGACCAGCGCCGCTGCCAACGCGATTGCCAGCGAGCGCAAGTTGCTGGTGGGGTCGGGGGACCGTTCCGAGCGTATCCGCACCTATAACTTTGCCCAGGGCCGGGTGACCGACCACCGGGTCAACCTCACGCTTTACTCGCTGGATGAAATCCTCGCCGGTGGTGTCGACGCGGTGATCGAGCCGTTGCTTGCCGAATTCCAGGCCGACCAGTTGGCGGCCATAGGTGAATAAATGACCATCATTGCCAGCCTCCTGCGTGCCGCAGAACTGCCCGACTCGCCCACCGCGCGCCTGGATGTGGAACTGTTGCTGTCGGCTGCCCTGGGTAAGCCGCGCAGTTATTTGCATACCTGGCCGGAGAAGATCGTCAGCAGCGAGCACGCATTGATCTTTGCCGACTACCTGCGGCGTCGCCGCGCCGGTGAACCGGTGGCCTATATCCTCGGCCAGCAAGGCTTCTGGAAACTCGACCTGGAGGTTGCGCCTCATACCCTGATCCCGCGCCCGGAGACCGAGCTGCTGGTGGAGGCCGCCCTGGAGCTGCTGCCGGCGAGCCCTGCCAAGGTTCTCGACCTGGGCACCGGCAGCGGGGCCATCGCCCTGGCCCTGGCCAGCGAGCGCCCAGCCTGGGACGTCACCGCCGTTGACCGCGTGCTCGAAGCGGTGGCCCTGGCCGAGCGCAATCGCCAGCGCCTGCAGCTGACGAACGCTACGGTACTGAACAGCCATTGGTTCAGCGCCCTGCAAGGCCATACCTACGACTTGATCATCAGCAACCCGCCGTATATCGCCGACAACGACCCGCACCTGGTCGCGGGTGATGTGCGCTTCGAGCCCGCCAGTGCCTTGGTCGCGGGCCATGATGGCCTGGACGACCTGCGCCTGATCATCACCCAAGCCCCGGCCCACCTGGCGGCGGGTGGTTGGCTGTTGCTCGAACACGGCTACGATCAGGCCCCGGCCGTACGTGACCTGTTGTTGGGCGAGGGATTTGAGGATGTCCACAGTCGTGTCGACCTCGGTGGCCACGAACGTATCAGCCTGGGACGCCGTCCATGCTGAGCGATCAGGAGCTGTTGCGCTATAGCCGACAGATTCTGTTGCAGGCTGTCGACATCGACGGTCAGTTGCGTCTGAAAAACAGCCGCGCGCTTATCGTTGGCCTCGGTGGTCTCGGCGCTCCGGTTGCGCTGTACCTGGCCGCTGCCGGTGTGGGTGAACTGCATCTGGCGGACTTTGACACGGTCGACCTGACCAACCTGCAACGCCAGATCATCCATGACACCGACAGCGTTGGCTTGAGCAAGGTCGACTCGGCCATGCGCCGCCTGACGGCGATCAACCCTGAAGTCACATTGCTGGCCCATCGCACCGCGCTGGATGCCGATTCTCTGTCGGCGGCGGTGACGGGTGTGGATGTGGTGCTCGATTGCAGCGATAACTTTTCCACCCGTGAAGCGGTCAACGCTGCGTGCGTCGCCGCCGGCAAGCCACTGGTCAGCGGGGCGGCGATTCGCCTTGAGGGGCAATTGTCGGTGTTCGACCCGCGCCGCGCCGAGAGCCCCTGCTACCACTGTTTATATGGGCACGGCAGCGACACTGAATTGACCTGCAGCGAGGCCGGCGTGGTTGGCCCGCTGGTGGGCCTGGTCGGCAGCCTGCAGGCCCTGGAAGCCTTGAAACTGCTGGCCGGGTTCGGCGAGCCGCTGGTGGGGCGCCTGTTACTGATCGATGCCTTGACCACGCGGTTCCGTGAGTTACGCGTCAAGCGCGACCCCGGTTGCAGCGTCTGTGGGACGCAGCATGGTTAAGGACGCGCCAATTGGTGTGTTCGACTCCGGCATCGGCGGGTTGACGGTGCTGGAGGAGATTCAGCAGCTATTGCCCCATGAGTCGCTGCTGTACGTGGCCGACTGTGGGTACATCCCCTACGGTGAGAAAAGCCCGGCTTTCATTCTTGAGCGTTCCCGGCAAGTGGCGGGTTTTTTCCGTGAGCAGGGCGCCAAGGCGTTCGTGATTGCCTGTAATACCGCCACCGTTGCCGCTGTCGCCGATTTACGCCTGGATTACCCCGACTGGCCGCTGGTGGGCATGGAGCCCGCCGTCAAACCCGCCGCTGCCGCCACTCGCAGTGGGGTGGTCGGCGTGCTGGCCACGACCGGTACCCTGCAAAGCGCCAAGTTCGCGGCCTTGCTCGACCGGTTCGCCACCGATGTGCGGGTGATCACCCAGCCTTGCCCGGGCCTGGTTGAACTGATTGAAAGCGGTGACTTGAGCAGCCCGGCCCTGCGTCAGCTGTTGCAGGTCTACATCGACCCGCTGCTCAGTGCCGGCTGTGACACCATCATCCTGGGCTGCACCCATTACCCCTTCCTCAAGCCGCTCCTGGCGCAGATGCTTCCCGCGAGCATCATCCTCATCGACACCGGTGCTGCCGTCGCGCGCCAACTCAAGCGCCTGCTCGGCGAGCGCGACCTGCTGGCCACTGATCCGGCGCAGCCGGCACAGTTCTGGACCAGTGGTGATGTGTATCACCTCAGAAATATCCTACCAACACTTTGGAAACATCCTGGAGTTGTGCGAAGCTTCGGTTCGTGAAAATTTCGTTAAAAATCGCGATTAGAAGCTGAACTTCTGGCTACGCGTCAGCTTCTATTGCCCGTTAGTCTGTACAAAACCCTATAACTTCGTTCGGAAAGGATGTTTCTTATGAAGCGCTTGTTCTGTTTGGCTGCGATTGCGGCCGTAGTGGTGGGACACTCTTTTTCGGCGCAGGCCGCCGGCCTTGAGTTTGGCCTGGGGGCCACCAGTGATTCGACGCTGACCTATCGATTGGGGCTGACGTCGAATTGGGACAAGAGCTGGATGCAGAGCGATGTGGGTCGCCTGACCGGCTACTGGAGCGGCGCTTATACCTACTGGGAAGGTGATGAGCGTGCAGGTGCGAGCAGCCTGTCGTTCTCGCCAGTGTTTGTGTATGAATTCGCCGGGCAGTCGGTAAAACCCTACGTCGAGGCCGGGATCGGGGTGGCGGTATTCTCCCGCACACGCCTGGAAGACAACAACATTGGCCAGGCCTTCCAGTTCGAAGACCGTCTGGGCTTTGGTTTGCGCTTTACCGGCGGGCATGAGGTGGGCATTCGTGCCACTCACTATTCCAACGCCGGGATCAGCAACCACAACGACGGCGTAGAAAGCTACTCGCTGCACTACACGATGCCGCTGTAATTTCAGAACCCTGCAAAACCTGTGGGAGGGGCAAGCCCTGATACCAGTCCGTTAAGGCTTTTTTGTAGGAGCGAGGGGGACGCCTAGTTCCAACAGAAGGCGATGTACGCTTAACTGGCAGGCATTAGGGGAAGCCCCCTCCCATATTGAGCGTTTCTTCGGCTTGGGATCAGCGATACGCCGTCGTAATCCCTTCACGCTCGACCAGGCACTCCGGCGCACCCATCTCGAACTCCCGGCAAATCAGCGGCCGACGCTCGTAAATCGTGCACATCATCGTGTCGCGATCCAGCGCCGCGCACCAGCCATCATCCAGGCGCAGCATCACCTCGCCGCCCCAGTCATCGGTATCGATATAGCGCTGCGGTACGCCGGTGTCGGTGATCAGCATGACCTCCAGCTGACAGCAGCAGGCCGCGCACGTTGAGCACGTCACGGTGGGTTCGGCGATTTGGGTATGCGGGATGTTGGTCATAGGCGCGCAGTGTAAGGCAAGTGGGTGACACAGGTGTGAAAGGGCTGACAGACGTCAGCGTGCCAGCCGGTGCAAGCCGACGAACACCGCCGCCCAAAGCAGCGCCAGCCCCGCCATGGTTGGCCACAATGCGTAGCCAAACTGCACGCCCGCCAATTGGCTCCCTGCGTAATACGAGAATGGCCCGCCGAAGGCTCCCAGCACAGCTGCACGCCACCAGGGCCGGGCGCTCCAGGCCAGGCAATGGCGCAAGGTGGTTGCCAGCGTCGCCCACAGCAGGATCAACCACAACGGAATCAGCGGCCCCGGCTCGTTGAACTGAAAAACGCCGAGGTTGCGCAGCAGCGTATCCAGCACCGTACCCACCAGCGTCACGCGGATGATCAGCGCAGCATCCTCGGCCCACGAACTTATCCACAGCAGGTGGACTGCCAGCACCGCCACCCCCACCAGCAGCCAGGGGCTGTCGCCTCCGAGTACGCAGGCAAGCCAGCTGCACTGGAACAGCGCGGCATTGGCGACGGTTTTAAGCACTGAACCGCCCGAGCAGGGGGGGCGTGATGGCCGAGGGCTTGGCCAGCAGTAACTGTGCGGTGCCGATGGTGCGCTCCATAAAGCCGCCTTCGCAGTAGCACAGATAGAATTCCCACAAGCGCAGGAAGTATTCGTCGTAGCCCAATTCTGTCAGGCGGCCATGGGCGCGGCGAAAGTTCTCATGCCACAGGCGCAGGGTTCGCGCGTAATGCAGGCCGAAATCTTCCATGTGCAGCAGGTTCATATCGGTGTTGCGGCTGACGATATGCAGCATGTTTTGCACGCTGGGCAGGGCGCCGCCGGGGAAGATATAGCGCTGGATAAAGTCGACGCTGTTCTTGGCCTGCTCGAAACGCTGTTCGCGAATGGTGATGGCTTGCAGCAACATCAGGCCGTCACTCTTGAGCAGGTGTGCGCATTGCTTGAAGTAGGTCGGCAGGAAGCGATGGCCCACCGCTTCGATCATTTCGATGGACACCAGCTTGTCGTATTGGCCGGTCAGGTCGCGGTAGTCCTGCAGCAACAGCGTCACCTGGTCCTGCAAGCCCAGGGCCTGGATGCGTTTTTCGGTGTAGGCGAATTGCTCCTTGGACAAGGTCGTGGTGGTGACCTTGCAGCCGTAATGCTGTGCGGCATACAAGGCCATGCTGCCCCAACCGGTGCCGATTTCCAGCAGATGATCGCTGGGCTTGAGCGCCAGTTTCTGGCAGATGCGCGCAAGCTTGTTCAGTTGCGCCTGTTCCAGGGTGTCATCGGCCGTGAGGAACTGCGCCGCCGAATACATCATGGTCGGGTCGAGGAACTCTTCGAACAGGTCGTTGCCCAGGTCATAGTGGGCGGCGATGTTTTTCTGCGAGCCTTTGCGCGTATTGCGGTTGAGCCAGTGCACACCTTGGGTGAACGGCCGCGCCAACTTGGCCAGGCCACCTTCCAGTGCATCGAGTACTTCCAGGTTGCTGACCATCACGCGTACCACGGCGGTCAGGTCTGGGCTGCTCCAGTAGCCATGGATAAACGCCTCGCCCGCGCCGATGGAACCGTTGGCCGCCACCAGGCCCCATACCGCCGAGTCGAGGATCTGGATTTCCCCGAGCAGGTGCGCTTCCCGTGCGCCGAAGACCTGGCGTTCGCCGTCCTCGATGATCACCAGTTGGCCATGGCGCAATTGACTGAGCTGGCGCAGCACGCCCTTGCGCAACAGCGCACTGGTCAGGCCGTTGATGTTCAGGCGGCTGGATTTGACCGATAAGCTAGGGGATTTCATGGCGGCGATCCTTGGTATAACCGACTGCTGTGCGAGAGGCGCCATCGGCGGCCTGATGGGAAAAAATCGGTATGCGCTTGAGTAACAGGCGCAGGGCCTGCCAGTAGATGGCCAGGCAGGTCTTCGCGGTCATCCACGGAAAACGCCACAGGTAACGGTGCAGGCTGGTGCGACTCAGTGCCTCTCTTTGCAGGCTCAAGGTCGCGTCGAAGATTTTTTGCGAGCCCTGCCAATCGGCCATGTGCACGCCAAGCCTGGCGGCGGGTGGGCTGAAGCTCATGCGGTATTCCAGGTTGCGCGGCAGGAACGGCGAGACATGAAACGCCTTGGCCACGGCGAAATGCTGGTGCTCGCCGGCGGCGAGGGCCTGGGCCGGGAGCACATAGTGATAGCGCTCGCGCCATGGGGTGTTGGTCACTTCACACAGGATCGCCGCCAATTGTCCGTCGGCTTCGAAGCAGTAGAAGAAACTCACCGGATTAAAAGCCAGGCCCCAACTGCGGGCCTGGGTCAGCAGGCAGATAGCGCCCTGGGGTGCACGCCCCAGGGCCTTGCCGACTTCCTGGCGCACGGCATCGCTCAAGCTCATGCCGTGGCGTGTGAATTCACGCAGGTAATCCTGCTGGCGAAAGCCGAAGGGCGCCAGGCGACGCGTGCCGGCCAGGGGCGAAAGCCCAAGCACTTCGTCTTCTTCGCTCAGGTCCAGGTACAGCAGGCCGATGCGGTAGCGAAAGGCGTGGGCCTTGGGCGCGAACCGGCGATGGGCGATCCAGCCGCTGTACAGGGCACTGTTCACAGGGTTTCTCCAAACGCCTTGCCCACGCGCAATGCGCTGACCACGCCGTCTTCATGGAAACCATTGGCCCAATAGGCGCCGCAATAATAGGTGTGCTGCGCGCCGTTCAATTCTTCCCAGCGCGCTTGGGCGGCCACCGCTGCCAGGCTGTATTGCGGGTGGGCGTAGGTGTAGCGGGCGAGGATCTTCAGTGGGTTGATCATCGGCGTCTGGTTGAGGCTGACGCAAAACGTGGTGGTGCTGTCGATGCCTTGCAGGATGTTCATGTCATAGGTGACTGCCGCCTGGGTCTGCGCGTTGCCGGTCAGCCGGTAGTTCCAGCTGGCCCAGGCCAATTCGCGATCGGGCAGCAAGCGGGTGTCGGTGTGCAGTACCACGTCGTTGTCGGCGTAGGGCAGGGCGCCGAGGATTTGCTGCTCGGCCTGGCTGGGATCACCGAGCAGCGCCAGCGCCTGGTCGCTGTGGCAGGCGAACACCACCTTGTCGAAGGCTTCGGTACCGGCGGCGCTGTGGATGATCGCGCCCTCTGCGTTACGTTCCACCCGGCGCACCGGGCAATTGAGGCGGATCTGTTCACGAAAGCTTTGCGTCAGCGGTTCGATATAGCGGCTGGAACCGCCCTCGATCACACACCATTGCGGGCGGTTGTTCACTGATAACAAGCCGTGGTTCTTGAAGAACCTTACGAAGAACTGCAAAGGGAATCCGAGCATGTCGGCCAGGGACATCGACCAGATCGCCGCGCCCATCGGCACGATGTAATGCTGGATAAACCGCGGGCCGTAGCCGCCGGCGGTGAGGTAGTCGCCCAAGGTCATGTCGGCGTTGATGCGTTGTGCTTGCAGGTCCAGCGGTGCTTGGCGATTGAAGCGCAGGATATCGCGCAACATGCCCCAGAACCCCGGCGACAGGATATTGCGTCGCTGGGCAAACAGGCTGTTGAGGTTGTTGCCGTTGTACTCGAAATTCGCGCTCTGGTCGCACACCGAAAAACTCATCTCGGTGGGTTTGAATGTCACGCCGATCTGCCCCAGCAGACGCATGAAGTTGGGGTAGGTCCAGTCGTTGAACACGATAAAGCCCGTGTCCACCGCATAACGTTTGCCCTCGACGGTGACGTTGACCGTGTGGGTATGCCCGCCGATGCGATCGCCCGCTTCGAACAGCGTGATGTCGTGGCGACGGCTGAGCAGGTAGGCGCTGGTCAGCCCGGCGATACCGCTGCCGATAATGGCGATTTTCACAGCTCGTCCTTTTTCGGCGGAGGGCTGCGCAGCATGCGTTTACCGATGATCAGTTGCGCGCGATCTGGCAGTTTCGACAGCGGCCAGAGCGTGGCGATGAACAGCGCCGGGAAGGCGATTTCCAGGGGGCGCTTGTCCAGTTTGGCAAAGATATGCCGCGCGGCCTTGTCCGCCGACCAGCTCAGGGGCATCGGAAAGTCGTTGCGCGCGGTCAGCGGCGTGTCGACAAACCCAGGGCTGATCACGGTGACGTCGATATTTTCCGGTGACAGGCTGACGCGCAGGGATTCGAACAGGTAACGCAGGCCGGCCTTGGACGCCCCGTAGGCCTCGGCGCGGGGCATGGGCAGGTAGGTCACGGCACTGGCGACGCCCACCAGGTGCGGCGTGCGCCCGGCGCGCAGCAGGGGCAGTGCGGCTTCGATGCAGTAGCTGCTGGCGAGCAGGTTGGTGCGCACCACATGCTCGACAATCGACGAGTCGAACTGCTGTGCGTCCACGTATTCGCAGGTGCCGGCATTGAGGATCACCGTGTCCAGCGAACCCCAGGTCGCGCTGATGCGTTCGCCGATTTCACGCACGGTCTGACTGTTGGTCAGGTCGCCCGCCACGATCAGCACCTGGCCGGGAAAGCGCTGGGCCAGGGCCTCCAGCGGCCCCTTGGAGCGCGAGCTGAGTGCCACGTGGGCGCCGCTGTTGAGCAGCTCCACGGCGAGGGAAGCGCCGATGCCACTGCTGGCGCCGGTCAGCCAATATCGACGGGGCGGTGTAAGGCTCATCCCATTCTCCTTTTCAGCCAACGGACCACACGGCCGATAATCGGCAAGTGTTCATAAAGCAGCGCGCCCGCATCGAAATAGTCACGATGGCGGTACACCTTGTTCTCGCGCCACATGAGGTGCGAGCAGCCTTCCACCCGGATCACCTTGCCATCGGCCAGGCGCGGGTGGCAAAAACTCATTTTCCAGCGCAGGTAGCCTTCACCGTCGGCCACCTCGTCGACGCCCTGGAAGTCAAAGCGCAGTTGGCTGATGTTGCCGTACAGCTCGGCAAAGTAACGGTGCAGCGCCGGCAGCCCTTGCACGTCGTGCAGCGGGTCAGTGAAGGCGATGTCCTTGCTGTACAGGCTGTCGAGCAACTGCAGGTTGTGCTTGTCCAGCGTGGCAAAGGCCTGGGCGAAACGGCGCAGGAAGTCACTCATGCTCGGCTCCGACTGCCTGGCGCGATGGCAGGCTGCGGAAAGCCGCCAAGGCGCGTTCGCGCGATTGCTTGAGGTCGACGATGGCGCGGGGGTAATCGGCCACGCCGAACAAGCCGCCGACGGCTGCGGGGTTGTGCACTTCCTTTTTATTCAGTGCCGCCAGCTGCGGTAGCCAGTGCTTGATAAAGACGCCTTCGCTGTCGAATTTTTCCGACTGGCTCAGCGGGCTGAAAATCCGGAAGTAGGGTGCCGAATCGGTACCGGTGGACGAACTCCACTGCCAGCCGCCGTTGTTGGCCGCCAGGTCGCCGTCGATCAGGTGGCGCATGAAGAAGCGCTCACCTTCGCGCCAGTCGATCAGCAGGTTCTTGGTCAAGAACATCGCCACCACCATGCGCAGGCGGTTATGCATCCAGCCGGTCTCCAGCAGTTGGCGCATGGCGGCATCGATGATCGGCAGGCCGGTACGCGCTTGCTGCCAGGCGGCGAGATCCTGGGGCGCATCGCGCCAGGCCAGCGCTTCGGTTTCGGGGCGGAAAGCGCGGTGGCGCGACACCCGGGGGTAGCCCACCAGAATGTGTTTGTAGAACTCCCGCCAGAGCAATTCATTGATCCACGTGATCGCGCCGATGTCGCCGCTTTCGAATTCGCCCTGGTTGGTTTGCAGCGCGGCGTGCAGGCATTGGCGCGGCGACACCACGCCGGCCGCGAGGTACGCGGAGAGCTGGCTGGTGCCGGGTTTGGCCGGGAAGTCACGCTCATCCTTGTAGTCGCTGATCTGCTGGTCGGCGAAGGCGTCGAGGCGGCGGCGGGCCTCGTCTTCGCCGGCGGGCCATAGCGCGCGCAGTGTCTCGCTCGGTGGTTCGAACCCTTCGACCTGGTGAGGGACTGGGTCGCTCTTGAGCTTGAGTGCGGCTTGGGCCTTGGGCGTCGCCACTAACCGGGGTAAAGCAGTGTGCAGGCGGCTGTAGCACACCTTGCGGAACTGGCTGAACACCTGGAAGTAGGTGCCAGTCTTGGTCAGTACGCTGCCCGGTTGGAAAAGCAGTTGGTCCAGGTAGCTGTGGAAGGCCACGCCATCGGCGTCCAGGGCCTGGGCGACGGCCGCGTCGCGACGGCTTTCATGGATGCCGTATTCCTCGTTGACGTGCACCGACGTCACCGACAATTCCCGGCACAGTTGCCTCAGCACGGCAGGCGCCTGGTCCCAGGTCTCGGCGTGGCGGATCAGCAACGGAATGTTCAGCGCACCCAGCGCCTGGCTCAAGTGCTGCAGGTTGCGCAGCCAGAAGTCGACTTTGCAGGGCGCGTCATCGTGGGCCAGCCATTGCTGCGGGGTGATCAGGTACACGGCGGCCACCGGGCCCCGCTGGCTCGCGGCGGCCAGGGCGGTGTTGTCGTGCAGGCGCAAGTCGGTGCGCAGCCAGGTCAAATGCATTTAAAGAAGTCCACGCTGGATCAGACGCTGGTGGGCCGACAATGGGTCTTCGGCCACGAACAATTCCGGGGTGTCGCCGATTAATACGGCCAGCTCCGTTTGGTGGATGCATACCGTGGGTCCGACGATCAGTTTTGGGCAACTGACGCCGCCCAAAAGTTTTTCGAATGCCGACCAGTGGAGGGCTTTGCTCGAATAGAGCAACACGGCACGCGGTTGCAGGTGTTCCACCGCCAGGGACAGTTCGCCGGCGGGCAGGGGCCAGTCGAACACCTCCACCGGGCAGTCGGCGCTGCTGGCCAGCCAGGCGCTTAGCCACACATGCGGTTCCAGGGGCAGGTCGGAATGGTTGATCAGCAGCAGTGGCGCGCCATGCAACTGGCGGTTGTTGTGATAGATGCGCGCGCCAAACTTGCTGCGCAGCCAGGACAGGAAAAACACCCGCTCCATCTGCGCGCCAAACTGGCCCTGCCAGCGTTGTTCCAGTTCATTGAGCAGCGGTAGCAGCAATTGCTCGCACAGGGTGCGCGGCGGGTACAGCGCCATGGCCTGGTTAAAGGCGTCGTCTACGCGGCGTTCGGCCAGTTCGCTGATGGCCTTCACCAGGTTCTGGCGCAGGGAATGCCATTCGTTTTCGACCGCCTCGGGGCTGACCTGGGCTGAGTCGATCAGGGTTTTCACCTGGCTGACGGGCACGCCACGGTTGAGCCAGGTAAGGATCGTGTGGATGCGTTGGACATGCTCGGCGCTGAACAACCGGTGCCCCTTGGGCGTGCGTTGCGGCACGATCAGGCCGTAACGGCGTTCCCAGGCGCGCAGGGTGACGGCGTTGACGCCGGTCTGGCGCGCCACTTCGCGGATCGGCAGCCAACCGTTCTCCAGGGCTTGGGCGATATCTTCGCCAGGTTCGTCGAGCAGGACGGCTTTGATGACACTGTTCATGGGTTAGATCGCATTACGCAGGCTGAGATTTTCCGGGTGCGGCTGCAAGTAGGCCTGCTGCGCGATGTAGCGATCCGGATGGAGGCGAAAGTGATGCTTGAGCAGCGTCAACGGCACCACCAGTGGCACGATGCCTTGGCGGTACTGGCCGATGACGGTCTGCATTTCCTGTTTGTCATCGGCACTGATGACCTGCTTGAGGTAACCGCTGATGTGTTGCAGCACATTGGTGTGGCTGCCGCGGGTGGCGCACTTTTTCAGGCCGGTCATCAGGTCACTGAAGTAGCAGGCCGCCAATTCGTCGAGGTTGGCATCCTTGGACATGCTGCCGAGCCGGTGGCCCAGGCTTTTGTAATGCATCAAGCTGTGGGCCATCAGCAAATACTTGTAGCGCGAGTGAAAGGCGAGCAAGCGGTGGCGGGTCAGGCCCTCGGCCAGCAGTCGTTGCCAGCTGGCGTAGACGAAGACGCGCGCCAGGAAGTTTTCCCGCAGGACCGGGTCATTCAGGCGGCCATCTTCTTCCACGGGCAGGTTCGGGTGGCGAGCGCAAAACGCCTGGGCGTAGATGCCGCGGCCGCCGCCGTCCACCGGTGCGCCGTTCTCGCGGTACACCTTGACCCGCTCCAGGCCGCACGAGGGCGACTTCTGCATAAAGATGTAGCCGCACAGGTCAGTGTGTTCGGCGGCCATTTTCCGGCCGTATGCGTCAAGCGGCGCAGTGACGTTCAGTTCGCGGTGCACCGTGCCAACGGCCTGTGGCTGTTCGGCATCGCCCACCAGGCGAATGGTTTCACGGGGAATGCCCAGGCCGATCGCCACTTCCGGGCACAGCGGCACGAAGTCGAAATACTCGGCGAGCACCTCGCTGCACAGATGGGATTGTTTGTGGCCGCCATTGAAGCGTACGGTCTCGCCCAGCAGGCAGGCACTGATGCCAATTTTCGGCTTGAAGGACGGGGTAGTGGGCATGGCCAAACCTCTGCAAAATTCCTGTACAAGGTGTAGAACCTGTACAACTAAATCTCATCATAGGTTTGGCGCTGTACAAGTCAAATTATTTGTACAAGTATTTTTGCGCAGGCTATTTCCAGCCGATGTGCCAATTCTCGGCGTTTTGCAGGGTTTGCCAGGCGAGGCGCTCTGTACGCCGGGTCATCACGGCTTGCAACTCGATGTCCAGCACGGTGCCTTCGTCGTCGCGAAACAGTTCAGTGACGAGGAAGTGCTTTTCCTTGTTGCGCGGGCTTGCTGCTGTCCATTTCGACAGCAGCAATTTGGCAGGATTGACGCGGTTCATCGCAGGTGCTCGATCAAGCGTCGCGCGGCTTCCTGGCCGCTGAGCCAGGCACCTTCCACCCGGCCTGATAGGCACCAGTCACCACACACGTACAAGCCCAGGTCGGCGTCGGCCAGTACGCCGAACTCATGGGCGCTGGACGGTCGTGCGTAGAGCCAACGGTGCGCCAGGCTGAAGGAAGGCGCGGGCATGGCGCTGTGCAGCAGTTCGGCGAAGGCGCCGTGCAGGTGTTCGATCACCGCTTCCTTGGACAGGTCCAGGTGCGCCCTGCTCCAGGCGCTGGTGGCGTGTAATACCCAGGTGTCGAGGGTGGCGTCGCGCCCCGGTTTGCTGCGGTTGCGTGCCAGCCAGTCGAGCGGGCTGTCCTGCACGAAGCAGCCTTCCATCGGCGTATCCAGGGGTTTGTCGAAGGCCAGGGCGATGGCCCAGGTCGGGTCCATTTTCACGCTGGCAGCGACACCCGCCAGCTTGGGCGCGGCGGCCAGCAGGGCGGTGGCTTGGGGGGCGGGCGTGGCGATGATCACGTGGCTGAACGGCCCATGATTGCCGCCGTCGGCATCCAGCAGGTTCCAGTGGTGCTTGCCTTGGAATACCTCGGTGATCCGGCAACCGAACTCCACCGGCAGGTCGTCGAGCAGCGCGCGGGTGATGGCGCTCATGCGCGGTGTGCCGACCCAGCGGGTCTGTTCATCGGGGGAGGGCGTGAGCTGGCCGGATTTGAAGTTATACAGCTGCGGTGTCCACTGCTCGGCCCAGCCGTTGCTTTGCCAGCGCTGCACTTCGTTGACGAAGCGTCGGTCGCGGGCGGTGAAATACTGTGCGCCCATATCCAACGCGCCGGCATCGCTGCGCTGGCTGGACATGCGGCCACCACTGCCGCGGCTTTTATCGAAGAGTTGTACAACGTGCCCGGCGTCTCGTAACGCTCGGGCGGCGGAGAGACCGGCGATGCCGGTACCGATGATCGCGATGGGGACAGTCATGGGAGGCCTCGTTTTACCGTTGGGTACAGACTACGCCGACACCAATAGCTGTACAATATTGTTTTTTGGTATAAGTTTTGGCGTACCTGATCGTTTGGCGTGGCCTATGGTTAAGACTGAGGCTAAACCCGTCTGCTTAAACCAATGTCACGCCCGATTACAAATTGATCCCTGCTTATAAAATAGACCAGTGATCGGCGGCGAACGTTACATGAGGAGCGTCCCATGCATATTTTGCTGACCGGCGGTACCGGCCTGATCGGCCGTCAACTCTGCCAACACTGGCTGGCGCAAGGTCATCACCTGACGGTGTGGAGCCGTCAACCTGCACAAGTCGCCAACGTGTGCGGCGACGCCGTGCGGGGTGTTGCCCGCTTGCAAGAGGTTATCGGCCCGGTGGACGCGGTCATTAATCTCGCCGGCGCGCCCATCGCCGATCGTCCCTGGACGCACAAACGCAAGGCATTGTTGTGGAGCAGCCGCATCAGCCTGACCGAAACCCTGCTGACATGGCTGGAAGGCCTGGCGCACAAGCCGCAGGTGTTGATTTCCGGTTCGGCCGTAGGTTGGTACGGCGATGGTGGTGAGCGCGAATTGACCGAGGCCAGTGGCCCGGTGCAGGACGATTTCCCCAGCCAGCTGTGCATCGCCTGGGAAGAAACCGCCCAGCGTGCCGAGGCGCTGGGCATTCGCGTGGTGCTGGTGCGTACCGGGCTGGTACTGGCGGCTGAGGGCGGCTTTTTGTCGCGGTTGTTGCTGCCGTTCAAACTGGCGCTGGGCGGGCCTATTGGTAATGGTCGGCAGTGGATGCCATGGGTGCACATCAAGGATCAAATCGCCCTGATTGATTTTCTTCTGCACCAGGGGGACGCCAGTGGTCCTTATAATGCCTGCGCGCCGCACCCGGTGCGTAACCGCGAGTTTGCCAAGACGTTGGGCCAGGTGCTGCACCGCCCGGCGTTCATGCCCATGCCAGCCTTCGCATTGAAGGTCGGGTTGGGGGAGTTGTCCGGTTTGTTGCTGGGCGGCCAGAAAGCTTTACCCGAGCGCCTGTTGGCCGCCGGTTTCACTTTCCAGTTCACTGAGTTGAAGGCGGCCTTGGACGACTTGTCCAGCCGCCTCTAGAGATAGGATGTTGCATGACGGATCACGCGTTGTTACTGGTCAACCTGGGGTCACCGGCGTCTACTTCGGTGGCCGATGTGCGCAGCTACCTCAATCAGTTTTTGATGGACCCTTATGTGATCGACCTGCCATGGCCGGTGCGGCGCCTGTTGGTGTCGCTGATCCTGATCAAGCGTCCTGAGCAGTCTGCCCATGCCTATGCCTCGATCTGGTGGGACGAGGGCTCGCCGCTGGTGGTGCTCAGCCGGCGCCTGCAACAGCAGATGACTGCGCAGTGGACCCAGGGTCCGGTGGAGCTGGCGATGCGCTATGGCGAGCCGTCCCTGGAAACCACCCTGACTCGCCTGGCCGCCCAGGGTATTCAGAACGTCACCCTGGCGCCGTTGTACCCGCAGTTTGCCGACAGCACCGTGACCACGGTGATCGAAGAGGCCCGGCGGGTGGTGCGCGATAAGAAGCTCAACGTGCAATTCTCGATCCTGCAACCGTTCTACGATCAGGCGGAATACCTCGACGCGCTGGCGGCCAGTGCTCGCCCTTATATAGAAGAGCACTACGATCACTTGTTGCTGAGTTTCCACGGCCTGCCCGAAGGTCATCTGAAAAAGCTCGACCCTACTGGCGCGCATTGTTTCAAGGATGCCGATTGCTGCAAGAACGCCTCGCCTGAGGTGCTTGCCACCTGCTACCGCGCGCAGTGCTTCAGCGTTGCCCGGGATTTCGCCGAACGCCTGGGCTTGCCGGATGGCAAGTGGTCGGTGGCCTTCCAGTCGCGCCTGGGCCGTGCGAAGTGGATCGAACCCTATACCGAGGCACGCCTTGAGGCGTTGGCCCAGCAAGGGGTGAAAAAGTTGCTGGTGATGTGCCCGGCGTTTGTCGCCGATTGCATCGAGACGCTGGAAGAAATCGGCGATCGCGGCAGCGAGCAGTTCCGCGAAGCGGGGGGCGAGGAGTTGGTGCTGGTGCCGTGCCTGAATGACAGCGAGCAGTGGGCGGTGGCGCTCAATACCCTGTGCGAGCGGGCGCCCGTTGCACTGTAATGTGGGAGAGGGGCAGGCCCTCATGCCAGTTAGTTAAGGAAGAACGCTGTAACTGTGGCTAGCGGGCTTTGCTGTGGCGAGCGGGCTTGCCCCGCGTTGGGCTGCGCAGCAGCCCCAGAACCAGCCGCTGAGGAGTGCCTGATACTCCGCATTCCGATTGATTGGGGCTGCTGCGCAGCCCGACGCGGGGCAAGCCCGCTCGTCACAGGTTGCTGTTTGCTTGTTCTATCTCTTAGCTGACTGGCATTAGGACAAGCTCCCTCCCACAGGCTTGATCGTGTTACAGGTTGAGGGTCAGGCTCACGGTGAAGTTGCGCGGTTCACCCGGATTGACCCAATAGCTGCTGTAGGACCGCTCGTAGTATTTCTCATCAAACAGGTTGTTCAAGTTCAGCCCCACGGTGACGTTGTCCGTGGCCTTGTAATGCGCGAGCAGGTCGACGGTGTGGTAGGCGGGCAGCTCGAAGCGGCCACCGGCTTCACCCGAGCGATCACCCACGTAGGTGAGGGCCGCACCCAGGTCTGAACCGCGCAATGCCCCATCCTGGAATTCATACACGCCCAACAGACTGCCGCTGCGCTTGGCTACGCCGAGCATGCGGCTGCCAGTCGGGATGGTTTTGTCACCCTTTGTCACTTCCGCGTCGATGTAGGCGAGGGCGCCAATCACGCGCACCGCGTCGGTCACCTGCCCGGTCACTTGCAGATCAAAGCCCTGGCTGCGTGCCTTGCCCATGGCGCGGTTGGTGTTGGTGGCCGGGTCCAGGGCCAACACGTTTTCCTTCTCGATATGAAAAGCGGCGAGGGTGGCGCTGAGGCGTTCGTCGAACAGCTCGCTCTTGATCCCCGCTTCATACCCCACACCTTCCTCCGGCTTGAAGGATTTACCGTCGATATCCAGACCGCTGTTGGGCTTGAACGACGTCGAGGCGTTGGCGAACACGCCGAGTTCAGGCGTGAGCTGATAGAGCAGGCCGGCGCGTTGGGTAAGGGCAGTGTGGGTCTGTCGGCTCTTGGTGTGGTTGCGGGTGAAGTCGTCGGTGCTTTGTTCGAAATGCTCCACGCGTGCGCCGATCATGCCGCGCAGGCGGTCGGTGAAGAGGATCTGGTCTTGCAGGTTCAGCGCCTGGCTTTTGGTCTGTTCGAAGAAGTCGGTACCGGAGCGTGCGCCGTTGGGTTTGGGCTGACCGTAGACCGGGTTGTAGAGGTCGATGGTGTAGCGGCTGCCGGCAATTGCGGTCACGCGCTCCTTCTTGCGGTAGTCCTCGTATTCGGTACCGATCAACAATTCATGCTGCCAACTGCCGATATCGAACAATCCCCGGAGCTCAAGCTGGGTAATGCTGTCATGCCAGCCCATGGAGCGTTCGCGGTAGCGGCGATCAACCGTGTGGCCGTCGGTATTCAGCGCACGGTTTTCCGATGCATCGCCCCACAGGCTCCCTTGTTTGTAGTGGCTGGCCAGGCGCAGTTTCCAGGCATCGTTGAGGTGGTGCTCAAGGGTGGCCTGGATGCGGTTGTTGTGGTTATCAATATCGCCGTCGTTGGGTTCGCCGAGGAAGGTGGAGCGCGATACGCCTGGGGCGTCGACGATGCCGCGGTCGAAGGTGGAACTGTGGCGTACGAATTCGCTTTCCACCAGCAAGCGGGTGTCCGGGTCAAGCTGCCAGCTGAATGAGGGCGCGACAAATACGCGCTTGCTCTGGACGTGATCGCGGAAGCTGTGGTTGTCCTCCACCGCCAGGTTGATCCGCGACAGCAGGTTGCCCTCGCTGTCCAGCGGCGTATTGACGTCGACAGCGGTGCGATAACGGTCCCAACTGCCGGCGCTGGTTTGCAGGGTGGTGAAGGCTTCAGGCTGAGGCTTTTTGGTGACGATATTCACAGTGCCGCCGGGATCGCCGCGACCATACAGGCTGGCGGCCGGGCCTTTGAGCACTTCGATACGTTCGATATTGGCCGCGTCCGGTGTGCTTGGGTAGCCCCGGTTGGCGCTGAAGCCGTCCTGGTAGAACTCCGAAGTGGTGAAGCCGCGCACGCTGTATTCGTAGAGCGTAAGGCCGCCAAAGTTGTTCTGCTTGGACACACCGCCGGCAAACTCCAGGGCGCGTTCCACGTTGGTGCTGCCCAGGTCCGTGAGTACCGAGGCGGGAATCACGCTGATGGACTGTGGGATGTCGCGAAGGGCGGTGTCGGTTTTGGTCGCGCTGGCCGAGCGGGTGGCACGGTAGCCTTTGACCGGGCCGGTGGCGGATTCGTAGGCGTCGGTAGTGACGCTGATGGTCTCCAGTTCAACGGTGTTTTCTTCAGCGGCGGCGGGGTCGAGCAGCAAACCCAAGGCCAGGCCAGCCAAGGGGGCAAGTTTTCGAGACGGCATGATAGAGCGTTCCAATAACGATATTGAAACAATATAACATGTCTAATGAGAATGAATTTGCTTTGAAATATGAGCTTACAGGTACCCGCGCACGGGTACCTGGCGCTGTGGTTTATTCCTCTTCTTTCACCGGCGCAGGCGGTGGGCGCAGGCCGATTTCCGCCAGCAGCTTGATCTCTTTACCGTTGCGCATCACCTGGATCGTCACCTTGTCGGTCGGCTTGATCCGCGCCACCTGGTTCATCGACTTGCGACCATCACCGGCCGGTTCGCCATTGATACTGAGGATCACGTCGCCCAATTGCAGGCCGGCTTTCTGCGCCGGGCCGTCGCGGAAGATCCCGGCGACCACGATGCCTGGGCGCCCGGTCAGGCCGAACGACTCAGCCAGTTCCTTGGTCAGCGGTTGCACTTCAATGCCCAGCCAGCCGCGAATCACCTGGCCATGCTCGATGATCGACTTCATCACTTCCATCGCCAGCTTGACCGGTATCGCAAAACCGATGCCCTGAGAGCCGCCCGACTTGGAGAAAATCGCCGTGTTGATACCGGTCAGGTTGCCGTTGGCGTCCACCAGCGCGCCGCCGGAGTTGCCCGGGTTGATCGCCGCATCGGTCTGGATAAAGTCTTCGTAGCTGTTCAGGCCCAGCTGGTTACGCCCGGTGGCGCTGATGATGCCCATGGTGACGGTCTGGCCCACGCCGAACGGGTTGCCGATGGCTAATGCCACGTCGCCCACGCGCAGGCCGTCGGAGCGTCCCAGGGTGATGGACGGCAGGTTCTTGAGGTCGATCTTCAGGACGGCCAGATCGGTTTCCGGATCGCTGCCCACCACGCGGGCCAGGGTTTCACGCCCGTCACGCAGGGCCACCACAATCTGGTCGGCGCCGGTGGTCACGTGGTTGTTGGTGAGGATGTAGCCTTCCGGGCTCATGATCACGCCCGAGCCGAGGCTGGACTCCATGCGCCGTTGCTTGGGCCCGTTGTCGCCGAAATAGCGGCGAAACTGCGGGTCTTCAAATAACGGATGCGCAGGTTTGTTGATGACTTTGGTGGTGTACAGGTTGACCACCGCGGGGGCAGCAATAACCACCGCGTCCGCGTAAGTCACCGGGCCTTGTACTACCGCGCTGGTTTGCGGGGCCTGTTGCAGGTTCACATCAAGGCTGGGCAAGCCCACCCATTCGGGGAAACGCTGAATAATCAGTATTGCGATCAGCACGCCAGCCAGTAATGGCCATCCGAAAAAACGCAGTGCCTTGAGCATCAAGTAAGTCCTGACAGGTTGCAGGGGGCGGGAGAGCGCCCATAATGTCGCGCATTATACGAGGCTGCGAGCGCCTCTGAACGGGATATTTAGGAGTCTTTTATGGCCGTTGCTTTGAGCACCCTCGTCGAGGAAGCGGACCGCTACCTTGGCAGCGCAAGAATTGCCGATTACTGCCCCAATGGCCTGCAGGTAGAGGGGCGTCCGCAAGTGATGCGCATCGTCAGCGGCGTGACCGCCAGCCAGGCATTGCTGGATGCTGCCGTCGAGGCGCAGGCCGACCTGGTGCTGGTGCACCACGGGTATTTCTGGAAGGGCGAGAACCCCTGCGTCACCGGCATGAAGCAACGCCGCCTGAAAACCCTGCTCAAGCACGACATCAGCCTGCTGGCCTATCACCTGCCGCTGGACCTGCACGCAGACGTCGGCAATAACGTGCAACTGGCGCGTCAACTGGACATCACCGTCGAAGGCCCACTGGACCCCGACAACCTCAAGATCGTCGGCCTGGTCGGTTCCCTGGCCGAACCCCTGTCGCCCCGCGATTTCGCCCGACGCGTGCAGGATGTCATGGGCCGTGAGCCCCTGTTGATCGAAGGCAGCGAGATGATCCGCCGCGTCGGTTGGTGCACGGGCGGCGGCCAGGGCTATATCGACCAGGCGATTGCCGCCGGTGTCGACTTGTTCCTGAGCGGCGAAGCCTCCGAGCAGACCTTCCACAGCGCGCGGGAAAACGACATCAGCTTTATCGCGGCCGGCCATCACGCCACCGAGCGCTATGGTGTGCAGGCGCTGGGCGATTACCTGGCGCGGCGTTTCGCCCTGGAGCACCTGTTCATCGATTGCCCCAACCCGATCTGACTAACCCCCATCAACCCGGTGGGAGGTAGGGCGATGTTCATGAGTCGGATGAGTCAAACCTGGGAGTATATTCATATACCGTTTCGATCTAGATCGCTCCCTGAATAGAAGAAGGTGCTGTGCTAGCATGCCCCGCTCGAACACGGCCCGCAGGCCGTCCATAAGATCGTTTTTCCGTGAGTAGCCATGGTCGACAAACTGACGCATCTGAAACAGCTGGAGGCGGAAAGCATCCACATCATCCGCGAGGTCGCCGCCGAGTTCGACAACCCGGTGATGCTCTACTCGATCGGTAAAGACTCCGCCGTGATGCTGCACCTGGCACGCAAGGCGTTCTTCCCGGGCAAGCTGCCGTTCCCGGTGATGCACGTCGACACCCAGTGGAAGTTCCAGGAAATGTACCGGTTCCGCGACCGCATGGTTGAAGAGCTGGGCCTGGAGTTGATCACCCATGTCAACCCGGACGGCGTGGCGCAGGGCATCAACCCGTTTACCCACGGCAGTGCCAAGCACACCGACATCATGAAGACCGAGGGCCTCAAGCAGGCTCTGGACAAATATGGTTTCGACGCAGCCTTTGGCGGTGCCCGTCGCGATGAAGAGAAATCCCGTGCCAAAGAGCGCGTGTACTCGTTCCGTGACAGCAAGCACCGCTGGGACCCGAAGAACCAGCGCCCGGAGTTGTGGAACGTCTACAACGGCAACGTCAACAAGGGCGAGTCGATCCGTGTGTTCCCGCTGTCCAACTGGACCGAGCTGGATATCTGGCAGTACATCTACCTGGAAGGTATCCCGATCGTGCCGCTGTACTTCGCCGCCGAGCGCGACGTGATCGAGAAGAACGGCACGCTGATCATGATCGACGACGACCGCATCCTTGAGCACTTGTCCGACGAAGACAAAGCCCGCATCGTCAAAAAGAAAGTACGTTTCCGTACCCTTGGCTGCTACCCGTTGACGGGCGCGGTGGAGTCCGAAGCCGAGACGCTGACGGACATCATTCAGGAAATGCTCCTGACGCGAACTTCCGAGCGCCAGGGCCGGGTCATCGACCACGATGGCGCAGGCTCGATGGAAGACAAGAAACGTCAGGGTTATTTCTAAGGGGTTGTCACCAATGTCGCATCAATCTGATTTGATCAGCGAGGACATCCTCGCCTACCTGGGCCAGCACGAGCGCAAGGAAATGTTGCGCTTCCTGACCTGCGGCAACGTCGACGACGGCAAGAGCACCCTGATCGGGCGCCTGCTGCACGACTCTAAGATGATCTACGAAGATCACCTGGAAGCCATCACCCGCGATTCGAAGAAGGTCGGCACCACCGGTGACGACATCGACCTGGCCTTGCTGGTCGATGGCCTGCAGGCCGAGCGTGAGCAGGGCATCACCATCGATGTCGCGTACCGCTACTTCTCCACCGCCAAGCGCAAATTCATCATCGCCGACACCCCCGGCCATGAGCAGTACACCCGCAACATGGCCACCGGTGCATCCACCTGTGACCTGGCGATCATCCTGGTGGACGCGCGCTACGGCGTGCAGACCCAGACCCGTCGCCACAGCTTCATTGCCTCGTTGCTGGGCATCAAGCACATCGTGATCGCCATCAACAAGATGGACCTCAACGGCTTCGACGAGCGCGTGTTCGAGCAGATCAAGGCCGACTACCTGAAGTTCGCCGATGGCATCGCCTTCAAGCCGAGCACCATGGCGTTCGTGCCGATGTCGGCCCTCAAGGGCGACAACGTGGTGAACAAGAGCGAGCGCTCGCCTTGGTACACCGGCCAGTCCCTGATGGAGATCCTCGAGACTGTCGAGATCGCCAACGATCGCAACTACACCGACCTGCGTTTCCCGGTGCAGTACGTCAACCGTCCGAACCTGAACTTCCGCGGGTTTGCCGGCACCCTGGCCAGCGGCATTGTGCACAAGGGCGACGAAGTCGTGGTGCTGCCGTCAGGCAAGAGCAGCCGCGTCAAATCCATCGTCACCTTCGAAGGTGAACTGGAACACGCAGGCCCCGGCCAGGCCGTGACCCTGACCATGGAAGACGAGATCGACATCTCCCGTGGCGACTTGCTGGTGCATGCCGATAACGTGCCGCAAGTCACCGACGCTTTTGACGCCATGCTGGTGTGGATGGCTGAAGAGCCGATGCTGCCGGGCAAGAAATACGACATCAAGCGTGCCACCAGCTACGTGCCGGGCTCTATCACCAACATCGTGCACCGTGTGGACGTGAACACCCTGGCCGAAGGCCCGGCAAGTGCTCTGCAATTGAACGAGATTGGCCGGGTCAAGGTCAGCCTTGACGCCGCCATTGCGCTGGACGGCTATGCGAGCAACCGCACCACCGGCGCGTTTATCGTCATCGACCGCTTGACCAACGGCACCGTGGCCGCAGGCATGATCATCGCACCGCCCGTGACCCACGGCAGTGCGGCGCAGCATGGCAAGTTGGCCCACGTGTCCACCGAAGAGCGCGCGCAGCGTTTCGGTCAGCAGCCTGCCACCGTGTTGTTCAGCGGCCTGTCAGGCGCAGGTAAAAGCACCTTGGCCTACGCGGTTGAGCGCAGGCTGTTCGACATGGGCCGTGCAGTGTTCGTACTGGATGGCCAGAACCTGCGTCACGACCTCAACAAAGGCCTGCCGCAGGACCGTGTCGGGCGTACCGAGAACTGGCGTCGTGCGGCGCATGTCGCGCGCCAGTTCAACGAAGCCGGCCTGCTGACCCTGGCCGCGTTCGTTGCACCGGACGCCGAAGGGCGTGAACAGGCCAAGGCGCTGATCGGTGCCGATCGCTTGCTGACGGTCTACGTGCAGGCATCGCCGCTGGTGTGCGCTGAGCGTGATCCGCAAGGGTTGTACGCGGCGGGTGGGGATAATATCCCGGGCGAGTCGTTCCCTTACGACGTGCCGTTGAATGCCGACCTGGTGATCGACACCCAGGCACTGTCCCTGGAAGACAGCGTCAAGCAAGTGCTGGAGCTGTTGCGTCAGCGCGGCGCGATCTAATTCAAGATCGAGCGCGGTCAACTGTGAGAGGGGGCTTGCCCCCGATAGCGGTGGGTCAGTAAAGCATGTACTGACTGACACACTGCCATCGGGGCAAGCCCCCTCCCACATTTTGATCAATGTTTGTCTGGGTATTCGGTGTGGAGCCTGCCCAGCAGCGCATCCTTGTCTTCCCATAGCGTGTTGATCCAACCCTGGAACGCCGTCCTGTACTCCCCATCCTGCTCATAATTCTTGCCAATGAACTCGGCCGGAATCGGCACCTCTTCAAACTGCACCACCACGTCCTGCACATTCCCGCACAGCAAGTCCCAATACCCCGGGCGTCCGGCGGGATAGTGGATGGTCACGTTGACCAGTGACTTCAACTGTTCACCCATGGCATCCAGGACAAATGCGATACCACCGGCCTTGGGCTTGAGCAGGTAGCGAAACGGCGAGTTCTGCTGCGCGTGCTTGCCCGGCGTAAAGCGCGTGCCTTCGGCAAAGTTGAAAATACCTACCGGGTTGTCACGAAACTTCGCGCAGGTCTTGCGGGTGGTTTCCAGGTCTTTGCCTTTCTTCTCCGGGTGTTTTTCCAGGTAGGCCTTGGTGTAGCGCTTCATGAAAGGAAAACCCAGCGCCCACCACGCCAGGCCAATCACCGGCACCCAGATGAGCTCCTGCTTGAGGAAAAACTTGAGCGGGCGAATCCGTCGATTGAGCACGTATTGCAGCACCATGATGTCGACCCAGCTCTGGTGGTTGCTGGTCACCAGGTACGAGTGCTGGTAGTCCAGGCCTTCAAGGCCTTTAAGGTGCCAACGGGTGCGGCGCACCAGGTTCATCCAACCCTTGTTGTTGGTGACCCAGGCTTCATGGGTGTGGTTCATCAGCCACTCGCTGAAGCGCTTGGCGAACGGCAGCGCCTTGAACAGCGCGACGACAAACAGGAACGAACACAACAGGATCGTATTCAGCGCCAACAACAGCGAAGCGATCACCCCGCGCGCGGCGGCAGGTAGAAAATCCAGCATTTAGATATCCATAGGTCGGTTGGCGGCTTGAATCGCCGTCAGGGCGATGGTGTACACGATGTCATCCACTTGGGCGCCGCGCGGCAGGTCATTCACCGGCTTGCGCAGGCCTTGGAGCATCGGCCCCAGGCTGACGCAATCGGCGCTGCGTTGTACCGCCTTGTGGGTGGTGTTGCCGGTGTTCAGGTCGGGGAATACGAACACGGTGGCCTTGCCGGCTACCAGGCTGTCGGGCGCCAGTTGCCGGGCGACGTTTTCGTTGGCGGCGGCGTCGTATTGCAACGGGCCGTCGATCAGCAGCGAGCTTTGCTGTTCGTGGGCGAGCAGGGTGGCTTCGCGGACTTTTTCCACTTCTTCGCCGCTGGCCGAGTCACCGCTGGAATAGCTGATCATCGCCACCCGCGGGGTGATACCGAACGCGGCCGCCGATTCAGCGCTTTGCAGGGCGATTTCCGCCAGCTCGGCAGCGCTTGGGTGCGGGTTCATCACGCAGTCGCCGTACACCAGCACTTGTTCGGGGAACAGCATGAAGAACACTGACGACACCAAGGTGCAGCCCGGCGCGGTCTTGATCAGTTGCAGGGCCGGGCGAATAGTGTTGGCGGTGGAGTGGATAACCCCGGAAACCAGGCCGTCCACTTCGTCCAGGGCCAGCATCATGGTGGCGATTACCACGGTGTCTTCCAGTTGCTGCTCGGCCATCGGTGCGTTGAGGCTTTTGCTCTTGCGCAACGCCACCATCGGCTCGACATAGCGTTGGCGGATCAGGTCCGGGTCGAGAATCTCCAGGCCTTCGGGCAATTCAATGCCTTGGGCGCGGGCGACCGCTTCCACGTCAGCCGGCTTGGCCAGCAGCACACAGCGGGCGATGCCCCGGGCCTGGCAGATGGCGGCGGCTTGGACGGTCAATGGCTCGCTGCCCTCGGGCAGCACAATGCGTTTGTTGGCCGCCTGGGCGCGTTGGATCAGTTGGTAGCGGAACACCGCCGGCGACAGGCGCATCTCCCGTGGCGTGCCGCAACGCTGGTGCAGCCAGCGCGCATCGAGGTGGCTGGCGACGAAATCGGTGATGATCTCCGCGCGCTCGCGGTCATCGATGGGGATTTCCTTGTTGAGGTTGTTGAGCAGGTTGGCGGTTTCGTAGGAACCGGTACTCACCGACAAAACCGGCAGCCCAGCCTGGAACGCGCCGCGGCACAGATCCATGATGCGCGGGTCGGGCAGGGTATCGCTGGTCAGCAGCAGGCCGGCCAGGGGCACGCCGTTGATCGCGGCCAGGCTGACGGCGAGGATGATGTCGTCACGGTCGCCGGGGGTTACCACCAGTACCCCGGGCTTGAGCAGCTCCACGGTGTTACGCATGGTGCGCGCGCAGATGATGATCTTGGTCATGCGCCGGGTTTCGTAGTCGCCGGCATTGAGGATTTGCGCGCCCATCAGGTCGGCCACGTCGCGGGTGCGCGGCGCGTTGAGTTCCGGCTGGTAGGGGATGCAGCCCAGCAGGCGGAAATCGCCGCTGCGCAATAACGGCGAATGTTCTTTCAGGCGGGCCGAGAAGGCCTCCATGCTTTCGTCGGTGCGCACCTTATTCAGGATCACGCCGAGGACTTTCGGGTCTTTCGGGCCACCGAACAACTGGGCCTGCAATTCCACGCGGCCGGAGAGTTCGGTGAGTACTTCATTTTCTGGAGCGGAAACCAGGATCACCTCCGCATCCAGGCTCTTGGCCAGGTGCAGGTTGACCCGGGCCGCGTAGCTGGCGCTGCGGGTCGGCACCATGCCTTCGACGATCAGCACGTCCTTGCCCACGGCAGCCTGTTGGTAAAGGGTGATGATTTCTTCAAGCAACTCGTCGAGCTGGCCATCGCCGAGCATGCGCTCTACGTGGGCCAGGCCGAGAGGTTGGGGCGGTTTCAGGCCGTGGGTGCGGGCCACCAGTTCGGTGGAACGCTCGGGGCCGGTATCGCCGGGGTGCGGCTGGGCAATCGGCTTGAAGAACCCGACTTTCAGTCCGGCCCGCTCAAGGGTACGCACCAGCCCGAGGCTGATGGAGGTCAGACCCACACCAAAATCGGTGGGCGCGATAAAAAAAGTCTGCATGCGAATTCTCTGGAGGTGCATGGCTTCGGTGGCGCTCTATGGTTGAGTGCCTACCGGGAATCAGGCGCCAAGGTTATCGTTATTCGCGCTCCTGCGCACACCAGCCGCAGGCAAAGGGCTGGCCTATTTTTTCAAGGCGTTGCGTGGGCTCCAGCACCCAGACACGAGACTGCCAGGGCGGCTGGTGGCGCAGGTGCTGGGTGTGTCCACAGGACAGCTCGGCAACCCAGTGCAGGTCGTCGTCCTGGTGGAATCCGGTGATGAACGAGGCCGTTGATCGGTCCCGTCCGTCCGGGTTCTGTTCGCTTTCGGGCAAATCCTTGTTTAGACTTGTCCGTTCTTCATTCTTATGCAAAAGGTCTCGCCCCATGACGATCGCCGCTAACAAGGCTGTCTCCATCGACTATACCCTGACCAACGACGCTGGTGAGGTCATCGACAGCTCAGCCGGCGGCGCGCCGCTGGTCTACCTGCAAGGCGCAGGTAATATCATCCCGGGCCTGGAAAAGGCGCTGGAAGGCAAACAGGTTGGTGATGAACTGACCGTGGCCGTAGAGCCTGAAGATGCCTACGGCGAATACTCCGCCGAACTGGTCAGCACCCTGAGCCGCAGCATGTTCGAAGGCGTCGACGAGTTGGAAGTGGGCATGCAGTTCCACGCTTCCGCGCCGGACGGCCAAATGCAGATCGTCACCATCCGTGATCTGGACGGCGACGATGTGACTGTCGACGGTAACCACCCCCTGGCAGGCCAGCGCCTGAACTTCCAAGTGAAGATCGTCGCCATCCGCGACGCTTCCCAGGAAGAAGTGGCTCACGGCCACGTCCACGGTGAAGGCGGTCACCACCACTGATTGATGCACTGATCAGGTGGTAGCAAAAATGCCCCGACTGGTTCGGGGCGTTTTTTTGCCCGGAATTCCCCGTTTTTTTGGCGAGCGGGCTTGCCACAGATCACGGCCAGGACTTTTCAGGCACAAACAAAAATGCCCCGGACCTTTCGGTACGGGGCATTTCTTAACTGTTACGCAACCGGGGTTACGTGGCAGTTCTTACCACTTAGGCTGCTGCTGCAACGCTCAGAGCCTTGATGTGGCCATTCAGGCGGCTCTTATGACGAGCGGCCTTGTTCTTGTGGATGATGCCTTTATCGGCCATACGGTCGATAACCGGCACTGCCAGAACGTAAGCAGCTTGGGCTTTTTCAGCGTCTTTGGTGTCGATGGCTTTAACTACATTCTTGATGTAGGTACGAACCATGGAACGCAGGCTGGCGTTGTGGCTGCGACGCTTCTCAGCCTGTTTTGCACGTTTTTTGGCGGAAGGTGTGTTGGCCACCGTCGAGCTCCTCGAAAGACTTTTTAGGAAATAGCAAACAAAATAGGCCGCGAATCATGCCGATGACTTGATGGGTTGTCAAGGGCGGCTGATGCGAACTGCTGAGTGGTCGATCTGAAGAGGCGGGTGATTTATTTCCGGCGCTTGACCTGTAAACTCGCGAGCTTTGGCTCTGTGCTGTTGCAGGCGCGCAGTATCGCATATGTAGGCGCTTAGTTCGCCTGCTCTTTATCTATAGGCGCAAACTCTTTCAATGAATCTGCTCAAATCGTTGGCCGCCGTCAGCTCTATCACGATGATCTCCCGGGTTTTGGGGTTTGTGCGTGACACCCTGCTGGCGCGCATTTTTGGCGCCAGCATGGCCACGGATGCCTTCTTTATAGCGTTTAAGCTGCCCAACCTGCTGCGGCGAATCTTCGCCGAGGGCGCATTTTCCCAGGCGTTCGTGCCGATCCTGGCTGAATACAAGACCCAGCAGGGCGAAGAGGCGACCCGTACCTTTATTGCCTACGTCTCGGGCCTGCTCACCCTGGTATTGATGCTGGTGACCATCGCCGGCATGCTCGCCGCCCCCTGGGTGATCTGGGCGACGGCGCCCGGTTTCGCCAACACCCCGGAAAAATTCGCGCTGACCACTGATCTGTTGCGCGCGACCTTTCCTTATATATTGCTGATCTCCCTATCCTCCCTGGCCGGGGCGATCCTCAATACCTGGAATCGTTTCTCGGTGCCGGCCTTCGTGCCGACCCTGCTGAACGTCAGCATGATTATCTTCGCGCTGTTCCTTACGCCGTACTTCGATCCGCCGGTCATGGCCCTGGGCTGGGCGGTCCTGGCAGGCGGGCTGGCGCAATTGCTGTACCAACTGCCGCACCTGAAAAAGATCGGCATGCTCGTCCTGCCGCGCCTGAACCTCAAGGACACAGGCGTCTGGCGCGTAATGCGCAACATGTTGCCGGCGATCCTCGGTGTGTCGGTCAGTCAGATTTCCCTGATCATCAACACCGCGTTTGCCTCGCTGCTGGTCTCCGGCTCGGTGTCGTGGATGTACTACGCCGATCGTCTGATGGAACTGCCGTCCGGCGTGCTTGGCGTTGCCCTGGGCACGATTTTGCTGCCGACCCTGGCGCGTACCTACGCCAGCAAGGATCGCCAGGAGTACTCGCGCATTCTCGACTGGGGGCTGCGCCTGTGTTTCGTCCTGGTGTTGCCGTGCTCCCTGGCGCTGGGAATCCTGGCTGAGCCGCTGACGGTGTCGCTGTTCCAGTACGGGCAATTCGATGCACACGACGCCCTGATGACCCAGCATGCGTTGATTGCCTACTCCGTCGGCCTGCTCGGCATTATCGTGATCAAAGTGCTGGCGCCGGGTTTCTACGCCCAGCAAAACATCCGCACGCCGGTGAAGATTGCAATCTTCACGCTGATCGTCACGCAACTGCTCAACCTGGTATTCATCGGCCCGCTGGCCCACGCCGGTCTTGCCTTGGCGATCAGCGCCGGTGCCTGTATCAATGCGGGCCTGCTGTTTTATCAACTGCGTAAGCAGCAGATGTTCCAACCGCAGCCGGGCTGGGGGATGTTTGCGCTCAAGTTGCTGGTAGCGGTGGCGATGATGTCGGCCGTGCTGCTCGGGCTGATGCACATCATGCCCGCCTGGGATCAAGGCCATATGTTGGAGCGCTTCATGCGCCTTGGCGTACTTGTCGTCGCCGGTGTGGTGGTGTACTTCGGGATGTTGCTGCTGCAGGGCTTCCGCCTGCGGGATTTCAATCGCAAGTCGCTGGGATAGAGACTTTGCCGTGATAAAACGATTGTTTTATCGATTCGACCCATTTGGCCTGCGCTGTTGCCTGTGATCCGGGGCCGGGTGTGGTTATAATCGACCACTTTATGAGCAAGAAGCGCGTTATGCAGCTGGTTCGAGGTCTCCACAACCTGCGCCCCCAGCATCGGGGCTGCGTCGCCACTATTGGCAACTTTGACGGTGTTCACCGTGGCCACCAGGCTATCCTGGCAAGGCTGCGCGAGCGTGCGGTCGAGTTGGGCGTGCCCAGCTGCGTGGTGATTTTTGAGCCGCAGCCGCGGGAATACTTTACCCCGGAAACGGCACCGGCCCGTCTGGCCCGCCTTCGGGACAAGCTGCAACTGCTGGCCGACGAAGGTGTGGACCGCGTCCTCTGCCTGGCCTTCAACCAGCGTTTGCAGAGCCTCAGCGCCGCTGAGTTTGTCGACCGTATCCTGGTCGATGGCCTGGGCGTACAGCATTTGGAGGTCGGCGACGACTTCCGTTTCGGTTGTGACCGGGTCGGCGATTTCGATTTCCTGCAACACGCCGGTGTCACCCAGGGGTTTACCGTCGAAGCCGCGCAAACCGTCGAACTGGATGGCCTGCGCGTGAGCAGCACCCAGGTGCGTAATGCCCTGGCCGCTGCCGACTTCGCCTTGGCCGAGCGTCTGCTCGGTCGCCCGTTCCGCATTGCCGGGCGGGTATTGCACGGCCAGAAGCTGGCGCGCCAACTGGGTACGCCAACTGCCAACGTGCAACTCAAGCGCCGTCGTGTGCCGCTGACCGGGGTTTACCTGGTGAGCGTCGATATCGACGGCCAATCGTGGCCGGGAGTCGCCAATATAGGTGTCAGGCCCACGGTTGCAGGTGATGGCAAGGCCCACCTGGAAGTTCACCTTTTGGATTTTGCCGGTGATCTGTATGACCGGCGTTTGACGGTGGTTTTCCACCAGAAGCTGCGTGAAGAGCAGCGTTTCGCCTCCCTGGAGGCGTTGAAAACGGCGATCAATGCGGATGTCGCCGCCGCCCGTGCACTAGCCGCACCTAGCGCCCATCGCTAACCGAAGAGCCTTAAATGACCGACTATAAAGCCACGCTAAACCTTCCGGACACCGCCTTCCCAATGAAGGCCGGCCTGCCACAGCGCGAACCGCAGATCCTGCAGCGCTGGGACAGTATTGGCCTGTACGGAAAGTTGCGCGAAATTGGCAAGGATCGTCCGAAATTCGTTCTGCACGACGGCCCTCCTTACGCCAACGGCACGATTCACATCGGTCATGCGCTGAACAAGATTCTCAAGGACATGATCATCCGTTCGAAAACCCTTTCGGGTTTCGACGCGCCTTATGTTCCGGGTTGGGACTGCCATGGCCTGCCGATCGAACACAAAGTCGAAGTGACCTACGGCAAGAACCTGGGCGCCGACAAGACCCGCGAGCTGTGCCGTGCCTACGCCAGCGAGCAGATCGAAGGGCAGAAGTCCGAATTCATCCGCCTGGGCGTGCTGGGCGATTGGGACAACCCGTACAAGACCATGAACTTCAAGAACGAGGCCGGTGAAATCCGCGCCTTGGCCGAAATCGTCAAGGGCGGTTTCGTGTTCAAGGGCCTCAAGCCCGTGAACTGGTGCTTTGACTGCGGTTCGGCCCTGGCTGAAGCGGAAGTCGAGTACGAAGACAAGAAGTCCTCGACCATCGACGTGGCCTTCCCGGTTGCCGACGACGTCAAGCTCGCCGAGGCCTTCGGCCTGTCGAGCCTGGCCAAGCCTGCCGCCATCGTGATCTGGACCACCACCCCGTGGACCATTCCGGCCAACCAGGCGCTGAACGTGCACCCGGAGTTCACCTACGCCCTGGTGGACGTTGGTGATCGGCTGCTGGTGCTGGCTGAAGAAATGGTCGAGGCCTGCCTGGCTCGCTACGAGCTGCAAGGCTCGGTGATTGCTACCACGACCGGCTCTGCGCTGGAACTGATCAACTTCCGTCATCCGTTCTACGACCGCCTGTCGCCGGTGTACCTGGCTGACTACGTCGAGCTGGGTTCCGGTACCGGCGTGGTTCACTGCTCGCCTGCCTATGGCGTGGACGACTTCGTCATCTGCAAGAAGTACGGCCTGGTGAACGATGACATCATCAACCCGGTGCAAAGCAATGGCGTATATGCGCCTTCGCTGGAGTTCTTCGGTGGCCAGTTCATCTTCAAGGCCGACCAGGCGATCATCGACAAGCTGCGCGAAGTCGGCGCACTCATGCAAACCGCGACTATCCAGCACAGCTATATGCACTGCTGGCGCCACAAGACCCCGCTGATCTACCGCGCCACCGCGCAGTGGTTCATCGGCATGGACAAAGAGCCCGCCAGCGGCGACACCCTGCGTGTGCGCTCGCTCAAAGCCATCGAAGACACCAAGTTCGTCCCGGCCTGGGGCCAGGCGCGCCTGCACTCGATGATCGCCAATCGTCCAGACTGGTGCATCTCCCGCCAGCGCAACTGGGGTGTGCCGATCCCGTTCTTCCTGAACAAGGAAAGCGGCGAACTGCACCCTCGCACTGTCGAACTGATGGAAACCGTGGCTCAACGCGTTGAACAGGAAGGCATCGAAGCCTGGTTCAAGCTGGATGCCGCCGAGCTGCTGGGTGACGAAGCGCCGCTGTACGACAAGATCAGCGACACCCTCGACGTGTGGTTCGACTCCGGTACTACCCACTGGCACGTATTGCGCGGCTCGCACCCGATGGGCCACGAGAACGGCCCACGTGCGGACCTCTACCTGGAAGGCTCGGACCAGCACCGTGGCTGGTTCCACTCCTCGTTGCTGACGGGTTGCGCCATCGACGACCACGCCCCGTACCGCGAACTGCTGACCCACGGTTTCACCGTCGACGAGACGGGCCGCAAGATGTCCAAGTCGCTGAAGAACGTGATCGAACCGAAAAAGATCAACGACACCTTGGGTGCCGACATCATGCGTCTGTGGGTAGCCTCGACCGATTACTCGGGCGAGATCGCCGTGTCGGACCAGATTCTGGCCCGCAGCGCCGATGCCTACCGTCGTATCCGCAATACCGCACGCTTCATGCTGTCGAACCTGACCGGTTTCAACCCGGCCACCGACATCCTGCCGGCCGAGGACATGCTCGCCCTGGACCGTTGGGCCGTGGACCGTACCCTGTTGCTGCAGCGCGAGCTGCAGGAGCACTACGGCGAATACCGCTTCTGGAACGTGTACTCGAAGATCCACAATTTCTGCGTGCAGGAACTGGGTGGTTTCTACCTCGATATCATCAAGGACCGCCAGTACACCACCGGCGCCAACAGCAAGGCGCGCCGTTCGGCGCAGACCGCGCTGTACCACATCAGCGAAGCGCTGGTGCGCTGGATCGCACCGATCCTGGCCTTCACCGCCGACGAACTGTGGGAGTACCTGCCGGGCGAGCGTAACGAGTCCGTGATGCTCAACACCTGGTATGAAGGCCTGACCGAACTGCCGGCCGACTTCGAGCTGGGTCGCGAGTACTGGGAAGGCGTGATGGCCGTGAAGGTCGCGGTGAACAAGGAACTGGAAGTCCAGCGTGCGGCCAAGGCCGTCGGTGGCAACCTGCAGGCCGAAGTCACCCTGTTTGCCGAGGAAAGCCTGACCGCCGACCTGGCCAAGCTGAGCAACGAACTGCGCTTCGTGTTGATCACGTCCACCGCCAGCCTGGCACCCTTTGCCCAGGCTCCAGCGGATGCCGTGGCCACCGAAGTACCGGGCCTCAAGCTCAAAGTGGTCAAGTCGGCGTTCCCTAAGTGCGCCCGTTGCTGGCACTGTCGTGAAGACGTTGGCGTAAACCCCGAGCATCCGGAAATCTGCGGTCGTTGCGTCGACAACATCAGCGGTGCTGGCGAGGTTCGCCACTATGCCTGATGCAGCGGATCGTTTCGGACGCCTGGGCTGGCTCGTACTGAGCGTGCTGGTACTGGTCATCGACCAGGTCAGCAAGGCTCATTTCGAGGGTTCCCTGGAGATGTTCCAGCAGATCGTGGTAATTCCGGATTACTTCAGCTGGACCCTGGCCTACAACACCGGCGCCGCCTTCAGTTTCCTCGCTGACAGCGGTGGCTGGCAGCGCTGGCTGTTCGCCCTGATTGCCGTGGTGGTCAGTGCGGTGCTGGTGGTCTGGCTCAAGCGCCTGGGCCGCGATGACACCTGGCTGGCGATCGCCTTGGCCCTGGTGCTGGGCGGCGCGCTGGGCAACTTGTACGACCGCATTGCCCTGGGCCATGTGATCGACTTCATTCTGGTGCACTGGCAGAACCGCTGGTACTTCCCGGCGTTCAACTTTGCCGACAGCGCCATCACCGTCGGTGCAATCATGCTGGCGCTGGATATGTTCAAGAGTAAGAAAACCGGAGAGACCGTCAATGACTGATCAGGTATTGGCTGAACAACGTATCGGCCAGAACACGGAAGTCACTTTGCATTTCGCACTGCGCCTGGAGAATGGCGACACGGTCGACAGCACGTTCGACAAAGCCCCGGCGACCTTCAAGGTGGGTGATGGCAACCTGCTGCCGGGTTTCGAAGCGGCCCTGTTCGGTTTCAAGGCCGGCGACAAGCGCAACCTGCAGATCCTGCCGGAAAACGCCTTTGGCCAGCCAAACCCGCAAAACGTGCAGATCATCCCGCGTTCGCAGTTCCAGGATATGGAGCTGTCGGAAGGCCTGCTGGTGATCTTCAACGATGCGGCGAACACCGAGTTGCCTGGTGTGGTCAAGGCTTTCGATGATGCGCAGGTAACCATCGACTTCAATCACCCGTTGGCCGGTAAAACCTTGACGTTCGACGTTGAAATCATCGACGTTAAAGCAATCTGATCAACGACACACAATCATGTGTGGAGTGGGCTTGTGTGGGAGGGGGGCTTGCCCCCGATAGCGGTGGTTCAGTCAAAGGTTTGTCTACTGACCCACCGCCATCGGGGGCAAGCCCCCTCCCACCTATGATCTTCATTGTCGTTTGGGTCAGCGTCACGCCTGACCCAAAATAGCCGCAAGACACGAGGCACCGCATGCAAATCAAACTCGCCAACCCCCGTGGCTTCTGCGCTGGCGTGGACCGGGCGATCGAAATCGTCAATCGCGCCCTGGAAGTCTTCGGACCGCCGATTTACGTACGCCATGAAGTGGTCCACAACAAATTCGTGGTCGAAGACCTGCGCGCTCGCGGCGCGATCTTTGTCGAAGAGCTGGACCAGGTGCCGGACGACGTCATCGTCATCTTCAGCGCCCACGGGGTCTCCCAGGCGGTGCGTACTGAAGCTGCCGGGCGTGGCCTGAAAGTCTTCGATGCCACCTGCCCGCTGGTGACCAAGGTTCACATCGAAGTTGCGCGCTACAGCCGCGACGGCCGTGAGTGCATCCTGATCGGCCATGCTGGCCATCCGGAAGTCGAAGGCACCATGGGCCAATACGACGGCAGCAATGGTGGTGCGATCTACCTGGTGGAGGACGAAAAGGACGTCGCCAGCTTGCAGGTGCATAACCCTGAACGCTTGGCCTTCGTGACCCAGACCACCTTGTCCATGGACGACACCAGTCGCGTGATCGATGCCCTGCGCACACGTTTCCCGGCGATTGGCGGTCCACGCAAGGATGACATCTGCTACGCCACTCAAAACCGCCAGGATGCGGTCAAGCAATTGGCTGATGAGTGCGACGTGGTGTTGGTCGTTGGCAGCCCCAACAGCTCCAACTCCAATCGGCTGCGTGAGCTGGCCGAGCGGATGGCGACCCCGGCGTACCTGATCGATGGTGCCGAAGACATGCAGCGCAGTTGGTTCGACGGTGTCGAGCGGATCGGCATCACGGCGGGCGCTTCGGCGCCGGAAGTCCTGGTGCGTGGTGTGATCCAGCAGTTGCAGGCCTGGGGTGCCACGGGTGCCGATGAGCTCGCCGGACGTGAAGAGAACATCACTTTCTCCATGCCCAAGGAGCTGCGGGTTCGCTCGCTGCTCTGAGCCCCAGGGTGGCGGCGTAGCCCCGGCACAAGGCCTGCTCGGTTTTATCGCTGCGCAGGCTGATGCGTCCGCTGGGCGCCAGTACCACCTGGAACAGGCTCTGTGCCTGATCCGTCGCACACACATGGACGGTGCCGGCACGGAATCCCCCGCCTGCAAACACAGGCTCGCCCAACCCGCTGAAGCGTACTTGGTGCTTGACGGGCCCGTTGCCCACGATCGGTACGCGTCCACTGTCCTGGCGCTCCAGTAATACGGGGTTTTTGTTGTCCAGGTGCCCGCGCCCGCTCACGTCCACGATCACCCGCCACCCTCGACTCCAGTCGTCGTCCATCGCATGAATGATCACCGCTCGGTTGCGTGCGATGGCTTCGGTGCGGGCGTAGCGCATGCCGCCGGCCAAGGATTGCGCTGCGCTGTGCCGCTGCTGTGACTCAAGCAACCCCTTGAAACTTGGCACGGCCAGGTGAGCCAGGACGCCACTTATGATCAGCCCGAGTAGCAGCTCGATCAGGGTAAAGCCGCGTTGTGTCATATGCCGTCCCTCCTTGGACGCGGTAGATAATCAGATGGCAGGCTTAGGTATAGCGCCCTGAAGGGGGCGTTGAATGATGGCTTTTATGTCCAAAGTATTTCCCTATGTTCCGGGAGCAGCACGGTCGAAAAACCGCCGCTAGTCTTTGGCCGCACAGCAGGTTTTTCCTGCTTTCCCCGGCCTTCGACATGGATGACGACGGTAATGCTTGCTTGCCCTGACGTTTTTCTAACCCCTGCTGCACCCGAGCACCAAACTGGCATGACGCTGATCGAGGTGTTGGTGGCGGTGTTGATACTCGCCGTTGGCCTGCTCGGCGCAGCGGTGGTCCAGCTCAACGCGCTCAAGTACACCGACAGCGCGCGAATGACCAGCCAGGCCAGCTTTATCGCCTACGACATGCTCGACCGTCTTCGCGCCAACTCGGGCGCCGACTATTCGTGGGGGCTGGCCGAACGTGCCCCTTCCGTCACTGCCGGGGCGAGTGTGCGTGACTTGGACTTGCACGACTTCGAAGCCAATATCGTCGGTTTTGCTGGTGAGAGCGGCCAAGGTTCGGTGGTCATGCGCGGCAATGAGGTGATCGTCAGCATCAGTTGGGACGATGGCCGTGGCGCAAACAGCGGTGGCGCGCGGGAAACCTTCACCCTGACCAGCCGCATCGCCAGCGAGCCGCAGGTGGGGCCATGAACCGCGCGGTACGTGGGTTCAGCCTGCTGGAGTTGTTGTTGGCATTGGCGGTCGGGTTGATGCTGGTACTTGGCGTCAGCCAGGTCGCAATCAGCGCTCGATCGACCCAGGCCACTCAGCAGTCAGCCATGCTGATGCAAGACGATGCGCGATTTGCGCTCGGCAAATTGATTCAGGACATTCGCCTGGCGGGCATGTTTGGTTGCCTGGATGCGGGCTTTATCGAGAATGCGCCGCAGGCCTTTGAGCGGCCGATCAGTTGGGCAGGGGCGGGCAGCTCAAGGTCCCTGACGCTGGTTACGGCGGATATTGGTGAAGGCAGCGGGAAGCCGGACTGGACGGTGTTGTCCGACTGCTCCGGTTCCGCCCAGGCCTATTCGGGCACGCCACCGCCCGCTGCACCGGGGCAGATTCGGTTTGGCATACGCCAGGTCACCTACACCTTTGAGTCGGGCCAGATGAAAGCCAGTACGCCAGCATCCCCGGCCAAGGCGGTGCTGGTGGATGGCGTGCAGGCGTTCGATATCAGTTTTGGCATGGCGGACCGACCGGGTTCGACACGCGTGGTGCGGTATGAGTCCAGCCCGCTCGATGCTTCATTGATCCTCAGTGTCCGCATTCTCCTCACGCTGCACGACCCGACGGAGCGCGTGAAGGCTCAAACCTGGAGCGTCGTTGCCGCACTGCGTAACCGGTTGGGGTAGGGCGCTCATGGGGCTTGATAAGCGTGTCGATCTTCGCCAGGCGGGAATGGTGCTGTTGATCAGCCTGGTATTCCTGCTGTTGTTATCCCTGGTGGGCCTGTCTTCGATGCAGGGGGCCGTGTCCCAGCAGAAGATCGCCGGCAGCTTCTGGCATCGCAATCAGTCGCTGCAAAGTGCTGAAAGCGGCCTTCGGCTGGGGGAGACAGCCCTGCGGCGGGCAGGTGGTGCGTGGCCAACATGCACGTCACTCGTGACCTGTGCACCGCCAGGCGAGGCGTCTTCGGTAACTGGTGCTGGGCTTCATCCCGTGTCCGCAGTGACCTGGGTTGCCATGACGGGTGGCCTTTACGCTATTCAATCCCTCGGCCCAGCTGTGGGGCTGGTTCATCTGCCGCCCGAAACCCCGGCAATGCTGTATCGGGTCACGGCTGTAGGGCTCAGCGGTCAATCACGCACTGTGCTGGAGGTGGTGTATGCGCGGGTCGGCGAAGGCAGTGGGGCGCGGTTTCAGCGAGTGTTGTGGCGGCAACTTTACTGAGGAATGGTGTCATGGGCATGGATAGCCGAGGTTTTACCCTGATTGAGTTGTTGATCGCGGTGGCGATCATCGCGTTGCTGGCTGGTATCGCCTACCCCGGGTATACCGGCCATGTCCAAAAGGTTTATCGCGCGGAAATTGTCGCGCTGTTGACTGAACAGGCCCAGCATCTGGAACGCTATTACACGAGGAACGGCACTTTTATTGACGCAAACGGCATCAGTGCCGGCAATGATCGCTATAGAATCAGCGTGGCATTGAACCCTCAGGCGTTCAGCCTGCTAGCCACGCCGGTCGTCGACTCAGTCATGGCGGGTGATCGTTGCGGCGAATTCAGCCTGACCAGTACCGGCGTGCGCAGTAATCCGGGCGCAGCACCTGACATGTCGCGTACGACGTGCTGGGGGCAATGATGAGAGTGTTCGATTGGGCGCCGGGCGCGCTTTTCCCTTTTTATCGGCTGGATCAAATGATGGCTAAGCAGCAAGTGGTGATTGTCGGTGGTGGAGTAATCGGCTTGTTGACGGCGTTCAACCTGGCTACCCAGGGCCGGGCGGTCGTCCTGTTGGAGCGAGCGGGGCTTGGGCAGGAATCTTCCTGGGCGGGCGGCGGTATTGTTTCGCCATTGTATCCGTGGCGCTACAGCCCGGCGGTCACGGCGTTGGCCCATTGGTCCCAGGATTTTTATCCACAGCTGGCTGAGCGCTTGTTTGCTGATACCGGGGTCGACCCGCAGGTTCACACCACGGGGCTGTACTGGTTGGACTTGGAAGATGAAGCCGAAGCCTTGGCCTGGGCCGCGCGTGAGGGGCGGCCATTGAGCAAGGTGGATGTGTCGGCTGCCCATGATGCGGTCCCGGTGCTGGGTGGCGGCTACTCCCAGGCGATCTACATGGCGAACGTGGCCAATGTGCGTAACCCGCGCTTGATCAAATCGCTCAGGGCCGCGTTGTCGGCGTTGCCTGGGGTGACGATACACGAGCAGTGCGAAGTCGAAGGGTTTGTGCTGGAAGGCGACAAGGTAGTGGGCGTGAACACGGCCGCAGGGCCGATTTTCGGTGAGCAGGTCGTGCTTGCGGCCGGCGCCTGGAGCGGGGAGTTGCTCGGCAAGCTGGGCCTGTCGCTGCCTGTGGAGCCGGTTAAGGGCCAGATGATTTTGTACAAGTGCGCGCCTGACTTTTTATCGCGCATGGTGCTGGCCAAGGGGCGTTATGCGATTCCTCGGCGTGACGGGCATATCCTGATAGGCAGCACCCTGGAGCATGAAGGTTTCGATAAAACCCCAACCGAGTCGGCGTTGGAAAGCCTGAGGGCCTCTGCCGTAGAGCTGATTCCAGCCCTGGCGGAGGCTGAAGTGGTAGGCCATTGGGCGGGTTTGCGGCCTGGTTCGCCGGAAGGGATTCCCTACATCGGCGAAGTACCAGGCTTCAAGGGGCTGTGGCTCAATTGCGGGCATTACCGCAATGGCCTGGTGTTGGCGCCGGCGTCCTGTCAGTTGTTTGCCGACTTGCTGCTCAAGCGCACGCCGATCATTGACCCAGCGCCTTACTCCCCAGCAGGTCGGATCAACGCTGGATAGACTTGGGGCCTTGCTCCAGATGCGCCTGGGTGCAGTACCACATCTGTCCGGTGCTCAACGCGCGATCCTTTGGCAAGTGCACGCCGCAGTGAGCGCAACGCACCATCAAGGCTGCATCGGGTTCGCCGGCCCGTTGCTGTCTGGCTGCGGGGCTTTTGAATTTGCGCCAGAACCATACCGCGGCAGCAATGACGGCAATCCAGAACAGTAGACGAAGCATGATGGGCAGTTTCTCGACAAGGAATGTGGCAGTTTAGCCAAGGACGTGGCGGGCGCACAGCGTAATAAATACGCGCCCATAAAAAAGGGAGCCACCAAGGGCTCCCTTTTTGCGTCGTGTCGAACGGTCAGTCGAACACGCCGAAGGTCATGTAGCTGAACCACGAACGATCCTGGTTGTTGCCCAAGGCTTGTGGCGTTTCTTCTTCGATCACATCACCATTTTCGTCATGCGGCTTGAGGTCCGAAGGAATCGCTTCCTTGGCGTCCTGGAACTGCTTCATCACGTCCTGGTTGGCGCGGGTTTCGCCCGGCGGCAGCGGTGGACGGGACTCGATCAGGCCCAAGGTGTACTTGCTCAGCCACGAACGGTTGTCTGCTTCGGCCACTTGAGGCACGAACTGGCCGTCTTTCAGGCTTGGGTGGTCCGGGTAGTTGAGCTTCAGGGTTTCCAGGCTGGTGGCCGCCAGGGCGTCCAGGTGCAGGCGCTGGTAAGCCTCGGTCATCACTGCCAGGCCATCACCCACCGAAGGGGTTTCCTGGAAGTTCTCCACTACATAGCGACCACGGTTGGCGGCGGCAACATAGGCCTGACGGGTCAGGTAGTAGTGGGCAACGTGGATTTCGTAGGAAGCCAGCAGGTTGCGCAGGTAGATCATGCGCTGCTTGGCGTCCGGCGCGTAGCGGCTGTTAGGGTAGCGGCTGGTCAACTGGGCGAACTCGTTGTAGGAGTCGCGGGCAGCGCCAGGGTCACGCTTGGTCATGTCCAGCGGCAGGAAGCGCGCCAGCAGGCCAACGTCCTGGTCGAACGAGGTCAGGCCCTTCATGTAGTAGGCGTAGTCGACGTTCGGGTGCTGGGGGTGCAGGCGGATAAAACGCTCGGCGGCGGACTTGGCGGCTTCCGGCTCGGCGTTCTTGTAGTTGGCGTAGATCAGCTCGAGCTGGGCCTGGTCGGCGTAGCGTCCGAACGGATAGCGCGACTCCAGGGCCTTCAGCTTCGCTGTGGCGCTGGTGTAGCTATTATTGTCCAAGTCTTTTTGAGCTAATTGATACAGCTCGACTTCGCTCAGGTTTTCGTCGACGACTTCCTTTGTTGACGAGCAAGCAGCAGTCATGGCGAGGATGGCGATCAGCAGCAGGTGTTTCACTTGCATGGCGGCTTGCGTCCCTATGACGGCCGCTGTCTTGGGCGGGGCCGTCCTGTTATGATGAGCGCCCCGTTGAAAGCCTCGGGGCAAAAGACGCCGTATTTAACCACAAGCGCGCAGCCGAAACCAAAGGCTGTGCCACGCCTAGTCTGAGCATGTCCGATAAAATTGAACTTCGCGCAGAGGTGCCGTCCGAATTGGGCGGCCAACGCCTCGATCAAGTCGCCGCACAATTATTCGCTGAGCACTCGCGCTCGCGCCTTTCCGCCTGGATCAAAGACGGCCGCCTGACTGTGGATGGAGCGGTTATCCGCCCGCGAGACATAGTGCATGGTGGTGCGATTCTTGAGCTGACTGCCGAGCAGGAAGCCCAGGGAGAATGGGTCGCCCAGGACATCGAGCTGGACATCGTCTATGAAGACGACGACATCCTGGTCATCAACAAACCCGCAGGCCTGGTGGTTCACCCGGCGGCTGGGCACGCTGATGGCACCTTGCTCAATGCCCTGTTGCACCACGTGCCGGACATCATCAACGTCCCGCGCTGTGGCATCGTGCACCGTCTGGACAAGGACACCACCGGCTTGATGGTGGTGGCCAAGACCATTCAGGCGCAAACGCAACTGGTTACACAGTTGCAGAGCCGCAGCGTCAGCCGCATCTACGAATGCATCGTGATCGGCGTCGTGGTGGCGGGTGGCAAGATCAACGCACCCATTGGCCGTCACGGCCAGCAGCGCCAGCGCATGGCGGTGATGGAGGGTGGCAAGCAGGCCGTGAGCCACTACCGTGTGCTGGAGCGTTTCCGCTCCCACACCCATGTGCGGGTCAAGCTGGAAACCGGCCGTACCCACCAGATTCGTGTGCACATGGCCCACATCAACTTCCCGTTGGTCGGCGATCCGGCCTACGGTGGTCGCTTCCGCATTCCGCCAGCGGCCAGTGCCACCATGGTTGAGTCGCTCAAGTCATTCCCGCGCCAGGCGCTGCATGCACGCTTCCTGGAACTGGATCATCCGACGAGCGGTAAGCGGATGAGCTGGGAATCGCCTCTTCCAGACGATCTGGTGTGGCTGTTGTCGCTGCTCAAGCAGGATCGCGAGGCGTTTATCGGATGAGTGACTGGCTGATTCCTGACTGGCCCGCGCCGGCTCAGGTCAAGGCCTGCGTCACCACCCGTGCGGGCGGCGTCAGCCTGGCGCCGTTCGACAGCCTCAACCTGGGCGATCATGTCGAGGACAGCCCTGAGGCGGTGCTCGAAAACCGTCGTCGCCTGACTGAAGCCTTTCATATCCAGCCGGCCTGGCTGCGTCAGGTCCACGGGGTGGTGGTGGTCGAGGCTGACCCGAGCCGTATTGCCGAAGCTGATGGCAGTTGGACCAGTACCCCGGGTATCGCCTGTACGTCCATGACGGCCGATTGTCTGCCCGCGCTGTTCTGCAACCGTGCCGGTACCCGCGTCGCCGCTGCCCATGCCGGCTGGCGTGGCTTGGCGGCGGGCATCCTGGAGGCGGCTGTCGAAAGCCTGGAAACCGAGCCTGCCGATATCCTGGTGTGGCTGGGCCCCGCGATTGGCCCGCAAGCCTTTGAGGTTGGCCCGGAAGTGCGCGAAGCCTTCATGCAACAGCTACCGGGTACCGCCGAAGCATTTGTGCCGAGCCGCAACCCTGGCAAGTTCATGGCCGATATCTACCAATTGGCCCGTTTGCGCCTTGCCGCACGCGGTGTCACTGCCATCTACGGTGGCGATTTCTGCACCGTGACCGATCCCCGCTTCTTTTCCTACCGGCGCAATCCGCGCACCGGTCGATTTGCCTCCCTTATTTGGCTGGAGCGCTAGACTCTTCTGATCTGCGTCAATTGGCCATAGCTTGAATCTCCCAGAATCGGCCACATCTATAAGGCTATCTGGCAGGTTTCTTCATTCAGGATGTGTTACTCGCGAGCATGCTCGCTCATACATAGCTCCGGCCTGCTCAAAAGGAAGGTGACTAATGCGTATTGATCGTTTAACCAGCAAATTGCAGTTGGCCTTATCGGACTCCCAATCCTTGGCGGTCGGTCTCGACCATCCGGCGATTGAGCCTGCGCACTTGATGCAGGCGCTTCTGGAACAGCAAGGTGGTTCTATCAAGCCGCTGCTGATGCAAGTGGGCTTTGACGTCAACAGCCTGCGCAAGGAGTTGAGCAAAGAGCTCGACCAACTGCCGAAAATCCAAAATCCTACCGGCGACGTGAATATGTCGCAGGACTTGGCACGCCTGCTCAACCAGGCTGACCGCCTGGCGCAGCAGAAAGGTGACCAGTTCATCTCCAGCGAGCTGGTGTTGCTCGCCGCGATGGACGAGAACAGCAAGCTCGGCAAGTTGTTGCTGGGTCAGGGCGTGAGCAAGAAAGCCCTGGAAAACGCCATCAACAACCTGCGCGGTGGCGACGCGGTGAACGACCCCAACCATGAGGAGTCGCGCCAGGCACTGGACAAGTACACCGTCGACCTGACCAAGCGTGCCGAAGAGGGCAAGCTGGATCCGGTGATTGGCCGTGACGACGAAATTCGTCGCACCATCCAGGTTCTGCAGCGCCGCACCAAGAACAACCCGGTGCTGATCGGTGAGCCTGGCGTGGGTAAGACCGCGATTGCCGAAGGCCTGGCCCAGCGCATCATCAATGGTGAAGTGCCAGACGGCCTGAAGGGCAAGCGTCTGCTGTCCCTGGACATGGGGTCGTTGATTGCCGGTGCCAAGTTCCGTGGCGAGTTCGAAGAGCGCCTCAAATCCCTGCTGAACGAGCTGTCGAAGCAGGAAGGGCAGATCATTCTGTTCATCGACGAGTTGCACACCATGGTCGGCGCCGGTAAAGGCGAAGGCTCCATGGACGCTGGCAATATGCTCAAGCCCGCGTTGGCCCGGGGTGAGCTGCATTGCGTCGGTGCGACCACGCTTAACGAGTATCGCCAGTACATTGAGAAAGATGCGGCCCTTGAGCGTCGCTTCCAGAAAGTGCTGGTGGAAGAGCCGAGCGAAGAAGACACCATCGCGATCCTGCGTGGCCTGAAAGAACGCTATGAGGTCCACCACAAGGTAGCGATTACCGACGGCGCGATCATTGCGGCGGCCAAATTGAGTCATCGCTATATCACCGACCGTCAGTTGCCGGACAAAGCCATCGACTTGATCGACGAAGCGGCCAGCCGCATTCGCATGGAGATCGACTCCAAGCCGGAAGTACTCGATCGTCTGGATCGGCGCCTGATTCAACTGAAGGTCGAATCCCAGGCCCTGAAAAAGGAAGAAGACGAGGCCGCGAAGAAACGCCTGGAAAAACTCCAGGAAGAAATCCAGCGTCTGGAACGTGAGTATTCGGACCTCGAAGAAATCTGGACCTCGGAAAAAGCCGAAGTGCAGGGGTCTGCGCAGATCCAGCAAAAAATCGAGCAGTCGCGCCAGGAGCTGGAAGCGGCACGCCGCAAGGGCGACCTGAACCGCATGGCGGAGTTGCAGTACGGGGTGATCCCCGACCTGGAGCGCAGCCTGCAAATGGTCGACCAGCACGGCAAGAGCGAAAACCAGTTGCTGCGCAGCAAGGTGACCGAGGAAGAAATTGCCGAAGTCGTCTCGAAGTGGACCGGTATCCCTGTGTCGAAAATGCTCGAAGGCGAGCGCGACAAGCTGATGAAGATGGAAAGCCTGTTGCACCAGCGCGTCATCGGTCAGGAAGAGGCGGTGGTGGCGGTGTCCAACGCGGTACGACGTTCCCGGGCTGGCTTGTCCGACCCGAACCGTCCGAGTGGCTCGTTCATGTTCCTCGGCCCGACCGGTGTGGGTAAGACTGAGCTGTGCAAAGCCCTGGCCGAGTTCCTTTTCGATACCGAAGAGGCCATGGTGCGCATCGATATGTCCGAGTTCATGGAGAAACACTCCGTGGCTCGGCTGATTGGGGCTCCACCAGGCTATGTAGGCTACGAAGAGGGCGGTTACCTGACCGAAGCAGTGCGGCGCAAGCCTTACTCGGTGATCCTGCTGGATGAGGTCGAGAAGGCCCACCCGGATGTGTTCAACATCCTGCTGCAAGTGTTGGAAGATGGCCGCCTGACGGACAGCCACGGGCGTACCGTGGATTTCCGTAATACGGTGATCGTGATGACCTCCAACCTGGGGTCGGTACAGATCCAGGAACTGGTGGGTGATCGCGAAGCCCAGCGCGCTGCGGTGATGGATGCGTTGACCTCGCACTTCCGCCCGGAATTCATCAACCGGGTCGACGAAGTGGTGATCTTCGAGCCTTTGGCGCGGGATCAGATTGCGGGTATCACCGAGATCCAGCTGGGACGCCTGCGCAGCCGCCTGGCCGAGCGCGAGTTGTCGCTGGAGCTGAGCCGCGAGGCGTTGGACAAATTGATCGCGGTCGGTTACGACCCGGTGTATGGCGCACGGCCATTGAAACGTGCGATCCAGCGCTGGATCGAGAACCCACTGGCGCAATTGATCCTGTCGGGCAGCTTCATGCCAGGGACCAGCGTCACGGCGACCGTGGAAAACGACGAAATCGTCTTCCACTGAGCCTTGCCTGTATGGCGATAAGAGGAGGCCCCGCATTGCGGGGCCTTTTTTTTCGTTAGGGCGTTGAACTGTAAGGCAAAGGCTTGTAAAGTGCGCCCCGCAGCAACGTCAGCCCACGGGTTTCTTCTCCCCAAGGAGAAATCAGAAAGAAGCGCAAATCATTGTCTTAAAAGCAATTTAAAGGGTTGACAGGGGTTTTTAAGATTGTAGAATAGCGCGCCTCAGAGACACGAACGTAGCGATACGGACGGATCGAAGAGAAGGTTGTATCGCAGTAAAAGTTGTAAATTTGAAATGTGTAGTTCCGTGATAGCTCAGTCGGTAGAGCAAATGACTGTTAATCATTGGGTCCCAGGTTCGAGTCCTGGTCACGGAGCCAATTTCAAAACCGGGGTATAGCGCAGTCCGGTAGCGCGCCTGCTTTGGGAGCAGGATGTCAGGAGTTCGAATCCCCTTACCCCGACCATTTTTGGGTCGTTAGCTCAGTTGGTAGAGCAGTTGGCTTTTAACCAATTGGTCGTAGGTTCGAATCCCACACGACCCACCATTTTTGAGACCAGTTGACGCTGGAATCAAATCTTAGAATCAGAGGTTCTAGCTCTGATAGAGGCGGTTTTACGGTTTTGGAAAGTGTTACAGCACTTAGATATCGCCGTAGACATGCAGCCGTCTGAGGCGAACAGTAGTTTCGGTTCGTCATGATGTCAATGTGCATAGGCTTTGCGATGCGCATTCCGGGGTATAGCGCAGTCCGGTAGCGCGCCTGCTTTGGGAGCAGGATGTCGGGAGTTCGAATCCCCCTACCCCGACCATATTTAATGAAAAAGGCGTCTTTATGACGCCTTTTTTTGTGCCTTGAGCAAAGTCGTACCGTTCGTCTGGAAAAAATCCGGATTTCGACCTGGTTCTTTATTCCGGGCATGCGAAAGCCTCTGGCCAACCAGAATTCCCTATAGCCAGTGCGCTTTGATTATGAGCGTACTAGGGCGATGCTCTGGAAAATGATGAGCTTCGCATTGAATGCTCAGTTGAGGTGCGTTTCCTGAATGTGCCGACACCAAGCCCGCTCGCCATTAGCGTCAATAGTAGACTCTGCTCTACTTGATCTACTGGTGGGTCCATAGAGCATGTCATTGACTCGCGATGCAGTTGCGCAGATGCGAGCTCGAGAGCCTTCTGTAGCGCGCTTCGGCCAGTCGACTTGGTCCGCCGATCAATACTGACCTCTGTGCTGCTAGATTGTTGTGGAGCTGGCAGCTTCTTGGGCTCTGGTTGAGCGGTTTCCTGTGAATGCACACCTATTTTGGCGGGTAAGGGGGCAGAGGGTTTGCCACTTGGATCAACCCGTGTCACTCGGCTCAGAGCGCCCTGAGCCCGACTCCGCTCATGTAGAACAGCACGCATATGGTCGTAGTCCGCCTCTATGTAATTCATCGTTGTCGCTAGATTCGAATGATTCAGCAGGCTTTTCGTGAGATGAATGTTTCGCTCAGGCTGCTTCATCAAGTCTGTTGCTAATGTGTGCCTGAAGCGGTGAGGGGTCATGCGCACGCCGATCTTATCGGTGAGCTTGCCGTACATTGACTCCACCTGGTCGATGTTCATTTCCTTGCCATGGAAGTGACGAGAGAATCTGTTGACGTTGAACAGCTGATCGTCTGGTGAAAAACCGATTTTCTCGGCCTCCCCCAAGATCCTGGATAAGTGTGGAGCGAGTCCTTCCATAATGGGGAGGAAAAACTCCCGATGGGTCTTCTCTGTTTCACCGCGGACCAAGATCATCTGGCTGTCCCAGTCGATATCTTTGTAACGCAGGCACAGCAGGGCATTCAGACGTATGCCTGTGTAATAAAACATCTCGAAGACGCTGAGCCAGAACCAGGCAGGTGTGATCTGGCTACGTTCATGCGTACAACGTTCTTGGCCTACAAGGGATATGAGCCAGTTGCGTGCTCGTTGGATGGCGTCTCCATTGATTGTCTTGCTGGCTCGCTTTGGTGGGATAACGCTGGTTTTCTTGAATGGGTTGATCGTGGTATGGGTCATCAGGCCGTGTTCTATGGCGTAGCCCCAAACAGTTCGAAGGTGATTTGAATAGGTGTTCCAGCTGCGTTTGGATAATCCGTTCTCAAGGACTTTTTTTCGCCATGTCAGAACCGCACGATGATCGATCTCCTCAACTGAGGCCGTTCGGAAATGCTTGAGTAGTGCTTTGGTCGAGGCGCGATAGATCTTTGCACTGGCAGGCCGCAGATCATGGGCAAAGATGTATTCCTCCGTCAGATTCGAGGGCGTCGTCATTGTGGCGGCTCCGTTGCTTCTGACTTCAAGGACAGGCTGATATTGTCGAAAGGGACCTCAGAGAAGATTGTTCGCGGGTCTAGTAGTAAGTACCCCTTGAGCTGCTTGGATTTTCGAGGTCCAACAACGTCACAGGTCCAAATATTCAAACTCTTATGCGTTTTTCGATGAAGTTTCTGTTTCTCGAAACTACGTTGAACCAGCTGCCAGGCGCTGACTTGCTGTACTTTGGCTTGCTGTTCGATATGGGGGAATTCAAGGACGTAGCGTTTGAAAATTCCAGGCGTTACCAGCATAGCGGTCCCTGCTACGGTATGAACCAGCGCTTTGGTATCGTTGATAATGATGGTCCGGGATGCGATGCCTTTCTTAAGCCATTCAACAAATCCCTGACCGATCTCGGTGTTATTGCTAGGCATCGGAGTGACTTCTTCGATTATTGCTAAAGGCGCACCTCCTTGATTGGAGGTTTGGGAAGGCTGGATTTCATCCAGTTTCGGAGGCGCGGTATGTGCCGCTGAGACCGCTTTGTTTTTGGTGTCTTCTGATGGCTCATTGATGTTACCAAGGAGCGCCAGTAGCTCGTCAAATTCATCTGTACTGCTCGAGGAATGCTGAGGTAGTTCGAACGGTGATGGCTGTGCCGGTGCTAAAGGCGCCGGCACAGGGCTGGATTGAATTTCCGAAGGCAACTTTTTGGCCGGTGTGGCGACGGTATTTTCAGCTGCAGAGTCTTCTACCGGGTTGCCAGCTTCTACCTCAAGAGTCCCAGCGTAAGCTGTGGGCCGATCACTTGGATCATTCCAGATCAGTGCCGGTGAGAGCTTCAGCAGGGTGAAGGTGTTTCGCCAGCCACGACCATTGTCTATCGTGGCTTTCCAGATTGCCTTGTCTTGGGCATTGGTTTGGATTACCCCCTGATCTTGCAGCATGTTGAAGAAAGGCGCATTCGTACTGGGTACACCTTCAACGCCTTTGGTCAGCAAATAGGCTCGCAATTGATCAGCAATAGGCTTGCTAACCAGCCAAAGAGCATCCTGTGTCAGCCATCCATCTGACGGTCCATCGGGTTGATTCAGTTTGAATGTATCTCGGACCAGGTGACGCAACCCATCTGCTAATTGACGCTGCAAAGACTGTTTGGGCGCGGACAGCGCGCGGGCTGGATTTCCACCGAGCTCCTGTGCGACGGACGCCTGATCGGCCTTGACCACGATCTCTCCCAAAATGCCGGCATGTTCGTACTGACCAGCCAAAATGAAGATTAACTGCGACCACACTTCGGGGAAATTACTGAGCCAATCTAAGATTTCTGAGGAGAGGATCTGCGCGTAGATCAGTGCGGCAGCGGCTCCGTGAAGTTGGTAGTTGCGTCCTTTCACGTAACGGAATCGATAGGGACGATCGATTGGGCCGTGCCACGGGTGCCAGGTTTTACCTCCTGCCAGCTCGACGTGCACGTCGACGGCGATCTTGCCGAGGTCGTGTATCAGAGCGCCGTAAGCCGCGGCGGCAGTCCAGGCCTCAGCCTGTGCTGATTGAGACTCCGGCGGTGCGCCTATAGGAAGCAGGTAGCTCTGTCGAATTTTCAAGGCATAGGCGACGATTTCAAGCCCGTGATCCAGCATGCCGCCAGGGTGTGCATGATGGTGGTTTTGCGAAGCAGGGAGCTGCTGGACCAACTCCGCGTAGCGCTCAAGTGGACGCCTATAGAGCTCGACAAACTGTGAGCGAGATAACGATGCGCGCTGCCAAATGTTCTCCAGTAGTTTCTGACGGCGCGGCGATGCCAGTAGTGCTTGGCTAGAGGCCGGCTGTATAAAACCGTTAGGGGAGGGGCTTTGGGCGGGTAGCGCTTTATTGCGGCGGAAAATAGAGAACATCGCCTGCTCCGTAAATGATTCATGGGGCAGGCTTTTCTCCTATCAAAGGGGGGGCGAGCAAGGGGAAAGGATCACTGGTTGCCTCGGGTATTTCTTTTGGCGAAGAGCCATCTTTCTATGGTGGTGACGGAGAAAGGAATGCAGAATTATCGTCGTTTCGGTCTAAGGGCACGGGGCCGCAGATCGACTATGTGAGGAAAAAATGATGGTTTCACTTCGCTACGCTACGAAATCAACCTCAGATAATGTTTGGGCACTTTGTGATTTGATACGTGACAATAAGTGTGATGAGATCATTCTTTTTGCTAGTGTAGGGAATGATCTTGATGATGAGGAAGCAAGGTGGGACAACAACCTTCCTCTGGTTGTCGCCTTAGCTAAATATATTATTCCTCACGTTGATAGCGTCTTGGTCATTTTTGATGGAGTGTTTCTAACCGCTGCGCGTTCCGCTCGTTATGGTGAAGTACGTGAACTGCTGGATGTAGCTATTGCGTCTGACAAGGTTTATTACTCTGGGCAGAGAGCCCCACTTACTAGCGAAATGACTCCTGACGAGGCTGTTTCAACTCTTATTAATTTAGGTTCTATCCAACCGTTGACGGTTGAGTCCAGAGCTGAATACTTTTCTTTGCTTAGTAATTTTACAGAAGACGAGTTAGTTGAAGTTTATTCGACTCGCGAGATGCGTTGATGAGATTGGACCTTTTTCCCGCTGAAAGCGGCCCTTTCGGGTAAGGCTTTTACCCTTGTGAACCATTCCATTCGCTTCTACAAAACCTTTTACCTTTTGGGCCATTTTTGTTGTGAAAGGGGGGCATCTGGTGCTGAAGGCAAAGGCCGTTTGTCTCATGATCTTGCAGCATAGAAAAATCGGTATTATAAGTAATGTCAAATCGCCCCTAGACCGGGTAAGAAGGAGACGCACCATGACCGCACAGACCTCTCAGGGAGTAGCAAGTCGCTTAGGCTATGGCCTGGGTCAGGCTGCGCGCCTCGTTTGGTGCAGTCAGAACCGTACCCTGCGTTGGGTCAAGCGTCTGGTTGTGGCTGCCGTACTCCTATATTTTTCTGCAGACATTTTCAGCGGGATTATCAGCGTTGCAGTATTTACCTTGGTTTTGGGTGGAGGGCTCTGGGCGTTGAATCACAGACCTACGCCTCGCAGAAACCAGATAGAGTATGGTCAATGCTATGGCCCCGATGGCTATGGGTACTATGTTGCTGGTCAACGTGTAGACGACGATGATTAAGGGTCTCATATCAATGATATGAGACCCTTACGTTACATAACGCTACGTTTGACAGTATTCACCCCTTCCTGACCTGCCTTTTGAACATCTTTTGTTCCGCTGGTAAGGCCTTCCAATGCTTTTCCTGCGCTCACCCCTGCCCATCCCAGCGCGCCCATCCAAAACACTGGCAGGATGATGAACATCGAGCCCATCACGAAGTTTAAGATTGCGTCCTGGGTGGCAGTGTTCAAACCCATCACAGGATCAAATGATAAATGCGGAGAACCGGCTCCATATAAAGCGTCCAATATCGTGGTATCGACCCATCTAGCCAGTTGAAACCAAAAGTCCACGAATATCAGAGCGAAAAAAACAACGGACATAGTCATGGCCACTTTTAGTTGGTAAGCCCCGACGATTAGCACCAAGGGAATGCAAATCACCATCGCCATTTTCAAGAACGCCATGACCATCGGTAGCGCCTGGCGAACCATGTCCATCGCTGGAAAATAGGCCATAGATCCTAATGCAACCCCGAGAGTCCCCGCTGCCCGGGCTGCACCATTCCACACAGTTCCGTCGATTTGTCCCCCGTAGTCCGTATAAACATCCCCTTTCACCTGGTTCGACGGCGAGACCAGTTGCCGGACAAGCGAGTCAGTGACTTCGTCCGGGGACAACCACTTTGCCCAGCCGAGCATTTTGGTCATGAGGTCCGGCGACACTTGAGCCTTGATACGGTCCCGCAGTCCCACTCCGCTATCTGACCACCATTGTTTGCAAGTTGGATAGCCCCCACCTCCACCCACTTGTGGTAAACCCACATCACGAGATGCGTTATAGGGCCATGATGCCCTTGGAGTTTTGGAGTAGTCCGTGTCGTAATAACCCGAGGTGTTCAATAAATAGTGCGAACCAATCCAGCTGAGTTCCTGCGCAAAACGAGGGTCATTCCCTTGCGCTCCCAATTCGGGTTGGCGCATGAATAATCTGGCACGGGAGGGTCCATAGCAATCGTGCGTAAAGTCGCCAATTTCCTGAGCCAATAGCGGGTTGTTGATCTTGGTGTTGCTAACTTCCATGCGTACTTGCCGTAAATCAGTCCCGCAGGGAATTGCTGCTACAGCGCCATTGGTTAATCCCTTTGATAATGCATGCATTAATGCCCACCACATGGGCATCTGGGCACTCTTTCCTGCCAGTGAGCTGAATGTTGTGTTCCAGCCTGTGTCTGTGGGTTTAGGTAAGTTGTATTGACATTGCTGAGCTCTACTCTGGTCAAATGCCAAGGTATCAAAACTCACATTGACGGCTGGTACAGCGAAGAATGCGACTACGATGTAGCCAACGTAGATATTGGTTTCGATACGTGCCAGTGAGAGAACGCCTTTGTTGCCCTCATCGGCCCCCTCACCACGGACTTTCAGCCACTCTCGAATAACGATGATGCAGAAGGGGAGGGCGAATAGACCGGTATCTGAAATCATCGCCCAGATACCATTGTTGATGATCCAACCGACCAACGTCAGGTAGTACTCTAAATAGTCATTGGTGTAGAGCGTCACAGAACACCCCCTGCCTGATACAGCACCTTGCTCAGTTCAACCATCAGAAATAATAAGATCACCATTATCTCGATCTTCAACAGGCCTTTGCGCCGTTTCGAGCGTTCTGAGTTCGATAACCGTACCTTGAATTTGAACCAGGCAACGGTCAGTGCGATATAAAGCATTAGGCGCCAGGTAAAGAGCGGCCAATAGTGGTCGGTGCGCCAGGCTTGCCATTGCTCGGCGCTGTCGAACATGTTCATCAGGACAGCGCTGAGTAGGACTACGAGGGCGGCAGTCGCGAGCAAAACACCCAGAACAAGCAGAATGCTCCTCCCGGTTCGTCGAACCAGCGAACGGTTGGGAGCGGCGACAGGCTCCTGTATTTCGGTCATGGCCTTTCTCACTGTTTGTTCTGGGCGGGTGACTGCAACTGGTCCAATCGATTCGTTTCTGGGGCTCCCGGGGACACGCCACGAGAGTCTTCTGCCCGTGCTTTGCTGCGTTCAATGATGGTCAGAGGCGAGTTCTTCGCGAGCTGCTGACGCATGTCCAGTTCCATTTTGAGGTTGCCGATCTCCTGTTGCAGCGAGGAGCTCTGCTGGCCGACTGCCTGGACGGCGAGGTCATTAGCCGCGACGTTCGGTTCCCGACTGCCTGCCATCAAGGTGCGCTGTAGGGTCAGAGCTTTCTCCAACACATCGGACAACGCGACTTCGGAGGCAAGCCGGCGAGCGAGTACGTCCTGGTCGCGCTCATCCTTGAGTGCTGCTACAACGCCTCGGGTGATGGGTAACGAGTTGCTGCTCGCTGCTTCCAGGTTTTCTAGCGACAGCGTTTTGCTTCCGCTCAGCAGTTCCTGCAGGGCCTTCAGCTTGGTGTCGTACGTTTCCTGGATCAGCGGCGTGAGGCCGACGCCTGCGGCTGTCACCGTTTTAGGGCAACTGTCACAGGTCTGCTGTTGTTGTTCACCCAGGACACGATTGGCAAAGGTGGTGGCTTCCTGGGGCGATGACCAGACATTGCACACCATGCCGTTGTTGCAGTTCGCTTTACTGATGGATGCGGTGTCGCCGGCCGCGCGCTTGTTCAGAAGGTTGTAGCCCGCCTTGGTGACGTCGCCTACGATACGAATTGGCTTCTGACCGGAACCACCTGCTCTATCACCACCAACCCAAGTGACGCCATCGTTTCCACCTTTCTTTTCGACTTGTTCCACCGCCGACACTGCGTCTGTGTTGGATGTTAGCGCCTGACTCATAGCCTGACCTTCAGCAAGCTTGCCCCAGCCCATTTGGTTACCGGCGATATCCGCCATCTTTTCGCCAATGGCGCGGCAGGTGCCTTTGGAGCGGTCGAAGTCCAGGCGGGCCTGCAAAATGCCGTTGGTGATGAGGTTGTATAGCGCCGGGTTCGCACGTTGAAGAATCAGTGCCGGCAGCGAAGCCACGGCGCTGGTGGCGCTCTGTACCACCGAGCTCATGATGTTTTTGAAGCCGGAAGTGGCACCATTCAATTGGTTTTCAAGGGTTGTGCTCAGGCTCATGTTTCCGCAGATTAGATTGGTATTCCAACCGCCTCCCACAGAAATACTATCCATGTTGCCTGCGCTCCCCATGGTGACTGCGTTGCCGCCGCCAATGCTATACAGCACGTTGTCCCCAATGACGCTTCCGGAGGAGGAGACGTTGATTGGATCAGCAGAGAGCGCTATTGCACTGCTGAGGCTGCAGGCGAGCCCTATCGCCAAGGTAGTGAGTTTCATGCTTTGCTCCGATCGCTGTTTCATTGGAAGTCCGTACTGCCGAGGAAGGTCTGTCCTCGACGCTGGCAACACGAATAAGGGCGCCAGAGTGCCCAGGCGTAGCCGCCATCCTGCGCATCGATGTTCGGATCGATGGTGGGAAAGGTTGCGCAAGTCGGGTTGAGGACTGGGGTGAGCTCTTGCCACTTACCAGTGGAGGCGTCACCTTCGCGTAGCGGCCCTGCGGGCCAGTAACCGGGGTAGGGAAGGGCGAGCATCGGCAAGTAGACATGGACCTGGCCTGGGCGGGTAACCACGTCGCCGGCACGCTGCGCAATAACTGCGCCCGTTTTGTAGTCGTCAGTCTGGTTAAGGAAGCCGCTACGCGGGTAGACGTTCCCCCAGCTGCTTGCTGAGAGCAGGCTACCGACTTCGCGCATGCCCGGAATGAGTGCTTCGGGGTATACGGATTCCGGGACGCCGTATCGCCAAGCAATGGGGTCAAGGGTGCTCAGAAAGTAAGGCACAAGCGGTAAGGTTGCGCCTTTGCATACATAGCCCGAGGCGCTGGCAAACTGACTCAACGCCGCACCACCTGGATGGCCGATGACATCGGCTTCCTTAAATTTGATGATGTTGTTCTCTGCAACGTGATTGGTAGTGCCGTCGTTGCCCGCTTGGGCCATCGGATTCGGGGTGCCAAGAGGTGACATCTCTATCCAAGGGTTCATCCCGGTATTCGCATATGCAGACACCACAGCGTCCGGTACGTAGTGACGAACCTTGGTCGAGGTTTTGACTTTGCATCCGAATGGCGTGCAGAGCAGCCAATAGCAGATGCCGACCACTTTGTACTCCAGGCAGGTTGGTGACAGGGTCGAGGCAATAATCGCTGCCGAGTTGATCGCAGCCGATGCACTGAATGACAGGCTGAAAGTGATAGCCAGCGACAAAGGCCGGATCGCAAAACGTGAGCGTCTCATCGTGACAGGCTCCGTGCTCGTTCAATCAACGCGACGGCTTTAGCTGCGTCAGGCTCGCCGTACACGACGTAGCGACGATCTACGACCACGGCTGGGAGTTTTTCGACTCGCAGGCTCCAGGCGTCTATGACGCCCTGCTGGGCTTGGGCCAACTCGTTTTGCAGATGCTTCCCTGCAGGGCTGACAAGGTAGCGTTGAATGGCCGCTTCTGCCTGGCGTGGATCGGCGGGTAGTTGGTTGGAAAGTTGTTCTTCAAGGCGCTGCTGATCATCCAGGAAGATGACGCGAGCGCCAGAAGGTGCGGATACTGGATGTGCTCGGTTTGTAATGACCCACGTCTCCGCGTGGGACGCAGTTGACAAGAACAGTAGCAGTGAAAACAGCCAGCGCCGCGTTTCGCTAATGTGGGTAAGGATCTGGAGCATGGCACCGTACCTGATATGGATTCAGGTACAGAAGACCGGATGGCTGTCTTGAGCGCAGTAAGAAATAGGAATTTGGAAGCTTTGGGTATTTGAGAGCGACGAATTCGTGTGGGTTGGATTAGAGATGGCACTTGGTCGGCTCAAATTGACGACGCAGTGAGTACGCAGTTAACTGGCTATCCACACAGCAAGAGTTCAAGCCAAGTTTATGAGGCGACCCTTCTTGGCCCCATCGCCGCCGATGGTCCACAGTACGCCAGTCGGACGAGTCTCGCCACCGCCCCACGACATAACGAAAAATCACTTCTATTGAAGCTTCGGGCGACATCAACGGCAAAATGCTCGCCCTGCCGATATCGTCAGCGGGTTTGGTCGTGCTGGAGAAAACAACCTCAAGATTCGAAGGCTTTATCTTTATCCTTGGGCAGGCAGTAGTTTGTGCTGTCCTGCTTGAGATCCTTCACGATCAAATGTTGCAAACGGAGCGCCTGCTGCACAGCTTCAATGTCATCTTCGATGACGTTAAGGATAAGATAAAAACCTATCCTCCGAGACCGTATTGCTGTTAAAGACCATCCTGCCGATTGCGTTTTCGGTGCTCTACGTAGTGCCTAATTTCCGCAGCCCATGAGGCTTTTGTGACACGTTCGTAGTCTCATTTAGCTACGCCCAAACGATTCATCCGCCTGTAGCGGTCAAAGCCGCTTTTCATAATAGGAAGATATGCATTTTTATAAAAAATCTCTAGATGCTCCAGGTGGGATACGAGTTGATTTCTGATGGTCGTATGATGCATTCAGCGTGCTCTGCCAATAAAGCTAAACTTTAAATAGTTGAACTCACGAGCTCTACGAGAGGCCTTACAGATATGTAATATTCGCGGCAGCTTCCTGAAAGGCATCACTGGTTATCCTCTAGTCAGAAGTAAGTGAGCACTAGGAGAAAATCATGAAATTATTAAAAGTTGTTTTTGCCGCTTCCATCTTGACCATGTCTTCTTTGGCCATGGCTGAAGGAGGTGGTGACCGTGTTTATGGTCGAATGATGCAAGAGAACCAGAAGGCGATGGAGCAGTACGCCTTAGAAAACGGAAAGGCGACACCTGAAGTTGTTCATTATGAATACGGAATGAACCTCGATGTCCAGAAGGTAATCAGTACCACTCAAGCCAATAAAACCTGTGGCGTAGCCCCTTCGCGCATGACCTATGAAGATTCGGCGGGCAAGCTCAACACCTTGGAATACAAGGTTATGGGTACTAACTGCCCTCACGGAAGTTAATTAGCGTTAGCCCTGACTGCGCAAGGTTGTTCGGTATGTTTTGAGCCTGCTTGCTGTTCGCTGACACAGAAGTAATTTTCAGGTCACGCTGGAGTTATCTATTGTATGAAATTATGTCTGCCGGCACGTAGGAGAAATCCTCACGTGCTGGTGGCTTTTATAATTATAAAAAATATTTCATAAAGAAACTCTGCCAAGCTAAAGCCTGGAGTGTTAAATGAACAATAAAAGCATTTATGGTCTTTCTCTCATTTCCCTTGGCATGAGCATGGGGCAAGTTGCAGTAGCTGTGGAGCAAAAGCCTGAAGGGTTCATTGAGGGGAGCACCTTTAGTATTCTCAATCGGAATCTCTATCTCAATCGTGATTATCGAAAGGGTCAATCAAGCCCCACGGGCAATGGTTACTCAGCCGAATGGGCTCATGGCATCATTGGCCGATTCGAATCAGGCTTTACTCAAGGTACCGTAGGCTTCGGCATTGATGCGTTTGCAATGGAAGGCCTCAAGCTCGATTCAGGTGATGGTCGCTCGGGAGCCCGTAGCTCAGTCGATGTCTTGCCGCACAATAGCAAAGGCCAACCTGAAGACTCCTACTCAAAAGTAGGCGGGGCCGCAAAAGTGCGTTTCCTGGATACAGTCGTCAAGGTAGGCGACGTATTTCCATCGACGCCTGTCGTTGCCTATGGGGATTCCCGACTTCTCCCGGAGAGTTTCCGGGGTGCAACGTTCACTAATACCAGCATCAAAGGCCTGACCCTTCAGGGGGGCCGGCTGCATGCGATGAGCCAACCCAATTCCAGTAGCATGCGTGACGGCTTTTCAACTTTTTACGCCGGTGTAGTAGATGCTCCATGGATCGCTTATCTAGGGGGCGATTACACGGTCAATGAACACGTAGGTGTGAGTCTTTACACCAGCCAATTCAAGGATGTGTGGAACCAATACTACGCGGGCACCACATTGAGCTATCCACTCTCAGAAAGCGTATCGCTAATTGGCGGCTTTAATTACTACCGAGCGGTTGATGAGGGTGAAAAACTTCTGGGAAGCTTCGATAACAAGATCTGGAGCGGCAAGACCGGGGTCAAATTCGGAGCGCACGCCGTGACCGTTGGTTACCAGCGCAATAATGGTAACGACGACTTTGACTACCTTCGCCAGTCCGACTCAATTTTTTTGGATAACTCCATTCAGTACAGCGATTTCAACTCACCGAAAGAGCAATCCTTGCAGCTGCGCTACGATCTAGATATGCAGGCTTTCGGCATCCCCGGTCTGAGCTTCATGACCCGCTACGCTAAGGGTTGGGATGCGGACTATTCCAACGCAAACAGCGTGTACATGCGTCGCGGAGCGGACGGTGCCCCATTGCAGGACCAAAAGCGTTGGGAGCGAGACATCGAGGCTAAGTATGTCATCCAGTCAGGCTCACTGAAGGACATGTCTTTACGTGTCCGCCAAGCAACGACACGAGCTACCGATTTCGAATCTGATTTGGACGAGGTCAGACTGATTGTTGAATATCCACTGCAACTCCTTTAACGGGCATTAGCCATCGGCATCAACTGTCCGGTATCCCCGATACACCCCGTCTCCTTGTTTCTCCTTTGGTTTGGAGACGGCTTAGGCGCCCTAGTGGCGCCTTTTTTTGTGGATTGAAGAAACTGTTGGTATATCCATCCCGGCGGCGAGCGTCCCTGGGGTTGTATGGCTGATTGGAACGTGTGAACATACTCTCAATATAGGTAGGGGGGGTATGGTATGGGTCATATGAGATCAAGCAAAGACAATCTTCTTAAGCGTGTAAAGCGAATCGCTGGGCAAGTCCAGGCGATTGAGCGAGCACTCGACTCTGATGATGACTGCTCGAAAACCCTGCTTTTGGTCGCTTCTGCCCGTGGCGCTATCAATGGGCTGATGGATGAAATTATCGAAGACCACGCTCGTGAACACGTTGCGAATCCGACACTCAGCAACGAAGAAAGAGCGAAAGGCGTCGATGAGCTTCTCGAAGCCATTCGCCGCTATTCCAAATAGGATTTGCCCAGATGAGTAATTCGTACACCGACTATTCCCACGACCATATGTTCCTGGGGAAATCACATGAAGAAAACGCCAAGCGAACCTTGTGGGTAGTGGCTCTGACCGTCGTAATGATGGTTGCTGAAATCACCGCAGGTTATCTCACTGGCTCAATGGCGTTGCTTGCTGATGGATTTCACATGGCAACACACGCTGGAGCACTTGGCATAGCCGCAGCTGCTTACGGTTACGCAAAAAGACATGCCTCAAATGCTCGCTACAGTTTTGGAACTGGCAAGGTTGGAGACTTGGGTGGCTTCGCATCTGCTCTGATTTTGGGACTGGTCTCTTTGGGAATTGCCGGAGAGTCGCTATTTCGTCTCTTTCAACCGACTCAAGTGCAATTCGGGACAGCGACTCTTATCGCAATTGTCGGATTAGCAGTGAATGTGGTGAGCGCGCTTTTGCTGTCTGGCGGTCATAATCATCACCATGGGCATGACCACGGCCAAGATGAATCTCACCATGCACATGGTCATGACAATAATCTGCGCTCTGCTTATATTCACGTCATTGCAGATGCACTGACTTCGGTTCTGGCCATCGCAGCACTGCTTGCTGGTCGTTACCTTGGTTGGGTCTGGCTCGACCCTGCAATGGGGATTGTGGGTGCAGTTGTCATCGCACGCTGGGCTTGGTCGTTGATGCGGGTGACTGCGAGTGTATTGCTAGACCAGACAGATGATCATGTCGCTGAAGAGATTCGTGAACTGGTTGAGCGACAGGGAGATGCTTCGATCATAGATCTTCATGTCTGGCAGGTAGGGCCGCAAGCCCGCGCCGCTATTGTGAGTGTTCTAGGCAGCCCAGCAGTGAATGCACAAAACATACGAGAACGGCTTGCGACAGTTCATGAGATCACTCATCTGACAGTTGAGTACCGCACGAAGCCGGGCGCTGTTTCACCCGATCAGGTCGCCGTTCAGGCTTAGCAATGAGCCCGTAGTTCGCATAAGTTCGCCGAGGAATTGACCAATGGCCAAGGACATCGAGAATCCGTGTACTTCTGTCTGCCAGTTGAACAGCGAACTGTGCGTCAGCTGCGGTCGCACCAAGGAAGACATCAGAAAATGGAAACGAATGAAGCGTCCAGAAAAAATGGCCGCTGTACAACGCGCGACCCTGCGTCTGAAAAGCCTGCAAAAAAAGAACTCTCAAACCACTGTAATTTAACTTTTCTACGCTTTCAGCCGAGACAGATGTCCAGATTCGGAAAGGCAAGCTGAGTGGCAACGCCACCCGAACTTAGCACTATCGTGGTCAGATGCGCAGTGCTTGTCAGCAGACGGAGCATGGCGTCATCTCAAATTGTTATTGAGGACAGCGGTACGGGGTTATCCGATTCGGCGCAGGCGCGCCTTTACAGCTTGTTGCTGATCGTCCTTTGCGTATTGCTTGAGAATGAAATCAACATAGCATGTCCCGCTGCATGGCCATGAGCTGGGACCATGCTGTGGCCGAATGGATGAGGTGGGATTAGTTTGCGGGGTATTCAGCAATGACCTGATCTACGCCGGCTTTGGTCAGGCCGATTATTTGGTAGGTCTCATGTACTCCGTCGACTTCCATTCCTGGAGAACCTGCTGGCATTCCAGGAGCAGCGATCCCGAGAAGGTCGTCACGCTTACTCATCGCAATTATTTGCTCAACTGGCACATGACCTTCAACAAACTTCCCGTTGATCATCGCAGTGTGACAAGACGAGAGTCGTGGAGCGACACCTAGATCTTGTTTGACAGCACTCATGTTGGTTTCTACATGATCAATGACGGTGAAGCCATTGGCCTCAAGATGCTGAATCCATTTTTTGCAGCATCCGCAGTTTGCATCTCGATGCACATCGATGGTCAGGGCCTGCGCCGCTTGAGCCGTTGAGCCGATGAACAGCGCAGCGAATGTTGCAATACGCAGAAATCGACTTGAAAGTCGGAAGCTACCTGTCATGAATATTTCCTTTTCCCTTGGAGACGGCGAGATGTTCTACGAAGCAATAGAACCCCACTCAAGCGTTCATGCCGCTGCAAAGGTTACATTGAAGGATCTACTTTAGAGTCGGGGAGCCAACTCCCCGATCATTTGAATTCGTAGGGCTAGTGCTCAAATCGCTCAGAACCACATCCGAATACCAGCTACAAACCGGGCCTCGTTTGTCTTTTCCCCTTCATCGCTGGCTAGGTCAGCCGTCTTACCATATGAGCGATTCCAGCTAACACCAATGTAGGGTGCGAATTGACGAGTAATTTCGTAGCGCAACCGCAGGCCTAGTTCGGTGTTGGCCAATCCAGATCCTATGCCGCGCTGAGGATCATTTTTCCCGTACAAGTTTACTTCGGCGGTCGGCTGCAAGATCAGGCGATTGGTCAACAGGATGTCGTAATCGCCTTCAAACCGAGCTGCGGTTTGACCGTTCTCACCAATATAAGCAGTCGCTTCAGCTTCAAAGTTATAGAGGGCCATGCCCTGAATACCGAGCGCTCCCCATGTTTGAGGTGACCCAGGTTTGAAGTCTTGTCGAATGCCGGTGACGACATCCCACCAAGGACCGATGGCGTGTCCCCACAGAGCCTGAAGTTCAGCGTTCTCGGTTACGCCATTGGTACGTTCGCCTTCCGAACGCAACCATAGGCGATCGACGTCACCGCCGATCCACCCTTTTGCATCCCAAGCCAGCGCACTACCGTTGTCAGCGTCTTGGTACTCAAATTTATCCAGGAGGATGAACGAGTTAATTTTTTTATCGTGCACACCATGGCCTGGTAAGTCTGGAAAAGCGGCGGCCCGGTCAGCGTCGGTAAGTACGGGGATTGGGGTTCGGCTTGTGGTAGTCGCCCCTCCATCCATGCTTTCCATACCGTCCATTTGCCCGTTATCGCTGTGATCCATAGCCCCCATCTTGCTATGGTCCATGGCTCCCATTGAGCCGTGGTCCATCTTGGAGTGATCCATCGCGGCATCTTTCGGTTTGGCGGGTTTGGATTTTTGTGCAGTTGAAGACTTTGCGTCCGCACTTGATGGCATCGCCATCGACGGATCCATCTCTTCAGCGGCTTGAGCCATGAAAAAGAATGCTGGACCGGTAGAGACTGCAAGTGCCATCAGCGTTGGGCGTAAAAACTTACTGGTCATGATCTCAATCTGCCTTTTTGGTTTTTTGGTCATGATCCATCGACTCATGGCTCATCTGGCTATGGTCCATCGCCCCGTGATCTAGCTTCGAATCGTTTGCCGTTGCTGGCTTGTCCGTTGCTGTAACAGGAACAGTGGTTGAATGGTCGCTGCCATTTTCCTCTGCCAGCACCGTGGACGAGAGTCCACCCAGCAGGACAGCGGCAAAGAGGCAACCCACGAGGGAATTACGATTTCGGTATGTGCTCACAGATCGTCTCCTTTACTCATCAACCCGTACTTCACGGAACATGCCCATTTCCATATGGAAAAGCAGGTGACAGTGATATGCCCAACGGCCTAAGGCATCAGCGGTGACTCGATAGCTGCGTTTGGTACCTGGTGGCATATCGATCGTGTGCTTGCGCACCATGAACTTGCCGTTCTCGTCCTCAAGGTCACTCCACATGCCGTGAAGGTGGATGGGGTGTGTCATCATGGTGTCGTTCACCAAGGTGATGCGCAGACGCTCGCCATACTTCAGGCGCAGCGGTTCGGCGTCAGAGAATTTGATGCCGTTGAACGACCACGAAAACTTCTCCATGTGACCGGTCAAATGAAGCTCGATGGTACGATTTGGCTCGCGGCCGTCAGGGTCTTGGAAAGTGCTTTTCAAGTCGGAGTAAGTGAGCACTCGACGACCATTGTTCCGCAAGCCTATGCCCGGATCACTTAGCTTTGGCGTTGGATTCATGGCTTGCATATCAACCAGGGGATTGTTGGTTTCAGAGGCAGGGTGTGTCTGCATTTCTCCACCCATACCACCCATGCCAGCCATCCCTGACATATCACCATTGCCCATCCCAGCCATCTTGCTGTGATCCATGCCCGCCATGTTAGTCATGTCACCGCTGTCCATGCCGGTCATCCCGGTCATGTCACTTTGGTCCATACCGGTCATCTTGCTGTGGTCCATGCCCGCCATGCCCGCCATGCCGGACATGTCACCTGGTGTCTTCTCTGCGCCGCCCATACCAGCCATGCTGCCATGGTCCATACCAGCCATACCGCCCATCCCCATGTCATCCATAGTGACGATTGGACGTGGATCTATAGCAGGTACCTGAGCAACTAGCCCTTCACGAAGAGCGAGGGTTCCGCGTGCATAACCCGTCCGATCCATAGACTGGGCGAAGATGGTGTAAGCCTCTTCACTGGCAGGCTCTACGATCACGTCATACGTTTCAGCTACGGCGATGCGGAATTCGTCAACACTCACTGGGTTGACGTGTTGGCCGTCGGCGGCCACAACGGTCATTTTCAAACCAGGAATGCGGACGTCGAAATAGCTCATCGCCGAGCCGTTGATAAAGCGTAGTCGTAGCTTCTCACCCGGCTTGAAAATACCGGTCCAGTTACCGTTTGGCGCCTGGCCATTCATGAGATAGGTGTAAGTATCTGCGCTGACGTCTCCAAGGTCGGTTGGGCTCATGTTCATTTCAGCCCACATCTTCCTGTCAGCTACTGTAGCTGACCAACCTTGCTTACTGACATCGTCGATAAAATCACCAACGGTGCGTTTATGGTGGTTGTAGTAGCCCGACTGTTTCTTAAGCTTGGCCATGACGCGACTAGGATCTTCATCGGTCCAATCAGTCAACATCACCACATAGTCGCGGTTGTATTGAAAAGGTTCAGGCTCTTTCGAGTCGATAACGATTGGCCCGTAAACCCCTGCCTGCTCCTGTAAGCCCGAGTGGCTGTGGTACCAGTACGTACCATTCTGATGAACCTTGAACTTGTACTCGTACATGCCGTCGGGTGCGATGCCATGGAAACTCAAGCCAGGTACACCGTCCATATTGGCCGGCAGAATGATCCCGTGCCAATGGATTGAGGTGTCTTGGTCCAGGCGGTTTTTTACACGCAGGGTGACTGTCTCTCCTTCGCGCCAACGCAGCAAAGGTCCTGGCAATGATCCATTGATGGTCATGGCTGTTCGCGGCGAGCCGGTAATGTTTACAGGTGTTTCACCAATAAACAGATCAAATTCATTGCCGGTGAGTACGCTCGGCAGACCTGGACTTGTCACCGCCCATACTGGAGTGCGCCAAAGGCCAAAGCCGCCGAGAATGCCACCAGCGGCCAAGCCTTTTACGAATGTCCGTCTAGAGGTTTTGGAATGCATGCCGTTTATTTCCAATCAGTCAAAAGGGAAGCCGTGCGAAACAACCGATCATGAGTTGCCCGGATCAGCTTTGCCCACCGTCACAAAAGACAAACTCTTACGGCAAGCGAGCTCAGAAATTGCCACATTTAAACCACCGCAGTGATTACATTTCTGTCAGCTTGGAGGGCTAGCTATTTAGCAATTCTTGTGATCCATCGCCTTGGCTTTGCTTTCAGCGACGGGATGTTGGGCATTTTGCGTTTGAGCTACTCGGTACGATTCCATCGAATTATTCCTGGCCACTTCCATGCGTGCGAAAGTCCGGTCACCACCCCCTTCAGCCATAGCCAAAGAAGAGACGGTCAGAGCCGCGATGACGAACAAGGTTTTGATAGGGTTCATTTGGGGGGCCTCGGATGATTATTGGTGACCCCTGAATCCACATCAGTCGTTGACTCTAGGGGGTGAGCTTGAGGCTCAATAGGACTATAAGACTCATCCCCTGTCAGGAAGCTTAGGCCAATATTACAGTTGTGTCAGGTTGCGATATTTCTCTTGAGATGCAGAGTGATTAGTCCGTAAGGTCTAAGCTATCCAACGACACATAACCTCCATCCACCATCTAAAATTTACCTGTGCGGCGTTGTAAGTTTCCGGTCACTGCACGATGGCGTGGCGTTTTTTGAGTTTTTCGCTGAAATCATACATCGGCTCGGACGCACTACGTTAAGCACTTGAGTGTTCGATAGGTGGGAATTAAATGGCAGCGTAACTAAAGGTGGCCACCGGTGAGTATTAATTTTGACAAAGCGCTTGGCTCCGCAGAAAGAGCATTACGTTTTCGCAGCCAACGAGCTGAGGTACTTAGCAATAATATCGCTAATGCCGACACTCCTAACTTTAAGGCCAGGGACTTGGACTTTTCTGCTGTACTGGCTAGCCAAACAAAAGGAGGTTTGGCTACTCCGTTCTCTTTAAAAACAACAAACCCAAAACATATTGCCGTAAACGAATTAGTAAGTGATATTCACGGCGGTGCTTTGCTTTACAGTACGCCGAACCAACCTTCCATTGATCAAAATACTGTGGATCAACAGGTCGAGGTCGCAAAGTATACGGAAAATGAAATTCATTTCGAAACCGCCTTTACTAGATTAAATGGAGCATTTAAGGGGCTACTTAAAGCTCTGCGAGGTGAATAATAAACTTTACCCAGCGAGGGAATCAGCGCCTCAGGCGCTGATTTGGGAAGGGAAACCGAGTGCTTCGACAGTTTTACGGACTTGCTCTGGGTTTTCACTGCTTTCAACGCTTACCTTACCTGCTGCGCGATCCACGGAAATCATAGCCTCGCTGTCCAGTGACTGAATTGCTTTGGTGATTTTGCTGACGCAGCTACCGCAACCAATGCCTGATACGTTTAAGACGAACATGGTTATTCCTCTTGTGCTGAGCAGTCTATTTTCACCGCAACAACAAGATCAACGTTGACACCACGGTAAGGTCAAGAGTTATGTATAGCGGGCTGTGAGCATCGGTTACGCTCATTCAATTCGGGTATTCCTCAGCCTCAAAGCATTGAAAACTACAGACGCAGAACTGACGCTCATGGCTAACGCAGCAATCATTGGAGACAGAAGGTGCCCCGTCAGTGGATAGAGCAGGCCTGCGGCGAGGGGAATACCCATTGAGTTGTAAAGGAAGGCGAACCCCAAGTTTTGCCGCATGTTTTTTACCGTTGCAACCGAAAGTGCCCGTGCCCGTAAAATCCCCATCAGGTCGCCTTTTACCAGCGTGAGCTGCGCGCTATTCATCGCGACGTCAGTCCCTGTACCCATGGCAATGCCCACATCTGCTCGCGCCAAGGCCGGTGCGTCGTTGATACCGTCGCCGGCCATGGCAACCTTTCGACCGGATTGCTGGAGGTCCGCCACCAGGCGCTCCTTGTCCTGAGGTTTCACTTCACCATGAACCTCTTCAATACCCATCTCCTTGGCGACAGCACGTGCGGTGGTGAGCCCGTCTCCCGTGGCCATGATGATTTTTACGTTATCAGCCTTAAGCTTGGTGACTGCTTCTTTAGAGGTCGGTTTTATCGGGTCTGAGACCGCTAGTAATCCTGCCAAGACCCCGTCAACTGCTAGATAGATGATGCTGATGCCTTCAAGGCGCAACAACTCTGCACGTTCTTGTAAGACCTTTGTGCTCACGCCGGCAGCTTCCATCAGTGCAGTGTTGCCCAGCTGTACTTTCTTGCCATCAACGAGACCACTCACCCCAATCCCTGAGCCGGACTCAAACGATTCAGGCTTGGTGAGCGCAATATTTTCAGTTCGGGCGTGATCGACGATGGCGTGTGCCAAAGGATGTTCGCTGCCTTGATCAAGGCTAGCGGCCAGTTGAAGCACATCGCGTGGGTTGAAATCTGGTGTGGCCTCCACACTGTGAAATACCGGCCGTCCCTCTGTCAGGGTTCCCGTTTTATCGACAATCAGTGTGTCGATCTTGCAAAGGTTTTCGATGGCACTGGCATCTCTGAACAGCACACCCATACTGGCGGCTTTACCCGTCGAAACCATGATCGACATGGGCGTTGCCAGACCCAGAGCACAGGGACAAGCGATGATAAGCACGGCGACAGCGTTGATCAGGCCGAAGACCCAGCTGGGTTCCGGGCCGAACAGTCCCCAACCTATGAGGGTCAGCAACGCAATCGCGATAACCGCCATCACAAAGTAGCCGGCGATCGAGTCGGCCATTCGTTGCATGGGCGCTTTGGAGCGTTGGGCTAGTGCGACCATTTGTACTATCTGCGACAGCATGGTGTCAGCGCCGACCTTTCGCGCCTCCATCACCAAGCTTCCATGAGTATTAAGCGTGGCACCGATCAGACTATCCCCTGCTCTTTTCATGACCGGCACAGGTTCACCAGTGAGCATGGATTCATCCACCGCACTTTCTCCCTCGAGTACAGAGCCATCAACTGGCACTTTTTCACCAGGTCTGACCCGCAAATGGTCTCCCAAGTGAACATGGGTAAGAGGAATGTCTTCCTCCTGACCATCGGCGTTGATCCTGCGTGCAGTCTTGGGAGATAGGCCAAGAAGGGACTTAATGGCGGCGGAGGTTTGTGACCGTGCTTTGAGCTCAAGAATCTGCCCAAGCAAGGTGAGCGAGATGATGACCGCAGCGGCTTCGAAGTAGACGCCGATGCGTCCATCTTGCATGAAGGTGGTGGGAAAACTTTGGGGAAATAGGGTTGCCGCGACGCTGTAAAGATAGGCTGCGGCAGTACCTAAACCAATCAGAGTCCACATGTTTGGACTGCGATTTCTAACGGATGCTATGCCTCTTACAAAAAAGGGCCAACCTGCCCATAAGGTGACCGGAGTGGCAAGAGCGAACTCGATCCAGTTTTGAACCGAACCATGGAAGATTTGTAATGAGTGACCCGCCATGGCTAGAAGGGCCACCATTACGGTTAAAGGCAGCGACCACCAAAAGCGGCGGGTGAAATCCAGGAGCTCGGGTTTGTCATCGTCATCAAGCGCGGGCATGACGGGCTCTAATGTCATGCCACATTTAGGGCAATTGCCGGGCCCTGGCTGTCTTATTTCCGGGTGCATAGGACAGGTAAACTCAGTGGCTACCTGTAGCGTGGGCTCTATAGCGGCGCTGCTGGGTTCAGCGCTGGGATGATTACCAATGTAGCGTTCTGGATCTGCCCGAAATTTCTCTTGGCATTTCTGGCTACAAAATTGATACGTCTGTCCTTGGTAAGACTCGCCAAATTTACTTGGAGGTATAACCGCCATACCGCACACCGGGTCGCGTAGACCACCGTCATTGGGTGAGGCAGCGTGGGCGGGACCGTGATCGTGGTGGCTCGGTGGAGTGGGCATAGCTATTTCTCTTCCTTGTTGGTTCCTGCCTGATCGCCATGGTCATGTCCGCCATGTCCATGTCCAAAAAAATGCATCAATGGACAGATCAACAGGATGAGGTAGGGCAAATACGGATAAACGTGGGTGAAATGTTCCCGCACCCCGTAAAAGGCACCGATCGCAATGAGCATGATCAGTACAACGCCTGTTTTGCGCCTCCAAAATGGTGGGGAGGTGCTTCCAGCCGGATGCTGATGCTTATCCATGATCTAGACCCCGTGTGTGAGCGTGTTGCTCTGATCTCTGCCTCAGAGCATAGCGAACTCTTGCGTCGACGCGGTTTTAGCGGTCGGTTCAGGCTTACTTCAAGTCAAATTGACCGACCATCCCCGACTGGTAATGACCTGGCACGTTGCAGGCAAATTGAAGTCCAGTTGTGTTGTTGAAGGTCCAGATCAACTCCTTGGTTGCCCCTGGCTCGATCAGCACGCTATTCGGGTCGTTGTGTTCCATTCCAACCATCTTCATGCCTCCCATGCTATGGCCCATGTTGCCCCACATTTTTCCAGTTCCGGTGGGTGTAAGCGTTCCATTCTGGAACATGCTCGCCATTTCTTTTTGGTGCGCCGCGTGAGCAGCGGCTTGGCCGATATTGAACTCGTGCAGCAACGCCCCTTTGTTGTGAAGTACAAAGCGAACCGTTTCACCGGGCTTTACGTCGATGCTTTTAGTTTTGAAGAAAATATCACCCATCTCTACATCAACCGTGCGAGTGACCTCTGAGGCGACTCCAGGCTGACCGATATCCTCTTTCCCATGACCTACGCTGGCCATCGCCGTAGCGCCGAGGAGTAGGGTGATTGCCGCAATAACTGGAGTAATGAGCTTAGTTTTCATGGTGACCTCGAGAGCCAGTGGAAAATACTAGCTATGCTAAAGGGATAGAGCTGAGCGTTAACTGACTTGAACACTACATTTCTGTCAGTTTTCCTGAGAAAACACGGCGCCCAGATGACGCCGTGTCTAGTGGGCGGTTCAGAGAGCCCCGTAGGAGTTATTCGGTTACTGATGGTTCTCAGAAAGCATCAGTTTGTGCTCGCGCTGCATTTGGTTCAAAACGTCATCAACCATGGCGTCGTGTTTTTCCATCCAGGCGAGATGTTCCTGAGGTGACATTGATGCTTTTGGATGATCTAGATGAAGCTGGCCCATGATCTCGCCCAGTATTTTCATATGCTCGGCCATGTGAACATGGCGCTGCCCTTCAGGAGCTTTTTCAGCTTGTACCAAGGTCGCTTCGGCTTTATCGCGCAGGCTTTCCATGCGCTCCATAATCCGATCTGCACCACCTTCAGCCAACGCAGATGCTGAGATGAGTATCGAACTAGCAAAGAATAGGACTTTTAAACGGTTCATGAGGAAGCTCCTTTTTGATTTGTTTTCCGGCTCCTCTAGCTTTCATGGTTAAGAGTCGGTCGAGCACCAGAAAGTACTCATGCTCGAACCCTAGACAGCACTCGCTGACATCTACCTGAAGCCAATATTACTTTTCTGTCAGTTGCTGGTTGGCAGAGGCATTTCATTGCAGACTCAGCCTCACAATTATTCGAGAGCCATCCCCATGAGACTTCTGGTTGCGGAAGACGAACCCAAAATAGGTATTTATTTGCAGCAAGGACTCACCGAGGCGGGGTTCAATGTTGATCGTTTTACCAATGGCAAAGACGCGCTTCAGCACGCCTTGAGCGAGGCGTATGACCTGCTGATTCTCGATGTGATGATGCCTGGGCTGGATGGCTGGGAAGTACTTCAGAAAGTGAGAGCATCCGGAAAAAATGTCCCTGTGCTTTTCCTCACGGCGCGAGACCGAGTTGAGGATCGGGTAAAAGGACTTGAGCTGGGGGCTGACGATTACCTGATCAAACCCTTCGCATTTTCTGAATTGCTGGCTCGCGTCAGAACGCTGCTGCGTAGAGGTACCACTGCCCCCTCCCAAACCCATATGAAATTGGCTGATTTGGAGGTGGACCTCCTCAAACGCAGGGTTATCCGCGCAGGCAAACGTATAGATCTAACGGCCAAAGAGTTTGCGTTGCTCGAATTGCTGCTCCGTCGTCGAGGTGAGGTTCTGCCCAAGTCGCTTATTGCTTCCCAGGTCTGGGACATGAACTTTGACAGCGATACTAACGTCATCGAGGTTGCTGTCAGGAGGCTCAGAGCAAAGATTGATGATGATTTTGAGGTCAAGCTTATCCACACCTCTCGAGGCATGGGGTACATGCTGGATGCGCCGGATTCGGGGACGGGGTCGGAATGAAGCGAATGTCCCTGACTACGCGCATGAGCCTGATGTTCATGCTAGCTGTAACGGCTGTGCTCACCGTCGCTGGACTCAGTTTTAACAACCTCAGCCGGCATCATTTCAAGATGCTGGATCAGCAGGCGCTGAACGAAAAGCTTCACTCGACGCAAAGAATTTTGACTGGGTTGAACAGCATTGATCAATTCAGTGATGTTAAGCCTGAGCTGGAGGCACTGCTTGGTGCTCATCGTGATTTGACAGCTCTTATCATCGATGGTGACGGTAAGCTCCTGTTTGCTGACCCAGGTCCGATCGTAGTTCCTGAAGACTTCCGAACGGTCACAAACAGCAATGTCTGGGAGTGGCGAGACCAGGAGCAGATATTTCGAGGCGTGACGGCGCAAGCCATAGTGACGGGGCAGGACAAGCCATTGACAGTGATGTTGATCTTTGATGTTACTCAACATATGGCCTTCTTCGAGACGCTTGAACGATGGTTTTGGATAGGACTGGTGATAAGCGCGCTGGTCAGTGCTGCACTGGGCTGGATGGTAGCGCGTAGTGGACTACGACCTATTCGCCTAGTCACTCAGGTAGCAGCTTCGATGTCAGCTAAATCGCTCAAAGAGCGTATTCCATTAGGTCCCGTTCCCCAAGAGCTCCAGCAGATGGTGCTCTCGTTCAACGCAATGTTATCTAGACTGGACGATGCGTTTGTTCGTTTATCGAACTTCTCTGCGGACATTGCTCACGAATTACGGACACCCGTTAGCAATTTGATGACTCACACTGAAGTGATTTTATCTAGAAAAAGAAATATTGAGGACTACGAGGACAATCTGTACTCAAATCTTGATGACTTGAAACGTATGGGACGTATGATTGATGACATGCTTTTTCTAGCGAAATCAGATAACGGTCTAATTACACATGAAAACAAACCGATTGACCTGGTAGCAGTAGTAGAGAAATTACTCGAGTACTACCGTTTGCTGGCTGATGAGCGAGGGATCGACCTGAAGGTCACAGGCAGGGGTAGCGTCCGAGGTGACGTACTCATGCTCGACAGGGCCATCTCTAATCTGCTCTCAAATGCGCTCCGGTACACCCCCGAAGGAAAGTGTATTACTGTCGATATTCGGCAGAAAGGAACTTCAATATCAGTCTCTGTGGAGAACCCGGGAGAGCCCATTGCGTCCGAGCATCTTGAAAAGCTGTTTGATCGATTTTATCGCGTGGACCCAGCTCGCAGAGAAGGAAGTCCAAGTAATGCAGGGCTAGGTTTATCGATTACTCGATCTATCATTGAAGCGCATGACGGAAAAATATGGTGTACGTCGTTAAACGGAATAACAGCCTTTCATATTGAACTCCCATGTGCTGATGCAAGAAAGGTCTAAGACACCTTGTTCATATGTATGCAGGCAACATGTGGTTAGCTCAATAGGATCGTTTTTGGATGAGAGAAAACTCTTGGAGCGTTCCAAAGAAAGTCGCGTATTTGGCGCCGTATCCGGGCAGATCAGTGCCAAAAACCCGCCCCAAGCTGACTGAAATGTAATCGAACAGTTTGCGTTCATGTGGCATCGTGTACTCGCACTGTGACGTTGGAAATCTTGTGATTCCTCCCTGTCCAGCCGGCCCTAGAACACGGAATTTGCTAGGTATTCGTCAGTGGTTTTAACGAGCGTCAAAAAGTAAAAAACTAGATATTCCCTAAAAACCTAGAACCAACAGCTTTTGCTGTCAGGAGTCTTGCATGTCATTCCTTAAAACTACCACCGTAGCTGTTGCGCTGACTGCGGGTTTGCTTCTGAGTGCAGTTGCTCAGGCGCATCCAAAGCTGGTTTCTTCTACTCCCGCTGAAGGATCGGATGCGGCGGCTCCGTCTAAAATCGAACTGCACTTTTCTGAGAATCTAACGACTCAGTTCTCTGGTGCAAAGCTGATTATGACCGATATGCCTGGTATGCCGAATTCACCTATGGGCGTAAAAGCTAACGTGGCAGGTGGCGGTGATCCGAAGACGATGGTTATTACACCCGCATCGCCATTGACCACGGGTACTTACAAAGTCGAATGGCGTGCCGTTTCCTCGGACACTCACCCGATTACCGGCAACTTTTCTTTCAAAGTGAAATGATTCATGAGCGACTCATTAAATATCGTTGTTCGCTTTGCTCTTTATTTCGACCTGATGCTGTTATTTGGACTGGCAATTTTTGGTCTTTATAGCCTCAGGGGAAAAGAAAGAATATCGGGAACAGTTTTGAATTTTGAGTCGCTTCTTTACAGTACTTCTGCTGTAGGTGTAGCTCTGTCCCTTGCCGCCATGTTGTTACTTGCGAAAGCAATGAGTGGCGTGTCGGGTTTCATGGAGCTACATCACCATATCTTTCAAATGGTTCTCATGGGGACTGACGTCGGTTTGACCTGGATGGTCCGAATAGGGGCGTTGGTGACGGCCATTATTGGCGTTTCCCTGAACAAGCGCTTTCCAACACTGAGTCTTTGGATTGTCACTGTCTGTGGCGCGATTGCGCTAGCGACGCTGGCATGGACAGGGCACGGAGCAATGGACGAGGGGAGCCGTCGCTACTGGCACTTTATTAGCGATATCTTCCATCTTTTGGCCGCAGGCGGTTGGTTGGGTGCGCTAGCGGCATTTGCCCTGCTGCTGCGTTTGAAATCACTGAAAGGTGAGCGAGAAGCACGAATTCTTGCTCGGGTACTGACAGGGTTTGAATCGGCCGGCGCGGTGATTGTAGTGATCATCAGCATTACGGGAGTGGCGAACTACCTATTTATCGTTGGGCCAAATCTGGATGAGGTGATGCTCAGCACTTATGGCGAGTTGCTATTTTTGAAGGTCCTGCTCTTTGCCGGGATGATCGTATTAGCGACGCTCAACCGTTTTCACCTAAGCCCGCTCTTGGAACGTTCTGTTCGAAATGGAGACTATGCTGTCGCGGTCAATGCCTTGCGCCGTAGCATGAAGCTCGAATTTTCAATGGCAGTCATCATTATTTGTCTAGTCGCATGGTTAGGTACTTTAAGCCCGGTCATGGAAATGAGCGCGGCATAGCGGTTGGTGATGGCCGACTAAGGAGTCTCAAGGGTGAATTGTAAGGGCCATTTGCACCGTCTACACTCCAGCTCATGAAACGCTACCTGCGGTTTTGCCTAATTTTCCTGATTAGCTTGGCGCTTCCCCTCAGCGGGATGGCGGGTGTTCAGACATCGATTGAACCATGCCCGATGAAAACCATGGGCATGGCGATGATGGATGGTATGGGGCAAGACTGCTGCCACGACATGAAAAGTCCCACCGAGCATGGCAAACCTTGTAAGCCCGGTCAGGAATGCAAAACTGGCGGCATGTTGCAAGTATCGATCATCAAGCCTCCTATCACCCTGTCCAGTCCTCTCATTCTATCATTCTCCAGCCATTTCCCGCTCGTACAAACCTCTTCAGGGGTATGGCGACCCCCACGTACTTGATTCCTGTACCACACTGAGCCTCATTCCGCGTTAGCGGGATGGCATATCTGCGCGCATGTCTTATGAAGCGCGCGGTGGATCATCACAGGAATCGTGAACATGAACTCCAAGTGCTGTTGCACAGGTTGGTCCTTCCTGGCCGGCCTGGCGGCAAGCGTACTTGCATTGCCGAGCTTCGCTAGCGCATTGACATTCGATGAAGCGCTGCGTCTGGCCGAAAACAATGCACCATCGTTGACCGCACAAGACGCCAAAATTCAAGCAGCCACTAGCGCGGCCATTCCCGCCGGCGAACTACCCGATCCCAAGCTACTGCTGGGCGTGCAGAACTACCCCATTGGTGGACCCGACAGATGGAGCATCGACCAGGACTTCATGACCATGCAAGTGGTCGGGATTAGGCAGGAGATGCCCAACAGCGACAAGCGCAAAGCACGTATCGAGGTCGCGGATGCGGCTGTTGATCGAGCGTCAGCCGAGCGTCGAGTGGCGCGTCTGAACGTCCGACAGTCCACGGCATTAGCCTGGATCAGAAGCTACTCGGTTGAGCGTAAAGATGCGTTGTTCCAGGACTTCTACAAAGAAAACCGTCTTCTGACCGATACCGTCAGAGCTCAGATTGCGGGTGGCCGAGCCCAACCCGCCGATGCGGTGACACCTAAACAGGAAGCTGCTCAACTGGCTGAGCAGCAGGATGATTTAGTTCGTCAACGTGCACAGGCCCGGGCCGCCCTCAAGCGCTGGATTGGCCCTGCCGCCGATGACAAACCGGTAGGCGGTTTGCCTGATTGGCCTATTGAGACCTCAGGTTACTCCCATAAGCTGCAACATCACCCCGAATTAGCGGCTTTTGTGCCGATGACCCGTGAAGCACAAGCCAAGATCCGTGAAGCTGAGGCGGAAAAGCAGTCTGACTGGAGCTGGGAATTCGATTATCAGCACCGAGGCCAACAATTCGGTGACATGGTCAGCGTGCAGTTTTCATGGGATCTCCCGCTGTTCCCTAACTCTCGGCAAAACCCCAAGATTGCGGCCAAGCACGCCGAACTAAACCAGCTTGAGGCTGAGCGCGAAGCCCTGTCACGCGAGCATACCCAGCAACTGGAGGATGAGTTGGCTGACTACGAGCGCCTCAATCGTGCAGTCAGCCGTAATCAGGAAAGCTTGTTGCCGTTGGCTAAAGAAAAGGTCGAACTCACGATGGCCAGCTACCGCTCCGGCAAGGGTGATTTGAACTCGGTTGTTGCCGCCCGACGCGAACTCATCGAAGCCCGTCTCAAGCAGGTTGACGTTGAAGAGCAACGTGCCCTGACCAGCGCTCGCCTGTATTTCTCTTACGGGGAGTCCGCTCAATGATTTTTAAATTATGGAAAGGGACTTTAATCATCGGCATCTCGATTGCCTTGGGTGTTGCCGGGGGTTACTGGTTAGCCCAACCGCGAATGAGCGGAGTAGCTGGTGTCGTACCGGATCATGAACCCAAAGCCTCTGCCGATCGAAAAGTTCTGTATTGGTATGATCCCATGTACCCACAACAGAAATTCGATAAACCGGGTAAGTCACCCTTCATGGACATGCAGATGATCCCTCAATACGCAGATACCAAGGGGGACAGCGCTGCCATTCGAATTGATCCAAGCCTGACTCAGAACCTTGGTGTGCGACTGGCTAGTGTCAGTCGAGGCGTATTTGCCTCGACACTGAACGTGGTAGGTGTGCTGGCCTTCAACGAACGGGACGTTGCAGTCATTCAGGCCCGTACAGCGGGTTTTGTCGAGCGTGTGTATGCCCACGCACCTGGTGATGTGCTGAAAGCGAATGCCGCCTTGGCAGATATCTTGGTGCCGGAGTGGGCAGCTGCTCAGGAGGAATTTCTCGCCCTCAAGCGTAGTGGCGATGCTGGCTTGCTGACAGCGGCCCGGCAGCGACTGCGGCTAACCGGAATGCCACTTACGTTAATTGCTCAAGTTGAGCGCACTGGCAAAGTTCAATCGAACCTGACGCTGACCAGCCCTATTGGTGGTGTGCTTCAAGAGCTGAGTGTGCGTGAAGGTATGACGGTGGCCGCAGGCGAGACGTTGGCTCGTGTTAATGGTTTGAGCAGTGTCTGGCTGGCCGTGGCTGTACCAGAGGCGGAAGCTGGGTCAATCGTAGTAGGGCAAGCAGCTGAAGCGCGTTTATCCGCATTCCCTGGAGTTGTGCTCAAGGGCGTCGTCAGTGCGATTCTTCCGGAAACCAGTTCGGACAGTCGCACACTTCGCGTTCGAGTTGAGTTACCCAATCCAGATGGCCGACTCAGACCAGGTTTGACCGCACAGGTAAGCCTCAATCGTTCAACGGAGCAAAGTGTTCTGTGGGTGCCGAGCGAGGCCGTCATTCGTACCGGTCGACGTGCGTTGGTCATGCTCTCTGAAGACGCTGGTCGATATCGCCCGGTGGAGGTGCAGCTAGGCCAGGATAACGATGGCAAGACGGCGATATTGAAAGGCTTGGAAGAGGGGCAGAAAGTGGTGACCTCTGGCCAGTTCCTGCTCGACTCGGAGGCCAGTCTCAAGGGCGTTGTCGCAAGCTCATTGGACGTTTCGCCATCTACTATGCCCGTTGGCGCTTTGCATGAGGCCGATGGTCAGATCGTTGAGATCAACGACAAAGAAGTCACGCTCGCCCACGGTCCCTTCAAGACATTGGGTATGCCAGGCATGACGATGACTTTCCCTCTCGCCACTCCTGCTCTGATGAAGGGCCTAAAAACGGGCGACAAGGTTCGGATCGCTGTTAGCCAGACGGACGATGGTCTGCGTGTTGAACGTCTGGAACGCTCTGGGGGCCAGCCATGATTGCGGCCCTTATTCGCTGGTCGGTGGCCAACCGCTTTCTTGTGTTGCTGGCGACGCTGTTCGTCACGGCATGGGGGATCTGGGCGGTTCAAAGTACGCCCATCGATGCATTGCCAGACCTGTCGGATGTTCAGGTAATTATCCGTACACCTTACCCAGGCCAAGCCCCACAGATCGTCGAAAACCAGGTGACCTATCCACTGGCAACCACCATGCTCTCGGTACCTGGGGCCAAGACTGTGCGCGGTTACTCCTTCTTTGGCGACAGCTTCGTTTATGTGCTGTTCGAAGACGGAACTGACTTGTACTGGGCCCGCTCGCGGGTGTTGGAATACCTGAGCCAGATACAAAGCCGCCTACCAGCCAGTGCTAAGCCAGCCTTAGGACCTGATGCCACTGGCGTTGGCTGGATTTTCCAGTACGCGTTGGTTGATCGCAGCGGTGGGCACGATCTGGCGCAACTGCGAGCCCTACAGGACTGGTTTCTCAAATTCGAGCTCAAGACGCTGCCGAACGTTGCGGAAGTTGCCACCGTAGGTGGCATGGTCAAACAGTATCAGGTCCAGCTCGATCCGCTAAAGTTGGCGAACTTGGGTATCACGCAGTCTGAGGTGACCGAGGCGATCGGCAAAGCCAATCAGGAAACCGGTGGAGCCGTGCTGGAAATGGCGGAGACAGAGTTCATCGTACGAGCTTCCGGCTACCTAAAGACGCTCAATGACTTTCGCGCCATCCCGCTCAAACTGGGCGCGGGCAGTGTGCCGGTCACGTTGGGCGATGTTGCCACGATTCAGTTAGGGCCTGAGATGCGTCGAGGCATTACCGAACTCGACGGTGAAGGTGAGACCGTCGGCGGCGTGGTGATTCTGCGCAGCGGGAAGAATGCTCGTGAAACCATTGCGGCGGTCAAAACCAAACTCGACGAGCTGAAAAGCAGTCTGCCGGCGGGGGTTGAAATCGTCACCACCTACGACCGCAGCAAGTTGATTGATCGTGCCGTGGAAAACCTCAGCCACAAGCTGATCGAAGAGTTCATCGTCGTCGCGTTGGTCTGCGGAATCTTTCTCTGGCACCTGCGTTCATCTCTGGTGGCAATCATTTCCCTGCCGGTTGGGGTGCTGATCGCCTTCATCGTGATGCGCTATCAGGGTATCAACGCCAACATCATGTCCCTTGGCGGGATTGCCATCGCCATCGGCGCTATGGTCGACGCTGCCGTGGTGATGATTGAAAATGCCCACAAGAAGGTCGAGGCTTGGCACGTGGCCAATCCTGGGGAGGAACTGAAAGGTGAACGTCATTGGCACGTGATGACTGAAGCGGCTGCCGAGGTAGGACCTGCATTGTTCTTCTGTCTGCTGATCATCACCCTGTCGTTCATTCCGGTGTTCACGCTGGAGGCTCAGGAAGGACGTCTATTCGGTCCATTGGCGTTCACCAAAACCTACGCTATGGCCGCAGCGGCTGGACTGTCGGTAACTCTCGTACCGGTGTTGATGGGGTATTGGATTCGTGGACGAATTCCCAATGAGCAGCAGAATCCGCTAAATCGCTGGTTGATCCGGATCTACGAACCCGCTCTGGACGCCGTATTACATCGACCTAAAATAACGCTGCTGGTTGCGTTGCTAGTCTTTGTCAGCGCGTTGTGGCCGATCTCTCGTCTGGGTGGTGAGTTTCTTCCCCCGCTGGACGAAGGGGACCTGCTCTATATGCCATCAGCTCTGCCTGGATTATCGGCGCAGAAGGCCGCGCAACTGCTTCAACAGACTGACCGTCTGATAAAGACAGTTCCAGAGGTCGAACACGTTTTCGGCAAAGCCGGCCGCGCTGAAACCGCGACTGACCCAGCACCTTTGGAAATGTTCGAAACCACCATCCAATTCAAACCACACGAACAGTGGCGCCCAGGCATGACCCAGGAAAAGCTCGTTGAGGAGCTAGACCAAGCGGTGCGTGTCCCAGGATTGACCAACATCTGGATACCGCCGATTCGTAACCGCATCGACATGCTGGCCACTGGCATAAAAAGCCCTATTGGTGTGAAGGTTGCCGGTACCAACCTGACGGAGATCGATGCCGTCACCCAAGCCATCGAACGTGTTGCCAAGGATGTCTCAGGTGTGAGTTCAGCGTTGGCCGAACGACTGACCGGTGGCCGCTATATTGATGTGGATATCGATCGTAAAGCTGCGGCCCGCTATGGGTTAAATATTGCCGATGTGCAATCGATCGTGGCCGGCGCAATCGGCGGTGAAAACGTCGGGGAGACGATTGAAGGGTTGGCTCGTTTCCCAATTAACGTACGTTACCCTCGTGAGTGGCGGGATTCACTCGGCGCTCTGGAGCAGTTACCTATCTATACCCCTCTAGGCAGCCAGATCACTCTTGGCACCGTTGCGAAGATCAAGGTCAGCGATGGTCCGCCGATGCTTAAGAGTGAGAACGCCCGACCTTCAGGCTGGGTGTATATCGACGTGCGGGGACGGGATATTGCTTCGGTAGTCGCCGATCTACGACGGGTCGTCAGCGAGCAGGTTAAGTTGCAGCCTGGTATGAGCCTGAGCTACGCAGGACAGTTCGAATTTCTCGAAAGGGCCAACGCACGACTCAAGCTGGTGGTGCCTGCCACGCTGTTGATCATCTTCGTGCTGCTTTATTTAACCTTTGCTCGCTTCGATGAGGCCTTGCTGATCATGGCCACTCTGCCATTCGCACTGACTGGTGGGGTATGGTTTCTCTATCTATTGGGATTCAACCTGTCGGTCGCCACTGGTGTCGGCTTTATCGCTTTGGCCGGTGTTTCTGCCGAATTTGGCGTAATTATGCTGCTTTATCTGAAGAACGCCTGGGCTGAGCGTGAAGACCTCGGCGATAGGACCGAGCACGGGCTGATGGCCGCGATTCGTGAAGGCGCTGTCCAGCGCGTTCGGCCCAAAGCCATGACTGTGGCTGTCATCATTGCTGGCTTGTTACCCATTTTGCTGGGCAGCGGGACCGGCAGCGAGGTGATGAGCCGAATTGCGGCACCCATGGTTGGAGGCATGATTACCGCGCCCTTGCTGTCGCTGTTTGTCATTCCGGCAGCCTATCGACTGATGCGTCGCCGGCACCTCTCAGTTGAGCCCATCAATCCTCAAGAAAAAGTCGTATGAAACTGACCCTGATTGCAGTTGCAAACACCGTATTTGCGCTGTCTCTTTCGGCCCACGCGTAGGACATGCCGGGCATGAAAATGTATGAATGGAATGCAAGCTCATTTAATGACAATGGCTAAGTGATTTAACGTTCGACTTTTGCAGAGCGTCGCAGCTCTTTTTTTGAGCCAGCCAATCACGAGCTGATAATAACAATACCCCGTCAGCTGGTCCCTCAAGCTTTACGGAGCTGCCAGTCGTGTTGTCTTTAATTATCACAGTAGGAGTTGCCGTAATGCCCGCTTTGAGGGCCTCCTCGACCTGTTGGCCAACATGCCGGGCGATCACTTTGTCGGTAGCTGCACAGGACAATAAGTCCTGGTAAGTAACATCAACGACGTTCAGATGCCCATTGAAACCCTCACCGTTGCTACGGGTCCGGTCAAAAATCTGGTCAATGGCTTGCCAGAAGGCAGGTGCGCCACCAAGCGCCCCCGCACATTCAGCGAGCTTGGCTTCGTGTAATGCGGTCGGACCGTGCACATCCAGTGGCAGATGATGCCACTGCAGGTTTACATCCTTCTGCTGCTGTATCCAGGTTTTCAACGCAGGTGTGTACGTCTTGCAGTAGGGGCACTCCAGATCCGCGAACTCAGTCACAGTCCAGCGTGCTTTGGAAGGACCAAACAACCACGGGCCTGTGTTGTGCGGGGATGGTATCTCACTTCGAGTGAGGGCTAAGCAGGCCATCGATGTGCCTGCCAAAACGCACCCCAGCATCAACCAATATTTGCGAAGGCCTATCATGCCCGAGCCTCTGCTGGCTTCGATGAAAGCAGCGCTTGTTTACGAAGGGCCTCAAGAAGAGCGTTCTCAGCATTCTCGGGTTGTGGGTGCTGTAGCAGCCAATTGGCTAACACCGCGTGAAGTTGGGACTCGATGTCACGACGATCCACCGCACGAACCAAAACCTGTTGCAGTTGCTCTATCAAAACGGGGGCACACACCTCAAGGGTTTGAAGGGCGTCTTCACCCGGTTGTTCAAGCAGCTGGGTCAGACTTTCTATAAGGTTCTGGGTCAGGGAATTCAATGCTCTCATGCTTGGCGCTCCAAGGCCGTGACTTGCTCGGGGAAAGTAATGATGTGAGGTTCGATACCGCGATAGCGGTCAAGCGTTGCAGCAACTTCAATGGCCGCATCCAGCTCGCTGCAGCCTTTGGCTTGCATGATGTCGAAGCGTTGCTTTTTCTCTTCCGGCTCGGTCATGGCCAGGGCCAGATACAAACTCGGTGGTACCGCCCGGAATAACATTTCCATGCTTTTGGACAACACGACGCCCTCGGTGAATTTGCCGCTTTCTTTACGCGCTGACAGCATCATCGACTTCTGTGCAGGAGTCAGTTCACGAAACCGCGCGATCTTCTCCACCTCATCAGGCGGCATGTTTAAGCACATCCACCACTCGATCATGTTGAGCAGGGCTGAGGCCTCTGGCGGCACGTCGTCAACGTTCTGGGTGGCCATCCAGAACCAGGCGCCGAGCTTTCGCCACATTTTGGTAATCTTGACGGAGTAGGGGGATAGGAGTGGGACCTTCAACTGGATGTGGCCTTCGTCGGTGAAGCAGATCAGCGGACGGCCTTTAAACTGGTCACGCTCGGCAATGTTGTTGACCGTGTTGAGCAGGGAAATATAAGCGATGGCCATCTGTGCGCTATAGCCTTCTCGCGCATAGGTGGCAAGGTCGACAATGGTAATGTCCGCTTCTGGCCATGGGGTGCCAGGACGGTTGAACATGTCGCCTTCGGTGCCCATACAGAACATGGACAAGGCTTCCGCCATCTCCAAGAATCGTGAGCTTCGGGCGTCTGGAATACCGGGCTCGAGTCCCATTTCTCGCAGCGCTTCACGGATATCTTCCGGCAGAACGATACGTTGCTCCGTCACGCATTTTTTCGCTGCATTCAGTATGCATTGGCGGATGGCGCTACGGTCGGCACGAGTAAGACGGGCATCCTCTTTTTCTTCACCACCGGTGATCATCAGCCTGGCCGCAATTTCCATCTCGCCCAGGATGTCGCGTTGTTCATCCTCGGTCTGGCTAGTCAGATGTTCGTCCGACGCCTCAAGATCATCAGCTTGGATAATCTTCACGTTTTGGCTGGGTTCGATGAGCTTCACGGCATCAGCGAATGGCGCGAGGCTGACACCCGATCCAGGTGCAAGTCGAACCCGGTTTACCGTCAAACCCAACTTTTTGGCGAAATCACCGAGTAAGCCGAAGCTGTTGCCAGCCTCCACAATGAATAGACGTGGCCGATAGATGGCGATGATTTGGCTAAGGATGTTTGTCGCGCTGGCCGATTTACCTGAACCCGTAGGCCCGAAAATGAACAAATGCGCGTTCATCTGCCGGTCCAGCTTGTTCAGCGGGTCGAAGGTTATCGGCGCTCCCCCACGGTTAAACAGGGTAATACCCGGGTGCCCGGTTCCGGTCGACCTACCCCAGACGGGGGCCAGGTTCGCAATGTGTTGGGCGAACATCAGTTGTGCGTACCACTCCAGTGCTTTGCGCGCATTGGGGTCGAAGTTGCCGGGTAGCCATCTAAGATAGGAGTTCAGCGGTGCCACTTCATCCCGAGGTTCCACCGGCTCCATGCCCGCACCCAGCAATGCGCTGCTGAGTTGCAAACTGCGTTCGTGCAGTTGGGCATCGTCTTTACCCCGCAGGTAAAACGCTACGCTACCTCGGTACAGCTTGTGCTTGCGCCCGAGCAACTGACGGGCGGTGGCGACGTCTTCGCGTGTCAGGATCGAGGCCTGAGTGTCTCCAACTGCCTTGCGTGAAAGCTGTTCCAGATGCCCTTCGAGAATGTCCTGCGGGGTGATCACGAGAGTGATACAGAGAATGGTGTCCTCTGGCATTTTGTCGAACAGCGCGTTGAGCGCATCACCACCCTTTCGGGTTTCACCGGTTAAGTGCCCGGTCTTGGGAGCATCCCTCAAGCGGTCAAGCATCACCACCTGATGAGGAAGGCCGTCGAAATACCACAGACCTTTCTCTATATCTGACAGTGGTTCGCGATAAAACAGGTTTTGCGAGAAGTCAGTGCCGCTGGCGAGCGGCAGCTCGCCCTCTGCAGCACCAGGTATTTGCTTGCATACCAATTCGTAGAAGCGGCGAATATCTGCATCGGCAGGGCCAAGATGATCGGGACGTGGATTGAACCAATGAATCAGCCAATGGCGAATGGCGTGGCCATCCATGCGATGGGTTTTAATGCCGGCGTTCGCCAAGCCGCCCACCAAGCGATCACAAATGATTTTCAGGTAAGGACCTGGCGCCTGGCCTCGCACATCCGCTTGCGCGCCTTGGGTACGGCGGTAGACAACAACACGGACGCGGCGCTGCTGGCCCCTCCAGGGCAGTTGGCTGACCTTGGTGTCTTCAAACAGCCCGCCTGGTTTGGAGATGGATTCCAGGTGTTGCTTCATCAGCTTCAAATAAAGCTCGGTGAATGCACTGCCTTGTGCGCGTGGTTGAACGTAGTCATGCAGTTGCTGAAGGTAATCGTCCCAGCTGGTTTCGTCCTGGGCATAGAGCTGAACCACCCAGGGTGAGGTTTCAAGCTCGTCGAAGGAGTCCTGAAGGGCGTTTTCCAGGGCGTCGCGGGCCTTGCGTAACCATTCGGGATCCCGACCTTCGGTACCAATCGGTGTCAGCTCAAAAAAGGCAGCGCGTGACACGCCGTCTTCCAATAGCATGGCTTTTTCTGCAGGCAGGTAATCCACCCAGGGCAGTAGGTCTACGAAGGAGGGGTTGACGTCGTATAGACGGTCAGCATCAGCGGTTGTGGCTGGCTTTTTCTTTGGGTTACGCCAATCGCTCGGCGATGGAATACCCATGGCAGCAAGGCGTTCGTAGTAACGCTCTGTCGCAGCCTCAAACGTCTCGGTGGCTGGTCCCTGCACATCGTCAGATAACGGCGAACCTGGTGTTACGCCAGGTTCCACACGCTCTGTCGCCCGTCGCGTTTTGAATCGTTCAAAAAAACCCATCAATATGCCTCCGTGCGTTCGCCAGGCATGGCGTATTGCACCCGCTGATACAGCGGAAACACCGTGGTGTAGCCTGGGATCGGTGCCGGGTCTGAACCCGCTAAATGAGGAAAGACGTACATCACCAGGTCGGGATTGGGTAGGCGTTTAAATTGGCTGTAGATCTCGTTTTGTGCGGTACGTGTGAACATGGTGCTGTCTGTTTCCCTCGTCTCCAGAGGCCGACGAAGATCTTGGCGTGCATCGAGCAATTGGCGGCTGCTCGAGCTGCTTGAGCCGCTGGAACCTTGATCCCAAACGTCCATCATTGTGCGGTCCCCATGGGGGAGCAATTCGTCTTTGTTGGTGGAACAGGCCGAGGCGAGTAGGGCGATGGCCAGGTATGCACCTAGTTTTAAGCCATGATTAGTCAAGCGCAGTCGAAACATGACGGGCTCCTGAGCGATAGTTGACCTTGCGGCCATTGAGTTCGTAATCGATGGTCAGTTGCTGGTCCAGGTGCACAGCTATCTTTGCCCCGGGTTGTACATACACCGCTGCGAAGGCTTGCCCGTAGAGTTTGTTGACCCAGCTGGAGACGTCATTGACGCCCTGGCCAATGATTTTGCCCATGGCTTCACTGCCCGAGCCGCCGACAGAACCGATGGTCCCGGACTGAGGGTTTATAAAAGAGCCGCTGTTTCCATCTGACTTGATGAGGGAGGCAGCACCTGCGCCGGCGGCGGTAATCAGTACCTGCGAGCCAATGTATTGCGAGGCGTTGCTTTTGCGGTCGCCACTGATACAAGGAATGCCATAGGCATCGCTTATCCAGCCCAGGCCACCCTGAATGGTGGTTTGGTTGCCATTGTTCTGGTTGTTACTATTTTGACTGCTATTCGTTTCTTCTTGAGGTTGTGGCAGCGTGCGCACAGTGCCGTCATTGAAGACGAACGTCAGGCTTTTTATCTGACCGCGTACGCAAGACAGGGTCCAATCGCCGGAAGCCGTTCCGCTGGCCACCGCGCCGGCGACGTCGGGCAAGTCGATGCCGTTGGCCGTGAGATTGTCCGGCCCAATCAATACCTTGAACGGGTAGGGGTCGTTGACAGTGCCGTCAATGGGCACCCGGCCGATCAGCGCGGACATAGCCACCGAACCCATCAATGTCGAGTTCTGCGGCAAGGTATAGACCTTACGCACCTGTTTGCGGGCCTCCTGTGGCGAGATTTCATTCGCAACACTTTGAGCGCCCGTGCGCAGTGCATTTTGTCCTCGGTCCACGGACTCGCCAAAAGAGGTCGGGAAGTTGAAGCCGCTTGCCGTTTGATTTGACCCGGCAGCGATGGGCTTGCCGTTGACATCGACCGGCGTTGCGTCCTGCGGCTCTATCCAAACAACGTCCGCGCCGGGTCCGCCTTTGAAGCCTTGACCGTCACCTGGCTGAACGCCGAAGCCGATCGGCAAATCAGATCCAGACTCATTGCCACTGCCCGATTTGCTGCTCAGGGTATTGTACTGCTGCTGCAGTGTGTCCAAGAGGGTTTGGCTCTGTTGTTGCGCCTCCTGCTTCATCGTTTGCTGAACGTTCTGCAGTTTGTTATCGACGTTGAGGTCGATGTTCTGCAGGCGTTTTTGCAGCTCGATGTTCTGTTGCTTTAGCTCGTCATTGTTCTTCAAAGCATTGGAGACTTGGTCCTTGAGTTGTCTGCTTTCCACGACAATGGTGCGCAATGTGTCGCTGGGTGTATCTCCGTCAACCCCAAGCTTTTTAGCCTCCTTGGTACTAAGTACAACCTTTTCCGGCGCATGAACCTGTTGATCGGCACTTTCGCGATTGAATAATTTGACCACTACGTATATCGCCAGGATCGCGAACGGTATGACCAGGTATTTAACAAGTGGATTACTCTTCACGACGGCCTCCCTTCGGATCGATCTGGCTGATGGCGGCCGGCAATAACGATTCGGCTAGACCATGGCCGCGGGTCACTAGGTAGACCGTCGAGGTGTCGCTAGAATCACCTTTGGCGCCAAGGTAGGGATGCTGAAAAGTCGCGGTGACAAAGTCACCCATCAGGTCACGCGGATCCAATGTGAGGTTTTGGGCGCTTGTGTTACGTAGCTTCACCGCCGTGACCCAATACTCGTCTAACCGCCACGACCCCAACGCAGAGGCTTCGACCGGCAATGTCGGCATTAGGGTGGTGAGGTCCAAACCGCGCTTCAGATTGATCTGAGCAATCCCCTCCACGGGCTCAACGGTGCGTAGGGGCGCGTAAAGCATCTGTGCGGCATAGCGCGTCATGACCACCGGAAGTGGGGTCTCACGACGCGGTTTCGGCGCGTCCTCATCCTCTTCGGCTTGAGCGCTGGCTTGGGCCGTGGAAGAAGTTGCATGGTTGCTTGTAGGTTTGGCGTTGACTTGGCCGTAACGCGGGGCGGGACTGTCCCCGGCTACAATTTTAGCCGGCTCGGATGCGACCTGATTCGGTTTCCCTACCGTTGCGATGATATCCACGAGCATGATCTCACCGGAGTTCATGTTCTGCAGCTGTAAGCGAGTCGGTTCAATCGGCTCTTTCGCCAACAGGTAGAGGGCACCACCGGTGCTCTGCACGCGCAGTTTGTCGACGAGGTTACGAGGCAGACCCACCCGTACGTTTTGGTCCACAAAGACAATACGCTCCTGACCCACGATCAAGGGCAGTGCTATAGGGATACGATCCCAGCGCAGGATTTCGACGGCGTTGGCCAACCCGCAGAAGTGAAGGGCTAAGAGCCCGATGATCAGTAGGCGGCGTGTCATCATTTGCCTCCTGCTCTGGTCGTTTCTGCGGAGACTTCGATGCGTTGTGGATTACTGCTATAACAGTCCCAGGCCAGGCCGAATGGGTTTTTTTCGGGATCGACGTCAGATCGGATAATTCGTAATGGATAGCGAGCAAATGCCCGCTTTACGCGCTCCCCGCCGTAGTGCTCGTCAGCGGTGATATCCAGGTTGACGGTCCAGTCATTGATGCTGTGCTGCTCAATATGTTGCTCAGACTTATCGTCGATGCCTCTGCCTGGAATTTCAAATACACCCCGCTCACGTTTGCGCAGTTCCCCGCTATTGCGGCGTAGCTCGAAATCTTTCTGCAAGTAGGCTTTGCAGCTGGGAGTCAGGTAGCTTTCCAAGCGGGTAATGTTGTCCTCGTAGTCGGTTTCACCGTCAACGGGCCAACGGTTCATCTGCTGAAAAATGTACAGACCGAAGGCGTATACCGACTCCGGTGGAATATCCCACCACTTACGGGTGCTACCTGAACGTAGATCTGGAGGTACATGAACAGTTAGGTCACGCGGTGCGCTCTGCCAGCCATAAGCCATGTACAGACCCAGGGCAATGAGAAAACCAATGACCATGCGCAGGCTGTTAATGTGGGCCAGTTGGGCGTCTACTTTTTTACGGTAAGTCATTGAACCTCCGTTCGATGACAGGTCCACGCACCTGTACGAGTAATCAGCAGGGCTTTATTCCAGGTAGGAAAGAACCGCGCGATGTTCAATTGCATCTGGCGGTATAGCCATGTATCAGGTCGGCCGCGTTTCCACCGACGCAAGAAACGACTGGCAAGAAACAGCCCTAGGACAGCACAGAGCATGGCGGCGCCGATGATAAGTGCCCAAATCTGGGTCAATATCGCGGCCGGAATACCGATAACCAGCCCTGCGCCGGTGCTCAACGCCAAGGTGGCCCACATTTCGTCAGCGGTAAGGCCGCCCATGATGACTGGCTGATTGTTCAATCGCACAGGGAGGAAAATCAGGGTCCCATCGTCTGAGAGTTCTGTCATGGCCACGGCTCTTTTAAAGAATATTTGAAGCCTTGGTGACCAGAAAAATGGCGACACCGAGGATGGCGACGCCAACGGCGGCTGTCGCCCCCAGATCTCCCCATTTTTTCTTGCCAAGTTGAATTTCGTGGTAGGTGCCGAAGGCATGCCAAGCAACGCCACTGAAAATGACTGCGCAGATGATGAGGCCAAGCAAAGTAAAACCGTCAAAGGCGTAGTTCTGCATGGTTTGCATCAGGTTAGAGCCTTCCCCCCGGGTAGGAGGCTGAGACTGCGGAAGAGCCGCCATGGCCAGTTGGGGGAGAGCAAGCAACCCGATCAGCATGCGGCCCGGTTTTAAGAATGAAGTCATGGTGTATCTCCCATAGGGTCAACTAAGAACAAATGTGGTGAGGATCATGCAAAGCAGTAGGATGCGGACGAGCGAGGTCGAGGCAATCGTTCGATCAAGGTTGCCAGTGGCCCATCCTCGGTAGCAGCTCCAGATAGCCCAGGCGCCCCACATAAAGATGATGGCTACAGCGACGCCGACGAAAAACAGGTAGCTCGTCGAGGCAGGAAATCCTCCTGCCGCTTGAAACGCAGCAGCCTGAGCGCCGCTCATGCTCATGGCTTGCGTCCTTCGGTCGTGTATTGGCCTGACAGCTCAACAGGATCACGAGGCTGGGCTCGGGTTGGGGTTAAATAGCCCTCCAACCCATGACGAATTCGAGCGATATCACCTGCTAGACGCTGGTAATCGAAGAAGTAACGCTTGCCAGGTTCGTCGGCCACTTGAGCGCTACGACGTGCGGTGTCCTCAAGGGCATTTAACTGGCGGATCATCACGTCCAGGTTGGCCTGTTCGGAGGCTGAAGCAGCGGTCGCATGAGAGACAGGCAGGCCGCATCCAAAAAGTGCGATGAGGCCTGGCAAGGCAAGTCGGCAAGTGAGTGCAGTGAGACGCGGGTACTGGATCACGGCTGGGCTCTAGTCATTCCTGATGCCGTCAGCTTGCCGTGATCAAGCTATGGTCGCCGCAAGAAAACCATATTCAGGACTGTAAGGATTTCTTCTGAAGGTACCGACACCATCAATCACAGTGGATAGGGCGTTTGAAGAACAGCAGATAGCCGGTGGGCAAGGCGAATCCGTAAGCCCAGCCTTGGGCGTTTTGATTGCCAACCTTGACTTCTCCTTTGACCACGGGCTGGACGCTGACCAGCTCCCAGCCTTCGCTGCCTAATTGAGCAAGGCGGTTTTGACGTTCAGAATCTTCCAGAAAACCCTGGGTGTCGGGTTCAGTGGTGGGCTCTTCGGACTTGAACATGAAGAGCTTTTTGGTTTTGACAACGTACTGAAAGGGAGAGAATTCAGTGTAGTATTCAAATTTCTGACGGCCCATGGCGACGTCCTCAATGTGCAGAGCTACCAGGGTTTCAATAATGAGCGCGTGCCAGCAATCTGAAATAGTTTGCTGCTAAGCGCGTGATTTCTGAGGTTGGAGAGCAGAGGTCCGAGCATCGACATAGCGCTGCATGATAGAAAGCACCATTGAGTTCAACGCTAGGATCTTCATCCCTCGCGTCACCGCCACGTACAGCAAATTCAACTCGTCATCTTTACGACCTTGATCGATATCGGGTGAAAGCGGATCAGCGCTAAAGTCGTCATACAGGCTGACAAAGTCCCACTCCAGCCCCTTGGCTTTGTGCCCAGTCGTGAGTGTCACGGTGGCGTCTAGCTCGTTATCTACCGAGCGGGAACGTAAGGTTTGGATCCGCTGGGGCAGGTCCGGATAGGCTGTAATAATCTTGATCGATCGCAACATCTCCGTATCCTGGCTTACCTCGGCTATTTCCACGTACTGTGAAAAGTCCCGGTAATCTCGCAACAGTCTGCGGTTCTGCACGTCCTGGTTACGGTTGCGGCTGAATAGGTATAAATCTTCTAGGTCGCGTAACGAGTAGCTGTCGATACCGCCGACCCAGAAAATCTTGGGGTTTCTTGCGACCAGCTGCAGGGCGTTCTCGATGACGCCGATCACGGTACGATGGATAAACGTGCGATGCGGTAGCTCTTCAGGCAGAGCCCGTTTAACCAGGGTGTTGCAACCTAACCCCTGCAGCTTTCGTGTCTCACCCTTGTAAAAAAGAATGATGTTGGCCACATGCGCGACGGCAGGGCCGAAGCGAAAGCTTTGGGTCAGGTAGTGACGTTCAGCGTCGGCCATCCGGTCGCTGTTGAGCGCATCTTCTGCGCCGCGGAAGCGATAGATCTGCTGGTGGGGATCGCCGACTGCCACCTTGCGGACACGTTGTATTTTTACTATGTCGGCAATAACTTGGTTCACGTCGCGTCTAACCGACGGTGCAACGATCCAGTATGTGAACGAGCCCCATGAAAGACAGGACACCGTTTCCCCTTTACGTGTTGCCGCTGACCGAAAACTGACCCCGGCAGCAAGGCTTGCTTGGATCAGTCGTACTAGCTCGTCATGCAAATTGGGGAGTGTTACGTGCTGGTTGTACGAAACCTTGCTTGGAAAACGACGCATTCGATCCCGCGCTCTCAATTGATGTCGGATAAACGTTGAAATTCGAGAAGTAGGAAATGATCCTCTTGCTCGAACGGTAATTCCGGGTAAGCGCCATTTCTCTTATCGGGATTCCAACCTCGGCACGAAAATCAGCCACCGGAACTGCGTAGCTACCGAGGGAGCCGCAGATAGTTTGGTTTGGATCGCCGACGATGAAGGTCTTCGTTCGCCCCGCTCCGGCACGCAAAATAGTGGTAAGAAGGCCATACTGAATTGCTTCGTGTCCTGACACTCGTTTACCAGGACATATGAGAAAACCGGAGCGAGAGCTTCAGTTGCCCTGCAGCTTCATACGCTGAAATAGAATGTCTGTGGACGATTTACTTGATGTCGCTGCAAAATTGTTAGAAAAATGTCGCGATCGGTGCGCATTCTTAACTGGACTCGACTCGAAAATGACGATGCTGTTTGTTTTTCTCCGGCTAATCCCGCCTAGTTTTGCCTCACCACCACCGTCCCGAATTATTTTACGAGCGCAGGAACCACATGCAAGTGGTCCAGTTTAAAACCTGAAAACCGATTGTGGATGGGAGCTTGTCTCGTGATGACGCTATCCTGGAACAACGCGCTGCATTGCCTTGACGCTACGGCCGGACTCGTTATGTTCCGGTTGAACTTATCGGATGCTGTCTGTCCCCTTCATCGGGTTTGACTGTCAGTGCACATCTACAAGTGAGGTTAAAACATGATTTGGTTTCTCGAAGGGCAGTCTAGCCAGCGCGACATTATTCAAGGTGCGCGTGATGCGCTGCCACCTGAAGTGAAAATTTTCGCCTCGCATCGCGACGATCGCCCTGAAATCACGGCCGGTGCAGATATGAGTTTCATTGAGCCTCGTGGTTCTGAAGATCGGATCTCGTGGGTGATTTCAACTGCGCGAACCTATGGCATTAAAGTAATCCTGGCAGGTCGATTGGGGGGGGTATTTGAGCAGGCTCGGGCTCGATTCGAGGAAGCTGGCCTGGTGCTGGTAACCGGTGGGACATCGATGCGTACCTTCGACCTCGTTGATGACAAGAGCAGGTTTACTGCTGAGGCAGAGCGTGCTGGCTTGGCTTGCGTGCCGGCGATTACTGCTACGAATACTGAGGAAATGTTTGCTGCTTACCAAACTCTTTTGGCATCGGGTGAGGTGTGCGTAAAACCTTCAATCGGCATCTATGGTCAAGGCTTTTGGCGTTTCAAAGAGGGAACTGATTCCTTTCGCTGCTTCGCTGATCCCGATGCACGGGTTGCGAATTTCGCAACATACATGCGTGCTTACAGCGAAATCGCATCGCCGCCAGCGATGCTTGTAATGCCTTACATGCCCGGGAGCGAGTGTTCGGTCGATATGGTCTGCGAAGCTGGCCGAGCGATCGCGTTCGTGGCCCGGAGGAAGACCGGCGTCCATCAGATTTTTGAAAACGCTGGTGCAGCGGTTGAGCTTGCACTCAAAGCGGCCGAGCATTTCCAGTGTGACGGCATTGTGAATGTTCAGACAAAGGATGATGCGCAGTGTATACCCCACTTGTTGGAAATTAACCCGCGCTACTCTGGTGGCGTTGGTTATACCCGGGAGGCTGGCGTCAATTTGGCGGGTATATTTGCTACGCGCCGCCTGAATCTCCCTGAGCCAGCTACCGTTTGGCGGCCAGACGTACGTGTGAAAGGGGTCACCGTTGCAGCTGTAGTGCCAAAATGACATCCTGAGGCATTGAGAAACCTGAAGTTTGGTACCATTGCAGCGCGGTGATTTTAGCACTTAAGGAGTAATCAAGGAATGATGGTGCTCGCGCCAGGCGCAAACACTGCGGTATCAAGTGCACGGAGTGAATGGACTCTGGAATGCGGGAACTCCTCGGCTTTCGGGGAGTACGCTGCGATTGCCATACTGCCGGTAAATGACAAACGCCAACCCACTGGTGAGGCTGCCCTATTTCAGACGTCACAGTCTTGGATGGAGTGGAGCGGCGACCAAGCAAAGGTTGGTTGTAAATTGAACTTGTCAGCCCTCCCGTCCGGTAGCGATCGGCTACTTCTCATCGCATACTCTTTTTCTGCAGCAGGACCGGTAAGCGATCTTCGTTCGTTGCACCTACTTGTTGACGAACAGATTGAATATAGGTTGGACCTTCGCGATAACGGTGAAGCGGCGATCATTATCGGCGAATTCTACATCCGCAATCAGCAATGGAAGTTTCGCGCACTGGCTGAGGGTTCGGCTTATGGTTTAGCCGCTCTAGGCCGCCGCATCGGGATCGATATTAATGACGCTCATCCAAAAGGGCGCAGTAGCTCTGCGGAGGCTGACCGCGCACGTACGGGCGCAACCGGCACTGGTTTCGCTGTTTCCCAGCACCATGTGCTCACCTGTGCTCATGTAATCGAGGGCATGAGTGACATATTCATTTCCTCCTTTGAAGGTCGTTATCGTGCAGAGCCGGTCGTCGTTGATCAGCGTAATGACATCGCTCTCCTCAGAGTGATGGAGTCCCCTGTCCTCAGATCTGTCTCTTTTAAGGACGGCTCCGGCTGCGACTTGGGCGAATCTGTAGTCGCGCTGGGTTTCCCTATGTCGGGTTTCGCCGGCGGTGGTGTCCACGTGACCCAGGGCGGCGTGTCGGCGTTGTTTGGCCTGCATAACGATTCTAGCCTTCTACAATTTACTGCGGCTATTCAACCTGGCTCTAGCGGATCTCCTTTATTTGATTCGACAGGCGCTGTTATCGGTTTGGTAACTTCTACAATGCCTGATGCTCAAAATATGAACTTTGCCGTTAAAGCGTCTTTGCTCCTCTCCTTTCTGGATGCGTGCCGCGTTGATGCAGTTCAAGCATCCAGCAGCAGGACGTTCACAACTGCTGAATTAGCACGTTCGGCCCAAGCATCTATGTGGCGCGTCGAAGCCAAGAATTTTTAGCCCCTATTTTGACTTGAAAGCTGCGGAAGAGACGTTAGGTTATCGACCTCACGCTACCCTAGGAATTTGTTTCATGGAATGTAACGCAGTTAAACAAGCTCTAAGCGCACAACTGATGCGCGGGCGTCTCGATGTCACTGTCGATGCCACACATATCGACCCGGACTCCTTGTTCGGTTTTGCCGAGCGCCGTAATCCAAAGCGTGCGTTTCTTTTCGTGTCCAAAGTACTTGGTCGCCACATACCTGTGCGGCCTTCGATCATGAATTCAAGCTTCAATAGCCTCGCAGCACAAATTCCTGACGATCTGCCTGGGCCCGTACTCGTTATCGGCATGGCTGAAACAGCAGTTGGCCTGGGTGCTGGTGTGCATCGCGCATACAGCGCGACGCGGCCGGACACGGTTTATATGGTCAGCACACGCCACCCTACTGGCAATGACCTGTTCACCCGTTTTGAAGAAGAACATAGCCACGCCAGTGCGCACCTCATTCATTTGCCGATCGATGCCGACGTTCGGGAAATGATGTTGAAGGCCCGTTCGCTAGTGCTGGTCGACGACGAAGCCTCGACGGGCAAAACCTTCATCAATCTTCACCGTGCGCTGGTCGATGCCGGCCTGACTTGGGTCGAGCGCGTGGTGACGTGCGTACTGACGGATTGGTCCGGCGATGCGGTGCGCAAAACCATCGGTGACTCTGCGCATCAGGTTTCGCTGTTGCAGGGGTCGTATACCTTCCACGAGGACGCTGATGCGCCGCTGCCGGAAATGCCGGCCGTGGGCAGCATCGAGCCCGGAGAGTGGCCGTTGTCGGCGGAAAGCGATTGGGGGCGCCATGGTATTCGCTGTGTAGAAGACACTTTGGCTCTCGATCTGAAAGTCAAAGCGGGTGAGCGCGTACTCGTGGTTGGTACCAGCGAATTCGTCTGGCGTCCGTTTTTGCTCGCCGAGCGCTTGGAGCGTGCTGGTGCTGATGTGCATTTCAGTTCGACTAGTCGCTCACCAATCGCACTGGGCCATGCCATCGGTCACGCGTTGTCGTTCGCGGACAACTACGGTCTCGGTATCCCCAACTTCCTCTACAATGTCAGACCAGGGCAATTTGATCGTGTCCTTATTTGCTCGGAAACACCTGAGCAGGCTGTGTCCGTCGCGCTGATTGAATCCCTGAGCGCGGAGGTGATTGTCGATGGTCAATAATCGCCCCCTCGCCCTGGTCGATCTCGACGACACCCTGTTCCAGACTGCTCGCAAAATGCCAGAAGGTTCTCAGCGGATTACTGCGACTCTCGATATCGAGGGTCAGCCCAATGGCTACATGAGTACGGTCCAACACTCCCTCGCCCAGTGGCTCCTGTCTACGACTGACGTGGTCCCAGTTACAGCGCGCAGCGTTGAAGCATTTAGTCGTGTGCAACTGCCTTTTATGCACGGTGCCGTCTGCTCCCATGGCGGCGTGATCCTTGGTGCTGATGGAAAGCTTGACGAGGAATGGCAAGCACGCATGAGCGATGTTCTTGCTGACTATCAGGCTCGCTTGCCAGGCCTCAGTGAAGCAACCCTCGCCATTGGCAAGGAACTGGGCATTTCCTTGCGCGGATGGGTTGTCGAGGAAGAAGGCCTGCGCCACTACGTAGTGACCAAGCACAACGAATCCAATGATGAAGTCCTGCAGACGGTTCTCGCTGAAGTACAGGCCCGCGGTTTATTGGAAGGCATGCACATCCACGGAAATTCCAACAACCTCGCGTTCTTGCCGCTGGGCCTGTCGAAGGTAGTGGCTGTTCAAGAATTGTTGCGCCGTGATCGTGAGGCCAATGGTGAGCGTCCGGTGCTGGGCTTTGGGGACAGCATCACTGACCTCGGTTTCATGCAGGAGTGCCATATGTGGGCGACCCCAGCGCGTAGCCAATTGGCCAAGCTCGTTGGAGGGAAGGTCCATGACTAAGGCCATTGCGGGTCTGGTTACCGTGGGGAGCGGCAGCTATGCAGCAGATGATGTTCAGTTCCTGCTGCAGGCCGTTCAGATGGAGACCACTGATGTCTTGGAGAAGGAGCGTCTGATTCAGTCGAAGCAGAAGCACTACTCCGAAATGATCAGCCTTGAGAGTGCGCCGACTGACGTGCACAAAGCCCTCTACGAGCGCGCACTCGAACAAAACGGTACCCGCATGGCCATGGACGTTCAGTCCCTGGCGCTGGCGCTGAGCGAGGCATGCACGGGCCCGTCTATTGTGCTTGTGTCGTTCGTTCGTGCTGGCTTGCCGCTCGGCGTGTTATTGCGACGGGCCCTGCTAGATATGGGTCGAGATGCGCACCACTACGGAATCAGCATTGTCCGAGATCGAGGGATCGACAAAGTTGCCCTCGAGGCCATCATTCAGGGACATGGTTCCGAGAACGTCGTCTTCGTCGATGGCTGGACAGGGAAGGGCGCAATCTCTGGCGAGATTCAGCGCAGCCTCAATGGCGACTCGCGCTTCCCTGAGGAACCCCGGCTTGTAGTGCTGGCAGATCCCTGCGGCCGGGCGTGGTTGTCCGCGTCGGCTGAAGACTGGGTTATCCCCTCCGGCATCCTTGGTGCGACGGTGTCTGGTCTGGTTTCGCGCTCCATATGGCCCGCAGATGGGGGCCTGCATGGTTGTGTGGTTTATGACCATCTGCGTGCGCACGATGTCACCCGCGAGTTCATCGAGCAGATCGAGGAGAAGCGAAAGGCGCTGGGGACGGTTCCTCAAGCCTCTCCATGGACCGATACCCAGCGCTTTGAACTGCAGGGTGCAGCTTCGCACGTAGTCAAATCGCTGGCCTCCCAGTTAGGCATTACCAATCACAATCGAGTTAAGCCTGGTATTGCCGAAGCAACCCGCGCGGTACTGCGTCGTGTACCGGATCACGTCTTGGTCCGCAGCCGTAGCGACAGTGATGTTCAGTTGCTCATGCACCTGACTGAGGGCGCTGGGGTCGCTGTGGAAGAGGTGGGGGCTGCATTGGGCCCTTACCGGGCGGTAACTATCATTCGGAGTGTGAGCTGATGAAAGTCCTTTCTCCTTATGCCCTGGGGGCAACGCTCTACATGCCGGCCACACGTCCGGATCTTCTGGATGTGGTTTTCCGCACAAAACTGCCAGAACTGCGTTCTTTGGTCGTGTGCCTTGAGGATGCGGTCGCGGAGATTGACGTCGACACGGCTTTGAGAAATCTGCATGGCCTGCTGACCGCAATCAACGAGCGCGGTGGGCGTCCGTCCGATGGTCCACTGCTGTTTGTTCGTCCCCGAGACTCGGTGATGGCTGCAGTGCTGAATGATTGGTCGTTGATGGCCCACGTTGATGGGTTCGTTGTGCCGAAATTGACCCTGCGCAACCTCGGGGAATGGGAACAGGCCGTTACAAACCCGGCGCTGTACCTTATGCCGACGCTGGAAACCACAGAGGTGTTCAACCCTGGTGCAATGGTCGAGTTGGGCCAGGCGCTGAAGGCGAACCTAAATCAGCGGATTATCGCCCTACGTATCGGTGGGAACGACCTGATGGGAAGTCTTGGACTTCGTCGGAATCCTGCAACAACGCTCTATAGCACCCCAATGGGCTACGTGATCCCAATGTTGGCAGGCGTCATGGGGTCCCAAGGTTTCGCACTGACGGCACCAGTGTTCGAGCAACTCGCGACACCGCATTTGCTGATGGAGGAGCTTGAACTCGACATCGCCCATGGCTTGGTAGGGAAGACGGCGATTCATCCATCGCAGATCAGCATGATCCAAGACACGTTGCGCGTAAGCCTCGAAGACCTCAACTGCGCGAAGATGATTGTCAGTGACGCTGCTCCGGCAGTGTTCAAGCACAACGATGCCATGTGCGAACCTGCGACCCATTACAAGTGGGCGGTCAACATCCTTGAACGAGCGAAGTGGCACGGGGTTCGGCAACCAGATGTAGGACCCATTGAGGCCCCTATCCGTTTGGCAGAGGCCGCGGGATGACAATGGAATATGACGATGCTGGCGGGCAAAGGCGTCATGTGCTGTCGGTTTTTGACTTCGACGGCACGCTGACCCGGCACGATAGCTTCGTTCCATTCCTGAAGTTTGCCTTTGGAACCCGGGAATTCAATCGACGTATTTTGCGGCTTGCCCTGCCAAGCGTTCGATACCTGGCTCGGCGTTTGAATCGTGATGAGTTGAAAGCACAGCTGATCAGCACGTTTCTTACAGGCGTAGAAACGAAATGGGTGCAGGAGCAGGCCGTGAAACTCTGCGGGTTATTTTGGGAACAGCTCATGCGCCCTTCAGGTTTAAAATCTGTCGCCGCCGAAGTAGAGGCGGGAGCAGTAGTTACTCTCTGCTCCGCGTCCCCAGCGTTGGTTCTCCAGCCGTTTGCGGATCGACTTGGCATCAGGTTGATCGGCACCGAGCTTGAGGTAGTAGACGGTCTGTTGACCGGGCGCATGACTGGCAACAACTGCAGATGCGAGAACAAAGTACTCAGGCTTGAGGCTGTGTACGGGCCACTGGACCTGTTCCGGGTTAAAGCATGGGGTGATACCCGCGGCGATTTCGAGTTGTTGGCTGCGGCCCAAGAAGCACACTGGCGACACTTTCATCCCGCATGGCGTCGTCTAGGCCTGCGGGCAAATAGAAGCGGGAATTCGGGTGTGCGCAATGTCGCGCAAGCCAACCTGCAAGTGACGATCAACCCTGATCGACACGCGAACACTGATGACCAACAAGGAGCGTAACCATGGCACTTACCCTGCAAAAACAGCAATCCATCTCCCTGGCTAAAACGGCCGGCAGTTCGCTGACCAGCATCAGCCTTGGTTTGGGTTGGGACCCAGTCAAGGCGGGCGGTTTCCTCGGCAAGATGTTTGGTGGCGGTGCCGAGATCGACCTCGACGCTTCCTGCATTTTGCTGAACAGCGATTATCAAAAAATCGACCTGGTGTGGTTTCGCCAACTGAAGTCTCAGGACGGTTCGATCAAACATTCCGGTGACAATCGTACCGGCGAAGGCGATGGTGATGACGAGACCATTAATGTCGACCTGCAGCGCTTGCCTGCCTCCGTCAAGTATCTGATTTTTACGGTAAACTCATTTACGGGACAGACTTTTGAGAAAGTCGAAAAGGCCTACTGCCGTATTGTGAATGGCAGCAACAACAATGAGCTTGCACGCTTCAACCTATCGGACAAAGGTGGGCACACCGGAATCGTCATGGCGAGCCTGACCCGCGAGAATGGCGACTGGGAATTCAAGGCAATCGGTACGACCACGAATGGCCGAACTGCCGACGACCTGATCACTCTGGCCGTTCAGGCGCTGCGCTAATGGCGAATCTCGTACCTGGTGGTAATGCGGCTGTTGCCAGCGGCCAGCTTCGCGTTGATATCAATTACTCGCCAATCCCGGGGGCCGACATTGACGTCTCGGCCTTCGCACTGGGCGCCTCGGCCAAAGTCCGAGGCGATGGCGACATGTGTTTCTATGGCCAGCCTCAAATTCTGGGTGGCGCCGTTCAACTGACCGAGTCCTCGGCCGGGCGCGCAGTGTTTTCCCTCGATACGAGTCGTCTTGAGTCTTCAGTTGAGAAAGTGGCCCTTACCGCCACTATCTACGAAAACAAGGCAAGCTTTGAACGTGTGTCACAACTTTCGGTTGTGGTGACAGGTGGAATCGAAGCTCAAATCCCTACTGGCGGCATGAAGGAAACAGCACTCATCCTCGGCGAATTTTATCGCCGAAATGGTGACTGGAAATTCCGCTGTGTGGCCCAGGGCTTCAATGGTGGACTTGAGCCGTTGGCCAAGCACTTCGGTGTAGATGTCGCCGCACCAGCGCCGGCCCCTGCCCCAGTGGTACAAACGCCGCCGCCTGCTCCGGCCGCGCCCCCTAAATCTACGATTAGTCTGAACAAGGTCACCCTCGATAAAACACGATCGTCTATCAGTCTTGAAAAGACGGCAGCCGGTTTCGGCGAAATCAAGGTGAACTTGAACTGGAACAAAGGCAGCTCGGGCGGGTTCTTCAAGCGAAGCCAATCCGTCGACCTGGACGTTGGTTGCCTGTACGAACTGCAGGACGGCGAGAAAGGAGTTGTTCAAGCCCTCGGTAAATCGTTCGGTAGTCTTACACGTGAGCCTTTCATTCAGTTGATGGGTGACGACCGTACTGGCTCTGTCGCTGGTGGTGAGTGGATGCACATCAACGGGACCAAGTGGAGTGAAATCCGCCGGATCTTGGTCTTCGCCTTTATCTACGAGGGTGCTCCGAACTGGAGAGAAACCGATGGTGTTGTGACCATTCTCATCCCAGGCCAACCTGAAATTGAGGTGCGTCTCAATGAAGAGGGTGGTCGTGACGCAATGTGTGCCATTGCGATGCTTGAAAATGTGAACGGCGCCGTTAAGGTCTCTCGGCGTGTGGACTTCCATCGAGGTCACGCAGTAATGGACAAAGCTTACGGCTGGGGCATGAACTGGCGCGCAGGCTCCAAATAGAAAATCTGGCGGGGTCTGTCGACCCGGCCCTTGGGGGAACACAACATGTTTGCATGGCTTAAACAAAACGCTGTTGCAGCGCGTGAAGCACTGTCTACTGAAGTTTCAAAGTTCAAGAACCAGAAATTTCTTGATGCGATGACTGCGAATTGCGCGCTCATCTCGGCTGCGTCAGGTGGTATCTCTTCTGAAGAAAAACAGAAGATGACCGGTTTCATTCAAAACTCGCCTGAGTTGAATGTGTTCGACATGGGCGACGTAATCAAGGCGTTCAACGCACACTGCGAAAAGTTCGAGTTCGACTTTCAGATTGGCCAGGCCGAAGCACTGAAGGTGATCGGCAAGATCAAGAACGATGCTGGCGCTGCCCGGCTCTTGGTTCGAGTCGGCTGCGCCATTGGTGCGTCTGACGGCGATTTCGATGACAAAGAAAAAGCGGCGTGCCGCTTGGTCTGCCTTGAGCTGGGCCTTAACCCAGCTGACTTTGAACTTTAAGGAGCGGTACTTTGGACACTCACATCGGTTTCCCTCCGCTGACCATGGCGGTATTCGTGGGGATCGCGCTCGGCGCGCTTCTCCTCGACATGGTCACTCACCGCGGTGACAAGCCAATTTCCCTGGCTAAGGCTTCGATTTGGTCGATCTTCTGGATCGCTATCTCGTTGGCGTTCGCCGGCTTCTTATACGTACAGCACGGCCCGGAGGTCGCCAGCCTGTTTGTAACTGGCTACGCCCTCGAAAAAGTTCTCAGCGTCGACAACCTGTTTGTGTTCATGGCGATTTTCGCATGGTTCAAAGTGCCGGATGGCATGCGTCACCGCGTGCTGTACTGGGGCATCATTGGCGCGATCGTGTTCCGCGGCATCTTCGTTGCCATTGGTACCGGTCTGCTGGCTTTCGGTCCATGGGTCGAAATCGTGTTCGCCGTGATCGTTGCGTGGACCGCAGTTATGATGCTGCGCGCCGGCGGCGATGATGAAGAGGAAGAGGACTACTCCAAGCACATGGCTTACCGCTTCGCACAGAAGTTGTTCCCTGTGTGGCCGAAACTTCACGGCCATAATTTCTTCGTCAGCCGTAAGCAGCTAGAGGTGGAACTCCAGAAGCCTGAGAACAAAGGCATGACCCTGGCAGCAAAAGGAACAGTTTTTGCGACCCCGCTGTTCCTCTGCCTTGTAGTGGCCGAAGTTTCTGACGTGTTGTTCGCGTTCGACTCTGTGCCAGCGGTGATCGCCGTTAGCCGTGAGCCCCTGATCGTCTACTCTGCCATGCTGTTTGCGATCCTGGGACTGCGTACCATGTACTTCGTGCTCGAAGCGCTGAAACGCTACCTGGTTCACCTTGAAAAATCTGTAGTCGCCCTGCTGTTCTTCATCGCCATTAAACTCGGCCTGAACGCTACCGACCACATGTTTCACCATGGCTACACAATCGATGCAAACACCAGCCTGCTAATCGTTATGGTTGTACTGGCGATTGGTGTAGTTGCAAGCCTTGTCTTTCCAGGCAAGGAAGAAGCTCAAACTGAAACCGCTGAGTAATAGCCCATACCACAAGGAGTAATACCCATGGCGTTGACCCTACAGAAAGGTGGCAATCTTTCGTTGACCAAAACCGACCCGAGCCTGACCAAAATTTTGGTAGGCCTGGGCTGGGACCCGCGTGCTACTGATGGTGCTGAGTTCGACCTGGACGCCAGTGCGCTACTGCTGGGCGCAAATGGCAAAGTACGCGGGGAAGCCGACTTCATTTTCTACAACCAGCTGAAAAGCGTTGACGGTTCGGTTGAGCACACTGGCGACAACCGCACTGGTGCGGGCGACGGCGACGACGAAGTAATCAAGGTAGACCTGAGCCGCATCCCGGCCGACGTGGACAAAGTGGTCTTCATCGTTACCATCCACGATGCAGAAGTACGCAAGCAAAGCTTCGGTCAGGTCGGCGGCTCCTTCATTCGCATCGTTAACGATACGACCAATGCGGAAGTCGTTCGTTACGACCTGGCAGAAGACGCATCGACTGAAACTGCGATGGTGTTCGCTGAGTTGTACCGCAACGGCGGCGAGTGGAAATTCCGGGCTGTTGGTCAGGGTTATGCCGGCGGCCTGAAAGCTCTGGCCAATAACTATGGCATGAATTTTTAACGTCTAAGCCGTTAATCTAATTATCTTTTTTTACCTGGCCTTGATCTAAAGGCCTGGTCTACCTTACTTAAAGGAATCGAAAATGGCCGTATCTCTGCAGAAAGGCGGGAACGTTAGTTTGTCTAAAGAGGCCCCAGGCCTGACCGAAGTCACTGTAGGTCTGGGTTGGGACGCACGAGTTACCGATGGTTCGAAATTCGACCTCGACGCGTCGATCTTCATCCTGGGTGAAAGCGGCCAAGTCCTCGACGACGCCAGCTTCATTTTCTACAACAACAAGAAATCGGTTGATGGTTCTGTTGAACACATGGGCGACAACCAGTCCGGCGAAGGCGAAGGTGATGACGAGCAAGCCACCGTCAAGTTGAACGGTCTGGCTGCCGCTGTGAAGAAGCTGGTTTTCGCAGTGACCATTCACGACGCTGAAGCGCGCAAGCAGAGCTTCGGCCAGGTTGCCAATGCATACATCCGTGTAGTGAACAAGGCTGACGGCAAAGAACTGGCGCGCTACGACCTGAGCGAAGACGCTTCGACTGAAACCGCCATGATCTTCGGCGAGCTGTACCGTAATGGCGACGAGTTCAAGTTCAAGGCGATTGGCCAAGGTTTTGCTGGTGGCCTGGCGCCTCTGGCTAAATCGATGGGCGTGAACATCGGCTAACGCGCAAGGGGTGAGAAAGCCCCCGCGAAACGGGGGCTTTTTCTTGCCTACTGAAAGTCCACGGAGTTGGTCCTGTAGGCGGTTTTGACGAATTCATCACTAGGAGCGACTGCTGGCGATCGCCACGGCAGTCTACCGGTTCTCGGGTTTAAAAGGATATTTGGATGAGCATGTTTCGTGGGGTTGTAGCTGCGGGTGTTTTGGTGTCTATGTCAGGCTGCGGAGCCTACAACGACTTCCAGGCAAACAATGCAGTTCAAGAATACAGGCAGGCATGCCTTGGAAATTATACGAACGAGTGTGAAAGCAAACTGGTCGACACGAACATTGTCATGCTCGAGCTCGCACGAAGCAACATCGAGCGGGAGAAGGACTCGATCGTGCAAGTCGTCGGCAAAGATGGATTTGATCGTTTCTCAAAAACTGCCAATGAGCTAATTGACCACTTGGTCGATCAACAGGAAAACAAGCGTCCAGGTTTTTTTGCACGATGGTTCCTGGGTGAAGGTCAACCGTTCGGCAACACACGCAACCAACTTTTTGACATTGCGGACATGCAAGAATTACGCGCTGCAGTGCTTCAAAACATCAGCGCCGGTGTCCACGCGAGCAAAGCATCTGCTAAGCCTAATGAACCAATGACTGAGACTGAGGCAATCTTGTTAGGCAAGGTACCTCAGGCACCGATTCAGGCTCAGGTCACCCAGACTGCCCGGCCGGCGGAACCAGCAGCACAGGCCGTCGAATCGACTGTTCAGGCATTAGTGCCATCCAACCTTGCTGCATCTGCAGATCGGATGATCGCGAGTGAAATCGCCCAGGATGGCGGGGATGAATACAAGGAGGGCCGTCAGGTTATTTTTGCTGACCTGAATAACGACGGCATCAAGGATGCCGTGTTGCTTTACACGATCGAAGGTCAAGGTGGCGGTAATGGCTACTTCCAAACCCTTGCCGCGTTCATTGGCAACTCGGCAGGTTGGGACTTCCGTGGAAAAGCTGTAGTCGGCAATGGTGTCCAGGACATTCAGGTAGTTGATCCCCAAACCGTCAGACTGACGGTTCTCTCCGTCGGTCCGGATGATGCGGATTGCTGCCCGAGTGTTCAGAGCACCGAAAACTACAAGTGGGACGGCACGACCTTTCTTCAAGCCCCAACGTCGTAAGTAAGAGCCAGGCTTCAGGCACCTAGCCGTGTGCATACGAGCGCGGTTAGGCAGGGCTCTGACGAAACGCTGGAGTAAACAAAATGAAGGAAAAATCGAATATGTCGCGATTCAACATCGGCTCTGGCCTTTTCGTCATGTTGCTCACCCTGGTATCAGCCCACTCCAATGCCACCAGCTTTGATTGCACCAAAGCTGCAAGCTTTGCTGAGAAATCGATTTGCACAGATTCTGCACTCAGTCGTCTGGATGAGCAGATGAACTCCGAATATGTCCGCGCTTTAGACGCAGCGCCGAACAAGGCCCAGGTCCGTCAAGATCAACGAGACTGGTTGCGTCTGCGCGACAACTGCAAGACCGCCAGTTGCTTAACCGCTTCGATGACTGATCGGCTCAGTGTTCTATTACGCACCAAGGTGGATCAGCCATCTAAAGCGCCAACCTCCGTTGCCGCTACCCGGGTTGATCAATCTGAAACGAATGTGATTTCAAAGGCCGCTACTTCTCCAATGGTCCCCGCCGTGGTGAAGCCGGCAGCCCCGCGAAATGCCACGGATGATCATCAAGCGATCCTGAACTTGAAGATTGGCCTGTTCGTGATGGCAATGTTGCTGCTGGTCTGCATTTACCTGCACCGTCGGGGGACCATTACGATCTATCAGGACTACACCGACGCGCTTTGGACAACCTTGACTCCGATCTTGGGGATTGGGGCGTATTTCGCCGCGAGCGCCTGGCTGGAGGTACCACGCAACTACTCCATCATTGCTGCCTGTGTCCTTGGTGGTCTTATGTCATTGCAGGTGCTTATCCAAACGTACAGAAGCAACAGCATCTGGTTTTTCCTTTTATCCCTCTTCGCAAAGGTCACTCTGCTGACTTTCTACCTCCTGATGATGGCCCTCCTGCTGTGCGGCGGTGCGCGAACCAAAAGTGAGGCCCGGCGGCGGCGCGGCTGGGCAGTGCTTGCCACGACTGTATTCGTATTCCTCTCAGGCTGGATGTGTCGGCATCGGCAATTCAGTTCGATCGACGATTACATAGCCGGACGGGCATAAGTGACATATCGGAGGTTGCGCTATTGCCACATGCGCGGCCACCGATGTAAATGGACGTCGGGCCAGTCTAAGGGGCCCGACCGAAGCCGGCATTTTCAAACAACAAAGAATCCAGGAAGAAGGATCAAGGAGTAGTCATGGGATTTCGTTTCAGCAAGCGAATCACGATTGTGCCTGGCGTACGCCTTAACATTAGCGGCAAAGGGGTAAGTACTTCGATAGGGCCTCGTGGTCTGAGTATGACGATGGGTCGCAATGGCACCTATCTCAATGCGGGCTTACCCGGTACTGGTCTTTCATATCGTGAAAGGATCGACCGGCCCAGTAGATCGAGTAGCTCCCAACCAGGACCTGCCGGAAGCGAATACTCTGGCCAGGTAAAGGTGAAAGTAAACGACGATGGCACGTTGTTGATTACGGATATAGATGACATCGAGTTGCCGACTGCTGTCATCAAACGCGTCAAATCCGAGATGGCCGATTCCATTCAGGACTTGCTGACTCAAGCAGCTGATAAGGTCAATCAGGATCTCGAATCCTGCCTTGGTGTGCACCTACTGACGCCGCGGCCGGGGGCCATGCCGTTGATCCCAGCTCCATTCGCCATTGAAGAACCCACGAGGCCCACTCAGCAGACGCCAGGTTTGATGGATCGAATGCTGCTGCGCATCGCTAAGATTGAGCGTGAGGCTGAGTCGGCGGAAGAGCAGTATCGACAAGACCTCGCGAACTGGCAGGCCACGCGTGACGCGCATGAACTTGAACGCACCGAAATCGAGAAAGCATTCCGGCTGGCGGCAAAGGGCTTCAGTGCTCAGATGGAACGTGCCCTGGACTATGTGTTGAGCGGCATTGCCTGGCCAAAAGAAACCCAGGTGGACTATGAGTTCTCACAAGACGTTACCGGCGTCGCGCTCGATGTTGATTTACCTGATGAGGGCGATATCCCGCAGCGCAGCGCTGAAGCCCGTGGCAACGGCAAACTAACCTTCAAAAATCGTTCGGATGCCCAGGTACGTAGAGACTTTGTCGCGCTGTGCTATGGATCTCTGTTTCGAGTTGTAGGGGAGGTGTTCGCTCTACTGCCGGCGATCCAGAAGATTCTAGTGTCGGGTTATATCCAGCGTGACAACCCCGCTACCGGGACAGTGGAGGATCAATACGTGCTCTCGGTCTTGGTAACGCGAGATCAGTGGGATGCGATTGATTTCAATCGTCTGGATGCGATCGATCCTGCAGCGACCCTGAACGCGTGTGGCGCAGTGGTAAAGCTGGACCGCTCTGCGCGTTTTGTTGAGGTGACGCCGATGGATATGTCGGTCTTGAACTGAAGACAACCGCGGCGGCTAGAGCCGCCGCGGTGTGGGGAGGGCAGGAGAGGGTTAGCGAATGATTCCTTCGCGCTTTGCCTCCAAGATCCACATCGGAAACTCCTGCATCAGCCGTTCGTACAACTGCTCTTCCGTCATGTCGTGCAGGTCATCCAGGGCAAAGAATCCGCAGTTGTCCACGACTCTCCCGGGCATGGTGTCCAGTTTTTCCAGAATGCCGTAATTCCGGCCTGCTAAACCAATGTATTGCCAGAAGATTCCCAGCTTCGCTGCATCCACCATAAGTTGCGTGATCTTGCGGTTTTCAGACACGCCACCGTCGCTGATGAAAACCACAAACATTGGGGTTTTGTCTTTGGAAGCTTGGAAGGACTCGATCACTTTTTGGATCGCCTTCGGCTCATCATTGTAGCGCCGACCGACGTCCCACTTTTTCCAGCCGCTGTTGTCGGATTCGACAAAGTTCTGGTAGTTGTTCAGTGTCACAGGTGAGAGTCGCAATGGCCGTTCGGCAAATGTCCAGCACTCAAGTTCGGCGTCTGTATCTAGGGCGACGGCGATTGGCACAAGTCGATTGAGTACTTCCTGCACCCGGCCGGTTTTGTATTGATTTCTCATTGAGTCGGTGACGTCGAGCACGAGCAAAACGCGAGCTTTCATTCCAACCAGGCAGGCTTTCTCGAGGCTAACCTGTGCCTTCTTGGCCAGACTGACCAGTTCCGGCGCGACAGCAGCTACACGCTTCTCCAGAGAGATTGTGGAGGGAGATGGGGCCGGTGCAGCCTCTTCAGTAACTTCGCCGCCAAAATACCTCACGAGAGCGTCCAAGCCCTCGGCAAACCCCTGAAGGTTTGAGGCCAACCGCCACTCCCGATTCTTACGGTAAAGCTCAACGATCATTACCGCTTTCTCGGTTGTGAATGTGAGCCCTGAGAATGCGCAGGTCGCTCCTATCTCACCAGATGGGCTGATTACTTTGAAGTTGCCATTCTGGATGTCATTCATCGCCCCGGCACCGTCGATGGAGGCTGTAAAGATCAAGCGATCGATAGAGGCGGGCAGGGTGGCTAGATTAATTTCAAACTGGCCACCGGGGGCGAGAACCAAACTGCCGCAAGGCGTGAAAGGCTGATTGAAGAAGACCATGTAGCGATCATCAGAAAGCTTGCCATGTTCGTCGACACCGAAACATACGAAATCGATTGCGCTGGGGCTCTCAATGTTGACCGAGAGAGTGAATGAGAGACCGGGAAGAATATTTGCCAGAGGCATACGCTGGCCTTGGGTGATCTGCATGCATGGTTCCTTGTGACGATTAGAGCGCCTAATTATGAAACGGCCAAGGTGATACAGCCATTTTCACAGGAGTGGCTGGTATATCCGTAGGCTTAAACTTAACGGCGCTCGATGTTTCTGCAAGTCTTATACGGCCAATGAGGTCGCAGCGGGAAATTCCTATGGGAAGAACTGTTCATTCTCTCGAGGACACGGGGCAATTCATCATGGGTTGACGAGGCCGATGATGCTTGCATACAACCAAAATAGAAATCCCGCGGCGGCCGTGTGCCGTCGCGGGATTACTTGTCAAGCATGAATCTGCTGAAAGCGCCTGCTAGCACGAAAGCTTAGACATACTGTTTTTTGCCGCTCCTTTCGATTGGGTGGCCTTTAAATACGTGTGGGCCGTCCATGGTCAGCTCAATTTTGTCTCCCTTTCGAGTCAGCCACGGGGTGGCTTCGCTGCCGGCTTTGGAGGTAACTCCGGACGGGCTAAGCAGGACAAAGTCCTGGGAAATTTCGATCTGCCCGATCACATAGGTATACACCATTGAGCTAAAAAACCCGGATTTGAACTCGAATGCGCATTCCACGACCTGGTCGCCATACTCCATCCGCATCTTAGGTTTCAGCGATGCCACCGAAACCGCACCGTTATCTACTGCTGAATAAACGCTGCAGACCAGCGCTACCTTGCCGCCCATGAGCTGCGAGATTGCTGGGTTAATTTCGACGGTTTCAATACCAGGAGCTGAGGTGCTGGCGCTGACCACGTCACCGGTATGGAAAACGAAGGGATCGACGTCAAAAGCCCCACGCTTGTCAGGTGCCTGGATGATGGACATTCGCCCATCAGGGCGAAGGATGCCGATTCGCAGATCGAGGTCGTCGTTGTCAGATCCGTCGCCGTTATCAACCCACGTAGCGCTGACGCGAATTACCTTTGGAGCTGACGGCCCTTTTTCGAGTGACACCTTGTGGCTGCTGCCAGGCTTGTCCAGTTTTACCACGGTCTTAGCGATGTTGACGGGCTTCGGAGGCGGCGCAGGTGTTACCGCCTGCCCGGAGGATGCATCGTCTTCAACTTCGATGCCATAAAACCCGCAAAGTCCGGCAAGACCTGAGGCGAAACCTTGCCATACAGATCGCGCTTTGAGCTGGCCGTTCCGGACGTACAACTCAAGCACGATGATGCCCGTCTCTTGTGAGAAGGGCTCAGGTGCCAGTTCCAGGGTTTGGTCCCCGGCAATGACGATAGCGCGTAGGTCTTTGACTGCTTCGAAGCCGCCGGCGCTGCCGTCTTGCGTCAAAGTAATAGCGATCTTCGTTATGTTGGCAGGCAGTCGAGACGAGTCGAAGCTGATGCTGTGACTCACCGTGTCGCCACGAGCGACCGGGGGCGCGAATGTCGCCGCGCCTGAAGAGTGCTCGGGTGCATTGAAGAAAACCATGCCGCTGTCATCCACTACCTTGCCAGTGTCGGTGACCAAAAACGCAGTAAGGTTCACGTCTAGGTTGTTACCTGCCGCATGGGTAACTTCCACCCAACCTTGGGAGGAAAAGATCGTTGTGTTCTCGCCGGGTTTGAGTGACTGATTCAATTCATGCCGCCTATTCCATGGGTTTTCGTAACGCATTGTTCATGCGCTGCGCTTTTGTTGTTTGAGCGCGAAGGCCGGCCAATGGGGAAACATCCCTCATTGGTGCTGATCGCATTGATGCAGTTTAACGGCTTGGCCGCCGGCGACCGCCGAGACATCCATTCTCCATTTACACACCGTCTGAAACCCAAGTTTGGAACGTACGAGAGGGAATGTTGTGCGCGACATTGAAAGTCCTCTCAGTCCCGTTAAGTTCTGTTCGTAGGAAACAAAAACATCTGCCCGGCGTTCTGCACCGGAATTCGACAAGGCATTTTAAGTGGTGCGGTCTCCTCCTAGATGGCAATATGCTACATCTATTTGCGCTCCCCCTCATCATCCAGGGTCTGGCGTTTAATTTCTGACAAGGACCCGTTGGATGCTAATCGCACTTGTGGTTTTGAACGCCCTTTATTTGATCTGCAGTCTGCTGTTCAACGCCGAGCTGCTCAACATGGCTGGCGCTGATATCCCCCTCCGAAAACTCGAAGTCCTTGAGACCTATAGCCAGATCCTGGCGGCGACGAGTATGTGCTTGCTGGTATGGCGAATCTGTTATCGACGATACCAAGGCAAGGGGAGGGTGCTGTGGGTTTGGCTCGGAGCATCGGCACTTGTCGTTACGCCGTTAACGTGGTGGTTTCAGGGTGCGGCACCGGATTGGATCGCAGAGCAGTTCCCCGGCTCGCTACGGGTCAGTAGCCTCTACGCATACGTCACCAAAAAGGGATTGCTCTATGACTCCCTGACTATTCCGCAGATCCCCTATAAGGCTTACAAGGATCAGGGAGAGGGGAAGGCTTTTATAGCAAACCTCGGCGTTCTGATGAGTGTTCAAGGCTCTTACGTCGAGCGCATCGACAGGAACTTCCAAGGCTTTTCAGCTGCTGTTTTTCGTGGCTACACCGTCCGTAATGGAGACGCGTTATACGAGCGCTTGCAAGAAACTGTCGTGCCCTCAGTCAGTGACATCAGCAGGGCGTATGCACAGCTTGAAGGTTTTCGTGCGGGAGGCATCTCGGGGAGTGAGTGGCGACCGATCAAATGGCCGAATGCAGGGGAAGATCTGGGATACCAGCCGACCATTGACGAGTACGCCCGGTCAATCAATCCCGGTGTGCGGACACGAGATGCTCTGGCCAACACCACCGAGGTTCGCCACATGGCGAAGACCAAACTCGGTCCTCTCTATGTGAAGGGCATGAACCTTCTGGCTACGCGAGAGCAGTACCAGGCTTATCTGCCTGGCATTGCCGACAACATGGCCTATGACGTCGCTCACACCGACATCCACGGGGCTGAAGGTTTGAACGTCCTCAAGAATATGTGGTTTATCCCCTTCTCCCTTCTTAGTGGGTTGTTCTTCGGCGGCATCAGTCTTGTGGTCTTGATCATCTCGGGTGTTGAGGCGCTTCGAAGCCTCCCCGGGCGAATTCGCTTCGTTCGACCGGTCGCCGTGATTTCGATCGTTATGCTGCCTCTCGTTGTTGGCAACGCAATTGTCGATAGCCCCGGTTATAGAGATGCGTTCAGGAGCTTGGGCAAACAGCCAGTTGTGCTTGCCACCGTTTTCCATTGGGCCATGTCCTCAGAAGCAATGCTTTACAACATTACAAGGCCTCTGCTGAAAGCAGAGTGACCTACACAAAGGGAGAGTCACCGTGCGTAAAAAGTTTCTCGTTTCAGTACTGGCATTGACCATCGCAGCATCAACCTCTGGCTGCGCTGAGTTGGGTATCAACAAGCAACAGGCTGGCACCGCAGTGGGTGTCGTTGCTGGCGCTGTCATCGGGCAGTTCATCGGGAAAGGCAACGGACGGATCGTGGCAACCCTGGTCGGCGGTGCACTGGGCGGTTACATCGGTAACAAAATCGGTGCAAAACTGGATGAGCAGGATCAGCAGGCCCTAGCACAACGCACGCAAGATGCATTGAACGCGTCGCCGAGCGGGTCCAGTCTGCCCGTGTCCTGGACATCGGCCCATTCTGGCGCGTCGGCGGAGATCGTTCAGGGCAAAGAGTTCACCCAAACCAAAACGGTTGAAGTGAAACGTGCTCCGAAGATCGTCGCCGTCCCTTCGATGAAGCTCATCAATGAACAGTACGTCACCAAAAGTAGTTCGAATGTGCGCGCCGCGCCTGAAAAAGGCGCAGACAAAGTGGGTGGTTTGAAACCTGGCACCGAGTTTACTGCCGTTGGTTCGACAGGCGACTGGATTCTTGTCGGCCGCAAGGGTGTAACTGTCGGCTACGTCCACAAAGATTTGGTTGAACCAAAATCAGTAGCCGTTGCGAAGCGTGTGAAGTCCGCGGCCAACCTGGACGAGATGAACGTCGCTGCCGACAAGGAAACAAGGGCCTTCGATCTCGATTCGATCCCGACGTTGCCAACTCAGCAGGTCGCTGCTGAAACGTCTTGCCGGCCGGTGACCGTGAGCCTCAAAGCGGCCGACGGAAACACTGTGCAGGAGAAGAACACCTTCTGCAAACAAGCCAACGGCACCTGGGAACTCATCTAAGGAATCTTCATGAAAAACCGCGCACTCGCTCTCGTTGTAGTGGGTGCTTGCGGCATCGCGCCGCAAGCCTGGGCTCACCAGCTCGCCTACTCGAAGACAGAACAGATCCAGGTGAACGTTGATGGTGAGGCGACATCCTGGTGCAAACCAGAAGTGGCCATCACCATGCAGCGCCCAACTTGGGATGACCAGAAGCCGCTGAACACGCTTCTATCGAAGCTCCCGTATATTCTCGGCCAGGAATGCCCGACGGCCCAGGTCACCTGGAAAGCAGTCGACGCAAAGGGGGCGGTTTACGCCACCGGCGCGGGCAATGCGAGCAATCTGGGCCTGGCCACGCTGACTTCACCGACTGCCGCTACGGCCGCTGCCGCGCCCGCTGTTTCGGTAGCCCCCGTGGCTTCTCCTCCTACTCCACCAGCAGCTGTGGCGGCTGCATCTGTACTACCAGCCGCCGCTGCGCCTACTGAGCCTGCCGGTGCAGCGCCTGTGGTTGCTGCACCGGCCCCAGCGCCTGTAACGGCACCTGTGATACCACAACCAGCACCAGAGGCTTCACCCGTGCCAGTGCAACCGGTGCCGGTGGCTAAAGTACCTGTGACGGTTGCCCCTGTAGCTGCAGTGGCCACAGTATCTGTGGAGGCAACTCCAGCCGCCGCCCCTAAGCCTGCCGCTCCAGCTGAAGCGCCGGCCGCTGTTGCTGCCGTTCCTACTGGTGACTTCGGTCGCTCATTGGTGCTGGCCAACCAGAACCTGATGGGGATTACCGACGGAAGCGGATGCAAATGGGTTATCAGTAAGTCGGTAACTGATGGGTCCGATCCAAGTCTGTCCTTTGCGTCGACACCCGCCATGCCTTGCACTGCATCAGGCTATGCCGAGGGGTCCTATGACAAGTTGCGTTGGGCGGTACCGAACACCTATCGCGGTGATACCTGGTCAAAAACAACCGTGCACCCAAGCGGTCTGATGTTCAACCAGGCACTGGTCCAAGCGGTGAAAGGCAAGGCGCTTTCTTTCCTGAATAGCCGGGCAGACCAAGCACTCTTTCAGGTGGGTGAACTGCCTGCGCGTAACATGAAGGTGTATTTGGCCTTTGAGCGCCCCAACTACCGTGTTCTGTCGCCGTTCTCCAGTGATCCGTATTATGTAGTGATCACTGCAGATGAGGCATTTGCGCTTGATGCGGTTGAGTTGAAGCGCGCTGTGGTTGAGGTCTACCAACTGGTGAAGGCAACGTCGCCAACGACCGTCGGCCTGTCGAACCTCTTCTTCGCCAAGAACTTCGAAGCCCTTTACCCCGAGGGATACGCGTCGGAAACCAAAGACAGCATTCTCAAAACGCGTATGGGCGAGAACCGTGGTGAGTTTTACTTCGATGCTCGCCAAGGCAATAACTTCGCCCTGCGTCGCGAGGAGATCCGCCTGAGAGAAGTACGTCGTCTGCAGCAGCAAATGGCTGAGCTGCACACACGCGTCTTGGCGCGTTACGAACAACTCAAATCCGGGATGAAGGAATTCGAAGGTCGGGAGGCTGAAGCGCTGGCGCAGATGGCCGGCATCAAAGTCACCTTCCCATCGCCGATCGCAATGCAGGACCCGAACTCTTCAAAGTCCGCTGTGCCGATGATGATTCACGTCACTGGAAAGAGCGGCGACTACTACGAGGTCGATTTCCCACGTAAGGGGCGTGTACAGACTGATGCTGAACTGGAGAGCCAGTGGTACGTGCTGCCGGCGGCAAACATGACACCCTTCCTGCCGCTCGAAGACGGTCGCGCCGTTCCTACGTATCGCGTGTATACCGCTGGCGCGGCTGAGGTCTGCAAGCAAGACCACTGTGCTGACAGAGTGTCATTTGGTGCCGTACTGGCCAAGGAATTTCCTGGCGCCGGGATCGACTTGGGGCGAATAGAGAAAACGGAAAAAATCGTACGCTAAGGTTTTCCGGGCAGCCTTAGCGGCCGAAACTTCCCGTCCTCCAGCCTGCGGCTCTGCCGCCAGACATAATCGCCGGTCAGGTTGATGTGCTCCCATCCCAGCGGCGACAGGTACTGCAGCAGCTCGCCATCCACCGACTTCCCCGCTTCGCCCATCGCCTGGGTGGCGCGTTCCAAGTACACCGTGTTCCACAGCACGATGGCGGCCGTCACCAGGTTGAGACCGCTGGCCCGGTAGCGCTGCTGCTCGAAGCTCCGATCCCTGATTTCGCCGAGGCGGTTGAAGAACACCGCCCTGGCCAGGGAGTTGCGCGCCTCGCCCTTGTTCAGTCCGGCATGCACGCGGCGACGTAGCTCTACGCTTTGCAGCCAGTCGAGGATGAACAGTGTGCGCTCAATCCGGCCCAGTTCGCGCAAGGCCACGGCCAGACCGTTCTGGCGCGGGTAGCTGCCGAGCTTGCGCAGCATCAGCGAGGCAGTGACGGTGCCCTGCTTGATCGAGCTGGCCAGGCGCAGGATGTCGTCCCAGTGGGCGCGGACATGCTTGATGTTCAGGGTGCCGCCAACCATTGGGCGCAATGTTGGGTAGTCCTGGACGCTATTCGGAACATACAGCTTGGTTTCGCCGAGGTCGCGGATGCGCGGTGCGAAGCGGAAGCCCAGCAGGTGCATCAGGGCGAAGACGTGATCGGTGAAGCCAGCCGTGTCGGTGTAGTGCTCCTCAATCCGTAGGTCGGACTCGTGGTACAGCAAGCCGTCGAGCACATAGGTGGAATCGCGCACGCCGACATTCACCACGCAGGTGCTGAACGGTGCGTACTGGTCGCAGATATGGGTGTAGAACAGCCGCCCCGGCTCGCTGCCGTACTTCGGGTTGACGTGCCCGGTGCTTTCGCCCCGACCGCCCGCCCGGAAGCGCTGGCCATCGGAAGAAGAGGTCGTGCCGTCGCCCCAGTGAGCGGCGAAGGTATGACGGTACTGGTGGTTGACCAGCTCGGCTAGGGCCGCCGAGTAGGTTTCGTCTCGGATGTGCCAGGCTTGCAGCCAGGACAGCTTGGCGTAGGTCAGGCCGGGGCTCGACTCGGCCATCTTGGTCAGCCCGAGGTTGATCGCGTCGCCCAGGATCGCTGACAGCAGCAATGTCCGGTCTTTGGCCTCGGCACCGTCCTTCAGGTGGGTGAAGTGGCGGCTGAAGCCCGTCCAGTCGTCCACGTCCATCAGCAGTTCGGTGATCTTGATGCGCGGCAGCAACTGGCTGGTCTGGTCGATCAGCGCCTGCGCGGTATTGGGCACCGCGGAATCCAGTGGGGTGATCTTCAGCCCCGACTCGGTGAGGATGGCATCGGGCAGCTCGTTGTCCTTGGCCAGGCGGGTGACGGTGGCCAGCTGCTCGTCCAGCAGCTGCAAGCGCTCTTCCAGGTACTGGTTGCTGTTCGGGTTGATCGCCAGGGGCAGAGCCTGCGCATGCTTGAGCGCGGCGAACCTCTCTGCCGGCAGCAGGTAGTCGTCGAAGTCGCGGAACTGCCGCGAGCCCTTGACCCAGATGTCGCCGGAGCGCAGCGCGTTCTTCAGCTCTGACAGGGCGCAGATTTCGTAGAAGCGCCGGTCGAGGCCTTCCGGGGTTATCACTAGCGGCTTCCAGCGCGGCTTGATGAAGGCGGTGGGCGCATCGGCCGGCACCTTGCGCAGGTTGTCGGCGTTCATCTCGCGCAGGGTCTGCACGGCCGCCAGCACGCCTTGCGCAGCCGGGGCGGCGCGCAGTTCCAGCACCTCCAACAAGGCCGGCGTATAGCGGCGCAGGGTGGCGAAGTTCTCGCCAACCAGGTGCAGATGGTCGAAGCCCTCCGGCCGGGCCAGCAGCTCGGCCTCGCTGACGCTCTCGGTGAACTCGTCCCAGGGAATCACCGCCTCGATGGCGGCGTAGGGATCGCTGCCGCTTTCCTTGGCCTCCAGCAGGGCCTGGCCGATCTTGGAGTACAGGCGCACCTTGTCGTTGATCGCCTTGCCTTGCTTCTGGAACTGCTGCTGATGCTTGTGCTTCGCGCCGCTGAACAGCTTGACCAGGATGCGGTCGTGCAGATCGACCAGCTCATCAATCACGGTCGCCGTACTCTCCAGCACCACGGCGGCCAGGGTCGCGTAGCGCCGCTGCGGCTCGAACTTACCGAGGTCTTTGGGCGTCATCTGCCCACCCTCGCGGGCCAGCTTGAGCAGGCGGTTCTGGTGGATGTGCCGGCCCAGAGCTTCGGGCAAATCCACCAGCTGAAATGTCTTCAGCCGCTCGATGTGTTCGAGCATGTGCCGGGAGTTCGGTTTTAGTGGGGCCTGCCGCAACCAGGTCAACCAGGTGATGCTACTGCCGGCCTTGAGCTTCAACAGCTCGTCCAGCTTGGCCCGATGCGAGTCCGTGAGTGGTTCGACCAGGGCGCGGTAGACCCGGCGATTGGCCCGCGCAATGGCTTCCGAGCAGGCCCGGTCAATCACGCTCAGCGCCGGCAGGATGCGCCGCTTCTGCCGCAGACTCTCCAGCGCCTGGCCGGCCAGCAGCAAACCCTTGTCGGTCTGCTGGGCCAACTCGGTCAGCTCGCGCACCAGGGCGCGGAAGTCGGACAGGCCGAACGGGGCCAGTTGTAGGTAGGTGCGCAGTTCCTGGGCGTGCTCGCGGCGAGTCACGTCGCGTTCGCCGTATTTCGCCCAACTCGTTGGGTCGGCCTGAACTTGCTTGGCCACCCACTGGATGACCGGCTCGGGCAACTCGCTGTCGCTGCCCAGCGCATAGCCTGGATATCGCAGCAGGCTGAGCTGCACCGCGAAGCCCAGGCGGTTGGCGTCGCCGCGCCGCTGGCGGATCAGCGACAGGTCGGAGTCGTTGAAGGTATAGTAGCGGATCAGGTCATCCTGGCTTTCCGGCAACGCGAGCAGGGTATCCCGCTCCGTAGCCGAGAGGATCAAGCGACGCGGCATGTATCAATCGTCCGTGCGTAGGTACTGGTAGAGAGTTTCCCGGCTGATGTTGAACTCGCGGGCAAGCTGCGCTTTGGGCTCGCCGGCCGACGCCCGCTGTCGCAGGGTAGCAGCCTGCTCGTCGGACAGGGCCTTCTTGCGGCCCCGGTACGCGCCGCGCTGCTTGGCCAGGGCGATGCCCTCCCGTTGCCGCTCACGGATCAGGGCGCGCTCGAACTCGGCGAAGGCCCCCATCACCGACAGCATCAGGTTGGCCATCGGCGAGTCATCGCCGGTGAACACCAGGCCCTCTTTCAGGAACTCGATACGCACGCCGCGCTGGGTCAGCTTCTGCACCAGGCGTCGCAAGTCATCGAGGTTACGGGCCAGGCGATCCATGCTGTGCACCACAACGGTGTCGCCCTCGCGGACGAAGCCGAGCATGGCCTCCAGCTGGGGACGCTGGGTGTCCTTGCCCGAGGCTTTGTCGGTGAACAGCTTGCCGACCTCGACTTGCTCAAGTTGCCGTTCCGGATTCTGATCGTAACTGCTGACCCGGACATAACCGATGCGTTGTCCCTGCAAGATGCCTCCATGGGCTGTAGGGCTTACGTTGGTTTTTGGTTCCATTGCGCCCGAAGCCTTGAATTTGTCAGGCTGAAATCTATGACCTTGGCAAGCATGTGTCAAAGAATGTGAATGCGGATTCTATTCTGACGGCGCGGTGCGGCCTTGCCTGACATCCAGTTAGGGTATAGCCCAACCTGACGGCGTTTGACGACGCATAACTAATCACTATGATTAACTTTGAATCAATACACAATTAGGAGTATCTCATCATGGCAACTACCGCAAAAACCCGATTTGTCACGGCTCACGTCCTTGTGCAACTTGCCGAAAAGGTCGATTTGATGGCAGAGCGTCTGGAACGCTCCAAAAAACTGGATCGTCAAACAGGCTCTGTCCGCTTGGATCGACCAGGAAGTGGAACGTAGTCGCCTGACCCGCGAAGCCTTAGCTGATGTTGATGCTGTCTGAGTAATTGACCACCACGCCGTGCAGGCCTGGGCTGATAGCCTTAGCACCGACACACCGTTGCCGGTACCGCGCTGATGGAATTGAAGTGGACAAGAAGCAAGGCGCTGTCCGACATTGCACGGCTGTACGAGTTTCTGGCAGCGGTGAATCAACCTGCCGCTGCACGAGCCCTACAGCAACTCACAGCAGCGCCGAATACGCTGTTGGCCAGCCCGGGCATCGGCGAGCGCCTGGAAGGATTTGATCGTGTCCCAGGAAGTGGTGTAACTGAACCAGCCGAAGGCGCCCTGCGGGCGAAAGAGGATGGCCATCGTGGTTCTTGGCGAAGACCTAACACTCACCAAGGAAACCACGATGACCAAGCCCACTATCGCAATGACCGAGTTGGTTGAGAAAGGGGCAGACGCCGATCTGCTCAAGCAATGATCCAGTTCGTTGCCCAGTGCATGATGGAGTTCGATGTCGAAGGCATGTGCGGCGCCGGTTTCGATGTCAAAAGCCCAGACCGGACGAATAGCCGCAACGGCTACCGTGATCGCCTCTGGCAAACCCGCGCCGGTGACGTTGACCTGAAGATCCCGAAATTACGGCAAGGCAGCTACTTTCCTGGCTTTCTTGAACCTCGACGTACCGCCGAGAAGGCGATGGCAGCGGTGATCCAGGAAGCCTACATTCAAGGTGTTTCAACGCGCTCAATGGACGAGCTGGTCAAAGCCATGGGCATGACGGGCATCTCCAAGAGCCAGGTGTCACGGCTGGCTGGCGAGATCGATGAACGTGTCCACGCCTTCCTTGACCGCCCACTGGAAGGCGATTGGCCTTACCTTTGGATCGACGCCACTTACGTCAAGGTGCGGGAGGCCAGGCGTATCGTGTCGGTCGCCGTCATAATCGCCGTGGCGGTAAATACTGATGGTGGTCGGGAAGTCTTGGGCATGCGCGTTGGCCCTTCAGAAGCAGAGCCGTTCAGGACGGATTTCCTGCGAAGCCTGATGCGGCGCGGACTGCGTGGCGTGAAGCTGATCATCACCGACGCCCACGAAGGGCTCAAGGCAGCAGTTTCCAAGGTCTTCAACGCGACCTGGCAGCGCTACCGCGTGCATTTCATGCGCAACGCCATGGCCCATGTCGGCAAGGGCCAGCGCACCATGGTGGCGGCGCTTCTGCGCACGGTCTTCGCCCAAGACAGCCGCGCTGAATGCCACCAGCAGTGGCGCCTGGTTGCTCACCAACTGCGCTAAAAGTACCCGAAAATCGCGACGCTCATGGACGGCTGCGAGGATGAAGTCCTGGCGCACATGGAGTTTCCCAAAGCGCATCGACAGCAATTGCACAGCACGAACCCGCTGGAGCGGCTCAATGTTGAGATCAAACGTCGCACCGATGTCGTGGGCATCTTTCCCAACGACCCTACAATCACGCGGCTGGTAGGGGCGATGCTGCTGGAGAAGAACGACGAGTGCTGCCTGCAACGGCGCTATATGCAGTTGGAGGCATTTGAATTCGTCAGCGATAATCCACAGGCCAAACTGTCGGCCGTGATCAACGAAGCGGCGAATTCAATGGCCAGAGCCATGATGAGTTACACCACTTCCTGGGACCCGATCAAGAATTTGAGCCGAGGGATGTGAGTCGAAATCAGATCGGCCAGTACGAGATGCGTTACGAGATAGTGAATTCCACCATCTATCTGCTGTGCCTGTGGCACTCCCGCGAGGATCGATAGAATTGTGAAAGCAGCGCAACTGACGTTTGCGCTTGGCTAAGACCGATCTAAAAACCTTAGGGAAGGCCTGAAGTATCCACCGATTTTTGATACCTTCTGCTGCCTGACTAAGTCGCTCGAAAAGAGACCTTTCCTATCTTAATTCATGCTGTTTTTCTCTCATCGCTGTACTTCAGGGCGATCAGCCCGCATTACAGGTGCACTTCCCCACGCAATCAACAAGCGTTTTCGCACCATCCACAGGTTCGACAAAGCAAATAAAGTCGTACGCTGTGCGATGTTTTTTCGACAAACCACAAAAGTGTACTTTTGTGTAGCCAAACTGGCTCTTGACTACGGGGAAGGGATGTTAAACCGCGAGTTTCCTTAGTTACTCTCCGTATCAAAGGCGCACGCGAGTGCATTCTCGAGCATAAATAAGCGGTCATTCCCCCACCACATTTCGTCGCCAAAAAAAATCGTAGGTACACCGAAAACTTTACGCTCGATGGCTGCCTCCGTTTGCTCGTCGTATCTACCTACTGCAATGTGGCTGGTGAGAAATTTCTCGAATGCGATGCGATCCCAGGCTAACTTCCCGGATACTAGGGTAACCAGGCTTTCCGAATCTGGAGCCATGCCTTCCCCCCAAACCGCATTGAACACTATATTCACGTAGGCGGCAGTCTCCCCCAGGTCACTTGGGTAATACACTCCAACATTCATCTTTCGACTGTTATAGTTAGCTGGAAACACAAGTGGTATTCCATAAAGCTCGGCCCACCGTTGCAAATCAACCGTCAAATAGTCCAATTTGACTTTAAGGTCGCGATTAGAGGGTCCAACATTGCCAATGGCTATTTTGGCCCGCGCCAAATCAATCGAATGATATCGAATGGAAAAGCTATATTCTTGCGCTAGCTTTGCCAACCGATGGTTAGCTAAGTACGAGAAAGGGCTCAAAAAATCGAAATAGAAATCAATAATCACAATTAAAAACTCCAAATACAATAAAAACCCTGCAATAATAGGGTATTCTCATCACGGGGGGCATCCCCGTTTTCCCGCATCCAATGCTCATAAAGATCAGCACTCGCCTATACTTTGGTTACTGCCAGATCAACTAACCTGTTGATCTGGCGATTCCTATAGCAAGAAATTCTCTATATCTCGCTTATTTCCTGAGAAGGTGAGCTATTTCAACTCCTTACTATATTTAGTGTGCAGCGCAGCCCAAGCCTTGCCTGACTTTTGTGCGCCAGTGATGTAGTCTTCTGGAACAAGGTTGTAGGGTGGACGGCAGGGCCCCGCCGTGAGCCAGCCAGCGGCATCCATGCGTGCTTTTTCAAGTCCGATATTGTATTTCGAGAACTCCGAAAAGTCGCCACGCGGAAACAATGTCGAATCGGCTGCCCGCATATCATCGGAGATGTCTTTGGCTTTGACCCAGTCACCGGTGTTCTTGGCCTGCTCCACTACGTCACGCAACCTGATGGCGGTGGCGGGGCCGCACATAGAGCCGCTTGACCAAAACGCGGTCACCCGCTCGGGATTGATGCGTGCGGCCGCGTAATAGTCGTCTTCGTGTGGAAGGAAACGTATGTTGGGAGCAAGTGTTAGGTCCAAGTCAAGCATTCCGATACCTAGATACTTGGCAGTTACTACCTGCGGAATTTTTGACATTTCCGCCCAGAACGCGCGAGGAAAGTCGAACTTGAAGGCCTCTGGGTTGGCGTAAATCGCAATGGCAGCGTCTGGAACCGCCTCTGCAACGTCACGATAGAATTGGACCGCTGTAGGTAGATCCATTTTCACCCACATAGGAACACCGAGCATGGTGCCGCTTGCCCCAATATCCATAAGCTCACGAGTCTGGCGGATAACTTCACGGGTATTCAATGCCGTGGTTCCACAAAAATAAGGCACGCGACCACGAACGGTTTCGACAATGGTCGAAACATAATTACATTTCTCCTCCCAAGTTAATGTTGCACACTCCCCGAAAGTGCCCATACTCAAAATTCCGTTGACGCCTGCGGCAATCAACTCTTCAACTATGCGGGCAGTCTCCTTTACATCAACTGTATTAGCACTACGCCAGTTCGAAGCATCGGGAGTGGCCGGCGTTGGCATAATAGCCCAGACACCGTGTATCTCATCAGCAGTAATACGCGCTGGCTTAATAGTTTTATTCGACATAGAAATATACTCCTCAATTAGGTGAAAAATCTAGAGTTAACCTATTCAGAATCTGTATCCGATAGCGAGCGACGTCAGCAATGGATCTAGAGTTACCTTAGCTTTTGCCTCTTGGGGCCCCAAGTACCCAGAAGCGTCGGTTTTTAGGAACAATTTTCGGATATCGATGCTAACGAATCAGTTATTAGTTACGTCAATATCAGCACCAACTTGCAGCGCGGGGGCCCATGCGTGGTCTGCATCGAACGATTTGAGATTAGTATCCTCACTCGCCACAATTCGCGTATAATTTACTCCTGCGCCGATGTGAGGGCGAATTGGACCTAAAGAAGGTAGATTAAAGTTCAAAGTCAATACAGCTGGTGCATATTTAATCTTTCCCAACTGCATGCCTGGAAGAGAGCCTGCGCCTGTAACTTTGGTTGTGGGCGGAACACCAAAAATAAAACGTACATTCCACAGGTCGGTGATGTCGTATCCGATGTCAAAGGTGAGCGCGTTGTTATCGCTTGCATCAGCACTTCCTCCTGGCACCCTGTGCCCATCCAAGTAAACTTTGGCGCTTGCATCGAAGGCGACATTAGTCACTCCTACACGGTATGTCCAAGGCGACTCATCGGCCCATGCTGTGCTGAGCGAAGACACTGCTAAACAAGCGAGGAAAAACCTTTTTGTTAACATCGACTTCTTCCATATTATTTATTATTTTTATTTAATAAAGAAACGCAAGGTGTATACCTATTATTCAATATCTCAACTAAGCTTCACATCCAACCCATATCCAGCTGCCTCGACCTCATGTCCGAATATGTCCCCAACGTGATACTCAGATTGGTCGATGGACGTAGCGCCGCGCCAGCCGGGCTCAATAAGCCAGCCGGAAGGTGTTGCACCATAGAACGTCAACGCTTTGTCGTTGGCATGAATGCCAAGTTGCAACGCGATGTCAATCTCGTTTTTCACAAACTGCTGGTGGGTATATCCCAAGTCTTCCATGTGGGTGTACTCGATCATCAAGTGATTGAGTCGCTTAGTAGAGGGCATGGCACCAAATGCAATGGAGTGATCACGTGCGTTACAGTGCATGAACGAAAGCTCCGCAGTCATACCATTGGGCAGTGGAAGACGATATTCGACGTCCCCACGGAAGCCCAGTAGACTATAGAACTTATGTGCCGCTGCAACATCTGTTTGGCGAACAATGCAATGACCCAAGCCTTGTTCACCAGTCAGAAACTTGCCGTGCAGAGGGCGACCGGGATGAAACGGATTGCTCATGTCGATTCGCGGCCCCCAGAATATTTCGGTTGGATTCCCGCCTGGATCTTCTGTTTTCATTAGACCCAGCACCATACGCTCCTGAGCCTCGGCTTTGTCGCAGACGCGGACATTGTAACCGGCATCAATAAGCTTTTGACCCAGAGCTTCAAACTCCGGCTTACCGGAAACACGCCAACCTAGGTACTCCAAGTCGTCCTGTCCATTATTATGGACTATGATGCGATGATGCCAGTAATCCATCCTCAGATAAAAGCGGTCCTTTTCACCTTCATCTAGTACTTGCAGGCCCAACATATTAGTAGCGAATGATTTCCACGCATCAGGGTCTTTGACCGAGATACCCATGTATCCGAGCTCAATAACGCCAGCTTTCTCACTCATAGTTTGAGTCCTTGAAGTTAGTACTGATTAAAAGGGATACTGCTGCTTGATAGGCTCGATAGTTAGCCACTTGAGTTCTGTGAACTCGTCGAGCACCGCACGGCCGTCAAATCGACCGTAGCCGGTATTCTTGGTGCCCCCATAAGGAGCCTGTGCTTCACTCTGGACTGTCGATCCGTTAATGTGGACACAGCCATATTCTATGGACATGCCCACGCGCAATGCGCGGTTAATGTCGTGGCCAAATACGCCTGACGACAGACCATAGGCGCTGTCGTTGGCAATGCGAATAGCTTCTGCTTCGCCTTTGCAACGGATCACCACAGTGATGGGGCCGAAAGTCTCCTCATCGTAGATCCTCATGTCAGAATTGACGTGATCAAGTATCGTGGCTGGCATAACCGCACCTTTGGCCACACCTCCGCAGACAATTTTGGCGCCTTTGTCAATCGCGTCTTTGAGTAAACCATTGATCCGCTCGCCTGAGTTTGACGAGACCATCGGGCCTATAATGCAGTCGCCAGTCACGCATGGGTCGCCCGCGCTCAAATGCTTGGTCTTTTCGGCGAATTTTGCGACAAATTCATCGGCGATCTTTTCATCAACCACTAAACGCTCAGTGGACATACATATCTGACCTTGGAACAGAAAGCTACCGAACACCGCGGCGTTGACTGCGGCTCCAATGTCCGCGTCATCCAGAATAATAAGCGGGGACTTACCGCCTAGCTCTAGCAGACAGCGCTTGAGATGTTGTGCGGCTTTCTGCGCGATAATGCTACCGACGCGGGTGGAGCCAGTGAAGTTGATGCGTCGGATCTCCTTGGCGGCGATTAATGCGTCGGCGATCTCCGGCGAGCGATCAGGCGAAGAGTTGATGTAGTTGAGAGCTCCTGCAGGCAGCCCAGCTTCCTGCACGCACTGAGTAATCAGGGCATGCGTTGCGGGACTAAACTCAGAACCTTTGAGCACCACAGTGTTGCCGCAGACCAGCGGATAAGCTATAGCTCGTGCCGCCAACACGGCCGTGCCGTTCCATGGCACGATGCTCAGGATCGGTCCAACCGGTTGACGTAAAGTCATAGAAAGCGTGTCGGGTTTGTCCGTCGGGATAGTTTCTCCCTGTATTTGTGTAGCTAGCGATGCCGCTTCGCGGAACACATTGGCTGACATCTGGACATTGAAGCCAGCCCAAAGAGCGGAGGCTCCAACCTCCCTGGCCATCACTTCGACAAACTCAGGTGTTTTACTTTCCATAACCTCAGCGACTCTAAGCAGAACACGGCGTCGCTCCGAAGGTCCGACATTCTTCCATGTCTGGAACGCCTCTTGGGCAGCTTGGGCGGCTTTTAACGCATCCGTCACCGTGGCGTTTGCACACTCCGTCATCACCTCACCACTGACTGGGTGCTTTCGATCGAAGGTCTGTTGGTCACTGGAATTGATCCAGACGTTGTTGATAAACAATTTTGTATTCATTCGGTTTGACCAGAAATGTAGTTATAATTTTAAGGTACGCACAAACCTACTTGCGACCGAGCGCCATCCCACCATCAATGCTAATTACTGTACCTGTAATGAATTTTCCGTGATCTCGCGATGCCAACAACAAATAGGGTGCCACTACGTCTTCGGCCTTGGCTGCAAATCCCAGGGGTGTTAGGCCCTTGATCATGTCTTCGATACCGGGCATGTTGTTCATGTGTGTTTTTTCGAAGCCGGCGCTCGCAGGACCGCTTAGAGATGTTACGGTGCCGCCTGGTGCAACGGCGTTGACCCGAATATGAGGGGCTAATTCGTAAGCCAAAGCCTTCATCATTCCCAGGACCGCATGCTTGCTGGCGATGTAGCAAGAACCACCACCACCGACCGCATGGGAAGACACAGAGGCGGTCATCACCACTGATCCGTTAGTTTTTTTTAGTTCTAGCAGGGCCGCTCTTATACCGCTGAAATAGCTCTTGACATTGATGTCGAATACCTCGTCAAAACTGCTCGATATTTTCTCCCAAGGTTCTTCGATGCTGAGCATGTAATCCCAAATACCTGCATTTGCAATGAAGCAGTCGAGATGGCCAAACCTATCGATTGTTTGCTTTATCAGCTTTTCATTTGTTGCGTGGTCCCGTACATCACCCACGACAATCTCGAGTGTGTCCTTGAACTCGTTGAAAAGGCTTGCCTTTTGCTCTTCGTTTCGCACTAGGGCGGATACATAATAACCGGCCGATTTAAAGGATCGAACCAGTTCGAGACCAATTCCTGAGCCAGCACCGGTTATCGAAACGACTTGTTGATTGCTCATACACACAAATGTCCTTTTGAGAATGGTGGGCGCTTGTGGTGTCCACCATTTTTAGAAACGATCATTGGGTCACAGAAAGACCATTAGATTGTGCGTTTGAAGAATGCGCTCAGGATAATCCACCCATCGCCGGACCAGTTTGCGCACGCCATCTTCGCCGCGCTTCCATTTGTCTTCCCGTGTGGCGTAGAAGACATCGACTTGATTGCCGCGTCGTGCTCGTTGAAGAATCAGATTGGAGCGGATGTGAAGTACATCTTCATCCTCATCCATTGCGGCCTGGAGATTGGTGATAAACCGAGTAAAGCGTAACTTTGGGCTGTTTCCCCAGTTTTGCGGATCTAGTTGATGCTCGACTCGAACCATCAGTTGTTGATAGTTCTCATTGAAAATGTTCATGGTGTCATTGAGCCGATAACGGCGTTCGGAAGCTGCGCGCAGTTCGCGTGAGACAACCTGATATTGCACCTCTGAGTCCACACAGTGTTTGAGCCAGGCCCGGTAAGCCTGAATGTCCAACAGATGCGCTTCCCGGGTCAGCACCATGGCGGCTTCTTGTTGCAAAGCAATATCGCGGGAATTGAAGAAACGAAGAAACTCTTCAGCGTCATGGGCGGAGACAAGCTTGTCTTCTTGGATATTGATCATCATAATCCCTCTCGGCTGTTAGCGATCATTAGTCTTTGTCAGCTCGGTATGCCAATTACTAGAAGCATCCTCGAATTCAGCCCAGCTGGAGCTACTGATATGTGCGCCGTAAGCCCGATAGAATCCACGATAACTGGTCTCGCCAATAGCAGATTTTCCTACGACGCCAGGATAGGCCGTGTCACCATATACGTCCCCGCCGAAACCCAAGTTAGAAATAAGATCGCTATCTCGGGATTGATATTTTTTGGCGTTTTGCGATTCAGTTTCCATATTGTCATTGTCATCGCTTTCCCAGAAACCCGCAGGCCCGAACGTTCTCTGAACCGCGTCGGCCAAGCGTCGCTTGAGATCTTCAGGCATGTCTTTTTCGACCATGGCGTAGGTCCATACTTCAGTAGTATTCGCGTCGATGGGGTTCCATACCTTGAAGACACCCGAGCATGTCAGAAAGCTATTGTTCGGGAAAACAGTGCCGTTGAGGTGGCTGCGATAAATCCGCGCGCGAACGTCGCCAATTTCTTTGTTCAACCTTTCCTGTTTAGCACCGCCGAATGCCATTAAGTCCGGGACCAAGTCTGAGCTATGCACACCTGAATATCCGTCCCATAACACACCCATGCCACTGCCATATTTAGAGGTCATTTGCAGGCCTGCGCCTTCAGGGGGCAGCACTGCGTTGCCTGCTAACGAAGAGAAGATTGACTGACCCGAGCGAAGCGAAGACGCATGAGTCCAACCCACGTGGTATGCATCCCCCACAAAGTTTTCTGCGGGTGCTTTCCAGTTGGCCTTGATGATTACCTTTCCTGGGGGACCGATCAGTTCTAAACCACCAGAATGCTTGAAAATGGGCTCTAGGTACCAGGCTGCATCACCTAGGTAGTCCATAAGCGGTGGTGCCTCCTGATCGAAGCAACCATAAATGAAGCCATGGAAGCTCTCTACACGAGCGACTTCTTTCAATCCCATACATTTTTTGTTGAGCGACTCGCCATACAGTTCTTTTTCAAACGGGACGCTCTGTAGCTCACCGTTGGATCCGAAGCCCCAGCCGTGATAGCTGCAAACGAAACCTTTGGCATTACCGGCTTCAGCGTTCACTAGCGTTTTACCACGGTGACGACAAACATTAAGAAATGCACGGATCGAACCGTCGTTCTGCCGGGAGACTATGACTTCATCAATTCCCATTTTTGCGGTTACATAGTCGCCAGGGGAAGGAATCAGACTGTCATGGGTGAGGAAAAGCCAGTTACGCGCAAAAATGGTTTTCAGCTCGTGTTGGAAAAGCTCTTCGTCGCCATGAATCAAGTGTTTTTGAGTCAGCGCAGATTCACTTACCAAGTTTTTATTTTTGTAATTCATGCTTTCACCTAAAAGATGGAATGGGGGTACGCTCTAGGGTCCGGGGTGCCTCCTATTTAAACTCACAGCTCAAATCAAGCATTACTCGCATGTTTTCAATCTTTACAGGATATGTTTTGATATTCTGTGTCAGTGGAGCGCACAGGGCTCTGCCTGTGCATACATCAAACCGACCTTGATGCAAGGGACATTCGATTTCTCTGCCTTCGAGAAAACCGTCACTCATGCGGGCGGCGCCATGTGTGCATAGATTGTCGGTAGCGTAAATTTCGCCCTCCACTTCATACAACGCCAACTCCCTTCCCTCGACTGTCACGCCGAGGACGTCCCCTTGAGGGATATCTGAAAGAGCTACTGCTTCAATCCATCTTTTTGTCATAAAGCTATCTTCAAATTGGGTAAATTATGGATTCAGAGATCATTCCACTGTCGTAAATAATCAGACGCAGCTGTTTTTCTTGTTGAGGGATTCTCGATGCACAGAGATGCAGGGGCGGTGGGGTAATTCAAACCCCACTGGAGTAGAAGGCATCGGCATAAATATGTTCAGACGATATTCCAAGGCCTTTCACGACGCCGCAAAGCGCTTCAACCATCGCTGGTGCGCCGCATAGATAGGCTCTCCACCCAGCCAGCGAAGGAATGTCTTTTTCGATCAAATCAGTAATTAGGCCTGCTCGCTGGTCCTGATTAATTGGGCCAGTTGCGATCACTGTATGGATTTTGAGTTGAGGGTGCATAGCGGCGAGGTCGTACAATCTGTCTACGTCGTAAAGGTCTTGCTGACTGCGCACCCCGAAATATAGGTGGATAGGGTTCGTCATACCAGACTTCAGCGCCCCGCGGACAATCGACAGTACCGGCGCGAGTCCAGTCCCGCCGCCCACACACAGCATTGGCCCGGTATGGGCCTGACGCAGATATGCCGTGCCGAGAGGCCCGCTCAACTTGACGTTTGTACCTTCGCGAAGGTGCTCGAAAATATAGTCTGTAACACGCCCACCCGGCACTTTTCGTATGTGAAACTCCATTTCTTGGTCATCTGGCAGACCTGCCATGGAATAAGGACGCGCATGCTCGGGACTGAACTGCAGCATCGCATACTGTCCGGGTGAGAACTCGAATGGCTTGGCAAGGCGGATGCGGATGCGGCGGATATCGTGAGTGGGTGACTCGATGGCGACAACCATGCCTTTGATGACTCGCGCCGGGTGGGTGACTATGTCGTCAGCTTCTACGATTTCAATTGCGCAATTGCTCGTGAGTACTGACTGGCAGGCGAGCACATAATGTTCGTCGACGAGGTTTGAGTCACCACTTTCCGCCGCTGAACTGATGACGCTGCCATCTGTAATTCGGCAGCGGCATGTACCACAACGTCCAGACATGCAGCTATAGGAAATACCCACACCGTGCTCACGGAGTACTTCCAAAAGGTTAGCACCGGACTCAAATGGCAGGCGGCGGTTGTTCGGTTGTACGAGAAGTTCCATAGCTCTGATTCGTCATTATAGGTTTTGTGTCCACCATCCTCATAGACCAACTCCTATATGTCAATAAAGCATAAATGAATATTAGTATTACCGCTGTGAATAATGGTGCTTGGATCGTTCTCATGAAATGGCATGAGATGGCGCTTTTTTCTGGTGGAACGAGCGCTCTGAAAGGCAGGTAACCAGGTCGCGGTAGGGACGGCAGTTACCTGCCGCCCCCCGCACATACATGGACGCCCCCGGGTTGCCAAGCTTTCAATCTGTGACGGCTCGATGGTATAGATTACACTCATACATCTGGACTTTCGGTGCGGCGTTGCCGCTGTCCCTGATGGAATCCGCTGGCCGAGTTCTCAATAGATCCGTGTGCTCATGGCACGCTGTGCGGTTCAGATTTTCTTGGCCACGGTCTTACCAGTTTTGCCATCAATTCATGCTCACCTGAGCAATCAATAGCGTTGGTCTACTACAGGGTTGAGTTGACGTCTTCAAGCCACTCCGATTACGCGACGACGGTCGTGTAATCGGAGCGGAACTCGCGGTCACAGGCCAACAAGGCCCATATAATTCGGGCGTTTTTATTCGCCAGTGCAACGGCTGTCACATTGGCGTTACGCCGCTTAAGTAGCCGGCCAAGCCAGCTGTCAGAGATATCTTTTCGTTGTGCTGCGTAGATCATCGACCGTGACCCCTGGATCAGTAGCGTCCGTAGATAGGAGTCCCCCCGCTTACTCATCCCCAACAGCACCGTCTTACCCCCAGTGGAGTTCTGCTTCGGCACCAGCCCAAGCCAAGCACTCACCTGTCGGCCATTCTTGAAACTCTTGGCATCGCCAAGAGAGGCTACCATCGCACTGGCCTTGATTGGCCCGATGCCTGGAATCTTGGCCAGCTTGCGGCTGTTTTCGTTCACGCGATGCCAGGCGACAATTTGACTCTCGATCTCACGAACCTGATGATCGAACCCCTTCAACTGTTCCTGTAGACGCGGCACAAGCAGACGAAACAAGCCCGGCAACTCGTTGTGCTCATCCTCAATAAGCTCCGGCACACGCTTGGCGATATGTGCGATGCCCTGTGGGATTGGATTACAAGACCAAATTCGGCCAGCAGCCCACGGATCTGATTAGCCTGCGCTGTCCGAGCCTTCACCAATCCCTGACGAACCCGATGCAGCGACAGCACAGCCTGTTGCTCTATGTCCTTAATCGGCACAAAACGCATGTTTGGCCGACCTACCGCTTCGCAGATAGCCTCAGCATCAGCTACATCGTTTTTGTTCGTTTTCACATATGGCTTTACGAATTGCGGGGCCATCAGCCTCACATCATGACCAAAGCTGCGCAGCTTGCGAGCCCAATGGTGGGCGCTTCCACAGGCCTCCATACCGATCAGGCACTGCGGCATGATTGCAAAAAGGTGGCGACCTGTTCGCGCTTGAGTTGCTTTCTCAGAACGGTCTTGCCATGTTCATTAACACCGTGCACCTGAAATACATTTTTCGCCAGATCGTTACCAACGGTCATAATTTTCATGCCAGATGCTCCTCTTGGTTTGTGGTTTCTGAAGCACTTCTACTATTGCACGTTGAAGCCACTGGTTTGTGGATGGGGGCGTCCATACCAATAGATCCGTACGTGCGGAACTACCACATACGGCTCCTGCCTCGGATATGTGACGCGAAGTGATCCTCAGGGTAAGGATGTGCATTTCTAGGTCTAGGTATATAGAGGTCTGCAAGGCGTCCGTAGCGTGACCACTGGAGTCTATTACGCTTGCTGCGTCGCTTGAGGGCTTGCCGCCATAGACGGCATACCGCCAACCTAAAACCACCAAGACGTATCAGATTCCCCGGCACCGCGTGGTAATTGAAGTACCCGCTGATCACCCGGGTAAGCCACTGACCTACGACTCGAACTGGCTCATGACGTTGGCGTTTCAGCTCATCCCAAATGGCCAGCAGCGTCGCACGCATCCGCTTCTTGACCGTCAGCCGCAGTATTTGAAACCCACCGCTATCAAACAGGCCATTCGCGAGCGGTTCAGGGTATCTGCTCTTGTTCGGCGGTCATGCTGCTGCCGAACGTACCTAGGCTGACCTGGAGCCGCAAGTGTATATTGATCGTGGTGGGGAGTATTCCTCGCCAACGCCGACCTATCGGTGCTGGCGCATGGCCACGCCGTTCAATCCGCTTGATATCTCCACTGTCTATACCGTAGGTGAAAAAGGCTACCCCCAATTATCCCGCTTACGCAGGTTTGTAACTGCCACCACAACAAGGAGACACACTTATGAAACTGTACTATGCACCTGGTGCCTGTTCGCTGGCCGTACACATCGCGCTACAAGAAACCGGGTTTGACTTTGCGCTCGAAAAAGTGGATCTGGCCACGCATAGGACGGAGTCCAATATCGATTTCAGCACCATCAATCCCAAGGGCTACGTGCCTGCGTTAGTACTCGATGATGGCGAGCTGCTAACCGAAGTGTCGGCGATTTTACTCTACCTGGCAGATCGCGCCGACAAGAGCCTGGCACCTTCGGCCGGCAGCATGGCACGCTACCACCTGTACTCATGGCTCAATTTCATTACATCGGAGTTGCACAAAGCCTTTAGCCCCCTGTTCAATCCCTGCGCGCCTGATGAATGGAAAATACAGATCAAACAGACGCTGACAAAGCGGTGTGAGTATGTCGCGGCACAGCTTGCGGGCAAACAGTTCCTTCTCGGCGACAGTTACACGGTTGCCGATGCCTATCTGTTTACCGTGTTGGGTTGGTCGCGATTGGTGCAGTTCGATCTTGCGTCCTGGCCCACGATCAACGAATACCTGGGGCGCATCGCCGGGCGTCCTGCCATACAGGCGGCCCTCAAAAGAGAGGGCCTGCTCGGCTAAGGCACGATAATCGTTGGGTTGATCCTGAAAATAAGTGTTTCTCCACTTTTTACAGGACGCGGTACGAACCATCCTGTGTAACTTGCGGGTGGCTCGTGGCTGCGTTCCTAGGTCTGGGTATTTGACGGCTTCAGCATCAGCTCCGGCAGCAGTCGTCGAAATAGGTCGCTGGAAAGGATTCCAAGCCCGTCTACTTTCAGGGCCAGCTCAGTTCCAAACCGGGAATCGAACCCGTCCGATACAGATTGGTCAGTGCCGACGCATCAGTAGGCGGAGAAACACTACCGGAGCCTATCCCCTGGACACCAGTGTTTTCCTGCAGTAGTCGCCAGCGATCTTTGTCATCTCATTTAATTGAAAAGCCGTGTTGAACTCTTTAATTCCCCTGCCAAGCTTGATCTAGTGTGCTGTCTCTGAAATAAGTTTCTAACCCTAGGGATGCTCCGATCAACTTGCCGCGCAGCGGTGGCAAGCCGTAATTTGCCAGGCACATAGCGCTATTTTTCTGAAAACGGTCTGATGCAGTGTGAGTCGAGCGCGTTTTTCGCTCGGTTTTCCGTGTTAAGCGCGCAACTCACCCAAACCCATCAGTCGCTTTCGAGCCATCCACAGGTTCGACAGGGCGAACAGCGTGGTCAGTTGGGCCGTGTTTTTCATCAGCCCACGAAAGCGTACTTTCACGTAACCAAACTGGCGCTTGATGACCCGAAACGGATGCTCGACCTTGGCGCGTGTCTGCGCTTTGCAGTACTCGCTCTTGCGCTTGGCTTTGTACAACAGGCTGCGTTTGTTCAGCTTGGAATACGTGCTGCGCCGCGCCGCGATTTGCCAGATCACGTTACGATTTTCGTGCTCTTCACGCTTCTCGACACCGGTGTAGCCAGCGTCCTCATAGACCGCGTTTTCTTCCCCGTGGAGCAGTTCGGCGACTTGAGTGACATCGGCCACATTGGCCGCAGTGCCATGGACGTGATGAACCAGTCCAGACTCAACGTCAGCGCCGATGTGGGCCTTCATACCGAAGAAATACTGGTTACCCTTCTTTGTCTGATGCATCTCGGGATCACGCTCGCCGTCTTTGTTCTTGGTCGAGCTTGGGGCATGAATAATAGTGGCATCGACGATGGTGCCCTGGCGCAGCGACAGGCCTTTTTCCTGCAAATAACCGTTGATGACCGCGAGGATTGCAGGAGCCAGTTGATGTTTCTCCAGCAGGTGCCGGAAGTTCATGATCGTGGTGTCTTCCGGTATCGGCGCACTCAACGTCAGGCGTGCAAACTGGCGCATGGGGGTGATTTCGTAGAGCGCTTCTTCCATGGCCGGATCACTCAGGGAGAACCAGTTCTGCAGCAGGTGAATGCGCAGCATGGTTTCCAGCGGATAAGGTTTTCTGCCACCGCCGGCCTTGGGGTAGAACGGTTCGATCGGGCCCAGCAGACCTGTCCAGGGGACGACATGATCCATCTCGGCGAGGAAGCGTTCGCGGCGTGTCTGCTTGCGCTTGCTGGCATATTCGAAATCGGAAAAGCTCATCTGGCTCATGGGAGGCTCGGATCAGGTGGTCAGGCGATTTTCGCATAACCGGGACTTGTTCGGAGATTCCCTAGGTTCGGTTTATCGCTCAACGCTTTGAAGACACGACTGATCGAGTTTGATCGTTTTGCTGCGAGAAATTGTAGGAAGCGAGCCTTGGGTAAACCGGAGGCTTTTGACTGCCTGGGCTTTACACACTTGTAGGACCAACAGAACCGGTGGGTTTCAAATCCTGTGGCTGACGGTCAAGGAGTGGAGGCGTGCGATGCTGCTGGCCATTCGGGATAAGCTAAAACGCCGACGTCATGAGCCAGTTTGAGTCGTGGTCAGTCGCTTAACCGAGTGGTTAGTGGATTCTTCAAGCACCATGCAGTACAGGGAAATCTGACACGTCTCGGTGGTTTTCGGTTGGCGGCAAGCGCCTCAAGCGACGCAGCCAGCGTAACCGGCTCCAGTGGCCAATCTACGGACGCCTTGCCGCCCTCAACATACCTAAACCTAGGAATGGCACAGTCGGTGCGACTGGCGTATTGCTAAGGTCCCCCTGCATGAGTAGCTAGTTGCTTGGCTTCCTCGGTTGCCAACCAATATGCGAGCGGCTGCTCAAGATTACTGATAGCCCCAACGATCACCCCGGATTGTGGCTCAATTCGAAAACAAATCGAACATCAGTTGTCGCAACCAGATGTTGGCTAGGTCCTTGTGGTATTTTGCGTGCCAGAACATGTTAATGGGGATTTCTGGTAGGTCGATGGGGATAGGCAGCACGCTCAAGCCGAAGGGGTCTACACAGCAGTCAGCGAAGCGCTCAGGTACGGTCGCGAGTAGCTCCGTATGCTGGAGGATATGGCCGACGGCGACGAAATGCGGAACCTCTAGGCGGATGTCACGTCGGATGCCGGCCCGCGCCATATGGGAATCTACTTCGCCGTGGCCAGTGCTGGTGGCGATGACTCGTATATGGCCGTAGGCGCAGAAGCGCTCCAAGGTCAGTGGCTCTCTGGTGGCCGGGTGGTTCTTACGGCAAAGGCACACGTAGCGGTTGTGGAGCAGCCGACGCTGTAAGAAGCCGGCCTGTAGGTTGGGTAGCAGGCCTACGGCCAAATCTACTGTACCGTCTTGTAACGACTGTACCAAGCTCACCGAGCTGTCGCGTACAGTGCTGATTATGCAATGGGGGGCCTGATGAGTGAGCGCATCCATCAGCCGGGGCATGAAATATATCTCACCAATGTCGGTCATGGCCAGGGTGAAGGTGCGCTCGCTGGTCAGAGGATCGAAGCGCTCTTCGTGATGTAGTGCTTCGCGCAGACTGTGCATGGCATGGGCGATGGGCTCGGCTAAATGGGCAGCGTAGGGCGTAGGTTCCATGCCTTGGTGGGTACGTACGAATAGTTCGTCCTGCAGTGCGGTGCGCAGGCGCTTCAGGGCGTTGCTTACGGCAGGTTGGGTTAGACCTAGGCTTTGCGCGACGGTAGAGACACGCCTGTCGACGAGCAACTGATTGAATACTACTAGCAGGTTTAAATCCAGGTCATGTAGTTCCATGGAGCCTCGCTATGTTGTCGCTGTCGTTCTGCCTGAACGGCAGCATTATTCTCAATGCGAATATATAGTATAGGATTTAGTGTATTTATCAATAGTTATAGCTTCGCTATTGTTGGAGGCATCCAATAATAAAGTTGACAGGTATTGCATGAACAATAAGAAACCGGCCTTGCGCGTTGGTATAATCGGCGGCGGAATTTCAGGTGTCGCCTTGGCATTGAGCTTGTGCCAGCACTCCCATCTCGAGGTACAGCTATTCGAGGCGGCCCCCGCGTTCGGTGAAGTAGGTGCTGGTGTGTCCTTCGGGCCTAACGCCGTGCGCGCCATTGCCGGTTTGGGTTTGGGTGAGGCCTACCTGCAGGTTGCTGATCGTACCCCACAGCCTTGGGAGGATGTTTGGTTTGAATGGCGGCGCGGGAGCGATGCTAGCTATTTAGGTGCCACCATTGCGCCGGGCGTAGGTCAGTCTTCTGTACACAGGGCGGATTTCCTTGACGCCCTAGTAAGACACCTTCCAGAAGGCATCGCACAATTCAGGAAGCGTGCCACCGAGGTCGAACAGCAGGGTGGTGAACTGCAAGTGCTATTCGCCGACGGCACGGAGTACCGTTGCGATCTCCTAATCGGCGCCGACGGCATTAAGTCAGCGCTTCGTAGTCATGTGCTGGAAGGTCAGGGACTGGCCCATCTAGGACCACGTTTTAGCGGCACCTGTGCATTCCGGGGGATGGTAGATAGCCTGCAACTGCGCGAAGCCTATAGGATCAATGGCATCGCCGAGCACTTGGTGGATGTACCGCAGATGTACTTAGGACTCGATGGCCATATTCTTACCTTCCCTGTAAGAAATGGTAGCAGCATCAACGTGGTAGCCTTCATTTCCGACCGTAGCCAGCCGGAGCCAACTTGGCCCGCCGATGCCCCTTGGGTCCGGGAAGTGAGCCAGCTCGATATGCTTGATGCTTTCTTCGGGTGGGGGGATGCCGCACGTATCCTACTGGAGTGCATCCCGAACCCCACTCTCTGGGCATTGCATGATTTGGCGGAGCTGCCAACCTATGTGCATGGTCGGGTCGTCCTAATCGGTGACGCAGCCCACGCTATGCTTCCGCATCAAGGTGCCGGTGCCGCTCAGGGGCTTGAGGACGCCTACTTTCTCGCTCGTCTGCTGGGCGATCCTCATGCGGATGCAGAAACTCTACCCGAGCTGCTTAAAGCCTACGACGACCTACGCCGCCCTCGTGCCTGTCTCGTGCAGCGAACCTCCTTCGAAACCGGCGAACTATACGAATTGCGCGACCCCATCGTCGGTGCGAACGAGCAACTGCTGGGGGAGACCCTGGCGACCCGCTTTGATTGGCTATGGAACCATGACCTCGACACCGATCTGGCTGAGGCCCGAGTGCGCATGGGGTGGGAGCCGCGTGACCAAATTGCGCAGCGTCAAGGGTAAGTGGGCGTGTAGATTGTGGCTGGGGTTTCGAGGGCAAGTATTGAAGCATTTTCTGCGCACGGGTTACGTGATGCGTATGGGTTTGCCTTTGGTGCTAGGTGCAAGATATCACTTTGCTTCAGCCGCTAGGCCGACGCTGATGAGAGCCGTTGGATCTGTAGATAAACTTAGATTCTGATCTAAACACGGGCAGCCACCGCATTGGTACCAGGGCAACGCAGACACCACGGTAACCCATTAGTATTTCCTACACGCTGTGCCGAAGAGCACCGCTAGAGATAACAATGCAAACCAATAACAAGCGCTCGTTCCGTTCCACAATCAGAGCTCGCGCGATGACAATCAATACTTCCCTAGCAATCACCAAGCTGGCTAGGATTTGTCTTTTGGGGTCCTGCAGCTGTGCCCAGTGACGCAGGTGTCGATGGAGGCGGGATGCAAACTGTCTTTGAAATCACTGTGCGGCCTGATGGGGAGAGCTTCGTCTGCCAGCCGCAGCAGTCAGTGCTGCGTGCTATGGAGGCCCAGAACAAGTACTGCTTACCAGTTGGCTGTCGCGGCGGCGGGTGCGGCGTGTGTAAGGTGCGGGTGCTGACCGGTGATTACGAATGCGGACGTATGAGCTGCAAGCACCTATCTATAGAGGCTCGAGAACAAGGTTACGCCTTGGCATGCCGACTGTTTGCCCGTAGTGATTTATGTATCGAACGTTATTCAAACCCCCCAAACGAAGAAATAGTCAACCCACAACAATGAGAAAAGGTGACGCCATGAGTAAAGGGATAATGCGCCCCGGCCACGTGCAGCTAAGGGTACTGGATATGGCCGAGGCCCTAAAACACTACGTCGATTTATTAGGCCTGATCGAGATGGACCGTGACGAGCACGGCCGTGTCTATCTGAAGGCCTGGACAGAAGTTGACAAGTTTTCCGTGGTGCTACGTGAAGCCGATGAGCCTGGTATGGATTTTATGGGTTTCAAGATGGTAGATGAGGATTCTCTCCGGCAACTTGAGCAGGATCTGCTGGCATATGGCTGTGCCATCGAGCATGTACCGGCGGGCGAACTGAACGGCTGCGGTAGGCGCGTGCGCTTCCAGGCCCCCTCTGGACATCACTTCGAGTTGTATGTGGACAAGGAATACACTGGTAAATGGGGTGTGAATGAGATTAATCCCGAGGCCTGGCCGCGCGATCTGAAAGGGATGGCGGCTGTCCGCTTCGACCATTGCTTGCTGTATGGCGACGAATTACAAGCCACAAATGATCTGTTTACCGAGGTGTTAGGCTTCTATCTAGCCGAGCAAGTAATCGATGCAGAAGGTAAACGCCTAGCTCAATTTCTCAGTTTGTCGACCAAGGCACATGATGTTGCTTTTATTCAGCATGCGGAGAAGGGCAAGCTCCATCATGCCTCATTCCTCCTTGAGAGTTGGGAGGATGTGTTGCGCGCCGCCGACCTGATCAGCATGACCGACACCTCAATAGACATCGGTCCGACCCGTCATGGTCTAACCCACGGTAAGACTATTTACTTTTTCGATCCCTCTGGCAACCGCAATGAGGTGTTTTGCGGCGGTGATTACAGTTACCCGGATCACAAGCCTGTGACCTGGATGGCTAAGGACCTGGGAAAGGCGATCTTCTATCATGACCGGGTGCTCAATGAACGATTCATGACTGTCTTGACCTGAAGGCCCGAGTCGATATATTCCAGAGGTAGCGCAAATGAAAGAGATTAAGCATTACATCAACGGTGAGTTCATCGGCTCGGCCAGCGGCCGCACTTTCGAAGATATCAACCCAATCAACGGCCAAGTGATCGCCAGTGTCCACGAGGCCGGCCGCGCAGAGGTCGACGCCGCGGTCAAGGCTGGCCGTGCCGCGCTCAAGGGGCCATGGGGCAAGATGACGGTAGTGGAGCGCGCTGAGATTCTGCATCGAGTGGCCGATGGCATCACGGCGCGCTTCGACGAGTTCCTCGAGGCCGAATGCCTGGACACCGGCAAGCCTAAATCCCTAGCCAGGCACATCGACATTCCGCGCGGGGCGGCCAACTTCAAGGTGTTCGCCGACCTGCTTAAGAATGTAGCCAATGAAGCCTTTGAGATGGCTACCCCGGACGGTGCTGGTGCGCTCAACTACGGCGTGCGCAGGCCCAAGGGGGTGATCGGGGTGATCAGCCCGTGGAACCTGCCGCTGCTGCTGATGACCTGGAAAGTCGGCCCGGCGCTGGCCTGCGGCAACTGCGTGGTGGTCAAGCCATCCGAGGAAACCCCGCTAACCGCCACCCTGCTCGGCGAGGTGATGCAGGCCGCCGGCGTGCCAGCAGGCGTGTACAACGTTGTACACGGTTTCGGCGGCGATTCGGCAGGGGCCTTCCTCACCGCCCACCCGGACGTCGACGCCATCACCTTCACTGGCGAGACCGGCACTGGCGAAACCATTATGCGCGCCGCCGCCAAGGGCGTGCGCCAGGTGTCGCTGGAACTGGGCGGCAAGAACGCTGGTATCGTCTTCGCCGACTGCGATATGGACAAGGCCATTGAGGGCACCCTGCGCTCAGTCTTCGCCAATTGTGGCCAGGTTTGCCTCGGCACCGAGCGGGTATATGTCGAGCGGCCGATCTTCAACGAGTTCGTCTCCCGCCTCAAGGCTGGTGCCGAGAGCCTGGTGATCGGTCCGCCGGACGACACGAGCAGCAACTTCGGTCCGCTAGTCAGTCTCAAACACCGTGAAAAAGTCCTCAACTACTACCAGCAGGCGCTCGACGACGGCGCCAGCGTCATCACCGGCGGCGGCGTGCCGGACATGCCGGCGCACCTGGCTGGCGGCGCCTGGGTGCAACCGACCATCTGGACCGGGCTGGCCGACGATTCGGCGGTGGTCACCGAGGAAATCTTCGGCCCCTGCTGCCATATCCGTCCGTTCGACAGCGAAGAGGAGGCAGTCAAACTGGCCAACAGCCTGCCCTATGGCTTGGCATCGGCGATCTGGACCGAAAATAGCTCGCGCGCCCACCGCGTCGCCGGGCAGATCGAGGCCGGCATCGTCTGGGTCAACAGCTGGTTCCTACGCGACCTGCGCACCGCTTTCGGCGGCAGCAAGCAGTCGGGCATCGGCCGTGAAGGGGGGGTGCACTCGCTGGAGTTCTACACCGAGCTAAAAAACATCTGCGTGAAACTCTGAGGTGCCTATGACTGCATCATTGAAGGCCCCCCCGCAGGTTACGGAACCTAGCCCCGAACTGGGTCGCCAGATCCTCGCTGCGGGCTGGCGCACTAACCTGCATGACCAGGGTGAAGGTTTCCCGGTGCTGCTGATTCACGGCTCCGGCCCCGGCGTCACTGCCTGGGCCAACTGGCGTGGGATAATTCCGCAGCTGGCCCAGAACCGCCGGGTGCTCGCCCCAGATATGCTCGGTTTTGGTTTCAGTGAACGCCCGGCTGATGCCTTCTACAACCAGGCGCGCTGGGTCGAGCATGCCATCGGCGTGCTCGACGCGCTCGGCATCGCCCAGGCCGACATCGTCGGCAATTCGTTTGGTGGCGGCCTGGCGCTGGCCCTGGCCATCCGTCACCCCGAGCGGGTGCGTCGGCTGGTGCTGATGGGTAGCGTCGGCGTGACCTTCCCCATCACAGAGGGGCTGGATGCAGTCTGGGGTTACAACCCTTCATTTGAAGAGATGCGCCGCCTGCTTGATGTATTCGCCTATGACCGCAATCTAGTCAATGACGAGCTGGCAGAGCTGCGCTACCAGGCGAGCATCCGTCCAGGCTTCCAAGAGTCGTTCGCCGCGATGTTCCCGGCGCCGCGCCAGCGCTGGGTCGACGGCCTGGCCAGCGACCCGAAACAGATCAGCACCCTGCCCCACGAGGCGCTGGTAATCCATGGCCGCGAGGATCGAGTGATCCCCCTGTCCGCCTCGCTGGCCTTGTCCGAGCTGATCCCCAACGCCCAGTTGCACGTCTACGGCCACTGCGGCCACTGGACCCAGATCGAGCACGCCGGCCGTTTCGCCCGCTTGGTCGAGGATTTCCTCGCCGAGGCCGCCCCCCTTCCTGAGAGAGAACTATGGACCAGATATTAATCAACGAGCTCGGCGACGAGCTGTACCAGGCGATGGTCAACCGCGAGGCGATCGCGCCGCTGACCGAGCGCGGTCTCGCCATCAGCATCGATGACGCCTACCACATCTCCCTGCGCATGCTCGAACGCCGGCTGGCCGCCGGCGAGAAGATTATCGGCAAGAAGATCGGCGTCACCAGCAAGGCGGTGCAGAACATGCTCAACGTGCACCAGCCCGACTTCGGTTACCTGACCGACGCCATGGTGTTCAACAGCGGCGAAGCCATGCCGATCAGCCAGAGGCTGATGCAGCCCAAGGCCGAGGGCGAGATCGCCTTCATCCTGAAAAAAGATCTGCTCGGCCCCGGCGTAACCAACGCCGACGTGCTGGCCGCCACCGAATGCGTGATGCCCTGCTTCGAGATCGTCGATTCGCGCATCCGCGACTGGAAAATCAAGATCGAGGACACAGTGGCGGACAACGCCTCCTGCGGGCTGTTCGTGCTCGGCGACACGGCGGTGTCGCCACGCCAGGTCGACCTAGTCACCTGCGGCATGCTGGTGGAGAAGAACGGCCAGTTGCTCAGCACCGGTGCCGGCGCCGCGGCCCTGGGTTCGCCGGTCAACTGCGTGGCCTGGCTGGCCAACACCCTGGGCCGCTTCGGCATCCCGCTGAAGGCTGGCGAAGTGATCCTCTCCGGCTCGCTGGTACCCCTGGAGCTGGTCAAAGCCGGCGACTTCATGCGCGTCGAGATCGGCGGCATCGGCAGCGCCTCCGTGCGCTTCACCTGATCGAACAGAGGACAACCCCCATGAGCAAGAAACTCAAGGCGGCCATTATCGGCCCCGGCAATATCGGTACCGATCTGGTGATGAAGATGCTCCGTTCCGAGTGGATCGAGCCGGTGTGGATGGTCGGCATCGACCCCAACTCCGATGGCCTCAAGCGCGCCCGCGAATTCGGCATGAAGACCACAGCCGAAGGCGTCGACGGCCTGCTGCCACATGTGCTGGACGACGACATCCGCATCGCTTTCGACGCCACCTCGGCCTATGTGCATGCCGAGAATAGCCGCAAGCTCAACGCGCTTGGCGTGCTGATGGTCGACCTAACCCCAGCGGCCATCGGCCCTTACTGCGTGCCGCCGGTCAACCTCAAGCAGCACGTCGGCCGCCTGGAAATGAACGTCAACATGGTCACCTGCGGCGGCCAGGCAACCATCCCTATGGTCGCCGCGGTCTCCCGCGTGCAGCCTGTGGCCTACGCCGAGATCGTCGCCACCGTGTCCTCGCGCTCTGTCGGCCCTGGCACGCGCAAGAACATCGACGAGTTCACCCGCACCACCGCCGGAGCCATTGAGCAGGTCGGCGGCGCCAGGGAGGGCAAGGCGATCATCGTCATCAACCCGGCCGAGCCGCCGCTGATGATGCGCGACACCATCCACTGCTTGACCGACAGCGAGCCGGACCAGGCCGCGATCACCGTCTCGGTCCACGCGATGATCGCCGAGGTGCAGAAATACGTGCCCGGCTACCGACTGAAGAACGGCCCGGTGTTCGACGGCAACCGCGTGTCGATCTTCATGGAAGTCGAAGGCCTGGGCGACTACCTGCCCAAGTACGCCGGCAACCTCGACATCATGACCGCCGCCGCGCTGCGCACCGGCGAGATGTTCGCCGAGGAAATCGCCGCCGGCACCATTCAACTGCCGCGTCGCGACATCGCGTTCGCGTGAGAGGAGTAGCACCATGAATTTGCACGGCAAGAGCGTCATTCTGCACGACATGAGCATGCGCGACGGCATGCACGCCAAGCGCCATCAGATCAGCCTGCAACAGATGGTCGCGGTGGCCAAGGGCCTCGATGCGGCAGGTATGCCGCTGATCGAGATCACTCACGGCGACGGCCTTGGCGGTCGTTCGATCAACTACGGCTTCCCGGCGCACAGCGACGAGGAGTACCTGCGAGCCGTGATCCCGCAGCTCAAACAGGCCAAGGTGTCCGCCCTGCTGCTGCCCGGCATTGGCACCGTCGAGCACCTGCGCATGGCCCTGGACTGCGGCGTCTCGACCATCCGGGTGGCCACCCACTGCACCGAGGCGGATGTTTCGGAGCAGCATATTGGCATGGCACGCAAGCTCGGCGTCGACACCGTCGGCTTCTTGATGATGGCGCACATGATCAGCGCTGAGAAAGTCCTTGAACAGGCCAAGCTGATGGAAAGCTATGGCGCCAATTGCATCTATTGCACCGACTCGGCCGGCTACATGCTGCCCGATGAGGTCAGCGAGAAGATTGGCCTCCTGCGTGCCGAGCTGAATCCGGCCACAGAGGTCGGTTTCCACGGACACCACAACATGGGCATGGCCATTGCCAACTCCCTGGCTGCCATCGAGGCAGGTGCAGTGCGCATCGATGGCTCAGTCGCCGGCCTCGGCGCCGGTGCCGGCAACACCCCGCTGGAAGTGTTCGTCGCGGTGTGCAAGCGCATGGGTGTGGAGACCGGTATCGACTTGTACAAGATCATGGACGTCGCCGAGGACCTGGTGGTGCCGATGATGGATCAGCCGATCCGCGTCGACCGCGACGCCCTAACCCTGGGCTACGCCGGGGTGTACAGCTCGTTCCTGCTGTTCGCCCAACGCGCCGAGAAGAAATATGGCGTCTCGGCCCGCGACATCCTAGTCGAACTGGGCCGACGCGGCACCGTCGGTGGCCAGGAAGACATGATCGAAGACCTGGCCCTGGACATGGCGCGGGCTCGTCAGCAGCAGAAGGTGAGCGCATGAACCGTACTCTGATCCGCGAACAGGTGCTGGCCCTGGCCGAGCACATCGAAAATGCCGAGCTGAATGTCCACGATATCGGCAAGGTGACCAACGATTTTCCTGATATGACCTTCGCCGACGCCTACGACGTGCAGTGGGAAATCCGTCGGCGCAAGGAGGCCCGCGGCAACAAGATCGTAGGCCTGAAGATGGGGCTGACCTCCTGGGCGAAGATGGCGCAGATGGGAGTGGAAACGCCGATCTATGGCTTCCTCGCCGATTACTTCAGCGTGCCGGACGGCGGCGTAATCGATTGCGCCCAACTGATCCATCCGAAGATCGAGGCGGAAATCTCAGTGGTGACCAAAACGCCTCTGCACGGCCCGGGCTGCCACCTCGGCGATGTGATCGCGGCGATCGACTACGTGATCCCCACCGTCGAGGTGATCGACTCGCGCTATGAGAACTTCAAGTTCGACCTAATCAGCGTGGTCGCCGACAACGCTTCCTCGACCCGCTTCATCACCGGTGGCCGGATGGCCAGCCTGGAGGAGGTCGACCTGCGCACCCTCGGCGTGGTCATGGAGAAAAACGGCGAAGTGGTCGAACTCGGTGCCGGCGCCGCAGTGCTCGGCCATCCGCTGTCCAGCGTGGCGATGCTGGCCAACCTGCTGGCCGAGCGCGGCGAACACATCCCGGCCGGTACCTTCATCATGACCGGCGGCATCACCGCCGCCGTGCCGGTTGCGCCGGGCGACAACATAACCGTGCGTTACCAGGGCCTCGGCTCGGTGTCCGCACGCTTTATCTGACCCCCCGCGGCCGGTCTGCACGGACGGCCGCCCCCTTTTTTCGGAGGACGAGGTATGCCCATCGCTCAGTTGTACATCCTAGAAGGTCGCAGCAACGAACAGAAGGAAACCCTGATCCGCGAAGTCAGCGACGCTATGTCGCGCTCGCTGGACGCACCGATCGAACGAGTACGGGTCATCATCACCGAGATGCCGAGTAACCACTTCGGCATCGCGGGCAAAAGCGCCAAGGCTCTCGGTCGATGATCCCACCTGATCCTGCACAATCCTGGGTGCCCGACACGTGAAAACCATGACCGAACGCTCGCTGCACTGGGAAGTAGCCTCTGCCGTCGCACGCGCCGCCGTGGCCCATGCCGACGAGCTTGGCGTGCGCATTCACGTCAGCGTGGTGGACCGCGCCGGCCTGCCGCTGGCCTATCTGCGCATGAACGGCGCCTTCCTGCATTCTCAAGGTATCGCCGAGGACAAGGCCTATACTGCTGTCAGCTTCGGCTTTCCCACTCGCGACTGGCTCGAAGTGCTGGGTGATAACCCGCGCCTGTGCATCGGCCTGCCAAAACGCGAGCGGCTGGTGGTGTTCGGCGGAGGCCTGCCTATCCTTCTGGACGGCGAATGCATTGGTGGTATTGGCGTCTCCGGAGCCAGTGAGGAACAGGACGAAGCCTGTGCTGAAGCGGGTCTGTGGGTGCTCCGTGAATCTGCTCATGCACAAAACGACTGAACTTGCCATGTTTCTGCAGGGGATGCCGCTACGGCCTTCATCAAGCCGCGCTGGAAGCCGCTGGTGATCACCTCTGAACGCCTCAGCCTGCGTTTCTACGAAATCTGCGCCCTGTCCGACAGTACATGGAAGAGTGCATACAGCTGCTGGACAAGCAGATGGCCACCGTCACCTGGTTGGTCAAGGTCAACGGGCTGCGCGATGCCATCCTCACAGAGTCCGGGTTGAAGATCACCCCGCGGGATTCTGCGGTACCCGTTACCGAGCAGCGCTGAGCAACCAGACCAGCCAGTTGCTGCCGCCAGCGACAATGCGCAGGCTACGGTCAATGGTTCCAATGTTTGCTTTCATGGCGATCTCCCGATTAATGGTTGCGCCGGGTTTCCAGCGCGGTAAACAACAACATACCGGACTGCATGGCCAACATGAATACGATCGCTTGCAAGCGTCCTGTCAGCAGAATTGCCACTGCAGGGCCAGGACAGATGCCCGCTGCTACCGCCAATCAAGCGCGGGTCTAACTTATGTTTGATCGGTAACTGAATTGGTCTTCCCAGCAGCGAGCTAGATTGTTGTCGCGGCTTGGTTATTGGGCCAACGCCAAGGAAGGGTCTCAAGCACCAGTTAAATCCAGGAAAGCGAGTACTTTACTGAGGTTGGCCATACCTGCCAGAACCAGACCTAAGCAGACCAGCAGACCAGCAATGAATGCACTCAGTTTGATCATGTCACCCCCTTTAGAAGATGACGCAAGAAAACACTGTGGCGGACACGAACGTGAAACACACAGTTGCAACCATTGATCGCGGCGAAAGGTGCGATATGCCGCGCACCCCATGGCCACTGGTGCAACCTGAACCGTATCGTGTACCGGCGCCCACCAACATACCGGCGACGATCAACCCGAACCAACCACTTTGGAACTCAATCTGCGGCAGCGCGGCGAACAAGCCCCATAGAAGCGGCGCGATAAGCAGGCCCAGGAGAAAACGTACTTCTCACTCGCCCCACGCTCCCACGCTGTAAAAGACTACCGATCAGACCGCGGATGCCTGCGACACGTCCGTTGGCGACGAGAAATAGGCTTGGACGCCAGACCGATCAATACGCCGCCTGTAAGGGGTGACCAGGGCGCTGACGATAAAGCCGCTGATCACGCCTTGGTAGTAGGAGCTCAGCGGCCGCAGACCGGAAGCTTGGAGGCCACCAGCTTTTCGCTGGTGTCGGAACCCGACAGCGCCGAGCTGCTGCCGTATGTGAGCGAGTCGAAGTTAATCTCCGACGGCGACATGGCGAAAATCGGGCAGATGATCGAGGTCAGGAACGTCATCCACTTGGAGAAGTACATCTCATTGTATTCGACAACGAAGCGCTCGAAGGAGGCCATTGAGTCCTCATTCTTCGACAACAAGACCGGCAACGACCAAGCGGTGTTCACGCCCTTTACGGAGTTGTCTCACTAGCGCTTGAAAGCGTAGATGTCCTGGGCTGTGTAGTTATCGGACATGTGAAGCATCCCCTTCGGGATAGCGTTAGAAAAGCCTCCAGCACGACATGTCTGTGTTGAAGACGTGGATTTCACCTTGGGCATCAAACTTCGGGAAGGACTTTTCCGGGGTTCATCAGTCCTAAGGGATCCAGCGCTTGCTTGATCAAACGCATTACTCCAACGGCTGCACCATGTTCCAGCGCCATGTACTTTATTTTCCCCAAACCAATTCCATGCTCACCAGTGCATGTGCCGTCCAGCGCAAGAGCGCGCTCGACCACACGCTCATTGAGTGCCTCGGCCTCAGCCATTTCTGCTTCGTTATCCGGATCGACCACCAGTCCCAAGTGGAAATTGCCATCGCCCACATGGCCGACTACGCCTACGAAAAATGAGACCTTGGCGACATCTTCAGCTGTTTCGGCGATGCATTGGGTCAACGCCGAAATCGGCACGCACACATCGGTACTCCAGATCCGCGCATTCGGACGCATGGACTGCATCGCATAGTGAACATTGTGTCTGACACGCCATAGCTCACTGCGGGCATCAGCATCGGCTGCAGTCTGGAAACCCAGTGCGCCGTTGCTCTCAACAATTTCCTGCGTCAGTTCCACCTGCTCCGCAACGCTGGCCGGGGATCCGGCGAACTCGAAAAAAAGTGTCGGTGTTTCTGTCAGCCCCATCTGGGAAAATCGGTTTACAGCCTGCACCGTGCGCGCATCCAGCAACTCAACGCGTGAGACCGGGATCCCATATTGAATAATTGAAACCACCGAACTCACCGCCGCGGCAATTGTCGGGAAAGTGCACACCGCCGCGCATGTGGTTTCAGGAATGCCGTAAAGGCGCAGCGTGACTTCAGTGATGATGCCCAGAGTACCTTCCGAGCCAACCAATAATCGCGTGAGGTCGTAACCAGCAGCAGACTTGCGTGCACGGCCGCCGGTCTTGATCACCTGGCCATCGGCCATTACTACCGTGAGATTCAATACGTTTTCGCGCATCGTTCCGTAGCGCACTGCATTAGTGCCTGACGCCCGGGTCGCCGCCATGCCGCCTAAAGTGCTTTCTCCCCCCGGATCGACTGGAAAGAACAACCCTGTGGTGCGCAGTTCGGCATTTAACTGCGTGCGAGTGACGCCTGCTTCGACAGTCACGTCCAGATCGTCCGGACGAACGTCGATGATTCTCTGCATGCGGCTCAGGTCAATACAGACGCCCCCCATTGCGGCGCCCACATGGCCTTCCAGCGACGTGCCAGCACCAAAGGCGATGATCGGAACCCGCTGTGCGGCGCAGAGTTTAACGATAGTCGAAACCTCGGACGTTGACTCGGCATAACACACTGCGCCCGGCGGGAGTGCCTGATGATATGACTCTCCGCGCCCGTGTTGCTCGCATTCGGCACGGCTGGTACTCAATCGCCCACCGATCAGCTCGCGCAAAGCATCGAGCAGAGTGGGCGTGGGAGATATTTGTGGCGCATTGTGAGTGCCCATTGGATGGTCCATTTATTGTTGATTTAATAATCCAAGGTACAACAACTGGCATACAAGTTTAAAGCCGCCGTTCCGTTATCATTGTGAACCGCCCCGGCTATCGCGGAGGCTCCACCTTTTTAGAAACTGGGGCCACTATGCCAAAGCCACCGAAGTTTTCCCCTGATGTCCGCGAGCGCGCCGTACGCGGCGTTTTGCAAGGTAGTTGTCGCGTCAGCTGTGTTTTTATGCGGCTATTTTCAGTGTCGGTAAGTCCCTTTCCGGATTGAGTGTGACAGCACCGATGGGCTGCCAATTGCGTGTCGCACCCGACCAGCGGTGTGGATGCTGATTGCGGGCTTGCTGATACAGCGCATGACGCTTGGCTAAGATCTCTTGATCCTCGCCTCGATGACGCTGTGCCGGGGTCACGAAGCGGATGCGGCTGTGGCGGTGTGGTGGTTGTACCAGCGGATAAAATCGCGCACCCAGCTGCGTGCCGCGTCCAAATCTGCAAAACCACCAGGAGGCCATTGCGGGCAATATTTCAGGGTTCTAAACAGCGATTCTGAGTAGGGATTATCGTTACTCACCCGTGGTCGTCCGCGTGACGGGGTGATGCCGAGTTCGTACAGTTTGCTCAGCAACGTCACCGATTTCATCGGTGCACCGTTGTCCGAGTGCAGCACTAAGGGCCGTCCGGCGCAGCGTTCGGTGAGCACGGTGCGCTGCATCAGTTCGGCCGCCAGCTCGCCACTTTCTTGCTCGTAAACTTCCCAGCCCACGGCCTTTCGGCTGTAGATGTCCTCGATCAAATACAGATAGTAGTACTTCCCACGCACTGGCGATGGCAAGTAGGTGATGTCCCAAGACCAGACCTTATTGGCTGTGGTTGCGCTGTGAGTTGTCGGCGCAGCATGCTTGTGCGGTGCATGGCTGCGGCCACGTCGGTGCTGCTGATCAGCTTCCTTCAGGACGCGGTAAAAGGTTGCCTCTGAGGCCAGATAACGGCCTTGATCGGCCAGTATCGGGACGATCTGGCTGGGCGGCAGGCTGACGAATGGCGGACTGTTGCAGACCTCTAAAATAGCGCAACGCTCCTGTTCACTCAGGGCATTAAGTGGTCGCGGACGTGACGTGGTGGTGCGCACGTCGGCCTGCATCACAGGCGTCAGCGCCCAGCGTTGCAGGCTGCGCAGCGACAGCCCGATCTCCGCGCTGGCAATAGTTTTGCGTGCACCAGAAGCAACGGCTTGGTTAAAACGTTCAACGAGTTGTTGCCGTTCTGGCAGCGAGGTCAGACGTCCTCGCTGTCGTTTCCCCAGAAGGCATTCATCTTTTTCGCAGCACCAGAATCGCGGTGGTTTCTGCGAGCGCCTTGTCCTTGCGCCGCAGTTCACGCTCCAACTCGGCGATGCGTTTTTTGTCGGCGCGCGCCTGTTCTCGCTCGGCCTGGCGCTGTGCCTGGGCTGTTAGCTGGCCACTGATGCAGGCCTGTCGCCAAGCGCCGATTTGCTCGGGGTACAAACCCTTGCTGCGACAGTATTCGCTAAGCTCGATCTCGCTCAACGTGGCCGTGTGCAACACCGCTGCGAACTTGGCATCAGCCGACCAGTTATCGGCACTGCTTTTATCTCCGGGCACCACTGCGCCTCCTGCTTTGAGCTTGGTTCGCCAAGCATACAGGGTGGCTTGAGAGATGCCTTCTTGACGCGACAACTCGGCCACGGACATGTTTTGAGGCGGCAGCAATTTGTTGATAAGGGCCACTTTACGCTCAGGTGAATAGCTCGACATTACAGCTCTCTTTGGCGCCCCCGATCTATCGTTTTGATAAATCAGCTCAGGCGACAACTAGCCTGACACCGGGGGGAAATCTGTGATAGCGCACTGACAAATTCATCAATTTTACCTGCCGGATCACATATATCACTTGACGTGCTTTGTGAAATACTTAAAGCCTCGACTGCTGAATTAAAAAAATCACCTTGTACGTGTTTTATCGATTCAATCAAGGCACACACCCCAGCAGCCATCGCCATGATTGATGACTGCATTTTACCCACTTCATCATTGCTCGGTATAGTGCGGTATGTAAGATCACCTTTTGACATACCATCCATAACATGAACTATCTCATCTATTGAATTGCGAGTCTTTTTCATAAGAAGCAAAATAACAAAAAAGAAGATACAATTAATTGCCACAACAAGAAAATACGCATAGCTTTTAACACGCTTGGAAATATCCGCAACTCCCATCCCAAAGCGATCAGAGTTAGTGTACGACCAACTTACAAGCCGTTTCATTTCCTCGACGCGCTCAGAGTTTAATCCATCTTTAGAAATGCTACTTGCATACCTCACAAGCTGCCCAAGCTTTATTTCTGAAGCATCAGATAGCTCAAGAATCAATCCCTTCCCAATAATCTTAAAAGAGCTTTATCGCCATCCCACAAACTGTTTACAGACGTAGTTTGTCTACGCGCCCTCTGCACCTGCTCTACTATAAAATTTAAATTTACATTTACATTTACATTTACATTTACATTTACATTTACATTTATATTTATATCTATTTCTTTTTTCTGCAGTTCATAGTGTACCTTGCTCAAGGCAAAAACATGTTCCCTTTCATAATAAGAAAACTCTGTCAACTTGTGCATTAAGCGCATTCCGAACAGCGCAACAAAAAAAGAAAATCCTGCCATAATAAGATTCAAAAAAAAATCGACAGCGCAGCGAACAGTTGATATTCATACCACCCCTTAACACCATGAATGGAATATTATATCTCAACCAATATTGAAATATATTTATTCTTAGGCAAGATATAAAACAGCACTCTTTCTACAATCTAGAAGAGCGCTGTTAAACGAGCAAAATTATAATACCTCAGAACTTATATGATGCTCCAAGACTCAGAATGAAAGGATCAATCTCAATCTTGGTAGAAACAGGTGCAGCCCCAAGTGTACCAGAAACATCTGTTTTGAAAGGAATATAGCGCACATCTGAATTTAACATCCATGAGTTACCAAAATCATATCTAAGGCCGACCTGAACAGCAGGCGCCCATTTATCTTTGATATCAAATGAAGTCAAGGCACCATCAGTTTTGTCGAAGAAAAACACTCGACCGACACCTAGTCCGACATATGGATAAAGTCGCTCAAAATTATCAAAATGATACTGAAGTGACAAAATTGCAGGGCCATAATCAACTTCACTGACTCTTCCCAGCGCAGAGATGGATTTTTCACCTTGAAACTTAGCTTTAGCTGGAATCCCGACGAAAAAATCCAAAGCTACATTGTTACTAATAAAATAGGAAATATCAAAAGAAACTGTTGTATCATTACCGATGCTTACAGCAGCATTGGGTACAGTAGCCCCACCTACATTTAGGGAGCCTAGCGTCTCGTCTACATAAACTTTAGACATATTAAAGCTAGCAACCCAGTCGCCCTGATTGTAGCCAGCAGTTTCAGTCGAATAGATTTCACCTGACCACGCACTGGCCCCACCCAACACAAAACTAGTTGCTAATATCGACATAGCGAGTTTTTTTAAAATAGGCGGATTCATTATACTTCTCCATTTTTTGTTATATAAGTGAATTCATAAACAAGTTACTACCTTTCACAGAGGCTGATTTTCGAAAAAAATTAGCCAAAGTCCGTACCAAAAGCGTTACTCAAGTGCCGAAGAATCATTACACGAAAGAATATCAGCATATTTCTCACGCAAACGATTCTTCAGAATCTTACCAGCCCCATTGCGCGGCAGTTCATCAATAAATATAGCGGCGTCTGGAATTTGCCACTTAGCCACCTTACCTTCGAAATAACTAAGCAATTCATCATCCGTTAGCACTGAATTAGGGGCTCTGACTGCAACAAGAAGAGGCCGCTCATCCCATTTTTTGTGCTTTACTGCTATGACTGCAGCATCAACTATCGCGGGATGCGCAATCGCAACACCTTCTAGCTCTACCGTACTAATCCATTCACCACCAGACTTTATAATATCCTTTGCGCGATCACAAATTGTCATAAAGCCATCCTGATCAATAGTGGCCACATCCCCAGTTGAAAACCATCCATTCGAGAGTGTTGTACCAATAGTGCTACGAAAATAATCTTTAATAACCCAATGCCCTCGAACCATAAGATTGCCTTTGGTAACACCATCTTCAGATAGTGTGACACCCTCATCATCAACTATCTTTAGTTCGACACCATAAGGTGGGCGCCCCTGGCTTTGGCGCAGTGCAAGTTTTTCATCCCATGGCAAATTCACTTGATGCCCGAGTGGCGTGTTTGCCGTACCAAATGGCGAAAGCTCAGTCATACCCCAAGCATGAATAACTTCGACACCATATAGATCGTTAAATTCTTTAATCATAGAAGGAGGGCAGGCCGAGCCTCCTACAACAGTTCGCGTAAGGCTTTCTGCTTTCGAACCACTTTCCGCTAGAGAGGCTAACAACCCCTGCCAAATAACTGGCACTCCAAGAGCAATACTGACACGTTCCTGATCAATTAGCTTCGCTAAGCTAGCGCCATCAAGTGCCGGGCCAGGAAGAACTAATTTTGCACCAACCATTGCAGCGGAGTATGGAATCCCCCACGCATTTACATGAAACATCGGAACAACTGGCAAAATTGTATCTCGCGCAGACAAATTGAGCGTATCAGGCATTGCAGTCGTCATTGAATGTAAAACTGTCGAGCGGTGTGAATAAAGTACCCCCTTAGGATTACCCGTAGTACCCGAAGTATAGCAGAGACTAGAAGCCTCTTTTTCATCTACATCGGGCCACACATAGTCATCATCACCTTGTCCAATCAAATCTTCGTAGGCAAGTAATCCTGGAATCTTGGCGGATGCCTTTAAATTTGCACATCCCATCAAGACAAAGGCTTTGGCTGTTGTTAATAGCCCATCTAACCCAGCAATTATCGGCAAGAATGTCTCGTCGAAAAATATTACCTTATCCTCCGCATGATTTATCACATAGGCAATCTGCTCTATGAAAAGCCTAGGATTTATCGTATGACATACCATCCCTGCACCTGAGACACCGAAGTAAATCTCAAGATGGCGGACATTATTCCACGCAATGGTTGCACAACGATCACTTTGTGTGAGCCCCATCTTGCCTAGCGCAGAAGCAAGCTTACGGGCACGCAGCGCCACTCCTGACCAATAAGCTCTTGTTACTTCACCAGAGGTTTCAACAGAAACCACCTCTGTATTACCATGGTATCGTGCAGCATGCTCAATAAGTGAACTTATGATCAACGGCTGACGCATCATCTGACCAATCATAGCGCTGCTCCATATCGATAACTAAACTCAATTGAATCAGTAAATTTAGTCAAAAATTATTTTTCTATTACGTGCAAACTAATTCTACAGCAGTTCTGGCTCTAAATTTTGGCGAGTAAAACCAATACTTGCATCTAATGATGCCATATCAACTTTTCGCACAATTATTTCCGCGGCATTTTCAGCAATCATAATAGTCGGAGCGTTTGTATTCCCTGCGACTAAATTCGGCATAATTGATGCATCAACGACTCTAATGTTTCTTAAACCGCGCACCTGCAAGCATGGATCAACGACTGACGCTGGATCTTTACCCATTCTACAAGTACCTACCGGATGATAAATCGTCTCAGCTCGACTACGAATATCTGCAACTATTTCATCATCGCTAGTAACAGCAGGACCAGGAACTATTTCCCGTTTAAAATGCTTAGCCATGGATGGGGCATCAAAGATAGCGCGACCGATCTTTATACCAGCAATCATAGTCTTAATATCTTCAGGATCACTAAGGTAGTTGGGGTCAATCAGTGGATCATCCATAGGATTAGCACTTTTAAGTCCAATCCTACCTCGGCTTTTAGGTAAAAGATCACATATGTGTAGCGTATATCCATAACCAACGGCTATTTTACGACCATGATCTTTTAAATAGGTTGGCAAAAAATGAAACTGCAAATTAGGCCGATCACGCTCAGGGGAACTTTTCACAAAACCACCTGACTCAGCCACATTGCTCGTCAGAAAACCCTTGCGCTTAAAAATATAGGAAAACAACCCCACAAGACCACGAGGTATGAAAGAAAACGCCACACCTATCGGCGTTCTAGAATTTGCGGCGCACATTAAAGTAATATCTAAATGGTCTTGAAGATTTTTTCCAACTTCAGGAAGGTCGTGCACTAGAGCAATTCCATGCTCCTTAAGCTCGGCTGCCGCACCAACTCCAGAAAGCATTAGAAGTTGAGGTGTGTTAACCGCACCAAGAGAAAGAATCACTTCACCACTATCTGTAGTCTTAACTTGCTGATGCATATTTTTTTGAATATAAGACACCCCTACTGCCTTACGATCTTCGAAAAGTACTTTTGTAGCATGCGCTTCAGTAATTATATCTAGATTAGGTCGATCAATCACATCATGTAAGAATGCACGAGCTGAGCTCCAGCGCTGTCCATGCTTTTGTGTTACTTGATAAAATCCTACTCCCTCTTGGTGCGCACCGTTAAAATCACCGTTGAAGCTAATTTTAGCCTCCATACCGGCCTGAACGAATGATTTGCTAAGCGGGTTGAGATCCTTTAAATCACTAACGGCCAGTTCTCCGTCCGTCCCATGATAGTTTGACTTATCAAAGCGCTGGTTGTGCTCAAGTTTTTTGAATAACGCGAAAGCACGCTTCCATCCCCAATATTCCCCCCCCGCTTGCTCCCAAGCCTGGTAATCCTCCTCATGCCCCCGGATATACACCATCGCATTGATCGAACTTGATCCACCTAGCGTCTTCCCTCGGGGCCAAAATAGACTACGTTCATTGAGGTGTTGTTGTGGTGCAGTTTGAAATGCCCAGTTGAGTTTTTTACTATTTGAAAGTAAAGCAATACCTAGCGGCATATGAATTAGCGGATTTGTATCTCGCGGCCCGGCCTCAAGTAAGCAAACTCGTTTCGATGGGTCGGCTGAAAGGCGATTAGCAAGAACACACCCAGCGGATCCAGCACCAACAATTATATAATCATACATTTTTTGTTATCCTAAAAGATAAATATTGCAATAACACTTCAGCTCAAATACCTTACCGTCATGCTAATTAATCGCTTCACCTTTCCAGTGTAAGGGGGGAACAACAAATGTGTAATTGAGAACCTATCCAGCAGAATGGGCTTCTCGTGAGAAAACGCCTGGAAACCGTAAAACCCATGAGCACTACCAATACCGCTATTATTAACTCCGCCAAATGGAAGATTGGGATGCAAAAATTGGACAACGCTTAAATTTATCCCAACTGACCCAGAACTTGTGCGACCCACAATATCCTGAGCAAACTCTTTGTCTTCAGAGAAAATATAAAGCGCTAGAGGCTTGGCGTTATCGTTTATCTGCTTAATCACATGATCTATATCATCGTATTCAATAATCGGCAGTAATGGGCCAAATATTTCTTCACGCGAAATGTCCATCTCAGGCGTGACTTTGGATATTATAGTTGGCGCTACAAATCTATCCAATGCATCAATCTCGCCCCCTTGTAAAATTTTCGCGCCTTTTGATTTTGCGTCACCTATGAGCTCATAAAGTCTATTAAGGTGCTGATCATTTACAATTCTGCAATAGTCCGGCGATTTCTTCTGCGCCTCAAAATCCTTCCCATAAACCCGCGTCACTTCTTCCATTATGATTTTATGAAAATCATGGGCTATGCTTCTATGCACAAATACATGGTCAGGTGCAATGCACGTCTGTCCATTATTCGAAAATTTGCCCCATACGATGTTACGCGCAGCTTTTTTTAAATTTGCTGTCGGACCAATAATGGTTGGGGATTTTCCGCCTAGCTCCAACGTAACCGAAGCGAGTGTTTTCGCCGCTGCTTCCATTACTAATTTTCCAACTCGTGGACTCCCTGTGAAGAAGATATGGTCAAAAGGTAGAGTCAACAGCTCTTGGGAAACAGCGGCGTCGCCCTCCACCACAGTGACTAGATCAACGGAAAAAGCCTCCCGAATGATAGAGCCGATCAATGAAGCAGTGTGCGGTGTCAACTCAGATGGCTTTATAATAACGCTATTACCTGCCGCCAGCGCAGAAACAAGTGGGCCAAAACTAAGGTTGAAGGGATAGTTCCAAGGCGCAATGATTAAACAAACCCCCTTTGGCTCGAAACTAAGCCTTGCTTTGGTGCCAAGTACACTGAGTGCTGCCTTCACTCTTCGTGGCATCATCCAGGTTTTTAGGTTCCGTTTTGCGTGACTGATTTCTTGCAATACCGGAAATATTTCTGTCAGTTTTACCTCACTCGCCGGTTTACGGAAGTCTGCCGCAAGTGCAGCGATAATTTCTGACTCACGACGCTGAATTATTTCTTTCAGTATATTAAGGGCCGCAATACGCTCTGCTAAACTAAATTTTCCACGGCGAGCGCTACTTGCTTTTTTTTGCGCATTAAAGATGTCAATGACTGAATGGCTTTCAGTGCTTGAGTTGGACTCAGCTAGCCTAGTGTGCATAGTCATTTTTATTATTTTCCTGTATTATTCTGAATGACTTAATATTTTTAGCCTAACTTTTCCTGATAGAGTACATAGTCTTCTTTAGTGGCCCCACAATCCGGACAGCACCAGTCATTAGGGATATCCTCAAAGCGAGTACCTGGAGCAAAGCCCTCGACCTCGTCACCCAACGCCTCGTCATATATATGGCCGCAAGTAATACAAATCCATTTAAGGAATGCTGCTCCGCTCTGCAAATTAGTTACCCGCGGCTTACGCCCGTTCAGATGCTGTCCTTCAGTTGCAACGTCAAGCGCTATCTCTGCACTCATCGTCGTATTTGATATTTCAGTGTTTACATCAGAGCTGCTCACTTTTGCCGAAACTGAAAGAGTGTTGTTTGAACTGATATTTTTCTCGCCTGTACTTCCCTCAATCAATACGAAATCTAGCTTGTCTCGAACGGCACAGTCGGGACAACACCAATCCTCAGGAATGACGATCCAAGGAGTATTTGGGGCAAACCCTTCATGTTCTTCCCCCTTACTTTCATCATAAACATATTGACAATCTGGACACTGATACCTAGCCATATCTATTACCGTGTTAATGAGTTGCGTACTCTACAGTACGTTAACGCTTGTTATTCTTTATCTTCTTTACGGAAGACCTACGCACAGCTTGTGATTGACTTCGTCGCTCAACTTTATTATCAGGCGTATTTTCACGCTCATCAGTTATACTGATTTTTTCCGCTGTAAACTCTAGCTCTGCACTCAATATTGAAGGCTCGGATAACGTGTCTTCGATAATATTGTTATCTTGCTTAATGACGGGATCGTTTTGCTTTAATTGTGTGATTTCGCACCGTGGATCCGCGAGCATCTTAAAGTCAATTTTGTCTCGAACAGCGCAGTCAGGGCAGGCCCACTCTTCAGGGATTTCCCCCCAATTAGTATTAGGCTGAAAACCCTCGTGCGGCTCCCCCTTGCATTCATCATAAATATACTGACAATCTGGACACTGGTACTTCGCCATTACCCCTTCTCCTTTTAGACCGGTGCTCGCATCCCTTGAGGCTACCGCTTATTTACTGAGCAAGTCTAACTATGAAATTTATTATTATGGACGTCTGCCGATAGATCCATAGAAATGAATCTATCGGAAGAGCTCAATTATATAAATAACTTGCAGAATGCAACAGTTAATCAATCGTCAGACTTCTAGTGCATAAGGCTCATTACAATTTAACTTGTTTACGCACGACGAACTCAAACAGATATATTAAAAATCCACCGTTATTTCTGCATGCTCTCACCACTATGATGCTACCGCGGTTGCGCCCCGTTTATCATCCGCACCAACATTATGAGTAAACTTTTTTATGTATTCTGCGCGCATTGAATCTTCAATTTGAATCTTGCTCAGGTCGCCATTAGCCCAATTTACCACCTTAGGGTCCATCACCGATCTAAACCATTGAGGAATCATTGCCATCAAAAATGCACCGGGGTAGCCAGTCGGAAGTGCGGGAAGGCCGGGGAAATCACGTAATGACTGGTAAGAGCGAGTTGGGTGCGCGTGGTGATCAGAGTGCCGTTGAAGGTGAAACAGAACCAGATTTGACACGATGTGGTTACTGTTCCACGAGTGATGTGGCTTTTGATGTTCATATCGTCCATCGGCCATTTTTTCACGCAGCAAACCGTAGTGTTCAATGTAGTTCGCGCTTGTTAACTGCCACCACCCGAAAGCCATCTGAATTGGAAGGAACACCAGCATCTTCGGACCAAAGAAGGCAAGCAGGAGGGTGTAGAGAACAACTGTGATGACCATTGGCTGGAGGATCTCATTATCGAAACTCCAAACGCTTTGCCCGCGGCGCGAAAGGCGTTGTTCCTCAAGCCCCCAAGCACGACGAAACGCTCCAGGAATCTCACGGGTTGAGAATTTATATATATTTTCTCCCATACGTGAGGTCGCAGGGTCCATCGGTGTAGCAACATCACGGTGATGGCCTTTATTATGCTCAATAAAGAAGTGGCCGTACCCGACAACCGCCAGCACAATTTTCGCCATCCAACGATCAAAGGCTTCTTTTTTGTGACCCAGTTCGTGGCCTGTATTAAGCGCTAGGCCATTCACGATGCCCAGTGACAAGGCAAGTGCGACGATTTCGAACCAAGACATTGACTGAGTCCCTACCCACCATGCAGACACGATTAGTGCTGCGTAATGCATTGGAACTGTTAGATACGTTAAAACTCGGTAGTAACGTTCTTTCTCCAGTTTCTCCACTACCTCCTCAGGCGGATTATTAAAGTCCTCACCGAACATCGCGTCAAGCAGTGGAAGAACCCCGTACCACACAGCTAGAACTAAACCATAAAAGATACCCCAGCCAGTCTCATTGGCCAGCCAGATTCCGATCATCGGAGTAGCCGGCCAAAAAGTTGAAAGTATCCAAAAATATTTCTTTTTATCCACGTATTCTGGAGCAGAATCCAGAACGCTGCTTTTGCCATTCATTTTGTTGTTCTCCTATTGTCCAATAAGTCTCTGCGAGCACCACACAACCTAATTCCTGTCCCAACAGGGAAAATCAGGCCATCTACTCTCACATCTGACATGGTAAAACTGCACTCACCTTAAGCCTGCTTCAACTACTCCTTGGTGTAGTTATCTGAATAATATTAGCCATCTCAGCGACGAGACCCGCAGTCAATGTCATCCCTCCAGGCCAAGGCGAGCCAGTGTCCTGGCCTTGAATTAGGCTATGTACCCATTAACTGTTGCAAGGCCTAGTGGACTGAGCGGGTAGTTCATTTATCTACCGGTAACGGTATACTGTGCATCCAATGTCATGGATTGGTTATACGCATGGCCCGACCGACTTCCCCCTTTGCTTTAATGCCTTCAGATCTCATCGCCCTGCAAGGTTGGTTGCGTATGAGTACGCTGGAACAGAGCCTCGCCCAGCGAGCGCGCATCCTGCTTCTACTGGCTGATGGATTGACGCCCAAGGCCGTCAGCGAGCAGTTGCAGGTCACGCCACCGACGGTATTCAAGTGGCGAAAACGCTATCTGGAGGCGGGAATCGAAGGGTTGAGCGATCTGCCGCGCAGCGGCCAGCCACTCAAACTGGGGCCCGAAAAAATCAACGAAATCCTGACATTGACCACCCGGCGTGTACCCCAGGAAGCCACTCACTGGAGCGTTCGTTTGATGGCCAAGTATGCGCGGGTCACCACGTGGCAGGTTCGGCAGGTCTGGGCCGCTTCCGACCTCAAACCCCATCGCTTGAAGACCTTCAAAATCAGCAACGATCCTCATTTCGCCGACAAGGTAGTCGACGTGGTCGGGCTCTATCTGAACCCGCCGGATAACGCCCTGGTGTTGTCGGTTGACGAGAAAACCCAGATCCAGGCGTTGGATCGCACCCAACCGATGCTGCCGCTACGTCCAGGTCAAGTTGAGCGTCGCACGCATGATTACAAACGCCATGGTACGGCGAGTCTGTACGCAGCTTTCGACATCCTGACCGGCCAAGTCATCGGACGGATTACCCAGCGCCATCGAGCCAAGGAGTTTCTGGCTTTCCTGCAACAGATTGACCGCAGCACGCCAGCCGGCCTGGATCTGCATGTGATTCTGGATAACAGTTCGACCCACAAAACGGCTGCAATCAAGCAGTGGCTGGAAAAGCATCCGTGTTTCAAGTTGCACTTCACACCGACCAGCGCGTCTTGGCTGAACGCCGTGGAAGGCTGGTTTGCACAGCTGGAAAGACGAGCGTTGTACCAGGCCGCCTTCACCAGCGTCGCCGACCTGAAGGCGGCTATCCGCCAATTTATCGAGGCTCACAATGAGCATTCAGCCAAGCCGTTCAAGTGGAATAAAACGGCTGAGGCCATCATTAGCTTGGTACATAAAGCGAAGCTGAGCGTGATAAAAAATAAGTTAATGAATTAACCGCTCAGGCCAAGCGGACTGTTTGGTTAGTTCAATAACTTATTCTTGATTGCGGTGAGCTTTGCGCGACTAACAGAGTTGATGATGGATTCAGCCGTTTTGTTCCAGCGAAATGGCTTGGCTGAATGTTCATTATGGGCTTCGATAAAACGGCGAATTGCCGCTTTCAGATCCGCCACGCTGCTGAACGCATTGCGATACAGCGCCCGCCGTTCCAATTGAGTAAACCAACCCTCTACGGCGTTCAATCATGAGGCACTGGTCGGCGTGAAGTGCAGCTTGAAGCGGGGATGCTTCTCCAGCAATGCCCTGACGGCGGCTGTCTTGTGAGTCGAGCTGTTGTCCAGAATCAAATGCAGATCCAGCTCGGCAGGCGTCGCGCGGTCGATCTGTCGCAAGAATTCAAGGAACTCTTTGGCCCTGTGTCGTTGGGTGATGCGATGCGACCAATGACCTGGCCCGTCAGGATGTCGAAGGCGGCATACAAACTGGCCGTACCGTGACGCTTGTAGTCATGCGTCCTGCGTTCGATCTGACCCGGCTTGAGCGGCAGCATGGGCTGGGTGCGATCCAGCACCTGGATCTGGGTTTTCTCGCCCACTGACAGCACCATCGCATTGTCAGGCGGGTTCAGGTACAGCCCAACCACATCGACCACTTTGCCAGCAAAGTGTGGGTCGTTGCTGATCTTGAAGGTCTTCAGCCGGTGGGGCTTGAGGTCGGCAGCGGCCCATACCTGGGCGACTTGCCAGACGGTAACGCCCACGTATTTGGCCATCAGGCGCAGGCTCCAGTGTGTCGCCTCACGCGGTACACGCTGGGTCGTCAGGGTGAGGATTTCCTTAATCTTCGCCTCGTCGAGCTTGCGTGGATGTCCGCTACGCGGGAGATCGCTCAGCCCATCGAGGCCAGCTTCCTGATAGCGCTTGCGCCATTTGAATACGACAGGTGCCGAAACTTCCAACCGATCACTTACCTGCTTGGGCGTGAGACCGCTGGCCAGCAGCAACAGAACTCGGGCACGTTGCCCAAGGTTTTGCGGCAGAGTTCCCATGCATAACCAGCTTTGCAGCGTCTCAACATCAGTGGGTTTTAAACAAAAAGAAGCCGCTGGTCGAGCCATGCTACAGACGCCGAAAAAGGAGGGATGCACAGTATATTTGTTATCCCCCTATCGATAAACGAACTTTACGGACAGCCAACTAAGCCAGCAGTGGCCTGGGGGCTACCCGACTAAGAGGCAGCATTTTGCACCACCGATCATATCGACTACACTTAAGTGTAGTTTAAATATTTTACACCGTAACCTATGGTGAGAATATGCAGTCAGCTGGCGCGAGAATAGCATAATGAAAATAAAAATAATAAATAATGATTTCCCGGTTGCCAAGATCGGGCTGGATCGAATTACGACTCTAGTAAGTGCCAAAGTGCATAACTGCATATATCGGCCCAGATTGAGTATCGCGGATGGAACTGCACCCAGAGTATGCCTTTATAGAGCCCCGCCTGGATATGGAAAAACCGTGGCTCTTGCGTTCGAGTGGCTACGCCACAGAACAACCGGACGTCCTGCAGTGTGGATTTCTTTAAGAGCCAGTTCTTACAGTGAATTTGATATCTGCGCAGAAATTATTGAGCAGCTTGAAGCGTTCGAACTGGTAACATTCAGCCATGTGAGAGAGGGTGTGAGCAAGCCTACGCTCTTGCGAGACCTTGCATCCAGTCTTTGGCAGAGTACCTCGAGTAACGAAATAGAAACGCTAATTTGTTTGGATAATATTAATCAGGGCTTGGGCTTGCCGTTGTTGCACGCGCTTATGGAGTTCATGTTAGAAACACCAAAAAGTATCAGGTTTGCAGTCGCAGGTAATACAATAAAAGGGTTCTCGCGGCTTAAACTTGCAGGCGCTATGCAGGAGCACACCGAGAAAGATTTGGCCTTTAGCGCAGACGAGGCAGTGGCGTTAGTGGAGGCAGAGGCTGTTCTTGGAGTTTCTGAGGTACAGATAGAGGCCTTGGTGCAAGAAATGGAGGGGTGGCCTGTTCTTATCGGGTTTTTGTTAAAATGTGAGTTGCCGGCCAAGTCTATTTCAACAGTAGTTGAAATAGACAATTACTTTAATGATGAAATATTTGAGGCGCTTCCCGAGCGGTATCGTGTTTTTCTTGTAAATTCTTCATTGCTCGATGTCGTGACGCCTGATGGCTACAATTATGTATTCAAATGCGTCAATGCGGCCTCATGTATTAAATATCTGAGCACGAATTACATGTTACTTCGCCATGTAGAAGGTGAGCCGGCGCAGTTTACACTACATCCAGTATTGCGCGATTTTCTTCAAGGAATTGCTTGGGCTGAAAATCCTGCTAAAAGATCCTACTTGCTTAAGCGCGCAGCTTTCTGGCATTGGCGTAGAGGCGAATACCAGTACGCAATACGAATAGCCCTACGGGCGAATGACTGTCGCTGGGCTGTCGGCATGAGTGAGGGAATAATTTTAGATTTGTCATTTCGTCAGGGCGAAATAGATACGCTGAGACACTGGCTGTCGGAGCTGCCAGTGAAGGACTTGCACAAGAACCCCATAGTACTTATTTGTTTCGCGTGGGTATTGTATTTCAGTCAGCAAAGCGCGCGAGCAGAGAAGTTACTTAAAGACCTAATTACCCCGCCCGATAAAAAAAACAAATGGCAAGAAAAAGGATGGCCGCAGCTTGTGTTTGCAATAGGTAAAGCAACGAATGATGAAATGCTTTTGAGTGAGGAGCTCTGTAATAAGTGGATTAGTTTATTTGGGGATTCAAACGCAGTTGGGAAAGGGGCCGCGCTAACCTGCTTGGCTTTTATTTTTGCCAGTGAGTATAGATTTGCAGAGTTAGAGAAGGTGCTGGCTCAGGCCCAAGCCGTGAATAAATTTGCAAAACAAGATTTTGCTTTCGGTTGGCTGTATGTCGCCAAGCTTCAACAAGCGCTAGCAAGCGGGAAAATGAGCTGGGCCAGGCAGCTTATAACTCAAGCACGCACAGACAGTGGCGCGCAGATTATGGAGACCGCGTTTACCTCGAAAATGCTGGACGCTCTAGAGCTTGAGTCAAATTATGAATTGTGCCGCTTGGACACCTCAGAAGAAAAGTTCTCCGAAATTTTAGAGTTTATTGCCAATCACGGGGTGACAGACGTGTTTTTTTCCGTATGCCGTGTTGTGTCAGCTTGGCGGCTTGGAAGGAATGACCTGAATGGTTCCATTGAGATTTTGGAGTGGGCGAAGGCATATGCGGCTGAAAAAAATCTACCAAGATTGGAAGTTATGAGCCAAATTGAGATCTATCAACGCTTGCTCTTTCAAGGCGTAACGTACATAAATACGTTACAAGCTTTTGAAGATCGCAAGATTTTCTCCGGACCGCACTCAGCCCCCCTAAAGGCACGCCTGCTGCTTGTTCAATCACTCGCGCTTTCCCGAGATCAGAACTTTCATCTTGCCGCGCACAGAGCGCTATTGGCTATTCAGCAAGCCCGTAAAATTAGCGCAGGCCAATTGGAAGTCCGTGGCTTATTGTATTTAGCCGGAGCGCAAGCAGGTGGCGGCACATTAAAGAAGGCTCAGCATAACATTGCTTATGCATTGGAGATGGCAAAACAGCTTCAATGCTTTCAAACAGTGCTGGATGAAATACGTTTGATTAAGAGATTAATACCGACTTCATGTGAAGTCTTCGCAGCAGTTAATTTAGATCAAGCGATTGGAGCTTTTAGTCTGCCGCAAATGGTGGAGATTAGAAAATCCGCAGAAAATAAAGCTGGTGATTTTTTGACACTGAAGCAGGTCAGTGTCTTGAAACTTGTAAAAGAGGGGTGCTCAAACAAACAAATAGCAACAAAGATGTATGTCACCGAAGATGCTATAAAGTGGCATATGAGGAAAATATTTACCATCCTTAATGTAAAGAGTCGCACGCAAGCAATAATTGAAGCCGAACGTCAGGGTGTTATCTGAGGTGATCGGCATTAAGCAATATAGTGAAAATATATCAGAGAGAATATTATGGCAATTGTTATTGTTGGCGCTGGTACAGCTGGAGTAAATGCTGCGTTCTGGCTTCGTCAATATGGTTATAAAGGGGGCATTAGACTTTTGAGCCGGGAGTCTGTGACACCTTATCAGCGGCCTCCCCTATCCAAGGCTTTTCTGACAAGTGAGACTGCAGAATCCGCAATACCACTAAAGCCAGAAAGTTTTTATACGAATAATAATATTAGCATTTCGTTAAATACACAGATTGTATCAATTGACGTGGGGCGTAAGGTAGTTGCTGCTAAAGACGGAGAAGAGTACGCGTATGAAAAATTGATTCTTGCAACAGGTGCTAGCGCGCGTAGGTTAACCTGCGAGGGATCTGAACTGTCTGGAGTCTGCTATTTACGCAGTATGGAAGACGCCAAAAATTTACGTAGGAAACTTGTGGAGAGTGCGTCTGTTGTTGTGTTGGGCGGCGGAGTGATCGGGCTTGAAGTCGCCTCAGCTGCGGTGGGCATAGGGAGGAGGGTCACAGTGATAGAAGCCGCCCCGCGTGTAATGGCGCGCGTGGTTACGCCAGCAGCAGCCAACTTAGTCAGAGCCCGCCTGGAGGCTGAAGGAGTTGGGTTCAAGCTGAATGCGAAATTAACGTCCATAAAGGGCAGGAATGGCCATGTTAATCAATGCGTACTTGAAAGTGGAGAAAAAATTCAGGCGGATCTGATTATAGTTGGAATCGGTGCTATCCCTGAGCTAGAGCTGGCAACTGAGGCGGCCCTTGAAGTGAGTAATGGTGTTGTGGTCGATGATCAGATGCGTACATCGGATACCAGTATATATGCGATCGGCGACTGCGCACTGGCTAGGAATCTTTTTTTTGGAACGATGGTACGTTTAGAAACAATTCATAATGCGGTTACACAAGCTCAAATTGTCGCAAGCAGCATCTGTGGCACGTCAACGCCTGCACCAACCCCACCACGGTTCTGGTCTGATCTTAAAGGGATGACGCTGCAAGGACTTGGTGCTCTAAAGGACTACGATAAACTCGTTGTTGCAATTAATAACGAAACTGTTGAACTAGAAGTCCTTGCGTACAAGCAGGAGCGACTGATTGCAACTGAGACAATAAATCTGCCTAAACGTCAAGGTGCGCTTGGCGGGAGTATAAAATTACCTGATTAGCAATGATGCTCAGCCACTCGAACCAACCGCAAGGGTTGTGAGGGGGCAGGTAGTGGCGGCGATTAGTAGACACGAATGCCGCGTACTCAGATCGAAGCGTCGGTTAAATCGGTAAGCGTCTGGGCGTAACGTCGGTAGTGCTCGACGAACTGGGTGTAGCGGTAGGTCGGCTGCCCCGCATGCGCGGCGAGATATTCCTCCCACAGCAGTTGCAAGGTGACACCCTTGCGGCGCAGCTCGCGGTGGATGCTCAGGTCGCGGTAGGGACGGCAGTTACCTGCCGCCCCCCGCACATACATGGACGCCCCCGGGTTGCCAAGCTTTCAATCTGTGACGGCTCGATGGTATAGATTACACTCATACATCTGGACTTTCGGTGCGGCGTTGCCGCTGTCCCTGATGGAATCCGCTGGCCGAGTTCTCAATAGATCCGTGTGCTCATGGCACGCTGTGCGGTTCAGATTTTCTTGGCCACGGTCTTACCAGTTTTGCCATCAATTCATGCTCACCTGAGCAATCAATAGCGTTGGTCTACTACAGGGTTGAGTTGACGTCTTCAAGCCACTCCGATTACGCGACGACGGTCGTGTAATCGGAGCGGAACTCGCGGTCACAGGCCAACAAGGCCCATATAATTCGGGCGTTTTTATTCGCCAGTGCAACGGCTGTCACATTGGCGTTACGCCGCTTAAGTAGCCGGCCAAGCCAGCTGTCAGAGATATCTTTTCGTTGTGCTGCGTAGATCATCGACCGTGACCCCTGGATCAGTAGCGTCCGTAGATAGGAGTCCCCCCGCTTACTCATCCCCAACAGCACCGTCTTACCCCCAGTGGAGTTCTGCTTCGGCACCAGCCCAAGCCAAGCACTCACCTGTCGGCCATTCTTGAAACTCTTGGCATCGCCAAGAGAGGCTACCATCGCACTGGCCTTGATTGGCCCGATGCCTGGAATCTTGGCCAGCTTGCGGCTGTTTTCGTTCACGCGATGCCAGGCGACAATTTGACTCTCGATCTCACGAACCTGATGATCGAACCCCTTCAACTGTTCCTGTGTAAGCGACCCATAAATCTATGGTCACCCCCGTTTTTGCAATACTGATTAGCGGGTGAAGTGGTTGGCTTGCTTAAATCTATCCGGCGTCTATCTGGGGCATGCCCCGCGCCACGATGAGAGTCGCGCCTGACGATCCTAAAAACCCCAGCGGCTTTATATAGCCGGTTTATGGATCAGGTTCTTCGCCAGGCCGGAGGGCCGTTCACGTCATCGATTGTTCAGTCATCGCAAAACCTAGGTGGGTGATTCTTAGCACAGCACAACATCAGCTTCAGGCAGCTAAAGCCTCTGGCCCGGTTTCAAATTGCGTATGGTGAGCCGCTATCGCCCATGCGATTCGTGCCAGCTTGTTGGCCAAAGCGCAGGCCACGACGTTCGAGTGGCGACGACAGAGCATTGAGCGCACCCAATCGGCCAGAGCGCCGTGCTGATATTTCAGCCTAAGCATGTAAACCCTGGCGCACTGCACCAACAATCTTCTGAGGTTCTTATCGCCTCGTTTGCTGATTCCCAGCAGAGTCGCCTTGCCGCCCGTGCTGTGCTGCCGGGGCACCAGCCCTACGGACGCGGCGAAATCACGGCTACATCCGTATTGTTTGCCATCCCCCATTTCGGCAGCCAGCAGGCTGGCGGTGATCGGGCCGACACACGGTATGCTCAGCAAGCGACTGCCAAGATCATCGTCGGCAAGTTGGCCGATAAGCTCTTTATCCATTTCCTTGATCTGCTCATCCAGATAACTGAAGTGCTTATGCAATCGCTGTAGCAACACCGTCAGTCGAATCGGCAGTTCATGCTCGCTCAGAATACTCCCCAAACGCTTCATCATTGTTGGGCCTTTCGGCAGGCTAATCCCGAATTCAAGCAGAAAGCCATGCATCTGATTGACCACTTTAGTGCGATCGTGCACCAGAGATTCCCGCATGCGATGCATCATTGAAAGCAGTTGCTGAACCTCTGTCTTGGGTGTGACGAAACGCATTGTCGGACGTGCGGCAGCCTCGCAGATCGCCTCAGCATCTACAAAGTCGTTCTTGTTGCTTTTGACAAATGGACGGACGAACTGCGGCGAAATCAGCTTGGCCTTATGCCCCATCGCCATCAGCTCTCTAGCCACAAAATGCGAGCCAGCGCAAGCCTCCATAACTACGGTGCATGCAGGGAGATTGCAAAAAAACTTCATCATCTGCTGGCGAGAGAGTTTCTTGTGAACAGCTCTCGCCCTGGCTTGTCCTGACCGTGCAGGTGGAATGTATTTTTGCCGAGATCGATACCGACTAATGCTAACTCGCTCATGATTAAGGTCTCCGAAATAAAACACCCTGTGAAAGCGTAGCCCTCACAAGGTGCCGGGGGTCGGCGTTTTGCAAGGTAGTTGTCGCGTCAGCTGTGTTTTTATGCGGCTATTTTCAGTGTCGGTAAGTCCCTTTCCGGATTGAGTGTGACAGCACCGATGGGCTGCCAATTGCGTGTCGCACCCGACCAGCGGTGTGGATGCTGATTGCGGGCTTGCTGATACAGCGCATGACGCTTGGCTAAGATCTCTTGATCCTCGCCTCGATGACGCTGTGCCGGGGTCACGAAGCGGATGCGGCTGTGGCGGTGTGGTGGTTGTACCAGCGGATAAAATCGCGCACCCAGCTGCGTGCCGCGTCCAAATCTGCAAAACCACCAGGAGGCCATTGCGGGCAATATTTCAGGGTTCTAAACAGCGATTCTGAGTAGGGATTATCGTTACTCACCCGTGGTCGTCCGCGTGACGGGGTGATGCCGAGTTCGTACAGTTTGCTCAGCAACGTCACCGATTTCATCGGTGCACCGTTGTCCGAGTGCAGCACTAAGGGCCGTCCGGCGCAGCGTTCGGTGAGCACGGTGCGCTGCATCAGTTCGGCCGCCAGCTCGCCACTTTCTTGCTCGTAAACTTCCCAGCCCACGGCCTTTCGGCTGTAGATGTCCTCGATCAAATACAGATAGTAGTACTTCCCACGCACTGGCGATGGCAAGTAGGTGATGTCCCAAGACCAGACCCTATTGGCTGTGGTTGCGCTGTGAGTTGTCGGCGCAGCATGCTTGTGCGGTGCATGGCTGCGCTTCCTTCAGGACGCGGTAAAAGGTTGCCTCTGAGGCCAGATAACGGCCTTGATCGGCCAGTATCGGGACGATCTGGCTGGGCGGCAGGCTGACGAATGGCGGACTGTTGCAGACCTCTAAAATAGCGCAACGCTCCTGTTCACTCAGGGCATTAAGTGGTCGCGGACGTGACGTGGTGGTGCGCACGTCGGCCTGCATCACAGGCGTCAGCGCCCAGCGTTGCAGGCTGCGCAGCGACAGCCCGATCTCCGCGCTGGCAATAGTTTTGCGTGCACCAGAAGCAACGGCTTGGTTAAAACGTTCAACGAGTTGTTGCCGTTCTGGCAGCGAGGTCAGACGTCCTCGCTGTCGTTTCCCCAGAAGGCATTCATCTTTTTTCGCAGCACCAGAATCGCGGCGGTTTCTGCGAGCGCCTTGTCCTTGCGCCGCAGTTCACGCTCCAACTCGGCGATGCGTTTTTTGTCGGCGCGCGCCTGTTCTCGCTCGGCCTGGCGCTGTGCCTGGGCTGTTAGCTGGCCACTGATGCAGGCCTGTCGCCAAGCGCCAATTTGCTCGGGGTACAAACCCTTGCTGCGACAGTATTCGCTAAGCTCGATCTCGCTCAACGTGGCCGTGTGCAACACCGCTGCGAACTTGGCTTCAGCCGACCAGTTATCGGCACTGCTTTTATCTCCGGGCACCACTGCGCCTCCTGCTTTGAGCTTGGTTCGCCAAGCATACAGGGTGGCTTGAGAGATGCCTTCTTGACGCGACAACTCGGCCACGGACATGTTTTGAGGCGGCAGCAATTTGTTGATAAGGGCCGCTTTACGCTCAGGTGAATAGTTCGACATTACAGCTCTCTTTGGCGCCCCCGATCTATCGTTTTGATAAATCAGCTCAGGCGACAACTAGCCTGACACCGGGGGTACGGATGGTCTATGAAGTCCGTGAGTCGCGTGCTTCCCAGTGGGCGGCCATTGAGGCGGTATTCAGCAAGATCGGTTGCACCGCTCAGACCTTGAGCAACTGGACTCGCAAGGCCTCTTCCCCCCTCAACACGCAATCCGTCGGTAGATCCTCGTATCAAAGAGCTGGAGCGCGAGATTCGCGAGCTCAAGCGGGCCAACGAGATTCTAAAGGTCGCCAGCGCTTATTTCGTCCAAGCGGAACTCGACCGCCGTTTGAAGTGATCTGGTTACTCATCGACGAGCCCCGGAAAACCTTTGGGGTCGAGCCAATGTGCAGCGTGCTGCAGGTGTCCCCATCGGCCTATCGACGCCATGCTGCGCGTTTACGCGACCGATCACGGCAATCAGCATGCGCAATACGTGACGAGGCGCTTATCGTGCAGATTCGTCCTGTCTGGCAAGAAAACTACGAGGTCTATGGTGTCCGAAAAATCTGGCGTCAGATGCTCCGCGAACGCCAGACCGTAGCGCGCTGCACAGAGGAGCGGGTGATGCGGGACATGGGGCTGCGTGGTGTAACACGAGGCAAGGCCGTAAAAACCACACACGCCGACCCTAGCAATGCCAATCCCAGAGACTTGGTGAAGCGGCAGTTCACGGCTGAGCTCCCCAACCAGCTCTGGGTGGCCGATTTCACCTTCGTTTCAACCTGGCAGGGGTTTGCCTACGTCGCTTTCATCGTGGATGTCTACTCCCGGTTTATCGTTGGCTGGCGTGTCGGTCGGCACATGCACACGGAGTTTGTCCTCGATGCGCTCGAACTAGCACTTCACAGCCGTCGGCCTGAGCCGCACCGGCTGGTTCATCATAGCGACCGGGGCTCGCAAGGCGAATTCAACCGGTCGTCGCAACACCTTTGATCGAGGTGTTTATGGGACGACATGCAGGACCTGCAGGCTGGATGCAGAAGTTGACCGGGCGAGGAGCGATGCGTTCGCTAGGTACGCCAACACTTCGCAATGAAATTGAGCGGTTGTTCTGGAAACAGATCGCGACCGGGATCACAAGTGAAAAGGCAGCGGAGGCCACTGGCGTATCATCAGTGGTGGGCACACGCTGGTTCCGTCATCGGGGCGGGATGCCATTGTTCATGTCTAATCAAATATCCGGAAGGTACTTATCGTTCGCAGAGCGAGAAGAGATTGGGTTGCTTCGGGCGAAAGGTGTTGGCGTGCGTGAGATTGCCCGTCGTCTTGGGCGAAGCCCATCGACAATTTCACGGGAGCTTACACGTAATGCTGCAACTCGTTGCGGTCGGCTTGAGTATCGAGCTTCAGTCGCGCAATGGAAGGCTGAGCTGGTTGCTAAGAGGCCAAAGCCAGCGAAACTGGTGACTAACCCGCTACTGCATCACTACGTGCAAGACCGTCTGGAGGGTAAGGTTCAGGACGCTGATGGCCGTGAGATTGTTGGGCCTCGACAAGCTCTCTTTAAAGGCCGAAATAAACCACATCGCAGTGACCGTAAATGGGAAAATGGCTGGTCGCCCGAACATATTACCAATCGACTCCAGATCGATTTTCCGGCAGCCGCTTTGATCTTGATGTGCCGTACAATTGGCGTATCAGATTCCTGCAGAAGACTGCGCTCCCCCTTAGTCCCGTCTTCATTTTTTTCAGTTGCAGAAAACACCCAGTTGCGGGTGCCCTAGGACTTGAAATATTTCTTCTTGACCCAGCGCTTTCCCTTGTTCGGATGCCGCCTTAATGCCCATTGCCACAGCATTGACCAGACTATTGAATCAACTCGATTGAAGGTTGCCTTAGCGACTACGTGACAGTAATAATGGGCCCATCCCCGTAATATGGGATTAAGCAGTCTTATCAAATTTGCCTGATTAGACGTCTTGTTGGCCTTGATGACTTCCCGGATTTTTCCTAAGTGCTCATCGTGTTGGGCGGTTTTCTTCGCGTGGATGCTGATACAGCAATCAAAGCGGGTCACTGTCACAGCCAAGACAATCACTCATGCGTCTTGGTATCGGATGGCCAGTCTTGGCAGCTACGCCGTCCAGTGTAGTCAACCACGCACAACATCGGGTTGTTGTTTCTCGTATTCGCCAGCGTAATCAAAAGAACGGCGCGATAGCCATTCCAATCTTTCATAATTGAAGTGATCTATAGGATATTCAGGTAATAGCAGACGTTTATGTTGGCAATAAGCAGATTGAATTTGTGGAAGTCTCTGGCACAGTGCCATGCACATTCTCCTTGACAAGCCTTACGAATAAAGTATCAAATTGCCATTATTCCCATAAAAAATATGTGGTTAAACAAATGGAATCCAAACCACCTAAACACACCTTCCAAATTTGGCGGGAAGATTATCTTAAGGGAGCAACTCTTAACGAATGTCAATATGAGCGGGCGCTGCTCGCGGCGGACAGGCTCAACGCAGTGGGGCTGATAACAAACCAGACGTGGATGGAAATGGTCCGGTTAGCTAATGCTGCTCTGATCAACGGCGATAAATCCAAATGATCCGATAAGCGGTTGTGTGAAAATGTGCGATATGTAAAGGGGGTGCTAGGTTGAATCAGAGCCAATCAAAAGGGTTTGACCGCTATGAAAATTGAATTTATCTATACCCCCTCGAATCCTTATCTTGTAGTTAAAGATGGAGTAGACATAGGTGCAATGATTGACAATGTATTATATCGGTTCGATTAACATCAAAAAATACATACGGAAAAATATTTCCTCATTGATAAATCTTTTTTTTAAATTTTACAAAGAAATTGGGCGTTTAGTTTGGAGAGAAGTGGTTATACAGAACAGCGGTGAAATTCTTATATTGACGCTTAACTGATTTTTTGTTCGAGCAAGCTAGTGTGCGTTGATGGATAATCTGCCAAGTTACTCCCCCTACGGGGTCGCCGATTTTGCATGTTCGTTCAGAACGAACTTACCATCTACATAGCTAATCCAGAACGGGCAGCGTTTAGTGATAACACCGCCTTTCTCACCCTTTAAAAGGTTTTGAACCGCCCCGGGTTTCGCGGAGGCTATCGTATTTGAGTCAGGCGGCAACTGGGATTGCTGCCTGACTCTGTTCGTATAGTGCCTCAAATTCGCTGGTGGCCTATTTCTAATTGGTTCCAGCAAGCGCTGTTGGTTGAACCAGGTCGCCAACTTCAGCGTTTCTCATTCCAGAGCCTCTACAGTTTTCCATGGCCCTTTCTAGTGGATCAACTCGGTCTTGTAGAGTCCGTTGATGGTCTCCGCCAAGGCGTTGTCGTAGCTGTCGCCGATATTGCCAACCGACGGTTCGACACCGGCTTCACCCAGCCGCTCGCTGTAGCGAATTGACAGATATTGGGCGAATTCAACCGGTCGTCGCAACACTGGATTGTTGGACAGATTTTAAATACTCATTCAGTGCTTCGGCAGGTGTTATCCAGCCGAGTGTTTTTCGGGGGCTCGTGTTCATAGCGTGGGCTACTGCTTGGATCTTTTGGGCACTAACGAGACAGGTCGGTGCCTTTCGGAAAGTATTGCCGTAGAAGACCGTTTGTATTTCATTCGTGCCGCGCTGCGATGGACTATGGGGGACAGCAAAGAAAACCTTCACTCCGGATTCGATGGTAAATCGAGCGAGATCAGATAGCTCCTTCCCACGATCCCAGGTCAAAGATCGCCACAGTTCGACGGGAAGATCAGTCACCCTCTTCTTCAATGCGTTGGCCATGCTAACAGCCCCATAGCCGCCATGCGCCGGCCCGTTCTTCGTTCGGGGAATTAGCCCATAACCTTCCTGGCGAGGTAGATGGACGACCATGGTGAATCGGGTTGAGCGCTCGACCAGCGTCCCAATCGCAGAACGGTTCATACCGATGATCAGGTCGCCCTCCCAATGCCCGGGTACACCCCGGTCTTCCACCTCAGCAGGGCGACTGGAGATCATGACATCCTCGCTGACGTGTGCCCACGCTTTGGCCTGCGCCCGGGCTCTCGGCACGCGCAATGCTCTCCCAGTACGCAGGCAGCTCACCAGTTCGCGCTTTAGAGCCCCTCGCCCCTGAATGTAGAGCGCCTGATATATGGCTTCGTAAGAGATGCGCATGGACTCATCATGCTAACCCGCAAGACCCGCAAGACCCGCAATAGGAACCGTATTTCGAAGCCCGATGGGTCAAGAAAATGCTGAAATCGGGACGCGGTCGCGCGAAGTTTTACCGAGTCTGGTTAGGGCAGAACTGCATTGCCACCATTGCCATCACAAAATCAACGCCGTGGGCATGTCGCCACATTGTGAAGCGGTCAGATGGTGGAACTGACGCGGTAAACAACCTCCAAATGCACCATCTCAATTGCCATAGGCGGCAGCACGCCGAAAAAGAAGTTGTATAATCAGGTGTCAAAAGATGCCTTTGAAAGGCTCGAGCTGGGTGCACGGAAACTTGCGCGCTCAGTTCCTCGGGGGGCTGGGCGCGGGTGACCGCGTGGCTACCCAACAACCGTAGGCGCGCGACGTGAAGTCGCACCTGTTATTGTCTCACCTCGACAGAGGCAGTGAGACTCGTTGCTCCTTCAACGGTTGTCTACCGGTGCAGGCGAAGCTGGCAACGGCTCGGTCTGAAGCCATCGGGACAATGAAGTCCTTCGAAAGAGAAGGAAAAGCCGCGAGGTGATTCCAACCGCTGCCAGCATCAGGTGGCGAGGATGCTTGGCTGGATAATAGGACCAACATAAGTGAACTGTTGATAAACCTCGTTTTTTTAACAAGCAAAAGATGCTGACAGGCTTGGACCAAAAGGTGTGTGGTGGGTTGTTCGATTACGTACTGCGGGCACAGGGACAAAAACATCACCGGGGGAAAGACAGGGTCCACGTTATTCGTGTAACTGGTGTGGAACACGGTAAGCCCACATTTCTGCCCTGAACATCTGGCAAGCAAGCTGCAGGAACGCTGATGGAGGATACCGTTGCGCCGAGCGACGACCCGACACACTTTGCCCTGGCTCAAGGCTCTCGCGAACCATGGCCAGTTTTTGCTTTGGGCTCCAGCGGCGTCCCCGCTCCTGGCCCAAAAGCTCACCACTCTTATCGTTGCTGTTAGTCATAAACATTCTATGGTCACCACCCATTTTTCCAGTGCTGACTAACGGGCGGTGTGGTGGCTTGCTTAAATCTATCCGGCGTCTGTTGGGGCAAGCCCCGCGCCGCGGTGAGAGTCGCGCCTGGCGTTCTTTGAAAAAACCGTGCGGCTTCAAAAGCCAGATGTTTATCCAGGATCTTCCCCAGGCCGGTTGGCCGCGCACATCATCTGTTGTTCCGCTATCGCAAAACCTGAAAGGTGAATCGTGGTACAGCAACAACCGCGGCGTCAGGCGTTCAGCGCGTCTGGCCCTTCTTCGCATTGGGAGTGGTGCGCTGAAATTGCCCAGGCTATGCGGGCCAGCTTGTTGGCCAGCGCGCAGGCAACCACGTTGGATTGCCGCCATGTCAGCAGCGATCTTACCCAGTCTGCCAACGCGCCCTTCTAGAACTCCAGATGCCGCATATAATTGCACTAACAGGCGTCGCAGGTTCTTGTCGCCCCGCTTGCTGATACCCAACAAGTTGGCTTAGCCACCTGCTGTACTGCCTAGGCACCAGGCCTAGTGACGCCGCGAAGTCCCGACTACAGCCGTACTGCTGGCCGTCGCCGATTTCCACAGCCAGCAGGCTGGCGGTGAGCGGGCCGACACATGGCGTGCTCAGCAAGCGACGACCTAGATCATTGTCAGCCAGTTCTTTATCCAATTGCTTGATTTGCTCGTCCAGGTAGACGAAATGATCGTGCAGGCGCTGCAGCAACACCGTCAGCCGAAGGCAACTCGTGCTCCGCCAGAACAGCGGACAAGCGTTTCATCACGGCCAGGCCTTGCGGCAGACTGATACCAAACACGAGCAAGAAATCATGCATTTGATTGACCGTCTTGGTGCGGTCTCGGATCAGCGATTCGCGCAGCCGATGCAATTGTTCCTTCGGGCGGCTTCACGTACACCATCAAGTTCCATCGACGCGCAACTGATCCGGCTCAGTGTCCGGGACGTGGGGGGCATGTAGGTGTTTCCCTTGGCTACGTCCCTTTCCTCCATTATCTCCGCCGGGCCAGGCCCTTTGTTCGATGGCTTCTCAGGTACTACGGACGTATCCAACTTCTCAGCGACGTGGACAGCAGGGTTACGGCTTTTGGCCTTTCCTGCTCCGCCCGGTGCGTGCGCACCGGGCACCGCTGTGATCTCCCAGTTCCTGGGCGGAGGACTTCCCGACGTGCACAGGGTCTCCGACCGCGCGGGATCAGAGCATGACTGGCGTATATCGCCATGCCCCGTATTGCCTTCTGCTTCGTATAACAGCATCGGCATCCCGGATTCCTGATTACGCGGCTCAACGGCTGGCCCAGCGGTTTCCCCTGGCAACGCTTCACCCTGCACCTCACGGTGCAACATGCATGACTCGGGGTATGGTTGATTCGCCATTTCTTACCAGCATCGAACTTTCATCGACTATTTTCCGCCAGCTTTAACTGGCGCTCTATCCGTTCGGGGCAGCACATCTTTCTGACTCCATCGAGTGATGCTGATGGCACCCGATCAAATGCATTTCCAGCAGGGGATATCCACATAGCTCATATGCATAACTCCCGGTCTCAAATGAAGGCATGAGGCGAGACTTTTGCTTTGAAGCGACTATAATCACATAGCGTTACTGCCATAAGCACAACATCATAGTCCGGATAGATTAATCCTCTTCTTTTATCGTAGCAACCTCATCAGATCTCACCTTCACATGTTTACCTGACACATCATCGAACTCATAGAAACCGTCTTTTGTTTTGGTCTTTGGTATATCTTTGGTGATATATTGTGTGCCGTCCTGAAGGGTAACCACTGTGGTGGTAGAACACCCGGCCAGTAATACACAATAAAAAAACACAGCAACTATATTAAGATTTTTAATTTTCATAGCGTCCTTCTGATTTTGTAATGGAGGCTGATTCCGGCTTTCTCTTACCGTTTGATTCCTGTGCTTTGCTCTAGTTCCCCATGCCTACAACGATGGGTCATATGTCTTTAAATCTGCTTCGGTACTCCTACCTTTACTGCTCCTTGCTAGCCCTGATTGACCCTTCACGAAGCATTGCGAACGGCAATGCTCCATGTGGTTCTGTTACAGCGCCTCAGAGGTAGCGCTATATAAGACGGTCATCCGGCCAGTTTGCTCGGTCGAGAACGCACCGGAGGCAGCGGAGGTAACGTCAGCCAGAATGGTCACGTCAGGGGAATCCTCAGGCCAAACGCTGGCCTCAGCACTTTAGCCAAAAGCATCTTGAGTACAGAGTTTCTCTCTTTGGCTTCCCTCTTTTCGCATATATCTAAAAGCTATATACGCTATACTAAACATAACAAAATGCCATTAAAATAACGCGAACGTGTATTTTGCCTGGCTGTCTACTCTTTTGAACTTTAGAAAGAAAGGATCTACAGTGAATGCAGAGGACTACAGTATGAAACGCAGAATTATTGAGGATGATGCCAGCTATGATGAAATCGACCTATCTAGGCCTTTAGAAATAACAGGCCTTAGTGGCCTGATCCTTTTGTTAATCGCCGCTAGTCTAGGAATAGCATGCTTTTAATAGAAAAAATAATTTCGAAGCGTAACGACTTCCAATAGTACAGTCAGTTGCGCTCCGTTTTATTCAAAGCGAATGACTATAAAAGAGTGAGTAAGATTCGATTCCATCATTTGGCTGTTTTATACTGGCATTTGAATAGTGAATAGCACGAATGCCGATTTTTTGTGTATTACCTATTTTTAACCCAGCCCCTATGCGGTCTTCGAAATTAAAAGCTGAACCAAAATTCTGATCCCCAGCATTAGTTCCGCTAAATATAGAAGCGCCAATTCCTGCTTCAATAAAAGGTTTAATATTTCCTTCGCCAAACTCATACACAAAAACCGGCGCGAAGGATACGCTATGACGGCCGCCAGCTTGGTCCCCTGCTTGCCAGTAGGTATATCCTAAATCCCAATAGCCAGTTACTTTCCCGATAGAAGTTTGAAACCAAGATTTTTCCCAGTCGAACCCAAGGGCAAGACGAGCAGTTCCGCCGCCCTGACTTGTGGCGCCGACTGCACTGGTCAGCTCTGCCGCATCAACGCTAAGACAGGAAATTGACAAAGCAGCACCTAAAATAGCTAATTTTTTCATGGTATAACCCTAATAAACCAAATTTTGACAGTGTATTCACGAGCAGCTACTTCGAACACCGAGCCTAGCTTACATGAGGATCCTTGGGAATAAGCATGCATTTCTGGCCAATTAGGCTTGCAACCCTACAGTTGCGATCATCAGCGGTCCTCGCGGGTTTGCCATAAACGCAGCAGGTAAATAATAGAGCCTGCAATCTCATAGCGCATTTCATAGTGGCCGATCTGAATTCGGCGCACATCCCGTGGTCGAACTCTCCCAGGCGTTCGCCAATGCGCGGATTGGCCTGCAGCGTGGTCGGAGCAGCCGTGAGTTGCTGTACCGTGCGTGCGGCAGCAGGCTGATTCACCGCCGCCAGAAACTCGTACAGCCTGGCAATGTCGCAAAGCGCCTTGTTTGTCCACTTCAGCTCCATCAGCGCGGTACAGGCAACGGAGTGTCGGTACTGAGGCTATCAGCCCAGGCTTGGACAGCCTGGTGATCAATCACGCGGCCAGCATCCACCTTGGCCAAAGCCTGACGGGTCAGATGACTATGCTCTTCTTCCTGGTCGATCCAGGCGGACAGGGCCTGCTTGACGATCCAGTTCTTGGAGCGCTACAGGCGCTCAGCCATCAAATCGACCTTTTCGGCCAGTTGCACAGGGACGTGAGCCGTGACAGATCGGTTTTTTGCGGTAGTTGCCATGATCGGGTTACTCCTGATCAATGGTCGGTACAAAGTGGATGCTCTGCCGGCGTTCTGTAACAGTCACTTCCGGCTGGAGCGTTACTTCTTCTTGAACTTGATGTCGCCTGAGCCGGTAACCGAATGATCGCGGATCGGTGGGTTACCGCGGATTACGATGTCGCTAGAACCCATCACTCTGGCCTTCACGGAGTCGCTGACATAAGCGTCGATATCGCCGGAGCCAACCATCGACAGCTTGGCGGACTTAGCCACCAGCTCACTGGCATCCACATCGCCCGAACCGGCCACCTCGGCGTCCAGAAGATCCACTTGGCCAAACGCCGTGATGTCACCCGATCCCTGGACACCGAGATCGAGCTCAGCCTGCAGAAGGTCATACAAAGTCACATCGCCACTGCCCTTGATGCGGATGCTTGGCGCTTCAGTCAGTGCGGCTCCGCAGTCATGCATGCGTTCAACGCAGCCAGGATCAACTCTTGTGGATTAGCGGCCGTGTCGGTACCGAGCAATTCTGCCGGTTCGTCCGCGTCGATGACAAAGCCGCGCGCCAAGGCTGTGTCACCCAGGACGAGCGGCATGGTTCGCGCACGCGTCCGGGTGCCCCCCTTCCAGGTTGTCACGACGCCAAACGTCGCGATGCCTGCGGCGGGCTTTGCTGCGACCTGATCTGCAAACTCCCGCAATGCACCGACGTTGATCCCGTTGTCGGGCGTTCCTTTAATGTTTGTGTTCATTTCTCGTTCCCCCATTATGCGTTACGCCCGGCCATCACACCGCCGTCAACGTCCCAGATTGCGCCCGTCACCCATGCTGCCTTGTCCGACAACAGAAAGATGATGACCTCGGCTACGTCTTGTGGCGTCCCAACCCTGCCGATTGGGTGGAAGCTGTTGAATCCCTGTAAGGCGCCATGAACCTCGGCCTTGGGTATGAAACCCTCGTAAATCGGCGTTTCGACAACCGCAGGAGAAACGGCATTGACCCTGATTTGTTTGGATGCCAACTCCATCGCAAGGTGCTGGGTCAGCGAATGCAAACCTGCTTTTGCCATCGAATACGCGGACGACGGCGTAGCCGCGATCGCCTGTTTGCCCCACATCGAGCCGATGTTCACGATGGCGCCGGGACGCTCGCTGGCCACGAGGTTGGCCACGACCTTTTGTGTGATTAAGAAGAACGCTTTATTCAACGACAAATATTGCTCGTAATCACTTTCCGTGTGCTCAAGAAACGCCTTCGGGAAGAACACCCCAGCAGCGTTGACCAGAAGATTGATGTCCTTGTGGTTCTCATCGATGGTATGCAGGAGTCGCTTCACATCTTCGACCCGCGAGAGATCGGCAGTCAGGGCTGTCACGGCGCCCAACGACGACAGCTCCTTGCGGGCCTCTTCGGCTTTGTCTTCGCGGTGACCGACGATGACGACGCTTCCGCCTTGCTCGAGAACCATGCGGGCAGTTTGCAATCCCATCCCACTAGTGCCGCCGATGACCAACAGCTTCTTGCCATTAAATTCAGTGTTCATAATAACCTCTTAAACTACCAACTAAATGGTAGGATCATGTTGCAAAAAGTGCCGACCTTAGGTCAACACGGTAGAAAGAAAAGTGTTTCCAACATCGGCCGGTCCGCGTGGCGATCGCATGCCACGGCCCACCACCATCGAGCCCTCCAACGCGCACAAGAACGCCTCTGCGAGAGCCTCTGCGGCGGAATTTGAGGTGATCAGCGCGGCACGCTGACCGTCGGCAACGACAAGAGTCAACCAGTCGAGATTGACTTTAAAGAATCGCTTGACCTCGCTCACAACGGCGTCCGGCAGCGAGTCCGACTCGGCACCCAACATGCCGCAGACACAAAGGCGCCGGTCCTTGGCGAAGGTGCGTTCGAAAAGTGCCGCATACGCAGTTAGCCTATCAGGCGCTTTCGCATGCTGCCCTTCGATGCTCAGCAACTCCTCACGAAACCGGTGCGTGTAGCGCTGTGCGACCACGGCCACGAGTTCTCCCTTCTTGGGGAAGTGGTGGTGGATGCTTGGTTTTTTGATGCCTACCAACTGGGCCACGTCGTCGTATGAGAAGCCGTTGTAGCCATGCCGCTGTACCAAGCCTTCAGCGGCATCGACCACGCGCTCGGCGGTCGGCGAGATTTCGGAGAAATGCTTCATGCAAGTGCCTCATTTGATTCAGCGACTGGCAGATGGCCTGTCTTGACCAGGATAGTGCAGCCTTCATTGCTGAAGGGGCGGTGAGCACTCAAATGCGGACTGCGCATCCATGTGCCGGCAGGGTAGCTTCCGAACTCATCCTCAAAGACGCCTTCCAACACATAGATTTCTTCACCGCCGTAGTGACGATGCGAATTGAATCGTGTCCCCGGAGCCCAGCGCACCAAAGCCGTATGTTGGGTGTCGAACTCAGAAAGTGGCATCACCGACAGACCCGGCACGAGGCCTGGAAACCAGGGTCCGTTACGAGTGTCGACCACGGTGCGTTGGCTGTCGGCTAGATCAAGATGGCGCAGCTTGACGAACAACGTGCAACCCGTCGCGGAGCTTGGTGCATGCGAAGAACCTGGTGGATTTTTGATATAAGTCCCAGGCCCGAAGGTTCCGGACTCATCGGTGAACATACCATCAAGAACGAGGATTTCTTCGCCCAGGTGATGAACATGGCGCTTGAACCTCGATCCTGGCGCATATCGCACGAACGAGGTGGCCCTCGCCACTTCGTCGCCATCACGCTCCAGTAACTGGCGTTGAATCCCAGTCGCTGGCGAATCGACCCACTGTAAGCTTGAAGGCTCGACGACGACACGCTGCGAAAGATCTGAATTAAGTTTCATGGCTTTATTTTCATATACCGACTAATTGGTAGGTAGAATGGAAGTCGACGGTTCGCTTGTCAAGCAGCTTTCGCCATTTTCTTTCACACATTGAAAAACAGTGAATTGGTTACGAGAACTCGCGAAGCTTAGCGTACGATTTTTTCCGAATTCTGAGGCGCCCCCGACTTCAACTGGACGCCTGCAGTCTCTCAGCAGCACGTGATTGATTGGCAGCAAGCATCCGCTCAAATTCAGTAAGGCAACCGACTATGAAAACGATGAACAAGAAGCACATCCTCATCGCCGCTGCGGTCGCCGGTATTGCGATTCTTGCAGCTGGTGTGGGGTTATCGAGCTCCGGCAAGAAGCAAGCGCTGCGTCAGTACGATGAGATGAAGGAACAGTACTTCCTAGAAAACGTCCTGAGCGAGGGAGATATTTCCTATTCCTTCTGGTCGGGAAACGTCACCGTTGAAACACCAGAAATCCGCCTGGTTGCAGCAGAGACCAACGGCGCAGATAAATTCCTCAAAGGGATTATGGGGCTGCTCGGTGGAATGGACTCCGGGGCAAAAGAGTCTGCCCTGGTCGAATGGTCACGGTATCTGCTTTCGACCAGTACTGGTGGCGGCCGTGCCGGTGGCGTTTACTTGAAGGCCGACGCCCTCAAGGTTAGCCGCGAAGGTGATAACAAGAAGGGCGAGATTCATGTCCAATTGTTGGGCATGGACATGAGTTCTCCTTACCTGTCGCACAAAGGCACGGATGTGGTCCTGCCCTCGGAAGTAGCGGATGAGATCCAGCCGCGCGCGGAGATGGATCAGTACGGAGGCGTGGTCAAGTCGCCCTACTCGTGGGGTAGCAATATCGTCCAACGTCTGCCGTTCACTGGTGCATTTATCATCGGCGCTACAGGGCAGTTCGGCACCAAAGTTGACTTGGACTTCAAGCTCACGCGCTCCAGCGACGGCGAAGGCTCGGTCGAGTTTGTAGTGGTGCATCGTAATGACGGCAGTGAAGTTGGCCGGATTGTACGCGAGGCTAAATTTGCGTCCATCCCAGAGCTTGACGATGTCCAGGTGCAACTCAAGAGCGCGCTAAGTGGCTTCATCATGGGGGCTTACAGTACGTCCATGGGCCAGGCCGTAATTGCGGAAGCCGCAGGTGACTTTGCTCGTAAGACCAAGGTGTACAGCTACTCGCTGACCTACAAAGGCTTCGACCAGTTAAAGGAGTCGTTCGACGAATTCAAGGCCGCTACCAAGCGTGAGGAGTTCACCGGCTTTTGCAATGAAACAGGCCTATCAGGTTATCAGAGTGACTTTGGAGTCAAGGGCAAGGATCACAGCGATTCGGAGTGCGCGATCGCTCAAAAGCTGGCTACCGATGCCAAGTTTGAAGAGTCCTACATTTTCAAGGAGGACAAGTCGTTATTTTCTGGCCTTTTCGTGAGCAAAAGCTTCACGCTTGAGACGAACTGATCATCAAGTTTCCTAGAACCTGGAGTACGGTCCGCCGTACTCCACGGTCACTAAAAAAATCTCAAGACAAAGGTAAGAATTTCATGACGAGTGTTTCCAAATGGGCAATCATGGCGTTCTGCTCGATGCTGCTGGCTGGTTGCGGTTCAAGCCAGGACAAAGCTGAAGAATTGGTCAAGTTGATGGGCATGGACGTCCAATACAAGATGGTAGTGCAAGTCGCAACGTCGGGTTATGCATCCAAATATCGCGAAGTCGCGCCAGAAAAAATCAAGGCCGTGATCGAGGACAACATTTCCCAGGACCTCTTGAAAGATACCTTGGTCCAGGTATATGCGAATCACTTTGATGCCGACGAGCTCGAACTGATGATCGAGGCCAACAAGCATCCTGATCAGGCGATGAAAATTATTATGAGCTCTAAGGACGGCATGAAGCTGGCAAAAAAATCCATGGACGTCCAGGTGGATCTGCAGCGTGATATGGCCAAGGCGTTCGAGGATCGCGATGAGGACATTGTCGACGAACTGGACGACCTCCGAAAGGATGCCCGCGGCTGATCCTTCATTTGCTCCGAACCACGGTAATCGACGCGGCTACTACGAACAGTTCGAGGTAGCGTTTGGCAATTCATGGAGGGTGGGATGAGGTTTATTTTGGTAATGCTGCTGGTGCTCAGCGGCTTCGCTCACGCCGGTTGCGGCAGCATCAACAACGACGATCAACGCGCCTACTGCTATGTCAAAGAGGGGAATGGGAGCTGCGCGAGCATTAAGGACGACGATCTGCGCGCTACCTGCTATGTGGAGGCCGGCAATGGCAGTTGTGCGAGTATCCGTGATGATGACAAACGCAAATACTGCTACGTGAAAGAGGGCAACGGAAGCTGTGCAAGCATCAACAATGACGACTTACGTAACGCCTGCTACGTCGAAACAGGCAACGGGAGTTGCGCGAGTATCCGTGACGACGATCAGCGATACTTGTGCTACGCCAAGACTGGCAATGGCAGCTGCGGGAGCATCAAAAACGATGACTTACGACGTCAGTGTGAAATGGTAAAGCGCTGACTGGCTTGCTTTAGCCAGGCCGGATAAAGGAATCTCACCTACAAAAAATGCCAGTCAGGTAACTGACTGGCATTTTTCATTCTGCGGCTAACGATCTTCCAAGCTGAAAAGGCGAGTGGTTCAACCGCTCAACCCAGTACTTCGCCCCTGGACTTGCGCTTGAATCGCCGGCGCAGGAAAAACACCACAAACAAAATAAGCAGCGTTCCTACGGTGAGGAAAATCGTGTTGAACCAAGGAAACGGCTCTTCGCGACTGTTCGTGGCTTCGATGTCTGTTATGTTTGGGAACACGGACAAGATTTGAATGCGCCAGCCGTAATAACGAATGAGAGCCAGCTGCTGGGCATCTCGTGAGTAACCCTGGGCCTTTGCCTGAATGTCGGCCGAGTCAAACTTGAAGTACCACGGAAAACTCCACCCGGTATCTTCATTGCGATAGACCATTACGTTTTTCGATGTTGGGTGTTCAGTGTTAATGAAATACACATCCCGGGTAGGGCCGTCTGCTGGGTTTTCAGCATTGATGACGCCGTCATCGTCCACACGTTTTACCTCAACGCCGGTGATGGCCACCACGTCGTACTGCGGTAAAACATAAAACAGACCCAGTCCCGCACCAGTGATTACGAGCAAGATTGCGCAGATAACCACCCCTTTAATCCACTTCATTTATGTGCTCCATTTTGATCGTCGAATTCTGCCCCAATTAGATCTTGGGTTTTCACCTTTGACCGCTGGGGTGCTACTAAACTTGGTTAGCAAATGTGTAGGTGCTGCAGTGATAGTAACGACGACTCAAAAAAAGCCCAGGAAATCTCCCAGGCTACTTGTTTTCTGAAGAACGCGATCGCGTTCCGATCACCCTGGCTTATGCAGGTGCTGTGTCAAATTCCAGGCATTCGGAAAGTGAGGTGAACTCAGGTCGCCGGCAGACCCAGGCAGTAAAAGCGGTGTAAGCCACCGTTAAGCCTGTGATCAGAGCCATTGTTTGCTTCTTCTCTCGACTGTTTCTCGCAGCAGCACGCACTTGAGATTCACCTTTGCGTCGAGCACTGTTCGAAAAGAGAGACGCGATCAGCATTCCAATCACCGCATAGAACACGGTGATGAGAGTGAGCTTGGCAACAATAACTAGGGTGATACTCAGAGCTCCCTGGTTTGTCCGGAAGGTCGCGAATACGGCGTATGCAATGGCCAAGATAATCCCGGTACCCAACGCTATCCCTGAGACCAAGCCAGGCATTTCAAGCCAACGAAGGATCAGAGCCGAAACGGCACCGATCGCGGGCAGCGCATTCGTGATCGCAGCATCGGTGTAGTCGGTGTAGATCGTGGCAGCCTCTGTGTGGTGTCTCCAGATCGCCAGGCAGGTGATCATAGAACCTATCAAGAGCGTGTATTTCCATGTCGGGCCTGCCCAGAAGGCCTGCCACATGCGTAACACTGCTGGTTTCTCAGCTACAGACTCAGCAGGGCGCACTTGCTGTGCCGAAACCACATAGGCTGGGCTCTGAGAGGAGAGCGCCGGTTGCACACTTTGAGACGGTGTCTGAGCCACCTGATGCTGCTGAGCAGATTGCTGTCTTTGTTGACGGGATTGTTCCTGAGCGATCCGGTACTGCTCATCTCTTTGGGAGCTGGCAAGTTCCTCTGCCTGGCGCTGAGCTTCATACTCATCTTTGCGCAGCTTCTCTTCTGCAGCGTATGCCTTACTTTTTTCAACGCGTGAGTAATTATCCAGAAAGGTGACACGAGCTCCCATGGTTTGATCGAGACACTTCTGGGTGGTGCACTGATCTCGTACGGACAGCCACTCGCGTTGTGACTGGCGCAGATCATCCGGGTGCTCTGTTTCAGCGAGGACTTTTTGATAGGCTCGATCGAGAATACTGTCGACGCCACTCAGATAGCCGTCTTTACAGATGCTGGACTCCGCGAAATTTGCAGCCTTTGAACAATCAAAGCTCGCTGCCATTGAGCTACTAGTAACCAATGCCAGCGTAAGTGCGAGAGCGTTGCGAATTATCATCCGGTTCATCCCTAATTCCGTTATTCAGTGCCCGTAGCAGGGCATAGTGGTATCGGCCGGGCATGTGAATACGTGAGGAGAACATGCATGCTCGTGTGGACGCGTCAGTTAAAGTCTTGAGCAGCAGCATTTCCTTCCCGGGGAATTTTTGTTGTCAGATGCCGACGTTGACAGGGCTGTACTACCAGCCCATCTTTCCTAGAAGAACGTCACCCGTTGTGGAACATAGCCGGTCAAGAGGCTACCTATGTTGGCTGAATTGCTGCCCAAACCGGTGTACCGTCACTACCGACGTCATCTTGGATTTCACTGCAAATTGCCGTTGGGGCATCAGAGCAAGAGATCCACGAGATTATCGCGGCAGGATTCGCAGCCGAGGGATTCAAATTGCTTAGCGAATCTGGCGTGTACGACGCAGTCGCCCTTGAAAAGATTATGCCGGTTGGGACCCTTAACGCCCGATTGGCTCGCCGACAGCGCTTAAATCTGGACGAGAGTGATCGGTTGTTCCGACTTGCACATGTGACAGCAATGGCAGAGGCGCTGTTCGGAGACGTCAAAAAAGCCCAGCGCTGGCTGAGCAAGCCTAAGCAACGTTTTGCCAAGGAACAGCCCCTCGCACTGTTATCCACTACCCAGGGCACTCGGATTGTCGAGAAACTGCTGATTCAGGTTGCCGAGGGGATGGTCTTATAACGAGTGCACTGATCTTTGGTGGCAAGTCGATGAGCCACGCTACATCGATTTTACAGAAACCAACTCTACAAGGCGGTAATTCTTCCTGGCCGCTTTGATCGCCTCCTGTTCTGCGAGACGCGTACTGAGCGTATCCGCCTCATGGACCATTGTGTGCTTCCTACCCTCAAACTCATTACCGATCCGCAGCGTGACCCTTAACACGGGGGTGAACGCTTTCACCGATCTTCTTTTTCTCCGCAGCCTTCACTGGCTGGATGTTCGAGTTATCCGAAAGATTGTCATGTTCATGTAAGGCATGAGTCTGCGCAAGTGGCAGCACCGCCAAACAGTGCTCGGCGAATCTCTGCTTCAGTGAGGTCGTGATCTTTGTATATAGCCTTGGCGTAGGTTTGAACTTGCCGCTAGTGCTTGGCTCGGCCGCAAATTGTCGTAATTCTCATCGGCTTCGGCACTGCCTTTTCAAAGGCACGTTTGCATTTACCCAAATATAACTGTCAATGTTTGGAAGCGTTAAGAATCTGAGGTCGGATGCCTCTGTCAATCTTCCACTTTTCGCGTTCCTGATGCGTCAATATCAGGCGCAAACATTGACTGTCAATGAGCAGTTCACTTACTCAGTGGGAAAGCCCAATCTTGCTGGCCTACTGCTGTGTCAATGGTTAGAGACGTAGCTGATACGTGTGTCCACTGCATGGGCAGCTCCTAAAGGTATTTTTTGAAGCTTGAGACGGTGATGTAGACGGACACACCCAACAGCACCGCGCAGGGCAACAGAATCAAAAGGGGACTGATGCTGATGGGGATGGCCAAGTAGACCGTCCAGGGCACGATGGTCAGCGGAATGATCGTCCCCCGGGCTTTGTGATACAGGTAACTTGACTCGCGGCCGGAGCCGAATTTTCGTAGATCACGCCGCACCAGGCCATCGACCAAGCCAGTGAACGCCGCCAGGGCGAACAGTGGAATCGTCAACGTCAGAATGACCATTCGCACACAGAAGGTCAGGACTGTGTATAACGCGGCTAAGCCATAGTCCTGGAATTTGATCATCGCCCGACCGAGTTCGTAGCGAAGGTTCAAGGTTCCCGTTTGTTGTGGTGATGTTGAGCGAGCGTACTGTGTCAGTGCATTTATATTGTCCTGCATGCCGGTTTTCACCATCAGCCAGTCATAGACCGTTTGTGCCAGCCAGGTTGCCGTACGCCCCGGTTCTTTGATGACAACGCTGTGCAGCAGATCCTGGGACAGCCAGCCCAGTTCATGTTGGAACATCTGCTGAGCATGTTTCCAGCCGGCATCCGGCCAGAACGTGTACATGCAAAGCCATTCAACGACGATGGCGCCGAGCAAGGAGCCGAACATCACCCCCAAGAAATGAAAAGGGGTAGAGAACAGCATGCCCAGGAAGTTTTTTTGACCTTCCTGCTGTTGCTGGGCTTTTTCCGCGATATCGGCCATGGCTCTGTTCCTTCAAGCCTATGCGGCTTTTCCGTTATTGGCCATCTGGCGGAAGTCGTCTACCAAGTCATCAGGAAGCGACTCACTTAGTGCGTCATATCCCGGTGCTTGCCACCAGTCGCTGCTGGTTCCGGATCCTTTACGCATGCCCTCAACCAAGGCCTGAAGATCCTTGGGCATCACTTCATCGGGATCGCTTGCCGGCAACGGCATACGAATCTTCCACAAATTCCCGCCCTCTATCAGGGCAAAGCATTGCCCCTTGGGTAGGGCAACCACATGCGCCGGTTCGATCATCGGTACGCTGACACTTTGGATCTGATCGTGAGTGTTAGAGGTGAAAGCGGTGTTGCCGTTAATAGCGTCGTTTGCACTGCTTGCTGGTGTACTGGTAAACACCTGGACCTTTGGCAACTGGTTGGTCAGCAGCTCGGCGGTTGCAGTCTCACGTACACGTAACATGAACAGGTTGTTGAAGTTACCGATGACTTGGCCAGCTTTAGCCCGGTTACCGATTTTTGCCTCAATATCGCTCATGGTTTGGGTATAGGCCGTGACCTGCATGCCGGCACCACCGCCTTTGTTGATCATCGGTATGAATTCATCGCCCATCAGTTCGTTGAATTCGTCCGCATGTACGTTAATTGCTACCTTGCCGCCGGTGGCCCCGGGCAAGCCATCATCGATGCCAAACTTATAGATGTGACCCGCAACTGACACCAGGTCGCTGAACATCGAGTTGCCCACCGCTGCAGCTACCTCTGTATCAGATAAAGCGTCCAGGCCGACATAGACCACTGCCCGTTTGCGGATGATCTGCATCCAGTCAAAGATTGGTCGTGGGTCCTCAAGATCCATGTAGTCGGGAGATAGCAGCTCTGCAATCCGGCCTGTGGTCAGTTTTTCCAGCAATGGCAGAAGGCTGGCCACGATCTTGTCGAAATAGGTTTTGTCATAGCGTACGGCTGATCGCAGACCCTCCATCACTGGGTCGGAGATGCGTTGCTGAGTGAGGTACATGTCCAGGGCCACCACGCGTAGCGGTCGATCCTTCATGGCGAAACTGAGGTTCTTACGATCGATCTTTCCTTCCAGCTCAACGATGGTTTGCCAGGCTTTGGGATCATTTTCAGCAAAGTGCTTCTGCGCATACTCAATAAACAGCGCGTCAATGTTTGTCACATGCTTGAGGATCTGTTCATAGTCCGGCCGACGTCCCAGTGCCACGAGGGCGCGCGCGATGATGTTGACGAAACGCCAGGCGAATTCCCGGAATGCCGCGGAATTGCCTTCCCCCGAAAGTTGGCCGGCAATGCGGGTGGCAACCTCCGAGATCCGACCAAACCGGCCGACGGCGTTGTAGCGAGCGGAGTGATCGGGCCAGCCTAGGTGGAACACGTAGAATTCCTCCAGTCGGTTTGCGCGCTTGCATTCGATGTACATGCGCTTCAGGAGGTCTGCGTCGCCTTTAGGATCGAAGACAATCACCACTTCGCGGTCCAGGTCCATTTCTACATTGCGCTGGCTTCGATGAACGGGTTGCACGCGGCGCCCCATATGAACGCGGCGCCGGGGGCTACGGCGGGTACGCCTGATGTCTTGGGTGATAAACAACTCTGCCAAGCGGGTTTTTCCAACACGAGTAGTCCCCAATACAAGGGAGTGTCCAACCCGCTCACCCAGTGGCAGGCTGACATCCGCTTCGTTCGGCTCTATACCGTGTAAGCGCGGTAGCCCCCCGACTGGAGGAAGTGGACGCGCCGGGTTAAATGGCACATCCCACGAGGTAGCCTTTGACAGCAATTTGAGTGGAAAGGGTGCGAACTCCAGACGCTCCTCAATTCTGCGAGCAAAGGTATAGATAGACGTGGGCTCGACATACTCGGCGTACTTTGGGAGGTAAGTCTCCATCAACCGCTGAGTATGTTTTTGGGTCCAGCGAAAGCCTTTACCGATGAATAGCCGCTCATTGCTGACCGGCATGTCTTTGCTGGTCATGGTGTAGTGGGGTAGGCGCCGAATATTGCGCCGGTAACGCAGCACTACCAACGCTTGTTTGAGGCGGACGAACCCTAGACCCAGAAAGCCTGTACCGGCAACCATGCCGAATAAAGGCGTCAGAGCAACCGCCCAGGGCGCGAAAATACAGAGCAACGCCGCAGCGGCACATACGCAAACTGTGTACAGCTCAACAGCAGGGCGTAGTAACGACTCAATGGTGTAGGAGGTGGTCATGGATCACTTCCTATGAGTGAAAGGGGACAATGGCCCCACTGTTTCGAAATGGAAAACGACTGGCTTGCCTGTCTCAGCGATCAGCCCATAGGACTTGGCCAGGCGGTATATGGGGTGGTAGCTGTTAAGGGAGTTGACGTGTCCAGCAATGCGCTCTCGCCAGACTTCTAGTGGCATCGCTGCCTTGCTCAAATTACACGGCACGCACGCGGGCATCATGTTGCTGATGGCGTGGTTCTCTGGCCGCCCCAAAATGATGGCACCGGAGTACTTGCCGTCCACCCTCTCTGGTTCTCGCCATACTGCTTCCATGTGGTCCGCATGCCACCGGTCACCCAACAGCACACCGCAGTATGCGCAATGGCCCGCGAATTTAGCGTGAAGCTCGCAGCGTTGCTTCTTGGTCAGCTTCATGGGGCCGGGATCCTCCTTTCATGCGTGATGATGAATTGGCCAACTCTTGCCTCGCTTGCTCAACTGCCTCGGGCAGTCGTTCTTTTAGCCGCTGACATAGCTCCACCTCGTCACCAGGTACGCGGGCGATGACGGTGCCGCCATAGAGCTTGGCGACATAGGTGACCTGTTCAAAAAGCAGTTGGCCTGCTCGTGGGTCATCTGGTTGCTTGATGACCAAGGTGATGTGCGTAAGAGAGGCCATACCCTGGTTACTGCTGGATCGTTGTGGCAGTGATCAACAGCGGGTAATGCTGGACTCCCAAGCGCTGTGCCAGATCATTTGATGGAGCCGGGACCAACTGTAGATTTCCTGCCCATCGTTGGATTTCGGCAAACCGCTCGGCGCTGGCCACGTTAACCACAAGGCCCACTGCCTGCAGTTGCTGTAACTGATCGCGGCGCTGTGATAACCACTTTCTGGAGCTTTCATCGTCGCCTACAAGAAACAATGGTTGCAGGCCAGGTGCATTGATTACCCGGCCCTGTACCTGCCCGGGTGTCAGTTGGTCAGAGCGCACTGGAAACGAGCCTTGCCCACGCACACCAATATTCTCTGACTGTGCTGACTGCTCAGTAGGTTCTGGAGCCAAGTACTGGTAGTAGGGCAGAGCGGAAACACCCCCTCGGTCTTCAACAACAATCAGCGAGGTGGCATGCACTGCCATGGGGGAGGCCAAAGACAGCAAAACAGGCAGATGCAGCAATCTATTCATGGATTATTCGCCATCAGGTTGATACCGGTGACCCGGCTGAGGTGTTTGGCAAAAGCTCGTCGGTATCGGGCAGCGGGTTCGCCTCCGGCAGGGCGGTGGTACCGACCAGCAGCGGTGATCCAGTCGCCTCCTTTGGCTTTTTGCTCAGCCAGGATCTGGGCCGTAACCGAGAGGTTTTTGTACGGATCCAGCCCTTCGCAGGGATAGCTATAACGGTGGCCGTTGGCACCGATGTTGGTTTGTCCAAGCCCGACGTCGACTCTATTTGGGCCTGCGGTCTGAAGGGCGATCATCAACGCTCTGCAAGCATCGCTGCGTGTCGCAAAGCGATATCCGGCGCCGGCGACATTCAACGTCCAGGGCCAGGGGACGATCTGGCCGCGAAGTCGGGTGCCACTCTCTTGCAGTGCAACGGAGTACAGCACCTCGGACGGAACGCCGGCAGGCAGGGCAATCAACTGATAGGCCGGTGGCGGAACCTCGGCACCGTTAGCAAATGCCGCGGTGAGCAGTAGCCCCCCCGTTAAAGCCGCGCGAATTACAGACGCTGCCATTGTCCATTCACCTCGCGTACCACGGCCGGCAGCTCACCGCCGAGTCCAAGGCCAAGCCATCGACCGGCATCGTGATTCAATGTGATCTGTCGGCTTCTCACGCTGGCCGGTTCGACTCCAGCCAAGATGGCCCAGCGGCGAATTATTTCGTCATCACCTTGACTACCAACGAAGTACAGATCAAAGGACTGTTTCTGGTTTTGTAAGTCTTTGACGCGGTCAATACATGCGTTGCAACTGTCTTGAACAAAAACGGCTAGTCGTCCAGTGCCTTTCACAGCAGTTAACGCTCCCGAGCCAGGAGCAGATGCAGGGTTGGACGATAGTTGGATGACTTTTTCATTGGGGTAAAGACGTGCGAAGGCTTGGTCATAGGCCCTTTGGTACGCCAGTTCCTTATCGATACGCTGTCGCTCGGCTCGCACCTGCAGCTCTGCATAGCGTCGCCGCTCCTCCTCCGACTTCGCTTCGATGCCAAGTGCTGTCAGAGGATCCAGGCCTGGCGAATAGATTCCGCGAGGACCCTCCATCACAGTTTGAAAACGGGACCATTCTTGGGGGGTCAATCCCCACTCGCGGGCGAGTTCTGTCTGACTTGCTCCTTGAGAAGAGTTGTGAACTTCACTGTTCTGAGTGTTCGAGATCGACGTTGATTGCCCCGAAGCCGCATGACAGCCGTATGCAAACGCGAAGGTGGCCAAGCCTGCAATGAAACCCAAAATGTTCCTGGGCTTCATTGTTTTCGAGGAAGTGGTAGGGGAGTGCATAAAGGAGGTCCTATTGCGCGACGGTTACGGTTTGAGGTGTTCCGGCCACGTCAAAGCGTGCGGATCTTCCGTCCAGCGCGTTGAGTCGCCAGGCGGTGCCCGCCACAGCGTCACCAGGTCGGATAAGGTAAATTTGATTCAACTGCGTGCTGCCAGGCGGTGCTACGGACAAAAAGCGTTCACCGCCGCGATACTCGATACCGACAACGGTAAAAGGGGGTGTTTGCGGTGTGACAGTGGCGGTAGCGGGCGGTTTTGGCCGCTTTGGTTGGCGGGCAACGGGCTTAGGCTTGGGCTTGAGGGGCACAGCAGTGGTTTGTTTGATGCGTGACTGACTGAGTTCTTGAAGACGGCTATCGAGTGTTTCGACGCTGGCTTTGAGGACTAGCAATTCACCAGCAGACGCAGCATTTTGAGAGATTTCTTGCGCTGACTCCGTCGCTTGCTTTGCATACGCTTGTGCGGCATCAATTCGATTCGATAAAGCCTGCTGCCCAGCTCGGAAGTCCTCGTTGGTCACCAGGTGGTTGCCGGCTACCGTGCCCAGTCGCTCATCGACTTTGCCAAGCCGCGTCAACAACGCATCGAGCGACTCTTTGTCTGCAGTCGCAGCCAAGCTGGTGCGGAGTTGGGAGAGTTGATGATGCTCATAACACAGAATGCCTGCCAATAATGCAAGGCACAGACTGAGTATCGCTGTGGTTCGAGTAGGGCGTGGTAGGTTCATGGGCGTCCTCGCGCAAAAGCGAATACACCCTCTCAAACCAGTCTCTTAGGTGCATCAGGAAATAGGTTTTCCAGGACGCATGGTTTTTGAAGTGTCGAGTTGGCCGCTGGTAAATTGGGATCGTTATAAAAAAATGGCCACCCGAAGGTGGCCGTCAAACTATGAAGCAATGAGCTGCCTTGCAAGTGTCATTTCAACTGAATCACCATCTTGGTTCAGCGAGTCGAGACCAGAATCTGGCACATCTCCCGACGTGCTTTGAATCACGGCGATTTTCTTGGCCATCAACTGCAGGCAAGTAATCTGAGAGCTGCCGGCATAGCCAAAAAAACACCCTCACTGGCTGCTTTTGCCCAATCCGCCATCACCGTCGAAATGCCTGTTGCAAGGTGTTGGGTAAAGCCATATACCGTAGCCCCACTGCGCGGAGTAAAGTCTTAAAAACCCGTGATAATGATCTGCGGAGTCAGAATAAAGTGGGTAACCGTCCGGCCAGGTCATCTACCCAGCTCTGCAAAGCGAAGACATGGTGTGCATTTAAATTAAGTGGACACCAATTCTAGCCTTTCAAGCGGGTATTTCATGCAGCCAACACGCCGTTCCTATTCCAAATCCTTCAAAGCCCAGATCATTCAAGAGTGCGCCCAACCAGGCGCTTCGATTGCCAGCGTCGCGCTCGGCCATAGCCTCAACGCAAACCTCGTCCACAAATGGATTCGGCTGCAAACGCAGAAAATTCCGGCACACCCACCTGCATTTATTCCGTTAGCCATGCCGCTGGCGGGGGCGAACTCCCATCCAGCATCATCGAATATCTGCGTTGAAATACAGCACCCGCGCGCCATCATCAAAGTGGACTGGCCCACTGAAAGTGCTGCCGCCTGCGCGACTTTTCTTCGAGATATTCTGCGATGATTCACATCGACTCCATCTGGCTCGCCACCGAACCGATGGCCATGCGCGCAGGCACCGAAACGGCGCTAGCCAAGGTGATCGCGGTGTTCGGTGCGGCGCAGCCGCACTGCGCTTATCTGTTCGCCAACCGCCGCGCCAATCGCATGAAAGTGCTGGTGCATGACGGCTTCGGAATATGGCTGGCGGCGCGCCGGTTAAACCAAGGCAAGTTCCACTGGCCTGGCATCCGCCATGGTCCTGAGATGGAACTGGATGCCGAGCAACTTCAAACGTTGTTGCTGGGGCTGCCATGGCAACGCGCAGGTTCTGGAGGCTCGATCACACTGCTTTAACGGCAGCCATTAGCCTATCGGTCTATCGTCGCGAAACGCCCGCTCTGGCAAAGTCCGGCGTATGACTTCTTCGCCCAATCTCGACCAACTGTCTCCCAATCAACTGCGCGTCCTCGCAGCGCAGTTGCTCTCGCAAGTCGACACTATGGGCAAGAAAATCAACCGTGATCAAACAGTCATTGAGAAACAGACCCACGAGATCGCCCAGCTCAAGCGTTTGAAGTTTGCCAAGCGCAGCGAGCAGATGAATCCTGAACAGGCCAGCCTGCTAGATGACCTGATCGATACTGATATCGCGGCGATTGAGGCCGAGCTTCAGGCGTTGCAAATAGCACCAGAGGCGACCGAGGAAAAGCTAAGGCCCAAGCGCACGGCATTGCCGGCAGAATTTCCGCGAACGTTGATCCATCACGAACCGGACAACACTCACCGCCCATGCGGCTGCGCCCTGAAGCGCATCGGTGAGGACGTTAGCGAGAAGCTGGACTACACGCCCGGCGTGTTCACCGTCGAACGCCATGTCCGTGGCAAGTGGGTCTGCGATAACTGCGAAACGCTGATCCAGGCACCGGTTCCGCCGCAGATCATTGATAAGGGCATCCCGACTTCGGGCCTGCTCGCACACGTCATGATCGCCAAGTTTGCTGACCATCTGCCGCTTTACCGTCAGGAATCGATCTTAGGTCGAGCGGGCTTGGCGATTCCACGTTCAACCTTGGCTCAATGGGTTGGCGTGACCGGAGTTCAGTTGCAGCCGCTGGTCGATGCGCTGCGCGAAGTAGTGCTTGGGCAACAAATCATCCACGCAGATGAAACACCGGTGCAGATGCTCATGCCGGGAACAAAGAAAACCCACCGCTCCTATGTGTGGTCCTACGCTACCAGCCAGTTCTCGGATGTGGCAGCGGTGGTTTATGACTTCAGCCCCAGTCGCGCCGGAGAGCATGCTCGCGACTTCCTTCAGGACTGGAATGGCAAGTTGGTCTGCGACGATTTTGGCGGCTACAAGGCCAGCTTTGAACTCGGCGTGACCGAGATCGGCTGCATGGCCCATGCACGGCGCAAGTTCTTTGAACTGCACGCTACGAATAAAAGCACGCTCGCCGAGCAAGCCCTGCGCTATATCCAGTTGTTGTACGAAATCGAAAGAGAAGTCAGAGACCTGGAGCCGGATTTACGGCGCCGAATACGGCAAGAAAAAGCCGTACCGGTGAAGGATAGGCTGCATGCCTGGATGAACGCGCAGCGTGATCTTGTGCCCGAAGGTTCGGCCATCAGCAGAGCGCTCGATTACAGCCTTAAACGCTGGGCAGCGCTGTCGCGCTACCTCGATGACGGGGCGGTTCCCATTGATAATAATTGGGCGGAGGTGCGACACGAAGTCGCTTAATGAAGTTGTTCCCCCTTGGTGGGAACCACCCGTGTCACCGGGTGAATCTAGAAGGCTGAATCAAGAGCGCCTTCGACAATGTTACGAGGCGCCGCAAGGTGCGGGGTACCAATCGTGAGAGGCGTACCCTTCTGGCAGCCATGGCCGGACAAGTGCTAGATAGTTGGTATGGTGAACACACGTGAATCTGCGCAACGATCGTTAAATTAAGCGAGCGGAAATGGCTTACACGCTCGAACCAAAATGGTAATGGAGGTGGGAACTGCGTCTTTCTACTACGCATTCGTGACCCACATGCCTCCCGGTCGATAGCAGGCACCTAACCCGACGCACTTCAGTAAGCGGAACGTGGAAATCCCGTATCGCTCCCGTCAGGGAAAGCCGTTTGTAAAAATTGCCCATGGCGGTGCGGGCGAAGGAACGAGGAAAAAGCGAACGCCGTCCTGTAATGGGTTGGATAGAGGTTGAAACATCACTTCACGCGAAAGCGGGCAGACGTCCTCATGGTCTCTCTTCACACGAGAGTAGGTAGAACCCTTTCAACGGAAGGAGAGCAAATGAACGCAGCAGCATTGGCGTGTGCACCTTCCGGCACGTCGTGGGACAGCATCGATTGGATCGCCGTACAACGTCGTGTCAGAGGGCTGCAAGCGCGTATTGTGAAGGCTGTACAAGATGGCAGACATAACAAGGTGAAAGCCCTGCAATGGCTGCTGACTCACTCGTTCAGTGGCAAGGCATTTGCTGTGAAACGGGTGTCTGAAAACAAAGGCAAAAATACCCCCGGCGTGGACAAGGTTACTTGGAATACGCCTAGGGCCAAGCTCGGCGCGATAGAGTCGTTGACGCGGCGAGGTTACTCGCCGCTCCCGCTTCGGAGAGTGCTTATTCCGAAGAAAAACGGCAAAACGAGACCTCTTGGAATTCCCGCGATGAAATGCCGGGCCATGCAGGCGCTTCATCTGCTGGCTCTGGAACCGATAGCGGAAACTACCGGCGACCCGAACTCTTATGGGTTCAGGCCGGAACGCTCAACTGCGGATGCCGTCGCACAGTGCTTTGGTGTGCTGTCACGAAAAGCAAACGCGGAATGGGTGTTAGAGGGCGACATTCAAGGCTGTTTCGACAATATCAGCCATGACTGGTTGATCGCCAACATTCCCATGGACAAGGCGATTTTGCAGAAATGGCTCCGGGCTGGTTATGTCTACCAAAAGCAGCTATTCCCCAGCCACGCCGGAACCCCGCAGGGAGGCATCATATCCCCGGGGTTGGCGAACATGACGCTGGATGGGTTGGAAGCGATGCTGGCGAAGAGATTTCCCAACGCGAAGTGGACAGCCCGAAAAATGCGCGTGGTGCGTTATGCAGATGATTTCATCATCACTGGTTGTTCGAAAGAATGGCTGGAGAATGAAGTCAGGCCCGCCGTGGTTGAATTTCTGGCAGAGCGTGGACTTGTCCTCTCTCCGGAAAAAACCAAGATAACGCACATAGGGGACGGGTTCGACTTCCTCGGATGGAACCTGCGCAAGTACAACGGCAAGCTCCTGATCAAGCCGTCCAAGGCGAACATCGGGGCTCTACTTGCCAAGCTGCGAGAGTTGATCAAGACCAACAAAACGATACGACAGGCTAACTTGATAGGTTTGCTCAACCCGGTTCTACGGGGCTGGGCGAACTATCACAGTCATGTCGTCGCCAAGAAGGTCTTCAACCAGGTGGACAGCGCAGTGTGGGAAATGCTCTGGCGATGGGCGGTACGTCGCCACCCTCGCAAGACACGCCGATGGGTGAAGGATCGGTATTTCAAAGTACAAGGGGCGCGCCGTTGGGTGTTCTCGTGTACTGAAAAATCCGCCGATGGTCGGAAGCGTCAGTACACGCTAGTAGACGCCTCAGACACACCGATTGTGCGACATATCAAGATTAAGGCTGCTGCCAACCCTCACGACCCTGCATGGGATGAGTACTTCGAGTCCCGCTGGGGCAAGAAGATGCTCACTTCCGTTAAAGGTCGAGCCAAGCTGTATCGGGTATGGGTGCAACAGGGCGGCAGGTGCTGCGCCTGCTTCAAGCCGGTGACCAAAGACACACCGTGGCACAGTCGCCATATTGTGAAGCTAGGTCATGGCGGGACGGACGCTGCGGCTAATCTTGAGATTTACCACCTGCGTTGCCCACGAGATGTGCAATTTGCCAATGTCGACGATGTATAACCGGGTGCCCAATGGCGCCTTAGCAGAGGCTTGAGCCGTGTGCTGGGAAACTCGCATGCACGGTTCTTAGGGGGTTGGACGCGGGCAACCGCGTCTGACTACCCGACAACCAGATCCGGCCATGGGCTCTTGGGCGCAAGAACTGGCTCTTCGCCGGGTCGCTACGCAGCGGAAAACGGGCTGCGGCGATCATGAGCTTGATCCAGTCAGCGCGGCTGAATGGCCATGATCCGTACGCCTATCTAAAGGATGTTCTCACGCGCCTGCCGACGCGGCGCGCGAGTGAGATTAACAAGCTGCTGCCGCACAGGTGGGCACCTGTTTAATCGCGCAGGGTGTTTTGTGCTTATGTCTTCCCTGGCATCTACATTTTGCGCCACACCAAAGCAGGAATTGCTCGGATGTAAATTAGTTCGCTGACCAACTCAATCAGCGTTTGAGTAATCACTGCTGCCGCAGCGAGCCCTCTGATTTCCTCGGGCAAGGCCAATGCCAATGGTAGAACTACCAATGAGTTTCGTGTCGAACTGCTGAAAGCGACAGATCTTGCCGTGCTAGCCGGTAACTTAAACGCCCGAGCCACCAGCGCACCCACCACGGGTGCCAAGAGCATGAAACCAATGTAGACGGGAATAACAGGCAGCAGCTTGTCCATGTCTCTGACCACCGTTGAAATCTGAGAGCCGATCACTACGACCAATACAGCCGCCATAGCTGGCACAGGCATCCAAGCCCATACATTGTTCCAGCCCTCAACGATGCGTGACCCCTTTGCCCCGGCAGCTGTTGCTACTGCCAAGACCAAGGGTAAAGCGATCAGCACTACGAAGGCCTCAACAAATGGGCCGACCGATATAACCACCGCCGAATCATCACTCACCATGAAGGCTAGATAGAGGGGTAGTAGCACAAGCTGAAGCACGAGTAGTAATGGTGTTGCCGCCAGAGTCAGTTTGGAGTCGCCCTTACCGATATGGGTAAACACAACAACATAATCGATACAAGGCGTCAGCAAGACCAATAGTGCGCCCACCAAAATCGCCGGGTGGTCGGCTAGGCCCATCGTCAACGCCCAAACCAACAGGGGGATGGCGACGAAATTGGCGGTCAGCAGCGCGGTCATGAAACGCTTGTTTGCAAGCCCTTTGCGAAGATCCAAGAATGGGATCTGCAGAAACATGGCGTACATCAGCACAGCGATGGCTGGTGTCACCAACGCACCTAACGCTTGAGAGGCATCAGGTGCGAGCAGGCCCCCGATAGCCGCGACAATGACCGCGACGAAGTAAACGGGAATCTGGTTCTTCTCTAGCTGTTCTCTGTCCACGGAATGCCCTTAAAACGCGTGAAATCATTTTTCGATTGAGCAGGTTAATATCTGTAGCTACTACAGGTTCAAGAAAATGCTTGGGGAGTTTGGATGTCAGGAATCGGAGCGCTGTCGAAATCAACGGGTTGCCACATTGAAACGATTCGCTACTACGAGAAAATAGGCCTTCTCCCTCCGGCCCTACGGTCGACAGGGCGGCATCGAATCTATACCGAAAAGCATCGGTCACGACTCATCTTCATCAGGCAGAATCGTGAACTGGGCTTTCCACTCGACGATATCCGCGAACTCATTGCGCTCGCGGCAGATGCTGATCGTCCGTGTGCTGATGCGTTGTCGGTGGTCAAGAAGCACTTGGCAGAAGTGGAATCTAAGGTAGCTAAGCTCCTGCAGATCCGGATAGAGCTGCTCTCAATGGCAGGCACGTGTGAGTCAAGATGCCTAGGCTCGAACACTCCAGACTGTACGATTATTGAGTCACTGTTCGAACCCGCTGCTGGGGCTCGCTCTGGTTGCTGCTCCTAGACGAGTCAAGAGCATAGGGGAGCAAGCTGCCATTGAAACCGAATAGCGCGATAGTCTCGACAGGGTCTTTCGAGCGTCCGTCTACACCAAACGGGCTGGTGCAAGATGTGTTCGGCAGACGCTTACTAAAGTGGTGCGCCACTGCTGGCATAAAAATATCAAGCTATAGTGTTTGGGGCCCTCAATCTCGTGACCGTACTGAGCGAACGCTTACACGGCAGACGTTTGCCAGGGCATATACCTATCAACTGAAGGAGCAAGTTCTATGGCCATCAAACCTGGGCCCAAGCCAATTGCCGAATCAACCGGCAAGACAGACCAGCGTCGCCGTGTAACCCCCGAGAACAAGCCTAAGCATCCCGACCTGGACGTGCATAAGCACAAGAAGGGTGATTGATGAGACCCCGCCAGACATGGCGGGGTTTTATTCTCGGTTAGCAGGTGTCACCGGATTTCCAGTGGGCATCTCCTAATTAATGCCGAAAAGCTTGTAGTAGGGTTGTTGAGGAGGACATGCTGGTGCGACTGTGTCGAGGAGCTTTCTGGATATTTCTACCCTTAACCCTGTCGGCTACCGATGGTAATGAGCGCTTAGAGAGGTCTACAGCCGACACATGCCAATGGCGTCGAAAACCATCATGGCGGATTTCTCCAAACGTTTACTCGTAGGCTTCACAACGCGATTGACGACTTGCTCGATATGCATGACTCCCAGGGTGAAAGCTGAGTGGGCATTTGAGGTGCTGACCAACCTGGCTGATGCATCGCAGCATGCAGCTATCAGGCGCTCGCACTGAGGGACGTAGACTCGAGCGGCGCCCTCGGCCCAGTCGAAATTTCAAACTCATTGCTTGACACTGTAGCTACTACAGGCTGTTCAATGACGCCATATCCTTATTGGTAGATGCGTCATGAGCCAGGAAAACCCGTCGAAAGCCAAATTGCACCTCGTGCCGAAGTCGGACGATTGCTGTTCTGCTGACCCCCGCGAGACCTTCGCCAAACAGGTTCATTCTCGTGCACATCATGTTGAGCATGGGCCTGATCACGCCGAGAGCTTGGGCAGAACGGGATCGCATGCGTGCGGTTCGAAGGATTCTCAGCCTTGTGGAGCCAAGTCCACCGACCATAATCAAGACCATAGCGCACACGATCATGGCACTTCAGCTCAAGCCCATTCCGATGCCGACCATTGCTGTTTGAGCAAAGTGGATTCCGCAGGGGCGGTGACTTCACATTCGGCCATGGCTGAGCCAGAAGGCACGACCCTGGTTCGGTATCGCATTGATAAGATGGATTGCCCTACCGAAGAGCGGCTAATTCGTAATCGCTTAGAGCCGATGCCTGGCATCGCACGACTTGATTTCAATCTGTTGGATCGTGAGCTGACAGTGCATCATCGCTTGGATGATCCGAAGGCGATAGTCATCGCTTTGACCGCGCTGGATATGGGGCCCAATCTCATCGAGGCCGGCGCAACCCCGAATGCCATTTCACCTGCTCTGACGACGCGCTTGAAAGGGCTGCTGGCGGTCAGCGGTCTAGCTGCCATCGCCGCTGAAGTGATCGCTTGGACGACCGGACAGGAGGGTTCTTTGCCTGTAATGTCCTTGGCTGCGCTGTCCATTCTTACTGCTGGTCTACCAACTCTGAAGAAGGGGTGGATCGCTGTAAAGAACTTCACATTGAACATCTACTTCTTGATGTCTTTGGCTGTCTTGGGTGCCATGGTGATTGGCAAGTGGCCGGAAGCCGCGATGGTGGTTTTCCTTTTCGCTATTGCCGAAGCCATCGAAGCACTCTCACTTGAGCGAGCGCGTAACGCGATTAAATCGCTGACTGCATTAGCTCCTGAGACTGCGGAAGTCATGACCGAAGCTGGCTGGAAAGAACACCCGGTTGAGAATGTCGTTCTCGGCAGCCGTATTCGTGTTCGCACAGGGTCGCGGGTACCGCTGGATGCGAGGGTGGAATCTGGTCGTGCTGCTCTCGACCAAGCCCCTATCACTGGTGAAAGCTTGCCAGTAGATAAGGCAGAGGGGGATCCGCTATATGCTGGCAGTATCGTGACAGACGGCGTCGTGGAGGCGACTGTCACGGCAGTCGCTGGCGAAAGTACGCTCGCTCGTATTGCTGCCGCGATTCAGGATGCGCAGTCTCAGCGGGCGCCGACGCAGAGGTTCGTTGACCAGTTCGCACGGTATTACACCCCAGCCGTAGTGGCGGTGGCATTTCTTGTTGCCGTTTTAGGCCCAGTGCTGCTTGGTGGTACGTGGGGTGAATGGTTGTATGAGGCCCTGGTGTTGTTGGTCATCGCGTGTCCTTGTGCCTTGGTCGTCTCAACGCCTGTCACTGTTGTGAGTGGTCTTGCCGCAGCCGCACGGCATGGAATCTTGATCAAGGGTGGTGCCTACCTGGAAAGCGGGCGCCTGCTGAAGGTGGTTGCTCTGGATAAAACAGGCACGTTGACTCAGGGCAAGCCAGTTCTGACTGACTCAGATATATTCAGTGACTTGTCTATCGAGAAGGCAACTTTGATTGCTGCGAGTCTTGATGAGCAAAGTACCCACCCAGTAGCGAAAGCATTGGTCAATGGGTGGAAATCGCAGCAGCCTGGCGCTGTGGCTCTGCCTGTCAGTGACTTCAGTGTGCTAAATGGCCGAGGCGTGAAAGGCACGATCGACGGTCATCTTTGGCATCTAGGCAACCATCGTTTGGTTGAGGAGTTGGGCGTGTGTTCTTCGGAGCTGGAGGCCAGACTTTCACGGCTTGAGGAAACTGGCAAAACGGTGATCGTGCTATGCGGCAATAGCGGCCCCGCCGCGATATTCGCGGTCGCAGACACAGTCCGACCGGAGAGTGTTGAAGCTGTGGCTGCTTTGAAGGCTTTGAACGTGGTTCCAGTAATGCTGACTGGGGATAATCCTGCGACGGCGAGGTCGATCGCTGAGCAATTGGGCATCGAGGATGCCCGTGGAAATCTGATGCCAGAGGACAAGCAGACTGCAGTCGCTGAACTCAAACGCAGATATGGCGCCGTTGGGATGGTTGGTGACGGCGTTAATGACGCCCCCGCCTTAGCGCAATCCGATATAGGTTTCGCAATGGGAGCCGCAGGGACAGCGACAGCTCTCGAAACAGCTGACGTTGCGATCATGGACGACGACCCTCGAAAAATCGCGTACTTTATCAGCCTGAGTCGCCGATCCGCCTCGGTTCTAAAGCAAAACATCATTTTGGCTCTGGGCATAAAAGTTGTCTTCTTGGCGTTGGCTCTCTCTGGTTTCGCGACATTGTGGATGGCCGTTTTCGCCGACATGGGGGCGAGCTTGCTCGTCGTATTCAATGGCTTGCGGCTGCTGCGTCGGTGAAATGGCTGCTGCGTTTTATATAGCTCATTCGCTGGAGGAGAGAACCATGCACTGCCCAGTTTGCAAAGAAGTACTGTTGGTAATGTCGGAACGTCAAAACGTTGAAATCGACTATTGCCCGCAATGTCGAGGTGTTTGGCTTGACCGGGGAGAACTCGACAAGATCATCGAGCGTAGCCAGCAGGAAGAACAAGAAGCTCGTTTTCTTCCACAGAGCGTATCTCAGTCGCTGCAAGGTACACCTCCGTCTGAACCTGTGTATGCCCAGCCGTCTTCTGGCCACCATGACAACAAACGCGGCACTAAGCACGGCCACTCCGCGCCGCAGCCTGGTCACGGTGGTGGTTGGCGGGACGGATATCAGAACGGCCATCAGAATCAGTCGAGGCATCAGGAAGAGCAGGTTTATCATAAGAAATCGTTTTTACGGGAAATTTTCGACTAATATTTGCTTGGATACAGCGATCCGCTAATCAGACTCCAGCCGGAAGATTTGATCAGCCGGCTGTAGCTTTTTCGAAACCCGGTATCCGGTATTCAACCAGTTTAGTAGAGCGGTTCCTCAGCCACTAGCGGGCCCGAAAATCCTGTAAAACCGTCTCTCCCCTTGACTTGCTCATCCCAATTACCGGGTAGGCGCTGCGTCGGTCACCTGACTCCATTCCGAGCGATCCCACGGGCATACCGAAGGCAGCTATTCCGTCCAGATTGGCTCGTCGACTTAGTTCAGCAATTTGTGTGACCGGAACATGGCCTTCGACGAATTTCCCACTTACAACTCCCGTGTGGCACGACGCCAGATTTACGGGTACGCCGAGCTTCTCGTTCATATCGCTAATGTTGTTTTCCATATAGTCGACCACTCCTTCAGATAAGCGATCCACCTGGTCCAGCAGCCACAGTTAGGGGCTTTGTAGACGGCAATTGATTACGCTGCCTGTAACAATGAGGCTGCATTTAGCGTTGCAACGAGTGCAATGACTTGAACGGTCTTTTTGAATGAATTCATGGCTGATGCTACTTAACGAAGAGAAAGAGAGGAGGAGTTAGCGTGCATAGCCTCACCGACGGTGGCCAGATGGCCGTGACTGGGGTTCAGTTCCAGCCGCTGGTTGATGCGCTGCGCGACGTGGTTCTCGGGCAGCAGATTATTCAAGCCGATGAGACACCTGTGCAAATGCTCATGCCGGGAACTAAGAAAACCCACAGTTCTTATATTTGGTCCTATGCCACCAGCCAGTTCTCGGACGCGGCAGCGGTGGTTCACGACTTCAGCCCTAGCCGCGCCGGAGAACACGCTCGCAACTTCCTGAATGACTGGAAGGACAAGCTGGTCTGCGATGATTGTGTCGGTTACAAAGCCAGCTTCGAACTAGACGTGACCGAGATCGGGTGAATGGCTCATGCGCAACGTAATTTCTTTGAGCTGCACGCTAAGAATAAAAGCACGCTTGCGGAGCAAGCTCTGCGTTATATCCAGTTGTTGTACGAAATTGAAAGCGAAGTCGCGATCTGGGGCCGGATTTACGACTCCGAATACGGCAAGAAAAAGCTGTACGGGTGATGAATATGCTGCACGCCAGGTTGATTGCCTAGCGTGACCTCGTGCCTGAAGTCTCAGCCATCAGCAGAGCACTCGATTACAGTCTCGAACGCTGGGCAGCGCTGTCGCGCTACCTCGATGACGGGGCTGTACCCATAGACAATAACTGGGCAGAGAACCAGATCCGATCATAGGGCCTTGGGCGCAAGAACTGGCTCTTTGCAGGGGCCTTACGCAGCGGAAAACGTGCGGCAGCGATCATGAGTCTGATCCAGTCTGCGCGCCTGAATGGTCATGATCCGTATGCATATCTGAAGGATGCTCTCACGCGGCTGCCGACGCAGCGGGCGAGTGAAATCGATCAGTTGCTGCCGCAATCTTTTTAATCACGCAAGGCGTGATGCCCGGACGCTTATGGCGATACTCAAGCTAATGCAAAAGTTCTGACGATTGAGCAAGTGTGACGGCTTAACCCGACGGCAAGGGGAGGTGTCGAATATCGTCAACCATCAACGCAAAACGCCGTAATCGTTTCAATATGTAGCTTTCACTGTAGAGTTTAAAAGCGTTATGCAATGAGCTTGCAAGGTATCTAGAGAGCCGGAGTGATTCACTTGCTCGCCTTCAGAGATCATAGAGTATGCGACCTTTAAGTCACGACCGTATTGTCCACTCCATGGCATGCTTAGGCTTCATGCCCCGGTAGATTTATCATATCCACACGCAACTACATGGATATGTGCGCCGTGGCACCGTCACGTAGTTCGTCTCACCAGATTATGAGAGTATCAACTGATAAAAATCCACGTTCCTTGAACTACACTTTATCATCGGCAACTACGTTACTCACAAATACCTAAAGTGAAAGCGGGTCTGAACGCTTCCACATACATTGGACACTGAAATCCAGCTTGTGGATAAGCATTATCGAGCGCTGTTTCGGGGGGGTATGGTGTTTTTTCGCACCACGGTTTTGGACCGGTAGGCGAGTTGAAAGCTTCGATTAGCAAGTTTTTTGCGCGCCGAAATGTATATCCGACGCGGTAGGCCAGAAGCGCCAAGTGAAAGACAAACTTGGATGAAACCTGAAGTGCCCGTGAGTCGGCGAAATCACAGGAGCGTATGTGATTGCTTCAAGAACAGCACGCTAGCGTTTTTCTAGAACATATCCTACGCCTCTGAGTGTATGTATCAGTTTGTTTTCAAAAGGATCATCCATCTTGGCTCTTAATCTTCTAATTGAAACTTCTACAACATTTGTATCGCAGTCGAAATTCATGTCCCATACCTGAGATATGATCTGTGTACGACTCAGGACAATTCCCGTATTTCTCATTAAATAGTGCAGAAGTGCGAATTCCTTCGTTGTTAAGTCGATACGCTGACCGTCTCTAAACGCCCTATGACGGCTTTGATCCAGCTCCAGATCGGCTACGCGAATGATCTCAACAGATGCTGGATTATCAGACCTGCGCATCAGTGCGCGAACTCGAGCAAGCAGTTCCGGGAATTCAAAAGGCTTAATTAGGTAATCATCTGCACCATTCTCTAGTCCTCTGATTTTATCAACCAAGCGACTTCGAGCAGTAAGCATCATAATTCTACAAAGACAATTGTTTCTTCGCAACAATTCAAGTACCTGCCACCCATCCATCTCCGGCAGGTTGATATCTAGGATGATTAACTCGTACATATGTTGTTTGGCCAGAAAAAGCCCGTCGTATCCGGTATGTACGCAATCCACGATATAACCGCTCTCCGTAAGGCCTTGGCGCACATATTCGGCAGTTTTTACTTCGTCCTCAATTACCAGAATTCGCATTGGATTTTGTCTCGATATGACTGAGCTGTTTTAACTACGCGAATGCGCTGTCATCATTGGCAGGAATGATAATTCAAAACCACTTGGGTGGGGGCTAAATAACGTACTTGTAATCAGTGAGCAATACACTTGATAACATCGCGATATATTATATCGTGGCTCGGACCAACCAGTTGCGGGTTATTTCTCTACTGCTGAATTGACCTTATGAAATGTTGGGTTGTTTTTTTTATTATGGCCATTTTATTCCGTGCAGATGAGGGCGATTTTTCTCATGCTGAAGAAGGCGGTCACTGGTGCAGTCATGAACTCCATCGGGACGCGGTGCGCGTACTCGAAGATTTACTCGAATTTTAGGTAAAAAAAAGCGCCCCAGGGGGGCGCAAAATATTCACCTTTTACCAAAGGAGCATTTAAGCAACTCAAGGTGAATTCTTTAAGCTCGCTATTTTTGTTTTAGGCGAGTCACATGAATAAATCGATCTTGTTTAGGGCTCACAGTATCGAAAGTGGATATTCAACGATCAGGCGTACTTCATCCAAGTCCGATTCGAATGCAGTGGCACGAGTATTTGCTTGACGTAATCGCAAGGAAAGATCTTTCGCCGCACCTGTTTGTACGACGTATTTGACTTCAATATCACGCTCCCAACGTTTTTGATTCGTGAGCGGATCGCCGTTACCATCAGTGCGCATATAGAATTGATTGGCGTTCGAATAGTCTGCACCAGAACCTCTGGCATAACGAGTCATGAACGATAGCCCCGGAATACCGTAGCTGGTCATGTTCAAGTCGTAGCGCAGCATCCAAGAGCGTTCCTTCGGTGAGTTGAAGTCGCTGTACTGTATTGAGTTGTCAACGAAGATTGAGTCTGATTGACGAAGGTAGTCGAAGTCGTCATCGCCATTGTTTCGCTGATGAGACAGTGCAAGAGTATGCGCACCGTACCGGACGCCGAGCTTGGCGCTCCATATATTGTTGTCGAATTCGCCCAGGCGCTTCTTGCCTTCATCTACAGCTTTGTAGTAGTTGAATCCGCCGATAAGCGTCAAATCATCGCTGAGTGGGTAAGTGAGGCTGCTACCGGCATAGTATTGATTCCAAACATCCTTCAATTGGCTGGCGTAAAGGCTCACCGTGATGTTGTCGTTGACTTGGTAATCACCGCCGCCGTACCCAATCCAAGGCGAGTTGACCGGGCCGGCATAAAATGTGGCAAAGTTATCGTTCAAGTTGCTGGAACCAGGCTGGCTCATCGCATGCAGTCGACCACCCTGCAAGGTTAGGCCTTGAATGCTACTATTTTCGACCGTCACGCCGCGGAAACTTTCAGGGAGTAAGCGAGAATCTCCCGATGCCACGACGGGTGTTGCGGGGAAAACATCTCCAACCTTTACGACAGTATCAAACAGCCGAAACTTCGCTGCTCCACCCACCTTAGTGTATTCATCACGTGCTTCGCCGTCACCGTTAACAGGCAGCACGTCAAAGCTGCTACGGCCACCGTTGCGCCCGCCACCAGTATCAAGCTTGATGCCAATCATTGCAAACGCATCTATACCAAAGCCCACAGTGCCCTGCGTAAAACCAGAGTTGAATTTAGTGATTATCGCATGTGCCCAAGCTTCGGAATAACCGTTGGTATTGCCTTTGCCGCTGTTGAAAGTCGGCGCAGATGCATCACGATTATCACGATTGAAATAGAAGTTGCGGTTTAGAACAGTAAGGCTGCTACCTTCAATAAAACCTTCTGGTTTACCTTCCGCTTGTGCCGTGAGGGCATAGCTTCCAGAAAAAGCTGAAACCGCAGCCAAATACAAAGTTACTTTGTGTCTCATGCGATGCTCCTTTGATTACGGCAGTTTTTATTATGATTTACCTACGCGGGTATAGTCTGTTGTTTTGGCCCGGTGGAGCACTTAGAATAGCGCCTGGGTCATATTTGCAGATCAAAGATAACGAGTCGGTGACGGGGTGATTACAATTCTGTTATCAGGTATTTCCACCGTTGCAGGGCTTCCAGAATCTTTTTCACTAAATCCCTGCGTTTCGCCTGAAAGCTTTCTATTTCGACTATCCCCCCAGGGTTTCTAACGAAATTGTAATTTTATAGCCACCCCTCTGATAGTGATCGCTGATTAGAGTGCCATCACCTGATCCAGAGGAGCTTGGCAGCTGTTTAGGCGTTCTCGCCAAGCTTTATCAAAGTTTGTGCATGAGGACTATCAAAGTGCCCTGGTATAATCACATTGCTTTATCTAAAACCCCCATCTTTCCTTTGAAAGTCTTTGTGTTCTGTATGGTCTTGTCTGGATTGTGGGTGCCTGCCGCATTTGCCCAGAGTCTCAGTCTGGCTGAAGCGCTTTCGACGGCAATAGACGCTAACCCCGATCTTGCAGCAGCACGTCAAGAGATCGGAATCTCTGAAGGAGTGCGCAAGCAGGCTGGACTCATCCCCAATCCTGAAATTTCTTATCAAGTAGAAGACACCCGTCGTAATACCAGCACGACGACTGTCGCGCTTAGTCAGCCGTTAGAGTTGGGTGGCAAGCGACGTGCTCGTGTCGAGGTTGCAACCTACGGTCAAAGCGTCGCGCAGTTAGAGCTGGACCGTCGAGTCAATAGCCTTCGTGCAGATGTTGTTCAATCTTACTACGCTGCTTTGAGAGCTCAGACCGGCTTGAATCTGGCAAAACAATCATTGGAGCTCACCGAACGCGGTCTGCGCATCGTCGATGGACGGGTGCGTGCCGGTAAGTCCTCGCCGGTGGAAGCCACGCGCGCTCAGGTGCAACTGGCTGAAGCCAAGTTACAGGTAAGGCGCGCTGAAACCTTGAAGTCAACGGCTTACCAGCAATTGGCCCAGTTAATAGGCAGTTCGGTCACTGCATTTGATCGTCTTGACTCGCCAGACCTATCTCCCGGCAAGCCGCCGCAAGCTACAGAATTACTGGCGAAGCTCGATCAAACCGCAGATATGCGTCAAGCGCTTGCTCAAATAGATAAGAGCGATGCCTCACTAGGCGCGGAAAAGGCGCAGCGCATCCCGAATCTCACCGTGAGTGTTGGTAGCCAATACGACCGCTCTATTCGCGAGAGGGTCAATGTCGTGGGGCTGTCGATGCCTTTACCGCTGTTTGATCGCAATCAGGGCAACATTCTTTCCGCTTCTCGCCGCGCAGATCAGGCCCGAGACCAGCGAAACGCTGTTGAGCTCAGGCTACGTTCCGAAACTCAAACCGCAGTGAATCAGTGGGCTACCGCCATGCAGGAGGTCGAGTCCTATGACAAGACGATCCTGCCTTCAGCTCAACAGGCCGTGGATACCGCAACTCGTGGATTTGAGATGGGCAAATTCGGTTTCATCGAAGTGCTGGATGCTCAGCGCACCTTGATAGTTGCTCGTGGCCAGTACCTCGACTCTTTGGCGGCTGCGACCAATGCGCGTGCTCAAGTGGAAAGGGTGTATGGCGACGTCGGCTTGACTGCCAATACGCGCTGAACAGGCCAGGCATTTTCCTTGTATGCGTCTTTGAATAAGCCGGTACCTAAGATCAGCAGGAGTAGCAATGGATAACAAACGCAAGATCGCGCTCGCGGTAATCGCTGTGGCAGTCCTCGGATTTGGCAGTTTCGCCTGGAACTCCAGTTCCGAGCAGCCTCCAGTCAGTAAGGCCGAACATGGCACTGAAGATGGCCATGAGAGAACTGCTGTAGCACCTGCTAAAGACGGGGGGGATGAAGGTCACGGTGAGGAAGGCCACAGCGAAAATGCCAATGAGGAAGAGGGCAAGATGACGCTTAGCGCCGAGCAGATTGAGGCTGCGGGCGTCGTTCTGGAAGCAGCTGCTCCCCGTGAGATTAGCACTATTGTGACTTTTCCTGGCGAAATACGGTTTGATGAGGACCACACCGCACATGTGGTACCTCGCGTTCCTGGAGTTGTTGAAAGCGTTCAGGCGAACCTGGGCGAGTCGGTCAAGAAGGGCCAAGTCCTTGCGGTGATTGCCAGTCAACAGATCTCGGATATGCGCAGTGAGCAACAAGCTGCACAGCGACGTGTTGAGTTGGCACGCTTGACTTTTGACCGCGAGAAGCAGTTGTGGCAGGACAAAATCTCCGCCGAGCAAGATTACCTTCAGGCGCGACAAGCTTTGCAAGAAGCTGAAATATCACTGGCCAACGCTAAGCAAAAGGTCGGAGCAATCGGCGCTTCGGTCAATTCTGCAGGCGGTAACCGCTATGAACTGCGTGCGCCTTTCGACGCAGTTGTAGTGGAAAAGCACCTGACCGTCGGTGAGGTGGTCAGCGAGGCAACCAATGCTTTCATCCTGTCCGATCTTAATCAGGTGTGGGCAACTTTCGCGGTTCCTCCTGGCGATCTCGGAAAGGTCGTGACTGGCCGCTCGGTAAAGGTTTCTTCTCCTGACATGAAGGCTGAGGTCGAGGGCAAGGTGGGTTACGTAGGCAGCCTTTTGGGCGAGCAGAATCGTGCAGCGCCCGTCCGTGTCACTCTGACCAATCCCAATGGGGCCTGGCGACCGGGGCTGTTCGTGAGCATCGCAGTCACGTCACAAACTGATCAAGTTGCTGTAGCTGTTCCAGAGTCAGCGGTGCAGACCGTCGAGGAAAAAACTGCAGTTTTCGTGAGGACCACTGAGGGCTTCGACACTCGCAGGGTAACTCTAGGTCGCCGTGCCGGTGGCTATGTGGAAATAACCGAAGGCCTCCAATCGGGTGCCCAAGTGGCAACCAGTGGCAGCTTCACGCTCAAGTCTGAGCTTGGCAAAGCGTCTGCCGAGCATGGCCACTGATGCGAATTTACAGGATGATTTCTTATGTTTGAACGTATCATCAGATTCGCCATTGAGCAGCGCATCGTAGTAATGATCGCAGTTCTAATCATGGCCGGTATAGGTATCTACAGCTACCAAAAACTGCCCATTGATGCGGTGCCTGATATCACAAACGTCCAGGTGCAGATTAACACTGGCGCCCCTGGTTACTCGCCGTTGGAAACCGAACAGCGGATCACGTTTCCAGTTGAAACGGCCATGGCCGGTCTTCCGGGCCTTCAGCAAACCCGATCCCTATCTCGCTCCGGCTTGTCACAGGTCACCGTGATCTTCAAAGACGGTACTGACATCTTTTTTGCCCGCCAACTCATTAACGAGCGTTTGCAGGTTGCAAAGGAACAGTTGCCAGATGGGGTCGAGGCCGTCATGGGGCCTGTATCCACCGGGCTTGGTGAAATCTTCCTGTGGACCGTTGAAGCGGAAGATGGCGCACTCAAAGAAGATGGTACTCCTTACACTCCCACCGACCTGCGAGTGATCCAGGATTGGATTATCAAGCCGCAGCTGCGCAACGTCCCTGGTGTTGCCGAGATCAACACCATCGGTGGCTTCGCCAAGCAGTTTCTGATTGCGCCGGACCCGAAGCGGTTGGCTACCTACAAGCTGACACTTAATGACCTGGTAGTTGCATTGGAAAGCAACAACGCCAACGTGGGCGCCGGTTACATCGAGCGTAATGGTGAGCAGTTGCTCATTCGTGCGCCGGGTCAGGTAAGCAATATCGAAGATATTGCCAACATCGTAATTACCAGTGTAGATGGCACGCCGATTCGCATCAGCAACGTTGCTGAAGTCAGCATCGGTAAAGAACTGCGAACGGGGGCTGCTACTGAGAATGGTCGCGAAGTAGTACTCGGTACCGTATTTATGCTGATTGGTGAAAATAGTCGTACAGTGTCCCAAGCTGTGGCCACCAAATTGACCGACATCAACCGCACCCTGCCGAAGGGCGTGGTTGCTGTGACCGTTTATGACCGTACCAACTTGGTTGAAAAAGCCATTGCGACGGTGAAGAAGAACTTGGTGGAAGGCGCGATTCTGGTAATTGCTATTCTCTTCCTGTTCCTCGGCAACATCCGCGCAGCACTGATCACCGCAATGGTGATCCCGCTGTCCATGCTATTTACCTTCACAGGTATGTTCAACAACAAGGTTAGTGCAAACCTAATGAGTTTGGGAGCACTCGACTTTGGCATTATTGTAGATGGTGCCGTGGTTATAGTAGAAAACGCGATCCGCCGACTGGCTCATGCGCAACACAAGCATGGTCGCATACTCACCAAAGCAGAACGCTTCCATGAAGTCTTTGCCGCTGCAGGTGAAGCTCGCCGGCCACTGATATTTGGCCAGTTGATCATCATGGTAGTGTATCTGCCGATCTTCGCCCTAACCGGCGTCGAAGGAAAAATGTTCCACCCCATGGCATTCACTGTCGTAATGGCGCTGCTGGGGGCAATGATTCTTTCCGTAACCTTTGTTCCTGCTGCTATCGCCATGTTCATCACTGGCAAGGTCAAGGAAGAGGAGGGCGTGGTAATGCGCACCGCCCGACAGCGCTATGAGCCGATACTGCAATGGGTTCTTGGGCACCGGAACATTGCGTTCTCGGCTGCAGTAGCTCTGGTCGTACTTAGCGGTATACTTGCAAGTCGTATGGGTAGCGAGTTCATTCCCAGCCTTAGTGAGGGCGACTTTGCGATGCAGGCTATGCGAGTGCCCGGAACGAGCCTTACTCAGTCCGTCGAGATGCAACAGCGCCTGGAGAAAGCGGTAATAGCGCAGGTCCCAGAAGTAGAGCGGATGTTCGCACGCTCGGGTACTGCAGAAATCGCATCTGATCCAATGCCGCCTAACGCCTCTGACGCCTACATAATGCTTAAGCCTCAGGATCAGTGGCCAAATCCCAATAAGCCTCGTGATGAGCTGATCGCTGAGGTGCAGAAAGCCGCAGCAGGTGTCCCGGGAAGCAACTATGAGTTGTCCCAGCCGATCCAGTTGCGTTTCAACGAGCTGATTTCGGGCGTGCGTAGTGACGTTGCGGTGAAAGTTTTTGGCGATGACATGGACGCGCTCAACAGCACCGCCAACAAAATCGCGGCATCGCTTAAAGCGGTACCGGGCTCATCGGAGGTCAAGGTTGAGCAGACTTCCGGCCTTCCTGTGTTAACCATCAACATCGACCGCGAAAAAGCAGCACGCTACGGTTTGAACATCGCGGATGTGCAAAACTCAATTGCTATTGCTGTGGGTGGCCGCCAGGCAGGTACATTGTATGAGGGCGATCGTCGGTTCGATATGGTGGTGCGACTGCCTGAGACCGTGCGCACTGACGTAGCGGGTATGTCCAGCTTGCTGATTCCTGTGCCTGCTAATGTTGCTCAGGATGCTAATCAGATAGGGTTCATTCCTCTGTCCCAAGTCGCTAATCTTGACTTGCAGTTGGGCCCGAACCAGATCAGCCGCGAAAATGGGAAACGGCTGGTAGTAGTTAGTGCAAACGTTCGAGGCCGTGACCTAGGCTCGTTCGTTGAAGAAGCGACTAAGTCGCTGGCTACTGTGCAGATCCCAGCAGGCTACTGGACTACCTGGGGTGGCCAGTTTGAGCAGTTGCAATCAGCAGCCAAGCGTCTGCAGATCGTTGTTCCAGTCGCATTGCTTCTGGTCATGACACTGCTGTTCCTGATGTTCAACAACTTGAAGGATGGCATGCTGGTCTTCACCGGAATTCCATTCGCACTCACCGGCGGTGTAGTTGCACTGTGGTTGCGGGATATCCCGCTGTCTATCTCGGCGGGAGTTGGCTTCATTGCGCTGTCCGGTGTGGCAGTTCTAAACGGCCTGGTTATGATTTCTTTTATCCGCGGGCTGCGGGAGGAAGGACGTACCCTCCGGCAAGCGGTAGATGAAGGCGCGTTGACACGGTTAAGGCCCGTTCTGATGACAGCCCTAGTCGCATCCCTCGGATTTATCCCGATGGCTCTCGCAACAGGTACCGGTGCTGAAGTTCAGCGGCCACTGGCGACAGTGGTGATTGGCGGGATTCTTTCGTCTACCGTGCTTACTCTGTTGGTGCTTCCTGCTCTGTATCAATGGGCACACCGCAAAGATGATGATGGTGATGAAGCGGGTAGCTGATAGCCCATAACAGAAGCCCACAGCAACGTTGTGGGCTTTTCATTCTGGATATTGTTGTCACCTTTCAAAATTGTAAGTTTACCGTCATGCCGGTGATGCCTGTGAGTTGATAAGGTTACTCCCAATAAGATTGATATTGAGAGGACCTTATGAAAAAGCTTATCATTGCGGCAGCCCTAGCTGTTTTGCCTATAGTTTCACAAGCTACTACGTTTTCCGAAAAGAAGCAGTTGCAATATATTCAGGAACATCAGAACGCCGTGGCTAGCTATGCGGCGAAAAATAATAAGCCAATACCAGAGATTCAGGACTACAAGTATGGAATGAAGATTGATGTTGCAAAATTTGTGCGTCAGTCCCAGGATCCCCGTACTTGCGAGGTGTATCAACGGTTGATGACCTACGAAGACTCGCGGGGTGAGCTTAATACGATTCGTTATTCTTTGTTTTCCCAATGTGTCAACAACAAAAATTGAATGCATCGATAGGATTTTTAGAGGCCATAGAAAAACGCCAGGCGATGCCTGGCGTTTTCTATGGTCCTTGACATGTTTTAACCAAAGATTGTCAGTCCTTGCCCCCCTCCCCAAAAGTAAGTCAAGTCCAGCTAAAAAATTTAGGCCGGCGAATTTGCACTCAGAAGCAGCGAATTTTGAAAAAAACTGATTTCTGTGACATCCAGGCAAAGCATGAGCACTGACTCAGTCGAAGTGCGGCTTGATAAGGGTGTTTATTGGAAAGTTTATAATTGGCTCGGGGCTTAGGCTTACTTAAAGACTTAACTCCGGATAATTGCTTTAGGTGAGTCCTCAGGCTTTGAACGAAAAACGAAAGTCGATGGTGTGGCAGCAAGTTCTGGGTCGTACTAGCTTGCTACCCAACCAAAAATAAACACTGAATATATGGGCTTAGCTCGACGACACGTACGTTTAGCAGGTTGCTTCTTGTTTAAACTGATGGGCGCTCGTGAGAAAATGGATCACTGGTTGGTAAGTTGATACTTAATTGGTGTAATTATTGGTGTCGTTACTGGTTTTCATGTTTTGAGAAAGTGCTTAATTGTCCAAGATCTAAAGTGCCATCATGTATATGCTCTTATCAGAATTGTAATCTCTGGATCATGCTAGAGTTATTTGTTCAGTTTATTATTAGGGTTTTTTGGTGTTTGTTGGGTGGCACAGCTATTGTCGAGGTGCTGCATCATTTAGTTCTGAAATTACATGCAGTTCACTTTTTTTTCACTTCGGGTTGTTTAGTCTTTGTAGATGGAAAATACAAGCATGTCGATCATAGCTTTGCTTATTCGTTATCTAGGCATTGGATTCGTAGCAACCGGGGGGCACTATTTTGTATTTCTCCTGCTTATTGTAAATGGAGTTACTGATCCAGTGTTAGCCAGCGTTGGCGGAGGCGTGATAGGCGCTATTATTAGCTATATTGGTAATAGAAGGCTCAGTTTCGTGGCGACGGGAATTTATAAGCTTCAACCTATCAGGTTTGTACTTGTCTCGTTGGCAACTAATATCGGTAATGGTGTAGGTATGTGGGTTCTGATTAAATTCAATCTCTCACCGCTTGTCTCTCAGATTTTAGTGACTTTAACCCTAACTGCGCTCGGATTCACTGCGCATCGTTTCTGGACATTCAATCATGCGGACATCACATCGGCTTTCCGAACGCGCTGACCCCTTGTTAACAATAGTGGTTCCTTGCTTTCAAGAAGAGCAAACCATTCCGGAATTTCACAAGCGCATCACCAGAGTTGTAAAGCGCCTGCCTGTTTCGTGCGAGATTCTCTATGTCGACGATGGTAGTAGCGATCAAACTGCAGACCTACTTCGACACTATCAAGATGGATCAAATGTACGATGCCTGTTCCTAAGTCGGAACTTCGGAAAAGAGGCTGCGTTAAGTGCAGGGATCGACCATGCACGCGGTAGCGCATTGATCTTCATTGATGTCGACCTTCAGGATCCACCTGAACTCATCTCGAGTATGGTATATCATTGGCAGATGGGTTACGACGTTGTGAACATGCAACGCGACTTGCGAACTGGCGACTCCTGGCTAAAACGCACGAGTGCACGTAGCTATTACTGGATCATGCAGCGCCTGGTGGAGAAAGTTGATCTTCCGGTGGATGTCAGTGACTTCCGTCTGATTGGTCCTGCTCCATTGGCCGCCTTAAGAGCGCTGGACGAACGCTCCAGAATTCTTAAGGGTTTGATCGGCTGGGTAGGCTTTCGCACCATTGAGTTACCCTACAATCGCACTTCCCGTCATGCCGGCAATACCAAGTGGAACGCCGCTAGCCTGCTGGACCTAGCCATCGAAAGTATTCTCAGCTTCTCCCGCAAGCCGCTTCGTATATTCAGTCTCATTAGCTTCAGTTTCTTTGTCTCCAGCATCTGCTACCTGCTCGCAGTACTGGTAGCAGGCTCCTTTGACATCCATCACCTGCTTGTCGGAATTGCTTCATTCATGTGCGTGGGTGTTGCACTGGTGGGCGAGTACGTAGGCGTAACGCTCGCGGAGGTCAAACGCCGCCCCCTTTATTTTCTAAATAGTAATAATGAAGCGCGACCCATGACTATTCATCCTCCGGCTTCCTCACTCGAGGGTAAGAAATGCTGAATTTGAAAAGCGAGCGAACATTGTGGTTCATCCTGAGTTCGATTCTGCTTTTGCGTCTCCTGGGGCTGGGCGTATATCCCCTGATGGATACCTCTGAAGCACGCTACGCTGAAATGGCACGCAAGATGGTTGAACTGAGTGACTGGGTGACTCCGATGTTCGATTACGGAGTTCCATTTTGGGGCAAGCCACCGCTGTCTTTCTGGACCCAAGCGGCGAGCATGACGGTATTCGGCACCAATGAGTTTGCTGCTCGATTCCCAGCCTGGTTTCTCCACTTGGCAAGCTGCTTCATCATCATCAGGCTCGCGACACAGGAGGTATCGCGCAAGGCGGGCATTTGGGCAGCCATCATCTTTTCCGGCACGGCGCTGGGCTTGGTGTCCAGTGGTGTTGTGCTGACTGACCCCGTTTTATCGTTCTCGATCCTGTTGGCCAGCTATGGTTTCTGGCGTTGGATGAAGTGCGCAGGCAAAGGGGATGCCTACCTTATGTTCTTAGCTCTCGGCTTGGGCCTGCTTGCTAAAGGGCCACTGACCTTGGTACTGATGGGCGCGCCAGCATTTTTTTGGATCGTCATCTACAAGCAATGGAATCGGGTATTGAGGCTTCCTTGGGTAACGGGGATTGCTCTCATGTTAGGTATATCAGTGCCTTGGTACATTGCAGCCGAAATGAAGACGCCGGGTTTCCTTGAGTATTTTTTTGTCGGCGAGCACTGGAGCCGATATGTTGTAAGTGATTGGGCCGGGGATCTCTACGGGAGTGCTCACGCCAAGCCCTACGGCACCATATGGATTCAGCTTGGCTTAGCGTTGCTTCCTTGGACTTTCTTTCTACCCCTCGTTATTAGCAGGCGTGGGACGATGCAGCGCTTCGATGTATACCTTTGGCTTTGGGCATTGGCGACACCTGTTTTCTTTACTTTCTCTGGTAACATTCTCTGGACCTATCTTCTTCCTGCTCTGCCTGCATGGACGCTACTCCTTGCCGAATGTATCAGCGAAGTGGGCAGAAAGACTGCTTGGGCTGCTGCAGCGAGCGCTCTGATGCTGCCAGTCGCGGGCGCCGGTATTATCTATAACGGTGTGCTTGAGGATCGTCCTCAGAACCAGCGAGATTTAGTGCAGGCCTGGCTGGATGTGCAGTCGTCTCAATCGGGCCCCCTGATTTATCCTGGCCGCCGCTCGTATTCGTCGGAGTTTTATAGCCGGGGAATGTCCAAAAGCATCAAAGATCCTGACAAGTGGCCTCGCGACAGATCGTTCTACCTTTCCAGGCGTTTGCGCGACAGCGATTCTGATCTACCTGTAGACGTTGGTTGCAAAATAATCACTGAAACGAACGCGAGCCAACTGCTTCTATGCCGCTGGAAGGACACTGCACAGGATGGTGAAAATATTCTAGGAGATAGTGCTACTGGCTCCCGTTGAAAGTAAGAGCCCGGCGAAGAGAGTATTTAAATTTCTAGCTGCTTTTCAGTTTAAAGTGAATAATCCATCTCAGGATTTATCTTTGATGCTGAAAAATTATTTAATAAGTACAATTAGGGAGAGGTTGCTAAAAAGCCAGATATTAATCTGGCTTTTTGTCGATGGCTTTGATCGTGTTAATTGTTTTTTACTGTCTCTTAGTTGTCGACTTGCTGCTAATGCCCTTAGGTTCTTTCTGTTTTTCTTGAGCAATTTTCTGCTTACTTTTCTCCGATACATCAGGACCCCATAGACGAGCTTGCTCGGCTCGGAAGTTATCTTTGAAATTTTTGGTTCGCTCGAAACCGTCTTCAGCAAAAGCGGAACTCATAAATCCAGTCAGTACGATACCAATAGAGAGGAGTTTTATGAATTTCATTGTGCCCTCGATGTTTACTAGGTCTGCTTAACTAGCAGCCTTTGTGGTTTGATAGTTTAGGATTTTGAAGCTAACAGCAGGGTGAGGGAATCATTACAATTTCGTAATTTATGCGTTTGGTGAAACGGTATAAATTTTGTGTTTGTGAAAGCTCCGAAGCAGGCTATTTTTCTTTCATAACCTTTAATGTGATATCTAAGCCATTGATGTTTTTGGATTTTTTGCCACTAGTGGAAGCTAGCCATAAACGATCTAAAGACTGTGTAGCAGCGATTGGATATTTTTGTTTACGCATCGAAGCTAACGGCTAGATTAGCTGGCATCTCAAATGCGGCGCCGTTGGCGGTTAGTCAAACTGGCTGTCGAATTTTTTTGACTCCGTCTGTGGTTCACCTCTTCCGATGTGTGCCGATAAGGTCGCGTTATATGTGGCTGCTCGCCATATTTTCGGGTAGGGCTGCCTTCCCCTCTAGACGTCGAGCTAAAGACCAAAACAATACGGCAGCCCTCAGGCATTAAAGCTTTCAAGTAAAAAAGAGAGCTCTTCTAAAATCGGCCCCCTCCATATACGGGACCTAGGCTGCGCCCATTTGCGTTTGCTTCATTTGGGTGTCGGGAAAGTTGAGGTGAAACCAGGTAAAATTCTGATCAGTCACTTCTACGCTCGCAGAACCCTGATGCAATCCCATAATTGACTGTACTATAGCTAGGCCCAGACCCGTACCACCTTCATTTCGTGCTCGGCTTTTGTCTACACGGTAGAACCGCTCGAACAAATGCACCTGGTGTTCCTTGGCGATTCCGCGCCCCGGGTTACCAACACTCAAGGTAGTTCCGTTAGCACCGCGTTGAACTTTCACGTAAACCGTCCGGCCTCTTGGGCAGTAGCGAATCGCGTTCGAGACAAGGTTCGAGATGGCTCGTTGAATCATTATCTGATTGCCACGCACCACGCCATTTCCTGTGAGCTGGAGTTGTATTTCGCCTTCTTCGGCCGTAATGCTGAAGAGGTCGCAGACCCGCTGAATTTCGTCGAGCAAACAGACATTTTCGAATTCTACCATTGACGCGGGGTGGCTGACCTGGGCTAGAAATAGCATGTCGGAAACCATTCGACTCATGCGGTCCAACTCTTCCGTGCACGACTCCAAGACTTCTCGGTACTCAGGAAGAGACCTTTCCCGGGTCAGCGCAACCTGAGCCTTACCCATGAGATTGGACAAAGGTGCACGCAGTTCGTGAGCAAGATCGTCCGAGAACTGCGATAGCTGCTGAACCCCATCATCTAGACGCATCAGCATGATATTGATTCCATCGCCGAGCTTCTTCAGTTCTGCCGGCATCCCCTTCGTTGGTAGGCGATGATCAAGGCTCTCGGTGGAAATTTTCGAGGCAATCCTCAAGAACTTGGTCAGAGGCAGTAGTCCTCTGCGCACAGTCCACCATCCAATGGCCAAGATCAGCAAGAGAATAAGAGGCGAGACCATCAGCGCCCAGGTTAGCAATGCATCGAGCAGGGCTTGGTTGGCTGACTGGTCCATGGTCATGAACACACTAACTTCGGTTCCATCGCCTAGATTCATTACTCGCGAAGCGCTAAGTAGCGGGCGACCCGTGGAGTCACGCCACTCGTGCTGTTTAACCTGCTCGGTTGGCTTGAACTTGTGCACTTCCAGGTTGACTGCCTTCGAACCTATTGAGAGCAGTGGAGTTTGCGTTTGTCCTGACTCAAAGATGCTGACGTACAGATTATTGTGCCCCATGACCAAGTCAACTAGCTGGTGCGCGTCTGGATTGACATCAGCGATACTAGTGATAGCGGATAGGTTGTGAGTCATACCCGCCATTTTCACTTCGAGGTCCATTCGGGAGTTTCTCTCGAGAGCTTGGCTCACCATCACATACCCAAAGGTGGCGAAAAGGAGGAGCAGCGCTGCGCTCATCAAACCGACTTTGAATCCCAGCTTCACAGCCAGACTGAACGGCCTCATGCGCGCTCCTCCAGAACGTACCCTATGCCTCGAAGTTTATGTATGAGCTTGGTCTCAAATGGATCATCGATCTTCGAGCGTAATCGCCGGATAGAGACGTCAATAACGTTATTATCGCAGTCAAAGTTCATGTCCCATATCAGCCAGATGCTCTGAGAGCGTGTAAGTGCTTTGCCAGCTCGACTAATGAGAAGGTGCAGGAGAGCAAATTTCTTGGTGTTGAGGTCTATGCGTGTAGATCCACGGAACACCCGATGGCGCACAGAGTCGAGCTCTACATCCGAAATTCTCAGCGCGTTTTTCTCAAAAAGCTCGTCGCCACGTCTTTGCAGCGAGCGCATGCGAGCAAGCAGCTCGGGAAACTCGAAGGGCTTGACGAGGTAGTCATCTGCGCCACCGTCCAAACCCTTGAGCTTGTCGTTGGTTCGTCCCCAGGCAGTCAGCATAATGACGCGGACCCGGCTGGTTTCTCTAATGACTTCCAAAAGGTCCAAGCCATTGATGTCAGGGAGGTTCACATCGAGAAGCAGAAACGAATAAATATTAGTATTGAATAAGTGAGCGGCATCAACACCATTGTTTGCTATATTTACGATGTACCCGCTTTCAGAAAGGCCCTGCTGAAGGTATTCTACGTTTTTGGTTTCGTCTTCCACAACTAGAACGCGCATAACTTATCTCAGGATGTGAGTAAAATAATAGTCCAATCGGCCGCCAGTGTGGTTATACGCTGATTGGTAGTACTGCTGTGTGCTTGGTGTTTAATTTCATTATTTATTTTCATGCGCATTACATTAACTCAATAATAACTGATCCTAGCGCGAATTGGCTAAATGCGCGTAAGCTTTGCAAATTTGTAATTTTTGCGCAATATTATTGATAGTTATGATAAATTGATTGTTTGGAATAATCGAGAATCTGTCAATGGTAAGGTTTTTAAGGCCAAAGCTGGCGGATGCCTTCAGTGCGCGTAGCAGGCGAATCTGCCTGAAGGCTCCTTTAATATTGGCCGCCGGTCAACTCGATTAGTCGTTAAATTTAGAGGTGGCAGTAATGCATATTTAAAAGCGCGTATAGTCTTGGGGAACGCATCTTAAGTCGATTTTTCTTAGGGCTTCTGCCTGCAAATACAACAATTAGCGTCATCAAAAAAACGACTAGTGTGAAGGCTTCGGAGCATTATCATGAAAGGCTGCTTGCTCCATTTGAATCGTGCAGTGATGAATTTCGAACGATTTACTCACCGCGTCAATGACTGATGCGAGAATAACATCTCGATTTAATGAATCTCGCACGACTACGTGCGACGTCAGGATATTGCGGCCACTACTTAGAGCCCAAACATGCAGATCATGGACCTCCATGACCCCATCTACTCCAAGTATCAGGGACTCTATTTCCGCAATATTGAGATTGTCGGGTACCCCTTCCATAAGTACCCCCCAAGCTTTCGCGCAACAACTGCCAAGTACGTGGAAACACCCATATACCGATTGCTACGGCGACAATCGTATCGACCCAGCTCCAACCTGTAAATCGGATGACAAGTGCCGCTATGATCACGCCCAATGAACCAAGCATGTCGCTCCAGACTTCAAGATAGGCTCCCTTGAGATTCAGACTTTCACTGCTGGCAGAGGAGAGCAGACGCATCGATATCAGGTTCACAAAAAGACCCCCAATTGCGATCCACATCATCGCACCGGTAGCAATCTCCGACGGTACTAGCAAGCGCTGATACGCCTCGTACAAAATGTAGGCAGCGACCATAAAGAGTAATAAGGCATTGAACGTTGAGGCTAGGATCTCTATGCGAGCATATCCAAAAGTCCGTTTCTGGTCCGCTGGCCGCTTGGCTATTTGGAGAGCAATCAGTGAAATTGCCAGAGCAGCAGTATCTGTGAGCATATGTGATGCATCAGACAGCAGGGCTAGGCTGCCGGTAACGCATGCTCCGATAACCTCCGCAATCATAAAAATACCAGTCAGGGCAAGCGCCATGAGTAGTTTTTTCTGGTGTCCTTCACGTAGAGCGGCACCGCCATGAGCGTGATTGGATCCCACATGCTTCTCCTTGCCTAATGTAGTGGTTGGCTTCAATCTAGATTCTCATCGCTACAAACAAAAACACAAATATGGATCCTACCTTTCAGAACGGCTAATAAAACTCATTTAAACTAATTGTAGTTTAGGATGAAAGTATGTTGTTGGTATGCGATTTTTTGCAGACCTGCGTCTCCTCTAGCCGGCGATACGGTGCTAGTCAACAGCCTACTTTGACACGGCTCAAAAAAAGAAGGTTCCGCTGGGATTGTGTCAGAATTGTAATTCTGCTGTAGCTATCTCGTTATCCGTCGTCAAAAATAATACGGCTAGCTAAAAATTTACGCTACGTAGCGGTGTCGCTAAGCACAGACACGAAATTACCTCAAACTCCTCGCAACGCTGCTGAGTAACATAATTACCTAGTTTTTTAACGCCGGCCGCGGTCAATATTTTCATCGCAAATTCTGATTCCTTAATCACTGAACTATCTCGTAAGGAAGAAACCGCGGGTTTTGAAATGATGCTCGGCGATACGGAGCTCGAGAGTGCCGTTCGATGTGAGGGGTTAGGTCGATGACACCGTTGAGATGCGGAACGGACTGAGGCTTAACCATTAACACCGATTGTCGAAAGTGGTCGTCGCTACCGACCCAAAAGGGGCGAATGGCGGTAATTTGGATGCCGCTAGACGCTGGCATCGTGTGCCGATTACCGACAGCGTAACCTTTCATTCTTGAAGAGTCGTATTTACCTGAGTCAAGCGACATGCGTGCTCACCCCAGATCGCAGCGGCTTTGCGACACGCTTGATTCATTCGCACACCTAGCCAGGTAGCAACTTGAATATTGGTTGTGGGTGAGGAGGTTATTGAAGTGAAAATCGGAGTTAGCGGCGCCGGCAATATTGGGGCTACCCTTGCCCGCAAGCTCGTCGCGTGCGGCCATGAAGTTAAGCTGGCAAATTCGAAAGGCCCCGAAAGCCTTCAAAACCTGGTCAGTGAAATCGGCGCACACGCTGTGACCAAGGAAGAGGCAGTGTCCGAGGTAGGCGTTGTGATCCTCTCGATACCCTTCCCAAAATATCCAGATCTCAAACAGACGTTAAAGAATGTCCCCGAGAAAGTCGTTGTCATTGACACGTCCAATTACTATCCGGGACGCGACGGGGCAATCATAGAAGTTGACGACGGCAAGCCCGTGAACGTTTGGGTAAGCGAGCAGTTTAGCCGCCCGGTCATTAAGGCTTGGAACGCCGTCCTTGCAGCGACTCTTGCCGACAATCGGCAACCAACTGGATCTTCGACACGCATTGGCTTACATGTAGCAGGGGATGACACTCATGCAGAGGCCGTCGCGCAGGATCTCGTTGAGGATACGGGCTTTATCGCGCTTGCCGCTGGTAGCCTTGAAGATTCGTGGCGTCAGCAACCAGGAACACCAGCCTACTGCACCGAGCTAACATTGCCGGAGCTGAAGATGGCGCTGGAGGCGGCAGACAAGGTACGGGCACCTCAAAACCGAGACGCACTTATCGCAAAATTTATGGTTCCCGGCAGTCAGTTTACAGATGAGCAAATTGTTGCCACAAATCGCGCTAGGACGGCCTGACTACCGGATTAGGCGGGATTCTTTGCTAGAATTTCGCCTAATTGATCTAGTCGCTAAACTCATCTCTTTACGTAAACAGGGCACTGCAGACGCGTGCCTAACTCAGCGTCTGGATGAGGCCGCGAATTTCCTAACCTGTCCTGTATCGCGGCCTAGGCCACGTCACGTTGTTCAAGCATCCGCTCAATCTCAGCGCCAGCTAAAGCGTCGCAAGCGTGCGGCGTGGTCTACTACCGATCTCAACTATTAAGGCGTTGGCGTCAGGAAGGCGTGTTTACCGGACGCTTACCTTCAAGGAATTCCGGGCAACACAGAAACAAGAACGCCGATTTGATTGATGATGTTCGTGCGAGCAAACACATCTAACAAACCGGCGTTCTTATGTGCGATATTATACTTTTCTTCCTTTTTGGGAGGGCTTTTCTGTCGTTAACACAAAGCCTGATGGTGATGCCCTCCAGATCGATCTGACTCCCCGCGCCAAACTAGACCGTCTCGTTTTGAAATAGTGGGCTGTGCCCAGTGAGAAAGATTTGCCCCAGGTATTTGGGGCGAAGGGCAACGGCGCCATCGGCTTGTTCTGCCGTCATTTCGAGCTCCTCTACGAAGAAGTCCCAAAGCTCCTCATTCGTCGATACCTCGTTATTGGCGAGCTGATCTTCGATGTTTTCAAGGATTTGTTGGGTCAGGTTATTGAAGATTAGATTCATGTGCTGCTCCTGTTGAGTCGAGGAGCGCCCAGGAGGGAGCCTCTCATGAATGTGCCGATTGGCTTGGCGTATCGCCGGCATCGTTAGGTATTGGAGATATTCCATACCTGCAGTTTGAAGTTGTGTAAATAGCCGAGCTCCGAGAGCCGACTGCACTGTTGGCGTAGTTGCTGACGATCAACAGTTGTGTCCAGCCTGACTGTATAGCTTAGAGGCCAGATTGTGCCGAACAACTCGGCATCTGCCTCGAGGTCGTTGGTTGCGCCGGTCGGGGTCATCCCGAACGGGGCATCCTCTTTTGATACCTGTTTATTGGTGGCCGGTAGGGCGGGCGGATTATTACGCTGCACAGGCTTGGAGAGGTTGGAAGAAGACTCTTCATCCATAGGGTCAGGCTCGTTTGGCGAGAGCCTGGCGGCGTCTTCTGGTGTCAGATTGTCGACGTCGTCGAGGCTCATGCTTTCCAGCCTTGCACGGATCTCAACGATCAGGCGGCCTGCTGTGGAGTAATACGAAGGACGGATCTCCGTTATCAGAAAGTCGCCTCGGTATTTGCCTTCATCGTACTGATCGAGGAGTGCGTCTTTGATCACGAACTCACCGATAGAGGTCGAAAGCCGTCCGACGTTGAATTCGCCATTACGGCCGCTGATGGTACGGATGGCCAGTTGGCCGGGGATGTTGATCATGGGCAGCTCCACACTGCTACGAATGAAAAAAGCCCGACAGGTGTCGGGCTTTGGGCAGTGCTGTGATTGTCGAAGGATTACGGGCAAGAAGTATGAGTTTCTTCCTTGAGTGAGATGTACAGATAGAAAACGCCTGGCGGTGATTCTATACGGTCAAGTTTTAGGTCCAGCCAGACTCGATCAGTGCTATTGCCGGCAGGCAATAAACGATAGAGGCCGAAATGGATCTGTGTGCTGTCAGGTTGCAAGTGCAGTTCTCGGTAGGCCTCCAGGACAACTTCGCCCAGTCGCTCACTGACAACACTTGCATCCTGAGGGTTTTCAATATGCACCGCTTCCTGCCAGGCCCGGGGTGTTAAAACGACCGGGAGCTTGAGCAGGTCAGACGACACGAGGTTAGTGGTGCTTTGCATGTTTATCTCCAGGTGTGAGAAACCACCCGGCCCGTCCGGGAAGTGGTTTCCCGGTTAGGTATGTTTTGGTTATGTCAGGACCAGCACACGTGGCGTTGTGTCCAGAGGTTGAGGTCAAAAGCTTGTTTCGCGGCATATTCGCTGCGGTAGTATTCTTCGGACTCCCTTGATACCGGTTCAAACTCATCAGCGGTACCAATGTAATAGCCCGCAGCGCTCTTCAGTATTTGGAGGGGGTACTCGATACCGCACTCGGCGAATGCAAGTTTCCCGTATGCAAAATCCGACACAATGTATGGTTCCGGTGTTATTAGCTGCTGCTGGTCTTCTTCAGTAAAGCGTGACCAACCGCCACCATTAATGGCCGCGTTCACTCCTTCGCCCCAAGCTCGACTGAGCGCAGGAACGGTTTTGAACAGCTCGGGTACGATCGGCTGGCCGGCGCGGTACGCGTCGGCACCCAGAATATGAGCCTCGATCTCAGCCTCATATTGGGTAATCTCGTCGCCATAGATTTCCGCTTTTGCATAAGCAACGCGTATATCGAGAGATTGCGTAAATAACGTGTTCATAAAGGTGAGTCTCCAACGGACGAGAATCACCGTGCCCGGAAGGGAGGTGTTCCCTGCGGACTTTGATAATAATGAAGGCACCCGAAGGGTGCCTTTCAACAAAGTGAATCAAGATGCCGTACGCTGCTGTTTAGCGGGCGTTGGCTTGGATTGTTCCTCTGCTACTGGCTCGGATGCTTCTTCGCTTGCGAGCTGTGCTTCAGGTTCCGCTTCGCCGTCTTCAACAACTGGTTCTACTTCACGAGGCTTTGCTTCATAGACGGTTTGGCCATCCACCTTGATCCAGCCGATAAACAACAGGCGTCCCTTGAGGCTTGCTCCAGGTTGACCTTTTTTATCGCCTTTCTCGTAGGTAAATGCGTCGGTCCAGATATCACCGATGTGGAAGCTCACAAGGACCTTCTTTCCGGCTTCAACGGCTGCTTGGCTGCGACGAATCAGCTTTTCAGCTTCAGCGCCGACCACGTTGCAGTCGATATAGGAATACTCGGCATCATCCATCGAGCCGCGCAGAGCCGCAACGGTAACTGCCATGAATGGCTTACCTTTGCCGCGAGGTTTCACTTCACGGATACGGTTGAGATAACCGATACCAGTGGTGTGAAGGTCGAAGAATTTTGCTTCGTTGGATTGATTAGTGCTCATGGTGATTCTCCAGTTTCGAAATAACAGAAAGCGGAGAAACACTTCGCCCTAGGGGGAAAGTATTCCCCGCGAGGGTGGGTGGAGCTTAAGGTTGTTTAATGCATCAGCTTCATTGCAGCAATCATTACACCGACAGCTGCAGACAACATGACGCCCATGCGAATGGTGAGCTTGACTTCAAGCTGTGAAATCTCAGATTTGAACTCTGCAGCAAGAGCAGTTAAATCTGCCTTGGTAGCCAAACGTGAAAGCATGTCGGTCTCCAAAGCTTCAATAACAGCATTTGCCTTCTGTTCCGGGACGTTAATCGAAATCAACGCCTGGTAGAGAGCCAGTTCAGTTTTCATCAGACCTCCAAAAGTGAGAGGCCTGCCCTGACGGGGTAGGCCCGTCATGGGTGGGAAAGGTGCTTCCATCGACTAAGTCGACTGATCGCGCTACCGGAAGCTATGGCGATCTTGGGAGTGGATCAATGCAGAAAACCGCATCGTAGTCTTGCGGATCCAGACTACTTGGGCATGTTGCTGACGACGTCAGCGATACATGTGCAGATCATGGAAATACGATTGTCGCTTGTCAAGCCCCTACCGTGAAAACTCTGAGGAAACCTTCCCTTTGGGAAGGCTCCCTACAGAGGCGAAGGACGCAGACTTAGCAAGTTGCTGGCACCAACGAGCGTGCAGCTGGCTTCTTACGCGGTTTCCGAGCTGGCTTTTCGACCACTCGAGTGTTAGCCGCGTACCAAAGGTTCAGGTCGACACCTTTACGAGTTATTGCCGGTACATGATCCATCTCACGTACGAGACCCTCAGGTACGCAGGGCGGTGGAAGCAACGGAGCTGCTTTGGTATGGATAGCTGTGGGCGCAGCGCTGGTTTTCTTTACCGCACGCAGAAACTGTCGCGTGATGGTGCCAAGCGCGAAACCGAAGCCATAAGCAAGTTTGGACATGGTGATTCTCCTGCAGGTTGAATGCGGAGAACCCACTGACCCCGTTGGGGAAGTGATTCCCCGCGAGGTGAGTTGCATAAGGTGCTTCCATCGACGATTGTCGACCGACCGCGCTACCAGAAGCTCAGCGGTCTTGGGCGGATCTGACACGAACATCGTGTCGCAGTCTTCAAGATCCTGACTGCCTGGGCATGATGCTGACGACGTCAGCAAAGCACGTCCATATCATCGAAGGGGGGATGGTGATGTGTCAAGCGGAGAGGGATATTTCGCGGAGGGCAAAGAAGGTTCAGGTCGACAGGAGAAGCTACCGAGAGTAGCTGGGTCAACAGTCACTCTCGGATGTAGTAAGTAGCGTCTTTCAGAAAAAAATACCACCTGTGCGGGATGAAGGCGTTGTTGATCCCTGGGCTGTGATCTGAACGTCTTACTTCCAACACCTGGCCGATTATCGTGGCTGAGGCCAGCTAGCATAAGGCACGCATCCGCGCACAAAGGGAGCCCTGCGTTTCGCCGGCGGGCCACCGGCAAGGAAAAGCAGCTACCAATAGGTAGCCTGATCATCCTTTGCAAGATGATCAGGCTACCTATTGTGTGAGCTTTAAAAAGTGTGGGCCACAACACCAGTGTGGCCCTTAGACTACGGTGCTTCGAACCTCAACAGAGCCCTATGTGCCTTTGAACTCGCAATTCACGAGTTAGACGGCTGCGTGTCTGGCTTGAACAGGGAGACACAGGGAGAGCTCTGAACCAGGTCCGCACGCCCTTCCCGGAGCTATGCGTGCTTTGGGGTTGGTGATGAGGCAAGCCGCATCACCGGGCGCTACTGATGACCGCCAGTAGCCAACGGGGTGGAAACGTTGTTGTGATCATTATGTTGATAGGCCGGAGCTTATGCAACCCGGCGCCTTTCAAAGTCGGTCGACTCAGACTAATTGACTGCGACGACCGCACCTTCGGGAACAGGGGACGGAATTGCTATACCGGTCGCCCCAGTTATCTGTGAAATCAGCATTCCTGAACGCTTTAAACCAACGGTAGTTGTCTTTGTCAGGTCTACCAGCACAGAAGGCAAGCCTGACGGTGCAACCCCATCAAAATAAGTATAGGCCGTTCCTGATGAGATGTAAGAACCTACGCCCACAGGTTTCACAAACCACCCAGGTAGGTTGAGCGCAGAATCGCTCGGTACTCCGCTGAAGCCCGGGTTGGCCTGGGCATATTCGGTAGCGGCAGATCGGTACACCAGAAAGCCGCGACCCAGTGAGTCGAGGGTAGCGTAGTCGGATGTACGTTGGTCCTGATGTTGGTTCTCCATGAAAATGCTGGAGGCAATGAGCACAATCATCAAAACGAGCCATTGCATTGTCATGATATGAGCTCCATCCACAAAATGGTGGTTGTTACCACCTACGCGTCAATAACAAAACTATTTCGTGAGGATAATCAATGTTAAGCAAATTCCTACTAGGCCAAGCGCAATGACAGTCCACTTTGCGGCTCGCTTGATGCTCATTGGTTTGCGTTGTGGATTGATTAATTCCATAGTGGCGATCTTTTTTACTAAATAACGACCAGAGGCCGTTGGTTGTAACTTGTAAGTGAACTCGCCGACCTCGAATGCCTCTTTTTCTTCTAGTGCGCGACGCCATAGCACAGTTGAGCATATCCTGCTTCGGGTGCTTAGCCAGGTCTGTAATTCTCCAGCACTATACTCAACGTTATTCTCAAGCGTCTGCACTGCAATAATCCCCATAAACATACTATAAAACGTTTTTGAAATTTTATAAATGGATGCTTTATTTGAAGCAGCTCCAATAGAAAAGACCTGGCCAGGAAAGTCGAGATGTGGAGAGAAACCATCCACTTGCATTTCTGAAGATGTACCCAGTCTCACTATCCCCGATGCCAAAAGCGCCAGTTAAAGAGCATGACTTCCATGTAGTGTCGCCAAGGGAGCAGGTCACACTTCCTCTGGCAGGCGCCTGGCAGGTGCCCTGGATCAGCTGGAATTCCCACCCACCTGGTCTTTTCCATAAGCCTTGTTCGCAGGACAACGTTATTCCCGCGGCGCTTTTTGCAAGAAGGGTTCGGTCACTGCACTGTTGCCCCTCGGTAGCTATGCCTCCCAGGGACAAATATTCATTTGTCTGAATGCGATCATAGGCCGTTATCTTGCCCGTCGAGGTTATCTTTCCACCCCATAGTTCACCTCCGGTTGAAAAGTTTTTGTCGTTATAAACTTGGACCCAGTTGGGGCTATTTTGATAAATCCCGCCTCCCCATTTTTCGCTGTACCAGCCTGTGTCACCACGTGTTCTGAACCAACCACCTGTGCTGGTATCACCGGTAATGGTTGCAGTAGCGGCATTAACATTGGCTGTGGCGATAACGTTTCGAGCTGTAATGTCGGCGTTAGCTGTTATGTTGCCTGACGCTGTGATACTTCCTGCGTTGTTAATATTGTGGTTGCCCATCGTGATATCAGTATTCATCGTGTTGAATTCTGGATGATTGGGCACTGCGTTTCGATATAGATAGTCATTAGCCAACGCTCCATCCATAAGAAAAAGTGCGCTAGCTGTATGTCCTGGGCCAGGAGCTATAGCATAGTTACTTAGTGCTACCTGCCATCCACCCCGCACGCCCTGGACGATGTTCGGATTGGCAGAAGAGATGAACCCACCAGGTCCTCCGAGATTTTCAGCGATGGTTCGAATACCCATTTCAGGAATCGTCTGCCCACCTGTAGTAACCACAATCACTTCCAGTTGATTGGCGTTGGGTTTCCGGGCGAGGCCGACAATGGTCTGCCCAAAGGCGTTAGTGGGGCTATAACCTGCAGGAAGGTAGTTGGTGTTGACGAGCATCGGAACGGTTATTTGCACCGGTACGGTTGCTGCCGCGTTGGCCAGCACCACGCTGTAGTTATCCTTCAGATATTTGGCCAATGCCTCTGAAATGGTTCTCTGTTGATCAGCCGCAATTCGATAGTCCTGAGAATCCATCTGCTTGATTTGCCATGCGATCGCCAAAGTGACGACAACGGAGAAAACGGCCAATCCGATCGCCATGTCCAAGCTCAAGAACCCCCGCTGCTTGATCCTACTGGTCATTCCAGAGACTCCTTGATGATTGGTGAGCGATGTCGTGATCGAGCATCGTGATCTTTCCTGCATGGACTTTCTCTCGGATGCCCGGTCCGTCATCGCCTGTGAAAAGCAGGCTCTGCAGGGTTAATCGACGACTTCCTTCGTTGCCACTTGATAAGGACTGGTGAAGAACAGCCACCAACCCCTTGGAGAGCAGCTCTCGGGCGTTATTGAGTAACGGCTGAGCCAGGGCTGATATACGTTCAATGCCTTGAGTAACGCTGCCGGCATGACCTGTGCTGATAATGAGATGGCCATTGATCGAGGCTTGAATTACTTGTGCTGCTGTCGAGCTGTCGCGAATTTCTCCCACGAACAGGAAATCGGCTCTTGTGCGCAGCGCTAGGATCAAAGCTTCCTCGTATCCCCCCATCCGGCGAGAGACCGGAACTTGAATGCAGCGCCCACTCCCATGCCTGCCATTCAAAAATGGTTCTGGAGGATCCTCTACAGCCACACAAATGCCTCCCCAGGCCTCGAGACGTGCTTTCACCAGTGATGCAGCACTTGAGGTTTTCCCTGTGCCCATTTCCCCACAAATAAATATCAGGCCGCGTACCGTGTCGCTCATCAGCGCGTCCTGCAGATAGTCGGGCAGACCCAGCATGTCCAATGGACGGATCTGGACTGAGGATTTGCTTACGACAAACACAGGCTTGCCATTCAAATCCAGCAACTGGGTTACACGAAGGACGACGCCATCTTCAATTAGGGCGAACTCTGGATCCTGGGTTGCCTTGTGCTTTTCCTCGCACTGCGCCCGTAAGCGCTCAAGGTCTGCCCGCCATTCGGCGGGCGCTTCAACCCTTCGTGCCTGCCCAGGGAGACCTTTGGCGTCGGCAAATCCATCGCCGAGGTACAGGTCGACGAATTCAGCATCAGAGATCACGCTCACACTGAGTTCCTTAGTACGAAGTCCAAGCGATGGTATTGGCGTCCGAGGAGCAGCTGGTCGCAGCTGCCACCGCAGTGATTTCGCCGGCAATTGCAGTGCCGCCATTGATCGCCGTCGTTGTCTGTTTGTCCTTGGCCATGTTCGAGGCAAGGGTGATGCAGGCATTTTTCGGAAGGTTGGATTCTGTGATGGTGAAGGTCATGCCGTTGCTCATTACGGTCACTGCGCCGTTCCAGCGGTTGGACAGGGCATTACCGTTGATGCTCATGCCGCCAGTTGCCTCGAGGTTGATCAAAGAAGGCGCCAAGTTGGTGCCTGCCGTGGCGTAGCCCGTGGTGCTTTTCAGTCGTTTGGTATTGCTCAGCAACGTGCCGAGATTGCTCTGTTCAATGGTGACGTCCGAGCTGCCGAACGTTCTGTAGCCCATGAACACGATGAAACCAAGTGCCACCGCGATCAGCATCAACCAGAACATCCCGTCCAGGGAGAGAAATCCGCGTTGGTTGTTTTGAGTGTTTGTTGGCATTTCCAGTACCTCATTTAGGTTTGATTTAAAGCGTTGCAGTCACATTGCCGGCCAACTGGAAGATCCCGACCACTACCAGAATCATCATGACCCCCATGGCCATGGAGGACATGCCGATAAGAGATTTGGCGATGGCTTCGACGCGCTGAAGCGTTTGCTCCAGCCACCGGTTGGAAAACCGTTCCATCGACTCAGCGAAGCCTTTGCGGGTGGCGAGCACTTCCAGAAAATGCATCGCCATGGGGTCTGGGAATTGATGACCCGCAAGCTTCAATGCGGTACCGAAGTTTTTGCCGGCGCTCACTCCGTAATGAATGGCGCTCAGGCGCTCTTTCAACCATGGAGAGGCATTGCGTTGAAGAGAGGTCAGCGCATCTAGTTGGTTGATGCCGGAGCGCAGCATCACAGCCATGTTGAGCAGAAAGATCGATCCGTGGAGCGCCTTGTAGACTGACCAAGGCGGGAGCCTCTCTGCTCGGACTCGCAGGACCTGGAGCAGCTTGTTCAACTGCAGCTTCCACGAAGGGCTGGCGGCCGTAATCTGAAGGCCGCAAAACACGGGTAGAGTGATGATCGATATGAGGATAAAGACGATTACAGCTATCAGCGTCACTAGCCCGTAGTGGGTCACGAAATTCGATAGGGCATAGAGGAAGGCCGGCACGCCGGTCCACGCCTCGGGGTTGGAGCGTCGTGTCATGGAGGGCACCATCCACACTGCAATCACATACAGCAACGCCGCCATGACGCTCCACACCATGGAGGGGAAAACGGTGGCGGACGCTACGAGTTTGCTGATCCGCTGACGTACTTCGATGATCCTCACGCAGTCCCGAAATGCCTGCACCAGGTTGCCGGTGTCTTCCCCGGAAGCGATCAAAGAGTTCTCGTCATAGGGAACCCAGCCTTCGCAGGAAATGCTCAGCGATTTCCCACCTTTTACCGATTGCGCGATATCCCTGCAGGCAAGGGACACTGGATGGAGCTTCTGCCCGTTATCGCTGAATGCTCTGGCCACCGTGTGCAGTGCGTCTTCAAGCGACACACCATCCTCAAGGATGCCCATCAGGCTCTCGTAGAACTGGATTCTTTCGTTTTTGCCAAACTGCTTGGCATAGAAGGTCTCTGCCCAACGATTCAGCATCGCTCTGACGTCACTCAGCATGAGCGAGCTCCAGGATTTGCCGGTCAAAGTCCAACGGCCCCACCGTCATTTCGGCGTGGCGGGGGTCTACTAATCCTTGTTTCAGTTTGATGATCGTGTGTGCGGTCTTGGTAATACCGCCCATTTCCTTGACCCAGTGGCGACGTGCCGCACTTGCACCCTGCCCATTGAAAACGCGCATGAATTCAAGGTCGGTGAGCAAAGTTTCCGCAACCACCGTGCGACCGGTGATGCCCAAGCCTTTGCAATGCGGGCATCCCGGTCCTTTGAGGTAGGTCTCATCAATCGCTTCCAAATCGCGCAAGTGCTGCACCAGCGCACTGTTGAGCTGCCCGAGATGCTCGCGTGCGGGGACGCGGCAGTGGGAACACAGCACGGGCAAGAGGGATTGATTGACCACGCTTGTCATCAGTGCAGGATCAGTAACCAGGTGTCGGTCTACACCCATGTCGATCAGTCGTTGAAGAGCTGCTACAGCGTTGTTGGTGTGCAGTGTCGTCAGCACCAGGTGACCAGTCATACCGCCGCGGAAAGCCGCTTGTGCTGATGCAAGGTCCCGGATCTCCCCATACATGAGAATGTCAGGGTCGAGTCGCATGGAATTGGTGATCCCGTCATTCCAGGTTTCACCGGCGCCCAGCGGTGACTGATTGGCGAGAAGTGGATATTCAGGTGGATCTTCCATCGTCAGAATGTGTTTTGTTCCACCGCACTCTTCGTGCAAGAGGTTCAGGTTTACCTGCAGCGACTTCGATTTGCCGGAACCGGTGGGTCCAGTGATCAGGTTCACCCCATAAGGCAAGCTGCGGATGCGGCTGAATGCATCAATTTGCTGCGTCAGGAAACCGAGATCACTAAGCGTCATTTTGGTTTTGTCGTCATACAGCAGACGCAAAACCATCAGAGGGCCATCTACGAGCGGCCGAGTGGCGACTCGGGCACCGAACAAACCGAGTTGGTCGACATAGGCGCGTTTTACCCTGGCGTCCTGGCTCACCTGCGGCTGGTAGTGGTCTTTCGCGACATCGCACATGCTGTTGTAGAGGGACGAGCAGAGCTCCATGCCCACCTGGCTCTGGTGCTGTTCTGCCTCCCACAAGAGCCCGTGGATGCGAAAGAAGATTCGAGTGATATCGTGACCTACGACAAAGTGGACGTCGCTGGCATTGCGCCGGTGGGCTTCTCCTAAAAGCTGCACCACCTGGGCCTGGCGCTTCGTCTCAGTCGCCGATAGTGCTTTACCATTTGCATCATCATTGGCGCGGTAGAGTGCCTTGATTGTGCTCATCGAGCAGACCTTGACCTCAAAGTGGTGATTTTCGTGTTCCAGCTGGTCCTCGAATGCCATGACATAGGCATCCGTTTGGTGTTGGGCTGACACATACAAAATCCCATCGCTGGTCAACGCACATAGTTGACGCAGCTCGGGTTTCAGCTCAAACGGTCCACCAGGGGCCGTCAGCAGTGTTTGGTGCGACGTCAGTAGGACTGCAGCAGACTCATCACTGTCAGGCTCTATGACATCTGGTTTTTCAGTCAGGATCGTCATCGAACTTCTCAATCAACGTTGGCCAGGGATCAGCCCAGGCGGCATAGGTGCTGATGGGGTAATGCTGGGGGCTGAATTGTTAACGTTGCTCAAGCTGGCCGGGGGCGTACTGGAAAAGCCGAGGGGGTAGCGCTTACCGCCACGCTCGAGGGTCACGTTTTCGACGGAGAGGATGGCCATGCGATAGCCACCGGGTAACTCCCGAGATGAGGCATCTGCGTCTACTTCAAATCCGCTGCTGTAGAGCAGAGTCGCACGCAGCCGTTTTGCTGAGCCGAATACCGCTTTCACGACAGGCAAGTCAGACTGTGTATCACTGCTGTGCGCCGAGGCTGCAGCCGGCTGTGTGAGGTTTCCTTGAGAAAAAAACACAGTTGACGGCTGCGTCGTCGCACTTTGGTCTTCGCCCTTGATCGATCTTTCGGCCTTGGCCTTCTCGGCTTTGGCATTCAACAAGATCGTCTGGCTTTGAATCTGGGCCAGCTCGCCGACGTTCACCCCAGATAGGGTGTTCTCATCTGCCCAGCTCGATGGTGCCCCTAACGCAAGGATGGAGCACAAAAAGCACAGCGCTTTATTTCGCATATAGGTCACCTATTACTGACCAGACAAGGTGGCCGGTCTCATATTTGGTTGTGATTTCGCGCAGCCGTAAGCCCTGACTGGGTGCGCCGGATAATGAGTCCAGCGGCGTAATGCCAGTGGCATAGCTCAGCTCGAATTGCTTCCATTGAGGCGGTGGGGGCGGCGGTGGCGCAGGTTGGCCCGGTATCGCTGGTTGAATGGGCACAACGACCGGCACTTCTTTCAGCACTGGGGTTTGAGTGAAGCTGTGCAGCCAAGACGACAGGTTCGCCAACATCACGATGGCGTCTTTTAGAGGCTCATCACCGGCTGCGGGTAGAGAGATGTCGAATTTCAACGTGGCCGAGTTGCCCTCGTCAAAGAAGGCCGGCCGATCAGAAAAGTGGCCCTGCGTCGCCTGTATCAGTTTGTCGGCCGTGCTATTGCCCGAGCGCTTATAGGAGGACAAAACCTGTGCGCCGTCGCAGACGGCACTCGTGAACTGCCATCCCTGAATGGACAGAGGCAACTGATAAATGACGTTGCTGCAACCCTCCAGGAAATCTGCAACAGATGGACGTTTGGCCCAAGGGTGTTCAAGCGCTTGGGGCGTCTGTTCCATACCGGATTCTTTTTGCAGTCTGGCCAACTCTGCCAGGCGTTGCTGTTCAGCCTGGAAAGCCGCCTCTTTGGCTATCTGGTCCTGATGGTTCTGCCATTGAGCCCATCCGATGATGCCGGCAGCGATCAGCACGCCAAGAACCGCCAGCTGTACAAGTTCTGGTTTGGATAGCCCAAAGACGAGTGGCCGTAGCCGGTACTCGCGTTTTAGATGCGACGGCTGAAGCAGCTCTGCCACGTCCAGTGGTTGACCGCCCATATCGAACTCTGGGGGCAGGTACTCGTTGTCGAAGTTGATCCCACGACTGCGTTGTTGCGCGACTCGGCGGCGGACCTCAGCACCAGTGCCGATCATGTCGCAGCCAGAGATCACGCCACCTTGATACACAGCAACGAGGGCATATTGGTCAATCTCGCTTTCAGTTTTCCAGGCCGCGATCCATGAGTCCCCCAGCTGTCCAGCCAGGGTGGCCGCGAGCGAGTACATCCCTTTGATGACCTCCTCGCTGCGCGCTACAAAACCTGCCTGAATAATGGCTGGTGTTCTTCTAATGGCGACAATGTCGAGGTGGTGCTCACGACCGTACTGGCGCGCTTCCTTCATGTGCCCGGTGACACTACCCAGCGGATGCCAGCGCAGACCGGTGACAAATGATTTTCCACGATACTGGAGTACCTGGACTCGAGCAGAGCGTGCATTTTTTGAGGTTTCCGCAACCATGGCTTACCCCTTGGAACCTGTGCAATGCAGCAGTGGGGTAGGGCAAGAGCCCCAAGGCTCGTTGGCAGCAGGTGAAATCACCGCGCTGGGGCTGCCTGTGTCGCTATCAACAACAGGAGTAATCAGCACTACGAGTACGCTGTGCCCTGTGGTGCGGACACGGCTGCCGCCCAAACCGAAGAATCCAGGATCCCCTACGCCAGACTTGGTTGCGTTTTCGCTGTTCTCCTCAAAACCAGTCAGTACGAGGGTTTGACCGCTGCGCAATTTGACCTTGGGCGACAGATTCTTGGTGTCGTAATCCGCTGTCTGGACACTGGAGCCGTTGCTCGTAAAAGTGGTGAAGGTCGGTTTGCTACTCATGCTCAGGGTGATCATCAGCAACATGTTGTCCTGGTCGATGATTCGAGGGAGCAACATCATGTTGAAGCCGCTGGTGATAGTCGCGGGGGTGAGCGAAGTAGACGATCCAACGGAAGCCGTAGTGGTTGTCGAGCTTGATGCGACATAGCTCTTTACGTTGCCGATCTGGATGGGTGCCGGCTGCAGATTCAGCGTGGTGACCGACGGCGAGCGAACGTTCGAGATTCGGCCCTGTTCGGAAAGTGCTTTGATGATTAAGTTGGAGCCAGCCCAAGGAGACTTCGACGTGTCCAAAATACTCAACGAGCCCGACACCGCGCCCGTGCTTATGCCGGTGGTGGCATTCTTCAGCGAAAAGCCCCATTTGTTGCTCAAGGACGTATAGACAGCCGTCCAGTCCAGGCCGGTCTGGTCTGTGTCGGTGAGAGTTACCTCGAAAACTTTGACGTTGAACAACACCTGACGGGTGATACTGCTGTTGATCGAATTCAGGTATTTAGCAACGTTTGAGAGTACTTCTGGTCGATCACTTACCGTCAGGGTGCCAGTGGAACGCGAGAGGAACATCCGACCTTGGGGCTGTTGGCTCAGCATCGCCTTGACGTTTTTTTCAATGTCTCCGATCAGCGAGGTCTTGATGGTAACGGTGGTGCTCTGGTTGCTGCCTGATTCACCCGATGCACCTGTCGACGAAGATCCGCCGCCACCACCACCGGAACTGCTCCCGCTGCCTGTAGCGGTCAGCAAGCCCGACTTCACTGTGCTTTCAATGACCTGGTCATCACCAAATGCCCAGACGTCGAACGTCTTGGTGTCGAAGTAAGTGACATGCACGCTTCGATCATCGGAGGAATAATTCCACGCTAAGCCCAACTGGGAGGTCGCTTGATTCAACAACCCTGACAGCTTGCCGCTGTACTTAATGGGGAATGTGTTGGGTGCAGTCAGCCCAATCGAATTCATTGAGCGGGCGTTGCTCGGAACATTGCCGATGACGCCGGCGGGCATGAAGTTGGTCAGGTTGTCGGCAGAGCCCAAACCAGGTGGAACTGCAGGTCCTGAGTTGCCCTGCGTCGAACTGGAAAGGACACTTGGGTCGATTGCGTCAGGGGCTACGATGACCGGTACACCACATTCACTAGTGATGTACTGCGCGATCTCAGCGATCCCAACGTTATATGAGGGGCGATAGGTGATGTCGCAATCCATGGTCAGCGGTAAACCACGCTTGGCGACCAGCGGTTTTTTGGACACCCATGGTTTGTCGCTGAACACCACCGTAGCGCGCGCGGACTCTTGCTGCTGATTTCTCAGAAATCGGCTGTATTGAGAGGCTGTCGCAGCGTCATTTTCAGCTCGGCTGGCCGATTCATTCACACGCTGCAGCGAACAGGAACTCACCAGTGCGACGATAAGTGACAAGGCTGTGCTTTTGATCCAGAGACGAGCAGTCATCATTTGTTCCTCTCTGTAATAAAAATCAGCCGCTGTGAGGAGTTACTGTCGACCACATCGACCAGAAAGGACCGTGGAGCCGAGTCGTAGAGAGGGAAAATCGACCCAATGGCTTCTTGGAAACTGCCCTCAAATCGAAGTGGAGCGTCAATTGAGTAATCCAAATCATCGACCTGCCACATCAGTTTCCAGCCCGCTTTTTCAGCCCAGCCTTCGACGGTTTGACGAAGGGTTGAGCCAGTTGAAGCCGTCCATGTCTGGGCCAGCGGCTTCGGCGCTGCAATGTCCGTCGCAACCGGCTTTGGCGCTGCAGAAACTGCGGACGGCGCGGTGACCAGTTTCGGAGTTGAAGCGGCCTTGGCATCTGGGTTGCTGGACGAAGTCGAGGCCGGACTCTGAGTCGGCAAGGCAGACGTTTGTTTTGTAGAGCCATCCTTGGTAATCACCGTAGGAGGGGCCACGGTTTTGGCTGGTGCAGCGTTCGCCACAGGGGTAGCGGCTGATGCCGTTGTTGTGAAAGGCGCTGTTTGGGGAACGGCGGCGACTACTACTTGGCTGCCCGCATCATTGTTATTGCTCTTCGCTGCGATAGGCTGTGCAGCTGTCGATGTGTTGAGTTGAGCAATCTGAGTTGATGCAGGACGTGGAGAGTCCGGGAGCTGGTAGCCAGGGCGCAGGACGTAGCACACCTGACGGTTGACCTCGTCGACCTTCACCTGCCAGGCCGGACCTGCGAGCACCTGCAGGGTGTTACGCAGGGTCATAGGGCCAAGTTTATATTGGGCTGCTGGGAGTGGTCGGGTGTAAAGGATGTTGACGTGGCCAGAGTCTGCCGAGCAAAGCGTATAACCTGAACGGTCCACCACGTACTGCATGGCCTCATGCACATTTGGGTGCATGTTGGCTGGAATGCTGATGTCGATAATCTGAGCCATCAGGTCACGTTGGCCAGAATCTGGCAGCGTGCTGACGAGGGTGTAGCGGCCATAGCGCACTACTGGTTCTTTTTCAGGAACGGCGCCGCCAGGATAGAGGTCTGGCGTCAACATGTCCGGATTGCGACTGCTGTCGAAAGCGGGCTTGGGTGTCTGCGCCGTTTGGGTCGTGCAACTGGCGATTAACGCTAGAAGCGAGAGCGTGGTGACGTGCCTGATCATGTGCCGAGAGGCCCCCTGTAATGATAGGGGAACGGTGACAGGCTGGTACCAGCTGCGCAGTAGGAAATAGAAAACTACGTCTATAGGTATTTATAGGCTATACAAAGATGACGCGACCGAGGTGGAAAATTACCTAGTATCTGATCACCCATTTCCATTCACGCTGAGCATTCATTTGCATTCACGCTGACCACTCAATTGCATTCGACCTGACCAGCTATCCTGCCATTACGCCTAGAGTAATGAATCCAAAATCGCGTTCAGCGAACATCCATTCGAACATCAAATCTCCGTCCGCGTGCTGAGGCGATTGTTAATCCCTCCTGGTCGTTACCCTGTGGTCGACCGGTGAGCATTGATCCCCATCGTTAACTCCCGCCACAGGCATTTGTGCAAGCAGGCTGAACGTGGTTAAATCTGCATATTCGATTATCCACATATGCAGAGCGATTGCTTATGAGCCTTACACCACACACATTCTTCAAGTGCTTGGGTGATGAAACTCGCGCCCGGATCATGCTCATGCTTTCGGCTGAGGGTGAGTTGTGCGTGTGCGAGTTAATCTGGGCACTGGACGATAACCAGTCGAAGGTCTCCAGGCATCTTGCCCAACTGCGTGCTTGCGGGTTACTCGCAGATCGGAGGCAGGGTCAGTGGGTTTACTACCGGCTGCATCCCGAGCTTGAACAGTGGGCACTGGATGTTCTGAACGTCACTACGCAGGCACACCAGTCCTGGGTTAACGACCATCAAGGACGGCTGGCTTCCATGGAAGACAGACCCGTGCGCCAAGCCTCCTGCTGCTGACATCCTGATCTGGAACATACTCATGCTCATCGCAGCATCGATTTTCGTAGTTACGCTCGTCTTTGTTATCTGGCAACCCAAGGGGTTAGGTGTCGGCTGGAGCGCGGCAGCGGGTGCCGTTCTGGCACTACTGACTGGCGCCGTAAGTCTAGGGGATGTGCCGGTTGTGTGGCACATCGTCTGGAACGCTACCGCGACCTTCATTGCTGTGATCATCATCAGTTTGTTGCTCGATGAAGCGGGATTCTTCAAATGGGCGGCGCTTCATGTCGCTCGCTGGGGTCGGGGCAAAGGCGGACGTCTGTTTGCGCTGATGATCCTGCTCGGTGCAGCCGTTTCGGCACTGTTCGCCAATGATGGAGCCGCACTGATTCTGACCCCAATCGTCATCGCGATGCTGACGGCGCTTCGCTTCAGCCCGGCATCCACCTTGGCATTCGTGATGGCCGCAGGCTTCATCGCTGATACCGCCAGTCTGCCGATGGTGGTGTCCAACCTGGTGAACATCGTTTCGGCAGACTTTTTTGGCGTGGGTTTCGGTGAATACGCTTCTGTCATGTGGCCAGTGAACCTAGTGGCCGTGGCCGCGACACTGTTCATGCTCTGGATGTTCTATCGCAAGGACATTCCCGCCCAGTACGACGCGGATCAGCTTGAGGCCCCGGAGTCGGTGATTCGAGATCGGGCGACCTTCATTGCTGGCTGGTGGGTACTTGGCCTGCTGCTGGTTGGTCTGTTCGCACTGGAGCCGTTAGGTATCCCCATCAGCGCTGTTGCTGCTGCGTGTGCAATGATCCTGCTGGTCATCGCAGGTAAAGGCCAAATCATCTCCACGAGAAGGGTCATCAAGGACGCGCCCTGGCAAATTGTCGTGTTTTCGCTGGGCATGTATCTGGTGGTCTATGGCCTGCGTAATGCTGGCCTAACCGACTCGCTCTCGGGGCTGCTGAACATATTTGCCGAGCATGGCCTATGGGCCGCTACCTTGGGCACCGGTATCACCGCTGCGCTGTTGTCCTCGATCATGAACAACATGCCGAGTGTGCTTATCGGCGCTCTGTCCATTCAGGGCGGCGACGCTACAGGACTGGTACGTGAGGCCATGATCTACGCCAACGTCATCGGTTGCGATCTTGGCCCCAAGATCACGCCCATCGGAAGCCTGGCCACGTTGCTGTGGCTGCATGTGCTAGCGCAGAAAAATATCCGCATCACCTGGGGTTACTACTTCAAAGTCGGCAGCATCCTCACCCTCCCTATCTTGCTGGTAACGCTGGTGGCACTGGCGTCGCGGCTGAGCATCCCTGTCTAGGAGAAACCCATGAAAGTGCTATTTATGTGTACGGCAAACAGCTGCCGGAGCGTTCTCTCGGAGGGGTTGTTCAACCACCTGGCCCCGAGCGGTTTTAACGCCGTCAGTTCGGGCAGCTTCCCAAGCGGACAACTGAATCCACGCGCCGTGAGTACGTTGCAAGCGCTTGGTATCGACACCACAGATCTCTACAGCAAAGGCTCAGAGGTGTTTTCGGACTCACCACCGGATGTGGTGATCACCGTGTGTGATAAGGCTGGAGGCGAACCCTGCCCGGTCTATTTCGGGCCTGCTGTCAAAAGCCACTGGGGCCTCGCCGACCCTTCCGATGTAGAAGGCACAGACAGCGACATCCAAGCCGCATTTGACGCGACCGTCGTCCAGATTAAAAAGCGTTTCGAGGCATTCTTCAGCTTGGATCATTCGGCGCTCACACCGCAGGAACTGAAGCGCGAGCTAGATCAAATAGGTGAACTGTAATGGACGAATTTTCCTCGGAAAGCAGCCTGGATCTACCTAATCTGGATCAGTCGCTAATCGACTTCGTCACACTGGATCGCCTGCAAGGCAACGAGCAACCGACTCACAAACCACGCATCTTGTTGCTGTATGGCTCAACCCGTGAGCGCTCTTTCAGCAGGCTGCTGACCCAAGAGGCCGCGCGCATCCTGACCCTAATGGGAGCCGAGACCGTCATCTTTGATCCCTCGGGTCTGCCTCTCCCTGATGACGCTCCGGAAGACCATCCAAAGGTTAAAGAGCTGCGGGATCTGGTTCTGTGGTCAGAGGGACAGGTGTGGTGTTCGCCAGAGCGTCACGGTGCAATGTCTGCTGTATTCAAAGCCCAAATAGACTGGATACCTCTCACGTTGGGCGCTGTCCGCCCCAGCCAGGGCAAGACGTTGGCCGTCATGCAGGTCTGCGGTGGATCACAGTCCTTCAACACGGTAAACCAGCTTAGGATCCTCGGGCGCTGGATGCGGATGATCACCATCCCAAACCAGTCGTCAGTACCCAAAGCCTTTCTGGAGTTCGACGACGCAGGGCGTATGAAGCCATCCGCCTACTACGACCGTGTTGTGGACGTGATGGAGGAACTGATGAAGTTCACGCTGATGGTTCGGGGCCGGGAAACGTATTTGGTAGACCGCTATTCGGAGCGCAAGGAAAGCGCCGAAGCACTCTCGAAACGAGTCAATCAAAGATCGATTTGAGCGACCAAGGGGATAGAGGATGAGCAACACCACAGTAAGGATTGCGCAGATTTCGGACGCTCAAGCCATCCAGGCAATTTACGCACCGATGGTTGAGCATACGGCGATTTCGTTTGAGCTTGAGCCGCCCACAGTCGAAGAGATGGCCAAGCGGATTGGGTCGACTTTGCCGACTTACCCGTATCTGGTAGCGGAGCGAGACGGCCAGCTCATCGGCTATGCATATGCCAGTCAGCACCGGGCTCGTGAGGCCTATCGCTGGTCGGTCGACGTCACCGTTTATATATCGCCAGAAGCGCACCGTAGCGGGGTCGGCCGGGCACTGTATGGCGTGTTGCTGCCGACATTGAAAAGGCAAGGGTTTCACGCAGCCTTTGCCGGGATCGCGCTGCCAAACGATGGCAGCGTGGGGCTGCATGAAGCACTAGGCTTCGCTCACATCGGTACGTATCCAGAAGTAGGATTCAAGCATGGCGCTTGGCATGATGTTGGATATTGGCGTATCGCGCTGGATTCAACGAGTCCGCCAAAACTGTCCGTGCCTTTCAGTGAGATCAGTCTCTTCTGAATGGGTCTCGACGGCCATTATGAGCGATGGGAAGATTCTAATACGTAACAAAGTCAATTATGTTCGACTCCTCGAAATGAATACGAGCAAAGTGGGTAAAATCGAAATAGATTTGCCACTTTCGGAAGTTTGCAGATATCGAACGAAACTATTGTTGCCGATGGGGAGGCCTATTAGATTCCAGAAAACAAAAGTAATGGTTCCAAGTACGTTTACAAGGTCTCAGCCACTAAGAAGCAGTGATATACCGCAGATCTACAAATTGGTCGCCAATGCTTGTCTCGCGTTGCCGGCCGCGTCGGGCTCAATGAGGTCACTTGCCAACTGACGCTTATCCTGCAGCATTTGCCAAAGCATCTGGTCGATTGTGTTTTCCACCAGCGGGATTTTCACCACGACCATGCGCAATTGCCCATTGCGGTAGGCCCTGTCCTCAGCCTGGTCCTGCAGTCCAGGCGTCCAGGGGAGGCCCAGGAACATCACATAGTTGGCCGCAGTGAGGTTGTTGCCGGTGCCGGCAGCGGAGGTAGTGGCGGCAAAGACGCGGGTTTCTGGATCACTTTGGAATTGATCGATCGCCTTCTGCCGTTTGCCTACAGAGTCACTGCCGACAACCGTGACGCACCCGTACTCAGCTTGCTTGCACCGAGTGCGAAGTGTTCCTACCGTATCCTTGAACTCACAGAACAAGATTACTTTGTCCTCCGCGTCCAGTTCGCACAGCAGATCCATTACGACACGAATCTTTACCTGCTCAAGCAACTGACGCAGTGATCCCAACCTGGCGAGGCTAGGCCTGTCTTCGAGCCGAATTTGATCGTATTGCTTGCGCTCTTCAGCAGTGAGTTCGATGGGTAAAGTTTGGCGCTGTTTGCCCTTGAGACCGGGCAAGACATCCTTGCGTCGACGGAGCATCCAATCGCCGATTGCGCCCCGCAGATTCATGCGGAAATCCTGACTGCCGGCGAACTGTTCGCAGAATTCTTTCAAGGGCAGTTTCCCAACGGGGTGGCCGGATAGCCGTAGCAGCGTGTGCAGCTCAGATTCTCGGTTGAGGACTGGCGTACCCGTCAGCAGGTAACGGTTGGGTATCTTGGCGGCAATGTCGAAGCCGTGACGTGTCCACGCGGCGGTCGGCTCTTTCAGGCGGTGCGCCTCGTCGATGATCATCACTTCAAAGTGTCCTGCATGCAGAACAAAATCGCCAAGGCGTTCGTAGTTGGTGATAATCCATTGCGAAGAGGGATCAAAGACCTGTTGGCCGATAGTGGCCTTGGGATACACCATCTGGATTTCGCGTTGCCAGTTGATGATCAACGTCGACAGGGTGATAACCAAGATGGGTCTATTAGCTGCTCGGATTGCAGCGGCAATGATTGCTTGGCGAGTTTTACCAAGCCCCATGTCATCCGCAAGCAAGGCGCTTGTGCGCTGTAGCAAGTGCCGGATGCCTGCCGGTTGATGGTCCAGTAAAGAATAACCAGCCAATGCCTGGTTAATCTGTTCGGTAGTGGACCCGGTGCGCTCGATTGAGGGCACCGCGGCTAAATACACATCGGTTGAGGTGCTATCGTCAGCCGCTTTTGCTGCGCGCTCTTGTGGCGGTCCACCAAGACTGATGCGGGTGATTTCATCAGCTGGAACAACGGATCCGTCGGTCAGCAGCTCTTGCACGGTGTCGAGGATTTCGAACTGATCCTCCGACAATCCAAGCTCCAGGATCAAGTTGCTTCGCACCACTTCCGCACCAGCGTCAATGCGCCAGGACTTGGAATGCCCGAGAAACACGCCGTGCATGCGCCTTGAAACGGCGACCGCGCCAGGATGGTAGTCACCTGACAGCAGGATCCCGCCCTGAACGAGTGGAGCTATCCGAAAGGTCAGCCCCCACGTGAATGCCTGCCGATCTGGGTCGTTTTGTGCGGCTGTGATTTTATGTGAAAACGTCTCCCAACTTTCATTGAAACGGTCCTCGGACAACTCCATCAAACGGTGGAAGAGCACATCCAGGTCATCCAGCAACTTGCCTTTTGGTAATCGCCAATAGCGATGTTGAGGATGCTCGGCACGCCGAATATAGAAACCATTACGTTCGAGAAACAGCCGGTTCGCACCCTCAACGTATTGCATTAAGACCCCGAAGTCATAGCCGTCAAAAATGACTTTTTCGACCAGGTCCTGCCGGCGGTTCATCAGACGTGGACGACTCATGTCCTGCTCAATCGTTGGTTGATCCATTCCGCACAGGCCTGGGCATGCATTTTTTTCCGGTTTCGATTTGTATAGCGCGACATGGATAGTGTTTGGTCGGGCCATTCCAGGTTAATGGCGAGCTCACCCGATTTGATCTTTGCCCAAAACCATTGATAGGCCCGGTCAACCCTGGAGCCCGACTTAGGTGTGCGATTGCGGAGCCCTCTCAGTTGTATCGTCACCAGGTGTTTGGGAGTCAATTTTGCTAACGTTTCGCCCCAGGCACTTTCATCCATTTGGATTTCTGCAGAGGCCAACGATTTCCCGTTTTCGCGAACCGAAAAAAGACGGCAGATGCCCCGATAAGCACTGTAGTCGTAACCATCAATGCAATGGCCCAGCGCTCGATGTTCCGCATCAAGATCGGCGGGGCACTTCAGTTCGATAATTTGCAGCCCATTTGGACTCACGAGGGGTGTGCTGGTTGAATAAAGCAGCGGCTTCCAGGGCGTTAAAGAGTCTGTTCTTGTTTGTGGATCTACTGCATCTAAAGCCTCACGGATGTCTATCAACGCGAGGTGAAAGCCATTCACCAAGCTGGCGATCTGGTGATAGGAAGCAGTAGCAATGAAGCTTTTGAGTTTCTGCAGTGCTTCACCAGAAGCTGGTCCGTCGCTCTCATCAACGTTGTTAAAGAGCTCGTTCAGGTCTCGAAAGTCGTCGGCGATTTTGGACCAATTGTCGTCCGACCAATCAGTTGGACACCCTGACAGCAGCCTGTTCCAGTCCTGCGTTTGATCCAGCAGTTGATACGGGATTTTATCCAGCAGCGCGAAGAGAGTGATCCAGTGCGCTTTTTTAAGAGGACGGCGATTGCCCAGTGAGGCTCCCAGCAGCAGTCGATGCCAGGGTCCTTGTGGCCCCTCGCGGCTGATACGGGTCAATGCACTGCCGGTATCGAATACCCGCTGTTGACCCAGGTAGCGCACTGCAGCGCGCGGCGCCTGTAGCAGCCAAGCCAGTGTGTCGGAAAGGGGGAGGCCCGCGTCGGCTATGCGACCTACCAGGCACTCTTCAGCGGAAATCAAATAACGGTCCTCACTCCAGTATGGGCGCCACGCCTGAAGTTCATCCCATGGGCAGTTCATGTATACCTGCTGCTGCCCATCCCACGGCCACGGCCATTGATCTGCTAGTACCAGAAGTGGAATCAGTACTGGCTGGGCTTTTAGGGCCTGAAGGCGGCGTTTTCGGTCACCTTGAGCCAGCCAGTTATAGAGCTTGGGTGAGGGACATTGCGCTGAACGAATGGCGAATAAAAGCTCTTGGTCCAGACACTGGCAAAACTGCTTCAGCGTGCTGCCAATCTGCTTCAGGTAAAATCGGGTGCGGGGATTGAAGTACCGATTGTTGCTCGCCGTCCAATCGAAGCCGCGGCGATTAAAGCTTCCTAGATCTTCAATCGAAAGGGCTTTCGCCCTCTCTCCAGCAGACTTGCAGAAGGAGGTCAGTAGGACGTCTGCATACCAGCGTTTTTCAAACCTGAGCAGTAGCTGCTGGGCCACCATTGCGGTGGGTTTTCTCTTATGCACGCGGTCCTTGCTGAAGATTTTGCAGGCCTTAACCTGATGACCATCGAAGTACTGGAGGTGATCGCCGATTCTGGCCAGGAGCCGCCGTGTTTGATCATCTGTAGAGGGCAGGGCTACGCACCAGCAACGAGTATGGACAGTGGAACTCAGATAGGTATCGATGAAGGAGGTCAGCTGGGAGGGCGGTACGTTAAATTGTAAAGCCCAGGTCTGGGCGACTTCAATTTGCCGGTCTGAGAACTTCTCCAGCTTCGGCGCTAAGATGCGCAGCCCCACCACCGATTGTCTCTTCTGTACGCTCACCCATGACCTCCTCTGCAATTTCGCAGAGGACTGTCAGGTATAGGAATGGTGGGCTTCTAGGGTTAATGCGTAACGGCGTTGTCGGTGATTTATATCGGCAATGGCAGAAGTCACACCCCTCTGGGTTTATTGAGATCTGGTTTGCCATTCAAGTTTGGAAAACTCACCTTGCATCCATTCGATTTGAAGCCTGTGCAACCCCAAAAGTCATAGCCACCGCCCCCTTTTTTTTGTCGCCTTGCGAGGGGTTGATTGCACTTGGGACAGTTGAAAGCGCCACCTGCTGTGGCTGGGCGTGGAGCGGACGCCATCGGCACACTCGGCATTCCACGTTGCTGAGACAGTTCCTCTTCCAGGCGTCTATGCAGACGCGCAACGACAGCTCCATAGGTGTCTTGGCCCTGGGCGACTTTGTCCAAATCCCGCTCCAGCTCCCTCGTAAAATCGAGCTCCACGAAACTGTAGAACCCTTCCAGCTTCGCGATTGTTTCCTCCCCCAGCGGCGCCGGTACCAGCTTGCGGCTTTTTTCCTCAATCATTCCTTTGCTGGTGATGTTCTTCAAGATCGAGGCGAACGTGCTGGGACGACCAATACCGCGGCGCTCCATTTCTTTGATTAGACTGGCCTTGGTGTAGCGGGATGGCGGCTGAGTTTTCTTCTTCAGCAGTTCTCCGTTGTGCACAGAGATGATCTGTTTTGGTGTGAGTGCAGGAACTGGGTTGCTCGCTGCTCCATCTTCCTCATCGTCTGTGTCATCGCCCTTGAGCAGTTTCCGCCACCCAGGATGAAAAAGGGTTTCACCAGTTGCATTGAATCGCAAAGCCTTACCATTTGGGCCAACCGCGAGCAGTTTTACAGCACGCACGTCGAATACCGCCGCTTCGATCTGGCTGGCCAGCGCCCGGACCCAAATCAACTTGTACAGGGCGAGTTCCTCGTCGTTCTCACCAGCTTTTGTATCAGCCCAATGCGTCGGGGTAATAGCGGGGTGGCCTTCCTGCGCGCCTTCGGCGGCCTTGAATGTACGTCGCTCGTCGACGGTCTTCAATCCGATAGATCTAGCTACGGTTCTAATATCCTCCATGGCCTCGTCTGGTACGTTGGGATTATCCGTCCTGTGGTAGGTGATCACGCCTTGTTCATACAATCGCTGGGCGACTTGCATGGTCTTGTCCGGGTCCCATTTCAAGGCGTTGCTGGCTGCTTGTTGAAGGGTGGAAGAGATGAAGGGCGCGGGTGGGTGGCGCTCGGCCTTGCGGTCTTCACAGGACTCGACGACGACATTACGTGTGCCGGCGACGAGTCGGGCCAGGTTGGCATCTTGAACGTAAGGAAAGTCTTTGCTCGCGAAATCCGGTACCGGTTGCCAGTCTGCATACCAGGTGGTGCCCTGATTCATATCCACAAAGTTCAGACGCACACCGAAGTGGTTGATTACCTGAAAGTTGCGGATCTCGCGCTCGCGCAAAACCACCAGGTATACGGCAGGCGATTGCACGCGGCCTGCAGAGGTGGGCTTGCCCATCAGTCGGCGTAGCTCCTGAGTCACCAGGTAACCCACCAAACGATCAAGTACACGCCGGCATTCTTGTGACGCGACTCTGTTCAAATCGATTTGGCGAGGATTGGCTAGAGCCTCTGCGACACGCTTCAGGGTGATTTCATTGAAGGTGATGCGTTTGTAGGATTTGACCGCCAGTACCTGCTGGATGTGCCAGCTGATGCTTTCACCTTCGCGATCCGGATCGGTTGCGAGGTAGATTTCATCGGCCTGTTTAGCTGCGGCCTTGATGGTCCGCACGGCCTTGGCGCTCTTATCCAGGATCTCGTACACCGGTGTGTAATTTTTGCGGACGCCTGTGGTGATCATGCTGTCGTCCTGCCCTCTGGCGGGCAAGTCACGTATGTGCCCACCACTGGCGACAACCAACCAGTGTTCGCCTGGGCGCAGTTTCTTCATCATTGGCTGAAGCTTTTTCAGCTTCCCAGGTGCCTCGATGATCAATAGCTTCACGGTGTGCCCCTTCTCAATTATGCAGAGCGGGACTGTCACGTCATGGCAGGTAAGGCTTCAATGGGAAATGGTCAATGCACAACGGGAGGCTTTTAGCGGCTAGAGGTCCAGCGTCAGCTGCTGTTCCTGGGCAAAGCCCTTTAGCCACGACGCGCGCATCGCAGGATGGTGGTAAGGGCAGTCATACACCCGTAGCCCTTTTCGGGCGGCGTCAGCACCGGCTATTTGAACGGCAGTATGGGGGTTATTGAATTGCCGCCTATCTGCTGGTTTCAAAGAAGTTCGAGATTGCGCCATTGGCTATCGGTCCCCGAAGAACAGATCTATCAGACAGTAACATCACGAATAGCGCATTTTTTTGCATCAAAAACGGAAGTTTTAAACTTCTGTGCTTGAGATAGCCGAATGGAAGTGTGACTCAACCTGAAAGTTAACGAATGGCGCGATTTTTTGCCAACCAATTGGCGGTTTGATGTCAATTCGAAGCTGGCTCGTCCGTCCAGTTCGCAACTCTGATCCACGCGATGAAGTCCTGAGTGGATTGTCCGCTTTGAACACGTAGTTGTTCCAGCTTGCCGTATAAGTGTTCAGTCATTTCGTCGTCGTCGTCAAAGTCGACGCGGTATTCAGTATCTAAGCGGTATTCATCGAGCAAGGTGTTGATAAATCGGCGGGCTTGCCAGGTATCAAGGTCTGTCTCTCCACGGCCCCCCATCAGATACTCTCCCGTTCGCCACCCAACTGGAGCCCATGATGCTCGGTTTATGTCCAGGGTGAGCCCGTAGTAGTCCGGAGCATTCACCTCGCTTTCATCAAAGTAAGCCCAGTAAACACGGCCTAAAGCTGGGTGCTCTGCGCCAATGACAACGTACCCTGTTGGGTCCCTCAAAACTTCATCCATCGGCACGTCCTAATTTGTAGTGGTTCTCTAATGAGGTCGGGGGAAACGATGAGCTGTTTCCCCCAACACCGACAGCTACACGAATGGGCCGAAAAATTAAGCCCCTGTTTTCAGAATTGCGGTGGATCGGTATCTGGATATTCATCCGGGCCTGGAGCTGGCTGCGGCCGCGATTCGGGTCTGTTGGACTGTTGCGAATTCTGGTTTTGCGAAGGCGCCAGATTCACCATGGTCACGCGGTGTGGCAGCATGCCGACCCGGCTGGCCTGGATTTTCAAAGCTTCGAATTCGCCATCGTCGTTCTTCCAACGGTCCATAACGGCGCGACCGGAAACCAGCACTCGCATACCTTTCTGGAACAGTTGCGAATAATGCTCGGCGTCCTTGTGCCACCACTCCACATTCGCCCAAAAACCGCCACGATCTTCGTAGCCGCCTTTGCCATCCGGAATCGAATTGTCGAAGTAAACGTTGGCTCGCATGAGTCGACGTGGGTCTTTATTGCCGTTGGGGAATTCTTTGAATTCCGGTGCAGAACCGATATTGCCTTCCCAGCCTTGTACGGGCGTGCCCATGAGTATTCTCCGAGGTTATTGGTGTTGCGTTGGGTTGTTGAGCTGCTGCAGGCGAGCGGTATACACGGCCTCTGCCTGGCCCATTTTTTCTGCGCACTCGGCGGCCTGTTTGGTGATCGAGTGCAGCAAACTCATTTGCATATTCAAGGTGATGCGCTGCAGCTCCATCACGTAAAGATCCTGCAGCATGGATTCCGGTGTTCTGGGTGAGCCCATCATTTCTGCCCAAACCCCTACGCCCATCCGCCGATCTGTCACCTGCTGCCATCTCAAAAACTGGGTGCCGGCTTGGGTGTTCTGCTCAGTCAACCGCACTGGAACTAGGGTGAATGGATATCGGCGGGCCTGGCTCAGCACTTCCTGGGCAAGAGCTTTTAAGTCCGATTCTTGAGCTCGGCAAAGATCGGCAAATTGGGTCAGCTCCCCCTTACCTTTAAAAGGCTTTAAAAGGCCCTTTAGTGAGGCAGCCTGTTGCAGTCGCTGAAAGGCTTCCTGTTGCAGTGGCCGGAAGGCGGTCTGTTGCAGCGACCCATCATTGGAGGGAATCTGGCCCATGCTCTTTAACCCTCAACGGGGTCATCGAGATGATCATCCGTCTCGGTTTGCTGCTGACCGCGGATGATCGGTGGCGCGAAATTCGAACGGCGGGTGCCTTCCAGGATGTCTTGTGGCAGCTCACCGTACCGCTCGTACATTTTGCGGGCTGCTTCAGCCTTGGCATTGTTTGCAGCGAAGTCGTCGCGGGCAGCGCCTGAGTACTTATAGATCTGGGCCAGACCAAACAGTCTCCGCAGTACCGCTGCGCCTTCGTCGATCCAGGTTTCCATATCGTGGCGCCCGACAAGGCCAACGTGCTGGGCCAACAGAATGCGTCTGACAATTTCGTCGTAGTTCGTCAGCAGGTACACAGCCTGAAATCCCAGGGGATTGGAGATGTACAGCGGGAGGCTGACAGGCTGGATCGAGAGGTTTTCGCTAATGCTGATGGCCGGTGGAAGAGAGGCCATGGCTGTGTCCAGGCGATCTTCGATGGTCTTTAACGCTTCCTTGGAATCGTTGATCTTTTCCTCGAGGAGGATCATCCACCAGTCAGAGTAGGGATCATCCTGTTGGGCGCCTCGAGACATTCGATTGACGACAGTGCAGAACCCTGACAGACCAATGATGCCGGCTTTGAGGTCATTTTTAGGGCGCCCCATCCATATACGAGCGGCGTGGTGAGTGTGAAGGGTGAGCTTCACATCGCTGCGCAGTGAACCGATGTTGAGCCGGAAGTTATCAGCCATGGTGCAGTGTTTCCTTGGGAAGAGGATTGACGTACCCATGCTGCAATTTGGCTATAGGAGACGCAGCATTAAATACGTAGCCCGATGGAAGGGGATTTGTTGAGGCTTCTATATAGGAAGAGCTGAAACTCGCCGGTGCGGACCGAATCCCTTGCGTGGCGGCCACCTCCGGTGCCGGATGCTGTCAGGGTGTTGTGGGCCACAACACTTGCCATGTCGCCGGCACGGATGCCGGATCCTGCCAAGGTGGTGCGGGCCGCACCACTTATATGGCGGCCACCTCCGGTGCCGGATGCTGTCAGGGTGTTGTGGGCCACAACACTTGCCGTGTCGCTGGCACGAATGCCGGATCCTGGGCAAGTGATTTGGGCCGAGTCACTTGCGTGGCGGCCGCGGCGTATTTCGGTTCCTGTCAGGGTGTTGCGGGCCGCAACACTTGCTGTGTAGCTGGCACAGATTCCGGTCACGACCGCTTCGCTCTGGGCCGCGTTACCACGATATTCTGGTTGTCCACCTGACATCATGGATGTGTACCCCGATTAGGCTTCAGCAGATGCAGCATTCCGCTGAGTGTGTGTTTTGCGGTTTGTATCGACTCAGGGCTACGCGTCTGCGTTAGCGTCTTCGTCGGCTGCTCTGCGCCCTCTGGCGGGGCTGAAGCGTCTTGACGCTCGGGGCTCGCTTTTGCCTTGTCGTCAGGGTTCCATTGGCTGTTGAAATCGCCGCGAACGGCCATGCCGACGAGCGTCATTAAGTATCCAAGCGGGTTTCGGACCCCTCCCGAGTCACAGCGGTGGACCCATTGTTTGATGAGCGCGGTTTTCAACTCTGCTGGAACCTTTTGCAGCGCCAGGACCGCGTTCTGTTTTTGCTCGACCGGTAGTCGATGCAGTGCACCGAGCAAATCGGCAGCGATGTCGTTTGGTGTGGGCGGTACATGTACAGAGCTTTTACAAACATCTTTGTGTGTATCTGTATACGTACTATATGAGTTCGGATGCCGAACTAAGTCCGAACTCAGTGATTTACGGCTGAGTTCGGCATCCGAACTCTGCTCCAAAGCGATTCGCTCTTCGCCTTTTTCACTGAGTTCGGTATCCGAACTCAGTGGAGATAGAGCTATATTTTGCTGAGTTCGGATTCCGAACTCAGTCGCTTTAAGAACGACTGGAGCCTGCGCTTTGGTCCAGGCCTGGCTATTCATGCGGGATTCGATGATGTCCAGCCTGCTAGGTAAGCGTTGGCCAACATCAGGATCAGCTGCAAATTCCTTCCAGGCAATTTCTGCCACTTCGCGAATCACCTTGGTCTGGTGCTGCATTGACTGCGCGAGTAGCTGCAAGTAGTCCTTGTCGAACTCTATAGCTTCGGCCGGTGTGACCGGTTCGTCGTGAAGCAGGTAGACGTTGCCTTGCACTTGTCCACTCAGATCATTGCGCACCCGTCGCCCCAGGCTAAGCCAACGGGTGAGACGTAAGGTCACTAATGCTTTTGATACAGTTTCACGCGAGGCAGGCCTACCGGGTTGCATACCCAAATATGGCCGCAGTTGGTCATAGGTAGGGAACGCCGTAAGGCCGTCGTCATTGATCAGTAGGCGAAATACCTGCCAGGTGTTTCTTTCAAGCGGGGTTAAGCGATCATCCAAAAGCAATCGGCGAGGAACCGTTTCGTGTGGGTTCCCGCTGAAAATAATTCCGGAGTAGGGGGAAGACCCTTCAATCCCCGGAGGCGCCGACTCTTTTTTCTGAAGCAAATGAGCTTCAAGGTGACCCGAGGCCGAGTCTAAAAGCGTCGACAAGGGAAGCCGAGACAACCTCATAATACAGAGTCACCTTCCACCGATGTCGCTGCAGGCTGTGCAAGTCGTTGAGAAGACACAAGCTGTAGCCTTCTCGGAAGGCCAGGGTTTGCAGGAGGGTAAAGCCCTTCCTTTATCCAGGACTGAATGCGATGCCAGATGATGGCCAGGCTGAGGTTTTCGTGGGTCTCATCTGGGCTAGTATCCTGTGGAGCATTGAGTTCCTCGGCGACCAACATGGCGATGTCCAGCAACGCGAGACTGTCGCCAAGCTCTACCTGATGCTCTTGCATTAGGTGCGTCCATCGGTACCAAAGCTGAGCGTCCATCTCCTCACTGAATTCGCGCCAACGGCCACGACGTGCCGTCACGCCGATCATTAGGCGTTGAAGGGCCACATCCTGCGGAGACAGCCCGAAGAACTGTTGCAGCATTTGAGTGGTCGCGCCAAGTCGCAGCGCACGTTCAATCATGCGCACTTCTTCATCAGAACGCTGCGCGCCTGACAGTAGTTTTTTTACCATGTCCCCATCAATGGTGACGTTGCACCAAGACACGGGAGTGTTAAGCAGCAAGCTCAGTACTGAAGGTTGTTGGAGCTGAGCCAATATCTCTGGCTCCAGGCCCATTTCGATGCAGCGCCGAAGTTGGCCATTACGCATGTGATGAAGCACCTGTGACAGGATTGCTTCATTTATTGGTGTCTTGGACATGACGACTCCCCCTTGTAGAGTCCGTGTGTTAACTGGCTGAATTCGGACCGTTGTTGGCGACTGACTGGATTTCCAGGTCAATCAAACGTCTTGCGAGACGAATAATGCGGAACAGCTTCACTAGAGCGCCGTCGCTGAGACGGCATTCACTTTCAGGGGGCTGATCTTTTGTGTGAGGCTGGCCCAGTAAGATCTGGCCCAGTCCGGCTGCGAACTCAAAGTCAGCCAACGCGTCGATTTGAAGCTTGGGTTGCTGCTGAATCATTTTCAGTACGATGGCCATCGAGCCGCTCAAAGACTGGAGCAGCGTCAAGGTATGTTGGGCTGTGGCAGTAATTTCGACTTCCGCTTCGGGGTGTCGGTAGCTGAACCCGACGCCACCATCGATATCGATAAATTGACCTGGGGCTTTGACCGAGCTGGCTATTTCGCGAGCCAATTGAGCGATGTGCTGACGCAGGGTCGCGGTATTGTCTATTTCGCGTTCGATGTACCAAAGGTCAGAAATGGGATTGAGTCCGCCAGCTTGAACAGGGATGGCCACCAAGGCATTGGAGGCGAAGTCGGGCAAGACCTCACCGTCAAGCGCAGCGAGCTCCCGTTTCATCTTGTCGACTCTGGGAGAAGTCTTCACAGGGCTCGCAACGTGCCCATCGATACGTGCTTGGCGCTCTTGTGGGCTCATTTGCTCCTGCGGAGTTGGGGCCAGTTGCTGTTGCACCCCTTGAGGTGAAGGACTCTCTTTGGAGGGCGTCGTCTTATGTGTGCTGCCCCCCGAAGTAGTAGGGGGTAGTTGTAGAGGGTTCTGATTAGCCTCAATGCCATTGTTCGAAACGTTAAGTTGAGTCCCCCCCTCAAATTGCGATGCAGGGTACTGTGGCAGCTCAAGAACCGGCGTAGACCGGCGCAATTGGTCCTGGTTCTGAGTGATTTCCAACAGTATTTGCTCGTAGCCGAGGTTCAGCGGCTTTTTAAGGTGATCTATCAGTTCGTCCTGAAATCGCTGGAATAGAAATTCTTCAGCGTCGCCCTCAAACTGGGACAGTACATCTTGGAAAAGCGTATCGAAATCAAGGTGCTGCTCCTGCTCTTGATAATTGCGATCCCAGCACTGAAGAGCTGTTTTGCGCAAAGACAGAAGCTTTATGATTCTGTCTACTCCCAGTCCAGAGTACAGCGCGCCTGGAATTGCTGGCAGTAAGTACCGAATGGTGTCGTGCATACGACTCAAGTGAGACGCGGAGACCGGGTAGCCATCCGCTGACAGCCGCCGTGAAAGCTCACGTAATGAGATAGACTCCCCTGCCTCTGTTTCATACAGCGCTCTCGCTTTGTCGACCCCAATAGCCCGCTCAATGAACAGGAGCTGGCCTTGGAGGTCGTTTTCAGCCAAGTGGCCGGTGAGCGAGATGATTTCGCCCCGAACGGCGTCCCAGGGTCGAAATAGGCAGTGAAACTTGAAGTACTTCTCGTCGCCGGTCTCACGATACAACTCGTTTAAAATTGCCAGGCGAGTGTTGCCGCCGTTGCGGATCCGGTACTTATCTTCCCCAGGTTTACGAGTGACGGGAGGTGGCGTATCGAGTCCCCGATTTCGTATCGACTCTTTAATTTCATCGTACTTCGGGTTACGAGTCGTCCTTGGGTTTTCGTCATACGGCAGCGTTTCGTCGAGAGTCAACAGCATGGGGGTATCGACGATGGGGTCGCTCATTCGCGCTGCCACCGGCGACTTCGATTCAAACGCCGGCAGCAACAGCTTATCTTTCATGGTTTGGGCCAAAGACGCTTTCATACTCTGGCTCCTGGCTGCTCATAAGCCGGGCTTGCCGCCAAAAGCTGGTCAATGATTTTCAAAGCACGATCCAGAGCAGCTTCAAGTTCGGCAGTTGTCTCCAGCCGATAAACAATTTCTGAGTTCATCGACCTGGCGTTTTCACGTGCTTCCAACGCGATGCGTTCGCGCATCCCGTCGGGCAGGCGAATAACGAATTTTTCTTCATGCAGACGCTGTGGTTTGTTACTCATGGTGGGCTCCGATGCCTAGGGTAGAAAGTGTGTTCAGCGACGTTTCAACTGATCAGTGAGTTGGGTAGGTAACCCCTTGATGACTAATGAATTGGACGCCTCGTCGTACTCGATCTTGTCCCCTAGCAGATGCGCTTCAAAACTGATGGACAAGCCTTCGGCACGGCCGGTGAACCGACGGAATTGGTTGAGAGTGCGTTTATCCAGGGGGATTTCCGGCGACAGGCCGTAGTCCTTATTGCGGATATGGTCGTAGAACGCCTTGGGGCGATCTTCATCGATCAAGCCTGACAGTTCCTCCAGGCCCATGGGTTCACCGAGCTTGGCCTGGCTGGTGGCGTAGTCCACCAGGGCCTTGGTTTTCTCGCGGGCCGATTCGTCTGGCAGGTCTTCGTTTTCAACGAAGTCGCTGAACGCCTTGAGGAGGGCGCGGGTTTCGCCCGGGCCGTCGACGCCTTCCATGCAGCCAATGAAGTCGCTGAAATACCCCGAGATCTTCTTACCGTTTTTGCCTTTGATGTACGAGATGTACTGCTTGGATTGCTTGTTGTTCTGCCACTCGGACAAGTTGATACGCGCTGCCAGGTGCAACTGGCCAACGTCCAGGTGGCGTGAAGGAGTGACGTCCAGATCGTCAGTAACCACCACGCCTTCACTGTGGTGGAGCAGGGCGACAGTTAGGTAGTCGGTCATGCCTTGCTGGTAATGGGCAAACAGTACGTGGCCACCGGTGGAGAGGTTGGACTCTTCCATCAGCTTTTGCAGATGCTCGACCGCCGTGTGGCTGAAGGCGGTGAAGTCCTGGTCACCTTCAAAGTACTGCTTTAACCAGCCGCTAAACGGGTGCGCGCCGGACTCGGCATGGAAGAAACCCCAGGCCTTGCCTTGTTTGGCGTTATAGCTCTCGTTGAGGTCGGCAAGCATGTTCTCGATGGCGACCGATTCGGATAGCTCCGAATCGCGTGCCTGGAGAACAGCAGGTGTGCCATCGGGTTTTTTGTCGATCAGGTGGACGATGCAATGACGGATAGGCATTAGATTGCCTCCTGCGAGTGTAGGGTTTGAGCTCGATCAGCACGACGAATACGGGCTTTGGCGTTGAGGCCTGAGCGGTAATCGCTTGCGGTTGATGAGGTGTAAATCGATCCAAGGCCAGATTTCGTGAACTTGATATGGCCACCTTGAGTGCGAGACACCGTCCAGCCATTCGCTTCAGCAAACTTCACGAGTACACGAAGGCTCTCGCTTTTTCCGCGTAGGAGATTGGTGGTCATAGCTCTGCATCCCTGTCTGCCAGAACGTTACCGGTCTGGATCGCGATGATTTCAGCCTGATCGCCAGGAAACTTGGTACCGAGCTCATGCAAAAAGTGACGCGTAGCCTCACGTGCTCCAGGCACGCGGAACACCACGCTGCAGTGCTGAACTTCCGCGGGGTGTTGCAGGTGAGACATGACGGCCACTTTCAGCGAGCAGCACTGGAGGTAGCGGGGCACCCAAACCGACCAGAAGTAGCTGGATAGCAAGGCGCCCGCACAGAGCAGTTCAACGGTAATTGTTGCGCTGGGCGTGTTGGTCAGCTCGACGTAGCCGAGCTTCTCAAACTCCAACAGATCCTCACGCATGCTCATTGGGACCACGGTGCTGTGGTCACGAGCAAGGCGGCCGATCGCTTGAGCTAATGCGTCGAGCTCCACCGGGTTGATCCCAGATTTATGGGCATGAGCCACAGCAGAGGCTTCGAACACGGCACCGGCATGGATACTAGGAAATAGCTCGGCGCTACTGTGCATCCGACACCTCCTGAAGCTCCTCGATGTCATAGCTATTGCAAGTAGGGCAAATAAGCTCGTCCACTTCACCGCCGGGTAAGGCTGGAGCGCCACTCACTTGATGTTTCGGGTGGTGGCTATCGCATTGAAGGCACCAGTGAGTGATGCGTACGAGAGTATTCATCGCTGAGGTGTGCTTTTTCATAGTTGAGCCCCTTGCCAGCCGGCGTTGGGACTGAGGTTGGCAAACCGGGTCTGATTGGCGATGAAGGCTGTTCGTACGGTCCCAGTTGGGCCGTTACGCGCCTTGCCGAGAATGATTTCTGCAATGCCTTTGTGTTCGCTCTGAGGGTGGTACACCTCGTCCCGGTAGACGAACATAATCAGGTCCGCGTCCTGTTCAATCGCACCGCTATCACGCAGGTCTGCGTTGATCGGACGCTTATTTGGCCGTCGCTCCAGTTCTCGGTTGAGCTGGGAAAGCGCAACCACCGGGCAATTCATCTCTTTCGCTAGGGCCTTGAGGGACTGGGATATAGCGCTGATCTCGTTGGCCCTGTTTTCCTGACCTGGGCAGCGCATGAGCTGCAGGTAATCGATCAGGATCAAGCTCGGGTGTCCGAAGCGACGAGCTGCTCGACGAGATTTAGCTCTGATTACTGCAGGCGTGAGCGCTGATGAGTCGTCGATGACCAGCCGCTCTCCATAGCCATTAATACGAGAAACCGCTGCAGTCAGCTTCGGCCAATCATCATCATCGAGCTTGCCCTTCAATAGCCTGCCCAGATCGATATGGCCTAGGATGCCCATCAATCGATACATCAGTGCTTTGGCCGGCATTTCCATGCTGAAAACCTGAACTGTACGATCAAGCTTTGCCTGCAGAGCCGTATCTATGAAGTTCAAGGCCAGAGAGGTCTTCCCCATAGACGGGCGCGCGCCGAGGATGATCAGGTCGGCTTCTTGAAAACCCGACGTCAGCTCGTCCAGGTCCTCCAGGCCTGAAGGCAGGCCGGTCACGGTGATATTGCCGTTGAAATGTTCGTCTATTTGTTCGACGACGTTCGTCAGGCATTGGTTGATATTGACGAATTCCGTTGCGCTCTTGCCTTCACCCAGAGCGAACAGTTGCTGTTCAATTGATTCTTGAACATCCTCCGCACTTGCCAACGGGTCTGTCGCCTCGCGAGAGCATTGGTATCCAAGGGACATGAGCTGTCTGAGCCGAGAGCGATTACGCACGATGGATGCGTAATGCTCGATGTTGGCTACAGACGGCGTGTTTTTGGCCAGCTCGCCCAGATAGCTCAGCCCTCCGGCTTCGTCTGGCTCCTCCAACGCGTTGTGGACGGTGACGATGTCGAACGGAATGGACTTGTCAGCAAGGCTTGCCATTGTCCGGAACAGCAACCGATGGTCGTGTCGGAAAAAATCAGAGGCATCCAGTTTGTCTGCGACGAGATCCCAGGTGTTGTTGTCGAGCAGTAGCCCACCTAACACACCTTGTTCAGCCTCTACGGAGTAGGGAGGTGAGAGGTCAAGGTGATTCATTTCCCAGACTCCTGGCCTATCTGAAGAAAACCACTCCCGTTGCGTGCCCCCAGGGCTTTGACCATGTCGACTTCAACCTTCGCTGAATTGATCATGACCTGAGCAACCTCGGCAACCGCTTTGGCCCGTTCGATTTCCATTGGTCTTTCTGGGTCCAGGAGGCTCTCGATCGCGACGAACAGGTGATTACGTAGATCTTCAATCTTGTTCTTCATGTTCAACCTCCCGGATGGTGCGTTTGAGTTTGCCGATAGCGCGTATTGCGGATTTCAGCTCTTCCGGATACCGATGAATGGTGTTCCGACGCATACGTTCTGCTCTCGTCAGCAACTCCAGGTTATTCAGGGCTATATGGGCCTTGTTGCCGTCCTTGAAGCACACGCACATGTTTATAGGGACTGGTCCGTGATGCTCCTCCCAAAGCAGTACATGCACGGCTTTCCAGTCAACGGGTGGGTAACCGGTATCGGTGATTTTCTTCTGCTGATAACCGTCAGGAGTTGTGCGCAGGCTGCCAATAGGCAGCCAGTTCCCCGGTTTATTGCCGGCCTTAAACTGCGTCTGAGTCATACGGCCAGAGGAGGGGAGCCCCTTAAGGCCCTTATTCCATGGGACGGATCCCTTGGGAAAGCGGAATTCTGCGCCCAACTTGCCGTCAAGCCGGCCACAGAGACTACTGCGAAGAAACTCGGCGCTTTTGCTCAAGCCCAGCCGTTTGGCTTTGGCATAGACCTGATAGACGCTGAGCCCCAATTCGGCGGCTAGGACCTGAGTCGGTTCATTGGGATAGCGGGCAATGAGCGAGCGCTCTTCTGCCTCACTCCAAACATGGTGTTTGTGAACCGGGGCAAGCCCAAGTTGGGATCTGGCTTGTTCCAGCGCCGCCATGGCCAAAGGTGAAAGCGAATGAGTTCTCATTGGCTCCCTCCATGCCCAAGGGCTCCTTGTGACTGCTGTCCGACACCACGATGCAGCCTGGCATGCTTGCCCTGGTCCCATCCCGCTTGCAAAGAGCGGGTGTCATGACCTTTGGCTTCGATGGGCTTGATAATGGCTAGCGTTAGTTTTGGATGATGCCATTCCAGGTAGGCTTGGATCTCCAGCGCAGTGTTTTCGTCTATCCCACCTGCAAACTGGTTCACCTTAGAGGCGACGGCATTGAGCCAGCCCTCGGCAAACAGTTGGCCGCGGTGACGTTTGGTTTTCAGTTGGCAGCGCTTCTGCTGGGCAACATGAGCTCGTCGGGCTGCGACAAGCTGGTGATGCAGCGTTGAATAGGTGTGAGCTGCCAGATCGGGTGAAATACCTTTCCCCAAGAACTTGAAGGACCAGCCAAGTAGCGGATTGAAATACGCCAAGTGGCTGCAATCGAAGGCTTGGGAACAGATTGAGGCCAGGTTGTGCAGCCAATCCTGCGGTGCCCGACGGGTTTTGGTACCCACAATGGATTCTTCGATTGTATGGGCAGCGACTTCGGTGTGTTCCAAGTTGTACTGATTCATCAAATGGCGAGCTTGACGAAGTGCAATTTCCACTTCGTTTGGGGCAGCGCCTTGTGACTTGGCCAGCGCCATGAGTTTGGCGACCTTGCTGAGGACTTTTTGCTTGTCCATCATTCACCCCCTTCCTGTTGGAGGCGGGGGGAGAGCGCCTCTGACCACAGGCGAAGTGTTTCTTCCTCATCAGCAGAGAGGTGAGTCCGGGCAAGGCAGTCCGCAACCTTCTGTTTCAGGGCATCAAGGCGGTCTTGAACACTTGACCCATCGTCGTAAGCAATCTCTTGCTCAACAGCTTGCACAACGTCATTACGAAGAGAGAGAACCGTGCTTATCCAAAAAGCACTTGGGCTGGTCCAGCCAATGAGCTTTCGAGTTCTGGCAGGCGACAGGTAATCACGGAGCCTGAGATTGAACTCCCTAGGGGAATAACCATTCCTGAAAACGTCTGCTCGATTAAGCGTCAGCGCTGTTTTAAGAATATCTAGAAGAGGGTCCAAAGCCGTTGGCTCAGGAGCAAAGGGTTCTAAATATGTTTCAGCTACCAGGCGTTTGGCTTCGGCATATCGACTTTGCTGACGGCGTTTGGCTTGGTTTTCGTCGCGGCCGCGCTTTTCCTTCGCGTGCTTAATGTTCGAGTTCACTGACTCGATAAGCTTCGCGGCGTCCTGCAAAAGCTGAAGCTGGTCAACGCTCAACTGAGCGCCAATCCGACCGGGTAATTGGTAACCGCTTGTCAGGGCTCGGATTTCTCGTGCGGTTCCACTGAGCTTGGCTTGCAAGCTGCGCAATTGCTGAGCGCTGTAGTACTTGCCAACCTCTAGGATGAGGTTTGCAGTAATACTGCGGGCGTCGGTAATGGAGGGCTTCGCCATTTCAACGACCCTCCCTCACCAAGTTAGCTACCTTTTCCTCGGTCATGGCCTCGAAGCGGTCACGCCATTCTGGAAAAAGCTCAATGGCCAATTGGCGGATCACGACAAGGGCTGCAGGGGATATGCGGTTGGAAGGCTGTCTGTATTCCAAGCGGTGTACTGGGACGCCCAGGGATGAACTGTTACGAAACACCACTGCGGAGGGGACGACGCATTCCAGAACGTTGATTTCGTCATTGTCCTGGAAAATTTCCCGTACCGACTGCTCGATCATTTGCGCGTCGGTGGTTTGGTCGAGATTGTTGACGACGATCCGCACAGGAGGGATTTTCATGCCCAGGCGCCCATAGGCGCGCAGGCCGTCCAGCATCTGCATGGATCCCCGGCTGAACTCCCGTGCAGCGAGCATATTGGGCGGAAGTGGGGATATGACCAAATCAGAGGCTAGGACCACCATTTCGAGCATTGCCGACCTGGCGCCTTGGGTGTCAATCAGTACCAGGTCGAAATGATCTTTGAAGCCCGGCATCAGGTTGGCGAGTCGCAACCGTCCGTCAGGTGCTTGCAGGATCAGGCTGTTCAGTTGGTTGTTGATGTCGTTGGAAATGACAAGCGACAGGTTTGGTATCGTGGTGCTGGATATGATCTTGGCTGATTCGGTGATATTGAATGCCAGCAGGTCGTAGATGCCTCCTTGAGCTTCATCGACCAATTGGTAATACGAGGAGAGCGAAGGCTGTGCAGGATCTAGGTCGATCATGAGCACGCGCAGGCCTGCATCCGCACAAAAAGCGCCGAGGTTGGCCTCGATGGTAGTTTTGCCTACGCCGCCTTTGGTCGAAACGACCGCAGAGATTTTCATGGTTTGGAGCCTCTAATGTGGGTTCATTAGAGGCTGCGAGGCCACGGAAACAGCTATGTGTAGCGAACACGATCCTGGGCTATGAAGCACTAAAACCAATTGTCTTTTAACCAATTGGTCGTAGGTTCGAATCCCACACGACCCACCATTTTTGAGACCAGTTAACGCTGGAATCAGATCTTAAGATCAGAGGTCAAAAGCCCTGGTCGTGAAAGGCGACTGAAAGGTCGCCTTTTTTTACCGGGGTATAGCGCAGTCCGGTAGCGCGCCTGCTTTGGGAGCAGGATGTCAGGAGTTCGAATCCCCTTACCCCGACCATATTAAAAATCCTCGTATCGAAAGATACGGGGATTTTTTTTGCCTGGAATTTTCTCAAATCCAACACAAAGCGAATATGGGAGGGGGCTTGCTCCCGATAGCAGTGTGTCAGCCACTCATTACTCAGCCGACTCACCGTCATCGGGCGCAAGCCCCCGCCCACATTAGCCGAGCCCCATCAGGGACCGTGTTGTCAGTGAAGCTTGAGTCGTGGCTCGGTCCCGCGCCCGATCCTGCTGCCCAGCATCAGCATCGCCGTGCGGAAGACGCCATACAACGCCATCTGGTGCATGCGGTACAGCGACACGTAGAACATCCGCGCCAGCCAGCCTTCGAGCATCACGCTGCCTGTCAGGTTGCCCATCAGGTTACCCACCGCCGAGAAGCGCGACAGCGAGATCAACGAGCCGTAGTCGGTGTACTTGTACGATGGCAGGTCCTTGCCTTCGATCCGCAGCTTCAACGATTTGGCCAGCAATGAAGCCTGCTGGTGCGCGGCCTGGGCGCGTGGCGGCACGTTGCGGTCGGTGCCGGGTTGCGGGCAGGCGGCGCAGTCACCGAAGGCGAAGATGTTTTCATCGCGGGTGGTTTGCAGCGTCGGCAGTACCTGCAGTTGATTGATGCGGTTGGTTTCCAGGCCGTCGATGTCCTTGAGGAAGGCTGGCGCGCGGATGCCGGCGGCCCACACTTTCAGGCTGGCCGGAATCACTTGGCCGCTGCTGGTGATCAGCGCGTCGGCCGTCACTTCGCTGACCGCCGAGTTGGTCAGCACCGTCACGCCAAGCTTCTCCAGGGTCTTATGCACCGGCCCGCCAATCCGCTCCGGCAGGGCGGGCAGCACCCGTGGGCCGGCTTCGATCAAGGTGATATGCATGTTTTCGGGTTTGATGCGATCCAGGCCATAAGCAGCCAGTTCGTGGGCGGCGTTATGCAGTTCGGCCGCCAGTTCGACACCGGTTGCTCCCGCACCGACGATGGCGACGCTGATCTTTTCCACCACGTCGGTTTGCCCGGCATGGGCGCGCAGGTAGTGGTTGAGCAGTTGCTGATGGAAGCGTTCCGCCTGTTTGCGCGTGTCGAGGAACAGACAGTGTTGCGCCGCGCCTTCGGTGCCGAAGTCATTCGTGGTGCTGCCGACCGCGATCACCAGGCTGTCATAGCCCAGCACGCGCGCAGGCACCAGTTCGCGGCCTTCTTCATCGAGGGTCGCCGCCAGCTGGATTTTCTTCTGTTCACGGTCGAGCCCGCTCATGCGCCCCAGTTGGAACTCGAAGTGGTTCCATTTGGCCTGGGCGACGTAGTTGAGTTCGTCTTCCGAAGAGTTCAGCGAGCCGGCGGCCACTTCATGCAGCAAGGGCTTCCAGATATGGGTCAGGTTGGTATCCACCAGCGTGATGCTGGCGGTGCCGCGTTTTCCCAGAGTCTTACCCAGGCGGGTAGCCAACTCCAGGCCGCCGGCGCCGCCGCCGACGATAATAATACGATGGGTCATGGGGATATCTCGCAAGGCTAAAAGAAATCGGAGCAGTTCCCCCCGCGAGCGCCAGGCAGCTCATAGCGTCAGGTAACTCAAAAGGCGGCTCAGCAGGCCGAGCCCAATCACCGCCACCAGCACCACCACAAGGAGCAGCCATGGCCGGAAAGGCTTGCGCTCGACTTGGTTCTGGGAGAGTTGCAGGTACTCTTCGACATGCTGTTGGTCATCGGGGTTCAGGCGGCTGGTCATAAAGGCCTCGTCAGGTAGACGTTGCAGAAGGGCGCCACGTTACAGTCGGTGGGTGGGCGCAAACGCTATAAGCGTAGCCTGTGCCCGTGTCACAGGCTGATGCCCACGTCGAACACTATGCTGCGGCCCAGGTTGTTGCGCAAGAAATCCGGCGCGTCCGGGTGGGCGAACAGCACCCGTGCAAACGTCGGCCCCACCAGTGACAGCGAGCGCCAGCCCTGGCGCAGGTACTCGGTGGGCGGCGGGAAGTGACTGTTGAGGTCCAGGACTTCGCGCTTGAGGCTGGCAAACGCGACGATATCCAACTCGCCCAGGTCCATCCCGCGCTCTTTGTAGTTGTGCGCTTTTTTGCGCAGGGTCGGCGCCAGGCGCAACAGGAACTCATGGGCCGGAATTCGTCGCGGCTTGGCTTCGCGCCGAACCAGTTGGCTCAGGGAGAACGCACTGCGCCGACGCAACAGTTCATCGCGCCATTCGTCGTTCAGGCGCCGCCCCTCATCCAGTACGAAGAACACCTCGAAACTGGCGTCGCGAAACAGTACGTCCGGAGGCTCCTGCCCGGCGGCGTGAAACTCTTCGGCGCGGTACGGCACATTCAAGCCTTGCAGCAGGCGTTGGCAGACCCAACGCTCACGCTCCCATTTGCGGGCATTGGACAGGAACGCGTTGGCTTGTTCGGCCGCTACGGTGAGCAGGCGCAAATAATCTGAGTCATCCATGCATGCAGCTTAGCGTCCAAATGATGACGGCAGGAAGTCCCGCCGCAAAAGCTCGGTGTAGACTGGCCACTTGTCCGTTCTCCCTAGCATGAGGTGTGCAGTGAAGTTTTTTGCCGTGCTGTTGCTGAGCCTGTTGCCTGTCTGGGCCCAGGCCGTTGAGGTGGGCGAGCGCGTGGCGCCCTGGACCCTGTTGGATCAGTTCGATCAGGCCTACACCCTGGATGACCAGGCGCAGATCCTGTTGGTCGCCCGCAGCATGGACGCCGCCAAGCAGGTGGACGCGGCTTTGCAAGGCCAGCCCAAAGGTTATCTCGAGGCGCGCCACGCGGTGTTTGTCGCAGACATCCAGCGCATGCCTCGGCTGGTCGCCAAGTTGTTCGCAGTGCCGGCGATGCAAGCCTACAACTATCGGGTGATGCTCGACCGGGACGCCCGTATTGCTCCGCGCTATCCCGCGCCCGCGGATAAAGTGCTCTGGCTGCAACTGGATAACGGCAAGTTGATTGCTCAACACGAGTACAGCTCGGCCGCGGAACTGCGCCAAGCCCTGGAACAGGTCAAGCCGTGATCAGTGCGGCAGTGCTGGCGCCGGCTACCCTCGGCATTGGCTGGTTGCTGTATGCGCCTGTGCTGCTATGGGCGATCCTGCGCTCGCCGTGGGTCGAGCTGTTCGCCGATCGGCGGCGCCAGCATTTGCTGTTTGGCACGGTGTTCGCGCTGTTCATGTTATGGCTGGTGCGGCGGGATTTCGACACCGGCGTCTCCTACCACTTTATCGGCATGACCGCCGTTACTCTGTTGCTCGATTGGCCGTTGGCAATTGTCGGCGGGTTTGCCGCCCAGTTGGGCTTGATGCTGTTGGGGCGCCAGGACCTGGCTGCGGTAGGCATCAACGGCCTGCTGCTGGTCGTGCTGCCCGTGCTGGTCACCGAAGCCTGCGCGTTGCTGGTGGAACGAGCGCAGCCACGCAATCCCTTCGTGTATATCTTCTGTTCCGGTTTTTTTGCCGCTGCGCTGTCAGCCTTGCTCTGCCTGCTGGTGGGGCTGGGGTTGTTGTGGTTCGACGGGCGTTTTGCAATGCCGGAATGGCTGGAGGATTTTGTCGGTTACCTGTGGCTGATCATCTTTCCAGAAGCCTTTATCAACGGCATGGTGATCAGCGCGCTGGTGGTGTTTTGCCCGGAATGGCTGGAGACATTCAATCGCACCCGCTACCTCTCGGCACCCTGGAAGGACGACGATTCGCAGACTTGACCCAGGTCAAATCGCTCGCAGCGGGGCAGGCCCATGCTTTGCGAAACTTTTCCTGAGCAAGGCGGGAGTACAAATCATGAGTGTGTATGAGTGGGCACGGCAGGAGTTGCGCAGAAGCCAGGACGCGGCGCAGGAAATCGGTTTTGACCCAGGCTTGACCCTGCGCGCGATGCTCAGCGCCGTGGTGCAGCAGAGCAAAGGTGTGCGCAGTTTCGAAGACCTGGCCGACGAGTTGCAATACCTTGCAGAGAACCTCGACGACCAGCAGGAATATGCCTTTATGCGGCCTTAATGGCGCGGCGGCAGGTCTTCGGAAAACAGCTCGTCTTCGGCGTCCGGCGCCACGGGGATCTTGTGTTCCTCAGCGGCCCAGGCGCCCAGGTCGATGAGCTTGCAACGGTCCGAGCAGAACGGCCGGTTGAGGTTGGTCGCTTTCCATTCCACGGGTGCGCCGCAGGTTGGGCATTCGACGGTCAAGGGTTGGCTCATGATCGGCCTCCACGCAAAGTAAGGTAAAAGTGGTGCAGTCGCTCGACCTCGCTGTGCAGCCAGGCGAGGTCTCGGTCATTGACCAGTACGTCATCGGCATGGTTCAGGCGGTCTTCGCGGCTGGACTGGGCCTTGAGAATCGCCTGCACCTGTTGTTCGCTGATGCCGTCGCGCAGCAGGGTACGCTGAATCTGCAGGGATTGCGGTACATCGATCACCAGGATGCGCTGGGTCATGTGGTACTGGCCGGATTCGATCAGCAGCGGTGACACCAGGATCGCATACGGCGATCGGGCGCGGGCCAGGTGATTGCGAATCTCCTCGCCAATCAATGGGTGCAGCAAGGCTTCCAGCCAGCGGCGTTCTTCGGGGACTTCAAAGATCAGCTTGCGCAGCGCGGCGCGGTCCAGTTGGCCGTCGCGCTGCAGCACGCCGGCACCAAAGTGTTCGGCGATGCGGGCGAGCGCCGGACGGCCAGGCTCGACCACCCAACGGGCGGCGTGGTCGGCATCCACCAGGTCGACGCCCAGGTCGACAAAGTGCTGGGCCGCAGCGCTTTTGCCGCTGCCGATACCGCCAGTGAGGCCAAGGATCCAAGGTGTTGCAACAGAAGTGGTCATCTGAAACCGACAGACTGCAAATAGAAGTCGGTTATTTGACCACCCCAGAGCACGGCAATCCAGCCGGCAATTGCCAGATAGGGACCAAACGGCATCGGTGCCGAGATCTCAGCCTTGCGCAAGCGCATCAGAATCAGCCCTACGATCACGCCCACCAGCGAAGACATCAGTAGCGTCATCGGCAGAATCTGCCAGCCGCCCCAGGCGCCAAGCAGCGCCAATAACTTGAAGTCACCATGGCCCATGCCGTCCTTGCCGGTCACCAGTTTGAACAGCCAGAACACTGTCCACAGACTTAGGTAGCCGATCACCGCGCCCCACAGTGCGTCCGGCAGTGCGGTCAGCAGGTCGGCGCTGTTGATGATCAGCCCCAGCCACAGCAGCGGCAGGACCAGGATATCGGGTAGCAGTTGGTGATCCACATCGATCAGGCTCATTGCCAGCAGCCCCCAGCTCAACAACATGACTGCCCCGGCTTGCCAGCCAAAGCCAAAATGCCAGGCCACCATGGCCGAGATCAGCCCGCAGGCCAGTTCAGTGATGGGGTAGCGTGCACTGATCGGCTGCTGACAATGGGCGCAACGCCCCCGGAGCATGAGGTAGCTGAGCAGCGGGATATTCTCCCACGGGCGAATCGGGTGATTGCAGTGCGGGCAGCAGGAGTTGGGGTGCATCAGGTTGTAGGTGGGCCCGGCGGGGTCGGCGGGCATGCCGAGCACTTCAAGGGCTTGTGCGCGCCATTCCCGCTCAAGCATTTTCGGCAGGCGCCATACCAGTACATTGAGGAAGCTACCGATGATCAGCCCCAGTACCAGGGCCACTGCGACAAACGCCCATGGCTGCTCAGTCAGCAGCAGGTTCAAAACGCTGTACCGAGTTGGAAGACCGGCAGGTACATCGCAATTACCAGCGCCCCGACAATGCCCCCCAGCACCACCATTATCAGCGGCTCCATCAGGCTGGTGAGGTTGTCGACCAGGTTGTCGACTTCCGATTCATAGTGGTTCGCGACTTTTTCCAGCATGCGCTCGAGTGTGCCCGACTCCTCGCCGATGGCCGTCATCTGAATTGCCATGCCTGGAAAGAGACCGCTGGCGGCCATGGATTGGTTCAACTGCATGCCTGTGGATACCTCATGACGCATATGTTTGATCGCCTGCTTGTACGGCCCGTTGCCGACGGCACCTGCCACTGAATCCAATGCCTGTACCAGCGGCACCCCAGCCGCGAACGTGGTGGAAAGCGTGCGGGCATAGCGTGCCACGGCCGATTTCTTCAGCAGTGTGCCTGCCAAGGGGGCTTTCAACAAACCCGTATCCAGCCCCTGACGAAAGCCAGGGGCTACGCGATAGGCGTGGCGCAGCGCGAAAAAACCGGCCCCGAGGCCAAGCGCCAGAGCCCACCAGGCTTGCTGCATGAACGTGGACAGGCCGATGACGTGCAGGGTAAAACCGGGCAACTGTCGGTCGACTCCGGCGAACAGGTTCTGAAATTGCGGCACTACGTGGATCAGCAGGATGCTGCTGACCAGGCTCGCCACCACCAGGACGGCGATCGGGTAGGTCATGGCTTTCTTGATTCGCGCCTTTAGCTGCTCACTCTTTTCCAGGTGAGTGGCAACGCGCTCCAACAGCGTTTCCAATGCCCCGGCCTGTTCGCCGGCGGCAATCAGGTTGCAGTACAGGTCATCGAAATAGCGTGGCTGTTTGCGCAGCGCGGTCGCCAGTGCGGTGCCGGCGGCGATGTCCTGCGTCAACCCCTTGAGCAGTTCCTGCATCGGCCGGCTCTCGAAGCCGTCGCTGATGATGTCGAAGGCTTGCAGCAGAGGAATGCCGGCTTTCAGCAAGGTCGCCAACTGGCGGGTGAGCAGGGCGATGTCAGTGGGTTTGATCGGCGCGGCGAGGCAGGCCAGGCCGGGGAATTGCCTGCGCACGCTGCTGGGGCGGATCCCTTGCTGGCGCAGCTTTGCCTTGATCAGGGCGAGGTTGTGGCCCGTGGTGTGCCCGGACACCCTGTGCCCCTGGCGGTTGGTGCCTTCCCACGCGTAGGTCCTTGAAGCGTTGTCCATGTCCATTTCCGCACCCAGTTCGTCGAAGTTTTATAGCTTAGTCAGGTGACAAATTCGGGCGGCCTGGTGTTGCACGATAAAATGTCAGAATGTGCGTCTTGTGCGCGATGGGCCGCTCGCGGGTGAGTACACTGGCGCGGCTGTGAAATACGGGGTGCAGGACGCGCCTTGTCATGGGTTCTATTCTGGAGAGTGAATGTGATGCGTCAGAAAGGCTTTACCTTGATCGAGTTGTTGATCGTCGTGGCAATCATCGGCATTTTGGCCACCATCGGCTTGCCCATGTACACCACGCACCAGGCCAAGGCCAAGTTCACCGCGGGGCTGGCTGAGATCACCGCGTTGAAAGCCGGCTACGAGGATGTTTTCAACCAAGGCACCGAGCCGAAGCTGGAACTGGTCGGCGGCACCAGCCCGACCGCCAACTGCAAGATCGACGTGGCCGGGGATGTCGCCACCGGTAACGGTTCCATCAGTTGCGAAATACTCGATGCCCCGGCGCCGGTGCTGGGCAAGACCATCACCCTGACGCGCAGCGCCACCGCCGGCTGGAAGTGCGTGACCACCGCTGAGGCGAAATACGCCGCCAAGGGTTGTGATGCCAGCGGCGCTTAACGTCAAGCCCCGCACATGGATGTAAAGGTGGCCAATGTCGTTATCCCTGCAGCAGCGCGGCAATGTTTTCCTGGTGGCAGCGGTGTGCCTGTTGGTGCTGGGTATCTGTGCCCCCTTCAGTGGGCACGACCTGCAACGAGGGGTGCAGATTGCCCTGGGATTGTGTGCGGTGCTGTATGGGCTGTCGGTTTCTCCGATTGAGCGGCTGGTGGATCGGCCCACCGCCATCGGCCTGGTGCTGATTATCGGGCTGGGCCTGCTGTCTTCGGCCCTGGCCCACCAGCCACTCTGGGCATTCACCGAGGTGGCGCTGTTTATCGTCTGTGGGGCGATTGCGCTTGCATTTGCCTTGCTTCGGCGCCACGGCGGTGAGCCTTTGGACCGCGTCCTGGTGCTGGTCGTGGTGCTGTTGTGCCTGATCAAATCGATCCAGTATCTGCATGCTGGCCTGCTGGTTATTACCAATGGTCAACGGTTACTGGACCCTGACCTGCTCCTGTCAGGTTTTGCCAATAAGCGTTTCTACGGTCAATTCCAGACCTTCACTCTGCCGTTGCTGGCCCTTCCCCTGCTGCTGCCCGGCGTCAGCCGTCCCGTACGAAGTGCGGTGTTGGCGTTGTTGTGTGTCTGGTGGTTGATCGCAATCAGCGGCGGCACACGTGGCACGTGGCTTGGCATGGCGATGGCAAGTGGGGTGCTGGCAGTGCTGGGGCCTTGGGGGCGGCGCTGGCTGGCCTGGCAGTGGGTGGCACTGTGCGGTGGGCTATTGCTGTATTGGCTCTTGTTCACGGTGCTGTTGGGGTACCTGGGCATCGAAGTTTCCCAGGCGGCAGCCGATCGCCTGACCACCTCTCTGTCGGGGCGCGGCCCGATCTGGTGGCAAGCGTGGCACATGCTGGTCGAGCATCCATGGTTGGGTTTTGGGCCGATGCACTTCGCCGATATTGCCAACAACATTGCTGCCCACCCCCATCAGGCGATCCTGCAATGGGCCAGTGAATGGGGCATGCCATCGGCCCTATGCGTGGCAATTCTGGCGTGGCGGGCGAGTTGGGCCACCGTTGGCGTACTCCGTGAACGGGCGCAATTTGCAACGTGTGCCGACCTGCTGCGCACCTGCCTGTTTGCGTCGCTGATCGGCGCGCTGACGCAGTCCATGGTGGATGGTGTGATCGTGATGCCTAACTCGCAGGTGTGGTTGGCGCTGGTGGTGGGCTGGCTGATGGCGTTGCATGCCTGGCGCACCCCGGCAACGCCCGCATTGCCCCTGGCCTGGGGCGCCTGGAACGTGGCGAGTGTGTTGGCCGTTGGTCTGCTGGTGTGGGTGGCCGTGCGTGACCTGCCGCATCTCCAGCAAGCGCAGCAGCGCTATCTGGATACCCGTGGCGGGTACCTGCAACCGCGCTTCTGGGCTCAGGGCGTGATTGCCCTCTCACCGCCGTAAGTTGCCGGACGCCCGATGCGGTGCTAGCTTTAGCCCACCGCCCGTGTAGCTCAGCCGGTAGAGCAGCGCACTCGTAACGCGAAGGTCGCAGGTTCGATTCCTGTCTCGGGCACAAAGGCAACAGTGTTTCAAAGGCAACGTTTTCAGATGATCCCAGAATGGTTCTGAAGGCCAGACGAGCCGGCATTCGTGCCTGTTCTTTTGTATCTGCGCAACCTTGATGACCCAGATGCATCCCCATTCCTCGATCTAAGAGAACAACATGACCACGACTGAGATGACCCAGGAAGTTCGGCACCAAGCAGCCCTCGACAAGTACATCGGGGAATCGCCGCAGCTTAAAGAAGAGATCAAGGACCTGAGCGCTGAAGATCAGCGTGACCAGATCCAGTGGGCATTCGAGGACGAGGCCGAGAGCCAGGGCTTGCAGCCTTGGGAGCTGACCCTCAAGTACACCTCGACACCGGAAGAGTTCGAAGCGGCACGGCTGGCCCTGCACAAGGAAGCGGCCGAGGTGCTGGGTGTCGAGTGGGAAGAGTACTGCGAGATGAATGACCTGGTGGTTTAAGCGCTTGCTTGTGTAGGAGCGAGCTTGCTCGCGAAAATCGCTAACGATGACGCGGGCTGCCTGGTACCCTGCGGCGTTCTCAGGTTTTTCGCGAGCAAGCTCGCTCCTACAGTTAAGGTGCTCAAATACTGAGGCGCATCGACAAATCCACCGCCTTCACATCCTTGGTCATCGCGCCGATGGAGATGTAATCCACTCCGGTTTCTGCGATGGGCAGCAGGGTGTTTTCATTGATCCCGCCGCTGGCTTCCAGCTTGGCCTTGCCGCCATTCAGGCGCACGGCTTCGCGCATGTCATCCAGGCTCAGTTCATCGAGCATGATGATATCGGCGCCCGCCGCCAGGGCTTCACGCAATTCGTCCAGGCTTTCCACTTCGATTTCCACCGGCTTGCCTGGGGCGATCTGGTGCGCGGCGTTAATGGCCTGGGCAATGCCTCCGCAGGCCGCGATATGGTTTTCCTTGATCAGAAAGGCGTCATACAAGCCAATACGGTGGTTGTGGCAGCCCCCGCAGGTCACGGCGTACTTCTGCGCCAGGCGCAGGCCGGGAAGGGTCTTGCGCGTGTCGAGCAGCTTGACCTGGGTGCTGGCGACAAAATCGGCGAGGTACTGGGCCCGAGTGGCTACGCCTGACAACAACTGCAGAAAATTCAACGCACAACGCTCGCCGCTGAGCAGCGAGCGTGCCGGGCCTTCAAGGTGGAACAGCGCCTGGTTGGGGCTCACGCGTTCACCGTCGGCGACTTGCCAATGCACGGCGACCCGCGGGTCCAGCTGGCGGAACACCGCGTCTACCCAAGCGGTACCACTGATCACCGCCGCATCGCGCGTGATGATCGTGGCCTTGGCCAGCCGTTCGGCCGGGATCAACTGTGCGGTGATGTCGCCACTGCCGATGTCTTCCAGCAGTGCGCGGCGCACATTGGCTTCGATTTCGGCGGTGAGGTCGGCAAGACGGAGGTTCGGCATAACAGGCTCCACAAACAAAGTGCCCCGATTATAGGGGCAGCGCGCGTTTGAACCCAGCCACCTGCTCATTTACACGCCAATGACAGAGTTTGCTGGCGCAACGGCCCTCATTTGCAAGATAATCTCGCGCCTTGCAATTGGCGTCATAGCTTTGACGTACTGGTGATAACCGGAAAACCGCAGTGCCCAGCCGGCCCTGTACCCGATCGTTCCCCAACCCACACCGCCGTTTCAGGAGGCCAGGATGCACAATGACGGAAAGGTGGTGCCTATTCACAAGGCACAGGCCACGCCATCGCCGCTCGCTCGCCTGCCGGTGGTATTGCTGCAGGTTCGCGACAAGTCCGCGCAACAATTGCAGCAGGGCTTGCAGGAACTGTTCGATAACGCCGACGACACCCTGTTCGAAATGGCCGACAAGGCCCGCAACAACATCGATCACCATATTTTCTTTGAAGCCATGCGTGACTTGCGCCTCAAGCGCAAGAATTTCGAACGGGTGTTCATGGAGCAACTGTTCGAGGCCTTTGCCAACCTGGGCCAGGCTGGGCGCGGTGACCTGCAGTTGGTTCCGGTGGTTTCCTACGATACGGCGTCAGGCACCTCCAGCGATGACCGGGAAAAAACCGTGGCGTTGGAGGCCATGCTGGTTCGCGTGCGCCATCGCGATGGCTTGGCCCTGGGGCAATTGACCGCGCGCCTGAATGCATTGCTGGATAAGCACCTGGATGAGCGTGAGAACCCCCTGGGGCCGGCGTTGTTGTGTGAGTTCTTCCTGCGGGCAGGGCGCAGCCTCGGGGTGGAAATCCGCGTCAAGCTGATCATGCTCAAGCTATTTGAAAAGTACGTCCTCAGCGACGCCGACTACCTGTACGGCGAGGCCAATCAGTTGCTGGTTGCCACGGGGGTGCTGCCCGAGCTCAAGGCTGTGCCGTCGCGGCGCCTCGGCGGGCGGGCGACACGCGAGCATCCGCGTGAAGACAATGTGCCGACGTCCGATCAACCGGTCGACGAAAACGGCCAGCAAGCCTTTGCCGCCCTGCAGGAACTGCTGGCGGCCGTACGTGGCAGCGTGGCGCCCACCCTCGAAGCCAGTGCCGAACCTCAGCCGATTGCCACCCGTGACCTGTTGCGCCTGCTGTCGCACTTGCAGCAATACGTACCGGAGCCGGACGTCGAGGACGACTTCGACTTGCGCAACCAGCTTGAACAGCTGTTGACCCGGGTCAGTGTCAAGAGTGGCAAGTCCCGCGTGGTGGAGGATGCCGACGAAGACGTGATCAACCTGATCGCCCTGCTGTTCGAGTTCATGCTCAATGACCCTGGCGTGCCTGACGCCTTCAAGGCCTTGATCGCACGCTTGCAGATTCCCTTGCTGAAAGTGGCGGTGCTGGATAAGAGTTTTTTCAGTCGCCCCAGCCACCCGGCCCGTCGGCTGCTCAATGAAATCGCGGCCATGGCCATGACCTGGAACCCGTGCGATGAGTATCAGCGCGACAGCCTGTACGTGCGCATCGAGCAGGTGGTACAGCGTTTGTTGAACGAGTTTGTCGAGGATCCGGCGATTTTTACCCAGCTTTTGACGGAGTTCTGTGCGTTTACCGCGAACGAGCGGCGCCGCAGTGAGCTGATCGAACAGCACACCCGTGACGCTGAAGCCGGGCACCTGCGTACCGAAGAGGCTCGCCAGCGCGTGGCGGATGTGCTGAACCGCCGGCTGCTGGGCAAAGTGCTGCCGCGCGCGGTGGTGCAGTTTCTCCAGCAGGCCTGGAGCCAGGTACTGTTGCTGGCCAGCCTCAAGCACGGCGAAGAGTCGGTGCAATGGCAGGCGGGGTTGCGGACCATGGACGAGTTGATCTGGAGTGTGAGCCTGCAGCAAGACACCGAGGCCGGGCGGCATTTACTGGAGCAACTACCGGGCTTGCTCAAAGCGTTGCGCGATGGCTTGACCAGCGCGGCGTTCGATCCTTTCAGTACGCGTGAGTTTTTTGTGCGGTTGCAGGCCCTGCATATTCAGGCGGGTGAGGGCGTCGAGACCCTGGTCGAAGTCAGCCAGCCGTTTGTGCTCAGCCCGGGCCTGCCCGACACCGCCGAGGACCTGCCGCTGGACGATCCCGCGCGGCTCAAGGTCCAGCAACTGCGTGTCGGAGGTTGGGTCGAGTTCCAGGCGCTTGAAGAACCCCCCCTGCGCTGCAAGCTTACGGCGATCATGGCACCGTCCAACCGCTACATTTTCGTCAACCGCATGGGGCTCAAGGTCTTGGAGAAAAGCGTCGGTCAACTGGCGCTGGCGTTCAAGCGTGGCACCTTGCGCCTGCTGGACGATGGCCTGTTGTTCGACCGCGCGCTGGCAGCGGTGACGAACACATTGCGTCAACTCAATCGCGGCAAGTGATCGCACCCACCGGGTGGAACGCGGCATACTGGTCACACTTCGTCACGTTCAAGGATCCTGTATGCAGTTGGACCCCACCAGCGGCTGGTGCCAGGGCATTGCGCATTGCCCTTCGCCCAACTTCAACGAGCGCCCCACCGGCGAAATCTCACTGTTGGTGGTGCATAACATCAGCCTGCCGCCAGCGCAGTTCGCGACCGGCAAGGTGCAGGCGTTTTTCCAGAATCGCCTGGATGTCACGGAACATCCCTACTTTGAAGGGATTGCCGACTTACGGGTGTCTGCGCATTTTCTGATTGAGCGCGACGGCACGGTGACGCAGTTTGTATCGTGCCTCGACCGGGCCTGGCATGCCGGGGTTTCGTGCTTCGATGGGCGTGAGACCTGCAATGACTTTTCCCTTGGTATCGAACTGGAAGGTACGGATGACTTGCCGTTCACGGATGCGCAGTATGCGTCGCTGATCGACCTGACGCGCCAGTTGCTGGTGGCTTACCCCGACATTACCCGTCAGCGCATTTGTGGCCACAGTGATATCGCGCCGGGGCGCAAGACCGACCCTGGCCCCGCTTTTGATTGGGTACGCTTTCGTAGCGCCCTGCAGGATGGAGGACACGCACAATGAGTTTCCTGGTATTGGTGCTGGCCGTGTGGATCGAGAAATTCTCGGCCTTGCGCCAGCGGTTGCAGCGTGATGGCGGCTGGTTACGCGAGCTGGCCAAGTTGGAGGCGAGCCCGCGCATGGGCAAGCAGCCGTGGCTGATCCTGGCGCTGCTGGTGTTGTTGCCGGTGGCCTTGCTGGCCTTGCTGCTGCTGGTACTGGAGCCGGTGGCCTACGGCCTGTTGGCGTTGCCGGTGCACCTGTTGGTGGTGATCTACAGCCTGGGGCGGGGGGATCTGCTCGCCGGCCTCGGACCGTTTCGCGATGCGTGGCGCCGGGGCGACTTGCAGGCCGCCGAGCATGTGGCCGAGCGAGACCTGAAGATCGCAGCGGACAGCGGGGAACAACTGCTGGAACGGGTTCAGGGCCATCTTCTATGGCAGGCCTACCAGAGTTTCTTCGCGGTGATCTTCTGGTACTTCCTGCTGGGCCCTGTCGCGGCCCTGGCTTATCGCCTGCTGGCACTGGCCAGTGAGCACAGCCAGAACCCCTTGGTAGCCGAGCGTGCCGGCCAACTGCGCCATGCCTTCGACTGGTTACCGGTGCGCTTGCTGGCGGCCAGCTTTGCCCTGGTGGGCAACTTTGTCGCGGTCAGCCGTGTGATGCTTCACGAATTGCTGAGCTGGGATATCAGCGCCGCGCAGTTGGTCGAAAAAGTCGGTCTGGTGGCCGCTGAGATTCCGCCGCCGGTGGTGGGGGCTGATGGCATCAACAGCCTGGATCGCCTGTGGGAACTGCTGCTGCGTGCGGCGGTGCTGTGGTATGCCGGGTTCGCCATCTGGACGGTGCTGCCCTGACCTGGGAGGAGCCGGCCCGCCGGCTCCGTTCTCGTTAACCTTAAGTTACAAAACTCCCTTTCGATTTGAGCTATACAGACGGAGCGCCAAATAGTGGCTTTCTGCCGCCGCCCTGCGCCTCAAATAAAAATAATAGGAAGGGAGTTCACCCGTGAAGAGCTTGCTCTATCCCGCCGTCGCGCTGATGAACCGCCTGAGCTTCGGCATGAAGTTCAGCCTGATCAGTGTGCTGTTCCTGCTGCCCATGCTGGCGACCAACTATTTCCTGGTGCGTGATTCGTGGCGTGAATTTCAGGGCACCCGCATCGAACTGCAAAGCCTCGATCTGCTCGGCAGCAGCCTGGCCCTGCGCCGCGACCTGGAAACCCTCAACAACCAGGTGCAAATCAACGCAACCCTGGGCCAGTCCGGCAAGGCTGGCGACCTTGAAGGCAAGATCAGCACGTTGGAGCAGCATGTGTTGGCACGGGTGCAGGGGCTCACAGCCATGACCACCGACCCTGAGCAAATTGCCGCCTTCGATGCCAAGCGCGACGAATTGATCGCTGCCTTCAAGGCCCAGCAGCAGGAGTCCTCCCTGCTGAGTAAAAGCGCGCTGATCGGCAAGTTGCTCAACAAAGCGCAGATGCTCAGCCAGATCATCGCCAGCCAGGCCGGCTTGAGCCGCGACCCCCAGAGCGATTTGCGCCAGCTCAGCGAGCTGATCACCAGCATCACTCCGCAGGTCACCCAGACGCTGGGGGAGGGGCGGGCGATGGGCGCCTATTCCCTGGGCCAGGGGTTCCTCAATTCGTCCTCCAGCACCCGCTTTGACGAGTTGCTGCAGCAACTGGAAAAACTCCACGCCGAATACGCCCTGAAACTCCAGGACGCCCTCGGTTCCAGCCAGGCCGCCCACGCTGCGCTCGACAGCCTGGCCAAGGCCAGCAATGCCAGCCTCAAGCAAGCCAGTGAGGTCTTCGAAGAGCAGGTGGTGATGGCTGAAACCCTCGACGCACCGTGGCAGGGTTTCTACGACAACGTCAGCCAACTGATGGCCCAGACCTATCAGCTCGATGAAGCCACGCTGGCGTTTCTCGGGCACCAGCTGGAGCAGCGCCTGGCGCAGTACCGTACGCACATGGTGGTGCTGGTGTGTGCCCTGGCGGCGGTGTTTTTGCTGATCTTCTATTTGTACGCTGGCTTCTATGCCTCCACCCGCACCACCCTGCGACGCCTGGGGGGGATGATGGACAAGGTGGCGGCGGGCGACATGACGGTCACGTTCGTCGCTCATAGTCGCGACGAGCTGGGGGAACTGGGCGAGGTGTTCAATGGCACCGTGGCCAAGATCCACGACCTGATCGAGCGCGTCGGCCACACCGTCGGCCAGGTAGAGCTGCAAGCCAGCCAAGTGGAGGCGGTCTCAGTCCGCAGCAACCAGGCGGTGTCCGGCCAGCGCAGCCAGATCGAGCAAGTGGCGACCGCCATGAACCAGATGTCCTCCACGGCCCAGGAAGTGGCGCGCAATGCGGCGGCGGCGGTCAGCAGCGCCCATAGCGTCAACGATGAAACCGTCAGCGGTCGTGGCCTGGTGCAATCCCAGCAAGGCAGCATCGCGCGCCTGGCCTTGGACCTTGATGAGTCGGTGCGGGTGATCAACCAGTTGGCGACCGATAGCCAATCGATCAGCAGCGTGCTGGAAGTGATCAAGAGCATTGCCGAGCAAACCAATCTACTGGCGCTGAACGCCGCGATTGAAGCCGCTCGCGCCGGAGAGCAGGGGCGCGGCTTTGCGGTGGTGGCCGATGAAGTGCGCACCCTCGCGCGGCGGACCCAGCACTCCACCGAGGAAATCGAGCAGATGATCAGCCGTTTGCACAGTGGTGTCGACGCGGCGGTCAAGGCTATGGGAACCAGCCATGCCATGGCGAATGGCACGGTGGGGCAGTCGGAAAAGGTCCAGCAGGCCTTGGAAAACATCCTGGGTGCCGTCGGCATGATCGTCGATCAGAACCAGCAGATTGCGGCGGCCGTGGAGCAGCAAACCGCCGTCGCCCACGATATCGACCAGAACATCGTTGAAATCAATCGTGCAGGTGAACATGCCGCCCAGGGTGCCCATCAGGCCGAGGCGGCCAGCCGGCAGTTGTCGCGCCAGGTGATTGAGTTGAAGCAATTGATCGGCGCGTTTCGCGTGTAAGACTGTTGAGTAGGATGTTTCTTTTACGGGAGTGGTACTTGTCTTGATTTTCTTGTGCTTCGTCTTTGCTGCCGAGAATGGGTGAGAATTTGTTTCAGCCAATAATCACAGTCCAAGGGAGGCAAGACGATGAGCGCTGCCATAGGCATCAAAGGGCACTGCGCCCATTGCGACATCACCTTCGAACTCAAGCCTTGGCAGTTGAATGCCATTGCCATTGAAGAGCCCTTCGATTGCCCGTACTGCCATAGGATTCTGCAGTTGTGCTGCACCCGGCAACTGCGTCAGTTCAGGGCACTGGACCATTGGGCCTTGGTACGACTGAGCATGGTGGTGTTCACCTGCGTGGCCCTGATCGTGGCGTTGGTGGCAGAGTGGCTCGGGCTGATCAGCGTTATCGGGCAGTTGAATATTTCATTGCTGGTGCTGTTGGTGCATTTCCTGGTGGCACGCTACGCCCGTCATCGGCAGCGGATGACCTTGGACCTGCAAGTGGTCAGGCCGGTCAACGCCCTACCAATTGAACAACTCGCACGCATTGCGTGTGCTCGCTTCAGCCAGCAATAGCGGGCTGAGGCCCATGCGTTCGGCCAGCGCGGTGCAGATATCGGGCAAGTGTTGCGGGCTGTTACGCTGGCCGGGGTACATGGCGGGGGCCATGTCCGGCGAATCGGTTTCCAGCACCACCGCGTCCAGGGGCAGTTGGGCGAGCACCTTATGCATGCGCAGGGCCTGGGGCCAGGTGGCGGCACCGCCCAGGCCCAGCTTGAAACCCAGCTTGATGTATTCGCGCGCTTCTTCCCGGCTACCGGCAAAGGCGTGGATGATGCCGCCCCGTGGCAGGCGGATACGCTTGAGGGTGGCAATCACAGCGGCATGGCTGCGGCGCACGTGCAACAGCGCTGGCAGTTGGAAATCGACGGCCAGTTTCAGTTGGGCTTCAAACAGGTGTTGCTGGCGTGTGCGGTCCAGTTGTTCGAGGAAGTAATCCAGGCCGATCTCGCCTACAGCGCACAGTTGTCGATGGCCGTGCAGGCGGGTCAGCCAATCGCCCAGCTCCTTCAGGTCGGCGGGGCGATGGTCATCGAGGTACACCGGGTGCAGGCCGAAGGCGGCGAACAAGCCTTCATCGCCTTGCACCAGGTCCCACAACCGCTGCCAATTCTGCTGATACACCCCCAGTACCACCATGCGCTGCACGCCGAGTTGGCGGCTGTGGGCGAGGACTTCCCGGCGATCGCTGTCGAAGTCCGGAAAGTCGAGGTGGGTGTGGGTGTCAATCAGCTCCACGCTCAAGCCTCGTGAATACGCCGCTTGAAGGTCCGGCCGATGGCATGCACGCCGGGTTGGTACTGCTCTTCTTCGATGGCGGCCAGGGCCAGGCGCAACGCCGTGTCGGCGATCAACTGATGTTGCTGGGCCATGGCATTGACCGGCAACGGCAGGAAGTCCAGCAACTGCGTATCACCAAAGGTCCCCAGGCGTAGCGGGCGCGATCTGAGCGGGAAATCATGCAGCGCGTCGAACACCCCTTGCAGCAGCACGTAAGAGGTGGTCACCAGCGCGTCAGGCAAATGCCCCAGTTGATGGAGAAGTTGCTCCATCAGTTGGCGGCCACAATCGCGGCTGAAGGCCTCGCCCTGTTCGACGATCACTTCGCCGGTAAAACCTTGCAGTGCTTCACGGAAACCGGCGGCGCGCTCCTGGCTGATGCTCAACTCAGGCCGCGCACCGATCAGCGCGATCTGCTTGGGCACCGGTTGCAGCAGGCTGCTGGTCAGTTGCTGGCAGGCCTGGCGGTCGTCGCTGACCACCGAGCAGAACTGTTCGGCGTTCATCACCCGGTCGATGGCAATCACCGGCAAACCCTTGGTTTGTAACTCGCGATAGCTGTCGTCGCTGGCCGGCAGGCAACTGGCGACAAACAGCGCATCGCAGCGTCGGGCGCGGAACAGTTGCAGCAGTTGGCGTTCGCTGTCGGCATTGTCGTCGGAGCTGGCGATCAGCAATTGATAACCGCGCGCGCGGGCGCCTTGTTCCAATAGCTTGGCGATCCGTGCGTAACTGGGGTTTTCCAGGTCCGGCAGGATAAAACCCAGCGTACGGGTATGCCGGCTGCGCAGCCCGGCTGCCTGGGGGTTGGGCGTAAAGCCATGGGCTTCGACCACCGCACGCACGCGCTCGACGGTCGCGCTGCTGATGCGTTGCTGTTCGGCTTTGCCGTTGATGACATAACTGGCGGTGGTTACGGACACACCGGCCAGACGTGCGATATCACTGAGTTTCAAACCGGGATTTCCTTGTTTTTTAGAGCTGGCCCCGACATTTTGTCCAATCGTAACCGATTACTGCACACGACTAATGTCTCAGCTCAAGTGCCGAGTGGTTCTTCAAGGATGCGCAATTAACGCGTAATCTGCCATAAATTCTAGATTAAACGTTTCAGCAGGCGTATTTTTGCGATGTTCGCTACTGAGTGGCTACTGCCAATTGACTGCTCAGTCGCTTATTCATGATCAACTTTATACTGATTTATTCAAAACAATACCTAGTGCGCCCGCCGCACTAACTAGGAGAACGGCATGCTTGAGCTCACTCACGAGCAGATATCCATGGGCCAGGTGGCTGTGGATAAATCTGCTGCCTTGCACCTGCTCGCTGACCAGTTGGTGGCCGATGGCCTGGTCGCCGAGGGTTATCTCAGCGGCTTGCAAGCCCGTGAAGCCCAAGGTTCGACCTTTCTCGGCCAAGGGATCGCCATTCCCCACGGGACTCCCGAAACCCGCGACCAGGTATTTTCCACCGGCGTGCGCCTGCTGCAGTTCCCCGAAGGGGTGGATTGGGGCGACGGCCAGATCGTTTACCTGGCGATTGGCATTGCCGCCAAATCCGATGAACACCTGCGCTTGCTGCAACTGCTGACCCGCGCCCTCGGTGAAACCGACCTGGGCCAGGCGCTGCGTCGTGCCGGTTCCGCCGAGGCCTTGCTGAAGTTGCTGCAAGGCGCGCCGCAGGAGTTGGCGCTGGATGCACAGATGATCAGCCTGGGCGTGTCGGCCGACGATTTTGAAGAACTGGTATGGCGCGGTGCTCGTCTGCTGCGCCAGGCCGACTGCGTCAGCAATGGCTTTGCCGCGGTGTTGCAGCAAGTCGATGCGTTGCCCCTGGGCGATGGCCTGTGGTGGCTGCACAGCGAGCAAACGGTCAAGCGCCCTGGCCTGGCGTTTGTCACGCCGGATAAACCCATGCGTTACCTCGGCCAGCCGTTGAATGGTCTGTTCTGCCTGGCCAGCCTCGGTGAAGCGCACCAGGCTTTGCTGGAGCGCCTGTGCGCGTTGTTGATCGAAGGTCGCGGCCAGGAACTGGGGCGCGCCACCAGCAGCCGTGCGGTACTCGAAGTGCTCGGCGGCGAACTGCCGCCCGACTGGCCCAGTGTGCGCATCACCCTGGCCAATGCCCATGGGCTGCACGCGCGGCCGGCGAAGATCCTCGCGCAATTGGCGAAAAGCTTCGAGGGCGATATCCGTGTGCGTATCGTCGATGGCCCGGTGGGCGCGGTGTCGGTAAAAAGCTTGAGTAAGCTGCTCAGCCTCGGTGCACGGCGTGGTCAGGTACTGGAGTTTGTCGCGGAACCTACCATCGCCGGCGATGCGCTGCCTGCGTTGTTGGCGGCGGTGGAGGAAGGGCTTGGCGAAGACGTCGAGCCATTGCCGACCGTGGTGGCCCAGGTTGAAATCCTCGATATCGAACCGCTGGCCAGCGCGCCGTTGGCCGGCAGCCAGCTCCAGGCCATCGCCGCCGCCCCCGGCATCGCCATCGGCCCGGCGCATATCCAGGTGCTGCAACCCTTCGACTACCCGCTGCGGGGTGAGTCTTCGGCCATTGAGCGCCAGCGCTTGCAGGCCGCACTCAACGACGTGCGTCGCGATATCCAGGGCTTGATCGAACGCAGCCAGGCCAAGGCGATCCGCGAGATTTTCATCACCCACCAGGAAATGCTCGACGACCCGGAACTGACCGATGAAGTCGACACCCGCCTCAAGCAGGGCGAAAGCGCCGAGGCGGCCTGGATGAGCGTGATCGAAGCCGCCGCCAAGCAGCAGGAGGCGTTGCAGGACGCCTTGCTGGCCGAGCGCGCCGCTGACCTGCGCGACATTGGTCGCCGCGTGCTGGCACAACTGTGCGGTATTGAAACGGCCCAGGAGCCGCACGACCCCTACATTCTGGTGATGGACGAGGTCGGCCCATCGGATGTGGCGCGGCTCGACCCGGCGCGGGTCGCGGGTATCCTCACTGCCCGTGGCGGGGCGACGGCCCACAGTGCCATCGTCGCCCGTGCCCTTGGCATCCCCGCGTTGGTGGGCGCCGGCCCGGGCGTGTTGCTGCTGGCCGCCGGCACCCTGTTATTGCTCGATGGCCAGCGAGGCCGCCTGCATGTCACCCCGGACACTGCCACCCTGCAACGCGCCACCGTTGAACGCGACACCCGCGAGCAACGCCTGCAAGCCGCCTCGGCGCAGCGCCACGAACCTGCGGTGACCCGCGACGGTCACGCCGTGGAAGTGTTCGCCAACATCGGCGAAAGCGCCGGCGTAGCGAGTGCGGTGGAGCAGGGCGCCGAAGGCATTGGCTTGCTGCGCACCGAACTGATTTTCATGGCCCACCCGCAAGCGCCGGACGAAGCCACCCAGGAAGCTGAATACCGGCGTGTACTGGACGGCCTCGACGGTCGCCCGCTGGTGGTGCGCACCCTCGATGTGGGGGGCGATAAACCGTTGCCGTATTGGCCGATCGCCGAGGAAGAAAACCCCTTCCTCGGGGTGCGCGGCATTCGCCTCACCTTGCAACGCCCGCAGATCATGGAGGCGCAATTGCGCGCGCTGCTGCGCTCGGCGGATAACCGGCCGCTGCGCATCATGTTCCCTATGGTGGGCAGCGTGGATGAGTGGCGCGCAGCACGGGACATGACCGAGCGCCTGCGCCTGGAAATCCCGGTGGCCGATCTGCAACTGGGGATCATGATCGAGGTGCCGTCGGCTGCGTTGCTCGCACCGGTGCTGGCCAAGGAAGTGGATTTCTTCAGCGTTGGCACCAACGACCTGACCCAATACACCCTGGCCATCGACCGCGGCCACCCAACGCTGTCGGCCCAGGCCGATGGCTTGCACCCGGCCGTGTTGCAACTGATCGATATCACCGTGCGCGCGGCCCATGCCCATGGCAAATGGGTCGGTGTGTGCGGCGAGCTGGCCGCCGATCCGCTGGCGGTGCCGGTGCTGGTGGGCCTGGGCGTGGACGAGTTGAGCGTGTCGGCGCGCAGCATTCCCGAAGTGAAGGCGCGCGTGCGCGAATTCAGTCTGAGCGAGGCCCAGGGCCTGGCGCAAAAAGCACTTGCGGTGGGTTCGCCCGCCGAAGTGCGAGCCCTTGTGGAGGCCGTGTAGATGGCAAGGATTCTGACCCTGACGCTGAACCCGGCGTTGGACCTTACGGTGTGCTTGGCGCGCCTGGAGCCCGGTGAAGTCAACCGCAGCGAACCCCTGCAGACCCACGCGGCCGGCAAGGGCGTGAACGTGGCCCAGGTGTTGGCTGACCTGGGCCATCAAGTGACGGTCGGTGGTTTTCTGGGGGAAGACAACCCCCAAGCGTTCGAGGCGCTGATCGCTCGCCGTGGTTTTGTCGATGCGTTTATCCGCGTGCCGGGTGAAACCCGCAGCAACATCAAGATTGCCGAGCAGGATGGCCGCGTCACCGACATCAATGCGCCGGGCCCGCTGGTCAGCGAGCAGGCGCAGCAAGCGTTGCTCAACCAACTCATGCTGATCGCCCCCGGGCACGATGCGGTGGTGGTCGCCGGCAGTTTGCCGCGTGGCGTCAGCCCGCAGTGGTTCGAAGGCCTGTTGGTGCAGTTGAAAGGCCTCGGTTTGAAGGTCGCTCTGGACACCAGCGGCGCCGCGTTACGCGCCGGGTTGAACGCTGGCCCATGGCTGATCAAACCCAACACCGAAGAATTGGCTGACGCCCTGGATTGCCCCACGGATTCCGTCGCGCAACAAGCCGACGCGGCTGAGCATCTGCACGCGCGGGGCGTTGAGCATGTGGTGGTATCCCACGGTGCCGACGGCGTGAACTGGTTCAGCCCGGGCACGGCGCTGCAGGCCACGCCGCCCAAGGTCCGCGTCGCCAGCACCGTAGGCGCGGGGGATTCGTTGCTGGCCGGCATGCTCCACGGTTTGCTCAGCTTCGATGTACCCGAAACCACCTTGCGCCGCGCCACGGCGATTGCCGCCATGGCGGTGACGCAGATCGGCTTTGGCATCAGCGATGACGCGCAGTTGGCGCGCCTCGAAAGCGGCGTCCATGTGCGCCCGCTGACAGAACAATAAGAGGGTTTGTGATGAAGTTAGCCATTGTTACCGCCTGCCCGAACGGTATGGTCACCAGTGTGCTGTGCGCGCGCTTGCTGGACGCTGCCGCGCAGCGCCAGGGGTGGAGCACCAGCGTCGAAGTGGTCGACGTGCAGCGCCCGGAACGGCAGTTGTCCCAGGCGATCATCGACGACGCCGAATGGGTCTTGCTGGTCAGCAGCACCCCGGTGGACATGCAGCGGTTTGTCGGCAAGCGCGTGTTCCAGAGCACCCCGGCGCAGGCGTTGCAGGACGTTGACGCGGTACTGCGCCGTGGCGCAGAAGAAGCCCGGGAGTATGTCGTCAGCCAAGCCTCGGTGGCGACGAAGCAGGCCCCGCGTATCGTCGCGATTACCGCCTGCCCCACCGGTGTCGCGCACACCTTCATGGCCGCCGAAGCCTTGCAGCAGGCGGCCAAGCGCCTGGGTTATGACTTGCAGGTGGAAACCCAGGGATCGGTCGGCGCGCGCACACCGCTGAGCCCGCAGGCGATTGCCGACGCCGACGTGGTGCTGCTGGCGGCGGATATTGAAGTCGCCACCGAGCGCTTCGCCGGCAAGAAGATCTACCGCTGCGGCACCGGCATCGCCCTCAAGCAGGCCGAGGCGACTCTTAATAAGGCCCTCGCCGAAGGCGCCGTGGAAAGCGCGGCCAGCGGTGCGGTAGCCAAGTCGGAAAAAACCGGGGTGTACAAACACCTGTTGACCGGTGTGTCGTTCATGTTGCCGATGGTGGTGGCGGGCGGCTTGTTGATCGCCTTGTCATTTGTGTTCGGCATCCATGCCTTCGAAGAAAAAGGCACCCTGGCAGCGGCCCTCAAGACCGTTGGCGACCAGGCCTTTATGCTGATGGTGCCGCTGCTGGCGGGCTATATCGCCTACTCCATCGCCGACCGTCCGGGCCTGGCCCCCGGCATGATCGGCGGGCTGCTGGCCGGTACGCTGGGCGCCGGGTTTATCGGCGGGATTCTCGCCGGTTTCCTCGCCGGCTACTGCGTCAAGCTGATCACCCGCGCGATACGTTTGCCGCAGAGCCTGGAGGCACTCAAGCCGATCCTGATCATCCCGTTGCTGGCGAGTTTGTTCACCGGCCTGGCGATGATTTACCTGGTCGGCCCACCCGTGGCGCGTCTGCTCACGGGGCTGACGGATTTTCTCAGCACCATGGGCACCACCAACGCGGTGCTGCTGGGCATTCTGTTGGGCGGCATGATGTGTGTCGACCTCGGCGGGCCGATCAACAAGGCCGCGTACGCGTTCTCCGTCGGCTTGCTGGCGGCATCGAGCGGCGCACCGATGGCTGCGACCATGGCGGCGGGTATGGTGCCGCCGATCGGCATGGGCATCGCCACGTTCCTGGCGCGGCGCAAGTTCGCCCAGACCGAGCGTGAAGCGGGCAAGGCCGCGATGATTCTGGGCTTGTGCTTTATCTCGGAAGGCGCGATCCCGTTCGCCGCCAAGGACCCACTGCGGGTGATCCCCTCCAGCATCGCTGGCGGTGCCCTGACGGGAGCGCTGTCGATGTACTTTGGCTGCAAGCTGGCGGCGCCCCATGGTGGGTTGTTTGTGTTGATCATCCCGAATGCGATGAACCATGCGCTGTTGTATCTGCTGGCGATCGTCGCCGGTAGCCTGCTGACCGGGCTGGTGTATGCACTGATCAAACGTCCGGAAGCGGTGGAACTGACGGCCGCGCCCGCCCAAGCCTGACGCCATGGACAATGTGGGTGGGGCGGTGTCATATCCACTTCATCCACGCGTGTTCAACTTGCCCTTTTGATACTCAAGAGGGCACCTGCATGAGCCACTTCGACCTTGGCCGTCGCCGCGTGATGCAAGTCGTCGGCGCCGGCCTGTTGCTGCCTGGCCTGGCGCCGGCGGTAATCGCGTCGGTCAAAGACCGTCCGCAACTGACCGATGGTGTGCAGTCCGGCGACCTGCTCGGTGATCGCGCGATGATCTGGAGCCGCAGCGACCGCCCGGCGCGGATGGTGGTGGAGTGGGACACTCGCAGTGTGTTCAGTAACCCGCGCCGATTCGTCTCGCCGCTGGCCGACAGCCGCAGCGACTTTACCGCGCGTGTCGAACTCACCGGCCTGCCCGCCGACCAGGCGATTTTCTACCGCGTGCATTTCGAAGATGCCCAGACCGGCGTCGCCAGCGAACCGTGGTTCGGCCACTTGCGCAGCGTGCCGCAACAGCGCCGCGATATTCGTTTTGTATGGAGCGGCGACACCGTCGGCCAAGGCTTCGGGATCAATCCGGACATTGGCGGCATGCGCATCTACGAAGCCATGCGCCTGCGCTTGCCGGACTTTTTTATCCACAGTGGCGACACCATCTACGCCGACGGCCCGGTCCCTGCGCAACTGACCACCGAGGGCGGGCGCATCTGGCGCAACATCACCACCGAAGCCAAGAGCAAAGTTGCTGAAAGCCTCGACGACTATCGTGGTAACTACCGTTACAACCTGCTGGATGAAAACGTGCGGCGCTTCAACGCCGAGGTGCCGCAGATCTGGCAGTGGGACGACCATGAGGTGGTGAACAACTGGTCGCCGAGCAAGCAGTTGGATGAGCGTTACCAGATCAAGGACATCAACACCCTGGTCGGCCGCGCGCGCCAGGCGTGGCTGGAATATTCGCCGATGCGCCGACAAAGCGCCGACGGTGGCGGGCGCATCTACCGCAAGCTCAGTTATGGCCCTTTGTTGGATGTCTTCGTGCTCGATATGCGCAGTTATCGCGGCCCCAACGACGACAACCTGGGCGGCGAAAAACCCTTCCTTGGCCGTGAGCAACTGGACTGGCTCAAGCGCGAACTCAAGGCCTCCCAGGCCCAGTGGAAGGTGATTGCCGCCGACATGCCTATCGGCCTCGGTGTGCCCGACGGTGAAGTCAGCCCCGGCGTGCCGCGCTGGGAAGCCATCGCCAACGGCGACCCAGGCCCGGCGCAAGGTCGTGAGTTGGAGATTGCCGAATTGTTGGGGTTTCTACGTGCCCAACAGGTACGCAACCACGTGTGGGTGACGGCCGATGTGCATTACTGCGCGGCGCACCATTACCACCCGGATCGTGCGGCGTTCCAGGATTTCGAGCCGTTCTGGGAGTTCGTCGCCGGGCCTTTGAATGCGGGCAGCTTCGGTCCGAATCCGCTGGATAAAACCTTTGGGCCTGAGGTGGTGTTCGAGAAGGCCCCACCGGCGCAGAACACCTCGCCGTTTGCCGGGTTCCAGTTTTTTGGCGAGGTGCAGATTGATGGGCAGACGGCAGAGTTGACGGTGATGCTGCGCGATCTGGATGGGGTTTCAGTGTTCGAGCAAAAGCTGCAACCGGCCTGACTTGGAATACAGTCAAAAACTGTGGGAGGGGGCTTGCCCCCTCCCACATAGGTTCTTCAGTGGCTAGAGGATCTCAGTACACGTCGCGACGATAGCGGCCCTGTTCGATCAGGCGCTCCACCACCTCGCTGCCCAGCACCTCATGCAGTACTTGATCCACCCCGGTCGCCATCCCCTGCAAGCTTCCACACACATAAATCGCCGCACCGTCCGCCAGCCATCGCCGCAACACGTCTGCCGATTCGCGCAGGCGATCCTGCACGTAGATCTTCTCCTCCTGATCCCGGGAAAACGCCAGGTCCAGCAGGGCCAGGTCACCACTGGCCAGCCAGCCTTGCAGCTGGTCCTGGCACAGGTAGTCGTGGGCGATATTGCGCTCGCCGAACAATAGCCAGTTGCGCTGTTGGCCGTTGGCAATATTCGCCTTGAGCAAGCTGCGCAGACCGGCCAGGCCGGTGCCGTTGCCGAGCAGGATCAACGGTACTGGCACCTGCGGCAGGTGGAAGCCACTGTTGCGGCGCAGGCGCAGGCTGATCGCGGTGCCAATGGCGGCATGTTCGGTGAGCCAGCCGGAGCCCAGGCCCAGGCTGCCGTCCGGGTGGCGCTCCTGGCGTACGATCAGTTCGAGTACGCCGTCGCTGGCAATCGAGGCGATGGAGTATTCGCGCATGCCCAGCGGCACTAACGCGTCCACCAGGGCCTGGGCATGCAGGCCGACCAGGTGCGTGCGGTTGTCCGGCAGTTGGCGGGTTGCCAGGGCCTGGTCGAGGGTGTGCGGCAGGCCGTCGAGCAGGACTCCATCGCTGCCAGCCAGGCCCAGGCCCCCCAGGAAGCGTTCGATGGCCTGCGGGCCATTGCGTGGCAGGATTTCGACCAGGTCGCCGGCTTCCCAGGACTGGGGCGACGGGCTGGTGAGGCCGAGCAGGTAGACGGCCGAACCGGCGCTGCCACGGTTGAGCAGGGTGCGTTGGCTCAAGGTCCAGTTTTCATATTGGGCGGTCGGCCAGGCCGCCGTCGGTGCGTGGCCGGTTAACTGCCCCAGCTGTTGTTGCCAGTGCAGCAGCGCAGCGCTGTCGCCGCTGTCGACTTCCACCGGGGCGAACAACGGGGTGCCGCCCTGGTGGGTCAGCCAGAAATGCAGGCGCCGGGCAAAGCCGCAGAAGTGTTCGTACTGGCGATCACCCAGGGCCAATACCGAGTAGTTCAAGCCTTTGAGGGGCAGGTTCTGGCCCAGCACGCTGCGTTCGAAAACCCGCGCGCTGTCCGGGGCTTCGCCGTCGCCGAAGGTGCTCACCACAAACAGCGCATGTGCCGACTGGCGCAGGTCTTCGGGGCTTACGCTGCCCAGGGACTGCACCTTCACTGGCAGCCCCGCGGCCTGCAATTGTCCGGCGGTCTGCCAGGCCAATTGCTCGGCAAAGCCGCTCTGGCTGGCAAAACCGATCAGCCAGGCCGCTGCATCGCTGGGGTTGGCTGCCAGGCCGTTGCGCGCATCACGCACCTGGCGTTTTTTGCGGCGACGGTCGAGGTACAACAGCCAGCCGGTGATAAAGAACAGCGGCATGAGCAGCGAACTGACGGTGAGGACAATCCGTCCGACCAGGCCGAAGTAACTGCCGGTGTGCAGCGCATAGACACTGGTCAGCAACTGCGACTTGAGGTGCTTGCTGGCGTAGCGGTCATGGGATTTGACCTCGCCGGTGGCCGGGTCCAGGTTGAGCTGGTTGAGCGCGCGATCATGGGGGGAGTTTGCCAGCAGGTAATACACGATGGCCGGTTGCCCGGCGACCGCCGGCATGCGGATGTTGTAGGCGCTCAAGCCGGGGCCGGCGTTGCTGTAGATGCTGCTCCACATCGCGTCATAGTTGGCGACCGGCGCCGGCCCCTGAGGGGGTGGACCACGCTTGCGCATCCGCTCGTTCTGCGGGGCGTCGGACAACAGTTTGGTCACGCCTTGGTTGTACCAGTCGTAGGACCAGTACAGCCCGGTCAGCGCGGCCAACAGGTAAAACAACAGGCACCAGGTGCCGAATACCGAGTGCAGGTCCCAGTTGAAGCTGCGGCCTTTTTTGCGCCAGTCCAGGGTCAACCACGCGCGCCAGCTCGCCACTTGGCGCGGCCAGCGCAGGTACAGGCCGGACAGGCAGAAGAACAGCAGGATCAGGGTGCAGGCCCCGGTGATTTGGCGGCCGGTTTCGCCCATGGCGAGGAAACGGTGCAACTGCAGGATAAAACCGAACACGTCCTGGCCGACGGCATCGCCCATATAGTCGCCGGTGTAGGGGTCGAAGTAGCGCATCTGGCCACGGCGTTCGCCGGGTGGCGGGGTGAAGGACACGCGCGCGGCGTTGCCGCTGTCACTTTCCACCCACAGCATCGAAACGGTCTTGCCTTCGGTGGCTTCGAGCTTGCGCACCAGTTCGGCGGGTGGCAGTACGCCGGCTTCGCGCTTTTGCACGAACAATACGCTGGGGTTGAGCGCGCGCAGGATTTCATCCTGAAACGAGACCGCAGCCCCGGTGATCCCCATCAAGGCCAGCACTAGACCGGCAGTGATGCCGAAGAACCAGTGCAACTGGAACAGGGTTTTCTTCAACACGTCGGACCGCCTCGTCTATCTGGATATGTAGGGCACGGCGCGCATTATGCCGTGGCTGTTCGAGAAACATTCTTTTTTACACGCAAAAAGCCCCGCGCATCCGATGCGTGGGGCTTGGGCGAGCGGTTGGCCGCCTTAGAAGTGGAAGCTGGTGGTCAACAATGCCGTACGGCCGGCTGCCTGGTTGGCGAAGTGGGTCGAGAACGCCTTGTCGTAGTAGGTCTTGTCAGTCAGGTTTTGCACGTTCAGTTGCAGGTCGACGTTCTTGGTCAGCTTGTAGCTGGCCATGGCGTCGAAGCGGGTATAGGACGGCACGTAGACTGTGTTGCCTGCATCGCCGTAGACATCATCGACGTAGAACGCGCCGCCGCCGATGGTCAGTTTCGAGGTGATGTCGTAGGTGGTCCACAGGCTGAAGGTGTTCTTCGGCGTGTTCGGCATCTGGTTGCCTTTGTTCGAGCCCGTACTGACGACGCCGTTACGTCCATTGAGGCCGGCGCTGACCAGTTCGCTGTCGAGGTAGCTGTAGCCAGCGAACACTTGCCATTGTTCGGTGAGCTTGCCGCTGGCGGACAATTCCAGGCCGTCGACGCGGGATTCGCCGGCGTTCTGGTAAGTCAGGGCGTCGACCAGGATGCGGGTGTTTTTCTTCTCGGTGCGGAACACCGCGGCAGTCAGTGACAGACGATCGTGGAACAGGTCCCACTTGGTGCCCAGCTCGTAGTTGACGGTCTCTTCCGGTTGCAGGTCGCTGGTGGCGGCGCCCGCAGACAGTGGGTTGCCGTCGGCACCTTCACCCACCAAACCACCGGCTGGTGTTGCCGAGGTGGCATAGGACGCATAGATACTGCCGTTCTCCACCGGCTTCCAGACCAGGCCGGCCTGCCAGTTGAAGAACTGGCTGTCGTCCTTGATCTTGGTGCGGCCGGTGGTGGCATTGGTGTTGGCTTCGGTGTCGAAGGTGTCGTAGCGCAGGCCGACGTTCAGCAGCCATTGCGGGTCAAGTTCGATGGTGTCGAACACATAGGCGGCACGGCTGGTGGCCTTGGTGTTGGTGCCGTTGTAGTTGCGTGCGACGCTGCCGGTCCAGGCATCATCCGGGGTTGGGTTGCTCAGCGACGTACATTGGCCGCCCAGGCTGCCCTTGACCACGGTGCACGTCGGGTTGGCGTTGGGGCTGACCGTGTAGCCGCTGACGCGGGTTTCTTCGCCGGTGAACTCCAGGCCGGTGGAGTAAGTGTTCTTGAAGCCCAGCGCCTGGAAGCTGCCGAACAGATCGGTCTGGTTGGTGGTCGTGGTGGTGGTTGAGACACGGGTGTTGGCGCGGCGCCACACGGTGCCGTACTTGTTGACGTTGAGTTTGCTGTCGTCCGGTTGCGTGAGCACGTAGTCCTGGCCGGTGCTGCCATGGCGCAGGGTGTTTTTCAGCGTCATGGTGTCGTTCAAGTCGTGCTCGAAGGAAAACGTGCTGATGTCAGCGCGGGTCTTGCGGAAGTCGCGGCTCTTGAGGCCATAGAAGTTATTGCTGTCGCCACCGTCGTTGGGTTTGTCATGCACGTGAGCGGTGGCGGTCGAGGAGCCGTAGCCGTAGGGGATTCCCGAGTCCGGCAGGTCGTCGCTTTCCATGTGGTAGTAGCTGACGTTGACGCGGGTCGGCGTACCCAGACCGAAAGTCAGCGAGGGCGCCACGCCCCAGCGGTCGTAGTTCACGGCGTCGCGACCGGCCACGTTTTGTTCGTGGCTCATCAGGTTCAGGCGGAACGCGGCGGTGTCGAGGAACTGACGGTTGACGTCGAGCACATAGCGGCGCGTCTGGTCGGAACCATAGGTGAAGCCACCATTGGTGAAATCCCGCGCTTGTGGCGTCTTGCTCACCAGGTTGAGGCTGCCACCGGCCGAGCCGCGCCCGCCGAACGAGGAATTCGGGCCCTTGCTGACTTCAATGGATTCAATGTCGAAGATCTCACGGCTCTGGCCGCCGGTGTCGCGTACGCCGTCCAGGTAGGTGTCGCCCTGGGCGTCAAAACCACGGATGAACGGGCGATCCCCCTGTGGGTTGCCACCTTCGCCGGCGCCGAATGTAATGCCCGGTACTGTGCGCAAGGCGTCCTGCAACGAGGTGGCGGCGGTGTCCTTGAGTACCTGTTGCGGCACCACGGTGACTGAGCGCGGCGTATCCACCAGCGGCGCGGTGTACTTTTGCGAAGAGGCTTTTTCGACCTGGTAGGAGGTGTTGTCCTGTTCTTCGCCGGTGATGCTGGTAGCCCCCAGGGAGATGCTGTTGCGCTGGCCTTTCTGCCCGGTGTCTTCGGCCGCTTGCGCCAGGTGGGCGACGGAGCTGGCACCGAGGGCGACGCCGATGGCCGAAGCCAGCAGACGTGGTGAACTGGCAGGTGTTTTTAGAGTGGTGCGCGACATGACGTGTCCTTTCCCCAAGGATGTGAGGTCGCGAAATATAGGTGTAACAAGATTTTATATCAATTGAGATACATTGCTATTTGTACTGAATTTACATTCTTTACACTTTTGGCTTACGGTTTTTACACGCTCATCCGTCTAGGCGTTTTACAGAGAGGATAAGAATCAATACCATTGGCGCCTCTTCGTTCCCAGGTATCGTCCCATGCTGCTGCACATTCCCGGCCTGTTCTCTCGTGAGGAAGTGCTGCGCATCCGCCAATCCCTGGAAACCGCCGATTGGGCCGACGGCAAAATCACCGCCGGGCACCAGTCCGCCAAAGCCAAGCACAACCTGCAATTGCCCGAAGGCCACCCCTTGGCCAAGGAAATCGGTGCGGCGATGCTCGAGCGCTTGTGGCAAAACCCGCTGTTTATGTCGGCAGCGTTACCGCACAAGGTCTTCCCGCCGTTGCTTAACTGCTACACCGCAGGAGGCAGTTTCGACTTCCATATCGACAACGCCGTGCGCCAGCCCAAGGGCAGCCATGAGCGGGTACGCACCGACCTGTCGTCGACGCTGTTCTTCAGCGACCCGGAGGACTACGACGGCGGCGAATTGGAGATCCAGGACACTTTCGGCCTGCAACGGGTCAAGTTGCCGGCCGGCGACATGGTGCTGTACCCCGGCTCCAGCCTGCACAAAGTCAACGCGGTAACCCGCGGCGCACGCTACGCCTCGTTCTTCTGGACCCAAAGCCTGGTGCGCGAAGACAGCCAGCGCACCTTGCTGTTCGAAATGGATGGCGCGATCCAGCAACTGACCGCCGCTGTCCCCGACCACCCAGCGTTGATCCAGCTCACCGGCACTTACCACAACCTGTTGCGCCGCTGGGTCGAGGTCTGAGCATGGGGTTTTTATTGCGGCGTGAAGAAGTGCTCAACGTCGAGCAATTGCAATCCATGCTCGATGACTCTCCCGTTCGAGCAGCCCAGGCGATCCTGATCGCGGCCAAGGAGGGTGTGGTCGACGCCCAGGCTTTACTCGGGCAAATCCTGCTGGAGGGCCGTGGTATCGAGCGCGATGAAGCGCTGGCACTGCGTTGGTTCCAGATCGCGGCCCAGGGCGGGCACCGGATGGCGCGCAATATGCTGGGACGTTGCCGGGAGCATGGCTGGGGGAGCGCCGTGGACGAAGCGGCAGCGGCCCGTGAATACCGGCTGGCGGCAGACGCCGGGTTGGATTGGGGGTTGTACAACTACGCCAATCTGCTGGCCACCGGGCGCGGTGTTGCCGAGGATCAACCCCATGCGTTGGCGTGTTATCGCCAGGCGGCAGAGCAAGGCCACGCCAAGTCGATGAACCTGCTGGGGCGCTATCTGGAAGAGGGGCAGTATTGCCCGAGGGATCTGGATGCTGCCGTGGCCTGGTATCGACGCTCAGCCGAAGCCGGCGATTTTCGTGGCCAGTTCAGTTATGCAGCGGTGCTGGCCGACAGGGGCCAGGTCGACGCGGCGCTGGAGTGGTTGCGCAAGGCGCTGGCCGGCGGGAACCTGAAGTTTTTGCGAGTGGCGCACAAGGCGCTGGCGGCGGCGAATGATCCGCAGATTCGGGCGATGGCTGATGCCTACCGACAACGGGCCGCGAGCCTTCCCTGAGCCCTAAAAAAACCCATGACACGTCATGGGTTTTTTTCAGCGCAGCGGTCTTAAATGTAGTACGACTTCAACGGTGGAAAGCCATTGAACTCAACGGCGCTGTAGCTGGTGGTGTACGCACCGGTCGACAACCAGTACAAACGATCACCGATCGCCAGGTTCAGCGGCAGGCCGTACTTGTAGTTTTCGTACATGATGTCGGCGCTGTCGCAGGTCGGGCCGGCGATGACCACTTCTTCCATCTCGCCTTTCTTCTCGGTCCAGATCGGGAACTTGATGGCTTCGTCCATGGTTTCGATCAGGCCGGAGAACTTGCCCACATCCGTGTACACCCAACGCTCGACGGCGGTACGGGATTTACGTGCAACCAATACCACTTCACTGACCAGGATGCCGGCGTTGGCGATCAACGAACGGCCCGGCTCCAGGATGATTTCCGGCAGGTCGTCGCCGAAGTCTTCCTTGAGGAAACGGATGATTTCCTCGGCGTAGGTTTCCAGGCTGTTGGTACGGGTGATGTAGTTGGCCGGGAAGCCGCCGCCCATGTTGATCAGCTTGAGGTGGATGCCGTCTTCTTCCTTCAGGCGTTCGAAGATCACTTTGACCTTGGCGATTGCCGCGTCCCACACGCTGATGTCGCGTTGCTGCGAGCCCACGTGGAACGAAATGCCGTACGGCACCAGGCCCAGGTCACGGGCGAGGATCAGCAGGTCCATGGCCATGTCGGTCTGGCAGCCGAACTTGCGCGACAGAGGCCAGTCCGCCGTGGTCGAACCTTCGGTGAGGATACGTACATACACTTTCGAGCCCGGCGCGGCCTTGGCGATGTTGCGCAGGTCGGCTTCGGAGTCGGTGGAGAACAGGCGTACGCCCTTCTCGTAGAAGTAGCGGATGTCCTTGGATTTCTTGATGGTGTTGCCGTAGCTGATACGGTCGGCGCTGACGCCGCGGTCCATGACCTTGTCCAGCTCGTAGATCGAGGCGATGTCGAAGCTCGAACCCTTGTCTTTCAACAGGTCGATGATCTCGACGGCAGGGTTGGCCTTGACCGCGTAATACACCTTGGCGAATTCGAAACCGGCGCGCAGGTCATCGTAGGCCTGGCTGATCATCGCGGTGTCGATCACCACGAACGGGGTTTCTTGCTTGTCGGCGAACGCCTTCATTTTGTCAAAAGTGGCGCGCGCGAAATAATCTTCGACGTTGATCGACATGCTGGGAACTCCTAAGGGCAAACTGATTTGATCAATGGGTGCAACTGAACGTCCTCCGTATCCCCACTTTGGTTCGCCTACTTCCCAAGGCATGTCGCCGAAAGCAAAAAGGCCATGGGGCTATCGCTACCCTTGGCCTTGCTGTCTCGTCGTCAGTACTTGAGCCGGATGGATCGTTTCCAGCATGGACGTTCGGCGCGAACTTTAGGACGTGAGGGGCCATAGATCAACTAAAAATGTCGCGTTTTTGCACGCGTTCGTCGCGGGACCGCGTGCAGCTACTTATGTAACCGACAGGTGTGACGGATTGATGTTCCCCGCAGGCGGATAATTAGGGGGATTTCCCTGACACACCACAGGCCAAATGTGGGAGGGGGCTTGCCCCCTCCCACAGTTTTAAGCGTGTTGTGTCAGATCAGGCCAGGGCAGTCTCTGCAGGCGAAACAATACTGGTCTTGCCCCCACGCGACTTACCGGAACTCAGGTACTCGGCAATCGACTCCTGGGTCACCTCACCCAGGAACACCCGCTCCGCATCCATCACCGGCAGCCACGAGCGATTGAACTCGTACATGCGTGACAACAGGATGCGCAAATGCTCGTCGTACGCCGCCGTGGCGTTGAACTCACGCAGGTACTGGCCGCAGGTGCCGGTTTGACGGTGCAGGTCGCGACGACGTACATAGCCGAGTGCCTTGTTCTCGGTGCACGTGACTACCACATAACGGCGGTCAGTTTCGTCCATCAGCTCCAGGGCCTCGGCCACCGGGGTTTCCGGGCTCACCGACGGGGCGTTGTCGGCCGCATCTTCAGCCTTCACCAGCAGCAGGCGCTTGAGGGTGCTGTCCTGGCCCACGAAGTTGCTGACGAACTCATCGGCCGGATGCGCCAGCAGGGTGTCCGGATGGTCGATCTGCAGCAGCTTGCCGGCGCGGAAGATGGCGATCTTGTCACCCAGCTTGATGGCTTCGTCGATGTCGTGGCTGACCATGATCACGGTCTTGTTCAGCGCGCGTTGCATCTCGAAGAACTCGTTCTGGATCATCTCGCGGTTGATCGGGTCGACTGCGCCGAACGGCTCATCCATCAGCAGCAGCGGGGCATCGGCCGCCAGTGCGCGAATCACGCCGATCCGCTGTTGCTGGCCGCCGGACAGTTCACGCGGATAGCGATGCAAATACTGCTTGGGCTCGAGCTTGATCATGCTCATCAACTCGCGGGCGCGGTCGTGGCATTTTTGTTTGTCCCAGCCGAGCAATTTCGGCACGACCACGATGTTTTCCTCGATGGTCATGTTCGGGAACAGGCCGATTTGCTGGATCACATAGCCGATGTTGCGGCGCAGGGTCACTTCATCCAGGTCGGTGGTGTCTTCGCCGTTGATCAGGATCTTGCCCGAGGTGGGCTTGATCAGGCGGTTGATCATTTTCAGCGTGGTGCTCTTGCCGCAGCCCGAAGGGCCGAGGAATACGCAAATCTCGCCTTCGTTGACGGTCAGGCTTACGTCGTTAACGGCGGAGACAGTTTTGCCGTTGCTTTGAAAAGTCTTGGTCAGGTTTTGAAGTTCGATCATTTGAGCAGTCCTAGTAGGGGGTGTTCGCCGCAAATGGCGGAGCGCGTTGGAGCTGTGATCCCGCCGGGCAAGGCGTGGGACGCAGGAAATGTCGTTTCCTTTTCAAGTCCCACAACGCAGCCCGGCGGGATCACAGCTCCAACCCGGAGGGCCGTGCCCCACAAAGCGCAATCCGTCGTTGCTCGTCGTTCATTTGAAGAAACCAAATCTCTCTCCTCGCGCCTAGTCTTGCGCTTTGTGGGGCGACGGCGCGCCCGCCATTTGCGGCGAACACCCCCTACTCGTCAGCGAGCGTTGCAGCCATTGCAGAAGCAGGTCGGCGAAGATGGCCAGGAGACTGACCAACACGGCGCCAACGATCAGCATCGACATGTCGCTGCGGCTGATGGAAGCCAGAATAAGTACACCCAGGCCGCCGGCGCCGATGGTGGCGGCGATGGTCATCACACCGATGTTCATCACCACGGCGGTGCGTACCCCGGCGAGGATCACCGGCACGGCGATGGGCAGTTCGACCATGCGCAGGCGCTGGCCGAAGGTCATGCCGATGCCTTTGGCGGCCTCGCGAATGCCCGGATCCACGCTTGTCAGGGCCAGGTAGGTGTTACGCATGATCGGCAACAGGGAATAGAGGAATACCGCGGTGATCGCTGGCATCGGCCCCAGGCCCTGGCCGAATTTGGAGTAGAACGGCAGCAGCAGGCCGAACAGCGCGATGGACGGTACGGTCAGCAGCACCGTGGCGCTGGCTTGCAGGGGGCCGGCGAGGGTTGGGAAGCGGGTCATCAGCACGCCGAGGGGCACGCCGACGACAATCGCGAGGATGACCGCGATGCCGACCAGGGTGATGTGCTGCCAGGTCAGGTGCAGGACTTGGGCCCAATCAAGATGGGAAAAGGCGTTCAGGAATTCCATGTCTTCTCCTTCTTAGTTGATCGGATGTTGGCGCAGGAAATCGGCGGCAACAGCGGATGGGCTTTCATGGTCGACGTCGACCCGCGCGTTCAACTCGCGCATGGTCTTGTCGTCGAACAGCGCGGCCAGGGGCTTGAGGTCAGCCTCCAGTTGCGGATGCGCGTCCAGGTAAACCTGGCGCACCACGGGGGCGGCGGTGTAGTCCGGGAAGTAGTGCTTGTCGTCTTCCAGCAGCTTCAATTTGAACGCGTTCAGGCGACCGTCAGTGGTGTAGACCAGGCCGGCAAACACCTGGCCATTACGCAGCGCGGTATAGACCAGGCCGGCGTCCATCTGCCGGGTATTTTTGCGCGTGAGGTTCATGTCATACAGCTTGACCATGCCGCCCATGCCGTCGGAACGGTTGGCGAATTCGGTGTCCAGGGCGACCAGGCGCGTGCCTTTGGTTTTCTCGGCCAAGGCTTGGGTCAGGTCACTGATGCTGTTGATCTGCGGGAACTCCTTGGCGACGTTCTCGGGCAGGGCCAACGCATAGGTGTTGCTGAATTTCGACGGCGACAGCCAGACCAGGCCTTTTTTCGCGTCGAGTTCTTTCACCCTGGCGTAGGACTGTGCGCTGTCGAGCTTCTCGTCGACGTGGTTGTAGGCCACCAGCGACACGCCGGTGTATTCCCAGATCAGGTCCAGTTGCCCGCTTTCCTGGGCACTGCGTGCCAGGTTGCTGCCCAGGCCACCGGTCACACGGGCGTCGTAACCCTTGGTGCGCAGGTACTGGGAGGTGATTTCGGCGAGCAGGGTCTGTTCGGTGAACACCCGGGCGCCGATGCGGATCACGGGTTTTTCAGCGGCTTGCGCAAAACCTGCAAACAGCAGGACGCAGCTCAATATCAGAGTCAGTTTTTTCATGTGATTTCCTTTGCCGAGCCTTAAGACGGACGCAACCCGCGTTCCAGCCAGAGGCGGCTGGCCATGGTCACCAGGCCGTCGAGCAGCAACGCCAGCAACGCGGTGCACGCGGCGCCGAGCATCAGTTGCGGCTGATTGTTCAGGGCGATGCCGGGGAAAATCAGGCTACCCAGGCTGTTGGCGCCAATCAGGAACGCCAGCGGCGCGGTACCGACGTTGATCGCCAGGGCCACGCGCACACCGCCGATGATGATCGGCACGGCGTTGGGCAATTCGACGCGAAACAGCACCTGGCGCGGGGTCATGCCGATGCCGGTGGCGGCTTCTTTCAGCGAGCCTTGAACGTTTTTGAGGCCTTCGTAGGTGTTGCGCACGATGGGCAGCAAGGAGGCGAGGAACAGCGCGAAGATGGCCGGGCCGCTGCCGATGCCGAGGACGCCGAGGGCGATGGCCAGTACGGCCAGGGGAGGGACGGTGTTGCCGATGTTGAAAATCTGCATGAAGCGTTCTGCGCGCCCGACCATGTTCGGTCGGCTGAGCAGGATACCGGCGGGGATGCCCACAATCAGGGCGGCCAGCATGGAGACCAGGACGAGAATCAGATGAGCTTGCAGGTAAAACAATAAATCGTCGCGGTACAGTTCGATCGTGTTGATGCCGATCCAGTGGACCAGCAGGGCCAGGAGAGCGACGACAACCGCTCCTCCTATCAGCCCTTTGCCATAGCGAATAGCCACAGGCGGACTCCTTTTTTCTTCTGTCGGCGAACACATTCCTTCGTGGCATGCCATTCCTGGCTGTCTTCGAATGTGGTCGCGAAAAGCAGCTTGCCAATGCCGGCAAAAGCGGCATGAGGTCAAGCCATGAGCGCAGCCTCGTCAGGCTAACTTGCTGATTTTTCAGCCCCTGTTCCGAGTGCGGTAGCAGGGGAGTGGACGTCTCTACCTTTTAAAAGGTTCCACACTTGGCAGTATTTAGCCACCCCCAATGGGGTGAACGGTGGTCCGCCAGCCTGGGTTTGCGCTATACTCGCCGCCCTTTTTTGACTCACCTGCCAGGCGATTTCCCATGACCCACCAGGCCGCCGAAGTCGCGAAACGCCGCACTTTCGCCATTATTTCCCACCCCGATGCCGGTAAAACCACCATCACCGAGAAGCTCTTGCTGATGGGCAAGGCAATCGCAGTGGCCGGCACGGTGAAATCCCGCAAATCTGACCGCCATGCCACCTCCGACTGGATGGAAATGGAAAAACAACGGGGTATTTCCATTACCACGTCGGTCATGCAGTTTCCGTATCGCGATCACATGATCAACCTGCTCGACACCCCGGGCCACGAAGACTTCTCCGAAGACACCTACCGCACCCTGACCGCGGTGGACTCGGCCTTGATGGTCCTCGACGGCGGTAAGGGCGTCGAGCCACGTACCATCGCCTTGATGGATGTGTGCCGCCTGCGTGATACGCCGATCGTCAGCTTTATCAACAAACTCGACCGCGATATCCGCGACCCGATCGAACTGCTCGATGAAATCGAAGCGGTCCTGAAGATCAAGGCTGCGCCGATCACCTGGCCGATTGGTTGCTACCGCGACTTCAAGGGCGTGTACCACCTGGCCGACGACTACATCATTGTCTACACCGCCGGCCACGGTCATGAACGTACGGATGTGAAAATCATCGAGAAGCTCGACTCCGACGAGGCCCGCGCCCACCTGGGTGACGAGTACGACCGTTTTGTCGACCAGTTGGAACTGGTGCAGGGTGCCTGCCATGAGTTCAACCAGCAGGAATTCCTCGACGGCCAGTTGACCCCGGTATTCTTCGGTACGGCCCTGGGCAACTTCGGGGTCGACCACGTGCTCGACGCCGTGGTGGACTGGGCGCCGCGCCCACTGCCACGCGTGGCCAACGAGCGCACCGTGGAACCGGTGGAAGAGAAGTTTTCAGGTTTCGTGTTCAAGATCCAGGCGAACATGGACCCCAAGCACCGCGACCGTATCGCCTTTATGCGCATCTGTTCCGGCCGATACGAAAAAGGCATGAAGATGCGCCACGTGCGTACCGGCAAGGACGTGCGTATCGGCGACGCCCTGACGTTCTTCTCCTCCGAGCGTGAGCAGCTTGAAGAAGCCTACGCTGGCGACATCATTGGCTTGCACAACCACGGCACTATCCAGATCGGCGACACCTTCACCGAAGGCGAAACGCTGGGCTTCACCGGCATCCCGCACTTCGCCCCGGAACTGTTCCGCCGTGTGCGCCTGCGCGACCCGCTGAAATCCAAGCAGTTGCGCCAAGGCTTGCAGCAATTGGCGGAAGAGGGCGCGACCCAAGTGTTCTTCCCCGAGCGCAGCAACGACATCATCCTCGGCGCTGTGGGCGTGCTGCAGTTCGATGTGGTCGCCAGCCGCTTGAAAGAGGAATACAAGGTTGAGTGCTCCTACGAGCCAATCACCGTGTATTCGGCGCGTTGGATCGACTGCAGCGATAAGAAGAAGCTGGAAGAGTTCTCCAACAAGGCTGTGGAAAACCTTGCGGTCGACGGCGGCGGTCACTTGACCTACCTGGCGCCGACACGGGTCAACCTGGCGCTGATGGAAGAGCGTTGGCCGGATGTGAAATTCCGGGCTACTCGCGAGCACCATTAAGGTCTGAGCGGTAAGGAGAAGGGCGAAGCTGTGATGGCTTCGCCCTTTTTTGTGGGACTTCCCGATGAGTGCCTATAGTGGCTTTCTAAATATTTATCTGTGGTTTTTTTCTTATAAAGCAGTAGTCCAATTCCTTCATATAAGTAGCTTTATTCTATTTCTTTGTTCGTCTTGATTTTCATGATGACAAGGGTTTTTCCTACGTCTAGCTTCTATGTCGCGCTACCCTATTTTATGGAGTAACTACAGATGGATAATGCTAATCCGGCAGCGGCGTTAAGAAGCGTGGAAGGAAGAGTCAATGAAAGGGTCGCTATTTTAGAACGCTACTACGATTTACTTTCACAAAGTTCTGCCGGTTTTGAACCGCCTAGTTCTAATGGCGGGTTCGAACCGTCAATGGAACTGCCGTTATTAAATGAGCCTATGCGCCAATTTCTTTCAGTAGCGACAGCGCAGTTTTTTGAGCTTGGAGAGTATAGGGACGTACCACTACGCTTGCTTGATCTGAGAGGAAATCCAAATACACAAACAACGAAAACACTTGCATCGACTCTGATAGTTGCTCGCGCTATCTGTCATATCCAGAAAACAGGGGAGAGGATTTTACTGTTTTCACCTTCCTCGGGAAATAAGGCAATAGCATTGCGCGACGCTGTACTGCGTGCCCTGCAAGCAAAATTGGTTGATGAAACACAACTGAGGATTATTACACTGACCCCAGCCCAAACTGTCGAAAAGCTTAGGTCTACAGAACTATATGACAACCCTAGGCTTCGTGCTCTAAATCCAATTTTCGTGCTAGATACGGACTCGCCAGAACGAGTGAAGGTGATCGGTCAGGGTTTTAAGGAGGCGTTTTCTAGGGCGGGGATCAGCGACCTAAAGTTATGGCATTCGCTACGCCTTGAAAACTACCGCTTTTCTGACCAAACCCGAGCGTTTTTTGACTTCGAATACGGAGACGCCTGGGATGTGGGCAGAAAAACAATACATGTGCATGCAGTCTCAAGCGCATATGGACTCTTAGGCTATTTGTCAGGCGTAAAATTTTTAAGGGAAAACAACCACGCTGTAGCATCGCCATCATTTCTATTGGTCCAGCATTTGGCTACAAGTGACATGGTACTCCACATGCTGGATGGTGATTTTTCCGGAACGTCTACGCCTCACTATTCACGTTTGGTCGGCGGACTATGGGGGCAATCAGCATCCCCACATTTTCCTGCTACGACTTGGAGTCCAAGTGAGGTCCTTGAACCAACTTTTTATACACATCAGCCTACTACTGCTGATGAGATGACTGCAGCAATAAGAGAAGGCGGCGGTTCAGGTATTGTTGTATCTCTTCATGAATGCTTGCAGCGTTATAGCGAGTGCGTGCAATTATTAGCGAATACGCCGGTGAAGCTACCCTCAGACCCTCGGGATCTCAAGGAGTGGTCATTAGTCATGGCGCTCTGCGGGTGTTTGAATGCAATTGATCGTGAATTATTAACGCCGAGTAACGGATGTACCATACATGCTTCTGGCTCCTACTCATGTCAGGATTATAAACGCATCCCTGCAAATGGTTTGACTTATATAAACACTGCTGAAGAAATGCTGGCGTTTTTTCGCTAGCGTTAATCATAAAGTTGGGTTGTGAGTATGTCGGTAGATAAGTTATGCCATTTTCGCGTTGTCAAAGGGTACTCTATATTAGGTGAAGAGGCTGAAATTACATATGTGGGTGTCAGAGAGGGTTTGGTCTATATTGCGCCGTTTATAGAAGAGCGTTTTTTCGAACGCTCATCTGTAGTCCGCCAAGGCGCTTTTGAATGGAGAGAGCTTGAATGCTTTCTGCAAATAGTCAAAAGCGAGATGTTATGTCTAATGGCCCCTAAGACGATCATTAGCCACTTTGCGCTGGACGGTGATGTTGTGGGGGTAAGTCGTATCCATCAGGCGGTTGATGTGTCTGGACCCTGGGATGACATAAAGAGCCAGCTGTCTAAAAGAGAGGGTAAGCGGCGAGAGCAATGTGTCGCTCAGGGATTTCATTACAATGTTTCGTTTGAAGATCATGATTTTTTTAAGTTTTATCACTCGATGCATTTGCCAACGATGAAGAGTCGCTATGGAGATCTGGCGCGTAGCGTCGAGGAAAAAGAAGCATACGCTCGCTTGTTCAAACAAGGTGTGTTGTTTCGGATATACGATGCCAAGGAGTGGGTCGCGGGAAGCGTTTCGCAAATTGATAAGTCTGGTCGGATACTAAATGCGCGGCTAATCGGAGTTAAAAATGGGAGCGGTACTTATCGAGTTAACGGCTCTCAAAACTTTGTTTATCACTCAATTATAGAGTGGGCGGCGAATAATTCAGCTATTGACTATGTTGATTTTCAGGGGTGCGAGCCATTTCTGACTAAGGGGACGTTTCAATATAAGAAACGGTTTGGTACGAAAGCTGTTATTCCGGAAAATAATTTCGGTGATTGGCGTTTGCTTATTCGGATGGCAGCACTTAGCCCCTCAGTCAGGTATTTTTTAATAAATAACCCTCTGTTAATAGAGGCTGGGTGTAAGTCGTTAAAGGCGCTATATTTTTACGATGCAAATAATGTTGCGCGCTTAGATATTCCGTTCGAGTCAAGAGGAATAGATGGGGCGGTGTTTCGGGATTTGGATTCGCTATATGGTTAGGTTTAATTTCTTTGCCTCTCGACTTAACCCTTATTTCAGTCAAGTGGCTTGGGTGCTTGCATCACTGATTTTTATTAATCGAGTGAGCGCCATGGTCAAGCTGTTTATGGCGCTGTATCTCCGTCAAATTCTGGGTTTGCCTATTGAATGGGTCGGCTGGTTGTTGTCGGGTTATGGTGTCGGCCTTTTAGTAGGTTCGTTGGGTGGGGGCTTATTAAGTGATCATGTCCCTTGCGCAAAACTTACTCTAATACTTTTATTCGGATGTGGCATCGTACTGGTTCTCTTGGGGCTTAGTACGAATTTGTATGTGCTTGCTGGGCTTCTGGTATTAGGCGGTGTATTTGATGGGGCCATTCGAACGCTGCACCAACGTTTAATTATGGAATATTGTGACGTGATGGAAAGGCCTCGGGCCCAGGCATTGAATCGCGTCGCAGCGAATTTAGGAATGGCGGTTGCAGGGGTGATGGGCGGTGCATTAGCACAAATCGACTTTCGATGGTTGTTTTTTGTCAGTGCTGCGGTGATGTTTTCTGGGCTTCTGTGGTTTGCCTATTCGATTTTACATAGAGCTGTAGAAGTGCCGTGTGTTCCAGACGACTTCAATAAAACTTCCCAAAAGCCCTACAGAGACCGATCTTTTCTCTGGCTATTGGCGGCCAGCGTTTTACTTGGACTTGCCTTTGAACCGATCTACAGCATGCTTGGGAATTACTTGATTGACTACTATCACCTCGGTGCGGACTTTATAGGATGGCAATTTGCATTGAATGCTGGATTGATTGTGGTGCTGCAAATTCCAATTTCTCACTGGACTGAGCGCTGGGGGGCTCGTCGCCAGATTTTAACCGGCAGTCTGCTGCTTGCTGTTGGGCTAAGTATGTTGCCTTTTGGCTCTCACCCATTTTATGTTTTTATATCAACTGCACTTTGGACGCTTGGCGAAATTCTGTTTTTGCCGACCCTCAGCGTACTTGTTATGCAGTTTGCGCAATCTGGTAAAAGCGGGCATTACTTCGGTCTTTTTTCTGTTTGCTGGAGTGCCAGTGCCGTTTTTGGTCCGGCATTGGGCGGACAAATTTACGGTTTGTTCGGTGGGCATAGCATTTGGGTGGTAACAGCTACATTGGCAATGTGTTCAATGCCCTTTATCTATCAAGCCACTCGTTTCGAACCCGAACCCTTATAGATTCCTGGTATTTATGGAGACGCGTTGGCCGGATGTGAAATTCCGCGCGACCCGCGAGCACCATTAATTCCTGAGCGTCGCCAAACAGAATGTGGGAGGGGGGCTTGCCCCCGATAGCAGTGTGTCAGCCCGTACATTGGGGGCTGGCACTCCGCCATCGGGGGCAAGCCCCCTTTCACATTTTTGCTTTCGACCAGGCAGGGGATTGGCAAGAATCCGGCATCGGGACTAGCGTCAACGCTGGCGGTACTAAACGGCCGCCGTGCGCGATTCACCTACTGACCGGACGGAATCAACCATGAATATTGTTCAACGCTTAGTGTTGTTGCTGAAGGTACTGGTGCTGTTGTCGTTGGGGATGTCGACGGCCTGGGCACATAACCCGGTGCAGAGTGGGGCGGCAGTGTCTGCGGCGCAGAGTGGGCATGGCAAGGTCCTGCAACTGGCCAAGTCCGAAGCGGAGCCAGGCGACGAGGGCCAAGGTGGCAGCAAGGACGATGACGACTCCACCACCGACGAGCCGGACGATGATAACCCGGATGATGAAGGCGATAGCCAGACGTAGACCTGGCAAAAAAAAAGCCCCTCCCGCCCGGTTGATGCGCAACCTGACGGGAGGGGCTGTAGAACGCGTTAGCCCCCAACCTCTGTAGGAGCGAGCTTGCTCGCGAAAAAACGGAGAGCGCCACGATAAACCTGAAAAGGCTGCGTTATCGTTGACGATCTTCGCGAGCAAGCTCGCTCCTACAAGAGGGTGGGGCTGCTTCAGGCCACGAATTGCTCCGCGTAGTGGCATGCCACCTGACGGTTATCCAACGGCCGCAACAGCGGCTCCTCACTGCTGCAACGCTCGGTCGCGTACGGGCAGCGCTTGTGGAAAGCGCAGCCAGGCGGCGGATTCAGCGGGTTAGGCAGCTCGCCAACGATCTTGATCTTCGGCTTGTTCGGGTCCGGGTGGATGGTTGGGGTGGCCGACAGGAGTGCCTGGGTGTAAGGGTGCAGAGGCCTGGCGTAGATGTCTTCCTTGGGGCCCACTTCCACCGGGCGGCCGAGGTACATCACCATCACGTCATCGGCCACGTGCTGCACCACCGCCAGGTTGTGGGAGATGAACACATAGGCGGTGTTGAATTCCTGCTGCAAATCCATGAACAGGTTGAGCACCTGGGCCTGGATCGATACGTCCAGTGCGGAGGTCGGCTCATCCGCCACCAGCACTTTGGGTTGCAGCATCATGGCGCGGGCCAGGGCGATGCGCTGGCGCTGGCCACCGGAGAACATGTGCGGGTAGCGCTGGTAATGCTCAGGGCGCAGGCCCACCTGCTTCATCATCGCCTGGACCTTTTCGCGACGTTCGGCGGCGGACAGGTGGGTGTTGATCAGCAGCGGCTCGCCCAGTTGATCACCGACCTTCTGGCGGGGGTTCAACGAGGCATACGGGCTCTGGAACACCATCTGCACGTCTTTGCGCAATTGCTTGCGTTGGGCCTTGTCGGCGCCGGCGACTTCCTGGCCGGCGATTTTCAGGGACCCCGAGGACGGTTCTTCAATCAGCGTCAGCGCGCGGGCCAGGGTGGATTTGCCGCAACCGGATTCGCCCACGACCGCAAGGGTCTTGCCGGCTTCCAGCTCGAACGACACACCATTGAGCGCGCGTACCAGTGCGTGGCCCTTGAACAGGCCACGGGACACTTCGTAGTGACGGGTCAGGTCGCGGGCGGTAAGAACGACGGCCATTACGCCACCTCCTGGTTCAAGGGGTAGAAGCAGCGCGCTAGGCTGTTGGATTTAGGGTCAAGACCTGGGCGGGTCTGGCGGCAGCTTTCCTGCACGTACGGGCAGCGCGGCGACAGCAGGCAACCCTGCGGGCGGTCATAGCGGCCGGGCACGATACCCGGCAGCGTGGCCAGGCGCGTGGCGCCGAGGCTGTGCTCGGGGATCGCCTTGAGCAGCGCTTCGCTGTAGGGGTGTGCCGGGATGTCGAACAGTTGCGGCACCTGGCCGACTTCCACCGCCTGGCCGGCGTACATCACACACACACGCTGGGCGGTTTCCGCCACGACGGCGAGGTCGTGGGTGATCAGCACCAGGCCCATGTTCTGCTCTTTCTGCAACGCCAGCAGCAGGTCCATGATCTGCGCCTGGATGGTCACGTCCAATGCGGTGGTCGGTTCGTCGGCGATCAGCAACTTGGGCTCGCCGGCAATCGCCATGGCGATGGCCACACGCTGGCTCATACCGCCGGACAGTTGGTGCGGGTAGGCGTCCATCCGGCTGGCAGCGCCTGGGATCTCAACCTTTTCCAACAGCTCAATAGCGCGCTTGCGTGCTTGCTTGCCGGACATTTTCAAGTGCAGGCGCAGCACTTCTTCAATCTGGAAACCCACGGTGTAGCTGGGGTTCAGCGCGGTCATCGGGTCCTGGAACACCATTGCCAGGTCTTTGCCGACGATTTGGCGGCGCTGGCGGTTGCTCAGCTTGAGCATGTCCTTGCCGTCGAAGTTCAGGGCGTCGGCAGTGACGATGCCGGGGTGCTCGATCAGGCCCATCAGCGCCATCATGGTCACGGATTTACCCGAGCCAGACTCGCCAACGATTGCCAGTACTTCGCCTTTGTCGACACTGATGTCGAGGCCATCGACCACCGGCACGGCGGTCTTGTCGCCGAAGCGCACGTTGAGATTCTTGATTTCTAACAGTGACATGGGAATCTCCTCAGGCGGCGTTCTTGAGTTTCGGGTCCAGCGCATCGCGCAGGCCGTCACCCATCAAGTTGATTGCCAGCACGCTGAGCAAAATGGTCAAGCCAGGCAGGCTCACCACCCACCAGGCGCGTTCGATGTAGTCACGGGCCGAAGCCAGCATGGTGCCCCACTCCGGGGTTGGCGGTTGTACGCCAAGGCCGAGGAAGCCCAGGGCCGCGGCATCGAGGATCGCCGAGGAGAAACTCAGGGTGGCCTGTACGATCAGCGGTGCCATGCAGTTAGGCAGCACGGTGATGAACATCAGGCGTGGCAGGCCGGCGCCGGCCAGGCGTGCGGCGGTCACGTAGTCGCGGTTCAGTTCGCCCATCACCGCAGCACGGGTCAGGCGGACATAGGACGGCAAGGACACGATCGCAATGGCGATCACGGTGTTGATCAGGCCAGGGCCGAGGATCGCGACAATGGCAACCGCCAGCAGCAGGGACGGCAGGGCCAGCATGATGTCCATCAGGCGCATGATGGTCGGGCCCAGCAGGCGCGGGAAGAATCCGGCGAACAGACCCAGCAGGATGCCCGGGATCAGCGACATCACCACCGACGACAAGCCGATCAGCAGCGACAGGCGCGAACCCTGGATCAGGCGCGAGAGCAAGTCACGGCCCAGTTCGTCGGTGCCGAGCAGGAACTGGATCTGCCCGCCTTCCAGCCATGACGGCGGGGTCAGCAGGAAGTCGCGGTACTGCTCGCTCGGGTTATGCGGCGCCACCCAAGGGGCGAAGAGCGCGCAGAACACGATCAGCAACATGAACAGCAGGCCGGCGACCGCGCCTTTGTTCTTGGAGAAGGCTTGCCAGAATTCTTTGTACGGGGACGGATACAGCAGGCTTTGATCGACTGCTGACACGGGAGTAGGTGTGGTCATGGTCATGATCTCAGCGCTGGTGACGGATGCGTGGGTTGGCGAAGCCGTAGAGGATATCCACCACGAAGTTCACCAGGATCACCAGGCAGGCGATCAGCAGGATGCCGTTTTGCACCACCGGGTAGTCCCGCGCGCCAATGGCTTCGATCAGCCATTTGCCGATGCCGGGCCACGAGAAGATGGTTTCGGTCAAAACCGCACCGGCCAGCAGGGTGCCGACTTGCAGGCCAACCACGGTCAGCACCGGGATCAGCGCGTTACGCAGGCCGTGGACGAACACCACGCGTGCAGGCGACAGGCCTTTGGCCTTGGCGGTACGGATGTAGTCTTCGCGCAGCACTTCGAGCATCGACGAACGGGTCATCCGCGCGATCACTGCCAAAGGGATGGTGCCGAGCACGATGGCCGGCAGGATCAGGTGGTGCAGCGCATCCCAGAAGGCGTCCGGCTCGTCAGCCAGCAGGGTGTCGATCAGCATGAAGCCGGTGCGCGGCTCGATGTCGTAGAGCAGGTCGATACGCCCGGAAACCGGGGTCCAGCCCAGGCTTACCGAGAAGAACATGATCAGGATCAGGCCCCACCAGAAGATCGGCATCGAATATCCCGCCAGGGAGATGCCCATCACCCCATGGTCGAACAGGGATCCTCGCTTCAGGGCCGCGATCACCCCGGCCAACAGGCCCAGGATGCCGGCGAACAACAGGGCGGCCATGGACAGTTCCAGGGTCGCCGGGAAGAGGGCGGTGAACTCGGTCCACACGCTGGTCCGCGTGCGCAGCGATTCGCCAAGGTCGCCATGGGCGAGCTTGCCCACATAGTCCAGGTATTGCGCATACAGCGGCTTGTTAAGGCCGAGGCGTTCCATTGCCTGTGCGTGCATCTCGGGGTCGACGCGTCGCTCGCCCATCATGACTTCGACGGGGTCGCCGGGGATCATGCGAATCAACGCAAATGTCAGCAACGTGATGCCGAAAAACGTGGGGATCAATAACCCCAATCGGCGGGCAATAAAACTAAACATCTTGTGGTGTACCTCAATCAGCCGGTTAGGCAAGTCCGGCACCGTCAAGGTCGACGGTGCCGAGCGTTTTTCTTATTTACTTCACCTGGGTGGTGGCGAAGTTATTGGTACCTAGAGGGCTTTGGGTAAAGCCTTCTACGTTTTTGCGCATGGCGGTGAACAGTTTCGGGTAAGCCATGGGAAGCCATGGTTGGTCCTTGTCGAAAACGTCCTGTGCCTGTTCATAGAGTGCAGCGCGCTGGGCGGGTTCAGTGAGGGCACGCGCCTTGTCGATCAGGTCCTGAAATTCTTTATTGCACCAACGGGCGTAGTTTTCGCCGTTCTTGGCCGCATCGCAACTCAGGTTGGGCGTAAGGAAGTTATCCGGGTCGCCGTTATCACCTACCCAGCCTGCGGAAACCATGTCGTGCTCACCGGCTTTGGCGCGCTTGAGCATTTCGCCCCACTCCATGACCTTGATGTTGACCTTCAGGCCAACCTGGGCCAGATCCGCCTGCATACGCTGGGCGCCCATCATTGGGTTGGGGTTGGTCGGGCCGCCGTTGGCGCGAGTGAACAGGGTGAACTCGGTACCCTCCGGCACGCCGGCTTCCTTGAGCAGGGCACGAGCCTTGTCCAGGTCACGTGGCGGGTTTTTCAACTTGTCGCTGAAGCCCAGCAGTGTTGGCGGATACGGGCCGGTGCCCACGACTGCGTTACCTTCGCCAAACAGTGCTTTCGTATAGCCGGCCTTGTCGAACGCGATGTTGATCGCGTGGCGTACCCGCGCGTCGCTCATGTATTTGTGGGTGGTGTTCAAGGCAGTGTAGCTGGTGGTCATCGCCGCCAGTTCATCGACCTTCAGGTTCGGGTCTTTCTTGATGCTTGGGATGTCATCCGGCTTCGGATACAGCGCGATCTGGCATTCGTTGGCCTTGAGCTTCTGCAGGCGCACGTTGTTGTCGGTGGTGATCGCCAGGATCAGCGGGTCGGCCGGCGGCTTGCCACGGAAGTAGTCCGGGTTGGCCTTGAAACGCACTTGGGCGTCCTTGGCGTAGCGGGTGAAGATGAACGGGCCGGTGCCGATGGGCTTGGCATTGAGGTCATCGGTCTTGCCGGACTTGAGCAACTGGTCGGCGTATTCGGCAGAGTGAATCGAGGAAAACGCCATGGCCAGGTCGGCCAGGAACGGTGCTTCAGGGCGGGTCAGGGTGAAGACCACGGTGTGGTCGTCAGTCTTCTCGACGCTCTTGAGCAGTTCCTTGAAGCCCATGCTTTCGAAGTAGGGGTAGCCCACGTTGGACTTGGTGTGCCACGGGTGTTTCGGGTCCAGTTGGCGCTGGAAGCTCCAAAGCACGTCGTCGGCGTTCAGGTTGCGCGTGGGTTTGAAGTAGTCGGTGGTGTGGAACTTGATGTCGTCACGCAGGTGGAAGGTGTAGGTCAGGCCATCGGCGCTGATCTCCGGCAGGGCCTTGGCCAGTGCGGGAATCACTTCGGTGGTGCCGGGCTTGAAGTCCACCAGGCGGTTGAACATGGTTTCAGCGGCGGCGTCAGCTGTGACGGCGGTGGTGTACAGGACCGGGTCGAAACCTTCCGGGCTGGCTTCGGTGCAGACCACCAGCGGTTTGGCCGAAACGCCGATCGCAACGCTCAACAGCGCAGCGGCAATAGCGGCTTGTAGCGGGAGCATTTTCATTCGGAGCCCTCTGCAATCGATGGGACCAGACAAGCGTAGACGGCGGGCTCGGATTGAGCCCGCCGTCTACCTGGCGCTAATTAAAGGATGTTGAACGGGATGGTGGTGACCAGGCGGAACTCTTTGATGTTGCCATCCGCTTGTTGCGCGCTGGCGCGGTGAGTCACGTAGGTGCCACGGATGGTGGTGGCCTTGAGTGGGCCGCTCTGAATCGCGTAGGACGTGCCAACGCCGTATTCCTGGTGTTTCTCGCCGTCCATCAGGCGCAGGTCGCTACGCGAAGCGCCGGCTTCACCGTAGGCGGTACCGTTGTAGTGAGTACCGTCGATGCCCCAGCCGCGCGCCGAGTAGACGTTGAACTTCAGGCCTGGCACGCCGTATTCGGCCATGTTGATGGCGTAGGCGACCTGGAAGGACTTCTCGTTCGGGCTGTTGAAGTCCGAGGTCAGGGAGTTGGCCAGGTAGATGCCGTTGGTTTCGTGCAGGTAGTCGAAGTACTCGTCACCGTTAACTTCCTGGTACGAGAAGGTCAGGCTGTGAGCCTGGTGGGTCAGCCCCAGGGACAACGAGTAAGTGTCGTTGTCGATGTTGCCCATCTTCTTGCTGCCGGTGTCGGTGGTTTTGTAGTAGTTCAGGCCGGTGGTCAGTGCCAGGGTCTGTGCATCACCCAGTTCGTGGGTAGCGCCGAAGTAGTACTGGTTCCAGAAGTCTTCAACGTTGGCGGCGAACACGCTGGTTTTCAGGCTTTTGAACGGCTGGTAGTTGAAGCCCAGGGTTTTGACCTTGTCGGTTTCCTGGCCATTGCCGTACTCGGAACGGAATTTCGACAGGCTTTGTTCGGTACGCGGCGAAACGCGATCGAAGATGCCGCCCTGGAACGACAGGTTGCTGAACTCTTCACTGTTGAAACTCACACCTTCGAAGCTCGAAGGCAGGGCACGGTTGCCGATAGTGTCGACGATTCCGCTGCTGAAGTTCTGGCGACCGGCGGTCAAGGTGGTGTTGGACACGCGGAACTTGACGTTAGCCAAGCCCAGTTTGCTCCATTGGCCTACTGCATCACCGTCGGAGTCAGCCAGGGTACGGTTGGAACCGCCCTTGATATCACGCTTGCTACGGTCCAGGACTACAGCGTTGTAGGCCGCCACTTCGGTGGCCACGCCCACGGTGCCTTGGGTGAAGCCCGAGGAGTAGTTGAGAATGGTGCCTTGCACCCAGTTCGTGCGGTTGGCGTCAGTGCGTGCCTGACCGTGCTTCTCATAGGTAAAGCGCTGGCCGCGGAATTTCTTCTCGCTGGAGAACCAGTTGCGAGTGGTACCGCCCAGGCTTTGACCGTCGATAAAGCCTTTGGCTTCGCTTTGCGCGCTGGTGCCGGCCAGGGTGGTAGGCACGAAGTCCTGGCTCTGAGTGTCCGCATAGGCGGTGGCCGTGATGCTGCTGATGGCCAAGGCCAGAAGCGCTTTGCTGCTCAGTTTCATGGGTGAAGCTCCTTTGGTTCTCTTTTTTATGCCGGTCTTTTTAGGTGAACCGGCTATTGGGTGTGTAACTCGATCAAGCTATTGCAAACGTTTGCTGTAGGAAAATTCCCAAAACAAGGCTGCACGTTTGCGAGAGAGCCAACTTCGCTCTCTGCAAATCCGGTTATTTTTTTAGGGGGTGATACTGACGCCTGAGAACACGTTGCGGCCGAAGGGGCTCACTTTGAAACCTTCGACTTTGGCGCTTAACGGCTGGTTGACCGTCGAGTGGGCGACGGGCGTGATAGGCACCTGCGCTTTAAGCAGTTGCTGCGCCTGTTTGTACAGAACAGTCCTTTGTTCGCGGTCGGTGACGACCTTGGCTTGCTTGATCAGCTTGTCGTACGCCGGGTCACACCACATGGAGTAGTTGTTCCCGCCGATGGCGTCGCAGCTGTAGAGAGTGCCCAGCCAGTTGTCCGGGTCACCGTTGTCGCCGGTCCAGCCGATCAGGCTGATATCGTGCTCACCGTTCTTGGTGCGCTTGATGTATTCGCCCCACTCGTAGCTGACGATCTTGACCTTGAGGCCGATCTTCGCCCAGTCGCTTTGCAGCATCTCGGCCATCAGCTTGGCGTTGGGGTTGTACGGCCGCTGCACCGGCATCGCCCACAGGGTGATCTCGGTGCCTTCCTTCACGCCGGCGGCCTTGAGCAGTTCCTTGGCTTTTTCCGGGTTGTAGGCGGCGTCCTTGATGCTGTCGTCGTAGGACCACTGGGTCGGCGGCATGGCGTTGACTGCCAATTGCCCCGCGCCCTGGTACACGGCATTGAGGATGCTCTGCTTGTTCACTGCCATGTCCAGCGCCTGGCGCACTTCAAGCTGGTCGAACGGCTTGTGGCGCACGTTGTAGGCGATGTAGCCGAGGTTGAAACCGGGCTTGGTCAGCAGTTTCAGGTTCGGGTCGGCCTTGAGGGCGTCGACATCGGCCGGACGCGGATGCAGGGTGACCTGGCATTCCCCGGCCTTGAGCTTTTGCACGCGCACCGAGGCGTCGGTGTTGATGGCGAAAATCAGTTGGTCCAGCTTGACCTTGCTCGGGTCCCAGTACTGTTTGTTGGCCACAAAGCGGATCTGCGAGTCTTTCTGGTAGCGCTGGAATACAAAGGGCCCAGTGCCGATCGGCTTCTGGTTGATGTCGCTGGGCTTACCGTCCTTGAGCAACTGCTCGGCGTATTCGGCCGACAGGATGGCGGCAAAGCTCATGGCGATGTTCTGCACGAACGCGGCGTCGATCGTGTTGAGCGTCATCACCACGGTGTGTGGGCCGGTCTTCTCGACCTTGGCGATGTTCTTGTTCAGGCTCATCCCGTTGAAGTACGGAAACTCGGTGGGGTAGGCCTTGCGAAACGGATGGTCGGGGTCAAGCATGCGGTTGAAGGTGAACAGCACGTCGTCGGCGTTGAAGTCTCGCGTTGGCTTGAATTCCTTGTTGCTGTGGAATTTCACCCCTTCGCGCAGATGGAAGGTGTAGGTCAGGCCGTCTTCGGAAACCTCCCACTTGGTCGCCAGGCCAGGCACCACGTTGGTCTCGCCCTTTTCAAACTCGACCAGCCGGTTGTACAGCGGCTCGGCGGCATCGTTGTCGGTGGCGGCGGTGTATTGCGCGGTGTCGAACCCTGCCGGGCTGCCTTCGGAGCAGAACACCAGGCTCTTCTTGTCGGCGGCTTGGCCCATCGTGGCCACAGCCAGCAGGCTGGTGCCAAAAATTGCGGATAGAACGGTGGTATGGCGCATGACGATCCCGATCCTTGTTTGTAGTTGTCATCAGCGAGCAATCCCCCGGGCTTTCGGCCAGGGAGACATCACTGATCCCACTCGCAGCAAGTGCCTTTCCGAATTAGATGCCTCTGCTGTCCTACGACGTTATGGGTCGCGGACTTCGCAGTAAATGCGTCAAATCTGACTGACCTTGTAGGCAACGGAGTCGCAAATCGCAGTTCGTTACCGTAGGACGGCAGCGATTGCGAATGTGGTCTGTTTCCTACGGTCCAGGCGGATGTAATAACGGCGACGTTCTGAAACGCCGCCGCCAGTGATCCTTACTTGCCGCTTACGCTCACGCCGTAGAAGGAGTTCAAGCCAAACGGGCTGATCTTGAAGTCCTGCACGGAGTTGCGCATGGGTTGATACACCGTCGAGTGCGCGATAGGTGTCATCGGGACTGCATCTTTGAGGATATGTTGCGCCTGCTTGTACAGCTCGGTGCGTTTGGCGACATCCGATGTGGCCTTGGCTTCTTTGACGATGCCGTCGAATTTCTTGTCGCACCATTTGGAGAAGTTGTTACCGGCCAGCGAATCACAGCCGAACAGCACGTTCAGCCAGTTGTCCGGGTCACCGTTGTCGCCGCTCCAGCCAATGATCATGGCCTGGTTCTCGCCGCCTTTGGAGCGCTTGATGTACTCGCCCCATTCGTAGCTGGTGATCTTGACCTTCAGGCCGATCTTGGACCAGTCGTTCTGCAGCATTTCAGCCATCAGCTTGGCATTCGGGTTGTACGGACGCTGAACCGGCATGGCCCACAGGACGATCTCGGTACCTTCCTTGACGCCGGCTTCCTTGAGCAGCGCTTTGGCTTTCTCCGGATCGTACTTGGCATCCTTGATGGTGGTGTCGTAGGACCATTGAGTCGGTGGCATGGCGTTGACGGCCAGTTGACCGGCGCCCTGGTAGACGGAGTCGATGATCTGCTGCTTGTTCACCGACATGTCCAGCGCCTGGCGCACGCGCAGGTCTGCCAGCGGGTTAGGCTGGTCGCTGCCCTTGATCTTGTCCATGACGTTGTAAGCAACGTAACCCAGGTTGAAACCGGCCTGGTGCGGCAGTTTCAGGTCCTTGTCTTCGCCCAGCGCCTTGAGGTCGGCCGGACGTGGGAACAAGGTGATCTGGCATTCGTTTTTCTTGAGCTTCTGGATGCGTACCGATGGGTCGGTGGTGATGGCGAAGATCAGGTTGTCGATCTTGACGTCTTCAGGCTTCCAGTAGTCCTTGTTGCCGGTGTAACGGATGTTCGAGTCTTTCTGGTAGCTCTTGAACACGAACGGGCCAGTGCCGATCGGCTTCTGGTTGATGTCCGGGGCTTTGCCTTCCTTCAACAGTTGGGCGGCGTATTCAGCCGACTGGATCGACGCGAAGCTCATCGCCAGGTTTTGGATAAAAGCGGCGTCCACGGTGCCAAGGGTGAACTTGACGGTGTGGTCATCGATTTTCTCGATGTTCTTGATGTTGGTGTCCATCCCCATGTCCGTGAAGTACGGGAATTCGGTGGGGTAGGCTTTACGGAATGGATCGTCTTTATTGATCATCCGGTTGAAGGTGAACAGTACGTCGTCAGCCGAGAATTCACGAGTGGGCTTGAAGTACGGGGTGGTGTGGAACTTGACGCCTTCGCGCAAATGGAAGGTATACGTCAGGCCATCCGGGGACACGTCCCAGCTGGTGGCCAGGCCAGGAATCACAGCGGTGCCGCCGCGTTCGAACTGGCTCAGGCGGTTGAACATGGTTTCGGCCGAAGCATCGAAGTCTGTTCCGGTGGTGTACTGGCCTGGATCGAAACCGGCCGGGCTCCCTTCGGAGCAGAACACCAGGTTAGTTGCCGCATGGGCAAAGGGGGCGGCGGCCATAAGGCCAGCGCTCACTAATAACGGAAGGACTGCGTGTTTAAGCATGTTGGCCTCATGATTTGTTGTCATTTTTGGTGGTGAGGGCGACCTCGTGAGTCGGCCTGCGGATACTTATGCAGGGGCCATACCCATTGCAAGATGCTGAACGGTTGCAAGCGGCAAAGAGTGGTACGAACGTACACGAATGTCGCAATTATGAAAGTTTTGACACAAATGGGCATGTTTAGAGGGTTTTTTCGGTGCGCAAGGCGCACCAAAAAGACCCATATGGCGCGCCTGGCGCACCCGGTTGGGGCGCGGCTGTTACTTATCTAGACTCACGCCGTAGAAAGGTGTCAATCCAAACGGGCTGATCTTGAAGTCGCGCACTTCTTTTCGCAGGGGTTGGAAAACCGTCGAGTTTGCAATAGGCGTTATAGGTACTTGTTCCTTAAGGATTTTTTGTGCTTGCTGATACCACTTTATGCGCTGCTCGCGATCGCTGCTGAGTTTGGCTTGCTGGACAAGTTTGTCGTAGGCCGGGTTACACCATTTGGCGTAGTTGCTGCCCTTGACCGCAGCACAACTGTAGAGCACGCCGAGCCAGTTATCCGGGTCGCCGTTGTCGCCGGTCCAGCCGTAAATCATCGCATCGTGCTCACCATTCTTGGCGCGCTTGATGTATTCGCCCCATTCATAACTGACGATGTTGGCCTTGATGCCGATCTTGTCCCAGTCCTGCTGGATCATTTGCGCCGACATGCGCGCATTCGGGTTGGACGCCCGTTGCACGGTCATGGCCCACAGGTTGATGGTCGTACCTGGTGCAACCCCTGCTTCTTTTAGTAGCGCCCGAGCCTTGGTCGGATCGTAGGGGGCGTCCTTGATGGTCGGGTCATAAGACCACTGCGCCGGTGGCAAGGCGTTCTGCGCCAATTGTCCGGCGCTTTGGTAAACGGCCTTGATGATCGCGGGTTTGTCGATAGCCATGTCCAGGGCCTGGCGCACCTTGAGCTGGTCCAGCGGCGGGTGGGTCACGTTGTAGGCCAGGAAGCCCAGGTTGAAACCGGCTTGCTGTAGCACGCGCAGGTTGGGGTCCTGTTTCATCACCTCGATGTCGGCGGGGCGCGGATAGCCACTGACCTGGCATTCGCCGGCCTTGAGTTTCTGCAGGCGTGACGCGGCATCCGGGGTGATGGCGAATACCAGGTTGTCGAGCTTCACATCCTCGGGCTTCCAATAGTGCTTGTTGGCCACATAGCGAATCTGCGAGTCCTTCTGGTAGCGCTTGAACACAAACGGCCCGGTGCCTACCGGCTTCTGGTTGATGTCTTCGGCCTTGCCTTCCTTCAGCAATTGAGCCGCGTACTCGGCGGACTGCACCGAGGCGAAACTCATCGCCAGGTTTTGTACGAAGGCGGCGTCGACATTGTTCAGGTTGAAGCGCACGGTGTGCTCGTCGAGTTTGTCGACGCTCTTGATCGTGGTGTTCAGGCCCATGTCGGTGAAGTACGGTGACTCGGAGGGGTAAGCCTTGCGAAACGGGCTGTCGGCGTCCAGCAAGCGGTTGAAGGTGAACAGCACGTCATCGGCGTTGAAGTCGCGGGAAGGCGTGAAGAAATCGGTGGTGTGGAACTTGACGCCATCGCGCAGGTGGAAGGTGTAGGTCAGGCCGTCTTTGGACACCTCCCAACGGGTCGCCAGGCCGGGCTCGACTTCGGTGCCGCCGCGCTTGAACTGGGTCAGGCGGTTGAACACGGTTTCCGCCGAGGCATCAAAATCGGTGCCGCTGGTGTACTGGCTGGGGTCGAAACCGGCGGGGCTGGCTTCGGAGCAGTAGACCAACGTGCTGGCGGCCTGGGCCAGCGGCATAAAGGCCAGCAGGCCAGCGGCGAGGAGCAGTGGTTTTAAGGTGATTCTTTCCATGGAGACTCCTGAAGTGGCAGGCATACAAAGTTGCCCAGACAAAAAAACGGCGGTCACCGAGGTTACCGCCGTTCAGGCTTTTCAGGTCAGTCGAGAACGTTCTATCGTTATTACCCTACCGACAGTTGCAGGCGGGAATTCGAGGGACCTTCAATTTTGAATCGATCACCTTCTGCCCCGTTGCTCTTGCGGATCTTGAAAGTGCGCGTCGATGAGATGTCCATATCCTTGATGGGCTCGAGCTCAGCGGAGTCTGTATCAGTCAGCTTCCACTTGGCAGAGATCGTGACGTCGGCGTCTCCGGCCGCCGGGTTGTAGTCGATGAGAAAGTGACGGTCACCCGCACTGGTCAAGTAGTTGTCCTTGAGCAGGGGGGGACCCAGCTCCTGCCACGTGGACGCTGCTGCTCCCTGGTGGGCAACTTCGGAAATCCGCGCGCGCAGTTCTGGATCGGGCACTGCTTGTTCAAATTTGGCGAGGTTGTCTCGCAGGAAGCTGTCCTCCAGGTTTGCAGGTGGATTTTCAAAGCTGGCCTTGAGTTTGTTGAAGTCCATTTCAATTTCGTTTGCGCCAACGCGCAGCGTATAGGGGCTACGGTGCAGGTCTTTGATGAAGTTCGGCGCGTACTCGCCGGCCCCGAACTCTGACGGGATTGCCCTTTCGGAGTCTGACACCGAATACACGCCGTCATTGGCCGCCCAATCGATCTTCAGCCTACGCTTGATCTCGCTACCTTGTTCATAGTGCTCACTGGAAAAAGTGAAGTTGGTTTTTGTGTCGGCATTGACGTACTTGTCAAAGATTTTTGCCCCTGCCATCTGGGTGCCATCTACTTCAACAAACTGACTCGAAACGCTGGGGACTTTGTTCAGGACTTCATCCTGGGTCGGTGCTGGGATCTTTTTTTTCCATGGCCACTCGCGGGCACCTCCTGGGCCGATACCCGGTGCCCACTCACCATCGCCGGTGGAATGCACGGTCATCACCGGCTTGCGGGTTTGTGGGTCGATGATCTGAACGTAGTCGTCGTGCAGTTTGAAGTCGCTTCTGATCTCGTAGACCTTGGGCATACCCGTAGCGTCGGTGTAGCGGATGAACCACCGGTCTGCGCCGGAAGCATCTTTAAGCTGATGCATGCCTTTTGCATTTGCCTGCAAGCCTTCAATAACGCGTTCGCCATCCGGGATTGCATAGGCGCTGATATCGGCGGCCTGGGACGGGCGGAGACGGTTGGCAACGTTTTCCTCGGCGCGGGGCTTGATGTCGACGGGCTTTTCCGGGATTTCGCGTGAGGGTGGCGATAGTTCTTCTGCGGCATTCGCTGCGACGACTTCGCCCTCGGCGGCACCGGTGACCAGTTTGCTGGCGCCATGGACGACGCTAGGCAGTGCATTCAGCACACCGAACACAATATGGTCTGCGCCGCCTTGCTTGCCATGCTTGAGGTCGTCGGCGCCAACCCCGGCCTCCACTGCGCCGGCGGCAGCGTAAAACACCTCCAGCCCTATCGCCACTTCTGGCATGACCATGGCCAGCGGGGTCATCATCAAGGCGATTTTGCTGGTGTTCTCCAGCACTTCCAGGAGGGTGGCTTTGGTGACGTCGCCGTCCGTGGTGATCTCGGTTTCGGCGTCGGCGTATGAGCGTTCTTTCTGCCGCTGGGTCATGACCGCGAACGGGTCGCCGGACAGTGGTTCGGTGGTGATGAATTGTTGCGGATCGAATTCGTTCAGCCGTTCGAGAGGCCCGGCATCGGGTGCATTTTTTTTGGTCCAGCCGCTGACACCGACCAACGTTTGATTGACGCCTTCGGAGAAGAAACGATCAGCCTGGTCGCGCAAGCGGAAGTGCATCGATAGCGCTTCACGCTTGACCGGGTCGTCAGCCTGTTCAGCCAGCCATGTCTTCATCCGGGCGTGGCTGTCGAACGTATGAATCGGCGAGGAGTTTCCCGGGATGTACAGCAACGTACGGTTGATGGGGGTGCCGTCGTCACCCAATTGGGGCTTCTTGTCGGTGATGTAGAGCAAGTCCGTGGACTTGAAGCCGTTGATACTCAACAGCCCTACTTCCACATCGGGGTCTTTGCGGGTGGCGGGGGCCAGATCGTCCAGTTTCAGACGCTCCCAAGTGGTATTCGACGGCAGGCCGGCGGCGCGCATGACCAGGTCGGTATCACTTGCCTTCAAACTGTTGTTCTCAAATTGCCGCAGGGCAGCACCCACCAGGGATGCTTTGCTCATTTGTTCGTATTTGCTTTGATGGGCAGGCCAAAAGCTATTCAGGAAGTCGGTGTAGGGTTTGCTCCGTTCGGTGTTCCACACGATCTCCCGGAAGGCGGCTGGGGGCTCGCGCAGCAGGTTTGTAGCGCCATAAACCTCCCTCTGGCCGGGGGCCGCCCCGACAAAGATGCCTTCGTAGGTCTTCTGCGGCTGCGCCAGCGGGTCAATCTTATTCTCCAGCACCGACAAAGGGTTCAACGGCGCCATCCGGTTGAGCCAGGTGTGCAGGGTCGACCGCTGTTTTTCGGACTCCGTCTGGTGTTCGTCTTTCTTATTGGCGCGCTGTACGTTATGTAACGCGGCTTTGGTCAGCGATATCTTGTTTAAGACTTTGCCACCCCTGGGTTTTGGCTGCTTGGGGTCGTAGTTCAACGTGACAATAAACGTGTTATCAGGATCAATGTCCTTGCGCCACCGTGTTTTCAACTCGGCCTTGATAATTTCAGCGGTACTTTGGCTCGGCGTTTTAAAACCTTCAGTGGCTTTAGCGATGTATTTATCCACCCCTGGGTTATACGGTAGACCGGGGATCAGTGTTTGGTGATGGTGTTTTCTCCTTGGGCTTTTTTGCCGGGGTGCATGTTCTGTGTTATTGCGGGAAGGCTGGGTGGCGAGCTCTGGTGAGGTGCGAGGCCCATTTGGCATGGATGTCGGAAGAGTGTTTGAGGCAGATGTAATCATTCGGTATCGATCTCCGTAAATTAGCCTCCCTGGCGATTATGTGTTCGATACTTGCGTGGAAAATGATCGTACTGACGTTCCTGCTTTTGGCTTTGTTCTCGTTACACATGGTTGCGGCTGACATCTACTGAAAAGACCTGGCGGCTGATTGCATGACTTCGTCGGATAAAGGCGCGTATTCAGCGTGCGGTAGGGGGGGAGAATGAAGAGGCGTGTAATGCGCCATGTGTTCTGATTTATGAAGTTACGGCTGCACCGATAAAAAAGGCGCGTCCTCAAGGCCGCGCCAGATGCCAATCCGTCAGAGAACGGGTTCGGTACTCAGTGAGTTTTCAGGAACCCGTTTGCTTCAGTCAGTACTTTATTGTTGCAGCACTTCGATCACGCCATCGGCGGTCATGCTGACCTGGCTGGTGCCGGCTTCTACTTCAGGGGTAGGGGCCGAATCGGCCAGGGCACCTTTCATCATCATCCCGGCACGGGCGTAAGGCATGGGGTAACCATTGGTGTTGAGGTTCAGGTTGACGATCTTGTAGCCCTTGCCGCCCAGTGCATCGGTGGCCAACTGTGCGCGTGCCTTGAATGCGGTGACCGCTTCCTTGAGCAGCGCATCTTCACTGGACTTGCGCGTGGCGTCGGCGATGGTGAAATCCATGTTTTCCATCTTCAAGGTGTTCAGCAGTTCGCCGGTGAGCTTGGACAGCGCCGGGAAGTCCGCGCTCTCCAAGCGCAACGCGGCGCGTTCACGCCAGCCGGTGATCTTCTGGTTCTTGTTGTCGTAGATCGGGTAGCTGTTGCGGCTGCCCTGGCGCAGGGTCACGCCTTTGACTTCGCGGGCCTGGTCGAGGGCCTTGTTCAGGGTGGTAGTGATTTCGGCAGCGAGCTTGGCCGGGTCGCTGTTCTGGGATTCGGTGTACAGCGTGACGATCATCTTGTCGCGGGCCACCTCCTGGCTGACCTCGGCGCGCAGGGCAATCTGGTTGTAATGCAGCTCATCGGCGGCCATGGCCTGAAGGCTGGCGAGGCTGCCGACGCTGAGGGTGACGATGGCTGCACTGCGAATGAAACGAGACATGGAAGCTCCTTAGGGGGGGTCGTATCGGTATGACTGTAGACGGTCACGTTGGGTTCTTCGGGTTTACACATTAGCTACAGGTTGGGGCGCTGCCGACGAACGGTCATTTGCCCGCCCTGCGTCAAAGAGCCACACACGCCGTGTCGGCGGTGCTGCTTCGTTTATACTCCTGCCGATCCGCCTGCAGCGCTCATCGGGAGAGCTCATGCTCGCCGCCGTAAAACTGACTTCCGCCACTCGCCAGAACCTCTGGCGCCTGACGTTCATTCGTACCCTGGTGCTGGCCGCGCAGGCCGGCTCCGTCGGGCTCGCCTATTGGTTCGACCTGCTGCCTCTGCCGTGGCTGCAATTGGGCGTGACCCTGTGCTTTTCCACCGTGCTGTGTGTGTTCACCGCGATCCGGCTGCGCACCACCTGGCCGGTGACCGAACTCGAATACGCGCTGCAACTGGCCTGCGACCTGTTTATCCACAGTGTGTTGCTTTATTTCTCGGGCGGTTCCACCAACCCGTTCGTTTCGTATTACCTGGTGCCACTGACCATCGCCGCCGTGACCTTGCCGTGGCGCTATTCGGTGGTGCTGTCGGGCATCGCGCTGACCCTGTACACGCTGTTGCTGGCGCAGTTCTACCCCTTGCAGACCTTCCCCATTGCACGGGAAAACCTGCAGATCTACGGGATGTGGCTGAGCTTCGCGTTGTCCGCTGCGGTTATCACCTTCTTCGCTGCGCGCATGGCCGAAGAACTGCGCCGTCAGGAAGAGTTGCGCGCCATCCGCCGCGAAGAGGGCCTGCGCGACCAGCAACTGCTGGCCGTCGCCACCCAGGCCGCGGGTGCCGCCCATGAGCTGGGCACGCCGCTGGCGACCATGAGCGTGCTGCTCAACGAAATGACCCAGGACCATCACGACCCGGCGCTGCAAGAGGATCTCGGCGTACTGCGCGAACAGGTCAAGCAGTGCAAGCAGACCTTGCAGCAACTGGTGCGTGCTGCCGAAGCCAATCGCCGCCTGGCGGTGGAGATGCAGGACGTGACCCAGTGGCTCGACGAAGCCCTGAACCGCTGGCACCTGATGCGCCCCGAAGCCAGTTACCGTTTCCACCTGTTGGGCCAGGGCAGTGTGCCGCGCATGGCGCCGCCGCCGGACTTGACCCAGGCCTTGCTCAACTTGTTGAACAACGCTGCCGATGCCTGCCCCGAGGGCCTGGAAGTGCAACTGGATTGGGATGTGGACGACCTTACGATCAGTATTCGCGACCACGGCGCCGGTGTGCCGCTGGCTATTGCCGAGCAGATCGGCAAACCTTTCTTTACCACCAAGGGCAAAGGCTTCGGCCTCGGCCTGTTTTTGAGCAAGGCCAGCGTGACCCGCGCGGGCGGCTCAGTGAAGCTCTATAGTCATGAGGAAGGTGGCACGCTCACCGAGCTGCGCCTGCCCCGTGTCGCACGAGGAGATATCGATGAGTGACGAGATCCAAGTCGAAGGCGAAGAACTGCCGCACCTGTTGCTGGTAGATGACGACGCCACGTTTACCCGCGTGATGGCACGCGCCATGAGCCGTCGCGGCTTCCGTGTCAGCACCGCAGGCTCCGCCGAAGAAGGCCTGGCCATCGCCCAGGCCGACTTGCCGGACTACGCCGCGCTCGACCTGAAGATGGACGGCGACTCGGGCCTGGTGCTGCTGCCCAAGCTGCTGGAGCTCGACCCGGAAATGCGCGTGGTGATCCTCACCGGTTACTCCAGCATCGCCACCGCCGTCGAGGCGATCAAGCGCGGCGCTTGCAACTACCTGTGCAAACCCGCCGACGCCGACGACGTGCTGGCCGCCTTGCTCTCCGAGCATGCCGACCTCGATACCCTGGTGCCGGAAAACCCCATGTCGGTGGATCGCCTGCAATGGGAGCACATCCAGCGTGTGCTGACCGAGCACGAAGGCAACATCTCCGCCACCGCTCGCGCCCTTGGCATGCACCGCCGCACCCTGCAACGCAAGCTGCAGAAACGTCCGGTACGGCGCTGAACGAAGTCTGAACAATCTGCTTCAGGCTGCACGGCGCCCTGAACCGATCGTCTATGATCGGTTCAAACGCCTGTCATGTTTTTCCTACCGAGCCTGAACAATGAATCAGAACGCTGAGTACTCCGCGGTCAATGACGCGGTGCGTGGGCAGTTTTTCCGCCGAACCTGGGCGATGATCACGCCCTATTGGCGCAGTGAAGAGAAGGGCAAGGCCTGGTTGTTGCTGGCGGTGGTGATTGGCCTGTCGCTGTTCAGCGTGGCGATATCGGTATGGCTCAACCACTGGTACAAAGACTTCTACAACGCCCTGGAAAATAAGGATACCGCCGCCTTCTGGCAACAGATCATCTATTTCTGCGGTATCGCCACGGTGGCGATTCTCGGCGCGGTCTACCGCCTGTACCTGACCCAGATGTTGACCATTCGCTGGCGTGCCTGGCTCACCGAAAAGTATTTCGCGCGTTGGCTCAGCCACAAGAACTACTACCAGTTGGAGCAGGGCGGCTATACCGATAACCCGGACCAGCGGATTTCCGAAGACCTCAACAGCTTCACCTCCAATACCTTGAACCTGGGCCTGGGGCTGCTACGCAATGTGGTCAGCCTGGTGTCGTTCTCCATCATCTTGTGGGGCGTGTCGGGCAGCATTGAAGTGTTCGGTATCACCATCCCCGGCTACATGTTCTGGTGCGCGTTGGTCTACGCCGGTGTCGGCAGTTGGTTGACCCACTTGATCGGTCGACGCTTGATCGGCCTGAGCAACCAGCAACAACGGTTTGAGGCGGACTTGCGTTTCTCCATGGTGCGGGTGCGGGAGAATGCCGAGAGTATCGCCTTGTACAACGGCGAGCCTAACGAAAACCAGCGCTTGAGTGCGCGGTTCGGCAAGGTCTGGCATAACTTCTGGGACATCATGAAAGTGTCCAAGCGCCTGACGTTCTTCACCGCCGGCTATGAGCAGATCGCCACCGTGTTTGCGTTCATTGTGGCTGCACCGCGCTACTTCTCCGGCAAGATCGAGTTGGGCGAGCTGATGCAAATCAACTCGGCGTTCGGCAACGTGCAGGGTAATTTCAGTTGGTTTATCACGGCCTACGCCGACCTGGCCAGCTGGCGTGCGACCAGTGATCGTCTGCTGAGCTTCCAGCAGGCCATGAGCGAGAACGAGCAACGCCCTGCGGCCATCGATGTGCAGCCCCAAGGCGAACGCCTGGTGGTGCAGGGCCTGGGGATGGACCTGGCCGACGGCCGTCATTTGCTCACCGACGCCGACATGACCGTGGAACCGGGCGAGCGGGTGATGCTCAGTGGGCGATCGGGCAGTGGTAAAAGTACCTTGCTGCGTGCGATGGGCCACTTGTGGCCAGCCGGCCATGGCAGCATTCGCCTGCCGGCCAAGCGCTACCTGTTCCTGCCGCAGAAGCCCTACCTGCCGATTGGTACGCTCAAGGATGTGTTGAGTTATCCACAGGACGACAGCGTGTACCCGGCAGAACGTTATGCACAGGTCCTGGAAACCTGCCGCCTGCCGCACCTGGTCGCTCGCCTCGATGAAGCCAACCACTGGCAACGGATGCTCTCGCCGGGCGAGCAACAGCGCCTGGCCTTTGCCCGCGCGTTGTTGTTCGCGCCGCAATGGCTGTACATGGATGAAGCGACTTCGGCCATGGATGAAGAGGATGAAGCCACGTTGTATCAGGCGGTGATCGATGAGCTGCCTGGATTGAGCATCGTCAGCGTCGGCCATCGCAGTAGCCTCAAGCGCTTCCATGGGCGGCATGTGCGGATCGAAGGCGGGTTGTTGCAGGAGCAACCCGTGTCCTGAGGCAGGGCGCGATCACTGCAGAGCGAGGCCCAACAAAAAGCCCGGCTGATCATCGATCAGCCGGGCTAATGAGATGGTCACCCCCACACCCTGCGAGGGCTACGCTTTCGCAGGGTGTTTTGTTTTTGGAGGCCATCATCATGAGCGAGTCAGCGCTGATCGGGATCGATCTCGGCAAACATAATTTCCACCTTCTGGGCCAAGACAAATCGGGCCGCGAGGTGTTTCGCAAAAAGCTCTCGCGAGCGCAGATGATGCGGTTCTTCGGCAACTTGCCGAGCTGCGTCGTGGTAACGGAAGCCTGTGCCGGCTCTCACTTCATCGCCCGTCAGCTTGCGGCGATGGGGCATACGACCAAGTTGATTTCACCGCAGTTTGTCCGCCCTTTCGTCAAGGGCAACAAAAATGACTTTATCGACGCAGAGGCCATTTGCGAGGCGGCTTCCCGTCCGTCCATGCGCTTCGTTACGCCTAAAACCGAGTCTCAGCAAACCCTGTCTGTCCTGCATCGCATGCGCGAGTCGTTGGTGCATGACCGCACCAAGACAGCCAATCAGATGCACGGTTTCCTGCTGGAATTTGGCATCAGCCTGCCCAAAGGCTCAGCCATCATGAAGCGTTTGGCAGCTGTTTTGGCCGAGCATGAGCTGCCTGTGCGGCTGACAGTGCTGTTGCAACGCCTGCACGATCACTTCGTTTACCTGGATGAACAGATCAAGGAACTGGACAAACAACTGGCTTGCCAGCTGGCCGACGATGATCTGGGGAGCCGTTTGCTTAGCATGCCGTGTGTCGGTCCGATCACCGCCAGCCTTCTGGCTGTAGAAATGGGCGATGGCAAGCAATACCGATGCAGTCGCGATTTTGCGGCTTCAGTGGGCTTGGTGCCGCGACAGTACAGCACGGGCGGCAAAGCCAATTTGTTGGGGATCAGCAAGCGGGGTGACAAGCACCTGCGGCAACTGCTGGTGCAATGCTCCAGGGTTTACATGCAGAGGCTGGATCATCAGAAGGGGGCTTTGGCCGACTGGGTGCGAGCGCTGCTGCGCCGACGACACTCGAATGTGGTGGCCTGTGCCCTGGCCAACAAACTGGCGCGTATCGCTTGGGCGATAGCGGCTCACCATGCGCAATATGAAGCAGGGCCAGACGCCTTGAACGCCTGACCCTGCGGTTGTTGCAGTACCACAATTCACCCTTCAGGTTTTGCGATAGCTGAACAACGGATGACGTGAACGGCCTACCGGCCTGGCGAAGATCCTGACATAAAAATCGGCTTCAGAAGCCGACGGGCTTTTAAGGATCGTCAGGCGCGACTCTCATCGTGGCGCTGGGGCAAGCCCCAAACAGACGCCGGATAGATTTAAGCAAGCCAACCACATCGCCCGTTAATCAGTATTGCAAAAATGGGGGGGACCATAGATTTTTTACAGCGCTCGAAAAGGCTTACTTCTTCAAGCCGTAATGCTCATCCAGCATGCCTGGGGCGTTCGGCGTCTTTGGCGCGTAGTCCCGTGGCGGCTCCTGGTTTTCCCGTGGCGGGGTCAGGCGCTCCCGTGGGGTTTGCGGTGCATCGGAATGCAGCGCGGCCAGCAGGCGCTGACGGGTGATGTCGTCGAGTGCCAGGCGGTTGGCGCCATCGGCGAGGTGATCCTGTACTTCCTGGTAGCTCTGGGTGAGCTTCTTGACCAGGGTCGCGGTGGTGTTGAAGTGGGTAACAACCTCGTTCTGATAACTGTCAAAACGTTCCTGGATGTCATCCAACTGACGCTGCGTGCGGTTAGGCGCGGCATTCGGCAGAAGGCGAGCAACCAGGAATCCAATGGCGACACCGGCAACCAGGGCAAGAGTCGGCAACAACCAAACTAAGAGCGAGTGTTCCACGAGTCCTTCCTCTATAAACGGCTTTGCTTTACGTTAACGGCTCGGACCTGCGCTGTATACCGCGATTAAGCTCGCAATGATGCCATGCACAGACTTTTAGCTAGACGAGTCGACCCCTTGAGAGGTCACGGAGTTCATTCCTTGCTCATGCGTGAAACCCCCGTTTTGATCGATGGCCCAGTAGGCCAGTTGGAAGCCTTGTACCTGGATCACCCCGAGCCACGTGGCCTGGCGCTGATCTGCCACCCTAACCCGGTACAGGGTGGGACCATGCTCAATAAAGTCGTATCGACCCTGCAACGCACTGCCCGCGATGCCGGTTTGATTACTTTGCGTTTTAATTACCGTGGCGTGGGTGCCAGCGCCGGCACGCACGATATGGCCACCGGTGAAGTCGATGATGCCGAAGCGGCCGCCGCCTGGCTGCGAGAAAAACACCCGGACCTGCCGATCACCTTGCTTGGGTTTTCTTTCGGTGGTTATGTGGCGGCCAGCCTGGGCGGTCGCCTGGAAGCCAAGGGCGAAAAGCTCGCGCACCTGTTCATGGTCGCCGCGGCAGTGATGCGCTTGCGTGATACTGACGTGTTGCCTCAAGGCTGCCCATTGACCCTGATCCAGCCGGAAACCGACGAAGTGGTCGACCCGCAGACCGTCTACGATTGGTCCGCCGCCCTGAAACGTCCCCATGAGCTGCTGAAAGTGGCAGAATGCGGACACTTTTTTCATGGCAAGCTGACCGATCTCAAGGATCTGGTACTGCCGCGCCTCTCGAATTGATAGCAGTCTGACAAGCGATTACCCATGACGACTCGTACCCGTATCCTCACCGGCATCACCACCACTGGCACGCCGCACCTGGGCAACTACGCCGGTGCGATTCGCCCGGCGATCCTCGCCAGCCAGGACGCCAATGCTGATTCCTTCTACTTCCTGGCCGACTACCACGCCCTGATCAAGTGCGATGACCCGCAGCGAATCCAGCGCTCGCGCATGGAAATCGCCGCGACCTGGCTGGCCGGTGGCCTGGACGTGGACCGGGTGACTTTCTATCGCCAGTCCGACATCCCGGAAATCCCCGAGTTGACCTGGCTGCTGACCTGCGTTGCCGCCAAGGGCCTGCTCAATCGCGCCCATGCCTACAAGGCGTCGGTGGACAAGAACGTGGAAACCGGCGAAGACCCGGATGCGGGCATCACCATGGGCCTGTACAGCTACCCGGTGCTGATGGCGGCGGACATCCTGATGTTCAATGCACACAAGGTGCCGGTGGGACGCGACCAGATCCAGCACGTGGAGATGGCGCGCGACATCGGCCAGCGCTTCAACCACCTGTTCGGCAACGGCAAGGAGTTCTTCACCATGCCCGAGGCGTTGATCGAGGAAAGCGTCGCCACGTTGCCGGGCCTGGATGGCCGCAAGATGTCGAAGAGCTACGACAACACCATCCCGTTGTTCACCAGCGCCAAGGACATGAAGGACGCCATTTCGCGGATCGTCACCGACTCCCGCGCGCCCGGCGAAGCCAAGGACCCGGACAACTCTCACTTGTTCACCCTCTACCAGGCGTTTGCCAGCAAGGCCCAGGAAGAAGCGTTCCGCGCTGAACTGCTGCAAGGCCTGGGCTGGGGCGAGGCGAAGAATCGTCTGTTCCAGCTGCTGGACGGCCAGTTGGGCGAAGCCCGCGAGCGCTATCACCAGTTGATGGCGCGACCGTCGGATATGGAAGACCTGCTGCTGGTGGGAGCCAAGAAAGCCCGCGCCGTGGCCGCGCCGTTCCTCGCCGAGTTGCGTGAGGCGGTGGGCCTGCGTTCTTTCGTGAACCAGGCCGCGGCACCTGTGAGCACCAAGAAGAAAGCGGCGAAAGCCGCGCGTTTCGTCAGCTTCCGTGAAGACGACGGCAGCTTCCGGTTCCGCTTGCTGGCGGCTGATGGCGAGCAGTTGCTGCTGTCGCGCAACTTTGCTGACGGCAAGGCCGCCGGCGCGGTGACCAAACAACTGCAGAGCGGTAACGCGCTGGATATACGCACCGAAGCCCTGGGTTTCAGCGTATGGCTGGACGGCGCCGCAGTGGCCGACAGCGCGTCATTTGCCGACGACGCAGCGCGTGATGCCGCCATCGAAGCCTTGCGCGTCGCGTTGACCCCCCTCGAGGATTAACCCGACCAAGGGTTGATTGCCATTATCCAGGGCCGTCGTTACAGTGACGGCCCGTTTTTGTTGCCTTGCTAACGAAATTATGACGCCCCTAGAACGATATCAAGCTGATCTGAAACGCCCCGAGTTCTTCCACGACGCTGCCCAGGAAACGGCGGTGCGTCATTTGCAGCGCCTGTATGACGACCTGGTCGCGGCCTCGCAAAGCAAGCCTGGGATGCTCAGCAAGCTGTTTGGCAAGAAAGACCGCACGCCGGTCAAGGGCCTGTACTTCTGGGGTGGCGTGGGCCGGGGCAAGACGTACCTGGTGGACACCTTCTTCGAAGCGCTGCCGTTCAAGGAAAAGGTCCGGACGCACTTCCACCGCTTCATGAAGCGCGTGCACGAAGAGATGAAAACCCTACCGGGCGAAAAAAACCCGCTGACCATCATCGCCAAGCGGTTCTCCGAAGAAGCGCGGGTGATCTGCTTCGACGAGTTCTTCGTCTCCGACATCACCGACGCCATGATCCTTGGCACGCTGATGGAAGAACTGTTCAAGAACGGCGTGACCTTGGTCGCGACGTCGAACATCGTGCCCGACGGTTTGTACAAGGACGGTCTGCAACGTGCGCGTTTCCTGCCGGCCATTGCGCTGATCAAGCAGAACACCGATATCGTCAACGTCGACAGCGGTGTCGACTACCGCCTGCGGCACCTTGAGCAAGCCGAGCTGTTCCACTTCCCGCTGAACGACGCGGCGCACGAAAGCCTGCGCAAAAGCTTCCGAGCCCTCACGCCGGAATGCACCCAGGCGGTGGAAAACGATAAGTTGATCATCGAAAACCGTGAAATCATTGCGCTGCGCACCTGTGATGACGTGGCCTGGTTCGATTTCCGCGAGCTGTGCGACGGCCCGCGCAGCCAGAACGACTACATCGAGCTGGGCAAGATCTTCCATGCGGTGATCCTGAGCGGCGTGGAGCAGATGAGCGTCACCACCGACGACATTGCGCGGCGCTTTATCAACATGGTCGACGAGTTCTATGACCGTAACGTCAAGTTGATCATCTCGGCGGAAGTCGAGCTCAAGGACCTCTACACCGGCGGCCGCTTGAACTTCGAATTCCAGCGCACCTTGAGCCGCTTGCTGGAAATGCAGTCCCACGAGTTCCTGTCGCGGGCGCACAAACCCTAGGACCGACACCGTAAAAAATGTGGGAGGGGGCTTGCCCCCGATAGCGGTCTTTCAGTAACAGATGCACTGACTGATCCACCGCTATCGGGAGCAAGCCCCCTCCCATATTTGCTTACGCAGCCTGTTGGAACTGCTGGCGGTACTGGTTCGGCGACAGCTCGGTGTGCTGCCTGAACAACCGCGCAAAGAAACTCGCGTCGTCGTAACCCACCTCATAACTGATGGTCTTGATGCTCTTGCGGCTGCCCGAGAGCAAGCCCTTGGCAGTCTCGATGCGCAGGCGTTGCAGGTAATGCAGCGGCTTGTCGCCGGTAGCGGTCTGGAAGCGGCGCATGAAGTTGCGGATGCTCATCCCGTGTTCCCGGGCGACGTCCTCGAAGCGGAACTTATCGGCGAAGTGTTCTTCGAGCCAGTGCTGGATCTGCAGGATGATCACGTCCTGGTGCAGTTTCTGCCCGCCGAAACCGATACGCCCCGGCGCATAGCTGCGCTGTACTTCGTAGAGGATGTCCCGGGCCACGGCCTGGGCGATGTTGGCGCCGCAGAAGCGTTCGATCAAATAGATGTAGAGGTCGCAGGCCGAAGTGGTGCCGCCGGCGCAGTAGAGGTTGTCGGCGTCGGTGAGGTGCTTGTCCTGGTTGAGCTGGACCTGGGGGAAGCGTTCGCTGAAGGCATTGAAGAACCGCCAGTAGGTGGTCGCCTCCTTGCCATCGAGCAAACCGGCCTCGGCCAGCCAGAACACTCCAGTGGCCTCGCCGCAGAGTACGGCGCCACGGGCATGTTGTTCGCGCAGCCACGGCAGCACTTGCGGGTAGCGTGTGCACAGGGTGTCGAAGTCATCCCAGAAGGCCGGCAGCACGATGATGTCGGCATCTTCGAGGCCGCCGTCCACCGGCATGATCACATCACTGAAGCTGCGCACCGATTGTCCATCGGGGCTGACCAGGCGCGTTTCAAACCCTGGCGTCAGGCCCAGGCCTTGTTGCTTGCCGTAACGCAGGCTGGCGAGGTGGAAGAAGTCCTTGGCTTGCATGAGGGTTGAAGCGAACACCCGATCAATGGCCAAAATGCTGACGCGCCGCAGGGGCGTGGAGATTTGGTTAGACATAATTTCATTTATTCTTATAGGGGAAAGTGGTCACCAGACGGCTGGATCGTCTTATTTTTTGTCGCATGTGTCCAGTGTCCCGTGACGCCTTCGCGGCATAGGCTCTGTGGTTCGTCTTTGTCCGACAATCCACGCAGGTGACTCCATGATCCCCAGAACGTTGTTCAGCCCGGAACACGAACTCTTCCGCCAGAGCGTGCGCACCTTCCTTGAAAAAGACGCCGCGCCGTTCCATGGGCAATGGGAGAAACAGGGTTACATCGACCGCAAGCTGTGGAGCAAGGCGGGGGAGGCGGGGATGCTGTGTTCCCATCTACCGGAAGCATACGGCGGCCTGGGCGCGGACTTTCTCTACAGTGCGGTGGTGATCGAAGAGATCAGCCGCCTGGGGCTGACCGGTATCGGTTTTTCCCTGCATTCGGACATTGTCGCGCCGTACATCCTGCATTACGGCAGCGAGGCGTTGAAGCACAAATACCTGCCCAAATTGATCTCCGGCGAGATGGTCACGGCCATCGCGATGACCGAGCCGGGCGCCGGGTCCGATCTGCAAGGGGTCAAGACCAGCGCCGTTTTGGACGGTGATGAATACGTGATCAACGGCTCCAAGACCTTTATCACCAATGGCTTTCTCGCCGATCTGGTCATTGTGGTCGCCAAGACCGACCCCAAGGCCGGCGCCAAGGGCACCAGCCTGTTTGTGGTCGAGGCTGATACACCGGGCTTCGATAAGGGCAAGCGCCTGGAGAAAGTCGGCATGAAGGCCCAGGACACCTCGGAGTTGTTCTTCCAGGACGTGCGGGTGCCCAAGGAAAACCTGCTGGGCCAGGCGGGCATGGGCTTCGCTTATTTGATGCAGGAGCTGCCCCAGGAACGCTTGACCGTCGCGATTGGAGCGCTGTCGTCAGCCGAAGCGGCATTGCAATGGACGCTTGACTACACCCGAGAGCGCAAAGCCTTCGGCAAGGCGATTGCCGACTTCCAGAACACCCGGTTCAAGCTGGCGGAGATGGCCACCGAGATTCAGATCGGCCGGGTATTCGTAGACAAATGCATGGCGCTGCACCTGGAGGGCAAGCTCGATGTGCCGACGGCGGCGATGGCCAAGTACTGGGCCACGGACCTGCAATGCAAGGTGCTCGACGAGTGCGTGCAACTGCACGGTGGCTATGGGTTCATGTGGGAATACCCGATTGCCCGGGCCTGGGCGGATGCGCGGGTGCAGCGGATTTATGCCGGGACCAATGAAATCATGAAAGAGATCATTGCGCGGGCGCTTTGATTTTTTGCGGGTCTTGAATGCGTCATCGGGGGGCAAGTCGAATCGTCGCACCGCCCCTCCCACACTTGGAATGCATTCCAATGTGGGAGGGGCGGTGCGACGATTCGACTTGCCCCCGATAGCGCTCTACAGATCAATCAAGGCGCCGGATTCGGATGATCCTTCTGAATCGCCTCAATCCCTTCCAGTACGTCCTTCGACAGCTTCAGATCGGCACTGGCGATGTTGCTGTCCAGTTGCTCCAGCGACGTTGCGCCAATAATGTTGCTGGTCACGAACGGCTGTTGCGTCACAAAGGCCAGGGCCATTTGCGCCGGGTCCAGGCCGTGTTCGCGGGCCAGTGCCACATAACGGCTGCACGCCGCTTCCGACTGTGGATTGAAGTAGCGGCTGAAGCGGCTGTATTCCGTCAGGCGCGCTTTTGCCGGGCGCGCGCCACCTTCGTACTTGCCACTGAGCATGCCGAACGCCAGGGGTGAATAGGCCAGCAGACCGCATTGTTCACGAATGGCGATTTCCGCCAGGCCCACTTCAAAGCTGCGGTTAAGCAGGTTGTAGGGGTTCTGGATCGACACCGCGCGGGTCCAGCCGCGCGCTTCGGCCAGGGCCAGGAACTTCATGGTGCCCCACGGGGTTTCGTTGGACAGGCCGATGTGACGGATTTTGCCGGCCTTCACTTGTTCGTCCAGTGCTTCGAGGGTCTCTTCCAGCGGCGTCAGGTCGTCTTCGTCCTTGTGCTTGTAGCTCAGTTGGCCGAAGAAGTTGGTGCTGCGCTCTGGCCAGTGCAATTGGTAGAGGTCGATCCAGTCGGTCTGCAGGCGCTTGAGGCTGGCATCCAGGGCTTCGACGATGTGCCTGCGGTTATGGCGCAGGTGGCCACCGCGGATGTAGTCGATGGTGTTGCCGGGGCCGGCGACCTTGCTGGCGAGGATCCAGTCGGCACGGTCGCCGCGGCTCTTGAAGTAATTACCGATGTACCGCTCGGTGGTGGCGTAGGTATCGGCCTTGGGCGGCACCGGGTACATTTCGGCGGTGTCGAGGAAGTTGATCCCTGCGGCCTTGGCCCGTTCGATCTGTGCAAAGGCCTCTGCCTCGCTGTTCTGCTCACCCCAGGTCATGGTGCCCAAGGCTATCGCGCTCACGTTCAGATCGGTCCGGCCCAGCTGTCGATAATCCATCGGGTACTCCTTCAGGGAAAACAATCATAAAAGCAGGTTGAATTTTTTTTCGCAATCTGCATAATTGCCCACCTCTTTCTGCAGTGGAAGTGATGCGCCGCCTGCCGAAGAATCTTGCCGTTGAACGGACGCGCCGACCCGAGCCCCCGATAGCGTCTGTATCCGGCTGCCTTTGACTTGTCAAAGTACGCACTATTCAGTAAGATCCGCCGTCTAATTTACAGGGCGGCCCCTGAGGCTATTAAAGAATGACAACTTTTACTGCAAAACCGGAAACAGTTCAGCGCGACTGGTTTGTCGTCGACGCCGCTGGTCAGACTCTGGGTCGTCTGGCCACTGAAGTCGCCAGCCGTCTGCGTGGCAAGCACAAGCCTGAGTACACTCCTCACGTTGATACCGGTGACTACATCGTGATCATCAACGCTGAGCAGGTACGTGTTACCGGCAACAAAGCGCAAGACAAAATGTACTACCGTCACTCCGGTTTCCCAGGCGGCATCAAGTCTTCCAATTTCGAAGGCCTGATCGCTAAGAAGCCTGAGGCCCCGATTGAAATCGCGGTTAAAGGCATGCTGCCGAAGGGCCCACTGGGTCGCGATATGTTTCGCAAGCTGAAAGTCTATGCGGGCGCTGCTCACCCTCATGCTGCTCAGCAGCCCCAAGAACTGAAGTTTTAACGGAATAGTTCATTATGTCGGCGACTCAAAATTACGGCACTGGCCGTCGCAAAACCGCAACCGCACGCGTTTTCCTGCGTCCGGGCACTGGTAACATCTCGATCAACAACCGCACCCTGGACAACTTCTTCGGCCGCGAAACTGCCCGCATGGTAGTTCGTCAGCCGCTGGAATTGACCGAGACTGTTGAAAAGTTCGACATCTACGTCACTGTTATCGGTGGCGGTGTAAGTGGTCAAGCTGGCGCAATCCGCCACGGTATCACTCGCGCTCTGATGCAGTACGACGAAACCCTGCGTGGCGCTCTGCGCAAAGCTGGCTTCGTGACTCGTGATGCCCGTGAAGTTGAACGTAAGAAAGTCGGTCTGCGTAAAGCGCGTAAGCGTCCGCAGTACTCGAAGCGTTAATTCGCTTTACGTTCCACAAAAACGCCCAGCCTCCTCACGGAGCTGGGCGTTTTTTATTACCTGCGATTTATGCACAAATTTCAGCGTGACAACTTGCCACATCCGTAGACCCCCTATACTACAAGGCCTGGAGCTGGAGCTCCGGGTAATTCCCTTGTCAGAGGTGGGGCTTTTCATTACCATTCGGCAAAATTTTTATAAGTTCAGATTTAATACTTAGTAGACGCCTGATTTAACAGGCCAAAAAGCTGATGGGAGAGGACTGAATGAGCAATGACGGCGTGAATGCAGGCCGGCGTCGCTTCTTGGTAGCAGCCACATCCGTGGTGGGTGCTGCAGGAGCGGTGGGGGCTGCGGTCCCGTTCGTGGGGTCATGGTTTCCCAGTGCCAAGGCGAAAGCCGCAGGTGCACCGGTGAAGGTGAATATCAGCAAGATCGAACCAGGTCAGCAGATGATTGCTGAATGGCGCGGCCAGCCGGTGTTCATTGTTCGTCGTACAGAGGAAATCCTGGGAAATCTGAAAAAGATCGAAGGCCAGTTGTCTGACCCCAAATCTGAGAAATCCGACCAACCCGCCTACGCCAAAAACGAAGTACGTTCGATCAAGCCAGAGATTCTGTTGCTGGTCGGTCTGTGTACCCACCTGGGTTGCTCACCAACCTTCCGCCCGGAAGTCGCCCCTGTCGATCTGGGCAAGGACTGGGTTGGCGGTTATTTCTGTCCGTGCCACGGTTCTCACTACGACTTGGCCGGTCGTGTCTACAAGTCTCAGCCTGCTCCCTTGAACCTGCCCGTGCCTCCGCATAACTACGAATCTAACGACATCATTGTCATTGGTCTCGATAAGGAGAACGCGTGATGAGCAAGTTCATGGATTGGGTGGATGCACGCTTCCCCGCCACTAAAATGTGGGAAGACCATCTCAGCAAGTACTACGCCCCGAAGAACTTCAACTTCTTCTACTTCTTTGGTTCCCTGGCACTGCTGGTGCTGGTCAACCAGATCGTCACCGGTGTCTGGTTGACGATGAGCTATACCCCCTCGGCGGAAGAGGCGTTTGCTTCCGTCGAATACATCATGCGTGACGTCGAGTACGGCTCGATCCTGCGCCTGCTGCACTCCACGGGCGCCTCGGCGTTCTTCATCGTGGTCTACCTGCATATGTTCCGTGGCTTGCTCTACGGTTCGTACCAGAAGCCTCGTGAGCTGGTGTGGGTGTTCGGCATGCTGATCTACCTGGCGCTGATGGCTGAAGCCTTCATGGGCTACCTGCTGCCGTGGGGCCAGATGTCGTACTGGGGCGCGCAGGTGATCATCTCGCTGTTCGGTGCTATCCCGGTGATCGGCAACGACCTGACCCAGTGGATCCGGGGTGACTACCTGATCTCCGGCATCACCCTGAACCGCTTCTTCGCCTTGCACGTAGTGGCCTTGCCGATCGTGATTCTCGGCCTGGTGGTGCTGCATATCCTGGCGCTGCACGAAGTGGGTTCGAACAACCCGGATGGTGTGGACATCAAGAAGCACAAGGACGAGAACGGCATCCCGCTGGACGGCATCCCGTTCCACCCGTACTACACCGTGAAAGATATCGTCGGCGTGGTCGTGTTCCTGTTCGTGTTCTGCTCGATCGTGTTCTTTTTCCCGGAGATGGGTGGTTATTTCCTGGAAAAACCTAACTTCGAACAGGCCAACGCCTTCAAGACACCCGAGCACATTGCCCCGGTCTGGTACTTCACGCCGTTCTACGCGATCTTGCGGGCGATTCCCGACAAGCTCATGGGCGTGATCGCCATGGGCGCGGCCATTGCGGTGCTGTTCGTGCTGCCGTGGCTCGACAGAAGCCCGGTCAAGTCCATGCGCTACAAGGGCTGGCTGAGCAAGATCTGGCTGTGGGTGTTCTGCATCGCGTTCGTGATCCTGGGTGTACTGGGCGTGTTGGCGCCGACTCCTGAGCGTACGCTGCTGTCGCAGGTCTGCACCTTCCTGTATTTCGCCTACTTCATTCTGATGCCGTTCTATACCCGGCTCGAGAAGACCAAACCGGTTCCGGAAAGGGTGACTGGCTGATGAAAAAGTTATTCGTTGCATTGATGCTTGCGGCGCTGCCGCTACTGTCCTTCGCTGCCGAGCATGGCCCGGAGCTGGAAAAAGTCGCTATCGACGTGTCTGACAAGGCTGCCCTGCAGGACGGCGCGCGTACGTTCGCCAACTACTGCATGGGCTGCCACAGCGCCAAGTTCCAGCGCTATGAGCGCGTGGCCGATGACCTGGGCATTCCCCATGAGGTAATGCTCGACAAGCTGGTGTTCACCGGCGCCAAGATCGGCGACCACATGAACATCGGCATGCAGCCGGCTGACGCCAAGACCTGGTTCGGTGCTGCACCGCCTGACCTGACCCTGGTTGCGCGCGTTCGCGGCACCGACTGGCTCTATGGCTACCTGAAGTCCTTCTACGAAGACCCGGCACGTCCTTGGGGTGTGAACAACCGAGTGTTCCCGAACGTCGGCATGCCTAACGTTCTGGTCGGCCTGCAAGGCAAGCAAGTGGTAGGATGCAAGCAGGTTCAGGTCGTTGAAGACGGCAAGAAGCAATACGATCCGTTGACCGGCACGCCTTTGACCCATGAAGCGTGCGATCAGCTGAAGATAGATACCCCCGGTGCACTGACTGACGAGCAGTTCGACGAGAAGGTCAAGAACCTGGTGACCTTCCTGGCCTACTCGGCCAACCCGGTCAAACTGCAGCACCAGCGCATTGGTACTTACGTCTTGCTCTACCTGGCCTTCTTCTTCGTATTCGCCTATCTGCTCAAACGCGAATACTGGAAGGATGTGCATTGATCCAACCGTAAGCAATTGCTGTTAATCTTGCGCGCCCAGCGGCATCTCTGAACCGTAGCGACCTGGACTCCAGGTACTACAGAGACGCTCTCTGGGCGCGCTCGTTTTTGAGCTTTCGATAATTTCAACAAGCGAGGAGGACCGCCATGGGCGTGACCAACCGGTTGGCCTGTTACTCCGACCCCGCCGACCACTATTCCCACCGAGTACGCATCGTGCTCGCAGAGAAGGGTGTCAGCGCCGAGATCATCAGTGTGGAAGCGGGACGTCATCCGCCGAAACTGATCGAAGTGAACCCTTACGGCAGCTTGCCCACCCTGGTCGATCGCGACCTGGCGTTGTGGGAGTCGACCGTGGTGATGGAATACTTGGATGAGCGTTACCCGCATCCCCCTTTGCTGCCGGTGTACCCGGTGGCGCGTGCCAACAGCCGCCTGCTGATCCATCGGATCCAGCGTGACTGGTGCGGGCTGGTGGATGTGATTCTGGATACCCGCAGCAAAGAAGCGGCACGTGTGCAGGCGCGTAAGGAATTGCGCGAGAGCCTGACCGGTGTTTCGCCGTTGTTCGCCGACAAACCTTTTTTCCTCAGCGAGGAACAAAGCTTGGTGGATTGCTGCCTATTACCGATACTCTGGCGTTTGCCGATTCTCGGTATTGAACTGCCGCGGCCGGCCAAGCCGTTGCTTGATTACATGGAGCGCCAGTTTGCGCGTGAGGCTTTCCAGGCAAGTCTGTCTGGTGTCGAACGCGATATGCGCTAAGGCTTAAGGAGCCGCTGATGAACTCCAGTCGACCCTACCTGGTCCGCGCGCTCTACGAGTGGATTGTGGACAACGATTGCACCCCGCACATGCTGGTCAATTCCGAATTTCCTGCGGTGCAGGTACCGCAGGGGTTTGCCAGTGATGGGCAGATTGTGTTGAACGTATCGCCCAGTGCAGTGCGCCACCTGCACATGGACAACGAAGCGGTGAGCTTCGAAGGGCGTTTCGGCGGCGTGCCGCATACGCTGTTCGTGCCGATCGGCGCCATCCTCGGGATTTACGCCCGGGAAAATGGCCAAGGCATGGTCTTTGATCTGGAATCCCCTTTCGAGGACGATGAAACGATCGAAAGCGAAGACGGCGATGATGTGCCACCACCGGATTCAGAGCCGCCGCGTCCAAGCGGTCGGCCGAGTCTGAAAGTGGTGAAGTAAGCCCCTGTAGCCAGCAGGCGAATAGGGGAATGCCTCGGCTTTGGCCGAGGCATTTTTTTGGACGATCAAAAGTGCCCCACGCTTTCGGTTTGAGTGCCTGGCGAGGCACGGTTATTAGGGTCGGCTTGCCAGTCAACCTGATTGATATTGTCGAGGCTGCGGATCACACATTTCCACTCGATGGCCTGCTGCGCCGGTAGCGTTACGATGCCACTCCATCGATTAGGGGCGCTGGGTTGCAGGGGGATCGCATGAGCAGGGTCCCATGCGCTCAGTTCCAGCGGTGAACCGACGGCGTAGACCGCTTGCCTGTTCCCTGGCTGAGCGTTGTCGCAATGCAGCGTGAGGGGGACATCCTGTGCCGTCGTGGCGGTTTTCCAAATGCGGATGCGTTGCCCATCGGCATTCATAACGGGGGTGAAGTCGTCGGGGACTTTGTTCAAGTCGGAGTCCAAGGCCATCAGTATCCGCTGTTGAGTGCCATTGGTGGCGGCCACCAGGCCGGAATATTGGGTCTGGAAACTGATCGGTGAGTCGGCCCTGATGCCGGCACTCTTGCGCAGGGCTATGAGCGTGCGGATCAGGTTGCCACGCCCCCAGTCATACATGGCGGGCCAGTACACGACGGGTATTCCGGGGGCTAGGAGGATGTAGGCGTACGCGAGGTTAATCATCGGATCGGGCAAAGGCCAATGATGTTGACCACCATATTGCCCCGGCGAATAACCGGTATCGTGATTGTCTACGAATGTAACGGCGATTTCGCGCCAAGACTTGACGGGGTTGCCGTTGAGGCCGTGGCGCCATTCGGCGATGCTGCCGTTTTGCATGCGCTCCTTGAGGGCGAAATCGAACACGGCGCAGTGCGAGCGATCTGACCAATCCTTGAGTGCGTCCTGCCAACTGGCCTTGCTGCGCCAGTCGCTGGCGGGGAATTCGCCGGGGCTCTTCCAGAACTCGCCGACACAGAACGCCTGGTCGTTGAAGTTTTTCATCCACAGGTCGACCCGCTCAGGTGAGTAACCGCGTACATAGTCGAAGCGCAAGTCGTGGGCGCTGTAATTGTCCCGCAGGTTGCGAAACTCCTGCATGAAGCGTGGTGAAACCTCTGGGCTGGCGGTATTGAGGTCCGCCGCACCGTCCTCGAATGGATCGCCTTCATCGCAATCGCTGGGGGGCGTGCAGTCATTGCGCCACAGTTTGTAGCCCCGGGGGAAGCGCACCATCACGCCGGGAATCTTGTCGTTCATGTGATTCGGCACCACGTCATACATAACCTGCACGCCGGCTCTCGTCAGGGCCGTGGCAGCTTGCTTGAGTTCAGCGTCGGTGCCGTACGCGCTGTTTTTATCGAAATCGTTCCAGTAGTAGCCTTCACCTCCGCCCGAAGTACCTTTGGCCGGATCGCTCCAGCTGGACTTATCCACCCACACGGGCGGTAACCAGATCTTGGTGAAACCGTCCTGGCCGATAACGGGGGCCATTCGGGCAAGCACTTGGTACCACTTTTCAGGTGTGTTGCGACTGGAGTTCCAGTGAAAGCCTTGCAGGATGATGTCTTCGCCGCCGCCATTACGCAGGGGCGACGGGGCCCCGGTAGCGAAGTTCGTCAGCAGGCTCAGGAGAACGGTGCAGTAGAGAAGTTTGCATTTCATGACGGGTCTCCTGTTGATCAAAACAGGTTTAACTCTGCGCGGTATCGGAGGCGGCGTCTGCTGTGAGAAATGACAGCTCGTCGAGACGTTTTTGCACTAATCCCCAGGACACAAATAGCTAAATCTATTATCGAGCGCGCAGGGTTTGATGAAAGTCATGCCAGGAACGGTGATCGTACAACCGCCATGGGCTATGATGCTTTCTCAGTTCACCCACAAAGATGACCCGATATGCAAAATGCCAACACCGCCCCTCGTCTTCCTCGCAAGCGCCGCAGCCTTGCCCAGGAATTGGTCACGGTGTTGTCCGAGCAAATCCGCGACGGCCAGCTCAAGCGTGGTGACAAATTGCCCACCGAGTCGGCGATCATGGAGGCCCATGGCGTCAGCCGCACCGTGGTGCGCGAAGCCATCTCGCGCCTGCAGGCGGCGGGGCAGGTCGAAACCCGCCACGGTATCGGCACCTTTGTGCTGGACACCCCAAGCCCGAGCGGTTTTCGCATTGATCCGGCCACGGTCGTGACCCTGCGTGATGTGCTGGCGATCCTGGAGTTGCGGATCAGCCTGGAAGTGGAGTCGGCAGGCCTGGCTGCGTTACGCCGCAGTGATGAACAGCTGGCGGCCATGCGTGCAGCCCTCGACGCGCTGAATGAGAGTGCGGCCCACGCCGGCGATGCGGTGGCCTCCGACTTCGCATTCCACCTGGAAATTGCCCTGTCCACCGGCAACCGCTACTTCACCGATATCATGACTCACCTGGGCACCAGCATCATTCCGCGTACCCGCCTGAATTCGGCGCGCCTGGCCCATGATGACCAGCAGCACTACATGAGCCGCCTGAGCCGCGAGCACGAAGAGATCTATGAGGCGATTGCCCGCCAGGATTCGGATGCGGCGCGGGCGGCCATGCGCTTGCATTTGACCAACAGCCGGGAGCGGCTGCGCCATGCCCATGAAGAAGCGGAGGCGCAGCGGGGATAAATCAAGGCTGAATGACGTCTACGTGTAATTCGATATCATTGATTTTGTCTTCTTCGGTGATCTTGTATTTCTTGTGTACGACTATGAACACAACGTTGGGTAGAAGCGCGAATTCAAGCCAATCACCTATATTGATGAAGCGATCAAACGAGACCTCTCTCCTTGGAATTTTCAGGTTTGCGGGGAAGATGACCTGGTATTTGCTGTCCATGGATACCTCTGCGTATTGATGGGTTTCCACGTATTGGGGGCTCAATCCGAGCGCAGAGATACTGTGAGAAATCACAGTTCTGACAAACGGCAGGCTCCGTGTGCCGATTTATCTGCTGCTGTGCGCCGAGGGGTATCCGCGTCGATGGCGTCGAAATTTGACCAACACCGGGAGCGGCCGCGCCATGCCCATGAAGAGGCGGAGGCGCAGCGGGGTTGAGCTATGTGGTGATGGTCAGCGAAATCGGCTCAGAGATGATCTGCATGTTGGACTCACTCTGGGCTATATAGCGTAGCAGCGTGGTTTGGTTCTTGAAGCGCAATAAATCCTGTTTTGGCACCTCGAGTTTCAGGTTCGAACGCCGTTGATATTGTTCCGTGTCCTTTTGCCATTCACCTGCGTCGATTTGGGCTCCCTCCCAAGCTGGCGCGTCCGAATTCGGGCCCAGGATCACGTACACCTTGCCCCTCGGAAAGAGCTCGGCATCGTTTGGAATGCTGACCACGAGCGGCCCTGTGAATGTGGAAAGGTTAACCTCTGCTTGGTCAAAGGGCCCTGTGATACGAATGTTCAGGCCGGGGACTGGATTCGTCATGATGAAATCTCCGTGGTTGTCACAGCGGTGGCCGGGTCAATTCAGGGGCCGGGTTTCTGGCCCCTGAGCAAACTTATCCACTGCAACGACATTGTCCGGAACTGTTAGAAATCCCAGTGTCGACAAACGGTATTCTTCAAGCTGGCGTATTCGGCTTGTAGTCCTTAAGCAACAAATACGTACTCCACCCCCACCAATCATTGGTCCAGTGCTTGTCGTTCAGGTCATTCACGTCCTTGCGCCGCAGTACCTTGTCCCCCTCCATCTTGAACAGTGGCGAGAAGTTGTTCGCCGGATTTTGCGCCGCGTTCAAATCTGGCACATGCAGCGGAGCCTTGAAGTTGGCCGGGGAGGGCGCTACGCCGCTGATAAAGGTCTCGAAGATTTCATCGGCTGAAGCCTGCACCGCACGTTTGACTTGCGTCCGGTTATCCGCGTCGATGGCGTCGAAGTAGCGTTTGTCGCCATACGCGTGCCACTGATCACCCAGGGCGTTGTGCACGTTGAGCCCTAACTTGCTGTCTTCGTCATGCATGAAACGGCTGATCAGCGAGCCCAGTTCGCCAGGTGTCACCACCGCTGCCAATTGTTTACGCGGGACCCGCAAGTGGCCTGCGGAGAACAGGTCGGTTAAGAAGTGATCAGCAAAACTGTTCATGGCATAGGCCAGTTCCAGTGCCTGGTCGGTGCCGGTTTGATGGGCGACAACGGCCTGTTGCAGGGCTGCCGTATGCCCGGCCAGGTACGCTGACAGCGCCCATTCGCCAAAGTGGTCGGCATTGTCCGCCGCCAACTTCAGGTAGCGGCCCAATGGGATCAATGCCGACACTGCGCTGCCGCCACCGGTGATGCGGTTCCACTCTTCCGACAACGTATCACCCAGGGCATCGTAGGCTTCATGGGCTTGCTTGCCATCCTTGATTGCCTGGTTGACCGCGTTTATCTCCTTTTGCATCACCGCGAGGATCTTGTGAGCTTCTTCCCGTGAGGCGGGCAAAACCGCCAGGGAGTTGAAGGCGGCGATGAAGCGTTGCACGCGTTCGGCTGCCGAGGCGCCATCGCTGATGGGCTGGCCGGGAATCCCATAAAAGTCACCGCCCAGTGCGATCACTTGGCCGTAGGTCAGCGCCAGGCCGTTGGGCAGGTGCAGCTCGACTTGTCGCGCGGGAATCGCCGGGGCGTCCTTGACGAAGCGCAACAGGGTGTCATCGCCGATGGCGGTGTGTTCGCCACCTTCGAAGCGCAGGGTAGGCGGGTTTTTGGTGGGTGCTGCGAGTTCAAGACCTGACATGTTAGCTCCTTGCTATGCCGTAGGAATCTTCCTTAATAACTGTATGTATATACAGTAGTCCGGAGAATAGAGGAAAAAATTCCTACGTCAAGAAGGTGAGCCTCAGCACCCTGTGCAAGCACGATCGATGAATTACAGTTGACGAATTATTTTATAGTTGTACGATGACGTACGACATCAACAGAACCAACAACAACCTTTCGCCAGAAAATCTTTGCCCAGGGTGTTCGAATAATGAATCCACAAGAACTGAAGTCCATCCTCTCCCACGGTCTGCTGTCTTTCCCCGTGACCGATTTCAACGCCCAGGGTGACTTCCACCAGGCGGGCTATATCAAGCGCCTGGAATGGCTGGCGCCCTACGGCGCCACTGCGTTGTTCGCGGCCGGCGGCACCGGCGAGTTTTTCTCCCTCGCTGCCAGCGAATACTCCCAGGTGATCAAGACCGCCGTTGATACCTGCGCCACCAGCGTGCCGATCCTTGCCGGTGTCGGCGGTGCCACCCGCCAGGCCATTGAATACGCTCAGGAAGCTGAACGCCTGGGTGCCAAAGGCCTGCTGCTGCTGCCGCACTACCTCACCGAAGCCAGCCAGGACGGGGTTGCCGCCCACGTTGAAGCCGTGTGTAAATCGGTGAAAATCGGCGTGGTGGTCTACAACCGCAACGTCTGCCGCCTGACCGCGCCCTTGTTGGAACGCCTGGCCGAGCGCTGCCCGAACCTGATCGGCTACAAGGATGGCTTGGGTGACATCGAGTTGATGGTGTCGATCCGCCGTCGTCTCGGTGATCGTTTCAGCTACCTCGGCGGCCTGCCGACCGCAGAGGTTTACGCCGCTGCCTACAAGGCCCTGGGGGTGCCGGTGTACTCCTCGGCGGTGTTCAACTTCATCCCGAAAACCGCGATGGATTTCTACCACGCCATCGCCCGTGACGATCACGCCACTGTCGGCAAGATCATCGACGACTTCTTCCTGCCGTACCTGGACATCCGTAACCGCAAGGCCGGCTACGCCGTGAGCATCGTCAAGGCGGGTGCCAGGATCGTCGGCTATGACGCCGGCCCGGTGCGCACCCCGCTGACCGACCTGCTGCCGGAAGAATACGAAGCCCTGGCCGCGCTGATCGACAAGCAAGGCCCGCAATAACTTATCTATAAGGCCGCTGAGCAATCAGCGGCCTTTTGCGTCAGGAGAAGATTCGTGTCCCAAGCCAAACGTTTTGAAAACTACATCAACGGTGAGTGGGTAGCCGGTGCTGACTATTGCACCAATATCAACCCGTCGGAGTTGTCCGATGTGATTGGCGAATACGCCAAGGCTGATGTTGCCCAGGTCAACGCCGCCATTGATGCGGCCCGCGCTGCATTCCCTGCGTGGTCCACCTCCGGTATCCAGGCGCGCCACGACGCCCTGGATAAAGTCGGCAGCGAAATCCTTGCCCGCCGCGAAGAACTTGGCACCCTGCTGGCCCGGGAAGAGGGCAAGACCCTGCCTGAAGCCATCGGCGAAGTGACCCGCGCCGGTAACATCTTCAAGTTCTTTGCTGGCGAATGCCTGCGTTTGTCCGGTGACTACGTGCCGTCGGTGCGCCCGGGCGTCAACGTGGAAGTGACGCGCGAAGCCCTTGGTGTGGTCGGCCTGATCACCCCGTGGAACTTCCCGATTGCCATCCCCGCGTGGAAAATCGCCCCGGCCCTGGCCTACGGTAACTGCGTGGTGATCAAGCCGGCCGAACTGGTACCGGGCTGCGCCTGGGCCCTGGCGGAAATCATCTCCCGCGCCGGCTTCCCCGCCGGTGTGTTCAACCTGGTGATGGGCAGCGGTCGTGTGGTCGGCGATGTGTTGGTCAACAGCCCGAAAGTCGATGGCATCAGCTTCACCGGTTCCGTCGGTGTGGGCCGTCAGATCGCGGTCAGCTGTGTATCGCGCCAGGCCAAGGTGCAGTTGGAAATGGGCGGCAAGAACCCGCAGATCATCCTTGATGACGCCGACCTCAAGCAGGCCGTCGAGCTGTCGGTACAGAGCGCGTTCTACTCCACTGGCCAGCGTTGCACCGCCTCCAGCCGCTTGATTGTCACGGCCGGCATCCACGACCAGTTCGTTGCAGCCATGGCCGAGCGCATGAAGTCGATCCGGGTGGGGCACGCCCTGAAAAGCGGTACCGACATCGGCCCGGTGGTTTCCCAGGCCCAGTTGGACCAGGACATGAAGTACATCGATATCGGCCAAAGCGAAGGCGCGCGGCTGGTGAGCGGTGGCGGCCTGGTGACCTGCGACACCGAAGGCTACTACCTGGCGCCGACCCTGTTTGCCGACAGCGAAGCCGCCATGCGTATCAGCCGTGAAGAGATCTTCGGCCCGGTGGCCAACGTGGTGCGCGTAGCGGACTACGAGGCGGCGCTGGCCATGGCCAACGACACCGAGTTCGGTCTGTCGGCGGGTATTGCCACCACGTCGTTGAAATACGCCAACCATTTCAAACGTCATTCCCAGGCCGGGATGGTGATGGTCAACCTGCCGACCGCCGGTGTGGACTATCACGTTCCATTTGGTGGCCGTAAGGGCTCATCCTACGGTTCGCGTGAGCAAGGTCGCTATGCGCAAGAGTTCTACACCGTGGTGAAAACCAGCTACATCGGTTCGTAATACGCAACATCCCCCTGTCAGGAGGGGGGCTGTCTTTCTGTAGGAGCGAGCTTGCTCGCGAAAAACCCAAGGGCTCCGCGTGCATCCCGAATGCCCGCGTATTCGTTGACATTTTTCGCGAGCAAGCTCGCTCCTGCAGGGGGCGGCATCCAAGAACACATAACTATTACCCGCAAAAAAAATAATTAGTGGGAGTACATCTACATGCAAGCGACCAAGCCAACCCATGTCCGCTATTTGATCCTGCTCATGCTGTTCCTGGTGACCACGATCAACTACGCCGACCGGGCCACCATCGCCATTGCCGGCTCCAGCCTGCAAAAAGACCTCGGTATCGACGCGGTCACCCTCGGTTATATCTTTTCTGCATTCGGTTGGGCCTACGTGGCCGGGCAAATCCCCGGCGGCTGGCTGCTCGATCGTTTCGGCTCGAAAAAAGTCTACGCCCTGAGCATCTTCACCTGGTCGCTGTTCACCGTGCTGCAAGGCTATGTCGGTGAGTTCGGTATCTCCACCGCCGTCGTCGCGCTGTTCATGCTGCGCTTTATGGTGGGCCTGGCCGAAGCGCCGTCCTTCCCAGGTAACGCGCGCATTGTGGCTGCCTGGTTCCCCACGGCCGAACGCGGCACGGCCTCGGCGATCTTCAACTCGGCGCAATACTTCGCCACGGTGCTGTTTGCGCCGCTGATGGGCTGGATCGTCTACAGCTTCGGCTGGCAGCACGTGTTTATCGTGATGGGCGTGATCGGCATCCTCTTCTCGCTGGTGTGGCTGAAGATTATCCACAGCCCGCGCCAGCACCCGATGATCAACGAAGCCGAGTTCAATCACATCGCGGCCAATGGCGCGATGGTCGATATGGACCAGGACAAGGGCAAGGGCAAGAAAACCGATGGTCCGAAGTGGGATTACATCCGTCAGCTGCTGACCAACCGCATGATGCTCGGGGTTTACCTGGGCCAGTACTGCATCAACGGCATCACCTACTTCTTCCTGACCTGGTTCCCGGTGTACCTGGTGCAGGACCGTGGCATGACCATCCTCAAGGCTGGGTTCATTGCTTCGCTGCCGGCGATCTGCGGGTTTATCGGGGGCGTGCTGGGCGGGGTGATATCCGACTACCTGTTGCGCAAGGGCCATTCCCTGACCTTCGCCCGCAAGGCGCCGATCATTGGCGGCTTGCTGATTTCCAGCAGCATCGTGGCCTGCAACTACGTCGACATCGAGTGGATGGTGGTGGGCTTCATGGCCTTGGCCTTCTTCGGTAAAGGCGTTGGCGCACTGGGCTGGGCGGTGGTGTCCGACACCTCGCCGAAACAAATCGCCGGCCTCAGTGGCGGCCTGTTCAACACCTTCGGTAACCTGGCCTCGATCACCACGCCGATTGTCATCGGCTACATCATCAGCACCACCGGCTCGTTCAAATGGGCACTGGTGTTCGTCGGCGCCAATGCGCTGGTGGCGGTGTTCAGCTATCTGGTCATCGTCGGCCCGATCAAGCGTGTCGTACTCAAAGAGCCGCCAAGCAAGGGGCCTGAGTTGACCAACCTAACCGAAGCGCATTCCTGAGAGGCCCCGTGATGCAGTTGATTGAACATGCCGACTCGCCGCGCTCCATTCGCCTGCACGCGCGCGACAATGTAGTGATCGTGGTCAACGACCAGGGCGTACCGGCCGGGACCGAGTTCCCGGACGGCCTGGTGACCGTGGATTTCATCCCCCAGAGTCACAAAGTGACCCTGGAAGACATCCCCGAAGGCGGTCAGATTATTCGCTACGGCCAGACCATCGGTTATGCCCTGGCGCCGATTCCCCGTGGCAGTTGGGTGCAGGAAGATCAACTGCGCATGCCCACCGCGCCGCCCTTGGACAGCTTACCGCTGTCCACCGAGGTGCCGCAGGCCCAGGCGCCGCTGGAAGGGTTCACATTCGAGGGGTATCGCAATGCCGACGGCACGGTCGGCACACGCAATATCCTGGGTATCACCACCACGGTGCAGTGTGTCACCGGGGTACTGGACCATGCGGTCAAACGCATCAAGGATGAGTTGCTGCCCAAGTATCCCCATGTCGATGACGTGGTGGCGCTGACTCACAGCTACGGCTGTGGGGTCGCGATCACCGCGACGGATGCCTACATCCCGATCCGCACTGTGCGCAATCTGGCGCGCAACCCGAACCTGGGCGGCGAAGCCCTGGTCATCAGCCTGGGCTGCGAGAAATTGCAGGCCGGGCAGGTGATGCACGACAACGATAGCTCGGTCGATTTGAGCGAGCCGTGGTTGTATCGGTTGCAGGATTCCAGCCACGGCTTTACCGAGATGATCGAGCAGATCATGGAACTGGCCGAAGTCCGCCTGAAGAAGCTCGACCAGCGCCGTCGGGAAACCGTGCCGGCGTCCGAGCTGATCCTGGGCATGCAGTGCGGCGGCAGCGATGCGTTTTCCGGGATCACCGCCAACCCGGCGCTGGGCTACGCCTCGGACTTGTTGCTGCGGGCGGGGGCGACGGTGATGTTTTCCGAAGTCACTGAAGTGCGCGATGCGATTTATTTGCTGACTTCACGCGCCGAAACCAAGGCTGTCGCCGAGGAACTGGTCCGGGAAATGGACTGGTATGACCGTTACCTGGCCAAGGGCGAGGCGGATCGCAGTGCCAACACCACGCCGGGGAACAAGAAGGGCGGGTTGTCGAACATTGTCGAGAAGTCCCTGGGCTCCATCGTCAAGTCCGGCAGCAGCGCGATCAACGGCGTGCTGGGGCCGGGCGAGCGCTTCAAAAGCAAGGGCCTGATCTTTTGCGCGACGCCGGCCAGTGACTTTGTGTGCGGCACCTTGCAGCTCGCGGCAGGGATGAACCTGCATGTGTTCACTACAGGGCGCGGTACCCCTTACGGGCTCGCCATGGCACCGGTCGTGAAGGTCTCGACCCGTACGGAGTTGGCGCAGCGCTGGCCGGATCTGATCGACATCGACGCCGGACGCATTGCCACCGGGCGCGCGACCATCGAGGAATTGGGCTGGGAGTTGTTCCACTTCTATCTGGACGTCGCCAGCGGTAAGAAGCAAACGTGGGCGGAGCAGCACAAGCTGCATAACGACATCACGTTGTTCAACCCGGCACCGATTACCTAGATCAGGTTGGCGGGCGTTGGAGGTTGCCCAGCACTGTTTGGATGTGTGCGTAGACCTGACCGGGTTCGCTGGCGCGCAAGACATTGTCGGGCAATTGCGTCAGTGGCTGCTCGATAAAGTAGTCCGCGCAGACGAAACCGTCCACGCAGCCGTTCTTGTAGACCTGGAAGTCGGACGCACCGTCGCCCACGATGAGCGTTCGGCCTTTCAGCCTGCCAGCGGCACGCCATCGACGGACAATCTCCGACTTGCCCTTCGACGAGCTGAGCAGCGGAGAAGGGCGCGTGAGCAGGACGCGTTTGCCCGCCCACAAGAACTGGTTGGCCGCCACATTTTGGTGGGCGATACCCCATTCACGGGCCGTGGGTACGATCCACTCCGTGTAGCCGCCGGAAATGATATGCAGCCCTACACCGTCTTCTCGCAGCCGGCCAAGGGTTTCCAGCAATACGGCCGGGATGCTGCGAATGGCCTTTTCCACATACTGGTCGATGTGATGGGCACGCACATGGGTTGCCACGCTCATCAGCTTCAACAATTCTCCGATACTTGCTTTGCCGCTCAATGCTTTGGGGGCAATTCGCGCGATCCGCTCAAGCCGCTCGGCACTGTCCGGATGGTCGTGGAGAGCGGCTTTAAGCACTTCCACCGTGCTTTCGTGGTCGACCAAGGTGTAATCGAAATCAAAGATGATGTCGACGTCGTTGCCCATGCTCATCGCGTTGCTCGTTTGTCAGTGCTGCGGTAGGTGTATTTGTCGTCCCGGGTCCAGTGACAGGCGGCAATGGCTAAATGTTCGGCGATGCTTTGCTGAATCTGATCGGCAAACGCTTGATCGCTCTGATGTGCCGTGCGCACTTGTGGCGCCAGGTAGCTCATCTCGAACTCAATGCGCGGCATTGCCAGAAGACGCAGGAACTTCATCAGGCCTGAGGCGTGCAGCGGGTTGGCGGTCAAGCCGAACGGCACATTCAAGCGCAGGGCCAGTGGTACCACGGGCAGCCCGCGATTGAGCATTTCCGGGCGGAACCGGAACAGACCATGGCCATTGTTGATGGTCGTCTCGGGTGTGGTGTAGAGCGCAGTGCCGCTGGGCCTGCGACGAAATTCGCGGATGCGTCTGGCGAGCATTTTCTTGTCGCTGACTTTCCAGAACGTGCCACCGGAACATTTGAAGAGCAGGAAAGCGGTTGCGGCACCGAGGGGGCTGTCGGAGTTGGCTACCATGATGGTCGCTGAGGGCATGGCCAGCACTGGAAAATGATCGAATACACTGATGTGGTTGGCGGCGACGATGCAACCATCGGTATGCGCCGCGACTTGTTTCGGGGACATTTTGCACGTGATTTTCACGCCCAGGATGAACAGCAGTACGCGGTACATGAGTTGTTTGGCCGCTACGGGTAAAGGCCAGGCGATCAAGCTGATAAACACCACGGCCTGCAGACGGTTCAAGACAAGTGCGCAGCCCAGCGGCAGGTAAAGCCAGCGCCACAGGGCGCGACCCTTCCAGACCTGTGCGGTGCATAGGTCGGCAACTGAAGGGGAGTGGCAGGTGTTTTTTTCATTGGGCAAGGTCGGGTCTCTCTGAAAGGCAGGGGGCGTCATCAAGCCGGAGCGTGGCTGCGGGTCAGGCGGCGGGAGAATCGGTCGATACGTGCGCGATTCAATGGGCTTATTTCCATGAACCGTTCACGGGTCAGGTCGACTTTCAAATGCGGGCCGAAGGGTGTTTCCATGACAGTCCCGCTGATTTCCGGCAAATGCAGAAAGGCGCGGTTCATCTCCAGGGCGCGGTGATGCTTGATGTTGGTCAGGGTGTAGATCTGATCGAAGCCCAGTTGCAGGAAACCATGCTCCAAGGCCAGATGAATAGCCGTGAAGGGATAGGGGCTGCCCCAGTATTTTTTGAGAAAACGGTTGCCGAAGTTGATGCCGTATTCTTTTTCGGCAAACCCGGCATAACCGATGAAGGGCGAATCCAGGCCCAGGCTTACGGCCCAGCGTGACCAGCCTTGCTGGGCTATTTCCTGCTGGAAACGTGCGATTTCTGCAGCGGCCGTGTCTCGGTTGCGCGTGGTTCCTGCCGATATGTATTGCATGGTCTGCGGATCACCGAGGAGTTCAGCGTAACCCTCGATGTCGTCTTGGTCCCAGGTTCTGAGATATACGTTGTAAAGGTGGTTCACGTTTTGCCGCATTGGTTGTTTCCTTGCCTCACGACTTTCGTAACGAAGAAGGCGTTAGCTTGTGCCGAAGCGGGAACAACGCGGAGTTGCAAAATCTTTGTGTGTTGTAGGCAACGTTACCTTTCTAGGTAGGGACGATTTCAATCAAACCTCATGCGCGGGCCTGAGCTGGCTTATCATGAGCCTTTCCTGAACACAGGTTCCAAGGCCCGTTCTTATGCTGGCAATTTTCCTCACCACCCTCACCATCACCGCGCCGGTATTCGCCATGCTGTTCCTGGGGGTGCTGCTCAAGCGCATCAACTGGATCAACGACAACTTTATCCACACGGCTTCGTCCCTGGTGTTCAACGTCACCATGCCTGCGCTGCTGTTTCTCGGCATCCTGCACGCCGACCTGCATTCGGCGCTCAAGCCGGGTTTGCTGATCTACTTTGCCGTCGCCACTCTGCTGAGTTTTGCCCTGGCCTGGGGCTGGGCGATTTTTCGCTGCGCGCGCGAAGACCGGGGCATCTACACCCAGGGGGCGTTTCGCGGCAACAATGGGGTGATCGGCCTGGCGCTGGCCGCCAGCATGTACGGCGACTACGGTATTTCCCTGGGGGCAATTCTCGCCGCACTGGTCATCCTGTTCTACAACACCTTGTCGACCATTGTGTTGGCGGTGTACAGCCCAGTGATCAAGTCCGACCCGTGGAGCATCTTCAAAAGTGTGGTGGCCAACCCGCTGATCATCAGCGTGATCGTGGCCGCGCCGTTCGCCTATTTCCAGATTGGCCTGCCAGGCTGGCTGGAAAGATCCATGCAGTACCTGGCGGACACCACCTTGCCGCTGGCATTGATCTGCATTGGCGGCACCTTGTCCCTGGCGGCGTTGCGCAAGAGCGGCAATATGGCGCTGAGCGCAAGCTTGATGAAGATGGTGTGGCTGCCGGTAGTCGCCACGCTGGGCGCCTGGCTGCTGGGGTTCCGTGGGCCGGAATTAGGGATTCTGTTCCTGTACTTCGGTGCGCCGACCGCTGCGGCGAGCTTCGTGATGGCGAGGGCGGCCGAGGGCAATCATGAGCTGGCGGCGGCGATTATCGTGATCACTACCTTGATGGCGGCAGTGACCACGAATATCGGGATTTTTGTGTTGCAGGCGGGTGGCTGGATCTGAGTCTTGTGGTGTCTGTGAGGGCCATTGGCGAGCAAGCCCGCTCCCACAGTTGACCGCGTTTCAATATGAGCATGCGATCGAATGTGAGAGTGGGCTTGCTCGCGAATGCTATCTGGCAGTCACTGCTGGTCGGCCTGATACGCCTCGATGACTTCCTGTGCCGCTCTAAATGCATCAATCGCCGCCGGTACGCCGGCATATACCGCGCAATGCAGCAGCGCTTCGCGGATCTCTTCCACGCTGCAGCCATTGTTCAGCGCGCCGCGCACGTGACCCTTGAGTTCCTGCGGGCACTTGAGCGCGGTGAGGGCGGCGAGGGTGATCAGGCTGCGCGTCTTCAGCGGCAAGCCTTCGCGGTTCCACACACTGCCCCAGGCATGTTCGTTGACGAAGTCCTGGAGGGGCTGGGTGAATTCGGTGGCATTGCCCAGGGCGCGGTCGACGAACACATCGCCCATCACCTGGCGACGCATTTCAACCCCGGGCTTTTTCTGATCGGTCATTGCGATTCCCTCTTGTGTTGGCGGCGCCAGGCTCGCAGCGTGCTGAACAGCAGGAACACCACCAGCACTGGCAGGACGTAAAACAGCATCAGTTGTTCAAGCTTGTTGGCCAGCGGCATACCGGTGGTGAACGCCATCACATGCAGCCCATACGCCAGGTACAGTCCCAGCAGCACCAGGCCTTCGATGCGGGTCACACGGTAGCCGGTATAAAACACCGGCAGGCACAGCACCACCACGCCGAGCATCACCGGCAGATCGAAATCCAGGGCGTTAGGCGACACCGACAGCGGCGATGGCGCAAGCAGGGCCGTCAGCCCCAATACGCCCAGCAGGTTGAACAGGTTGCTGCCAATCACGTTGCCTACGGCGATATCCCGCTCGCCGCGCAGGGCTGCAATCAGCGAGGTGGCCAGGCACGGCAGGGACGTGCCAACGCCGATCAGTGTCAGGCCGATGATGCGTTCCGACAGTCCCAGGTCACTGGCTACATCCACCGCCGCGCCCAGCAACAGATGCCCGGCCAGTACCAGGACCAGCAGGCCGCCGAACATCAGCAATACACTGCTCAGCCAGGGCGCCTTGGCCACGATGTCCAGCGTGCGCGGACGGCGTGAATGGCGGGTCTGGTAGTGCAGCACGCCGAGGTAGGCCAGCAGGGCGCAGAGCAGCAGCAAACCGTCGAGCGGTGTGAGCTCTTCGTTGGCGGCCAGGGTAAATACCAGCAAGCCGGCGAGGATCATGACCGGGATGTCCAGGCGCACCAGTTGGCGCGAGACCCGCAATGGAATGATCAGCGCCGACAGGCCCAGGGTGACGAGGATATTGAAGATGCTGCTGCCGATGACGCTGCCGACGGCAATATCGGTGTTGCCGGCCAGGGTGGCCTGCAGGCTCACGGTCATCTGCGGTGCGCTGCTGCCGAAGGCGACGATCGTCAGGCCGATGATCAGTGGGCGGACCTTGAGGCTGGCGGCCAGGCGCACAGCGGCACGTACCAGGATTTCGGCGCCGACGATCAGCAGCACCAGGCCGCTGACCAGTTCGAGCAGGCTCCAGGGCGAGAGGGCGGTTAATCCGAAAATGGCCAGGGCTCCGTCGTCAATTGTTCAGGGCTTGCACGCGAACCCGTGCGGTGCCGCTGCTCAGCATGCCCAGTTGTTCGGCCGCCTTGCGTGAAAGATCGATCAAGCGCCCACGGGTATGCGGGCCGCGATCATTGATACGCACCACCACGGTTCTGTCGTTGTCGAGGTTGGTGACCTTGACCTGGGTGCCAAAGGGCAATTGCCGGTGGGCGGCGGTCAGGGCGTTCTGGTTGAAAGGTTCACCGCTGGCGGTTTTTTTGCCATGGTGCTTGGCGCCGTAATAAGAGGCGGTGCCGGTTTCATCGTAGCCGTTGGGGTTAATGAGGCCGCTGGCGCAGCCGGCCAGCAGGGAAAACAGGGCCAGGAGGCCGAATAGACGCTTCATTTCCAAGGTGCCCCCATTTCGAGTTTGGGGTGAGCTTATGTGGGAGGGGGCTTGCCCCCGATAGCGGAGTGCCAGTCACTGAATGCTTTGACTGAATCACCGCCATCGGGGGCAAGCCCCCTCCCACACAAGCCCGCTCCCACAGGGGTCCGAGTAGAAGTCTCACTCGGACCATTCATCGCAATCAGCCTTCGAGCTTGCTTTTCAGCAGTTCGTTTACCTGCTGCGGGTTGGCCTTGCCCTTGGAGGCTTTCATGGCCTGGCCGACAAAGAAGCCGAACATCTTGCCGCGCTTGGCTTCGTCTGCTGCACGGTACTGCTCGACCTGTTCCGCGTTGGCCGCCAGCATTTCGTCGAGCACGGCCGAGATGGCGCCGCTGTCGGTGACTTGCTTGAGGCCGCGTTTTTCGATGATGTCATCGGCGCTGCCTTCGCCACTGGCCATGGCTTCAAACACTGTCTTGGCGATTTTGCCGGAGATGGTGTTGTCCTTGATGCGCAGCAGCATGCCGCCCAGTTGCTCGGCGGTGACCGGTGCCTCGTCGATTTCCAGGCCCTGTTTGTTCAACAGGCTGCCCAGCTCAACCATCACCCAGTTGGCCGCCAGCTTGGCGTCGCCGGCAATGCTCACGACTTTTTCGAAGTAGTTGGCTTGCTCACGGCTGGACGCCAACACGCTGGCATCGTAGACCGACAAGCCGAACTGCTCCTGGAAGCGCTCGCGTTTTTGCTGCGGCAGTTCCGGCAGGGTGGCGCGGATGTCGTTGAGGAACGAGTCTTCCAGTACCACCGGCAACAGGTCCGGGTCAGGGAAGTAACGGTAGTCGTTGGCTTCCTCTTTGCTGCGCATGGCGCGGGTTTCGTCTTTGTTCGGGTCGTACAGGCGGGTTTGCTGGATCACCTTGCCGCCGTCTTCGATCAGGTCGATCTGGCGGCGGACTTCGCTGTTGATCGCCTTCTCGATGAAGCGGAACGAGTTGACGTTCTTGATCTCGCAGCGGGTACCGAACTCGACCTGGCCCTTAGGGCGGATCGATACGTTGCAGTCGCAACGTAGCGAGCCTTCGGCCATGTTGCCGTCGCAGATGCCCAGGTAACGCACCAGCGCGTGGATCGTCTTGACGTAGGCCACGGCTTCCTTGGCGCTGCGCATATCCGGCTCGGAAACGATTTCCAGCAACGGTGTGCCAGCTCGGTTCAGGTCGATACCAGTGGCACCCGGGAATTCTTCGTGCAGGCTTTTGCCGGCGTCTTCCTCGAGGTGGGCACGGGTCACGCCGACACGCTTGATGGTGCCATCTTCCAACGGGATATCCAGGTGGCCCTTGCCGACAATCGGCAGTTCCATCTGGCTGATCTGGTAGCCCTTGGGCAGGTCCGGGTAGAAGTAGTTCTTGCGCGCGAACACGTTGTGCTGGCCGATTTCGGCGTCAATCGCCAGGCCGAACATCACCGCCATGCGCACCGCTTCCTGGTTCAGCACCGGCAGTACGCCGGGCATGCCCAGGTCGACCAGGCTGGCCTGGGTATTCGGCTCGGCGCCGAACGTGGTGGCGCTACCGGAGAAAATCTTCGATTGGGTGGCGAGCTGGGTATGAATCTCCAGCCCGATCACGACTTCCCATTGCATAGTGTTCTCCTCAGAAGCCGGTAGGGGTGCGAGTGTGCCAGTCAGTGTTCAACTGGTACTGGTGCGCCACATTGAGCAGGCGGCCTTCCTGGAAATACGGGGCGAGCAATTGCACGCCAACCGGCAGCCCATCGACGAAACCTGCCGGCATGGACAAGCCTGGCAAGCCCGCGAGGTTGGCGGTGATGGTGTAGAGGTCTTCCAGGTATTCGGCGATCGGGTCGCCGGTCTTGGCGCCGATCTTCCAGGCCGGGTTGGGCGTGGTTGGGCCGAGGATGATGTCGACTTCTTCAAACGCCGCCATGAAGTCGTTCTTGATCAGGCGCCGGATTTTCTGCGCCTTGAGGTAGTACGCGTCGTAGTAGCCGGCCGACAGGGCGTAGGCACCGACCATGATCCGGCGTTGCACTTCGGCACCGAAACCTTCGCCACGGGAGCGTTTGTACAGGTCGGTGAGGTCCTTCGGGTTCTCGCAGCGATAGCCAAAGCGCACGCCGTCGAAGCGCGACAGGTTGGAGGACGCTTCAGCGGGGGCGATCACGTAGTACGCCGGAATCGCGTGCTGGTTGTTCGGCAGGCTGATTTCCTTGATCACGGCACCGAGCTTTTCCAGCTCCTTGACGCTGTTGTGCACCAATTCGGCGATGCGCGGGTCGAGACCGGCGCTGAAGTATTCCTTCGGCACGCCGATGCGCAGGCCTTTGATCGAGGTATTGAGGCTGGCGCTGTAGTCCGGCACCGGTTCGTCGATGCTGGTGGAATCCTGCGGATCGAAGCCTGCCATGCCTTGTAACAAAATCGCGCAGTCTTCGGCCGTGCGGGCCAGGGGGCCGCCCTGATCCAGGCTGGATGCATAGGCGATCATGCCCCAGCGGGAAACGCGACCATAGGTCGGCTTCAGGCCGGTGAGGTTGGTAAAGGCCGCGGGCTGGCGGATCGAGCCGCCGGTGTCGGTGGCAGTTGCAGCGGGCAGGAAGCGCGCGGCGACCGCGGCAGCCGAACCGCCAGACGAACCGCCCGGGACGTGTTCCAGGTTCCACGGGTTTTTCACCGGGCCGTAATAGCTCGACTCGTTGGCCGAACCCATGGCGAATTCGTCCATGTTGGTCTTGCCCAGGGTCACGGCTCCGGCGGCAGCCAGCTTGGACACCACGGTGGCGTCGTAGGGCGCCTTGAAGTTGTCGAGCATCTTCGAGCCGCAGCTGGTGCGGATGCCTTGGGTGCAGAACAGGTCTTTGTGGGCGATCGGTGCGCCCAGCAGTGCACCATTGTCACCGTTGGCGCGACGCACGTCGGCGGCCTTGGCCTGGCTCAGGGCCAGCTCCTCGGTGAGGCTGATGAAGCTATTGACCTTGGAGTCGAGCTCGGCGATACGCGCCAGCAGGGTCTTGGTCAGCTCTTCGGAAGAAAACTTTTTGTCGGCGAGACCGCGGGCGATCTCGGCCAGAGTCATGTGATGCATTGCAGGCTCTTTCCCTATTAGTCGATGACTTTCGGAACCAGGTACAGGCCGTTTTCGACCGCTGGTGCGATGGACTGGTAGGCCTCGCGATTATTAACCTCGGTCACGACGTCTGCGCGCAGGCGCTGGCTGGCTTCCAGCGGGTGAGCCAGGGGCTCGATGCCGTCGGTATTGACGGCCTGCATTTGGTCAACCAGCCCCAGAATGCTGTTCAGGGCTGCGGTGGTCTGTGGAAGATCGGCTTCATTCAGGCCAAGCGAGGCCAGATGAGCGATTTTTTCCACGTCGGAGCGTTCAAGCGCCATGGGATTCTCCAGTGGAAAACAGAACGGAGGGCGTCCGTGTGTTAGATTGTCGGAACACTACCGCATTTCTACGGTCATATGGCCGCGATTGTGGGGGTTGGTGCACAGAAAGTCGGCCAATTTAGCACATTGGCGCCTTGCCCAAAATCCCTGTCGTTGTTAGAGTTTGCCGCACTTTTTTACCCACGCGTTGCCTAGGGTCCCTTTCCCATGTTCAAGAAACTGCGTGGCATGTTTTCCAGCGATCTTTCCATTGACCTGGGCACTGCCAACACCCTTATTTACGTGCGCGAGCGCGGTATCGTCCTGAATGAGCCATCGGTTGTGGCTATTCGGACCCATGGTAATCAGAAAAGTGTCGTTGCCGTTGGCACCGAGGCCAAGCGCATGCTTGGCCGAACACCAGGCAATATCGCTGCCATTCGTCCGATGAAAGACGGCGTGATCGCCGACTTCAGCGTCTGCGAGAAGATGCTGCAGTACTTCATCAACAAGGTTCACGAAAACAGTTTTCTGCAGCCCAGCCCTCGTGTGCTGATCTGCGTTCCGTGCAAGTCCACCCAGGTGGAGCGTCGCGCCATCCGTGAATCGGCCCTTGGTGCCGGTGCCCGTGAAGTCTTCCTGATCGAGGAGCCAATGGCTGCTGCGATCGGTGCCGGCCTGCCGGTTGAAGAAGCGCGCGGTTCGATGGTGGTGGATATCGGTGGTGGTACCACTGAAATCGCCCTGATTTCCCTGAACGGCGTGGTGTATGCCGAGTCCGTGCGTGTAGGCGGCGACCGCTTCGACGAAGCGATCATCACTTATGTGCGTCGTAACTACGGCAGCCTGATCGGCGAATCCACCGCCGAGCGCATCAAGCAGGAAATCGGTACCGCTTATCCCGGTGGCGAAGTTCGCGAAGTCGACGTTCGCGGTCGCAACCTGGCCGAAGGCGTTCCACGTGCCTTTACCCTGAACTCCAATGAAGTGCTGGAGGCTCTGCAAGAGTCCCTGGCAACCATCGTTCAGGCGGTGAAGAGCGCCCTGGAGCAATCGCCGCCGGAGCTGGCTTCCGATATCGCCGAGCGTGGCCTGGTACTGACCGGTGGTGGCGCCTTGCTGCGCGACCTCGACAAGTTGCTGGCCCAGGAAACTGGCCTGCCGGTGATCGTTGCCGAAGACCCGCTGACCTGCGTTGCCCGTGGCGGTGGTCGTGCACTGGAAATGATGGATAAACACACCATGGACCTGCTTTCCAGCGAATAAGACCGTTGGTTGCACCATGTTTCGCCCGCAGGCAGCACTTTGCAGTGCTGCCTGTTGGCGTTTATCTTCTTCAATCTGCATCCAGGCCGGTTAGATGCCGTATGAATAAAGAGAAACTTTGCCTGGGAGGAGCGGCCTATTAAACCGCTTTTCGCCAAAGGCCCCTCATTGGGCGTGCGCTTGTTGGTGCTGGTCGTGCTTTCGGTCGCGCTGATGGTGGTCGATGCCCGCTTTGCACTGCTCAAGCCTGTGCGTAGCCAAATGTCGCTGGTATTGATGCAGACCTACTGGATCACCGACCTGCCGCAACGTCTCTACCAGGGCGTGGCCAGCCAATTCGGCAGCCGCACCGAGCTGGTCGCCGAGAACGAAAAACTCAAGACTGAAAACCTGCTGTTGCAGGGGCGCATGCAAAAGCTGGCGGCCCTCACCGAGCAGAACGTTCGGCTGCGCGAGTTGCTCAATTCTTCGGCACTGGTCAACGAAAAGGTCGAAGTCGCCGAGCTGATCGGCATGGACCCCAACCCCTTTACCCATCGCATCATCATCAACAAGGGTGAGCGCGACGGTGTGGTGCTCGGCCAGCCGGTGCTCGATGCCCGTGGCTTGATGGGCCAGGTGGTCGAGTTGATGCCCTACACCTCGCGGGTATTGCTGCTGACGGACACGACCCACAGCATTCCGGTGCAGGTCAACCGCAACGGCTTGCGTGCGATTGCCAGTGGCACCGGTAACCCCGAACGCCTGGAATTGCGCCATGTGGCCGATACCGCCGACATCAAGGAAGGCGACCTGCTGGTCAGCTCGGGCCTCGGCCAACGCTTCCCGGCGGGTTACCCGGTGGCGACAGTCAAGGAAGTGATCCACGATTCTGGCCAGCCGTTCGCCATTGTGCGCGCCGTGCCCACCGCCGCCCTGAACCGCAGCCGCTACCTGCTGCTGGTATTCAGCGACAACCGTACCCCGGAAGAGCGTGCCAACGACGCCGCACAAGCCCAGGAAGCGGAAGACAAGCAAAACGGCACCGCGCCGATCATTCCGGCAACCGTACCCAAGCCGGCGCCTGCCGCATCGGCCACACCGGCGCCCGCTCCGGCAGTAGCGCCCGTGGCCACGCCCGCCAAGCCGGCCGCTCACAGTGCGCGCGCGGTGAAGCCAGCGGCGACCAAGCCGTCGGCCACCACGCCTGCCACCACGACGCCTGCTGCGAAGCCCCCAGCCGCCGCCCCGGCAACCACACGGCAGAGGGAGGAATAATGGCCGGTACTCATTCGAGCAATGGCTGGATCGTCTGGCTGACCTTCGCCATCGGCTTGCTACTCAGCGTTTCGCCACTGCCGCAGTTCATGGAAATCCTGCGTCCGCTGTGGCTGGCCTTGCTGCTGGCATTCTGGTCGCTGAACCTGCCGCACAAGGTGGGCATGGTCACGGCGATGTTCCTGGGCTTGGCGGAAGATGTGCTCTATGGCACCTTGCTGGGCCAGAACGCGTTGATCCTGACCCTGATTACCTTTCTGGTGCTGTCGTTGCAGCAACGCCTGCGCATGTTCCCGATGTGGCAACAGTGCCTGGTGATCCTGGTGATCTTCGGCCTGGCGCAATTGGTGCAACTGTGGCTCAGCGCCTTGACTGGTAACCGCCAGCCGACCCTGGCGCTGGTATTGCCGGCCCTGGTCAGTGCGCTGCTGTGGCCATGGGTCAGTTTTGGCCTGCGCGGGTTACGTCGTCGCTATAAAATCAATTGAATGGATTGCGAGGCTCTGCCTGGTTATCGAACCCCACAGGGAGAGTCTGGAATGAATTCGCTTTATCTGGCTTCGGGCTCCCCGCGACGGCGTGAACTGCTGACCCAGATCGGTGTGCCTTTCACCGTGGTCAGTGCTGCCATTGATGAAACTCCCCTTACAAATGAATCTGCCGTTTCCTACGTCGAGCGTCTAGCGCGCGGCAAGGCAACGGCGGGTTTTGCTGCGCTTGGGCAAACGTCGGGCGCCTGTGTATTGGGTGCCGACACGGCAGTGATTGTCGACGGCCAGATCCTTGGCAAGCCGGTGGATCAGGCGGATGCCCTGGCCATGTTGCTGGCCCTGTCGGGGCGTGAGCATGAAGTGCTGACGGCGGTTGCCCTCACGGACGGTCAGCGTTGTGAAACTCGATGTGTAAGCAGTCGCGTACGTTTCCGGGGTATTTCTGTCGAGGAGGCTACAACCTACTGGCACAGTGGCGAACCCCAGGACAAGGCAGGCGGCTATGCTATCCAAGGGCTGGGCTCGGTGTTTGTGGCCGGGCTCAATGGCAGCTATTCCGCCGTGGTTGGCCTGCCCGTGTGCGAAACCGCGGAACTGCTTGGTCAATTCGGCATACCCTGTTGGCAAAACCTTACCGCGCGCTGAACGCCTGTACTTGCGCGCCAAGCCTTAAGCGATCGGTCACTATTGTGAAAACGCCTGAACGAGACCCAGCCATGAGTGAAGAGATTCTGATCAATATCACGCCGATGGAATCGCGCGTGGCGGTGGTAGAGAACGGTGTTCTGCAAGAAGTGCACGTCGAGCGCACCCAGAAGCGCGGGATTGTCGGCAACATCTATAAAGGCAAGGTCGTGCGCGTATTGCCGGGGATGCAGGCGGCTTTTGTCGACATTGGCCTGGACCGTGCCGCGTTTATCCATGCTTCGGAAATTTCCCTGCGCGAAGGCCCGGCGGTCGAAAGCATCAGCGCCTTGGTTCACGAAGGGCAGAGCCTCGTGGTGCAAGTCACCAAGGACCCCATCGGTTCAAAGGGCGCGCGCCTGACGACCCAGCTGTCGATTCCATCGCGCTACCTGGTGTACATGCCGCGCACCGCTCATGTGGGCATTTCCCTGAAAATCGAAGACGAGGCCGAGCGTGAGCGCCTGAAGAAGGTGGTCAGCGATTGCGTGGCGGCCGAGGGCATCAAGGAGGCGGGCGGCTTTATTCTGCGCACGGCGGCCGAAGGCGCCGGGGCTGATGAGATTCTCATGGACATCCGTTACCTGCGGCGCCTGTGGGACCAGATTGGCGCGCAGATCAAGACCGTTGGCGCGCCCAGCGTGATCTACGAAGACCTGGGCCTGGCCCTGCGCACCTTGCGCGACCTGGTCAGCCCGAAGATCGAGAAAATTCGCATCGACTCGCGGGAAACCTTCCAGCGCACCACGCAGTTCGTCGCCGAGCTGATGCCGGAAATTGCCGACCGCCTGGAGCATTACCCCGGCGAGCGGCCGATCTTCGACCTGTATGGCGTCGAAGACGAAATCCAGAAGGCCCTGGACCGCAAGGTGCCGCTCAAGTCGGGCGGTTACCTCGTTGTGGACCCGGCGGAAGCCATGACCACCATCGACGTCAACACCGGTGCGTTCGTGGGCCATCGCAACCTCGAAGAAACCATCTTCAAGACCAACCTCGAAGCCGCTACCGCGATTGCGCGTCAACTGCGCCTGCGCAACTTGGGCGGGATCATCATCATCGACTTCATCGACATGGAAGATGAAGAGCATCAGCGCCAGGTACTGCGCACCCTTGAAAAGCAGCTGGAACGCGATCACGCCAAGACCAATATCATCGGTATTACCGAGCTGGGCCTGGTGCAGATGACCCGCAAACGCACCCGCGAAAGCCTGGAACAGGTGTTGTGCGAGCCGTGCAGCAGTTGCCAGGGGCGCGGTAAATTGAAAACGCCTGAAACGGTTTGCTACGAGATTTTCCGCGAAATCCTACGGGAGGCGCGAGCCTACCAGGCCGAAGGTTATAGAGTGCTTGCCAACCAGAAAGTGGTCGATCGGCTGCTGGACGAAGAGTCCGGTAACGTCGCTGAGCTGGAGGGGTTTATCGGACGCACGATTCGCTTCCAGGTTGAGACCATGTATTCCCAGGAACAATACGACGTGGTGCTGCTCTGATCCTCATTCGTTTCTTTCTACGAGATGCGCAGACCTTGATCTGCCGTCCGCTTACTGCCTTGAGGGTCGCCTGACATGGAGCGTCTGAAACGCTTTTTTGCCGCTTTGACCCGTTGGGGCCTGGGCTTGTGCGCCTTGCTGCTGGTATTGGCGGCGGTCTATGTGAGCCTGGGACGAGAATTGACTCCGCTGGTGGCCGAATACCGTGCGGACATCGAAGCCAAGGCCCAGGCCGCAGTGGATATGCCACTGCACATCGGCAACCTGGAAGGGCGCTGGAGTGGTTTCGCACCGGTATTGCTGGCCCACGACGTGATGGTCGGCCAGGGCAGCAACGCCTTGCGCCTGGATCAGGTCGAAGTCGTGCCGGATATCTGGGCCAGCCTGATGGCCCGCGAAGTGCGCCTTGCGCACCTGCAAGTCAGCGGCCTGCAATTGAGCGTCAAGGAAGACCAGGACGGCCACTGGGCGCTGCAAGGCCTGCCGGTGCAGGATGACCAGCCGCTGGACCCGGAGCAGGTGCTCAAACGCCTGCAAATGGTCAAGCGTGTGTCGTTGCTCGACAGCCAGGTGACCCTGCAACCGATCGACCATGCCCCGCTGACCCTGACCTATGTGGGCCTGAGCCTGCACACCGGGACCACCCGCCAACGCCTGGATGCCCGCCTGACCTTGCCCGATGGCCAGCCCCTGGCCTTGAGCCTGCGCAGCCGTATTCGCGCAAGCCAATGGAAGGATGCTGAAGTCGACGCCTACCTGAGCCTGCCGCAAAGCGACTGGGCCAAATGGATTCCGGCCAAACTGACTCAACAATGGAAGCTCACGCAGTTCAAGGCGGGTGGCGAGTTCTGGCTCAACTGGGCCAAGGGTGACGTGCAGAGTGCTGTGGTGCGCCTCAATTCACCCCAGGTGAAGGGCAGCTACGCCGATCGCAAGCCCGTGCATATCGAAAACCTCGCCCTGACCGCGTACCTGCAACGCAATGAGCAGGGTCTGAAGGTATTGTTCGACTCGCTGGCGATGAACCTGGGCGAGACCCGCTGGGAATCGCGCTTGCAGTTGCAGCAGAGCCTGGCCACCGACCAGGCGCAGGAGGTCTGGAACCTGCAGGCCGATCGCCTGGACCTCACGCCCATTACGCCGTTGCTGAATGCCCTGGCGCCCCTGCCGGAAGGCTTCGCCAAGACCATCGAGCACCTCAAGGCCACTGGCCTGTTGCGCAATGTGCTGGTGGATTTCCGTCCCCAGGACACGACCGATCAGAAAGTCAGCTTCGCCGCCAACCTTGAGCGGGTGGGGTTCGATGCTTACTTTGGTGCACCGGCGGCGCGGAACGTATCCGGCAGCATCAGCGGTGACCTGGGGCATGGCGAGTTGCGCCTGGACAGCAAGGACTTTTCCCTGCACCTGTTTCCGATCTTCGCCAAGCCCTGGCAGTACATCCAGGCGAATGCGCGCCTGACCTGGAAGCTGGATAAAGAAGGCTTCACCCTGATTGCTCCCTATATCAAGGTGCTGGGGGAAGAGGGCAAGGTCGCGGCTGACTTCCTGATCCGCCTGCACTTTGACCCTGGCCAGGAAGACTACATGGACCTGCGGGTCGGCATGGTCGATGGCGATGGGCGCTTCACGCCCAAGTACCTGCCAGCGGTACTGAGCCCCGCGTTGGACGAATGGCTGCGCACAGCGATTCTCAAGGGCGCGGTCGATCAAGGTTTCTTCCAGTACCAGGGCTCGTTGAACCATGACGCGCTGCCGGCTTCGCGCAACATCAGCCTGTTCTTCAAGGTGCATGATGCAGAGCTGGCATTCCAGCCGGGCTGGCCGCATGTGAGCAAGGTCAATGGCGAAGTGTTCGTCGAGGAGAGTGGCGTACGCATCCTGGCCAGCAAGGGCCAGTTGCTCGACACCCAAGTCAAGGACGTCTACGTCAATATTCCCCACGCACCCGCGGGCAAGGACAGCCACCTGCTGCTCACCGGCGGGTTTGCCGGTGGCCTGGGTGATGGCCTGAAGATTCTCCAGGAAGCGCCAATAGGCACTGCCTCGACCTTTGCCGGCTGGAAAGGCGAGGGGGACCTGCAAGGCAAGCTGGACCTGGATATTCCGCTGGCCAAAGGTACCGAACCGAAGATCGTGGTGGATTTCCAGACCGACAAGGCGCGCTTGCAATTGGCTGAGCCGACCCTGGACCTGACGCAACTCAAGGGTGACTTCCGCTTTGATGGTGCCAAGGGCTTGAGTGGGCAGAATATTACGGCGCAAGCATTCGAACGGCCGATTAGCGCGCAGATTTTTGCCGATGGTAAGCCAGGTAATCTGAGTACCCGCATCACGGCCAAAGGCCAGGTCACGGTCAAGCGGCTGACCGATTGGTTGAAAATCAGCCAGCCACTGCCGGTGTCCGGCGATATTCCGTACCAGTTGCAAGTCAACCTGGATGGCGCCGATAGCCAATTGATGGTCAATTCCAACCTCAAGGGGGTCGCAGTGGATCTGCCGGCACCGTTCGGCATGGCGGCCAGCCAGGGGCGTGACAGTACCTTCCGCATGACCTTGCAGGGCGCCGAGCGTCGTTACTGGTTCGATTATGGCGAGCTGGCGAACTTCACCTTTGCGGCGCCGCCGGACAAGTTCAATGAGGGCCGCGGTGAACTATTCCTGGGGGATGGCGATGCCGTGCTGCCCGCAGGCAAGGGGTTGCGCATCCGTGGCGTGCTTTCGGAGTTGGACATAGACCCGTGGAAGAAACTCGTGGACCGCTACGCGGGCAATGACCCTGGCGGCAGCGCCAAGCAACTGCTGAGCGGCGCTGACTTCAAGGTGGGCAAGCTGACTGGCTTCGGCAAGCAGTTCGACCAGGTCAACTTGCAGCTTGACCGGAAACCCACCGCCTGGGGCCTGCAACTCGACAGCCAGCAGGCCAAAGGCAGCGTGAACCTGCCGGATGCCAAGGGCGCGCCCATCGCGATCAACCTGCAGTTCGTGAAATTGCCGGCCGTGGACCCGACCGTCCAGGCAGACGAAAACGCCCCGGACCCGTTGGCCGATATCGATCCCAAGGGGATCCCGGCGCTTGATATCAGCATTGATCAACTGTTCCAGGGACCGGACCTGATAGGGGCCTGGTCGCTGAAAATCCGGCCAACTGCCAAGGGCCTGGCCTTTAATAGCCTGGACCTGGGCCTCAAGGGCATGCAGCTCAAGGGCGCGGGGGGCTGGGAGGGTGCACCGGGGGACAGCAGCAGTTGGTACAAAGGGCGCCTGGATGGCAAGAACATCGCCGATGTGCTCAAGGGCTGGGGCTTTGCGCCTACCGTGACCAGTGAAGATTTTCACTTGGACGTAGACGGCCGTTGGCCGGGGTCGCCGGCCTGGGTCGGGCCCAAACGTTTTTCCGGTAGCCTCGATGCCACCTTCCGCAAAGGCCAGTTCGTTGAAGTGGAAGGCGGCGCCCAGGCGCTTCGGGTGTTTGGCTTGCTTAACTTCAACTCCATTGGCCGCCGGCTGCGCCTGGACTTTTCCGACCTGCTCGGCAAAGGCTTGAGCTATGACCGCGTCAAGGGCTTGCTGGCAGCGAGCAACGGCGTATTTGTGACCCGTGACCCCATCACCATGACCGGGCCATCGACCAACCTGGAACTCAATGGCACCCTGGACCTGGTCGCCGACCGCGTGGACGCCAAGCTGTTGGTGACCCTGCCGGTCACCAACAACCTGCCGATTGCGGCGCTGATTGTGGGTGCGCCGGCCATTGGTGGCGCGTTGTTCCTGATCGACAAGCTGATCGGTGACCGCGTCGCGCGCTTTGCCAGTGTGCAATACAAAGTGGAAGGGCCCTGGAAGGATCCGAAAATCACCTTCGACAAGCCATTCGAAAAGCCTAACTGAGACTTTCTGGAGTAGCCTGGAGCTATTCGTTTACGGAGTATCGGCCCATGTCGTTTGCGGTAATTCAGATGGTCAGCCAGAGCGATGTGCTGGCCAACCTGGCCCAGGCCCGGCGCTTGCTGGAGCAAGCGGCAGCGGGCGGGGCGAAGCTCGCGGTGCTGCCGGAAAACTTTGCCGCCATGGGACGCCGTGACGTGGCTGATATCGGCCGTGCCGAGGCATTGGGTGAAGGTCCGATCCTGCCATGGTTGAAACAGACCGCCCGCGACCTCACCTTATGGATAGTTGCAGGCACATTGCCGCTGCCGCCCAGGGACCAGCCGGATGCCAAGGTCAACGCCTGCTCGTTGCTGGTGAATGACCAGGGCGAGATAGTGGCCCGATACGACAAGCTGCACTTGTTCGATGTCGACGTGGCGGATGCCCGAGGCCGTTATCGTGAATCCGATGACTATGCTTTCGGCAGTAATGTGGTGCTGGCGGATACGCCGGTTGGCCGCTTGGGCCTCACGGTATGCTACGACCTGCGTTTCCCCGAGCTGTACAGCGAATTGCGCGCGGCCGGGGCTGAGTTGATTACCGCACCTTCGGCCTTTACGGCGGTGACCGGCGCCGCGCACTGGGATGTGTTGATCCGCGCGCGGGCCATCGAGACCCAGTGCTACCTGCTGGCGGCCGCCCAGGGCGGTGTGCACCCAGGGCCCCGGGAAACCTTTGGCCACGCGGCGATTGTCGACCCGTGGGGGCGCATACTGACGCAACAGGATCAAGGCGAAGCGGTGTTGCTGGCCGAGCGCGACAGCAGTGAACAGGCGTCGATACGGGCGCGCATGCCGGTGGTGAACCATCGGCGCTTTTTTTCGCAGGGCGCGCAGCGGCCTGCTTCAGAACGATGAATTTAAGGCCAAACCTATGAGCGAGTTGTTGTCCTCAGTCAGTGAACACCTCCTGGCACCCGGTGGCGTGACCATCGAAAGTCTGCAAACCGTGCTCGGCGATCTGGCCGGACCGGGCATCGACGCGGCCGACCTGTATTTCCAGGGGCAGATTTCCGAGTCCTGGGCCCTGGAAGACGGCATCGTCAAGGAAGGCAGTTTCAACCTCGACCAGGGCGTGGGGGTGCGGGCGCAATCCGGTGAAAAAACCGGTTTTGCCTACAGCAACGCGATCACCTTGGAAGCGCTGGGCCTGGCCGCTCGCGCAGCGCGCTCGATCTCCCGTGCCGGTCAACATGGCACGGTGCAGGCGTTCAGTACCCAGGATGTGGCCCAGTTGTACGCGCCGGATAATCCGCTGGAAGTGATCAGCCGTGCGGAAAAGGTCGAGTTGCTCAAGCGTGTCGATGCCGCCACCCGCGCCTTGGACCCGCGTATCCAACAAGTCACCGTGAGCATGGCTGGCGTGTGGGAGCGGATCCTGGTGGCGTCCACCGATGGCAGCCTGGCAGCGGATGTACGGCCGCTGGTGCGTTTCAACGTCAGTGTGATCGTCGAGCAGAACGGGCGCCGCGAGCGTGGCGGTCATGGCGGCGGCGGGCGTACCGACTACCGTTATTTCCTCACCGATGATCGCGCCATGGGTTACGCCCGTGAGGCACTGCGCCAGGCGCTGGTCAACCTGGAAGCCATTCCGGCGCCGGCCGGTACCTTGCCGGTGGTGCTCGGTTCGGGCTGGTCTGGCGTATTGCTCCACGAAGCGGTCGGCCATGGCCTGGAAGGCGACTTCAACCGCAAGGGCAGTTCGGCCTACAGCGGACGCATGGGTGAGATGGTCGCCTCCAAACTGTGCACCATTGTCGATGACGGTACCCTGGCCGGGCGCCGGGGTTCGCTGACGGTCGATGACGAAGGTACGCCGACCGAGTGCACCACGCTGATCGAGAACGGCGTGCTCAAGGGCTACATGCAAGACAAACTCAATGCCCGTCTGATGGGCGTGGCACGCACTGGTAACGGCCGTCGCGAATCCTACGCTCACTTGCCGATGCCGCGCATGACTAACACCTACATGCTCGGTGGCGAAAGCGACCCGGCGGAAATCATCGCCTCGGTGAAACGCGGTATCTACTGCGCCAATCTCGGCGGCGGCCAGGTGGATATCACCAGCGGCAAATTCGTGTTTTCCACCAGCGAGGCCTATCTGATCGAAGACGGCAAGATCACCGCCCCGGTCAAAGGGGCAACGTTGATTGGTAACGGGCCAGAGGCGATGAGCAAGGTGTCGATGGTCGGTAACGACCTGTCGCTGGACAGCGGCGTCGGTACGTGCGGTAAGGATGGGCAGTCGGTGCCGGTCGGCGTGGGTCAGCCCACCTTGAAGATTGACGCGATCACCGTGGGTGGCACAGGGTCGTAAACCGGGAGCTTCGGGTGGCGAAGACCGCCACCCGGGGAAGAGGATCAGCGCAGGCCGCGTTGAGTCTCGTCCAGCTCACGGATGTACTTGAAGATTTTACGGCTGGTGGCCGGCGCCTTGTTATGCGCCTGCTCGTGCTGGGCCTGACGGATCAGGGAGCGCAGTTGCTGGCGGTCGGCATCCGGATAGTCCACCACGAACTTCTCCAGTACCGCGTCATCGCCCGAGATCAGGCGGTCACGCCAACGCTCCAGGTTATGGAAGCGTTCATTGTACTGGCGAGTGGAGGCATCGAGTTGATCGAGCAAGGTCAGAATGGCGTCAGTGTCCTGGTCGCGCATCAGCTTGCCGATAAACATGATGTGCCGTTTACGCGCGATATTCGCGGTGTGCTTGGGCGCATCCGCCAGGGCCCGACGCATTTCGTCGGTCAGAGGCAATTTTGCAATCAAGTCCGGCTTGAGCGTTGTAAGGCGCTCGCCGAGGTCAACCAGAGCATGCAGCTCGCGTTTGACCTGGGTTTTGCTTTTCTCCCCATCGAGGGAGTCGTCGTAAGAATCAACCATGGTGGCAGTCCGCAAAGAAACGCCGCCATGATAACCAGTCGGGGGCCGCTTGTCCGGCCCGGTCGCTCGATGGCCTTAACCGAAAGCAGAATTTGAGTGGAGAAAACCATGAGTGCAGCCCAAAGCGTCGGTCCGCAAGCGTTACCGGCACTGCAGGAACAAGTCGAGCAGATCCTTGCCGAGGCCAAGCGCCAGGGGGCCAGTGCCTGCGAGGTGGCTGTGTCGCTGGAGCAGGGGTTGTCGACGTCGGTACGTCAGCGGGAAGTGGAAACCGTTGAATTCAACCGCGACCAGGGTTTTGGCATCACCTTGTACGTAGGGCAGCGCAAAGGCTCGGCCAGTACGTCGGCCAGTGGCCCGGAAGCCATTCGCGAGACTGTCGCTGCTGCGTTGGCAATTGCCAAGCACACCTCCGAGGATGAGAGTTCGGGCCTGGCCGACAAGGCATTGATGGCCAAGGACCTGCAGGATTTTGACCTGTTTCATGCCTGGGACATCACGCCAGAGCAGGCCATCGAACAGGCATTGATCTGCGAAGCGGCGGCATTCGATGCCGATGCCCGTATCAAGAACGCCGATGGCACCACGTTGAGCACCCATCAAGGGTGCCGCGTGTACGGCAACAGCCATGGTTTTATCGGCGGTTATGCCTCCACGCGCCATAGTTTGAGCTGCGTGATGATTGCCGAGGCCAATGGGCAGATGCAGCGCGATTACTGGTACGACGTGAACCGCCAGGGCGAATTGCTGGCGTCTCCTGCCAGCATTGGCCAACGTGCTGCGCAACGTGCCGCGAGTCGCCTGGGCGCGCGCCCGGTACCGACCTGCGAAGTGCCGGTGCTGTTTTCGGCAGAGCTGGCCGGTGGTTTGTTCGGCAGCTTTCTGGGGGCGATTTCCGGCGGCAACCTGTATCGAAAATCATCGTTCCTTGAAGGCGCGATCGGCCAGAAACTGTTTCCTGAGTGGCTGACCATCGATGAGCGTCCACACCTGATGCGTGCGATGGGCAGTTCGTCGTTCGACGGTGATGGCCTGGCGACCTATGCCAAGCCGTTCGTCGAGAAGGGCGAATTGGTGTCCTATGTCCTGGGCACCTATGCCGGTCGCAAGCTCGGTTTGCCCAGTACGGCCAACGCGGGTGGCGTGCACAACCTGTTTGTGACCCACGGTGATGAAGACCAGGCGGCGCTGTTGCGGCGCATGGGGCGTGGCCTGCTGGTGACCGAGTTGATGGGCCAGGGCCTGAACATGGTCACCGGTGATTATTCCCGGGGCGCGGCAGGTTTCTGGGTGGAAAATGGCGAGATTCAATTCGCCGTCCAGGAAGTCACCATCGCCGGCAATATGCGCGATATGTTCAAGCAGATCGTTGCCGTCGGGAATGACCTGGAACTGCGCAGCAACATTCGCACGGGTTCGGTATTGATCGAACGGATGACGGTCGCCGGTAGCTGATCCTTCCGACGCTTCACAAAAAAGGCGCGCCATCCTGGAGATGGCGCGCCTTTTTTGTGGGCGCATGGTTGAAGGATGGGAAGGGTGACCTTGTTTTGATTCTCAATATCATTTAATAATGAATATCATTATTGAGCGAGTGCGGATCATGAGTACTGTCCTGCATGAGGATCCCTATCTGGAGAGCTGGCGCTGGATGAGTCGCCAGATTCGTTGTGGCCTTGATCCCAATGAACCTCGCCTGATCGAGCATTACCTCAATGAAGGTCGATACTTGGCGTGTTGTACCGCGACCCACCCGTGGACGATCGCCGAAACGGCATTTCGCCTGCTGATCGATACCGCCACTGATATCGCACTGCCGTGGCACTGGCGCTCAATGTGCCTGGACCAAGCCTGGCGACCGCTGCGCGACCTGGAAAAACTCTCCCACTGTGCCTGCCGCCTCAAGCGCTGGCAGACCTTTGCCTGGCAATTGGCGACCTGCGAATTGCTGCCGTCTATTTCTCATTCCGACCTAGTGCAAGGATCTAATGATGAGTAACACCCGTATCGAACGCGACAGCATGGGCGAACTGCAAGTCCCCGCCGAGGCCCTGTACGGCGCACAAACCCAGCGCGCGGTGAATAACTTCCCGATCAGCCACCAACGTATGCCGGCGCAATTCGTTCGTGCGCTGATCCTGGCCAAGATCGCGGCCGCCAAGGTCAACGTCGACCTCAAGCAGATCAGCGAAGGGCAGGGCAAGGCCATTGTCGACGCCGCCCAAGGCTTGCTGGAAGGGGACTTCATGCAGCACTTCCCTGTGGATATTTTCCAGACCGGTTCCGGCACCAGCTCCAACATGAACGCCAACGAAGTCATTGCGACCCTGGCCAGCCGTCTGCTGGGCGAGGTGGTCAACCCCAACGATCATGTGAACTGTGGCCAAAGCAGCAACGACATCATCCCCACCACCATTCACGTCAGCGCGGCGTTGGTGCTGCATGAGCAAACCCTGCCGGCCCTGCTGCACCTGGTACAGGTCATCGAGCAGAAGGCCACACAAGTGCACCCGTTCATCAAGACTGGCCGCACCCATCTGATGGACGCCATGCCCGTGCGCATGAGTCAGGTGCTTGACGGTTGGGCGCAGCAGCTCAAGGCCAATATCGGCCACCTGCAGGACCTGCTGCCAAGTCTGCAGGCGCTGGCGCAGGGAGGGACGGCAGTGGGCACCGGGATCAACGCTCACCCGGAGTTTGCTGCACGTTTCAGCCAGCGACTGAGCCAATTGACCCAGGTGCAGTTCACGCCTGGCAAGAACCTGTTTGCGCTGATCGGCTCTCAGGACACCGCGGTTGCCGTCTCCGGCCAATTGAAAGCCACCGCCGTATCGTTGATGAAAATTGCCAACGACCTGCGCTGGATGAACTCCGGCCCACTGGCCGGCCTCGGCGAAATCGAACTGGAAGGCTTGCAGCCTGGTTCCTCAATCATGCCCGGCAAGGTCAACCCGGTGATCCCGGAGGCCACGGCGATGGTTGCCGCGCAAGTCATCGGCAATGACACCGTCATCACGGTTGCCGGCCAATCCGGCAACTTCGAGCTGAACGTGATGCTGCCGATCATTGCCCAGAATCTACTCAGCAGCCTGGAGCTCCTGGCCAACGCCAGCCGCCTGCTGGCGGACAAGGCGATCGCCAGCTTCAAGGTCAACGAAGCCAAGCTCAAGGAAGCGCTGTCGCGCAATCCGATCCTGGTGACTGCACTCAACCCGATCATTGGTTACCAAAAGGCTGCTGAAATCGCCAAGAAGGCCTATCAGCAAGGCCGTGCGGTGATTGATGTGGCCCTTGAGCACACCGACTTGCCCCGTAGCCAACTGGAAGTCCTGTTGGATCCGGAAAAACTCACGGCCGGCGGCGTGTAATCACCGACCCTGCTTTGGAGGCTCACCATGGAGCACTGGAAACGCACGATCGAACGGGCCAATCGCTGCTTTATGCAGGGCGAATTGGTTGACGCTCGCGAGGCCTATCTGCAAGCCCTGGCCCTGGCCCAAGTGCTGTTCGAGCGCTGGGCGAACGCCGACGAAGCAGTAGCGGCTTGCGTCATTTCCCATCACAACCTGGCGGACTTGCACCTGCGCCTGAATCAGCCCGAGGAAAGCGCCGAATACCTCTGTGCTATTCACCAGCGCTTGCTGCAGGCCATGCAGGACGTGCGTCTGAGCCCGCAACTGCGCGAAGCGGCCTTGCGCCAGAGCAGCAAGACTTACGTCGAGTTGTTGAATTTTATCAGTGATCACGGTGAGTACCCGCGCACCCATCGCTTACTGGGCGGTACTGCCGTGCAGCCGACCACGTCTCAATACGGAGCACATTGATATGCCCTACACCTTGCCTGCCTTGCCCTATGCCTACGATGCCCTGGAACCGCATATCGATGCGCAAACCATGGAGATTCACTACACCAAGCACCACCAAACCTACATCAATAACCTCAATGCTGCGGTCGAGGGCACCGAATTTGCGGGCTGGCCGGTGGAGAAACTGGTGTCCAGCGTGCAGCAACTGCCGGAAAAACTGCGTGTGGCCGTAATCAACCAAGGCGGCGGCCACGCCAACCACTCACTGTTCTGGGCGGTGATGTCGCCTAAAGGTGGTGGCAAGCCCGATGGCGCGCTGGGAAAAGCCATTGAAGAGCAACTCGGTGGTTTCGACAGTTTCAAGGAAGCCTTCACCAAAGCCGCCTTGACCCGTTTCGGCAGCGGCTGGGCCTGGCTGAGCGTCACCCCGCAAAAGACTCTGATAGTGGAAAGCAGCGGCAACCAGGACAGCCCACTGATGAATGGCAATACGCCGATCCTCGGCCTGGACGTCTGGGAGCATGCTTATTACCTGCGGTACCAGAACCGTCGGCCTGAATACATCAATGCCTTCTACAGTGTCATTAACTGGCCGGAAGTTGCTGCACGCTATCAGGCCGCGCTGGCCTGACAGTCACCTCGATAACAAGATCTAAGGCCGACTATGGGCACTGAAACACTGGCGATCAGTAGCGTGCGAATGTTTCGTTATGCGTTTGGCTCGCTGCTGCTATTGGCAGGTACTGCATTGCTGGTGGCCCACGGGCTGGCCTGGCTGGATCTGGAGCCGCGCATCATGCGCGCCTTGCAAGGCGGGGCGATTTGCGCGCTTGGCACGGCGCTGGGGGCGGTTCCGGTATTGGTGATTCGTCGGATGCCGGTGGCGTTGAGCGATACCTTGTTGGGCTTCGGTGCCGGCGTGATGCTGGCGGCGACTGCCTTTTCGCTGGTCGTACCTGGTATTGCTGCTGCCGAAGCCCTTGGCCTTTCGCCCTGGGGGGCAGGTGGGCTGATCAGCTTCGGCATCATGCTGGGGGCATTCGGTTTGTATCTGGTGGACCGCAAAGTCTCCGGCGCCAGCCCGGAGATGTTGGTGGGCACGCCGGATAAACCGGTGATTCCACCGCGCATCTGGCTGTTTGTGTTTGCCATCATCGCCCACAACATCCCCGAAGGCATGGCCGTTGGCGTTTCAGCCGGCGGCGGCATGCCGGATGCCGACAGCCTGGCCATGGGCATTGCCTTGCAGGATGTGCCGGAAGGGTTGGTGATTGCGTTGGTATTGGCCGGGGCGGGGATGTCGCGGGTCAAGGCCTTCCTGATCGGTGCGGCGTCAGGCTTGGTAGAGCCAGTGTTCGCCGTGCTTTGCGCCTGGCTGGTGACCCTGGCCGAGGTGCTGTTGCCGCTTGGCCTGGCGTTGGCTGCCGGGGCGATGTTGCTGGTGGTGACTCATGAAGTGATCCCCGAATCGCGGCGTAATGGCCACGAAAAGCTTGCCAGCCTGGGGCTATGTAGCGGTTTTTGCTTGATGATGGTGATGGATACCGCCTTGGGGTGAAGCCCCTGGCTTCACGCCCGCCTCAGCGGATGGTTTTACTCACCCTCATCAAAGAAGTTGTTGATCAGCTCCACCAGGGCCTCCATTGCTTCCTGCTCTTGCTCGCCCTCGGTGCTCAAATGAATCTTGGTGCCCTTGCCGGCTGCCAACATCATCATCGCCATGATGCTTTTGCCATCGACCATGGTCTCCGGTGTGCGCCCGGCGCGGATCTGGCAAGGGAACTTCCCGGCAATACCGACGAATTTGGCAGAGGCGCGTGCGTGCAGGCCCAGCTTGTTGATGATTTCAATTTCCAGAGCGGGCATCGCGCAGGTGTTCCTTTCAGCTGAGGTCGCGGTGGCGGACCTGGACATTCTTGAGGGTTTTTTGCAGCACCTGGCCCAGGCGTTCGGTCAGGTAGACGGAGCGATGGTGGCCGCCGGTGCAGCCGATGGCAATGGTGACATAGGCTCGGTTGCTCGCGGCAAAGCGCGGCAACCATTTGAGCAGGTAGCTGGAGATGTCCTGGAACATCTCCTCCACATCCGGTTGTGCGGCCAGGTAGTCGGCCACTGGCTGATCCAGCCCCGACTGGTCACGCAGCTCTGGTTTCCAGTAGGGGTTGGGCAGGCAGCGCACATCGAAGACCAGGTCGGCATCCACCGGCATGCCACGCTTGAAGCCAAAGGACTCGACCAGAAATGCCGTGCCAGGCTCTGGCTGGTTCAGCAGGCGTAGCTTGATGGCATCGCGTAACTGGTACAGGTTGAGGCTGGTGGTGTTGATCTTGAGGTCGGCGAGGTCAATGATCGGCCCCAGCAACTTGGTTTCGTCCTCGATGGCTTCGGCCAGGGAACGATGGGGGCTGCTGAGAGGGTGGCGTCGACGGGTCTCGGAGAAGCGCTTGAGCAGGGTTTCTTCGTCGGCGTCCAGATACAGCACATCGCAATGAATGTGCTTGGCGCGCACCTCTTCGAGCAATTCCGGGAAGCGCGTAAGGTGGCTGGGCAGGTTGCGGGCATCAATCGAAACGGCGACCAGGGGCTGCGCCAATTCGGTGTGGATCAGGGCGCGTTCCGCCAACTCCGGCAGCAGCCCGGCGGGCAGGTTGTCGATGCAATAGAAACCGTTGTCCTCAAGAACGTTGAGGGCGGTACTTTTACCCGAGCCAGAGCGGCCGCTGACGATGATCAAACGCATGATTACTGCCCGTTTTGCTCATCCAGGACAACTTGGTACAGTGCCTCGTTGCTGCTGGCACTGCGCAGTTTGTCGCGTACGTCCTTGCGGTCGAGCATGCTTGCGATCTGCCGAAGCAGTTCCAGGTGCGCATCGGTGGCGGCCTGTGGGACCAGCAGAACAAACAGCAGGTCTACCGGGGCACCGTCGATCGCGTCGAAATCGATAGGCGCGTCCAAGTGCAGCAGGGCGCTGACAGGTGTGTCGCAGCCTTTGAGGCGGCAGTGAGGAATGGCGATGCCGTTGCCAAAACCGGTGGAACCGAGTTTTTCACGGGCAATCAGAGCCTCAAAGACATCTTGCATCTCCAGATCAGGCACTTCTCGGCTGATCAGGTTGGCAATTTGTTCGAGGGCTTTCTTCTTGCTGCCGCCCGGCGCGTTCACGAGGGAACGGCCGGGGGTCAGGATGGTTTCAAGTCGGATCATGGGTGGGGAGTGTTAGCGGCCGGTGCCCTGAAGGAGGCTCAACTGCTTTTCCTTATGCTTTTTGATTTGGCGATCCAGTTTGTCGGTCAGGTCGTCAATGGCGGCATACATATCAGTATGCTCGGCATTGGCGACGACTTCTCCGCCGGGTATACGCAAGGTGGCTTCAATTTTCTGCTTCAGCTTTTCGACAGTCATAATGACTTGCACGTTGGTGATCTTGTCGAAATGCCCCTCAATTCTTTTGAGTTTTTCGCCGATATAGGCGCGCAGCGGTTCGGTCACTTCCAGTTGGTGTCCACTGATGTTGACTTGCATACAGCTTCTCCTTCGTTGCCAGTGCATAAAGCGGCGGGTAGGAATACCCGCCACTGGAACGCTGTGGCCCGCCCGTCACATCAAACGCTTACGCTCGCTGGAAGGCGCGATCCCAAGGGACTCGCGGTACTTGGCGACGGTTCGACGGGCGACCTGAATGCCTTGTGCCTCCAGTAAACCAGCGATCTTGCTGTCACTCAACGGCTTTTTCTGATTTTCCGCCGCAACCAGTTTTTTGATGATCGCGCGGATCGCCGTGGACGAGCATTCGCCGCCTTCGGAGGTGCTGACATGGCTGGAGAAAAAGTATTTCAGCTCATATATGCCCCGTGGGGTATGCATGAATTTTTGCGTGGTCACCCGGGAAATCGTTGACTCATGCATGCCAACCGCTTCGGCGATGTCATGCAGCACCAGAGGCTTCATCGCTTCGTCGCCGTATTCCAGGAAGCCACGCTGGTGCTCGACGATCTGGGTGGCGACTTTCATCAGGGTTTCGTTGCGGCTTTGCAGGCTCTTGATGAACCAGCGCGCTTCCTGCAACTGGTTGCGCATGAAGGTGTTGTCGGCGCTGGTGTCGGCGCGACGCACAAAACCGGCATATTGCGGATTGACCCGCAGGCGCGGTACCGACTCCTGGTTCAGTTCCACCAGCCAGCGCTCGTTGTCCTTGCGTACGATCACGTCGGGGACGACGTATTCGGCTTCGCTGGACTCGATCTGCGAGCCCGGGCGAGGGTTGAGGCTCTGTACCAGCTCGATCACCTGGCGCAGGTCGTCTTCCTTGAGCTTCATACGGCGCATCAACTGGCTATAGTCGCGGCTGCCCAGCAGGTCGATGTAGTCCGTGACCAGGCGTTGGGCTTCGGCAAGCCAAGGCGTCTTGGCAGGCAGTTGACGCAGTTGCAGCAGCAGGCACTCGCTGAGGGTGCGCGCGCCAATGCCGGCGGGCTCGAATTGCTGGATGCGGTGCAGGACGGCTTCGATCTCGTCCAGTTCGATATCCAGTTCCGGATCGAAGGCTTCAAGAATCTCGTCGAGCGTTTCGTCCAGGTAACCCTGGTTGTTGATGCAGTCGATCAGGGTCACGGCGATCAGGCGATCGGTGTCGGACATCGGCGCGAGGTTCAATTGCCACAACAGGTGGCTCTGCAGGCTCTCGCCGGCGGACGTGCGGGTGGTGAAGTCCCACTCGTCATCATCGTTGCTGGGCAGGCTGCTGGCGCTGGTCTGGTAGACGTCTTCCCAGGCGGTGTCCACGGGCAGCTCGTTGGGTATGCGTTCGTTCCAGTCGCCTTCCTCGAGGTTATCCACCGTCGGGGCGGTTTCCTGGTAGGAGGGTTCCTGCACATCGGGGTTGGGTTTTTGCTCGATGTTGTCGGCCAGCGGGTCTGCATTGTCGAAGTCGTCGCCTTCTTCCTGGCGTTCGAGCATCGGATTGGACTCCAGGGCCTCCTGGATTTCCTGTTGCAGGTCCAGGGTCGACAATTGGAGCAGGCGGATGGCCTGTTGCAGCTGCGGTGTCATCGTCAGCTGCTGGCCCATTCTCAGGACTAGCGATGGTTTCATGGCAGGGGCTTAACACCTTATTCGCCGGCGCAATGCGCCATCCACGACAGGGCGCGTGAGCGCCAAACATAAGCAAATTATATGCCTGATATCGGGGGCTTTGCCTAGAGCGCGGTAACAATAAAAATCCGGAGGTTTTTATTGACTCCCGCGCACCGTGGCCAACGGCCGTGACGCCAGGCTGCTTACAGGCGGAACTCGTGGCCCAGGTACACTTCCTTGACCAGTTCGTTGGCCAGGATAGTGGCGGAGTCACCTTCGGCAATCAGCTGGCCATCGTTGACGATGTAAGCTGTTTCGCAGATATCCAGGGTCTCACGGACGTTGTGGTCGGTGATCAGTACACCGATGCCCTTGGCCTTGAGGTGATGGATGATCTGCTTGATGTCACCCACCGAGATGGGGTCCACGCCGGCAAACGGTTCGTCCAGCAGGATGAATTTCGGCGCGGTCGCCAGGGCGCGGGCAATTTCAACGCGACGACGCTCACCACCGGACAGGCTCATGCCGAGATTGTCGCGAATGTGGTTGATGTGGAATTCCTGCAGCAGGCTTTCCAGCTCTTTGCGGCGGCCGTCGCGGTCGAGTTCCTTGCGGGTCTCGAGGATGGCCATGATGTTGTCGGCCACCGAGAGTTTGCGGAAGATCGACGCTTCCTGGGGAAGATACCCAATACCTGCGCGTGCACGGCCATGCATCGGCTGGTGGCTGACGTCCAGGTCATCGATCAGTACGCGACCTTGGTCCGCCTGCACCAGGCCGACGATCATATAGAAGCAGGTGGTCTTGCCGGCGCCGTTGGGGCCGAGCAGGCCGACGATCTGGCCGCTGTCGATCGACAGGCTGACGTCGCGCACGACCTGACGGCTTTTATAGGCCTTGGCCAGATGCTGGGCTTTCAGGGTTGCCATTACTCGGCCTTCTTCTTCGGCTGGATAACCATGTCGATACGTGGGCGTGGCGCAGTGACCTTGCTGCCGTTGGCCCGGCCGGCATTGGCGACCTGCTTCACGGTGTCATAGGTGATCTTCTCGCCTTCGGTGGAGTTGCCATCGGGGCTGAGCACCTTGGCCTGGTCGATCAGGACGATGCGGTTTTGCTGGGCGTGATACTGGATGGTCTTGCCGTAGCCCTTCATCGGGGCGGTATCGGTAGCGGCCTGCTTCTGTTCGAAGTAGGCCAGGTTGCCCACCGAAGTCACGACGTCGATGTCGCCAGCGGGGGTGCGAGTCAGTGTCACCGTGTTACCGGTGATTTTCATCGAGCCCTGGGTAATGATCACGCCGCCTGTATAAGTGGCGACGCCTTGCTTGTCATCCAGTTGCGCATCGTCAGCTGAGATGTGGATCGGTTGCTGGCTATCGTTCGGCAGAGCCCAGGCGCTCACGCTTCCCAGTGCTGCGCCCAGACCGAGCAAAATAGGGAGGGTTTTAACGAGCCTCATACTGTCCTCTTACGTTCGATAGCAGGTGTATCCTGCTTTCTTTCAAATACGCTTTCATTCCCTTGCCAGTCGATACACCGCCAGCGCCGTCGATTCTAACGTCTTGCTCGGTCTGCGCATATTGCTTCTGTGGGAATACGGTCATGCGTGTGGTGGTAATAATGGTGTCGCGGTTCTGTGCGTCAGTACGTGCGACGCGCACCGAGTCGATCAGTTCCACCTGGGTACCGTCCGGGTTGACCTCGCCACGCTTGCTGGTGACGTGCCATGGGAACTCGGTGCCGCGGTACAGGTTCATGTCCGGATTGGTCAGCAGGGTGACCTCGGAGGCCTTCAGGTGCTCGACCTTGTCCGACGTCATTTCATATTGCACCTTGCCATCGGGCAGGAACTGCACGCTATAGGCATTGGTTGCGTAATAGTCGATAGCCCCTTCATCAACCTGCGCAACAGGCTGGTCGAGAAAGCGCTCCGGGCTGATATTCCAGTAGCCCACCGCCAGGAACAGCGCGGCGATGCCTGCGAATAGCAGGAAGTTGCGAATCTTTTTACTCAGCATAAAACGCTCTATAGGTAGGCGGCATGGGCCGCTTCGAGGCGGCCTTGGGCCCGCAGGATCAACTCGCAGAACTCACGGGCGGCGCCTTCGCCGCCACGGGCCGTGGTGATGCCGTGGGCATGCTCGCGAACAAACGCCGCCGCATTGGCGACGGCCATGCCCAGGCCCACGCGGCGGATCACCGGCAAGTCGGGCAGGTCGTCGCCCAGATAGGCGACCTGCTCATAGCTTAGGTGGAGTTGGCCAAGAAGCTCGTCCAGTACCACCAGTTTATCCTCACGGCCCTGATACAGGTGAGGAATCCCCAGGTTTTGTGCGCGGCGTTCCACAACCGGCGTTTTTCGGCCGCTAATAATGGCAGTTTGCACTCCCGCTGCCATCAACATCTTGATGCCCTGGCCATCGAGGGTGTTGAACGTCTTGAATTCGCTGCCGTCTTCGAGGAAGTACAGGCGGCCATCGGTCAGCACGCCGTCAACGTCGAAAATCGCCAGCTTGATGTGCTTGCCGCGTTGCAATAGGTCGCTGGTCATTTACATCACTCCTGCACGCAGCAAGTCGTGCATGTTCAGGGCGCCAATCGGGCGGTCATCGTTATTGACGACCACCAGCGCGCCGATCTTGTGGTCTTCCATGATCTTCAGCGCTTCGGCTGCAAGCATCTCGGGGCGTGCGGTCTTGCCATGGGGGGTCATCACCGCGTCGATGGTGGCGGTGTGGATGTCGATGGTGCGGTCCAGCGTGCGGCGCAAGTCGCCGTCGGTGAACACTCCGGCCAGGCGCCCGTCGGCTTCGAGGATCACGGTCATGCCCAGGCCTTTGCGGGTCATTTCCATCAGCGCATCCTTGAGCAGCGTGCCCCGTTGGACATGGGGTAGCTCATCGCCGGAGTGCATGACGTTTTCCACTTTCAGCAGCAGGCGACGGCCCAAGGCACCCCCTGGGTGGGAAAACGCGAAATCTTCAGCAGTAAAGCCACGGGCTTCCAGTAACGCCACGGCCAGCGCATCGCCCATGACCAGGGCGGCGGTGGTGGAAGACGTGGGGGCCAGGTTCAGGGGGCATGCCTCGTGGGTCACGTGAACGTTCAGGTTCACTTCGGCTGCCTTGGCCAGCGTCGATTCCGGGTTGCCGGTGATGCTGATCATCTTGATGCCCAGGCGCTTGATCAGCGGCAGCAGGGTCACGATTTCGTTGGTGGTGCCGGAATTGGACAGTGCCAGGATGATGTCATCCTTGGTGATCATGCCCATGTCACCATGGCTGGCTTCGGCCGGATGCACGAAGAAAGCGGTGGTTCCGGTGCTCGCCAGTGTCGCGGCGATCTTGTTGCCGACGTGGCCGGACTTGCCCATGCCTACCACGACAACGCGGCCCTTGCTGGCCAGAATCATCTCGCAGGCGCGTACGAAATCTGCATCGATATGGGCCAGTAAGCCTTCTACGGCTTCAAGCTCAAGGCGAATGGTGCGTTGTGCGGATTGGATAAGATCGCTGGATTGGCTCATGTCTGAAATCGTATAGCCTGACGAAAAGTCGGCGATTATAACGGTAATGAGCAATTCCCTCACGCAAGTTCGTCAGGCTTTATTCTGCGGGTGGCATGAGATTCCCTCTCAGTAACATAGCCAGCAACGTTTTTTCCCTGTCCCCAATCTGAACAAGCGCTTTTCCGGCCTTGGGCGCGTTGTACCAGCAGTGATATAGTTCGCCGCCAGTTCGGTTCACCCAGCCCATACGTCTATCTATATCGCGCAATCGTGCAAACGTTTGTCGCCAATACGGTGTCTGAGTGAGAAGCTGCATCCCAAGGAGTTTAGATGAGTGCCGATAACGCCTACGCGGTCGAGCTGAAGGGCCTTACCTTCAAGCGCGGGACGCGCAGCATCTTCAATAACGTCGATATTCGCATTCCCCGTGGCAAGGTCACGGGCATCATGGGGCCTTCCGGTTGCGGCAAGACCACCCTGTTGCGGCTGATGGGCATGCAACTGCGCCCCAATGCCGGCGAAGTGTGGGTCAATGGCCAGAACCTGCCGACGCTGTCGCGTAGCGAGCTGTTTGACGCACGCAAGCACATGGGTGTGCTGTTCCAGAGTGGTGCGCTGTTCACTGACCTGGATGTTTTCGAGAACGTGGCGTTTCCGCTGCGAGTGCATACCCAGCTGTCCGATGAAATGATTCGTGACATCGTGTTGCTGAAACTGCAGGCCGTGGGCCTTCGCGGTGCCATCGACCTGATGCCTGACGAGTTGTCCGGTGGCATGAAACGTCGTGTCGCCCTGGCGCGCGCCATCGCCCTTGACCCGCAGATCCTCATGTACGACGAGCCCTTCGTTGGCCAGGACCCGATCGCCATGGGCGTGCTGGTACGCCTGATCCGCCTGCTCAACGATGCGCTGGGGATCACCAGTATCGTGGTGTCCCACGACCTTGCAGAAACCGCGAGCATTGCCGACTACCTGTATGTCGTCGGCGATGGTCAGGTGCTGGGGCAGGGCACGCCTGAAGAGCTGATGAACGCTGACAACCCGCGTATCCGCCAATTCATGACCGGCGATCCTGATGGCCCGGTGCCTTTTCATTTTCCGGCAGCGGACTACCGCGCAGATCTTCTGGGGAAGCGCTGATGCGCAAGACATCACTTATCGAAAGGGTTCGCCTTTTCGGCCGCTCCGGCATCGACATCATCGAAGTGCTGGGGCGTTCGACCATTTTCCTGTTCCACGCCTTGCTGGGCCGCGGTGGCATCGGCGGCGGCTTTGGCTTGCTGATCAAGCAACTGCACTCCGTCGGCGTGATGTCCCTGGTGATTATCGTGGTCTCCGGGGTCTTTATCGGCATGGTGCTTGCGTTGCAGGGCTTCAACATCCTATCCAGCTACGGCTCGGAGCAGGCGGTCGGGCAGATGGTCGCCCTGACGCTGCTGCGCGAGCTGGGGCCGGTGGTGACTGCCTTGCTGTTCGCCGGGCGCGCCGGTTCCGCGCTGACCGCTGAAATCGGCAACATGAAGTCCACCGAGCAGTTGTCCAGCCTGGAAATGATCGGCGTGGACCCGCTCAAGTACATTGTTGCCCCGCGCCTGTGGGCCGGCTTCATTTCCCTGCCGCTGCTGGCGATGATTTTCAGTGTGGTGGGTATCTGGGGCGGTTCGTGGGTGGCGGTGGATTGGCTGGGGGTCTACGAAGGCTCCTACTGGGCCAATATGCAAAACAGCGTTACCTTCAGCGGCGACGTGCTCAACGGCATCATAAAGAGCATCGTCTTCGCCTTTGTCGTGACCTGGATCGCCGTATTCCAAGGCTATGACTGTGAGCCCACTTCAGAAGGGATCAGTCGTGCCACCACCAAGACCGTTGTGTACGCCTCGCTGGCGGTACTGGGCCTTGACTTCATTTTGACCGCCTTGATGTTTGGAGATTTCTGATGCAAAACCGCACTGTGGAAATCGGTGTCGGCCTTTTCTTGCTGGCTGGCATCCTGGCTTTACTGTTGCTCGCCCTGCGAGTCAGTGGCCTTTCGGCCAGCCCTACCGCCGATACTTATAAACTTTACGCGTACTTCGACAATATCGCCGGTTTGACTGTCAGAGCTAAGGTGACCATGGCCGGTGTGACTATCGGCAAGGTCACGGCAATCGATCTGGACCGCGACAGCTTCACCGGGCGAGTGACCATGCAACTGGACAAGAAGGTCGATAATCTGCCGACTGACTCCACTGCATCTATCCTCACTGCGGGTCTGCTGGGCGAGAAGTACATCGGTATCAGCGTGGGCGGGGAAACAGCCCTGCTCAAGGATGGCTCGACCATCCACGACACGCAGTCGTCGCTGGTACTTGAGGACCTGATCGGTAAATTCCTGCTCAATACGGTCAATAAAGACGCCAAATGAGGAACCTGTTCATGATCTCTACCTTGCGACGTGGCCTGCTGGTACTGCTTGCGGCGCTGCCGCTGATGGCTAACGCGGCAGGTTCTGCGCACGAACTGGTGCAGGACACCACCAGCAAAATGCTGGCTGACCTGACTGCCAATAAAGAGCAGTACAAGCAAGACCCGAGTAAGTTCTACGACGCGCTCAATACCATTGTCGGCCCTGTCGTCGATGCCGAAGGCATTTCGCGCAGCATCATGACGGTCAAGTACTCGCGCAAGGCCACGCCTGCGCAGATGCAGACGTTCCAGGAAAACTTCAAGAAGGGTCTGTTCCAGTTCTATGGCAACGCCCTGCTGGAGTACAACAACCAGGGGATCACTGTCGATCCGGCCAAGGATGAGTCGGGTGACCGCACCAGCGTTGGCATGACCGTCAAAGGCAGCAACGGTGCGATCTACCCTGTGCAGTACACGCTGGAGAAGGTTAACGGTGAGTGGAAACTGCGCAACGTGATCATCAACGGTATCAACATTGGCAAGCTGTTCCGCGACCAGTTCGCTGACGCGATGCAGCGCAATGGCAACGACCTGGACAAGACCATCAACGGTTGGGCCGGTGAAGTGGCCAAGGCCAAGGAAGAAACCGATAAAGCAGCCGGGAAACCCGCGCAATGACCGAGTCGGCTGTTCGTATCGGCGAAGCCGGCGAGCTGTTCCTCAGCGGCGTGCTGGATTATCGCTCCGGGCCTGACCTGCGCAAGCAGGGCCAGGCGCTGATCAAGGCGAGCACCGCGCCTGCGCTGGTGCTGGACTGCTCGGCGGTAACCAAGTCCAGCAGCGTCGGTTTATCGCTGCTGCTGTGCTTTATACGTGATGCCGAGGCGGCGAAAAAAACGGTCAGTATCCGTGCGCTGCCCGACGACATGCGTGAAATTGCCGAAGTTTCCGGTCTGACCGAACTGTTGGCGCATCCTTAATAAAGAAGCCCCCCGTCAGAGTCCTGCTATGCGGGGTTCGCAGGCGCGGGGCTTTTTTGTATGATGTGCGACCCGTGCGCACTGGGCGCCGATAGAGGTTGAGCATGCAGGCCCTAGAAGTTAAGAGCTTCCTTGAAGGAAAGCTGCCGGAAACGAAAGTAGAAGTTGAAGGCGAAGGCTGCAACTTCCAGCTGAACGTGATTAGCGATGAACTGGCGGCACTCAGCCCGGTCAAGCGTCAACAGCAGATCTATGCCCATTTGAACCCGTGGATCACCGATGGCAGCATCCACGCGGTCACTATGAAATTTTTCAGCCGCGCGGCCTGGGCCGAGCGCACCTGAGCCCCCAAGGCGTCGAGATTCTTATGGATAAATTGATTATTACCGGCGGTGCCCGCCTTGATGGCGAGATTCGCATTTCCGGTGCGAAAAACTCTGCCTTGCCGATCCTGGCCGCGACCCTGCTGTGCGATGGCCCCGTAACCGTAGCCAACCTGCCGCACCTGCATGACATCACCACCATGATCGAGCTGTTTGGTCGCATGGGTATTGAGCCGGTAATCGACGAGAAGCTGTCCGTCGAAATCGACCCGCGCACCATCAAGACCCTGATCGCCCCGTACGAACTGGTGAAAACCATGCGTGCGTCGATCCTGGTGCTGGGCCCGATGGTTGCCCGTTTCGGCGAAGCCGAAGTCGCATTGCCTGGCGGTTGCGCCATTGGCTCGCGTCCGGTGGACCTGCACATCCGTGGCCTTGAAGCCATGGGCGCAACCATCGACGTCGAGGGTGGCTACATCAAGGCCAAGGCGCCGGAAGGCGGCCTGCGTGGCGCCAACTTCTTCTTTGATACCGTCAGCGTGACCGGTACCGAGAACATCATGATGGCCGCTGCCCTGGCCAACGGTCGCAGTGTGCTGCAAAACGCCGCTCGCGAGCCTGAAGTGGTCGACCTGGCCAACTTCCTGATCGCCATGGGGGCCAACATCACCGGCGCCGGCACCGACACCATCACCATCGACGGTGTGAAGCGCCTGCACCCTGCCACCTACAAAGTGATGCCGGACCGCATCGAGACCGGTACCTACCTGGTTGCTGCTGCCGTCACCGGTGGTCGCGTCAAGGTCAAGGACACCGATCCGACCATCCTGGAAGCGGTCCTGGAGAAACTGCGCGAAGCCGGTGCCGAAATCACCACCGGTGAAGACTGGATCGAGCTGAACATGCACGGCAAGCGGCCAAAAGCCGTCAACGTGCGTACTGCTCCGTACCCGGCGTTCCCAACCGACATGCAGGCGCAGTTCATCTCCTTGAACGCGATTGCCGAAGGCACGGGTGCAGTGATCGAGACCATCTTCGAAAACCGCTTCATGCACGTGTACGAACTGCACCGCATGGGCGCGAAGATCCAGGTCGAAGGCAACACGGCCATCGTTACCGGCACCGAGAAGCTCAAGGGCGCGCCAGTCATGGCCACCGACCTGCGCGCTTCGGCCAGCCTGGTGATCTCGGCGCTGATCGCCGAAGGAGACACCCTGATCGACCGCATCTACCACATCGACCGTGGTTACGAATGCATCGAAGAAAAACTGCAGATGCTCGGCGCGAAAATCCGCCGCGTACCGGGCTAGTCCCAGTAGCTGCGAAAACATCCACTGTGGCGAGCCCGCTCGCCACAGTAAGATGTTTTGCGGTTAACTGAGTTTGTCCCTGCTGAATACGATTTCAAGTCGAGGCTGTCATGGCCTCGATCTGTGTCTGGCGCCGTTTGCGACCGGACAGCAATAGCCTGATGAAGGACTGACATTTCCCATGTTGACCATCGCACTGTCCAAGGGCCGCATCCTTGACGACACCTTGCCGCTTCTGGCTGAAGCGGGCATCGTGCCGACCGAGAATCCGGACAAGAGCCGCAAGCTGATCATCCCTACGACCCAGGATGACGTTCGCCTTTTGATCGTACGGGCTACCGACGTGCCGACGTACGTTGAGCATGGCGCGGCCGACCTCGGTGTCGCCGGTAAGGACGTGCTGATGGAATACGGCGGCCAGGGCCTTTACGAGCCGCTGGACCTGCGCATTGCCCTGTGCAAGCTGATGACCGCTGGCCGTGTCGGTGATGTCGAGCCTAAAGGTCGCCTGCGCGTGGCCACCAAGTTCGTCAACGTCGCCAAGCGCTACTACGCCGAACAAGGCCGTCAGGTCGACATCATCAAGCTCTACGGCTCGATGGAGCTGGCACCGCTGATTGGCCTGGCCGACAAGATCATCGACGTAGTCGACACCGGCAACACCTTGCGTGCCAACGGCCTGGAGCCCCAGGATTTCATTGCCGACATCAGCTCCCGGCTGATCGTCAACAAGGCTTCCATGAAAATGCAGCACGCCCGTATCCAGGCGTTGATCGACACCCTGCGCAAGGCAGTGGAGTCTCGACACCGCGGTTGACTCACCCGCGTAGCTTAAAAGCTGCGCCCGTCTATCCGCCTCATAGCCAGAATTCTCAGGTGCCCAAGCGGAGCGAACGGTAGTTTAGGGCGCCTGAGTTTTTGCCAATTCTATTGAGGCCCTCGCTATGACCACGTCCACTGCAATTGCCCGACTCAACGCTGCCGACCCGGATTTCGCCCATCATCTGGATCATCTGCTGAGCTGGGAAAGCGTGTCCGACGACTCGGTCAACCAGCGGGTGCTCGACATCATCAAGGCCGTGCGCGAGCGCGGTGATGCAGCGCTGGTGGATTTCACCCGCCAGTTCGATGGCCTGGACGTCAAGTCCATGGCTGACCTGATCCTGCCTCGCGAACGCCTGGAGCTGGCCCTGACGCGCATCACCGCGCCGCAGCGCGAAGCCCTCGAAGTCGCTGCGACCCGAGTGCGCAGCTACCACGAAAAGCAGAAGCAGGACTCCTGGAGCTACACCGAAGCCGATGGCACCGTGCTGGGCCAGAAGGTCACGCCACTGGACCGCGCCGGTTTGTACGTGCCGGGCGGTAAAGCCTCGTACCCGTCGTCGGTGCTGATGAACGCGATCCCGGCCAAGGTGGCGGGCGTGACCGAAGTGGTCATGGTGGTGCCGACCCCGCGTGGTGAAATCAACGAGCTGGTACTGGCAGCGGCTTGCATCGCCGGCGTCGACCGCGTGTTCACCATCGGCGGCGCCCAGGCTGTCGCGGCCCTGGCCTATGGCACCGAAAGCGTACCGAAGGTCGACAAAGTGGTCGGCCCCGGCAACATCTACGTCGCCACCGCCAAGCGCCATGTGTTTGGCCAAGTCGGTATCGACATGATCGCCGGGCCTTCGGAAATCCTCGTGGTGTGTGACGGCCAGACTGACCCGGACTGGATCGCCATGGACCTGTTCTCCCAGGCTGAGCACGACGAAGATGCCCAGGCGATCCTGGTCAGTCCCGATGCCGAGTTCCTCGACAAGGTTGCGGCCAGCATCAATAAGCTGCTGCCGACCATGGACCGCGCCGACATTATCGAGAAGTCGATCAATGGCCGTGGTGCGCTGATTCTGGTGCGTGACATGGAGCAGGCCATCGAAGTGGCCAACCGTATCGCACCGGAACACCTGGAGCTGTCCGTGGCCGACCCACAAGCCTGGTTGTCGTCGATTCGCCATGCGGGTGCGATCTTCATGGGCCGCCACACCAGCGAAGCCCTGGGTGACTACTGCGCGGGTCCCAACCACGTATTGCCGACCTCCGGCACCGCGCGCTTCTCGTCGCCGCTGGGGGTGTATGACTTCCAGAAGCGTTCGTCGATCATCTTCTGCTCGCCACAAGGTGCTTCCGAGTTGGGCAAGACCGCTTCGGTGCTGGCCCGTGGTGAATCCCTGAGCGCCCACGCCCGCAGCGCTGAATACCGCATCCTTGACGACAAGAAAGGTAATTGAGATGAGCAAATTCTGGAGCCCCTTCGTCAAGGACCTCGTGCCTTACGTACCCGGTGAGCAGCCGAAGCTGACCAAGCTGGTCAAGCTCAACACCAATGAAAACCCCTATGGCCCATCGCCCAAGGCGCTGGCGGCCATGCAGGCCGAGTTGAACGACAACCTGCGCCTGTACCCGGACCCCAACAGCGACCTGCTCAAGCAGGCCGTGGCCAAGTACTACGGGGTCGACGCCGGCAAAGTGTTCCTCGGCAACGGTTCCGATGAAGTCCTTGCGCACATCTTCCATGGCCTGTTCCAGCACGACTTGCCGCTGCTGTTCCCGGATATCAGCTACAGCTTCTATCCGGTGTACTGCGGCCTCTATGGCATCAAGTCCGACCCGGTGCCGCTGGATGAGCAGTTCCAGATTCGCGTTGCGGACTACGCCAAGCCCAACGGCGGGATCATCTTCCCCAACCCGAACGCGCCGACTGGCTGTGTGCTGGCGCTGGAGGCGGTGGAGCAGATCCTCAAGGCCAGCCCGGATTCGGTGGTGGTGGTTGATGAAGCCTATATCGACTTTGGTGGCGAAACGGCGATCAGCCTGGTCGACCGTTACCCGAATCTGCTGGTGACCCAGACCCTGTCCAAATCGCGCTCACTGGCCGGTTTGCGCGTGGGCCTGGCGGTGGGGCACCCGGACCTGATCGAGGCACTGGAGCGGGTCAAGAACAGCTTCAACTCCTACCCGCTCGATCGCCTGGCGATCGTTGGCGCGGCGGCGGCGTTCGAGGACCGTGAGTATTTCGAGAAGACTTGCCAGTTGGTGATCGACAGCCGTAACAAGCTAGTTGTGCAATTGGAAGGCAAAGGCTTTGAAGTATTGCCATCGGCTGCGAATTTCATCTTCGCCCGCCACCCTCAGCACGACGCAGCGGGCCTGGCGGCCAAGCTGCGTGAGCAAGGGGTTATCGTGCGGCACTTCAAGCAGGAGAGGATTGCCCAGTTCCTGCGGATCAGCATCGGTACGCCGGAACAGAACCAGGCGCTGATTGATGGCTTGGGTGAGCTCTAAGCCACACTGAAGATGTAAAAATGTGGGAGGGGGCTTGCCCCCGATAGCAGTGTGTCAGTCGCTACATGTGTGACTGATACACCGCCATCGGGGGCAAGCCCCCTCCCACATCTGGTTTTGCGTTGGCAGTTAGAGCAGCGGTTCGTCAGGCTTTTTGTTCTTCCAGCCATCATTGCCCGGCAGCAGCAGGTTCAAACCAATCGCGACCACCGCACACAAGGCAATGCCCTTCAGGCCGAAGTCGTCCGGCCCCGTGCCGGTACCCACCAGCACACCGCCAATCCCGAACACCAGGGTCACCGACACAATCACCAGATTGCGCGCCTCCCCCAGGTCGATCTTGTGGCGGATCAGCGTGTTCATGCCCACCGCGGCAATCGAGCCGAACAACAGGCATAGAATCCCGCCCATCACCGGCACCGGGATGCTCTGCAGCAGTGCGCCGAACTTACCGATAAACGCCAGGCTGATGGCAAAGATGGCAGCCCAGGTCATGATCTTCGGGTTGTAGTTCTTGGTCAGCATCACCGCGCCCGTCACTTCGGCGTAGGTGGTGTTCGGCGGGCCGCCAAACAGGCCAGCGGCCGTGGTGGCGATGCCGTCGCCCAGCAAGGTGCGGTGCAGGCCCGGTTTTTTCAGGTAGTCGCGCCCCGTCACGCTGCCCACCGCGATCACGCCGCCGATATGTTCGATCGCCGGAGCCAGGGCTACCGGGACGATAAACAGGATCGCCTGCCAGTTGAACTCCGGCGCGGTGAAGTGGGGCAGGGCGAACCACGGTGCGGCGGCGATCTTCGCCGTGTCGACCACGCCAAAATAGAATGACATGGCAAAGCCCACCAGCACGCCGGAGATGATCGGCACCAGGCGGAATATGCCTTTGCCGAACACCGCCACGATCAGCGTGGTCAGCAACGCTGGCATCGAGATCAGCATCGCCGTCTGGTAATGGATCAACTCGGCACCGTCGCCGGATTTACCCATCGCCATATTGGCGGCAATCGGCGCCATGGCCAGGCCGATGGAGATGATCACCGGGCCGATCACGACCGGCGGCAGCAACCGGTCGATGAAGCCGGTGCCCTTGATCTTTACCGCAGCGCCAAGGAAGGTGTAAACGAAACCGGCCGCCATCACCCCGCCCATGGTCGCCGCCAGGCCGAACTGCTGCTTGGCGAGAATGATCGGGGTAATGAAGGCAAAGCTCGACGCCAGGAAAACCGGCACCTGCCGCCCGGTCACCAGCTGGAACAGCAGCGTGCCCAGGCCGGCGGTAAACAACGCGACGTTTGGATCAAGACCTGTAATCAGCGGCATCAACACCAGCGCGCCAAATGCCACGAAGAGCATCTGTGCGCCAGACAGGATCTGGCGCCAAAGCGGGTCGTTGAATTCATCCTGCATGCTCACGCGTCCTTCTGCTTGGTACCGAAGATCTTGTCGCCGGCATCGCCCAGGCCCGGGATGATGTAGCCGTGTTCGTTCAGGCGTTCATCGATGGAGGCCGTGTAGATCTGCACGTCCGGGTGGGCCTTCTCGACAGCGGCGATGCCTTCCGGCGCGGCCACCAGCACCATCGCGCGAATGTCCTTGCAACCGGCCTTTTTCAGCAGGTCGATGGTGGCGACCATGGAACTGCCGGTGGCGAGCATCGGGTCGATGATCATCGCCAGTCGCTCGTTGATTTCCGGTACGAGTTTTTCCAGGTACGTGTGCGCCTGCAGGGTTTCTTCATTGCGGGCCACGCCCACGGCGCTGACTTTGGCGCCCGGGATCAGGCTGAGTACACCTTCGAGCATGCCGATACCGGCCCGCAGGATCGGTACCACGGTGATTTTCTTACCGGCGATTTTCTCGACCTGGACGGGACCCGCCCAACCGGGGATCTCGTAGCTTTCCAGGGGTAAATCCTTGGTGGCTTCGTAAGTGAGCAACGCTCCGACTTCCTGAGCAAGCTCACGGAAGTTCTTCGTGCTAATGTCGGCGCGGCGCATAAGGCCGAGCTTGTGTCGGATCAGCGGATGGCGGATCTCGCGAGTGGGCATGGGAAAGGCTCCGGCGGCGGGCAAAAAAACCGGCCTAGATTAATCTATCCGAGGGTGTTGTCCTATAGACATCTAGTACGTTAGTCCATTAAGGCTTGAACGTTGCGCCTCACATGCGTACCTTTGCCCGCTTTTCTTGCCACAGCACCCCCTTGGAGAGCGCCATGTCCGCTGATCTCGAGCATATCCGTCAAATCATGCGCGAGGCTGACTGCCTGTACACCGAAGCGCAAGTCGAAGAAGCGATCGCCCGGGTCGGCGCACACATCACTCGCGAGATGGCCGATACCAACCCGGTGGTCTTCTGCGTGATGAATGGGGGCCTGATCTTTGCCGGTAAATTGCTGACTCATCTGCAATTCCCGTTGGAAGCGTCCTATCTGCACGCCACCCGTTACCGCAACGAAACCAGCGGTGGCGATCTGTTCTGGAAAGCCAAGCCGGAAGTCTCGTTCATCGACCGCGACGTGCTGATCATCGACGACATCCTTGATGAAGGGCACACCCTGGGCGCGATCATCGACTTCTGCAAACATGCCGGCGCGCGCAAAGTACACACCGCCGTGCTGATCGACAAAGATCACGACCGCAAGGCGCGTCCTGAGTTGAAAGCCGATTTCGTCGGTCTGCCGTGTATCGATCGCTACATCTTCGGTTACGGCATGGACTACAAAGGTTACTGGCGCAATGCCAATGGGATTTACGCCGTCAAAGGGATGTAAGGCATGACTCGCTTTCTTGACCAGACGTTGTTTGCCGAGTTGGCCGAGAAAGCGGCCGCCAGTTCCCGTGGCCGGCACCACCATAACTTCCATCAGATGGAAGAGCCGTGCCATCGCCTGGCGGTGGGCCTGCAACCCGATACGTATGTACCCCCTCACCGTCACCTGAGCGCGGACAAGGCTGAAACGCTGCTCGTGCTCAAGGGGCGCCTGGGCTTGTTGGTGTTCAGCGAGGCCGGCGAGGTGCTTGCCCAGCGTGTGATGCAGGCGGGCGGTGAGTGTTCGGGAGTGGATCTGCCACCGGGTGTGTTCCATGGCTTGGTGGTGCTGGAGCCCGATACCGTGATGTTCGAGTGCAAGGCCGGGCCCTATCGGCCGGTTGGTGAGGGTGAACTGGCTGACTGGGCGCCCCGCGAAGGCGATGCCGATGTGGCGCAGTATCAACGCTGGATGCTTGCCCACTTCGATTGAGCTACAGTGCTGGGCCATCTTCTGCGGAGCGGCCCATGAGCCTGTTGATACGCACCTGCGCCGCCCTGGCGCTGACCTTGAGCCTGCCCCTGGCCGCCGCGCCTGCGCCGATGCACAGTCAATTCCTGCCGCCGGACGACCTGGCCTTGCGCGCCGAAGCGCCTGACCAGCAGCAACTGCTGCAAATTACCGAATATGCAGTGGTGGTGGGTAACCAGCGTCAATCCACCCAGCAGCCGATTCCGGTGACCTCTCCGTTGATGATTCGACTCAAGGGCAAGTCCTTGAACAAGGGCGCGACCATCGCCCAGGTGGTCCTCAATTTCGATGCCGAAAGCAAAAGCCTGAAAAAGCCGGCATACGATGACAAGAGTAAAACCTTGACCCTGTCGTACCCGGTGACCCAGTACCGAGTGATTGTCGACTTGCTGCGCAATGACACGGTATATGTGCAGTTCCTCAGTTACGCCAATGGGCATATCTGGGCGGATTTGCATACCGGGGCTGTTCGTACCAAATAGCAAAAACACTGAAGAACCAATGTGGGAGGGGGCCTGTCAGTTGATGCATCTGTGGCTGATCCACTGCCACCACATTGGTTCTTCAGCGCTTTCGAAGCCCGCGCCTCGCAGGTAGACTTCAAACCCCGTGTAAATGTCTGCAGGCTGGAGTCGGTAATGCGTAAAGATAAGAAACAGGTGATTGGCGACGAAATCGGCGACGATCAAATCAAGTTGTTCCTGGACTTCGAGCCAGTTGACGCGACTTCACCGTCCCTGCACAAACTGATCAAGGCCTATCGTGGCCTGCGTATCGACGATTTCGAACGCTTCCTGGGCTTCTTCAAGGCTGCTGGCCTGGACCTGGACGGCAAGGACGAGCATGGCCAGACCTTTGTCGACCTGATCAAGGACCAGCGCAACGCCGCCGAGTACATCGAGCTGATCGACAACGCCCGCGGCTGACGCTTGCGAGGCATAAAAAAACGCCCCGCTCTCAGCCTGAGAGCGGGGCGTTTTTGCTTTTAACTGTAGGAGCGAGCTTGCTCGCGAAGAACGCAAGGGCACCCCGTTTAATCAGGTGCCCCGCATTATCGTTGACGATTTTCGCGAGCAAGCTCGCTCCTACAGGGGCGATCAAGCGTAGCTTTCAGCCTCGTTGCTTTGCTCTACAAGCTCCAGGCTGATGTTGTTCTGCGCATTGATCTTGCGATACAGCTCAGCATCGGTTTCCAACACTTTTTCCCGGGCCGGGAAGATCTCATGCAGCTTGGTGGCCCATTCGCCGGCAGTTTTTTCCGGGAAGCAGCGCTCGATCAGTTCCAGCATGATCGACACCGTTACCGACGCGCCAGGAGAAGCACCCAAAAGCGCCGCCAACGAACCGTCCTTGGCTGCGACCAGTTCGGTGCCGAATTGCAGCACGCCGCCTTTCTTCGGATCTTTCTTGATGATCTGCACGCGTTGGCCGGCCACTTCCAGGCGCCAGTCCTCGGCTTTGGCTTCCGGGTAGAAGCGGCGCAGGGATTCAAGGCGCTGCTCCATGGACTGCATCACTTCGCTGACCAGGTACTTGGTGAGGTCCATGTTGTCCCGTGCCACGGCCAGCATCGGCCCGATGTTGCCGGCGCGCACTGACAGCGGCAGGTCGAGGAACGAGCCATGCTTGAGGAACTTGGTGGTAAAGCCGGCGTAAGGCCCGAACAGCAGGGACTTCTTGCCATCGACCACGCGGGTGTCCAGGTGTGGCACGGACATCGGTGGCGAACCCACCGCGGCCTGGCTGTAGACCTTGGCCTGGTGGTGCTTGACCACTTCCGGGTTGTCGCAACGCAGCCACTGCCCGCTGACCGGGAAGCCGCCAAAACCTTTGCTCTCTTCGATACCCGAGGCTTGCAGCAGGGGCAGGGCCGCACCACCGGCGCCGAGGAACACGAACTTGGCGTCCACATCACGGCTGTTGCCGCTGTTGACGTCCTTGATGCTCACAGTCCAGCCCGCGCCGTTGCGCTTGAGGCCGGTCACGCGCTTGCAGTACTTGACCTGGGCGTCCGCCGAGCTGGTCAGGTGGCTGAGCAGTTGGTTGGTGAGGGCGCCGAAGTTGACGTCGGTGCCGTTCACGACACGGGTTGCCGCGATTTTTTCGTCCAGCGGGCGGCCTGGCATCATCAGCGGCATCCACTCGGCCATCTCGCTGCGGTCTTCGGTGTAGTGCATATCCGAGAACGCGTGGTGCTGGCTGAGGGTTTCAAAGCGCTTCTTGAGGAAAGACACGCCTTTTTCGCCCTGAACGAAGCTCAGGTGCGGCACCGGGCTGATAAAGGACTTGGACGAGCCAAAGGTGCCTTTTTTGGTCAGGTACGCCCAGAACTGCTTCGACACCTCGAACTGGGTGTTGATGTGCACGGCTTTCTTGATGTCGATGGAACCATCGGCGGCCTGGGGGGTGTAGTTGAGCTCACACAGGCCAGCATGACCGGTACCGGCGTTGTTCCACGGGTTGGAACTTTCCGCGGCACCCGAATCCATCAGCTCAACGACTTCCAGCTTGAGGCCGGGGTCGAGCTCTTTGAGCAGTACGGCCAGGGTGGCACTCATGATGCCGGCCCCTACCAGTACTACGTCGACTGCTTCGTTATGCGCCATTTAACGCGTCTCCAAAATCTGCAGCACCAAATTGACGGCATGGCTGCCAGGAGTGACGGGGCGGTTCACGTGTTGCCCCAGGTTACCCATGGCCAGGATCGCCATGTCCGATTCGCAATTCTTTGCAACTTCAGCGCACGCTTCCTGCCGGGCTAATCTGCCTATGAACGCATTCATGGGCGCCTGTGGCAATTCGACTTATGGTCAAAGCGTGCGATTCGTGCAACCAATCCGTAGCGGACAGGATCAAGCCAGCGTTTTTGAGGCGTGCTCGTTCCTGTGTGGTTGGGCTGTTCCAGACGCTGATGGTGCTTGTACAAACGCCAAACTATTCATTTGCTCGCCACACTCTTGTGAAGTTGTGAAAACCCGTTTTTTCACGCTCTTTTGAAGACGTGAACCTCAAAAAAGGGCTGCCCAGTCTGGCACCTGGCCCGCGACACCTCTGCCGACATGCGGCAAAACGGGCAAACAACTCAAGTGGCCGAGCGCAATGGCAGCTCTGGCAGATTCGGTAAAGAAGGGTGGTTTGCAAGGAAAACAGCAAGCGCGCCAGCTTCACTCGATCTGTGTGGGCGGCTCTCTGTGGGCGATTCTTGGGGGTTAATACCGAGGCATTAACGATGCTGCGAGGCCCGATCAGGAGACGTCCTTATAATCGGGGGGAGATTGTAGCGAAGAACGCTAAGGAAATGGGCGTGTTTTATGACTTTTATTAGGTGTTCGGTCAGGCGGCCAACGGCTGGTGACTTGGCGACTGCGCAGGGCGCTGGCTGATGCGCGCGCGCGCTGGCAAGGGGTGGTGCATCCAGCTCAAGCGAATTTCGTCGATTTCTACCCAACCTTCGCCGACCGGCGGCAGGCTGCACTCTTTGAAGGCCTGGCAGCGGCCTTGGGCATCGAGCAGGGCAAACTGGCGAAGGGCGGGCTTGCGAGAGAACAGTGACCAGAGAAAATGCATGGGATCGACCTCCTTGGATTGAAACCAAGCATGCGCGCCCACGATGACGCACTCGTGTATCAGCGGTGACATATCTGTGACACCGAACCGCTACATCGCCAGCGGGTCATAGGTTGTAACTGGCGCTAGTTCCCGGCAATGGCCGCCCGCTATACTGCCGCGCTGTCGGTACTCGATTTCTGGAGAGAAGAGCATGTTGCAACGCCTGTTGTTCGGTTTGATCACTGTGACCAGTTTGACCCTGGTTGGCTGCGCCAACAGCCCGCAACAACTCAGCCCGCAGCCGATAATCACCACGCAGTTGGCGCCCGTGGGGCACGGCCAGCCGGTGTCGGTGCGTGTAGTGGACGGTCGTCCATCACCCACCCTGGGCTCCCGTGGCGGCTTGTACCCGGAGACCGCACTGGTGTCGGTGAACGCTGCAGACGTGCTGCCCAAGCTGCAAGCCCAGGCCGAAGCCGCCGTGCGCCTGCTGGGTTTTACCCCGGCCAATTCGCCGGGCGCCCCTCAGTTGACCATCACCCTGGCCGAGCTGAAGTACCAGTCGCCCAAGGACGGCCTGTATGTGACCGAAGCCTCTATTGGCGCGACGTTCAAGTCTGACGTCACTGCCGGCACCCGTCGCTACAGCGGCCGTTATGGTGCGTCCCTCAATCAGCGCTTTGGCATGGCGCCGAACCAGGAGACCAATACCAAGCTGGTCAGCGATGTGCTCAGCGACGCCCTGACCCGTCTGTTCAAGGACCCAAGCATCGGCTCCTTGCTCAGCTCGCAATAACCGCTCAATAAAAAACCGGGCCCATCGCTGGGCCCGGTTTTTTTATGCCTTCGGTTTCAGGCTGCGGTGTCGATACAAAAGTCCAGCAGGCTCACCCCCGTCAGCAAATCAGCCTCCGGCAAGTCTGCATGTTGATGCCCGCCAAGGGCGCAATACACCAGCCAGTGGCGGTCCTGGACGTTGAATGCCAGGCCGTCGACCAGCGCCTCCTGCTCATCGCTTTGGGCGATCAGATACAGCCGATCCTGGTTCTGCGCGTGCAACATGACAAGCTCCCGAGCGTTCGAAGGGCAACAGAGTGGCCTGTTAAGGTGACGTTCAGGTGACGCCGTAAATTACTGGATACATTAGCCGTCAATGGAGGAAGGAGTTGGACGGCGCAGGAGGTGACTATCCTTCAGGTTTGTATCTGAATGGATACCAGAATACTGATTCACCGAGGTGTGTGATGGCACTGCCCGCACTGCTGATCAATGCTGTTGCCTTATTAGTGGCCTGCCCGGGTGCAGTGCTGCTGTTCATTACCCGCTTTCGCGAGCAGCGTGCGATGGCCGACCTGGCTGCGCAGAGCGAAGAGCGCGCAATCGACCAACCGATGCTGTTTCTGGATGTGCGCACCGAACGGGCGCATCGCCTGGCCTATCGCATTGGCTTTGCCTGCCTGGGACTGTCGCTGGCCATGTCCTGGCTCAGCACCCACCTGTAAAAACACCACAAAACACCAGTGGGAGGGGGCTTGCCCCCTCCCACCTTTTGGTTTCGGTGTTTACAGGGGGATTCCGGCTTTAACGCGGTACTGGTTGCGAACGGGCGTTGCATATTGCACCACCAGGAACGGCCGGTGCTCGGCCGGGCATTCATTCAAGCGCCGTTCCCACTCGGCTTGTGCCTTGGCCAGTTCGTCCGCCGGGAAGACATCTGCCGCCGTGGGCACCTGCAATTGTGGGTCGGCATCGCTCCACTGGGCGTACGCCAGGTAGTGCACCGGGAACAAGCGATAACCCCCGAGGATCTGCCGGTCCATTTCCGCCGCGAGCAGCTTGGTATCTTCGAAACGCTCGGTGATCGGCGCCGCGAAGTTCACATGCACACGACCCTTGTAGCCGGTGATGCCCAGCGCAATGCTCACATCGTCCTCGCCCGGCGCCTTGCAGTAGGTGCCGGTGGTGGCGCGGATGTACAGTTCGCGGGCCTTGGCAGCATCGCAGGGGTCGTATTCGTAGCTGATCGACACCGGCGTCAGGTTCAACGACTGGATCACCTCGGCAAACGGCTCGTCCTTGCGGCTGACGTGGAACATCTTCAGGATCGCCGATTCGGTGCGGTCATCCCCATCCTTGGCGCGGCCTTCGGCCTGGGCGATCCAGATCGACTGGCAGTCGTTGCGGATCGAATGGTTGATGTACGCCGACAGCAGCTGATAGGCCGCCATTTTTTCTTTTCGCCCAGTGATCGAGCGGTGCACGATAAAGCTCTTGTTCAAGCGCATCAGGTCGCTGACAAATGGCTTTTGCAGCAGGTTGTCGCCGATGGCGATGCGCGGTGTCGGCAGGCCGGCGTGGTACACGGCGTAGTTGACGAAGGCCGGGTCCATCACGATATCGCGGTGGTTGGCCAGGAATACGTAGGCGGTGCCCGACTTGAGTTGCTCGACGCCGGTGTAGGTCACGCCGTCGGTCGCCCGGTCAATGGTGTGGTCGACGTAGTACTCGACTTTGTCCTGCAGCGTGGCCACGGTGGTCACACCGGCGAATTCGCGGCGCAGCTTGCGGGCGATCATCGGCTTGAGCAGCCAGCCCAGGGCGCCGGCAAAGCGCGGGAAGCGGAAGTGGGTCAGGATGTCCAGAAAGGCCTTGTCACTGAACAGCCGGTCCAGTACTGCCGGGACTTCGCTGTCGTTGTAAGGTCGGATGGTATCGAATTCGCCCATCATGCTCTCTTGTTAGAAACGGCTAGGGTAAGTAGAGGAAATACCAGGGTGCGGCCGCAATATTGGCTCTGCCGTGAATAGCCCTGTAAATAGACCGGCGATTATACGCACAAGTCACTTGGGAGACCGCGATGCTGGAAGATGCGACGTACGATTGTCCTTATTGTGGTGAAGAGGTCGAGACAACGGTGGATCTGTCGGGGGGTGATCAGACCTATATCGAAGACTGCCAGGTGTGCTGCCGCCCGGTCACTTTCAATCTGCAGGTCCATGGTGACGAATGGATGCTGGAAACGCGCAGCGAAAACGAATAACGGGGGCGCCCATGCAGCGAATCTACGAACCGGAAAACCTGATGGAAGGCGAGCTGCTGCAACAGATGCTCGCCAGCGAGGGCGTCGAGGCGCACCTGGTGGGGCGGCATTTGCTCGGCGGCACCGGCGAATTGCCGATTTTCGGGCTGTTGGGTTTGGAAGTGGATAATGACCAGGCCGCGTATGCTCGCGAGCTGATCACCGCTTATAACGGCGCGCAACCGCTGCCCGGCGATGAACCCGACAGCTTCCCCGACGTGTTGGTCTGTTAGGCTGTCGGTCGGTTTACCCCAAGAGTCGTGTTGCCCCATGTGTGGACGTTATGCCCTGTTTCGCTGGAACCCCTCCTTTGCTGCCTTGCCGGGTTTTCCGGCAGACCAGCAGGCCCAGTGGAACATCTCCCCGAATGATTCGGTGCTGATCCAGCGCGCCACCGACGGCCAGCGCACCCTGGCCCGCGCCCGCTGGGGCCTGACCCCAGCGTGGCTGACCGACCTTTCCCGCACCCCGGCCCATGCCCGTGCCGAAACCCTGGCCGAGCAACCGATGTTTCGCGAGGCCTTTCGCCAGCGTCGTTGCCTGCTGCCGGCCAACGGTTTCTACGAATGGCGCGGCACCCAGCGCAAGCGCCCGTACTGGCTGACACCGGGCGAGGGTTCGACGCTGTTTTTTGCGGCGATCTGGGAAGCCTATCCGGTGCAGGAACAGGTGTGGCTGAGCACGGCAGTGGTGACCCAGGCGGCGCAGAGCCAGCGCCGGCCGTTGATTCTGGATGCGGCGGGGCAGGAGGCCTGGCTCGATCCTGAAACACCGTTGCATGTGTTGCAGGGCTTGTTGGCCAGTGAGCCGACCGCGTTGCGCGAGCGGGTACTGGCCAATATGGTGAACGATCCGAAGCTCAATGGCCCGGAGTGCCTGACGCCGGGTTGAGCCTGTGAGTGATCTGCGGCCTCATCGCGAGCAATGCCCGCGATAGGCCGCTCAAGATCGCCGAAAAGCTTAAACCTTGAACTGATTGATCAAGCGCCGCTGCTGCTCCGCCAGTTTGGTCAAATCCGCACTGGCCGCACTCGACTCATCCGCACCGCCCGCCACTTCATTGGCCACTTGGCCAATATTGATCACATTGCGATTGATGTCCTCGGCCACCGCGCTCTGCTCTTCGGCAGCGCTGGCGATCTGGGTGTTCATGTCGTTGATCACCGACACCGCCTGGGTAATGGTCTCCAGTGCTTCGGCGGCCTTGGCGGCGTGCTGCACGCTTTCGTCGGTACGGTTCTGGCTGTCTTCCATCACGCGCACCACTTCTCGCGTACCTTGCTGCAACTGCTGGATCATGGCCTGGATTTCTTCGGTGGCCTTCTGGGTCTTTTGCGCCAGGTTACGCACTTCATCTGCCACGACGGCAAACCCACGGCCTTGCTCGCCGGCCCGTGCCGCTTCAATCGCCGCATTGAGCGCCAGCAGGTTGGTCTGTTCGGCAATCCCACGAATGGCTGTGAGGATCGCGTTGATGTTCTCGCTGTCCTTGGCCAGGGTTTGCACCACGCCCACGGCCTTGCCGATTTCCTGGGCGAGTGCGCCGATCGAGCTCGAGGTGTCGCGCACAATGCGCATGCCTTGGCTCGCGGCCTGGTCAGCGTGGTTGGCCGCTTGCGCAGCCTGGGTCGCGTTACGCGCTACGTCCTGGGCGGTGGCGGTCATTTCGTGCACCGCGGTGGCGACCTGGTCGATCTCGACCATCTGTTTATGCACGCCCTGGTTGGTGCGAATCGCGATGTCGGCAGTGTGTTCCGAAGAGTCGCTGACCTTCTGCACCGAACTCACCACCTGGGTGATCATGCCCTGCAGCTTGATCAGGAAAGTATTGAAGCCGGTGGCAATCGCGCCCAGTTCATCGGCGCGATCACTGGTCAGGCGCCGCGTGAGGTCGCCTTCGCCCTGGGCGATGTCGTTGAGCATCGCCACCATTTGCTTGAGTGGGCGAGCGATGCCGTGACCTACCAGCCAGATCACCAGCAAGCCAATGCCAGCAATCAACAGGCCGACCATGGTCATGCCGAAGATATCGGTCTTGCGCTGGGTATTCAGGTCGCTTTGCAGTGTTTGCAGTTCGGCCATGACGGCGCTCAGGGGTAACTGCATCATCAGGGTCCAGCGCGCGTCGGTCTGACCGATGTTGAACGGCAGGAACAGTTCGATATGCCCGTGCTCATGGTCGATGTCGTACCGCACTTCGCCGACTTTCAGTTGATTGAGATTGGCCAGTTCGTTGCCGTCGAGCAGGTCGGAGGCTTTTTCACCGAGCTTGCTGGGGTCCTTGGTAGACGCCACCAGGCGCCCGTTGCTGGAGATCAGTGCCAGCTCACCGGCTCCGTTGTAGAGTTTTTGATCCGCGCTGGTGAGCATGTCCTGGATGAAGTTCACCGACAGGTCGGCACCGACGATGCCCTGGAAGGCGCCGTCAATCATGATCGGTTCGATAAACGAAGCCAGCATCACCATGGCGTTGCCGACCTTGTAAGGTGCGGGGTCGATGGCGCAGGGCTTTTTGCTTTCCTTGGAGCACAGGTAGTACTCGCTGGCGCGCACGCCCGTGGACAGCATCTTCTGATCAGCGACATCGGCGAGCTTGTCCAGGCCGAGGCTGCCATCCGCGTTGCGATACCACCAAGGAATGAAGCGGCCGTCGACACCCATGCCGACGATGGGGCTTTTCACGTAGGCAGCGTCGTTGTGATCGATCGCATTGGGTTCCCAGCCGATATAGGCACCGAGGATTTTCGGGTTGCGCACCACGGTTTCGTGCAGCAGGTTGATCAGTTGTTCGCGGCCAATTTGCAAGGCGGCATCGCCCTTGGCGTCTTTCATGCCGAGCAGGGCGTTGGTGGTGGCCAGGCTTCTTGCTGTCACCAGGGGCGCCTCCAGTTCTCGCTGGATCAATGTGGCCTGGGTTTGCGCCAATGCAGTGAGGCGATGTTCGATGATCTGCTCGAACTGTGCCTGGGTGCGGGCCTGCACCATCTCCTGTGTGCGGGCGCCGGCAAACAAGGCGTAGAGCACCAGCACGGCGACCACACTCAGCACAATGGCCCCGGCCAGTGCGGCGACGGAAAACTGAATCGACTTGAACTTCATGAAGGCTCCAGGCGCAGGGGGGGAAGGGCTGCTTGTTTATATCGGCCATGGCCGCGGGAGGCATGAGGGTTTGCTCCACGAATTAATGCGAGCTGTCGCAAATGGAATGCTTGCTGCCGTTGTCGGGGTGTGGGATGTATCTGAAATTTAGCGGCTACACGTCTGGTGTATCTGGCGTCGATACAATTCACCGCCTACGATACGCGCCATGTTTTCAGGGCTTTTTTTCAGGGAGAGTATGTTGATGAAGAAATCATTGGCCGTAAGTGTGTTGGCAGCAGCGGTACTGCTGGCCGGGTGTCAATCGGTCAACACCACCAGCGGTGGCGCCGTTGGGGTTGAGCGCAAGCAATATATGTTCAGCATGCTGTCGAGCCAGGAAGTCGACCAGATGTATGCGCAGTCCTATCAGCAGACCCTGGGCGAAGCCAGTAGCAAAGGCCAGTTGGACAAGACCAGCGCCAACGCCAAGCGCGTGCAGGCTATCGCCAACCGCCTGATCGCCCAGGCGCCCACCTTCCGCCCGGATGCGGCGCAGTGGAAGTGGGAAGTCAACCTGATCAAGAGCGATGAAATGAACGCCAATTGCGGGCCTGGCGGCAAGATCTTCGTGTACAGCGCCTTGATCGACAACCTCAAGCTCACCGATGACGAGTTGGCCGCAGTGATGGGCCATGAAATCGCCCACGCCTTGCGCGAGCATGGACGTGAAGCCATGTCCAAGGCCTACGGCATCGAAATGGCCAAGCAGGGCGCCGGTGCGTTGTTCGGCCTGGGCCAGGACAGCCTGGCGCTGGCCGACACCGTGGCCAACTACGGCATGACCTTGCCTAACAGCCGCAGCAATGAGAACGAAGCAGACCTGATCGGCCTGGAACTGGCGGCCCGCGCGGGCTACAACCCGAATGCGGCCATCACGCTATGGAACAAGATGGCCAAGGCTTCGGAAGGCGCGCCACCGGAATTCATGAGCACTCACCCGGCCTCCGACAGCCGGATCGCCTCGTTGCAGGCAGCGATTCCGAAGGTGATGCCGCTCTACCAGCAGGCCAAAAAATCTTGATCCTGTGAAGGTCTAAATGTGGGAGGGGGCTTGCCCCCGATAGCGGTGTAAAGCCAGTGGAGATATCGACTGGCGCACCGCAATGGTGGGCAAGCCCTAACGCCTGTCAGTTAAGAGATAGAACGGGCAAACAGCAACCTGTGGCGAGCGGGCTTGCCCCGCGTTGGGCTGCGCAGCAGCCCCAAAACACAACCCCGGAGCTGCCTGGCACCCTACAGCGCTCTTATTGGGGCTGCTTCGCAGCCCAACGCGGGGCAAGCCCGCTCGCCACAGTTACAGTGTTTCTCCTTCACTGGCAGGCATTAGGGCAAGCCCCTTTTCACAGTGGATCGCTTAAATCCAGCCGCTGCTCTGCATGGCCTTGTACACCGCCACAATCGCCAGGACAAAGAACGCCGTAGCCGCCAGTCGACGAATCAACGTCAGCGGCAGTTTCTCCGCTGCGAAATTCCCCGCCAGAACCACCGGGACGTTGGCAATCAACATGCCCAGGGTGGTGCCGATGATCACCAGCCACAACTCCGGATACTGGGCCGCCAGCATCACTGTGGCGATCTGTGTCTTGTCACCGATTTCTGCAAGGAAAAACGCAATCAGCGTGGTCAGGAATGGCCCGAATTTGCGCGTGGTACTGGCTTCGTCATCATCGAGTTTGTCCGGCACCAGGGTCCACAGCGCCGTGGCACAGAAGCTTGCCGCCAGGATCCAGTGCAACACCGCATCCGAGAAGAAACTGCCAAACCAGGCACCCACGGCACCCGCAGCCGCATGGTTGGCCAGGGTCGCGGCGATGATGCCGGCGATGATCGGCCAGGGTTTGCGAAAGCGCGCGGCAAGGATGAGTGCGAGCAGTTGCGTCTTGTCGCCGATTTCGGCCAAGGCAACGATTGCGGTAGGAACGAGTAGTGAATCCAGCATCAGGTAGTTTCCAGGGGGCGGGTCGACACGGCTATGACACGTACAGCCTTCCCGCCCCGGGTAAGGTGTGCGTGTCATAGGTCTTGTCAAACCCCGGTCCGTCTGTGCGGACTCCTGGATCGCATACGCCATGGCCTGTTGACCAAGTATGTTGACGTATGCCGGACGAGCGTGGTGCTCGTGGGAGACTACTCCCCTAGGACGGAGCGGATTCTGCCTAGGCAAAATCCATTCGGCAAGCCTTCTTTTTCAAATGCCCATCAGGGGCGCTTGGCGCGGTAGATGCGAAAACCATTGCCCTCGGCCTTGACCGCACACACGCCCAGGTGCTCTTCGATCAACGGTTGGTACTTCAGGAAGCTATTCGCAACCAGGCGAAGTTCGCCACCTTTTGCCAGGTGTTTTGCCGCTTTTCGCAGCAGGTTTTCAGTGGCGAAATAATCGGTGTGCACCCCGACATGGAACGGCGGGTTGCTCAAGATGGCGTTCAACCCCATCGGTGCGGCGTCGATGCCATCACCGGTCAACACCTCGGCCTCCAACCCATTGGCGGCCAGGGTGAGGCGACTGCTGGCGGCGGCGAAGGCGTCCACATCCTGCATCGTTACGGTGTTGTGTGGGTAGCGACGCTTTACCGCCGCCCCTAACACACCGGCGCCGCAACCGAAGTCCAGCAAATGGCCGCTGGGCAGCTTGTCCAGATGCTCCAGCAGCAGTTCCGTGCCACGATCCAGGCGCCCGTGGCTGAACACCCCCGGCAGGCTCACCACTTTCAGCGGGCCTTCGGCCAGCGGTACATCGAACACCTGTGCCAGGCTCTCCAGCTCGAGCGCCTGGGGCGCATTGGCCACGGTGACTTGCCACAGCTGGCAATGCCGTGCGTTGTCGAGCTTGCGCGGTTTGCCAAAGGGCGCCATCTGCTTGGCGGCGCTTTCGATACCGGCTTTTTTCTCGCCCACCATAAACAGCTCGGCGCCGGGCAGGCGTGCGGCCACGGCATTGAGCAGGTAGTCGGTGAGGTCCTTGGACTTGGGCAGGAAGATCACCGCGGCATCGAACCCGCGCTCGGGCGCATTCACGCCAAACTGGCTGCGCTCCGGGAAGCGTGCGTCGAGCGCCGCCTGGTCGCCGGCATGCCAACACCAGCCGTGGGCGTTGGGCAGGCGACCGAGCAGGTCATCGGCGGGCAAGCCCACCAGCAACAGGTTGCCTTGAAAAAGTTCGGCCTGACGAAGCAGTACTTCACTGCGCGGATCCATGGTCTGCTCCTTGAAAAGGGGCGCAGTTTATCAACTGACGACGCGCAGCGGGGCGCCGCTGAAAAAGCCCCTGGCGTTTTCCGCCAATTGGCCAACGATGCGCTGCCGCGCCTCGCGACTGCCCCAGGCGTTATGCGGCGTGACGATCAAGCGTGGGATATCACTGGCCAGCAGCGGGTTGCCGGCGACCGGTGGCTCGACACTCAGCACGTCGGTCGCCGCGCCACCCAGGTGGCCGCTGCGCAAGGCATCGGCCAGGGCCTGTTCGTTGATCAAGCCACCGCGCGCGGTATTGACCACAAACGCTCCGGGCTTGAGCAGCGCCAGTTCGCGGGTGCCGATAAAGTCGCGGGTATGTTCATTGAGCGGGCAGTGCAAGGTCAGCGCATCGACCTGCGCCAGCAATTCATCCAGCGGCACGCGATCAGCACGGGCAGGGCGCCCGGGAATCGCGCCGAGTAGCACGCGCATGCCAAAGGCTTCGGCCAGGCGCGCCACGGCACTGCCCAGTTCGCCATGGCCCAGCAGGCCAAGGGTTTTGCCTTCCAGTTCGACGATAGGGTGGTCCAGCAGGCAGAACTGCTTGGCGTGCTGCCATTTGCCCGCGCTCACATCCTGCTGATAGTCCTTCAAGCGCGTCGCCAGGTTGAGCAGCAGCATGATCGTGTGCTGCGCCACCGACGGAGTGCCGTAGCCCTGGCAGTTGCTTACGGTGACGCCATGGGCGCGGGCGGCCTCCAGGTCAACGTTGTTGGTGCCGGTGGCCGACACCAGGATCAACTTGAGCTCCGGGCAGGCCGCGAGGGTTTCGCTGTTGAGCGGGATTTTGTTGCTGATGGCGACTTGAGCGCCTTGCAGGCGTTCGATCACATTTTGCGGCGTAGTGCCCGTCAACAGCTGCAAGTCGCTGAAACGACTGCGCAGCTCACTGAGGTCAAGATCTCCCAGGTCCAGGGAGGGGTGATCAAGGAAGACGGCGCGGCGATTGTTCGTCATCAACTGTACCTTTTGCGACAGGGTTCGAAGGCGTAATCTGCCGAGCCTATCAGATGAAATAATCCGTTACTTAATGGAGTGAGTATGTACGCCGCCGAGTTCTTGACCGTAGCCCTGATTCACTTGCTGGCGGTGGCCAGCCCCGGCCCGGATTTTGCGGTGGTGGTACGTGAGAGCGTGACCCACGGCCGTCGCGCCGGGACTTGGACCGCGCTGGGCGTGGGCTCGGCGATTTTCCTGCATGTGGGTTACTCGTTGCTCGGCATCGGCCTGATCGTGTCCCAGTCCATCGTGTTGTTCAACGCACTGAAATGGGCCGCGGCCGCGTACCTGCTGTACATCGGCTTCAAGGCCCTGCGCGCGCAGCCGGCCAAGCCTGCCGCCGAGGGCGAGTTGCACCGCGAAGCGGGCGAGCGCACGCCGCGTGGCGCATTTACCGCAGGCTTCGTCACCAACGGCTTGAACCCCAAGGCCACGCTGTTCTTCCTGTCGCTGTTCACCGTAGTGATCAACCCGCACACGCCGCTGGCGATCCAGGCCGGTTACGGCGTGTACCTGGCGGTGGCGACGGCGTTGTGGTTCTGCCTGGTGGCGATGTTGTTCAGCCAGCAGCGTGTGCGCGCCGGGTTTGCGCGGATGGGGCATTGGTTTGATCGGACGATGGGGGCGGTGTTGATTGCGATTGGGGTAAAACTGGCGTTCACCAGCGCGAAATAAACGCTGTACTCGAGTAAACACCATCCAGTGTGGGAGCAATCCCCCTCCCACATTGGACCTCCATCGCTCCTGAATAATGGCTCAAAGCTAGCATTCCCCTGCCTCTACAAATCATTCCTTTGGCTGATTTGGCTGAAACATAACCTCTCTACAGTGCAGGTCTTCAAGCCAAGACCGTGCAGTCATAAAAAGGGATTCGTATGTTGCAGACCCGTGTTATCCCGCCCGCCGAAGGCGCCTACCAATACCCGCTGTTGATCAAGCGCCTGTTGATGTCCGGTACCCGCTACGAGAAGACCCGGGAAATCATCTACCGCGACAAACTGCGCTACACCTACCCCACGCTGATCGAACGCGTCGCGCGCTTGGCCAATGTGCTCACGGAAGCCGGGGTCAAGGCCGGTGACACCGTGGCGGTGATGGATTGGGACAGTCACCGTTACCTGGAGTGCATGTTCGCCATCCCGATGATCGGCGCGGTGATCCACACCATCAACGTGCGCCTGTCGCCGGAGCAGATTCTCTACACCATGAACCACGCCGAGGACCGCTTCGTGCTGGTCAACAGCGAGTTCGTGGGGCTCTACCAGGCCATTGCCGGGCAGCTCACCACGGTCGACAAGACGTTGCTGCTGACTGACGCGGCCGAAAAAACCGCCGAGCTGCCCAACCTGGTGGGCGAGTACGAAACCCTGTTGGCCGCTGCCAGCCCGAAGTACGACTTCCAGGATTTCGACGAACATTCCGTCGCCACCACCTTCTACACCACCGGTACCACCGGCAATCCCAAGGGTGTGTACTTCACCCATCGCCAACTGGTGCTGCACACCATCGGCGTGGCGACCATCATGGGCTGTGTCGACAGCGTGCGTCTGCTGGGCACCAACGATGTGTATATGCCGATCACGCCGATGTTCCATGTGCATGCCTGGGGCCTGCCGTATGTGGCGACCATGCTCGGCCTGAAGCAGGTCTACCCCGGCCGCTATGACCCGGAATACCTGGTGGAGCTGTGGCGCAAGGAGAAGGTCACCTTTTCCCACTGTGTGCCGACCATCCTGCAAATGGTGCTCAACGCCAAGGCGGCCCAGGGCGTTGATTTTGGCGGCTGGAAAATCGTCATCGGCGGCAGTGCCCTCAACCGCACGCTGTATGAAGCGGCCAAGGCCCGTGGGATTCAACTGACCGCTGCGTACGGCATGTCCGAGACCGGGCCGTTGGTGTCCTGTGCCCACCTCAATGACGAGCTGATGGCCGGCACCGAGGACGAGCGCACTACCTACCGCATCAAGGCCGGCGTGCCCGGGCCATTGGTGGAAGCGGCGATCATGGACGCTGAGGGTCATTTCCTGCCCGCCGACGGCGAGTCCCAGGGCGAACTGGTGCTGCGCGCGCCGTGGCTGACCGAGGGTTATTACAACGAACCGCAAAAGGGCGCCGAGCTGTGGGGCGGTGGCTGGATGCACACCGGCGACGTAGCCACCCTCGACGCGTTTGGCGTGATCGACATCCGCGACCGCATCAAGGATGTGATCAAGACGGGCGGCGAGTGGATCTCCTCCCTGGCGCTCGAAGACCTGGTCAGCCGCCACCCGGCGGTACGCGAAGTAGCGGTGGTGGGCATCGCCGACCCGCAGTGGGGCGAGCGCCCGTTTGCCCTGTTGGTGGTGCGTGATGGCCATGTGATAGGGGCCCGCGAGCTCAAGGAACACCTCAAGCCTTTTGTCGAATTGGGCCATTTGAGCAAGTGGGCGATTCCAAGCCAGATCGCCGTTGTTACGGAAATTCCCAAGACCAGTGTCGGCAAGCTCGACAAAAAACGTATCCGCATTGACATCATCGAATGGCAAGCCAACAACAGTACGTTCCTGTCCACCCTTTGAGGTGATTTGCCGTGCCCTCGGGGCACGGCAGCGCTCTATCTCAACGCTTCACTTGTGATTTGCCCATTTTCAGCCATCCTTTCCGCGCCGGCCTTCGTCGGCGTGGCGAAAGGGCTGTGGTAGACGGGTTGGTGGTGCAAATCACACTTTAGAGGGATCAAGCGGTACCCCCTGCTGGCTATAGTCCCCTTCAGAGTTTTTCAAGGATGTTGCGCTTCGGGCCATGGGGGCCCGGTTGCCGGGCGGCATTGGAATCGTTGTATTCCGGCCGTTACATGCATCACAGAAAGAACTCACTGCCATAACAATAATGCACATGGAGTAGCGTCGATGACCTCAGTAAACCAGTTCTGGCGCCGGGCGCGACTGCCCCTGGCCGTCAGTCTCGCCTCTACGCTCGCCGGGCCCGCATTCGGCGTCAGTTTCAATATCGGTGAAATCGAAGGGAGCTTTGACTCGTCGCTGTCGGTGGGGGCGAGTTGGTCGACAGCCAAGCCCAACCGCGATCTGATCGGCGTCAACAACGGCGGCAAGGGCTTGTCCCAGACCTCCGATGACGGCCACTTGAACTTCAAGCGCGGCGAGACGTTCTCGAAAATCTTCAAGGGCATTCATGACCTGGAACTGAAGTACGGCGATACCGGTGTGTTTGTGCGTGGCAAGTACTGGTATGACTTTGAACTCAAGGATGAAAGCCGGGAGTTCAAGGACATCAGCGACAACAACCGCAAAGAGGGGGCCAAGTCTTCTGGCGGCCAGATTCTCGATGCGTTCGTTTATCACAACTATTCGATTGCAGATCAGCCAGGGGCGGTGCGCTTCGGTAAGCAGGTGGTGAGCTGGGGGGAAAGCACCTTCATCGGCGGTGGCATCAACTCCATCAACCCGATCGATGTGTCTGCATTCCGTCGTCCGGGCGCCGAAATCAAGGAAGGCTTGATTCCGGTCAACATGTTCTATGTGTCGCAAACCTTGACCGATAACCTGTCGGCGGAAGCGTTCTATCAGTTGGAGTGGGACCAGACTGTCACGGACAACTGCGGTACGTTCTTTTCGCAGCCGGACGTCGTTTCCGATGGCTGCAGTGACAACCTGCGGGTACTCAACAGTCGACGCTTCTTGCCGGGGGCTGTCCTTCCAGGTCTTGCCGCCAATGGTGTGGATGTCAATAACGAGGGCGTCCTCGTTCGTCGTGGTGCCGATCGTGACGCGCGCGATAGCGGCCAATTCGGTGTTGCCTTCCATTACAACTTCGAGCCGCTGGACACGGAGTTCGGTGCGTACTTCATGAACTACCACAGCCGTGCGCCGATTTTCAGTGCGCAGGGCGCGCCACAGTCTGCTTACACGGGGCCTATCGGGCTTCCAGGCACGTTGCGTCCGCTGGTTGTCGCGGGTAATTCCAACTATTTCATCGAGTACCCTGAAGACATTCGCCTTTATGGTTTGAGCTTCTCCACCACCTTGCCGACAGGCACAGCATGGAGCGGTGAGTTGAGCTATCGCCCTAATGCCCCTGTGCAATTGAGCACCACCGACATTCTCTACGCCGGTGTCACGCCGCTGCCAGGCTACGGGAATGCTTCTGTGTTGAAAGGCAGTCCAGGCCAGGATCTGCATGGCTACAACCGTAAGGAGGTCACCCAGTTCCAGACCACGTTCACGCACTTCTTCGACCAAGTGATGGGCGCCAGCCGCTTGACCACCGTCGCTGAAATCGGTGTGACACACGTGGGGGGATTGGAAAGCAAATCCGAGGCTCGTTACGGGCGTGATCCGGTCTTCGGCCCTGGTACGTTGCCTGGCGGTTTCTGTACTACGCTGAACAACTCGACTGCTCAGGGTGGGGGGCTGGCTAACGCCTCCAGCCTCAATACCAACTGCAATAACGATGGCTTCACCACTGCCACGTCCTGGGGCTACCGCGCACGTGCCATCTGGGAATACCCGGACGTCTTCGCAGGCGTGAACCTCAAGCCAAACGTGGCGTGGTCCCATGACGTCAAGGGTTACTCCCCTGGTCCGGGCGCCAACTTCGAAGAGGGCCGCAAAGCCGTCAGCTTGGGCCTGGATGCCGAATACCAGAACACCTACACCGCCAGCCTGAACTACACCAACTTCTTCGGCGGTGATTTCTCAACGGTGAATGATCGCGACTTCGTTGCTCTGAGCCTCGGCGTGAACTTCTAAGCACACTGCATTTCAGGAAGACCAGAACATGAAAATAACTAAAAGTCTGTTGCACGTCGGTGTGCTCGGGCTGTCGATCCTGGCGAGCAACGTCATGGCGGCAGTCTCGGCGGATGAAGCTGCCAAGCTGGGCACGACCCTGACTCCGATGGGCGCCGAAATGGCCGGTAACGCGGCAGGCACCATTCCTAAGTGGTCGCCGCTGCCGACCAATGCCGGCGCGGTCGATGCCCGTGGTTTCCTGGCCAACCCTTACGCCAGTGAACAACCGCAATTCACCATCACCGCGCAGAACGTCGAGCAGTACAAAGACAAGCTGGCCCCTGGGCAGTATGCGATGTTCAAGCGCTACCCGGACACCTTCAAGATGCCGGTCTACCCGACCCATCGCGGCGCCACCGTGCCGGCCGATGTGTTTGCCGCCATCAAGAAGAACGCCACCAACACCAACCTGGTGTCTGGCGGTAACGGCCTGGAAAACTTTGAAACCGCCGTGCCGTTCCCGATTCCGAAAAGCGGCGTCGAGGTGATCTGGAACCACATCACCCGTTATCGCGGCGGCAGCGTGACCCGCCTGGTGACCCAGGCCACGCCGCAAACCAACGGCTCGTTCAGCCTGGTGTATTTCAAAGACCAGTTCGTGTTCCGCGACAAAATGAAGGACTTCGACCCGAAAAACCCAGGCAACGTGCTGTTCTACTTCAAGCAGCAAGTGACCGCGCCGGCCCGACTGGCCGGGGGTGTGCTGTTGGTGCATGAAACCCTGGACCAGGTGAAGGAGCCACGCTCGGCGTGGGTCTACAACGCCGGCCAGCGTCGTGTGCGCCGCGCGCCGCAGGTGTCGTATGACGGGCCGGGTACCGCTGCCGATGGCCTGCGTACCTCCGACAACCTCGATATGTACAACGGTGCACCGGACCGCTACGACTGGAAGCTGGAAGGCAAGAAAGAAATCTACATCGCCTCCAACAGCTACAAAATCGACGATCCTAAGCTCAAGTACGTCGACATCATCAAGGCCGGCCACATCAACCAGGACCTCGCACGCTATGAGCTGCGCCGCGTCTGGCACGTGGTCGCGACCCTGAAGGAAGGCCAGCGCCACATCTATGCCAAGCGTGACTTCTTCATCGACGAAGACACCTGGCAAGCGGCCGTGATCGATCACTATGACGGTCGCGGCCAACTGTGGCGTGTCGCCGAAGCCCATGCCGAGAACTACTACGACAAGCAAGTGCCGTGGTACGCCCTGGAAACGCTCTACGACCTGCAGTCCGGCCGCTACCTGGCCCTGGGCATGAAGAACGAAGAGAAGCAGGCCTATGATTTCGGCTTCACCGCCACCACCAGCGATTTCACCCCCGCGGCCCTGCGCCAGGACGGTGTTCGCTAAATTGCACTAGTGCCTCAATGTGGGAGGGGGCTTGCTCCCGATAGTGATGTGGCAGTCAGCGCATGCATTGACTGGTCCGCCGCTATCGGGAGCAAGCCCCCTCTCACTTTTGGGTTGTGCCGATATTTCTTGTCGCAGTTATTTTCAGTCAATTGTTGCAAAGATCTACAAACCCTCCGCTTTTACCGCTAGTCTGCGGACATCTGCAATGCCGATAACAGCCTTCTACAAGAGCCCGGCGATGACTGATCTGCCTCGAATCCAGGGGCCTTCCAGCGCGGTCGTCCCGTCCCTGGAAGGTCGCTTCTACAGGCCGCCGCTGCCTGACGGCTACGTGCTGCGCCCCCGTCTGTGCGAACGGCTGAGTGCAGGGCTGGACGGGCGACTGTTGCTGGTCAGTGCACCCGCGGGGTTCGGCAAGAGCTCATTGGCGGTGGAGTTCTGCCAGGGCTTGCCGGCCCATTGGCAAAGCCTGTGGCTGGGCCTGAGCCCCCGGGACAACGACCCTGGCCGTTTCCTCGAGCGCCTGCTCGACGGGCTGCAACAATACTTCCCGCAAATCGGCGCCCAGTCCCTGGGGCTGCTGAAAATGCGCCAGCGTCATCAACCCTTTGCCTTTGAAGAATGGCTCGATGGCCTGCTCGATGAGCTGACCGTGCATTTGTCCACGCGCACGCCGCTGTTGCTGGTACTGGATGACTACCATCTGGCCCAGGGCCCGGTACTGGATCGCTGCCTGCAATTTTTCCTCAATCATTTACCCGATGGCCTGGTGGTGCTGGTCACCAGCCGCCAGCGCCCGGACTGGCACCTGGCGCGCCTGCGCTTGTCACGCCATCTACTGGAGCTGCATGAGCAGGATCTGCGCCTGACTCACGACGAATCCCTGGCCGTGCTGGATCGCCACAGCAGTTCATTGCGTGGCGAGGCGCTGGATAACCTGATCCGCCGTAGCGAGGGTTGGGTCGCCGGGCTGCGTTTCTGGCTGCTCGCCGCCTCCGAGGCCGGTAACGAAGGCTCTTTGCCGCAAAGCCTGCACGGCGGCGAAGGGCTGATCCGTGATTACCTGCTCGAAGAGGTGATCGATTGCCTGCCGCCCGACGTGCAGGCCTTTCTGTTCGATACTGCCCCTCAGGAACGCTTTTGCAGCGAACTGTGCGACGCCGTGCGCGAAGCCCATGACAGCGCGGAAATCCTGCGCTACCTGCAAGCCCACCAGGTTTTTCTGGTACCTCTGGACGAGCAGGGCCACTGGTACCGTTACCACCATCTGTTTTCGGACCTGCTGCGCACGCGCCGCGCCACCAGCACCGCGCTGTTACCGGCGGCCAGCCTGCACCTGCGGGCCTGCCGCTGGTTCAATGCGCAAGGCTTGATCGATGAGGCGGTGGAACAGGCATTGCGTGCCGGCCATCTGGATGTGGCCGCCAACCTGGTACAGAACCTGTCCGAAGAGCAACTGCTGGCCGAACAGAACGTCGGCATGCTGTTGCGCTGGAAAATGGACTTGCCCGATAGCCTGCTGATCAGTACACCCCGGTTGATCGTGCTCTATAGCTGGGCCCTGGGGCTGGCGTGCCAGTTGGATGCCGCGGAAGAGTTGTCCAGTTACCTCAGTCGCTTCCTGCCGGCACCGTCGGCCACGGCGCAGAAGTCGATGCTGGCCCAGTGGCTGGCGCTCAGCGGGATTATCGCCCGTGGCCGCGGTGACCGCGAATTGACCCAGCGTTATTGCAGCGAAGCCTTGGAAAGTTTGCCGCAGCGTCGCTATGGCCAGCGTCTGATGTGCCTGTCGACCTTGTCCAACCTGGCCATTGTCGACGCCGACCTGTGGCGCGCCCGCGGCCTGAACCGCGAGTCCCTGGAATTGGCGCAGCGGGTCGGAAACCCGCTGTTCGAAGCGCTGGCCCATTACGACCGTGCGCGAGTGTTGCAGGCGCGCGGCGAAATCCTGCGTTCCCTCGATGAGGTTCGCCAGGGCCTGCAACGCCTGCAGGGCCTGGCGCCGCAGCGGTTGTACGCCGTGCGTGCGCGATTGTCGCTCTATGAAGGTTATTTGCTGTTGGCGCGCTACCAGCCTGAGGCCGGCCTTGCTCGTCTGCGGGCCGGGCTGGTTGAAGCGCGCGCCTGTCGCGACATCAGCGTACTAATCGGCCATTGTGTGATCGCCAACTTCGAAGGGCGCCGCAACGACTTCCCCAAAGCCTTCGCCGAACTGGCCGAGGCCGAGCGCTTGATGCACATCTGGGACGTGCCGCCGATCTACTACCTGGCGATGATCACCCTGATCAAATGCGAATTGTGGCTGGCCCAGGGCCGCACCGACCTGGCTGATGCCTGGCTGACGCGGCTGGGGCAAACCTACAATGGTCAACACGCGGCTGCCGCGCCGGAGTTTCATCCGCACCTGCCGCAACATATCGGGCTGCAACAGGCCGCCCTCGATGCGATTCGCCATCAAGCGGATGCGGCGTTGGAGCGTCTCGAAGACCTGGCGCAACAGGCGCACAACAGTGGGCGACAAATGATTGCGCTGATGGCGCTGACCCAGCAGGCGCAACTGCTGCTGGAAAACGGCCAGGAAGCCAAGGCGCGGCCGGTGTTGGCGCGGGCGCTGGAGGCCGGCTCGGGAGGGGCATTGCAGCCGTTCCAGCGTTTGCTCGAAGGTTACCCGCAGTGGATGCGCGAACAGCTTGGCAAGGACCCTCACGGCTTGCTGAACCAGAGCCTCTTGGCGCTGCTGCCGGCCGTTGCGGTCGCGGAGCCGTCGCCTGGTCATGAAGTCCTGAGCGCCCGTGAATTGGCGGTGCTGCAATTGATCGCCCAGGGGTGCTCGAACCAGGAAATCAGCAACCGCCTGTTCATCTCCCTGCATACGGTCAAGACCCACGCCAGCCATATCAACAGCAAGTTGGGGGTGGAGCGACGAACCCAGGCGGTGGCGCGGGCGCAAGAGTTGAGGTTGATTGGCTGAAACGTAAACCTTACGGCGGGCGAGCTTGCCCGCGTTGGGCTGCGAAGCGCACCCAGTCTGGTTTAATAGTGCAATTATTTTGGCGATGCTCGCCGGAAAACGATAATTCATTTGCACTGGAGGACCGCCCATGACCACCGCCAAGCCGACTCTCATCCGTGAAACCTTCCCCGTCGGCCCGTTGCAGTGCAACTGCACCATCATCGGTGACCCCATCACTAAAAAAGCCATCGTGGTCGACCCCGGTGGCAACCACGAATTGATCCTGGCGCGCCTCGATGCACTGGGCTTGAAGGTGGTGAGCATCATCCACACCCATGCCCATCTCGATCACTTCCTCGCCTCCGGCCAGTTGAAGGAGAAAACCGGTGCCACCCTGCACCTGCACAAGGATGATCAGTTTCTCTGGGACAACCTGGAAATGCAGTGCCAGATGTTCGGTGTGCCCTACACTCCGGTGCCTTCGCCAGACCAATGGCTGGTCGATGATGAAGCGTTGGCCTGCGGCTGTGGCGTGGCGCTGCACACGCCGGGGCACACACCCGGTTCGATGAGTTTCTGGTTTGCCGATGCCAAGCTCCTGATTGCTGGCGACACCTTGTTTCGACGCGGCGTAGGGCGAACGGATTTGTGGGGCGGCGACCAGGCGGCGATCGTGCGTTCGATCAAGCAGCGGCTCTATACGTTGGATGAGGGCGCGACGGTGGTAACCGGTCACGGCCCGGATACGCGGTTGGGGGATGAGATGCGTGAGAATCCCTTTGTGCGCGCGTAAAGGGGCAGGGGACGTCGGTAGTCCAGCTTTCGGCGCTGTGGTGTCTGGAGAATTGCTGTAGCAAAAACACAGGTCGCGTTCAGCCTGCTTCTGCTACGGTTTCTGTAGCGGTAATCCTGGCCAGTTTTTTGTTACAGCTCTGGATGCGGTTGCGGAATTTTTACCGTTTGTCGCGTTCCAAACTCGGCACAGGTCCATTGCCTATGTCCTCTGCACCACAGAATGCAAAAGTAGGAGCTTCCTTCATGTTCACTCCGCGTCGTCTGCTTGTTGTCGCTACCGCCGTAGCCCTGTTGTCTGGCTGCGCTTCACCTAATCCATATGACGGCAGCCAGGGACAGGCAAATAATGGAACGCAAGGCGGCATGAGTAAAACCGCCAAGTACGGCGGCCTTGGTGCCCTGGCCGGCGCACTGGCCGGTGCGGCCATCGACCATAACAACCGTGGCAAGGGCGCGCTGATCGGCGCGGTGGTTGCCGGTGCAGGTGCGGCTGGCTATGGCTACTATGCCGACCAGCAGGAAAAGAAACTGCGCGAAAGCATGGCCAATACCGGGGTTGAAGTTCAGCGCCAGGGCGACCAGATCAAGCTGATCATGCCGGGCAATATCACATTTGCCACCAACTCGGACGCGATCTCCAGCAGCTTCTACCAGCCGCTGAACAACCTGGCCAACTCCCTCAAGCAATTCAATCAGAACACCATCCAGATTGTCGGTTACACCGACAGTACCGGCAGCCGTCAGCTGAATATGGACCTGTCCCAGCGTCGCGCGCAGAGCGTGGCCAACTACCTGACCTCGCAAGGCGTCAACGGTGCCAACCTGAGCGCGCGCGGTGCCGGTCCGGATAATCCGATTGCCAGCAACGCCGACGTTAACGGCCGTGCGCAGAACCGTCGTGTCGAAGTGAACCTCGGTCCGATCCCTGGCCAGCAGTACGGCCAGCCTGCAGGCCAGCAACAAGCGCCCCAGCAGAACAATCAATTCCAGGGCAATCCGTACCAGCAGTACCAATAAACGCTGGCCGCTAAAAAGGGCGCTGTGCAGTCAATGCACAGCGCCCTTTCTATTGCGTTCAGATCAGTCGATGTATTCAAACACCTTCACAATTTTCTGCACGCCGGACACACCCTGTACCAGGTTGGCCGCGCGGGTCGCTTCCGCCTGGGTCAGCAAGCCCATCAGGTAAACGATACCGTTGTCGGTGACGACTTTGATGCGCGAGCCAGGAATCGCGTTATCGGTCAGCATCTGCGCCTTGATCTTGGTGGTCAGCAAGGCATCGTTGCTGATAGCCAGCAGGGTGATCGGGTCCATCACCTGCAATTCGTTGTGGACCTTCTTGACCCGTTGAACGGCCGAGGCCGCTTGTTCGGCCTGGGCTTTCAGGTCGGCGCGCGGTGTTTGCCCGGCAAGCAGTACCACGCCGTTGAAGCTGGTCACGACGATACGCGACGCGCCGTTGCCCAGGTCTGGCGCGGCCTTGGCGATGTTGACTTCGACCTTTGTTTCGATCAACGAGTCGTCGATCTTGCTGCCAAAGGTACGGGTGCCCTTGTCGTCCTGGATGGGGGTGTCACGTGTCGCAGTGATTGCCGTGCTGCACCCGCTGATGCTGAGGCATAGCGTGATGGCCAATAGGCTGAGGCGTTTAACGGTCATTCTTCACTCCCGAACAGTTGGCTGTCGATCAGATCGCACAGGCAGTGGATCGCCAGCAGATGGACTTCCTGAATACGTGCGGTGACAGTGGCCGGGACGCGAATCTCCACATCCTCGGGCAACAGCAGCGACGCCATGCCGCCGCCATCGCGTCCGGTCAATGCTACGACAATCATTTCACGATCATGTGCGGCCTGGATCGCCTGAATAATATTCGCCGAGTTGCCGCTGGTGGAAATCGCCAGCAACACATCACCCGGTTGGCCCAGGGCACGGATTTGCTTGGAGAAGATTTCGTTGTAGCTGTAGTCGTTGGCGATCGAGGTGATCGTCGACGAATCTGTGGTCAAGGCAATGGCCGGCAGGCTCGGCCGCTCGCGCTCGAAGCGGTTGAGCAGTTCGGACGAGAAGTGCTGGGCATCGCCGGCCGAACCGCCGTTGCCGCACGAAAGCATTTTGCCCTCGTTGAGCAAGGCGTTGACCATGACCTGACTGGCTTGCTCGATGTGCGGTGCAAGTACGTCCATCGCCTGTTGCTTGGTGTCGATGCTGGCCTGGAAAAGCTGGCGAATTCGGGATTGCATGTCCATCTGTGTGACCTTAAGTAGCGCGGCTGTTTGGCACAGGTATGTGCAGCCCGCAAAGCAAAGAGCAAAAGTGTGTGGTGAAAATGTCCGGCGAATCAGCTGTCGAAGGCGTCTTTGAGCCAGGTCAGATCAGCAAGGCCTGCCGGTGTGCTTTCCATGGCAACCACATCGAAACGGCAGGGGGAGTCAGACCAGCGGTGCTCCTTGAGTAGGAAGTACTGCGCGGCGAGTATCAGCTTCTGACGCTTGCGCCCGTCAATACTGGCGAGCGCGCCACCCCATTGTGCGTGTTTTCTGTAGCGGACTTCGACGAATACTACTGTATCGCCGTCAAGCATGACCAGATCAAGCTCGCCGCGTTTACACAACCAGTTCTGCGCCAGAAGGCGCAGACCCTGTTGTTGCAGGTATTTCAGAGCTTGAAGTTCGGCATCCTTGCCGCTTTTTGCGCTGGACCGCTCAGGCATCAGCGTGGAGTATCAGGCAGGCGCTGGACCTCGCCGCCAACGAATTTCGCCCATGGCATCTGGCGGTCGACGCGCTGGTTGGGGCTGATACCCAGGCTGCCCGAAAGGCCATCAACCCGTGTATCCGGCAGGGCCTTGAGCTGACCCAGGCGTGGCGCCAGGCGGTAGGCATCGACACCCATTGCATACAGGCGGCCGAGGCTGCCATTGGCTTGTGGCCATTGCGCGGCGACCTGGTTGCGCAGCGGGTCGGTGGTGTTGAGCAGCCAAGGGGTTTCGCAGAACATCACGTTGGTCATGTCCAGGTACTGGTTCTTGTCGCCGCTGGCACTGAATACGTGGGACGTGGCGTACACCGGTACATCACCGGCGTATTGGAAGTTAAGGGTCGGCTTGATCTGCTGGGCCAGTTGCGGGGTCACGGCCAGGAAGATGAACTCGATGTCCTGGCGACGCGAAGGTTGCGCGGCCACGTCGGTGCCGACGGTGCTTTGCAGGCTCTTGGCGCGGCCTTCGCTTTTGCGCAGTTGGAACAAGTCGGCGATCTGCTGTGCAAGGGCGACCGGCTGGTCGACGTACTCGACGCCTACGACGGTGCCGCCATTGGCTTCCCAATCCTGGCGGAAGGCTTTGTAGACGCGCTCGCCCCATTCGCCACGCGGCACCATGGCAGCGGCGCGGTGCAGGCCATCGGCACGGGCGCGACGTGAGACTTCGCGGGCTTCGTCTTCAGCGGCCAGGCCGAACTGGAACAGCTGGGCCGGGCTTTGATCGGTCTCGCTGTAGTTCAGTGCCAGGGTGGTGATCGGTAATTGCGGACGTGCGCTGAGCTGTTTGACCAGTGGTTTTTCCAGCGGACCGACGACCAGTTGCACGCCGGCAGCCTGGGCCTTGGCGTAGAAGTCGTCGAGGGAGGTCAGGCGCGAGCTGTCGTAGAACTCGATCACCGGCGGTCGCTGGCCGGCTTGCTCGGCCTGGTAATGCGCAGCCATGAAACCTTCACGCAGCGCCTTGCCGACGGACGCCAGCGGGCCTTCCTGTGGCAGCAGCAGGGCGATCTTGTTCAGGGGCTGGCTGGCGAGTTCCTTGAGCTTGGTCAGCGGGGTTGGCAGTTGCACGGCCGCCGGGTGCCCTGGGTTCTGCGCGCGCCAGGTGTCGATCGCCGCCTGTTGTTGCTCCAGGGTGCCAGCGCCCTTGACGGCCTGGGCCAGGGTGATCCAGCCGTCCATTGTCGGGTTGCCGCTGGCTTGCAGTTGCTCGGCCGGGAGTGCGGCAATCAACGTCCAGATGGCTTCGTGGTTGCTCTTGGCGGCATCACCGCTGAGCAATGGCGCCATGGCCACACGCTCGCGAGCCGCGGCCAGGGTCTGGCCATCGGCTTCATAGGCGCGAGCGTGCACGGTGCCGGTGCGGATCTGCTGCTCGGGCGGCAGGTCCTTCAGGCTTTGCAGGCTAGGGTGGTTCAGGGCGGTCAACGCAGCCTTGGGCTGGTTGCGCGTCATCGCCAGTTCGGCGGCCAGGGTGCTGGCAAAGATTTGTGCGGCGGGTTTGAGAACATCCAGCGGCACCTGCGCAAGGATCTGCGACGAGCGGCCGGGGTTGTTCTGGCGGTAGGCCATGTCAGCCGCACTCAGGCGCAGCAAGGCCGCCTTTTCTGGCGTCTTGGCGGTGGTCGCCTGTTCGAGCAGTTGCTCGATACTGGCATCCGGGGTCCGTGGAAGGTCGCCAAGGCTGGACGAGGGCGAGCTGGCGCAAGCGGCCAACAAGGCAGCGAGGCAAAGGGCGGAGAGCAGCCGCAGGCAAGCGATCATGTAAGTGTCCTGATACCGATCAAATTAGCGTGGAATTGTACCCAAGCACTGGCCCAGGCGCGATGTTACTGGCGTGAAACTGTCGATTTAGGTCGTGTAAATGTTGCGATTGGCTGTGCACGGCTGAAAAGGCATCGGCTTCGATGGCATATTTTCAAGGCGTCTACGCGCTACAATGTGGCTTTTGCCAACCATCGAGGTGTGCGTTTTGACTGCTCCAGGTCCTTTGAATTCCACTGCAGGCTCGCTTTTTGTCGTGGCGACGCCCATTGGCAACCTGGACGATATCAGTGCGCGGGCGCTGAAAGTGTTGCGCGACGTTAAATTGATCGCAGCGGAAGACACCCGGCACTCCCAGCGTCTGATGCAGCATTTTGGTATCAGCACGCCATTGGCTGCGTGCCATGAGCATAACGAGCGCGAAGAAGGCAGTCGTTTTATCACGCGCCTGCTGGCAGGTGATGACGTGGCGCTGATCTCCGATGCCGGTACCCCGCTGATCTCTGATCCGGGTTATCACCTGGTTCGCCAGGCGCGTGCTGCGGGTATCAATGTAGTGCCTGTTCCGGGCGCATGCGCGCTGATCGCCGCTTTATCGGCAGCGGGATTGCCCTCCGATCGTTTTATTTTCGAGGGCTTCCTGCCGGCCAAGGCGGTCGGGCGTCGTGCTCGGCTCCAAGCGTTAAAGGAAGAGCCGCGTACATTGATCTTCTATGAGGCTCCCCACCGTATTCTGGAATGCCTGCAGGATATGGAGCTGGTGTTCGGTGGTGAACGCCTTGCACTGTTGGCGCGGGAGATTACCAAGACCTTCGAGACCCTCAAGGGTCTGCCGCTGGAAGCGTTGCGCGCGTTTGTCGAGGGTGACAGCAATCAGCAACGAGGCGAATGCGTGGTGCTGGTGGCGGGCTGGAGTGCGCCAGAGTCCGAAGACGCGGTGGGCAGCGAAGCCATGCGCATCCTTGATCTGTTACTCAAGGAAATGCCCCTTAAGCGCGCGGCAGCCCTGGCGGCGGAAATTACCGGGGTGCGCAAGAATGTGTTGTATCAAGTTGCGCTGGATAAACAGAAAACCGAATAGTTCCGGGGGTAAGCCGGTATTTCGTCTGAAGGTGATGGCACTGCTATGCTTTTAGTACTTGTCCTAAGTCCCTCGTGCCGTTAACCTGCGCGGCGGAGAGTCGATTGGACAGTCGCTGCCTTCTATGAAAATTAGGAGGGGGAGGAAAGTCCGGGCTCCATAGGGCGAAGTGCCAGGTAATGCCTGGGAGGCGTGAGCCTACGGAAAGTGCCACAGAAAATAACCGCCTAAGCACTTCGGTGCCGGTAAGGGTGAAAAGGTGCGGTAAGAGCGCACCGCACGACTGGCAACAGTTCGTGGCTAGGTAAACCCCACTTGGAGCAAGACCAAATAGGGTCCCAAGGCGTGGCCCGCGCTGGGACCGGGTAGGTTGCTAAAGATGTCCAGTGATGGCCATCGTAGACGAATGACTGTTCAAGACAGAACCCGGCTTATAGATCGACTCTCCACCTTTTTCCTTCTGTCCGAATCTCGGGCAGAAAACCGGTAGTAACGCAAGAATCCCTCCCTGCTGAATCATTGGCAGATGCATCTTCGTAATACCAAAAAAATCTTACTCTTAATAAATTACATTAACTATGAGCCATAGCTCTTTGAGCTATTTGTGCTTGTTGGGCCCAAAACATCGCCGAACTCTGGTTTCTCCTCCCTTTACGCTCCTAAATCTCCGTTCTGTAAGGCTTTTCCTTGAATCCGCGCCTTGACGGTGTGGTGGCCGCATTCCTATAGTGTGCGCAAGTGGCGGAAAGTGGCACAAAGTGGGTTTTTTGAACGTAAAACGCTAAAATTTGGAGAAACGCATCTGTGTTTCGCGGAGCTAACGCTATCAGTCTCGATGCAAAAGGCCGTCTCGCCATGCCGAGCCGGTATCGTGACGAGCTCATTTCGCGAAGTTCCGGGCAGTTGATTATCACCATCGATGCTGTTGACCCTTGTTTGTGTGTTTACCCGCTCGATGAGTGGGAGTTGATTGAAACCAAGTTGCGCGCTTTGCCTTCATTGCGTGAAGAGAACCGCCGCCTGCAGCGTTTGCTGATTGGTAATGCCGTCGACCTCGAGCTCGATGGCAGCGGTCGTTTCCTGGTGCCTCCGCGTCTGCGCGAGTACGCCAAGCTGGATAAGCGCGCAATGCTGGTGGGCCAACTGAACAAGTTCCAATTGTGGGACGAAGATGCCTGGGACGCTGTTTCTGCAGCGGACCTGGCTGCTATTCAACAACCGGGCGCCATGCCTGATGAACTGCGTGATTTGATCCTGTGACTATTGATAGCGGCTTTAACCACATCACCGTACTGCTTGACGAAGCCGTTGAGGCTCTCGCCGTACGCGCGGATGGCTGCTATTTGGATGGCACCTTCGGCAGAGGCGGGCACAGCCGGTTGATACTCAGCCAGCTCGGGCCCGACGGCAAGCTCCTCGGATTCGATAAAGACCCCCAAGCGATTGCCACCGGGCAAGCGCTAGCGGCCGAAGACGGCCGCTTTGTCGTTGTGCAGCGCAGCTTTGCCGAGCTGGGCGCGGAAGTTGCCGAGCGCGGCATGGCGGGCAAGGTGGCCGGGGTTTTGCTCGACCTGGGCGTGTCTTCGCCGCAGCTCGATGATCCGGAGCGCGGCTTCAGCTTCATGAACGACGGCCCGCTCGACATGCGCATGGACCCGACCCGTGGTGTCAGTGCTGCCCAGTTCATCGCCACCGCGCCAGTGGAAGAAATCGCCCGCGTGTTCAAGAAATACGGTGAAGAGCGCTTCGCCGGGCGCATGGCCCGTGCCGTGGTCGAGCGTCGGGAAATCCAGCCGTTCGAGCGCACCGCCGACCTGGCCGAAGTGCTGAAAGTCGCCAATCCTGCCTGGGAAAAGGGCAAGAACCCGGCTACCCGCGCATTCCAGGGCCTGCGTATTCACGTCAACAACGAATTGGGCGATCTGGAAGCCGGCCTCGAAGCCGCGCTGGAAGCCTTGGAAGTGGGTGGTCGCCTGGTGGTGATCAGCTTCCACTCCCTGGAAGACCGTATCGTCAAACTGTTCATGCGCCGCCTGGTCAAGGGCGAGTCCGACAACCTGCCGCGCAACCTGCCGGTGCGTTTCGAAGCCTTCGTGCCAAAAATCAAAATCCATGGCAAAGCGCAGTTCGCTTCCGAAGCCGAACTCAAGGCCAACCCACGTTCCCGTAGCGCTGTCATGCGTGTCGCGGAGAAGTTGCGGTGAGCAAGCTTTTCGCCAAGCCCCTTCCGGGCGGCAGCTTTTTTATGCTGCTGCTGTTTATCGGCGTGCTGGTGTCCGCGATTGCGGTGTCCTACAGCGCCCACTGGAATCGTCAACTGCTCAACACCCTGTACGGGGAATTGAGTGTGCGTGATAAGGCGCAGGCGGAGTGGGGACGGCTGATTCTGGAGCAGAGCACCTGGACGGCCCACAGCCGTATTGAAGTGCTGGCGACCGAACAGCTGAAAATGCACATCCCAGGCGCGGCCGAAGTTCGCATGGTGGCGCCATGATGAAGCTCGAAGGTGCACTTTACCCGTGGCGCTTCCGTCTGGTGCTGGGCTTGTTGGCTCTGATGGTCGGCGCGATCGCCTGGCGCATCATCGACCTGCAAGTGGTTGACCGCGACTTCCTGATTGGCCAGGGCGATGCCCGCAGCCTGCGGCATATTCCGATTCCTGCGCACCGTGGCCTGATCACTGACCGTAACGGCGAACCACTGGCTGTCAGTACCCCGGTGACTACCCTGTGGGCCAACGCCAAGGAACTGCAGGTGGCCAAGGACAAATGGCCGCAACTCGCCGCCGCCCTGGGCCAGGACCCGAAGGCCTTGGCCGAGCGCCTGGAAGCCCAGGCCAATAAAGAGTTCATCTACCTGGTGCGCGGCCTGACCCCCGAGCAGGGCCAGCAGGTGCTCGACCTTAAAGTCCCCGGTGTCTACGGCATCGAGGAATTCCGTCGTTTCTATCCGGCCGGTGAAACCACCGCCCATATGGTGGGTTTTACCGACATCGATGACCATGGCCGCGAAGGTGTGGAACTGGCCTACGATGAATGGCTGGCCGGGGTCCCCGGCAAACGACAGGTCATCAAGGATCGGCGCGGCAGACTGATCAAGGATGTCCAGGTCACCAAAAACGCCAAGGCCGGTAAGCCCTTGGCGTTGTCGATTGACCTGCGCCTGCAATACCTGGCCAACCGCGAGTTGCGCAACGCGATCATCGAGAACGGCGCCAAGGCCGGCAGCCTGGTGATCATGGACGTGAAGACCGGCGAGATCCTCGCCATGGTCAACCAGCCGACCTACAACCCGAACAACCGTCGCAACCTGCAACCGGCGATGATGCGCAATCGTGCAATGATCGACGTGTTCGAGCCAGGTTCGACCATGAAAGCCATCTCCATGAGTGCTGCCCTGGAAACCGGCCGCTGGAAGCCCAGCGACAAGGTCGAGGTGTATCCAGGCACCCTGCAGTTGGGCAAATACACCATTCGTGACGTGTCCCGTACCGAAGGGCCGGTGCTGGATTTGACAGGTATCCTGATCAACTCCAGTAACGTGGGCATGAGTAAGGTGGCCTTCGATATTGGTGGCGAAACCATCTACCACCTGGCGCAAAAAATCGGCCTGGGCCAACCCACCGGCCTCGACTTCCCGGGTGAGCGCGTCGGCAACCTGCCGAACTATCGTGACTGGAAAAAAGCCGAGACGGCTACGCTTTCCTACGGCTACGGCCTGTCCGTCACCGCCATCCAACTGGCCCACGCCTTCTCGGTGCTGGCCAACAATGGCCGCATGGTGCCGCTGAGCCTGATCCACGTTGACGAAGCGCCGAAAGCCACCCAGGTGATCCCGGAAAACGTCGCCAAGACCATGCAAGGCATGCTGCAACAAGTGATCGAAGCGCCGCGCGGTGTCTTCCGCGCCCAGGTGCCGGCGTATCACGTGGCAGGCAAGTCCGGTACGGCACGTAAGACGTCGGTGGGTACCAAGGGTTACGCCGAGAACTCCTACCGCTCGTTGTTCGCCGGCTTCGGCCCGATGAGCGACCCGCGCTACGCCATCGTGGTTGTGATCGATGAACCAAGCAAAGCCGGTTACTTCGGTGGCCTGGTATCGGCGCCGGTGTTCAGCAAAGTGATGTCGGGCACCCTGCGCCTGATGAACATCACGCCGGATAACCTGCCGCCGACCCAACAAGCGAACGCCGGACCACCGGCCGCTGCTGCCAAAGCCAATGGAGGGCGCGGCTGATGTCCTTGAGCCTGAACAAGATTTTTGCCCACGCCGGTCGCGATCTGCTGATTCGCGAGTTGAGCCTGGACAGCCGCAACGTACGCGCCGGGGACCTGTTCCTCGCGGTGCCGGGCGGCAAGTACGATGGCCGTGCGCATATCGCCGATGCCTTGCAACGCGGTGCGGCGGCCGTGGCCTATGAAGTGGAAGGCGCGACCGTGCTGCCGATCACTGACGTGCCGTTGATTCCGGTCAAGGGCCTGGCCGCGCAGCTGTCGGACATCGCCGGGCGCTTCTATGGTGACCCGAGCCGCCACTTGAACCTGATTGGCGTGACCGGTACCAACGGCAAGACCAGCGTGACCCAATTGGTCGCCCAGGCCCTCGACCTGTTGGGCCAGCATTGCGGCATCGTCGGCACCCTCGGCACGGGCTTCTATGGCGCGCTGCAAAGCGGCCTGCACACCACGCCAAACCCGATTGCCGTGCAAGCGACGCTGGCTGACCTGAAAAAGGCCGGGGCCAAGGCGGTCGCCATGGAAGTCTCGTCCCACGGCCTGCATCAGGGGCGTGTGACGGCCCTGGCCTTTGATGTGGCAGTGATGACCAACCTGTCCCGCGATCACCTGGACTACCACGGCACCATGGAGGCCTACGCCGCCGAGAAGGCCAGGCTGTTTGCTTGGAATGACCTCAAGTGCCGGGTGGTCAACCTGGACGATGCCTTTGGCCGCCGACTGGCTGCCGAGGACCACGAAGCTCGCCTGATCAGCTACAGCCTGGAAGACGCCAGCGCGTATCTGTATTGCCGCGAAGCCCAGTTCAATGACGAAGGCGTGCGTGCCACGCTGGTGACGCCACAAGGCGAACACCATTTGCGCAGCACCTTGCTCGGGCGCTTCAACCTGAGCAATCTCCTCGCCGCTGTCGGCGCATTGCTTGGCCTGGATTACGCCCTGGATGAAATCCTGCGCGTGCTGCCGAAGCTGGAAGGCCCCGCTGGGCGCATGCAGCGTCTGGGTGGGGGCACGCAACCGCTGGTGGTGGTCGATTACGCTCACACCCCGGATGCGCTGGAAAAGGTCCTGCTGGCCCTGCGCCCCCACGCCAAGGGCAAGTTGCTCTGCCTGTTTGGCTGTGGCGGTGACCGTGACCGTGGCAAACGCCCGTTGATGGCTGAAATCGTCGAGCGTCTGGCCGATGGTGTGCTCGTCACCGACGACAATCCGCGCAGTGAAGACCCGAGCCAGATTTTCGCTGACATCCGCGCAGGCTTCCAGGACGTGTCCAAGGTTGCCTTCGTCGCCGGTCGTGGCGCGGCCATTGCCCAATTGATCGCCAGCGCCAGCGCTGACGACGTGGTGGTCCTGGCCGGTAAAGGCCACGAGGATTACCAGGAAATCAACGGCCAACGCCATGCCTTCTCCGATCTGGTCGAGGCTGATCACGCCTTGACTGCCTGGGAGGTCGCCCATGCTTAAAGCCATGAAGTTCAGCGAACTGACCCAGCCCCTGTCGGGCCGTGTGCTGTCCGGTGATTGCAGTTTCAATGGTGTCAGCATCGACAGCCGCGCAATCAAGCCGGGCCAATTGTTCGTCGCCCTGGCCGGGCCGCGTTTCGACGGTCACGACTACCTGAATGAAGTCGCCGCCAAAGGCGCCGTCGGTGCTTTGGTGCAGCGCGAAGTGGCGGATTCGACCTTGCCGCAATTGCTGGTGGCCGATACACGCCTGGCCCTGGGCCAGCTCGGGGCGCTGAACCGTGCTGCCTTCGATAAACCCGTGGCCGCCATCACCGGTTCCAGCGGCAAGACCACGGTCAAGGAGCTGCTCGCCGGTGTCCTGCGTACGCGCGGGCCGGTGCTCGCTACACGTGGCAACCTGAACAATGATTTCGGCGCACCGTTGACCCTGCTCGAACTGGCCCCGGAACACACGGCGGCGGTGATCGAACTGGGCGCTTCGCGCATCGGCGAAATCGCCTACACCGTGGCGCTGACCAAACCCCACGTCGCGATCATCAACAACGCCGGGACTGCCCATGTGGGCGAGTTCGGCGGCCCGGAGAAAATCGTCGAGGCCAAGGGGGAAATCCTCGAAGGCCTGGATGCCTCGGGCACCGCTGTATTGAATCTGGACGACAAGGCCTTCGAGACCTGGCGTGTACGTGCCGCCGGTCGCAAGGTCCTGACGTTTGCCGTGCTGAACGCCACGGCCGATTTCCATGCATCCGACATCACCGTCGATGCCCGTGGCTGCCCGTCCTTTACCTTGCACACTCCGCAAGGGCGTGAGCATGTGCAGTTGAATCTGCTGGGCAACCACAACGTCGCCAACGCCTTGGCTGCCGCCGCTGCTGCTTACGCCCTGGGCGTTTCGCTGTTCGGTATCGCCACCGGCCTGGGCGCGGTACAGCCGGTCAAGGGCCGCACGGTGGCGCAACTGGTGACCAACGGCATGCGCGTGATCGATGACACCTATAACGCCAACCAGTCCTCGGTCTGCGCCGCCATTGACCTGCTCAAGGGCTTCGACGGGCGCAAGGTGCTGGTGCTGGGCGACATCGCCGAACTGGGCGATTGGGCCGAACAGTCCCATCGCGAAGTCGGTGTCTACGCCAGCGATAAAGTCGACGCCCTCTACGCCGTTGGCCCGCACATGGCTCACGCCGTCGCGGCCTTCGGCCCTGGCGCGCGGCATTTCGCGACCCAGGCCGAGTTGATCCAGGCGCTGGGCGTGGCTGAACACGACAAACACACAACCATTTTGATCAAGGGATCGCGCAGCGCGGTGATGGAAAACGTCGTCGCGGCCTTGTGTGGCTCAAGTACGGAGAAACATTAATGCTGCTGCTGCTGGCTGAGTATCTGCAACAGTTCCACAAAGGCTTCGCGGTCTTTCAGTACCTGACCCTGCGCGGGATCCTGGGTGTGCTGACTGCGCTGTCTTTGTCGCTGTTCCTGGGGCCGTGGATGATCCGCACCCTGCAGAACCTGCAAATTGGTCAATCGGTTCGTAATGACGGCCCGCAGTCGCACCTGTCCAAATCTGGCACCCCGACCATGGGCGGTGCATTGATCCTGTCGTCCATCGGCATCAGCACCTTGCTCTGGGCTGACCTGCACAACCGCTACGTGTGGGTGGTGTTGCTGGTGACCCTGTTGTTCGGCGCTATCGGCTGGGTCGATGACTACCGCAAAGTCATCGAGAAAAACTCCAAAGGGCTGCCAAGCCGCTGGAAGTATTTCTGGCAGTCGGTGTTCGGCCTTGCCGCTGCGATCTTCCTCTACACCACCGCGCCAAGCGCCGTGGAAACCACCTTGATCATCCCGATGCTCAAGGACGCCAGCATTCCACTGGGCATTGGCTTTGTCGTACTGACGTACTTCGTCATCGTCGGCTCCAGCAACGCGGTGAACCTGACCGACGGCCTCGATGGCCTGGCGATCATGCCGACGGTGATGGTCGGCGGTGCGCTCGGCATCTTCTGCTACCTGTCGGGTAACGTGAAATTCGCCGAATACCTGCTGATCCCCTATGTGCCGGGTGCCGGTGAACTGATTGTGTTCTGCGGCGCATTGATTGGTGCGGGCCTGGGCTTCCTGTGGTTCAACACCTATCCCGCACAAGTCTTCATGGGTGACGTTGGCGCATTGGCGCTGGGCGCGGCCCTGGGCACCATCGCGGTGATCGTTCGCCAGGAAATCGTGCTGTTCATCATGGGCGGTGTGTTCGTAATGGAAACCCTGTCGGTGGTCATCCAGGTGGCCTCCTTCAAATTGACCGGGCGCCGCGTGTTCCGCATGGCGCCGATTCACCACCACTTTGAACTCAAGGGCTGGCCTGAGCCGCGCGTGATTGTCCGTTTCTGGATCATCACCGTGATTCTGGTCCTGGTCGGCCTTGCCACCCTGAAACTGAGGTAGAAACGAGTGTCCCTGATCGCTTCAGACCACTTCCGCATCGTTGTCGGCCTCGGCAAGAGCGGCATGTCCCTGGTTCGCTTCCTGGCGAACCGGGGCAAGCCGTTTGCCGTGGCCGATACGCGGGAAAATCCACCGGAGCTGGTCACGCTGCGCCGTGACTACCCGCACGTGGAAGTGCGTTGTGGCGAGTTGGATGTGGAGTTTCTGTGCCGTGCCGATGAGCTCTACGTAAGCCCCGGCCTGGCCTTGGCGACACCGGCCCTGCAAGCTGCAGCCGCGCGTGGCGTGAAGCTGTCCGGTGACATCGACCTGTTCGCGCGTCACGCCAAGGCGCCGATCGTGGCCATCAGCGGCTCCAACGCGAAAAGCACCGTGACTACCCTGGTCGGCGAAATGGCGGCTGCGGCCGGCAAGCACGTGGCGGTGGGCGGCAACCTCGGGACACCGGCGCTGGACCTGCTCAGCGACGACGTCGAGCTGTACGTCATGGAGCTGTCGAGCTTCCAGCTGGAGACCACCCACGACCTGGGTGCCGAAGTCGCCACCGTATTGAATGTCAGCGAAGACCACATGGACCGCTACAGCGGCCTGCCGGCCTATCACCTGGCCAAGCACCGGATTTTCCGCGGTGCCAGGCAAGTGGTGGTCAACCGCCAGGATGCCCTGAGCCGTCCGCTGATGGGCGAGGGCTTGCCGTGCTGGACCTTCGGCCTGGGCAAACCCGACTTCAAGGCCTTTGGCATCCGCGAAGAGAACGGCGAGAAATACCTGGCCTTCGAATTCCAGAACCTGATGCCCGTGCGCGAACTGAAAATCCGTGGTGCGCATAACCAGTCCAATGCCCTCGCGGCCTTGGCGCTCGGGCATGCCGTTGGCCTGCCGTTCGACGCCATGCTGTCGAGCCTGCGTTCCTTTGCCGGCCTTGAGCATCGCTGCCAATGGGTGCGTGACCTCGATGGCGTCAGCTATTACAACGATTCCAAGGCCACCAACGTCGGCGCTGCACTGGCCGCCATCGAAGGCCTGGGGGCCGATATCAAGGGCAAGCTGGTGCTGATTGCCGGTGGTGACGGCAAGGGCGCCGACTTCAAGGACCTTAAAGGTCCGGTGGCCGCCCATTGCCGTGCCGTGGTGCTGATGGGCCGCGATGCCGACCTGATCGCCGCCGCCTTGGGGGACGCCGTGCCGCAAGTGCGCGCCGCCTCCCTGGACGACGCTATCGCCCAGTGCAAGGCCTTGGCTCAGCCGGGCGATGCGGTGTTGCTGTCGCCGGCCTGTGCGAGTCTCGACATGTTCAAGAACTACGAAGAGCGCGGCCAGTTGTTCGCTCGCGCCGTGGAGGCCTTGGCATGAATATCAACTTGCGCAACATCATCAAGCCGTACCCTTCGCCGATTATTACCGGGCGCGGTATCGACCTGGATTTCCCGATGCTCGCCGGTTGCCTGGCGCTGCTCGGACTGGGCCTGGTGATGATCACCTCGGCGTCTTCCGAAGTGGCCGCCGTGCAGTCGGGCAACACCCTGTACATGATGATCCGTCACCTGGTGTACCTGGTGATCGGCCTCGGCGCGTGCATCGTCACCATGATGATCCCCATCGCCACCTGGCAGCGCCTGGGTTGGCTGATGCTGATCGGTGCCTTCGGCTTGCTGGTCATGGTGATCCTGCCCGGCATTGGCCGTGAGGTGAACGGTTCGATGCGCTGGATCGGCTTCGGTGCATTCAACGTGCAGCCGTCCGAGATCGCCAAGGTGTTCGTGGTGATCTACCTCGCCGGTTACCTGGTGCGTCGCCAGAAAGAAGTGCGCGAAAGCTGGATGGGCTTCTTCAAGCCATTCATCGTGCTGCTGCCCATGGCCGGCCTGTTGCTGATGGAACCTGACTTCGGTGCCACCGTCGTGATGATGGGGGCCGCGGCGGCCATGCTGTTCCTCGGCGGCGTGGGCCTGTTCCGCTTCACCTTGATGGTGGTGCTGGCGGTCGCTGCGGTGACCGTGCTGGTACAAGCGCAACCTTACCGGATGGCGCGCCTGATCACCTTCACCGACCCATGGTCCGACCAGTTCGGTTCCGGCTACCAGTTGACCCAGGCGCTGATCGCCTTCGGGCGCGGCGAGTGGCTGGGCGTGGGCCTGGGCAACAGCGTGCAGAAGCAGTTCTACCTGCCGGAAGCGCACACCGACTTCGTGTTTTCGGTGCTCGCCGAAGAGCTGGGCGTGGTCGGTTCGCTGTGTACCGTCGCGCTGTTCGTGTTCGTGTGTGTGCGCGGCATGTACATCGGCCTGTGGGCCGAGAAGGCCAAACAGTATTTTGCCGCTTATGTGGCATATGGCTTGTCGTTCCTGTGGATCGGCCAGTTCCTGATCAATATCGGTGTGAACGTCGGCCTGCTGCCGACCAAGGGCCTGACCTTGCCGTTCCTCAGTTATGGCGGCAGTTCGTTGGTAATTTGCTGCGCCTGCCTGGGGTTATTGCTGCGCATCGAGTGGGAGAGTCGAACCCACCTGGGCAGCGAAGAGATGGAGTTCAGCGAAAGCGACTTCGCCGAGGAGCCGACCCATGGGCGCTAACGTGCTGATCATGGCAGGCGGCACCGGGGGCCACGTGTTCCCGGCCCTGGCTTGTGCCCGCGAATTCCAGAACCGTGGCTACACCGTGCACTGGCTGGGGACGCCGCGTGGCATCGAAAACGAACTGGTGCCGAATGCCGGGCTGCCGCTGCACTTGATCAACGTCAGCGGCCTGCGTGGCAAGGGCAAGTTGTCTTTGCTCAAGGCGCCGTTTGTGTTGCTCAAGGCGGTGTGGCAGGCGCGCAAGGTCATTCGTGAATTGAAGCCGGTGTGTGTGCTTGGCTTTGGCGGCTATGTGACAGGCCCTGGCGGTGTTGCCGCGAAGCTCGCGGGAGTGCCGGTGATCGTGCATGAGCAGAACGCCGTGGCCGGCACGGCCAACCGTTTGCTCGTGCCTTTGGCGGCGCGGGTGTGTGAAGCGTTCCCCAACACCTTCAGTGCCTCGGACAAACGTCGCACCACCGGTAACCCGGTGCGCACCGAGCTGTTCATGGCCATCGCCCGTGAAGCATTGGCCGGGCGCAAGGCGCACCTACTGGTCCTGGGCGGAAGCCTGGGTGCCGAGCCGCTGAACAAATTGCTGCCGGAAGCGGTGGCGCAATTGCCTGTGCAATTGCGCCCGGAAATCTTCCACCAGGCGGGCAAGCATCACGATGAAGTGACCGCCGCGCGTTATCGCGAGGCAGGTGTGGAGGCCAATGTGCAGCCCTTCATCAAGGACATGGCCCATGCCTATGGCTGGGCCGACCTGGTGGTCTGTCGCGCTGGTGCGCTGACCGTCAGTGAACTGGCCGCTGCCGGGCTGCCGTCGTTACTGGTGCCTTTGCCCCATGCGATCGACGATCACCAGACCCGCAACGCCGAATATTTGGCCGGGGAGGGCGCTGCCTTCCTGCTGCCGCAAAGAACGACTGGCGCCGCCGATTTGGCCGCACGCCTGACCGAGGTTTTGATGCAACCGGAACGACTCAACAGCATGGCGAGCACCGCAAGCCGCCTGGCCAAGCCTGACGCAACCCGCACCGTGGTCGATATCTGCCTGGAGGTGGCCCATGGTTGAGAATCAGAAAGCCATGCCGCAACCAGAGATGCGCCGCATCCGCCGCATCCACTTCGTCGGTATCGGCGGCGTGGGCATGTGCGGTATTGCCGAGGTGTTGCTGAACCTCGGCTACCAGGTGTCGGGCTCCGACTTGAAAGAGTCGCCGGTCACCGATCGCCTGAAGTCCTTTGGCGCACAGATTTTTATCGGCCACCGCGCCGAGAACGCCACCGAGGCTGACGTGCTGGTAGTGTCCAGCGCTGTGAACACGTCCAACCCGGAAGTGGCCACCGCCCTTGAGCGCCGCATTCCCGTGGTGCCACGCGCCGAGATGCTGGCCGAGCTGATGCGCTATCGCCACGGCATCGCCGTTGCCGGCACCCACGGCAAGACCACCACCACCAGCCTCATTGCCTCGGTGTTCGCGGCCGGTGGCCTGGATCCGACCTTCGTCATCGGTGGCCGCCTGAATGCAGCCGGCACCAATGCCCAGCTCGGCACCAGCCGCTACCTGATCGCCGAAGCCGACGAGAGCGATGCCAGCTTCCTGCACCTGCAACCGCTGGTGGCCGTGGTCACCAATATCGACGCCGACCACATGGCGACCTACGACGGTGACTTCAACAAGTTGAAGAAAACCTTCGTCGAGTTCCTGCACAACCTGCCGTTCTATGGGCTGGCGGTGGTGTGCCTGGATGATCCGGTGGTGCGTGAAATCCTGCCTCTGGTCAAGCGCCCGACCGTGACCTACGGCTTCAGCGAAGACGCCGACGTGCGCGCGATCAATGTGCGCCAGGAAGGCATGCAAACCTTCTTTACCGTGCTGCGTCCCGACCGCGAGCCACTGGACGTGTCGGTGAACATGCCGGGCAACCACAACGTGCTCAATTCCCTGGCGACCATCTGCATCGCTTCTGACGAGGGCGTCAGCGATGAGGCCATTGTCGAGGGCCTGTCGTGCTTTGCCGGCGTGGGCCGTCGCTTCCAGGTCTACGGCCAGTTGCCGGTGGAAGGTGGCGACGTGATGCTGGTGGACGACTACGGCCACCACCCGACCGAAGTCGCCGCGGTGATCAAGGCCGTGCGTGGTGGCTGGCCGGAGCGTCGCCTGGTGATGGTCTACCAGCCGCACCGCTACAGCCGTACCCGCGACCTGTACGACGATTTCGTCAATGTATTGGCCGATGCCAACGTGCTGCTCTTGATGGAAGTCTACCCAGCCGGTGAAGAGCCGATCCCGGGTGCCGACAGCCGCAAGCTGTGCAACAGCATCCGTCAGCGTGGCCAGTTGGACCCGATCTACATCGAGCGTGGCGTGGACCTGGCGCCGATCGTCAAGCCGTTGCTGCGTGCCGGCGATATCCTGCTGTGCCAGGGTGCCGGTGATATTGGCGGCCTTGCGCCGAAATTGCTCGCCAGCCCGCTGTTTGCAGCCGCGCAGGGGAAGTCGAAATGACCGTGAATTACGACGCCCTGTTCTCTACCATCGCGCCTGCCGACTTCGGCCGCGTGGCGGTATTGTTCGGCGGCAAGAGCGCCGAGCGCGAAGTGTCGCTCAAGTCCGGCAATGCCGTGCTTGAAGCCCTGCAAAGCGCCGGCGTGAATGCGTTCGGGATCGACGTGGGCGATGACTTCCTCGCCCGCCTGCAGGCCGAGAAGATCGACCGCGCCTTTATCATCCTGCACGGTCGTGGCGGTGAAGATGGCAGCATGCAGGGCCTGCTGGAGTGCGCAGGCATTCCTTACACCGGCAGCGGTATCCTGGCTTCCGCGCTGGCGATGGATAAGTTGCGCACCAAGCAGGTGTGGCACAGCCTGGGTATTCCAACCCCGCGCCACAGTGTCCTGTGCAGCGAAGACGATTGTATTTCCGCAGCCAAGGAACTGGGCCTGCCTTTGATCGTCAAACCAGCCCATGAAGGCTCCAGTATCGGCATGGCCAAAGTGAACTCGGCCGCCGAATTGATCGACGCATGGAAAGCGGCAAGTACCTACGATTCGCAAGTGTTGGTGGAACAGTGGATCCAGGGTCCCGAGTTCACCATCGCCACCCTGCGTGGCCAGGTATTGCCGCCCATCGCATTGGGCACGCCCCACACCTTTTACGACTACGACGCCAAGTACCTGGCTTCCGATACCCAGTACCGGATCCCGTGCGGCCTTGACGCAACCAAAGAACAGGAATTGATGGACCTCACGGCGAAAGCCTGTGAGGCGCTGGGTATCGCCGGTTGGGCGCGGGCAGACGTGATGCAGGATGACCAAGGGAATTTCTGGTTCCTGGAAGTCAACACCGCACCGGGTATGACCGACCACAGCCTGGTCCCTATGGCCGCTCGCGCCGCCGGTCTGGATTTCCAGCAGTTGGTGCTGGCCATTCTCGCAGCAAGCATTGAGGCTCGAGGCTAAGACATGAAAGGCGCATCGCTTCGTCATCAGCCCCCCGCACCCGGCCGCAAGCCGGTGCCACGGGGTGCCAGTCGAATGGTGGCTAAAGAGCCGATGTCGGCGCGCCTGCCGAAAGCCAACTTTGGTTTTATCAAGGCGCTGTTCTGGCCGGTGCTGCTGGTGGTGCTGGGCTTCGGCACTTACGAAGGCGCACAGCGTCTATTGCCGTATGCCGACCGGCCGATCACCAAGATCAGCGTGCAGGGCGACTTGAGCTACATCAGCCAGCAAGCGGTGCAGCAGCGCATCGGGCCGTTCCTCGCCGCGAGCTTCTTCACCATCGACCTGGCCGGCATGCGCCGGGAGCTGGAACAGATGCCGTGGATCGCCCATGCCGAAGTCCGTCGCGTCTGGCCGGACCAGGTGACGATCCGCCTGGAAGAACAACTGCCCGTGGCCCGTTGGGGTGACGAAGCGCTGTTGAACAACCAGGGCCAGGCGTTCACGCCGCGTGAGCTGGCCAACTACGAACACCTGCCGCAGTTGTTCGGGCCGCAGCGGGCGCAACAGCAAGTGATGCAGCAGTACCAGGCCTTGAGCCAGATGCTGCGGCCACTGGGCTTCTCCATTGCACGCCTGGAACTGCGTGAGCGGGGCAGCTGGTTTTTGACGACCGGGGCAGGCAGTTCCGGCCCGGGCATCGAGTTGTTGCTGGGACGCGACCACCTGGTGGAAAAGATGCGCCGCTTCATCGCCATCTATGACAAGACCTTGAAAGAACAGATTACGAACATTGCGAGCGTCGACCTGCGTTACGCCAACGGCCTTGCCGTCGGCTGGCGTGAACCGGCTGCGCCCACGGCAGCGCAACCCGCTGTCGCGAAGAATTAAGAAGAGGCAGGACCCATGGCAAACGTGCAAAGCGGCAAAATGATCGTCGGTCTCGATATCGGCACCTCCAAGGTGGTGGCGCTGGTGGGCGAGGTCGGGGAAGACGGCACGATCGAAATCGTCGGTATTGGCACGCATCCGTCCCGGGGCCTGAAGAAGGGCGTGGTGGTGAACATCGAGTCCACCGTGCAATCGATCCAGCGCGCCATTGAAGAAGCGCAGCTGATGGCCGGTTGCCGGATTCACTCGGCGTTCGTCGGCGTGGCCGGCAACCATATCCGCAGCCTGAACTCCCACGGCATCGTGGCGATCCGCGACCGTGAAGTCAGCTCGGCCGACCTCGAGCGCGTGCTCGACGCCGCCCAGGCCGTGGCGATCCCGGCTGACCAGCGCGTGTTGCACACCCTGCCGCAGGACTACGTGATCGACAACCAGGAAGGCGTGCGCGAGCCCCTGGGCATGTCGGGCGTACGCCTGGAGGCCAAGGTCCACGTGGTGACCTGCGCCGTCAACGCCGCGCAGAACATTGAGAAGTGCGTGCGCCGCTGCGGCCTGGAAATCGACGACATCATCCTTGAGCAACTGGCTTCGGCCTACTCGGTACTGACCGACGACGAAAAAGAACTGGGCGTATGCCTGGTGGATATCGGCGGCGGCACCACCGACATCGCGATCTTCACCGAGGGTGCGATCCGTCACACCGCTGTGATCCCGATTGCTGGCGACCAGGTCACCAACGACATCGCCATGGCGCTGCGTACACCGACCCAGTACGCCGAAGAAATCAAGATTCGCTACGCCTGCGCCCTGGCCAAGCTGGCGGGTGCCGGTGAGACCATCAAGGTGCCAAGCGTGGGCGACCGTCCACCGCGCGAACTGTCGCGGCAGGCCTTGGCCGAAGTGGTCGAACCACGCTACGACGAGCTCTTCACCCTGATCCAGGCTGAACTGCGCCGCAGCGGCTACGAAGATTTGATCCCGGCCGGCATCGTGCTGACCGGTGGTACCTCGAAGATGGAAGGCGCGGTCGAACTGGCCGAGGAAATCTTCCATATGCCGGTGCGCCTGGGCGTGCCCCATGGCGTCAAGGGCCTGGGCGATGTCGTGCGCAACCCGATTTATTCCACCGGTGTGGGCTTGCTGTTGTACGGGCTGCAAAAGCAGACCGATGGCATTTCCCTGTCGGGCCCGAGCAACCGAGACAGCTACCGCAGCGACGACGAAGCCAAAGCGCCGTTGTTCGAGCGGTTGCAGGCTTGGATCAAAGGCAATTTCTAACGAATTACCGCAACACCGCAACACGGCAAAAAAGCAGTAGGCGAAAAAACTAGAGAAAACGAAAGGAGAGGGAACATGTTCGAACTCGTAGACAACATCCCCGCCAGCCCGGTCATCAAAGTGATCGGTGTCGGCGGTGGCGGCGGCAACGCTGTCAACCATATGGTCAAGAGCAACATTGAAGGCGTTGAATTCATCTGCGCCAACACTGATGCCCAGGCGCTGAAAAGCATCGGCGCGCGGACCATCCTGCAATTGGGCACAGCCGTGACCAAGGGCCTCGGCGCTGGCGCCAATCCGGAAGTCGGCCGTCAAGCCGCCCTGGAAGACCGCGAGCGTATTGCTGAAGTGCTGCAAGGCACCAACATGGTGTTCATCACCACTGGCATGGGCGGCGGTACCGGTACCGGTGCGGCGCCAATCATTGCCGAAGTGGCCAAGGAAATGGGGATCCTGACGGTTGCCGTCGTGACCCGTCCGTTCCCGTTCGAAGGCCGCAAGCGCATGCAGATCGCCGACGAAGGTATCCGTCTGCTGTCTGAAAGCGTTGACTCGTTGATCACCATCCCCAACGAGAAATTGCTGACCATCCTGGGCAAGGACGCGAGCCTGCTGTCCGCGTTTGCCAAGGCTGACGATGTACTGGCCGGTGCCGTTCGCGGTATTTCCGACATCATCAAGCGCCCGGGCATGATCAACGTCGACTTTGCCGACGTACGTACTGTCATGAGCGAAATGGGCATGGCGATGATGGGCACTGGCTGCGCCAGCGGTCCGAACCGTGCACGCGAAGCCACTGAAGCGGCCATCCGCAACCCACTGCTGGAAGACGTGAACCTGCAAGGCGCACGCGGCATCCTGGTGAACATCACCGCCGGTCCTGACCTGTCCCTGGGTGAGTACTCCGACGTGGGTAGCATCATCGAAGCCTTCGCTTCCGAGCACGCAATGGTCAAGGTCGGTACCGTTATCGATCCGGACATGCGCGATGAACTGCACGTGACCGTGGTTGCAACTGGCCTGGGCGCGAAAATCGAGAAGCCTGTGAAGGTCATCGACAATACCGTTCATACCAGCCACGCCAGCCAGTCGGCTGCCGCTCCAGCGCCTTCGCGCCAGGAACTGCCGTCGGTGAACTACCGTGACCTGGATCGTCCGACCGTGATGCGCAACCAGGCTCAGGCCGGTGCTGCGGCGTCCCGTAGCCCGAATCCGCAAGATGACCTGGACTACCTGGACATCCCGGCTTTCCTGCGTCGTCAGGCCGATTAATGGAATGTATCAGGGCTATGAAGGTGATTGGTGTTCAGCAAAGGTCTGGTCTGCTATTATCGCCAGCCTTTGTTGATACCAGTTCGCAATTTGCGCTGAAGCGGTCCAAGCCATGATTAAACAACGCACCCTGAAGAATATTATTCGTGCCACAGGTGTAGGTCTGCACTCCGGGGAGAAGGTATACCTGACCCTCAAGCCTGCACCTGTCGACACCGGCATCGTGTTTGTGCGTGCCGACCTGGACCCTGTGGTGCAGATTCCTGCTCGCGCGGAAAATGTTGGCGAAACCACGATGTCGACCACGTTGGTCAACGGTGACGTCAAAGTGGACACGGTGGAGCACTTGCTCTCGGCCATGGCCGGTTTGGGCATCGATAACGCCTACGTCGAGCTCTCCGCGTCCGAAGTCCCGATCATGGATGGCAGCGCTGGACCCTTCGTATTCTTGATTCAATCTGCCGGCCTGGAAGAACAGGACGCAGCCAAGAAGTTCATACGCATTCTGCGGGAAGTGACAGTAGAAGACGGCGACAAGCGCGCCACCTTCGTCCCGTTCGAAGGCTTTAAAGTGAGCTTTGAGATCGATTTCGACCACCCGGTATTCCGTGACCGCACCCAAAGTGCAAGCGTGGATTTTTCCAGCACTTCGTTCGTAAAAGAAGTCAGCCGCGCCCGTACCTTTGGTTTCATGAGTGACATCGAGTACCTGCGCAAGCACAACCTCGCACTCGGCGGCAGCGTTGAAAACGCCATTGTGGTCGACGCGGATGGTGTACTGAACGAAGACGGCCTTCGCTATGAAGACGAATTCGTGAAGCACAAGATCCTCGATGCAATCGGTGACCTCTACCTGCTGGGCAATAGCCTGATAGGCGAGTTCAAAGGCTTCAAGTCGGGCCACGCCCTTAACAACCAGCTGCTGCGCAAGTTGATTGAGCAGACAGACGCTTGGGAAGTCGTGACCTTCGAAGATGCCAGCACCGCACCGATCTCTTACATGCGTCCCGTTGCGGCGGTGTAAGTAACAACTCTCTTTCTTTAGTTTTGAAAGGCTGCCTTCGGGTGGCCTTTTTTTATGTCGGTTGCAACAGCGCCGCCCCCTGTAGGAGCGAGCTTGCTCGCGAAAAACCTGAGTGCGCCGCAATAAACCTGGTGCCCGCGTTATCGTTGACGTTCTTCGCGAGCAAGCTCGCTCCTACAGGGGCTAGGTTGCGGCATCGACAATGCAGTTTCGGCCACTGTGCTTGGCTTCATACAGCGCCTGGTCCGCACTCAGCATCAACGCCTCCAATGACATGCGGCTGCGTTTGTCCCAGGTGCTCATGCCGATGCTGACGGTAATCGGCCGTTCATCTTCCGCCACCCGTGGCAAGTGCTCGACGCTGCTGCGGATATGCTCGGCGATCAGCCAGGCGCCCTTGGCGTCGGTGTCGGGCAGCACCACCGCGAATTCCTCCCCGCCATAGCGCGCCGCCAGGTCAGCCGGGCGACGGATATTGTTGCCGATCACCTGGGCCACGGTGCGCAACGCTTCGTCGCCGCCACTGTGGCCATGGCGGTCGTTGAACGCCTTGAAGTGGTCCACGTCGATCATCAGCAGTGTCAGCGGTTCTGTGGAGCGTTGGGCGCGATCCCATTCCAGACGCAGGCGCTCGTCAAGGACGCGGCGGTTGGGCAGGCCCGTCAGGGCATCGGTGGCTGCTTGTTCTGACAGCACTCTCTCCGCACGATAGCGCCGGCGCAGTTCCCGGCGCAGCATCCAGGTGAGCCACAACAGGCCGATACACAGGATGCCCGTGGCGCCGCTGGTGAGCAGCGCGACACGTTTCCAGGGGGCAAATACGTCTTCACTGGGGAGCGCCACCACCACGATCAGCGGCAGTTCGCCGACATTGGTGAATGTGTACAGGCGCTCCTTGCCGCTGATGGCGGAGATGGCCTGGAAGCTGCCGCTTCCATCGCGCAGCATGCGTTTGAAGTTCGGTCGCTCGCTCAGGTCTTTGTCGATCATGTCGCGTTCAAGCAAAGGTTGCTGGGCCAGCAGGATGCCTTTGTTGTTCAGCAGGTTGACGCTGCTGCCGTTGCCGATCGTCAGGGTGCTGAACAACTGGTCGAAATACGCCAGGCGCATGGTGGCGACCGCGACGCCGGCGAACTCACCATTGGGCCCCGACACGCGCCGGCTGAATGCGATGCGCCAGACCTGGTCGCAGTCGCAATGGATCTTGAACGGTCGGCTGATAAACAAGCCCGCCTGGGCGTCCTTGGCATGCACCTGGAAATAATCACGATTGGCAAAATTGCGCGGAGTGGGCTGCAGGGTCGAGGAGTCGGCGATCACCGCTCCGGTGGCATCCAACAACAGCACCTCACCCTTGAAAGGTGCCGCCATGGACAAGTCAAACTGCACCAGGTGGCGGATATTCGCGGCAACCTGTGACAGGTCCTCACGTTGCGTGGCGGTAATCAGTCCCTTGAGGGCCAGGTCGTACAACTCGACGTTTCGCAGTACATCGGCATTGATCAGTTGGGCAATGTTGGTGGTTGAACGCTTGGCCGCCTGCAAGGTGCTGGCGTGTTCGCGGATCAACAGTGCGGCGACGATGATCACAATCAGGACGACGGTGAGGCCGCTGCCCAGCATCAGCAATAGTTCGGGGTGTGCAGGTGAGGTGCGAGTAGGGCGTGGGCTCATCGGGCAGACTTCAGCGGTGACGATGCTGGCAGTTTAGTTCTACCCGATGAAAATTAAATACTTGGTTAAAAAGAAACTGTGCGCGTCAAAACACGTTGATCGGATAGTCGACGATCACCCGGTACTCATCCACATCCCGATCTACCGCCGAGTAACCCCGGCCGCCACGGTTGGTCGCCCATTGCAGGCGCACCGCCAGGTCCTTGGCCTTGCCGCCTTGCACCACATACTTCAGGTCGACATCCCGTTCCCAGTGCCTGGCGTCTTTGCCGTCTGCGCTGTACCAGGCGCTGTAGCCACGACTTTGCGGGTCGACCTTGGTCAGGTCGGTCTTGCCGCTGATGTAGGACACCGCCGAGGTCAGGCCCGGCATGCCGAGGCCGACGAAGTCATAGGCGTACTTGAGCTTCCACGAGCGTTCGTTGGGGCCGTTGAAGTCCGAGTACTGCTGGGAGTTGTCCAGGTACACGCTGTCGCCCTGGGTGATGTAGTCGAACGGCGTGTTGCCGTTGACCCGCTGGTAGGCGGCGGTGACGCTGTGGTTGCCCACGCCCACGGTGAAATGCAGGCTGTAGGTGTTGTTGTCGATGGCACCGAGCAGCGACTGGCCGGTGTCCTGGGTGTGGTAATAGTGCAGACCCGGGTTGAGGCTGACCTGCTCGTTCAGCGCGTAGGTGTAGTCCAGGTCGTAGTAGTACTGGTGCCACACGTCCTTGAGTTCAGAGGCGTAGAGATTGCTGGTCAGACCCGGGATGGCGCTGAACGACACACCGGCCCAATCCAGGTGCTGGTTGTCGGCATGGTCCGGCAGTGCGCCGTAGCTGGTGCCGATGCGCTGATGGCCGCTCTGGTTGTAGAGCTTGGTGAAACTGGCCTGGCCGCCTTCGAGCATCCAGCCGTCGAAGCTGTGGTTGACCAGGCTCACGCCACGGAAGGTCTGCGGCAGCATGCGGGTCATGCCGCCGGCAATCACCGGGTTGTTGAGGAACAGGTCGCCCGCTTTCACCTCGGTGTCGAACGCCCGTATCTTCAAGGTACCGCCCGCCGTGGAGAACGAGCCGGGTGCCTTGCCGTTGCCGCTGCCATACGGAAGGATGCTGGAACCGTCGGTGCCGCCACCCCCGTCGAGCTTGAGGCCGAGCATGGCGTGGGCGTCCAGGCCGAAACCAACGGTGCCCTGGGTGTAGCCGGATTCGAAGGTGCCGAGAAAGCCCTGGCCCCACTCCTTGCTGTCATCGGTATGAATATCGCGACGGTCGCGGTTCATGTAGTAGTTGCGGGTGTTGATATTGAGGTGGGCGCCTTCGACAAAACCGTCGGCGGGAGGCGCGTCTGCTGCATGGGCAAGAGGGACGATCGTTGCGGTAATCGCGAGAAATAACGGGGTGAACGTCAGCGAGTTCTTCACCGGTGGAGCTCCTTGGGTCAATCGGAAACGGCCAATGTCGTGGGGGTGTGCCTGGCCTTTTTTTACGGCAAAAAAAAGCCGCTGAAGTCAGCGGCTTTAAGACAGATTCCCAGTGTAGAGCCCTGGAAATATGTCGAGGGAAATTCGGGTAAGCGGGTCAGCTGTCTTTGCCGTCGCGCTCATCGATGCGTCAAATTAACGCAGGCGAGCGGTACGATACAGAGTGTAACAAGATAATGACTGTTGCCGAAATCGCAACAGTAGTAGTGAGGGCCAAGCCCTAATACTTGTCAGTTAAAAGATAGAACGAGCAAACAGTCACCTGTGGCGAGCGGGCTTGCCCTAATGCCACAGTTACAGTGTTCCTCCTTGACTGACTGGCATTAGGGCAAGCCCCCTCCCACATGTGACCGAGGTGTTTTCAAGATTTAGATTGGCAGGGTGATGCCAAAGGTATTGCCACCGGGCTCGCTGCGTACGAACACATCGCCGCCATGCATCAGCGCAATCGCCTTGACGATGGCCAGGCCCAACCCGTGATTCGCCCCGCTGTTGCTGCGCGACGCGTCCACCCGATAGAAGCGTTCGAACAGCCGTGGCAGGTGTTCGCTGGCAATCACTTCGCCGGGGTTGGTCACGCCGATCGTCACCTGATGTTCCAGCACTTCGATGTTCACGTCGATCACCTGCCCAGGCGCGGTGTGCTGCACTGCATTGCTCAGCAGGTTGATCAGCGCTCGGCGCAGGTGGGCTTTTTCGATCTGCACCTGGGCGTCGCCGTGGACCTGCACCTGGACCTGAGCGTCTTCGAGGATGAAGTCCAGGTAGTCGAGGGTGGTGGCAACCTCGTCGGCCAATGAGCTTTCAATCAGCTTGGTGGCCTTGCTGCCCTGGTCGGCGCTGGCGAGGAACAGCATGTCGTTGATGATCGAACGCAGGCGTTCCAATTCTTCGAGGTTGGATTGCAGTACCTCGAAATAATGTTCGGCCGAACGTCCGCGTGTCAGGGCAACCTGGGTCTGGCCGATCAGGTTGGTCAACGGCGAACGCAGCTCGTGGGCAACGTCGGCGTTGAACGACTCCAAGCGTGAGTACGCTTGCTCTACGCGGTCGAGGGTGGCGTTGAACGAGTTGACGAACTGACTCAGTTCCGGCGGCAGCGGCGACAGTTGCAGGCGCCCGGAGAGCTTCGGCGGTGCCAGCTTCTGTGCTTCATCCGAGAGTTTGCTCAGCGGCTTGAGGCCAATGCGCGACACCCAGAACCCCAGCAGCGACGCCAGTACCACGCCGACCAGTGCCAGGCTCACCAACGCCACCAGCAGATGGTGCTGGGTGGCACGGAAGTTATCGGTGTCGATGGCGATCATGAAACGCAGCGGCGGGCGTTGGTCCTTGGCCGGGAACTGGCTCACCAGTACCTTGAACGGGTATTCGCGCCCCGGCAGGCGCAGATCGCGCTTACCCGTCGGGCCTTCGGCGAAGGCGCGGATCAGCGCATCGGGGTTGCCATACTCGTAGTTCGGATCGCTGCTGACGACCCAAAAACGGATACGTTTGTCTTCCTCACCCAATAATTTGAGCTTGGCTTGAATCTTCGCCCAATGGTCCGGTGTACCGAAGCGGTTCACAGAGGATTCCAACACGCTGTAGCGCGCGTCCAGCTCCGCCCCGGGTAGCAGGCCCAGGCTGCGGTCCACCTGCTGATACAGCGCGCCGCCGATCAACAGGAAGATCAGCGCCGCCACGAGGGTGAACAGGCTGCTCAGACGCAGGGCAATGGAGTTAGCCGACACTGCGATTCTCCAGCACATAGCCCATGCCGCGAATGGTGTGCAGCAGCTTGTGTTCGAACGGCCCGTCGAGTTTGGCGCGCAGGCGCTTGATCGCCACTTCCACCACGTTGGCGTCGCTGTCGAAATTGATGTCCCAGACCATTTCTGCAATCGATGTCTTGGAGAGGATCTCGCCCTGGCGCCGCGCTAACACACTGAGCAGCGAGAACTCCTTGGCGGTCAGGTCCAGGCGCACGCCGTTGCGGCTGGCCTTGCGGCTGATCAGGTCGATCCACAGGTCGGCGACCGTCACTTGCACCGGCTCGTGGCCGCCGCTGCGGCGGGTCAGGGCTTGCAGGCGCGCCACCAGTTCGAGGAATGAAAACGGTTTGCCGAGGTAATCGTCGGCACCTTCGCGTAGCCCGCGGATACGGTCTTCCACGCGTTCACGGGCGGTCAGCATGATCACCGGTGTCTGCTTGCGCGCGCGCAACGCCCGCAACACGCCAAAGCCGTCGAGGCCAGGCAGCATCACGTCGAGCACGATCACCGCGTAATCGTTTTCCAGCGCCAGGTGCAAACCCTCGACGCCTTCGCGTGCCACGTCGACGGTGTAGCCTTGCTCCGTCAGGCCGCGGTGCAGGTAGTCGGCGGTTTTTTCTTCATCTTCAACAATCAATACGCGCATGAGCCTTTTGCTCCAGGGCGGTGCCTTGGCCTCAGTGTGTGGTCGCCAGCTCGGCAGCTGGTTTGGGCCGGTGGAAAAACTTTTCGAGGTACAAGTATATGACCGGTGTGGTGAACAACGTCAGCGCCTGGCTCACCAGCAACCCGCCGACCACCGCGATGCCCAGCGGTTGGCGCATTTCCGCGCCAGGGCCGGCACCGAGCATCAACGGCACGGCGCCGAGCAGGGCGGCGAGGGTGGTCATGATGATGGGCCGGAACCGTGTGACGCAGGCTTCATAGATCGCCTCCTCTGGCGATAGCCCGCGTACGCGCTGGGCTTCCAGGGCGAAGTCGATCATCAGGATGCCGTTCTTCTTCACGATCCCGATCAGCAGTACCAGGCCGATCAGGGCCATGATCGAAAAGTCCTGGCCCATCAGCGACAGCATGATCAGTGCGCCCAACCCCGCCGACGGCAAGGTCGAGATAATCGTCAGCGGATGCACGAAGCTCTCGTACAGCACGCCGAGAATGATGTAGACCGCCACCAGTGCCGCCAGGATCAGCCACGGTTGGCTGGCCAGCGAACTCTGGAACGCCTGGGCCGCGCCCTGGAAGTTACCAATGATGGTGGCCGGCATGCCGATTTCATTCTTGGCCTGGTTGAGCATGATCACCGCATCCCCCAGCGCCACGCCGGGGGCGAGGTTGAACGACAGGTTGGCGGCCGGGAACATGCCGTCGTGGCTGATGGACAAGGGCCCTACGGTCGGCGGGTCGACCTTGGCCACCGCCGCCAACGGCACCATCTCATTGGTCAGCGGCGAGCGCAGGTAGAAGTAGTTCAGGCTTTCGGCCTTAGCGCGTTGCTGGGTGTCCAACTCCAGCACCACCTGGTACTGGTTGATCTCGGTCTGGAACTCTTTGATCTGACGTTGGCCGAAGGCGTCGTACAGCGCCTGGTCGACATCGGTGGCGGTCAGTCCGAACCGTGCGGCGGCCTGACGGTCGATGCTGATGTGGGTAATGCTGCCACCCAGTTGCAGGTCGTTGGACAGGTCGCGAAACGCCGGGTTGGCGCGCAGTTTTTCGGTGAGGCGTTGGGTCCAGGTATTCAGCGTCGGGCCGTCGTTGCTCTTGAGCACGTACTGGTATTGGGCGCGGCTCGGGCCGGAGCTGAGGTTGATGTCCTGGCCGGCGCGCAGGTACAGCACGATGCCGGGCACCTTGGCCAGTTTCGGGCGGATGCGGTCGATGAACTGGCTGGCGGACACATCGCGATCACCGCGGTCTTTCAAGGCGATCCAGAACCGCCCGTTGGCAATGGTCTGGTTGCTGCCGGTCACCCCCACCGAGTGGGAAAACGCCTCGACCGCCGGGTCATCCTTGACGATCTCGGCCAGGGCCTTGTGCTTGGCGACCATGTCCGGGTACGACACGTCGGCTGCCGCTTCGCTGGTGCCGAGCACGAAGCCGGTGTCTTGCACCGGAAAGAAGCCCTTGGGAATAAACACATAGCCGACCACGGCCAGGGCCAGGGTCACCACGAAAATGACGCCCATCGTGCGTTGATGGGCCAGGGCGCGGCGCAGGGTGCGTGCATAGCCGGCCAGCAGGCGTTCACTGAAGCTGGGTTTGTCGTGGGCAGGATGGGTTGGGGCGCGCATGAACAGCGCCGCCAGGGTAGGCGCCAGCGTCAACGAGACCACCACCGAAATCAGGATGGTCGAGGTCGCCGTCAGCGCGAACTCCTTGAACAACCGTCCGACCACGCCGCCCATGAACAGCAGCGGGATAAACGCCGCCACCAGCGAGAAGCTGATGGACACCACGGTAAAGCCAATCTCGCCGGCACCCTTGATCGCTGCTTCGCGCTTGTCCAGCCCGGCTTCGAGGTGGCGGTGAATGTTTTCCACCACCACGATGGCATCGTCCACCACAAAGCCCACGGCGATCACGATCGCCACCAGGGTCAGGTTGTTCAGGCTGAAGCCCATCAGGTACATCAAGGCAAAACTGGCGACCAGCGACACGCCGAGCACGCTGGACACAATCATTGTGGCGGACAACTGGCGCAGGAACAGCGCCATCACCGCCACCACCAGCAAGATGGCGATCAGCAGGGTGACTTCCACCTCATGCAAGGACGCACGGATGGTCTTGGTGCGGTCGCTCAATACACTGACCTGCACGGATGCCGGCAACATGGCTTGCAGGCGCGGCAGTTCCGATTGGATGCGGTCGACGGTCTCGACGATATTCGCGCCAGGCTGGCGCGAGATCACCAGGTTGACCCCCGGCGTGTCGCCGGACCAGGCCTGCACGTAGGCGTTTTCCGAACCGTTGATGACTTTGGCGATATCGCGCAGTTGTACCGGCGCGCCGTCCTTGTAGGACACGATCAGTTGGGCGTAGTCCTCGGGGTGGAACAACTGGTCGTTGGCCGACAGGGTCGACACGCTGTTTTTCCCGTAGATCGCGCCTTTGGCCAGGTTCAGGCTCGATTGCTGGATGGCCACGCGGATGTCGGCCAGGGTCAGGCCAATCGCGGCCAGTTTATCCGGTGAGGCCTGCACGCGAATTGCCGGACGTTGTTGGCCGGTGATGTTGATCTGGCCGACGCCGTCGATCTGGCTGATCTGGCGCGCCAGCAGGGTTTCCACGTAGTCGCTCAGCTCGGTGCTGGGCATGCTGTCGGAGCTGACGCTGAGGATCAGCACCGGGCTGTCGGCCGGGTTGACCTTTTTCCAGGTCGGCAGGCTCGGCATATCGCTGGGCAGTTTGCCGGACGCGGTATTGATCGCCGCCTGCACTTCCTGGGCGGCGGTGTCGATGCTCTTGTTGAGGGTGAATTGCAGGGTCAGGAGGCTGGAGCCCAGGGCACTGCTGGAGGTCATCTGGGTCATGCCGGGGATGGCGCTGAATTGCACCTCCAAGGGCGTGGCCACGGACGAGGCCATGGTGTCCGGGCTGGCGCCGGGCAGTTGCGCGGTGACTTGGATCGTCGGAAATTCCGCTTCCGGCAACGGCGCGATGGCCAGGCGCGGGAAGGCAATGATCCCAAGCAGCACCAGGGCAAACGTCAGCAGCAGGGTGGCGACGGGGTGGTCGACGCACCAGGCCGAAGGTGAACGGCTGCCGTTCATGGCTGCACCTTGGCGTCGACGGTCTGGATCGTTTGTGGCGGGTCTTTGAGCACCTCCACCTGGGCGCCGGCCTTGAGGCGCGACTGGCCATCACTGACCAGCACATCACCGGCCTGCACGCCCGTGATGAGGTTGACGTCGCTGTTCTGGTAGGTCACTTGCACCGGCACGATCTCGACCTTGTCGCCGTTGACCCGGTACACGAAGTGCGAGTCCAGGCCGCGTTGCACCACGGTGGGTGGCACCACCAGCGCGTTCTTGTCGAGGGCGGTCTGGATCTTGATGGTCACCAGTTGCCCGGGCCACAAGCGTTGCGAGGGGTTGTTGAACTCGGCCTTGGCCCGCAGGGTGCCGGTGGTGGAGCTGATCTGGTTGTCGATCAGGCTCAAGTGGCCTTCGCCGAGCAGGTCGCCGGTCTGGCCGTCGGTGTCGGCGCCCAGGTAGGCGTCGACGCTGGCCTGGGTCGGCGCGGCGATCAGGCCTTGCAGGGTGGGCAGCATCTGTTGCGGCAGGGAAAACTCGACGGCGATCGGGTCGATCTGAGTGACCGAGAACAAGCCCTGGGCATCGCTTGTGCGCAGGAAGTTACCTTCATCTACCGTGCGGATACCCACGCGACCGCTGACTGGCGAGCGGATCTGGGTGTAGGAAAGCTGAACTTTCGCCGCGTCAATTGCAGCCTGGTTTCCCTGCGCGGTGGCCTTGAGCTGGTTGACCAGGGCTTGTTGCTGGTCGTAGGTCTGCTTGGACACGCCGTCGTCGATGCTCAGTTCCTTGTAGCGCTTGAGGTTGATCAGCGCCACTTGCAGTTGCGCCTGGTTTTCCCCCAACTGCGCCTTGGCCTGGTCGAGGCTGGCACGGATCGAGCGGTCATCAATGGTGGCGAGCAGATCACCGGCCTTCACCCGTTGGCCTTCCTTGACCAGTAATTGGGTGAGGATGCCGTCGACCTGGGGACGGATCACCACACTGTGCAATGACAATACCGTGCCGATCCCACTGACAAAGCGCGGGACGTCCTGTTGCACCACCTTCACCACCCGCACCGGGATCGCCGTTGGCGCAGCCAGCCTGGTCTTGGCCGGCCGGCCCAGGGCCCAGGCGGCAATGGCCAGCACCACCAGGACACCGACGATCAGGGCAGTTTTACGTTGAATTTGCATGGAGTGGCGCGCCAGGGCAAAGAGTGGGAAGAGTGTAGGGGCTTTATAGCGCGCCAACCCGGTCAGCAAGGTGACTGCTAACTGACAGCGCTGTCAGTAAACTCCGACCATTCGTACAGGTGGTGGTTAAAGATCCGAAGGGCGCAGGTATACTGCGCGCCAGTGTGGCCCGCAAGTCGGCCCCGCATCATTTTTTGCACGCTCCGGAGCTTCCATGAATTCCCCGACACAACCCCCTGTTGAAGCGGCCGACATCGTCGATCCGGCCAGCGCCGAAAGCGTTGAGAAGACCGAGATCCCGGCGTTCAAGTTTCCGTTCAAGCCGGGTGAACTGGCCGGGGCGAAAAATGCGGCCCAGCCTTGGTACAAGAACGGCGCCAAGAACGGCCACACCAAGTCGCCGGGCATGGCGCCACCGGGGACGCGTCGTTCAATGGGTAAACGCTGAGACTAACAAGTCGCACGCTGTGTCGACTATTGCCTACAGCGCGTGCTGATATTTCTGCTTGTAGGTCCGCGTCTATTTCTTGAAAGCTTGCACGACATTTGCTCCACCCCGGTCGGCTTTTACCGGGGGGCGGGGCGTGGTGAGGCTGGTTTTCCGGAAAAGGACGTCCCCGTGACCCTGATACACCGCTGTGTGGCGCATACCTTATGGCTGTTGAGTGTGGTGTTCTGCACGGCAGCGGCGGGTGACCCACCCCGTCATGAAATTCGCTTCGCCGTCGCCGCACAATTTCCCCCGTTCCAAAGCCGCAATCAGCAAGGCCAACTGGTCGGGCTGAATATCGAACTGGGCAACGCTTTATGCCTGCAACTGAATGTGCGCTGTACCTGGGTCGACCAGGTGCTTGTGGAGAACTTTCCGGCCCTGGATGCCCACCAATTCGATGCGATCATGGGCATAGCCCAGACGTCGAAGCGGCGGCAATGGGCGAACTTCACCGAAGACCTCTATCCGTTCACCACACGCCTGGTGGCCCGAAAATCATCGGGCCTGCTGCCCAGCGTGCGGTCCTTGAAAGGCAAGTGTGTCGGCGTATTGGTGGGGAGCAACCGCGAAGCCTTTGCCCTGGCGCAGTGGGCGCCGAAAGGCGTTATCGTCAAGGGCTTCTGGCGCAATGATGAGCTGGTACGCAGCCTGGTGGCAGGCGATATCGATGCCACGCTGCAAGGCACCGTGGAAATTCGCGAAGCCTTGCTCGACAGCGCCGAGGGCCAGGATTTCGATTTCCTCGGGCCCGCGGTTTCCGGGGAATTGCTGGGCAGCGGTGTGGCGATCGCCGTGCGCAAGCCTGACACCGCGTTGCGCAATGAGCTTAACGGCGCGTTGGAGCAACTGATGCACAACGGCGAATACCAGCGGATCATCCAGCCTTACCGCCTGGACGCCCCATTCCCCTCGCCGTGATGGCTAATAATTGCGCGGAACATGCGCTGGGAATGTCGCCCGCTATCGTGAGCGGGCCTGAAAGGCTAAGCCGCTCGTAACGGGATGAACGCATAATTGGCCGGCACCTCGGTGGCAATCTGCGCCCCGGCGTCGAGCAGCTGTTCGGCGATGTCCATCCCCGACACATGAAACACCCACTCATTGGCCACGCTCGGCTGGTCCGCCGCCCGCTCGATCGCCTGGGCAAACGCGCCCATGTCCGGCAGGTATGCGGTAAACCCATCGCCCTTGAGCGCCGTGGTCCGAATACCCAGCAAGGCGCACACCGCCTCCTTGGTCTGCACATCGTCACGGTCGGCCTGGCGCGAGCGGCGGATCAGTTCCGCCAGTTCCAGGTCCATCAACTCACCGCCGACGATCAGCGCCGGGCCCTGTTCCCAGGATTCCGGCGGGCAATCCTTGGCAGCCGGGTTCAGCGGGATATGCGGGTTGATCTCCATCGGGTAGATGCGGCACACCAGTGGCCGGCGCTCATAGATGCGACACAGGTTGTCTTCGTCAAGATTCCGGCAGCGTCCAGCGTTGTAGGCGGCAAATGTGATGGCCACGAACGCTTCGGTATTGCCGCTGGGCACCACCACTGATCGGCGTTCTGCGTGTTCACGTTGTGGCTGGGGCAGGCCCAGGCCATTGCCGAGAAAACCCTCTACCAGAACGATGACATTACCGCCGTCAGCCGCCCACTGTCGGGCTTCTTCGAGGGTCAGGGGGACATGGTGGTCGGTGCAGCATTTGCCGCAACCGACGCAGGAAAAATGAGTGTTCATGGCGGAACTGTCACCAGGCAAGGTCAGAAGGCACGCTCGAACGGCGACGGGTTATGACCTCTTTCCACCATTCAATGACTCTGGAAGCAAGTTATGCGCCAGCCTCTGTCAGTCCTCGACGACCACATCCCACAGTACGAAGACCATGCCCGTACTTTCATACAGCTTGCGCGCGCGCAGGTTGCTTTCCAGTACCTTGAGATCCACATAGGGTTCACCGCGCTGCTTGAACACTTGGAAGGCATGCAGCAACAGGGCCCGGCCCAGCCCTTGGCCCTGGGCGCAAGGGTGAACTGAAAGGTTCTTGATGAAGGCGCTGGTCCAGCATTGGGCCACGCCGAGAACGCCTTCGCCGTTACTGGCGACCAGGCAGAGCGTGGGGTCGAATTCGGCATCGGTAATGAATTGGTGCCGCCAGGTTTCCAGCTGGGCGACGCGGCCACCGCCCTGGTCCTGGGTCATGCGCAATACCGCATGAATGGCCGGGGCCAGGTCGTCGCGATAATGATCCAACACCGTCCCGGCCGGCCATTGCGGCGCGGGCAGGCTGCCGGTGAGGTCGCGGCGCAGCAGTTGGAAATACTCGGCCACCGCCTACAGGCCTTTTTCGGCCACGGCCTTGGCGGCGACGACCAGGCACTTGGTCAGTTCCGGCGAGGAGAATTTGGTCAGCACTGCGTTGGCTCCGGCCAGGCGGGCTTTTTCGCTGTTCATCGCACTGTCCAGGGAGGTGTGCAACAGCACATAGAGGTCCTGGAAGTCCGGGGTTTCGCGCAACGTGCGGGTGAGGGCGTAGCCGTCCATCTCGGACATCTCGATGTCCGAGACCACCACATTGATCTGTTCGACCGTGCCTTGCAGCTCCAGCAACACGTCGATGGCTTCCTTGGCACTGCGTGCGGTATGGCAGGTCAGGCCGAGGTTGCGCAGGGTGTGCACCGATTGTTGCAATGCCACTTGGCTGTCATCGACCACCAGAATCCGCGCGTTGCCGAGCACTTCGGCCTCTTCCATGGTCAAGTCGGTCGGTGCCACTTCAATCGGCGCCGGCGCGATGGCGTGGATGACTTTTTCGATGTCCAGCACCTGCACCAGCCCGCCTTCCACCTGCGTGACCCCGGTGATAAACGAGCGGTTGCCGCCCGAACCGTAGGGTGGCGGGCGGATATCGGTGGTCAGGCAATGCACGATCTTGCTTACCGCCTGCACATGCAGGCCCTGTTTGGAGCGGCTGACGTCAGTAACGATCAGGCAACCACCGTCCGGGTCGGCCAGGGGCATTTCCCCCAGGGCACGGCTCAGGTCGATCACCGACAGCGAGGCCCCGCGCAAGGTGGCGATACCCTTCACATGGGGGTGGGACTCCGGCAGCTTGGTCAGCGGCGGGCAGGGGATGATTTCACTGACTTTCAGCAGGTTGATAGCCATCAGCTTGCCGCTACGCAAGGTAAAGAGCAGAAGCGAGAGTGAGTCTGCGCGGGCTTTAGTGGTGGACATAAAAACCTTCTGTGAATCAAGGATGACGAACTTCTATTGAGGGTTATCGACTTGGGCGGGCCAGGCTTTAACCGGATTTTGTGCTGGGGTGAATCCATGTGGGCGGATCAACCCTAAAGTCAGTCAGTCAAGCGTACATTGCTTTCTGTAGGAGCGAGCTTGCTCGCGAAAAACCTCAACGATAACGCGTGCTTCCTGAATGAACGCGGCGCCTGTGAGTTTTTCGCGAGCAAGCTCGCTCCTACAAAAAAAGCCTTAACTGACTGGCGTTAGGTAAGCCCCCCGCCCACATCGGATTCCTGTCAGCCTTTCCAGACGTGTGGGTTAACCAGGTCCTGCGGGCGTTGGCCCAGCAGGGCGGCGCGCAGGTTGTCCAGCGCGCGGTTGGCCATGGCTTCGCGGGTTTCGTCGGTGGCCGAGCCGATATGCGGCAGGGTCACCGCGTTGCTCAGTTGAAACAGCGGCGATTCGCTCAGCGGTTCTTTCTCGTACACATCCAGGCCGGCACCGCGAATGGTGTGGTTTTGCAGGGCCTGGATCAGTGCCGGTTCATCCACCACCGGGCCACGTGAAATGTTGATCAGGATGGCGCTGGATTTCATCAGCCCCAGTTCGCGGGTGCTGATCAGGTGACGGGTCTTGTCGCTCAACGGCACGACCAGGCAGACGAAATCCGCCTCGGCCAGCAATTGGTCCAGGCTGCGAAACTGTGCGCCCAGTTCCTGTTCCAACGCGGTCTTGCGGCTGTTGCCGCTGTACAGGATCGGCATGTTGAACCCCAGGCGCCCGCGACGGGCCACGGCCGCGCCGATATTGCCCATGCCGACGATGCCGAGGGTCTTGCCATGCACATCGCAGCCAAACAGCGGTGCGCCAACACTGGCTTTCCACTGGCCGGCCTTGGTCCACGCATCCAGTTCGGCCACGCGGCGCGCGCTGCTCATCAGCAGGGCGAAGGCCAGGTCGGCGGTGCTTTCGGTAAGTACGTCAGGGGTGTTGGTGAGCATGATCCCGCGCTCGTTGAAGTACGCCACATCATAGTTGTCGTAGCCCACCGACACGCTGGAGACCACTTCCAGCCTGCTCGCCCCTTCGAGCTGTTCGCGGCCCAGCTTGCGGCCCACGCCGATCAGGCCATGGGCATGGGGCAGGGCTTCGTTGAACTGTGCATTGATGTCACCCAGCTTGGGGTTGGGCGCGATCACCTCGAAATCCTGTTGCAGGCGTTCGATCATGGGCGGGGTGATACGGCTGAAGGCGAGGACAGTCTTTTTCATTGCAGGCGGGCTCATCGACTACGGAAGAATGCCAAGCACGCTAACATTCCTGGTTACGATTGTCAGGACATGCACCGCTGTGGGAGATCCCGCTGAATCTCCGACTCAGCGCTGCCGCACAGCAACGCCTGTGGCGAGCGGGCTGTTGTGGCAAGCCCTAATGCCGTTCAGTTAAGGCTTTTTTGTAGGAGCGAGCTTGCTCGCGAAGAACTCACAGGCGCCGCGTTGATTCAGGAAACACGCGTGATCGTTGACGTTTTTCGCGAGCAAGCTCGCTCCTACAGAAGGCGATGTACGCTTAACTGAACGGCATTATGGCAAGCCCGCTCGCCACACCAACCCGCTCACTACACAAGTGGGGTCGTTTAATATCAGTTCGCCATCCGCACGCTGCCCAGGCTGCCGCTCACCTCATACGCCACCAGCTCCGCCTGGTGCGCCGCCAGAATCTCCGGCAGCGAGCCGCGCAGGTATTCCACCCACGTCTTGATCTTCGCATCCAGGTACTGGCGCGACGGGTAGATGGCGTACAGGTTCAATTCCTGGGACCGGTAGTTGGGCATGACCCGCACCAGCGTGCCGTTGCGCAAGCCTTCGATGGCGGCGTACACCGGCAGCAGGCCGACGCCCATGCCGCTGGTGATCGCGGTTTTCATCGCGTCGGCCGAGTTCACCAGGAACGGCGAGGTGTTGATCGCTACGCTTTCCTGGCCTTCGGGGCCGTTGAAGGTCCATTTGTCCAGTTGGATCACCGGGCTGACCAGGCGCAGGCACGCGTGGTTGAGCAAGTCATGGGGGCGTTGCGCGCAGCCCTTGGCCTTGACGTAATCCGGCGAGGCACAGGCGATGCTGTAGGTAATGCCCAGGCGCTGGGACACGAAACCCGAATCCGGCAGCTCGCTGGCCAGCACGATGGACACGTCGTAGCCCTCGTCGAGCAGGTCTGGCACGCGGTTGGCCAGGGTCAGGTCGAAGGTCACGTCGGGATGAGTACGGCGGTAGCGCGCAATCGCATCGATGACGAAATGCTGGCCGATACCGGTCATGGTATGCACTTTCAACTGCCCGGCCGGGCGTGCATGGGCGTCACTGGCCTCGGCCTCGGCCTCCTCGACATAGGCCAGGATCTGTTCGCAGCGCAGCAAATAACGTTTGCCGGCTTCTGTCAGTGCGATGCGTCGGGTGGTGCGGTTGAGCAAGCGGGTTTGCAGATGGGCCTCCAGGTTGGAGACTGCGCGCGAGACGTTGGCAGTGGTGGTGTCCAGTTGGGCGGCGGCGGCGGTGAAGCTGCCGGCTTCGGCCACGCAACTGAAAGCGCGCATGTTTTGCAAAGTGTCCATGGAGTGTTCTCAGGGGAGATAACAAATTGTGACAGAAAGTTACGCCGTCCAGTGATCCCTACCAACGGATTATCGCCTGAACGGTAACAAAGATTCACAGGAATACCAGCTTATCGCCATTCCCCTGGCCGCCTAGAATTGCGCCACCTTCCCCGCAACACCCACCTCAGGAATTCGTTCGCCGTGCCGCGTCGCATCAGCAGAGAGCTGAAGACTCTCATTTACAGGGAGCTGAAGGCTCTCAGTGTTTGCGCCTTATCGTTAGCAATCAGCGGCTGCATCGGAACCGGAGGAATCGCCCCCCAAGGCCAGGCCCTCGACGCCAATCAATTGGCCACCGACGAGGCGATCCAGAGCGCCGCCCGCGACGCCCACTGGCCCACCGCCCAATGGTGGCAAGCCTACGGCGACCCGCAATTGAACCGCTGGGTCGACCTCGCTACGCGTGACAGCCCAAGCATGGCCATCGCCGCTGCTCGGGTGCGCGAAGCGCGGGCCATGGCCGGGATTGCCGAGTCGGCCGAGTCGTTGCAGATCAACAGTGACACCACCCTCAAACGCCACAACTGGCCGAACGATCAGTTCTACGGCCCGGGTGCATTGAGCGGTTCCAACACCTGGGACAACAATACGTCCCTGGGCTTCAGCTATGCACTCGACCTGTGGGGCCGTGAAAGCAATGCCACCGAACGTGCCGTCGACCTGGCGCACATGAGCGCGGCGGAAGCCCGCCAGGCTCAGCTGGAATTGCAGAACAACGTGGTACGCGCCTATATCCAGCTGTCGTTGCACTACGCCAACCGCGATATCGTCGCGGCGACGTTGGCCCAGCAACAGCAGATTCTCGACCTGGCCAATAAGCGCCTGAACGCCGGGATCGGCACCCATTTCGATGTCAGCCAGGCCGAAACCCCGCTGCCGGAAACCCACCGTCAATTGGATGCGCTGGACGAAGAAATCGCCCTGAGCCGTAACCAGTTGGCCGCGTTGGCGGGCAAGGGGCCGGGGGAGGGCGCGCAGTTGCAACGCCCCACGTTGTCCCTTGCGGCACCCCTGAAGTTGCCATCGAGCCTGCCGGTGCAACTGCTTGGCCAGCGTCCCGACGTGGTCGCCAGCCGTTGGCAGGTCGCGGCGCAAGCCCGTGGCATCGATGTGGCGCATGCCGGTTTCTATCCCAATGTCGACCTGGTCGGCAGCCTCGGCTACATGGCCACCGGCGGTGGCCTGCTGGGCTTTCTCGCCGGCAAGAAATTCAATTACAACGTCGGCCCGGCGATCACCTTGCCCATTTTCGATGGCGGCCGCCTGCGGGCAGAGTTGGGCGAGGCCAGCGCCGGCTATGACATTGCCGTGGCGCGCTACAACCAGACCCTGGTCAATGCGCTCAAGGGCATCAGCGACCAGTTGATCCGCCGCGAATCCATGGACAAGCAGGCGGGTTTTGCCGCGCAGTCGGTGGCCTCGGCGCAGAAAACCTACGACATCGCGATGATCGCCTACCAGCGTGGCCTTACCGACTACCTCAATGTGCTGAACGCCCAGACCCTGTTGTTCCGCCAGCAGCAAGTCGAGCAGCAAGTGCAGGCGGCCCGCTTGAGCGCGCATGCCGAACTGGTGACCGCCCTGGGCGGCGGCGTCAGAGCCGGCGACGACGTTCCGCAGGACACCAGGACCCTCCCGAGCAAAACCCCTGCGGCGCTTGCCGTGTTTGATCACTGAGTAGGCGTTCATGACTCCCTTGCCTGCACCGCTGCGCTGGTTGCACTCCCTTGAGTGGCGCCGTGGCTTTTTCGACTGGGCACGCAGTGATGGCGTGACTTGGGTGTACATCTTCAAGGTACTGATCGCTGCCTTCCTCACGCTGTGGCTGGCCATGCGTCTGGAACTGCCGCAACCGCGCACCGCGATGATCACCGTGTTTATCGTGATGCAACCGCAGAGCGGGCAGGTGTTCGCCAAGAGCTTCTATCGCTTCCTCGGCACCCTCGCGGGGTCGGCGGTGATGGTGTTGTTGATTGCGTTGTTTGCGCAGAACACCGAGTTGTTCCTGGGGGCGCTGGCGATCTGGGTCGGCATTTGCACCGCTGGCGCGACACGCAATCGCAACTTTCGCGCCTACGGGTTTGTGCTCGCGGGCTATACAGCGGCGATGGTCGGCCTGCCGGCCCTGGCCCATCCCGATGGCGCCTTTATGGCGGCGGTATGGCGGGTGTTGGAAATCTCCTTGGGGATTCTCTGTTCCACGCTGGTCAGCGCCGCGATCCTGCCGCAGACCTCCAGCGCCGCGATGCGCAATGCGTTGTACCAACGCTTCGGCGTGTTCGCGCTGTTCGTCACCGACGGCCTGCGCGGGCGCAGCCAGCGTGAAGGGTTCGAGGCCACCAATGTGCGCTTTATCGCCGAAGCCGTGGGCCTGGAAGGGTTGCGCAGCCTCACCGTATTCGAAGACCCGCACATGCGTCGACGCAACGGCCGGCTCAGTCGTCTCAACAGCGAGTTCATGAGCATCACCACGCGCTTCAATGCCTTGCACCAGTTGCTCGAACGCCTGCGCGCCGACGCTGCCGATCACGTTGTCGCGGCGATCAAGCCGGGGTTGCAGGACCTTGCCGAAGTGCTCGACGGTTTCTCCGGGCGTGCCCTGACCAGCCCCGACGCCGCGCGCCTGGTCAACCAGCTGAGCGCCTACAAGGATGGCCTGCCCGCCAAGGTGCGCAGCCTGCGCGCGATCTTCCAGGAGGGGCACCCGAGCGAGGCCGAGCAGCTGGATTTCCACACCGCCTACGAGCTGCTCTACCGCTTTGTCGACGACCTGCACAACTACGCGCAGACCCACGCCTCCCTGGCCGACCACAGCCATGCGCGCGAACAGTGGGACGAAACCTTCAGCCCGAAAACCAACTGGCTGGCCTGCGCCGCCTCGGGCATTCGCGCATCGTTCATCCTGATCGTGCTCGGCAGTTACTGGGTTGCCACCGCCTGGCCCAGCGGCGCCACCATGACCATGATCGCCGCCGCCACCGTCGGCCTGTCCGCCGCCACGCCCAACCCCAAGCGCATGGCGTTCCAGATGGCCTGCGGCACGTTCATCGGCGCGCTGGTCGGCTTTGTCGAAATGTTCTTCGTGTTCCCCTGGATCGATGGCTTCCCGTTGCTGTGCGTGATGCTCGCGCCGGTGATCATCCTCGGCGCCTTCCTCGCTTCACGCCCGCAATACGCCGGGGTGGGGGTGGGCCTGCTGATCTTTTTCAGCACCGGTTCGGTGCCGGATAACCTCACGGTCTACAACCCCTACAGCTTTATCAATGACTACATCGCCATGATCCTCGGCATGCTGGTGTGCGCGGCGGCGGGGGCGATCATCCTGCCGCCCAACAGCCGCTGGCTGTGGCGCCGCCTGGAGCAGGACCTGCGCGAGCAAGTGGTGTATGCGATCAGCGGCAAGCTCAAGGGCCTGGCGTCGAGTTTCGAAAGCCGTACCCGCGACCTGCTTCACCAGGCCTACGGCCTCGCCGTCGGCCAGCCGCAGGTGCAGCGCGATTTGCTGCGCTGGATGTTCGTGGTGCTGGAAGTCGGCCACGCGATCATCGAGTTGCGCAAGGAACAGGCGATCCTGCCGGTGCACCCGGCCTATGCCGAATCCCAGCCGTGGCGCCAGGCGATCCGGGTAATGGGGCGCTCGCTGGTGCGACTGTTCCTGCAACCCAGCGCGAGCAACCTGGAGCGCGGGCTGATTGCCGTCGACCACGCGATCAGCCGTGTACAGGCCACCGACGAACCCTTCGCCCCGCACTTCGACACATCCGCCCTGCGCCGGGTGAAGAGCTACCTGCACTTTATCCGCACCTCGTTGCTGGACCCGCAATCGCCGTTGGCGGCCCTCAAAGGATCCCCGCATGCCTCGTGAAATCGCCTTCCACGGCGTCTATATGCCGACCATGACCCTGATGTTCTTGATCGCGGCGGGCCTGGCCTGGGCGCTTGATCGCTTCCTGGCCGGGTTCGACCTGTACCGTTTTTTCTGGCACCCGGCGTTGCTGCGCCTGAGCCTGTTCGTTTGCCTGTTCGGCGCCCTGGCGCTGACCGTCTACCGTTGAGAATGCCCCGATGAAAAAGTTTTTCAGCCTGCTTGCGACCTTGCTGGTACTGGCTTTGGCAATCTGGATTGGCCGCACGCTGTGGGTGCATTACATGGAGACACCCTGGACCCGCGACGGCCGTGTGCGCGCCGACATCATCAACGTCGCGGCCGACGTCACCGGCGAAGTGGTCGACGTGCCGGTGCGCGACAACCAGTTGGTGAAAAAGGGCGACCTGCTGATGCAGATCGACCCCGAGCACTACCGCATCGCCGTCAAGCAGGCGCAGTCCCTGGTGGCGTCCCGCAAAGCCACCTGGGAAATGCGCAAGGTCAACGCTCACCGCCGTGCCGACCTTGACGCCCTGGTGATCTCCAAGGAAAACCGCGACGACGCCAGCAACATCGCCGACTCGGCCCTGGCCGACTACCAGCATGCGCTGGCGCAACTGGAAGCCGCCGAACTGAACTTGAAGCGCACGCAAGTGGTGGCGGCCGTCGACGGTTACGTCACCAACCTCAATGTGCATCGCGGCGACTACGCGCGCATCGGCGAAGCGAAGATGGCCGTGGTCGATATGAATTCGTTCTGGGTCTACGGCTTCTTCGAAGAAACCAAGCTGCCCCACGTGAAAGTCGGTGACAAAGCCGATATGCAACTGATGAGCGGCGAGACGTTGAAGGGCCACGTAGAAAGCATCTCGCGCGGCATCTACGACCGCGACAACCCGGAGAGTCGCGAGTTGATCGCCGATGTGAACCCGACCTTCAACTGGGTGCGCCTGGCCCAGCGCGTGCCGGTGCGGATTCATATCGATGAAGTGCCCGAAGGCGTGTTGTTGGCGGCGGGGATCACCTGCACGGTGATTGTCGACCCTCTCCAGCACTGAACGTGACCATTACCTACGGCCCAAACCTTACCAGCATGCGTTGTCCCACCCGCAGCGACTGCGGCGCCGGTTGATCGAACGCCAATATGCATTCAACCGTACGTGTATTGGCCCTGACCAAGGCGTCGTCTTCCAGCGTGCTGTTGCCCAGTACCGCGCTGATCCGCACCACATGGGCGGACAGCACAACGGAGCCTGCGGCGCTGTCATCGGTGACTTCGGCCTTCATCCCGGGGAGCACCACGCCGGTGAAGGACTCATTGAGCTCGGCCCTGACGATACGCGCCTGGTTCGGCAACAACACGAAGGCCGGCCCGGACTGTGCGGAGACCGCGGCGCCGGGTTGAATCAGGCGACGAACCACTTCGGCGTCGACCGGCGCACGCAGACTGTGTTTCGCCAGTTCGTAGCGTGCCGCAGTCAGCTTGTTCGCCGCGACTTCAGCGTCTGTCTGGGTCTTTTCAATCTCGTCGCGCAAGCGCTCGGCGGCCTCGTGGGCCTCATCGGCACTCTGGCTGTCGCCGGCGCCTGCCTTGGCGGCGGCGGTCAGGCGGCTGGCCTGCTGCTCGGCAAACTTAAGCTGCCTTGCCAACTGTTTGGCTTGAGTCTGCACCTGTCGTTGCTCGGTCAGCGCGGCGCTGACCGCCAGCTGTGCCAGTTCGCTGTCCAACGTGGCGAGCAATTGGCCTTTCTTGACCTGCTCGCCCTCCGCCACCTTGATCTCGGCGACCACGCCGTCGCGGCTCACGCCGAGCTTGAGCAAACCGCCTTCCACATCGATACGGCCGCGAGCGACGGCCAGGTAGGCGGGGGCCGATGACGTCGGCTGAGGGGGCGCATCTTCACGGGAGCAGGCGCTCAGCAATACAAGTGCGGTATTCAGAAGCAGCCAAGAGCGAAGCGAACGCGCGTTCATACAGAATGTTCCTGGGTACCGACCGTAGCGGCCGGTGGGAAGGGAAGGGATTGATCGTTCAAAATGCGGCCGTCCTCGATGGTCAACACGCGGTCGGAGTTACTGATCAGGCGCGGATCGTGGCTGACGCACAGCACCGTGGTCCCGCGTGTGCGAGCGATGCGGTGCAAAATATCGATCACGATTTGACCGTTGGCCGCATCGAGGGCGCTGGTCGGTTCGTCGGCGAACAACAACTCGGGGGCCTTCGCCACGGCGCGTGCAATGGCTACGCGCTGCTTTTCGCCGCCGGACAATTCGGCCGGGCGCAGTTTCATGCGCGGGCCCAGCCCGACATCCTCCAGCGCCTCGATGGCGCGTGCTCGGACTTCCGTGCTCGGCAGCCCCAGGTAGCTCAAGGGCAGTTCGACCTGTTGCTGCGCAGTCAAGGCTGGAAACAGGTTGAACCCCTGGAATATGAAGCCGGTGTGCCGCAGGCGAAAATACTCCAGGGCCCGCGTGTCGAGGCTTGAAAGGTCGTGCCCCAGGGCCGATGCGCTGCCACGGTCGGGCTGCTGCAAGCCGCTGAGAATCGCCAGTAGCGTGCTTTTGCCACAACCGGACGGACCTGAGATCAGGGTCAGCTCGCCGGGTCGTATCGCCAAGCTAATGTCATGCAGCACTGGGGTTACGACCCGCCCCGAGGTGAATGATTTACTGATATTGCTGGCTTGCAGGGTGAAGGGTGGGGCGGATGTCAGGAGGCTCATGGCAGTGCTATCTCAGAAGGCTGGCCGGGTCGGCATGGCGTAAGGTGCGGATGGCCGCCAGGCCCGACACAAGTGCCAGGAGCATGCTCAGGAACAGGCAGGCTACGGCCGCGACGGGCGAGAGCTGCACCGGCACGTTGTAGTGCGCCGCCAGGGCGAAGAACAGGCCGGCGAGCACCGAACTGCCCAGCAGCCCCAGTGCCCCGACCCAGAAAGCCTGCTCCATGACCACTTTGCGCAGGGCGTTCACGCCGACGCCAAGGGCGTTCAAGGTGGCGTACTCGCGGATGGAACCCACGACGGCGGCGACCAGCGTCTGGCTGGTGATGACCGCGCCCACCAGGAACACAATCGCGGCCAGAAACAGCACGCCGGCCCCGGCACCGGTGTCGAACATCCAATACATCTGCGAGCGTTGGGCGAACTGTTTTGCGGTCCATACCGCGTAGTTGCCGAACGCGCGGCCGTCGCTCAGGCGCGCGGCAACAGCGCCTGCCTGAGCGGGATCGCGCACTTTGGCCACCAGGTAGGTAATGCGGTCCGCTGCCGTGGTGGTGTCGAGCTGTCGGGCAGTGGCCAGCGACGCCAGCACGTTGACCCCGCCCAGCGCGCGCAGGCCGCTGGTGACGCCCACCACGCGCACACGTTGCCCGTTGATGGTCGCGGCGTCCCCCAGGTTCACGCCGAGGGTGCTCAGGTCGGCGCGGTCAACGATCACCGCGCCGGGCTCGGCCAGGCGGGCGCGCAGTGCCGTCGGCAGGGCGCGCGCAAACATCAGGCCGTCTGGCCCGGCGTCGATGCCGCTGACAAACACCGACACGCCACCGGTATCTCGCGCACCGCGCCAATCGGCGTCGACCCAGCGAAACGACTCGACGCGCAGTACGTCGGCATCCATGCGCAGGCGCATTTCCACGCCCGCATCGATCGGTCTCCCGAGGTTGACGCTTTGCGTGCCGGGGTAACCGACCCAGAGGTCAGCCGTAGAGCCGGTGATATAGACGCTGGCACTGCCGAAAATACCCAGCACCAGCGCGGCCTGGAGCAACTGCAGCAACCCCGCGAAGCCCACGGCAATCATCGCGGGCAGGAAGCGCCGCCATTCGTGGACCAGTGTCAGACGGGCAAGCGCCACCATCAGTCAGCATCCTTCAAGGTCGGGTTCGGTAACGGCGCGCCGCCCAGGGCTTTATAAAGCGCGATGTAGGCGATGTCCCGTTCGGTGCTTGCGCTGTCGGCCTGTTGCATGGTTTGGAGCGCCTGCACGTTGGCGGTCGTCAGCTCCAGTGGGCTCATGAGCCCCAGGCGTGCCCGGTGTTGCAAGGCCTCCAGGTGGGTCTGTGTCGCCCTCTGGGCCTGGCGCGAGGCGTGCTCGCGCAGGCGCGTTTGTTCGAGGTCACTCAGGGCGATTTCGGCTTCGGCGACGCCTTGCAACACCGCCTGGCGATAAGCCAGAACCGCGGCCTGCAACAGGTGGCCTTTGGCGCGCGCGGTGGCGACACGTTGGCCCCAGTCGAACAACGGGATACTGATCCCCGGCCCTGCGGAGAAAATGCTGTTGCCGTTGGGCGTGTGCTTGCGGTTGCTGGCAATGTTCAGCGACCACTGCAATGAGGCGCCTAGGCTGAGGTGCGGGTAGATATCGGCACGGCTCATCCCCAACTCCCCGGCGGCCACGAGCACCTCGGCCTCGGCGTTGGTAATTTCCGGGCGTGTGCGCAGCAGGTCCGCCGGCACGCTGTTGAGTTGCCATTGGCCGAGTGTGGGCTGTGGTCCGGGCTGCAGCCAGCGAGGGTCGGGCCCGGGGCGACCGGCCAACACCGCCAACTGCTGCACATGGCGTTGGATCTGTTGTTGGGGCGCGCTCAGCTGCCTCTCGGCCCGCGCCAGTTCAGCCTCGGCGTCCGCCACGTCGGCGTGCGGCGCCAGGCCAAGCTGCTCGCGCACACGCAGCAGCGCCAGTTTTTCCTGCTGCGCGTCACGAATGGCCGTCAGCGCGCGTTCGGCTTGTTGCGCCGAACGCAGCTCAACCCACTGCCGGGTGACCTCGGCGACCAGCGACACCTGGACGCTGCGCAAGTCGGCGGCCACCAGCGCCTGGTTACCCTCGGCGATGCGATCCGCGCTCTGCCTGGCCCCGAACAGTGGCAGTTCCCACTGCGCATCGAAGCCGATCAAGAAGTACGAACTGCTGGTGTCCGGGCTTATCGCGTCGTGGGTCTTGACCCCGAGCGAGGGCAGATAGGGGGCTTGCGCATGTTGGCTCAACACACGCGCAGCCCGCAGGCGCTCGACTGCGGCGGCGACGTCGAGGTTGTTTTGCAGTGCCTGATCCACCAGGGTATCGAGTTCAGGATCATTGAATGCCTGCCACCACCGATTGAGGTCGGGCCTGGCCGGCGCCAGAGGGGACGGTGCGTTGCGCCATGCCTCGGGCGCGGGCGGTTTCAACGCGGGCAGAGGCGCGACCGAACAGCCTGTCACCGCAGTTAACCCCAGTGACAGTGTGAGCAGCGTCCGACAGGCGCGCGATGTGTTTGAAGGCTTGATAGGGGTCACCCAAGAGGTACCGGAACGGCTGTGCTGAATCGATGCGGACAGCGATCAACGACAAGCGGGCATGAGGTCTGAGCGCGTTGCGTCAGAAGTCAGCGCGTGACTCTATCGAGAGTGTCCGTTCAGTTCTGTAGCGAAATTGTATTGACACCCATGAGGGGGGCTCAGGGCGATGGGCTGCGCGCGCAAGCGTGGGGAGCTTGCGCACGTATTGGCGGGGTGTTGCCTGTGGGTTCAGGCCTGGCAGTACGTCTCGTGCAAATGACGCCACAGCAGCGCGCCGCTGGCTTGTTTCTCGAATACCACCGTGGCCCGGCGATCGGTCTGGGTGCCGCTGTCGTCGATCTGATGTTCGCGGTAACTGACGACGGCGCCGCGTGCATGCCGGTCAATGCCGATCAGTTCGCTCAAGGTGATCTTCAACCCTGGCCGCTGCCCGCCCAGGCGGGTAAACAGGTACTTGACCCCTGCCGCGTTCATGCGTGTGCCGGTGGAGGGCGCAATCATGCTGAACTCCGGCGAGAAGCGCGCGAGCAGCCTCGGCAGGGTGTCTTCAGGCGCCACACCGGCAAACCATTGTTCGATCTCGACATGGGTCTGGATCACTTCCTCGAAAAAGTCGCTGTAGTCGATCATTTACAAACTCCTATTCAAACCAAAGCGTTTTTTCAACACGGTTTCCAATAATCCTTTGGGCAACAACGCCGCCATCAACGGCAACGCCCGACTGCCATTGCCCGCGCGCAACAGGCGCGGCGGCTGTGGTTGTTGCACGGCCTTGAGCACATCCGCTGCAAACACGCTGGCCGGGGTGGGCTTGTCCTGGGAGGCCTGGCTGCGTGCCCGGATACCCTCGCGCAACGGCCACCACGGCGATTGTTCGTTGATCAACAGCTCAGCCTGGGCCCCGGCGTTTTTTGCAAAGCTTGTATTAATGGCGCCGGGCTGCACTTCCATCACGCGGATGCCAAACGGCGCCAGTTCCATGCGCAATGCATCGCTCAGCGCATGCACCGCCGCCTTGGAGGCGCAGTAGGCGCCAGCGAACGGCGTGACCAATACGCCGGAAACGCTGCCGATATTCACCACCAGGCCTTTGCTGCGGCGCAGGGCCGGGAACAGCGCCTGGGTCACACCGACGAGGGCAAATACATTGGTCTCGAACTGGCGCTGCATCGCCTCGGTACCGCCGTCGAGCAGCGGGCCCATGGCGCCGTAGCCGGCGTTGTTGACCAGCACATCCAGCTCGCCCAGTTGTTCGGCCAGGCGCTGCAATGCGGCGCTGTCGTTGACGTCGAGTTCGACGGCATTGAAACCCGCGGCGGCGAGGGCGGTGACGTCTTCCGGGCGGCGGGCGCTGGCCCACACGTTGAAGCCGGCGGATTTGAAGGCATCGGCCAGGGCGCGGCCAATACCGCTGGAGCAACCGGTGATCAGTACGTTGGGCATGGATCAGTCCTTTGTCAGTCCGAGAAACTGCCTTGCAGGTGCTCGGCGCGAAATTCCAGGGTTTGCGGGCGATAGCCGGGGCGCAGGGGCGGGGTGGGCAGGCAGTCGTCCCAGGTGGCGCCGGCCTGCAACTCGCCGGGGCCACGATAGCGGGGGGCCGCGTAGACGTTATCGGCCAGGTTGACCGTGTCACCCGGCGCATAGGCGGCGACGCGCCAGCGCAGTTCGGTCAGCGGTACGTCGTTGCCGTTGTTCAGGGTCAGTTTCAGTGGGCGGTCGGCGGGGCATTCCTGCGGGGCGTAGCTGATGCGCAACTCCAGGCGCGCCAGTTGCGAGGCTTCGCGGTTGTCCAGCCAGACCACCCAGACCGCGACAAGGCCCAGGCCGGCAGCGGCGGCAAGCGATACGGGCAGCGCCTTGGCCGGGTAGCGCAGCAGGAGGATCAACCAGGTGATGATCAGGAGAACGCCGAAGAACATGGAGACCACCTCGAATAGGGAACGAGCATCCTAACTTAAGCGTAGGTGGGATTGGCTACCTTGAGTGCTGTGGTGGCCGGGTGGGCCTCATCGGGGGCAAGCCCCCTCCCACACTTGAATGTATTCACAGATCAAAGGTGGGAGGGGGCTTGCCCCCGATGAGGCCCTCACAGCCAGCACAAATCCCCAACAAAAAGCCCCCACCCAACCCACTGCGGATAGGGGACGCAATGGGTTGGGCGAGGGCTTCTTGTACGACTGTTTTACTGCGCGATAGTTTTCACCGACACGCCACGTTCAACCGGCGTCGAGCGACCGTAGATATCTTCAAACCGCTCGATATCGTCTTCGCCCAGATAGCTGCCCGATTGCACTTCGATGATCTCCAGCGGGATCTTGCCCGGGTTGCGCAAGCGGTGCACCGAGGCGATTGGGATGTAGGTGGATTGGTTCTCGGTGAGCAGGAACACGTTCTCGTCACAGGTCACTTCGGCCGTGCCGCTGACCACGATCCAGTGTTCGGCGCGGTGGTGGTGCATCTGCAGCGACAGGCATGCGCCCGGCTTGACCGAGATGTGCTTGACCTGGAAGCGCCCGCCCATGTCCACCGAGTCGTAGGAGCCCCACGGACGGTAGACTTCGCAGTGGTTCTGGGTTTCGCTGCGGCCCTGTTCGTTGAGGGTCGCGACCATCTGCTTGACGCCCTGGACCTTGTCCTTGTGGGCAATCATCATCGCGTCCTTGGTTTCCACTACCACGATGTTGTCCAGGCCGATCACCGATACCAGCTTGCCGTTGCCATGGATCATGCAGTTCTTGCTGTCCTGGATCACGACGTCGCCCTTGGTGACGTTGCCGTTGATGTCTTTATCGTTGACCGCCCACAGCGAGGCCCAGCAACCCACGTCGCTCCAGCCGGCACTCAGCGGTACCACGCAGGCGCGTTGGGTTTTTTCCATCACGGCGTAGTCGATGGAGTTGTCCGGGCAGCAGGCGAAGGTGGCTTCGTCGAAGGTCACGGTATCGGCGGTCTGCTCGCTGCGTTCCAGGGTCAGCACGCAGGTGTCGTAGATGTCCGGATCGTGTTTTTTCAGCTCTTCGAGGAAACGGCTGGCGCGGAACAGGAACATGCCGCTGTTCCAGAAGTAACCGCCGCTTTTGACGAACTCGATGGCGCGTTTTTCATCGGGTTTTTCCACGAACTGTTGCACGCGGCTCACGCCTTCGGGCAGCAGCGAATCGTTGGTGGACTTGATGTAGCCATAGCCGGTTTCCGGGCGGGTCGCCGGCACGCCGAACAGCACCATCTCGCCTCGCTCGGCAGCCACGGTGGCCAGGGCCAGGGCGCGTTGCAGGGCTTTCTGGTCGTCGATCACGTGGTCGGCGGGCAGGACCAGCATCAATTCGTCGCGGCCTTCGTTGACCAGCATCATCGCGGTCAGGGCCACGGCCGGCGCGGTGTTGCGGCCGAAGGGTTCCATCAGGATGCGCTGGCTTTCCAGCTTGCGCGCGCTCAGTTGCTCGTTGACGATGAAACGGTGGTCTTTGTTGCAGACCACGATCGGCGCGTCCATGCCTTCGAATACCAGGCGTTCCAGGGTTTGCTGGAACAGCGTGTGCTCGCCGGTCAGAGCCAGGAATTGTTTCGGGAACTGTTTACGGGAAAGCGGCCAAAGACGTGAGCCGCTACCACCGGAAAGGATTACTGGGATCATGTGTTTCTCCTTGAATCAATTTGGGTCAGAGCTACGAAGGTTTGTCGTTTCACTCTTGTTTTTGTCTCGGTCCGAACTGACGCCTCTGTCCTCTGTAGGAGCGAGCTTGCTCGCGAAGAACTCCCAGACACCGCGTACATCCAGAATTTCCGCGTCATCATTGGCGATTTTCGCGAGCAAGCTCGCTCCTACAGTGGGGGGGCGTCAGTCCGGGAAATAGTTAGCGGGTCGACACGGGGCGTTTCACCCACACTGGCGACAGGCTGCTGCCGGAGCCGGTGACGTACAGCACCGCTGCCTCACCGCGCTCCAACGCAACCGGCTTCACATCGCCGACTTTCTTGTCACCGTCATACAACGCCAGGCTCACCTTCACCGGGTTGATTTCACGCTCGCCACGGCCCTTGGCCGCCACGGACTTGACCACTTCGGTCTTGCCGTCAGCGGTTTTCAGGGTCAGGGCCTTGTCGCTGAGGTTCTGTACGCGCACCAGGGATTTCTGCTTGTTCTTGAACGGCGGTTCTTCGATCAGCTGAGGCTGGCCGCTGCTGTTGTTGACCAGGGTGTAGTAGTGATCGGCGGCGAGCTTGACCGGTACGGTCTGGCTGCCGACCTTGGCGCTGTAGTCGCCGCCGGGCATGAAGCTGAAGTCGCTGCTGGCCAGTGGGGCCACTTCGTTGAGGTTGGTGCTGCCAACTGTCGCGCTGACTTCCTGGTTGGAGGCGTTATAGACGCGCACGAAGCTGGAGCCTTTCGGTGCGACAGGGCCGTACAGGGCGGCGTCACCACCGGCGAAGGCAGACATCGATACAACGCTCATGCCGGCAACCAGTGCCAGGGTCTTGGCGAGACGACGCGGAGTAGTAGTGAAAGTCATGTGAGTTACCTCTCTTTCAGTTTTGCGCCCGGTCGGGCGTCTCGGATTTTTGGTGTTTAACTGGGGTGTTCAGTGCCATGTTTTGTTGGCGCGAACCGGCTTGTTTAAGTTGCGCAACCCACGATGGGTCGGCATCACCGATTTCGTTGTTCACGGGCAGATAACGTTCAGGAAACTCCCAGATCAGCACTTGTGGCGGGCTGTTCTTGAAGTCGTCACTTTTCAGGTAACTGAGCATCGGCAGGATCGGGCCGTGGCCGTCTTCGGCGTAGCTGACCACGTCGCTGCCCAGGGCTTGCTTGAGCGCACCGACGAAGTTCCAGTTGGGGTTGGCGCTGTAGCTGGTGCCCACCAGTGCTACCGGGGTTTCGCTGTCGGTGAACAGCGCGTCGTCGCCCTTGGTTTCGGCCAGGTGCGTCACGCGTTTTTCCAACGGCTCCTTCGGTGGCATCAGGTTTTCGAACAGTGGGTCCAGGGGCAGGAACAGACGCAGGTCGCCTTTATGCGGTTCGGTCTTTTCGGCTTCGGTGACAAAGCGCTGCGGTTCGCCGTTCAGTGGGGTTTTGTCGGCAATGGTTTTAGCCAACTGCTTGGCGGCGATTTCGGCGCCGTCCGGGGTCCAGTGGGTGTCGGTACGCAGGAACACTTGCTTGCCGCCCAGCTTGGCCTGTTGCAGCGGGCCCAGCAGGTCGGGGGCGATGATGTGGTCGGCGGCGACACGGGCGTGGAAGTCCTGGTACAGGTTGGCGTGGATACTCGCCGGTTTCACTTCGCCCAGGTGTTCCGGGTACAGGCGTACCTTGGCCGGAATGATCGCCATCACCAGCTCAATGCCTTGGGCCTTGAGTTTCTGGCGCACGCCTTCGACCAGGGCGTAGTTGCCTTCCAGGTTCTGGTCTTCGTTGACGGCGGGGTTGAACTCCTCGTCGCTGTACAGCCAGTGATCGCGACCCAGCACCACGCCAGGGCGGCCTTCATTGAACAGCTTGTAGTCCAGCGCGGCCCAGAGGTTGGTGCCGATGCGCTTGATCGGGAACTGGTCGTCGTAGTGCGTCTCGACGGCCTTGGTCCAGCGACCGTTGAGCACGGTCGCATCAGCGTTGGTGCTGAAGCCGAAGAAACTGCGCATCGACCAGGCGCCCAGGGCCAGCAGCACCAGCAGGAACAGTGCGATATAGAGGACGCGGAATGAACGGGTCATGGTCGGCTCCCTCAGAATTGGAAGTAAAGGAACGGCGAGAAGCTCTGCGCCGATAGTTTCAGGATCGATGCCACGAACAGCAGCAGCACCGCAGCGCGCATGGCATAGCGTGGCCAGTCAGCGGTCCAGTAGGCCGGTTGCACGGCGGCGTCTTTACCCACGGTGAAACCAGGCTGGTGGATGCTGCCCGGGTCATCGCCAGGCACGGCCTTGATCAGGCTTGGGTCGGCCGGCTTGGTTTTTTCGGCGGGGCGGTTGGTGTAGAAGTCGCGCAGGCCGAAGAACGCCAGGGTTGCGTACGCCACCGCCAGGGTTGCCACTTGCAGGCCCGTGAGGTTGGCGCGGTTGAGTTCCGAGAGCGACCACTCGCCAAAGCTGAACATCGCGCCGTACATACGGCCGGCCACATGCAGGTTTTCGGAACGGAAGATGACCCAGCCCATCACCACCAGCAGGAAGGTGAAGGCCCAACGGACAACGTTGAAACTGCGTGGTGCGGTGTTGAGGCCGATGGCTTTCTCAATCGCCAGCCACATGCCGTGCCAGGCACCCCACACGATGTAGGTGATGTTCGCACCGTGCCACAGGCCACCGAGCAGCATGGTCAGGAACAGGTTGCGGTAAGTGGTCAGCGTGCCTTTGCGGTTGCCGCCCAGGGTGATGTACAGGTAGTCACGCAGCCAGGTCGACAGGCTGATGTGCCAGCGCCGCCAGAACTCGGTGATCGACTGGCTGATGTACGGCTGCTTGAAGTTTTCCATGAAGCGGAAACCCATCATCAAGCCCAGGCCGATGGCCATGTCGCTGTAGCCGGAGAAGTCGAAGTACAGCTGCGCGGTATAGGCCAGCGCGCCAAGCCAGGCGTCGCCGGTGGTGGGGTTTTGCAGGGCAAAGCAATGGTCCGCCACCACCGCCAGAGTGTCGGCGATAAACACCTTCTTGATGAAACCCTGCATAAACCGCGTGCAGCCCTCGGAGAACTTGTCGAGGGTATGGGTGCGGTTATTGAACTGGTCGGCCAGGTCGCGGAAACGCAACACCGGGCCGGCGATCAGGTGCGGGAAGATCGCCACGAACGCCGCAAAGTCGATGAGGTTGCGCGTCGCCGGGGTATCGCCACGGTACACGTCGATGATGTAGCTGATGGACTCGAAGATGTAGAACGAGATCCCGATCGGCAGCAGCACGTGGGTGAGGATGAACGGCTCGAGACCCACCGACTTCATCATCACGTTGATGCTGTCGACACCGAAGTTGGCGTACTTGAAGTAGCCGAGGATGCACAGGTCGACGGCCACGCCAAGCAGCAGCCAACGTTGGGCCGGCTTGGTACGCACGCCGGCTGCACCGACCTTGAGGCCGATCCAGTAGTTCCACAGCGTGACGGCCGCGAACAGCGCCAGGAAGTCCACTCGCCACCAGGCGTAGAACACGTAGCTGGCAATCAGCAGCAGCAGATTGCGATAGCGTTGCCCGCTCAAGTAGTACAAGCCGAGAAAGATCGGCAAGAACAGAAACAGGAACACATTGGACGAGAAAACCATCCCGATCTCTCCATGTTTAACCAACAGTCAAGGGCCAGAGCCCCCCCAAACCCCCCCACGATGTCGGGGGAGGTTGTATTGCATTCGCGCCCCCCTGTAGGAGCGAGCTTGCTCGCGAAGGTCGTTAACGATGACGCGTGGCACCTGAAGAGACGCGGTGCCTGTGAGTCCTTCGCGAGCAAGCTCGCTCCTACAGGTGAGTTGTGTTTCGCTCAGGAACCTTTGTTGCCTTTTTCGTGTGCTGGGTCGTAGACCTTGGTCAGGTCGCCGCCGAGGCGGAAGGTCTTGAACGGTTGCATCCCGTGCTTGCGTTCGAGTACATCCGGCGCGCAGGTGTAGAGGGTGCAGAAGGGTTCGAGCCAGGCGAATTTCATGTCTTCCTTGAGATCCTTCATGTCCTGTTCCTTGCCGTTCTTCTGTTCGAAGATCTCTGGATCCTTGACCCCGGCCAGCACCTTGTCGCCCAGGCGCTTGAGCGCGCCGTTGTTTTCCTGGCGCAGGTCAACCCCGTTGACCAGGGCAAAACTGGCGATCATCGACAGCGGCGGCAGCGCGTAGTTGTGGTACGACAGGGCGCGTTGCTGACGCTTCAACTCGTTGGGCAAAAAGCCCTGGTCATCGACCTGGTTGACGCCGACCTTGTATTCCTTCACGGCCCAATCAAACAGGTCGCGACGGTTGGTGGCGATGGAGGTTGCCATCACCGACCAGGCGGCCCAGTAGGAGTGGTTGTTGGTTTTTTCCAGCGGCAGGTTGTCCCAGTCGCTGACCACCTGGTCCGCCAGCTTGTTGAACCAGGCTTCGATCAGTTGCGATTCCTGCTGGTGGTTGGCCAGCGGATGCGAGTCGGAGAACTTCAGGCGGACATAGGCCGAGGCCATGCTGCCCAGTGCCCATTTGCGCATGGACTTGCCGGTGTGGTTGAAGTCCTTGGACATCAACGCGTCAGCCTTGGCCCAGCTGGTCAACCAGTTGAGCGTGCATTCCAACTGCTCCGGACGACCGTCGCGCATGAACTGCATCACGCGCTTGCTGGTGTCTTTTTCCAGCTTGGTGATGTCGGCGGTGCTGTCGCGAAAGGCTTTTTCCGACTGCACATTCAGCGTGGAGCGGGCCTTGTCGGAGCCTTCGTACTTGCTGCGAAATTGCAGCGGGCCGGTGTACGGCGTGGGCATGGCATCGCAGTCATTCTTGAAATCGCCGGTCTTGAACGCTTCAATCGGTGCGAAGTAGCCCTGGGGTGGACGCAGTGGCGCGGCGGCGCTGGCCGCGCCGGCGAAGATCGCCAGGCCCAGTAACGATGGAATCAGTAACTTCTGCATAGGTAACCTCATTGCCCGAGTGAGGCAGTCTTCTGACCGCCGCTTGGGAATACGTTGCGTGTGCAAATTTTCGCTTCGACCTTCTGCGCGGCAGCGCCCGCTTCGGGGCCCTGCACTTCCACGGCCAGCAAGTTCTGCGAGGCCCAGTCTTCATCGGTGCGCAGTTCAAAGGCGAAACGCCCGTCTGTATCGGATGTTTCGGGTTTCTCGATCTTGATGTCCTCGTGGCGCCCGTTCATGTACCAGAGGGTGGCTTGCAAGGTTTTCACCGAGGGATCGGCGAAGCGGATATCGACCTGATGGTTGGCATTGCGCAGGTCTTTGTTCGAACTGTTAACCAGCAATTCGTTCTTGCCGGGTTTCAAGGTGGTGCTGGCGCTCATCTGCGCGGTCTTGCCTTCGCAGCCGTTGTCCAGCAGCGCCATCATCTGGCGGTAGATGGTTTCCTGGTCGAGGCGATACAGCGGCGAGAATTCCCAGATCAAGATTTTCGGTGGGGTTTTCTGGAATTCGTCGCTGCCCAGGTACTGGATCATCGAACCTTCCAAACCACCGCCGGGGAAGGCGACGTTGAGGATGTCGGCACCGATTTCCTCTTCGAGGAAGCCGGCGAAGTTGTAGTTCTTGCCGCTGTGGCTGGTGCCGACCAGGGTGATCTGCGGGTTGCCCGAATCGCTGAACAGGTCGCCGTCGCCCGCTTCGCCCTTGGGCTCGGTGGTGAACTGGTCCATGTACTGGATCGCGTAGCTGGTGCCGCACAGTTGCCCGGCCATGTTGTGCAGGGTACCGGTCTTGCCCATGCGTCCGGAGCGCTTGGTCTCGAACTCACGCTTGGGGATATCGGCAAACTCCGGCATCGCGCGTACCTTGGCACCGACGATTTTCGCGGTGCGCTGGGCGCCATAGGGGGTCCAGTGCTGGTCGCCACGGAAGTAGAAATCGTGGGCCGGCAATTCGTCCGGCAGTTGCTCGTTGGTCAACGGCGACAAGTCCGGCACCACGTAGCCCATCTTGGCGAAGCGGCCGAGCATGGTCTTGTAGTTGCTCAGGGCCTTGTCGAAATCGAACGAGGCTTTTTCTGCCGGGTTGAGCTTGTTGCGGTTCACCAGGCCACGGGTCGGCTGGTAGACCACCACCAGTTCCACGCCTTTGGCCTTGAACGCATCGTGCAGTTGTTGCATGCGTTTGTAGCCGGCGGGGCTGGTGTCGAATTCGGTGCGCAGGTCTTCCTGGGTACGGAACAGCCAGTCGCCCTGGGCTTGTACCAGGGTGGTGAAGTTCTGCTGGTAGCGCGTGGTGTAGTTCTTCGCGTCATGGGCGGCCGGGCACAGGCTACAGCACGGTTCGGCGGTAAAGGTCGGCGCCTTGATTTCATCGGCGCGTACGCCCTGGCTGGCCGCGAGCAGGCCGAGGGTCAGACCCGAGAGGCTCAGCAGTTTGATCATGTGTGGGTGCATAAGGGTCATCCTCAGTCCTGCATTTCGGTCTGGCGTTCGACAGGGTCGATCAGCACGGCTTTCTGCTGGCGCACCAGCAGGTCGAGAATTTCTTCCTGACGATCGCCCAGCACGCCGGAGAAGCTGATGCCGCTGGATTTGGTCGGCGCCAGCATCGACACGCGATACAGCTCGATACTCAACGGCGAGTCGATCGACAGCGGTCCGCTGCCGTTACCGGCCAGCTCACCGCCGACCACGATCAGCGAGACCTTGGCATCGAACGGGTCGAGGGCGATGTCGCGGTCGGTGTCGGTCAAATCCTTGATGTGGCCGTACACGCCGGTCAGGCCGTTGGCCATCGAGGTGTTTTCGTACAGCTTGATGTTCACGCTGTTACGGACCCGGATGCCGTGACGCCGGTTGCTGATCACCTTGTTGCCCCACAGCAGGTTGTCGCCGCTCTCATAGAGGGTGATGCCGTCGGTGTGGTTGCGGTAGATCTCGTTGTCGGCGATCAGGTTGTTTACGCTGTTACGGTCGATCACCAGCCCCGACAGCTTGTTGTCGTAGCTGCGGTTATTGAAGATGAAGCTGTCGTTCACTTCCCGGGAAATGATGATGCCGTGCTTCTTCTTGGTGCCGTAGACGGTGTTGTCCGCGATGATCAGGCCGTGGGAGCGGTCATGGGGGTCAATGCCGTAGACGATGTTGTCTTTATAGGTGTTGCCTTTGAGCACAAAGCCCGTGGTCTCGTAGCAGTAGAAGCCGTACCACATGTCCGAGAACTCGGAGTCGATGATCCAGCCGGTCGGCTCAGGACGCTTGAGTACCTTGGCCATGTTCGGCGTGTATTGGGAAATACTCACCCCGTACGACTTACTGTTGGCGTAGCCGAAGCTGGCCATCTTGGTGTTGGAGATGTAGGTCTCGGTGCCGCCCCAGGACAGCAGGAACGGGCGGAACGCCTTGGGCGACGTGAACAGCGCCGGGCCATTGGCTTTTTCGCTCCAGCCGGTGACCTTGGTATCGCGCACAAACAGTTGGCCGTCGTTGATCAGGAACGAGCCGGCTTCCTGGGACAGGCGCAGCTCCTGGGTCTTCTTGTCGATTTCCAGGATGCCCTTGCGCCCGACCACGATCGGCAACTTGGCCAGGAACACGCCCGGCGAGGTTTCGCTCAGGTACTGCTTGGGCACTTTACCCAGCAGGTCCTTGAGGTTCATGTAGCCGTCGTCGACAAAAATGGCCTGGGGAATGCCGTGCTGGCGCACCACCCATTCGGCCATCTTGTTGTCGCCGCCGATGAAGTCCTTCAGGGCGTCTTCCTGCATCATGCGGCGGATGCTGATCTTGCCCGGCTTGGTTCTGACGATTTTCTTTTCCATCGCCGCGGCGGTGTAGCCCGACAGGTCCGGCAGGGCAGGCTTGGCCATTTCCAGCGGCGCGGTCGGCGGGCTGGAAATGGTGTAGGTCTTGGCCTGTTGCAGTTCTTTGGCGATGGTCGGCGCCTTGACCGGCTGCGCGGTATCGGCGAACGCTGTGGCACTGGCCATCAGCATCGCGGTCACCAGCAGGCATCTGCCTGTGAAGGGGTGAGCAATCATTGCGCGGGCTCCCATCAGAACTTCCAAATCACGTCGACAAAGGCGCGATGCATGTACGAGTCGACTTGGCTGCCATAGGCGTCGCCCGGTTTGAACACACCTGCACGCAAGCGCACCAGGGCCGACGGTTCGTCGATCGAATGGCTGAGCCCAGCCGGCAGCAGGCCGGTCTTGAAGTACTTGGTGACCACCAGGTCCATCTCCTGGCCCAGGTCTTTCTTGCCGTCTTCCAGGGGCAGGGACGTGCTGGACAGGATCGCGCCGGTCACGTCATCGGTGTTGTTCTGCACGGCGTCGATGCCGTTGCTGCCGACCGGCTTGTTGCCGTCGACGCGCCAGAACTTGTGGTACACCAGGCTGGCGTCATAGTCCTCGCGCAGCTGCCAGGAACCGAACAGGCTCATGGACTGCATGTTGTTCATTTCGCCGCGGAATGCTTCGCCGAAACGGTGGACGCGGGACTGGGTACCGGTCCAGTTCGAACGGTTGCTTTGCAGGCCGTTCTGCTCGTATTCGGCACTGGCACGCGAATAGGCGGCGCCCACTTGCCACTGCGGGTCAAGGCGCAGGCGCACACCCAGGTCGGTGGCCCAGCCATTCAGGTCATCGCTGCGCTTGGCGTTGGTCGGGCGGGTGCCGTCGGCGTTCAAGGCATTGACCGTGTCGCGGTTGCCCTGCATGCCGGTGACGCTGGCCCAGTAGTTGACGGTGTTGGTGTTACGCCAGTTGTAGGCGTCGCTGTTGGCTTCGATGCCAAGCCAGGTCAGGTCGCCGTTTTCGCGCTTGTCCAACGAGTCGGTGGGCACGCCCGGCTCGGGATAGTCGAGCTTGCCGTCGTCATGGGTATGGTGACCGCGCAGGCCGATCCACTGCCCCGGCGTCCACTGGTAGGACGCGTCGGCGTAGAAGTGCTGGCGGTCCTTGTCCTCGGGCGACAGTTCCTTGAGGTCGGTGCGGTATTCGCTGAAGCGTTCGGCTGCGCCGACATTGGCCTTGAGCAAGGTGGTGTCGAAGGTCCAGTTCAGCGCTTCGATATTGGTGTCGCGCCATTGGCCGTCGTCATTGTGCAGGCGTTGGCGACCGAGCTTGAGGATCTCGCCAGGGTAGGGCGTGAAGCCGCTGTAGCCGACCCAGAATTCGCGCATGGCCAAGTAGTTTTTCTTGGTCTTGCGGTCGTCGTTGGTGGTTTGCTGGTTTTCATCATCCGCCGACTGTTGCAGGGTGTCGGTCTCGATAATGTCGCTCGAAGCAACCGCCTGGCCCATGGCATAGGCGCTCCAGTTGCCGCTTTCGCCGTAGATCCACGGGCGCAGGTCGAGGCCGATGCCGTTGACGTCGCCGCCTTTCTGGGTGCCCAGGTCGCGGTCGTCTTCGGACTGGCCGGTGATTTTAACGTCCATGCCGAAATTCTTGGTTTCAGTCAGTGCGGCCAGGGTCGGGCACGACCACAGCAGGGCAAAGGTCAGGCCGATGCCGGCCTGCACGAATGGATTGAGCTTCATAGGGATTCCTCGCCGTCTTCTTCTTGCAGGGCGTGCAGTTGCAGCGTGCTTTGGGCCAGGGTGCCGCGCGCGGCCAGTTCCTGTTGCACCAGGCGTTGGCCTTCGGCGCGTTGTTCCGGCGTCAGCGGGGCTTCGAGCTGCGTCGCCAACTCATTGGCCTCTGGCGTGTCCTGGGCTTTAGCCAACTGGCTGAAGACATAGGCGTTCAGTGGGTCGGGCTTGGTGCCCTTGCCTTGGGAAAACAATTGGGCGATGGCGAAGTCGGCGCTGTTCTGGCCGTTACGCGCGGCGGTGAGCAAATGGTCCAGGGCTTTTTGCGAGTACACCTTGCCCAGGTAGCCACGGCGGTAGATCTGGCCGAGGTAGTAATCGGCGGCCACTTCCTTGCCTACGGCTTTTTCGAAATGCGCTTCGGCCGCCTTGGCGTCCGCCGGCACCCACTTGCCTTCGTAGTAGAGCTTGCCCAGCAACAGCTCGGCGCGCGGCTGGTCGGCGGCGCGGCCGTTGTCCAGGTACTTCATCATCTGGTCGACGTCGCCCAGTTCCGGGAAGTCGTAGAGCAGTTGCGCCAGGCTGACCCAGGAAGCGGGGTAGCCGGGGGCGATTTTTTCCAGCAGGGCCTGGGCGGTCTTCTCGTCGGTCTTGCCCAGGGTTGCATCGCCCAGCACGCGGGCGACGCTGTCGACGCGCTGTGCGGTGACGGTGCCACGGCTGTAGCCGGCTTCCATTTGCTTGAGCAGCTCGGCTTGTTTTTCCGGCTCGGCTTTTTTCTGGTAGACCGTGGCCAGTTCGACGTAGCAGATGTCGGTGGTGTTCAGCGCGGCTTTGCAGATGCGCTCTACGTCATCCAGGTGCTGGTCGTAGGTGTCCTGGGTGCGATACAGCAGCACCTGGGCCAGACCGGCTTCCGGGTAACCGGCCGCCTGCCATTTGTTGATCTGCTGCTGGGCATTCACGTTGGGGAAACTGTGCGGGTATTGCAGGTACAGCATCGCCAGCGGGATCAGGGTGTTGCCTTCGCCATTGGCAAAGGCTTTTTTCAACAGGCCTTCGGCTTCATGGTGTTCGGCTTCGGTAGAGCCTGGCTTGGCCACCAGCAGGCGACCGAGACGGGCCTGGGCACGCGGCGAGGTATCCGCCGCTGCGCGGTAGGTGGCTTCGGCCTGTTTGATTTGCGCCGGATCGCGGGTGCCTACCTGGATGTCGGCCAGGCCCACCTGGGCCTCGCTGTAACCCAGGTCTGCCAGTTGCTGGTAATTCTGCTGCGCGGTGACGGTATCGCCACGCTTGAGCGCTTCATTGGCCAGGCGTTGGTCGGGCAGGCCGGCGCAACCGGCGAGGGCGATGGCCAGCGCCAGGGGCACCGGTAGGGTTCGAAGGGCGCTCATGATTAAAGACCTGCTGCCATGGCTTTATCGATCAGCCAGTTCAGGGAGGGGCCACGGTCGCTGGTCACTTCTACCGGGCGGCCGGCGTAGGTGCTGTCCAGGGGAGCATCCGGCTTGATCTGCACACGAATGTCGGAGGACAGGTCGGCGCTGTTCAGGCTGGTGCTGCTGACGATGGTGCCGGTGCGGACCTGCTCTTCGTCGGCGACCTGGAAGCTCACCGGGGTACCAGGGCGTACGTCGGCGAACTGGCGATAGGTGAAGCGTGCTTCCACATTGGCCAGGCTGCCGCGTGGCACCAGTTGGAAGATCACATCGCCCTTGCTGGCGTACTGACCGTCGGCCACCAGTTGCTGGGCCACGACGCAGTCGCATGGGGAGGTCAGGGTGCCGGTCATTTGCTTGCCGAACAGTTCTTCGACCTTGGCCGGTTGCAGCTGGTCTTCGTCGAGGTGGCCCTTGAGTACGTCGAGCATGCTGGTGCTGAAGGTGGCCAGTGGTGCGCCCTTGGCCGCAACCGCATCACCTTTGAGCAGGCTTTGCACGGTACCGTCGCGCGGCATGGTCACGTTCATGCCGGGTACGCTGACCAGGCCCGCCTGGGCGTGGGTAACGAAGTACATGCCGTACAGCGACTTGAAGACAAACCCGAACGCCGCCAGGCCCACGAGGAAGATCGCCAGGCTGAACGTCACGGCGCGCAGGCGGCCGAAGGCGCTCATGTTGCTGCCGCCATCCTTGACCTTGCGGGCCTTGGTGAAGTTGTCGCGTTGCAGGGTGGCGAGCACATCACCCATGGTCACGATGTCGCCGGACAAGTGCGAGGTGATCAGGTGGCGCAGGGTGGAAATATCCTGGGCGTCGAGGTTCTGGAACTGGCAACCGGTACGGCCGCTCTGGCGGTCGTAGGAGCGAATCTGCAACTCCACATCCATGGCCAGGCCGAGGTTATCGATGACGAATTGCAGGCGGCCCTTGTGCACTTCACCCACGGTCAATGGCTGGGTGGCGGTGAACGCCAGGCCGCCGGCGGACAGGTCGATCACGCGTGCTTCGGTCTGGGTGCGGTCAGTGTTGAAGAAGCGCAGCTTGGCCGGGATTTTGACCCGGGCATGTTGGCGCTGGGCTTCGGATTCGTGGACAACGTTGGCGTTTACTTGGCTGTTCATCAGGGCAATTTCCTAGAGTTAATTCAGGCTTGGCAGGGTCAGACCATCATCAGCAACACGGCGACGAAGATGCTGCCGGCGGAGAAGGTCATGGTCCGAGACGACCAGGTGTTGAACCAACGTTGAAAGCTGGCCAAATCGCGGGTCAGTTTGGTGTCCTGGCGGGTCCAGGACTGTTGATCAAGGCGGAAGAACACATAGATCTTCACCAGCGCGCCCATGATCTGGTTGTAATAGAGAATCACCGGGTAGGCCGGGCCGATCTTGTGGCCGGAGCACGACAGCAGCAGGGTGAGGATCAGGCGGGTGATGCCGATCCACAGCAGGTAGGCGAGGATGAACGCGCCGCCGTACTTGAAGGTGGCGATGATCGCCACGGTCAGGCCGAGCAGGGAGGTCCACATCGACACGCGCTGGTCGAACAGCACCACGCTGGTGAACAGGCCCAACCGACGTACGCCCAGGCCCAGGGCACGGGAGTTCTGGCGCAGGTTGTTGCCGTACCAGCGGAACATCAGCTTGCGGCTGGCCTTGATAAAGCTCTTTTCCGGCGGGTGTTCCACCGTATTGATCGCGGCGTCCGGCACGTAGAACGTGTCGTAGCCCAGGCGCATCAGGCTGAACCAGCTGGACTTGTCATCGCCGGTCAAAAACTTGAAGCGGCCCAGGCGCCAGTGTTGCAGCGAGTCGCTTTCCACATCGGCGATAAAGCCTGGGTCAGTGACGACGCTGGCACGGAACACCGACATGCGCCCGGTCATGGTCAGTACGCGCTTGGACAGGGCCATGGAGCACATGTTGATGTGACGTTGGGCGAAGCGCAGTTTGTGCCACTCGCTCATGATGTAGCCGCCACGGACTTCGCAGAACTCGTTGGTGGTCAGGCCGCCGACATTGTCGAACAGCTGGAACCACGGCACGGTCTTGCGCACGACGCCTTCGGCAAGCACGGTGTCGCCATCGATCACGGCGACCACGGCACGTTCGTCCGGCAGGTGGCGGGAGATCGCGCGAAAGCCGAAGGCCAGGCCGTCGCGCTTGCCGGTACCGGCGATGCGCACGAAGTCGAGCTTGACGTGGTCAGGCGGGTTCATGCGTTCCCACAGGCTCTTTACCAGCAGCTCATCGGACATTTCCACCAGCGAGCAGACCACGGTGGTGGGGAAGCCGCACTCGATGGCCTCGCGAATCACCGAGCTGTACACCTGGGCTGTGGTCAGCGCGTCGATACGGAAGCTGGTGACCATCAGGAACACATGGGACGGGTCTGCGGCTTTGCCCAGCTTGCGCACTTTGCGGCGCAGGTGGGGGTAGACCACGTACAGGAACAGCATGCCGCGAAAGAAATGCGTCGCACCCATCGAGTAGCGCCAGATACCGACGGCGCCAATCAGGAAAATAAAATTCTTCGACTCCGAGTCGAATGTACTCGCCGGCAGCAGCAGGGCGAGTCCCATCAGCAGGCTGAGGAACAGCAGCCAGCCGGCGGATTGCAGTAGTACATGTTTTAACTTGGACATAAGCGTCATCCGGAAGGGAAGGAGGTTCCAGGCTGCAAGCGCTGGGGATGAAGACGCTTGCAGCCCGGAACTTGCCGTCGCTGTTACCAGCAAATACCTTCGGTGCGGCCGCTCACACTGGTGGCTTTGGACATGAAGCCCACCAGGTCGACCACTTGCTTGCCATCCGGCGCGTTATGCGCCAAGGCACGGAACTTCTCGTCACGGTTGCCGAGGATGATCACGTCGGAGTTGTTGATCACGTCGTCGAAGTCCGAATTGAGCAGGGACGACACGTGCGGGATCTTGCCTTCGATGTAATCTTTGTTCGCACCGTGCACACGGGCGTATTCGACGTTGCTGTCGTAGATGCTCAGGTCGTAACCCTTGCCGATCAGCATCTCGGCCAGTTCTACCAGCGGGCTTTCGCGCAGGTCGTCGGTACCGGCCTTGAAGCTCAGGCCCAGCAGGGCGACTTTGCGTTTGTCGTGGCCGGCGACGATGTCGAAGGCGTTCTGTACCTGGGATTCGTTGCTGCGCATCAGCGAGTTGAGCAGTGGCGCGTCGACGTCCAGGGAGCTGGCGCGGTAAGTCAGGGCACGCACGTCTTTGGGCAGGCAGGAGCCGCCGAACGCGAAGCCTGGGCGCATGTAGTACTGGGACAGGTTGAGGGTCTTGTCCTGGCAGACCACTTCCATCACTTCGCGACCATCGACGCCGACGGCCTTGGCGATGTTGCCGATCTCGTTGGCGAAGGTCACCTTGGTGGCGTGCCACACGTTGCAGGTGTACTTGATCATCTCGGCGACGGCGATGTCCTTGCGGATGATCGGAGCGTCGAGTTCTTCGTACAGCGACTGCAGGACGTCGCCGGAAGCTTTGTCGAACTCGCCGATAACGGTCATCGGTGGCAGGTCGTAGTCGGCGATGGCGGTGGATTCACGCAGGAATTCCGGGTTGACCGCGACACCGAAGTCGATGCCGGCTTTCTTGCCGGAGCAGTCTTCGAGGATCGGGATCACCACGTTGGCGACGGTGCCCGGCAATACGGTGCTGCGCACCACGATGGTGTGGCGGGTGGTCTTGTCACGCAGGACAAAACCGATCTCGCGGCATACCGATTCGATGTAGTTGAGTTCCAGGTCGCCGTTTTTCTTGCTGGGCGTGCCGACGCAAATCATCGACAGGTCCGTATCGCGAATCGCTTCGGCGAAGTTGGTCGTACCGCGCAGGCGACCGTTTGCGATGCCTTGGCTCAACAGTTCGCCCAGACCCGGCTCAACGATCGGCGATTTACCGGCATTGATCAGGTCGATCTTTTCCTTGGAGATGTCTACGCCCACCACTTCGTGGCCACGGGCAGACAGGCAACCGGCACAGACTGCGCCGACGTAACCCAAACCAAATATGCTGATGCGCATCGCAATTACCTCTTTGTCATTGAAGACGGTATTTAAAACATGCCATTAGATGGCCGGAGTTCATGTTTGCAAGCGTCACAAATGCCGCGAAAGTTGGGCGAATAGACGCCGACTTGCCGCGTACAGGCATGTTGAATAACGAGTGACTAACTATTGCACTCAAGTTGTGCGCAACTTGGCCTTGTTATTGGGGCCTGCCCTCAAATGCAGCCAGCCTTCCTGGGAGAAGGGCCTGGCGTCAGTGCCGCAGGGCTTTGATAAAGGCTACAAGCCTTTAAATATCAATGCCTTGGGTTATCTCACTGACCCATTAGGGTAAGCACAGCCTTGGCCTATAGTGCGTGGCAATTCATCCTTGTCGCCGCTCTTAACTAATCGGTTGGTAAAGTGACCCCTGAGTCAAAGTTCAATGTGACAACTTCGCTACTTCCGTTGGTCGGCCATGTAAGTCATCTCTTACAGAAACAGAGAATTTCGTTACCGGTGGTATGAGCGGTGCTTTAGGACGAAGTTCCGGGCCACTCATCCTGTTTCCGGAAATTTCTTGAAATATTGGCAAAGATGGCACTGGTACTATATTGATAGCACTTGCTATTTGGGCCAGTAGTTACGGGGAGTTGGCGCGCGGGGATAGTTTTTTGCCACTAGTGATTAAAAAGTGGGGTGCCACTACGAAAAAAAATCGGAAATGTCGAGTGAAAAAAATGTTAGGGATGTATCTGTCTGTTTCTTGGCGCCAAATAAATGGCGAATCATGGTGTGCAATGCTGGCAAAAATTTGGGAGGGGGCTTGCTCCCGATGGCGGTGGATCAGTCAATACATGCATGACTGAAATACCGCCATCGGGAGCAAGCTCCCTCCCACATTTGATCTTTAGCGTCTGTGACGCTCAGGTCAGGCCTTATTCCGGTGCGTGATCGCGCAAAAACACCAGCTTGTCCGGCTTGGACTGCTCTGCATTGAAGCGGTAGCCCTGCACCTCGAACTGCTTGAGCTGGGCCGGGTCATTGATGCGCTCTTGGATCACGAAACGGCTCATCATGCCCCGGGCCTTTTTTGCGTAGAAGCTGATGATCTTGTACTGGCCGTTCTTCAGGTCCTTGAACTCGGTATTGATGATCCGCGCGTTCAGGGCCGTGCGCTTGACCGCCGAAAAATACTCGTTGGATGCCAGGTTGAGCAGCACGTCATCGCCTTGTTCGGCCAGCGCCTGGTTGAGCCACTCGCTGATGCGCGTGCCCCAGAAGGCGTACAGGTCCTTGCCACGGGCGTTGGCGAGCTTGGTGCCCATCTCCAGGCGGTACGGCATCATCAGGTCCAGGGGGCGCAGCAGGCCGTACAGGCCCGAGAGCATGCGCAGGTGGTCCTGGGCGTAGCTGAAGTCGGCATCGCTGAAGGTGTCGGCGTTGAGGCCGGTGTACACGTCGCCCTTGAACGCCAATAAGGCCTGCTTGGCATTCTCTGGGGTGAAGGCCGGGGTCCAGCTGCCGAAGCGGGCGGCGTTGAGGCCGCCGATCTTGTCGGACACGTGCATCAATTCGCTGATCTGCGCCGGGCTCAGCTGACGCAGTTGCTCGATCAGTTCCTGGGAATGGTCCAGGTATTGCGGCTGGGTGAAGCGCGCAGTGACCGGCTTTGACTCGAAGTCGAGGGTTTTGGCGGGGGAAATCACCATCAGCATGAAGTCGTCTCCTGTAATCGTGCGCGGATTCTAGGGGTTGCGGCGTTTTGACTCCACCTATGAAACCCATAGATGCCTCGATTTCTGTAGGAGCAAGCTTGCTCGCGAAAAACGAAAAGACACCGCGTTGATTCAGGATGCCCGCGTCAGCGGTAACGTATTTCGCGAGCAAGCTCGCTCCTGCAATGATCGGCTATAGTGCGCGACGACTCTGGAGAAGGAGACCCTGGTGCGAATTGCGCTTTTATTATCCGCTTGCCTGTTCTGCATGAGCGCCCAAGCGGCGCCGGTGGATGTAGCCAGCCTGGACCGTGGCACCTGGCCCGAAAAGCTCAGCAGCCCGGCGCTGTTCGATGTGGCTTCGCGTGCGGAAATCCTGATGTTTGCCCATAGCCTGATCGCCAGCGAAGCCCAGGATGACGCGGCGCTCAAGCAGCGCCTGGGGCTGAAGATCATCAACCTGCCGGCCATCGATGACCTGCGTCGCCAGCTCTGGCGGCGCTTGCTGGAGAACTACACCTTCGCCCAGCAGAGCTGTGAGGAAGATGCCTCGTTCTGCTACCTGGTGGAAAACATGGACGATCTGCGCGAGCAGGCGGGCAAGTTCGAAGTCGGCGAAAACTCCTTCTATATAGGCTGGGCCGGCCCGAGCCATGTTTTCCATGAGCGTTATCTGGACGAGCTGCTGCGCAAGGCCGCGCTGTTCCCGCAGATCAGCAGCGAAGTCGCGCGTTTCGGCGATCACGAGCGCAATGGCGATGAACTCAACGACCGCCTGTTCCTGCTGACCTTCGACGGCGGGCCGGCACCGGTCAGTGGCAATACCGACTGGCTTACCGAGTACCTGCGCAAGCAGAAGATGAATGCCACCTTCTTCGTGCTCGGCAGCAGCCTGCAAAACCGTGTGGAGCGTAGTTCGGCTGCCGATGTGCAGGCGCTGTACCAGGGCCAGTGCGTCGGCATCCAGGGGTGGCAGTACCGTTCCCACAGCCATTGGGTCGACTGGCAGAGTTCGATCACCCGCAGTGCATCGCTGGCGCAGAATCTGATGCCGGAAAACTACGTACCGCTGTTTCGCCCGCCCTACGCTCAGCGGCGTGCGGACAGCCAGGGCTTCTTCCAGGCCCAGGGCCTGCAGGTGGCGTTGTGGGACATCGACTCTCAGGACGAGCCGGGCAAACTCAAGGCCGATGAGTCGGCGCAACGGGTACTGACGCTGATGCTGTTGTGGCGCAAAGGGGTGATTGTGTTTCACGACACCCAGGACAAGGCGCGGGTGGCATTGCCGCTGTTGCTGCAGGCAACGGCGCAAAGTGGCCTGGGCTGGCAGGACTGTCACGAGGCGTTTCGTTGAAAAGATGAAGTGCCCGGCCCTGTTGGGGATGAGGCGTTTACGGGGAAATTTTGTGCGACATTTCGATGCAGGCGGACTTCCGACTTTAACGGGGTAGCTGGCACTCGGCTAGTGCTATTCGTCATCCTGAAAAATAAACTTCAAAAAACCGTCAAAGTGCTTTTTCCTGTCATGGGTTTTGCGGTATTACGAAGTCAGATCGCCGAAACCTGCAACACAGGTGGCGTCTTCCAAGACTCCTCATGTGGGCACTGCCCTTGATGTCACTCAAGGTGCGGTCGGTGGTCGAATCGAGGCGCAGCACTGTTGTGGTATTGCGTCGACTGGCTCCCACAAAGGTGACCGAGTATGGATGATCATGGACGTAACCCTTCTTCCGACCAGCCAATCCTTTATGTGCTTGATACCAATGTATTGATCCACGATCCAAACGCACTGCTCAACTTCGAAGAACACCACGTCGCCATCCCGATGATCGTGCTTGAGGAGCTCGACAAACTCAAAAGCGGGCACCACAGCGTGGCTGCCGAATGCCGCCAGGCCATCCGCCTGATCGACAAGACCCTGGGCGAAGCGTCACCCGAGGATGTTGAAGTCGGCGTGCCGATCCAGCGCGGCAAAAGCGGACCCAAGGGCTTGCTGTCGATCCTGATGAGCAAGCGCAGCGAGCCCAACAGCCTGCTGCCGGAAAACCTGAACGACAACAAGATCATCAACCAACTGATCGACCTGCACGCACGCGACAAGGACTTGCGCCTGGTGCTGGTGACCAAAGACATCAATATGCGCCTCAAGGCACGAGCGTGTGGGATCGCTGCCGAGGACTACAGTACCGACCAACTGGTCGACGACGTGTCGATGCTGTCCCGTGGTTATCACACCATGACCGGCTCGTTCTGGGACCGTGTCAGCAAGGTCGAAACCCGTCAGGACCATGGCCGTACCTGGCACCAGGTGCAACTGATCGACAACCTGCCGGCCGTGCACATCAATGAATTCATCATCGACGAACAGGGCTTTGTGGGCTGGATCAAAGAGATCCAGGTCGACAAGCTGCTGATCCTCGACCTGCATCAGGAGCCCCTGTTGCACCAGGAAGCCTGGGGCCTGAAACCGCGTGACATCTACCAGAGCCTGGCACTGTATGCGCTGCTCGATCCGGACATCCACCTGGTCAACCTGACCGGCGCCGCGGGCTCGGGCAAAACCATCCTTGCCCTGGCGGCCGCCATCGAACAGACCATGGTGACCAAGCGCTATCGGCGCATCATCGCCACCCGCAGTGTGCAGGGCCTGGACCAGGAAATCGGCTTCCTGCCGGGCACCGAAGCGGAAAAAATGGAGCCATGGCTGGGGGCGATCACCGACAACCTCGAAGCCTTGCACATGGATGACGAAAACACCCATGGCAGCGTCGACTACATCCTCAGCAAAGTGCCATTGCAGTTCAAATCCCTCAACTACATCCGAGGCCGCAGCTTCCAACAAAGCCTGATACTGATCGATGAATGCCAGAACCTTACGCCGCACCAGATGAAAACCATCATCACCCGTGCCGGCGCCGGTTCCAAAGTGGTGTGCCTGGGTAACCTGGCACAGATCGACACCCCCTACCTGTCCGCGACCAGCTCCGGGCTGACTTACCTGACGGAACGCTTCAAAGACTTCCCCAACGGCGTGCATATCGCGCTGCAAGGGGTGCCTCGCTCGATTCTGGCCGAATACGCCGAATCGCATTTGTAAACGTGGTCAGTGTGGGAGGGGGCTTGCTCCCTCCCACATTTGTTATGCATTGGGTTTACAATCGGTGCTCCTGATCAGGAGTATCCCTGTGCTGACTCATCTCGATTCCCAAGGTCGCGCCCATATGGTCGACGTCACTGACAAGTCCGTGACGTTCCGTGAAGCGGTGGCCGAAGCGCGGGTGCGCATGCTGCCCGAGACCCTGCAAATGATTGTCGACGGCGCCCATCCCAAGGGCGACGTGTTCGCCGTGGCCCGCATCGCCGGGATCCAGGCCGCGAAAAAAACCAGTGACTTGATCCCCCTGTGCCACCCGTTGATGTTGACTGGCGTCAAGGTCGAACTGAGCGCCGATGGCGCAGACTCGGTGCATATCGTGGCGCGCTGCAAACTCTCCGGGCAGACCGGCGTGGAGATGGAAGCGCTGACAGCCGCCAGTGTCGCCGCGCTGACGATCTACGACATGTGCAAGGCCGTGGACCGCGGCATGACCATCGAAAACATTCGCCTGCTGGAAAAACTTGGCGGTAAAAGCGGGCATTTCAAGGCGGATCAGGCATGAGCATCAACGTACTGTTTTTTGCGCGCTACAGCGAAGCGGTGGGCCTGGACTCGCTGGAGATGGAGGGCGACTTCGCCACCGTCGACGCTGTGCGCCAGGCGTTGGCCAGTGATCCGGGCTTTGAAGTGCTCAACGAAGCCAGCTTGATGTGTGCCCGTAACCAGGAGCTGTGCAATCTCGACGAACCGCTGCACGCCGGGGATGAAGTCGCGTTCTTCCCGCCCGTGACCGGAGGCTGAGCATGGCCATTCGTGTGCAGCCCGAGCCGTTTGATCCGGGTGCCGAAGTCAACGCGATGCATGCGGCGAATGTCGGCGTGGGCGCAGTGGTGAGTTTTGTCGGCTATGTACGCGACTTCAACGATGGGCGCGAGGTGGCGGGGATGTTCCTGGAGCATTATCCCGGCATGACCGAGAAAGCCCTGGCCAAGATCGCCGTCGAAGCCGAACAACGCTGGCCGCTGCTCAAGCTCGAAGTGCTGCACCGCATCGGCGCGCTGGAGCCGGGCGAACCGATTGTGTTTGTGGCGGCCGCCAGCGCCCACCGCCAGGCCGCGTTCGATGCCTGTGCGTTTGTGATGGATTACCTGAAGACCCGTGCGCCGTTCTGGAAGAAGGAAAGCACCCCTGAAGGCGCGCGCTGGGTGGAAGGGCGCAGCAGTGATCACGCTGCTGCCGATCGCTGGAAATAACCAGCCGAACACCTCTCTCAAAATCAGCTGAAATCAAATGTGGGAGGGGGCAAGCCCCCTCCCACATTTTTTATCGCATTTCAGCTTAAGGGCGTTTGCGCTCTACAGCCCGCAGCAAGTGCGTCGGCGGTGTCTCACAGCTGATCTTGCGACCCAGCAGCGCCTCGATCGAGGGCAACTGATACGAGTCATCTTCGCCGGCAAAGCTGATCGACACACCTGCCGCGCCTGCACGACCGGTACGGCCGATACGGTGCACGTAGTCGTCCGGCACTTCCGGCAGGGTGAAGTTGATCACGTGGCTGATGCCATCGATGTGAATCCCGCGCCCCGCCACGTCGGTGGCCACCAGCACGCGAATCTTGCCTTCGCGAAAGCCTTCCAGGGTCTTGATGCGCTTGTGCTGTGGCACATCGCCCGACAGTTGCGCGGCGTTGACACCATCGCGTACCAGGCGCTCTTCGATGCGGCGCACTTCGTCCTTGCGGTTGGCGAACACCATCACGCGCTCCCAGCCGTTGTCGTTGACCAGGTTATAGAGCAGCTTGTACTTGTCGGCACCGGCCACGGCATAGATGTGCTGTTCGACGTTTTCGCTGGCCACGTTCAGCGCTTCGATCTCGACGATGGACGGGTCGGTGGTCCACTGCTTGGCGAGGTTCATCACGTCTTCGGTGAAGGTCGCGGAGAACAGCAGGGTCTGGCGCTCGTTTTTCGGCGGGGTCTGGCGAATGATCTGGCGTACTTGCGGGATAAAACCCATGTCGAGCATGCGGTCGGCTTCGTCGAGCACCATCACTTCGACCATGTCCAGGTGCACGTCGCCGCGCTGGTTGAAGTCCAGCAGGCGGCCCGGAGTGGCGACCAGGATGTCGCAATGGCGGGCTTCGAGGTGCTTGAGCTGCTTGTCGAAGTCCATGCCACCGACGAACGTCATGACATTGAGGCCGGTGTACTTGGTCAGGTCGGCGGCGTCCTTGGCGATCTGCACCACCAGCTCCCGGGTCGGGGCGATGATCAGCGCGCGCGGTTCACCCATGTAGCGCTCTTTCGGCGGCGGGGTTTGCAGCAGCTGGGTGATGATCGAGATCAGGAACGCGGCGGTCTTGCCGGTACCGGTCTGGGCGCGACCGATGGCGTCTTTGCCCGCCAGGGTGAAGCCCAGCACCTCTGCCTGGATCGGCGTGCAGTACGGGAAACCCAGGTCCTGGATGGCGTGCATCAGTTCCGGGGCGAGTTTGAAATCGTGGAAGCGGGTCTTGCCTTCCTGGGGTTCGACGACGAAGTCTTCGAGTTTCCAAGGGGTGACAGGCGGTTTTGGCGCGCGTTCGCGGCGGGGTGCTTTTGGCTGGGGCACCGGCTCGGGGGCGGCCTCGGCAGGTTTTGCCTGTTCAGGCGGCGTCACCGCTGGCTTTTTTTGCGAGGCGACAGGTGCGGGCCGGCCTGGCTGTTGACCGTCATGGCGGCTGCCGGGCGTGGGGACAGGAGCACTGGGAACAGGCGCGAGCGGCTCAGCCTCGCTTTTGCCGAACATCTTCTTAAGTGCTTTGAGCACGGTCATCTCATTAATTGGTTAAGGAATGTACGCCGGCCAGTGTAATGCAAGAATCGGGCGCGGCGTAGTGCGTCTGTCATACGGCTACATAAACGCTGGCTTTCAGCCCAGGCGGGCGGTCAACCAGGTGCCGATGTCGTGTATCTCCTCAGGTAACACTTCGTGGCCCATTGGGTATTCCTGCCATGTCACGGTGACACCACGGCTTTTCAAATGCTCATAAGCGCTGCGGCCCATGGCGTTCTGTACAACGTCGTCGTACTGACCGTGCAGGCACAGGGTGGGAATGCGCTGCTGGCTGGCGGATAACTCCAGCTCATCCCCAAAGGTTGGAGCATAGGTGGAGAGTGCTATTACGCCGCCCAATGGCCCCTGCCATTGCTTGAACGCCGTGTGGAATACCACCGCACCGCCTTGGGAAAAACCTGCGAGGAAAACCCGCGAAGCGTCTATTCCGCTTCTCTTCTGCGTTTCGATCAAGCCCATGAGCATGTTGGCTGATTCGTCCAGCTCTTCCAGGCTGATCGAACGGGCCGGGCTCATGGCCTTGATGTCGTACCAGCTTGGCATTTCGTAACCACCGTTGATGGTCACCGGGCGAGTGGGCGCCTGGGGCAATACAAAGCGGGTCGACGACAAGGTTTCCTGGAGTGCCTCGGCCACCGGCAAAAAGTCGTAGCGATCGGCACCCAGGCCATGCAACCAGATTACGCAGGCGTCTGCGGGCTTGGCGGGCTGAATAATCAGGGGTTCGGTCATGGTTGCTCCATCTATGTGCGTGCGCTCCGATTGAGTGCATCGGAACGGTGCGCGACAGGTTGATCTGTTAAGAGAATGTCGCAAGGTTGAATGTTTTGCTATTGACCATGGGCTGAAACGACTCAGCCGGTACTCTGGTACGCGCCTTGCTATGTGTAGGTCGATGTCAGAACTTTCCTAGGGCGGTAACACTATCAGTGACTGCCGCCTGTGGGATAGCAACTGGAATTACTGCGACAACTTCATGCTGCTTGGCCCCAAAAAAAGCCAACACGGGTCAATATCGCCTCACAAGGGTGCGCTGAAGTTTTAGCTCCGACACAACAAGAGCAACTGGAGGTTTGAATGAAGGTATTGAAATCCACCCTGGCCATCGTAACCGCGGCCGCTGTACTGGGTGTCAGTGGTTTTGCCCAAGCCGGCGCCACCCTGGACGCCGTACAGAAGAAAGGCTTTGTGCAATGTGGCGTGAGTGACGGCCTGCCGGGTTTCTCGGTACCGGATGCCAGCGGCAAGATCCTCGGGATCGATGCGGACTATTGCCGCGCTGTGGCCGCTGCCGTGTTTGGCGACGCCACCAAGGTCAAATTCAGCCAGTTGAACGCCAAGGAGCGTTTCACCGCGCTTCAGTCCGGCGAAGTCGACATCCTGTCGCGTAACACCACCATGACCAGCTCCCGCGATGCGGGCATGGGCCTGAAATTCCCAGGCTTCATCACCTACTACGATGGCATCGGCTTCTTGGTGAACAACAAGCTGGGCGTTAAAAGTGCCAAGGAACTGGACGGTGCAACCATCTGCATCCAGGCCGGTACCACCACTGAGCTGAACGTTTCCGACTACTTCCGTGGTAACAACCTGAAATACACCCCCATCACCTTCGACACCTCCGACGAAAGCGCCAAGTCGCTGGAATCGGGTCGTTGCGACGTGCTGACCTCCGACAAGTCCCAACTGTTCGCCCAGCGCAGCAAGCTGGCCTCGCCGAAGGACTACGTGGTTCTGCCGGAAACCATCTCCAAGGAACCGCTGGGCCCGGTCGTGCGTAACGGCGACGACGAGTGGCTGGCTATCGTGCGCTGGGTTGGCTACGCCATGCTCAACGCTGAAGAAGCCGGTATCACCTCGAAGAACGTCGAAGCTGAAGCCAAGTCCACCAAGAACCCGGACGTCGCGCGTCTGCTCGGTGCTGACGGCGAATACGGCAAAGACTTGAAAGTGAAGAAAGACTGGGTCGTACAGATCGTCAAGCAAGTCGGTAACTACGGCGAAGTGTTCGAGCGCAACCTGGGCAAGAGCACCCCGTTGGAAATCGACCGTGGCCTGAACGCGCTGTGGAACAACGGCGGCATTCAATACGCACCACCTGTGCGCTGATCGCTGATGGTTCTATCACCCGGTGGGCCAACCGCCGGGTGATGTTCTGTTCCATTATTTCCGGGGCACTCCATGCAAAATCAAATCGGCGCACACAAGCAGAAGCTCAGCTTCAGCGATCCCAAGGTGCGTGCGTGGCTATTCCAGATCGTCACGATTGTGGCGGTGGTCTCGCTGGGCTGGTACCTGTTCAACAATACCCAGACCAACCTTCAACACCGGGGCATTACCTCGGGTTTCGACTTTCTTGAGCGCAGTGCCGGCTTCGGCATCGCTCAGCACCTGATCGACTACACCGAATCGGACAGCTATGCCCGGGTGTTCGTCATCGGCCTGCTCAACACCTTGCTGGTGACCGTGATCGGTGTGGTCCTGGCGACCCTGCTCGGCTTCATCATCGGCGTGGCGCGTTTGTCGCCCAACTGGATGATCAACAAGCTGGCGACCGTGTATGTGGAAGTGTTCCGCAACATCCCGCCGCTGCTGCAGATCCTGTTCTGGTACTTCGCGGTGTTCCTGACCATGCCGGGGCCGCGTAACAGCCACAACTTCGGCGATACCTTCTTTGTCAGCAGCCGTGGCCTGAATATGCCGGCCGCGCTGACCGCTGATGGTTTCTGGCCGTTTGTGGCCAGTGTGGTGCTTGCCATCGTGGCGATCGTGCTGATGGCGCGTTGGGCCAACAAACGCTTTGAAGCCACCGGCGTACCGTTCCACAAGTTCTGGGCGGGCCTGGCGCTGTTCATCCTGATCCCGGCGTTGTGCACCTTGGTCTTCGGCGCGCCGCTGCACTGGGAAATGCCCAAGCTGCAGGGCTTCAACTTCGTCGGCGGCTGGGTACTGATCCCTGAACTGCTGGCGCTGACCCTGGCGTTGACGGTGTACACGGCGGCGTTTATCGCCGAGATCGTGCGCTCGGGCATCAAGTCCGTCAGCCACGGCCAGACCGAAGCCGCGCGCTCCCTGGGCCTGCGCCCAGGGCCGACGCTGCGCAAGGTCATCATCCCGCAAGCCTTGCGGGTGATCATTCCGCCGCTGACCAGCCAATACCTGAACCTGGCGAAAAACTCTTCGCTGGCCGCTGGTATCGGTTATCCGGAAATGGTTTCGCTGTTTGCCGGCACGGTGCTCAACCAGACCGGCCAGGCCATCGAAGTCATTGCCATCACCATGAGCGTGTACCTGGCGATCAGCATCAGCATTTCCCTGCTGATGAACTGGTACAACAAGCGCATTGCGCTGATCGAGCGGTGAGGAAACGCACATGAGTTCGCATACGTTCAAACCTGATATGCCGCCGCCGAGCAAAGTCTTCGGGCCGATGGCATGGATGCGCGCCAACCTGTTCTCCAGCTGGCTCAATACCCTGCTGACGCTGTTGGCGTTTTACCTGATCTACCTGGTCGTCCCGCCGATCCTGCACTGGGCCATCCTTGATGCCAACTGGGTCGGCACCACGCGCGCCGATTGCACGAAAGAGGGCGCGTGCTGGGTGTTTATCCAACAGCGCTTCGGGCAGTTCATGTACGGCTACTACCCCGGCGACCTGCGCTGGCGCGTGGACCTGACCGTGTGGCTGGCCATCGTCGGCGTGGCACCGTTGTTCATCTCGCGTTTCCCGCGCAAGGCGATCTATGGCCTGGGCTTCCTGGTGCTGTACCCGATCATTGCCTACTTCCTGCTGCACGGCGGCATCTTTGGCCTGAGCAACGTGGCGACCAGCCAATGGGGCGGCCTGATGCTGACTCTGGTCATCGCCACCGTCGGTATCGCCGGCGCATTGCCGCTGGGCATTGTGCTGGCCTTGGGGCGGCGCTCGAACATGCCGGCGATCCGGGTGGTCTGCGTGACCTTTATCGAGTTCTGGCGCGGCGTGCCGTTGATCACCGTGCTGTTCATGTCTTCGGTGATGTTGCCGTTGTTCCTGCCCGAAGGCATGGGCATCGACAAGCTGCTGCGGGCGTTGATCGGCGTGATCCTGTTCCAGTCGGCCTATGTGGCTGAAGTGGTGCGCGGTGGTTTGCAGGCGATTCCCAAGGGCCAGTACGAAGCGGCCGCGGCGATGGGCCTGGGTTACTGGCGCAGCATGGGCCTGGTGATTTTGCCGCAGGCCCTGAAGATGGTGATCCCTGGCATCGTCAACACGTTTATTGCGCTGTTCAAGGACACCAGCCTGGTGATCATCATCGGCCTGTTCGACCTGCTCAACAGCGTCAAGCAAGCCGCCGCCGACCCGAAATGGCTGGGCATGGCCACCGAAGGCTACATGTTCGCCGCCCTGGTGTTCTGGATTTTCTGTTTTGGTATGTCGCGCTATTCCATTCATTTGGAACACAAGCTCGACACAGGCCACAAGCGTTAGGAGTTGTTGTTATGAGCGAAGCGATCAAACAGCCTGTGAGCCCTGAAGGCATTATCCAGATGCAGGGCGTCAACAAGTGGTACGGCCAGTTCCACGTGTTGAAAGACATCAACCTCAACGTCAAGCAGGGCGAGCGTATCGTGCTGTGCGGCCCGTCGGGTTCCGGCAAGTCCACCACCATCCGCTGCCTCAACCGCCTGGAAGAACACCAGCAGGGCCGCATCGTGGTCGACGGCGTGGAACTGACCAACGACCTCAAGCAGATCGAAGCGATCCGCCGTGAAGTCGGCATGGTGTTCCAGCATTTCAACCTGTTCCCGCACCTGACCATCCTGCAGAACTGCACGCTGGCGCCGATGTGGGTGCGCAAGATGCCCAAGCGCAAGGCTGAAGAAATTGCCATGCACTACCTGGAACGCGTGCGCATTCCAGAGCAGGCCCACAAGTTTCCGGGCCAGCTCTCGGGCGGCCAGCAACAGCGGGTGGCCATCGCCCGTGCGCTGTGCATGAAGCCGAAAATCATGCTGTTCGACGAACCGACCTCGGCCCTCGACCCGGAAATGGTCAAGGAAGTACTCGACACCATGATCGGCCTGGCCGAAGACGGCATGACCATGTTGTGCGTGACCCACGAAATGGGCTTCGCCCGTACCGTGGCCAACCGCGTGATCTTCATGGACAAGGGCGAGATCGTGGAGCAGGCGGCGCCGAATGACTTCTTCGACAACCCGCAGAATGACCGGACCAAGTTGTTCTTGAGCCAGATCCTGCATTGATCGATGTTTGAAAAAATAAACCCGGCCTGGCCGGGTTTATTTTTGTCTGTTCATGAGGCCTTGAGCGCCTCATCTTCTGTGTTCACGGTATGAGTGAACCCCCGCAGGTCAGCGCCTTCGGCCAATACCTTGGCGTCGGCGAGCAAATGAGGGTAACGGTCCAATAATCGCATCAACAGAACCAGTGGCTTCGGTGGCAGAAGCTCACCGCGTTCATAACGTGAAAAAGCGTTGTGGCCGCCACCCGACAAGAGTTGCACGGTTTCTTTTTGCGTAAGGTGCAGCTTGCGACGGATGCGTTTCATCTCGTTGCCGATCATTGTCCGTGCGGCATGGACGAGTTCATCCCCTGCTTTTGCGTGGCGTTCTGCACTATCCGGGTCATACATGCCGTCGCCGCATGCATGGCATTCCCAGCCAGAAAGGTCATCGACACGACGCTCCATCCCTTTGACGCTGATGGTCTCGCTACGGCCCTCGAACCGAGTCATGCCGTCGGGCGTACCGCATATAAAGCACTGTTGAGTCTTCATGAGTTGCACTCCTTGAAGGAGATTACCGGTGGGTTACCGCCTGAGCGGTAAGTGACCTTTATGTAAATCTCCATGCCGTGTGAACTGATGTGGTACACGTCCTGCCAGACCTTATGGTCTGCATAGGTAGTCATTGATTTGTACAACATCCCGGTTTGCAATTGAAAAACGACTTCTTGCATTTCATGGATCTCAAAGCCGAGTTTCCTTCCTGTGCTCTTCGCCGTTGAGGTAAATGCCTTTTCCTTAAGCCGCCTGACATCCGCCTTGATCACCGCCAGATCGTAATGAGGTGTGTACTTTTCCATAAGACACCTGAGCCGGATAATTACCCTCTAAGGGTAATTTTACTAATCGAAAATACTGCTCCTTTTCCTGCCTAAGAACCCTAGTGCGTTGCCTTTGTAGGTAACTCTGAATAGGCTGTAGGAAAATTCATCCTATGATTGGACGAAAGCCAACATTCCATGACAGACATCGCCCCCCTGATCAAACGCTCCCTGGTGGACCAGGCCCTGGAGCAGTTGCGCTGGCGCATTACCGAAGGCAAGTGGGCCATCGGCGAGCGTCTGCCCACCGAGCCGGAGCTGTCGGCCGAGTTGGGCATCAGCCGCAATACCGTGCGCGAAGCCATGCGCGTGCTGGCGTTCTGCGGGTTGATCGACATCCGCCAGGGCGACGGCAGTTACCTGCGTTCGATGACTGACCCGCTGGGGGCCATGCGGGCGTTATCCCATTGCACCCTGGGACAGGCGCAGGAGACGCGGCAGATTCTCGAAGTGGAGGCCGTCGGCCTCGCTGCCGTGCGCCGTACCGAGGACGATCTCAACGGTCTGCATGAGGCACTCAAGGCCAGCGCCGAGCTGTACCACGGTGACCTGGAGGCCTATATCAGTGCTGACCTGGTGTTCCACGCACGCCTGGTGGACGCCGCGCACAACCCCGCCTTGAGCGAGCTGTACCAGTATTTTTCGGCGGTCATCGGCGCCCAGTTGCGCCAGACCCTGAACATTTCGCCGCGCCGCCAGGCGGTGTTCGACCTGCATATCGCCCTGCTCGACGCCGTGGAACACCAGGACCCGGAACGCGCCAAATCCATCTGCCGGCAGTTGATTAATGAGCCTTGAAGCCAAACGCACGCCCGAACTCGAAGAACTGTTGATCGATGCCGAAGCCGACGACGAGGTGGTGCAACACCGCCACCCGGTGGTGAATCGCCCGTGGCTGTTGCTGTTGGGCCTGATCCTGGTGGCCTTGAATTTGCGCCCGGCGCTGTCGAGCATGGCGCCGTTGCTGGCCGACGTTTCCAGCAGCCTGGGGTTGTCGGCGGCCAGGGCCGGTTTGCTTACCACCTTGCCGGTGCTGTGCCTGGGCCTGTTCGCACCCATGGCGCCGATCCTGGCCCGGCGTTTTGGCGCCGAGCGCGTGGTGCTGGGGATTTTGCTGACCTTGGCCGCCGGCATCCTCCTGCGCAGTGCTTTTGGCGAAGTGGGTCTGTTCGTCGGCAGCCTGGTCGCGGGCGCGAGTATCGGCATCATCGGCGTATTGCTGCCGGGCATCGTCAAGCGTGATTTCGCCAGGCAGGCCGGCGCCATGACCGGGGTCTACACCATGGCCCTGTGCCTGGGGGCAGCGCTGGCGGCAGGTGCAACGGTGCCCCTCAGTCATTATTTCGGCGATCGCTGGACCTTCGGCCTGGGCTTCTGGATTGTGCCGGCGCTGGTGGCGGCGTTGTTCTGGTGGCCCCAGGTCGGCCAGAAGCAGAGTGCCCACCAGGTCGCCTATCAGGTCAAAGGCTTGCTGCGCGACCCGCTGGCCTGGCAGGTGACCTTGTACATGGGCCTGCAATCGTCCCTGGCGTACATCGTGTTTGGCTGGCTGCCGTCGATCCTGATCGGCCGTGGCTTGAGTGCCACCGAAGCCGGGTTGGCGCTGTCCGGCTCCATCATCGTGCAATTGTTCAGTTCACTGGCCGCGCCCTGGCTGGCCACGCGCGGTAAGGATCAGCGCCTGGCCATTGTGGTGGTGATGCTGCTGACCCTCGGCGGCCTGTTCGGCTGCCTGTATGCGCCACTCGACGGGCTGTGGGGCTGGGCCATTCTGTTGGGGCTGGGCCAGGGCGGGACGTTCAGCCTGGCGTTGACCTTGATCGTGCTGCGCTCACGGGATTCCCATGTGGCCGCGAACCTGTCGAGCATGGCCCAGGGCGTCGGCTACACCCTGGCATCCGCCGGCCCGCTCGCGGTGGGGCTGATACACGATTGGACCGGCGGCTGGGCTGCCACCGGCTGGGTGTTCGCGGTCCTCGGCCTGGGCGCCGTCGTCGCCGGTCTCGGTGCGGGGCGGGCGAAATACGTGGGTGTCAGCAGCGAAGCCGTCTAGAGATACACCACCTCCAGGGTCGCGGAACCGTCCAGGGGAATGTCGGTGCTCAGGTCCAGGTTCTGCTTGGCATTGATCACCGCCTCCAGGGTCAGCGTGCTGGTCAGGGTTTGGATGGCGGCCGGGCCGTCGGTGCTGCCCTCGATGTCGGTGAACCCCAGCAGGCTTCGGGCGCCGATATCGATCGGGTTTTGATTGGCCGTGCGCCAGGCCGCGCCGCCGGTGGTGGATTCGGTGCCGAACACCTGTGGCAACGGGCTGGCCACGGTCTGCTTCGGGTCGAACTTGAGGGAGTAGACCCCGACCTTGTTGCCACTGTTGTCGTACCCCAGCCCGTAATAGATCTCGCTGTTGACGTGGGCCGAACCTTCGCGGTTGTCGCGCATGCGCAAGGCGTAGCGGCCGGGTGCGTTGCAACTGACGGTCAGCGTCAGGGACTTGAGCGGCAGCCGGGTGCCTGTGGCCTGGTTGAGGTCTTGTTGGGATATCTTGCCGAATTCGACCAACCCACCGCCGGAAAACACCGGGGTGCAGGCCATGGGGGTGATCAGGCCTGTCACGCGCAAGTCGACGGTGGAGGCGGCCTGGGCCGTCGATACAGGGGCCAGCCACGCAACGGCGGTTAGGGCGAGCAGTAACGTTTTCATGGTTTAACTCCTATAAGTACTTCACGGTCAGGGTCACGGAGCCGTCTATAGGCGCTTCTTTTGTCAGCAACAACGTGTCGGTCGGGGCGATGATCGGCTGGATCGACAAGAGGGCGCTCAGTTGTTGTACCGGCGCCGGGACGGTCACGTTCCTGATGGGGGTGAACGCGCTCAGGGCGTGTGGTGACAGAATTGTCGACGGCGCCCATGTAGTAGGGCCGCTTGAGATGAGCGTGTACATCTCGACGCCGTCGGCCACGGCTGAATCGAGGCTCAAATTCAAGGCGCCCAGCCTTTGGTTGTCGTTGATCAAGCCCAGGCCGAACGAATGGCTTTGATCACCGGAATAACTGGAGCCCTGTCGGTTATCCCGGGGTTCCAGGGCCAGCAGGGTCGACGCCTGGCAGTCGATCGCCAATTTCAGGCTATGAGGCGGCAGCCGGGTGGGTTGATGGGCGTTCAGGTCCTTGGCGGCGATCTTGCCTACGTCATACACGCCACCATTGGACAGGCTGGGTTCACAGGCACTGGGGGTGAGCTGGCCGCTGACGCCCAGGTCAACAGTGGAGGCGGCCTGCGCCAGTGAGTTGAGCAATAGCGTCGTGAGGAGCAAATAGCGATTGAACATGAGGATTCCTGTGGCACTTAGAAGTAGATGATTTCCAGGGTGGCTGAACCGTCGAGTTCGATTTCGCCGCTGAGGTCCAGGTCTACGAGTGGCGCGATCACGGCGTTCAGGGTCAGCAGCGCGCTCAGGTTCTGCAGGGCGTTGGGCCCCTCCGTGCTGCCGGCGGTCGCGGTAAAGCCCAGCAAGCTGCGGGCACCCAAGGCGATGGGGGTGGCGCTGGCGCCGCTCCAGGCGTTGCCGCTGGTGGTGGAGTCGGTACGGTACATTTGGGGCAGGCTGTCGGCGGTGACCAGGGCCGGGTCGACGGTCAGCGCGTAACGGCCGATTTTCTGCCCGCGCGCGTCATGGCCCAGGCCGTAGGCGGTCTCGTCGACGCCGCCGGTGGCTGAGCCGCTGCGGTTGTCGTGCATCACCAAGGCAAAAGGCGTAGGCCCGTCACACGCGACGGTGAGGGTCAGCGGTCGGGAGGGCAGGGGCGTATCCCTGTCGTTGTTCAGGTCGCCGATCGATAACTTGCCAAAATCCACTGTCCCGCTGTTGGACAGGGTTGGCGTGCAGGCGGCCGGGGCGAAGCTGGCTTGCAGATGCAACGCCCGTGAACGGCCCGATGCGGGCGCGTCCACCAGCCCCTCCGTTTCCCAAGTGACGGCGTCGCGCACGTGAGTGGCTGCATCGAGGGCCCAGGCGCTGACGTCCAGTTGCACGGAAAAACTGCTGCCGGTTGCGGGCTGGCCGTTGTACATCGGCACGATGCCGTGGTCAGCCCGCCACGTCAGCGTCGAGGCGACCGCCGCTGGCGCCTGGTCTTGCCCTGGCAGCAGGCCGAGTTCCACGGCCCGGCCATCCAGCACCCCGTCCCGCACCTGCACGCGGTAGCTGCCGCCTTCGGTGAAGCGCAAGCGCTCGGTACCGGCGGCCAGGGCGCGGTAAAACAGGCGCATGTCACTGGGTTGCGGGCAGTTCAAGGTCAGCGACAGACGGCGTTCGCCGAGCAATCGCTCTGGCGCGGATGCGGGGCCGCTGGCGCGTTTCATCAAGCCGAAATCCAGGCGCGACTGGCTGAGGTCCAGGCGGCAGTCGTCCTGTGCGTGGACGGTGCCGGCCAGGAGCGCCAAGGCGGCCAGGGCGTAGTGAAGGTTCATGATGGTGTCCTCAAGGAGTCTGGCAGCGCGCCGGGGCGGTTTCGTAGTACACGTGGGGGTCGGCCTTGGCGGGCAGTTCAAAGCGCAAGTGGCAGCGTGGCTGGCCGGGGGCCTTGATCCACAGCGTGCGGGTGTCGAGCACGTTGGGGATAAATACCTGGTTGTTTTCCTGGACCAGCGTGATGAACTCGCCGTCTTCGGTGGTCACCGCTGCGCCACGGGGCACGGGTCGGTCCAGGGTCAGCAGTGCGCGACGGGTCAGCGATACGCCGAATTCAACCCGGTCTACCGCGCCGCGCCCCGCCGATACCACGGCCAGTCCATTGCTGATGTCGGCATTGCGCGGCAATGAACGGGTTTGGACTTCCACCGGGCTACGGCCATAGGGGCTGAGCTGGGACGCCACGGCGTGGCCTTGCCAGTCGGTCCATACCGGGCCACTGGGGGTACTCACCTGCACGCCGGCCATCTCGCCCACCGACACCACGGCGAAGGTGTCGCGCACCGGATAGGGCGAGAACGTCACCCCGCCGCCATGCATGACCACTGCGCCACGGGCACCGCCCTGGTAGCTTGAGCGCTCGGCATCGGAGCGGGTGTAGTTGAAATCCAGCTGGCTGTAATACGGCAAGGCAGAAAGGCCGAGGGACGACTCCACCTCACGGTCGCGGGTGTCGTGCTCCACGGCGACCCGGTAAGCCAACTGCTCATTGATCTGTTCGTTGAGGCCCAGCCCGGTGCGGTGTTCACCCCCCGAGTTGCGCACCCATGCCCGGCCACGGCGACTGTCCCCAAGCGGCACGCTGAGATTCAGGTACAGGCTGTTGTCATTGTGCTGGCGGCCACTGACTTGCCATTCGGCCGTGGCGGAAACGGACACACCGCGTACCTGGGTGCCCCACGACGCCAGGGCACGGCTGCTGCTGTCGCCCTGGAACGAAGACGACCGGGACATGCCCGCACTGAACGCACCCCACCCTGGGTGGGACCAGGAAACCGTGGCGCTTTGCTGGTCGCGGTAGCGTGAGCGTTGCTGTGGCTCGGTGTCGGTGACGTACGTCGACTCGGTCAGGTCGCGGTACCCCTCAGTGCGCCAGGAGTTGGCGGCGCTGACCGCCCAGCGCTCGTTCAACTTCTGCGACCAGGACAGGTCGGTCTGCACACCGCGCTCGCGGATTCGGCGCGTCGCCTCTGCGCCCACCACGGCCACTTGCACCTGGCTGTCCCGCCAGGGCAACAACCCCAGGCTCAGGCCCGCCGAACGATAATCTTCGGCCGCCAGTACGCCGCTGCCGAAGCTGACTTGCGGATGGAGTGATGCACTCCAGCCGGCGCTCACCACCCACGGCTCGGCGGCCTGGCCATCGCCTATGCTACGTACCCGCCCGGCGGCCACCGAGTAGCCGGGCGCAGGCAGGTCCAGGCCAAGCATGGCCGCGGGTACGGTGAAGCGGCGTTCCTCGCCGGTGGCTTCCTTGACGGTCACTTCAACGTCGGAGCGCCCGTTCAGGCGCGGCACATTGCTCAACGAAAAGGGCCCGGCGGGCACCACGGTGGAGTGGATCAAGGTACCGTTCTGGCGGACTTCGACCTGCGCCGGCCCATTGGCGATGCCGTTGATCGTCGCGCCCTGGTTCTGCTCTTGCAGGGCCTGTTCATTGAGCACTTGTACGCCGGTGATTTGCGCGCCGGCGAGTACCGGGTTGTAGAGGTTGATCTGCCCGGCCTGCAGCACCGCCTGTTGACTGGCGAAGGTGCGTTGGGCGTAGGCGTCCAGGTGGGTGGTGCGCGAGACACGGTCTTGCCAGGTTTGTACCTGGCGACTGCGTACGATCCAGTCGCCCGCATTGAAACCGACCTCGGTATTGGCCGAGGCAAAACGGCTGGTGTCGTCGCTGTATTGGCTGTATAGCCCGGTGATGTCGTAATTGATCAGCGCGGCAAAACCGCCGGTTGAATAACCGGAAATGTCCTGCGTCAGCGGACGCAGCGCCTGGGTCGGCACCACCAGGGCCAGGCTCAGGCTGGCCGGGTCGGCATCGATCACGGTTTGTGGGTAGTCCTGGAGGAAGCCGTAGCAGCTGCTTTCCTCTGCCGGGCCGGTTGACGGCATAACCAACTGGCCGGCGTCGAGCAACGGTGGGTCGAAGCACAGCGCGCCGTGCTGATCGAAGCTCACGTCCACGCGGCCACGGCGCTGGCCGTTGACGCTCAGGCTGAGCGCATGGCGCCCTGGGGCGAACCGCGGTGCCTGCATCAACAGGCTGGCAAGCTCGGGGTCGATTCCCCGCTGACGCAACGTCTGCGGGTCGAAGGCGCTGGCCGTTGATGGGGTGTCCGCCCAGGCGGCGTTCGACAGCAGTATCTGCCCCAGGAACAATGGGATAAATGCCCGGCGTGGTGAAATGCCGGGCACGGCTTTGCCGTCACGGATGTTCATGACTGTGTTCACACAAGTGCACTCATAGGATGGAAAAACCGCCACGATTTCCTATCGCTGCAGGTCGTTTCCTGGTGGCCTTAGGGGTGGCCACTTCGTTTTTATTGGCGCCGTTACGTCCCTGGGCGGCGCTGAGTTACAGGCTGATCGCGGCGTCGTGAGCCGGTACTGCAAAGCCATACACCGTGGCCGGTTGCAGGCGTACGGTGGTGGCTGCCGCGCCATTGGTCGTCACCGTCAGTGTTTCGCCTGGCAACACGTAGGTGCGCGGCAACATGGCCGAGCCGTTGCCAGGCAGCAATTGCAGCTCCTGGGCCAGGCGTACCACGTACGGCGTGGGGTTACGCACGCTCAGTTGGTCATTGTCCAAATGCCAGGTCAGGCCCAGCCAAGGCTCGCGGTTACGCGCCAGGCCTTTGGGGTGAATGATCACCGGCAGGTTCTGGCGCACGGTCACACCCACTTGGGCGCGCCCGGCCCGGTTGGGGTCCTGCTGGGCAGGCATGCCTTCGAAAATCACCCGCTTGAGGCGCTGGGTCTTCAACGGCTCCTGGCTTTGCAGGATGAAACGCACCAGCTGGCTTTTGGACGCTTCGACCCGGCTCAGGGGAGGGGTGACGAACAACAGGGTTTCGGGGTCCTCGGGGATGTTCTCAAGGGTCACGTGCATCAGGGCCACTTTGTTATCGGTGTTGCTCACTGACACAGAGGCTTCGCCATCTGCTTCATAGACGAGCACCACCGACGTGTCCGGCACCATGCCATCGGCCAGGCTGGCGGTGGCCACGCACAAGAGGCCAAGGGTAAGGCCGATCCAATGCCAGGTTGATAAAGAGCTGTACATCGTCATTACTCGCGAGGGTTAGAGGTACTTGAGGTCCAGGGTGATCGAACCGTCGAGGGGGACTTCTTCTTTCAGGGTCAGGGTGTTGGCCGGGCTGATGGACGTGTCCACCCGCAGGCTCGCCACCAGTTGGCGCAAGGGCCCGGGCAACAGCACGCCGGCCGGGGCGAATGCCATGAGTTTGCGTGGGTAGGCGTGGGGCTCGGGTGTCCAGGTGGCGCCATTGTCCGCCGAGGTCAGGGTCTGCAAGGTGGCGTTGTCCCCCACTGGGCCGCGCAGTGACAAACTGACGTGCCCCAGGCGTTCGCTCGGCGCATGGATGTTCATGCCCAAGCCGTAGAACACCTGCGGGTCCGGGGACGAATTGCCCTGGTTGTCGATGCCTGTGAGGGCAAACAGGGTTGGGCCTTCGCAACTGATGCTCAGCCCCATTTGCTGGTTGGGCAGCACGGTGAAGTCAGTCAGGTTCAGCGTGCGTGCCGGGATCTTGCCGTAATCGACCAGGCCGCTGTCAGACAGCGAAACCGAGCAGGCCTGGGGCGTGATGCGACCGGCTATATCCAAGTCCACGGCGGATCTGGCGAAGGAGGGCGTCAGGTGCAAGGCGAGCAAGGTAAGTGCCAAACAGTGGATAGGTCGATTCATCGGGCAAAATCCCTGTGGGGGTTTTAGAGGTAATGGACTTCAACGGTACCGCTGGCCCGGAAGGCGACTTCTTCTGTCAGGGTCAGGCCGTCGGCACGGGCAATCTCCGCATAGATCTTCAAGTCGGTCGCAAAGTGCGTGCTGGGGATAGGCTGTGTCGGGTCGGTCGGATTGCTGGGGGCATGCAGTGAGTCGCCGATGTAAAACCCTTGGCCATTGTTACGGCTCCAGGTTTTGCCACCGTCTTCCGACTCGCTGATGTGTACGGTTTGGTTATCGGTCGTGGAGTTTTCAAAGGTGATACGGACCAGGCCGATCTTCTCTTGGGCCGGTGTCAGGCCCAGCCCCAAATACCAATAATTACTGCTGGTATCCGGCTGATTGTCGATGAGCTTGAACGCCATGGCGGTCGGGCCCTCGCAGTCGATTTTCAGCAGTAACCGGTTCTCTGCCAGCTTTGTTGTTGAGGTCTGGTTCAGGTCTTTCGCCGCCACCTTGCCGTAATCGATCTGCCCACCCGCCGATAGGCTGGGTGTGCAGGAGCTGGGGGTGATCAACCCCTTGACGCTCAGGTCGACAGTGGAGGCGGCGAATGCAGGTGCAAGACTGCCGAGCAAGCAACAGCTGATCAGGCTTTTAAGTGTGGTCTTCATGATGAGGAATATTCTTGGTAGAAGGGATCAGGGTCAGGGAATTACAGGTACTTCACTTGAAGGGTGGCGCTGCCATCGATGGGCACTTCGTCCACCAGGGGCAGGTCCTTGGCCGGTACCAGGGTGGTGAAGGCGCTCAAGCGGGCGTTCAGCACCTTGATGGCGATGGGCGTATAGAGGTCTGCCGGGGCAGCAAAAGCTGTGATACCGGCATGGCCCAGGTATGACGAGATCCGCCAACTGCTGCCGCCGTTGCTGGACATGATGGCGTGCACCGGTTGAGTGTCGGCCACCGCGTCGAACAGGCTGAAGGCGGCGCTGCCCAGCATTTGGTCGTCGTTGATGGTGCCCAGGCCATGGCTGGCGGGGTGAATGGCCGACGTACCGGCGCGGTTGTCGACGGTGGTCAGGGTAAAGAAGGTGGCCGCCTCGCAATTGACTTCCAGTAGCAACTCGCCGGTTGGCAGGCGGGTGGGCTGCTCTGGGTTGAGGTCCTTTACCGTCAGCTTGCCGTGGTCGACGATGCCGCCGCTGGACAACGTCGGTGTGCAGGAACTGGGCGTGATGGTCCCGCCGACACTCAAACTGGTGCTGCTGGCCGCGAAAGTCGCGGGTGCGCAGGCAATCAGCAGGCTGGCCACGAGGCCTGAGGTGAATCTATCCATGGGTAATCGTCCTGATTGAAGACGGGAACCATCTGCAAGCCGGCCGCTGGCAGTGTGGCGCAACCGTCGATAGGGGGGCTCCCATGCAGGGCAGGGAGGAGGGCGGTATGCTTCATGCCTGCGTGCTACAGGTACTTGACTTCAAGCGTGGCGAGGCCGTCGATTTCAACCTCTTCCTGGCCCATGTCCCAACTGTTGGTGGCGTTGATAAAGGTAGTGACCATCAGGTCTGCAGTGACGTTTTTGAGGGGGATAGGGCCCTCTCGACCGGTTGGCCTGTCACGAAACCCCAGCAGCTCCAAAGGACTGGTGATGGCTTCTTCATTGTTCATCCAGGTCAGGCCGCCATCCCTCGAGAGAATCGGGTAGAGGGGGCCGCCGTCGCCGTTGACAGGGTTCCCATACTCCAGATCGTACTGGCCGAGTTTTTGCGTACCGTTGACGAAGCCCAGGCCGAAACTATTCGAGTAGGTGGCCGAGCCTGCCCGGTTATCGGTTGCCTGGACCGCGAACAGGGTATGGGCGTCGCAGCCGATGGTCAGTTTCAAGACGGATGTAGGGAGACGGGTCCAATTGGTCGGGCTGAGGTCCTTGGCCGAAATCTTGCCGTGATCGACGACGCCATTAGCGGACAAGGATGGCGTGCACGCCGTCGGGGTGATCAGGCCAGTGACGGTCAGGTCCACACTGCTGGCGGCAACCGCAGCACCTGAGGTGGCGAGCATGACGAGAGTGGCGAGTGCTGCTAGGGGCTTTTTCATGTTTTGAAGTTCCGGTGCAAGGCTTGCTGACGGCAGGAAAACAGGAGATGCCGTCTGGTTTTCAGCGACCGGCGTGATGGCTGGTCGTCCCTCTCCGTGGGATGCGGCGCAATTTATCGGTCATCGGTGTTGGCGCAAATACAACAATTACGAGAGTGAGTGGATCTTGCGCACGTGCAATAACTGATGTCGGAACGGGCTTGTCTATGTGTAGGTTTTATTAACTTTTCGTAGTTGTTGTATCGCCGGCACGCCTCGCTTCAACTATTTTCCCTTCTGATCAATAAAAGATTCTCAACGGGATGGCTCATGACGAGATCCGCCAACTCAGGGGGGGCATGCAGGGCAGGGAGGAGGGCGGTACGCTTCATGCCTGCGGCTACAGGTACTTGACTTCGAGCGTGGCGAGGCCGTCGATTTCAACCTCTTCCTGGCCCATGTCCCAACTGTTGGTGGGGTTGAAAAAGGTAATGACCATCAGGTCAGCAGTGACGTTTTTCAGGGGGATAGGGCCCAGTTGACCGAATCGAGTGTCACGAAACCCCGCCAGCGCCAAAGGACCGGTGCTGGCATCTTCATTGTTCATCCAGGTCAGGCCGCCATCCCTCGAGAGAATCGGGTAGAGGGGGCCGCCGTCGCCGTTGACAGGGTTCCCATACTCCAGACTGTACTGGCCGAATTTTTGCGTACCGTTGACGAAGCCCAGGCCGAAACTGGTCGGGGCGGTGGCCGAGCCTGCTCGGTTATCGGTTGCCTGGACAGCGAACAGGGTATGGGCGTCGCACGCGATGGCCAATTTCAAGACGGCTGGAGGGAGAGCGGTCCAGTTGGTCGGGCTGAGGTCCTTGGCCGAAATCTTGCCGTGATCGACGACGCCATTAGCGGACAAGGATGGCGTGCAAGCCGTCGGGGTGATCAGGCCGGTGACGGTCAGGTCCACACTGCTGGCGGCAACCGCAGCACCTGAGGTGGCGAGCATGACGAGAGTGGCGAGTGCTGCTAGGGGCTTTTTCATGTTTTGAAGTTCCGGTGCAAGGCTTGCTGACGGCAGGAAAACAGGAGATGCCGTCTGGTTTTCAGCGACCGGCGTGATGGCTGGTCGTCCCTCTCCGTGGGATGCGGCGCAATTTATCGGTCGTCGGTGTTGGCGCAAATACAACAATTACGAGAGTGAGTGGATCTTGCGCACGTGCAATAACTGATGTCGGAACGGGCTTGTCTATGTGTAGGTTTTATTAACTTTTCGTAGTTGTTGTATCGCCGGCACGCCTCGCTTCAAATATTTTCTTCCCTCTGATTAGTAAAAAAGATTCTCAACAGGATGGCTCGCCTTGCCGATATAGGCGTGCGGGCCACTGCCGCCGATCTATGCCTGTTTTGTAGGGGCGTTCCATCCAGGCCCGCGCATTGCGGTAAGTCGAGGTAGTCATGTCATCGGACATTCGCCCAGTCGACGGCGCTGGGGATGATCCGCTGCCGTCAAATGCCTCGCCTGCCCATTGGCAGGATTGCACAGTGCTGGTAGTCGACGACCATCCTGCCTATCGCATGATGATGAGCGCGATGCTGCAGCAGTTGGGGTTGGGCTGCGAGACCTGCGGTGATGGCCAGGCCGCGCTTGCCGCGCTCGATGGGCAACCGTTCGACCTGATCCTCACGGACTGCCAGATGCCGGTCATGAATGGTTATGCCTTGGCCCGTGAAGTGCGCCGTCGAGAGCGTGAGTCGATGGCCGAGCCCGTACCGATCGTTGCCTTGACCTCCAACCTTGGGCCGAATGAAGTCCACCAATGCCTGGACGCGGGCATCAATGCCTGGCTGATCAAGCCCCTGACGTTCGGTCAACTGCGCAATGTCTTGCTGTATTGGTTGGCGGACGGCACCCCACTGGTGACAGACGTGCCGCGCACCCGAGAAGAGGATTGGCCGACGCGCGCCAGGCTGGTGCAACTGTTTGGTAGTGCGCAAGTGCTGGATGGGATGCTGGCCAGCCTGGTGCAGGAGGTACGCCAGGATTTGCAAGCCTTGTCCCATGCCATGGCGCATGTGGATGCGGACCAGACAGCACAGCACTTGCACCGCCTGATCGGAAGCGTGGCGTTCCTGGGGGGCACTCCGCTGGAGGCGCGCGGCATCCAGTTGATCAGCGCCGTGACGCGTGATGGGGTGGCGTTGCATGCCAGGGCGTTGTTTGGGTTACGGCAAGACTTGGTTCGTTATGTGGAATATCTGAAAGCTCTTTAGTGTTGATGTGTAGGACTTTTATTAAGGTTTGCGTAGGTTTTTTCTGTAGCCGTGTTCTTTTTGTTTTGTAGGTGAAAATCTTGCTCTCATAGATTGCTGGGCCACCTGCTGCTGCTGCTGTTTTTGCCGGTTGTTGCGGGTTGCATCCGGCGCTATTTTTGCCCGAATCAAGTTGCCATCATGGTGGTTCTAATGCTTCGAGTAATTATTGCCGACGACCATCCGATTGTACGTATCGGCCAAAAAGTGGTGATTGAAGCCAACGGTCGCTGCAAAGTGGTGGGCGAGGCCGACGGGCCCGATCAATTGCTGGCGCTGATCGACAGCACACCCTGCGATATCGTGGTGACTGATTTCGCCATGCCGGGTAACCAGCAGGCCGATGGTTATAGCCTGCTGAGCCTGATGCATCGCAAGCACCCCGAGCTCCCGGTGATTCTGGTCACCATGTTCGCCAACGTCGCGACCTTGCGCACGTCCTTCGCCCACGGCGCCCGGGCCATCATTGCTAAAAGTGCATCGGCCAGGGAGTTGCCTCAAGCCATTCAATCGATCAGCACCGGCAAGACGTTCATCAGCGAATGCCTGCGTCAGCAACTGGTGGAGGCGGGTACCGGGGATCAGCAAGCCGTGCCGCAATTGTCCGGCAAGGAGCGCGAGGTGGTGCGCATGCTCGCCAGCGGCATGACCGTCAGCCAGATCGCCGCGCGGGTCAACCGGAGTATCTCGACGATCAGCAAGCAGAAAAGCACCGCGATGAACCGGTTGTGTATTTCCACTGACGTGGATTTGTTCGCCTACGCCCGCAGCAGTGGGATGGTGCCCTGAGGTTGGCCAGGCAAGCCCTGATGCCAGCCAGTTATGAGATAGAACGGACAAATCCCGTGGCGAGCGGGCTTGCTGTGGCGAGCGGGCTTGCCCCGCGTTGGGCTGCGCAGCAGCCCCACTAAGATCACCGCGCTGTTTCAGATGGACGGCGGCCTGAGGTTTTGGGGCTGCTGCGCAGCCCAACGCGGGGCAAGCCCGCTCGCCACAGCAAGCACGCTCGCCACGACAAGCAGGCTCGTCACAGCTAGCCCGCTTGCCACAGTTACAGTGTTCCTCCTTGACTGACTGGCATTAAGCAAGCCCACTCATTTGCACAGTGAATGACAGTAGCCTTGGCGGCGCGACCGGCTTATCGTGCGTCAACTCTTCTGACGCCAAAGGACCCCGCCCATGAGTGATGCCCATAACGCCCTGATCACCGAGTTCTACAGCGCCTTCCAGCGCCTGGATGCCGAAGCCATGGCCGCCTGCTACACCGACGATGTGATCTTCAGCGACCCGGCGTTCGGCGAGTTGCGTGGGCGTGATGCCGGGGATATGTGGCGCATGCTCACCACGCGGGCCAAGGACTTTTCCCTGACGTTCGACCATGTGCGCAGCGATGAGCGCACCGGCAGCGCGCATTGGGTGGCGACTTACCTGTTCAGCGCGACCGGCAATACCGTGGTCAACGACATCGGCGCGCGGTTTGTGTTTCGCGACGGCAAGATCTGCGAGCACCACGACCATTTCGACCTGTGGCGTTGGTCGCGCCAGGCCCTGGGCCTCAAGGGGCTGTTGCTGGGCTGGTCGCCGGCATTGAAAAACGCGGTGCGCGCCCAGGCGCTCAAAGGCTTGAAGGCATTCCAGGCCGGTCGTTGATAAGATCAGCGCTCTTCTGGTTTGCCGAAATCGATTCGTGATGACTCCCACTCAAGCCAAACCCTGGTTCGTGTACCTGGTGCGTGCCGCCAATGGCTCACTCTATTGCGGCATCAGCAACGACCCGGTGCGCCGCTTTGCTTCTCATCAAAGCGGCAAGGGCGCGCGGTTCTTTTTGTCCAGCCCCGCCGTGGCGTTGGTCTACACCGAGCAGTGCGTGAGCAAGGGCGAGGCGCTGCGCCAGGAACGGCTGATCAAGAAGCTGAAAAAAAGTGCCAAGGAGTGCCTGGCCGCGAGTGGTTCATTGATTTGAGTGATGGGTTCCCATCGTCCCCACGTACGGTTTTGCGGGCTAAGCTAGCGGTTCATTCCATTGAGCGGAGCCTGGCATGTCTGAGTTGATCCTGCACCACTACCCGCAGTCCCCCTTTGCTGAAAAAACCCGCCTGCTCCTGGGGTTCAAGGGTTTGTCGTGGCGCTCGGTGCTTATCTCGCCGGTGATGCCCAAGCCTGATTTGACCGCCTTGACCGGGGGCTATCGCAAGACGCCGGTGTTGCAGGTCGGCGCCGATATTTACTGCGACACCGCCTTGATCGCCCGCCGCCTGGAGCAGGAAAAAGCGGCACCGACGCTGTTTCCCCAGGGCCTGGAACTGGTCACCCAGGGCTTTGCGGCCTGGGCGGATTCGGTGGTATTCGCCCACGCCGTGGCGCTGGTGTTCCAGCCTGAATCCTTGGCGGTCAAGTTTGCCAAGGTGCCGCCGCACCTGCTCCAGGTGCTGGTGGACGACCGCAGCAAACTGTTCAGCGGTGGCAGTGCGGCGCGGGTGTCCTTGGAGGTGGCCTTGCATCAATGGCCGGCGCTGGCCGGTCGCATTGAACAGCAGTTGCAGCACTCGGTGGGGGATTTCCTGTTCGGTGAGCCTTCGATTGCCGACTTCGCCCTGGCCCATCCGCTGTGGTTCCTCAAAGGCTCGACGGTGACGGCGCCGCTGGTGGATGCGTACCCCGCTGTCGCGGCCTGGCTGGAGCGGGTGCTGAGCGTTGGTCATGGCACCGCCAGTGAGATGACTGCCGAGCACGCCTTGGAGGTGGCGCGAAACGCCACGCCAGCCGCGCTACCCGATGAACTGTTCGACGACCTGAATGGTTTCAAGGCCGGGCAGCCGGTGACGATCAGCGCCACGGATTATGGCGTTGACCCGGTGGCCGGCGAGCTGCGGTTTGTCGGGCGCGAAGAGCTGATCCTGCGGCGTACCGATGAACGCGCTGGCACCGTGCATGTGCATTTCCCACGCATGGGTTTCCGCATTCAGGCGCAATAAATAAAAAATATCTGCAAATAAATGTGAGGTTTTTCGACAGCCCATCCGTGTAGTGCTTGAAACTGCGATCTATTCGCATTAACAGCGTTTTCTACACGGGTTCTCACAGCATGAAGTCGACGGCGGGCGGTTGGGTAAAACAGTGGCTGGGAGCCTCGGTATTGACGGTGTCTGGGCTGGCATTGCTGCCCTTGAGCGTGGCGCAGGCGCAGGAGCAGCAAAGCGCCCAGTTCAACTTTGCCCAGGCCGCCAAGCCGCTGCCCCAGGCGCTGAGCGATTTCAGCCGGGTGACCGGCATCAGCGTGATCTACACCGATGAAGCCCCCTATGGTCTCAACGCCCCGGCGGTCAGTGGGCCGATGAGCGCCACCCAGGCCCTGCAACGCTTGCTGGGCGGCTCCGGCTTGACCTTCCGCCAGATCGACGCGCGCACCCTGGCCCTGGAACCGCTGCCCACCGACGGTGCGGTGAACCTCGGCGCGACCACCATCAGCGGTGTCGGCCAGGCCCAGGACAGCACCAGCTACCAGCCTCCACCCACCAGTTCGGTGATGCGCTCCCATGCTTTGCTGCTGGAAACCCCGCAGACCGTCAACGTCGTACCCGCCCAAGTGTTGCGCGACCAGACCCCGCGCAATCTGGATGACGCCCTGGCCAATATCAGCGGCATCACCCAGGCCAACACCCTGGCCAGCACCCAGGACGCGGTAATGCTGCGTGGCTTTGGCGACAACCGTAACGGCTCGATCATGCAAGACGGCATGCCGGTGGTGCAGGGCCGCGCGCTGAACGCCACGGCAGAACGCGTTGAAGTGCTCAAGGGGCCATCGTCGCTGCTGTACGGCATCCAAGACCCGGGCGGCGTGGTCAATATCGTCAGCAAAAAGCCCGAGCTGAGCCAATCCACGGCCCTGACCGTGCGCGGTTCCACCTTTGGCGATGGCAAGAACGGCAGCGGTGGCAACCTCGATACCACCGGCCCCATCGGTGATTCGGGCCTCGCTTATCGCTTGATCGTCGACCATGAAGACGAAGACTACTGGCGCAACTTCGGCACCCACCGCGAATCGTTGGTGGCGCCGTCCCTGGCCTGGTACGGCGACACCACCAAGCTGCTGTTCGCCTATGAGCACCGTGAATTCCTCTCGCCGTTCGACCGTGGCACCGCGATCGACAAGTCCAACCACCCACTGGACATCCCCTCCACGCGGCGCCTGGACGAACCGTTCAACAACATGGAGGGCCGTTCCGACCTGTACCGTTTCGAGGCCGACCACGACCTCAACGACGACTGGAAGGCGCACTTCGGCTACAGCTGGAACCGTGAAACCTACGACGCCAGCCAAGTGCGCGTCAGCGCGGTGAATGACAATGGCACCCTGACCCGCAGAATGGACGGCACCCGGGGCGCGATCACCACCGACCGTTTCACCACGGCCAGCCTGGAAGGCAAGGTGAACGTGCTGGGCATGCAGCATGACCTGGTGTTCGGCCTGGATGACGAATACCGCAAGATCTACCGCGCCGACCTGATCCGCCAGAACTCGCGCGGCACGTTCAACTACAACAACCCGGTGTATGGCAACGAAGTCGCGGGCACCACCGTCAGCGCCGCCGACAGTGCCCAGACCGACCTGTTGCGCAGCGACTCGCTGTTCTTCCAGGACGCCATTCACCTGACCGACCAGTGGATTCTGGTGGGCGGTGTGCGCTACCAGATGTATGACCAATACGCCGGCAAGGGCGTGCCGTTCAAGGCCAACACCGATGGCAATGGCCAGGCCTGGGTGCCGCGGGCCGGCCTGGTGTATCGCTACACTGATGAGCTGTCGTTCTACGGCAGCTACACCGAGTCGTTCAAACCCAACTCCACCATCGCCGCCTTGGCCGATGGCAGCACGTTGACCGGCGACCTCACGCCGGAGGAATCCAAGTCCTGGGAACTGGGGGCCAAACTCGACATACCTGGGCGTGTGACCGCCAGCGTGGCGTTGTTCAACATCGACAAGCGCAATGTGCTGGTGTCGGTGGGCTCCGGTGCCAACACGATCTACAGCATTGCCGGGCAAGTGCGTTCCCGTGGCCTGGAACTGGACGCCAGCGGCCAGTTGACCGACAAGTGGAGCCTGATCGGCAGCTATGCCTTCACCGACGCCGAAGACGTCAAGGACAACGACCCGACGCTGCAAGGCAACCGCCTGCAAAACGTGGCCAGGCACACCGGTTCGTTGTCGGTGGCCTATGACGTCGGCACTATTTTCGGTGGCGACCAGTTGCGGGTGGGGACCGGAGCGCGCTACGTCGGCGAGCGCGCAGGCGATGCCGCCAACGACTTCGATTTGCCGGGCTACACCGTGGCCGACGCGTTTGCCACCTATGACACCAAGATCGACGGGCAGAAGGTCAAGTTCCAGTTCAACGTGAAGAACCTGTTCGACCGCACCTACTACACCTCGGCGGCCAGCCGCTACTTCGTGTCGATAGGTGATGCGCGGCAGGTGTCGGTGTCCAGCACCCTGGAGTTCTAAAGCCTGGCGGGTTTGTTGGGGTTAGCAGGCTTGTTGTGGCGAGCGGGCTTGCCCTAATGCCGTTCAGTTAAGCGTACATCGCCTTCTGTAGGAGCGAGCTTGCTCGCGAAAAACGTCAACGATCACGCGTGTTTCCTGAATCAACGCGGCGCCTGTAAGTTCTTCGCGAGCAAGCTCGCTCCTACAAAAAAGCCTTAACTGAACGGCATTAGGGCTTGCCCCGCGTTGGGCTGCGAAGCAGCCCCAAAACTCAGCCCCGGAGCTGACTGACACACTGCAGCGCTCTTATTGGGGCGGCTTCGCCACCCAACGCGGGGCAAGCCCGCTCGCCACAACAAGCCCGCTCGCCACAACAAGCCAACTCGCCACGACAGGCCCGCTCGCCACAGGAGTACGGAGCTGTTAGCGTTGCGGCCACTAATGGCTTTGCGGAACACAGTACTGATGCACTTTGGGCGATGGCTACACCTGCTGTACGTGAGTTTTTTACTGGGGGGCTGTGCGAGTGTTTCGCCGCCTTCCACACCATCAACACTCGATCACCTGCTGGCCGATCCTGCCCTGAACGGCTCCACGGTTTCCGTCATGGTGCGCGATGCCCGCAGCGGCACCACGCTCTACCAGCACAATCCGCGCACGCGCTTGGTTCCCGCGTCCAACCTCAAGCTGCTGACCACGGCGGCGGCGATGGACGTGCTCGGGCCGGACTACCGGTTTTCCACGCAACTGTTGAGCGACGGCCGCCGCCAGGGCGAGCGCCTGATCGGCAACCTGTACCTGCGTGGCCTGGGTGACCCGACAACGCAGTTCGCCGACTACCAGGCCCTGGCCGCGCAGTTGGCCAGCCAAGGTGTGCGTCAGGTGTCGGGTGACTTGGTGTTCGATGACACCTGGTTCGATACCCAGCGCCTCGGCGTCGACTGGGCCCAGGACGACGAAAGCACCTATTACGGTGCGCAGATTTCGGCGCTGACGGTGTCACCCGATACGGATTTTGATGCCGGCACCTTGCTGGTCACCGCCAAGGCGCCGCTCAGTGCCGGCCAGCCGGTGAGTGTGTCGATCAGCCCGGCCACCGACTATGTGCAACTCAGCAATCGTGCGGTGAGCGGCGCGGGCAACAACTACGCCATCACTCGCCAGCACGGCACCAACCTGCTGCAACTCAGCGGTGCACTGGCGCCGGGAAAGCAAAGCCGGCAGTGGGTGAGTGTGTGGGAACCGACGCAACTGGTGGCCAATCTGTTTGAGCAGGCGCTGGCGCAGCAGGGTATCCAGGTGCTAGGCCGGCGTGTGTTCGGGGGCGCGAGCCCAGCGACGGCGACGCTGTTGGCGGAGCATCGATCGGCGCCGTTGCAAGATTTGATCACGCCGCTGCTCAAGCTTTCGAACAACAACATGTCCGAAGCTCTGCTCAAGGCCATGGGCCGCAAAACCTCCAATGCGGGCACGGCGGTGGCGGGCGTGGCGGCAGTCGCGGCGTTTATGCAGCGCCAGGGCATGGACCCGGCGACGCTCAGCCAGGTGGATGGCTCCGGGTTGTCGCGGCGCAACCTGGTGTCGGCGCAAAATCTCACCGACCTGTTGCTGGCCGCTTCGAAACAATCCTGGTTCGACGCCTGGTACAACGCCTTGCCGATTGCCGGCAATGCCGAGCGCATGACCGGCGGCAGCCTGCGTTATCGCCTGCGGGGCACCGCCGCCGAAAACAACCTGCACGCCAAGACCGGCTCCATGGGCGGTGTGTCATCACTGAGCGGATACATTACCGACAGTGAGGGACGGCGCCTGGTGTTTTCAATGATCAGCAATAACTACATCAGCGACGCAGCCCCCATCCGCGCCCTCGAGAACCGCCTGGCACTTGCCCTGGCCCAGTGGCACGACTAGCTCAGGGCTGGTAGCCCATCCGCCAACTCACGGCCCGGGTCGCCGCCAGCAAGCGCTGCGCCGCCGGGCCATCTTCGTCGGCGTGGAACAGTGAGGTGGGGCCGACCACGGTCATCACTGCAGCCACCTGGCCAACCGCGTTGAACACCGGCGCCGACAATGCATCCACCCCCGGCATCAGCAGGCCATGCACAAAGTGCAGGCCGCGCTGGCGGATCTGTTCGCAGGTGAGGGCATAAGCCTGGTCGTCGGCCAGGGCATGGGCGATGCCAGCCTCGATCTCGCGTTCACGCAATTCGACGGTTTCCCGCGACGGCAGGAAGGCACTGAACACCAGCCCGGTGGACGAGCTGAGCAGCGGCAGTACCGAGCCCAGTTGCGTCACCACCGTCACGGCGCGCACCGCCGGCTCGATCTGCACCACGGTCGCGCCCTGGTTGCCCCACACCGCCAGGAAGCAGGTTTCATTCAATTCGTCGCGCAGTTCGGCCAGGGGCAGGGCGCCGACTTTCAACACGTCCATACTGCCCAGGGCGGCCAGGCCCACGCGCAAGGCTTCGCGGCCCAGGCCGTAATGGTTGGTGGCGGTGTTCTGTTCGGCAAAACCGGAGGCGATCAACGCCTGGAGATAGCGGTGCACCTTGCTCGCCGGCATCTGCACATGTTCGGCCAGGCGCGACAGCGAGGTGGAGGGCGACAGTTCGGCCAGGGCCTTGAGGATATCGGTGCCCACTTCGGCCGAGCGGACTTTCTGTTTACCGGTGTCGCGGGGCTTTTCCATGGAGGGGCGGGAATCCGAGAGATGAGTGGGCGTCTTTATAGCTTGACGGTCGGCAGTGATCAAATTACGTTATGCGTAACTGGATTACGATAAAAACAACTTCCGCTAGAGGATGATCCATGAACCTCGAATACCTGTCGGGCTTCGGCAATGAATTCGCCAGCGAAGCCCTGCCCGGCGCGCTGCCCGTCGGCCAGAACTCCCCGCAAAAAGCGCCCTACGGTCTCTACACCGAACTGTTTTCCGGCACGGCCTTCACCATGGTGCGCAGCGAAGCGCGCCGTACCTGGCTGTACCGCATCCAGCCGTCGGCCAACCACCCGGCGTTCGTCAAGCTGGAGCGGCAATTGGCCGGTGGCCCGCTGGGGGCGGTCACGCCCAATCGCCTACGCTGGAACCCGCTGGAGCTGCCGAGCGAGCCGACGGACTTTATCGAGGGACTTGTCGGCATGGTCGCCAATTGCGCGTCGGAAAAACCGGCGGGCATCAGCATCTACCACTACCGCGCCAACCGATCGATGGAGCGCGTGTTCTTCAACGCCGACGGCGAGCTGTTGATCGTGCCTGAGCAGGGCCGCTTGCGTATCGCCACCGAACTGGGGGTGCTGGAGGTCGAGCCGCTGGAAATCGTCGTACTGCCGCGCGGCCTGAAGTTCCGCGTCGAATTGCTGGATGCGCAAGCGCGTGGCTACGTCGCCGAGAACCATGGCGCACCGCTGCGCCTGCCGGACCTGGGGCCGATTGGCAGCAATGGCCTGGCCAATCCCCGCGACTTCCTGAGCCCCGTCGCCCATTACGAAGACCTCAAGCAGCCCACCACCCTGGTGCAGAAATTCCTCGGTGAACTGTGGGCCTGCGAGCTGGACCACTCGCCGCTGAACGTGGTGGCCTGGCACGGTAACAATGTGCCGTACAAATACGATCTGCGTCGCTTCAACACCATCGGCACCGTGAGCTTCGATCACCCCGACCCGTCGATCTTCACCGTATTGACCTCGCCCACCAGTGTGCATGGCCTGGCCAACCTCGACTTCGTGATCTTCCCACCGCGCTGGATGGTGGCCGAGAACACCTTCCGGCCACCGTGGTTCCACCGCAACCTGATGAACGAATACATGGGCCTGATCCAGGGCGTCTACGATGCCAAGGCCGACGGTTTCCTGCCCGGCGGTGCATCGCTGCACAGCTGCATGAGCGCCCACGGCCCGGATGGCGAGACCTGCACCAAGGCCATCAATGTCGAGCTGGCGCCTCACAAGATCGATAACACCATGGCCTTTATGTTCGAGACCAGCCAAGTGCTGCGCCCGACCCAGTTCGCCCTGGAATGCCCGCAACTGCAACCCGCTTATGACGCGTGCTGGGCCTCGCTGCCCGCCACCTTCAACCCGAACCGGAGATAACCCATGACGCAACCAACGCTTGCCCGCAGCTGGGTCGCCAGTGCCAATGGTCACCGCGACTTCCCCCTGCAAAACCTGCCGCTGGGCGTGTTCAGTATCAATGGCTCGGCACCGCGCAGTGGCGTGGCGATTGGCGACTGTATTCTCGACCTGCTGGCCGTGCGCGATGCGTTTGACGGCGAAGCGCTTCGCGCCGTCGATGCCACCACCGGCGGACAGTTGAATGCCTTCTTCGAACTGGGCCGTGGCCCGCGCGTAGCCCTGCGCGAGCGCCTGTTGGAATTACTGGGGGAGGGCAGCCCGCTGCAAGCGCGTGAGGCCCAAGTGCTGCACCGCGCCGCCGATTGCCAGATGCACTTGCCGGCGAAGATCAACGACTACACCGACTTCTACGTCGGCATCGAGCATGCGCAGAATGTCGGCAAATTGTTCCGCCCCGACAACCCCTTGCTGCCCAACTACAAGTACGTGCCGATTGGTTATCACGGCCGCGCCTCGACCATTCGCCCCTCCGGCACCGACGTGCGTCGTCCCAAAGGCCAGACCTTGCCAGCCGGCCAGGCCGAGCCGACATTCGGTCCCTGCGCGCGCCTGGATTATGAGTTGGAGCTGGGTATCTGGATCGGCCAGGGCAATGCGATGGGCGATTCGATTGCCATTGGCGATGCGGCAGACCACATCGCCGGTTTCTGCCTGCTCAACGACTGGTCGGCGCGGGATATCCAGGCCTGGGAATACCAGCCGCTGGGGCCGTTCCTGTCCAAGAGCTTTATCACCAGCATCTCGCCCTGGGTGATCACGGCCGAAGCCCTGGAGCCGTTTCGCAAGGCACAACCGGCGCGGCCTGAGGGTGACCCGCAACCGTTGCCGTACCTATTGGATCAACGCGACCAGGCGGCGGGCGCCTTCGATATCGAACTGGAAGTGCTGCTGACCACGGCCGCGATGCGCGAACACAACCTGCCAGCCCATCGCCTGGCCCTGAGCAACACCCTGCATATGTACTGGACCGTCGCGCAATTGGTGGCGCACCACAGCGTCAACGGCTGCCAGTTGCAGGCCGGTGACCTGTTCGGTTCGGGCACGTTGTCCGGGCCCGAAGCCGGGCAGTTCGGCAGCCTGCTGGAGATGACCGAGGGCGGTAAGAAAGGGGTCGAACTGCCTTCCGGCGAAGTGCGCCGATTCCTCGAGGACGGCGACGAAGTCATCCTGCGCGCCCGCTGCAGCCGCGAAGGCTTTGCGTCCATCGGGTTTGGCGAATGCCGTGGCACCGTGGTTGCGGCGCGCTAGGGGGGCAGGGCAATGGAACTTTATACCTACTACCGCTCCACCGCATCGTACCGGGTGCGTATTGCCCTGGCCCTCAAGGGTCTGGATTACAGCGCTGTACCGGTCAACCTGCTGGTGCCGCCTGGCGGTGCCAATCACCAGCCCGCGTACCTGGCGATCAACCCGCAAGGCCGTGTGCCGGCCTTGCGCACGGATGACGGCGAGCTGTTGATTCAATCCCTGGCGATCATCGAGTACCTGGAGGAACGTTATCCACAGGTGCCGCTGCTGGCGCAGGACCTGGCGACCCGTGCCCATGCGCGCGCGGTGGCTTCGATCATCGGCTGCGATATCCACCCGCTGCACAACTCCAGTACCCAGAACCTGCTGCGCCAGTGGGGGCATGACGAGGCTCAAGTGCTGGAATGGATCGGTCATTGGATCAGCCAGGGCCTGGCTGCCGTCGAGCAGTTGATTGGCGATCAGGGTTTTTGCTTTGGCGAGCAGCCGGGGCTGGCGGATGTGTTCTTGATCCCGCAGTTGTACGCGGCGCAGCGCTTCAAGGTCCCGCTGGCGGCGTACTCGCGCATCGGGCGAGTGGCGGCGTTGGCGGAGCAACATCCGGCGTTTGTGCAGGCGCATCCGGCGAACCAACCTGATACTCCATGACGCTTGAGACTTGTACAGAGCACTGGTGGCCCCTAAATCACTGATAGCCAGCCCGATACTGCATTTACAGCGAGCAATATCACTGTGGCGAGCGGGCTTGTTGTGGCGAGCGGGCTTGCCCCGCGTTGGGCTGCGCAGCAGCCCCAAAACACAGTCCCGGAGCTGCCTGGCACACTGCAGCGCTCTTATTGGGGCTGCTGCGCAGCCCAACGCGGGGCAAGCCCTAATGCCGTTCAGTTAAGCGTACATCGCCTTCTGTAGGAGCGAGCTTGCTCGCGAAAAACGTCAACGATAACGCGTGTTTCCTGAGTGAACGCGGCGCCTGTGAGTTCTTCGCGAGCAAGCTCGCTCCTACAAAAAAGCCTTAACTGAACGGCATTAGGGCAAGCCCGCTCGCCACAGGACAGTGTGTTCCTGGAAAGAGGGTGTTCAATGCACCACGGAGTTGGGGGGCAGGTGCCCCAGCCGCTCGGTCAGGCGCAGGCGCTGGATCGGGTCTTCGCTGAGCAGCAGCGCATGTTCCAGGTCGAAGCGTTCGGCGCTGGGGCAGTCCAGGCGTTGGTACAGGCTGGCGCGCGCCAGGTAGTCGGCGGCGCTGGCATTGCCCAGTTCCAGCACGCGTTCGGCGTCGACCAGGGCCGCCAGCGGATCGTCATTGGAGAGGTGCAGTTGGCGCAGGTTGCGTGACAGGCGTTGCAGGATCGAACGGGGTTCGGCGGTGTGCAGGTGGTCTGATTGCAACTTGAGGTTGGGGCCGTATTGGCGTTGCAGCAGCTCGCGGCAATCATTGGGGTAGAGGCGCCGACCGCCGCACGGATCGAGCAGGTGATCGGCGCCGGGGACTCGCAGCAGGAAGTGGCCGGGGAAGTTGACGCCGACCATGGGAATATTCAGGCGCCGCGCCAGCTCCATCGCGATCAGGCCCATGGCCAACGGTTGCCCGCGCTTGCGTTGCAGCACCTTGTCCAGCAAGGCAGCAGCGGGGCGCAGCGGGGTGAATTCGTCCTGGGCGAACCCCAGGTCATTCATGCGCCGCAGCAGCGGTTGACCGAGCTCATCCGCCGGTAGCATGGGCATGCCCACATTCACCTGTTGTTCCAGCGAGATCAGGTCCTGCAGGATCACCAACGGCTGCACCGCCGGGTCATGTTCGGCAGCAATCCACAGCGCTGCTTCAAACAGCGCGGGGGGTGAACGTTCCAGGCAGGCGAAAAAAGCTTGGCGCGGCTTCATTGCGTTCTCCGACGGATGCCTCCGTTTTAGCCTTGCTGTGAATTTTCGTCCAGTGGCTTGAGAAGGATCCTATCTGCTTATGTCGCAGGGCCTGCAAAACCGGGCGGCTTATTCCAGTGCACTTCGGCAGTTTTCTACCGCAAGCCTATACTTGGCGACACCAGACGTGATTCGGGAGCTCGACGATGTTTGCTCTCATGCACAGCTACCGCCTTGAATCGCTGCACCTGAGCATTGACCCGGTGACGGGGTTGAAGGCGGTCATCGCCATCCACAACAGCCGCCTGGGACCCGCTTTGGGCGGCTGTCGCTACCTTGCCTACCCCGATGACGAAACGGCCGTCGCCGATGCCGCGCGCCTGGCCCAAGGCATGAGCTACAAGGCCGCCCTGGCCGGGTTGCCGGTGGGCGGCGGCACGGCCGTGATCCAGCGCCCCGCCCATGTGGAAAGCCGGGCGGCGCTGTTCGAAGCCTTCGGCCGGTGCATCGAGCAACTCAATGGCCGCTACATCACCGCCATCGACAGCGGCACGTCGGTGGCCGACATGGACTGCATTGCCCAACACACCCGCTTCGTCACCAGCACCACGGCGGCCGGCGACCCTGCGCCCCATGCTGCCATGGGGGTGTTCGCCGGCATTCGCACCACTGCCATGGCGCGCCTGGGCAGCGACAACCTTGAGGGCTTGCGCGTGGCGATCCAGGGCCTGGGCAATGTCGGGTTCGCCCTGGCTGAACAACTGCACGCCGCTGGCGCCGAACTGCTGGTCAGCGACATCGACCACGGCAAGGTGCAACTGGCCATGGAGCAACTCGGCGCGCACCCCATTGCCAACGACGCCTTGCTCAGCACGCCCTGCGACATCCTCGCGCCCTGCGGCCTCGGCGCTGTGTTCAACCGCACCAGCGTCGGCCAACTGCGCTGCGCCGCCGTGGCCGGCTCCGCCAGCGCACAACTGACCAACCTGCAAGTGGCCGACCAGTTGGAAGGGCGCGGCATCCTCTATGCCCCGGACTACGTGATCAACTCCGGCGGCCTGATCTACGTTGCCCTCAAGCACGGCGGCGCGGAGCTGCCGACCATCACCGCACACCTGTCGAACATCGGCACGCGCTTGACCGAAATATTCGCCCACGCCCAGGCCGAAAAACGCTCCCCGGCACGGGTGGCGGACGAATTGGCCGAGCGCCTGCTCTACCAATAACCAGGCATTAAAAAGGCCCTGAATCGATGATTCAGGGCCTGTTCAATTCGGGCTTTATTCCGCCGCGGCGTTGAGCAACTCGGACAACGCGTCCGGCTGGCTCTTGAACGCCTTGGCAAATACATCGCGGTTCTTCGCCATGTAGATCCCGGCCTCTTCAACCTGCTGCTCACTCAGGGACGGCACGGCTTTTTGCAACACTTCTGCAAGCAACTCGGCGAGTTCAAGCATCTTGTCATGACGGTCAGCTTCGGCTTTATCCATGAACAAACGCTCCAGATCTCGGCTGCTGCGGTATACCACTTCGACGGCCATTCACCACCTCACATGCCTTCACGATAGTTGTCTTTTGCTACTACTGTATCTATATACAGCGAAAAGCATATGCCAAACGCGCGGGTTTGGATAGCAGGATTTTTAATGTAGCTGCTAAGTGGGAGATTGCTACAACGGAAATTTCTGACTACCTGCCGGGATTTTGCTGGAAACATCCCAGGGTTTACCGTCCTCAGTGGCCTTGATAAATCCGTTTTCGAATGACGTGCCTCATGTCACCCCGCCATCATCTCATGCCTACCCTGGCCTTTTTTCTGCATGCAGAACAACCGTCATGTCCAACCCGCATTATCCGGTCGAACCGACCTAAGGAAGTATCATCGTGAAATTCAACTGGGCCGAAAAGCTGCGCCAGAACGTCCATGGGCTGGCCGAGTCCCTGGGTAATCTGTTTGTCGAGTCGTTCCACTACCTGGCGTTGTTCGCCATTGGTGCGGTGACCGCCTGGGCGGCGGTGATGGAGTTCCTGGGGATGCTGGAGAACGGGCACATCAAGATCGATGACATCTTGCTGCTGTTCATCTACCTGGAATTGGGGGCCATGGTCGGGATTTATTTCAAGACCAACCACATGCCGGTGCGTTTCCTGATCTACGTGGCGATCACCGCGCTGACGCGTCTGTTGATCTCCAACGTGTCCCACCACAACCCGCCGGACATCGGCATCATCTACCTGTGCGGCGGGATTCTGCTGCTGGCGTTCTCGATCCTGGTGGTGCGCTATGCCTCGTCGGCGTTCCCTTCGGTGAAGGTCGAAGGCCCGCGTCGCAAGGGCGAGGCGAACCTGGAAACCGAGAAGGGCGAGCTTTAAAGCCCGATGCTGAAAGGCAGGGCACGGGTGGGCGGTCGCTGCAATAGTTTGTGACTGTCCCCGTCCGTCATCACCGCCAGGATTTCCATGGCGCTATGGCCCTGCTCGATGGCAATGCCGAACTGGATGCTTTGCACCAGGCGTTTGAGCCGTTGCGGGTCGTTGCGTTGTTCGGCGCTGATCATGCGCTTGGCCACCACCCCCTTCTCGTTGGAGAGGGTGAGCATGATGCTGCCATCCAGCCGCTGGATGCTCAGGTTGACCCGGTATTGAGGGGTGAACGTGTCGGTGATGATCTGAAAAGGGTTGTCCATGGTGCGTTACCGCCTGATAAGAACATGCAGTCATTGACGACCGGCGTCTGGATTAGTTCGCGTTGCCTGACCACCGGCCACTCCGTCGCTGAGGTTTCACAACATCCGTTTGCCTCATCAGCCATACAGCAAGGGGCGTGCCGTACAGCGGCCTCCCAGGCGTTGAAATCAGAATGTGGGAGGGGGCTTGCTCCGGATGACGGTGGATCAGCCAATGAATACTCGGCTGAACCACCGTCAGCGCAAACAAGCCCCTCCCGCCGTTGTGCTGTGGTGTGCTGGCGTGCTGTGCGTCGTTTCAGGGCAATACCGAGAAAATGATCGCAGACAGCGCAATCAGCCCGATCACCACGACGAACACGTTCGATACTGGGGGGGATTTTTCGCGGATTGCACCCATGGGGAGAGGGGCAATGATAACGATCGCGGGGAGGTAAGAAGATGTAACTAACTCCCCACCCTACCAGTGTTTTTGCTCGTAGTCAGGGTTAATTTGTAATGTAGGATTTATCTTTGCAAAGGGCTTGAAATGTTCTTCTGAGTGCTCAATTGTGTAATCAAGAGGTCATGGTTTCACCACCCCGGTGTTGCAGTTTGTGATCTCTCGCGAGCTAGCTGAAATAAGGGAAGAACTATGCAAATCCAAGTCAATAGCGATAACCATATTGAAAGCAGCATCCGACTGGAGGAGTGGGTACGTAATACCATTGAAAGCACGCTCGAACGTTATGAAGAGGACCTGACCCGCGTTGAGGTCTACCTGCGGGATGAGAACGGCGACAAGCCCGGTCCCCACGATTTAAGTTGCCGCCTGGAAGCACGGCCAAAGGGCCATCAACCGCTTTCGGTACTGCATAAGGCCGATACCCTGGAGCAGGCGATCGACGGTGCAGCGGCCAAACTGGATCATGCGTTGGAACATTTGTTCGGCAAACTGCAAGGCAAGCCCCGCGCTGCCGCTAAAAACCAGCCAATCAACAAAGTGAATGAAGACGCGCTGGAACAGGAATTCCTGGAAAACGAAAACGCTGTCATCAACGGCTGACCGTTTTTTCATCCTCCTACAAACGGGCCTGCATCTGCAGGCCCGTTTTCGTTTAGCCGCCGCGTCGGAAAAAATACCGGCTCAGCATCGCCAACCCACCAGCCCCCAACCCGGCAAACAACATCGCCCAACCGGCGCCGTGGCGCAGGGCCGCCTGGGCATCGTTGAATGCCAGCCCCATCGACTGCAACTTTCCTGCGGCGATGTGTTGGCTGATAGCCGGCCAATCCATTGCCGTGGTTGCAGGCAACACCTCGGCCAGTCGATGGCTGATCCCCAGCAACAGCACCAGCCCCATCAGCGCGATGTTGAGGGCCAGGGTGATCAGCCGTGCACTGAGGTCGATGCCCGAGGCCATGCCCGCCCGGTCGGCCGACACCGAACCGGTGGTGGTGTTGGTGGTGGGCGAGTTGGTCAGCGCCAGGCCCACGCCGGCGATCACGCAACTGAGCAGCACCAGCCCGATACGTGGGTGCTCGGCCGCGTTGACCGCGGCCATGGCCAGGAAGCCTGCGGCCATCAGGCCCAGGCCCAGCGGAATAATGCGTTCGGCGCCATAACGCAGGGCCAGGCGCTCGGCCAACGGCGGTACCAGCAAGGTCGGCAGGGTGTAGGCGAGCAGCGCGGCGCCGGTGGTCAAGGTGTCGTAACCCAGGCCCGCCTGGAAGTACAACGGCAAGTAGATCATGAACGGCCAGAAGCTGAAGTTCATGCCGATCGAGCCCATCAACGCGCCGTTGAAACGCTGGATGCGGAACACCGAGAAGTCGAACATCGGGTGCGCACTGCGAAGCTCGACCGTGATGAACAGCAGCAAACCGAGCCCCGACAAAGCCGCCCAGCCGAGCATGGCGGGTGTGCCGAAGCCGTGCTCGCTGCCTTGGGTGATGAAGTACACCAGGGCAAACACCGACACGGTCAAGGTGAGCATGCCGGCGATGTCCAGGCGATGGGCGGCCGGGTCGCGGGACTCCTGCACGCTGATGCGCAGCAGCACCAAGGTGAACAGGGTGAGCGGCACATGCACGAGGAACACCCAACGCCAATCCGCCACAGCCAGGATCAATGCGCCGATCATCGGCCCGAAGCCCAGGCCCACGCCGGCAATCACCCCCCATATTGCAAAGGCCCGTGCCCGCGCTGCGGGTTCGCGGAACAGGTGCGAGAGGATGGCGAACTGGCAAATCATCATCGCACCGGCGCCGATGCCCTGGACAAACCGCGCGGTGATCAGCAGCGACGCATCCTCGGCCAGCCCACAGGCCAACGACGCCAGGCCAAACAACCACAGGCACAGCACCAGCATGCGTCGGCGCCCAAAGCGGTCAGCCAGGGTGCCGGCGGCCATCAGCACGCTGGTGCAGGCCAGGGTGTAGGCGTTCATGATCCATTGGGCATCCTGGAAGCCGGTGCCCAGTTGTTGTTCCAGGGTGGGCAGGATGACCGGCACGCTGGAAATTTCCAGGCCGAACATCAGCGCGACCAGGCATACGGCGGTGAGCGCCAGGCCATTCCTGGCGGTGCGCGGTGGGCTGACGGCCGCTAACGTGGCGGTGGGTGGCATGGGATTCTCCTGTGAATGACGTGTCACGTTATTTTCAGGGGAATGTGATTCTTTATTCGTGATAAGTTTTCTTTCTATAAGGGACTCAAGGGCGACAATTTCACCATGGCCACCCCGCGTTTTGATGGCGTTGAACTGTTTCTCCAGATTGTCGAAAGCGGCAACCTGACCGAGGCCGCCGAACGGCTCAACCTCACGCGCTCGGCCGTCGGCAAAGGCCTGGCGCGCCTCGAGGCCCGCCTGGGAACCTGCCTGTTGCAACGCTCTACCCGCCGCCAGCGCCTGACCGAGGATGGCCAGGCTTACTACGAACATTGCCTGCGCGCGCTGGCCGAACTGGAGGCCGCCGAATCGGTACTGGAAAGCGGCCGGCAACAGCCGCGCGGCCGTTTGAGGGCGAGCCTGCCACTGGCGTTCGGGCACCACTACGCCGCGCCGGCACTCTGGGGCCTGATGGACCGATTTGCCGAGTTGGACATCGAGATTTCTTTCTCCGACCGGCTGATCGACGTGGCCCAGGAAGGCTTCGACCTGGCTGTGCGCATCGGCGCGCTGCCCGACACCGATCGCCTCAGCGCCCGCCGCCTGGGTGAGCAGGCCATCGGCCTTGCCGCCTCGCCGGCGTATTTGCAGCGCGTGGGGGCAATAGAGCGCATCGAGGACCTGGCCGGGCATCGCGGTATCGCCTACCGCTGCAGTGCCCCGCGCCGGGAGTGGGAGTTGAATGACGCCGAGGGTCGCTCGCACCGTGTGCGCGTCGCTTCGCCCTTGATGATGGATGACCTCCAGGCCGTGGCCGATGCCGCTATCGCCGGTGTTGGCCTGGCCTGGTTGCCGAGTTGGTTGATTGCGCACTATGTCCTGCGCGGGCAACTGGAGGCGGTCCTGCCGAGCTACCGCGACCAGCCCGCGCCGATCCATGTGATTTGGCCCACGGCCACGCATATGCCGGCGAAAACACGCTGCGCCATCGACGCCCTGGTCGCAGGCACGCCCAGTTGCCTGGCGGGCAGTTAGAGCCGGCCCATCAGGCGCGCGCATTACCTGGGTGGCGAGCGGGTTTACTGTGGCGAGCGGGCTTGTTGTGGCGAGCGGGCTTGCCCCGCGTTGGGCTGCGAAGCAGCCCCAAAACACAGCCCCGAAGCTACCTGGCACACTGCAGCGTTCTTATTGGGGCTGCTGCGCAGCCCAACGCGGGGCAAGCCCGCTCGCCACAACAAAGCCCGCTTGCCACAACAAGCCTGCTGGCTACAACACACGCCGCTTGCCACAGGCTGTTTGTCGCTCGAGCAGTCAGAACGCGATAGACGTCTGTAGGTACACCGTGCGCGGCTCACCGATGTATTTGCCCTTGTTGTTATCGTCGAACGAGCGCGTGTAGTACTGCTTGTTGAAGATGTTCTTCACGCCCACCGCCACATTCAAATCCGACAGCTGCGGGCCGAAATCATAGGCCGCGCGGCTGCTGAACAGCATGTAGCCGGGGATGCGCCCATTGGCACCGTCGGCGGTTTCGGCCTCGGTGTTGGCGTTGTCGGCGAATTGGCTGCTCTGGTAGCTGCTGTCCACGTTGAGTTTCCACGGGCCTTCGGTGTAACCCACGCCCAGGGTGCCTTTGTGCTTGGACGAGAAGGGCACGCGGTTGCCTTTGTTCGGCCCGTCTTCACGGATGGTTGCATCGACGTAGGCGTAGCTGGCGTACACATCGAAGCCGGCCAGCGCCGGGCTCAAGCCGTCGAGGGCATAGTTGATGCTGGTCTCGATACCCTGGTGACGGGTTTGGCCACGGGCGATCACGGAATCGTTGGTCTGGTTGCTTTCGTACTGGTTGTCGAAGTTGATCAGGAACGCGCCGATTTCCGCGCGCAGGCTGCCATTGTCATAACGTGTGCCGAGTTCCCAGGTGCGGGCTTTTTCCGGTTTCACTTCGCCGCTGGTCACGCGGTTAGGCATCTGGCTGTACTGCACACTGCCGAACGAGCCCTCGGTGTTGGCGTAGAGGTTCCAGTCGTCCGTCAGGTGATACAGCACATTGAGCGCCGGCAGGGCGGTGTTGTAGTCGCCTTTGTATTTGACGTTGGTCAGGTTGTTGCTCTGCTGGGACTCGATCATCTCGTAGCGAATGCCCGGGGTGATGGTCCACCGGCCGATATCAATCCGATCATCGACGAAGAATGCATTGGCTTCGGTACCGCCGCGTGTGTCGCGGTCGTTGCGGCTGTCAGTGGTGGGGATTTGCTGGTTGTTGGCGGAAATCGGCGTGCGGTAGCGCAACTCATGCCCGGCTTCGTTGATGTAGCGATAGCCCACGCCCACTTCATGGCTGGTGGGGCCCAGGTCAAAGCCTTGGGCGAGACGGGTTTCCAGGCCGCGTACCCAATATTCGCGCGGCGACAGCGAAAGGAACGTGCCCTGGTCCAGGTAGCCGCTGCGCAGGGTCTTGGTGAAGAAGCTGTTGACGGTGAACTCGCGGCGGTCCTGCTCGTAGCGATAGCCGACGTTGAACATCGTACGGCGGCCCCAGAATTTGTCGTAGGGGCGGGTCGACTGATACGGGTCGGCCTTGTAGTCCGCCACGTTCAAGCCCCCAGGCATGTCGGCCTGGCCTTCGTAGTACTGCGCCATGGCATTGAAGCTGTTGGCGTCGTCGAGCTGGTATTTGCCCTTGAGGATCAGATCGTCGATGCGTGTGTTGCTGTTTTCGCGCCAGTCGCCGCCACGGGTACCGGAGTACAGCAGCGCGCCGCCCAGGCCGTTGTCGGCGGTGCCGCCGGCCAGCAGGTTGGCGGTGCTCTTGAAGCCATCGTGGCTGGAGGAGGGGCTGGTTTCGGTCTGCAAGCCGCCTTTGACGGTGGGCGCATCCGGGATCGCACGGGTCACGAAGTTGACCACGCCGCCGACGTTCTGCGGGCCGTAGCGTACCGCACCGCCGCCGCGCACGACGTCCACGGCGTCCATGTTGCCCAGGCTGATCGGCGCGAACGACAGTTGCGGCTGGCCATACGGCGCGAACGGCACGGGGATGCCGTCCATCAATACCGTAGAGCGCGACGCCAGGCGTGGGTTGAGGCCGCGGATGCCGAAGTTCAGCGCCATGTCGTGGCTACCGGTGCCGTTATTGTCCGGAGCGTTGACGCCGGGGATGCGGTTGAGCACGTCCTTGGCCTGGGTCGCGCCCTGGCGTTCGAATGCCTCACGGCGGATCACGTCACGCGCGCCGGGGTGTTCGAACACATTGGCTTGCGCCGCGTCGCCGAGCCAGTCGCCGACGACGGTGGACGTGCCGAGCTCCAACGTGGTCGGTGCATTGGCCGGTTGCAGGCTGTAGGCATTGTCGCCTTCGGCGCGGGCTTGCAGGCCGGTGCCTTCCAGCAGTGTTTGCAGCCCGTCGGCGGCACTGTAGTTGCCGGACAGCCCACGGCTCTGCAGGCCGGCTGTGACGTCTGAACCGAAGGAAATCAACACGCCGGCTTCGCGACCAAATTGATTGAGCGCCGCCTCCAGCGAGGCGGGCGCGATCTGATAGGTCTTGGTGTCGTCCGCCATTGCCGATGGCAGGGCGGTAAAACTGAGGCTGGCGCCTAGCAGCAGTTGGCGTAAGGTGCGGGTGAGAAGGGGCGGTTGCTGGGGCATGAAGAGCGGTCCTGAGAAGGAAGGATCAAGGGGGCTTTCCTTCTCTGTCACGCGAGGTGCGGAAAACGGCTCATGGTTGCGCGCAATAATTCAAGCGCGTGCCTGAACGGTCACCCAGTAGCGGGTAAAGCGCCGCACCTTGACCGGCAGGCTGACCTCCAGCAGATCGAGAATGCGTTCACTGTCGTCCAACGGATAGCTGCCGGACAGCAGCAGGTTGGCGACTTGCGGATCGCAATTGACCTGGCCTCGGCGGTAACGGCCCACTTCGGCGAGGAAATCTTCCAGGCGCATATGCGCGGCCACCAGCATGCCGTCGGCCCAGGCGCCACTGTTGGCGTCGGTGGGGCGTGGCGTATCCCAGCCCTTGCGGGTGAAATTCACCTGGCGCGCGGCCTCGACCGTCAGCGGCAGGCCACTGTAGCGGTTGGGCATCACCTCGACCCGGCCCGCGAACACCGCCACGTGGGTATGGTCGTTGTACTGGCGCACATTCAGGCGAGCAGCCTGGCTGCTGAGCAGGCCCTGGCCGGTGAGCACCTGCAACGGTGTGTTGCCGGCGACACCGTTCAGCAGGATCTCGCCTTCGAGCAGACGGATCAGCCGTTGCTGGCCATCGAAATGCACATCCACCGCGCTGCCGGTATTGAGCTGCAACTGGCTGCCGTCGGCCAATTGCACCTTGCGGCGTTGGCCGACGGGGCTACGGTAGTCGGCGCTCAGGGGGGGCAGGATATGTTGCTGGCGCAGGCTCCAGGCCGCAGCCGAGCCGGCACCCAGGATCAACAGCAGCTTCAGCGCCTGGCGTCGGCTGCTGGATTTCGGTGCGTTCAACGCCGCATGGGCCAGGGGCGAGGGCATGTCGCGCAGGCGCTGGTTGACGCGCTGGATGTGGTCCCATGCCCGTTGGTGTTCGCTGTGGGCATTCAACCATTGCTGCCAGGCCGCCTGCTGGCGCGGGCTGAGCGCGCCTTGCTGCATCTCCATCAACCAGTGCACGGCTTGCTCGGCGATGTGGGTCGAGAAATTCATAGGGCGAAATAGCAGCGCATGGCGGCTTTATTCAGGTGGCGTTTGACGGTGGCGATGGAGATGCCCAGTTCGGCGCCGATTTGCGCGTAGGTCAGGCCATCGAGCTGGGCCAGCAGGAATGCGCGTTTGACGCGGTTGGGCAGCCCGTCGAGCAGTTGGTCAAGTTCCAACAGGGTTTGCAGGATGATGGCGCGTTCTTCTTCCGACGGCGCGACCAGTTCCGGCATCTGTGCCAGCGTCTCGAGGTAGGCGCGCTCCAGGTCCTGGCGGCGGTAGAAGTTGAACAGCACGCGCTTGGCGATGGTGGTGAGGAAGGCGCGCGGTTCGACCAGCGTCGGGGTTTCCCGCGCGCTCAGCACGCGCACAAAGGTGTCCTGTGCCAGGTCGGCCGCGCTTTGCGGGCAGCCGAGCTTGCGTCGCAACCAGCCGGTGAGCCAGTGATGATGCTCGTGATACAGGACTTCGACGGTGTGGGACGGGCTCAACGTGAACACTCCGCAAGCATCGACATGCTTTAGAGAACAAGAATTGTTCGCATTGTAGGGCCCCGGAAGGGGTTCGGCAATCCGCTCGCACCGGTGTTTCATCCGTTGTGTTTTGCTTATGAGAATATTTATCATTAATATTGCGCGCTGACGAACCTGGCGCCTCCCGCATGAAAAGCAAAACCTCACTGCCCGTCTCCTATCGCCTCGCCGTGACCTCGCGGGTGCTGGCCGCCGTGGTTGGCGGTTATCTGATGGCTTCCCTGGCCAGTATCTGCCTGGCGCTGTGGCTGCCGACGTCCCGTGCCGATGCGGTGATCGTGGGGATGATGAGTTCGTTTGTGTTCTATCTGCTGGCGGTGCTGTGGTGCTTTGCCTGCCGCACGGCCGGGCGTGCCTGGCTGGGCGTGATGGCGCCCTGCGTCCTGTTTGCCACCCTGGCGGGCGTGGGTTGGTGGGTGGCACGCCCATGAAAGATGGATTTCGCCAGGCCATGGCCTGGTTGCACACCTGGGTCGGGTTGATCTTTGGCTGGCTGCTGTTCGCGATTTTCCTGACCGGCACCTTGTCCTATTTCAAAGACGAGATCACCCATTGGATGCAGCCTGAAGTGCAGGTGCATGGGGTGGATGACGCCCGCAGCCTCGCGGTGGCGCAAGCCTATCTGGAGCGACAGGCGCCTACCGCTGCGCGCTGGTTTATTACCCTGCCCGACAGCCGCGATCCCGGGTTGTCGGTGATGTGGCAGGACAAGGTCGACCCCGGCAAGCGTGGCAACTTTATCCAGAAAGTCCTCGACCCGGTCAGCGGTCAACCGGTGCAGGTCCGTGAAAGCATGGGCGGCGAATTCTTCTATCGCTTCCACTTCCAGTTGCAAATGCCTCACCCGTGGGGCCGCTGGCTGTCGACCTTTGCCGCGATGGTGATGTTTGTCGCCTTGATCACCGGCATCATCACCCACAAGAAAATCTTCAAGGACTTCTTCACCTTCCGCCCCCGCAAAGGCCAGCGTTCCTGGCTCGATGGGCATAACGCGGTGGGCGTGCTGGTGTTGCCCTTTCACCTGATGATCACCTACAGCAGCCTGGTGATTTTCATGAGCATGGTGATGCCGGCGCCGATCATGGCCTCTTATGGCGACGACACCCGGGCGTTCTTCAGCGAAGTGTTCCCGGCCACCGACAATGCGCCGGCCCTTGGCCAGCCAGGTAAGTTGCTGCCCCTGGGGCCGATGTACGCCCAGGCGCGGCAGCAATGGGCGGGTGGTCATGTCGGACGTGTGGCGGTGAATAATCCCGGCGACGTGAATGCGTCGGTGAATGTGTTCCGCGCCGGTTCCGACAGCGTGGTGCATGACTTCGGCAGCATCGTGTCGTTCAACGGCACCACGGGAGAGCAGGTGCGTGTCAGTGGCGAGCCGTCGTTGCCCGCCGTTATCGGCGGCAGTTTCTACGGCTTGCACATGGGCCATTTCGCCGGCCCGGTGCTGCGCTGGTTGTACTTTATCTGCGGCCTGGCGGGCACGGCCATGATTGGCACCGGCCTGGTGATGTGGCTGGGCAAACGCCAGCTCAAGCACGTCAAAAGCGGCGTGATGCCGTTCGAGCTGAAACTGGTGGAGGTGCTGAACATCGCCAGCATGTCCGGGCTGATGATCGCTATCGCCGCGTTCTTCTGGGCTAACCGTTTGCTGCCGGTGAGCGTCGCCGAGCGTTCCGCCTGGGAAGTGCAGGTCTTCTTTATTGCCTGGGGCCTGAGCCTGTTGCACGCCATGTTGCGTCGAGGTCGCCAGGGCTGGGTCGAGCAATTGAGTGTCGGTGCGCTGTTGTTTGTCGCCGTACCCTTGCTCAACGCAATCACCACCTCCGAACACCTGGGGGTGTCACTGGCCAGGGGCGATTGGGCCATGGCTGGCTTCGACCTGACGTGCCTGGGCAGCGGTGTGTTCCTGGCCTGGGCGGCCTGGAAGATGCAACGTCGTGCCGCGCTTCCATCCAAGGCCGAGGGTGTGCCTTCGCTCAAACTCAAGCCGGAGGCGCACTGAATGCTCGTTGCTCTGCTGATGTGTTACGCCGGGTTCACCGCGTTGTGCCTGTCCACCGATCGTCACCATGGCGAGTTGCTGCACAGCAAACCCTCCCCACGTCGGCGCTTGGGGTTACGCGCCGCCGGCTGGTTGCTGCTGACGGTGTCGATTTGGCCTGCGGTGGTGATCGCCGGGTGGGGCCAGGGCCTGGTGCAGTGGTGCGCGGTATTGATGCTCAGCGCATTACTGCTGGTGTTGCTGTTGCCGTATCGGCCACGGCTGGCCATGAACCTGGCGGGCATCGGCTTGCTGGCCTGCCCCGTTGCAGCCGTCGCCACGCTCTGAGCCCGCCATGATGATCAGCCCGCCACCCGAACCCCAGGACAGCCCGCATACCGATGCGGCGGGTGGGCGCGCACATTTTCTACAGGTGTTCCTGTCCCAGCGTTCGCAGATGGAAGCCCTGGTCAGCCGTCGCGTGGGTTGCCGCGCGACGGCGGCCGACCTGGTGCAGGACCTGTTCCTGCGCTTCTGGCGCCGGCCCCTGGTACAGGTTGAAGAGCTCAGTACCTACTTGCTGCGCTGCGCCGGCAATATCGCCATCGACCACTTGCGCAGCGAAGGCGCCCGCGTGCGCAGCAACGAAGGCTGGCTGCCGGAGCAGCAGGATAACCAGGGTTCAGAACCCCAGGCGGCATTGGAGGCGGGCAACGACCTGCGCCATGTCGAGGCCGCCTTGCGCAGTTTGCCGGAACGCACCCGGCATATTTTCCTGCTTAACCGCATCCATGGCCGCAAGTACGCGGACATCGCCAAGGCCATGGGGCTGTCCCAAAGCGCGGTGGAAAAACATATGATGCGTGCCCTCGAAGCCTGCAAAGCCAGCCTTCGTGAGCCATCGCCTCTACGCACGCCAGGGAAAGCACCGTGAACGTCACCCCCACGCCCGACCAGGAACACGCCGCACTGGCCTGGCTGAGCCTGCTGCACGACCAGCCCAGCAGCGGCGACCAGGCTACCTTCAGCCGCTGGCTGCGGGCTGACCCGGCGCATGTGGAGGCCTATGCCCAGGCCCAGGTGGTGTGGGAATTGAGCGAAGTGCCGGCGCGCCTGTTGGCCGACGAAGAGGCCCTGGCCTTGCAGGGCTATCTCAATGCCATGAGCGCCAGCAGGCGTTCGCGAGTGGTGCGCTGGTCCGGTGCGCTGGCCACGGCCGCGTGCCTGCTGGTGATGGTGTCGATGGCCGCGGGTTGGCAGCCGTCGCGCTGGATCGATGACTTTGGCGCCGATTATGTGAGCGCGCCGGGGGAAGTGAAGACCGTCACCCTGGCCGACCAGTCCCAAGTCACCCTGGATGCCGACAGCGCCATCGCCGTGGATTTCAGCCAGGGCGAGCGGCATATCCAGCTGCGGCGCGGCGCGGGCTTTTTCAGCGTGACGCACACGGGGGAGCCATTCGTGGTGGCGGCGGGCAGTGGTGAGGCGCGGGTGCTGGGCACGCAATTCGAAGTGCGCCTGCAAGCGGCAGGGGCTCAGGTCACGGTGTTGTCGGGACGGGTGGGTGTGACACCTTCCAGGCAGGCTCAGCAGCAAATTCTTACGGCTGGGCAACAAGTGGCCTACGCCGAAGGCGTCGCAGAACCCCTGCACGCGGTCGACAGCGAATCGCGCCTGGCCTGGCGCGACGGCTGGCTCAACTACTACAAGGCGCCCCTGGCGGATGTGCTCAAGGACCTGGGCCGTTACTACCCTGGCCGCATCGTGCTGCTCAACGACGAGATGGGGGCCAAGCGGGTCAGCGGCAGCTTCCCGAGCAAAGACCCGCAGGCAGTACTGAACGCGTTGCAGGCGGTATTGGGCTTCGAACAGCACAGCCTGCTGGGGCGAATGATCGTGGTGCGCTGATTACTTCAGCGCGGCCATGATCTTCTCGGGGCTGTACTCGCGGATCAGCGTGCCGTTCACCGCCACGAACGGAATCCCGCCGCCGCCCAACGCTTCATAGGCCAGGCGTGCCTGGGCGTCCTTTTCGATATCGAGCGCCTGGTACGGAATGCCTTTCTGGTCGAGGAAGCGGCGGATCTGCTTGCAGTAGCCACACCATTGGGTGGCATACAGCACAACGTGGGCCGAAGCCCGCGTCTGCTCCGAGACCACCTGGGACGGGTTGAACAGCCGTTCGACCTTGCCCCAGTTCTGGATCACGACCACCACCAGCAACACCAGCAGGACTTTTTTAAAGACCCCGCCGAGCATCAGTTACGGCGCTTGAGCTGGTCGGTCAGTTGGGTCGGCAAGCCCTTGATGATCAAGGTGCCGGCGGCTTCGTCATACTCGATCTTGTCGCCCAGCAAGTGCGCTTCAAAACTGATGGACAGGCCCTCGGCGCGGCCGGTGAAGCGGCGGAACTGGTTGAGCGTGCGCTTGTCGGCGGGAATTTCCGGCGACAGGCCGTAATCCTTGTTGCGGATATGGTCGTAGAACGCCTTGGGCCGATCCTCATCGATCAAGCTCGACAGTTCTTCCAGGCCCATGGGTTCGCCGAGCTTGGCCTGGCTGCTGGCGTAATCCACCAGGGTCTTGGTTTTTTCGCGGGCAGATTCGTCCGGCAGGTCTTCGCTTTCGACGAAGTCGCTGAAGGCCTTGAGCAGGGTGCGGGTTTCGCCCGGCCCGTCGACGCCTTCCTGGCAGCCGATAAAGTCGCGGAAGTACTCCGAGACCTTCTTGCCGTTCTTGCCTTTGATAAACGAGATGTACTGCTTGGATTGCTTGTTGTTCTGCCACTCGGAGACGTTGATGCGCGCCGCCAGGTGCAGCTGGCCCAGGTCCAGGTGGCGCGATGGGGTCACGTCCAGCTCATCGGTCACCGCCACGCCTTCGCTGTGGTGCAGCAGGGCGATGGCCAGGTAGTCGGTCATGCCTTGCTGGTAGTGGGCAAACAGCACATGACCACCGGTGGAGAGGTTGGATTCTTCCATCAGCTTCTGCAGATGCTCGACGGCGGTGCGGCTGAACGCAGTGAAATCCTGGCCACCTTCGAAATAGTCCTTCAACCAGCCACTGAACGGGTGCGCGCCGGACTCGGCATGGAAGTAACCCCAGGCCTTGCCTTGTTTGGCGTTGTAGCTCTCGTTGAGGTCGGCAAGCATGTTCTCGATAGCGGCCGACTCGGCAAGCTCGGAGTCGCGGGCGTGGAGAACTGCGGGTGTGCCGTCGGGTTTTTTGTCGATCAGGTGGACGATGCAATGACGGATCGGCATAGGCTTCTCGGCTGGTTGAGCGGGGAGCGGTTGGCCTCCCCGAAAAGTTGCCCAGTGTACCGCACCCATTGGCCAAGACACGCGTCGAAGGGGTTTTGGATGCTCTCCGACGGGGTATATGCCTTTTTTTCACGGTTTAGAGCGATAAAGCTGACCAAATGGCTAGGTAGAAGCGGATATTTCCCCGTCTCTGTGCTAGTTTTGCCCCGTCTTACGCCATGACTCGGCGTTAAGCGTGCATTCAGCATCTGTCAGGTCGAACCAATCCCCGTTTCAAGCATCTATAACCCCGATCTCCGTGGTTATAGCCGGGGGTGCCAGGCCATGACGGTCGGGCTCGACGGCTGACACTGCACTCTGCAATATCCATATGAATTTGATAGGGAAGGAACACCACAATGGCTTTGACTAAAGACCAACTGATCGCTGATATCGCTGAAGCTATCGACGCGCCAAAAACCACCGCGCGCGCAGCTCTGGACCAACTGGGCCAGATCGTTGCTGATCAGCTGGAAAACGGCGGCGAAATCACTCTGCCAGGTATCGGCAAGCTGAAAGTGACCGAGCGTCCTGCCCGTACTGGCCGTAACCCTTCGACTGGCGCTGCCATCGAAATCGCTGCCAAGAAAGTTATCAAGCTGGTTGTGGCCAAAAGCCTGACCGACGCTGTTAACAAGTAAGACGCAGCAAAAAAAAACCGTGCTCCGGAGCGATCCGGGCACGGTTTTTTGTTGCCTGCGATTTTTTACCTGTAGGAGCGAGCTTGCTCGCGAAGGCCGTTAACGATAACGCGGCCATCCCGGATGAATGCGGTGTCTTGGCGTTTTTCGCGAGCAAGCTCGCTCCTACAGGTTGGCGTCAGCGCACCCAGCGCTGGCGCCAGATCTGCTGTTCGTTCTTGGTCTGGAAGGTCCAGGCGACAAATCGGCTGGTCTTCTGGCCTTGGGACATTTCCACTACGCGGCTTTCCAGCACGCCGGCTTTTTTCAGTGCCGTTTCGATCGCGGGCAAGTTCGACGCTTTTGATACCAGGGTGCTGAACCACAACACCTTGTGGGCAAAATTCGCGCTTTCGGCGATCAGTTGCGTCACAAAGCGCGCTTCGCCGCCTTCGCACCACAGCTCGGCCGATTGGCCGCCGAAGTTCAACACCGGCAATTTGCGTTTTGGATCGGCCTTGCCCAAGGCGCGCCATTTGCGTTCACTGCCCTTGGTGGCCTCGTCCATGGACGCGTGGAACGGCGGGTTGCACATGGTCAGGTCAAAGCGCTCGCCCGGCTCCAGCAGGCCCAGCAGGATGTGCTTGGGGTTGGTCTGCTGACGCAGTTGGATCACCTTGTTCAGCCCGTTGGACTGCACGATGGCCTTGGCGGCTGCGACGGCTGTCGGATCAATCTCAGAACCGAGGAAGTGCCAGCGGTAGTCGCTGTAGCCAATCAGTGGGTAGACGCAGTTGGCGCCCATGCCAATGTCCAGCACCTTGACCGGCGCACCACGTGGGATCACACCTTCGTTGACGCTGGCCAACAGGTCGGCGAGGAAATGCACATAGTCCGCACGCCCCGGTACGGGGGGGCACAAGTAATCCGCCGGGATATCCCAGTGCTGGATACCATAGAAGGCTTTGAGCAGCGCCCGGTTGAACACCCGCACGGCGTCGGGGCTGGCGAAATCGATGCTTTCCTTGCCGTAGGGGTTGATGATCACGAATTGCGCCAGTTCCGGCGTGGTCTTGATCAGCGCCGGGAAGTCGTAACGACCCTGGTGGCGGTTGCGCGGGTGCAGGGTGGCCTCTTTACGCGGCACCACGGGCTTGGCCGTGGCGGCGGTTTTAGGCTTCTTGCGCGGAGGTTTGGGCGTGCTGGGGGCGGTCATGATGATTCTGGTGTTGGCTCAAAGTGGTGGGCATTGTCACACATCCTGAGCTCAACTCGGGCAAATGTGGGAGGGGGCTTGCCCCCGATAGCGAATCTATCAGCCAGGCTTGTGTTGACTGATCCACCGCTATCGGGGGCAAGCCCCCTCCCACATTGACTGTATTGCCAGCAAGGGATTGGGAAACGCCAGGCAAAAAAAGAGACCCGAAGGTCTCTTTCTCCACGGGAATCAAGCCTTACAGGCTGGAAATCCGCGCATGTTGCTCGGCCAATTTGCCCAGGGCCTGTTCAGCCTCGGCCAGCTTGGCGCGCTCTTTCTCGATCACTTCAGCCGGCGCCTTGTCGACGAACGCCGCGTTGGACAGCTTGCCGCCCACCCGCTGCACTTCGCCTTGCAGGCGTGCGATTTCCTTGTCGAGACGGGCCAGTTCCGCGCCCTTGTCGATCAGGCCGGCCATCGGCACCAGCACTTCCATGTCGCCGACCAGCGCGGTGGCGGACAACGGCGCTTCTGCACCTTCAGCCAAGACGGTGATCGACTCCAGCTTCGCCAGCTTCTTGAGCAGCGCATCGTTTTCGCTGAGGCGACGCTGGTCTTCGGCACTGGCGTTCTTCACGAACACCGCCAGTGGCTTGCCCGGCCCGATGTTCATCTCGGCGCGGATGTTGCGCGTGCCGAGCATCAAGGTCTTGAGCCATTCGATATCGCTTTCGGCAGCCTCATCGATGCGCGCTTCATTGGCCACTGGCCAAGGTTGCAGCATGATGGTCTTGCCTTGGATACCGGCCAGTGGCGCGAGGCGCTGCCAGATTTCTTCGGTGATGAACGGCATGAACGGATGCGCCAGGCGCAGCGCCACTTCCAGCACGCGTACCAGGGTGCGGCGGGTACCGCGCTGGCGTTCGATCGGTGCATTCTCGTCCCACAGTACCGGCTTGGACAGTTCCAGGTACCAGTCGCAATACTGGTTCCAGATGAACTCGTACAAGGCCTGGGCAGCCAGGTCGAAACGGAACTGGTCGAGCTGGCGGGTCACTTCGGCTTCGGTGCGTTGCAACTGCGAGATGATCCAGCGGTCGGCCAGGCTCAGTTCGACGGCTTCGCCGTTCTGACCGCAGTCTTCGCCTTTATCCAGCACGTAGCGCGCGGCGTTCCAGATCTTGTTGCAGAAGTTGCGATAGCCTTCGACGCGGCCCATGTCGAACTTGATGTCGCGGCCGGTGGACGCCAGTGAGCAGAAAGTGAAGCGCAGGGCGTCGGTGCCGTAGCTGGCAATGCCGTCGGCGAATTCGTCGCGGGTCTGTTTCTCGATCTTCTTCGCCAGTTTTGGCTGCATGAGGCCCGAGGTGCGTTTCTGTACCAGGGTTTCCAGGTCGATGCCGTCGATGATGTCCAGCGGGTCGAGGACGTTGCCCTTGGACTTGGACATCTTCTGGCCCTGGCCATCGCGCACCAGGCCGTGGACGTACACGGTCTTGAACGGTACCTGCGGGGTGCCGTCTTCGTTCTTGACCAGGTGCATGGTCAGCATGATCATCCGGGCAACCCAGAAGAAAATGATGTCGAAACCGGTGACCAGCACGTCGGTGGAGTGGAATTTCTTCAGGAATTCGGTCTGTTGCGGCCAGCCCAGGGTGGAGAACGTCCACAGGCCGGAGCTGAACCAGGTGTCCAGTACGTCGTTGTCCTGTTGCAGCGCAACGTCCGCGCCCAGGTTGTGCTTGGCGCGTACTTCGGCTTCGTCGCGGCCGACATAGACCTTGCCTGACTCGTCGTACCAGGCCGGAATGCGGTGGCCCCACCACAGTTGGCGGCTGATGCACCAATCCTGGATGTCACGCATCCAAGAGAAGTACATGTTTTCGTATTGCTTGGGCACGAACTGGATACGGCCGTCTTCCACGGCGGCAATCGCCGGCTCGGCCAGCGGTTTGGTGGACACGTACCACTGGTCGGTCAGCCACGGCTCGATCACGGTGCCGGAGCGGTCGCCCTTCGGCACTTTCAGGGCATGGTCGTCAACGCTGACCAGCAGGCCGGCGGCGTCGAACGCGGCGACGATCTGCTTGCGCGCTTCAAAACGGTCGAGGCCGGCGTATTCAACCGGGATCTTGCCGTCGATGCTGTCGTTCAGCGTGCCGTCCAGGTTGAACACCTGGCAGGCTGGCAATACGGCGGCGTTCTTGTCGAAGATGTTCAGCAGCGGCAGGTTGTGGCGCTTGCCGACTTCGTAGTCGTTGAAATCGTGGGCCGGGGTGATTTTCACGCAGCCGGTGCCGAACTCCGGGTCGCAGTAATCGTCGGCGATAATCGGGATGCGGCGGCCGACCAATGGCAGTTCGACGAATTTGCCGATCAGCGCCTGGTAGCGCTCGTCGTTCGGGTTCACCGCGACGGCGGCGTCGCCGAGCATGGTTTCCGGACGGGTGGTGGCGACGATCAGGTAGTCGTTGCCTTCAGCGGTCTTGGCACCGTCGGCCAGCGGGTACTTGAGGTTCCACAGGAAGCCTTTCTCGTCGTGGTTTTCCACTTCGAGGTCGGAGATCGCCGTGTGCAACTTGGTGTCCCAGTTGACCAGGCGCTTGCCACGGTAGATCAGGCCGTCTTCATGCAGGCGCACGAAGGCTTCTTTCACGGCTTCCGACAGCCCGTCGTCCATGGTGAAGCGCTCGCGGCTCCAGTCGACGGACGAACCCAGGCGACGGATCTGGCGGCTGATATTGCCACCGGACTGGTCTTTCCACTCCCAGATTTTTTCCAGGAATTTCTCGCGGCCCAGGTCGTGACGGCTCTGGCCGGTGGCTTCGAGTTGGCGTTCCACCAACATCTGGGTGGCGATACCGGCGTGGTCGGTACCCGGTTGCCACAGGGTGTTGCGGCCCTGCATGCGGCGGAAACGGATCAACGCATCCATGATCGCATTGTTGAAGCCATGGCCCATGTGCAGGCTGCCAGTGACGTTCGGTGGCGGAATCATGATGGTGTAGGACTCGCCCGCGCCTTGCGGAGCGAAATAATTCTCGGACTCCCAGGTCTGGTACCAGGAAGTTTCAATAGCGTGCGGCTGGTAGGTCTTATCCATGCGCGGCGGGACCCTAGTTGGCATTAATTCAGGAAAGCCGGCAAGTATAACGAGGGATAAGGCGCAGGGCGAGGCGAAGACAGGCTTAAGGCGCATGCGATCAAGTGTGGGAGGGGGCTTGCTCCCGATGGGGGCGTGTCAGTCGCTGCATGTATTGATTGACCCAGCGCTATCGGGAAGCAAGCCCCCTCCCACAGGGGGGATGCGTAGGGCTCAGGACTGGTATTGGCTGAGCAACCGCTCCATCCGCGCATCCAGCCGGCGCTTGATCTCGGTTTCGATGTGCGGGGCGAAGTCGTCGATCACGTCCTGCATGATCAGTTGCGCGGCGGCGCGCAGTTCGTTGTCCAGGTGCAACAGCAGGGCATCAGGCGCCTTTTCGGTCGCTGGCGCAGCGGGCGCGGTCTCTACCACGGGGGCTGCGGCGACAGGCTCCGCAGCGGCAGGATTGCCCCCGACCATGTCGAACAGCAGCGGAATCTGGGGCTCGCCGCTGACGGTCTCGGTTAACAGCGGCGGTTGGAGGTTGTCATCACCCAGCAACTGACGGATCGACTCCAGGTCGTCCAGCAGGTGGTCATCTTTTTTTAGAGGGTTGGGAGTGTCCATCATGTGCTCAAAGTCGTTGTAGCCGGTGATCTTGCAGAGGATAGCCCTGTTCGCGATAGAAACGGAAACTCTCACGCGCGGCCTGACGAATAGCCGGGTCTTCCACCACCACTTCCGCCACGCGGGCGAATGCCTTGGCAAAAACCGGTACTTTCAGGTCGAGGTTGACCAGCAGGTCATGGTGGTCGCCGCAGCTGTCCCCCAAACCCAGGACGACCTGGCCTTCGGGTTCTGATTCGGCGGGACCATGGGGCACGAAGCTCTCGCCCTTGAAGCGCCACAGGCGGGCGTCCAGTTCGTCGCGTTGGCCGGCATCGCTGCAATGCAGGTAGATGCGGTGGCCCATGCGCCAGGCTTTTTCGGTGAGCTTGCAGGCAAAGTCCAGGCGCGCGAGCGGATCGGCGCTGGGCAATATATAGAAGTCAACTTGGGTCATTGCGGTTCCTGGAGCCCGAGGCGGCTATTGCGCCGCCCCGAGGTCACGGTTTTCAGGCCTTGGCGCGATCCAGCAGGTATTGGGTCAGCAGCGGCACCGGACGGCCGGTGGCGCCCTTGTCCTTGCCGCCGCTGGTCCAGGCGGTGCCGGCGATGTCCAGGTGCGCCCAGTTGAAGTTCTTGGCGAAGCGCGACAGGAAGCAGGCCGCGGTGATGGTGCCGGCTTTCGGCCCGCCGATGTTGGCGATGTCGGCGAACGGGCTGTCCAGTTGTTCCTGGTATTCATCGAACAGCGGCAATTGCCAGGCGCGGTCGTCGGCGGCCTTGCCGGCGCTGAGCAGTTGCTCGATCAACTCGTCGTTGTTACCCAGCAGGCCCGAAGTATGGGAGCCCAGGGCAACGATGCAGGCACCGGTCAGGGTGGCGATGTCGATCACGGCCTGTGGCTTGAAGCGCTCGGCGTAGGTCAGGGCATCGCACAGCACCAGGCGGCCTTCGGCGTCGGTGTTGAGGATTTCCACGGTCTGGCCGCTGAGGGTGGTGACGATATCGCCCGGACGGCTGGCACCGCCGCTCGGCATGTTCTCGGCGCAGGCCAGGATGCACACCAGGTTGATCGGCAGCTTGAGTTCCAGTACGGCGCGCAGGGTGCCGAACACGCTGGCGGCGCCGCCCATGTCGTACTTCATCTCGTCCATGCCCAGGCCCGGCTTGAGGCTGATACCGCCGGTGTCGAAGGTGATGCCTTTACCTACCAGGGCGTAAGGCTTCTCGGACTTCTTGCCGCCGTTGTATTGCATCACGATCAGGCGGGGTGGCTGGTCGCTGCCCTGGCCCACGGCATAGAACGAGCCCATGCCCAGTTCCTTGATCTTCTTCTCATCCAGGACTTCGACTTTCAGGCCCTTGAACTCTTTGCCCAATGCCTTGGCCTGTTCGCCCAGGTAAGTCGGGTGGCAGATGTTCGGCGGCAGGTTGCCCAGGTCGCGGGTGAACGACATGCCGTTGGCGATGGCCTGGGCATGGCTCACGGCGCGTTCGACTTCAGCCTGGGCGGCCTTGATGGTCAGCAGGGTGATTTTCTTCAGGGCACGGGGTTCGGCTTTCTGGCTCTTGAACTGCTCGAAGCTGTAGCTGCCGTCCACCAGGCTTTCTGCCAGCAGGCGGGTCTTGCCGTAGCTGTCGCGGCCCTTGACGATGATTTCATCGAGTGCCAGGGTCGCATCGCTGCCGCCCAGGCCCTTGAGGGTGTTGAGGATGCCGCTGATGATCTTGCGGAACGGGCGGTCGCCGAGCTCAGCGTCCTTGCCCACGCCGACCAGTAATACGCGGTCGGCCTTGAGGTTGGGCAGGCTTTGCAGCAGCAGGCTCTGGCCGACTTTGCCGGCCAGGTCGCCGCGCTTGAGCACGGCGCTGATGGCGCCCCCGCTCAGTTCGTCGAGTTGTTTGGCGGCGACGCCGAGCTTGCGGCCTTCGCCGATGGCGACCACGAGGGTGGCGGTTTTCAACGTTTCGGGGCTAACGCTTTTTACAACCAATTCCATTTTTCGGGTCCCTTATAAAGGTCGGTGAGCCTGGCGTGTATACCCAGGCTTTAAAGCTTGGCGGCCAGTAGACCGCCAGCGACAAAGGCCGCAGTTTGAACCTCGCCGGCGGAGCCTGACAACCCTTGCAGCGCGCTTTGTGCATGCGTATGAGCAAGCTCCGTGACAGGCGTGGTCAATCACAGGATAATGCGCCATCTTTTTAGCCGGCCTGCATCAAACGGGCCGACTCAGTAAGCTTGCTTGTTTGGCCGCCTTAGCCTGACAACCCTGGAGTGTCTGGTTTGATCGTCTTCCGTTATCTGTCCCGCGAAGTCCTGTTGACCCTGAGTGCCGTGAGTGCGGTGCTGCTGGTCATCATCATGAGTGGTCGTTTCGTCAAATACCTGGCCCAGGCTGCCTCCGGCGCCCTCGACCCAGGCTCGCTGTTCCTGATCATGGGCTTTCGCCTGCCGGGCTTTTTGCAGCTGATCCTGCCCCTGGGCCTGTTTCTCGGCATCCTGCTGGCCTATGGCCGTCTGTACCTCGAAAGCGAAATGACCGTGCTCTCGGCCACCGGCATGAGCCAGCAACGCCTGCTGGGCATGACCATGATCCCCGCTGCCGGTGTCGCCCTGATCGTGGCCTGGTTGAGCCTGAGCCTGGCTCCCCAGGGCGCCATGCAATTCCAGCTGGTGCTGAACAAGCAGGACGCCATGACCGAGTTCGACACCCTCGAACCGGGCCGTTTCCAGGCGCTCAATGACGGTTCCAGGGTGACCTACACCGAGACCCTGAGCGACAACCGCGCCAACCTCGGAGGCGTGTTCATTTCAGAGAAGCGCCTGGGGCAGGACAAGAAAGACCGTGGCATTTCCGTATTGGTCGCCGATTCGGGCCGCCAGGAAGTGCGTCCCGACGGCAGCCGCTACCTGATCCTGGAAAACGGCTATCGCTATGATGGCAGCCCGGGGCAGGCTGATTACCGTGCCATCAAGTACGACACCTATGGCGTGATGCTCGCCCGTCCGGATGTCAGCGACGAGGTCACCGATCGCGATGCCATTCCTACGCAGGAATTGCTCGGCAGCAAGGAGTTGCGCTCCATCGCCGAGCTGCAATGGCGCATTTCCCTGCCGCTGCTGGTGTTTATCGTGACCCTGATGGCCGTGCCGCTGTCTCGCGTCAACCCGCGCCAGGGCCGCTTCCTCAAGCTGTTGCCGGCGATCCTGCTGTACATGGCTTACCTGACCATCCTGATTTCCGCCCGTGGCTCCCTGGAGAAAGGCAAGCTGTCGCCGATCCTGGGCCTGTGGTGGGTACATGGGATGTTCCTGATGATCGGCCTGGGGTTGCTCTATTGGGAACCTATACGCCTGAAAATGAAGAGCCGTAGTGGCCAGAAGGAGTTGGCTCGTGGCTAAGCTCGATCGCTACATTGGTAGCAGCGTACTGATCGCCATCCTGGCGGTATTGGGCATTATTCTGGGCTTGGCGTCGTTGTTCGCCTTCATCGATGAAGTGGGCAACGTCAGCGACACCTACACCGTGTGGGACGTGCTGAGCTACGTGGCCCTTACCGCGCCCCGTCGCCTCTACGACATGATGCCCATGGCCGCGCTGATCGGTTGCCTGATTGGCCTGGGCAGCCTGGCCAGCAACAGCGAGCTGACCATCATGCGCGCCGCCGGGGTTTCCATCGGCCGTATCGTCTGGGCGGTGATGAAGCCCATGCTGCTGCTGATGCTCTGCAGCGTGCTGATCGGCGAATACGTGGCGCCACCGGCCGAAACCACCGCCCAGGCCAATCGCGCCCTGGCCCAGGGGTCGGGGGATGCGCAAAGCTCCAAGCACGGCCTGTGGCACCGCCAGGGGGATGAGTTCATCCACATCAACGCCGTGCAGCCAGGTGGGCTGCTGATCGGGGTGACGCGCTACACCTTCGACAAGGAACGCCACATCCTGTCGTCCAGCTTTGCCAAGCGCGCCCAGTTCGCCAATGAACAATGGCAACTGACCGACGTCACCACTACCTATTTCCGCAATGTCGGCCAGGGCACCAAGGCCACCACGGAAGTGATCAATGTGCCGTCCGAACAGTGGGACATCGCCCTGAAGCCGGAACTGCTCAATACCGTGGTGATGATCCCGGAAAGCCTGCCGATCTCCGGGCTGTGGGGCTATATCCACTACCTCAAGGACCAGGGCCTGAACAATGGCCGTTACTGGTTGGCGTTTTGGGTCAAGGTGTTGCAGCCAGTGGTCACCGCTGCGCTGGTACTGATGGCGATTTCGTTCATCTTCGGCCCATTGCGCTCCGTAACCCTGGGCCAGCGGGTGTTTACGGGCGTGCTGGTTGGCTTCACCTTCCGCATCGCCCAGGATTTGCTCGGCCCTTCCAGCCTGGTGTTCGGTTTCTCGCCGCTGTTTGCGGTGCTGGTGCCGACCGCCATTTGCGCCCTGGCCGGGTTCTGGCTGTTGCGGCGCGCCGGTTGATGCTGCGCTTATGAACAAAAAATGCCCCGTTCGCAAGACCGGGGCATTTTTGTTCTGGTCAGCAAAGATGACGTTTGGCCTGAGCTTCAGGTACAATTCCCGGCTATTTTTCAGCGGGCAATCTGCCTGCAGCCTTTTTGAGTGTTGATCCGTGAGTGATTTGAGTCATATCCGCAATTTCTCCATCATCGCCCACATTGACCATGGTAAGTCGACGCTGGCCGATCGATTCATCCAGATGTGCGGCGGCCTTGCCGAGCGTGAAATGGAAGCCCAGGTTCTGGACTCCATGGACCTCGAACGCGAGCGCGGGATCACCATCAAGGCCCACAGCGTTACCCTGTACTACACCGCCCGAGACGGCATCAAGTACCAGCTGAACTTCATTGACACCCCAGGCCACGTTGACTTCACCTACGAAGTCAGCCGGTCCCTGGCGGCCTGCGAAGGCGCGTTGCTGGTGGTGGACGCGGGGCAGGGCGTGGAAGCCCAGTCCGTGGCCAACTGCTACACCGCCATCGAGCAGGGCCTGGAGGTCATGCCGGTGCTGAACAAGATCGACCTGCCCCAGGCCGATCCGGACCGCGTGAAGGAAGAAATCGAAAAAATCATCGGCATTGACGCCACTGACGCCGTCGAGTGCAGCGCCAAGACCGGCTTGGGCGTCGACGAAGTGCTCGAGCGCCTGGTCAAGACCATTCCCGCGCCGACCGGCAATATCGAAGATCCGCTGCAAGCGTTGATCATCGACTCCTGGTTCGACAACTACCTGGGGGTTGTCTCCCTGGTACGCGTGCGCCACGGCCGTGTGAAGAAGGGCGACAAGATCCTGGTCAAGTCCACCGGCAAGATCCACCTGGTGGACAGCGTCGGTGTATTCAACCCCAAGCACACCGCCACCGTTGATCTGAAAGCCGGCGAAGTGGGCTTCATCATCGCCGGTATCAAGGACATTCATGGTGCCCCAGTGGGTGACACCCTGACCTTGAGCTCCACCCCTGACGTCGACGTGCTGCCAGGCTTCAAGCGCATCCAGCCGCAGGTCTACGCGGGCCTGTTCCCGGTCAGCTCCGACGACTTCGAAGACTTCCGCGAAGCCCTGCAGAAGCTGACCCTCAACGATTCGTCGTTGCAGTACACCCCGGAAAGCTCCGACGCCCTGGGTTTTGGCTTCCGTTGCGGCTTCCTCGGCATGCTGCACATGGAGATCATCCAGGAGCGCCTCGAACGCGAATACGACCTGGACCTGATCACCACCGCGCCAACCGTTATTTTTGAGTTGCTGCTGAAAAACGGTGAAACGATTTACGTCGACAACCCGTCCAAGCTTCCAGACCTGTCTTCGATCGAAGACATGCGCGAACCGATCGTGCGCGCCAATATTCTTGTGCCGCAGGAACACCTGGGCAACGTCATTACCCTGTGTATTGAAAAGCGTGGCGTACAGCACGACATGCTGTTCCTCGGTACCCAGGTACAAGTGACCTACGATTTGCCGATGAACGAAGTGGTCCTGGACTTCTTCGACCGTCTCAAATCCACCAGTCGCGGCTATGCTTCGCTGGATTACCATTTCGATCGTTACCAATCGGCTAATCTGGTGAAACTGGATGTGCTGATCAACGGCGACAAGGTCGATGCCCTGGCACTGATCGTGCACAAGGACAACGCGCACTACAAAGGTCGGCAGTTGACCGAGAAGATGAAAGAACTGATTCCGCGCCAGATGTTCGACGTCGCGATCCAGGCCGCCATTGGCGGGCAGATCATTGCGCGGACTTCCGTCAAGGCACTCAGAAAGAACGTACTGGCCAAATGCTACGGTGGCGACGTCAGCCGTAAGCGCAAGCTGCTTGAGAAGCAAAAGGCCGGTAAAAAACGCATGAAGCAAGTGGGCAACGTGGAAATTCCACAAGAAGCCTTCCTTGCGGTGCTCAGGTTGGATAGTTAGGTCCTATGTCGCTAAATTTCCCGCTGTTGCTGGTCATCGCCGTTGCCGTTTGCGGTCTCCTGGCGTTGCTCGATCTGGTGTTCTTCGCCCCGCGTCGGCGGGCGGCTATCGCGTCCTATCAGGGCAGCGTCAGCCAGCCCGATGTCGTGGTGCTCGAGAAGCTGAACAAAGAACCGTTGCTGGTTGAATACGGCAAATCGTTCTTTCCGGTGCTATTCATCGTGCTGGTATTGCGCTCGTTCCTGGTGGAGCCGTTTCAGATCCCTTCGGGGTCGATGAAACCGACCCTGGACGTGGGTGACTTCATCCTGGTGAACAAGTTTTCCTACGGGATTCGCTTGCCGGTGATCGACAAGAAGGTCATCGAGATCGGTGACCCGCAGCGCGGCGACGTGATGGTGTTCCGCTACCCAAGCGATCCGAACGTCAACTACATCAAGCGTGTCGTGGGCCTGCCGGGTGACGTGATTCGCTACACCAGCGACAAGCGCCTGTTCGTCAATGGCGAGTCGGTGGCGGAGAAATTGATCGGCACCGAGCCGAACACCTTGGGCAGCGCCGAGCTGTACCGGGAAAAGCTCGGTACGGTAGAGCACGAAATCCGCAAGGAAATGAGCCGCTACCGCGCAATGCCTGATGGCGAGTGGAAAGTGCCTGCCGGGCACTACTTCATGATGGGCGACAACCGCGACAACTCCAATGACAGCCGCTACTGGGATGACCCTACTATTCCCAAGGATCTGCTGGGCATGGTTCCCGACCAGAATATCGTCGGCAAGGCCTTCGCGGTCTGGATGAGTTGGCCGGAACCTAAGCTCAGCCACCTGCCGAACTTCTCGCGGGTCGGGCTGATCAAGTAAGACAGGCGGCGCTGTGATCACAGCGCCGAATGCTTTTCTGGGGCTTGGACATTTCCGGCCTCATGCAGCATCAACCAGGATTTGAATTTGAACACTGCGTCAATCGTCGATGGCCGCCGGTGCCACCAAACAGATATGGGTAAACCGTGAGCGTTTCTTTAAGTCGTCTCGAGCGTCTGCTCGGCTACACCTTCAAGGATCAGGAATTGATGGTCCTTGCCCTCACACACCGCAGCTTTGCAGGGCGTAATAACGAACGCCTGGAATTCCTCGGTGATGCCATCCTCAATTTCGTCGCCGGTGAAGCCCTGTTCGAGCGCTTCCCCCAAGCCCGTGAAGGCCAGCTGTCGCGCCTGCGCGCGCGCCTGGTTAAAGGCGAGACCCTGGCCGTGCTGGCCCGTGGTTTCGGCCTTGGCGAGTACCTGCGCCTGGGGTCCGGTGAGTTGAAGAGCGGCGGTTTCCGTCGTGAGTCGATCCTGGCCGACGCCCTTGAGGCGTTGATCGGTGCGATCTACCTGGATGCTGGCATGGAAGCGGCCAAGGAGCGGGTGACGGCCTGGCTGACGTCGGAAATCGAAAGCCTGACCCTGGTCGACACCAACAAAGATCCCAAGACCCGCCTGCAGGAATTCCTGCAGTCCCGCGGGTGCGAACTGCCACGTTACGAAGTGGTGGATATCCAAGGTGAGCCCCATTGCCGCGTGTTCTTCGTGGAATGTGAAATCACCTTACTGAATGAAAAAAGCCGAGGTCAGGGTGTGAGCCGTCGTATTGCCGAACAGGTAGCGGCCGCCGCAGCACTGATTGCCCTGGGCGTGGAGAATGGCCATGACTGATTCAACCGCAACACGCTGTGGCTATGTTGCCATCGTCGGCCGTCCCAACGTGGGCAAGTCCACGCTGCTGAACCACATCCTCGGCCAGAAGCTCGCGATCACCTCGCGCAAGCCGCAGACCACTCGCCACAACATGCTGGGCATCAAGACCGAAGGCGCCGTGCAGGCGGTCTACGTCGACACTCCAGGTATGCACAAAGGCGGCGAGAAGGCCCTGAACCGCTACATGAACAAGACCGCCTCGGCCGCGTTGAAAGACGTCGACGTGGTGATCTTCGTGGTCGACCGCACCAAGTGGACCGACGAAGACCAGATGGTCCTCGAGCGCGTGCAGTACGTCACCGGCCCATTGATCGTCGCGCTGAACAAGACCGACCGTATCGAAGACAAATCCGAACTGATGCCGCACCTGACCTGGCTGCAGGAACAACTGCCCAATGCCCAGATCATGCCGATCTCGGCCCAGCACGGGCATAACCTCGAAGCCCTGGAACGCGTGATCGCCGGCTACCTGCCGGAGAACGAGCACTTCTTCCCGGAAGACCAGATCACCGACCGCAGCAGCCGTTTCCTCGCCGCTGAACTGGTGCGCGAGAAAATCATGCGCCAAATGGGCGCAGAGCTGCCGTACCAGATCACCGTTGAAATCGAAGAGTTCAAGCAGCAGGGCAAGACCTTGCATATCCATGCGCTGATCCTCGTCGAGCGTGACGGCCAGAAGAAAATCATCATTGGCGACAAGGGCGAGCGCATCAAGCGTATCGGTACCGAAGCGCGCAAGGACATGGAATTGCTGTTCGATTCCAAGATCATGCTCAACCTGTGGGTGAAGGTGAAGGGTGGTTGGTCCGATGATGAGCGCGCATTGCGCTCCCTGGGTTACGGCGACCTGTAAGGTCTTGAGTACACCGCAGGACTGAAAGTGTGGGAGGGGGCTTGCCCCCGATAGCGGTGGGTCAGTTGATAGATAAGTGACTGAACCACCGCCATCGGGGGCAGGCCCCCTCCCACATTAGGTTTATGTTGTTTTCAAGATTGCCGTCAGCCGTGAGAACCCCATGTCCTCAACCCCACCTCCCAGCCAACTCGCCTACGTCCTGCACAGCCGCGCCTACCGTGAGACCAGCGCCCTGGTGGACTTCCTCACGCCTCAAGGTCGCCTGCGTGCGGTATTGCGTAGCGCACGGGGCAAGGCGGGCACATTGGCACGGCCCTTCGTGGCGTTGGACGTGGAGTTTCGTGGCAAGGGCGAGTTGAAAAACGTCGGCCGCCTGGAAAGCGTCGGCACTTCAGCCTGGCTCAATGGCGATGCACTGTTCAGCGGCCTCTACCTCAATGAGCTGCTGATCCGCCTGCTGCCCGCCGAAGACCCGCACCCGGCGGTCTTCGATCACTATGCTGCCACCTTGCTGGCCCTGGCCGAGGGTCGCCCCCTGGAGCCATTGCTGCGGGCATTCGAATGGCGCCTGCTCGATGACCTGGGCTACGGTTTCGAGTTGAACAACGACCTGCATGGCGAGCCCATCGCCGCCGACGGCATGTACCGCCTGCAAGTCGATGCTGGCCTGGAGCGCGTGTATCTGTTGCAACCGGGCCTGTTCCAGGGCACCGAACTGCTGGCCATGAGCGAAGCCGACTGGAGCGCCCCCGGCGCCTTGTCCGCCGCCAAGCGCCTGATGCGCCAGGCCCTCGCGGTCCACCTGGGTGGACGGCCGTTGGTCAGTCGCGAGTTGTTTCGAAAGCCCTGACATCCCCGTGTATGCTGTGCACCGTTTCTTTCCCTTTTCAGGAGCGCTTCCGTGACCACCAGCAATCGCATTCTTCTTGGCGTCAACATCGACCACGTCGCTACCCTGCGCCAGGCCCGGGGCACCCGTTACCCTGACCCGGTCAAGGCCGCGCTGGACGCCGAAGAAGCGGGCGCCGACGGCATCACCGTGCACCTGCGCGAAGACCGCCGTCACATCCAGGAGCGCGACGTGTTGCTGCTCAAGGACGTGCTGCAAACCCGCATGAACTTCGAAATGGGCGTCACCGAGGAAATGATGGCGTTCGCCGAACGCATCCGCCCGGCGCACATCTGCCTGGTACCGGAAACCCGCCAGGAACTGACCACCGAAGGCGGCCTCGACGTGGCCGGCCAGGAAGCGCGGATCAAGGCCGCCGTGGAGCGCCTGTCGAAGATCGGCAGCGAAGTGTCATTGTTCATCGACGCCGATGAGCGCCAGATCGAAGCCTCCCGTCGGGTCGGCGCGCCGGCTATTGAACTGCACACCGGCCGTTACGCCGACGCCACCACACCGACCGACGTGGCGGATGAACTGCAGCGCATCATTGACGGTGTGAACTGCGGCCTCACCGAAGGCCTGATCGTCAACGCCGGTCATGGCCTGCACTACCACAACGTCGAAGCCGTGGCCGCGATCAAGGGCATCAACGAGCTGAACATCGGCCATGCGCTGGTGGCCCACGCGTTGTTCGTCGGTTTCAAAGGCGCCGTCGCCGAGATGAAAGCCCTGATCCTGGCGGCCGCCAAGCACTAAAAACAGCGCAAATCCAATGTGGGAGGGGGCTTGCCCCCGATGGCGGTGTATCAGTCAGCAAGTCTGTACCTGACCCACCGCTATCGGGCAAGCCCCCTCCCACATGAGAAGTCTTACTGTTTAGCCGTTGCAGGTGTATCGTATCTGCCCTTTGCAGGCCCTGCGCCTGCGGCAGATACGTGAGGTTGTTGTGTCCCGATCCTTTTCCCGTCGACAAATCCTGGGTGGTCTTGCAGGCCTGGCCGTAGTGGGCGTCGGTGCCGGTGGCGCCTACCGCTACTGGCTGGGAAAGGTCGCCGAAGCCGAAGCAGGGCACGATTACGAACTGATCGCCGCGCCGCTCGATGTGGAACTGGTGCCGGGGCACAAAACCCAAGCCTGGGCCTTCGGCCCGTCAGCACCGGGTACTGAACTGCGTGTGCGTCAGGGCGAGTGGCTGCGAGTGCGCTTTATCAACCACCTGCCGGTCGCCACCACCATCCACTGGCACGGCATTCGCCTGCCGCTGGAAATGGACGGCGTACCCTACGTCTCGCAATTGCCGGTGCTGCCCGGCGAGTACTTCGACTACAAGTTCCGTGTGCCGGACGCCGGCAGCTACTGGTACCACCCCCATGTGAACAGCAGCGAAGAGCTCGGCCGTGGCCTGGTCGGCCCGCTGATCATTGAAGAGCGCGAACCCACGGGTTTCAAGCACGAGCGCACCCTCAGCCTGAAAAGCTGGCACGTGGACGAAGAGGGCGCGTTTGTCGCCTTCAGCATTCCACGCGAGGCGGCGCGGGGCGGTACGGCGGGGCGCCTGTCGACCATCAATGGCGTGTCCCAGGCGGTGATCGACTTGCCGGCCGGGCAGATTACCCGCGTGCGTTTGCTCAACCTCGACAACACCCTGACCTACCGCATCAACATCCCCGACGTCGAAGCGCAGATCTACGCGCTGGATGGCAACCCCATCGAGCCGCGCCCATTGGGCAAGGAATACTGGCTGGGCCCGGGCATGCGCATCTGCCTGGCGATCAAGGCACCGCCGGCGGGCGAGGAGCTGTCGATCCGTAACGGACCCGTACGCCTGGGCACTTTCCGCTCAGTCGCCAACACCGACGCGCCCACCGAGTGGCCACCGGCGTTGCCGGCCAACCCGATTGCCGAGCCCGACCTGGCCAATGCGGAGAAACTCAACTTCAATTTCGAGTGGGTCGGTTCGGTGTCGGTCAACGTCGACAACGGCAAGCCGCCGAGCCTGTGGCAGATCAACGGCCAGGCCTGGGACATCACCGACAAGACCTGCGCCGACCGCCCGATTGCCAAGCTGGAAAAGGGCAAGAGCTACATTTTCGAATTGAAGAACATGACCCAGTACCAGCACCCGATCCACTTGCACGGCATGAGTTTCAAGGTCATCGCCTCGAACCGCCACAAGGTGATCCCGTATTTCACCGACACCTACCTGCTGGGCAAGAACGAACGCGCCCGCGTGGCGTTGGTGGCGGATAACCCGGGGGTGTGGATGTTCCATTGCCACGTGATCGACCACATGGAAACCGGCCTGATGGCCGCGATCGAGGTGGTGTGATGCGCCAGTTTCGCCCCACGGCGATCATCGACCGCAGCCGCGACCAGGACTTCATGCGCGAAGCCCTGGCGCTGGCCGCCCAAGGCGCGGCACTGGGCGAAGTGCCGGTGGGCGCGGTGCTGGTGCAAGACGGTGAAATCATCGGCCGCGGTTTCAACTGCCCGATCAGCGGCAACGATCCCAGCGCCCATGCGGAAATGGTCGCCATCCGCGCCGCCGCCCAGGCCGTGAGCAACTATCGCCTGCCCGGCAGCACGCTGTATGTGACCCTCGAACCGTGCAGCATGTGCGCCGGCCTGATCGTGCATTCGCGGATTGCGCGGGTGGTGTACGGCGCGCTGGAGCCCAAGGCGGGAATTGTGCAGAGCCAGGGGCAGTTTTTTACCCAAGGGTTTCTCAATCATCGGGTGTTGTTTGAAGGCGGTGTGCTGGCCGAGGAGTGCGGCACGGTGTTGAGCGAGTTCTTCAAGGCCCGCCGAGCCAAGCCCCAAATCTAACCAACACTGAAAATCCAATGTGGGAGGGGGCTTGCCCCCTCCCACATTTGGATTTCTGTTGTTCCAGGAAGATCAGCGGTTACTTCTTGGCGATGATCACCGCCCGCATCGGTGCCGGCAGCCCTTCAATGGTCTTGCTGTGGTCCTCGGGATCGAGGAAGTCACTCAACGACTGATACTTCATCCACGCCGTCCCGCGCTGTTCCTGCACCGTGGTCACGCTCACATCCACGCAGCGCACATCACTGAACCCGGCCCGGCGCAACCACAGCATCAGCGCCGGCACCGACGGCAGGAACCACACGTTACGCATCTGCGCATAACGGTCTTCCGGTACCAGCACCTGTTGTTGATCGCCTTCCACCACCAAGGTTTCCAGGACCAGTTCACCGCCCTTGATCAAGGTGTCCTTCAGCGCCAGCAGGTGTTCGATCGGCGAGCGACGGTGATAGAAAACCCCCATGGAAAACACCGTGTCGAAGCCTTCCAGGTTCGCCGGCAGGTCCTCGAACGGGAATGGCAGGTGCCAGGCCCTGGGTTCGGACAGGTAACGCTGTACGGCCTGGAACTGGCAGAAGAACAGCCAGTTCGGGTCGACGCCGATCACGCTGTCGGCCCCTGCGCCGAGCATGCGCCACATGTAGTAACCGTTGCCGCAGCCCACATCGAGGATGCGCTTGCCTTTCAGGTCCAGATGGGGCGCCACGCGCGACCACTTCCAGTCCGAGCGCCATTCGGTGTCCACATGCACGCCGAACAGATGAAACGGGCCTTTGCGCCACGGGCTCAGGCCCATCAGCGCGGTGTGCATTTGCGCGCGGGTGGCGTCGTCGCAGGCGGTGTCCAACACCAGGCCATTGAGCAGGTCGATCTCGGTGGGCTGGATCTTCGGCAGTGCATCCAGTGCACTCTGCCAGCGCTCCAGGTCGCCATGGCCCTTTTCCATCTTGCTATCGAGCTGCGCTTGCAGGCCCTGGGCCCAGACAGCCAAGGGAGTGCCGACCAGATGGCGGGCGAGGGGGGACAAATCAATCATGGCAAGGCAATCAACGAGGCAAAGTTAAGACACTGGAACCACGGCACGACTTTCGAAAACCCGGCCGCCAACAGGCGTTCGCGGTGTTCTTCAAGGCTGTCGGGCTTCATGACGTTTTCGATGGCGCTGCGCTTCTGGGCGATTTCCAGTTCGCTGTAGCCGTTGGCGCGCTTGAACGCGATATGCAGGTCGGTGAGCAGTGCGTGCTCTTCAGGATCATTGAAACGCAGCTTTTCCGAGAGGATCAACGCACCGCCCGGCAGCAGTGCCTGGCGGATGCGCCCAAGCAACGCCAGGCGCTGCTCGGGGGCGATGAATTGCAGGGTGAAGTTCAGGGCCACCACCGAGGCGGGTTGGAATTGCAACCCGAGGATATCGCCCTCGATCACCTCCACCGGCAGCAGCTCCTGGAACATCGAGTCCTGACCATTGAGGTATTGGCGGCAACGCTCGACCATCGCCGCCGAATTATCCACCGCGATCACCCGGCAGCCGTCAGTGCGCACATGGCGACGCAGGGCCTGGGTCACCGCGCCCAGCGAAGAACCCAGGTCGTAGAGCACGCTGTGGGGCTGGGCAAACTGCGCCGCGAGTACACCGAGGTTTTCGACGATGGTCGGGTAACCGGGCACCGAACGCTTGATCATGTCGGGGAATACCCGCACCACGTCCTCGTTAAAGGCGAAGTCCGGCACCTGGGGCAGGGGCTGGGCGAATAGGCGATCGGGTTCTTTGCTCACGGTTGTTCCGGCGACGAGGGGGAAAGGCCGGCATTTTAGCCAAGTTGCTCATCGGATGCGCGGGTTGTCTGATTTGTGGTAATGAGCGGGCTTGTCGAATCGTCGCACCGCCCCCATCGGGCTACGCAGCAGCCCCGGACTATCAAGGCCACCGCGGCTTCTGGGTGAATGCCGATGCGGTGATGCCCCACTGTCCCAGCCAGTAAGTCACGATCAATAAATAGGGCGCGGCCTCGAATGACACCACAAATCGATTGATACCGATCAGGGTGTCGGAAAACACAAACGACGCGGCCCCTGCCGCCGCCAATGCGGCTGAACGCTTCGGCACCTCACTGCCCAGTCGGGCCAACGCACGCCAGAGCATGGCGCTGATCACCAGCGCGTAAATCACCACGGGTATCAGCAAATCACCGAGGCCGTGGGCAATCAGAATGCTCAACAAGATCGCGCCCACAGCGAGTGCCAGTACCAGCGGCAGCAGTGCCAGGCGGCGGCAGTCGCTGAAATACGCCTTGAGGTATGCCAGGTGGGCAAACAGAAACGCGCCGAGGCCGAAGATAAAGAGATCGCCCGGCCATGCCAGCAGCACATCGCCGGCCAGGGAAAAAATCAGCCCAAGGCTGATCCAGCGTCGGTAGTCGGTCGGCGGTGCATCATGTAACCAGCCCAGCAGCGCCAGTACCGGCAATGGCTTGACCAGCAAGCAAAGCAGGGTGGCGTGGGTGCTCAGGCCATAGATAAAGGTACCGGCCCCCATCAGCGCAAGAATCAGCCATGGCATATCAGTTCACCGTGATGGCGCAGTCGAAGGTCTCGGCGGGTTCGGCTTCCGGTTCCCAGGGTTGCTGGGAGGTCAGGCGCAAACGTCCCTGGCCGGTGGCAAAGGCCTGGAAGCGCCAGGTGGACTGGCCGCCACCGCCGATCACGCCGGACTCTTTGCTGTTGTAGACCTCGGGGCTCAGGGCACGCAGCACGCCACCCGCCGAATCCTGGATTGCCCAGCGGTAGCCAGTAGTGGGGTTGCTCGGCAGGGTGAGGATCAGGTTTTGCCCAGGTTTAAGCTGGAGCGGGCAGGCGCTCTGTTCTTCCACGGTGACGTTTTGCTTGGGGGCACTGGCGCACGCGGCCAGCAGGGCAAGGCTCAAGGGGAGAAGCAGGCGGGCAGCAGTCATGGGGGCTCCGTTCATTCACGACGAAGGGCGAGCATAACCGAAGATGAGACAAGGTGTGACAAGAGGCAGCAGAGCGCCCTTTGTGGTGAGCACGCTTGTTGTGGTGTACAGACTTATTGTGGTAATGGGATGGACGCCCCCTTCCTAACGGCATCTATGTGCCAAAGTTAAAGTGTTACCCACACTTAACGGAAGGGAGCGTCCTCATGAAGCTTACGACTGTTTCGGTTGACTTGGCAAAAGCCCTGTTTCAACTTCACGCGATCGACGAACAAGGAAAAACGGCGCTAAGGAAGCAGCTTAAACGTGAACAAGTTGTACCGTTTTTTGCCACGTTAGAGCCGTGCCTGGTGGGCATGGAGGCATGTGGCGGAGCCCACTACTGGGCAAGAAAACTGCAGGCACTTGGTCATACGGTCAAGTTAATGGCACCGAAATTTGTGAAGCCCTATGTGAAGTCGAACAAAAGCGATGTAGCTGACGCAGAAGCAATCTGTGAAGCCGTTACTCGGCCCAACATGCGCTTTGTGCCGATCAAGACGGTAGAGCAACAAGCTATTCTGGCCGTGCATCGCGCACGGCAGGGATTCGTAAAGGCCAGAACGGCACAAGCTAATTCGATTCGTGGACTTCTTGGAGAGTTTGGCGTGGTCTTGCCGCAGGGCATTCGGCATATTACCGAGCGTTTGCCGGGCATTTTGGAAGATCGTGACAACGCTCTTCCTCGATCTTTGCGCCAACTGATGCAGCGTTTGAGTGAGCATTTCAAAGAGCTGGATCGACAGGTCGTCGAGTTGGAACGGGAGATTCAACAATGGCATCGCAGCAATGAAGACAGTTGCCGCCTGGCAGAAATACCAGGAGTCGGCCCGCTCACTGCAACCGCGCTAGTGGCGTCAGTGGGTGATGCGAAGAATTTCACTAATGGTCGGCAAATGGCAGCATGGCTGGGGTTGGTGCCACGACAACATTCCAGCGGAGGAAAGCCCACGTTGTTGGGGATCAGTAAACGGGGCGATGGTTATTTACGCACTTTGCTGGTTCACGGCGCTCGGTCGGTGGTTCGAGTGGTGGAGAGTAAAACAGATCCTTCGGCGGATTGGCTGAAGGGGTTATTGGCTCGTCGGCACACCAACGTTGCAGTTGTTGCTCAGGCTAATAAAACTGTCCGGATAGCCTGGGCACTATTGGCCCATGGCAGCAAGTTCCGAGCCGACTACACCCCTGATGTAACAGGGGCGTAGCCGGCTCGGTGGAATCAAAAAGTGGTGCGTTAGAGGGAGTATTTCCAAGGTTGCTCAGGCGATCATGACGTGATGGCAAGACAGGTAGGACCGGGATCGGGTAACTCTGCTCCGCTCACAGCGCTTCGAGCGCGTTGTGGTGATAAGAGCCCGATCAGCGAATTCCATCAGGGACAGAGGCATAGCCTCACTTAAAGTCCGGATGTATGGCTGCAACCTTATCCCGTCTGTGTTTTCACGAATTGAGCGCTTGGCATACTGGGGGCGTCCATGTATGAGCAGACTTATTGTGGTGAACAGACTTGTTGTGGCGAGCAGGCTTGCCCTGCGTTGGGCTGCGAAGCAGCCCCTCTTAAAAAGACCCCATTCTTCCTGAAAGAATGGGGTCGTTGGTTTTGGGGCTGCTTCGCAGCCCAACGCAGGGCAAGCCTGCTCGCCACAGAGGCCAGCTCAGGGGCTAGAGGTTTATCAGAAGAGCACCTTCGCCACATCCGCAAAACGCTTGGCAAAGTGCACGGTCATCCCTTCCTTCAGATACTCCGGCAATTCCTCGAAACTGCCACGGTTCGGCTCCGGCAGGATCAGCTCGTGGATCTTCTGGCGCCGCGCCGCGATCACCTTCTCGCGCACCCCGCCAATCGGCAGCACATGCCCGGTCAGCGTCAGTTCACCGGTCATCGCCACGCCTTTTTTCGGCGGCTGGTTGCGCGCCAGCGACAGCAGCGCACTGGCCATGGTTACCCCAGCACTTGGGCCGTCCTTCGGTGTGGCACCTTCCGGCACGTGCAGGTGTACGAAGGCTTCGTCGAAGAATTTCGGGTCGCCACCAAACGACTTCAGGTTGGAGCTGATGTAGCTGTAGGCGATTTCGGCGGACTCCTTCATCACATCACCCAACTGCCCGGTGAGCTTGAAGCCGCGGTTCAGCGTGTGGATGCGCGTTGCCTCGATGGGCAGGGTCGCGCCGCCCATGCTGGTCCAGGCCAGGCCGGTGATCACACCCGTGCCGGACAGCACTTGCTCGTTACGGAACACCGGCATGCCCAGGGAGGCCTCCAGGTCCTTGTTGCCGATCTTGATCACCGAGTTTGGCTCATCCAGCAGCTTGACCACGGCCTTGCGTACCAGTTTGCCCAGCTGTTTCTCCAACTGGCGCACGCCGGCCTCGCGGGCATAACCGTCGATCAAGGCGCGCAGGGCGCCGTCGCTGATGGATAGGCTGGTTTTCGCCACGCCGGCTTTTTCCAGCTGTTTGGGCCACAGGTGGCGCTTGGCGATGGCGACTTTTTCTTCGGTGATATAGCCCGACAGGCGAATCACTTCCATACGGTCCAGCAACGGCCCGGGGATCGAGTCCAGGGTGTTGGCGGTACACACGAACAGCACTTTGGACAGGTCCAGGCGCAGGTCGAGGTAATGGTCGAGGAATTCGACGTTCTGCTCCGGGTCGAGGGTTTCCAGCAGCGCCGAGGCCGGGTCGCCCTGGAAGCTTTGGCCCATCTTGTCGATCTCGTCGAGCATGATCACCGGGTTCATCACTTCCACGTCTTTCAACGCCTGCACCAGCTTGCCCGGCAGGGCGCCGATGTAGGTGCGGCGATGGCCCTTGATCTCGGCCTCGTCGCGCATGCCGCCGACACTGAAGCGATAGAACGGCCGGCCCAGGGACTCGGCGATGGATTTACCCACGCTGGTCTTGCCCACGCCCGGCGGGCCCACCAGCAGCACGATGGAGCCGGAGACCTCGCCTTTGTAGGCGCCCACGGCGAGGAACTCGAGGATACGGCTCTTGATGTCATCCAGCCCCGCGTGGTGCTTGTCGAGCACCTTGCGCGCGTGTTTCAGGTCCAGCTTGTCCTCGCCGTACACGCCCCACGGCACCGAGGTGGCCCAATCCAGGTAGTTGCGTGTGACCGCGTACTCCGGTGAACCGGTTTCGAGGATCGACAGTTTGTTCAGTTCTTCATCAATGCGCTTTTGCGCCTGGGCCGGCAGCACCTTGCCTTCCAGCCGTTGCTCGAATTGTTCGACGTCCGCGCTGCGGTCGTCCTTGGTCAGCCCCAGTTCCTGCTGGATGACCTTGAGTTGTTCCTTGAGGAAGAACTCGCGCTGGTGCTCGCCGATCTTGCGGTTCACCTCGGCGGAGATTTCCTTTTGCAGGCGCGCGACTTCGACTTCCTTGCGCAGCATCGGCAGCACTTTTTCCATGCGCTTGAGCATGGGCACGCAGTCCAGCACTTCCTGCAATTCGTTACCGGTGGCCGAGGTCAGCGCGGCGGCGAAGTCGGTCAGCGGCGACGGGTCGTTGGGGCTGAAGCGGTTGAGGTAGTTCTTCAACTCTTCGCTGTACAGCGGGTTGAGTGGCAACAGTTCCTTGATCGCATTGATCAGCGCCATGCCATAGGCCTTGACCTCATCGGTCGGCTCGGTGGGCTGGTGCGGGTATTCGACTTCCACCAGGTACGGCGGGCGGTGGTGCTTGAGCCAGGTGCGGATCCTCACGCGGGTCAGGCCCTGGGCGACGAATTGCAACTTGCCGTTCTCACGGCTGGCGTGGTGCACCTTCACCAGGGTGCCGTACAGCGGCAGGGCGGAGGTGTCGAAGTGCCGTGGGTCTTCCGGCGGGGTGTCCATGAAGAACAGGGCCAGGGAGTGGTGATCGGATTTGCTCACCAGTTCCAGGGTTTCGGCCCACGGCTCTTCATTGACGATCACCGGCAGCACTTGCGCGGGGAAGAACGGCCGGTTGTGGATCGGGATGATGTAGACCTTGTCCGGCAGGTTTTGCCCAGGCAGCGCCAGGCCGGTGTTGGTCGAATGGGATTCAGCGTTTTCGGGGTCGGCGTAATCTTGGAGGTCGATATCCGGCAATTCTTGCTGGTCGCTCATGGGGCACCTGCATAAGTAAGTATGCAGGTTAGATGGGGCGGGTCAGTGGTGGTTTCAATGGCGGGGGCGAGATAGCAACATATTGCATGAAATTACTGCGGCGGCTTGGTCAATGGGAAGGGGAAAGCCCCCTCCCACATTGGGTTCGTGTTGAGTCAGCTGATTTTGTGCAGGTAGACGGGGAGTGGCTGTTCGGGAAGTACCGACAGCACCTTCAAGCGCTGCAACATCCGCTGCCGCGCCCGTTGCAAATGCTCACGCAGGTTCAACGCCGCCGCATCGAATGCGCCATGCAGCAGCAGCTCCAAAATCAAGCGATGTTCGGCGAGCATTGCCGGATCTGCGCCGATCCCCAGCAACCGATAGAAAATCCGGCTGATGATCATCGGGCTCTGGCCCTGGCGAATCAGCGCGGCGATCTTGCGGTTTTGCAGGCCGGCGAGGCAGCGCTGGTGCAGGTCCTCTTCGATCTGCTCGATAGCTTCCAGGCTGCATTGCGGGCTGTCCTGAGCGTCCAGCACGCGTTGCAACATGGCTTCGAGCACCTCGCGGTCGAGGTTGGGCGCGCTCTGGCGCAGGGCTTCGGGTTCCAGGCAGGCGCGCAGTTCGTAGTCTTCGGTGACTTCGCGGGCGGTCAGCGGCCCGGCCAGCCATTGCGAGTAGGGCTCTTTTTCCACCAGGCCACGGTCGCGCAGGCGCATCAGCGCTTCACGCACCACTGCGCGGCTGACGCCGTAGTGGTCGGCGGCGGCCTGTTCGTCCAGGCGGTAATGGCCGAAGGCGATGCAGGTGGAGAGTGCCGCGCCGATTTCCTCGACGATGCGCTCGCCCAGCGGCCGCGTGTCCACCAACTCATCGTCGCCGTTCAGGCCCAGGTGCGCATGGCTCAGGGGCAGGCGCAGCGGCTCCAGGTCCAGCCCCTCGGGGTTGATCAGGTAGCCTCGGCCATTGAAGCGGCAGATCAGCCCCTCGGCATGCAGCAGGTCCAGCGCCTTGCGCACGGGCACGCGGCTGGTGCCGAACAATTCGGCCAGCGGCGCTTCCAGCAGCACCAGGCCATGACGGGCGGTGCCATTGACGATTGCATCACGCAACACCTGGTGAATCATGGCGTACCGGGAGGCCGAGGCGGACACTGCTTTCATCGATTTCTCAAGGGCGTGTAGGACGATGGCCGGGGATTCTCTCATAGATGGGTCTGTCACTCTGCGCCACATCAAGGGCACTTTTTTGGGGCCTTGCCTGTAGGAATGTTACTTTTTGCACCAAAATGTACTTATTAATAAAATATACGTTATTGGGTTAAGGGTTCGCGCCTAAAAGGTGAACCCTTTTTTTTGCCGTGTCGAAAGCATCTATACCGCAGCTCTGGACGAAAAAACCGAATCGCTCTCGCTCACGCACGGACAGACTGGCACGAAAGCTGCCTTTGTAAAATGTACATTTTATTAATATGTACGTTTTATGAGGTTCATGCTGATGTCAGACGCCACTTCACTGGCCGAGGATTTCGCCAGCGGTCGCAGCGACCCGGTGCAAGCCCTCGAACAGGCACTCGATCAAGCGAGCCAGTCGGCGGCTGTGTTTATCTGCCTGACCGCCGAACGTGCCCGTCGCGAAGCCGAAGCCGCCGCCGCGCGCTGGCGTGCCGGCCAGCCCTTGAGTGTATTCGACGGCGTGCCCCTGGCCTGGAAAGACCTGTTCGACGTGGCCGGCAGCATCACCACCGCCGGTGCTGCGTACCGGCGTCATGCGCCGGCCGCTTTGCTCGATGCGCCGAGCGTGGGCCTGCTGTGCCGCGCCGGCATGGTCAGCGTGGGCAAGACCAACCTCAGTGAGCTGGCCTATTCCGGGCTCGGCCTGAACCCGCATTTCGGCACCCCGCATAACCCCCATGGGCGGGATCAGCCGCGTATTCCCGGTGGCTCGTCTTCGGGGTCGGCGGTGGCTGTCGCCGCCGGCATCGTGCCGATCGCCATGGGCACCGACACGGCGGGTTCCATCCGCATCCCCGCGGCCCTCAACGGCCTGGTGGGGTACCGCAGCAGCAGCCGACGCTACAGCCGCGACGGGGTGTTCCCCCTGGCGCACACCCTCGACAGCCTGGGCCCGTTGACCCGCAGCGTGCGCGATGCGTTGGTCATCGACGACCTGCTCCATGGTCGCATTTCCACCCACCGCGTCCGCAGCCTCAAGGGCCAGCGCTTTGTACTGGAACAGGGCCTGCTGGCCGACGTTGAACCTGCCGTGCGCAATAACCTGCTGCGCGGGGTGGAACGCTTGAAGGCCGAGGGCGCGTTGGTCGAGATGCGCCCCTGCGCGACCTTCCAGGCCACCTTGGCACTGATCCAACAGCAAGGCTGGCTTGGCGCCTTCGAAGCCTTCGCCCTGCATGAAACCCTGCTCGACAGCGCCGACGCCGAACAGCTCGACCCGCGCGTACGCCGCCGCCTCGAAGCCGCGCGTTCGCTGCCGGCCAGCCGGTTGATCCACCTGATCGAGGCCCGTCAGCGCCTGCAACAACAACTGATCGATGACCTCGACGGCGCCCTGCTGATCACCCCCACCGTTGCCCATGTCGCCCCGGCATTGGCAGCGCTGGAAGCCGATGACGACCTGTTCGTCAGCACCAACCTCGCCACCCTGCGCCTGACCATGCCCGGCAGTTTGCTGGACATGCCCGGCGTGACCTTGCCCAGCGGCCATGATGCCCAGGGCCTGCCCACCGGGTTGCTGCTCAGCGCCCCGGCGGGGGAAGACGCACGCCTGTTGCGCGCGGCGTTGTCCGTCGAATCCCAACTGACTATCTAAGGAGACACCCCATGGCTAAAGACATCCTCTGTGCATTTGGCGTCGACGTTGACGCCGTCGCCGGCTGGCTCGGTTCCTACGGCGGCGAAGATTCGCCCGACGATATCTCCCGTGGCCTGTTCGCTGGCGAAATCGGCGCGCCACGCCTGCTCAAGCTGTTTGAACGCTACGGCCTGCGCACCACCTGGTTTATCCCAGGCCATTCGATGGAAACCTTCCCTGAGCAGATGAAAGCCGTGGCCGACGCCGGGCATGAAATCGGCGTGCACGGCTACAGCCATGAAAACCCAATCGCGATGACCGCCGAGCAGGAAGAAATCGTGCTGGACAAGTCCATCGAACTGATCACCCAGGTCACCGGCAAACGCCCTACCGGCTACGTCGCTCCGTGGTGGGAATTCAGCAAGGTCACCAACGAGCTGCTGCTGAAAAAAGGCATCAAGTACGACCACAGCCTGATGCACAACGACTTCCATCCCTACTACGTGCGCAAGGGGGATACCTGGACCAAGATCGACTACAGCCAGCACCCCGACACCTGGATGAAACCCTTGGTGCGTGGCGAAGAAACCGACCTGGTGGAGATCCCGGCCAACTGGTACCTCGATGACCTGCCGCCGATGATGTTCATCAAGAAAGCCCCCAACAGCCACGGCTTCGTCAACCCGCGTCACCTCGAAGAAATGTGGCGCGACCAGTTCGACTGGGTCTACCGCGAACACGAACACGCGGTGTTCACCATGACCATCCACCCCGATGTGTCTGGCCGCCCGCAAGTGCTGTTGATGCTGGAGCGCTTGATCGAACACATCCAGAGCCATGCCGGCGTGCGCTTCGTCACCTTCGACGAAATCGCCGACGACTTTATCCGCCGCCAACCGCGTACCTGACCCCAACCCTGTAGGAGCGAGCTTGCTCGCGAAAAGCCTGAGAGCACTGCGTGCATTCAGGATGCCCGCGTCATCGTTGACGATTTTCGCGAGCACGCTCCTACAGAAAGCCCACTCCACCTCCCGAGGCGCGATTATGTCCATCTACAACAAGCTTGACCTGACTGGCTGGAAACCCCGGCAACTGACGTCCCAGGAAGTGCGCTTCGCCACCTGGATCGCGTTTTTCGCCTGGGTGTTTGCGGTGTACGACTTCATCCTGTTCGGCACCTTGCTGCCGGAAATCGGCCGGCATTTTGGCTGGGGTGAGGTGGAACAAGCTGAAATCGCGACCTGGGTGGCGGTGGGGACCGCCGTGGTCGCCCTGGCCATCGGGCCGATCGTCGACAAGCTGGGGCGCCGCAAAGGCATCATCTTCACCGTGGCCGGCTCCGCGCTCTGCTCGGCGCTGACCGCCATCGGTGGGGCATGGGGCAAGTCGCCGCTGATCCTGATCCGTTCGCTGGGCGGCCTGGGGTATGCCGAGGAAACCGTCAACGCCACCTATTTGACCGAACTGTATGGCGCGTCAGAAGACCCGCGACTGACCAAGCGCCGCGGCTTCATCTACAGCCTGGTGCAGGGCGGCTGGCCGGTCGGTGCACTGATCGCCGCAGGTTTGACCGCGCTGTTGCTGCCGGTCATCGGTTGGCAGGGCTGCTTTATCTTCGCCGCGATCCCGGCGGTGGTGATTGCGATCATGGCGCGCAAGCTCAAGGAGAGCCCGCAGTTCCAGATCCACCAGCGCATCAGCGAGTTGCGCAGAAGTGGCGCGGTGAGCGAGGCACAGAACGTCGCCGTGACCTACGGCGTGGATTACGACGAACACAGCAAGGCCGGCCTCAAGGCCGCATTCCGTGGCCCGGCCCGTCGCGCCACCCTGGTGATCGGCGCCGCGCTGTTGCTCAACTGGGCGGCGATCCAGGTGTTCAGCGTGCTCGGCACGTCGGTGATCGTCAGCGTGCACCACATCTCGTTCGAGAACTCGCTGATCATCCTGGTGCTGTCGAACCTGGTGGGTTACTGCGGCTACCTCAGCCACGGCTGGATGGGCGACAAGATCGGCCGCCGTAACGTGATCGGCCTGGGCTGGATGCTCGGCGGCCTGTCGTTTGCCGGGATGCTGTTTGGCCCGAGCAACATGGCGATGGTGGTCGGGCTGTACAGCCTGGGCCTGTTCTTCCTGATCGGGCCGTACTCGGCGGCGTTGTTCTTTATCAGTGAAAGTTTCCCCACCAGCATCCGTGCCACCGGTGGCGCGATCATCCATGCGATGGGCCCGATTGGTGCCGTGGTCGCCGGGTTTGGCGCCACCCAGGTGTTGTCCGCCGGCAGCGATTGGCAGACCGCCGCGCTGTGGTTCGGTGCCGTGCCGTGCTTTTTGTCTGGCGTCCTGATGTTTGCCGCGCGCCATGTGCGCCCGGAAACCGTTCAGTAAGGAGTGATTGATGAGCCGTAAAGTTGCCTTGATTACCGGTGCCGCCAGCGGCATCGGCCAAGCCCTCGCGGTGGCCTATGCGCGCTGCGGCGTGGCGGTGGTGGGTGGGTATTACCCGGCCGACCCCCATGACCCGCACACCACGGTGTCCCTCGTGGAAAACGCCGCTGGTGAATGCTTGATGCTGCCGCTGGACGTGGGCGATAGCGCCTCGGTAGACGCGTTGGCCGCCCAGGCGGTGCAGCATTTTGGTCGCCTCGACTACGCGGTCGCCAACGCCGGCTTGCTGCGTCGCGCACCGCTGTTGGAGATGACGGATGCGCTGTGGGACGAGATGCTCAATGTCGACCTGACGGGGGTGATGCGCACCTTTCGCGCGGCGACGCGGCATATGAAGGAAGGCGGCGCGCTGGTGGCGATTTCGTCGATAGCCGGCGGCGTCTATGGCTGGCAGGAGCACAGCCATTACGCGGCGGCCAAGGCCGGTGTGCCGGGGTTGTGCCGGTCGCTGGCGGTGGAGCTGGCGCCGTTGGGCATTCGTTGCAATGCGGTGATTCCGGGGTTGATCGAGACGCCGCAGTCGCTGGATGCGAAGAACTCCCTGGGGCCGGAGGGCCTGGCCAAGGCGGCGCGCGCGATTCCGTTGGGTCGGGTGGGGAGGGCGGATGAAGTGGCCTCGCTGGTGCAGTTTTTGACCAGTGATGCGTCGAGCTATCTGACCGGACAGAGCATCGTCATCGACGGTGGCCTGACTGTGCGCTGGCCTGACTGATGTACTCGATCCAAAGGTGGGAGGGGGCAAGCCTCCCTCTGATCGAGCATAAATAAGGATTAAATCTTTTCATTAATCGACCGAATTTTTGTGGCGAGCAGGCTGTTGTGCAATCGGGCTGTTCTGGTGAGCGGGCTGTTGTGGCGAGCGGGCTTGTCCCGCGAAGCGGCCCCTGACAAAGACACCTGCGCTGTGTCAGGTACGCCTCAGAGCCTGGTTTTGGGGCCGCTTCGCGGCCCAACGCGGGACAAGCCCGCTCGCCACAGAGGTAGTGGGAGCTCCCACATTGAAACTGTGTTTGATTCAGGAGAATTACCTATGCCCCAACTCACCCATCGCCGCGCCGTGATCACCGGCGCCGGCAGCGGCATCGGTGCCGCCATCGCCCGCGCCTACGCGGCTGAAGGCGCACGCCTGCTGCTGGCCGACCGTAATGCCGCCAGCCTTGCCGAAACCGCCATCGCCTGCCGTAACCTCGGTGCCGAGGTCTTCGAATGCCTGGCCGATGTCGGCACTGTCGAAGGCGCCCAGGCCAGTGTCGACCGTTGTGTCGAACACTTCGGCGGCATCGATATCCTGGTCAACAACGCCGGTATGCTCACCCAGGCGCGTTGCGTCGATCTCTCGATCGAGATGTGGAACGACATGCTGCGCGTCGACCTCACCAGCGTGTTCGTCGCCAGCCAGCGTGCCTTGCCGCATATGCTGGCGCAGCGTTGGGGGCGGATCATCAACGTTGCCTCGCAACTGGGCATCAAGGGCGGCGCCGAACTGACTCACTACGCCGCCGCCAAGGCCGGGGTGATCGGCTTTACCAAATCCCTGGCCCTGGAAGTGGCCAAGGACAACGTGCTGGTCAACGCCATCGCTCCCGGCCCGATCGAGACGCCATTAGTGGGCGGTATCAGCGACGATTGGAAGCGCGCCAAGGCCAAGGAACTGCCCTTGGGACGCTTCGGCCTGGCGGATGAAGTGGCGCCCACCGCCGTGCTGCTGGCCAGTGAACCGGGTGGCAACCTGTTCGTCGGCCAGACCCTGGGCCCGAACTCCGGCGACGTGATGCCATGAGCGGGCGATAACCATGTGCGGACTCTGCGGACTGCTCGGCGAAGACCTGCACTGGAGCGACCCCCTGGGCGACGAGCTGCCCCGGCGCCGAGAACGCCTGCGCCGGATCGCCGCGATCAACCAGGTACTGGCGGCGTTCCGGCTCAAGGTCGAAGACTTTCAGGGGGCGTCCTACCTGCTGCTGGGCGCTACCGGTAAACAGGCACTGGCCAGCGGGCTGGATCAACTCTGGCAGGCGGCCGAAACCATGCTCGGTCGCCCGCTGGATCCCCTCGACCCCCAACTGCTCGATCACTTGGAAAACAGCCCCCTGTAGGAGCGAGCTTGCTCGCGAAAAACTCACAGGCGCCGCGTTCATTCAGGAAACACGCGTTATCGTTGACGTTTTTCGCGAGCAAGCTCGCTCCTACAGGGTGCGGAGATAAATATGAGCATCGCACTGAATGTCATCACCGGCTTCCTCGGCAGCGGCAAGACCACCTTGCTCAAGCGCCTGCTGCACGGCGAAAGCCTCGGCGACACCGCGTTGCTGATCAACGAATTCGGCGACGTCGGCATCGACCATCTGCTGGTCGAAGAGGTGGCCCCGGACACCGTGCTGCTGCCCAGCGGCTGCGTATGCTGTTCGATCCGTGGCGAGTTGAAAGACGCGCTGCTCGGCCTGTTGCAACGCCGCGAGCGCGGCGAAATCCCGGCCTTCAAACGGGTGATCCTGGAAACCACTGGCCTGGCCGACCCGGCGCCGATCCTGGCCACCCTGAACAACGACGTGCAACTGCGTGGGCGCTTTCACATTGGCCTGGTGATCACCCTGGTCGACGCCTGCCACGCCGCCCTGCAAGAACGCCTGCACCCGGAATGGCTGGCCCAGGTCGCGGCGGCGGATCGCTTGCTGCTGAGCAAGACCGACCTGGAAGGCGACTGCGCGCCCCTGCGCGCGCATTTACAGGCGCTCAATGCCGGTACGCCGATCCTCGATACCCATGACATCCACAGCGGCGACCAGTTGCTGCTCGGCGAAGGCTTGCGCAGCGCCGAACCCGCCGTGGAGGTCAGTCGCTGGCAACTGCACCAACCCACGGCCGCCACCCACGGCGCTGCGCAAGTGTGCTGCCTGACCTTCGACCAGCCATTGGATTGGGTCGGCTTCGGGGTCTGGTTGTCGATGCTGCTAAGATGCCACGGCGAACGAATCCTTCGCGTCAAAGGACTGCTCAACGTGAACGCAAGTTTGGCCCCCATCGTTATTCATGGTGTGCAGCACTGCCTGCATGCCCCGGTCCACCTGCCGGCCTGGCCAGGTGCCGAGCGGCAATCGCGCCTGGTGTTCATCCTGCGCGGCCTGGACCCGGCGCAGTTGCGTCGCTCGTTCGACGTGTTCTCACGGCGGTTCGCGGCATGATCACATTGCGCGTGCTCGGTACGTCGGTAACGCTGCTCGAATGCCTGCGTGTGCGGGCCGAACAGGAGTTGGGCATTCGCCTGGTGTACCAGGTGCACGATGTCGAACAGGCCCAGCGCATCGCAGTGATGCAGCCCGACAGCTACGACCTGTATGACCAGTGGTTCCACAACGTCGACTTCGTGTGGCCGGCGCGGGCAATCCAGCCCATCGACACCCGGCGCATCGCCCTGTGGCACGAGATCAACGACCTGCCCAAGCGTGGCCGCCTTTCGGCCCATGACCGCCTGGGCAGCGGCAGCGTGCCCAGCGAGCGCCTGTTCGTACAGCACGACGGCAGCCTCGGCAGCACCGTCACCGAACGCATCAGCATGTTGCCCCTGACCCACAATGCCGACAGCTTTGCCTACCGCCCCGAGCGCCTGCCCGAGGGTTTCAGCCACGGCAATGAAAGCTGGGGCTGGCTGCTCGACCCCGCCTGGAGCGCGCGCACCGCGTTGCAAAGCGACGCCGCCATCGGCGCCCTGGACGCCGCGCTGGCAGTGCAGGGCGCCGGGCTGGCGACGTTCAAGGACATCGGCAACATGAGCATCGAAGAGATCGATGTACTCGCTGACATTCTGGTGCGCAAGCAGAAGGAAGGGCACTTCGCGGCGTTCTGGTCGGACGATGAAGAAGCCGCGCAATTGATGCTCAGCCCGAGCATCGATATCCAGAGCCTGTGGTCGCCCACCTTGATGCGCTTGCACCGGGCGGGGGTGAAGTACCGTCTGGCGGTGCCCCGCGAAGGCTATCGCGCCTGGTTCGGCGGCCTGTCCCTGTCGCGGCATGCCCAGGGGGCGGTGCTGGATGCGGCGTATGCGTATCTCAATTGGTGGTTGTCCGGTTGGCCGGGCGCGGTGATGGCGCGCCAGGGTTACTACATCGGCAACCCGGCGCGCAGTCGCGACCACCTGAGCAGCGCCGAATGGGATTACTGGTATGCCGGCAAACCTGCCCGTGAGGAATTGCTCGGCAGCGATGGCTTGCCGCTGATTGATATCGGCGAAGTGCGCGACGGCGGTTCCTATGAGCAACGCATGGGGCATATCGCCGTGTGGAACTCGGTGATGGATGAGCACAACTACCTGGTGCGTCGTTGGGGGGACTTTATGCGCGCCCGTGGCTGACGGCCCGCCCAACGTTTGTCGCCAATAAAATGACAGCGAAGTCCCCGGTTTTATTGGGTGCACTTGTCCTTGCTCCCAGCTAATCTGCTAAAACTGAATATCCATCGACGATGGATATTTTTTTGACGCCAGGTCAGCAGTTCGCGAGGGACGCGCTATGACACAGGGACGCAGTGGCATAAAACGACGAACGCTGCCAGAGGGCACGGCAATGGCGTGGCGCCACACGTTTCAAACTCGTATCGCCGGAGTGCTGGTGTTGCTGCTGCTGGTGGTGGTCGGCGCCACCTACCTCGCCGTCAAGGCCGCCACCTCCCAGGCTGTGGAAAACCAGGCCCAGGTCCAGTTGAAGACCGGCAGCCAGGTCTTCGAACGCCTGCTGGAACTGCGGGGTCGCCGCCTGCAATACGGGCTGGATTGGCTGACCGCCGATGGCCCCTTCAAGCAAGCCGTGGCCGAGGGCCAGGCCACACCGATTCTGGCCGCCGTGCGCCGCCACGGCAGCGGTATCCGTTCCAGCCAGGTGTTTGTGCTGGGGCTCGACGGCAAGGTGATCGCCAGTACCTTGCCGCTGCTGAGTCGCGGTCAGCTGTTTCCCTACGATGCGGCGTTGCGCCAGGCACGGCGCAGTGGCTTGCAGATGTTGATCGTGGCCATGGACGGGCGACCCTACCTGCTGGTGCAGGATGAAGTGCTCGACCCGCTGCCCATTGCCCGAGTGGTCATGGGCTTCCCCATGGACAAAGGGTTCGCCCATGAATTGCGCTCCATGAGCAACCTTGAGGTGTCGTTTCTCAGTGTGCAGGACGGCCGTCCCGGCACGCTGTTCAGCACCCAGCCCGACGCCTACCAGGCCACTGTGTTCAACCTGTTGCGCGACACACACCTCGAACGTGACGCACAGATCACGTTGTTTTACGGGCAACGCGTGCTCAGCCAAGTGCTGCCGCTGGCCAATAACGGCGATGGCGATGACGTGCGCGTGCTGCTGCAAAGTCCGCTGGACCATGCGCTGGAGTCCTTTGCTCCGCTGGACCGGCAGTTCCTCGGGATTGCCCTGGCGGTGCTGCTGGTGTCATTGGCCGGCGCGCTGTTCCTGGCGCGCCGTGTGTCACGACCGCTCAATGCGCTGGTGGAGGCGGCTGGACGCATTGGTGCCGGTGATTACCGCACGCCGGTGCGGGTGCGCAGCCACGACGAATTCGGCCTGCTGGCCCGCGCCTTCAACGCCATGCAAAGCGGTATCGCCGTGCGCGAGCGGCAACTGGCGCATAACGCCTTGCATGACCCGCTGACCGGCCTGCCCAACCGCGCCCTGGCCATGGAGCGCCTGGGCAGTGCGATCAGTGCAAGGCGGCCGGTGGTGTTGCTGTACCTGGGCATCGAGAACTACCGGGTGATCAACGAAGGCTTCGGTCCCGAGGGCGTCGAGGAAATGCTGCGCGAAGCCAGCCGCTGTCTGTCCATGAGCCTGTTGGCCAGCGACACGGCCGCGCGCATCACCGGCAGCGAATTTCTGCTGCTGCTGGAAAACACCGAGATCGACCGCGCCGTGGCCCGCGCCGACCGGCTGTATGCACTGCTCACCGAGCCCCAACGCATCGGCAATGACGAACTGCGTCACGAAGTCAGTATCGGTATCGCCGCGTACCCCGCCGATGGCCAGCAGGTGGAAGAGTTGATCGGTCGCGCCGCCATCGCTCGTCACGATGCGGCAGCGCTGCCAGGCTACCTGCAGATCTACCAGCAGGACCGCGACCTTGCGCACCAACGTCAGATCACCTTGATCCGCGACTTGCGCCGGGCCGCCGTCGAAGGCGAACTGTTCCTCTGCTACCAGCCCAAGCTCGATCTCAAACAGGGCGATGTGCGCCAGGCCGAAGCCCTGCTGCGTTGGCAGCACCCGAGCCTGGGCCTGGTGTCTCCGGCCGAATTCATCCCCTTGGCCGAGCGCACCGGCAGCATGCGCGGCCTGACCCAGTGGGTGATCGAAGAAGCCATCCGCCAGGTGGGTGAATGGGCACAGCGCGGTATATCGATCCAGCTGTCGGTGAATATTTCGGTGGATGATCTGGGCGATGATGACCTGGCCACTCGAGTCACCACCTTGCTGCTGCAATACGGCGTATTGGCCCAGCAGTTGATTTTCGAGATCACCGAAAGCGCGATCATGCACAACCCGCAACAGGCCCTCAGTGTGCTGGACCGGTTGCGTGGTTGCGGCATCAGCCTGTCGGTGGATGACTTCGGCACCGGTTATTCGTCGTTGGCGCAATTGCAGCGCCTGCCGGTGCAGGAGTTGAAAATCGACCAGTCCTTTGTACGCAACCTCGACAGCACCAGTGGCGATGGGGTGATCGTGCGTTCCACCATCGAAATGAGCCACAACCTGGGGCTCAAGGTGGTGGCCGAAGGGGTGGAGTTCGAGCCGAGCCTCAAGCTGCTCAAACTGTGGCATTGCGACACTGCCCAGGGCTATCTGATCAGCCGGCCCCTCAGTGCCATGGCGTTCGAGATGTGGATGCGGCGCGAGCGGGTACCGCTATAACGACGGGTGCAGTCCACCGCCTCTCCCATATTTTGATTTTCTTCGCTCATGAAAAAGGCGGCTACCTGTGAGGGTAGCCGCCTTGGTTTGCCGCCGATACAGCTTAATCCGGCAGTTTGAACGCCATCACGTAGTCACCCTGCTTGGTGCCCAGGGAACCGTGACCGCCGGCCATGACCAGCACGTATTGCTTGCCGTCCTTGCCGGTGTAGGTCATCGGGGTGGTTTGCGCGCCGGCTGGCAGGCGACCTTCCCACAGTTGCTTGCCGTTTTTCACGTCATAGGCACGCAGGTACTGGTCGAGGGTACCGCTGAGGAACGCCACGCCACCGGCGGTGGTGAAGGTGCCGCCCAGGCTAGGCACGCCCATGGTCAGGGGGATTGGCACGGGCGAGCTGTCGCGCACGGTACCGTTCTTGTGCATCCAGATGGTTTTGTGGGTGGTCAGGTCGACCGCTGCCACATATCCCCACGCCGGTGCCTGGCACGGCAGGCCCATGGGCGACAGCATGGCTTCGAGGATCACGCCGTAGGGCGCGCCTTTGTTCGGCTGTACGCCTTGGGTTTCGCTGATGCGCGGGCCTTGCTTGGCGATATCGGCGGCCGGGATCAGTTTCGATTTGAACGCCATGTAGCTTGGGTTCACGAAGGCAATCTGGCGTACCGGGTCGACGGAAATGCCACCCCAGTCGAACACGCCGAAGTTACCTGGGTACACGATCGAACCTTGCAGCGATGGCGGAGTGAAAGCCCCGTCGTAGCGCAGGGACTTGAAGTCGATACGGCACAGCAGTTGGTCGAACGGTGTCACGCCCCACATGTCGCGCTCTTTGAGCGGCGGTGGCATGAAGTTCAGGTCGGACTTCGGTTGGGTCGGCGAGGTATGGTCGCCAGCGACTGCGCCTTGCGGCACTGCCACTTCGTGGATCGGCACCACCGGCTGGCCGGTTGCGCGGTCCAGGACGTAGATGCTGCCTTGCTTGGTCGACGCCATCACCGCTTGCTTCACGCCTTCAGCGGTCTTGATGTCGATCAGCGAAGGCTGGCCGCCCACGTCCATGTCCCACAGGTCATGGTGGGTGAACTGGAAGGTCCACTTCACATGGCCGCTGTCGATGTCCAGGGCTGTCAGGCCGGCGCTGTATTTTTCCGAGTCTTCGGTACGGTCGCCGCCGTATTGGTCAGGCATCTGGTTGCCCATCGGCAGGTAGAGCATGCCGAGCTTTTCATCCACGGCGAACATGGACCACATGTTCGGCGAGTTGCGGGTGTAGGTCTTGCCCTCGGCCAGCGGCGTGGTGTCGTCGGGGTTGCCGCTGTCCCAGTTCCACACCAGCTTGCCGGTGTGCACGTCGAACGCGCGGATCACGCCGCTGGGTTCGTCGGTGGAGACGTTGTCGGTGACGTGGCCGCCGATCACCACCAGGTTCTTGGTCACGGCCGGTGGCGACGTGGAGTAGTAACCGCCTGGGGCGAAGCTGCCGATATTGGCACGCAGGTCGACCTGGCCTTTGTCACCGAAGTCTTCGCACATCTTGCCGGTGTCGGCGTTCAGGGCGATCAGGCGTGTGTCGGCCGTCGGTACGAAGATGCGTTTCGGGCAGGCATTCGGCGCGACGGCGGGGCTGGCGCTGCCGGTGGGGCTCTGCTCGGACGCGTAGACGGCGTCATCGTGATACGACACGCCACGGCAGGTCATGTGCGCCCAACCCTTGAAGTTCTCGGCACCTTCGGTGCTGATCTTCGGATCGAAACGCCAGATTTCCTTGCCGGTATCCGGGTCGAGGGCGATGACTTGGCTGTGCGGGGTGCATACGTAGAGCATGCCGTTGACTTTCAGCGGGGTGTTTTCCGCCGTGGTCTCACCCGGGTCGTTCGGGCCGGGGATGTCGCCGGTGCGGTAGGTCCACGCCGGGACCAGCTTATGGGCGTTTTCCGCTGTGATCTGCGCCAGGGGCGAGTAGCGATCGCCATAGGCGGAACGACCGTAGGAGTTCCAGTCGCCATCGGCCTGGGCCGGTGCCGCACTGGCCATGCCCGGTACCGCGTCGCGGTCCAACTGGCCTTTGATCTCACCGGGGTTGGTGAACTGGCTGGCGATGGCTGCGGCGCCCGCCAGTACCACGGCCACGCTCAGCGCGCCGGTACCCAGCGGGGCCGGTTGGCCACGCAGCAACGGACGGCGAAACCATGGGAGCAACATGACGATACCCAGGGCGAACAGCAGTGCCAGGCGCGGCACCAGTTGCCACCAGTCCAGGCCGACTTCCCAAAGTGCCCACACGGTGCTGGCGAGCAGCACCAGTGCGTACAGGCCCAGCGCAGCGCGGCGGGTGGCCAGCAGCAAGAGGCCGGTCAAGGTGATGCCGATACCGGCCAGCAGGTAGTACAGCGACCCGCCGAGCATCGTCAGCTTGATACCCCCGGCCAGCAAGGCCAGGCCCATGATCAGCAGCAAGACTCCAAGCAGCCTGGGCAGCAGGCGACTTGGACTTGAGGCACCGTCAGTGCTCATAGTTGTGTTTCTCCGTTACGTTGGAATTATGTAACCCCGTGCTTCACTGTAGATGACGATTCGGCGCGGGCTTGGTTCAGCGTTCATTCGGGTTTTTCTGTGGATAACTGGGTTATCCACAGGCGGGCGATTTATACCCAGGCGCAGGTCGGTGCAAGACAGCGCTGTCTCTGTTGCGAGGGGAATTCGGCAAGATGGGGTCGACCGGAGAGTGAAACGTTTCAGTTTATTGCGGCAAGGATAATGGGAGGACGCGCCGAGAGAAAGCGCAAATCGCAAGATGCATCATTTCCGATTCGGTAACAGTGATTGTGGCAAGCCCGAATGCCGTTCAGTTAAGGCAGAACACCGTAACTGTGGCGAGCGGGCTGGCCTGTGGCGAGCGGACTTGTTGTGGCGAGCGGGCTTGCCCCGCGTTGGGGCGCGAAGCGGCCCCATTACAGGCAATGTGTTTTTAACTGACACACCGCGTTGCCTGGTTTTGGGGCTGCTGCGCAGCCCAACGCGGGGCAAGCCCGCTCGCCACAACAAGCCCGCTCGCCACAACAAGCCCGCTCGCCACAACAAATCCGCTTGCCACACCAGGCCGGCTCGCCAGCTCCCACAGGTAGGATTCGCGGGTTTTTTTAGAAGGTGGTGCGTATGCCGAATTGCACGCTACGCCCCGGTGCCGGTGCGATATCACGCAGGATCGAGCTGGCGTACCGCACGGTCTGGTTGGTCAGGTTCTCACCGTTGACGAACGCCAGCCACTGGCTGCCTCCCACATTGAAGCGATACCCCGCGCTGGCGCCCAGGGTGGTGTAGCCATCGGTGCCGCTTTCGTTATCTGGCACACGGCCTTGGCCTGCGGCATGTTCCACGTCGATGCGCGCCTGCCAGCGGTCCAGTTCCCATAGCAGGCCGCTGTTCAAGCGCAGCGGTGCAATACGCGGCAAGGCTTCGCCGGTGTCGAGGTTGGTGGCGCGGGTGTAGTCGCCCGACAGTTCCAGCGCGAACTTACCGTAGGCGCTTTCGCCGAGCTTCCAGTGATCCTGGGCTTCGAAGCCGGCGAAACGGGCGCGCACGCCGGAGTATTCATACTCAGGGATGCCGCTTGCGTCTTCTTCGCCTTCGTCGTTTAGCGTACGACCCGTTCCCAGCAGCCCGATGTAGTTGGAAAAGCGGCTGTAGAACACACCGAAGCTGCCCTTGTGGGTGCCATTGTCAAAGCGCAGCGCCAGGTCGCTGGACACCGCTTTTTCTTTCTTCAGGTTGGCATCGCCCAGTTCGTAGGTGCCGGTGGCGACGTGGGCGCCATTGGCGTACAGCTCATAGAATGTCGGTGCGCGTTCGGTGTAGCCCAGGGTCGCGGCCACGGACCAGACGGGTGTGAGGGTGTAGACCGCCCCGGACGACAGGCTGCCGGCGGTGAAGTCATTGGCCTTGTCGGCATTGGCGAAGCGCGCGTTGCCTTTGGCGTCCGGGTCCACACGGGTGTGTTCCAGGCGCCCGCCGAGGCTGAGTTTCAGGCGTTCGGTGGCCTGCATGTCCTCAAGGATAAACAGCGCGCCAGCGTTGGTGTCGGTTTGCGGCACGAAGGCTTCTTCACCCAGGGCCGAGAACTCATTGCGAGTCACTTGCGCGCCGACCACGCCGTCGAACGGGCCGATTGGCTGGTGGCGCGCTTCAACCCGCGCTTCATAGCCCTTGTTCTTGAAAATCGTGCCGGTTTCACCGCCTTCGATTTCGCGGTGTTCGTAGTCGGTGTAGCCGGCGTCGAGTTTCACCGAGGTAAACGGGCCTTGCAGGTTGCGCATCTCGGAGGCGAACGCGTAGTGATCCTGCTTCATGCGGATGCGCACGTCCTGCTCGGCGGGGGAGCCGTAGTTACTGTCATAGCTGCTGTAGGACAGCCCGGCGTAACCATCGTCCCAGGTGTAGGAGCCGCCGACTGCACCGCCGTCCTGGCGCCCGTCACTGTTGCCCAGGCGGCCATTTTTACCGGGGCCATCTTCGGCCTCAGGCGCATGGCGGCTGCGGGCAAAGCCTGGGATTTTCAGGTCGTTGAATTCCCGCGCGTTGGCGTCCAGGTGCAGGGCGAAGGTGCCATTGCCGGCTTCCAGTTTGCCGGCGCTGCTGCGCGTGGTGTCGGCGCCACCGTAGCGCAGTTCACCGGCACCGTGGATGCCTTCGATGGCTTCGGTGGGGATGCGGTTGTCAAAGGTATTGACCACGCCGCCGATGGCGCTGCCGCCATACAAGAGGGCGGCCGGGCCACGCACGATTTCAATGCGCTCGACATTGACCGGGTCCAGCGGCACCGCGTGGTCGTAGGACAGTGACGACGCGTCCAGCGCGCCGACGCCATTGCGCAGGAGGCGAATGCGGTCGCCGTCCTGGCCGCGAATGATCGGCCGGCTGGCACCGGGGCCAAAGTAGGACGACGACACACCCGGCTGCTTGTTCAGGGTTTCGCCGAGGCTGCCTTTTTGTTGCAGGGTCAGGTTATCGCCTTCGAGCACGGTGGTCGGCGACGCGAGTTGTTCGTTGCCCAGCGGGTTGCCGGTGATGACCTGGGAGGGCAGTTCCAGGGCGTGGGCTTCGGCGCTGATCAACAGGGCGGCGGCCAGGGGGGACAGGCGCCAGAGAGGGGAGCGGGACATCATACATTCCTTGGCAAAACAGCAAAAAAGAGAAGGCTGAAACGGTAGTGAAAGGCTGGATTTTGGTAATTGTTGTTACAATATAACATCTCTTTTTTGGCTGAAAAGGGGAACTTTTTCCCAGGGGCTATATTCAATGCGGTGCTTCCACCTGTACGCCCCGTCGGCTAAGGTGCGCGGCTGTGTTTCCTCTTTTTGCAAAAGGCCCGGCATGACCGCGACAAGCAACGACCCCCTCCACGGCGTGACCCTTCAGCACGTCCTCACCACCCTGGTGGAACATTACGAATGGGCGGGCCTCGCCGAGCGCATTGATATCCGCTGCTTCAAGAGCGACCCGAGCATCAAGTCCAGCCTCACCTTCCTGCGCAAGACCCCCTGGGCGCGCGAAAAAGTCGAAGGGTTGTACGTCAAGTTGATGCGCACCAAACGCCCGCTGGACTGATGACATGAAGCGGTATGTGGCGGCAGCGGCGCTGGCCGGTTGGACAGGGTTGGCGATTCAGCAGTACCTGATTTTCTATTCGCGCTGGCAAGCCGGTGCCAGCCTGTTGGGCGGGTTGATCAACTTTTTCAGTTTCTTCACTGTGCTCACCAACACCCTGGTAGTCGTGGTGCTGAGCTATGCGCTGGTCAACCGCGAGTCTGCCGCGAAGCGGTTTTTCCATTCACCCAGGATCAGCAGCGCGATTGCCGCGAGCATCATCGTGGTAAGCCTGGCGTACAACCTGCTGCTGCGGCATTTGTGGAGCCCCACGGGCTTCCAATTCATCGCCGACGAATTGCTGCATGACGTGATGCCGGTGTTGTTTTTTATTTACTGGTGGCGCTGTGTGCCCAAGGGTAGCTTGCGCGTCAGGCACATCGGCGCATGGGTGGTCTACCCGTTGGTGTACTTCGCCTATGCGCTGCTGCGCGGTGACCTGCTCGGGCAATATCAGTACCCGTTCATCGATGTGAGCACCCTCGGTTATCCACAGGTCTTTGTGAACGCGGGGGGGATCCTGGCGGGGTTCGTGGCAATCGCCCTGGGCCTGGTGGGGCTGGACAAAGTCATCAAGCCCCGGTCCTGACTCATTCTTCTTCAGTGCCTTCGGCACGCCAGTAACCGACGGCCTTGAAGAACGCTTGCATCGCCCTGGATCAAATCGCTTTCCTCCAGAAAAGTCAGCGTCGGGTAGATCACGCCTGAGCTGGGGGTGTACGCGCCATCGAACAGGCTTTCGATCTGACAAATCAGCTCATAGCCATGACACGGCTGTTCGACGATCAATGCCGGCAGCAGCAGCTTAAGGTCGCCGGGCAAGCACCTCTGTGTGTATCAATATATAACTTGAGATATATCTTGTTATCTGTCCAAGGGCTACCCGCAGGTGGTCTTGGGAGGGGTGTTAATTATTTAACGCTTAAAGGCAATTAATACCGTCAACGCCCGTGTTTTTTTTATCTTGGTGAGAACTTTCTTACATATTCGTTCTGCAAGTCATTCAGATTAATCTTCGAGTAGGCTGTTTCTTACAGTTTATTTTGATGATTTGATCGTGTTCGTTAATTTTCCTACTTCTCTTGGTGTTGCGGGGCTACGCAATGATGAGAAACGTACGGCTTACATAAATCCAATTGTAATAGAAGCTTTCCTGGCCTTGAGCGTGTCCTGATTTGCAATACAAATAATTGGAAAAGTAGTTTTGCGTGCTATTGCATGAATCGCACTTTTACCAAGAGGGAATCAGATACAGACACCTGTTCGGCGCTTGTTTGATAAGTCCTGCGCACTACTTCGGCAGGGTTTCCTTATGACGTTCATTGATGTGTGAGTATTGGCAAATGAAAACCAAAATGAAAACTGCGCTGTTGTCTATTGGCTTGTTGGTAGGGGCGACCTCCGTTGCTCACGCCGCAGATGGAACAGTGACGTTCATCGGTTCGGTCCACTCGGGCGCCTGTTCGATCAAACCTGACTCGGTGGATCAGACCGTTCAACTGGGGGCGATCGCAAAGCATCAGTTGCAGTCGGGAGGGAAATCTACTGCCCGGCCTGTGCGTATTGAACTTGAAGGCTGCGACTTGACCGGCCTTACGGATAAGACGGTGACCACCACCTTCACCGGGGCACCGTCCAGTGCCGTGCCGGGCGCAATCGGCACTGTGGGTGGCGCGGGCGGTGTGGGCGTCATGATGACCCATGGCGGCAAACTCATCGAACTGGGCGTCCCTACAACGCCGCAGGCCATTGGCGTCGGTGACAACACCCTGGAGTTCGGGGCCTACGTACAAGGCGCCGCTACGGATCCGATCATCCCGGGTAGTTTCAGTGCGGTAACCAACTTCACCTTGGCTTATCAGTAAGTTGTTCCCCCGCCACTCAGGTGGCGGGGGACACTGGCGGGAGATAACGGTGAAAACATTCATAAACCTCGCTATCACCTCTTCATTGGCGATGTTCATCAGCCCTTTGGTTTTCGCGCAGGCACCTGCACAAGGTGCTGGAGTCGTCACACTCGGTGGAGAGGTCATCGACTCAGCGTGCGGGCTGGAACTGGCCAGTGTCGATCAATCCATCGAGATGACGCCCGAGCCCATTGGCCGGCTCTTGCGGAACACGATAGGAGCCCCCCACCCCTTCCAGCTACGCCTGGTCAACTGCTCATTGACTCGACCTGACCCGTCGCGTCCGGGGGCAACGCTGCCTGATTGGCAGCACCTGCAAGTCACGTTCGACGGTCCTCGCGATAGAAACGGGCGCTCGTTTGCCGCCCTCGGTGATTCACAGGGGATTGCCATTCATATCTGGGATGCGGCTGGCCAAGAGAGTGTTCCGGGCGAGCCGATGGCTCTGCTTCCGTTGGCGGAAGGTGACATGACACTTCACTACACGCTTCGCCTGGTCGGAAACGGACTGCCGCTGATGCCTGGTGCTCACAGTGCCGCGGTGCGATTCAAGTTGGACTACTTTTGAACAGTGATGGGTTGCTTTCATGTTGAATGCGTCGAAGATCAAAAATAACCTCCGCCCGAGTCTCTTTGGCGGGTTGATGTCCCTGGCAGGCACTGTAGTAGCGGCCGGTGATATCGAGTTCAATACCGATGTTCTTGATCTCAGTGATCGCACCAATATTGACTTGTCTCAGTTTGCGCGTAGCGGGTTTATTCTGCCGGGCACCTACTCGATGGTTGTACAGGTCAATAGCCAGCCTATCGCTGAGCAGTCGGTGGCGTTTTATCCCCCTGACGATGATCCCAAGGGCAGCCAGGCGTGCTTATCGCCCGATCTGGTGGGGCAACTGGGCCTCAAAGAGTCTGGCGCCGCCCCGCTGACGTGGTGGAAAGGCGGCGAATGCCTGGATATTCAGGGGCTGCCGGGCATGGAAGTCAGTGGCGATCTGGCGAGCTCCACGCTGAATATCAACCTGCCCCAAGCTTACCTTGAGTACAGCGCCATCAACTGGGATCCGCCCTCGCGTTGGGATGACGGGGTGCCGGGGTTGCTGGTTGACTACAACGTGACCGCACAATCCAACCACGAGAAGAATGACAGGGTTCGCCATAACGTCAGCGGTAACGGAACATTGGGGGCCAATGCCGGGGCTTGGCGTCTGAGGGCGGATTGGCAGGGACGTGTCGACAAAGACCGCGAGCGCGCGTCCAGCCAACCGAAGCTGGAGTGGAGTCGTTACTACGCGTATCGCGCCATTCCCGAGTTGAAGGCACGACTGGTGGTGGGGGAGGACTACCTGTATTCGGACCTGTTCGACAGCTTCCGCTTTACCGGTGCCGCGCTCAATTCGGATGAAAGCCAGCTACCGCCGAACTTGCGAGGTTATGCGCCTGAAGTGGTCGGCGTGGCCAAAACCAATGCAAAGGTCATCATCAGCCAGCAGGGGCGTGTGCTGTATGAAACGCTGGTGGCGGCAGGACCTTTCCGTATCCAGGACCTTCACGACGCAGTCAGCGGCAGGTTGGATGTGCGCGTGGAAGAGCAGGACGGTTCGGTACATACCTTTCAACTTGATACGGCAGGCGTTCCTTACCTGACGCGTCCGGGACACATTCGTTATAAGTTGGCGAGTGGACGCCCGTCCAATCTTCAGTACGGGGCCGATGGCAATTTCTTCGGCAGCGGCGAGTTTTCCTGGGGGATCAGCAACGGCTGGTCTCTGTATGGCGGCGGTATCACCGATAACAACTACCATGCGGTATCGGGCGGGGTCGGTCGTGACCTGTTGGCGTTCGGCGCCATATCGCTGGATGCGACTCAGTCCCACGCCCGTGTGTGGAACGAGACACTCTCCGGCAAATCGTACCGGCTTCAATACTCGAAGAACTTTGAGCAATACGACAGCCAGATCACCTTTGCCGGGTACCGCTTTTCCGAGAAAAACTATTTGAGCATGAGTGAATACCTTGATGCCCGTCATTACGGCAGGAATGGCGAGCGCGCGGGGCTCAATGAGTATGGGGAGTACAACGGAAGTTGGAAACCTATTGGCGGTAGCAAGGCACTTTATACCGCGACGATCAATAAGCAGTTTCGCGACTTGGGCGCGACTGTGTATGCCAGTTACAACAAACAGACTTATTGGTCGCGCCCGGCCACTCATCGCTGGAACTTGTCGGCGTCACGTTATTTTAATGTGGGGAGCGTCAAGAACATGAACATGTCCCTGAATATGTTCCGCACCCAGGAATATAACTATAAGGATAATGGCATGGCGCTGACGGTCAGCCTGCCATTGGGTCCCTCCGGCACGCTGTCGCTGGACGCTAACAGGATTGCCGGCAAGAACAACTTTTCAACGCGCTACAGTGATCGCCTCGATGAGCGTAACAGCTACCAGCTCAGCGCAAGCGACAACGCCGCCAGTGGCTACCTGAGCCATATTGGCGACCAGGCCGACATCGATCTCAGCGTCAGTACACAAGAAGGCAATAAAAGCAGCATCGGTATGTCCGCGCGCGGCGGCGGCACGCTCACGCCTTACGGTGCGGCCCTCCATCGTACCAACAGTACGGGAGGAACACGCCTGATGGTCGATACCGCCGGGGTACCCGATGTGCCTGTGCGGGGTTACGGCACGCCGACCCGTAGCAATGCGTTTGGCAAGGCGGTCATCTCCGATATCGGCAGCTATCAGCGTACGGCGGCCAGTATCGACCTGGAGCGTTTGCCCAACACGGTCGAAGCCACTCAGTCGGTCACGCAACTGACGCTCACCGAAGGAGCTATCGGTTATCGATCCCTGGACGTGATTTCCGGTGCAAAAGCCATGGCAGTGCTTCGCCTGCCTGATGGCAGTTCACCGCCCTTCGGCGCGACCGTGAAAAACACAAAGCAGCAAGACACCGGGATTGTGAACGACGGCGGCAATGTCTACCTCAGCGGTATTCAGGCCGGCGAGCAGATGACTGTCAGTTGGGCAGGGGCCGAGCGATGCGTCCTCACGCTCCCGGTCGTTCTACCGGCTGATGGCTTGACCGATGCCCTGCAACTGGGCTGCCGCATGGTCGCCGCTGATCAATCCTTGCCCGAACCCGCGGACCTGACCGGGAAGCACATCCATACGGAGAACACATCCTCATGATGCTGAATACGCGCCTCACACGCCAGGCTTTCACGCTGCTGGCCCTGGGCTTGAGCCAGAGCGCCCATGCCGCTGTCGGCCTGGATCGTACCCGAGTGATTTTTGATGGTGGCAAAGATGCCACCAGCGTGAACATCACCAATAACAACACGCAGCTGCCGTATCTGGCCCAGGGCTGGATCGAGGATGAAGAGGGCAAGAAAATCACCACGCCCCTGATCGTCCTGCCGCCGGTTCAACGTTTGGAGCCCGGCAAACAAAGCCAGGTGAAAGTTCAGGCGTTACCCGCGGCCAAGTCGCTGCCCCAGGATCGGGAGACGGTGTTCTACTTCAACCTGAGGGAGATTCCACCGCGCAGCGATAAAGCCAATACCCTGCAAATTGCGCTGCAGACCCGGATCAAACTGTTCTATCGACCGCAATCCATTGCGCCCAGCCAGCAAGACTTGTCCAACCCCTGGCAGGAAAAGCTGATCCTGACCCGCGCAGGCGAGCGTTATCAGGTCAACAACCCTACGCCTTACTACGTGACCCTCGTGGATGCACGCAGCACCAAGGACGGCAAAACCGTGCCGGGCTTCGAACCCGTGATGGTCCCGCCCAAAGGTTCGTTGGACCTGGGGCCAACGGCCCAGGTACTCGGCACGAGCCCTTACCTGACCTACGTGAATGATTACGGTGGCCGTCCGCTACTGGCCTTCACCTGCAGTGGCGACACTTGCAAAGTGAACGCGCACGCTTCAACGCCCAATGAGTAGGGCCTGCTGCCGGAGAACGTCATGAAGTCGCACACTGTGAAGGCCTTGGGTGGCCTGTTGCTGGCCTTTGTGGGGGGCGTGCACGCCGCGGATGATGTCGAAGGCATGAATGGAATGCTGAACATCTCCGGGGCCATGCATGAAACGCCCTGCAGCCTGGAGATGACATCACTGCATCAAACGATTGATCTGGGCGCTGTGTCGACCAGCCGGTTGCAACGCCCCGGCGATCAGGCCACTCCCGTGGCATTTCAACTGCGTTTTACCGACTGCCACCGCACCGCCGGCAGCATCCGCAGTGAACGGACGGGGAACCTGACATGGAGTGCCTTTCAACCCGTACTGTCGGTGGCGTTCCTCGCGCCCGCCGATGCCGATGACCCCCGGCTGGTCAAAGTGCAAGGTATCACCGGGATGGGGCTGCGGCTGACCGATGCACTGGGGCGTGACGTGCAGCTGGGGTCAAGGGGCGAACCTTTGTTCTTGCCCCTGGGCGGTAACACCCAGACCTGGCATGTACAGCCCACCCGCACTCCCGCGCCGCTGAGCAGCGGGGCATTCAGGGCCGTGGTGGATTTCAGGCTCAATTATGAGTAGGGGGAGAACGATGGCAACCGCAACCGGCCCGTGGGCCATTCTTATCGGTGCTGGGCTGCTATGGGCGCTTAGCCAGGGTGTGCAAGCTGACACCAGTTTGACCATCCGCGCGACCATCATCGCGCCGCCACCGTGTGTGATCAACAGCGGCAGTACGCTCAATGTGCCGTTTGGCAATGACCTGCTGACGTCGAGGATCGACGGCGTGAACTATCGCCGGAATGTGCCTTACACCGTCAGGTGCGACTCGCCCTTCAGCAACGCGTTGACGCTGGAGCTCAAGGGCACCGGGGCTGCGTTCGACAATCGTGTGCTCGTGACCCGCAAGGCGGACTTGGGGGTCAAGCTGTTCGTCAACGGCGCTGACTGGCCGCTGAATACCGCCGTGAACTTTACCTACCCCAACGTTCCGGTCGTGCAGGCGGTCCCCGTCAAACGCGCGGGCAGCAAACTGACGGGAGGGGCATTCGATGCGGCTGCCACTCTTGTGGTCGATTACCAATGAAGAGAAACGATCAATGACATGTTGGCAGCAGCGAGCGTTGCTCGCCTTGTGGTCGCTCGGCCTTTGCAGTGGTGCATCGGCCAACCTGACGTTCAGCGGAACGCTGAATGAGCCCCCGCCGTGCACGATTGATGCGGGCAACACGATTGAAGTCGATTTTGGCGATGTCGGAATAAAGCGGGTCGACGGGGTGAAATACCGCAGAGGGGTGGGTTACACCATCAGCTGTGGCGCCGACACGCTTCCCTGGCAACTGAAGCTGAGTGTCAACGGTACGGCAACGGCTTATGACCGCTCAGCGGTGCAGACCAGTGTGCCGGCGTTGGGCATTCGGATTTATCAGAACAACCTGCCATTTCAACTCAATACGCCATTGGATATCAGCCTGTCGTCACCGCCGGTATTGGAAGTGGTGCCTGTCAAACAGCCCGGCGCGACCCTGCTTCCCGCAAGGTTTGCCGCGGTGGCCACGCTATTGGCTGAATACGAGTAGGAGCTGAGTCCATGGGACATGAACGCGTTCATAGGGCTTGGCCATGTGCCGGGCTGGTATTACTGCTGACCTTGGGCCTGATGCCCCAGGGGCATGCGGCGGACAACCTGAGGTTCAAGGGCAATCTGGTTGAAGAGGCCTGCACGATCCGTCCGGGTGATGAGGCCATCACGCTGGAACTCTGGGACGTTACCAGCAAGCACCTTTATATCAACACACGTACACAGGGCAGGGGGTTCAAGCTGCACCTGGAGGACTGTGACACCACGATTGGCAACACGGTCACCATCACGTTCGGCGGCAGGGAAAACGCCGAGCTCCCCGGATTGTTCGCGCTGGATGGTGGAAGTGGTGCCTCCGGTATCGGGATCGGTTTAGAGACGCCGAGCAACAAGCCTTTGCCCCTGAACACCGTCAGTGACGAACACCGGCTGAGTAATGGCAGCAACGTGATTGAACTCAAGGCCTATGTGCAGGGCGAGCCTAAGGCCATCAGGGATCAAACCATCGGGCATGGTGCGTACCGGGTGACCTCGACTTTTACCCTGGACTATCCGTAGGTGTGAAGCGTCATTCAAGAGCTGAAAACGACCTTGGGCAAACTTCAAATCTCTGCTGGACAGTTCTGATGGGCGAACTGTCAGGCGGTGTCTGGGTAGAAGCGCAACGAGATATCGAAATGAAACAGCTATATAGTGCCATTGTACTTCTCGTCCTGATGACCGGGGCTACTGCCGTGAGGGCCGCTGATTGCCGGGTGAATGGCGGACCGTGGATAGGGATAGACGGGACTCTCCCCCTGCAGGTCCCCGTCACCGTTCGATTGGGCTCGGACACTACCCGTATTATCCTTGAAGGTGTGAGGTTGGAGTGTCGATTCACGCCCGGTCAGCCTCAACCTGGGCGAACGGATTATTGGTCAACGTCGGCACAAGCAGGGCCCCCCTGGACACCCGGCCCAAAATTCATCAACCAAGGCACCGGCTTACGAATAAACGGTGCGTACTACAACACCCCTGTCCCCTATAACATTCGGGTGTCGACCTTGCCCAATAACGGGGCGGCTTATCCCATCGATGTAACGCCCTATATTTTGATACGAAACAACCCGACTAACCCTATCGACGTTCGCATAGGGGATGTCCTTGGAACGTTGCGACTTCTCCAGACAAACAATTATGACTCTGCGTGGAGGGGGCTCTCGGTCACGTACACCGCCGCCAACAACTTCTCAATCTCCCCATCCACCTGCACGATCAACAATAACAATCCAATCGACATAGACTTCGGCAACGTCCACCAGCGCGCAATCGGCACCGACCCACTGACAACCACCATTCGCAGGGACCGCCGGCTCACCTACTCATGCCCGGATGGCGGCATCAACACACCGATCACCATCAGCTACAAAGGCACCCCATCGGCGTTTGATACACGGCTCCTCAGGATGAGCAATCCGGACGTGGGCACTGCCCTGGTTCGTGGCGGTTCTGCGGTGCAGGTCGGCGGTTCGTTCCTGACCCGTATTACCAACAGCGGGGGCGGTGACGATGTGACGTTTACGCTCGTTCGGCGAGCCGGGTCGCTGCCTGCCGCTGGAGCCATAAGTGGCACCGGCGTACTCGTGATGGGGGTGCCGTGAGCCACGATGAGGTCAGGTGTTTTTACGCTTGGCTTGCGCACTTGTGAGCCTTCATTCATAGGCTGAAAACAGCCTTCGTCAAACTTCAAATCCCTTCCGGGCTGCTTAAAGCCCGGACAGATGTTCCATGGACGGCGTTTGAGTATAGAAACAACGAGAGGTCAAAATGAAACGACTCTGTGGAACTACGGTGCTCCTTATGTTTATGGCGGGGGCTACCAGCGTGAAGGCTGCTGAATGCCGTGTGAATGGCGGATCGTGGCGGGTGATAGACGGGGAACTCCCCCTGCAGGTCCCGGTTACAGTTACCCTGGCCGCAGATCGTACGAGGATCATGTTGGAAGGTGCACGGCTTGAATGCAGATTTTCCCGAGGCTCGCAAAGCCCGTCTTCACGACAGGACTACTGGTCAACGGGCAGTTCAACGGGGACGCCCTGGATACCGGGCATCAAATTCAGCGGCGAAGGGGCCGGTTTACGAATCAATGGAGCGTACCGAAATATCCCTATCCCGAATGGAATACGGGTCACTACGCTGCCTGACAACATTACGGGTTATCCGATCGATATCACGCCTTATATTCTGGTGCGCAACAGTCCGTCCAATCCGCTCGATATTCGAATAGGCGATAATCTCGGACGCCTGCATCTCACTGTCACCAATAACTACAACTCAAGCACAGGCAGGATCAACATTACGTACAACGCTGCCAACAACTTCACCGTCTCCCCATCCACGTGCACGATCAACAATAACAATCCAATCGACATAGACTTCGGCAACGTCCACCAGCGCGCAATCGGCACCGACCCACTGACAACCACCATTCGCAGAGACCGTCGGCTCACCTATTCATGCCCGGATGGCGGCATCAACACACCGATCACCATCAGCTACAAAGGCACCCCATCGGCGTTTGATACACGGCTTCTCAGGATGACCAATGCGGACGTGGGCACTGCCCTGGTTCGTGGCGGTTCTGCGGTGCAAGTCGGTGGTTCGTTCCTGACCCGTATTACCAACAGCGTGGGCGGGGACGATGTGACGTTTACGCTCGTTCGGCGGGCCGGGTCGCTGCCTGCCGCTGGAGCCATCAGTGGCAGCGGCGTACTCGTGATGGGGGTGCCGTGATCCACGGCAAGGCCAAAGCCACCGGTGACCCACGCCGGTAGCTTTGGCATTCCGTTCCGTGAATGCCGCAGGGGCACATCGACGGTGATGGGGCATGAAACGTTATCGAGCCTCACCCTTGCTTCACACTTCGTCGCTGCCGTCGGCGCGCCAATAACCGACCGCCTTGAGGTACGCCTCATCGACGTGATGCGTGTCCAGCAGCACCCGACGTACCTGGCGCGACAGCTTGGTTTCGGTCGCGACAAAACTGTACAGCGAGCCGCCCGGCAGGGTCAGGTTGCGCACCGTATCGAGCAGGTCATCCTGGCCGCGTATCACCCAAATCACCTCCACATCGGCAGCACTGTGCAACGCTTGTTGTTCTGCAGTGTTGTCGATTTCGATTACCGCCAGCACCTTGCGGCCCGCCGGCAATTCTTCCAGGCGCCTTGCGATAGCCGGGATCGCGGTTTCATCACCGATCAACAAGTAGCTGTCGAAGATATCCGGCACGATCAACGAACCCCGTGGCCCGCCGATGTACAGGTGCTGGCCGACCTGTACCTGCTCGGCCCAAGTGGACGCCGGGCCATCGCCGTGCAGCACGAAGTCGATATCCAGCTCGCCGATGCTCGAGTCAAAACGCCGGGGCGTGTAGTCGCGCATGGCCGGTTGCGGGCCATCGCCCTTGACGTTGAAAGTGGGACTTTCCAGCGCGGCTTGTTCGGCGGCGTTCTGCGGGAACAGCAGCTTGATATGGTCATCGGCGCCCAGGCTCACAAAACCTGCCAGCTCAGGCCCGCCCAGGGTGATGCGCCGCATGCGCGGGGTGATATCCACCACCCGCAACACTTGCAGGCGACGGCGTTTGATTTCGTGGCTGACGCGATGGATGGTTTGCGTATTCATTGGTTTTTTCCGTCTGCGATGGCTTGAGCGGTACCGTTGAGCAGTGCCGCGACACGTACGATTTCTTCCGGGGTCCAGCGCCCGTGGTGCAGTTGCAAGGCGTGGCGCAGGTTGTGCACCGCTTCGTGGATCTGTGCCGGTCGATCATGGCCGCGCAGCGAACGCTTGCTCACATCAATGCGCATGCGCACGCCCTCCAGCGCCACGGCCTGCTCACTTAAAGAAAGACGACCGGCGTCGGTGATGGTGTAGCGTTTTTTTCCACCTTCGGCGTCGCCGCTGACCAGCTCGCTTTCTTCAAGGAAGGTCAGGGTCGGGTAGATCACGCCTGGGCTGGGGCTGTAGGCGCCGTCGAACATGGTTTCGATCTGGCGGATCAGGTCATAGCCATGGCACGGCTGCTCGGCGATCAGGGCCAGCAGCAGCAGTTTCAAGTCGCCGGGGGCGAAGACGCGGGGGCCACGTCCGCCGCGTTCGCGGCCGGGGCGTTTCTCGAAGCCGTCACCGTGCTCATGGGGTTCGCGGTGGTGGGGGTGATGCTCTCTCATGGGGATACCCTCTGTTGTCTTAAGATACAACGTAAGATATATCTTTAGCCCGTGCAAGCCTTCGCGACCGACGGTTCACGCTTGCACGGCCAGCGTTGGCATTCTGGGCTAAAAGTTATTATTAGAGTCATTATTCAGGTCGTTGACCCGGTTGAATAAGTTAATGCTTTTTGGCTTAATATCGTAATTCTTGTATTGTAAGTTTCTCCAGTTTGCCCACATGTACTTAGCAAGTAGTCTTGTTCCTACAGTTGAGTTTTAAGTTTTGGCTAAGTGCCATGTTTTTTTCTCGAGTGGCGTCTGGCTTGGGCTACGCCTTCATGGGAAGTAGACTGCTTACTTGTGTTTCAACTCCGTGGATGATCTTCTCTCCCCAACTAATGCTCTTGGGGGAATATGCCGATTTCAAAAAAACATTTGATGTTGGTAGTCCTAATTTGAATAACAGGTAACTTGCTATGTTCAAGAAGTTTGCACTTTCCGTTCCTCTGGCTGTTATGGCGATGAGTGCTTCAGTCACCTTCGCGGCGGGCGAGGCGAGCCATACCGTCACCCTCAAGGCCAACATCCCGACGACCGTGTTCCACGTTCAGCCACGTGACCCCAACTGGGGCCGCGACGAAACCATGAACTACAACCTGGTGAGCGGTGAGCTGGCGCCGCTGAGCGCTATTTACGACATGCGTAATACCAACGGTTCCATCCATGCCTACATCGAAGGTGGCCCGGCCGTGCTGTTCAACGGTGATACCACCCAGAACATCCCGCTGACCACGACCCTGAACGGCGTCACCCTCACCGGCACCCCCCAGGAAGTGGTCAATGATGCCGACTCCACACCGGGCATCGGCGCTGAGTTGCGTATTGCAGCAGCCAAGCCTGGCGCCAGCCAGCGTGGTGCCTACACCAGCGTCATGCCATTGGTGTTTGACGCGGTACTGCCTGTAGGCCCTTGAAGGTGACGGGGCCTGCTGAGTTCCGTGCTCGCAGGTGATGGTTTACAGGTCGGCCGATATTCCCCGGTCTGGCCGGCCTGTTTTTGCCTTGCAATCTGGTAATTAGAGTATCCGTCCATGTTCCCGATGACACCCATCGCGGTTGCCCTTGCGCTATTGATTTGCACGGGCGCCTTGGCGGCGCCGGCCACGCCCGCCATGGTGCCCGGCAGTCTGGTCGCCCAGGCCCAAGGCTTGCCAGCGGGTTTTACCGAGCATTTTTTTGAGGTTCCGCTGGCGGTACGCGTGGAGCTTGATCAGCAACTGTTGGGCGAGGCGTTGATCGTTCTGTCTAAAGACGATCGCGTGACACTGCTTGAGTTTACCGACACGCAGGGCAGCCCGGTGGCCGCGGCAACTCGTGACACCTGGCAAGCGATTCTGGAACAAGGCATTGCCTTGGGCGCATGCACTCAGTCATGCCCGCAGCAACTGGTGTCGGCGTTCTACAGCCTGGAAAGCTCCCAGCTGTCGATCATTACCCAAAACGTGGAGCGCGATGGGACAGCCCCGCGCTTTTACGAACTGCCCGTGGATGGCAGTCGGGGTTTGATACTCAACAACCAGCTCAACCTCAATGGCGGGCAGAGCCAGGATCTCGGTGGGCGCTACGGCCTGCAGGCCAGTTCCAGCCTGGGCAACTGGACCCAGATGTTCAACCTGCAAGTGGCACGTCAGAGCGGCGACGAAGAGCACCTGCGCCATGCCATCCATGAGCTATATACCCAGCGTGAGCTGGAAGGGCGCTTCCTGCGCCTGGGCCACTTCACACCCAATTCCGATGGGCTTACCCGCCAGTTGCGCACCTTCGGCGCCAGTCCGGACACCGCGCTGGGCGTGATGTATGGCAGTTCCGACAGCCTGGCCATCAACAGCGCCAGGCCCAGCGTTTACCCGATCTACGTCACCGCGAACCGCCAGGCGGCCGTCGAGATTTATCGTAATGGCCTGTTGATCAATACCCAGGCGGTGGCCGCCGGTTTGCAGACGCTGGATACGCGGCCTTTACCGGGCGGGATATATGAGGTGGAGGTCCGCATGATCGAAGACGGCTTGACCGTCGGCACCACCCAAGAGCTGGTCTATAAGCCGAGTAATTGGCGCAACGTCGAAGACCGTTGGCGCTATAACGTCTTTGCCGGGCGCGAAACCAAACTGTTCAGCAATTGGGACGACCAGGCCTCGGGTGCGCTGACCACGGGCGCGTCGGTCAACTACCTGCTGCATCCACGGGTCATTCTCGGGTTGTCGGCTCGCGAGGTGCGTGAGCAATTGCAATACGGTGGTTCGATAGACTGGACCCTCTCCAACTACTCCAGCGTCTATGCGAACCTCTACAAAACCCAGGACCATGGCACGGGGCTGGACTTGCAGGGCCTGTATACCTTCGGCGCCACCAACCTGGTGTTCAGCCACAATCGCAGCTGGCTGGATACCCGCGATACCTTCGAAACCCTGCCGGACGGCACGCGTTTACGGCGCAACACCTTCGTCGGTGAGGCCAGTAATACGGCGCTGTCGGTGAACCACCGTGTCGATGAAAAAAACACGCTGAATGTGCGCATGGCCTACAGCGAAGGCAACGTCGAAGGCGCCGGCCTGGACCTGGGCTGGAGTCGCCGCGACACACTGCTGGGCAGTGATGCCAACTGGCGCTTAGCGGTATTTGATCGTCCTGGTTCCAGTGCCACGAACGAACAGCGCAACCGGGGGGTGGATATCACCCTGAGCCTGGCGCTGGGCAGCGATGGCCGGCAGATTTCCGGCAGCGTCGGTACCCGCACGGCCCGCGACGGTGGGCGGGATAACAACGCGTCGGTCACCGTCCGGCAGGACCTCACCGATCATGTGCTGCAGAGCGTGTCCGCCACCGCCATCACCGACACCTATGGTGTGGGCCTTTCAGGCATGGCCAGTTTCAGTACCGAGTCAATCGGCGGCGATGGTTTTATCCAGCGCAGCTCCTTCAATGATGAGCTCACCGGTGGCCTGAACCTGAACAGCACCCTTGTGGCCGGTGCCGGCAAAATGGTGTTGAGCAATCAATACCAGGGCAACGGTGCGGGCATGATCGTCGATGTCGAAACCGACCTGGACGATATTGCCATACGGGCCGATGACCTGAACGGTGGCGGCACGCTTCTGCGTCCAGGGCGTAACTACATGCCGGTATCCGCCTACCGAAGCAGCAGCCTGAGTTTCGATTTCGAGGGCAACCACCCACCGGCGGCCAATATCCAACCGGCGCGCTCCGCTTATCACTTGAACAAGGGCGGCGTGGATTACCGCAAAGTCACGGTGATGAAAACCGTCAGCGTGTTGGGTCGCCTGTTGGACGCCCACGGCACGCCGCTCAAGGGGCATCAGGTGATCAACCACGCCAGCCGAGGCGTCAGCGAAGTGGACGGGTTTTTCTCCATGGAAATGACCACCAGCGCGCCGACCCTGGAAGTGCGTTACCAGAGCCAGTTGTTATGCCGGTTCCGCCTGGACCCGAATAACACTCCTGCCGAAAACGATGTGTTGATGATCGGTGACCTGCGTTGCACGCCCGATTCACTTGCCGACGCCACTCTTCAGGGCGCAACCGCCGGTTGATGGCGACCCAGACACTGCCAGTGGAATTTCTATGAGCCTATTCACAACCCTGAAAAAAACCTCAGCGCCGAGTGCATTGGCGCTGGCCCTGGTGTTTTCAAGCCCATTGGCGCTCGCCTTCGTCGAAGAGGTGACGGCGGTGTTTCGTCCGGATCCCTCCAACCCGATGAGCAACAAGTTTAAAAACACCACCCCGGAAGGCGGCGTGTGCGCCTGGCATCCCCCGGCCATTCCCAAATGCAGGGCGTTAAACATTTTCGGCATCCGCAATACTGGCTTTAGCGCCAGTTCCAGTGGGCCGATTCTGGCCAATCCCACCGATCCACGTCAGGGCGCCTATTTCAAAGTGCCTTCCGAATGGCGTGATCTGCAAGTGACCCATGTGGGTACCGGCGAGGTGGAAACCGTACAGATGCGTATCGCCGGTGTCGGCGCGCGCTGGAATCTGCCACGTCCGCCGGGTGTGTCCGCGTTTATGACGGCCGAGACGCCCGGTTGGTCCACTTACTGGTATGGCGCCCCGGAGCCGTGCCAGCCGATCAACTATTTGGCAGCAGGCAACAACTTTGCGTTGTTTTTCTGGATCGTGCCGGAGGGCGCGGGGGCTTGCAGCGTAAAAAACGGCACCGAAATTCCGTGGTTCACCTATTCGCACCTGGAGTACGCCTACGAACTCAAGACCCCCAACCCGCTGACGATGAATACGGGGGAGTACCGTGGTTCACTCACCTATTCCATGGGGCCGGGTGGGGATTTTGACTTCGGCGACATCATGAAACCCGGCGACACAGTCGCCACCTTCAACTTCACCCTGAGCGTTGAGCACCAACTCAAAGTCGATATTCCGCCGGGAGGCAACCGTATCGAACTGTTGCCCCAGGGCGGCTGGCAAGCCTGGCTCAATGCTGGCCGCCGGCCGGACAGGCTGTACCGGGACCAGACGTTCCGCCTGTCGGCGTCCTCGCGTTTCAAAATGCAGATGGAGTGCTCGCTGGTAATCGGCAACACCTGCGGCCTGCGTAACGGCAATGGCGATGAAGTGCCCTTGCAGGTTGCCGTGAGCCTGCCCTATGGCCTGCAGGATGGTCACGACCAAGCGGTGAACAAACGGCCATTGCGCCTGGATGGCAGCGGCACCGAACTGTTCCAGCCGCTGCAGTACGTCAACGATCGGCCCGCCACTCTGCATTTTGAAGTGGACCGGGCGAATGTGAGCCAGATGCTTGAACATCCCGGCACCACCTATTCGGGTGTCGTCACCGTGATTTGGGATTCCCAGGTGTAGGGCCGTTATTCCTACAGTCCATTTATGAGGCGTCGTTGAAATGAAGCATGCAGTGTTGTGGATCGGTGTGTTGCTGTTGTCCGTCAAGGCCCATGCGGGGCCGATGATCAATGTCGGGGTGGTGTATGACTATCTGGAGGCGGATCGCAGTTCCTTTCTCAAGCGGGTATTCAATGGGGGAACCAGCACCGCGTTCGTGAAGGTGGATGTGCTGGAAATCCTCTACAACGCCGATGGCACTTCCCAGGAAGTCGCCCTCCCGTCCCTGGCCGATGCTCGGGGCAACACCACTGGGCGCGATGGCTTGATGGCCAGCCCTGCGCGGTTGATCGTGCCCGCCGGTGGCCGCCAGGGCACCCGGCTGTTGTATCGGGGGGAGCGGGATAAGGAGCGTTACTTTCGGGTGCGGTTCATTCCGGTGGTCCCCCAAAAGGAAGACGATTTTGCTGTGACCGAGCAGGAACGCGACGACTATAAAAACAACCTGGCGGCGGGCGTGAACGTGATGGCGGGTTATGGCACGGTGTTTTTCGTGCGCCCCAAACAGACGCGTTTCGACACGCAGGTCGACGAGACCGCCAGCGAGTACCGGTTGCACAACGCAGGCAACAGCGTGGTGGTGCTGGACGAATTTCGCGACTGCGCCATCGCTCGGGCCAGCGATTGCGCGCCCACCACCAAGCACCACATTCTGCCTGGCCGGCGCTTGACGTTCGAAAAGAAACCCGATCGCCAATACAGCTTTCAAATGATTGAAGGGCAGCAGAAACGGTCGATGACGGTCAAGGTTAATGGGTGAATACGATGCTCAAGCAACTGACAACCCTTGTCCTTCTGACCTTGCCGACAGTCCCCGTGGCGTGGGCGTCTTTTATTCAGGAACGCCATAGCTTCGACGTGTCGGTAACCATTCCGGTGCGCGACGCTTATGTGCTGCCCTCGGAGTCCAACTGGATGGGCCAGGAGCAAGAGCTGGCCTGGAACCTGGTCACCTCGCAGCTCAGCCGCTTGCGCAAGCACTTCGACGTCAAGAACCTCAGTGGCGGTGTGGCCGCACGGTTGCTGGATACGCCCTATCTGCACAGCGGGCGACACCGTATCGACCTGCAGGTGATGTTCAATCAGGTTCCGCTGACGCTGGACAGCACCGAAGTGGTCGGCGCCGAGGTGGCCAGGACAGGCACGCGCGCCGAGCTGGAGATCGCGGCGATACAGCCCGACGACGGTTACCAGGGCGGCAGCTATTACGGCACCGTACACCTGATGTTCGACTTCCTGGCGCCTTAGGGCGTGTGCCCACCCGGTTGCAAATAGGGCATCAGGATCGGCGCCATGCCCTTGAGCACCTGCACGGGCAGCGCCGAGGTAAACGTGAAGTGCTGCGCCGAAGCGCCGGGCACAAAGGCGGTGAGGGTGCCGAAGTGATGCTCACCGATGTAAAACACAAAGGTCGCGGTGCGGTTGATGGATTTTGAGCTCAGGATCCGCCCGCCGCTGCCCATGGCTTCGATACGGTTATCGCCGGTACCGGTCTTGCCGCCCATGGCCAGCGGCGTGCCGTCGGCCAGGGTGAAACTGCCGGCCACGCGCTTGGCCGTGCCGGCGTCCACCACTTGTGACAACGCGCCGCGCAAGGCGGTGGCCACTTCACTGGGCATTACGCGCTTGCCACGGTTCGGGTCGTTGACCACGTAGGTTTCATACGGCGTGCCCTCGGCAAAGCGCAGGCTGTCGATACGCAGCACCGGCAGGCGTACGCCGTCGTTGAGGATGATGCCCATCAGTTCGGCGAGGGCGGCGGGGCGGTCGCCGGAGCTGCCGATGGCGGTGGCCAGCGATGGCACCAGGTGGTCGAACGGATAACCCACGGCCCGCCAGCGCTCATGTATCTCCAGGAACGCTTCGATTTCCAGCATGGTGCGGATGCGGCTGTCCCGCGCGCTTTGGTGCCGGCTCTTGAACAGCCAGCTATAGACTTCCTGGCGCTCGAATTCGCTGGCCTTGACGATCTCGCTGAAGGTCGCGTCCGGGTGGTTGAGCAGGTAGCCCAGCAGCCACAGGTCCAGCGGGTGCACCTTGGCGATGTAGCCTTGGTCCGGCAGATCGTAGGCGCCGGGGCCGTAGCTTTGGTAGAGCGTGGCCAGGCGTTCGTCGGTGAGCTTGTCGGTGGTCTTGATGCTTTTCAGGTGTGCGCGCACGAAGCTGTTGAAGCTTTCCTGGCTGGCCTGGGGCATCAGGTAGCGGTGCACGGCGGCCAGGCGGATCGCGGTGGGGTGCAGGCTGTCCATGAAGGTGTCAAGGCGCGACTGGGTGTCTTTGTTGCGGTACTTTTTCCAGAACTTGAGCAGGAACGCCGTACCTTCGTGGTCGGCGAACCTGGCCAGGTATTCCTGGCGGCGCGGGTCGTTGTCGTCTTTGAGCAAGCGCGCGCTGTTATCTTCGCCGGAGTAGGTGGTGTAGCGCACCAGGTCGCGCATCAGGCGAATGAAGGGCAGGTTGATCGACTCGCGCAGGGCATCGCGCAGGGTCGGGGTGCGGCCGTTGTCTTCGTTGCGAAAGTTATGGAAACGGTGCAGGCCGCCACCGGTGAAGAACGCCTCGCCGGGGTTGGCCGAATAGGTACGGTCGAGGGCGGCGTCGAGCATTTTCGACAGGTCGCGGTCGGTGTTGCGGATCAGGTAGTCCAGGGCCCAGCGGGAGAGTGGGTCTTGCTCGGGGACCGTGACTTTTTTCAACTCGGCGGGTGTCTGTGCGCGGTAGCGATCATGCAGTTCGGTGATAATTTGCAGGTAAGTGGTCAGCACCCGCAGCTTGGCGGTGGAGCCCAACTCCAGCTTGCTGCCTTCGTTGATGTCGAACGGTTGATCGGTGTTGTCGGTTTGCACCCGCACGCGCGCGCCATCGGGTGTCAGTTCGAACAGGGTGAAGCTGTAGCGCACCTGGGGCGTACTTTGCGGGGTGAGCAAACGCGGGCCGAGCAGGCCCGTTTGCCCGGCGAATACCGGGTCGGCCAAGTGCTTGAGGTAGTCGGTGGCCTGGGTTTGCAGGGCGTAGTCAAGGGTGCTGGAGGCGGCCAGGTCAAGGCGGTCGAGGTCATACAGCGGGCGGTTGAGCAAGGTGGCGAGACGGCTGCGAGCGACGTTGATCGCTTTGTTGGTCTCGACCGGTTGGATCGTCGGTTGCTGCTGCCAGTCGCGATAGGTGACGTGGCTGGCGAGGGCGGCCTTGGCCAGCGCCGGATCGATCACGTTGTTCTGCGCCAGCAGGCGGATATGGCTGTCGGTCAGTTGCGCCAGCTCCTCGCGGCCCTTGGTCAAATAATGCGAGGGTCGACGCTGGGCGATCATCAGCGACAGTACCTGGCGCAGCGCCAAGCCTTTTTTGGCCAGGTCTTGCGGTGCGTTGCCGGCCAGCAGGGCATTGACCTGGTTGAAGTCGGCGCCGTACCACACCCGCAGGCCTTCGGCCATGCCATGTACTTCGCCATGGCCCGGCACGGCCGACAGCGGCACGCTGTTGAGGTAGTCGCGCACGATATTCTGCCGGCTGCCCAGGGTGTTTGGCCCTGGCTGATAGGCGCGGACACTGGCGGAAATCATCTGGCGGATTTTTTCGCCGCCCGACAACGTCAGGCCATCGGGTGAATGACGATACTTTTCCAGTTGCGTGGCCAAGGTGCTCCCCCCCGCGGTTTGCCCAGGCAAATGCAGGAGTTTGGCCACCTGCGACCAGGCGGCCTTGGCGAAACGCGGCCAGTCCACCGCCGGGTTGGCCAGGGGTTGCCGGGGATCGAGCAGGTCACGGTCCTCGATAAACAACAGCGCTTGCACCACCAGCGGCGGGACCGCGGCGAAGCTGGGGTAGAGCTGTTGCGGGTAGGTGAAGGCGTACAGCGGCGTGCCGCGACAGTCAGTGATGCTCAGGCCGGCCTGGACTTTTTCCGCGTAGGGTACGAACAGCCCGTGTCGGGCGTAGTCCATTAACGCCGGGGAAAAACGCGCCTGCGCCTGGACCAGGTAATTGTGCTTGAGCAGGCGCGGTAGGAATTCATCGAGGGCGCTGTAACCCAGGCGCCGGTCAAACGGCCCGTCCCCCGGATAAACAACCGCATCGCTGGGGCCGGGCTCCACGCGATAGGTCAGCGATGCCGCAAACGAACTCAGGTATTCGGCTTGCAGGCGCGAGGTGCGCATTTCCTGGTTGGCGGCCCAGGCCAGGGCCACCAGCGCGAGCAGCAGTACCAGCCATGCCACTCGCCACCACATGCTGTGCAAGCGGGGGCTTCGTGGCAATGGCGGTTGATCCGCGCTGTCGGCGTGTGCCACAGCGGGTTTCGAATCGGTTTGCCATAAAGCGCCCATAGTCGATTGATCCATTCACGCAGATTGATCGGACTTGGTTGAAGCTTAGTCGCTGCTGGCGCGGCGTGAAAATATTGTCCAGTCAGGTCTGTGGGCGTTTCAGGGCGGTGCGCAACAAGGTCAGCCAGCCGCGGTCGTGGGCCTGGACCCAGCGATAGGTGCCTCGGTCATTGAAAAATATGGACATGTCCTGAAGATACCAAGTGTGCATTTTGATCGTGAGCTGCGCCATGTAATCCCTGGCAGGGCTCACTATCCCCGCCCATGGATCGCAGATCCACAGGTCCGTCCAGGCGGCCTCACTGAAATCCACCGTGGGCGCCAGTGTCGGCGGCGGTGTACCCACGACCACGAACGCATGGGCGGGTGGCGTCATACCCCATACCCGCGCGGCGCCGCCGTTGAGCCGGATCAGTTCCGTCGCAACGTGGGCCATCTGGTCGCAATTGCCCGCGCCGGTCCTGAGGATCACCTCCGTAAAGTTGGGCTGGCCCACCCGGCTGTACTGCCACATCACCACGGATTCAGCGATATCCAGGCGCGCCATTTCTCCCGCGCCGACTCCGACGACATTGGACGGCCCGATACCGGTACTTTGAAGCAGGGCCACGGTGTGGGTATGGGCCTGTGTGGCGAGGTACTGGTTCAGCGTGTGCCCCGATTGAGGCGCGTAAGGTGCCCAGGTTTGCAGCCGTATCGGTTCGACCGCCACGCTCATCCCCAGGCGCCGGCCTTCGTCGCTGGCGTTCAGCAGCAGTTCGCGCTGTTTTATCACCCGTAACTGGCTGGCTTGTGCGCGAAGGAGTGCAATTTTTTCAGGCGTGAAATTGCGTTTGCTCAACTGCGAGTACAGCACTTCCAGGGTTGGCAGGTTGACCAGGGGGCGGCTTTGGATAAAACCACCGGCGCTCAGATAGTCGAGCTTACGCTTGCAGTACGCTCTGATCAGTTGCTCGTGTACGCCGCCCAGGCTGAAGTCCAGGCGATCGAGCCGCAGCGACGGGGCTGGATCGATGGCGATGACGTCGTAGAAGACGCCGGCATCGGCCTCCACCACCGTTCGCGACCTGGGCGCTGCCCCCGGAGGGTTGAGGTCGATCACCAGTGCGCGCAGGGTCCGGCGGTCATCGACAGCGTCAACCAGCCCCTCCAGTTCGACTACCCGGGTGTCGCGGGTGAGCAGATTGTCCACTTGATTGATGGGCAGGCCAAATTGCGGTTCATTTTCTATGAGTCGCCCGTTTACCTGGGCTTTATAAGCCAGCGGTGCGTTCATGGCCACCGGCGTCATTTCGAAATCGAGCACCTGGGGCGTTGCCTCATACAGCCTGCGGTTGTACACCAGTTTACGTTTGTCGGGGCCGACGGCGGGCGCGGGTATCAGGCGGATGTGCTCGATGGCCTGGGCCCTGCGCTGATGGATCGAGCTATTGAACGCCGCGAGCTTCTTGGTGAAGCAGATCAACGGGATCGGGCTGCGTTTGGTTCGAGTGGCGGCGCAGGTGCTGTCGAAACCGTCCGCGGCCTTGAAGTAGGCCGGTGATGCCAGGTCGTCCAAGTGGGTGGGGGCGCGGTGATCGAGGCGCCGCACGGTGTTGCCGTGCAACAGGTCGGTGGCGTCGGAGCGTGGGATGAGCAGGGGCTGAGTCCCGAATAGACGGTCGGTCACCAGCGCCTCATACCCGTTGCTGGTGTGCATTGGGGTCACGCCGAGGGCGCTGTCCAGCCGGAAGTTATCCACAGGAGGGCCATAGGGCTTGGCGCTGAAGGGATGGCAGGCGTGCCAGCGGTTTTTGTGCAGGATGGCGTTGAGGCGTACCAGGTCGCTGGTGTGCAACAGCGAACCGCTGCCAATGTCGGCGCGGGCCAGCAGTTTCAGGTGATCGAGCAGCGGGATGTCGGCTACCAGGCGTTGAACTTGCCCAATGGCCGTATCGAGGATGCGGCGTGCGTCGACGCTGAGCTGGATCAGGCCGTTACGGGCCAGCCGGTAGAGGCCGGGAAGGCCATCCAGGGGGTTCAAGACGCTATGGAGAAAGGCCGTGCTCAAGCGACCTAGTTGGAGCAGCTTGATCGGCAGGGGCATCGTCCTTTTCAAGACCGCCAACGAGGCCTTGAGATAGCGCTGGGTGGGGAACAGCATCGTCAGCAGGTCGATAAAGCACGCATAACTTCCATCGATCATCCGGCGGGTGTCTCTGGAGGCGATGTCTTGGCTGCAGGACCAAAAGGGTACCAGGGATTTGAGACGGTCCAGCACGCGGTCCCAGCGTTGTTGAATGTGTTCGCGCTGTGTCGATCCCCGTGCTTGCCGACGCAAGGCATCGACTTCGAGGAAGAAATGCTCTTGCACGATGGCTTGGGCAATGGCGCGATTGACCGTTGAACCGTAGGTGAGCGGTGCCAACACGAGCGGGTCGGCAGGTGTCGAACGGCGCGACCACAATGTGTGGACGATGACCTTGGAGCGCACTCCCGGCCTGGGCTGGCGTCCGGTCGCGTACGCCTCCCAGTCCAGGGGCAGCTCATTGCCCTGCATCAGCGTGGTGATCGGACGGGTCGAGTGGGCGCCGCCGGTGGTCACCGGTATCGGCGTGCCTCCCTCATTGAATACCAGGGGCGGGCCACGGCGCTTGAGTGCGCGGTTCAACAGCGGGAAAAGCTCGTATTCGCACACCGTGGTGGGCGAGGTGCCGCGCAGGATCACGCCCATGCGGCCAATGCGGGCGATTTCCTGCTCCGGGCTGACTATCACGAGATCCTTGCCAGGTTCTTTTTTCAGTATCAGCAGCTGCAAGTCAGCTTGTTGCAGATGCAAGCGGTCGGCCAGGGGCAATTGCGCCAGCAGGTCTTCAATCGTGGCGCTGTAGGCCTCCTTCATGCGCTCGATATAGGCACCGAAGGCGTCGTCGAAGCGCTGATTGATGTCGCCCAGGCGCCCAAACGATTGACGCAGTTTCGCCAGGTCCACCTCAGGGTTGATGGACTGCCAACGGGTGTCGTCCAGCAGGCCATCCATGTGCAACTCCAGCAGAGAATGCAGGCTGTAGTTGCTGCGGTCGTGATGATGCATTGGGAAGCGTAGGCTGCTGCCGGCGATCGGCGCGACGGGGCGCCACAGGCAGGCCGTGTCCAGCATCGGTTGCCCTGGAAAGACCTTTTCCAGGTCGGCCAGGGCAATGCCGCGACGAGTGGGCAGCTCGCTGGCGAAGGTGATCAGCGCATCTTTCAAGGCCTGCAGGCGCTGAGTGAGGCGTCTTTTCAGGGCCGTGATTTCGTCCGCCAGGTAGTGCCCATTCTCGCGCTCGGGCAGTTCGCCCTGGGCGATGGCCCAGTCCAGTAGCGTGCTGGTGGCGGTGTAGTCGCGCCACTGCTGTTGCTGGAGGGTCGCGGGCGGCTGGGACGCCAGGGCGATCATGTCATCGTAGGTCATGTGCTGCGTTGAACCGGGCGCCAGCGCCTGCGCCATCATCACGCCCTGCCTGAAGGTCATCCAGGTGATCGAGGTGCGATAGCGTAGGGTCATGGGCAGCGCCTGCACCAGAAACTCCGGCGCGACGCCGGCCAGCAACAGATGGGCCGCCAGTGGCGCGGCGGCGCTCGAGACTTTACAGGTGCGTACCAGGTGCAGCTCCAGGTCGCGGCGCAGATCGACAGGGGAGTGACCCCAGTGCGTGTCGGCGGCCAGGTTGAAACCGGCCAGTGTGTAACCGCCGTTACCGGCCCCAGGGTCCAGGTCGAGGATCAGCGCGCTCAGCACCAGCAGGCCAAGGCTTGTCTGGCTGGCTGATTCGTCCGGGTGCTGCCCATACCAGTGCAGCGCCTCGATCAGTTGCTGGCCCAACCGACGCGCAGGCTCGAGGCTCAACAGGTGGGTGAGCAGGGCGTCGGCCTGCCGACGCACCTCGTCAGTGCTTTTGTCGTTCAGCAGCGTGCCGCACAGCCTGTCGAGCAGGCGTGGGGCGTTCTCCGGTTGCCCGTGGTTGACGCGTTGCACAATCGTTTCTCGTGCTTCGGTATTCAGCCGTACCGGGGACGGCGCCGTGGTGCTGAGCAGTGCGTGGTAGTCGCCGTAGAGGGAGCGTCGGGGCAGGTTCATTCGCAGGCTTTGCAGGGTGTCCTGGGCATCGCCGGCAGTGTCCGGCGGGTCGAACTGGTGATGCTGCAACAGCTGTTCGAGGGTGAAGGGGCCACAGGCGGGACCGGCAGTGATGGCCGGGTGGCGCATGGCACCTGGGTGAAGCACGCTGGAGTTGCGGGCGGGGGTCAGTTCCACGCTGGCGGTATCGATAAGGGCGTCGCTGGGTTGGCCATCGATCAGGCCCGCCAACCCCACGGCCATGATGTCGCGGTCCTGGTCCAGGGCCAGCCATTGCAGGTGCTGCATCAGCGCGAGGTCGGAGTCGGCGAGGTCGTTGACCGGCAGTATCGCCAGCGGCGTCGACTGGCGTAGCGTGTTGACCAGTGTGCGGGCCTCTTCCGGGGTGTCGGGCACCGGCAAGTCGTGGCACCTCAGCAGTTGGGCAAGGCTGAACAGGCCACTCTGGTGGACGAAGGTGCCGAGTTGTTCGGCGACACTGATCAACGAACTCAGCCCGGCTTCTTCGGGCAGCTTCACCAAGAGTTCCACACCGATATCCACCAGCGTGCCCCAGGCGTTCTTGCCGCTGAGGCGCCGCGTGGCGGGATCGAATGTATACGCGCCGGGTTGCAGGCCCTGCACCAGGCCCAGGGCCAGAAATCCCGGGGTAGTGGTCAGGGTGTCGAGCAGGGTTGCACCGGTTTGCTGATGGGTGGCCCAAAACGAACCGGAGTCGAGCTTGAAGTAGGTCTTGTAGGAGGAATACAGGCTGAAATCTTCATCGTCGATCAAACCCTCCAGGCGGTCGGCGATCTGGCGCAGGTCCTGGTCCAGTCGCTTGAGCTGATCGTTCAGGCCCGACCTGGGGTGGGCGAAGGTGTCCAGTTGGTCCAGGGCCTGGGCGATGACCATCCGTTGCCCGCGATGCCGGGGATGGGGGTAACCGTAGAAATTCAGCACCTGTTGCGCTGGCAATTTCAGCTGGGTGGCGTCGCGTTCCACGCCCAGGCTGGCCAGGTCCAGTGGCAGTCGCGTGCGCACGTTCGGGCGGTCGAGCGTTTGCTGGTAGAGCCGCAGCCAGCAACCCAGTGATGAGTGGGCGGGTACCTCCACGGGGGTCGTGCGGGCATTTTTCAGGTGGTGGATCAACTCGGCCATCAGGCTACGGTCGGCTGCCTGGCGTTGTGCCTGGCCCTGCCTGAATACATCGAGGATGTCTTGCATGGTGTGCCTTCCTGGCAATTGTGAGTCGCCATCGTGAAGGGCCGGCGCCGGGCTGGATATCGCGAAGGTTCCGGTTTGCCTGTGGTCGGGTTCGGTGTTGTCAGTGTGAGGAGCCGGGTTTTATCGATGCCGGGTTTGACAGGGGCAGAGGCATGACTGTGCACCATTGCTGTGCAATACTCGCCGCCGTTTCCGGACGGCCAGGATTCGCTCCTCAAGCAAAAGCACTGGGTAAAAAGCGCTTTTGCCGCGACTTCCCGCTGAATCTTGTCGTTTATAGAGTGAAAAAAACTGGGTTGAGCTTTTTATACTGCCCCCCCACCGATCTGGCCCGACCAGACGCGTTCGCCCACGAGGCGCGCCCGGTGTGATGGCGTCATGGCAAACCCGTCGTGACGTCGTGCACTCGGTGACTCAATCCAATAACAAGACGAGGTTGTACCCCTATGCCAGTTGGCAACCACCTGCCCCATGGCGAGACCGCTCAGGGCGGTCCGCTCAAACGTGAATTGGGCGAACGGCATATCCGCCTGATGGCCCTCGGCGCCTGCATCGGTGTCGGGTTGTTTTTAGGCTCGGCCAAGGCCATTGAAATGGCCGGCCCGGCAATCATGCTTTCCTACATCATTGGTGGCCTGGCGATCCTGGTGATCATGCGCGCCCTCGGTGAAATGGCGGTGCACAACCCTGTCGCGGGTTCTTTCAGCCGTTATGCCCAGGATTATCTCGGCCCGTTGGCAGGCTTCCTTACCGGCTGGAACTACTGGTTCCTGTGGCTGGTGACCTGTGTCGCCGAGATCACCGCGGTGGCGGTGTACATGGGCGTGTGGTTTCCCGACACCCCACGCTGGATCTGGGCCCTGGCGGCCTTGATCAGCATGGGCGCCATCAACCTGATCGCGGTCAAGGCGTTCGGCGAGTTCGAGTTCTGGTTCGCCCTGATCAAGATCGTCACCATCATTGCGATGGTGATCGGCGGTGTCGGCATCATTGCGTTCGGCTTCGGCAATGACGGCGTGGCGCTGGGCATTTCCAACCTGTGGGCCCATGGCGGCTTCATGCCCAACGGTGTGCAGGGGGTGTTGATGTCCCTGCAAATGGTGATGTTCGCCTACCTGGGTGTGGAAATGATCGGCCTCACCGCCGGCGAAGCGAAGAACCCGCAGAAGACTATTCCGAATGCCATCGGTTCGGTGTTCTGGCGCATCCTGCTGTTCTACGTCGGCGCATTGTTCGTGATCCTGTCGATCTACCCCTGGAATGAAATCGGCACCCAGGGCAGCCCGTTCGTGATGACCTTCGAGCGCCTGGGCATCAAGACCGCCGCCGGCATCATCAACTTCGTGGTGATCACCGCGGCGCTGTCGTCCTGCAACGGTGGCATCTTCAGCACCGGGCGCATGCTCTACAGCCTGGCGCAGAATGGCCAGGCCCCGGCGACCTTCGCCAGCACCTCCAGCAACGGCGTACCGCGTCGTGCACTGCTGCTGTCGATCGGCGCACTGCTGCTGGGTGTGTTGCTCAATTACCTGGTGCCGGAAAAAGTCTTCGTCTGGGTGACCTCCATCGCCACGTTCGGCGCGATCTGGACGTGGGTGATGATCCTGTTGGCGCAGCTTACGTTCCGTAAACGCCTGAGCCCGTCGGAACAGGCCGGCCTGAAATACCGCATGTGGCTGTACCCGGTCAGTTCGTACCTGGCGTTGGCGTTCCTGGTGCTGGTGGTGGGCCTGATGGCGTACTTCCCGCAGACCCGTATCGCGCTGTACGTGGGGCCGGTGTTCCTGCTCGTGCTGACGGTGTTGTTCTACGTGTTCAAGTTGCAGCCGACGCAGACGGCCCAGGGTGAGGTCCGCCCGGTTTAACCGCGTGATCCGGGCGGGGTCATTGTCCAGGGGCAGCCACGGCGGCCCCTGGCGTGGTCACGGACGTCGCATGGCGTGAACCGCCGCTTCGGTCAACTGCCTGATCAGGCGCTGGCGTTCGGCGGTTTCCAGGTCGATCAGCGCTTGCAACCGGTCCAGGTATTCATCCGAATGCTTGTCGGGCACTTCCCGGTTCAACTGCTCTTTTTGGTACCGGGTCACGTTTTTGATCGTCATGAACGGTTCGGGGAACCGGCGTTCCAGGTACCTGAGCCAGAAGTCCCGAGTCTTGTACGACTCCAGCAGCAACGAGGGCGTGTCCAACGCGCGCAGCGTCTGTCGGGCGGCGGTGATATCGGCTTCGCGCACACCGTAGGTCTCCACGGTGTACAGCATCTGCTCGGTGGCAATGGGCAGGTTGAATTCCTCCCGTAGCCTGACCCGATAGAACAGTATGATTTCTGCCGGGTCCGGCGGGGTGTAGCGGGGTGTGTCGGCGTACGCTTGATTCAATCGACCGATGTGATTTTCGGCGAGTCGATCCAGGTGCTCGAGGAAATACACCTGCCTGGCCAGGCCCAGCAATTCCCGATCGATCCGATCCTTGTCGTGGCGAGCGAGGGTCTGGTGAGTACGGTACATCAGTTCCATGTTGCTGAAGGTCAGGATGGCGCCGTCGCCACAGGTACCCGCCGCATAGGTGTTGAGAAACACCGTTTCCCGCAGTTCGGTGGAGTCTCCCAGTGCATTGAGCAACCGCCAGACCCGCAGGCTCAGGTTCTTTTTGATCTGCCCGCCTTGCCTGTAATCCAGCGATTGGGTCAAGTCTGCCAGGACGCTGAATACATCATCGGATCGAGCACCTTCATGGCTGGCCAGTGCTTGCCAGAGTTCTGTCGCCGTTCCCCACTGAACCCGGTCCAGGGCATCGAGCCACGGCGTGACATCAGGCGCCACGGCCACGAGGTCCGCCGCAGCGCCCTGCATGCTGTTGCCCATCTGGGCGTTGTACCGCGCGATACGTTGCCGGGTTTGATCCGACAGCGGGTTGCCGCGCAGCTCGATATTGCGGTTTCGCAGGAACGCCCCTGGATGGGTAAAGACCGCTTCGGGGATATCGGTGATCAGATTGTCCCGCAGGTTCAGGCTGGACAACTCGTCATGTGTGGCGGCGCCCACCGGCCATTGGCTGATACCGGTTTCCCTTAGATCGAGGGTATGCAGTTGGGGCATCCGAGTGATATCGGGAGCAATGCCCAGGGGGTTGCCGCTGAGCTGGAGGGCCTTCAGGTTGACCATGCCTGCCAGGCGGGTGGCGGAGTCTGGGGTCAATACAATCGCGTTATCGCTCAGGTTCAGAATGGTGAGGCTGGTCATGTCGGTGACCGAGGTGGGCAGCTCGGTTAACAAGCAGTCGAGGTGCAGGTAGCGAAGCCCGGAAAACTTGGCGAGGAACGCATTGCCGTTGGCGGGGAAGCGGTTGCCTGAGAGCCTCAAGTGTTCGATATGACTGAAACCGGTGGTTCCCGTGAGAAAGGACGCTGGGGGCAGATCGTTCTCGTCGAGCTGCAGTTGCAGCGACGAGGTATACATCAGGTGTTCCACGTATTGCTGCGGTTCTTCGCATCGCCAGGCCCGGCGCAATTGGTTGGCGATGTAGCGACGTTGGCCGAGGTTCAAGCCCAAGGGGTCTACCTGCGGGTCATCGATGGCTTGCGGCGTGTCGCTCCAGCGGGACAGCTCGATGTCCATGGTGCGGAATTCGGCCTGCCGCCGGTCCAGCTCGATCAACAGATCGGGTTCACTCAGGCCCAGGCCGCGGATCAGGGCATTGGCGGTAGTGTTGTCGAACCGGGGATACAATTCCTGCACCCGGCTCACCAGGTCTGGCGCTCGTTGGCCACCGAATGGCCAGAGCCAGCTGAAAACGGGATACGCCAGGAATGAGCGGTCCAGGCCCATGGCCGGTTGCAGCCAGGGTTGCAGATGGGGCAGGCCCAGCAGGCTTTTCATTTCTACGCGCTGGGAGAATGCCAGGTTGGCGATCTGCGCCTGGAGCTCGGAAAGGTCGAGTTCGTCGGTGATCCCCAGTGATGTCCGTTCGCTAGCGCCCAGGGTCTGGACGATGGCCGGGAGCAGGTTGCTGCCGCTGCCGAGCGGAGCGGCAAGGGCCGTGCCTTGAGGGCTGTAGGGGTGGTACACCGCGCCTTTCTTGACCAGCACTTTGCGGTTCGTGCCGGCCGCGTCTCCCGCACCTTCGATGCTGGGGCCGTTGAAATGCCTGTCGCGTACCTCAATGCGCAGGTCCGCGGGCCAACCGGTTACAGCCTTGAGCAGGTGCAGGGTGATCTTGTCGCTGTCCGGGTTGACCAGGCTGTCCATGTACAAGCCTTCGAAGGCGCGATTCAAGCGCACTTCGTGGGCGGTCAGCCGGGCTTGTTCGGTCAGGCGCAGGCTGGTCTTGCCGTGTTCATGCAGTTGCTTGAGTTCGCGAGGGGTTGCATGGCCCAGGATGCCCTCGATAGCGCTGTTGGGGAGTTCGGCATGTTGGGTCTTGAATTGCTCTCGCAGTGCATGGGGACGGTACTGTTCACTTTCCTTGTAGAGCGAATCGAAGAGTTGGTTCGTGTGATCCTGTGCGAACGTGACGACTTTTTGCACCAGTTTGAACAGCCGCTCGTCAGCCAGGCTGGGCAACTCCCCGAGCAAGGCGTTGATCAGCGCGTCGTGGCGGGTGAGTTCGTTCAGTAACCGGCCTTCTTTGTAGTGTTGCTCGGTCACGTTGATCGTTTCAACGTTGGTCGCCTGCGTCGCGGGGTATTGGTAGCGCACCTGGTTCCGAGGGCCGAGGATCTGCAACCTGTGGCTGTCTGGCCACCCCGGCAACCCGGAGATAATCAACAGTTGCAGCTCCGGGTTGGCGTCCTTGCTGTTGGGGTCCACCCGCAACGCGTCGATGAAGTGTTGGATCTGTTGTTCGATCTTGAAGCGTTTGCTGGTGTCGGCGAGCAAGGGCGGTGCCGGGTGACCGGCGTGGTGGACCTCGCGCAGGACATGCGCCGGGGTGTCGGTCAGGGCCAGGATGCGGTTGGCCTGTTGCTGGGTGACCGCGTAGTGCGGGTGGCCCAGGCGATGGAACAACTGATGAGTGTCCCACGCCATCGGCTGCTCGCTGGCCAGCCGCCAGGCGCCCTGGCCGTTGTGCTCCAGAAGCGGGGTGTCGACCCCGAGTTTGCTGGGGTGTTTAAGCCGCCACTTGAATAGGGTTTTATCGAACGTGACCTGGTAAAGGCGACCCGAAAGTGGCAGGTAGTCCTTGCCCTCAAGGGTGAAAAGCCCGTTGGCGCTGGGCGGGAGGTGCGATGGCAGCATCAGGTCGTGTTCGTACTGCATTAACGATCCATTGAGCAGGCTGACGAAACCTTCGGGGTTGCGTCGGGCGCTCATGGTATCGCCCAGGGTTTTGCGCAGGCCCTTGGCATCGGTGGCGCTGTTCATGCCCAGTAGTTCGCGCTCGTGAGGCTGGAGCACCGAGGCAATGGCCAGGTAAAAACTGTCGTGGGCGGGCGAGACCGGGATCTCTCCACCATTGGCAATGTCGTAGGCCTGGTAGAGACCGTTGGGGTAAAAGCGCAGGTTCACCGTGCGATCGTCCGGGCCGCTGGGCACGTAGGGTTTTCCCAGGGCGACCTCGGTGATCACGAAGGGACGCTTGAGTGTGCCGCGTATCAGGGAGCCGGCGATCTCCCTGGCCCATAGGTCAGTGTCTGCATTGAATTCGCGTGGGTGGTACAGGGCGTCGATGATCGCGTCGATGCGCAATGCGGTGCGGTGATGATCGATGACGTCAACAAACGCAGTGGGCAGTGTGCCGCCCGCGAGAAAAGCCTCCTGCTGGCGCGCCGTCAACGGGTGTTGGCCCAGTATCAGATCCAGGTTGGCGGCGGTCAGGGGCGGGTTGAGGTCGCGCAGTTTTTTCAGCAAGGGCGTGAGGGGGGCCAGGGACCGTGACACCTTGATCGGCAGAAACCGTCGGGCGCCGGGGGCGACGCTCAGTTCGGCTTTTTCGTAGCCCCAGTAATTGAACAGGGCCGAGAACAGGGTGAGCCTCTCGGTGCGTGCCAATGCCGCGACCTGTTGGCGCACGGTGCTGATGCGCTGGGCTTCGGAGGCGCCGGGCTGGCCTTCCTTGCCCAGGCTCGAACCCCCTGGCTGCTGGCGAATGATCAGTTCAAGCAGGTGTTCGTTGCCTTCGGGGCCAATGCTCTGTGGGCTCAGGCCCGTGTAACTGCCATCGTCACGGCGCTTGAGGTTGATGGTGTGCGGGCGCGATGGTGGTTGTCCGGTCTTGCCATAAGTCTCGATCAGCGTGCCTTGTGGGTCGTGGATGTTGAGCAGCGTGTCGGCCGGCCAGCCGCTCAATTGCGTCAGCAGGCAAAAGACCGCGCTGTCGGCATGCGCGGGCAATTGGCCGGGCAAGGGGAACTGCTCGATGACGTGCTGGATGACCCGGTCGACTTGCAGGCGCCTGACCCCTTCGATCAGGTTCAGGGGTGCCGCCTCGGCACGCCAGACGTTATCCAGGGTGGCGCGCGTGGTGGCGGTGCTGCGCAGCATATGTTCAAGGTCTTGCGGAGTGGGGGGCGACGCGCCGTTAGGCAGCATGCGTTGCACCAACTCAAGGTTGGAGAGGGTATGGGCGTTCTGCAAATCGAAGGTCCACGCCTGGGTCGCCGGGTCGAAGACAATCGCCGGGGTATATCCGTCGGTGGCTTTGATGAGTACGTAGCGTTTGCTCAACGGGTCGAACCGGACCTCGACCAGCACGTCCATTTCGCCCTGGCACAGTTTGGCGTAGTGGCGTGCATTGAACGTATAGATGCCCAAGGCGTTGGGGGTGGTCCCGTCGACCAGGCGTTGATTGTCATGGGCATAAGGCTGGGCGTCGGGTTTCCATAGCCCATGGGTGCCGTCGGGACGTGTGATTTTTTGTGGGTGACCGAGTTTTTCCAGGTATTGGAGCATGCGCTGGCGATGGACGCGGCCCGCCGTTGAGATCAATTTGCCGCTGATCGCCAGGTCGGCGACATCGGCCAGCGCCGAGGCAAATCCACTGGCTTCGCCTTTGGCCAACTCATTCACGCCCTGGGCGACGCTGTAGGTCAGGCTGCCCATCACCGCGAGTTGCATGACCCGGTTCATGCCCGTGACGCCGCCGGGCAGGGGTGTCAGCAGCAATTGCAGCACTTCTGCGGCGATGGCTGCCACCGCGTCCTTGAGCGCTTGCCAGTCCTTCTCGGCGCGTGTTTCGGCCAGGGTATCCAGGTCTGCCTGAAAGCGCTGGACCTGCCGGTAGGTATAGGCCTGCACCAGGGAGACTTCACGACTGGGCTTGATATCAGTGCTGAAGCGGATGTTGTCGAGGGTTTTTTTCGGGAACGCGCGGTGAAATGCGTTATAGAGGCTCCCCCCCAGCCAGTTGAACCGTGTGAGCGGCTCCTGTTTGTCGATCAATGATTTGAACACCGACATGCCGACCAGGGGCAATTGCCGGGCGAACCAGCTCAGGTCTTTGTGCTCGTGACTCTGGTGCAATTGCTCCCGAAACGCGCGTTCGGCAGCCTGGGCGTCTTCGTGGTAGCGCAGCGCGCCGCCGGGGCGGAAGGGGAAATAGGACAACACGCCCAGGCTGGCCACCCGGATCAAGAACAAGGGCGTGGGTATGCTGGTTTCCCAGGGCACGAAGGGCACCGCGATGATGGGTGTGACGCCGGAACTCAGGCTCAGGGTGTCGAACGGCAACGGTGGGCCGTCGCCGCTGATGGCGGCGTCCAGTCGGTTGAAGTGCTCCAGGGTGACGCCGGTGGTGGCGCGGTTGCGGTAGGCTTCGATGGCCTCGAAGCGCAGGCTGGCTTTGGCGCAAGCGGCGAATAAGGGGCGCAGCGGGCCATCGGCGGCCATGGCGATTTTGGTTTTGTCACGCAATTGGCCGCCCAGATCCAGTTCACGAGCGACCTTGATAAAGGTTGCCGCGTTCAGGCTTCTGTCATTGTCCGGCCCGACCACATAGCTGGCTTCGACCACGCTGAAACCCGAGTCGCCGGGGATGGCGTGGGTGAAGCCAAAGTTCAGACACGCGGCCTCCCACAGCGACAGCTGCTTGAGATGATCGATGTAATGAAAGTCGTATTGGGCCCGACGCCGTCGGGTGGTTCTTCGGGTTAACTCTTCCCTGAGGCTTATCGCCTCATCGGGTGGGTCCCAGGGGAAGGGTTGCTCGCGTTTCTCCTTGTAGCGGGTGAACAGGGTGTATTGCTCGGGGTCGCGCCCACCGAGCTTTTCCCGCAATTGCGCCAGGCCCTCGGCCTTGAAGTCCTGGGTATGGGCTTGCTGGGCGTCTTCCAGGGCCTTGTGGGCGTCCAATGCCTCGCGCTGCAAGGTGAGGTATCGCGTTCGTTCCTGCGCATTCAAGCTGCTCAGGGCTTGAATCACGTTGTGCTGGATCTGCTCGAGGGCCTGTTGTCGGGACCAGGACGCGCTGGATTGCAAGTTTCCTGATAGCCCATTGAGCAGTTGATAAGTGGACATGTGCCATAACCTTTCACGAAAGTGGAAAGGTTCATGGAAGCATCGCCCGCGGCCTCGCTGGCGTTAACTATTTGTTAGGTGGGCCGCGCGGGTGCGCAATGTTTCATCCAGGCACTTGTTGTAGTCCAGCCAGGCCGCCAGCAACGCCATGATCAACACGCCCGATAGCGCACTGAACAACTGCATGGCCAGCGCGTCGCCGGCCAGGGCATTGAGCATGTCAGCCAGCGGTGCCAACAGCACCCCCAGGCAGAACACCTCCAGGGAATAACGGCCCATGCGGCAGCACTGCTGCGCCAGCCAATGGTGGGCCCAGCGGTCATGGGGCAAGAGTTTGGCCGTGACATAAGCCAGGGCCAAAAAGTGCAAGAGACGCACGGGCGACAGGTCGGTTTTGCTGATGGGGTACAGCAGGTCGCCGAGTGCCGCTGGCATCAGGGCGTCATGGAACTCGGGCCAGCGCCAGGAGAGGGTCAGGAGCCCGGCCAGCAGCAAGTAGAGGGCGGCTGCGACAAACAAGGGCTGACGAAGCCGACCCTGTGTTTGCGCCGGGTGCGGCTGGCTGGCATGGATCGCCGCAGCGCCGCCGAGCACAAACAGCAACTGCCAGGTGACGGGGTTGAAGTACCACACACCGTCGGCAATCGCCCGCAGATTCCAGCCCAAATGCGGGGCCAGCAGGTAGACCGCCAGCGACACGCTGACTACCGCCCACGTGTTGCGCAGCAACAGCGGGAGCACCAGCGGCAACCCCGCCAGCAGCACGATATACAACGGTAGCGGGTCCATCAGGTTGGGCTTGAAGCGCAGCAACAGTTCATCGGTGAGGGCTTGCTGCGGGTGGGTGACGAAGTGCGTCAGGCCCATTTCTTCGACCAGGTCGCGGGTCTCCACATGGCTGTTGGCGAAGAAGACGATGCCCATCAGCATCGCCAACAGGAAGATATGCACCACGTACAACACCCAGGCGCGGCGCAGGATTTTCAACGAAGCCAGCCAGTAGCCGTCGCGTCGCAGGATCTTGCCGTAGGCCAGCACGGCGGCGTAACCGGCGAGGAACACAAACACTTCTGCCGCGTCGCTGAATCCGAAATTGCGCAGGGTGATTTGGCCGAGAGGGTTGTGGGGGACGTGATCCCAGAAAATGAAGATCAACGCCAGGCCCCGAAAAAAATCGATGCGTGGGTCGCGTCCGTTCAGCATGGCAGCGGGCTCTTGAACAATAGGTTTAGTAATGACCGGTGCAGGTGGGAGTTGTCATACGCCGCACGTCGGGCGGGCGCAGGTTGGCGGTATTTGTAAGCAATTGCAAAGGCTGGGTATTTCTGAATGTCTCAAGTCTACGGGTGGGCTACCTGTTAAGTCTGACAGTAGACGTATCGCGTTTGCCGTGGCCTGCTGGAACGGGACGCGACAGGGCAACGGTATGACCAGACTGTGGAAGGGATTCTCCCGCTATACGGCAATTGGTATCGCCAATACGGTGATCCATTGGCAGCTGTTTTTTGTCTTCAGGGTGGCGTTTGAACTCAATCAGGCTGCGAGCAACTTTTTCGCGTTTTGCGCCGCTGCGTCCTTCTCCTTCTATTTGAATGCGATTTACACCTTTGCCATGCCGGTGTCGCTGCCGCGTTATGCACTGTTCATGCTGTGCATGGGAGGGGTGAGCCTGGCCGTGGGTTGGCTTGCCGATCGCTGGCGCCTGCCGGGGCTGGTCACGGTGGTGGCGTTCTCGCTGGTGAGCCTGGTGTGCGGTTTCCTGCTGTCGAAGTGGGTGGTGTTTCGTGAGCGTGGGCAATGAAACTCTCTCTGGTGGTGCCGCTGTTTAATGAAGAGCAGGCGGTGAAAGTGTTTTACCAGGCTGTTCGACAAGAGCCCGCATTGCGCGATTACACGGTCGAGATCGTATTTATCAACGACGGCAGCACCGATCGCACCGCCGAAAACACCCGGGCGATCGCCTTGGTCGACCACGACGTGGTGTTGATCAATTTATCGCGTAACTTCGGCAAGGAAGCAGCACTGTTCGCCGGGCTTGAACATGCCAGGGGAGACGCCGTCATCCCCATGGATGTCGACCTGCAAGACCCGGTCGAAGTGATCCCGCAACTGCTGGCCGAATGGCAGAAAGGCGCGGATGTGGTGCTGGCCAAGCGCCGGGACCGCTCCACTGACGGCTACCTCAAGCGTCACAGTGCATCGCTGTTCTATCACCTGCTCAACCATATCGCTTATCCCCACATCGAGGAAAACGTCGGCGACTTCCGGTTGATGGACCGCAAGGTCGTGGACGTGATCAAGGCCCTGCCCGAACAGCAGTTGTTCATGAAAGGCGTGTTGTCCTGGGCCGGTTTTGACGTGGCCATCGTCGAATACAACCGCGCCCCGCGTGTAATTGGCCAGAGCAAGTTCAACGCCTGGAAACTGTGGAACCTCGCGCTGGATGGCATCACCTCGTTCAGCACCTTGCCCCTGCGGTTATGGAGCTATATCGGTGGCTGTATTTCGCTGCTGGCATTGGTGTATGCCGGGTACCTGGTGCTCGACAAAGTGCTGTTCGGCAATGCGGTGCCGGGGTATCCGTCGTTGATGACGGCGATCTTGTTCTTGGGCGGCGTGCAACTGATTGGGATTGGGATATTGGGCGAGTATGTGGGGCGGATTTATATGGAGGCCAAGCATAGGCCGAGGTATGTGGTGAAGGACGTGATACGGAGCAGAGCGACCGAGGAGGGCATGCGTCATGTGGAATGAACCGGTATTGACTAAAAAACAGGTGGTGGTGTTCTTCAGTGTGGTTTCACTGATTTATGTGTACCCCGTCATTCGCGCGGACTATGCCTATATCGATGACAGTTGGCGCTCTTTATTACTGGCGGGAGACGGTTGGAAAAATCAGGGACGAATCTTGCTTGAAGTGCTGCATAAGTTTTTAACCTTCACCGGCGGCACCACCAATATATTTCCTTTGCCATTATTGATTTCTGTATTTGCCATGGTTTTGGCTATGACACGCCTGACGTGCTGGTATTTTCCGACGCCAAGTTGGGTTGCCTGTCTGGTGGTATTGCCTGTTCTATGTAATCCGTTCTTTCTGGGTAATATCGCCTATCAATACGATGGTCCTGGAATGATACTGGCGGTGGCGGCGGTTATTTATGCGATCACCTGTACAGTCGAAAACGTGTTTCTGCGCGGGTTGGTGGCGGCAGTGTCGATGGCTGTAACGCTGGCGTTATATCAGTTGACGATTACCCTGTTCATCGGCCTTTGCTGTATTGAGTGCTTGTGGGGGGTGAGAAACAGGATCGAGGTCAATAGCATCCTGTATACATTGCTCCAGCGCGGGTTGCAGTTGCTCTGCGCAGGCTTGATCTACTATCTGACGGCTTATCAGTTCATCACCAGTCATCGCGGTGACAGTATCCTGTTCGACGCGAACTGGCTCAGTGTCGTACAAAGAAAGTTCCTATTTTCCATGGGCAGTATTTATTCACTGGCGAATCCCTGGAACGCTGCTTTGTTTGTGGGTTTGCTGGTTGTCGCGAGCGTGGGGTTATTATCCTGGCTTGCAAGTATCGCTACGCTGCAAGGCCGTCCGCTGGGGAAAATAGTGGTCTTGATTGCGTGCCTGGGCGTTCTACCGGTTTTGTTGTTATGTGTGCCAGGGGCTATCTTGTTTTTGGCCGAACCTAACTTGGATGCCAGAAACTATATTGGTTTTTCTGCCGTGTTGGTTTTGTTGCTGTTACTGAGTTACGACGTATTAGGCCGGGTCTGGAAACCATTGCGCGTGCTGTTAGTGATGCCGGTGCTGTTCATGTTTTCATTCTGCTACGCCTTTGGGCAGGTATTAATAGCCAAAAAAGAGCTGGAGACGGCCGTGGCCCAATACATTGCCTATGACATTGTTGCTCACGAGTCACTGAGCGCCGCACCGATTTTTTATTATGTCGGTCCCCTAACGGCGGGTAACTGGTTGCCACGAGGTCACGCGGCAATGACGTACATGCCATCCCTGAGGTATCTATTGAGTGATGCTAATACCTTGCTGCATCCTCAATTCATGACCCGGTTAGGCATCAATAATGTGGTGGAGGGTGACCGGGAGAATTTTGAGGCTGCCATCGCTGCTGGCAATCGCTATAGCCGAGTGGTGGACAGAAAGTTCTATTCGATTTACCTGACGGAGCAGGGCGGTTTTATTGTGTTCAAGGAAATTCTCGACCCTGAAGACTACACCCTGCAACTCAATGAAAAATGAGCGCAGGCATGGGCGCCGAAAGCCGGCGTCCATGCCTCTTTAAGCGGCCGCCACCTCATGGGCCTCAAAACTATCCGCCCGCGCCATCTGCCACATGCGCGAATAAAACTCGCCGTTCACTTCCCCAGTCAGCAACTCCCCCGGCTTGAGGAACACATGCAACTGCGAGAACAGCTTGATCTCGGTGGCCGACATGCGTCGCACCAAGTGCTTGGCTGACAGCTGCGACGGATGGTCCAAACCCGCGGCAGCGAGCATTTCGGCGAGGGCCTTGAGGGTGTTGCGGTGGAAGTTGAATACGCGCTGGGCCTTGTCCGGTACCACCAGGGCGCGTTGGCGCAGTGGGTCCTGGGTGGCGACGCCGGTCGGGCATTTGTTGGTGTGGCAGCTTTGCGACTGAATGCAGCCGATGGCGAACATGAAGCCCCGCGCCGAGTTGGCCCAGTCAGCCCCGATGGCCAGCACGCTGGCGATATCGAATGCGCTGACGATCTTGCCGCTGGCGCCCAGCTTGATCTTGTCGCGCAGGTTCAGGCCCACCAGGGTGTTGTGTACGAACAGCAAGCCATCACGCAGCGGTACGCCGATATGGTCGGTGAACTCCACGGGCGCGGCGCCGGTGCCGCCTTCCTTGCCGTCGACCACGATAAAGTCCGGGAGGATGCCGGTCTCCAGCATGGCCTTGGCGATGCCCATGAATTCCCACGGGTGGCCCAGGCAGAACTTGAAGCCCACCGGTTTGCCGCCGGACAGTTCGCGTAACTGGGCGATGAACTGCATCAACTCGATCGGTGTGGAGAACGCGCTGTGGCGCGAGGGCGAGACGCAGTCTTCGCCCATCAGGATGCCGCGTGTCTCGGCGATCTCCTGGGTCACTTTGTGCTTGGGCAGGATACCGCCATGGCCGGGCTTGGCACCCTGGCTCATCTTGATTTCGATCATGCGCACTTGCGGGTTCTGCGCCTGTGCGGCGAAGCGTTCCGGGTCGAAGCGGCCGTCGCTGGTGCGGCAGCCGAAGTAGCCGCTGCCCAGCTCCCAGGTCAGGTCACCGCCGTTTTCACGGTGATAGGGGCTGATGCTGCCTTCGCCGGTGTCATGGGCGAAATTGCCCAGCTTGGCGCCCTGGTTGAGCGCGCGGATCGCGTTGGCGCTCAGGGAGCCGAAGCTCATCGCCGAGATGTTGAACACCGACGCGGAATAGGGCTGCGTGCATTGCGGGCCGCCGACCATCACGCGAAAGGTGCTGGGGTCGCTCAGTGGCGCCGGACGCATGGAGTGGCCGATAAACTCAAAGCCCGACTGGTACACATCGATCAGGGTGCCGAAGGGTTTGTCGGCGGTTTCATTTTTGGCCCGTGAGTAGACCAGCGAGCGCTGGGCGCGTGAGAAGGGCAGGGCGTCGCTGTCGGATTCCAGCAGGTACTGGCGGATTTCCGGGCGAATCGCCTCCACCAGGTATCGGATATTGCCCAGGATCGGGTAGTTGCGGCGCACCGCGTGGGGGCTTTGCAGCAGGTCGAACAGGCCGATCAGGCTGAGGATGCCGGTGACTATCGTGATGGGCCACAACCATTCATATTCGATAAAAGGCAGGCTGGCGAGGGTGAAAATGACGCATACGGCAAAGAAGGCGTAACGGCTTAGCAAGGACAGGCTCATACGGTTACCTTGGGTTCGGACTCTTCAGGTCGGTGCCGCATTCTGCTCCCGGAGGGAAAGCCTGGACAACCGCCAAGCGCATTCAGCGTCTGAGCTGCCTCGGGATGGCGGGGCCAAGCGCATGCAGGCGGCGGCTGTCGGTGACCTCAAAGGTGGCTTGATTGTCGGTCGTGGAACTGCCGCCGACGAATAGGGTGAATGTGCCGGCTTCGACCACGGGCAACAAGTCATCGTCGAGCAGGGCAAAGTCTTCCGGGCCAAGGGTGAACTCCACGATCCGGGCTTCGCCAGGGGCCAGGTGTACTTTGCGAAAGCCTCGCAGTCGGCGGACCGGGCGCGCCACGCTGGCGACATCATCGCGTAGATAGAGTTGGACGATTTCGTCTCCCGCCCGCTGGCCCGTATTGGTCACCGTGACACGGACGTTCAAGGACTGGGTCGAGGCGAGGCGTTTGGTGCTCAGTTGGGGGGCCGAGTAGGCGAAGGTGGTGTAGCTCAAACCAAAACCAAAGGCATACGCGGGCGTCGAGGGCAAATCCAGGTAGGTGGATTCGTACGGGTTTTGGCCTGTGGCCGGGCGCCCGCTGTTCCTGTAGCCATAGTAGATGGGGACTTGCCCCACACTGCGGGCAAAGGTGATGGGCAGCTTGCCGCTGGGGTTTACATCGCCAAACAGCACGTCGGCCACACCCTGCCCCATTTCACTGCCAAGGAACCAGGACTCCAGAATGGTCGTTGCCTGTTGGGCGCTGTTCGAGAGCGACAGCGGGCGACCGTTCATCAGGATGATCACCACGGGCTTGCCGGTTTCCAGCAGCGTTTGCACGAGCGCGTCCTGGGCGCCGGGCAGGCCAAGGTCGGCGCGACTGGCGGCTTCTCCACTCATGTCGGCGGTTTCGCCGAGTACGGCCACCACCACATCGGCCTTCTGGGCGGCCTGTTGTGCCGCTGCTATGCCTTGGGTGTCCAGGCTGGTAGGCGATGCTCCGGGGACGTAGGTCACTTGGGTGGCAGGGGAGACAGTGCGCTGTATGCCTTCCAGTATCGTCACGCTGTCATTGGCATTTCCAGCCAAGGCCCAAGCGCCCAACGTGGCGTGGGCATCCGTGGCCAGGCTGCCCACCACCAGCAACGAGTGCAGGTCCTTGGGCAAGGGGAGCAGCGCGCCTGAATTTTTCAGCAGGACGATGGATTTCTGCGCCGCCTCGCGGGCCAGGGCACGGGTTTGCGGGGTCAGGGTCTGGGCGCGTTCTCGAGCAGGGTCGCTGTAGCGATAGGGATTTTCGAACAGGCCCAGCCGCTGCTTGGCCCTGAGGATATGGCGTACGGCCTCATCCACGGTGGTCAGCGACACTTGGCCGTTGCGCACCAGGTCGGGCAGGTTTCGGCTATAGGACTGGCTGACCATGTCAATCTCGACACCGGCGTTCAATGCCTTGCGCGTGGCATCCGCTGGACTGGCCGCCACGCCATGGGGGATGAGTTCATGCACGCCCATCCAGTCGCTGACGATGATTCCGGTAAACCCCCATTGGCCGCGTAACAGACCTTTGAGGAGGGGCGCGTTGCTGTGCATGGGAACCCCCGCGAGTTCCTCGAACCCTGGCATCACGGCATCCGCGCCGGCCTCTACGGCCGCCTGGAACGGCGGCAGGTAGACCTCTTGCAAGGTGCGTTGTGACAGGTCGGCGCTGTTGTAGTCACGTCCGCCTTCGGCGGCGCCGTAAGCGACAAAATGTTTGGCGGTGGACAGCATGAAGGACGTGTTGGGGGGCCCATCGCCGTGAGTCCCTCGGACTCTTGCCACCGCCAGTGCCGAACCCAGGAACGGGTCTTCCCCGGCCCCCTCGACCACCCGCCCCCAGCGTGGGTCGCGGGTGATATCGAGCATGGGGGCAAAGGTCCAATGCAGGCCGCTGGCCGAAGCCTCCATGGCGGCTGCACGGGCAGTGCGTTGCGACAAGTCGGGGTCCCAGGCCGCCGCCTCGGCCAAGGGCACCGGGAATAGGGTGCGAAAACCGTGGATCACATCAAATGCAAACAACAGCGGGATATGCAGGCGCGAGCCTTCTACGACGCTCTGCTGCAATTGTCGGGTCCGTTCGGCACCGTAGATGCCGAGCACCGAGCCCACAGTCTGCATCGGCGGGTGGGTCAGGCTGCCCTGGTCAATCGCCGGGCCGGTGACGGTGTCCACTGTCGCCAACTGGGTGAGCTGGCCAGCTTTTTCCTCTAGCGTCATTTGCGCCAGCAGCAGTTCAACCGGGTCAGTCTGTGCCGAGGCCGATAGCGCAAGGCAGACGAGTAGCAATGCCACGAGACGAATAGCCATGACAGCCTTCCCTGGCGGACAGTGTTTTTTGAGTGTCCAACGGGTGGGCGAAGCCGTCTACTGTCAGAAATGACAGTGCGGGACGGTTTTTTGAGTGGCGTCTGCCGGCGTGGTGTGAGTGGGCGGGGCCGGCTCCTGCTGTTGCCGGTCATTGGTCTTGTGGCGGCTTGTGGTTGAGGGGCCGCCTCGATCGCGTGGCGATTTACCTAGGCTTGGTTTGCGCTTTGGCGTTATTGCAATCGATCTAAAAAAGCCGAGCTGTACGGGGCGACTAGGCTGTTTGCCGAATGGGCAGCACCACCCGGAAGGTGGTGCCTTTGCCCACTTCGCTGCTGACCGTAATAGTCCCGTGATGTTTCTTCACAATCCCATACGACAGCGAGAGCCCCAGCCCCGTCCCTTCACCCACCGGCTTGGTGGTGAAGAACGGGTCGAAAATCTTTTGCAGGGCCTGCGGGGCAATCCCGCAGCCGTTGTCCGCGATTTCCAGCCAGATGGTGTCGCCTTCCACGCCGGTGCTCAGGGTGATGGTGCCGCGCTCCGGCCCCATGGATTGGGCCGCATTGATCACCAGGTTCATCACCACCTGGTTGAGCTGCGAGGCCAGGCACTCGATGTCCGGCAAGGGCTGGTAGTGCTTGACCACATCGGCCTTGTACTTGAGTTCACTGGCGACGATGTTCAGCGTCGAGTCGATGCCTTGTTGCAGGTTGGCCCACTGCCAGGTCTGGTCGTTGTCCACCCGTGAAAAGTTTTTCAGGTCCCTGACGATCTGCACCACGCGGTTGATGCCTTCCTTGGATTCATGGATCAGGATCGGAATATCCTCCTTGAGAAAATCCAGCTCCAGGCTTTCGCGCAAAGCCTTGAGCTGATCACGCTGCTCGCCCGATTCGATCATCTCCTCAGCCTGCCGGTAAGCGCCCAGCATCTGTTGCAGTTGGCTGAAGTAGCTGTCGAGGGTATTGAGGTTGGACGAGATAAACCCCACCGGGTTATTGATCTCATGCGCGACCCCCGCCGCCAGTTGCCCAAGCGACGCCAGCTTTTCCGACTGCACCAGTTGGCTTTCCAGGTGTTTGCGTTCGTCGATTTCGATTTGCAGCGCCTCGCTGGCGTGGGTCAGCGCCTGGGTGCGCTGCACCACCAATTGTTCCAGGTGGCTGTTTTGCAGCGAGGCACGGCGGGCCATGTCCCATTTGTTGGTCAGGGTGTTGGCCATCTGCTGGACTTCGATGTTGTCGAAAGGTTTTTTCAGGATCAGCAGGCGGTCATGGGCTTGCAGCCGGGCGAGCAAATCTTCCCAGGAATAATCCGAATACGCCGTGCACACCACCACTTGCAGGCCGGGGGCGACTTTCCATAGCTCCTCGATCGTCTTGGCACCGTCCCAGCCCTGGGGCATGCGCATATCGACAAAGGCCAATGCATAGGGACGTTGCTTGGCCATGGCGGTGACGAGCAATGCCAGTCCCTCTTCGCCGCCATAGGCCGAGTCCAGCTCGAATGCCGGGGCGGCCGGTTGGGTACTGTCGCCGAACAGGGCTGACTCCATTTCATCGAGCACCTGGTTGGTCTCGATCGGCGGCGTCAGGATCTTGCGAAAATCGTCGTGGATCGACGGCGTGTCATCGATCAGCAAAATGCGCCGGTTAGGTGGTTGGTTCATGACTGACTTCCGGCCGGGTAAGAGGAATCTTCAAGGTGAATATAGCGCCTTGGCCCGGCCCATCGCTGTGGGCGCTGAGCTGGCCGTTCATTTCCAGGGCGGCCAGGGCACAGCTGTGCAAGCCGAAGCCGTGGCCTTCCTTGCGGGTGGTAAAGCCGTGGGTGAAGATCCGTGTCATGTTTTCTGCGGGTATACCTTCGCCGTCGTCCTTGACGCTGATCTGCAAGGTGTCGCCATCCACGGGCGTGACGGACAGGGTGATGCGGCGTGGCCGGTCGCTCAGGTTGGCCATGGCGTACTTGGCGTTGCTGATCAGGTTGACCATGATCAGCAACAGGCGATGTTTGTCCCCCAGGATCTGCGGCACGGCTGCGTATTCCTTGATCACCGTGACGTTATGACGGCTCAGGGCGCCTGCGTTCATGCGCAAGGCATCTTCCATCAAGGCACTGATATCCAGCGGTTCCAGCAGGCTGGATGCGCCCGCATAGGATTGCTGGGTGGAGACGATGTCCTTGATGTGGTCGACGCTCTTGCTCAGTTGTGCCAGCTCGTCCGTAAGCCCTTGCTGTTCAACGGCAATGGCGTTTACCAGTTGGTTCAGGTAGCCGGGCAACAGCTTGCCCTTTTCATCTTCGGTGAGGAAGGTGCCGAGGTCACCCTGGTGCTCGTTGATCAATTGCATGGCCTTGCCCAGGCCCTGTGCCTTGCTGCTGCGCAGTTTACGGGCAACCAGGTCGGCGGAGATGTTCACGCTGTTGAGCACGTTGCCGACGTTGTGCAGCACATTGGTCGCGATCTCGGCCATGCCGGCCTGGCGGGCATTGTCCATCAGCTCGCTCTGGGCATCCTTGAGCTGTTGAGTGCGCCGCTCGACGCGTTGTTCCAGGGTTTCGTTGGCGGCCTGCAAGGCGCGATTGACGCGGTTTATCTCGGCGACGCTGCGCAGCAGTCGAATCGCCAGGTACAGCAACAAGGCGACCAGCAGGGTCGAGAACACCAGCAGGTAGCGATGGTATTTCTGGTCGATGCGGTCGGCGGCCTGTTGATCCTGATTGAGGTGGGTGGTCAGTTCATCCAGGCGTTCGGCCACCGGGATGGCGGCGATCTGTTCGAGCAAGGTGTTGACCACCGGCTGCTCGCGCAAAATCAGTTCGATGTGATTGCTCAAAATGTCCACGGGGGCCTGGAACGCGCTGGGCAACAGTTCTTTGTTGACGTTCAGCTTGCCCAGGCCGACGAGGATGTCGGCGGCACGCTCGTCACTGGTGATCTGGGCGAACTCCATGCTGCTGAGCAGCAAGTCGTACGTGTCGGTGGCCACGCTTTGCAGTTGCAGTTTGGCGGGCCCGTTCACCTGGTTGAACTGCGCCTGGATATCGTCTTCGGCCGTCGGCAGGAAGGCCAGGGAGTTACGCAACACCGCATTGTGGGATTTGAACTGGTCGACCCGCCGGGCTTTTTCCTGGATCGCCTCCCGGTAGGCTTGTTGGCTGGCTTGCCAGGCGCGCAGGTCTTCAGGGTTGTGGTATGAGTCATGTGCTTCCAGCTCGGCCCACAGCTGGGTCATTTTTGTGAGGGGCGTCACCAGCGGGTCGTAATTGTGGGTGATGGCGATCCTGGCCTTGAGCACCTCGCTGTCCCACTGTGCGTTGAGTTGCTGCAACTGGCGGATCAGGTCGCGTGAGTGGGTGTAGGAGGCGGCCTGGTCGTTGGAGGACTTGATGTACAGAAAGACCAGTATCGAGGCCAGCAACATCGTCATGCACCCCAGGAACAATTGGCTGGCGCGGCGGCGGGAGAGGGTCATGATGGTCGGCTCATAGCGGTTTACCTGCCCATTCGCCGGTCAGTGTCTTGAGAAACTGGATGATCAGGTCTTTATCCTCCGCGGACGGGATACGGCCCAACTGGTACTTGAACATCACGTCGACGGCTTCCTCCAGGGTCTTGGCCGAGGCGTCGTGGAAATAGGGGGCCGTGACCGCGACATTGCGCAGGCTCGGCACCTTGAACACGTGACGGTCCTCTTCATCCTGGGTCAACAGGTAGCGCCCCAGGTCCGACTCGACAGGGTTGCCGCGCGCCTTGAAGTAGTCGCCCATCACACCGAACTTCTGGAACATATTGCCGCCGATGTTGATCCCCTGGTGGCAGGCAATGCAGCCGTAGTCCTTGAAGCGCTGGTAGCCGTACTTTTCCTGGATCGTCAGGATCTCGGTGTTGCCCAGCAGGTATTGGTCAAAGCGCGAATTCGGGGTGAGCAGGGTTCGCTCGTAGGTGGCCAGGGCGTTTTGTACATTGGCCGCAGTCACGCCATCGGGGTACGCGCCTTTGAACGCCGCCTGGTAGGCGGGCAGGGCGGAGAGGTTCTGCACCACGGTTTTCCAGTCGTTGCCCATTTCCACCGGGCTGATGACCACTTGTTCGATCTGCGCCTCCAGCGTGTCCACCCGGCCATTCCAGAACTGCTTGAAGTTCAGGCTGGCGTTGAACACCGTTGGGGTGTTGATCGCCACGGGCTTACCGTCGAAGCCCAGGGAGAACGGCTTGTTGTCGGCACCACCGGATTCCAGGCGATGACAGCTGGCACATGACAGGGTGTTATTGACCGACAGGCGCGGCTCGTTGAACAACTGGCGGCCCAGTTCGACCTTGGCCGGGTCGAGTTCCGGAACCGGCGGTAACGGTTTGAGCGCTTCGTCCAGCGGCGCCGCCACCAGCGGGGCTCCCGCGCCCATCCATAACGTGAGCAGGAGGCCAAGACGGTAAATTGGAACTTCGCTCAAGCGAGCACTCCTTGCAGGCACGGGGCTATTGACGGGGCATCAGCGAGTCGCAACCCACCCGCAGCAACTGGGCAAAGTCCTTCGCGGGCAGGGCCTGGCTGAACAGATACCCCTGGCCCTCTTCACATTGGAGCGCCTTGAGGACATTCAACTGTTCGATGGTTTCCACCCCTTCGGCGATGATGTTCAACTCCAGGCTCTTGCCCAGGGCGATGATAGCGCTGATCAGCTGTTTGTCCCGGCTGTTTACAGTCAAGCCGTGCACGAATGATTGATCGATCTTCAGCACATCGATGGGGAAACGGCGCAGGTAGCTGAGGCTGCAGTAACCGGTGCCGAAATCATCCAGCGCCAGGCGCACCCCCATGGCCTTGATTTTCTGCAGGGTTTCGACGGTGTCGTCGACATTCTGCATCAGCACGCTTTCGGTGATCTCCAGCTCCAGCTGGGCGGGCGGCAGGCCGGTCTGTTCGAGGATGGCGGCCAGGTTAGCGACAAAATCCCGCTGGCGGAAGTCGAGGGCCGAGATGTTCACAGAGATGCACAGGGGAAACTGGCCCATCGAGCGCCAGGCCTGTGCTTGCGTGCAGGCTTGGCGCAACACCCATTGGGTGAGGGGGATGATCAGGCCACTGTCTTCGGCAACGGGTATGAAATCGGCTGGGCCGATCCAACCCGATTGCGGTTGAAACCAGCGTAAGAGTGCCTCGGCCCCGACGATGCGGCCGGATGTCAAATCCAGCTTGGGTTGGTAGTGCAGCACAAACTCATCGCGTTCCAACGCCTGGTGCATCGCGCTTTCCAGGTCTTGCTGGTGCCGGGCGCGCAGGTTCATGTCCTCGGTATAAAACCTGAAGTCGTCCGGGCCATGTTCCTTGCTGGCGTGCATGGCGGTTTCCGCGTGCTTGATCAGCTCGACCGCCGTACCGCTGTCATTGGGATAAATGCTGATGCCCAGGCTCGCAGTGACGCTCAGGTCATGGCTCGCGATATGCCGGGTGATGTTGATCGCCTTGAGCAATTTTTGTGCGACGTGCTGGGTTTGCCGAGGGTGCTGAATATCGTTGAGCACGATGACGAACTCGTCGGAGCCATACCGGAACACCGAATCCGACTCACGCACCGCTGCCACCAGGCTTTGGCTGACATGCTTGAGCACCTCGTCACCCACGGGATAACCCAGGGCGTTGTTGATGCGCTTGAACCGGTCCAGGCCAATGAAGATGACGGCCAGTTGAGTGTCGTGACGCCTGCCGAGGGCAATGGCCTGGGTCAATCGGTCGCCCAGCAGTGTGCTGTTGGGCAACTCGGTCAGCGCGTCGTATTGCAGCAGGTGCGACACCTTCAGCAGTTCCTGCACCCGTTCTTCAATGGTGCGCTCCAGGCCAATGACCTTGAGTGCGACGTCCTGGGCGAGCTGCCATTTCCAGGTGAGAGCGCTGGCCATCTGGCGTATTTCCAGGTGGTCGAACGGCTTTTTCAGGATCAACAGTTGGTCGTTGTACTTCAACCGCGCTTCGATCGCTTCAAAGGAATAGTCGGAATAAGCCGTACACAGGGCAATTTGCAGGTGGGGGTCGACGTTCCACAGTTGTTCAATGGTTTGCAGGCCATCCCAGCCAGGCGGCATGCGCATGTCGATGAACACCATGGCATACGGGGCGTCGGCGCCAGGGCTTGGTTGACCAGGGCAAGCGCCTCCTGGCCCTGGTAGGCGGAGTCCAGCTCGAAGGCCTGGCGCAGCACTGGCGCGGTGCCGAACAGGGTTTCCTCGAGGCTGTCCATGGACGGCTCGCCGTTTGGATCGGCACACAGGATCTTGCGGAAGTCCTCATGGATCGAGGCCGAGTCATCGACGATCAGAATGCGACGGTTGGCCCGTCCTGAATCCGGGCTCATGGCGCACTCCCCAACTGCAAACGACTCGACGACATAACGACCCCTTCCCTGAGACTACGTTTAAGCACAGTGTTGGCCTTCGGTGACAGCATAGTCGAGCGCGCTTGAATTTGATGGCCAGTTGGCGTCAAATCACCCCGGTTCCTGCTGCACGATAGGCAACGCCAGTCGACCTGGCTTCCGGTGACGGGTCAAGGTGTGACATAAGGGTTCAAGTTCGCTCAATTTTGTTTTATTCGAAGGCAGAGTCGCCATGGACGCACAACTCGCTACGACATCGCCCTATAAACCCACCATTCTGCTGGTTGACGACGAAGAATCGATCCTCAACAGCCTGCGTCGCCTCCTGCGCGGTCAACCCTACGAGGTCATGCTGGCAACCAGCGGCGCCCAGGCCCTGGACATCATGGCGGCCCATCCCATCGACCTGGTGATGAGCGATGCACGCATGCCGGGCATGAATGGGGCCGAGCTGCTGGCCAGGGTCCATCAGTTGTACCCGTCGACCGGTCGCATCCTGCTGACGGGCTACGCTGACCTGCCGACCATCGTCAAGGCGATTAACGATGGGCAGATCGATCGCTATATCAGCAAGCCCTGGAATGACGATGAGTTGCAGTTGACCCTGCGCCAGTGCGTTGAGCACCAGCGCCTGGAGCGCCTGACCCGCGACCAGAACGAGCAATTGAAAGTGCTCAATGCCACCCTGGAAAAACGCGTGGCGGCGCGCACCGCCGAGTTGCAACAGACCGCCGACATGCTCGACCTGGCCTACGACGAGCTCAAGCGCAGCTATGTGACCGGCACCGAGGTGTTTTCGCTGTTGGCCAACCTGCGCTTACCCAAGCAGAAGCAGACCAATCGCCAGTTGATCGAATTGATCCGGGTGTATTGCAGGGCCCAGGCGATCGACGAAGCCAGTGCCCGCGACCTGGCCATGGCCGCCGCGCTCTACAACATTGGCAAGTTGAGCTGGAGCGACAGCATGATGGTCGCGCCATCGGACATGCTGCACAGTACCGATCGCGAGCGTTATCGGGCCTATCCGACCCAGAGCGAGTCGTTGCTGATGACCCTGGAGCCGATGAAGGACGCGGCACGCTTGATCCGCCATCACCAGGAGCGTTGGGACGGCACGGGTTTCCCCGACCACCTCAAGGGCGAGCAGATCCCCTCGGGGTCGCGGTTGTTGAAACTGGCCGTCGACTTTATCGAGTTACAAAAGGGCTTGATCCTCGAGCGGCAGATGAACAGCGATGAAGCGCTGCTCTTTATTCGCAAATATGCCGGCAAACTCTACGACCCGGACATGCTGGAGGACTTTATCCACGCGTGCGCTGCCTTCCTCAGCGACGTGACGTTGGGCGACCCGAGCGTGAAGGCGCTGACCACCCGCGAACTGACCGAAGGCATGGTGCTGGCGCGCAATCTCAATGCCGATAACGGCATGTTGCTGCTCAACGCCGGCAAGGTGTTGAACCTGCCGCTGGTGGACAAGCTGATTGCGTTTGAAGCGATGGAAGGGGCCAAGTACACCGTGTTTATCAAAGACCCTGAAGAAGGTGCGCTGCTTTCCGATTGAGGCGCTTTCTGTGATCCTTGCGGCCCTTTCATTCGAGGCAGCCTGTACATGACCACTACGATTCGAATCGCCGCGGCCCTGCTGATCGGCGGCGACGGCCAAACCCTGCTGGTGCGCAAGCGTGGCACCCAGGCTTTCATGCAACCCGGCGGCAAGATCGACGCCGGTGAGCAACCTGTCCAAGCCCTGGCCCGTGAGCTGTACGAAGAACTGAACCTGCAGATTGACCCCGGCGCGGCCGTGTACCTCGGCCGCTTCTCGGCCCCGGCTGCCAACGAGCCGGGTTTCACCGTGCAAGCCGAGTTGTTCCAGGTACACATTGATGTACCGGTGAGCCCCGCCGCTGAAATCGAAGAGGTGCGCTGGATTGACCCGGCCGGTGATGGTGGCCTGGCGCTGGCGCCGTTGACCCGTGACCTGATCCTGCCGTTTTATCGCGAATCCCTGGCCAGTACTGTCTGACGGGGAGAGGGGTTCAGCGCACCGCGCTGACCCCGTCCAGCGTGGAAAACGAAGTGTCCTTGGCCGTCAGCAGGAAGTCGCGCATGTACGGCGCATCCAGCATGTCCGCACGAATCCCCGCATACAACGTGGCAAACAGCCCTTTCTCGCCCAGGCGCTTGGCCTTCACGTAACCGCGCGAGCTGTATTCATGCAGCGCCCAATGGGGCATGCCGCACACGCCACGACCGCTGGCCACCAGTTGCATCATCATCACCGTCAGTTCCGAGGTCCGCACCTGGGCCGGTTCCACGTCGGCCGGCTCCAGGAAGCGGGTGAAGATGTCCAGGCGGTCACGTTCCACCGGGTAGGTGATCAGGGTTTCAGTGAGCAGGTCTTGCGGCACGATGTAGGCTTTGTTCGCCAGCGCATGCTGGTTGGCCACGGCGAGCATCGCTTCGTAAGTGAACAGCGGCACATAGGTAATGCCCGGCAGTTCCAGTGGGTCAGAGGTCACCACCAGGTCCAGGTCGCCGCGAGCCAGGGCCGGCAGGGGGGCGAAGGCAAACCCCGAGGCCAGGTCCAGTTCGACTTCGGGCCAGGCGTCACGGAACTGGTCGATGGTCGGCATCAACCATTGGAAGCAGCTGTGGCACTCGATCGCCATGTGCAGGCGCCCGGCGGTGCCGCCGACCAACCGCGCGATATCGCGCTCGGCACCCCGCAGCAAGGGCAGGGTGGCATCGGCCAGTTGCAGCAGACGCAGGCCGGCGCTGGTGAAACGCACGGGTTTGGTCTTGCGCACGAACAACGGCATGCCCAGGCGCTCTTCAAGCTCCTTGAACTGGTGGGACAGCGCCGATTGCGTCAGGTGCAGGCGCTCGGCGGCTTCCACCAGGCTGTCGGCTTCGCGCAGGGCGTGCAGGGTCTTGAGGTGACGGATCTCGAGCACGGGCTCTCCATGAGGATAGTTTGTGACAAGTTGCGATAGCGTGAGTTTGTCTCATGTTCGCGGGCCTGTCGACCACGACCACCGGGCACTCTTCATCAAACTGTCATGGAAGTGTGGCAGCGCGCTTGAACAAACTTCATCAGACTCGCGCTCTACTGGGGTTCTGCGTTTCGGTGTTTTTCATGCGCGTGTTGTTTTTACTGGCCGCTCTACTATTCGGCCTGCCGTCTTTTGCGGCTTCTCGATGTGATGTCAATGTCCCGACCCAAACGGTCGACCTGGCTCAGGTGAGCATCGCTTACCAGAGCATCGGCCGTGCGTCCGATCCTGCATTGCTGCTGGTGATGGGCCTGGGCGGGCAGTTGATCCACTGGCCGGATGAAGTGGTCGTCGCCCTGTGCCAGCAAGGTTTCCGGGTGATTCGCTACGACAACCGTGACGTTGGCCTGTCCACCTGGCGCCAGGCACCGGCCAGCGCCAACCTGACCTTCGAAGTGCTGCGCTACAAGCTCGGCCTGCCGGTGGCCGCGCCCTACACCCTGACCGACATGGCCGACGATGCCCTGGGCTTGATGGACGCGTTGCAGATCCGCCAATTCCATGTGCTGGGCGCGAGCATGGGCGGCATGATCGCCCAGCACCTGGCCGCCATGGCGCCGCAGCGCGTGGAAAGCCTGACGCTGATCATGACCAGCTCTGGCGCTGAAGGCTTGCCGGCCCCGAATGCAGCGCTGGTGCAGTTGTTGTCGCGACGCAGCGCGCCGAATCGTGAAGTGGCGCTGGAGCAGCAGGCGGATTTGCTCGCGGCGTTGGGCAGCCCGAACGTGAAGGATGATCGCCAGGCGTTGTTGCACCAGGCGGCGCTGTCCTACGACCGCGCCTTCAACCCGGAAGGCGTGAAGCGCCAGATCATGGCGATCCTCGCCGAACCGAGCCGCGTGCCGCTGCTCAACCAATTACGCGTGCCGACCCTGGTGGTCCACGGCACCGCCGACCCGTTGCTGCCGGTGATGCACGGCGTGCACCTGGCGGCGCATATCCAGGGCAGCCAATTGAAGTTGATTCCCGGCATGGCCCACCGTTTCCAGGAAGCGTTCAAGGCGCCGCTGCTGACGGCGGTTCTACCGTACCTGCAAGCCCATCGCGAAGATGCTGCACATTGGGCGCAGATTGACCTGGGCGAGCCTTCGAAGGTGTTGTGACATTGGTGTATCGTGCAACTTTTGTGGCACATGAATGCCAGCGAGGTTGCCTACCATGAGTACTCCCCTGAAAATCGATTTCGTCAGCGACGTGTCCTGCCCCTGGTGCATCATCGGCCTGCGTGGCCTGACCGAAGCCCTCGACCAACTGGGCAGCGAGGTGCAGGCCGAGATCCATTTCCAGCCGTTCGAACTGAACCCGAACATGCCCGCCGAGGGGCAGAACATCGTCGAGCACATCACCGAGAAATACGGTTCCACCGCCGAACAGTCCCAGGCCAATCGTGAGCGCATCCGTGACATGGGGGCCGCGCTGGGCTTTGCCTTTCGTACCGACGGCCAGAGCCGTATCTACAACACCTTCGACGCCCATCGCCTGCTGCATTGGGCCGGGTTGGAAGGCTTGCAGTACAACCTCAAGGAAGCGTTGTTCAAGGCCTATTTCACCGATGGCCAAGACCCGTCCGACCACGCCACCCTGGCGATCATCGCCGAGAGCGTCGGCCTGGACCTCAAGCGCGCGGCCGAGATTCTCGCCAGCGACGAATACGCCGCTGAAGTCCGCGAGCAGGAGCAGTTGTGGATCTCCCGTGGCGTGACGTCGGTGCCGACCATCGTGTTCAACGATCAATACGCTGTCAGCGGTGGCCAGCCGGCCGAAGCCTTTGTGGGGGCGATTCGCCAGATCATCAACGAAGCCAAAAACTGAAGTCGAACCCTGATCCAAATGTGGGAGGGGGCTTGCCCCCGATGGCTTAGTGTCAGCCACCAAAGATGTTGAATGTGCCACTGCTATCGGGGCATGGGTATCTACACAATTTCCAGTGGTCTGTGGCGAGGGAGCTTGGTCCCGTGGCGGCCTTCGGGCCGACCGCTTTTTTGGAGTTTTAGCGAGTACATATCCGTTGCTGCGGTAACGGCGGCTGGCGGTTCCGCCCTTACGGCGGGTCACTTTGGAAAAGAGCCCCAAAGTAACCAAAGGGCTCTTGCCCCACCACTCGGCACCTCGCCTAGGCTCGGTGTGCCCTTACTCCGGCTTGAATCCGTGGGCCGCCGTCATGGGCCATCCCTGGCCCAGGACGGCTAACCCGGCGTCCTGCCGGGTTACCCACGGATTCAAGCCTTCGTTCGGCCAGCGTGGTTTAACGGGGCGCCTAAGATCAAGATCAAAAGCCAGAGCAAAAGCAGAGCAAAAGCAGAGCAAAAGCAGAGCAAAAGCAGAATGAGGTCTACCTGACTTATGGAGATATCTGACCTGTGGAGACCCAAATGTGGGAGGGGGCTTGCCCCCGATAGCGCCGGGTCAGTTAACAAATAAGTGGCTGACACTCCCTCATCGGGGGCAAGCCCCCTCCCACATTTTTACCGAGTACACCAGCTACAAATCCGGTCGGCTCTAAGGCCGCCGCGCTTTGGCTTTTGATCTTCGGCGCCCCGTCAAACACGCTGGCCGAACGCAGGCTTTGGAGCGTGGGTAACCCGGCAGGACGCCGGGTTAGCCGCGCTGGGCCAGGGATGGCCCATCGCGGCGGCCCACGCTCCAGAGCCTGCGTTCGGGCACACCGAGCCTAAGCGAGGTGCCGAGTGTTGGGGCGAAGCGTTTTTGGTTACTTTTGGCGCTCTTCTGTATGGACCGGACACATGGTTGACGGGTGTGCGGGGACATGGTGGACACTTTTCGGCGAGCCAATTTCGCCGGAAAGCCATCATGCCCTGGGACACGAGAGATGCCATGAGCCTGAAAGAAGAGTTTGTTGCCTTAGCACGGCAACCCGGCAGCAACAAACGAGAACTATGCCGACGGTTCGGTATCAGTCCGCAGACGGCTTACAAGTGGCTTAACCGCTACGCGACGCTCGGCCATTCAGGGCTGCAAGATAAATCCCGAAAACCGGCTACCAGCCCCAAGCTGACCACGCCGGCCCTGGAAGCGCAGGTCATAGCGCTCAGACAAGACCATCCAGCATGGGGTGGGCGCACGATCAGCAGCCTCTTGAAAAAGCAGATTGCTCCCAGCACCGTTACCAATGTCCTGCACCGGCACGGGCTGATTCAGCCGACTACGAAGGAGCAAGAGGCAAAGCTGAGGTTTGAACACGAGGCGCCCAACAATCTTTGGCAGATGGATTTCAAAGGGCATTTCCCGACGCAAGAAGGCAGATGCCATCCCCTGACTTTACTGGACGACCATTCACGTTTCAGTTTGGCTATTCAAGCTTGTGATAACGAGCGTGGAGCCACGGTGAAAGAAAGGTTGACCGAGGTATTCCAGCGCTTCGGATTACCGGCTCGCATCAACGTTGATAACGGACCGCCTTGGGGCTCTCCACGTAACCCTGGTGAAATCACAGAGCTGAGTATCTGGTTGATTCGTCTGGGTATTCGGATCAGTTTCAGCCGCCCTTACCACCCACAAACCAATGGAAAGATTGAGCGTTTCCATCGCTCACTCAAGGCCGAAGTACTTGAAGGGCGTCAGTTTTCCACGCTCAAGGAAGCTCAAGCAGCATTTGATCGGTGGCGTGATGTTTATAACCTGCAACGGCCCCATCAGGCGCTGGACTACAAGGTGCCTATGGACCGGTATAGAGCCAGCCCATGGGCTTATCCGCAACAGTTACCAACCTTTGAGTACGGACCGGACGACGTATTAGCCAAGACTTATCACAGCCGTTTTCGTTTTCAGAAACGCTACTTCAGCATCGCCAAAGGTTTGGCTGGGCATCACATCGCAATACGGCCCAACACTGAAGGTGATGGACTGTTTGACGTGTTTTTCTGCCATCACTTCCTACGAACGATCGACGTGAGCAAACCTGACTATGGTCCATAATGTGTCAACCATGTCCCCGCACATGTGTCCACCATGTGTCCGGTCCATACAGCGCTCTTCCAAAAGTGACCCGCTGTAAGAGCGGAACCGCCAGCCGCCGTTACCGCAGCAACGGATATGTACTCGGTCAAATCCAACCACATGGTCGGCCCGAAGGCCGCCACGGGACCAAGCTCCCTCGCCACAGACCGCTGAAAAAAGTTGTGTAGATACTTATGCCCCGATGAGGCCGCCATCGGGGCAAGCCCCCTCCCACATCAGTTCTGCGCAGGCTTCAAGCCTTCGCTCGTTCACCCGCTGGCCCGCCCCTTGCATTGACCCCCTAAAGCCCAGCCGGTATCCGGTTGGGCGCTGCCATTAGGGGTGAAACACTACCTTGAATATTCTTGACCTCGACCACAGCCTCACCGGTCAGGCGCCGATTGCCCAACGTTTGGCCAGTGGCCGCGCCAACCGTATCGACTTGCTGGACCTGGGCCCTAAATTACGCCTGTGGTCCACCGAAAAAACCTGGAAGCGCTTCGCCGAACGCCTGGCCCACCGGCCGCGGCCCACCAATGCGCGGCCGGAAATTCTATTTGTCGGCTCCGGCGATTATCACCACCTCACGCCGGCATTCCTCGCGGATTTGAAAGAACCTGTCAGCCTGATCCACTTCGACAACCACCCCGACTGGGTGCGCCTGGCACCCAAGCGGCACTGTGGTTCGTGGGTCAACCGTGCGCTGAAAATGCCGGCGATCCAACGTATCGTGACCCTCGGCCCGTGCAGCGACGACCTGCATAACCCGCAACTGCGCGGTGGCAACCTTGGCGCCCTCAAGCGCGGGAAATTGCAGCTGTTTCCGTGGCAGCACCCGCCATCGAAGGTCTGGGGCCGGGTGGGCGATGGTGCTGGCCACCAGCAGCAGGAAAACTACCTGCACTGGCGCAACCTGGCGGAGCTCGACTGGGCGGCCTTTCTGGACCAGATGATCACCAGTCTGCCCACCGAGGCGATCTGGATCACCATCGACAAAGATGTGCTGGCCAGTGAAGACGCAGCCACCAACTGGGACCAGGGCGGCATGCGCCTGACCCACCTGCTCCAGGCGCTGCGGGCCCTGGCGGCGCGCAAGCGGATCATCGGCATCGACGTGTGCGGCGAGTTCGCCACGCCGGTGTTCAGTAACGCGTTCAAGCGTTGGGAGGCCAAGTCCGACCAGCCACCGCCGGAGCGTTGGAGCGCGGAGGATTTGCAGCGCAACGCTGCCACCAACGAAGCCCTGATCAACCTGTTTGAGGAGCTGTTCCCGTGACCCTGACCGTGGTGTTGCTGGTGGCCTTTTCCATCGTGCTCGATGTGATCGGCCAACTGTGTTTCAAGATTGGCCTGGACCGCCTGCCAGCGCTGGAGGGTGAGTTTCGCCTGAATGCCTTCTGGGGCCAGGTGTTCAATGCGCCGTTGCTGTGGGCCGGGATCGGCGCCTATGCCATCGAGTTCTTCGTCTGGCTGGAAGCCTTGTCCCGTGCGCCGTTGAGCCTGTTGTTCCCGGCGGCGGCGCTGGCTTATTGCGGGGTGGTGCTGGCAGGCAAGCTGGTGCTCAAGGAAACCGTCAGCCGGCGCCGTTGGCTGGGAACCCTGGTGATTACCCTGGGGGTGATGTTGGTGGCGATTGGGAGTCAGGCATGAATACGCAGGATGTTGTGGTAGCGCGCCCAAGTGGCTGGTTGCACGGGCGCCTCGGCACCGTGGTGCTGTGGGCCTTGCTGATTTGTACCGAAAGCGCCGGGCAGTTGTTTACCAAGGTGGCTGGCAACCAACTGGGCCAGATGGATTTCAACTGGCAGTGGTTGTCCGAGGTGGCGCGCAACCCAGGGATTCTGGCAGCGATCGCCAGTTACATCGGGGCGTTTTTCGTGTGGATGCTGATTCTGCGGCGCAGCAGCCTGTCCCTGGCGTTCCCCCTGAGTTCGTTGGTGTTTGTGGTGGTGCTGCTCGGTTCGTGGCTGGGGCTGGGGGAACACATCAGCCTGCTGCATTGGGTGGGGGTCGCGGTGATTATCGGCGGGATCGCCCTGCTGGCCGAGGGCGAAGAAAACTGAAATCGCCCTTCCCGTAGCAGCTGGGTCACACAGCTGCTACGGGAGGGAGGTCAGGGTTTGCGGTGTGCAACCAAAAAGCCCAGGCCGTGTGACACTGGAATCGACTTGACCCCCGCCGCACGCTGTTGCTCGGCAATCTCCCGATGAAACGCCTTCATCTTGGTCCAGTGCATCTTGGGCCGGTAGTGGTGTTCGGCGTGGTAGCCGTTGTTCATCCAGATCAGGTTGTACAACCGGCTATAGGAACTCACGCCCCAAGCGATCGGCAGGTCCGGGTTGCCGCCGAAGTGCTCATAGTAGCCATTGAGCGATGACAGGCACTGGCCGAGGTACCAGAACGGCAATAACCACAACACCGCCTGCCAGTTGTAGAACGCCAGGGCGATGTAGAACGCCACTGTCACGCCGATCTCGACCTTGACCCAACGCGCATCCGCCGGGCGCTTGCGCTTCATTTCGTCGTAGAACGGCTTGGGGTCGTCACGGAAGAAACTGAGGAAGGTATAGGCCCAGGGATTCTCCGGCTGCCCATCCTTGCCGCGCTGGTAGATCGACAGGGGGTCGATGGTGTGCCCATCCGGCCCCGGCAGATCGGCGTTACCGCGATGATGGCGGTTGTGGATATCGCGGTAGAGCGTCTGGGAAAAGCCGATGGTCACCGACAGCAACAGGTCGAAGGCGCGGTTCATCGCGCGATGGCTGAAGTAGGCGTTGTGGATCTGGTTGTGCGAGATGCTGTTGATGCTCCACGACAGGCTCACCGCGTAGAGCAGCGCCAGGGGCAACAGGGCCCACCCGCTCAGGCTATGAAAGGCGGTTACCAGCCAGATGACAAAAACGAAATGGGCCAGGCCCATCGTGATGGGGACCAGGTCCCAGAGCGAGTGGTGCAGCAGGCGGTAAGCGGGGCGAGCCATGAATAGCGTCCTGAAGAAATGAATTCCGGGGCGTCATTGCAAGGCTCAGACCAGTTTGTAAGAAGGTGTGTGCTTATTAGTCGAACTTGTAGCTGATGGCTGTCTGTACCTGGCCCTGGTTCACGTCCCCGGTCGCCTTGACGATAGTGCTATTGGCCGCCGAGCCCACCAGGTGCACCCAACTGGCGCTGGTCAGCAGCGACCAGTGGGACGCCAGGGGGAATTCAAAACTCTGGGTCAGCGTCATGTTCTGGAAGCCCGCGCTGGCGTTGTAGGCGCGAATGCCGGAGGCCGCGGATTCGTTGGCGTCCACGCCGAAATAGGTCTGGGTCTGGCGGGCGTCGGCAAAGTGCGCCATCAGGCCGGTGCTGCCAATAATCCCGCTGCCCAGTGGGTAACCCAACTCACCGCCGAGCTTACCCAGTACGCCACTTTGATCATGCCCGCCGCCAACGGCCTGGCCCACCTGGGCATACACACGCCAGAAATCGACCGGGGCGTATTGAACAAAGCCACCGATTTCGGCCATGTCCGAGACATTGCGCAGGCCGCGCAGTGAGCCGTTGGCCGTACGCCCCTGCAGGTAATTGATATAGGGGCCGGCGGTAAAACCGTTGGTATTGAGGGCGCTCCAGGTCAGGCCGTCGTCGGTGCCCAGGCTGACGCTGCCCCAGTCGAGGTCCACGTAGGGGATGGGCCGCGTTTCGTAGCGACTGCCGGTCGGGTCATGGGGTTGATAAGCGATACCTGCGCCGACTTCGCCGGTGATGCCTTCTGCCAGGGCTGCGCTGGAAAAGCCCCAGAGTCCCAATAAACCGGCGAATACAGCAGAAGTAACCTTGAACATGGAGCGTTTCCTTATCTGGCCATGCGCGCATGAACGCGCGAAGGGGGGGCCTGGCGCAAGCACTCATCTTGTTTGTAGCAAGCTACAAAAATTGTAGCTCCTGCGACACATATCGCCCGAATTACCCGCCAAACCCCCAGCCCTGCTGGGCCCAGGCCAGTTGGCACAGTCCCTGCTCTACCCCTTCTGCAAGCGCACACAGCGCGCTCTTCTTCAAGCCCTCCAACTCAAGGACAGGCAGATGATCCACTGGCATATCGTGTGTGACTTCGACGGGACCATTACCCCCACCGATGTCATCGACAACGTCCTCCAACGCTTCGCGGGTCCCGAATGGGAAACCATCGAGCAGGAATGGTTGGATGGGCATATCGGTTCACGCGAATGCCTGAGCCGCCAACTGGCGCTGATCAAGGCCACCCCCAGCGAACTGCTGGCGTATTTCGACAGCGTCGAGATCGACCCGGACTTCCCGGATTTCGTTGATCACGTCATCGGCCTCGGGGCCTCCGTCGAAGTGGTCAGCGACGGCATCGAGCAGGGTATCGCGCGGATTCTGTCGCGCAACTACGTGACCCTGCTGCCGATCCTCGCCAACCGCCTGCGCCAGGTCGACCAGGACAGCTGGCGCATCGACTTCCCGTATTCCAGCGATGCGTGCCGCGCCGCGTCGGGCAACTGCAAGTGCAAGTCCACGCCGCGCAACAAGCGCGTGCTGGTGATCGGCGATGGCAAGTCCGACATGTGCGTCGCGTCCACCGCCGATTTCGTCTTCGCCAAAGGCAGCCTCGCCCAGTACTGCGAAGCCAACAACATTCCCCACGCGCGCTTCGACACCTTCGCCGAAGTGACCGCATTGCTGGCCAGGCTGCCCCAGGGCATTGCCGCCAACGCCACCACCTTTGCTGCGACTGACCTCTCTATTGAAAATCAGGAACTCTTCCACCATGTCTGATATCCGTATCGCTACCGCCGAAGACCAGGTGCTTCTGGATAAAGAAGCCAAGTACTGCTCGTACGGCGACACTGTCCACTACATCGAGCCGCCGCGCATTTTCAGCCGCTGCGAAGGCTCCTACGTGTGGGACACCGAAGACCAGGCCTACCTCGACCTGCAAATGTGGTACTCGGCCGTCAACTTCGGTTATGCCAACCCGCGCCTGAACAATGCGCTGAAACAGCAGATCGACACCCTGCCGCAAATCGCCAGCCAGTACCTGCACAAAGGCAAGATCGAGCTGTCGGAAATGATCGCGGTCGATGCCAAGAAGAAATTCGGCCTCGACGGTCGCGTCCACTTCAACGTCGGCGGTTCGCAGTCGATCGAAGACTCCCTGAAGGTCGTACGTAACGCCACCAACGGCAAGAGCCTGATGTTCGCCTTCGAAGGCGGCTACCACGGGCGCACCCTCGGCGCTTCGTCGATCACTTCCAGCTACCGCTACCGTCGTCGCTACGGCCACTTCGGCGAGCGTGCGCAGTTCATCCCGTTCCCATACCACTTCCGCGGCCCTAAAGGCATGACCAAGGAAGAATACGGCAGCCACTGCGTGCAGCAATTCGCCCGCCTGTTCGAGACCGAATACAACGGCGTGTGGGACCCGAAAGTCGGCCAGAGTGAATACGCCGCGTTCTACGTCGAGCCGATCCAGGGCACCGGCGGTTATGTGATCCCGCCGATGAACTTCTACAGCGAGCTGAAGAAGGTTCTCGACCAGCACGGCATCCTGATGGTGTCCGATGAAATTCAGATGGGCTTCTATCGCACCGGCAAGCTGTGGTCGATCGAGCACTTCGACGTCAAGCCAGACATCATCGTGTTCGGCAAGGCGCTGACCAACGGCCTCAACCCGCTGGGCGGTATCTGGGCCCGTGAAGAGTTGATCAACCCGAAGGTCTTCCCGCCAGGTTCGACCCACTCCACCTTCGCCTCCAACCCATTGGGCACGGCGGTGGGCCTGGAAATGTTCAAGATGACCAACGAAGTCGACTACGGCGCGATGGTCATGGCCAAGGGCAAATACTTCCTGGAAGGCCTGCAGGACTTGCAGAAACGTTTCCCGATCATCGGCGACGTCGACGGCCTGGGCCTGGCCCTGCGCTGCGAAATCTGCGGCCCGGATGGCTTCACGCCAGACAAGGCGACCCTGGACTACATGGTCGAGGAAGGCATGAAAGGCGACATGGTGGTAGACGGCCGCAAGCTGGGCCTGATCCTCGATGTGGGCGGCTACTACAAGAACGTGATCACCCTGGCACCGTCCCTGGAAATCAGCTACCCGGAAATCGAGCTGGGCCTGAAGCTGCTCGAGCAACTGCTGGTGCGGGCGACCAAACGGTGAAACCGGCAGAGATCGACCTCGGTGAAGGTGATGCCGGCTTCGTTCTCGGTGAAGGTCCGGTCGGGATCCTGTTGATCCACGGCCTGACCGGCACTCCGACGGAACTGCGCCAGGTCGCCAAGGGCCTGGCCAAGGTGGGCAATTGCACGGTGTACGTGCCCACCCTGGCCGGGCACTGCGGTGACAACAGCGACCTGCAGGCTACCGGCTGGCTGGACTGGTACGAAGGTGTGCGCAAGACCTTCGCCCAGGTCAAGCAGCGCCATGCACAGGTGTTTGTCGGTGGCTTGTCCATGGGGGCGGTGATGTCGATGTACGTCGCCGCCGAACACTCTGGGCAAGTCGCCGGGCTGCTGATGTATTCCACGACGTTGAAGTACGACGGCTGGAGCATCAACAAGCTGGCGTTCCTCACGCCGTTGCTGATGAAGATTCCGTTCGGCGTGCATATCTGCCGCTTCGAAGAGAAGCCGCCGTATGGCATCAAGAACGAACGCCTGCGGGCGATTGTCGAGCGGCAGATGAAGGAAGGGGAGAGCAGCGAAGCCGGTTTGTTGACCATGGAAGGCATCACGGTGCGCGAGTTGCACCGTATGAACGCCGTGGTCAAGAAGCGCATGCCCGAGGTCAAGGTGCCGGCGCTGGTGTTGCATTCCATCGAGGACGACATCACCAGCCGCTGGAACGCTGACTACGTGGAACGCCACCTCGGCGGGCCGGTGACCAAGATCCTGCTGGACAACTGCTACCACATGATCACCGTCGACCTGCAATACCGCCGCGTGATCGAGTTGAGTACGGAGTTTGTCGAGCGACACTCCGCACTCTCCAGCGAGCTGGCGGGTTGTGGTGAGCTGGCTGCTTGTGGCTAACGGGGTTGTTTGCCCTCATGCCGTTCAGTTAAGCGGACATCGCCTTCTGTAGGAGCGAGGGGGACGCCTAGTTCTTGCTCGCGAAAAACGTCAACGATAACGCGTGTTTCCTGAATGAACGCGGCGTCTGTGAGTTCTTCGCGAGCAAGAACTAGGCGTCCCCCTCGCTCCTACAAAAAAACCTTAACTGAACGGCATTAGGGCAAGCCCGCTCGCCACAACAAGCCTGATCACCATAGCCACAACGCGTCCGCTTGGCACAGGCCATAACAAGGGAAATGATGTGATCACCACCCAAGCTTTCCCGACCGTCCGGGCCATCCCGCGCAGTGCCTGGAACGACTGCTTTCCCGGTGCGCTGGAGGACTGGGACTATTACGTCGCGGTGGAACACGCCGCCATCGCCGATTTTCAATGGCGCTACCTGGCGGTTTTTGAAAACGGCACGCTGGTGGCTGTGGCCGCCGCGTTCATCACCCATTATCGGCTCGACACCACGGTGTCGGGCGCCGGCAAGCGCTTGACCGAGCGTCTGGAGCGACTGTGGCCGGGTGTTTTGCAATTGGGCCTGTATGCCATTGGCTCGCCGGTGGCCGAGCGTTGCGACGCCGGGTTTGCCAGTGACGTGCCGCAGGGGCGACGCCCGCTGTTGCTCCAGCATTTGCTCCAGGCCGCCCGCCAGGATGCCGATGCGTTCGGTATCGGCCTGGTGGCGGTCAAGGATGCGCCGACCCGTGATCCGCACTGGGCCGACAGCTGCCGGGCGGCGGGTTTCCAGAGCATGCCGAGCCTGCCCACCGGGGTATTGCCGCTGCCCTATGGCTCGGTGGACGCCTACCTGGGGTCGCTGGGCAAGTCCACGCGCAAGGACCTGCGCCGCAAACTGCGCGCACCGGGCCCACGTGTCGAGTGGCGGCGCAATATCGACGACGTGCTGCCCGAGGTCATGCGCCTGTACGAGGCCACGCTGACCCGCGCCGACCTGCAGTTCGAGCGCCTGCCCGCCGGCTACTTCACCGGCGTGCTCGAACGCCTTGGAGAGCGTGCGGTCTGTGTACTTTACTGGGTGGACGCGCGGTTGGTGGCGTTCAACCTGATCCTGGTAGACCAGCATCGGTTGGTCGATAAGTTCTTCGGGCACGACGTCGAGTACACCCGTGACTACAACCTGTACTTCCGCAGTTGGCTGACCAATGTCGATTACTGTATCCAGCACAATATTGCAGTGTATGAGTGCGGCCAGGCCGGGTATGCCAGTAAGCTGCGCCTGGGGTGCGAGTTCGAAGGCAACAGCCTGTTCTTCCGCCACCGCAATCGGCTGGTGAACACCCTGCTCAAAGTAGTGAAGATTTTTATCCGACCGGATCGTTCCGACCCTGCCATGGCTGCTGCGATAAGCGAAACCTGATGATCACCAAGACCCGCCAGAAAGCCCGTCCCTTTGCCATTTCGCGCTGGAGCGTCCAGCGCAAGCTGGTGCTGGCGTTCTGGTTGGTCAGCGTCATCCCGACCATGATCGCCGCCGAGCTGGCTGCCACCACGTTGTCGCAGATTTTCGACAGCAACGTGCGCATCTGGCTGCAGGAGTCGACCAAGATCGTCAAGGACGAGATCGGTGACATCCTGCATGACAACGCGCGCATGGCTAAATTGTTCCTGCGCTACACCAGCCCGCCCTCCAGCCGGCAGGCAGCCAAGCACGACCGGCTGACCGCCGATATCGCCCAGGCGACGGATATCGACGTGGTGGCGCTGATTCGCACCAGCGACCACAAGCTGGTGTTCAGCACCGCCTCCGACGACATCGTCAAGCAGATCAGCCTGACCAGCAACGCGGTGTTGCAGACCGTGCAAGTGGCGGGGGTGAGTACCGGTATCGTGGTCTCGACCTTCGAGACCACCCGGGACGATGTCGACTATGTGTTGCTGGTGGCGACCTACCTGGACAGCAGCTTCCTGACCAGCGTGGCCGACGTGCATTCCCTCGACCTGCGTTTGTACCTGGCCAATCCGGGCGGCTTTACGGAAATCTTCTCGACCCAGCGCTTTCAGGATCACCCCTCGCGCATTCCGAAGAGTGTCGAGGCCGCATTGCGCAGCACCCGCCAGCCCAGCGAGCAGTTCACCAATAACTACAGCGGGTTGTACTGGCCGATATTCAATGACAATGGCGAGCTGCAAGGGGTGATCTTCAGTGGCCTGCTGCGGCATACCAGCCTGGTGGGGCTGGTGAACCAGAGCAATCTGTTTGTGCTGATTTTCCTGCTCAGTTCGGCGTTGTCCCTGGCGGCGGGGGTGCTGGTGTCGCGGCGCCTGACCCAGCCGTTGCGTGACCTGTCCCAGGGCGTAAGCGCAGTGATTTCGGGCAACTACACACACCGGGTGGTGGTCAGCGGTGGCGACGAGCTGGCGCAATTGAGCAGCACCTTCAACCATATGACCGAGCGCCTGGGCGAGCTGCATCACCTCGAGGCCCAGCTGCGTCGGCGTGACCGCCTGCATGCCCTGGGCGAGGTCGCCATGGGCCTGGCCCATGAAATCCGCAACCCGCTGGGCATCATCAAGACCGCCACCCAGTTGCTGCATCGTCGCTCCGACCTGCCGGAAAGCGACAGGCGCCATTTGGAATACGTGATCAGCGAGGTCAGCCGGATCAACGACCTGATCACCGAATTCCTCGACTTCGCCAAACCCAATCCGCCCTTGCGCGTGTTGCAGGCGGCGCGCCCATTGGTCGAAGAAATCCTCGGCTTCTGCGGCCCGGAGCTGGCGACCCACAACATCCAGGCGCAGATCGACGACCAGGCCCCCGGCGCGACGATCTATGCCGACGCCAAGCAGCTCAAGCAGGCGTGCCTGAACCTGATCCTCAACGCCATCGATGCAATGCCCGAAGGCGGGCGCCTGACCCTGGGCATTCGCACGGTCAACGACAACACCGTCATCAGCATCGCCGACACCGGGCAGGGCATTGCGGCGGATATGATCGAGCGCATCTTCACGCCATTCGTCACCACCAAGGCATCCGGCACCGGCCTGGGCCTGGCTAAAGTCTATTCGATCATGGAAAGTCATGACGGCAGCATCGAATGTGTCAGTGAGAACGATGCGGGCGCCACCTTCAGCCTGTACATTCCGGCTCATGGTGAAGACGACGCTGATGATGAGGAAAGTCATGACGCATAACGTATTGGTGGTCGACGACGAGCCCAAGCTCTGTGACTTGCTGTCCTCCGCCCTGGGCCAGAACGGCATCCAGGTGTTCACCGCGGGCAACGGCCTGCATGCGCTCAAAGTGCTGGAGCAGGAAGACATCGACCTGGTGATCAGTGACTGGCGCATGCCCGGCATGGACGGGCCGGCGCTGCTGGCCGAAATCAAGGTGCGATTTCCCCAGGTACCGGTGATCGTGATGACCGCCTACAGCACGGTAAAAAATGCCGTGCAGTCGATGCGCAACGGCGCCTACGACTACATCGCCAAGCCGTTCGATATCGACGAGCTGGACATCACCGTGGCCAAAGCCCTGCAATTTCGCGACATCATGCGCGACAACGCGCGCATGCGTGCCGAACTGGATGAACACGCGCAGTTCGACAGCCTGGTGGGCGATAGCCCGGCGTTTCGCAAGGTACTGCACGCCGTGGACTCGGTGCGTGACAGTACCGCAACCATCCTGCTGACCGGCGAAAGCGGCACCGGCAAGGAGATGGTCGCCCGCGCCATCCACAAGCACGGCAGCCGTGCCGACAAGCCTTTCGTGGCGGTCAATTGCGCGGCGATCCCCGAAGGGCTGCTGGAAAGCGAAATGTTCGGTCATCGCAAGGGCGCCTTTACCGGCGCCGTGTCTGATCGGGTAGGGCGCTTTATGCAGGCCGACAAGGGCACGCTGTTTCTCGACGAAGTGGGCGATATGCCCCTGGCGTTGCAAGCCAAGATCCTGCGCGCCTTGCAGGAGCGGGTGATCGAACCGGTGGGTGACCCCCGCGAGCGCAAGGTGGACGTGCGTGTGATCGCGGCCACCAACAAGAACTTGCTGGAGGCGGTGGCCAACAAAGAGTTTCGCGAAGACCTGTATTACCGTCTCAATGTGTTTCCGATCCCGCTGCCGGCCCTGCGTGAACGTGTGGAAGATATCGCACCCCTGGCCCGGCATTTCGCCCAGACCCTCAGCGCCACCGCCGGCAAACGCATCACCGGCTTCAGCGCCGAAGCGTTGCAGGCCATGGCGGCGTATCACTGGCCGGGCAATATCCGTGAGCTGCAGAACTGCGTTGAGCGGGCGACTATCGTGGCCGCAAAGCCGGTGATCGAGGATATCGACCTGCCGGGTTATCTGTTTGCGTCCAAGCCAAGCGAGGGCGGTGTGACGGCGATCCTCAGCGACGGGCCGGGCATTCCCCAGGACCTGGATGCGGCGCTGGCCGAGGTCGAGAAAGCCTACATTCTTGCGGCGTTGCACGAGTGCCATGGCGTGCAGGCTGCGGCGGCGGCGAAGATCGGGATTTCCGAGCGCAGCTTCTGGTATCGGTTGAAGAAACTCGGGATCCAGATCGACAAGATAGTCCGCTGACGCAACCGGGATAAAACGGTGGAAGGGGGCTTGCTCCCACAATTGGATTGAGTGGTGTCAGGCGTGGACGCGTACCCACACGCTGACTAACACCGTCGCGGCCATCAGCCACGCTACCGCTGCTACGGCTAAAGAGGCCTCCAGCCGCATCCTATCCACCATCACGTACAACGTCGCCAGGTACACAAAATACGGAATGATCGACCACATCCCAAACAGGATCGTGGTCTTCAAATCGTCCACCGAGCGGCCCTTGCCGACGATGTAATGAGCGATCAGCGCAAAGGTCGGAAACAGCGGCACCAGCCCGGCGATGTAGTAGTTTCTGGTCTTGGCCAGCGCCGCCAGGATCAGCACCACTGCCGCGCCCAGTGCGGCCTTCAATACAAGATCCATCAGTGGCTCAACCCGTATTTCTTGACTTTGTCGAACAGCGTGGTCTTGGCCATCCCCAGTTCCTGGCTGGCCTGGGTCAGGTTGCCGCCGCTGCGTTGCAGGGCGTCGTTGAGCAGGTTGCGCTCGAAGGCTTCCACGGCCTCGGTAAAGGCCAGGCCCTGGCCGCCGCTGCTGGCGCCGCTTTTCTTGAAGGCGGGCAGGCCCAGGGCGAAGCGTTCGGCGACGTTGCGCAGTTCGCGCACGTTACCGGGCCAGTCGTGGCTCATCAGGCTGGACAGGGTCTGGTTGTCGAGGTCCGGCACGCTGCGGTCAAAGCGCAGTGATGACTGCTGCAGGAAGTGCTCGAACAGTTGCAGGATGTCTTCGCGGCGTTCGCGCAGGGGCGGCAGTTCCAGGGTGACCACGTTGAGGCGGTAGTACAGGTCGCTGCGGAACTGGTTGGCGCGGCTCAGTTCATCGAGGTTGGACTTGGTGGCGGCGATCACCCGGCAATCCACGGCCACGCTCTGGTTCGAACCCAGGCGTTCCAGGGTGCGCTCCTGCAACACGCGCAGCAACTTGATCTGCAGGTTGATCGGCATGCTTTCCACTTCATCGAGAAACAGCGTGCCTTGGTGGGCGTGTTCGATCTTGCCGATGCGACGTTTGCCGGCGCCGGTAAAGGCGTTGGCTTCGTGGCCGAAGATTTCGCTTTCGAACAGGTTTTCCGGCAGGCCGCCACAGTTCAGCGCAACGAACGGGTGATCGTGGCGCCGGCTGAAATCATGCAGGCAGCGCGCGACCAGTTCCTTGCCGGTGCCGGTCTCGCCTTCGATCAGCACGTTGGCCGAGGTGTCGGCGACGTTGGCGATCAATTCGCGCAGGTTCTGCATGGCCGGCGAACGGCCGATGATGCGGCCTTCAAGGGAATCGCGCTCGGCCAACTGGCGGCGCAGCGACCAGACTTCCCGCGCCAGCCCACGTTGTTCCAGGGCGCGGCGGGCCACATCGACCAGGCGCTCGGGGGAGAAGGGCTTCTCCATGAAGTCGTAGGCGCCGTTGCGCATGGCGCCGACGGCCATGGAGATATCGCCATGCCCGGTGATCAGCACCACCGGCAGGCTTTTATCCAGGGCCTTGAGGCGGGTCAGCAGTTCCAGGCCGTCGATGCCCGGCAGGCGAATATCGCTGATGACGATGCCGGCAAAGTTTTCGTCGACGTGCTTCAACGCCTCTTCGGCACTGGCCACACCGACGCTGGGGATGTCCTCCAGCGCGAAGGCTTGCTGGCAGCCGAGCAGCACATGGGGGTCGTCTTCGACGATCAGGACGGTCAGGTCAGTGTTTTTTTCTACGTTCATGTCGACTCAGTTTTTTGAGCGCCCGCCAAAGGCAGGCAGAGGACAAAGGCCGTACCACCACTGGCTGGGTGTTCCACGGCGAGGTTGCCACCCGTGGCCGCCGCGAGGCTGGCGGACAGGGTCAGGCCCAGGCCGAGGCCTTGCTCGCCGGGTTTGGTGGTGAAGAACGGTTCGAACAGATGCTTGCGTGCCTCGGGGTCGATGCCGTGGCCGTTGTCGCGCACAAGCAGGCGATATTTACCGTCGGCGCTGCTGCCTTCGAGCCACAGTTCGGGGGCCGGTTGTGCCTGCATCGCATCGAGGGCATTGCCGATCAGGTTGACCAGGATCTGTTCCAGGCGTGTCTGGTCGATCTGCAAAAGGGCAGGGGAGAAGTCGCGGTGCAGGGTCAGCGGCAGGCTGTCCAGGCGTGCGCCGAGCACCTGGAACGCGGCGTCCACGGCCTTGCCCAGGTTGGCTTCGCCCTGGTCATCGCCACGCCGGGCGAAGGAGCGCAGGCTGGCGGTGATGCGGCCCATGCGGTCGATCAGTTCGTTGATGGTCTTGAGGTTGGCGCTGGCGGTATCCAGCGCCCCGCGTTCGAGGAAGCGCACCGTGTTGCCGGACAACGTGCGCAGCGCGGCCAGGGGTTGGTTCAGTTCGTGGGCGATGCTGGTGGACATCTGGCCGATGGCGGCGAGCTTGCCGGCCTGCACCAGTTCATCCTGGGCGCGGCGCAGGGTCTCTTCGGCCTGGCGCCGTTCGCGAATCTGGCCCTTGAGCCGTTCGTTGCTGGCGCGCAGGTCGGCGGTACGTTCGGCAATCCGACGTTCCAGCTGGCTGTTGGCTTCCTGCAATGCCTCCCGAGCGGCGAGGCGGGTGGCGATGACTTTGCGCCGCTCGTTCCAGGCAATCAACAGGAATGCCACCAGACCAAAGGCGACGGCCACCAGGATGCCCTGGTTGATTGCGGCGCGGCGCAGGTCGTTGAGCGGGGTGAGCAGGGTGAAATTCCAGGGTGTGTCGCTCAGCGGTCGAGTCTGGGCGAGGTAGCTGACCTCCCGCTCGTCCGCCACCACTTCGCTGTTGGCCGGGAAGGTCAGTTTTTCGGTGCCTTCGTTGAGGCGCTCGCGGGCCAGGGGTTCCAGCTCGTTGAGCGTGGCCCAGTAATATTGCAGGCTGTGGGCCAGGCGTTCCTTGGTCTCGTCACTCAGCGGTCGCACGGCCTTGAGGCGGCGGGCCGGGTCGCTGGAGAGGATGATGATTCCGTTCTCATCGCTGACAAATGCTTCGAGGCGTGCGCGCTGCCAGCGTTCTTCCAAGGCTTCGAGGCGCACCTTGACCACGGCGACGCCGATGATCTTGCCGTGCTCTTCCAGGCCGTGGGCCAGGTAGTAGCCGGGTTCGCCGTTGGTGCTGCCGATGCCGTAGAAACGCCCTGGCTGGCCGCGTACGGCGTTCTGGAAATAGGCCCGGAAGGACAGGTCTTCACCCTGGTAGCTGTCGGCGTCGCGCCAGTTGCTGGTGGCCAGCACCCTGCCGGTGGTGTCCATCACGTAGATGGCCCGGCTGCGGCTGCGTCGGTTCAGGCCTTCGAGGTAGTCGTTGACGGTTTTGCGGGTTTCCTGGTTTGGGTCGGCCAGCAGCTTGGAGACACTGGACTCCAGTTCCAGGAGGCTGGGCAGGTAGGTGTATTTGCTCAGTTCACTTTCGACCGTGCGGGCGTGCAACTCCAGTTGGCGCTCGCCGGTATCGCTGAGGGTGCGGATACCGTAGTACTCACTGATCCAGAAGCCGATGTAACCTAGGCCGACCATCAGGGCGATGATCAACGGCGGCAGGAATAGTTGGCGAATCAGGCGGGGCTTCACGGCAAGTGATGGCGGCGCGGCGCGATAGAGGTTGGGGTCGCATTTCATCACAGATGCCTTGGGTCAACCAGTTATGGTGACGATGTTTGTCCTGCTGCGAGCGGACTGATTGTGGCGAGCGGGCTTGTGGTGGGTGGGCTTGTGGTGGCGAGCGGGCTTGCCCCGCGTTGGGCCGCGAAGCGGCCCCCAAACCAGCTACTGAGGATTGCCTGACACACCGCATTCCTCGGTACTGGGGCCGCTCCGCGGCCCAACGCGGGGCAAGCCCGCTCGCCACAACAAGCCCGCTCGCCCTCGCAGAAGGGAGCGCTGCTGTTTTTAGTGCTGCAGGATTTTCTCAAGGAAGTGCTGCGCACGCTCGGAGCGGGCGCTGATGTCGCCGAAGAATTCTTCTTTCGGGCAGTCTTCGATGATCTTGCCGGCGTCCATGAAGATCACGCGGTCGGCCACTTTGCGGGCGAAGCCCATTTCGTGGGTCACACACATCATGGTCATGCCTTCCTGGGCCAGTTGCACCATCACGTCCAGCACTTCGTTGACCATTTCCGGGTCGAGGGCGGAGGTCGGTTCGTCGAACAGCATGACGATCGGGTCCATGGCCAGGGCGCGGGCAATCGCCACACGTTGCTGCTGGCCACCGGAAAGCTGGCCAGGGTGCTTGTGGGCGTGGGCCGACAGGCCAACACGATCAAGCAGTTGCAGGCCTTTCTTGGTGGCTTCTTCCTTGCTGCGGCCGAGCACCTTGATCTGCGCAATGGTCAGGTTTTCGGTGATGGTCAGGTGCGGGAACAGCTCGAAGTGCTGGAACACCATGCCCACGCGCGAACGCAACTTCGGCAGGTCGGTCTTCGGATCGGCGATGGAAGTGCCGTCGACGATCACATCGCCCTTCTGGAACGGTTCCAGCGCGTTGACGCATTTGATCAGGGTGGATTTGCCCGAACCGGACGGCCCGCACACCACGATCACTTCGCCTTTCTTGACCTCGGTGCTGCAATCGGTCAGCACCTGGAAGTCGCCATACCACTTGTTGACATTCTTGATAGAGATCATACGGCAAACCTTTTTTGCAGACGCTTGACCAGCAGCGAGGCGGAAAAGCTGATGATGAAGTAGACGACACCGGCGAAGATCAGGAACTCATTGGAGCGGCCAATGATGTCGCCGTTGGAGCGGGCGGAGTTGAGGAAGTCCACCAGGCCCACGGTGTAGACCAGCGAGGTGTCCTGGAACAGGATGATGCTCTGTTGCAGCAGCAACGGGGTCATCTTGCGGAACGCCTGGGGCAGGATGATCAGGCGCATGGTCTGGCCGTAGGTCATGCCCATCGCTTGTGCGGCGGCCATCTGGCCCTTGGGGATCGACTGCACGCCGGCCCGTACGATCTCGCAGAAGTACGCGGCCTCGAACATCATGAACGCCACGACGCAGGAGGTGAATGCCCCGATTGGCGTGTCCTGGCCGGTGATCCAGCGCAGTACGAACGGTACCGCCAGGTAGAACCAGGTGATCACCAGCAGCAGCGGGATCGAACGGAAGTAGTTCACATAGGCGCCGGCCACGCGGGACAACAGCTTGTTGGACGACAGGCGCATCAGGGCCAGGACGGTGCCGATGATGATGCCGCCGACCACGCCCATGACCATCAGCTTCAAGGTCATGACCATGCCGTTCCACAGGCCCGGGATGGCGGGGATGATGCCGCTGAAATCGAATTCCATTATTTACCCCCCACGGAGATCAGGCCGGGCACTGCGACTTTCTTCTCGACCACGCGCATCAGCAGCATCAGGCTCATGTTCAGGGTGAAGTAGATCAGCGTGGCCAGGGTGAAGGCCTCGAACAGGTTGGCCGAGAACTCGGCGGTCTGCTTGGTTTGCGCCAGCAGTTCCATCAGGCCGATCAAGGACGCCACGGAGGAGTTCTTGAACACGTTGAGGAATTCCGAGGTAAGCGGCGGAATGATGATCCGGTAGGCCTGGGGCAGCAGCACGTTCCAGTAGATCTGCGGCAGCTTGAAACCCATGGCGCGTGCGGCCGCTTCTTGGCCACGTGGCAGCGCCTGGATGCCGGTGCGCACCTGTTCACACACACGGGCGGCGGTGAACAGGCCCAGGCACACGACAACGCTCAGGTAGGCCGAGGTGGTCGGGTTGAGGTCCTGCTTGTACCAGTCCTGCAGGTTCTGCGGCAGCAGGTCGGGTATCAGGAAGTACCAGATGAACAGCTGCACCAGCAGCGGTACGTTACGAAACAGTTCCACGTAGCAGGTCGCAATGCCCGATACGAGACGGTTTGGCACGGTGCGCATGACGCCCAGAATGGACCCCAGCAGCAAGGCGATAATCCATGCCACGACAGCGATGGCGATGGTCCAGCCCAGGCCGGCGATGTACCAGTCGAGATAAGTCTCGCTGCCCACGCCGGTGGACTTGAAGAACACGCCCCAGTCCCAGTTGTAATTCATTAGGGTCTCCCCTCGAGATCGATCGATGTACAAGCACCCGCTTGGGGAAGATCCTTTCCCGCCTGACGACGAACGTCAGGCACACGCGATCGGCTCGAAAACCGCCAGGTCGAGTGTTCCAAAATACAGCCAGCAGGTAGTAACAGACGCCTGAGGGAGCGTTGGCTCCCTCAGGAGATAAGGTTAGTCAGTATTTAGATCTTTACTTCCGGCGCCGGCTTGTCGGTCGGGTTCTTGATCAGTTCCTTGACCTTTTCGCTCATCGGGAAGTTAAGGTTCAGACCTTTTGGTGGGATCGGGCTTTCGAACCACTTGGCGTAGATCTTGTTGATTTCGCCGGACTTGTACAGGCCGACGATGGCGTCATCCACGGCTTTCTTGAAGGCTGGGTCGTCTTTGCGAACCATGCAGGCATAGGCTTCAAAGGACTGCGGTGTACCGGTAATGACCCAGTCATCCGGCTTCTTGGCCTTGGCCTCTTCACCGGCCAGCAGGGCGTCGTCCATCATGAACGCTACGGCACGGCCGCTTTCCAGCATCTGGAAGGACTCGCCGTGGTCTTTGGCGGAGATAACGTTCATGCCCATCTGCTTGTCGGCGTTCATCGCCTTGATGATGCGCTCGGACGTGGTGCCGGCGGTGGTCACGACGTTCTTGCCTTTCAGGTCGGCAAAGTCGGCGTAGCTAGGCTTGCCTTCCTTGTCTTTCTTGACCAGCAGGCGAGTGCCGATTTCGAAGATGTTGGTGGTGAAGGCGACTTGCTGGGCGCGTTCGGCGTTGTTGGTGGTGGAACCGCACTCGATGTCCACGGTGCCGTTCTGCACCAGCGGGATACGGGTCTGCGAGGTGACCAGGTTGTACTTGGTCTGCAGGTCGGGTTTGTTCAGGTCTTTTTTCAGGGCTTCGACGATGGCCAGCTGGATGTCGTGGGAGTAGCCCACTGGCTTGCCTGAAGCATCCGCAATGTAGGAAAACGGAATGGAGCTGTCGCGGTGCCCGAGGGTGATGGTGCCGGAGTCGTTGATTTTCTTCAGTGTGCCGGTGAGTTCGGCGGCGAAAACTGGAGTGCTGATCAGAGCAGCAGCGATAGCTGCGCCCAAAATATGGGGAACGATGCGCATCAATACTTCCTCGACATTTGTTTTTTTTATGAAGCCGGCTAGACGGCTCTCTTGTACGGCGAATGCCCGTGACGGCTCCTGAGGCGTCCAAGGCAATCGTGAGAGAGTGTAGAGCATGAGTCGTGCCAGACCGGGAGGAAAAGGTTAACCGGTTGATTTATATCGAGATTAACTTCGCGTGACGGCAAATTTGCAACGGTTAGATCCGGCAAACCGAATCGGATGATGGATTGCGTTCGGAAAACCGAATGTGGAGGCCGGCATGAAAAAGCCCCTGGGCCACAGGGCGCAGGGGCTTTTGTACGACGGGTCCGTCAGGCTGCCTGGATGCGGCTACGGTTCTGTTCAACCTTGGACAGGTAACGTTGCACGTTGTCCTGTTCTTCCGGGGTGGTGAACAGGCCGAGCTTGGTGCGGCGCCACAGGATGTCCTGGGGTTGGGTCGCCCACTCTTCGGCACACAGGTAGTCGACTTCGCGGGTGTACAGGCCGCCACCCAGGTGGTCACCCAGGTCGGCCAGGGTGTGCACGCCTTCCAGCAGGCGCCAGGTACGGCTGCCGTAGGTGGTGGACCAGCGGCGCGCGATCTCGCTGGGTACCCAGTCGAATTTGGCGCGAATGGCCTCGGCCAGCGCTTCTGGCGTGGTCATGTCCTCGCCACCGGGCAGGCTGGCCGTGGCAGTCCAGCTTGGGCGCATCTGGGTGAAGTACGGTGCCAATTGCGCCATCGCCGATTCGGCGAGCTTGCGATAGGTGGTCAGCTTGCCGCCGAATACCGACAGGATCGGTGCTTCGCCCGTGCCGCCGGAGAGGGACAGGGTGTAGTCGCGGGTGATGGCCGAGGGGTTGTCCGACTCGTCATTGCACAGCGGACGCACCCCGGAGTAGGTGTGGACGATGTCGTCGCGGCTCAGCTGTTTCTTGAAGTGGGCGTTGACGACTTTGAGCATGTAGTCGGTTTCGCCTTCGGTAATCGCCACTTTTGCCGGGTCGCCGGTGTATTCGCGGTCGGTGGTGCCGATGATGGTCAGGTGGTTCAGGTAGGGAATGGTGAAGACGATACGCTGGTCTTCGTTCTGCAGGATGTGCGCGTGGGCGCCTTCATACAGTTTCGGCACGATCAGGTGGCTGCCTTGGATCAGGCGGATACCGTAGGGCGAATCGAGCTTCAGGTCTTCCTTGATGAACTTGGCGACCCATGGGCCGGCTGCATTCACCAGCGCCTTGGCGCGGATCGAGAACAGGCTGCCATCGGCGCGTTCCATGTTCATTTCCCACAGGCCCTTGCTGCGGTGGGCGCTGACGCAACGGGTCTGGGTGTGGATATGCGCGCCTTTTTCACGGGCGGCCATGGCATTGAGTACGACCAGGCGGGCGTCATCGACCCAGCAGTCGGAGTATTCGAAGCCTTTGGTGATTTCGCTTTTCAGCGGGCTGTCAGGGCCGAACTTGAGGCTTTTCGAACCGGCGAGCTTTTCCCGCTTGCCCAAGTGGTCATACAGGAACAGGCCGGCACGGATCATCCACGCCGGACGCAGGTGCGGGCGGTGTGGCAGCACAAAGCGCATTTGTTTGACGATGTGCGGTGCCTTGCCCAGCAGCACTTCACGTTCGGCCAGGGCTTCGCGCACCAGGCGGAATTCGTAATGTTCGAGGTAGCGCAGGCCGCCATGGATGAGCTTGCTGCTGGCGGAAGAGGTGTGGCTGGCCAGGTCGTCCTTTTCGCAAAGGAACACCGACAGACCGCGCCCGGCTGCGTCTGCTGCAATGCCGACGCCATTGATCCCGCCACCGATAACGGCAACGTCATAGACTTCGGCAAGCGGTGGAGCAGGCAAGGTAGAAGGGTTCATCGGCTGGCCTCGCGATCTTTTTCGTATTGGAATTCGAACATTAATGTTCATTTGCGAAAATGGTAGCTGATAAACGCGCCCACAGCCACCCGACTTCGATTGAAAAAACTCATCGAAGGGGCGAGAAAAGAAAATTTGTGAACATGAAACCGAGGCAGGCTTAGGCAATGGCCTGTCAGATAGATCGCCATCGGGGGCAAGTCGAATCGTCGCACCGCCCCTCCCACATTTGAGCGGGTTCACACATCAAAGGTGGGAGGGAGCTTGCCCCCGATGGCGTCAATGCAGGCGCTAGACCACTTCCAGGCGAACCTTATGCTGGTTCAACAACTGCACCAGCGCCGGTACGGGCTGCTGGTCGGTCACCAGGCAGTCCACCAGGCTGATCGGCCCCAGGCGAATCATGGCATTGCGCCCGAACTTGCTCGAGTCCGCCGCCAGGATCACCTGGCGTGCATTGGCGATGATCGCCTGTGACACCCGCACTTCCTGGTAATCGAAGTCGAGCAGGCTGCCGTCCTCGTCAATGCCGCTGATACCCACCAGGGCGAAGTCGACTTTGAACTGGTTGATAAAGTCCACGCTGGCCTGGCCCACCACGCCGCCATCACGGCGCACATTACCGCCGGTCAGCAACACATCGAAGTCGTCCTTGGCACTGAGCATGGTGGCGACGTTGAGGTTGTTGGTGATGATTTTCAGGTGATTGTGGTTTAACAGCGCACGTGCGATGGATTCGGTGGTGGTGCCGATGTTGATGAACAGCGACGCGTGATCGGGGATTTGCGCGGCGATGGCTTCGCCGATGCGCTGTTTCTCGTCGCGCATCTGGTCGGCACGCATGGCGTAGGCGGTGTTTTCGACACTGGAGTCATAGGCCGCGCCGCCGTGGTAGCGGCGCAGCAGATTGGCGTCCGCCAGCTGGTTGATATCGCGGCGGATGGTTTGCGGGGTGACAACGAATAGCTGCGCCATTTCCTCGATACTGACGTAGCCGCGTTCGCGGACCAGTTCGAGGATTTGTTGCTGGCGGGGAGGCAGATTCATGGGGCGTCCTTTGGGCTGCCATACAAAAGTGGCCCATGATGACGCAGGAATCTGCTCCCTGCCAGTTACAACCCTATATGGGTCCTGCGCTTGGCTTATTCAGCGCCTTCGTGGGGTTCCCAATCGCGGGTGCGGCTCACTGCTTTTTGCCAGCCGGCGTAGAGTTTCTCTTTGGCGGCTTCTTCAAGCTGAGGTTCGAATTCGCGCTCGATCACCGCCTTGCCACGCAGTTCGTCCAGGCTACCCCAGAACCCGCAAGCCAGGCCCGCCAGGTAGGCCGCGCCCAGTGCAGTGGTTTCGCGCATTTGCGGGCGCTCGACCTGGGTGCCGAGGATGTCGGCTTGGAATTGCATCAGGAAGTTGTTGGCCACTGCGCCGCCATCCACCCGCAGGGATTTGAGGCGTTCGCCGGAATCCTGCTGCATCGCGTCCAGTACGTCGCGTGTCTGGTAGGCAATCGACTCAAGGGCTGCACGAATAATGTGATCCACGCGTACGCCTCGGGTCAGGCCGAACAACGCGCCACGGGCGTAGGGGTCCCAGTAGGGGGCGCCCAGGCCGGTAAACGCGGGTACCAGGTAGACGCCATTGCTGTCCTTGACCTTGCCGGCGAAGTATTCGGTGTCGTGGGCGTCGTTGATGATTTTCAGCTCGTCACGCAGCCACTGCACGGTGGAACCACCGTTGAATACCGCGCCTTCCAGGGCGTAGGCCACTTCGCCACGCGGGCCGCAGGCGATGGTGGTGAGCATGCCGTGCTTGGATTTCACGGCCTTGTCGCCGGTATTCATCAGCAGGAAGCAGCCGGTGCCGTAGGTGTTCTTGGCCTGGCCCGGTTCAACGCACATCTGGCCGAACAGCGCGGCCTGCTGGTCACCGGCGATGCCGCCGATGGCAATGCCGCTCTTGGTGCGACCGTAAATTTCCGACGACGACTTGACTTCCGGCAGCATCTCGCGCGGCACATCAAGGATTTCCAGCATCTTCGCGTCCCACTCCAGGGTGTGGATGTTGAAGAGCATGGTGCGCGAGGCGTTGGTGTAGTCGGTGACGTGGGTCTTGCCGCCGGTAAATTTCCAGATCAACCAGCTGTCGACGGTGCCGAACAGCAGTTCGCCGTTGCGCGCACGTTCGCGGCTGCCTTCGACATTGTCGAGGATCCACTTGAGCTTGGTGCCGGAAAAGTACGGGTCGGTGACCAGGCCGGTGGTGTCGCTGATGTATTGCTCGTGGCCGTCACGCTTGAGCTGCTGGCAGATTTCGGTGCTGCGGCGGCACTGCCAGACGATGGCGTTGTAGATCGGGCGACCGGTGACCTTGTCCCAGACCACGGTGGTTTCACGCTGGTTGGTGATGCCGATAGCGGCAACCTGGTCATGGTGCAGGCCAGCCTGGGCCAGGGCCTCGACCATTACCGCGCTCTGGGTGGCGAAGATTTCCATCGGGTCATGTTCGACCCAGCCCGCCTGCGGGTAGTGCTGGACGAATTCACGCTGGGCGGTGCAGACCACGTTGGCGTCACGATCAAAGATGATCGCCCGCGAACTGGTGGTGCCCTGATCAAGGGCAATGATGTAGTTCTTATTCTGAATGTCGGTCATGTCGATTGCCTTGGACGAGAAATAAGGGAGTTGGAAACGGCCTGGATCACTAAAAGGGCAGTAGGGCCCAGGCGGTTGCTATCAGGAAATACGCGTTTCGCCGTTGACGGCGGCTTCTTTGGCCTCCGCTGCGGCAGGTGCGGCGCTTGGCAGATGGCGGGCAATCAGCCCGCGATAAGCCGCGGCACCGAGGCAAGCACCGACAATCGGCGCGAAAATCGGAACCAGGAAGTAGGGAATGTCGCGTCCGCCAGTAAAGGCCATTTCACCCCAGCCGGCGAAAAAGGTCATCAGCTTGGGCCCGAAATCCCGCGCAGGGTTCATCGCAAAACCGGTCAATGGGCCCATGGCGCTGCCGATGACTGCGATCAGCAAGCCAATCAGCAGCGGAGCAAGGGGGCCGCGTGGCAAGCCGTTGTTATCGTCGGTCAGGGCCATGATCACGCCCATCAGGATGGCGGTGATGACCATTTCCACCAGGAACGCCTGAGCGGTGCTCAACAGCGCATGGGGGTAGGTCGAAAACACCGAGGCTAGTTCCAGGCTGGCCTGGGTCCCACGCACCAAATGGTGGGTTTGTTCGTAATCGAAAAACAGATTGCTATAGAGCGTGTACACCAGCGCCGCGGAGCAGAAGGCACCGGCGACCTGGGCGAGGATATAGAAGGGCAGTTTACGCTTGTCGAAATCGGCGAAAAGACACAGGGCAATACTCACCGCCGGATTGAGGTGAGCCCCGGAGATACCGGCGCTCAGGTAGATCGCCATGCTGACGCCGATCCCCCAGATGATACTGATTTCCCACAAACCAAAGCTGGCACCCGCGACTTTGAGGGCAGCGACACATCCTGTACCGAAGAAGATCAGAAGCGCAGTCCCCAGGAATTCGGCCATGCATTGGCTCGAAAGTGAAGGCTGTTGAAGTGCAGTTGTCATGGAAAACCTCAATTTGTTGTTCTTGTCAGGCGTCGGGCCTCAACGGGCCTTGCGCGATTTTCACCGTGTCGAGGATCCCCATCCTCGGCGCGGCTTACTGCTCGAATACTGCGGCTGTATTCCTACAGTATTCGGAAACGAAAAAATATAGACAAGAATGACGCCTGTCAAAGGTCGAAAGTGAACTATTAGTCATTTTCCAACTATAGGTTTGATGAATGATCACGCTCGTCACCGCAAGTGTTGACGGGAGTCAGGGGCGTACTAGAGCGTTTTGTGTAGGCTTGGCCTAGAATCTGTCCTCTGTTTGCCACGCCTGGAGCATGCATGACCCCCGCACTGGATTTGTTGAAAAAAGTTCGCGCCGAACATCGCATTCACAGTTATGAACACGATCCCAAAGCGTCGTCGTATGGTCTGGAGGCCGCGGAAAAGTTGGGTCTTGACCCGGCTCAGGTGTTCAAGACCCTGTTGGCGAGCAGCGAAAAAGGCGAGTTATTGGTGGCGGTGGTGCCGGTCGTCGGAAGTCTGGATTTAAAAGCCTTGGCCCATGCGGCCGGGGTGAAAAAAGTCGAGATGGCTGACCCGGCGGCGGCGCAACGGTCGACGGGCTACCTGTTGGGCGGTATCAGCCCGCTGGGGCAGAAAAAGCGCTTGCGCACGTTTATCGATACGACGGCGCAGCCGTTCGCGACGATTTTTGTCAGTGCGGGGAGACGGGGGCTGGAAGTGGAGTTGTCCGCCGCAGTGCTGGCGGAACATACCCAGGCCAAATTCGCGCCGATTGGCAGGGCTTGATCAGTTACTTCCTGATCCTGCGTATTGCCTGTAAACCATGCCCCTGGGTTGTACCGGGGCAAGCCCTAATGCCGTTCAGTTAAGCGTACATCGCATTCTGTAGGAGCGAGGGGGACGCCTAGTTCTTGCTCGCGAAAAACGTCAACGATGACGCGTGTTTCCTGAATCAACGCGGCGCCTGTGAGTTTTTCGCGAGCAAGCTCGCTCCTACAAAAAAGCCTTGACTGAACGGCATCAGGGCAAGGGGGGCAGTTTGCTGTGCGACGGTGCTAAGTCGGGGGCCTCCCACATTTCGACCCGGTTTCTTCAAATACTGCTGGCCGGGCTGTAGCGCCGTACGCCTGACTCGGACCGTGGTACCTGCGCCGCGACGCTGCCGCAGGCCTGGAACAGCACCAGGTGTTCAGCCGCGACGCGAATCCCGACATCCGCACCGACCTGATGGTCGGCATGGCTGGGAAAGATCGATTCCAGTTGTGCGCCGGTCGGCAGTTGCAAGCGGTACAAGGTCGATGCGCCGAGGAAGGTCTTGCCGACAATTCGCGCTTTCAAAGCGCTGTCCGGCGCGTAGACGATGTCGTCCGGGCGCAGCAACACGTCCACGGCGCCGCCGGTCGGCCAGGAGTAGGCACGGTTGCCGCGCAGTTCGCCCAGCTCGGTATTGACGGATTCCGGGGTGCTTAGCTGGCCACGAATGAAATAACCCTGGCCAATGAAGCTGGCGACATAGGGCGTCAGAGGTTCGTGATAGAGGTTGTAGGGCGTATCCCACTGCTCCAGGCGGCCTTCCTTGAATACGCCGACATGGTCGCTCACGGCGAAAGCTTCTTCCTGGTCATGGGTTACCAGGATCGCACTGGTGCCGCGGGCTTTGAGGATGTCGCGCACCTCGTGGCTGAGCTTGCGCCGCAGTTCGCCATCAAGGTTGGAGAACGGCTCATCCAGCAGCAGCAGTTGGGGCTCCGGCGCCAAGGCACGGGCGAGGGCCACACGTTGCTGCTGCCCCCCGGAAAGCTCGTGGGGGAAGCGCTTGCCCAGGTTCTTCAGATTGACCAGCTCCAGCAGCTCGGCGACCACGCGGTCTTTCTGCGGGTGCTTGCGAATGCCGAAGGCGATGTTGTCGGCCACGCAGAGGTGAGGGAACAGCGCATAGTCCTGGAAGACCATGCCAATGCGACGTTTCTCTGGGGCAAGGGTGAAGCCGGCGCTGGAGATGACTTCGCCTGCCAGGCTGATTTCACCATCGTGCACCGGTTCGAACCCGGCAATCGCGCGCAGGGTGGTGGTCTTGCCGCACCCCGAGGAACCCAGCAGGCAGCCGATGTCGCCGGCATTCAGGTGCAGGTTGAGATTCTGCACCACCCGTTGGTCTTGATAGCCGCATGCCAGATTGCGCAGGTTCAGCAGTAAGGACTGGCTCATGCGTGGTGGTACGCCGGCTCGACCAGGAACTCAAGCAGGGCCTTTTGCGCGTGCAGGCGGTTTTCAGCCTGGTCCCAGGCGACCGAACGTTGATCGTCAAGCAGGTCGAGGCTGATTTCTTCGCCACGGTGGGCGGGCAGGCAGTGCATGAACAGCACATCCGGCGCGGCCAGGTCGAGCAGGGCGCGGGTTACCTGGAATGGCGCAAACAGCGCCAGGCGCTTGGCGGTTTCGTCTTCCTGGCCCATGGAGGTCCAGACGTCGGTGCTGACCAGATGCGCACCGATCACCGCCTCGCGCGGGTCGCGCACAACGGTGACGCGGTCACCCGCCTGTGCCAGGAAGCGGGCGTCAGGCTCGTAGCCTTCCGGGCAGGCGATACGCAGTTGGAAATCGAACTGGATCGCCGCTTCTATATAGCTGTTGCACATATTGTTGCCGTCGCCGATCCAGGCCACGGTCTTGCCCTGGATCGAGCCACGGTGTTCGAGAAAGGTCTGCATGTCCGCCAGTAACTGGCAAGGGTGCAGGTCATCGGACAGGCCGTTGATCACCGGGACGCGTGAGTTGGCGGCAAATTCAGTCAGGGTGCTGTGGGCAAAGGTACGGATCATCACCGCATCGAGCATGCGCGACATGACGATCGCGCAATCGCTGATCGGCTCGCCACGGCCCAGTTGGGTGTCGCGCGGCGACAGGAAGATGGCCTGGCCACCCAGCTGGATCATGCCGGCTTCGAAGGACAGGCGGGTGCGAGTCGACGACTTCTCGAAAATCATCCCGAGCACGCGGTTTTTCAAAGGCTCGAACAGTACGCCGCGGTTACGCAGGTCTTTAAGCTCAATGCCTCGACGGATCACGCTGACCAGCTCTTCGGGCGTGCAATCCATCAGGGAGAGAAAGTGCCTTGCGCTCATCATTAACTACCTTTTTGCAACAGACCGCAGATACTCAAAGCCTTGTTTATTGTGACAACGGGCGAGACCTGCGGCGAAAGCCGCACGGGGCGACGAAATAGGGGAAGGCGCGATCTTATAATTAAATGTCGCGTCTTACCAATAGGGCTACGGTTTTTAGGGGTGTTCAAGAAGGGCGCGAGAGCGCTTTTGAAGACGATTTCCTGACAGCAGCGGGTCATTTGTACACTGGCGTTACGACCTTTTGCAATCTGCGAGGCCGGGCCCAGGCCAGGCTGCGTCGCTTTCAGGGGCTGCGCAGGCGTTTTCTGAAACATTTGCTCACGCTTAGCCATGGCTTAGCCTGATGCTCGTCGATTCACAGGACGAACGTTGCTGGCGCCTCTGGCGGTCGCGGCCCATAGTTGGGCCAAAGCCCAATAAAGAGACTGGCCATGACCAAGACTCTCCATCACCGTGCCTGCCATCTGTGCGAAGCCATTTGTGGCTTGACCCTGGAAACCACCCGCGCCGACGACGGTAGCCTGGCCATTACCTCGATCAAGGGGGACCCGCAGGACACGTTCAGTCGCGGCCATATCTGCCCCAAGGCTGTGGCGTTGCAGGATATCCAGAATGACCCGGACCGCCTGCACCAGCCTATGTTGCGGGTGGGCAGCGAATGGCAGCCGATCCCCTGGGAAGACGCCTTTGCCCTGGTCGCCGAGCGACTGGCGGGGATCCAGGCGCGGCATGGGCAGAATGCCGTGGCGGTGTATCAGGGCAACCCCAGCGTGCACAACTATGGGCTGATGACCCACAGTAACTACTTTCTCGGCCTGTTGAAGACGCGCAATCGGTTTTCCGCAACCTCGGTGGACCAATTACCCCATCACCTCACCAGTCACCTGATGTACGGCCATGGCCTGTTGCTGCCGATCCCGGACATCGACCACACCGACTTCATGCTGATCCTCGGCGGCAACCCCCTGGCGTCCAACGGCAGCATCATGACCGTGCCTGATGTGGAGAAGCGTCTCAAGGCCATCCAGGCCCGGGGGGGCAAAGTGGTGGTGGTCGATCCGCGGCGCAGCGAGACGGCGGCGATGGCCGACCAGCACATTTTCGTGCGGCCTGGCGGGGATGCGGCGCTATTGTTTGGCTTGCTCAACACGCTGTTTGCCGAGGACCTGACCCGCGACAGCCATCTGCCGGTTGAGGGCCTGGAAGAAGTACGCCGCGCTATCGCCGGATTTACCCCAGAGGCCATGAGCCGTCAGTGTGCGGTGCCTGCCGGGCAGATTCGCCAGTTGGCGCGGGACTTCGCCGCGGCGGACAAGGCCGTGTGTTACGGACGGATGGGGGTTTCGACCCAGGCGTTCGGCACGCTGTGCCATTGGCTGGTGCAATTGATCAACCTGGTGACTGGCAACCTCGACCGCGAGGGTGGCGCGCTCTGCACCAGCCCTGCAGTGGATCTGGTGGCCTCCACCGGTGGTGGGCATTTCAACCGCTGGCAGAGCCGGGTTTCCGGGCGCCCGGAGTACGGCGGCGAGTTGCCCGTGTCGGCGTTGGCTGAGGAAATGCTCACCGAAGGCGAAGGACAGATCCGCGCCCTGGTGACGGTGGCCGGTAACCCGGTGCTCTCGACACCCAATGGGCGTCAGTTGGAACAGGCTCTGGACGGGCTCGAGTTCATGGTCAGTGTCGACCTCTATATCAACGAAACCACGCGATACGCCGACCTGATCCTGCCGTCCACCTCGGCGCTGGAAAACGACCATTACGACACCACGTTCAATATGTTCGCCGTACGCAATGTCACCCGTTTCAATCGCGCGATCCTGCCCAAGCCTGAGGGCGCGCTGCATGACTGGGAAATCTTTGTCGGGTTGGCCAAGGCTTTTGCGGCGCGGACCGGTGTGGCACTCAAGCCGACCCTGCCGCCGGCGCAGATGATCGATTTCGGGCTGCGCGCGGGCGCCTACGGTGATGCGTCCGCTCACAAATTGTCGGTGGCAATGCTGGCGGACCATCCCCATGGCGTGGACCTGGGGCCGCTCAAGCCCAATCTTGCCGCGCGACTGAAAACGGCCAACGGCCAGGTGCAGGCGGCCCCTGCGGTGATCCTGGCAGACCTGGCGCGTTTTGCGGCGCAGCCGGTACCCGTGGACGACGAACTGCTGCTGATCGGCCGCCGCCATGTGCGCAGCAACAATTCCTGGATGCATAACTATCATCGGCTGGTGAAGGGCAAGCCGCGCCATCAGTTGCTGATGCACCCTGATGACCTGGCCAGCCGTCGGTTGAGTGATGGGCAGCGGGTGAGGGTCAGTTCGCGTATCGGCATGATTGAGGTGGAGGTCGTGGCCAGTTTGGACATGATGCCTGGCGTCGTCAGCTTGCCCCATGGTTGGGGGCATGGGCGTCCGGGGGTGCAGATGGCTATCGCCAGCACTCAGCCTGGGGCCAGTGCCAACGACCTGACCGACGAGCGGCAGTTGGATGAGCTGTCGGGGAACGCGGCGCTCAATGGCGTGCCTGTACAGGTCGCGGCCGCATAAGGTGCCCGAGCACCGCGCTGGAATTTTGCGTTACAATGCGCCACCGTGCCGACCTGTGAGTCGCAAAGTTCCAGCCGAGGTGTTCCATGGATATCATCGAAACGATCAAAGAGCAGATTGCCAACAACACCATTCTGCTTTACATGAAGGGCGCCCCAAACGCTCCGCAGTGCGGTTTCTCCGCGAAGGCGTCCCAGGCCGTCATGCAGTGTGGCGAGAAGTTCGCCTACGTGGATATCCTGCAAAACCCGGAAATTCGCGCCAACCTGCCTAAGTACGCCAACTGGCCGACATTCCCACAGCTGTGGGTTGACGGTGAACTGGTCGGCGGCAGCGATATCATCACTGAAATGGCCGCTGACGGTTCGTTGCAGACGCTGATCAAAGACGCAGCGGCAAAAGCGGCAGCCAAGACTGAAGCTTGATGCTGGTGTAAAAGCGCGTAATAAAAAGCCCCGCTTCTCCTGAGAGAGCGGGGCTTTTTTGTACCTGTCGCTAAGGGTTATTCACCCATCTGCGATTGCAGGTAGTTCTCCAGGCTGACCTTGTCGATCAGGCCCAGTTGGGTTTCCAGCCAGTCGATATGTTCTTCCTGGTCTTCCAGGATATCTTCCAGCAGTTCACGGCTGCCGAAGTCGCCTTTGGTTTCACAGTGGGCAATGGCGGCCTTGAGGTCGCTGTGGCTCTTGCGCTCGAAGCCCAGGTCGCTGTTGATCATTTCCTGGGTGTGTTCGCCGATGTTCAGCTTGCCCAGGTCCTGCACGTTGGGCAGGCCTTCCAGGAACAGGATGCGCTTGATCAGCGCGTCGGCGTCCTTCATGGCCTTGATCGATTCTTTGTATTCGCGTTTGCCCAGCTTTTCGAGGCCCCAATCGTCATACATGCGTGCATGCAGGAAGTACTGATTGATCGCGACCAGTTCATTGCCAAGGATTTTATTGAGTTGCTGGATGACTGAGATGTCGCCTTTCATGACTGGGGTCCTGCCCTGTAATAGCTGTATATAGGGCGGAGTTTGAGTGTCGAAACCCCTACTGTCAAACCTAAGTTATTGAATAATAAATGAAAATTAATAGGAATAAGAATGTTTGTGTTCCGCGTCTTGACGCTAACTAATTGAAATACGGGCATAAAAAAACCGGACACTCTGTCCGGTTCTTTAAAACACGCTTATTTAAGCGTGTGTAAATTCTGCTGAGTAGGGGAGCGCGGCCTGGGCTGTTTGCAGCTGCGTCAGGGTTTCCCGTACCACTTGCTTGGCGAGGCAGGCGCATTTGCCGCATTGGCTGGCAACGCCGGTGGTTTCACGCACTTCTTTGTAGCTGCAGCAACCTTCATAGATTGCTTCGCGGATTTGTCCGTCGGTGACGCCAGTGCAGAGGCAGACATACATAAGGGAGAACCGTCGCGGGTTGAGGCTTAAGTGCGATGGATCTTAATGTTAACGAGAATGATTGTCAAAGTAGAATCGTAGGTCTTTAGGCTAAACGCCCGCGCGCTGACGAACGGTTTTTTCAGTGTATGATGTTCGGTCTTCACGAAGCGTGACTGCGTCACAGGTCTGTCGCTTAGGTGCGACAGACTCGAGGCCGGTCCTTTTACTTCAATCGTCACCCCTACATCAGGAGATAACCCATGAGCGTACTCGTCGGTAAACAAGCCCCGGATTTCGACGTCCCAGCCGTCCTCGGCAATGGCGAAATCGTTGACAGCTTCAAATTGTCTGAAGCCATCAAAGGCAAATACGGCCTGGTGTTTTTCTACCCGCTGGACTTCACCTTTGTCTGCCCTTCGGAACTGATCGCCCTGGATCACCGCATGGCCGATTTCAAGGCGCGCAATGTTGAAGTGGTCGCCGTTTCCATCGACTCCCATTTCACCCACAACGCCTGGCGTAATACTGCCATCAATGATGGCGGCATCGGCAAAGTCCAATACACCATGGCTGCCGACATGAAGCACGACATCGCCAAGGCCTACGACGTTGAGTCCGAAGGCGGCGTGGCTTTCCGTGGCGCGTTCCTGATCGATGACAAGGGCGTTGTGCGCTCGCAGATCATCAACGACCTGCCGCTGGGCCGTAACATGGAAGAGCTGATCCGTCTGGTCGACGCCCTGCAATTCCACGAAGAACACGGCGAAGTCTGCCCTGCCAACTGGAAAAAAGGCGATAAAGGCATGAACGCTTCGCCTGAAGGTGTTGCGGCTTACCTGACCGAGAACGCTGGCAAGCTGTAAGCCAGATTCCGGGTAAAAAAAAACCGGCCTGAGAGGGCCGGTTTTTTTATGCGCGGGCGATGAACTCAGTCGCTGAAGTCTTCCCAGCCACCCATCTGTTTCCAACGGTTGACGATACCGCAGAACAGTTCGGCGGTCTTTTCAGTGTCGTAGCGGGCCGAATGGGCTTCGCGTCCGTCAAAGTCGATACCGGCCGCCTGGCAGGCTTTGGCCAAGACGGTCTGGCCATAGGCCAAGCCTGCCAGGGTCGCCGTGTCAAAGCTGGAGAACGGGTGGAACGGGTTGCGCTTCATGTCCAGGCGCGCCACTGCGGCGTTGAGGAAGCCCAGGTCGAAGCTGCTGTTGTGACCCACCAGGATCGCGCGTTTGCAGCCATTGGCCTTCAATGCCTTGCGCACGCCACGAAAGATATCGGTCAGCGCCGCTTCTTCACTGACTGCCATGCGCAATGGGTGATCAAGCTTGATCCCGGTGAACTCCAGGGCCGCGGCTTCGATATTGGCGCCTTCGAACGGTTCAACCCGGAAGAAGTGCGTGTGTTCCGGGAACACGAAGCCCTGTTCATCCATGCCAATGGTGGTGGCCGCGATTTCCAGCAGGGCATCGGTGGCGCAGTTGAAGCCCCCGGTTTCTACGTCGATGACAACCGGCAGATAGCCGCGAAACCGCTCGGCCATCGGGTGACGGGAACCGCCACCGCTATGCTCGTGTTCGTCGTCGTAATGGTCTTCACTCACTTGCTTTCCTCCAGCAGGCGCCAGCGCAGTGTTTCACCGGCGCGCAGCGGGATAACAGTCAGCTCGCCAAACGGCAGGCTGGCAGGGGCGGTCCAGTCTTCACGGACCAGGGTAATGCGATCGGTATTCGCCGGCAGGCCATAGAAACGTGGACCGTTGAGGCTGGCGAAGCCTTCGAGCTTGTCCAGGGCATTGCGCTGTTCGAATGCTTCGGCATACAGCTCGATGGCGGCATACGCGGTGTAGCACCCGGCACAACCGCATGCGGCTTCCTTGGCGTGCTGGGCATGGGGAGCCGAGTCGGTACCGAGGAAGAACTTCGGGTTGCCGCTGGTGGCGGCGTCCAGCAAGGCCACCTGGTGGGTATTGCGCTTGAGAATCGGCAGGCAATAGAAGTGCGGCCGAATCCCGCCCACCAGCATGTGGTTGCGGTTGTAGAGCAGGTGATGCGCAGTGATGGTCGCGCCCACGTTGGCCGAGGCCTCGGTGACGAACTGCACGGCATCCGCCGTGGTGATGTGTTCGAACACCACCTTGAGCGTGGGGAACAGCTCGACCACGCGGCGCATGTGCTCGTCGATGAAGATCTTCTCGCGATCGAACACGTCGACGTCGCCACGGGTGACTTCACCGTGGATCAACAGCGGCATTCCAACTTCAGCCATGGCCTCGATGGCGGGCAGGATCTTATCGATGCTGGTCACGCCTGAGTCGGAGTTGGTGGTTGCGCCCGCCGGGTACAGCTTGGCGGCGTGCACGAAACCGCAGGCCTTGGCCTCACGAATTTCTTCGGGCTGGGTGCGGTCGGTCAGGTAGAGCACCATCAGCGGTTCGAAGCGGCTGCCGGCCGGCCGCGCAGCGAGGATACGCTGGCGATAGGCGTCGGCTTGCTCGGCATTGCGCACCGGAGGTACCAGGTTAGGCATGATGATGGCGCGGCCAAACGTACGCGCTACATCGGCCACGGTTTGGGGCAACGCAGCACCATCGCGAAGATGAATATGCCAGTCGTCGGGACGCAGCAGGGTCAGGCGGTCGGACATTGGGGATTCCAGGCGGGTCAATCTGGTGGGAATGCTACCGGAAAAGACTCTTGCAGGCACTCGCTATCAAGTTTTGCAGGATGCGACCGATATCCCTGGGTATGCCTTAACGATGTATGACGCTTTGAAGTGTTGTAGAAACCAGTGGAGCCTCCCGTGCGCCAGCATTATCTAGCCCTGCTCAGTGTGTTCGCCAGCCTGCCTGCGATGGCCCTCACGTTCCAGACACGTCTGGAAAATATTGAGTGGAAGGTGGAAGGCGACCAATTCGAGTGCCGCCTGACCCAGCCGATCACCGATTTCGGCTCGGGTGAGTTCGTGCGCCGGGCCGGCGAGCAGGCCACGTTCCGTTTGAAAGCCTACAGCGGCGCGTTGGGCGCGGGCTCGGCCACGTTGCTGGCGGCCGCTGCGCCCTGGCAACCGGGCCGGGGCGATATCAACCTCGGCGCCGTGCACGCGGGCAGTGGCGATGTTCTGTTCAACAGTTCCCAGGCCCAGGCCGGGCGCCTGTTCACCGGTTTGCTCGAGGGGCGCAGCCCGACCGTGCGGCATTACGCCCGCGAGGGCGGCTATTCGGAAATTCGCCTGTTACCGGTGAAATTCAACAAGGCCTATAACGACTATCAACTGTGCACCGCCAAGCTGTTACCGATGAATTACGATCAGGTCAAACAGACCGAAATCGGCTTCCCCGGTGGAGGCATCGAACTGGATGCTGCGGCCAAGCGCAAGCTGGCGGTGATTCTCGCGTTCATGAAAGCCGACCCGACGGTGAACCATATCGAGTTGAACGGCCACTCCGACAACAGCGGCAATCGCCTGACCAACCGCGATGTGTCGCGCCGGCGTGCCCTGGCGGTGATGGACTACTTCAAGGCCAATGGTATCCAGGAGTCGCAGATCACGATGCGCTTCCATGGCGAAAGCTACCCCCTGGCGCCTAATACCAACGCCGCCAACCGCGCCCGTAACCGCCGCGTGAACATTCAGCTCGAGCGCGTTGCCGTTCCGGACAAAACGGCGCCCCAGGCCAAGGCCCCCAGCAACCCTGCTGCCACGTCATAAGGTGCGACCATCGGTCGCTCGGTCGACATAATCTGTCGCTTTATCTTCATTTGCTGTCGCGCCCCTGTAAATTCACGGTTTTGGTCGGTAGAATCGACGCCTTTCCGTAAAACCCCGTGGAGTGATGGCATGGCCGACGTAAACAAGGTCGTTCTCGCGTATTCCGGCGGCCTGGACACTTCGGTGATCCTCAAGTGGCTGCAGGATACTTATAACTGTGAAGTGGTGACCTTCACCGCTGACCTGGGTCAGGGCGAAGAGGTCGAACCTGCACGTGCCAAGGCGCAAGCCATGGGCGTGAAAGAGATCTACATTGACGACCTGCGCGAAGAGTTCGTCCGCGATTTCGTTTTCCCGATGTTTCGCGCCAACACCGTCTACGAAGGTGAGTACCTGCTGGGTACTTCCATCGCACGCCCGCTGATCGCCAAGCGCTTGATCGAAATCGCCAACGAAACCGGCGCTGACGCCATTTCCCATGGTGCCACCGGCAAGGGCAACGACCAGGTACGCTTCGAATTGGGCGCCTACGCGCTGAAGCCTGGTGTGAAAGTGATTGCTCCTTGGCGTGAGTGGGACCTGCTGTCCCGTGAAAAGCTGATGGATTACGCTGAAAAGCACGCGATCCCGATCGAGCGTCATGGCAAGAAGAAATCCCCGTACTCGATGGATGCCAACCTGCTGCACATCTCCTATGAAGGCGGCGTGCTGGAAGACACCTGGACCGAGCACGAAGAAGACATGTGGAAATGGACCGTCTCCCCGGAGAACGCTCCCGACAAGCCGCAATACCTGGAACTGACCTACCGCAACGGCGATATCGTCGCGCTGGACGGTGTCGAAATGACCCCGGCCACCGTGCTGGCGACCTTGAACCGTATCGGTGGCGCGCACGGTATCGGCCGTCTCGACATCGTCGAGAACCGCTACGTGGGCATGAAGTCCCGTGGCTGCTATGAAACCCCGGGTGGCACCATCATGCTGCGCGCTCACCGCGCCATCGAATCCATCACCCTGGATCGCGAAGTGGCTCACCTCAAAGACGAGCTGATGCCCAAGTACGCCAGCCTGATCTACACCGGCTACTGGTGGAGCCCTGAGCGCCTGATGCTGCAACAGATGATCGATGCTTCCCAGGTCCACGTGAACGGCGTTGTACGTCTGAAGCTGTACAAGGGCAATGTGATCGTTACTGGTCGTAAGTCGGATGAATCGCTGTTCGACGCCAATATCGCCACCTTCGAAGAAGATGGCGGCGCCTACAACCAGGCGGACGCGGCAGGCTTCATCAAGTTGAACGCACTGCGCATGCGCATTGCGGCCAACAAGGGTCGCAAGTTGTTCTGAGTCTTTAAGATGGTGTGAAAGATGGCCCCTTTTTCAAGGGGCCATTTTTTTTGCCTTGAAAAAGGTGGGAACCCCATATGTTTAAGCATTGTTTAATGCGGAATTTTAAGCGCTTAAAAAGTTGAGTTTGCGGGCGTAGCTGTTTTTAAAGGTATGAATGAATTATTTACACCTGATCAGGAACTATGTCTTACAGAAAATTCACTCACAAAAGTGCGGGGCAGTTGTAAGACGCAGAAAGTTCTGTAGGAAAATTAGGGTGTAAGTAGATATGTTAAATGGAACTGAAAGAGTCAGGCTTTTTTTGCCAGCTCGTACGCGTGAAGGCGACAAACAAGGGGCGTTTCCTGAAACTCCTGTGCGCCACGTTTACCTTCACCCCCTTATGTATTGGATATTTCACTCAAAATATGTGTGCCCCCGGAAAGGTCTGAAAGGCTCCATAAAACTCGATACATCCGCGTTGGTGATTTTTTGTAGGTTAATTCCTATCTGGTTGTGGGTTGGGTCTCTGCTTGCTGTTGCTCAGGGGGGAATGCTATGCCAACTAGGAAACGACTAGGCTATTGTGCTTGCTCTGAATAATTCGAACAGCGAAATTGGACTTTCTCATGAATAAAGTGCTGATCGTGGATGATCATCCCGTCATTCGTCTTGCTGTGCGTATGCTAATGGAACGCCATGGTTATGAGGTCGTTGCCGAGACCGATAACGGTGTCGATGCGTTGCAACTTGCGCGGGAGCATATGCCGGACATTGTCATACTGGATATTGGAATTCCCAAACTGGATGGTCTGGAAGTTATCTGTCGACTGTCCTCCACCAAACAGGCCACGCCGTTCAAGGTGCTGGTGCTGACATCGCAGGCACCCGGGCATTTCTCTATGCGTTGCATGCAGGCAGGGGCGGCCGGCTACGTGTGCAAGCAGCAGGACCTGACCGAGTTGCTGAGTGCTATCAAGGCGGTGCTCTCCGGCTACAGTTACTTCCCGAATCAGGCGCTGAACTCGGTACGTTCCACCATGGGCAACGCCAGTGAGGCGGACATGGTCGAGCGTCTCTCCGGCCGGGAGATGATGGTATTGCAGCAATTGGCGCGTGGTAAAACCAACAAGGAGATTGCCGATGGCATGTTCCTCAGCAACAAGACCGTGAGTACTTACAAAACGCGCTTGCTGCTCAAGCTCAATGCACGCTCCCTGGTCGACTTGATCGAGTTGGCCCAGCGCAACGGGCTGGTATAGGGGAGGGCGTCATCAAGGTAGATCGGCAGAAAAAAGCCTCCGCAAGGGAGGCTTCCGGCCGTCATCGGCTCTATCAGAGGTCGAAATCGTAGTCGGCCAGCTGTTTTTGCAAGCGTCGCTCTTCCAGGAGATTGTCGATAGTGCGGCGTTTGCTTAGATTGGTCTTGGCCACTTCTACTACAGGTGTTTCTGCCCCGTCGTCATCCGACTCAACGAGGTCGTCATCCACTTCCAGTTGTTCTTTGCCAGTGCTCATAAGGTTAACTCCGGGCTAAGACTGCCGTTGGCGCTCCTTATAACGATAATCCATGGATGGGTAAAAAAGATTTTTTCAATCGACTGATCGTAAAAATCAATGATTCCTCAATCGTCGGAGGTTTTTTCCTTGTACTCGCACAGGTCCTCGATGCGACAGCTGCCGCAGCGTGGCTTGCGCGCCTGGCAGACATAACGCCCGTGCAGGATCAGCCAATGATGCGAATCGAGCAGATAGGGCTTGGGAACAAACTTCATCAGCTGCTTTTCCACTTCCACCACATTCTTCCCACGTGCAATGCCGGTGCGGTTGCTGACACGAAAAATATGGGTGTCCACGGCCATTGTCAGCTGGCGAAACGCCGTATTGAGCACCACATTGGCCGTCTTGCGGCCCACGCCGGGCAGCGCTTCCAAGGCTTCGCGTGTTTGCGGTACTTCACCGCCATGCCGTTCCACCAGCAGGCGGCAGGTCTCGATGACATTCTTGGCCTTGCTGTTGTACAGGCCGATGGTCTTGATGTACTCGGACAAACCCTCAACGCCCAGGGCATAAATCGCCGCGGGTGTGTTCGCCACAGGAAATAGCTTGGCCGTGGCCTTGTTGACGCCCACATCGGTCGATTGGGCCGAGAGAATCACGGCAATCAGCAACTCGAATGGCGATGAGTAGGCCAGTTCGGTCTTGGGTTCCGGATTGTCTTCGTGAAGCCTGCGAAAAATTTCCAATCGTTTTGCGGCGTTCATGGGGCGGGCGGCTCCTTGCTGGCGGTCAGCGTGATTTCGAGTAGTGGGCCCAGGCTTGGCACCCTGCGAGCAGTAACCCGAGCAGGATAAACCCGGCAGGCATGAATGTGGTGGCGGTACCGGCGCGTAGCAACCCCAGCAGTATCAGCAGGGCGGCGAAAAGGCCAAACAGCCGCAGGCGTGCCTTGTGCTGGCCGGCCGCGAAGAAGCCGCCGTGTTCCAGTACTACGCATTGCACGCTGATCATGGCGAGATAGAGGCCCAGTTGCTGATAGGTCGTGAGTGCAAATGCCTGCAACAGTAACTGCACGACACTGACCAGGGTCGCGGCCAGCATCAGGCTGGCAATCAACCGTAAGGGGGCGCTGAGACGGGATCGCACACCTGCCATGACCAGGCCATACAGCGTCACGACTAGCACGGACAGCCCCAGGAAACTCAGGGCCTTGGGCAGCGTGTCACTCACTCCGATCAACGGTGTCAGCATCAGCGTATTGGCCAGGCCAAAGGCTTTAGTCATGGGCCGCGTGCTCCAGCAATGCAGATCGATGTTCGTCGAAAAAACGCAGCGCATCGTGGGCGGCATTGGACACCGCGCGGGAAGTCAGGGTCGCGCCTGCCATCTGATCGAATGTCGGGTCTTTCAGGTCGCTGCGGGTGCGGCCTTTGAAGGCGGCCAGCCAAGGGTTGCCGGGCTCACTGATATGGCCACCAAGGCTTGGGGTTTCCGAGTGCTCCAGCGGTTTGATTGCCAGCAGCTTACCGTCGCGGTCGATGGCCACCAGCAGTTCAATCGGCCCGCCGTAGCCGTTGGCTTGTAACCGCAGGATCACGGCGCTTGCCTGGCCGGCCAGGGTTGCCAGGTAGCCACCTTGAAGCTGGCTGTTTGACAAGGGTTGGGGAGCGATCGCCAGCGCCTGGTCCAAGGGCTGGTTGTCGTAGCGGTCCGCGGGTAGCAGGTCGAGCAGGGCCTGACGCTGTTGCGTCTGGGCTTGGAGCGCGGCATGGCCGGCGGTCAGGTGCTGCAGCCCCAAGGTCAAGGCGATGCCGCCCATGCTAATCAGCAGCGCCAACAGCAGGCCTCGGGTGACTCTCATGCATTCACCTGCGGCTGTTTCGGTGCTACCAGGCGCTCCAGCGCGGGCACGGCCAGGTTCATCAGCAGTACTGCGAAGGCTACCCCGTCCGGGTAACCGCCCCACGTGCGAATCAGATAGGTCAGCGCGCCTACGCCCGCGCCAAAGAGCAGGCGTGCCCGCGGGCTCCTGGGGCCCGACACCGGCTCGGTGATGATGAAAAAGGCGCCGAGAAGGGTGGCGCCGGTCAGCAGATGAAACAGCGGCGAGCCATGGGAATCCGAACCCGACCCGTTCCAGCACAGCAGGCTTATCACAAATAGGCTGCCCAGCATGCCAACGGGTGCATGCCAGCTGAACACGCGCTGCCATAACAGCCAGAGGCCACCCATGAGATAGGCCAGGCCGACCCACTCGCTGGCCCTACCGCCGAAATGCCCAAATGCCGGGCTGCGCGCGAACAGCTCGTCGATGGTCAGGCTCTTGTTGATTCGCAGGGCATCCAAGGCGGTGGCCTGGGCCCAGGCATCCGGCGCCGCGCCGTGCAGGCCCAGAACCTGATTGACGCCGGCCAGCAGGTCCAGGCCATGGGGCGCGGGCCAGTGGCTCATGGGTTGGGGAAAGGCCACCAGCATCAGGGCGTACCCGACCATGGCCGGATTGAATGGGTTTCGATTGCCACCATACAAGTGCTTGCCCAGCAGCAACCCTCCGGTGACAGCGGCTACACACAGCCACCAGGGACAATAGGGTGGCAGGGCCAGGGCCAGCAGTGTGGCGCTGACCAGGCTGCTCAGGTCACGAACGCGCCGTCCGCGCAGGCGGTCGACACCCGCGTCCACGAGCAGCGCGCATCCCCCAGCCAAGATCAAATTGATCAACACCCCCCATCCGTACCACCAGCACAGCGCCACGACGCCCGGCAGCGTTGCGAGCAACACGCGCTGCAAGGCCTGCTGCGGATCAGGCGTTGTCATGGGCGTCCACCAGGCGCTGTGCCTCATCCAGCTTGCCTTGCGCCTCGGCCAATTGCTGCGGGTCGGCCTTCTGATCCTGGGCTCTCTTCAGCTCTGCGCGGCGCATGGCCAGTTGGATCTTGGCGCGCTTGAGTTCGGCGGTATTACTGGGGGCTGCAGTCTTGGGGGCGCTGTTCAACTCCAGCGCGGCAAGTGCCTGCTCTGCGGCCTCGAACTGCTGTTGCAGCACGATCAATTGCGACTGCTGCTCAAACGTCGGTGGATGCCCGAACGCCTTCAAGGATTTGTGCAGTTGGGCGCGACTCATGGCCACGCTGATTTTCGCTTGCTTGACCGCTGCCTCCCTCGCCGCCTGGGCTTTATCGACCTGCACTGGCTCCGGCGCAGCGGTGTGTCTGGTCCGGGCCAGGCGTTCGGCGATCTTGAGCGCTTCTTCCCGTCGCAGACGTGCATTGCGTTGCTCAAAGCGCCGTCGTGCACGATCACGCTTGAGGCCGCGCTGACGGCGTTGGTCTTCGTTGGTGGCGAGGCCTCCGACGATGGGTAGCGCCGTGAGCAACGGGTGCATTTCGATGCAATCGACCGGGCAGGGCGCGACGCACAGGTCACAACCCGTGCATTCGTCGATGATCACCGTGTGCATCAGCTTGGCGGCGCCGACGATGGCGTCCACCGGGCATGCCTGGATGCACTTGGTGCAACCGATGCACTCGGCTTCGCGGATATACGCAACCTGCGCGGGTGCCTCGCCCCGCGTGGCGTCCAGTTCCAGCACCGGCACTTTCAGCAACTGTGCCAGCCCGGCGATGGTTTCCTGCCCACCCGGCGGGCACTTGTTAATCGCCTCACCCTGGGCAATACCTTCGGCGTAAGGCTTGCAGCCTGGGTGGCCGCACTTGCCGCATTGAGTCTGCGGCAGCAGCGCGTCGATACGTTGAATCAGGTTCATGCTTTGAACATTGCGTTGAAGCCGAAGAAAGCCACTGCCATCAGCCCGACGCTGATCAGTTCGACCGGCAGGCCGCGAAAAGGCAGGGGGATGTCGTTGTCGGCGATGCGTTGGCGCAAGTCGCTGAACAGGCTCAGCACCAGCCAGAAACCGAGCCCGGCGCCCAGGCTCAATGCGGCCATGTGCACCACGCCTTTATCATTTTGTGTGCCCATCACGACCACGGCCAGTACGCCGGCGTTACCCAGCAGCAGTGGCCACAGACCGTTGGTTACCAAGGCGGGGCGCACGCGCGTCAGCAGGCTGAGCACCGGGTGGATCAACAGCGCGGTCAGCGGCAAAAACACAAATAGCCGCAGTGTCGTCAATGCGAACGGCTGCAACAGATAGTGGTCCAGCAGATAACCCAGCACGCCGCTGAGCACCATCAATAGGGTGGTGGCGATCCCGAGGGCATGCAGCCGCTGGCGTGAGGCCAGGGCCAGCACCGGGTCGACCGCCAGCGGCATCTGCAACACGAAGTTGCTGATCAGGGCGGCGCTGACAAGGGTGAGGAACATATCGGTCATGGTCATGCCGGTTAAGCAAACAGGGCCTGATTATCCGGCAAGCGAGAAGGGGGTACTAGCTGAAAAGCCCCGTCGCCGTAACGACAGGGCTGTTTCGCCGGGCTTACTTGATGCGTTGACCCGGCTTGGCGCCGCTGTCAGGGCTCAGCAGGTAGATTTCTTCGCCGCCAGGGCCAGCCGCCATCACCATGCCTTCGGAAATACCGAACTTCATTTTCCGCGGCTTGAGGTTGGCGATCATCATGGTCAGGCGACCATTGAGCTTGGAAGGGTCCGGATAGGCGCTCTTGATCCCGGAGAACACGTTGCGTTGCTCGTCACCGATATCCAAGGTCAGGCGCAGCAGCTTGTCGGCACCTTCAACGGCTTCGGCCTTGACGATCAGCGCAACGCGCAGGTCCACGGCGGCAAAGGCGTCGAACTCGATCTCCGGGGAGAGGGGGTCCTTGGCCAGTTCACCGTTGCCCGCTGGCGTCGATTCGCCGGTATCGGTCTGGCTGGCGACCAGGTCTTCTTTCGAAGCGTCGGTCATGGCCTGGACTTTTACCGGGTCGATGCGGGTCATCAGCGGCTTGAACTCGTTCAGCGGGTGGTTGCCGAGCAGGGTGGCGTGGTCATTCCATGTCAGCGGCGCGACGTTGAGGAACGCCTCGGCGTCGGCGGCCAGCAATGGCAGCACGGGCTTGAGGAAGATCACCAACTGGCGGAACAGGTTGACGCCGGTGGCGCAGATCGCCTGGACTTCAGCCTGCTTGCCTTCCTGCTTGTTCAGCGACCACGGTGCCTTGTCGGCGATCCAGGCGTTGGCACGGTCGGCCAGGCCCATGATCTCGCGCATCGCGCGGGCAAAGTCGCGGGCCTCATAGGCATCGGCAATGCTTGGCGCAGCGGCCAGGAAGGCCTCGGTCAGTTCCGGCGCGGCATTTTCCGCCACCATCACACCGGCGTTGCCCTTGTGGATGAACCCGGCGCAACGGCTGGCGATGTTGACGACTTTGCCCACCAGGTCGGAGTTGACCTTCTGCACGAAGTCTTCCAGGTTCAGGTCGAGGTCGTCGACGCCACGGCCTAGCTTGGAGGCGTAGTAGTAGCGCAGGTATTCCGGTGACAGGTGGTCCAGGTAGGTGCGCGCCTTGATAAAGGTGCCACGGGACTTGGACATCTTCTGGCCATTGACCGTCAGGTAACCGTGTACGGCGATGCCGGTTGGCTTGCGGTAGCCCGAACCTTCGAGCATGGCTGGCCAGAACAGGGCGTGGAAGTTGACGATGTCCTTGCCGATGAAGTGGTACAGCTCGGCGGTGGAGTCCTTGCCCCAGAAAGCGTCGAAGTCCAGCTCCGGCGTGCGGGCGCAGAGGTTCTTGAAGCTGGCCATGTAGCCGATCGGCGCGTCCAGCCACACGTAGAAGTACTTGCCTGGCTCGTCGGGGATTTCGAAGCCGAAGTACGGCGCATCGCGGGAGATGTCCCACTGTTGCAGGCCGGCGTCCAGCCATTCGGCGATCTTGTTCGCCACGGCGTCCTGCAGGGTGCCGCTGCGGGTCCAGGTTTGCAGCATCTGCTGGAAATCCGGGAGCTTGAAGAAGAAGTGCTGGGAATCCTTGAGCACCGGGATGGCGCCGGAGATAGCCGAACGCGGGTTCTTCAGGTCAGTCGGTGCGTAGGTGGCACCGCATTTTTCGCAGTTGTCGCCGTACTGGTCTTCGGTGCCGCATTTTGGGCAGGTGCCCTTGATGAAGCGGTCGGCCAGGAACATTTTCTTTTCCGGGTCGAAATACTGCGTGATCGAACGCGTGGCAATGTGCCCGGCGTCGCGCAAGCGCTTATAGATCTGGCTCGACAGCTCGCGGTTTTCGTCGGAGTGGGTCGAGTGGAAGTTGTCGAAGTCCACCAGGAAATCGGCAAAGTCGGCGCTGTGTTCAGCCTGCACATTGGCGATCAGTTGTTCCGGGGTGATCCCTTCCTTTTCGGCGCGCAACATGATGGCCGAGCCGTGGGCGTCGTCCGCGCAGACATAGATGCATTGATTGCCGCGATGCTTCTGGAAGCGCACCCACATATCGGTCTGGATGTACTCAAGCATATGGCCAAGATGGATGGAACCATTGGCATAGGGCAGGGCGCTGGTGACGAGGATCTTGCGTGGCTCGGACATGGGGCTCGGCTACTTGATGAAACGGAGGTCGGCCACTATAAAGCGCCGGGAAATTTATTTCACCCCGTGGCGTTGTTTCAGCATCTTCCCTGTCTTCGAAAGCATGCCGTTAAGCCGCTGGAACGGTTAGGATAGCCGCCTGTTTCAGTCAGTCTTTTTTCGGGAGTAGCCCATGAGCGCCGTCAATCGCGCAGCGGTGGAAGCCGTTCTTCGCCAATACACCGACCCCTATTTGAACCAGGACCCGGTCAGTGCCGGCTGTGTACGCGCCATCGAGGTCCAGGGCGATCAGGTGTCGGTCCAGATGGAACTGGGTTATGCCGCCGGCCTGTTCAAGAGCGGCTGGGCGCAGATGCTGCAAATGGCCATCGAAGGCCTGGACGGCGTGGGGTCGGCCAAGGTCGACATTCGGTGCGTGATCGCGCCGCACAAGGCCCAGGCGCAGATCCCAGGCCTGGCCAACGTCAAGAACGTGGTCGCAGTGGCGTCCGGCAAGGGCGGTGTGGGTAAGTCCACCACGGCGGCCAACCTGGCCCTGGCCCTGGCGCGTGAAGGTGCGCGGGTGGGCATTCTTGACGCCGATATCTACGGCCCGAGCCAAGGCGTGATGTTCGGCATTGCCGAGGGCACGCGGCCGAAGGTCAAGGACCAGAAATGGTTCTTGCCGATTGAGTCCATGGGCGTGGAAGTGATGTCCATGGCCTTCCTCACCGATGACAACACGCCGATGGTCTGGCGCGGGCCGATGGTGTCCGGCGCACTGCTGCAACTGGTCACGCAGACTGCCTGGGGCGACCTGGACTACCTGGTGATCGATATGCCGCCGGGCACGGGCGATATCCAACTGACCCTGGCGCAAAAAGTCCCGGTGGCTGGCTCGGTGATCGTGACCACGCCCCAGGACCTGGCGCTGCTCGACGCGAAGAAAGGCGTCGAGATGTTCCGCAAGGTCAATATCCCGGTGCTGGGCGTGGTGGAGAACATGGCGGTGCACATCTGCTCCAACTGCGGCCATGCCGAGCACTTGTTCGGTGAAGGGGGAGGCGAGAAGCTGGCGACCCAGTATGGCGTCGAACTGCTGGCCTCATTGCCGTTGTCGATGGGTATTCGCGAGCAGGCCGACGGCGGCAAGCCTACCGTGGCGGCCGAGCCCGATGGCCAGATCGCGATGATCTATCAGGAGCTGGCCCGCCATGTCGGCGCACGAATCGTGCTGCAAGAGGCTGCGACGCAGGCCATGCCGACTATCACTGTCAGTGAAGATTGAGGGGGGCAGGATCGAGTCGGGACTGCCAAAGCGGCGAATTGCGCTTTTACGCAATGGCGCGTGTAAGCATTCGCTTACTTTTACGTAAGTGTTTGGTTTTTTTGCCCGCCCGTAGCGCCTCTAAATACCGGAGTGTTTTTCTATCTGATTGAAATATAACAACTATTTATTGTATCTCGAGCAATGATAGCTGTCAGTCCAGCGGTTGGATCGCGTTGAACTTCGCCGGGAACTCTCTAAGATCAGCCCTGTGTCCACGGATTGGCACGGCCATCAAGGAACGATGGCTTGAAGGAACGTCGCAGGATGCGATTCATCAGGATGATGAAAAGGAATAAAGGGACTAGGGAAAAAATGTGGGCGGGTCATACCGCCCCTTTTTTTTTGCCTGGAGAAAAGTGAGCGTCTGCCCCTGAACGCAAAAAAGGCCCGGAAGGGCCTTTTTTTTGGACTGCGACGCTGTCAGCGCTCGAGTTCTTTGATCTTGCCTTTTTTGCCATCCCACTCTTCCGCGTCCGGCAGCGGTTCTTTCTTCTCGGTGATGTTCGGCCAGATTTCAGCCAGCTCGACGTTCAACTGGATAAATTCCTGCATGTCTTCCGGGACTTCGTCCTCGGAGAAAATAGCGACGGCCGGGCATTCAGGCTCACACAGGGCGCAGTCAATGCACTCGTCCGGGTGGATGACCAGGAAATTCGGGCCTTCGTAGAAGCAGTCCACCGGACACACTTCTACGCAGTCGGTGTACTTGCACTTGATGCAGTTGTCGGTGACGACGAAGGTCATTTCTAATTTTCTCCTCAGGCGGCGGCAGCGAAACCCCTTATGGTGGGGCTCGCGAGGTTCGAAAGCGATAGTCTGCGGACCAGGCTAAAAGCCCGCAGCATCCCAAACCGCGCGAGATAATATCAGCTTGCAAGCGTCTGCGTTAGACCCGTGTCTTCAGTGTATAGAGCATTTCCAGCGCTTTTCTCGGCGTCAAGTCGTCCAGGTCAAGCTTTGCCAACTCCTCCAGTACCGGATGGGGCAGGGTGGCGAACATATCACTCTGGTGTGGCGCGCTGGTTTTGCTGTTGGTTTTTTTCGGGCTCGCGACCACGGTTTCGTGGGGCAGGGCCGTGGCCTCCAGGCGGCTGAGGTGCTCGCGGGCGCGGGCGATTACGTCGTTGGGCACGCCCGCCAGTTGCGCCACGGCCAGGCCGTAACTCTGGCTGGCCGGCCCTGGCAGCACATGGTGCAGGAACACGATGCGCTCGTTGTGCTCGGTGGCATTGAGATGCACGTTGGCCACTAACGGCTCGCTTTCCGGCAACACGGTCAGTTCGAAGTAGTGGGTGGCAAACAGCGTATAGGCGCGCAGGTGCGCCAGGCGTTCGGCCGCCGCCCAAGCCAGGGACAGGCCGTCGAAGGTACTGGTGCCGCGACCGACTTCGTCCATCAGCACCAGGCTGCGGTCGGTGGCGTTGTGCAGGATATTCGCGGTTTCGCTCATTTCCACCATAAAGGTCGAACGGCCACCGGCCAGGTCATCGCTGGAGCCGATCCGCGTGAAGATGCGGTCCACCAGGGACAGTTCGCAACTGGCCGCCGGTACGAAGCTGCCAATATGCGCCAGCAGCACGATCAGGGCGGTTTGGCGCATATAGGTGGATTTACCGCCCATGTTCGGACCGGTGATGACCAGCATGCGCGTATCGTCATCCAGCGACAGGTCGTTGGCGACGAACGGCGTGGTGAGCACCTGCTCCACCACCGGGTGGCGACCTTGCACGATGCGCATGCAGGGCTCGCTGACAAACCGCGGGCAGTTCAAGTCGAGGTTCAGCGCGCGTTCGGCAAGGTTGCTCAGTACATCCAGCTCTGCCAGGGCAGCGGCGGTGTCCTGAAGCGGCGCCAGTTGGCTGATCAGGTCTTCAAGCAGGTTTTCATAGAGCATCTTTTCCCGGGCCAGGGCGCGACTCTTGGCCGACAGCGCCTTGTCTTCGAATTCTTTCAGCTCTGGCGTGATAAAGCGCTCAGCGCCTTTGAGGGTCTGGCGACGCTGGTAATCGATGGGCGCCGACTCGGCCTGCTTGCTCGGCAACTCGATAAAGTAGCCATGCACGCGGTTGTAGCCGACCTTGAGGTTGGCCAGGCCGGTGCGCGCTTTTTCGCGGGCTTCCAGGTCGATCAGGAACTGCCCGGCGTTTTCGCTCAGGGACTGCAACTCATCCAGTTCGCTGTCGTAACCGGTCTTGAGTACGCCGCCATCGCGGATAATCGCCGGCGGGTTGTCGATAATGGCCTTTTCCAGCAGCGCCGCGAGTGCCGGGTAGGTGCCGGCTGTGACGGCGAGTTGTTGCAGGTGGGGCGTGTCCAGCTCGGTCATTGCCACTTGCAACTGCGGCAGCGCGCTGAGCGCGTCGCGCAGGCGTGCCAGGTCACGGGGCCGCGCATTACGCAGGCCGATCCGCGCCAGGATGCGCTCGATATCGCCGATTTCCTTGAGCTGCGGTTGCAGCTTTTCAAAGCGATAGCCGTCCAGCAGGCAAGTAATCGACGTCTGGCGCGCTTGCAGGACGGTCAGGTCGCGTAGCGGGCGGTTCAGCCAGCGGGTCAGCAGGCGGCTGCCCATGGCGGTCTGGCAGCGGTCCACTACCGATTGCAACGTGTTGTCGCGACCACCGGCCAGGTTAGTGTCCAGCTCCAGGTTGCGACGGCTCGCGCCATCGAGCACCACAGTGTCGTCCAGTCGCTCATGACGCAGGCTGCGCAAGTGCGGCAGGGCGGTGCGCTGGGTTTCCTTGGCGTAGCTGAGCAGGCAACCGGCGGCGCCGATGGCCAGGGTCAGGGTTTCACAGCCGAAGCCCTTGAGGTCTTGCACCGAGAATTGCTGGCACAGGCTTTTCAACGCCGAATCACGCTCGAAATCCCACGGCGCGCGACGCTTGGTCCCACGACGCTTTTCTGCCGGCAAGTCTTTTGGCCAGTCATCCGGGATCAACAACTCCACCGGGTTGATGCGCTCCAGCTCCGCCAGCAGGTTCTCCCAACCTTTGATCTCCTGCACGCTGAAGTTGCCGCTGGTGATATCCAGTACGGAAAGGCCGAACAAACGCTCATCGCCCAGGACGGCGGCGATCAGGTTGTCACGTCGCTCATCCAGCAGCGCCTCATCACTCACCGTCCCCGGCGTAATAATGCGCACCACCTGACGTTCAACCGGCCCCTTGCTGGTAGCTGGGTCACCGATCTGCTCGCAGATCACCACCGACTCGCCCAGCTTCACCAGTTTGACGAGGTAGCCTTCCAGCGAGTGGTAAGGAATCCCACACATCGGAATCGACTGCCCTGCCGACTGCCCGCGCGCGGTCAGGGTGATGTCCAGCAATTTGGCCGCCTTCTTCGCGTCTTCATAGAAGATCTCGTAGAAGTCGCCCATGCGATAGAACATCAACTGATCAGGGTGCTGGTTTTTCAGGCGCCAGTACTGCTGCATCATCGGGGTGTGGGAGGACAGATCGGACGTGTTTTTACTCATTGGATAGTAGGCAAATTCGTTGAAAGTGGTGGGGCAAAGGGGGCGCTCGGCCCAGCATTTTTTGCGATGGGCGCAAGGTTAACACGCGAGGTCCGGGGTTCGCAGGTCGCAAGCGGGTAGGCGCGGCGGCATGGCATGTGCATAAAATATGCAAATTAGCATTTGCAAACCCAAAAAACTCCCGTCACTATCCGCGTTATGCAAAAACGCAACGTTTCTATCGTCTTAAGAGAGCTGCTGGACCGCGACCGGATCTCCCCCACGGAGCTTCACCGGCGTACCGGCGTGCCTCAATCCACACTGTCCCGGATCCTCAGCGGCAAGATCGTTGATCCGTCGGACAAGCATATTTCCCGCATCGCCGAGTATTTTCGCGTCAGCACCGACCAACTGCGCGGGCGCGCAGCCGTGGGTGCTTTGCGTGATGATGGACGCGACCCGATGCATTCGGAACTCAAGGACATAAGCCTGTGGGATGACGACACCCCTGTGAATGACGACGAGGTGTCGATCCCCTTTCTGCGCGAGGTTGAATTGGCTGCTGGATCAGGAAGATTCGTCATCGAAGAAAGTGAGAAGGCCAGCCTGCGTTTTGGAAAGCGCAGCCTGCGGCATAACGGTGTGCAGTTCGACCAGGCCAAATGCGTGACGGTACGCGGCAACAGTATGTTGCCGGTGTTGCGCGATGGCGCGACGGTGGGGGTGAATGCGGGCAAGAGCGCCATTGGAGACATCGTTGATGGCGACTTGTACGCCATCAATCACAACGGCCAACTGCGGGTGAAACAGCTCTACCGCCTGCCTTCCGGGATTCGCCTGCGCAGTTTCAACCGCGATGAGCACCCGGACGAGGACTACAGCTTCCAGGACATCCAGGATGAGCAAATCAGCATCCTGGGTCATGTGTTCTGGTGGGGCATGTACGCCCGTTAACCACCTTGTGTAAGACAAAGCCCGCTATCGAGCGGGCTTTTTTTCGCCTGCACAAAATCGTCAAACCCTTTGCCCATAAGGCTGAAAATGCATCTATGCATTTCTTTGCTGAAAATAAATGCATTTGTGCATTGACTGTATATGCATACATGCATATTCTTTGTTCCAAGCCAGCCAACAAGGCTTGGTGGAGGCGGCAAGGATGCTGCCAAGGAAGACAAGGAAGGCACGCAACATCGGCAAGGACGCCATCAGAGCGATGGCAAGGATGCCAGGTAACACCGGCAAGGATGCCGACGCTCTTTAGTGACACCGCTTCAACGAACAGGCAGCGATGAATCGGCCTCAACGGTTCAGAGGGTTGGCAACTGACCCGGGTGTGCAGCGTAAAGCACCAGAAGCAGTTATCCGGCAGACAGGGATCGTGGTCGGAAAAACATCGAGGAAAGGTCCGTACCGCGCCAGTAGCGCCGAAAGACCGAGGACCGCATTACTGAAAAGCCCGGGTAACCGGGCTTTTTGGAATGCCTACCTACACATGGAATTACCCAAGCGCCGGCACTCTGCCGGCATTGTTCAACCAGGAGGCGTGACATGACAAACGAGCAGCAAGCGTTAGCGGAAATGCCTATCTGGCTGGTGGTCGTACTGGCCCTGGTCGGCGGGGTCTCCGGCGAAATGTGGCGCGCCGACAAGGAGGGCGCGCGGGGCTGGTCGCTGGTGCGGCGCCTGGCCCTGCGGTCGGGAGCATGCATGGTCTGCGGGGTGTCGGCATTGATGCTGTGCTACGCCGCGGGGATGTCGATCTGGACTGCCGGCGCCATTGGTTGCCTGACCGCCATGGCGGGGGCCGACGTTGCCATCGGCCTCTATGAACGCTGGGCGGCCAAGCGCATCGGGGTCAACGAGACCCCGCCTTCCCGCCCGGATCAGCCGTAACCGTTGCAAGGACGCGACTACATGACACTTATCGAAAAACCTTCCCAGCTCCCCGTGGCGATTGGGGAAGCGCTCAAGCGCGCCTTTCCACTATTGCGCGTCGGCAATCATCAAGACTTCCAGGGCGCCAGCGACCGAACCGGTGTGCTGATTACCGTGGAGCGCAACGGCCCCGACGTTCGCTCCTTTGAAGGGCGCAAGGCCCACGCCTTGGCGGTTTCACTCCGCGTCACGGTTGCCAGCGGGGCTACTGCTTTTGACGCCTGTGACCTGGCCAGCCAATTGATGGACCTGGCGTTGGATAACCGCTGGGGCCTGCCGCCTGATCAGTGCGACCTGCCCACGGCCATCGTCGCGGCACCGACGGTACTCACCGGTAACGAAACGGACTACGACAGCTGGACCGTGTCCTTCACCCAAAACCTCTATTTCGGCCCGTCGCTGCTCGAAGATCCCACAGGTACGCCGTTGTTTGCCTGCACCTGGGAAGTCTCGGACATCGACGATCCGGATCAATATCGCCCGTTGCAGGAGTAGGCCATGTTCGACGCATTGTTACGCATGCAACTGGGGCCGATTATCGAGCGCCTGGCGGAAATGGAAGCCCAGCTCGAAGACCTGTATCGACGCGCGGATAGTTTCTGCCGCATTGGCGTGTGCCAGGAGGTCGACGCCGCCGGCAATACCTGCAAGGTCAGCCACGGTGAGTTGCTCAGCCCGGCGATCCGCTTCTTCAACCCCAGTGCCGGGGCGCAGAGCGAAACCCGCATTCCTTCCGTGGGGGAGCAATGTCTGTTGCTCAACTATGGCGGTGGAGAGGGCGGTGCGCAGTCTGTAGCCCTCTTCGGCCTCAACAGTAGCTTGTTTCCGCCGGTCTCCAGCGTTGCGTCATTGACCCGACGCCGTTATCAGGACGGTACCCAGAGCGATTACGACGACGCCAGCCACACCTTCAACTGGGCCAACGGCCCCACGACCCTCAGCGGTTCCCGCGAACAGGTCGAGGTGAAAGTCGGCCCCGCCACCCTGCAAATGACGGCCGATCACATCGCTGTGCAACTCGGTGCCGTCGGCCTGCTGCTGGACGCTGGCGGTGTGCACTTGAGCGGCCCACTGGTGGATCACCAGGGCCGTGTGATCAGCAGCGCATAAGGATTTGCCATGATCGGAATCGATAGGAACACCGGGGCAGCGGTCGATGACTGGCTGCAATTTGTACAGCGTGCCACCCGAGCGCTGACCACCCCCGTGGGCACTCGCCAGAAGCGCCCGTTGTACGGCTCGCTGATCCCGCAACTGCTCGGCCAGAACCTCGGTGACGATCTGCTGATCCTCGCCCAAAGCCACGCCGCGCAAGCGTTCTACACCACCCAGAACGGCATCGCCGATTTCCAACCCCAGGTCATTGTCGCCACGCGCCAGGGCGCAGGTTTATTGCTGCGTTTTGCCGGTACCTGGAAAAACCGCCAACAATCCTTCGAGGTCGTGACATGAGCATGCTGATCCCTGGCCAGAACCAACTGGCGGAGCCGGCGATTATCGCGGTCGATGAATTCGAACCGCTGCTGGCGGAGTTCAAGGCGTTCGTCGTCGACTACGTCGCCACCCGCGCGCCGCAAACCGCAGCCAAGCTCAAGGTCAGCCTCGATAACGAAAGCGAGCTGCTGACCCTGGCCCTGGAAGCGTTTTGCGTGCGGCTGCAAACTCATGAGCGCAAATACAACGCCCGTATCAAGCAGATGCTGGCGTGGTGGGCCACCGGCAGCAACCTGGATGCGCGCCTGGCCGACATGGGCCTGGAGCGCCAGGTGCTCGACCCCGGCGACCCGGCCGCCTTCCCGCCGGTGCCACCCACCCTGGAAAGCGACGACGATGCGCGCCTGCGCTATTACCTGGCACCCCATGCGCCAGCAGCGGGTTCGCGCATGCAGTACCGCCGCGAAGTGTTCACCCTCGGCGAGCGGCCGTCGGTCAAGGTGCAGAGCGCCACGCCGGGCGTGGTGACCGTCACCTACACCTTCGATCCGGACGGCTACGCAGCCCAGGTCAAGGATGGCAACGGGCGACGTACGGCTCCTGGCGAAGTGATGGTCACCGTACTGTCCAGGCAAGGGGATGGCACACCTTCCGCCGATTTACTTGACGGTGTGCGGCGACATTTCGCACGGCCGGATGTACGACCGGAAACCGATCTGGTCACCGTGCAGGCTGCGCAGATTCAACGTTACAAAATTCGTGTGGTGGCCAAGATCAATGCCGGACCGGATTCGGGCCTGACTCAAGTGGCTGCGCAGCAACTGCTGCAAACCTACGCCGACTCCTGTCATCGCCTGGAAGGCCGGGTCGACCCAAGCTGGATCGACTACGCCATCCACAGCGCCGGCGCGGCGCAACTGCACATCCTCGAACCGCTGGAGCCGATCATCAGCACGGCGTTCCAGGCCCCGTATTGCACGGGTGTCGAGGTGGAGGTGCGCACGCTATGAGGGATCCCAAAGCAAGCCTGTTGCCGGTCAACAGTTCGCCGCTGGAAAAGGCGTTGGACCTGGGGTTTGGCTATTTGCTGGAGCGCGTTACCCCACCGTTTCCCGAGCTGATGGACCCGGCCCGTACACCCGCGGCGTTCTTGCCTTACCTGGCGGCAGACCGCGCCGTCAACGAATGGAGCACCACGGCCCCGGAGACCGAGAAGCGCTTGACCGTCAAACTCGCCTGGCCCACTGCGCGCCAGGCGGGCACCCGCCAAGCCCTGGAAAACGCCGCCAGGGGCCTGCAACTCACGCCCGAGGTGCGCGCCTGGTACGAGCAGGAACCGCCGGGCGTGCCCTACAGCTTTGCCGTACGGGCCTGGACCGAATTGCCCTACGGCGAGGTTATCGATGCCCGACTCGACCGCCGCCTGGCCGATGCCAAAAGCGAGCGCGACATCCTGTCGATCTCCGTGGGCCTGAGCGCCTTTGGCCGTCACAGCATAGGTGCCGCCACGCTGTGCGGTGAACTGACCACGATTTATCCCAACGTGCTGGCAGGGGTCGAGGCCTCGGGGCGCGCCTTTATGGCGGCCGGTCTCTACACCGTCGAAACCACCACCCTTTATCCACAGGAGCACTAAATGGCTGACTATTACACCCTGCTTACCAACGCGGGGATCGCCTACGAAACCGCCTGCAAGGCTGCCGGCGTACCGATCAAGCTGGCGCAGATTTCCGTCGGTGACGGCAACGGCGCCGTCTATAACCCCGACGCCAGCGCCAAGGCCCTTAAACGCGAAGTCTGGCGCGGGCCGCTGAACGCGCTATTCCAGGATGAGAAAAACGCCAACTGGCTGATGGCCGAAGTCACCATCCCGTCGGATGTTGGCGGCTGGTATGTACGCGAGGCCGGGCTGTGGACGGATACCGGGATCTTGTATGCGATCGTCAAATACCCGGAGTCGTATAAGCCGGTACTGGCGACGTCGGGATCGGGGAAAGAGTTTTATATTCGCTCGATTTTTGAGACGAGTAATGCGTCGATCGTGACGTTGTTGATTGATGACACCGTGGTGAAGGCGACGCGGGCTTGGGTGATGGATTACCTGGGCGAGCAACTGGCGAAGGGGACTTATACCAAGGCTGAGATTGAGGCGATGATTGCCAAGGCTTCGGCGTTGCCGGTGGGGGTTATGGTGCCGTTTCCACTGGGGACGGTGCCCCCGGGGTATTTGGAGGTGGATAACAGTCTGTTCAAGGATGACCTTTATCCGGATCTTGCGGCGTATTTGGCGAAGAGGTTTAACGTTACTGGTGATGCGGTGGGTTACACACGGTTACCGGAGTCGCGAGGGGAGTTTTTTCGGGGATGGGATCATGGACGCGGTATGGACCCTGGTCGAGCGGTCGGCAGTTACCAGGCTGATGCGTTCAAGAGTCATACCCATACGCCTCCAAATCAAACAGGAATCAGCTCTGCATCAGTCCCGACTGGCGCCAAGTCTCTCGGAGGCAATAATTACGACACGCTCTACAACGTAGGTTTTACAGGCGATACGGAGACCCGACCGCGTAACCTGGCAGTGATGTGGTGTATTAAGGCTTGGAACGCGCCAATCAATCAGGGATATATTGATATTGCAGCTTTGGAAAGTCAGATACGAGAACTCAGCCGCACACTAACAAATCAATTCAAGACAATATCTGATGTTAAGGCATCTAGGGCGATTAACGTCACCTATACCAATGCCACAGAAAGACCCCTCTACGTCAATATTGCCTTTGTTGCTACTGCCGTAAACCAAACTGCTTCAATTGTGGTTGATAGCACTTTGTTTATAGGGTCTTCATTTCCGAGCGCCGGTTTAAGTATGGCGATTTCCGCAATTGTTCCAGCAGGCTCCACTTATAAAGTCCCGTTGGGTAGCTACACTATTAACACATGGACGGAAATGCGCTGATGAACTATTTCATTAATGAAATTGGAGAGATATTTGCTTTTGATCAGGGAGTAAGTGCGCCTGATGGCTTTCGCAATATCTCGGAAGCCGAGGCTATGGCGCTGGCTGCCGGCCCCTCTCCTGCTTTTGATCTTGTAGTTGTTGAGCGAGCATGGCGTGATGATGAGTTGTTGGCGGTGACATGGCTGCGTGACCGTCATCGTGATCAGTTAGAAATGGAGGCGTCTACAACGCTTTCTGATGAGTACTTCATGCAGTTGTTGGTCTATATCCAGGCTCTTCGCGACTGGCCTCAATCGCCCAATTTCCCTAAAGCCGAACTTCGTCCAGTTGCTCCAATCTGGCTCGCTGAGCAAACCGAATAAACCCCATTCATCTGCCCCCCCAAACCGCCCTTCGCGGTTTTTTTTCGCCTGGAGATTCTCTCTTATGCCCACCCGCCAAACCTACACCGTCCTCATCCCATTCCCCACCCACGCCGGCCACTGGTCCGTCGTCGGCGAGGAATTGGACCTGCTGGACATCGAAGCATCCGCCCTGCGCACCGCTGGCCGCCTGGAACTGACCAGCGTGCTCGCCGCGAAGGACACCACCCCGGCCAAAAAGGCCACCACCAAGAAGGCTGACTAATCATGGCTGAGGTTTTGAACTTCGAGCACAACGGCATCACCGTGAATGCCACTGAATCCCCCGAGGCCATGGGTGGCCTGGGTGACAACGTAATCGGCCTGGTCGGCACCGCGCCGAATGCCCATGCGTCGATCCCGAAAAACGCGCCGTTTCGCATCAACAGCTTCACCACCCAGGCGCTGCTGGACCCGACCGGTGCCGAGACCGGCACGCTGTTCCATGCCGTGTACCAGATCCTCAAAGTGGTGAAGGTGCCGGTCTATGTAGTGATCGTGGAGGAGGGCGCGACCCCGGCCGATACCGTCAACAATGTGATCGGCGGCAACGAGCCGGTCACCGGTCGCAAATTGGGCCTGGCGGCACTGGCCAGCGTGCCGGAAGACTTGACCATCATCGGCGCCCCAGGCTTCACCGGCACCAAGGCGGTGGCCGGTGAGTTCGCCGCGTTCGGCAAGCGCATCAAGGCCCGCGTGGTGCTGGATGGCAAGGACGCCTCGGTGGCCGACCAGGTGACCTACAGCGGCGAACTGGGCGGTGCCGACCTCGGTTTCGACCGTTGCCTGCTGGTGCACAACATGCCGTCGGTGTACTCCAAGGCGGCGAAGAAGAATGTGTTCCTATCGCCGTCGTCCCTGGCCATTGCGGCGTTGGCCAAGGTCAAGCAATGGGAAAGCCCAGGCAACCAGGTGACGTTCGCCGAGGATGTTTCCCGCGTGGTCGAGTACAACATCCTCGACACCTCCACCGAGGGCGACCTGCTCAACCGATACGGCGTGAGCTACTACGCCCGCACCATCCTGGGCGGTTTTTCGCTGCTGGGTAACCGCTCCATCACCGGCAAGTTCATCAGCTACGTCGGCCTGGAAGACGCGATCAGCCGCAAGCTGGTCAAGGCCGGCCAGAAAGCCATGGCCAAGAACCTCACCAAGTCCTTCATGGACCAGGAGGTCAAGCGCATCAACGACTGGCTGCAAACCCTGGTTGCTGACGAAACCATCCCCGGCGGCAGCGTATACCTGCACCCGGAACTGAACAGTGTCGAGAAGTACAAGAACGGCACCTGGTTCATCGTCATCGACTACGGCCGCTACGCGCCGAATGAACACATGATTTATCAACTCAATGCCCGCGATGAAATCATCGAGCAGTTCCTGGAGGACGTTCTCTAATGTTTACCAACCGAGTCAGACAGGCCATCGCGGCCACCCTTCAAGGCCTGCCGTTGTCCGCGACGGTGGAGGAGTTCACTCCGCCGAAGATCGAGTTCGACATGGAGCCCATGTCCGGCGGGCGCTTTATCGCCGAGGAAATGGCCAAGAGCGGCAAGGTGCTCGGCGCCACGCTGGTGCTGCAAGGCGCCGGCCCGGAAGTCATGCTGGCCCTGGGCGTGCGCCTGGGTGATGACATCCTGCTGAACGTGCGCGAAGCCGGCCAGGACCAGGACGGCAAGACCTACTTCACCTATCACACCGTCGGCGGCAAGCTCAAATCCCTGGCCGAGGCGAAGCTGAAGATGGGCGACAAGCCCACCACCACCCTGGAGCTGTCCTGCCGCACCTACAACCGCTTGGAAAACGGCATTCCGGTGATCGACATCGACGTGCGCACCCAGAAGTTCGTGCTCAACGGCGTCGACATTCTCGGTGATGCGCGCCGTGCTGTGCTGATGCCTTAACCCTTGGGGGCGGGAGTGCTCGCCCCCTATTTCACCAAGGAAGAGCCCCATGGCCTGGATGCCACCGCTGCACCTGCTGCTGTCCCCGATCACCACCGATACCGGCGCGGTGATCGACAAGATTCAACTCAAGCCGCTGTTCTACGCTGCGCAAAAAGAAGCGCTGGCCCGGGCCGGTGACGACGAGGACGACCAGTTTTTCGAACTGGCGAAACTCGCCACCGGCCTGTCGGAAAAAGAGCTCGACCAGCTCAAGCGCCCGGACTACGTCAGCATCGCTCAGTACGTACACGAAATGTCGACGCGCCCTGCGTCGTTCTTTCTGGATGAGCGCCAGGAAGTGAGCCACGATGAGCCTGTCCACTTGCTGCTGCCTTTCGAGGCCGCCGGTCGCACCCTGACCGAGTTGCCTCTGGAAATGCCTGCGCTGCGCGCCACCAAGGTGATGAAAAAACTCGCCACCAACAAAGAGCGCGCCGAGTTCATCACCGCTCACTGCACCGGCCTGATGATCCCTGACCTTGCCGGCCTGACCGTGCCCGATTGGACCGAATTGCAGGAGCGCATCGACGATTTTTTAAATCAACCGGCGGCCTTCTTTCGCAACGCGACATCGACGTGATCCTCGATGTGGTGCCGCTGGTGTACTCGGTCAATGAAGCGGAGATCCTGGAGTGGGACGCCGCCAAAGCATTGCGCCGCTACGACATTGCGATCACTCGCCTTGGCGTTAAACAGGAGTAGAGCGGGATGCAAGAGACTAAATATGGGATCAAGCTCGCCCAGGAAGACTACCGCTGGATGATCGGCGACGCGGATCTAGGCAATGTGCTTGCACCGTTTTCCACAAGCGCTGTGGCGCCCGTGAGCCTGGATGCCGCAGCGCAGCCGCCGTTGGAGCTGCGCTCTGCGTTGGTCACACTTAGTGTGGATATCAACGCATTGACCCAGGAGCAGGTGCGGCTGCGTGAGGCGTTGGAGGCGCTCAACAGCACATTGTTCATCAATGGAAATTCCCTGGCGCCCAAGCAGGCCGACGTCACCGCGAGCGCGCCGGAAGAGAAGGCGAAGGAGCCCGCCGATGGTCCTGTGATGAGCGCGATCAAGGAGTCTGGAGACGAATTGTGGGACGCGTTCAAAAGCAAGCTCGCCGAAAAAGCCATTGATTTTGTCGCAGGTTCCCTTGGCAAGGTGTTCAAAGGGCGCAAAAACATCAGCGGGCGTAATACAAGATTACGTCGCCTGTTCGAGCAACCCGGCCAGGCTTTGGGCGGCTCGCCAATGGGTTTTCATTCGGGAGCGCCCTCACAAAACTATCCAGCTTTTGCCATGGCTAACCCGCCAGCGTCCGCGGCCAACCTGCCCTCGGGGGCCTTGACCGATGCCCTTGGCAAATTCGAATCCCTCGGCATCCGGCGGCTTGGGCCATTTAGGGTCGCCGAAGCCTCCCTGGACGTGATCCAAGGTGTACGCAACGGCGATGCACATGCCATCGGCTCAGGCCTGAGCACCGCCGGTGGCGCCTGGGCCGGCGCCTCCGCAGGTGCGGCCATTGGCACGATGGTTTTCCCTGGCGTTGGCACCGCTGTCGGCGGCGCAATCGGCGGCCTGCTGGGCAGCGAGGCAGGCGCTTGGATCGGAGGCAAATTGTTCGGGTCAAGTGATCGTCTGCCAACACCCGGTGCGGTGAGTAAGGAACTCAGCAGTGCGCGCACGGACAACGTGCAAGTGACCCTCGCCCCGAGTATCCAGATCACCGGCGTTAACCCCGCCGATGCCCAGCAGGTCGTCAACCAGGTGATCCAGGCGCTGCAGTTTCAGTGTCTGCCGATGTTCAGCGACGCCCTCGGCATCCGACGCAATGCAGCACTGGCCGATTCTCCTGGAGGTGATTGATGCGACAACAAATGGTGCTCGGCGACTTTATTTTCGGTTTGTCTCGAGGATTTGCCTATTCCTCGTTGGTCCGTAACGGCGACGGTGGCTGGAGTGACCTGGCTATTATTGCCAGCAAGTCGCAGTCGCGACAGAGCGGTCAGAAACTGGAAAAACTCACATTCAGCGGCACGGCCATGTACGGCGTAGGCATGCAGCGCCTGGACGAATTGCGCGCGCTGCAAAATGCGCGGGCGCCGTTGCCCCTGGTTGATGGCATCGGCCGTAACTGGGGCTTGTGGCGGATCAATTCGATCGTGGAAACGCAGAGCAATGTGATCGATGACGGCACCGCCATGGTCATGGCCTGGACGCTGGAGTTGGAGGAATTCGTCAATGCGTAGAGTGCGAAGTATCGCCGGTGATTCGGTCAACCTGTTGCTTTATCGGGAATTGGGTCGTTGCGATGACGCGGCGGAAGAAACCCTTTGGCGCCTGAACCCCGAGCTTGCCGAATATGGCCCGGTGCTACCGGCCGGCGTGTGGGTGATCGTGCCTGAAATGCGCGCGCGGCCGGTGGCGGTGCGCCCCGTTTTGGCCTGGGATTAAGGAGGCTGCATGGCACAGGGATTTACGCCTATCGTGGAGTTTTATGGCGCCAATGCGGCGCTGCTCAATCAGCGCTTGATGCGTTGGAGCCACACCGACGCGGCGGGCATTGAGACTGACCGGCTGGAGCTGACCCTCAATATCGAGGGCTTGGACGGCCTGCCCACTCTGAACGGCAAGATCGGCTTGCGTGTCGGTTACCTGGAATCGGGGTTGGTGGAGAAGGGCGAGTTTGTCGTCACCCAACGCACCCCGGTGCTGTTTCCAATGCGCTTGATGATCGTGGCCACGGCAGCGCCCTTCAGCGTGGTCGATGCAACGGGTTACCGTCAGCGTCGATCCGCCAGTTACGGCCCGACAACCCTTGGCGCGCTGTTTCGCCAACTGGTCAGTCGTCACGGCTATTCACCGCGAGTTGCGCCCGCGCTGGAGGGGATTGCGATCGCGCACATCGACCAGTCCAACGAAAGTGACATGGCGTTCATTTCGCGCCTTGCCCGCCTCTATAGTGCGGTCACCAAACCGTTTAACGAGCTATATGTGTTGGCCGAAGCCGGCCGAGCCAAGTCGCTCTCCGGCCAGTTGCTGCCGGAAGTGAAGCTGTCGGTGACTGAGGATAACCGCCCCGGTGAACAGAGCTTTATCACCGCCAAACTCGACGAAAAATCCCGCTCGAAATACGAAGGTTGCCGCGCCAGTTGGTGGGATGCCGCCGCCGGCAGGCAGCGTGTGGTTCAGGTGGGGAATGCTCCGTTCAAAACCTTGCGCCAACGCTACCAGAACGAAGCCGAAGCCCGCGCCGTTGCCGAAGGCGAACTACGCCGTGTGGGGCGTGAAAATTTGAAGTTGGTGATCGATTGCCCGGGCAATCCATTGTTGGCCGCGGAAGGGCTGTTGGTGCTGGATGAGAGCTGGCCGTCTTATATGCAGGGACGATGGTCGATAAAGCAGGTGGTGCATGTCGGCGATCCGGCGACGGGATACCGCAGTTCGATCACGGCGGGTGGGTTGTCGATATAGAGACTTTTCGAGAGTAAAACCAATGGTGATAACACTCCCCCAGCTGCTTGGCGTTATGCCGGATGCCCGCCTGAGAGCGGGCGTTTTTTTAACGCCCTTGAATGCGGCTTTCGTTCGCTTCGAGATTGACCGTGCGAAGCGCATCGCCGCCTTCCTCGCTCAGATCGGCCACGAATCCGGCGAGCTGCGTTACGTCCGTGAACTGGGCAGCGATCAATACCTGAGCAAATACGATACCGGCGGCCTGGCCGTACGCCTGGGCAATAGCCTCGAAGCGGATGGCGATGGTCAGCTGTACCGGGGCAGGGGGCTGATCCAAATTACCGGCCGGCGCAATTACCTGGCCTGTAGCCAGGCCTTGTTTGGCGATGATCGTTTGTTGCGTCAACCGCAACTGCTGGAGCAACCGCAATGGGCTGCCGAGTCGGCCGCCTGGTTCTGGCAGAGCAACGGCCTGAATGAGCTGGCCGACAAGGACCAGTTCACCACTATCACCCGGCGCATAAACGGTGGGCTCAATGGGCTGGAAAACCGCTTGCAGCTATGGGCGCGGGCGAAGGCGGTCTTATGCGTTACCTGACGGTTTGCCGGCTGATCGGCGCTTGCCTGTTGATCGCGCTGACTTGGCAGGTGCAGGCCTGGCGCTATGGTGCGCAGCTTGAGCGCGAGGCGTCTGCCCAGGCGCGGGCGTTGAGCCAGCAGCATCTAGTGGCTTTGCGTCAACAACAGGCGGAGAACGACAAACGGCAGGCGTTGGAACAACAGCTCAGCGCCAGCGATCAACAACACACTCGGGAGTTAAGCGATGCCCAACGTACTCAAGCAGCTCTGCGCGACCGCCTGGCCACTGCTGATGTGCGGTTGTCAGTCCTTCTCGACGCCAGCGACCCCGCCAGAGGCAGTACAATGCCCGCCACCCCCGCCTCCGGCGGCGTGGTTCATGCAGCCCCGCGAGCCCGACTTGACCCGGCGCATGCTCAGCGAATTATCGCCATCACCGACGACGGTGATAACGCCGTGATCGCCTTGCGTGCCTGCCAGGCCTATGTGCGTGCCGTTGCGCGTTAGTCTCTGGATACATGCTGCAACTTGCATGGTCGATAGGCTCCTGTAGGGTAGGCAAACGCCCGCCCACTCCAGGAGACGACCGTGAAAGAAATCACCCAACTTGCCGCTGAACTGGGTCGCCGTTTACAGGTGCTCAATGCCCACGTCACCACGGCTGAATCCTGTACCGGTGGCGGTATTGCCGAGGCTATTACGCGGATTCCAGGGAGTTCGGCGTGGTTCGAGGCTGGCTATGTCACCTATTCCAACCGGCAAAAGACCCGCCAGTTGAACGTGCCTGAGGCGCTGTTCGCCAAAGTCGGCGCGGTCAGCCAGGAAGTGGTGGAGGCGATGGTCCGCGGCGCACAGGAAAAAAGCCTGGCGCGTTTTGCCGTGGCGGTCAGTGGCGTGGCGGGGCCCGATGGCGGTTCGCCGGAAAAACCGGTGGGCACGGTGTGGCTGGCCTTCGGCGTCGGGGACGAGGTCACCGCTGAGCTTGCGCACTTCCCGGGTAACCGCGACGAGGTCCGCCGACAAACGGTAAAGGCCGCGCTGGAGGGCTTGTTGCGACGAGCTGCAGCAGAAATAGAAAATCAGGGGTAGGCGATCTCTGATCTTTGTGGAACAATACTGTCTACTTATACAGGTGTTGGCCGCCAGGCCTTATTGATTACGTGAGGACTTTAATGGACGACAACAAGAAGAAAGCCTTGGCTGCGGCCCTGGGTCAGATCGAACGTCAATTCGGCAAGGGTGCCGTAATGCGTATGGGCGATCATGACCGTCAGGCGATCCCGGCTATCTCCACTGGCTCTCTGGGTCTGGACATCGCGCTCGGCATTGGCGGCCTGCCAAAAGGCCGTATCGTTGAAATCTACGGTCCTGAATCTTCCGGTAAAACCACCCTGACCCTGTCGGTGATTGCCCAGGCGCAAAAAATGGGCGCCACTTGCGCGTTCGTCGACGCCGAGCACGCCCTTGACCCTGAATATGCCGGCAAGCTGGGCGTCAACGTTGACGACCTGCTGGTTTCCCAACCGGACACCGGTGAGCAAGCCCTCGAAATCACCGACATGCTGGTGCGCTCCAACGCCATCGACGTGATCGTGGTCGACTCCGTGGCTGCCCTGGTACCGAAGGCTGAAATCGAAGGCGAAATGGGTGATATGCACGTGGGCCTGCAAGCCCGCCTCATGTCCCAGGCGCTGCGTAAAATCACCGGTAACATCAAGAATGCCAACTGCCTGGTGATCTTCATCAACCAGATCCGGATGAAGATCGGCGTCATGTTCGGCAGCCCGGAAACCACCACCGGTGGTAACGCGCTGAAGTTCTATGCTTCGGTTCGTCTGGACATCCGTCGTACGGGCGCGGTGAAGGAAGGTGACGAGGTCGTTGGTAGCGAAACCCGCGTCAAGGTCGTAAAAAACAAAGTCGCACCGCCATTCCGTCAGGCCGAGTTCCAGATTCTCTACGGCAAGGGTATCTACCTGAACGGCGAGATGATCGACCTGGGCGTGCTGCACGGTTTTGTCGAGAAGTCCGGTGCCTGGTATGCCTACAACGGCAGCAAAATCGGCCAGGGCAAGGCCAACTCGGCCAAGTTCCTGCAAGACAACCCGGATATCGCGGCGACCCTTGAGAAGCAGATTCGCGACAAGCTGCTGACCCCTACGCCAGACGTGAAAGCGGCCGCCAATCGCGAGCCGGTTGAAGAAGTAGAAGAAGTCGACACTGACATCTGAAGCAAACGATGACTGTTGTACTGGATACACTTGTCGCCGTTCGGCGCACCGCAATGGACCTGCTTGCTCGCCGCGAGCATGGTCGAGTCGAGCTGACGCGTAAACTGCGTCAGCGCGGCGCGGAGCCTGAGATGATCGAGACCGCCCTTGACCGTTTGACGGAAGAAGGGCTGCTGTCGGAGTCCCGCTACCTCGAAAGCTTTGTCTCCTACCGAGCCCGTTCCGGCTACGGCCCCGCGCGGATTCGCGAAGAGCTGAGCCAGCGCGGTTTGCAGCGCGCCGATATAGACATTGCCCTACGTGAGTGCGGTATCAGTTGGCAGTCGCAACTGGAGGACACCTGGCGCCGCAAGTTTGCCGGTCACCTTCCAATTGATGCCAGGGAACGCGCGAAGCAGGGGCGCTTCTTGAGTTATCGCGGTTTTTCGATGGAAATGATCAGCCGCTTACTCAGTGGTCGAGACATGGACGACTGAGCACCTTGCTGTTTGTTGAACAGGCTTGTTGTATGGCGGACGGGCTTGTTGTGGCGAGCGGGCTTGCCCCGCGTTGGGCTGCGAAGCAGCCCCAATAGCCTCACCCTCAATAGCCTCACCCTCAATCTAAACCTGAACCACCAAAAACTGCCCCAAAAAAAGGCCCGCTATGAAAATAGCCGGGCCTTTTTGCGTTTCTGGATTCTGCGTCGCGTTTCTGGATTTCACGCCGGCTGCGGCGCTACTCGCTGTTGCGTCTTCCCCTGGGACTGCGCCCAGTTCTCCGGCAAGTTGATGTAGTCCACCAACTCCCGCAGCCGGCCCTGATCGCGTCCGTTGAAGTTGAACACCAGTCGCGTCAAATGGCTGAACCTCGGTTCATCATGCTCCTCGCCGGTATAGGCAAGCTGCTGGAACTCTCCACTCAACCGTAGGCTGGCGAACTCGTTCTGCAAATGAGCCAGCGCACGCTCGCTGAGCGGGTGATTAATGCGCACCACGAATTCACGCTTCAACCAGCGTGTGGAATGGAAGTTGGCATAGAACTGATTGATCTCTTCGACGGCCTCTTCAGCGCTGTACACCAGGCGTATCAGCTTGAGGTCAGTGGGGAGGATATAGCGATTGGCTTCCAGTTGATTGCGGATAAAGTCCAGGGCGCCCTGCCAGAAACCGCCTCCAGGTGCGTCCAGCAGTACCACGGGTACCAGTGGGCTTTTGCCGGTCTGGATCAACGTCAGCACTTCCAGCGCTTCATCCAGCGTGCCGAAACCGCCCGGGCACAGCACCAACGCGTCGGCTTCCTTGACGAAGAACAGCTTACGGGTGAAGAAAAAGTGGAAGGACAGCAGGTTCTCGGTACCATCGATGGTCGGGTTGGCGTGCTGTTCAAATGGCAGGGTGATGTTGAACCCAAGGCTATGTTCCAGGCCTGCGCCTTCGTGAGCCGCCGCCATGATGCCGCCGCCACCACCGGTGATCACCATCAAGTCTGATCGGGCCAGCGCTGCACCGACTTCACGGGCCAGGGCATACAACGGGCTCTCGACAGGCGTGCGTGCCGAGCCGAACACCGTGACCTTGCGCCGGCCCTTGAACTGCTCCAGTACACGGAAAGCGTGGTCCAACTCGCGGATCGCCTGCAAGGTGATCTTGGCGTTCCAGCGGCTACTGTCGTCCTGGGCCATGCGCAGAACGGTCAGGATCATGTCGCGATAAAGGGGGATGTTAGGGCTGTCAGGCGCAATCAGCTGGAGTTGAGCGTCGACCTGCTGTGTGAGGTCAGCTCCGTTTGCTTCAAAATGCTGAAGCAGGCGGTCATTCGGTTCGTAAGGCATTCAACGTCTCCTTCTTCACAGAGGCCAGGTCAACGACGAGATATTCGTCCGTCGCCACGACACTGCATGTGTCGCTGCATGCCCAAGGCAATGAACAATGTTCGCCAAGCGGCAAAGCGGGCTCTGTATGTTCCTTGTGATGTAAAAACCTTTGCACTGCAAGTTGCAGGAGGGCAACCCTCTTTTGCCCTGAAAATGTTACAGGACGGCGTGAAGACCGCTGTAGAAGGGCTGCTGGGATGACTTGATCATGGGCCGAAAAACCCTTGGCTGGCAACCGCTTATTGGTCGCTCATCACGGTAGTTTGACTGCCGCTGGAAACGGAATCGGGGAAATCGGCGCGCCGCTGGACAGCCGCGCGCGAGGGCCAAGCCACATTACTTTTTCTTTTTCGCCGCAGCCGGTGCCGGGCAATCTGCTTCCACGAACTTCACTGATGCCACAGGACGGTTGGTCTTGTTCTCGGTGATTTCGTAGCGCATCACCGCGCCCTTGGCCATCAGCTCGCGGTAGCCCTTGTTCAGGCATACGCTCTGACCCAGCTGGAAATACACTGCCTTGGGGTTGGCGCGCATCTGTTCGGCGCGATCAGGCAGCACGCTGAGGTGGTCGATCAGTTGCATCCCCTCAACGGTGTAGGCCACTTCCAGGGTTTTTTCGTCAATCTCCCGGGGCAGCTCCTTGTTGCTTTCGGCCGCGACGCTTTGCAGCTTCTTGTTCATTTGCGCCTCCAGCAACGAGGCTGCCTGGGCGCCCACAGGCAGGACCAACGCGAGCGCGACGGATGGGGCAACAAGACGCAGCATGGAACGCAGCATGAAACTCTCCTGATTCGGTTACTGGTGCATAGACCAGCCACTGCGCTATGCGTTCAGTGGCGCGCAATTATAGTGGACCCCTTGCCATGACAGCCAGGCGTATCGATGGGAAGTACGACGGGCTCTGGTAAACTGCAGCCACTTAAGCCCTTCTCGAGTTCCCCCAGTGTCGATTTCCTCTTCCGTGCGGCGCATCCAATGAGCCATGCCGTCTCCCGCCTGCGCACCCAACGCCTGGCGCGGGCCGTCAGGCCTTTTGTCAACCGTGGCTCCCGCGCCGAGCGCTGCCCCGGCTGCCGGGTGATCCCGCAATACTGCCTGTGTGCCTGGCGGCCTCAGGTCGAGGCCCGGTCTGCGATGTGCCTGTTGATGCACGACGTCGAACCGATGAAACCGAGCAACACAGGCTGGCTGATCGCTGATGTCATCCACGACACCCGTGCATTTGCCTGGTCGCGCACCGAGGTCGATCCTGAACTGCTCATCTTGCTCGCAGATCCGCAATGGCAGCCGTATATCGTATTCCCTGGCGAATTTGTCGCACCTGAGCGAGTGGTCAGCGAAGTCGTCGTAGGGGAGGGCAAGCGCCCGCTGTTTATCCTGCTGGACGGCACTTGGAGCGAAGCGCGCAAGATGTTTCGCAAAAGCCCCTATCTGGAGCATCTGCCTGTCCTGAGCCTGGCCCCGGAGCAACTGTCGCGCTATAAACTGCGGCGTTCCAAGCGGGATGATCACTTCTGCACCGCCGAAGTGGCCGCGCTGTGCCTGGAGCTGGCCGCCGACCAGGCCGCGAGCGAAGTGCTGGATGCTTATCTCGACGTGTTCAGCACCCATTACCTGGCCGCCAAGTTCCAGTTACCGCTGGACTTGGCAGACATCGTCCATACTCGTCTTGCACCCTATATCCCAGCGGTATAACCAGACGACGTTTGCATGATGGCACTGCAGCCCCACAACTCGCTAAAATGCCACGGGCGTAGTGCTTGACCCCCCAGGCTGCGCTGGGCATGCTGGGCGCCGATCAGGGCGCAACCGTGAGTTTTCAACGTCGTTCCAGGTGTTTTTGACGTTGAGCCTGCCCTGTGGCGATGGCTGCCTGGCCGTCGCCTTGTGTACTGGCGAACCCTGAACCCATCAGGGCTGCCATAAAAAACAGGATCATTTAATCAATGGCCACATACGAAATCCTGATAGCCGATGACCACCCGCTGTTTCGCAGTGCATTGCATCAGGCGGTAACCCTGGGCCTGGGCCCCGATGTCCGCCTGGTCGAAGTGGCCAGCATTGCCGAGCTGGAAACCCGCCTCACCGAAAAATCCGACTGGGACCTGGTGCTGCTCGACCTGAACATGCCCGGCGCCTATGGTTTCTCTGGGTTGGTGCTGCTGCGCGGGCAATACCCGCAGATTCCGGTGGTGATGGTCTCGGCCCAGGAAGAGGCCGACGTGGTGGTGCGCTCCAAGGAGTTTGGCGCCAGTGGTTTCATTCCCAAGTCCAGTTCCATGGACGCGATCCAGCGTGCCGTGCGCGCGGTGTTGGAGGGCGATGTGTCCTGGCCGCCGCAAGCGTTTGAAGAAATCAACGTGTCCGACGAGGCCAAGGCCGCCCGTGATGGCTTGGCCAGCCTGACACCCCAGCAGTTCCGGGTGTTGACCATGGTCTGCGAAGGCCTCTTGAACAAGCAGATCGCCTACGAGTTGAGCGTGTCGGAAGCGACCATCAAGGCCCACGTGACAGCCATCTTTCGCAAGCTGGGCGTGCGTACGCGTACCCAGGCAGCACTGCTCTTGCAACAACTTGAGTCAATTTCGCAGCATTAAGCGGTCATTGCTTCACGCTTTTTTGACTTTGCTTGATCTAGTTTCCCCACTCCTTTGGTTCAGTTGCCTACATCTATGTCGCCTTTCAAGGGTCAAACCGGTATCAAACGTATCTTCAATGCAGGGGGCTACTCCCTGGATGGCCTGCGCGCAGCTTTCACCGGCGAGGCGGCTTTCCGTCAGTTGGTGTTGTTGAACGTCATCCTGATCCCACTGAGCTTCTTCCTGCACGTCAGCCGCGTCGAGCGTGCGTTGCTGATTGCGGTATGCCTGCTGGCCTTGATCGTTGAATTGCTCAATTCGGCGGTAGAGGCGGCGATCGACCGCATTTCCCTGGACCGTCATCCCCTGTCAAAAAACGCCAAGGACATGGGCAGCGCCGCGCAATTCGTGGCCCTGACCATGATCACCCTGGTGTGGGCCGTGATCCTGATCTAAGGCTCAGGCAATGCTCGGCAGCACGATCTCGTCGCTGCGCTGTACCCCGGCGGTAAAGGCGCGGCACAGTTCGAGAAACTCGCGCATGGCCGAGGTCTGGTACTTCTGTTTATGCCAGATGAAGTAGAACTGCCGGGCCAGGTCCAGGTCCGGGGTTTCCACGGGCACCAGGCTGCCCCGGCGGAAGGCATCACGCAGCGCCAATCGGGAAATACAGCCAATCCCCAGCCCGGACTCCACCGCACGCTTGATCGCCTCGGTGTGTTCCAGCTCCAGGCGGATATTCAGCGCGCTGCGGTGATGGCGCATGGCCTGGTCGAAGGTCAGTCGTGTCCCTGAGCCTTGCTCCCGCAGGATCCAGGCTTCATGGGTCAACGCTTCCATGGTCGCTATGCCGCGCTTGGCCAGGTGGTGCTGCGGCGCGCAAAACACCACCAGTTCATCCTCTACCCAGGTTTGCACCTCGATATCCGGGTGGCTGCAATCGCCTTCGATTAGACCCAGGTCAATTTCATAGTGGGCCACCTGGTGCACGATATTGGCTGTGTTCTGTACATGCAGCTTCACCTGGCTTTCGGGGTGCTGCTGCATAAAGCTGCCGATCAGCAGGGTGGCCAGGTAATTGCCGATGGTCAGGGTTGCGCCGACCGCCAGGGAGCCGAAACCGGACTTGCCGTTGAGCAGGTCCTCGATTTCCTTGGCCTGGTCCAACAGGGCCACCGCCTGGGGTAACAGCTGGTGCCCGAGGGCGTTGAGGCTCAGGCGTTTACCGGCGCGGTCGAACAATTGGCAGCTGGATTGACGCTCCAGCTCGGTAATCGAAGTGCTGGCGGCGGATTGAGATAAGGCCAGGAGACCAGCAGCGCGGGACACGCTTTCCTGCTGGGCGACGGCGACGAAGACTTGCAGTTGACGGAGAGTAAATCGCATATCGATATAACCGATAACCCTTATCTTAATAATCCAGTTAACAGATATTGTCGCCGCCATTAGAATGCTGTGCAATTGCGCACCTATCATTTGGCGCAGACCCATTTCCAGGAGTCCCCCGTACATGAGCAACATGAACCACGAGCGTGTCCTCAGTGTTCATCACTGGAACGACACTCTGTTCAGCTTCAAGTGCACCCGCGATCCGGGCCTGCGCTTCGAGAACGGTCAGTTCGTGATGATCGGCCTGCAACAGCCCAACGGCCGCCCGCTCATGCGCGCATATTCCATTGCCAGCCCGAATTGGGAAGAGCATCTGGAATTCTTCAGCATCAAGGTGCCGGATGGCCCGCTGACTTCCCAATTGCAGCATTTGAAGGAAGGCGACGAGATCATCATCAGCAAGAAACCGACAGGCACCCTGGTGCTTGACGATCTGAAGCCGGGCAAACACCTGTACCTGCTCAGCACCGGTACTGGCCTGGCGCCGTTTATGAGCGTGATCCAGGATCCGGAAACCTACGAGCGTTTCGAAAAAGTGATCCTGTGCCACGGCGTGCGTTACGTCAACGAAGTCGCCTACCGCGAATTCATCACCGAGCACCTGCCGCAGAACGAATTCTTCGGCGAAGCCCTGCGTGAAAAGTTGATCTACTACCCGACCGTGACCCGTGAACCGTTCGAGAACGAAGGCCGCCTGACCGACCTGATGCGCAGTGGTAAGCTGTTCCGTGACATCGGCCTGCCACCGATCAACCCCGAGGACGACCGCGCCATGCTGTGCGGCAGCCCAAGCATGTTGGACGAGACCAGCGAAGTGCTGAACAGCTTCGGCCTGAAAGTTTCGCCGCGCATGCGTGAGCCGGGTGATTACCTGATCGAGCGCGCGTTCGTCGAGAAGTAAAGCAGTCAGGCCATGTGCTGACTGGGCAACACAGAAGATCTGAATGTGGGAGGGGGCTTGCCCCCGATGACGGTGATTCAGTCAACTTACATGTCGACTGACCCACTGAAGTGCGCCCCAAAAGCTGGACAGCTGTTGGTTAGGCTACAGCGGACCGGGTCCTGTACGCTACAGGGCTCAGTCCGCCAAGCTTCACTTTGATTCGCTTATGGTTGTAGTAATGGATGTACTCATCCAGCCCCGCTTGCAACTGCTCCACGCTTTCAAAGCTTTCCCGATAGTAGAACTCTGACTTCAGCGTGCCGAAGAAACTCTCCATTGTGGCGTTGTCATGGCAGTTTCCTTTGCGTGACATGCTTTGCTCCAGCCCTGCTTTTTCTAGCCTCTCCCGGTACTTTGGATATCGATAGTGCCAGCCTTGATCTGAATGCAGCATAGGCTTGCCGCCCTCAGGTAAGCCTTCAATAGCTTTTTCCAGCATCTCGCCCACCAAGGCATATTGGGGACGTATTGCCGTCTGATAGGCCACGATTTCTCCGTTGTACAAGTCCAAAACTGGGGACAAGTACAGCTTTTTGCCGGCCACTTTGAACTCGGTGACATCCGTCACCCATTTCTGATTCGGTTGCTCAGCCTCGAACTGACGAGCCAAGGTGTTGGGCGACACTTCGCCCATCGGCCCTTTATACGACCTGTATTTCTTAGGCCGCACCGTGCATTTCAGACCCAGCTCCCCCATCAGTCGTCGTACCGTTTTACTGTTGATCAGCGATCTTTCTTTACGTAGTTCTAGCGTCATCCGACGGTAACCAAAGCGGCCCTTATGCTCGTTTTGGATGGTCTGGATAGAAGCTTTGATCGAGGAAAATCGGTCCGCAACGCCCATCGCCTTGAGTTGGTAGTAGTACGTACTTCGCGCAAGGCTCACTAGCTTGAGCAAGTCACGCAAGGGAAAGTGTTGCTTAAGCTCACTGACTAATCGGGCTTTTTCTTCTGTTCTTTCTCCCGCCTCATCACCGCCTCGCCTAACTCCCCAAGCTTTTTTAGATAAGCGTTCTCCATCCGTAGGTATTGGAGCTCATCAAGTAACGTCTTGTGCTCAGGCTCAGGGCTGGTGAGTGGGGCAGCGGTTTTGCGTGGTTTAGCAGGTGGTTTAGGCATAGCGGTGCTCAGTCCTCTTTTCCCTGACTCCAGGGCTTCAATACCGCCACTGTAATACTGCTGTTGCCATCTGCCCACCTGAGTGGAATCCCCCAAGTTGAAAAGCGCCGCTGCGCGGCGCAAGGAAAGGGAGTCATCCCACATGCGCCGTAGAACAGAGAACTTGAACAAGGCACTGTAACGCTGGCCGGTACTGCTCAAGCTGGCCTCACCGTGTAATCGATAAGCCTCGACCCAACGACGAAGCAAGGTGGGGTCCATTTGAAATTGAGCGGCGACCCGGCGAAACCCTCGGCCTCGCTCAAGGAAAGCGGTGATGGCAGATAGCTTGAACTGCGTGGTGTACTTGCTCATGAAAACGCCCCAGAAATTGGATGGGTGTCCAACTTCTGGGGCGCACTTCACACTGCCATCGGGGGCAAGCCCCCTCCCACATTGGGTTTCCGGTTTATCCAGCCGGCACCACTTCCAGCACACAAATCATCCCAGCCTCGGGATAGTGCCAGCGCACATCCACATCCCAGAACTGCGCTCCATATTCGCGCTCAGGCCCAGGTGTCTGGTACGCCGGCCGTGGATCCTGCGCCAGGCACTGATCGATCAACTCCACCAACGGCTCCCCAAGGCGCTGGGCGTGGCCTTGTGCCTGTTGCAGCGCCGTCTTCAGCCATTGCACCGGAATCAGTTGCGGCGCACCACTGGCGATGCTGTTGCTGGCCGTGTCGATGATGTCGGCGTAGGGCACATACGGCTTGATATCCAGCACCGGTGTGCCATCGAGCAAATCAATCCCGGAAATCCATAGTCGCCCCGGCTCCACCTTGTCCAGCTTCACCACCGACTGGCCAATCCCATTGGGCCGATGGGTGGCGCGGGTGGCAAATACGCCCATGGACGTGTTGCCGCCCAGGCGCGGCGGGCGCACTTTCAAGCGTGGCTTGTCTTCCAGGGCCTGGTGGAACAGAAACAACAGCCAAACATGGCTGACCTGCTCCAGGCCCTGCACCGCCTCGCCCTGGTCGAACGGCGCGACCAGCTCCAGCACGCCCCGTGCGGCAGGCGCCAGTTGCGGCTGGCGCGGAATGGCGAACTTCTCCTTGAAACAGGAGCGCACGAAGCCGACGGGCGAGACGTGGTAACTCATGGTTTACGCGCGAACCCGCAGCGTCAGGCCCTTGAGGAAGTTACGCAGCAACTGGTCGCCGCACGGACGGTAGTTGGTGTGGCCGGCCTTGCGGAACAGCGCGCTCAGCTCCGGCTTGGACACCGGGAACTCGGCGGCCTTGAGGATGGCATGCATGTCGTCTTCCTTGAGTTCGAAGGCCACGCGCAGTTTCTTGAGGATGATGTTGTTGGTCACCGGGGTTTCGATCGGCTGTGGCGGACGGCTTTCGTCCTTGCCACGCTTGAAAATCACCAGGCCATCGAGGAAATGCGCCATGACCTCATCCGGGCAGAACACGAAGCCCTCTTCCTCGTCTTTCTTGAGGTAAGTCAGCAGGTCTTCCTTGGTCACGTCCATGCCGCCGAGCTTGATGATCTCGACCATCTTGTTGTCGCTGATGTCGAGCATGTAGCGCACGCTGCGCAGTACGTCATTGTGAATCATGGTGGGCAATCCTGGTTTTCAACAGTGGGCGCCGCCGGGTGGGGCGGCGCCTGGAAAGGGGGAGTGGCTTAGAACTTCTCTTTGCCGGACAGATAACGCCATTGACCTACCGGCACCTTGCCGATGGACACGCCGCCGATGCGGATACGGCGGATGGCGATGACCTTCAAGCCAACCGCTTCGCAGAACAGGGCGATCACGCCCGGTTGCGGGTTTTTCATCGCAAAGCGCAGGCGGTTTTCGTTCTGCCAGCTGGCTTTCACCGCCGGCAGCTCTTTGCCTTTGTAGGTCAGGCCATGGTTGAGGCGGTTCAGGCCATGGGCAACCATGTCGCCCTCGACCTCGACCACGTATTCCTGCTCGATCTTGGCGGCATCGGCGGTCAACTTGCGCAGTATCTTCCAGTCCTGGGTGAACACCAGCAGGCCGCTGGCCTTGGCTTGCAGGTCGGCGCTGGCGGTCAGGCGCAGGAAATGCCCCTTGAGCGGGCGCTTGCTGAAGCGGTGCTCTTCGGACAGCGTTTCGGCGCTGATCGAGGCCATGGCCGTCTCGGCATCCACGCCAACCGGCGCGTGCAGCAGGATAGTCACCGGCTCCGGCGCGGTGGCCTTGGCGTCGGGGTCCAATTCGACCTTTTGGGTCGTGACCTTGAACTGCGGCTCGTCGATCACTTCACCGTCCACCGAGACCCAGCCGCCTTCGATAAACAGCTCAGCCTCCCGACGGGAGCAACCGACCAGTTCGATAAGGCGTTTGGAGAGGCGTATGGGGTCAGTCATGACAAGGGCCGTAGCAAAAGGGGGCGGCTATTGTACCTGCCTGGAGCCGGTTAATCCCGGCTCCATTTCATTTAACCCTGGCGCGCCTGCTGCGGCGCCTGGCGCAAACGCAAATGCAGCAACGGATAAGGCTGCCCCAGGCCATCATGCTCTGTGCGTCCGATCACCTCGAAGCCTTGTTTGAAGTAAAAGCCCAGGGCCTGGGGGTTCTGTTCGTTGACGTCCAGCTCATCGGCATTCATGCATTCGATCGCGTACCGCAGCAATTGCCGGCCCAGCCCCTGGCCACGGTATTGCGGGTCGATAAACAACATCTCGACCTTGCCTGCGGCCACCCCGGCAAACCCGGTAATGCGCTGGCGCGAGTCCTTGGTGCAGATCAGCATCACCGAGTCCAGGTAGCGGGTCAGCACCAGGTTTTTCAGCAGCTCGATATAACTGTCCGGCAGGAAATCATGGGTGGCCCGCACCGAGGCCTCCCAGATCCTTGCCAACTGCGCGTAGTCGCTGGTTCTGGGTGTATGGATAACCGAATGCTGACGCATGCCCGCTGCCCCTTGCCGAAATTGGCGTCGATGGGCAAAACGATAGACCTAAAAAAGCCCCGCATCTTGTCCAGAGGCAGGGCTTTTGCACTTTATTTACAGGCGGAAGCGATCAGTCGCGTTTTTCAGCCCACAGGTCGTATTCGTCGGCGTCGGTCACGGTGCACCAGACCTTGTCACCTGGCTTCAAGCCCGTGGCATCGTCGATAAACACGTTGCCGTCGATTTCCGGCGCATCGAAGAAGCAACGGCCAACCGCGCCTTGTTCATCGACTTCGTCGATCAGCACTTCGATTTCCTTGCCGATGCGCAGTTGCAGGCGCGCCGAGCTGATCGCTTGCTGATGCGCCATGAAGCGCTCCCAACGGTCCTGCTTGACGTCATCCGGCACCACGGCCAGGTCCAGCAGGTTGGCCGGGGCACCTTCCACCGGCGAGTACTGGAAGCAGCCGACGCGGTCCAGCTGGGCTTCGGTCAGCCAGTCGAGCAGGTATTGGAAGTCTTCTTCGGTTTCGCCGGGGAAGCCCACGATAAAGGTCGAACGGATGATCAGGTCCGGGCAGATTTCGCGCCAGTTCTTGATGCGCGCCAGGGTCTTGTCCTCGAAGGCCGGGCGTTTCATGGCCTTGAGCACTTTCGGGCTGGCGTGCTGGAACGGGATGTCCAGGTACGGCAGGATCTTGCCGGCGGCCATCAGCGGGATCAACTCGTCCACGTGCGGGTACGGGTAAACGTAGTGCAGGCGCACCCACACACCCAGGCTGCTCAAGGCTTCGCACAGTTCGGTCATGCGGGTTTTCACCGGCGCGCCGTTCCAGAAGCCGGTGCGGTACTTCACGTCGACGCCATAGGCGCTGGTGTCCTGGGAGATCACCAGCAGCTCTTTTACGCCGGATTTGACCAGGCGCTGGGCTTCGTCCAATACATCACCCACGGGGCGGCTGACCAGCTTGCCGCGCATCGACGGGATGATGCAGAAGCTGCAGCTGTGGTTGCAGCCTTCGGAAATCTTCAGGTACGCGTAGTGACGCGGGGTCAGCTTGATGCCTTGCGGCGGCACCAGGTCGATCAGCGGGTTGTGGTCCTGGCGTGGTGGCACGACGTCGTGCACAGCGTTGACCACCTGTTCGTACTGCTGCGGGCCGGTCACCGCCAACACGCTCGGGTGCACATTGCGGATATTGCCTTCTTCCACACCCATGCAGCCGGTCACGATGACCTTGCCGTTTTCCTTGATGGCTTCGCCGATCACTTCCAGCGACTCTGCCTTGGCCGAGTCGATGAAGCCGCAGGTATTGACCACCACCACGTCCGCGTCCTGGTAAGTGGACACCACGTCATAACCTTCCATGCGCAGTTGGGTCAGGATGCGTTCGGAGTCAACCAGGGCCTTCGGGCAACCCAGGGAAACAAAGCCAACCTTGGGGTTGGCCTTTGCGATGGTGGTGGACATGTCTAACCTCGGTATTGAATGACGCCGCCAGTCGGGCATGACAGGGCTGCGGACGGGCGCTTGCTGCGCCTCTGATCAAAAAGTGCGCAATTCTAGCGACGGGCAACGCACTTGACCAGCTTTATGCAGGGAAATGCGACGAGTGCTGCGCTATGCTTCGCGCCGTTGCTCGCGGGGAAAGCCCTGGGTCAATAAAACGTCTGTTACGAGAAGTAAAACAGCGCATGCTAGGGTCAGCTTAGGCGCGTTGTTTATAAAAGACCTCAGGTCAAAGGGCAGGAGTGGTTGATGGGTCAGGCAAGTAGTCAGGCAGCGGGTGCCGAGCATTCAAACGCCAAGCCGATAGGCATGCTGGTGGCGGCGGTCGGGGTGGTGTACGGCGATATTGGTACCAGCCCGCTCTATACCCTTAAAGAGGTGTTTGCCGGGGGGTATGGGGTTTCAGTCAATCATGACGGGGTCTTCGGCATTCTGGCGTTGATTTTCTGGTCGTTGGTCTGGGTGGTGTCGATCAAGTACGTGCTGTTTATCCTGCGCGCCGACAACCAGGGCGAGGGCGGCATCATGGCCCTGACGGCGCTGGCGCGGCGGGCGGCGTCGCCGTATCCCAAGTTGCGGTCGGTGCTGGTGATTCTCGGCCTGATCGGTGCCGCGCTGTTCTACGGCGATAGCATGATCACCCCGGCAATCTCGGTACTCTCGGCGGTAGAGGGCCTTGAACTGGCCTTTGATGGGCTTGAGCGCTGGGTCGTGCCGTTGTCGCTGGTGGTGCTGGTGGGCCTGTTCCTGATCCAGAAACACGGCACCGACCGTATCGGCAAGCTGTTCGGCCCGGTCATGGTGTTGTGGTTCCTGGTGCTGGCCGGCCTGGGGGTGCATGGCATCAGCCAGCATCCGGAAGTGCTCAACGCGCTGAACCCGGTCTGGGGTGTGCGCTTCTTTGTCGTCCACCCCGGCATGGGCGTGGCGATTCTTGGCGCTGTGGTGCTGGCCTTGACCGGTGCCGAGGCGCTGTACGCTGACATGGGCCACTTCGGGCGCAAGCCCATCGCCCGTGCCTGGTTCGCCCTCGTGCTGCCGGCGCTGGTGCTCAACTATTTCGGCCAGGGCGCGTTGTTGCTGGAAAACCCCGAAGCGGCGCGCAACCCGTTCTACCTGCTGGCGCCGAGCTGGGCGTTGATCCCGCTGGTGGTGCTGTCGACCCTGGCGACGGTGATTGCGTCCCAGGCCGTGATTTCCGGTGCGTTCTCCCTGACTCGCCAGGCGATCCAGTTGGGCTACATCCCCCGTATGCACATCCAGCACACCTCCAGCGCCGAGCAAGGCCAGATCTACATTGGTGCTGTGAACTGGTCGTTGATGGTGGGCGTGATCCTGCTGGTACTGGGCTTCGAGTCCTCCAATGCCCTGGCTTCCGCCTACGGTGTCGCGGTGACTGGCACCATGCTGATCACCAGTATCCTGGTGTCGGCGGTGATGCTGTTGCTGTGGAAGTGGCCACCGCTGCTGGCGATTCCGGTATTGATCGGTTTCCTGCTGGTGGACGGCCTGTTCTTCGCCGCCAACGTGCCGAAAATCGTCCAGGGCGGTGCGTTCCCGGTGTTGGCGGGGATCGTGTTGTTTATCCTGATGACGACGTGGAAACGCGGCAAGGAACTGCTGATGGATCGCCTCGACGAAGGCGGCCTGCCACTGCCGATTTTTATCGGCAGCATCCGTGTGCAACCGCCCCATCGTGTGCAGGGCACCGCGGTGTTCCTCACCGCACGGCCCGACGCCGTGCCCCACGCGCTGTTGCACAACCTGCTGCATAACCAGGTGCTGCACGAGCAGGTGGTGTTGCTGACGGTGGTCTATGAGGATATTCCGCGGGTGCCGGCCGCACGGCGCTTCGAGGTGGATGCCTACGGGGAAGGTTTCTTCCGCGTGATCCTGCACTTCGGCTTTACCGATGAGCCGGACGTGCCTGAAGCGTTGAAACTGTGCCATCTGGACGAGCTGGATTTCAGCCCGATGCGCACCACGTACTTCCTCAGCCGCGAAACGGTCATCGCCTCGCGGATCAAAGGCATGGCGCGCTGGCGCGAGGGCTTGTTCGCGTTCATGTTGAAGAACGCCAACGGCAACCTGCGTTTCTTCAAGCTCCCGGTCAACCGGGTGATCGAGCTGGGCACCCAGGTCGAAATGTAAGAGGCCGCACCACGGGAGCCGGCAATCGGCTCCCGTTTTCGTTTCTGAACCCTGTGCAATCCAGCGTTGTCGACTAGTCTCTAAGCACTGTTGTGTAGGAGCGGGCTTGCCCGCGAAAAACGTTAACGGTAACGCCTCGATCCTCGATAAACGCGGTGTCTATGAGGCTTTCGCGAGCCAGCTCGCTCCTACAGAAGTGCCCAAAAGCCAAGAAGAGGTGCGCCATGAGTCAGCTGCTCGAACCCTATACCCTGCGCCAATTGACCCTGCTCAATCGCATTGCCGTGTCGCCGATGTGCCAATACTCCTGTGTCGATGGCCTGGCTAATGACTGGCACCTCGTCCACCTTGGCTGTCGTGCCGTCGGCGGCGCCGGGCTGATTTTTACCGAAGCCACCGCGGTCACCGCCGATGGCCGTATCACCGCCCAAGATCTGGGCCTGTGGAACGATGAACAGATCGCACCCTTGCAACGCATCACCCGCTTTATCGCCGCCCAGGGCGCGGTGGCCGGCATTCAACTGGCCCACGCCGGGCGCAAGGCCAGCACCCATCGGCCGTGGATCGGCAAGCATGGCAGCGTCAAGCCGGAAGACGGCGGCTGGGTGCCGGTGGGGCCGTCGCCGATTGCCTTTGACCCGAACCACACGCAACCCCGGCAACTGGATGACGCTCAGATCCAGCAAGTGATCAGCGACTTTGTCGCCGCCGCCAAACGTGCGTTGACCGCGGGTTTCGAGGTGGTGGAAATCCACGCAGCGCATGGTTACCTGTTACATCAATTCCTGTCGCCCATCAGCAACCAGCGTCAGGACCAATACGGCGGGTCCTTTGAAAACCGTATCCGCCTGGTGCTGCAAGTGACCGAAGCGGTGCGCGAAGCCTGGCCCCAGGAGCTGCCGTTGTTTGTGCGGGTATCGGCCACCGACTGGGTGGAAGACGGCTGGAACCCGGATGAAACCGTGGAGCTGGCGCGCCGCCTCAAAGACCTGGGCGTGGACCTGATCGACGTGTCCTCCGGTGGCACCGCCGCCAATGCCGAGATCCCCACCGGGCCGGGCTACCAGACACGCTTCGCCGAGCGTGTGCGCAAAGAGTCGGGCATCGCCACCGGCACCGTCGGCATGATCACCGAACCGGCCCAGGCCGAGCACATCCTGCGCACCTGCCAGGCCGATATCATCTTCCTCGCCCGTGAACTGCTGCGTGACCCGTACTGGCCGCTGCATGCCGACGATGATCTCGGTGGGCGCAAGGCAATCTGGCCGGCCCAGTACCAACGGGCGACTCATCGCGACCAGCCGATTCATGAGTCTGATCTCAGGGATTGAGCCTTCATCCGCGCTCACAAAACCCACCCTGGCCCGGTGGGTTTTTTTTGCCCGCAACTGTGGGACAGGGCTGTAGGTATTTATTCCTGACCCAATTATTTAAGTGAATACTCTAAAAAAATCCCACACGTCACGAGATTGTTTCTACGCTTAGGGTAAGTCTGATTTCTGGCCCAGGGAGTCAGCCGGTTTGTCTGCCGAAGCATTGCGCTTCACGGGAGGCGGGTAATGGGCACACGGAGTTTTGATCGATATCAGGAGAAACAGTCCATGGCCAAGTCCTATGGTGTAGCCGGTGTGGTGGTGTCTTTTCTGACCCGCAGGGTGTACTCGCGCGCCCAAAGGTTGAGTTCCGATGAAGCTGAATTACTGGCGCAGTATCGCGCCCTGACCGAAAGCGATCAGGTGGCGATGCGGTATCTGATTGGCGCGATGAAGAGCGTGTCGCGGTTCTGATTCGCCGCTGAACATGGGGGCGGGCTTGCTGCGGTGAGCAAGCCCGCGCCCATGTTCAAGTCAACGCATCATGTGTACTTACGCTGGTCCGGTGCCGGCGGGAAGTACTGGTACAGCCAGGTTTCGCTCAAGGTGCGGTCCTGGGTGCGGATAAACAAGCGCAGTTCCACCGGCTCCACGCTGTCGCTGGTCGGGTACCAGTCGAACAGAATGCGGTAGCCCTTGATGTTGTCGAGCACCAGCACGCTGAAGTCTTTCACTTCACCATGGGAACAGGTGACCACGGGCTCGATACCGGTGCCGGGTGGCAGGCGATCCAGGCCGCCGCCCTTGAAGTCCACGGCGAAACGGCGTGCCCAAACTGGCGGGTAATGCTCGCCCGGTGCCCACCCTTCGGTGAAACCGCCCATGCCGGAACGAGTCGCATCGACTTGCGCCAGCGGCGTGCTCACCGGCGGCAGGGCGCTCCAGTACAGTTTGTAGCCATAATTGAGCGAATCGCCGGCCGCCACGGGTTTTTTCGGCGTCCAGAAGGCCACGATATTGTCGAGGGTTTCGCCGGTGGTCGGGATTTCCAGCAGGTCGATCGAGCCTTCGCCCCAGGCGGTGGTGGGTTCGACCCACAGGCTTGGGCGCTTGCTGTACCAGTCCACGGTGTCCTGGTAGCTGGCGAACTCATGGTCGGTCTGCACCAGGCCGAAACCTTTCGGGTCGGTGTCGGCGAAGGCGTTGAATTGCAGCTTGGCCGGGTTGTTCAATGGGCGGCAAATCCACTCGCCATTGCCACGCCACATCGCCAGGCGGTCCGAGTCGTGGATTTGCGGGTGGATGGTGTCGCACATGCGCCGTTCGTGGGTGCCGCAACTGAACATGCTGGTCATCGGCGCGATACCCAGTTGTTCGATGGCGGTGCGCGCATTGATATTGGCGTCGATGGCCATCACCACCTGGTTGGCCTGGCAGTCGATATCAAAGCGATAGGCGCCGGTGGCACTCGGTGAGTCGAGCAGGGCGTAGACCACGAAACGCGTGGCGTCCTTGTCCGGGGTTTCGAACCAGAACTGCGTAAAGTCGGGGAACTCCTCGCGCTTTTTCGCGTAGGTATCAATCGCCAGGCCTCGTGCGGAAAGGCCGTACTGGCCGGTGGAATCCACCGCGCGGAAGTAGCTGGCGCCGAGAAACGACAGCACGTCGTGGCGATCCAGTTCCGGTGCCTTGAACAGCTTGAAGCCAGAGAAGCCCAGGTCGCCGGTCAGTTGCTGAGTGTCGACCGTGGTTTTTTCATAGTTGAACAGCGAAGGGCGGAAATGCACTTCGCGGGCTTCCCGGGTCTTCGGGTCGACACTGTGCATGCGCACCGGCGTCTTGAAGCCCATGCCAACGTGGAAGAACTGCACGTCCAATTGGCCGTTCAACTCCTTCCACAGCGAATGCTTGCCGTCGTAGCCGATGGCATTGAAATTCTGCGGGGTCATGGTCGCCAGTGTCGGCGGCAGCACCTGTTTGGTGTCTTTATATGCGGTCCCGGCGAGCTGTTTGGCCTGGGCCTTCAGCGTTTCGAAATCGAACGCCACGGCCTTGCCGTCGGCGGCACGGTTCCCGGCCCAGGCCTGCGCGGCCAGCAGGCCACTGGCTGACAATCCGGTGTAAGCCGCAATGGCCATGGATGCTTTAAGCAAATTCCTGCGGTGCATAGACACAACCTGTCGTGAGCAAATCCAGCGCCGTTCCTGGCACGTAACGGATCAAAAATAACGGTTCGGACATGCCTTCGACCAAACGCAACGGACATTAAACAGACGCCGGATAGCTTAAGCGGTTCTATGACGTAGGAAAAATGATTGATGTCGGGGTGATGGCGCCGCATATGAAACAAGACATTTCCGGGCTGTGAGTGAACACATTACCCAACCATTATGAAGATCCAAAGGTGGGAGGGAGCAACCGGTATAAACCGGGGACATCGTTTACATCGCTAACCGGGGAAGGGAGATGGCGACGTCGTTGAGGACGTCGCGGTGGGTGATGTCCATGGGGGAAACCTGGGTTTTATCGCTGTAGGTGTTTCAACTGTAGGAGCGAGCTTGCTCGCGAAGAACGTCAACGATAACGCGGACATTCTGATTGACCGCGGTGCTCTTGCGTTCTTCGCGAGCAAGCTCGCTCCTACAATTAAAGCGTTAAAGCGTTAAAGCGTTTGGGCGTGGATCAGTGCTTGAACATCACATGGCGAACCGTGGTGTAGTCCTCCAACCCATACATGGACATGTCTTTGCCATACCCCGACAGCTTCTGGCCGCCGTGGGGCATTTCGCTGACGAGCATGAAGTGGGTGTTCACCCAGGTGCAGCCGTATTGCAAACGAGCGGCCAGGCGATGGGCGCGCCCCACATCGGCCGTCCATACGGATGACGCCAGACCGTAGTCCGAATCATTGGCCCAGCCCAGCACCTGCGCCTCATCGGTGAACTTGGTCACCGACACCACCGGCCCGAACACTTCGCGGCGCACGATCTCGTCATCCTGCTGCGCATCAGCCAACACCGTCGGCTCAAAGAAGAAACCGTTGCCTTCGACCGCCTTGCCGCCGGTGACCAGGCGAATATGCGGCTGCGCCATGGCGCGTTCGACAAACCCGGCGACACGGTCGCGGTGCTGTGCGGTGATCAGCGGGCCCAGCTCGGTGCTGGGGTCATCCTGCAAGCCATACTTGATGCTGGCGACGGCGGCGCCGAGCTTTTCGACAAAGGCGTCGTAGATATCGGCCTGCGCATAAATGCGGCAGGCGGCCGTGCAATCCTGGCCAGCGTTATAGAAACCGAAGGTGCGAATGCCCTCGACGGCGGCATCGATATCGGCGTCATTGAAGATGATCACCGGGGCCTTGCCCCCCAGTTCCATGTGCATTCGCTTCACGTTGTCAGCAGTGCTGGCGATGATATTCGCGCCGGTGGCGATGGAGCCGGTCAACGACACCATGCGCACTTTCGGGTGAGTCACCAGGGGGTTGCCCACGGTAGGCCCTCGACCGAAAACCAGGTTGAGTACGCCGGCCGGGAATATCTCCGAGGCGAGCTCGACCAGGCGCAGCGCGGTCAGCGGGGTTTGTTCCGATGGCTTGAGCACTACGGTATTACCCGCAGCGAGGGCTGGGGCGATCTTCCAGGCGACCATCATCAGCGGGTAGTTCCACGGCGCGATGGAGGCGATCACGCCCACCGGGTCGCGGCGGATCATCGAGGTGTGGCCGGGCAGGTATTCACCGCCGGCCGAACCGCTCATGCAGCGGCTGGCGCCGGCGAAGAAACGAAACACGTCGGCAATCGCCGGGATCTCGTCGTTCAGCGCCGCGCTGTAAGGCTTGCCGCAGTTGTCCGATTCCAGCTTGGCCAGCTCTTCGCCATGGGCTTCGATCACGTCCGCCAGTTTGAGCAGCAACAGCGAACGATCCTTGGGCGCGGTCTGCGACCAGCTTTCAAAGGCCGCATCGGCGGCGCGCACGGCGGCGTCGACCTGGGCTTCGCTGGCTTCCTTGATTTCCACCAGCACGCGGCCGAGTGCCGGGTTGAAGATGGCTTGGATCGGGCCTTCGCCTTCGACCAGGTGGCCGTTGATCAAGAGTTTGGTTTGCATGGTTCAATCCTCCTCAACACTATTGTTATGTCACTGAAAGAACCGGGTTCACATGTGGGAGGGGGCTTGCCCCCGATAACAGTGTGTCAGTCAACACATGGGGGGCTGATGTACCGCCATCGGGAGCAAGCCCCCTCCCACATTTGAGCGCGGTGCCTTCAATAAAAAAGTTATTTACCGCCACTACCGGCCACGCTTTCACCGCCGCGCGTCAGGTAATAGGCCCCCAGAATCGGGAACATCGTCACGATCATCACCAGCATCGCCACCACGTTGGTCACCGGTACATCCCGTGGGCGACTGAGCTGGTTGAGCAGCCACAGCGGCAAGGTGCGCTCGTGTCCGGCGGTGAAGGTGGTGACGATGATTTCGTCGAACGACAGCGCAAACGCCAGCATGCCGCCGGCCAGCAGCGCCGAACCGAGGTTGGGCATGATGATGTAGCGGAAGGTCTGCCAGCCGTCGGCGCCCAGGTCCATCGATGCTTCGATCAGGCTGTGGGAGGTGCGGCGCAGACGGGCGATGACGTTGTTGTAGACGATCACCACGCAGAAGGTCGCATGGCCGACGATGATGGTGAACATCCCCGGCTCGATGCCCAGGGTCTTGAACGTTGCCAGCAGGGCGATACCGGTAATGATCCCCGGCAGTGCAATCGGCAGGATCAGCATCAACGACACGCCTTGCTTGCCAAAGAACTCACGGCGATACAGGGCGGCCGACGCGAGCGTGCCGAGCACCATGGCGATCAGGGTGGCGATGCCTGCAATTTGCAGCGACAGCTTGATCGCGTCCAGCACGTCGGGCCGGGCGAAGGCCACGCTGAACCACTTCAGGGTAAAGCCCTGGGGCGGGAAGCTGAACGCGGCTTCTTCGGTGTTGAAGGCGTAAAGGAAGATGATCAGGATCGGAAAGTGCAGGAACACCAGGCCGCCCCAGGCTGCAATCTTCAAGCCGAGTGATGATTTCTCAGAGTGCATCGAAGGCCCCCAGGCGTTTGACGATGGACAAGTACACCGCGATCAGCACGATCGGCACCAGGGTGAACGCCGCGGCCATGGGCATATTGCCGATGGCGCCTTGCTGGGCATACACCATGCCGCCGACGAAGTAACCCGGTGGGCCGACCAGTTGCGGCACGATGAAATCGCCCAGGGTCAGCGAAAACGTGAAGATCGAACCGGCGGCAATCCCCGGCACCGACAGCGGCAAGATCACCTGCATGAACGTCTGGCGCGGCTTGGCGCCCAGATCGGCCGAGGCTTGCAGCAGCGACGGTGGCAAACGCTCCAGCGAGGCCTGGATCGGCAGGATCATGAACGGCAACCAGATATAGACGAACACCATGAACCGGCCCAGGTGTGAGGTGCTCAAGGTGCTGCCGCCCACGCCGGGAATGCCCAGCACGAACTGCAACACCGGCTCCAGGCCCAGGTGCTGCACGAACCACTGCGCCACACCGCCCTTGGCCAGCAGCAAGGTCCAGGCATAGGCCTTGACGATATAGCTGGCCCACATGGGCATCATCACCGCGATGTAGAAGAACGCCTTGATCTTGCCCGTGGTGTAGCGCGCCATGTAGTAGGCAATCGGGAAGGCCACTATCGCGCTGGCGATCGACACCACGATCGCCATGCTCAGGGTGCGCAGGATGATGTCGAAGTTCGACGGCTGGAACAGCGCGGCGAAGTTGGCCAGGGTCAGGTCCGGGGTGACCGCCATGGTGAAGTCGTCAAAGGTATAGAAGCCTTGCCACAGCAGGGTCAGCAATGAACCCAGGTAGATCGCGCCGAACCAGATCAGCGGCGGCACCAGCAGCATCGCCAGGTAAAGGTTGGGCTTGCGGTACAGCAGGTTGGAAAACCTGCGCATCGGTGGTTGGGAAAGGGCCTGGCTCATGTCAGACCTCGCCTGCGATATCGGTCAGCGGAGTCATGGCTCCCCGCGCCCAACGGGCGGTGATGGGCTGGCCGACCTGATGGCCGCTGCTGATGTCCAGCCACTGGTTGTTGGCCTGGCTGATGTTCAGCGCCTGGCCGTTTTCCAGTTTCAATTCATAGCGGGTGGCGCTGCCCTGGTACTGAATGTCATGCAACAGGCCGCTGATCTCCACGTCGCCAGCCCCCAACGGGCCTTCGGCGAACCGCACGTGTTCCGGGCGGATCGAGAACGGCTGCGCACTGCCGCTGAGGCGCTGGGCCAGTTCACCGCGAATCACGTTGGAGGTGCCGACGAACTCGGCGACGAACACGGTGGCCGGCTTCATATAGAGATTGCGCGGCGTATCCACCTGCTCGATGCGACCCTTATTGAACACGGCCACGCGGTCCGACATCGACAGGGCTTCTGTCTGGTCGTGGGTGACGAAGATAAAGGTGATGCCCAGTTGGCGTTGCAGCTTTTTCAGCTCGCTTTGCATCTGCTCGCGCAGCTTGAGGTCGAGCGCGCCCAGGGGTTCGTCCAGCAGCAATACGCGCGGGCGATTGACCAGGGCGCGGGCAAGGGCCACGCGCTGGCGTTGCCCGCCGGAGAGTTGCACCGGTTTGCGCTCGCCATAGCCACCGAGGGCGACCATGGCCAGGGCTTCTTCGGCGCGTTCGAGGCGTTCGGGCTTGCCCACGCCTTTGACTTTCAGGCCATAGGCCACGTTGTCGAGCACGTTCATATGGGGGAACAGCGCGTAATCCTGGAACACGGTATTGACGTCGCGCTGATACGGCGGCAAGCCCGCGGCTTCCTCGCCGTGAATACGGATCGAGCCTGCGCTCGGCTGCTCGAACCCGGCAATCAGGCGCAGGCAAGTGGTCTTGCCGGAGCCGGAAGGGCCGAGCATGGAAAAGAACTCGCCGTCCTGGATATCGATGGAAACCCGGTCAACGGCTTTCACTTCGCCGAACTGCCGGGAGACGTGGGTGAATTGGACTGCAAGCGTCATGGTGCGGTGCTCCCAAAAGGCGCGGGTCGTCGCAGCGGCCCGGCCTGGACTTCTGAAAAATCAAAACATCTATGAATGCGGTCAATGTGGGAGGGGGCTTGCCCCCGATAGCGGTGGTTCAGTGACAGATAGGTTGGCTGACACATCGCAATCGGGGGCAAGCCCCCTCCCACAGGAGACCTATGTTGTCTGGGACGCCTCAGCGGCCGCCCATGATCGCGATGTAGTCCTGGGTCCAGCGGCTGTACGGCACGAACTTGCCGCCTTCAGCCTGCGGGGTTTTCCAGAAGGCGATCTTGTCGAACTGATCGAAGCCGTTGGTCTTGCAACCCTCGGCACCCAGCAGTTCGCTGCCGGTGCAGGCCGCCGGCACCGCCGGCAGCGAGCCGAACCAGGCCGCGACATCGCCCTGGACCTTCGGCTGCAGCGACCAGTCCATCCACTTGTAGGCGCAGTTCGGGTGCTTGGCCTCGCTGTGCAACATGGTGGTGTCGGCCCAGCCGGTGGCGCCTTCCTTGGGAATAGTCGAGGCGATCGGCTGCTTCTCGTTGACCAGGCCGTTGACCTGATAAGGCCAGGCGCTGGAGGCCACCACGCCTTCGTTCTTGAAGTCACTCATCTGCACGGTGGTGTCGTGCCAGTAGCGGTGGATCAGCGGTTGCTGGGCGCGTAACAGCTCAAGCACCGCCTTGTACTGGGTTTCGGTCAGCTCATACGGGCTCTGGATGCCCAGTTCCGGCTTGGTCGACTTGAGGTACAGCGCCGCATCGGCGATGTAGATCGGGCCGTCATACGCCTGCACGCGACCTTTGTTCGGCTTGCCGTCCGGCAGGTTCTGCGCCTCGAAGAGCACGCTCCAACTGGTGGGTGCGGTCTTGAACACGTTGGTGTTGTACATCAACACGTTCGGGCCCCATTGGTACGGCGTGCCGTAGGTTTGCTGCCCGACCACGTACCACGGCGCATCTTTCAGGCGCGGGTCGATGCTCTTCCAGTTGGGGATCAATGCGGTGTTGATTGGCTGCACACGCTTGCCGACGATCAACCGCAGCGACGCATCGCCCGACGCGGTGACCAGGTCGTAACCGCCCTTGGCCATCAAACTGACCATTTCGTCAGAGGTGGCGGCGGTTTTCACATTGACCTTGCAGCCGGTTTCTTTCTCGAAACCTGTGACCCAATCGTAGGCTTTGTCGCTCTCGCCACGTTCGATATAGCCGGGCCAGGCGACGATATCCAACTGGCCTTCACCAGCACCCACCGCCTTGAGCGGCTCGGCGGCGTGGAGGCTGACGCTCGTCAGCAGCGCGGTGGTCAGGGCACTGAGCAGTGCGGTCTTGTGCGCGGACATGGGGGTTCCCTCTTCTTTAATTATGGTCGGGGCAGTTTTGTGCAACCGGTGACGCATGAGCTTAGTTGTTGTTTTAAAGGTGCTGGCCGTGGCGCGCCATGATGTGGCGCACCACGCTGTAGTCCTGTAGCGAATCACTGGACAGATCTTTCCCATACCCCGAGCGCTTCAAGCCGCCGTGGGGCATTTCGCTGACCAGCATGAAATGGCTGTTGATCCAGGTGCAGCCGTATTGCAGGCGCGCCGCCACTTGCATGGCCTTGTCCAGGTTCTGGGTCCACACGGAGGAGGCCAGGCCGTATTCCGAATCATTGGCCCAATCCACCGCCTGTTCCAGCTCCTCGAAGCGCGTCACCGTGACCACGGGGCCGAACACTTCGCGCTGGACGATTTCATCGTGCTGCTTACAGCCGGCGAGCAAGGTCGGCTGGTAATAAAAGCCTGCGCCGGAATGCACGGCGGCGCCGGTGATCCGCTCGATATGCGGTTGGCCGAGGGCGCGTTCGACAAAACTGGCGACGCGGTCGCGCTGGCGCGTACTGATCAGCGGGCCGAGTTCGTTGTCGGCATCGCGCTTGCCCGCAAAGCGCAGGCTGCTGACGGCGGCGCCGAGGTCGGCGACCAGTTTGTCGTGAATGCCCGCCTGGGCGTAGATGCGGCATGCCGCAGTGCAATCCTGGCCAGCGTTGTAGTAACCGTAGGCGCGCACGCCCTCGACCACGGCTTGCAAGTCGGCGTCGTTGCACACGATCACCGGCGCCTTGCCGCCCAATTCCAGGTGCGTGCGTTTCAGGGTTTTGGACGCGGCTTGGAGGATTTTCTGCCCGGTGACGATGTCGCCGGTCAGTGACACCATGCGCACCTTCGGGTGGCTGACCAGATGGCTGCCCACCCCTTCGCCGCCGCCACACAGAATATTGATCACTCCGCGTGGCAGCAGCGCTTTAAGGACCGGGGCAAGGGCGAGGATCGACAGCGGCGTGTGTTCCGAGGGCTTGAATACCAATGTATTACCCGCGGCGAGCGCAGGGGCGATCTTCCACGCGGCCATCATCAGCGGGTAATTCCATGGCGCGATGGAGGCAACGACGCCAATCGGATCACGCCGCACCATGCTGGTGTAGCCTGGCAGGTATTCGCCGCTGAGCTGGCCGGTCTGGCACCGCACGGCCCCGGCGAAGAAGCGGAACACATCGACGGTGGCGCTCAAGTCATCCTGGCGCGCCAGGTGCAACGGCTTGCCGCAGTTCAGGGATTCGAGGCGGGCCAGGTAGTCGGCCTGTTTCTCGATGGCTTCGGCAATGCCCAGCAGGATGTTCGATCGCTGCTGCGGCGTGGTCCGCGACCAGCCGGCAAACGCCCGGTGGGCGGCGAGGATGGCGCTTTCGACCTGCTCGGCGCTGGCTTCGGCGATCTGGGTGAGTACTTCGCCGGTGGCCGGGTTGAGGATCGGCTCGGCAAAACCCTGGCCCTGGACCAGTTCGCCGTCGATCAGCAACGCAGTGAGCAGCGGGGTGGGCGCGCCGGACATTTTTCGCGATCTCTTTTCTTGTGTGGCCATGGGCGTTCTCTTACGAGGGCCTGACCTTTCTCTTAGGGGATGAACAGAGACTAGAGGTCAAGCGCGAGGTCAACAAATACTAAATACTGAATGCCGCATTCGATTAAATAGATGGCTTGCGCGGGTGTGGCTGCTCACGCGCGACGGTCAGGAACGGATCGACCAGCGCCGGTCGCGCCGTGCCGCGGCGCCAGGCCAGGCCGACGTCAAGGGTCTGGCTGAGGTCGGCGATGGGTCGCGCTTCAATAATGTCGCCCTCCAGGGACCAGGGGCGGTACGTCATATCCGGCTGGATCGACACACCCAGGCCCGCCGCCACCAGGCTGCGCACCGCTTCGGTGGATGCCGTGCGCAGGGTCACGCGCGGATGCAGGCCGGCACCGGCCCATAGGCGTTGGGCGTTGTGGCCCATTTCATCGACGTTCAACTGAATCAACGGCTCGCGCGCGACATCGGCGAGGTTGATGCTGTCGTGCTCCAGCAGCGGATGTTGCGCCGGCAGCCACAGGCGGTGGGGCGAGTGGGTGAGCACTTCGGTCTGCAGGGCGTGGCGGTCTTCGAGGTTGGAGAGGATCAGCACCCCCACATCGATCTCGCCGCTGACCAGCAAATGCTCGATGTACGGGCGCTCGTCTTCCATTACGCGGATTTCCACATTGGGGTAGGCGCGTTGGAAACGGGTGAGCAGGTCGGCCAGGTAGTAGCCGGCCACCAGGCTGGTCACGCCGATGATCAATTGTCCGGCGACCTGGTCGGTGCTCTGTTGCAGGCTGCGCTTGGCGTTGTCGACGGTGGCCAGGATCAAGTGCGCCTGGCGCAGGAACTGATGACCCTGGTGGGTCAGGGTCATGCCCTTGGCGTGGCGGTTGAACAGGTTGACGCCGATTTCCTGCTCCAGTTGCTGGATCGCCAGGGTCAGTGTGGATTGGGAAATGAACGCGGTCTGCGCGGCGGCGGAGATCGAGCCGGTCTCGGCCACGGCGATGAAATGGCGGATTTGACGCAAGGTCATCATGCTGGAATTACCAGTGGGGTGTTTTTATCGATTTTCTCGAGTGTATATCGATTTAACCGAAGGATAGCCGCGTTACATCTGGAAGCACTCTAGATCGGGGGTTTTTGGCACTTAGTTTTACGCTGGGAGCCTATTGGTCCTATGAACCCTAGTGTCTGGAGGCTACGAATGAATACCCGTGGATTGCTCGATCAGTTGCTCAAGTCTGGCCAGGACATGTTGCAGAACAAGGCCAGCGGCCAGCGCAAGTCGGACGACAAAGGTGCCCTTGGCGGGTTGCTCGGCGGTGGCGGGCTCGGCAGCCTGCTCGGCGGCGCGGGCGGCGGCGCCCTGGCGGCCGGGGCCATGGGGTTGTTACTGGGTAACAAGAAAGCGCGCAAATTCGGCGGCAAGGCCCTGACCTATGGCGGGCTGGCGGCGCTGGGTGTGATTGCCTACAAAGCCTACGGCAACTGGCAAGCGCAGCAGGCCAGCGCGCCCCAAGGCGAGCCGCAGACCATCGACCGCCTGCCACCGGCCCAGGTCGAACAACACAGCCAGGGTATCCTCAAGGCATTGGTGGCGGCCGCCAAGGCCGACGGTCATGTAGATGAACGCGAGCGCGCGCTGATCGAAGGGGAATTCACCAAGCTGGACAACGACCGCGAATTGCAAAGCTGGCTGCATGCCGAGCTGAACAAACCCCTGGACCCGGCCGATGTGGCCCGTGCCGCCAGCACCCCGGAAATGGCCGCCGAGATGTACATCGCCAGTGTGATGCTGGTGGATGAGGAAAACTTTATGGAGAAGGCATATCTGGATGAGTTGGCGCGCCAATTGAAGCTTGAGCCTGGCTTGAAGGTTGAGTTGGAAAAACAGGTGAGACTCAACTCGTAGATACAAGGCGTACGTCGTTAAACCTGTAGAAGGGCCCACTCCCTCTTCTACTGGACTCCCTGTAGAGAGCAGGCCTGCTCGCCACAACCGCTCGCTCGCCACAAAAATACGGTCGTTTAAGCAAGATTTTAATTATTTAAAATCAATAACTTATTTTATGTTTGAACAGGGGTGGCTGGCTCCCGATGGCGCTGCCCCCGTTTGTAGAGACTTCAACTGAACCACCGCTATCGGGAGCAAGCCCCCTCCCACAGGTTTTTTTTTACGTTCTGCGCGCGCCACATCAAAACCCATTGATAAATGAGGGCTTCTGCTCAGCTATACTCCCCTCCATTTGAATGGCCCTTCGAGGAAATACTGTGAAGAATTGGACCTTGCGCCAGCGAATTTTGGCGAGCTTTGCGGTCATTATCGCGATAATGCTGCTGATGGTCGTGGTGTCCTACTCACGGTTGCTGAAGATCGAAGCCAGCCAGGAATCGGTCCGCGACGATGCGGTCCCCGGGGTTTACCTCAGTTCGATGATTCGCAGCGCGTGGGTCGACAGCTATTTGCTGACTGTCGACATCATTGGCTTGCGCGACGAAAAGACCCTCACCAGTTCCGACAAGACCGACTACAAGTCTTTCGAAACGCGCATTGAACTGCTGATGGCCAGCTATGAAAAAACCGTTCATGGCCAGGCTGACCGCATGGAGTTCGATAACTTCAAGGCGTCGCACATCAACTACAACAAAGCGCTGGCCGAGGTGCTGGCTCGGATTGAGGCCAACGACCTGCCGGGGGCGAACGTGTTGCTTGAAGAGCAATTGACGCCGATCTGGACCGAAGGGCGCATGAAGCTCAACGACATCATCACTGAAAACAAGGACGTATCCGACCGGGCCACGGCGGCCATCGACGACGCGGTGCTGTCCGCCAAGATCAGCATGGCGGTGTCGTTGATCGTTGCCATCCTCGCCGCCGGCCTGTGTGGCCTGTTGTTGATGCGCGCGATCATGGCGCCGATGCACCGCATCGTCGAAATCCTCGGCGTCATGCGTACCGGTGACCTCAGCAAACGCCTGAACCTGGCGCGCAAGGACGAGTTCGGCGAGGTGGAGACCGGCTTCAACGACATGATGACCGAGCTGACTGCCCTGGTTGCCCAGGCACAGCGTTCGTCGGTGCAGGTCACCACCTCGGTCACCGAGATTGCCGCTACCTCCAAGCAGCAGCAGGCCACAGCCACTGAAACCGCGGCAACCACCACCGAAATCGGCGCCACTTCGCGGGAGATCGCGGCCACCTCCAAGGACCTGGTCCGTACCATGACCGAAGTGTCCACGGCTGCCGACCAGGCTTCGGTCGCCGCCGGTTCCGGCCAGCAGGGCCTGGCGCGCATGGAAGAGACCATGCACTCGGTGATGGGCGCCGCCGACCTGGTCAACGCCAAGCTGGCGATCCTCAATGAGAAGGCCGGCAACATCAACCAGGTGGTCGTGACGATCGTCAAGGTCGCCGACCAGACCAACCTGTTGTCCCTCAACGCGGCCATCGAGGCCGAGAAAGCCGGTGAATACGGTCGGGGCTTTGCCGTGGTGGCCACCGAGGTACGGCGCCTGGCCGACCAGACCGCCGTGGCCACCTACGATATCGAACAGATGGTGCGCGAGATTCAGTCGGCGGTGTCCGCCGGGGTGATGGGCATGGACAAGTTCTCCGAAGAAGTGCGCCGGGGCATGTTCGAAGTGCAGCAAGTGGGCGAACAACTCTCGCAGATCATCCATCAGGTGCAGGCCCTGGCGCCGCGGGTGTTGATGGTCAACGAAGGCATGCAGGCCCAGGCCACGGGTGCCGAGCAGATCAACCACGCCCTGGTGCAACTGGGCGATGCCAGCAGCCAGACCGTCGAGTCCTTGCGCCAGGCCAGCTTTGCCATCGATGAGCTGAGCCAGGTGGCGGTCGGTCTGCGCAGCGGCGTGTCGCGTTTCAAAGTCTGATGAGCGACCTCGCGGCTAAACGCGGCGCCGTCCCGGCAGCGAAAAAGGCCTTGTTCCTGGTGTTCCACATCGGTGACGAGCGTTATGCCCTCAGGGCCACTGAGGTGGCCGAGGTGCTGCCGCGCCTGTTGCTCAAACCCATCGCCCATGCACCGCAGTGGGTCGCAGGCATCTTTGCCCATCGGGGCGCGATGGTGCCGGTTATCGACCTGAGCGCCCTGGCCTTCGGCAAACCGGCCCAGGTCCGCACCAGCACACGCTTGGTGCTGGTCAATTACCAGCCCGAACCCTGGCTCCAGGCGCGCTGGCTGGGGCTGATCCTGGAACAAGCCACGGACACCCTGCGTTGCGACCTGGGGGAGTTCAAGCCGTACGGCCTGGACAACCGCGCGGCGCCGTACCTGGGGCCGGTGCGTGAAGATGCCTTGGGCTTGATGCAGTGGATCGGCGTCAACGAATTGCTCACCGATGAAGTGCGCGCCTTGCTGTTTTCCGCCGAGCAGAGCCTATGAGCAACGACCCACGGTTTTTTGCGTTCCTGAAGCAACGCATCGGCCTGGACGTCGCTTCGGTCGGCGAGGCGATCATCGAGCGTGCCGTGCGCCAGCGTAGCCAGGTGAGCCAGGCGCAGACGGCGGATGAATATTGGCAGCACCTGCAACGTTCCCATGATGAACAGCAAGCGCTGATCGAAGCAGTGATCGTCCCCGAAACCTGGTTTTTCCGTTACCCCGAATCCTTCGCGACCCTGGCGCGGCTGGCGGTCGCCCGCCTGGCGGAGATCAAGCAAATGCGCGCGTTGCGCATCCTCAGCCTGCCGTGTTCCACCGGCGAAGAGCCCTATTCGATCGCCATGGCCTTGCTCGACGCCGGCCTGGCACCGCACCAATTCAAGGTGCAAGGCATCGACGTCAGTCCGCTGTCGGTGGAGCGTGCCCGGCGCGGCGTGTATGGCAAGAACTCCTTTCGGGGAGGGGACCTGGCCTTTCGTGAGCGTCACTTCGTGGAGCACGCCGACGGGTTCCATATCGCCGACCGCGTACGCGAACAGGTACGCCTGCAAGTCGGCAACCTGCTCGACCCCGGATTGCTGGCGAATGAGCCCAGCTACGACTTTGTGTTCTGTCGCAACCTGCTGATCTATTTCGACCAGCCGACGCAAAAACAAGTGTTCGACGTGCTCAAGGCCCTGACCCACGTGGACGGCGTGCTGTTTATCGGCCCGGCCGAGGGCAGCCTGCTGGGCCGCCATGGCATGCGCTCGATTGGGGTGCCGCAGTCGTTCGCCTTCAGTCGGCAGGGCGCGCCGGACCAACCGGAGCCGGCCTTTGTGCCAAGGCCCATGCCGGCGCCGCCGCGCAGTGCTGCACCGATTCCGCTCAAGCCACGCCCCTTCAGCACGGTTCGCCCCCATGGCGTGCCGATCAAGGCGCCGCCATCCGAGGCCGGTGACTTGCTCAGCCAGATCGCCACCCTGGCCAACGAGGGCAAAAGCGCCGAGGCCCGTGCGGCCTGTGAACGTTATTTGAATGCCCACCCACCGGTCGCCCAGGTGTTCTACTGGTTGGGGCTGCTCAGTGATGTGGCCGGCAGCGCCCTGGAAGCCCAGGGGTATTATCGAAAAGCCTTGTATCTGGAACCGCAGCACGCGCAGGCCTTGATGCACCTGGCTGCGTTACTCGAATCCCAGGGCGACAGCGCGGGGGCACGCCGCTTGCAGGCGCGTGCTGCCCGTAGTGAGCGAGCTGACAGTGAGTCCAAACGATGAGTAGCCCTGACGCGCTCGACACCGCCGGCCTGGACCTGACCCTGGCCGACACCCAGGCCATCGATGATTGCTGGAACCGTATCGGCATCCATGGTGACAAGTCCTGCCCACTGCTGGCCGATCATATTCACTGCCGCAACTGCGCGGTGTACTCCGCCGCCGCCACGCGCTTGCTGGACCGCTACGCCCTGCAACAGGACGACCACCGCCGGGCAGCGGTCGAACTCGATCAGGATATCGTCACCCGTTCGTTGCTGATGTTCCGCCTCGGCGAAGAATGGCTGGGTATCGCCACCCGTTGCCTGGTGGAAGTGGCGCCGTTGCAACCGATTCACTCCCTGCCGCACCAGCGCTCCCGGGCGTTGCTCGGTGTGGCCAATGTGCGCGGCGCGCTGGTGGCGTGCCTGTCGCTGGTGGAACTGCTGGGCCTGGACGCCGCCGGCACCAGCGCCAGCAATGGGCGGAGCATGCCGCGCATGTTGATCATCGCCGCGCAGGATGGTCCGGTGGTGGTGCCAGTGGATGAAGTCGACGGCATCCACGCCATCGATGAGCGTACCTTGAAGGCAGCCTCGGCCTCCGGCACCCAGGCCAGCGCTCGCTTCACCCAAGGGGTGTTGCAGTGGAAAGGCCGCAGCCTGCGTTGGCTGGATGAGGCGCAACTGTTGTCTGCCGTGACCCGGAGCCTCACATGACCCCCGACCAGATGCGTGATGCCTCGCTGCTGGAACTGTTCAGCCTGGAAGCCGATGCGCAGACCCAGGTCTTGAACGCGGGCCTGCTGGCCCTGGAGCGCAACCCGACCCAAGCCGACCAGCTCGAGGCCTGCATGCGTGCCGCGCACTCGCTCAAGGGGGCCGCGCGGATTGTCGGTGTGGACGCCGGGGTCAGCGTGGCGCATGTCATGGAGGATTGCCTGGTCAGCGCCCAGGAAAGTCGCCTGTACCTGCAACCCGAACATATCGATGCGCTGCTGCAAGGCACCGACCTGCTGATGCGTATCGCCACCCCGGGCAACACCGTGGGGCCGGCAGATATCGAGGCCTATGTGGCGTTGATGGAGCGCTTGCTCGATCCGTCGCAGCCCGTGGCGAAAGTCGCCCCGCCGCCGGAGCCGGTACCGGTTCCCGCCCCTGTGGTCGAGGCGCTGCCGCCTGAACCCGAGCCCGCGCCGCCTGTTATCGGCGAGCCACCGCGCCACAACAAACGCATGACCGAAGGGGGCGAGCGGGTATTGCGGGTCACCGCCGAGCGCCTGAACAGCCTGTTGGACCTGTCCAGCAAATCCCTGGTGGAAACCCAGCGGCTCAAGCCTTACCTGGCCAGCCTGCAACGCCTCAAGCGGATCCAGAGCAACAGTGCGCGCGCCCTGGACCATCTCGATGGCCACCTCAAGCCCCTCGGCTTGCCCCTCGAAGCCCTGGAAGCCCTGGCTGACACCCGGCGCCTGTTGAGTGAAGCCCAGGCCCTGCTCGCAGAAAAAACCGCCGAGCTGGATGAGTTCGGCTGGCAGGCCGGGCAACGCGCCCAAGTGCTCTACGACACCGCGTTGGCTTGTCGCATGCGCCCGTTTGCCGATGTGCTGGCCGGGCAGGTGCGCATGGTGCGCGACCTCGGCCGCAGCCTGGGCAAGCAGGTGCGCCTGGAAATCGAGGGCGAAAAAACCCAGGTCGACCGCGACGTGCTGGAAAAGCTCGAAGCGCCGCTGACCCATCTGCTGCGCAATGCCGTCGACCATGGCATTGAACTGCCCGAACAGCGCCTGCTCGCGGGCAAGCCGGCAGAGGGCTTGATCCGCCTGCGCGCGTCCCATCAGGCTGGGCTGTTGGTGCTGGAGTTAAGCGACGACGGCAGTGGCGTCGACCTCGAGCGTCTGCGCGCCACCATCGTCGATCGGCACCTGGCCCCGCTGGACACCGCCCTGCGCCTGAGCGAAGAAGAACTGCTGACGTTCCTGTTCCTGCCGGGCTTCAGCCTGCGGGACAAGGTCACCGAGGTGTCTGGGCGCGGGGTCGGCCTGGACGCGGTGCAGCATATGGTGCGCCAATTGCGGGGGGCGGTGGTGCTGGAGCAGACGCCGGGGCAGGGCAGTCGTTTCCACCTCGAAGTGCCGTTGACCCTGTCGGTGGTGCGCAGCCTGGTGGTGGAGGTCGGCGAAGAAGCCTATGCCTTTCCGCTGGCCCACATCGAGCGCATGTGCGACCTGGCCCCCGACGACATTGTGCAACTGGAAGGGCGCCAGCACTTCTGGCACGAAGGCCGGCATGTCGGCCTGGTCGCGGCCAGCCAGTTGCTGCAGCGCCCGCCGGGGCAAAGCAATGACGAAACCCTGAAGGTGGTGGTGATTCGCGAGCGCGATGCGGTGTACGGCATTGCCGTGGAGCGTTTTGTCGGCGAGCGCACCCTGGTGGTGTTACCGCTGGATGATCGCCTGGGCAAGGTCCAGGATATTTCTGCCGGCGCCTTGCTGGACGATGGCTCGGTCGTCTTGATCGTCGATGTCGAAGACATGCTGCGTTCGGTGGACAAACTGCTCAACACCGGGCGCCTGGAGCGGATCGCCCGGCGCAGCCAGCAGGCCACCGAAGCACCACGCAAGCGGGTGCTGGTGGTCGACGACTCGCTCACCGTGCGCGAGTTGCAACGCAAATTGCTGCTCAATCGCGGTTATGAAGTGGCCGTGGCGGTCGATGGCATGGACGGCTGGAACGCCTTGCGCTCGGAAGACTTCGACCTGCTGATCACTGACATCGATATGCCTCGCATGGACGGTATTGAATTGGTCACACTCCTGCGGCGTGACACGCGCTTGCAATCGTTGCCGGTGATGGTGGTGTCGTACAAGGATCGCGAAGAGGACCGACGTCGGGGACTGGATGCTGGCGCCGACTATTATTTAGCCAAAGCCAGCTTTCACGACGACGCCCTGTTGGACGCCGTGGTGGAACTGATTGGAGGGGCCCGGGCATGAGGATTGCGATCGTCAATGACATGCCCATGGCCGTGGAAGCCCTGCGCCGTGCCTTGAGTTTCGAGCCCGCGCACCAGGTGGTGTGGGTTGCCAGCAATGGCCTCGAAGCGGTGCAGCGCTGCGCCGAACTGACGCCGGACCTGATTCTGATGGACCTGATCATGCCAGTGATGGACGGTGTGGAGGCCACCCGGCGGATCATGGCCGAGACCCCGTGCGCGATCGTGATCGTCACGGTCGACCGCCAGGCCAATGTCAGCCGTGTGTTCGAGGCCATGGGCCATGGTGCCCTGGATGTGGTGGATACACCGGCGCTCGGCGTGGGCAACCCCAAGGACGCGGCGGCGCCGTTGTTGCGCAAAATCCTCAATATTGGCTGGCTGATTGGCCAGCGCGGCAGCCGCGTACGCGCCGAAACCGCAGCCCCGCGCAGCACCGGCAAACGCCAGAGCCTGGTGGCGATCGGTTCCTCGGCCGGTGGGCCGGCTGCCCTGGAAATCCTCCTCAAGGGCTTGCCCCGGGACTTTCCCGCCGCCATTGTGCTGGTGCAGCATGTGGACCAGGTGTTCGCCGCCGGTATGGCCGAGTGGTTGAGCAGCGCCTCCGGCCTGCCGGTGCGCCTGGCACGCGAAGGCGAGCCGCCACAAAGCGGCGTGGTGCTGCTGGCCGGCACCAACCACCATATACGCCTGTTGAAAAATGGCACGCTGGCCTATACCGCAGAGCCGGTGAACGAAATTTACCGGCCGTCCATCGACGTGTTTTTCGAAAGCGTCGCCAGCCACTGGAATGGCGATGCCGTCGGCGTATTGCTGACCGGCATGGGCCGTGACGGAGCCCAGGGCCTCAAATTGATGCGTGAACAAGGATATTTGACCATCGCCCAGGACCAGCAGAGTTCGGCGGTGTATGGCATGCCCAAAGCGGCGGCGGCGATTGATGCTGCTGTTGAAATTCGCCCATTGGATAGAATTGCGCCCCGATTGCTGGAGGTGTTTGCAAAATGATCCGTACCTCCGGCTGCTGGTTTGCAGGCAGTAATTCAGGTGACTGCACATGAATGACTTACAGATCGACGACATCAAGACCGACGAAAACGCCGCCATGGTGTTGCTGGTCGACGACCAGGCGATGATCGGTGAAGCCGTACGACGCGGCCTGGCCCACGAAGAAAACATCGACTTCCACTTCTGTGCCGATCCGCACCAGGCGATTGCCCAGGCGATCCGCATCAAGCCCACGGTGATCCTGCAGGACCTGGTGATGCCCGGCCTGGATGGCCTGACCCTGGTGCGCGAATACCGCAACCACCCGGCCACGCAAAACATTCCGATCATTGTGCTTTCCACCAAGGAAGACCCCCTGATCAAGAGCGCGGCGTTCTCGGCCGGGGCCAATGATTACCTGGTCAAGCTGCCGGACAATATCGAACTGGTGGCGCGTATTCGCTACCACTCGCGCTCGTACATGACCTTGTTGCAGCGTGATGCGGCGTACCGCGCGCTGCGGGTCAGCCAGCAACAGTTGCTGGATACCAACCTGGTGCTGCAGCGCCTGATGAACTCCGACGGCCTCACCGGCCTGTCCAACCGCCGCCACTTCGACGAATACCTGGAACTGGAGTGGCGCCGCGCCTTGCGCGACCAGACCCAGTTGTCGCTGCTGATGATCGATGTGGATTTCTTCAAGACCTACAACGACAGCTTTGGCCACGTCGAAGGCGACGAAGCCTTGCGCAAGGTCGCCGCCAGCATCCGCGAAGCCAGCAGCCGCCCCTCGGACTTGCCGGCGCGCTATGGCGGCGAAGAATTCGCCCTGGTGCTGCCCAACACCTCGCCCGGTGGTGCGCGGTTAGTCGCGGAAAAGCTACGCATGGCCGTCGCGGCCCTGAAAATCCCCCATATCGCTCCGACCGAAGGCTCCAGCCTGACCATCAGCATCGGCCTGTCGACCATGACGCCCGTGCAAGGCACCGATTGCCGACAACTGATCATGGCGGCGGACAAGGGGTTGTATACGGCCAAGCATAACGGGCGTAACCAGGTGGGCATCGAGTGACCTGAGGCCGCAACCGATCAAAATGTGTGAGAGGGCGTGCCCCCTCCCACATTTAACCCTGCGTAGTCTGCCTTTTCGCCAAGCGGACTGCCGTTTGCAGCCGTTTGCCGTTATACTCGCCGGCTTTCAAAAGTTCGCCAACGAGTGCTGCCCGCCATGGAAATCAACCCGATCCTTAACACCATCAAGGACCTGTCCGAGCGCTCCGAAACTATTCGGGGGTATCTTTGACTACGATCAAAAGCATGAGCGTCTGACCGAAGTCAATCGCGAGCTTGAAGATCCGAGTGTCTGGAACAAACCTGAATACGCCCAGGAACTGGGCCGCGAGCGTTCTGCGCTGGCGCAGATCGTCGATACCCTCGACGAGTTGAACACCGGTCTGGCCGATTGCCGCGACCTGCTGGACATGGCCGTCGAAGAGAACGACGAAGGCGCAGTGGGCGATGTCGTCGCCGAGCTGGCCCGTCTCGAGGAAAACCTCGCCAAGCTTGAATTCCGTCGCATGTTCAGCCACGAGATGGACCCGAACAACGCCTACCTGGATATCCAGGCCGGTTCCGGCGGCACCGAAGCCCAGGACTGGGCCAACATCCTGTTGCGCATGTACCTGCGCTGGGCCGACAAGCGCGGTTTCGACGCCACCATCATGGAGCTGTCGGCCGGTGAAGTCGCGGGTATCAAGGGCGCGACCGTGCACATCAAGGGTGAATACGCCTTTGGTTGGCTGCGTACCGAGATCGGCGTACACCGCCTGGTGCGCAAGAGCCCGTTCGACTCCGGCAACCGTCGCCACACCTCGTTCTGCGCAGTGTTCGTCTCGCCCGAGATCGATGACAAGGTGGAAATCGAGATCAACCCGGCCGACCTGCGGATCGACACCTACCGCTCCTCCGGTGCCGGTGGCCAGCACGTAAACACCACCGACTCGGCTGTCCGTATTACCCACGTCCCGACCAACACCGTGGTCAGTTGCCAGAACGAACGTTCCCAGCACGCGAACAAGGACACCGCCATGAAAATGCTGCGGGCCAAGTTGTACGAGCAGGAAATGCAGAAGCGCAACGCCGCTTCCCAGGCGCTGGAAGACACCAAGTCGGATATCGGCTGGGGCCACCAGATCCGTTCTTATGTGCTTGATGCGTCGCGGATCAAGGATTTGCGCACTAACATCGAACGCAGTGACTGCGACAAGGTGCTCGACGGCGATATCGACGAATACCTGGAAGCCAGCCTGAAATCGGGGCTGTAAACCGTCAGCCCGACCTCAAGTCCCCCGTCATTGGCGGGGGCAACGAACCTGTGATGGAAAATCTAAAGACATGAGCGACCAACAACTCGACCCGCAAGCCCTGCAACAGGAAGAAAACTCCCTGATCGCCCTGCGCAAGGAAAAGCTTGCTGCCGAGCGCGCCAAGGGCAACGCCTTCCCCAACGACTTCCGTCGCGATGCCTACTGCGAAGACTTGCAGAAGCAATACGCGGACAAGACCAAGGAAGAGCTGGCAGAGGCTGCGATCCCGGTCAAGGTGGCAGGTCGCATCATGCTCAACCGTGGCTCGTTCATGGTGATCCAGGACATGTCCGGGCGCATCCAGGTCTACGTCAACCGCAAGACCCTGCCGGAAGAAACCCTGGCCGCCGTGAAAACCTGGGACCTGGGCGACATCATCGCCGCCGAAGGCACCCTGGCCCGTTCCGGCAAGGGAGACCTGTACGTTGAAATGACCAGCGTGCGCCTGCTGACCAAATCCCTGCGTCCGCTGCCAGACAAGCACCACGGCCTGTCCGACACCGAGCAGCGCTACCGCCAGCGCTACGTTGACCTGATCGTCAACGAAGATGTGCGCCACACCTTCCGCGTGCGTTCGCAAGTGATTGCCCACACCCGCGCCTTCCTGATGAAGCGTGACTTCCTGGAAGTGGAAACCCCGATGCTGCAAACCATCCCCGGTGGTGCCGCAGCCAAGCCGTTCGAAACCCACCACAACGCGCTGGACATGGAAATGTTCCTGCGCATTGCGCCTGAGCTGTACCTCAAGCGGCTTGTTGTTGGCGGGTTCGAAAAGGTGTTCGAGATCAACCGCAACTTCCGTAACGAAGGCGTCTCGACGCGTCACAACCCTGAATTCACCATGTTGGAGTTCTACCAGGCCTACGCCGACTACGAAGACAACATGGACCTGACCGAAGAGCTGTTCCGCGAGCTGGCGCAACTGGTCCTGGGCAGCACCGACGTGCCATACGGCGACAAGGTGTTCCATTTCGGCGAGCCATTCGTGCGCCTGTCGGTATTCGATTCGATCCTCAAGTACAACCCTGAGCTGACCGCCGACGACCTGACCGACATTGACAAGGCCCGTGCCATCGCCAAGAAAGCCGGGGCCAAGGTGCTGGGCTTCGAAGGCCTGGGCAAGCTGCAGGTAATGATTTTCGAAGAACTGGTGGAGCACAAGCTGGAACAGCCGCACTTCATTACCCAGTACCCGTTCGAAGTGTCGCCGTTGGCCCGTCGCAACGATGACAACCCGAACGTCACGGACCGTTTCGAACTGTTCATCGGCGGTCGCGAAATCGCCAACGCCTATTCCGAGCTCAATGACGCGGAAGACCAGGCCGAGCGCTTCATGGCGCAGGTGGCCGACAAGGATGCCGGTGACGACGAAGCCATGCACTACGACGCAGACTTCGTGCGTGCCCTGGAATACGGCATGCCGCCAACGGCCGGTGAAGGCATTGGGATCGACCGCCTGGTGATGTTGTTGACCAACTCGCCGTCGATCCGCGATGTGATCCTGTTCCCGCATATGCGGCCACAAGCGTAACCGTAGCGAAATCCGAAGCCGCCTTTTATAAGGCGGCTTTTTTATGGGGCGTCTATAAGCGTCAAGCAAACAGCGCCAGGTTTTTGAACTGTTCAAGGATGTGTGTCGTGAACCGCGTAACCGCTCAAGAAGGCGCCGCCGGCATTGCCGCTGCCGTGGCTGAAAGCGTCCAGTACCAGGGCCGCAAGGCCAGCCGTCGGGGCAGCGAGCAACGCAGGCAAGACATTCTCGATGCGGCCATGCGCATCGTGGTGCGCGAGGGCGTGCGTGCCGTGCGTCACCGCGCGGTGGCGGCGGAGGCGGGCGTGCCGCTGTCGGCCACCACTTACTACTTCAAGGATATCGACGACCTGCTCACCGATACCTTCGCTCAATACGTTGAACGCAGTGCCGCCTTCATGGGCAAGCTGTGGGTACGTAACGAGGGTTTATTGCGCGAGATGGTTGCCTACGGCGATGGCAGCCCGCAGTCACGCTCGCAACTGGCGGACGACATCGCGCGGTTGACTGCCGACTACGTGCAGCGCCAACTGACCAACCGTCGTGAGTACCTGATGGCCGAGCAGGCGTTTCGCCAGGAGGCCCTGCTCAACCCGCGCCTGGCTGAGCTGGTGCGTTCCCACCAGCAGATCCTGTTGCAGGGCACCGGGCAGTTTTTTCAGGTATTGGGCTCGCGTGAGCCGCAACAGGATGCCAAAGTGTTGACGGCGATAATCGGTCGGATGGAATATCAGGGCCTGCTTGGCGGGCCAGAGCCTCTGGCCGCCGAAGAGATGCTTGAGATTCTCAAGCGTTACATGCATTTGGTGTTGGCCTCGGTCTGACACCGGGGGATGTTTGATGAATGCCTGGCGTGTCGCGGTAATCGCCTTGTCCTTCCTGCTGCTCAGCGGTTGCCTGGTGACCTTCAAGGATCCGCTGCCGACCCGCGAGGCAGCACCGCAGGCCCTGTTGGGCCAGTGGGCCAGCAAGAATGCCTGGGGCGAACCTCTCAACCTGCGCATCACCCGTGCCGGCGAACACCGTTACAAGGCCGTGAGCTACCCTACAGCCAAGCCCGGCCAGCGTGATGAATACCTGTTCAGCGTGTCGCGCCATGGCAATCGTTGGTACCTGTCGGCACCGTTACCCGCCAAGTTCGGTGGGCATTACTTCCTGGCAGGGTTCGAGTTCGACGAAAAGCACGAATTGGTGGTCTATAACCTCGACCTTGAGCAAATTCACCAAGCGATAGGCCAGCACGCCTTGCATGGCAGCACCGTGGACACCGTCGAGGGCCCCGGCGTGCAGGTGGACAGCCCCATGGACCAGGTATTTGCGTACCTGGATGACCCGGCCAATGCCGATGTGTTTGTGGAAGCCGTGCGCTACCGGCGCGTGGGCAAATAACGTTTAAAGGGGAAGCACCGGGTGGACGATTACCAGCAGACGATACGCACCTTGTCTGATCGCATTGTGCTGGCGCAAACACCGATCCGCGTCCTCGACGCCGTGAAATGGGACGAGAACATTCGCCAGGGGTTCCTCAAGGCCAAGGGCAAGGCCATGCCCGCCGTGGACCGCGACTACTACCTGAATCGCCCGCTGTCGTTCGATTCCAGCGCGGTCAAGCTGGAGTTCCAGAACATCGAGCGCGATATCACCCGCCGCCTCGGCCAGTTCAGCCCGGTGGGGCAGATCATGCGTCGCATGTGCCGCGAATACCGCATGGTGGTGCGTATGCTCGAGGCCCGTGGCACCGAGGATTTCGGCCTGATTTCCCAGGAACTGTACGGTGCCGCTTCCGATGCCTTCCATGCCGGTGACCCGACCCTGGCCGACCTGGGCCTGATGCTCTCCGACTACCTGAACAATATCGATGGCCGTGGCGACCTCAAGGACGAGGCCAAGACCCTTACCGCCAAGGATGCCGTGGCGTTGCTGCAAACGCGCTTGAACAAGGTGTTTGGCGAGGCCGAAGAAACCATCCGCGTCTTCGAGTCCGACGGGATCGTCGCCGACGCGGCGGCAGGCGCCGACTACATCAAGATCCGCGCCGATGCGATGTTCAATGAGCGTGATGTGCGTGCCCTCGAAGTGCATGAGGGCCTGGTGCACGTCGGCACCACCCTCAATGGCCAGAACCAGCCGATCTGCACCTTCCTGTCCAAGGGCCCGCCGTCTTCCACCGTGACCCAGGAAGGCCTGGCGATCCTGATGGAGATCATCACGTTTGCCTCCTACCCGAGCCGCCTGCGCAAACTGACCAACCGCACCCGCGCCATCCATATGGTGGAGGAGGGCGCCGATTTCCTGCAGGTGTTCGAGTTCTTCCGCGAGCAAGGCTTTGAAATGGCTGAGAGCTATGGCAACGCCAGCCGGGTGTTCCGTGGTTCGGTGCCTGATGGCCTGCCGTTTACCAAGGATTTGTCCTACCTCAAGGGCTTTATCATGGTCTACAACTACATCCAGCTGGCCGTGCGCAAAGGCAAGCTGGAACAAGTGCCGCTGCTGTTCTGCGGCAAGACCACCCTGGAAGACATGCGTACCTTGCGCCAACTGGTCGACGAAGGCCTGGTGGTGCCACCCAAGTACCTGCCCGAGCAGTTCCGCGACATGAACGCGCTGGCGGCGTGGATGTGCTTCTCCAACTTCCTCAACCACCTGAGCCTGGACCGGATCGAGGCGGATTACTCGAATATCCTGTAAAGGATGTACTGACGAAGCCGGCTCGAGAATCTGTGAGGGGCGGTGCGACGATTCGACTATCAGCGAGGCTTCAACGGATGAGAATCCTCGGCATTCTTTGCCTGCTACTCACATTGAGCGGTTGCAGCTCCTTGTTGTTCTATCCCGAGCCCGGCCTGCCGTTCACGCCGGAAAAAGCTCATCTGCCATATCGCGACGTCACCCTCACCACGGCCGACGGGGTCAAGCTGCACGCCTGGTGGCTGCCGGCCAAGCCCGGTGTGCCGCTCAAGGGCACCGTGCTACACCTGCACGGCAATGGCGGCAACCTGGCCTGGCACCTCGGTGGCAGTTGGTGGTTACCGGAGCAGGGCTATCAAGTGCTGCTGCTGGACTATCGCGGCTATGGGCTGTCCGAAGGCAAGCCCTCGTTGCCGGCGATCTATCAGGACCTGGATGCCGCCTTCGCTTGGATCGACAAGGCGCCCGAAACCCAGGCCCAACCCTTGATCGTCCTCGGCCAAAGCTTGGGCGGCGCACTGGCGGTGCATTACCTGGCTGTCCACCCGGAGCGTCAGGCCCGGCTCAAGGCCCTGGTACTGGATGGCGTGCCGGCCAGTTATCGTGACGTAGGACAATTCGCCCTGAGCACCTCCTGGTTAACATGGCCGTTTCAGGTGCCGTTGTCCTGGCTGGTGCCAGACGGCGATAGCGCGATCCATGCGATGCCCAAGCTGACCGGTGTACCGAAATTGCTGTTCCACAGCCTGGATGACCCGATCGTGCCGCTGTCCAATGGCATCCGCCTGTATCAGGCCGCGCCGCCGCCGAGGGTGCTGCAACTGACCCGAGGTGGGCATGTGCAGACCTTTGCCGACAAGACCTGGCAAACCGTGATGCTGCGCTACCTGGATGACCCGCAACACTTCAATGGCCTGCGTCGCCTCGGCGAAATTCCGAACTACCCCATTCCTAAAGTTGACTCATCAGAGAGCCCGCAATGAGCGAAGAACGCAACATGATCCCGCTGATTCTCACTGGCATCGGCACTATCATCGGCACCGTCGGTTGCCTGTGGTACTACGGCTACCTGCACTTCGCCAAGCCGGAAGATGCGTTGCTGCTCAGTGACTTCACCATGCTCAAGACCGTGCCGGGCGAGGACTACAAGATCTCCCTGACCCCGGCCGCCCAGGTGGCGCAGTGCGTCGATGGCGTGTTGGTACTGTTTGATACCGAACAAAAAGGCCTGACGGGCGTATTGGTGAATAGCAAGAAACAGGCGGTGCGTTGCATGGGCCAGGAAACGCCACAGTTGCAGGAGTAGGGCCGAAATCTGCTGCCACCGTGTGAGAAACCGGCTTGGAGCGCTAGGAGCAAGAGCCCAAGTAAACCGCAGGTTTATAGTTCAAGGCATGTCAGAACCGAGAGTCGCCGGAACCATTTACAGTCGATTACCACAGATTTCGGACTGATCAGCGTCGCTGAATCGGTTCGTTCTAATTCATTAATCCGGAGTCGACTATATGAGCATAGGTGGTGTTGGCGGCAATTCTCCAATGGACGGTGTCGGTTCTCAGGGCAGTGGTTCGGGCCAAAATGAACTCGGCGCGCTCAAACAGCTGGCTGAGGCGCTGAAAAAGCAGATTGAAGCGATGCAAAGCCAGGGAGGTGGGGGCGCCGAAGGCGGTGGCGAACTTGATGAACTGAAGAAACTGCTCAAGGAGCTGATGGAAAAGATCGAGAAGCTGCAAGGCGGCCAAGGCGCCGATGGAAACAAGTCTGGTGCAGAGGGTGATTCAGGCAAAGTCCAGGCGACGGTCGAGCAGAGTAAAGTGTCGATCGCTTTCTGATGAATGTATCGTCACCAAGAACCCCGCCTATTGGCGGGGTTCTTTATGCTGCGTCAGACGATCAGTAGGCGACGGACGAGCGCGGCTTGACCGGCTGGTTATCGTTGGAGATGGTCACTTCAACGCGGCGGTTCATGGCGCGGCCCGACACGCTGCCGTTATCGGCAACCGGGTATTCCTTACCGTAGCCGGTGGTCACGATGCGGCGTGGGTCAACGCCCATCTTGATCAGTGCAACCTGCACCGAAGCGGCACGGCGCTCCGACAGGCTCTGGTTGTAGGCATCACTGCCGGTGCTGTCTGTGTAACCTTCGACGATCACCTGGCGATCCGGGTTTTCCTGAAGGAACTGAGCCAGCTTGTTGATGTTGACCAGGCCGCTGGCCTTCAGGTCGGCCTTGTTGGTAGCGAACAGCACGTCACCAAAGGTCACCAGGGTGCCGCGCTCGGTTTGCTTGGCGTTCAAGCTGTCCTGAAGTTGCTTGATCTGTGCATCACGGGCTTCGAGCAGTGCACGGGCACGTTCGTCTCCAGCGTTTTTCAGCTTGGCTTCGGATTCGCGCAGCGCGATGGTGTCTTTGGCCACTTCAACGCGCTGGTTGGTCAGGTAGGCCAGTTGGTCAACTTTCTTCTGGTCTTCCTTGTCGCGGTAAGCCTTGTCGGCTTTGTCCAGCCAATCCTGGGCGTCCTTGGTTTCCAGGGCCGCTACTTTGGTGGCATTCGGGTTGGCTTGCAGGGCCGAGAAATTGGTCCGTGCGTTTTCCAGGTTCGCGTTTGGCGGGGTGGAGCAGGCCGCCAGGGCAACGCTCATCGCCAGCAGGGCAGGGATCATCAATTGTTTACGCATAGTCGTGTCGTCCTTTCAATTCGATATCGGGTGCAATGCAATCAGGTGCGGCGCTTTATTTCTGCTGGATAGCAGCCGGGCGCATGCCTTCCTGACGCAGCTCCTGAACAGCTTTCTGGGAATCCTTCACAGCCTGTTCGGCCTTGGCGGCCTGGGCTTTACGCTCGGCGACGCGAGCGTCCCACTCAGCTTGTTCGGCCAGGCGACGGGCTTCGTCGTAGTTTTTGTCGTGCATAGCGATCTCGGCTTGCTTGAGCTTGTCCTGGGCCGATTTCATTTCAACTGCTGCGTACTCGGTGCCGCCGGCGCTGACTGCGCTGTTTACCGCGGACTGAGTCACCGCGTATTGCTCGGTTGGCGGGTTGCCGGCGCAGCCAGCCAGAACGAAGCTGGTGCCGATCGCCAGCGCGGCCAATTTAAGCCCGCGCAGGTGGTTAAACGAGGATTTGGCTGTGCTGGTCTTCATCGTCTTCAACTCCATTGGATAACTCCTGAAAAACATCAAAATCCATGTCACTGGTCAGTGGTTGCGGCGGCTGGCGGTAAAGCAACCAGTGCCCTTTCAAACGACTGTTCCAAGTGATGGCTTACTGGTTGTGACCGGAGGCTTTTTTCAAAAGTTCAGACGAGATGGCTATTTGCCTAAAAATAAATCTGACCGATTGGTCAGCGAATAAAAGATGGAACTTTTGCCGCGCGCAGGGGTACGCCGAGCCTCTGAGAGGCCCGGAATACCGGGGTTAAACGGGGGAGGAAAGGAGGGGGCTCAGTGCTTCTGCTCGTCGGTACTGGCCGACAAATCGTGCAGATAGCGTCGCGATAGACTCAGGAAGCGCGGGGTCGGGCCGACGTCTTCGTACAGCGGATCGCCCTCTTCGTCGGTGGCAATCACATGCTGGCCCTTGATGTAGGGAAAGCTGGCTTCCAGCTCTTCGAGGGCGGCACCGATCAGCTCGCCGAGCAGTTCTTCGGTGTTGCGCTTGGGGTACATTTCGGCAATGGCCGCCAGCCTTGCGGCGGCCTCCACATCCAGATGGATCGCATATTCGGTCTTGGTCAAGCGACCCTTGGCGTTCTCTTCCCAATGCTGGGCCAGTTCTCGAATTTTCATGGCAACCTCAATAAAGCCTGCGGTAGCGGGCGGTGATGAGTGACCAGTCGCTCGCATGGATAACGCGACGACTCACAGTTGAGACTAGCTGTAAGTCACAAGGTTTAAAGTCTTGTCATAAAACCAGGCTGGCGGCACTCTGACAGATCTGCGCGTCCCGGATTTCTGGCTGGAGATTGGCTGATGAGTGATATCGATGCACGCTTGCGCGAGGATGTTCACCTGCTGGGTGAGCTGTTGGGCAATACCATTCGAGAGCAGTACGGCGATGATTTTCTCGCCAAGATCGAGCAGATCCGCAAAGGAGCCAAGGCTGACCGGCGCGGCGCCGTCTCGGATAAAACGGCTGGCGATGAACTGAGCAGCAGCTTGAACCAGTTGCAGGAAGACGAACTGCTGCCCGTCGCCCGGGCCTTCAACCAGTTCCTTAACCTGGCCAATATTGCCGAGCAGTACCAATTGATTCATCGGCGCGATGAGTCGCAACCGGCGCCCTTCGAAGCACGCGTATTGCCGGAGTTGCTGGCCCGCCTGCAACGCGAAGGCCACAGCAACGAGTCGCTGGCCCGCCAATTGGGGCGCCTGGAAATCGAGCTGGTGCTCACCGCCCACCCCACTGAAGTGGCGCGGCGCACCCTGATCCAGAAATACGATGCGATCGCCGCGCAACTGGCGCTGCAGGATCACCGCGACCTCACCACGGCCGAGCGCGAGCAGATTCGCGAGCGCCTGCAGCGGTTGATCGCCGAAGCCTGGCACACCGAAGAAATCCGCCGCACCCGGCCCACTCCGGTGGACGAGGCTAAATGGGGGTTTGCGGTGATCGAGCATTCGCTTTGGCATGCGATCCCCAATTACCTGCGCAAGGCCGACCATGCGCTGCATGCGGCTACCGGCCTGCACTTGCCACTGGAAGCCGCGCCGATCCGCTTTGCGTCCTGGATGGGCGGCGACCGTGACGGCAACCCGAATGTCACCGCGCCGGTCACCCGTGAAGTGCTATTGCTGGCCCGCTGGATGGCCGCCGACCTGTATCTGCGCGATATCGATCAATTGGCCTCGGAACTGTCGATGCAGCACGCCAGCCCGGCGTTGCAAGCCAAGGTCGGTGACAGCGTCGAACCCTATCGGGCGTTGCTCAAGCAACTGCGTGACCGCTTGCGCGCGACCCGCAGTTGGGCTCAGGCCTCGCTGACTGTCGCCACCCCGGCGAGCGCAGACGTGTTGCAACACAACCGTGACCTGCTCGAGCCGCTGGAGCTTTGTTACCAGTCGCTGCATGAGTGCGGCATGGGCGTGATTGCCGATGGCCCATTGCTCGATTGCCTGCGTCGTGCGGTCACCTTCGGCCTGTTCCTGGTCCGCCTGGACGTGCGCCAGGACTCCAGTCGGCATACGGCGGCCATGACCGAGATCACCGATTACCTCGGCCTGGGTCGTTACGAAGACTGGAATGAGGAGATGCGCATCAGCTTCCTCATGAAAGAGCTGGCCAACCGTCGCCCCCTGTTGCCGGGCTATTTCAAGCCGTCGGCGGACACGGCCGAAGTGTTGAATACCTGCAAGGAAGTCGCCGCCGCACCGGCCGCTTCCCTGGGTTCGTACGTCATCTCCATGGCCGGGGCCGCCTCGGATGTGCTGGCGGTGCAACTGTTGCTTAAAGAGTCGGGCGTGCAACGGCCGATGCGGGTGGTGCCGCTGTTCGAAACCCTGGCCGACCTGGATAACGCGGGCCCGGTGATCGAGCAACTGTTGCTGTTGCCGGGTTACCGCGCACGGTTGCAGGGCCCGCAGGAAGTCATGATCGGCTACTCGGACTCAGCCAAGGATGCCGGCACCACTGCCGCTGCCTGGGCGCAGTACCGTGCCCAGGAACGCTTGGTGGATATCTGCCGTGAGCAACAGGTGGAACTGCTGTTGTTCCACGGTCGCGGTGGCACCGTGGGCCGTGGCGGCGGCCCGGCCCACGCGGCGATCCTGTCGCAGCCACCGGGGTCGGTGGCGGGGCGTTTCCGTACCACCGAACAAGGGGAAATGATCCGTTTCAAATTCGGCCTCCCAGACATTGCCGAGCAGAACCTCAATCTCTATCTGGCTGCCGTGTTGGAAGCGACGCTGCTGCCACCGCCGCCACCGGAGCCTGCGTGGCGGCATTTGATGGATGAATTGGCGGCAGACGGTGTCAGCGCCTATCGCGCCGTAGTGCGGGAAAATCCGCAGTTCGTCGAGTACTTCCGCCAGTCGACGCCGGAGCAGGAACTCGGTCGCTTGCCTCTGGGCAGCCGCCCGGCCAAGCGCCGTGCCGGTGGTATTGAAAGCCTGCGGGCGATTCCGTGGATCTTTGGCTGGACCCAGACCCGCCTGATGTTGCCCGCCTGGCTGGGCTGGGAAGCGGCCCTGAGCAAGGCGCTGGAGCGTGGCGAAGGCGAACTGCTGGGGCAAATGCGCGAGCAGTGGCCGTTCTTCCGCACCCGCATCGATATGTTGGAAATGGTGCTGGCCAAGGCCGATGCCGACATCGCGCGGCTGTATGACGAGCGCCTGGTGCAGCCGGACCTGCTGCCATTGGGTGCGCATTTACGCGACCTATTGTCGCAGGCGTGCCAGGTGGTACTTGGCCTGACTGGCCAGTCGCAACTGCTGGCGCATAGCCCCGACACCCTGGAGTTCATCCGCCTGCGCAACACCTACCTGGACCCTTTGCACCTGTTGCAGGCCGAACTGCTGGCACGCTCCCGTCAACAGGAAGCGGCGCAGGACAGCCCTCTGGAACAAGCGCTGCTGGTGTCCGTGGCCGGTATCGCCGCCGGGTTGCGTAACACCGGCTGAGGTTTTTTGCGCGTTCTCGACGCCTTGCCGGTAAACCGTGACGACCGCCCTGAACGGGCGGTCGTTGTTTGAGCGGCCGGGTTGCACCCAGGCACACCCTACCTATGACGTATGCGCGGCGCGGGTTCCTCCGACTTTTGGCGGCTTGTGTGGTTAGGGCCTGCTGTGTATCTTGATCAGCCTTTGGCCGTTTGGGCGGCTTGGGCCCATATTTTTATGAGCCATATTTTTACGAGATTGGCCCCACGCGGCGAATCCGAGCGTCATCTCTATAAAAAATTGAGGAGCACATCGATGCGCGTCATTCTGCTGGGAGCTCCCGGGGCCGGTAAAGGTACTCAGGCAAAGTTCATCACTGAAAAATTTGGCATTCCACAAATCTCCACCGGTGACATGCTGCGCGCTGCGGTAAAAGCAGGCACCGAGCTGGGCGTTAAAGCCAAAAGCATCATGGATGCCGGTGGCCTGGTGTCCGATGACCTGATCATCGCATTGGTCAAGGACCGTATCGCGCAACCTGACTGCGCCAAGGGTTTCCTGTTCGACGGCTTCCCACGCACCATTCCCCAGGCTGAAGCCCTGGTGACGGCTGGTGTCGAGTTGGACGCCGTGGTCGAAATCGCGGTTGAAGATGAAGAAATCGTCCAGCGTATTGCTGGTCGTCGCGTTCACGAAGCCTCGGGGCGCGTGTACCACACCGTCTACAACCCGCCGAAAGTGGCAGGCAAGGACGATGTCACCGGTGAAGACCTGGTGCAGCGCAAGGACGACACCGAAGAAACCGTGCGTCATCGCCTGTCCGTCTACCATTCCCAGACCAAGCCGCTGGTGGATTTTTACCAGAAGCTGTCGGCTGCCCAAGGCAAGCCGAAGTACAGCCATATCCCTGGCGTTGGCTCGGTTGAAGCCATCACCGCCAAGGTGCTGCAAGCACTGAGCTGATCAAGTGATCGGCTTCATCGACAACGGCCCGCTTGCGGGCCGTTGTTGTTTATACTGGCGCACTTTTTTTCGACTTGGACACCGACACCGATGAGCACCCTGCTGGCCCTGGACACCGCGACTGAAGCTTGCTCCGTTGCCTTGCTGCACGATGGCAAAGTTACAAGCCACTACGAGGTGATCCCGCGTCTGCATGCGCAGAAGCTGTTGCCGATGATCAAGCAATTGCTTGAAGAGGCGGGCATTACCCTGTCTGCCGTGGATGCCATTGCCTTCGGCCGTGGCCCGGGGGCCTTTACCGGTGTGCGTATCGCCATCGGCGTGGTCCAGGGCCTGGCCTTTGCGCTGGAGCGCCCGGTATTGCCGGTGTCCAACCTTGCGGTGCTGGCACAGCGCGCCTTGCGTGAACACGGCGCGCAGCAGGTCGCGGCGGCCATCGATGCCCGCATGGATGAAGTGTATTGGGGCTGCTACCGCCAAATCGCTGGCGAAATGCGCCTGGTGGGGGTGGAAGCTGTACAGCCACCGGAGGCAGCGGTTTTGCCGGAGGATGCCAGCGGTGATTGGTTCGGTGCTGGCACTGGTTGGGGGTATGGCGAGCGCATGGGTGTGCCGCTGGTGGCCCAGGATGCCACCATGTTGCCCCACGCCGAAGACCTGCTGACCCTGGCGCGCTTTGCATTCGAGCGTGGCGAGGCGATTCCGGCCGATCAAGCCGCGCCTGTGTACCTGCGCGACAAGGTGGCGCAAACCAAGGCTGAGCGCGGGATAATTTGACGCCAAAAATGATGGCAATTTGGGGCAAAAGTCGCCAATCGTCAGAATTTGCCCGCGTTTTTAAACCTTTTTCAAATTATGTGTTCTAGTTATCACCAGAGCATTTGCGCGCCACGGATCGCGCCACTAAAATGCCATCACCGATACCGAGTTCGCATGTATGCGCATAGACGGCTTTTCCTCACAGTCCTACCCCCTCAAGCGTAAGCCACGTAAGGCGAACGTCACGGTAGACGATTCCGTTGAGGACTCGCCGGACTTCATCGATGTCCAGTCTGAGGCATCGTCCAGCGCCCAAGGCTCCGCCAGCGCCCGTACCAGCGGTCTTCCCGCCCGTCAGCAAGATATGGTCTTCCCTCGCTCCATGAGCAAAAGCGTTGCCACCGCACTGGCCAGCTACCTGACCACCGCCGGTTTTGTTGAATGGGATATGGAAGTGCTGGGCCTCGATATTCATATCTGATGCGCCTGCCTTACTACATTGGCTGCCCGTCCTGGAGCGAAAACGCCTGGCGCGAGTACCTGTACCCTGTCGATGCGCGTTCCAGCGATTACCTCGCCCTGTATTCCCAGGTCTTCAACGCCGTTGAAGGCAATACCACGTTTTATGCTCGCCCCTCAGCCGCCACTGTGCAGCGCTGGGCCGAAATCATGCCTGGGGATTTTCGTTTCACCGCTAAATTCCCGGGTGATATCAGCCATGGCGGCGACTTGCGTGAGCAGTTGCCGGCGGCGGAAAGTTTTGTCGGCCTGATGAGCCCGCTGGGTGAGCGCGTCGCGCCACTGTGGCTGCAACTGTCGGCGAGTTTTTCACCGCAACGCCTGGGCGAACTGGCCGGGTTTATCGATGGCTTGGAGCGGCCCATGGCGGTGGAAGTGCGGCATCCGGAGTTCTTCGCCAAGGGCGATGCCGAGCGCATGCTCAACCGCCTGCTGCGTGACCGTGGTGTCGAGCGGATCTGCCTCGACCCGCGCGCCTTGTTCAGTTGCACATCCACCTCGGCTGCGGTGCTGCACGCACAATCGAAAAAACCCAAGGTGCCACCACGCCCGGCGGCACTGACGCTGTTTCCCCAGGTACGGTTTATCGGTCATCCGGAGCTTGAGGCCAACGACCCGTTCCTGCTCCCGTGGGTGGAAAAAATCGCCGGTTGGATTGAAGAAGGGCGCACGCCCTACATGTTCCTGCACACCTCCGATAACCGCCTCGCCGCGCAGTTGGCCCTGCGTTTTCACGACCAACTGATGGCGCGCTTGCCGGGCCTGCCAGGCTTGCCGACCTTGTATCGGGAACCCGCGGCGGAGCAACTGGGGTTACTCTAGGGCTCCTTTCCCCGCCAGGAGTCAGTCATGGATGCCCAAACCCTTCGCGCCGAAACCTTCAAGGCCCTGCACGAGCGCGATCGCGCGTTCGTGATGCCCAACCCGTGGGACGCCGGCTCGGCGATCATGCTCGCCAGCCTCGGCTTTGAAGCCCTCGCCACCACCAGTGCGGGGTACGCGTTCAGCCTGGGCCGCCCGGATGCCGAGGGCGCATTGTCATTGGACGACACCCTGGTGAATGCCGGCATGATTGCCCGGGCCACAGCGTTGCCGGTGGCAGCCGACCTCGAAAACGGTTTCAGCGACACGCCCGAAGGCTGTGCCCAGACCATCCTGCGTGCGGCGGCGACCGGTATCGTCGGCGGCTCTATCGAAGATGCCACGGGCATTGCCGTCGACCCGATCTACCCTTTTGATTTGTCTGTCGAGCGTGTGGAAGCGGCTGTTGCCGCGGCCCGTAGCCTGCCGTTTCCCTTCATGCTGACGGCGCGCGCAGAAAACCTGCTGCATGGCCGCCTGGATCTGCCCGATACCCTGCGCCGCCTGCAAGCCTACGCCGAGGCCGGCGCCGACGTGTTGTACGCACCGGGCCTGCGCAGTGCCGAGGAGGTGCTGGCGGTGGTCAAGGCCGTTGCGCCCAAACCGGTGAATGTGCTGATGTCCGGCGGCCTGAAACTCAGCGTGGCGCAACTGAGCGAGATGGGCGTCAAGCGCATCAGCGTTGGCTCCGCCATGGCGTTGGCGGCCTATGGTGAGTTCTACCGGGCGGCGCAGGAGGTGTTTGAGTCGGGCACTTTTACCTTCACCGAGCGTTCGATGTCGTATAGCCAGGCCAGCCAGTTCTTCAAGAAATGATCGGGGCGTTGTTTCAAGTTCACGCGTGGGCTGCTGTTGCTGACGGCTGCCTGCGCGTTGGGCTTACGCCGCCAGGCGCAGGTTCTGGGTGACCAGTGGGCGCGCCCAGTAGTAGTCGAAGTCCAGGGCCTTTTGCTGGGCCGCGAGTTCTTCGCTCGGGTACGGCGTGGCCGGTGGTGGCAGCAGGTCCAGTTCGAACTCGGCAATCGGCAGGTGCAGTGGACGCGGTTCCGGCGCTGGGCCTGGCTCGGGTAGCGGCTGGCCTGCGGTCAGGACAAGCGGGCGTACCCAGCTGCTTTCAAAGTCTTGCTGGCGCTGCTGGGCGACGATTTCTTCCGCTGGAAACGGGCTGGCCGGCGGGGGCAGCAAGTCGGTTTCGAATTCCGCGATCGGCAGGAACAGTGGCTCAGGTGGGGCGATTTCGGTGTCTTTTACGTCGCATTCACGCTGGGTGAGGATTTGCGACAACAGGTCCGCGCCTTCGCTGGGTTCAACCGCAGGGTCCACCGGGGCCGGCGCCTTGGCGGCGAGCGCATCCGGCGTATCGCCGAGCTGCTCGGCCAACGCTCGGGCGAAGAAGTCCTGCCACACATGACTCACCCCGGCCAGCGCTTGAGTATTGCGCAGGCCGTAGTGGTTATGGGTCGGCAGTACACCGATGGTTAGGGGAAGAATGTCTGACATTTTTCTCGGTCGACGCTCAGCTCTGGCAAAATACCTGACTGTTGTTTTTATCGGCCGTTATTTGCCGATCCTTAATATTTTTGAGCGTAGCGATTGATGAGCGAACAACCAGCGGCCAGCCGCATTCGGGTCGAGGCCTTGGCCGAGGGTTTCCAGGCCCGCGCCGAGCAGTGGGCTGAGCAGCTTGGCTTGCCTCTGCAACTGGCGGAGGCGGATTTCTCCCTGCAAGTGGGTGAGCATGGCCTGCAATTGCAACAGCTCGGGCCCGAGGCGCCGGGGCCGGTGCGTGTGGATTTTGTCGAAGGGGGAGCGGCCCATCGGCGCTTATACGGCGGGGGCAGCGGGCAAATGATCGCCAAGGCCGTGGGCGTTGCCCAAGGCGTGCGCCCACGGGTGCTGGATGCTACGGCGGGGCTGGGCAAGGACGCGTTCGTACTCGCCAGCCTGGGTTGTACCATGAGCCTGATCGAGCGCCAGCCGCTGATCGGCGCCTTGCTCGAAGATGGCCTGGCGCGCGGTGCGCAGGACTTTGAAGTAGCACCGATCGTGGCACGCATGGCGTTGCTCAAGGGCAACTCCATCGATGTAATGCTCAATTGGCAGGGCGAGCCGCCTCAGGTGATCTATCTCGATCCGATGTTCCCACACCGTGAGAAAACTGCCCTGGTTAAGAAGGAAATGCGCTTGTTCCGGCCATTGGTGGGGGATGATCCGGATGCGCCGGCCTTGCTCGCGGCGGCGCTGACGCTGGCCAGCCATCGGGTGGTGGTCAAGCGCCCGCGCAAGGCTCCATGTATCGAAGGACCGAAGCCGAGCCATGCGTTGGATGGCAAGTCCAGCCGGTATGACATTTATCCCAAGAAAGCGCTCAAGCCTTAAACGTATCCAGAGTGTCTTTGTGGCGAGCGGGCTTGGTGGCGAGCGGGCTTGCCCCGCGTTGGGCTGCGCAGCAGCCCCAGTAAGAACACCACGTTTACTCAGGTAGACCTAGGCGTAGGGTTTTGGGGCTGCTGCGCAACCCAACGCGGGGCAAGCCCGCTCGCCACAACAAGCCTGCTCAAGCCCACTCAAGCCCACTCAAGCCCGCTCAAACTCTATAGGCCCGCATAAACAACCCCACTACCTCCTGCACATGGGCTTCGGCCGCTTCTTCGCTCAGCCGGTCACCACAGCCATACAGCAAACAGAAATTCGCCGCGCCCTTGAGCAGGCAGAAGAAGTGCTCGGCCGCGACCAGCGGTTTATCGATGTTCAGGGCACCGCTCTGATCAATCCGGCTGAGCAGGCGCTCCATGCCCTGCAACATGCGCATGGGCCCGGCTTCAAAGAAAATCTGTGAGAGTTTCACGTCCTGGTTGCCGGTGGTCATCATCAGGCGATGCAGGTTCACCGACTCCTCGCTGTTGATCAGTCGATGGAACCCGCGCGCGATATTCAGCAGCACCGTCTGCACAGGCACGCCCTCCGGCAGCTCGAAATACATTACCGGCAACTGTTCTTCGCACTTGGCCACCACGGCCGCGGTGAACAAGGTCTCTTTGTCGGTGAAGTGGCTGTAGACGGTCAGTTTCGACACGCCGGCCTCAAGGGCCACGGCATCCATGCTGGTGTTGGCGTAGCCATTGCTCAAAAACAGGATTTTCGCTGCTTCGAGGATTGCCTGGCGTTTTGCCATGTCCTTGGGACGCCCAGGGCTATTGGTGGATACAGGATTGTCGGACATTTTTACCTTTAATACTGGACTGGCGAGTTTGGTATTAATAACATACCGGCAAGTATAATTATTCCTAGCTCCATTTGCGAAAGGTCCTTCAGCATGCGCAGCTCTTTCCTGCCTCTTGCGTTGCCAGCCAGCCTGGTCTTCCTATTGGCCGCCTGTGGCCATGAAGAAGCGACCCCAACGTCCATTCGCCCGGCCATGGTGGTGCAACCGCAGCCATCGGCGCAGGCGATGGACAGCTATCCCGGGGAGGTGCGCGCCCGTTATGAGCCTGACCTGGCCTTTCGCATCGGCGGCAAAGTCACCAAGCGGCTGGTGGAGGAGGGCGAGCGCGTCAAGGCCAACCAGGCGCTGGCGGAACTCGATCCCCAGGATGTGCGCCTGCAATTGGAGGCCACCCGTGCCCAAGTCGCGGCCGCCGAGGCCAACCTGAGCCTGGTGCGTGCCGAGCGTGATCGCTACAAGACCCTGATGGACCGTCAGATGGTCAGTCGCTCCCAGTACGACAATTCGGAAAATCTCTACCGCTCAGGTGTTGCACGCCTCAAGCAGATCAAAGCCGAGTTCGACGTGGCCAATAACCAGGCCGGCTACGCCGTGTTGCGTGCGCCACAGGACGGTGTGGTCGCCAAGCGCGTGGTGGAAGTCGGCCAAGTGGTATCCGCCGGCCAGACCGTGTTTACCCTCGCCACCGACGGTGAGCGAGAAGTGCTGATCAGCCTGCCCGAACAAGGCTTTGGGCGGTTCAAGGTCGGCCAACCGGTAGCGGTCGAGTTGTGGAGCCAGCCAGACCAGCGGTTTGCCGGACGTATACGTGAACTGTCCCCCGCCGCCGATCCAAAATCACGCACCTTTGCCGCCCGAGTCGCGTTCACCAGCGGCAAAGTCCCGGCTGAACTGGGCCAGAGTGCTCGCGTATTCATACAGGCCGACGGCGTTGTTCCGCTGTCGGTCCCGCTGTCTGCCCTCAGCGCGGAAAACGGCGCTTCCTACGTCTGGCGCGTACTGGCGGACAACTCCCTTAAGCGCACTCCGGTTCGCATCGGCGCCTTCGGTGAAAAAACCGTGCCGGTTCTGGAAGGGCTGAGCCCCTCTGACTGGGTGATTGCCGCCGGCGTGCACGTGCTCCATGAGGGCCAGCAAGTGCGCCCGGTGGATCGCTCCAACCGTGTCGTGAACCTGGCGGCCAACAAGGAGTAGTCCCCGATGGGTTTCAATCTTTCCGAATGGGCGTTGCGTAATCGCCAGATCGTACTGTTCCTGATGATACTTCTGGCAGTGGTCGGCACCTTGTCCTACACCAAGCTGGGGCAAAGCGAAGACCCGCCGTTTACCTTCAAGGCCATGGTGATCAAAACCAATTGGCCGGGGGCCACCGCCCAGGAAGTCTCGCGCCAGGTTACCGAGCGCATCGAGAAAAAGCTGATGGAGACCGGCGAGTACGAACGCATCGTTTCGTTCTCGCGCCCCGGTGAGTCCCAGGTCACTTTTATCGCCCGTGACGCCATGCGCTCGGCGCAGATTCCCGAGCTGTGGTACCAGGTGCGCAAGAAGATCAGCGATATTCGCCAGACCTTGCCGCCGGATATCCAGGGGCCGTTTTTCAACGACGAGTTCGGTACCACGTTCGGCAATATCTATGCCCTGACTGGCGACGGCTTCGACTACGCCGTGCTCAAGGACTACGCCGACCGCATCCAGATTCAGCTGCAACGCGTACCCGATGTGGGCAAGGTGGAGCTGCTGGGCCTGCAGGACGAGAAGATCTGGATTGAACTGTCCAACCTCAAGCTTGCCACCCTCGGCTTGCCCCTGGCGGCGGTGCAACAGGCGTTGCAGGAACAGAATGCGGTCTCCACCGCCGGTTTCTTTGAAACGCCGAGTGAACGTGTGCAGCTGCGGGTCTCCGGCAACTTCAAGACGGTCGAAGAGATCCGTGATTTCCCGATTCGTGTGGGTGATCGGACCTTCCGTATCGGCGATGTTGCCGAGATCCACCGCGGCTTCAACGACCCACCGGCACCGCGCATGCGCTTTATGGGCGACGACGCCATCGGCCTGGCGGTGGCGATGCGCGACGGTGGCGACATCCTGGTGCTGGGCAAGGCGCTGGAAGGGGAATTCGCACGCTTGCAGAAGAATCTCCCGGCAGGCATGCAGTTGCGCAAGGTGTCGGACCAGCCGGCGGCGGTGAAAACCGGTGTCGGAGAATTCGTTCAGGTGCTGGCCGAAGCGTTGGCCATTGTATTGCTGGTGAGTTTCTTCTCCCTCGGCGTACGCACTGGCATGGTGGTCGCCCTGGCGATTCCGTTGGTGCTGGCGATGACCTTTGCCACCATGTATTACCTCGGCATCGGCTTGCACAAGATTTCCCTCGGCGCCTTGGTATTGGCCCTGGGCTTGCTGGTGGATGATGCAATTATCGCCGTGGAAATGATGGCGATCAAAATGGAGCAGGGCTACGACCGGCTCAAGGCCGCCAGTTTCGCCTGGACCAGCACCGCATTCCCGATGCTCACCGGTACGTTGATCACGGCGGCCGGCTTCCTGCCCATTGCTACGGCGCAATCGAGTACCGGCGAATACACCCGCTCGATCTTCCAGGTGGTGACCATTGCGCTGCTGGCGTCATGGGTGGCGGCGGTGGTGTTTGTGCCGTATCTGGGGGAAAAACTCCTACCGGACCTGGCGAAGATTCATGCGGCCAAACACGGCGTCGACGGCCCGGATCCCTACGGCACGCCGTTCTACCAGCGCGTCAGGCGTTTGGTGGAGTGGTGCGTGCAGCGGCGTAAAACCGTCATTGTGCTGACCCTGCTGCTGTTTATCGGCTCGGTGGCGCTGTTCCGTTTTGTACCGCAACAGTTCTTCCCGGCTTCTGGCCGCCTGGAACTGATGGTCGACCTGAAACTCGCCGAAGGCGCTTCCCTGAGCAGCACCGCCGACCAGGTCAAACGGCTCGAAGCCTTGCTGAAGGAACATGCCGGCATCGACAACTACGTGGCCTATGTGGGCACCGGTTCGCCGCGGTTCTACCTGCCTCTGGACCAGCAATTACCCGCCGCCAGCTTTGCCCAATTTGTGGTGCTGGCCAAAACCATCGAAGAACGCGAAAGCCTGCGCACCTGGCTGATCGAAACCCTCAACGAACAATTCCCCGCCCTGCGCTCGCGCGTTACCCGCCTGGAGAACGGCCCTCCCGTGGGCTACCCGGTGCAGTTTCGCGTGACCGGTGAACATATCGAAGAGGTCCGCGCCCTGGCACGCAAGGTGGCGGCCAAGGTGCGCGAAAATCCCCACGTGGCCAATGTGCACCTGGACTGGGAAGAACCGAGTAAAATCGTCTACCTCAATATCGACCAGGACCGCGCCCGTGCCCTTGGCGTGAGCACCGCCAACTTGTCGAAGTTCCTGCAGAGCTCCTTGACCGGCTCCAGCGTCAGCCAATTCCGGGAGGACAACGAGTTGATCGAAATCCTCCTGCGCGGCACCGTGCATGAACGTACAGAACTGTCGTTGCTGCCGAGCCTCGCCGTGCCCACCGACAACGGCAGGAGCGTGGCCCTGTCGCAGATCGCGACCCTCGAATATGGCTTCGAAGAAGGCATCATCTGGCACCGCAACCGCCTGCCGACGGTGACCGTGCGCGCGGACATCTACGGTAAGGAACAACCGGCGACCCTGGTCCAGCAGATCCTGCCGACCCTGGAAGGCGTACGTGCCGAGTTGCCGGACGGCTATCTGTTGGACGTCGGCGGTACCGTCGAAGACTCCGCCCGTGGGCAGAACTCGGTCAAGGCCGGCGTGCCGCTGTTCATCGTGGTGGTGCTGACCCTGCTGATGCTGCAATTGCGCAGTTTCTCACGCACGGCGATGGTATTTCTGACGGCGCCGTTGGGCTTGATCGGCGTGACATTGTTCCTGTTGGTATTCCGCCAACCCTTCGGTTTTGTGGCCATGCTCGGCACTATCGCGTTGTCGGGGATGATCATGCGTAACTCGGTGATCCTGGTGGATCAGATCGAACAGGACATCAAGGCTGGCCTGGCGCCGTGGCAGGCGATTATCGAAGCCACCGTCCGACGCTTCCGGCCGATCGTTCTCACAGCGCTGGCGGCGGTGCTGGCAATGATCCCGCTGTCTCGCAGTGTGTTCTTCGGGCCGATGGCGGTGGCGATCATGGGCGGGTTGATTGTGGCGACGGCGTTGACGCTATTGTTCCTGCCGGCCCTGTATGCTGCGTGGTTCCGAGTGAGGAAGGACGACGCGTAATCATGTTGGCCACCGTTTCAGCCTTGATGTTGCTACTGCTTGCCCCTGGCCCCACCAACACCCTGCTGTTCCGTGCCGGGGTGTTGTTCGGGTTCAGGGCGTCATGGCGGTTGGCGTTTATCGAATGCCTGGCTTACCTGCTGCAGGTCACGGTATGGGGCGTTGCATTGCTCTATCTGGCCGCCTATTCACCGTGGGCGCTGAAGGCGACACAACTGGCCGCGGCTTGCTACCTGCTGTATGTGTCTTGCAAGCTCTGGCAACGTAAAAGCAGTGACGTGGGTGCGGGCAAGGACCGCTTCACCGGGCTGTATTTCTTTGCCATGACGGTCATGAACCCAAAGGGTTTGCTGATGGTGTCGTTTATTGCGCCAGCCGACGCCTTTACTACTGCGCCAGGCTATGTCGCCTTCATGGGGACTTTGGCGTTGGTGGTGGTCCCGGTGGGGGCTGCGTGGGTGCTACTGGGAAGCCGATTCGAAGGGATGCCGAAGAGCTGGCTGACGCCATTGAAGATCAACCGTGCGACATCGGTTGCGATCGGTTGCTTCGCCACCCTGATGATGGGGCGACTGGCTGATTCGGTCATGCATTAGGATCGTTCCCCGTTGCAGGGAACGATCCTCTCGCAGCTTACAGCGCGCCAAACACCTTCTTCGCCAAACTGGTGGCCGCCGCCGCCGGGTTCTTGCGAATGGTTTCTTCCTGTTGCGCAATCATCTTGAACAAACCGTCCAGCGCCTGCTCGGTCACGTAGTTCTCGACATTGGCGCTCTTGGCGTCGACCGCACCGAAGGCCGCAGCCTTGCCAGCCAGGGCGTTGTACTGCTGGGCCACGCCGACCTTGTCGGTGGCGGCCTTGACGATCGGCAGGAACTTGGCGCGAATTTGTTCGCGGCTGCTTTTGTTCAAGTACTGGGTGGCCGAGTCCTGGCCGCCGGTGAGGATGCCCTTGGCGTCGGTCACGCTCATGTTTTTCACGGCGTTCACCAGGATCGGCTGGGCTTGGGTCACGGCCGTTTCAGCCGCTTTGTTCATGCTGTCTTCCAGTTGAGTGACCTGATCACCCAGCCCGAACATTTTCAGCTTGTCGGCGACTTTGCCCAGCTTGCCCGGCAAGCCGATCTTCACTTCGGGGTTGTTGCTGAAGCCACCGGGCACGCCCAGTTGTTTCACGGCAATCTGTGCGCCTTGGGTCAGTGCGTCCTTGAGGCCGCCGCTGGCGTCGCCCTGGGACAGGCTGCCAAGGTCCAAGGCCATGGCGTTGGCGCCGAGCAGCAGGCCGGCGCACAGGGCAGTGAGGCGAAGGGAGTTACGGAGCATGGGCGCTTCCTTATGTTCGATGAATTCAGTGAGCGACCGCATCAACCCGCAGGCGCAGCGGTTGTGGGTCTTGGCCGTTGAGCTGCACGGCGTGCCGTTCGGTGGTGATAAACAGTAGCTTGCCATCCAGTTCGATGCGAGCGCTGAGCGAATAACTGTGGCCGGGCTTGACCTGGGCGGGGTCGTAGCTCAGGTGAAACGGCAACGGCACCTGGCCTTTGACCGGGCCTTTTTGCTCGGCCAGGGTCACGGCGGGCGCATCCGCCAGGGACACGTCCTGCAGGCTGACACTCAAGGTCGCGGTCGGCGGCAGGGCGATGCGTTGCAGGTAGAAGACCTCGCCGTCGAGGCTGGCCTTGGGCGCAGGGTGCATGGATTGGCAGGCTCCGAGCAGGGCGGTGAGGCCCAGGAGAATGATTTTTTTCATGGTGCGGCTCCTTGTAAGCGGCACCGGAATCCTTCCGGCACCTTATTCAATCTAGCGGCTTTCTTCAGGCTTGAGCGGGGCAGGTTCGACTGGCGCCTCCCCTGCACCATCCACGCGATGCAAGGCCACCTGGCGGATCGACAAGCGAATCTCGGCCGGCAGCACGCGCTTGGCGGCGCCTTCAGCCAGTTCGCCGAGCAGGTCGTGATAGCTCAATTTGCCGGCTTCATCGCGGCGCAGCACATCCTGCTCCAGCAGCGTCTGGATAAAATGTCGGAAAAGGCTCTTGTCGAAGAACTCCGGAGCATTGAGGCCATGCAGGATCGACAAGCGCTGGGCCATGATCGTGCACAGGTCTTCCAGCTCTTCGGCGCTGATACTGTTCTGGCCACTGTTGAGCAACAGCGAGATCGCCATGTAGAAGCGTTGCAGGGTCTGGGCGATGCTCTTGGACAGCAGCGTCAGCAATACAAAGTGCCGTGAACTCGGTGCCGGGCGCAGGTATACGTCGTTTTCGAAGCGCAGCAGCCCTTGCTCGATGAACGCTTCCAGCCACTGGTCGATCACCGTATCCAACTCTTCCAGCGACCAGCGGATAAACAGCTCCGATTGCAGGTACGGATACAGCGCGTGGGTGTAGCGCAGGATCTGCTCGCGGCTCATGCGCGAACTGCTCTGGAAGAAGCTCGCCAGCAGCGCCGGCAGGGCGAAGATGTGCAGTACGTTGTTGCGGTAGTAGGTCATCAGGACAGCATTCTGCTCGTCCAGGTACAGGATTTTGCCCAGGGCATCGCTCTGTTCCGACAACAGGTCCATGTCCTTGACGTGCTTGATCAGCGCCATGCCGTCGCCTTCGGGCAGCGTGGTATGGGGCGAGTAGGGCACGCGGCGCAACAGCGCCAGGTACAGGTCCAACTGACGGGCCATGGCCTGTTCGTCCAGGGCCAGGCGCGTGGTGGACAGCAACGCCAGGGCCACCAGGTTCACCGGGTTGACTGCCGCGGCTTCGTTCAAATGCCGCGCTACCTGTTCGCCGAGGCGGTTGGTGGTTTCGTTGAGCCACGCCGGCTTGTAGTTCGGGCCCAGCTCCTGGGCGCGCCAGTCGGGTTGCTCGGCATCGAGGAATTCCGCCAGCTTGATCGGCTCGCCAAAGTTGACCGCGACTTGGCCAAAACGCTGCTTGAGCGCGCCGACCACTTTGAAAATATCGAAGATCGATTCTTTCTTTTTGCTCGCGCCACGCAGTTCGCCGAGGTAAGTGCGGCCTTCGAGTACGCGTTCATAGCCGATATACACCGGCACGAACACAATCGGCATGCGCGAGGAGCGCAGGAAGCTGCGCAGGGTGATTGCCAGCATGCCGGTTTTCGGTTGCAGCATGCGCCCGGTGCGCGAGCGCCCGCCTTCGACGAAGTACTCCACCGGGAAGCCCTTGGTGAACAGGGTGTGCAGGTATTCGTTGAACACCGAGGTGTACAGCGGGTTGCCCTTGAAGGTGCGGCGCATGAAAAACGCACCGCCACGGCGCAGCAGGCTGCCGATCACCGGCATGTTCAGGTTGATCCCGGCGGCGATGTGCGGCGGGGTCAGGCCGTTCTTGAACAGCAGGTAGGACAGCAGCAGGTAGTCGATATGGCTGCGGTGGCATGGGACATAGATAACTTCGTAGCCCTGGGCAACTTTTTGCACGCCTTCGATGTTATTGACCTTGATGCCGTCGTAGATCTTGTTCCAGAACCAACTCAGCACCACTTCCAGGAAGCGGATCGCGGTGTAGGTGTAGTCCGAGGCAATCTCGTTGCCATAGCGCAACGCCTGGGCCTTGGCCTTTTCGGGGCTGATCTTTTCGCGCTCGGCTTCGTCGGCGATGGCTTGGCGCACCAGCGGCATATTCACCAGGCCCTTCACCAGGTTGCGGCGGTGGGACAGGTCGGGGCCGATGACAGCGGTTTTCAGGTTACGAAAGTGCACACGCAGGATGCGCTGGGCCATTCGCACGGTGCGTTCGTGACCTTTATTGTGCTCGATCAATTCACGCAGGTTGATGGGCGCGGAGAATTGCACGCGGGTCTTGCGCCCGAGGATCAGGATGCTCAACAAACGACGCAGACGCCCGGTGACCGCCCAACTGTCGGCAAACAGCAGTTTCCACGGGCTGGACTCGCTCTCGGGTGACTGCCCCCAGAACACGCTGACCGGAATGATTTGTGCATTCTCTTCGGCGTGCGCGGTGAGGGTGTCGACCAGGCGGGTCAGGGTTGGCGGCGCGCCGCGCTTGTCCTGGCGGCCGAGCCAATCGGGCTCGGGCGTGAGGTAGAAGAATGCCGCGGGCTCCATCAGCGGGCCCACCGACACCGGCAACACCGGGCGCGGCAGGCCGGCCTTGGTGCACTCGGCGTCGACTACGGCCAGTTCGGTCAGAGAGGGCGATTGCAGGACATAGAACACCGGTCGGCTGCGGTCGAGGTTAAGGGTTAGGGACGACTGGTTGATCGTCTCCGAGCGAACCCAGAGGTACAGCAGTCGGCGCAAGGTGCCAAACACCAGACGGCGGAACGGGGAGCGGGTCATAGGCGAGCTGCTTCAAGTGGGAAAAACCGAGCAGGCGCTCGGGCGGGTAGTGTGCCGTATTCGCCGAAAATCGGCAAAAAAGCAGCGATGTAAACTTGAGTTGATCGTTTTTGAGCCTGTCTTATACTCGGCAGTTCAACGCGACCGACTCAACAATAACAATCAAGTGGGGGTGAACAGATGGCAACGCGTGAAACCGGTAATGTGAAGTGGTTCAACGACGCCAAGGGCTATGGCTTTATCCAGCGTGAAGATGGCAAGGATGTGTTTGTGCACTACCGCGCCATTCGTGGCGAGGGCCACCGTTCCCTGGCCGAGGGCCAGCAGGTGGAATACGCCGTGGTGAGCGGCGAGAAGGGCTTGCAGGCAGAGGATGTGGTCGGTTTGTAATGCGGATTTGTTACACCGCAGGACCCATGTGGGAGGGGGCTTGCCCCCGATAGCGGAGTGTCAGTCACTGAATACATTGGCTGATACACCGCAATCGGGGGCAAGCCCCCTCCCACATGTTGATTGTGGTTTACCGCTCAGGCTCAGGCAGTTTTCCAGGTGATCTGCTCTTCACCGTCTGTGCTGATGCGAATCCAGGTGTCGGCGCTTTCCTCACCTTCCTCCTCGACCCAGCTCCCTGGCGCGCAGCGCACTTCCACATTCAGCGCAGCAAACGCAGCGCGGGCGCAGGCAATGTCGTCTTCCCACGGCGTCTGGTCACTTTCCAGGTACAGGCTGTTCCACTTGCCTACGGCTTTCGGCAGCCAGGTCACGGGCACGTTGCCGGCCTTGCACTTGTAGGTCTGACCCTTCTGCACCCAGTCGCTGCACGGGCCGAGGGCGGCGCCCAGCCAGGCGGCAATGGCCTTGTGGTCGACGTCGGCGTCCTTCAGGTAAATCTCGATATCGGGTTGGCGCATGGATGTTCCTCGTTGCGGGATTCGAAAATCCATTCGCGGATGTTTAAAAGTCGGTTATTGAAGCACGAAATAATCGTAACGCATCGATACGGTGACCCGCAGCGGTTCGACGGCCTCAATCACCTCGCTACGGCGCTCGGCACTGGCGCGCCAGCCGTGGGGCGTCATGGCCAGCAGGTTAGCGCGGTCCTTGGGCTCAGCCAGGCTAAGGGTGAACTCCAGGGTCTCGCTGTGCGCCAGGCTCATGCCGTCCGGTACCAGGGCCAGGTGCTTGTCGTCGGTGTATTCGCGCACTTCGTCGTACAGACGCTCGCGCAGTTCCATCAGGTGGCCGCGGGTGGGGCCGACTTTCATCAAGCCGCCGCCGGGGCTGAGCAGGCGTTTGGCCTCTTGCCAGTCCAACGGGCTGAACACACTGGCGAGAAACTGGCAGCTGGCATCGGCCAAGGGTACGCGGGCCATGCTGGCGATCAACCAGGTCAGCGCCGGGTTGCGCTTGCACGCACGCTTGACCGCTTCCTTGGAGATATCCAGGGCGTAGCCGTCGGCGTGGGGCAGGGCGTCGGCGATCTGTGCGGTGTAGTAACCCTCGCCACAGCCGATATCCACCCAGCGTTGCGGCGCGCGTTCGGCGGCCAGTTCGGCCAGGCGCTTGGCCACCGGGGCGTAGTGCCCGGCGTTGAGGAAGTCGCGGCGCGCCTCGACCATCGCCAGGTTATCGCCCGGGTCGCGGCTGTTCTTGTGCTGCACCGGCAACAGGTTCAGATAACCCTGGCGCGCACGGTCAAAACGGTGCCCGGCGGGGCACGCCACGCCATTGTCCACCGCGTTGAGCGGTGCGCTGCAAATGGGGCAGGCCAGCATCAGGCGAGCAACTTGATCAGGGTCTGGTAGTAGATTTCGGTGAGCACGTCGAGGTCGCTGGCCAGGATGCGTTCGTTGACCTGGTGGATCGTCGCGTTCACCGGGCCCAGTTCGACCACCTGGGTACCCAGCGTGGCGATGAACCGTCCATCGGAGGTCCCGCCGCTGGTGGACGCCTGGGTCTCACGGCCGGTGATCGCCTTGATGCTCGCCGACACGGCGTCGAGCAGCGCGCCTGGCTCGGTGAGGAACGGCAGGCCCGACAGCGCCCATTCCACATGCCAGTCCAGGCCATGCTTGTCGAGAATCGCCGCGACCCGTTGTTGCAGGCCTTCGACGGTGGATTCGGTGGAGAAGCGGAAATTGAACACCGCCGTCAGGTCACCCGGGATCACGTTGGTGGCGCCAGTGCCGGAGTTGAGGTTGGAGATCTGGAAGCTGGTCGGCGGGAAGAAGGCGTTGCCGTTGTCCCAATGCTCGGCGGCCAGTTCAGCCAGGGCTGGCGCGGCCAGGTGAATCGGGTTCTTTGCCAGGTGCGGGTAGGCCACGTGGCCTTGTACGCCGCGCACGGTCAGGGTGGCCCCGAGGGAGCCGCGACGGCCGTTCTTGACCACGTCGCCCACCAGAGCAGTGCTCGACGGTTCGCCGACGATGCACCAGTCCAGGCGTTCCTTGCGTGCCGCCAGGCGCTCGATCACGGCCTTGGTCCCGTGGTGCGCCGGGCCTTCTTCATCGCTGGTGATCAGGAAGGCGACCGAGCCCTTGTGGTCCGGGTAGTCCTTCACAAAGCGCTCGGAGGCAACCAGCATCGCGGCCAGGCTGCCTTTCATATCCGCCGCGCCGCGCCCGCAGAGCATGCCGTTTTCGTCGATCAGTGCGTCGAACGGGTCGTTTTGCCACGCCTGTACCGGGCCGGTCGGCACCACGTCGGTGTGGCCTGCAAAGCACAATACCGGGCCGTCATGCTTGCCGTGGGTGGCCCAGAAGTTGTCCACGTCTTCGATGCGCATCGGCTCCAGCGCAAAACCGGCGTCGCCCAGGCGCTGCATCATCAGCTTCTGGCAATCGGCGTCGATCGGCGTCACCGAGGGGCGACGGATCAGGTCGATGGCAAGTTGAAGGGTCGGCGAAAGATCGGCATGGGCCGTCATGGTAAAACTCCGGAAAGCGTGTAATGGGCGCAGGACGTAGGGTGGCGCAGATTCAGTGTGGGAGGGGGCTTGCCCCCGATGGCTGAGTGTCAGTCACTGCATCTGTTGACTGGCCCACCGCCATCGGGGGCAAGCCCCCTCCCACACAAAGCATTGGCCGAGGCCAAGACTCATAAAACGGCCGTTATCTTATAGCAAAACGGCGGCCAGAGGCCGCCGTTTAGTGCATTGCGCAAGTTTTTACGCGACGGTGACAGGCTCCACCTTCGGCGCCGGTTTCGGCAGCGACGACAGGAACGCCATGATCAATGCCGCCACGTACGGCAGCGATTGCACCAGCAGCATCACCACCCAGAAACGCATGTCATTGCTCGGCAGGCCCTGCACCAGGTAGATCCCCAGCGCCGCGCCCCACAACAGCAGCATGATGAACATTTCTTCGCGCGCTTCGGAAATCGCGACCCAAAAGCCGTGGTTATCCGCGTTTTTCGGTGTGCGAAAGAACGGAATGCTGGTGGTGAAGAAGCCATACAACACCGCCTTGGCGATGGTGTGGGACAACGCCAGGCCAGCCAGCGCGGCGCAGAACGCATCCTTGAGGTTCACCCCTACCGCACGGCGATACAGGAAAATGATCTTGCCAACCTTGAACACAAACAACGCCAACGGCGGGATCGCGAAAATCAACAGCGGCGGGTCGACCCGCGTCGGCACGATGATCATCGCCGCCGACCACAACAGTGCGCCGACGGTGAAGAAGATATTCATGCCATCTGCCACCCACGGCAACCAGCCCGCGAGGAAGTGGTAGCGCTGGCCACGGGTCAGCTCAGTGTCTTTGCCGCGCAACAGGCTGGCGGTGTGACGCTTGATGATCTGGATCGCGCCATAGGCCCAGCGGAAGCGCTGTTTCTTGAAGTCGATAAAGGTATCCGGCATCAGGCCCTTGCCGTAGCTGTCGTGGTAGTACGCCGCCGACAGGCCTTTCTCGAATACCCGCAGGCCCAGTTCGGCGTCTTCGCAGATGCACCAGTCGGCCCAGCCCAGTTCTTCGAGCACCGAGCGTCGGGTCATGGTCATGGTGCCGTGCTGGATGATCGCGTCGCGGTCGTTACGGGTGACCATGCCGATATGGAAGAAGCCTTTGTACTCGGCGTAGCAGAGCTTCTTGAAGGTGCTTTCGTTCTGGTCGCGGTAATCCTGCGGCGACTGCACCACGGCGATTTTCGGGTCAGCGAAGTGCGGCACCATGTGCTTGAGCCAGTTCGGCGACACGCAGTAGTCCGAGTCGATCACGGCGATCACTTCGGCATCCTTGGCGGTGTGCGGGATCAGGTAGTTCAGCGCGCCGCCCTTGAAGCCGGCCAGTGGGGCCACGTGGAAGAACTTGAAGCGCGGGCCGAGGGTGGCGCAATAGTCGCGCACCGGTTCCCACACGGCCGGGTCCTTGGTGTTGTTGTCGATGATCAGGACTTCGTAGTCCGGGTAATCGAGGGCGGCCAGGGCGTCGAGGGTCTGTTTGACCATATCCGGCGGCTCGTTGTAGCACGGCACATGGATCGACACTTTCGGGCGGTAGTCCGAATCCCCCACTACCGGCAGGAATTCACGCCGACGCTTGTGGGTCCATACCGCTTCTGCCAACTCGTGGGCTTCGGTCAGCAACACGATGAACACGCCCAGAGCGCCCAGGGCCAACAAGATGCCGACGGTCACGCTGAACCAGGTGCTGTATTGCTGGCTGTAGTCGTAGCCGATCCACACCAATACCGAACCGCAGAGGAACGCGATAAAGGTCAGGAAGGTGCGGCCACGCTGGCGCAGGGCCGAGCCGTCGATCATCAATAGGGTCAGGGACAGCAGTGCAAGCACCACCGATCCGATCGCCAGGACGCGCCATTGCGGGATCGCAACTACCGGCCCTTCGAAGTTGAACTTCTGCTGGCGCGCGGCGTTGTACACGCCCCAGTAAGCGCCGGCCGAACCTTCGTCGCTGACTTTCCAAGGCTGGTCGAAAGCCTCGATCACGAAGTAGTTATAGCCCTGGCGGTTCAGCTTGTTCACCAGCGTACGCAGGTAAATCGCCTGGTCTGCCGGGGACGATTCATTACCTCCGCGCATACGGCCGTTACTTGGCCAGCCAACTTCCGACAATAGCAGCGGTTTTTTCGGGAACAATTTCTTCAGATCCCTGGCGCGGTCGAGTACGTACTGGCCGGCCTTGTCCATCGGGATGTATTCCCAGAACGGCAGGATGTGCGCTGCAATCAGGTCGACGTGCTTGGCCAGTTGCGGGTTCTTTTCCCAGATATGCCATTGCTCGGAAGTGGTCACCGGTACTTTTACGGCGGCGCGCACCCGATCCAGCAGCACAATCAGCGCCTCGGGGGTGATCTCTTCACGGAACAACGCTTCGTTACCCACGACAACCCGCACGACGCTGCGCGAGCTGTTGGCGATCTCGATAGCCCGCTGGATTTCACGCTCGTTGCGTTCCAGGTCCGGGCTGATCCAGATCCCCAGGGTTACCCGCAGGCCGAACTCTTCCGCCAGCTTGGGGATGTCCCCCAGGGTGCCGTCGACCGAGTAGGTACGGATGTTGTCCGTCAGCTTGCTCATGATCTCCAGATCGCGACGCATCTGGTCGTCGGTCGGGTATTGGTCTTTCTGCGGGTACTGGCCTTGTTGAAACGGCGAGTAAGAAAAACCGGAGATCTGTTCAGGCCAGTTGGGGGTAGTGACCGGGCGGTTGATCAGCGCCCAGAAGCCGGTGAATAGCGCGGCAATTGCCAGCACCACCACCAGGTTGAGTCCAAATTTACGCGATGACATGGCGATTTCGGGTTCCAAAGGGTGTGGAACGAAAAGAGGTGTCGGCCTGCGCCGAACGGCGCGCATCCTACACCGGCGTCTCACTGAGCGTATAGCGGACAGCGAAAAGCCGGACGTTAGTCCGCGAATGTTCACCTAAGTTCTTTACTTGTAGCTTGAAGCTTAGAACTTGTCGCGGTGTGGCCCTATAATGCGCGCCGGTTTTTGGGGTAATGGTCATGAGCACAGAAGATCCGCGGTTTGCAGGCGTCGCCCGTTTGTATGGCATTGAAGGCCTGGACCGCTTGAAGGCGGCCCATGTGGCGATCGTCGGCGTCGGCGGTGTCGGCTCTTGGGCGGCGGAAGCCATCGCCCGTTGCGGCGTAGGGGAGATATCGCTGTTCGACCTGGACGATGTCTGCGTCAGCAACAGCAATCGCCAGTTGCACGCTCTCGACAGTACCGTGGGCAAGCCCAAGGTCGAGGTCATGGCCGAGCGCCTGCGCGGCATCAACCCGGACTGCACCGTGCATGCGGTAGCAGACTTCGTGACCCGTGACACCATGGCCGAGTACATCACGCCGAACATTGATTGCGTGATCGACTGCATCGACGCGGTCAACGCCAAGGCCGCACTGATTGCCTGGTGCAAGCGCCGCAAGATCCAGATCATCACTACCGGTGGCGCCGGCGGGCAGATCGACCCGACGCTGATCCAGGTGTGCGACTTGAACCGTACCTTCAACGATCCCCTGGCCTCGAAAGTGCGCTCGACCCTGCGCCGTGACTATGGTTTCTCGCGTACCGTGACTCGTCATTACAGCGTGCCGTGCGTGTTTTCCACCGAGCAACTGCGCTATCCGAAGCCGGACGGCAGCATTTGTTTGCAGAAGAGCTTTGTCGGTGATGGCGTGAAACTGGACTGCGCCGGCGGGTTTGGCGCGGTGATGATGGTGACCGCGACCTTCGGCATGGTCGCGGCGACCAAGGCGGTGGACAAGATCGTGGCCGGGGTGCGTAGGCCCTCGGAGCGGGTCAAACCCAGCTGAATCTCAGAACTTTACACCGCTCAAAATGTGGGAGGGGCGGTGCGACGATTCGACTTGCCCCCGATGAGCATGGGTATCTACGCAACTTTTCAGCCCCTGACAAATCTCCCTGTGGCGAGCGGGCTTGTCCCGCGTTGGGCTGCGAAGCAGCCCCAAAACCAGCCGCTACAGAGTGTCTGATACACCGCGTTTTTCTTGACTGGGGCTGCTTCGCAGCCCAACGCGGGACAAGCCCGCTCGCCACAACAGCCCTATCTGCCGCGCGTTCAGCGTTGAGCCAAAGTTGTGTAGATACCCATGCTCATCGGGGGCAAGCCCCCTCCCACATTCAGTTGTGTGTATGGCTGAGTTCGCGCATGCGCTGCAAGACAGCATTCAGACCATTGCTGCGCGACGGCGACAACTGGCGGGAAAGCCCCAACTGATTGAACCAGTCGGGCAAGTCGACCGCCTGCAATTCAGCCGTCGATAATCCGTTGACCCGCGCCAGCAGCAACGCCACCAAGCCACGAATCATCCGCGCATCGCTGCTCGCGGCGAATTGCCAATGACCCTGCTCCAGGCGCCCCACCAACCACACCAGGCTCTCACAGCCCTGCACCAGGTTGGCATCGACCTTATCTTCATTCGCCAATGCGGGCAGACGTTCACCCCACTGCATCAACATTCGCGCGCGTTGTTCCCAACTGCCGACCGACTGAAAGGCTTCCAGCGCAGCCACCGCATCCACTGGCAGGCTCACCGCAACATATCCAGCGCCTGGTCCAGGGCTTCAAAGAAGCGTTCCAGGTCATCGGAGTCGTTATACAGCGCCAGGGATACACGGATCGCTCCCGACAAATGCATCGCCTTGAGCAGCGGCATTGCGCAATGATGGCCGGCGCGCACCGCAATGCCTTGCTCAGTCAGCAGGTGGGCAAGGTCGGCGTTGTGCACGCCTTCGACTACAAAGCTGACCAACGCCACGTGTGGCGTTCCTAGTACGCGTACGCCGTTGCGGGCTTTCAGCCCGCGCAGCAGGTAGTCATGCAGGGCCGCTTCATGGGCGACCACCGCCGGCAGATCCAGGGATTTCAGGTAGTCCAGGGTCGCGCCCAGGGCAATCACGCCGGCAATCGGCGGGGTACCGGCCTCGAAACCCAACGGGGCAGGGCGAAAGCTGGCGCTGTGGTAGTCGGCCTGTTGCACCATTTCGCCGCCGAATTGCCAGTGGCGCAGGTGATGCAGGGCTTCGTTGCGGCCATACAGCACGCCGACGCCATCCGGGCCATACAGCTTGTGGCTGGAAAATACATAGAAGTCGCAACCCAGGGCCTGCACATCATGCCGGCCATGGACGATGCCCTGTGCCCCGTCCACCACCGTCAGGGCGCCGTGGGCGCGGGCCAGCGGTAGCAGGGTTTCCAGCGGCTGCCAGGCACCGAGGACGTTGGATAACTGGCTCACCGCCAGCAGTCGCGTGCGCGGGCCGATCAATGCGGCGGCGGCTTCAAGGTCAATCACGCCGTCATCGCCCAGCGGCAATACCAACAGTGTGAGCGCGCGGCGTTTGGCCAACTGCTGCCAGGGCAGCAGGTTGGCGTGGTGTTCCAGGGCGCTGATGACAATTTCATCGCCCGCGTTGAATAAGTGCTCAAGGCCATAGGCCAGGAGGTTCAGCGCAGAGGTTGCGCCGTGGGTAAAGATAATTTGCCCGCTGTCGCCTGCATTCAGCCATTGCGCGACCTTGCTGCGGCTGTCCTCGAACGCCTGTGTTGCATGGGCCCCCGGCAAATGCTGGGCACGGTGCACGTTGGCAGCGCCATTGACGTAGTAATGGCCGATGGCATCCAGCAGGGCTTGAGGTTTTTGCGTGGTGGCGGCGTTATCCAGATAGGTCTGGTCTTGCCGTTGCAGGGTGGCGATGGCCGGAAAGTCGGCGCGCCAGGGAGAGGGCACAAGCATGGGGTCAAGACTCGTATAAGCGAACCGCGCCTCGAAGGCGCGGCCCGCTAGTGGCATCGAGTGGCTGCTTAGTTGTGAGCGTGCAGCGCTTCGTTCAGTTCGATGGCCGATTTGTGGGTTTTGCATTCCACGGCACCGGTCTCGGAGTTACGGCGGAACAGCAGGTCCGGTTGGCCGGCCAGTTCGCGCGCCTTGACCACCTTGACCAGTTGGTTCTTCTCGTCGAGCAGCGCAACCTTGGTGCCGGCGGTCACGTACAGGCCAGATTCCACGGTATTACGGTCGCCCAACGGGATACCGATACCGGCGTTGGCGCCGATCAGGCAGCCTTCGCCGACCTTGATCACGATATTGCCGCCGCCCGACAGGGTGCCCATGGTGGAGCAACCGCCGCCCAGGTCCGAACCCTTGCCGACGAACACACCCGCCGACACACGGCCTTCGATCATGCCCGGGCCTTCGGTGCCAGCATTGAAGTTGACGAAACCTTCGTGCATCACGGTGGTGCCTTCGCCCACATAGGCGCCCAGGCGGATACGCGCGGCGTCAGCGATACGCACGCCGCTCGGCACTACGTAGTCGGTCATTTTCGGGAACTTGTCCACCGAGAACACTTCCAGCACTTCGCCGCGCAGGCGCGCTTCCAACTGGCGTTCGGCCAGTTCATTGATGTCGATTGCGCCCTGGCTGGTCCAGGCCACGTTCGGCAACTGTGGGAACACACCGGCCAGGCTCAGGCCGTGAGGCTTGACCAGGCGATGGGACAGCAGGTGCAGCTTGAGGTAGGCCTCAGGCGTGGAGGTCAACGCGGCGTCTTCGGCCAGCACGGTGGCGACCAGCGGGTTGTGGCTTTCCGCCAGGCGGCTCAGCAAGGCTGCCTGGGTGGCATCGACGCCTTTGAGCGCATCCGCCAGTTGCAGGGCCTGGGCGACGGTGAAGGTGATCGCCTGGTTGCCTTCGCTGTAGCCAAGGATCGGCGCGATGGCGGCAACGATTTCAGCCGATGGGTTGAGCAAGGGTTGTGCGTAAAACACTTCCAGCCAAGCACCTTGGCGGTTCTGAGTGCCGACGCCGAAGCCCAGGCTGAACAGGGAATTGGACATGCTGTTACCTCTACAAAAATGGAAGGGCTGGCCTACTTGAGGGCCGCCGAATAACTATCTGGCTTGAAGCCAATCAGGGTTCTGTCACCGAGATCAAGCACCGGGCGCTTGATCATCGAGGGTTGTGCGAGCATCAGTTCAATGGCTTTCGACTGATCGAGATCGGCTTTGCGTTCGTCTTCGAGTTTGCGAAAGGTGGTGCCCGCACGGTTCAAAACCACCTGCCAACCGTGCTCGTTGCACCATTGGGTCAAGTGTTCGCGGTCGATGCCGGCCGTTTTGTAGTCGTGGAACTCATAGCTGACACCGTGCTCATCGAGCCAGGTGCGCGCCTTTTTCATGGTGTCGCAGGCTTTGATGCCGAAAAGGTGCAACGTTTTGCTTGAAGCGGTCAAGGAATTGCCCCCTTTTGGACAAATGAAACTGAAAGGTCACGGATTATGCCACGACCAGCGGCTTTGGGTGCCGCTCGTCAGCACCGTGCGACTATTGTGCAAAAGCCAGCACGCAGCATAGGTGGGTAACATACCCAGGTAATATGGCACTTCAACGGCCAGTTGTTGCCTGATGTGTGTCGTTGCAAGTCGATCGTCCGGGAAACCCGCGTTATGCAAACCGCCTACACCGTTCTTATCCTGCTGATGCTGGTCAGCGTTTCGCGTCTGGTGGGGCGCATCATCCCGCTGCCGTTACCCCTGGTGCAGATTGCGGCGGGTGCCTTGCTGGCCTGGCCCACGCTGGGGCTGCATGTGGCGCTGGACCCGGAGTTGTTCCTGTTTCTGTTCCTGCCACCGTTGTTGTTCTCGGATGGCTGGCGCATGCCCAAGCGTGAGTTGTGGCGCCTGCGCGGCCCGATCCTGACGTTGGCGGTGGGGCTGGTGCTGTTCACCGTGGTCGGTGCTGGCTACTTCATTCACTGGCTGTTGCCTGCGATTCCGTTGCCGGTGGCCTTCGCCCTGGCGGCGGTGTTGTCGCCGACGGACGCCGTGGCGGTGTCGGCCATTTCCCAGAACCGTTTACCTACACCCCTGATGCATATGCTCCAGGGCGAGGCGCTGATGAATGATGCCTCGGGCCTGGTGACCTTCAAGTTCGCCCTGGCGGCAGCGTTGACCGGCGTGTTTTCACTGGCGGATGCCAGCCTCACCTTTGTCCTGGTGGCCATGGGTGGGCTGGCGGTCGGGGTGGCGTTGAGCTGGCTGGTTGGCCGATTGCGCGCCTGGATGATCGCCCGCGGTTGGGATGATCCGGCCACCCACGTGGTTTTCATGCTGCTGCTACCGTTTGCCGCGTATGTGCTGGCCGAACGCTTGGGGGCTTCGGGGATTTTGTCGGCGGTGGCGGCGGGCATGATGCAAAGCTGGCTTGATCTGCTGCCGCGCCAGACCAGCACGCGCTTGCTCAACCGCAGTGTATGGTCGTTGCTGGAATTTGCCTTCAACGGCCTGATCTTCCTGCTGCTCGGCCTGCAACTGCCAGACATCATCAAGGCCGTGGTAAGCCATGAAGCCACGCTCTGGCCGACGTTGTTGTACCGCTGCCTGGACGTGATCGCGATTTTCCTGGTGCTGCTGGTGTTGCGATTTATCTGGGTACAGAGCATATGGCGGCTGTCGGGCCTGTTGCGGCGGCTACGGGGGAAAAGCGAGCTGACGTTGGTGCCTACTGCCCGTTCCTGTTGGCTGTTGACCATCGGCGGTGTGCGCGGGGCGGTGACCTTGGCCGGTGTGATGTCGGTGCCTTTGCTGTTGGCGCCGGGGCAGGACTTCCCGGAGCGTGACCTGCTGATTTTCATCGCCGCCGGGGTGATCCTGCTCTCGCTGATCGCCGCCTGCATCGCCTTGCCGCTGTTGCTGCGCGGCATCGAAAAGAGCCCGGATGAAAAGCGCCACAACGAAGTGCGTGAGGCCTGGAAAAAAACCGCCGTCGCGGCCATCCATGCCCTGGAGGCAGATGAACCCTCTGAAACCGAAACCCAGGATGCCGCCCAGGCCGCGCTCGCCACTGAACTCAAGGCGCGGTTGATGTCGGAATACCGTCATCAATTGGAGGTGTTCAACGATTCGGCCGAGGCCCAGGCGCTCGCTCAGCAAATGGATCTGCTTGAGCGCAAGCTTCGGCTCAAGGCGCTGCGTGCGCAGCGCTTGGAGTTGTACAGCTTGAGCCGTCATCACCAGATTGGTGATGACGTCTTGAGGGAGGTATTGGCGGATCTGGATATGAGTGAGGCAAACCTGGGTCAAGTGAAATGACCCGTGAGGGGCTTACCGGCGACGCTGAATGAAATCCCGAATCCGCTCGGCCGCTTCCACGCACTCGGCCAATGGCGCAACCAGCGCCAGGCGCACACGGCCGGCGCCGGGGTTGAAGCCATCCACTTCGCGTGACAGGTACGAGCCCGGCACCACGGTGACGTGTTCTTCCACGAACAGGTCGCGGCAGAATGCAGCATCGTCGCCTTCCACGTTCGGCCACAGGTAGAAACCACCGTCCGGGCTTTGCACGTCCAGTACCGGCTTGAGGATTGCCAGCACCGCGTCGAATTTCTCGCGGTACAGGTCACGGTTGGCCTTTACGTGGGCTTCGTCGTGCCAGGCGGCAATGCTGGCCAATTGGGTCTGCACCGGCATTGCACAGCCGTGGTAGGTGCGGTAAAGCAGGAATGCCTTGAGGATATCGGCGTCGCCGGCGACAAAGCCGGAGCGCAGGCCTGGCAGGTTGGAGCGTTTGGACAGGCTGTGGAACACCACGCAACGCTTGAAGTCCTCGCGGCCCAGTTCCACGCAGGCACTGAGCAGGCCTGGCGGCGGAGTTTGTTCGTCGAAGTAGAGCTCGCTGTAGCATTCGTCGGCGGCAATGACGAAGTCATACTCGTCGGCCAGCGCGATCAGTTTTTTCAGGGTTTCAACCGGGATCAGCGCGCCGGTCGGGTTGCCGGGGGAGCACAGGAACAGGATCTGGCAGCGTTTCCAGATGTCCGGCGACACGGCGTCGAAATCCGGGTTGAAACCGTTCGCATCCAGGCATGGCAGGTAGTGCGGCTTGGCCCCGGCCAGGAACGCGGCGCCTTCGTAGATCTGATAGAACGGGTTGGGGCTGACCACCAGGGCATCGTCGCCGCGGTTGACCACGGTCTGGGTGAAGGCGAACAGTGCTTCGCGGGTGCCGTTGACCGGCAGGATATTGCGCGCCGGGTCGAGCCAGCCCTTGGGTACATCGAAGCGACGTTCGCACCAGGCACCGATGGCCTCGCGCAATGCCGGGAGGCCCAGGGTGGTTGGGTAGACCGCCATCTGGTCGAGGTTGTCTGCCAGCGCCTTGGCCACGAATTCCGGGGATTTATGCTTCGGTTCGCCGATGGACAGCGCGATCGGGCGTTTGCCTGGGTTGGGCGTGACGCTGCCGAGCAGGGCGCGCAGTTTCTCGAACGGGTAGGGCTGCAGCTGGTTCAGGGCGTTGTTCATCGGTGGATCTCGTGCAAGGCGTTAAAAACTGGGGGCGGCGCTTTAAATGGTCAGTCGTGTCAGTTCGACACCGGGTTCCTGGGTCACGCTCAGCTGCTGGACGATCGCGTCCTGCAGGCGACGGCACAGCTCCGGGTCGGACAGCGGCTGGTTATCGGCGTCGGTGATGAAGAACACGTCTTCCACGCGCTCGCCCAGGGTCGCAATCTTGGCATTCTGCAACGACAGGTCGAACTCCAAAAAGATGCCGCCGATCCGTGCCAACAGGCCCGGACGGTCCGGCGCGCTGAGCTCCAGCACGGTCACCGGGCGCTGTGCATCGTTGGAGATGGTCACCTGGGGGGCGAAGGCAAAATGCTTGAGCTGGCGAGGTACCCGGCGCTGGATGATGGTCGGGTAGTCATCCGGGTTGCGCAGCGCTTCGGTGAGCCCTTCGCGAATCTTTTTGACCCGCGCCGGGTTGTCGCCAATCGACTCGCCTTCGGTGTCGAGCACGATGTAGGTGTCGAGGGTGAACTGGCTGCTGGAGGTGATCACGCGGGCGTCATGGATGTTCAGGTTGAGCTGGTCCATGGCGGCCACGGTCACGGCGAAGAAGTCGTGCTGGTCGGGCGCGTAGATGAAGATCTGTGTGCCGCCCTCGAATTCGCGCTGGGTGGTTTCCTTGATCAAGACCAGCGGGCCGCCATCGGCGGGTTGCTGGAGGATGGCGTCGCTGTGCCAGGCCACATCGCCGGCAGTGTGGCGCAGGAAATAATCATCACCCAGTTGCGACCAGAGCTGTTCGACGTCGTCCGGGTCGTTGCCGCCGCGCACCAGAATATCCAAGGCCGCGCTTTGGGTACGGCGGATCTGTTCTTCGCGGTCCACCGGGTTTTCCAGGCCGCGACGCAGGGCGCGCTTGGTCTCGGTGTAGAGTTGGCGCAACAGGCTGGCGCGCCAGGAGTTCCACAGCGTCGGGTTGGTGGCGTTGATATCGGAGACGGTCAGTACGTACAGGTAGTCGAGGCGGGTTTCATCGCCGACGATCTGTGCGAAATCGTGGATCACCTGCGGGTCGGATAAGTCCTTGCGCTGGGCGGTGGTCGACATTATCAGGTGGTTCTGCACCAGCCAGACAATCAGGCGGCTGTCCCACAACGGCAACTGATGGCGCTGGCAGAAGGCCTCGGCGTCAACCGCACCGATTTCCGAGTGATCGCCATGCCGGCCTTTGCCAATGTCGTGATACAGGCCGGCCAGGTAGATCAGCTCGGGCTTGGGCAGCTTGGCCATGAGCTTGCTGGCCAGCGGGAATTTTTCTGAGACCTGGGTGTACTGCAACTTACGCAGGTGCTTGATCAGGTTCAGGGTGTGGGCGTCCACCGTGTAGATGTGGAAGAGGTCGTGCTGCATCTGCCCGACGATAAAGCCGAACTCCGGCAGGTAACGCCCGAGGATCCCGTAGCGGTTCATCCGCCGCAGGTTGCGGTGGATGCCGATCTTGCATTTGAACAGTTCGATAAACAGGCTGGTGTTGCGGATGTCATTGCGAAAATCATCGTCGATCAGGTGACGGTTTTCCCGCAACAGGCGGATCGTATCGGCACGCACGCCTTTGATTTCCGGCTGCTGGGCCATCAGCACGAAGATTTCCAGCATGGCGAACGGGGTACGGCGGAACACGTTGTCGCTACGCGCCTCGATATAGCCGTCGTGCAGCTGGAAACGCGCGTTGATCGGCTGCGGCGGTGCTTCGTCTTCCGGGGCCAGGATCACTTCTTCGAAGTGCTGGATGATCAGGTCGCTGAGCTGGGCAATGCTCATGACCACCCGGTAGTACTGCTGCATGAAGCTTTCGATGCTGGTCTTCGCGTCTTCGCCTTCAAAACCGAGCAGGGTGGCGATGGACCGCTGGTGGTCGAACAGCAGGCGGTCTTCGGAGCGCCCGGCGAGCATGTGCAGGGCGTAGCGAACTTTCCACAGGAATTCCTGGGACGAGGCCAGCAGGGCGTTTTCGCTCTCCACCAGAAAACCCTCGCCGGCCAGGGCGCGCAGGTTCAGGGTGCCGTACTGGCGGCGGGCGACCCACAGGATGGTCTGGATGTCCCGCAGCCCGCCCGGCGAGCCTTTGACGTTGGGTTCCAGGTTGTATTCGGTGTCGTTGTACTTGTGGTGCCGGGCTTTCTGCTCGGCACGCTTGGCCAGGAAGAAATCCTTGCTGGGCCACATGTGTGCGGTGCTCGTGACTTCGAGCATGCGCTGGCGCAGGCGCTCGGGGCCGGCGATGGTGCGGCTTTCCATCAGGTTGGTGATGACGGTCAGGTCGGCACGGGCTTCTTCGGCGCATTCGTCGACCGAGCGCACGCTCTGGCCGACCTCAAGGCCGATATCCCACAACAGCGTCAGAAAACGCTCGATGGAATCGCGAAAGATCTCATGATCGGCACTGTCCAGCAGGATCAGCAAATCGATGTCGGAGTAGGGGTGCAGTTCACCACGGCCATAGCCGCCGACCGCGACCAGGGCGATATCGGCGTCTTCGCTCCAGGTGAACTGTTCCCAGGCCTTTTGCAGGATGTTATCGATGAACCAGGCGCGGTCCTCGATCAGCCGGCGAATGTCCCGGCCGCTGCGAAAGCGCTCGTCGAGCACCTCGCGGGCCTGGCGGATAGCCTTCTTGAAGGCGGCGATAGGGCTCGCCTTCAGCGCCAGTTCGGCCTGGAACTGGCCACGGTCGAAGAGTTCGGGATCCACCTGGGGCATTGATCGGCTTTCCTTTCTATCTATCAGTCAGTCAGAACACAGTGGGGGAAAACCTGGGCAGCCGTTACGCCGAAGCCGCACCCGAAATGCGTGGGATCGTGTCGTCCGCACGCAGGGTGAAGATTTCGTAGCCGGTGTCGGTGACCAGCAGGGTGTGTTCCCACTGGGCCGAGAGCTTGCGGTCCTTGGTGATGGCGGTCCAGCCGTCGCCCAGAACCTTGGTGTCGGCCTTGCCCTGGTTGATCATCGGCTCGATGGTGAAGGTCATGCCTGCCTTGAGTTCCATGCCGGTGCCGGCGCGGCCGTAGTGCAGGATCTGCGGTTCTTCGTGGAACACCTTGCCGATACCGTGGCCGCAGAATTCGCGGACGACCGAGAAACCGTTCTTTTCCGCGTGCTTCTGGATCACTTCACCGATGTCGCCCAGGCGGCAGCCAGGCTTGACGATCTCGATGGCCTTGTACATGCATTCCTGGGTGACCTGGGACAGGCGCTCAGCCCAGACCGGTACGGTGCCGACGTGGAACATGCGGCTGGTGTCGCCGTGGTAGCCATCCTTGATCACGGTGACGTCGATGTTCAGGGTGTCCCCGTCTTTCAACGGCTTATCGCCGGGAATCCCGTGGCATACCACGTGGTTGATCGAGGTGCAGATCGACTTGGGGAAGCCCTTGTAGTTCAGCGGCGCAGGGATGGCCTTTTGCACGTTGACTATATAGTCGTGGCAGATACGGTCCAGCGCTTCAGTAGTGACGCCTGGCTTGACGTGTTCGGCGATCATTTCCAGCACGTCGGCAGCCAGTTTGCCGGCAACGCGCATGCCTGCGATGTCTTCGGCGGTTTTCAAAGTGACGGTCATACAGGCTCTCTCTAGCGCGACGCGCTGAAATCAATACGGTTTGCGGGCGTGCGACAAAAGGTTACAGAATTCGCACAAGCCCAAAAAACGCGATTCTACCAGACGCGGGTGGCAAATCATGAGCGTCTGGTGATCGGTTCTCTCTATAAGGTGGGGCTATATTGGCTCTATTCAAAGGCTTGCGCAAAAGACGTCGTTGGCAAATGTGATTGCGGGTTTCGTTTTCGCCCTTGCTGTGGTATAAAATGCGCCGCTTTCCGGGGATACCCCGCAAAGCTTAAATCCACACACGTGTCGACACGATGACCTGGGTGCCGGAGGCCTTGATGCCGCTGGTTGGTCATTGGGATACGTGGAGGCCAAACCCGACTTATTAAGGAACTATCATGTCCCAAGTCAACATGCGCGATATGCTGAAGGCCGGTGTGCACTTCGGTCACCAGACCCGTTACTGGAACCCGAAAATGGGTAAGTACATTTTCGGCGCGCGTAACAAGATCCACATCATCAACCTTGAAAAAACCCTGCCAATGTTCAACGAAGCGCTGACTTTCGTAGAGCGCCTGGCCCAGGGCAAAAACAAGATTCTGTTCGTTGGCACCAAGCGTTCCGCTGGCAAGATCGTTGCTGAAGAAGCAGCACGTTGCGGTTCGCCGTACGTCGATCACCGCTGGTTGGGCGGCATGCTGACCAACTTCAAAACCATCCGTGCTTCCATCAAGCGTCTGCGTGACCTTGAAGTGCAAGCCGAAGACGGTACTTTCGCCAAGCTGACCAAGAAAGAGGCGCTGATGCGCACTCGCGACCTGGAAAAGCTCGATCGTTCCCTGGGTGGTATCAAGGACATGGGCGGTCTGCCTGACGCACTGTTCGTTATCGACGTTGATCACGAGCGCATCGCGATCACCGAAGCCAACAAGCTGGGCATCCCTGTTATCGGCGTAGTCGATACCAACAGCAGCCCGGAAGGCGTTGACTACATCATCCCAGGCAACGATGACGCCATCCGCGCTATCCAGCTGTACATGGGTTCGATGGCTGACGCTGTTATCCGTGGTCGCAACCACGTTGCTGGTGGCACCGAGCAGTTCGTTGAAGAAGCTCCGGTAGCCGCAGCTGAGTAATTGACGCCCTGGCGTTGACTCAGTAAGCAAAAAGGGGGCTTGGCCCCCTTTTTGCCACCTCGAAAACCATTTGTCGGCAGCGCAGCTACATCATCTGTAACGTGCAGCGGCCTACAAGGGAGATTCGGGAAGAATTGATCGCCCGTTTGATCGGGTGGAATGGTTGAAAACCTATCCAAGAGGATTTTGAAATGGCAGAGATTACTGCAGCGTTGGTCAAAGAACTGCGTGAGCGTACCGGCGAAGGCATGATGGATTGCAAAAAGGCCTTGACCAAGGCCGGCGGCGACATCGAAAAAGCCATTGATGACATGCGTGCTTCCGGCGCCATCAAGGCTGCCAAGAAAGCAGGCAACGTTGCTGCTGAAGGCGCTATCGCCCTGAAGGAAGACGGTAAATCCGCAGTCCTGCTGGAAGTGAACTCGCAGACTGACTTCCTGGCCCTGCAGGACGACTTCAAGGCATTTGTTGCTGCCAGCGTTGAGAAAGCGTTCGCCGACAAACTGACTGACGCCGCTCCGCTGATCGAAGCTCAAGAAGCAGACCGTCTGGTACTGGTCGGCAAGGTTGGCGAAAACGTCAACATTCGTCGCCTGGTTCGCGTTGAAGGTGATGTTGTTGGTGGTTACCTGCACGGCAACAAGATCGGTGTAGCTGTTGTTCTGAAGGGCGGCACTGTTGAGCTGGCCAAAGACATCGCTATGCACGTAGCGGCCAGCAACCCTGAGTTCCTGCTGCCATCGGAAGTGTCTGCTGACGCAATCGAGCGCGAAAAAGCTGTGTTCCTGAGCCTCAACGCTGACAAAATCGCTGGCAAGCCAGAGAACATCGTTGAAAACATGATCAAAGGCCGTATCAGCAAGTTCCTGGCTGAAGCAAGCCTGGTTGAGCAGGCGTTCGTCAAGAACCCTGAAATCAAGGTTGGCGAACTGGCCAAGAAAGCCGGTGCTGAAATCGTTTCCTTCACTTACTTCAAAGTAGGCGAAGGCATCGAAAAGCCGGTCGACAACTTCGCTGAAGAAGTTGCTGCCCAGCTGGCTGCCGCCAAGCAATAAGACAGGTTCCAACTGTCGCCCGAAAGAGGCTGCCCGCTCACGCGCGCAGCCTCTTTTCAAATGGGAAGGCTAATTTTATTTGGCTTCCCCTCGGAACTGGCTTACAAAGCCGTGATCCGATGGCGCTGTGATAGCGTCCAGCTAGAGTGAACGCAAGCCGTAAACGGCTCGCCAAGAATTTTTAAAAATACGCCGCAGGAGAGATTCGCAATGGCTCAGCAGGGCAGTGGTTATCAGGCTCGCTATAAACGCATTCTACTCAAGCTTAGCGGCGAGGCCCTGATGGGCTCGGAAGAGTTCGGGATCGATCCCAAGGTGCTCGATCGCATGGCGCTGGAAGTCGGCCAACTGGTCGGCATCGGTGTCCAGGTCGGCCTGGTGATCGGGGGTGGTAACCTGTTCCGCGGCGCGGCACTGAGTGCGGCCGGTATGGATCGGGTCACGGGTGACCACATGGGCATGCTGGCCACTGTGATGAACGCCCTGGCCATGCGCGACGCCCTGGAGCGTGCCAATATCTCGGCAATCGTGATGTCGGCTATTTCCATGGTTGGTGTGACCGATCACTATGATCGCCGCAAAGCCATGCGTCACTTGAACTCCAAGGAAGTGGTGATCTTCGCCGCCGGTACTGGCAATCCATTCTTTACCACGGATTCGGCTGCTTGCTTGCGCGCCATCGAAATCGATGCTGACGTAGTGCTCAAGGCCACCAAGGTGGATGGCGTATACACCGCAGACCCATTCAAAGACCCGCATGCCGAGAAGTTCGATCATCTGACCTACGATGAAGTGCTGGATCGCAAGCTGGGCGTGATGGACCTGACGGCTATTTGCCTGTGCCGCGACCACAAGATGCCGCTGCGCGTATTTAACATGAACAAGCCCGGCGCCCTGCTGAATATCGTACACGGCGGCGCGGAAGGGACTCTGATCGAGGAAGGCCAACAATGATCAATGAAATCAAGAAAGACGCCCAAGCGCGTATGCAGAAATCCCTGGAGTCTCTGAGCCACGCATTCGGCCAGATTCGTACCGGCAAGGCGCACCCGAGCATCCTGGGTAGCGTGATGGTGCCGTATTACGGCGCCGACACCCCCCTGAGCGGTGTGGCCAACGTAACCGTAAAAGATTCGCGCACCCTGCAAGTCGTGGCTTTCGAGCGCAACATGCTCGCTGCTGTCGACAAAGCCATCCAAAGTGCCGGCCTGAACCTCAACCCGACCAACCTGGGCGAGTTGTTGCTGATCTCCATGCCGGCATTGACCGAAGAAACCCGCAAGGGCTTCACCAAGCAGGCGCGCAGTGCTGCTGAAGACGCGCGTGTTGCCGTGCGAAACATCCGTCGTGATGCGTTGGGTGACCTGAAGAAGCTGGTCAAGGACAAGGAAATCAGCGAAGACGAAGAACGTCGCGCTATTGCCGATATCGACAAGCTGACTAAAGAAGCCGAGGCCCAGATTACCAAGGCTACTGAAGAAAAAGAAAAGGACCTGATGGCCGTATAAGGGGTCAGGACGCCTTCATGGAAAAGACCAAGCAGACTGTGCCCTCTGTGGTGCCGCGCCATGTCGCGATCATCATGGATGGGAATAATCGCTGGGCGAAGAAACGCTTTCTGCCTGGTGTCGCCGGGCATAAAGCGGGTGTCGATGCGGTGCGGGCGGTGATTGAGGTGTGTGCCGAGGCCAAGGTCGAAGTGTTGACCCTGTTCGCCTTCTCCAGTGAAAACTGGCAGCGGCCTGCCGAGGAAGTCAGTGCCCTGATGGACCTGTTCTTCAAGGCCTTGCGTCGTGAGGCCAAGCGTCTCAACGACAATAAAATCAGCCTGCGCATCATCGGTGATCGTTCGCGATTCCATCCGGATTTGCAGGCCGCCATGCGCGAAGCCGAGGCGATCACAGCTGGCAGCGACCGCTTTGTACTGCAGATCGCCGCCAACTATGGCGGCCAGTGGGATATCGCCCAGGCTGCGCAGCGGCTGGCTCGCGAAGTGCAGGCCGGCCATCTGCGCCCGGACGACATCACGCCCGAACTGTTGCAAACCTGTCTGGTGACCGGCGACCTGCCGTTGCCGGACCTGTGTATCCGCACCGGTGGTGAGCACCGCATCAGTAACTTTCTATTGTGGCAATTGGCCTACACCGAGTTGTACTTCTCCGACCTGTTCTGGCCGGACTTCAAACACGATGCCATGCGTAAAGCGCTGGCCGATTTCGCTTCCCGTCAGCGTCGCTTCGGTAAAACGAGCGAGCAGATCGAAGCTGGAGCCCGGGTTTAAATGCTTAAACAACGAATCATCACAGCACTGATCCTGCTGCCGATTGCCTTGTGTGGATTTTTCCTGCTCGACGGTTCCGGCTTTGCGCTGTTTATTGGCCTGGTTGTAATCCTCGGGGCCTGGGAATGGGCGCGCCTGGCAGGGTTCAGTACGCAGTTGCCACGCCTGGTCTATGCGGCGGTGGTAGCGCTGTTGCTGTTCCTGATGTACATCCTGCCGGACATCGCGCCCTGGGTATTGGGGGCGGCGGTGTTGTGGTGGGCGCTGGCGACGTTCCTGGTGCTGACCTATCCGCGCACCAGTGCCCAGTGGTCCAGTGTCGCCTGCAAATTGGTGATTGGCTTGCTGATCCTGCTGCCGGCCTGGCAAGGGCTGGTGGAGATCAAGCGCTACCCGATTGGTAATGAGCTGATCCTCGCGGTAATGGTGCTGGTCTGGGGGGCTGATATTGGCGCCTACTTTTCCGGCCGGGCCTTTGGCAAGCGCAAGCTGGCACCCGCCGTCAGCCCGGGCAAAAGCTGGGAAGGCGTGTATGGCGGCCTGGCGTTGACACTGGTGATCACGCTTGTTGTTGGTGTCGTGCGCGAATGGTCGATGAAGGAAGTCTTCCTGGCCCTGCTGGGTACGGCCATTGTCGTATTCATCTCGGTGGTGGGTGACCTCACTGAAAGCATGTTCAAGCGCCAGGCCGGGATCAAGGACAGCAGCAACCTGCTGCCGGGTCATGGTGGCGTGCTGGATCGCATCGACAGCCTCACGGCCGCGATCCCGATCTTTGCCGTGCTGTTGTGGATGAGCGCCTCGTGAGCCGCCTGCAACAGGTCACCGTGCTGGGCGCGACCGGTTCGGTAGGGTTGAGCGCCCTGGACGTGATTGCTCGTCACCCGGAACGCTATCAAGTCTTCGCGCTGACCGGCTTCAGCCGCTTGAGTGAGTTGCTGGCCCTGTGCGTGCGCCATGCGCCGCGCTTTGCCGTCGTACCCGAGGCTACGGCTGCGCGGGGTTTGCAGGATGATCTGCGCGCCGCGGGTTTGGCTACCCAGGTGCTGGTGGGGGAGGAAGGTTTGTGCCAGGTCTCGGCCGATGCCGAGGTGGATACCGTTGTCGCTGCTATCGTCGGTGCTGCTGGCTTGCGCCCGACCCTGGCGGCTGTCGACGCCGGCAAGAAGATCCTGCTGGCTAATAAAGAAGCGCTGGTGATGTCCGGCGCATTGTTTATGCAAGCGGTGCGTAAGAGCGGGGCGGTGCTGCTGCCCCTCGACAGTGAGCACAACGCGATCTTCCAATGCATGCCGGGCGACTTTGCTCGCGGCTTGAGCCAGGTCGGCGTGCGTCGGATCTTGCTGACGGCCTCGGGTGGTCCTTTCCGGCAGACGCCGTTGACTGAGCTGGAGCATGTCTCTCCGGACCAGGCTTGCGCCCATCCGAACTGGTCCATGGGGCGCAAAATTTCCGTCGACTCGGCGAGCATGATGAACAAAGGCCTGGAGTTGATCGAGGCATGCTGGCTGTTCGACGCGCGGCCTGAGCAGGTCGAGGTGGTGATTCACCCGCAAAGTGTGATTCATTCCCTGGTCGACTACGTGGACGGTTCGGTATTGGCGCAGTTGGGCAACCCCGATATGCGTACGCCGATCGCCAACGCCCTGGCTTGGCCGGAGCGTATCGACTCGGGTGTCGCGCCTCTGGACCTGTTCGCTATTGCCCGCCTGGACTTCGAGGCGCCGGACGAGCAGCGCTTTCCCTGCCTGCGTTTGGCGCGGCTGGCGGCCGAGGCGGGTAACAGCGCACCGGCAATGCTCAATGCGGCCAATGAAGTTGCGGTGGCGGCGTTTCTCGAACGGCGCATCCGCTTTCCGCAGATCGCGAGTATCATCGAGGATGTTCTAAGTCTTGAACCCGTGGTGGCAGTGAATGATTTGGGGGCAGTGTTCGAGGCGGATACCAAGGCCCGGACCCTGGCCGAACAATGGTTGAACCGCAACGCGCGTTAGTCTTTGGGCGCGTTTTAGCCTTCAGGCACTGGATTGGAATGCGGAGAAATTAGATGAGTGCGCTTTACATGATTGTCGGCACCCTGGTTGCTCTGGGTGTGCTGGTTACCTTCCACGAATTCGGCCACTTCTGGGTGGCGCGTCGTTGCGGCGTCAAGGTACTGCGCTTTTCCGTTGGTTTCGGCATGCCGCTGCTGCGCTGGCACGACCGCCGTGGCACCGAATTCGTGATTGCGGCGATCCCCCTGGGTGGCTACGTCAAGATGCTCGATGAGCGCGAAGGCGAAGTGCCGGCGGATCAGCTCGATCAATCCTTCAATCGCAAGACGGTTCGTCAGCGTATTGCGATTGTCGCTGCTGGCCCGATCGCCAATTTCCTGCTGGCCATGGTGTTCTTCTGGGTCCTGGCCATGCTCGGTAGCGAGCAGATTCGCCCGGTCATCGGTGCGGTTGAGTCGGACAGCATCGCCGCCAAGGCTGGATTGGTCGCCGGGCAGGAAATAGTTTCCATTGATGGCGAGCCGACCACTGGTTGGGGTGCGGTCAATTTGCAGCTGGTGCGTCGCTTGGGTGAGAGCGGCACCGTCAAGGTGGTGGTACGCGAGCAGGATTCCACTGCCGAGTCCCCGCGTGAGCTGGCCCTGGACCATTGGCTCAAGGGGGCCGACGAGCCGGATCCGATCAAGTCCCTGGGGATTCGACCCTGGCGCCCGGCCTTGCCGCCGGTCCTGGCCGAGCTGGACCCGAAAGGTCCCGCCCAGGCCGCAGGTCTGAAAACCGGTGATCGCCTGTTGGCCCTTGATGGTCAGGCGCTGGGCGAATGGCAGCAAGTGGTCGACCTGGTGCGTGTACGCCCTGATACCAAAATTGTGCTGAAAATTGAGCGCGATGGTGCTCAAATCGACGTCCCTGTCACCCTGGCGGTGCGGGGCGAAGCCAAGGCGGCCGGGGGTTACCTCGGTGCCGGCGTGAAAAGTCCGGACTGGCCGCCATCGATGGTGCGCGAGGTCAGTTTCGGGCCAGTGGCCGCGATTGGCGAGGGTGCAAAACGTACTTGGACCATGAGTGTGCTGACCCTCGAGTCCCTCAAGAAAATGTTGTTCGGCGAGCTCTCGGTAAAAAACTTGAGTGGGCCGATAACCATTGCTAAAGTGGCGGGCGCTTCTGCCCAGTCGGGTGTCGCGGATTTCCTGAATTTCCTGGCTTATCTGAGTATTAGTCTTGGGGTTCTGAATTTGCTGCCCATTCCGGTATTGGATGGGGGGCATCTGTTGTTTTATCTGGTCGAGTGGGCGCGTGGTCGCCCCTTGTCGGATCGGGTGCAGGGTTGGGGGATACAGATTGGTATCAGTTTGGTGGTCGGGGTGATGTTGTTAGCCTTGGTCAACGATCTGGGACGTCTGTAACGCTTCGCTGAATTGCGAATCTGCCGCATTTTGCGGCAGTTTGTTTATTGCCAGTTGGAATAAGAAAGGACTTCATGAAACGTCTGCTGCTAACTGCGGTTCTCACCGTATTGATGATCGCCGAAGTTCACGCCGAGTCCTTCACCATCTCCGATATTCGCGTCAACGGCCTCCAGCGGGTTTCCGCGGGTAGCGTCTTTGGTGCCTTGCCGTTGAACGTCGGGGAACAGGCTGATGACCGTCGCCTGGTGGAATCCACTCGTGCGCTGTTCAAAACCGGGTTCTTTCAAGACATCCAACTGGGTCGCGAAGGCAACGTCCTGGTCATCACCGTCGTCGAGCGACCCTCCGTCGCCAGTATCGAGATCGAAGGCAACAAGGCGATCTCCACTGAAGACCTGATGAAGGGCCTCAAGCAATCCGGCCTGGCCGAGGGCGAGATCTTCCAGCGCGCGACGCTTGAAGGTGTGCGTAACGAGCTGCAACGCCAGTACGTTGCCCAGGGTCGCTACTCCGCAACCGTTGAAACCGAAGTGATCCCGCAGCCTCGTAACCGTGTGGGCCTGAAGGTCAACATCAACGAAGGCACCGTGGCGGCCATTCAGCACATCAACGTGGTGGGTAACACCAAGTTCGCTGATGAAGACCTGATCGACCTGTTCGAACTCAAGACCACCAACTGGTTGTCGTTCTTCAAGAACGACGACAAGTACGCTCGTGAAAAACTCTCCGGTGACCTGGAACGCCTGCGCTCCTACTACCTGGACCGCGGCTATATCAACATGGATATCGCTTCGACCCAGGTGTCCATCACCCCGGACAAGAAGCACGTCTACATCACAGTCAACGTCAACGAAGGCGAGAAGTACAAGGTTCGTGACGTCAAGCTCAGCGGCGACTTGAAAGTGCCTGAAGACCAGGTCAAGGCGCTGTTGCTGGTGCAGAAGGACCAGGTGTTCTCGCGCAAGCTGATGACCACCACCTCCGAGCTGATCACCCGTCGCCTGGGTAACGAAGGCTATACCTTCGCCAACGTCAACGGTGTACCGACCCCGCACGATGATGACCACACCGTGGATATCACCTTCGTGGTCGACCCGGGCAAGCGTGCCTATGTGAACCGCATCAACTTCCGTGGCAATACCAAGTCAGCGGACGAAGTGCTGCGTCGTGAAATGCGCCAGATGGAAGGTGGCTGGGCGTCGACTTACCTGATCGACCAGTCCAAGACCCGTCTTGAGCGCCTGGGCTTCTTCAAGGAAGTGAACGTTGAAACCCCGGCCGTACCGGGTGTAGACGACCAGGTTGACGTGAACTACGCCGTAGAGGAACAAGCATCGGGCTCGATTACCGCCAGTGTCGGTTTTGCTCAGAGTGCCGGTCTGATCCTGGGCGGTTCGATCACCCAGAACAACTTCCTCGGTACCGGTAACAAGGTTTCCATTGGCCTGACCCGAAGCGAATACCAGAGCCGCTATAACTTCGGTTATGTCGACCCCTACTGGACAGCTGACGGTGTGAGCCTGGGCTACAACGCCTTCTATCGCACCACCGACTACAAAGACCTCGACGTTAACGTAGCAAGCTATGCGATCGACAGCCTGGGGGCGGGTGTCAACATCGGCTACCCGATCAGCGAGACCTCGCGCCTGACCTTCGGCCTTACCGCGCAGCAGGATGAGATCAAGACCGGTGTGTACACCGTGGATGAGATCTTTGACTTTACCCGTCGTGAAGGCGATAAGTTCCTGAACTTCAAGGCCTCTGCCGGCTGGTCCGAGTCGACCCTGAACAAAGGTGTACTGGCAACCCGAGGTCACTCCCAGAGCCTGACCCTGGAAACCACTACGCCTGGCAGCGACCTCTCGTTTTTCAAGCTCGACTACCGTGGCCAGTTGTTCCAGCCGCTGAGCGATAACTACACCATGCGCCTGCACACTGAGCTGGGTTATGGCGACGGCTATGGTTCGACCAACGGCCTGCCGTTCTATGAGAACTACTATGCCGGTGGTTTCAACTCGGTGCGTGGCTTCAAGGACAGCACACTGGGCCCGCGTGGTACCCCGAGCCGTGGCGCTGCCGTGACCGGTAACACCGGAACCGTGGCGGACACCGATACTAGTGCGCTGCCATTCGGTGGTAACGTGTTGATCCAGGGTGGTGCGGAAATTCTCTTCCCTCTGCCGTTCGTCAAAGATCAGCGGTCCCTGCGTACTTCGGTTTTCTGGGATGTGGGTAACGTGTTCGATTCCAAGTGCGAGCAGGTCACCAACCCAACGGGCGTGAAGTCCAACACCCAATGTAACGATGTGAGCCTGAGTAACATGGCGAGCTCCGTGGGTGTCGGCGTGACATGGGTGACTGCGCTTGGTCCGTTGAGCTTTGCTCTGGCCATGCCGATCAAGAAACCGGATAACGCTGAAACCCAGATTTTCCAATTCTCCCTCGGCCAGACGTTCTAAGCGTCTGACCCAAGATAACGACAACGGATTCTGTAGGAGTACATCGTGCGTAAGTTGACTCAATTGGTTCTGCTGGCAACTGTGCTGGTAGCCACCCCGGCCTTCGCCGAAATGAAAATTGCCGTCCTGAACTATCAGATGGCCCTCCTGGAATCCGATGCGGCCAAGAAGTACGCAGTGGATGCAGAGAAAAAATTCGGTCCGCAACTGACCAAGCTGAAAACGCTGGAAAGCAGCGCCAAGGGCATCCAGGATCGTCTGGTAGCCGGCGGTGACAAAATGCAGCAAGGCGAGCGCGAGCGTCTGGAGCTTGAATTCAAGCAAAAGGCTCGTGACTACCAGTTCCAGTCCAAGGAGCTGAACGAAGCCAAGGCTGTTGCCGACCGCGAAATGCTCAAGCAGCTCAAGCCCAAGCTCGACAGCGCCGTGGAAGAAGTTATCAAGAAAGGTGCCTTTGACCTGGTGTTCGAGCGTGGCGCCGTGATTGACGTCAAGCCTCAATACGACATCACCCGCCAGGTGATCGAGCGCATGAATCAGCTGAAGTAAGCCATGACCGCGACTATCAAGCTCGGCGAGTTGGCCGAGTTCCTGGGAGCTACCTTGCGTGGCTCCCCGGAGAAAGAAATCACTGGGCTAGCCACCTTGCAGGAGGCTGGCCCAGCTCAGTTGAGCTTCCTCGCAAATCCCCAATACCGTAAATACCTGGTCGACTGCCAGGCCGCAGCCGTGTTGCTGAAGGCCGCTGACGCCGAGGGTTATGCCGGGGATGCGCTGGTAGTAGCCGACCCATACCTGTCGTACGCGAAAGCATCGCATCTGTTCGATCCGAAGCCCAAGGCCGCTGGCGGTATCCATCCGTCGGCGGTGATCGCCGATGATGCCCAAGTCGACCCTGCCGCCAGTATTGGCGCGTTTGCAGTGATCGAGAGTGGTGCACGCATCGCTGCCGGTGTGACGGTCGGCGCACACTGCTTTATCGGTGCACGCTGCGAAATCGGCGCCGATGGCTGGTTGGCTCCGCGCGTTACCCTGTACCACGATGTGCGTATCGGGCGGCGCGTAGTGATCCAGTCGGGCGCCGTGATCGGTGGCGAAGGTTTTGGTTTTGCCAACGCCAAAGGTGTCTGGCACAAGATTGCCCAGGTTGGCGGTGTATTGATTGGCGATGACGTGGAAATCGGCGTCAACACGGCTGTCGATCGCGGGGCCCTGGCCGATACCGTGATCGGTAACGGCGTGAAGCTCGACAACCAGATCCAGATTGCCCACAACGTGCAGATTGGCGATCACACCGCCATGGCAGCCTGCGTGGGGATTTCCGGCAGCACCAAGATCGGCAAGCATTGCATGCTCGCTGGCGGTGTAGGGCTGGTAGGGCATATCGATATTTGCGACAACGTCTTCATCACCGGCATGACCATGGTCACCCACTCGATTACCGAGCCCGGTGCCTATTCTTCCGGAACTGCCATGCAGCCTGCGGCTGAATGGCGCAAGAGTGCAGCACGTTTGAGGCAGCTCGACGACATGGCTCGACGCCTCAAGCAGCTGGAAAAGCGTGTTGGGGACGTGACCCCTGGCGGTAATGCTTCATCAGAAGGCTGATACCATTTCCATATCAAGTGTGCACAGCCGCTAGACTGCCTCCTTGATTTGCTAGCGGGGCGTGCGTTTAGTTCGCTCGCCCCCAATCTTTATTACAGGCTTCCCCCCGAAATGATGGACATCAACGAGATTCGCGAATACCTGCCTCACCGTTACCCGTTCCTGCTGGTGGACCGTGTAGTGGACCTGAACATTGAGGAAAAGCGCATTCGTGCCTACAAGAATGTCAGCATCAACGAACCATTCTTCAATGGTCACTTTCCCGCGCATCCGATCATGCCCGGCGTGTTGATCATCGAAGCAATGGCCCAGGCTGCCGGTATCCTTGGTTTTAAAATGCTCGACCTCAAGCCTGCCGACGGCACGCTTTACTATTTCGTGGGCTCCGACAAGTTGCGTTTCCGCAACCCCGTCACCCCGGGTGACCAGCTGATCCTGGAAGCCAAGTTCATCAGCTGCAAGCGCCAGATCTGGAAGTTCGAATGCCAGGCCTCGGTGGATGGCAAGCCGGTGTGCTCCGCAGAGATCATCTGTGCGGAACGCAAACTATGAGTTTGATTGACCCTCGCGCAATCATCGATCCGTCGGCCGTTCTGGCCGCCGACGTTGAGGTCGGCCCCTGGTCGATCATCGGCGCAGGTGTGGAAATCGGCGAGGGGACTGTCATCGGGCCGCACGTGATCCTCAAAGGTCCGACCCGCATTGGCAAACACAATCGCATCTACCAGTTCTCCTCGGTAGGCGAAGACACCCCGGACATGAAGTACAAAGGTGAAGAGACGCGCCTGGTAATCGGTGATCACAACATCATCCGTGAAGGCGTGACCATTCACCGTGGCACCGTGCAGGATCGTGCCGAAACCACGCTGGGTGATCACAACCTGGTCATGGCCTATGCCCACATCGGCCATGACAGCGTTATCGGCAACCACTGCATCCTGGTCAACAACACTGCGTTGGCGGGCCATGTGCATGTTGATGACTGGGCGATCCTGTCCGGCTTCACCCTGGTGCATCAGTACTGCCATATCGGCGCCCACAGCTTTTCCGGCATGGGCACTGCCATCGGCAAGGACGTCCCGGCATTCGTCACGGTCTTCGGCAACCCGGCCGAAGCCCGCAGCATGAACTTCGAAGGCATGCGCCGTCGTGGTTTCAGCGAGGAGGCGATCCACGCCCTGCGCCGCGCCTACAAGGTGGTTTACCGCCAGGGGTTGACGGTCGAACAGGCCTTGAATGAACTGACCGAGCCGGCTGCGTTATTCCCGGAAGTCGCGGTGTTCCGGGACTCGATCCAGGCGTCGACTCGCGGCATTACCCGCTGATCATGGCCAATCTGCGTATTGCGTTGGTCGCCGGAGAAGCTTCCGGCGACATCCTGGGTGCGGGCCTTATGCGGGCGTTGAAGGCCCAGCATCCGGCGGTGGAGTTCATCGGTGTGGGAGGCCCGCTGATGCAGGCCGAAGGGCTCACGTCATACTTCCCCATGGAGCGCCTGTCGGTCATGGGGCTGGTGGAAGTGCTGGGCCGTCTGCGCGAGCTGCTGGCTCGACGCAAGCTGCTGATTCAGACGCTGATCGAAGAAAAGCCCGACGTCTTTATCGGTATCGATGCGCCGGACTTCACCCTCAATATCGAACTCAAGCTGCGTCAGGCCGGGATCAAGACCGTGCATTACGTCAGTCCGTCGGTGTGGGCGTGGCGGCAGAAACGTGTACTGAAGATCCGTGAAGGCTGCGACCTGATGTTGACCTTGCTACCGTTCGAAGCCAGGTTCTACGAAGAGAAGGGCGTGCCGGTACGGTTTGTTGGCCACACGTTGGCCGATACCATCCCCCTGCAGGCAGATCGCGCCGCAGCGCGTGCCGAACTGGGCTTGGCCGACGGTCCGCTCGTTGCCTTGATGCCCGGCAGTCGCGGTGGCGAAGTCGGTCGCCTGGCCAGTGTGTTTTTCGATGCGGCCGAGCGCCTTCAGGCACTGAAGCCTGGCATACGCTTCGTATTGCCGTGTGCCAGCCCGCAACGTCGTGCGCAGATCGAAACACTGCTGGAGGGGCGCAACCTGCCGCTGACGCTGCTTGACGGCCAGTCGCACCTGGCCCTTGCGGCGTGTGACGCGGTGCTGATTGCCTCGGGCACCGCGACCCTGGAAGCCTTGCTCTACAAGCGTCCGATGGTCGTGGCCTATCGCCTGGCGCCGCTGACCTATTGGATTCTCAAGCGCATGGTCAAGAGCCCCTATATCTCCTTGCCCAACCTCCTGGCCCAGCGCCTGTTGGTGCCGGAGTTGTTGCAGGACGATGCAACGCCCGAGGCGTTGGCACAAACGCTACTACCCTTGATCGACGGCGGCGAAGAGCAGACCCGTGGTTTCGATGACATCCACCGCACCCTGCGCCGTGATGCTTCGAACCAGGCGGCTGATGCCGTGCTGACCTTGATTGGCCAACAACAGGAAGCCTTATGAGCACGCAAATGGGCCTGGATTTCAGTCTGGTTGCCGAAGCCCATGCGCTGGTGGCTGGCGTTGATGAAGTCGGGCGTGGCCCGCTGTGTGGCGCGGTGGTCACCGCGGCGGTGATCCTAGATCCGAGTCGCCCGATCCTGGGTCTCAACGATTCGAAAAAGCTCACCGAAGCGCGCCGTGAAAAACTCTACGACGAGATCTGTGAAAAAGCCTTGAGCTGGCATATTGCCCGGGCCGAAGTCGAAGAGATCGACGAACTGAATATCCTCCACGCCACCATGCTGGCCATGCAGCGCGCTGTCGAGGGCCTGCATATCACGCCCAAACTGGCGATGATCGACGGCAACCACTGCCCGAAACTGGCGATGCCGGCCGAAGCGGTGGTCAAGGGGGATAGCAAGGTGCCGGCGATTGCCGCAGCTTCGATCCTGGCCAAGGTCAGCCGCGACCGTGAAATGGCCGCGTTCGAATTGATCTACCCCGGTTATGGCATCGGTGGTCATAAAGGCTACCCGACCCCCGTTCATCTGGAAGCCCTGGCTCGCCTCGGTCCCACCCCGATCCACCGGCGCTCGTTCGCCCCGGTGCGCCAGGCCTACGAGCTGCGCGAGAGCCCCAGCGAGGTTTAGTCGCGAGGCTGATGTTTTTGCCCAGGCCCGGTACAATCCCGGGCCTTGTTGTTTCTAAGTTTCTGGACAGGATCACTATGCCGGCTTCATTCGTTCACCTGCGCCTGCACACTGAATACTCCCTGGTCGACGGCCTGGTACGGATCAAACCCCTGGTCAAAACCCTGGTGGGCATGAATATGCCCGCGGTGGCGGTTACCGATCAGAACAACATGTGCTCCCTGGTCAAGTTCTACAAGAACGCCATGGGCGCTGGTATCAAGCCGATCTGCGGCGCCGACCTGTGGCTGTCCAACAAAGACCCGGATAACCCCCTGAGCCGCATCAGCCTGTTGGCGATGAATGGCGTGGGTTATCGCAACCTCACCGAATTGATCTCCCGCGGCTTTATCGACGGTCAGCGCAACGGCTCGATCATCATCGAGCGTGAGTGGGTAGCCGAAGCCAGCGAGGGCTTGATCATGCTCTCGGCGGCCAAAGAGGGCGAAATCGGTATTGCGCTGCTTGGCGGCAACCCGCAGGAAGCTGAAGTGCTGGCCCGCGAGTGGATGGCTGTCTTCCCCGACCGTTTCTACCTGGAAGTCCAGCGTACCAACCGCCCCAACGATGAAGAGCATCTGCACGCCGCCGTGGCGCTGGCCGACAAGCTGGGGGCACCGTTGGTGGCGACCAACGATGTGCGCTTTATCAAGAAGGAAGATTTCGAAGCCCACGAAACCCGTGTGTGCATCGGTGAAGGCCGGGCCCTGGATGACCCACGTCGCTCGAAGAACTACAGCGAAGAGCAGTACCTCAAGAGCGCCGAGGAAATGGCCGAGCTGTTCAGCGACCTGCCCGAGGCCCTGGAAAACTCCGTCGAGATTGCCAAGCGCTGCAATATCGAGGTGAAGCTGGGCAAGCACTTCCTGCCCAACTTCCCGATTCCCGATGGCATGACCATCGACGAATACTTCCGCAAAGTCTCGTTCGATGGGCTTGAGGAGCGGCTCTCGGTCCTGTTGCCCAAGGACACCACCGAAGATTACGAAGCCAAGCGCCAGGTCTACGTCGACCGCCTGAATTTCGAGCTGGATATCATCATCCAGATGGGGTTCCCCGGTTACTTCCTGATCGTGATGGACTTTATCCAGTGGGCCAAGAACAACGGCGTGCCGGTAGGTCCGGGCCGGGGGTCAGGTGCCGGCTCGCTGGTGGCTTATGTGCAGAAGATCACCGACCTCGATCCGTTGGAGTATGACCTGCTGTTCGAGCGGTTCCTCAACCCGGAACGGGTCTCCATGCCCGACTTCGACGTCGACTTCTGCATGGACGGTCGCGACCGTGTGATCGAGTACGTGGCCGAAAAATACGGCCGCAACGCGGTCAGCCAGATCATCACCTTCGGTTCGATGGCCGCCAAGGCGGTAATCCGCGACGTTGCGCGGGTACAGGGCAAGTCCTACGGCCTGGCGGATCGCCTGTCCAAGATGATCCCGTTCGAAGTCGGCATGACCCTGGAAAAAGCCTACGAACAGGAAGAAATCCTGCGCGACTTCATCAAGGTCGATGAAGAGGCTGCCGAAATCTGGGAAATGGCGCGCAAGCTCGAAGGCGTCGTCCGTAACGTCGGTAAGCACGCCGGTGGCGTGGTGATCGCACCGACCAAGCTGACCGACTTTTCGCCGATCTATTGCGATGAAGAAGGCGGCGGCCTGGTCACCCAGTTCGACAAGGACGACGTCGAGGCTGCCGGCCTGGTGAAGTTCGACTTCCTCGGCCTGCGAACCCTGACGATCATCGACTGGGCGCTCAAGACCATCAACCGTGACCGTGCCAAGGTCGGTGAAGAACCGCTGGATATCGCGTTTATCCCGCTGGACGACAAACCGACCTATTCGCTGCTGCAAAAAGCCGAAACCACGGCGGTATTCCAGCTGGAATCCCGTGGCATGAAGGAGCTGATCAAAAAGCTCAAGCCCGACTGCCTGGAAGACTTGATCGCACTGGTCGCCCTGTTCCGTCCGGGCCCGCTGCAATCGGGCATGGTGGACGACTTCATCAACCGTAAGCACGGTCGCGCCGAACTGGCCTACCCGCACTCCGACTACCAGTACGAAGGCCTCAAGCCGGTATTGGCGCCGACGTACGGCATCATCCTGTATCAGGAACAGGTGATGCAGATCGCCCAGGTGATGGCCGGCTACACCCTGGGTGGTGCGGACATGCTGCGTCGCGCCATGGGTAAGAAAAAACCCGAGGAAATGGCCAAGCAGCGCGGTGGTTTCATTGAAGGTTGCGCCACCAACAATATCGACGCGGACCTGGCCGGTAACATCTTCGACCTGGTGGAAAAATTCGCCGGTTACGGTTTTAACAAATCCCACTCCGCCGCCTACGGCCTGGTCTCATACCAGACCGCCTGGCTGAAAGCCCACTACCCGGCGCCCTTCATGGCGGCGGTACTCTCGGCGGATATGCACAACACCGACAAGGTCGTGACCTTGATCGAGGAAGTGCGCACCATGAAGCTGCGTCTCGACGCGCCGGACGTGAACGCCTCGGAGTTCAAGTTCACGGTCAACGACGAGGGCCGTATCATCTATGGCCTGGGCGCGATCAAGGGCGTCGGCGAAGGCCCGGTGGAAGCCATTACCGAAGCGCGCCAAGACGGCCCGTTCAAGGACCTGTTCGACTTCTGTGCCCGGGTCGACCTCAAGCGCATCAATAAACGTACCCTCGATGGCTTGATCCGCAGCGGCGCACTCGACCGTCTTGGGCCGTACTTCCATGATGAGCCGAAGGCCTACCAGGCCAATATCGACCGTAACCGCGCGGTGCTGTTGACCGCCATGGAAGAAGCGATCAAGGCCGCCGAGCAGACCGCCCGTACCCACGACAGCGGCCACGCCGACCTGTTTGGCGGGCTGTTCGTCGAAGAAGACGCGGATGTCTATGCCAACCATCGCAAGGCCAAGGAGCTGACCCTCAAGGAGCGCCTCAAGGGTGAAAAAGACACCCTGGGCCTGTACTTGACCGGTCACCCGATTGACGAATACGAAGGTGAAATCCGTCGTTTCGCCCGTCAGCGCATCATCGACCTGAAACCGGCGCGCGACACCCAGACCGTCGCCGGCATGATCATCGCGCTGCGCGTGATGAAAAATAAAAAGGGCGACAAGATGGGCTTTATCACCCTCGACGACCGCTCGGGCCGGATTGAAGCGTCGCTGTTTGCCGATGCCTTCCACTCCGCCCAGTCGCTGTTGCAGACCGACGCCATGGTGGTGGTGGAAGGGGAGGTCAGCAACGACGACTTCTCCGGTGGCCTGCGCCTGCGGATCAAGCGGGTGATGAGCATGGAGGATGCGCGCACCAACCTGGCCGAAAGCCTGCGCCTGAAGGTGAAAACCGAGGCTCTCAAGGGCGATCAGCTACGCTGGTTGGGTGACCTGCTAAAACGTCACCGTGGCGCGTGCCCGGTGACCATGGAGTACACCGGTAACGACGCGAAGGCGATGTTGCAGTTCGGCGAGACCTGGCGAATTGATCCCGCTGATGGCTTGATTCAAGCTTTGCGTGACCAGTTTGGGCGAGACAACGTCTTCCTCCAATACCGTTGATGGCTCGGTAGATAGCCAGTTGCTGGCAATGAGCCTGATTGACGAAACATTTAATCTCGACCTAGACGCGCCTCTCCCTTAAGGTAGGGCGCGAATAGATAACCGGCTGGCCAGGCACCCCTTGGCCGTCGACCCAAGACGGACGCTTATGAACCCGAATTTTCTTGATTTCGAACAGCCGATCGCTGACCTGCAAGCCAAGATCGAAGAACTGCGCCTGGTCGGCAATGACAATTCGCTGAATATCGGCGATGAGATCGCTCGCCTGCAAGACAAGAGCAGCACGCTCACCGAAGACATCTTCGGCAAGCTGACCAGCTGGCAGATCGCGCGCCTGGCCCGCCACCCGCGCCGTCCCTACACCCTGGACTACATTCAGCACATCTTTACCGAATTCGACGAGCTGCATGGCGACCGCCATTTCTCCGACGACGCGGCCATCGTGGGCGGTATCGCCCGCCTGGACGGCCAGCCGGTGATGGTGATCGGTCACCAGAAAGGCCGTGAAGTGCGCGAGAAAGTGCGTCGCAACTTCGGTATGCCGCGTCCGGAGGGCTACCGCAAGGCCTGCCGCCTGATGGAAATGGCTGAACGCTTCAAGATGCCGATCCTGACATTCATCGACACCCCGGGTGCCTACCCGGGTATTGACGCTGAAGAGCGCAACCAGAGTGAAGCGATCGCCTGGAACCTGCGGGTCATGGCCCGCCTGAAAACCCCGATCATTGCCACTGTGATTGGTGAAGGCGGTTCCGGCGGTGCGCTGGCCATTGGTGTCTGCGATCAGCTGAACATGCTGCAATATTCGACCTACGCGGTGATCTCGCCAGAAGGTTGCGCGTCGATCCTGTGGAAAACCGCCGAGAAAGCGCCGGACGCCGCTGAAGCGATGGGCATTACCGCTGATCGCCTCAAGGGCCTGGGGATTGTCGACAAAGTGATCGCCGAGCCATTGGGCGGTGCTCACCGTGACCCAGTTGCCGCTGCCGCGACCATCCGCGCCGAGCTGGGCTCGCAACTGGCGATGCTCAAGAAGCTGGATAACGAAGCGCTGCTGGCCCGTCGTTACGAGCGGTTGATGAGCTACGGTCTCTAAGACCGCCGCAATACCAACATGTGGGAGGGGGCTTGCCCCCGATTGCAGAGTGTCAGTCAATGTAGCCAGTGACTGACTCACCGCTATCGGGGGGCAAGCCCTCTCCCACATTTGCTTTGTGTATGCTTGGCGAACGTATTCCAGATCAGAGGCGGTAACCTGTTATGAAACCGGCTCTGCCCGCCAGACTCTTGCAAACCCTGGCGCCCTGGCGCAACGCTCCGGCCTGGCATATCGCATTCTCCGGTGGCCTTGATTCCACTGTCCTGCTGCACCTTTTGGCCACCCTGGCAAAATCCGAAACATTGCCGCCCCTCAACGCTATCCATGTCCACCATGGCCTGCAGGCTGTCGCCGACGCCTGGCCAATTCATTGCCAGTCGGTGTGCGACAGCCTGGGCGTACCCTTGCGGGTCATGCGCGTGCAGGTGCAGTCCGGCGCCAGCCTTGAGCGTGCCGCCCGTGAGGCGCGTTACCAGGCGTTTACCGAGGTGACTGGGGTGGGGGAGGTGGTACTCACCGGCCAACATCGCGATGATCAAGCCGAAACGCTGCTGTTTCGCCTACTGCGCGGCGCGGGGGTGCGAGGGCTTGCCGCAATGCCTGCGCATCGCCCGTTGGCAGGTGGTTATCTGGCGCGGCCATTGCTGGATGTCTCGCGCGCCGAGTTGGAAGCCTATGCCAGTGATCATCAGCTCAAGTGGATTGACGATCCTTCCAACGCCGACCCACGCTTCTCCCGTAATTACCTGCGTCACCGCGTGATCCCAACGCTGACCGAACGTTGGCCTCAAGCCGTCTCCAATCTGGCCCGCACGGCCGAACACCTCAGTGAAGCCCAGGCGTTGCTGGGCGAGTTGGCCTGCATGGACCTGCACGCCGCCGATCAGCCTTCAGCGTTTCCTTGGTTGGTTTTGCCGTCATTGGACCTCGGCCCACTGCGCGAACTTTCCGATGCCCGCCAGCGCAATGCCCTGCGCCACTGGCTGACACCGCTGACGCGCTTGCCAGACAGCGACCACTGGGCAAGTTGGTTCTCTCTGCGAGATGCCAAGGCCGACGCTCAGCCCCTTTGGCGCCTGGCCGACGGTGAATTACACCGTTGCGGCGAGCGCATTTGGTGGCTGCCCTCCACTTGGTCGGATTTTTCCGACGCATCGGTGAGCTGGTCGCTGCCGCAAAACCCGCTGGTGTTACCCGGCAATGGGCGGCTGGAATTTATCGGCAAGGCGCCCGACGGTCCTCTGGAGGTCCGTTATCGCCGCGGCGGTGAAATGCTTGAGGTGCCGGGGCGTGGCCGGCGTGACTTGAAGCGTCTGCTTAACGAAAGCGGGCTGCCAGGCTTTGTCCGTGGCAGATTGCCGCTGCTGTACCAGGGCGAGCAATTGCTGGGTGTGCCCAGCCTCGCGGGGCTCTGGCCAGTACCGAGTGATAGCTGGCAATTGCACTGGATGCCACAGACCTGCGATCAAGGTTTGAGCTGATAGAGCCTTTCCGGTAGACTACGCTCCCTTCTTGATACAACTTCTGTGGATTCGCCTGAATCGCAGCAGTTGCCGATTACCAAGCAGTCTTTGCTGGGCGATTCCAAAAAATGTGTAGCGATCAACGTACCGGTGTTTCATTGCTGGTCTGTCACCACGCGGCGGTTTTTTTGAAAGGTGCACTGTGATTAATGCAGGTGATCGGGGGCTTCGGCCTTCCTTCGCTTTCCCCGGCGGCTCGGACCGCTTTAACGCAGACTTCTAGGGTTTTTCATGACGCGCTACATATTCGTCACGGGCGGTGTTGTTTCTTCATTGGGGAAAGGCATTGCCTCCGCTTCATTGGCGGCCATCCTGGAGGCGCGGGGACTTAAGGTCACCATGCTCAAGCTGGACCCATACATCAACGTTGACCCGGGCACCATGAGCCCGTTCCAGCACGGTGAAGTGTTCGTCACCCACGACGGCGCCGAGACCGACCTGGACCTGGGCCACTACGAGCGGTTCATCCGCACGACCATGACCCAGAACAACAACTTCACCACCGGCCGTGTCTACGAACACGTGCTGCGCAAGGAGCGTCGTGGTGACTACCTGGGTGCAACCATCCAGGTGATCCCGCACATCACCGACGAAATCAAGCGCCGTATCATCAAGGGTGCGGGCGATGCCGACGTGGCGATGGTCGAGATCGGTGGCACCGTGGGTGACATCGAATCCCAACCGTTCCTCGAAGCCATCCGCCAGTTGCGTTTCGAAGTCGGCGCCAAGCGCGCGATGCTGATGCACCTGACCCTGGTGCCGTACATCGCCACCGCGGGCGAGACCAAAACCAAGCCAACCCAGCACTCGGTCAAGGAACTGCGTTCCATCGGCTTGCAGCCGGACGTGCTGGTGTGCCGCTCCGATCACCCGATCGATATCTCCTCGCGTCGCAAGATCGCGCAGTTCACCAACGTTGAAGAACGTGCGGTGATTGCCCTGGAAGACGCCGACACCATCTACAAGATCCCAGGCATCCTGCATTCCCAGGGCCTGGACGATTTTGTGGTCGAACGTTTCGGCCTGCAATGCAGCGGTGCTGACCTGTCCGAGTGGGAAGCCGTGGTCGACGCCAAGCTCAACCCTGAGCACGAAGTCACCATCGCCATGGTCGGCAAGTACATGGAGCTGCTGGACGCTTACAAGTCGCTGATCGAAGCGATGAGCCACGCCGGCATCAGCAACCGTACCAAGGTCAACCTGCGCTATATCGATTCCGAAGACATCGAGAACCAAGGCACCGCGCTGCTCGAAGGCGTTGATGCGATCCTCGTTCCCGGTGGTTTCGGCCTGCGTGGCGTGGAAGGCAAGATCACCGCCGTGCAGTACGCCCGTGAGAACAAGGTGCCATACCTGGGGATCTGCCTGGGCATGCAGGTGGCCGTTATCGAGTTCGCCCGTAACGTGCTGGGCTGGAAGGACGCCAACTCCACTGAGTTCGATCACTCCAGCGGCCACCCGGTCGTGGGTCTGATCACCGAGTGGGAAGACGCCACCGGCGCCGTTGAAACCCGTACCGAAACCTCCGACCTGGGCGGCACCATGCGCCTTGGCGCACAGGACTGCCTGCTGGAAGCGGGTTCGTTGGTTCACGACTGCTACGGCAAGGATGTGATCGTCGAGCGTCACCGTCATCGCTACGAAGTGAACAACAACCTGCTGCCGCAGATCAAAGCCGCCGGCCTGAAAATCTCCGGTCGCTCGGGTGATGGCAAGCTGGTTGAAGTGGTCGAGGCGCCGGATCATCCGTGGTTCGTGGCCTGCCAGTTCCACCCTGAGTTCACTTCGACACCGCGCGACGGTCACCCGTTGTTCAGCGGTTTCGTCAAAGCAGCACTGACGCAACATCAGAAGAAGGCGTAAACCTGATGGCCCAGAAGATCATTCGCGTTGGCGATATCGAGATTGCCAACGACAAGCCCATGGTGCTGTTCGGCGGCATGAACGTGCTGGAAAGCCGCGACATGGCGATGCAGGTCTGTGAAGAGTACGTAAAGGTGACCCAGAAACTGGGTATCCCTTACGTGTTCAAGGCCAGCTTCGACAAGGCCAACCGCTCGTCCGTGACCTCCTATCGGGGCCCGGGCCTTGAAGAAGGCATGCGGATCTTCCAGGACATCAAGCAAGCCTTCGGCGTGCCGATCATCACCGACGTCCACGAGCCTGAACAGGCTGCCGTGGTCGCCGAGGTGTGTGACATCATCCAGTTGCCGGCCTTCCTGTCGCGCCAGACCGACCTCGTGGTCGCCATGGCCAGGACCGGCGCGGTGATCAATATCAAGAAAGCCCAGTTCCTCGCGCCTCAGGAGATGAAACACATCCTGAACAAGTGCGTGGAAGCGGGTAACGACCAGTTGATCCTCTGTGAGCGCGGTTCGAGCTTCGGCTACAACAACCTCGTGGTGGACATGCTCGGTTTCGGCATCATGAAACAGTTTGAATACCCGGTGTTCTTCGACGTGACCCATGCGCTGCAAATGCCAGGTGGCCGCGCCGATTCCGCGGGTGGGCGTCGTGCCCAGGTATTGGACCTGGCCAAGGCGGGCATCAGCCAGTCCCTGGCCGGGCTTTTCCTGGAAGCCCACCCGGACCCGGACAACGCCAAGTGCGACGGCCCCTGCGCCCTGCGCCTGGACAAGCTGGAGCCATTCCTGGCCCAACTCAAGCAGTTGGACGAACTGGTCAAGAGTTTTCCGACGGTAGAGACCGCGTAAGCGCCATTTCTCCGTGTAGGAGCCGAGCTTGCTCGCGATGAGGCCCGATAGGGCACTATTACTGGCAAGTTTGTTCCAAGTCTTGCAATGTGCGCGACAAGTTAAATCGAGCGGTATAGAGCGTTTTCGTCAACTTTGGAGTGTTTACAACAATGGCAAAAATCGTCGACATCAAAGGTCGTGAAGTTCTCGACTCCCGTGGCAACCCCACCGTCGAAGCCGACGTGCTTCTCGATAACGGCATCATCGGCAGCGCCTGCGCGCCGTCCGGTGCTTCCACCGGTTCGCGCGAAGCGCTGGAACTACGTGATGGCGACAAGAGCCGTTACCTGGGCAAAGGTGTACTGAAAGCGGTAGCCAACATCAACGGCCCGATCCGTGACCTGTTGCTGGGCAAGGACCCGCTGGACCAGAAAGCCCTGGACCACGCGATGATCAAGCTCGACGGCACTGAAAACAAAGGCAGCCTGGGCGCCAACGCCATCCTCGCCGTGTCCCTGGCCGCTGCCAAGGCCGCCGCCCAGGACCAGGACCTGCCGTTGTACGCCCACATCGCCAACCTCAACGGTACTCCAGGCGTGTACTCCATGCCGGTGCCGATGATGAACATCATCAACGGCGGCGAGCACGCGGATAACAACGTTGATATCCAGGAATTCATGGTGCAGCCGGTTGGCGCCAAGACCTTCTCCGAAGGCCTGCGCATGGGCACCGAGATTTTCCATCACCTCAAGGCTGTACTGAAGGCCCGTGGCCTGAGCACGGCGGTGGGTGACGAAGGTGGTTTCGCACCGAACCTGGCGTCCAACGAAGATGCACTCAAAGTGATCTCCGAAGCCGTGGCCAACGCAGGCTACAAGCTGGGCACCGACGTGACCCTGGCCCTGGACTGCGCGGCCAGCGAGTTCTATGAAGATGGCAAGTACAACCTGTCCGGCGAAGGCCAGGTGTTCAACTCCGAAGGTTTCGCTGAATACCTGAAGGGCCTGACCCAGCGCTACCCGATCATCTCGATCGAAGACGGCCTGGACGAGTCCGACTGGGATGGCTGGAAAATCCTCACCGACAAGATCGGCGAGAAAATCCAGCTGGTGGGCGACGACCTGTTCGTGACCAACACCAAGATCCTGAAAGAAGGCATCGACAAGAAGATCGCCAACTCGATCCTGATCAAGTTCAACCAGATCGGCACCCTGACCGAAACCCTGGAAGCCATCCAGATGGCCAAGGCTGCGGGCTACACTGCCGTGATCTCCCACCGCTCCGGCGAAACCGAAGACTCGACCATTGCCGACCTGGCCGTGGGCACCTCGGCAGGCCAGATCAAGACCGGTTCCCTGTGCCGTTCCGACCGCGTGTCCAAGTACAACCAATTGCTGCGTATCGAAGAGCAACTGGCAGGTAAAGCCAAGTACAACGGTCGCGGTGAGTTTCGCGGCTGATCAGTAAATGGTAAAAAGTCTTCGGGTTGCGTCGGAAAGATCACGACAGTGTGAATTTCAACGCTAATCTGGTGGCTATCAAGCACAAGCCTGGTTCTTCCAGGCTTCGTGCTATCAGTTGCTGCAAAAGTTTTGCATGGCGGTCTTTTTTCACTGGATACCCGATATTCGATGCGCAGTCCCAATTGGTTGTTCCTCGTCTTGCTCTTGTTGCTGGCAGGCCTGCAGTACCGCCTATGGGTGGGTAATGGCAGCTTTGCGCAGGTAAAAGACCTGACCCAGCAAATTGCCGACCAGCACGCCGAAAATGAACGCCTGCTGGAGCGTAATCGCGTGCTCGATGCCGAAGTGCTTGAGCTGAAAAAAGGCACGGAGACCGTTGAAGAGCGGGCTCGTCATGAATTGGGCATGGTCAAGGAGGGCGAAACCCTCTACCAGTTGGCCCAATGAACAACTGCTTGCCGGCCTTCTGGGCCGTGATTCCTGCCGCGGGCGTCGGTGCCCGTATGGCCGCGGACCGTCCCAAGCAATATCTGCAACTGGGCGGGCGCACTATTCTCGAACACAGCCTTGGCTGTTTTCTCGACCACCCATCGCTCAAGAGCCTGGTGGTCAGTCTTGCGGTTGATGACCCTTATTGGCCCAACCTGGCGTGTGCCGCCGACCCGCGTATTCATCGCGCGGACGGTGGCTCTGAGCGCTCGGGTTCGGTACTCAATGCACTGCTGCACCTCAATGCCCTGGGTGCCAGCGATGACGATTGGGTACTGGTGCACGATGCCGCGCGGCCCAACCTGAGCCGTGATGATCTCGACAAGCTGCTGGGCGAGCTCGCGGACGATCCGGTGGGTGGCTTACTCGCCGTGCCAGCCCGCGACACCCTCAAGCGCGTGGATAAGCATGGCCGTGTGGTGGAAACCGTCGACCGCAGCCTGATCTGGCAAGCCTATACGCCACAGATGTTCCGTCTGGGGGCCTTGCACCGTGCGTTGGCTGACAGCCTGGTCGCCGATGCGCTGATCACCGACGAAGCCTCGGCCATGGAATGGTCCGGCCAGGCGCCGCGCCTGATCGAAGGGCGCTCGGACAATATCAAGGTGACCCGGCCGGAAGACCTGGAGTGGCTGCGGTTGCGGTGGATGAATCGCTCACTGTAGGAGCGAGCTTGCTCGCGAAAAACGCCAACGATAACGCAGGATGCCTGGATTAACGCGGCGCTCTCAGGATTTTCGCGAGCAAGCTCGCTCCTACAGGGTTTTGCTAAGCCTCTACGCTGTACTCCGGCCGCTCGGCCAGCCCCTCCTTCAAGAAATCCACCAGCTTCCTGACCTTCGGCGACAAATGCCGCTGCTGTGGATACAGCGCCCACACCGCCGTATTCGGCGGTTGATGCGCCTCCAGCAACGACACCAGCGCGCCGCTGTGCAGATGCTCCAGCACGTAATAATCCGGCAGTTGGCACAGCCCCGCCCCTTGCAGCGCCGCATCCAGCACTGCCTGGCCACTGTTGCAGCGCCAGTTGCCCTGCACGCGTTGGGAAAATTCCCGCCCATCCTGGGCCAGTTGCCAGATATCCGAGCTGCCAATCAGGCAGTTATGCCGACTCAATTCCGACAGGCTATGTGGCCGACCATACCGCGCCAGGTAAGACGGCGACGCGCACAGGTACATACGCCTCGGGGCCAGCCGGCTGGCGACCATGCGTGAGTCTTGCAGGCGTCCCAGGCGGATCGCCAGGTCAAGGCCTTCGTGCACCAGGTCCAGTTGCCGATTGCTCAATTCGATATCCACCCGCAGTTGCGGATAGAGCGCCATGAACCGTGTCACCAGCGGCACGATAAAGCGTTCGCCATAGGCCACGGCGCACGTCATGCGCAGCATGCCCTTGGGTTCGCTACCCAGGTCGCCGACCGCGCGCAGGGCTTCTTCGCGACCGTCCTGTAAGCGCTGGCAATGTTGCAGGAAGGTCTGGCCGGCTTCGGTCAGGGTGACCTTGCGCGTGCTGCGGTACAGCAACCGCGTTTGCAGGCGTTCTTCCAGGCGCGCCACTTGCCGGCTGATATGGGACGAGGACACCCCCAGTCGCTCGGCTGCCGCAGTGAATTGGCTGCATTCAGCGACGGCGACGAACTCATCGATGCCTTCCCAGCGGTTCTCCAGCATGGTGATTGTCCCTGTACAGCAATAAAGTTTTGCTTTCGCTTGGATTATTAATCAGCGGAGCATGTTTTACACTCACCGTCTAAGTTTTTAACTCCCAGGAGAAACCCGGATGATCAAGTCCCGTGCCGCCGTGGCCTTCGAAGCCAAGAAACCCCTTGAGATCGTTGAAGTGGATGTCGCCATGCCCAAGGCCGGCGAAGTGCTGTTGCGCGTGGTCGCGTCCGGCGTTTGCCATACCGATGCCTACACCCTGTCGGGGGCTGACCCTGAAGGCATTTTCCCGTCGATCCTGGGGCACGAAGGTGGCGCGGTGGTTGAAGCCATCGGCGAGGGCGTGACCTCGGTCGCGGTCGGCGATCACGTGATCCCGCTGTACACCCCGGAATGCGGCAAATGCAAATTCTGCCTCTCGGGCAAGACCAACCTGTGCCAGGCCATCCGTTCGACCCAGGGCAAGGGCCTGATGCCCGATGGCACCACGCGTTTTTCCTACAAGGGCCAGCCGATTTTCCACTACATGGGCACCTCGACCTTCTCGGAGTACACCGTGCTGCCGGAAATTTCCGTGGCCAAGATTCCTAAAGAAGCACCGCTGGAAAAAGTTTGCCTGCTCGGTTGCGGCGTCACCACCGGCATTGGCGCGGTGATCAACACCGCCAAGGTCAAGCCGGGCGACACCGTGGCCATTTTCGGCCTGGGCGGTATTGGCCTGTCAGCGGTGATTGGTGCGGTAAAGGCCAAGGCCGGTCGTATCATTGCCATCGACATCAACCCCGCCAAATTCGAAATCGCCAAGCAATTGGGCGCCACCGACTGCATCAACCCGAAAGACTACGACCGCCCGATCCAGGACGTGATTGTCGATTTGACGGACGGTGGCGTGGACTTTTCCTTTGAGTGCATCGGCAACGTACAGCTGATGCGTGCCGCCCTTGAGTGCTGCCACAAAGGCTGGGGCGAGTCGGTGATCATCGGCGTGGCCGGCGCCGGCCAGGAAATTTCCACGCGTCCATTCCAACTGGTGACCGGGCGCGTCTGGCGCGGTTCGGCCTTCGGTGGCGTGCGCGGCCGGACGGAATTGCCAAGCTACGTGGAAATGGCGCAGACCGGCGAGATCCCGCTGGACACGTTCATCACCCATACCATGGGCCTGGAAGACATCAACAAAGCGTTTGACCTGATGCATGAAGGCAAGAGTATTCGTACCGTCATCCACTTCTGAGGTCGGCCATGAGTCTGGAAAACCTGTCGTGCCAGAAAAGCTTCGGTGGCTGGCATAAACGCTATAAGCATCACTCCGACGTGCTCGGTTGCGACATGACCTTCGCCGTCTACCTGCCGCCGCAGGCGGAGCAGGGCGGCAAGCTGCCGGTGCTGTATTGGCTGTCCGGATTGACCTGCACCGATGAGAACTTCATGCAGAAAGCCGGCGCCCAGCGCATGGCGGCCGAGCTGGGGCTGATCATCGTTGCGCCCGACACCAGCCCTCGTGGCCCTGGGGTGCCGGGTGATCCGGACAACGCCTGGGATTTCGGCCTGGGCGCCGGCTTCTATCTGAATGCCACCCAGGAACCCTGGGCCAAGCACTATCGGATGCATGACTACGTGGTGCAGGAATTGCCCGCATTGGTTGAAGCGCATTTCCCGGCTTCGGGCAAGCGCGGGATCAGCGGTCACTCCATGGGTGGCCACGGTGCGCTGGTGTGCGCCTTGCGCAACCCTGGGCGGTACCTCTCGGTGTCGGCGTTTTCGCCGATCAACAACCCAATGGATTGCCCGTGGGGTCAGAAAGCCTTTTCCCGCTACCTGGGCGAAGAGCGCTCCAAGTGGCGCGAATGGGATGCCTGCGCACTGATCAGCGAAGCCTCGGAAAAGCTGCCTCTGCTGGTTGACCAGGGCGACCGCGACGACTTCCTCGAGGTGCAGCTCAAGCCTGAGGCCTTGCTGCAGGCGGCGAAAGCGGCCAGCCACCCGCTCGAACTACGCCTGCAGCCTGGCTATGACCACAGCTACTTCTTTATCGCCAGCTTCATCGAAGATCATTTGCGACATCATGGTCGTGCTTTGCTCGGTTAATGTGAGGCAAAAGTAGGTAGAATCACGCCCTGAATTAAATCGGGGCGTTTTTTTATGCGTATTGGCCACGGCTATGATGTGCACCGTTTCGCTGAAGGCGATTTCATCACCCTGGGCGGCGTGCGCATCGCACATCACCATGGGTTGCTGGCTCATTCCGACGGCGATGTCGTGCTGCATGCCTTGAGCGATGCTTTGCTCGGCGCGGCTGCACTGGGTGATATCGGCAAGCATTTTCCGGACACCGACCCGACGTTCAAGGGCGCGGACAGCCGTGTCTTGTTGCGCCATGTGGTCGGACTGATCCATGCCAAGGGCTGGAAGGTCGGCAACGTCGATAACACCATCGTCGCCCAGGCGCCAAAAATGGCCCCCCACATTGAAGCGATGCGCGCACTGATTGCTGCGGATCTGCACATTGAACTGGATCAAGTGAACGTGAAAGCCACCACCACCGAGAAGCTCGGGTTTACCGGTCGTGAAGAGGGCATTGCGGTGCACTCCGTCGCCTTGTTGCTGCGCGCATGAATGACCTGCAACTGCTGGGCCCACGGGCCTACGGCGAGGCCTTGGGCCGCGCGGTACTGAAGGCGACGGCCGAAGATTTCCAGGTCGACGAAGTGCTGGATATCCCATTGACCGGCGAGGGCGAACACCTGTGGTTGTGGGTGGAGAAACGCGGCCTCAATACTGAAGAAGCTGCACGGCGTATCGCCAAGGCCGCTGGCGTCCCGTTGCGTACCGTCAGCTACGCCGGGCTCAAGGATCGCCAGGCGCTCACCCGCCAATGGTTCAGCGTGCAGTTGCCGGGCAAGGCTGATCCGGATATGAGCGCGGCGGAAAACGACACCCTCAAGATCCTGAAAACCGCTCGCCATAAACGCAAGCTGCAACGCGGTGCGCATTCGGCCAACGGCTTTACCCTGCGCCTGACGCAGTTGGCAGGTGATCATGCGGCTATCGACGCACGCTTGCAACTGATCGCCCAGCACGGCATTCCCAACTATTTCGGTGCGCAACGGTTTGGCCACAACGGGGGCAATGTGGTGGACGCGCGTGAGTGGGCGGTCCGCAAGGCCTTGCCGGAGCAGCGCAATGTGCGTTCGCGCCTGCTGTCCACTGCGCGCAGTTTCCTGTTCAACAAAGTGTTGGCTGCCCGTGTCGCGGATGGCTCCTGGCAACGCGCCCAGGTGGGTGATTTGCTGGCCTTTACCGACAGTCGCAGTTTTTTCCCGGCGGGGGAGGCTGAATGCAGCGACCCGCGCCTGGCGATCCTCGACCTGCACCCGACAGGGCCACAGTGGGGCGAGGGTGACTCACCGACGACCGGCGCAACCCATGAACTGGAACAGGCCGTCGCCGCCAGTGAACCCGACCTGCGCGATTGGCTGGTGAATGCCGGCATGAGCCAGGAACGTCGCATTCTGCGACTGCCCATTGGCGGGTTGACGTGGCATTATCCCGGGCCTGACATTCTGCAATTGGAATTCGTCCTGCCGGCCGGATGCTTCGCCACTGTCTTGGTGCGCGAGCTTGTTGATCTGGTGCCGGTGGGGCAGACGGACAGCCCATGCGTATTCTGATATCAAACGATGACGGTGCCACCGCACCCGGTCTTGCCGCGCTTCATGCTGCGCTGGTGGATTATGCCGAGTGCGTGGTGGTCGCCCCGGACCAGGACAAGAGTGGCGCCAGCAGTTCGCTGACGCTCGATCGTCCGCTGCACCCGCAGATCCTGGCCAATGGCTTTATCAGCGTGAACGGTACCCCCACCGACTGCGTGCACCTGGCCATCAACAGCCTGTTGGAACAAGAGCCGGACCTGGTTGTGTCGGGCATCAACCTCGGTGCGAACCTGGGCGACGACGTGCTGTATTCCGGTACCGTGGCGGCGGCCCTTGAAGGCCGCTTCCTCGGGCGTACCTCGTTCGCGTTCTCGTTGGCCTCGCGTCAACTGAGCAATTTGCCGACCGCGGCCTATTTCGCGCGCAAGCTGGTGGAAGCCCACGGCTCCCTGGACTTGCCACCGCGTACGGTGCTCAACGTCAATATTCCCAACCTGCCCCTCGAGCATATTCGCGGCATCCAGCTGACGCGCCTGGGTCACCGCGCCCGCGCGGCGGCGCCGTTGAAAGTGGTCGACCCGCGTGGCAAGGAGGGGTACTGGATCGCCGCCGCAGGCGACGCCGAAGATGGCGGCCCCGGCACGGACTTTCATGCGGTGATGCAAGGCTATGTCTCGATTACCCCGTTGCAACTCGATCGCACCTTCAGTGATGCCTTCAGTAGTCTCGATGGCTGGCTGGAGGGCCTGCGCTGATGGCTCGTGAACAAGACGACCTGCTGCGTCGTGGCATCGGGATGACTTCCCAGCGTACTCGTGAGCGTTTGATCCAGCGTCTGTACGAAGAGGGCTTGTCCAACGCCCAGGTACTCGAAGTGATCCGGCGCACGCCTCGGCACCTGTTTGTCGATGAAGCCCTGGCCCATCGTGCTTATGAAGACACGGCGCTGCCGATCGGCCATAACCAGACGATCTCCCAGCCGTACATGGTCGCGCGCATGAGCGAACTGTTGCTGGCGGCGGGCCCGCTGGACAAGGTGCTGGAGATCGGCACCGGCTCCGGCTACCAGACGGCCGTGCTGTCACAGTTGGTGGAGCGCGTCTTCTCGGTGGAGCGGATCAAGGTGTTGCAGGATCGCGCCAAGGAGCGCCTGGTGGAACTGAACCTGCGCAATGTGGTGTTCCGCTGGGGCGATGGCTGGGAAGGTTGGCCGGCGCTGGCGCCTTACAACGGCATTATCGTCACGGCGGTGGCCACGGATGTGCCGCAGGCGTTGCTCGACCAGCTGGCTCCTGGCGGCCGCTTGGTGATCCCGGTGGGTTCCGGCGAAGTGCAACAATTGATGCTCATTATCCGTGAGGACGAAGGCTTCTCCCGGCATGTGCTCGGGGCGGTACGTTTTGTGCCGCTGCTCAATGGCCCGCTGGCCTGATCATTTGTGCGCGAGCAGTGAATTCTGTTGGCGGGGATGTGTCTTACGGCGGGGTCTATTGAGTCAACATCATCGGCAGCGGCCTTAAACATGATGCGTTTTTCGTTTCGGTCGTGTGCCGGTAAAAAGCCAATGCCCAGTTATACTTGCGTCATATTTCCAGCCTGATACAGGCGTTCATGTTCAGCCACCATAAAGGGAGCGGCGGGTGAGTCTCACAGGTCTTGCGCAGCGTATGAGTAAAACAAGCTTTCAGCGACTGGTGCTTGGCCTTGTCTTTAGTTCCTTATTGGCAGCCTGCTCGAGCGCGCCATCCGGTGGCGCGCGCGTGGTAGACCGTAATAACGCGGTGCCGCAAAAACCGACGGTTACCACTGGTCAGTATGTAGTACGAAAGGGGGACACGATGTTCTCGATCGCCTTTCGCTACGGCTGGGATTACAAGGCGCTTGCCGCCCGCAACAACATCCCTGTGCCCTACACGATACATCCGGGTCAGACCATTCGTTTCGATGGACGCACCGGTTCAACGCCTACGACAGTTGTGACAAGCTCCGGATCCTCGCCGTCGTCTTCGAGCAAAACCACGATCATCACTCGGCCTGCAGGCAGCGCCACGCCTACAGTTGCGAGCAAGCCGGCGCCCGCGCCGTTGCCGCCTGCGGGGCCTGCGCCGACCGGTTGGGGATGGCCCTCAAACGGAGTGTTAATTGGAAAATTCTCTTCAAACGGTAGTTTGAATAAAGGCATTGATATCGCCGGGGATTTGGGACAGCCTGTTTTAGCTGCGTCTGATGGGACAGTGGTGTACGCCGGGAGTGGTTTACGGGGCTACGGCGAGCTGGTCATCATCAAGCACAGCGATACCTACGTCAGTGCCTACGGTCACAACCGCAGGCTGTTGGTTCGGGAGGGGCAGCAGGTCAAAGTCGGACAGACAATTGCCGAAATGGGATCAACTGGTACGGACCGGGTGAAACTGCACTTTGAGATTCGCCGTCAAGGGAAGCCTGTAGATCCGCTGCAATTCCTACCCCGTCGTTGATATGTTGCACAGCCTGTTCCCTCACGTAGAAGGAACAGGCTCCAGCGTTGCCAAGGATAAAGGCGCCGCTTGAGCTTGAGGTCGAACTCACCAAAGGACTATAACAATGGCTCTCAGTAAAGAAGCGCCGGAGTTTGACATCGACGATGAGGTTCTCCTTATGGAGACCGGCATCGCTACGGAATCGATGTCGAATGAGGGACCTGCTGTACCTTCAGTTCGCACCAAATCCAAGAACTCCGCTGCGTTAAAGCAACACAAGTACATTGACTACACGCGGGCGCTAGACGCCACCCAGCTGTATCTCAATGAAATCGGCTTTTCCCCTTTGCTGACTCCCGAAGAAGAAGTCCATTTTGCGCGCTTGTCGCAAAAGGGTGATCCGGCTGGGCGCAAGCGCATGATTGAAAGCAACCTGCGTCTGGTGGTGAAAATCGCCCGACGCTACGTCAATCGTGGACTGTCCCTGTTGGACCTGATCGAGGAGGGCAACCTGGGCTTGATCCGGGCCGTGGAGAAGTTCGACCCTGAGCGGGGCTTCCGCTTTTCGACCTACGCCACCTGGTGGATTCGTCAGACCATCGAACGGGCGATCATGAATCAGACCCGAACGATCCGGTTGCCGATCCACGTGGTCAAGGAGCTCAACGTCTACCTTCGGGCGGCGCGTGAGCTCACACAAAAACTCGATCATGAACCTTCACCCGAAGAAATCGCCAACCTGCTGGAGAAGCCGGTAGGGGAGGTCAAGCGTATGCTCGGACTTAACGAGCGCGTGTCTTCGGTCGATGTCTCGCTGGGTCCGGATTCGGATAAAACCCTGCTGGATACCCTGACGGATGATCGTCCGACAGATCCTTGCGAACTGTTGCAGGACGATGATCTTTCCCAAAGCATTGACCAGTGGCTCTCTGAGCTCACGGACAAGCAGCGTGAAGTGGTGATACGTCGCTTCGGCCTGCGTGGTCATGAGAGCAGTACCCTGGAGGACGTAGGCCTGGAGATCGGCCTGACCCGTGAGCGGGTGCGGCAGATCCAGGTGGAAGGGCTCAAGCGCCTGCGTGAGATCCTGGAGAAAAATGGCTTGTCGAGTGAGTCGTTGTTTCAGTAACGACGCAGCTTGAATGCTTGAATGTGGGAGGGGGCTTGCCCCCGATGGCGATGGTTCGGTCAACTCTGGATTGACTGGCACACTGCAATCGGGGCAAGCCCCCTCCCACATTTTTTTGTGCCAGGCATCAGGTTGGCACCAGTACCAAATCCCAGGCATAAAAAAACCCCGCTTTTAAGGGCGGGGTTCTTTCGACTAAGTCAGTACAAGTTAGATAACTTGAACTTCTTCAGCTTGCATGCCTTTCTGACCGCGGGTAGCGATGAAAGAAACCTGTTGGCCTTCTTTCAGGCTTTTGAAGCCGTCGGATTGGATAGCTTTGAAGTGAACGAACAGGTCGTCACCGGATTGTGGAGTGATGAAGCCGAAGCCTTTTTCATCGTTGAACCACTTAACGGTACCAGTTTGGCGATTAGACATGGTGTATCTCCTTGGACAAAGTTAACTGCGACTCAGGAAAAGCCCTGGCCGAGACTGAGTGCAAAGAGCAGGAAAAATTCTTGGAGATGGTTGGATCGAAATTCAACATATCGTGTAGAGATTCTCAGTGACACAAGCAGCACAGTGGCGCCACCTTAACCCTTTTTCCGGAACGTGCCAATGGTATTTCCGAAGGTTTCTCTATTTTCGTGACTGGCGGTGGTATTTACAGTCGCCTGATGCGGTACGCCGGGCGCCGGCCCCGCGGGTTGCGGCTTATTGCAGGGCGCACATTCATCAACAAAAAACCTGCGCCCTTTGAACCCCAACGCCGGCCCCGGTAAGATGCCCCACAGAATTTTTCCACCTCGCTATTCAGGACACCGCCATGAGCATCAAATCGGACAAGTGGATTCGCCGCATGGCGCAAGAGCACGGCATGATCGAACCGTTCGTTGAGCGCCAGATTCGCGGTGAAGGCGATGAGCGCGTGATTTCGTACGGTGTGTCCAGCTACGGCTACGATGTGCGCTGCGCCGATGAGTTCAAGGTGTTCACCAATATCAATTCGGCGATCGTCGATCCGAAGAACTTCGACGAAAAGAGCTTTGTCGACGTCAAGAGCGACGTATGCATCATCCCGCCAAACTCCTTCGCCCTGGCGCGCACCGTGGAGTTCTTCCGTATTCCCCGCGACGTGCTGACCATTTGCCTGGGTAAAAGTACCTACGCTCGCTGCGGCATTATCGTAAACGTGACGCCACTTGAGCCAGAGTGGGAAGGCCACGTGACCCTGGAGTTCTCCAACACCACCACCCTGCCTGCGAAGATCTACGCCAACGAAGGCGTGGCGCAGATGCTGTTCCTGCAGTCTGACGAGGCCTGTGAAGTGTCCTACAAAGACCGCGCCGGCAAGTACCAGGGCCAGCGCGGCGTCACCTTGCCACGCGCTTGATCGAAAGGTCTTACACGTCTAGGGAATTAGTCTGAGGGAAGTGACTCTATTGGGTGTACTGCCTCGGTACGTGCAAAACGTACCGAGCCACGCTTGAGGAGTACCTTATGAAGATCAATCCGCGAATCAGCGCCGAACTTGCCCGGCTTGAACCCAACAAGATTGGCGTTCTGGCCTGGTCCCTGATGGCCGATCCTGCTTATGCGGGCGGCATCCCCGGTCAACCCGATCCGGATTACCCGCAGCCCAGCGAACCCGGTGAACCGACACTGCCGGACGAGCCACCACCCGCGCCAGTTGCCTGAGATCTAACCGACTGGCCAGACCTCATGATCGCCGATAACAAATGTTCGGCGGTCATTCGCCCGTTCCACTGCAAAGCCACCGGTGAACGCGCCAAATGCCGGCAGCAGGCTGACGCGTGCGCCAAGCTGGAAGCACGGCAGGCGCAGACTCTGGCGGCCCTTGCCGCGCAAGCGATACACCGGATGCACATGCCCAGCCAACACGTGGTGGCTGGGGTGGGCGTGCGGTTCGTGTTGCAGGGCGAACGGACCCATCAGCAACGGCTCGGGGACCACCTCCATTCCCAGGTCGGCTGGCGGGTCGCCGGCGCGTTTGTCGTGATTGCCACGAATCAACGTCAGGCTCATACCCGCATGGCGCACGCGCCATGCCCTCAGCGCCTCCAGCGTGCCACTGGCGTGGGATCCGAGGCCGTGCAGGAAATCGCCAAGAAAGATTACTTGCACGCACGGTAGTGTTGATAGCAATCGATCCAGGCGCCGCAGGTTCTCGGTGGTGGTTCCCTGCGGTACCGGCTGCCCCAGGCTGCGATAGGCTGAGGCTTTGCCGAAATGCGCATCGGCAATTAACAGGCACCGGTGTGCAGGCCAAAAGACAGCCCTGTCCGCCAGCAACCACAGTTCTTCTCCCTCAAGTGTCACCGAGCAAACCATCAGCGCTTCCCGTTATCCGCGACCTTTTCCAGGTCCTTGACCATCCGCGCAATGCGCTCCGAGAGTTTTTCCGAACTCAGGCTCTCGCGCATCCGTTCCACCAGCAGGGGAAAGGCCAGCGGCGTAGGCCGTTCGATCAGGTGCAGGTCCAGTTTCAGCGCCGACAGATGAAGCAACGTTTCTTCGAGTCGGCGAATATCCAACTCATCACGCAGGACTTCTTCCCCTGCCTGGGCCAGCAGCAGGTTTTGTGGGTCATATTGCTTGAACACTTCAAAAAACAAACCACTGGAAGCCTGGACCTGGCGCGTGCTTTTCGGCGCGCCGGGGTAACCTGCGAATACCAGCCCGGCGATGCGCGCGATTTCGCGAAAGCGGCGCAGAGCCAGTTCCCCGGCGTTCAGGCTGGCGATAACGTCCGTCAGTAAGTCCGCGGGGCTCAGTAATGCTTCGTTCAGCCTCAATGGCCAATCCACTTCAGTGGCGCTCAATAGCTCCAGCCCGTAATCATTGACGGCAATCGAAAACGTCACCGCCTGCTCTTGGCTGACCCGCCACGCCAGCAAGCTTGCCAATCCCAGGTGTACCTGACGCCCGGCAAACGGGTAAAGAAACAGGTGCCACCCCTCCCGCGACTTGAGGGCTTCGGCCAACAGATGCTCACGGGTCGGCAGCCCGGACCAGCGCAACTGCGTCTGCAGCAGGGGGCGCACCGCCTGCATCTCCGGGCCTTGGAAGTGGCCCTGTGCCGCCGCATCAAAACGCTCGACGACGGCCTGCGCCAGCTCATTGGAGAGCGGCATGCGCCCGCCATTCCAGCGTGGCACAGCGGCTTTTTTCGCGGTGCCGCGGCGCACATAGGCGGTCATGTTTTCCACGCGCACCAGCTCCAGCAAGCGCCCGGCAAACAGGAAGCCATCACCCGGCTTGAGCCGCGCGATAAAACCTTCCTCGACACTGCCCAAGTGCTTGCCGCCGCCGCCCTTGCTCCAGAACTTCAGCTGGATACTGGCGTCGCTGACGATGGTACCTACGCTCATGCGGTGCCGACGCGCCAGCCGGGCATCCGGGACGCGCCAGATGCCGTGCTCGTCCGGCTCGACACGGCGGTAATCCGGGTAGGCGGTCAGCGATAGGCCGCCATGGCGAACAAACCCCAGTGCCCACGCCCAATCGGCGTCCGTGAGGTCGCGATAGGCCCAGGCCCCGCGGACTTCCGCCAGCAGCGCGTCGGGCGTAAAACCACCGCCCAGGGCCATGCTCACCAGGTGCTGTACGAGGACATCCAATGGTTTGTACGGCGATTCGCGCGCTTCGAGGCGTCGCTGGGCAATCGCATCCTGGGCCGCTGCCGCTTCTACCAATTCCAGGGTATGGGTCGGTACCAGTGTCACCCGTGATGGTCGCCCTGGCGCATGCCCCGAGCGTCCGGCGCGCTGCATCAGGCGCGCGACGCCTTTGGCGGAGCCAATCTGCAACACGCGCTCCACCGGCAGGAAATCCACGCCCAGGTCCAGGCTCGACGTGCACACCACGGCCTTGAGTTGCCCATCTTTCAGCGCGCGCTCCACCCAGTCTCGGGTTTCCCGTGCTAGCGAGCCGTGGTGCAGGGCAATCAAACCGGCCCAATTCGGACGCGCATCCAGAATGGCCAGATACCAGATTTCTGACTGCGCCCGCGTATTGGTAAACACCAGGCAACTGCTGCAGGCATCTACCTCGGCCACCACCTGCGGCAGCATCTTCAAGCCAATATGCCCGGCCCAGGGGAAGCGCTCAGCGACGGGCGGCAGCAAGGTGTCGACCTGCAAGGGCTTGCTGGTTTGCCCCTGGACGTTGATGCCACCGCCTTGTGGGACCAAGACCTCCAAGGCGTGGGCCTGGTTGCCCAGGGTCGCCGAAATCCCCCATACCATCAGCTCAGGGTGCCAGCGCCGCAACCGTGCCAACGCGAGTTGCAACTGCACGCCGCGCTTGTTGCCGATCAATTCATGCCATTCGTCCACCACCACCAGGCGCAACTGCGCCAGGCTCGCCTCGCTGTCGGCGCGCGCCAGCATGAGGGTCAGGCTTTCCGGGGTGGTGACCAGGGCGGTGGGCTGACGCCGCGTTTGGCGCGCGCGCTCGTTGCTGCTGGTGTCGCCGGTGCGCAGGCCAACGCTCCAGGGAATCTGCAACGCCTCCAGCGGTGCTTCCAGGGCACGCGCCGTGTCGGCGGCCAGGGCGCGCATGGGCGTGATCCACAACACCGTCAACGGTTCAGCCGGGGCTTTGCGCTTGCCGTTGGTTGGCGGGCGGGTGATGGCGAAGCGATTGAGCGCGGCAAACCACAGGGCGTAGGTTTTACCGGCACCGGTGCTGGCATGCAGTAGCCCCGACTGCCCATGCTTGACCGCCGCCCACACGTGTTTTTGAAAGTCGAACGGCTTCCAGCCTTTGGCGGCAAACCATTTCTTGGCGAAGTCGATGGGTTTTGCCATACGGCGGCTGATATTCCGGAGGGTCTATTTCCACAGACCCTCCAGGCATCGCAAAGGTTTACTTCAAATTGCCACTCAAGAACTGCTGCAGGCGCTCACTCTTTGGATTGCCCAGCACATCCTCCGGCGCGCCTTCCTCCTCCACCAGGCCCTTGTGCAGGAACAGCACCTGGCTCGACACCTTGCGCGCAAAGCTCATCTCGTGGGTGACCATGATCATGGTGCGGCCTTCCTCGGCCAGGCCCTGGATCACCTTCAGCACTTCGCCCACCAGCTCGGGGTCGAGGGCCGAGGTGGGTTCGTCGAACAGCATCACCTCCGGCTCCATCGCCAGCGCACGGGCGATCGCTACCCGCTGTTGCTGGCCGCCGGAGAGGAACGCCGGGTATTGATCGGCCACGCGCGCCGGCAGGCCGACTTTGTCCAGGTAGCGGCGGGCGCGGTCTTCGGCGTCCTTCTTGCTGCAACCCAGCACCCGGCGCGGGGCCATGGTGATGTTCTCCAGCACGCTCATATGGCTCCACAGGTTGAAGTGCTGGAACACCATTGCCAGCCGCGTGCGCAGGCGTTGCAGCTCAGCATCGTCGGCCACGCGCATGCCGTGGCGGTCGCTGACCATGCGGATTTGCTTGCCATCGAGGGTCATGGCGCCGTCGTTGGGGGTTTCCAGAAAGTTGATGCAGCGCAGGAAGGTGCTCTTGCCCGAGCCGCTGGCGCCGATCAGGCTGATCACGTCACCGGTCTTGGCCTTGAGCGAGACACCTTTGAGCACTTCATTGTCGCCATAGCTTTTATGCAGGCCTTCAACGGTCAGTTTGTACATGGGGCATGCATCCTCAAGGCGAAAGTAGGTAGCCGCTGCGGTAGGCCTCTGAGCCTGCGACATGGCCGATGACCATCCCCGCAGTGGCCATGCGTCGCAGCGAACGGGCGTAAAGCAGGCCGGCCTGCTGGCAGTGCACCGGCGTTACGCGGTCAGTGATGGGGTCGATGATTTCGGCAATCAGTTGCCCGGCCTCCAGGTATTCGCCCGGCAAGGCACTGAACACCAGCAAGCCGCCCACCGGCGTCGCCACAGGCTCGACGCCCGCCAGCGGCGTGGCCGGGTAGGGCAGGTCGGGCAGCGGGGCGACGTCGCCGTCGATCGCACCGAAGTGAATCAGGTAGTCGATGATCGCCTGGCAATCGAGGCGGGCCAGGCCGTGGTTGACGTCACCTTGGCCGCGCAACTCGACCGTCACCGAAAAGCTGCCCATAGGAATCGGGAAGCGTTCGCCAAAGCGTTGCTGCAACTGCCACCACACCAGGGTGAAACACTCATCGAAGGACTGTCCGCCGGAGTCAGTGGCCAGCAAATTGGCTTCTGAGCCGATATAGCGCGCCAGCGGCTCCACCCGTGGCCAGGCTTCTGGCGTGGTGTACAGGTGCGCCACGGCTTCGAAGTCGCAATGCAGGTCCAGCACCACGTCCGCATCGCAGGCCAGGCGTTGCAGTGCGAGGCGCTGGGATTGCAATTGGGTCTCGGCGTTTTGCGCGGCCAACGCGGTGGACAGCGCGGTGCGGATCAGTTCGACGTTGTGCCGCGGGTCATCGCCCAGCAAGGCCTCGACCTGGTTGCCCACGTCTTCGCTGAGATCGACGAACAGGCGATTGAAGTTCTGCCCGCTTTCCAGTTCATAACGGCCCAACGGGATATCCATCAGCACTTGTTCCAGGCCCACCGGGTTGGCGATGGGCACCAGTACGACTTCGCTGCGCAAGCGGCCGGCCGCCGCCAGCTGCCCCAGGCGCACCTTGAGGTGCCAGGCCACCAGCATGCCTGGCAGCTCGTCGGCATGCAGCGATGACTGAATGTAGATCTTGCCTTCGGCCTGCTCCGGGCCGAAATGAAAGCTGTGAATCTGCCGCGCTGTGCCGGGCACTGGCGCGATCAGCTCATGAATCTGATGACGCATGAAGGCTCCTTAGTGGCTCGGCCCGAGAAACGCCAGCCAGCGGCGCTCCGCCAGACGAAACAGACCGACCAGGGCAAAGGTCACGGTCAGGTAGATCAGCGCAGCGATGCCGAAAGATTGAAAGGTCATGAAGGTGGCCGAGTTGGCGTCCCGCGCGACTTTCAGGATGTCCGGGATCGTCGCGGTAAAGGCCACTGTGGTCGAGTGCAACATCAGGATCACTTCGTTGCTGTAGTAGGGCAGCGAGCGACGCAACGCCGACGGCATGATCACATAGGCGTACAGCTTCCAGCCGCTGAGGCCATATGCCTTGGCCGCTTCGACTTCGCCGTGGGCCATGCTGCGGATCGCCCCGGCGAAGATCTCCGTGGTGTAGGCGCAGGTGTTCAGGGCAAAGGCCAGGACGGTGCAGTTCATTGCATCGCGAAAGAACGCATCGAGGACCGGTTGCGCGCGCACGGCGGCAATGCTGTAGATGCCGGTGTAGCAAATCAGCAGTTGGATATACAGCGGCGTGCCCCGAAACAGGTAGGTATAGAACTGCACCGGCCAGCGCACCAGCGGGTTGCGCGATACCCGGGCGATGGACAGCGGGATCGACACCAGGAAGCCGATGACCAGCGAGGCGCTGAGCAGCCACATGGTCATGGCCAGGCCGGTAATGTGCTGGCCGTCGCTGTAAAGGAAGGGGCGCCAGTATTGCTGCAAGAGTTCGATCATCGCACGGCCTCCCGTGAGCCTGCGGAGTAGCGACGTTCAAGACGACGCAGGACAAAGTTCGATGCGCTGGTGATCAGCAAGTAGATCAGCGCAGCGAGCACCAGGAAGTAAAACAGTTGATAGGTGCTCTTGCCGGCATCCTGGGCAGCCTTGACCAGGTCGGCCAGGCCGATGATCGACACCAGCGCGGTGGCCTTGAGCATCACCATCCAGTTATTACCGATACCCGGCAGGGCAAAGCGCATCATCTGCGGGAAGGTCACATAGCGGAAACGTTGCCCGCGCTTGAGCCCATAAGCCGTGGCGGCTTCCAATTGGCCGCGGGGGACGGCGAGGATCGCACCGCGAAACGTCTCGGTGAAGTAGGCACCGTAGATAAAGCCCAGGGTGATCACCCCGGCGCTGAAAGGGTCGATCTCGATGTATTCCCATTCCATGAAGTCGGTAAGACCGGTCAGCCAGGTTTGCAGGCTGTAGAAAATCAGCAGCATCAGGACCAGGTCGGGTACACCGCGAATCAGGGTGGTGTAGAGCTGGGCGGGGATGCGCAGGAAGGGCAGGCTGGAGAGTTTGGCACTGGCACCGAGCAAGCCCAGCAACACGCTGACGGCCAACGACAGCACCGATAGCTTCAGGGTCATCCAGGTGCCTTGCAGCAACAGCGGGCCGAAACCCTTCAAGCTGAATGCGCTCAGCCCGAGGGTTTGCAACAGATCTTCGAACATAAATCAGGACCTATGGCGATAAAAAAGCGCCCCTTCAACGAAGGGGCGCCCCAGGCATTATTTGCCGCTGTACAGGTTCAGATCGCCAAAGTGTTTCTTCTGGATGGTGGCGTAGGTGCCATCATCGTGTAACGCTTTGATACCTTTATCCAAAAGGGCCTTCAGTTCAGTGTTACCTTTTTTGATACCGACCGCGGTTTTCGACGGCAGCAACGGGTCATCGATGGCTGCGCTGACTTCGTAGCCCGCCCCGGCTGGTGACTTCAGGAAGCCCAGTTCGGCTTGCAGCATGTCCTGCACGGACGCGTCGAGGCGACCGGAGGTCAGGTCGGCGTAAACCTGGTCCTGATTGGCGTAGGCCTTGGTAGTTACACCGGCTTTATCCAGCACGGCCTTGGCGTAGGCTTCCTGGATGGTGCCTTGCTCGTAGCCCACGGATTTGCCTTTGAGCGACTCTGGTGTCGAGTAGCCGGCGCCTTTCTTGAAGACCAGCGAAGTCGGGCCGGAGAACAGCTCGTTGGAGAAGTCGATGGCCTTCATACGGGCCTCGGTGACAGTCATCGAGGAAATCACACCGTCGAACTTGTTGGCTTTGAGGCCCGGAATCATGCCGTCGAAATCACTTTCGACCCACTTGCACTTCACTTTCAGTTCGGCGCAGATCGCGTTACCCAGGTCGATATCGAAGCCCACCAGGCTGCCGTCGGCAGCTTTGGACTCGAACGGCGCGTAGGAAGGATCGACACCAAAACGCAGTTCCTTGTATTCCTTGGCCAGCGCGGTACCGGCGGCCATGCACAGAGCCAGTGCAGAAAGGGTCAGCAATGCTTTTTTCATTATGTAATCCCTGGAAACCAAGATAAGCGCTTGTGGCGCGTTTAGGACTGTTACTGAACGGTGTCAGACGGATCACAAGTAGCAATTTCTGCACCATAGTTCCGAATGATCGTTTTAAAAGGTGGGAAGAGGGAGTTGTAAGTATAGGAGATGCCCGAAAATGGGCATTGAAAACTGAGCGCACCATTTCGGAACATTTGCAGATCCCATTGTGGGTGGGCGCTAGCTCCCACAGGTGTTCTGCGTCAGGCCAGTAAGTCCTGCAGGGTGGCAAGGTTATCCGCCTCATCCACCGCCTTGTCCTGGCGCCAGCGCAACATCCGCGGGAACCGCACCGCTATCCCGCTCTTATGCCGCTTGGACAGGGCAATGCCTTCGAACCCCAACTCGAACACCATGCTTGGCGTTACGCTGCTGACCGGGCCGAACTTCTCCACAGTGGTCTTGCGCACGATGGCGTCGACCTTGCGCATTTCTTCATCGGTCAATCCTGAATACGCCTTGGCGAACGGTACCAAGGTGCGTTCGCTGCCGGCCGGGCCGTCCCATACTGCAAAGGTGTAGTCGCTGTACAGGCTGGCGCGTCGACCATGGCCGCGCTGGGCATAGATCAACACCGCATCGACGCTGAACGGGTCGACTTTCCACTTCCACCACACGCCCATGTCCTTGGTGCGGCCTACTCCGTACAGGCCTTCGCGCGCCTTGAGCATCATGCCTTCCACCCCAAGCTGGCGGGAGGCTTCGCGTTGCTGGGCGAGGTCCTGCCAGGTGGTACCCGTCAGCAAGGGCGATGCCAGCAGCACGGGTTGGTTGCACTGGGTAATCAGCCGTTCAAGTTGGGTGCGGCGTTCCGCCTGGGGTTGGTTGCGCCAGTCGTCGCCCTGATGCTCCAGCAGGTCGTAGGCCAGGACCGCGACCGGAGCATCGTCGAGCACTTTTTTGCTCAAGGTCTTGCGGCCAATGCGCTGTTGCAGCAGCGCGAACGGTTGCACCGCGTCCTTCCACACCACGATCTCACCATCGATCACCGTGCCATCGGGCAGGCCGCTGGCCAGGCTGTGCAGTTCGGGAAAACGCTCGGTCACCAGTTCTTCACCCCGGGACCAGATCCACAGGCGGCCCTCACGCTTGACCAGTTGCGCGCGAATGCCGTCCCACTTCCATTCCACCTGCCAGTCGGCGGGCGAACCGAGCAGGGTGTCGAATTGCTCGACCGGCTGCGACAGTCCGTGGGCGAGAAAAAACGGATAGGGCTGTCCGCCCCGTTGGGCATGTTCGTCGGACGATTCGGCGGCGATCAGCTTGAGGTAGCCTTCGGCCGTCGGCCGGTTGGACAGGTCGGTGTAGCCCACCAGGCGCTGGGCCACGCGCTTGCTGTCCAGATCAGCCAGGGCGGCGAGGGCGCGGGTGACCAGCAACTTGGACACCCCCACGCGAAAGCTGCCGGTGATCAACTTGACGCACACCATCAGGCTCGGTTGATCCAGTTGCGCCCACAACGCGGGTAAGCGTTCGGCCAGGTCCTGGGGCGACAGGCCACGCAGCGGCAGGAGCTTTTCTTCGATCCACACCGCCAGGCCGTCATGGGAGGTGTAGGCCGATTCTGGCAATAACAGCGAAATCGTCTCGGCCAGGTCACCCACCGATTGGTAGCTTTCCTCAAACAGCCACGGGGCGATCCCTGAGGCTTCGGTGGCCATGTCTCGCAGCAGGCGGGTGGGTACCAATTGCCGAGGACGCCCGCCGGACAGGAAATACACCGCCCACGCGGCGTCTTCGGGCGGGGCCTGCAGGAAGTAGGCTTGTAATGCGGCAAGCTTGGCGTTGCTGGAGGTGGTGGCGTCGAGGTTGGCGTACAGCTCGGCAAAGGCTTTCATGGCGTGGTCTCTTCTTCGTCATCTCCGTATTCGGTGCTGAAGCTCTGGGCGTCCAGGCCTTTTTCCCGCAGGTGGCGCACCAGAACGCCGACGGAGCCATGGGTGACCATTACCCGTTCGGCGCCGGTTTGTTCAATGGCCCACAACAGTCCGGGCCAGTCGGCGTGGTCCGACAGCACAAAACCCCGGTCCACCCCGCGCCGCCGCCGTGTACCACGCAGGCGCATCCAACCGCTGGCGAAGGCATCGCTGTATTCGCCAAAACGGCGTATCCAGCTACTGCCGCCGGCGGAGGGCGGCGCGATGATCAGGGCTTGGCGCAGCAACGGGTCGGTCTTTTTGAAGTCGCCGGCGTAAAGGGTTTCGGGAATGTAGATACCGGCTTCGCGGTACACCCGGTTCAGCGGTTCGACTGCGCCGTGGCTGAGGATCGGACCGATGCTGGCGTCGATGCCGTGCAGGATGCGTTGGGCCTTGCCGAAGGAATAACAGAACAACACGCTGGCCTTGCCGGCCGCGATATTGGCCTGCCACCAATCATTGATGCCGGCAAAGATCTGCGCCTGGGGCTGCCAGCGGTAGATCGGCAGGCCAAAAGTGGATTCGGTGATAAAGGTGTGGCAGCGCACTGGCTCGAATGGCGCGCAGGTGCCATCGGGTTCGACTTTATAGTCGCCGGACGCCACCCAGACTTCGCCCTGGTATTCCAGGCGTACCTGGGCGGACCCAAGCACATGCCCGGCCGGGTGGAAGCTCAAGGTGACGCCGTGATGCACCAGTGGCTCGCCGTAGGCCAGGGTTTGCAGGTTGATGTCCTGGCCCAGGCGCGAGCGCAGGATGCCTTCGCCGGGACCTGCGGCGAGGTAGTGCTGGTTACCGGTTCGGGCGTGGTCGCCGTGGGCGTGGGTAATGACCGAGCGTTCCACCGGGCGCCACGGGTCGATGTAGAAATCACCGGCGGGGCAGTAGAGGCCTTCGGGCCGGGCGATGACAAGGTCCATGGGGCGTGCCGGGGGCAATGGGCTTATCAGTAGGAGGCAGGGGGCAGCGCAGAAGTTCTATCTGAATGCATGGGGGGCAAATGTGGGAGGGGGCAAGTCGCATCGTCGCACCGCCCCTCCCACAATTGAAAGCGTTTACTTGCCTGGGGTCAGGGTCAACCTGGCCTTCCCGTACACCTTGTCGAAGTTCTGCGGCTGCATCGGGAAGCTCAGGTATTGCGCCTTGAGCGCGGCGTCGATGCCGTTGGCGTAGTGGGGGCTGGCGGGGTTGCCGGACTGGCCAATGCCACCCTGGCCCATCATCGGTTCCGCCTGGCCGAAATCGACGATCATGCGCAATGCCGGCACCTGGGTGGTGTTGAAATCCTGGCCCCAGCTGTACGGTGCCGGGTTCAAGGTGGTGTGGTCGCCACCGGACGCCAGTGGTCCGCGAATCACTTGGCCGCTGGTGTTTTTCCAGGTGGTGCTGTGCAGCTTGCCCCATTGCCAGGCCTTGTGATCACTACCCAACTGGCTGTCGCCGGCCGTGATCGCGGCGGCCAGGCTGCGGGCGAGGATCGCCGGTTTGTCTTCTTTTTGCGCGGTGCGCACGTCATCCCAGAACGGGCTGTCTTCGCGGCCCAGCAGGTGGTCGGCCTGGGCGGCGTAGGACAAGCTGGCGTTACTGACAAAGGCTTTCCAGCTTGCGCTGTTTTCCGGGCCGAGTTCGTCGAGGAAGATCTGTTTGCTGCTTTCCTGCAGGAACAGCTCGTAGATCGCCGCGTCGGTGGAGGTGGGGGCCAGGCGACCGTCAAAGGCCATCAGGCGATTCAGCGCTTCCCGCGCCTTGGCCTGTTCAGCGGCTGGCAATGCATCGATCGCCTGTTTCAGGGGCTGGGCCATGCCCGGTGCCTGGAACATGTTCTTGAGCTTGGCGGCGAACGTGGTGGTCTGGTCGTATTGCATGGCAATCATGCTGCGGCTGTCATGCTTGCCGGCATTGGCCAGTTGCGCCAGGCGCTCGCTGCGCTCCGGCGCATCCCACGAGTTCGACAATTGCATGCCATAGCCACGCGGCGCGGTGCGCTGGTTGGCGGTGCCGATCCAGCCCTGGGCCGGATCCTGGTCGTACGGGTGCAGCATGGCGTCGGCGTAACCGTCCCAGTCGAAGCGCGCATCCCAGCCCGGCGAGGGCAACAGGCCTTCGCCTTCGCGACGGTTGGGGAAGCGGCCAGTGACCTGCCAGCCAATGTTGCTGGCGTCGGCGAACACCATGTTCAAGGCGATGGCGCGAATCTCGCGGGTCGCGTCCGAGGCTTTGCCGGCATTTTGTGCACGGGACAGGTCGAAGAACGCGTCCAGGCTTTTGTCGTCCTTGAAGTCGGCGGTTTGCAAGGCCAGGCCAAAACCACTGGTCAGTGCCTGGCTGCTGTTAAGCAGGGCGCCGTGGCGGGTTTCGTACACCACTTCGCGAATCGAACGTTGGCCCTTGATGAAGAAGGTTTCGTTACGCACCCCAGCCGGTAGCCATTTGCCGTTGTTCTCGTAGTACAGCGCGCTGCCTTGGCGTTTGACCTTCTCCAGGAACAGGTCCTGGGTGTCGCCCTTGACGGCGCTCATGCTCCACGCGACTTTGCCGTTGAACCCCGACAACAGAGTTGGCAGACCGGCGATCGAGGCGCCGACCGCCTGGTATTTCGGGGCGCGGATCTGCACGTAGTTCCACGGCGAAGGCGCTTGCGGCTGGGCCGCGAGGTCGTTGGCCAGCAGGCTTTTACCGCTGCGGCTGCGTTGCGGGCCGATGGCCCAGTTGCTTGAAGTCGTCACCGCCAGGGAATTGAGTGTGCTCAATTGCTGGCTGACCGTGTCCAGCCCGGCCAGGCCGGTGATCTGGCTGAGGTTCACGCCCTTGAGCTTCTCCGCTTCGGCCAGGGGGATCGGTTCATCCGGTGCGCTTGGGGTGAGCCAGGCGAGCTTGTCGGCGCCGACTTTCTGGGCGAGTACCAGGGACGCCAGTTCTTCCTGCAGGTTGGTTGCCTCGCTGAAATTCAGCAGGCAGAACAACAGCGCCGAATCTTCCGGTTTCCAGTACTCGGGCTTGTAGCCGGTCTGGGCCAGGTCCGGCGGCAGCTTGTCGCGATAGCGGAACAGGTAGGCGTTGACGCCACGGGCATACACTTCAAAGAAACGCTTGAGGCGCGGCGACGAGGCGTTATACAGCTCGCCCGCACTTTTCTTGAGGTTGACCGCGCGCATGAAGCGGTCGACATCCAGCACGTCTGCACCGGACATTTCCGCCAGGCGGCCTTGGGCCAGCAGGCGCAGCGTGACCATCTGGGTGATCCGGTCGCTGGCGTGTACATAGCCGAGGCTGAACAGTGCGTCGTGGAAGGTGTTGCTTTCAATCAGCGGCATGCCCTGGGCATTGCGGCGTATCGAAACGTTCTGCGCGAGGCCCTTGAGCGGCTGCACGCCGGCAACGGGGGGCAGGGTGTCCTGGGTGCTCTGGAGCTGGCAACCGGCCAGGCCCAAGGCACTGGCCACTGCCGCGGCAACGCCGAACCGGGGAAGAAAATGTGAGAGGGCTGGCGAGGCCATGGCAAAGCTCCTGCGGGGGGTAGCGTCAGTAAAGGCGCTACGTTAGTGAGCGCGGCGATACGACGCAAGCGGGAGTTTGGGGAAAGCGTCAGATCTTGAGTCTGTTCAAATCAAATGTGGGAGGGGCGGTGTGACGATTCGACTTGCACCCGATGGCGGCCTCTGGGCCGACCAGGATGTTGGGGGAATGGGGACATATCCATTGCTGCGGTAACGGCGACTTAGGGTTCCGCTCTTACAGCGGGTCACTTTTGGAAAAGAGCCCCAAAAGTAACCAAAAGGGCTCTTGCCCCACCACTCGGCACCTCGCCTAGGCTCGGTGTGCCCGAACACAGGCTTGAATCCGTGGGCCGCCGTCATGGGCCATCCCTGGCCCAGGACGGCTAACCCGGCGTCCTGCCGGGTTACCCACGGATTCAAGCCTGCGTTCGGCCAGCGTGGTTTAACGGGGCGCCTAAGATCAAGATCAAGATCAAAAGCCAAAGCCAAAGCCAAAGCCAAAGCCAAAGCCAAAGCCAAAGCCAGAGCCAGAGCCAAAGCCAGAGCCTGAGCTATTGAGCATTTCGGCACTGTTATCGAGCGTTTCGGCACAGTAACCACGCTTTGCTCAACCTAGAATCGAGCTTCACTTTAGGACTCAGATGGAGTCGCGATGAAAATCAGATTAATCCTGCCTGCACTTTCCATGGCAGTGACATTCAGTGGATACGCTGCCGATTTCGTACTGACCAGCCGGGATATTGCTGACAATCGTCCGCTGACCAGTCGCGAAGTGTTCCAGGGCTTCGGGTGCGAAGGTGGCAACACGTCTCCTGAGCTTTCCTGGAAAGACGCCCCTGCGGGGACTAAAAGCTACGCGATCACTGTTTACGATCCCGATGCACCCACCGGTAGCGGTTGGTGGCATTGGACGGTGGTTAACCTGCCAGCTTCCACCCATAGCTTGCCAAGAGGTGTAGGGGCGAACTTGCCCGCAGGTGCCGTACAAGGGCGAACCGATTATGGCCAGCCGGGGTTCGGTGGCGCTTGCCCACCTGTCGGAGATAAACCCCATCGCTATCAATTCACCGTATGGGCATTGAAAGCCGATAAGCTACCGCTCGACAACCAGGCCAGCGGAGCCTTGGTAGGTTACATGCTCAACGCCAACGTCCTGGCCAAAGCGACCATTACTTCAACGTACGGACGTTAAGAACGATGCGCCCTTGTGACGGCATACAGCACCGGGAAAACATTATCGATGCATGTGTCATACGGGCGCGACAACCCCTCACCTTGCCAAGGGTGCCGGTGTTCGTGACCACCTTGTGTCGAGTGCGGCAGGGGGAAAAACTGTTGCAATGGGATGACCGGGAGATGCGCGCGGGGCCTCAGCATCTGATTCTGATGCCGGCCGGGCGCGAGCTTGGTATCTCCAACTTTCCTGGCCCTCACGGTCACTACATCGCCGATGCGGTGACCTTTCCCGTCTCGACATTACGTAACTTCAGCACCCGATATAGCCAGCAGATTATGAGCGGTCGCGGTGCTCTGAAGACCGATCTATGCGTTCCTCTGGACAGGCACACAACCCAGGCATGGGAGCAGTTGTTGGCTGCCATCAATGGGAACGCCCCACAGGCGTTATGCACACATTATGGGGAAGCGGTTCTTCTGAGCCTATGCCTTGGCGGCCAGGTCGGACCTCTGCTGATGGGGCGCAACGATCCACTGTGTGAACGTGTGCAGCAACTGGTAATGGCCAGGCCGGAGAGAGACTGGACGGTCGCGAGCATCGCACAACACATGAACCTGGGTATGTCGACATTGCGCCGCCAACTGGCGAAAGAGGGTAATAGCTTCAGGAATATTTTGGAGGGTGTTCGACTGTCGACAGCATTACAACGGTTGCAAACAACTTCTCGCCCGATCGGTGAAATTGCCGGCGCCTGCGGTTATGCCTCGGCCTCACGTTTTGCTGTGCGCTTTCGCTCACACTATGGCCTGTCACCGCGTGAATTGCGGGCGGCGATTTGAGCATTTTCGTGAGGTTTTTCCCTGCTTCGTACAGCCCGCCAATCGAGTGAAGCGCCTGCTCAGCTTGCCGTTCCAACTGCACCGATTCGTTGCCAGGGCAATCCAAGTACCCGTGCCTGAATTGGCAAAACTTTGTAGCAGCTTACCGTCGGCTGCTACAAAGCTTTCGTGGATACCCATGGTTATCCGGGGCAGGCCCCCACATGTGACCGGGTGGGTTTCAAGAATAATGCTCAGGACTTGGGCGGGTTGACCTTTTGCACCAGTTCGTAAGCGCGCAGGGTTGCCGGGCGTTCCTTGATACTGTTGAACCAGCGATGAACGTGTGGGAAATCTTCCAACCGCTGGCTCTGCCACTTGTGGGAAACGATCCAGGGGTAAATGGCCATGTCGGCAATGCTGTAGGCCTCACCCGCCACGAACGGACGATCCGCCAGGCGTCGATCCAGTACCCCATACAAACGCGCGGTTTCATCCACATAACGCTTGATCGCGTAGGGGAGCTTCTCCGGTGCAAATTGGCTGAAGTGATGGTTCTGGCCCGCCATCGGCCCCAACCCGCCCATTTGCCAGAACAGCCATTGCAGTACTTCCTGGCGACCGCGCAGGTCCTGGGGAATGAACTGGCCGGTTTTTTCCGCGAGGTACAGCAGGATTGCACCGGATTCAAACAGTGAAATCGGCGCGCCGCCGTCGCTCGGGTTCTGGTCGACGATGGCCGGGATGCGGTTGTTGGGAGCGATCTTCAGGAAGTCAGGCTTGAACTGGTCGCCCTGGCCGATGTTGATCGGGTGCACCTTGTAGGGCAGCCCGGCTTCTTCCAGGAACAGCGATACTTTGTGACCGTTAGGGGTGGTCCAGTAATACAGGTCGATCATGAAGCTCTCCAAATGAGCGAATGCCTGCATGTATAGGTGATGATCGACGGGTCATAATTCAATGAAACATTTACGTCTAAGGTTAGAAGCCTTTCAGGCTGCGCTGTCTGCCCACACCCGCAGTGGCGGTTGCGCGCAGCACACCATAGCCTTCAGCTGAAAGCGTGGGGGCGCCTCCATTGCCTGGGCACATGGGGGGAGCTTGATTCGTCGGGAGACGGGGGGAGGGGATTGCAGTGCCAGCGCAAGTCCTGGACTTGGAGCGCCGTCAAGCATGTGGGAGTTTTGCTGCCCCTCGCAGGGAGTGACTCTATAAAGCCACCAGGACAGTTGCTCCCACATTTGGGGCTACCGCGCGGCTTACGCCCCGTGGCACTTCTTGAATTTTTTCTCACTGCCGCATGGGCACGGATCGTTGCGACCAACGTCCTTCAACGCATTGCGCACTGGCTCCTGGTGAGCGTGGCCGCAGTTCGGGCCGTGGACATGGCCGTGGTCGTGATCATGATGATCGTGATCGTGGTTGCAGTCAGGACCATGGACATGGGGTTGCTGAGTCATCGATGTCGCTCCGGAATAAAATCGCCGGGTATTATCTCGCCATTGTGGGCCACCTGCACGTCATACTCGATGAATAATCCGGTTTTCAGCTCGCCGTCCAGGCGATAAGGCACGGGCTGGTCGGGTTTTTTCAGCATCTGCACCACATCGCGTATCTGCGGCCATAGGTTGGTGCGCACCGACACCTTGAAGAACGCGTGGCCGCGCGGCGGTACGGTGAGCCACTCATTGGACTCGCCCTCGGTCAGCACAAAGTCGCCCAGGGTGACCTTGTAGATCAGGCCGCGCACGGTCAGGTCTGCGTCGTCGCGGTTGTCCACGCGGAAATACAGCTTGAATTTCTGCTCAAGCAACTTGGCCCGTACCACCTCCACTTTCACCAGGGAGACGTGGGGCGGCGGTGAGTCGTCTTCAAACCAGGAGGCGCAGCCCGTCAGAGTGAGGGTCAACGCCAGCATTAAGCTGTACATCCGGTGCATGGCGCTGTCCTGTCATGGGGTTAGAGGTAGCTGGCGCAGCACTTCTTGAACTTCTGCCCGCTGCCGCACGGGCAGGCATCATTGCGCCCGGCCTTCACGTCCACGGTCGGGTCGATGAAGTACCAGCGCCCCTCATTCTGTACGAAAGAAGACTGCTCGCGGTGGCTATGTTCGCCGGTGCTGTCATGCCAGCGCGCGGTAAACGTCACAAAGGCGTGTTCCGGCTGGCCGCCGAATACCTCGGAGCTTTCGACCTCAAGGCCCAGCCAGGTGCTCTGCAAGCTCCAGGCACTGATGGCGTCGCGGTCCAGGCCGGCCTGTTGCGCAGGCAATGTGGTGCTCACCAGGTAGTCGACCAGGCCCAGCACGTAGGCGCTGTAGCGCGAGCGCATCAGGGCGCTCGCGCAGGGCGCCGGGTGGCCAGCGTGATAATGGCCGCAGCAGGCATCCAGCAGGTTACCGCTGCCGCAGGGACATATGGATGTACTCATCGGGTTACCACCAATACTTTCCGAAGTTTTCCGGGTTGGCCCAGAAGCGTGCGTTGAGCCAGTCCGGCACCTGTTTATAGTCAAGCAGATCATAGGTGAACAACGTCAGGACCTGATCAAGGCGCTGGAAGCGCTCGCCGGCCTGCAGGGCCAGGGAGAAGAAGTCGGTGTCCTTCCAGTCGCAGGCGGCCAGGTCTACCAGTACCGCGATGCGGCTGGCGTTGAGGTTACGAATGCCGCCAAGCAGGGTCAGTCCTTGAGGTTTTGACAGGTGCTCCAGGCAGTCGACCACCAGTGCCAGGTCAAAACGCTGCGCTGCCAGTTCCGCGGGCAATGCCCCAGGCTGTGCGATGAACACCTGGGTGTCTGGGTGCGCCGCCTCAAAGGCCTCCAGTGCCGGGAATTGGCTGGAGCCCAACAGCAGCAGGCGTTTGGGCTGGTGCAGATCGAGCAAAGCGGCCAGCGCTTGCTGGGGCGTACGGGAAGAAATACCAGCGGTCATCAGAGATCCTCACATCATGACCCTAGAGACTAGCGCGGCTGAGCGTGCGGGCCTAGAGCGGGCGGTAGCGAAAAGTCCTACAAGTACGGCGATCCTCAATGAATACGGGGGCGTGGCGTAGTGGCGCAGTTGAAAAGAGCCGTCTTTACTCCACCCATCGGCCCCCGCCGATCCCTCAGGAGAAATCAGATGAGCATCATGCGGACAGTTCTACCTTTGGTTCTGCTAACCGGAGTATTGACAGGTTGCGCAGGCTTGCAAAAAACCGATTGGCCCACCTGTGCCGCTGTCGGCGGCGTGACCGGCGCGGCGATTGGCGCGACGGAAAGCTCGGCCTACGCCGGTTATGGCGCATTGCTGGTCGGCGGCATGGCCGGCGCGTATTGCTGGGTTCATGGCGACGCGGATGAAGACGGCGATGGCGTGCCGGACAGCCGTGACAAGTGCCCGGGTACTCCGAAGGGCGTGCAGGTCGACGCCAATGGCTGCCCACCTGCGCCGCCAGCGGCGGTGGTAGAGGAAGTGGTGGTGGCCAAGGAAGAAACCATCGTGATTCGCGATGTGCACTTCCAGTTCGACTCGGCCAAATTGACGGCTGCGGACAAGACCAAGCTCGACACCATCGCCACTCGCCTGAAAAAGGAGGCCCCAAGTGCCCAACTGCGGGTCAGCGGCCATACCGACAGCGTCGGCAAAGACGCCTACAACCAGAAACTCTCGGAAAAACGCGCGCGCTCGGTCACCGACTACCTGATCAGTGCCGGCGTGCCTCGCAGCAACTTTGTGTCCGTGACCGGCGCGGGTGAAAGCCACCCGGTGGCCGACAACAAAACCGCTGAAGGCCGCGCATTGAACCGCCGCGTGGAAATCCAGATCAACCGCTGACAGCCCTTGCCCCTGTGGGATTCCACAGGGGCATTGTTGGCGATCTTCGTTGAAATCGCTCCTTTCTCAAGTTTTTTGATCCTTCACTGGCAAATCGCCTGTAGAAGTCGTTACTGTGCGCCCAAAGAAAAATTTGAAAACACTCAGGAGCCCCATGATGCGTAAGGTTTTTCTGTTGGCCCTGTTGGTCAGCCCCGTTGCCCTGGCCCAGAGCGTCAGTGTTGAAACCAATTCGTTGATGCGCCTGCCTTCCAGCACCAGCGTGTTGCAACTGGAGCGCCTGGACGTGGCGGATTACGGCACCTTGCTGATCCCGGCCACGATCAGCCAGGTCACGGTGGATCAACTGCACCTGGGCCGTGAGGCGCGCATTACCATCGCGCCGGGCAACACAGGGTTGCAGTTGCAAGTGCGCCAGGCGCAGTTGGAACACGGCAGCCAGATCACCTCGCGCGGTGCCCCTGGCACCCATGAAAAACCGGCCAAGGCCGGGCGCGACCTGACCTTGCGTATCAATGCACTGGCCGCTGAAACATTGTCGGTGGATGCCCGTGGCGGCGCGGGTGCACAAGGGTATGCCGGCCTGGATGGTGCCAACGGTGAAGACCCGGGTTGTACCTGGGGTTCGGCCGGGCGGGGGGCCAATGGAGATAATGGCGGCGACGGCCTTCCCGGCGCAGCGGGAGCGCAAGTACGCCTCGAGCTGCCGCAGGACTTTCCGAGCGAGCGGATCAAGGTCTGGGTCGATGGTGGCCCGGGCGGCTTGGCCGGTACGGCGGGTAAACCTGGCAAGGGCGGGCAATCCAAAGGCTGCCTGGTGTACCGCGCTGATGGCGGCGAAAAAGGCCGCCCAGGTTTGGAAGGCCAGCCGGGGCCAGCTGGGCCTGCGGGCTCTGTGACCATCCAACGACTTTGAGTCGTCGGGTCTGACGCCCTCGGGAGCACGTCGCACCGACCTGCTCCCGAGCCAGGTTGAAGGTCGCCTCAGAACATCGGCCGCGCCGAAGCAATCGCCACCAGCAACAACCCCACGATCAAATTGATCCCCACCAACTTGCGAATCTGCCCCAGCGCCGCCGCGCCCGCCGGCCAGTCTTCAGCCGCTACCGCCGTGCGCAGTTCCGGGAACTTCAACGCCTGGATGCGGATAAACAGCGCGGTCATCACCACATACAAGCCCATCATCACCTGCACATAGCGCGGTGCGGTCTCGAACCCGCTGAAGCGCAGGTGCAGCAGGCCAACGCCGCTGATCGGCAAAACCAGCACCGCCACCCAGACCCACACGAAAAAACGTTGAAACACATTTGCCCACAACTTGAGTCGGGCAGGGCCCTCAAGGGCCGCCACAGCGGCGGGGCGCAGGATCATCCAGGCGAAAAACATGCCGCCGACCCAGATCAGGGCGGCCAATACATGCAGGGTGTAGACGAGGCTGAAGACGGTCATGGTGGTACTCCGTTCTGCGCGGGATTAATTAGCGGGGTATGATAGCGGCCGATTCGAACCACTGAAAATTTATCCAGCGTTTTTTGCGCCCGACTATCCATGATCAGCACTGAACTCAAAACCACGATCCAGGGCGCCTATACGCGTTTTCTCGAAGCCAAGAGCTTGAAACCGCGCTATGGCCAACGCCTGATGATCGCCGAAGTGGCCAAGGTCCTCGGGGATATCGACACCGACGACGAAGGTCGCCGCGAAGGTGAGCCTGCGGTCGTGGCCGTCGAAGCCGGCACCGGTACCGGCAAGACCGTGGCCTACAGCCTGGCCGCGATCCCGACTGCCAAGGCCGCCGGCAAGCGCCTGGTGATCGCCACCGCCACCGTCGCCCTGCAGGAGCAGATTGTCTACAAAGACCTGCCCGACCTGATGCGCAACAGCGGCCTGAACTTCACCTTCGCCCTGGCCAAGGGGCGTGGCCGCTATATGTGCCTGTCCAAGCTCGACGTGCTGTTGCAGGAAGGCCATGCGCAAACCGCCACGGCGTCGCTGTTTGAAGAAGAAGGCTTCAAGATCGAGGTTGATGAAGTCAGCCAGAAGCTGTTTACCAGCATGATCGAGAAATTGGCTGGCAATAAATGGGACGGCGACCGCGACAGCTGGCCCACCGCCCTGGAAGATGCCGATTGGGCGCGCCTGACCACCGACCATAGCCAATGCACCAACCGCCATTGCCCGAACTTCGGCCAGTGCGCCTTCTATAAGGCACGGGAAGGCATGGGCAAGGTCGATGTGATCGTCACCAACCACGACATGGTCCTGGCCGACCTGGCCCTGGGCGGCGGCGCTGTACTGCCGGACCCACGCGACACGCTCTACGTCTTCGACGAAGGCCACCACCTGCCCGATAAGGCCATCGGCCACTTCGCCCACTACACGCGCCTGCGCTCCACCGCCGACTGGCTGGAGACCACCGCCAAGAACCTCACAAAGTTGCTCGCCCAGCACCCCTTGCCCGGCGACCTGGGCAAGCTGATCGAACAGGTGCCGGAGCTGGCGCGCGAGATCAAGACCCAGCAGCAGTTCATGTTCAGCGCCTGTGAACAGGTGGCCGACTTTAAACCTGGCGAAGACGTGGAGGGCCGAGAGCGCCCGCGCCATCGTTTTGTGGGTGGGCTGATCCCCGAGCACATGCGCGAAATGGGCGTTGAGCTCAAGAAAGGCTTTTCGCGCCTGACCGACCTGTTCACCCGCCTGACCGACCTGCTCAAGGAGGGCATGGACGGCGAGGTGAATATCGGCATCGCCAGCAACCAGGCCGAGGAATGGTACCCGCTGTTCGGCAGCCTGCTGTCCCGTTCCCAGGGCAACTGGGAGTTGTGGACCGCGTTTACCGCCGAAGACCCGGAAGACAACCCGCCCATGGCGCGTTGGCTGACCCTGTCGGAAAGCGGCGCGCTGTTCGATATCGAGGTCAATGCCAGCCCGATCCTGGCTGCCGAAATGCTGCGCCGCAACTTGTGGAATGTCGCGTATGGCTGCCTGGTAACCTCGGCCACGCTGACCGCCCTGGGCACCTTCGACCGCTTCCGCATGCGCGCCGGCCTGCCGAAAAAGGCGGTGACTGCTGTGGTGCCGAGCCCGTTTCATCATGCCGACGCCGGCGTGCTGCGCGTGCCCGACCTCAAGGCCGACCCTCGGGATGCTCCGGCTCACACGGCCGCCATCATCCGTGACCTGCCGTCCCTGGTGGAAGGTTCACGCGGCACCCTGGTATTGTTTTCCTCACGCAAACAGATGCAGGACGTGTTCGATGGCCTCGACCGCGACTGGCGCAAGCAAGTGTTTATCCAGGGCAACCTGTCCAAGCAGGAAACCCTGAACAAGCACAAGGCGCGGGTCGATGGCGGGGATTCCAGCGTGCTGTTCGGCCTGGCCAGTTTTGCCGAAGGCGTGGACTTGCCCGGTGCCTACTGTGAGCACGTGGTCATCGCCAAGATTCCGTTCTCGGTGCCGGATGACCCGGTCGAGGCTGCCTTGGCCGAGTGGATTGAGGCGCGGGGCGGCAACCCGTTCATGGAAATCTCGGTACCGGATGCTTCGCTGAAGCTGGTGCAGGCCTGCGGGCGCTTGCTGCGTACCGAAGAAGACCGCGGCACCATCACGTTGCTCGATCGGCGCTTGGTTACCCAGCGCTATGGCAAAGCCATCCTGAATGCGTTGCCGCCATTCAGGCGCGAAATTTCTTAAGCCACCGTGGGCGAATTCGCCCACTTCGTGGTCTATCTCACTGCTATCGCTTTATGTCATCAGGCCATTCACCGGCCGTTTGGGAGAACCTTGCTCGTATGATTCGCACGCTGCCCGCCCTTTTTGCCCTGCTGTTCGCCGCGCCCTTGATGGCCGCGCCCAGCGGGCAACAAACATTGTTCAACTTCGTCCGGCCTGCCGATGTGGTCAAGGTGGCGACCCAGGACGCCAGCCTGCCGCAATACAACGCCGAACAAACCCCGGAAGGCGAGGTGCTGCGCCGCATCACGTTCAACCCGGCCGCCGAACCGAGCCTGGTGCTGAGCCCGCAAAGCGGCGTGTGGGACTGGTCGCAGTCCGGCGCCATGAGCCTGCGTATCCAGAGTGCCATGGACTGGGCGTTGACCCTGTACGTCAAGGTGCAGAGCAACGACGGCAAGACCCTGGTCAGTCGCATCGACCTGCCTGCGGGCCCGGCCCAGACCCTGCTGGTTCCGTTGCAAGCCAACTCGCCGCTGAGCCAGGGCATGAAGGCGGGCCCGCCGATGCCGATCACCGTCGACGGCCAGCGCGTGTTGCTGGCCAGCAGCGCCGGGGAGATCGACCGCAGCCAGGTGGTCTCGGTGACCCTGTCGATGATCAAGCCCAATGTTGCGCAAAGCATCCTGCTGGAGCGCTTCGGCGTGCAGGACAGCGAGCCAGCGTTCAAGGCTGCCTACAGCAACCTGGTGGACGCCTATGGTCAATCCACGCGTGCGCGCTGGCCGGAAAAGGTCAGCAGCGACGAACAACTCAAGGCCGCCGCTGCCAAGGAGCAGCAACAGCTCAAGACGTGGCTGGCCGAGCGGGATAAGTCCGCACTGGATCAATACGGCGGTTGGAACAAAGGGCCGGCGTTCGATGCCAGCGGCTTTTTCCGCACCGAGAAACGTGACGGTCGCTGGTACCTGGTGACGCCGGAAGGCCACCCGTTCTACTCCCTGGGCGTGAACACCGTGGCGTCGGATAACAACCAGACCTACGTGGCGGGGCGTGAATGGATGTTCGGGGCGCTGCCCCAGGCTGGCGAACCCTTCGACAAGTACTATGGCAGCAGCGATCATCGCACCGGCAACGGCGCGGGCGAAGGCCGCAGCTTTGCGGCGGGGCGCTGGTACGATTTCTACCGCGCCAACCTGCAGCGTACCTACGACACTGATGGTTACGACCAGAAGCGCTGGATCAGCCACACCCTCGACCGCCTGCAGGCCTGGGGCTTCAACACCATCGGCAACTGGAGCGCGGCGGACCTGGCCACCGCCGACCGCGTACCGTACACCTTGCCGCTATCGATCGTCGGCGATTACGCCAGCATCAGCACCGGTACCGATTGGTGGGGCGGCATGCCCGACCCGTTCGACCCTCGCTTCGCCATGGCCACCGAGCGTGCCGTAGCCATCGCTGCCCGCGATCACCGCGATGACCCGTGGCTGATTGGCTTCTTTGCCGACAACGAATTGGCCTGGGCCGGCCCCGGTGATGATCCCAAGTCACGCTATGCCCTGGCCTACGGCACGTTGCGCATGACCACCGACGTCCCGGCCAAACGTGCGTTCCTCAAGCAATTGCGCGACAAGTACCGCAATGAAGAAGGCCTCTCCAGGGCCTGGGGTATCCACCTGGCGGGCTGGGAGTTGATGGAAGACCCAGGCTTCGAACCGCCGATGCCGAGTCCTGAGCACCCGGAAATCGAAGCCGACTTCAAATATTTCCAGAAAACCTTCGCCGACACCTATTTCAAGACCATTTCCGATTCGTTGAAGTGGCATGCCCCCAACCAGTTGCTGCTGGGTGGCCGTTACGCCGTGAGTACGCCGGAAGCCGTGGCCTCCTGTGCGCAGTATTGCGACGTGTTGAGCTTCAACATGTACACGCTCAAGCCTCAGGACGGTTATGACTTCGCTGCGTTGCGCGCATTGGACAAGCCCGTGTTGATCACCGAATTCAACTTCGGCTCTGCAGACCGTGGCCCGTTCTGGGGCGGTGTGACGCAGTTGGCCAGGGAAGAAGACCGGGGGGCGGCGTATGCGACCTTCCTCAAGCAGGCCATGGCCGAGCCGTCGATCGTCGGCGTGCATTGGTTCCAGTACCTGGACCAACCGGTTACCGGTCGCCTGCTGGACGGTGAAAACGGCCACTTCGGCTTGGTTGGCATTACCGATATCCCATTCCAGGGGTTTGTCGACAGCGTGCGCAAGAGCAACCTGGCGGCGGTCGACCAACTGGGCAAGGAAGCCGAAAAGGCCAAAGCGGCCAGTGCAGTGCATGAGCACGAAGGCGGCAACGCGCATGATGGCAAAGGTGCGGGGCAGGGCGCTGGGCACGCCGGCGGGCACTCTGGAAATGGTCATTGATTCAGTGGTGACGGGTTCACAAATCCTACAAGGGCTGGAACAATGTCAGCCACTTTTTATGGCGTTTTCCGAGGGGGCTTAGGTGCAGGTTCAGGGTCATTACGAACTTCAGTTCGAAGCGGTACGTGAAGCGTTCGCCGCCTTGTTCGATGACCCGCAGGAGCGTGGTGCCGGGCTTTGCATCCAGATCGGCGGGGAAACGGTAGTCGACCTGTGGGCCGGTACCGCCGACAAGGATGGTGCCGAGGCCTGGCACAGCGACACCCTCGTCAACCTGTTCTCGTGCACCAAGACGTTTACTGCGGTCACAGCCCTGCAATTGGTCGCCGAAGGCAAACTGAAGCTGGATGCGCCAGTGGCCGATTATTGGCCGGCGTTTGCGGCGGTGGGGAAGGAAACCATCACCCTGCGCCAGTTGCTCTGCCACCAGGCCGGATTGCCGGCGATCCGCGAAATGCTGCCCGCCGAAGCGCTATACGACTGGCAACGCATGGTCGACACCCTGGCGGCCGAAGCGCCGTGGTGGACACCGGGCCAAGGCCATGGCTACGAGGCAATCACCTATGGTTGGCTGGTCGGCGAATTGCTGCGCCGTGCCGACGGGCGTGGCCCGGGTGAATCCATCGTGGCGCGGGTTGCGCGGCCGTTGGGACTGGACTTCCATGTAGGGCTGGCGGATGAAGAGTTTTATCGCGTGGCTCATATAGCGCGCAGTAAAGGCAATATGGGCGATGAAGCCGCACAACGTTTACTGCAAGTAATGATGCGTGAACCGAACGCCATGACGACGCGGGCATTTGCCAACCCACCTTCTATTCTGACCAGCACCAATAAACCCGAATGGCGACGCATGCAGCAGCCGGCGGCAAATGGTCACGGTAATGCGCGCAGCCTGGCGGGTTTTTATAGCGGTTTGTTGGACGGTAGTTTGCTGGAAAGCGACATGCTCGAACAATTGACTCGTGAACACAGTATTGGGCCGGATAAAACCTTATTGACTCAGACCCGTTTTGGCCTGGGCTGCATGTTGGATCAACCGCAGTTGCCCAATGCAACCTTCGGCCTTGGCCCGCGTGCGTTTGGGCACCCTGGCGCGGGTGGTTCGGTGGGGTTTGCCGACCCTGAACATGATGTTGCGTTCGGTTTTGTGACTAATACGTTGGGGCCGTATGTACTTATGGACCCTCGTGCGCAGAAGTTGGTCGGAATATTGGCCGGTTGTCTGTAAACCCCTTGCTGTTTCACGTTTTTTTGTTACAAATGCAAGTATAAGAAGACGCTGAGCGAAATGTTGTAACTTTAATGTTCTGGAAGCGTCTGTTTAACGGGTCATCCAGACCCCCCGGTTTTTTTCTCATTTTGTGGATATCTCATGTTATCGAACAAGTCCTTGGCACTGGCGCTGTGCCTCACTATCACTGGTTGCGCACAAACTCCACAAAATGATGCCGAAGGGGGGCATTGGTGGTCATTTGGATCTGATAAGGCTGCCACCAAGGACGCAGTGAGCCAAACCGACGCCACGCCGGATGCTAAACCTGCCGCTGGCGCCAAGCCTGCTGCCCCGGTCGCTGCTGCTGCCGCCCCGGCCGCAGCCCCAGCCCCAGCCCCGGTTGCCAAGGCTGACACCGGCTCCAGCTGGTGGCCGTTCTCCTCCACGAGTGCCGACGAAAAGGCCGCCGATGCCAAGGCTGACCTGACGGCCGACCTCAAGGCCGCGACGCCGGCACCCGCCGCCGCGCCAGCTGTCGCCAAGAATGACACCGAAACCCACTGGTGGTGGCCGTTCGAAAGCAAGCCCAAGCCACTGGCCAAGGTCGACGTGACCAACGTACCGATGCCCGACCCGAAAATCACCCAGGCCTGGCTGGACGACTATGAACCGCGCCTGCGCGCCGCTATCAAGGACAGCAACCTGCAACTGGAGCGCCGCGATAACGTATTGGTGGTGATTGCCCCGGTAGACGGCTCCTACAACCCGAAACGCCCGGCGATGTTGTTGCCGGTTACCCTGGGCCCGTTCACCCGCGTTGCCAAGGCTGTTGAAGCCGATCCGAAAACCGCCGTACTGGTGCTGGGCCACGTGGATGCCACCGGTTCCGCTCCGGCCAACCAGGCGTTGACCAAGGAGCGCGCGCAGTCCATCGCTTCGATTTTCAGCCTCAGCGGCCTGAAGCAAGACCGCTTGATGCTGCGTGGCATGGGCGACCTTATGCCGCGTGCCGCCAACGACAGCAATCAGGGGCGTGCGCTGAATCGTCGCATGGAAATCATGTTCACTCAGCGTACAACGATGTTGGCCTTGCTGAGTAAGTACAACTCCGGCAAGACGCCACCTGTCGCTGAAATGGTTGCCGTGCAGGATGTTCCAGCGCCGGCACCGGTTGCCAAGACTGCGGCGAAAAAGGCGCCTGTCGCCAAGAAAGCCGCCGCCAAGCCAGCTGCCAAAAAGGCCCCAGCCAAGCCGGCTGCGAAGAAACCGGCTCCGGCCAAAGCCAAGGCTGCTACGCCGGCGGCGAACGACCAGGCGAAAAACTGATCCGTTGAACCAGAAGGATAAAGTCGCATGACCCAGGCACTGGCCGATATGCGCCGTGACTACACACGGGACGGTTTGAGCGAGGCCCAGGCCCCGGATGAGCCGTTTGCCTTGTTTCACCAGTGGTTTGCCGATGCGGTGAAAACCGAGCAGCCACCGGTGGAGGCCAATGCCATGACCCTGGCCACGGTTGACCAGGACGGTCGTCCGCACTGTCGCATCCTGTTGCTCAAGGGCCTGGATGCACAGGGCTTTACCTTCTTTACCAACTATCAGAGCGCCAAGGGCGAACAGCTCGCGGCGCGGCCGTTCGCGGCCATGACCTTTTTCTGGCCGACCCTGGAGCGCCAGGTGCGCATTGAAGGGCGGGTCGTCAAGGTGACGCCCGAAGAGTCGGACGCCTATTACCAGGTCCGCCCCCTGGGCAGTCGCCTGGGCGCGTGGGCTTCCCCGCAGAGCCAGGTCATTCGTGATCGCGAGGCGCTGCAGGAACTGCTCAAGGCTACCGAACAGCGTTTCAGCGACACCCAGCCCGACTGCCCCGAGCACTGGGGTGGCTACCGTTTGCTGCCCGAGCGTATCGAGTTCTGGCAAGGCCGCGCCAGCCGCCTGCATGACCGCCTGAACTATCGCCTGCAAGGCGCGGACTGGACCCGCGAGCGCCTGGCGCCCTGAGCGGCACCTTTCGTCATCTCTCCTGAATCAAGCCGATCACACCGAAGTCTCTGTTCAAGAGTCTTCGGGCGTGTAGTGCTGTGCGGCGTTCTTTAGCCAGAGCGGCAGGTCGTTCCGCTTGATCTTCAAGGCCCGGGCCTTCTCTAGCTGTTGCAGCATAAAGGCGCGCTTGTGCAGGTCGTTGCCCGCCAGGGACAGCGCCAGGTCGCGGTCTATCCAACGCCTGATGCGCACGTACAACCAACCATGGAAGTACAGACCAGCGGCGGTAATGACTACAATGATGAAATAATCCATGAAGTTCCTGGTTATGTTGAGCGTGCTACCGTTCGTCGGTATTTTGGGTACTGGCAGTCTGTACTCAGGCTGAATGAAAGCAATTTTCTGCCGGGCTTGCCGTGACAGGCGTCAAGCTGCAGCGTCTAATGAATACCTGTCCTTTGGAGTTGATGCTATGCGTAAGTCCGTTTTACTGGTTGCCTGCTTTACCACCCTGTCGCTGCTGCTGGGTGGCTGCGCTTCGAGTCTGACCGGCGACTCGTACTCCCGTGACGAAGCGCGTCGTGTGCAGACCGTTCGCATGGGGACCATTGAATCCCTGCGTCCGGTGAAAATCGAAGGCACCAAGACCCCAATCGGCGGCGCAGCGGGTGCAGTCATCGGCGGTGTCGGCGGCAGCGCCATCGGCGGCGGCCGTGGCAGTATCGTTACCGCAGTCATCGGCGCCGTTGCTGGCGGCCTGCTGGGTTCGGCCACTGAAGAAGGCCTGACCCGTACCCAGGGCGTGGAAATCACCGTTCGTGAAGACGACGGCAGCATGCGCGCCTACGTACAGGCCGTGCAGGAAAATGAAATCTTCCGCATCGGCGACCGCGTGCGCATCATGACCGTTGATGGCACCAGCCGCGTGACTCGCTAAACGTCAGTCGTAGAAACACAAAACCCCAACCGGGTGACTGGTTGGGGTTTTTTTATGGGGGCGGCCAGTGCGCGGCTGGCGTTGTGTCTGTCCAGGTACGCAGGACCTGTGACGAGGAAGCAAGCGCCCTCGCTACAATGATGCGCGTCGCCGAACCTCTCAGGCCTTCTTGCGACTTGCCATCGCCGTCACGCCATACCCAATACATGCCGCCAATATCGACCCGGTCAGGATCCCCATTCGATCTTCCCCAGCAAACTCGCTGGCGCCCGGCACAAAGGCCAGTGAGCCGACAAACAGGCTCATGGTGAAGCCGATACCGCACAGGATCGCCACGCCAAATACCTGGCCCCAGTTGGCACCGCTGGGCAGGGCAGCGAGGCCGGTCTTGATGGTCAGCCAGGTGAGGCCGAACACGCCGATGGTCTTGCCGATCAGCAGGCCCAGGGCGATGCCCATGGGCACATGGTGGGTAAAGCTTTCCAGGCTGACGCCGTTGAGGGACACGCCGGCGTTGGCGAAGGCGAACAGCGGCAGGATGCCGTAGGCCACCCATGGGTGAAGCGCGTGTTCCAGGGTCAGCAGCGGCGAAGGTTCGGCATTCTTGGTACGCATCGGGATGCAGAACGCCAATGTCACGCCGGCCAAGGTGGCATGCACGCCACTTTTCAGCACGCACACCCATAGGATCAACCCGATGATCAGGTAAGGCGCGAGCTTGATCACACCTAGGCGGTTCATGGCAATCAAGGCGATCAAGCACATCCCCGCGCCGGCCAGGGCGGCACCGGAGAGGTCGGCGGAATAGAACACGGCAATCACGATGATCGCGCCAAGGTCGTCAATAATTGCCAGGGTCATCAGGAACAGCTTCAGCGACACCGGCACACGCTTGCCCAGCAGGGCCAGCACGCCCAATGCGAAAGCGATGTCGGTGGCCATGGGGATGGCCCAGCCGGAGAGCGCCGCCGGGTAATCCTTGTTGATCGCCCAGTAGATCAGCGCCGGTACCACCATGCCGCCGATGGCCGCAGCGCCCGGCAGGACCACTTGCGATGGCTTGGACAAGTGGCCGTCCAGCAGCTCGCGCTTGACCTCCAGGCCGATCAGCAGGAAAAACAAGGCCATCAGGCCGTCGTTGATCCACAACAGCGCGGGCTTGGCGATGTTCAGCGCGCCAATCTGGGCCACCACCGGTACCTCGAGAAAGGCCCCGTAGAGGTGGGACAGCGGTGAGTTGTTGATGATCAGCGCCAAGGCGGCCGCCGCGATCAATAACAGACCGCTGGCGGCTTCCAGCTGGAAGAAACGGGTAAAAGTGCTACGCAGAGCCAAGGGATGCTCTCCAATCCAGATTCAATAGGTGGGTACCCTAACCCGTACTGTTAGTTGTTAAAACAAAAGTTATATTCTTATTTGTTATAAGGGATGGGGTACCCTGGCATTGCGCCAAAGCCTAGCAATTGTGTGTCCAATTGAGTCGTCACTGTATCTGTGTGCAGTGTAGGAAACATCCTAAGATTGGGGCTGAAATTCTTAGAGATCTTCCCTTATGAGTGACCATCGTCCCTGGGCCCGCGAGGCCATTCGCATCATTGAAGCGGACTTCCAGCGCAGCGCTGACACGCACTTGATACCGCTGCCGCTGCCGGGCTTTCCGGGTATCGAGTTGTACTTCAAGGACGAGTCCAGCCATCCCACCGGGAGCCTGAAGCATCGCCTGGCCCGCTCGCTGTTTCTGTATGCGCTGTGCAATGGCTGGCTGAAGCCGGGAGCACCGGTGATCGAAGCATCCAGCGGTTCGACGGCGATTTCGGAAGCCTACTTTGCGCGCCTGCTCGGCCTGCCGTTTATTGCGGTGATGCCTGCCACCACCTCCCAGGAAAAGATCGCCCAGATCGCTTTCTATGGTGGCAAGAGCCATCTGGTACAGGATCCGACGCAGATCTATGCCGAGTCCGAACGCCTGGCGAAGGAAAGTGGTGGTCACTTCATGGACCAGTTCACCTACGCCGAGCGCGCGACCGATTGGCGGGCAAACAACAACATCGCCGAGTCGATCTTCCAGCAGCTGCGCTTTGAGCGACATCCGGAACCGAGCTGGCTGATTTCCAGCCCCGGCACTGGCGGTACCACTGCGACCCTAGGGCGCTACGTGCGCTATCGCCAGCATTGCACCCGCGTATTGTGTGCCGATGCCGAGCGCTCGGTGTTTTTTGACTACTACCTCAGCGGTGACGCCAGCCTGCGCCTGGACTGCGGCTCGCGGATCGAAGGGATTGGTCGCCCACGGGTCGAGGCGTCGTTCCTGCCCAAGGTGATTGATGCGATGGTCAAGGTGCCGGACGCACTGTCGTTGGCGGCCATGCATTACCTGGCCGAGCGTTTGGGGCGGCGGGTCGGGGGTTCCAGCGGGACCAACCTGATTGGCGCATTGGTGGCGGCGCAGCAGATGAAGGCGGCAGGGGAGTCAGGTTCGATCGTGGCGATCTTGTGTGATGGGGGCGAGCGCTATGCCACCACCTATTACGACCAGGCGTGGCTGCTGGGGCAGGGATATGAATTGGATGGCTTGATTACGGCCGTTGCGGCCAGTGTGGAGCGGGGCGAGCTGTTGCCGGCCAACATCCTGCGCGCAAATATCTGATCCGACGCAAAGCCTGATGTGGGAGGGGGTAGGTCCCTCCGACATGAAATAACTTATTGATTATTAAGGATTAAATCCTTCCTTTAATGACCGATTTTTTGTGGTGATCGGGATTGTTGTGGGGCGCGGGTTTGTTGTGGGGGCTGGCTTGTTGTGGGGGGGCTGGCTTGGTGTGGGGGCTGGCTTGGTGTGGCGAGCGGGCTTGCCCCGCGTTGGGCTGCGAAGCGGCCCCAATAAGGCCGCCGCGTTTATCCAGGCATATTAAATCGCCTGGTTTCGGGGCCGCTTCGCGCCCCAACGCGGGGCAAGCCCGCTCGCCACAACAAGCCCGCTCGCCACAACAAGCCAGCCCGCCACAACAAGCCCCCTTGCCACAGGGGGCCAGTTTGCTAGAGGTCGTGGGTGCGGTGTTCTCAGGCTTCGATGCCGAGCATATCCCGCGCCAACGCCTCGGCAATCCGAATCCCATCAACCCCTGCCGACAGAATCCCGCCCGCATAGCCAGCGCCTTCACCGGCCGGGAACAGGCCTTTGACGTTCAAGCTCTGCATCGATTCGTTACGGGTAATCCGCAGCGGCGATGAGGTGCGGGTCTCGATGCCGGTCAGGACTGCGTCGTGCAGCGAATAGCCCTTGATCTGCTTTTCAAAGGCTGGCAACGCTTCGCGGATCGCTTCGATGGCGAAGTCCGGCAAGGCCAGGGCCAGGTCGCCCAGGCGCACGCCTGGCTTGTAGGAGGGTTCCACACTGCCAAGCGTGGTGGACGGCTTGCCAGCGATGAAATCACCCACCAGTTGTGCCGGTGCCTCGTAGTTGCTGCCGCCCAGGATGTAGGCGTGGGACTCCAGGCGCTCCTGCAACTCGATACCGGCCAGCGGGCCACCGGGGTAGTCCACTTCCGGCGTGATACCGACGACGATGCCGGAGTTGGCATTGCGCTCGTTACGCGAGTACTGGCTCATGCCATTGGTGACCACGCGATTCGGCTCGGAGGTGGCGGCCACCACCGTACCCCCCGGGCACATGCAGAAGCTGTAGACCGAGCGGCCGTTCCTGGCGTGGTGCACCAGCTTGTAGTCGGCGGCGCCGAGTTTCGGATGCCCCGCGTATTTGCCCAGGCGTGCGGCGTCGATCAACGATTGCGGGTGTTCGATACGGAAGCCGACCGAGAACGGCTTGGCCTCCATATACACGCCCCGGTCATGCAGCATGCGGAAGGTGTCACGGGCGCTGTGGCCAAGGGCGAGAATCACATGCTTGGACAGGATCTGTTCGCCGCCATCGATGACCACTCCGTTCAACTGGCCGTCTTCGATCAGCACGTCGGTGACCCGCTGTTCGAAGCGCACCTCACCGCCAAGGGCAATGATCTGCTCACGCATGTTTTCCACGACGCCGGTCAGGCGGAAGGTGCCGATATGCGGCTTGCTGACATAGAGGATTTCTTCCGGGGCACCGGCCTTGACGAACTCGTGCAGTACCTTGCGACCGTGGAATTTCGGGTCCTTGATCTGGCTGTAGAGCTTGCCATCGGAAAAGGTCCCGGCGCCGCCTTCGCCGAACTGCACGTTGGACTCAGGGTTGAGCACGCTTTTACGCCACAGACCCCAGGTGTCCTTGGTGCGTTGGCGCACTTCCTTGCCGCGTTCGAGGATGATCGGCTTGAAGCCCATCTGCGCCAGCAACAGCCCGGCGAAGATACCGCACGGGCCGAAGCCGACGACGATAGGACGCTCGCTCAAGCCTTCCGGCGCACGGCCCACCACCTTGTAGCTGACGTCCGGCGCCGGGTTGACGTTGCGGTCATCGGCGAACTTGAGCAGCAGGGCTGCTTCGCCCTTTACGTTCAGGTCGATGGTGTAGATGAAGCACAGCTCCGACGATTTCTTGCGGGCGTCGTAGCTGCGCTTGAACAGGGTGAAATCGAGCAGGTCATCACTGGCGATGCCCAGGCGCTGCACGATGGCGGGCCGCAGGTCTTCTTCGGGATGGTCGATGGGCAGCTTGAGTTCGGTGATTCGTAACATGACAGGATCCGGTGTGCGGCGTTTGGTGGGGCCGGCGGTTTTGCAAACCGGCGATTATAAGCCCCAACCGAGGTTTCCCGTCATGTTAAAACAGCGCAGGCGCCAATCAATCGTCGCGCGAACCGCCGAAAGCCGCGCAGCCGCGCTGCACTTGACCGTTGATCCGCAATTCGGCGGTCATGTGTTGCAGGCTGCCGCTGACGCTGTCGATACAGCGTTGCGGGGCGACCCACAGTTCGATGTGTTGGTTATTGGCTTCGGTCATCAGGTTGAAACGGCCGTCCCCCAATTGCTCTTCGACATAAGGCACCGCGAGAGGCGGCTGGCCTTCGCGCTCCAGCACCATGCCCTTGGCCGTGACGTTCATTGCCCAGGCCGGCTTATGGCCGTTTGCCCGCAGGATCATGCGCTTGAAGTCCGGGTCGTTGCAGGCCGATGTCGAGCGCTCGACGCGATACAACTGTTGCAGGTCCACCGAGCCCTGGGTGCCGCTGGCGACGCCGGAGAACTTGCCGCGCAAATCGGCAAACAGTGCGCCTTGCTGGCCGGCCAGGGAAGCGGCTTCCTGCAGGACACTGGTGCCGCCGGTGTCGTTGACGACGTAATCGCGTTGGTCGTTGCAAGGCTTGAACAGCAGTTTGCCGCCGACGGCGGTCAATTCGCCCTGCATACGGGTCAGCCCGGCGGTAGAGGGCTTGGCGGGCTCGCTTTCGAACATCTGGCAGGCGGCAAACAGGGGGAGCAAGGCAAATAAAGCAAAGGTACGGGCGGCACGCATTATCGGGTCTCCTGACAAGTGCCGCCACGTTACGCAGGCTGGCGATGCATCACAAGCCCGCGGCCCAGGTTCAGGCAATTCTTACAACGTGCCGATTCAGCCCACGATAAAGGTTTGGCCGGTCTGTAACCCTTCAACGCTTTTCGCGTAGGCCAACGCCACATCCGCGCCCGGCGCCGGTTTATAGCCACGGAAATACGGCGCGTAGCTGCCCATGGCTTCCAGCAGTACGGTCGGGCTGACGGAATTGATGCGCAGGCCCCGCGGCAACTCGATGGCTGCCGCTTTGACAAAGGCGTCGATGGCACCGTTGACCAGCGCCGCCGAGGCGCCCGTGCGGATCGGATCGCGGTTGAGAATGCCGCTGGTAAAGGTGAATGAGGCGCCATCGTTGGCGTACTCGCGGCCGATCAGCAGCAGGTTGACCTGCCCCATCAGCTTGTCGCGCAGGCCCAGTTCAAAATCGGTTTCGCTCATCTCGCCCAGCGCTGCAAAGGTGACGCTGCCTGCGGCACATACCAGGGCGTCGAACTTGCCGGTCTGTTCGAACAGCGCGCGGATCGAGGTGCTGTCGCTGATGTCCACCCGGAAGTCACCGCTGTTGCGACCGATGCTGATCACCTCGTGTCGCTGCGCCAGCTCTGCCTTGATTGCTGAGCCGACCGTGCCGCTGGCACCAATCAATAGGATTTTCATCGTGCGGTTCCTCCAGGGGGTAAGTGAAGGTTCAGTCTAGGCTGGCTTTTGAGGTGGATAAACGTGCTAATAGGCAACCTTTGGTTTTCAAATGGAAACAATCCATGAGTGAGATGGATGACCTGGCCGCCTTTGCGGTGTTGATCGAGGCCGGCAGTTTCACCGTGGCGGCGGAGCAGTTGGGTTGCAGCAAGGGGCAACTGTCCAAGCGCATCAGCCAGTTGGAAGCGCAGTTTGCGGTGATATTGCTGCACCGCACCACGCGCAAGCTGAGCCTCACTGCCGCCGGCGCAGCGTTGTTGCCCCAGGCCCAGGCATTGGTGGTACAGGTGGATCGCGCCCGCCAGGCGCTGGCCCGGCTCAAGGACGATCTGTCGGGGCCTGTGCGTATGACGGTGCCGGTGTCGTTGGGCGAAACGTTCTTCGATGGCCTGTTATTGGAGTTTTCCAAGCAGTACCCACAGGTGCAGATTGAGCTGGAACTCAACAATAGCTACCGGGATTTGGCGCGGGACGGTTTTGACCTGGGCGTGCGCTCGGGGGCGATCGAACATGAGCGCCTGGTGGCCAAGCCGCTGCTGGCCTGGCATGAGATGACCTGCGCGAGCCCGGCCTACCTGGAGCAGCACGGCGAACCCCTGACCCCGGCGGACCTGGCCGCGCACAGCTGTTTGCTCAACAGTCACTACAGTGGCCGTGAAGAGTGGTTGTACCACCAGCAGCACGAATTGCTGCGGGTCCGCGTGAGCGGCACCTTCGCCTCCAACCATTACAACCTGTTGAAAAAGGCCGCACTGGTGGGGGCCGGTATCGCCCGCCTGCCGTCCTATGTATTACCCGCGGAACTGGCTGACGGCCGATTGCGCTGGCTCCTGCGCGATTATCAGACACGCAGCCTGCCGATGTACCTGGTCCACCCCTACCAAGGTGGCCTGCCACGCCGAACCCAGGTCTTGGCCGACTACCTGGTGGACTGGTTCAAGCGCAGTGGCGAGGCCCTGGATCGCCTCTAGCGATAGCGACGGGCGACCAGGTGATCGATGGACAGTCTGCCTGGCCCTTTGGCGACCAACAGTAGCAGCAGCGCGAGCCAGGTGCCGTGGGTGGGGTAGGCGTCGGGGTAGACGAACAGTTGGATGGTCAGGGTCATGCCGATCAGGGCCAGGGCCGAGAAGCGTGTGGCGAACCCGAGCAGGATCAGCACCGGGAAGAAGTGCTCGGCAAATGCCGCCAGATGCGCCGCCACTTCCGGCGACAACAGGGGCAGTGCGTATTCAGTGCGAAACAGCGGCAATGTCGAGGCTGCCAGTTTCGGTGCACCGAATTGAAAAGTGCCGCTGACCAGGTCAATGGCAAAGCCTTCGACCTTGGTTTGCCCCGACTTCCAGAACACCGCTGCTATGGAGAAACGCGCGATAAAGGCGATCAGGCTGTAGGGGATTTGTTCGAACAGATGGACGGCCTGTTTGATCAGGCGCGCAGCGCTGGTGTTCATGGCGATACCTTGTGTTCTATGTGCAGGTGAGTGATGGCCTGGTGGCTGATCAGCAGCGACAGGCATTGGTGCAGGTCGAATTCGGCCGAGGCATCGAGGGCCTCTGCCACGGCCCTTTGCAGCCCTGTGCCGTGCTGCAGGCTGTTGATAAATGCCACCGAGCCGCTGTCGATGGCGAAGACCTTGACCTCCAGCCCTTGGCGCAGGACCAGGGCGCTTTGGGCATGCCAGGGGTTCAAGGAGGCGATGGCGCCCTCGGCCTGGTGCGCCGCCCATACCGCCACGACGGCGTAGGGGGAGGTCAACGTGGAGACGGACGGGTGCAGTTGCAGGCGTAACTGCCCCAGGTCTGTTCGTCCCTGCAGTTGCCCGATAACTGCCTGTGAGTCCAACGGTTCGGTGTCTGCCGCGTGATAAGCGCGAACCCGCAGGCGTTCCAGTCGCGCGATATCCGCCAGGTAAGGCACGCTCGCCGCAGGTTCGAAACCCTCGATAAAACCGGCCAGTGTGCCGCCATATTCGCTGATCAGCGGACTGTCGGGAGGGCATGCCTGGACGTAGAGGCCCGCCATGGCACGGAAAAAAGCATCGCCCACCAGTTGCGCCGTCACCGGATACGCGGTGGCCAATGCCTGGATCAATGAGCTGTGGACGTTGTTGCGATACACCGCAAAACGGCTGCCCGGGTCGGCGCCGTTGCTGCTGAACAGGCCGTCAGGGCAGGCAGGCTCAGGTGCCAGCAGGGCGGTGGTGAATGCATCGTGGAGGCTCATGGGGTCACCTGCGACAGATGCCATTGGGCCTGTTGCGCTTCAGCCATCAGCCTGTTGAAGGCCGGTACCTGGTGGTCCCGCTCGATCAACGTGGCGACCGGGCCGGTGCGTGCCAGTACCTGTTCGTACAACTGCCAAACGGCGTTATCGATGGGAGCGCCGTGATCATCGATCAGCAGTCGGTCACCCAGGCTGTCGGTGTCTTCGGCAAAACCGGCCAGGTGAATCTCGCCGACCGCCTGCAAGGGCAGGGCGTCGATATAGGCTTGCGGGTCCCGTTGATGGTTGATGCACGACACGTAGGCGTTGTTGACGTCGAGCAGCAGGCCGCAACCGGTGCGGCGGATGATTTCGCTGATGAAGTCCGTCTCGTCCAGGGTTGAGCGCTGGAACTGCAGGTAGGTCGACGGATTCTCCAGCAACATCGGGCGCTTGAGCGCACTTTGCACGTGGTCCACGTGTTCGCACACCCGGTTCAAGGTCGCGACGTCGTAGGCCAGGGGCAGCAGGTCATTGAGAAACACCGGGCCGTGGCTCGACCAGGCCAGGTGTTCGGAGAACGAGTGGGGTTGATAGCGTTCGATCAGTTTGGCCAACCGCGCCAGGTGTTCACGGTTGAGTGGGCTTTCGCCGCCAATGGACAGACCCACGCCATGCAGCGACAACGGGTAACGCTCGCGGATCAGGCCCAGGTAGTGATGAAAAGGACCGCCGGCCACCATGTAGTTTTCGGCGTGTACTTCAAAAAAACCGATATCGGGAGAGGTCTCGAGTACTTCGATGAAATGCTCGTTTTTCAGCCCCAGCCCGACCTGCGGCGGAAGGCCGGGCACCTGAGCCAGTGAGACCGTTTGCAAGGATGAAAGCGTCATCATCAGTACTCAGGCTGGGCGGGGATCAGGACTTGGCGGTGAAGGCGGCTTCCTGGCCGAAACCGGTCGGCGAGGTGGAGCTGGGGGTTTGGGTGCAGGTACCGGCGGGGACCAGTTTCCAGGCGTTGGCCTGGTCCTTGGTTTTTGAAGTGCCGGCGCAGGAAGTACCGGCGCCGGCGGCGCAATCGTTCTTGCCGGCTTCGGCGACGCCGAAGCATTTCTGCATGTCGTCGGCAGCGTGGGCGGTGGTGGTCAGGGCAGACAGGCTCAAGGCCGAGCCCAGGGCGAGGACGAGGGTAGCGGCGGACAGTTTGGTCGTCATGGTGGATCTCCAGCAGTAGGTTGAGGAGCGGGCTTGAATGCCTGCTTGCACCACTAGAGACGGGAGGGCGATGTTCGTTACAAGGCCAGAGGAAATAATTTCAAACACTGCAAAAAAATGTGGGAGGGGCGGTGCGACGATTCGACTTGCTCCCGATGGCGGCACATCAGTCACATTCTCTGTGCCTGACACACTGCTATCGGGAGCAAGCCCCTCCCACATTGCAACCGGGTGTTAACCGCCCAGGTACGCCTCGCGAACCTTCGGATCGGTCAGCAACTGTTCACCCGTGCCTTGCATCACCACCCGACCGTTTTCCAGCACATAGGCGCGGTCAGCGATTTTCAGCGCCTGGTTGGCGTTCTGTTCCACCAGGAACACCGTCACTCCGTCCTTGCGCAGCTGTTCGATGATGTCGAAGATCTGCTGGATGATGATCGGGGCCAGGCCGAGGGAGGGCTCGTCGAGCAGCAACAGCTTGGGTTTGCTCATCAGCGCCCGGCCGATGGCAAGCATTTGCTGCTCGCCGCCGGACATGGTGCCGCCACGCTGGCTGAAACGCTCCTTGAGCCGGGGGAACAGGTGCAGCACCTTGTCCATCTGCTCCTGGTAGTCGCCCTTGTCGGTAAAGAACCCGCCCATGGCCAGGTTTTCCTCCACGGTCAGGCGCGAAAACACCCGTCGGCCTTCCGGCACCACGGCAATGCTCTTGCGCATGATGTGTGACGACTGCTGGCCCACCAGTTCCTCACCCATGTAGCGGATGCTGCCGCTATGGGCCTGGGGCGAACCGCACAGGGTCATCAGCAAGGTCGACTTGCCAGCACCGTTGGCGCCGATCAGCGTCACGATCTCACCCTGTCGCACTTCCACGTTGACGCTGTGCAGGGCCTGGATCTTGCCGTAGAAAGTGGAAACGTTTTCGAATTGCAGCATTTTACGCTTCCCCCAGATAGGCTTTGATCACTTCAGGATTGTCGCGGATCTGCTCCGGCGTCCCGTCGGCCAGGGGCGTGCCCTGGTTGATCACCACGATATGGTCGGAAATGCTCATGACCAGTTTCATGTCGTGTTCGATCAACAGCACCGTGGCGTTGTTTTCCTCACGCAACACGCTGATCAGCGCCTTGAGGTCTTCGGTTTCCTTGGGGTTCAGGCCGGCGGCCGGTTCGTCGAGCATGAGGATCCGCGGTCGGGTCATCATGCAGCGGGCGATTTCCAGGCGACGTTGCTGACCATAGGCCAGGGTGCCGGCAGGCCGGTTGGCGAACTCGGTGAGGTTGACCTTGTCCAGCCAGTACTCGGCGTACTCCATGGCCTCGCGCTCGCTCTTGCGGAACGCCGGGGTCTTGAACAGGCCTGCGAAGAAGTTGGTGTTCAGGTGACGGTGCTGGGCGATCAACAGGTTCTCGACCGCCGTCATGTCCTTGAACAACCGCACGTTCTGGAACGTGCGCACCACGCCCTTGCGGGCAATTTCGTGACCGGCCAGGCCCTGGATCGGCTGGCCGTCCAGCAGGATGCTGCCACCACTGGGCTTGTAGAAGCCGGTGAGGCAGTTGAACACCGTGGTCTTGCCGGCACCGTTGGGGCCGATCAACGCCACGACCTGTTTCTCTTTCACGGTCAGGGCGACGCCATTGACCGCCAGCAAGCCGCCGAAGCGCATGCTCAAGTTTTCGACTTTCAGGATCTCGCGGCTCATTTGCGCAGCTCCATGTGTGGACGTTGCATGGGCAGCAGACCCTGAGGGCGCCAGATCATCATCAGCACCATCAAGGCGCCGAACATCAACATGCGGTATTCGCTGAACTCACGCATCATTTCCGGCAGCAGGATCATCACGATCGCGGCCAGGATCACGCCCAACTGCGAGCCCATGCCACCCAATACCACGATGGCGAGGATGATCGCCGACTCGATAAAGGTGAATGACTCCGGGGTCACCAGGCCTTGGCGAGCGGCGAAGAAACTGCCGGCGAAACCGGCGAATGCAGCACCCAGGGTGAACGCGGAGAGCTTGATGATGGTTGGGTTCAGGCCCAGGGCGCGGCAGGCGATTTCATCTTCGCGCAGGGCTTCCCAGGCGCGGCCGATCGGCATGCGCAGCAGGCGGTTGATCACGAACAGCGCAGCCAGGGCCAGCAACAGGGCAACCAGGTACAGGAATACCACCTTGCTCACCGGGTTGTAGTCGATCCCGAAGTACTCATGGAAGGTCTGCATGCCTTCGGCGGCGGTACGGTCGAACGACAACCCGAAGAACGTTGGCTTGGGGATGCTGCTGATACCGTTGGGGCCACCGGTGATGTCGGTGAGGTTACGCAGGAACAGACGGATGATTTCCCCGAAGCCCAGGGTCACGATCGCCAGGTAGTCACCGCGCAGGCGCAACACCGGGAAACCCAGCAGGAAGCCGAACGTCGCGGCCGCCATGCCGGCCAGGGGCAGGCAGATCCAGAAGCTCCAGCCCAGGTAGTGCGACAGCAGCGCGTAGGTATAGGCACCCACGGCATAGAAGCCCACATAACCCAGGTCGAGCAGGCCGGCGAGGCCCACCACGATATTCAGGCCCAGGCCCAGCAGCACGTAGATCAGGATCAGCGTGGCGATGTCGACCGCACCGCGTGAACCGAAGAACGGCCAGATCAACGCGGCCACGATCAGGCCGATGATGATGTAGCGCTGGGTGCGCGGCAGGGTGAGGAACTGGCTGACCTTGGGTGAAACCAACGGGCCACGGTTGCCTTTGAACAGGGCGCCGACTTGCTGGGTAAACAGCACGCGCAGGAACATCAGCACCGAGCACAGGGCGATGATGGTCAGGGTCACGGGGCCAGTGCCATGCACTTCCAGGTTGATGCCGACAATGCTCAGCTTGAGGCCGAGTACCGGAAAGGCAACCGCCCATACCAACAAGGCGCTGAAAAACGCCGATTTAAGATATCTGCTCATACTTTCTCAACCTCCGGACGGCCCAGGATGCCGGTCGGACGGAACAACAGCACCAGAACCAACAGGCCGAACGCCACGACGTCTTTGTACTGGTCGCCGAAGATATCGGCGCCAAACGCTTCGGCCACACCCAGCACCAGGCCACCGAGCATCGCGCCCGGGATACTGCCGATGCCGCCCAGGACCGCCGCGGTGAAGGCCTTGAGGCCCACCAGGAAACCGGCGTTGGGGTTGATCACGCCGTACTGCATGCTCAGCAACACGGCCGCGACAGCTGCCAGCGCGGCACCGATCACGAAGGTCAGGGCAATGATGTTGTTGGTGTTGATGCCCAGCAGGTTGGCCATCTTGATGTCTTCGGCACAGGCCCGGCAGGCGCGCCCCAGACGGGAGCGAGAGATGAACAGGGTCAGGCCCAGCATGGCCACCAGGGTGACCACGAAGACCAGGATCTGCATGTAGGAAATCAGGACTTCTTCCGCGCCACCCGGGCCGAAGGAGAAGCTCCCCGGGATCAGGTTGGGGATGGATTTATCCTTGGAGTCCTGGGACAGCAATACGGTGTTTTGCAGGAAAATCGACATGCCGATGGCGGAAATCAACGGGATCAAACGGTTGCTGCCCCGCAAGGGACGGTAGGCGACCCGCTCGATACTGTAGCCATAGGCACTGGTTACGACGATCGACGCAAGGAATGCAGCGGTCATCAACAGCGGCAGTGAGTGGATACCCATCATGGCCAGCCCGGCAAGGGCGATGAAGGCCACGTAGGAGCCAATCATGTATACCTCGCCATGGGCGAAGTTGATCATTCCAATGATGCCGTAAACCATTGTGTAGCCAATGGCTATCAAGGCATAGGTGCTGCCAATGGTCAGGCCATTAACCAGCTGTTGGAAAAAATGATAGATCTCAGGCATTACAACGCTCCTAAAAACCCGATACGCATTTCACTGGTGGAGTCATGTTCCGGCCCTGTGCTGTGTTCTGTGAGCACATTTGCACAAAGCGTTTGCCAGCGAACCGCTGGTGACGGTTTTAAGATTTTCAGGTGAGCCAGCGCCCGGATCGCGGGTGACAGGCCCATAAACCTCGTAAAACAAAGCCCACTGCTCTCACAGTGGGCTTGTTGACCAGTAACGCCTGGCTTACTGAGGGGAAACTTCGGTTTTTGGTTTACCGAAGTGCCATTCGTAGACCACGAACTTGAAGTCCTTCAGGTCGCCCTTGGCGTCGAAGCTCAGGTCGCCGGTAGGGGTCTTGAAGGTGCCCGCGTGGATGGCGGCTGCCACTTTGGCGGTGTCTTCGCTCTTCGCGGCAGCGATACCGCCAGCGATGACTTCAACAGCGGAGTAGGCCGGGAACACGAACGGACCGGTTGGGTCCTGCTTGTTCTTGGCGAACTCGTCAACGATGGCTTTGTTGGCCGGGTCGGTATCGAAGGATTTAGGCAACGTCACCAGCAGGCCTTCGGAGGCGCCTTGGGCGATTTGCGAGATGGAGTCGTTGCCGACGCCTTCTGGGCCCATGAACTTGGCGTTCAGGCCTTTTTCCTTGGACTGGCGCAGGATCAGGCCCAGCTCTGGGTGGTAGCCGCCGTAGTAGACGAAGTCGACGTTGGCTTGCTTGAGCTTCTGGATGATCGAGGAGAAGTCTTTGTCGCCGGCGTTCAGGCCTTCGAAGACGGCAACTTTTACGCCTTTCTTCTCGAGGGTCTGTTTGACGGCGGTGGCGATGCCTTCACCGTATTGCTGCTTGTCGTGCAGCACGGCAACGATTTTCGGCTTCACGTGGTCGGCGATGTAGTTGCCAGCCGCTGGGCCTTGGGCGCTGTCCAGGCCGATGGTGCGGAAGATCAGCTTGTAGCCACGGGCGGTGATTTCCGGGCTGGTGGCAGCCGGGGTAATCATGATCACGCCTTCATCTTCATAGATGTCGGACGCTGGTTGAGTGGAGCTGGAGCAAAGGTGGCCGACCACGAACTTGACGCCGTCGTTGACCACTTTGTTGGCTACGGCAACGGCTTGTTTAGGGTCGCAGGCGTCGTCGTATTCCTTGGCTTCCAGCAATTTGCCGTCTACACCGCCTTTGGCGTTGATGTCTTCGATGGCTTGTTTGGCGCCCATGAACTGCATGTCGCCGTACTGGGTCACAGGGCCGGTTTTAGGGCCGGCAATACCGATCTTGATGGTGTCAGCTGCGAACGAATGGCCGGCAACCCCAGCCAGGACCATAGCGGCAAACAGTTTGGAAATCTGCTTAGTAGCCTTATTCATAGTGCTCCACTCTTACTGTTGTATTTTTTATAGTTCTAGCGGCCTTGTGAGCTGCTGAACCGGATCAGATATCTCGGATATCCCCCCGGCAGTGCCCTGGCAACTGTACCGGTACAGTGTAGAGCGCCGGTTGATCGCTTGAAAAGCTGGCTGCTGGGGGCAAAACCCGGCCGTGTCGCTTAAATGAAAGAAAAAGACAGAATTGCGGCGGGGTGATGCCAGAGTCTCGGGCAATCCTTGGCTTTCCTGACAGTTTCAATCGTTGACTCATTTGCAACTGGGTTTTTCTACAAGAGCCGCGACGTTATGATTGCGCCGATTTTTACTCAGGTGAACTCCCATGACGCAAGAACCTAGCACCCTCTATGCCAAGCTGCTCGGTGAAACCGCCGAAATTTCCTGGAAGGAGCTTGAACCGTTCTTTGCCAAGGGTGCCCTATTGTGGGTCGACGCCAGCGTGGATTTGATCGAGGCGGCCGAAGGCATGGCCGAGGATAATCGTGACAAAGTCGCTGCCTGGCTGGCCTCGGGGAGCCTGGGCGAGGTGTCTGCGACGCGGGCACTGGACCTGGTGGAGCGTGATCCGAGCCTGTGGGCCGTGGTGGTATCGCCGTGGATTCTGATCCAGGAAAGGGCGGCGTAAGAAAAGGTTGCACTTAAAAGGTGCGTCTTTTGTGCCCGCCTAAGTGTGTAGCGGAGTAACCGCCGGGCCGGTGATGGCATCTTGCCGTAGAGAAAGGTCACAGGTGAGGGTGACGTGCGCGTCATGGGAACAGTTTTGCGGGGGCTGAAACGCCGTAGGAATTGTTTCCGGGTGTGAGTCGATCAGGGTGGCGAGGGAGCAGGCTCCCTCGCCACACCAGCCTAGCCAGTCTTGCCGGTATGGTTATTCAGCGAGATCACCTTGGTCTTGCCGATCCGGTGACGGTAGATCTCACGCAAATACTTGATCGCCTTCTTCACGCAATCCCGTGACAGGCGAATGTCATTGATCGAGACAAACTTGTCTTTGTCATTGATCAGCTCCCGGTACTTCTTCTCGTACATCGGCTTGATCGCGTACCAGTTGGTATCGAGGATCTTCGCCGGGTTTTCAAACTCGTTGAGCAGTTGATCGATCCGGTCTTCGTCGAAATCCTCGTGGATGATGAAGTCCAGGATCGAGTTGTCCAGCGTGTCATCGAAACGGTACGGGTTACGCGCAAAGCAGCGTTTGATAAACGCCACGATCAGCGTCAGGAAGTCATCCGACAGGCACGGGCTCTTGGCGATCAGGGTGGTCAGCGACAGGTTCGCCGAGGCGCCGATTACCAGTGCGTAGCGTTTCAGGGTGGTGTTGGGGAACAGGCTGTTGAGGTGGGTCTTGAGCCGGTTCAGGTCCATGTAGGACAGCTTGTAGTCCTTGGGCAGCGAGACGATGGACACCACCGACGAGCAGTTCTTGAAGAAGTGCAGGTCATGCAGCGCCGCCGCGTCGTAGCCGGAGTTCTTGTACTGCTCCAAGGAGGCCTTGTAGCGCTTGGACTCGATCGGCAGCAGGCTGATGCCTTCGATGGCCTGGGTGACCTTGTTGAAGTGCGGCAGGTCGATCGAGCGGAAGAACAGGTCGTCGATGTTCAGGCGCTGCGGCTCTTTTTCGAAGACCTTGAACTTGTCATTCGACGGCGCCGGCGTTTCCGGGACCACCGATTCGGCGTAGGCAATCGCCACCGGCCCGGCCAGGCTCATGAACAGGTCGTTGGCGTCGAGGCGTATAGTCTCGCCAATGTCGATGCCGGCACGACGGAAGTAGTTCTGGTCGTAGTCGGTGGTCACCGCCTGGGCGGTCAGGATGTTGAAGATCTGCTGGGAGATGTACTGGTTGGCGTGTTTTTCCATGGCATTGACGTCAATGTTCTGGATATTGCCGTCGTCGCTCTCTTCGGCGTAACGCATGATGTCGTTGGAGATCAGCATCATCGCGTTCCAAGGGCGAATACGCCCCTTCACACTGGCTTCGCTGCTGTCTTCATTGTCGAAGTTGTATGAGAAGTCCCATTCTTCCGACAGGTACTTGCACAGCAGTCGCCCAGCGTTGATATGCAGCGCCTCGGACATTTCGCTGCGGTGGTCGGAAATATTCGGCAGCACACAGATGCCGCTGGTGAAGATCGGCTCGAAGACAAAGGCGTGGCCGCTCTTGCTGTCGTGTTCGTCGGCAGGCTTGGTGTCGAACGTCTTGTTCATGTACGAGTGTTGCTGGGCCAGGCCGAATTCGGACGCCATGCCCGAGCCGGTACCACCGCCGGCACTGAAGATCGAGAAGTACAGGCGCGATTGGTTGGCCTTGATGCCACAGGAGTCGATGAGGTACGAGTGGATCATCTTCCAATCGGGGCTGGAAAAGCGCTGGGTGTCTTTATTAAGGATGATCTTGGCCAGGTATTGGCCAAGGATCGGCGCGTTACCGGCGCCACCGGCATGGACTTCCGAGAGGTCCATGATTTTCATCTTGCTGTAGTCGCGCAGAAAGCCGCTTTTCTCGCCCTTGCGTGAGAAACGGATGCGCCCGGCGATGTCCTTGTCCAAGTCACCCAGCATCACCAGCGGCTCCACCAGGAACACGGGTTTGCTGGCCTTGCCGCCGCCCAGGCGCAGGTTGTTGCGGATCCATTGGGCCGGGCTGTAGCCCTTGTCGAGGGTTTTATCTTCGGTACTGAATTCGTTCAGGTAGAACTTGCGCGCGTTGTACACCAGTTCCGCCACGTCCAATGCGATGTTCGAACCGCAGCGGCCCAGGCCGATCAGGCACACCGACGGGAATTCCTGGTCGCTGTGTGGCTCGCCGTCGCCTTCCAGGTGGGGTGGGCGCGGGAACACCATGTCGCGCAGGCCATCGAGGTTATCGAGGATGCGGTCGGTATTGGTTTCGGTGAAGTACAAGTATTGCTGGGCGGCCAGCGGGCGGGCGCTGCTCAATGACTTTGAGCCTGGGTTTTTTTCCGCAGGGGCTGTCGGCAACACGTCGGAGACCACGGTGGCAGGGTTATTTTTAGAAGTCATTGGGCGCCATGTACCTGGACGGACGGCTGAAAAATATCAAATAGCCATCAATGAATGAGAGTTCGCGACTTTGCAGTGCGTCCTTATCCGGTGTAGTCGGGGTTAACCCTAGTTTTTTAAGGGAAATCCTGGCCGGACTCTGATTAATCGGCCGTTTGTCGGCGTTCTTTAGGGAAGTGATGGCGAAATGCCAAAACATCGGCGTCATCGGATTGGCCTGATGACCGAGGTGGAGCCGGTACGAGCGGTGGCGGGGTCCTTCGGCGATGGCGTGTGCTTGGCGCCGGCAACACTGAAGGGGGAGAGCGGAGTGCGCCTGTGGATACCTTGGATGACCCCGATGATATCGCGGGCAGGCACCGCCGGACTCAGCAGGTAGCCTTGGATGAAGTCACAGCCATGCTTGAGCAGCAGTTCGAATTGCGCCTGGGTTTCCACCCCTTCGGTCACGACCTGCAGGTGCAGGGTGTGGGCCATGCCGATAATGGCCTGGACGATTTCGATATCGGCGTTGGACTTGGGGATGTCCTGGATGAACGAGCGGTCAATCTTCAAGGTGTTGAGCGGCAGGCGCTTGAGATAGGCGAGGGAAGAATAGCCGGTGCCGAAGTCATCGATGGCCAGGGACACACCCAGGGCGCGGATCTGTCGCAACAGTGCCAGGGTGCTGCTGATATTGCCCATCAATGCATTTTCGGTGACTTCCAGTTCCAGGCGGTTGGCGGCGATCCCGCTGAACCGCAGGGCATCTTCGATTTCATCGGCCAGCTCATCACGTGTCAGGTTCAAGGCTGAGCAGTTCACGGCCATGGTCAGCTCGGCGTAACCCTTGTCCGACAACAGGCTCAAGTCGTGGCAGGCCTGGCGCAGTACCCAGTGGTCCAGTTCGGCAATCAGCCCGTTGCTTTCGGCAATGCCGATAAAGCGCTCGGGTGTCAGCAAACCGTGTTGTGGGTGCTGCCAGCGTACCAAGGCTTCCAGGCGGGTGACCTTGCCCCGTTTCATGTCGAAAATCGGTTGGTAGAACAGCACCAGTTCGTTGCGGGCACGCAGGGCAGCGCGCAACTGTTCTTCCAGTTGCAGTTCGAGGAAGGCGCGGGTCTTCAGGTTGGAGCTGAAGAAGTTCAGGCTGTTACGGCCTGAATCCTTGGATTGGTACAGCGCCAGGTCGGCGGTTTTCAGCAGTTCTTCGCAGGTCAGTCCGTCGTCGGGAAACAGGCTGATACCGATGCTGGTGGTCATCACCATGCGCCTGCCGGCGAGTTCGACGGGCTCTTTCATTTTTTGCATGATGCGCTGGGCCAAATGCTGCGCTTCATCGCGGTGGTGGACGTTGATGAGGATGCAGAACTCATCGCCGCCAAACCGCGCGACCACATCGGCGTGGCTGCGCACCGAGCTCTTGATATGCCCGGCCAGTACGCTGAGCAACTGGTCGCCCGCGTCATGCCCGAGGCTGTCATTGATGCGCTTGAAATGGTCGATATCGAGGAAAATTACCGCCAACATGCCGTCGTGAGCGGTTTTTTCCGCGAGTTTCTCCGCGAAAATCTGATTGAAGCCGCGGCGATTGAGCAGGCTGGTCAGCGCATCGTAATGGGCCACCTGTTGCAGCGAGGCGCGGGCCTGGTCCAGTTCGTCGAGCAGGGCGTTGACCCGGCGCAGGTCACGTTCCTTGTGTTGCAACTTCTTGTCCGCCAGGGCCGCGCTGATGCTGCTACCAATCACCAGCAGCGTGATCACCGCCACTGACAAGCCCAATTGGATGGGGTTATTGTCCAGCGGCAACGAAAGGTCGGCCCCGGCGGGTACCAGCATTTGCATGGCCGCCATGCCGGTGAAATGCATGCTCAGGATACCGGTGCCCAGCATCAGGCTGGCGGCGTATTTGAGCAGTTGATGGAAGGTGCCCATGCCATTGCGCAGGCAGATCGACAGCAGCAACGCCGCGAGGCTCGCGGCAATGGCGATCCCTACCGAAGCCATGAACAGTCCCGGTTTGAAGTACAACTTGGCCTCGGAATCCATGGCCGACATGCCCACGTAGTGCATCAGCGCGATGCCCAGGCCCATCCAGACCGATGCCAGCAGGTACTGGTGAAGGCGCAGTTGCGCGTGACTGAGGGTTTGCATGGCGAACAGCGAGGCGATCAGGGCGATCACCAACGAGGCGAACGTCATGATCAGTTCGTAATGAATGGCAATGGGCGCCTGGAACGCCAGCATGCTGATGTAATGGGTAGACCAGATACCGCCCGCCAGGCAACCCGCGCCCAGCCAGCGCCAGTGGCGGCGGGCGGTGGGGTCTTCGACATGGCTGACACGTTCTGCCATGTCCAAGGTGCCGAAACCGGCCGCACAGGCGACCAGGTAGGCCAACAGCACCAGAAAGGGGTTATGGCTGCAATTGAGTAGTAGGTGCCCGTTCCCTGGAAGATCGATAAAAAAGTGCAGACCCAGCCATTCCATAGCGTGTCCTGTCATAGCGTCTCGTCACTGCCTACGGCGATGACCTATGAGGTCGAGTATAGAAGCCTCGCGGAATTTGCCATCAATAATGGCACTTTGCTTTGAATGATTTTGGCATGCCGTCCATAGCGTTTGATGCTAAGCGCTGATGGGCAACTCCAGCTCGAAGGGCGGTGCCTCCAGCGGTGCCAGACCAAACGCGGCGCGGGCGGCGTCGCAATCGAGGTTTTGCACGCCTTGGTTCCACGACGAATCGAACTCACGGCACACGCTGGAGCGCTGCTCGTAGATCGTGCAACGGGTGGCCTGGCCCACTTCGCCCTCAAGGCTGCAGCAGCGTGCGGGTTTCTGGTCGGTACCGATCATCGCCACGCGCGTGGGGTTGATCTGGACCACCAGGTCATCGGGCACGGTGCCTCCTGACGAGGCGCACTCCCCCCAGAAGAAAGACACACGAAAGTGTGAACAACAGGCACCGCAATTCAGACACGGACTGGCTTCGGACATGGGCGTCATCGATTAGAAAGGGAAGTGGGGTTGTGACAGGAAGGCTCGCCATTCTAATCGTGCCGTGGCCATTGGGAAGAGGGGAGCGCGCTTATATTTTCCGTAGGGAAAGTCCCGTAGTTCCGGGTGAAATCATGCCCTATCAGCTTTACGAATCATTACAGACAACCGCGACGTGTCTGACTATGTTGCAGGGACCTGAGCAGGATGCATCGGGCATCGCAGCTCTCATAACAATAAAAGAGACGGACCCATGCAGAACTCGACCCAAGCGGAGAATGCCTGGCGCATTCTGTTCCTGCTGTTCCTCGCCAACCTGTTCAATTTCTTCGACCGCACCATTCCTGCGATCATCATCGAGCCGATCCGCATGGAATGGCACCTGAGCGACTTTCAGCTCGGCATCATCGGCACCGCCTTCACCATCGTCTACGCCATTGCCGGCCTGCCGCTCGGGCGCCTGGCCGACACCGGTTCACGCAGCAAACTCATGGGCTGGGGCCTGTTCGCCTGGAGCGGGCTGACGGCGATCAATGGCATGGTCGGCAGTTTTTGGACCTTCCTGCTGGTGCGCATGGGCATCGGTATCGGCGAAGCCAGTTATGCGCCGGCGGCCAACTCGCTGATTGGTGACCTGTTCCCGGCCCACCGCCGCGCACGGGCCATGGGGATCTTCATGCTGGGCCTGCCCTTGGGCCTGCTGCTGGCGTTCTTTACCATTGGCGCGATGGTCAAGGCGTTCGACAGTTGGCGTGCGCCGTTCTTTATCGCGGCGGTGCCGGGGCTGATCCTGGCGGTGTTCATGTTCTATATCAAGGAGCCCAAGCGCGGCGCGGCAGAAACCGTGCAGGTCTCCCAGGAACGCGTCGACCGCCCGATCCGCCGCGTGTTGGCGGTGCCGACCTTCCTCTGGCTGGTGCTGGCCGGGCTGTGCTTCAACTTCGCCACCTATGCCTGTAACTCATTCCTGGTGCCGATGCTGCAGCGCTATTTCCTCATGCCATTGCAGGAAGCGGCCGTTGCCACAGGGGTGATTGTCGGCGTCACCGGCTTGGTGGGCCTGACCTTGGGCGGCTGGATTGCCGACAAGATCCATCAGCGCATTGCCAATGGTCGCCTGCTGTTTGCCGCGTTCAGTTTGATCATCTCCACCGTCACCACCGCCTGGGCCTTGCATGCCGGGCGTATTGAAATCGGTGTGTTCGTCGCACTGTTCAGCGTGGGCTGGCTGTTTGCCTACAACTTCTATACCTGCGTGTACACGGCGATCCAGGACGTGGTCGAACCGCGCCTGCGGGCCACGGCGATGGCGCTGTTTTTCGCTGGGTTGTACCTGCTGGGCGGCGGCATGGGGCCGATTGTGGTGGGGGGCTTGTCCGATCACTTTGCGCATTCGGCGATGTATGCGGCGGGGGCCGAGCAGATGACTGAGGCTTACAAAGCGGTGGGGTTGCATGACGCCATGTATCTGATCCCGGTGGCGCTGTTCCTGACCATGCTGTTTCTGTTCCAGGCCTCGCGCAGTTTTGTGCGCGATGCCAAGCGGATGAAGGAGGGGTTGGCGGCGGTGGAGGTGCCGGCTGCTGCTGCGACGGCATGAAACCGTGGTGACTCTATCGGGGGCAAGCCCCCTCCCACAGTTGACCGAGTTGGCTGATCAATGTGGGAGGGGGCTTGCCCCCGATGAGGCCCGCAAAGCAAAAGCTGTTCTCAAGTGAATAAAAAAGGCCCGCATTGCGCGGGCCTTCTATTTAGCAGGGCAGGGCAGCAATCAACCTGCCACCAACACCCGAATCGCTTCCAGTCGCAGCGCCGCCTTGTCGAGCATGGCCAGGCCTTGTTCGCGTTGCTGGCGCAGGGCAACCAGTTCGCTGTCACGCACGGTCGGGTTGACCGCTTGCAACGCGGTCAGGCGCGCCAGTTCTTCGTCGGTGTCCGCTGCCAGGCGGCGCTTGGCCTCGGCCACACGCTCGGCGTGGCGCGGGGTGATTTTCTCTTCACCGGCATTGATGCGTGGTGTGAGTTGGTCGCGCTGGGCCTGGACGAACTTGTTGGCGCTGGCTCGTGGCACGCTTTCGAGCTGGTCGTTCAGGGTTTCGAACGAGACGCGACCGGACAGGTCATTGCCGTTGGCGTCCAGCAGGCAGCGCAGCGCGGCCGGTGGCAGGTAGCGGCCCAGTTGCAGCGAGCGCGGGGCAACCACTTCGCTGACGTAGAGCAGCTCCAGCAGTACGGTGCCCGGCTTGAGCGCCTTGTTCTTGATCAGCGCCACGGCGGTGTTGCCCATGGAGCCGGACAGCACCAGGTCCATGCCGCCCTGCACCATCGGATGTTCCCAGGTGATGAATTGCATGTCTTCGCGTGACAGCGCCTGGTTGCGATCGTAGGTGATGGTCACGCCTTCGTCGTCGCCCAGGGGGAAGCTGGCGTCGAGCATTTTTTCGCTGGGCTTGAGGATCAGCGCGTTTTCCGAATGGTCTTCGCTGTCGATGCCGAACGCGTCGAACAGGGTTTCCATGTAGATCGGCAGGGCGAATTGGTCGTCTTGCTCAAGAATGGCCTCCACCAACGCATCGCCTTCACCCGCACCGCCGGAGTTGAGCTCCAGCAAGCGGTCGCGGCCGGTATGCAGTTCCTGCTCCAGGCGCTCGCGTTCGGCACGGGCCTCGTCGACCAGGGATTGCCATTCGCCATCGTCGGCGTTTTCCAGCAGCGGCAGCAGGCGCGGGCCGAACTGATGCTGCAAGGCGTTGCCGGTCGGGCAGGTGTTGAGGAAGGCGTTCAGTGCTTCGTGGTACCACTGGAACAGGCGCTCTTGCGGGCTGGTTTCCAGGTAGGGCACGTGCAACTCGATCACATGCTTCTGGCCGATCCGGTCCAGGCGGCCGATGCGCTGTTCGAGCAGGTCGGGGTGGGACGGCAGGTCGAACAGCACCAGGTGGTGGGAGAACTGGAAGTTGCGGCCTTCACTGCCGATCTCCGAGCAGATCAGCACCTGGGCGCCAAACTCTTCATCGGCGAAGTAGGCGGCGGCGCGGTCACGCTCGAGGATGTTCATGCCCTCGTGGAACACCGTGGCCGGGATGCCGGAGCGCACACGCAGGGCGTCTTCCAGGTCCATGGCGGTTTCGGCGTGGGCGCAGATCACCAGGACCTTGGTGCGCTTGAGCATTTTCAGTTGGTCGATCAGCCACTCGACCCGTGGGTCGAAACGCCACCAGCGGTTTTCTTCCTCGACGTCCGGCTGCGACTGGAAGCTGACTTCCGGGTACAGCTCGGCGTGTTCGCCCAGTGGCAATTCGAGGTATTCGTCCGGGTTCGGCAGCGGGTAGGCGTGCAGCTTGCGCTCCGGGAAACCTTGTACGGCGGCACGGGTGTTGCGGAACAACACGCGACCGGTGCCGTGGCGGTCGAGCAACTCGCGCACCAGGCGCGCGCTGGCTTCGGTGTCGCCATCGTTGACGGCGGTCAGCAGCGCTTCGCCTTCGTTGCCGAGGAAACCCTGGATAGTCGTGTGCGCGGCCGGGGAGAGGCGGCCCTTGTCGAGCAGCTCCTGCACGGCTTCGGCCACCGGGCGATAGTTCTCGCTCTCGGCGCGGAAGGCCTGCAGGTCGTGGAAACGGTTCGGGTCGAGCAGGCGCAGGCGCGCGAAGTGGCTGTCCTGGCCCAGTTGTTCCGGGGTGGCGGTGAGCAGCAGCACACCGGGAATCACTTCGGCCAGTTGCTCGACCAGGCTGTATTCCGGGCTGGCCTTGTCTTCATGCCACACCAGGTGGTGGGCTTCGTCGACTACCAGCAGGTCCCAGCCGGCGGCGAACAGCGCGTCCTGGGCTTTCTCGTCGTCCACCAGCCACTCAAGGGCGACCAGGGCCAGTTGGGTGTCTTCGAACGGGTTGGCGGCATCGCTTTCGATAAAGCGTTCTTCGTCGAACAGCGCAACCTGCAGGTTGAAGCGGCGGCGCATTTCCACCAGCCACTGGTGCTGCAGGTTTTCCGGGACCAGGATCAGCACACGGTTGGCGCGGCCGGACAGCAGTTGGCGATGGATCACCAGACCGGCTTCGATGGTCTTGCCCAGGCCCACTTCGTCGGCCAGCAGTACCCGCGGCGCGATACGGTCGGCGACTTCGCGGGCGATGTGCAATTGGTGGGCAATCGGCTGTGCACGTACGCCACCCAAGCCCCACAGGGAGGATTGCAGCTGGCGGCTGGTGTGTTCCAGGGTGTGGTAGCGCAGCGAGAACCAGGCCAGTGGGTCGATCTGCCCGGCGAACAGGCGATCGCTGGCCAGACGGAACTGGATGAAGTTCGACAGCTGGGTCTCCGGTAGGGTGACCTGTTCGTTCTGCCCATTGAGGCCGTGGTAGACCAGCAGGCCGTCGACGTCGTCGACTTCTTGCACGGTCATTTTCCAGCCTTCGAAATGGGTGATGCTGTCGCCCGGCGAGAACCTCACGCGGGTGAGGGGCGCATTCCGTAGCGCATACTGGCGCGTATCGCCAGTGGCCGGATAGAGCACGGTCAACAAGCGGCCGTCCTGTGCCAGAACGGTGCCTAACCCCAGCTCTGCTTCGCTGTCACTAATCCAGCGTTGCCCCGGTTGATACTGCTGCGCCATGCTGCCTGACTCCCGCCGTGAAAAAGCCGACTATCTTAACGGAACAAGGCCCTCATCCAAAGGACTCTGACAAAAACTACTGCGTTTGCACGGTGGTCCGCTGCTGAATCGACGGGTGGCGGGCACTTGCGAGTGTCGACTGGGTCACAGGTTGGCGTGCTTGAGCTCAAGTCGCCCTGCAACCCGCCGACAGCCTGTTGATCAGGAGAATAATCACTATGCTGCCACCCATGCTGCCCGTCAGTGTTGTGCCGGTCACGTCACAACTCGACCCGGTGCGCCAGAAGCCGGACATCCCGCCCGTGGTGCCCGTGCAGGCGGGCTCGAACGAAAGCACCATCGACCTGAAAAAGGGCGATGCCGAGCAGTCGACCTTTTTGCTGCGCGAAGAACAGCGCCGCCAGCAAGAGCAGCAAAAGCGCCGGCGTGAAGCCGACGCGGACGCGGAGCAGCACCTGGCCATTCCTGGTGATGTGCTCAACGCCGACAACACCGTACCGGTGGTGCCGCTGATTGAAGACGCGCCGCGCCAGGGGCTGTGGGTGGACGTCGAGGTTTAATCGCGCAACTCGCGCAAGGCTGTCAGCAGCACCTCGATATCGTGGTCGTTGTTGAAGGGGCTGACGGAGATGCGCGCGATGCTGCTCAGGCCGCGCGCCTGCATATCCAGCGGGGTGTAGGCCACACCGTTGGCGCCGATGTTGATTCGCTTCAATCCCAGCCGCCGCTTGAGTTCGAAGGCGTCCCAGCCGGCGAGGTTGAAGGCGATCAAGCCTGAGTGCGTAGCGCCCAAGTCATGCAAGGAAATGCCCGGTATCTGGCGCAGTGCTTCACGGATCCGCGCGCTGGTCTGCCTGACGCGTTCCCAGGCCCGCTCGATCCCCAGTCGATTGATCTCCTGCAGTGCGTTACCCAGCCCCGCCAACAAGGCGGCGGACACTTCGCTGGTTTCAAAGCGCCGGGCGTCGTTACGCAAGTCGTAGCCGTTGGCGTTCCAGGGGGCCGAGAACACATCGCGCTGGGCGGGGTTCAGGTGCTGGAGAAACGCCGGCCGCACATACAGCAGCGCCGTGCCGCGCGGCCCGCGCAGGTGCTTGCGGCCGGCCGATTTGAGCACATCGCAGTGCATCGCCTGCACATCCACCGGTACCTGGCCGACAGCTTGACCCGCGTCGACAAAGTAGGGAATGCCATGGCGCCTGGCGACGGCGCCGATGGCTTGGGCGGGATTGATCAGGCCGCCATTGGCCGGGAGCCAGGTCAGGTCGATCAGCTTCACGTTTGTATCGATCATCGCTTCCAGGGCCACCGGGCAGACCGCGCCGGTTTCATCGCAGGGGATGACCTCGACCCGTGCGCCGGCATGCACCGCCAGTTCCATGCTCGCCAGGTTACCGCCCCATTCGTGGCGGCCCACCAAAATGCGCTCGCCCGGCTGCCAAGGGCCGAGTGCCTGGAACGCCATGCTCCAGGCCGTCGAGCCGCTGCTGGCAAAGGCAATCGACGAGGCGGGCGCATTGAGCAATTGCCCGGCGGCGCGGCGGGCTTGCTCTATCAGGGCCGCACCGTGTTCGCCGGCTTCCATGGGGCCGTCGCGAGCTTCACGCTGTAATTGTTCGATGATGGCATCGAGGGTTGCCTGGCTGGGTAAGGACGCGCCGGCGTGATTGAAATGCACGATGCCGGATAGGCAGCCAGGGGTGTTGTCCCGCAGTTGCTGGACTTCAAGCGGGCTCACGGTTGCAACTCGAAAATGGCGTCCACTTCCACCGCCACGCCGGCGGGCAGGCTGGAAACGCCGACGGCGGTGCGTACATGCCGGCCTTTTTCGCCAAGGGCATTGACCAGCAGGTTGGATGCGCCGTTGGCGACGCCACTCTGCTGCTTGAAGTCGGCGCTGCTGGCGATAAACACACCCAGGCGCACTGTGCGCACCAGGCGCGACAGGTCGTCTTCCAGCGCCGCGCTCAATTGCCCCAGCAGGCCCAGCGCCGCAAGCTGTGCGGCCTGGGCGCCTTCTTCATCGCTGAGGGATTCGCCCAGCCGGCCCACATAGGCAGGTTTGCCCTCCACCAGAGGAATCTGTCCGGAGATGAACAGCTGGTTGTGGCTGATGACATGATTGATGTAGTTGGCCGCCGGTTGGCTGGGGGAAGGCAGCGTCAAGCCAAGGGCGTGCACACATTGGCGGATGGAAGTGCTCATGTTGAATCCTCTTGGGTCGGGAGGATTCAGCATGGTGGCCGTGGTGGTCGGCGACAAACGGATAGATCTCATGGGACGTATCGAAATAACTCACGCGTCGGTGCAGGCTTGCTGCAACCACTCGCTGAAACAGCGGGCGGCCTCATTGGCAGGGCCCTGGGGGGTAATCAGCCAGTAACCGATCGCGCTGTGATAGGGCGGCCAGTCGAACGCCTCCACCAGGCTGCCGTCCTGGAGCCTGCGCTCGATCAAACGGTGACGCCCCATGGCGATGCCCTGGCCGGACACGGCGGCTTCGACCACGATGTTGTAGTCGTGCAGCATCACGCGGGGGTGTTGATCGAGGTCGACTCGATAATGCGCGGACCAATCCGTCCATTCGAATGGCCGGTGCGAGGTGGCCATCAGCAAGGGACCGTGATGCAGTTGGCTGGCTTTGAATGCCGGGCTGCATACCGGTGAGAGTATTTCAGGCATCAGCCGTATGGCCTGCACGTCGGGCCAATCGCCCTTGCCGTAACGGATGGCCAGGTCGATCGTTGTTCCGTCGACGTTCGCCAATTGAATCGCCGGCAACAGTTCCACCTGGATATGCGGGTAACGGTTGAGAAACCCGGCCAGGCGCGGTGCCAGCCATAAGGTGGCAAAGGATGCGAGCAGGCCGATGCGCAACACTGTGGCGCCAGGGGCGACCCGTTGGGTGCGGGTGGCGGCCGCGATGGCATCGAGGGCGGGGCGGATTTCGTCGTAATAACGCTGGCCGTCGGCTGTCAGGTCGATCGCGCGGGTACGCCGGATAAACAGCGGCTTGCCCAGGTGCTGTTCGAGTTTTTGCACCTGGTGGCTCAAGGCGCTCTGGGTGACCGACAACTCATTGGCCGCCTTGATAAAACTCAAGTGCCGTGCCACCGCTTCAAAGGCGCGCAGGGCGAGCAATGGGGGAAGGTCCTTGAACAGTGCCACCTGGGGGGCCTCCGGGTGCGGGCTTAAAGTGCCGATTTTGGGCGATGCCTCGCCTTTTGTCGCTCGCTGATTTGCCGCCGGACGGGGGAGGCCGCATTATTGAGGCACTCCCGCCATAACGTAGCCAAGCCATGAGTGATGACGACAAGCTGATCGACCTGAATGCCGAACGTGCCAAACGTGTGCATGACCTCAATGACAAACGCCTGAATGAAGTGCGCCAGGCATTTGAACAGGCGATGCCCTTGGGGAAAGTTAAGAAAAAGCCGAAGAACAAACCGAAAAAGCGTTGAAAGGGCCTGCATTTATTGATGCAGGTCAGTTATTACCCTTCTTTACGCCCCGTTGAGGGCGACATTGATCCTCGTCAATTTTCCAGAGTGCCTTCTCCATTAACTTAGCCCTATCGCAACAGGGCAAGTGCAGGAGGCCGGTCATGTTTTTCGATAATGTGGTGTTCGCCGGGGTGCTGACTGTAAGCCTCATGGTGATGTTTTTTGTAGGGTTTGGATTTTTTATCTGGAAAGACGCACATAAGCGTAAAAAACCATAAGTTTTTCCGGATTACATGAGCACGCAAGGCATTTTGGGCGACTTCGGTCGCCCTTTTTTTTGCCTGCGATTTAATCAACACCCCATTTGAACTGAGTCCGGTGGCGCAGCAGTTTAAGGACGGGACACACGCATAAAAAAAGGTGCGACCCTCGCAGGTCGCACCTTTATTTTTTGCGGGTTGGCTATCAGCTACCCAGTGCCTTGGACGCCAACCAGAACAACCCGGCCGACAGGCCTACGGTGGCTGGCAGGGTCAACACCCAGGCCATCAGGATGGTCTTTACGGTACCGCCTTGCAGGCCGCTCTTGTTGGCAACCATGGTGCCGGCGACACCGGAAGACAGTACGTGCGTGGTCGAAACCGGCAGGCTGAAGATGTTGGCCAGGCCGATCATGCTGGCGGTGGTGATCTGCGCCGACATGCCCTGGGCGTAGGTCATGCCCTGCTTGCCGATCTTCTCACCGATGGTCAGTACCACACGCTTCCAACCCACCATGGTGCCGAGGCCCAATGCCAGGGCGACCGCGAGGATTACCCAGAACGGCGCGTACTCGGTCGTGGCGGTCAGGTCTTTGCGCAGCTTGTCGAGGTCGGACTTCTCACGCGCATCCAGGCCCGGCAGCTTGCCGACTTTCTTCGCGGTGTCATCCAGGCATAGCAGGTAGCGACGTACCTCTATGCGCTGGTCGGCATTCAGCGAGTGGTAATCGGAAACGCCTTTCAAGGTGTCCACGAGCGCGTTGATGGTCGGCTCGGTCTGCTGCGGGTTGCAGCGGAACTTGCCCGGCAAGTCATCCTTCACGCTTTTCCCCAAGGCCAGGAACTCGCCCAGGGTTTCGTGGTTGCGCTGGTAGAACTGATTCAAGTGCACGGTGGCGTCGCGGGTGCGCTCGATCTGGTAGGTGGTGCTGCCCAGGTCGAGGACGAACTGTGCCGGTACGATGCCGATCAGCACCAGCATGATCAAGCCGATACCTTTCTGCCCATCGTTGGAGCCGTGCACGAAACTCACGGCCATGGCGGAAATCACCAGGACCAGGCGGTTCCAGAACGGCGGGTGTTTCTTGTCGTCGAGCTTGCGGCGCTGGTCCGGGGTCTTGTGCATCTTCGACAGCGGGCGCCACCACTTCAGGCCGAGCAGCACCAGGGCGGCAACCAGGAAGCCGGCCATCGGCGAGAACACCAGGGAGGCGCCGATATCGATCGCTTTCTGCCAGTTCACCCCGTCAGCCAGGGGAATGTCATTGATCAGGGCGTTGGCCAGGCCGACACCAAGGATTGAACCGATCAGGGTGTGGGAGCTGGAGGCGGGGATACCGAAGTACCAGGTGCCCAGGTTCCAGGTGATCGCCGCCGCCAATAAAGAGAAGACCATCGCCAAACCATGGCCGGTGTTCACATTGATCAGCAACTCCACCGGCAGCAAGTGCACGATGGCGTAGGCGACACCGACACCACCGAGCAACACGCCGAGGAAGTTGAACACCCCGGAGAAGAACACGGCCAGGTGCGGCGGCATGGCTTTGGTATAGATGACTGTGGCCACCGCATTAGCGGTGTCATGAAAGCCATTGATGAACTCGAAGGCGAGGACAAAGGCCAGGGCGAGCAACAGGCTCACGAGAACCCAAGCATCCAGTCCGCTGAATAAATCGATCATGAAGGTTTTCTGACCCGGTCGTAAGGGGGCGCGATTATGCCAGAAAACCTCGGTAATCGATGCACTAGCTGCTCATTGGTAACAATCTTCATTGAAAAAACACGGGCAAAAGGTGCTCATCCCAGGCTTTTCGGGGCTTTGGCAAGTCTTTGATTTATAAAGCGCACAGCTGAAAAGGTGCGGTTTTGTCACCTTATCGTCATGTCTGAAACATTTGTACGAAATTTCCCTGGGGCGGCAGGGTGCTGAGCCGTGGAGGCTCATGCAAGGTGCCCTCCGCCGGCAATAAGCCGGCAGAGACAGCAAGACCCTGAGGACTCGAACCGAAGTGCTTATGGCTCTTCGGCCTTGAGTTCCTGTTCAATCTTTTGGATTTCCTGGGCAAAGGCCTGATCGAGCAGACTGGCTCGTTTGCGCCATGGCTTGCGTTCTGGCTCAGGCTGGGCGGCGTAGGTGGTGACTTCCCCGCCGTAAACGTCCTTGTAACGTTGCTCCTGGCGCTCAAGTTCCGCGCGCAGTTCATCTTTCGTCACAGTGCTACCTAATTGAGTTGAGTTTAATTACCGTGCAGCGGTGGAGCTGAAAATTGCCCTCGGCGTATTTCAATGTTGAACAGTCAAACTGTTCAAGTTTGAATAATTGACCAAAGGTGACTTCGTTAAACCGGTAGTGATAACCGGCGACGCGTTCCGCATGCACCGCCTGCGAGCTCCGATCCCGATAGTGATACCGGGCTGACCTCTGCACAGGTTGCATTATAGCGGCGCATTTGAATAACTCTATCACCATAAAGTTAAAAAACGTCAACTTGCTGTGAGAGTTTTGTTACATGTACGCGTCAGTATTTCGCTGGAAAACCGGCGCCATCATTTTTGCGCTCTTGTAAAAGTTGTCGCGGCCTGTCCGATATTTCTCTACGTCCAGGTTGATTGCGATAATCGAATGATCGTCCGATAATCGCCCAATGTTGTTGGCCCAAGCTTGTGCCTCGCGTCTGGCACGGCTTTCAATAGTGACCAACCCTTCCAGCGGTTGAAAATAAGAGAAAGGATCCGGAAATGAACGATCAATTGCGCAACTCCTTCGCGTCAGCGGCGCCGCCGATCGTGGCTTCGCCCGCCAAGCGCATCCAGGCGTTTACCGGTGATCCAGACTTCATGACCTCCCTGGCCCGTGGCCTGGCCGTGGTGCAAGCGTTTCAGGAGCGCAAGCGGCACCTCACCATCGCCCAGATCAGTCACCGCACCGAAATCCCCCGCGCCGCCGTGCGACGTTGCCTGCACACCCTGATCAAGCTCGGCTACGCCACCACCGATGGGCGTACTTATTCGCTGCTGCCCAAAGTCCTGACCCTGGGTCATGCCTATTTGTCCTCCACGCCCCTGGCGGTCTCTGCGCAACCTTACCTGGACCGTATGAGCGAGCAGCTTCACGAAGCCTGCAACATGGCGACCCTTGAGGGCGACGACATCCTCTATATAGCCCGTTCCGCCACGACCCAGCGCCTGATTTCCGTGGACCTGTCGGTGGGCGGGCGCTTGCCGGCATATTGCACGTCCATGGGCCGCATCCTGCTTGCCGCGTTGGATGACGCCTCGCTGCAGGACTACCTCGACCACGCCGACCTGCAAACCAAGACCAGCCGCACCCTGACCACCCCCGAAGCCTTGCTCGAATGCCTGCAACAAGTACGGCAGCAGGGCTGGTGCATCGTCGACCAGGAGCTGGAGCAGGGCCTGCGCTCCATCGCCGTACCGGTGTACGACGCCTCGGGCCAGGTATTGGCCGCGTTGAACGTCAGTACCCACGCCGGGCGGGTCAGCCGCAGCGAGTTGGAGCAGCGCTTCCTGCCGAGCATGCTCAGCGCCAGCCGCGAGTTGAGTGCGCAATTGTTTGCTTAAGCTGTTCGGTGACCGCACAGATCCCGGTTTGATGAATTGACGGTGTTTCCCCTGGCTTATTACTGTGCGGCAGCGCTCTAGCGCCACAATAATAACGACGACCCCAGGTCGTCAGCCCGCCATCGGTGTGGAATAAAAACAATGAATCAACCTTCTGTCGGCACCACACTGGACGTCCAGGCCTTTATCAATGCCCAACCCTTGTCACGTTATCAGTGGCGCGTGGTGATCCTGTGTTTCCTGATTGTCTTCCTCGATGGCCTCGACACGGCTGCCATGGGGTTTATCGCGCCTGCATTGTCCCAGGACTGGGGCATCGACCGCGCCAGTCTCGGTCCGGTGATGAGTGCCGCATTGATCGGCATGGTGTTCGGCGCCTTGGGCTCCGGGCCACTGGCTGACCGCTTCGGGCGCAAAGTGGTGCTGGTGGGGGCCGTGCTGGTGTTTGGCGCCTTCAGTCTGGCCTCGGCCTACAGCACCGATGTCGATCAATTACTGGTGCTGCGCTTCCTGACCGGGCTGGGCCTGGGGGCCGGCATGCCGAACGCCACGACCCTGCTCTCGGAATACACCCCGGAGCGCCATAAATCGCTGCTGGTCACCAGCATGTTCTGCGGCTTCAACCTGGGCATGGCCGGCGGCGGGTTTATCTCCGCCAAGCTGATTCCGGCATTCGGCTGGCATAGCCTGTTGATGATCGGCGGAATCTTGCCGTTGATCCTGGCGCTGGTGCTACTGGTGTGGCTGCCGGAATCGGCGCGTTACCTGGTGGTGCGCAATCGCGGCACCGACAAGGTGCGCAAGACCCTGTCACCCATTGAACCCAGCCTTGTCGCCCAGGCCATGGCCTTCAGTGTCCCCGAGCAAAAAACCGTCAAGGCGCGCAACGTGTTTGCGGTGATCTTCTCCGGCACCTACAGCGCTGGCACCTTGTTGCTGTGGCTCACCTATTTCATGGGCCTGGTGATCGTTTACCTGCTGACCAGTTGGCTGCCGACCCTGATGCGCGACAGCGGCGCCAGCATGGAACAGGCAGCGTTTATCGGTGCGTTGTTCCAGTTTGGTGGTGTATTGAGCGCGGTGGGCGTGGGCTGGGCGATGGACCGCTTCAATCCCCACAAGGTCATTGGCACTTTCTACTTGCTGGCCGGAGTGTTTGCCTACGCGGTAGGGCAGAGCCTGGGCAATATCACGTTGCTCGCGACCCTGGTGCTGATCGCCGGGATGTGCGTCAACGGCGCGCAGTCGGCGATGCCGTCCCTGGCTGCGCGCTTCTACCCGACCCAGGGCCGCGCCACCGGTGTGTCCTGGATGCTCGGCATCGGCCGCTTCGGCGCGATCCTCGGGGCCTGGATGGGCGCCACCTTGCTGGGCCTGGGCTGGAATTTCGAGCAGGTACTCACGGCGCTGGTGATCCCGGCGGCATTGGCCACGGCTGCGGTGGTGATCAAGGGCATGGTCAGCCACGCCGACGCAACCTGAGGCCTGGCACGCTCAAATGTGAGAGTGGGCTTGCCCCGACAGCAGTGGGGCGGCCAATACATCGGGTGGCTGATACACCGCTCTCTGGGGCAAGCCTCCTCCCACGTTGACCGCGTTTGGCTGAATGATTAGCGAGGTAACAATCTGTTCGATAATCGAACGCTGAGTCGATTATCGGATTGTTTGGCCCATTTCCCCGGCTTAATCTTCAAGCACTTCGGCGCCACCTCAGCGCCTTTTACGATCAACACCGGGAGCCCAACCCCATGGCTGAAATTCTCACCTTGCGTGATGCGGTCAAGCGCTTCGTGAATGACGGCGATACCGTCGCCCTCGAAGGCTTTACCCATCTGATCCCTACGGCGGCAGGTCATGAAATCATTCGTCAGGGCAAGAAAGACCTGACGCTGGTACGGATGACGCCTGACCTGATCTATGACCAGTTGATCGGTGCCGGCTGCGCACGCAAGTTGATTTTCTCCTGGGGTGGCAACCCCGGCGTGGGGTCCTTGCACCGCCTGCGTGACGCGGTCGAGAAGCAATGGCCGCAGCCGCTGGAAATCGAAGAACACAGCCACGCCGACCTGGCCAATGCCTACGTCGCCGGTGCCTCTGGCTTGCCGTTCGCGGTACTGCGCGCCTACGCTGGTTCCGACCTGCCCAAGGTCAACCCGCTGATCAAGACCGTCACCTGCCCCTTTACTGGCGAAGTGCTGGCGGCGGTGCCATCGGTGCGTCCGGACATCACCGTGATCCACGCGCAAAAGGCTGACCGCAAGGGCAACGTATTGCTCTGGGGCATTCTCGGCGTGCAGAAGGAAGCGGCCCTGGCCGCCAAGCGCTGCATCGTCACCGTGGAAGAGATCGTCGACGACTTGAACGCGCCGATGAACAGCTGCGTGTTGCCGACCTGGGCCCTGACCGCGGTGTGCCATGTGCCCGGTGGTGCGCATCCGTCCTACGCCCACGGCTACAACGAGCGTGACAATCGTTTCTACCAAGCGTGGGATCCAATCGCCCGCGATCGTGGGACCTTTACCGCCTGGATCGATGAATACATCCATGGCACTGCCGACTTCAGTGAATTCCAGGCCAAGCTGGCTACCGCGCAGGAGGCCAAGTAATGGCTTACTCGACCAACGAAATGATGACCGTCGCCGCCGCCCGCCGCCTCAAGAACGGCTCGGTATGCTTTGTGGGCATCGGCCTGCCATCCAAGGCGGCCAACCTGGCGCGCCTGACCTCGTCGCCGGACGTGGTGCTGATCTACGAGTCCGGTCCGATTGGCGCCAAGCCGAGCGTACTGCCCCTGTCTATCGGTGATGGCGAGCTGGCGGAAACCGCTGACACGGTCGTGCCGACCGGTGAGATTTTCCGCTACTGGCTGCAAGGTGGGCGCATTGACGTGGGCTTTCTCGGTGCAGCCCAGGTCGACCGCTTCGGCAATATCAACACCACCGTGGTCGGTGACTACCACCAGCCCAAGGTACGCCTGCCGGGTGCCGGTGGCGCGCCGGAAATCGCCGGCTCGGCCAAGAGCGTGCTGATCATCCTCAAGCAGTCGTCGCGTTCGTTTGTCGACAAGTTGGACTTCATCACCTCCGTCGGCCACGGCGAAGGCGGCGATTCGCGCAAACGCCTGGGCCTGCCGGGTGCCGGCCCCGTCGGAATTATCACCGACCTGTGCATCATGGAGCCGGAAGAGGGCACCCATGAGTTCGTGGTCACTGCACTGCACCCTGGCGTTACCCGCGAGCAAGTGGTGGCGGCCACCGGTTGGCCCATCCGCTTTGCCGACCGGGTGGATACCACCGAGGAACCCACCGAGGTCGAACTGACCGCGCTGCGTGATCTGGAAACTCGCACCGCCGCCGCCCACGGCCAAGCACCGGGAGAAGCCTGATGCGTGACGTCTTTATCTGTGATGCGATTCGTACCCCTATCGGCCGGTTTGGCGGGGGCTTGGCCACGGTGCGTGCCGATGACCTGGCGGCGCTGCCGATCAAGGCACTGATCGAACGCAACCCTTCGGTGGACTGGAGCGCGGTCGACGAAGTATTCCTCGGCTGCGCCAACCAGGCGGGTGAGGATAATCGCAACGTCGCACGTATGGCGCTATTGCTGGCGGGCCTGCCTTCAAGCATTCCCGGTGTGACCCTCAACCGGCTGTGCGCCTCGGGCATGGATGCGATCGGCACCGCGTTTCGTGCGATTGCCAGCGGTGAAATGGAGTTGGCGATTGCCGGCGGCGTCGAGTCGATGTCCCGTGCGCCCTTCGTGATGGGCAAGGCCGATGCAGCGTTCTCGCGCAGCATGAAGCTGGAAGACACCACCATTGGCTGGCGCTTTATCAACCCATTGATGAAGGCCCAGTACGGTGTCGACGCGATGCCGCAGACCGCCGATAACGTCGCCGATGATTACCACGTGTCCCGCGCCGACCAGGACGCCTTTGCCCTGCGCAGCCAGCAACGTACCGCTGCCGCCCAGGCGGCCGGGTACTTCGCTGAAGAAATCGTGCCGGTGCGGGTCGCCCATAAAAAAGGCGAAACCGTGGTCGATCAGGATGAGCACCCACGCGCAGACACCACCCTGGAAACCCTGGCGCGGCTCAAACCGGTGAACGGCCCGGACAAGACCGTCACCGCCGGTAATGCTTCTGGCGTCAACGATGGTGCCGCCGCGCTGATCCTGGCGTCCGCCGATGCGGTGAAAAAACATGGCCTCACTGCCCGCGCTCGTGTATTGGGCATGGCCAGTGCCGGTGTCGCGCCACGGGTCATGGGCATCGGTCCGGTGCCGGCGGTACGCAAGCTGGTGGAACGCCTGGGCCTGGCGGTTACCGACTTTGACGTGATCGAACTCAACGAAGCCTTCGCCAGCCAAGGCCTGGCGGTGCTGCGTGAATTGGGCATCGCTGACGACGCGCCCCAGGTCAACCCGAACGGCGGCGCTATCGCCCTCGGCCATCCCCTGGGCATGAGCGGTGCACGGTTGGTGTTGACGGCTTTGCACCAGTTGGAAAAAACCGGTGGCCACAAAGGCCTGGCGACCATGTGTGTGGGCGTCGGCCAAGGCTTGGCCCTGGCGATTGAACGCATCTAATAAGAGAGGACAGCTCCATGACTGATAAGCCCGGTTACCGGCGCCCGCAAGCGGGCACCCAACCTGAGTACCTGCACCCGCCCTACCAGTCGACGAACCTGCGTTCGCCGTCCAAGCCGTTGGTGTTCCTGCCCCATTCGCTGTCGGAAATAACCGGCCCGACCATCGGCGCCGAGCGAGTCAGCGAGAAGGATAACGACCTCACCGCCCAACACGACGGCGAGCCCCTGGGTGAACGCATCATCATTCACGGTCGCGTGCTGGATGAAAACGGCCTGCCGGTGCCGGGCATCCTCGTGGAAATCTGGCAAGCCAACGCTGCCGGTCGCTACAACCACAAGCGCGACCTGCACGACGCGCCGCTGGATCCGAACTTCACCGGCACCGGGCGCACGGTTACCGACGCCGACGGCTGGTACCAGTTCCAGACCATCAAGCCCGGCGCCTACCCGTGGGGTAACCACCACAATGCGTGGCGCCCTGCGCATATCCACTTTTCGCTGTTCGGGCCGAGCGTGCTGACGCGCCTGGTCACGCAGATGTATTTCCCCGGCGACCCGCTGCTGGAATACGACCCGATCTACAACTGCGTGCCGGACACCAGCGCCAAAGAGCGCCTGATCGCGCGTTTCGATCTGGAAAAAACCATTCCTTCCTATGCCCTCGGCTACCGCTGGGACATCGTCCTGCGTGGCCGTGATGCCACGCCGATGGAGAAATGAGATGACACTCAATGCGACCACGTCCCACACCGTCGGGCCGTATTACCACATTGGCCTGACCTGGCTGAATCGCGAAGCCCTGGCCAACGCCGACACCCTCGGCGAACGCGTGGCGATCAGCGGGCAGGTGGTGGACGGCAACGGTGATGTCGTCAACGACGCCATGCTCGAAGTCTGGCAGGCCAATGCCGCCGGCAAATACGACCACCCGGAAGACGAGCAGGACAAGGCTGTCGATCCCAACTTCGAAGGTTTTGGCCGCGTACCGGTGGACGCCGAAGGGCGGTTCCGCTTTACCACCATCAAGCCGGGCAGTGTGCCGGGGCTGAAAGGCACCACCCAGGCGCCGCACCTGGTGGTACTGGTGTTTGCCCGTGGCCTGGTGAAGCATTTGCTGACGCGGATCTATTTTGACGGCGAGGCGTTGAACGGGGATGACCCGTTGCTGGCCTGTGTGCCTGCCGAGCGGCGGGGTACCTTGATTGCCAAGACCGATGCGGACGGCGTGTATCAGTGGAATGTGATTTTGCAAGGGACAGATAAGGAAACGGTGTTTTTCGATTATTGAGTCGCTTGTCAGGCCCCATTGGGGGCAAGCCTCCTCCCACATTTTGATCGCGCTGCCTATCAAATGTGGGAGGGGGCTTGCCCCCGATAGGGCCGGTTCAGGCACTGAGTACTCAAATGTCTGCTTGCGGAACATGGTTGTTGCAAAGTATGTCTAGGCTATAACCGTTCCCACTGAGTGAAAAAACATGACAACAACGACAAGTCACTACACCGGAGAAGAACGCAGCAAACGGATCTTTGCCATCGTCGGCGCTTCCTCCGGCAACCTCGTCGAATGGTTCGACTTCTACGTCTACGCCTTCTGTGCCATTTACTTTGCCCCTGCGTTTTTCCCCTCGGACGACCCTACGGTCCAACTGCTCAACACCGCTGGCGTATTCGCCGCCGGGTTCCTGATGCGACCCATCGGCGGCTGGCTGTTTGGCCGGGTTGCCGATAAGCACGGGCGCAAGAATTCGATGATGATCTCGGTGCTGATGATGTGCGCCGGCTCCCTGGTCATCGCCTTCCTGCCCACCTACAAGGATATCGGCGCCTGGGCGCCGGCCTTGCTGCTGGTGGCGCGGCTGTTCCAAGGCTTGTCGGTGGGGGGTGAATACGGCACCACCGCAACCTACATGAGTGAAGTCGCGCTCAAGGGCCAGCGTGGGTTCTTCGCCTCCTTCCAGTACGTGACCCTGATCGGCGGGCAACTGCTGGCGGTGTCGGTGGTGGTGATCCTGCAACAGATCCTCAGCGAAGAGGAACTGCGCGCCTGGGGCTGGCGCATTCCGTTCGTGATTGGCGCCATCGCGGCGGTGATCTCCCTGCTGCTGCGTCGCAGCCTGAAAGAAACCACCAGCAAAGAAATGCGTGAAGACAAGGACGCCGGCAGCATCGCCGCGCTGTTCCGTGACCACAAGGCCGCGTTTATCACCGTGCTCGGCTACACCGCCGGCGGTTCGCTGATTTTCTACACCTTTACCACCTACATGCAGAAGTACCTGGTGAACACTGCCGGGATGCACGCCAAGACCGCCAGCTACATCATGACTGGCGCGCTGTTCCTGTACATGTGCATGCAGCCGCTGTTCGGCATGCTGGCTGACAAGATCGGCCGGCGTAACTCGATGCTGTGGTTCGGCGCCCTGGGGACCCTGTGCACGGTGCCGATCCTGCTCAGCCTGAAAACCATCAGCAGCCCGTTCCTGGCGTTTGTATTGATCACCCTGGCCTTGGCCATCGTCAGTTTCTACACCTCCATCAGCGGCCTGGTGAAAGCCGAAATGTTCCCGCCACAAGTGCGCGCCCTCGGCGTGGGCCTGGCCTATGCGGTGGCCAACGCGATCTTCGGTGGCTCGGCGGAATACGTAGCCTTGGGCCTCAAGTCCATGGGCATGGAAAACACTTTCTATTGGTACGTCACCGGCATGATGGCGGTGGCGTTCCTGTTCAGCCTGCGCTTGCCAAAACAGGCGGCGTACCTGCACCACGATCTGTAAGGGATGAGTTATGACACTGCGCACGAGCAACCAATTGTTCGACGCTTACTTCACCGCTGACAGCATGGCCGAGGTGTTCTGCGACCAGGGACGCTTGCAGGGCATGCTGGATTTCGAAGCCGGGTTGGCGCGGGCCGAGGCCCGGGTTGGGTTGATCCCGCAGGCCGCCGTGGCGCCGATTGCCCAGGCGTGCCTGGCATCGCTGTATGACGTGGATGCCCTTGGGGTGGCGATTGCCACCGCGGGTAATTCGGCGATTCCCTTGGTGAAGGCACTGGGCAAGTTGATTGCCGCTGAAGACCCGAGTGCCGAGCGTTATGTGCACCTGGGGGCGACCAGCCAGGACGTGATGGACACCGGCCTGGTTTTGCAGTTGCGGCGCGCGGTGGCACTGATCGAAGCGGACTTGGCGCGCTTGGGCGACGTTCTCGCCGCCCAGGCGCAGCGTTATGCCGCCACAACGCTGGCCGGGCGTACCTGGCTGCAGCACGCGACGCCGGTCACCCTGGGCATGAAGATCGCCGGTTGGCTGGGCGCGGTGACGCGCAGTCGCCAGCGCCTCACGCAACTCAAGCCACGCCTGCTGGTGCTGCAGTTCGGCGGCGCCTCGGGCACCTTGGCCGCGCTTGGCGTTCAGGCCATGCCGGTAGCCGAGGCCCTGGCCGCCGAATTGCAACTGAGCTTGCCGGAGCAACCCTGGCACACCCAGCGTGATCGCCTGGTGGAACTGGCCAGCGTGCTCGGTTTGATCGCTGGCAGCCTCGGCAAGTTGGGACGGGATCTCAGCCTGCTGATGCAGACCGAAGCGGCGGAAGTGTTCGAGCCATCGGCACCGGGCAAAGGTGGCTCGTCAACCATGCCCCACAAACGCAACCCGGTGGGCGCCGCTGTGCTGATCAGCGCCGCTACCCGCGTGCCCGGCCTGGTGGCGACGATGTTCAGTGCCATGCCCCAGGAGCACGAACGCAGCCTGGGCTTGTGGCACGCCGAATGGGAAACCCTGCCGGAAATATGCCGACTGGTCTCCGGCGCCTTGCAACAGGCGTTACTGGTGAGCGAAGGCTTGGAAGTCGACCCCGAACGCATGACGCACAACCTCGACCTGACCCAGGGCCTGGTGCTGGCCGAAGCCGTCAGCATCGTATTGGCCCAACGCCTGGGCCGCGATACCGCGCACCATCTGTTGGAGCAATGCTGCAAGCGCGCCGTTGCAGAAGGTCGCCACCTGCGTGCGGTACTGGCGGACGAAGCGCAGGTCACTGCCGAACTCTCGGCGGCTGAACTGGACCGCCTGCTCGACCCGGCGCATTACCTGGGCCAGGCCCATACCTGGGTCAGCCGCGCTGTCACCGAACACTTTGCATTGACTGCCTGAGGAGGCCACTGTGGCATTTGTACAACTCGCCGAAGGCGAACTGCATTACCAACTGGACGGGCCTATCGACGCACCGGTACTGGTGCTGTCCAACTCACTGGGCACCGACCTGCACATGTGGGACATCCAGATCCCGGCCTTTACCCAGCATTTTCGCGTACTGCGTTTTGACACCCGCGGGCATGGCAAATCGCTGGTCACCGAGGGGCCCTACAGCATCGAGCAGCTTGGCCACGATGTGATCGCGCTGCTGGATGCGCTGGATATTCAGCGCGCTCATTTTTGCGGGCTATCCATGGGGGGCCTGATCGGCCAATGGCTGGGGATTAACGCAGGCGAGCGTTTGCAGCGTCTGGTGGTGTGCAACACCGCTGCCAGCATCGGCACGCCGGAGATCTGGAACCCACGGATCGAGATGGTCCTGCGCGACGGCGCGGCAGCCATGGTGGCCTTGCGCGATGCATCGATTGCACGCTGGTTCACCGCCGATTTTGCGACGGCCAACCCGCACCAGGCCAAGCAGATCACCGATATGCTTGCCGCGACTTCGCCCCAAGGTTACGCGGCCAACTGTGCCGCCGTGCGTGATGCGGATTTCCGTGAGCAGTTGTCGAAGATCAAGGCGCCCACCCTGGTGATTGCCGGTACCGAAGATGCCGTCACCCCACCGGCCGGTGGTCACTTTATCCAGCACCATGTACAGGGCGCCGAGTACGCCGAGTTCTACGCCGCGCACCTGTCCAATGTGCAGGCCGGCGCTGCATTCAGTGACCGGGTGATCAAATTCCTGCTGGCCCGCTGAGGCCGCTGTTGTGGCGAGCGGCTTGTTGTGGCGAGCGCGCTTCCTGTGGCGAGCGGGCTTGCCCCGCGTTGGGCTGCGAAGCAGCCCCAATACGGACGCCGAATTATTTCAGACAGACCGTGGCACCTGATTTGGGGCCGCTTCGCGCCCCAACGCGGGGCAAGCCCGCTCGCCACAGGTGATCGAGTTGAAATCTAATTGAACCAGGAGTTTTTTGTGGACGAGAAACAACGTTATGCCGATGGCCTGCAAGTGCGCCGCGAAGTATTGGGCGATGCGCATGTCGACCGCAGCCTCAACGCCCTGACTGAGTTCAACAGCGAGTTCCAGGAAATGATCACCCGCCACGCCTGGGGTGATATCTGGACCCGCCCCGGCCTGCCACGGCATACCCGCAGCCTGATCACTATCGCCATGCTGATCGGCATGAACCGCAGTGAAGAACTCAAGCTGCACCTGCGCGCCGCCGCCAGCAACGGGGTAACCCGTGCCGAGATCAAGGAAGTGCTGATGCAGAGCGCGATCTACTGTGGGATTCCGGCAGCGAATGCCACGTTTCACCTGGCGGAGTCTGTATGGGATGAGCTGGGTGTCGAGTCGCGGGAGTGATCAGTGGGCGTCGGCATCCCATACCCAATTCCATACGCCCGGCAGATGCACCGGTTCGTTCACATCCTTGACCGTACGCGCCAGCGCCGCGCGTTCCAGCACGGCATGGTCGGTGTAGAACGGTTCGGCGGCGGTCTTGATACCGTTGATCCGCGCGCTGTCCATCAGGATCTGCAGGTACTCCTGCAGATGCCGCGCGGTGTAGCGGTTGATGTCGTGGAAGGTCACGACCACCGGTATCACGCCGTCCACCGTTGGCAGTTCGCCCAGGGCAATACGTTCGCGCACCACTGACAGTTGCCGGTACAGGTTGGCGCGGCGCCGTGGGCTGGCGTTGAAGCCCCAGATCTTGCCGTCGTTGGCGCTCAAGTCGGTCAACAGCACCTGCATGCCATGGCGCTGGTAGGCGGCATAGGTGCGTCGGTCGTAGTTCCAGAATGGTGGGCGGACCAGGGTCGGCGGCGTGCCGGTGATCGCGGCGATGTCGGCTGCGCCCTGGCTGAGGGTGCGTTCCAGCTCTGCATCGCTCAGCCAGCGATGGTTGGTGTGAAAAGCCGTGGCCGTGTGGAACGCCAGGACATGGCCACCCGCGTATTCACGCTCCATGGTCTTGCGGCCCCGCGCACTGCCACCGGAGCGGGCCGCTTCGGTCTGCAGGAAGAACACCGCCTTGATGCCCGGTAACACCGGGTTGTTTGCCAGGTCAGCCAACACTGAACGGCTCGGGTTGTTGTAGCCCGAGGCGCTGGGCCCGTCATCGAAGGTCAGCAGGAAGCGGATCGGCGCCCGGGCTTGCAGGCGCTGTTCGGTCTGCGGTGTCAGGGCGATGGGCGCACTGATGCAGCCGCCGAGGCTCAAGGCCAGGCTCAGTAGGAGGGAAGCGAGGACGAAGGATTTCATGGTGTGGGCTGGCTCGTCTGGAGGCCGCCATTGAGTGAACTCAGTGGCGGCAGGCGCGCACCATACCGTAAGTACGGCGCCGGTTTACAGCAGACTTATCGGGTAGCTGACAATCAACCGGTTTTCATCGAATTCGTTGTTGCTGTAGTCGCGGCGCATGCTGGAATTGCGCAAGCGCACATTGAAATTTTTCAACGCGCCGCTCTGCACGGTATAGCCCAGTTCGGTCTCGCGGCCCCATTCCTTGCCGTCGGTAATCGTGCCGGTGTGTACGTTGCTGCCGCTGATATAGCGGTTCATCAGGGTCAGGCCGGGCACGCCGAGGGCGGCGAAGTTGTAGTCGTGACGTACTTGCCAGGACTTCTCTTGGGCGTTGTCGTAGCTGGAGTTGTAGCTGTCGTTGGCCAGGGTGCCGCCGCTGGTGCCGTTGACGCGCATCCACGCGCTGTTGCCGGTGAGTTTTTGCAGGCCGACGTAGAAGGTGTTGCCGCCGTACTTGGCGGAGAACAGACCGGACCAGGTTTTGTTGTCCAGGTCGCCTGCGCGAGCGCTGCCGTCGTCCTTGCCATAGAAGAACCCGAGGTTGGCGCCGAGGGTCCAGTCGCCAATGGGCTGGCTGTGGATCAGGTTGACGAACTGCTGGCTGTAGATGTCCTTGAGCTGGGCGTTCCACAGGCCGATCTGGGTGCGTTTGTCATTGAACAGGTATTCGCCGCCCTGGAAGTTGAAGCGGTCCGAGGTGAACGCGGCTTTGCCGAACATCGACATGTCGCTCATGCTGCTGTCGTCACGCGGGCTGTTGGCGCGGAACTGGCCGCCGTAGAGGGTCAGGCCGTCGATCTCTTTGGAGGTGATCTGCCCGCCACGCAGGGTTTGCGGCAGCGAGCGGCCGTCGTCGGCGCGCAGGATCGGCAGCACCGGCATCCACTCGCCGACCTTCAGTTCGGTCTTGGACATACGCGCCTTGAACGCCACGCCCAGACGCCCGAATTCATCCGCAGGGCGGCCATCGTGGTCCAGCGGCAACAGCTGGGTGCCACCCGTACCGCGCCCGCCATCGAGCTTGAGCGAGTACAAGCCCAGCACATCCACGCCAAACCCTACGGTGCCCTGGGTGAACCCGGATTTGGCGTCGAGAATGAAACTCTGCGTCCACTCCTGTGCACCTCCCTGGGCCTTTGTAGGGTTGGTGTAATTGCGGTTGAAGAAGAAGTTGCGCAGGTTGAGGTTGGCATTGGCGTCTTCCAGGAAACCGTGTTCTTCGGCGGCGACGGGAAGGGCAAGGCTGGCGACAGCGGTAGCCAGCAACAGCTGGCGAGGGTGAAAAGTGCTCATGGCGTTGGACCTGTTGTTATTGGGGGTTATGCAGGTGGCGGCCATGGTGCGGGGCGTTGTGGGGGCGATGAAAGTGGGGCTGGGCGGGTTTTGGGCGATGATCGAACGCAAGTTGCCGGGCGCTGGGGCCCGGCATTTGCGGGTTATCGTTTGGGCAGGTCGAAGTGGGTCCAGGGCACCGCCGGCAGGTAGTGTTGCGCCGCGACGATCAGCGCCACCATCACCACCAGGAACACCACTTGCAGGGGGCTCCAGAAGGCCCAGTGCAAACCGTTCAGCCACGGGTAGCCTTCGCTGAATTTCTGGCTCATCTGACCGATACGCGTCTTGTGCAACAGGTTGATCAGGACCATGCCCGCGTAGGTGAGCATGCCCAGCACGCCGAGCATCAAGCCGCAGGCCACCAGCATGATCGCCTGCGGTACCCCGTGGCGAATGACCAGCCAGTAGCCATTGGGGTTGATTCGCTTGGGGATCAGGTACTGGCTCAGCCACACATCCAGAACCCGATAGGTTGAACTCATCCCGGCCCACATTTGGGTGACGCGAAAGCCAACGGCCGCCGGCACGAACGCCATCAGCATGAAAATGACCAGCGACATCCCGTCCATTCTGTCTGGCTTAGCGTGGGCGATGCTCAGGCCAAGCCCCAGGGCGAAGATGGCCCACAGCCGGATAAACACCTGGGTGTAGATCGGCCGGGGCACGAATTTGCGCCAGAAGAACAGATCGCTGTGGGGCAGTCGTTCAGCCAACTGCGGGTAACGCCAGGTCAATACTTGCGCCAGGTGCTGGCAGGCGTTCCATTCGTTTTCGCCAAAGCCGTCGATCATGCGTTTGTGTTGCGTGGCCGACATGGGCGTCAGCAGTAGACGCGCCGCCAACGCATCCGGGGATGTGCGCCGCAGATCCTGAGCCTTGTCCTGCAGGTTGGCAAAGAAACTTTCCTGCTCGCAACGCGACACCAATTCGCGCCACATCCACGCCGGTTCCGGGTACACGCCTTTCTCGTCGTCCCAACCGAATGCCTGGCACACGCGCTCGAACAGCGGCACGCTCCATTGGGTGTCATGCAGCAGGTGCAGGACGATGCGCTGCCACTGCTGTTGCAGGTCGAACACCCGCAGCCAGGGCTGGTTGGTGTATTGAGTGAGCTGGGTGATGAACTCGCGCTCGGCCTTTTGCTCCAGCAGTTCCTGCAGGGTGCGGCGGTAGTCTTGCAGCAGCTCGCCGGTCAGCGCTTCGTATTGCCACGGGGTCATGGCCACCTGCTGCCAGGGGGTCAGCCATTCCAGGTGTTGCACGGCCCAACCGACGATGGCACTGCGTTCGCCCGGTGCTTCGAAACAATGGCGCAACAGCCCGGCCTGGAATGCATCGGTGCAGCCCTGTTGCCGAGCCTGCGCCCAGCGTTCATCGAGGTTGTGCGCGTTAAGGCCGCCAAGCAATGCCTGCGCCGCGTCCGGTGTGGGGGCTTCGAGGGACGCGGGGCTGACGGGGCTGACGTCCATCAGTTCGGCCAGGTCGTTCAGGTTTCCGTAGACCGCTTCGGCTACGGGCGCCTGGACGCGTTCTTCCCCTTCGTTATCCGCCCGCCAGCGTGCTTCACTCAACGCGTGTTCATAGGCTTCGCGCAGGCGCTGGAAGCCTTGGGCATCGTCGTCCGGGCGGCAGCTTTTGAGCAGCCGCGCATAGCTGCGCTTGATGCTGCGCTCGTCGGCGTCATCCGGCAGTTGCAGTACGTTCCAGCAATCCATCGGTATTCCCTCAGCGCCAGAACCCGTTGTCGAGTTGCTCAAGTTGACGGGTCAGTTCGCTGCGGGCATCGCGGATGCGGCGTTCGTCCTGGGTGTCGAGTACCTGCTGGAACTGCGCCGCCCAATGCCCGAGCTGTTCGCGCAGTTCGCCGAGGTTTTCCTGGTAGAGCCGTTCGAGGCGGGCGACGAGCACGGTGTTGACCTGCTGGTCGCGTGGGTGAACCTTCAATTGCGCCAGGGCTTGCAGGCGTTGCTGGATCTCCTGCGGGCTGAGCACGCCGGGGTTGTTCTCGATCACCAGCGAATGCTGCTCGCCGGTCAGCGGGATATTCACCTGGGCTTCCAGCAGGCCGTTGTTGTCGTAGGTGAAGCGCACGTCCAGGGAGACCTCGCCGGCCTTGCGCTTGGGCACAGGAATATCCAGTTGGCCCAGCTCGATGTTGTCTTTGACCAGGCGGCTTTCGCCCTGGTAGATCTTCAGCAGCACGTGGGTCTGGTCATCGCGCAGGGTGACCACGTTTTTGACCCGGCTGACCGGCACGCTGCTGTTGCGTTCGATCAATGGCAGGTAATGGCCGCTTTCGATATAGCCGCCGTACTGGTTCGAGATTTCGATGCCCAGGGTGTAGGGGCACACGTCGGTCAGCACCACTTCTTCGAGGGCGGCGGAGCGCGCCTTGAGCGCGGCCTGGATCGCCGCGCCGTGGGCCACCACCTGGTCGGGATCGAGGCTGATGGAAGGGAAGCGCCCGAACAGGCCAGCGGCGAGCTTACGTACCAGGGGCATGCGCGTGGTACCGCCCACCAGCAGGATTTCATCCAGGTCGCCGACCCGGATCCGCGCGTCGCGCAGGGCGCGTTCGATCGGTGCGCGCAGGCGCTCCAGCAGTGGCGTATAGAGCTTGGCCAGTTCCTGTTGGGTGATGGTCTTCACCCATTGCTGGCCGTCGACGCGCAGGGCGAATTCGGCGCTGTCATCCTGGCCCAGGGCTTTGCGCACGCGCTCGGCTTCGCGGCGCAGGGCTTGCAGCACAGTGCTGGTGGGCGGGAAACCCGTGGCGTTACGTTGGCTGTCGACAAAGTGTTCGAGCAACAGGGTGTCGAAGTCTTCGCCACCGAGGAAGTTGTCGCCGGCGCTGGCGCGTACTTCCATCACCCCGTCGAACAGCTCGATGATCGACACGTCGAAAGTGCCGCCGCCCAGGTCGAAGACCAGGAACGAGGTTTCTTTATCACGTTGATGCAGGCCGTAGGCCAAGGCCGCGGCGGTCGGTTCGTTGATCAGTTTTTCAACGTTGAGCCCCGCCAGTTCACCGGCGATGCGCGTGGCCTTGCGTTGGCCGTCGCTGAAGTAGGCGGGCACGCTGATCACCGCGTCGGTGACGGTTTGGCCGTAGGTGCGCTCGATGTCTTCCTTGAGGCTTTTGAGCACCAGCGCCGAGAGTTCTTCGGGGCGGAACGAGCGGTCGCCCAGGCGCACTTCGGTGGCGCTGCCCATGTAGCGCTTGAACAACGAGGTCGTCAGGTGCGGGTGGGTGTGCAGGCGCTCTTTGGCGGCCTGGCCTACCAGGACACGGCCTTGGTCGTCCAGCCCGACCACGCTTGGGGTCAGCAACTGGCCCAGGGCATTGGGCACCATTTCGGCGGTATCACCGCGCCAGACTGCAGCGAGACTGTTAGTGGTCCCCAGGTCGATTCCTACGATCATTACGACAAGCTCCCTCTGTGGTCTGTAAGAATCTGTGACAGATTTTACCCTGAAAGGTTGAGCGGAAAGCAAGGCGGGAGAGCGTGGTGACGAGTGCGATTATTGTGCTGGGCGGGCTTGTTGTGGCGAGCCCGCTCGCCACAAAAACAGTCCGGTCATAGCACGCAAGCACCGATGACCAGGCATAAAAAAACCGCTTCCTGCGAGGGAAGCGGTTTTGTTTTACAGCGCTGCTATCAGAACAACTTCAGCTTCGGCGCTTCTTCTTTCAACGGCTCGTTCTTCGCCGTCTGCTCGTTCCAACCACCGCCGAGGGCCTTGTACAGGTTGACCTCGCTGGTCAGTTGCGCAAGGCGATCGGTGATCAGCGATTGTTCGGCGCTGAACAGTTGGCGCTGAGCGTCGAGGAACGTCAGGTTGCTGTCGACACCGATGCGATAGCGACGCTCGGCCAGGCGGTAGTAATCCTGGTTGGCCGCGACGAAGCCGCGTTGGGCATCCAGTTGCTGCTTGTAGGTCTCACGTGCGGCGAGGCCGTCGGAGACTTCCTGGAAGCCGGTCTGGATCGCCTTCTCGTAGTTGGCCACGTTGATCTCTTTCTGGATCTTCGAGTAGTCCAGGCTTGCGCGCAGGCTACCGGCGTTGAAGATCGGGATGTTGATCTGCGGAGCAAACGACCAGGTACCCGAACCGCCCTTGAACAGGCCGCCCAGGGTCGGGCTTGCGGTACCGGCGCTGGCGGTCAGGCTGATGCTTGGGAAGAACGCTGCACGGGCCGCGCCGATATTGGCGTTAGCCGCCTTGAGGTTGTACTCGGCCTGCACAATGTCGGGACGACGTTGCAACAGGTCCGAAGGCAAACCAGCCGGCACTTCGCTGAGCAGGTCATCCGACAGCGGCTTGCTGGCGAGATTCGCTGGCAGCCCGGTGCCCAGCAGCAGGGTCAGGCTGTTTTCGTCCTGGGCCACCTGGCGGGTGTAGCGTGCCAGTGCCACGCGGGCGTTTTCCACCGAGGTCCGCGCCTGGCTCAGGTCGAGAGCCGAGGCCACGCCAACTTCGTTGCTGCGCGAGGTGAGCTTGAAGCTCTGCTCGTATGCGCCCAGGGTGTCCTGGGTGAGCTTGAGCAGTTCCTTGTCGGCCTGCCAGGTCAGGTAGGCGTTGGCCACGCTGGCCACCAGGCTGATCTGGGTACTGCGCCGTGCCTCTTCGGTGGCGAAGTACTTTTGCAGGGCTTCTTCGCTCAGGCTGCGTACGCGACCGAACAGGTCCAGCTCATAGGAACTGATCCCGAGGCCGGCCGAGTACTGGCTGGCGATAGTCGCTTCGCCGCTCTGCGACAGCTTGGCCGGGGTGCGCGAACGGCTGCCGCTGCCTGTAGCCGACACAGCGGGGAACAGATCAGCACGCTGGATCTGGTACTGCGCGGCATAGGCGTCGATGTTCAGGGCCGCGACACGCAGGTCACGGTTGTTCACCAGCGCGGTCTGGATCAGCTGTTGCAGGGCAGGGTCATGGAAAAACTGCTTCCAGCCCTGCTCGGCAGCGGCCTGGCCCGGCGCCTGGGCCGACGAATACGCCGGCCCTTGTGGGAACTGAGCTGCCACCGGCGCTTCGGGGCGCTGGTAGTCAGGGATCAGCGAGCAGCCACTGAGCACGAATGCCGTGACCGCCAGGGAAAGTAGCGACTTGCTCATTGGCCAGCCTCTTTAGGGGTTTCAGTAGTAACAGTCTTTTTACGCTCGCCAGCAGCGGACACGGTTGCGAAGAACAGTGGCACCCAGAAGATCGCGAGCACAGTTGCGGTGATCATACCGCCAATTACGCCGGTACCGATTGCATGCTGGCTGCCCGAACCCGCGCCCGTGGACACGGCCAGCGGCAGTACGCCGAGCATGAACGCCATGGACGTCATGATAATCGGGCGCAGACGCATGCGGGACGCTTCGATGGCAGCCTCGACGATACCTTTGCCCTGCTCATGAAGTTCCTTGGCGAACTCCACGATCAGGATGGCGTTTTTCGCCGCCAGGCCCACCGTTACCAGCAAGCCCACCTGGAAGAACACGTCGTTGGACAGGCCGCGCAGGCTGGTGGCGATCAGAGCACCGATGACACCCAGCGGTACCACCAGAATCACCGCGATCGGGATCGACCAGCTTTCGTACAGTGCCGCGAGGCACAGGAACACTACCAGCAGCGACAGGGCGTACAACGCAGGTGCCTGGGAGCCGGACAAACGTTCTTCATACGACAACCCGGTCCACGAATAACCAACACCCGCTGGCAGGTCCTTGGCGATACGCTCGACTTCCGCCATCGCGTCACCGGTGCTGTAGCCCGGTGCCGGAGTACCGAGGATTTCCATCGCCGCTACACCGTTGTATCGCGAGAGCTTCGGCGAACCGAAGATCCACTTGCCCGACGAGATGGACGACAGCGGCACCATCTTCCCGGAGGTGCTGCGCACGTACCATTTGTCCAGGTCTTCCGGGGACATACGGCTGGCGGCATCGCCTTGTACATACACCTTCTTCACACGACCACGGTCGATGAAGTCGTTGATGTAGCTGCCCCCCAAGGCAATTGCCAAGGTTTGCTGGATGTCTGCCAGGCTGATGCCCTGGGCACTGGCTTTCTCGTCATCGACGCTCAGCTCGTACTGCGGCTCATCGTTCACGCCGTTGGGACGCACGCCTGCGAGGATCTTGCTTTGGGCGGCCGCACCGAGGAACTGGTTACGCGCTGCCATCAGCTTGTCGTGGCCGACGCCACCCTGGTCTTGCAGGAACACGTCGAAACCGGTGGCGTTACCCAATTCCAGAACCGAAGGCGGCACGATGGCAAATACCATGGCGTCCTTGAAGGCACCGAAGAAATAGCCCTGGGCACGCTTGGCCACTTCAAACACCGACTGGGTCGCGTCACGCTCGTCCCACGGCTTGAGCATCACGAAGGCGAGGCCCGAACTCTGGCCACGGCCGGCGAAGTTGAAGCCGTTTACGGTAAATACCGACTTCACGGCCTTGCCTTCGCCTGGCTCGCCTTCCTTGTCGTTCAGCAGGAAGGCACGCATATCGTCGATGACTTTTTGTGTGCGTTCAGCCGAAGAGCCGACGGGGGTCTGCACCTGGGCGAAGATCACACCCTGGTCTTCATCGGGCAGGAACGCACTTGGGATACGGGTGAACATCCAGATCATGCCCAGCAGGATCAGCGCATACACCAGGAACGCTGGAACCTTGTGCTTGATCATGGAACCGACGCCGCGCTCGTACTTCTGTACGCCGCTATCGAAGGTGCGGTTGAACCAGCCAAAAAAGCCGCGCTTGGGTTGGCCATGCTTTTCCGGATCGATCGGCTTGAGCATGGTGGCGCACAAGGCCGGGGTGAAGATCAGGGCAACCAGTACCGACAACGCCATGGCCGAAACGATGGTGATGGAGAACTGTTTGTAGATCACACCGGTGGAACCGCCGAAGAACGCCATCGGCAACAGGACCGCCGACAGTACCAGGGCAATACCCACCAGGGCGCCCTGGATCTGGCCCATGGATTTGACCGTCGCCTCCTTCGGCGACAGGTGCTCCTCGGCCATGACCCGCTCGACGTTTTCGACCACCACGATGGCATCGTCCACCAGCAGGCCGATGGCCAGGATCATGCCGAACATGGTCAGGGTGTTGATGGTGAAGCCGAATGCCGCGAGGATCCCGAAGGTACCCAGCAGCACCACCGGTACGGTCATGGTGGTGATGATGGTGGCGCGGAAGTTCTGCAGGAACAGGAACATCACCAGGAACACCAGCACGATCGCTTCGACCAAGGTGTCAACCACACCGGAGATCGATTCGGTTACGACCGGCGTGGTGTCATAAGGCACCACGGCCTTCATGCCAGGCGGGAAGAACGGTTCCAGCGATGCCACGGTGGCGCGGATGGCCTTGCCAGTGTCCAGGGCGTTAGCACCCGCCGCCAGCTTGATTGCCATGCCGGATGCCGGTTTGCCGTTGAACTGCGCACTGATGCTGTAGTTCTGGCCGCCCAGTTCGATACGGGCAACGTCGCCCAGGCGAACCTGCGAGCCGTCGGCGTTCACCTTCATCAGGATCTTGGCGAACTCATCTGCACTTTGCAGGCGTGTCTTGCCGATGATGGTGGCGTTCAGCTGGGTGCCGGGCAGGGCGGGCAGGCCACCCAATTGGCCAGTGGCAACCTGGACGTTCTGGGCCTGGATGGCGTTGCTGACATCCACCGGCGTGAGCTGGTAGTTGTTCAGCTTGGCCGGGTCGAGCCAGATACGCATGGCGTACTGCGAACCGAAGACCTGGAAGTCACCTACACCCGCAGTCCGGGAAATCGGGTCCTGGATGTTGGACACGATGTAGTTGGACAGGTCGTCCTTGGTCATGCTGCCGTCTTCCGACACCAGGCCGATCACCATCAGGAAGTTCTTCACTGACTTGGTTACGCGGATACCCTGCTGCTGCACTTCTTGCGGCAGCAGTGGGGTCGCCAGGTTCAGCTTGTTCTGCACCTGGACCTGGGCGATGTCCGGGTTGGTACCCTGGTTGAACGTCGCAGTGATGGTCATGCTGCCGTCGGAGTTACTGTCCGAGGCGACATAACGCAGGTTGTCGATACCGTTGAGCTGTTGTTCGATGACCTGCACCACGGTGTCCTGCACGGTTTGTGCAGACGCGCCTGGGTAGGTCACCTGGATGTCGATGGCGGTTGGCGCAATGGCCGGGTACTGGTTGATGGGCAGCTTCAGGATCGAAAGTGCCCCGACCAGCATGATCACCAGGGCAATTACCCAGGCGAAAATGGGACGGTCGATAAAAAATTTCGACATGGATTACTCCCCTTTGCCAGCAGCGGCAGAAGGAGCAGCGGTGCCAGCGGGCTGGGCGTTGCCGGCGTCCTTGACCTTGACTTCGATGCCCGGCTTGATGAATTGCAGGCCTTCGGTGATCACACGGTCACCGGCGTTTAAGCCTTTTTCCACCAGCCAGTAGGCACCCGTCGTACGGTTGGCCACCAGTTCACGTTGCTCGACCTTGTTGTCGGCATTGACGATCAGCGCTGTCGGGGTGCCCTTGAGGTCGCGGGTCACGCCTTGCTGCGGCGCCAGGATGGCCTTGCTGTTCACGCCGGCTTGCAACTGGGCATGTACGAACATGCCCGGCAGCAGGGTGTGGTCAGGGTTGGGGAACACCGCGCGCAGGGTCACCGAGCCGGTGGTCTGGTCGACCGACACTTCGGAGAACTCCAATTTACCGTCCAGGCCGTAGCTGCTGCCGTCTTCCAGGGTCAGTTTGACCTTGGCGGCGTTGGCGCCGGCTTTCTCCAACTGGCCGCTTTCCAGGTCGCGGCGCAGTTTCAGCATTTCAGCCGAGGACTGTGTGACGTCGACATAGATCGGGTCCAGTTGCTGGATCACGGCCATGGCATCGGCCTGGCCATTGCTGACCAGCGCGCCCTCGGTCACCGAGGAACGGCCAATACGCCCGGAAATCGGCGCGAACACCTTGGTGTAGCGCACGTTGATCTGGGCGGTTTGAACGTTTGCTTCGGCGGTCATGCGGTTGGCGACAGCGGTGTCGTATTCCTGACGGCTGACGGCTTGTTCGTCGACCAATTGCTTGTAGCGATCCGAGATCGACTTGGTCTGCGTCAGGCTGGCTTGTGCGCTTTTAAGGGTGGCCTCATAGACCGAGGGATCGATCTGATAAAGCTGCTGGCCTTCTTTCACATCCCCGCCTTCCTTGAACAGGCGCTTGAGGATGATGCCACTGACCTGAGGGCGAACTTCCGCGATGCGGTAGGCGGTGGTGCGGCCTGGCAGCTCGGACGTCAGGGTGAAGGCTTGCGGTTGAAGGGTGACCACGCCGACCTGAGGAATTTGAGCGGGCGGAGCCGCCTCTTCCTTTTTACATCCGCTGAGCAGCGATGCCAGGGCGACGGCAGTGACCAGAGCGGTAACAGCTGGCTTAAGTTGCATGAAGATCCTCGGGTCAGGCGCGCAGGGTGCGCACAAGAAGTGTGGAAGGGTAAAAAACAGGTTGTGAGTAGATAAGTAGCTTGCTACGCAATATACTTACGTTCATGGTTGTTTGTAAACTCTTGACAGGTTTCGCGCAATGTTGACAAAGCAACGCCCAAAGCCTCGATTCTAGTACGTTCGGCGCCCATGACGGTGTCGTCCCACAATTTATTCAGATGATCGTTACCGCCTATTAAAGCCGCGTTACCGATAGTCTCAAGTATCCCGATTGAGGTTTTACTGCCATGGTTCGTCGCACCAAAGAGGAAGCTCAGGAAACGCGCAACCAGATTCTCCAAGCCGCCGAGCATGCCTTTTACGAGCGCGGTGTTGCGCGGACCACGCTGGCGGATATCGCGGCGTTGGCCGGGGTGACGCGGGGCGCCATCTATTGGCATTTCAGCAATAAGGCCGATTTGTTGCAGGCGATGCTGGAAACCCTGCACGAGCCCCTGGATGAATTGGCGCGCGCCAGTGAAAGCGAGGATGAGGTTGACCCGTTGGGGTGCATGCGCAAGTTGCTGATTCATCTGTTTCATCAAGTGGTTCTGGACCCGAAAACCCGACGCATCAATGAGATTTTGTTTCATAAGTGCGAATTCACCGATGAAATGTGTGACATGCGCCGCCAACGCCAGACCCACACCCTCGAATGCAACCTGCGCATCGGCCTGACACTGCGTAACGCGGTGAACCGCGGGCAACTTCCGGAAAACCTCGACACTGTCCGAGGGGCAGTGTGCCTGCATGCCTACATCGACGGGCTGCTCTGGCAATGGCTGCTGGTGCCTGACAGCTACGCGTTGCATCAGGAGGCAGAGCGTTGGGCCGACATAGGGTTGGATATGCTGCGCCTGAGCCCTAACCTGCGCAATTAAGACAAAATGTGTAATTGCGTCAGATTGTGTCAACAGTAAAGCCTAAGGACAGTCAATCGTCCTTCTGCCTGATTGATGGAGTGACTTTATATACGGGCTGGCGGGCGGTTGATAGGTAGCCGCCTAAGTATTTTGTAGCGATTTTGTTTCGGTTCTGTGAAGCAATGTAGCCAGAACCTGCACGCAGCCAACAATGAGGGAGGGGGCTTGCCCCGATGGCAGTGGTTCAGTCAACACATACTGTGACTGACGCACCGCCATCGGGGGCAAGCCCCCTCCCTCATTTGGTCTTAGGTTTCGGCCGATTACAGCGGCAGGGTCGGGTAGTCGATGTAACCAACTGGCCCTTTGCCGTAGAAGGTTTCCGGGTGCGCTTCGTTCAACGGCGCATCGGCCTTCAGGCGAGCCGGCAGGTCCGGGTTGGCAATGAACGGTATGCCGAAGGCCACCGCATCCGCCTTGCCCGAGGCCAGCCAGGCATTAGCGCTGTCCTTGGTGAAACGTTCGTTGGCGATATAGGGGCCGCCGAAGGCTTTTTTCAGTTGCGGGCCGAGGCTGTCGGCACCTTCCTTTTCACGCGAGCAGATAAAGGCGATGCCTCGCTTGCCCAGTTCGCTGGCGACGTAGGTAAAGGTTTCCGCCAAGTTGTCGTCACCCATGTCATGGGCGTCGGCGCGGGGTGCCAGGTGCACGCCCACACGGCCGGGGCCCCAGACTTCGATGGCGGCATCGGTCACTTCCAGCAACAGCCGTGCGCGGTTTTCCAGGGAGCCGCCGTATTGATCGGTGCGCTTGTTGGTGCTGCTTTGCAGGAACTGGTCGAGCAGGTAGCCGTTGGCGCCATGGATTTCCACGCCGTCGAAGCCGGCGGCCTTGGCGTTCTCGGCACCGGTGCGATAGGCGTCGACGATGTCGGCGATTTCAGCGGTTTCCAGCGCGCGTGGTGTCGGGTAGTCGGCCAGTGGGCGCACCAGGCTGACGTGGCCTTTAGGCTGGATGGCGCTCGGGGCCACCGGGGTCTCACCGTTCAGGTAGGACTCATGGGAGATGCGGCCAACGTGCCACAGTTGCAGGAAGATCTTGCCGCCCGCGCCATGCACCGCCTTGGTCACATTGGCCCAGCCGCGCACCTGGTCGTTGGACCAGATGCCCGGGGTGTCCGGGTAGCCCACGCCCAGCGGCGTCACGGAGGTGGCTTCGCTGAGGATCAGCCCGGCGGAAGCCCGTTGCACGTAGTACTCGGCCATCAGCGCGTTGGGTACGCGGCCGGCATCGGCACGGCAGCGGGTCAGCGGCGCCATGATGATGCGGTTCGACAGTTCCAGGTCGCCCAGTTTGATCGGATCGAAAATAGTCGTCATGGGATAACACCCTTCTGTTTGAAGTTGATCAGTTGGTCGCAGGGGCCAGGTCGGCATCGCCGCTCTGACGGAAAGTAATCAGGGTTACCAGCAGGGCCAGGATCGCCAGGGCCGCAGCCGCCAAGGGCACGCTGGTCAGGCCGAAACCGTGGGCAATCACGCTGCCGCCGACCCAGGCGCCGAGGGCGTTGCCGATGTTGAAGGCGCCGATGTTCAGGGTGGACACCAGGTTCGGTGCGGCCTTGCCGAAGGTCACCACGTTGATCTGCAGCGCAGGTACGGCGGCAAATGAAGCGGTGGCCCACAGGAACAGGGTGATCTCGGTCGGGATCACGGCGACGCTGGTCCAGGTCAGTGCGGTGGAGACCACCGCCATGCTGATGAATACGCCAATCAGGGTGGCCGCCAGGCGTTTGTCCGCCAGCTTGCCGCCGATGATGTTGCCCACGGTGAGGCCCAGGCCGATCAGCAGCAGGGTCCAGGTCACGCCCTTGGGCGATACGCCGGTGACATCACCAAGCAGTGGTGCCACGTAAGTGAAAAGGGTGAACATCGACGCGGCGAACAGTGCCGTCATGCTCAGCGACAGCCAGATGCCAGCCCCTTTGAGGGCGGCCAGTTCGGCACGCATGTCGAGTTTTTCTTCGTCCCGCTTGGCCGGCAGGAAGCGGATCAGGCCGATCAAGGCGATCACGCCAATGACGGTCACCGCCCAGAAGGTCGAGCGCCAGCCGGCTTGCTGGCCCAGGGCGGTACCCAATGGCACACCGAGTACGTTGGCCAGGGTCAGGCCGGTGAACATCAAGGCGACGGCCGAAGCGCGTTTGTTGGCCGGCACCAGGTTGGCCGCCACCACCGAACCGATACCAAAGAACGCACCGTGGCACAGCGCGGTGACCACACGGGCAAACATCAGCACGTTGTAGTCACTGGCCAGGGCGCAAAGCAGGTTGCCGATAATGAAGATGCCCATCAACGCTACCAGGGCAGCCTTGCGTGGCAGCTTGGCGGTCGCCAGTGCCATGAACGGTGCGCCGATCGCCACGCCCAGGGCGTAGCCGGTGACCAGCCAGCCGGCACCGGGAATCGACACACCCAGGTCCGCCGCCACATCGGGCAACAGGCCCATGATGACGAACTCGGTGGTGCCGATGGCGAAGGCGCTCAGGGCCAGGATGAGGAGCGAGAGGGGCATTTGGGTTTCCTTGTTAAAGCGGTGCGCGCATTTCAGAACTGACTTCAGGGCTGAGTTCAGTAACGAGTGCCGCGAGAAAAGCCTGGATGGTTTCCTCGTTGCGTTTGAAAAAGTGCCACTGCCCGGCCTTCTGGCTGCTGATCAATCCCGCCCGTTGCAAGGTGGCCAGGTGGGCCGACACGGTGGACTGGGACAAGCCGCAACGCTGGTCGATCTGGCCGGCGCAGATACCGTATTCGTGGTTGTGCAGTTGCTCGGGGAACTGCACTTTCGGGTCTTTGAGCCAGGTGAGAATGTCTCGTCGTACTGGGTGTGCCAGAGCTTTTATTATTTCGTCGAGGTCAATGGACATGGCAGTTGCTCGGTTTCGTAAAGCGTTATATCGCGATGAAGCGAACTTTAAATCGATACATCCCGATATACCAATATGATTTCGGTCTTAGCCAAGACTGAATCGGTATATCGGGTTATAACGATACGTGGGTCGCAGTGATAGACTGCGCACCATGAATTATCTCGCACATCTGCACCTGGGCGGCCAACTTCCTGCTCAACTGCTGGGCAGTCTGTATGGCGACTTTGTCAAAGGCCGCCTGCAAGGCCAGTTCAGCCCGCCCATCGAAGCGGCGATCCAGTTGCATCGCTCGATCGACCGCTTTACCGACAGCCACCCGTTGGTCGGCGAGGCGTTGTCGCGCTTCAGCCTGACCCGCCGGCGCTACGCCGGGATCGTCCTCGATGTGTTTTTCGATCATTGCCTGGCGCGGGATTGGGCGCTGTATGCCGAGCAGCCCCTGGAGCGCTTCACCTCGCAGGTGTACCGCGTGCTCGCGGCCGAACCGCAATTGCCGGGACGGTTGGCGCAGATTGCACCCTTTATGGCGGCGGATGATTGGCTCGGTTCGTACCGGGAGTTCGCGATGATGGAGCCGGTGTTGCGCGGGATTTCGCGGCGGCTCACGCAGCCTGATGAGCTGGGGCATGCGATGCAGGAATTGCGGATTCTGTATGAGCCGCTGAGCAAAGACTTCAGTGAGTTCTACCCGGAGCTACAGGCGTTCGCACAACGCCAACTGAATACCGGGATCTAAATGTGGGAGGGGGCTTGCCCCCGATAGCGGTGGTTCAGCCAATGAATCTGTTGACTGACACACTGCCATCGGGGGCAAGCCCCCTCCCACATTGTTGCCCGTGCCCGCTTCAGGCCGCGAAGGCCGGCCGAACCGCAATCTGTTCTGTTTCCGGCAGGGCCCCAAACAACGCCTTCTGCACCGCCTGCTGCGCCTGGAACGCCAGCGCCGCGCGTTCCTGCCCGGCGCAGGCAATCGGCTTGAGCACATGGATTTCCACGTCGCCCTGGTCATTGCCGAACAGGCGCATTAGGTGCGAGAGCAAATCATCATCGCCAATAAACGGTGCCAGCGGGTCCACTTGCCCGTCGCGCAGATAACGGATCGCCACCGGTTGCAGCGATACATCGGCATCGATCGCACTGGCCAGCAAGCGCCCGTGAAAGGTACGCAGGCTGCGCCCGTCGGTGGTGGTGCCTTCGGGGAACATAAGCAGCGGGTGCTGTTGCTCCAGGTGGCGGGTCATTTGCTTGCGGATCAACTGGCTGTCGCCCGAACCGCGACGGATAAATAAGCTACCGGCCTTCGCCGCCAACCAGCCGGCCACCGGCCAGGTGCGCACTTCGGCCTTGGACAAAAACGACATCGGCGTGACCATGCCCAGCAGCGGGATATCGGTCCACGACACGTGATTGCTCACCCACAGCATCGGTGTCTGCGGCAACTCGCCGTGCACCGTCACCCGAAAGGGCAGGGCATTGGTCAATCGCGCCATAAAGAACCGCGACCAACGTTGGCGTCGCACCATCGAGTTAGCCACGCCCAGGCGCTCGAACACACCAAACACACTGGCCATGCTCAAGCCCAGCGCCACCACCAGCAGCACGCGGGCGATGCGCCCGTACACGCGCAGACGGCGCATCACATGGCCGCCTTGAAGTGGCGTGCGTAACGCGGGCACAGTTCATCGCGCTTGAGCAGGATAAACACGTCGGCCACTTGGAAATCCTCATCCCAGCACGGCTCGCCGCAGATCTTCGCACCCAGGCGCATATAGGCCTTGAGCAGCGGCGGCATTTCCGCGATCACGTTGGACGGCAGATCCAGCGCCGGCAGAGGTTTTTTCGGCTCGGCGCGCAGATGTTCGTTGCACAGGTAGCGTTCGCGCAGGCGTTGCATGATGGCGTGGGCCTGGATGCCGCCGTCGTGCATCGGGATGCTCGCACACCCCATCAGGTAGCTGTAGCCGCCCTGGTTAAGCACCTCGGCCAACTCGCCCCATAACACGGCGATGGTGCCGCCGTTGCGGTAGGCGGGGTCGACACAGGTGCGACCGATTTCCAGGATCGGGCCCTGTAAATGCAGGAGGCCATGCAGGCTGAATTCTTCTTCGCTGTAGAACCGACCCAGGCTGCTGGCGGCCTGGTGGTCGAGTAAACGGGTGGTGGCGACCAGTCGACCGCTGTTCAAATCCCGCACGCCGATGTGGCTGCAGTGAACATCATAGTCATCCATGTCCAGCCCCAATTCCGCGCCTTTCAGCTTGGCGTTGAATTCGCCGCTGAACACGTTGAACCGCAGGGCCTGGGCTTCCTGCAAAGCCTTTGCGCCAACCAGGCGTTCGGCTTGCAGACGGCGTTCATTGCCGGTGTCGCTGATGCGGGCGATCTGAGTCATGGCGAATCTCCGAGTGCCAGCCACCTTTCGGCCGGTCGACTTGTTTGTCCAAACTCAGGCTATGTAGGCTCGGTGTCATCTCCATGAAGTTCCGGTGACGCTTAGATGACAGCCCTCCGTGTCGCCAATCTGTCATCGGCCTCGGCTAGGCTCGCGGGCTTGAACGCCCCCTTGAGTTTGTGTCCATGGTCCGAGGCCTGTTGTGCGTTGCCCTGCTGTCAGTCACCGTTACTGCCCATGCTGAAACCTGGCCTGACAAGGAGTGGGCCAAGGCCCCGCCGCTCTCCGGTCCTGCTGTCGATGCCTTGAATGCCTATGCATTCCCCGCGCGTGACGACACCCATCGCCAAGGTATTCGAACCGACGCGCTGCTGGTGATTCGCGATGGCGCAGTCGTCTATGAGCGCTACGCCGAACCCACCACCGCGAGCACGCCGCACTTGACCTGGTCGGTCAGCAAAAGCCTGATGGCGACGGTGCTCGGCGTGGCCTATGGCGAAAAACGCTTCAAGTTGACTGACCCGGTGGCGCGCTTCTATCCGCCAATGAAACAGCACCCGACGGTCAGCATGGCCGACCTGCTGCACTGGGCCTCGGGCCTGGATTGGCAGGAAGACTACGAGTTCGCCCCGCTGAAATCCTCGGTCGTCGCGATGCTCTATACCCGTGGCCGCGCCGACATGGCGGAATTCACCGCCGGCATGGACGCCGCCAGTGCACCGGGCCGGGTCTTCCGTTACTCCAGCGGCGACAGCAACCTATTGTCCGCGGCCCTCAAAGGGATGCTCGGCCACAAGGCCTACATGAGTTACCCCTGGGATGCGTTGTTCAAGCCGTTGGGTATTCACAACGCCACCTGGGAAACCGATGCCGACGAAACCTTTGTCGCCTCGTCCTACGCCTACCTCACTGCGCGCGACCTGGCGCGCGTCGGCCTGCTGATGGCGCGCGACGGACGCTGGGGCGATCAACAATTGCTGCCTGAAGACTGGGTTGCTTTCAACCGTAAACCTTTCGACCCATACAAGGCCGGCCAGGACGAAGCCGTCCCCGGCGGCCATTGGTGGCTCAATCGCGAAGTGCAGGGCGCTGCCCGACCCTGGCCCGATGCCCCCGCCGATACCTTCGCCGCCCTCGGGCACTGGGGGCAGGCGCTGTATGTGATGCCGGATGAGCACCTGGTGATCGTGCGCTATGGCGATGATCGCGACGGCAGCTACCGCCATAACGAACTGCTCAAGCGCGTGCTTGCGGCGGTGCAACCATGATTCGTCGTCGGCCGTTCACCAGCCTTTTTCTCGTGCTGTTGCTTGCCCTGGTGGGCTGGGTCTGGCACGAGCGCGTCAACCTGCAAGCCTTCCCCGACATCATCGCGGCGTATACGGCCAAGGAGTACTGCTCGTGCCGGTATGTGGCGGACAATCCAGCCGAGTATTGCCGGGGGTATGTGAAGCAGTACGTGCCGATCAGTGCGTTCACCGATGACCCGAAGCGCAGTGAAGTCACCGCCAGTGGATTGGGGCGTACCCATACCGCCAGATGGTTGGGCGAACACCAGGGGTGCCGCCTCATCCCCTGAAACGTCATACCCGATGTGGGGGCGGCTGTGTCAGTTACATTGCGCCCGGCAGGCGGCACAGTTAAGGTTCGTTCAGGTTTTTCGCCCCACGAGTCCTTAATGTTCAACGCGTCTGTCATCAAACCCCTGGCCTTCGCCGTGCTGGCCGCTGCCGCAGTGCCTGCCCATGCCGACTGGTACCTGGATAACGAATCCTCACGCCTGTCGTTCGTCACCACCAAAAACACCGAGATCGCCGAGGTGCAGCGCTTCCTGGTGCTGCACGGCAAGGTCGACAGCAAGGGCGCTGCGCAATTGGAGGTGGAGCTGGAGTCGGTCAACAGTGGCATCCCGCTGCGTGATGAGCGCATGCGCAATCAACTGTTCGAGATCAAGACCTTCCCTGAAGCGCTGATCAGTGCGCAGATCAACCTGCAACCCATCAATGACCTGGCCCCTGGCGCGCAATTGGAATTGCGCCTGCCCATGAGCGTCACGTTGCATGGCAAGACCCAGACCTACAACGCCGAGCTGCTGGCCACGCGCCTGGATGACCGGCGTTTCCAGGTGGTCACCCTGGAACCGTTGGTGTTGCACGCCGAGGATTTCGACCTGGCACCCGGTGTGGCGGCATTGCGCAAGGCGGCTGGGCTCAAGTCGATCAGTTTGTCGGTGCCGGTGGGTGCGGTGCTGATCTTTACGGCGCGCTGACGTGAGCGGCGCAGTGTTCCCGTGGCGCAGCGCCAACCGGTTCGAGTTGTTGATCGACGGCCCGCAGTTTTTTCCGCAGATGCTGGTGGGCATTGCCCGGGCAGAGCGTCAGGTGGAGCTGGAGCTGTACCTGGTGGAAGCCGGGGCCTGCGCCGAAGCCATGGTGCAGGCGCTGGTGTTGGCGGCTGGGCGTGGCGTGCGGGTGCGTTGCTTGTTTGATGATTACGGCAGCCTGGCGTTTACCCTCGGGTTGCGCAAACGCTTGACGGATGCCGGGGTGGAACTGCGCTTTTACAATCGCTTGAGCTGGCGGCGCTGGATGCGCAACCTGTATCGCGACCACCGCAAGCTGTTGCTGATCGACCAGCAAATCGCCGTGGTCGGCGGCACGGGCGTGACCGATGAATTCTGGACCCCAGGGCAAGACACCGCTGACTGGCATGAAGTGATGGTGCAGATCAGCGGGCCGCTGGTGCTGGATTGGCAGGCGTTGTTCGACCGGCAATGGCACGCGAACAGCGCGCGCCGGGAGTGGAAGCCCGCCACTCATTTCGGTTTGCCGCGCCTGCCCAAGGTGCCCGCGACGGGGCCAGGCCTGGGGCGCGTGGCGTATGCCGATGCGCGCCAGCACCGCGACATCCTGCAATCGTTGATTCGCGCCTTGAACAGCGGCAAGCACCGCATCTGGTTGGCCACCCCGTACTTCCTGCCCACCTGGGGGGTACGCCGTGCCTTGCGCCGAGCGGCGGGACGCGGGGTCGATGTGCGTCTGCTGCTCACCGGGCCACGCACCGATCACCCCTCCGTACGCTATGCCGGGCACCGTTATTACCCGCGCCTGCTGCGCTCGGGTGTGCAGATATTCGAGTACCAGCCGTGCTTCCTGCACCTGAAGATGGTGTTGGTGGATGACTGGGTCAGCATCGGCTCATGCAATTTCGACCACTGGAACCTGCGCTTCAACCTGGAAGCCAACCTGGAAGCGTTGGACCCTGAGTTGACGCGGGACGTGGTGGACAGCTTCGAGCGGGATTTTACCCAGAGCCAGGCGGTGAGCCTGGAAGCGTGGAAATCGCGGCCGTTGTGGCGGCGGGTGAAGCAGCGGGTGTGGGGCTGGATTGATCGCTTGGTGGTGAACGTGCTGGATCGGCGCGGCTAGCAAGAACACTGAGATCAAATGGGGGAGGGGGCTTGCCCCCGATAGCGGTGATTCAGCGACAGATCTGCTGGCTGATACACCGAAATCGGGGGCAAGCCCCCTCCCACATTTTTTGACCGTGTCAGGTGTCAGAGCAGTTCGAAGGTCTGCTGCTGCACATCCTGGGAATCCAGCCCGATCTGGACATTGAACTCGCCCGGCTCCGCTGCGAACTTGAGCTGGGTGTTGTAGAACTTCAGGTCTTCCTCGGTGATGGTGAAGTGCAGCGTGCGCTCTTCACCGGCCTTGAGCATGATTTTCTGGAAGTTCTTCAGCTCCTTGATCGGGCGGATCATCGAGCCGGCCACGTCCTGGATATACAACTGCACCACGGTTTCGCCGTCCACCTTGCCTGTGTTGGTCACGGTGACACTGGCGTCGAGCTTGCCGGTCTTGTTCAGGGTGGTGGAAGACAGCGCCATGTCCGAGAGGCTGAACGTGGTGTAGCTCAGGCCATAACCGAACGGGAACAGGGGCCCTGTGGTGTCATCGAAGTACTGCGAGGTGTAGTTGCCCGGCTTGCCTGGGGTGAAGGGCCGGCCAATGGTCAGGTGGTTGTAGTAGGTCGGAATCTGCCCCACCGAACGTGGGAAGGTGATCGGCAGCTTGCCCGACGGGTTGTAGTCACCGAACAGCACGTCGGCGATGGCATTGCCGCCCTCGGTGCCGGCGAACCAGGTTTCCAGGATCGCGTCGGCTTGCTGGTTCTCTTCGAGAATCGACAGCGGGCGGCCGTTCATCAGTACCAGCACCAATGGCTTGCCGGTGGCCTTGAGCGCCTTGATCAGGTCGCGCTGGCTTTGCGGGATATTCAGGTCGGTGCGGCTCGACGATTCGTGGGACATGCCACGGGATTCACCCACGGCGGCGACCACCACATCGGCATCCTTGGCGGCCTTGACCGCTTCATCGATCATCACTTGGGCAGGGCGCGTGTCATCCACCACTTCCGGGGCATCGAAATTGAGGAAGTTGAGGTAGTCGACCACGGCCTTGTCATTGGTGATGTTGGCGCCACGGGCATAGATGATCTTGCCTTTTTCGCCGATCACCGCGTTGAGGCCGTCGAGCAGGGTCACCGATTGTGCCGGCTTACCGGCGGCGGCCCAGCTGCCCATCATGTCGATGGGCGCCTTGGCCAATGGACCCACCAGGGCAATGGTCGCGGATTTCTTCAGCGGCAGGGTACCGTTCTGGTTCTTCAGCAAGACCATGCTGCGGCGCGCCACGTCACGCGCTTCGGCGCGGTGCAGGCGGCTTTCGGCATAGGTGTCGGCCGGGTCGTCCTCGGCCTTGCCGATACGCAGGTACGGGTCTTTGAACAGGCCCATGTCGTACTTGGCGCCAAGCACCTCGCGCACGGCGTTGTCGATGTCGCTTTGCTCGATCTCACCGGACTTGAGCAGCCCTGGCAATTCCTTGCCGTACAGCGAGTCGTTCATGCTCATGTCGATGCCGGCCTTGATCGCCAGCTTGGCGGCTTCACGCCCGTCCTTGGCCACGCCGTGCTTGATCAGCTCGAAGATCGCACCGTGGTCGCTGACGGCCAGGCCCTTGAAGCCCCAGTCCTTGCGCAACAGGTCGTTCATCAGCCAGGTGTTGGCGGTGGCGGGTACGCCGTTGATCGAGTTGAGCGCCACCATCACGCCGCCGGAACCGGCCTTGATCGCCGCGTGGTACGGGGGCAGGTAGTCCTGGTACATCTTGACCGGGCTCATGTCGACCACGTTGTAGTCGCGCCCGCCTTCCACGGCGCCATACAGGGCGAAGTGCTTGACGCTGGCCATGATGCTGTCGGCATTCGCGGGGCTGGTGCCCTGGAATGCCTTGACCATCACTTCGGCGATGCGCGAGACCAGGTAGGTGTCTTCGCCGAAGCCTTCGGAGGTACGGCCCCAGCGCGGGTCGCGGGAGATGTCGACCATCGGTGCGAAGGTGATGTCGAGGCTGTCGGCGGCGGCTTCCTGGGCGGCAATGCGCCCGGACCGGCCGATGGCGTCCATGTCCCAGCTGGAGGCCAGGGCCAGGCTGATCGGGAAGATCGTGCGGTGGCCGTGGATCACGTCATAGGCGAAAAACATCGGGATCTTCAACCGGCTGCGCATGGCCGCGTCCTGCATCGGACGGTTTTCCGGGCGCGTGATGGAGTTGAACGTGCCACCGATGCGGCCGGCGGCAATTTCCTTGCGGATCAGCTCACGGGGCATTTCGGGGCCGATGCTGATCAGGCGCAATTGGCCGATTTTTTCATCGAGGGTCATCTGCTTGAGCAGGTCGCTGACGAAGGCGTCCTTGTCTTTAAGCGCAGCAGGCTTTGTTTCTGCCCAGACGGGGTGGGTGGCCAGAGTGGCAACAAGGCCGAGCAAACACAGCTTCTTCATGAATATCCTTTTTCGGCTCACTGCACAGCGCTAGCGCTGATCGGCCAAAATGTGGGGAGCGTCTATTGTTGTTCGGGTGTTGTTCAGATAAATGCAGCACACTCTGAACTCTTTTTCGCGCTGGGCATCTTTGTAGCTGATTGGCTCGATGCATTCCAGTGGTGGCGGATTATGCCCCAAGCGCGCGGTTTATAGGGTTAGTCGTCAAATTCCATCAAGATTGGCCAGGAGAAACACCATGCAAGCAGCACAAGGTTACCGCTGGGGCTTGAAAGCCGCGGCGTTGTTATTGATCAGCAGCGTGCTGAGCGGTTGCGGTATCAATACCATTCCGACCCTGGATGAGCAGGCCAAGGCGGCCTGGGGCCAGGTGCAGAACCAGTATCAACGGCGTGCCGACTTGATCCCCAACCTGGTGGAAGTGGTCAAGGGCTATGCCACCCATGAGCAGGACACCCTCACTGCGGTGATTGAGGCGCGGGCCAAGGCCACCTCGATCCAGGTGGATGCCAGTACCCTGGATAACCCGGAAAAACTCAAGCAATTCCAGCAAGCCCAGGACGGTTTGAGCAGTGCACTCAGCCGCTTGATGGTGGTGTCCGAGCGCTACCCAGACCTGAAGGCCAACCAGAACTTCCTGGCCCTGCAATCCCAGTTGGAAGGCACGGAAAACCGTATCGCCGTGGCGCGTCGCGACTTTATCCAGGCGGTGCAGGCCTACAACACCGAGATCCGCACCTTCCCTGGCCGCCTGTGGCACAGCGTGATGTACAGCGACCTGCCGATCCGCGCCACGTTTGAAGCCACCAGTGCCGATGCCGATAAAGCGCCGCAAGTGAAGTTCAAATAAGGCTGCATTGAGGTGTCGATGCGTTTATTACGGATAGGCCTGGCGCTGTGGTTGCTGGCATGCGTCACTTCGGCCCAGGCGGCGTTGACCTTCCCGGCACTGACCGGGCGGGTGGTGGATAACGCCCAGATGCTCGACCCGGCGACGCGCCAGCAATTGACCGAGCAGTTGCAGGCGCTGGAGCAAACCACCGGCGACCAGATCGTGGTGGTCACGGTGCCCGACCTGCAAGGCGTGCCCATTGAGGACTACGGTTACCAATTGGGCCGCCAGTGGGGTATTGGCCAGAAGGGCAAGGACAACGGCGCGTTGTTGATCGTTGCCCGCGATGAGCGCAAGTTACGCATCGAAGTCGGTTACGGCCTGGAAGGTACGCTGACCGATGCCCAGTCCTGGGTGATCATCAACCAGGTGATTGCACCCAAGTTCAAGGCCGGCAATTTCAGCCAGGGTATCAGCGACGGCGTAGCCGCCATGATCCAGGTGGTGGGCGGTCAGCCACTGGCAGTGCCGGCCCATGTGGCGGATGCCAACTTTGCCAAGGATAATCCCGGGTTTTCCATCGGCTTGTTTGTCCTGCTGATCGGCGTGTTGTGGTTGTGCAATCGCCTGGGCCTGCCGGTGGGGGCGATCCTGCTCGCGATCCTCAGCAGCAGTGGACGCGGCGGTGGGGGCGGTGGTGGTGGCGGCGGCGGTTTCCGAGGCGGCGGTGGTGGCTTCGGCGGCGGCGGCGCGTCGGGCGGCTGGTAATGACAATAACTAGAAAAGAGCATCTACAACCATGGCATTACTGACTGAACACGAGCAGCGCCAGGTCGCCGAAGCGATCGCCCGGGTCGAAAAAACCACCGACGCCGAACTGGTGACCGTGCTGGCTGCCCGTGCCGACGATTACGCCTATATCCCATTGCTGTGGGCCAGCCTGATCGCGTTGGTGGTGCCGGGTGTGGTGCATTACCTGTCGGGCTACCTGACCATGTACACCTTGCTGCTGGCGCAATGGGCGACGTTCATCGTGCTGTGCCTGGTGTTTCGCCTGCCCAAGGTCACCACGCGCCTGATCCCGCGTTCGGTGCGCCATTGGCGCGCGTCGAACCTGGCGCGCCGGCAGTTCCTGGAGCAGAACCTGCACCACACGCTGGGCAGCACCGGGGTGCTGATTTTTGTCAGCGAGGCCGAGCGTTATGTGGAAATCCTGGTGGACGATGGCATCTCCAGCCGTTTGGATGACAGCCATTGGGAGGGGATCGTCAAGGCGTTTACCCAGCAGGTCAAACAGGGGCAGACGCTGGCTGGGTTTATTGCTTGTATCGAGGCGTGTGGCGAGTTGCTCAAGGTGCATGTGCCGGTGACTCAGACACGTAATGAACTGCCCAACCGCCTGGTCGTGCTCGAGTAGAACATCCAACACTGGAGATCAAATGTGGGGGAGGGCTTGCCCCTCCCACATTGGGTCCCAAGTGGTCAGGCGCAGTACCGTTGATCAAATAACCCCGTGCCCTAAACCCCCATCCCCCCTAAAATGCCCGGCATTCCCTGCCCGAGGCGTTTTTGTTCATGTCCGTTACCGCTCAACCTGCCCGCCCTGCGCCGGATCATCATGCCCAGTTCATCGAACTGCTGAGCGCAAGCCTTCAGCACGACGCTTTTATCAAGCTGGTGCTGGCCAAGTACGTGGGTGAGGACGCCGAGCTGCAACGGCTGATCATCAAGCCGGTGACGGTCAAGGAACAGCCGTGCCTGTCCTTCGTATACCGCTACAAGACCCGCGACATCACCAAGAACTTCCCGGTGGCCGACGGCGTGGCGGCGATTGCCGAGCTGTTGCCGGCTTCGTTCAAGAACGCTCACTTGCTGGCACTGACCGACGAAGCCCAGCTCGAATACAGCAAAAAGAACAAAAGCTCGCTGTTCAAAAGCAAACCCCAGCAATTGCGCGAAGCGCCCTCGGCCGAGCATAACCGCGAGAAGCATCGTTTCCTCGAGTTGAGCCGACCGTTCCTCTTCGACCTGGGCGTGACCGACGCCAAGCACGCGCTGATCCCGTCGATGTCGCGCAAGTGGAAGCAGATCAACAAGTTCATCGAAGTGTTCAGCCATGCGCTGACCTCGTCACCGCTGCGGCTGGACGGGCCGGTGCGCGTCGCTGACTTCGGTTCGGGCAAGGGCTACCTGACGTTCGCCATCCATGACTACTTGCGCAACACGCTCAATGTCGAGGCTGAGGTCACTGGCGTTGAATTGCGCGAAGACATGGTGACCTTGTGCAACACCGCTGCTGCGCGCCTGGACCACCCAGGGCTGGTGTTCAAGTGCGGTGACGTGCGCAGCGTGGCACCGAGCGAGCTGGACGTCATGATCGCCCTGCACGCCTGCGACATCGCCACGGATTACGCCATCCACACCGGTATTCGTTCCGGTGCGTCGATCATCATGTGCTCGCCGTGCTGCCACAAACAGATTCGCCTGCAGATCCAGAGCCCGGTGCTGTTGAAGCCTATGCTGCAATACGGGTTGCACCTGGGCCAGCAGGCGGAAATGGTCACCGACAGCCTGCGCGCCTTGTTCCTTGAAGCCTGTGGTTATGAGACCAAGGTGTTCGAGTTCATCTCCCTGGAACACACCAACAAGAACAAGATGATCCTGGCGGTCAAGCGCGCCGAACCGCTGGACAATGCGCAGTTACTGGAAAAAATCCAAGAGCTAAAGGCGTTCTACCACATCACTGAGCATTGCCTGGAAACCCTGCTGCGCGCGGATGGCTACCTGATCTGACCGCCGCCCCCTGTAGGAGCGAGCTTGCTCGCGAAAAGCCTGAGAGCACCGCAGGCTTTCAGGTTTCCCGCGTTATCGTTAGCGACCTTCGCGAGCAAGCTCGCTCCTACAGGGGGCTGGCGCAGCCTGCACCGCCGTCTTGCGCCCCAGCATCACCGTCACGATCACCCCACAGGCGAACAGCCAGGTAATCGGTTCGATATGTTCCCCAAAGAACAACGCCGAAAATGCAATGGTGAAGAAGATCTGCAGCAGCTGAATCTGGCTGACCCGCGCAATGCCGCCCATGGCCAACCCGGCGTACCAGGCAAAGAATCCCAGGAACTGCGAGAATAGCGACACATAGCCGAACGCCCACCAGGTGCGCATCGAAATCGCGCCCTGGTGCTGCGCCGCCAGGTACCACACCGGGCCGATCAGCACCGGGGTCGACAGTACCAGCGCCCAGCAGATGACCTGCCACCCGCCCATCTCCTTGGCCAGCCGACCGCCTTCGGCATAACCCAGGCCGCCCACCGCAATGGCGCCGAGCATCAACAGATCGCCGGCTTGAATGCTGCCGGCACCGGTAATCAGCGCATAGCTCAATACCAACGCGCTGCCCAGTGCGGCGCAGGCCCAGAAGGCTTTCGACGGCCGCTCATGGGACAGCCACGCTGCATACAAGGCCACGCACAGTGGTTGCAGGCCGTTGACCAGCGCGCCATGGGAGGCCGGTAACGTTTGCATGGCCCAGGCTGACAGCACCGGGAAACCGAGGATCACGCCTGCGATCACCAGGCACAAACCGCGCACCTGGCGCCAGGTTGGCCAACGCTCGCGGCGCCACAGCAACAGCGCCGCCGCCGGAATCGCCGCGAACAACGCACGGCCCAGGCCGTTGAGCAACGGGTGGATTTCCTGCACCACGATGCGGGTGAAGGGCAGGGTCAGGCTGAAGATGATGACGCCCAGCAGGCCGAGGGCCATGCCGGTGTTTTCGCGCGAGCTCATGGGGAGAACCGAAATCTAGAGGGCTTCAAGGGAAGCCCATCTAGCCACAACCCCCGGCGATTGCGGGCCTACAGCTGGGTGCGGATTTATCCGTACAGTTGCTGTTGTGTGGGCGCACCGCAGACTCACTGATAAACCGCGTCGCCTGTATCGCGGGCAAGCCCTAATGCCAGTCAGTTAAGAGATAGAGCGGGCAAACAGGTCACCTGTGGCGAGCGGGCTTGCCCCGCGTTGGGCTGCGAAGCGGCCCCAAAACCAGGCACCGCGGTGTGTCAGTTAAAAACACATCGCCTGTAATGGGGCTGCTCCGCAGCCCAACGCGGGGCAAGCCCGCTCGCCACAACAAGCCCGCTCGCCACAACAGGCCCGCTCTCCACAAGAAGCCCGCTCTCCACAGTTGCAGTGCCAGTCTTCAGAAGAAACGTGTGACGCTGATCTTGGCATCGCGCCCTTTGGTGTAGGCACGATCACCGCTCAGCGCCGGACGGAAGTTGTTGTTGAACAGGTTGTCCACGGTGAAGTTCACCTCGGTGCCTTTCAGGTAAGCCTGTTGCGGTGCCCATTTCGCGAACAGGCCCTGGGTGTTGTAGCGCTTATTGCCATACTGGTCGTAGAACAAGTCGCCGACACTGCTGCCGGGGCCGCCGGAGTATTTGTCGCTGGGCAGGCGAGTGGTTGCGCCGATGAACTGCCCCGTCCACCCCACCTGGGCATCCCAGGCCGGGATGTGGGTCCCCACCACCAGCACCCACTTGGTCGGCGGAATATCGCGGGCCGCCACATCCGGGCCCCAAGGGTTGGTATAGGCACCCTCGTGTTGGCCGGTGGCATAGGCGAACGATGCCGAGCCGAACAGGTAGGTGGAGTTATAGAGCGTTTCGAACTCGAAGCCCTTGATGGTCAGCGCGTCGATATTGCGGTAGTTGGACATCGCCCCCGGTGGGCAAGCGTTGGCAATTGTGCCGCCGTTGATGGCCTGGTTCTGGCAGCCCACGCCCGTGGCCTTGAAGATTTCGTCTTCGACTTTGTTGTGGAACAGAGTGGTGCGCAGTTGCAGGTTGTCATCCTGGGCGATCAGGTTGTCGAAGCGGGTGATGTTACCCAGGGTGATCGAGGTGATGCGCTCCGGGTCGAGGTCGACGCTGGTGGCTGTGCGGTTGCCCAGGCCCTGCACTTCGTATTGCTCGTCGATCACTGGCGCCCGCCAGGTCTGGCTCCAGTTGGCGAACAGGCCGACGTTCGGGGTCACCGTCCAGAACAACGCCAGGCGCGGCGACCAGCCGGTGTAGGTGCGATCGCTGTAGTCATGGCCGACGGCGGGGTCGGGGTTGCTGTAGTACGGTGCATCGTTGGCCTCGCCGCGATTGCGTACATGGTCGTAGCGCAGCGACGGGGTGATCGTCACATCGCCCAGGGTCACGGCGTCCTGGATGAAGAAACTGTTGGTATCCACCTTGCCGTGGGGCATGAAGCCCGGTTGAAAGTGCCCATAGTTGTAGCGTGGCGTGTTGTAGGTGGTGCCTGGCATCCACATCTCGGTTTCGCGGATGTGCTTGCGCAACTGCCCACCGATAGTCACCGCATGCTGCAACGGCCCGGTGTCAAACAGGCTGACGTTACGGATGTCGAGGTTCTTGTCGGTGTAGGACGTGTCCATCTTGCGCCCACCCGTGGCCAACTGGAAAAACGCCGTGGCGTCGCGCTCGTCAGTCTGCTCGGTGTTGGACTGAGAGTACTTGACGGTCAAGTCCACCAGCGGGTTGTCCAAGGGTTGGTATTCATACTTGCCCGACCAGGTGGTGTCGACGGTGTCGCGGTGTGCCAGAAAGCGCTTCAACGCGCCTTCGTAGCCGTAGCGGTTGATGTTGGCCTGGGTCGGCGGTGTCGGGTAGCTCGCGGCGGAAAAGGGTGTCCAGCGATTGCTGTGGGAACGCGAGTACGACAGGCCGAGACTGTGTTCATCGGTGAAGTGTGCATTGACCTTGAACAGCTTGCCGTCCACGTCCTGGGCGGTGTTAGGCAGGCGTTGGGGGTTGATCGGGTACTGGTTGTTCTCATTGGGCAGCTTGGCGGCCACCTTCATGTCACCACCGTCGCGTTGGGTCAGGTAAGCCAGCGCATCGAACCGGCCATCGTCGGTGCGGCCATACACGGCGCTGCTATAGACCTGTTCATGGTCGTTGCTGGAGTAACCGTACTTGAGCATCGCACCGCTGTTGCGACCGTCCTTGAGCAAGTCCGGGGCGTCCTTGGTGGTCATGTTGACCGTGCCGCCAAAACCGCCGTTGCCGGTAAACGGCGAATTGGGGCCTTTCTCGACCTCGATGCTTTTGATCAGCTCGGGTTCGATAAATACCGTGCCTTGCTGGTAGCGCTCGAAGCCGCTCTTGGTGGCACCGTCGACGGTCATCGGTACATCCTCGGCATCGCCGAAACCACGGATGTTGATGGTCTGGCCACCGGGTTTCAGCGAGCCACCCTGGCTGACCCCAGGCAGGGTCTGCAGCAGGCTGGGGATGTTATTGGCTTGGTAGCGGTCGATGTCGGCCTGGCTCAGGGTGGAACGGTTCACGGTGCTGGAGTCGACTTCATTGCCCGTGCCGATCACGCTCAAGGTGTCCAGCTGGATCGCGCCGCTCTGGGTAGTCTTGCCCGCATCGGGGCGTACGACGTAGGTAGTGCCGACCTTGATCAGGGTGAACTCACCAGGGGCCAGCAGGGTGCGGATCGCCACTTCCGGGGTGAAGTCACCATTGAGGGCCTGTGCCTGCACGTTCTTGAGCAGTGTTTCATCGAACAGCAGCTGGATCTTCGTCTGCTGCGCCACCTCGCTCAGTGACGTGGCCAGCGACTGGGCCGGCAGGTGCAGCGTGAACGACTCGGCCTGGGCCGTGAGGCTGAACGCCAGGCAGGTGGCAAGCAGGGTCGGTTGAAGCAACAGGTGCGAAGCGTGGCAAGGCGCGCGAAACATGAAATCCCCCGGGTGGCCAAATAGCCAAAAAGGTGTGCGTATCAAACACAGTCGGGAGGAAGACGGGGCAGGCTAAAAAAACCACACGTGCAAATGCAAAATATTCTCAAGTACGGTTTTTGTATTATTTGCTCGGCTCAATGCTTATCACGCCATCGGCTGAAGCCATGACTTTTACCGGCAGCAGGGCGGGCAGGGCATTGAGTAAGGCGTCTGGATCATTCACATCGAGATTGCCCGAGACCTTCAGGTGTGCCACTGCATTGCTCACCTGCAACGGTGCCTGCGGGCGGTAAAGGCTCAGTTCATCGATCAGGCTGGCCAGCTCGCGGTTGCGGAACGACAGGTGTCCACTGCGCCAGTCGGCCACGTCTTCGGACGTGAGGGGTTGTTGCTGCACGGTGCCCTTGGCGTAGTGGTAGATGGCGCGTTGCTGGGCGCCGAGCAAGGTGACGGCGTTTTTGGCGTCCGGCTCGAAGGCGACCTGGCCATGGGCGACGCCGACCACCAGTTGCTGCGGGCTGCGGCGCACATCAAAAGCCGTGCCCACCACCCGCACATTCGCTTCGCCGGCTTGTACGAACAACGGCCGTTCCTTGTCAGCAGCGACCTCGATATACAACTGGCCCTTGTCCAAATGGATGATGCGTTGGTAGGCGGTGAAGTCGACGCGCAGGCGGGTGTTGGCATTCACATACAAGGTGCTGCCATCGGGCAGGTCCAGGGTACGCACGCCCTTGGCGTGGGCCGCGACCTGGCTGTGATACAACTCGCGCGGTGCACCCAGATGCGTGGCCAGTACGGCACAGAGCACGGCGGCGGCGGCGGCGAGGGCCGGGCGCCAGAAGGCTGGTTTGCGCGGGGGCAGCGCCACGGGTTTGCTCCGTTGCTGCAACTGGGCGAGGTCCGCCCACAGCTGCTCGAATTCGGCATAGGCGCGGGCGTGGGCCGGCACGGCTTGCCAGGCGGCAAAAGCCTTGCGGTCGGCGCGCCCCGCATCGCTACGGTTGCGTGCAAACCAACTGGCGGCTTGGGCATCGATGGCGTCGCTCGCTTCGATGTCCAGGGCGTCGATGTCGCTCAGGCGGTTCATTCGGGCTGCTCCGTGCCGAGGTCGGGTTGAAGGCGTCGCTTGCAATGCAGCAGGGCAAAGGCGATGTGCTTTTCCACCATGCTGGTCGAAATGCCCATGCGCTCGGCGATCTGTACCTGGCTCAGGCCTTCGAAGCGGTGCAGCATAAGGGCTTCTCGCCTGCGCGGCGAGAGCTCGGCGAGGACTTCTTTCAACTGTTCCAGGCGTTGCAGGCGTTGTGCGGCGACCATGGGGTCGTTCTGCTCGTCAATGACCGGCTCGGCATCCTTTTCGGCCTGATCGGCGTGGACGGTTTGTCGTACCTTCTGTTTGCGCCAATGATCGCGCAGCAGGTTGCGCGCCATCTGGAACAGAAACGCCCGTGGCTGCTCGACCTTGGCGCGGTCGCGGTAGTCCAGCCACTGAGTAAAGACATCCTGGGTCATGTCGGCCGCGTCGCTGGCGTTGTCCGTGCGTTTGCGCAGGAAATACAGAATGTCTGCATAAAACCCGCGAAAGGCATCGGCCGACAACGGGTCGGGCTTGGGACGGGACATGGATATCCTTCTTGACGAAGCACGACGTGGAAAAGTCGTGAATTCTATCGAGAATCATTATCATCTGTCTCTATTTAAAATGTGGGAGGGGGCTTGTCAGTCAGTTAAGGAGGAACACTGTAACTGTGACGAGCGAGCTTGTTGTGGTGAGCGCGCTTGTCGTGGCGAGCGGGCTTGCCCTAATGCCGTTCAGTTAAGCGGACATCGCCTTCTGTAGGAGCGAGCTTGCTCGCGAAAAACGTCAACGATAACGCGTGTTTCCTGAATGAACGCGGCGTCTGTGAGTTCTTCGCGAGCAAGCTCGCTCCTACAAAAAAACCTTAACTGAACGGCATTAGGGCTTGCCCCGCGTTGGGCTGCGAAGCAGCCCCAATAAGGCCCCCGAGTTTATCCAGGCATATTGAATCGCCAGGTTTTGGGGCCGCTTCGCAGCCCAACGCGGGGCAAGCCCGCTCGCCACAGGTTACGGTTTGCTCGTTCTATCTCTTAATTGACTGGCACTGGGTCAAGCCCCTCCCACATTGGATCGCGGCGTCAGCGCAGCAATGTTTTCAGCTGTTCGATTCCGGCCTCGCCCAACGGGAATACCGGCAAGCGGGGATCACCCACCTCCAATCCGGTCAAGCGCAACCCTGCCTTGATCGTCGCCGGCAACCCGCCCTTGAGGATGAACTCCAGCAACGGCAACTGCCGATAAAACAGTTCGCGCGCCTTGCCCAGGTCATTGGCCAACACTGCCGCATACAAATCCAGGTTCAGTTGCGGGATCAGGTTTGGCGCCGCCGTGCACCAACCCTTGGCCCCGGCCGCGAAGGCTTCCAGTGCCAACGGGTTGCAGCCGTTGTAGAACGGCACGTCGCTGCGCTGGTGCAACTGGTGCATGCGCTGAATATCCCCGGTGCTCTCCTTGACCATGGTGACGTTGGCGACCTGTTTGATAATGCGCAGGATCAAGTCCACCGACATGTCCGTGCCGCTGGTAGCCGGGTTGTTGTAGAGCATGATCGGCAAACCGATGCTGTCGCCAATCGTGGCGTAGTGGGCGAGGATTTCCGCCTCGCTGAGTTTCCAGTACGAGGCCGGCAGCACCATCACCACATCGGCGCCATGGGCCTCGGCGTAACGCGCGCGGCGTACGGCCTTGGCGGTGGTCAGGTCGGACACGCTGACAATCGTGGGCACGCGCCTGGCGACTTTTTGCAGGCTGTAGGCGCTGACTTCGTCCCACTCGGCCTCGCTCAGATAAGCGCCTTCACCGGTGCTGCCCAAAGGCGCGATGGCATGCACGCCGCTGGCGATCAAGCGGTCGATGGAGCGGCCCAGGGCGTCGAGGTCAATGCGTTGGCCGTCGGTGCTGAATGGGGTGATGGTGTAGCCGATGATGCCGTGAATGGTTGGGCTGGACATGGGAGGTCTCCGGTCGAAAAAGGGCAATCAATTCAGGCAGTCGGCGTGCTTGCGCAGGTTCTGCCGGGCGTAGTAATTGAACGCAGCGCCATGACGCTTGGGCTTTGAGATCCAGTCATGGGCCTCGCGTCCCAATGCCGGCAGGATCGGCTTGAGGGTGCCGGCGGCCATCGCCAGCAATTGCAACTTGGCCGCACGCTCGATCAACTGCGCGATCACGCAGGCTTCCTCGATATTTGCCCCGGTCGACAACTGGCCGTGGTGCGAAAGCAAAATCGCGCGCTTGTCACCCAGTGCCGTGGTGATGATTTCCCCTTCTTCATTGCCCACCGGCACCCCTGGCCAGGCTTCCAGGAACGCGCAGTCCTCGTACAGCGGGCACAGGTCCATATGGGATACCTGCAGCGGCACTTCCAGCATCGACAGGGCGGCGATGTGCGTCGGGTGGGTGTGAATGATGCAGTTCACATCCGGCCTTCCACGGTAGACCCAGGTGTGAAAACGGTTGGCCGGGTTGGGGATGCCGTGGCCTTCCAGCACCTCGAGGTCTTCGTTGACCAGCAGCAGGTTGCTCGCGGTAATTTCGTCAAAGCCCAGGCCCAGTTGCTGGGTGTAATAGGTGCCAGGCGTGGGCCCGCGCGCGGTGATCTGCCCGGCCAGGCCGGAGTCGTGGCCGTATTCGAAGAGGATGCGACATGTGAGCGCCAGCTTTTGCCGGTCGGTCCACGTATTATCCGCCAGGGTGTTTTGCATCTGGATCAGCGCTTGCTTGACCAGTTGGTCTTTGGGGAGCGCTAATGTCTTGGCCATATCGGTGTCCTTTGGGTGGTTCAATGGACGTCGGATTTGCTGGTCCCCCGCTGCTCGCAAGGTCGTTGGGTGAGGCAAATGACACTAAAGATGCTATATGACACTTTGTGTCATTGGCAAGCACAGCTCTTCGCTTTCTGCATGGATTAACCGCAGCGCATGTCTATCCGTTTGAAATTATTGAGAAAAAAACTCGGCGTGACGTTGGAAACCCTGGCCGAAAAATCCGGGATGACCAAGAGTTATCTGTCGAAAGTCGAGCGCGGGCTCAACACACCGTCGATTGCCGCTGCGTTGAAACTGGCCAAGGCGTTGAACGTGAAAGTGGAAGAACTGTTCAGCGAAGACAGCGTCAGTCTCGACAGTTACAGCCTGGTGCGCAGCCATGAGCGGCCCGACACCGCGCCGGGTTATGCGGTGCTGGCCCATCAGGTCAGTGAACGCAGCCTGTTGCCTTTCATCATTTACCCGCCGGCGGAGTTCACCGACAAGACCTTCAAGGAACACGTGGGGGAGGAATTCCTGTTCGTGCATGAAGGCCAGGTGGAAGTGGACTTCATGAATGAACGGGTGATCCTGGAGCGGGGCGATGCCCTGCATTTCAATGCACAGAAGCCCCATCGGCTTCGCTCGGTGGGGGATGTGCAGGCACAGTTGTTGGTGGTGGTGCACAGCGCTGAAGAGTGACCGCGCTGACGGCTTGAAAGGCGATCAATGTGGGCGGGGGGCCAGCTCCGTCCCATAGGTTGCTCAGCGTTCCACCGGTACCGACAGTGCTGGATGACCCAACGGATGCGTGCGCGCCGCAAAAAACTTCAGCTCCACGCCGCTGCCGTCAAACAACTGCGAATACCGCCGCTTCTGCTGGCGAATGAACCCGTCGCTGCGTCCCGACACCGAGATCGCCAGGGTGGTCGGGCTGGCCTGGCGAATCGCATCCACCAGGTGTTTATCCTGCGGCCCCAGGTCGTGGCCGAAGATGCACAGCGCGCCGGCATGGGTGAGCAACTGCTCATAGCAGAACGACAGGTAATCCGAACTGCGGATGGTCTTGAGCTTCTCCTGCACCTTGCCTTCGCTGACGAACAACGGCACATCGTCCAGGGTCTTGATCGTGTTGTTGATCGCGAAACTGCTGAGCAGGGTGCTGTCGGTGCTCGGCAATTTGCGCGCGGTGCCGTCGAGGTTGCGCACCAGGTGCAGGCCGCCGTGCAGGTAGAGAATGCGTGGTGCATCGGTGCGGGTATTGCGCAGGTCGAAGCTGGCGTCGGCGCTGCGGAACAGGTCGTCGATGCCCGGCGTGTGCAGGATCGCCCAGTAGTTGAGCAGGTCGTAGTTGCTGGTGAAGACCGTGGGGTAGGTGGCCAGCTCGGCGTTGATCGTCGCCAGCGTCGACGGCTGCACCAGGCGCCATGGGATGTGCACGGCGTGGATGGTGTTGATCAGCGCTTCCTTGATTGCGTAATAGCGATTGCGCGGCGCCGCCGAGCTGACGGCCAGGGCCTTGTTGACCCGGCTGGTGGTTTTCAAGGCGCCCAGGGCCTGTTCGAAGCTGCGGGTTTGCAGGGCGTCGAACACACTCAGCTCGGATTGGCTCAGGGGTTTTTCTTCGACGGTGCGGGCGTTTTCGAACAGCGAGTCGTAGGCAAAGTCCTCCCAAATCGCCCGGCTGGCGCCGTTGCCGATCAGAATCCCACTGAAGTCGATGGTGCTGCGCAGCGCGCTCCAGTCTTCAAGGTGGGCGTCAATATCCTGGAAATCCTTCATCGCGGTGGGTCTACTCGAAATCGGCTGGACGCAGACTTTATCATGAGCGAGGGTTGATCCTGGTCAAGGTGCACCATGCGCTCTCAGTGGATTCTGTCGGCATAACGCCTCTGAGGATTCGCCATGAGCAGTACCTTCTTCATTCCCGCCGTCAACATCATGGGCACTGATTGCCTCGACGAAGCGATGGTTGCCATCCGCAACTACGGTTTTCGCAAGGCCCTGATCGTCACCGACGCCGGCTTGGCCAAGGCCGGCGTGGCCAGCATGATCGCCGAGAAACTGGCGATGCAGGACATCGACTCGGTCATCTACGATGGCGCCAAGCCCAACCCCAATGTGGAAAACGTCGAGAAAGGCCTGGCGCTGTTGCAGCAAAGTGCCTGCGATTTTGTCGTGTCCCTGGGCGGCGGTTCGCCCCATGACTGCGCCAAGGGTATCGCCCTGTGCGCCACCAACGGCGGGCATATCGGCGACTATGAAGGGGTCGACCAATCCAGCAAGCCGCAACTGCCACTGGTGGCCATCAACACCACCGCCGGCACCGCCAGCGAGATGACCCGGTTCTGCATCATCACCGACGAAACCCGCCACGTGAAAATGGCCATCGTCGACCGCAACGTCACGCCGCTGCTGTCGGTCAACGACCCCTCGCTGATGGTCGGCATGCCCAAGGGGCTTACCGCCGCCACCGGCATGGATGCGTTGACCCACGCCATCGAAGCCTACGTATCCACGGCCGCCACGCCGATCACCGACGCCTGCGCGATCAAGGCCATCGAGCTGATCAGCGCCAACCTGCGCCTGGCCGTACGCGACGGTACTGACAAAGCCGCGCGGGAAAACATGGCGTATGCCCAGTTCCTCGCCGGCATGGCCTTCAACAATGCTTCCCTGGGGTTCGTGCATGCCATGGCTCACCAACTGGGCGGCCTGTACGACCTGCCCCACGGCGTGTGCAACGCGGTGTTGCTGCCCCATGTGCAAAGCTTCAATGCCAGCGTCAGCGCCAAGCGCCTGAGCGATGTCGGCCGTGCACTGGGCGCGGACATCAAGGGGGGCTGTGCGGAAGAGGGCGCCCAGGCTGCCATTGCCGCGATTCGTACATTGGCCCTGGACGTCGAAATCCCAGCGGGCCTGCGTGAGCTGGGGGCCAAGTTGCAGGATATCCCGCTGCTGGCGGCCAATGCATTGAAGGATGCCTGTGGGCTGACCAACCCACGACGGGCTGATCAGCGTCAGATCGAGGAGATCTTCCGCAGCGCATTCTGATCCTTGCTGTGGTAATGGGATGGACGCCCCCTTCCTAACGGCATCTATGTGCCAAAGTTAAAGTGTTACCCACACTTAACGGAAGGGAGCGTCCTCATGAAGCTTACGACTGTTTCGGTTGACTTGGCAAAAGCCCTGTTTCAACTTCACGCGATCGACGAACAAGGAAAAACGGCGCTAAGGAAGCAGCTTAAACGTGAACAAGTTGTACCGTTTTTTGCCACGTTAGAGCCGTGCCTGGTGGGCATGGAGGCATGTGGCGGAGCCCACTACTGGGCAAGAAAACTGCAGGCACTTGGTCATACGGTCAAGTTAATGGCACCGAAATTTGTGAAGCCCTATGTGAAGTCGAACAAAAGCGATGTAGCTGACGCAGAAGCAATCTGTGAAGCCGTTACTCGGCCCAACATGCGCTTTGTGCCGATCAAGACGGTAGAGCAACAAGCTATTCTGGCCGTGCATCGCGCACGGCAGGGATTCGTAAAGGCCAGAACGGCACAAGCTAATTCGATTCGTGGACTTCTTGGAGAGTTTGGCGTGGTCTTGCCGCAGGGCATTCGGCATATTACCGAGCGTTTGCCGGGCATTTTGGAAGATCGTGACAACGCTCTTCCTCGATCTTTGCGCCAACTGATGCAGCGTTTGAGTGAGCATTTCAAAGAGCTGGATCGACAGGTCGTCGAGTTGGAACGGGAGATTCAACAATGGCATCGCAGCAATGAAGACAGTTGCCGCCTGGCAGAAATACCAGGAGTCGGCCCGCTCACTGCAACCGCGCTAGTGGCGTCAGTGGGTGATGCGAAGAATTTCACTAATGGTCGGCAAATGGCAGCATGGCTGGGGTTGGTGCCACGACAACATTCCAGCGGAGGAAAGCCCACGTTGTTGGGGATCAGTAAACGGGGCGATGGTTATTTACGCACTTTGCTGGTTCACGGCGCTCGGTCGGTGGTTCGAGTGGTGGAGAGTAAAACAGATCCTTCGGCGGATTGGCTGAAGGGGTTATTGGCTCGTCGGCACACCAACGTTGCAGTTGTTGCTCAGGCTAATAAAACTGTCCGGATAGCCTGGGCACTATTGGCCCATGGCAGCAAGTTCCGAGCCGACTACACCCCTGATGTAACAGGGGCGTAGCCGGCTCGGTGGAATCAAAAAGTGGTGCGTTAGAGGGAGTATTTCCAAGGTTGCTCAGGCGATCATGACGTGATGGCAAGACAGGTAGGACCGGGATCGGGTAACTCTGCTCCGCTCACAGCGCTTCGAGCGCGTTGTGGTGATAAGAGCCCGATCAGCGAATTCCATCAGGGACAGAGGCATAGCCTCACTTAAAGTCCGGATGTATGGCTGCAACCTTATCCCGTCTGTGTTTTCACGAATTGAGCGCTTGGCATACTGGGGGCGTCCATGTATGGGCGGGCTTGCCCTAATGCCGTTCAGTTAAGCGTACATCGCCTTCTGTAGGAGCGAGCTTGCTCGCGAAAAACGTCAACGATAACGCGTGTTTCCTGAATGAACGCGGCGTCTGTGAGTTCTTCGCGAGCAAGCTCGCTCCTACACAAAAGCCTTAACTGAACGGCATTAGGGCAAGCCCGCTCGCCACAGGTCACTGTTTGCTCGTTCTATCTCTTAACTGTCACCAGCAGGCTCGCCATGCCCCCACTCATCGTCTTCAGCCGCCCCGTGGGCGCGACGAAGTGATTGAGCATCAACGTCTCTACCCGATACGCCTCTCCCCAACCCGCCATATCGTGCTGCAATCCACTCGAAACGCCCTGCAAAATCAACGGTGCGCGGGTGTTGAACACAATGATCGCCCCATCGCCTGAACCTTGCGCCAATGCCGCGTGCAAATTGCGGCTGATGCCGACTGGGGCAAGGAGGGCCGCGCTGCAAGCAAGGGCGGGGTGGTGGTGCGTTTCAAGAACGGACGATTCCTATTTGGGCGCTAAGCTACTGGCAGCACGCTACAAGCTGTTAGTGTATTCGTCTTTAGCGTGCCGTTGATGGCAGGCCATTGAAGGTAAACCTTATGAGAGTCTTGTTATTCGGTGCCACCGGCATGGTCGGCCAGGGCGTCCTCCGTGAGTGCCTGCTGGCCGCGGATGTGCAGGAAGTCGTGGCCGTCGGCCGCACGCCGCTGGCCCAGGAGCACGGCAAGCTGCATCAGGTGTTGCACAGCGACATGCTGGATTTCCAACCCCTGGAAAACCTGTTGCAAGGTTTTGATGCTTGCTTCTTCTGCCTCGGCGTTTCGTCGGCGGGCATGAATGAAACCAAGTACACCCACCTCACCTATGACCTCACCCTTGTCGCCGCCAGTACCCTGGCTCGGCTTAATCCGCAGATGACCTTTATCTACGTGTCCGGCGCGGGTACCGACAGTTCCGAGGCGGGCAAGTCGATGTGGGCGCGGGTCAAGGGCAAGACCGAGAACGCCTTGCTGCGCCTGCCGTTCAAGGCGGTGTACCTGTTCCGGCCGGGGGTGATCCAACCCTTGCATGGCGTGCGCTCGAAGACGCCGTTGTACCAGTTGTTCTACACGGTGCTCGGGCCGTTGCTGTCGGTGGTGCGTGGGATCAAGCCGGGCTGGGTGGTCAGCACCGAGACCGTGGGGCGGGCGATGCTGGCGGCGGTGCGTAACGGCGCGCCGCAAGCGGTGGTGGAACAGGCCGAGATCAATCGACTGGCTCGCGACACACCCTGAGCCCTGTGCACCCGTGCGGATCAGCCTGCCGTCGCCAGTGCGCGGGCGGGTGTGGCACTGAACTGAATCAACGCCACGCCGCCTATCAACAAGAGCGCTCCCAGCACCCGGGGCGTGGTCAGTTGCCGTTCTACCAGGCCAAACAGGCCAAAGTGATCCAGCAGCAGCGACGCTAGAATCTGCCCGGCCATGGCCAGGGCAATAAACCCCGACGCACCCAGTTTGGGCAGCAGTATCAGTGCCAGCGAGATAAAGCACACACCCAATGCGCCACCGGCCCACATCCACAGCGGTGCCTTGCTGATAAACGCCAGGTTCGGCAACGGCAGGCGCAGTGCGACGATCACCGGCAGCAGCACGATAATGCTCACCAGCAACGACGCCAGCGTCGCCCACAGTGGGTGGCCGAGACCGCGACCGAGGTTGGCATTGATCGCACTTTGAAACGGCACCACCGCCCCGGCAATCACCGCCAATAGCAACAAACCAGCCCAATGCAACGTCGTCATGTCGAATCTCCCAGAGGTTTTGCTGGACTCTAGGCTATTCGTCACGCAAATTTAAATTCCAATTCCTTATGCCAGGCATGCAGCTGATGAATGATCTACGGCGCATCGACCTCAACCTGTTGGTGATCCTCGACGCCTTGCTTGCCGAGCAGCACGTCACCCGTGCGGCGGCGCGCCTGCACCTGAGCCAGCCGGCGGTCAGCCATGCGTTGGCGCGCTTGCGTGATGTGCTCGGTGATCCCTTGCTGGTGCGCCAGGGGGGCACGTTGGTGCCGACTGCCCGCGCGCTGGAATTGGCGACTCCGTTGGCCGAGGCCCTGGCCCAGGTGCAGGCACTGCTGGCACCGAATCAGTTTGACCCGGCCTCGGCCAAGCGTCGGTTTCGCGTGGCGATGTCGGACTACAGCGCGGCGATTTTCCTACCGGGGCTGGTGCGAACCTTGCGTCACGAAGCGCCGGGTATCGACCTGCAGATTGTCCAGGCCAGCCGCGAAGGCATGGTGGAGGGCGTGCTCAATGGCGACCTCGACCTGGCCGCTGGCGTGTTCCCCGACATGCCCGCCGAACTGCGCAGCTCGCCGTTGTTCGAAGAGCATTACACCTGCCTGGTGGACCGCGACAGCCTGCCGGACAGCGGCATCCTCGACTTGCCTACCTACCTGTCGCGGCCCCATGTGTTGCTGGAAATGCGCGGCAGCGGCACGCCGGAAATCGAGCGCGCATTGACGGCGATTCGTGAGCGGCGGCATGTGGCGATCAGCCTGCCGCACTGGGGCGTGGCACCGCAGTTGATTCGCGGCACGGACCTGATCCTGACGGTGTCATCGCGGGGGTTGCTCAACATCGACCATCAGCACCTGCTGACCGTGCCGCCGCCGTTTCCTATTCCCTCGTTTGCCTTTGAGCTGGTGTGGCATGGGCGGCGGGGCGGGGATTCGGGGTTGCAGTGGTTGAAAGACCAAATGCAGGGTGTATTGTCCGAAAACCACCGCTAACAGGGACGAAACAACATGCTCACCGGCCTCAACCACCTGACCCTGGCCGTCACCGATCTGCCTCGCAGCGTCAGCTTCTACCATGGGCTGTTGCAACTGAAGCTGGAGGCCACCTGGGACAGCGGCGCCTATTTGTCATTGCCGGGCCTATGGCTCTGTTTGTCCCTCGATCCTTTACGCGACTCGAATCCGGCGGCCGACTACACCCACGCTGCGTTTACCGTCGCAGCGTCAAATTTCACCGCACTGGTCGAGCGCCTGTGCGCCGCCAACGTACAGGCGTGGCGCGACAACCGCAGCGAAGGCGCCTCGTTCTATTTTCTCGACCCCGACGGCCACAAGCTTGAAGCCCATGTGGGCGACCTGGCCTCGCGCCTGCAAGCCTGCCGCGACAAACCCTATGTCGGCATGAAGTTTTACCCTTAGTACTGGAACGTGCAGAATCCAGCCACCTTCACATCCTCTGTCAGAGTCGCGCCCATGACCCTTTCCTTGCTGTTCGCTGTGCTCGCTTCGGGTTTTATCTACGGGATTACGCCGGGGCCGGGGGTACTGGCCGTATTCGGCATCGGCGCCGCCCGTGGTCGCCGGGCCGGGGCGGGGTTCCTCTGCGGGCACCTGCTGGGCGATGTGCTGTGGTGCAGCACCGCGCTGGTGGCGATTGTCGGCGCGCGGGAAGTCGGCAGCAGCGCGTTCGATGTGCTGGGCGTGCTCAGCGGCCTGTACCTGTTCTGGCTCGGCTGGCGCGCGATTCGGACCCAGCGTCGCAACGGCGATGCCCCCCAGGGCGCGGCGCGCCATCCGTTCTGGCACGGTATTGTGTTCGGCCTGACCAACCCCAAGGCTTACCCGGTGGCCGTGGCGACGTTCACTGCGCTGCTCTCCAGCCGTGCCGAGTTGCTGACGTGGTCGATGCTGCCGTCGTTGATCTTCCTGAGCTTCGTCGGTGGCCTGCTGGCCTATGCCATTCTGATCGGTGTGGTGGGTGCCCAACGGGTGCGCACGGTGTATCAACGCCATGAAATCCTGATCACCCGACTGTGCGGCGTGATGTTCATCGGCTTTGCTATAAACGCCCTGGCCCATGCGTTACCGGGGCTGTTTGGCAGCAAACCGGCTTGAGGTGGCGACGACCGTTCGTCGCAACGGCAAGTTTTTTCTAAACCTTTACCGCCCGGAAAATTCGAATCCAGGGTGGGGTGTATTCCCCCCGCACCTATTTTTGCCCTGGAGGAACCTATCATGAGCCGCATGGCTATCCGGTTACGCACCGCCAGTTTCGCGATGCTGCTGGGCCTCGGCGCCAGCAATGCTTTCGCCCAGTCGCCTGCTGAGTTCATCGAGCAGGCTTCGGCCAAAGGTATGGCCGATATCGAGACCAGTCGCATGGCCCACGCCAAAACCTCGTCCCAGGAAATCAAGGACTACACCATCGAGGTGATCAACGAGCGCACCCTGGCCAACCAACATTTGGCGGCGATTGCCAAGAAGCTCGACTTGCCGGTGGCCCCACGGGAGAAGATCGTCGACAAAGCTGAAACCCTGATGCCCGAACTCAAGGAGGGTGACTCCTTCGACGCCGCCTACACCGCACAACAGGTCAAGGAAAACGAAGAGGCCATCGCCCTGTTCAAGCGCGAAGGCGCCGCGTCCGATGTCCCGGAAATAAAAGCGCTGGTGGATGAAACGCTGCCCAAGCTGGAAGAGCGCCTGCAAAAGGCTCGTGCCCTGGCATCCACCTACGGCAAAGGTCATCAAGGCGATGGTTGAGGCCTTTACTGCTTAGGAAAAACGGCGGTTGGAGCTGATCCAACCGCCGTTTTTCATGCCTGGTTCAAATCGGTCTTGGTGGGGGCCGCATCGTCGGCAGCGTGACCGCAGCTGCTGTTCAGGCTGACGCTGCCGGTTTTGCCAATGCTGCGGTATTCCTGGCGTAGCTTTTCCAGTTCTTTGCGGTCCAGGCCGTCCAGGCTCAACACGGCATTTTGCGCGTCCTTGGACACGCGCAGCAGTTCATCGATCTTGATGTGCAGGATGTCGTTATCGCGGTTTTGCGTGTTTTGGATCAGGAACACCATCAGGAAGGTGATGATGGTGGTCGAGGTATTGATGATCAGTTGCCAGGTGTCGTTGTAGTGGAAATACGGCCCGCTCAGGCTCCACAGGAAAATCAGCGCGACGGCCGCGTAGAACGTCCGGGCACTGCCAGCCCAGCGGGACAGGGATTGTGAGACTGCGGAGAATTTCATGACCGGTTTCCTTAAGGGGAGGTGATGAAGTGATGGACCGCAGCGCAGTGCTGAAATTTCTTTTTACAACTGGTCTCCTGAACAAAGGGGACGTTTTTGCCGCGGCGCGTTTCAGAACACCAGTTCGGCCTGGCCGCCGCCTTCCAGCGCGAGCAAGTATTGCTTGGCCTCCAGCCCGCCAGCGAATCCGGTCAGCCCGCCTGACGCGCCGATCACCCGATGGCACGGAGCAATGATCGAGATCGGGTTGCGACCATTGGCGGCTCCCACGGCACGCACGGCTTTCGGGTTGCCAATCTGCTGGGCGATCTGGCTGTAGCTGCGGGTTTCGCCAAAAGGGATCGTCAGCAATGCCTGCCACACCGATTTCTGAAAATCGGTGCCGGTGAAGTCCAGTTCCAGCTCGAACCGGTGACGGCTGCCGGCGAAGTATTCGTGCAATTGGCGCTTGGTTTCCAGCAACACCGGGTTGTGATTGGCCTCATGCAATTCACCCAGGCGTACGCGGTTGGCGCGCTCGCATTCCCACAGGATGGCGCTGAGCTTGCCATTGCGCGCCACCAGGGTGAGCTCGCCGACGGGGGAGGGCATGAGTGTGTATTCGTAGCGCATGAGTGGGCTCCTCGACAGGCGGCGTTAAAAGGTTCAGCGCTACTGTAGCGCCATCGGCTTGCCTGGAAACTGCGCTTCTTGCGGTCAAATTCGCCTTGAGACTAAAAATTCCAGTAAAGCCAGTTGGCGAAATACGGCCACCAGTAGAGTCGCGCGAGCATGTAGAGCGCCATGAGTACTGAGGCGGTGCTCAGCATGATCCATGAAACGGCATTGAGCAGAGTGACTATCAGCGCGAACATCGTCACGCGTCGACTGGCGTGGTGCCAGGCAAACCTTACGCCATAGGCCGACGCTGCAATCACTCCCAGCGCCAGGAACAGGCCAAAGGGAAATGGCAGCCTCACCCATGAGACCAGGAAGGGCAGAACCAGCACCCAACCGACCACTTGGCGCAGTACAGGTTTGGGGGTGGATTGTTCAGGCTCAAGCATTGCGGGTATCTCACTCTCACGGCTAACGGGTTGACAGTATTACGGTGCTCATTTGTGGGTGCATTCAGACTTTGCTGGCGTTGCAGCTACCTCATCGATCACCGCCATAAAGGCCTGGACCGACAGGTTCGACTCCTCCTTGCGCGTCAGCACCAATAGCTTTGCACGGGCATCCACCTCCACCAGCGGCCGATACGTCACCCCCTTGTTCATCAAACTTTGCGTACAGGCCGGCACCAGCGCCACTCCTTGCCCGGCTGCCACCAGCGCAATGATCGAGGTGATCTGCCGCCCGGTCGGCCCCGCGTACAGGGGCACGCCGTGGTGGCGGTACAACTGCTCGATGGACTGGTTCAGCCCCGAGCCGTAATCGGCCGGGAACAGAATCAACGGAAATGCGCTGAGCCGCGCCAGGCTGATTTCGGCCTGGCTGGCCAGCGGGCTGTCACTCGACACCGCTGCCACCAAGCGTTCCTCGCCCAACGACAGCGCTTGCACCGCGTCGTTTTGCGGCAACAGCCGGCTCAAGCCGATATCCAGCCGCCCGTCGGCCACTTGCGCACCAAGGCTGCCGGAGGCGCATTCCACCAGGGTCAGTTGCACATCGGGAAAGCGCTGGGCAAAGGCCTGGATCGCTTGGCTGAACAGATCCGACAGGGCGATTGAACTCACATAGCCCAACGCCAGTTGCCCGGCCGTGCCCGCAGCCAATTTAGTGGCGATCACTTGTGCCAACTCAACCTGTTCCAACACGCCACGGGCGTAGGGCAGGAACGAGCGGCCCTGGGCGGTGAGCGTCACCGTGCGGCTGGTGCGATCGAACAGCTTGAAGCCCAACTCTGCCTCCAGCGCTGAAATCTGCCGGGTCAACGGCGGCTGGGCGAGGTGCAGGCGCAGGGCGGCGCGGCCGAAGTGCAATTCTTCGGCGACCGTCAGAAAGTAACGCAGCTTGCGTAGGTCGAGCATCCTGGTCCTTGGGTATTGATCGGTCGGAAAACGGTATTGGTCACGATCATGCCGCTCATTCTATAAAAGCGTCACAAAATAAAACGAGAGCTTTCATGAAACCGCGCCTGCATTGTGCCCGCCTTGCCCTGTTCCTGTGTGGCTGCGCGGCGTTTCTCAACCTCTATGCGACCCAGAGCATTCTCCAGACGTTTGCCGAGTACTTTCATATCAGCGCCAAGGTCGCGGGCTGGAGCATTACCGTCACCACCCTGGCGGTGGCCGTCACGGCGCCGTTTGTCAGCCGTCTGACCGGGCGCTTCGAACAGCGCACGGTGATCGCCGTGGCTGCGCTGCTGTTGGCGGTGCCGGCGTTGATGACGGCCTATGCAGACAGCTTCGCCGAAGTGCTGGTGTGGCGCTTGATCGAAGGCATGTTGATTCCGGTGGTGTTCGCCACCAGCGTGGCCTACATCGGCGATCGCTGGCAGGGCGGCACGGTGACTGAAGTCACCAGCTTGTATGTTGCAGGCACCGTATTGGGTGGGTTCGCCGGGCGCTTCGTCACCGGCGTGATGACCGAATATGTAGGCTGGCGCGAAGCCTTTGAGTTGCTCGCGGTGCTGAGCTTGATGGTCGGCGGTTTTATCCAGTTTTTGTTGCCGGCCAACAACCGCCCACGCACCGAGCAGGCTAAAGGCTCTTCGTCAGGTGGGTTTCGCCGGCCGTTGCTGGCCGCTTATGCCGTAGGTTTCTGCGTGTTGTTTTCGCAAGTCGCGGCGTTTACCTACGCAGGTTTGTACTTGGGCCTGCCGCCATTCAACCTTGGGCCGGCGGCGTTGGGGACGCTTTACATGGTCTTTCTGCTGGCCCTGTTCGTGATCCCCATCGCCGGGCGCCTCAGCAAAGCTCGCCCTCACGCCGAACTGCTCAGTGTCGCTGCCATGCTGGGTGTCAGTGGCTCGGCCCTGACCCTGCTGCCGTCCCTGTGGTGCATCGTAGTGGGCCTGGCGCTCAGTTCCACCGGCGTGTTCTTGGCCCAGGCTGCCGCCAATGCGTTTATCACCGCCACCGCGCGCGATAACAAGACGGGCGCTGTCGGGGTGTATCTCACCTGTTATTACCTGGGCGGCAGTTGCGGCGCCATCGTCCCGGCGCTGATCTGGGATCGCTGGGGCTGGGGCGGCTGCGTGGTGCTGATCATCGCTTTCCAATTGCTGACCTTGTTGATCGCCTTGACCGGCTGGAAGCCCCTTAAACCTGAGCTGATTCTTACACCATGAACGACACTGTCGCTTTGCCTGCTTGCGAAACGTCCCGCCGCCGCCGTGCGTTGATCGCCGGTTGCAGCGCCCACGCCGTGCATGATGGCCTGACCGATGTCATCTACGTCCTGTTGCCGATCTGGCAGGCGCAATTTGCCTTGTCCTATGCTCAGGTCGGCCTGTTACGCGGTGCCTACTCCGGGGCGATGGCCGTGTGTCAACTCATGGCCAGCCGCGCCGCCAAACGTTGGGGGCGGTTACCGATGCTGATCGGCGGTACCGCGCTCGCGGGCGTCGCTTATTTGCTGGTGGGCCAAGCCACCGGGTTGACGCTCTTGTTGCTCGCGCTGCTCCTCGGTGGGCTCGGCGCCAGTACTCAACATCCATTGGCTTCCTCGATGATCACCGATGCCTATGAAGAGGGCGGCGGGGTCAAGCAGGCCCTGTCGCAGTACAACTTCTCTGGCGATATCGGCAAAACCCTGATCCCCGGCCTGGTCGGCTTACTGCTCACCGTGGTCAGTTGGCAGGCCAGCGCCACCGCTCTGGGGCTGCTCGGCCTGGCGGCCGCGGGACTGCTGTGGTGGCTTATCCCCACCCAGGTATCCGCGTCCACGGTCACGAAAAAAGCCAAGCCCCTCAGCGGCAACGGCTCTGCCACCGGCCTGCGCGCGCTGATCCTCATGGGCACCCTCGACAGCGCTGTGCGCATGGGTTTCCTCACCTTCCTGCCGTTTCTGCTGCAAGCCAAAGGCGCCGGTACCGCCGGCATCGGCCTGGCCCTGACCCTGCTGTTCATCGGCGGCGCCTTCGGCAAACTGCTCTGCGGCTACCTCGGCGCACGCATCGGCATGATGACGACCGTGTGGATCACCGAAGCCAGCACCGCGCTGCTGATTGTCGCGGCGGTGTATCTGCCGCTGAGCGGGTTGATGGTGATGTTGCCGCTGCTGGGGTTGGTACTGAATGGCACCTCCTCGGTGCTGTACGGCGCCGTGCCCGACCTTGCCGGCGCGGGTCAGCGCGAGCACGCGTTTGCGCTGTTCTACACCGGTACGATTGGGGGTGGCGCGCTGGCGCCGGTGGTGTTTGGCGCAGTGGGGGATGCGCTGGGCGTGCCGGTGGCGGTGATGGTGTTGGCGGGGATGTTGTGGGTGACGTTGCCGTTGGCGTGGGTGGTGCAGAGGGGCGGTGTTGAGGTTTAAAAGGCTCACTCTCCAGTACTTGGCATTTTTTGCTTAAATGCCACGGAGTCGAACGGCTGAGGTTCTCGACTGGACTCACCCATCGCCAGTTCTGCCCGAATTTTCTCACGGGCTTTGGCCGCAAAACCGGCAGCCCTTAGGCGCTCTGATTTATCACCCTCTGCAATAACCTGAGAAAGGTATTCGTGGATGGCTTCCTCGCTGTCGAGCAGGTCAACAAGATCGAAAGCGGTCAATGGCTGAGTCATGATTAAACCTGCGTATGCATTTTTGGTGGGGTGGGGCTATCGAGAATGATGTGGGTGGTAGATTGAATTCAAACGGTCTTCAACGGCTATTTGTTGCCAAAAGCTTCAATTTCTTCACGCTTTGAGCATGGGTTTTAACCTTGCGGCATTGCCTACATAACGATCAGACTCGTCCGAGTTGTGCGCCTTGGGCGACCTCTTTAAGGTTCGTCAGCCGCTGCCCATCAGCGGTCGGGTTTAGTAGCCCGATACGATCAACGGCGTACAGCTGCTCTTATGGTGGCTGCACGCAGGGCGTCTTCGGGCGCGCCGGTTTCGTTGATTCGCCGGTCTACTAACCTGCGTACAGCCGCCACCCATTGTTTAGTAGCTCTGGTATGCGGTCCCTAACGAGGATCAACAGATGTGTACTGATTCATGCAACCCTGCCGTAAAACTGTTCAGCGTCCGTCCCGAAATCGACACTCAAGCGCTGCTCGCCAACGCCTACGAAACCATCGCCGGTGCAGGTGCCATGACCCACGAGTTCGTCGAAAGCCTGCCCTCTCAACAGCGCTACCTGGCCCTGGCCATTGAGCAAATGATTGAACTGGGCCTGCTGCTGGTCGAGGCTGTTCAGGACCGCGTGGACCGAGCCGCGTAGGTCACCCGTACGGTGTAAACGGCTTGCCTTCCCAGGCCGCCCATACCACGGGGGAGGGGAGCCAGCATTTAGAGTGTCGCCGCCAGCGAAAACGGAACGCGCAACGCACCGATAGGCCCTTCACGCGTGCCGCACATTTCATCGTGAACGCAGTGTTGCACCAGTACGCAAGGAAACGGCGGAACCCGCTGCAACAGGTCGCGTAAATGCGTGGTGGACCCAATGCGCATCGGCTTGCCGTGATCGTCCAGTAACGTCGCCTCGACGTGCTCCAGCCTGATGCGAGCGATATAGAAACCGCCCTCCAGGGACAGCAACTCCAGCTCACGTATTTCGCCTTTCTCGGCCAGCTCGGTGAGCATTTGCATATTCATGATTTACCCTCGCTCGGGGTTCATTGGCGACGAAAGAACAACGTGACCTGGCCCCACTCGACACCGAACTTGGACATGCTCGAGCGGTTGATCAAGGTGTCCTCGTCCATCAGGTACATCCAATCGTCAAAGCTGACTTCATACACCGAGCCATCCACCGGCAGATTGAGCCGGTAGCGCCAACGCAGCGCATTACCCGCTACTTCGCCGATGGCCTCGCCCACCACATCCCCAGCTCGTCCGCGCCAGCGCCCTGGGCTGTCCGGCGTCAGCGTCCACACCCGTTGCTGGCGAGTGCCATCGCTGTACAGGAAGCGCTCATCCAGAATCAACGCGTTGCCCTCGTGCCGGCTGGCAATATTCACCTCAAAGCGCTTGGCCACTTCCCCGGAACGCTTCTGGAAGATGCCCCAGGCTTTCACGGGTTTACTGAAGAAACGCTCCAGATCCAGTTTCGGTTGCTGGTCGGCGTAGTGGTCGACCTCAACGTTGGTGCAACTGGCCAAGCTCACTATCAGCAACAGTGAAAACAGTAGACGTGTCATGGCCTGGCTCTTCGAAGGTGCGGGGCGAAGTGCCGCCGCTCGAAGCATGATACTTGTACAAGAAAAATAATTTGTACAGGTTTGTGCGCGCTTTATTTTTTGAATCTCAAATCCCACCCATAAAAAAACCGGCCACCAAGGACCGGTTTTTTTATGCATTCCCCGCCAAAACCCTGCTGGCGTGGAATCTATGTCTGAGTGGAGCGGGTGAAGGGAATCGAACCCTCGTTATCAGCTTGGGAAGCTGGAGTAATGCCATTATACGACACCCGCTCAGAGCGGCTGACTTTGTACCAGATGTGCGCATGGATTTGAAGTTTTTCTTCGAAAAATGTGCAAGTTGCAGGCACTTGCCCTGGCGACGAACGGAGCCGATGTAGGAGCGAGCTTGCTCGCGAAGAACTCAAGAGCGCCGCGTTCAACCAGGGAGCGCACGTCATCGTTGGCGATCTTCGCGAGCAAGAACTAGGCGTCCCCCTCGCTCCTGCACGGTATTTCAGAGAGCAAAGGCATGCTGCGTCTGGCCTTGGTGATAACGCAATCGGCCGACCTTGCGCTCAGGTTTCAGGAAGCCCACAACCGCCTCCCGAGTGTCCCGGCACGCCGCCTTGTGCTCCATGTCCAGGAAGTGCCCGGTGGCCTGGATGGTGCTGAAGCTGCTCTTGGCCACGTATTGGCCGAACTGCGTGGCATCCTCGGCGCTGGTGTATTCGTCCCATTCGCCGTTCAGGAACAACACCGGTACGTCGATTTGCCGCGCGGCCTTGAGGTAGCACAGGCGATCGCTGTGCAGCACCTGGCTGATGTGAAAGTGCATCTGCCCATATTCGTGCTCGGCCAGGCTGCTGACATGCTTGTAGTTGAAACGCTTGAACAGCGACGGCAGGTGTTTACCGATGGTGCTGTTGACCAGGTGACCCACGCGGTCGCGGTCGAGGCTGCCGAGGTAGTCGACGCCACGCTCGAGGTAGTCGCGCATCGGTGCGTTGATCACCGGCGAGAACGAGCTGATCACGGCCTTTTCCACGTGGCGCGGGCGGGCGGCGAGGGCGACCAGGGTGGCGGCTCCGCCCCAGGAAAACGACAGCACGTGTTCGGCGGCGAAGTGGTCGATGAGTTCCAGGAGGATCTGGCCTTCAACTTCCTTCGTCAGCATCTGCTCATGACGGTTATGGATTTTGGAACGGCCGGCGTAGGGCTGGTCGTACAAAACCACATTGAACTGCGGGTACAGGCTTTTCACGGTTTGGGCGAAGGATGCCGTGGTGGCCATCGAGCCGTTGACCAGGATGATGGTCTTTTCAGCAGCATCCGCGCGATAGAACTCCGTGTAAACCCGATACTGACCCTGTATATCCAACACAGCGATTTCTGGCCTCATGTCGTAAGACTCCTGGCAAGCGGGTAGGGCGCACAGATCACTCTGCACGAGCTTTGTGACAGGTAGGCATACGCCTGGAAGATGAGGGCCCATGTCGATCCGATGACGGCTGGCCGACGGGTGTTGTTATGGCGGGCTGTTTGCCTGGGAGGCCCGTAGATCAAGCGCGGGCGGGGCAAGGTGTTTCTTGGAGGTTATAGGCGACTCGTCAGTCATAATTTGGCTGACGATTTGATTCAAGCAGTAGACCGGGGATGCCGCAAGTCACACAAATGGGTTTTTGCCATCACCGGCCGAACGGTCGTCAGACCTGTCGGATTTCTTCCTCGGACAGCGTCCGATACTCGCCTGGCGCCAGGGCTGCATCCAGTACCAATGGGCCCATTCGCTCACGGTGCAGGCCGACCACTTTGTTGTTGAAGTGCCCGAACATGCGCTTCACCTGGTGGTAGCGGCCTTCGATGATGCTCAATCGTGCCAGGCGTGGCCCCAACAGCTCCAGCTCGGCCGGTTGAGTCGTCAGGTCTTCAAACGCGAAATACACGCCTGCCGCAAAGGTTGCCGCGTATTCGGGGCCGATGGCCTGCTCCGTCTCTACCCGATAGACCTTGGGCAGTTTGGTCTGCGGTTGCGTCAGGCGCCGCGACCACTGGCCGTCGTTGGTGATCAGCATCAGGCCGGTGGTGTTGAAATCCAGACGACCGGCGATATGCAGCTCGCTTTTGTCCGGTTCATCCAGCAAGTCGAGGACCGTCGGGTGTTGCGGGTCCGAGGTGGCGCTGACGCAGCCCTGGGGTTTGTGCAGCATGAAATAGCGCGCCGGTTTGCCTGCCTGCAGCACCTCATCGTCAACACACACTCGGCTGAATTCGCGCACTTCATGGTGAGGGTCACTGACTGCCACGCCATCTACCGTCACCCGCCGCTCGACCAGTAACACGCGCACTTGCTGACGATTGAAATGCGGCAGGTTGCTGAGGAAACGGTCAACGCGCATGGCGAAGCTGCTCATCCACCTGAGCGCAGCGCGGGCACAGGCAGGCCTGGTTGCGCACGTCATCGGGCAGCGCTTCAAGCACCGCCGGGTCGATGGTGACGCTGTAGCACCAGCAAGGCTGGTCGGCGGTGCGTGGGTCGGCCAGGGTGCAATCGTTGCGGGCACCACAGGCGGGGCAAAGGGTTGGCGTGGTCATGGTCGGTGGGGGCAGGGTCTCGGAAGTCCCTGCACGATACAGCGCCGGTCAGTCCCGTTCCAGCACCACGACCCGTTGCCCGGCGCCAATGCCGCTGCCCGGTTGCACCGGGATTTCCCGCACCGCTCCGGCAAAGGGCGCCAGCACCGGGATCTCCATTTTCATCGACTCCAGAATCACCAACACATCACCGGCCGCCACCCGCGCGCCCACGCTCACCTGCACCTGCCAGAGATTGCCGGCGATAGGGCTGTCGATGCTGTGTTCATTGGTCTTGAGCGGCGAGTCTTGTGCCGCTGGCGCCGCGAGCTCCTCGCTGTCGAAATGCGCCTGGCCGCTGGCAATCCAGCGTTCGCGTTCGGCATTGAAGGCGCGCTGCTGGTGCTCACGAAACGCGTCGATGCTGGCGGCTTCCCGTGCGAGAAACGCTTGGTAATCCGCCAGGTTCAGCGTGCTTTGTTCGATGCTCAGCTCGAAGCGTCCCAGGGGGAAATCCCGGCGAATCCGCACCAGCTCATCCGCGCTCACGGGATAGAACCGAATTTGATCGAAGAAGCGCAGCAGCCAGGGTTTGCCGTCAAACGCCGCCACTTCGCGATAACGGTTCCACATCTGCAACGTGCGCCCGACAAACTGATAACCGCCGGGGCCTTCCATGCCGTACACGCACAAATACGCGCCGCCGATGCCCACCGAATTTTCGGCGGTCCAGGTGCGGGCCGGGTTGTACTTGGTGGTCACCAGCCGGTGGCGCGGGTCCAGCGGCGTAGCCACCGGCGCGCCGAGGTAGACGTCGCCCAGGCCCATCACCAGGTAGCTGGCATCGAACACGGTGTGGCGCACCTCGTCGAGGTTGGCCAGGTCGTTGATGCGGCGGATGAACTCCAGGTTGCTCGGGCACCAGGGCGCGTCCTTGCGCACAGTGGTCATGTATTTGTCGATGGCCAGCTGGCACGCCGGGTCGTCCCAGGACAGCGGCAGGTGGACGATGCGCGACGGCACTTGCAGGTTTTGCCGGGTGCACACCGCGGTCCATTCGCGGCCGATCAGTGTCAGCAGGTCGGCCAGGGGCAGTTGTTCCGGCTGGTAGTGGATCTGCAACGAGCGGATGCCCGGGGTCAGGTCGATCACACCCGCCAGTGCGCGGGCTTCCAAGGCTTGCATCAGGGCATGACCGCGAAAGCGCAGCACCAGGTCCAGCTCGGGCGCGCCGATTTCCAGGAGCAGGTGGGTGTCGCCGGCGAGGCGGGCGACCAGGCGGGTGTCGGCTTGGCCGATGTCCAATACCACCGGTGATTCAATCGCACGGTGAGACTGAGTCGCCTGCATCGCGGGCAAGCCCGGCTCCCACGTTTGATCCCATTTCAGGGCAAGGTCGCGGGCGGTCTTGAGGTCCACCGGTTCAAAACGAATCTTGTCCCCAGCCTTGAGCTGGCCGAGCTGCCAGAGGTCCGCCTCGATCACCGTTACCGGGCACACAAAACCGCCCAGGCTCGGCCCATCCGGCCCCAGGATCACCGGCATGTCTCCGGTGAAGTCTACCGCGCCGATGGCATAGGGGTTGTCATGGATGTTTGAGGGATGCAGCCCCGCTTCGCCGCCATCCGTACGTGCCCAAAGAGGCTTTGGCCCGATCAGCCGAACACCGGTGCGGCTGGAGTTGAAATGCACTTCCCACTGCGTGGCGAAGAAGGTGTCGATGTACGCTGGCAGGAAGTATTCCGGCGCGCCGTGGGGGCCATAGATCACCCGCAGCGTGCGGACCTCGGGCAGCGCTTGCGCGACCTGTTGTTGCCCGGCGTTCAGGTCTTCCAACGGCAACAGATGCAACACATCGCCCGCCCGTAAAGCGCGCCCACCATGCCCGCCGAACTGGCCGAGGGTAAAGGTGCTTTTGCTGCCCAGGTAGTCTGGCACTTGCAGCCCACCACGCAGGCACAGGTAACTGCGCGCACCGGCGCCGGCGAGGGTGCCCAGGCTCAGGACCGATCCGGCCTCAATCAACAGCGCGGTGTTCATTGGCACTGCTCGATCATTCAACAACAGCGGGATTTGCGCTCCCGTCACCGCAACAACCGCCACGCAATTGAAGCGCAATATCGGCCCGCTCATGGTGATTTCCAGCGCCGCGGCCCCCTCGGCGTTGCCCAGCAGGCGATTGCCCAGGCGCAGCGCGCGGCTGTCCATCGGCCCCGACGGCGGCACGCCCACGGCCCAGTAGCCGAGGCGGCCGGGATAGTCCTGCACACTGGTTTGCGTGCCTGCACTGATGACTTCAACCGTGTTGGCCACGTAGACCAGATCCTCCAGGCAACGGGTCCACGGCTGGCCATTGGCGAAGGGCGCGGCGAGCAGGATCTGGCGCAGGTAATCGCGGTTGGTTTCCACGCCGTAGAGCTGGCTATCGCTCAGTGCCTGATGCAGATCCAGGCGCGCCTGTTCGCGGGTGGGCGCCCAGGTGATGAGCTTGGCGATCATCGGGTCGAAGTAAGGCGGGATCTCACAACCGGCCTCCACCCAGGTGTCGATCCGCAAGCCCTCGGCCACCGGGAAATCCACACAGGTCAGCAAGCCGGGGCTCGGCTGGAAATCCCGCCCTGGGTCTTCGGCATACAGGCGCGCCTGGATCGCATGGCCTTGGGGTTGCAAGACCAGCGTCTGCAACGGCGGCATTTCACCCGCCGCCAGTTGCACCATCCAGCGCACCAGGTCCACGCCCCACACCTGTTCGGTGACGCCGTGTTCCACCTGCAAGCGCGTGTTCACTTCGAGGAAGTAGAAGCGCCCGTCAGCACTGTCATAGATAAATTCCACGGTGCCGGCGCTGCGGTAATTCACGGCTTTGGCCAGGGTGATGGCGGCTGTGCACAGGGCCTCTGCCATGCCGTCGGGCAGGTTTGGCGCCGGGGTTTCTTCGAGGACCTTCTGGTTGCGCCGTTGCACCGAGCAGTCGCGCACGCCGAGGGCGATCACTTCACCCGCGCCGTCGCCGAACACCTGCACTTCCAGGTGGCGCGCGTGCTCGATGTACTTCTCGATAAACACGCCCGCGTCGCTGAAATTGTTCTGCCCCAAGCGCTTGACCGCCTCGAACGACTCGCCCAACTCCAGCGCACTGCGGCATACGCGCATGCCGATGCCGCCACCGCCGGCCGTGCTTTTGAGCATCACCGGGTAGCCCACGGTGTCAGCGGCCAGCAAGGCGGCTTCAAGGCTGTCGAGCAACTCGGTGCCTTCCAGCAAAGGGATCTGATGTTGCCTGGCCAGGGCACGAGCGGTGTGTTTGAGACCGAACACCCGCAGCTGTTCAGGCGTGGGCCCGACAAAGGCGATGCCTGCCTGTTCACAGGCCTCGGCGAAGGCTGCGTTTTCGGAAAGAAAGCCGTAGCCGGGATGAATCGCCGTGGCGCCGCAGGCCTTCGCTGTGGCGAGGATTTTTTCCACCGCCAGGTAAGTTGCGGCTGCGGCGCCTTCACCGAGGCTGTAGGCCTCGTCGGCTTGCTGGATATGCAGGCTCGCCGCATCGGCTTCGGCGTACACGGCGATGCCTTTGACTTGCAACTCGCGCAAGGTGCGCAGGATGCGGCAGGCGATGGCGCCACGGTTGGCGATCAACAGTTTTTCGAACATGGCAAAACCCTGCGGGCCGTCCCGCAAAGTGAGGGAGCACTGCGGTCGTCCGCAGTGTGTGGTTAGTGTGGGAGGGGGCCACCGCTATCGGGGGCAAGCCCAATGCCTGTAGGAGCGAGGGGGACGCCTAGTTCTTGCTCGCGAAAAACGTCAACGGTAACGCGTGCATTCTGGATAAATGCAGTGCCTGTGAGTTCTTCGCGAGCAAGAACTAGGCGTCCCCCTCGCTCCTACAGTGCATTAGGGTTCCCTCCCACATTGGATCTCTAGCGTTTTTGCAGGCATTGCCCGGCTCGGGATTGGCACAGGGCAAACAACCATTTACGCAGGCGCTTGAGTTTCAGTTCCATACCAACAGCTCCGCCGGGGTCGGGTTGTAGGCGTTGCACGGGTTGTTCAACTGCGGGCAGTTGGAAATCAGCACGATCACATCCATCTGCGCACGCAGGTCGACGTACTTGCCGGGCGCGGAAATCCCGTCTTCAAAGGTCAGCCCGCCGTCGGCCGTCACCGGCACATTCATGAAGAAATTGATGTTCGGCCCGATGTCGCGTTTGCCCAAGCGACCATCGTGGGCGCAGGCGCGCAGGTAGTTGTCGCGGCAACTGTGCATGTAGCGTTTTTCCAGGGCGTAGCGCACGGTGTTGCTCTCTTGGGCGCAGGCGCCGCCGAGGGTGTCGTGGCGCCCGCAGGTGTCCTCGACGATGGTCAGCATCGGTTGGCCGAGGTTGGAATACAGCACGCTGCCGGTGCCCAGGTACACGCTGTTCTGCCGACGCAAGGTGCGCTGTACGTCGTAGCGTTCACGCGGGTTTTTCACGCTGTAGAACAAGGTGTCGACCGCCTGGTTGCCCTCAAGATCGAGGATGCGCAGGGTCTGCCCGGCCTTGACCTCCATCAGCCACGGCTCGCCGGCGGGAATGGTTGCGCGGTACACCGCCGCATCAGGTTGTTTCATTGCGATAGACATGACAGTTCCTCAGGCGAACAGGCGGTCGGTGTTGATAAAGCCACGCTCGTTTTCCGGGCGCGAAGTGCGGCAGTGTTCGGCGACACTTTTGTCGGCGTTCATCCAGCTGAGTTTCAGCGGTTGCGGGGCGTATTGCGGGTTGGGGTCCATCGGGTGTTGCAGCGCGGTGAGCACCACCAGGGTGTCCATCGGCGCGTAGAGTTCGATGTAGTCGCCGGCCTTGGAATTGCCCGGCACAAAGTGCAGGCCACCGTCGCTGTCCACGGTGACTTTGCTGAACAGGTTGAGGGTCATCAGCAGGTCGGACAGGCCCAGCCCCCATTTGCCCAACTCCACCAACAGGTTGTCGGTGCCGTTGCGGAAGAAGCCGTTGCGCAGTTCCTGATAACGGCCCTGGCCGTACTTCTCGGCGACTTCGGCGGCGCACAGCACGCCGCCGATGCTGTCGCTCCAGCCGCAGGTGTCGGCGGTGATCGCGGCCAGCACGCGGCCCATGTCCGAGTACAGGCAGTGGCCGGTGGTGAGCTTGGCGGTGTGTTGGCATTTGAGGCTGTCGGGCAGGTTCAGGCGCTCGGTTTTTTCGTTGGCGTTGAGCAGGGTCAGGCTGACGTTGGCGCCGCCGCGCAGATCGGTAAGGCGCAGCAGTTGGCCGCGCTTGAGCACGAACGAACGGTGGCCGCCGCCAGGCAGTATTTCTTCGGCGAAGGGTGGGAACAGTAAGGTGGAATCGGTCATTTGGAAGTGGCTCCAAGTTCGGCGGCGAGCGCCTTGCGGCGTTCGCTGTTCAAAGGGATGTCGTAGGTGATGCGCGCGCCATAGGCGCCGGGGGCGTGGGGTTCGACGCGCACCTTGTCGAACACCAGCAGGCGCGTGCCGAGGCTGAAGCCTTCGCTCAGGTCATGGGTGACCATGAACACCGTCAGCCGGGTTTCGCGCCACAGTTCCAGCAGCAGCTGGTGCATGTCTTTGCGAATGCCCGGGTCGAGGGCGCCGAAGGGTTCATCCAGCAGCAATACGCGGGGCTTCATGATCAGGGCCTGGGCGATGGCCAGGCGTTGTTGCATGCCGCCGGAGAGCTGCGCCGGGTATTTGTCCAGGGCGTGGCCGAGGCCGACCTTCTGCAACAGCGCGGCAGCCTGTTCGCGGGCGTCCTTCTTGGCTTTACCGAATAACCGGCCCAGCAAGGGAGAACGCGGCAGCTCCAGGCCGAGGGCGACGTTATCCAGCACGGTCAAGTGCGGGAACACCGAGTAGCGCTGGAACACCACGCCACGGCTGGCATCCGGCTCGGCGGCGAGCGGTTGGCCATCCAGCAGGATCTGGCCCTTGCTCGCGGTTTCCTGGCCCAGCAGCAGGCGCAGGAACGTCGACTTGCCGCAGCCCGAAGTGCCGACCAGCGTGCAGAACTCGCCCTCGGCGACCTGCAGGTTCAAGCCTTCCAGCACCACTTGATCACCGTAGCGCTGCCACACATTGTTGACGCTGATAAAGCTCATGCGCGCGCTCCTTCGTACCAAGGGAACGCATGCCGGGTCAGGGCCTTGAGGCCCCAATCCATCAACCAGGCGAGCAGGGTGATCCACACCACGTAAGGCAGGATCACGTCCATCGCCAGGTAGCGACGTACCAGGAAGATCCGGTAGCCCAAGCCGTCCGTGGAGGCGATGGCTTCAGCGGCGATCAAAAACAGCCACGCCGAGCCGAGCATCAGTCGCAGTGAGATCAGCAGGCGTGGCAGCAATTGCGGCAACACCACGCGCAGCATCAGGGTCCAGGTGGAGGCGCCGAGGGTTTGTGCCTTGACCAGCAGTTCCACCGGTATTTCCCGCGCGCGCTGTTCCAGGTCACGGGCCAGGCAGGGGGTGACGCCGATGACGATCAGCATCACTTTGGACAATTCCCCCAGCCCGAACACGATGAACAGAATCGGCAGGATCGCCAGCGGCGGTACCATCGACAGCACGGTCAGCAACGGTGACAACGGCGCGCCAAACAGCGGCAACGTGCCGGCGGCAATCCCCAGGCACAGGCCGGCGAGGGCGCTGATGCCCAGGCCGATCGCCAGGCGGCGCAGGCTCGATGCGCTGTCCTGCCAGAGCACGTACTCACCGGTACGGGCGTCGGCGTTGAACGCCAGGCGCTTGACTGCGTCAATCATTTGCCCGGCACCGGGCAGCAGCTTGTCGTTGGGGTTTTCCGCCAGGCGCTCGGCCGAGCCCACGAAGTAGGCGAACAGCAGCAGGGCGAACGGCAGCGCGACCAACAGCAGGCGGCTGGAGCGCTCCGGAACACGGTTGATCAGGCGCATGGCCAGGTCCTCTTACAGCTTGCCGTCGGCGGCCATCTGCACGTAGCTGGGGTCGAATTGCAGCTTGAGGTTGGCTTTGTCACCGCTGGTCACGCCGTTGGCGAAGCGCATGCCCACGGCGCTGGCGTCCTTGGCGCCTTCACCCAGCAAGCCGTGTTTGAACGAGAACTCGGCGACTTTGCCCATGGTGGCGGGCAACTGTGGACTGGTGGCGAAGGCCAGGGCTTCCTTGGGCGTGGCGAACAACTTGGTGGTGTCCAGTTGCGACTGGAAGCCCGCAAGGTCGGTGCCGGAAGCCTTGGCCATATGTTCCAGGGCTTCGGTGCTGGCGGCGCCCTTGGCATTCATCAGGGCGACCACTTCAAACCAGGCGCCGGTCAGTGCTTTGCCCAGCTTGGGGTTGTCCTTGAGGACCTGGGTGTTGACCACCATCATGTCCATGATTTCGCCGGGCACTTTGCTGGAGTCGAACACTTGGCTCACGCCAGGCTTGGCCTTGATCTGCGAGAGCATCGGGTTCCAGGTGGTGACGGCCTGGACCTGGTCGGTGTTGAAGGCGGCGGCAATATCGGCGTCGGAGGTGTTGACCACTTTCAGGTCTTTTTCGCTGAGGTCCGCCGACTCCAGTGCGCGGGCCAGCAGGTAGTGAGATACCGAAAGTTCCACCAGGTTGACGTTCATGCCCTTGAGGTCGGCCACGGTCTTGCCGGTGCCCTTGATCACCACGCCGTCGTTACCATTGGAAAAGTCGCTGATCACCAGCGCGGTGCTGTCTACGCCACCGGCGGCGGGGATGGTCAGGGCGTCCATGTTGGTCATGGTGCAGCCGTCGAACTGGCCGGCGGTGTACTGGTTGATCGATTCGACATAGTCATTGAGTTGCACCATGTCGATGGTGATGCCGTACTTCTTGGCCCACTTGTCGAGGATGCCTTGGCTGCCGGCATACTCCCATGGCATCCAGCCGGCATAGATCGTCCAGCACACGCTGAAGTGGTCTTTGGCAGCGGCTTGGGTCTGGAAGCTCAGCACGGCGGCGAAGGCGGCGGCGAGCAGGGCGGGTAAACGGATCGAGGGCATTGGGGCTTCTCCAGTTGATCAAGGGCGAGCAGGAGCAACGCGGCACCGTGAACGGTGGCTTGTCTCCCGGGCTTTTATCCCGCCGTGTAACCTCAACTGGAGGTCGCCAACTCTCGGACCAGCCACTCGCTTTTCGCGAGCCGGAACCCTAGTCGGCCATTGCAAATTGTGGTGCCGCGAACCTGTATCAATCCTGCACGCAAGAGATAAAGCGAGAGTCGTGCCAAGTGGCTTCGATGCCCGGCTGTTCAGCCGGGCGGGCGGGAGAGGAGGGCGTAGAAGCGGGGGGTGTGCGCCACGCGGGTGCGCCGGCGCACTGCTATGAGGCGCTTACAGCTGGAATTTGCTGACCAGCATATTGAACGAGGTGGCCAGCCGCGACAGGTCCTGGCTGGAGGCGTTGGTCTGGTTGGCACCGGCGGCGGTCTGGGTCGACAGGTCCTGAATGTTGAGCAGGTTGCGATCCACTTCACGGGCCACCTGGGCCTGTTCCTCGGACGCTGAGGCGATCACCAGGTTGCGCTCGTTGATACTGGCCACGCTGGCAGTGATGCGCTCCAGCGCCTGGCCGGCATTTTGCGCCAGGGTCTGGGTGTTGTTGGCCCAGCTCAGGCTCTTGTTCATGGCGGCCACGGCGCCATCGGCGCCTGCCTGGACTTCACCGATCATTTTCTCGATGTCCACCGTGGAGGTCTGGGTGCGATGGGCCAGCGCCCGCACTTCATCGGCCACCACCGCAAAACCGCGACCTTGCTCACCGGCACGGGCGGCTTCGATGGCGGCATTGAGGGCCAGCAGGTTGGTCTGGTCGGCAATACTGCGGATCACATCAATCACCTTGCCGATTTCGCGCACCTGGCCGGCGAGGTCGGCGACCGATTGGGTCGAATCGTTGATCTCCACCACCATCGCGCTCATGCCGGACACGGCCTGCTCGACTTGCTGGCGGCCGTCCTCGGCTTCGGTGGTGGCCTGGCGCGACGCTTCCGAGGTCGATACGGCGTTGCTCGCCACTTCGTCGACCGCTGCGGTCATCTGGTTGACAGCGGTGGCAGCTTGTTGGATTTCGTCATTCTGGCGGGTCAGGCCACGGGTGCTTTCATCGGTGACCGCGCTCAGCTCTTCGGCTGCCGAAGCGAGCTGGTCGGAGGCGTTGGCGATTTCCGTCAGCGTACTTTTCAGGCCGCCTTGCATATCGGATAAAGCCATCAGCAATTGCCCCGCTTCGTCGGTGCGGTCGGTCGTGATGGCTTGGGTCAGGTCACCCTTGGCGATGCGCTGTGCGTTCTCAACCGCTTGTGCGATAGGACGGGTGATCAGGCGCGTGATCAGCACACCGGTGATGATCGCAATGATGAAGGCCAGGACAATGCCACTGATCATCCAGGTCAACGCGCTGTCGCGCAGCTCGTCGGCGGCGGCAGCGCCTTCCTTGATCTGGCGGTTATTGGAATCGACCATCACGCGGATCAAATCGCGCGCCTGGCGGAACAATTCATTGTTGGTGCTGTTGAGCTGTGCGCGGGCCTGCTCGATCTGGCCACTGTCGAGCATCGACATAATGTGTTCGGAGCTGCTGGTGTAGGTTGGCCAGATCTGGTCGAGCTTGTCGCCGGCCGCCCGTTCGTCGTCTTCCAGGGGCGTGGCGCGGTAGGTGGCGTAGGCGCTCTGGCTGCGTTTGAGTTCGTTGGTGATGTCCTGGCGCACACGGTCGCGGTCTTGTTGGGAGACGTCGCCTTGGCTCGCATCCATCAAACGGTACAAACCGCGGTTGTGGGCCACCAGGCCATTGAGGGTAGCGGAGGTGCTGCTGACGGACACCAGGTTATTGGAGAACGTCAGTTCCAATGCATTGGCGAGGCGGACCACGCTTTTGATACCCAGCAGCCCGACCCCGAGGGTGACCAGTGCACAGAGTAGAAATGACAGCAGCAGTTTGGTTGAAATTTTCATGGCTCGGATCCGGCGAAAGTGGCGAAAGATGCACGTTAGAGCCTCCCTGGCCTGTGCAATGTCATAGTGACATCATCGCAATCGGGAAAGTTTCGGGCCAGAAAAAATTACTGAATCGATAAATCTGGGTGAGCGGTAAGCGCTATGCCGCAACGTGTCTGAAGGGGTGTGGCCGCATTTGGCATTGATGTATCAACTTGTAACCAAAACGCACCAGATTCGGTTTTTGATGTCAGATGTTTCGTCATTCAGTGAAAGCTGAATGCCGCCCCCCAGCGTCGCTGGAGGTGCTCTTTCGCGGTCCAGGAGGCCGCCATGTATCGACGACTGCTGATCAGCGCTTTACTCGGTCTGACCCTTTCCGCTTGTGTGCCTTACTACGATGGAGGCCAAAGCTACTACCGTTCCGAGGTCTACACCTCGCCGGCGCCGGTTTATTACTACGGCGGCGGCCCTGTGTACCGGCGCGACTATTATCCGTCGCCTCGCTACTACGCGCCGGCACCGCGTTATTACTCGGCGCCACGTTATTACCAGCCAGCGCCTCGTTATTACCCGTCAGGACCAAGGGCGGGTTACCGGCCTTACCCGAACCAGGGCTGGGGTGATCGTTGGAACAATGGCGGGCATGGACGCGGTGGCGATCATGACCGTGGAGGTGGCCGCGGCGGTCACCGTTGACAGGCCCATACCATAACTGTGGCGAGCGGGCTTGCCCCGCGTTGGGCTGCGAAGCGGCCCCAATGAGGCCACCGCGTTTATCCCGGCCTATTAAATCGCCAGGTTTTGGGGCTGCTGCGCAGCCCAACGCGGGGCAAGCCCGCTCGCCACAACAAGCCCATTCACCACAACGAGCCCGCTCGCCACAACGAGCCCATTCACCACAACAAGCCTGCTCGCCACAGGCTTATTGTTTGCTCGTTCTATCTTGGCATTCGCGCATGAGGCGCCGTTTTTTTATGGGCGCAAAGCGTCAGTAATCGGATAAGTCCGCCAGTGGATGCCGGCCTTCCCACGCCTTGGTGAAATGCGCCTGCACCACGGCGTCCGGGATGGTATTGATATCCGGCCAATGCCAATGGGGTGTCTGGTCCTTGTGGATCAATCGCGCACGTACCCCTTCACTGAATTCCGGGTGGCGGCAGCAGTTCAGGCTCAAGGTGTATTCCATCTGGAACACCTCGGCCAAGGACAGATGACGGGCACGCTGGATCTGTTCCCACACCAGGTGTGCAGTCAGCGGGCAGCCTTCGCTCAATGTCTTGCCGGCGCGGTTGAACAGCGGGTCGGCGTGGTCGCGCAGCGGGCTCAAGGCGCGCCAGGCACTGCGTACATCGCCGACGTCCAGCCACGCGTCGATCTGCGCCCGACGCGGCAGCCATTGGGCTTCTGGTTGCTGGCCGACGGCTTCCTGGGCCAGGGCCTTGAGCAGGCTGTTGAGTTGCATCGCGGTCTGTTCCTGCCAATTCAGTTGCAGCAGGCCTTCGATCAACTCGTCCTGTTGGTCATCGCGCAGAAAGCGGTCGGCCAGGCCCAGGTCCAGCGCGTCACGGCCATTGATGTGCGCGCCGGTAAGGCCAAGGAACAACCCCAGCTTGCCCGGCAGGCGCGACAGGAACCAACTGGCGCCCACATCCGGGTACAGGCCGATGCTGATCTCGGGCATGGCCAGGCGGCTGCTCGGCGTGACAATCCGTATGGCCGCGCTTTGCAGCAGGCCCATGCCACCGCCCAGCACGTAACCGTGGCCCCAGCAGATCAGCGGTTTAGGGTAAGTGTGCAAGCGGTAGTCGAGGCGATATTCTGCGGCAAAAAACTGTGCGGCCAGGGCGGGCACTTCCCCCGGCTGCTCGCGGCAGGCCTGGGCCAGGCTGCGCACTTCGCCGCCGGCGCAAAACGCCTTGGGCCCGTTGCCACGCAGCAGCACGCAGACGATGTTCGGGTCTTTGGCCCAGGCCTCCAAGCGATCAGTCAGGGCCAGGATCATCGGCAGGGAGAGCGCGTTGAGGGACTTTTCAGCGTCAAGGCTGGCGATGCCGACGCGGGCGCCGTTGCTGCCGGTCAGTTCTTCGAAGTGCAGGTTCATCGTGACCTCAATCGAGAAGGTGAAGGATCAGTATGATCGCTTCGTGGGAAAGTGCCGGTGGTGTGTCAGATCAATTGACAAGCAGGGCCGGCTTTCCTAGGGTTCGCCTCATTCTTTTTTACAAGACAATTCGAACATGACTGAAGGCGACCGTATCAAACTCGAACCCAGCTGGAAACACGCCCTGCGTGATGAGTTCGATAAGCCCTACATGGGCCAGTTGCGCGAGTTCCTGCGCCAGGAACATGCCGCCGGCAAAGAGATCTACCCGCCCGGCCCGCTGATCTTCAACGCGCTCAACTCCACACCGCTGGACAAGGTCAAAGTGGTGATCCTCGGCCAGGACCCGTACCACGGCCCCGGCCAGGCCCACGGCCTGTGCTTCTCGGTGCAACCGGGGGTGCCGGCGCCGCCGTCGCTGGTCAATATCTATAAAGAGCTCAAGCGCGACCTGAACATCGACATCCCCAACCACGGCTACCTGCAAAGTTGGGCCGACCAGGGCGTGCTGATGCTCAACACCACCATGACCGTGGAGCGGGCCAACGCCAACGCCCATGCGGGCAAGGGCTGGCAGTTCTTTACCGATCGGATTATCGAGGTGGTCAGCGAGCACCAGCCGCACCTGGTGTTCCTGCTATGGGGCGCCCATGCACAAAGCAAGCAGAAGCTGATCGATGCGACCAAACACCTGGTGCTGACCTCGGTGCACCCGTCGCCGTTGTCGGCGTATCGCGGGTTTCTGGGTTGCGGGCATTTCAGCAGGACCAACAAGTTCCTGGAGCAGAATGGCGAGGCCCCGATCGAGTGGCGTCTACCGCCGCTCTAGGGCCAAGCACATCCAGAATGTGGGAGGGGGCAAGCCCCCCCCCACATTTGAAGGTTCAGGTTGTTTCCGGCTGACGGTCCCAATGCCTGAACAACGGCTCCGCCAAAAACAGCACAAACAACAACCGCATCACCTGCATGGCCGTCACCAACGGCACCGACAGTTGCAGGGTCTCGGCCGTAAGGCTCATTTCGGCAATCCCGCCGGGCATCATGCCCAGGGTCAGCGAGCGCAGGTCCAGCTGGGTGAGGGCGCTCAAACCCAGCGCCGCCAATGTCGCCAGCGCCATGGTCAGGGCCGTGCCGATCAAGGTGCGGCCCATGAATGAGGGAGCGCTGCGAAAGAACTGCCGGTTGAAGTGGCAGCCCAACCCGCTGCCAATCAGCCATTGGCCGATCTGGCTGCCGCCGTCGGGCAAGCCGATATGCAGGTCCCACACCACACTGGCCGTCGCACTCACCAGCAACGGGCCGAACAGCCATGGGTTGGGCTGGTGTAGACGTTGCCAGCCCCACGCCACCAGTGCGCCGATGGGGAACAACAACGCCAGCCATGCCCAGCTCACGGGCGCCGGATGAAACTGCGGTGCGCCGCCATCGAGCAGATACTTGAAGATCGCCGGCACACACAGCACCACCACCAGCACGCGCAAACTCTGCCCCGCCGCGACCCGGCTGAGCACCGCGCCATTGCGCGCGCCGAGGTTGACCATTTCACCGGAACCGCCCGGCATGCTGGAGAAAAACGCGGTGGCGCGGTCTTCACCGCTGCGGCGCATCAACCACACGCTGACCACGCTCGACAGGCTGGTGACCAACGCGCCGAAGAAGATCAGGCCGAAGTGGCTCATCACCTGTTCGATCACCAGTGGGGTGAAGTGCAGGCCGATGCCGATACCCACCACCCATTGGCCGCATTTGCGCCCGCCGGGAATCTCCGCCAACTGCCACGGCGTCAGGCAACGCACCAGGATAATCGCCAGCAGCGAGCCGACCATATACGGCAAAGGCCAGCCCACCAGGCTGGCCAGGTAACCGCCGGCCAAGCCGACCAGCGGTGTTCCCCACCATTGCTTGAAGGTGACCTCAGACATCGGCCACGGTACGACGCTGTTGCGCCCGTTTGCGCCAGATACGCAGCAGCGGCATGAACAGCATGATGGCGGTCAGTATCCACACGCCAAAGGTGATCGGGCTCGACCAGAGGATCTCCAGCGCGCCGTTGGAGATCGACAGCGCACGGCGCAGGTTCTGCTCCATCAGGCCGCCAAGGATAAAACCGAGCAGTACCGGCGACAGCGGGAAGTCCAGCTTGCGCAGGATGTAGCCGAAGATGCCGATACCGACCATCAGGAACAGGTCGAAGGTGGTGGCGTGCACCGCGTACACCCCTATCGCGGTGATGATGGCAATCACTGGCACCAGCGCCCAGTTCGGCACGGCGAGGATGCGTGTGAAGATGCGGATCATCGGGATGTTGAGGATCACCAGCATGATGTTGGCGATGAACAGCGAAGCGATCAGGCCCCAGACGATGTCTGGTTGCTGTTGGAACAACAGTGGGCCTGGGGTGATGTTGTACAGCGACAGCGCGCCGATCATCACCGCCGTGGTGCCCGAGCCGGGAACGCCGAGGGTCAGCATCGGCACCAGGGCACCGCAGGCGGACGCACCGATGGCGGTTTCCGGCGCTGCCAGGCCGCGCATGTCACCCTGGCCGAACTTGCCACTGGCACCGGCCAGGCGTTTTTCGGTCATGTAGGCCACGGCCGAGGCCAAGGTGGCACCGGCGCCCGGCAGCACACCCATGATGAAGCCCAGCAGGCCGCAACGAATGTTCACTACGAACACCGAACCCGCTTCCTTCAGGTTGAACATCATCCGTCCGGTGGCTTTGACTGCTTCCTGGCCACGGTGGGTTTTTTCCAGCAGCAACAGGATCTCGCTGATGGAGAACAAGCCGAGTACCAACACCACGAACTGGATGCCGTCGGTGAGGTGGATGTTATCCCCGGTAAATCGGTACACGCCGCTGTTGGCGTCGATGCCCACCGCTGACAGGAACAGGCCGATCAGTGCCGCCACAAACGTCTTCAGCGGCTTGTCGCCGGCCATGCCACCGAGGCAGACAATCGCGAACACCATCAGCACGAAATATTCCGCCGGGCCGAAGGCAATCGCCCACTTGGCCAGCAGCGGCGCAAACAGCACCATGCCGCAGGTGGCGATGAACGCGCCGATGAACGAACTCCACGCCGACAACGACAGGGCGACGCCGGCCAGGCCTTTGCGGGCCATCGGGTAGCCGTCGAGGGTGGTCATCACGGTGGAGGCTTCGCCTGGGATGTTGAGCAGGATCGAGCTGATACGGCCGCCGTATTCACAGCCCAGGTACACGGCTGCCAGCAGGATCAACGCCGATTCCGGCGGCAGGCCCAGGGCAAATGCGATGGGGATCAACAGCGCCACGCCGTTGATCGGGCCCAGGCCCGGCAGCAGGCCGACCACAGTGCCGATCAAGGTGCCACACAACGCGGTCACCAGGTTGTAGGGGGACAGCGCAACGCCGAAGCCCTGGCCCAAATAGCCAAAAGTATCCATATCAGTTCTCCAGAACGTCGAGCAGGCCGAGGGGCAGCGGAACATCCATGGCTTTATCGAACAGCAGATAAAGACCGATGGCCATCAGGCTGACGATCACCATGCTGGGCACCCAGCGGCCGCCATACAGGCGCGCCATCGGAATACCGATCAGCATGCTGCTGAGGATGAAACCCAGCGATTCGAAGGTGGTGGCAAACACGATCAACAGTGTCACGCACACACCGATCTTGATCAGGGTTGCGCGGTCCAGTGCCGGTTCTTCCTCGGTGTGCTTGGTTGGCTGCGGGCGAAACAGCATGTAGATCAGCGCCAGGCTCATCAGCCCGAGCATCAGCAGCGGGTAGGCCCGAGGTCCCACGGGCTCGTAGGAAAAAGACGCCTGATACGGCCAGGCCATCAAGGCCAGCGCGGCGCATGCCACGAGCAGCATGGCGGCGAAAATGCGTTGTAAGAGCATTGGAAACTCCTTGGAGACTCTTGTCGGCGCGAGCTTGCTCACGAAGAACGCAAGGAGGCCGCGTGTATCCAGGTAGCACGCGTCATCGTTGAAGTTTTTCGCGAGCAAGCCCGCTCCCACAGAGGGGCGATTACTGGATCAGGCCGAACTCTTTGGCCAGCACTTTGTAGTCAGCCACCTGTTTCTTCACGTAGGTGTCCAGTTCCGGGCCGGTCATGGCGAACGGGAACAGTTCGCGCTGGTCACGCAGCTTGGCAAAGTCGTCGGAGGCCAGCAGTTTGTCGAACGCGTCTTTCCACCAGGCATAGTCCGCATCGCTGACCTTTGGCCCGAGGTAGAAGCCACGCACCACTGGCCAGACGATGTCGTAGCCTTGCTCTTTGGCGGTCGGAATATTCTTCATTTCCGGCTCGTCCAGGCGCTCTTCGGAGAATACCGCCAGCAGGCGCATGTCACCGCTGAGGATATGCGGCATGGAGTCGGAGATGTCGGTGCTGCCCACCTGGATATGCCCACCGAGCAGGGCCGTGGCGATTTCGCCGCCGCCTTCGAGCGCCACGTAGCGCAGCTCGCGCGGGTTGATCCCGGCCGCCTTGGCGATCAGCGCGGTTTGCATCCAGTCCTGGCTGCCGACGGTGCCGCCGGAGCCGATGACCACGCTGCCTGGATCTTTCTTCAGGGCCTTTACCAGATCATCGAGGGTCTTGTAGGGCGAATCGGCTTTTACCGCGATGGCGCCGTAGCTGGTGCCGACTGCCGCCAGCCAACGTACGGCGCTCTCGTCGAAACGCCCGAACTTGCCCTGCGCCAGGTTCAACAGCGAACCGCTGGACCAGGCCACCAAGGTGCCGCCATCCGCCGGGCGCTGGGCGACCACCGCGTTGTAGGCCACCGCGCCCACGCCGCCGGGCATGTAGGTCACGCGCATCGGCTTGCTCAGCAGCTTTTCGTTGACCAGCGCGCTTTGCGCCAGTTTGCAGGTCAGGTCAAAACCGCCGCCGGGGGAAGCCGGGGCGATGCATTCCGGGCGCTTGGGTTCGTCAGCGGCCAGCAGTTGGCCAGCGAACAGCATGCAGCCGGCGGCGAGGGCGAGTTTTCGCAATGAAAGGGTCATGGTTATCTCCGTCGTTGTTGTTATGAGTGGCTACTGCCAGGCACTACTTACCAAAGCGCGACGCTGTAGCTGACCAGCAGGCGCATTTCATCCGCATCACGGGCTGAATAGTTGGAGCGATAAGTCGCGTTGCGCAGGCGCACGGCCACATCCTTGAACGTGCCGCTTTGCACCACGTACTTGATCTCGCTGTTGCGTTCCCACTCCTTGCCGGTCTCGCCGTTCTTGAGCTTGATGTTGTCACCCGAGAGGTAACGGCTCATGAAACTCAGGCCGGGAATGCCCAGCTTGGCGAAGTCATAGTCGTAGCGTGCCTGCCAGGAGCGCTCTTCAGCGCCGGCAAAGTCGTTGATCTGCACGAAGTTGACCAGGTACGGGTCGCTGCCATCCACATAGGGAAACGCGCTGTCGCCGGACATGTGCTGGTAGCCGGCGCTGAGCTTATGGCCATTGAGGGCATAGCTGAACAGGCCGTTGAGGGAGGTGTTGTCGATCTTGCCGCCACGCGCGCTGCCGGTGTCATCGCTGACGGCCAGGCGCAGGTCGGCGCCGAAGGTGCCGGGGCCCATCGGGCGCGCGGCAACCAGGCCGAGGAAGTGCTGGCGGTACACATCGTCGAGCTGGGCAAAGTGGTAGCTGCCGGTGATCTTGTCAGCGAACTTGTAGTCCACGCCGCCGAAGTTGAAGTGCTTGCCGGTGGCGCCGCTGAGGAAGCGGCTGTTCTTGTTGTTGAGGGCGATGTCCTCGTAGTTGGTATCGTCGCGGTCCTTGGCTTTGTCCAGGCGGCCGCCGGTGAAGACCAGGTTCTTGAATTCCTTGGAAGTGACCAGGCCACCGTTGAAGGTCTGCGGCAGGATGCGGCCGTCGTTGGGCTTGAGGATCGGCAGCTCGGGCATCAGTGCACCGATCTTCAGCTCGGTGGCGGAGATCTTCATTTTCCCGGTCAGGCCCAGCTTGGCGTACTCGTTGGCGGCGCGGCCGTCGTCGTGGGTGGGCAACAGGCCGGTGCCGGTGCGGTCGGGGCTGGAGTCGAGCTTGACCCCGAGCATGCCCAGCGCATCTACGCCAAAGCCCACGGTGCCGTCGGTGTAGCCCGATTGCAGGTTGAGCATGAAGCCCTGGGCCCATTCGTCGCGCTTGGATTGCTGGGCGCTGGTGCCGTCGCGAAAGTCACGGTTGAAGTACATGTTACGGGTTTCCAGGGTCGCGCTGCTGTCTTCGAAGAAGGCAGCCTGGCTAAGCGGCGAAAAGCCGGCAAAGGCAGCGGCACTGGCAAGGGCGGTGTGGGTCAGGCGGGAAAAACGCACAGGCGGGAAAGCCTGGGGCTGTGTCGACAGCATCGTTGTGCACTCCGTTATTGTTCTTATTTTGGCGAAAACGCTTCGAGGCGTTTTTCGGTCGCTACGGATCAGGTAGCGCGGCAGGCATGACCTACCGTGGCTGGATGCTAAAGGGCGAAGCTTTCACTAACCTTTCAGTTGGCTTTCAATGTTTTCGGGCTTCACAGGCCAGGCCGCGCCTGTAAACTGCCCCGCAAAGCGTGGCGCCGACCACCCCCGAACGAGGTAGAAATCCATGCGTGTCCTCCTGGTTGAAGACCATCTGCAACTGGCCGAAAGTGTCGCCCAAGCGCTCAAGAGCACGGGGTTGACTGTCGATGTGCTGCACGATGGGGTGGCTGCGGACCTGGCCTTGAGCAGTGAGGAATACGCAGTGGCCATCCTTGATGTCGGCCTTCCGCGCATGGACGGTTTTGAGGTGCTGGCGCGCTTGCGGGCGCGTGGGAAAAATCTGCCGGTGTTGATGCTGACTGCGCGCAGTGACGTGAAGGACCGCGTGCATGGCCTGAACCTGGGGGCCGATGATTATCTGGCCAAGCCATTTGAGCTGACGGAGCTGGAAGCGCGGGTCAAGGCGTTGTTGCGGCGCAGCGTCCTGGGCGGCGAGCGTCAGCAAACCTGCGGTGTGCTGGTCTATGACCTCGACACCCGCCGCTTCACGGTAGGCGGCGAGCTGATGACGTTGACCTCCCGCGAGCAAGCGGTGCTTGAAGCGCTGATCGCGCGGCCCGGCCGAGTCATGAGCAAGGAACAACTGGCCTCCCAGGTTTTTGGCCTCGACGAAGAGGCCAGCCCCGATGCCATCGAAATCTACGTACACCGCCTGCGCAAGAAACTCGATGGCCAACCCATCGCCATCGTGACCTTCCGTGGCTTGGGCTACCTGCTGGAAGCCCGCGATGCATAAGCCCAGCAGCCTGCGCTGGCGGTTGCTGTGGAACCTGGCACTGCTCATGGTGCTGTTGATGCTCGCCAGCGGCATGAGTGCCTACTGGAACGGTCGCGAAGCCGCCGACACCGCCTATGACCGCACGCTGCTGGCCTCGGCACGCACCATTGCCGCCGGCTTGACCCAGGTGGATGGCACCCTCAGCGCCAATGTGCCGTATGTGGCCCTGGACACCTTTGCCTACGACAGCGCCGGTCGCATCTATTACCAGGTCAATGACATCGACCAGAAGCTGATCTCCGGTTATGAAAACCTCCCCGGCCCGCCACCCGGCACGCCGCGTACCGACGATTACCCGGCGTTGGCGCGCTTCTATAACGCCACGTACCAGGGCCAGCCCGTGCGTGTGGTCAGCCTGCTCAAGGCTGTCTCCGAGCCGAACATGAACGGCATGGCGGAAATTCGCGTGGCCGAGACCGATGAAGCCCGGGTCAGCATGGCCCGCAGCCTGATGGCCGACACCTTGCTGCGCCTGGGCATGCTCGGCATTGGCGCGTTGCTACTGGTGTGGTTTGCCGTGAGTGCGGCGCTGCGCCCGTTGGAGCGCCTGCGTACGGCCGTGGAAGAGCGCCAGCCCGATGATTTGCGGCCGTTACCGTTGGTGGAAGTGCAGCTTGAGTTTGGCCCGCTGGTGCGCTCGCTCAACCATTTCACCGAACGCTTGCGCGGGCAGTTCGAGCGCCAGGCGCAGTTTATTGCCGACGCCGCCCATGAACTGCGGACCCCTTTGGCGGCGCTCAAGGCCCGCCTTGAACTGGGCCTGCGCAGCGACGCCCCTGCGACCTGGCGTAGCACTCTGGAAAGCGCGGCCCAAGGCACCGACCGCCTGACCCATCTGGCCAATCAATTGCTGTCGTTGGCCCGTATTGAAAACGGCGCGCGGGCGATTGCCGAAGGCGGCGCGCAGTTGCTGGACCTCAGCCAATTGGCCCGTGAACTGGGTATGGCGATGGCGCCGTTGGCCCATGCGCGTGGGGTTGCATTGGCCTTGGAGGCGGATGAGCCGGTGTGGTTGCGCGGTGAACCGACGTTGCTCAATGAGCTGCTCAGCAACCTGGTGGATAACGCCCTGGCCCATACGCCTCCCGGCGGCAATGTGATCCTGCGGGTCACGGCGCCGGCGGTACTGGAAGTGGAAGACGATGGCCCTGGCATCCCGCTGGATGAACGGGATCGGGTGTTCGAACGCTTCTATCGACGTAGCCAACAGGGCATGGGGTCCGGCCTGGGGCTGGCGATTGTCGGCGAGATCTGTCGGGCGCACCTGGCGCAGATCAGTTTGCACGACGGGGAGCAGGCAGGGTTGAAGGTGCGGGTGAGTTTTATCGCCGGTTGATCAATCAAACATCGAGCGCGCTTCATCGAGCTCGGCGCGCAAGGCATCGCTGTAAGGATCGACTTGCAGCTTTTTCATCGCCGGTACGCTGGAGATGGGAACGTCGGCCAGGGGATGATCGGTACCGCGGTAGCAGTACAGCACCGCGACTTGGACGATGTCGACGTAATCGAGGTGGGCAGAGTCGCGCTCCAGGTCCAGGTATTGGCCGGGCAGTTTTGCCAGCATCTCCGGGAAGTCCCACCGACCGAGGAGTTTGTCCCCCAGTTGCGGGTGGATGCTGTCAATCACGTGGTTAAGGCTGACCGGGTCTGAGAGCAACTCGTAGTGGTCTTCGGCGTAGGTCAGGATCGGCAGCACGCCGATCTGGTGGACCAGGCCACCCAAGGCCGCCTGGTCTGGCTTGAGCTGGCTGTGGTTGCGGCACAAGGCATAGCTGACACCGGCCACTTCCAGGCTGCGGCGCCATACGTCGCGCATTTTCTGTTCAACCACATCGGAGCGGGCGTGGAAGATCTGTTCCATCACCAGGCCGATAGCCAGGTTGCTGCTGTAGTTGGTGCCCAGCCGAGTGATGGCTGTGTGAAGGTCGGTCACTTCCTGGGTCGCGCGCAGCAGCGGGCTGTTGACCACTTTGATCAGGCGTGCCGACAGCGCGGTGTCGCGACCGATCACCTTGCTCAAGTGGCTGATGCTGATTTCCGGGTCTTCAGCGGCCTGACGAATGTTCAGGGCCACTTCCGGTAATGTCGGCAGAACCAGGTCATCGTTGTCGATGGCCTTCACCAAAGCCTGTTGGACTTTTTCCTCCAGCTTGTTCATTCATGCTCTCTAGGGTGTTGCAAAAGGGTACGGCGATCAGCGCTGGATCTCTCGATCCCGGTCGAGTAGGTAAGGCAGATCAAGCAGTTGCAAACCGGGGCCTTCCAGTGTGCCTACATGAACATCGCCACTCTCGGCTGCTTCGGCTTGCAACACGGCCAGAAGTTCAATCCCCTGGTGTGCTTTTGCTGCGATTACCACTTCGCCGATCGCACTGGTGTGGCTGGGGGCAAACAGTGGAGTGCCTGGCTCGGGCAGTTCAGCGGCATCCAGGCTCAGGCGGTACAGGCGGCGCTTGAGCTTGCCCAGGTACTGCATGCGCGCGACGATTTCCTGGCCGGTGTAGCAGCCTTTCTTGAAGCTGACGCCGCCAACGGCTTGCAGATTGAGCATCTGTGGAATGAACAGTTCGCGGGTTTGCGCCATCACCTGGCCGATACCGGCGCGGACCTGGCCCAGCAGCCATTCATTCAAGGCTGATTCTTTCAATTGAGCGCTCAATTGGCTGCGCACGGCTTCTGCCTGCTCGGCAGGTACCCAGAGCTCAGCGCGGCCGGGTGAGACGCGAATGGCGATCAGCGCTTCGGTACGCGCCACGCTATCGGTCTCGGTGGGCAGCACCAGGCCCAGGCTGGCGAGGGCCGCGTCTGCATCCGACAGGCCGAACCGTACCCAGGCGGCACTTTCGTCGGTGAGCTTGGATTTTGAGAACACCGCGTACTTTTTCAAGTCCGCCAGTTGCGGCTCCAGCAGCTCGGTCGCCATGGCCAGCAACACCCCGTCACCTTGCAACAGGATGCGGAAGCTCGACTGCATGCGCCCTTTTTGGGTGCAGCGCGCGCCGAGGCTGGCCTGGGTGTCGCTCAGGTAATTGAGGTTGCAGGTCAGTTGTCCCTGCAGGAACTTGGCAGCGTCGGAGCCGCGGACGGCGAGAACGCCTTCGTGGGACAGGGGGCAGAAAAAAGCAGAGTCAGCCATGGGTCATCGCAGGTCAAAAAGTCATGGGTGCATCATAGAGGGGCGCCCGGCAAATGGATAGTTTCTGTAAGGGCGACCAAAGCCGACTGTTCCGGTGCCGTCGGGCCTGTATACTTGCGCTCTATTTGAGGAGCGCTCCATGGTCGAAGATGTAGAACTCAATCGCCTCTACTGGCACAGCCGCCGCGGCATGCTTGAACTGGATGTGTTGCTGGTGCCATTCGTCAAAGAGGTTTACGCCACTCTCAACGAGGTGGATCGCGCCTGTTACGTGCGGCTGCTGGAATGCGAAGACCAGGACATGTTCGGCTGGTTCATGGAGCGCGCAGAGTCCGAAGACCCGGAACTGCAACGCATGGTTCGGATGATCCTGGACCGTGTCCAGCCCAAGTAATCGCTTTGAATGCCGCTGGCAGGCCTCACGGCTGATGCTGGCGGTGTATCTCCTGGCCCAGCTGTTCGCGTTGGGTGCCTTGCTCGTTATCGACCTACCGTTCTCCAGCCTGGCTGGCTTGCTGTGCCTGGCGCATGGGGCTTGGGTTGTGCCGCGCCATATCCTGCTGACACACCGTTCGTCGATTCGTGGCCTGCGCCGCGACGAAGACGGCTGGCAGTTGTGGAGCGCGGCGCGAGGCTGGCACAGCGTACAGTTGCGCCCGGACAGCCTGGCCTTACCGCTGATCGTGGTGTTGCGCTATCGCGTGCAGGGGGAGTGGCGAGTCCGTTCGACCTGCGTGCCGAGGGATTCGCAGGGCGCCGATGTGCACCGGCGCCTGCGCGTTCGCTTGAAATTCAGCCGCCGTAGGTGGTTGGCACCAGGATAGTGTCGCGGGCCTCGGGCAGCATCTGTGGGTAGTCGAGGGTGTAGTGCAGGCCCCGGCTTTCCTTGCGTTCCATGGCCGAGCGGATCATCAGTTCCGCAACCTGGGCCAGGTTGCGCAATTCGATCAGGTCACGGCTGACCTTATAGTTGCTGTAGAACTCGACCCTTTGAGGCTAAACCCAATGGATACAGGGGTTTCAGCCGATGACCGTCAACCACCGCTCCCCAAGTGGGACAAACCTGTTACAAACTGCGCTCGCCAAGCCGTACCACTATCGCCGGTCTGGTCGCTATTACCTTCGCCTTCGCCCTCAAGGAACCGTTAAGGGCTTCTTCACGCTGTCACTCAGGACTACCGACAAGGCCACCGCAATGACCATCTCCGACGACATCCTCTCGACTCTCAAGGCTTACCACTTGGACAACCCAGAAGCGCCCTGGGATGAACTTCGTGAGCGCCTTATAGACATCGCTGAGTACAACCTGACGATGGCACACGGTGACAGTTCACTGGTCGCTTACGAGATGATCAACGATGAACATCACTTGGCGCTCCGTAAGGCGTCCGCACAGTTGCCCCTAAGCATCAATCAGCAACGGGCAGTCAGTAAGGCCCTTGAGATCCTTGAGGCCTCTCAGGAGCGTATGCGGGGCCGGTCGGGGAAACTGGTCGAGATCGTTAAGGACCTCAATGGGGAACCTTGTGGCACGTCTATGGCCCTCTCCCTGCCCTTATCTGTAAGTGCTCTTTCAGGTCTGACCTTCAAGGCCCTCTCTGGGCTCTACATGGCGGAACGCAAAGACAGCATTCAGGACAGCACCATGCAGGACGTGAAGTCATCGTGTGAGGCAATCGGCACGATCCTTGGCGACTTGGACATGAAGACCCACACACGGGAGGACATGAAGAACCTTCGGGACAAGCTCCTTGAGGGCCGTAAGCCTTCGACGGTTAAGAAGCTGATGACCCGGCTATCGACTGTCATGGATTGGGCTGTGAATAACGGATACCTCGACAAGAGTTTTGATAAGGGTCTGAAGCCAACGAAAGGCGCTGACAGCTCCCGTGAGGCGCTCTCGCAGGATCAAGTAAAGGCCCTGATGGCTTACGCTAAGTCGCTTCCAGTGGACGCTTGGCAGCGCTGGGCGTTGTCCCTTGGGGTGATCACTGGGACCCGTATTGAGGAACTCAGGCAGTTGACCAAGGCTGACGTTAAACAGGTCGCTGGTATCTGGGTCATCGACATCAACAGGAACGATGGCAAGACGGCTAAGACCAAGAATGCTCTCCGTGTTGTGCCGCTGACTGATGGCGCTTACGGTTTCGATCTTCAGGCGTTCCTTGAGTTTGTCGATAAGGCAGACTCCCGGTTGTTCACACTGAGGGCCGGTCAGTTCTCGAACGTGCTCAATGGGGCTCTACGAGATGTCCTGACGTTGAACGCTGATCGGACCCAAACCTTCCACTCGTTGCGTCACTCGCTGGCCGGTGCCTTGAAGGCCGCTGAGGTGCCTGTGGGAACCGCTGAGTCCATCTTGGGGCATGCTTCGGGGTCTATCAGTTATGACCTGTATGGGGCTGGGAGCGCCGTTGAGGTGGGTCGTATGGCTGAGGCGCTCGTTAGGGCTTTCTCAGACGTCTGAACCCACGACTTCTTGGTCTATGCTTGGGATGTTCCGCCTAACTTAGGCACAGTTCAGGGCTTGTATTTGATCGTTATAGGACATTGCGGCAGCATTAGTGAAGGGTATAGCTGAAGCGTTGAGATATGTGCGGAAATGTGGTTGATTTTTAAATAAAGGGAGATCGTCTCGTGAGCGTGAAGGGTGGCTACAGTGATAAATACAAAACATATTTAGACTCTGCTATGAAGTATGATCAGTTCATAGCGGCTGCGCTTTTGGCGTCAAGTGCCTATCTTGCGCAGACTATAAAATTCGCTCCGTTGAAGTATGATTTCATCACTCTGCAATTGATAAGTCTATTGCTTTTGTCGTTTAGCACATTCTGTGCTTTTCAGCGAATGGATCGAACAGTCAAGGTTATCCGCTTTGAGATACTTCGGGATATAAATGAGGGGGCAGCACGTGCGAATGCAGAGCGTTGGGCGAAAAGTTACGTGAGTGCGACCAATTGGTATGCGAAGGGCAGAAATATTTTAATGCTTGCAGGCGGCTTATGCTTTTTAGTGTCAAAAATTTGGGGCGGCTATGTACAGGTGGGAGTCGTCGCTGGGGCCTGAACGTAACCTATCGCCTTTTGATAGTAGGTTTTCGTTTCGTCCTGAAGCCTGCGCGTTAGCGACACTTTCGCCGAAGATTTAAAAACCCCCACAATAACCAGAGCGACACCACCCGAAACGTGGCGACCTCTGTGAATGATGCCGTAAGGTCCCTTCAAGGTGGCCCTCTGCGGGCAAGGCGTATCCGGACAGTGGCTCATACCCAGACAGATACGACCACCAAGCGCAGCCCTAACGGGATCTGCGGGTCCAGCATCGAGGACCACTGTAGCGATTCTGTCTGTTCACTTCGTGTGAATAGACCCTTGATAGGTTTGGGCCTCCTATCTCTGATCGCACGGTTAGAGGGGCCTTTTATGATTCACGGACCGAGTTGGTTTGTGGACCCATATAAAAGCTCTTAAGGTTTATATAAAGAAGCTTAAAGGGACTTAGAGTGTTAATTCTTATAAGATTAATCTATTAAAGAATAATGCTTTAAGTTCTAATTGAGTAACTTTAAGTTCACCTTGTGCGCGGGTCTACTGCCCTGCAAATTTGCATAGCTCCGATGGTCTCCACAGACCGTGACCAATCCGGCCATCCAGTCACAATCGAGACGAATTTAAAAACACCCACAATAACCAGATGACCCACACCACGGCCACCTGCGACGGCGATCACACGCCACTCCCGTAAACTCCAAGTCTTTCTGAATGCTTCCTTTGCCACTTGCCGATGCCCGTTGTGGGGCCTTGGAGGTTGGCCGGTGGATGTGACTCAGGGAGCATTCAAAAGGAAAACACAACTATGAACATCGACAACCAAGCCGATTTGCTGCCCATTGTTATCGAGGGTCAAACCTTCAAGCCGAATGAAGATGGAATGTGGAATCTAAACGAGATCGCCAAGGCCTTGAATGTTCGGGAGCCGGGTCAGTGGCGTAATGCTGTACAAGCTGCCCTGATCAAAGATGCAAATTTGCATGTCTCCCACGGTAACGGGACCCTCGCTACAGAAGAGGGCGCAATTGCCTACGCCATGTGGGTTTCGACTGATTTTTATCTGATGGTCATCCGTGCGTTCATCGCCATGCGTAACAGTGCCGTCCGTGAACTGCGCCATAAAGATGCCCTCTTGGACGCCAACATGCCCAAGGCTACGACCCTCGACCTGAAGGCCCTTGGCGCTGGTCTTACATGGACCGAGGCATGCCGTGTAGCAGGCATTCAGCACCCCGCTTTGGCCCTTAAGTACCTGCATGCGTGCAAGCGTTTCGTGCGTGCCGTGGATAGCTTCGGTACGCCTGACGGCCCTGTACGACCTCCTAAGAAAGCTTTCGACCTCGGACACTTCGTGCCCGTATCGAGCGACTTCGGGAGCCGTGAAGGCTGGAGGGTCAAGCCCGGTGGCCTCGATTGGCTGGTTTGCAACACAGAGACTATCAACACCGGAGTAGCTGACGGCAACCGCCGCAAGGCTCAGGCCAAGAAGGCAGCTCAGGCCTCTCGTGTTGACCGCTGGGGTCGTGTGACCAAGGAGGCGATCTAATGTGAGCCACAACGAGCCCAACACGAACTTCGCCATGTCCTGCGCCCAGCGCACCCGACTGGTTCGCACTCTGTCCATGATGCTTGCGGGTCATCCCCTTGAGGTCCGTCAAGCTACCGCTGAGCGCCACCGTAAGGCACACCAAGCACGCAAGAACCGCCGACCTACAAGTCGGGCATGGTGGAGCGCTAAACAGACTGAGAGCGCCGCACTGGAGCAGCACGACCCCGATACCCTTGAGCTGATGAAACGCTATGAACTTCTCTGATCAGCTCAACGCTTTCTTCGCGACACCTGCAAGTCGAACCAAACTGGTCACCCTACGCACCATTTGGCGAGACCGTGACGCCCGTGAACGTATCGTCCGCAGGGGTGAACAAGGCGTTGACGTAGAGGCCCTTTGCGGGCTCCTTAAGCTGGCCCACCCCGGCCTACTGGTGCTCGTGAAGCAGTTCACCCAGACCACCACACTGCATCTCGATGCGGTCCTGATGGTGCCCATGCGAATCCCACTGACCCGATCACCGATCACCGTAGTAACCCCGCTTAACGCATAGCCGTCCGCCATCGGCACCAAGATCACACCCGCCAAGCTGTAGACCCGTGATCACGAACAACCTACCCAAAACCCAGAAGATATTGATCATGACCTTGAGAGGCCCGTGCGGCTACTCCTTGCCATCTGGTTACGTTGCCTCTATGCGGCAAGGCCATGAATCAATGTCTCTATATAGGAGACGCACAACCATGAATCTGAATATCCAAAACGTTACCCCTGAGACTGTGGAAATCCAAGGTCAATCCGTCAACCGTGCTTACGCCGAGGGCGTCATGCTGACCATGTTGGTCGCTACCGCTGGTAAGAACGAACCAACCATCGCTGCCATTGGTCGCCAGTACGCTGAAGCTGGGCTGAGCCTCGAAGGTAGCCCTGCTGCCTATGCCGCGTACATTCGTGCGGATAAAGCCGCTGCTGTGGAACGAGCCAAGCAAGAAGCAGCCGCTAAGGCCCACGCTGAGCGCTTCGCTTCGTACAACCAAACGGCCCTCGAAGTCGCCCGTAAGGCAGCCGCCCGCCGAGCCCGTGAAGACAAGTATCGGGCCATGGGTGCCGCTATCCGTTCGGCCAATGGTCGTTCGTCGTGGTCCTCTGGCGACTTCGAATAAGCCAACCTTGTGATTTCCTTGGTGACGCTGGCCCTTGCTGGCGTCTCCTTGAACCCATTCCTTTAAAGCCTCAGGAGAACCTAAATGACTACTCGCATTCCTAACTCTTTCAAGAACACCGATCATCGTGAACACACTGACCGTCCACAAGCAGTGACCTCTTACGAGCAGGCTGTATGGGGCAATGGCGGTGACCTGCGCTTCAATACACAGGCTTCCACCTCTGCAAGTGCCCCTGATGCAAGCGCCGTAGCTCAGGCCGTTGTTAAAGGTATCGACGAATTCTTTAATGGCGGCGAATGGCACCAACGCGCTATCGACGCTATCCCTTGTGAGTTCCGTCCGCGTGGCACCGAGCCGACCCCTGTGCAACTGGTCAATATGGTCAACCGCAACATCGAATTCGACCCACGCCAGTCGATTTATGATCACTCGCTGGTGACTGAAGGCGAGGCTGTAGCTGGTGACTTCATCCTCACCGAGCCGACCAATACCGCTGCATTCTTCTCGCACCGCTTTACCCTGTTGGATGCTCATGTGGTCGCTGGTTTCACCGGCAACGGCATGGAACAGATGATGGATAAGATGCTGGCCGACTTCGAGAAGGCCTGCGGTTCGACCATTGTAGATATCCTGATCAAGTCCCCAAGCACTGAGGAAAAAGAGGTCACCATTGCGGGCACTTCGCCACGCGACCGTGCTGAGGACTGGATCGACGCCTTGACCCTGACCATCAACCAATCGGTGGGTAACTCCTTGAGCGACTTCGTGTTGCTGATGCACATGACCGAACAAGCTGTTCTTGAACGTGCCGCCCAGCGTGCTGGTGTGGATGACGTTGAGGACCTGTTGGGTTGCCGTACTCAGTTCTACTCGGGCACCAACCGTGGCGTATTCATGCTGCCTAAAGGCTTCGCCTCGCTGTCGTTCCGTGAAGGCAATGACGGTGACGTGTGGTCGATCCATGCTGCCCGTAACGCTGGAATCCAAGGCTGGGACATCGAGATCACCGGCATTGCTGACGTTATGGCTCAGGCCAAGGTCAAGCTGAAGCTGGCAAACCCAGCGGACCCTACGGAGAAACTTCAGACTGCGGTCGTGAGCTTCCCTCTGATCACCCGTGTGGTCGCCAAGCCGTAACACCCGCAGTATCCATGGGGCCCTTCACGGGCCTTGTGGGCTGACCTGAGCGTCTATCCAAGCCGTTGGACCTTCAGTTGAGCCCATTCCGTATCACGTACCTACGCGCAAAGCACAGGGCAATGACCCACATTCAAACTCACATTCCACGCAGGAGCCCGCTATGGACGCCAAGAAACCATGGTTGGCCGTCCTTAAGGCCCTGTTGACCTCAAAGGCAACTTGGAAGCTGGTAGGCACCATTGCGGTTCTTTACGGTGCAGCCCATGGCGAGCTTATCGCTGAGCTGGTCGGTGAGGTCGTAGCGGATACGTTAGGGGCCCTTTGAGAATCTGACACAAATTTCCCTGAGACCACCTGTCATAGCTAACCTGCGCGCTTACCCCCGTAGGCCCTCGCACGCTCGCTCAGGCGCACGATAAGGGCCCCTTGCGGGCAGGCGATAAGGACCCCACCGTTGGGACAAATATGCGCCAAAGCTGTTACAAAACGGGGTCCTATGGTGCTACGCTAAGGTCTCCTAACGTGCCTCAAAAGGTCGGTGTAAGGATCGTATCCTTCGCCTCTGGCAGCATCTCTGGATAGTCCAGCGTGTAGTGCAGACCCCGAGATTCCTTACGTTCCATGGCTGACCTGATCATCAGTTCCGCTACTTGAGCAAGGTTCCTCAGTTCAATCAGGTCTCTGCTTACTCGGTAGTTGCTGTAGAACTCATCGATCTCATCCAGCAGCAGGCGCACCCGGTGTTGAGCCCTTTGCAGGCGCTTGTTGGTGCGCACGATCCCCACGTAGTCCCACATGAAGCGCCGCAGCTCGTCCCAGTTGTGGGCGATGATCACGTCTTCATCCGAATCGGTAACCTGGCTGGCGTCCCAGCGGGGCAGGGCGGCAGGCACAGGAATGCGCGGCAGTTGGTCCAGGATGTCCGCCGCGGCCGAGCGTGCGTAGACGAAGCATTCGAGCAGCGAGTTGCTGGCCATGCGGTTGGCGCCGTGCAGGCCGGTGAAGCTGGTTTCGCCGATCGCGTACAAGCCAGGTACGTCGGTGCGGCCATGTTGGTCGACCACCACGCCGCCGCAGGTGTAGTGCGCGGCCGGCACTACCGGGATCGGGCCCTTGGTGATGTCGATGTTGAAGGCCAGGCAGCGCTCGTAGACCGTTGGGAAGTGGGTCTTGATGAAGGCTTCGGGCTTGTGGCTGATATCGAGATAGACGCAGTCGATGCCCAGGCGCTTCATTTCATGGTCGATGGCGCGGGCGACGATATCCCGCGGCGCCAGCTCGGCGCGCGGGTCAAAGCGTTGCATGAAGCGCTCGCCATTCGGCAGTTTCAGGTGGGCGCCTTCGCCGCGCAGAGCCTCGGTGATCAGGAAACTCTTGGCCTGCGGGTGATACAGGCAGGTGGGGTGGAACTGGTTGAATTCCAGGTTGGCCACCCGGCAGCCTGAGCGCCAGGCCATGGCAATGCCATCGCCGCAGGCCCCGTCGGGGTTGCTGGTATAGAGGTATACCTTGGCCGCGCCACCCGAGGCGAGGATGGTGAAACGCGCGCCGTAGGTATCGACTTCGCCGCTGGTGCGGTTGAGTACGTAGGCCCCGAGGCAGCGTTCGCCTTCCAGGCCCAGGCGTTTTTCGGTGATCAGGTCGACGGCGACGCGTTGCTCGAGCAATTCGATGTTGGGGCGTTGGCGGGCCTGGTCGAGCAGGGTCTTGAAGATTGCAGCGCCGGTGGCATCGGCCGCATGAATGATGCGTCGATGGCTGTGGCCGCCTTCGCGGGTCAGGTGGAATTCGAAACCACCGTCGTCGCTCCCCGCGTGTTCATCGCGGGTGAACGGCACGCCCTGGTCGATCAGCCATTGGATCGCTTCGCGGCTGTGCTCGACGGTGAACCGCACCGCGTCTTCGTTGCACAAGCCGGCGCCCGCGTTGAGGGTGTCTTCGACGTGGGATTGCACTGTGTCGGTGTCGTCCAATACCGCGGCGACACCGCCCTGGGCCCAGAATGTCGAGCCGTTGGCCAGGTCGCCTTTGCTCAGTACGGCAATGCGCAGGTGGCTGGGGAGGGTCAGTGCAAGGCTCAGGCCGGCCGCGCCGCTACCGATCACCAGGACATCGTGTTGAAACTGTTGGCTCATTGGAAGGATTCCGCAAAAAGCGATCCGAAGGATTGGCGCAAACAGGACGCCTGGATCGGCGAATCAAAGGGGCACACGGGCCACTAGTATATAGAGGGGGGGAGCGGCACAATAGTCGGGCATTCGTGGCAATGTGAGATTACGGTGCACGGCCAGGGTAAAATCGGCCAGTTATTGAAACGGGAACTTTTTGCATAAGCCCCGACTCAATAGCAGGTTGCCCGGAAGCTGGGAAAACGTTGAGTTTATTGGCCCGTCGGGAGCATTGGACGCGTCAGAAAACCGACGACAAGATTATTCGCGCAGTCGGCGTTGCCCGTACTGCGTTTTTCGTGTGTGCCAAATCAGTGCATGCCGGAAACTTGCTTGGAGGGGGAGAACTTTTGCGAAAAGTCCTAGTCTATGTTTGCAAGCCTGATCGTTTAGTTATGCAAGCCTCCTTCAAGTACAACGAGGAGTGTTCATGCTAACCCAGGAAGAGGATCAGCAGCTGGTCGAGCGCGTTCAACGCGGCGACAAGCGAGCTTTTGATCTGCTAGTGCTGAAATACCAGCACAAAATTCTCGGGTTGATCGTGCGGTTTGTGCACGACACCCATGAAGCGCAGGACGTTGCACAGGAAGCCTTTATCAAGGCATACCGTGCACTGGGCAATTTTCGCGGTGATAGTGCGTTTTACACGTGGCTATATCGCATCGCCATCAACACGGCGAAGAACTATCTGGTGTCTCGCGGACGCCGCCCACCGGATAGTGATGTAAGTTCAGAAGATGCAGAATTTTACGATGGTGATCACGGCCTCAAAGATCTCGAGTCGCCGGAGCGTGCATTGCTGCGCGACGAGATCGAAGGAACCGTTCATCGCACAATTCAGCAACTGCCAGAAGATTTGCGTACGGCGTTAACTTTACGTGAATTCGATGGTCTGAGTTACGAAGACATTGCGAGCGTCATGCAGTGTCCGGTGGGGACTGTAAGGTCACGGATTTTCCGGGCCCGGGAAGCCATCGATAAAGCCTTGCAACCGTTGTTGCAGGAAAACTAAAGACAGCGGCGACAGCCAAGAGAGGAACCGCCATGAGTCGTGATGCCCTGCAGGAATCGCTGTCCGCAGTGATGGATAACGAAGCGGATGAACTGGAACTTCGTCGAGTGCTCAACGCATTTGATGATGCCGAAACCCGTGACACCTGGTCTCGTTACCAAGTTGCTCGGGCGGTGATGCACAAGGATCTCCTAATCCCTCGTCTGGATATTGCTGCGGCCGTTTCTGCTGCACTGGCTGATGAAGCCGTTCCGGCAAAAGCTGCACGTGGACCGTGGCGTAGCCTGGGTCGTCTGGCAGTGGCTGCTTCGGTGACTGTTGCCGTATTGGCCGGTGTTCGCCTGTACAACCAGGACGAGATCGCCGGTGCCGAACTGGCCCAGCAGACCCAGCAGCCGGTCATGGCCGGTCCGCAAGTCAAGGGCCCAGCTGTACTGGCCGGCTACAAGGAAAGCTCCGAAACCACTGGCCCAATGGCCAATGGCGTTCTTCAAGGGCAATCCGGCTGGCAGGACCAGCGTCTTCCAGGCTACCTGCGCCAACACGCCCAGGAATCGGCCTTGAAAGGCACTGAAAGCGCTTTGCCATACGCTCGCGCAGCAAGCCTGGAAAACCGCTGAACCGTTAAGGAGCCCTATGCGCGCCATACCGCTCCTTACGCTTTTGCTTAGTGGCTGGTTTGCACTCCCCGCCCACGCCGATGAAGCCCAAGACTGGCTGACTCGACTTGGGCGTGCAGAGCAGCAGCAAAGCTTTCAAGGGACGTTCGTCTACGAGCGTAACGGCAGTTTCTCTACCCATGACATCTGGCATCGTGTCCAGGATGGCCAAGTCCGTGAGCGGCTTTTGCAGCTTGACGGTTCGGCTCAGGAAGTCGTGCGCGTAGATGGCCGGACACAGTGCGTCAGTGGCACATTGGTCGCAGGTCTTGGTAATTCGCGTGACGCGCCTTCGCGTACGCTTGATCCGCAAAAACTCACTCAATTCTACGAACTGGCCGTTATCGGCAAATCTCGCGTGGCCGGTCGTAATGCAGTGATTGTGTCGATCACCCCGCGCGACCAATACCGTTATGGGTTCGAGTTGCATCTGGACCGTGAGACTGCCTTGCCGCTCAAGTCCCTGCTGCTCAATGACCAGGGCCAATTACTCGAGCGCTTCCAGTTCACGCGACTGAACACTGCGGTCCTGCCAGATGACCGTGACTTGCAGCCTAGCAGCGAATGCACGCCTATTGCAGTCGTCAACAGCAAGGCGCCTGAAGTCGAGGCCACGGAGGCCTGGCACCTTGAATGGCTGCCTCCCGGATTTCAGTTGACCAGTCGCAGTACCCGTAAAGACACCCAGACCAAAGCAACCGTCGATAGCCTGATGTACGAAGATGGGCTGGCGCGTTTTTCGGTGTTTCTTGAGCCGATCAGCGACGTAAGCGTGTCGGAAACTCGTACACAGCTAGGCCCTACGGTTGCTGTGTCTCGCCGCCTGAACACGGTGGAGGGAGAAATGATGGTGACGGTCGTCGGCGAAATCCCGATTGGCACTGCCGAGCGCATCGCGCTGTCGGTACGCGGTGATAAAAAGCCAGTGACCAAGCCGTGAGTCGTTAATCTTATGTTCATCCTGACCTTTCACTCTAAGTCCCTGCCAGGTTGGTTGCCGAGAGACATGAAATGTCCGGATCAGCATTTTCACTTGCAAAAATCCCTCATGTTTTTTATAGGTCAGGGCATGTCGGCTCTGGCCTTGTTTTGTTCGCGGAACAAAGATGTCGGTCGCAGTTTCCGGCGTTTTTTGAACCCTGTCGCTCAACCCTGCTCGTCGTAACGGGAGCTGTATGTCGATACCACGTTTGAAGTCTTACCTATCCATAGTCGCCACGGTATTGGTGCTGGGTCAGGCCGTGTCCGCGCAAGCGGTCGAGCTGCCTGACTTCACTCAACTGGTTGAGCAAGCCTCGCCTGCCGTGGTGAATATCAGTACCACGCAGAAATTGCCGGATCGCAAAGTCTCGAACCAGCAGATGCCCGACCTGGAGGGCTTGCCGCCGATGCTGCGCGAGTTCTTTGAGCGTGGCATGCCGCCGCAACAGCGATCCCCCCGTGGTGGCGGTCAGCGTGAAGCGCAATCCCTGGGCTCTGGCTTCATCATTTCGCCGGATGGCTACATCCTCACCAACAACCATGTGATTGCCGACGCTGACGAGATTCTGGTGCGCCTGGCCGACCGCAGTGAGTTGAAAGCCAAGCTGGTCGGCACCGATCCTCGTTCCGACGTGGCCTTGCTGAAAATCGATGGCAAGGACCTGCCGGTGCTGAAACTGGGCAAGTCCCAGGACCTGAAGGCAGGGCAATGGGTAGTGGCAATCGGTTCGCCGTTTGGCTTTGACCATACGGTGACCCAAGGTATTGTCAGCGCCATCGGTCGCAGCCTGCCGAACGAAAACTATGTACCGTTCATCCAGACCGACGTGCCGATCAACCCGGGCAACTCCGGTGGTCCACTGTTCAACCTGAACGGCGAAGTGGTGGGGATCAACTCGCAGATCTACACCCGTTCCGGTGGGTTCATGGGCGTGTCGTTCGCCATCCCGATCGACGTGGCCATGGATGTTTCCAACCAGCTGAAAAGCGGTGGCAAGGTCAGCCGTGGCTGGTTGGGCGTAGTGATTCAGGAAGTGAACAAAGACCTGGCTGAATCCTTCGGCCTCGACAAACCGGCGGGTGCCCTGGTCGCGCAGATCCAGGACGACGGCCCTGCTGCCAAAGGCGGCCTGCAAGTGGGCGACGTGATCCTGAGCATGAATGGCCAGCCGATCATCATGTCGGCAGACCTGCCGCACCTGGTGGGCGCACTCAAGGCAGGTAGCAAGGCCAAGCTGGAAGTGATCCGTGAAGGCAAGCGCCAGAACGTTGAACTGACCGTTGGCGCGATCCCTGAAGAAGGCGCGACCCTCGACGCCCTGGGTAACACCAAGCCGGGCGCCGAACGCAGCAGCAATCGCCTGGGTATTGCCGTGGCCGAGCTGACCGATGAGCAGAAAAAGACCTTCGACCTGAAAAGCGGCGTGGTGATCAAGGAAGTCCAGGACGGCCCTGCGGCGTTGATTGGCCTGCAGCCAGGTGACGTGATTACTCACCTGAACAATCAGGCGATCGACAACACCAAGCAGTTCACCGACATCGCCAAGGCGCTGCCGAAGAACCGTACGGTATCGATGCGGGTATTGCGTCAGGGCCGTGCCAGCTTCATTACCTTCAAGCTGGCTGAGTAACACAGCCCAATAAAAAAGCCCCGCCTTCGTTCAGCGAAGGCGGGGCTTTTTTGTGGGCGATGGGTTTAACTCATCATCCCTTTGACCAGGCGTTCCTGCTCGATCAGCTCGCGCTGGCGTGCATCGATGCGGGATGACAGGGGGAAGTTGTTGCCGGCGCGGCGCTTGGCAAAGTCCAGCTGCTGGATCGCCTGCTGGAAATCGCCCACCAGTGCAAAGTACTCGGCGCGAGCCTGATGCAGGCCGATGATGTTGCCGGACAAGCCGCGCGTCTCCGCGACCTGATACCACACGTCCGGATCGTCCGGGCGGGACTTGAGCAAGCCGTCCAGGGCTTTTTCTGCATCGGCGGTGCGGTTCTGCTTGAGCAGCAAGTCAACCCGCACCTGGTTCAGCGGATAGTTGCCGGGGTACTGGGTAAGCATCCGGTCGGTCCGTTGCTGGGCATCCGGCAAGTGATTGCTGGTGATGTCCAGCTCGATTTGCGCGAGGTTGTAGGTGATGTCGTTGGGGGCCTTGGCCAGCAACGGGGCCAGGTTTTCCCTGGCTTGCTTGAGCTGGGTGCCCTTGATCTGGGCAATGGCCAGGCCATAGCGCGCCACATCGTTCTTCGGGTTCTCGTCCAACTGTGCCTGAAAGCGCTTGGCGGCCAGCCCAGGCGTGTCTTCGTATTGCAACTGCACCCGTGCGCGAATCAACTGATAGCGCAGACTGTCTTCCTTGCCACCGGGCTTGGCTTGCTCCGCGCGGTTGCGGGTGTCGGCGATCCGCGATTCGGTTACCGGGTGAGTCAGCAGGAATTCAGGGGGCTTGGCGTCGAAGCGGTATTGGCGCATCAGGCGCTCGAACATGGTCGGCATGGAGCGCGGGTCATAACCAGCTTTTTCCAGGTTGAGGATGCCGATACGGTCGGCCTCTTGCTCATTCTGGCGAGAGAACCTTCGTTGTTCCTGGATCGCGGCGGCCTGGGTGCCGGCGATCGCGGCAATACCGGCATCGCCGGCACCTGCGGCGGCAGCAATGATGCCGCCAAGCAGGGCGGCCATCATCGGGATCTGCATGCGTTGCTGTGCTTCCACGCCTCGGGCGAAATGGCGTTGCGACAAGTGAGCCAATTCGTGAGCCAGCACTGAAGCGTACTCACCTTCGGTCTGCGCATTCAGGAACAGGCCGCCGTTGACCCCCACAATGCCGCCAGGTGCGGCAAAGGCGTTGAGCTGCGGGCTGTCGATCAGGATGAACTCCAGGCGCCGGTCATTGACCTGGCTGGTCTCCACCAGCTTGTACACGCTGGTTTCGACGTAATCCTTGAGCTGCGGATCGTTAAGCTGTGAGACCTGGCCGCGCAGGTAAGCCAGCCAGGCACGACCCAGTTGGTATTCCTGTTGTGGCGAGACAATGGCAGAGCTGGCGTCGCCAAGTGACGGCAGGTCGTCAGCGAAGCCTGGAGAGGCCAGCAGGCAAGCCAGCGTCAGCAGGGTGGGGCGCAAGAAAGTCATGCACAGAGCCTTTGGACAAAGAGCTTACTGTAGCCGGACACTGAGCTTCGGACCAGATATTCTAAGCACCCCGAACGCTGCCCGGAGTAAAACCATGACCGACGCTGTAGCCTTTGATGCCGAACTCGATGCCAGCGGCCTCAATTGCCCGTTGCCCTTGCTCAAGGCCAAGTTGGAACTCAATCGTTTGGCCAGTGGCGCAATACTCAAGGTGATCGCCACGGACGCAGGCTCCCAGCGTGACTTTCGCACCTTTGCCAAACTGGCAGGCCACACGTTGTTGCATGAAGAAGATGCAGCCGGCGTCTACTGTTACTGGTTGCGCAAGGCCTGAGCCGTTTGCCCCCCATTGTCTGAGGTTGATTGATGTTCAAGGTGTTACGAGACTGGATTCAGCGTTACTTTTCCGATGAAGAAGCCGTGGTGCTGGCGGTCCTGCTCTTCCTCGCGTTCACCGCCGTACTCACCTTGGGCGGCATGCTCGCGCCGGTGCTGGCGGGGATGGTGCTGGCCTACCTGATGCAAGGCCTGGTTACCACCCTGGAGCGTCTGCGCTTGCCGGGCGCGGCGGCGGTGGGCTTGGTGTTTGCCTTGTTCATGGGGTTGCTGCTGGTCTTTATCGTGATCGTGGTACCGCTGTTGTGGCACCAATTGATCACCCTGTTCAACGAGCTGCCGGGCATGCTCGCCAAATGGCAGTCACTGTTGCTGCTGTTGCCGGAGCGCTATCCGCACCTGGTATCGGACGAGCAGGTGCTACAGGCCATCGAAGTGGCCCGTGGCGAGATCGGAAAATTCGGCCAATGGGCGCTGACTTTTTCCCTGTCCAGCCTGCCGCTGCTGGTCAATATCATGATCTACCTGGTGCTGGTGCCGATCCTGGTGTTCTTCTTCCTTAAAGACCGCGCAATGATCGGTCGCTGGGTCAGTGGCTACCTGCCGCGCGAGCGGGCGCTGATTACCCGGGTGGCTGAGGAGATGAACCGGCAGATTGCCAACTACATTCGGGGCAAGGTCATTGAGATCATTATCTGTGGGGGCGTGACCTACATCGCCTTTATCGCCCTGGACTTGAACTACGCAGCGCTGTTGGCCTTGCTGGTCGGCATTTCCGTGGTGGTACCGTATGTCGGCGCCGTGGTGGTGACGGTACCGGTCACATTGATCGCCCTGTTCCAGTGGGGGTGGAGCGACCAGTTCATCTACCTGATGGCGGTGTACGGGATTATCCAGACCCTGGACGGCAACGTGCTGGTGCCGCTGCTGTTCTCCGAAGCCGTCAACCTGCACCCGGTGGCAATCATCTGCGCGGTATTGTTGTTCGGCGGGTTGTGGGGATTCTGGGGGGTGTTTTTTGCGATTCCCCTGGCAACGCTGTTCAAGGCGGTGCTGGACGCGTGGCCGCGGCAGGAGCCGGTGGTGGCGCCTTTGTTATAGCGGCAGGGCGAATTGTGACGAGGGCGCTTGCTGCCTTTTTATCGGAGCTGCTTCGCAGCCCAGCGGGAGCAAGCGCCCTCGTTACAGTGGCTCGCGCTGCTGATCAGGCCTTGTTCAAAGCCTGCGCCGCCGCCAACACGGCGTCCACATGCCCCGGCACTTTCACGCCGCGCCATTCCTGACGCAGCACTCCTTCGCTATCGATCAGGAACGTGCTGCGATCCACACCCAGGTATTCCTTGCCGTATAGCTTCTTCAGCTTGATGACATCGAACAGTTGGCAAACCGCCTCGTCCTTGTCGCTGATCAGCTCAAAGGGGAATGCCTGCTTGCCCTTGAAGTTCTCGTGGGACTTCACGCTGTCGCGCGACACGCCAAACACCTCGGTGTTGGCGGCCTTGAACGCTGCGTACTGGTCACGGAAACCCTGGCCTTCAGTGGTGCAGCCCGGGGTGCTGTCCTTCGGGTAGAAGTAGATCACCACTTGCTTGCCCTTGAGGGCTTTGATGCTGAAGGTCTGGCCACTGGTGGCCGGGGCTTCGAAATCGGCTACGGGTTTGTCGATGACTACCGCCATGGAGGGTTCCTTACATTGGGTTCTGTGGGCGCCAAGGCTCGATCAGCGCGTCAAGGTTCAAGGCATCGGCGAAGTCCAGGAACTGGTCGCGCAACCAGCTGATCTGCACGCCGGCCGGCAAGGTCACGGTGAAGGTGGCATTGAGCATGGTGCCGCCGGTTTGCGGGGCCTGGTACGTGTCGCAGGTCAGGTTCTCCAGTTCGACGTTATGGTCGATAAAGAACTGGCACAGCTCATTGACGATGTCCGAGCGATAGGCCGAGCTGACATACGCGACATAAGGCAGGGCCTGGGGACGGTTCTCCAGGGCGGCGCTGCGCACCACGTTGACGGTGAAGTCGTGCTTCTTGGCCAGGCCCGGCAGGCCAGTCTCAAGGCGCGCCAGGGCGTCCCAGGTGCCGGAGATCTGCAACACCAGCGCACTGCACTCGCCATGGCGGGTCAGGCGCGAGGTCACGACGGCGCAGCGGTTTTCATGGCTGGCGCGGCACAGGACGTTGGTCAGCTCCATGGGGTTGGCGCCGAGGGCACTGATAACAAGGAATTGTTCGCGAACTGTGGGGGTGGACATGCAGCCTTCCTAAAACGATGAGCGGTCGATACGGTGAGGGCTGTATCGATCAAAGCATGAAGGGTAGCGAAAAGCGTCGCCAAGGGATAGGAGGTGGCGTTTTCATTGCGTGATCGGCGGGTTTTTACCCCACCGAGACCCCCACTTTCGCGCAATGATGGCATTGCCCGTCGTTTAGTTGATCCAGAACGCATCCTCAGGCGGTACTTCGCTTGTACAAGCATCTTGGCGCCAGTACCATTACGGCTCTCTTTTTCCGGCAGGAGCGGTTGCATGATTGCGGGCAGTATGGTGGCACTGGTCACACCCATGGATGCACAAGGTCATCTCGACTGGGACAGCCTTGGCAAACTGGTGGACTTCCACCTGCAAGAAGGCACCAACGCCATCGTGGCGGTCGGCACCACGGGTGAATCGGCCACCCTCGATGTGGAAGAACACATCCAGGTGATCGAATTCGTGGTCAAGCGTGTCGCGGGCCGTATCGCCGTGATCGCCGGTACGGGCGCCAACTCGACGCGTGAAGCCATCGAGCTGACCAGGAACGCCAAGAAAGCCGGCGCAGATGCCTGCCTGCTGGTGACCCCGTACTACAACAGGCCGACCCAGGAAGGCCTGTACCAGCACTTCCGCACCATTGCCGAAGCCGTCGATATTCCGCAGATCCTCTACAACGTACCGGGCCGCACCGCGTGCGACATGAAGGCTGAGACCGTGATCCGCCTGTCCACCGTGCCGAACATCATCGGCATCAAGGAAGCTACCGGCGACCTGCAACGTGCCAAGGACATCCTGGCCGGCGTGCGCAGCGACTTCCTGGTGTATTCCGGTGACGACGCCACGGCAGTCGAGCTGATCCTGCTGGGCGGCAAGGGCAACATTTCCGTGACCGCCAACGTGGCCCCCCGCGCCATGAGCGACATGTGCGCAGCCGCCCTTGCTGGCGATGCCGTGACTGCCCGTGCGATCCACGAGAAGCTGATGCCACTCAACAAGACACTGTTTATCGAATCCAACCCTATTCCCGTGAAATGGGCGCTGTTCGAGATGGGCATGATGCCGGACGGTATCCGTCTGCCGCTCACCCGTCTGAGCGAAGCCTTTCACGAACCGCTGCGACAGGCCCTGCGCCAGTCCGGCGTCCTGGTTTAATTGAGGAAGCACTACGCATGAAGCGATTGGCCGGACTTTCCGCACTTGCCTTGATTATCTCCAGCACCAGTGGCTGCGGTTGGATCTGGGGCCCGGAAGGCTACTTCCGTGACCGCGGCAGCGATTACCTGGAAGCACAAGCAACCAAACCGATGCAATTGCCACCGGACGTCAATGTTGCCAAGCGCCTTGACCCGTTGCTGCCGATCCCGCGTAACGTGGCCGACGACACCACTAAGGGTGAGTACGTAGTGCCACGTCCACAGCCGATCTCGGCCGTGGCGGATGCCAGCGACTACAGCTTGCAGAAGAGCGGTGACTCGCGTTGGATCGTGGCGCAGCGCCCACCTGCCGAAGTCTGGCCGGTGGCCGTGCAGTTCTTCCAGGACAACGGTTTCCGCATCGACGAGCAGCGCCCGCAGACCGGTGAGTTCACCACCGCATGGCAGCAAGGCAGCGAGCTGTCCGCCAACATGGCCAAGCGCCTGCAGGCCGGTGGCGTCGCGGCTGACAGCGAAGCCCGTGTGCGTGTGCGCATCGAGCCTGGCGTACAGCGCAATACCAGTGAAGTCTATGTGGTCAGCGCCGAGCGTCCTGCCGGCAGCACGTCCAACGTCGAGTTCACCAACCGCTCGGTCAACACCGGCGTTGATGCCGCCTTGGTCGACGAGATGCTGGCCAGCATGAGCCGTATTTCCGAGAAGGGCGGTTCCGTTTCCCTGCTCGCGGCGCGTGATTACGACACCCCTAGCCGCGTCAGCCTCACCGAGGACGGCAGCGGCAACGTGGTGCTGAACCTGGGTGAAGACCTGGACCGTGCCTGGGCCAGTGTGGGTCGTGCTTTGGAACAAGGCCCTTGGCGCGTTGAAGACATCAACCGCAGCCTCGGCCTGTACTACATCAACGTGGCTGAAAAAGCCGAGAAGAAAGACGACGAGCCTGGTTTCTTCGGCAAGTTGTTCGGCAGCAAGCCGACCAAGGAAGAGATCGAAACCCGCGCCGAGCGTTATCAGGTTCGCCTGAGCAAGGTTGGCGAAACCGTACAAGTCACCGTCGAGAAAAACATCAACACCGTTGCGCCCGCTGAAACAGCGCGCAAAGTGTTGGGCGTGATTCAAGACAACCTGGGCTGATCCGGTGCGTTTTGCCGTTCTCGGCAGCGGTAGCCAAGGGAACGGTACGCTGGTCGCCCACGACGACACGTACGTGCTGGTTGATTGTGGTTTCTCCTTGCGGGAAACCGAGCGGCGCCTGCTGCGCCTGGGGGTTCACCCCTCGCAGCTGAGCGCGATCCTAGTGACCCACGAACATGCCGACCACGTGCATGGCGTGGGTTTGCTGTCTCGGCGCTACAATCTTCCGGTGTACCTCAGTCGCGGTACGTTGCGCGGGATGCGCAAACCCGTTGAACCCGCAGGTTTCCTGGCGGGTGGCGAGCAACTGCAGATTGGCGCGTTGAGCATCAATGTGATTGCCGTGGCGCACGACGCCCAGGAACCTACGCAGTATGTATTCAGTGATGGGGAGCGGCGCTTCGGCGTGCTCACCGACCTGGGCTCCTACTGTGCCAAGGTGCTGGACGGTTACCGGAACCTCGATGCCTTGATGATCGAGTCCAACCACTGCCGAGACCTGCTGGCTCGCGGTCACTATCCGTACTTTCTCAAGCAGCGGGTGGGTGGCGAACTGGGACATTTGAACAACCACCAGGCGGCGTACCTGGTGTACGAGTTGGGCTGGCAAGACCTGCAACACCTGGTCCTGGCCCACTTGAGCAGCAAGAACAACCTGCCGACGCTTGCCCGGCAATGTTTTGTCGAAACCCTTGGGTGCGACCCGGACTGGCTGCAACTGGCCGATCAAGATTCAGGGCTCGACTGGCGACACATCGCCTAGCCCACCTCACTCAAAGCGGAGCCCATCATGGAAAAACGTGAAGAACTCTACCGCGGCAAAGCCAAGTCGGTGTACAAGACCGACGACGCCAACCGCCTGATCCTGCTGTTTCGCAACGACACCTCGGCGTTCGACGGCAAGCGCATCGAGCAACTGGATCGCAAGGGCATGGTGAACAACAAGTTCAACGCCTTCATCATGCAGAAACTCGAAGCGGCCGGCATCCCGACCCAATTCGACAAACTGCTGAGCGACAACGAGTGCCTGGTCAAGAAGCTGGACATGATCCCGGTGGAATGCGTCGTGCGTAACTACGCCGCCGGCAGCCTGGTCAAGCGCCTGGGCGTGGAAGAGGGCCTCAAGCTCAACCCTTACACGTTCGAGCTGTTCCTGAAGGACGACGCCAAGGGCGACCCGTTCATCAACGAATCCCACGTCGTGGCGTTCGGTTGGGGCACCGCTGAGCAACTGGCGCGCATGAAGGAGTTGTCCCTCAAGGTCAACGACGTGCTGAGCAAGCTGTTCGACGACGCAGGCCTGTTGCTGGTGGACTTCAAGCTGGAATTCGGTGTGTTCCACGACGGCTCTATCGTCCTGGGCGACGAATTCAGCCCGGACGGCTGCCGCCTGTGGGACAAGGACACCAAGAAGAAGATGGACAAAGACCGCTTCCGCCAGGGCCTCGGTGATGTGATCGAAGCCTACGAAGAAGTCGCCCATCGTCTCGGCGTACCGCTGTAATCGACGCAAGCATCTGATAGCACGGAAAAAATCTCTATTCGAGCTTTGCTTCCACGAAACAGGCTGTTATGATGCGCGCCGTTGGAGAGATGCCAGAGTGGCCGAATGGGACGGATTCGAAATCCGTTGTACCTTCACCGGTACCTAGGGTTCGAATCCCTATCTCTCCGCCATTATTGAATAAGACTAAGCCCCTGTAATCATTAGAGATTACAGGGGCTTTTTCGTTTTGTTCATATCATTTAGGGCATTTTTAGGGCAAAAACCTTTCCCTGTATTCCGCTCTAATCCGCTCTAAGCCCCAACATTTTTGACACGATACCCGCCATGCTCTTGGTGTCCTTCGGTATCCATCTCCCGTAATGCTTTCGCACCATAGTTGTATCGGCGTGCCCCAGTTGCCTGGCCACCCACTCGACCGGGACGTAACTCGACAGCATCTGGCTGGCAAACGTGTGACGGCATTGGTTGGCGCCTCGGTGGCGGACCTCTGCTTTTTTCAGATGGGCAGTGAACCAGTTGCTCAATGTTTTGCCGTTCCAGAGTAAGCCGCTGGTCGAACTGCGGAAAAGGAACCTGACTTTCATCTTCTTGGACGTGATGTTGTCGCGTTGGATAACGGTGATCTCTTCGGCTACAGCTTCCTTCGCGGCGGCAACTATCTCTCGTATTAGTTCGAGGGCTGGGTCTATGAGTTCGATAGCTCGGACCCTGGAGCGCTCTTTGGGGACTTTGAATTCGCCGACGACCAATGCGCGCCGGACGTGTACCAGGCCGGCTTCAAGATCTACGTCTTCAACGGCCAGCCCGATGAGTTCGGAAAGGGACAGTCCGGCCCAGCAGTTGAACTCAATCATCCGGGTGTCAGCTCGGCGGTCAGGATCTGCTTCGCCGATCAGCTTAATCTCTGTGCGACTAAAAGGGTCGGCATGCTCCAGGTCGACGTCCGATCCGACGTTACTGATCCTGTCGAGCGGGTTAGCTTTCAGGATGCCATCGCCGAAAGCATCGGCCCAGATACCTCGGACGACGGTAAAAATGTCATTCACAGTCTTCGGGGCCAGGCCTTGCTTGAGTAACTGTGCTTGAAACAACTCGATGTCGCTCTTACTGATGTCGACGATTCGACGCTTGCCGAATTTCTTCTCGACGTGCACAGCCTTACTGACGTAGTTGATAACGGTGCTCGAAGCTTTGAGCGCGCGTTGAACCTCCAGCCAGCGGTCAATGCCTTCCTTTACGGTGCGCTTGAGCGAAGGACCGCCAGTTCCCGTGAACATGGCAGCTCTTGGTGAGTTGGGAAAGTGGGCCGCATAGTCGAAGCGGCCCTCTTTGATTTCCGCGAGAATGGTACGGCGCTTGTTGTCGGCGTAGACGATCGCGGCCTTGTTTACCTTGGAGATCCCTTCCAGGGGTTCACGGCACCGTTGACCGTTAAAGATGAACCAGATGCGGAGTTGCTTGCCGTTCATCTCCACGCCAGTTGGCATCTTGTCGATCATGGCTTCCCTTCCATCCAGCGCTCAATGGCCGCGCGGTTGTAGACGATCACGTTAGCTGGGTCGTAACGCCAGTGCTTGCCCTCCAGCCACAGACCTCGGGAACGGTATTTGCGAACCGCTTCGGTGCTTAGGCCGAAGACTGGGTACAGCAGATCCTGGCGAAACCAGGCGCCGGGGATGATGTGGAAGTCGAGTTTTTCTGCTGCGCTCATGCTGCCTCCGGCGTTTTCACGGGTTCAGGATCTGTGTCAGAGAGTCCGTATGCGCTGGAGCAGTCCAGCGCTTCTGTTGCGATGATCAGGTCGTAATGGATACGGGTCGCGTCCGCGCACAGGTGCAGCAGAAGAAAGACAGTCATATGGTCCCCCTTGGCTGGGTCGCGCACGTGCATATACCCCACGACAGGCTGCGCGTGCGGGCGTCTCGAAGCGGTAAGCGTTGCATCAGCGAGCACTGCCCCGCGCAGCTTTTCTTGGGGTATACGTGCTTCGGCGGTGGTGCTGGAAAGAGCAATAATGCCTGCTGCTGCGCAGCAGAGACTGTTTGTTTCTGACGTGTCGACACCGCTGGTGCGGCGGAGCAAAGCGGCCACGGCGCTGATGTTTTCCTGTTGGTTCTTCATGCCGCTTTCCTCCGATGTTCGACAGCGAGTTGGTCCATCAGGCTCTGGTGGTAGGTGAGTCGGGCTTCTGCGGCAGGCCATGGGCGGATGATTTCGGCCATAGGTTCGATGCCGACCAAGCAATCCCAGATAGCCGGATCGGTTGGCATGAGGTCGCGGCGTTCGGTGGCCAGCGCAATCAAGTCGGCCTGGTGAACGCACGCAGGAAGTTCTGCTGCGATGTCGAAGCGCTGGCACACACGTTGCCATATCCAGTCTTCAAAGTCCTGGTACGCATGTATCCACTGCTTAAGTGGCCTGGTCATGTCGCCCAGGTAGGCCTCTGGCGCGTCATGGAGCAAGGCAGCTAGCTTGTGTTCTTCCGGCACCAGCTCGGCGACGATGCAACTGTGTTGCGCCACGCTGTAGAACTCGCGGGTGTGCCCGTTGAAGCGGCAGAGGTGTGCCAGTGAGTGGGAGATATCCCGTGGGTCGATCATGTCGGCGTCAGGTTCGAACAGATCAAAACGCTTGCCGGTGTGGGTGAGGATCCAGTTCATGCGGCCTCCTTCACGAGATCGGCCAGCAGCAGGGCGTTGTCAGTTGCCTTATGCAATTCGCGCAGGGCGTCGTAACCGATCAACGCTTTCAACTGCCGGTCGAACTCTTTGTTATGGCGAGTCATTGCGCTCAGTTCCTTCATAGCGTTGGTGTACTGCTGTTGCAGTGTCCCGGCGGCTTGGGGTGTCAGACGTAGCATTGGGATTGGGCGGCTCATGCTGGATCCTCCTGATGAAAGGAATCCAACTCGGCGGCCATGCTCAAAGCGTGGTCGCGCAGAATGAGTGCTTGAGTTGCGTGGCTTTCGGACTTCAATGCGTGGAAAGTATCGGCGGCGAGTTTGAGCTTTCCGGCGATCTCAAGAAGGATCTGACGGTCCTGAGGTTCCCGGATCAAAATCAGCTCCAGGCGCGTGCATCGCTGTGTAACCTGTTCAAGAGCCGTCGCGCCCGACGACTCGCCCTCCTCAATGCCCTCGATATAGCCCTTACCGTGGCCGTCGTCGTAGCCTTCACTCCAGCCATCCTTTAACCCACCGCGATACCCGACCCAGTACAGAATGGCGAGTGCAATCACGAAACTGATCAATGCGAAAATTTCAAATGCTGTCATGTGGTTTGCTCCTACTGTTGTGTTCCGCTTGGCTGGTGGTGCAGCGGTTGCGGTGGTTAGCTGTTGTTGGGGGTATCGGTTAACGCGTGAGATTGAGTGTTTGCCATCTCCTCGTCTGCGGCATCCGCCTGCGTATCAATGAAGATGGCCAGATGGCGGATGTCGATGAAGCGGGAGCGCTTGGCGCTGGTATCCAGGGTGGTGATGGGCAGCGCAACACGGCCACTTGTTAGTGCGCGAGTGAAGTTGTCCTGGTTGAGATTGCTGAAGTAGCGTTCGCGTACCTGTTCGAAGGGCACGAGCAGATCCCCGAAGATTCGGTACAGCAGCTCAACGGTTTGACTTCTGGGCGCTTTCGGCAGGCGCAGTTCGCGCTGTACGGAGGCCGTCATGCTGCGTTGGCCTTATCTACTTGAGCTTGGAGACTGCCGAGCGTCAGTTTTCCGGTTTTACGTTGCGGCGATGTTTTGGCATGAGGTTGGTGGCTTGCTCGAATGTCGCGGTTGATAGCTGCCAGGGCTGTGCGTGCTGTGCTGCCAAAGGCCACGAAGCGCGGCAGTGGGGAGGTGCTGTCGAGCGGTTCGAGTACGGCACCTAGCTCAACTCCCTCAATGCCGTAGCCAAGGCGCAGCATGGCGCGAGCACGGTAGTTGGGGCCGAGATCGATGACGAGCTGGTCGAGAGCAGCCGCCAGTTGTAGGTGCTCGATTTGCAGTGGTGCGCCAGTGATGGGGAGGGAAACGCCGGCGGCGGTGGCTGCTAATGCCAGGTTGGCCAGAATTTTCTCAGCCGTACGGCGTTCTTCGGGCAGGTTCAGCAGCTCGATCAGTAGGGTGTCAATCAGTTTGCGGTCCATGTGTGTTCCCTCGGGGGTGGTTCCAGGCGATCTCGACGTGGGTGCGTACCAGCTCGCGTAGGTGCTCCGGTACTTCTGCCAGCGCTGCGATGCGTTCTTCACGGGTTCGCATCGCCGTGATCTGGCGGGCGTACTGGCGCGGCCAGTCTTCGGGCTGTCTCATTACGCGACTTCTCGCGGGTCGGGTACGGCGGGTGGGGCTGGGCGCTCAATACCGATTTGCTTGGCCAGCCAGGAGATGCCGATATCGGTCACGCGCGTGGTGCGCTGGTATTGCATGCCGTACTTCTCGTGAAACCAGCGGCCCTCACGGGTAACCAAGAAGTCTTTGGTTGCGGCTGGGTTAGCTGGCAGATTTTTTTTATCCAGCAGACCTTTGTCGCGCATGCGTTGCATCAGCTCGCGGTGACCCAGGCCTAGGCGTTCGGCTACGCGTTTGAGGGATAGGCTCATGGCGGCACCTCACGCGGCGGCTGCGAGGCTATTGCGGTAGCCCTGCAGGAACTGGTTGAGGTTTTCAGCCAAGATTGCGTAGGCGCGCTGGTTATCGGCGGGCAGGGTGAGCACGCAGCCGGCGTCGTCGATTTCGAGCTTAGCGATGTAGCCGCCGCGTGGGTTGCGCTGGATTTGTACAGAGGGATCCAGTTCGTCAGCGATCAGATGGTAAATGCCGCGCCCACGTCGGATTGCCAGACGTAGGGTGGCTTCTATATCACTGACGGCCTCATGCTCATCTACGTCAGGCACGCCGGTAGGGCTGCGACCATTGGCGATACCTTCGATAAAGCTCGCTACGCGCGTGGCGTTGTTTTTGCGATGCTTATCGAGGGTGACTGAGGTATTGCGCGTCCCGCAGATGCGCACCATTACCGTGATGCCGGCGGTGCATTGCTCGATCTCGACCTGGGCCGGTACGGAATGGCGATCATCACGCGAGTGCAGGGTGTGATTGAAGGTTCCGCTGAGGTGCACCTGAGCCTGGAGGCGGATATAGGCGGCGGCGTTGAGAGATAGTCTGCTCATGCTGCACGCCCTCCATCGTCTGGATTGAAGGGGGTAGGCGCAGGGCTGGTGGTTGATTTGCGTTTGGTGGGGGCGAAGGCGCAGCCGTGGATTATGGCTAGGCGGCGCACCTCGAAAACGCGGCTTTCTGGGCACGTCGGGAGTACGTGCAAGGTTGCGGTTTGCATGGGAATTGCCTCGCTCTGTGGTGAAGAGTCGAGGCAAGTAAACAATTTGTTTGTATTTTGGTCAACACATTTTGTTTGGTTTTAGATTAGGGGTGGGCCTTTCAGCGGTCTGATTGATGACCACCAAAATATCCTGCCCAGTATCACTACTCGCTGCTCCATTATTTGGTCAAAGTCGTAGTCCTCATCGATGTACTCGATTGAGTTGAAGCTTTTCATTTTTATTCCAGTTGGGGTGCGCTGAAGAAATTTAATCCGAAAGTGTCCATCGTGATCGAGCGCATAAATTTCACCGTCAACTACCTTTGTCATGCCGGTATCTATGCCTACGGTTGCGCCTGAAAGAATTAATGGATGGTTGCTGTTGCCGCTGTTGGTAGCGAACACCGCATTCGACGGGTCCACCCCGCAGCTCCTCATCGTAGCTCTGGAAAATCTAAGCTTTGATCCAGATATCTCTTGGACTTCAGTGCGGGCGAATTTTCCTGGGCCAGAGGAAAGTTCGACTTCCCTGTACAGCCTCAACTCGACCTCGTCGCTCTCAAGTGGGGTATCTGGATCCCATGGGATTAATGGCTCGAGCACGTAAAGGGGCGAGTCGTTGGCTGCTGGAGGCGGGCCGAATCGGTCGGTCTCCGGAGTCGACATTGGGACATCTCTCCCTTCCAGCCACTCTCGTTCTACGACCAAGGTTTTCGCAACCTGGCCCACCATATAGGCAGGCACGCCTCTAGTTTTCCAGTTTGTGATGTTCTGGTCGTTATCCAGATCTAGGATCCGTGCGAGTTGCGCGCCCGTGATTCCGGCGAACTCCAGTGCTTGACGGAAGCGTTGCCCTTTGAGGCGGTGTGGTTGTTTGCTCATAAACAGGATGTTACAACCCTTGCGTCGAAATGATAACAAACGTATTGTTTGCATCGGTTGTTCGTTTTGTTTTCTTTGGGTGACGTATGAATACGCCTGATCAGGTGTTCGATTTGATCGTACGAGTTGCGGGAGAGGCCGGAAAACGTCCGTCGCAGCTTGCGCGGGAGTGTCAGGTTAGCCCTCAGCGCTTTTTCAATTGGCGGCATCGTGGCGTACCAGTTGCCCATGTTCGTCCGCTTGCAAAAGCACTTTCGTGGGGGCTTTTGCCGCATGAATTGCGGCCAGACTTGCCGGAAGTATTTCCGGCACCTGAAAGCGTCGTTGTAAGAGCGGCTTAGAAAAAAGGCGACCTAAAGGCCGCCCAGTTCCTCCCGGCACACACCACCACAGTGCTGTCGGGGTCGCGATAAAGGTAGGCGGGCAAACCACATGCAAACCGCCTCTATTTACCGCGCTGCCAAGGCACGGATGCCTTGGGTTGCCTGCTAACCCACCACGGTCTGCAGGCTGTAACGGCAAGGTACATGCGGAGCGTGTGCCTTGCCATTGGGGTGCAGCCGGAGTTTCTACCACAGAGCGACCGGCTGCATGCGACCACCTGTGAGTGACCACGGCGCAACTGTATCAAACAGGCACGCGGCGGTCACTGGCAGAGTTTTTGGAGTTTTGCCATGAACCGTAAACAGTTCAATTCCATTGAGCGCGCACGGCGTTCGCTGTTGACTCTACCGCAAGCTTTGCTCCACGCCGCACGCGATTATCCCGGCGGTGCCACAGCCATTGCCGCAATCGACGGCGGCAACGCCACCACGCTCAATCATAAGCTGAGCCTAACCAACACCAGTCACACGCCAAACATTGTCGACCTTGAGTTGGTGCTGGATGCAACGCGCGACCCACGCATTGTGGATGCGTTGTTGCATCCCATTGGCTGGGTGGGGATCGACGTTTCCGACTTGAGCGATACCGACACTGCGCAGACGCTATTGGCCGGCATTGGCGAGTTGCTTTCTCGTGAGGGGGAGTTAGCCACCCATGTATCTACCTCATTGTCCGATGACAGATTGGACGATGACGAGCTGGCTGAGTTTGAACTGCTGGCTGAGCGCATGGTGCAGGCGGTGTTCAAATTGCGCGCGGTGCTCCGCAAGAAGCATGCGGAGGATCTGGTCTATGTCTGACAATGCAGATATTGCCGATAATGTTATCGCCCTTAATCTTGCACTGGCCCTGGCCGCGAGACCTACTGCCAACCCAGGCCAATGTGCTCATGAGTGTGTGGACTGCGGGGATGATATTCTTGAGGCACGGCGGCTGGCGATGCTTGATCGCGGCTGTACGCGCTGCATTGACTGCCAGGAACTGGCCGACCGGCGTGGGGTACGGGCATGACTAATCATGAGCTGCTCGATGATGTATTGGCCCAGTTGCAGGACTACGGGCTCAAACCAGAAACCCCACTTGTGATTGGCAAGCGGACGCGTTGCGAGTGCGACGGTGATAAGGCTCCGGAGAAAACGGGCTGGTACGTGATCTATGAACATCTAACTGGCGGCAAGACCCTCTATTGCGGCGCGTTTGGCGACTGGCGCCAGGGTGAAAAGGGAAGTTGGCAGAAGATCAAGGTCAAGGGTGGCCGGTTGAGCGCTGAGGATCGGGCAGTGATGCGGGCTCGGGCCGAGGAGGGCCAGCGTAAGGCGGCTGAGGCCGAGGCGCGCAAGCATCGAACTGCCGCGCGCCGTGCTGCGGGCATGTGGAAGCATTTGGAGGAAAAGGGTCACTGCGCTTATCTGGATGCGAAGCGTGTGGCCGGTTTCGGCCTGCGTTTTAAACGCAAGTCGGGCTGTGCCCTTGTACCGATGCGCAATGTGAAAACCAGAGAGGTGATCGGCCTGCAGGTGTTGTTCCCTGAGGTGCAGCCCAAACTGGGGCGTAATAAGACCTATTGGCCGGCGGGCTTGGAGAAAGAGGGGGCAGTGCATTTGATCGGCCCTGAGCCTGAGCCCGGTGACGTTATTCTGGTGTGCGAGGGTTACGCGACCGGGGCGAGCTTGCATATGGCGACCGCGCTGACGGTGGCGGTGTGCTTTGATGCTGGCAATCTGTTGCCGGTGGCGCAGGGGTTACGGGTGCGTTATCCCGGTCGCCCGCTGTTGTTCTGTGCGGATGATGATTGGAAAACCCAGGTGCAGGGTAAACCGTTCAACACGGGCAAGGTGAAGGCGGAGAATGCGGCGGTGGTCGTTGGTGGCCAGGTGGTGTTGCCGATCTTCGATAATGACCGTGAGGCTGGTTGGACGGATTTCAACGACCTGCACTGTGCTGAGGGTTTAGATGCGGTACGCCGTCAGGTGTTGGCGCTGGTGAGGCCGGCGACGGATGCCGGATGGCATGAAAAGCTGCTTCGTTCTGCTAAGGGCGGGATTCTGGCGCACCCTTACAACGTGGGGTTAATTCTTGGTAATGACTCACGCTGGAGCGGGGTGATTGCGTGGGATTCGTTTGCGTCAAAAATTATTAAGGCGCGCACACCGCCGTTTGGTGGCAGTGCAGGTGACTGGGAGGATATCGACGACATCAAGGTGATGATGTGGCTGGCCGAGGTTTACGGGTTGTCTGTGAAGTCGCCGAATGTGTTTGAGGCGGTGAATTCGGTTGCCCATGACAATGCCTTTCATCCGGTGCGCGATTATCTAGGAGCGTTAGTGTGGGATGGCACGCCGCGACTGGATCGGTGGCTACAGGATCGACTGGGCGTTGCGGACAGTGAGTACACGCGCAAGGTGGGTAAGCGTTGGTTGCTGTCTGCGGTGGCGCGGGTGTTCCAGCCTGGCTGTAAGGTGGATGTGATGCTCATTCTGGAGGGGTTGCAGGGCGAGGGTAAATCGACGGCGGCAGGAGTGCTTGCCGGCAAGTGGTTCATGGATACGGCATTCGATATGAGCAGCAAGGATGCGTATCAGGCGATCCGGGGTAAGTGGATCATTGAGATGGCGGAGCTGGACGCGCTAAATAAGTCCGATACGACGAAGGCCAAACAATTCGTTTCCTCGGCAACGGACCATTACCGAGAGAGCTACGGACGGCGGCATTTGAGTGTGCCGCGCCAGAGTGTATTTATCGGCACCACTAACCAGGATGAGTACCTAAAGGATGATACGGGCAACCGCCGTTATTGGCCGGTGACGTGTACGAAGGTGGATCTGGATGGCCTGCGGGCCGAGCGTGATCAACTCTGGGCCGAGGCGGTAGCCTGTTTTCGCGCGGGGGAGATTTGGTGGGCTGAGCGTGATGAGAACGAACTGTTTGCGGCTGAGCAGGATAAGCGCTTCCAGGCGGATATGTGGGAAGAACCATTGGTTCACTACCTGGCAAACAAGCATCTCGGCGAAACGGTGACGGGCGCGCACCTGTTGCAGCATGCGCTGAATATCGACCCGAGCCACTGGGGCAAGCCTGAGCAGATGCGGATCGGCAAGATTATGCATCGGTTGAAATGGCCGCGCCGACGCCGGAGTAGCGGCCCTGGTGGGGTGCGTGGTTATGAGTATATAAAACCGGCTGAGTGGAAGCGCGGGATGGTCGAGCCCAGGCAGGAGACTGCATTTTGATCCCTGAAATGGATGAGATGTTGAAGTTGTGGGCGCTCGATATGCATGGCAGTGGAGGTGCAAATGGATCTGCTAGCACCATGTTGGGCCAGTTGATGGATTGCAAGGGAGAGCTGATTCGTGGCACACGCGGTGGTTCGAGGATGCTGCTGCCATGGAGTGCGGACATTGAGGTGATAGTAAACAAGCATCTGTCTTGGCAACTGGAGCAGGTGGTGTACGAGCAATACTTGAACCGTGAGAGCGCAGAGCGTCAGAAGTGGGCGCATTGTGGATGCGGACGTACGCAGTTCTATGAGCGCTTGCATGCAGCCCATCTGGAGATCGCCAGTATGTTGCTGGAGCGCGCAGCGTGATCATGCTGTTTGGCCGGCCTGTCCTACTGGTGTTATTGCTGGTGGAGCAGGCGCAGGCAGCGTCAATCGGGGGGTTGACCTTCCGTCCCACCTTTTCCGGGATTTCCCCGCGTAGTGCGCGTACCTACGCGCACGCGCATCACGCGCAGCGTTTATTAATCTCTCTCTATACGGGGGAAAAGGTAAGAAATAGTAGGACGGTAGGTCAGCGCTTTGATTTTTGGGGGCTGCAAATGGCGCACCTGTCTTTAGGTGTGTGGGGCTGGTCGGTCACTGCCCTGCGGGGCGGTAGCCAGTTACGTTATATGTCCGTTGATTGCCGTTGATTTCCGGTACGTGTCCGTTGATGGCCGTTGATTACCGCTGATGGCCGTTGATTGCAGGTTGGCAGCGCTGAGCTCTTGCTGCCACCGGATTGGAGGGGTATAAATCAGTCATGTTCAAAGAGGTACGCAACCAGCGACCTCACCAAAACCCGGCCCTCGTGCCGGGTTTTTTCATTTCTCCTCAGGCGTACGACTCCGTACAGGCAATTTTTCCTTTGGAACTGAGAAATGGAACGAGATCAGAAGCTGTTGGTGAAAATCCTAGAGGTGTGCATTCAGGACTCAGAGGAGTGGAGGATTGATGCGTCAGCAAAGGACATTCGTGGTCGCTTCTCCCCTGAGCAGCTAGGACAGTGGTCTGCCGTTGTTGTGGATGGCCACATTGAGCTGCTTGTTGACATGGGCTGTGTCAACGCTGAAGGGGAGGCGCCGGATATACGCATTCAGCGAGTTACCAACGCCGGATACAACTATCTCGACAGAAGCAAAAGGTTGAGTTTGCACGGCAATGTGCTTCCCATCCATTAGCATGACAATGCTGTGAGCCCTGCCTAGTGCAGGGCTTTTTGTTTGCGCGTCGACACTATGATGAATTCTCAGCAAGCTCTGATATAATTTCGCCGCCATTCCTCAATCCGCCCTCCATCCCTCTCATTTGGGGGCTGGACTGAGGAGTGGTCTTAACCCGACCATTGAGTCGGTTTTTTTTTGCGCTCACATTGTCGAAGGCCGAAAAATAGGGCCTCTGACTTCACTCAGGGAGAGCGTCATGGTTTTGCGTGGCATGGCACAGATGCATGTCGACGACTTGGCTGAAAGATTCAAGGCGTTGGTGGTTGGGCATTCTGGTCAAGCGGACATCCAATTTGCATGGGTTGTTTTTTATCAAGGGCGAATGTTTGGCGCGTATTCAACTGCTGAGCAAGCTCTCCAGAAAATTACGGATATTGAGCACTGCATTAGCGTTGACGAGGTACCCGTCCCTCAAACCTAATCGGACTAACTTCTCATTCAAGCCCTGCCCAGCGCAGGGCTTTTTCGTTTAAGGGGCAAGGCAATGACGAACGAACAGCAAGCGCTGGCAGAAATGCCGATCTGGTTAGTGATCGTCCTGGCCCTGGTGGGCGGTGTGTCGGGCGAGATGTGGCGCGCGGACAAAGAAGGCGCGCGGGGTTGGGCGCTGATTCGGCGGCTAGCCCTTCGGTCCGGCGCCTGCGTGGTATGCGGGGTGTCAGCGATCATGCTGCTGTACGCGGCGGGCATGTCGATCTGGACATCTGGCGCAATTGGATGCCTGACAGCGATGGCGGGCGCAGACGTTGCCATTGGATTGTACGAGCGTTGGGCGGCCAAGCGGTTGGGTGTCAGTGAAGCGCCTGCCGATGTCCCGTCAGAGCAGTGAACGTCGCGGGAGTAGCACCGAGCGGGGTTATGGTTACAAGTGGCAAAAGTCCCGCGACGGACATCTGCGAGAGAAGCCCTACTGCACGATGTGCTCGACTGATCAGCGGCCCGTCGCGGCAACAGTTGTCGACCACAAGATCGCCCCAAGGCTGAAGGAAGCGAAGAACAGCGGCGACCCCGCTCAGCTCAAGCGCGCATGGAAGCTTTTCTGGGATCCCTCCAACTGGCAGAGCCTCTGCAAGTTTTGTCACGACTCGACCAAGCAGCGGATAGAGCGGACCGGCATGGTCCCAGGCTGCAACCCTGACGGTCGACCCGTGGATCCCGGCCATCATTGGAATCGGTGATCAGGGGCGAAAATGCACCAAAAAATGGCGCTCCCCAGGGCAGGGGGGATGAAAAACTTCTTTCGGAACTCGTTCTAGACCGCTCGCCCCCCTCCGTGCGCAACGTCGGGATAAATGAGGGAGGGGGGGTATCAACAGGTAGGGGTTATTTTTATGGCCGGAAACGGAAATTCGGGGCGCCCTGGGAAACCAGCGGCGCTCAAACTGCTGCAGGGAAATCGTGGTCGGGAAAATATCAGCGACCTGCTGGCCGAAGTCACGGCGCCGTCGGTTCCGGTCGGCGCACCGCCCATGCCCGATGTGCTGTCTGCTGAGGCCATCGCTGAGTGGGAGCAACTGGTCCCTGCGCTGATTTCGTTGGGCATCGTTTCGCAGCTGGATGCTATGGCGCTGGCCACCTACTGCCAGGCTGCCGCTGATTGGCGCCGCTATCAGCGGTTGATCGCGAAGCGCAACGAAGCCTCCGATGATGACCTGGGAGGCGAAATCCAGACTTTCAAAACCGGCGCCCAGCAAATGCACGTACTTCGCCAGCTTGCGAATGACGCGGAAAAGCGCGCCAACAGCGCTGGCGCGCAGTTCGGTCTGTCGCCCGTGTCCCGACGTAACCTGAAAACGTCGGCGGCGCCGCAAGGTGAGCTATTCCCCAATGACCAACGAGACGCCGCAGACAAGTACTTCAACTGATGATCGCATCAGCGCATTCGCCCTGGCGGTGTTGGCCGGTGAAACAGTCGCCGGCCCTGATGTCCGCAACGCCTGCAAGCGGCATCTGCTTGACCTGGAACACGGGCCGTCTCGCGGCCTGATCTGGGATCTGGCCAAGGCCAACCGAGCCATCGGTTTTTTTGAAGAGGTGCTTTGCCTCAACGGCGGCGATTACGAAGGCATGCCCTTCCTGTTGGCCCCGTGGCAAGCGTTCGTCATCGGCAGCTTGTTCGGCTGGATGACAGTAGATGGGTTCCGGCGTTTCCGTCTGGGCTACATCGAAACCGGCAAAGGCTCGGGCAAAAGCCCGCTGGTGGCCGGGATTGGCCTATACGGCCTGGTGTCTGATGGTGAGCAGCGCGCCGAGATCTATGCCGCCGCGACCAAGCGCGACCAGGCGATGATCTTGTTTCGTGACGCCGTGTCGATGGTCGACATGTCGAAAAAACTCAGCTCACGCCTGGTGCAGTCAGGCCGGGACGAAAAGGTCTGGAACCTGTTTTACCCCAACACCAATTCATTCTTTCGGCCGATCAGTGCCGACGAAGGCAAGTCAGGGCCACGGCCACACATCGGCTTGCTGGATGAGGTGCACGAACACAAAACCGCCGCCACCGTGAACATGATGCGCGCCGGTACCAAGAACCGGCGCAAGGCCATGGTGGTGATGATCACCAACAGCGGCTCCGACAAGAAAACCGTCTGCGGTCAGTATCACGACCTGGGTGTGCGGATCTGCGCCGGCATTGAGGATGACGACAGTTTCTTCGCATTCATCTGCTCGCTCGATGAGGGTGACGATCCGTTCCGGGACGAAAGTTGCTGGGCGAAGGTTAACCCATCGCTCGACCACATAGCCGAAGGGCAGGCCGACGGCATCCCTGGTCGTAAGTATTTACGCGAGCAAGTGAAGGCCGCGCGCGGGTTGCCGGCGCAAGAGTCGGTAGTGCGCCGCCTGAACTTCTGCGAATGGACCCAGGCCGATGCCCCGTGGATTTCCTGGGCAGTCTGGAAACAGGCAGAAGAGCGCGTGCCGATGCGCATGTTGCGCAACCGCCGTTGCGTCGGCGGGCTGGATTTGGCGAGCACCACGGACTTGACGGCATTCGTTTTGTTGTTCTGGCCGGCACCGCACGATCCGCACTGGCGGTTGTTGCCGTACTTCTGGATCCCAGACGATGACCTGCAAGGGCGTGAGGATCGCGACAAGGTGCCCTATGCGATGTGGGTCAAGGCCGGGCACCTTGAAACAACGCCAGGTCGGGCGATCAGCAAACTGCATGTGCTGCGCCGCCTGGTGACGATCACCGCCTACTTTGGCGTTGAGCGCATAGCGTACGACCGCTGGCGCATCGAAGACCTGCTGCAACTGATGTCCGAGTACGACATCACACTCCCTGAGATGGTGGGGTTCGGCCAGGGCTTCAAGGATATGGGGCCTGCCGTTGATGAGTTCGAGCGGCGGCTACTGGGCCTGTCTCCCGAGGAGGAAGACGATGGCGTCATTGATCTTGATCCCAGTGAGTGGGAGCTGGTCGAAAGCGAGACAGTCGAAACCCTCCGGCACGACGGCAATCCGGTTATGACCTGGAACGCCGGCAACGCGGTGATCGTTTCTGACCCGGCCAACAACCGCAAAGCCGACAAGGCCAAGGCCACCGGCCGCATCGACGGCATTGTCGCCGCCATCATGGCCACCGGCATCAGTAGCAAGTCCGGCGGTGCGAGCGGTACATCCATTTATGACGAAGGGATCAGTATATGAAATTGGTCATCCTGTCCTGGCTATCCGGCTTGCTGGGCTTCGGTCTGCTGGTCGGTGGCGTGGCGATGATGCATGTGCCCGCTGCGTGTGTCGTCGCGGGTGTTGGGCTGATGGCCTGGTCCCGGCTGGCGGATCGTGCAGCTGCTGCACTGAAACCTAAACCCAAAGGAGGTTGAGCATGTTCTTTTCAAGCGTGCTCGGCGAAGGTCGCGGCAATCTCACGGAAACAGGTAGTGGCTTCTGGCGCGGCCTTATTGGTAGCGGGCGCAACAGCACTGGCGTGAAGGTCACGCCGGAGACTGCGCTGGGTCTGCCGATCCTGCAAAACTGCGTCACGTTGCTGGCTGAGACAATGGGGCAACTGCCCTGCGAGATGTACAAACGGTTGGATAAAGGCCAGCGGGAAGCGGCGATCAACCACCCGGCGTACGACGTGCTTCGGTACCAGCCGAACGGCTTTCAGACACCGTACGAATACATGGAGTGTATGCAGGGTGCTGCGGGCTTGCGAGGCAACGGTTACAGCTTCATTGATCGTCGGGATGACGGCAACGTATTGGCGCTGTGGCCGTTGTGCAACAACAAGGTGCAGGTACTCAAGGGCGGCGACATGCTGCCGTATTACCGAATCGGCGGCGGTGAAGCACTACCGATGCGCATGATTCATCACGTGCGGTGGTTCAGCACCAATCACTACGTAGGGCTGTCGCCGATTGAAGTTCATGCGGAATCAATAGGACTGGCCCAGGCCGTAAGGCAGTACACGGGTAAGAGCTTCGCCAACGGTGTGACGGTATCTGGGGTGATCGAAAGACCGCGTGAAGCACCGCCCATCAAGGATCAGGGCAGCATCGATAAGATAGTCGATCAATGGGGGCAGAAGTTCGGCGGCATGGACAACGCCAAGAAGGTGGCCTTGCTGCAAGAGGGCATGACCTTCAAACCCGTCTCCATGAACAACGTCGACGCCGAGGTGCTGGGGATCCTCAAAACCACCGGTACCGATATCGCCAGGATCTACAAGATTCCGTTGCCTATGGTCAACGACCTGGAGAAGTCCAACTACAACACCCTTGAGCAACTGATGATTCAGTTCGTGGTGTTCGCGTTGTTGCCGTGGGTCAAGCGCCATGAACAGTCGATGATGCGCGACTTCCTGTTGCCTGCCGATCGGCGCAACTACTTCATCGAATTCAACCTGTCCGGGTTGCTGCGTGGCGACCAGAAAAGCCGCTACGAAGCCTATGCCATCGGACGGCAGTGGGGTTGGCTGAGTGCCAATGACATCCGGCGCTTGGAAAACATGCCGCCGGTACCTGGCGGTGATATCTACATGCAGCCGCTGAATATGGTTGATGCGGGAAAAAGCGGCGGCGACTTGACCAACCCTGCTGTGCGCGCGCAACTCGAAATGCAGCACGCTGAAATTGAGAGGATTCTGGCGCAATGAAAAATTACCTTCGAGCCTCCAGCCTGCTGTTCAATCAGCCGCTGTTGGTGATGCCTGACATGTTGGACCTCGGCGTGCGCTGGGCCAACCAGGTGATGAGCTTGAACATCGTCAACATCGGCGCCCAGGGTGCTCCCGGCCTGTGGTCGGATGACGGTATGGACCGCATCGCCCAGCGCGAAGAGGAACGCCGGACCGCGATCGCCCGCACTGGTATCGAGGTGATTCCGGTCAGTGGCGTGTTGGTCAGTCGTGGCAGCCATATCGGCATGTGCGAGACGATGACCAGCTATGAACAGCTGCGCAGCCAGATCCGCAATGCGGTTGCCGACCCCATGGTCGAGCGGATTGTGCTGGATATCGACAGCCCTGGCGGTTCTGCCGTCGGTGCATTTGAACTGGCGGCAGATATCCGCGCAATGTCCCAGCAGAAGCCCATCACCGGCATCGTGAACTTCATGGCCTACAGCGGCGGCTACCTGCTCGGTTCGGCCTGTAGCGAACTGGTGGTGAGCCAGACCAGCGGTGTCGGCTCGATCGGGGTTATCGCCAGTCACATGGATCGCTCCAAGATGGAGGAGGGCATGGGCGTCAAAGTGACCACCGTGTTTGCTGGGGCCCATAAAAACGACCTCACGCCTCACGAGCCGCTGAGTGATCAGTCACTCACGTATCTCAACGATGTTGTGCAAGAGAGTTACCAGCTGTTCGTCAATGCCGTGTCGGATTACCGGGGGCTGTCTGTTCAACAGGTGATTGCCACGGAGGCCGGGTTGTATCGAGGCCAGGCTGGCATCAGCGCTGGCCTGGCCGATCGCCTGCAGAACCCGCAGCAGGCCGTTGATGACCTTTCCCATTCTGTCGCGGTAAGCCGGGCGAACCGCCAGGGCGGCCGAATTGCGGTACGCGCCGCTGCACTGAATCTTCAAACACTGATCTGACCGCGTTCGCGGCAGTCGTCGAAGCCCGCCTTGTGCGGGTTTTTTAATGCCCAGGAGGCACCATGTCCCTTGTACTTCAAATGCGTAGCGAACGCGCCAAGCTGGTCGAGCAGGTCCAGGCACTGGCGAAAATCGAGGCGGACGGCGGTAGTCTTTCCGCCGAGCAACTGACTCAGTTCACCCAGTTGGAAACCCAGGTCAATGAGCTGACCGCCAAGATTTCTCGGGCTGAGGCTACAGAGCGCCTTGTTGCCGCCAGCGCTGTGCCGCTGACCGAGAGCGCCCAGGGCAATAACAGCCCGCCTACACACATTTCCGGCCCGCATGCACCACAGCTCGCACCTGGTGTGCGTATGGCTCAGATGGTTCGCCTGCTTGCTGCTGCCCAAGGCAACCAGCAACAGGCGGCTTTAATGGCGCAACAGGGCGGCTATTCGCCCGAAGTGGCTATGGCGCTGAACACGGTCACGCCTGGTGCTGGTGGCGTTTTGGTCCCAACGAACTTTTCGTCCGAGATCATCGAAGCGCTTCGCCCAATGTCGATTGTCCGCAAGATGGGGACGCGAAGCCTGCCGTTGAACAATGGCAACCTGACGCAGCCCCGTATCACCGGTAACACCGTGGTGACATACATCGGGACCGACACCGATATCCCAATAACCGGCATGACGTTCGCCGATACAAAGCTTTCTGCAAAAAAAGCCGCAGCGATCGTGCCGATCTCAAATGACTTGATTGCCAATGCGGGTGTCAACCCCCGTATTGATGGCCTTGTCGTTGAGGATCTTTCCGTTTCTATGGGGCTTTCCGAAGATCTTCACTTCATTCGGGCAGATGGTTCCGGTTCGCTGCCGAAGGGGATGCGCTATTGGGCGCTGCCATTCAATATTTTGACTGCGCCTGCAGTAGCTGACCTCACCCTTGAGAAGATCGACCTCTTCTGCGGTGGAATGATGCTTCGCATCGAAACTGCGAACGTGATGATGAAGTCCTGTGGTTGGTTGATGCATCCGCGCACGCTGCGCTGGTTGCAGACGCTGCGCGATGGCAACGGTAACAAGGCGTATCCCGAAATCGAACAGGGTTTGTTCAAGGGCTATCCCGTGGGCCTGAGCAATCAGATTCCAGTGAACCTTGGCGCGGGCGGTGATGAGTCCGAATTTTACTTCGTGAACTTCGCCGACATGATGATCGGCGAAGACATGGACCTGACGATCTCGTTCAGCAACGAAGCATCTTACAAGGATGCAGACGGCAATATGGTCAGCGCCTTCCAGCGCGATCAGACCCTGGTGAAAGTCATCGCGAAGCATGACTTCGGCCCACGACATGTGGAATGCATCGTCGTCGCTGTCGCCGTTAAGTGGGGCGCGGGCATGTAATTCCCTTTGCCCCGCCAAGGCGGGGCTTTGCATCTCAGAGGTCAATGCGATGAGCGAAAAAATTGTGGTGCGTTTCCTGAAAGCCTGGCGTGGTTATTCAGTGGATGAGCTGGCAGGGTTCGATCCTGCAGTTGTTGAAGGCCTGGAGTTGAAGGGGTTCGCTGAAGTCTATGAAGACACTGGAACCGTATCTAAGGCGAAACCGACAAAAGGATCAGCCTCGAAACCGGGCAACAAAAAAACGGCTGCCACGGGTGCTAAAAAGGATCAGGCCGCTGATGCTGGTGGTGAGGATGGCGGGAACGGCGGTGCTGATGGTAGCGCTGGCACTGATGGTGCTCCCGCTGACAGTGGTGGTGCTGCTGAAGCCAGTGGTAGTGACGATACTGGTGGTGAAGATGATGCCGATGAAGCGAAGCCATAAATCATGGCTCGCCGAATCGAATACATCGGTGGCCCAGTTCTGACCTTGGCCCAGGTTGCATTCCAGTGCCGTGTTGAGTCGGAGGACATGGCGCCGGAGTTGATCGAGCAAATCATCATCCCCGGCGTCACGGCTCAATGCGAGTCGAAAACGGGCGCCGCTATCCGGGGCGCTGTTTACGAAGAAGAGTGGCCCGCCGATCGGCAGAGCGGGCATGCGCTTGATGTCGGCCAGGCGAGCGAGATTGTTTCGGTGTTCTCCCAGCAGGCAAACGGCAGTTGGTTGGAGCAGGTTGGCCCATTTGATCTGCGGCCTGGGCAACGGGAAAGCTTCCTGCACTTCCCGGCAGATCGTCCTGCCGGTCGGCTCCGTATTCGGTACAAGGCAAAGCTTGATATTGACCTGTATCCAGGCGTGCGCAACTGGTTGTTGATGGCCGCCGCGACGATCTATCGACACCCGGAAATGTTCCTAGTCGGGCAGACGCTGGCCGAATTGCCCTCGACATTCCTCGATCACCTGGTGGCGGATATCACCGTTCCTCCGAGGTTCTGAATATGGCCATGCGTGAACCGAGTGCCGGCGAGTTAGACCGGCGCGTCCTGGTGCGATTGCGGTCTGACATGCCCGCCCTGGACCTGGGGCTTGATTCGTTGTTCACCGATCAGAAAAGAAGGTGGGCAAAGATCGAACCGGTTGGAACCGCTGTTTATGCAAACGGCGTCCAGACTGATGCGAAGATCACCCATCGGGTGACTTTTTACTTTCTGAAGGGCATGAGCGAGTCGCACGAAGTTGTGCATGGCGCGACGATTTATCGCGTGCGTCGGGTCGCGGACATGAATGGCAATCGGCGGTTTACCTTGCTTGAGGTCGAGGAATTAGGGCCGGAGCAAGCCGGGGGAGGGATCTATGGCTAACTCAGCATCCATTGACGGCTACTTGCACATTGAGGGTTATAACAACCTGCCGCGCGATATTTTCGATAAGCGAAAAATTCGTGCCGGGATGCGTAAGGCCGGGCGTTTAGTGATGCAAAGAGCACAGATGAATCTTGCTCTCGCTCGCGGAGAGGAGGGGTACCCCGTCAACCGTACCGGGGCGACCTTGGAGTCGATCACCTTCAAGGTCTCCCGCGCGGGTTTCATGGTGAAGGTGGCACCTCATAAGACAAGCCGGATGGAAGAGTTCTATCCGGCCTACCTGCACTATGGGGTAAAGAAAGGCCCACGGCTTGGCAAATTGGCGCCTGGTAAAGGCAAGGGTAAATCCAACCGACGCGCCGCCGGCGCACGTGCAGCTGCTCTTGCTGCGCGGGCTGCTGGTGAATGGCGGATTAAACCCCGCGACAACTACATGGCCGACGCACTGCAGGACTCCAAGTCCGAAGTGCAAGCCATTCTTTCTGCGGCTTTCGCTGCGGCACTGAGCTGACTCCAGCCAGTATTTGTTGGCACCTCAAAACCTGGAACACACGATGAAAATCAGTCTGATCGTCGCGCAGTTGCGTGCGTACTGTCCTGCCTTTTCCAACAGGGTATCGGCGGGTATCGATTGGGACGCAGTGGCCAGTAGCGCCAAGCTGAGTCACCCCTCGGCCTACGTGATAGCGGCAGGTGACGAAGCGTCCGCCAACGATGTGGACAACGCCATCCGCCAGGATATTACCGACCTGTTTGACGTGATCCTGGTGCTCGATAGCACCGACGAGCGCGGCCAAGAGGCCGCAGATCTGCTGCACGATTTGCGCGCGAGCCTATGGAAAGCGGTGGTGGGCTGGAAGCCCAGCGTCGAGTACGACCCCATCACGTACGGCGGCGGAAGTTTGATCTTCATCAATCGCGCCCGTGTTGTGTACCGCTTCAGCTTTGAGGCTGCGTTTCAACTGGGACGCAATCGGGCGTCCGAGCCTGCTGAAACCTGGGAGGAATGGAAACTAGACGGCCTACCGGCGTTTGAGGGCATGGACGTGAATGTCGATTTTATCGAACCCTCGGACCCCAACCTACAAACACCTGGCCCAGATGGCCGGATCGACGCTCAGTTTTCCGTAGACCTTCCCCAACCGTAAGAGGATTTCTCATGTCCCGCATCACTGTGTACCCGGCTGAGGGCCGGAAGACCCCGGACCCGGAGGCCGGTGATTATTTGCCGCCCGAAGGCCGTGCAGTTCCTCGCAACACCTATTGGTTGCGGCGCTTGAGTGACCAGGACGTCACTGAACAGGCACCGACGAAAATCAAGGCCGCCACCAAACTTGCCGCCGATGTCGCCGCGGCTGAACCTGGGAGCGCGGAGCAATGAGTGAAGTCAGCTTTAACAATATTCCCAGTGACATTCGGGTGCCGCTTTTCTACGCCGAAGTGGATAACAGCCAGGCGAATAACGCGACGTCCAGCATGGCGCGACTCATCGTCGCCCAGGTCAACGACGACTCAGTTGCCGAGGAGATCGGACACTTGACCTTGGTCTCCAGCCTTGGGCTGGCCAAGAGCATCGGTGGCGTTGGTTCGATGCTGGCACAGATGTACGAAACCTGGCGCTCGAGCGATCCCGCTGGCGAGGTTTGGTGCTTGCCGATTAAAGGCGTGGGCACCAAGGCCGCTGGCACAGTCACCATCACGGGGGCTGTTACCGCCGGCGGGGTGATCAACCTGTACATCGGCGGAACCCGTGTACGCGCCACGGTGGCGACCGGTGCCAGTCCCACGGTGGCAGCCGCTGCTTTGGTGGCGGCCATCAATGCTGCTGGCCTGGCGGTCACTGCTGCAGCGGTCGCCGGTGTCGTAACCCTGACCTGCAAGTGGTCGGGTGACAGTGGCAACGACATTGCGCTGCAGCTCAATCGGCTTGGCCGCAACAATGGCGAGACTACCCCCGCAGGCTTGACGGTGGTGCTTGCGGCCATGGCTGGCGGCGTTGGGTCGCCTGATGTGGCCGTTGCTCAAGCGAGTCTTGGTGATGAGCCCTTCGAGTTCATCTGTGCGCCCTGGTCGGATACAACCTCGCTTGATGCCTGGAAGGATTTCATGGGCGATTCCAGTGGCCGCTGGAGCTGGGCCAAGCAAATCTATGGCCATGTGTATGCCGCGAAACGCGGCACGCTGGGTTCCCTGGTGGCATTCGGATCGGCGCGTAACGATCAGCACGTCACGGTTCACGGGTTCGAGGCTTCAGTGCCTGATCCATTTTGGAAACTGGCAGCGGGCTATGCGGCGCGCCAGGCCGTGTTTATTTCCGCTGATCCGGCTCGACCCACACAAACTGGGGAGCTGACCGGCGTTAACCCGGCGCCGGCAGGTAGCCGCTTTTTGCTACTTGAGCGGCAATCGCTGCTGACGCACGGTGTCGCCACTGCTTACTACGGTGGCGGTGCGGTGCGGATCGAACGGGCAATCACCACTTACCAGCGTAATTCGTTTGATCAGAACGATGATTCGTACCTGGACAGTGAGACGTTGCACACCTCGGCCTATGTCATCAACTTCCTGAAAACGCGGGTGACCAGCAAGTATGGACGTCACAAGCTGGCCGACGACGGTACCCGTTTTGGTGCCGGCCAGGCCATAGTAACTCCGGCGGTTATCCGGGCCGAAATGATCGCGGGTTATTACGCGCTTGAGCAGTTGGGCATTGTCGAGAACGCTGACGCTTTCGCCGAAAACCTGATCGTCACGCGATCCTCCACCAATCCCAACCGGGTCAACGTCCTGTATCCGCCTGACCTGATCAATCAGTTGCGCATCTTCGCGCTGCAGTATCAGTTCCGCCTGCAGTACGCCGCCGACGCCGCGTGACAAATCGAGTAACCATGGCCCGCCAAGTGCGGGCTTTTTTGTAGGAGTAAGGCCATGGGCCAGAAAGTCGCCGGTACCGTCTACATCAAGGCGGACGGTATCCAGTTCACAACAACGGGTGGTGTGGAATGTCCGCTGAGTGACGTCAAGCGCGAATCCGTAGCGCCGGGGTTCTTCAAGGAAGAAGACCTGGTTGCCTATGTGAAAGCCACCATTGTTCATTCCCCTGACTTGCCCATCAAGCAAATCACGACCGCCACTGACCAGACCATTACCGTCGAGTTCAAGAACGGCGGCGTCTACGTGTTGTCTGGCGCATACGTCATCGGGGAACCGGTGTCGAAGGGCGATGACGGGACCATAGACATCCAATGGGATGGCACCAAGGGAGTATGGCAATGAGCGAAGTCGTGAAGCTGTCCGCGCCTATTGAGGCACACGGTGAGCAATTGAGCGAGTTGACCATTCGCCGACCTACTCCGCAGGAAGCCAGGGCCATCAAGGCGTTGCCCTACAAGATCGACAAGGATGAAGCCGTATCGATCGATCTGGACATCGCCGCCAAGTACATCGTCGTGTGTGCGGGTATCCCGTCGTCGTCGGTCAACCAGTTAGATCTGTCTGACCTCAACAGTCTCAGTTGGCAGATTGCTGGTTTTTTCATGACGCCGGCATCTGCGACCTTGACGGCCTGATAGCCGTTGCCTACGACCTGGCCTATTTCTGGAAAACGGACCCAGAGCTGGTAATGGCCAGGTCGCTGGATATCGTTCTTGAGTCTGTTGCGCACGCCCAGCGCATCAACAATGTGTTGGAGGGGGAGTGATGGCAGATAAGTTTCAGCTCAAGGCGTTGATCACCGGCGTTGATAAACTTTCGCCTATGTTGGCTGGCGCCCGTAAAAACGTCGCCGCGTTCCGTAAGGGGCTGGAGAAAACCGGCCTTGGCAAGATTGGATTCGGCGACATCGTGACCGGCGGTGTATTGGCTGCCCCCTTTGTCGCGGGTGCCAAAGCGGCTATTGATTTTGAGTCGCAGATGGCAGACGTGAGGAAGGTTGTTAACTTCGACACGCCGCAGCAGTTCAAGCAGATGGGGGATGACATTGGTCGAATGTCCGACCGCTTGCCGATGGCCGCTGGCGACATTGCCAAGATTGTAGCGGCGGGCGGACAGGCGGGTTTTGCCCGTGAAGAGCTGCTGGGGTTCGCCGAGGCTGCGGTAAAGATGGGGGTTGCATTCGATCAAACCGCTGAGCAAAGCGGCGAGATGATGTCCACGTGGCGAACCGCGTTCAGGATGACCCAGGAAGGCGCGATTCGTCTGGCCGACCAAATCAATTACCTGGGCAATACCGGGCCTGCCAGCGCGCAGAAAGTCTCGGGGATCGTTACGGAAGTAGGGGCACTAGGGGAGGTCGCGGGTCTATCAGCCGCTCAGGTCGCGGCGCTCGGGGCGACGATGGCCGGCGTTGGCGTGAAACAAGATGTGGCGGCGACAGGCATCAAAAACTTCATGCTGTCGTTGACCAAGGGTACTGCGGCGACCAAGAGTCAGTCGCTCGCTTTTAAGTCGTTGCGCCTGGACTCAAAAAACGTCGCCGAAGGTATGCAGAAGGATGCACAAAAAACCCTACTGGATGTCCTCACCCGTATCTCAATGGTCGATGCCGCAAAACGTCCAGCCCTGCTAACTGAGTTATTTGGCAGCGAGTCGGTAGCGGCCATTACGCCATTGCTTACAAACGTCGAGCTGTTGCGCACGAACCTGCTGAAGGTGGGGGATGCCACCAAGTATGCAGGCTCGATGGAAAAGGAGTACCAATCCAGGGCGGCTACAACGGCAAACAACCTGCAGTTGTTACGCAACACTGTCGATGGTGTTGCGCGAGCTTTGGGAAACGCATTGCTTCCTGGCATCAACTCGGTGTTGGATGCTATGCGGCCAATGATTACCCAGGTCGCTGAACTTGTTCAGGCCAATCCCCAACTGGTCAAAGGCCTGGCGGTGGCGGGTATCGCTTTCACGGCGCTTCGTGCAGGTGTTTTTGCTGCGACCGTGGCCGTGCGGGTGCTGGGTGTTGCCTTTGCTGCCACCCCGATCGGCATCATTGCGGTAGCGATCGCGGCGGCGGCAGGCTTGATCGTCGCCAACTGGGAGACCGTTGGGCCTTTCTTCACGGCATTGTGGGATCTGATCAAGGCCTACACCACCCCCTTCATTGACTTCATGAAATCGGTTTTTGGTTGGACGCCCATGGCGCTGATCATTAAAAACTGGACGCCGATTACGGAGTTTTTCAGGAAGTTGTGGGAGGACATCCAGCCCTATATTCAGCCGATTCTAAGGCTGTTTGGCATGGAGGACGGTGGCGTCGGGCTGACCGCCAAAGTCCAGCAGCAGGCCGAGGCGCAGCGCATACGCAATGCTGGGGAGGGAGGCGGTACGGGGGCATTTTTGTTGGCGGATGCACCCCAGACAATGCGTCGTCAGCAGGTCCAGCGTAACGCGAGCCAGGCTGGGCTGGATCCGAATCAGTTGCTGCGCGTTCCCGGCCTGCCTGCACCTGGCTCGCTGCTCCAGCAGACGGCTGCGGCGAACAAGACACAGCTCAATGGTGAGTTGGTGATGCGCTTTCAAAACGCTCCGCCGGGGCTGCGTGTTGACCCGGCTAAAACCAGTCAGCCAGGGCTTTCCATTACACCGAAAGTCGGCTATCGGTCCTTGTCGGGAGATGCACCATGAGTGAATGGCGTGACCGAAAGCAGGCCGCATCCTTTCGCGGCGTGTCGTTCTGGGTCGATACCGACAGGGTACCGGTGGGCCGGCGTACGCAGGTCCACGAGTACCCCCAGCGTGATCAGCCTTACACGGAGGACATGGGGCGCCAGACACGCAAATACCGGTTTGCCGCCTTCGTTGTGGGGGACGATTGTCTGTCGCAGCGTGATCGCCTGCTGACCGCGTTGGATAAGCCTGGTCCGGGTGAGTTGGTTCATCCGTGGTTTGGCCGGCTGACGGTCACAGCGGGGGAGTGTGAGGTCTCTCATGCACGCGCTGAGGGCGGGATGGTTGGCTTTGCGCTCGAGTTCATCGACGGCACGTTGGAGTTTCCAGTCCAGGCCCCCAATACCAAACAGCAACTGGTCAAACAGCAGGATTCGTTGTTGGTGTCCATACAGAGTCGGTTCAGCACTGCGATGGCGGCGGTCAACTTGGCAGGGCAGCGAGCGCGGACGTTGCGTACCGCGCTGTCGAGCGTCTACGCGTTCGGTATCAACTTCCTGAAACCCATGACGTCGTTGGCGTCCGATCTAGACGCTTTCGTGAATGACCTGGTGAACGCACCGGATGCGTTTGCGGCGAGCTTGTTGAGTGACCTGACTCGTTTGGAAAGGACGTTTGACGGTTATGGCGCAGGCAGCCAACTGAAGAGCAGCCAGGCCATGGCGGAGGCTATACCGGCGCTTCAGACTGCGGCGCCTCTGACGTCGACCGCCGATGAAGCTGCGATTCAGGCAGCGGTCATCGGGTTGATCCAGGACGCTGCCATTCTGGACCTGGTGCTGGACATGGCAGAGGTACCCATTGCTGATGTGTCCAGTTCTGGCCAGGCCGCCAGCGTGGCTGCCCAGTTGGGAGAGCAAGGGCTGACGACGGTCGCGGGTGAGGCCGAGCTGACCAGTGTCCCGGTCGCTGACGACATTCTTGAATTGCGTGATGCTATCAGCGAGGCCGTATGGGCTGTTGCCGCCGATAGCGCCCCTGATCACTTCGGCGCCCTCAGTGATGCGCGGTTACGCCTTGATCGCCATTTGACCGAGGTTGCTCGCAGTGGTGTGTGGTTGCGCGCCTACACCCCACGGCAAACGGTTTCGTCTCTTGTCCTCGCATACAGTCTTTACGGCGATGCGCTGCGTGGCGCTGAGATTGTTTCGCGCAACCGCATCCGTCATCCCGGTTTCGTGCCGGCCACTGAACTACAAGTCGCAAAGAGCTGATTATGGATCAATCCAATATCGTCACCCTAAGCGCTGGCGGGTACGACTACGCCGGGTGGAAATCGGTACGGATCAGTGCCGGCCTCGAGCGCCAGGCCCGCGACTTTGAGTTGGGCATTACCTGGAACTGGCCTGGCGGTGGTGATGTACCGGTGCGTATCAAACCGGGTGAAGCGGTCGAAGTACGGATCGGTAGAGAGTTGATACTGACGGGGTATGTGTCATCAGCCCCCGTTCAATACGATGGCCGAGCCGTCAATCTGTCTATCTCGGGAAAGTCCCGGACAGGCGACTTGGTCGACTGCGCTGCGATCAATACCCCCGGCCAATGGCGCGCCCAGAGCGTGCAGAGCATTGTTGCGGCGTTGGCGGGTGAGTACGGGATCACCGTTGTTGATGATTCCGGGCTGGCACAGGCGATCGATGATCATACGATCGAGCCAGGTGAAACGGCATTCGAAAGCATCGACCGATTGTTGACGCTGTCTCGCCTGTTCAGCACCGACGATGGCCGTGGGCGTTTGATCATAGCCTCACCAGGAAGTGCAGGCCGGGCGGCGGATCGGCTGGTGTTGGGGGAGAACATCCTGACCGGCGATGCGCAGATGGATTTCTCCAATGTGTTCTCCCAATACGTCAGCAAGGGTCAGCGCAGTGGTACCGATACGAGCTTCGGTGTCGCTGCAACAGAGGTCGAGGCCTCGGTTACGGATGATCGAATCGGCCGTAAGCGCGTCAAGGTCATCCAGCAGTCCGGTCAACTGACACCAGCTATTGCACGTGCGCGTGTCGTGTGGGAGCGCGCCAACGCCATCAGCAAGGCCCTGGCGGCCACCTACAAGTACCAGGGGTGGCGGCAGAGTAACGGTGAACTGTGGCGGCACAACATGGTTGTGCGCGTTGTGGATCCCATCATTGGTTTTGACCGGGACATGCTAATCACCGAGATCAATTACGAACTCGGCGAGCAAGGCACTTTTGCCACCCTCAGCGTCGCGCCACCTGATGGTTTTCTGCCTGAGCCGAACGATGCCTACGAGAAGCGCAAACTTCGCAAGGGTAAGAAAACTGACAACTTTGAATACCTCATACCTGCGGACTACAAACCCTCATGAGCGCACTGACGAATTTCCTCGCGCGTGGCGTGGTTGCCTTGGCCAACTCGGCCAGCAAGTTGCAGAGCCTGCAGCTTCGTTTGCTGGCCGGTGAGGTGAAGGACCAGGTCGAACACCTGGAACCGTATGGCTTCACGGCCTGCCCGCATGACGGTGCTGAAGCCTTGGCTGGCTTCATTGGTGGCGATCGCAGTCACGGGGTGGTGATTGTTGTGTCGGACAGGCGATACCGCCTGGTTGGAATGAAGCCCGGCGAGGTGGCCATCTATACCGATGAGGGCGACAAGGTCCACTTCAAGCGTGGCCGAATCATCGATATCGAAACTGAAACCCTCAACATCAAAGCCACGGCAGGCGTGAACTTTGATACGCCGAAAATCACCCAGACGGGAAGTATCGTCAGTGAGGGCGACCAGGTTGCCGGCGGGATCAGCCAAATCAATCATCCACATGACGGTGTGCAGAGTGGGAACGGCCAAAGCGGGCCGCCCGTTGGAGGCGCTTGATGACCGATCGTGAGCAGCTTCTTCGCCGCGCCGTAACCATCAGTTTGTTTTCCTGGCGCCGGGCCAATGATGACGATGACTTGGACGACAGTGACCGCCAGGGTTGGTGGGGAGACAGCGTGCCCACCGTGGCGGGCGACCAGATAGGTTCGCGCCTTTGGCTGCTGCGCCGACGATCACTGGTGGCGGACACCTTCAAGGATGCCAAGGATTACGCCGATGAGGCGCTGGCCTGGCTGGTCGTGGACGGCATCGCCACGTCGGTCACGGTCACGGTTGAGCGCTATGGCATCAACGGGATGCGCATGGGGGTGCTGATGACCGAGGCAAACGGCGAAACGCTAGAACTGGCCTTCGAGGATACCTGGAGTTTAATCAATGCCATATGACATCCCAACGCTGCCTGCGCTGATTACGCGCACCGAGGCAGACTTTGAGCGAAACGCCCCTGATGCGTTGCGCCGATCTGACGCAAAGGCGGCTGCCCGAGCGCACAGCGGTACCGCCTTCGAGCTGTATGGTTATCAGCAATGGATTGCCAAGCAGTCGCACCCGGCCACCTGTGATGAGGAAAACCTGTTGCGCTGGGCTGACTGGCGGCTGGAGAAAGGGCGAACAGCGGCAGTTGCTGCTACGGGGCCTATAGCCGTGACAGGGGTGTCTGGCTCCCTGGTCGATGTTGGCGTCGTCTACCAGTATGAAGACGGGCGCCTCTATACCGTTACCCAGACCACCACCCTGGTAGCAGGTGCTGCCGTTGTGCCCGTTACGGCGAATGATGTCGGGACGATTGGCAACCTTGCCGCCGGCACCTTGACGGCGGTTTCTCCAGTGATCGGCGTCAACCCCACTGCGACCATCGGTGTCGATGGCATCGTCGGTGGAACCGACCAGGAAACGGTAGACGCCTTGCGGGGCAGGGTGCGGCAAGCGTTCAAGAACCCGAGCAAGGTAGGAAACAGCGCGGACTTTATTGAATGGGCCTTGGAGGTGCCAGGGGTCACTCGCGCCTGGGCTCTGCCGCGCTGGATGGGGCCGGGTACGTTTGGTCTGACCTTTGTACGTGACGCGGATGTCAGCATCTTCCCCGCACCTGCCCAGGTAGCAGAAGTACAGGCCCATTTAGATGCCAGGCGTCCGGTTACCGCTGAAGTCTACGCCTTTGCACCGATTGATCGGGTGCTCAACTTCTCGATCAAGTTGACGCCTGATAGCACGGCGCTGCGTACGGCGGTTACGCAATCGTTGGCCGCGCTGATCAATGATGAGGCGGGAGCTGACTCGACCCTGCTGATTTCCCACATCCGTGGAGCAATCAATAATACCGCTGGCGAGACCGATCATGTGCTGACGTCTCCCAATGCTGATGTGGTCATTGCCATCAACGAAGTGGCTTCACTTGGGGTGATCACATGGCTATGAGTGAAGACGACTACAAGCAGCAACTGCAACAACTGCTGCCGCCCGGCCCAGCTTTTGACGTTGAACTACAGACCGACATTGCGGCACTGGTGGCTGCCTTTGCTCCCGAGTTCGCGCGTATTGATGCTGCCTTGGATGAGCTGCAGGCAGAGTTAAATCCCGCCAGTGTCAGTCAGCTTTTAACTGACTGGGAACAGTACCTGGGCATTCCTGATGTGTGTGTTGTGCCTGGATCGCAAACGGTGGCAGAGCGCCGTCAGGCGGTGCTTAACAAGATGAGCGCGACCGGAGCACCCCAGCGTGCGTACTACCTGCGGATGGCCATGCAGACCGGCATCGGCATCGCCATTGATGAGTTCCGCCCCGCCCGTGTCGGCTCGACCAATGTGGGTGATTTTCTATATGGCGATGCATGGCCCTGGAGCTGGCTGGCGTCGGCACCGATCGATGCATTCGGTACCACGGAAGCCGCGACGTTGAATTGTCGCCTGCAGCTTGAGGCGCCTGAGTATACCGACGTGGTGCTGGGCTTCGGGCAGGAAGTCGTCGACAACATTTTCAGCCAAGTTGACAGCCTTTTTAACGTTATCCATTACGTGACGCCTGCAGCAATCGCCGGCATTGAGGATTTCTAGCATGCAGCGAATTTCCAGTTGGACCGATCTGGTCACTGCGCTTGGCCGGTTTCGCTACGGCACCATCGTGGGAGGTGTGAGCCCCACGCCGATCAAGGCCGAGTGGTTGAACGCCGTTCAGGAGGAACTGTGCAACTTGATCCTCGGGTATCTACCTGCCCTGGATGTTGAGGACAATGCTCAGGTGTTAAAGGCGATTCAAGTCGCAGTGGCTAACTATGCGGTGAAGGCCACGTCGTTAAGTGGTTACGGCATTCTTGATGCCTATACGAGAAATCAGACTGACTTTCTACTTTCAAGCAAAGCGAACAATGCCATCACGCTGGCCGGGTATGGCATCGGCGATGCCTATACAAAGACGGCCACAGATTCGCTTCTCAATTCACTGCATCAGACTATCCAAACCGCGCTGGACGTACTTGACCTCGCGAAGCAAAACAAGAACACCGCGTTGTTGGGTGTTAACGGATGGAAGTTGGACAGCGCTACGGGGCTCTTAGAGCAGTGGGGGCAAGGCGGTGTAGGCGCCGACGGCGTGAGTGCCCCAATAGACTTTCCAACGCCATTTGCGGAGGTCTACAACTGCTTCGGCAACAAAATATCTCCTAATGCCACAGACGGTGATGGCAACTCGGCGGGTGCTTATGCGGTAAGCAATACGCAATACAGGCTGTTCAACGATACGGTGAACTATGGGGTGACGGTTCACTGGCGGGCGATAGGGAAGGCGCCTGGGTATTAACCAGCCCCTCTACGCGGCACTACTTAAGCGAACAACCGACCCGCGATGCGGGTTTTTTATTATCTGGAGCAAACTGAATGACCGATATAGCAGCGCTGGAGAGCTACGCGGGGGCGTTGTCGGAAGCGGCACAGCGCTCGCTCGGGGCTTCGGAAAAACTGCATCAATATATTCATGGCGATGCCGAGACCGATGTTGTTACTGAGTCGGGATTGGTGCCGACAATTGCAAAGCAAGCCGTCTTGTCTCTGGAGCAATCGGCGGGTCTAGAGCTGGAACTGGCCAGTGCAGACGATGCCACCAAAGGCGCGAATTTAATCGGCGATAAGGGGACTACGGTCAGCGCGGCCCTAGCGCTGAACCTGCGAAAACCGAGGAAAGTGTTCAGCAAGCTTTTTGCGGCAGCATCGTCTATTAGTCATCTGCGGGTGATCATTCTTGGTGACAGTTTGGCCGGGGCAAAAATGCTTCAGCTCAACGCCTCGCTGGATCGCAGGATGGGCGGGGTCAACATGAGTGGCGTCAACAGTGCTGGCACAGGTTCTGGGGACGGGCCGCCCACCGGCGGCTATGACCTCTCGCTTAGCACCGCCTCGCTCGTGACGGCGGAAACTTTTCAGTATCAGTATTGGCCTACTGGGCTCGTCAGTCGTCTTAATGATGGCGCGTCAGCACTTTGGGTGCGTTCGGGATCTTCGCCAACCTTTACTGATGTGAAGGTGTATTACATCAAAGAGCCCTCCGCCGGCACGCTGAACCTTTCCGTCGGCGGTACCGTTGTGGCAACCGTCTCCGCCGCCGCCGATGTCACTGGTCTTGGCGTTTTGTCCTATACGCAATCAGCCGCTACTGCTGCTGTGCTGACCACCGTATCTGGTGGCCCGGTACGTGTTGTTCTTGTGCATACCCGCAACACCACAGTGTCCGGTCTCGACCTGCATCAGACCATGAACCGTGGTGGCCTCTTGCTGGCCGATGCAACGGCCTCCGCGCAAGGGCGTTCGATTTGGCAGGCGGCCCTGACTGACATAAACGCGGACCTCATCACCTTCGAGATGGACGACGACTTCGGGGATGGGGCTGCAGCTGATGCATCGCTCAACTATCTGATAGACATTCTTGATGCGTCCAGTCCATATGCGGACAAGCTGTTCATCGGGTCGACACCGAGAACCCTAAACGACTCGCTCAAGATGAGGTCGGGGCATTACCTGAAGGGCTTCTGTGGCAACAAAGGGGCGTCGTATCTGTACTTCGACAGCTATCACCTCCTGGGCACGCATGCCGATATGAACACCATCTTCGGGACTGACGACGGCGTCCACCCAGTGGCTGCTGCGCAGGCTTATGCCGCCGAGATGCTCTGGGAGTTTCTGGGACTTAACGGATTCAACTTGGGTTTCGTTTCTCGTGCAGTCAATGACCGAGGTACCCCGTCCAGGCTTGCGCGCGGTACGACCATTGGCGATCGGCCAGGGAGGGAGATTTCGATCACGGGGGACGCCTCTTCGGGGTCGGACTTTACGCTGAACATGACTCGTTCATTTGCGTTTGCCAGCAGCGCAGGGGTAGTTCTCCGCAGGACATCGGCGCAACCCGGCGTGGTCTCCAACGTCGAGCCCATGGCCACCGACTTCGACACACCCTCGAACGTACGCAAACGCAACGTGGTTACGTCGACGGGAATCGAGGTCACTCAGCTCGTAAAAACCGACAACCCAGGCGGCATGCAGCATCTTCGCGCGGGGCTGTTCTTCAACAGCTTTACGCGTGCGCAGTTGTTGGCCCTCAGCGCGGCGAGCAATACCGGGGCCTTGGCGTTTTGCTCGGACTGCACCGGTGGCGCTCAATGGGTTTATGCGAAAGGCCCGGCCGCGCAAGATTGGGTCACAGTAGCCGGCAATACCGCGATCTAAACTTCATGAGGCGACCAGCATGGCACTTGCATTGGATTTGATTTACAAAAACGTAGAGGTCAAGGGAGCCTATGTCACTGTGGCAGTGGTTACCTTGGGTACAGATAAGGCGGAAATGAACTTCAGTGTTCAGACATGCGCCGAGCCTAACTGCGAACCTTTGACGTATGTCTACCACACGACGCGGTACGACATGGACGGCGAAAACCCATTCAAACAGGCATACGAGTACCTTAAATCACTGCCTGAGTTTGAAGGTGCGACTGATTGCTGAAAAAAACTAACGGCGGAAGCGGAATTTGGTCCAACCATCTTTCAATCTAAAAGTCCCTGTATCTCCACGTAAAATGTAGAGGGTTACCCTGTAAAAAGCAGTAAATCGAGAGAATCCAAATTGTCTGATTTTTTTGTAGACCCAAACCCATCCGTGGTTATTGGTATTTTTGGGAGGGGTCAACACCATTAACTCTTTCCTTGTATGCGTATACGGAACATGGTGCAGATGATAGCGATGTGCTCCATCTAAATGCTGACAAGTAATAACGGTTCGGGAACTCCTTATCGCAATACTTATCCTGCCCTAATTCATCTTGGTCTTGCTCCGTGTACTCAACTTGGTTTTCACTTCCAATTGCCGCCGTTGTGCGGTTTTTTTTCGTCTGGAGAAAAGTATGCCCATCACCGAGCAGCAACTGCTGCAGATTCTCCCGAACGCCGGCCGCAATGCCGGCGTTTTTGTTCCTGCCTTGAACACGGCCATGAACCGTTACGGCATCGTCGGCTCGCTTCGGGCTGCCGCCTTCATCGCCCAGGTCGGGCACGAGTCAGGTCAGTTTCGTTGGTTGCGCGAGGTCTGGGGGCCGACGACGCAGCAGGCCGGGTATGAAGGCCGTGCCGATCTGGGCAATACCGTGAAGGGGGACGGCTACAGATACCGTGGGCGTGGGCTGATTCAAATCACCGGACGTGCCAATCACGTCGCGTGCGGCGAGGCGCTGGGCCTGGACCTGATCAATAAGCCTGAACTGCTGGAGCTGCCACAACACGCGTCGATGTCGGCGGCTTGGTTTTGGTCGATGCGTGGGCTAAATACCTTGGCCGATCGCGGTGAGTTCGCGAAGATCACGCGGCGCATCAATGGTGGGCTCATTGGCCAGGATGATCGCCAGGCGCTGTACGACAGGGCGCTGGAGGTGCTGGCATGATACCGGTGCAGAGGCCGGCAGTACTGCTGGTTATCGTGGTCATTGCTTGTTTTTCCACATGGAAGGTGCAGGACTGGCGCTACGGTAAACAGCTGGCAGAAATCGGCGAGGCCCAGGCGCTTGCCATAACCGAGGCCGGCAACGTGGCCCGCCAAGAAGAGCAGCGCCGCCAAGCGGCGGTGAACAAGGAAGCAAGCGATGCGAGAGAACAGAACAAAGCTGCAGACGCTGATGCTGGTATTGCTGATGCTGCTGGCGACCGGCTGCACGTCGAAGCCGGTAAGTTTGCCGCCAGTGTCTGCGCCGGTGACCCCGGAGCTGCCCAGCGAGGCGCGTCAGCCACGCGCGCCGCAATGGTGCTCTCCGACTTGCTCCAGCGGGCTGACAAAAAATCGGGAGAGCTGGCGGTTGCTTATGATCGAGCCAGGATAGCTGGGCTAGCGTGCGAGCGAAGTTATGACGCTATCAGGTCGAAGCAACATGAAGATCGCACGAAATATCGTCAATCTGAATAATCATGATCAACTTGTATGATTTGTGTGAGTCGATAGCCGCGATTTCTTACTGAACGAAATAAAGTCTCTCCGTGGGAGATTTTCTTGAATTTGGCTTGTAACCTACTGAGGCACATGAATAAGCCCTTGTAACTGTCAGGGTCTTTGTTTAATATGTAATGAATGTGTTCGTTACTTACTACATTATTGCTCTCATTTACCAATATCTTCACTATGGCACATTCCATTTTAGTTAACTCAAATACAATTTTGTCATGAGTCAGCAATCGCTCTGTTATTTTAAAGGTCCAGATCTTTTGCTTCGGTATAATTGAAGAATGGCGGGCGTGCTCTTCAAAGTTACTCTGAATATATGGTGTGTATTGTTTTTTTTGCGCTTTTGTATCTGCTCTCATGTATTTCTCTACGTTTTTCTGCTGCTCTGTACTTTAGTGTATATTACATGCATAATATCAGATAATGTAATCGGTTTTCGATGATTGTTAATTTCCATAAGGTATGTTTCTTAATGTTATTTCCGGTTTTTCCAATGGTGGTGGTGCTATCCTAGACGACACATGGATTTTTTTACCTTTTTGTTAAAATATGTCGGGTTTAAGGCCGTGATATCTTTTTCTTAAGCTTGAAAGGCCATGATATTTATATATCCTAAAAAGATGAGATCTCGAAGTGTAAGGCGCGTTTTCCAAACTTTAGATTTCTATAAATTGCTGGGTCGAATCTTCATGGAGGGGCGTTGAGAACTACCAATCTTGTGTGTTGTGGGTTAATTAAGCCTCAGTATGGTGCTTCCCGCCGACTTATGAGTTCTGGGATTCGCTGATATTGAAAATCGAGCGGTGGCTGAGGGGGCGTCCGAGTCTCTATTCGTTACCAAACTCATAGGAACGTAACATGGATAGCCGAAAAATTATCTTTATGGTATTTCTGATGTTCTCGGTCGCCCCGACAGCTATTGCACAAAACTCTAAGGCATACGCACAGAAGGCTAAGGCCTCGTGGAACGCTTTCGAGTGTTCTTCGCTTGCCTCAAAGGCTGGAACGCCAGCGAAGCAAGAACGTCTGTTCCTATATGGATACCAACAAGGAATGACATTCATATCCGCTTTACAAGCTGGGAAGATTAAGCAGAAAGATCTTGACTCAGAGTCGCCATGGATCATGCTCCTACTGCTTGAAGGTCCAAACCCAGACTTCATGCTCGGGCGCATATATGCCTCAGCTCAAAACTCCGCACTCAAGAATGTTTTTAACACTGGAAATCATTTGAACTCGGGCGAAGAGCAAAGAGTCATTGCCGTCCAGGAATTTTTGAGGCTAGGTTGCGAGATGGTCGGCGAGTTCTCTGGCGAGTGAATTCAGTGTTCTTCTGCGTTCACCGGGTATTCGAAGCTGTGTGGGGGCGTCGCCCTGATATATTTCGGTCCTGTACTGAAACCTAATACTCTTCGGAGTGGCCTGCGGTTTAGAGTTGTCAGGCTTACTCAAAGGTATTGCCGCCAAAGGCGGAAACTCTCCGAAAGTCTGGTACCTTGATCTGAGCTATGCCGACGTGATAATAAGAGTTTCCGACACTGCAAGGAGTAGGTTATGTCTGTAATTTTTTTACTCAGAAAGTCCCAAAGATCTGCTGGCAGATTTTGACGCACGGACCGCTCAAAAAGAGGCTAAAGTGAAAATCACAACGTGGAAAAAAAACACAACTTGGCACTACATGTTGGTGCTGACCTCGGATTGACTCAGATGCCGACGCAAGATTGCCCCATTTCTAAACCAGTAAACGTCGGTCAAAGACAATGATTAACAAGATGTCAGACTGGGTCAGTGAGGTTTCGGCAACGGAGTCAATCCGGTATCGGCGCCAAAAGTTGATTGGCCTAGCCGCAAAAAAGGCTCCGAATTATGCATGGAAAATATAGCCCTGCTCTGCTTTTGCCAGCTCTGCGCTTATTCATCGAAGCGAGAAACAAGGCTATTGCTGCCGGTTTTACAGACAACGGTGGGGCCATCCACTCCGTAGAGCGAATACTGGATCTGCTCTGTCAGCGTGTTAAATATCCATCTCTCAGGCATATCAATAATCTGAAAAAAGATATAGATGCGGAATGTAGTGTGGATGCGCATCAGGCTCGACAGCGTGGTGAAAGCGTCTTGATTGAGCACGTCCTTCCACAAAGAGCATTTGCTAAAGTAGTGATTCAGATTGTTGAGAACGGCGCCACAGATGAAGAACTCCTTTCCTATATCAGGAATAATTATCGTTTAGTGCTTTTGACCCATCAGGAAACAGTGGCTCTGAACAGATTGAACAGGTCAAATATTTCACCGGACAGGTTGAGTGATGCAGGAATATTTTTGGCCACGGCGCGACGCGCAGGCCAACAATCCTAAATAGAAAGGAAAAGTAGCAGGAAAGCCCAAGCGCAGCCACGCTGGGCCGATGCTTTAAGAACAGGGGACTTTCGGCCCTCATGAACGAGTAGGAAACAATGAACAGGTTACTGGCGATAGTTTTAATGATGACGTCCCTGGCAGCCTGCAATAGCCAAAAAGTAAACAATTTCGAGCGAATAGATTCATCCGCTAAAAGCGTCACGGTGCCCACTGGGTCTAGCGGTGTACTCGGGGGGCTCAAACAATCTTTGAGGTCAAATGGTTGGAAAATGAGCGTTTACAAAGGCGCATCAATCATTGAAGGAACAATGGGTAAGGAAACCTCACTCCAGCACTACGACACATTCAATACACGATATACCCTAAAAGTAGCTTACCAACAGGTAGACACCTGCATCTGGGACCTTGGGGGATACTCGATTTTTGATATATCTCTAATAGATAACCAGTCAGGCAGTGAGGTATTCACTATCGACGGTAAGGACTGCGATTCAACCGTCGTTAAAAAATTCGACGAGCTCGTGCGCTAGGTGTGTAAGCAAGAAGGTAAAGCGGCAAGCGCGCCTATGGCTTGCTGGCAGCTGCCATCTAGGGTTACAAGTCACCTCGCTCACAGCCAGCTCCACGAACAACGGAAATGTATGGAAGCCAGTGATGAGGTTTACCAGATACTGAGTGACGCGAAAGCTCTTGCTCGGCGTTATTACCACCTGACTGGCAAGCCGTTGGGTGTCACTGGTGAGGTCGCAGAATACGAGGCGGCTCGTATCCTCAATCTCGAATTGGAGCTTGCTAGGCAAGCCGGTTATGACGCGACGGAAATAAGGGATGGGTTGACTATCAGAATCCAAATCAAGGGCCGGTATTTCTCCAATCCCCAGATGCGAGGCGGTCGGGTCGATCGACTTAAAACAGTCCTTTGATACCGTTCTTCTAGTGCTGCTCGATGGCAATTACAACGCTTTCCAAATATATGAGTCTGTTAGACCCGCAGTTGAGGCTCTTTTGACTAGAGCTGGACCAAAAGCTAGGACCGAGCGTGGATCGGTCGGTATCAGCCAATTCAAAGCAATCAGTACGCTTCGTTGGGAGCCAGTGACGTCAGGGGCTACGTCCCGCAAATCCCGATTGGCGAAGATACAAAGACTCAAAGCATAGGAGCGGCAGAGGAAAAGTTTTAGGGCAAAATTAGGGCAGATTCAGGGCCGCCATAGACCGCATGGAACCATGAACAAAGGACGAAAAACGCCGTATTTTCTGGCCTTAAGCGGTATGCAGGGGCGTCAGAAGGGGTTCGAATCCCTATCTCTCCGCCATTACATAGAAAAAGCCCCGTAGCTGAATAATCTACGGGGCTTTTTCGTTTCCGGGTATTCGCTTGGCAACGGCTGAAGCACATCTATTTTTTTTGCGCCTCACCGAATAACTTTCCCCGCTGCGGTGTTCACTACTCACACCATCAGGGAATGCCCATGAACATACCGACCGACCGCTACGACCGTTGGACCCGCATCTTCCACTGGCTCACCGCTGCCGTGGTGATCTTCATGTTTGCCAGTGCCCATCTCTGGGAAAACCTGGAGAAGGGCACGCCGCTGCGCAAGGGCCTGCAATCGCTGCATATCTCGCTCGGCATTGCGATGGCGCTGTTGATTGTCGTGCGGATCGCCTGGCGATTGATTGCGGGTCATCATCCAAAGTCCGACAGTCCCCGGGCGCTTAACCTGCTGGCGAAAATGGCGCATGGTTGCCTGTACCTGTTGCTGTTGGCGCAGATCGTCCTGGGCTTTATGTTTCGCTGGGCTCAAGGCGAGCCGTTCAATTTCTTCGGGCTGTTCCCCATTCCTGCTCCCGTTGTGATTGATCACGAATGGAGGGGCGCCCTGGGTGGTCTGCATGACAATGTGGCATGGGCGATCATCCTGCTGGCGGGCCTGCATGCCGCGGCTGCGCTCTGGCATCACGTTGTCGTCGGCGACAACACGCTGCGCCGTATGCTGCCCGGTTCAGGTAATGCGCTTCAAAAGTGATGTTCGCTGTTGCACCTCCCCATCGTTACGGAGCATGACAACCATGAAAAATCGCCACGAACACCCCGTCACTTACCGCACCGCGCTGTTTTTCAGTGCTTGCCTGGCCGCCGCTTTACTCGCAGGCCCAGCTCACGCCTCCGGTGACGAATCGGCCCCGCCCAAGCCTAACTGCCCGAAAGGCCAGGTCTGGGATACCAAGAGCGGAAAATGCGTGCTGCAAACCAGCAAAGCCACTTCGGACGCCGACCGTACCGATTACGCCTACCGCCTGGCCAAAGATGGGCGCTACGACGAAGCCCTGGCATTGCTCGATACCCTGCAAAACCCGAACACCGCCAAGGCTCTCAACTATCGCGGCTATGCCACGCGCAAACTGGGGCGCACCGATGAAGGTATCGGTTATTACCTGAAGTCCGTCGCGCTCGACCCCAAGTACGCGCAGGTTCGCGAGTACCTGGGCGAGGCCTATGTGATCAAAGGGCGCGTCGACCTAGCGCAAGAGCAACTGGTGAAAATCAAAGCCTTGTGCAGCACCACCTGCGAAGAGTACCAAGACCTCGCCGAAGCTATCGCCGCCGCGCCACAGGCTTGAAACCGATGAGTGAACCGACAGGGGGCAGCCATCACCAGAGAGGCTGAGTTTCGTCGCGAGCTGGGCCTGTTGTTGCCGCGTTTATGGCGATATGGGTTGGTGTTGTCGCGGCAAAAGCATCTGGCCGAAGACTTGGTGCAGGCGACCTGTGTGCGAGCATTGGAGCGTGCCGGGCAGTTCGCGGCCGGCACGCGCCTGGACCGCTGGCTGCTGTCGATCATGCATTCCATCTGGCTCAACGAGGTGCGTTCGCAACGGGTACGCCAGGGGCAGGGGTTTGTCGAAGGTGAACAGGCGTTGTCCTTCGATGGCGAGAGCCAGGCTCAGGATCAGGTATTGGCCGCGCAAGTGATCAAGCTCGTTAACGGGTTGCCTGAAGCACAGCGGGAAACAGTGTTTCTGGCGTACGTCGAAGGGCTTTCCTACAAGGAAATTGCCGAGGTGCTGCATATTCCCGTCGGGACTGTGATGAGCCGGTTGGCCGCCGCCCGCTTGAAACTGGTGCAGACCACACCCTCTACGGCCCAGCAGGATAAATCCAGCGGAGAACGGCGATGACTCAGACTAACGTACCGTCCGATGAGTGGTTGGTGGCTTATCTGGATGGCGAGCTGGAGGTGGAGCAGCGGGCGTTCATCGCCGATCAGGTCCGCACGGACCCGGTGCTGGCTGCACGCCTGGAGGCTTTGCAGTGCGCTGACTTACCCTTCAAGGCCGCCTTCGACTCGGTGCTGGGTCAAGCACCTACCGCGCGGATGCAGGCAATGCTCAACGCCTTGCCAGCGGCACAAGCCCCAGCGCTGAGTCGACGTCGCTTCCTGGCCGTAGCCGCCGGTTTTGCCGTGGCAGGCGCAGTTGCCGACCGCCTGTTCATCAGTTGGCCTCGCGCGCAATCCGCTCAAGGCTGGCGTGCCTCGGTTGCCGAATACATGGCCCTGTACACACCGCAGACCCTGGAAAACCTCAGCGCTGATCGCGCCTCTCACATCGCCCAACTCAATGGCGTGGGGGCACAATTGGGGCTGCCGTTATCTCCAGAGGCGGTAACTCTGCCCGGCGCCGAGTTCCGGCGTGCGCAGATCCTCGACTATGAAGGCGTAGTGATCGGCCAATTGACCTACCTGGATCCGCGCCATGGTCCATTGGCACTGTGTATCACCGCCAGCCAAAAGGGCGCGCAGCCCGTCGCTACCGAGCAGCGCCGAGGCATGAATGTGGTGTATTGGGCCAGCCTGTCCCATGGCTTCATGCTGATCGGGAGAAACACATTCGAGGATTTGCAGATCATGGCCAGCCGCGTCGAACGGACGTTAATAGCTTGAACCCGGTGAGCCGGCATCGTCTGCTGCACTCGCCAACCGCCCCAACAGCGACTCAATGAACACCGTTTCCGCTCGACTCATCTTCTGCTCCCGATGCCACAGCAAGTGGATATCCACATCGGCAATCCCCTCATCCGGCGGCAGCCGCCACAGCAGCCCGTTCTTCACATCTTCCGCCACCACGTGAACCGGCAGGCAGCCCAAACCAAACCCGGCGATCACCAGGCGGCGTACCTCTTCCAGGCTGGACGACGACGCCACGATCCGCCCGCTGAAGCCCTGCTGATCACGAAAGATCGTCAGCGGCGATAGCATCCCGCCGATTTGATCACTGGTGAAACTCACGAAGTTCTCCGACTGCAAATCCCCCTCCGCCAATCCGCTGCGTCCGAACAGGGCATGGTGCTGTCCGCAAAAGAACGCGTAGCGCTGGCGCAGGAACAGATGCTGCTCCAGCCGTGGCTGTGGTCGACGGTTGAGGCTCAGGCCCAGGGTGGCGGTTTTTTCCAGCAGGGCGGCGACGATGTCGGAGCTGCGCATCACCTCTACTTCCAGGTCGACCCGTGGATGTTCACGATGGAAGTCCGCGAGAAACTCATCGAAAAGGTCCGAGTTGATCCGACTGATCATCAGCAAACGCACCTTGCCGATCACTTCATCGCCAGGTTTCTGCAGGGCGTTGCTCATCTGCGAGACCTGGCCGTACATCTCGCCGGCAATGGCGAAGATCTGTTCACCGGCCTCGGTCAGTACGAAGCGCGGGCCACGGCGGGCGATGAGTTGGCAGTCGAGTTGTTCTTCCAGGCGCTTGAGGGCCTGGCTGATCGCCGGTTGGGTCAAATGCAGGCGGGCGGCGGCGCGGCTGATGCTCAGTTCCTGGCCGATCACGCGGAAGGTGCGCAGCAGGTTCCAGTCCAGGCGGTCGTTGAGCAGGGGGTGAATATCGCGACGGGGTTCGGACATGGCGCGGCTCAATAATAAGCAGAATTTATAATTGGAATAATAAATAGAAAATTGACTAATCATAGCCCCGCGACGATAAATCACCCCTGGCAAGCGCCATCAGAGCGCATGCGTTCGACCTTTCTCCTGCCAAAAAAATAACCAAAGGAGCCCGCCCATGAAGCCTTCCGCTTCGCCCCAGCCTCGCCGTGCTGCGGCCGCCGCTTTTATCGGCACCATGATCGAGTGGTACGACTTCTACATCTATGCCACCGCCGCGGCGTTGGTGTTCGGTCAGCTGTTTTTCCCTTCCGAAGACAAATTGTTCAGCACCATGGCGGCGTTCGGCACCTTTGCCGTAGGTTTTTTCGCGCGGCCGTTGGGCGGCATCGTGTTCGGGCATATCGGCGACCGCATTGGCCGCAAGAAATCCCTGGTGATCACCCTGGTCATGATGGGCGTGGTCACCGTGTGTATCGGGCTGCTGCCAACTTACGCGCAGATCGGCGTCGCGGCGCCGGTCATGCTGGTCCTGCTGCGCGTCGTGCAAGGTATTGCCGTCGGTGGCGAGTGGGGCGGTGCGGTGCTGATGGCCGGTGAGCATGCGCCCAAAGGGCGGCGGAACTTCTTCGCGTCCTTTGCCCAACTGGGCAGCCCGGCAGGGTTGATCCTGTCGCTGCTGGCGTTCAGCGCGGTGACGCGTTTGCCGGAAGAAGACCTGCTCAGTTGGGGCTGGCGCCTGCCGTTCCTGGCCAGTGCCTTGCTGCTGATCGTGGGCCTGGCGATTCGCCTGGGCGTAAACGAATCCCCTGAGTTCCTCGAAGACCAGGCGCTGGCGCAAAAGGCCCGGGCGATCAAGCCCGACCAGGCCCCGGTGATCGAAGTGCTGAAAACCGCGTGGCGCCCGTTGTTGCTGTGCATTGGCGCCAACACCCTGGGCATCGCCGGCGTGTATTTCACCAACACGTTCATGATTGCCTACAGCACTCAGCAACTGGGCTTACCGCGCTCGTTGATTCTGGAGTGTTTGTTCTTCGTTGCCATCATCCAGTTCTGTGTCCAGCCGCTGGCGGCCTGGGTGGCGGAGAAGGTCGGCGCCACGCGGTTTCTCTGCGCGATGACGGTACTGGCGATGGCTTCGCCGTACCCGATGTTCGTGCTGGTGAGCAGCGGCCAGGCGCCGTTGATCATCCTCGGCATCGCCCTGGCCGTGGTGTGCATGGCCTCGTTTTATGCGGTCATCGCCGGCTTTGTCAGCGGCCTGTTTGAAACCCGTGTGCGCTATACCGCGATTTCCCTGGCCTATCAGGTGTGCGGTGCGCTGGCCGGTGGTCTGACGCCATTGATCGGCACCTGGCTGGCCCATGCCTACCAGGGCCAATGGTGGCCGATGGCGGTGTTTTACAGCCTGATCGCGGCGGTCTCGCTGGTGTGCGTATTGGCGTTATCGCGCCGCCACGCCACCGCCCACCGTCTCGAAATGGCCCCAAGTGTCTGAGGGGAGATGGGTAATGTTGAAGATTAATGGCCCGCGCCTATGGGCCAGCCTGATGGCCATGGCTGAAGTGGGCGCGACCGCACGCGGTGGCAGTTGCCGCCTGGCCTTGAGCGCAGAGGACCAGGCCGGTCGCGAGCTGTTCAGCCACTGGTGCACTGCGGCGGGGCTGACCTTGAGCGTGGATGCCATCGGCAACCTGTTCGCCCGCCGCGCCGGGACGGAGGAGGACGCCGCCCCGGTGATGATGGGCAGCCACCTCGACACTCAGCCGGAGGGCGGGCGTTTCGATGGTGTCTACGGTGTGCTGGCTGGCCTGGAAGTGATCCGCAGCCTTGACGACCACGGCATTCAAACGCGTAAACCGTTGGAAATCGCCGTATGGACCAACGAGGAGGGCGCCCGGTTTACCCCGGCGATGCTTGGCTCGGCGGTCTTCACTGGCGCCCTGGCGTTGGACAAGGCCCTGGCCAGTGTCGACGTGGACGGCATCAGCGTGGCCGAGGCCTTGCGCGCCATCGGCTACCACGGTGAGCGCGCGTCAGGTGGTGCGGTGGATGCGTATTTCGAAGCGCATATCGAGCAAGGCCCGATCCTGGAAGACAACGCCAAGAGCATCGGCGTGGTCACTGGTGGCCAGGCGATTCGCTGGCTCGACGTGCGCGTCACAGGCATGGCGGCGCACGCCGGCACGACGCCGATGCCGCTGCGCAAGGACGCGCTGTATGGCGCTGCGCAAATGATCCAGGCGCTGGAAAGCCTGGCCAAGGATTTCGCTCCCGAGGGCCTGACGACCGTTGGTGAATTGAGCATCGCCAAATCCTCCCGTAACACCATCCCCGGGCTGCTGCATTTTAGCGTCGATCTGCGCCATCACCGCGACACCGACCTTGATGCCATGGAACAGCAGGTGCGCAAACAGTTGCAGGCCATCGCCGCGCAACGTGGGCTGGACGTCACCATCAGCCCCCACTGGATCAGCCCGGCGACACCGTTCGATGCGCAATGCGTGGCCTGCGTGCAAGCCGCGGTGGACGCCTTGGGCTACAGCCAGCAGCGGATCGTCAGCGGCGCCGGTCACGACGCGATTCACCTGGCACGCTATTGCCCCAGCGCAATGGTCTTCATCCCCTGCGTCGGCGGCCTCAGCCACAACGAAGCCGAAGATGTATTGCCCGAAGACGTGCGCCAGGGCACCGATGTATTGCTTAACGCCGTGTTGGCTCGCGCCGGCCAGGCCACATGACCACTCATACCTGAAGACTGGCGCCGTCCCGCTCAAACAGGGGCGCAGTGTTCATCCAGGAGCCTCTTATGCGTACGTTTTTCCACCCCGAACAGCTGCTGCACCATCCGCGCAGCTACTATTCCCGCGGCCAGATGCGCACGCCGCAGGAAGTCCCCGAGCGTGCCCGCAACCTGCTGCTGGCCGCGCAAACCCTTGGCTTCGATATTCAACAACCGCAGGATTATGGACTTGAGCCCCTGCTGGCCGTCCACGGCGCGTCTTACCTGACTTTCCTCCAGCAAGCCCACGCGCTCTGGAAAGAAATCCCCGAGGACTGGGGCGACGAAGTCATGTCCAATATCTTCGTGCGCGAGCCCAACGCCCTGCGCGGCGTCCTGGCCCAGGCTGCGCGCTACCTGGCCGACGGCAGTTGCCCGGTGGGTGAACTCACCTGGCGCTCGGCGTATTGGTCAGCCCAAAGCGCCGTCGCCGCCGCCAGGGCCATCCTCGACGGGGCGCCCGCAGCCTATGCACTGTGTCGCCCGCCAGGTCATCACGCGCGCTTCGATGCGGCAGGCGGTTTCTGCTACATCAATAACGCGGCCGTCGCGGCACAGGCGTTGCGCGAAGGCTTCCAGCGCGTCGCCATCCTCGACACCGACATGCACCACGGCCAGGGCATCCAGGAGATTTTCTACGACCGCGACGACGTGCTCTATGTGTCGATCCACGGCGATCCCACCAACTTCTACCCCGGCGTCGCCGGCTTCGCCGAAGAGCGTGGCAACGCCGCCGGTGAAGGCTTCAACCTCAACCTGCCGATGGCGCACGGTGCCAGCGAGGCGGTGTTTTTTGCACAACTGGAGCGGGCGCTCAAGACGGTCAAAGACTTCTCGGCGCAGGTGCTGGTGTTGTCCCTGGGCTTCGATATCTACGAACTCGACCCGCAAAGCAAAGTCGCGGTGACGCGCCAGGGGTTTGCGCAGTTGGGAGCCTGCATCCGTGGGCTGGGGTTGCCCTGTGTGATCGTGCAGGAAGGGGGGTATCACCTGGAGACGCTGGACAGTAATGCCCAGGCGTTTTTCGACGGCCCACAGGCTTGGAGCATGTAATCAGGCAACTTTTCAGGAGCTGAAACTGAAACGCCTGCTGGGCTCCATGCCCCGCCGGCGTTAAGGGGGTGCCAACCAACGTGGAACTCGTTGGCAACACTTTTTTTCGTGGGGCTAAAGTACTGCCCCGGCAGGCCGAAACGCTCTCATACGATGTCATATCCCTAAAAAGAGAGCCGCCAAACATGTCCCTTCGCAGCCTGTCCATCGCCCGTCGCGCGGGCTTGGGTTTTGCCCTGATTGCCTTGCTCGTCGCCCTGTTGGGTTTTTTCGCGCTCTCGAACATGGCCAGCATTCGTGCCAGTGCGGTGCAGGTGGAAAGCGGGCTGGTGCCCAAGATGCGCATGGTGGCGGACATTCGCGAAATCATGCTGCGCATTCGTACGATTTCTTTGCGCATGGCGCTGGACCCGAACCCCGCGAGCATCCCGCAATACCGCAGCCAGATGGACACTCGTAGCCAGGACCTGGCCAAGCGGCTGGCCGACCTCAACGCGGTGATCGACACCCCCGAGGTGCGCGCGTTGTATGAGCAGTTCCAGGTCTCGCTGCGCCAATACCAGCAGGGGCTGGCCCAGTCGTTTGTCCTGGCCGACCAGCAGCAGGGCGCCGAGCTCAACAAGTTGCTGCTGGTGGACATGAAAACCGTGGTGGATGGCTCCGGAGCCCAACTCAACGCCCTGGCCGACTACTACAACGCGCAGATCAACCAGCAGGGCCAGGCGGCTGAGGCGCAGTACGGCCGTTCGCGCACGATGGTCTTCGGTTTTGTGCTGCTGGCCGCGTTGAGCACCGTGGCGCTGGCGTGGTTGCTGACGCGCAGCATCGTCGGCCCCTTGAGCCATGCGGTGCGGGCCGCAGAAAACGTTGCCCGAGGCGACCTGACCCAAACGGTGGCGGTGACCGGCGACGATGAAGTGACCCGCCTGCTCGTGGCACTCCAGAGCATGCAAGCCAGCCTGCGCGGGACCTTGCAACTGATTCGCCAGTCGGCCGGTCAGTTGGCGTCTTCCGCCACCGACCTCAATGGCATCACCGACCAAAGCAGCCGCAGCCTGCAAAAACAAACCGCTGAAATCGAGCAGGCCGCCACGGCGGTCAACGAGATGACCTCGGCCGCAGATGAGGTGGCGCGCAATGCGGTGTCCACCTCCGAATCCACACGCCTGTCCAATGAAACGGCGCGCGAGGGCCAGCACCGAGTGGGCGAAACCGTCAGCGCCATTGAAGCCCTGAGCACCAACATCGGCGAAACCTCGACCCTGGTACAGAACCTCGCCGAGCAATCGCGGGATATCGGCAAGGTGCTCGACGTGATTCGCTCCATCGCCGAGCAGACCAACCTGCTGGCCCTCAATGCCGCTATCGAAGCGGCGCGGGCCGGTGAGTCCGGGCGTGGTTTTGCGGTGGTGGCGGACGAAGTGCGTGCACTGGCCCACCGTACCCAGCAATCGACCCTGGAAATCGACCAGATGGTCACCGCGATGCGCACGGGTTCCGACCAGGCACTGACATCGATGCAGTCAAGTACCCAGCGCGCCACTGACACGTTGGCCCTGGCTGAAGGAGCCGGTGGTGCATTGAGCCAGATCACCGACTCCATCGACCAGATTCACCAGCGCAACCTGGTGATCGCCAGCGCCGCCGAGGAGCAGGCCCAGGTGGCCAAGGAGGTCGATCGCAACATCGTTAATATTCGCGACCTGTCTGCCCAGTCGTCTTCCGGCGCCGGGCAGATCAATGGGTCGAGCCGTGAATTGGCGCAGTTGGCGGTCGCCCTCAACGAGGCGGTGGCACGCTTTCAGCTGTAGTGACGTGCGCCGTGAGTGGCGGCGGGCAGGAAGGCGCTAATTCAGCGTCGGTTCTTCCTCGATCTTTATATTGACCGCTTGCCACTCACCCCCCGGCCCCCGTTCCAATTCGTAGCTGACGATTTGCCCCTCGCGCAGCACTCGACCGCCCTGGGCGGTGCTGCTACGAAAGAACACGTCTTGCGTATCATGGACGGCAGTTTCGCTGCTGATGAAAATTGCAGTCTGTGGAGTTGTTCTGGACATGGCCGTTCTCCTTTTTCAGTGCAATACATGGCCCGTGGTGGGCGGGGTGAAGCGGTCATCCAACGGTTTATCAACCGACCACTTGGACTTTGTCGGCCTGCATGCCTTTTTGCCCTTGCACCGCTTCGAAGCTGACTTTCTGTCCTTCTTTCAATGACTTGAATCCAGTGCCTTCAATCGCCCTGAAGTGTACGAACAGGTCGGGCCCATCATCCGGAGTGATAAACCCATAGCCTTTTTCATCGTTGAACCACTTCACCGTGCCGTTCTGTCTGTTGCTCATTGTTCGTACCCTCTAAACCCTTGTGTCCTGATGCGCGCCGATGCAACGCGACATACTTAATAAAAGCCCCGCGCCTGCCAGTCGTCAACACGGCGCGAGACCAACGGTACTGTCATTTCTGACAGGTTTTCAGGCCGTCAAAGCGCGCCATACTGCGCAGTTTCATGCTGAAGACCCGCAGTGTTCGGGCGGCCGTCCGCTCGCGCATGGCGCCCTGTCGTCGCCCATACGATAATGCCGGCATTCCGATTCCCACTGGCCATCCTCCGTGATCATCAATTTCGACCTCAACGACCTCCAAGCCTTCCGCGCCGTGGTAGACAAGGGCAGTTTTCGCGCCGCCGCCGAGGCCATCCGGATTTCGCAGCCGGCCCTCAGCCGCCGTATCGAAAAGCTTGAATCCGCCCTCGATGTGAAGCTGTTCGAACGCACCACGCGCCGGGTCAGCCTGACCATGGTCGGGCGTGCATTCCTGCCTCAGGTCGAGCGCATGCTCGACGACCTCGACATTGCCCTGATGGGCATCAGTAACGTGGCGTCCACGCGCATGGGCGACGTCACCATCGCCTGCGTGCCGTCTACGGCGTATTACTTCATGCCCCACGTGATTTCCGAGTTCCACAAGCTGTACCCGAAGATTCGCCTGCGGGTGCTGGACGCCAGTGCCGGTGAGGTGTGCAGCGCAGTGGGGAGTGGCGAGGCGGATTTTGGCGTGAGTTTCAGCGGCAGCCTGGCCGATGAAGTGGAATTCGAGTTGCTGATGCAGGAGCGCTATGTACTGGCGTGTCGTCGGGACCACCCGTTGGCCGGACGCGACAGCGTGACCTGGGCCGAGGCCTACGAGCACGACTACATCACGGTGGACAAGACGTCGGGCAATCGCGCCCTGCTGGACCAGGCCTTGCACGGCGTGCGGGTGAAAAAACCGAGCGTCTGCGAGACACACCACGTGACCACGATGATCGGCTTGGTAGAGGCGGGGCTGGGGGTGGCGATGGTGCCGTCGATCGCCATGCCGGCGGGCGAACACCCGATTCTGGTGAGTGTGCCGCTGGTCGAGCCGCCGGTGATGCGCAACGTGGGCTTGATCAAGCGTCGCGGGCGGACATTGCCGCCCGCGGCGCTGGAGTTGGAGCGGTTGGTGCGGGAGATGCCGTTTCGGTCAGCGTGACACCGAGTCCAGGCCGGTGGATTGCACCAGCGGTTGTGCCTCGGGCGAGGCCAGGTACTGCAACAGTGCCTTGGCCTGGGCCGGGTGTTCGGCGTTAACCGGAATGCCCGCCGCAAAGCGCGTCACCGACTGCACGTCTTCCGGGATCTTGCCCACGTAAGTCACCCCCGGCACCGGCAACAGTTCCGCGACCTGTTGCAAGCCCACCTCGTATTCACCCTTGGCAACCTTCTCGGCCACCGGGATGCGTTCGATCATGCTGCCCTTGGCGGGCATGCCGAGTTTCTTGAACAGCTCCTTCTCGACATACACACCGCTGGCGCTGTCCGAATACGCTATGGACTTGGCCTTGAGCAGCACGGCCTTGAGCTCGGCGTCGGTGCCAATCGCCGGTTTCGCCGCGCCTTCTTTCACCACCAGGCCGATGCGCGAATCCGCCAATTCCACGCGGGACGCCGGGTCGACTTTGCCTTGCTTGATCAACTCATCCAGGGCGTAGCCGACCATAATCACCACGTCGGCGTGTTCGCCACGGGCCAGGCGGTTGGGAATCGCTTCCGGCGCCTTGCCCATCGAGGGGCCGAGGATCGTGTCGAGGGTATCGCCGCTCTGTTTGGCGTATTGCGGGCCCAGCAATTTATACGCCGCAGTGAAGCCACCCGAGGTCATGACCTTGAGTTCTTCGGCCTGGGCCGTCAGTGCCAGGGTGCCGAGGGCCAGGGTCGTCAGGGTCTTGAATAGCGTCTTCATCACACGGCCTCCTGCATCACTTGCCCACGGGTGTTGGCCCGGCGATACAGCGCCAGGGTCGAGCACAAGGCGCACAGCGCGGCAAACATCATCCAGTAGGCCGGGGAGGCCTTGTCTTCGGTGAGGTGGATGAACCAGGTGGAAATCGCCGGAGTGAAACCGCCAAAGAGTGCGGTCGCCAGGCTATAGGCCAGGGAGAAGCCCGCCACGCGCACTTCCACCGGCATGATTTCGGTCAGCGCCGGGATCATTGCGCCGTTGTACATGCCATAGAGGAAGGAGAACCACAGCAGGACTTCCAACATATGCGCAAAGCTCGGCGCGTTGACCACGTAGGACAACGCCGGGTAAGCAGTGAGAACCGTCAGCACGGTCATGGCGACCAGTACCGGCTTGCGGCCAAAGCGGTCGCTCAAGGTGCCGCCGATGGGCAGCCAGACAAAGTTCGACACGGCCACCAGCAAGGTCACCAGCAGGGCATCGGAGGTGCTCAGTTGCAGCACGGTCTTGCCGAAGGTCGGCGCGTACACGGTGATCAGGTAGAACGCCGTGGTGGTCATGGCGACCATCAGCATGCCGCCGATGACCACAGTCCAGTTCTTCGCCAGGGTCGCCAACACTTCGCGCATGGTGGGGCGATGTTTGCGGTTGGCGAACTCTTCGGTTTCCTCCAGGTTGCGGCGCAGCACGAAGATGAACGGGATGATCACGCAACCAAAGGCGAACGGGATACGCCAGCCCCAATCGGCCACCACGGCCGGTTCCATCCACACATTCAGGCCATAGCCCAATGCGGCGGCCACCACGATGGAGATCTGTTGGCTGCCCGATTGCCAGCTGGTGTAGAAGCCCTTGCGGCCGGGCGTGGCCATTTCGGACAGGTATACCGACACACCGCCCAGTTCTGCGCCGGCCGAGAAACCTTGCAGCAGGCGGCCGATCAGTACCAGCAGCGGGGCCCACAGGCCAATGCTGTGATAACCGGGCACCAACACGATCAGCAGCGTGCCGCTGGCCATGATCGACAGGGTCACGATCAACCCTTTGCGGCGACCGACGTCGTCAATGTAGGCGCCCAGAATGATCGCGCCCAATGGCCGCATCAGGAAGCCTGCGCCGAACACGGCGAAGGTCATCATTAATGACGCAAACTCATTAGCGGCGGGAAAGAACGCGGCAGCAATGTAGGTGGCATAGAAGCCGAACAGAAAGAAGTCGAACTGTTCGAGGAAGTTGCCCGAAGTCACGCGGAAAACCGCACCAATTTTCGAGCGAGCGGCGTCAGGCCGAGAAGGGCTATTCATGGTTTTGTGTCTCCAGCGTTCTTTTAAAGTGCTTGTTTCGCTTAAGACCGCGGATAGTGGCTGACACATTTAGAAATGATAAGTGAGTTATTTGGATGTATTGATGCGTGCAGATTATCAATCCGCGAGCCCGCCCCAAATGACTGACGTGTTCTATGCTTGCAGGTGTGTCCAATTCTTACGGATGGGAGGTGGCTATGGGTAATGAACCGAAGCGTCAAGAGCAGCCGAAGCGTGAGCAACCCCGGCGACACGAAGAGGAAAAACCCCAGACCTGGAAGCATCCGGACGACGGAACAGAGCTGTCCGAGCGGGATCAGGAACGTCCGCTCAAGCCCTGATCAATCTTCGATCGAGGGCAAAAAGCAACCTTGATGGGCCATGAACTGCCTCCACGAATAGCGCTCCGTGGGGGCAGGTGTTACCTGGGTCGGGGTCTCGAATTTAACCAGCGAGGCACCGGTATCGGCATTAATCACCTCAACCCGACACCAGCCGCTGTCGCTGTCCGCAATCCCGCCTTTGAGCAGGTAACGCCCCTGGGCGGCGAACTCAGTGTTGAACTCGATCACACAGCGCCGCCCGGCGCTCGCCAGGCCCGACACGATCAGGTGCAGCGCTTGGTTGGCGGCGATGTCCACGTAACCGTCGGGGCGCGAAGTGGTGCCGTGCACGGCAAATAATGCGGTTTCCTGACTCGGCGTTCCCATCCTGCCTTCCAGGCACTCATGATCCGTCGAAACGCTGACAGACAGCCCTTCGTTGTAGCTGTCGTGGGTGCTCAATTCACTTTTGACCTGTGCTCGGGGGCCGTCGAGCGGTGCCTTATAGGGCGCCATGGCCGTGCATCCGGCCAACAGCAGCGGGAGCACAACGCAGTGGATTTTCATCAGGGGGTCAGCGTCCATTCCAGAGGGTATTCATGATCAACAGGGGCCAACTCTGTGACAAGTGTGCTGTCGTGGGTTTGGGAAATTATTTGACATATTTGATTTGTGATCACATATTGTCGCCATAAGAACGACAACACAGGTTTGCCTCATGACAGATGGTCCGCTTCTCCTGCCCACCCTGCGCCAGGTGTCCCGCGATACCTTGCAAGACCAGGTCTATCGCCAGATCCGCGAAGCCTTGATGAGTGGCCGTTTCCAGCCTGGCCAGAAACTCACCATCCGTGGCCTGGCCGAAGCGCTCGGCTCCAGCCCCATGCCAGTGCGCGAAGCGCTGCAACGCCTCAGTGCCGAAAACGCCTTTGAAGTCACGGAAACCTCCCGTCTGCGCGTACGCATGATGACGGTCGAACGCCTGCGCGAAATTCGCGATGCGCGGGTCGCCCTCGAAGGGCTGCTGGCGGAAAAGGCCGTGTTGCTCCTGCAAAAGGTTGACCTCGACGAAATCACCGACCTGTGCGAGCAGATGCAGCACGCCGCCGATGAAGTCGACGTGTCGCGCTACCTGTGGACCAACTTCGCGTTCCACCGGCGCATCTACGCTGTGGCCCAGGCCGAATTGACCATGGCCGCCGTGGAAAACTTCTGGCTGCACATGGGCCCCTGCTTTGCCCTGGTCGCCCCCGATAAAGCTCACCTGCAACGCTCGATGGAGGCGCATACGCGCATCGTTGAAGCCCTGGCTGCCCGCGATGGTGCCGGTGCCCGCGCGGCGGTGACCGATGACATCATGCAGGCCGCCGACTCCCTGGCGCGCCTGCTCGTCAAGAACGACCGTTCGCGGTCGTCTGCTTCAGGAGGTAAACGGGCATGAGTGTCCTACAACGGTTGCAGCCCTATCCTGGGTTACGTGTGTTGATTTCCGGCGGGGCTGCCGGCATCGGTGAAGTCGTGGCGGCGGCGTACCTCGAAGCCGGCGCCCAGGTGCATGTGTGTGATGTCAGCGAACCGGCCCTGGCGGCCTTTCGCGATAAATACCCAGGCACCGTCGCCACGCGTGCCGACGTCAGCGAGGCCGCGCAGATCGAAGCCGTGTTCACGGTGCAGCGCGAGCAATTCGGCGGCCTGGATGTGCTGGTCAACAATGCCGGGATCGCCGGGCCCACCGGCGGGATCGATGCGATCAGCGACGCCGAATGGCAAGCCACCATCAACATCAACCTGACTGCGCAATATCGGTTTGCCCACCACGCGGTGCCGATGCTCAAGGAATCCTCCCACGGCCACCTGTTGCATATCGCCTCGGTGGCGGGGCGCCTGGGCTACGCGTGGCGCACGCCGTATGCGGCGACCAAATGGGCGATTGTCGGCCTGATGAAATCCCTGGCCTCGGAGTTGGGCGAGAGTGATATCCGCGTCAACGCCTTGCTGCCTGGCATTGTCGAAGGCCCGCGCATGGACGGTGTGATTCGCGCCCGTGCCGAACAGGTCGGCGTGCCGGAAGCCGAGATGCGCCAGGAGTACCTCAACAAGATTTCCCTCAAGCGCATGGTCACCGCCGAAGACGTCGCGGCCATGGCCTTGTTTCTCTGTTCGCCCGCCGCCCGCAACGTGACCGGCCAAGCGATCAGCGTCGACGGTAACGTCGAGTACCTGTAAGCCGCACGCGCTTCGCCAAGGAAGAACCCACCGCTGCACCGGGATTTTTTTTCATAAGAATAAAAGTCGGAGAATCGTCATGCCCAAAAATCGCCCTGTGATCATTACCTGCGCCGTCACCGGCGCCATTCATACGCCGTCGATGTCGCCGCATTTGCCGATCACTGCCCAGGAAATCGCCGCCGCCGCCATCGGTGCCGCCCAAGCGGGTGCGGCCATTGTCCACCTGCATGCCCGCGACCCGCTTGACGGTCGCCCCAGCCAGGACCCGGCGCTGTTCGCTGAATTCCTGCCGCACATCAAGGCCGCCAGCGACGTGGTGATCAACATCACCACGGGTGGCGCGCCCACCATGGGCGTGGAAGAACGCCTGCAACCGGTGATGCAGTTCAAGCCGGAACTGGCCTCGCTGAACATGGGCTCGATGAACTTCGGCCTGTACGAAATGCTCAACCGCTTTACCGAGTTCAAGCACGACTGGGAACGCCCGTACCTCGAAGAAAGTGACGACCGGATCTTTCGCAATACCTTCCGCGACATCGCCCATATCCTCAATTCGTGCGCCGAGAACCGCACCCGTTTCGAGATCGAGTGCTACGACATCGGCCACCTCTACACCGCCGCGCACTTCCTGGAGCGGGGCCTGCTCAAGCCGCCGTTGTTTATCCAGTCGGTGTTCGGCCTGCGGGGCGGCATCGGTGGTCACCCCGAAGACCTGGCGCACATGCGGCGCACCGCCGACCGCCTGTTTGGCGATGACTACGTGTGGTCGATCCTCGGTGCCGGGCGTGGGCAAATTCCGCTGGCGACCATGGGCCTGTCCATGGGCAGTAACGCCCGTGTCGGCCTGGAGGATTCGTTGTGGGACGGCCCAGGCAAGTTGGCGGCGTCGAATGCCGACCAGGTGCGGCGCATTCGCACGGTGATCGAAGCCCTCGGCCATCGCGTCGCCACGCCGGATGAAGCGCGGGAAATCCTCGGGCTCAAGGGGCGTGACCAGGTCAACTTCTAACCCACAACTGAGGTCGCGCCCCGGTGATATTCACCGATCCACTGTAGGAGCGAGCTTGCTCGCGAAAAACGCCAAGACACCGCGTTACACCAGGCAGCACGCGTTATCGTTGACGTTTTTCGCGAGCAAGCTCGCTCCTACAAGGGGTTACCCATCTGGGCGTGGCCTGCATCCCGCACAACAACAATAAGGGGATCACACCATGCGTATCGAAGTGCTTGTGGACGTCAAGACCACCCTGGGCGAAGGCCCGGTGTGGGACGTCGAACAACAACGGCTGTACTGGATCGACAGCGCCGACGGCCGCATCCTGCGCTGCACCGAAGACGGCCGCGAACTGCGGGCCTGGGACGTGGGCCAGAAGATCGGCTCCATGGCCCTGCGCCATACCGGCGAGGCGGCCATCGTTGCCCTGCAAAACGGCGTGCACAGCCTGGATCTGGCCAGTGGCGAACTGGCCCTGATCCAGGACCCGGAACCGCACCTGCCGAACAACCGCCTCAACGACGGCAAGGTCGACCGCCAGGGCCGCTTTGTCTTCGGCTCCATGGACACCCTGGAAGACAGCCCCAGCGCCAAGTTCTATCGCCTCGACCCCGACCTGAGCCTGCACACCCTGGACGAAGGCATCATCGTGTCCAATGGTCCGTGCTGGAGCCCGTCCGGCGAAACCTTCTACTTCTGCGACACCTGGTCCGGCGAGATCTGGGCGTATGACTACGACCTCGCCAGCGGCGCCGTGAGCAACCGACGCACCTTCGCCAAGGTCGATACCGCCGCTGGCGGCGCGGCCGACGGCTGCACCGTGGATGCCGAAGGCTGCCTGTGGCAGGCGCTGGTCTATGCCGGGCAACTGGTGCGCTACACCCCTGATGGGCAGGTCGATCGGGTGATCCCGATGCCGGTGAAAAAGGTCACCAGCCTGACCTTCGGGGGGCCGAACCTGGACACCCTGTTCGTGACCTCCATGGCCAGGCCGCCGCTGCCGCGTTTTCCGGCCGACGGTCAGCAGCGCGGTGCGTTGTTCGCGATCAGCGGGCTGGGCGTGCAAGGAATAGCCGAGCGAAGGTTCGCCAGCTAGCGCGTTTTTTCAACCAGGCACCTTCCTTCCGCAACCTTGTGTCAGTGCGCGCCCTCGCGCGCCTGGAGAGGCCCATGGCAACTTTAAAAAAAGCGTCGCTGCGCAGCATTCACCGGCATTCCTGGGTGTCGCTGCTGGTCTGCTGGATGATCTGGATCCTCAACGCCTACGACCGTGAGATCGTGTTGCGGCTGGGGCCGACCATCTCCAAGCATTTCGATTTGTCGGCTGATCAGTGGGGCACCGTGGCCACGGTGGTCATGCTCGCGCTGGCCTTGCTGGATATCCCCGGTTCGATGTGGAGCGACCGCTACGGCGGGGGGTGGAAACGTGCGCGGTTCCAGGTGCCGTTGGTGCTCGGCTACACGGCGATTTCGTTTCTGTCGGGCTTCAAAGCCTTGAGCGGCAACCTCGCGACGTTTATCGCCCTGCGTGTCGGCGTCAACCTTGGCGCCGGCTGGGGCGAGCCGGTCGGCGTGAGCAACACCGCCGAATGGTGGCCGGTGGAGCGGCGCGGGTTTGCCCTGGGCGCGCACCACACCGGTTACCCGATCGGCGCGATGCTCAGTGGCATCGTCGCCAGCTTTGTCATCACGGTGTTTGGCGAGGACAACTGGCGCTACGTGTTCTTCTTCGCTTTCGTGGTCGCGCTGCCGCTGATGATCTTTTGGGCGCGATATTCCACTGCCGAGCGCATCACCGCGCTGTACGTCGACATCGCCGCCAAAGGCATGACCCCACCGGACAACACCCCGGCCAGCCAGATCAAGGGTGATGCCTGGCGCACCTTTGTCGCCACCTTGCGCAATCGCAACATCGCCCTGACGGCGGGTAACACGATGCTCACGCAGGTGGTGTACATGGGCGTCAACATCGTGCTGCCGGCCTACCTCTACAACATCGCCGGGCTGTCGCTGGCGGAGTCGGCGGGGATGAGCGTGGTGTTCACGCTCACCGGCATTCTCGGGCAACTGGTGTGGCCGTCGCTGTCGGACATCATCGGCCGCCGTACCACCCTGATCATCTGCGGGCTGTGGATGGCGGCGAGTGTCGGCGCGTTTTACTTCGCCAACACCCTGACCCTGATCATCGTCGTGCAACTGCTGTTCGGCCTGGTGGCCAACGCGGTGTGGCCGATCTACTACGCAGTGGCCTGTGACTCGGCCGAGTCGTCGGCAACCTCCACCGCCAACGGCATCATCACCACGGCGATGTTTATCGGCGGTGGCCTGGCGCCGGTGCTGATGGGCAGCCTGATCGCCATGGGCGGCGGCTGGACCACCTTGCATGGCTACACCGTGTGTTTCTTCGTGATGGCCGGCTGCGCCCTGGGCGGTGCTGTGCTGCAACTGTTTTCCCATCGCCCGCGGGCCATGGCCGTGCAACTTCAACCCTAGAACAACATTGATGCGCCCCCCAGCCAGGCTGGCGGGGCGCCAGGAGGAACTGCCCGATGACTACCGCCACCCCGGCCCGCGAACCGCAGGCGCTGAACAAGCTGATGTTCGCCAAGCTGATGCCCTTGCTGATCATCGCCTACATCCTGAGTTTCCTCGACCGCACCAACATCGCCCTGGCCAAGCACCACCTGGACGTCGACCTGGGCATTTCCGCCGCGGCCTACGGGCTGGGGGCGGGGCTGTTTTTCCTCACGTATGCCCTGTCGGAAATCCCCAGCAACCTGATCATGCACAAGGTCGGCGCGCGGTTCTGGATCGCCCGCATCATGGTGACCTGGGGCCTGATCTCGGCGGCCATGGCGTTTGTGCAGGGCGAGACCTCGTTCTACGTGTTGCGCCTGCTGCTGGGCATCGCCGAAGCCGGTTTGTTTCCCGGCGTCATGCTCTATCTGACGTACTGGTTCAACCGTGAACAGCGGGCGCGGGCCACTGGCTATTTCCTGCTCGGCGTGTGCTTTGCCAACATCATCGGCGGCCCGGTGGGCGCGGTGTTGATGCGCATGGACGGCCTGCTCGGCTGGCACGGCTGGCAGTGGATGTTCCTGCTCGAAGGCTTACCGGCGGTGGCATTTGCCTGGGTGGTATGGCGCAAGTTGCCGGACCGTCCGAGCAAGGCCCCGTGGTTGACGGCGGACGAGGCGCGCGGGATCGAACAGCGTATTGCCCAAGAAACGGAAGAGGGCGCCGGCGAAGGCGGGCACTCGTTGAAAAACTGGCTGACCCCACAAATCCTGCTGGCGATCTTTGTGTATTTTTGCCATCAGATCACCGTCTACACCGTGATCTTTTTCCTGCCGAGCATCATCAGTAAATACGGTGAACTGAGCACCATGAGCGTCGGCCTGCTGACCTCGTTGCCGTGGATCGCGGCGGCACTCGGCGCGGTACTGATCCCGCGGTTTGCCACCACGCCGGGGCGTTGTCGTCGACTGTTGGTCACGGGGTTGCTGACCATGGCGCTGGGCCTGGGCATTGCGTCGGTGTCGGGGCCGGTCTTCAGCCTGTTGGGCTTCTGCCTGTCGGCGGTGATGTTTTTCGTGGTGCAGTCGATCGTGTTTCTCTACCCGGCGTCGCGGCTCAAGGGCGTGGCGCTGGCTGGTGGCCTCGGGTTCGTCAACGCCTGTGGCCTGTTGGGCGGGTTTGTCGGGCCTTCGGTGATGGGGGCGATCGAGATGAGTACCGGCAACGCGATGAACGGTTTGAAGGTGATCGCCGTGGTGCTGGTGGTCGCCGCGCTGGCTGCGCTGCGTTTGCGTCAGGGCCAGGAGGTGTATCAGACGAGCAATGAGGTCGGAAACCCCGAAGCGAGTACCAGGTAAGCCACCACGGCTGCCAGGCATAAACCGACGAACACGCGCAGCAATGTCCTGGCAGTGGGGTGGGCGATGAACTTGATGGCCCACAGCAAAACCCCGCTGACCAGGACGCTTAAGGCGAAAATGAACAGCACGACAGTATTCCTGTGACCCTGGACTGCTGATTTATAGTCCCAAAGCCCCAGGATGAACAGTGCGCGCATAGACGCAGCTCCTCGAGCTTTCTAAACTGCGGCTTGTCGTGGGGAAAGGGCAGGCGCCGATGAATCGCAATGAATTACGCAAGGCCGACATCAACCTGATGGTGGTCTTCGAAGCACTGATGCTCGAGCGCAATGTGACGAGGGTGGCGGAGAAGCTGTTTCTCGGCCAGCCGACCATCAGTTCGGCGCTTAACCGTCTGCGGACCTTGTTCAACGACCCCCTGTTCATTCGTGTCGGCCACCGCATGGAGCCCACGGCCCGCGCCGAGGAGATCATCCAGCATCTGTCACCGGCCCTGGATTCACTGTCTTCGGCCCTGAGCCTGACCCATGATTTCGACCCGTCCATCAGCACCATGACCTTTCGCATCGGCCTGTCCGATGATGTGGAGTTCGGCCTGTTGCCGCCGTTGCTGCGTGCCTTGCGCCAGGAAGCGCCGATGGTGGTGTTCGTGGTGCAGCACGTGGACTACTGGCGTATCCCCGACCTGCTGGCCTCCGGCGATATCACCGTCGGCATCACCCAGACCCGTGGCCTGCCGGCCAACGCCAAGCGCAAGCTGCTGCGCCATATCCGCCCACGCCTGCTGCGTGCCGACGCTTCTGACAGGCCGCTGACCCTCGATGAATATTGCGCGCGGCCCCATGTGCTGGTGTCCCACACCGCCAACGTGTCGGGGTTCGCCGATGAGTGGCTGGCGGAAATCGGCCGCAAGCGCCATGTGGTGCTGTCGGTGCCGCAATACAGCGCGCTGCCTGCACTGCTGGCCGGTACTGACCTGATCGCCAGCCTGCCGGACTACACCGCCGAAGCCATGGCCGTGTCCGGCAACCTGTTCTGTGAGCCGTTCCCGTTCGAGACGCCGACCCTGGACTTGTCCATGGTCTGGCTCAGCCATGTGGACACCGACCCGGCCGAGCGTTGGGTGCGTTCGCGGCTGGAGGCGTTCATGAGTGATCGCGGCCTGGGGAAGAAGGCCTGAGGCTTTTATCCGTGGTATATCTACGAACCTTCCTACGAATGACTCGGAGTCATCCATGCCACACCTGAACCTGGAATACACCGCCAACCTGACCAACCTGGCCGTCGAGAAGACCTTGTTGCGGCTCAACAATGTGCTGATGGCGTCCGGGCAGTTCGGTTCCGAGTTCGATATCAAAAGCCGCGCCGTGAAGGTCGAGAGTTTTCAGGTGGGTACCTCCCTCAGCCCGCGCGGTTTCGTCGCGGTGAAGCTGTCGCTGCTCAGCGGGCGGTCGCCGCAGGTCAAGCAGCAATTGTCGCAAAGCCTGCTGACCGCATTGCAGGATCTGGGCGACTGGCCGGCGGATATACAGGTTCAGCTCAGCGTGCAGCTGGTCGACATGGATCGCGATTCCTACAGCAAAGTCGCTATCGGCTAACCCCCCCACAGGGGTTAGAGTAATCCCTGGTCCGCGCACACCTTCACCACCTGTTCCCTGAACCAGGTATTGGCGCTGTCCTGCCCACTGCTTTCATTCCATTGCATATCCAGGGTGAACCCCGGCAACCCGTTGGGCGCCTCGCAATGGCCGAACACCTCCGGCTGTGCCAGCAGCTTCTGCACGCGGCGCGGCAGGGTGACGATAAAGTCGGTGCCGGTGATCATCTTCAAGGCGGCGCTGTAGCTGTTGGCCCGGGCGATCACCTGGCGCTTGTGGGCCTGGCGCGCCAGCCAGCCGTCGATCATGTTGGTGTCGGAGGTCCACGGCGTGGGGAACACATGGCGTCGTTCGACGAAGGATTGCAGGCTGAACGTGGACTCCCGGGGCGCCGCGCATTTGTCGAAAACGCACACCAGGTCGTCCTCCAGCAGCATCTGGGTCTTGAAGTCCTTGTGGGCGCGATGAAAGTGCGGGCCGAAGCAGATCACCAGGTCGAGGCGGCCTTCGCGCAGGTCATCGGCGGGGATATCGGCTTCCAGCTTCTGCACATTGACGATCACCGGCAGGTCCGCCTGGTCGAAGTTTTTCAACAGGCGCGGCAGCATCAGTTGTTCGAAATATTCCGGGGCACAGACATTGAAGGTCACCGCCTTCTGCGTCGGGTCGAAGGCCTGGCCACCGGCGTGGCACAGGTTGATGCTCTCGAGGATCTTCTGCACATGGCCGTACATGGTGGTGGCCTTGTACGTCGGACGCATGCCCGCCCGCGTGTTGATAAACAGCTCGTCTTCGAAGCTGGTGCGCAGCTTTTTCAAGCTGTAGCTCACGGTGGACTGGCTGACGAACAGCGTTTCTGACACCTCGGTAACGCTGCTCTGGTCGTAGACGGCGATAAACACCATCAAGTCCTGCATATCAAGCTTTCTGAGCAAGTTACTGTTTAGCATCCATTCCATCCGGTAAGCCTTGGCACTGTGGCAGCGCGCGACGAGGGCAAAAGCTTAACGGAACGGACGTACCAATAGAAAGCTCTGTAGGTCGTTTCTATGTTTCGTGTGGGACAAATACTGTTTGCAACACGACCTCAGCGAATATGTTGTGCGTACTGCTTGGGGTTGAAGCGCGTGACGATCAGCAGCATCACCACGATCACTGCCGTCAGCGACCACCAGGCCCATTCGAAGCTGCCCAGTTGATCGCGGATCATCCCGGCGATCAGGGGGGACAGGCCGGCGATCAGGTAGCCAATGCCTTGCACAAACGCGGTGAGGCCGCCGGCGCGGCGGGGGTTGTCGAGGTGGTCCAACGACAGGATCAGGCTCATCGGGAACAGCCCGCCAATGCCCAGGCCCAGCAGGCACGGCCACAGCAGGCTGAGGTGTTGCGGGCTGATGATCAAGCCGCAGAAACCGAGGATGATCAGCACCAGCAACACGGCCACCACCCCGCGTTTGTCCTGGCGGCGGTTGGCGATGGCCGGGGTGACCAGGCCGGACACCACCTCCATGGCGGTCAGGAACCCCAGCAGCAACCCGGCGTGCTGTTCACTCCAGCCTTGCTCCACGTAGTACGGCGCCAACCACGCCAGCACGCAGGTGTAGGACGCGGTGCCCAGGCCAAAAAAGACCGCCAGCAACCAGGCGCGACCATTGCCGAAAAATGATTCCTGCGGGCCGCCGCTGGCCTGGGGCAACGGCGCCAGGCCCGAGCGCTGCCCACACCAGAACACCACGGCCACCAGCGCGAGCAGCGCCCAGATGGCCAGGCCGATACGCCAGCTGCCGGTGTGTACCTGCACGAACGGCGAGAACGACGCCGCCAGCGCCGCGCCGCCCATGATGGCGGTGACGTACAGGCCCATGAACAGCGAAACGTTGTCACTGAACCGCGACTTGATCAGCGCCGGCATCAACGCCTGGATCATCGCGATACCCACGCCGGCAGCGATGGCGCTGACGATCAGTTCGAGCGCCGAATCCAGGAACAGCCGCGACACCGTCGCCAACCCAATCACCAGCAGCGACAGCACAATGCTGCGATGCTCGCCAAAACGCTTGGCCAGGCCCATGCCGAAAAACATCGCCAGGCCCATGGCCATGACCGGCAACATGGTCAGCAACGCCGCACTGCTGAAGCTCAACGGCACCTCGCCGCGAATCGACGACAACAACGGCCCCACGGCGGCCATCGATGGGCGCAGGTTAAGGGCGACGAGTACCACGCTGATCATCAGCCAAACGGCGGTGGTGGGTTTTGCCTGAACGTTTTCCATGGGCCTGCCTTGTGGGAACAAGGGCGAATCAGGCCACGCATGGGGGAGGGGGGCAAATGAGAAAGTCGCTGGGGCTATCTAAAAATTGCAGTTAACGGACACACCGCCAATCAAAATGTGAGAGGCCCACCACCTGTTTGACATAGCGCTGCAACCCCTGTGGCGAGCGGGCTTGCCCCGCGTTGGACTGCGCAGCAGCCCCAAAACCAGCCGCCCCTGCAACGTCTGATACACCGCATTCTGCTGTATTGGGGCTGCTGCGCAGCCCAACGCGGGGCAAGCCCGCTCGCCACAATAAGCTCGCTTGCCACAACAGCCCGCTCGCCACAGGGGCTGCCGTTTGCTCTGCGCCGTCAGTGAGACCGAATCACATGCTTGATCTCCTGAAACGTCGCCAGCCCCCACGGGCCCAGCTCACGGCCGATACTGCTCTGCTTGTAACCACCCCACGCGGTTTGCGGGAAGATCACCTGCGGGGCGTTGATCCACACCATCCCGGCCTGCAAGGCATTCGCCACGCGCTCGGTGGTCTCGACGCTACGGCTGACCACGCTGGCCACCAGGCCGAACTCGCTGTCGTTGGCCAGGGCAACAGCCTCTTGCTCAGTGGCAAAAGGTCGTACACACAGCACCGGGCCGAAGATTTCTTCGTTCCACAACGCACTGTCCAATGGCACGTCGGTAAACACCGTCGGGCGAATGAAGTAGCCCTTCGCCAGATTCGCCGGGCGTTCACCGCCACACAACAAGCGCGCGCCAGCCTCAACGCCGCGCTGGATATGCCCCAGCACCCGCTGATACTGCGCACGGTTGATCAGCGCGCCCATTTCCACGTCCTCGGCAAACGGGTCGGCCACGCGAATGCTGTCAGCCCGAGCCTGCAAACGTTGCAGGAATTCATCTGCCAGGCTGTCCGCCACCAGCACGCGACTGGTGGCCGAACACATCTGCCCTGCGTTGAAAAAACCACCGCCACAGGCCAGTTCCACCGCCAGGTCGAGGTCGGCATCCGCCAGCACCAGCAATGAGGATTTACCGCCCAACTCCAGGCTCACACCCTTGATGGTTTCGGCGGCGCGTTGCATCACCTGCACGCCCACGGCGTTGCTGCCGGTGAAGGAAATCTTGGCCACGCGACGGTCTGCTGCCAGCGGCGCGCCCACGGCCAAACCGGTGCCGCAGACCAGGTTGAACACACCCGCAGGGAAGCCGGCGGCGGCAATGATTCGCGCCAGTTGCAACTCCGCCAAGGGGGTGACTTCCGACGGCTTGAGCACCACGCAGCAGCCGGCGGCGAGGGCTGGGGCGAGTTTCCAGGCGGTGGTGACCATCGGGAAATTCCACGGCACGATCAGCCCCACCACGCCGCACGGTTCGCGGCGCAGGCGGGCGCTGAAGGCATCGCTGGGCAACGCCACCGGACAGTCCTGCGCGGCATCCATCCCTTCGGCGACAGTGGCGTAGTACTCGAAGGTGGCGATCACGTCGTCCACATCGATCCCCGCTTCAAACAGGGGCTTGCCGTTGTTGCTCGACTGCAACTGCATCAGGGGTTCACGTTGCTCGCTGACACCCTGGGCGACCTTGCGCAACAGCGCGCCGCGCTCGCGCCCGGTGGTTTTCGCCCAGTCGATAAACGCCGCGCTGGCAGCGTCGACCGCCTGGGTCACGGCACGCGCGTCACCCACGCTGACCTGCGCCAGGCAGGCCTCGGTGGCCGGGTTGATCACCTCCAGCACCTCATGGCCCGCGCGCCACGCCCCATCGATATACACACCGTTCAATACCGCACTCATACCGCCACCTCGTTCATCCACAGCCCTTGGTCGATTTCAATCAGTGTCGGCCCCTCGCGATCAGCCGCGGCGCGTAAGGCCATGCGCAGCGAAGCGGGGCCTTGGATGCGCTCGGCGGCGCAGCCCAGCCCCTTGGCCACGGCGACGAAGTCCGGGGTGTAGATGTCTACGCCGACCGGCTCGATGGCACGGTTGAGCATGTATTTCTTGATTTCTTCATAGCCCTGGTTATTCCACAGCAGCACGATAATCGGCGTGCGCGCTTCCACCGCGCTGGCCAGTTCCGGCAGGCTGAATTGCAGCCCGCCGTCGCCGATCAGGCACACCACCGGCTGCCCATCGCCACGCCCGAGCCAGGCGCCGATGGCGGCGGGGAGGGCGTAGCCCAAGGTGCCGTAGCCGGTGGACGAATTGAACCAGCGGCGTGGGTGGTCGGGGTTCAGGGTCAGGTTGCCGCTGTACACCGGTTGGGTGGAGTCACCCACGATCACCGCGCCGGGCAGCGCTTGCAGGACCGTGTTGAGAAACACGCTTTGCGCGCGGGTGGCGGCGTCCCAGGTCGGCGTCAGGTCGGCCCACAGCCGCGTCACGCGTTGAGCGCCCCAGTCGTTGCGGCGAGGCGGCAGGGGTTGGCGGTTGAGTTCGGCCAGCAAGGCGTCGGCGGCGATGTGCGCGTCGGCCACCAGGGCCACCTGGGGCGGGTAGTTGCGCACGGTCTGGTCGGGGTCGATATCGATGCGCAGCAATGCGCCGGGTATCTCGAAGCCGCCGGCGAAGGTGACGTCATAGTCGGTCTCCGCCAGCTCCGTGCCGATGGCCAGCACCACATCGGCTTCGGCAACCAGGGCGCGGGTGGCCACCAGGCTTTGCGTGGAACCGATCAACAACGGGTGCGCGCCGGGCAGCATGCCCTTGGCGTTGATCGTCAGGGCGACCGGTGCGCCGAGGGTTTCGGCCAGGCGGGTCAATGCCGGGGCGGCATCGATGGCGCCACCACCGGCCAGGATCAACGGGCGTTGGGCGGCGGCGAGCAACTGGCTCATCTGCTGGATCGCCGCCGGCGCCGCACCGGCACGCGCGATGCTGACTGGCGCGGTGCCCAGCAGCGCATCGGCGTTTTCCACCAACACGTCCAACGGAATTTCGATATGCACCGGGCGCGGCCGAGCGGCCTGGAACAGTGCAAACGCGCGCGCCAGTACCGCTGGCAATTCTGCCGCCGACATCAGGGTATGGGAGAACGCCGCCACGCCGGCCATCATCGCGCCCTGGTTCGGCAGTTCATGCAGTTTGCCGCGCCCGCCGCCCAATTGGCTGCGCGATTGCACGCTGGAAATCACCAGCATCGGGATCGAGTCGGCATAGGCCTGGCCCATGGCCGTGGTGATATTGGTCATGCCGGGGCCGGTGATGATGAAACACACTCCCGGCTTGCCGCGGGTGCGCGCATAACCGTCGGCCATAAAGCCGGCACCTTGCTCATGACGCGGGGTCACGTGGCGGATGCTGGAGCGGGCCAGGCCGCGGTACAGCTCCACGGTATGTACGCCGGGGATACCAAACACCTGTTCTACGCCGTAGCGTTCCAGGAGGTGGACCAATACTTCGCCGCAGGTCGCCATTGATGTCGCTCTTGTCGGGGATTCGAGGCGGTATTGGAACGGTTGGCCCGTAGCGGTAACAATCGATAAAAAGTCATACTAGCCATGTCCCCACGTCATGGCTCAGCCCTTATGAAACGCCTTCCGCCGCTGCCCGCGTTGCATACCTTCTGGGTCACTGCACAGTGCTGCAATTTCACCCGTGCTGCCGAGCAACTGCACATTACCCAGGGCGCGGTGAGCCGACAGGTCGCCGGGCTGGAAAGCCACCTGGGTTATGCGCTGTTCCTGCGCCAGGCACGCGGCCTGAGCCTGACCGACGAAGGTCGCGAATGGTCGCTGCGCGCGCAACAGGTGTTTGGCCTGCTGGGGGATGCGGTGGAGCAGATCGGCAGCCGCCGCGCGACCCTGCAACTCAAGGCGTCCACCTGCGTGATGCGCTGGCTGTTGCCGCGCTTGATGCAATGGCAACGGGAGCGCCCGGATGTGCCGGTGGAGCTCACCACCACCGTGGCCTACACCGTGGATTTTCGCCGGGAGCGATTCGATGCGGCGGTGATCTACGCGCCCATCGCCGAGCAATCGGCCGAAGCGCGGCATTTGTTCGATGAGCAACTCACCCCGGTCTGCGCACCGGCGCTGCTCGCCGGTTTGCACACCCCGGCGGATTTACAGCAACAGGTGTTGCTGCACCCCACGCGGGATGAGCGCGATTGGGCGAGGTGGCTCAAGGCGGCGGACACGCGGTTGAGCAATTTGAGCCAGGGGCATCATTTCGAGACGTTGGATTTGGCGATGAATGTTGCCTCGCAGGGCTCCGGGGTTGCGATGGGCGACAGTGCGTTGATGGGCGAGGATCTCAAGGCGGGGCGGTTGGTGATGCCGTTTGAACTGCGGGTGCCGACGGGGAAGGGGTATTACCTGGTGTATCCACCGGGAACGGTGCCGTCGGCCGGGCTCGAAGCGCTGATGGATTGGTTGGTGAGCCAGGCACAATTTCCAGAACACTGAAGGGCAAATGTGGGAGGGGGCTTGCCCCCTCCCACATTCCTTGACCGAGTTGCCTCAGTAACCGACGGTAAAGCGCTGGCGCGAGTGCTTCGGTGTTTCCACTTCGTCAATCATCGCGATGGCGTAGTCGGCAAAGCTGATTGAGCTTGTACCCTCACTGCTCACCAGCAAGTCGTCCTGGCCCAGGCGGAATTTACCGGTGCGTTCGGTGCCATCGAACAAGGCCGACGGCGACAGGAACGTCCAATCCAGCTCTTTTTCCTGGCGCAGCACGTCGAGGAACGCCGCACCGGCACTGGCTTCGGCTTTGTATTCGGCAGGGAAGCCCTCGCTGTCGATCACTCGACCGCCACCCGGCAACAGCAGCGAACCCGCACCGCCCACCACCAGCAAGCGTTTAACCCCGGCTTTCTTCACCGGCCCGATCACGGCGCTGGCGGGCAGGGTGGCGAAATGGGCCGCGCTGATGACCACGTCGCTGCCCGCGATGGCCTGTTGCAAGGCTTCGGCATCCAGTGCATCGACTTGTTTGACCGTGACGCCAGGGCGCACGGCCAGCTTGTCGATGTTGCGCGCCAGGGCGATGACGCTGTGCCCACGACGCAGTGCTTCTTCCAGCAGTTGGCTACCGGCGCGGCCGGTGGCCCCAATGATTGCGATCTTACTCATGACGTTCTCCAGTACGGTTAAGGTTTGAAACGCTTCACCACTTCATTTCGCCCTTGGCGACCTTGGCGCTCAGGTCCAGCGAGCTTTCGTCGGCGAGGGTCGGGTAACGCTTTTTCATCGCCGCGATCAGCGCGGCGGAATCCTTGGCCTTGGCAGTCTCGGCGTCGAAGGCCTTGATGTAGTCGGCGGTGAAGGCCACCGACTTCAGCGACGGGTTACCCAGGAAGTGCCCCGGAATCACCGTGCGCGGTTTCAGGTCTTCGATGCGTTGCAGGGTGGCCAGCCAATCCTGGTGGGATTGTGCGCTTTGGGTGTCCGCCATCCACAGGTGGATGTTGTCGGCGACGACCACACCGCCGACCACGGCCTTGATCGACGGAATCCAGACAAAGCTGCGATCCGGCTGCGGGCCGTCCAGGCCGATGACCTGCAGTGACTGCCCTTCAAGGCTCAGGCTATGGCCTTTCAACACCTGCGGCACGACGGTTTTGCCTGGCTTGTCGGCGCCCATTTTCGGGCCCCAGAATGCCAGCTTGCCGGCCACGGTGGCGTTGATATGGTCGACCACCGGTTGTGGCGCGACCACCTGGGCGTCGGGGAACGCGGCGGTCAGGGTGTCAAGGCCGAAGTAGTAGTCCGGGTCGCCATGGCTGATATAGATGGTGGTCAGGTGTTTGCCGCTGGCGCGGATTTTCTGCACCAGTTGTTCGGCCTGGCCCTTGCCGAATTGCGCGTCGACGAGGATCGCGTCTTTCGCACCGCTGACCAGCACCGAGCTGACGGGGAAGATCGCCGCCTCGCCGGGGTTGTACACGTCGAGGCTCAGGTCGGCCGCCGCAGCATGGGCGGCGAAGGCCAGGGCGGCGGTGGTCAGGGTCAAGCGCTTGAGGGTCGAGAGCATCGGGCAGTCCAGTCATCGGTAAAGGATGCACAGAGCTTAGTTGCACCAAACCCAACAAAAAATGCGATGCTGGGACATAGTTTGTTTCTAAAATCGGGCAAATCATGGATCGTCTTCAAGCAATGCGCGTGTTTGTCACGGTGGTGGATTTGGGCAGCCAGTCTGCCGCGGCCGACCATCTGGACCTGTCGCGCCCGGTGGTGTCGCGCTACCTGGCCGAACTCGAAGACTGGATCGGCGCGCGCTTGCTGCACCGCACCACACGCAAGCTCAGCCTGACGGCGGCCGGGAGTGAAACCCTGCCGCGCTGCCGACAGCTGTTGGAACTGTGCAGCGACATGCAGGCCGCCGTCAGCGAGCCGGATGACGCGCCCCGGGGCCTGCTGCGCCTGAGTGTGAGCACCTCGTTCGGCCAGGCGCAACTGGCCGAAGCGATCGCCGAGTACGTCCAGCGCTACCCGTTGGTGACCGTCGACCTGCAGATGCTCGACCGCACGGTGAACCTGGTGGACGAGCGCATCGACCTGGCCATTCGCACCAGCAATGACCTGGACCCCAACCTGATTGCACGGCGCCTGACCATCTGCCGTTCTGTGGTGTGCGCCACGCCGGCGTATCTGCGCGAACATCCGGCCCCGCAGAAAGTCGAGGACCTGGCCCGGCACAACTGCCTGACCCACTCGTACTTCGGCAAAAGCCTGTGGCATTTCGAAGAGCACGGCGAACATGTATCGGTGCCGGTGCACGGCACTATCACCGCCAACGAAGCCAGCACGTTGTTACGCGTGACGCTGGCCGGGGCGGGGGTGGCGATGTTGCCCAGCTACCTGGCTGGCGATCATATCCGCCGTGGCGAGCTGGTACGCCTGTTGCCCGAGGCCGAGCCGCGACACCTGAACATCTACGCGGTATACGCCTCGCGCAAACACATGCCCTCGGCGTTGCGCAGCCTCCTGGATTTCCTGGTGCAGAGGTTTCCGGAAGAGCCTTCGTGGGACAAGGGGCTCTGACGCAACATCAGCCGGTTGAATGGCGTCCAATAATGGCAACTTGCCCTGGCTGGCCTATGCTTTAAACAGCACCTTCCAATGTTGTTCAGAGGTGAGGGCCATGACCATAAAAACCAGAAAATACCTGATGATTTTTACCCTCAGCGCATTGGCCACGGCGCTGTACGGGACGGCCGCCTACCGCGTCGAGCAAACCCGTATGCAGCCGAGCTTTGCGATCAGTTGCCATCAGGATCAATGCGTTCCGCACACCGGTAGCTTCAGCGCCTTGCGTTGAAAAGCGCAGTCGGTGTGGCTGGCTGTTATTGGGGACGCTTCGCGCCCCCAGCGTAAGCGAGCCAGCTGGCAGCGTCAGGTGTGTGCCGTTTCGGACTTGAGCTGCTCGCGAAACGCCTTGGGCGAAAACCCGACACGCCGGCGAAACAGCCGGGAGAAGTTGGTCGGGTCGGAAAACCCCAATACCTCCGACATCTCATTGATCGTCATGCTGGTGTAGGTCAACAGGCGCTTGGCCTCCAGCAATTGGCGGTCATGCATGATCTGCAACGCGGGCTGCCCGCCCAATTCCCGACAGGTGCCGTTCAAGTGTGAGACCGATATCCCCAGCTTGTGAGCCAGGTCTTCGATCTTCGGGTGCTCGCGGTAGTGCTGCTCCACCAACTGGGTAAAGCGCCGAAAGTATTCACGCCCCCGTGGTGCCCGTGGGTGGCGGCGCTGGATGGCCTGGCGACTGATCCATACCAGCAGCACGCTGACCAGGGCGTGCATCATCATGTCCCGGGCCGGTTGTTCATCGGCATATTCGTCCTGCAGGCGGGCGAACAGGTTGTTGAGGTAGTCGCTGTCCTCGCTGGCCGGGTAATTGCCCAGGATCTGCAAGCCGTCCACCGCCGCGCCCAGTTGCGCTTGCAGATGGCTGACCAGCGGCGCCGCCAAAGTCACCACGTAACCTTTCACGTCTTCGGCAAAGCGAAACCCATGCACACACAGCGGTGGCAGCACCTGCAAGGTCGCTTCGTTGAGCGTGGTGCGCTGGCCTTCGATTTCCAGTTGCGCCTGGCCTTGGTGCACGTACAGCAACTGGCACAGATCCGCATGCCGGTGGGGCTGGATTTCCCACTGGTATTCCCGACTGCGCCGAGAAATGGTTTCGCAGTGCAACAAATCAGGCGTCGGCCATTGCTGGCTTTCCCCGTAAAGCTTGAAGACCGGAATCGCGGAACTGGCAGGTTTGGTCATGGTTTCAATCCGATACTCAGGATAGTGGTTCGGTAATCGCACCGATTGGCAAAAAGCGCAGACTTTGACGCAGTTTTCACCTTCTTATAGCGGGCACTCAAGTGAAAAATGTTCGCAGCAAGACCAATGACAACTCTTTCACCTGATCCGTTCGGGTGAAGCTGGCGGGCCATAAAAATAATGAAAACGTTGAAAACCCAAGTCGCCATTATTGGCGCCGGTCCCTCCGGACTGCTACTCGGTCAACTGCTGCATAACGCCGGTATCCAAACCCTCATCCTTGAGCGCCAGAGCGCCGATTATGTGCAGGGCCGCATCCGTGCGGGGGTGCTGGAACAAGGTATGGTCGACCTGCTGCGCGAGGCGGGTGTGAGCCAGCGCATGGACGCCGAAGGGTTGGTCCATGACGGCTTCGAACTGGCGCTTGATGGCCAGCTTACCCACATCGACCTCAAGGCGCTCACCGGCGGCCAGTCGGTGATGATCTACGGCCAGACCGAAGTCACCCGCGACCTGATGGAAGCGCGTGCCGCTGGCGGTGCCATCACCCTCTACGAAGCCCGTGACGTCCAGCCCCATGACCTCAAAAGTGATCGACCCTGGCTGACTTTCGAGCATCAGGGGGAGACGTTCCGCCTGGAGTGCGATTACATCGCCGGGTGCGATGGCTACCATGGCATCGCTCGCCAATCGATCCCGGCCGAATCGTTGAAGGTGTTCGAGCGGGTCTATCCCTTTGGCTGGCTGGGTATCCTGGCCGATACGCCGCCGGTACATGCCGAACTGGTGTACGCCAAGCATCCACGCGGCTTTGCCCTGTGCAGCATGCGCTCACCGACGCGTAGCCGGTATTACCTGCAAGTGCCCGCCGACGAGCCCCTGGGTGAATGGTCGGACGAGCGTTTCTGGGATGAACTCAAGACCCGCCTGCCCAGTCACCTGGCCGAGCAGTTGGTGACCGGGCCATCGATCGAGAAAAGTATCGCGCCGCTGCGCAGTTTCGTGGTGGAACCGATGCAATACGGACGCCTGTTCTTGCTCGGGGACGCGGCCCATATCGTGCCGCCCACCGGGGCCAAGGGCCTGAACCTGGCGGCGAGCGATGTGAGCACGCTGTATCGCATTTTGCTCAAGGTGTATGGCGAGGGGCGGGTGGAGTTGCTGGAAAACTACTCGGCAATCTGCCTGCGGCGGGTGTGGAAGGCCGAGCGGTTTTCCTGGTGGATGACCTCCATGCTGCATCAGTTTCCCGAGGCGGACGGGTTCAGCCAGCGCATTGCCGAGAGCGAGCTGGCCTACTTCAGCAGTTCACAAGCCGGTCGCAGAACCATCGCCGAAAATTACGTCGGACTTCCTTACGAAGCTATCGAATAGCCTGCTATCGTATCCAGCATTCCCGCGGGCCGCCTTTTCCCGCGGGGCTTGCTCGAAGGTTCTGCCGTGACCCAGCTCAATCAGCCCGCTCCCTCCGTTCCCGCCGTGCGCAGTGTTCTCGTCTCGTTGATGATGGCGATCTTCCTCGGTGCCCTGGACCAGACCATTGTCGCCGTGTCCATGCCGGCCATCTCCGCGCGGTTCCACGACGTTGACCTGCTGGCCTGGGTGATTTCCGGCTACATGGTGGCAATGACCGTGGCGGTGCCGATCTACGGCAAGCTCGGCGACCTGTACGGGCGCCGGCCGATGATGCTGATCGGCATGGGGTTGTTCACGCTGGCGTCGCTGTTCTGCGGCATGGCGCAAAGCATGGAGCAACTGGTGCTGGCGCGGATTCTCCAGGGCATTGGCGCCGGCGGGATGATTTCGGTGAGCCAGGCGATCATCGGCGACATCATCCCGCCACGCGAGCGCGGGCGCTACCAGGGCTATTTCAGCAGCATGTACGCGGTGGCCAGCGTGGCCGGGCCGGTGTTGGGCGGCTACATGACGGAGTACCTGTCGTGGCGTTGGGTGTTCCTGATCAACCTGCCCTTGGGCGCCGGCGCATGGTACGTGGCCCATCGCACCCTGGTGGGGCTGCCGTCGCCGCAACGCAAGCCGATCATCGATTACCTTGGCACCGTGCTGATGATCATCGGCTTGACCGCGTTGTTGCTGGGCATCACCGAAATCGGCCAAGGCCATCCGCGGCGCGATGATGATGTGCTGGGGTTGCTGGCGTGTGCACTGCTGGCGTTGAGCGTGTTTGTCTGGCATGAGCGCCGCGCGCCAGAGCCATTGCTGCCGATGCACCTGTTTGCCAACCGCAGCGCGGTACTGTGCTGGTGCACGATTTTCTTCACCAGCTTCCAGGCCATTTCCCTGACGGTGCTGATGCCGCTGCGGTTCCAGACGGTGACCGGTTCCGGTGCTGACAGCGCGGCCCTGCACTTGCTGCCGCTGGCGATCGGCTTACCGATAGGCGCCTACTGTGCCGGGCGCATGACCTCGGTGACCGGCCGCTATAAACCGATGATCGTCAGCGGCGCGTTGCTGAGCCCCTTGGCGATTCTCGGCATGGCTTTCAGCGCGCCCCAGGCGGTGGGGGTGACAGCGCTGTTCATGCTGTTGTGCGGGATTGCCGGCGGCATGCAGTTCCCCACCTCGTTGGTGGGGGCGCAGAACTCGGTGGAACAGCATGATATCGGTGTTGCCACCAGCACCACCAACCTGTTCCGTTCCCTGGGAGGCGCGGTGGGGGTGGCCTGCATGTCGGCGCTGTTGCTGGCTCTGCTGCAGGACTCGAGCTTCGCTCACCTGGCCAGTGGCGCGCTGATGGTCGAGGGCAGCTCCGGCAACGTGCTGCTCGATGGCCTGAACGCCGCTCCAGGCCCGGCGCAGGATGCCCTGCGCGGCGAGTTGGCCGTGACGTTTCGGCATTTGCTGATGGTCAGTGCGGCGGTGTCGCTGCTGGGGTTGGCGGCGGCGATTGCGATGCCGAACCGGGTGTTGCGTGGTCGTGAAGACAAGGCTAAATGACTGACGGGGCGTGGTTAAAAGGGGGGGAGCTGGTAAGTCAGTTCTTATTAAGACTTAAAAGTTTTCCCTGAACGGCCGGATTTTTGTGGTGAGTGGGTTGTTGTGGCCAGCGGGCTTGCCCCGCGTTGGGCTGCGCAGCAGCCCCAAAACCAACCACCCCGGCAATATCTGATACACCGCATTCTGCTGTATTGGGGCTGCTTCGCAGCCCAACGCGGGGCAAGCCCGCTCGCCACAGCCACAGGGGGCAAGCGGGACTTCTTACAGGGAATCGCATTCCAAGTCCCCTCAGGGGCTGTAGTAACCCACCGCCACCATGAAATGCCCGGTCTTGCGCACATACGCATGCTTGTGTTCGACCTTATTGGTCACCGGATTCTTCCAGCGGTATTTGTATTCACCCTGGTCCTGCTCCGCCATCATCTTCAGGATCGGCTCGCCCACCGGCTTGCCATCCGGGTCCTTGATCTTGCTGAAGTCGGTATTGATCAGTCGCAGGTTGGTGCCATGGGCGACATAACGCTGGGTGTTCAGGTCCACGACGAACACGTAGAGATCATCTTGCAGGAAGCCACCCTGCAACGAGTTGATCGCCTTGAGCGTGCCGGCTTCATCCTTGACCAGCGCCGTCACTGCCTTGTCCCGCAGGGCCCGGGCCTGTTCCGGCGTGGCCCGCGGCAGGTAGTAACCCACCGCCACGATGCGTTCGCCCACGCGTTGGTAAAACACGTGCTTGTGCTCGACCTTGCCGTCGTTCCAGTTCTGCCAGCGGTAGTCGGCCTGCTGGATACCCTGGCCTTCCGGCACCTTGAGCGCGTCCTTGAACGACTGGCGCAAATCCGGCCCCAGCACCTCGGACACATCGCGACCGATCAAGGCCGAGGAGGGCCCGCCGCTGGCCAGCAATACGCCTTGGGTGTCGACCACGAACACGTAGCGGTCATGGTCGACAAACTCACCCTGGCGGCTGAAGGCCGCGAAGGCCTTGTCGCCATTGCTCTGGTAGTAAGCCAAGGCTTTTTCCAGCAGGGCCTTGGCGGCATGCGCGTCTTCATCCTGAGTGGTGGTGGCGTGCACCTGGCTCATACCCAACAGCAGCAGCCAGGTGATGCGCAGCAGTCCCTTCATGACCCATCCCTCATTCTTATTGATGTGACCACAGCTTAGACGGCTGTGGTTCAGGGCGCCGCCAGCCATTGATTGACGATGCCATCGTAGACCCCGGTGGCCACGCTCAGGTGCAACCACTGGTCGACGTAACTCTTCCACGCCACATCATCGCGGGGCAGCAGGAAGGCTTTCTCGCTGTACTGCATCTGCCGCTCGGGGTTGACCGCGCACAGTCCGGGCTTGAGCTTCTGCTGGTAACGCGCTTCGCTGGCGTCGGTGATCATCACGTCAGCCTTGCCCGCGAGCAGTTCGTCGAAGATCGTCACGTTGTCATGCAGGCGTATCTGCGCCTGGCCCAGGTGGGCGCGGGCGAACACTTCGTTGGTGCCGCCTGCCGGTTCGATCACCCTGACCTGGGGTTGGTTGATCTGCTCGACGGTCTGGTAGCGCTGCACGTCCGCGCAGCGCACCAGCGGAATCTTGCCGTCTACGCCGAGCGCCTGGCTGAAGAAGGCCTTTTTCTGGCGTTCCAGCGACACCGAAATGCCACCCACGGCGATGTCGCAACGTTGGGCGAGGAAGTCCGGCATCAAGGTTTTCCAGGTGGTAGGCACCCACTTGATCTGCGCATTGAGGCTCTTGGCCAGGGATTCGGCCATGGCGATATCAATGCCTTCATACCCGCCATCGGCACGCAATGAGGTGTAGGGCTTGTAGTCGCCGGTGGTGCAGACGGTCAGCGTGCCGCGCTGGAGCACGTCGTCGAGGCGCGAGGAGGGGGGGGCGGCCAGGGCGCTGGTCGTCACGCTTGCCAGTACACACAGGGCTAGAGAAGCTTTCATGCGATCTTGTCCTCGGGGGCATTTTTTTGTAGGCGCGAGCTGGCTCGCGAAGAACTCAAGGGCGCTGAGTTTAGCCTGGCTACTGGCGTGATCGTTAACGACCTTCGCGGGCAAGCTCGCTCTTCCAGGGCGACGCGCAGCAGGGGGGCGAATGTTTAGCCAACGCGCAACCAAACTCCGTCAAGCCTGAATTTAACCGCCTGTGAAGGCATGTGACGCTGCCGGGCATCTCCCTCACTGTGATTCACCCATGGACGGTTCCCCCGACACTTACCTCGAGACCTTGCCTGGCGCGTGTGCGCCGAGCGGTCCCACCGATGTCGAGGCGTTACCCTCCGAACTGGCTTTCTGGGCCCTGTTCCACTGCCGACATGCGCGCCCACCAGATACCCCTCTCCTACGCTGACCCTCTCCATGGATGACGCACACGTGTGCGCATCTGCCCGGCGGCGCCTGTGCGCCTGCCTGACGCAACCGTATGAGAAACCCCATGAGTGTGTTTGCCTGCCTGCACGAAGCCCAGTCTTTCCTTGAACAGCACCCGCACATCGAGATGTTCGAGCTGTTTATCCTCGACAACAACGGTGTGCCGCGCGGCAAGTTATTGCATCGCGACGAACTGCTGGCGGTGTATGAAAGCGGTCGCCCGTTGCCCAGCACTATCCTGGGCCTGACCATCAACGGCGATGACGTGGAAAATTCCGGCCTGGTGTGGGACGTCGGCGATATCGACTGTCGCGCCTACCCGATCAGCGGCAGTCTGCAACCCATGCCCTGGCGTCTGATTCCCACGGCGGCGGTGCAAGTCAGCATGCACCCCACCGAAGGTTTGCCCGCGACCGTGGCCGACCCCCGGCATTTGCTGGCCAGAGTGATCGACGGGCTCAAGGCCGACGGCTACTACCCGGTGATGGCCGCAGAGCTGGAGTTCTACCTGCTCGACCAGAAACCCGACAGCCACGGCCGCCCGCAGCCTGCACGGGATGTGGATGGCGGTCGGCCGCGCTCGACCCAGGTCTACGGCCTGCGCGAGCTGGAGCAGATCGAACCGTTTCTGGCCGACCTCTACAGCGCCTGCAAGCTGCAAGGCATTCCGGCACGCACGGCGATTTCCGAATACGCCCCGGGCCAGGTGGAGATCACCCTGGAGCATCGCTACGACGCCCTGCAAGCGATGGACGAGGCGGTGCGCTACAAACGCCTGGTCAAGGGCGTGGCCCATCAGCACGGCATGACGGCCTGCTTCATGGCCAAGCCATTCGACGACCTGGCGGGCACCGGCATGCACATGCACGTCAGCCTGGCCGACGCCGACGGCAACAACCTGTTCGCCAGCGATGCCGCCGACGGTACGCCGCTGCTGCGCCACGCCGTGGGCGGCATGCTCAGCACCTTGCTCGATTCGCTGCTGATGTTTTGCCCCAACGCCAACTCCTATCGCCGCTTCCAGACCAACAGCTATGCCCCCCTGGCCGCCACCTGGGGCGTGGATAACCGCACCGTCAGCCTGCGCGTCCCCGGCGGCCCGGCTCACTCCCGGCATATCGAACACCGCATTTGCGGCGCCGACGCCAACCCCTACCTGGCCGCTGCCGCGATCCTGGCCGGCATTCACCGTGGCCTCCGCGAACAACGCGACCCCGGCGCCCCGGTGGAAGGCAACGGCTACGCCCAGGCCCAGGAATTGCTACCCACCGACTGGCTCACCACCCTGCGCGCACTCGAAGGCTCGAGCTGGGCCCAGGAGGCGTTTGGCCGTGAGTTTCTGGGGGTGTACCTGGCGGTGAAGCGCGCCGAGTACCGGCAGTTCATGGGGGAGGTGGGAGAGCAGGATTGGCGCTGGTATCTGCATCAGGCCTGACCGGATTGACGGTAGTGGCGCCTTCGACCTTTTTTTCACGTTGCGATGGGTAAGCTGCGAATCAAGGTCGTTCACTACTGTTTCACTCATATGAGCCTGTGATGTCGTCACAACCCCTTTCTTCGATCGAGATTGAATACGCCGAACGCTGCGACCGTGAGCATGCCAGGGTCTGCGGCGACACGCGCCCGCCCGGGCTGCGTCGGCGCCTGGCATCATGGCGCGACCAGTGGTTGGTGCGCCAGGCGCTGAAAGTCGCTGGCGAGCCCGGCTTGATCCTTGACCTGGCCTGTGGCTCGGGGCGGTTCTGGCCGGTGTTGGCCGAGCACGTCAACCGGGTGATCCTGGCCTCGGACAACTCCCAGGGCATGCTCGACCATGCCTGCACCCATCACCCGGCGTCGTTGCTCAAGCGGGTCAAGACCTTCCAGGGTTCGGCGTTTTCCATCGGGTTGTCGGCAAATGCGGTGGATTGCATTTTCTGCCTGGAATTGTTTCGCCATGTACCCAACAGCGAAGCGCGCCTGGCATTGCTGAGCGAGTTTCATCGGGTCAGTCGCGACACAGTGATCGTGTCGGTGGCCTCCCGTGACCGTGTGGAAGGCGAGTTCCGCGAGGCCGGCTTTAAAGTCCTGAGCTACCAGGAGTTCCTGCCGGGCTCAAGCCTGTGGCGGGTCTACGTACTGCGCAAGAAAGGATAATTCGATTCTGTCGGACTATTCTTCACGTCCTGTCGGAGTTTTCATGGTTGCGTGTGCACTGCGGGTGCTCGCAAGTCCCCTTCGCGATATATACTGCGCGCCATTCTTCAAGGGAGAGCCGTGTGGCCATCGATATTCACTGGATCTGCGACAACGATAGCCTCGGCCAGCATTGCGCCGAATGGCAGCAGTTGCCATTCGTCGCCCTCGACACCGAATTCATGCGGGTCGATACCTTTTATCCCATTGCCGGGCTGATCCAGATTGGCGATGGCCAGCGTGCTTACCTGATCGACCCCCTGACCATCGACAATTGGCAACCCCTGGCGGCCTTGCTGGAAAACCCGGCGGTGATCAAGGTGGTCCACGCGTGCAGCGAAGACCTGGAAGTGTTGCTGCGCCTGACCGGCAGCCTGCCGGTGCCGTTGTTCGACACCCAATTGGCCGCGGCGTACCTGAACCTCGGGTTCTCCATGGGCTATTCGCGTCTGGTGCAAGCCGTGCTCGACATCGACCTGCCCAAGGGCGAGACCCGCTCGGACTGGCTGCAACGCCCCCTGTCCGAAACCCAGGTGAGCTATGCCGCCGAAGACGCGGTGCACCTGGCCGAGGTCTACATCCGCCTGCGCCCGCAACTGTCGGATGACAAATACGCCTGGGTCCTGGAAGACGGCGCCGAGCTGGTGGCCAACCTGCGCCGCGAAGTCGACCCGTACGAGGTGTACCGCGAGGCCAAGCTGGCGTGGAAATTGTCCCGTGCCCAACTCGCCGTATTGCGCGAGCTGTGTGCCTGGCGCGAGCAGCAAGCGCGTGCCCGCGACCTGCCACGCAACCGCATCATCCGCGAACACTCGTTGTGGCCCCTGGCCAAATCCCAGCCGGATAACCTCGCCGCGCTGGGCAAAATCGAAGACATGCACCCGCGCACCGTGCGTCAGGACGGCCAGTTCCTGCTGGACCTGATCAAGCGTGCCGGCAGCGTGCCCATGGACCAATGGCCGCCCGCCGTGGCTGAACCGCTGCCGGTGGACGCCGCCACGCTGATCAAGCAACTGCGCGCCCTCGGCCAGGCGTTCGCCGAGCGCCTGGACATGGCGCCGGAACTGATGCTGCGCAAGAAAACCCTCGAAGCCCTGGTCAAAAGTGGCTACCCCGATGGGCCTTATAAACTGCCAGACTCGCTGCGTGGCTGGCGCCGCGAGTTGATGGGCCAGGCGCTGCTCGACAGCCTGGCCACTGCCGGAGAACAGCCTTGAAACGTATCTGCTCCATCTATCGCAGCTTGAAAAAAGACGGCATGTACCTCTACGTGCTGAAAAGCGACGCTCTGGAGCGCGTGCCGGAGCCGTTGATGGTTGCGTTCGGCAAGCCGCACCACGCCTTCGACATGGTGCTGACGCCGGAGCGCAAGCTGTCGCGCGAAGACATCATTGTCGTGCTGGAAAACCTCGACAAGCAGGGCTACCACCTGCAAATGCCGCCGGCCGAGGACGAGTACATCGAGCACTTGCCCGAAGAGCTGTTGCGACGCAACGATCCGATGTGATCGGTCAGTGCCCTGTCCAGGGCACCGTATTCAACGCAATCGTATGATGTGGGCGGTGGCCGTAGGGAAGCGGGCGGCCGTCTGCACTGTTTTTGAAAGGTTTGAACCATGCGTGTTCTGATTGCTGAACAGGATCACCCGCTCTACGCCCAGTTGCTGAGCGAAGCGGCCCCTGACCTTGAGGTGTTGACCAGCGGCGATTCGGCCGAACTGTCGCGCCTGGCCGCCGACTGCCCGGTGTGGCTGGGCCAGCCGGACCTGCTGGCGACCCTGCTGCGCCAAGGCCATCACCCGCAGTGGCTGCAGTCGACCTGGGCCGGCATTACGCCGCTGCTGGCCGACGGCTTGCCGCGCGACTATCGCCTGACCCGCGCCGTGGGCATTTTTGGCCAGGTCATGGCGGAGTTCGTCCTCACCTACATGCTTGGCCATGAACGCGAAGTGCTGGCGCGCCTGGTCAGCCAGGTCGAGCGCAAGTGGGACAACCGCATGGGCCAGAGCCTGGCGGGGCGCACGGCGCTGATCGTCGGCACCGGTGATATCGGCCAGCGCGTGGCCGAGTTCCTGGTGCCGTTTGGCGTCAAGCTGTACGGCGTCGCCAGCACCGCTCGGGAACAGGCGCCGTTTATCGAAGTGGCCGGGCCTGATCAGTTGGGCCGCCTGGTGGGGGAGGCGGATTATGTGATCAACCTGCTGCCCAACACGCCCAATACCCATGACCTCTACGACGCGGCACTGTTCAAGCAATTCAAGCCGACCGCTTTGTTTATCAACGTCGGGCGCGGTGTGGCCGTGGTCGATGCCGACCTGGTCGAGGCCTTGAAGGAAGGGCACCTGGCCGGCGCGGTCATCGACGTCTGCCGCCAGGAACCGCTGCCGCAACGCCACCCGTTCTGGACCGCCTGGGGCCTGCTGTTGACCGGGCACAGCTCGGCGCCAACCTCGCCACGGATGATGGTGGATCTGTTCGTGCAGAACGTGCGCGCGTATCAGGCCAAGCAGGCCTTGCGCGGCGAAGTGGATTTCGAGCGCGGTTACTGACCTGACGCGGGAAAGAATGTGGGAGGGGGCAAGCCCCCTCCCACAGTTTCAGAGGCTGAAGTCACCTTCCGACACCAGCTCGCTCAACGGCTTGCGCGGGCTCGGCACTTCACGGCCTTGCAGGTACTCAGGCAGGGTCGACTTGTCGCCCAGCTTGCCCACGGCTACCGCCGCATGCAGTGCGTAACCCTCAGGAATCTTCAGCTCTTTGCGGGTCAGCTCCTGATCGAAGCCGGCCATGCCGTGGGTGTACCAGCCGCTGAGGCTGGCTTGCAGCGCCAGGTGGCCCCAGGCCGAGCCGGTGTCGAAGGTGTGCCACAGCGCCGGGGTTTCTTCCGTGGCGCCGGGGGCGATGAAGTCGGTCTTCGAGGCGATGATCACCAGGGCCGACGCATGTTGTGCCCAGCCACGGTTGAATTCGTTCAGCAGGCCGAGGAAACGCTCCCAGTCCGCTGTGTCACGACGCGCATAGAGAAAGCGCCATGGCTGCGAGTTGTAGGCCGACGGCGCCCAACGGGCGGCTTCGAAGAAACTCAGCAAGGTTTCCTGCGCAATGCTTTCACCGGTAAAGGCGCGCGGCGACCAGCGTTCGGTGAACTGGGTGTGGATCGGGTAATCGGCAACGCGTGGGTTTGTGCTCATGAACAGTTCCTGACGACGATGATGGGGTACGGTTGGACAGGCAGGCGCAGATTCAAAAAAACGGCGCACCGATGCGCTCGGCGAAGGTTTTTTCAAGGCTCCATAGGGCATCGGGGCAATGCGGTCACGCATTTATGGCTCACGACACGGGGCCTTTGCGGCCCACAAAGCTACTGCGATGAATAGTCGCTGACAAGTCTTGCAACACCGCCAGTCGTAAGCGCTTGGCCGCGGGGGCCATGGGCACTAGACTGGCGGCCTTTTCACATTCCGATACTGATGTAGAGCCATGGCCGCCAAAGTCGAACCCTTCTGGATACGCAAAACCCTTGAGCAGCTCGACCAAGAGGAGTGGGAGTCGTTGTGCGACGGCTGTGGCCTGTGCTGCCTGCAAAAGCTTGAGGACGAAGACGACAACAGCGTCTATTACACGCGCATCGCCTGCAAACTGCTGGACCTGAAAACCTGCCAGTGCACCGACTATCCCAACCGCCGCGACTCGGTGCCTGACTGCATCCAGCTCACCCCGGGCCAGGCCGACCAGTTCAAATGGTTGCCGCCCACCTGCGGCTATCGCCTGGTCAGCGAGCGCAAGGACCTGCCGCTGTGGCACCACCTGGTCTGCGGCGACCGCGACGCCGTGCACCACGAACGCATTTCCCAGTCGGGGCGCATGCTCAGCGAAGGCAGCGTGCCCGAAGATGACTGGGAGGATTACCTGATCTTCCGCGCCGGCTGAAAAAGGAGTGTGTATGACCGTGGGAACCAAGCTGGCGACAAGCCTGGTGTTGCTGACGCTGAGCATGCCGGCGTGGTGCGCGAAGAAAGTCGACCTGGATTATCACGTCAAGCTGCTGCCCCTGAGCGATCAGGCCGAAGTCCGCGTGAGCCTGTCCCAGGGTTCGGCGGTGCGCAGCCTGAACTTCGACCTGGGCCATGACGGCGACTACAGCGACTTCAAGGCCGATGGGCAATGGAAAGTCAGTGGCCACCGTGGCGTGTGGCAGCCCAGCGCCGACAAGGCCAGCCTGACCTACCGCGTACGCCTCACCCACGCACGCAAGCCGGGCCTGTATGACACACGGATGACGCCGAGCTGGGCGCTGTTTCGCGGTGAAGACCTGGTGCCCACTGCACGGCTTGACCAGCAGGATGGCGTCGAGCTGGTGTCGCGCCTGGCGTTCGAGCTGCCGGCCGGCTGGAAGAGCGTCGAAACCGCCTGGCCGCGCATTGGCAAGAACAAGTTCCGCATTGACAACGTTTCACGCCTGTTCGACCGCCCCACTGGCTGGATGCTCGCCGGCAACCTGGGCAGCCGCCGTGTGCGCCTGGGCGAAACCGAAGTCACAGTGGCCTCGCCCAAGGGCCAGGCCATGCGCCGCATGGATGTGCTGACGCTGCTGACCTTCGTCTGGCCGCAAGTGGAAACCGCCTTTCCACGCCATCCCGCCAAGCTCCTGGTGGTCGGCGCCAGCGACCCGATGCGCCGGGGTGTGTTCTCTTCGCGTGACTCGATCTACCTCAACAGCCGCACGCCGTTGGTCAGCGAGAATGGCAGCAGCCCGTTGATTCGCGAAGTGGTGCAGGCAATTGGCCGTTTCAACGACCATGACACCAGTGACTGGATCAGCGAAGGCCTGGGAGAGTACTACGCCATTGAACTGGTGCGCCGTGCCGGAGGTATCACCGATGAACGGTATGCGGCGATACAGGCCAGGCTGGCCAAGGAAGGCAAGGACGTCACCAGCCTGCGCGGCGAGCACGTCAGCGGAGCGATTGTGGCGCGGGCCGTGGTGGTGATGCAGGAGCTGGACCGCGAGATCCGCGTGAAAACCCACAACAAGCGTTCCCTCGATGACCTGGCCCAGGCGGTGATGCGTGCGAACAGCATCACTACCGCGGAGTTTGTGCAGTTGGCCGAGAGCATCATCGGCGAATCGTCGGTGGTGCTCGACAGCAAGTTGTTACGCTGAAATCCGAGCCATGCACCAAGCAACATGTGGGAGGGGGCAAGTCCCTTCCCACATTTGGATCCCCACCTCACCGAAGGCTTGGATCACCCCGCCGTTTTTGTAGCCTTCTCAGCCGCCACTTCGGCCTTGGTCTTGAGGTTTTTCAGCTCTGCACCGGCGCGTTCGATCTTGGTGCGTACGCTGTTCATTTCCTGGCGACCTTGTTCCAGCTTGTCCTTGAGCGTGCTGTGTCCGGTAAAACCACGGGTCAGTGCCACACCCCCAATGGCCACCTGAATCAGCCCGAAAATCCCGCCACGACGCAGGCCTTTGCCAACCATTATCACGCCACCCGCCACCGAGCCGATGCGTTCCCAGCCATGCACGTTCTGTGTGGGGCGGGTTTCAAAAGGGGTGTGTTCGATGATGGGTCGCAGGGATTTGCTGTCGCTCATGATCTGTCTCCAACAAGGGCTAGTGATATGCAGCTGACTGTTTGCAGGCGGCGGATGTTCCCGAAAAATCAGTACTTGGGCCCCGAGCGGGTGTTATTGCCCTTGGCCAGGCGGTCGTAGAGCACCACGTTGACAGTGGCGGCAAGGTTCATGCAGCCGGTGGTCGGGATGTAGATCACGTCTTCGCACCAGTCGCGAATCTCTTTATCCAGCGAGCCGTCTTCCGGGCCGAAGATATACAGCGCGCGGTCTGGGTGGGTGTATTCGGGCAGCGGGCGGGCGCCCTCCACCAGCTCGACGGCGACGGGGATGCAACCGAGCGGCAGGATCTTCTTCAGGTCATCGATACCGATCAACGGAATGTCGTGGTGGACCTTCTTGGTGTCGGTGATGAAATCCCGGGCGCGCTCGTAACGCTTGCCGGTGTAGAACACCGAGGCCACGCCGTAGCAGCCGGCGGCACGCATCACCGAGCCGACGTTTTCGGGGGATTTTGGGTTATACAGACCGATGCAGCTGTAGCGTTTATTGCCCACGGGGAAGGGTGCCTTGGATAAAAGCGGCGATTATACGGGCAATGGCGACGACTTTGGGCCGAGCAGGCTTTCTGTGGTAATGGGATGGACGCCCCCTTCCTAACGGCATCTATGTGCCAAAGTTAAAGTGTTACCCACACTTAACGGAAGGGAGCGTCCTCATGAAGCTTACGACTGTTTCGGTTGACTTGGCAAAAGCCCTGTTTCAACTTCACGCGATCGACGAACAAGGAAAAACGGCGCTAAGGAAGCAGCTTAAACGTGAACAAGTTGTACCGTTTTTTGCCACGTTAGAGCCGTGCCTGGTGGGCATGGAGGCATGTGGCGGAGCCCACTACTGGGCAAGAAAACTGCAGGCACTTGGTCATACGGTCAAGTTAATGGCACCGAAATTTGTGAAGCCCTATGTGAAGTCGAACAAAAGCGATGTAGCTGACGCAGAAGCAATCTGTGAAGCCGTTACTCGGCCCAACATGCGCTTTGTGCCGATCAAGACGGTAGAGCAACAAGCTATTCTGGCCGTGCATCGCGCACGGCAGGGATTCGTAAAGGCCAGAACGGCACAAGCTAATTCGATTCGTGGACTTCTTGGAGAGTTTGGCGTGGTCTTGCCGCAGGGCATTCGGCATATTACCGAGCGTTTGCCGGGCATTTTGGAAGATCGTGACAACGCTCTTCCTCGATCTTTGCGCCAACTGATGCAGCGTTTGAGTGAGCATTTCAAAGAGCTGGATCGACAGGTCGTCGAGTTGGAACGGGAGATTCAACAATGGCATCGCAGCAATGAAGACAGTTGCCGCCTGGCAGAAATACCAGGAGTCGGCCCGCTCACTGCAACCGCGCTAGTGGCGTCAGTGGGTGATGCGAAGAATTTCACTAATGGTCGGCAAATGGCAGCATGGCTGGGGTTGGTGCCACGACAACATTCCAGCGGAGGAAAGCCCACGTTGTTGGGGATCAGTAAACGGGGCGATGGTTATTTACGCACTTTGCTGGTTCACGGCGCTCGGTCGGTGGTTCGAGTGGTGGAGAGTAAAACAGATCCTTCGGCGGATTGGCTGAAGGGGTTATTGGCTCGTCGGCACACCAACGTTGCAGTTGTTGCTCAGGCTAATAAAACTGTCCGGATAGCCTGGGCACTATTGGCCCATGGCAGCAAGTTCCGAGCCGACTACACCCCTGATGTAACAGGGGCGTAGCCGGCTCGGTGGAATCAAAAAGTGGTGCGTTAGAGGGAGTATTTCCAAGGTTGCTCAGGCGATCATGACGTGATGGCAAGACAGGTAGGACCGGGATCGGGTAACTCTGCTCCGCTCACAGCGCTTCGAGCGCGTTGTGGTGATAAGAGCCCGATCAGCGAATTCCATCAGGGACAGAGGCATAGCCTCACTTAAAGTCCGGATGTATGGCTGCAACCTTATCCCGTCTGTGTTTTCACGAATTGAGCGCTTGGCATACTGGGGGCGTCCATGTATGAGCAGGCCTACTGTGGCGAGCAGGTTTGTTGTGGCGAGCGGGCTTGCCCCGCGTTGGGCTGCGCAGCAGCCCCAATAAAGCAAAATGCGGTGTATCAGATATTGCAGGAGCGGCTGGTTTTGGGGCTGCTGCGCAGCCCAACGCGGGGCAAGCCCGCTCGCCACAAATAGATAGCGCTTGTGCCCGCCACAACAAGCCTGCTCACCACAAGGATTTCAATCGTCTTTCTTCATCAACCCCGCCAACGCCGCAAACGGGTTGTGCGTGGCCTTGGCAATCGTCGGGCTGCTGGTGGAGCCTTCGCCGAAGTACTGCTGGTCGGTGTAGCGCGAGTGTTCGTTGTCGTGGCAATACAGGCAGAGCAGTTCCCAGTTGGAGCCGTCCTGGGGATTGTCATCATGATTGTGGTTACGGTGGTGTACGGTCAGTTCACTCAAGCGTTTGCCGGCGAACTCACGGGCGCAACGGCCGCACACGTGGGGGTACATTTTCAGGGCTTTGTCGCGGTAGCCCATTTCCCGGTCGCGTTGGGCATCGGCAAGGATGCGGTCCAGCTTGGCGGTGTGGGAGGGCGGGTTGGTCGAGCTCATCATGGCTCCTGGCTGTTTGGTGGGTCACGGATAGCGTTGATTCTAGCCGCTTGCGGGGCAAATGACCGCTGGCTTTTTCAGCAACCGTACAGCCTGGCGCCGGCGATCGTTTGTAGTATCGGTTCACTCAATTCATAAGGATCTGAAACCTATGCGTTTACCTACATGGACAGTTGCACTTCTACTCTGCGCCCTCACGGCGCAAGCCCAGGCGTTCTCCACGCCCAAGCCCGGCCAGGTGATCGAGGTGGCCCTCGACCAGTTGCACCCCACCCAGGCCGTGGTGGGGTTCGACCAGATCTACTACAGCCTGGGGCTGTTTGCCGACAAGCCCGCCAAGGTCTTCGATGAGTACTGCGAAACCAATGGCCAGGGCGAGGCCGACAAGGTGCCCGGCAAGGCTGACCTGCACCAGCCCGACAGCTTCACCTGCAAGGACCCGGTGGGCACCCATCCCGAGGACATGAAAACCGTGGTGGTCGGCCCAGCCGGGCAGCTGTACCTGACCGACGGTCACCACAGTTTCACCACCTTGTGGGAAGTGCCCGGCGGCGGCCCGCGCTTGAAGATGTGGGTCAAGGTCACCGACGACTTCAGCAACAGCCCGAACATGGCGAGCTTCTGGCAGCGCATGGAAGCGGCCCGCAAGGTCTGGCTCAAGGACAACCAAGGCCAGACCCTGCCACCGGAGCAACTGCCGGCGCACCTGGGGTTCAAGAACCTGCAGGACGACACCTTCCGCAGCTTGGTGTATTTCACCCGCAAGGCCGCCTATGGCAAGCCGGATGCTGGGGAGATCGCGCCGGAGTTCCTGGAGTTCTATTGGGGTAACTGGCTGCGCACGCAGGTGGACCTGGGCCAGTACAACCTGAACAAGAAAGGCGGCTACAAGGATGCCATCGAAGCGGTGGCCAAGCGCATGGTCAGCCTGGCGCCGGGTTCACAGGTGGGGGATAGCGGCTTTACCGCCCATCAACTGGGCGGCATGCCCCAGTTGGACCGCGATGAGCTGGAGAAGACCTTCGACAAAAAAGTGCCGTATGTGATCGATTACCGCAAATCCCACCACTGATCGGGGATCAAAAATGTGGGAGGGGGCTTGCCCCCTCCCACATTGGATTTTCAGCGTTTGGTTAATGGTGCTCAGCCCTTGAGCTTTTCCGCAATCCAGATGGTGTGCCGGGTGCCCTTGTTGCCATGGGCGAACACCTGCACTTCCTCGGCCTTGAAACCGGCCTTGCGCAGTTTGTCGCTGAACAGCTTGTCGGCACTGGCCGACCATACGGCCAACACGCCCTTGGGCCGCAGGGCCTTGGCGCAGGCCGCCAGGCCACCGGCGGAGTAAAGCCAGCTGTTGGCTTTTTGCGTGAGGCCTTCGGGGCCGTTGTCCACATCGAGCATGATCGCGTCAAAGCCCTGGGGCTCGGCCTGCAGCACCTTGGCCACGTCTTCCAGGCGAATCAGCGTGCGCGGGTCGAGCAGCGGGCGCCCGGCTTTTTCCCCCAAGGGTCCGCGGTTCCACTCCACGACGCCCGGCACCAGTTCCGCCACCACCACCTCGGCGGTCTTGCCCAAATGCTTGAGCGCCGACGCCAGGGTGAAGCCCATGCCCAGGCCGCCAATCAATACCCGCGAACCGGGGCGGCCGGCGACTTTGCGGCAGGGAATTTCCGCCAGGGCGTCTTCGGAACCGTGCATGCGCGTGTTCATCAACTGGCCGCCGTCACCGCCCTGGATCTTGATGACAAAATCTTCACCGTACTCGAACAGGCACAAGGCACCGCCGTTATCGGGGATCGGGGTGGTGTCGAGCAGAACGAAACGTTTCATGGAAATCTCATTGGGAAGGGCATTCTTGCGCGGTTGGGAGTAGCCTTACGACATTCCGGTCAGGCCATGGAGCCATCGATGAAGTGCAGCATTCTAACGGTCATTGTGTTGAGCGCGCTCGCATTGGGTGCGGCGCAGGCTCAGGAGTTACAAACCGTACCGGTCGCGCCAGCGCCAACCCCAGGCGCACCGGGCACCCCGACGCCGACGTTGTACCCGCAAGTCACCCCGCCGGCCGTGCCCAAGACCAACGGCTCCCCCGCCTTGGCGCCGATCGTATTGCCGACGCCGCCGAAGGACCAGACGGTGCCCGGCTTGCAGCAGAACGACAGCAAGCCGAAGTCGCCCGGCGGTTAAAACTGTTGGGACAGTAATTGCCCATCGGCCATGCGCAGGCGCTTGGACAATGCGATGGCGATTGCGCGGATGATCTTAGCCGCCACACGGGGCGTTTCATTGAGCATCTTTTCCAGGGCGTCCTTGCCCAGGCTCAACAAGACGCAGTCGCTGGCGGCCACGCAGCTGGCGGAACGTCGCTCGCCGTCGAGCACTGCCATTTCACCGAAGGCCCGGCCACTGCGCAGGGTGGCGATGGTCAGGCGTTGGCCATTGTGGTTGGTTTTCTGTACCGCCACCTGGCCACTGTGGAGGATGCACATGAAGGTGCCAGCATCGCCCTCGAGGAAAATCACCTCGCCCTCGGCAATGCTGCTGATATTGAAGTAGCCGGCGGCGACGTGAAAGTCTTCCGGCAACAACGGGTCGAACAGGCCGCAGTCCATGAGCATGTCGCGGATTTCGGTGTTCATTAGCGTCGGTAGTGCCATGGCTGCAATCTTGGTCCATCAAAGGTGGCGGTCCTGTGTTCAGACAGGACCGCTCCGCGAAGTTCCTTACACCAGCCCCAGCACCTTGAATACAAATGCATATTCGAGTGCTACGTCACGAATTCCCTGGTAGCGACCGCTCATCCCGCCGTGGCCGGCGCCCAGTTCGGTCTTGAGCAGCAGCAGGTTGTCGGAGGTGGCGGTCGCCCGCAGCTTCGCCACCCACTTGGCCGCTTCCCAGTACTGCACGCGGCTGTCGTTGTAGCCAGCGATCACCAGCGTGGCCGGGTAGGCCTGGGCGCTGACGTTTTCGTACGGCGCGTAGGCCTTGATGCGTGCGTACACCTCGGGCTCCTCGGGGTTGCCCCACTCGTCGTACTCGGTGATGGTCAACGGCAGTTCCGGGTCGAGCATGGTATTGAGCACGTCGACGAACGGCACTTCGGCAATCGCCGCCTGGAACAGCTCGGGGCGTTGGTTGAGCACCGCGCCGATCAACAGGCCACCGGCACTGCCGCCGCTGATCACCAGTTGCTGTGCGGTGGTCAGGCCCTCGGCGATCAGGTGTTCGGCACAGGCAATAAAGTCGCTGAAGGTGTTCTGCTTATGTTCCTGCTTGCCGTTGCGATACCAGGCTTCACCCAGCTCGCCGCCGCCGCGCACATGGGCAATGGCGAACGCCACGCCACGGTCCAGCAGGCTCAGGCGGGCGTGGGAGAACCACGGGTCGAGGCTCTGGCCGTAGGCGCCGTAACCGTAGAGGTACAGCGGCGTCGGCTTGCCGAGTTGGTCGCGCTTGACCACCAGGCTGATCGGCACCTGGGTGCCATCGGCGGAGGTGGCCCACAGGCGCCGGCTGACGTAGTCATCGGCGTTGAACACGCCGAGTACCGGGGTTTCCTTGAGCACTTGCTGCGCGCCGCTGGCCAGTTCCAACTGGCGGACCTGGGCCGGGCGGTTCAGGGCTTCATAGCGCAGGCGGATCTTGTCGCTGACGAATTCCAGGCTGTTCTGGACGTAGAGGCTGTAGGCGGCGTCGGGTAATTCCACGCGATAGGCCGGCACGCCTTGGGGGTGCACTTCGATCACCGGCAGGCCGCCGATGCGCAGGCTCAGGGTCATGGCGTAGGCGTTCAGGCTGACGCCGTCGAGCATCACCTCGTCGCTGTGGGGGATCAGGTTCTGCCACTCATCCTCGGTTGGCACGTCGCCAATGTCGGTCGCCACAAACAGGGCGTAGTTGATGCCGTCACGGTTGCTGCGGATAAACCAGGTCCACGCGCCATTCAGTTGGCCGTGGTCGACATCGTATTCATGGTCCTCGACCCGCGGTGCCAGGCAGGTGAAGTCCAGGTGCGGCTGGTTGGCGTCCAGGGCCCAGATTTCGCTGGTGGTCTTGCTGCCCAGGGCCAGCAGCAACTGGCGCTCTGAGCTGGAGCGGTAGCAGTGCAGGAAGAAACGCCCGTCGGGCTCATGGAACACTTCCTGCGCGGCCGTACCATCCAGGCGGTAGCGATACAGCTTGTGTGGGCGGTGGGTGTCATCCAGCTCGCCGAAGAACAGGGTCAGGCTGTCATTGGCCCAGGTCATGCTGCCGTCGCAGTTGTCGAACGCCAGTTCGCTGACTTTGTCGGTGGCCAATTCCTTCACGTACAGGGTGTAGATCTCTTCGCCATTGGTGTCGAGGCTGTAGGCCAGGCGCTGGTGGTCGGGGCTGATGCTGAACGCGCCGAGGGAGAAGAAGCCACCATTGGCCAGGGCGTTGGGGTCCAGCAGCAGCTCTTCGCTGCTGGCGTCCACCTGGTTGCTGTCGTCGGCCGGGCGGCGGCAGCGGTAGTGGCGGGCATACTCGTCACCGGCGGTGGTGCGTGTGTAGTACAGGTACGGGCCCCAAGGGGAGGGCAGCGACAGGTCGGTTTCGAGGATGCGCCCCTTGATCTCCTCGAACAGGGTTTCGCGCAGGGCCTGCTGGTCGGCGAGTTGGGCTTCCAGCCAGGCGTTTTCGGCCTTGAGGTAATCGAGCACTTCAGCGCTGTCACGCTCTTGCAGCCAGGCGTACGGGTCCTGGCCTGGGGCTTTGCGGGCAATCGGGGCGGCAGTGATGTGGGTCGATGAAGGCATGGATCACTCTCTGTCTGGCGGATGGTGGCAGCCATTGCAGCCGCGACACGCAAAAGCCGTTATCATAGCCGCCTGTTTGCCTACGTTGCCATGGACACCATGACCGAGAACGACTATCTGACCGCTTGGGGCCTTTACGCCTTCGCCGCTTTGGGCTGCCTGTTGGTGTGGTGGCGCATGACCCGCTGGATCTGGCGTTGGTTGCGCGAGCCGCTGCAATTGCTGATGGCGGTGCTGCTGTTCAGCCCGACCATCGTCGATCCGGTCAAGACCCAGTTCGCCCCGGCCGTGGCCATCACCGCGATGGACCTGGTGCTCAAGGTCGGCAATAACGCCTGGCGGGCCGTCTCCGATCTGTTCATGTACACGATGATCGCCTTTGGCGTGTATATCGTCATCGTGTTGATCCGTTGGCCCATCGAGCGTGCCGCCAAGGCCCGCCGTGAGCGCAAGGCCGCGGTCGATGCCGCCTTGGCTGCCGAGCCGGAAGACGAAGACGATGAACCGTTCCGTCGCCCGGCGCCGGTGAGCGGTATGCGGGTCGAACCGCGCCTTTAACGTAGTCCGCCCTGCAGCGAGAGCCCTGGCATGTGTGAATTATTGGGCATGAGTGCCAACGTCCCCACCGATATCGTATTCAGCTTTACCGGGCTGATGCAGCGCGGCGGGCGTACCGGGCCCCATCGCGACGGTTGGGGCATTGCCTTCTACGAAGGCCGTGGCCTGCGCCTGTTCCAGGACCCGGCCGCCAGCAGCGAATCGGAAGTCGCGCTGCTGGTGCAGCGTTATCCCATCAAGAGTGAAGTGGTGATCGGCCATATCCGCCAGGCCAACGTCGGCAAGGTGAGCCTGGCCAACACCCACCCGTTCGTGCGTGAACTGTGGGGGCGTAACTGGTGTTTCGCCCATAATGGCCAGTTGGCGGACTTCAACCCGCGCGCCACGTTCTACCGCCCGGTGGGTGATACCGATAGCGAGGCGGCGTTCTGCGACCTGCTTAACCGCGTACGCGAGGCATTCCCGGAGCCAGTCGATATTGAGCAGATGCTGCCGGACCTGATCGCCGCCTGCGCCGAATACCGCAGCAAAGGCGTGTTCAACTGCCTGCTCAGCGATGGCGACTGGTTGTTCTGCTACTGCTCGACCAAACTGGCGCAGATCACCCGGCGCGCCCCGTTTGGCCCGGCACGCCTGAAAGATGTCGACGTGATTGTCGATTTTCAGGCCGAAACCACCCCCAATGATGTGGTCACGGTGATTGCCACCGAGCCGCTGACCGACAACGAAAACTGGACCCGCTACGAACCGGGCCAATGGAGCCTGTGGCGACGCGGTGAATGCGTCAGCCAGGGCATTACCGAGTAGGGACATCGATTATGTTGCTCAGCTATTTGCGACTGGTGCTGTTTGCCATTGGCTTGTTGGTCGGTGTGCAAGTGCCGGGGTTTATCAACGACTACGCCAAGCGCGTCGAAGCCCACCTGATCGAGGCCCAGACCGGCCTGCGCGGGTTTGAGTCCACTGCGCAGCAGTTCTTCAATGGCGACCTGCAGGCCCTGGTGGCCCACTACCGCGCCAGCGACGACCCGGTGTTCCAGAGCGATGCCAAGAGCCTGGGGGCGATGCTCGATCGCCAGGTGGCGTTGGACAAGCAATTCCAGGCCATGCAAGGCCCGTGGTACATCCGCGCCCTGCAAGTGGCGGTGGCCGCCGACCCGGATATCCGCCTGGAAACCTGGAACGGCTACAGCTACCAGATCCTGCTGACCCCCGAGGCCATGGGCTGGGGCCTGGGTGGGGCGATGTTGCTGTCGTTTGGCCTGGAATGCCTGTTCCGCTTGATCGACTGGGTGGTGTTGGGCGGCAAGCGCCTGCGTCAGAGCCGGCCGATTGAAGAGCGGGACCTGAAAGGTCTCTAACCAACACCTGGGTCAATTGTGGGAGGGGGCTTGCCCCCGATGGCGGTGGTTCAGTCACTGATGTATTGACTGACACACTGCTATCGGGGGCAAGCCCCCTCCCACATTGGATTGGGTTCCTTCAGTTGCTGAGCACCATCCGCTCTTCGCCAACCTCTTCGGCATACCTGGCCACCACCTTCTGGCACAACCCCACAATTTCCTCCACCAACTCCACCCCCACGCGCCACGACACCACCACCTGCAAGTTCGGCAGTTTCTGCGCCATGGGCAACATCACCAATTCACCGCGTGCCAGTTCTTCGATGACCAGCACGGGGGGCAGTGCGCCAATCCCGAAGCCATCGCGCAGCAGGCGGGTAATCGCCGACACCGAATTCACACAGTTCATCCGTGGCGCGGCGACGCCATTGGCCTGCATCAGGCTGAGCACGTCCTGATGGGGGTGGGAGTTTTTCGAGTAGGTGATGATGCGTTCCTGGGCCAGTTCGGCGAGGGAAGCATAGTCGCGGTTGTAGATCGATTGGCTGGCGACGATCCAGGCCATGGGGTGGCTGGCCAGTTCCAGGCTGCGCACGGTCTCCAGGCGGAGCAGGTCAGTTTGCAGGATCAGGTCGAGGAAGCCTTTTTGCAGCTGATCGCTGAGGTTGAGCGCGGTATCGGCGATCAATTCGATTTCCACCCGGGGGAACTGGTCCATCAATTCGGCGACCAATGGGCTCAGCCAAGTGTGGATCACCGTGTCCATCGCGCCGATACGGATGCGCCCGACCTTGCTGCTGGTGGTCTCCAGGGACTGCTTCAGGCCCTGTATGGTCACCATCATCTGCTCGGCATAATCGAGCACCTTCAAGCCTTCCGGGGTCAGGCTCACGCCCCGCGAATCACGCAGAAACAGCTTCACCCCCAGTTCGCTCTCCAGCACCGCAATGCGGCTGGAAATCGAGGCCTGGGTGGTGAACAGCTTCTCGGCGGTCAGGCGAAAACTCTTGAGCTTGGCCACCCAGACGAAGGTTTCGAGGAACTTCAAATTCATGGGATCAACTTTTTCTTATGCATGGATCGGTTTTTATTAGTTGGACGCCGCACCGGGCAAACGCCAAAAATCGAGCCATTCCACGATAAGCGTCGTTGGGGTATCAGGACAAGTTGCGAGTTCTGTGTAAAAAATCCCACACTACAAAAAAACAAAGCCTACAGGAGCAACCACCGTGAGCCGCCTGCTATTGAACTGCGACATCGGCGAAAGCTTTGGCAACTGGACCCTGGGTCTGGATGCCGAGGTCATGCCGTTCATCGATTGCGCCAACGTGGCTTGCGGTTTTCATGCCGGCGACCCGAGCATCATGCGCAAGACCGTCAGCCTGGCCCTCAAACACGGCGTACAGGTCGGCGCGCACCCGGCGTACCAGGACCTGCAAGGTTTCGGCCGCCGTTCCATGGCCTACACCCCCCAGGAAATCCAGGACCTGTTGCACTACCAGATCGGCGCGCTGGAGGGCATCTGCCGCGCCCAGGGCGGGCGTGTCAGTTACGTCAAACCCCATGGCGCGATGTACAATGACATGATGGCCAACCCGGCGCAGTTGCGTGCAGTGATCCAGGCCGTGGCCGCCTACGGCGACCTGCCGCTGATGCTGCTGGCCACCCGCGACAACAGCGCGGCCCAGGCGCTGGGTGACGAATACGGGGTGATCCTGTGGTTCGAGGCGTTCGCCGACCGTGCCTACGATCCCAACGGTCATCTGGTTTCGCGTCAATTGCCGGGTGCGGTGCACCACGATCCGGAGGTCATCGTCCAGCAATCCTTGACCCTCTCCCGTGGCGAACCCCTGACCGCCAGCGACGGCAGCCCGTTGGTCTTGCAGGCCAACACCCTATGTGTGCACGGTGACAACGCCAGTTCGATCGCCGCCGTGCAGCGCATCCGGGAGGCATTGAAGTCAGCATGAAGCCACGGATTGAAGTGGTGGCGATCGACTGCCTGATGGTGCGTCTGTTCGAGGTGATTGCCGAAGCCAACATGCCGTGGATGCTCGCCGCCACCCAGCGCTTGCGCAGCGGTTTTGGCACGGCGCTGGTGGATCTGGTGCCGTCCTACACCACCTTGATGGTGCATTACGACCTCACTGCGTTGAGCCCGGCGCAAGCACGGGGATTGATCGACCAGGCGCTGACCGGCCTGCAACCCCAGGCCCAGGGCAGTGGCCAGTGCCATGTGCTGCCGGTGTGGTATGACCTGAGCGTCGGGCCTGAGCTGAGCTTGCTCAGCTGGCGCAGCGGCCTTTCGGTGGAGGATGTCATCCGCCGCCACAGTGCCCACGAATACCAGGTATTTGCCCTCGGCTTCGCTCCCGGTTTTGCCTTTATGGGCTTGGTGGACGAAGCCCTCGCCACTGCGCGTCTCAACACCCCGCGCAAACGCGTGGCGGCCGGCAGCGTGGGCATTGCCGAACGGCAAACCGCCGCCTATCCGGTGGTCTCCCCTGGTGGTTGGAACCTGATTGGCCGCACCCCGGCCAAGTTGTTTGACCGCGAGCGCGACGGCTACAGCCTGATGCAACCGGGCGACACGGTGCGTTTTGCCGCCGTCAGCCACGCCGAGTTTATCAACCTGGGTGGCGATGACACGCCGTTGGAGGCGCAGGCATGAGCCGCTTGATCATCGAGGCCAGCACCCCGCTGTGCCTGTTGCAGGACGCCGGACGTTTTGGCGTTCGCCACCTGGGCGTGACCCAGGGCGGTGCGCTGGATTGGGTGTCGATGTCCTGGGCCAATTGGCTGCTGGGCAATGCGCTGGATGCGCCGGTGGTGGAAATTACCCTCGGCGGCTTTACCGTACAGGCCGAGGAATATTGCTTGCTGGCCTTGGCCGGCGCGGACCTGGGCGCCTACATCGATGAGCGTGCGATCAGCCCTGGGCGCAGTTTTATCCTGCAAAAGGGTCAGCGTTTGCGCTTTACCCAACCGTTCAGCGGCGCGCGGGCTTACCTGGCTGCACCGGGTGGGTTTGATGCGCCGGATGTGCTGGGCAGTTGCGCCACCGTGGTACGGGAGGAACTGGGTGGCTTGAACGGCTTTGGCGAGGCGTTGGCCGAAGGCGCGCGATTGGCCTATTCCGGTACCGGCGGAGCGATGAAAGTGCTGAGCACGCCGGCGTTGCCAGCCAAGGCGCCGCTGGATGTGATCGTCGGCGCCCAAATTGGTCAGTTCAGCGGCCAGAGCCTGTTTGATGCCTTCAATACCGACTGGACTCTGGACAGTCGCGCCGACCGCATGGGCATGCGCTTGCTGGGCACGCCGTTGCAGTACCAGGGGCCGTCACTGATTTCCGAAGGGATTCCGTTGGGCGCGATCCAGGTGCCGCCGGATGGGCAGCCGATCGTGTTGCTCAATGATCGGCAGACGATCGGCGGCTATCCGCGCCTGGGCGCGTTGACGCCACTGGCGTTGGCGCGCCTGGCGCAGTGCCTGCCGGGAGAGAAGGTGAGGCTGGCGCCGGTGGTGCAGGAAACGGCGCATCGGCAGCAGGTGGATTTTTTACGCCGGTTCATTTGAGCGCTGTTATGGCGCCCGAATGACGGTCAGGATTAGTCTCACATGCCTGATGGGCATTGCCGTCTTGGTTCGAGTGGGTGCATGTGGAAGTCTTAGTGCTTCATTCACTAGGGTTCCAACATGCGCTACTTGAAAATCTATGCACAGGATGTCCTCGATAATGATGTGCCCGATGTGGTCAGTCTGGAGTTTCATGACGATACCCACACCCCGACTCTCGTCCGGCAGGCCACGGCCTTCGATATTACCGATGACGGGCAGCTGGATTGGGTGATTGCCGATGATGTGAACCAGGATGGCGTCATCGATGCCGTCGACCGGGCACTGGCAATTGAACTGGCCCAATTGTTTGTTGAGTTCAATTGGTTCAGCCTCGACGCACCTTTCGACAAATACTTAAAGGTGTTTGCCCGCGACTTTGGCGGCAACGGCATACCCGACACCGTGCGTCTGCACTTTCACCAGGGCGAGGGCGCACCTACGGATGAAAGCATTGTCTACACCGCGGCGATTTACGGGGACGACAATGGCCTAGGCAGTGTTTCGATCAATCAGGATGTCAATAATGACGGCAAGGTCACCCACAAGGATGCTGAATTGCTCAAACAGTTTTCCGCGCTGTTTCTGAAGTTCGGTTGGATCGACGCCGAGCGCTGCTGAAAGCAAACCTGTAGCTTCGAGGGCTACAGGTTGCCGGCTACTTCGACAAAAACCGCATCCCTTCTTCCAGCCCGCGAAGCGTCAACGGATACATCTGATCCTCCACCAGCTCCCGCACAATCCCCGTCGATGCCGTATAACCCCACGTATCCTTGGGATACGGGTTAATCCAGATCAGCTTCTTGTACTTGGCCATGAAGCGCTGCATCCACACATACCCCGGCTCTTCATTCCAGTGTTCGACGCTGCCGCCGGCCTGGGTAATTTCATACGGTGCCATCGACGCATCGCCGATAAAGATCACTTTGTAGTCGGCGCCATACTTGTGCAGCAGATCCTGGGTGGAGGTGCGTTCCGACGTACGGCGCTGGTTGTTCTTCCACACCGACTCGTACACGAAGTTGTGGAAGTAGAAATACTCCAGGTGCTTGAACTCGGTCTTGCACGCCGAGAACAGCTCTTCGCAGATTTTTACGTGGGCATCCATCGAGCCGCCGATATCGAACAGCAACAATAGCTTGATGGTGTTGCGCCGTTCCGGGCGCATCTGGATATTCAGCAGCCCGGCATCGCGGGCGGTGTGGTCGATGGTGCCGTCGATATCCAGTTCTTCGGCAGCGCCCTGGCGCGCGAACTTGCGCAGGCGGCGCAGGGCGATCTTGATATTGCGCGTACCCAACTCGACCTGATCGTCGAGGTTCTTGTACTCGCGCTGATCCCAGACTTTTACCGCCTTGCCCTGGCGCTTGCCAGCTTCGCCGACGCGAATGCCTTCAGGGTTGTAGCCGCCGGAGCCGAACGGGCTGGTACCGCCGGTGCCGATCCACTTGTTACCGCCTGCGTGACGTTCCTTCTGTTCTTCCAGGCGTTTCTTGAACGCTTCGATCAGCTTGTCCAGGCCGCCCAGGGACTGGATCTGCGCGCGTTCTTCGTCGCTCAGCGAGCGCTCGAATTCCTTGCGCAGCCAGTCTTCGGGGATCAGCGCCTGCAGGTGGTCGTCGAGCTTTTCCAGGCCGTTGAAATAGGCGCTGAAGGCGCGGTCGAACTTGTCGAAGTGCCGCTCGTCCTTCACCAGGATCGCCCGGGCCAAGTAGTAAAACTCGTCCATGTCGGCGAAGGTCACGCGCTGCTTGAGCGCGTTGATCAGGTCGAGCAGCTCGCGCACCGACACCGGCACCTTGGCGGCACGCATCTCGTTGAACAGGTTGAGCAACATTAGCGATTACCGCGACGGCTCATGAACGCCAGACGTTCCAGCAATTGCACGTCTTGCTCGTTCTTGACCAAGGCACCGGCCAGGGGCGGGATGGCCTTGGTCGGGTCGCGCTCGCGCAGCACGGCTTCGCCGATATTGTCGGCCATCAACAACTTGAGCCAGTCCACCAGTTCGGAGGTGGAGGGCTTTTTCTTCAGGCCCGGTACTTTGCGCACGTCGAAGAACACGTCCAGCGCTTCGCTGACCAGGTCTTTCTTGATGTCGGGGTAGTGCACGTCGACGATCTTTTGCAGGGTGGTGCGGTCGGGGAAGGCGATGTAGTGGAAGAAGCAGCGGCGCAGGAACGCGTCCGGCAGCTCTTTTTCGTTGTTGGAGGTAATGATGATGATCGGGCGTTTCTTGGCCTTGATGGTCTCGTCGATTTCGTAGACGTAGAACTCCATCTTGTCGAGTTCTTGCAGCAGGTCGTTGGGGAACTCGATGTCGGCCTTGTCGATTTCATCGATCAGCAGGATCACCCGCTCTTCGGACTCGAAGGCTTCCCAGAGCTTGCCCTTCTTCAGGTAGTTGCGCACGTCGTGCACCTTGTCCACGCCCAATTGCGAGTCGCGCAGCCGGCTGACCGCGTCGTACTCATACAGGCCCTGGTGGGCCTTGGTGGTGGACTTGATGTGCCAGGTGATCAGCTTGGCACCGAAGGATTCGGCCAGTTGCTCGGCGAGCATGGTCTTGCCGGTGCCCGGCTCGCCCTTGACCAGCAACGGGCGCTCCAGGGTGATGGCAGCGTTGACGGCCAGTTTCAGGTCATCGGTGGCAACGTAGGCCTGGGTGCCTTCGAACTTCATCGGTCATTCCTCGAATTCATCAATGCCCGGACTATACCGCGCGGCCCCGGCGACTGTGAACGCAGACGGGTTATTCAGTCTCTGAATGGCGGGTCACACATCCATTAGGCGCGTGGTTCAGTCAGCACTGGGCTTGGGCTGTTCATAGCGCGCATTGAATGCTTGGATAAAACCGTTACGCAAAATCGCCAAAAATGCAGAGAACGCGCTGACATTTTGCTGATGCACGCTGCCACTGAGTTCCACGCGGGTGGCGAACTGGTTCTTCGCCTGGTTCTTCAGCACGGTCTCGCTGGTGCCCACCACGGCCTCCCAGATCGAGCGAAAGATGTTCTTGTCCTTGTTCTCCACATCCTGCTGCCAGTCGAAGACCTCTACATCACGCAGCAGCGGCTTTATGTACCCGGTCAATTGGCCTTTTTCCGCCTGGGCCTCGATCACCACATCCCCGGTACCGGCCTTGAAGTCGAACTTGCCATAGGCCGAGGCGAAGTCATTCATGCGCTTGAGCTGCAAGTCCCTGGCGCGAAAGCGAAACTCGAAATTCTCGAAATTGCTCAGCGGGTCGAAGGTGGCGGTGGCTTCCAGCGGGGCCTGGCCTTGCAGCAGGGCCTTGCCGTCGAACCGCGCGTCGCGCCGGCCTTTGACGTTCACCACATTGGTCAGGTTGTAGAAGCTGGCGTTGACGTCGGTCGCGTCGATCTTCACCACGGGTTTGGAACTGAAGTTGTGGAAGGCGATCTTGCCGTCCTCAATACGCACCTCATCGAGGGTGATGGGGGCCAACTTACTCAGCTGCTCGCGCCAGTCGGTGCCTTTACCGGTCTGGGAGGCTTGCTTGTTGGCGCCGCCGTCGACGAAGTTCACTTCGGGCTGGATAAACAGCACTTTGGCCACCACCGCGTGGTCGTACCAAAGAGAGTGCCAGCTTACTGCCAGGTCGATCAGCGGCGCCTTGACGAACGGGACGGGCACCTTGCCGTCGACCTTGATGATCTCAAGGCCGTTGATCCTGTACGCGCCACGCCACAGCGCGAGGTCCACGTCGGTAACCTGGCCGCGGTAATCGCCCATGTCGGCGAGCTTGTCATTCAGGTAGTTACGCACCAGATAGGGCAGCGCGATGCTCACGGCGACCAGGACCACCAGTAATCCGGCAATGGTCCAGAGTGGCCAGCTGTAGCGACGTTTCATGGGGCAGTTCTCCTTGCGGGTAGGAGATGGACTGTTGGGACACGCGCAACGTTCCTCTGACTGGACGCTTGGCGGCACGAGGCATACCCTTGGAACCTTTCTTGAAATCGCCCAATAGGACCCGCCATGAGCCGCATTTTTGCAGACAACGCGCACTCCATCGGTAACACGCCCCTGGTTCAGATCAACCGTATCGCACCGCGTGGCGTGACCATCCTGGCCAAGATCGAAGGGCGTAACCCAGGTTATTCGGTGAAGTGCCGCATTGGCGCAAACATGATCTGGGACGCCGAAAGTACCGGCAAACTCAAGCCGGGCATGACCATTGTCGAACCGACTTCCGGCAATACCGGTATTGGCCTGGCCTTCGTCGCCGCGGCCCGTGGCTACAAGTTGGTGTTGACCATGCCCGCGTCCATGAGCATCGAGCGGCGCAAAGTGCTCAAGGCCCTCGGTGCCGAACTGGTGTTGACCGAACCGGCCAAGGGCATGAAGGGCGCGATTGAGAAAGCCGGCGAAATCCTCGCCAGCGACCCGGCCAGCTACTTTATGCCGGCCCAGTTCGACAACCCGGCCAACCCGGCGATCCACGAGAAAACCACCGGCCCGGAAATCTGGAACGACACCGATGGCGCCGTGGATGTATTGGTGGCGGGGGTGGGGACGGGCGGCACCATTACCGGTGTGTCGCGTTACATCAAGAACATCGCGGGCAAGCCGATCCTGTCGGTGGCCGTCGAACCCATGGTGTCGCCGGTGATCACGCAGGCGCTGGCCGGTGAAGAGATCAAGCCCAGCCCGCACAAGATCCAGGGCATCGGCGCCGGGTTCGTGCCGAAAAACCTCGACCTGTCGATGGTTGACCGTGTGGAACTGGTGACCGATGAGGAATCGAAGGCCATGGCCCTGCGCCTGATGCAGGAAGAGGGCATCCTGTGCGGTATTTCCTGCGGCGCGGCCATGGCCGTGGCCGTGCGCCTGGCGGAAAAACCGGAAATGCAGGGCAAGACCATCGTGGTGATCCTGCCAGACTCCGGTGAGCGCTACCTGTCGAGCATGCTGTTCAGCGATTTGTTTACCGACCAGGAAAACCAGGCTTGATGTGATCGCCTGTGGCAAGTAGATGGGTTTATTGTGGGATGAGCAGGCTTGTTGCGGCGAGCGGGCTTGTTGTGGCGAGCGGGCTTGCCCTAATGCCGTTCAGTTAAGGCTTTTTTGTAGGAGCGAGCTTGCTCGCGAAGAACTCACAGGCGCCGCGTTCACTCAGGAAACACGCGTTATCGTTGACGTTTTTCGCGAGCAAGCTCGCTCCTACAGAAGGCGATGTACGCTTAACTGAACGGCATTAGGGCTTGCCCCGCGTTGGGCTGCGTAGCAGCCCCAAAACCACGCACCGCGGTGTGTCAGTTAAAAACACATCGCCTGTAATGGGGCCGCTTCGCACCCCAACGCGGGGCAAGCCCGCTCGCCACAGCAGCGTCGCTTGCAATGTTTGATTTGTGTCAGCCGGCCCGCCCGGGCCTTCTGCATAATGGCCCAAGTGTTTATCATGGCCGGCTGCTACGTCTGGTTTCCCGTTGACGGGAGGTTGCTGGCCAGGCGCTTATTTCCAGGAGTTGCTGCATGACCTTTTCTTTGGCCGCCAAACTGTCGGTGTTGCTGGTGTTTATCGGCAGCACGCTGTATGTGCATCTGCGCGGCAAGGCCCGTTTGCCGATGTTGCGTCAGTTCGTCAACCATTCGGCGCTGTTCGCCCCGTATAACGCCTTGATGTACCTGTTCTCGGCGGTGCCGTCCAAGCCGTACCTGGACCGTAGCAAGTTCCCGGAACTGGACGTGCTCAAGGACAACTGGGAAGTGATCCGCGAAGAGGCCATGCACCTGTTCGACGAGGGTTACATTCGCGCCGCTGAAAAGAACAATGACGCCGGTTTCGGTTCGTTCTTCAAGAAGGGCTGGAAGCGTTTCTACCTCAAGTGGTACGACAAACCGCTGCCATCGGCCGAGGCGCTGTGCCCGAAGACCGTGGCATTGGTCAGCAGCATTCCCAACGTCAAGGGCGCAATGTTTGCGCTGTTGCCCGGTGGCAGCCACTTGAACCCGCACCGCGATCCGTTTGCCGGGTCCCTGCGTTATCACTTGGGGCTGTCCACGCCGAACTCCGACGACTGCCGCATCTTTGTCGACGGCCAGGTCTATGCCTGGCGCGACGGTGAGGACGTGATGTTCGACGAAACCTACGTGCACTGGGTCAAGAACGAGACCGAGAAGACTCGCGTGATCCTGTTCTGCGATATCGAGCGGCCGTTGAGCAACCGCCTGATGACCCGCATCAACCGCTGGGTCAGCCAGCAACTGGGGCGCGCCACGGCACCGCAGAACCTGGATGATGAACGCGTCGGCGGCATCAACCAGGCCTACGCCTGGAGCAAGTCCTTCAGCGACAAGTTCAGCGGTGTGGTCAAGCAGTGGAAGCGCAAGCACCCGAAGGCTTACCGCATTGCGCGGCCGGTGCTGGCGGTGGTCGTCCTGGTACTGCTGTGGAAATGGCTGTTCGGCTGATCTGATGTGGGAGGGGGCTTGCCCCCGATGGCGGTGTGTCAGGCTAAATATTTTTGCCTGATCCACCGCTATCGGGGGCAAGCCCCCTCCCACATTTGATCTCCTGTGTTCTTAGTTCTTAGGACGCGATCAACTGGCGCAGCACATAGTGCAGGATGCCCCCGGCCTTGAAGTATTCCACTTCATTGAGGGTATCGATCCGGCACAACACCTCGACCTTCTCGCTGCTGCCATCCTCCCGGGTAATCACCAGCGTCAGGTTCATCCGCGGCACGATCTCCACGTTTGTGAGCCCCAGGATGTCGATCTTCTCCTTGCCGGTCAGCTTCAGCGCCTTGCGGTTCTGATCCAGCTTGAACTGCAGCGGCAGCACGCCCATGCCCACCAGGTTGGAACGGTGAATCCGTTCGAAACTCTCGGCGATCACCGCCTTGACACCCAGCAGGTTGGTGCCCTTGGCGGCCCAGTCGCGGCTCGACCCGGTGCCGTATTCCTGGCCGGCGATCACCACCAGTGGCGTGCCGCTGGCCTGGTACTGCATGGCGGCGTCGTAGATCGACATTTTCTCGCCCGTGGGGATATACAGCGTATTGCCGCCTTCTTCGCCACCGAGCATTTCATTGCGGATACGGATATTGGCGAACGTGCCGCGCATCATCACTTCGTGGTTGCCCCGGCGTGAGCCGTAGGAGTTGAAGTCGCGCGGTTCCACACCCTGTTCACGCAGGTAGCGGCCGGCAGGGCTGTCGGCCTTGATATTGCCGGCCGGGGAGATGTGGTCTGTGGTCACCGAGTCGCCCAGCAGCGCCAGCACGTTGGCGCCCTTGATGTCTTTGATCACCGGCAGTGGCCCGCCAATGTCATCGAAGAACGGTGGGTGCTGGATGTAGGTGGAGTCCTTCTGCCACACGTAGGTCGCGGCTTGCGGCACTTCGATCGCTTGCCACTGCTCATCACCGGCAAACACTTCGGCGTATTCCTTGTGGAACATGACGGTGCTGACCTGGGCCACGGCATCCGCGATTTCCTGGCTGCTCGGCCAGATGTCCTTGAGGTACACCGGATTGCCATCCTGGTCGTTACCCAAAGGCTCGCTGCTGATATCGATGCGTACCGTGCCGGCCAGGGCATAGGCCACCACCAGGGGCGGGGAGGCCAGCCAGTTGGTTTTCACCAGCGGGTGCACGCGGCCTTCGAAGTTACGGTTGCCGGACAGCACCGAAGCGACGGCGAGGTCGGCTTTCTGGATGGCTTTTTCAATCGGCTCGGGCAACGGCCCGGAGTTGCCGATACAGGTGGTGCAACCGTAGCCCACCAGGTCGAAGCCGAGCTTGTCGAGGTATTGGGTAAGACCGGCGGCCTTGTAGTAGTCGGTGACCACCTTGGAACCCGGCGCCAACGAGGTTTTTACCCAGGGCTTGCGGGTGAGACCTTTCTCCACGGCCTTTTTTGCCACCAGCCCGGCAGCCATCATCACGCTGGGGTTGGAGGTGTTGGTGCAAGAGGTGATGGCGGCGATCACCACGGCGCCGTTTTTCAGGCGATAGGTGTGGCCGTCGTCTTCATAGTCGGTTTCGCCGACCAGGTCGGCATTGCCCACGGCGACACCACCGCCGCCTTCACTTTCCAGGCGGCCTTCTTCCTTGTTGGTGGGTTTGAATTGCAGGTCGAGGAAGTCACTGAAGGCTTGGCCGACATTGGGCAGCGATACCCGGTCCTGCGGGCGTTTTGGCCCCGCCAGGCTGGCCTCGACGCTGCCCATGTCCAAGGCCAGGCTGTCGGTGAACACTGGCTCCTGGCCGGCGTTGCGCCACAGCCCCTGGGCCTTGGTGTAAGCCTCGACCAATTTGACGGTTTCAGCCGGGCGACCGGATAGACGCAGGTAGTCCAACGTCACGTCGTCCACCGGGAAAAAGCCGCAGGTGGCGCCATATTCCGGGGCCATATTGGCGATGGTCGCGCGGTCCGCCAGGGGCAGGTCGGCCAGGCCGTCGCCGTAGAATTCGACGAATTTGCCCACCACGCCTTTTTTACGCAGCATCTGGGTAACGGTCAGCACCAGGTCGGTGGCGGTAATGCCTTCTTTCAGCTTGCCAGTGAGCTTGAAGCCGATCACTTCCGGGATCAGCATCGATACCGGCTGCCCGAGCATCGCGGCTTCCGCTTCGATACCGCCCACGCCCCAGCCCAATACGCCAAGGCCGTTGATCATGGTGGTGTGGGAGTCAGTCCCGACCAGGGTGTCGGGGAACGCATAGGTACGGCCGTCTTCGTCCTTGGTCCACACGGTGCGGCCAAGGTATTCGAGGTTGACCTGATGGCAGATGCCGGTGCCCGGCGGCACCACGCTGAAGTTGTCGAAGGCGCTCTGGCCCCAGCGCAGGAAGGCATAGCGTTCGCCGTTGCGCTGCATTTCGATGTCGACGTTCTGTTCGAAGGCACGGGTGGTGCCAAACTTGTCGACCATCACCGAGTGGTCGATGACCAGGTCCACGGGGGAGAGCGGGTTGATACGTTGCGGGTCGCCACCGGCCTTGGCCACGGCAGCGCGCATGGCGGCGAGGTCGACCACGGCGGGAACGCCGGTAAAGTCTTGCATCAATACCCGGGCCGGGCGGTACTGGATCTCTCGGTCGGACTGGCGCTCTTTGAGCCAGGCAGCGATGGCCTTGAGGTCGGTGCCGGTGACGGTCTTGTCGTCTTCCCAGCGCAGCAGGTTTTCCAGCAGCACTTTGAGGGACATCGGCAGCTTATCCAGGTCGCCCAGGCTCTTGGCGGCTTCGGGCAGGCTGAAATAGTGATAAGTCTTATCGTCGATTTGCAGGGTTTTAAGGGTTCTCAGGCTATCAAGGGATGACATTACATGACTCCTTATGGTCCGCACGGCTACGGACCTGACGGGACTAACAGAGCTATCAAACTAGCCCTGTTTTCAGTAGCTGGCTAATTACTGGACTCTATGGACAGAACCAAGGTTCCGAACTCGGCTATCATGCGCGCGTTTTCATGACAGGCATTGCGATAGCGCAAGTCAGTTGATTCACCAGGAGAGTCGATGAACACCCTTTTTATGCACTGCCGTCCGGGGTTTGAGGGCGAAGTCTGTTCCGAGATCGCGGAGCACGCCGCACGCCTGAATGTTTCGGGCTACGCCAAGGCCAAGACCGGCAGCGCCTGCGCCGAATTTGTCTGCACCGAAGAAGACGGCGCCCAGCGCCTGATGCACGGCCAGCGTTTTGCCGAGCTGATCTTCCCCAGGCAGTGGGCGCGCGGAGTATTTATCGATTTGCCGGAAACCGATCGCATCAGCGTGATCCTCACGCACCTGCGCGATTTCCCGGTGTGCGGCAGTGTGTGGCTGGAGATGGTCGATACCAACGATGGCAAGGAACTCTCGAACTTCTGCAAGAAATTCGAAGTGCACCTGCGCAAAGCCCTGTTGGGGGCCGGCAAGCTGGTGGACGACCCGAGCAAGCCGCGCCTGCTGCTGACCTTCAAGAGCGGCCGCGAAGTGTTCATGGGCCTGGCCGAGTCGAACAACTCGGCAATGTGGCCGATGGGCATCCCGCGCCTGAAATTCCCGCGTGAGGCGCCCAGCCGCTCGACCCTGAAGCTGGAAGAGGCCTGGCACCACTTTATCCCCCGCGACCAGTGGGATGAGCGCCTGCATGGCGACATGACCGGTGTCGACCTCGGTGCCGCCCCCGGTGGCTGGACCTGGCAACTGGTGAACCGTGGCATGCTGGTGACCGCCATCGACAACGGCCCCATGGCCGAAAGCCTGATGGACACCGGCCTGGTGCAACACCTGATGGCTGACGGCTTCACTTTCGTGCCCAAGCAGCCCGTGGATTGGATGGTGTGCGACATCGTCGAGAAGCCGGCGCGTAACGCCGCGCTGCTGGAAACCTGGATCGGCGAAGGCTATTGCCGTGAGGCCGTGGTGAACCTGAAGTTGCCGATGAAGCAGCGTTACGCCGAGGTGAAGCGCCTGCTCGAACGCATCGAAGAGGGCTTCAAGGCGCGTGGTATTCGGGTGGAGATCGGCTGCAAGCAGCTGTACCACGACCGTGAAGAAGTGACCTGCCACCTGCGTCGGTTGGTGGATGTGAAGAAAACCAAGGCCCGCTAAACTGAGCGCCGGTTTCAGGAGTAGACAATGAGCGATATTTTCGACACCGCCGTTGATGGCACCCTCGACGCAACGGGCCTCAACTGCCCGGAGCCAGTGATGATGCTGCACCAGCACATCCGCGACCTGCCGCCTGGCGGCTTGCTCAAGGTGATCGCCACCGACCCGTCGACCCGCCGCGATATTCCCAAGTTCTGCGTATTTCTCGACCATGAACTGGTGGAGCAGCAGGAACGGGCCGGGACCTACCTGTACTGGATTCGCAAAAAGGTTGATTAAGCCCGTGCCTTGTCCAGGCGAATGCGCCGCCGCGCGCTGCGGGCCAGGCGCACCACCAGCATCCCCGCCGCGCAGCTGAGGCCGACGATCAGCCCCTGCCACAAGCCGCTGGGGCCGTTGGGCGCGCCCAGCCATTCGGTCAGCCCGAGGGCATAGCCGACCGGCAGGCCCACGCCCCAATAGGCAAACAACGTCAGTACCATGGTCACCCGCGTGTCTTGATACCCACGCAGGGCACCGGCGGCGGTGACCTGGATCGCATCGGAAAACTGGAACAGCGCGGCAAACACGATCAGCATCGATGCCACCTGTACCACCCGTGGGTCCGCTGTATAGATCGTGGCGATCTGCTCACGAAACAGCAGCATCAGGCTGCACGACAGGCAGGCATAGGCCAGCGCAGTGCCCATGCCGACCCCGGCCGCGAAGCGTGCCTCTCGCGGTTCCCCGCGCCCCAGGGCCTGGCCGACGCGCACGGTGACCGCCATGCTCAGGGAGTAGGGGATCATGAACACCAGCGAACTGAAGTTCAGCGCGATCTGGTGCCCGGCCACCACGGTGGCGCCGAGGCTACCGATCAACAGGGCGATCACCGCGAAGATGCTCGATTCGGCAAAGATCGCAATACCGATCGGCAGGCCGATGGCCAGTACGCGCTTGATCACCGCCCACTGCGGCCAGTCGAAACGCTTGAACAACTCGCTGCTCTGATAGGCCGGCGCCCAACGGGTCCAGGCCGCCATGCCGAGCATCATTACCCACATCACGATTGCCGTGGCCCAGCCACAGCCGACGCCACCCATGGCAGGCACGCCGAAATGGCCGTAGATGAACACGTAGTTCAGCGGAATATTCAGCGCCAGCCCGCACAGGCCCATGACCATGCTGGGGCGCGTTCGGCCCAGGCCATCGCTGAAGCAGCGCAGCACGTAGTACAGCGCGACCGCTGGCATGCCCGAGGCGATGCCATGCAGGTACGCCATGCACGGCTTGATCAGCGCGGGGTCGACGTTCATCGCGTGCAGGATCGGTTCGGCGCTGATCAGCATCAGCAACGCGGTCAAGCCGACGATCAGCCCCAGCCACAATGATTGGCGCACCAGCGGGCCGATTTCGCGGAACGTGCCGGCGCCGAAGCGCTGGGCGACTTTGGGCGTGGTGGCCAGCAGGGTGCCGGTCATCAGCAGGAACACCGGAATCCAGATCGAGTTACCCAGGGCCACGGCCGCCAGGTCCATTGGGCTGACACGTCCGGCCATTACCGCATCGACAAAGCCCATGGCAGTGGTTGCCAGTTGGCCGATCATGATCGGCAGGGCCAGGGTCAGCAGGCTGCGCACCTCGCGGTTGATGCGGGCGGGGCGGGTGAGGGGGGCGGTGATGGCAGCGTTCACGTACGGGGTGTCCAGGAAAGAGCACAGGACGGCGGATTCTACGCCTTGACGCGATAGTCAGGAAAAAACCTGTGTTAGGGATTTGTAAACGATCCTCCAGGCACTCTTCACTCCTGGGATCCACGGTGTGACACCGAGCGCATCCCTGTACACTGCTGATCCGCGAAAGGAGCCTGCCATGCTGATTGTTGCCGACGAAAATATCCCGCTGCTCGATGCCTTCTTCGAAGGGTTTGGCGAAATTCGCCGGGTACCCGGGCGCTCCATTGACCGTGCCACGGTCGAGCAGGCCGATGTGCTGCTGGTACGTTCGGTCACCAACGTCAACCGCGCCCTGCTCGAAGGTTCGGCGGTGCGTTTTGTCGGCACCTGCACCATCGGCACCGACCACCTGGACCTCGATTACTTCAAGCAGGCCGCGATCCAGTGGTCCAGCGCCCCCGGCTGCAATGCTCGCGGCGTGGTGGACTACGTCCTTGGCAGCCTGCAAACCCTGGCCGAGATCGAAGGTGCCGACCTCAACCAACGCACCTACGGTGTGGTGGGTGCCGGTGAAGTCGGCGGTCGCCTGGTCAAGGTGCTCAAAGGCCTGGGCTGGAACGTGCTGGTGTGCGATCCGCCGCGGCAGATCGCCGAGGACGGTGACTACGTCAGCCTGGAACAGATCATCGAACAGTGCGACGTGATCAGCTTGCACACGCCACTGACCAAGTCCGGCAACGGTTCCACCTGGCACCTGCTGGACCGCCAGCGGCTCAACCGCCTCAAGCCTGGCACCTGGCTGATCAATGCCAGCCGTGGCCCGGTGGTCGACAACGCAGCCCTGCGCGACGTGCTGCTTGAACGCGAGGACCTGCAAGCGGTGCTGGATGTATGGGAGGGCGAGCCGGAAGTGGACGTCGACCTGGCTGACCTGTGCGTGCTGGCTACGCCGCATATCGCCGGCTACAGCCTGGATGGCAAGCAGCGTGGCACGGCGCAGATCTACCAGGCGTTCTGTGCGCATCTGGGCCAGGAAGCGAGCATTCAACTCAGCGATTTGCTGCCGCCGCCCTGGCTGGCCGAGGTGCACTTGAATGCATCGACCGATCCCGCCTGGGCTTTGGCGACGTTATGCCGCAGCGTGTATGACCCGCGTCGGGACGACGCAGATTTCCGGCGTAGCCTCGTAGGAACCGTCGAGGAGCAGCGCAAGGCATTCGACCTGTTGCGCAAGCACTACCCTGAGCGTCGCGAGATTGACGGCTTGAAGGTGCGCATCAACGGGGAGTCGGCGGTGTTGGCGAATATCGTCCAGGCATTGGGCGCAAGCGCCCTGTAGGAACGCTATTACTGTGGCGAGGGCGCTTGCTCCCGTTGAACTGCGCAGCCGTCCCATTGTTTGGGGCCACTTCGCGGCTCAATGGGAGCCAGCAGCCTGGCCACAAAAAAACCGGCCACCAGGACCGGTTTTGAAAGAGTTCAGGCGCTTCAGCCTTGCTGCGCAGGCTTGACCAGGCGTTGTTCCAACTCGCGGCACGCTTGCTGGATCATCTCTTCGGTAATCTGCACTTCGTGGCCCTTGGCGTCGATGTACGAGCAAGGCAACTGCTGCGGTTGGCGGATCACTTCAATCTTGGCATCGCTGCTATTTTGCAAGGTCATAGCCTGTCTCCTCATCAGGTTGTGTACCTACTGTAAAACCCCCGCGTGACCGCGCTGTTACAACTCCTTGCACAATCATCGGTTCGAGCCCCCAGTCCAGCAGAAACCTCCGCGGATTTCCAGCGGGACGTTAGACCGATAGCCTCTAGGCATCAGTATCGGTGGGCATAATTAATCTGACTCATTGCTGTTACGAAAGTTGTTATTTGCCCAAGTTCCCCCCATGTGGTGTACACGTTCCTCAACGGTGATGCCCTCCATGTTCTCAGTCCGACAGCGCCGCGCGATTCGCCTGGCCAGCCGCTTTATCGCGCCCTACCGCTGGCAGGCCCTCGGAGCCCTGTTGGCGCTGATCGTTACCGCCGGCATCACTTTGTCCATGGGGCAGGGCATTCGCCTGCTGGTGGATCAGGGCTTCATGACCCAGTCGCCACACCTGCTCAACCAGTCCATCGGGCTGTTCATGATTCTGGTGCTGGGCCTGGCGGTGGGTACGTTTGCACGCTTCTACCTGGTGTCGTGGATCGGCGAGCGGGTGGTGGCCGATATTCGTCGCCAGGTGTTCAATCACTTGATCTACCTGCACCCCGGCTTCTATGAAAACAACCGCAGTTCGGAAATACAGTCGCGACTCACCACCGACACCACCTTACTGCAATCGGTGATCGGCTCGTCGCTGTCACTGTTCCTGCGCAATGGGTTGATGGTCATCGGCGGCATCGTGTTGCTGTTCATCACCAACCCCAAGCTCACCAGCATCGTTGTGGTCGCACTGCCGTTGGTGCTGGCGCCGATCCTGATCTTCGGCCGCCGCGTACGCAGCCTCTCGCGCCTGAGCCAGGACCGCATCGCCGATGTAGGCAGTTATGTGTCCGAGACCCTCGGCCAGATCAAGACCGTACAGGCCTATAACCACCAGGTGCAGGACGAACGACGCTTTGCCGTGACCGTCGAGGAAGCGTTCAACACCGCACGCAAACGCATCGCCCAGCGCGCCTGGTTGATCACCCTGGTGATCATGCTGGTGCTGGGGGCCGTGGGCGTGATGTTGTGGGTCGGCGGCATGGACGTGATCAGTGGGCGCATTTCCGGCGGCGAGCTGGCGGCGTTCGTGTTCTACAGCCTGATTGTGGGCAGCGCCGTCGGCACCCTCAGCGAAGTGCTCGGCGAACTGCAGCGCGCTGCCGGTGCGGCGGAGCGAATCGGCGAGTTGTTGCAGTCGAGCAACGATATCCAGGCTCCCGCCACCGGCACGGTGCACTTGCCGGCGCGGGTCAGCGGCCGCATGGAACTGCAAGACCTGCGCTTTTCCTACCCCTCGCGGCCGGACAGCTACGCCATCGACGGGTTGAGCCTGACCATCAACCCCGGTGAAACCCTGGCGCTGGTGGGGCCGTCCGGTGCCGGCAAGTCGACGATTTTCGACCTGCTGCTGCGCTTTTACGACCCCCAACAAGGCCGCATCCTGCTCGAAGGCCACCCCTTGACCGAGCTGGACCCGCTGGACCTGCGCCGCCACTTCGCCCTGGTGTCGCAAAGCCCGGCGCTGTTCTTCGGCAGCGTCGAGGAGAACATCCGCTACGGCAACCCGGCGGCGACCCGTGAACAGGTCGAAGCCGCGGCCCGTATTGCCCACGCCCATGATTTCATCCTGCAAATGCCCGACGGCTACCAGACCCACCTCGGCGACGGCGGCATGGGCCTTTCCGGCGGCCAACGACAACGCCTGGCCATCGCCCGCGCATTGCTGGTGGACGCGCCGATCCTGCTACTGGACGAAGCCACCAGCGCCCTCGATGCGCAGAGCGAACACCTGATCCAGCAGGCGTTGCCGCAATTGATGCAGGGCCGCACCACGCTGGTGATCGCGCATCGCCTGGCCACGGTGAAGAACGCCGATCGGATTGCGGTGATGGACCAGGGCAAGCTGGTGGCGGTGGGTACGCATCAGCAGTTGATTGCGAACAATCCGCTGTATGCGCGGTTGGCGGCGTTGCAGTTCAGTGACGCCGTAGAGGTCGCAAAAAACCAGGCCTAGCGTGATCTACGCAGGGGAGGCTGTTGTGGCGAGCGGGCTTGCCCCGCGTTGGGCTGCGAAGCAGCCCCAAAACCTGGCGATTTAAAATGCCTGGATAAACGCGGTGGCCTTATTGGGGCCGCTTCGCAGCCCAACGCGGGGCAAGCCCGCTCGCCACAACAAGCACGCTCGCTACAACAGGCTTTTCGTCAGCCATTGTCACTGATCATCAAAATACCGCTCATGCCAATCCACCAACGGCTGTGGTGAGTTGAGCTTCTGTCCGTAGATCACCGAATAAGACAGCACGTTCTGTACATATTGACGGGTTTCATCGAACGGAATGCTTTCCACCCACACGTCGAAACTCAGGTGGTCGGCGCCGCGCAGCCATTGACGCACGCGGCCGGGGCCGGCGTTGTAGGCGGCGGAGGCGAGCACGCGGTTGCCGTTGAACTGGCTATGTACCTGGCTGAGGTAGGCCGCGCCGAGCTGGATGTTTTTATCCGGGTCCAGTACCTGGGCGGGTGAGGCCAGGGGGATACTGAACTTGCGCGCGGTGTCCTTGGCGGTGCCGGGCATCAGTTGCATCAGGCCGCTGGCACCGACGCCGGAGCGGGCGTCGTCCATGAAGGCGCTTTCCTGGCGGGTGATAGCGAACACCCAGCTCGAATGCAGGCCGCGTACCTTGGCTTCGCGCACCAGGGTGTCGCGGTGGGCCATCGGGAAGCGGATGTCCAGGTCGTCCCAGTACTGAGCCTGGCTGATGGTGCGAATCGCCGGGAAGTACCACTTCATGTCATAGGCCAGCTTGGCCTGGGCGACCATTTCGTCACGGTCAAAGTGACGGCTGACGTGGTACCACTCGCGGCGACCGTCCACCACCTGGCCACGGGCATAGAACTCGAGGGCACGGCGCACGCCGGGGGTGTTGCGCACCTTGTTGATCAGCGCCTGGCTCATCAACAGCGGCTTGTTGATCAACTGGTACGGCGCCTTGGAGCGGTCAGCGGCGAGGAAACCGTAGAAATCCCGCTCCCTCGCCAGGTTCTTGTACAGCACCAGGGCTTGCGGGTTTTTCGGCTCGGCCAGTTCCAGGCTGCGGGCCTGCCAGTAGCGCCAGCGATTGGTGGTGGCCAGGTCTTGTGGGAGTTTTCGCGTCAACTGATAGGCATCTTCCCAGCGGGCCAGGCGCAGCAGCAGGCGCAGGCGCCATTCGGACACGGTGTTGTCGCGCAGTTCGGGGTCGTACTTGGTCATCACCTCAAGGGCGCGTGGATCGAAGCGCTTGGCCAGGGTCAGGCCGATTTCACGAGCGATCGCCACTTTTTCGTCACGGGAGAAGTGCATGCTGCTGGCATAGCCGTCGAGCAGGGCCATGGCCTTGTCCGGGTCCTGGCGAGCCAGGCGGCGCAGGCCCAGGCCCACGGCGTCAGACATGGCTTCGGTGGCCGGCAGGAAGCGCGAAGGATCACTGAGCATGTCGGGCTTTTGCGCCACGTCGACCATCAGGCGGCCTTGGGCGCCGAGGGTCGGCAGGGTTTTCACCAGGCTGTTGGCCAGCGCGTAGTTGCGCGCTTCGGCAGCGAGCTTGGCGCGGTCCCAGATTTTTTGCTCGGTGAGCTGGCCGTCGGCGGCCCATTGACTAAAGGTGGCATCGCACGCGGCGGGCTGGGATTTGCCGGTCATCCACAGTTTTTCGGTGGTCTTGTAGCCTTCGGCTTTCAAATTGTGGGTGAGCTGGAACTGGCCATGCAGGCAGTCCAATTCAACGAAATTGAGCTTGGCATCGTAGTACTTTTCAAAGGTCTGCCAATCACCACGGTCGGCCAGCCAGCGCAACCAGCGCAGTTTCATCCAGTTGGCCTGGGGCAGGTCGCCGTTTTTCGCAAGGAACTGTTCGATTTCCTCGTTGCTGGCGGTCTTCAGGCGGGCGGTCAGCTCGTCGTACGCCAGGTAGGGCGTCAGCGGGTAGTCGGCCAGGGCCTGGCTGTATTGCATGTAGGGGCCGGTATCGCCCTTGGCCAGTGCACGCTTGGCTTCATCGTAATATTGACGTTGAGTGGTGAGGTCCACGGCCTGCGCGGATTGAACGGCCGTGGCGGAAAGAAGCAGACAAGATAAAAAGTTGAAAAGGCGACTGCGCATGAGACGTCCGTGCAGAGAAATCACGACTAGCGCCGGCACCGCCGACACTGATTGCCCCTAGCTTAGCCTTTTGCCAGCGGCCGGTGAAAGCTTTGCCGGCCGGTTGGTTGAAGATCGCCGGAAATGTCCTACAGAACGTATCAGCAGAGAAAATGGCGACCGCATCCAGCCCTCAAGTCAGGTAGAATGCGCGCCCAGTTTTTGGAGAAGCGTATGACCCTGCTCAAATTCAGCGATGTGTCCCTTGCTTTCGGCGCTATGCCGTTGTTGGACAAGGTGTCCTGGCAGATCGCCCGTGGTGAGCGGGTGTGCATCATCGGCCGCAACGGCACCGGCAAGTCCAGCATGATGAAGCTGGTAAAAGGCGACCAGAAGCCCGACGACGGCTCTGTGTGGCGTGCCCCGGGCCTCAAGATCGGCGAATTGCCGCAAGAATTGCCGGTGGCCGACGGACGGACCGTGTTCGACGTGGTTGCCGAAGGCCTGGACGGCGTTGGTGAGTTGCTTGCGCAGTACCACCACCTGGCGCAGAACTGCGTCACCGAAGAAGACCTGGACAAGCTGATGCACGTCCAGCAAGACCTCGAAGCCCGCGACGGCTGGCGCCTGCAGCAACTGGTGGACAGTACCCTGAGCCGCCTGCAACTGCCGGCCGACAAGACCCTCGCCGAATTGTCCGGCGGCTGGCGTCGCCGGGTGTTGCTGGCCCAGGCGCTGGTGTCCGAGCCGGACCTGCTGCTGCTCGACGAACCGACCAACCACCTGGACATCGGCGCCATCGCCTGGCTGGAAGAAGCCCTCAAGGATTTCCAGGGTGCCGTGCTGTTCATCACGCACGACCGTTCCTTCCTGCAAAACCTCGCCACGCGCATCCTCGAACTGGACCGTGGTGGCCTGATCGACTGGAACGGCGACTACGCCAGCTTCCTGGTGCACAAGGAAGCCGCACTGTCCGCCGAAGAAACCGCCAACGCCCTGTTCGACAAGAAACTGGCCCAGGAAGAAGTCTGGATCCGCCAGGGCATCAAGGCGCGCCGTACCCGTAACGAAGGCCGCGTACGTGCCCTGAAAGCCCTGCGCGTCGAGCGCAGCGAACGCCGCGAGCGCACCGGCAAGGCCAATATCCAGCTGGATACCGCCGACAAGTCGGGCAAGCAAGTGATGGTGCTGGAAAACGTCAGCTTCCATCACCCGGACGGTCCGTTCCTGATCAAGGACTTCTCCATGGTCCTGCAACGCGGCGACCGTATCGGCCTGCTGGGCGCCAACGGTACCGGCAAGACCACCTTGCTCAAGCTGATGCTCAACGGCCTGCAACCGACCAGCGGCACCGTGGAAGAGGGCACCCGCATCGACGTGGCCTACTTCGATCAGTTGCGTCACCAACTGGACCTGGAAAAGACCGTGATCGACAACGTTGCCGAAGGTCGCGACTTTATCGACATCGACGGCCAGAGTCGCCACGTGCTGAGCTACCTGGGCGACTTCCTGTTCAGCCCGCAGCGTGCCCGCACACCCGTCAAGGCCTTGTCCGGTGGTGAGCGCGCGCGCCTGCTGCTGGCCAAGCTGTTCAGCAAGCCGGCCAACCTGCTGGTACTCGACGAACCGACCAACGACCTCGATGTGGAAACCCTCGAACTGCTGGAAGAGGTCTTGCTGACCTTCAACGGCACTGTGCTGATGGTCAGCCACGACCGGGCATTCCTCGACAACGTGGTCACCAGTACCCTGGTCTTCGAAGGGGAAGGCAAGGTGCGTGAGTACGTCGGTGGTTACCAGGACTGGCTGCGTCAGGGTGGTTCACCGCGCCTGCTGGGCGTGACCGAGAGCAAGTCCGGCAAGGCCGACCTGACCTCCGCCGTTGTCGCCCCGGTGGCCGCTGCCCCGGCCCAGGAAGCTGCCCCGGCGGCCAAGAAGAAGCTCAGCTACAAGCTTCAGCGTGAGCTGGAAGCCTTGCCGGGTGATATCGAGGCCAAGGAGCAACAGATCGCGGCTGTGGAAGCGCAAATGGCCGACGCGGGTTTCTACCTGCGCCCGGCGGCGGAAACCGCCAAGGTCATCGCTTCCCTGGAGACGTTGAACCAGGAGCTGGAAGCGCTGGTTGAGCGTTGGGCTGAGTTGGATGCCTGACTGATCCAGATGCATTAAAAAACCCGGTGTTCATTTGGATGAACACCGGGTTTTTCATATGAAATGCGATTCAAAATGTGGGAGGGGGCTTACGAGCTTTTGACCAGCCTTACCGCCAGGACGTCGCACGGCGCGCCATGCAGCACGTCATTGGCCGTGGAGCCCAGCAACAGCGCCAAACCATGACGGCCATGGCTACCGACCACGATCAGGTCACAACCCTTTTCTTTGGCCAGGTGGTGGATTTCCTGGCGAGGTTGGCCGTAGGTCAGGTGGCAGTCTTCCTTTTTCAGGTGCGGGTACTTGAGAATCAAACGGTCCAGACGCTCCTTGGCCTGGTCGAATTGTTGTTGCTGCAATTGGGAAAGGTCCATCGGCACGTCACCGCCAAAGGCCATGGCCATGGGCTCGACGATATGCACCAGCGACAGTACGGCACCATTGGCCAATGCGGATTCCTGCGCGCGCTTGATCACTGGATCGCACTCTTCGGTCAGATCGACAGCGACCAGAATATGTTGGTAGGGCATGAGGCGTTCCTCTAGGGGGACTGCAATAGATTCAGTATGGCTGCTTTCAAGCGGATAGGGTTGCGTGAGATCAAATCCGCTCATCTAGAAATTCGGGAGTACACATATGACGGTCTGGATAGTGGTGTCAATCCTTGTGGTGGTTCTGAGCCCCCTGGCATGGCTGCGCCCGTCGCGCCACCAGAGCGGGCGCATGGCCCTGCGCATGGAGGCGCGACGCATCGGCCTGGCCATGCAACTGGCACCTCAGGAGTGGCCGCACTGGCTCAAGCAGGAGCCGCCGAGCCCTTGCGCGCAGTACCACCGGCCACGACGTGGCCGTACGCCAGACACCTGGAGTTACTGGCAGCTGGAGCCGGGTGTGTGGGTCAATCAGTGGCAGGAGGTGTGCGTCGATGAGAAGCTGTTGCCGCATTTCGCAACGCTGCCGGCCAACGTCTATAAAGTCGAGGCGGATCGTCAGATGGTCACTTTGTACTGGGGTGAGAAGGGCGAGGCGAGTGACTTGCAGGCCATTGATAAAGTGCTCAAGGCCCTGGCATGAGGCCTTCGGGTAAACCATAGGCAATAAAAAGCCCGACATCATCATCGGGCTGGAGTTGGCCAGGCAGGCCGGTAAATCTGTGTTTCATGCGTCGGATGTTCATCCAGGCGCGTTACGGTTGTCGCTAGCCTAGCGGCATATCCCGATCTGTACAGCGTTTTCCCGCACTTTTTTGATTATTGATTTCGTGAATATTGAAATATTGACGAGGCGCAGGCCTGGGGCGGGGGTTCTGAAATGACTGGAAAGTCGCGTTTTTCCTAGCCTTTCGAGCGATTGACAATTGCCTGGAATTGGATGAAGGTGACGTACCCAAATCAAACGGGCGTATGAATTGAGCGTTTGTCTGTCAGACGTCTCATACAGAATCCCGACTATCGCATTGGCGGGTGTGCCTGGCGCATTGGGGTGAGCATTGACGAAATGATCAATGTCTAACCAGAGGCCAGCGTCCGGTGTGTACTGTTCAGCTTCCATATCGTGGAGATCAGTTGATGATTTACGAAGGTAAAGCCATCACGGTTAAGGCTCTTGAAAGTGGCATCGTCGAATTGAAATTCGACCTCAAGGGTGAGTCCGTCAACAAGTTCAACCGTCTAACCCTGAACGAACTGCGTCAGGCCGTAGACACCATCAAAGCAGATGCTTCGGTCAAGGGCGTGATCGTCTCCAGCGGCAAGGACGTGTTTATCGTCGGCGCTGACATCACCGAATTCGTCGACAACTTCAAGCTGCCCGATGCCGAGCTGGTGGCTGGCAACCTCGAAGCCAACAAGATTTTCAGCGATTTCGAAGACCTCAACGTGCCGACCGTTGCCGCCATCAATGGCATCGCCTTGGGCGGCGGCTTGGAAATGTGCCTGGCCGCAGACTTCCGCGTCATGTCGGCTACTGCCAAGATCGGTCTGCCTGAAGTCAAGCTGGGCATCTACCCAGGCTTCGGCGGTACCGTGCGTCTGCCGCGCCTGATCGGGGCCGACAACGCCATCGAGTGGATCGCCGCCGGTAAGGAAAATAAAGCTGAAGACGCGCTGAAAGTCGGTGCCGTCGACGCTGTGGTTGCCCCGGACAAACTGGCCGAAGCTGCACTGAACCTGATCAAAGGCGCCATCAGCGGCGAATTTGACTACAAGGCCAAGCGTCAGCCAAAGCTGGAAAAACTCAAGCTCAACGCCATCGAACAAATGATGTCGTTCGAAACCGCCAAGGGTTTCGTGGCCGGCCAGGCCGGTCCGAACTATCCGGCGCCGGTTGAAGCGATCAAGACCATCCAGAAGGCCGCGAACTTCGGTCGCGACAAAGCCCTGGAAGTGGAAGCGGCGGGTTTCGTCAAACTGGCCAAGACCTCTGCTGCCCAGAGCCTGATCGGCCTGTTCCTGAACGATCAGGAACTGAAGAAAAAGGCCAAGGCCTACGACGAAGTCGCCAAGGACGTGAAACAGGCAGCCGTACTCGGCGCCGGCATCATGGGTGGCGGTATCGCCTATCAGTCGGCGTCCAAAGGCACGCCGATCCTGATGAAAGACATCAACGAACACGGTATCGAGCAGGGCCTGGCGGAAGCCGCCAAGCTGCTGGTGGGCCGCGTTGATAAAGGTCGCATGACCGCTGCGAAAATGGCTGAAGTGCTTAACGGCATTCGTCCTACGCTGTCCTACGGCGATTTCGGCCATGTCGACCTGGTGGTCGAAGCGGTTGTCGAGAACCCGAAGGTCAAGCAAGCCGTACTGGCTGAAGTGGAAGCGCAGGTCAAAGACGACACTATCCTGGCGTCCAACACCTCGACGATCTCCATCTCGCTGCTGGCCAAGGCGCTCAAGCGTCCGGAAAACTTCGTCGGCATGCACTTCTTTAACCCGGTGCACATGATGCCGCTGGTGGAAGTGATCCGTGGCGAGAAGTCCAGCGAGTTGGCCATCGCCACCACCGTTGCCTACGCCAAGAAAATGGGCAAGAACCCGATCGTGGTCAATGATTGCCCGGGCTTCCTGGTCAACCGCGTGCTGTTCCCGTACTTCGGCGGTTTCGCCAAGCTGGTCAGCGCCGGTGTGGACTTCGTGCGCATCGACAAGGTCATGGAAAAATTCGGCTGGCCCATGGGCCCGGCCTACCTGATGGACGTCGTCGGCATCGACACCGGCCACCACGGCCGCGACGTGATGGCTGAAGGCTTCCCGGACCGTATGAAAGACGACCGGCGCTCGGCGATCGACGCGCTCTACGAGGCCAAGCGCCTGGGTCAGAAAAACGGCAAGGGCTTCTACGCCTACGAGACCGACAAGAAGGGCAAGCAGAAGAAGGTCGCTGACCCGTCGGTCCACGAGGTGCTTGCGCCGGTCATCTATGAACAGCGTGAGGTGTCCGACGAGGACATCGTCAACTGGATGATGATCGCCCTGTGCCTGGAGACCGTGCGTTGCCTGGAAGACGGCATCGTCGAGACCGCTGCCGAAGCCGATATGGGCCTGGTATACGGTATTGGTTTCCCTCCATTCCGTGGTGGTGCGCTGCGTTACATCGACTCGATCGGTGTAGCCGAATTCGTTGCCCTGGCTGATCAATACGCTGATTTGGGCCCGCTGTACCACCCGACCGCGAAGCTGCGTGAGATGGCCAGGAATGGCCAGAGCTTCTTCGGTTAAGTGCCCAGACGACTAGAGCGAGAATATTTATGAGCTTGAATCCAAGAGACGTCGTGATTGTCGACTTCGGTCGCACACCGATGGGCCGCTCCAAGGGCGGCATGCACCGCAACACCCGCGCTGAAGATATGTCGGCGCACCTGATCAGCAAATTGCTGGAGCGCAACGTCAAGGTCGACCCGAACGAAGTCGAAGACGTGATCTGGGGCTGCGTCAACCAGACCCTGGAGCAGGGCTGGAACATCGCGCGCATGGCGTCGCTGATGACCCAGATCCCGCACACGGCCGCCGGCCAGACCGTCAGCCGTTTGTGTGGCTCCTCGATGAGCGCCCTGCACACGGCCGCCCAGGCGATCATGACGGGTAACGGGGATGTGTTCGTGGTCGGTGGCGTGGAGCACATGGGCCACGTCAGCATGATGCACGGCGTCGATCCCAACCCACACATGTCGCTGTACGCGGCAAAAGCCTCGGGCATGATGGGCCTGACCGCGGAAATGCTCGGCAAGATGCACGGCATTACCCGTGAAGCCCAGGACGCGTTCGGCCTGCGCTCCCACCAGTTGGCCCACAAGGCAACGGTGGAAGGCAAGTTCAAGGATGAAATCATCCCGATGAACGGCTACGACGAGAACGGTTTCCTGAAACTGTTCGACTACGACGAAACCATTCGTCCGGACACCACCCTGGAAAGCCTGGCGGCCCTCAAGCCTGCCTTCAATCCGAAGGGCGGCACCGTGACGGCGGGTACTTCGTCGCAAATCACCGATGGTGCCTCGTGCATGATCGTGATGTCGGCGCAGCGTGCCCAGGACCTGGGTATCCAGCCGCTGGCGGTGATTCGTTCGATGGCCGTGGCGGGTGTGGACCCCGCAATCATGGGCTATGGTCCAGTACCGGCGACACAAAAAGCCTTGAAGCGTGCGGGCCTGACCATCTCCGATATCGACTTCTTCGAACTCAACGAAGCTTTCGCTGCACAGGCCCTGCCGGTGCTGAAAGATTTGAAAGTGCTCGACAAGATGAACGAGAAGGTTAACCTGCACGGCGGTGCGATTGCCCTGGGCCACCCATTCGGTTGCTCCGGTGCGCGTATTTCCGGCACTTTGCTTAACGTGATGAAGCAAAATGGCGGTAACCTCGGGGTTGCAACCATGTGCATTGGTCTTGGCCAAGGCATTTCCACCGTCTTCGAACGCGTCTAAGCGTTGAGTTGACGGAAGCCGGGGCCCAGTGCCCCGGTTTTTGTTTTTTGGAATTTTTAATATTTTTTTTCAACAAATTTTGTAAGGGGGCCAGAGCATGAAAGTCGAACCAGGGCTCTACCAACATTATAAAGGTCCGCAGTACCGCGTTTTCAGCGTGGCACGGCATTCCGAGACCGAAGAAGAAGTGGTGTTCTACCAAGCACTGTATGGCGATTACGGCTTTTGGGTGCGCCCCTTGAGCATGTTCCTCGAGACCGTCGAAGTTGACGGCGAGCAGGTCCCGCGCTTTGCTTTGGTCCAGGCCGAACCCAGTCTTTTTTCAGGGCAATAACGGCAGGCCGCGCAGAATGCTGCGCTTGACCTCACCTTGTTGCCACTATATATAGCGTTGCCGCGTCAGGCGCCAACTGCCTTTCACTTCTCGAATTCAGGAATTTTCCGATCCATGGGCAAATCGCTGGTCATTGTGGAATCCCCGGCTAAGGCCAAGACCATCAACAAGTACTTGGGCAACGAGTACGTGGTGAAGTCGAGTATCGGCCATATCCGAGACCTGCCCACCAGCGGTTCGGCTAGCGCCAGCAAGGAGCCTGCCGCCAAGCGTGGCAAGGCGGCCGCGGGCGAAGGTCCGGTGCTCAGCCCTAAAGAGAAAGCGCGCAAGCAGCTGGTCTCGCGCATGGGGGTGGATCCGGAACATGGCTGGAAGGCCAAGTACGAAATCCTTCCGGGCAAGGAAAAGGTCATCGAAGAGCTGCGTCGGCTCGCCAAGGATGCTGACACCATCTATCTCGCAACGGACTTGGACCGCGAAGGGGAAGCCATTGCCTGGCACCTGCGGGAAGCCATCGGCGGTGATGACAGCCGCTACAAGCGTGTGGTGTTCAACGAAATCACCAAGAAAGCCATCCAGGAAGCCTTCTCCAAGCCGGGCGAGCTGGACATTGACCGCGTCAACGCCCAGCAGGCCCGTCGTTTCCTCGACCGCGTCGTGGGCTACATGGTCTCGCCACTGCTGTGGGCCAAGATCGCCCGCGGCCTGTCCGCCGGCCGTGTGCAATCGGTAGCGGTCAAGCTGGTGGTGGAACGTGAGCGTGAGATCCGTGCGTTCAACCCCGAAGAATACTGGGAAGTCCACGCCGACCTGGGCACTGCCAAGGGCGCCAACGTGCGCTTCGAAGTGGCCCGTGAGAAAGGCGAGGCGTTCAAGCCGCTGAACGAAGCCCAGGCCATGGCCGCGCTGGAAAAGCTCAAGGCTTCCAGCTACAGCATCGTCAAGCGCGAAGACAAACCGACCAGCAGCAAGCCGTCGGCACCGTTCATTACCTCTACCTTGCAACAGGCCGCGAGCAACCGCCTGGGCTTCGGGGTGAAGAAGACCATGATGATGGCCCAGCGTCTGTACGAAGCTGGCTACATCACCTATATGCGTACCGACTCCACCAACCTGTCGCAAGACGCGGTGGCCATGGCGCGCACTTATATTGAAAGTGAGTTCGGCAAGAAGTACCTGCCGGAGAAGCCGAACGTCTACAGCAGCAAAGAGGGCGCCCAGGAGGCTCACGAAGCGATTCGTCCTTCCGACGCCAACACCGAGCCAAGCAAGCTGAGCGGCATGGAACGCGACGCTGAGCGCCTCTACGAGCTGATCTGGCGCCAGTTCCTGGCCTGCCAGATGCTGCCGGCGCAATACCTGTCCACCACCGTCAGTGTGGGCGCTGGCGACTTCGAGCTGCGCGCCAAGGGCCGTATCCTCAAGTTCGACGGCTATACCCGCGTGATGCCGCAGATCGCCAAGCCGGGCGACGACGATGTACTGCCGGACATGGCCCAGGGCGATACGCTGAAGCTGATCAAGCTCGACCCGTCCCAGCACTTCACCAAGCCGCCGGCGCGTTATTCGGAAGCCAGCCTGGTGAAAGAGATGGAAAAACGCGGTATCGGTCGTCCTTCGACCTACGCCGCGATCATCTCGACGATCCAGGACCGTGGCTACGTTGCCCTGCACAACCGTCGTTTCTATTCGGAAAAGATGGGCGATATCGTCACCGAGCGTCTGTCCGAGAGTTTCTCCAACCTGATGGACTACGGCTTCACCGCCGGCATGGAAGAGAACCTCGATGACGTGGCCCAGGGCGAGCGCGACTGGAAAAACGTGCTGGACGAGTTCTACGGCGACTTCAAGAAGAAACTCGAAGTGGCCGAAAGCCCCGAGAGCGGGATGCGCGCGAACCAGCCGGTGATGACCGACATCCCGTGCCTGACCTGCGGCCGTCCGATGCAGATCCGTACCGCTTCCACCGGCGTTTTCCTCGGTTGCTCGGGTTACAGCCTGCCACCGAAAGAGCGCTGCAAGGCCACCGTCAACCTGGTGCCGGGAGATGAAATCGCCGCCGACGACGAGGGGGAGTCCGAATCGCTGGTACTGCGTGGCAAGCACCGCTGCCCGATCTGCAACACGGCGATGGATGCCTATCTGCTCGATGAGAAGCACAAGCTGCATATCTGCGGTAACAACCCGGATTGTGACGGCTATGAGATCGAAGAGGGCAGCTACCGCATCAAGGGCTACGAAGGCCCGAGCCTGGAATGCGACAAGTGCGGCAGTGAGATGCAGCTCAAGACCGGCCGCTTCGGCAAGTTCTTCGGTTGCACCAACCCGACGTGCAAGAACACCCGCAAACTGCTGAAAAGCGGTGATGCGGCGCCGCCGAAGATGGACCCGGTGAAGATGCCCGAACTCAAGTGCGAGAAGGTCAACGACACCTACATCCTGCGTGATGGTGCTTCGGGCCTGTTCCTGGCCGCCAGCCAGTTCCCGAAAAACCGCGAGACCCGTGCACCATTGGTGCTGGAAATCGTGCCGCACAAGGACGAGATCGATCCTAAGTACCACTTCCTGTGTGAGGCGCCGAAGAAGGACCCGGATGGTCGCCCAGCTGTGATCCGCTACAGCCGCAAGACCAAGGAGCAGTACGTGCAATCCGAAGTGGACGGTAAGCCGACCGGTTGGAAGGCGTTCTACGACGGCGGTAAGTGGAAGGTTGAGGACAAGCGCCAGGGCGCTTGATCCTATACTCTGCTAACGCTAAAAGCCGTCTGTATAGACGGCTTTTGCTTGCTGCAGGATCGAGGAGGGTGCTTGGTCCTTACTCGCGAAGGTTGTTGATGATTACGCGAAAAACCTGATGCCGAACGGCGCTCTGAAGTTTTTCGCGAGCATGCTCGCTCCTACATAGCCAGCATCACGCTTATTCGTTGTGGAGATTGCCGTTATGGCCAACGAACTCTATACCCGTACCAACCAGAAAATTTACTTTGCGGGTTTGTCCCTGGAAGCCCTTGGCCGTGCCGAGCAAGGCAAGGAGATGAACGCGATTGCGCTGGTTCAGGCTGGGCGTGAAGCCGCGTTGTTCCACTTGTATGGTGCGTTACTGGGCTTGTGTCATGAGATCGCGGGGTTCTACCGCTTGCCCCAGGCCGGTTCGCCCCGTGCGGAAATGATCATGAATCGTGAAGTGCTGGAAAGCATGGCGATCCCTGAACTGGCCGAGTTGGTGGAAATGGCCCAGAGCCCCGACAGCTGGGTCGCGCGTCTGCTCAAGGCCCATGCGGATATGTTTCAGCCGCCCCGTGTTCCCCATGTGCCCAAGGGCGATGTGACCCAGCCCTTGATCGTGGCGGTTGCGTTGGAGGAGGAAGAGCCCAAGCCTCTGAGTCGTGAAGAGTTGGAAGGCTGGCGTCAGGAGCTGAAAAAGATGGCGTTGCGCTTTCGTGAAGGTTTGAACGAGTGCTGAACGTTGGTCGGATTCGTATGACACCGTTCATCAAGCCGTAAAGAAACCTCTTCAGAACCTCAACGAAGCCGGGCGGATGACTGATATAATCCCGGCCTTTCGTGGAGAACAGACTTTTATGCCAACGTCCTTTCTGGAAATTGTTGAATTGCCTGACGGCCGAATCGAGCTGCGCCGGGCGGAGGACGAGGGTTCTCTGGTTATTCTGGATTTTTCCGAGGATGCCAAGGTGTTCCTGCAAGGCCAGCACGTGGAAGTGGCAAAAGCCATGTTGAGCGTCGGTGTTCAGATGGCAGGCCGCTTGGCAGAAGGCGAACCTGAGAAGGAAGACGGCCCGCGGGTTCTTCACTGAGTCCTGTGAGGGTCGGGCTTGCTAGGGCAGGTGGGTTTGTCGTGGTGAGCGGACTTGCTGTGGCAGGTGGGTTTGCTGTGGCGAGCGGGCTTGCCCCGCGTTGGGCTGCGAAGCAGTCCTAAATAGATCAATGCGGTATATCAGGTATTCCACGGTGTCTGGTTTTGGGGCCGCTTCGCAGCCCAACGCGGGGCAAGCCCGCTCGCCACAGCAAGCCCGCTCGCCACAGCAAACCCACCTGCCACAGCAAACCCACCTGCCACAACGAGTCCACCTGCCACAACGAGCCCCTCCGCAGGCTCATCGCATTATCCCAATCGAATATTCAAGCTCTGAGCATCACCTGTGCGCGCAGCACTGATCAGCTGCTGCTTGGCGCTGGCATTCAATGGGTTCAGCCAGCTCACCACTGTATGGCTACGACCCAGGCGCAAGGCTTCGCAGGTCAACTGCTGGGCGCTTTGCGCGCCGCGCGGTTGCAGCAGCAGGATGCGCTCGCGGTTCAGGCCGGCGTCCCGCAGCCAGGCCTGGGTCAGGCTGGCAGGCGGGGCGATCAGTGTCAGCCAGCGCGCGTCCTGTTCCTCGCTCAGTTCGCGCAGGATTGGCGCCAGCAGGCTCAGGCAGCTCCCGGCAGCACCGCGCAACGACAATTCACTGAACGCCTCAGGCTCGGCGCTCCAGGGCGCCTCGACCGTTTCCTTGAGGAGGGGCGCAAGGGGTTGGGCCATGAAGGCCTCGAACAGCGACAGTTGTGTGTGTTGTGGGGTGTGCACGAGCTGCATGATGCCTCCTTTAGCGGCGAATGACGCCGACGCTCAGGCCTTCGATCACCAGGTCCTGGTCTTTCAGGTTCACTTCAATCGGAGCGAATTCAGGGTTCTCGGCTAACAGCCAGACCTTGCTGCCTTCGCGCTTGAAGCGTTTGACGGTGACTTCATCGCCGATGCGGGCCACCACGATCTGGCCGTTACGCGCTTCGCGGGTGGTATGGACGGCCAGCAGGTCACCGTCGAAAATGCCCACGTCCTTCATGCTCATGCCATGGACCCGCAACAGGTAGTCGGCGCGAGGATGGAAGAAGGTCGGGTTGATGTTGCAGGATTCCTCGACGTGCTGCTGCGCCAGGATCGGCGCACCGGCGGCGACGCGACCGATGATCGGCAGTGTCGATTCGTCGGCCTTGGCTTCGAAGCCAGGGATGCGAATGCCGCGCGAAGCGCCTGGGGTCATCTCGATCGCGCCCTTGCGAGCAAGGGCCTTGAGATGCTCTTCGGCGGCGTTGGGGGATTTGAATCCCAGTTCCAGCGCAATCTCCGCTCGCGTCGGCGGGTAGCCGTTGTCATCGAGGCAGCGCTTGATAAAAGCCAGAATCTCAGCTTGGCGTGGCGTCAGTTTTAGCATGTTGATCGCTCTGTCTTTTTATACAGTGACTGGGATTATATACAGTGAACTGCGCTTGGCAATCATCCTTTTCTGCCATGGCGCCGGACGGTCATTCGTCAGCCGTCCTACAAGGCATGGGTAGCGCTGCCTACAGACCTGGAAGGATGTGATTAAATAGCGCCGAAACAGATGACTGCCCGGCCGGAAAGCGAACCTGCAGGCTTGACAAGACACAACTTGAAACGTATGTTTCAAACAAGTGTTTGTCAGGCGGAGTAGCCATGGCCCAGTCGGAAACCGTTGAACGCATTCTCGATGCTGCCGAGCAGTTGTTCGCGGAAAAAGGATTTGCTGAAACTTCATTGCGGCTGATCACCAGCAAGGCCGGGGTCAACCTCGCCGCAGTGAACTACCATTTCGGCTCGAAAAAGGCCCTGATCCAGGCGGTGTTCTCGCGTTTCCTCGGGCCGTTCTGCGCCAGCCTGGACCGTGAGCTCGAACGACGCCAGGCCAAGGCCGATCCTAAGCCAAGCCTGGAAGACCTGCTGGAAATCCTCGTCGAACAAGCCTTGGTGGTTCAACCACGCAGTGGCAACGACTTGTCGATCTTCATGCGCCTGTTGGGCCTGGCGTTCAGTCAGAGCCAGGGCCACCTGCGCCGCTACCTTGAAGACATGTACGGCAAGGTGTTTCGTCGCTATATGTTGCTGGTCAACGAGGCGGCACCGCGCATCCCGCCGATCGAGCTGTTCTGGCGCGTACATTTCATGCTCGGTGCGGCGGCGTTCAGCATGTCCGGGATCAAGGCGTTGCGTGCGATTGCCGAGACCGACTTTGGCGTGAACACCTCGATCGAGCAGGTGATGCGCCTGATGGTGCCTTTTCTCGCCGCGGGCATGCGCGCCGAAAGTGGTGTCACCGATCCTGCCATGGTCGCCGCTCAATTGCGCCCGCGCAGCAAATCCATTCCCATCCCCGCCAAGGTTTGACCGCCCTGGGTGTGCGTGGCCGCTAGCATCCGCTAAGCTAGCCGCCCATGCCGAATTCAGCTATTTACACACAACCCGTTGCTCCCGCCGCGTTGATCGCGCCGCGTGAGGGTAGCGGGTTGTGTGCGTTATTTAAGGAAGGTTTATGACTGCTGCCCTGCAAGGTTCTTTGATGGTCGACGTAGCCGGCACCTGGCTGACGGCCGAGGATCGCCACCTGCTGCGCCAGCCGGAGGTGGGCGGGTTGATCATTTTCGCGCGCAATATCGAGCATCCACGCCAGGTGCGAGAGCTGAGCGCGGCGATCCGTGCCGTGCGCCCGGACCTGCTGCTGGCGGTCGACCAGGAAGGGGGGCGCGTGCAGCGCCTGCGCCAAGGCTTCGTGCGCCTGCCGGCCATGCGTGCCCTGGCGGATAACCCCAACGCCGAATACCTGGTCGAACAATGTGGCTGGATCATGGCCACTGAAGTGCTGGCTGTCGGTCTTGATCTCAGCTTCGCCCCTGTGCTGGACCTGGACTACCAGCGCAGTGCCGTGGTCGGCACGCGCGCCTTCGAGGGTGACCCAGCGCGTGCCGCGGTGCTTGCCGGTGCCTTTATCCGCGGTATGAACAGCGCCGGCATGGCCGCCACCGGCAAGCACTTCCCCGGTCACGGCTGGGCTGAAGCCGATTCCCATGTCGCCATTCCTACTGACGAGCGCAGCCTGGAGCAGATTCGCAGCCATGACCTGGTGCCCTTCGCGCACCTGAGCCAGCAATTGGCGGCCGTGATGCCCGCCCATGTTATCTACCCGCAGGTTGACGCTCAGCCCGCCGGCTTCTCGCGTCGCTGGTTGCAGGACATCCTGCGCGGTGAGTTGCAGTTTGACGGGGTGATTTTCAGCGATGACTTGTCCATGGCCGGTGCCCATGTGGTGGGAGACGCTGCCAGCCGTATCGAGGCCGCGCTGACGGCGGGCTGCGATATGGGCCTGGTGTGTAACGATCGTGCGGCGGCTGAACTGGCGCTGAGTGCGGCCCAGCGGATGAAAGTCACGCCATCGCCGCGGATTGCACGGATGCGCGGGCAGGCGATGGCTTCGACGGAGTATAAGCAGGACCCGCGTTGGCTGGTGGCGCTCGGTGCGCTGCGGGATGCGCAGTTGATCGATTAAGTGTCGCGTCCATCGCGGGCGTGCTCGCGATGGCGCTCTTGCCGTCAGCGCTTCTCTTGCTTATTAGGCAGCGGTGCAAAGAGCGCCTCGATGTCGTCATTGCCCAACTGCCAATCCCCGGTCGTCCGACCGTCCAGCACGCCCGCCGCCAGGTCGGACTTTTCCTTCTGCAGATGCTGAATTTTCTCTTCCACCGTGCCGCGGGCAATCATCTTGTACACAAACACCGGCTTTTCCTGACCGATGCGATACGCCCGGTCGGTGGCCTGGTTTTCCGTGGCGGGGTTCCACCACGGGTCGTAGTGAATCACCGTGTCCGCTTCCGTCAGGTTCAGGCCCACACCACCGGCTTTCAGGCTGATCAGGAAAATCTGCAGCTTGCCGCTCTGGAAGTCCTTCACCGGAGTGCGCCGATCACGGGTCTGGCCGGTGAGCAGTGCATAGGCGACACCGCGCTTTTTCAGTTCGGCTTCGATCAGGCCCAGCATCGAGGTGAACTGGGAAAACAGCAGGATCCGGCGCCCCTCGGCAAACAGTTCTTCGAGCATCTCCATCAAGCTATCGAGCTTGCCCGAACTGCTGCCACGGGCGGGCAGGCTGGCGTCGTTGATCAGGCGCAGGTCGCAGCACACTTGGCGTAACTTGAGCAGGGCTTCGAGAATGATGATCTGGCTGCGTGCCACACCCTTGCGGGTAATTTCGTCGCGGACCTTTTTATCCATGGCCAGGCGCATGGTTTCGTACACGTCGCGCTGGGCTTCGTTGAGGTCGACCCAGTGGATGATCTCGGTCTTGGGTGGCAACTCCGTCGCCACCTGCTCCTTGGTGCGGCGCAACAGGAAGGGTTTGATCCGGCCGTTGAGGTGTTGCAGTCGCACATCGCTGCCGCGCTTTTCGATGGGCGCGCGGTAATCGCGGTTGAAGCTTTTAACGTCACCCAGCCAGCCCGGCAGCAGGAAGTGGAACAGCGACCACAACTCACCCAGGTGGTTTTCCAACGGCGTGCCGCTCAGGCACAGGCGCTGCCGTGCATTGAGCTGACGTGCTGCCTGGGCCGCTTTGCTCGAAGGGTTCTTGATGTACTGGGCTTCATCGAGGATCAGCACATGCAGGGGCTGGGTGGCGAGGTGCTCGATGTCCTTGGGCAACAGCGCATAGGTGGTCAGCAGCAGGTCATAGTCCTGCAATGTGGCGAAGTGCTTTTTGCGCGCGGCACCGTACAGCGCCAGCACCTTGAGTTGCGGGGTGAAGTGCGCGGCTTCATCGAGCCAATTGGGTATGAGGCTGGTGGGCATCACCACCATGCAAGGCCGGTCCAGGCGCCCGGCGATTTTCTCGCTGAGAATATGCGCCAGGGTTTGCAGGGTTTTGCCCAGGCCCATGTCATCGGCAAGAATCCCGCCGACGTCCAGTTGGCGCAGTGACTGCATCCAGCTCAAGCCTTCCAGCTGATAGGGGCGCAACGTCGCGTTCAAGCCTTCGGGCGCGACACAGGTGAAGTCCTTGATATCCCGCAGACGCTGGGCGAAGTTGCGGATTTTTTCGCCGCCTTCCCATTGCAGGGGCAGGTCTTCCAGCGGGTTCAGGCGAATCGCATCGGCCTTGGCCAGGCGCAGGGTGGTGGTGCCGGGGTCCTGCAGGTAGAACTCGCCCAAGGTGGCCAGCACGGGTTTCAAGCGGCCATAGGGCAATGCCACTTGCAGCGGGCCATGGCCGCCATTGGGCAGGCCGGGGATATTCACCAGGATCAACTCTTCGTCGCGGCGCCGTGCGAGTTTCTCCGGGTTGAGAAGCTCGGTGTGCGAGCGCATCAGGTTGAGCAGGATCGGCAGCAGGCTCAGCCGCTCGCCATTGACGATGATCCCCAGTTCCAGGTCGAACCAGTCACGTTCCGGCGCTTCATCGACGGTGGCGTACCAGTCGTCCACCGGGCTGAGGTCGAAGCCGAAGTCCTCGTCGATCTGCAACTCCCAGCCTTCGGCGCGCAGCGTCGGCGACGAGTTGAGCGTGAAGTTCAGCCAAGCGCTGTCATTGACCATCTCGAACAGTTCGCCGGCGCTTTCCGGCAGGGCCTTGCTCTGGCGCGTGGCGATCTTGAAACCGAGCAGGCGCAGTTGTTCGCGATAGGGCTGTTCCAGCTCGGGATGACGCTTGATACGCAGGCTTTGGGTTTCCTGGCGCACGATGATGTCGGCGTTCTTTTGCCCGCTGACATAGTTGCCCAGATAGTTGAACGACAGTGCCGCACGGTGCTGGATATAGCGCTGCATCTTGCCGTTGCGCGGCTCGAACGCGCTGAATTCGACGCTGGCCAGCCACAGCCGTGGCACTGGCAGCACGTCCTCCATCACCACCTGCGGCAGTACCACGCGGTTATCCAGCACCGCCTGGAGTTTTCCCAGCAGTTCGGCATCCTGGGCGGCGGCGGGGTAGGCCAGGGTTTCCTGGACCTTGAGCAACACCGCCGCGATATGTTTGCAGTTGGTATGGACCGGGCAGGTGCAGCGGCTGTCCACCAGGATCAGCATGCCCTTGGCGGACTCGCGCAGTGAAATGGTCTGCCGATAGACGTTGCTGCCCGAGCCTTCGCAACTGGCGATGATCGTGCTGTCACCGGATTCGACTATACGTACGCGGTTCTCCAGGGCGTAGCGCCGCCCACGCTCCAGGCTTTGCTCTTTGAAGCGATTGGCCCACGAAGGGGCCAGGGGTTTGGTCAGCGACGACGTCAGGGGCATGGCGCTGGATCAGTCCTGAATATCGGGCGGTGGTGCGCTGGGTTGTTTGACGGTCAACGAGGTGATCTTGATCAGCAGCGCCAGGCGGCCGCCGTCCAGGTAGTTGAGCTGGTTGTTCTTGGTGCGCACGTCCTTCTGGCTCAGGTGTTCGCTGGCGATCACGCTGCCGTTGCTGTCGAACTGGTTGACCCAGAAGTCGGCATCGATATCGGTAAAGCGCCCCAGTTGCAGGCTCAATACCCCTTCGATGGGGAATTGGCCAAACTGTTCCGCCCCCTCGGCGATCGCGATTTTTACCGGCTGCTCACCCAGGTTCTGTTCCCAGGCTTTATGGGCGAGCACGGTGTAGTTGGCGTCGGCGCGCAGTTTGTCGGCGATGTTGGCCAGGCGCGGCGGGCTCATTCTGTCGCCCAGGCGCACCGCGCCGGCATCCCAATCTTCCGGTGCGGCGCGGTTGCTCATCTCTGGCTCCGCGTTCTGGCGTATCAGGATCATTTCAACTTGGTACAGGCTGTCGGCAAATGCCGAGGGTGCAAGTACCACTAACAACAGGCTCAGAATGCGGAACACGCGCATTGGGGCGTCCTTCAAACAGATTTCGGGATGAGGCGCTCGAACAGCGCCTCCAGGGTATTGAAGCGTTCTTCGGCGCGCTCCATCGGCACCATGAACTTGAACAGCGTAGCCCCTTCGAACTTGTAGCGGTTGGGCTGGCCCTGGATCAACTTGATCAGTACCAACGGGTCCACCGGCGTCTGCGCTTCGAACTCGATGCGCCCGCCTTGCGGCCCCGCGTCGACCTTCTTGATCCCCAGTTGCTCGGCCTGCAATTTGAGCAAGGTCAGGCGCACCAGGTTCTTGGTCGGCTCGGGCAACAGGCCGAAGCGGTCGATCATTTCCACCTGCAGGTCCTTGAGGCCTTCTTCGTCGGTGGCCGAGGCGATGCGCTTGTACAGGATCAACCGCGCATGCACGTCCGGCAGGTAGTCCTCGGGAATCAACGCCGGCAGGCGCAGGTTGATCTCCGGGCCACCGCCCAGGGGTTGGTCGAGGTTCGGTTGCTCGCCCTTGCGGATGGCTTTCACCGCGCGTTCGAGCATCTCCATATAGAGGGTGAAACCCACGGCCTGGATCTGCCCGCTCTGGCCATCGCCGAGCAGTTCGCCGGCGCCGCGGATTTCCAGGTCGTTGGTGGCCAGCACAAAACCGGCACCGAGGTCCTGGGTGTTGGCGATGGCTTCCAGGCGCTTTTCGGCGTCGCCGGTAATTTGTTGGCGCGGTGGTGTCAGCAGGTAGGCATACGCCTGGTGGTGACTGCGCCCGACCCGGCCGCGCAACTGATGAAGTTGTGCCAGGCCGAACTTGTCCGCGCGTTCGATGATGATGGTGTTGGCGCTCGGCACGTCGATGCCGGTCTCGATGATGGTCGAGGCGATCAGCACGTTGAAGCGCTTGTGATAAAAGTCGCTCATCACCTGTTCGAGATCGCGTTCGCGCATCTGCCCATGGCCGATGGCAATGCGTGCTTCCGGCACCAGTTCGGCGAGTTCGGCCGCGCATTTCTCGATGGTCTTCACGTCGTTGTGCAGGTAGTACACCTGGCCGCCGCGCAGCAATTCGCGCAGGAGGGCTTCCTTGACCGTGCTTTTGTTCTGCTCCATCACGAAGGTGCGCACCGACAGTCGGCGTGCCGGCGGCGTGGCGATGATCGACAGGTCGCGCATGCCCGACACCGCCATGTTCAGCGTGCGCGGAATCGGTGTGGCGGTGAGGGTGAGAATGTCCACCTCGCTGCGCAGGGCCTTGAGCTGTTCTTTCTGGCGCACCCCGAAGCGGTGTTCTTCGTCGATGATCACCAGGCCCAGGTTCTTGATCTTCACATCGTCCGACAACAGCTTGTGCGTACCGATCACGATGTCGATCTTGCCTTCCGCCAGGTCGGCGACGGCGGCATTCACTTCCTTGGCCGACTTGAAGCGGCTCATCACTTCCACGGTCACCGGCCAGTCGGCAAAGCGGTCGCGGAAGCTGTTGTAGTGCTGCTGGGCGAGCAGGGTGGTGGGTACCAGGATCGCCACTTGTTTGCCGCCGTGCACCGCGATGAAGGCTGCGCGCATGGCCACTTCGGTCTTGCCAAAGCCCACGTCGCCGCACACCAGGCGGTCCATCGGCTTGGGCGCGAGCATGTCGGCGCGCACAGCTTCGATGGTGGTTTGCTGGTCTGGGGTTTCTTCAAAAGCGAAGCCGGCGCTGAAGGTGGCGTAGTCGGCTTTCGGGTCGGCGAACGCGTAGCCTTCGCGCGCCGTACGCCGCGCATAGATGTCGAGCAACTCGGCGGCGACGTCGCGCACCTGTTCGGCGGCCTTGCGCTTGGCTTTCTGCCAGGTTTCGGAGCCCAGGCGGTGCAATGGCGCCAGAGCGTCGTCGCTGCCGGTGTAGCGCGCGATCAGGTGCAGGTTGGCCACCGGTACATAGAGCTTGGCGCCTTCGGCGTACTCCATGGTGAGGAATTCGGCGGCCTGGTTGTCGATTTCCAGGGTCTGCAGGCCCAGGTAGCGACCGACACCGTGGTCGATATGCACCACCGGCGCGCCTTCGCGCAGCTCGGTGAGGTTCTTGATTACCGCGTCGTTGTTGGCGTCGGCGCGTTTTTCGCGACGGCGACGTTGCATCACGCGCTGGCCGAACAGGGGGCTTTCCGCGATCAGCGCCAGGGCCGGATCGTCCAGCAGCAAACCTTCATCCAGTGGCGCGATAGTGATCGCCAGGCGGTCCTTGCTGGCGACGAAGTCCGGCCAGCTGTCGACGGTTTTCGGACGCAGCTTCAGGCGTTCGAGCAGTTCAAGCAGGACTTCGCGACGGCCGGCGGATTCGGCGGTAAACAGCACGCGGCCAGAGAAGTCGCCAAGGAAGTTGGACAGTGCTTCCAGGGGCTGGTTGGCCTTGGCCTGGATCGCCAGGTCCGGCAGCACGTGCGCGGGGAAGCGCTCACGGCCGACGCCGGGCTCCACGTCCTGTTGGCTGGCGACCACGCGCGGCCAGTTTTTCAGGCGGGCGAAGCAGTCTTCCACCGGCAGGAACAGCTCGGCGGGCGGTAATAAAGGACGGGATGGATCGACGCGGCGTTCTTCATAGCGGTTGCGCACATCGTTCCAGAAGTTTTCCGCCGCTTGCTCGATGCCAGGCAGCGAGAACACCTGAGTGTCCTGAGGCAGGTAATCGAAGAGGGTGGAGGTTTCGTCGAAGAACAGCGGCAGGTAGTACTCGATACCGGCCGGGGTAATCCCGCTGCTCAGGTCCTGGAAGATCGGGCAGCGACGGAAGTCGACGTCGAAGCGCTCACGAAAGCGCGCCTTGAAGCGGGTCACCGCGTCCTTTTGCAGCGGGAATTCCCGTGCCGGCAGCAGCTTGATCGACTCGACTTTATCAATGGAGCGCTGGTTCTCCGGGTCGAAGGTGCGCAGGGTCTCGATTTCGTCATCGAACAGGTCGATGCGGTACGGCAACTTGCTGCCCATCGGGAACAGGTCGATCAGCGCACCGCGTACCGCGAACTCACCGTGTTCGTACACCGTGTCGACGCAACGGTAGCCGCTGGCTTCCAGGCGCGTGCGCATCTGTTCCACATCGAGCTTCTGGCCGATATCCAGCACCAGGCTGCTGCCCAGCAGGAACTTGGTCGGCGCCAGGCGGTGCAGGGCGGTGGTGATCGGCACCACCAGCACGCCGTGGGCCAGTTCCGGCAGGCGGTACAGGCTGGCGATGCGCTGGGAGATGATGTCCTGGTGCGGCGAGAACAGATCGTAGGGCAGGGTTTCCCAGTCAGGAAAATGCAGCACCGGCAAATCGGGGGCGAAGAAGCTCAGCTCCTGCTCCAACCGTTCGGCGCTTTGGCTGTCGGCGGTGAGCAGCAGGGTAAAGCGCTTGGCTGCGCTGGCAGCCTCGGCAATGGCCAGGCTCAGGGCGGCACCGGGCAGGTTGCCCCAGTGCTGTTTACCTGCCGCGGCAGGGAGTAGCGGTAGACGCAGAACGGGCACGGAAGGTTGAGCTCCAAGCGTTGCGACAAAGTCGGTAATTGTAACGGCCCAAGGTGCCGCCTGTCAGTTGCTGACTGTGCCTATTACGGTTTGTAGGAAATGTGGTGGCTAAGACAAACAATGCCGGGTTTTGACTCAATATGTAGTGCCAAAATGTACGTGGTTTTCGGAGGGTTACGGACAAGTCGCCTGACTCGCTCCACTAGTGGCCTTCTGAAACCCGCGTATTTACTGGGCTGCAGCGGGGTGGCTTTTTCAGGGTGGGGCTTTTTGTTGTAGGAGGCGCATTGCTCCGGGGGCGGTCGGGCGGCATAATGTAGCCCCTTTTTTCAGCCCCTACATGTGGAAGGTTCCCGTGACTCAGAAGCCCGACCAGTGTCTTGGTGAATGGATCGACCGTGAAGCACTCGCAGAAGCGATGATCCCGCTTATCGGTCAGCTGTACCGCAATAACAATGTGGTGAGCTCGATCTATGGCCGCAGCCTGATCAACCAGTCAGTCATCGCGATTCTCAAGGCGCATCGCTTTGCTCGCCATCGTTCTGCCGACGACAGCGAACTCTCCGTCCACGAAACATTCCCCCTGCTCAAGGCCATGAGCGAGCTCAAGCTCGGCGCGGCTTCGGTGGACCTGGGCAAGCTGGCCTATAAATTCCGCAACGAAGGCAATGGCCGTACCGCCGAGCAGTTCGTCCGCGAAGAATTGGCCGACGTGGTTGGCCAGCAAAACGCCTCGGCCCGCAAAGGCACCGACGTGGTGCTGTACGGCTTCGGTCGTATCGGCCGCCTGCTGGCGCGCATCCTGATCGAAAAAACCGGTGGCGGCGACGGTCTGCGCCTGCGGGCCATCGTGGTGCGCAAAGGCGCCGAGAACGACCTGACCAAGCGCGCCAGCCTGCTGCGTCGCGATTCGGTACACGGCCCGTTCAACGGCACCATCGTCATCGACGAAGAAAACAACACCATCACCGCCAACGGCAACCTGATCCAGGTGATCTACGCGAAGAACCCGACTGAGGTGGACTACACCCAGTACGGCATCAAGGACGCCCTGCTGGTGGACAACACCGGTGTTTGGCGTGATGCCGAGGGCCTGGGCCAGCACCTGACCTGCCCGGGTATCGCCCGTGTCGTGTTGACCGCGCCTGGCAAAGGCAAGCTCAAGAACATCGTTCACGGCATCAACCACACTGAAATCACCGCTGACGACAAGATCGTGTCCGCCGCTTCCTGCACCACCAACGCCATCGTGCCGGTGCTGAAAGCAGTGAATGACAAGTTCGGCATCGTTAACGGCCACGTCGAAACCGTTCACTCGTACACCAACGACCAGAACCTGATCGACAACTTCCACAAGGGCGATCGCCGTGGCCGTAGCGCCGCGTTGAACATGGTGATCACCGAGACCGGTGCTGCCACCGCCGCTGCCAAGGCCCTGCCTGAGCTGGCTGGCAAGCTGACCGGTAACGCGATCCGTGTGCCGACGCCGAACGTGTCGATGGCCATTCTCAACCTGAACCTTGAGAAGGCCGCTACCCGTGAAGAAATGAACGAGTACCTGCGCTACATGGCGCTGCACTCCGATCTGCATAAGCAAATCGACTTTGTTAATTCGCAGGAAGTGGTATCGACCGACTTCGTTGGCTCGCGTCACGCGGGTGTAGTCGACGCCGAAGCGACCATCAGCCAGGACAACCGCGTTGTGCTGTACGTGTGGTACGACAACGAGTTCGGCTACAGCTGCCAGGTGGTTCGCGTGATGGAAGACATGGCTGGGGTCAACCCGCCGGCATTCCCGCGCTAAGCATCAGCAGAATATGAAAAAGCCCCGACTGGTTCGGGGCTTTTTCATGTCTGCAGGTTCTGTGGTAGCCGGTCGGGCCTCTTGATCAGGCGCCGCCAGCCACCGAAGCCTGCGCCGTGCGCAGTTCATGCCGATTGCCCTTGAACAGCACCAGGGTCGCAATCAACCCCAGCACTGCCGCGCCACTCAGCCAGATCCCCGGCGCCGCCTTGTTATCCAGCACGTGGATCAAGTAAGTGCAGGCTGCCGGCGTAAACCCACCAAAGGTGGCCGTTGCCAGGCTGTAGGCCAGGGAGAATCCGGTGGTGCGCACCTCGATCGGCATGATCTCGGTCAGCGCCACCACCATGGCGCCGTTGTACGAGCCATACAGGAACGACAACCACAGCAGCACAATCAGCAGATGGCTGAAGCTCGGGTTGGCCACCAGCCACGACAGCGCTGGATAAGCCGTGAGGATGGCCAGGATGGTCGCCGCCAGCAGCAGCGGTTTGCGCCCGATCTTGTCGGACACCGCGCCCATCACCGGCAGCCAGATAAAGTTGGAGATGCCCACGCACACCGTCACCAGCAATGCATCGAAGTCTGACAGGTGCAGTTCGGCCTTGCCGAAGGTCGGGGTGTAGGCGGTGATCAGGTAAAACGACACGGTGGTCATTACCACCAGCGCCATGCCTGCGATGACGATGCCGAAGTTCTGACCAATCGAGCGCACAATTTCCTGCAGGGTGGGGCGGTGTTTACGCGCCTGGAATTCAGGGGTTTCTTCCAGCGAGCGGCGGATCACAAAGATCACCGGCACAATCAGGCAGCCGATCAGGAACGGTACGCGCCAGCCCCAGTCACCCATTTGTTCCGGGCTGAGCCAGTGGTTCAGGCCGACGCCCAACAGGCCGGCGAAGACCACCGCCGCTTGTTGGCTCGCGGACTGCCAGCTGACGAAAAAGCCCTTGCGGCCGGGCGTGGCGATTTCCGCCAGGTACACCGACACGCCGCCGAGCTCGACACCCGCCGAGAAACCTTGCAGCAGTCGGCCCAGCAACACCACCAAGGGTGCGGCGACGCCCAGGGTGGCATACCCGGGGACGCAGGCAATCAGGATGGTACCGGCGGCCATCAGCGCCAGGGTGATCACCAGGCCTTTCTTGCGGCCGTGGCGGTCGATGTAGGCGCCGAGGAAGATGGCGCCCAACGGGCGCATCAGGAAGCCGGCGCCGAAGGTGGCCAGGGACAGCATCAGCGAGGCGAAGGCGCTGTCGGTGGGGAAGAAGGTCTTGGCGATGGCCGTGGCGTAGAAGCCGTAGACCATGAAGTCGAACATTTCAAGGAAGTTACCGCTGACAACGCGAAAGATCGCTTTGCCTTTGCCCGTGGTCGTGGCCATGGTCATTCACTCATCTGGCTTTCTTATGGGTAGTCCTGGGTCGCTACTCGTCCTGGCTGTAATATTGAGCAGTTTTGTAACAGTATGTGTATCGGCCTCTACAGGCAACAGAAACCGTTGGCAAGCGGGCTAATTGCCGCAGGCGTCGCGCTGGAAAGAGATCAGTGTGGGTTCAATTGAGAAGGGTGTTGCGCACACTGTCGGACAGGCCGTTTGGTGCGAGCCATATGCCCAGGTAAGCCTTGGCCAACTCGTCATTGCGACTGCTGAACACCACCTGGCCGTTGATCTCCAGGCTCAAGCCACGCCCTCGATGCAGCTCCAGCGCGTAACGGTCACCGTTGCGGATATCGCGGAAGGTGCCGTGCAGCTTGTCCACCTCAGGCTTCAGGCGGGCGAGGGCGTCTGGGGGCTGCTGGCGCGTCAGGGTGGTCGTGGCGGCCTTGATTACATCGTTGCGGTCGATATCGCGGAAGTAGTACAGCGCCAGGCGCAGGTCCTGTTGCTGGTCCCAGGCCTGCTTGGCGCTTGCATTGGCCGGGGCATACAGCGCGGCCGCGTAGACATCCGCCCAGAGATACGTCAGCACCGTCTGGTTTTTCAGCACCAGCGTCGGGGAGTGCGCGGGGAAGTTTGCCAGGGTGAGACGATCTGCCTCATTGGCCTGGGCCGGGACCGTGAGCATCAACAATAAACAGATCAATACATGCCGCATAATGGCCCGTCCTGAAGGGGTGACTGCCTGCAGGTTAATTCAATTTTGGACGGCGAAGCGCTTTATGGACAACCTGAGGCAACTGGCGATTTTTTGGGGGTGTGTGCTGCTGGCAGGGTGTGGCGGCGACACGCTGGAGCACTTTGGCGGCCCGACCATGGGCAGTACGTATTCAATCCAGTACGTCAGGACATCCGCTACCCCGGGGCCGGAGGCGGTCCAGCGCGAGGTGGAAAGCATCCTGCAAACGGTCGACCGGCAGATGTCGACCTACCGCAGTGACTCCGATATCGAGCGTTTCAATCAATTGCCGGCCCACAGTTGCCAGCCCATGCCCGCATCGATCCTGCAACTGGTGCGCACCGGCGAGCAATTGTCCCAGGCCAGTGACGGTGCCTTTGACCTGACCGTCGAGCCGCTGATCAACCTGTGGGGCTTCGGCCCCCAGGCTCGCCAGGTCAAAGTCCCCGACGCCGCGACCCTGGCCCAGGCCCGCGAGCAGGTCGGCTACCAACACCTGCGTATCGATGGCCAGCAGTTGTGCAAGGACGCCGCCGTCGAAATTGACTTCAACAGTATCGCCGCCGGCTACGCGGTGGACCGCATTGCCGAGCGTCTGGCTGCCCTGGGCATCCGCAGCTACCTGGCCGAGGCCACCGGCGAACTCAAGGCGGCCGGGCGAAAACCTGATGGTTCGGCGTGGCGCATTGCGCTTGAAGAGCCGCGGGATGACCTGCAGGTCGCGGAAAAAATCATCAACGTTGACGGCTTCGGTGTGTCCACATCGGGTGACTATCGTAATTATTTCCAGCAGGATGGTCGGCGTTATTCCCACACCCTCGATGCGCGCACCGGCGCACCGATCACTCATCAACTGGCGTCGGTGACCGTGTTGCACCCATCGGCGCTGATGGCCGACGGGCTGTCCACGCTGCTGCTGATCCTCGGGCCGCAGCAAGGCTGGGAATACGCCGAGCAGCACCAGGTGGCGGCATTTTTTGTGATGCGCGAGGGGGATGGTTTCGTCACACGCAGTAACAACGCATTCGAGCAGTTGACGGCGGTGAAACCGTAACGAGTGCTGTGTAGTAAAGGCAAAACTGGCCTACGACGCGACCAAGGGTTAATGTGCGCGGCGTTGAGCCTTATATAGACTGTGCCCCGGTTCACACACTTGAGCCAAATTGTCCTTCATGACCGCTGGCCGCGGCATGATTTAGCCAGGCGTCCAACCGTACGCCTGGCCTGTTCTGAGGAGTACGCATGGCTGTCTACAACTACGACGTGGTGGTACTGGGTTCCGGCCCGGCTGGAGAAGGTGCGGCGATGAACGCCGCGAAGGCAGGGCGCAAGGTGGCGATGGTCGATAGCCGTCGCCAGGTCGGCGGTAACTGCACCCACCTGGGTACCATCCCGTCCAAGGCATTGCGTCACTCCGTTCGCCAGATCATGCAGTTCAACACCAACCCGATGTTCCGGGCCATTGGCGAGCCGCGCTGGTTCTCGTTCCCGGATGTGTTGAAAAGCGCTGAAAAAGTCATCTCCAAGCAAGTCGCCTCGCGTACCGGCTACTACGCCCGTAACCGCGTCGACCTGTTCTTCGGTACCGGCAGCTTCGCCGACGAGCAAACCGTCGAAGTGGTCTGCGCCAATGGCGTGGTCGAGAAACTGGTGGCCAAGCACATCATCATTGCCACCGGCTCGCGCCCGTATCGCCCGGCGGATATCGATTTCCACCACCCACGTATCTACGATAGCGACACCATCCTCAGCCTGGGCCACACCCCACGCAAACTGATCATCTATGGCGCCGGCGTCATTGGCTGTGAATACGCCTCGATCTTCAGCGGCCTGGGTGTGCTGGTCGAGCTGGTCGACAACCGCGACCAGTTGCTGAGCTTCCTCGACTCGGAAATCTCCCAGGCGTTGAGCTACCACTTCAGCAACAACAACATCACTGTGCGCCACAACGAAGAGTACGATCGGGTCGAAGGCCTGGACAACGGGGTGATCCTGCACCTCAAGTCCGGCAAGAAGATCAAGGCCGACGCCTTGCTGTGGTGCAACGGCCGTACCGGCAACACCGACAAGCTGGGCATGGAAAACATCGGGGTCAAGGTCAACAGCCGTGGCCAGATCGAGGTGGACGAAAACTACCGCACCTGTGTGACCAACATCTATGGCGCCGGTGACGTGATCGGCTGGCCGAGCCTGGCCAGTGCCGCCCATGACCAGGGTCGTTCGGCCGCTGGCAGCATCGTCGACAACGGCAGCTGGCGCTATGTGAACGACGTACCGACCGGGATCTACACGATTCCGGAGATCAGCTCGATCGGCAAGAACGAACACGAACTGACCAAGGCCAAGGTGCCTTACGAAGTGGGCAAGGCGTTCTTCAAGAGCATGGCGCGTGCGCAGATCGCCGGTGAGCCGCAAGGCATGCTGAAGATCCTGTTTCACCGCGAGACCCTGGAAGTCCTCGGCGTGCATTGCTTCGGCTACCAGGCTTCGGAGATCGTGCACATCGGCCAGGCCATCATGAACCAGCCGGGCGAGCAAAATACCCTCAAGTATTTCGTCAACACCACCTTCAACTACCCGACCATGGCCGAAGCCTATCGGGTAGCGGCCTATGATGGCCTCAACCGGCTTTTTTGAGCGGCTCCGGCCGGTGGCCTGAGCCGGCCGGGGAGACCGATTTCAGTAATTCTCGAGGGTGGCAGTGGCCAAACCGGGAAAGTCTGTAATCAGGCTATCTACGCCGAAGTCGGCGAGCCTGCGCATCAGCGCAGGTTCGTTGACTGTCCACACGGACACGTGCAAACCCTGGCGCTGGGCTTTTTCCAGGCGTTCGGGGGTGCACAACGTCCAGTTCAATGCCAGAAACTCACAGCCGTAGTTTTGCGCGACCTTCAAAGGATCGAGCCAGGCGTACTCCGCCACCAGCCCGCGTGACAGGTCTGGGGTGAGTTCAACCGCCGCTTTTAATACTTCCCGCGAGCTTGAGGTCACGGTGACCTTGTCCATGATGCCGAAACGCACGGCCATTTCTCGAATCGCCAGCACGGTGGTCGCGGCGCGGGTGCGCGAGGCACTTTTGACTTCCAGTTGCCAGTGATCGAAGTCGCACTTTTCAAATAGCTCCTCCAGGCGCGGGATCGGGCACGGGTTGACCCAGCCGGGGCCGCCTTTGCGCGCGTCCATCTTCGTAAGGTCTGCCGCCGAATACTCGACGACTTTGCCACGCCGGTCGGTGGTGCGCTTGAGGGTTGGGTCGTGGATGACCATCAGCTCACCGTCCATGGACAGGTGCAAATCCAGTTCGCAGCGGCGTACACCGTGCTTGAGGCACTGCTGGAAGCTGGTCAGGGTATTTTCCGGTGCTTCGCCTTTGGCTCCGCGGTGGCCGTAGATCAGGGTCACAGTTGCTCCTTTACGCCAGGTTTTCTGGCAGGGTCATACGAATTCAGGTGTCTTTGGCGTCGCTTTGTTCCCGCGCCAGGCGGCGTTCCTGTGCCTGCTTCTGCAGGATATAGCGCGCCAGCAATTGGCGTTGGGCATCGGTCATGGATTCGAATTCCGTGCCCACGTCAAAACCGTCGCCCTTGGGGTCGCAATGGGTAACGCGCGCGCGCAGCAGCAGGCCGAGTGCCTGGGGCATCAGCACCAGCTTGACTGCCAGGTGAGCGCCGATGGCGAGGGGCGTGGGGTGCTGGAAGTCGATCCCGCCTTCGGAAATGATCACCGGCTGTGGGGCGCCGACTTCATCGCGCAAGCTTTGCGCCATGATTTGGCTAAGCAGGTCCAGGCGTTTGTTCTGGACTTTGAGGAAGGCCGCGAGGGTACGATCTTTATCACTGAGCTGACGTAACAGGTGCTGGGCTTCGAATTCGCTCAGGTGCAGTTCACTGAGCAGATTAAATAGTGGGGAAGCATCCAGCAACACTTCCTTGCTCGCCGCTTCCGGGGCAGACAGGCTTTTGATTTGAAGTGCGATCATGTCGTCGATACGGTAGTATTCGCGGCGCTCTTCTTCATCTAATGTCGACATGGCGAACCCCAGGTAACGGTAATGGTCTGAGTGTAAAGCTGCTTACCAGACCCCGCCACCGGGACGTCTTCTTTTCCTCCGAACAAGCCCCGACATGTTCAGACCTCTCTTCGTATTTATCGGCACGCGTTATACCCGTGCAAAGCGTCGCAATCATTTTGTGTCGTTTATTTCCTTGACCTCGATGATCGGTCTCGCCCTCGGCGTGGTCGTGATGATCGTGGTGCTGTCGGTGATGAACGGCTTCGATCATGAGATGCGTACCCGCGTGCTGGGCATGGTGCCCCACGCCACCATCGAGTCGGGTGAACCGATCAGCGACTGGCAAAGCCTGGCCGACAAGGTCAAGCAGAACCCCGAGGTGCTGGCGGTTGCGCCGTTCACCCAGATGCAGGGGCTGCTGACCAACGACGGCAAGGTGCAGAAGATCCTGCTCAATGGCATCGATCCGGTCCAGGAACGCAAGGTCTCGATCATCGACAAGTTCATGTTGCAGGGCAAACTGGACGACTTGTCGCCCGGCAGCTTTGGCATCGTGATCGGTGACAAGGCCGCGGCCAAGCTGGGCGTGGGCATTGGCGACAAGCTGACCTTCGTCGCCCCGGAAGTCACCGTGACTCCCGCCGGCATGTTCCCGCGCATGAAGCGCTTTACCGTGGTGGGCACCTTCCACGTCGGCGCCGGCGAGATTGACGGTTATCTCGGCCTGACCAACCTCACCGACCTGGCTCGCCTGCAACGTTGGCAGCCAGACCAGGTGCAGGGCCTGCGCCTGAAGTTCAATGACCTGTTCGACGCACCGCGCGGCGCCTGGGAAATCGCCCAGCACCTGGGCGAAAGCCAGTACTACGCCCGCGACTGGACCCGTACCCACGGCAACCTGTACCAGGCCATCCGCATGGAAAAAGCCATGATCGGCCTGCTGCTGCTGCTGATCGTCGCCGTTGCGGCCTTCAACATCATCTCCACCCTGGTGATGGTGGTGAACGACAAGAAGGGCGATATCGCTATCTTGCGGACGCTGGGCGCCACGCCGGGGCAGATCATGGCGATCTTCATGGTGCAGGGCACGGTGATCGGCGTGGTCGGCACCTTGATCGGTACCGTCGTCGGGATCTTGGCCGCGCTGAATGTCAGCGCCGCCATCGCCGGTCTGGAAACCCTGATCGGCCACAAGTTTCTCAACGCTGACGTCTACTTCATCGACTACTTGCCGTCCCAGGTTCAGGCCCCAGACGTGCTGATGGTCGGCGGCGCCGCGTTGGTCCTGAGTTTCCTTGCCACCCTGTATCCAGCCTGGCGCGCGGCACGTACCCAGCCAGCACAGGCCTTACGTTATGAGTGAATCGGGCATGAGTGAAAAAGCAATCCTGAGCTGCCGCAACCTGGGCAAATCCTACGAGGAAGGCCCGGAATCGGTTGTGGTGCTGTCCAACCTGCAACTTGAACTGCACCCCGGCGAGCGCGTGGCAATCGTCGGCAGTTCCGGTTCCGGCAAAAGCACCTTGCTTAACCTGTTGGGCGGCCTCGATACGCCGTCCCAGGGCAGCGTATGGCTGGCCGGCGAAGAGTTGTCTGCCTTGAATGAAAAGGCCCGTGGCCAACTGCGCAACCGCTCCCTGGGCTTTGTGTACCAGTTCCACCACCTGCTGCCGGAATTCACCGCCCTGGAAAACGTGTGCATGCCGTTGTTGATCGGCAAGACCGCGATCCCGGAAGCACGCCAGCGGGCCAAGGCCCTGTTGGAGCGTGTCGGCCTCGGCCACCGCCTGGAGCACAAACCGGCCGAATTGTCCGGTGGCGAGCGTCAGCGTGTGGCGATTGCCCGTGCCCTGGTGAACAACCCAGGCCTGGTGATGCTCGACGAGCCCACCGGCAACCTCGACTCCCACACCGCCCAGGGCATCAAGGACTTGATGCTGGAGCTGAGCACCCAGATGCGCACCGCGTTCCTGGTGGTGACCCATGACATGAGCATGGCCCGGCAGATGGACCGCGTATTGCACCTGCAGGAAGGTCATCTGGTCGCCATCTGACCTGTTTCAAGCCTGGCGCCGGGCGCCGGGCTTTTTCATTTTTTCAGGCGGTGCAAGCGAATGTTCAGACCGTTATCGATTTTCATCGGCACGCGCTATACCCGCGCCAAGCGCCGCAACCGTTTTGTTTCGTTTATCTCGATGACCTCGATGATCGGCCTCGCCTTGGGCGTGCTGGCGATGATCGTGGTGTTGTCGGTGATGAATGGCTTCCAGCGTGAAATGAGCTCGCGCATCCTCGGCATGGTGCCCCACGCGACTATCGTCGGCGTGAACCCGATCGACGACTGGCAGCCGGTGGCCGCCGCCGCGATGAAGAATCCCGAAGTGACTGCCGCCGTACCGTTCACACAGATGGATGGTATGTTTTCCTACAAGGGGGCGATGCAGCCGATCGAGATCAGTGGCGTCGACCCGGCCCAGGAAGGCAAGGTGTCGATCGTGGCCCAGCATATCGTCAAGGGCAAACTGGAAGACCTGAAGCCCGGCGAGTTTGGCGTGGTGGTGGGGGAGATCACCGCGCGGCGTTTTCGCCTGAACGTGGGTGACAAGCTGACCCTGATCGTTCCGGAAATCAGCAGCGCGCCGGGTGGCATCACGCCGCGCATGCAGCGTTTGAATGTGGTCGGCATCTTCAAGGTCGGCGCCGAGCTGGATGGCTCCATGGCCTTGATCCATATGGCCGACGCCGCGGAAATCCAGCATTGGCAGCCGAACCAGGTGCAGAGCGTGCGCCTGGCGGTGAAGGACTTGTACGCAGCGCCCAAGGTGTCGGCGGACATTGCCAGCAGCCTGGGCGCGGCCTACAAGGCTGACGACTGGACCCACACCCAGGGCAGCCTGTTCAGTGCGATGAAAATGGAAAAGACCATGATCGGCCTGCTGTTGCTGATGATCGTCGCCGTGGCCGCGTTCAATATCATCGCCACGCTGATCATGGTGGTGAACGATAAGGGCGCGGACATCGCGATCCTGCGCACCATCGGCGCCACGCCAGGGCAGATCATGGCGATCTTCATGGTGCAGGGTACCGTGATCGGGATCGTGGGTACCTTGATCGGCGGCGTGCTGGGGGTGATTGCGGCACTGAACGTCAGTGAGCTGGTGGGCTGGCTGGAGCGGGTAACCGGGCAGCATATCTTCAGTTCAGACGTGTATTTCGTCAGTAACCTGCCTTCGGAACTGCAAGGTGGGGATGTGTTGTTGATTTGCTCGGCAGGGTTTGTGTTGAGCTTTTTGGCGACGATTTACCCGGCGTATCGGGCGGCGAAGATTGAGCCGGCGCATGCCCTGAGGTATTCGTAATATTCAAGACTGCTATCGGGGGCAAGCCCCCTCCCACAGGTTGAATGTATTCACAAATCAAAATGTGGGAGGGGGCTTGCCCCCGATAGCGCCGGTACAGCGTGCATCAATCTCCGGCAGGCAACTCAATCACAAACCTTGTCCACCCCGCCTCAGACTCACAATAAATCCTCCCCCCATGCGCCCGCACAATCGACTGGGTAAGCGCCAGTCCCAGCCCCGCATGTTCGCTGCTGCCTTCATGCCGCGCCGGGTCCGCTCGGTAGAACCGGTCGAACAACCGCGGTAATACGTCCGCCGGTATGCCTTCGCCGCTGTTCTCCACTGTCAGCGTCACGCCTTGTGCACCTTCCTTCAGATGCACCCGCACCTCGCCGCCCGCCGGCGTAAAGCGCAGCGCGTTATCCAACAGATTCGACAATGCCCGGCGCAGCATGCCGCGATCGCCGGTGGTGTGGGCCGTTCCCTCGCGCACCAGGCTGACCTGCGCGTCTTCCGCCAGCAAGACGAAGAATTCCAGCAGCGCATCCACTTCGTCCGCCAACCTCAACGGCTCGCGCTTGGGCGTCAGCAACCCATGATCAGCCTTGGCCAGGTACAGCATGTCATTCACCAGCTGCGCCATCCATTGCAGCTCTTCCAGATTACTGTGCAGCGCTTCGCGGTAGTCCTCCAGCGGGCGCGGCTGGGTCAGGATGACTTGGGTCTGGGTCAACAGGTTCGACAGGGGCGTGCGCAGTTCATGGGCAATGTCGGCGGAGAAGGCCGAGAGGCGTTGGAATGCATCGTCCAGGCGGCCGAGCATGGCGTTGAAGGCTTGGGCCAGTTCCGCCAGTTCCACCGGCATCTGCTGCTGGGGCAGGCGTTGGGTCAGGGAGTGGGCCGACACGCCGGCGGCCACTTCACTCATGCGCCGCAAGGGGCGCAAGCCACTGCGCGCGGCCCAGGCGCCGAGCAGTGCGGTGGCCAGGGCCGAGAGGCTGACGGTGAGCCAGATCAAATGTTGCATGCGTTGCAGGAAGTGCTGGTGGTGGGTGATGTCGAGCATCAGGCTCAGTTGCGGTGAGTCGGGTTGGCCTGGGCTCAGTGGCGCGTTGTACACACGGTAGTCGGTTCCGGCGTTTTGCAGGCTGTACAGGCCAGGCTTCTCGGGCAGGGGGATGTTCGGCGCGCCGTCAAACCAGCGCTGGCCAGCGGCACTGATACGCAAGGCGAGGTCGGGTTGGCGGTTGAGTTCGGCGCGCAGTTGCGCTTCGCGTTGTACGAATGACTGCACGGAGTCGACGCCCTGCAAGGTGCTGCGCAGCGCGACCAACTTGCTGTCGAGCAGTTGCTGGTCCAGCTCGACGAAGTGCGCTTCGCTGGCCTGGTTGAACAGCACCCCGGCAATCAACGACACCACGGCGGTGCAGGCGGCAAACAGCAGGGCCAGCCGACTGGCCAGGGACAGGCGCTTGATCAACTGCATCGTTCTTCCAGTACATAACCCATGCCGCGCACGGTGTGGATCAGCTTGGTGGGGAAGTTGTCGTCGATTTTCAGGCGCAGGCGGCGGATCGCGACTTCGATGATGTTGGTGTCGCTGTCGAAGTTCATGTCCCACACCTGGGAAGCGATCAGCGACTTGGGCAGCACTTCGCCCTGACGGCGCAGCAGCAGTTCGAGCAGGGCGAATTCCTTGGCGGTGAGGTCGATGCGCTGGCCGCTTCGCTCAACCCGGCGGCGGATCAGGTCCAGGCGCAGGTCGGCCAGTTGCAGTGCGGTGTCCTGGGGGGCGCTGCTGCCACGGCGTAACAGGCTGCGCACCCGCGCCAGCAGTTCGGAGAAGGCGAACGGCTTGACCAGGTAGTCGTCAGCGCCCAGTTCCAGGCCGTGTACCCGGTCTTCCACCGTGTCGCGGGCGGTGAGGAACAGCACCGGGATATCCAGGCCGGCGCTGCGTACCGCCTGCAGGATCTGCCAGCCATCGCGACCGGGCAGCATCACATCGAGGATCAACAGGTCGTAGTCGCCCGTCAGTGCCAGGTGCTGGCCGCTGGTGCCGTCGGCCACCAACTCGGTGGTAAAACCGGCCTCGGCCAGGCCTTGGCGCAGGTATTGGCCGGTCTTGGGTTGGTCTTCGACGATCAGCAGTTTCATGGGCAGCTCTTGGCAGCGGGTCACGACGGGCTTTATACCGCGCTCGGCAGGGCAGGGGCGCAACCTGACAAAGTTGTAATCTAGCAGTCAGCTGGCTGGCAGCGAGGTCATCTTAGAGTGCTATCCAGGCTGATCCCACACCTTTGGAGAATTGAGATGGTATTGCGTAACCCCCTGTTGTTAGCGGGCTGCCTGTTGGCCTTGAGTTTCGGGGCGGCGGCTGAAACGGCTCACACCTATGCATTTGGCCAGCCAGCGACTGCCGACAAGGCCACGCGCACCGTGGAAGTTACATTGCAGGATATTTCCTTTTCGCCCAAGTCGTTGGACGTAAAGGCCGGTGAGACCGTGCGCTTTGTGCTGGTCAACAAGGGCCAGTTGCTCCACGAATTCAACCTGGGTGATGCCGCGATGCATGCCGAGCACCAGAAGGAAATGCTACAGATGCAGGCCAGCGGCATGCTGAATGCCACCGGTATGGGCAAGATGGATCACGGCGCCATGGGGCACGGTGATATGGGCGGCATGAGTGGTATGGGGGGCATGAAGCACGATGACCCTAACAGCGTGCTGGTCGAGCCCGGCAAAACCGCCGAGCTGACCTGGACGTTCACCAAGGCCACTGGCCTGGAGTTCGCCTGCAACATACCCGGGCATTACCAGGCGGGCATGGTCGGCAAGCTCAACGTCGAATGAGCGCTTGTTAAGGGCGGGGGCAAAGGCTGGTAGACTGGCGCGGTTTATTTAGCCAGGTTTCCGCCATGCATCCCGCTGCCGAACATTCGCCGCTGGGCAAGTCCAGTGAATACATCTCCACCTACACCCCTTCGTTGCTGTTCCCGATTCCGCGCGCCGCCAAGTGGGCCGAACTGGGCCTGAGCGCCGAGACCCTGCCGTACAAAGGCGTGGACTTCTGGAACTGCTTCGAATTGTCCTGGCTGCTGCCCTCGGGCAAGCCGGTGGTGGCCATCGGTGAATTCAGTATTCCGGCTGACTCGCCGAATATCATCGAGTCCAAGTCCTTCAAGCTGTACCTCAACTCGCTGAACCAGACCGCGTTTGCCGATACGCAGAGCCTGGAAGCCACGTTGCGCACTGATCTCAGCGCCGCAGCCGGCAAACCGGTGGGCGTGCGCATCCGCAGCCTGGGCGAGGTGGAAGCCGAAGGCGTGGTGGCCCTGCCGGGCACTTGCATCGATGATCTGGATATCAGCGTCAGCAACTACGAGCACCCGCGCCCGGAACTGCTGCGTTGCGACGATTCGCGTGTGGTGGAGGAAAGTGTGCACAGCCACTTGCTCAAATCCAACTGCCCGGTCACCAGCCAGCCCGATTGGGGCAGCGTGGCGGTGGAATATCGGGGGGCGGCGCTGGATCACGCCAGCCTGTTGGAATACCTGGTGAGCTTTCGCCAACACTCAGATTTCCATGAGCAGTGCGTGGAGCGGATCTTTCTCGACCTGCAGCGTTTGCTCAAGCCAGAGAAGCTGACGGTGTATGCGCGCTATGTGCGGCGGGGTGGGTTGGATATCAATCCGTACCGCAGTACTGAGGATGTGGCGTTCCAGAACGTGCGCCTGGCCCGTCAGTAAACACGTGGGGGAGGGGGCTTGCCCCTCCCACATTTTGGTTCTGTGTCTGGCTTGGGGTCGGGTCAGATGCCCATATTGCCCAAGGTGATCATAATATTTCGCAATGTCCCGGAAATCACCGGGTGCTCAGCGTCGAACTCTATGGCAGCTTGACTCACATCGTCGGAAATACTAGGTGGCTGGGTGGCCGGTTCCAGCTCCAGTTGTACTTCGAACTTGGCGAGCAAGGCTTCCAGCGCTTCACGTTTTTCGGCTGGCAGCGGCGGTTCCTGTTCCAGTTGCTCGCGCAGGATATTGACCTGTTCTTGCAATTTTTCGCGGGCAGGCATGGCGTTCTTCCTTTTATCGATAGGCACTGGCATAGACCACGGCACGCCGAGAAAGGTCTACGGACTGACCGGTAGATTAATCCACCGGGGCCGAATGTGCATGATCTCGATCAGGGCTTCTCGCCTTTGAGCTGGCGCAGGCTGATGTCCGCCAGGCAGGTGCCGAGCTCGCCGAGATGATCGATCACCGAATGCACCCCCAACCCATACAGTGCCACGGTAGCCTTGCCGCGCTTGTATTCGCGCTGCTGCTCGGTCAGCGCCTGCCATTGCTCGGGCGCCAGGCCGCACAGTGAACCGCAGGACGCCAGGCCGATGGTCCACAACCCGGCATTCAGGCCCGATTGCAGCAAGCGCGGCTCGCCGCTGACCAGCACGCAGCCTTCCAGGCGTGGGATATTCAATTCCATCAGCGCTTGCCAGCACGCATGGGGCGCCGGCCAGCGGATGGAGGAGGGGGATGCGGCCTTGACCCAATCGGGCAGGGCCGCAGCCAGCGGGGTGGTCACCGAGGGTGGCAATTCATCCAGCCAGGCGCAGGGCACGCCTTGCTCTTTCAGGCTACGCAGAATCTTCAGCGCGCCGGGCGTAGCTTCGGAATGCGGGGAGAACGAATCGGTGCGTGCCTGGGAACCGAAATCCACCAGGCAGCCACTCAGGCCAAATAACACGGCAGTCAAGGCGGGAGCGGTGGCGACGGCAATTTCGGCGTGAGGCATTTCTACATCCCTGAAATAGCTCCAACGCTATCGGGGTGGGATGACAAGTCGATGACACTGGCGTTAATTGTAGGAAAATTGTCCATTTCAGAGCTTGTCGTTTCTTGGCAGCTGCCTAAATCCACACTTCCGTCATATACTGACGGCCTTATTCAGGGCATAGCGCCCATGACAGACCATTCAAGGAGCAAAAGCTATGCGCTGGAGCCACTACTTCGCTCAGTTGTCGGTGTGTGCCACTGTCCTGCTGGTGCCATTCGCCGCACAGGCAGCGTCGGAAGATGACCCATGGGAAAGCGTCAACCGCCCGATCTTCACTTTCAACGACACCGTTGATACCTACGCCCTCAAGCCATTGGCCCAGGGCTATCAGTTTGTGACCCCGCAATTCATGCAAGACGGCGTGCACAATTTCTTCCGCAACATCGGCGATGTCGGCAACCTGGCCAACAACGTGTTGCAGCTCAAGCCGCACGCCGCTGGCGTGGACACCGCTCGCTTGCTGATGAACACCACCTTCGGCGTGCTGGGCTTTATCGATGTTGGCACCAAAATGGGGCTCAAGCGCAGCGATGAAGACTTCGGCCAGACCCTGGGTTACTGGGGCGTGGGCAGTGGCCCATACGTGATGCTGCCGTTGCTGGGTCCAAGCACCCTGCGCGATGCGCCGTCCAAGTATGTGGACACCTACACCCAGCCATATCGCTATATGAACGATATCGGCTGGCGCAACAGCACCATGGGCCTGAATATCGTCGATACCCGCGCCAGCCTGCTCGAGAGCGAGAAGCTGATCACCGGCGACAAGTACACCTTTATTCGTAACGCCTACCTGCAGAACCGCGAGTTCAAGGTCAAGGACGGCAAGGTCGTCGACGACTTTTAAGCTGTGATATTTTGAAATGAAAAAAAGGCGACCCTGGCGGTCGCCTTTTTCATGTGCGGTTTCAGCGCATTTTCAAGATCTTAAGCCCCAGTTGTTGCTCTTCGCCTGCCGTTTTGGTCCATACCACTTCGGTGTCAGCCTCCAGGCCCTTGAGAGCCGCGTGCTCTGAATCAATGCGCACCGTGAGCAGGTCTCCCACGTTGAACTGACGCGGTGCCTGCACCTGCATCCCGGAGCTGGAAAGGTCCACGCAAACGCCGGCAATCTCTTGGCCCGCGTGGATCAACGCCACGTCGGCATCCACTCGCATGCGGATGAAGTCGCGTTTTTCAGCGTAGTCGCGCTCGTATTCGCTCACAGCTTCCATCCTTACATTGTGTTGTGGTTTTAAGGGTTCTTATAACTCCCGGTGATTTGCGATGTAAAGACGCCCGGCGACCATCGGCATGAGCTTGAAACACCAGGCGGATGGGAGTACCGTCTGCGCCTTAGAAGGGCACCTCTGCTTTACAGTTGTGCGTGGGCAAAAAGCCTATGCTTTGTAGGACAGAGAGGCTAGAAAGCGAATCCAGTAGAGTGAGCCCGGCCTTTGCCGAGTCGCCTACGCCAACCTAATTCTGGCGCCGTTTGCCCACATGCAAAAAACCAGTGCCACGCTGCTGATAATCGATGACGACGAAGTAGTGCGCGCAAGCCTTGCGGCCTATTTGGAAGACAGTGGGTTCAGCGTCCTGCAGGCCAGCAATGGCCAACAGGGTCTCCAGGTATTCGAGAGCGACCAGCCCGACCTCGTGATCTGCGACCTGCGCATGCCCCAGATGGGCGGCCTCGAGCTGATCCGCCAGGTGACCGAGCGCGCCCCGCAGACGCCGGTGATTGTCGTGTCCGGCGCCGGGGTCATGAACGACGCTGTCGAGGCCTTGCGCCTGGGCGCCGCTGATTACCTGATCAAGCCCCTGGAAGACCTGGCGGTGTTGGAGCACTCGGTGCGCCGTGCCCTGGATCGTGCACGCCTGCTGCTGGAAAACCAGCGTTACCGCGAAAAGCTCGAAACCGCCAACCGTGAACTCGAAGCCAGCCTGAACCTGCTCCAGGAGGACCAGAACGCCGGTCGCCAGGTGCAGATGAACATGCTGCCGGTCAGCCCCTGGACCATCGACGAGTTCAAGTTTGCACACCAGATCATTCCGTCGTTGTACCTGTCGGGTGATTTTGTCGACTATTTCCGTGTCGACGAGCGCCGCGTGGCGTTCTACCTGGCCGATGTCTCCGGCCACGGTGCTTCCTCCGCTTTTGTGACCGTGTTGTTGAAATTCATGACCACACGGCTGTTGTTTGAATCCAAGCGCAATGGCACCTTGCCGGAGTTCACTCCCTCCGAGGTGCTGGGCCACATCAACCGAGGCTTGATCAGCTGCAAGCTGGGCAAGCACGTGACGATGGTGGGCGGCGTGATCGATGAAGAAACCGGTCTTTTGACCTACAGCATTGGTGGTCACCTGCCGATGCCGGTTTTGTACACACCTGACAGTGTGCGCTACCTGGAAGGACGGGGTCTGCCCGTTGGCTTGTTCAATGAAGCCACCTATGAAGACCACATCCTGGAGCTGCCACCGACCTTCAGCCTGACGCTGATGTCCGATGGCATCCTGGACCTTCTTCCAGAGCCTACACTCAAAGAGAAAGAAGCCGCCTTGCCCCAACGGGTCAAGTCGGCGGGCGGCAGCCTGGATGGCCTGCGGCAGGTTTTTGGATTGGCCACGCTAGGGGAGATGCCGGATGATATCGCCCTATTGGTGTTGAGCAGGAATCTTTGATGAGTACCGGAAGAATCCAATTCGCCGAGCAAGACGGGACCTTTGTCCTGAAGTTTGTCGGTGAAGTGCGCCTGACCTTGTGTTCGGCGCTGGATGCGACGATTGAGCGGATTTTCACAGCGCTGAACTTCTCGGCGATCGTGATCGATCTGACCGAAACCCGCAGTATCGATAGCACCACCCTTGGGCTGTTGGCCAAGTTGTCCATTCTGTCTCGGCAGAAGGTCGGCCTGTTGCCCACCGTCGTCACCACCCACGAAGACATCACCCGGCTGCTGCAGTCCATGGGCTTCGACCAGGTGTTCAACATCGTTGACCGCCCGATCCCTTGCCCGGAATGCCTCACCGACCTGCCGGTCCAGGACCAGTCCGAGGAGGTTGTGCGGGTCAAGGTACTGGAAGCGCACAAAATCCTGATGGGCCTCAACGAGTCCAACCGCGAAGCCTTCCACGACCTCGTCAACGCCCTCGAGCGTCACTGATCCCTCTGTAGGTGAGAGGGGGCTTGCCCCCGATAGCACAGTGTAAGGCCATGTATTCCTCGCTGACCCACCGCCATCGGGAGCAACCCCCCTCCCACAGTTGAACTGAGATCGGCTTGCGATCGATACAAAAAAGGGCGGTACCCTCACAGGTACCGCCCTTTTTGCCGTCTCTGTCCGTTTACAGCTTGGCGGACAACAGCGCCTCAAGCTTCTCCTGGTCCCGAGCAAACTGACGAATACCCTCTGCCAGCTTCTCAGTCGCCATCGCATCCTCGTTGGACTCCCAACGGAACTGCGCTTCAGTCAAATGTACCCGCGCCTCTCCGGCATGGCCAGGCGACAACTTGCGCTCCAGCTTGCCTTCGTCCGCCGCCAGCTTCTCCAACAGGTCCGGGCTGATCGTCAGGCGATCACACCCAGCCAACTCTTCGATCTGACTCAGGTTACGGAAGCTCGCCCCCATCACCACAGTCTTGTAGCCGTTGGCCTTGTAGTAGTTGTAGATGCGCGTCACCGACTGCACGCCAGGATCATCCGAGCCGCTGTAGTCGTTGCCATTGGCTTTCTTGTACCAATCGTAGATCCGGCCTACGAATGGCGAAATCAGGAACACACCCGCTTCCGCGCAAGCCACGGCCTGGGCAAACGAGAACAGCAGGGTCAGGTTGGTCTGGATGCCTTCTTTTTCCAGCTTCTCCGCCGCGCGGATACCTTCCCAGGTGGAGGCGATCTTGATCAATACGCGGTCGCGGCCGACGCCGGCCTTTTCATACAGGTCGATCAGACGGTGCGCGCGCTTGAGTACGGCGTCAGTGTCGAACGACAGGCGGGCATCCACTTCGGTGGAAATACGGCCTGGTACCACTTTGAGAATCTCTTGACCCACCGCTACCGCAAACCGGTCGCTGGCCAGGCCGACATCACCGTTGCAGTCCTGCACACACTCATCCAGCAGCTTGGCATAGCCCGGAATGGACGCGGCCTTGAGCAGCAGGGAAGGGTTGGTGGTGGCGTCTTGCGGCTTGAGCTTGGCGAGGGTGGAAAAATCGCCGGTATCGGCTACGACGGTGGTGAACTGCTTGAGTTGTTCCAGCTTGGAAGTCATGGGCGTGCTCTGTCCTATGGGTCTGATGACATTACCCGAGCGCCGACAGGCGCTCAAGGGCGCAAATGCGTTCGATCGTTTGCGAGGGCAACAACCTGAAAACAGCCGTTTGAATGACGGGCCTTGCTGCTGAATAGGAGGCCAGAACGGCCCACAGGTTCAACCCAATTGCCCGATGACACTTGGATAACGCCTTCATGCCAACTGACGCCTTCCCTGGACACACTGCACCCAATGTGAGAGGGGGCTTGCCCCCGATGGCAGTGTGTCAGTTCATCAATAACCAACCGACGCCCTGCAAGCTATCCAATCAACGCCCTTCCAACAACGCCCCTGCCTGATCCAACAATGCCAACGGATCCGCAGCCTTATGAATATCCACCGACAACAACTGCCTGAATCTACGCGCCCCAGGGAAACCGGTGCCCAATCCCAGCACATGCCGCGTCACATGATGCATCGCCCCACCCGCCGCCAAATGCTCAGCGATATAAGGCCGCAACTGCGCCAACGCCTCCGCCCGGCTGATCACCGGCGCTTCACTGCCAAACAACTGCTGATCCACCTCCGCCAGCAGATACGGATTGTGATAAGCCTCCCGGCCCAGCATCACCCCATCAAACGTCTGCAAATGTTCATGGCACTGCTCCAGCGTCTTGATGCCGCCGTTGAGAATAATCTCCAACTCAGCGAAGTCCTGCTTCAACTGCGCCGCCACGTCATAGCGCAAGGGTGGAATGTCGCGGTTCTCCTTTGGCGACAACCCTTCCAGAATCGCAATCCGAGCATGCACCGTAAAACTGCTGCAGCCCGCGTCCTTCACCGTCCCGACAAAGTCACACAACTCGGCATAACTGTCCCGCCCATTGATCCCGATGCGGTGCTTGACCGTCACCGGAATCGACACCGCATCGCGCATCGCCATCACACAATCGGCCACCAAGGCCGGGTGAGCCATCAGGATCGCGCCGATCATATTGTTCTGCACCCGGTCGCTCGGGCAGCCGACGTTCAGATTCACTTCGTCGTAGCCAGCGGCCTCGGCCATACGCGCACAGGCGGCCAGGTCAGCGGGGACACTGCCGCCAAGCTGGAGCGCCAGAGGGTGCTCGGCTTCGTTATGGCGCAGGAAGCGGTCATGGTCGCCATGGAGGATTGCGCCGGTGGTGACCATCTCGGTGTAGAGCAGGGCGTGCTTGGAGAGCAGGCGCAGGAAGAACCGGCAGTGGCGGTCGGTCCAGTCCATCATCGGGGCGACGGAGAAGCGGCGGGAGAGGGCATGCGGTGTAGCTATTTCTGAGGGCATTGGGATCTGGGATGGAGAATGCGAAGGGTGGGCAGTTTATCAGGAATGGGTTTGAGGGGGCGGGGTGTTGGTCGTGCGATGCGAGGCCCTTAAATAAATCCCCTTTTTTCCGGCATGTGGTAGTGGCACTGCTGAACAATGAGCCCGTCTGCAAGCGCTTGTGTAAGCGTGGCCGGGAGGTGGTCCTGCTTTCCGAAAACCCCAAGTTCCCGGCACGCTATGTTCTCTAAGGCGACGAACTGTCGATCTGGGGCGTGATCACCAGCACAGTGCGCAGCCATGTCTAAGCAGCAGCCAACTTTCGCATTGATCGACTGCAACAGCTTCTATGCCAGCTGCGAGCGGGTATTCCGGCCTGACCTAGCGAAGGTGCCCATCGTGGTGCTGAGCAACAATGATCTGAGGGGTAGAAATCGTTAGTAAATCCTGTAGAGTCCGCGCCACCTTCTGAACCCCTTTGGAACAATAGTTTCCAGACTTCATAAGGCAATCCATTGGTGGTGGTTTAGGGCAGCGGCATGAGGCTGGTATTCGCAACAAAAGACCTAGCATTGGCAGGTCGATCCTTTGAAGGCTTTCCTTTGCTGATCGGGTCAGAGGGATGGCCAGTCGAGCCAGCCCAGTCCTTCCTTTGGCACACGCTCATCGAGTCAGGTGAGGCCCTAAGCGATTTGACTTGGGAAGCCTATGGGCGGCGTCTGTACGATTATTTCGCCTTCCTGGAGGCCAATGGTTTGGCCTGGAACGAGGAAAGCCCGGCCCATGGTCTGAGCATCCTGTCGAGGTACAGGGATTGGTCTAGCGGAGAATTAGCGCTTGATCCCAAAACGGTGAACAGTCGCTTGGCCCTGATTGTGAAGTTCTACCGATGGGCCAAGCAGCGCAACCTGATAACCGTGCTGCCCTTCGGGGAGAAAAGGGTCAGGGTGGCTCCACATTCCGGTCTTCTCAGTCATGTTGCTCAACCCGGAGCCGAGAGCACGAAGGCTTCGGTGATGGTGCGTGACCGAAAGCGCCTGACCAAATTCTTGACCAAGGATCAAGTCAAGGTATGCGTTGCCTTGGATACTGATCCAAGCCACCAGATATTATTTCACCTCATGGTGCGTACAGGGCTTCGCTCCTGTGAGGCCAGGTCTTTTCCTCTCAAATATGTGTTCAACCCTAGGTTAAAAAATGGACTGCGCCCAAGGCAAATGGTCAGCGTTGCTCTTGATCCTTCAGACATGCATATCAAGTACGACAAGCCCAGGACTATCGATGTGCCATGGTCGCTGATGGAGAGCATGTGGTCTTATTCCCTTCACCAGCGAGAGGTTCGTAAGTCCAATGGTGATGGAGGTGTAACTGCGCTACTCCTAACTAATGAAGGCAGGCATTATTCAAAGGATTCCGTAGTGGACGTTATGAAGTCCTATGAGCGAAAGTGCGGCTTCTATGTTCGGGCTCATATGCTACGCCACACTTACGGGACTTATACCTTGCTTGCCCTTAGAAAAAGCAAAGAATTTGAAGGTGAGCCGCTGTTGTATGTCAGAGACAGGTTGGGGCATTCAGATGTTCAAACAACGATGATCTACTTGCACCTCATCAACCAGCTGGAGGCTCAATCCGTTCTTGCGCATGAGGACGAAATTGACATGATGTTCACGGCTGACTCCACTAAGCGCACCTGAGGTAGTTACGTTGGCCCGGCAAAAGAACTATAAGGCGGCCCTGCAATCCGTCACGAAAGGATTCGAGGCTGTCGAAGATAGCATCAAAATTGATTTGCCGAGAAACCCGAGAAATCATAGGCAGCTCGACCACTCTCAATACCTAGGTTCGGGCTTCGACGCCTGGGCAATTCAAAGCATTTACGTTATCAGGGCGTTGCTGCAAGGAGGAAACTTCTCCGTAGCCACTTTGATTGGTTACTCTGTGAACGGGTTGAGGTTCTTTCTGAGTTTCTTAGGTGGAGGCTCGGTCGAGTCGCCACCCACAACGCCGAACGGCCTGACCAAACGTCATTTGGAACGTTATATCTCTTGGCTAAAGCTAAAGTACCCCAATGGCTCGACGGCTAAGAACTACTACACCAGCTTTAAGTCATTGGTCATTGTTCTAGCTGATTATGGATTTGTAGAAACCGATACTGACGATCTCTTGCCGCCAAATCCATTCCCCAACAATGCGCGGAATACGAAAGACGCAGATCCGCTCACCATGGGGGAAATGCAAAGGCTACTCGGGGCATTAAAGTCCGACCTTGTTGCTATCCATAAGGGCACGTTCCTTGGCAATGGAGCAGAGGCCATGGCAGTGATGCTACTAATCACGGCGGCAAGATCAGGTATTAATACCACGCCACTTTTAGAAATGACGAGAGATGCCCTAAAGCCTCACCCGTTTGTGCCAAATCTCAGATTGATAACTACTATCAAGCGGCGGGGCAAAGGTGCGCAGAGTAAAACAATACGTCAAACTAATCTGCTAGACGATTACAGCGCCATTCCGCTCGATGGGGTTGCAGTCTTGAATAAGGCCCTTGAAATCAGCAAGCCACTTGTGGCGCTGGCATCCGAGGAGATTTGTTCATATGTATGGTTGTATCGCTCAGGGCAACGGGGTGGGGCGAACAATATTGTTACCCTTACGCCCGGCGCTTTATACGTGACTACCAAAAATATTTGTGAGCGTCATGCACTTCAAGACGATCTAGGTAATCGACTGCATGTCACGCTTAGTCGGCTGCGGAAGACTATGGAAAGCCGTTTGTGGAAGCTGAGCGGTGGAGACATTTTAGAAGTGTCCTCTGTCATGGGCCATACGCCAGGCGTTGCGGATAATCACTACTTAAAAATTAATGATGAAATTAAGACCGAAGGCGCAACTTTTGTCGGGGAGGCTTTTCCAGACAAGCTACGGGGCATCCACGTCACACCTACCCCGCCAGGCGGCTGCAAAGATAGCCTTTATGGTAGTCGGGCGCCCAAGGATGGCGTAAATCACTGTTCGGAGTTTATTCACTGCCTCGGTTGTCCCAGCTATGCGATTGTAGGCACACAGGAGGACTTATACCGGCTGTTCAGTTACCAACAGTTCCTTTACGCCGAAGTCGAATATTTTCTCACTGATGAGTGGGAGGCATGGCGTAGGCGGCAGTTTGACTATATTAAACTTATCAATGAGTTCACTTCACGAAAATTTGATGCCGCTTTGGTTAAGCGAGCAAAGGCAAAGGCTGAATCATCTCCGCACTTGTTCTGGGCTAAAAAGATCGAGTTCATGAAGAAAAGAAGGGGCGGCGGGATTTGAACATAAGAAGCACGAATGCGTTGTTGAAGGCATATGATGTCCTCATTGCGCAACCGGTGACAGCCAATGGTCTGAGTCCCGCAGAACGAAATGCTATTGTGATCAGTGCCATCGTTAATGACCGTGGGGAAACTCTGGTGCTTAGCAGGTTTGGCGATGCGCAGTGGGATCTTCGTCCGTTTTTTGATCAGGCCAATGTTGCCCATTCCTATAAATTTATCAATTGGGATATGAGCATGCCTCGGGCGCTCATTGATGACTGCAAAGCTGTTGCTTACGCATGGTTTAAGCGAGGTCTACCTAGCTCCAAGCCTCCTATCGCACGGGGTATCACTACTTTCGCTGTTGCAAGTGTGATGCCCTTTATTCGTTGGTTGAACAATCTGGGAGTTTCAAGGTTTGCGGATGTTCGTCCGATCCATATCAGTAATTATGTTTATCATTGCAAGAATGAATTAAAGTTAAGGCCGCTCCCGCTCTATGGACGGTTACGGGTTATTGATTTCCTTTGGGTATTTGCTGCTGATACGATTTTTCCCCTTCAGAGTGATCCTTGGGGTAACTCTAAATTATGGCGAATTTGCGGAGTTAGCAAAGTAAAAGGATCGGCTTCTGCTAATAAAAACGTTGGGCGGACGGATATTATTCCTTCTGGTGAACAATCTAAAATTTTCAACTATTGCGAAAGTATCGTTCGGGAGATGAAAGCTGAGTTAGCGGTCAGTGGTATAGGATATCATCCTAGTGATGAGCGAATGTCGATTCGATGCAGAGATGCTGTGCTGTATATAGTTTCAATCACTAGCGGCATGCGTAATGACGAGGCCATTGGGATTGAGGTTGGCGCTTGGCGTAGAGAGATCAAAAATGGAGTTAAATTTTGCTGGGTATCCACAATAGAACATAAGACGGGCAAGGGGCGCGTAGAGTATCTCGTCCCAGAATTGACTCTAGATGCACTGGAGCTTTTGGCCAAATACTCGGTTCCTATCAGGAAAGAACTGGAACTAGAGATTAGAAATCTTGCAAGAACTATCGATCCCAGTAATCCCACCGAGCACCTTCTGAGGCTGGAAAAGGCTCGCAGGGACTCGAAGAAACTATTTTTGGGGCGACACGCCCAGGGCGGTAAACTTCAGGATAAACATGTTGAGGCGCTTAGCGGGCAAGCATCCAATGCTGCGTTTGACCGTATAGCTAAAGCCGCTGGAAGTGATTGGCCATTGAGGACGCACCAATGCAGGCGAACCTATGCAAGGTGTTTTGTTGAGTCCCGTATGGGTCGCACTTCGTTAATCTACCTAAAGTGGCAGTTCAAACACAGTAGCATGAGCATGACTCAACTCTATGCATCCAATCCGCAGCAAGACCTGACGCTTTTTGATGAGATCTTTCAGCAGATGACAGAATTTAAAATCGATCTGATCGAATCATGGCTCGGTGACCAGCCCTTGGCTGGGGGCGCAGGCGAAAAGATTGTGGAATTGCGGGCGATCCCAATCAAGGATAGAGCAGCTCTACTTGCCCAGACCGCTCCACATGCCAACATTCGTGCGACTGGACACGGATGGTGCATTGCCACGGAGCGGGGCTGCGGAGGTGCTGGTCTATATGAGGCCACACGGTGCCCAGGGTGCAAAAATTCAGTCATCGATGAATTCTTCGCTGGCACCTGGCAGGACATTTATATCCAGCAGCAAGAGTTGATTAAGATCGAAGACGCGGGCCCTGCCGTTACGCAGCGAGCAGCGCGCGATTTGCAAGTCGCACTCGACGTCATCACCAGTTTGGGGCTCTCTCCCATAAACGATGAGACGGACGAGGCTGTAAATGGTGAATAAGTCTACTCAGGATCAGACACCAGCCCGTTCAAGGTCGAAGACCCTCGCCGCGCTAGATAAGGTCATTGATGGCCTCGTCGCAGGCAACGAAAAGCTCTCCATTGCTTCGGTTGCCCGAGCAGCAGGTGTTACGCCGGGTCTCATTCATAATACCTACCCAGCGGTGGCGGAAAAAATTCGCACTCTCATGGGCAAGTCGGTGCGCGCCCAGCGAGACTCGAAGCACCAAGCACTGATGAGTGAGAAGGAGAAAAACAGGGCGCTTCGTGCGGAAAACGACCAGCTTTTGGCGGAGCTTGCCCGAATCGCTTCTGTAAACCAGCGCCTCCTTTTCGAAATGGCTGAGTTAAAAGCGGTCTCCAGCGGAAAGGTTGTGGCTCTGACTCAGAAGCCCAGCAGATAAACGGCCTTTCTGCCTGTTCAGAAATACCGTGGTCAATCCAATCGAGGCTATTTGGCTATTGCGGCACCTGCGAGAACACTGCTACGGCTAAGAACTATGATGCCGCCAAACGCAGCCAGGATCGAACCGATCAAGACCCCAACTTTGACTTCATCAATCAAGTGAGCTGATCCGGCAAACGCCAGGTTGCCAATGAATAGGCTCATGGTGAAGCCAATGCCACACAACAGCGCCACGCCGTAAAGCTGAGTCCAGGTGCTTCCTTCTGGTAACTTGGCCAAGCCCAGACGAATGGCTAAGGCCGCCAATAGGAAAATGCCTATCTGTTTGCCCACCAACAAGCCGAGCGCAACACCCAGCGGAACTGGATCGACCAGGTTTTCCATGGAAATACCTGCCAGTGAAACCCCAGCATTTGCGAAGCCAAAAATCGGCACCACAGCGAACGCTACCCACATGTGCAGCTTTTCTTCTAGGAACAGCAGTGGAGACCGGGCTTCCTCTTCAGGCTTGCCCATTGGGACGCACAGCGCTACAGCGACACCAGCAAGGGTGGCATGCACCCCAGATTGCAGCACGAAGAACCACAGCACACCACCGACAAGCAAATATGGGAGCAATCGTCTGACGCCCAATCGATTCATTGCGATCAGAATGACCAGAGTTGCGAGCGATGCCAGCAACATCGGCATGGAAAGACCAGTGGTGTAGAAAAAAGCGATGATGACCACAGCCCCCAGGTCGTCAATGATCGCCAAGGCAGCGAGAAAAACCTTCAGCGAAGTCGGGACTCGCTTACCCAGCAGCGACAAGACGCCCAGGGCGAATGCGATGTCGGTAGCGGCTGGGATGGCCCAGCCCTTCAAGGTCTCAGTATTACCCCAGTTTATTGCGATGTAGATCAGCGCAGGCACAACCATGCCGCCTATAGCACCAAATCCCGGCAAGGCACGCTGGCCCCAGGTGGAAAGCCCACCTGCCAGCACTTCTCGTTTGATCTCCAGGCCGACCATTAGAAAGAAGATGGCCATCAGGCCATCGTTGACCCAATGCTCGACAGACATGCCCAACCAGACACTGTGCAAGGCTGCGAAGTAACCTTGGGATAGAGGCGAATTAGCGACAATCAGCGCAGCCAAAGCTGCCCCCATCAACACAAGACCTCCAGCGGATTCCGATGACAGGAAGCGAGCCAAGATTGCAGCCGCTCTAGGGGTTTCTGCGGAAGTTCTATTGTGGGTCATCAGTTTCCTTGCGCTTTGATCTAAAGCGATTATTTTAACATCCGAGGTTTATCAATATGGCTGAGCAAATAGCCTGTAACAGTTATTGTCCTAGGCTAAGATAAGACTCAACCTATCCCCTAGGGCTCTGGAACGCGTGGTACAGAGTTATGCTCCGAGCAGAACATTGACTTGCAGGCTAGTCAGGGCTTTTTAGCTATGACCAACAAACCTGCCACGATCAAGCCCGCACCGGCGATCATGCGCAACGTGATGATCTCTCGAAGCACCAGGCCGGCGAGCAGCATGGCAACGACCACGCTACCTTTATCGATCAGTGCCACCGTGGCGACATCCCCGACTTTCAGTGCCTTGTAGTAGAAGATCCATGACAAGGCAGTGGTGACGCCAGACAGTCCTAGCCAATACAGATTTCGGCTTGTGATGTTGGCCACTTCCTGTGTCGGAACAGCCCAGGCGGCGAATACGAGTACAAAGGCACACACGAACAGGGTTCGAACTGTTAGACCAAGCTCAGCTGAAATGCCTGCGAGTCCCATCTTGGCGATCACAGAAGTAAACCCGGCAAAAAACATTGAGATGAAGGCATAAGCCACCCATTTTTCCATGCGCGTGTTTCCATCGATATTTAATGTTCCGGGCGACTGAGAGGCCAATTACAAATCACGCGCCCCTCAGTTCGACTCCCGGCTGAATTCCAACTGGCGGAAGAGCTATTTGGGGATATATGCAGCTACCGATTTGCGAATCTCTTCCCGCGCCTCATCTGAGCTCCCCCAGCGGCCCATCTTCACCCACTTGCCTGGCTCCAATGTTTTATAGTTTTCGAAGAAGTGCTGGATCTGCGCGAGGAGTAACGCAGGGAGGTCTGAGCACTCCTTGACGTCGCTGTACATAGAGCTGAGTTTTTCATGAGGCACTGCGATCACCTTGGCATCCGCTCCGGCTTCGTCAGTCATGTACATCACACCAACCGGGCGACTGCGGATTACAACACCAGGTGAGACGGGATATGGGCAAATCACCAGAACGTCGAGAGGATCGCCATCGTCGCTCAGCGTGTTCGGGATAAACCCGTAGTTGGCCGGATAGAACATCGGTGTGCTGAGGAAGCGGTCAACAAAAATTTGTCCGCTCGGCTTGTCCACCTCGTACTTAATCGGCGAGTGGTTTGCAGGAATCTCGATAACGGTGAAGAAGTCATCGGGGATTGCGTTACCAGCTGGAATGTCCGCGTAGCTCATGCTCATATCTCCAAGCGTCTATGAAAGGCTAAGGCCGCTGACTTTTTTGCCAACGGATACACGTGATTCGATTTTTACGCTGACCAAACCAACAGATTTCCCGGCTGCAGGACGAATGACTTCCTGATCGCATCCAAGTCAGTCCATGGTCGCGGAGATTTCGAGCTTTCCTCATCACAGTCAAAGTGGTGTGCGAACGGTTGATCACTCAATGTCTCGGGCTGCTGCGCCGCGCACTTTCTACAAATGACAATGCCGCCCTGGATTCTCCATCTCCGGTTCCAGTCGACTAGCTTCTCTGACGGAGTCATTACGTCTCTCTCGTTTCAATCTGGTTGGACTCAAGCCGGTGGATATCACCGCACAAACGCATCATGTCCTGCATAAATGGCACGGCTTCCAAGATGCTCTTCTATGCGCAAAAACTGGTTATATTTTTCGACGCGTTCGCCTCGGCATGGAGCTCCAGTTTTGAGATGGCCAGTCCCCATGGCAACGGTCAGATCAGCGATGAAGCTATCTACAGTCTCGCCGCTACGATGAGAAACCATTGCGCCCCAGTTAGCACCGTAGGCCATTTCGATGGCGGCTTTGGTCTCAGTCAGGGTTCCGATTTGATTGGGTTTGATCAGTACGGCATTTGCGACATTCTCTGTGATGCCTCGCTGAACCCGTTCGACGTTGGTGACAAACAGGTCATCTCCAACCAACTCGATCCGGTCACCCAGCGCAGTATTCAATAGCTTCCAGCCCGACCAATCGTCTTCCGCGAGGCCATCTTCCAGTACCGCAATCGGGTACTTGTCGACCCAGGAGGAATAGAGGCTAATCAGCTCTTGGGCATCGACCTTACGACCTTCCGATCGCAGATGGTAAAGACCGTTTTCATAGAAACCGCTGGATGCTGGATCGATAGCGATCTCGATCTGAGATCCAGGGGCGTAACCGGCCCTTTCAATTGCCTTGATGATCAGCTCAATGGCATCTGAGTTTTTCTTGAGCGTCGGAGCAAAGCCGCCTTCATCTCCGACCGCAGTTGAATAGCCGGCGTCCTTAAGCACCGCTTTCAGCTCGTGGTACACCTCAGCGCCCCATCGCAAGGCTTCCTTGAAACTGCCAGCTCCTGTAGGTGCAATCATGAATTCCTGAAAGTCAGGGCCTTGCCAGTTGGCGTGAACACCGCCATTGAGAATATTGAACATTGGGACGGCCATTCTTGCTGCTTGCTCGCCGCCCAGATATTGGAACAAGGGCAAGTTCAGCGCAGAAGCCGCCGCTCTGGCAACGGCGAGGCTCACGCCCAAGATCGCGTTTCCTCCAAGCCTGGATTTATCAGAGGTTCCATCCAGCTTAATCATCAGATGATCAACCTGTTCCTGGTCAGCCGCATCCAGGCCTCTCAAAGACTCAAGTATTTCGGTATTTACATTGCTAACGGCCTTCAATACTCCTTTGCCGGAATACCGCTGTATATCTTGGTCACGCAACTCAACTGCTTCGTGAACGCCTGTAGAGGCACCGGACGGTACTGAAGCCCGGCCCATGGCGCCGCACTCCAAGGTGACGTCGACTTCAACGGTAGGGTTGCCGCGTGAATCGAGAATTTCACGTGCATAAATGGCCTGAATTTGCGTTTTCATAGATCTTCTCCAAGTAACGATTCGGGAACGTCATTAACCATGTGAAACCGTTGAGAGGCCTCTATGTCGGACGTCAGCTCTCCATGAGTATCCTGAACAGCTGCACTGCCGACACCGCAATTGCGGGAACCAAGAAGCCTCCAATAATTAGTTCAGGAATCTCTCCCACCAAGGGTATGAACTGCCCTCCCTTTGCCATCTGGAAAAGCTCCATCATTTGGTTTGAAGCAACCATTACAGAGCAGCAATACGCCGTTTGGGCTTGTAGCCTGGCGCGCCTTTGATTTAGCAGATAAAAGGTCAGCAAGGACACTCCAACGCTTACGATGAAAAGCGCGGCGAACTCATAGACAGATCCTGTGAAAAACCTGCCCATCACAAGCCCGAATACGATGCTCAGCGTCACTGCGCTCATGTGGTCTCCCAATTCTCTAAAATGATTTTGATGAGCCGACGTCGGTGAGCTCCATTTCGCGATCTCATCTTTGGATTGCCAACCGCCATCGCGCTCAATGTTGCTGTGCTCTCAGCTCGTAGCCCGGTACGCAGGTCTGGGCTACGTCGGCCTTGCAGGACTTCTCACTGGGCATACGCATCGTGACCAATGCGCCTTCGAGCGAGGTGACGATGTACCACCCCTCGCTCGAGACCTTTTGACTGCCTGCGATGCCGGCCAGAAAAAGTGACCAGAAAACCAGTCCTACGAGAAGCGTCTTGTTGTCACGAGCCCAGTTAGCAGGGGCTGGCTGTGGACGTAGGTTATAAACTCGGTACATGGCGTTATCCTTTTTATTGGTTGTCCAACAAGGTGCGTTTTTTAGTTTTTCGCCTGGCCCACTCGACCGTATTCGATGGGCAATTTGATATAGCTCAGTGAAAACGACTCCTTGGCCAATGCCTCCAGCAACCTGTCGCACCCAATTTCATCAGTGGATATAGTCACCGTGACGGGATGATCGGCACCGCTGAGGGAATGCGCCGTATGCAAATGCCCCAAATGATCTAGCCCCTCCGTACCGCTCACCAACGTCGCACCCAACGCGCCCTCTCGCTTGGCGAACTCGACCAACCACTCTCCCAGTGGAAGGTGCTGGTAGTTGGTACTCTGTTCGGTGAAAAACGTCAGCTGAAAGCCGTTCATAGCTACATCCTCTAATGTGGCGAGTGACCGACGCTTCGGTCGGCCTTACTTCTTCATTTCCGAGCTGTTTTCAAACTGAATTACGACGCGTTAGTGAGCGGTAACTCACATAAGAGAAGAACTGCTCGCACCTTGCGTAACTCGTCAGCGTGGTCGCGCAGGAATGCGCGCAGCTTGTCCTCTGTATCTAGCAATTCCAGACACTGGGGATGACGCATATCGCCAAGCTCCGGGTGATGATGGGAGATGCGATGGCCTGGCAAATAACCTGCAGAAATCGTCTTGAGCATGACCTGCTCAATTTTTGCTTTTTGAGCAACTTTAAGGAGGTGCTGGGCTAGTGCAGGTGCGCTTAGGTGGTGCCAGAAGCTGGTCACGCGAGCCCGGCTAGCGCCAGGAAAATAGAGTTGCAAAGCTGTCAGGCGATCTTGGTGATGTTCAATCATTTCTCTTCCCCCACAAGAGTCACTTTCCGCTCGCTGGCGGATTCACTTTGAGCATGAAATTGCTTGATATCAGAGAGCCGGATTTCCTCCGGAAGAGGACGGTGATGCTTGCTGTGGCCGACGCGCTGGGCGTGATAGATCCCGGTGTGTCCGGATACGAGGTAACTTGCGATACAGGCAATGGCTGCAAGCGGAGCAATTTCGGGCCCGAAGAGCTCCATGGCCATAACGATGGTTGCCAGTGGCGTATTAGCTGCACCGGCAAAGACGGCGACAAAGCCGATACCAGCCAGCATGCCGAAGGGAAGGTGCAAGAGGGGAGCCAGCGCATTCCCCAAGGTGGCACCGATGTAAAACAGCGGTGTCACTTCACCGCCTTTGAATCCAGTGCCCAAGGAGACAACGGTGAACACCATCTTTCCAAGCCAATCCCAAGGGGCCATTGGCATTTGAAAGGATTGGACGATGCTCGGAATGCCTAGCCCGATGTACTTATCAACGTCGATGTAATGGTTACTACCGAGCGCCCACACTGCGACTGCGATCAGCAGGCCGCCGGCAAAGGGTCTTAATGGTGAATAGGTGATAAGCCGCTTAACGAAGGCTCCGAGCTTGTGGGTCGCTGTCGCGAATAGCAGGCCGGTAAGGCCAAAGACAATCCCAGCTACCACCACAGCCATGACACTCCACAGCTGCACCGGAACCACTTCGCCAATGACGTAATGCGTGTGAACCACGCCCCAGGCTTGCCCCACCTGGTCAGCAACGATTGCCGCAACCACGCAAGGGAAAAGCGCGTCGTAACGCATACGTCCAATGGCCAATACTTCAAGTCCGAATAAAGCCCCGGCAAGAGGGGTGCCGAAGACGGACGCAAAGCCAGCACTAATACCGGCCATGAGAATCACCCGACGGTCTTCGCGGCGCAGACGGAAGACATGCGTCAGTTGATCGGCAAGGGCACCGCCCATTTGCACCGCCGTCCCCTCACGTCCCACAGATGCACCAAAAAGGTGGGAAACCACGGTTCCGATCAGCACCATCGGTACCATGCGCAAAGGCACGATCTTCTTAGGATCATGGATCTCATCGATGATCAGGTTGTTTCCGGCATCAACGGGTTTGCCTATCAAGTGATATGCAAGTCCCACAGCAAAGCCGGCCACTGGCAGGAGCCAGATCACCCAGGGATGGGTTTCTCGCCACTGGGTGGCATGATCCAAAGAAAGGAGGAATAACGCAGAAGCAGAGCCTGCCAAAAGAGCTACAAGACCAGCAAGCGCAAGCCATTTCGCTATATAGGGCAGTAAGTCGAGTTGTTCAGGTCGTCGAAATTTAGACATTTGGCCAGCCACAAAAAAGTAAGTGGGCCTGACCAAAAAGGGAATCTGAGCGCGAACGCCTACAGACCTGATTGATCAGGTTTCTGTAGGCATCATCAGCTGCTACGGGCGCAGCGGTTGGTTAATGGAGGAATGCCATCTCCAATCCGTCGATCTTAGCTAGCTCCGCTCAAAATGTAAAATCATGTTACGGAAACAACAAGCACAGGAAGATCTCCTGAAGCCTAGCTTGGTAAAAGGATGCCGGACTAGGTGGTTTTTTTGCCGACGAAGCCCATTTCAATTGGAGTCTTTATGTAAAACACCGAGATTTCCTCAAGCTCCAATCGTACGAACAACCGTTCAGATTCGTCCTCGGTGATAGCCATGCGAATCTCGGTAGGCTGATCCGCCAGTTCAAAAAAATGGGAGGAGTGCAGCCGACCGGTATGCCCAAAACCCTCGATACCCGTAGATAGGGTCGCACCACGTAGTCCCATTTCTTTCGCCAAATCAACGATCCAGTCGCCGAGCATATTGCCCTGATAACGACGGTTCTGTTGGGTAAAGAAAATCACCAGGAAACCTTTCATTTTCATCTCCTCAGCGCGTACCGATAATTTGATAGGACAGAAGCCCGGCAGCCGTCATCGTCAGCGAGCCCACGACGTGTAATGAAATTGAGCCGAACGCCCAGAGCAATCTGCCTTCCTGGATCAGGGCAACTGTTTCTGCCGAAAACGTAGAAAAGGTGGTGAGCCCTCCACAGAAACCCGTGATGATCAGCAGGCGCCACTCAGGGCTCAGAGTCGGGGATGCGGCCAAAAACGCGATTGCTAAGCCGATGATGTAGCCCCCGATCATGTTTGCAATCACAGTGCCTGGGGGAATCGTGGGGAACAATGCGTTTAGCTTCATACCCAATAGCCAGCGCAACCAGGCACCGAGTGACGCGCCAACGGCGATAACCAAAAGTGATTTCAGCATGGTGGGCTCACCTCGTCAGACCTAGGCCAAATAGGTAACAGGTAAGCACAAAAAAAGAGAGGCGACTGGGGTCGTAGGATCATAATCCTGTCCTAGCTCAGGGACAGGGAGCGGATACACCTACGCACCCTGTCCAGGGTTCACGTAGGCATCATCAGCACTAGGCGGTTAAAGGAGGAATGCCATCTCCTGAAATCATCGTATATCAGCCCCCTCAGAAGTATCAAGGCATACCAAACTTGAATTCAAGGAATACATCGGGGATATCGCGGCGGTGGCGGCTCTCGACAAGGTGGTGCTCAGACTCCGTCGTGTATGTGCGCGGTCGACATCATTGGCATGAACCAAGCGACCTCCATGCTGGTGGATCGGTTCGGCGTCCATGACAAACCTGACGTCATCGATACTCTGATGCGTGATATCGAGGCCTGACTTCGACGAATAACTCTCGATGTGCGCCTCCAGGACGGACGCCACGAGCGTCAAACTATCTATGCCGAATTGCCTTCGTCTGTGTGAATCAAAAGGCTTATTTGATCCCGCTGAATCGCCAAAACCATAAAAAATGTTAGTGGTGTATTTTCAATATAAATCAATATGTTATCTTCCGCTAACTGTTAGTGTCATTCAGATCAAACGATGGCTGTGTCATTGCCCGTAGCTACGACGCGAAGCCCTTCATCGAGATGGGCGAGCCGTATTTCCAGATCAAGCACAAGCTCAAGCAGCACGGCATTGCCCCGTTCTCTTCCAACTATGCGCTGTACGGCGACATGAGCGAGTGTGTGATGAGCCTGATTGAGGCAATGGTACCGGCCGTTGAGGTGTACAGCATCGATAAGAATAAGTTGCATACCGTGGACGTCCAAAGTTAGATGGCGTCTTCATGGACATTGACGTTTGTTCTTACAGAGATTTCCCTTGCCTACCGTCGAACACATTCACTTCAGTCCGCATGACCTTTCTGTCAAAGACCGCCTGATTAGCTACTCGCTGAATAGCTCCCGTGTAGTGATCGAAGGACTACCACAAATATTCTGGGAAGACGGTTTGCCCTGGAGAGAAGCCAATCTCTGGGCTATGGAGAGAGTCACCAATGGTGAGGCAATCCTTAAGACCGTTTCTAGCAACCTGAACGGGCTGTTGAACTACGCGAAGTTTTTGGAGAGTCGCGGACTTCAGTGGTTTGAGTTTCCGTCTCGAAAGGCTGATCGATGTCTTGTTCAGTACCGTGGGGCGCTTATCAAGGCTCGTGATGCTGGTCATATCAGTCCTGCCACGGCTTCCGAGTACATGCGTAACTGCATCAGTTTCTACAGGTGGGTCAGGAGGCGTGGCCTTCTAAACCCGCTATTGTCGCTGTGGAAAGACAAGCGCTATTTCATCAAATACTTTGACCAGGTCGGCTTTGAGCGAACGCTAGCTGGCACCACCACCGATCTGGGTATTCCAAACCGAAAACGCATTGGGGTCACTTTGGAAGGTGGGCTACTTCCAGTGTCTGCGGTTGATCGAGACGCCATTCTTGATTTCGCAAAAAAGAGCGCCTCACCCGAGCTTTACCTGATGTTGGCTCTAGGTTTCTTTACGGGTATGCGACTGGGAACGATCTGTGACCTTCGTATCGATACGTTGGAGCGTGCCCTACATGATCCGTCTGCTAAAGGTCTGCTTCTGATATCCGTAGGGCCAGGTGCGTCCCCGCCCGTGCATACCAAATTTGGAGTAACTGGCCAGGTATGGATTCCCGAAGCTTTGTGTTCAGAAGTCTTGGAGTACGCCAAGGGTCTTCGCAGGTTGACTCGCGAGGCATCTGCTGCTGGCGAGCATCGAGACTTAGTGTTCTTGACACGTTTCGGAAACCCTTTCGGACGTCGCAACAGTGATCAGTCTTCGGCCATAAACGTTGAGATGTCATCGCTTAGAAAATTAGGCATCGCGTCGGGCATCAAAGCGCTCAGGAAGTTTCGCTTCCACCAATCCCGATGCACCTTTGGAACTGAGTTAGCTAGGCTCGCTTTAGCAAATTGCACTGATGTGGCGATAGTGATTGCGACTGTCAGCAATGCATTGCTCCACGGTCGAAATTCGGAGGCTACCACCTTCAAATACATCAAATTTGTGCAAGCCGCACCCGCTAAGCAGGCCATTGCGAACAGCTTCATGACTGCGTTTACAGGGATTGCTTCGATGCAGGGAGCAAGCAATGAATAATCTGACGTTTTCAGACCTAACGTTTCCAATGCTTGAGTACGCGAAAAATGAGACGCCCTGGGATCTGGCACCACTTTTATACAGCGGTGGTGCTAAGGCAAAAGTGAAGACTGTACGCAGTGAAATCACATCAGGTGCTTTGGGTGATCCTTTGCTGGAGCGGGTAGAGCTTGTGAAGAGGCTCCATGACTGTTTGACCGACGACCTTGTCGGCGGGCGGAGCCGCTTTTCGGCAAATAACAAGATTGGTGCGTTGAGGAAGTTTTTTCAGTGGGTGGATCAGTGCGAGCGTCCGTTGAGCATTAATACGGTCGCGGAGGAATACCTGGGGTGGGCTGAACACCTTCTACAGCGTCATCGCGTGGAAGGCTATCTAACTGCCGGATCATTATACGACGCGGCAAGTTTAACCGCGACGATGCTCGACCGAGTTTTAGGCCGAAGCTCGACGCTTCTGTACAGCACCCGAATCCGCAAGCCTAGAGGCAACGGAAAGGCCAGTAATGGGGGCGCTGATAAGCAAAGTTTAGAAGAGAGCTTTTCATTCGGGCAGTTCATTGCCGACGTCTGTACGTCCCTTACCTATGAAGCTGTGACGGGGCCACTTCCCATCCACGTGGAGTTGCGGTCGGGTTCGACGCTACCTATCTGGTGCGGCCTGCGCGATACAGAGAAGGAAGCGCCACGACGGACTCGACCTCAAACCAAATTCCAGATTGCGGCCATCCTTAGAAACCGCGAACTTCGTAACGCTGACGTTTCAATCGAGACTCGATACCCGGCAGTGAATCTGCGAATCGAAGCCGAGCTGCTCATGTTCATCGCACAAACCGGCATGAATTTGTCGCAGGCGCATCAGCTTCGGATCGACCAATACCATTACACGAGTCATTTTGATGGTTACCAAGTGAGGTCTTACAAAAATCGCCGTCAGGGTGAAGTGCTGTTTGACGTTTTCTCAAGCTACAAGCAGTGGTTCGAACGCTACATTGAGTGGCGTAACACGTGGTTTCCAGACGATCTAGAGGGAATGATTTTCCCTCTCGTCCGCCCTGGGGGACGTCTCGTTTTAGAAGCTCCTCAGTTCACGGCTATTGCGCGCGTCTGCACCGATTCCAGTGTTCGATTCGTTCGACCTCGTAAGCTCCGGGGTGCGCGTATTAATTGGCTGTTACGTGAGTCGCAACGCCCCGAACTGGTGGCGGAAATCGCACAGCACACCGCTGAAACTTTGATCCGTGTGTACGCCGAGCCCAATCCGCAAATTGCGATGATAGAAATCACTCGGTTTCACCGGCAAGCAGATCCCGTCGTTTGCTCACCTGCTCCAGGTACTTGTGTGGCGCCGATACCAGAATCGGTCGTGGATGCTCCGACTAATGCTCCTGATCCAGATTGTATCAACGCTGCGGGTTGCCTTTTCTGCGTCAATCATCGGGATATTGAAAGCGAGGATCACGTCTGGTCTCTGAGTAGTTTGCGAGTGCTCAAGAGCTTGGAGCTAGTTAGATATCGCCCAGCTTGCACGGATAGATCTGACGAGGCTGACCATCCAGCGATGCTTGCGGTCGAGCGACTGAGTGCGAAGTTACGGTTCTTTCAAGAGAGTAGCGAGGTACGTCGGCTTTGGGTGGAAGAGGCATTCGCACGCATAGCTGAGGAGGACTATCACCCAGCTTGGGACGGATTTATTCGGCTTGCGGAAGTTACAGCGGGGGCTTCCCTATGAATATGCTCACGACGTTAGGGCTTTCTATCGAGTCGCCTCTCGCCGTTCCTGGGGCATCGAATTACCGTCCAGAGAGCTGGCCTCCGCCACCTGATTGGCCCGTCATAATTGATGCGCAGGGCAACGTAGTAAGCCGCTGGGGTGATCCAATTTGGAGGCTTGATCCATGGGCCAAGAAGGCACTGACCCTGAATTTTGGTGATGGGCCAGTTAAAAAATCAGCGGCGCCAATTAGCTCAAAAAACGCAAATTTACTTCGAATCATCACTGGCTGGTGGCTATACGGGCCGTACGGCGCTCGTGGCTACAGATCCCTTAAAACGCGTTTCGATCAGATGCGGCGGCTCTTTGTTCTTTGCGAAGAGGCAGGAATACTTGCCAGTGAATTAAGCCACTTTCCACGCGTATGCGAACGGATCCCTGCCTTTCTTCATACCTCAAGAAAAACCGAGTTTCTGACGTTAATGCATGAGCTTTACGCGTCCAGGGATGCTATAGGGTTTACGTTGCTGGATTCAGGCTCCCTAACCCGTCTGGCTGCGCTTTTTCCAACTCACCATACAGCTCAAACACCTTACATTCCTCCACGTATTTGGCGCTATCAAGTTACTAGGCTGCGAGAGTGCCTTGATGACTTCCTATCCCATCGAGAACAGGTTGAAGCTTGTTACCGGTTCTGCTTCGCGGCTTACGAACATAACCAGAGGGTTTCGGAGAGAACGGTGTGCGTAAACGCCCCGCCTTTTTGCGGCCATAAAATGCATTTATCAGGCTCTAAAACAGGGCTTCGTTTTCTCGGCGTGTTTGCAGATACCGCAAAACGCTTCGGCATCTTTGAGCTACTTGAACGTTGGGTGGGTAGAAGTGGCGGCTTGCAAGTAAGAGCGCTGACTAGCTATCTGAAACTGGTCAACGGCGCGGGATTAGCTTACGTCCTTAACTTCAGTCTCATGCGGGTTGAGGAGGCATGGAATCTTCGAGCCGGGTGCCTTGACATCGAGCACGACAAGAGCTTCGGCGACATTTTTTTGTTACGTGGGCAGACGACAAAAACGCTCTCTGATAGCGACGCCGTTTGGGTCACATCTCCATCTGTGGCAGTCGCCGTGAAGGCGATGGAGGTCATTTCTCTATTTCGCTCACTGTACGCACCTCACAAAGCTGCGGGAGATCTCGCCGGGCGTTACTTGACCGATTTTTCTTACGAGCCCTGGAGCTCATTGCGCAATAAAGGTAATCACTCACTTAGACCGAGCATTCAGTCATATTCCGACCTTTTGGGGCACGGGAAGCTCTTTGACTTAGGACGTTTGCGTATCACGGCTGAGGATTTGAAATTGGCCCGGCTAGCTACCCCTACACTGCCGGAGGAGTATCAAGTGGGCGCTGTATGGCCGTTGGCGTGGCATCAGTTGCGTAGAACTGGGGCAGTAAACATGCAAGCTTCCGGACTCGTAAGTGATGCTTCGCTTCAGTACCAGCTTAAGCACGTCACTCGAGCGATGAGCCTTTACTACGGACAAAATCACTCGCGGCTGCGTCTAGAGGAGAAGGCTCACACTCTCTACGTTCGCACAATGTACGAGACGCTTGGAAGAGAGTTACAGCAGCTTACGAGTGAGCGTTTTGTCAGTCCCCATGGAGACAAACGAAAGGCTGAGATCGTTCGGCTGATTTCGCCAGAAGATGCGAAGAAGATGATTGGTTTGGCAAAGAAAGGCGCGGTCGCCTGTCGCCCAATCATTCTTGGCGTTTGTTCGAGTCGCCAGCCTTGTCCGTACGGCGGAATTGACAACATTGCCCATTGCGGGGGCGGTGATTCAATGGATGCAAAACCTTGCCCTGATGTGCTGTATGACTCAGAACGATTGGGCGCGGTAGATGATCTTGAACATGTACTCAATGAGCGGCTTGCTACTGCTCAGGATGGAAGTCCGCTAATGGAATCTTTGATGGCTCAACAGCGAAGTGTAGAGAGCTTCCGTCGTGTCGTAGGGAGCGCAAATGGACGTTGAACTCCCTGCTCGCCGCAGCGCGGCTGATCAATATCGTGATGCTTTTGAGCGCCTGAAACTCAATAGGCCACAGCTTCTACCGAAGGGGACACCGGTCACTCAGAACAACGTGGCCAAAGAGGCCGGGAGCGATCCGTCGGCGCTTAAGAAGTCTCGTTTCCCGAGTCTCATCGCAGAGATAAAAACCTACGTGGAACAACATGCGGAGGAGCGACCTCCTTCGTTGAACCAGGTAAATCTTCTCGCCCGCCAGAAAAGCCGCGCCCTGCGTGATCGGATTGAGCAAGTTGCCCGGCAGCGCGACCAACTCGCAAGTTTATTGAGCGAAGCGGATGCGAAAATCATTGAGCTGTATGACCGTATCGCTGAGCTTGAGCGGCAGTTGCCTGCGTCAAATATAATTTCGTTGGATCCGCGCGGGCCGAGAAAGCTTTGAGATAACAGCGCGCATGCAGCTAAGTGGGTGAAGATGGGGCGTTGGGGAAGCGCAGATGAAGCGCGGGAAGAAATTCGCAAGTCGGTAGGGGATGTCGCCACGGTGACACTGATCGATAAAGGTAGCGTGGTTGTTGCTATGTTGCTCGCCAGTCTGGTGCTTCGGGAGGTCATTACGTTGCGCTTGATCGCCGGTGCGGGCTTGATCGTGGCAGAGCTGCTTGTAATAGCCAAGAAGCCCTAACACAGGTGCAAGTCGGTGTTCAGCTATGGCGCCAACTTGGATGCGACTTTTTTCAGCATGAAAGTTTCGCGCTGAATGGACTGTCCCATCGATGAATCCTGACGCTGCATCACGGCTTCATTGTGCGTTATGGCTTCATGCAGGTTGATCCAGACAGGCCGCATACCATTAGCGATTTCGTGGCTTTCCATTCTCACGGGCTCTAGCTGGGACGCTACTTCGCATTGATAAAAATGCGAGGTCATGTGCATCAGATCGTACTGTGGCTTCCAGTAGGGCCGGTACTCCTCAATATAGCCGTAGTGCTGGAGCACCTGAATTTCACGAGCACCAGTCTCTTCCTCAAGCTCACGCTTCAGGCCTGCGACAATGTCTTCGTCACCATCAAGGCCGCCGCCAGGAAAGCTGAAGTCGTTATAGCGCTCGGTGAACAGCAACAGGATCTGTTCATTCCGCATCACGATGCCGCGTGCTGCATGTCGACGGAATACTCTGCCCTGTTTGGATTTCAGCTCGGGGTGAACAATTTCAGTTATGAGTTGCATGTGGTCTTCAGCTCAAGCGAGTGATGGGGGCCGAATCAATTTTTCAGCATTTTTCAGCGGTTTTTAGTTGCCCTTTTCGACTTGTTGAGCGCATCCAATGCACAGCGCAGTGGCTGGATCGAAATCCAGCCTGCCTTGAGCTATTAGCTCGTCGCACTCGACGCAATAGCCATATAGGCCTTCGTCAACTCTTCGAAGCGCGGCCTCAATACGTAGTCGCTCACCCCTACCTCGGGCTCGGTTGGCGTCCAGCATGGCTTGTTGCTGCAACGCATCCATGCGCGAGAGTCTACCTACCTTGCTTTGATCTAGCTCTATGGACTCGCGTGATTGTGCTGAGGACTCAAAATTTTCCAATTCAACCAAGCGGGCAAGTAGCAAATCGCGAGCGTGTCTCAATTTAATCTCATCACTCATGGCAATGCCTACTAATGCAGTCTAGGGGCGTTAGGTGCGAGGCACCTCCGTGAACGCTGCCGGTTGGAACTCACGAAAAAGGCTGTGGATTGGCGGAAGGAAGACCGCCCATGCCAGCTATCCGACGGCCTAAAATTTGTGTGCGTTGACGCATTGCTGGCATTCCATGGATCAAACCTAACAGAGGTGTCGATAAATAGTCACGCCCTCGATCTAGACAGTGTCTGGCATAGCATCTGTGCTTGTGATCACGCAGGAGAGCTGGATATTACGTGCGGTAATGATTGCCAAACTCGAAATCCATGGTAACAAATCGATACCTCAAGACAGGTAGTTGCGGTTGCGTCTAGGGGACTGCTGGGCGATGATTTGGCCCCGTTGTTAAGCATCTAGTCATTTCGTTCTCATTTTGAGTTGAGTCAGGCCCTTGTAGAAACCACGCAAACACCACTTCGCCATGCCTCCTCCGCTGAGGTATGTGTCCGGTCGCTTCCTGCTTATTAATCAGGAGCGTCGTGTGTTTGTGTATAAATGGTTTATAAATGCGCTTGAACAATATTTTTCTCAGCTCGGCTCTTGCTCTCCCGATTTTTGCTGTATTTGCTGCTGCTTGGTGGCTCCATCCTGATCGCCCTATCTCGGGTTTTTCCGTCTCAGCAAATGTCGATCAAAACGGAGCTAGCGCTCAGGCACCTTTTTACAGCAGCAGATTTGCCTCCTCGGATCTTGAAGAATTTGTACACGCCTCGTCGGTGGCGGCACTGCCAGATGGCGGTCTAATGGCTGTATGGTTTGCTGGCTCACGAGAAGGTGCAGCCGATGTACAGGTTCGCGGCGCTCGCTACGACACAGAAACTGCTGAATGGGGTGATGAACTCGTTCTTGCGACGCGAGAGTCGACCCAGAGTGCGACTCAAAAATACATACGCAAATTGGGCAATCCGGTTATTGCCTTGGCGCCCGATAACCGTCTGTGGCTCTTCTACGTGTCAGTCTCAGTAGGTGGTTGGGCTGGAAGCGCAATCAATGCAATGTACTCGGACGATTTGGGTAAAAATTGGTCACCCCCTCAGCAACTAATTACGACTCCCTTTTTGAACATCAGCACGCTCGTACGCAATGCTCCGATATTTCATCAGGATGGCACCATCGGTTTACCTGTCTACCATGAGTTTTTGGGGAAATTTGCTGAGTATCTTTACATCAGTCCCACAGGGAGTGTGATTGATAAAAGCAGAATCAGCAGAGGTAAGCACTCATTGCAGCCTACAGTTGTGCCCATGGATGAGCGTAACGCGGTCGCCATGTTGCGTTACGCCGGCGACACCTTCCACAAAGTGCTCGCGAGCCGAACGGAGGATGCAGGGCATACTTGGAGTGAGCCTTATCCACTTGACCCTGCTAACCCAAACTCATCACTTGCTGCAGTGGCAACACCTAATAACGGCTTGTTGGTCGCTTTGAATGATCTGAAGGACGGACGATTCCGACTTCGCCTAATGGGCACTAACTCTAGGTTGGATTTCTGGAAGCCTTTGATCAATTTGGATGAGTCTCCCGACCCAGAAGGTAATCCGTTTAGCGCTGAAGCATACCGGGAAATCATCGGCGACAAGTTCCGCCTATCCAGTGGCCCTCGAAGAGAAATGCTTGTTGATAAGTTCTTGGTGAACCTTGACCAGCGTGTCTGCGAAGAAACCGGTTGCAATTTCGAATATGAATATCCCTATTTTATCAAGAGTGCCGAGGGTCTCTATCACCTCGTTTACTCATGGAATAACACGTTCATAAAACATGTCAGCTTCAATGATGCCTGGCTAGAGGAGCAGCTCTGATGCTTGATCTTTGGCAAGCGCATTTGACCCTCGCGCTACTCGCATTCGTTGTTACTCCAAGATTTGGCCTACGTCCAGGTACGCAAGTGATATGGCTGATCGTCTTGCTGGGAGTCAGCTTTATTTCAATAAATGGGCTCTCGTTAGCAGCCTACGTTCGCAGCTTCACGGACGATATTGCCATCACGTCCCTTGTGGCGCTGGGATTTGCTGCTGCGGTACGTATAGGACTAGCGACGAGGCAGGATAGAACGGCTCGCTTGCAGCTACTGATCCCTTTAGCGGCGCTGGCCCTCTTTCTCTATCCGGCCACGATGGGGATGACCTACTTTGATCCATATCGACTGGGTTACAACCCGCGACCGTTGATCATGATTATCGGCGCGACGACGTTGGGGCTGATGGTGTGGAGAAACTGGCTGGGGGCCTGCATGTTCGGCCTGGCCACTTTGGCCTTCAGCTTGGGCGTTAAACCTTCCCCGAATTACTGGGACTATTTGCTCGACCCATTCATTGCTCTCTACTGCTGGGGAGCGTTGATTGGATACGCGATTAAGATGATCTGGCGCGGCTTGTCCGCACGACGAGAGTTCACGCTGCCGATACGTGTTTGATGGCTAGGCAAAACCACATTGATAGTTCTATAGATTGAGGATTCAAACGATGGGTTGGCTTCACTCGAGGCGCTTGCACTACTGGGTTGGTGCAGTAGCCATCCTTTTCGTAACGCTGGCGGCATTGCGCGGGCTGTTCTTCATAGGTTTCTCGGGATTCGCAGCCAGCGCTGTGAGCGAAGTTAAGGCAGTACCGGAAACCCTCGGAATAGGGCTGCGGTTTGACCTTCGCTTGGCAATCCTGCTGATGTTACCCGTTGCCCTGCTGGCGTGGTTGCCGGTGTGGAATCTGACACGCTCACGTGTAGTTCGCTGGTTGGCACGGCTCTACCTTGCGCTGGGGCTCGGCGCAGTAATGTTGATCTATATCGTCGACTTCGGTCACTACGCCTATCTGGGTGTGCGCATCAATGCGACCGTATTACGGTTTCTAGAAGACGCGCAGATCTCAACAGACATGGTCTGGCAAACCTATCCTGTGGTGTGGATTAGCCTTGGCTGGGCAGCTGTTACAGCCGTGATTTTTTGGCTATTGCTGCGTCTTGAGCGAGTGACCCTGGATCGTCCGGCAAAGCCCATCAGCCGACTCTCTCTGACCTGGGGCAGCGCCCTGATGGTAGTGGCTGTCTTCCTCGGTATTCTGGGCCGCGTCGAGAACATCAATCTGGAAAACCCGGTACCGCTTCGTTGGAGCGACGCCTTCTTCTCTGGCGACAACCAAATTTCAGCTTTAGGCCTGAACCCGGTGATTTTTCTCTACGACACTTTGAGGGTACCCAGTAAGCCCTATGATCGGGAGCAGGTCGCAGCACACTACGAGGTTGTAAGCCACTATTTAGGGGTCGACCAGCCTGACATAAAAAGCCTGAATTTTAGTCGCTTGCAGCCCCCGCAGCCCTACGCTATCGCGGGCGAGCAGCAACCGAATGTGGTTTTCATCATGCTCGAATCCTTGGGCACCAGCGCGGTGGGTGCTTATGGCAATCCGCTGAATCCCACCCCGAATATTGATCGACTGGCTAAAGAGAGCTGGTTCTTCAAGAACTTCTATGTGCCAGTTACCGGAACAGCGAAAACCGTATGGGCCAGTATCTCCGGCGTACCTGACGTCTCTCGTCAGGAAACGGCAACGCGCAACCCCCTAATCACTCGTCAGCACAGCTTGATCAATGCAATGCAGGGTTACGACAAGTATTACATGATCGGCGGTAATTCAGGCTGGGCCAATATGAATGCCTTGATTCGTCAGAGCATCGACGATATCCAGCTGTTGGAAGAACGTCACTGGAAATCACCAATCGTCGACGTCTGGGGTGTTTCGGATTTGGATCTGTTCAAGGAAAGCGACAAGATCCTTCGCCGGCAGGCTGAGGGCAAACCCTTCTTTGCCTATATCCAGACTGCGGGTAACCATCGGCCTTTTACCATCCCCAATGAGAACGACGGCTTCGAGGTGCTTGATTTACCTTTGGAAACCGTGCAGAACGCGGGCTCTCGCAGCGTGGCTCAATACAACGCGGTACGCCTGTTGGACTTCAACATTGGGCGCCTGATGGAAATTGCTCAAGAAGGCGGTTGGTACGAGAACACGATTTTTGTCATGTTTGGTGACCACAATACACGTATCAGCCAGATCCCGCATATGCCACCGGCATTCGAAAAACTGGGGCTTGAGAGCAATCATGTGCCCTTGCTGATCCACGCTCCGAAACTGCTGGAACCAAGAGTGATTGAAGAAGCTGTTGGTTTGGTCGACCTGCTGCCCAGTGTCCTCGGCATGGCCGGTATTGAGTTTCGCAACGGAGCGATGGGGCGAGATATACAGCAGCCAGCTACAGAAGGAGAGCGGGTGGTTCCTCTGGTGCTTAGAGAGGGTACGTTCCCGCTGATCGGTGGCGTGACAAAGGACTTTCTTCTGCAAATGCAGCACGATGGTAGTCAACCAAGCCTGCATGATATTGCTTCGCAAGAACCACTAAAGGACGTTGCTGACCAACACCCTGAAGAATTTCGTCGTCTGCTCGCGTTGACGCGAGGTCTGCATGAGACCTCACGACTGATGCTCTATCAGAACGTCAATACGGATTGAGTATTCATCGTGGAGGCCAGTCATGCTGAGCCTCCGCTCGGATATGAAGATCAACCTCGCATGGCTGTGAACCTCCAGATCGTGCGCTCCATCGAGCGGCGATCCGGGCCAGTACGATTGCACCGGTTATATTTCGGTGCTCAGAGTCGGCCTCAAGTAGCCGCCCATGACGCCTTCTTTTGAGAGAACCCACTGCCAGAGCTGAATATCCCGCGCACGAAACGCTCCAGCACACGACAACAGGTAGTAGCGCCACATTCGGTAGAATCGGTCACCTAACTCTGCTGAAAATTGTGGCCATGCGGCTTCAAAGTTGGCGTGCCAAGCCATCAAGGTCTTGTCGTAGTCAGCGCCAAAGTTGTGTAAATCCTCGACCACAAAAAGTCCGCCGGCAGCATCCCCGATCTGGCCGATTGATGGCAGGTCACCATTCGGAAAAATGTACTTATCGATCCACGGGTCTGGCGTAGTGTTTCGCTCATTTTTACCTATGGTGTGCAAAAGGCACAATCCGTCATTTACAAGGCAACGCGATGCGACCTCCATAAACTCCCTGTGATTTTTACGTCCGACATGCTCGAACATCCCTACGCTGACGACTCGGTCAAAAGCGCCATTTACTTCTCGATAATCCTGCAACCTGAATTCCAGTGGCAATCCAGCGTAACGTTTTTTTGCCCATTCAGCCTGTTCTTTAGAGATGGTCACCCCTACGCACTCGACACCGTAGTGTTCAGCGGCGTACCCCATAAAGCTCCCCCAGCCGCAGCCGATGTCAAGGACTCGCATTCCAGGTTCCAGTTTAAGTTTTCTGCAAATCAATTCGAGCTTGGCTTCCTGAGCTTCTGCAAGATTGCTAGCGTTTTCCCAGTAGCCGCAGGTATAAGCCATTCTTGGATCAAGCATGGCAGCATAGAAATCGTTGCCTAAATCGTAATGTGCTTCGCCCACCTGCCAAGCTCGCGTTGTACTCTGGCGGTTAAGCAACCGGACGCGCAGCGCATGAAACACAAGCTTGAAAGGCTGCACATGCTGATCGAGATGCGCCCGTAGGAGGTGACAGAAAAACTCGTCTAGACTTTCTGCATCCCAGTCACCATCCATGTAAGCGTCACCCAGCCCCAAGCTTCCATGTGCAAATGCTCGTTCAGGAACGTTACTCGCTTTAAGGTGCATATCCCAAGGACGATTACCGCCAATGCGTATATCTGCTTGCTCAAGCAATTCAACAGTCATCCTATGAATGTTGGAGTTAGGAGAGATAAATGCTGTGGATGGATTTGTTAGTGATTTCTGAGTCATTGATTAAATCCCGTGTTATGCCTCTTATTAAGAAGAGCTTCAAACATGGGTGGCCTCGAAAAATATATACGAGGCAACCTTTTCCAATGTGTGGCCGTCAGCGCAGCACCTTCTCGGCGGCTAGAAGCTAGCGTAAGAACAGCATGGGAATTGTTGCTTTACGCAAGGTTTTACTTGTTGCACTACCGACAAAAAAATTTTGGATTTTGGAGTGTCCGGATGAGCTCATTACCAACAGGTCTATTCTCTCCTCCTCACAATAGCGCTCAGTAACGACTGCAACCTCTCCAGGCATTACCGCTGCCTGCACACTGAAGTTTTCATTCTGTAGTAAGTTTCTTGCTATATCGACCTCACGCCAAGCCGTTTCTGATTCCTGATCGATCATCAATATGTGGCATCGAAGCCCCCTCAAAAAAGGACTTTGCGCAATCGTCTCAACACTTTTAAGGCCCGTCTCGCCTCCATCGAAAACCAACAAAAAGCTTCTAGGTATATTGAACTGGGAGGGCGTTACGAGCACGGGCCGTTTGAGTTTTAGAATGACATTCTCTACCTGTATTCCGATGTGCTCGCTTGGCGCTTCTCTGCCGTGTCCGTTTCGCCCAATAACCAACAGCCTGATTTCGCTTTCAAGTTCTTGAATGCAGTCAACTAAACGTCCATGGCGCTGCCGGCCTTGGGGGTGCACGATACCAAGTTGGTCTACACGGTGCTTCGCTGCCTCAAGCAGATAATTTCCATGGTCTTTTGCTAGGGCAGTACGTTGTTCATCGAGTTTTGCAAGATCGTGCAGCAGTCGCTTTCGAATGCCGATGCCAAGGGTGCCGCTGAGATCTGAGGGAGGAGCAGATTCTTCTGTCAATGCGTGTAAAAAGGTCAGCGGCGCGGCCAGGCGAACACTTGCCCATGCAGCATAATCACATACTGCAGTTGATGATGCTGAACCATCAATGCAGGCCATAACGTGAGTCATCGAATGCTCCATGAATCAGTGGCCCATCAACTGATCGATAGCGTCAGGTTTATCGTGGACTCCGAAACGGTCAACGATAGTCGCACTAGCCTCATTAAGGCCCAGCACCTCAACCTCAGTGCCTTCACGCCGGAATTTGATGACGACTTTGTCCAAAGCAGCAACCGCTGTAATGTCCCAAAAGTGTGCAAGGGTGAGGTCAATGACGACCTTTTCCAACGCTTCTTTGAAGTCAAACGAATCAACAAATTTGTCCGCCGAGTTGAAAAATACCTGGCCAACCACAGAGTATCTACGTTCGTTCCCGTGTTCGTCGATTTCAGAGCTTATGTCCATGTAATGGCCGATCTTGTTGGCAAAAAACATTGCCGCAAGCAACACACCTACCAGCACGCCGTAAGCAAGGTTGTGTGTTGCGACAACCACGATAACAGTGGCTACCATGACAATATTGGTCGATAACGGATGCTTTTTCAGGTTGCGCAGTGAGTCCCAACTAAAGGTTCCAATAGCTACCATGATCATCACGGCTACCAACGCGGCCATCGGAATCTGCGCAAGCCACTCGCCTAGGAATACCACCATCAGCAACAGGAAAACACCTGCTGCCAAGGATGATAGACGTGTGCGTCCTCCAGATTTCACATTGATGATTGACTGGCCGATCATTGCGCATCCGGCCATACCACCTAAGAGGCCCGACGCGATATTTGCAATCCCTTGGCCTTTGCATTCGCGGTTTTTATTACTCGGTGTATCAGTCAAGTCGTCGATGATTGTTGCGGTCATCATCGACTCTAACAAGCCGACCACTGCAAGAGCTGCTGAGTAAGGAAAGATAATCGCCAACGTTTCGAGATTGAGCGGCACATCCGGCCAAAGGAAGAACGGCAGAGTGTCCGGTAACGAACCCATGTCTCCTACGGTGCGGATATCAAGCCCAAGGTATATGGCAATTGCGGTCAATACGATGATGCAGACCAAGGGCGACGGAAGGAGTTTTCCGATCTTGGGCACATGAGGGAACAGGTAGATGATGCCCAGCCCCGCCAGCGTCATAACATAAACGTGCCATGTAACATTGGTTAATTCTGGCAGTTGAGCCATAAAAATCAGAATGGCTAATGCGTTAACAAAACCTGTGACCACAGAGCGAGAGACAAACCGCATCAAACTTCCAAGCTTCAAGTATCCGGCTATAATTTGCAAGACACCTGTTAGCAACGTCGTAGCAAGAAGATACTGTAGCCCGTGATCTTTTACCAAGGTAACCATTAATAGCGCCATGGCACCTGTTGCTGCGGTAATCATCCCTGGTCTTCCCCCTACAAAGGCGATGACAACAGAGATACAAAATGAAGCGTAGAGCCCCACTTTCGGATCGACCCCTGCGATGATCGAGAATGCTATTGCCTCTGGAATCAGCGCAAGGGCTACGACGATACCGGCCAGCAAATCGCCTCTTATATTGGACAGCCAAGATTGCTTTATTATTTGAAGCATTCGATTCCCCGTAAATAGATGCACTAAAAATTGGATACCTATTAAAAAGTTTCCATCGAGTATTTATGGCATATTTTAGCTACATAGCATTTGTCTTTTAATTTAGTAATAGGGGGCTAACAGGCCGAGGCCAAAAGCCTGAACTGAATTCATTTAGTGGCAAAAAAGCCTTCTCCTTTAAGCTAAACGTGCACCCGTGTTTACAGGAATGCAACAGTGAGCTTAGCTTCAGAAGTGGGCCTGCCTGACTATGGTGGAATACCGAGCTTTCTTATGAATATGGCGCGCACTACCGAGTCCAGGCAATGCATTAAGAAAAGACGGTGATGCATCAGAGCAAAGCTTAAAATTGGCGGCATTAGACCCCCATTTCAAAAATCCAAATACACCAAGCGCAGGAATGCATCAAAGGTTAACTGCTGAGCAGGAATTTCCGGATATACACCAGTCTACTCAGCAGAGAACGAATAGCATTGCCTTGATGGTGATTAGATGACATGTAAAATTACCGTCGTGCGTGGCGACGGTGGAGTGCCAAAAGCCTGCATTCTAAAATGCAAACATGCGGCGCTAAAGCGAGGGGGGATGGCTGTCTAAGGTGGACTAACAACCAGAAAGGAGCAGAAATTCATCATGTTGTCTTTGGATTGCCTGACATTGAATTTGAGAGAATTGTAACAGATATCTGATCGTCTCAGGGAGAAAAATTTGCAAATGCAGCCAATTTTTTACGACTAACCTTGAACCCTAGGGTCTGAATATCCATTTCTTTCGCTATGCGCTAAAGTCATTTGTAATGATACTCAGGTATATCTCTCATACTGAGACTGATTTGACCTCGGTCGTCAACATTGATGACCCTCACAGATATTGAGTCTCCCAAGTTTAGATATTCATACAGCTGACCTAACGGTTGATCGGCAACTTCAGGTAGTTGCAGCGTTCCATAGCATCCATATGGTAAAGATATACAAGCGAAACCTGCCTTTAACCTAAAGACGTGCCCTTGATAAATTCTGCCAGGGATGATCATATCATCTGAGTTTTCTCGAGTGTGGTGTGAAGGCCTATCCTCTTGAGCTGATCCCGGTAGTGAAGTTTTTTGACTGCGTGTGTCTAGATTTTCGGTGGTGGAGGTCTGGCGGCTAAGCGCTGAACAGAGACTATTATGCTCAAGTGTCAACTGCGTGTAGCTTGCATTAGCTAGCCAGTAGTGTTCGTCAAGTTCCAGCTGATAACTGCTGTTTTCAAGTATTAAATTAAATGATCGATTGGAACGTTCAACCTCCAGCCTATTCAACAAATTGCCCAGTAGCTGCCGTCTAGCTAGGAGGTCTTGCCTAGGAGATCTAAAAGTTAGTTTGCGCATCATTTATCCTCTTACTTGGCGCTACAAAGGAAAGTTAGGCACGTGCTGGAAAAGCTCTGAATTATGGATCTACATTTAGCAAATCTCTTTATTAGATTTTCTAGAGCTCCACATGAAACAATTAAAAAAGCCTACTGAGTCCGTCGAACGCGGCGACTCGATAAGCCTCTGCCATGGTCGGATAATTGAAAGTCGTATTTACGAAGTATTTTAAAGTATTTGCGGAGTCTCTTTGATTCATTATCGCCTGTCCAATATGAACGATTTCTGCTGCTTGATAGCCAAAGCAATGTACACCTACTAACTCCAAGGTATCACGATGAAATAGAATTTTTAGCATGCCTACTGGCTCAACGGAAATTTGTGCTCGTGCCATAGACTTGAAAAAGGCTTTACCTACTTCATAAGGTATTTTGGCGTCAGTTAGCTCTCGTTCAGTTTTTCCTACAGAGCTAATCTCGGGTATGGTATAGATCCCTGTAGGCACGTCATTAACAAACCTCCAACTTCCGCTTTCAATCAGATTTTCAGCTGCTGACCGTCCTTGGTCATACGCCGCACTAGCGAGACTAGGCCAACCAATCACATCCCCGGCAGCAAAGACATTCGGGACTTCGGTACGATAGTCTTGGTCAACTCGAATTTGACCACGGCTGTTGGATTCAATCCCGATATTCTCGAGCATGAGATCTTCGGTATTTCCTGAGCGTCCGTTACACCATAGCAACGCGTCCGCTTTGATTTTTTTCCCGGATTTCAAATGCAGGATTACGGAGCCATCAAGTACCTCGATGCTCTCGTACTCCTCGTTGTGTCGAATTACAACGTTATTATTCCGAAGATGGTAGCTAAGAGCATCTGAAATTTCATCGTCTAGAAAACTGAGCAGTTGTTCGCGATTGTCAATTAAGTCAACCATAACTCCTAGCCCACTAAATATTGACGCATATTCACACCCAATCACTCCCGCGCCATAAATAATAAGCTTTCGCGGCGTGTGATTGAGACTCAGAATTGTATCGCTGTCGTATATTCGCGCGTGGGAGAAATCCACATCTGCCGGACGGTAGGGGCGAGACCCTGTGGCTATCACAATTTTCTTCGCTATAAGCGTCTCTACCTCCCCTCCAGCGCAAATTATATTTAAAGTTTGTTCGTCTGCAAAACTAGCTTTGCCAAAGAAGGTATCGACCCGATTGCGAGCGTAATTGCTCGTGCGTGATGTAACTTGTTTATTTATGACTTGTTCCGCACTTTTTAATACGTCTGGAAATGAGAACCAGCGTGGCTCCCCGATTTCTCTAAACATTGGATTGTTGTTGAACTGCATTATTTGGCGAACGGAATGTCGTAAAGCTTTTGAAGGAATAGTTCCAAGGTGGGTACAGTTTCCACCAACTTGAGGACGACTATCCACAACGGCAACCTTGCGGCCATTTTTTGCGGAATTCATGGCAGCACCTTCTCCCGCCGGGCCTGACCCGATAATGACAACATCATAACTGTAAATTGCCACCAAACCTCCTCAATAAAACATACGACTTTTAAATTATTTTTATAGTAATCATCCATGAAAATATTAGTATCTGCTATTGCCAGTGTTCTCATGATGTAACGCCTTGACAGATAGTTGTCCTTGACCATTATGATTGACTGATTCGCACACTACACGAATGCATTCGCCTATCTTGAATTGTTCTCTCACTGGGAGATGAGCATTCAATAATTGCTCACGAGGGAGGAAACCGTCGCGTCCAGGAGACAAATTGATCAATAAACCATTCTCCTGTATACCGCTCACCACGCCCTCAAAAACCTGACCCGGCTTAAGCGGCTTGAGAGTTTTTTGGATTGCGATTATTGCATTTTGCAAACTGTTATCATTACTTGCACTTACTCGAACGGTTCCGTCTGGAAAAACTTCGACATTACTATAAGTTTGCTGACAGATCGCTTTTACAACGCTGCCACCACGGCCTACTAATTGCCCAGTCTTACGTGAGGATATCTTCAGAATCTGTACTCTAGGCGCGAATTTACTCAGTTCTTTCGGAGTGCCAATAGACTCTTCCATAAGTGCAATCAACGAAAAGCGTGCCTGCTTGGCTTGACTCAATAAATCCTGCAATATTTCTCTTGTGAGAAGAGTTTCGCTTCGCAAATCAATGCCAGCAATACCAGTCATGGTTCCAGCGACGGTGGCAACGACATTACAAGAAGCTTTTTCGAGATCGTCGGGATCAATCAGCGGTATAAGTTGCGAGGGCGAACAAATCACACCTACCTCTACTGCGCCGACTACAGAAAATAGCGGAACTCCTGCATCTAACATAGATAGCATTGCCGCGCACAAAATCTCATCCGGTGAACTTGAGTGCATTCCTACTTGTTCTACATCTACTTGGATTACGTAGGGGAATATATCTAATTTTGGCACTACGGATCTCAAGGTGTCGGCTACCCAGCGACCGGTATCTAGAGCACGTGTAGGGCTTTGGCATCCAGCGCCTGTATCATCCGCAAAGCTATGAATGTGCACATTAAAGCTATTCTTTTCTTCAACGTATTGACCATTTAAGGAAGAGTGGTCTCTACCCAAGGTCGTGAGTGCAATCGCGCAGTGATCTCCAACCGTATAACTCGCAGATCCATGCGTTCTCGGAAACAGGTGCGCCTTAACCTTTCTCGTATGAAGCCTGGTAGGCTCATGAACATCACTTGATGATGCTATTTTTAAATAGTGTTCCCTGAGAGTCTCTTGTACGCATTGGCAGAAATAAACGGCTACTATATTTTTTCGGCTTTCATCGATTTCGTTAATGCAGATCGCTATCTCCACCGCCTTTTGTAAGTTGCTCAGCTGACTCGACAGATCTTTTTTTTCAACTTCCTGGAAAATCTTCTTCAGTGATGTTTTAGCGAGAGCTGCAATTTTTCTTTTCAGTGGTGTTTTGACAGTTTTCGTAAAATGCGTATTGCTGGTTGAGTGCTCTATGATCCATTCTTTTATCGAATTGCTTACTCTGCGAATTTCACTCTGCCCAAACTCAATTGCACAAATCAGCTCTGATTCGTCAAGTTCATTGGCATTTCCGCGCACTTGACTGGTTTGTGAAGAGCTTCCGTAAATCCACAGGTCGCATTGCGACTTTTCAATCGTGCTATTACTAGGATTAGTACAGAAAGCGCCATTTATTTTCGCTAAACGCGCCAGAACTATAGGGTCTGCCTGCGGCGTTAAGGTAATTCCTAGCGCGCAACTTGCTGCAATGACACCAGCGACAATCGGCTCGACTTGAGGGTCACGTGAAAAGACCAGCAGGTTTAGCTCTATTCTTAACTCGTGATTATCGGGAAGGGTGCCGTTCAGCATTGACTGGAGCTCTAGAAGTCTGCTCCGATCCGCATTGTTTAGTTCTGCTTGTTGAATTTTTGAGTCATCGGAAATTTGGCCACGCGCATAGCTTCGCTCAACAAACGAAATAACTAAGCCTGGTGGGCGAGACTGAAAAGAAGGGGGGTGCACATGACAAGTTGCCAGGACGGCGCTCTGTCCAACATGAACCAGCACTGAAGAACCAGTATATTCAGCACTAGATCCGAAATCAATAACAACCGGATGTCTGCCAAAACTAAAACGCTTGATAGAACCGCTCATAGATATCCTCTCGCAAACCAAGAATTGAAGGGCTTGGGCGAGGTGACGCTATGGCGCTTTATGCTCCGCTAGAGAGCTTTTAGTAAAGATATACATTGGTGTCTGCCATTCTTTTGCAGGTAGTTTGATTTTTCTGACAGCTGTGACTATACGCCACAAAGGTAATGGTGACAATTTAAAAGGTGGTTGCAGGGGAGCCCCCGAAATGAAATATTGATATAACCTATTGATTTAAAAGCTTTTATTATTTTCTAGTTGGCAGGATTTCTACGCATTGCCCGGAAGGCAGAGTCTCTCCTCATGGCCGATGATAGAGATCTATTATTCATTCTATGAATTGCTCTATCCCCTTCAACTCCACCTCGAAACTCATTATAATTATAGTTGTGCAGCGTACTTTGCTTTTTCTCTAACATTTCGCTCCTGTCGTGGTCTGAGTTGAGTTGGCCGCTTCCGTTTCGGTTTTCAACTGCTGCGAGGTTTTAGGTTGAATGCACTGTTTATTTTACCTTGGCGGTTTTGAAAATTCATTTACGCGATAGATGCGGTACTAGCTTTAGCCTTCGTCGCTTTGTGATAATTATTCATGGGCGGGCGGAGTGTAAAGATACTATTTGTGCTCAGGTGATTTTATGATGCAAGGCCTTGCGAGAAATAGAATGCGAGATATATGATGTATAAATATTTAAAATTTGTCAGATTAAATTGGAATGGTCTTTTATTTGGTGCCATTCTCATGGCCACCTCTAGCTTTGGGCAAACTTATTTTGTCGCGATTTATAGCGGCAGTTTTAGAGATTTTTTTTCGCTTTCCGATGGAGAGCTTGGTGCTATATACGCAGTGGCCACACTTTTAAGCGCGTTAACCCTGCCCTGGGTCGGGCGCCTAATAGACCGAACGTCACTATTTCGCTATACCCTTTTCGTCGCCATTGGCCTTGTATTGGCATCGTTAGTTACTGCTGCCAGTGTGGGGATTATAACTCTAGGAATTGGCTTTTATTTATTGCGATTGAGCGGTCAAGGGTTAATGGTTCATACCGCTATGACTGCAACAGCTAGGAAATTTCCAATTGATGCAGGAAAAGCACTTGGTCTGATTGCTTTGGGGTTAGCACTAGCTCAAGCGCTAATGCCATTGGCAGCGGTAGGAATGATTGATGCAATCGGGTGGCGCTGGGCATGGATCGTGAACGCCGTGGTCGTCGCAGCGATAATGGCTTTTGCCTTAAGACTAATTCCTACCACTATTTCCATACAAAAAAAAGAAAGCAATAGAACCACTGCCCCCCCCATCAATCTTAGGTTATGGCGAGATCCACGAATTCTACTGACATTGCCAATTATTTTGGCCTCACCTTTTATTACGACTGGGTTCTTCTTTCATCAGGCTCGGCTGTCCGAAGAGATGAACTGGAGTATCGCTTGGGTTGCAGGGTGGTTTGTTGTTTATGCACTTACTCAAGCCTTATCTTTGATAGTTTCTGGCCCAATATTGGATCGTTATGGCCCAGTGCGAATTCTGCCCTTTTTCATGGCGCCGCAAGGTATAGCGATGGTGATGTTGTACTTGTCTAGTTCTGTATGGATAGCTCCTCTATACCTAGTATTGACGGGAGTCTCTTCAGCAGTCGCGTCAACATTATCTACAGCTTTGTGGATGCAATTGTATGGTCAAGGGCAGCTAGGCCGAATCAGATCTTTGGTTGGAGCTTGGAGCGTAGTCGCTAGTGGTGCTTCACCTGTAATCATGGGTGTACTTATCGATCAGGGTATTACTCTTAGGCTTCAAGCGCTGGGTTGCCTCGCATTTATTTTGATTGCCAGTTTGCTTTCCACTAAAGCGTTATTTTTAGAGCGCGCAGATTATCAATATTAACAAAATCTAATATTTTAGATAACAGGATCTAATTCTGCGCGCTAGTGCGGGCTTCACATGCTGATCATGGAATTTCTCATTTGTAAGAAACTCCACGACCCAGGATCGATCTTAGCGAAGCAATAGCACCGGTATAGTTGCCGTTCGCAACATTGTTGTAGTTGTGCTGCCTACCAGAAACTGCCGGATGCGTGAATGCCCATACGCCCCCATGACAAGGAGGTCAATGGCGTGCTCGGCTTGATAAGCATGCAGAACTGTCTCTACCTCGCCTGGTCGAATCTCGGCTTGAACCATCAGGCCGGACGAGGCAAGTGCACTTCGTGCATTCTCAAGCTCGCTCTGGTTGTCTTGAGAGTCTGCTCCGACCATAACGATATGAATCGTCAGGCCTTCGCACAGTGGGCTTGCAGCAAGCATTTGCACGGTTTTATGGGCGGTGGGGCTGCCGTCAAATGCGAGCATAACCTTTTCGGTTTTTTTAAACTGACTGGTTGTAATTAGGATGGGCCGATGGATTGTTCGGACAACAGCTTCAATCTGGCTTCCAAGACTGTGAGCGTTGTGTTTGCTGTCTTCACCCACTCTCCCGATAACCAGCAGTCGTATATCGTCCTGAAGGTCGCTCAGGCTTTCGACAAGGTGACCGTGTCGCTGCTTCATGTCAGGCGCGATAGCGCCGGAGATGACAGTCCGCTCGCGAGCCTTTTCAAGCATATGTTGCCCTTGCTCCAAAGCGAGCTTGGCACGTTGGGCGTCCAGCGTGGCCAGTTCCTCCAGTAGATGCTCTCTACTCCCGAGACCGATATTGCCGCTGAGGTCAGCGGATGCCGGGTATTTTTCTTTATCCAATACATGGAGCAAGGTCAGAGGGGCATTGAGTTGTTGCGACGCCCATGCTGCGTAGTCGCAGACTGCTAATGAGGATTGTGAGTTATCAATGCATGCCATAACGTGGGTCATTGTCTTTCTCCTTAGTGGCTCATGAGCTTGTCGATAGCGCCAGGTTTGTCATGAACGCCAAAGCGGTCAACGATTGTCGCGCTGGCCTCATTCAGACCCAGCACTTCAACCTCGGCGCCCTCGCGACGGAACTTGATCACCACTTTATCCAGCGCTGCGACAGCGGTGATATCCCAGAAATGCGCCTGTGTAAGATCGATGGTGACCTTGTTGAGTGCTTCCTTGAAGTCAAAGACTTCAGTGAACTTGTCCGCAGAGCTAAAGAACACCTGGCCCACGACGTGGTAAGTCCGATGTGACTCCGCCTCTTTAAGCGCGCTCTTGATATCCAGGTAGTGTCCGACCTTGTTTGCAAAGAACAGTGCAGCCAGAAGCACGCCAACCAATACCCCGTAAGCTAGGTTATGCGTTGCCACGACCACCACGACGGTCGCGACCATGACGAGATTGGTCGACAGCGGGTGCTCTTTTAAGTTACGCAGCGAATCCCAGCTGAAGGTGCCGATGGAGACCATGATCATCACGGCGACGAGTGCTGCCATTGGTATCTTGGAGAGCCATTCGCCTAGGAACACCACCATCAATAGTAAAAAGATGCCGGCGCACAGTGTAGACAGCCGGGTGCGGCCACCAGATTTCACGTTGATGATCGACTGGCCGATCATCGCGCAACCCGCCATTCCGCCGAGCATGCCTGCGGCGATGTTGGCCACACCCTGACCTTTGCACTCGCGGTTTTTGTTGCTGGTGGTATCGGTTAGATCGTCGACGATGGTGGCGGTCATCATTGACTCGAGTAGACCCACTACGGCCAAGGCAGCCGAGTACGGGAATATGATGCGCAGGGTTTCAAAGTTCAGCGGGACTTCTGGCCACAAGAAGATTGGCAGCGTGTCAGGCAATTGGCCCATGTCGCCCACAGTGCGGATATCCAGGCCCAGGTAAATCGCGATAGCAGTGAGGGTCAGAATGCACACCAGTGGCGACGGAATCAGCTTGCCGATCTTAGGCACATACGGGAACAAGTAGATGATTCCTAGGCCTGCTAAGGTCATGGCATAAACATGCCAGGTGACGTTGGTGAGCTCAGGTAATTGAGCCATGAAAATCAGGATCGCCAATGCGTTTACGAAACCGGTGACTACCGACCGTGAAACGAACCGCATCAACGAGCCAAGCTTCAGGTAGCCGGCAAGGATTTGAAGTACGCCACATAGAAGGGTCGCGGCCAGCAGATACTGAAGTCCGTGATCTTTTACCAATGTGACCATCAGGAGTGCCATCGCCCCGGTAGCTGCCGAGATCATGCCAGGTCGACCGCCGACGAACGCGATGACAGCACAGATACAGAAGGAGGCGTAGAGACCGACCTTAGGGTCGACGCCTGCGATGATGGAAAAGGCGATGGCTTCCGGGATCAGCGCAAGCGCGACCACTATCCCCGCGAGCACGTCTCCACGGATGTTGGAAAACCAAGTTTCTTTGAGTGTTTGCAGCATATAAATATCCAAGGCAATGCACCACATGCGGGCCGGGCGAATGGCGAGCATGTCGATACGATTCAATTGTGAAGGTTGTTCGAGAGTGCTTTGGGTGTAAAAACCGGGCACACAGAATACGCAGCCGCGAGCGAAGCCAGCGGAGCGAGGCGTTGCGAGGGGGCGTAGCGCTAAGGCGGCGTAGGCTGCCAGTAGATCGTTTGGAGTACAGTCATGCTGGTGTTCCTGTAGCTCAAGGAGTATGCGAAACCAGAGTATACAGTGAAGCTGTCGTTGATTGCGACCCGCCGCGAGCGCTGTACGAGCGACGTCTGAAAAGTGCTTGCCGGGGGTAGGCTGTTTCATTTGTATCGGAGGCCTAGACCGATCACTCCCACTGCAGAAGGAGGAGTCCAAAACAGTTAGAGGTTTTTGACACCAAGCGAAGGCCCACTCGGATCACAACCGCAATGTCGGTCGATGGTCAGGTGTTACGCAAATAGGCGGTCAAGTCGAATGCAAATGGGTGGTCAAGTCCATGCAATCACGGAGCGGACTGCCAGCGTCCCTGTATCACCTGAATGGGGTATGAGGAGAGAGCTTAAGAGCCCCAGTTATACAACCAGGTTGGATGAGCTTCGGACTGTTGGATCGGGCTCATCTTGATCACGCTAACTTTCGTCGCCACAAAATTCGCGTATTTGCCATGGACACCACGTGATCCATTTCTGTGAAAAATGCGTGCGGTCTATGGACATCAGATACCTAATTTAAACCCTCACAAATATTCATCCAAATCGATGTCCATGGGTTGACATCTTTCCTTTACATCGACGAGGCGTTCGCTGACCTGACTGGTATCGGTGGGTTGGATGCCTTGGGCCGGCAGATTCGCTCCCAGGTGCTTCGCGGCACTGGTATCTCTGTCGGTGTTGGTATCGCGCACACCAAAACTCTGGCGAAGCTAGCAAACCACACCGCGAAGCGCCTGCAGTCCCAAACCGGTGGGGTGGTCAACATCACCGATCCGGTCAAGCGTGACTGGGTGCTACGCAATACGGACGTGGCGGAAGTGTGGGGCGTTGGCCGCAAGATGAAACTCCATCTTGATGCCATGGGTATCAAGTCGGCTATGGACCTGGCTAAGGCTGATCCGTGGACGCTCCGTAAGAAGTTCAGCATTGTGATCGAGAAGACGGCAAGAGAGCTGGGCGGCACGCCTTGTCTGGAGCTGGATGAGCCGGATCCGCCAAAGCAGGAGATCTGCTGCAGCCGCATGTTCGGCAAGAGGCTAACAGAGCTGCGGCCCATCAAGGAGGCGGTGGCCACCTACATGATGCGTGCCTCTGAGAAGCTCCGCTCTCAGAACTCGCTGTGCAAGAAGGTGCGTGTGTGTATCCGTACTGGCATGTTCAATCCGGAGGAGGCGAAGTATGCAATGGGGTGGTAGTGGATATGCCGTATCCCACTGACGATGTGCGGCTGCTTACTCAGGCGGCGGTGGGGGCGCTTGATCGGATATTTCGTCCAGGCTTTAAGTACAGTAAGGCAGAGGTGATGTTGCTCAACCTCTGCCAGCAAGGTGAGTACACCGACGATCTATTTGCTACATAACAGCCGGGGGAGGCGACCCGGGTGATGACAGTCATGGACCAGATCAATGAGCGATGGGGTAGGGGGACGTTGCGCTCAGCCTGTGTGCCGGCTGATCCTGATTGGGGCATGCGTCGCGAGATGATGAGCCAAAGTTATACCACGAAGCTGGATCAGCTATGGTCGGTAGCGTGCATCTGATGGGTATTCGGGGTCAGTGCCAGTTCTGTATGGACCCTTTCAAATCGTGAATGTGTCTATGATGGCAGTCTGATTCAAATGTGTTGTGTTCGTCTGCATACTCATGCCACATTGAACCTCTACTAAAGATACCTGTTAGTACTTTTTTCAATGGGACTGTCATAAAAGGAATGAGTATGGCTGTACATCTAGATGAAGCTGAAAAACAAATACTTGGTGCACTGTTAGTGGATTTTTCAAGTCGCGGTCTAAATGCTGAAAAATTGAGTTCCGGGTACGAGGGGCCGCAAGTTTCTGCTTTGGTAGCCGCCATCTGTGATGGAAGTGAGATTACTCAAGTTGATTTTGATATTGCATTTGCAGATCTTGAAAAAAAGAGACTGATAAGTACAGGGCCTTACGCAGTTATTGATAATCCGCCTGATAGAGGAATAATATTCATAGGTGGCTACAGTAAGCGAGAGTACGCGGGATTGACAGAGCTTGGTTATAAGACCGCTCGAAAGGCACCAAATCGACCAGGTACTGCTCAGCGCACTGTGAATAATGTCAACATTTCTGGTGGGAATTTCACTAATTTTCAGCTTGCGGCTGGCAATGGTTCAGTTCAAAAAATGGATGTAGCTGCAGGTGTGGATAGCGAGGTCTTACTGAAACTGATTGGTATTCTAGAGGGGCAGGGAATAACAGTTACTCCGGAAAAGCGTGCAGATTTAATTTCTGCTATTGAAGAGGCTAATGAAGGTAATGGTAAAGAAGCTAAGAGCTTACTTGAAAAAATATGCGGCCCCGCATGGTTAGGTATGCAACCTGTTATCTGGCCGGTTCTCGGGGAGATTGTTAAGAAAAGCTTAGGTCTTTAGATCTTTCCTGATGGAGCGCTAAATTTGCTTGATGCTAGCGAAAAGCGCTCCAAGTTATCTCGCTGATTTTTCCGGTAGCCTCGGGGGGATCTCACCAGTCAATGCTATAGTTTCAAAGCATGCAAGATATGAGAGGGTCCCTACAATTGCCGCGTAAAGAGCAGTGTTTGTATCTTCCTTTGAAGTGTTTGTTTTGTAGGGGGTTGGTGCGAAGGAAAGAAATTTTTGAATTTTTGCTTCCAGTTTTTTTGGTTCCAAGGAATGAGCAAGTTCATTTCTCAAGGAGTTTAAAGCACCAAGCATTTCCCAGACGCTTTCAGGAAGAATGAGGCCATTTTCATGGGTGTTTCCGATCAGGGCGTACGCTAGTTTTGTCTTTAAGAAAAACCCGATTTCGACACGGTCGAGCGCTTCAGGGTGTTTGCATTTGGCTCTAATCAGATTGTCAAGAATTTCCTCCGCAAGAAGATGACCTTTAAGTACTATCAGCGTCGGATCGTCTGACAACGGTAAGTGAGCATCGAATCGTTTGAAGCGTGCTTGTGCTTCCAGTGGAAGATCTTTGTTCATGTTAATTGCCATATGTTTTCATGTTGACTATTGGAGTGGTTTATACGGCCCGTCAGTCGATTTCATGTTGCCTACTACCGTGAATTACTTGAGCCGAGCTGGACGCTTCCATCAAAGCTAGCCCATCAGTTCGGTAATTGCTCCTCACCGCACGTACAGCAGCGATTGTAATCATCGCTGATGACGTTGCCCTTACACCCTGCCTCAGAGCAATGCTCCCGGCTTACTAAGTGCGTGTCATTACAGACGAAGCACCACAGGGTAGTGGATGTGGGCTTGTTAGGTTTTAGTACAGCATAGTTAGGTACGGGGCCGTCGAGCTTTGCAGACTCGTAGCTGCAAAACGGGCAGATATATTTGCGGACAGCTGCAGCAACGTTGAAGAATCGCTCGCGCTCAGACTTGGAAAGCAGGTTGTAAACTGCCAAGCACTCTCGGACTAGAGCGCCATCAATGTGATCGTTGTCGAAATAAACATGAACGTCTGGTGCTGAGAGTAGGAATTCCTTGCGAGCCATTACCCAGCTTTGATCAGGAAATAGGTGCTCGTGTGCTTCGAGAATGATCAAAATTACTTCTTTGGGCGAGATTCGAAGCTTCGCATTTACTGAATGCATGGCTGAGTTTCGAACCTTTCGAACTCGATCGAATAAATCCACGAATTTTGGGTCGAAAGGCTTAGGGCTCACCATGTTATAAGCTTTGATTAGATCCTGAGCATCGATGGTCTTAAATTCGGAGAACTCGATGCCATTACCGGTCTTGTCCTTAGGCCAATCTGAAGGAGACCCGAGCAGCAAGTATGGACTGAAGGCTACGAGCTTACCTTTGATAGCGAGTTCGACGCCCTGCTGAGCAATGATAAGTGAAGTCAGAATCCGTTGCCGGGCGGCTTCCCAAAACTGCGCCTCGTCGTCTTGGTCCACTTCGATGTACTGACCTGCTTCATCCAGTGCCGTCATAAATGAAATGACGATATCCCAAGCGAAATCGAACTGCGCGTAGGCTGCCGACGAGAACTCATCGCTTGTTGGAATTTCTGTGATCATCTGGACCTACCTCGTTTTTTAGAGCCGAGGGTATAAGAGTGCGGCGGAGTGGGCAACGCGATTGAAGGCCGGCACGATTTTAAATGTCGTCGTATCAATCCTGCATGTGTCGCAGGCTCCTTCGTGAAGGCTCCATGGCAGGATTTTTCAAAGTCGGAATATTGAAGTCGATACCGATGAATCATGAGCTTCCGCTGGGCGAATAGTGGCCTGTTAAAAATGCTGAATTGCCTTTCGTTGAGATTGCCAGGCTCGACTATGAACGCCAGTGCCTTAGCAGCGAACTGGGAAAGGTTATTGCTTAGAAATTGCTACAAGAGAAACAATCGGACCTCTTTTGATCAAGCTAATTAGAGGTTATGGGAGGTAGTACACCCAATCCATCACCGGTACGACAGATAAGCGATAAAGTTATCTCCGGGACCAAGCCAAAATCTCTAGGAAATATCCCACACTTTTCTCGGCTTGCCCCTCAGACCACCCATAGCTAACCTCCTCAAGCCGCTGACAACCCAGCGGCCGGATGTGGAAGTCCGTACCAAGCTAAGACGCAATCGCCCATAAACCGCTACCGGCGTTTTTTTACGTCTGTATTATGTGTTTCGGCGGCTGTGCGCGGGGCACTTCGGTGCGCCGGGTCCTTAGCCCTGGTCTTCCACACCTGCGTACAGCTGCCACCCTCATGTGGAAGTGAGTTTGGCAGTTCCTGAATAGTTAAGGAGCTCCGCCATGTACAAGGTCACACCTAACCCGCCACATGCTTCAAACGCTGCACCAGCCGAGCAACCCACTGGCAACGTCTTCCTCGTCAGCCCCAACATCGACTCCGAAACGCTCCTGGCCAACGCCGCCGAAAACCTTGCGTCCGCCAACCAAATGGCCGCAACCCTGGCTTTCGACCTTGATGAACCCCATCGCGCCATCGCCCTGGGCATCCAGCAGCTAATCGACCTGAGCGCTCTACTCGTCAGCCGAGCCCAGGAGCACGTCGCGCCTACCGCCAGCACGGCCACAGCCAGCCCCCCAACCCCGCCGCCTTACCCCAAGGCGGCAACCTGAACCCTCCCTGTCACCCGGTAAAGTTTCATAATTCCCTTCGCCTTTGAGGTCTACGATCGTCCCCAAGAGAGGCCCCCCGCGCCTCCAGTCCACAGGGAACTGAAAACATGATCTCGAGCCTTGTCAAAGTCGTGATGATTGCTGGCACGTTGCTGTTGGGCGCTTGCTCTTCGGGTTCGTCTGGCGTGAGCAGTGACCCTTGCTTTTCGGGCGGGTGCCAGGCGTTTGGTGACCACAGCCCCAGCAAGGCCGCGAAGATGAATTTTGGCGGCAGTGGGCTGGGGAGTAGTTATGGGGAGTATGGGTCGGGGTTGTTGCATGATGATTGATGGGGTGGTGGGTCAGGCGTTGGTGTGTTGACTGACCCACTGCTATCGGGGGCAAGCCCCCTCCCACATTCGATCTGTGGTGGGGGCAGAATTGTGGGTTTTAGTGCCCGCCCTGCATGCGCCGCGCGACCAGGTAGATACCCAGGCCGACCAGTGCCGTAGCCGCGCCGATGTAGCCAGTGCTGGTCCAGCCCAACCCTGCTGTAATCGCCATCCCGCCAAACCACGGCCCCAGTGCATTCGCCAGGTTGAACGCCGCGTGGTTCGACGCGGCAGCCAGGCTCGGTGCCTCATGGGCAATATCCATCAGGCGGATCTGCAACGGTGCGGCCAGCGACACCATGGTGCCCACCAGGCCCATGCTCAGCAGCACGCCCCATAGCGATGAGGCCGCGAAGGGGAAGAACAACAACACCGCCATCGACCACACCAGAATCCAGCCCACCGCGCGAAACTGCATGCGATCAAACAGCTTGCCGCCGGCGATGTTGCCGATAATTCCACCGACGCCAAACGCCGCCAGGCCAAATGGAATCCATTGTGGCGAGACTTTGGTCACTTCCAGCATGGTCGGCGCCAGGTAGCTGAATACGCAGAACATCCCGGCAAAACCGATGGCGCCAATCGACAGCGCCATCCACACCTGGGGTTTGGTGAAGGCGCGCAGTTCCTTGCGCGGGTCGCTGCGTTGTTCGTCGTGGCGGTGGGGGACGAATTGCCAGACCAGGGCGATGGTGAGGAGGGCTATCACGCTGACCAAGGCAAATGCAGAACGCCAGCCCAGGTGTTGGCCGAGGAAGGTCGCGATGGGGTTGCCGAGCAGCATGGCCAGGGTCAGGCCCATCATGACCCGCGCCACGGCGCCGGCGCGTTTGTCGTTGGGCACCATGCTGGAGGCGACCACGGCGGCGATGCCGAAGTAGGCGCCGTGGGGCAGGCCGCTGATGAAGCGGAAGGCGACCAGCGAGCCGAAGGTCGGGGTGAAGGCGGTGGCGAGGTTGCCCAGGGCGTACAGGCCCATCAGCAACAACAGCATATGTTTACGCAGCAGCTTGGCGCCGAGGATGGCCAGCAGCGGTGCGCCGACCATCACGCCCAGGGCGTAGGCGCTGATGGCGTGACCGACCTGGGGTTCACTCAGGTTCAAGTTGCGGGCGATGTCGGGCATCAGGCCCATGATGGCGAATTCGCCAGTACCGATCGCGAAGGCGCCCACGGCCATGGCAGCTTCCATTTTGGCGGCACTGCGCGCGGGCAGCACGTGCCCGGGTGTTTGCTGGATAGTCATGGGGTAACTCTATTGGGATGAACGGCACGAAGGACAGCCGCCGATGCTACGCAAGCAGCGATGAAGGTGTCTAGAACAGCCTTTTTTGAAAGAGTTCAGTTTGATTAAACACCCTGTGACCCCACGTCGCGCTTGCCACGCTTGACAGCGGCGCGGCAAAACCCGCGATTTAGAGCTGTCAATTGGCCAAACGACGCATAAACGCCGTTTAGCGTGATATTCTGCGCGCCATCTTGGTCTGGTCTTTCCCCGGTACGTACACCCGTATACGTCCCGGCGGTCGGCTGTCGCCCAGGTAGCTGAAGCCAATAATGATAAGAAGTCAGCGCAGAAGGGACATAAAAGTGAGGTCGATACGTCGGCCTTGTGTGCCCACCCTGCGGTCTTGAAGTGAATGCGCAAACCCCACGTTGCGTTGCCTGGCGCAGCGTGAACGAGGGTTGCCCATCATCAGGGGCAGTGGGGCGGATGGCGTTTTATCATAGGTGCTACCGATGTTTAAGAAAGTAAACACGGCCCTGCTGGGGCTGGCTTTGTCGATGGGGATCACGTCCGTTCACGCGGAAGAGGCAAAGAAAGTCGATGTGCTGCTGATCGGCGGCGGCATCATGAGTGCGACCCTGGGTGTATGGCTCAATGAGCTGGAACCAGGCTGGTCGATGGAAATGGTCGAGCGCCTCGACGGCGTCGCCGAAGAAAGCTCCAACGGCTGGAACAACGCCGGTACCGGTCACTCGGCCCTGGCTGAGCTGAACTACACCCCGGAAGACAAGAACGGCAACGTTGAGATCCCGAAAGCGGTCGAGATCAACGAAGCGTTCCAGATCTCCCGTCAGTTCTGGTCCTGGCAGGTCCAGCAGGGCGTGCTGAAGAACCCGCGTTCGTTCATCAACTCCACACCGCACATGAGCTTTGTGTGGGGCGATGACAACATCAAGTTCCTCAAGAAGCGCTACGAAGCCCTGCAGGCGAGCCCGCTGTTCGCCGGCATGCAGTACTCCGAAGACCCGGCGCAGATCGCCAAATGGGTTCCGTTGATGATGGAAGGGCGTGACCCGAACCAGAAAATCGCGGCCACCTGGACCCCGATCGGCACCGACGTGAACTTCGGCGAGATCACCCGCCAGTTCGTCGCTCACCTGCAAACCACGCCGAAGTTCGACCTGAAACTGTCGAGCGAAGTGCAGGACATCACCAAGAACGCCGACGGCTCGTGGCGTGTCAGCTACAAAAACCTGAAAGACGGCACCAAGACTGAAACCGACGCCAAGTTCGTGTTCATCGGCGCTGGCGGCGGTGCCCTGCACTTGCTGCAGAAGTCGGGCATTCCGGAAGCCAAGGAATACGCGGGCTTCCCGGTTGGCGGCTCGTTCCTGGTCACCGATAACCCGACCATTGCCGAGCAGCACCTGGCCAAGGCCTACGGTAAAGCTTCGGTTGGCGCGCCACCGATGTCGGTTCCGCACCTGGACACCCGCGTGCTGGATGGCAAGCGCGTGATCCTGTTTGGCCCATTCGCAACCTTCTCGACCAAGTTCTTGAAAGAAGGCTCGTACCTGGACCTGCTGACCAGCACCACCACCCACAACATCTGGCCAATGACCAAAGTCGGTATTCGTGAATACCCGCTGGTCGAGTACCTTGCCGGCCAACTGATGCTGTCGGATGACGACCGCTACAACGCCCTGAAAGAGTACTTCCCGAACGCCAAGAAAGAAGACTGGCGCCTGTGGCAAGCCGGTCAGCGCGTGCAGATCATCAAGCGTGACGAAGAGCAGGGCGGCGTCCTGAAACTCGGTACCGAAGTGGTCAGCTCCGCCGACAACACCATTGCCGGCCTGTTGGGTGCATCGCCAGGCGCATCGACTGCGGCGCCGATCATGCTGACCGTGCTGCAGAAAGTGTTCAAGGACAAGGTTGCGACCCCTGAGTGGCAGACAAAACTGCACCAGATCGTGCCAAGCTACGGCACCAAGCTGAACGACAGTCCTGAAGCTGTTGCCAAGGAATGGGCCTACACCGCCGGTATCCTGCAACTGACCCCACCGCCTGCGATTCCGCAACTGACTGCTCCAAAAGCCACCGAGGCTGCCAAGCCTGCGGCCGCGCCGAGCAAGCCAGCGTCTGACCTGGCGCTGTAAGCAACGCCTGATATCAGGTAACGCTTAAAAAGCCCGCTGAACCGGTAACGGTCAGCGGGCTTTTTGTGCGCGGCTGTTTAACTGTGGGTGTGCTCCCGGCTGACCGGAGGCAGTTCAACCGTGCGCTCGGCCGCGGCCAGGGCCGCCCTCAACCCGGCCTGGTCCAGCGGCACGCAATACGCCGGTTTGGCGCGCTCGAACCGCCAGCTGTCATCCAGGTTGCCGGCGTCCACGGCATCGAAGCCCAGCTCGTCGAGTAAGCCGATCACCTGGGCTTTCGCGCCAGCATCATCGGCGGCCACCGGCAATGCGCGGCGGTCAGGGGCACCGTGGGGGCGGGCATGCTCGGTCAGGTCGGTCGCGAAGATCGCATTGAACACCTTGACCACCTTCGAATGGGAAAAATGCTCGGCGAGCAGCCGGCTGGTGGTGGTTTCAAAACGGTCGAGCGCGGGGAAATGCCCGTCACGCTCGGGGTAGTAGTTATTGGGATCCAGTATTGTCTTGCCCTCCAGCCACTGCGCGGGAATGCTGCGGTAATGCTCAAACGGAATCGCCACCAGCACCACGTCCCCGAACTGCGCGGCATCTTGCGCACTGCCCACTTTGACGCCGCGAATACCGCTGAGCACGCTGCTCATGGTCTGCGGGCCACGGGAGTTGCTCAGCATCACCTCATGCCCGGCAGCTAAAGCCAGCTGGGCCAAGGCACGCCCGATAAAGCCCGCGCCAATCACGCCAATCTTCATGGTCTTGCTCCTTTTGAACAGGGGAGCCGTTATGATGATTGGCAACTGTTTGGCGATAAATAATTGTTATGGCGTGGGTGTTGTTACTGGGAGTGGGGAATGATGGACCGTCTATCCAGCATGAATGCCTTTGTGGTCGCCGCCGAGTTGGGCTCATACGCCCGCGCTGCCGAGCGCTTGAACATGTCGGCGCAGATGGTGGCCAAACACGTTGCCGCGTTGGAGCAGCGCCTGGGCGCGCGCTTGCTCAATCGCACCACGCGTCGACAAAGCCTCACCGAGTTGGGCAGCGCGTATTACGAGCGGTGCAAACATATCCTGACAGAGGCCGAGGCGGCTGATTCCCTGGCGCAGATCATGAATGACACGCCGCGTGGCAAGCTGAAAATCACCGCGCCGGTCACTTTCGGCTCCTACAGCCTGATGCCGCTGATTACCGCTTTTTTGCGCGATAACCCGCAGGTGCAAATCGACCTGCACCTCACGGATCGTTTTGTCGATTTGGTGGAGGAGGGCTATGAAGCGGCGTTTCGCATCGGCCCGCTGGCCACCACCGGTTTGACCGCCCGGCCACTGGCGCCTTACCGCCTGGTGGCCTGCGCGGCGCCGGCGTACTTGGCGGCCCGCGGCATGCCGCTGGCGCCGGCCGACCTGGAGCACCACGAATGCCTGGGCTACGCCTTCTGGTCACGCCCCGCGGATCGCGAATGGGTGTTTTACCAAGGCTCGACACCGCACACAGTGAAGGTCGCCAGCCGGTTGCAGATCAATGAAAGCCGGGCGTTGATGACAGCCGCGCTGGACGGTTTTGGCATCGTCCTGGGCCCGGAAGACTTTCTGCGCGCGGCATTGGCCAGGGGCGAGTTGGTGCAGGTGCTGCCGGACTTCGAGGCTCCCAGCCGGCCAATGCATCTGGTCTACACCGCCCACCGCCAGCGTACCGCCAAGTTGCGAGGGTTTGTCGAGGCGGTGCTGGAGCGTTTCGGCCCGGCATGAGGGCGAAGAGGTGCAAACGCCGGGGTGTTGCGGGTACGCCTGAAGCGACCGGCCGTCGCGTGCGCTTTTTGAGGCGAGTGGGTTCAGCAACCTGACAGACACCACCTGTTAAAAAAGAACCCAGGCCATGCAGGAGCGCGGCTGGAACCAGGGGGCATTTTTTACTGATACAGGTGTTGGGTGTTAGCGCCCGAGGGGTTTGTATGTTGTTACGTTATGCAGCATTGGCGGCCATGGTTGTCGCCGCATCCGGGTGTGTGCAAGAGCGTGTCGTGCATGAGCGGCGCCCGGTGCAACGTGAGTATGTCGAGGTGGTCGCGCCACAGCCGCCGCCGGTTCAAGTGATTGAAGTCGAGCCTGCGCCACGCTACGGCTATATATGGTCGCGCGGTTACTGGGGTTGGGACGGTGGGCGCTACGTCGCGGTGCATGGCCATTGGGAGCCGGTGCGCGAAGGCTATCGCTACGTGCATCCGCATTGGGTGCAACGCAATGACGGTTTCCACTGGCAGGTGGGTGGCTGGGTTCGCTGAAGCCCTGCCTAGGTCGGCTTCTTCGTACCCAGGAGCCGAACCTCCCGCAACAGTGCCGCCCCCAGTTGGTCGGTGCCCAGTTCCCGATAGCCCACGGCCTTGACCTCACCGTTTTCCTCGGCCTGGATGAGGATCACCGGGGTTTCCTTGCCGGTCGTTTCATCCACATGCATGGCGTACTGGGGAATATCCACTTTGATCGGGGTGCCCGCCGCCTGGCCTTTGACATTGATCAGGAAGGCGGCACACCCGCTGTCGACATCCGCACTCGTGGCGGAGCGGCCGCTGACAAAGCAGGTGGGCGGCAAGTCGGGCCAGGCGATGGTGTCAGCCAGGACGAGGGTCGGCGTCATGACCAGGGCTGCGAGAAGAAGCGTGCGCACGTGAGGCGTTCTCTGGATCAAGGGAAGATGCGGTTTTACCAAAGCCTGCTCGCTGCCGCAACGCTGCGATCGCGGGTGGGCAGCAGGGTCTCCAGTACCCGCCCCCACTCCACGATTGCCTGGGCCGCTTTCTGGATGTGGGTGAGTCCGAACAGATCAAACCCTGGACCGAACGTCACTCACCCCCTTCCATCGGGTTCGCAGCGATACAAACCATGACCGAGCGCAGTGCCGGTTTATTGCACCACGCGGTAGCACGGCACATAGGCCGCGCCGCCTGGCAGCTTCATGCGGTGCTGGGCGACGAAGGCCTGTAGCAGCTCGTCCAGCGGTTGCATGATGGCCGGGTCGCCGTGGATCTCGTACGGGCCGTTCTGTTCGATCAGGCGAATGCCCTTGTCCTTGACGTTACCCGCCACGATCCCCGAAAACGCACGACGCAGGTTGGCCGCCAGCTCATGGGGCGGCAGCGCGTGGCTCAGTTGCAGGCTGGCCATGTTTTCGTGGGTCGGGTCGAACGGGCGCTGGAAGCCTTCGTCGATCTTCAACAGCCAATTGAAGTGAAACGCGTCGTTGCGCTCGCGCCGGAACTGCTTCACCGCCTTGAGCCCGGCGGTCATCTGGCGAGCCACTTCGGCCGGGTCATCGATGATGATCTGGTAGTGCGCCTGCGCTGCTTCGCCCAGGGTTGCGCCGACGAAGGCGTGCAGTTGCTGCAGGTACGGCGCGGCGTGTTTCGGCCCGGTGAGGATGACCGGAAATGGCAGGCCGCGGTTGTCCGGGTGCATCAAAATACCCAGCAGGTACAGGAACTCTTCGGCCGTGCCGGCACCGCCTGGGAAGATGATGATGCCGTGGCCGACGCGCACGAAGGCTTCCAGGCGCTTCTCGATATCCGGCAGGATCACCAGCTCGTTGACGATCGGGTTCGGCGCTTCGGCGGCGATGATGCCGGGCTCGGTCAGGCCCAGGTAGCGCCCGCCGGTGATGCGTTGCTTGGCGTGGGAAATGGTCGCGCCCTTCATCGGCCCTTTCATTACGCCGGGACCGCAGCCGGTGCACACGTCGAGGCTGCGCAGGCCCAGTTCGTGGCCAACCTTCTTGGTGTATTTGTATTCTTCGGTGTTGATCGAGTGCCCGCCCCAGCACACCACGATCTTCGGCTCGACACCCGGGCGCAGCGTGCGCGCATTGCGCAGCAGGTGGAACACGTAGTCGGTGATGCCCTGTGAGTTGCTCAGGTCGATGCGCTGGCTGTCCAGTTCGTTCTCGGTGTAGACGATGTCACGCAAGGCGCTGAACAGCATCTCGCGGGTGCTGGCGATCATTTCGCCATCGACGAACGCATCGGCCGGCGCGTTCAACAGTTCCAGGCGTACGCCACGATCCTGCTGATGAATGCGCACTTCAAAGTCTTTATAGGCGTCGAGGATGGTCTTGGCGTTGTCGATATGCGCGCCCGTATTGAGGATGGCCAGGGCGCATTGACGGAACAGGGTATAGATGCTGCCGGAGCCGGCTTCGCTCAGTTGCTGGACTTCACGTTGGGAGAGTGTTTCGAGGCTGCCCTTGGGGCTGACGGAGGCGTTGATGACTTGACGTTGGGGCATTCTGGTTCCTTGAAAGCGCAGCCACCGCGCCCTTCAGCGGGGCGATGGCTTGAGAATGGTGGGCGCCGAATTCGGTCGCACGAGACGGTTATTCTGGCCGCCTCGCGGGCAGGGCGCAAACACCGTCCAGCACCATCATGCCGCAGAACTTACTGAATCAGCTTCCAGTTTTTATAGAAAACCCGACGCAGGGTGAATACCAGGCCGGCAAAACCCGCGATCACGGCGTTGAGGACCGAGGGCAGCAAGGTCGGTCGCACGATATCAATGAACAGGCAGTAACGTTTTGCGTCGTTCTTGTTGAAGGACGCATGCATCAACGTGTCATCGAAAATAAACAGCGGGTCGTCGTGCCAGTAATGCTTGTGCTTGCCGACCTGGATATACACGCCGTCATGGTGAGGCGCCGGCGCCATGTTGTAGAGCACCCGGAACATCATGCGCAGGGGCCCGAAGTGAAAGGACGTCGAGCGGTTTTCGTTGAACACCGAAACCCCGATGGTCTTCACGAACGGCAGCTTTTTACGCAGTTCCGGGATGTCCAGGGTGGTTTCGATCGGGCGGCCATACCACTGGAAAAACAGCATGCCGCGTTTCTTCTCGGCCATGCGCTCGTCCAGGTAGCCGATGATTTCATCCTTGTGGGCCATGGCATCGTTGATCACCTGTTGCAGGTCTTCACGCCAGGCGGGCGGCAGGTCGCGCATCGTGTAGACATGGCGATTGCGGCTGCTCAGCAGGTCGAACAGGGTGTTGAACGGCGCCAGTAGCCAGGTATTGCGGCCGCTGCCGATGAAGTATTTCTTGAAGGTATCGCGGTCATACAAGCCGTTACGCAGGAAGTCATAGACACCGCAGACCAGTACCAGGCCGAGGAAGACCGCCGTGGTCAGGGGGAACAGGAAAATAAACAGCAGCACGCCGAACACCCAGGCGATCGACACTGCTTTCTTGCGTAACGCGGACTTGCTCATGAAACTCAGCTCCAGCTGGACGCCATTCGACAGGTACGGTTCCGTGGCTGCGAGTGGTGGGGTTTTGAAACATATTGAAACAACCCCGCCATGATAAGGCGTTATCAGTCGGTTGGGCGCTTTAAATATTGCAAAATTGTGAAGGGATTGAACAAATTTTCACGAATAGCGTTTGCTGCAAAAACGTCGCAGGACGCGTGACGATACCCCGAACGTTAGCAGGGATGCGCAGAAAAGCGCGGCGCCGATTGGATTTTGTAAACAGAAGATTTGCGACTATCGTGACGCTTCGGTTTTTTGGACGTCATAGACCGGTACGATTGAAGTTGAATGGCCACCATTGGCCTTCGGCACCTTGGAAGAGGCAGAAATTTTATGATCATCAAACCGCGGGTTCGTGGCTTCATCTGTGTGACCGCTCACCCTGTTGGCTGTGAAGCGAACGTCAAGGAACAGATCGACTACGTGACTCAACACGGCGTCATCGAAGGCGGCCCGAAAAAGGTGCTGGTCCTCGGTGCTTCCACCGGTTATGGCCTGGCCGCGCGCATCAGTGCCGCGTTTGGCTGCGGCGCCGACACCCTGGGCGTGTTTTTTGAGAAAGAAGGCGAAGAGGGCAAGTTGAGCTCCGCCGGCTGGTACAACAGCGCCGCGTTCGAGAAGTTTGCCGTCGAAAAAGGCCTGTACGCCAAGAGCATCAACGGTGATGCGTTCTCCGACGAGATCAAGCGCCTGACCATCGACACCATCAAGAAAGACCTGGGCAAGATCGACCTGGTGGTCTACAGCCTGGCCGCGCCACGCCGTACCGACCCGCAGGGCGTGGTGCACAACTCCACCCTCAAGCCGATCGGCAAAGCCGTGACCCTGCGTGGGATCAACACCGACAAGGGCGTCGTGGTCGACACCACCCTGGAACCGGCGACCCAGGAAGAAATCGACGGCACCGTGAAAGTCATGGGTGGCGAAGACTGGCAGCTGTGGATCGACGCCCTGCGTGACGCCGATGTACTGGCCGAAGGCGCCAAGACCACCGCGTTCACCTACCTGGGTGAGAAGCTGACCCAGGACATCTACTGGAACGGTTCCATCGGCGAAGCCAAGAAGGACCTGGACAAGAAAGTCCTGACCCTGCGCGACAACCTGGCTGCGCTGAAGGGCGACGCTCGTGTGTCGGTACTCAAGGCGGTGGTGACCCAGGCCAGCTCGGCGATCCCGATCATGCCGCTGTACCTGTCGTTGCTGTTCAAGGTGATGAAAGAGCAGGGCACCCACGAAGGTTGCATCGAGCAGGTCTACGGCCTGTTCAAGGACAGCTTGTACGGCAGCCAGCCGAAGCTCGACGCCGACGGCCGCCTGCGCGCCGACCTGGCCGAACTGGAGCCGAAGGTCCAGGACGCCGTGGCCGCACTGTGGAACCAGGTGACCGACGACAACGTCAACGAGATCAGCGATTTTGCCGGCTACAAGGCTGAGTTCCTGCGCTTGTTCGGCTTTGAGATCGATGGCGTGGACTACGAGGCTGACGTGAATCCGACCGTTAAGATCAACGGCCTGGTCCAAGCCTAAACACGCTCGAAAAAAATGTGGGAGCGGGCTTGCCCGCGATCGCGGTTTGTCAGTGCTGGATGTTTCGGCTGACACCCTGCAATCGCGGGCAAGCCCGCTCCCACATTCGTTGTGTGTTAAGCCTTTGCCGCTGCCGCCATCGATCTGCCAGACTCCATCGGCTATCAACTCACGCTAACGGAGGATCTGATGACGATTCGTGCAGTCGTTTTTGATTTTGGCGGTGTCCTGTTCGATTGGAACCCGCACCACCTGTACCGCAAGCTGATTGCCGACGATCACGAACGGCAGTGGTTCCTCGACACCATCTGTACCCAGGCCTGGAACACCGAGCAGGATGCGGGTCGTACCCTGGCCGAGGCTACGCGCAGCCTGGTCGCGCAATACCCCCAGCACGAAACCTTGATCACGGCCTATTACGACCGCTGGCATGAAATGCTGCGCGGCCCGTTACCGGAGGGCGTGGCCATTCTCGAGGCGTTGCATCACGCCGACATGCCGCTGTTCGGGCTCACCAACTGGTCGGCCGAGACGTTCCCCTATGCGCGGGCCAACTACCCGTTCCTGCAGTGTTTTCGCGACATCGTGGTCTCCGGCGAGTTGAAGCTGATCAAGCCGGATGCCGCGATCTATCACGCCAGCCTCGCCCAGGTGCGTGCCCACCTGCCGGATATCCAGCCGAGCGAAGTGGTGTTCATCGACGACGTCGCCGGCAATATCGAGGCGGCTGTCACCTTGGGTTGGCAGGGCATTCATCATGTGTCCGCCGAACGCACGGCCGCGCGCTTGCGGGAATTGGGCGTGGGCTTCTAGCGCGCCCACTGTTCCATGACGAAATCCACAAAGGCGCGCAACTTGGGCAGGCGATAGCGGTCCTGGGGGTACAGCAGGTGCATGGGGCGGCTCGGCAGTTGGTAGGTGGTCAATAGGGCCACCAGCTTGCCGGTTTGCAGGTCGGGCTGCACCAGGGCATCCGGCAGCATGACGATGCCCATGCCTTGCACTGCGGCCTGGCGCAGGGCTTGCGAGCTGTTGATGGTCAACGAGCCCGATACTGGAATCTCCACCTCGCCCTCATCCCCGGTCATGCGCCACAGTTTGTCGGCGTTGCGCCAATCGTCGGTCGACGGGTAGGCGAATGCCAGGCAGTCATGCTGTTGCAGATTCTCGGGCACCTGTGGCGTGCCGTGTCGCGCCAGGTAATCCGGCGAGGCGCACAGGGTCATGGTGTAATCCTGCATGGGCCGTGCGATCAAGCTTGAGGGTTCCAGTTCACCCAGGCGGATCGCCACGTCGAAACCGCTGTCGACCAGGTCCATGCGCTGGTTGCTGAGCACCACGTACAGCTTGATCTGCGGGTAGCGCCGGGAGAACTCGCTCAAGGCCGGTGCCAGGCGTTCGGTGCCGAAGGCGGGGGGCGCCGTGATGCGCAGGGTGCCGCGGGGGACGTCGCTGTGGGCCTGTTCGGCCAATTGCTCGGAGTCGGCCACCAACCCCAGCACTTCCAGGCAACGCTGGTAATACTGCCCACCGAACTCCGTCAGGCTTTGCTTGCGCGTGGTGCGCTTGAGCAGGCTGACTCCCAGCCGTTGCTCGAGCGCGCGCAGGTGGTTGCCGACCATGGTGGTCGATATTCCGCAGGCGTGGGCGGCGGCGGTCATGCTGCCGCTCTCGACCACTTTCACATACACCGACATCGCCTGGAATAAATCCATTATCAAACCCTGGTTCAAAGTCATTGCAGGAAAGTGCAGTTTATCCAGCTCAGATGGCTAACGATACTGGGATCGTCCCCACGATGCCCTGGAGCTTGCCACCATGACCGCCGCCTGCCTGATGACCACCTACCAACCCCTGGCCCTGAGCTTTACCCGTGGCTTGGGCACGCGCCTGTGGGACCAGCAGGGGCGTGAATACCTGGACGCGGTGGCGGGCGTGGCGGTGACCAACGTTGGGCACTCCCACCCAAAACTGGTAGCAGCCATCAGCGAACAGGCCGGCTTGCTGTTGCACACCTCCAACCTCTACAGCATCGACTGGCAACAACGACTGGCCCTGCGCCTGACCCGGCTGTCCGGCCTGGACCGCGCCTTCTTCAACAATTCCGGTGCCGAAGCCAATGAGACGGCACTGAAGCTGGCGCGCCTGCATGGCTGGAAAAAGGGCATCGAGCAGCCGTTGGTGGTGGTGATGGAAAACGCCTTCCACGGCCGCACCCTCGGCACCATGGCTGCCAGTGACGGACCGTCGGTACGCCTGGGCTTCCAGCGTTTGCCGGGGGATTTTCTCAAGGTGGGTTTTGGCGACCTGGCAGCCCTGGAGGCGCTGACTCAGCAGTTCGGCCCGCGGATTGCCGCGGTCCTGTTGGAGCCTATCCAGGGCGAAAGCGGCGTGATGGTCGCGCCGCCGGGTTATCTGAAAGCCTTGCGCGATCACTGCTCGCGCCATGGCTGGCTGATGATGCTCGATGAAATCCAGACCGGCATCGGACGTACTGGCGCTTGGTTTGCCTTCCAGCATGAAGGCATTGTTCCGGACGTGATGACCTTGGCCAAAGGCCTCGGCAACGGCGTGCCCATCGGCGCGTGCCTGGCTCGGGCTCACGTGGCCGAGCTGTTCACACCGGGCAGTCACGGCAGTACCTTTGGCGGCAATCCGCTGGCGTGTCGCGTCGGCTGCACCGTGCTCGACATTATCGAAGAGCAGGGGTTGTTGCAGAACGCCGCGCAACAGGGGGAGCGCCTGCTGGCGCGGTTACGGGTGGAATTGAATGAGCACCCGCAAGTGCTGGCGATTCGCGGGCAAGGCCTGATGATCGGGATCGAGTTGGCCAGCCCTTATCGCGACCTGGCCCAGCGTGCCGCCCAGGAGCATGGGCTGCTGATCAATGTGACGCGGGGCAAGGTCATTCGGCTGCTGCCGCCGCTGACCCTGGAGGCCAAGGAGGTTGAGATGATCGTGCGCGCCATCACGCGTTTACTGGATTGAAATGGGATCTGATGCCCGTCAGTTAAGCGCACACCGCCAGCGGGCTTGCTCGCGAAAAACGTCAACGATAGCGCGTGCTTCCTGAATGGACGCGGCGCCTATGAGTTTTTCGCGAGCAAGCTCGCTCCTACAAAAAACCTTGACGGACTGGCCCCCCCACACAACGGATCCCGGTGATCTTCAACGGTCACTCCCATTCAACCACTCCTGGTTCATCGTCTCGGTGTCGCCCAAGTACTCCAGCAACCAACGCATGGCGGGGGACACCTTGTTCTGCGCCCACGCCACGCACGACGGGCTGGCGGGGAAGGGGCGGCTCAATTGCAGGGCCACCAGCTCACCGCGTTCGATCCAGGGCAGCACTTGATGCGCTGGCGCCATGCCAACGCACAGGCCATCGCGCAGGCAGTCGATCGCCGAGGCCCAGTTAGGCACCACCAGGCGGCGCTGGTTGTCCAGGGTCCAGGTGTCGCGCTTGGGCAGGTTGCGTGACGTATCGGTCATGCACAGCGAGGCGAAGGGGCGCAGTTGGTCGTCATTGAGCAAGCCTTCGATGCCGGCGAGCGGATGCTGGCTGCTGACCACGCACAGCCAGTTCAACAGCCCCATGTCGCGAAAGGTGAAGTGACTGGCCACCGGCACCGCGCTGGTGGCGCCGATCACAATGTCGGTACGTTCATCGGCCAGGGCGTCCCACACGCCGTTGTACACCTCGTATTCCAGCAGCAATTCCACCTCGGGAAACTGTCGATAGAAATCCAGCACCAATTGCCGGCAACGCTGGGGTTTGACGATGGAATCCACCGCGACCTTCAACTGGCCGCTCCAGCCGTTGGCCACCTGCTGGCACAAGCGCCGTGTGCCGAGCATTTTTTTCATCACGCCCCGCGCTTCATCTATAAATAGACGGCCAGCGGGGGTGAGTTCGACATCGCGATGGCGCCGCACAAACAACGGCACGGCCAGCCACTCTTCCAGTTGGCGCACCGTATAGCTGATGGCCGATGGCACGCGGTGCAGTTCCTGGGCCGCAGCGCTGAAGCTGCCGTGACGCGCGACCGCATCAACTACATCCAGGGAGTATTCGGACCACATACACACTGCCTTCAAAAATATTGATAGATTTGTCCAATTATTATCGCTTCACAGGGATGTTGCCAGCTTCATAATGAGCGGCAGTCAGCAAATAGTTTGATGGCAGGATCTATAAGGCTTCAATGAAAAACTCTTTTGGTTTCACCTGGTATCTGGCGGGGCTGAGCATGCTCGGTTACCTCGCCATGGACATGTACTTGCCGGCGTTTGGCGCCATGGGCGAGCAATTGCAGATCGGCGCCGGCGCGGTGGGCGCCAGCCTGAGTATTTTCCTCGCCGGCTTTGCGGTGGGGCAGTTGCTGTGGGGGCCGTTGTCTGACCGACTCGGGCGCAAACCGATCCTGGTCACCGGCCTGAGCCTGTTCGTGCTGGGCTGCGCGGGGATGTTCTGGGTCGAGACGGCGCCGCAGCTGCTGGCCTTGCGCTTTATCCAGGCGATTGGCGTGTGTTCCGCCGCGGTCAGTTGGCAGGCCTTGGTGATTGACCGTTACCCAGCTGACAAAGCCCACCGTGTATTCGCCAGTATCATGCCGCTGATGTCATTGTCGCCGGCCCTGGCCCCGCTGTTGGGCGCGATGGTGTTGAATCACTTTGGCTGGCAGGCGATTTTCGCGGTGTTATTGGGTGTCTCGCTGCTGTTGCTGCTGCCTACGTTATTCCTACGTGCCTTGCCCAAACGCCCTGCCGCAGAGGGCGAGCCTGCGCGCCTGGGCTACGGGCAGTTGCTCGGCTCTCGGGTATTCACCGGCAACGTCATGATCTTTGCGGCGTGCTCCGCCAGTTTTTTCGCCTGGCTGACCGCGTCGCCCTTCATCCTCGGTGACATGGGCTACAGCCCCAATGACATCGGCTTGAGCTATGTGCTGCCGACCCTCGCCTTTCTGGTCGGTGGCTACAGTTGCCGCAGCGCCTTGCAGCGTTTCCAGGGCAAGACACTGCTGCCGTGGTTGTTGGTGGCCTATTGCATCAGCATGGTGGCGTTGTACCTGGTCGCCACCTTGACCGTGCCGACCCTGACCACCTTGCTGATCCCGTTCTGCCTGATGGCCCTGGTCAATGGCGCCAGCTATCCGATCGTGGTGGCGAATGCGCTGATGCCCTTTGCAGAAAATTCCGGCAAGGCCGCAGCGCTGCAAAACACCCTGCAATTGGGGCTGTGCTTTCTCAGCAGCCTGGTGGTGTCGTCGATGCTCGAGCAGCCGCTGTTGATCACGGCACTGGTGATGCTGGCGACTGCGCCGTTGGCGGTGCTGGGTTACTGGCTGGCGCGGCCGAAAGCAGGCCGCTCGGAACTGGCAACGGATCTGAACCTGGAGTGACACTGCGTTTCAGTCTGTGGGAGGGAGCAAGCCCCCTCCTGCATTTGACTCCCCCTAGAAGGTCACTTCCATATTCACCGTCGGCGTCGATGTGCGGCTGCCCCGGCCGCCATCCACACCGAATTTGTTATGCCAGTACTCGTAGCCCACCCCCAGATACAGGTTCGGTTTAACACTTTTACCCGGCCGCACCGCCACCATCAGCGCGGTGCGCAGCAAGGTTTCGGCTGCGGTATCGCGGCCGTGGAAGTCCTCGCCCTTGTCTCCGACGTGGTTGATGAACCCCTGGAACCTGGCCCCATGGTTGCCGATCTCGAACGGGCGCATCCAGGTCAGGTTGAGCAGGTAAGTGTCGTCAAACGTGTGGTTCGACTCTTTCGCGCCGGGAATGCCGGTGTGGTTCCGTTCCTTGTAGTACATCAGGCTCAGGTCCAGCACGCCGACGGTGTTGAACTTCAAGGTCGGGCCGAGCACCAGTGCGCGTTTCCTGGCTGAGGCGAAGTTGTTGTTGCGGTTGGCATCGAAGCCCAGGGTGAAGGCGTAATCCTTGATCAACCCGGTACCCAGCGGCGTATCGAAGACGCGAGAGGCGTACAACTGGTGCCGATACACCGCGTACACCTCACTGCCGCCGTGGTCGGTGCCCTTGCGCGGGTCGCGGCTGTCGGACAGGAACACATCCAGGTTCAGGAAGTGACTGCCGTACTGGTAGCCGCTGGCGTGGGTAAAGCTGTAGATGCGTTTACTGAATGCATCGGGGTTGTTCGGATTGGTGAACTGCTGGCCGTAGCGAAATCCTACGCTGTTGTTCATCCATTCCATCGCGACGGCCTCCCCACCGCCGAGGAGCGTCAATGCCACGGTTGCGCCCTGTAGTGCCTTTTTCATGGTTTTAGTGTCCTTTGGCGTTCTGGCTCATGTCGGCCGGATTGTTTTTGTAACGCCGATGGAGGGTATCTTGTTCGATTGATTGTATACAACTCTATGGACATCCAGTCCTTACATTGCATACAGTGGCCGCACAACAAAAACAGAGAACCCCTCACCATGACTATCCCGAAGGCGTCACCGCAGCGGCCGGAAGATGAGAATCTTGGCGTCGCCGCCAACCTGGCTTACGGCCTGCAGCATGTGCTCACCATGTACGGCGGCATCGTTGCCGTACCGTTGATCGTCGGCCAGGCGGCTGGGTTGTCGCCGGCGGATATCGGCCTGTTGATCGCCGCGTCGTTGTTTGCCGGTGGCCTGGCCACCTTGCTGCAAACCCTTGGCCTGCCGTTTTTTGGCTGCCAGTTGCCGCTGGTACAGGGCGTGTCGTTTGCCGGTGTGGCAACCATGGTGGCGATTGTCGGCAGTGATGGCGCTGGCGGGGTGCCAGCGATTCTGGGGGCGGTGATGGCGGCGTCGTTGATCGGGCTATTGATTACCCCGGTGTTCTCGCGGATCACCCAGTTTTTCCCACCGCTGGTGACCGGTATCGTGATCACCACCATCGGCCTGACCCTGATGCCCGTCGCGGCGCGGTGGGCCATGGGCGGCAACAGCCGCGCAGCCGACTTCGGCAGCATGCCGAACATCGGCCTGGCGGCGCTGACCCTGGTGTTGGTGTTGCTGCTGAGCAAGATCGGCAGTGCGACTATCTCGCGGTTGTCGATCCTGCTGGCGATGGTGATCGGCACGCTCATTGCGGTATTGCTGGGCATGGCCGACTTCTCCGGTGTCACCCAGGGGCCGATGTTCGGTTTCCCCGCTCCATTCCATTTCGGCATGCCGACCTTTCATGTGGCGGCGATCATTTCCATGTGTATCGTGGTGATGGTGACCCTGGTGGAAACCTCGGCAGATATCCTGGCGGTGGGTGAGATCATCGACACCAAGGTCGACTCCAAACGTCTCGGTAATGGCCTGCGTGCCGATATGCTGTCGAGCATGTTCGCGCCGATCTTCGGTTCGTTCACCCAAAGTGCATTCGCCCAGAACGTCGGCCTGGTGGCGGTGACGGGGGTGAAGAGTCGGTTTGTGGTGGCGACCGGTGGGCTGTTCCTGGTGATTCTCGGCCTGCTGCCCTTCATGGGGCGTGTCATTGCGGCCGTACCGACCTCGGTACTGGGCGGTGCCGGGATCGTGCTGTTCGGCACCGTGGCGGCCAGTGGTATTCGCACGCTGTCCAAGGTGGATTACCGCAACAACATGAACCTGATCATCGTCGCCACGTCCATCGGTTTCGGCATGATCCCCATCGCTGCGCCGAGTTTCTACGATCATTTTCCCAGCTGGTTCGCGACCATTTTCCACTCGGGCATCAGCTCGTCGGCGATCATGGCGATCCTGCTGAACCTGGCGTTCAACCACATCACCGCCGGTAACTCAGACCAGCAATCAGTGTTCGTGGCAGGGACGGAGCGCAGTTTGTGCTTCCAGGATGTGGCGGCCTTGCGCGAGGGGGATTACTTCAGCGGCGGCAAGTTGTTTGATGCACAGGGTCAGGAGATTCCACTGGTGGCGCAGGTGTCGAACAAAGCCGCGAGGCCGGAGACCAGCGACGTCTAGACGGTAGGAGGGGGGCGAGCTGCAGTGGCCAGTGGGCTTGTTCAGGCAAGTTGGCTGATTGTGGCGAGCGGGCATGTTGTGGCCAGCGGACTTGCTGTGGCGAGCGGGCTTGCCCTAATGCCGTTCAGTTAAGAGTACATCGCCTTCTGTAGGAGCGAGCTTGCTCGCGAAAAACGTCAACGATAACGCGTGTTTCCTGAATCAACGCGGCGCCTGTGAGTTTTTCGCGAGCAAGCTCGCTCCTACAAAAAAGCCTTAACTGAACGGCATTAGGGCAAGCCCGCTCGCCACAGGGATATTCCAATTTACTGAGCGACAGCGCTAAGTGGCCCTGCGCATTTTTACCTCAGCCAGCCTTGAGGGCTGTGTGCGGCGTCGAGCACGCCTCATCCAGGAACTTCACCACCGTGCCCATGCACGCCTGGCGCTCTTCCACATGGGGCATGTGGCTGGAGTCTTCAAACAGTGCCCAGCGCACATCCGCGATTTCGTCCAGGAACGGCTTGACCACCAGCGGCGTCGCCTCGTCATGCCGGCCGGAAATCACCAGGGTCGGCACCTTGATCGCCGACAGGCGGCCGATCACGTTCCAGTCCTTCAGGCTGCCAATCACGTGGAACTCGGTAGGGCCGCTCATGGCGTGGTACACCGTCGGGTCGGCATCGACCGCGGCGAAGGTGCGGGCTACCTCTTCAGGCCAGGGGTTGACCCGGCACACGTGCTGGTCATAGAAAATCCGCGAGGCGGCGAGGTATTCCGGGTCTTGGTAGGTGCCGGCGGCTTCATGCTTGAGCAGGGTTTCATGCACGCCTTCGGGCAGTAGTTTGCGCAGGCGGTTGGCTTCGCTGACCCAGGTGCGCATGCAGGTGGGCGAGTTGGCCGGGATGAAGGCGCGCAGGCCCTTGGGTTGCAGGATCGCATGCTCACTGCCGAGCATGCCGCCCCAGGATTGCCCGAGGATCGCGTAGTCATCGCTGATTTGCAGGTGGTCCAGCAGGTTGTTCAGCTCATCGAGGAACAGGCTGACGGTCCAGAAGGAGGGGTCTTTGTCGGGCAAGTGGGTGGAGCGCCCATTGCCCAGTTGATCGTAGTGGATCACGGCATGACCGCTGGCGGCGACGTCCTTGAAGGCGTCGACGTAGTCATGGGTGCAGCCGGGGCCCCCATGGATGATCACCAACGGTGTGCGGCCGGTGGTCAGGTCGCCAGTGATGCGGTACCAGGTCTGGTAAGCGCCAAAGGCCGCATACCCTTCGCGGATTTTTTCGATGAATTCCATTTCGTACCCTGCTCTGAAAAAAAGGATCAGGGACACGATAATCGGCACGCGATGTTTAGGTAACTAGCAAAACAGCTAGGTTTTGCCGAAGGTTCAGTCTTCCAGCAAGCGATAGTGGGTTGCGCGAACCACTGCCTGGACCCGGTTCTTTGCCCCTAATTTGTGCATCGCCGACGCCAGGTGCAGGGTGACCACTGCCAGGGAACGGCTCAATTGGGTGGCGATTTCGGCGGCGGTCAGGCCATCGGCGGCCCATTTCAGGCACTCGCGCTCACGTTTGGTCAGGCGAATATGTGGGTAGGCACGTAGCTCCTTGCTGAATAATGGGTAGGCCGCTTCCTGCAAGGCATGGGTAATCAGGGCGAAATCCGACAGAGTCTGCTGCGCATCCCGCAGCACCACGCTCGCCTTGCCGGTGCGCAGGCCGGTCAGCGAGGCAAAGCCGCCGCGGGGCAGGTGGATCGGCACGCTGACGCCGCAGGTCAACTGGCGGTCATGCAGGTAAGAAGACACGGGTGCGTGGCAGGGGTCGATGATCTGCTGCAGGGCGGTCTGGGCTTTGGCGTCATAGGACCAGACAAACGGCGAAACCGTGCTCAAGGCCAAGTGCTGCACGGGGTCGATCTGGTAGAACCCTTCGCTGCACCACAAGGCATGCCAGTCGGGCGGGGTGTTGCGCAATTCCAGCACCGAGGGGGTGATGAGCTCGCCATTGAGGTCGATGGGCACCGGGGTGTAGTCATACACCAGCGCATCGAAGCCCAACTGCTGGGCGAGGTCGAACGTATTGTCCATCTGTTCATCCAGGCTCCTGCCCGGCATCAGACGGTTATTGAACGCAGTTAGCTTGGCCAGCATCCGTTCTGCTCCCGAATTCATTTGAATCTCGACTTGCGGCAAGTAGAATGCCACGCCCCGGCGAAGGACTGCCAGGCCAAACCTATAAGAAATACTAGGTTATGGACACACGGCATCCTCGGTAGTGTTGGCCTGATTAACGGCCGCTACCCGCCAGGCCGATACAACACAAGGAATGTATGCATGTGGCGTGAAATTGCCCCCGACCAGCAGTACAACGTGCAAGTCGACGGCCATAACCTCGTGGCCTACAGCTTTGGTGACGGCGATGAGGTGCTGCTGTGCCTCAACGGCGGTCCTGGCCTGCCGTGTGACTACTTGCGTGACGCCCATGGCTGGCTCAAAGACCATAACCTGCGAGTGGTTGCATTCGATCAGCTTGGCACTGGCGCTTCAGCCAGACCGACCGATGTTTCCCTGTGGGAAATCCGCCGTTATGTCGAAGAAGTCGAAACCGTGCGCCAGGCCCTGGGCCTGGGCCGTGTGCATTTGCTCGGCCATTCCTGGGGCGGCTGGCTGGCGATCGAATACGCTATCCATTACCCCGCCGCCCTGAAAAGCCTGATCCTGGAAAACACCGTCGGCGACATCCCGCACCTGTCCCAGGAACTGGAACGCCTGCGCGGCGCCCTGGGCAGCGAAACCGTGGCGATGATGCAGCGCCATGAAGCCATGGGCACCCTGGACCACCCGCAGTACCAGGCGGCGATCACCTTGCTCAACTACCGTCATGTGTGTCGTCTGGACGAGTGGCCGGCACCGGTCAAGCGCTCCCTGGATGACTGGAACATGGGGCCCTACGAAACCATGCAGGGGCCGAATGAATTTCTCTATATTGGCAACCTCAAGGACTGGAACCGCATCCCCGAGATGGCCGATTTCAAGATGCCGATGCTGATCACCACCGGCCAGCACGATGAACTGACCCCGGCCTGCGCCATGCGCATGAAGTTGGCGGCTCGCCACGCCGAGCTGCATGTGTTCCCCAACAGCAGCCATATGCCCTTTTATGAAGAGCCTCACGCGTACTTCCCGGTGCTGCTGGACTTTCTTGCTCGCCATCGAGGCTGACGAATGAACCTGGCGCGCTACCGTTTTGTACTGTCCCGGCCCCTGCAATTGTTGCCGGTGCTGTTTGGCATCAGCCTGATCACCTTTGTGCTGGTACGCTCGATTCCCGGCGACCCCGCCCGCGCGCTGCTGGGCTCGCGCAGCACCCCGGACGCCTTGCTGAAAATCCGCGCGCAGTTCGGCCTCGACCAGCCGTTGTGGCTGCAATATTTCTACTTTCTCAAAAACCTGCTCAAGGGCGACCTCGGCCAATCGCTGCTGTACAAGGTCGATGCCCTGAAGCTGATCGTCACCCGCATCGAGCCGACGTTGGTGCTGGTCCTTGGCAGCGTGGTGCTGGCGCTGTTGATCGCGATACCGCTGGCGACCTTGGCGGCGCGGCATAAAGGTGGCTGGGCCGACAACCTGATCCGCGTATTCACCACGGTCGGCCTGGGCATGCCGGCATTCTGGCTGGGCTTGATGCTGATCCTGTTGCTCAGCGTGCAATGGGGCTTGTTCCCGGTGTCGGGCTACGGCCGCACCTGGCTGGACAAGGCGCACCATATGGTCCTGCCATGCCTGACCATCGCCCTGGCGTTGTCCGCGGTGCTGGTGCGCAACCTGCGGGCGAGCATGTTGATGGAGTTGCAGGCCGACCATGTCACCGCCGCCCGCGCCCGTGGGTTGTCGGAGGCTGCGGTGTTTCGCCGGCATGTGTTGCCCAATTCCCTGGTGCCGGCGGTCAACCTGCTGGCGGTGAACATCGGTTGGTTGATCAGCGGCACGGTGGTGATCGAAAGCCTGTTCGCCATTCCCGGCATCGGTCAGTTGCTGGTCCGTGGCATCTTTACCCGCGACTACATGGTGGTGCAGGGGGTGGCCATGGTGCTGGCCTGTGCGACGGTGGTGGTCAACTTTGTGGCGGATGTCGTGACCGTCGCCCTCGACCCACGGGTGAAAATGCAATGAACAGCCGCTCGTTGATTGTGCCCTGGCGCTTGCGCTTGCGGTTTGGCTTTCGCAATGGCCGGCTGACCGCCGCGTGGGGCCTGGCGATTCTGTTGGCGTGGTTTGCCTTGGCGCTGTTCGCGCCGTGGATCGCGCCCTATGACCCGATTGCGCAGAACACGGATCTGAGCCTGCTGGGGCCAAGCCTTGCCCATCCGTTTGGCACGGACAATTATGGTCGTGACATCCTTTCGCGGGTGATCTGGGGCGCGCGCATTGACCTGCAATTGGCCATTGTCGGGGTGATTTTCCCGTTCATGATCGGCACCTTTGTCGGTGCGGTTTCCGGCTACATCGGCGGGCGTTTCGACAATTTCTGCATGCGCGTGATCGACGTGGTCCTGGCGTTCCCGTTCCTGGTATTGATGTTGGCGATCATGGCCATCCTCGGCCCGGGCTTGAAGAGTTTTTATATCGCCATGGCGCTGGTGGGCTGGGTGTCGTATGCGCGGCTGATCCGCTCGCAGATCCTGGTGCTCAAGGAAAGCGACTTTGCCCTGGCGGCCAAGAGCCTGGGATTTGGCCACGGGCGCATCCTGTTTCGGCATTTGCTGCCCAACGCCCTGTTTGGCTCGATTGTGTTTTCCATGTCTGACGCCGTGCTGGTGCTGCTCAATGGGGCGGCGGTGAGCTACCTCGGCCTGGGTGTACAACCGCCGACCGCCGAATGGGGCACCATGGTGGCCGAAGGGCAGGCCTTTATCACCACGGCCTGGTGGCTCTGCACCTTCCCGGGCCTGGCCATCGTGACCCTGGCCATGGGCTTCAGCCTGTTGGCCGACGGTGTGGCGCAAGTGCTGGGGGATCGAACATGAGCCTGCTTCAGGTACAGGACTTGAGTGTGATCGCCCATAACGCCGGGCGTGATGTCACCCTGGTCGATCGTGTGTCCTTTGACCTGGCCGAAGGTGAAATCCTCGGCCTGGTGGGTGAAAGCGGCTCGGGCAAGACGATGGCCTGTCGCGGGCTGATGCGCTTGTTGCCGTCGCCCAACCTGCGGGTGCAAGGCGGGGCCGTGCGCCTGGCCGGTCGCGATTTGTTGCAGCTGGATGACGCCGGCATGCGCGCAGTGCGTGGCGGGCAACTGGGCATGATCTTCCAGAACCCCAGCAGCCACCTCGACCCGCTGATGCGCATTGGCGAGCAGATCGCCGAGGGGATTCGCCTGCATCAAGGTGCGTCGAAGAAAGACGCGCGCCTGCAAGCCATCGACGTGCTGCGCCAGGTGGGGATCCCTGATCCCCAGGCGCGGGTCGACAACTATCCCCATGAGTTTTCCGGCGGCATGCGCCAGCGCGCGATGATCGCCGTGGCCCTGGGCTGCAACCCGCAGGTGTTGATCGCCGATGAGCCGACCACGGCCCTCGATGTGACCGTGCAGGCGCAAATCCTGCGCCTGTTGCTGGACCTGCGCGACCAGCGTGGCCTGTCGATCATCATGATCACCCACGACCTCGGCGTGGTGGCGCAGACCTGCGACTCCATCGCCGTGATGTACGCCGGTCGCCTGTGCGAGCATGGCAGCAAATACGACCTGCTGGCCCACCCCCGGCATCCTTACACCGCTGGGCTGATCGACTGCCAGCCTGCCCACAGCAGCGGGCATGCGTTGCTGCGCACCATCCCAGGCCAGCCGCCGCTGCTGGATGCGTTGCCCGCCGGGTGTCGCTTCAACCCACGCTGCCCGCAGGTCGGCGACCTATGCACCCAGCAGCAGCCTGAAGGCTCGCGTGTGGCCTGTCACTATCCTTTGGGAGATCGGCCATGAGCCTGTTGCAGATCAAAGACCTGGAGGTGCGCTTTGCCGCGTCTGGCACTGGCGTGTTGGGTTTGAACAAGCAGTGGGTGAGGGCGGTGAACGGGGTATCGCTGAACCTGGCGGCGGGCGAGACCCTCGGCCTGGTGGGCGAATCCGGCAGCGGCAAGAGCACTCTGGGCCGTGCGATTCTGCACCTCAACCCGATCAGCGCCGGCCAAGTGTTGTTCGACGGTATTGATATGGCCCACGGCAGCGCCATCGATATCGCCCGGCTGCGCCATGAAACCGCGATGATTTTCCAGGACCCGTATGCCGCGCTGAACCCGCGCCACACCATTGGCGAAACCATTGCCGAGGTGCTGCGGGTGCAACGCAAGGTCCCCGCGCAACAGATTCCGGCTCGCGTCAACGAACTGCTCGACCTGGTCGGCCTGCGTCCCGAACTCGCCGAGCGCAAACCCGGCGCGCTCAGCGGCGGCCAGTGCCAGCGCGTGGGCATCGCCCGGGCGCTGGCGGTGGAGCCGCGCTTGATCATCGCTGATGAGTGTGTGGCGGCGCTGGATGTGTCGATCCAGGGCCAGATCATCAACCTGTTGCTGGAGCTGCAACAGCGCATGAACCTGGCGATCCTGTTCATCGCCCATGACCTGGCCATCGTGCGCCGCCTGTGCGACCGCGTGGCGGTGATGTACCTGGGCAAGATCGTCGAGGAGGGCCCGGTGGAGGCGGTGTTCACTTCGCCGCGCCATCCGTATACGGCGGCGCTGATCCAGGCGATCCCGGAGATCGATCCGCATCGGCCATTGCCTACGGAACCCTTGCCGGGTGAGCCACCCAGCCCATTGAATGTGCCCACCGGCTGTGCGTTTCACCCGCGTTGCCGGTATGCCAAGGCCCTGTGTTCCATGGTGTTGCCGCCGACCCATTTCCTGCACGAGCATCGGTACAGTTGCGTGCTTGAAGAACCGTTGACCCTTTCTGCCGTCCATAAACAAGGAGTTATGACATGCAATCCCGCCACTTGAAGTTGCTCGCTGCTGCGACGTTAACCGCCTGGTCCCTCACTGCCGGGCTGGCCCAGGCCGCTGGCGTATTGACCATCGGTTGCCGTGAAGACAGCACCACGTTTGACCCGATCAAAAGTGCGCAAAACCGCGACACCTGGGTATTCGCCAACGTCTACGACACCCTGGTGCGCGTGGATAACCTGGGGACCAAGATGGAGCCGGGGCTGGCCGAAAGCTGGGATATCTCCAAGGACGGCCTGACCTACACCTTCAAACTGCGTGAGGCGAAGTTCTCCGACGGCTCGCCGATCACCGCTGAGGATGCGGCGTTCAGCCTGTTGCGTATCCGCGACAACAAGGCTTCGCTGTGGAGCGACCCGTTCAGCCTGATCAATACGGCCAAGGCCACCGACCCCAAAACCCTGGTCGTGACGCTGAAAACCCCTGCGGTCGCCTTCCTCTCGCAACTCGCGTCGCCGACGGTATCGATCCTGTCGGAAAAAGCCATGACCAAGATGGGCGAAGACGCCTACGCGGAAAACCCGGTGACTTCCGGTGCGTTTACCGTGGACGAATGGCGCAAGGGCGATCGGGTGATCCTGAAAAAGAACCCGAACTTCTGGCAGGCCAAGAACGTGAGCCTGGATGGCGTGGAGTGGGTGTCGGTCACTGACGACAACACGCGCATGCGCATGGTGCAGAACAACGAGCTGGACACGGCGATCTTTGTACCGTTCTCCCGGGTGGAAGAGCTGAAAAAAGACAAGAACGTGGTGATCCACTCCGACCCGTCGACCCGTGAAGACCACCTGCTGATCAACCACGAGCACGGCCTGTTGGCCAAGCCGGAAGTGCGTCAGGCACTGGACATGTCCATCGATAAACAATCGCTGGTGAAGACCGCCACTTACGGTCAAGGCACCGTGGCCTATTCCTACATTCCAAAAGGCTCGCTGTACCACTACGCCAACAACCTGCAGCGCCCGTATGACCCCGCCGCCGCCAAGAAGCTGCTGGCCGATGCCGGCGCCAAGGACTTGAAGCTCAACTATGTGGTCAACGCCGGCAACGAGGCCGACGAGCAGATTGCGGTGATCATCAAGGATCAACTGGCCAAGGTCGGCGTCACCGCCAACCTGCAGAAAGTCGACCCGACTCAAAGCTGGCAGATGCTGGTGGACGGTACTTACGATATTTCAGTGATGTACTGGACCAACGACATCCTCGACCCGGACCAGAAGACCACCTTCGTACTGGGCCACGACACCAACCAGAACTACATGACCCGCTACAAGAACGACCAGGTCAAGGCGCTGGTGGCCGCGGCCCGCATCGAGGCCGACCCGGCCAAGCGTGAGCAGATGTATATCGACCTGCAGAAACTGGCGAAACAGGATGTGAACTGGATCGACCTGTACTACAGCCCGTACATCAACATCTCGCGCAAGAATGTGAGCAACTTCCTGCAAAACCCACTGGGACGCTTCACCCTTGAGGAAGTGGTGAAAAACTAAGGCCCAGGGAACACCGCAATCGAAATGTGGGAGGGGGCTTGCCCCCGATGGCAGGGTGTCAGTCACTGTATCTGTGGCTGACCCACCGCCATCGGGGCAAGCCCCCTCCCACATTTGGTTTTACTGCGCGTCGAACGCCTGCCCATTGATCCCGGTACTGTCCGGCCCCATCAGGTACAGGTACACCGGCATGATTGCTTCCGGTGCCGGGTTATCCGCCGGGTTTTCCCCTGGGTACGCCTGCGCCCGCATGCTGGTGCGCGTGGCGCCTGGGTTGATGCTGTTGGCCCGTACGGGCGCAACTGTGTCGAGCTCGTCGGCCAGGGTTTGCATCAGGCCTTCAGTGGCGAATTTCGACACGCCGTAAGCCCCCCAATACGCACGGCCCTTACGCCCGACGCTGCTGGAGGTGAACACCACCGACGCATCCTGGGACAGCTTGAGCAGTGGCAGCAGCGTACTGGTCAACATGAACATGGCATTCACGTTGATGTGCATCACCCGCATGAAGTTCTCGCCGGACAACTGCTCGATCGGCGTGCGTGGGCCGATGATCGAGGCGTTGTGCAGCAGGCCGTCGAGGTGGCCGAATTCTTTTTCGATCATCGCGGCCAGCTCATCGTATTGATGGGGCAGGGCGGTCTCCAGGTTGAACGGGATGACCACCGGTTGTGGGTGGCCGGCGGCTTCGATCTCGTCATACACCTGGGCCAGGTTGGCTTCGGTCTTGCCCAGCAACAGCACGGTGGCGCCATGGGCCGCGTAGGTTTTCGCTGCCGCCGCGCCAATCCCGCGACCCGCACCGGTCACCAGGATGACCCGGCCTTTGAGCAGTTCTGGACGTGCAGAGTAATCAAACATAAAAAGCCTCGACAGAATTCAGTAGGTTGCAAACACCCACATTGGATCTTCCTTAGTCAGTAGAGCGCGTGAGCCATCAGCAACTGCACAGCGCGTTATCCAGCACCTTGCGCAGTTCCAGCGGGTGATCCACTACCACGTCCGCGCCCCAGTGACGTGGGTTGTCGTCCGGGTGGATATAGCCATAGGTCACCGCTGCGGTGCGGGTGCCGGCATCGCGGCCGGATTCGATGTCGCGCAGGTCATCGCCCACGAACAGCACGCTGGCCGGGTCCAGGTCGAGCATCTTGCACGCCAGGATCAGCGGCTCGGGGTGCGGCTTGCTGTTCGTCACGTGGTCCGGGCAGATCAGCAACGCCGACCGCTCGGCCAGGCCCAGTTGCTGCATGATCGGTTCGGCAAAGCGCACCGGCTTGTTGGTGACCACGCCCCAGATCAGCTTGGACTTCTCGATGTCTTCCAGCAGTTCGGCCATGCCGTCGAACAACGCGCTGTGAATCGCGCAGCCCTTGAGGTAGCGCTCCAGGAATTCCTGGCGCAGCTCTTCAAAGCCTGGGGATTCCGGGTCCATGGCGAAGGTCACGGCGACCATCGCCCGTGCACCGCCGGAAATTTCATCGCGGATGTGCTGGTCGTTGACCGGCGCGAGGCCGCGGTCAGCGCGCATGGCCTGGCAGATGGCGATAAAGTCTGGTGCGGTGTCCAGCAAGGTACCGTCCATATCGAAGAGAACCGCTCGCAACTTCACAGGCTCACTCCTCGCGCAGGGTCTGGATCATGTAGTTGACGTCGACGTCGCTGGCCAGCTTGTAGTGCTTGGTCAGCGGGTTGTAGGTCAGGCCGATGATGTCCTTGACGGTCAGCCCGGCCTGGCGGCTCCACGCGCCCAGTTCGGATGGGCGGATAAATTTCTTGAAGTCATGGGTGCCGCGCGGCAGCAGCTTCATGATGTATTCAGCGCCGATGATCGCGAACAGGTAAGCCTTGGGATTGCGGTTGATGGTGGAGAAGAACACCTGGCCGCCCGGCTTGACCATGCGGAAGCAGGCGCGGATCACCGAGGACGGGTCCGGCACGTGTTCCAGCATCTCAAGGCAAGTGACCACGTCGAACTGCTCGGGCAACTCGTCGGCCAGGGCTTCGGCAGTGATCTGGCGGTATTCCACGCTCACCCCGGACTCCAGCTGGTGCAACTGGGCCACGGCCAGCGGCGCTTCGCCCATGTCGATACCCATCACGGTCGCGCCGCGCTGGGCCATGGCTTCACTGAGGATGCCGCCACCGCAACCGACATCCAGCACCTTCTTGCCGGCCAGGTTGACGCGCTCGTCAATCCAGTTGACCCGCAGGGGGTTGATGTCGTGCAGGGGCTTGAACTCGCTTTCGCGGTCCCACCAGCGGTGCGCCAAGGCTTCGAATTTGGCGATTTCGGCGTGGTCAACGTTGCTCATGGTGCATCCTCTAAAACGGATAAATCGGTTTGCCGGTGCTGAACGCACGGGTTCAGCACCGGCGTTATGCTTAGTGCCCGCTGATGCGTCTACCCCAGGCAATGGCCGTGGCGGTCAACTGTTGTTCATCCATGCGGGTCAATTGCCGGTCGTCGAGCAACTGCTTGCCGGCGACCCAAAGGTGTTTCACGCAATCGCGTCCGGTGGCATATATAAGTTGTGAGACCGGATCGTAGATCGGTTGTTGCGCCAACCCTGAAAGATCGAAGGCCACGATATCCGCTGCCTTGCCGACTTCCAGCGAACCTATCTCGCTCTCCAGGCCCAGGGCCCGGGCGCCGTTGAGGGTCGCCATGCGCAGGGCGCGATGGGCGTCCAGCGCGGTGGCCGAGCCGGCAACGGCCTTGGCCAGCATTGCAGCCGTGCGGGTTTCGCCCAACAGGTCCAGGTCATTGTTGCTGGCGGCGCCATCGGTGCCGATGGCCACGTTGACGCCAGCCTGCCACAGACGCTCCACCGGGCAGAAGCCGCTGGCCAGTTTCAGGTTCGATTCCGGGCAATGGATCACGCTGGTGTTGCTTTCTACCAGCAAAGCCAGGTCATCCTCGCTGATTTGGGTCATGTGAACGGCCTGGAAGCGCGGGCCCAGCAGGCCGAGGCGGCCCAGGCGTGCCAGCGGGCGTTCGCCGGTCTGCTCCACCGCTTGTTGCACCTCATGCGCGGTTTCGTGCACATGCATATGGATTGCGGCGTCCAGCTCCTCGGCGATCACCCGGATCTTTTCCAGGTTGGCATCGCTCACGGTGTAGGGGGCGTGGGGGCCGAAGGTGATCCTGATGCGTGGGTGATGCTTGAGGTCGCCGAACAGCTCGATGCCCTGGCGCAGGGCTTCATCGGCGGTGCTGGCGCCGGGAATCGGGAAGTCGAGGATCGGAACCGCGATCTGTGCTCGCATGCCGCTGTTGTGCACGCACTCGCTGGCGACCTTGGGGTAGAAGTACATGTCCGAGAAACACGTAATGCCGCCCTTGAGCTGTTCGGCGATGGCCAGGTCGGTGCCGTCGCGCACGAAGGCTTCGTCGACCCACTTGGCTTCGGCGGGCCAGATGTGTTTTTCCAGCCAGGTCATCAGTGGCAAGTCGTCGGCCAGGCCGCGAAACAGGCTCATCGCCGCATGCCCGTGGGCGTTGACCAGGCCCGGGCTGAGCAGCATGCCCGGCAGCTCGCGGACTTCACGGGCCGAAAGCTTCAAGGCCGTCGCCCGTGGCCCGATAAAGGCAATGCGCCCATCGCGGATGCCCAGGGCATGCTCCTTGAGCACCACGCCGGCAGGTTCGACAGGTACCAGCCAGGTCGGCAGTAGCAATAAGTCGAGCGGGGCGGCAGTGGGGGTCATCGAAGGCTTCTTCCTGGGCAGCTATAAAAGAAGCGCGAAGTATACCCGAGCGTCCTGGCTGGCGGATCGCTATAATCGGCGGCTTTTGTTCATGAGAGCGGGGTGAGGGATGCGCGATCGACTGTTGGCCGCGGAGAAAGTGAAGGCCATCGATTGGCGTGATGGCGCACTGCACCTGCTCGATCAGCGTGTGTTGCCCTCGCGGGAAAGCTGGGTGAGCTGCTCCACGGTGGAGGAGGTGGCTGCGGCCATTCGCGCCATGGTGGTGCGCGGCGCCTCGGCCATCGGCATCAGCGCCGCCTATGGCCTGGTGCTCGCCGCCCGCGAACGCATCGCAGAAGGCGGCGACTGGCAGGCCGCGTGGGAAGAAGACTACGCACTACTGGCCGCGACTCGCCCGACCGCCTCGAACCTGTTCTGGGCCCTCAAGCGCATGCGCGACCGCCTGGACCGCGTCAAAAAGCACGCCGACCCGCTGGCGATGTTGGAAGCCGAGGCTATTGCAATCCATGAAAGCGATCGTGAAGCCAACCTTGTCATGGCCCAACTGGGCGTCGAACGGATTCGCAAGCACCAAGGCAATGCCCAGGCGATCCTGACCCACGGCAACGCGGGCGCGTTGGCGACGGGAGGCTTCGGCACGGCCCTCGGCGTGATTCGCGCGGCCTTCCTGGAGGGGTTGGTCGAACAGGTCTACGCCAACGAAACCCGGCCCTGGTTGCAAGGCTCGCGCCTGACCGCCTGGGAGTTGGCGGGCGATGGTGTTCCGGTGATGGTCAATGCGGATTCGGCGGGCGCGCATATTCTCAAGACCAAGGGCGTCACCTGGGTCGTTGTCGGCGCCGACTGTATCGCGGCCAATGGCGATGTGATCGGCAAGATCGGTACCTATCAACTGGCGGTGTGCGCCATGCACCACGGCGTACGGTTTATGGTGGTGGCGCCGAGCTCGACCCTCGACCTGATGATGGCGACCGGCGATGACGTGGCGCTGGAAGAGCGTGATGCCGATGAATTGCTGGAAGTCGCGGGCCAGCGCTTCGCTGCCGATGTGAGTGCCTATAACCCGGTGTTTGACGTGACCCCGGCCGACCTGATCGATGTGATCGTGACCGAAAAAGGCATCGTCGAGCGTCCTGACACGGTCAAGCTGGCCAAGTTGATGTGTCGTAAACGCCTGCATTGATGGCTGCGGTGTTTGTGAAATGGCTATCGGGGCAAGCCCCCTCTCACACTTGAATGGTGAACACAGTCAAAATGTGGGAGGGGGCTTGCCCCCGATTGGCCCTGAAAGTCAATAAAACCCTCCGATCCGCCCTCAAAAAAAAGCACCACCCCATCTCTGAGCCCCTCTCGTCCTCTTCAAGCCTGTCATCCGTCAAATTACTAGTCTCCATGCGCATCAGGGGGATAGGTGCGTGGCGGCGATTGTGATAACATCCGGCGGTTTCCAGGGTCGCCCCGAGGGGGGATCCTTAACGCGCAGATCCGTGTCATAACTCGTTGATTTGTCGTAAGTCGTTGTCAGGCACCATGCCGGCAGCGACGAGCTTCGTTCGTCCCATATGGATGCGACGAGGTTTCACCCGAAAAAGGAATCAGGCTTCTCATGGGCGAACTGGCCAAAGAAATCCTCCCGGTCAATATCGAAGACGAGCTGAAACAGTCCTACCTCGACTACGCGATGAGCGTAATTGTCGGTCGGGCACTGCCTGATGCGCGCGATGGCTTGAAGCCCGTGCACCGGCGTGTGCTGTTCGCGATGAGCGAGCTGGGTAACGACTGGAACAAGCCGTACAAGAAATCTGCCCGTGTTGTCGGTGACGTGATCGGTAAGTATCACCCTCACGGCGACACCGCGGTGTACGACACCATCGTTCGGATGGCCCAGCCGTTTTCCCTGCGCTACCTGCTGGTAGACGGCCAGGGCAACTTCGGTTCGGTCGACGGCGACAACGCCGCGGCCATGCGATACACCGAAGTGCGCATGACCAAGCTGGCGCACGAGCTGCTGGCCGACCTGCATAAAGAAACCGTGGACTGGGTGCCGAACTACGACGGCACCGAAATGATCCCGGCGGTCATGCCGACCCGTATTCCCAACCTGCTGGTCAACGGCTCCAGCGGTATCGCCGTGGGCATGGCCACCAACATCCCGCCGCACAACCTCGGTGAAGTCATCGACGGTTGCCTGGCCCTCATCGACAACCCTGAGCTGACCGTCGATGAGCTGATGCAATACATTCCCGGTCCGGACTTCCCGACCGCCGCGATCATCAACGGTCGCGCCGGCATCATCGAAGCCTACCGCACCGGTCGCGGCCGCATTTACATGCGTGCCCGCTCGATCATCGAAGACATCGACAAGGTCGGTGGCCGCCAGCAGATCGTTATCACTGAGCTGCCTTACCAGCTGAACAAGGCGCGCCTGATCGAGAAGATCGCCGAGCTGGTCAAAGAGAAAAAACTCGAAGGCATCACCGAGCTGCGCGACGAGTCCGACAAAGACGGTATGCGCGTGGTGATCGAGCTGCGTCGCGGCGAAGTGCCCGAGGTGATCCTCAATAACCTCTATGCCCAGACCCAGCTGCAAAGCGTGTTTGGTATCAACGTGGTTGCACTGATCGACGGCCGCCCACGCATCCTGAACCTCAAGGACCTGCTGGAAGCCTTCGTGCGTCACCGCCGCGAAGTGGTCACCCGCCGTACCGTGTTCGAACTGCGCAAGGCTCGCGAACGCGGCCACATCCTGGAAGGCCAGGCGGTTGCGCTGTCGAACATCGACCCGGTGATCGCCCTGATCAAGGCCTCGCCGACGCCGTCGGAAGCTAAAGAAGCGTTGATCAAGATGCCGTGGGAATCCAGCGCCGTAGTGGCCATGGTTGAACGCGCGGGTGCCGACTCTTGCCGTCCAGAGACCCTGGACCCGCAATACGGTCTGCGTGACGGCAAGTACTTCCTGTCGCCGGAACAGGCCCAGGCCATCCTTGAACTGCGCTTGCACCGCCTGACTGGCCTGGAGCACGAGAAGCTGCTGGCCGAGTACCAGGAGATCCTCAACCAGATCGGCGAGCTGATCCGCATCCTCAACAGCGCCGTGCGCCTGATGGAAGTGATCCGCGAAGAACTGGAAGTGATCCGTGCCGAATACGGCGATGTGCGCCGCACCGAAATCCTCGATGCGCGCCTCGACCTGACCCTGGGTGACATGATCCCGGAAGAAGAGCGCGTCGTGACCATCTCCCACGGCGGCTATGCCAAGACCCAGCCATTGGCTGCGTACCAGGCCCAGCGTCGTGGCGGTAAAGGTAAGTCGGCTACCGGCGTGAAGGATGAGGACTACATCGCTCACCTGCTGGTCGCCAACAGCCACACCACGCTGCTGCTGTTCTCCAGCAAGGGCAAGGTGTACTGGCTGAAAACCTACGAAATCCCGGAAGCCTCCCGTGCCGCCCGTGGTCGTCCGTTGGTCAACCTGCTGCCGCTGGACAGTGATGAATACATCACCACCATGTTGCCGGTCGAGGAATACACCGAAGGTCATTTCATCTTCATGGCCACCGCCAAAGGCACCGTGAAGAAGACCCCGCTTGAATCCTTCAGCCGTCAACGCAGCGTGGGCCTGATCGCCCTGGAGCTGGACGAAGGCGACGTATTGATCAGCGCGGCCATCACCGATGGCGAGCGTGAAGTCATGCTGTTCTCCGACGGTGGCAAGGTGACGCGCTTCAAGGAATCCGACGTTCGCGCCATGGGCCGTACCGCCCGCGGTGTGCGTGGTATGCGCCTGCCGGAAGGGCAGAAGCTGATTTCGATGTTGATCCCGGAAGAAGGCAGCCAGATCCTCACTGCTTCCGAGCGTGGTTATGGCAAGCGTACGGCCATCAGCGAGTTCCCGGAGTACAAGCGTGGCGGCCAAGGCGTGATCGCCATGGTCAGCAACGATCGCAACGGCCGTCTGGTCGGCGCGGTCCAGGTGCTCGATGGCGAGGAAATCATGCTGATTTCCGACCAGGGCACCCTGGTGCGTACCCGCGTAGCTGAAGTCTCGAGCCTGGGCCGTAACACCCAGGGCGTGACGCTGATCAAGCTGGCCAAGGACGAAAAACTGGTCGGCCTGGAGCGTGTCCAGGAGCCGTCGGAAGTCGAAGGTGAAGAGCTGGAAGGTGAAGAGTTCGAAGGCGAGGTGATCGCAAGCGGCGATGACAACGTCGACGAGCCAACCCTCGACGCTGCCGCAGACGAAGAAGAACCGCAGGAATAAGCGGACATACAGGGGGCGGATGAAGATTCGCCCCCTTGTTGTTTGTCCCCTTTGAAATAACAACGCCGCCCCCTGTAGGAGCGAGCCTGCTCGCGAAAATCGTCAACGATAACGCGGGCTGCCTGATACGCCCTTGCGCTCTCGGGTTTTTCGCGAGCAAGCTCACGCCTACAGTGTTTGATTTCAGTCCCACCAGATCAGAGAGATTGGATGTGAGCAAGAGAGCCTATAACTTCTGTGCCGGTCCCGCGGCGCTTCCTGAAGCAGTCCTGCAGCGTGCGCAGGGTGAACTCCTCGACTGGCATGGAAAAGGCCTCTCCGTGATGGAAATGAGCCATCGCAGTGATGAGTTCGTGTCCATTGCCACCAAGGCCGAGCAGGACCTGCGCGACTTGCTGGACATCCCTTCCGACTACAAAGTGCTGTTCCTGCAAGGCGGCGCGAGCCAGCAGTTCGCCCAGTTGCCGCTGAACCTGCTGCCGGAAGACGGCACTGCCGACTATATCGACACCGGTATCTGGTCGCAGAAAGCCATTGAAGAGGCTTCGCGCTACGGCCATGTCAACGTTGCCGGCACCGCCAAACCCTACGACTACTTCGCGATTCCAGGTCAGAACGAATGGAAGTTGTCGAAGGACGCGGCCTACGTGCACTACGTGCAAAACGAAACCATTGGTGGCCTGGAGTTTGACTGGGTGCCTGAAGTGGGGGATGTCCCGCTGGTGTGCGACATGTCTTCGGACATTCTTTCGCGCCCTATCGATGTGTCCAAGTACGGCATGATCTACGCCGGCGCGCAGAAGAACATCGGCCCGAGCGGCATCCTGGTCAACATCATCCGTGAAGACCTGCTGGGGCGTGCCCGCTCGGTGTGCCCGACCATGCTCAACTACAAGGTCGCGGCTGATAACGGCTCGATGTACAACACCCCGCCGGCGTTCGCCTGGTACCTGTCGGGCCTGGTGTTCGAGTGGCTGAAAGAGCAGGGTGGCGTGGCTGCCATGGGCAAGCTCAACGAAGAGAAGAAGCGCGTCCTGTACAACTTCATCGACGCCAGCGGCCTGTACAGCAACCCGATCAACCTGACCGACCGCTCGTGGATGAACGTGCCGTTCCGCCTGGCCGATGACCGCCTGGACAAGCCGTTCCTGGCCGGTGCCGACGCGCGTGGCCTGCTGAACCTCAAGGGCCATCGTTCAGTGGGCGGCATGCGCGCCTCCATCTACAACGCTGTCGACATCAACGCGATCAACGCGCTGGTGGCCTACATGGCAGAGTTCGAAAAGGAACACGGCTAATGTCTGAGCAAGAACTCAAGGCCCTGCGCGTGCGCATTGACAGCCTGGACGAGAAAGTCCTGGAGCTGATCAGTGAGCGCGCGCGGTGCGCCCAGGAAGTGGCACGGGTGAAGATGGCGTCCCTGGCTGAAGGCGAAGTGCCGGTGTTCTACCGGCCTGAGCGCGAGGCCCAGGTACTCAAGCGCGTGATGGAGCGTAACAAGGGGCCGCTGGGCAACGAAGAGATGGCGCGGTTGTTCCGCGAAATCATGTCGTCGTGCCTGGCCCTGGAGCAGCCGCTGAAGGTGGCGTACCTCGGTCCCGAGGGCACGTTCACCCAGGCTGCCGCCATGAAGCACTTCGGTCACGCGGTGATCAGCAAGCCGATGGCCGCCATCGACGAAGTGTTCCGCGAAGTGGCCGCCGGTGCGGTGAACTTTGGCGTGGTGCCGGTGGAAAACTCCACCGAAGGCGCGGTCAACCACACGCTGGACAGCTTCCTCGAGCACGACATGGTGATCTGCGGCGAAGTCGAGCTGCGCATCCACCACCACCTGCTGGTGGGCGAAAACACCAAGACCGACAGCATCAGCCGTATCTATTCCCACGCCCAGTCCCTGGCCCAATGCCGCAAGTGGTTGGACGCCCATTACCCGAATGTCGAGCGCGTGGCGGTGTCCAGCAACGCCGAAGCGGCCAAGCGGGTCAAGGGCGAGTGGAATTCGGCGGCGATTGCCGGTGATATGGCCGCTGGCCTGTACGGCTTGACGCGCCTGGCCGAGAAAATCGAGGACCGTCCGGACAACTCCACGCGCTTCTTGATGATCGGCAGCCAGGAAGTACCGCCGACCGGCGACGACAAGACGTCGATCATCGTCTCCATGAGCAACAAGCCTGGCGCGCTGCATGAGCTGCTGGTGCCGTTCCACGACAACGGGATTGACCTGACGCGCATCGAGACCCGTCCTTCGCGCAGCGGTAAATGGACGTATGTGTTCTTTATCGACTTCATCGGCCACCACCGCGATCCGCTGGTCAAAGGCGTGCTGGAGAAGATCAGTCAGGAAGCCGTGGCACTCAAGGTGCTGGGCTCTTACCCGAAAGCGGTTTTGTGAGGCTTTAACATGAGTGGCAACTTCCTCGCCCTGGCGCAGCCGGGCGTGCAACAACTGTCGCCTTACGTTCCGGGCAAGCCTGTGGACGAGTTGGCGCGTGAGTTGAACCTGGACCCGGCGAAGATCGTCAAGCTGGCGAGTAACGAGAACCCACTGGGTCCGAGCCCCAAGGTATTGGCGGCGATTCGTGAAGAACTGGCCGAACTGACCCGTTATCCGGATGGCAACGGGTTTGCCCTCAAGTCCTTGCTGGCGCAAAAGTGCCGGGTCGAGCTGAACCAGGTCACCCTGGGCAATGGTTCCAACGACATCCTTGAGCTGGTGGGGCGTGCCTATCTGGCACCTGGCTTGAACGCGGTGTTCAGCGAACACGCATTTGCGGTCTACCCGATCGTCACTCAGGCCGTCGGTGCCGAGGCGCGCGTGATTCCTGCCAAGGATTGGGGGCACGACCTGCCGGCGATGCTGGCGGCTATCGACGCCCAGACTCGCGTGGTTTTTATCGCCAACCCGAACAACCCGACCGGTACCTGGTTCGACGCGCAGGCGTTGAATGACTTCCTGCAAGACGTGCCTGAGCACGTGCTGGTTGTTCTGGACGAAGCCTATATCGAGTACGCCGAGGGCAGTGACCTGCCGGATGGCCTGGATTTCCTGGCGGCCTACCCGAACCTGCTGGTGTCGCGCACCTTCTCCAAGGCTTACGGCCTGGCGTCTCTTCGGGTCGGCTACGGCCTGTCGACGGCGGTCGTCGCTGATGTGCTGAACCGCGTGCGCCAACCTTTCAACGTCAACAGCCTCGCCCTGGCGGCGGCCTGTGCGGCGGTACAGGATACCGAGTACCTGGAAGAAGGGCGCCGCACCAACGAAAGCGGCATGCTGCAATTGCAGGAAGGCTTCCGTGAGTTGGGCCTGGGCTGGATTCCGTCCAAGGGCAACTTCATCTGCGTCGACCTCGGCCAAGTGGCCGCGCCAATCTTCCAGGGCCTGTTGCGCGAAGGCGTGATCGTTCGCCCGGTGGCCAACTACGGCATGCCGAATCACCTGCGTATCACCATTGGCTTGCCGGCTGAAAACAGTCGCTTCCTGGAGGCGCTGGCCAAGGTTCTGGCTCGTGGTTGATGTCACTGCATTGCAACCTGTTGTGCCTATGATCGGTCGCCTGGTGGTGGTCGGCCTGGGTTTGATCGGTGGCTCCTTCGCCAAGGGTCTGCGTGAAAGTGGGTTGTGTGGCGAAGTGGTGGGTGTGGACCTCGACCCGCAATCGCGCAAGCTGGCGGTAGAACTGGGCGTCGTGGATCGCTGCGAGGCGGACCTGGCGCTCGCGTGCCAGGGCGCGGACGTGATCCAGCTCGCCGTGCCGATCCTGGCCATGGAAAAACTGCTGGCGCTGTTGGCCGGCATGGACCTGGGCCAGGCGATCCTGACGGACGTCGGCAGTGCCAAGGGCAATGTGGTGCGTGCAGCGCAACAGGCCTTTGGCGGCATGCCGTCGCGTTTTGTACCGGGCCATCCGATTGCCGGTTCCGAGCAGAGCGGGGTGGAAGCCTCCAATGCGCAGCTGTTCCGCCGCCATAAAGTGATCCTGACGCCGCTGGAGCAAACCGACCCGGCCGCGCTGGCCGTGGTGGATCGTCTCTGGCGTGAGTTGGGGGCGGATGTGGAGCATATGCAGGTCGAGCGCCACGACGAAGTGCTGGCGGCGACCAGTCACCTGCCTCATCTGCTGGCGTTTGGCTTGGTGGATTCGCTGGCCAAGCGCAACGAGAACCTGGAAATTTTCCGCTACGCCGCGGGTGGCTTCCGCGATTTTACGCGGATTGCCGGCAGCGACCCGGTGATGTGGCACGACATCTTTCTCGCCAATCGCGAAGCGGTGTTGCGCACCTTGGACACCTTTCGCAGTGACCTCGACGCCTTGCGCGACGCGGTGGATGCCGGGGATGGCCATCAATTATTGGGCGTGTTCACCCGTGCGCGGGTGGCACGTGAACATTTCAGCAAGATCCTGGCGCGCCGGGCCTATATGGAAGCCGCAGTGAACGCCGATGACCTGACTTTCATCGCCAACCCGGGTGGCCGCTTGAGCGGGCGCATCCGGGTGCCGGGTGACAAGTCGATCTCCCATCGTTCGATCATGCTCGGTTCGTTGGCCGAGGGCGTGACGGAAGTCGAGGGGTTCCTTGAGGGCGAGGATGCCTTGGCGACTTTGCAGGCGTTTCGCGACATGGGCGTGGTGATTGAAGGGCCGCACCATGGGCGCGTGACTATCCATGGTGTGGGGCTGCATGGCTTGAAGCCGGCGCCAGGGCCGATCTACCTCGGCAATTCCGGCACTTCGATGCGACTGCTGTCCGGCTTGCTGGCGGCGCAGCGCTTCGACAGCGTCTTGACCGGCGATGCTTCGCTGTCCAAGCGCCCGATGAACCGCGTGGCCAAACCGTTGCGGGACATGGGCGCGGTGATCGAGACCGGACCGGAAGGGCGTCCGCCGTTGACCATTCGCGGCGGGCAGACGCTGAAAGGCCTGGCCTATGCGATGCCGATGGCGAGTGCGCAGGTCAAATCCTGCCTGTTGCTTGCCGGGCTGTATGCCGAAGGTAAGACGTCGGTGACCGAGCCAGCGCCGACCCGTGACCATACCGAACGGATGCTGCGCGGCTTTGGTTATCCGGTGGTGGTGGAGGGCGCGACGGCGTCGGTGGAATCAGGCCATGGACTGACCGCTGCCCACATCGAGGTGCCGGGGGATATTTCGTCTTCGGCGTTTTTCCTGGTGGCGGCGTCGATTGCCGAGGGTTCCGAGTTGTTGCTGGAGCATGTGGGCATCAATCCGACGCGTACCGGTGTGATCGATATCCTGCGGCTGATGGGCGCAGATATCAGCCTCGAAAATCAGCGGGAAGTGGGCGGTGAGCCGGTGGCTGACCTGCGGGTTCGTGCTGCTGTACTCAAGGGTATCGAGATTCCCGAGGCGCTGGTGCCCTTGGCGATCGACGAGTTTCCCGTGCTGTTTGTCGCCGCGGCTTGCGCCATTGGGCGAACCGTCTTGCGCGGTGCCGAGGAGCTGCGGGTCAAGGAGTCTGACCGTATCCAGGTCATGGCCGATGGTCTGCTGGCGCTGGGCGTGAAGTGTGAACCCACCCCTGATGGGATTATCATTGAGGGTGGCCCGATGGGGGGTGGTGAAGTCCATGCCCACGGCGATCATCGGATTGCCATGGCGTTCAGCGTGGCGTCCCTGCGGGCGACGGCGCCGATTCGTATCCGTGACTGCGCCAATGTAGCTACATCTTTTCCGAACTTTCTTACACTGTGTGCCCAAGTCGGCATCCGTGTTGCCCAAGAGGCTCAATTGTGAATATCAAAGCACCGGTGATTACCATCGACGGGCCAAGCGGCTCGGGCAAAGGCACGATCGCTGGCATCCTGGCCAAGCGCCTCGGCTGGTGCCTGCTGGACTCCGGCGCGCTGTACCGCCTGCTGGCATTTGCCGCACGCAACCATGGCGTCGACCTGACCAACGAAGAATCCCTGAAACTGCTGGCGGCGCATCTCGATGTGCAGTTCGTCGGCGCGACGGAAGGTCATCCGCAGCGCATCATCCTGGAAGGCGATGATGTGACCGACGACCTGCGTAATGAACAAGTCGGCTCCTGGGCTTCCCAGGTCGCCGCGCTGCCGGCCGTACGCGATGCACTGCTGCAGCGCCAGCGGGCATTCCAGGAGCCACCGGGCCTTGTGGCAGACGGTCGCGACATGGGGACCGTGGTGTTTCCTGAGGCACCGCTGAAGATTTTCCTGACCGCCAGTGCCGAGGAGCGTGCTCGCCGCCGCTACTTGCAGTTGAAGGGCAAAGTCGATGGTGTTAGTCTGTCGAGTCTGCTAGATGAGATCCGTGCACGCGATGAGCGTGATACCCAGCGCGCAGTAGCCCCGCTCAAACCGGCGGCTGATGCCATACAGCTGGATTCCACGGAGTTGTCCATCGAGCAGGTGCTGGAACGCATCTTGAGTGAAATCGCCATTCGCGATATCGCCGGGTGATCAAGAAGGCCGCAGGGGACCAGTCATAGTCCTGCGGTGGCTTCTTTTAACTGAAACTGACCCACACCGTCTGGGGTGTGGAGATGGGCGTATTCTTCGCCCTTATCAACAGGAATTAAAATGAGCGAAAGCTTTGCGGAACTCTTTGAAGAAAGCCTAAAAACCCTGAACCTTCAGGCAGGCTCCATCATCACCGGTGTTATCGTTGATATCGATTACCAAGCTCGCTGGGTAACCGTTCACGCTGGTCTGAAGTCTGAAGCTCTGATCCCGCTGGAACAGTTCTACAACGATGCTGGTGATCTGACAATCAATGTCGGTGACGAAGTTCACGTTGCTCTGGACTCGGTTGAAGACGGTTTCGGTGAAACCAAGCTGTCCCGTGAAAAAGCCAAGCGCGCTGAATGCTGGATTGTTCTCGAAGCAGCCTTCGCAGCTGAAGAAGTGGTCAAGGGCGTTATCAACGGTAAGGTTAAAGGCGGCTTCACAGTCGACGTTAACGGCATCCGTGCGTTCCTGCCAGGTTCTTTGGTCGACGTTCGTCCAGTGCGCGACACCACGCACCTGGAAGGCAAAGAACTCGAATTCAAAGTCATCAAGCTCGACCAGAAGCGCAACAACGTTGTCGTTTCCCGTCGCAGCGTGCTGGAAGCAGAGAACTCCGCCGAGCGTGAAGCTCTGCTGGAATCCCTGCAGGAAGGCCAACAAGTCAAAGGTATCGTCAAAAACCTCACCGACTACGGCGCATTCGTCGACCTCGGCGGCGTGGATGGCCTGCTGCACATTACCGACATGGCTTGGAAGCGTATCAAGCATCCTTCCGAAATCGTCAACGTTGGCGACGAGATCGATGTCAAGGTTCTGAAATACGATCGCGAGCGCAACCGTGTTTCCCTGGGCCTGAAGCAACTGGGTGAAGACCCATGGGTTGCTATCAAAGCCCGTTACCCAGAAAGCACTCGCGTCACCGCGCGTGTAACCAACCTGACCGACTACGGCTGCTTCGCAGAGCTGGAAGAAGGCGTGGAAGGCCTGGTACACGTTTCCGAAATGGACTGGACCAACAAGAACATCCACCCTTCGAAAGTCGTACAAGTCGGCGACGAAGTGGAAGTTATGGTTCTGGACATCGACGAAGAGCGTCGTCGTATCTCCCTGGGCATCAAGCAGTGCAAATCTAACCCATGGGAAGATTTCTCTGGCCAGTTCAACAAGGGCGATAAAATCTCCGGCACCATTAAGTCGATCACCGATTTCGGTATCTTCATTGGTCTGGACGGCGGCATCGACGGCCTGGTTCACCTATCCGACATCTCCTGGAACGAAGTGGGCGAAGAAGCTGTTCGTCGCTTCAAGAAGGGCGACGAGCTGGACACCGTTATCCTGTCGGTTGACCCAGAGCGCGAGCGCATCTCCCTGGGTATCAAGCAGCTGGAAAGCGATCCGTTCTCCGAGTACGTTCAAGAGAACGACAAAGGCGCAATCGTTAAAGGCATCGTGAAAGAAGTTGACGCTAAAGGCGCCATCATCACTCTCGCCAACGATATCGAAGCGACTCTGAAAGCCTCCGAAATCAGCCGCGACCGCGTTGAAGACGCGCGCAACGTTCTGAAAGAAGGCCAGGAAGTAGAAGCCAAGATCATCAGCGTTGATCGTAAGAGCCGCGTGATCCAGCTCTCCATCAAGTCGAAAGACGAAGTGGAAGAGAAAGAAGCTATCCAGAGCCTGAAAGCTGCTCCGGAAGCTGAAAAAGGCGAGACCACCATGGCCTCCCTGCTGCGCGAAGCAATGGCTAAGCAGAACTAAGTTCTGTAACGCTATAAAAAGGGGCGACTTCGGTCGCCCCTTTTTTTGCCTGAAATTTGTTGAATCAACCATCTAGAACCAAGACGTGTTGGCGGCGGTCTGAAGTGGCTATAGTCTTCGGAAGCGATCCCCGTGTTGCTGACTCAATAAGGATTTGGATGAACAGGCTTATCGTCATATGTGCAGTGGTAATGCTTGCAGGCTGCTCCGCCACCAGCGCCAAGACCCACGCCAAGCGCGGTGCCAGCGGTATCGAGGTCGACTGCTCGGGCCTTGGCAACAACTGGGATAAGTGCGAGAAGCGCGCCGCCCGTGAGTGCAAGATGCAGGGCTACAAGGTGATCACCCGGTCCAGTGACGCCAAGGATGAGGGGGGTGACTATCTGTTCGGCTGGAACCCGGCAGGGGCGGTGACTCGGACGATGTTGGTGATCTGCAATTGAGGGCGCAATGGGTGTCTTGCGGCTGTTTATCCATCCTGGAGATAAGTTGATACATGGGCTGTTCAAATTCATCAAGTCATGCTAAAACCTTCGAAGCGCTTTTCCTAGCTGCTTGAAAAAGAAGGGAAAAATATGACGAAGTCGGAGTTGATCGAACGAATTGTCACCCATCAAGGGCTGCTCTCATCCAAGGATGTAGAGCTGGCTATCAAGACTATGCTTGAACAGATGTCGCAGTGCCTAGCTACCGGCGATCGGATTGAGATCCGTGGGTTTGGGAGCTTTTCGCTGCATTATCGTGCGCCTCGTGTAGGTCGTAATCCTAAAACAGGTCAGTCCGTCAGCCTAGATGGGAAGTTTGTGCCTCATTTCAAGCCGGGGAAGGAATTGCGGGATCGGGTGAATGAGGATGAGGAAGAGGGCGTTTGATCGACTTTCAGGAGAACGTGATGCTAAGAGCCAGGCGCTTTTTAGTGGTTGTATCTGTTTTATTCTTCGCGCTCGGCGTTGTTTTTTTTGTGCTGGAAAATCAGCAAGGTACGACACTGTCATTTTTCGGCTGGTCTACCGTTGAGCTGCCTGTTTCGGTTTTTACGACCTTGGCGCTAGTGGTGGGGATGATCATTGGCCCGATGTTGGGGTTGGTAGTCGGTCTTAAGAAAGCTCGCCCGAAGACCTGATGCGGTTTGCAGAATACTGTCCTTATGGTCTGGGTGGCCCAGTAGAAGGTCGAGGCGCCCATCCTGTTTTTATGAGAGGGGGCTTTTACTCGTTTAATGGGGTTATTGAGCTTCTATCTGTATGAAATATTTCGCCGTTCCAGGACAGTGGCCGGTCAGCGTTACTCCCCTTCGTGGTGCGGGGATCGATCCCCATCCTCCTCATTGCCTTTAAGGTATATTGTTACGCATCCTGCATCAGTGTTCGCTTTTGACTTTAAGGATGCAGGCCTTAAAATAGCCACCAATTTCCATGCCCTTCATTTTTAACTGCACCACACAAAGCTTATTTTTCGGCTGTTTGCTAACAAGCTTCGACGTTTTCCTTGAACCTCTTCACTGTTGAGCATTCCGGGGCGGCATGTTGGCTTTGTTGGTCTGCAGGCATTGAGGTGAGTGGCCGACTAGAAGCTTGTCGTGCTGTGCGTGTTGCTTAGGACTTAATATGTTCAGCGGAAAAACGCTTCTTATCACCGGTGGCACCGGTTCATTCGGCAACGCCGTCCTAAAGCGCTTCCTCGACAGTGATATTGCAGAAATCCGCATCTTCAGTCGCGATGAGAAGAAGCAGGATGACATGCGCAAGCGCTACGCCGACACCAAGCTCAAGTTCTACATAGGTGATGTGCGCGACTATCAAAGTGTGCTCAATGCCACGCGGGGTGTGGACTACATTTTCCACGCGGCCGCACTGAAGCAGGTGCCTTCCTGTGAGTTTCATCCGATGGAAGCGGTCAAGACCAACATTATCGGCACTGAGAATGTCCTGGAGGCCGCTATCCAGAACACGGTCAAGCGAGTGGTTTGCCTGAGTACCGACAAGGCTGTCTACCCTATCAATGCCATGGGTATCTCCAAGGCGATGATGGAAAAAGTTATGGTTGCAAAGTCCCGTAATGTGAATGATGCCAAGACCGTTATCTGCGGTACCCGCTACGGTAATGTGATGGCTTCACGGGGCTCTGTCATTCCTTTGTTCATTGAGCAGATTCGTGCAGGTAACGCACTGACGTTGACTGATCCAAACATGACTCGCTTCATGATGACGCTGGCGGATGCTGTCGATCTGGTGTTGTATGCTTTCGAGCACGGTCGCAATGGCGATCTTTTTGTTCAGAAAGCACCTGCTGCGACCGTCGAGACCTTAGCCAAGGCACTGACTGCAATGGTCGGCAGACCTGAGCACCCCATCCAGATCATCGGCACTCGCCATGGCGAAAAACTCTTTGAGGCGTTGTTGAGTCGTGAAGAAATGGCCTGCGCTGATGACAAGGGAGATTACTACCGCATTCCCCCCGATCTGCGTGACTTGAACTACTCAAAATTTGTAGAGCAGGGTGAAGAAAAGATCTCCCGTACCGAAGACTACAACTCCCATAACACTGAGCGGCTGGATGTAGCTGGCATGCAACAGTTGCTGCTCAAACTTGAGTTCATGCAAGCGATCCAGCGTGGCGAACTCGCTACGCCGGAGGAATGAGTGATGAAGGTACTGATCACCGGAGCCAACGGTTTTGTCGGCAAGAACCTGATTGCGCATTTGAGCGAGCGTAGTGATATCGAAGTTGTCGCATTTACCCGTGATAACAGCATCGCACAACTGCCAGCGTTGGTTGCCGAGGTGGATTTTGTATTCCACCTGGCAGGCGTCAATCGGCCGCAATCGTCCGATGAGTTCAAAGTGGGCAACACTGACCTCACGCTGGCGCTATGTGAGGCCATCAAGGAAAGTGGCAAGCTCACTCCGGTGCTCTACACCTCGTCGACGCAGGCTGGCCGTGATAATCCCTACGGTGTCAGCAAGTTGGCTGCTGAGCACGCATTGCACGATCTACAGGCGAACTACGGGGCCAGGGTGCATGTCCTGCGCCTGCCCAATGTGTTCGGTAAGTGGGCGCGACCTGACTACAACTCGGCCGTGGCGACTTTTTGCCACAACATCACCCGAGGCCTGCCGATCCAGGTCAATGATCGACAAGCGATGGTCAGCCTGGTTTACATCGACGATGTCGTCGACTGTTTTATCCAGATAATGGACTCGAGTCTACATCACGGCTCTGAGGCTCAGGTGAGCCCGGTTTACAGCATTTCCGTCGGGGAGCTGGCGGATCAGTTGTACGCGTTTCGCGACAGCCGCGACACGTTGATCAGTGAGGCCGTTGGTACAGGCTTGGTGCGAGCGCTCTACTCAACCTACGTCAGTTACCTGCCCGTAGAGCAATTCACTTATGACGTTCCGAAGTATGGCGACCCGCGCGGTGTTTTCGTTGAAATGCTGAAGACCAGGGACAGTGGGCAGTTTTCCTACTTCACCGCGCACCCTGGCGTCACACGTGGTGGTCATTACCACCACAGCAAGACAGAAAAATTTCTGGTAATCAAAGGCAAGGCCTGCTTCCGTTTTCGCCATATCGTATCGGGTGAATTCCATGAGCTGTTCACTCAGGGTGAACAGCCTCGGGTGGTGGAGACGGTGCCTGGTTGGACTCATGACATTACCAATGTCGGCGAAGACGAAATGATCGTCATGCTCTGGGCTAACGAGATTTTTGATCGTGAGCGGCCAGACACCTTTGTGATGCCGGTGGCTACTCAAGCTTGAGCATGGGTGCATCAGGCAATGCATGGTGCGAACAGCTCCGATGCCAATGATTCTGGAAGAGTGTTGAAATGAAAAAGCTGAAAGTTGTCACGGTCGTGGGGACTCGTCCCGAAATCATTCGCTTGTCGCGGGTGATTGCCAAGCTGGATGAACACTGTGAACACATCCTGGTGCATACCGGGCAGAACTACGATTACGAATTGAACGAGATTTTTTTCCAGGATCTCGGTATTCGTAAGCCCGATCATTTTCTCAATGCAGCGGGCGCGAGTGGTGCGCAAACGATCGGCAACGTGATCATTGCGGTGGACCAGGTGCTGGAAGAGGTGAAGCCAGAAGCCCTTCTGATTCTCGGCGACACCAACAGCTGCATGGCGGTGATTCCGGCCAAACGCCGTAAAATCCCGACATTTCACATGGAAGCAGGCAATCGCTGTTTTGACATGCGTGTTCCTGAAGAGATCAATCGCCGCATCGTTGATCACACCGCAGACATCAACCTGACCTATAGCAGCATCGCGCGTGATTACCTGCTGAGCGAAGGATTGCCGCCGGATAGGGTGATCAAGACCGGTAGCCCTATGTTTGAAGTGCTTAATTATTACCGTGATGGCATCGAAACGTCGGATGTACTAGGGCGGCTCAGTCTGGAAGCCGGCAAGTTTTTCGTGGTGAGTGCCCACCGTGAAGAAAACATTGATTCCGACAAAAACTTTATCAAGTTGGTCGGCGTGTTGAACACCGTTGCTGCCCAGTATGATTTGCCGGTGATCGTGACCACGCACCCTCGTACGCAAAAGCGCGTTGACGCGATGGGCGTAACCTTTCACAAGAATGTGCAATTGCTCAAGCCGCTGGGGTTCAAGGACTACAACAAACTGCAACTGACGGCCAAGGCGGTGCTATCGGACAGTGGCACCATCAACGAAGAGTCATCGATCCTCAATTTCCCTGCACTGAATCTGCGTGAGGCCCATGAGCGGCCTGAAGGGATGGAGGAGGCGGCGGTCATGATGGTCGGACTGGAAGTTGAGCGCGCCCTGCAAGGCCTGCAGCTCCTGGAAAGCCAGGCAACTGGGGCGGAGCGGACGTTGCGGTTGGTTGCCGATTACAGCATGCCAAATGTTGCCGAAAAGGTTGTGCGGATCATCCATAGCTATCGTGACTACGTTATGCGCACTGTATGGAAGCAATATTGATTGGATAGCCTCTCCCAGGAAAAACCACTGAAGATTCTGGTGGTGACCCAGTATTTCTGGCCCGAGAACATGCGTATCAACAACATGGTCGAAGGCTTTGTCGCCAAAGGTCATGATGTGACGGTGCTCACGGGTCTACCTAATTACCCGGAAGGGCAGATTTTTGCCGATTTTCGGAGTGATCCTACGCAGTTTTCCAATTATCAGGGAGCCCATGTGATCAGGGTGCCGATGTTGGTGCGAGGTAAGGGCAATTTCACGCTGGCCATGAATTACCTCTCGTTTTTCAGCAGTGCCTCAGTCATTGGCAGTTACAAACTGCGTGGTCAGTCGTTCGACTCCATCTTTGTGTATGGCGTGTCGCCTATCATGGGGGCGATCCCTGCTCTGTTGCTTGGGCGATTGAAAAGGGCTCCGGTACTCATATGGGTGCTGGATCTTTGGCCGGAAAGCCTTAGGGCGGTTGGGGTTGTCGAAAGCCCGAAATTGCTTGGACTGGTTGGCAAGGTGGTGTCCTGGATCTACAACCGTACTGATTACCTGTTGTTGCAGTCGCGTTCGTTTGACCAGAACGTCAAGGAGTACTGCACACGTGCAATTGGCGCCGATCGGTTGGTGTATTTCCCTAGTTGGGCCGAGGATGAGTTTTCCGGAGAGGTGCAGGGACCTTCGGATCTACTGCAGCGTGACGATGCCGTATTTACGATCCTTTTCGCCGGTAACATCGGCGATGCTCAGGATTTTCCAGCCATCATGGCCGCAGTCAAGGCTGTCGAAGCCGATCTGCCTGTACGCTGGGTGATTGTGGGGGATGGTCGGGCAAGTCAATGGCTGACCAAACATGTGGCGGAAAACCGCATGGACAACGTGATGCTGCTTGGTAGGCATCCCTTGGAAAAAATGCCGGCGCTGTTCGCCGTCGCGGACGCCTTGCTGGTTTCGTTGAGGACTAATGATGTTTTCGAGAAAACCATTCCAGGCAAGGTTCAGGCTTACCTGGCTTCGGGGAAACCCGTAATTGCCATGATTGACGGCGAAGCGGCCAAAGTCGTTGTAGAGTCCGGTGCGGGAATGGTGTGTGGTTCGGGCGATGCTCAAGGATTGGCGCGTATCGTGCGCACCATGGGCGTCTTACCCAAGTCCGAGCTTGAGAACATGGGCCTGCAGGGCAGACGTTACTACCTTGAGCATTTTTCCAAGGACACTTTGTTCGACCGTCTTGAGGCGCTATTTAGAAAAGCGACCTTGAGGCGTAATGATCGATGACCAGAACCCTTTGCTCATCAATGCGGTTCATGACGGCGAAGCGTTACCTGTGTAAAGCGCCTGTCAGGTCTAACCAGCCCTTTTGCCCGTATCTGTTTCAGGAATTGTTTGCGAAATGACCATCTGGTTTGTGTTTGCCGCAGTACTCCTAGCGTCGCTTCTGTTGACCTGGGTACTGCGTCGCTATGCTTTATCGCGTAGCTTGATGGACATTCCCAATGGTCGCAGTTCGCACTCTGTTCCCACGCCGCGAGGAGGGGGGGTCGCAATCGTGCTGACTTACCTGGTGGTGTTGGTGCTCGTGGCGCTTGCCGGCTGGGTCAGTTGGAGTGCTGCATGGCCATTGCTGGGGGCGGGAGTATTGATCGCCGTGGTTGGGTTTCTCGATGATCACGGCCATATAGCTGCCCGTTGGCGTCTATTGGCCCATTTCGGCGCCGCCATTTGGGCGTTGTGTTGGATGGGAGGGCTGCCCACGATCAGCCTGAGCGGGGTTGAATTGGACCTCGGGTGGTTCGGGCATGTGCTGGCGGCTCTGTATTTGGTCTGGATGCTGAACTTGTACAACTTCATGGATGGTATTGACGGCATTGCCAGCGTCGAGGCCGTCTGCGCTTGTTCAGGGGCGTGCTTGGTGTACTGGCTGACAGGACTGGAAAGTCTCATGCTCGCACCGATGTTGTTGGCGGTCGCCGTGCTTGGATTTTTGTACTGGAACTTTCCCCCCGCGCGCATTTTCATGGGCGATGCGGGGAGTGGCTTCTTGGGGGGCGTGATCGGCGTGTTGTCACTGCAAGCGGCCTGGGTGGCCCCTCAGATGCTGTGGGTGTGGCTGATTTTGCTGGGCGTATTTGTTGTTGATGCCACCTTCACCTTGGGGCGACGCCTGTTGCGGGGGGATAAGGTATATGAAGCGCACCGCAGTCATGCCTATCAGTATGCATCGCGCCAGGCCGGGCGCCACTTGCCAGTGACGCTGACGGTGATGGCGATCAATCTATTGTGGTTGCTGCCTATCGCTCTCTTCGTTGGCTTGGGCTTTGACGGTGTTATTGGGCTACTGGTGGCGTATGTTCCGCTTATAGTGTTGGCGATCAAGTTTCATGCGGGCGAGTTGGAAAAAGTGTGATTGTTGGTTGGGGCTGGTGTTTGAAAAGGTTGCTGCACACGTACGTGACTGCCATTTTTTGCTGGCAGTACTAGGGACTGAGGTATAAAAGGGTTTATGGATAGTCTACGTGCCCGATTAGTGGGCTTGCCGCGCAGGCATAAACGTTTCTTGCAAGTAGTGACCGACATCGTCCTGGTGTGGGGGGCACTGTGGCTGGCATTTGTCGTTCGCCTGGGGTTTGATGACCTTAACAATCCCTTCGTAGTTCATTTTTGGCTGTTTCTCAGCGCGCCGGTTATTGCCATCCCGCTATTTATCCACTTTGGCATGTACCGGGCGGTCATGCGTTATTTCGGCAATGACGCACTGATTGCAATCATCAAGGCCGTGAGCCTCTCTGCATTGTTGCTGGCGCTGGTGGTGTACTTGTACAGCAATCACCAGACGGTGGTGCCGCGTTCGATCGTATTCAACTATTGGTGGTTGAGCATGGTCATCATTGGCGGCCTGCGCCTGGCCATGCGTCAGTACTTTCAGGGCGACTGGTTTACCGCGGCGCAACACGTGCCGTTCACCAGTCGTGATGATGGTTTGACTAAGGTCGCTATTTACGGTGCCGGGGCTGCGGGTAATCAATTGGTGGCCGCCTTGCGGCTAGGGCGGGTAATGCGTCCGGTGGCCTTCATCGATGATGACAACGGGATCTCGGATCGCATCATCTCGGGGTTACAGGTGTACAAGCCCAAGCGGATCCAGCAGATGATCGATGAGACGGGCGCCGAAGAGCTGTTGCTGGCCATCCCGTCATCTACACGGGCTCGCCGTCGAGAGATACTGGGTTATCTGGAGGGATACCCGCTGCATGTGCGTAGTGTTCCCGGTTTCATGGATCTGGCCAGCGGTCGCGTCAAAGTCGATGACATCCAGGAAGTCGACATTGCCGACCTGCTGGGTAGGGACCCTGTACCTGCGCAGCCCGAACTGCTGGAGCGATGCATCAAGCACCGTGTCGTGCTGGTTTCTGGCGCGGGCGGTTCGATCGGGTCGGAGCTTTGCCGGCAGATTCTCACGCTGGAACCCACCAGCTTATTGTTGTTCGACCATAGTGAGTACAACCTCTACTGCATCCTTTCCGAACTTGAGCAGCGAGTTCAATCAGAATCGTTGAATGTGACGTTGCTACCCATCCTCGGTTCGGTGCGGCATCAGGACAAACTGCTGGAGGTCATGAACACCTGGTCAGTTGATACGGTCTACCATGCGGCAGCCTATAAGCATGTGCCCATGGTTGAGCACAATATTGCCGAGGGTATCCTCAATAATGTGATTGGCACCCTGAATACTGCGCAGGCCGCGTTGCGGGCGGGTGTCGAGAACTTTGTGCTCATTTCAACCGACAAGGCTGTGCGGCCAACCAACGTCATGGGCAGCACCAAGCGGTTGGCAGAGCTTGTGTTGCAAGCCTTGAGCAAGGAGTTGGCGCCGACGTTGTTTGGTGATGCATCGAATATCGCGCGCGTCAACAAGACCCGTTTCACCATGGTTCGCTTTGGCAACGTACTGGGTTCGTCAGGTTCAGTTATCCCGTTGTTTCATAAGCAGATCCAGGCGGGAGGCCCTTTGACGGTGACTCATCCGAAGATAACCCGCTATTTCATGACTATTCCCGAGGCGGCGCAACTGGTTATCCAAGCGGGCTCGATGGGGCAGGGGGGCGACGTTTTCGTGCTGGATATGGGTGAGCCTGTAAAGATCGTAGAGCTCGCAGAAAAGATGATTCATCTCTCGGGCCTGAGTATCCGCTCCGAGAAAAACCCGCACGGAGATATCCTGATTAGTTTCAGTGGGCTGCGTCCTGGTGAAAAGCTATATGAAGAGTTGTTGATTGGCGACAACGTGGCGCCAACCCGTCATCCAATGATCATGCGAGCCAATGAAGAGCTTCTGGGGTGGGAAGTACTCAAGGGTAGGTTGCAGGGGTTATTGACGGCTGTTGAGGAGGGCGATTTTGCGCTCGTCAGGCAACTCTTGAAAGACACCGTCAGTGGCTATAGCCCGGAAGGTGAAATCGTCGACTGGATGCACATTCAGCGACACCGCGAAGTCTGATCATCTTGTCAACGCCCTGATGGGCCTATGTGGGCCCATCAGGCGTCGCGTAAGGGAAAACTTTGGTTAAAGCTTCCAAAGCTTCTTGTTCAGTCTGAAGCTCGAAAGGTAGACGAACAGTCTCGATATGTTCATGAACCTATTAGGGCCTACGATGTAAAGAACAGCCTTTAGTAACGAGTTGATGACCTGAAGTTTTCCAGAATGATTTTGTGCATCACCAAACCCCGCCGATTTGTATGGCCCGCCTGTTTCGAACAAGTAGTTCTTTTTGGCAAATTGGTAGACGGGGCCGCTGGCATCGAAAGGCTCATGGCCAGCAGGCAGCTCATCCAGTACGCTGGCGTAGGCCCTTCTCAGCGTAGGCGAAATGTATTTCCCGTTGCTCATATAATCAAAGGCGTAGACTGCGCTGGAAGGAAAGGCTGAAAAGCTGGAGAGTCGTTCCTTGTAATAGAAACTGACTTCCAATAGGTCTTCACGTTTTTGCTCCCTTCCCGCAAATGCTCGCTTGCTCAAGAGCTCCGGATGTTTCTCGTCAAATGAACTGAAGTGGAAGAAAATCAACGGGAACTCCCCGTTTACCGTATAGCCTCCCTGGCCATCAGGGGACAGGGTGCGCTCATGGCTATTCCAAAAAGCCATGTTGTAGCCAAGATTGAACGATACGTGCAGGGTCGGGAAGAAGCATGGCGCGATGCTGACCCACTTCTGATCGGTCGATAGCCCGAATTGCGTTTCGAAATAGCAATGCTCCAGGCAGCGTTCATTCCACCACTGTAGAAAGCGTATCCCTTCTGGCGTATTGGAAACTGCGTAGAAGCCCAGGTTGAAGGAGCCAAAGCGAAGCATCCCGACATCACCCTCGACATGAGGCGTGACGTAGTGGGGCGTTAGAATGATGTCACGCTTACCGAGTTCGTCCCATAGGCCATCTAGGCGGCTGAATACGCACGTGTCGGGGTCAAGGAAGATAACCTTCTCGTGCTGCTCAAGCAGCTTCAAAGTGATCCAGGGCTTGAGGCTGGTGCTGAACTCCACGATGTCGTATTTGAAGGCGTAGTGCCGGACATCTGGCAATCCGATCTCTTCAACCCAATGGAACTCTGCCAGGTGAGTTGGGAGATCCATCTCGACCTTGCGATCAAAAATATAAATCTTCAGTTTAGGTTGACCGAATTTAACCAGCGACTCGGCCAGCACCAACGCTTTGGACAAGTAAGCTAAGTTACACACAGTAAAAATGGCTGAGCGCTCGACGGTCATGCCTTTTTCATCAGTCACGTTTAAATATTCCTAATGTATTGATTACCCTGACGAGGATCTGAGAAGTGCAATAGAGGGTCAGTAATCTTGTGATTCTGAGCGCGAAGCCGAACTGGCAGCTCATGAGCGCAGAAAAAATAAGTTTTAGGTTCGAGGATACCGTGTCTTTTATTCTGGACCATGAGTACGCCCGCATTGAATACGTGCGACCCGCAATACGGTAGCGGCTGTCAGCCTGCTCGGTGATATGGTCGAAGCCAGGTGTAGCTCCGCAGACGCCAATTCGGTAACCCTTGTTCAAGGAGTCCAGGCAGAGTTTATAATCCACGCTGTCGACAAAGTAGCTGCAATCCATCCAGTCAAGGGCTTTGAGTTTATCCAGGAAATAAAGACTGCCGCTGTTGATCAGTAGGGGCACGTCCCGTACTGACGCGCTTCCATCGGCCTTGAAAGCGATCGCGCTGAACGAATTGTAAGCGTCGAGGTTGTCGGTATAGTTTTTTTCGACATAGGTCAGTGTTTCTTCGTTGAATCCCGTGTCCTGATCAAAAAACAGAAGCGCCGAGTGGCCCCGCTGATAGGCATTGGCACATACTGTTGATATACCGATTCCCAGCCCCAGATTTTTACCACAGGTAAAATAGTGGATCTGCGGAGAATGTTCGGCAAATTCTCGCACGCTGGCATTATCAGGTGAATTGTCGAATATATAGACTTCAAACCCGTTTGCCGAAGTCAATTCAAGCCTGCGCAGTAATTCAACGCCGGCGTGATAGACAACAATCCCTACTGCAATCTTACGTGTCATGCCATACCTTTGATATGTGGAGCCGCCCGAACCAGGTCACGTTTAAACACTTAACCATTTGCTCTCTTTATCGCTCCATACTTTCACGACCCTAGCGGGGCTACCCACGGCGATGACGTTGCACGGGATATCTTTGGCGACGACGCTATTGGCACCGATGATAGACCCACTGCCAATGGAGGTGTTCGGCAATATGACGACATTGTCCCCGATCCATACGTTGTCGCCAATGGTCACAGGGCCACTGCTGGACAACTTTCGTTCGAAAGGTGTTTCGTAGGGGCTGGACTGGTCCTCCCCCGAGTATGAGCCGTGGGAGTGGTCTGTAATATGGATTTTGCTGCCCATCAAAACATTACTGCCGATGGTGACCCCATTACAGCACGCAATATGCAAGTGGTCGCTGGCAGAAAAATTCTCGCCAATTTCGATACAAGGTTGATAGGTGAAGCTGATGTATTGAGAGATGGCATGTAACCACAGCCCTTCACCAACTCTGAAGTTATTGCCCAATGTGATGTGTTCGAGGCCAAAAACCTTGGGGGCGCGGCCAAGGTACGCAAGACGCCCTGCTCTGGGCAAGATGCGAAGATGAATGAATGCACGCCATACCAATAGCATTCGACCTACCAGTAGCGGAATAATGAACAGATGGTGTTGCTTTAGTTTCTCAAGGACGTATGACACCGCAGTTTACTCGTGCTGGCATGCATTGACAGATAAAAGCTGAGTGCAAGGTAACCTAATCGCGTGGCGATGGGGGGGGATTACGCGTCCGCCGCAGGTACAGCTCGGCCAAGCCTTTGAGCAATGGTTGCGGAAAAACGGATATCACCATTACTATCCAGCCAGGGTAGTTCACCGCTAACCTCAAGACCTTCCGATACTCCCTGTAGACGCGGTAGTTTAACAACCCTCGCGACCTCAACGAAACCATGCCTTTGACAGTGAAAGCGCCTGACACTTCGCCAAAGCGCGTGCATGCCTTGAGCTTACTTGCGAGTGAATAACTGACAGGCAATGAGAGGATGAAGTTTACCCAACTAGTCAGGCCGATCTTGAAAATTTTGTCGGTGTGGGCCCAGCTGGTTTTGGTCAATCGCTGGTTTTCAAGTGACTTAATGGAGACTTGGTGTAGCCAGTGGATCATGAATGGGCGTCGTGCAATAGATTCGAAGATGATTCCCGTTTGTATGAAGTTGGAGTCGGTATAACGGGGGAAGTTGGCGCTCGCTATCATCGACTTATTATAGATCAGACAGCTCATGCAGCTCATCAAGCCGCCAAGATCTTCGAGTAATGTATCGGCATCCTGATAGGTGGTGCTTGGAATATCAATTTTCCCCACCAGATTGACCAGCACGGCATCGTATGTCTTATCGGTTGATAGCAGGTTCAAGACGGTTTCAATGTCTTTGGCATGGATTTTCGAAGTGTCACCTAGCAGCCAGGTGTATTCCGTAGTTGAAAGCAATAGTGCGTTTTGGAAGTTTAGGTCGGCTCCCAGGTTTTCACTGTTTCGTGAATAGTGCAGCAGGGGGTAATCGGCTTTCCACTTTTCAACGATCGTTGCCGTGTCGTCGGTCGAGGCGTTGTCCGATATAAATATTTGAATGTTGTGTTTTCTGAATGCTGGTATGTGCTCAGCCAAAGAACAGTCAAGAAAATCTGCACGGTTATACGTGGGCAGGGCGATCGATAACAACGGGTTAGGTTGCAGACTCATGGCGACGGCCTTTTGAATGATCGGAAAATCCAGTAAACCCATGGCAGGACAAGCAGGTAGGCACTGACGAAGCCGGAAAACAGGTATTCGAATGGAAGGTATTTTGCCGCCAGCCATGTCGTGATCGCCACATACAGCCCATTGCTCACCGATACCATCACGAGCGGCTCTTTTTTATGTGCTCTCATATAGATGGCCATCGCGTTGATGGTCAATTGCAGCAACCAGCCTACGCAGACCATCAACAAAGAGGGGGTCGGCAACAGACGGTTTTCTACGAGGGGATGGTCTTTCATAAACCAAGTGAAGGTAAACAGTGCCGCCATGCCTGCGACGTAAGTCATGATGGACAGCGAAATCCCTTTTTTGAAAATTCTATCCAGTTGCAGAGTATTGCTCTGCGCCGCGAAAATATTTATTTTTGGCGTGATAATGGTTATCCAGATATTGGCGATACTGAACATGGCCATACAAACAGCAATCGACAAGCCCACCTGGCCTGCTTGTACTGCGCCGTGATAGTTGAACGTGAGCGGTGTGAAAATCGATAGAACGAAGTATCCACTTATCCAGCTCAGTGCAAACCGCCACATGAGCGGCATGATTTCCTTGAACCATGGATGGCTATTTAGCCTGGCCAGCCTATACAGTTGACTGAGCATGGCCTTGTAGCGACGAAGGATGATCACGGAACCGGCCAGCGCGCTTGCCAATAAAGAAAGGGCCAGTGCATACAGGTTGGCGCCGGTGATCAGCAGACCGACGCTGACTAGGACACTGATGATGCTGATGTGAAAACGAATTTTTTGAATATCGCCTACGCTGTCGCAGCCCTCGATAAACGACAACGCAATGCTGTTGATAAAGACCAGGACTGATGCAGCCCCATAAAGCAGCCATGGGAGCTGCCAATTGAGGGCGACGTTCTTGCCACTTAGGATATAGTAGCCTATCGCAAGCACAGCGGGGAAAACGACCAGTGCCATCACGGTCGCCCACCTCATGGCAAAGGACAGCAGTGTCGCGAGGCGGCTGATATTTTCAGGGGGGCCAGAGAGTTCTTTCTGGCTATTGAATTTAAGGTGAGCGAACTCATGTGAGGCGAATAAAAGCAATACCGCAGAAAACCCCATGTCTGCAAACACGGCGAGTGCAGCCATACTGATAAACGTATACCAGTAGCCTTGCGCTTCAGGTGATAAATAGATTGGCACCAATATCAGCAGGGCTGGGCCCGAGAGCAGTCGCCAAAGCTGATTGATTGCAGTGTTGCGGAAGTCGTGATTGAGTATTTTTTTTAAATTCATTTGAAGAGTTGAGAACGTTCGATTTCATGTGTCAACCCATCAAGGGAGTTGAAGTGGGGTCGATAGCCCAATGTCGCTGCAACTTTGTTCTCGGAGTAGTAGTGCTGCTTGGTGCCGGTGGCATTGAGCGCTGGCGATGCGCCCTCGACAGTGAACTGCAGACCAAAATTTTCGTGAAGATGATTCAGGATTGAAAATTTATCGGTGGAGCCCTTTGTATAGCAATCGACGGCCAGATTGATATCACCACTAAACCTCAGCGTGTTGACTATCAAACCGTAAAAGTCGACGGGTGTTATGTAGTCGCGATATATATTAAGCGCTGACGTAGTCAATACGGTATTTTCATGAATAGCGCGCAGAGCGTCTGTGATGAAATAACGCGCACTCAAGTCCTGCGACCGGCTGAAATAATTGAACACCCGGACGTCAACAATGTTGTGGTCTGTATAAGTCCGATGACGTGCCTCGGCATAAAATTTTGCCACCGCATACCAATCCGTTGCTTTCAGGTTGTTTAGGTCGAATAAAGCAAGGCTTTGAGCATTTACGGGGGCGTCAAAGTTGCAACCATAGGCGGCACCGCTGCTCAGGAACAGGTAGCGGCACTTGTTATTGATTTTAAGATAGTCCAGTGCCAGCTTGTCATATTCATAGGTCACCTCAAAAATGGCTGAACCCATCTTCACCGCCAGAGCAGGATCGCCGATCCCGACAAAGTTGATAATCGCATCGAAATGGGTTTTGGTATTAAATTCGGCGTACTCGAAGACGTTGATTCTTCTCTGTTCTGCCAGCGTCAATCCGGACGCATCGAGTTTGTTCTTGTCGCGCAAAAACAGGCCCAGTGTGCAGTCTGTATCCGCCACCAGAGAGCGAGTCAGGTCTTTGGCAATTTGGCTGTTTGCGCCAAATATTGCGATATGCATCAGCGTGGCGTCCGTGGTTTTTCAGGCAGTTGTTCATCGATCGACCGGCCAAACTCAAGCCGAGGCCGACATTCCCGGGCGTCAGGCATCATCAATTCGATCAGTGCGGGCCGAGGTGACTCAACAAATGACCTGACCTGCGCCGTAAACGCATCGTGTGTGGTGGCCACTGAGGACTCAATGCCATAGGCCTCGCCTATGGCTTTGAACTGAGAAGTGTAGCCATTCCAGTAGGTCGACGAGTTGCGCCCCTCGAAATACATTTCCTGAAAGCCGCGAACCATTCCCAGCGAGTGGTTGTTGAATACGACCACCAGCACGGGCAGCCGGTCGCGCGCGATGATGTCCAGCTCTTGGATATTGAGCTGGGCACCACCATCGCCGGTGATGACGATCACAGGTTTTTGACCTGCGTTGCATACGCCTATGGCGGTTGGAATCGCAAAGCCCATGGTGCCCAGTCCACCGGAGTGATGCATGGATTGGTCACGGCTCAGGCGTAGTGTGTGGGCGGCCCACATCTGGTTATTGCCCACGTCGGCAACATAATCGACGGCGAGCCCTTTGGTCTGCTCGGCCAGAGCCGAAAAAATCACAAAGGGACTGACGGACCAGTCGGTGTACTCGTCGATGAAACTGCGCTCGAAATCAGTTCGTAACTGATCCGTCCACTCAGGCCATGCTGCGTTTTTCGGCAGGTTGGATATAGTGAACCCAGCGAAAAATGTGTTCAGGTCCATCACATGGGACGAATGCGCCTGAACCCGGTTGTTCAGTTGCCCTTCCATCAGGTCGATTTGTACGATCCTGGCCTTGCGCGCGAAGTCCTCGGGTTTTGCACCCGTTTGGCGAACATCCATGCGGCTGCCCAGTACCAGCAGGAAGTCACAGTTTTGCACTGCGTAATTGGCGGCGCGCGTACCATAAGCACCCAGCATTCCTAGGTAATTGGCACTTGCCGGAATCTTTTCCGCCCCTTTCAGGCTGGCGACAAAGGGAACTCCTGATGTTTCCAGTTGTTCGAGCCATTGCGCAAAGCTACGCGTATTGACTGCGCCCCCGCCCAGCAAGATCAACGGTCTCTGTGCGGATGCCAGAGCTCTGCCGACCGCCTCTATGTCAGATGTGTGCATCTTAGTCACAGCCTGTTCGGCCTGAGGGGCCAGCAACGCTTTCACCCGAGCGTCATCAATTTCGGCCCGCTGGATATCCATCGGAATATCCAGCAACACCGGGCCTGGGCGTCCTTTCCTGGCGATATCAATGGCTTCTTGCAAGCATGGGAGCAATTCGTCGACATGTCGGATCTGGTAAGCGTACTTGGTGATGCTGCTGACCAGCGCCACGCTGTCGAGCTCTTGGAAACCCTGCTGACGGATGTTTTTCTCGCCTTTGAGTTCGTAGGTGTTGACCTGGCCTGTCAGGAATACGCAGGGATGGCTGTCTAGCCAGCAATCGGCGATGCCGGTGATCAAGTTGGTGGCCCCCGGCCCGCTTGTGCCCAAGGCGACGCCGAGTATTTCGTGGTGGGTTGCACGCGCGACTGCGGACGCAGCAAACGCTGCTGCCTGCTCATGGTGAACAGAAACCAGCTTGGTCTTGCCCAACTGGTTGATGCTGTCAACCAGGTGCGTGATCATTCCGCCGATCAGTTCGTAACCATACAGAACCTTGTTCTGTGCAAGAACCAGCGCCACTGCATCCGATGCTTTCATCGTTTAGAAACCAATCCCGAAGAATTCTTCCAGTTTCTCGCCAACAAAGTCGAAATGCTCCTGCCCCAACGACGGTTGTACGCCGAGCCAGAAGGTCTGGTTCATGGTGCGATCGGTATTGGTCAGTTCACCCACTACGCGGTACTCCAGGTTCTGGAAGTAGGGCTGTCGGGTCAGGTTGCCGGCGAATAGAAGGCGTGTGCCGATTTTGTGCTGGTCAAGGTACTTGAGCAGGTCGACACGGTTGACGCCACTGCTTTCCTTGAGTGTCACCGGGAAGCCGAACCATGAAGGGTCGCTATTGGGGGTCGCTTCGGCGATCTCGAGGAATTCGGACAGGCTGGACAGACGCTCCTTGAGCAACTTGAAGTTGCGCTTGCGCGTGTCAATGAAATCCTGGGCCCGCTCGAGTTGGGCCAGGCCGCAGGCGGCCTGCATATCAGTGATTTTCAGGTTGTAACCCAAGTGTGCATACACGTACTTGTGATCGTAACCTTGAGGCAGGCTGCCGTATTGCTGGCCGAAACGGTCGCCACAGGTGTTGTCGCAACCTGGCGCGCAGTAGCAATCACGGCCCCAGTCGCGGAACGACTCGGCAATCACTTTGAGCATCGGGTTGTTGGTGAACACCGCTCCGCCTTCGCCCATGGTGATGTGGTGGGCGGGGTAGAAGCTGAGGGTGGCGATGTCGCCGAATGTGCCGACCAGCTTGCCGTCGTAGGTTGCACCCAGGGCGTCGCAGCAGTCTTCCACCAGCCACAGGTTGTACTTGTCGCACAAAGCCTTGACTTTGCCCAGGTTGAACGGGTTGCCCAGGGTGTGGGCCAACATGATCGCTTTGGTTTTTGGGGTAATGGCGGCTTCGATCAGGTCGGCATTGATGTTGTGGGTGGCCATGTCGACGTCGACAAACACCGGGATCGCGCCAAATTGAACGATGGGGTTGACCGTGGTCGGGAAGCCCGCTGCCACGCCAATCACTTCGTCGCCCTTTTTGATCGCCCGCTCGCCAAGTTTGGGCGAGGTCAGGGTGCTGAAGGCAACCAGGTTGGCGGAAGAGCCGGAGTTGACCGACAGCAGGAATTTGACTCCGATGAATTCAGCCAGTTTTTTCTCGAATTCAGCATTGAAGCGGCCGGTGGTCAGCCAGCCGTCCAGGGAAGCCTCGACCATCAGTTGCAACTCTCGCGCACCGATCACTTTGCCGGACGGTGGGATAACGGTCTCGCCGGCCACGAACGGCTTGCTCGCCAATGCGACGTTGGCATATTGCTCGACGAGCTTGCTGATTTCCTGGCGGAGCATATCGGGTGTCATGAAAAATCCTGCTAAAAAATAGAGTTAGTTGCTGTTGGCACGCATGGCGAGCATGTAGGCGTTGATTTCATCCAGGCAATGGGCCTGCATGTCGTTGCCGCTCAACCAGGCGCGATGCCAGGTAACAATCCGGGCGAGCGCGGTTTCAAGGTTCCAGCTGGGCGTCCAGTGCAGGTGCGCGCGTGCCTTGGAAATGTCCAGCTTGAGGTAGTTTGCCTCATGCGGCTGCGGGTCCTGGTCCAATTCCCAACTGGCCCCCGTACCCCAGGCCTGTACCATGTGATCAAGGATCCACTCCACCGGGCGTGCATCTTCATCCTTGGGGCCGAAATTCCAGCCTTGGGCAAAGCGATGCCCAAGAGTCCAGAGGTGTTCAGCCAAGACAAGGTATCCACTGAGCGGTTCCAGCACGTGTTGCCATGGCCGGGTGGCCTTCGGGTTGCGTATTGTGACGGGTTGTCCCTTCTCGAAGGCACCGAGAATATCAGGTATCAGCCGGTCTTCTGCCCAATCGCCGCCGCCAATCACATTGCCCGCCCTGCCGGACGCCAACGCTGCGCCTTGCGGATGGTTGAAAAACGACTTGCGGTAGGCACTGGTGATCAGCTCTACGCAGCCTTTGCTGTTACTGTAGGGATCATGGCCGCCCATGGGTTCGTCTTCACGATAGCCCCATTCCCACTCGCGGTTCTCGTAGCATTTGTCGGTGGTGACGTTGACGATAGCCCGCAGGTTGGGGCATTGCCGCGCGGCTTCGAGCACGTGCAGGCTGCCCATCACGTTGATGGCGTAGGTCTCGACCGGCTCGCGGTAAGACAAACGGACCAGTGGCTGTGCCGCCATATGGATTAGCACGTCGGGGTTGAAGCTCGTCATGCTATGGGTGATGGCCGCAAGGTCGCGAATGTCGCCCTGCTCTGACTCCATGCCTTCGGCCACCCTGGCCTCGACGAACAGGGCAGGGTGGGTTGGCGGCGCCAGGGCAAAGCCCTTCACCTGTGCGCCCATGCTAGTCAGCCACAGTGACAGCCAGCTGCCCTTGAACCCCGTGTGGCCGGTCACGAAGACTCTTTTGCCTTGCCAAAAGGCAGGAGAAACGGTCGACTTCATATTCAGTCCCAGGATTTCCAGGGCGCTTTGCCCGACTGCCAAAGCTCCTCCAGATAGTGTTTGTCACGAAGGGTGTCCATGGGCTGCCAGAACCCCGGGTGTTCGTAAGCCATGAGCTGGCCTTCGGCAGCAAGTTTCATCAGCGGCTCCTGTTCCCAGGTAGTGCTGTCGTCCTCCAGGTACTTGAGCACTGTGGGGCTCAAGACGAAGAAACCGCCATTGATCAGGGCTCCATCACCCTTGGGTTTCTCCTTGAAGTTCAGCACTTGGCCTTTCTGGATATCCAACGCGCCGAAACGGCCGGGCGGGAATGTTGCCGTGAGCGTCGCCGCTTTGCCGTGCGACTTGTGGAAGGCCAGGGTCGCGCTGATATCAAGATCGCTGACGCCATCACCGTAGGTGAAGCAAAAGGCTTCTTCGTCTTTGACGTAGTCGGCGACGCGACGCAGGCGACCACCGGTCATGGACTCGTCGCCGGTATCGACCAGGGTGATGTTCCAGTCTTCGGCGCGTTGGTCGTGCACCTTCATGGTGTTGTCGCGCATATTGAAGGTGACATCGGACATGTGCAGGAAATAGTTGGCGAAGTACTCCTTGATCACATACCCCTTGTAGCCACAGCAGATAATGAAGTCATTGATGCCATGCGCGGAGTACATCTTCAGGATGTGCCAGAGAATAGGCTTGCCGCCAATCTCGACCATGGGTTTTGGACGTACGCTGGTTTCTTCGCTTAGCCGCGTTCCCAGGCCACCGGCCAAAATAACTGCTTTCATGCTGTCTCCGGGTCAATTCGAGCTTACAAAGGCATCAGAATGGAAATGTTTGAGGGGCAGGCCAGCCTGAGTCAGCAGCTCGCGTGCAGCGTGGATCATGGCTTCGGAGCCACAGGCATAGACCGAGGTGTCGGCCAGGTCAAGACTTTCTGCAAGGACGGCCTGTTGAACGTAGCCTGTTGCACCTGGCCATTGTGTGTCCGCGCGTGAGAGCACGGGGCGGTAAGTCAGGCCCAGCGATGGGAAATCAGGCTGCCAGTACAGGTCCTGTTCCGTACGGCCGCCCCAGTAAACGTAAATGCACTTGCCGCGGAGTGTTTCCGGTGCAGCACTCAAGGCTTCAAGCATGGCCTTGACCGGGGCGATTCCGGTTCCGGTTGCCATGAACACCAGATTCGTAGTGCTGGCACCGCGTAGGCAGAAGGTGCCCAGCGGGCCTTCCAGCCTGAGCAGGTCGTTGGCTTGAGCTTCACCAAACCAGTACTGGCTCATGACCCCATCGGGTACGTGGCGGATATGCAGTTCCAGCTTGGCATCCTCACGTACGGCATTGGCGATGGAGTAACTACGGCGCACGCCATCTTTGCCTATGACGTCGATGTACTGCCCCGGAAGGTAGAAGAGTGCGCTTTTTGGAGGGGTTCTGAGGACGACCCGTAGCACGTCGTCCGCCAGGCGTTCCAGGATATCGAGGCGGCAAGGCATGGTTTTGATCTGGATGTCGGCCAGCAAGCCCAGGTCTTCGAGATCCAGCTCGACATCGGTGACGGCAGCCCGGCAGCAAGTCAGGATGGCACCGCAGGCACGCTCTTCTTCCGTCAGCGCGAGTTCCGGTTGCACCACCTCTGTATCGCCTTGAAGCACGTTGGCCTTGCACACGCCACAACGGCCGGTACGGCAACTGTATTCCAGCACTATGCCTTGTGACTTAGCGCAATCCAGAAGGCTCTTGCCAGGGTCAGCCGTAAACGACTTGTGGTTCGACAGTGTAACAATCGACATGCGTCAGGCACCACGCTCAGGGTTGGCGTCACAAGGATTCGATTTATCCGCTGGAATGTGGGGAATGACCCACATCTGCCCAATACTTTTGATACCCATGTACGTATACATCTCCTGTCGTCATTACCCCGAAAGTCATAAAACATTCAGTGCGCAGACTACGCCCCTGGCGGGGACATTTTTCGTAGAGTTTAAAGCGGATAGAAGCTGCTGGCAGTAGGGCGCGCCAGCTGAATCGCATACACAACTCGCGGCAACATCGCGGCACTTTGCTGCTTATTGAATAGCGGACTGCCCATTGGTGGCGGCAATTCTACCTGCTTGGGACCTTAACTGGAAATGCAGGATAACCGGGGGGCTGCGCAGGCCGTTTCACTGGCATTGCGGGTTGGGGTCATACGTTGTTACCCACCTGTTTTTGACTCCTTCCAAACATCACCTAAGTTAGAAAAGCAGCTTCGGAAAGCTGCTTTTCTCTTACCAATGTCATGGAGCGTCACCAATGCAAAACACCTACCTCTCCTCCCTAATCTTCGCCTTCCTCACCACGCTCTCCGTCACCACCACCGCAGCCCCGTCGATCAAACCCGAACCCCCAACCCCCATGGCGGCGCAGATGGTGCAGGTCGAGCAAGCCGCCAAGGTCAACCTGAATGCCGCCGACGCCGAAACCCTGCGTCGTGATCTCTTCGGCATCGGTGCGGCCAAGGCCAAGGCGATCATTGCCTACCGCGAAAGCAACGGGCCGTTCGCGGCGGTGGATGAGTTACTGGAGGTAAAGGGCATCGGCAAGGCGCTGTTGGAGAAGAACCGCGAGAGGCTCTCGATCAACTAAGGGGAGGAGGCCGGTCACTGACCGGCCTTTTCGTTTTCTGGAATCTGCGCCTTCAGGCTCTCACGTGCCACTTCCATGATGCGCGCGGACAGTTCCGTATTCTCGACACTCCTGGCCAGTACCAGTGCACCCACCAGGGTCGACATCATCACCAGGCTTTGCGCATCGCCACGTCCATCACCTAACGCCGTTTCAATCTGCTTGAGCCTTGCGCCAAGCACGTCGTCGGTGGTTGTACTCGGTTGGCCCCTCAGGCCCAGTTCCGAAGACATGGTGGGCAGCGGGCATCCCTGATCCGGTGAGGTCAGGTGCCATTCCGACAGGTAACTATCAATAAATGCCTGCAGCGGCCGTTCCTGGCTGAACAGCATTTCGCAATGGGCATCCAACTCCGCCGCGGCCGCCTGCAGAGCTTTCTCCACCAGTTCATCCTTGGATTTGAAGTGCGCATAGAACCCACCGTGGGTCAGGTTCAGCGCTTTCATCAGCGGTTGCAGGCCGGTGGCGCTTATACCGTCGCGGCGAAAGCGTGCGGAGGCTTCCTTGATGATGCGTTGGTGGGTCTGGGCTTTACGGTCGGGTGAGTAACGCATGAGGTTGCCTCGTGAGACGTGGCGGCACTTTAACGAAAGTTGTTTCTTTTTACACATCTACTCGGCGCTATAGGCTTTGGCATGAAACGTGATTACGTCTTCCGCATGGATTGTTCAACAATCGTGAGGTGATGATGACGCTCAGTTTGTCTTTAGCTGACCAGATTGCCCTGGAGCTGCGGGCCGACATTATCGGTGGCCGGCTTTTGCCAGGGATGGCGTTGGTCGAGGCGGATCTGGTCAGGGCCTACAACGCGTCGCGCAATACGATTCGCGAGGCGTTGCATCGTTTGGGGCAGGAGGGCTTGACCCGCTATGTGCGTAACAAAGGGGTGATGGTCCGCCGGTTGGAGCGTGAGGAAGTGCGTGATCTGTTTGTCGTCCGCCGCACCTTGGAGTTGCAGGCTATTGCCCAGAGCGGCGCGCTGACGGGGGATCAATCCGAGCGCATGCAGAACGCGATCGAGGCCACGACCCTGGCTCGCGAGCGCGAGGATTGGCGGGCGGTGGCGACCCACAGCCTGTTGTTCCATCAACAGATTGTCGGGCTGATGCGCAGCCCTTTGTTCGATGAGTTTTTCGCCCAGGTGATCGCTCAGTTGCGCCTGGTGTTTTGCGCGGCGCCCGATGAGCAGCGCTTCCAGTCGCCCTGGCTGGAGCGCGATCGTGAGATTTACGCGTTACTGGTCCAAGGCGATAAACCCGCGGCAGGTGATGCGATGCGCGTGTATCTGGAGGATTCGGAACGCCTGTCGTTGGCCCTGTTTACCCACCCCTGATCGAGGATCTGAATCATGTACAAAGACTATCCGGCCGCTTATCAGGTCAGCAAAGGTTCGGCGTTGCAGGTCGACACGGCATTTTACGAGCGCATTCGTGAGCGAAAAGACCAGCGCACGTTGATCGAGCAGTTCGAGGTGCCGATTCGCACGGGGAGGGCGTGGAAGGTGCCGGCCGGGCATGTGTTTCGTGTCACCACGCCGGTGGGGCCGCAGGTGGGTGACTTCAACGTGTGGAACGCCAACGACCCACGCGAACGTCTGTGGGCGGCGCGCACGCGTCAATTGCAGGGCGCGCATGTCAGCACCCATGACCGGCTATGGTCGAACCTGCCATTCCTGCGACCCCTGGTGACCATCACCGATGACAGCCTGGCGAGTTATGGCATCGACGAGCATGGCGGTCGCCTGCACGATTTGCTCGGCACGCGCTGTGATCCCTATGTGAACCGCATGCTCACGGGGGAGGATTTCCATCACCATTGCCACTCGAACCTGACGCGGGCGGTTTTGCCCCACGGCCTGACGGAATTCGACGTGCATGACGTACTGAATATTTTCCAGTGCACAGGCCTCAATCACGACGATATGTACTTCATGAAAGCCTGCCCAGCGCAGAAGGGCGATTACCTGGAGTTTTTTGCCGAGATTGATTTGCTGTGTGCGCTGTCGACCTGCCCGGGTGGCGATCTGTCGTTGCCGATGTGGGGGCCGGATGCACAGGACCCGCTGACGGTGTGCCGGCCGCTGGGGGTTGAGATCTATCGGTTGGAGGATGAGTTGTTGAACGGCTGGAGCCAGCCGGAGCGTGCTGCCTATAAGGGGCAGCACGGGTTGCATATTGCCAAGGCGGCTTGGGAGTAACCCAAGGTTCAGCGATCCTGCGCATCCTTGGCATCGGCCTGGGCGTTGCGTTCGGCCACGCGTTTGCGTTGTTCGTCGGTAAGTTCCACCTTGTTGGCGCTGTCACGCAGCATCATCAACCCACCGACGATCGACCCGATCGCAACCACCAAAATCAACCATGCGTACCACGGCATAACGCTCTCCTTGAGGCAGATTGCCGTGGGAGAGTTTTCCCACGGTAATAACTGCTTTGAGTAACAGGCTTTCTGAGTAGTTCAGTGTAGGCCTGTTCCGCCTCATTAACCTTAGAGCCCGGTCAACATTGCGTCCGCTGGCGCATCCGCACGATCCTGCGCGGTCAACTGGAAGTAGATGAAACCCGCCACCATGAAACCCAGGAAGATCAAGCCGATCAGCGCGTTGAACCAGGCCATGGCCACCAGGCATACCACCGCCAGCATCAGCGCAATGCCCGGCACGATCGGGTAACCCGGTGCGCGGAAGGTGCGCTCCAGCAGCGGCTCGGTTTTGCGCAGTTTGAACAGGCTGAGCATGCTCATGATGTACATCACGATGGCGCCGAACACCGCCATGGTGATCATCGCCGCGGTCAGTGTCATGCCGCCGAGGTTGATCAGGCCGTCGCTGTAGATCGCCGCGATGCCGACCACGCCGCCGGCGATGATTGCCCGGTGCGGTGTCTGAAAGCGTGACAGTTTGGCCAGGAAAGACGGCAGGTAACCGGCACGGGCCAGGGCGAAGAACTGGCGCGAGTAGCCCAGGATGATGCCGTGGAAACTGGCCACCAGCCCGAACAGGCCGATCCATACCAGCATGTGCAGCCAGCCGGAGCTTTCACCCACCACGGTTTTCATCGCCTGTGGCAGCGGGTCGTTGATATTCGACAGGGTGCGCCAGTCACCCACGCCGCCGGCGAAGAACATCACGCCCATGGCCAGGATCACCAGGGTCAGGATGCCGCTGATGTAGGCCTTTGGAATGGTGCGCTTGGGATCTTTTGCCTCTTCAGCCGCCATGGCCGCACCTTCAATGGCGAGGAAAAACCAGATGGCGAAGGGGATCGCGGCAAACATCCCGGCAATCGCCGGGGCGCCGAAGGTGTCGGAACCGGCCCAGCCATTCAGTGCGAAGTTGCTGAAGCTGAAGGCCGGGGCGACCACGCCCATGAACACCAGAAGCTCGGCGACAGCGAGCACGCACACCACCAATTCGAAGGTGGCGGCGAGTTTCACGCCGAGGATGTTCAGGCCCATGAAGACGATATAGGCGCCGACGGCCGCGTGTTTCGGGTCCAGTGCTGGAAATTGCACATTCAGGTAGGCGCCAATGGCCAATGCGATGGCGGGCGGGGCGAAGACAAATTCGATCAGGGTCGCCAGCCCGGCGATCAAGCCACCTTTCTCACCAAAGGCGCGACGGCTGTAGGCAAACGGCCCACCCGCATGAGGAATCGCCGTCGTCAGCTCGGTGAAACTGAAGATAAAGCAGGTGTACATCGCCGCGACCATCAATGAGGTCACCAGGAAGCCCAGGGTCCCGGCAACGCCCCAGCCATAACTCCAGCCGAAGTATTCACCGGATATCACCAGCCCGACGGCGATGCCCCATAAGTGCAGGGTGCCTAGGGTGGGTTTGAGTTGTGTGTTCATCGTGATGCGCTCCGTGAACGGTTTGGAATGTGATTCAAGGTGTTGCAGCGGACATGCCATGCCTCCCAACCGTGTCGTAAAGCGGCGCAACTGTCGTCTGGGGGATGGTTTGGCGTTTGAAATTTTCCGGTATTGCACCAGATAAGTGCGGGGGTGGCTGGGAGGGCCTCATCGGGGGCAAGCCCCCCTGTAAACCCCGCATAAACCCACTCTTTACGCCGTCTTTACGCCCCGACCACCCCGTCGCTCTCGTTCCTTTACACCACTCCTGCCGACAATTGCCCCACACGCGGCACTCGCCGCTAAACGGAGAGACTTCCATGAGCGTTCTGGACGGGGTGTCACTGCTATTGGCCGTGGCGCTGTTCATTTATCTGCTGGTTGCGCTGTTACGCGCGGATCGGAACTAGGAGCGGGCTATGCACAGTTATGACTATTGGCTGATCATCGCCTTCTTCGCCGTGGTGCTGGTGCCGGCGCCGTTTCTGGGTCGGTTCTACTACAAGGTGATGGAAGGCCAGCGCACTTGGCTCACCCCCGTGTTCGGCCCGGTCGAGCGTGCGTGTTATCGCATTGCCGGGGTAGATGAGCAGCAGGAACAAAGCTGGCAGAAATACATGCTGGCCTTGCTCGCGTTCAACCTCGCGGGCTTTTTGCTGTTGTTCGCGATCCTGCTGTTCCAGGACTATCTCCCACTGAACCCGCAGAAATTGCCGGGTCAGGAATGGACCCTGGCCTTCAACACCGCGGTCAGTTTCATGACCAACACCAACTGGCAGTCCTACAGCGGTGAAGCCTCTCTGAGCTACCTCAGCCAGATGGCCGGGTTGACCGTGCAGAACTTTGTCAGTGCCGCCACCGGCCTCGCCGTCTTGGTCGCGCTGTGCCGTGGGATCGGTCGCAAATCCACCCAGACCCTGGGTAACTTCTGGGTCGATATGACCCGCGCCACTCTCTATGGTCTGTTGCCGTTGTGCCTGGTGCTGGCGCTGTTCCTGGTGTGGCAGGGCGTGCCGCAAACCTTCGCCCATTACGTGGATGCCGTGACCCTGCAAGGCGTGGATCAAGTGATCCCCCTGGGCCCGGCGGCGAGCCAGATTGCGATCAAGCAATTGGGCACCAACGGTGGCGGTTTCTTCGGCGTCAACTCGGCACACCCGTTTGAAGACCCGACCGCCTGGGCCAACCTGTTCGAGCTGGCCTCGATCATCCTGATCCCGGTGGCGCTGGTGTTCACCTTCGGCCACTACGTCAAAGACCTGCGTCAGAGCCGTGCGATCCTCGGCTGCATGCTGGCGCTGTTCCTGATCGGCGGCGCGACGTCGCTGTGGGCCGAGTACCAGCCCAACCCGGCGCTGAACAACCCGGCCGTGGAACAGACCGCACCGCTGGAAGGCAAGGAAGCGCGCTTCGGCACCACCGGTACCGTGCTGTGGTCGGTGACCACCACCGCGGCGTCCAACGGTTCGGTCAACGGCATGCAGGACAGCCTCAACCCGCTGAGCGGGATGGTGGCACTGGTCAACATGATGGTCGGCGAAGTGATCTTCGGCGGCGTCGGCGCCGGCATGTACGGGATGCTGCTCAACGTGTTGATTGCCGTATTCCTCGCCGGCCTGATGATCGGTCGTACCCCGGAATACCTGGGTAAGAAGTTGCAAGCCAAGGAAGTGCAGTTGCTGGTCGTGACCTTGATGGTGATGCCGATTGGTGTGCTGGTGCTGGGTGCTATTGCCTCCAGTTTGCCTGGCCCGGCCGGTGCCATCAGCAACCCTGGCCCTCACGGCTTCAGCCAGTTGCTTTACGCCTACACCTCAGCCAGTGCCAACAACGGTTCGGCGTTTGGCGGTTTCAGTGCCAACACCCCGTTCCATAACTTGATGTTGGGCCTGGGCATGTTGATCGGTCGTTTCGGCTACATCCTCCCGGTACTGGCCCTGGCCGGCAGCCTGGCGATGAAGAAAACCGCACCGATTGGCCAGAACAGCTTCCCCACCCACGGCCCGCTGTTCGTGACCCTGTTGACCGTGACCATTTTGCTGGTGGGCGGCCTGACCTTCCTGCCAACGCTGGCGCTGGGCCCCATTGCTGAACACTTGAGCATGGGTTTCTGAGGGATATGAAAATGAATATGCCTGCAAAAAACGCGACCCCGGTCAAACACCAGGAACCCGCCAAAACCGCTATTTCCGCCCTGTGGCGCCCGGCGCTGGTCCAGGCGTTCGTCAAGCTCGACCCACGCCAGTTGCAACGCTCGCCGGTGATGCTGGTGGTCGAGCTGACCGCGATCCTCACCACCGTGCTGTGCTTTGTGCCGGACACGGCGGTGCCGACCTTCGTCGCCGTGCAGATCGCCGTGTGGCTGTGGTTCACCGTGCTGTTCGCCAACTTCGCCGAAGCCTTGGCCGAAGGGCGTGGCAAGGCCCGCGCCGACAGCCTCAAGGCCGGCAGCGAGGGCTTGAGCGCGCGCCGCAAGGAAGCCGATGGCAGTTTCAAGGCCGTGCCCGCCACCAGCCTGCGCAAAGGTGATGTGGTGCGCGTCGCCGCCGGGGAAATGATCCCCGGCGACGGCGAGGTCATCGAAGGTATCGCGGCGGTCAACGAAGCGGCGATCACCGGTGAATCCGCCCCCGTGATCCGCGAGTCCGGCGGCGACCGTTCCGCCGTCACCGGCAACACACGCCTGGTCTCGGACTGGCTGCTGATCCGCATCACCGCCAACCCTGGCGAGTCGACCCTGGACCGCATGATTGCCCTGGTGGAAGGGGCCAAGCGCCAGAAAACCCCCAATGAAGTCGCGCTGGATATCCTGCTGATCGGCCTGACCCTGATCTTCCTGCTGGTGGTAGTGACGCTGCAACCGTTCGCTCACTTCGCCAATGGCAGCCTGCCCTTGGTGTTCCTGGTCGCCCTGCTGGTAACGTTGATTCCGACCACCATCGGGGGCTTGTTGTCGGCCATCGGTATCGCTGGCATGGACCGCCTGGTACGCCTCAATGTCATCGCCAAGTCCGGCCGCGCCGTGGAAGCGGCGGGGGACGTGCATGTGTTGCTGTTGGACAAGACCGGCACCATCACCTTTGGTAACCGTCGCTGCTCGGCCGTGGTCGCGGCACCGGGTGTGAGCGGACGGGAGTTGGCCGAAGGCGCACTGCTGGCCTCGCTGGCGGATGACACGGCGGAAGGCAAATCCATCGTCGAATACCTGCGGGCCTTGCACCCTCAGGCCGAGCCGTCCCTGGATGAATTGACCGCCGTCCCGTTCACCGCTGAAACCCGCTTGTCGGGCGTCGACTACCAGGGGCGCGTGTTCCGTAAAGGCGCCGTGGATTCGCTGCTGGCGTTTATCGGTCAACCACGCAGCGACCTGCAACCCGCGCTATCGCGGGAGATCGACAAGATCGCCCAGAGCGGTGGCACACCGTTGCTGGTGTGCGCCGATGGCAAGTTGCTGGGGGCGATCCATCTCAAAGACGTGGTCAAGCCTGGCATTCGCGAACGTTTCGCCGAACTGCGCAAGCTGGGGATTCGCACCGTGATGGTGACCGGCGACAACCCGCTGACCGCTGCTGCGATTGCGGCCGAAGCCGGCGTGGATGACGTACTCGCCGAAGCCACTCCAGAGAAAAAACTCGCACGCATTCGCCATGAGCAAAATGACGGTCGCTTGGTTGCCATGTGCGGCGACGGTGCTAACGACGCCCCGGCGCTGGCCCAGGCGGACGTCGGCATGGCCATGAACGACGGTACCCAGGCCGCTCGCGAGGCCGCGAACATGGTCGACCTCGACAGCGACCCGACCAAGCTGCTGGACGTGGTGCAGATCGGCAAGGAATTGCTGGTGACCCGTGGCGCGCTGACAACCTTTTCCATCGCCAACGACGTGGCCAAGTACTTTGCGATCCTGCCGGCGCTGTTCGCCTCGATCTACCCGCAATTGGGTGTGCTCAACGTGATGCACTTGCAGAGTCCGCAAAGCGCGATCCTCTCGGCCATCGTGTTCAACGCGCTGATCATCGTGGTGTTGATCCCCCTGGCCCTGCGCGGTGTACGGGTGCAAGCGGCGAGTGCGGCGGCATTGCTGCGGCGCAATCTGTTGATCTACGGGTTGGGCGGGATCCTGGTGCCATTCGTGGGCATCAAGGCGATCGACATGCTGCTGACAGCATTGCACCTGGTTTGACCCGATGCCCGTGGGCACCATCCCCGTGCCCACAGGTTGCAAAGACCGAATTGAGGAGTTTGAAATGTCCAACATAATCCGCCCGGCCCTGAGCCTGCTGGTGCTCATGACCCTGATCACCGGCGTCGCCTACCCACTGGTGGTAACCGGTGTCGCCCAAGTTGCCTTCCCGGACCAGGCCAACGGCAGCCTGGTGCGTGATGCCAGCGGCAAGGTGCGTGGCTCCAGCCTGATCGCCCAGGATTTTACCGGTGACAGCTGGTTCCACCCACGCCCTTCGGCGGGCGCGTTTGCTACCGTGTCCAGCAGCGCCAGCAACCTTGGCCCAAGCAATCCGGCGCTGGCCACCCGCGTGTTCGACGACGCGAACAAGCAACTGGTGCCGAGCCAGGGCCCAGTGCCTCTGGTGTCGCTGACTACCTCTGGCAGCGGTCTTGATCCACACTTGCCACCCGAGGCGATTGCCTATCAACTGGCGCGGGTAGCGGCCGCGCGGAATGTGCCGGTGTCCACGCTGCAACGCTTGCTGGATGCGCATATCGAAAGCCCGCTGGTGGGGCCGCCAGTGGTGAATGTGCTGGCGCTGAACATGGCGTTGGAAAAACTATGATCCTCTGTAGGCACGTGCTTGCTCGCGAAGGTCGTTAACGATGACGCGGGCGTCCAGCATGAACGCGGCGCTCTTGAGTTTTTCGCGAGCAAGCTCGCTCCTACCCTAAATTGTTGAAGGACCCCTGCATGAGCGACTCCGGCCGCGCCGATGCTTTCCTAGCCGATCTGCCCCGGGACGGGCGTGGTCGGCTCAAAGTCTTCCTCGGCGCCGCGCCGGGGGTAGGCAAGACCTACGCCATGCTCCAGGCGGCGCACACCCAGTTGCGCCAGGGCGTCAAGGTGATCGCCGGCGTGGTCGAAACCCACGGCCGCGCCGAGACCGAGGCCTTGCTCAGTGGCCTGCCGCAACAACCGTTGCTGCGCAGTGAATACCGTGGCGTGATGCTCGAAGAGATGGACCTCGACGGCCTGCTCGCCGCCAAGCCCCAACTGGTGCTGGTGGACGAGCTGGCCCACAGCAACGCCCCTGGCAGCCGCCATGAAAAGCGCTGGCAAGACATCCAGGAGCTGCTCGCGGCTGGCATCAACGTGTTCACCACGGTCAACGTCCAGCATCTGGAAAGCCTCAACGACCAAGTGCGCGGCATCACCGGCGTACAGGTGCGCGAAACCCTGCCGGACTGGGTGCTGCAAGAGGCCGACGAACTGCTGCTGATCGACCTGCCGTCCCGCGAGTTGCTGGAGCGCCTGCGTGACGGCAAGGTGTATGTGCCCGAGCAGGCCCGCGCGGCCATCGACGCATTTTTCACCCAGACCAACCTGATGGCCTTGCGCGAGCTGGCGATGCAAACCGCCGCCGCCCACGTCGATGATGACCTGGCCCAGGGGTATCGCCAGCTCGGCCAGGCCGCGCCAGCGGTGCGCGGTCGTTTACTCGTGGGGATTGATGGCGATGCACAAGCCGAGCGCCTGGTGCGACATGCCAGCCGCGTGGCCCAGCGTCGGCATTTGCCGTGGAGCCTGGTGCATATCGACAACGGTCGCGCACGGGACGAACAATCGCGCCTGCGCCTGCAAAATGCCCAGCAACTGGCCGAACGCCTGGGCGGTGAAGTGGTACTGCTGCGCGCGGGCGAGGTGGCCAAGACGCTGATCCAGCATGCCGCCGAACGTCGCGCCAGCCTGTTGCTGGTGGGGCAGTCACGGCCACGCTGGCGGCGCCGGCTGTTCGGTGGGGGGCTGGCGGCGCGGTTGTTGCGTAATGCGCACGGCCTGGAAATCAGCGTGCTCTACAGCGACGACATGCCGCCGCCGCCTCGCCTGCCGGAGGTGCATGGGCTGGTGTGGTTCGATTACGCTTTGGCGGTTGTCGCGACGGTCGTCGCGGCGGCCGTGGCCTGGGGCGTGTCCAGTGTGTTGCCGCTGCCGAATATCTCGCTGGTGTTTCTCGCTGCGGTGTTGCTGGTGGCGGTGCGTAGCAGCCTGGGGCCGTCACTGGTGTGTGCGGCGTTGTCGTTCCTGACGTACGACTTCCTGTTTATCCCACCCCGTTTTTCCTTCGCCATCCAGCGTGAAGAGGACGTGCTGACGTTGCTGTTCTTCCTGCTGATGGCGGCGCTCACCGGCAATCTTGCTGCGCGACAACGCCGGCAGCTGCAGGCTTTGCGCGATACCCAGGAAGAAACCAGCGAACTGCTGGACCTGTCGCGCAAGCTTACGGCGGCCACGGATCGCCAGGCGGTGATCAGCGCGGCGGCCCATCATCTGGAAGGCTGGAGCGACCTGGACTTGTGCCTGGTCAATCGCGACGGCCAAGGCGATTGGAAAGTCGAGACCGGTGGCCCGCTGGTCTTCACCGAAGCCGAGCGCGCTGCCGCTGATTGGGCCTGGCAGCACGATCAACCCGCCGGCAAAGGCACCGGCACCTTGCCACTCGGGCGTTGGTGGTGGTGGCCGCTGTCAGGTGAAGAAGGCCCGCTGGGCCTGCTCGGTGTCAGTGCAAAACCGGGTCTGGAATTGAGCGGCCAACGCCGTCGCCTGCTGACGGCCTTGAGCCAACCACTGGCGCAGGCGTTGGCGCGGGCGCAACTGGCGCAGGAACTGGAGTCGGCGCGCCTGCACGGCGAAACCGAGCAACTGCGCAGCGCCTTGCTCGCCTCGGTGTCCCATGATTTGCGTACGCCGTTGACCTCCATGCGTGGCAGCATCGACAGCCTCCTGGCGCTGGGTGAAGCTATCCCGCTGGAGGATCGCCGCGAGTTGCTCGAAGGTACCCGTGACGAAGCCGAGCGCCTCGACCGCTACATCCAGAACCTGCTGGACATGACGCGCCTGGGCCACGGCGCACTGAAGCTGGCGCGGGATTGGGTGTCGCCCGGCGATATCGTCGGCAGTGCCCTTGGCCGTCTGCGTGCGGTGCTGGCGCCTTTGCAGGTGAGCACTGATGTGCCGCCGGAACTGCCGTTGCTCTATGTGCATGCGGCCTTGATCGAGCAAGCCCTGGTCAACGTGCTGGAAAATGCCGCGCGGTTCTCGCCGCCCCAGGGACGTTTGCAACTGAGCGCCGGAGTGTCGGGCAACCAGCTGTTTTTCGCCGTGGCCGATGAGGGGCCGGGGATTCCCGAGGACGAGCGCGCGAAGATTTTCGATATGTTCTACACCGCTGCCCGGGGCGATCGGGGCGGGCAGGGCACCGGGTTGGGCCTGGCGATCTGCCAGGGCATGGTCGGCGCCCATGGCGGGCATATCAGCGTCGCCGATGGCATTGACGGGCGGGGCACCTGCATCACCTTGTTCCTGCCGTTGCCGGCACAGCCTGGCCTGGAGCGCGAGGCGTGAGCTACTCTCTTTTTTTTTATGGATTTTGATTGGACACCATGAGCCAGACCGCGACGATTTTGGTCATCGATGACGAACCGCAGATTCGCAAATTCCTGCGCATCAGCCTGGCCTCCCAGGGGTACAAAGTGATCGAGGCCGGCAGCGGCAACGAAGGCCTGGCGCAGGCGGCATTGAGCAAGCCGGACTTGCTGGTGCTCGACCTTGGCCTGCCGGATATGGACGGCCAGCAAGTGCTGCGCGAGTTTCGCGAATGGTCGACGGTGCCGGTCCTGGTGTTGTCGGTACGGGCCAGTGAGATACAGAAGGTCGAGGCCCTGGATGGAGGCGCGAACGATTACGTCACCAAACCCTTTGGCATCCAGGAGTTTCTCGCCCGGGTGCGTGCATTGCTGCGTCAGGCGCCTGCGGGAGAAGCCCAGGAAGCGGCCTTGAGTTTCGGCCCGCTGACGGTGGACCTGGCTTATCGTCGCGTGTTGCTGGATGGCGAGGAAGTGGCGCTGACCCGTAAGGAGTACGCAGTGCTGGCACAACTGGCACGCCACCCCGGGCGGGTGATTACCCAGCAGCAATTGCTCAAGGACATCTGGGGCCCCACCCACATCGAAGACAGCCATTACCTGCGCATCGTGGTGGGCCATCTGCGCCAGAAACTGGCGGACGATCCGACGCAGCCACGGTTTATCGTGACCGAGGCGGGGGTAGGGTATCGGTTGTTGGGGGCTTAGCCCTCAGCCCCAGCACACCGTTCAGCGCTGTTCACTTTCATAGCGATCCAGCGTATCGCTGGCAATCTCCCTGCCCAGGGCGATCAACTCCGGCGCCTTGTAGAACTCGAAAAACCGACACACCCGTTTCGGCACGTTGATCAGGATATCCGGCGGATAGCCGGCGATCTTGTACTGCGCCAACGACGTCTGCATCACCTCGAAGCTCTGGTTGATCAAGTCCAGCAGCGACGCCGGCCCGACGTTATCGATGATGAACGAGCCCGTGGCCGATTTCGGCGCCCCGGCCTTTTCGGGCGCGGCGGCAGGTTGCTGGGATTCGGGTTCAGCCGATTCCAGCCATGGGTTGATCTCGGCCGCCTGGGCCTGCAAGGCTTCCTGTTCCAGCTTCATCAGTTGCTCGGCCTGCTTGCGGCGAAACGGCAGGTGCGAACCCAGTGACTTCGCCAGGCTGTTGAACCGGCTCTTGAATGCCGGCGGGCGTGGGATCACGGGTAAATGGTAGTGCTTCTGGTTGGTGGCGTTGAGGTTCACCGCGATGATCAGGTCGCAATGGCTCGACACCACGGGCACGATCGGCAGCGGGTTGAGCAGGCCGCCGTCCACCAGCATGCGGTTGCCCTGCATCACGGGCGTAAACAGGCTGGGGATCGCCGCCGAGGCACGCATGGCCTGGTGCAGGCAGCCTTCCTGGAACCAGATTTCCTGCTGGTTGGTCAGGTCGGTGGCCACGGCCGTGTAGGGGATGCGCAGTTCTTCGATATTGATTTCGCCAACGATCTTGCGGATTTGCCCGAAGACTTTCTCGCCACGGATCGCACCGAGACGAAAACTGACGTCCACCAAGCGCAAGACATCCAGGTAGTCGAGGCTTTCGATCCAGTTTCGATACTCATCGAGCTTGCCGGCGGCGTAGATCCCGCCCACCACCGCGCCCATGGAACAGCCTGCGATACAGGCGATGTCGTAGCCGCGCCGTTCGATTTCCTCGATCACCCCGATATGGGCGTAGCCCCGGGCCCCGCCGGAGCCCAGCACCAAGGCAACACGCTTTTTCATGGTCGATGTCCTTCATTAAGCAGGCGCTCACAATGCACCCATTGAGGGGGCTGCTTCAATCTTCATGAACCGTGCAATAATTTTCCAGAATAGCGCCTCGGCTCGGGTATGCTCTGGCAATAGGCGCTTCTGATTTCAGGCTATGGATAAGGCACTTTTCCTTGTAGGCAACGTCTACACCGTACGACTGTTTTTCTTATTTTGAGGTGTCATCGATGAAAGCCTGGATGTGTGTGCCTGTGATCATGTTGGCCCTGGCCGGTTGCGCCGGGAAAACCGCATACCGCGACAGCTGCGGCACCCAATTGGATGCAGCGTGGAAAGAGTTGGACCTGGCCAAGGCCGAAGGCTTTGCCGGCACCGTGAGCTATTCCAAGGCCTTGTCCCTGTTGACAGGCGCGAAGACCCAGCAACAGTTTGAAGCGTTCGAAGGCTGCTCCAACAAAGCTGAAAAGGCGCGGTTCTATATTCGTGAGTCGCGCGCTGGGCGTTGATCCCAGGGAGCGAATAGGGTTTTTCATCGAGAAGTGAGGGCAGGATGTCAGCTTTGGTCGATCAGTTAGTCGCTCAGGTCATTGGCCTGGAAGTAGGGTTACTGAGCTGCCAGGCTCGCCTTGCCGCCGTTACCGATGATGAAGCCCTGCATGATTTGCGCACTACCGTGCGACGCCTGCGCAGCTTGTTGCGCCCTTTGCGTGGGCTGCCGGGCGTCGAACACCTTGAATTGGCCGCCAGCACGGTCGGCCAATTGACCACTCCGCTGCGTGACCGTGAAGTACTGGCCGCCTACCTGCACCAGCATGGTCATCACGACGCCGCCGACCGCCGCCTGCGGCTGCAGCCCGATGCCTACCGCCAGGTGGCTCAAGGTCCTGAGTTGGCTCACCTGCTGCAAATTCTCGATGCATTCCCACGGTTTATCCGAGCGTCCCAACACCAGAAATTGCTCAAGGGCTTGCGCCTGCGCATCGAGAAACGCCTGGCCAAGCAATGGCAGAAACTCGACGAAGCACTGAAGGACCCCAGCCATGATCGCCACCGCTTGCGGTTGCTGATCAAGCGCGTGCGCTACGCCGCCGAAGCCTACCCCGAACTGGACAAGCTCCCGGCCAAAGCCCTGTCGCGCCTGAAGGATGCCCAAGGCGCGCTTGGCGATTGGCATGATTGCTGGCAATGGTTGGCCCAGGCCGAACATCAAGCCGATCTGCAGCCGTGTGTCGCGGTATGGCATCGCACCATGGTCAAGGCTGAAGGGCAGGCGGACCGAGTGCTGGATAAACTCAGCGTCGATTGTTTTTAAACCGGTCCGGCTTTTGGCCGGAATAGGCGCTGTACCTGGCCGTCACGATGGTTAAGATCCAGCATCGGTTTTCTTGATGTGAGGTCGCCATGCGCTTTAGTGATTTGCTCGACGCTGCCCGTAGCCACCCGTTGGATATCACCATCCCCGCAGAATGGGCCCAGGGCCGTGCGACCTTCGGCGGCCTGGTCGTCGCTTTGCAATACGAAGCTTTGCGCGCCCACGTGCCTGCCGATCGGCCATTGCGCTCGCTGGCGGTTACCTTCGTCGGTCCGGTTGCGCCCGATGTACCCGCAAGCTATCAAGTCGAAGTGCTGCGCGAAGGCAAGGCGGTCAGCCAGTTGCTCGGTCGTGTGGTGCAAAACGGCGAAGTTGCGACGCTGGTGCAGGCCAGTTTCGGCGCGTCCCGCGAGTCGCAGATCTTGGTCGGGAGCGAACCGCCACCGACGTTCAAGCATTGGGATGAGTGCCAGGAACTGCCGTATATCAAGGGCGTCACCCCCGAATTCATGCGGCACCTGGCGATGCGTTGGAGTGTCGGCGGCCTGCCATTTACCGGCAATAAATCCCGTGACATGGGCGGCTGGGTTCGATTACGTGGGGATGTGAAAGAAGAACCACTGACCGAAGCGCACATCCTCGCACTTGTCGACGCGTGGCCACCGGCCTTGCTCCCGCACCTGAAGAAACCGGCGCCGGGCAGCACCCTGACCTGGACCATCGAATTCATCCAGCCGCTGCAAAACCTCACCACCCTCGACTGGTGCCAGTATCACGTCAACATCGAACACGCCCGCGACGGCTACGGCCACGCCGCCGCTGCGCTATGGAGCCCGACCGGCGAACTGATCGCAATCAGCCGCCAGACCGTGGTGGTCTTCGCCTAAACCGGCTATCAGTGGTAGTGGCGCTGACGCCAGGCGCGCCACCAGCCGCCGCTCAACACAAAGCGTGGGAAGGTCACGAACTGCTCGACGACCAAGCGTTGTACGGCGTCTTTACGGTCACTGAACGGCTCGCTGGCTTGAACTTCCAGGCGATGACCCTGCCGCTGCAAGCCCAGGCCGGCGAGGATACCGACAACACCCACCGCAAAACTGGCCAAGCTCAGGCTGAACACACCGGAAACGATCAACAGGAAGCCGATGATAAACAGCGGCACGGCGATCAAGTGCAGCGCCAGGTTGGTCGGGTGCTGATGGTTTTGCGGGTAGTTGCGCCATTGCCAGGCGGGGAGATTGGGATGACGTTTGCCCATGATGGTGAATCCTCTGTCCGTTGAAATAACATGGGGAGAGTTTAGGTGGGGGTGGGGCGCGTGGGCGAATTGGGGTTGGCTATGGGGTCTATAGTTAGCACGAAATAATAGGTATCGACTAGCAGTCCGGTATTCAGCTCTTCTGAGAGGGCACACACGTAAAGTAAATAAAATGAATGTCGCACTCCTAAAATCATTACCTATGGATGTATTCGTAAACACCGTTTTGCTGAATTTCTTCCAAGTTTATTTTGTGAATGGTTTCGTTTAGGGAAGGCAAGTGTTTTGAGTGGCAAATGAGCTGGGCGACACTATGTGTTTCTGCATCATAGAACCTGAAGGGAATACGGTAACGGGGACGCCCATTTATTTAATGGAGCAGTGAATCGAATGTTCAGGTTATAAATGGTTCTGCTCCTGTATTCTGTGCTTTTTTCGTTAAGTTCGACTGGGTCGAGTGCGATGCTTTTGGATATGATAAATATTTATTTGAAGAAGTAATCGTCCGGTCCGTTTATGTAAACGTTAGGGTCACTAAGTGAAATGAATTTAGCTTTGAATTCTATCAGCGCACTGTCGTTGGTTGCTTTGAATTTGAAATGGTTATTTTGTTTTTCTATTGTTACAAGAAACTCTTTATGAATAGGTATGTTTTGTATTTTTAAATCTTCGATTTCGTTGCAGGTTATACCTATTCTGCAGGTGTTGTAGCCTTTGTTTTTCCATTTTTCAGGAAGCTTGTCTGGGAATTCGGGTATGTCGAAGCCCAGTCCGACACAAGGCTGATCATTTTCTATTCTTAAAGAAAAAAGAGCAATTTTACCGATTTTTATAGGAAGACTAAATATCTTACTAAAAAATATGCTTCCGTCTAATTCGTTCCAGTATTTCATTTTTATTTCCTAAAAGGATAGTGTTTCTTTGCCTTTGGAATATATCCTTTCCGAGGCTTCTCGATGGGGCGCAAGTTGAAGTGCGATGAATGGTCTCCGACGCCATCTATCCTGCCGAATTTGTGGCCGGCAGAGTGGTCTTGAATAAGGATTTTTGAGCCGTCTGGTCGTGTAAATTTATAAACTCTTGTATTAATCGCTCTGCCGGTTTCATCTAAAACTGTTTTTTTGTTTTTGTCCGTCATTTTTTCAATCGTGTATTGTTTGGCTTTTCCAGTTTCTGGGTCTACGACGATATCAGGGCTCTGCATCATGGGTATATTGGCATCTCTTTTGGCTTCTCTGAACGCACCTTTGCGCGAAATATCGGGGGCGTCCGGTTCATCCGGTATTTTACAAGCGAGCTGTTTTTTTCCTTTGGGCGGACAGTTGGCGTTCAATCCTAGAGGATCTATCCACCCCGTAGGATTGGGCACGTACTGGTACCCATTGGCCCCACCCGCCAACTTCACCGGATCCGGCGTCAGGTAACGACCAACATCCGGATTGTAGTAGCGATGACGGTTGTAGTGCAGTCCGCTTTCCTGATCGAAGTACTGACCCTGAAAACGCAGCGGGTTGTCGACTTTTCCGATGTCTAGCCGGGTGATTTCGCCGTAGGCTCGGTAGTGCGCGGACCAGACGATTTCACCGTCGGGGGCGGTGAGTTCCTGGGGTGTGCCGAGGTGGTCGAGTTGGTAGTGATAAGGCTTCGTTTCTTTTGGACCGAAGCCTTCCAGCAGGACGAGCGGGCGGAAGCTGTCCGGTTCGTAGAGATAGCTGCGATGCTTTTCGGCGTGGTGCTCGGCGATGAGTTTGTCGCCTTGCCAGAAAAACTCCGTGGTTATGCGATCCACGGTCTTGCTGATGCGCCGCCCAAACGGGTCATAGCGATAGCTCGCGGTTTGGCCGTTGGGCTGGGTAATGCCGATCAGCCGATGCTGGCAGTCGTAGCGGTATTCGGTGACGAGTTGGTGACCCTTGTCGCGGCGTTCGCGGATCAGGTTGCCGAAGGCGTCGTAGTCGTAATGGCGGTCGCCCTGGATCATCAGGCGGTTGCCGGCGACGATGTCGGGGCCGGGGCGGTCTTGCATGAGCAGGTTGCCGGCCGGGTCGTGGGCGAAGCGTTCGTGCGGGTCTTGCGTGTGGTCGGCGCGGGTGAGGCGGGCGAGGGGGTCGTAGTGGTAGTGGTGTTCGCCTTTGCGGCTGTCGACTAAGCGGGTGAGGTTGCCGGTTTTGTCGTAGTCGTAGTGGCGCTGGTAAAGGTGGGTGTCCTGTTGCGCGACGGTGTGGGCGTGCAGGCGGTGTTGTTCGTCGTAGTGGTAGTGGCTGAGGAGCTGGCCCTGTTGGCGTTGGTGTTCTTGGCCGGCCTTGAATAGATGAGAGGTCAGCAGTGCGCCATTTAACTCGACGGTGGCGAGGTGGCCGCCTTTGCTGTGGTTGAACACCACGCGGTTGTTGTCGGGCAGGCGCAGGTTTTGAAGCTGACCGCAGGCGTCGTAGCCATAGCGCAAGGTGCCCCAGCCTTGGTGTTCGGCGGTCAGGCGGTTTTGGCTGTCGTATTCGTAGGCTAACGCCCAGTGACCGTCGTCGACGCTGAGGAGGTTGCCTTGGCGGTCGTAGGTATATTCAACAAGGTTGCCGTCGGGCAGGGTTTTTCGTACGAGGCGTCCGGCGTGGTCTCGCTCATAACGAGTAACGAGCTGACTGCCATCGTCGCCGTGTTCGGTCTTTTCCTGCAGGTTGCCGTTGAGGTCGTAGGCATAAGCCGTACGCTGCCCATCAAACCCGACTTCCTGCTGGATCAGCCCGTTGGGGTGGTAGTCGAGCCGGTAGGTCTCGCCAACCTCGTTTTCGATCTCGGTCAGCAGTAACCGGGCGTTGTCGTAGCGGTAGTGGACCTGGGTGCCATCGGCATTGATACGGCGGCTGATCAGGTGCAAGCCGTCGGCGTATTCGTAGCGGGTGACACGCCCGAGTTCATCGCGTTCGGCGGTGATTTTTCCGTAGGGGTTGTAGCTGTATTCCCGCGTGGCGCCGCCCGCTTGGGTTAGCTTGACCAGGCGCCCGGCGGCATCCCATTGGTACTGGGTCAGCGCGCCATGCTCATCCTCGCGGGCAATCTGTCGACCCAAGTCGTCATAGCGATAGCGCCGCACACCGCCATTGGGCAGCGTCTGCTCCAGCAGTTGCCCGTGCTCATTCCACACCAGCCGTTGGCAGCTGTGATCCGGGTGCCAAACCCCCACCAGTTGTCCGTATTGGTCGTAGCTGTAGTCAGTGACATGGCCGTCGGGATCGATCTTACGAATGACATCGCCCTGGTCATTGCGCTCGTACTTCCAGACCGCCAGACCCCGTCTTACAACCCGTACGAAGCCATTGTCATGCTCGTAGGACGTCGGCTCGTCATCCCCCGGAAACAGCGCGACCAAGCGCCCGGCTTCATCGTACTGATACGCCGTCACCGCCCCCAACGGGTCCTGCTCGACCGTCAGCCGACCTTTGTCATCGTAGGATTTGAAGTGCTGCGCACCGTCCGGATCAATCCGCTGCACCAGCCGCGCCCGGTCGTCATGGACATACACTTCCTGACTGCCATCGGCGTTGTGCACCGTGACGCGCCCGTCCTCACTCCACACATAGCGCGTGTCCATCTGCGAAAAGCTGGCCCAATGCCGGACACATCGCGCCGCCTTGCCAGACCGTTCCCACGCCCAAAAGAAACTCGCCCCACCGGCCAATTGCCGCTCGAGAATGACGTGCTTATCGTCGTAGCGGTAAACCTCGCTTTCGCCGACGGCATTGGTCGCGCAAACCAGTCGGCCGGCATCGTCATAGGCGTAGGCAACAACGTGCTGCTCCGTCACCCATACGTAGGGTTCATGCCCCTTGGCGCGCTGAACCTGGTAGTCCACCGCCACAATGCGGCCCCGTTCATAGCGCAAAAACAGCGACCGGCCCGCGCCGTTATCCAACCGCTCAATGCGCCCCAATACGTCGCGGAAAATTCGCAGGCGGTTGTCATACGCATCACTGATCGAGACCAATACACCGTCGCGAAAGTGATAAAACCGCGCCGCCTGGGCCAGCACCAGTTCATCCGGCGAAGCGCCTAGATAGATCGCCGCTTCAGCCAGGCTGTTGGTGATCGCGGGGCGAGCCGCGGTGGGCAGCGGGAGCTCAGTCGTGCGGTTTTCATGGTCAATCCAGACGACCGAATCGCCCACCACAGAAAGCCTGTGCGCCAGCGCGTGACTCCAGCCAAACCCCAACCCGCAATCCACTTCCACCGCACTGGTGCGGTACAACCGGGTCCACTCGAACGGCAAGATCCCGTCCAGCGTGCCATCGGTGAGGGTGAGCAGCTCCTCGCCGGTAACCATCGACACCGGGCAGCCGTTGGTTACGGTTTTATCCGAAGACGCGGCAGCATCCCCCGCAGGGTTTTTCCCCGAAACAGGCGCATCATCGACAGGCTCCTGCCTGACCAACACCGTCTTCTGTGTCTTGTTACGAACCGCCGGCACCGGGTTCGAAACCACGTGCTCCCCAGCCTTCAACGGCGCCACCGGTACAGTCTTGATCGCTGTCGCCGAGCCACCGAGCAGCAAAGGCTTCAACGCCTCGGCATGCGCGTCCAACTTCGGCCCCACCAACTGATCGGCCAGCATCTCCAGCCACTGGCGCGCTCGTCCGGATTTGATATGCCCCAGCACCTGAGCGCCCAGGCGAATCTGCACGCCCATGCCACGGGTCGCCCAGATCAGCAATAGATTGATCAACACTTCGCCGGTGATCTCGCCCAGCACTTCATACATCTCGGGCGGCGGTAGCAGGCGTATCCAACTGACCATGGCCGACGCGTAGATAAACAGCAGCGGCTCATCGCTGAGCACCAACAGCCCCTTTGCGAGGGTGTCGTCGCCCAGTCTCAGCAATTCATCAAGTTCGGCCTGGGTGATGTACTGCAGCAATTTCTCGCCGTTGGCTTTGAGGTTCGCCAGCAAGTCATACAGCTGCGTAATGTTGTCCCACAGGTTGTAGAGCGCCTTGGCTATCCCGGTGGAAAAGGCCAAGCGCTGCATCGCGCTGCGCTCGAACCGCGTAGCGTTGGCGAAGTCGTCCCACTGGGGCTGGAAGGTCTTGGTCCATTCGTCACGCAGGTGACCTTCCAAGCCCGCGATCACCGACTGATAAGACGCATACAGCGCCTTGACGTGATCCTTGGAAACGTTGGGATAGAAGGTGATTTGGTACTGCTGGTTGCGATCACACTCGGTGATTTCGAGGATGCCGCTGGGACCGATGGTTCGATGGAGTGGTGCGCCGAGCGGGCCGCCGTCCTGGGTAATGGCTTGCAGCATCACCGGCGTATTGCCGATCGGCACAAACCGAGTGCTTTCGAACATATGCACCAGAGTCAACGATCCCTGGGTATTGCACATGGCGACCGTTTTACTTGGGGCGTTGGAAGAAGCCGGCGCCACCAACGCCACCTCTTCCCCAACTTTGAACACCTGCTCCACTGCCAGTGCCGAAACGCTCCAGAAGCTCTCGGCCCACTCATCAAAGGTGTTCAGGCAACCGCGCAAGTCACGAAAGACGCGCTCAACGTCCGGCGCCTCGGCATCCATGGGGGCCAGGACAAAACTGGCAATGACAGGAATCAAGAGGCAGCCCCGACAACCGGGGCATTAACGGGTGGGTACATCGGCGGTCCCTCGCACTGAATGATCAGGCGAGAGACTTTGGAGAGGTTCGTCAGGTAAAGAAGTCGGCGCTATTCGCCAGGACGGCTAGGAGGGTTCGCCAAAACTTCGGGTAAACGGGGAGTCGATCGTAGGAGTCGGATTACAGGTGGAGAAGCCCTACAGCTTCAGTTGCCCAATCGCCTTGCTCAACTCCCCAGCCAAGGTCGCCAGCTCATTGCTGGTGGTCGCCGAATCCACCGTCTGTTGCACGGTGTTTTCGGTCACATCACGAATGCTCACTACCGCTCGGTTCATTTCTTCGGCCACATGGCTTTGCTGTTCGGCGGCAACCGCGATCTGGGTGTTGCTTTCACGCATCTGCGCCACGGCGCCGGTGATTTCGGCCAGTGCTGCGCCGGCTTCCTGGGCCTGCTGTACGCAGTCGTCGGCCTTGAACGAGCTTTCCTGCATAAAGTCTACGGCGTCGCGGGTGCCAGCCTGGAGGGCCGAGACCATGCGGGTGATTTCGTCGGTGGAACTCTGCACGCGCTTGGCCAGGTTACGCACTTCGTCGGCGACCACGGCGAAACCACGGCCCATTTCACCGGCGCGGGCGGCTTCGATGGCGGCGTTGAGGGCGAGCAGGTTGGTTTGTTCGGCAATGCTGTGGATCACGCCGACCACGCTGTTGATCTTCTGGCTGTCTTCGGCGAGTTTCTGGATCATCTCGGCGGTCTGCTGCACGCCGCTGGACAGCCCGGCAATCGAGTGTTGCACCCGGGTCACGACTTCCTGGCCGCTGCCGGCGAGGGTGTCGGCGGTCTGGGACAGGTCACGGGTCGCGCCGGCATGTTGGGCGATGTGGTAGACGGTGGCGGTCATCTCGTTGATCGCGGTGGCGGCCTGGTCGGTTTCGCTTTGCTGGCCGAGCATGCCGTGCTGCACTTCGTTCATGCTGCTGGCCAATCGCGCGGCGCCGTCGTCCAGGAGCTTGGCGGTGCGCGCCACGGTGTTGACCACCCGCTGGTAGCCGGCTTGCATGGCGTTGAAGGCGCTGGCCATCTGGCCGACTTCATCTTTGCAGGCCAGAGGCACGCGGGCTGAGAGGTCGCCGGTCTTTTCGACGTGCAGCATCACATCCTTGAGGGTGTTGAGCTGGCTGAGCAGGAAGCGAATCAGCAACTGCGAGGCGCAGAGCATCGCCAGCATCAGGATCAGCACGGCGATGGCGTAGTTGGCGAAGCGTTCACTGAACACCTGGCTCAGGCTCGGTGCGTAGGCGAGCACGGCGACCTGTTGCCCATCGGCGCGCGTGATGACTTCGGCGCCCATCAGTGGGTTTTCGCCGAACAGTGGCAGGTGATTGAGTTCGACCCAGCCGCTGGCGCTGTTCAGGGCTGACAGGTCTTGATCGGCCATTTGTGGGGCTTGGCCACGGGCAAATGTCAGCCAAGAGTCACCCTTGGGCAGCGCCTTGTCGGCTGGCCACGCACTGAGCAGGCGCGCCTCGGTTTGTGCCGCGGCTTGGGATGCATGGCTGCGCGACTGCTGTTCCAGATGCACTGCATACAGCACCAGGAGCAGGGTGGTGATAAAGGCGACCGCGTTGACGGCCCAGAATTTGTACTTCAGCGAGATATTGCTAAGCCAGGCACCCATGGAAGGTTTTCTCTGATAGCGGAAACAGCATTGGCAAGGTGCCATTATAGTGCCGCTATTGAGGAAAATCATTTTGACGTGGGTCAATGCGCCGCATCAATCCACGACAGGCAGCCCGAAAAAGGCGCGGGCGCAGGCGGTGCTGTGCCGGGCCAGGTCTTCCATGCTTTCGTTGCGGTGCAGGGCAACTTCGCGCAGCACTTCTGGCAGGTAGGCCGGTTCATTGCGACCGTTTTTTGGCTTGGGGCGCAGCGTGCGCGGCAGCAGGTAGGGCGCATCGCTCTCCAGCATCAGGCGGTTTCGGGGTATTTCCCTGACCAGTGGGTGCAGGTGTGTGCCACGGCGCTCGTCGCAGATCCAGCCGGTGATGCCAATGTGCAAATCGAGGTCGAGGTAGCTGAACAACGCTGACTGTTCGCCGGTAAAGCAATGCACCACGGCGGCAGTCAGGTGGTCGCGGTAGTCCTTGAGGATGTCCAGCAGGCGCTGGTTGGCGTCACGTTCGTGCAGGAACACTGGCAACTTCAGTTCGACGGCCAGGGCCAAGTGCGCCTCCAGGACTTTCTCCTGCTGCGGGCGCGGGGAAAAATCACGATTGAAATCCAACCCGCATTCGCCTACGGCGCGAACGCGCGTTTCGTTGAGCAAGCCGCGCAGGCGCTGGTCGCTATCACCGTTCCAATCGCTGGCGGCGTGGGGATGGATGCCGGCGGTGCTGAACAGGCGTTGCCCGCTTTCATCGAGCTTTATGCACAACTCCAGCGCTTGTTCGCTACCCTCGATGCTGGTGCCGGTGAGCACCAATTGTTGCACGCCAGCGGCATAGGCTCGGTCAAGAACGGCCTGGTGCTTCTCGTCGAAACTGGGGTTGGTCAGGTTGACGCCGATATCAATGAGTTGCATGGTGCTATCTCCGCCTGCGGCCGGAAAGCATATCAGAGCTGTAGATTTATAAGAAAAACGAAGAACTACAACGAGTTATAGCTGTCTTTGAACGTCGCAAGCGACATTGTGGTTGGCGAGTCGCCCTGCCTGATGCCGCCGTTGCGTGCCTTGCCAGCGCATAAAGCGCTCTGTTTCTGACCTCCAGTCCTGCGTTTTTCGCGAAGGTGCTGGCCAGTATTCTTTCCGGAGAGCGGATGATCCGACCCTCGGCGTTGCTTATATTGTGCCTGACGTTACTGCTGCCCATGGTGGCGGTCGCGCGTCTGGACGGGCCGCTGGAAGTGACCAAGCCCAGCAAGGTCCGCGACCTGGCGGAGATTCGCTCCAGTCGCACCCTGCGCGTGCTGGTCAACCAAAGCCGCAACAGTTCCGGTGAGATTCAGGGCCAGGCCATTGGTGTCGAATACCATCGCCTGCGCGCCTTCGAGCAATACCTCAATGGCCATGCCCGTGACGGCCAGGAAATCAACCTCAAGATCATCCCCAAGGCCAAGGATCAACTGCTCGGTGCGCTGGCGCGTGGCGAAGGCGACCTGGTGGCGCCAGGTGAGTTGCTGGATATGAAGGCGGCCCACAGGATCAGTACGAGTGACCCGATCGCCAGCGGTGTGCCGTTGTGGCTGGTCGGGGTGAAGGGCGAGCGACGCTTTACCAAGCTGGAGCAACTGTCCGGGCGCACCCTGGCGCTGACCACCGGCAGTGCAGCGGCGGATGCCATCAGCCAGGTCAATCAGAAACTGGCCCTGCACAAGCAGCCGCCGATCAAGGTGGAATGGGTCGACCCGACGCTGGCCGTGGAGGATGTGCTGGAGATGGTCCAGGCCGGGATATTCCACCTGACCATTGTCGAGAAGCCGATTGCCGAGCGCTGGTCAAAGATCCTGCCCAAATTGCGCTTCGACAAACAGGTGGTTATCAACGAGCCGGGTGATGAGTACTGGTTCGTGCGCCAGGATGCTTCGATGCTGCGGGCGAGTATCGATCGTTTCCTCAAGAGCTACCGAACCCCTTCCGATCAGGATGTGGCGTTCCAACGGATCTACCGTCGCCTTTATCAAGTACGTAACCCATTGGCCCGGATCGACCGCCAGCGCCTGGAGAAACTGCGCCCCATCCTGCAAAAACACGCGCGCGAGCAGGGCATGGATTGGCTGAACCTCGCCGCACTCGCCTTCAAGGAGTCGGCACTCGACCCGGGCGCGCGTAACAGCGGCGGGCCCACGGGGTTGATGCAGATCACGCCTTCGGCGGCGCAGCGGGTGGGGGTCAATAATATCGAAAGCCTCGACAACAACGTGCAGGCGGGGGCGCGCTACCTGGCGATGATCCGCCGCAAGTTTTTCGCCAGCCCCAAGCTTAACGAGCGCGAACGCATGGCTTTTGTCCTGGCGGCCTACAACATGGGGCCGGAGCGGGTGCAGGGCATGCGCACCGAGGCGAAACGCCGGGGGCTTAACCCCAACCAGTGGTTCTTCCAGGTTGAACGCATTGCCATGGAGCAGGTGGGGATGAGCGGCGTCAGCTATGTTAATAGCGTCAATAAGTACTATCTGGCGTTTGATCGGGAACGGGAGTCCCTGGAGCCGTCGGGGCCAAAAATCGCCTCACGAAAATAATCGAATATATCGATATTTATAAGGCATTTTTTCGGCTTTTATCATTGCCTAAACTGATTAATATAGCGGCCAACCAACCCCTACTTTAAAAAGGATTCGCACCATGAGCCCACTGATCAAAAACCTCCTGTTCACCCGTGCCGGTTATGGCCTGACCATTCTACGCATCGTCGTCGGCATCATCTTTGCCGCCCACGGATCGCAAAAGCTCTTTGGCTGGTTCGGTGGCTACGGCTTGGCGGGCACTGCCCAATGGATGGAAAGTATTGGCCTGGCGCCAGGCACCTTGATGGCGCTGTTGTCGGGAGGGACCGAGTTCTTCGCTGGCTTGGCGTTGATCATTGGCCTGTTGGCACGCCCTGCGGCATTGGGCCTGACCATCCTGTCGCTGGTGGCGATCTTCTCGGTGCATATCCACAACGGTCTGTTCATGGCCAACAACGGTTATGAGTTCGCACTGGCCCTGTTGGGCGGCTCGCTGGCGGTGCTGCTGGAAGGCGCTGGCAAACTGTCTGCCGACCGCGCCATCGCCCACTGATCCTTGCGCAAAACCCTGGAAAGGCCCGCCTGTGCGGGCCTTTTCGTTGCCTGGGATTCTTGACACCGCCCCACCGGCTTCTCTAGGATGCTGCCCATGCGCCGATTTAAACAGCTAATTGCGGGGCGCCACTGGGACTCGATGCAGCCCGACAGAAGTCAGCTCTCATTCAAGGAGCGTGCTTCGAAATACCGCTAAAGCGCTGGTTCGGTGTTGCCTCTCACCTGCCCGCAGACTTTTGAGGCAGAGACTCGACACGATGAATGCACTACGCCCCCTCATACGCCTGGCCCCGATCACCGCGGACCTCACCCAACGCAATCCAAAAATACTCCTGGGCGGTAAGCACCAGCCGACGCTATTGCGTTACCTGGACGGCTGGCCACGTCGCACCGGCCGGCCTTCGGCATTCCTGATCCAGTTTGTCGAAGATGGCGATTCCCTCGCACGCTTCGCCAGCAACAGTTTTGACCTTGCGGTGATCCAGGCCCCCACTGCTGGCGACGCTGCCGAGGTGATTCGCCAATTGACGCGCATTGCACGACAAGGCCTGATTGCGCGCCGTTGAGCCTTCAGTACAGCGCGGTGGCAGGTATCGGCCGATGGCGACGCTGCCATCGAAACAGCCCCGCGGCAAGCAGGCAGAGCAATGCAGGCATGGGTGCTATCACCAGCCATTTCACCTTGCGCTCCAGGCGATGCAGCGGCGCGTAGGCCTCCATCCTCAGCGCATGCAGTTCCATCGGTAAGCGCAAGCGCTCTTTGTTGAGTGCTTGCAACTGGGTATTGGTATCGACCACCTCGGTGCCGAGGGCCGTCGCCTCGGGGTTCAGGCGCTGCCATTCCTTTTCGGTTTGCGCCAGTCGTCGCTCAAGATCGTTCGCCCGAGTTTGATAGGCGTGTGCGGTGGTTTCGCGCAGGTTGGCCAGTGTTTGCAACGAACGCGTCATCACGCGTGGTCGAATGTCCGTAAGTACAGAAGGGGCTGCCAGGTTATCCAGTGTGTTCAGTACAAACAGGCTGTTGCCGTGTGGTGCCGAACTGCTGATTTCCTCGCTGAGTACATCCGTGTCGGCAACCACCACGACGTGGATCAGGGCGGCTTTTTGCAGTCCGGGTGGCCGCCCGTCAATGCCGTCAGGAAACGCCGAATAAGCCGCCCCCTCAATGCGAGCCGCGATGACGTGATGTTCGCCTTGTGGGACGATTTCGCTGTCCGGTGCGCCCGGTTCCAGCAAGGCTGATTGCTTGGAGCTTTGCAACAGCGGGGTGAAGGTGGTCCGGCTGTTGTCCAGGGGAAGAAGGGCACCGCTGTTTGACACCGTCACCGATTCCAGTTTCCAGGTGCTGACGTCGCTCTCGTTCATCGCTTCTCGCGGCAGCGTCAGCAGGCCGGGTTCATGCTCCGATGAGGCGTAGGTACGATCGAGCAGTATCTTGTCGCTTTGCATATGGATACCCCACGCAACAAGCAGCCCGTCAAGCCTGGAGGCAGTGGGGGGTGTCTCTGGATCCATATCGCTCTGTGGATCGATAAACATCAATAACTTGCCGCCCCCCAGTACAAACTGATCTACCGCGTAAAGGGTTTGTTCGGACAGCATGCGCGGGTGCACAAGCATCAGGGTTTTGATACGCGCAGGGATAGGGTGGGCACTCGACTCCAACTCGATAAGGTCAAAGTGGCCACGCAGTTCTTGCACGAGCGGCTCGATCAGCTCTCCTGCAGGCAGCCCTGATAGCAGTCCGATAACAGGAGGGGTGGGGTGGAGCAACTGGCTGATCAGGTGGCTGATTTCATACTCCAGTAAGTGTTCCCTGTCCGGTCTGAATGATTCGATGCGCTGTGCGGCCTGACCGTCGCGGGTGCCGATCAGGCCCAGGAAACCCTGCTGATCGTCGAGGCCATAAAGCCCCGCTTTGTAGGCGTCCTCTGAAAAAGGTGCGGGATCAATAATATGCAGGTTGATCCTGCCTCTGGCCGCTTGTTCGAAGGCCTTCAGTTTTGCTTCGACGCGTTTGCCGTACTGTTTCAACGTATTGCTCTTCAAGGCGGGCTTGCTGGCGTTGAAATAGTAAAAGTCCAGTGGGCTGTCCAATGTGGCAAGTAATTGCATTACGGCAGGCGACAACGAATTGTTTTTTTGTTGTGAAAAGTCCCAGCGTAGATCAGGAAGTTTAACAACCCACACCAGATTGAATGCCAGGAAAAGTAACAATATGACACTCAGCGTCATACCGGTGCGCAGAGCGGATCGCATCGAGAACGCTCCTTCTCAGCTGTTTTTATAGTTGAGGGTAATAGTTGTCGCGCAGAGAAAGGCAAACATCATACTGATGAAGTAAAGGCTTTCATGGAGGGTCAGCAAGCCGTGATCGATGATGCTGAAGCGCAACGATGGACTAAGGGACATCAAACTGTCGAGAACCCATATTGGCGCTTGATGTTCAAGAGCATCAAGTACGGAGGCCAAACCACTGGCCGCCGATAGCAGGCTCAGCGTCAATAGGAAAATGACCAGGCGCCGGCTGGTTAATACGCAAATAAAACAACCTACAGACAGGTAACTGCCGGCCAACAACCAACTGGCCAGGAATTGCGAGGCAATCAGCATATTATCCGCCGGTCCCAGTACATTGACTGCCATCACCATCGGAAACATCAGCACTAATGCCACGCCAATAACAACCCAGGCTGCGAGAAATTTACCCATCACCAGTGGGGTGGGTTTGATAGGCATTGTTTTTATCAGGTCGCCAAAGCCGCTCCCGTGCTCGTCCGCCCAGAGTTGCGTCGACAGGGCTGGGATCAGTAACAGGTACAGCCAGGGGTGCCATTCAAAGACGGCCTGCAAATCACTGCTGTTTCGCTCCAGCAGTTCGCTGGTGTGCAACCCCAGTGATGCCGAAAGCACCAGGAAGATGGCGATGCTCAGGTAGGTGGCCGGTGAAGAGAAATAGCTTGCAAGCTGGCGCTTGAAAACGGGGAGCAGCAGTTTCAAAGGGAAGCCTCTTGGCTCAAGTGATGAACAACATCATTCAGGCGGCCTGGCTCCAGTTTCAGTGAGTGTATTGGCCAGTGCCGGTCGGTAATCAGTGCGCTGACAGAGGGGTAAATGGTGTGGCCTGGCATTGCGAGAACGGTCACCGTGCCAGGGCTGTGGCGATCCTCTTCGATACCTGCAACGCCTGGTAATACCGCGAGGGCCAGTAAATCAGGCGCGGACTCCGAGGCCAGGGTCACGGCGCGGAAGTGCCGGGAGCTACGCTGTAACTCGGGCATCGGCGCATCCGCCAGCAGGCGTCCACCGCCGATGACCAGGGCACGGGTGCAGATGCCGGCCAGTGCTTCGCAATCGCGTGAAGCGACGATGACGGTCATTTCTTCGGTCAGGGACTGGATAAGTGTCCTGAGCTTGCCTTGCTGATGCGGCGCCAGGCCGTCAAAGGGTTCGTCCAGCAACAGGACCCCTGGGTCATGCAGGATGGCCTGGGCAATCGCGACTTTGCGCTTGAGACTCGGGGGCAGTGTGTGGATCGGATAGCTGAGTACCGATGACAATTCGAGCCGGGTGACGGCGCGTTCCACCCGACTGCGCTTTTCGGCACCCTGGAATCCGCGGAGGGAGGCGATGTAGTCGAGCAGGTCCCTGATGGACATCCTGAGGTGGTTGATGCCGGACTCGGGCTGATAACCAACGGCCATGCGGGCTTGGTGTGCATGGATTTGGGGATCGAACCCCAGAATGTTCACCTGCCCTGAAGACGGGCGGAGTGAACCCGCTATCATCTTCAGAAGTGTGGTTTTACCTGCGCCCTCCATTCCAAATAATCCAAGGCATTCTTGGCGCTGGGCAGAAAATGAAACATTACTGATGACAGTCTTTTTACCCTGGTATTTGGTCAGGCTGCTTATCTCGATCATTATGTTTTTCTGCTGATTGTTCGGGGTGTATATGAAGAGGAAAGCGCCTTGGTTGAGAGGGACAGGGGCTCGGATTTAAAAATGGTACTTTTAATGTCTGAGATTGAAAATGCTGAATTACGTTAATAAGACAAGTCCTACGTTCAGGATTAGAGTGCGCTGAAACAATCGTTCGGTGACTAATGCGTATTAATGGTCAGATGTTTATCTGATGTTTAAATAAGACTTGCTTATCGTCATGAGGCCCGACAACCATGATGCTTTTACGTACCCTTGTTCTTGAACGCTCCGGTGAGGATGCTCCGGTCAACGGTGCACTGCTCTGTGGTTTCGCTGTTCCTCAAATTGCCTCGAACTTTCTTGTCTACAGTCTCGATGAAGAAACGGAGCCTGGGAACTCGCGGGTATACGTCGCCGCATTGCGTAAGAAACTTGAGCGGTATTTTCTGGGCGGCGTCGACGCTCAGGAAGACCTGCAAGTTGCAATGCGGGTATTTAAACAAATATTGACCCTGGCAGCGTCAGGTGCCAGATCCGGCAACACTACTGAAACCCAGATTCCCTATCACTTTGTCGATTTGAAAGGCTGCAAGTTGCCCCCTGCCAGGCCAGAGGATCATCATTCCGTAATTATCAAGAAAGCGTTGGTGATGAAGGTGATCACACTGGGCACTTCTGCTCCTGCATCACCGGCCATCGAAAGTGCCACTTTGATTGTGCCGTCCATTCGTTTTTCTTCGCAGATGGTCTCGCCGCCCAAGGTGGCGAGCCAGCCTGACTCGGCCCAGCCGCCCCTGCTTGAACAACTGGCGGAGCCTCAGCCGGAACCCCAGCCGGAGCCTCCCATAGTCCCTGCATCAACTGAGCTGGCGCCTGTTCCTCCGGTGCTTGGTGCGCGACCGACGTTGGGCGCCCAGCCGGAACACAATTCGTTGTTTGAGGTGGACAGCACCCTGACGAACCTTGCACGCGTTGCCCAGGATTTGACGCAACAGAAACAGGTTGTTCTCAAGCAAGAGGAGGCACTTGAGCAATGGCGCGTCCGGTTGCAACAGGACCAGGCGGATCTGGAGCAGAAACGTCAGGAACTGGTTAACCGAACATTGGAAAAAGAAGCCACCCTGCAGTTGCAGGCCCAGGCGCTGGACAGCCGTGAAGCCCAGTTGGCGAATGATTCGAGCGCGCAGCAGCATGAGCAGCGCCAACTTGATGAGCGTGCTCATGCCCTTGAAAAGCGTGTCTCCGAGATCAAAAGCCAGGAGTCGTTGGTTCACCTGCGGGCAGAGAAGGTGTCGGTTACGATTGCGCAACTGTCTGGCCTGCGACAAAACCTGCACGCAATGCTGACCGAACTGGATCAGACCCTGGACTGTCTCGCCAAGACTGAGCTGGCTCAACCCAGCGACGATTTTTGGGCGATCTCGGTTTGACCTGATAGTGACCGTCGGCCTGGCAACTTTGTCGCGTTCATTTATCATCACTCTCTGTTCGCTGACGCCTGGCCTTGATGCTGCGGCGTATTGGAATCAATGGACATTGCCTGGGGATGCACGCGTTTGAGTACCAAGCTGATTACCAAAGAAGGTCATGAGGCGCTGAAGAAAGAGCTGGATTACCTGTGGCGAGAAAAGCGGCCGGACACCACACGCAAAGTGACCTGGGCCGCTTCCTTGGGAGACCGCAGCGAAAACGCGGACTACCAGTACAACAAGAAGCTGCTGCGTGAGATCGATCGGCGGGTGCGCTACTTGCGCAAGCGCCTGGAAGACATGCGCGTGGTCGAGTACATGCCCGAGCAGGAAGGGCGAGTCTTTTTTGGTGCCTGGGTCGATATTGAAAACGAGCAGGGTGAGACCAAGCGTTTTCGTATTGTCGGCTATGACGAGATTTATGAGCGGATGGATTACATTTCCATCGATTCGCCCATGGCTCGCGCGTTGTTGCGCAAGCAAGTCGATGATGAGGCCATCGTACAGACCCCGAGTGGCGAAGTGTGCTGGTGGATTACCGGTATCGAGTATGTGAAGTAGGCAAGGATGGCCCGTGCTCTGTGAAGAGCACGGGCCATCGGCGTTTCAGCCTTCGCGTAATACCGTCAGTGGACTGGCATTCAGCGCGCGGCGCGTTCCGAAGACCCCGGCGCCACCGATCAACACGGCACCGATCAATGGCAGGAGCAACAACCAGGGGTGCGGGTGCCAGACCAGGTCGAAGGCATAACGGTACAACACCCAGGTCACCAACTCGGTGCCCAGTGCCGCAAGCAAGCCACTGACTGCACCCAGCAAGCCGAATTCGATGCGCCGTGCCTTGACCAGCAACTTGCGTTCCGCGCCTAGCGCACGCAATAACGCGCCCTGACGGATTCGCTCATCCAAGGTCGCCTGCAAGCCGGAGAACAGCACCGCCATCCCCGCGGCCAGGACAAACAGCAGCACATATTCCACCGCCAGGGTCACTTGGGCGAGGATGCTGCGCAGTTGTTCCAGCAGGGCTTCGACCTGCAGGATCGTCACGGCCGGAAAGGCGCGTGACAGGTCGACGATCTGCTGGTCGTGGCCGGGGGCCAGGTAGAAGCTGGTCAGGTAGGTGGCTGGCAAGTCCTTCAAGGTGCCCGGCTGGAAAATCATGAAGAAATTGGGCTGGAAGTTATCCCAATTGATGGTGCGCAGGCTGGTGACCCGCGCTTCACGATTTTCACCGCCGACACTGAACACCAGGTGGTCATCAAGCTTGAGCTTCAAGCTTTGTGCGACCTTGGCTTCTACCGAGACCCCGGGGATATCATCGGGCGCTTGTTGCGCCCACCAGGCGCCGGCGGTGAGGGTGTTGCCCGGTGGCAGGTCGGCAGCCCACGTCAGGCTCAGGTCACGTTGCACGGCACGATCGCCGCTGGAGTCCTTGCTGACAATTTCCTGTACCGGTTCGCCATTGATGCTGATCAGTCGGCCTGGCACCACCGGATACAGCGGCGCCGATTGCGCCTGCAGGTCCAGCAGGCGTGCACCAAAGGCTTCCTTGTCGGCGGGCAGGATGTTCAGCGCGAAGTAGTTGGGGGCGTCCTTGGGCAACTGGTTTTGCCAGGTGTCGAGCAACTCGCCGCGCAGCAGGGCGATCAAGCCCATGGACAAGAGGATCAGGCCAAACGCCAGGGACTGGCCGGCCGCCGCCAATGGGTGTCGCAGCAACTGGCCCAGGCCCAGGCGCCAGGGCAGGGATGCGCGGGCCAACAGGCGGCGCAGGCTTTGCAACAGCAGCAGGAGCAGGCCGCCGAGGATCAGCGCGGCGACCACGCCTCCGCCCAGCAAGGCGAAGGTCAGCACCAGGTCAAGGCTCAGGCGCCACATGATCAGGCCCAGGGCGAACAGCGCCGCGCCATAGACCATCCAGGTGCTGGAAGGAATAGGCAGCAGGTCGCGCCGCAGCACGCGCAGCGGCGGTACACGGCCCAGCGCCGCCAGTGGTGGCAGGGCGAAGCCGGCGAGGGCAACCAGCCCGGTGCCGATCCCGGCAACCGCCGGTAACAGCCCGCCCGGTGGTACGTCTGCGGGGAGCAGGTCGTGGAGGAAATAGAACAGGCCGAACTGCGCCAGCCAGCCGAGCACGGCGCCGGTCAGGCTGGCCAGCAGTCCCAGTACGCTCAGTTGCAGGCTGAACAGCAGCATGGTTTCGCGGCGTGACAAACCGAGACAACGCAACAACGCGCTGGCATCGAAACGTCGGCTGGCAAAACGGTTGGCCGATAGCGCTACGGCGACCCCCGCCAGCAGCACGGCCACCAGGCTGGCCATGTTCAGGTAGCGTTCGGCCTTGCCCAGGGCGCCGCCGATCTGCTGGTTGCCGTCCCGCGAATCCTGCAGGCGCTGGTTGGCGGCGAGCCCCGGCTTGACCAGGTCACGATAGGTTTGCAACGCCGTGCTGCCTTGCGGCCCACGCCACAGTTCGCGGTAGCTGACACGGCTGCCGGGTTGCACCACGCCAGTAGCGTCCAGGTCCGCCAGGTTGATCATCACCCTCGGTGTGAGGCTGTAGAAATTGCCGGCGCGATCCGGTTCGTAGGTCAGTATGCGGGCCAGGCGTAGGGTCTTCATGCCGACATCGATGCTGTCGCCAACCTTGAGGCCCAGTGCCGTCAGCAACCGCGCTTCCACCCAGGCTTCACCAGGTTTCGGGCCGCCGCCTGGGGTTTCATCCCCAAAGGGAGCGGCTGCGCTCTTCAGCTCGCCGCGCAGCGGGTACTGCTCGTTGACCGCCTTGATGCTGGAGAGTTGGATGCCGCTGTCGGCGGCGATGACGCTGGAGAACTCCACGACGCGCGCGTGATCGAGGCCCAGTTCGGTGCCGGAGCGGATCTGCTCCGGGCGTGCGGGCGAGCTGCCTTCAAGTACCAGGTCGGCGCCAAGAAACTCGGTGGCCCGCAACATCATGGCGCCGTTGAGGCGCGCACCGAAGTAACCGATGGCGGTACTGGCCGCCACGGCCACCAGCAAGGCGAAGAACAATACGCGCAATTCGCCGGCGCGGGCATCGCGCAGTAATTGGCGCATGGCAAGACTGAACAGGCGCAACAGCGGCAAACGTGCCATCAAGGCTCCAGGGGCGCGACCATCAGGCCGGCTTCAAGGCGGATCAGGCGTCGGCAACGATGGGCCAGACGCTCATCATGGGTGACGAGCACCAGGGTCGTGCCGTTCTCTTTATTGAGCTCGAACAGCAGGTCGCTGATTCGCTCGCCGGTATGGCTGTCGAGGTTGCCGGTGGGTTCATCGGCAAACAACACGTCCGGTTCGGCGGCGAACGCGCGGGCGATGGCCACACGTTGTTGCTCGCCCCCGGACAGCTGGCGCGGCGAGTGGGTCAGGCGTTGGCCCAGGCCGACGCGTTCGAGCAAGTGCTTGGCGCGCTCGCGAGCGTCTTTGCGGCCATCGAGTTCCAAAGGCAGCATGACGTTTTCCAGGGCGTTGAGGCTGTCGAGCAACTGGAAGGATTGGAAGACGAAACCCACGTGCTCGGCGCGGATGCGCGCGCGCTGGTCTTCGTCGAGGCTGCTCAGGGCTTGGCCGGCAAGGGTGACTTCGCCGCTGCTGGGCAGGTCGAGCCCGGCCAATAGGCCGAGGAGGGTGGATTTGCCGGAACCCGAGGCGCCGACGATAGCCAGGCTATCGCCCTGGTTCAGTTCCAGGCTCAGTTCGTGCAGGATAGTCAGTTCACCTTCCGCGCTGGGAACCACTTTGCTAAGGTTTCGCGCGGTGAGAATGCTTGCGCCCATGGAGAATCCGATGCGAATGTGGTTTTTGAGTGCTGGCCTGGCCTTGATGTGCATGGCCCAGAACGCAGCGGCGGGTACAGTCCTGATCGTTGGCGATAGTATCAGTGCCGGTTTCGGACTGGATACCAGCAAAGGGTGGGTAGCCTTGCTGGAACAACGGCTCAAGCACGAAGGTTTCGACGACAAAGTGGTCAACGCCTCCATCAGTGGCGATACCAGTGCCGGAGGCCTGGCGCGGCTGCCGGCGGCGCTTGCAGCGCATCAGCCGGACGTTGTGATCATCGAACTGGGAGGCAATGACGGCTTGCGTGGGCAGCCTCCCGCACAATTGAAACAAAATCTTGCATCGATGATCGACCAGTCCAAGTCCAAGGGCGCCAAGGTGCTGCTGTTGGGCATGCAGTTGCCACCTAACTACGGCCCGAGATACACCCAGGCGTTTGCCGAGGTCTACGGTGCGCTGGCCAAGGAGAAGAGCGTCCCGTTGGTGCCGTTTTTTCTCGACGGGGTCGGTGGCCATCCCGAGTTGATGCAGGCCGATCAACTGCACCCGGCGGTCGGCGCCCAGGGCAAGTTGCTGGAAAATGTATGGCCGACGCTAAAACCGCTGCTATGACGCTTTTCTACCGGCAGGCTTTCGGCTAAGGTGGCGCCCCCCCGATTTGGAGCCCTCGATGTCGCGTCCTGCCTGGTCCTTGTTTAACTACCAACTGATCGAGCCGGACGAGCAGCTGGATCTGTTCGCCTGCCAGGAAGTCCGGGTGCATCTGGTCGCGCGTCAACTGGAGCTGGGGGGCTCGATCGACCGCACGCTCTGCGGCACGTTATTGCCTGCGCAGCCACGCTGGTCGTCGGTGGATCGCTCGATCTTCCAGGACCAGCGGCTGTGCCCTCTGTGCCGGGCGATCCTCGAATCCCAGAAGCGCGGCACGCCGCCAATCTGGCCGGAGCTGCGTTTCGAGCTGTAGGGGCCGCGACAAGCTTGCAGCTAGCCGCCCGCTTCACGTATACAATCGATTTTTACCTACCCGTCGTTCTGCGAAGGATTTACCGGATGTTGTCGCGCCTTTCCGTCGTCACCTGCTGCCTGTCTCTTGCTGCCCTGTGTGCGTCTGGCTCTGCCGCCGCCTTGCAGTTGCCCTTGCCACCACCCGGTGAAGACATTGTCGGCCAGGTCCAAGTGATCAAGGCCAAATACGAAGACACCTTTGCCGACCTGGGTACCACCTACGACCTCGGGTACTCGGAGATGGTCGCCGCCAACCCGGGCGTCGATGCCTGGTTGCCCGGCGCGGGCACCGAGATCGTGCTGCCGACGCAGTTCATCCTGCCGCCAGGCCCTCGCGAAGGTATTGTGATCAACCTCGCCGAATACCGTCTCTACTACTATCCGAAGGGCCAGAACGTCGTCTACACCTTCCCGCTGGGGATTGGTCGTGAAGGCTGGGGCTCGCCGGTCGCCCATACCAGCATTATCGCCAAGACGCCGAACCCGACCTGGACCCCGCCCGCTTCGATCAAGGCTGAGCATGCCGCCGAGGGCGACCCGCTGCCGAATGTCGTGCCCGCCGGCCCGGACAACCCCCTGGGGCCGTTCAAGTTCACGTTGGGCACGCCGGGTTACCTGATCCACGGTTCGAACAAGAAGTTCGGTATCGGTACGCGTACCAGCCATGGCTGCTTCCGCATGTTCAACAACAACGTGCTGGAGATGGCCAGCATGGTGCCGGTGGGCACGTCGGTGCGCATCATCAACGATGCCTACAAGTTCGGCAGCCGCGGTGGCAAGGTGTACCTGGAAGCGCATACGCCCCTGAACGACGACGGCACCCCTTCGGTGGTCGACAAGCATACGGCGGTGATCAACGCCCTGCTCAAGCGTGAAGACCTGGCCAATCACCTGCGGGTGAACTGGGATCAGGTGCGTGATGTGGTGGCTGCCGAAGATGGCCTGCCGACTGAGATCGGTGTGCCGAGCGCAGCGCCGATGGTGTCGAGCACGCCGATCGACCTGCAGCAGTAAGCCTGCTTGACCCAAATCCCGCTTCGGCCTTGCGCCGGGGCGGGATTTTTATTGCCGGTTCCCGTCGGGAGCGTGAAATTCAGGCAATAAAAAAGCCGATCCAAAAATGGATCGGCTTGATAACAACCCCGAAGGATTATTACTTCTTGCTTGCTTTTTCAAGCATGCGCAAAGCGCGCTCGTTAGCTTCGTCAGCAGTCTGTTGTGCTTTTTGAGCAGCAGCCAGAGCTTCATCAGCTTTACGGTAGGCTTCGTCTGCACGAGCCTGGGAGCGAGCTGCTGCGTCTTCAGTTGCAGTCAGACGAGCTTCGGTTTCTTTGGAGACGCTGCTGCAACCGGTAGCCAGAACTGCGGCCAGAGCCAGAGCAGAGAATTTCAGAACGTTGTTCATCGTGTTCCCCTTCAAGGACTTTCTATTAAATGGCTACTTTCTCAGGGTGAGCTAATAGCCGGCGTACATACTACCCATTACTTGTAGTAAGTAAACTGACGTAGCGCAAGAAGCAAAAAAAATTCTTGTGCCGAATCTATTTTGGCTAATCTTTTGGCAGTTTGTATAAAAAGTGTTCAATTTTTTGCAGTCGCAGGAGGATTGAGGCCGGGCTGAAATCGCCGCCCCGCATGCGTTAGGCCTTGTAAATAGATGAAGATTTATATAAAGAAGCTGACACTTTCGTTCCGGTCGCCGTTACCGCCCCAGGCATCTTTTGCGCATGTAGAGGTGACTTTAAGAGCGGCAGTTCGTCTCAAGGTTCAACTGCCGGCAATGTTCAGGCTATCGGTCACCGGTTGATCGAGGCTCTTTCTATATCCACCAGTGGCAGGGATGACGAGCGCGCCTTGAGCAATTGCGGGATTGGTGCCTACTATTCTCTACGTGCTGGTTGTGAGCGCTCAGGGTTTTCTCGTTGTCGAAACCGGCACGGGGTGGCGTAGATGTTCCTTCGCCGGAAAAACATCGGTAAGGTAGGGGTCAAAATTCAAGACCCGCGAGGAGTAGTGATGAGCGAGGCGTTGTCCATCCACCATGACCAGGCTGGTCATCAGTTCGAGACCAATGTGGACGGTCATCGTGCCTACCTGACCTACATGGACCTCGGGAAGCAGACCCTGGATATCTATCGGACCTTCGTACCCAACGCACTGCGAGGCCGTGGCATTGCGGCCGCGTTGACCGAGGAGGCGCTGAAGTTCGCCGAAGAAGCCGGTTATACGGTGATCCCGTCGTGCTCCTATGTCGAACGCTACATGGAGCGGCATCAGCGCCACGCCGCTAAACTGTAAGGCAGTGACAGCACCATGAAAAACGCCGGGCCATGGCCCGGCGTTTTTGTGTGCGCCCAATTCAGATACAGGTGCGGTCTCAGTTGCGTTTGCGCTTGGGCAATACGTCCTTGAGCTTGGCATGCATGCTGCGCAGGGTGTTCTCGGTGGCAGTCCAGTCGATGCAGGCATCGGTGATCGACACGCCGTACTGCAGGTCGGCGAGGTCCTTTGGAATCGCCTGGCAACCCCAATTCAGGTGGCTCTCGACCATCAGGCCAATGATCGACTGGTTGCCCTCGAGGATCTGGTTGGCAACGTTTTCCATCACCAACGGTTGCAGGGCCGGGTCCTTGTTGGAGTTGGCGTGGCTGCAATCGACCATGATGTTCGGCTTGATCTTGGCCTTGGCCAGCGCCTGTTCGCACAGCGCAACGCTGACCGAATCATAGTTGGGCTTGCCGTTGCCACCGCGCAGCACCACGTGACCGTAGGCGTTGCCCTTGGTGGTGACGATGGAGACGCCGCCTTCCTGGTTGATCCCCAGGAACCGGTGAGGGCTGGAAACCGATTGCAGCGCGTTGATCGCTACGGTCAGGCCGCCGTCGGTGCCGTTCTTGAAGCCCACGGCTGAGGACAGGCCGGACGCCATTTCGCGGTGGGTCTGGGATTCAGTGGTGCGCGCGCCGATGGCCGACCAACTGATCAGGTCCTGCAGGTACTGCGGGGAGATCGGGTCGAGGGCTTCGGTGGCAGTGGGCAGGCCCATTTCGGCCAGGTCCAGCAGCAACTTGCGACCGATATGCAGACCGTCCTGGATCTTGAACGAGTCGTCCAGGTACGGGTCGTTGATCAAGCCTTTCCAGCCGACGGTGGTACGCGGCTTCTCGAAATACACGCGCATCACCAGGTACAAGGTGTCGGACACTTCCGCCGCCAGCACCTTGAGGCGCTCGGCGTATTCGTGGGCAGCCTTGAGGTCGTGGATCGAGCAAGGCCCGATGACGACGAAGAGGCGGTGGTCAGTGCCGTCGAGAATGTCACGGATGACTTCGCGACCCTTGGTGACGGTCTGCAGGGCAGCGTCGCTCAAGGGGATTTCGCGCTTGAGCTGATCAGGTGTGATCAGCGTCTCGTTGGATTCGACGTTAAGGTCATTGATCGGTAAATCAGCCATCGTGTTACTCGTCAGGGTCACGGGTGCCGGCCGCCAGCCATCCCCGTGCGGCGGAGCACAGCATGATTTGAATGCAGGGGGGAGGAACCTTAGCGCGTAACACGGGCCCGCGACAATGGGCAAAGCCGGCTTTAATCCAGTGCTGGCTGCACGAGCGCCTCATGGGAGAACTCGCCGGCATGGCGCGAAACCCATTCGCGGGCCAGTGCCTCGACCTGCTGGGGCGTCGGCTCTGTGTCTACGTGCAGGCGGCAGTAGCGTTCGATCTGGCACACTTGCTCGCCCATTCTTGCACCGAACAAGGCATGTTCATCGGTAAAGGCAACCCCCACGCGATAGCCACTGCCAGCCTTGCGACACCACGCCACATAGCCCGGATAACGGGCGCTGGTGCCCAGTGAGGGAATGCGAAACTCGATCGCGGTACCCTGGCGCCAGGCGCGCGGGCAATTGCAGGCGATGCCACTCAGGCCGATAGTGTGCAGGCGTTGGCGGGGAAGGGGGGGAGCGGGACGTTGGATCAACAGGGCAGCGACATCATCAGGGTGAGGTAAAAAACGACCCATGTACACGGACTCCGAGCACCGTTCAGTTGACGGCGGTGGCAGCAGTATAGTGAAGGAACAGGTATTGACCGACCTGGATATTGACCAGCAATTGCTGGCTTTGCCAGGCATTTCGCTCGTCGTGTTCGTCAGCGAGGGGTGTTCCAGTTGCCGCTGGGCACGCCAGCAGGTGCCGGGCTGGCGTTTGCCCGTGGACCGGGTGTGCTGGGTCGATGCCGGGCACAACGGCGGTGCGGTGGAACGCTACGAGATCTTTCATTTGCCGGCGCTGTTCGTGGTGTGCGAGGGTCAATTCCTTGGGCAAATACACACACCGATCGTGGCTGCCGAGCTTGCCGACGCCATTAATCAAGCACTTACCCGTACTCCAGAGGATTTGCCATGACCGTACAGTCGCCCCGCATCGGTATTATCGGCACAGGTGCCATCGGTGGTTTCTATGGCCTGATGCTGGCGCGCGCCGGGTTCGACGTGCACTTCCTGCTGCGCAGCGAATATGCGGCGGTCAGCGAACGTGGCCTGCACCTCAACAGTACGGTGCATGGCCGCTTGCACCTGCACCCGGTGCAGGCCTATGCCCGCGCCGCTGACATGCCGCCGTGCGATTGGCTGCTGGTGGGCACCAAATCCACCGGTAACCCGGAGTTGGCCCCCACCCTTGCTCAGATCGCGGCGCCGGACGCCAAGGTCGTGTTGCTGCAAAACGGCCTCGACGTCGAAGACAGCCTGCGCGAGCACTTGCCGTCGTCGCTGCATCTGCTCGGCGGCCTGTGCTATATCGGCGTGCATCGCTCCGGGCCCGGCGTCGTCGAGCATCAGGCCCTGGGCCGGGTCAACCTGGGGTACCACAGCGGTACTGCGGCCAACGATGAAGCTCGTCAGAAAGCGATTGTCGAAGAGGGCGCCGCGTTGTTTCATCAGGCGGGCATTGAGTCTCAGGCCATGGCCAACGTGCACCTGGCGCGCTGGCATAAACTGGTGTGGAACGTGCCCTACAACGGTCTCTCCGTGCTGTTGGGCGCGGGAACCACGGCCATGATGGCGGACGAATCCAGCCGGGAACTGATCCAGGCGCTGATGGCCGAAGTGGTGCAGGGCGCCCATGCCTGCGGCCATCAAATTCCGGCCAGCTATGCCGAGCAGATGTTCACCATGACCGAGACCATGGACGACTACCTGCCGAGCATGTACCACGACCACGTGCACAAACGCCCGTTGGAGCTGGCCGCCATCTACGCCCGGCCACTGGCCGCCGCCAAGGCCGCCGGTTGCGAATTGCCGCGGATGCAGGCGCTGTACCAGGCCTTGAGTTTTATTGATCGGCATAACCGCTGATTCGGAGGAAAGCACATGGCGAATGGACTGGGCGACAAACTGGTGCTGGCGATTTCATCGCGGGCGCTGTTCGACCTGAGCGAGAGCCATAAGGTCTACCTGGCCGAAGGGGTCGAGACCTACCGCAAATACCAGATCGAACATGAGGAAGAAATCCTGGAGCCCGGTGACGCGTTCCCGCTGGTCAAGAAGCTGCTGAGCCTCAATGCCAGCCTGGGCCGCGCCCGGGTCGAGGTGGTGCTGGTGTCGCGCAACAGTGCCGACACTGGGTTGCGCGTGTTCAATTCGATCCAGTATTACGATCTGGATATTTCCCGCGCAGCCTTCGTAGGAGGGCGTAGTCCTTATCCTTATTTGGCGGCATTTGGTTGCCATCTGTTTCTTTCCACCCATGCTGAAGATGTGCGCAGTGCCCTTGACGCCGGGTTTGCCGCTGCGACGATTCTGTCGGGCGGTGCACGCCGGGCGTCGAGCGAGGAATTGCGGATCGCGTTTGACGGGGATGCGGTGCTGTTTTCCGATGAGTCCGAACGTGTCTACCAAAGCGGTGGCTTGGCGGCATTCCAGGCCAGCGAGCGCGAGTCGGCGCGCCAACCGTTGCACGGTGGTCCGTTCAAAGGCTTCCTCGCCGCACTCAACCTGTTACAGCGTGAGTTTCCCGACGAGGCGTGCCCGATTCGCACGGCCTTGGTCACAGCCCGTTCAGCACCGTCCCACGAGCGCGTGATTCGTACCTTGCGCGAATGGGATATCCGCCTGGACGAATCGTTGTTTCTTGGCGGGTTGGAAAAATCCGCGTTTCTGGAGGCCTTCGCCGCCGATGTGTTTTTCGATGACCAGGCCGGTCATTGTGAGAAAGCCAGAGAGGTGGTGGCCACCGGGCATGTGCCCCATGGCATCAGTAATGAGGTGAAGATTCAGGCCGAGAGCTAAGTCAGTCGAACTCGCCGAGGCGCTGCTAAGCTCATTCAATCCCCGCCATCCTGGCAGTCCAGGAGGTTCTATGATTCGTTCGATGCTGTACGCCACGGACCTTGGTCTGTATGCGCCTTATGTGATGCAACATGCACTGGCGCTGGCGCGAACGTTCAAGGCCGACCTGTATGTGATCCATGTGGTCGAGCCCATCGGCTTGTTCGCCGAATCGGTGTTGCAGAGCTACCTTGATGAGAAAGCCCTGAACGAATGGCAGAGCCAGGGGCTGACCACGGTGATGGCGACGATCGAGCAGCGTGTGCTGGAGAGCTTTCGCGAAGAGTTGGGGGAAGGTGCGCTGGACCTGAAGTTGATCCGTTCGGTACGAGTGATCCAGGGGGACCCTTGCGAAGTGATCCTTGGTCAGTCACAGAAACTCTCCGTGGATTTGCTGATCGTAGGTAGTCATACCCAAACCGTCGGGGTGGCAACACCCTTGGGGCGAACCGCTGCGCGAGTGCTCCAGTTGTCCCAGGTACCGGTCTATCTGGTACCGCTGTTGCAGCGTCGGCGCAGTGATGACATGTGATCGGTCAATGAAGGATAAAAAGTTCTAGATTTATCTGTCGAACCTTTAATATAGTTATATACCGTCGCTGATACCCGTGGCGTCTATCTGCTTTGAGGGACACATATGAAGCTTCAACAACTGCGCTACATCTGGGAAGTGGCGCACCACGACCTCAACGTTTCCGCTACCGCTCAAAGCCTTTACACCTCGCAACCCGGTATCAGCAAGCAGATCCGCCTGCTCGAAGACGAGTTGGGCGTCGAAGTGTTCGCACGCAGCGGCAAGCACCTGACCCGTGTCACTCCAGCCGGTGAGCGCATCATTACCACCGCTGGCGAGATCCTGCGCAAAGTCGAGAGCATCAAGCAGATCGCCCAGGAGTTCTCCAACGAGAAGAAGGGGACCCTGTCGATCGCCACCACCCATACCCAGGCGCGTTATGCATTGCCGCCGGTGATCCGCGATTTCATCAAGCAGTACCCGGACGTGGCCCTGCACATGCACCAGGGTTCGCCGATGCAGATCGCCGAAATGGCGGCTGACGGCACCGTCGACTTTGCCATTGCCACCGAGGCCCTGGAGTTGTTTGGCGACTTGGTGATGATGCCGTGCTACCGCTGGAACCGCTGCGTTGTCGTGCCCCAAGGTCACCCGTTGGCCAAGCTGCCGAAGCTGACCCTGGAAGCCCTGGCGGAATACCCGATCGTGACTTACGTGTTCGGTTTTACCGGCCGTTCCAAGCTCGACGAAGCCTTCAGCCATCGCGGTCTCACGCCGAAAGTGGTGTTCACCGCGGCCGATGCCGACGTGATCAAAACCTATGTTCGCCTGGGCCTGGGCGTGGGGATTGTCGCCAAGATGGCGGTCGACACGCAGCTCGATAAAGACCTGGTCGTGCTCGACGCCAGCGAGTTGTTCGAGTCCAGCGTGACCAAGATCGGTTTCCGTCGCGGTACTTTCCTGCGTGGCTTCATGTGCGACTTCATCGAGAAGTTCGCTCCGCACCTGACCCGCGAAGTCATGGCCAAGGCGATCCAGTGCCACAACAAGCAGGAACTGGAAGAGCTGTTCGACGGCGTAGAATTGCCCGTCCATTAAGTGGTTTATCTGGCCTCGGTAACCGTAAAGTGTTGCCGGGCGCCTGCCACCAGAATCTCCACCTCATCACCTTCGAACTTGCCCAGCAGGCTTTTGCCCAGCGGGGAGCGCGGGGTGATGACGGTCACCGGTTGCCCCACCACATCCACCTTCAAGCCCGCCGCATCCGGTGCCAGGAACAGCCACTGCTGGCGGCCATTCTCGTCCTCCAGGCCCAGTAGCGTGCCGACTTCTATGCCACGTTGATCATCGTACGCACGCAGTGGCAGGTTCTGGCACAGCGCCAGCGACTGCTTGATTTCCTCGACGCGCTTGGCCTGTCCGGCCGCCAGGTAAGATGCCTCCAGTCCGAGGGTGTCGTATTTGTTTTCGGCGATATTTTCTTCGTGGGTCGCGGTTTCGTAGGCGGTCTGCGCGGCGCGCTGTGCAATATCGAGGTCGACGGTGAGTTTTTCCAGAATCAACTGGAGGACGGCGTGTTTATTCATGGCTGTGCTTGATCATTCGCAAAATTGCAGGACATTGGCCTTGCTCTTTTCATTCGGCGCGTTCTGGTCCTGTTGCAACCAGAACTGGCATTTTGGGTTGGACAGGTTGCGCGCATTGTTGCGCGCCTGGTCCAGGGTCTGCTGTTGTTCCTGCTTGCGAAGGTTGTCTTGATACTGTTCGAACATGCGGTTGGGTGGTTCCGGTGCAGCAGGGGCCGGTTTGCCGAGTTGCTGAACGGCCTGGGCCACGGGGGCCAGGCTTTGCGGGAACAGGTAGCGCGACGCCAGCCAAGTGGTCAACGCAATGGCGATGAACCCCAGCCACACGCCGAGGGCGATGGCGACACACAGCTTGAGCAACGACAATGGGCGATCAGACATGGCGGCCTCCTGGCAGGCATTTGTGGCGTGGCGGCGATTGTCGCACAGCCACTGTGCAGAATAATCGCGATCAAGCCTTCTGCATCAGGGCATTTATGCGGACAATCGAGCCTTTGAGCGTTGGAGCCCGGAATGAAAGCCCGCTGGGATATTTTTTGCAGCGTCGTCGACAACTATGGCGACATCGGCGTGACCTGGCGCCTGGCCCGGCAACTGGTGGTAGAGCACGGTTGTGATGTGCGTTTGTGGGTCGATGACTTGCGGGCGTTCGAGCGCCTGTGCCCTGAGATTGACGTGCAGTCGGGGCAGCAATGGCAAGAGGGCGTTGACGTGCATCATTGGCCGGCGGATTGGGCTGCCACGCCGTCCGCCGATGTGGTGATCGCCGCTTTTGCCTGCCAATTGCCCCCTGACTACATGGAAGCCATGGCCGCGCGCGCGCGTCCGCCGTTATGGATGAACCTCGACTACCTCAGTGCCGAGGACTGGGTGGTGGGTTGCCATCGCCTGCCTTCGGTGAAGTTCAAAGGGGTACAGAAGTACTTCTTTTTCCCCGGTTTTCGGCCGGGTACCGGTGGTCTGTTGCGCGAGGCCGGTTTGCTGCAACAGCGCCAGGCGTTTCAACAGGATGCCGCTGCGCAGCAACAATTCCTGCGCTCCTTGGGCGTACTTCCTGCAACCGGTACGCGGCTGATGTCACTGTTCGCCTACGAAAATGCCGGCCTCGCCAGCTGGCTTGACGTTCTTTCGACGGATGGGCGTGCCACTCATCTGTTGGTTCCGGAAGGCCGCATCCTCGGTGATGTGCAGCGTTGGCTCGGGGTCGATGGGTTGGAGGCGGGGGACGTCCACCAGCGCCAAGCCCTGACCGTGCAGGTGCTGCCCTTCGTGCGCCAGGAGCAATATGACCGCCTGCTGTGGTGCTGCGAGTTCAATGCCGTACGTGGCGAAGACTCCTTCGTGCGCGCCCAGTGGGCCGGGCGTCCTTTGCTGTGGCACATCTATCGCCAGGACGAAGACATCCATCTGGACAAGCTCGACGCCTTCCTGCAGTTGTACACCGCTGCATTATCGCCGGCCGCCAGGGCGGCGTTGGTTGCGCTTTGGCAGGCCTGGAATACGGACGGCGATATGGCGCAGCCGTGGAAAAGACTGCTGGAACACTGGCCGGAAGTGAGCGCACACGCCGAAACGTGGTGTCTGGAACAAGGCTTGCAGGCCGATCTTGCGACGGCGCTGGTACAGTTTTATGAAAGTTGGATATGATACGCGACCTTGATTTTTGTAAACCCCATCCAAATTTCGGATATCTGCAATGAAAACTGGTAAAGAACTGAAACCCGGTATGGTGATCCGTATCGACAACGATCCTTGGTTGGTTCAGAAAGCTGAGTTCACCAAGTCGGGCCGTAACAGCGCGATCATGAAGACCAAGCTGAAGAACCTGCTGACCGGTTACAAGACCGAAACCGTTTACAGCGCCGATGACAAGCTGGACGACGTGATCCTCGACCGTAAAGAAGCGACCCTGTCGTTCATCAGCGGCGACGCCTACACGTTCATGGACACCACTGACTACACCATGTACGAGCTGAACGCTGAAGACATCGAAGCCGTTCTGCCGTTCATTGAAGAAGGCATGACCGACGTCTGCGAAGCTATTTTCTTCGAAGAGCGCCTGGTTTCCGTAGAGCTGCCGACCACCATCGTGCGTAAGGTTGCCTACACCGAAGGTTCCGCTCGCGGCGACACTTCGGGCAAGGTGATGAAGCCTGCCAAGCTGGCTAACGGTACCGAGCTGCAAGTTGCCGATTTCATCGAAATCGACGACCTGATCGAAATCGACACCCGCGAAGGTGGTTCGTACAAAGGCCGCGCCAAGAAGTAATTCTGGCCCCGCTGATACGAAAAAAAGCCCGACCTTGAGTCGGGCTTTTTCGTGGGCGCTGCTTTTTACTTCAGGTGTTGCTTCAGCTCCTGCGATGCCTGCAGCAAGGCCGAACGCACCGCTGGCACTTGGCTGACCACATTGAGCAAGCCGTAGTCGTGGATCATGCCGTTATAGCGCACGGCGGTCACCGGGACGCCGGCCTGGTCCAGCTTGCGCGCATAGGCTTCGCCCTCGTCCCGAAGCACGTCGGCACCGGCCGTCTGAATCAGCGCGGGCGGCAAGCCCTTGAGCTGATCGGTGGTGGCCCGCAACGGCGAGGCGTAGATCTCGGCCCGCTGCTTGGCGTCGGTGGTGTAGTTGTCCCAGAACCATTTCATCATGTTCCTGGTGAGGAAGTGCCCTTCGGCGTACTGGTTGTAGGACGCTGTCTCGAAGTTGGCATCGGTCACCGGCCACAGCAGCAACTGGAACTTGATCGCGGGTGTGCCCTTGTCCTTGGCCATCAGGCTGACGACGGCTGCCATATTGCCGCCGACGCTATTGCCCGCGACCGCCAGGCGTTTGCCGTCGACGTTGATGTCCTTGCCGTGCTCGGCGACCCATTTGGTTGCGCCATAGGCCTGGTTGATCGCCACCGGGTAGTGCGCTTCCGGTGAAGGCGTGTAGTTGACGAAGACCGCCACGGCCCCCGAACCCACCACCAGATCGCGCACCAGGCGCTCGTGAGTCGGGTAATCGCCCAATACCCAGCCGCCGCCGTGGAAGAACATGAACACCGGCAATGTGCCCTTGACCCCGGCTGGCCGCACGATGGTCAGGCCCAGCGGCTGGCCATCGACCTGGATGGTCTTCTGGCTGACGTCCGCCTTGGGCAAGGTCAACTTCACACCCGCCTGAGCTCCCGTCAGCACGGCACGGGCGTCCTTGGGCGTCAGTTGCTCCATCGGCTTGCCGGTGCCGGCGTTCAAGACATCGAGGAATGCCTGGGTGTTGTGCTCGACATCATCCGTCGCCGCGAACGCGTGGGTGATGGACAGGGCGAGCAGGGTGCCAGTAAGCGCTTTGCCAAATCTGTTCATGTTCTTCTCCAGGTGTCGCAGCAGGGTTAGACGGTTACGTGCAGGCGCACATCGACGTTGCCACGGGTGGCGTTGGAGTAAGGGCAAACCTGGTGAGCCGCGTCGACCAGGCTTTGCGCATCGTCCTGAGCCAGGCCGGGCAGGCTGATGTGCAGGTCGATGTCCAGGCCGAAACCGCCGGGGATCTGGCCGATACCGACATGAGCCGTGATCGAGGCGTCATCCGGGATCTTGCGTTTGGTCTGGCTGGCGACGAATTTCAGGGCGCCGATAAAGCAGGCCGAGTAGCCGGCGGCGAACAGTTGCTCAGGGTTGGTGGCCTGGCCACCGGCACCGCCCAGTTCTTTAGGTGTGGAGAGTTTGACGTCGAGGATGTTGTCGCTGGAAACAGCACGACCGTCACGGCCGCCAGTGGAAGTGGCTACTGCGGTGTAGAGAGTTTGCATGGTGTGGTCCTCTTGGTTTGTAGCGCTAAATGTTTGCGCGCTAAGTAGTTGGTGAGGCGAATGTATAGCGCTAATGTTTTGCGCGCAAGATAAATTTACAAATATTTTTGTGGGGCGCTACAAAGCAATATGGGAGGGCGCTTGCTCCCGATGGTGGTGGGTCAGTCAATAGATTGGTTGACTGACCCACCACCATCGGGAGCAAGCGCCCTCCCACATGTTGAGTGTTTTGCTGTTGTGTTTAGATCGCGTTCTGCAGGTTGCCTCGCAACGCAATCAAATCCGCCTGCAACTTGCGCAGTTGCTCCAGCTCCAAGCCGCTGGCACCGAGGATGCACTGTGGGACCCCCATGGCCTTTTCCTGCAAGGTACGCCCGGCCTCGGTCAGTTCCACCACGACCACGCGTTCATCTTCGCGGCTACGAGTGCGGCTGAGCAGGCCCTCGGCTTCCAGGCGCTTGAGCAGGGGCGTCAGCGATCCTGGATCAGTCAGCAGGCGGCTGCTGATTTCGCCGACGGTCAAGCCATCTTCTTCCCACAACACCATCATTGCCAGGTACTGCGGGTAGGTCAGGCCAAGCGCTTGCAGCAGTGGCTTGTAGACCTTGGTCATCAGCAATGACGTGGAGTGCAGGGCGAAACACAGCTGGTTGTCCAGCAGCAGGGATTCGCAAGGGGCGGGATTTTTGCTCATGGCGGGGCCTCGAAAAAGCGTCAATGGCCTGGAATCTAGCGGGCAAATCTTTAATGCGCCAGATAATTCTGGCCGAGCGGTCAGGCCAGTCCGCTTTGCAATGCCAGATCCCAGGGCGGCACGGGGCTGAAACGGGATTTCAGGTATTCCAGCAACAACCGGCTGCGTGCATTCGGCTGTTGCTCCAGGCGCAGCGCATAGATCCCGGTGGTTTCCGGGCTGGGCAGGCCGTTTTCACAAAACAGTGGCAACAATTCGCCACGCACCAGGTATTCACTGGCCAGCCAGGTCGGCAGGTGGGCGATACCCAACCCGGCGAGGGCCCCTGACAGCAGGGCTTCAGCGTTGTTGGCGCTCATGCGGATACGTTGCGGGCGATAGGTGGCGCGGCGCCCGTCCAGTTCGAAGCGCCAGGCGAACATCGGCGCCAGGCCATCCCAGTCCAGGCCGTCGTGTTCGCTCAGTTCCCGCGGATGAGTCGGCGTGCCGCGGCTTTTCAGGTAGGCCGGGCTGGCACAGGCGATGCGCACGATACTGGCGAGCGGCGTGGCAATCAGCCTGGTATCGACGATATGCCCGGCGCGCAATATCAGGTCGACCTTGCCCAAATGCGCGCCCTGCATATCGACAAAACTGTCGATCAAATGCAGGTGCACATCCAGTCCCGGATACACATTCAGGAAGTCTGCAATCACCGGTGCCAGATGCCGTCGCCCGAAAGCCGCCGGGGCGTCCACGCGAATCAATCCTTCCGGCGCGTGGCTCAGGGAGACGGCTTCGGCTCGCGCCAGTTGCAACTCGCTGACAATCCGCCGCGCCCGCTCGGCAAAGGCCAGGCCGGCCGGTGTCGGCACCACCGCATGGGTACTGCGCTGGAACAAGCGGCTGCCCACCGAATTTTCCAGGCTGTCGATGCGCCTGGCCACCGCCGAGGGCGTCAGTGGATGGCGGCGTGCGGCCGCGGAGAAGCTACCCGACTCCAATACATCGAGGAACAGGCTCAGTTGGTCGGTGAGAGTATTGGGGTTCATGGGCAAATGCTTGTGCGAGATTGGCACAGCCATTGTGCGTCGCTATGCGTATCCGCGCCAGGGCCGACTGCGTAGCATGCAAGGCCTGGGATTTGTGGAGTGGCAAGTGGTGTTGGATTTAGCGATGTACTTGGTATTGGGCGCGGCCCTGGGCACGATGGGCGGTTTGTTTGGCATCGGGGGCGGGCTGATTGCCATCCCGGTGCTCGGCGTATGGTTCGGCCTGGATCAGCAGATTGCCCAAGGCACTGCCTTGGTGATGGTGGTGCCCAACGTGATGCTCGCCCTGTGGCGCTATCACCAGCGTAACCGTATCGAGCTGCGCCACGCATTGCCGCTGGGCGTGATGGGTTTCAGCTTTGCCTGGCTGGGCTCGATCTGGGCGGTGGGCCTGGATGCCGGCGCGATGCGTATCGGTTTTATTGTCTTTCTGGTGGCATTGTCGGCCTACAACCTGGTGCGCATGTTCACGCGTAATGCACCGCCGACTGCGCAGATGCGTTATTCCTGGCCATGGCTCGGGGTGTTGGGTGCCGTCTCCGGGTCCATGGGCGGCTTGTTTGGCGTGGGCGGCGCAGTGGTTGCCACGCCGGTGCTGACCAGTGTGTTTGGCACCACTCAGGTGGTCGCCCAAGGGTTGTCCCTGGCCCTGGCGCTGCCGAGCACGAGCGTCACCCTGGTCACCTATGCCTGGCACCATGAGGTCGACTGGATGATCGGCATCCCGCTGGCGCTCGGTGGCCTGCTCAGCATCAGTTGGGGCGTGAAAGTCGCCCATGCGCTGCCGGAGCGGTTATTGCGCGGGTTGTTCTGCGGCTTCCTGGTGGTGTGCGCGGTGATGCTGACCTTTAAAGTTTGAAACCTTCGACGATGTAATCGGCCAGGCAATCGGTGATGGGCGAGGCCATCAGCGGGTTACGCAACAAGCGCAGGTTCATCGACGGCAAGGGGGGGAAGCCGTCGTCGCTGCCGAGCACACGCAGGTCGTCGGTGACCAGGCTTTCCATGCTGACCATGGCCGCGAGGCCGGCGCTGACCACGGCCTGGATCGCCGCCCCGTTGGAGCTGTGATAGGCCAGGCGATAATCCCGTCCGGTCGTCTCCAATGCTGCGCAGGCCCACTGGGTGTAAAGGCAGTCGTCGCCAGAAACGGCCAGTGGCAAGGCGTCGTGTTCGTCCGTGCAGAAGCACGGCGCTGCCGCCCACACCATGCGCTCGGTGCGCAACAACTCACCGAGGTCGTTGCCCGGTTCGCGACTGATCACCGTCAACGCCAAGTCCTGTCGCTGCATCAGCACCGTTGAGGACTCACAGTGCATCTCGATCTGGATCAGTGGGTAAGCCTTGGAAAACTGTTTGAGAATGCCAGGCAGAAAACGCATCACGTAGTCATCTGGTGTGCCGATCCGTACCAGCCCGACCATATGGGGCTCGCGCAACGTGTTGAACACTTCGCTGTGCAGTTTCAGGATGCGCCGCGCATACCCCAGCAGCACCTGGCCTTCGGGCGTCAGCCGTACCTGGCGACCGTCGCGCTCGAATAACTTGCGCTGCAACACATCCTCTTCCAGGCGCTTCATCTGCATGCTCACCGCCGACTGGGTGCGGTTGACTCGTTCACCTGCACGGGTAAAACCGCCCAGGTCGGCGATGGCGACGAAGGTGCGTAGCACTTCGGTGTCGATGCTGGGGTAGCCGGACAATTGATCAATCTCCGAGATGTATTGCATAAGAAACATTCGTTGGATTGATCATAAGGCCAGGTACACACTCGCGTCATCCCCACGGGAGGGCGAGAAGATGAAAGGTCAAAGAGGTTTTGTGTGGCTGGCGAAGCGGCCGCTCTTCGGGCTGTTGCAGACGCTCGTGCGTTGGCAGACGCTGCGTCATGAGCGTCAGCTGTTGGCGACGTTGAGCGACGCGGCGCTCAAGGATATCGGGCTTAGTCGTGCCGACGTGGTGCGGGAAAGCCACTGGCATTTCTGGGAAGACCCGCTGCGAAAATGACCTAGGATGCAGTAGGGTAGGTCGCGAGCACCCAAGGAGATGTCCATGCCCGCTGAACTGTCCTTTTCCCTCAAGCAAGCTCGACGCATGGCGCTGGCCGCCCAGGGATTTTCCGGGCGCCCGGCGCCTGCGCTGATCAGGGCCGCGCACCTCAATCGTGTGATTGAGCGCCTCGGTGTGTTGCAGATCGATTCGGTGAACGCCGTGGTGCGCTCCCACTACCTGCCGCTGTTTTCCCGCTTGGGCACTTACTCCCCTTTGCTGCTTGAACAGGCCGCCTGGAGCCAGGGGCGACGGCGCTCGCTGTTCGAGTATTGGGGGCATGAAGCTTCGTTGCTGCCGATGGCGTTGTACCCGCTGATGCGCTGGCGCATGCAACGGGCGCAGCAGGGGCAGGGGATCTATCAGCAGATGGCGCGGTTCGGGCGTGAGCAGCAGGCCACGATCCAGCGCGTTCTGAAGATCGTCGAGCAACAGGGCGCCCTGGGTGCTGGCAGCCTGTCTACCCGCGAAGAGCGTGCCGGCCCCTGGTGGGATTGGAGTGATGAAAAGCACGCGCTCGAATGGCTGTTTGCCGCAGGCTTGGTCACCGTTGCCGGCCGGCGCGGGTTTGAGCGGCTCTATGATTTGCCGGAGCGGGTGATTCCGGATGAGGTGCTTCAAGCCTCGGTGAGTGAAGCCGACGCCCAGCGTGGTTTGTTATTGCACAGCACGACCGCGTTAGGCATCGGGACTGAAAAAGACCTGCGCGATTACTTCCGTCTGGAGCCTGCCGACAGTCGCAGTCGCCTGGCTGAACTGGTGGAGGACGGGCAATTACTGAGCTGTCAGGTGCAAGGTTGGAAGCAGCCGGCGTATTGCCTGCCCGAGCCGAAGGTGCCACGCAAGGTGTCGGCCAGCGCATTGCTGTCGCCGTTCGATTCACTGATCTGGGAGCGTAGTCGCACCGAGCGGCTGTTCGATTTCCGTTATCGGTTGGAGATCTACACCCCGCAGGACAAGCGGGTGTACGGCTACTACGTGCTGCCGTTCTTGCACCACGAGCGCATTGCCGCGCGAGTCGACCTGCGTGCCGAACGCGCCAATGGGCGCCTGGCCGTGCACGCGGTGCACGAGGAAGAGCCGGGGCTGGATGAGGAGGGGATGCAGGCGTTGGCGCTGAACCTGCGGCAAATGGCCGACTGGCTGGGGCTGGAACACCTCCAGCTCAATTGCCAGCGGCCCAGTGCCGCCCGGTTGCGGATAGCCATGCTGCACTTGTAGGCGCACGGCACTTGTGTGGTGAGCAGGCTTTTTTAGTGAGCAAGTGTGTTGCGGCAAGCGGGTTTGATTGTGGCGAGCGGGCTTGCCCCGCATTGGGCTGCGAGGCCGCCCCAATAAGGCCACCGCATTTCTTCTGGTAGAACCGGGAGACTGGTTTTAGGGCCGCTACGCGCCCCAACGCGGGGCAAGCCCGCTCGCCACAGTTACAGTGTGTCTCCTTAACTGACCGGCATTGGCGCTTGCCACCGGTTCAGTTGTCCATCCTAGCGTTTGACCTGTTTCAGTGTTTCGGCAATCAGGAACGCCAGCTCCAGCGACTGATCGGCATTCATCCGTGGGTCGCAGTGGGTGTGGTAGCGATCCGACAAGCCATCCTCGGTAATCGGCCGCGCGCCGCCGATGCATTCGGTGACATTCTGTCCGGTCATCTCGATATGAATCCCGCCGGCATAGGTGCCTTCGGCTTCATGCACTTGGAAGAACTCCTTCACCTCACCCAGGATCTGCGCGAAATCGCGGGTCTTGTAGCCGCTGCTGGCCTTGATGGTGTTGCCGTGCATCGGGTCGGAGCTCCACAGCACCTGCTTGCCTTCGCGCTGCACCGCACGCAGCAGCGCAGGCAGGTGGTCACCGACCTTGTTGGCACCCATGCGCGCGATCAGGTTCAGGCGGCCGGGGTCGTTGTCTGGGTTGAGGATGTCGATCAAGCGGATCAGGTCATCCGGGTTCATGCTCGGGCCGACCTTGACCCCGATCGGGTTGTTGACCCCGCGCAGGAACTCGACATGGGCGCCATCCAACTGGCGGGTGCGATCGCCGATCCACAGCATATGGGCCGAGCAGTCGTAGTAATCGTTGGTCAGGCTGTCACGGCGCACAAAGGCTTGTTCGTAATTGAGCAGCAGGGCTTCGTGGGCGGTGAAGAAGCTGGTTTCGCGTAATTGCGGCGAACTGTCCATGCCGCAGGCGCGCATAAACGCGAGCGTTTCGTCGATACGGTCCGCCAACTGGCTGTACTTCTCGGCCAGGGCGGAGTTGGCGATAAAGTCCAGGTTCCACTTGTGCACCTGGTGCAGGTCGGCAAACCCACCCTGGGCAAATGCACGCAGCAGGTTGAGGGTGGCGGTGGACTGGTGGTAGGACTGCAGCAGGCGGTCCGGGTCCGGCACACGGCTTTTTTCGTCGAAGCCGATGCCGTTGACGATATCGCCACGGTAGGCGGGCAGGGTGATGCCGTCGATGGTTTCATCGTTGGATGAGCGCGGCTTGGCGAACTGGCCGGCCATGCGCCCGACTTTCACCACCGGGCAACCGGCGGCGAAGGTCATCACGATCGCCATCTGCAACAGCACCTTGAAGGTGTCGCGGATTTTCGCGGCGGAGAACTCGGCGAAGCTCTCGGCGCAGTCGCCGCCTTGCAGCAGGAATGCACGACCCTGGGTCACTTCGGCAAACTGACGGCGCAACTCGCGGGCTTCCCCGGCGAACACCAGCGGCGGGTAGCTGGCCAGGTTCTGCTCCACTTGCAGCAAGTGTGCAGCGTCCGGGTACTGGGGTTGTTGCTGGATCGGCAGGGCGCGCCAGCTGTCGGGGCTCCAGGGTTGGCTCATCATGAACTCGATTGGCTGATTGACGGTCGGACGCCAATGTTATCAGCAATTAGTGCGTGACCTGTTGCCGCCGGTTGGCTGACAATCGCGCCTTTGCCATGCGGTAAACCCTTTTAGGAGTAGTGATGACCGAGGAGCGTGTCGAGCGCCTGCTGGCCGAAGTCCATGATGATTTCGGCATGATCCGTGTGCTCGAAGTGGCCGATTACCGTTTTCTCGAGTTCGGCGATGCCATCGAGCAAAGCTGTGTGTTCACTGCCGACCCGAGCTGGCTGGAGTACGACTACACCCGCGCGATGCTGATTGGCGCGTTGTGCCATGAACAGCCGGAGAGCGCGTTGTTCCTCGGTTTGGGCGCCGGTACGTTGACCCAGGCCTGCCTCAGGTTCCTGCCGCTGGAGGATGTCGAAGCCATCGAGCTGCGCCCCGATGTGCCGCGCCTGGCCATCGAGTTCCTGGGGCTGGACGATGACCCGCGCTTGTACATCCGTATCGGCGATGCCCTGGAGTTGCTGGATACTGCCGAAACGGCAGACCTGATTTTCGTCGACCTGTACACCGATGTCGGTCCAGGTGTCGGGCACCTGGCCTGGACATTCCTGGAAAACTGCCAGAAGAAACTCAACCCCGGCGGCTGGCTGGTCATCAACCAGTGGGCCACCGACGATGGCAAGCCGCTGGGTGCGGCCTTGCTGCGTGGGTTGTATCACCGGCATTACTGGGAACTGCCGGTGAAGGAGGGCAATGTGATCCTGCTGGTGCCGTCGGAGCTGGATCAGGTATTGGACATCGACGCACTGACGGCCCGCGCCGAAGCCTTGGCGCCGCGCTTGGGGTATTCGTTGCAGCCATTGATCAAGGCGATTCGGCCCGCGACGTAGTTGTTTGTACCGACGCCATCGGGGGCAAGTCGAATCGTCGCCCCCCCCCCACATTTGAAATGAGTTCCCAATGTGGGAGGGGGCTTGCCCCCGATGGCGTCGCTACTGCCAACTCAAATGCCCTTGAACACCCCCGGCCGCTTCTCGACCATCGCCCGCACGCCTTCCTTGGCGTCTTCACTGTTGAGCAGCTTCTCGACCATAGGTGGTAACGCAGCCGCCGCCACGGTTTCGCCTTCCATCCGCGCCAGGCGTGCCGACATCAAGGTGGCCTGCACGCCGAGCGGTGCCTGGCGCGCAATACGGCTGGCCAGTTCAATGGCGCGGGGCAGCAGGTCTTCGCTGGCCATGACCTCTTGCACCAACCCCAGGCGCAGGGCTTCGTGGGCGTCGAACTCATCGCCGGTGAGCAGCCAGCGCATGGCGTTCCCCCAGCCGGCGATCTGATGAAAGCGCAACGTCGCACCGCCAAAGGGAAAGATCCCCCGCTGGACTTCCATCTGTGCGAAGCGGGTGTTGCTGGCGCAGAGATTGATATCCGCTGCCAGCATCAACTCGATACCGATGGTCAGGCAGTAGCCCTGCGCGGCGACGATCACCGGTTTGCTGACCCTGGGGCCGGCGAATACCCCCCACGGATCACAGCCCCCCAGCGGGGGCTGCCAACCCCCCGCCATCACGCCGCTGACATTGGCCAGGTCCAGCCCGGCGGTGAAGTGGTCGCCATGGGCAAAGACCACCGCCACCCGAGCCTCATCGTTTCGATCAAATTCGCCATAGGCCAGGCTCAGCTCATTGAGCAGATCCAGGTCAAAGGCGTTGCGCTTGGCTACCCTGTCCAGGCCTAACAGCAGGACATGGCCCCGGAGTTCACGGCTGACGCGGCTGCTGCTGGCTTGATTCATCGGGTGTGCCCTCGGGCGCAGGGAAAGGTTTCAGACCAAAGGTCTCACGGGGGAGGTGAACCGTTTAAGTGTTCTGGCCAACAGGGCCGGGCCTTTGAAAAATAGACCCTGCCGCACTTAACTGCAAAGGCTGTGACGCGGTGCGGTTTATCGGCGCTTGGCGATAAAAAAAGCTCCCTTTTTCAGCTATTTCCGGTATAGTGCGCGCCGGCCTTTAACCGGGCCGCGTTTAGGTAGCGCAATTCCCCGAAGTCAGCTTCGGCTGCACGTCCGCACAGCGGACTCTTCCTTGACGAATCTTTTTCATTCATTCGTTTTCGCAAATCCCCGCCGACAAAGCAGCCAGGGCGACTCTTGAGTCTCAACACGGCATGCGCAGCTTTGGAGCATGGGTCTTTGCGGATGCACTTAGAGGCAGACCCATGACCCAGGAAACCGGCGGCTTCGCCGCTTTTAATCTTAACCCGAACATTCTTGCTGCCGTCATTGCGACCGGCTACGAAGAACCTTCGGCGATTCAGCAGCAATCGATCCCGATCATCATGGCCGGCCAGGACATGATTGGCCAGGCGCAAACCGGTACCGGCAAAACCGCCGCGTTCGCCCTGCCTATCCTGCACTGCATCGATCCTGCCAAGCGCGAACCGCAAGCCCTGATCCTGGCGCCAACTCGTGAGTTGGCGCTGCAAGTAGCAACCGCTTTTGAAACCTACGCCAAGCAAATGCCGGGCGTTACCGTTGTGGCCGTCTATGGCGGTGCGCCAATGGGCCCACAACTGAAAGCAATCCGTAATGGCGCACAGATCGTTGTCGCCACCCCGGGTCGCCTGTGTGACCACCTGCGTCGTGACGAGAAAGTCCTGTCGACCGTGAACCACCTGGTTCTGGACGAAGCTGACGAAATGTTGAAGCTGGGCTTCATGGATGACCTGGAAGTCATCTTCAAGGCGCTGCCACCGACCCGTCAGACCGTACTGTTCTCGGCCACCCTGCCACAGTCGATCCGTGCCATTGCCGAACGCCATCTGCGCGATCCGCAACACGTGAAGATCCAGACCAAGACCCAGACCGTTACCGCGATCGAACAGGCTCACCTGTTGGTTCACGCTGACCAGAAGACCTCGGCTGTATTGAGCTTGCTGGAAGTCGAAGACTTCGACGCCCTGATCATGTTCGTGCGCACCAAGCAAGCGACCCTGGACCTGGCCAGTGCCCTCGAAGCCAAAGGCTACAAAGCCGCTGCGCTGAACGGTGACATCGCCCAGAACCAACGTGAGCGTGTGATCGACTCCCTCAAGGATGGCCGCCTGGACATCGTTGTGGCGACCGACGTTGCTGCCCGTGGCCTCGACGTTCCACGTATCACCCACGTGTTCAACGTTGACATGCCTTACGATCCAGAGTCCTACGTTCACCGTATTGGCCGTACTGGCCGTGCCGGTCGCGAAGGTCGTGCACTGCTGCTGGTGACTCCGCGTGAGCGCCGCATGCTGCAAGTGATCGAGCGTGTCACCGGCCAGAAGGTTGCCGAGGTCCGCCTGCCGGATGCCCAGGCCGTTCTCGATGCCCGCATCAAGAAACTGACCAACAGCCTGGCGCCGCTGGTGGCTGACGCTGAATCGACCCACGGCGACCTGCTGGACCGCCTGACCGCCGATATCGGTTGCACCCCGCGTGCCCTGGCCGCAGCCCTGCTGCGCAAGGCCACCAACGGTCAGGCCCTGACCCTGGCAGCCATCGAGAAAGAACGTCCACTGGTTCCGAACAGCGCGCCACGCGGTGATCGTCCAGAGCGTTCGGGCGACCGTCCAGACCGTGGTGATCGTGGTGATCGTGAGCGTCGTGCTCCGGTCCCATTGGCTGAAGGTCGTGCTCGTTGCCGTACCGCGCTGGGCGCGCGTGACGGTATCGCGGCCAAGAACCTGCTGGGCGCTATCCTCAACGAGGGTGGCCTGGCACGTGAAGCCATCGGTCGCATCCAGGTCCGTGACAGCTTCTCCTTGGTGGAACTGCCGGAAGACGGTCTGGAAAAACTGCTGACCAAGCTGAAAGACACTCGCGTTGCCGGTAAGCAGCTCAAACTGCGTCGCTACCGCGAAGATTGATCCGCCCTTGGGCTGATTGATCGCACATAAAAAATCCCCGACTGGTTCGGGGATTTTTTTTGTCATGTGGAAAAGGGGTGGGCCCCCACATTTAGATCTCCATCAGCCAAAGCGATAGATGTCCATGCCCAGGGCCCCCAGGGTGAAGCCCTGGTGCGCCACGCTGAACGGCCCCCCGGCACCCCGCGCGAAGTACAGGGGCAACAAATGCTCATCGCTGGGATGGCTGCGCACTGCATGGGGCGCCTGGCGGCGATAATCGTGCAGCGCGGCTTCGTCATTGGCAGCGAGCTTGTCCACCACCCAATCGCGGAACTCCCGCGCCCACGGTTCGATGCTCTCGGGGCCGGCGTGCCAGTTCAGTTCACCCAGGTTGTGGGTGATGCTGCCGGAGCCGATCAGCAGCACACCTTGTTCGCGCAGGCTGGCCAGAGCATGCCCGACTCGTGTCTGCAGGGCAGGGCCCATGCGACTGGGGAGGGAGACCTGTACCACTGGAATATCCGCCGCCGGGTACATCAGCGACAACGGTACCCATGTGCCATGGTCGAACGGGCGATGCTCGTCGATGCGGGCATTCAGGCCATCGGCATGCAACAGTTCGACAATTTCGGCGGCCAGTTGCGGATCGCCCGGCGCTGGGTATTGGACCGCGAACAATTCGCGCGGGAAGCCGCCGAAGTCATGCCAGGTTTCGGGGGCGGCGCCGCCGCTGACCAGTAGTTCCTGGCTCTCCCAATGCGCCGACACCACCACGATCGCCTTGGGCCGTGGCAGCTCAGCGGCCAGGCGCTGCAGGGCCGGGCCGCTGGCACCCGGTTGCAGGGCGAGCATGGGCGAACCGTGAGAGATAAATAGGCTGGGGAACATAGGAGGGATCCTGAGCGTTAATATGGCGCTATCTTCAATCAGATCATTGATCTAAATCTAATATAAGTTTTAGCGCCTTTTGATCGAATTTTCAGGGTGATTTATGGAGCCTACATTTTGGCGGGAGCGCTGGGCGCGCAATCAGATCGGCTTTCACTTGCCGCAGGTCAATCCACATCTGCAACGGCATTGGCCGCAACTGGGTTTGGCGGATGGAGCAAAAGTGTTGGTGCCGCTGTGTGGCAAAAGCCTGGACCTGGTGTGGCTGGCCAGCCATGGGCACCCCGTGCTGGGGGTGGAGTTATCGGAGCAGGCGGTGCAAGCCTTCTTCAGCGAGCAGGGGCTGACGCCACGTATCAGCCAGCACGGCGTGTTCAGCGTGTATCAGGCTGATGTGATCGAGGTGTGGTGCGGCGACTTCTTCGCCCTCGATGCTGAGGCCGTGGCCGATTGCTGCGCGCTCTATGATCGCGCGGCGTTGATTGCACTGCCGCCGCTGATGCGGGCGCAATACACCGAGCATCTCAATCGCCTGCTGGGTTCGGGCTGCAAGGGGCTGCTGATCACCCTCGATTACGATCAGACGCAAAAGGCCGGCCCGCCCTTTGCGGTCACCGATGAAGAGGTGAAAGTATTGTTGGGCGCACATTGGACCTTGGACATCCTCGAGGAGCAGGACATCCTGGGCGATAGCTGGAAGTTCGTTCAGGACGGCGTCACGCGCCTTGAAGAGCGTGTCTATCGCTTGACCAAGGGGTAAATCGCACGCACAAAAAAAGGGCGATCAGATCGCCCCTTTTTGCGTGACTGCAGGTTATCAGCCGCGACGACGCAGTGCGTCGATCCGCTCTTCCAGCGGCGGGTGGCTCATGAACATGCGTGCCAGGCCCTGCTTGATACCGCCGTTGATGCCGAATGCGGTCAGGCTGTCCGGCATATGCACCGGCAGGCCCTGTTCGGAGCGCAGGTGTTGCAGGGCTGCGATCATCGCCCCGGTACCGGCCAGGCGGGCCCCCGCTTCGTCTGCGCGGAATTCGCGTTTGCGCGAGAACCACATCACGATCGCGCTGGCCAGGAAGCCCAGCACCACTTCGGCGAAGATGGTCGCCACGAAATAGGCAATGCCACGGCCTTCTTCGTTCTTGAAGATCACCTTGTCGACAAAGTTGCCGATGATCCGCGCGAAGAACATCACGAAGGTGTTCACCACGCCCTGGACCAGCGCCAGGGTGACCATGTCACCGTTGGCCACGTGGCCGATCTCGTGGGCCAGTACCGCCTTCACTTCATCGTACGAGAAGCGTTCCAGCATGCCCTGGCTCACTGCAACGAGCGCGTCGTTCTTGTTCCAGCCGGTGGCAAAGGCGTTGGCTTCATAGGCCGGGAAGATCCCGACCTCGGGCATCTTGATGCCTGCCTCGCGGGACAACTGCTCAACGGTTTGCAGCAGCCATTGCTCGTGGCGGGTACGTGGCTGGGTGATGACCTGGGTGCTGGTGCTCATCTTCGCCATCCACTTGGAAATGAACAGCGAGAACAGCGAGCCGGCAAAACCAAAGACCGCACAGAAAATCAGCAGCTGATTGAGGTTCAGATCAACCCCGTTGGCCGCCATGAACCCGTTGAAGCCGAAAAGGCTCAGGGTGATGCTGGCAATCAGCACGACCGCCAGGTTAGTGGCCAAGAACAGCAGGATGCGCATCATGGTTGTAGAGTTCTCCTCATGCTTAATATGTCGCGTACTGCGGGGTATATAAGGTGCGGCCTGGGGTGATTCAACCGAGCGACTATTTCAAACTGTGTCCTACAGCCTGAATGTAAAGCCTTGAAAGGATTTTCCGACAAGAAATCTCGCATGTTATCGGTCTCCCATCCCCTTGCCGCCCTGTAATTACAGGGGGTAGATGCTTTGCAGGGGGCAACGGACCTGCCGGGGAGAATGAAGGCAAAGAAGTGTTGCCAGATAATCGCTGTACGACCGAATGCCGGTCGTACAGCGCCATGGCCCTTACTGGCGATAGGACTTGAGGAAGTTGCCGATACGACCAATGGCCATTTCCAGGTCATCCACACGTGGCAAGGTCACCACGCGGAAGTGATCCGGCCACGGCCAGTTGAACGCAGTGCCTTGCACCACCAGCAGCTTTTCCGACAGCAGCAGGTCGAGCACGAACTTCTCGTCGTTGAGAATCGGGCAGACCTTCGGGTCGATCCGCGGGAAGGCATATAGCGCGCCCATTGGCTTCACACAACTGACTCCCGGGATATCGTTGAGCAGTTCCCAGGTACGGTTGCGTTGTTCGAGCAGGCGGCCCTGGGGCAATATCAGGTCGTTGATGCTCTGGTAGCCACCCAGCGCCGTCTGGATCGCGTGCTGGCTCGGTACGTTGGCGCACAGGCGCATATTGGCCAGCATATCGATGCCTTCGATGTAGCTCTGGGCATTGTGCTTGGGACCGGAGATGGCGATCCAGCCGGAGCGGAAGCCCGCCACGCGATAGGACTTGGACAGGCCATTGAAGGTCAGGCACAGCAGGTCCGGCGCCAGGGACGCGGTGCAGATATGCACGGCGTCGTCGTAGAGGATCTTGTCGTAGATCTCGTCGGAGAACACTACCAGGTTGTGCTGGCGTGCGAGTTCGAGCATGCCCTGCAACACTTCCCTGGAGTACACCGCGCCAGTGGGGTTGTTCGGGTTGATGATCACCAGGGCCTTGGTGTTCGGGGTGATCTTGGCCTTGATGTCGGCCAGGTCCGGGAACCAGTCGGCGCCCTCGTCGCATAGGTAATGCACCGGATGGCCACCGGCCAGGGTCACCGCAGCGGTCCACAGCGGGTAGTCGGGCGCTGGCACCAGCACTTCGTCGCCGTTGTTGAGCAAGGCCTGCATCGACATCACGATCAGCTCGGACACGCCATTGCCCAGGTAGATGTCTTCAATGCCAACACCTTCGACCTGCTTCTGCTGGTAGTACTGCATGACCGCCTTGCGCGCACTGAACAGTCCCTTGGAGTCGCTGTAGCCTTGGGCGGTGGGCAGGTTGCGGATCACATCCTGGAGAATTTCGTCCGGTGCTTCGAAACCAAAGGGCGCCGGGTTGCCAATGTTCAGCTTGAGGATGCGATGGCCTTCCTCTTCCAGGCGCTTGGCGTGCTTGAGCACTGGGCCGCGAATGTCGTAGCAGACGTTGGCGAGCTTGTTCGATTTGCTGACCTGCATGGCGATGTGATCCTGAAAATGAACGATCCAGACGGTGCGGAGCCTACCGTGCCGGGAATCCTGCGTTGGTGCACCCATAAATACGTTTGAATGCCGCTAACGCGGGTGCCAGACTGGCGTGTTGAAGAGGCGCAATCATACGTGCCGCCTGGTTCATGGAAAAGACACAGATCAGGCTTTTTAAGTTGCCGAGGTGTATCGATGGAAAAGTTGCAAAAAACGGTTGAAGAGTGGAAGGCAATGCTCGATCCAGAGCAGTACAACGTGTGCCGGCTCAAAGGCACCGAGCGGCCTTTCAGCGGTAAGTACAACGACACCAAGACGGACGGCGTGTACCACTGCATATGCTGCAATGAGCCACTGTTCGACTCCAAGGCCAAATTCGACTCCGGGTGCGGCTGGCCGAGCTTTTATGAGCCGATCGCCGACAGCGCGATGATCGAGATCCGCGATGTCAGCCACGGCATGATCCGCACCGAAGTCACCTGCGCCAAGTGCGATGCGCACCTTGGGCATGTGTTTCCCGACGGTCCGCCGCCGACGGGCCTGCGTTATTGCATCAACTCGGTGTGCCTGGACCTGGTGCCACGTTGAGCGTGAGGCGTCCCTGCGATGTCGGCAGGGACGATCTATGGCGAGGTATCAGTCCGATCAATTAAATTGCACGCAATTGAATTGAGCGCTATGTTTTCGCTTCTCTCCCGATTCGAGGCACTGCCATGAGCGACAACCTGCTGAGTATCCCTTGCACCACCATCAAGGGTGAGCAAAAGACCTTGGCCGATTACGCCGGCAAGGCCATCCTGGTGGTCAATACCGCCAGCAAGTGCGGTTTTACCCCGCAGTACAAGGGTCTGGAGCAGCTTTGGCAGACCTATAAGGACAAGGGCCTGGTGGTGCTGGGGTTCCCCTGCAACCAGTTCGGCAAGCAGGAACCGGGCAACGAAGGCGCGATTTCCGAGTTTTGCGAGCTGAACTTCGGCGTCAGCTTTCCACTGTTCAAGAAGATCGATGTCAACGGCAGCGCGGCCCATCCCCTGTTTGTGCAGTTGAAAAAACAGGCGCCGGGCCTGCTGGGCTCCAAGGGCATCAAGTGGAACTTCACCAAATTCCTGATCGGCCGCGACGGTCAGGTCGTCAAGCGCTTTGCCCCGACGACCAAGCCGCAGGACTTGACCCAAGAGATCGAAGCCCTGCTCAAATGACTGGCGTACCTTCCGTGTCCCTGGCCCTGGACGACCAGCTGTGTTTCAAGCTCTACGCGGCGTCGCGGGCGGTGACACGCGCCTACAAGCCGATGCTGGACCAGTTGGGCCTGACGTACCCGCAATACGTTGTGATGCTGGTGCTGTGGGAATGGCATGACGCAGCGGCGACCCAGGCCACGGTCAAGGCCCTGGGTGAGCGCCTGATGCTCGATTCGGGCACCTTGACGCCGTTGCTCAAGCGCCTGGAGCAGCTTGGCGCCGTGAAGCGCCAACGCAGCCTGCGCGATGAGCGTGAAGTGCATTTGAGTCTGAGCGAAGCCGGGGTGCAATTGCGCGGCCAGGCCCATCAATTGAAAACCCGATTGCTGTGCGACAGCGGCGTCGACCTCAACCAGGCCGACGCCCTGCGCGACGGCCTGGACCAATTGCTGGCTCAGATCAGAGCGTTGTCGCCTTAGGCACCCACAGGTCCAGCAGGGCGTTGAGTTCTTCCCGGCGGAACGGCTTGGCCAGGTAATCATTCATTCCCGCGGCACGGCAACGCTCGCGCTCTTCCGACAGCGCGTTGGCCGTCAAGGCGACAATGGGCAGGTCTGGCCAGCGTCCGCTGCGGCGAATCTGCCGGCTGGCTTCGTAACCGTCCATCACCGGCATGTTGCAGTCCATCAGCACCATGTCGAAGGGGCGTTCTTCGAGGCACTTGAGCGCCTCGCCACCATGGGCGGCGACGATCACTTCGCAACCCAGCTTGCTCAGCATGCCCTTGGCCACCAGTTGATTGACCGGGTTGTCCTCCACCAGCAGGATCCGCGCGCGGTTTGCAGGCGGCGCGGCGTCGAGCGGGATGGACTCAAGGATCAGTTGTGGATCACTGCGCAGGTTGCGTTGCAGGATCTGGTACAGCGCGGTACGGCTCAACGGGCGAGCCTGTTGCTGTAATGGCGCCAGCGCCGCGACTTCTTCGCTGGGCATGAAATTGCCATAAGCGGTCACCAGCAGGATCGGCGCCGTGATCGCCGGCCGCAGGCGAAACAGGCACTCCGGGCAGTCGGTGATCAGCAGGTCCGGGGCTTGCCCGCTCAAATCATCATCCAGGGCACGACAATGGGCGGTCAGCCCCCAGTGGGGCAGCAGGGTGGTGAGCAGTTCCGTCAGGCCGCTGCCGGCGTTGGTAATGACCAGCACTTCACCTTTGAGCGGCGGTTGCCGGGTGGCGGGCAAATGGGCTGGCAGGGGCAGGTCGGCGCAGAACTGGCTGCCAAAGCCGACCTCCGAACTGATGCTCAACCGCCCCTTCATTGCCTCGCACAGGTTATGGGTCAGTGCCAGGCCCAGGCCGGTGCCGCCAAACTGCCGGGTAATCCCCGCGCCGGCCTGGGTGAACGGTTGGAAGATCTTGACCTGTGCGTCCTGGGCAATGCCGATACCGGTATCGCATACATCAATTTTGACCCGGCCATCGTGGGCGCTGAGGCGAACATCCACACGGCCAAAGCGCGTGAACTTGAGGGCGTTGGACAGCAGGTTACTGACGATCTGCCGCACGCGCGTCGGATCGCCGAGCACCTGGGCCGGAAACTGCGGGTCGATCAGGCACGTCAGTTCGACACTGGGCGCGGCGTTCTGCGACAGCAGGTTGGCGGTGTCTTCCACCAGCGAGCCCAGGTCGAAGGGGATGCGTTCCAGCTCCAACTGGCCGGCGTCGAACTTGGACAGGTCGAGAATATCGTTGAGCAATTCCACCAGTACTTTGCCGGAGTCGTGGGCGATCGACAGTTGTTGGCGCTGTTCGGCGGTCAGCGGGCTGTCCAGGGACAGAGCGATCATGCCCAGCAAGCCATTGAGCGGTGTGCGGATTTCGTGGCTCATATTCGCCAGGAACGCCGCCCGCGCCTGGGCCATGTTCAGGGCGGTCAGCTTTGCCGCCTGCAGTTCCTCGTTGGACTGGCTCAGGCGCTGGTTGCTGGCCTTGAGCTCAAGGGTGCGGGCGGAGACGATGTCCTCGAGTTGCCCCAGGTACTCGGTGAGACGGTCCTCGGCGTGGCGACGCTGCTGTATCTCGGTTTCCATGTTTTCGAATTGCTGATTGGCGACGTTGACCAGCACACCGATTTCATCGTGTTCATGCCCTGGCGGGCAGTCCAGGCGTGCCTGTTTACGGGTGCTCAGCTCACGAATGATGCGCACCAGGGGCTGGGTCAGCATGGTGTAGAACAGGCCCAGCAAGATCCCCGTCAGCAGCAGGCTGCGCGCGAAGCCGTTGAGCAAGGTGATTTCGGCGCGACGCAGGAAGCGACTGCCAAAAGCGTAGGTGTCAACGTCCAGGCGCAACACGCCCAGGGCTTCGTTGGGCATATGGCTGAGGAAAAGGCGGTCTTCAAACTGGCGGTTGGCGCCGAACAGGAAGTCGCTGACGGGCCGATACGGGCTTTCCTTGCGCGGTCGGTCGACGTCGGCCAGCACCACGCCGTTGTTGTCGATCAACTGTGCGTGGATGATAGCGGGGGAATGCAACAAACCCAGGGTCAACTCCTGGGCCAGTTCGGCGTCAATGTTGTAGGCAATACGAGACGCGGGGTTATGGCTGATTTCGATCAGGGAACGAATTTCACGGTTGATGGATGCGTCTTCGCTGGCATAATCAATGCCGATTTGGATAAGGCTGAGCAAGGTTCCCAAGACGAAACCGACCAGCACCGTCAATCTGGCTTGTTTATAAGACAAGCGGTGGGCGAACTTGATATCCATCGAGTGTTGAACCACTTCACGTGTCCCTTCGCCCGGCAAGCATAGCTGAACATCCACAGGCTCTGGCTTGCCCGGCACGAATCGTTAGGTTTTATGGGGGCAGCCCCCAGCAGTCAGCCGTAGGGTTGCCAATACGCCATCTTTTGCAAGAACTTGCCAGAGGAATAGTCGTGGATTCTCGATTGAATGCCTTTCTTGAGCGTGCCGACGCTGTGCTCGCTCGCCTGGAACCCTTGTTACCCGCTCCGCGCCAAACCATCGACTGGAACCAGTGCCTCGCCGCCCGGTGGCAGCGTGACGGTCGCAGCGGCTTTTTGCTGCCCCTGGACGTGAGCCTGGACATGCGCTTGTCTGACTTGATCGGCGTCGACAAGCAGCGTGAACAACTGGCGCGCAACACCCAGCAGTTTCTCGACGGCTTGCCGGCCAACCATGCGTTGCTGTGGGGGTCGCGCGGCACCGGTAAATCGTCCATGGTGCGGGCCTTGCTCGCCCAGCACGCCAAGGCCGGCTTGCGCCTGATCGAGATCGAACGTGATCACCTGGCTGACCTGCCGCGCGTGGTCGAGCAATTGCTCAAGTTGCCGCAGCGTTTCATCCTGTTCTGCGATGATTTGTCGTTCGAGGCTGGCGAAGGCGACTACCGCGTACTCAAGAGCGTGCTCGACGGCTCCCTGGAGCAGGCCCCGGAGAACGTGTTGCTGTACGCCACGTCCAACCGTCGTCACCTGGTGCCGGAAAACCAGAGCGACAACGACAATTGGAAGCGCGTGGATGGCGAGCTGCACCCCAGTGAAGCGGTGGAAGACAAGATCGCCTTGTCCGACCGTTTTGGCCTGTGGTTGTCGTTCTACCCGTTTTCCCAGGAACACTTCCTTAACGTGGTCGAGCACTGGATCGGTGAGCTGGCGAACAAGGCCGGCTTGCCGTGGCAGCGCGATGAAGCCCTCGACATCCTCGCCGTACGCTGGGCCACCGGGCGTGGCAATCGCAACGGCCGGTGCGCGTATCAGTTCGCCCGTTACTGGGTGGGCCTTAAATTGCTGGAGCGTCAACCATGATCGATTTGCAACAGGCCGGTACCGGTCTGGATGGCTATGCCCTGTTGTGCGCGCAGCTGGAGTCGCTGCTGGCCGATGAGCGGGATTTCATCGCCAATAGCGCGCAGTTTTCTGCGTTCTTGTTCAACCAGCTGGACGACCTGAACTGGGCCGGCTTTTACTTCAACCGCAATGATGAATTGGTGCTCGGCCCGTTCCAGGGCCAGATCGCCTGCGTGCGTATCCCCTTCGGTCGTGGCGTATGTGGGGCGGCCGCGGCAACGCGGCAAACCCAGCGAGTGGAAGACGTGCACGCGTTCCCCGGGCATATCGCCTGTGACAGTGCCTCGAACAGTGAGCTGGTGGTGCCGCTGGTCAAGAACGGCCAACTGATTGGCGTCCTCGACCTCGATAGCCCTTCGCTGGCCCGCTTTACCGTGCAGGACCAGGCCGGTATCGAACAGTTGGCGGCGATTTTCCTGCGGTTGACCGACTGCTGATAGGTGGCGGCAGGCGCGAGCGGTCAAGCTCGCGTCTGCCTATCCCGATGAATTCAGGCTGTTGAGCTGCATGTGCAGCATTCTCTCCATTTCCAGCATGCATTTCTCCAGGGCCTTGATACCGGTTTCGATCACGCGGTGGTCATCGCCTCGGGCGCATGCCTGTTCCAGCGCTTCGCACTGACCGGCCAGCCCGACGGCCTGCACGATGCGGGCGGCGCCCTTGATCTTGTGGGCTTGCTCGATGATGTCCTGGGGCGAGGCCTGTCGAACCAACATCGCGACGAGTTCCTGGCGGTCATGGGCGCTGCTGCTCAATAACTCCTCAAGTAGGCGTCGACTCAACTGTGGGTCGCCTCCCGTCAGGGCATCGAGGCTGGTGAGGTCCAGCTGCATGGCCGGCCGTTGTGGCTCGATCTGCGCCAGTTGCCGCTCCAATGCCGTGAGGCTGATGGGCTTGAACAGGCAATCATTCATGCCCGCTTCGGCGCAGCGCAGTTTCTCTTCGGGCTGGGCATTGGCGGTAAAGCCCAGCACGACACAAGCGGGCAGTTGCTCTCGCTGCTCATATTCGCGGATCGAGCGGCAGAGCTCATAGCCGTTCATGATCGGCATGTTGCAGTCGGCGATGACCAGGTCGAAGTGTTCCTGGCGCCAGGCCTGGAACCCGGCCGCGCCGTGCTGGGCGGCGGTGAACTGATGGCCGAGGTAACCGAGTTGCTGGCACATCAGCAGGCGGTTTGCGGGGTGATCGTCCACCACCAGCACATTGAGCACCGGCGCCGGTGCCGCTGCTATGGGCTTGGATTCGTCCGCGGCCTCGACCGGCAGCAGGCGGTTCATCTTCAGGCTGACATGCACTTGGGTGCCCACCATCGGCACGCTGCTCAGGCTCAGTTGCCCGCCCATCATTGAACACAGGCTACGGCAGATGACCAGCCCAAGACCCGCGCCACTCCTGGCCAAGTGGCCGGAATTGTCGGCCTGGGCGAAGGGCTCGAACAGGCGTAGCTGGTCGTCCCGGCTGATGCCGATGCCGGTGTCCTCGACCACCAGCTTGAGCTCGACCTGCTGGGGCATTTCGGTGGCTTGAACGTCCACCTTGATCTTTACCTGGCCACGTTCGGTGAATTTGATTGCATTGCTCACCAGGTTGGACAGCACCTGCTTGAAGCGCAGTGGGTCGATCAGCACATCGGTGTCTTCGAGTTCAGGCTTGAACTCCAGCAACAGACTCAAGGTTTTCTGACGCGCCAGGCCGTCGAACACGCGGACCACCGATTCGATCACTTCCTTCAGGTTGACCCGCTCGGGGGCCAGGCTCAAGCGGCCGGATTCGATGCGCGCGATGTCGAGGATGTCGCCGATCAGCTCCAGCAAGTCCTTGGCCGAGTTGTAGGCGACCTCGATGGCCGGTCGATCGAGGTGACCCTGGTCGGCGCGCTTGAGGGTCAGCTCCAGCATGCCGATCACCGCGTTCATCGGCGTGCGGATTTCATGGCTCATGGTCGCCAGAAACGTGCTTTTGGCCCGGTTGGCCTCGTCGGCCTGCTCCTTGGCGGCGCGTAGTTCATCGAACAGTTGGCGCCGTTCGCTGATGTCGATCCAGCCACCGATAATGCCTTGCACCTCACCGGTTGAGTCGCGGTAGGGCAGGATCCAGTGGTAGATCGTCAGTTTTTTTCCACGGATGTGCAGCGGGCGATCCAGGATCATTGGGTCGCCCTGTGCCACGACGCGCAAATAGTCCGCATGGTATTGCGCGGCCTCCGTTTCCAGCGCCGTACCGATCTGCACCACACTTTTGCCGATCACGTCCTCGCGCTTGGCGTCGAACACCTGCAGGTAGCTGTCGTTGCAGGTCTGCAGCAGGCCGTTGCGGTCGCGTACATAAATCGGGTGGGGCGTTTCGTTGACCAGCGCGCGCATGAACTCGAACTGATCGTTAAGGGCGCGCTCAGCCATTTGGCGGTGCTTGATCTGGCGACGCATGTAGGCGTTCCAGGTCAGGGAAATCAATAGCAGCAAGCCGGTGCCGATGATGATCTGGGCGATCAAGTGGTGGTAATTGCGCCAGTAGCTGTCGGAGGCCGCGGTGTAGCCCCGCCAGCGACTGTTGATCACGCCCAGTTCATCCGGGGCGATACTCAGCAGGGCCTTGTCGAGGATTGAACTCAGTTCGGTGGCATGGCGTGAGGTCGCCAGGGAAAAGGTGGCCGGAAGAGTGCCGATGCTGGTGCTGATTTGCAGTTTGTCCTGGAACATCGGCGATGACAGGAAATAGTTGGCGATCACCAACGAATTCACCGCACCCTCCACCTGGCCCTGGGCGAGCAGCTCCGAGGCTTTGAAGGTGTCACTGGTCTCCACCAGGCGGATCAGTGGAAAGTCCCTGCGCAGGACCGCATGCAGCGGGTTGCCCTGGGTGATCGCCAGGCGCTTGCCTGCCATCTGCTCCAGGTTCGAGGGCGCGCCGGGCTCTTTGCGTGTCAGCAGCACGTAGGAGTTTTCCAGGTAGGGCCGGCTGAAATCCAGTTGCGCTTCCCGTTCGACACTGGGCGTCATGGCCCCGATGATGTCGGCGTCGTGGTTGCTGACCTGTTCGATCATCGCGTGCACATCCCGCCCGCGCTGGATCTCGAAGCGCAGGCCGGTGCGCAGGCGGATCAGCTCCAGGAGGTCGGCGGTAATGCCGCGAAAATTGCCGTCCGCGTCGAAAAAGGTCAGGGGCGCGAAGGTTTCGTTCACCAGCACTTTCACCACGGGATGCTCTTTGAGCCAGCGCTCCTCGCGCGGGGTCAATTGCAGTTTCTTGTCGGTCAGCAAAATATCGCTGCCGGCGCTCCAGCGCTTGGCGATGCTCTCGCGTTCGTTGGTGGGCACGGCCGCCAGCACTGCGTTCACAATGCCCAGCAACACATGCTGGTCCCGGCGCAGGGCAAAACTGAAGCCATAGGCTTCATGTTTGCCGAAGTTGGCCATGTGAATGTTCTTCAGGTAGCCCTTGTTGATCATGTAGTGGGTCGAGATGGTATCGCCGAGAAACACGTCTGCCTGGTCGAACGCCACCGCATTCAGGGCATTTTGATAAGAGGGATAGGTGCTGATGATTGCATCGGGGTACAGCTTCTCCACTTCGCTCAGGGGCAGGTAATGGTAGACCAGGCTCAGGCGCAGCCCAGCCAGGGCCTCGCTGAGGCTGCGTGTCTCACCCTCCCGAGTGACCAGCACCGGTTGATCCACGGCATAGGGGGCTGACAGGACCAGGTTCGGATTCGCGGCCTCGAAGCCGTTGGAGGAGCCCAACAAGTCAATCTCGCCTGCTTCGAGGGCCTGGATGGACTTTTCCCGTGACGGGTAGCGCATCACCTTGATCGGCAAGTCCAGCGCTTTGGCCAGCAACCCGGCGTAGTCGGCAGTCAGCCCTTCGTAGTCGCGACCACTGGAGGTGAGGTCGAAGGGCGGGTAGTCAGGTGCCGCAGTGCCTAACACCAGTTCGCGTTTGTTCTGTAGCCACTGCCGCTGGGCAGTGTCCAGTTGGGAGTCCAGTTGAACGCCGACTGCGCGACTCAACAAGGTGAAGTGTTCCGGTTCTGTTTGAACGGCGAGCACGGCGGTGCTCAAGCACATGCCTGCGCTCAATATGATCAAATAGTCCTTTATACGCCTGGGCATCCGCTTTCTCACACTAGCGCGTTTCGTTTTGCCAACTCGATAAGTTCTACCAAGGACTTGGCTTTGAGTTTTTGCATAAGCCTCTTTTTATAGGTGCTGACGGTCTTGTTACTTAGAAACATGCCTTTGGCGATTTCTTTATTGGTGCGGCCTTGTGCAAAAAGTTGCAAAACCATTAATTCCCGGTCATTAACGGCCTTGAACAGTTCCAGCTCTTCGGAATTACCTTCCGAGCCGCAAGCGTTCAATGCCTGGCTCGGGAAATAGTTATAACCCGATAATACCGCGCGAATCGCACTCAGCAATTCACTCAGGTCGCCCTCCTTGCACACATAGCCGTCGGCGCCAGAGCGCATACAGCGGGTGGCAAACAGGGTTGGGCATTGTGCCGTCAGGATGAGGGTTTTCATCGGGGTGTTCATGGCGTTGAAGCGACAGAGTACTTCGAGACCATCAAGTTTCGGAATACTGATATCCAGAATGATCAAATCCGGAAGGCATTCGCGAACCATTTGTATCGCATCACAACCATTATCCGTTTCGCCGACGACCTTATAACCTTCATGTTCCAACAACATTCGAATCGCCAGCCTGATAACAGGGTGGTCATCGATGATGAAAACTGTGTTCATAATCACATTCCATGCAAGTGTAAATAAAGCGGGCACATTAGCTCAGAAGCTGAGGAAGGAGCATGAAGCTCAAGGGGAATAGGTACAAAACAGGAAAAATCCTACATTAAAAAAGGTATCGTCTTACGAGTTGCTGAGGCTTTGTGGGTGTTTGTGTCTGAGCATGGGGAGCGACGGGGCTCCTGCCGCTGCCAATGTTTTAGTAGCCGGGTTGTTGTAAGTTTTTCTTATATGAACATGTTTAAATTCCTACATTTAGAGTGGCGGGTATCAAGTCAATCAGTTCGTCGCGGTTTAACGGCTTTGCCAAGTAACCCAGCAATGGCAAGTTACGTTGCAGGGCTTGGGTATTCAGGTTTTCCAGTTCGAGTGCGGGCAAGCCGCTGAGCAAGATGGCTCCCACGATAAAACCTCCGCGACTGGCGATTTCGACCAACTCCAGCCCTGGCAGGTCGGGCAGGCATTGGTCGCACAGCATCAGGTCGAAGGGCTGTTCGCACTGCGTCATCAGCCGGATCGCCTGTTCGGCGTTTTCAGCCAGGGTCAACCGGTCGAAACCGAAGCTGTTGAGCAGGCACTGGGTCGCCAGCAGCTGAAAAGGGTGATCCTCCACCAACAGGAGGCGAAGGCGATATCTAGGCATAAGAAGGGCACACGGTGAGTCAAGCGGCGATTGGGCGGGGCGTAGGAACGTCTCGCCATGCCCCCTAAGAGGGTGCGTGATTATTCATCGGCGGTTTGTACGAGTTCGATCAGGCCGCTCTGTTCCCATCGTAGGGAGATTCTTTTCAGGGAACAGACGCGTGATCGAAAACATTATTGAGGGCTTGAGCGTCCGGTCATTTCCCGCGCCATCTCAGTGGCGTAGCTGTCGGTCATGCCGGCGATGAAGTCAATCATTCGCAGGAACGAGGCGTGCAGCGACCAGGCCGGATCCGGTGCGCTATTGCCGAGCAGATCGAGGATGCGTCGGTTCTTGAACGACGGCGTGCGCCCGCCATGTTGCTCAAGGGCTGCCCCACAGAAGGCGTTGAGGAGAATTTCCAGCGTGGTGTAGGCGCCGATTTCATGCAGGGTCTTGCGCTTGTCCTGGAAGATCTTCTTGCGCGCCATGTCTTTGGCGTCCAACACGCAACGCTTGGCGGGGCCGTGCATATGCTCGACCAGGTCACCGGGCAGCATGCCGGCCAGCAAGGCGTCCTGCTGTTCGACAAAGGCCCGCGCCGCCGCATTGGTCAGGTGTTCGATGGCCTTGCCGCGCAGGATCGCCAGTTTGCGTCGGCGCGAATCCTGGGCGCCGAGTTGCCGATAGGTCTGCGGCAGGTCGTCGCCCACCAGGTCGAGGAGCAGCGACTCGACCTCGGCGTATTGCAGCAAGTCCATTTCCAGGCCGTCTTCCAGGTCGATCAGGGCGTAGCAGATGTCGTCCGCCGCTTCCATGAGGTACACCAGCGGGTGGCGGGCCCAACGTTGTTCTTCGAGTTGCGGCAGGCCGAGCTTGTGGGCGATCTGTTCGAGGATCGGCAGTTCGCTTTGATAGCAGCCGAACTTGTGCTTTTTATAGCCCAATGAGTCCGCGTGGCGCGCGGTCCAGGGGTATTTCAGGTAGGTGCCCAACGTGGCGTAGGTCAGCCGGGTACCGCCGTCGAACTGGTGGTATTCCAGCTGCGTGAGTACCCGAAAGCCCTGGGCGTTGCCTTCGAAATTGAGGAAGTCGTTGCGCTCGGCCGTGCTCATGTCGTCCAGCCAGCCGCGCCCGGCCGCCTGCTGGAACCAATGGCGAATCGCATCTTCGCCCGAATGTCCGAACGGCGGGTTGCCGATGTCATGGGCCAGGCAGGCTGATTGCACCACCATGCCCAGGTCGCTCGGGTCGCACCAGTCGGGCAGGGCGCTGCGTAGCGTTTCGCCCACGCGCATGCCCAGTGACCGTCCGACGCAGCTGACTTCCAGTGAATGGGTCAGGCGCGTGTGGATATGGTCGTTGCTCGACACAGGGTGCACTTGGGTCTTGCGGCCCAGGCGGCGAAACGCGCCGGAGAAAATGATGCGGTCGTGGTCTTTGTGAAACGGGCTTCGGCCCAGTTCTTCCGGGCTGTGCAGCGGTTTACCAAGACGTTCGCGGGTCAGCAGGGTGGGCCAATCCAAGGCGGGTACTCTCCGTGCGGTGAATGACCCGCCCAGCTTCCCGGTTCCGCCTTGGCGGGGCAAGCAAAAATCTACAGGCCGGCCGCGTCGATATCGATCAACAGCAAGCGCTGGCCATTATCGAAGAATTGTCCGGCGGTCAGGCAATACTGGTTGGTGGTGGCATCGCGGTAGGTCGAGGACAGCGTCAGGCGCCGCTCCTCCCAGCCTTCAGCCAGCAGATGATAGAAGTATGGGCGCCACGACCAGTTGTGGCCCAGATAGCGGCTGTCGGCTTGCCAGGCGTCCTGGCGCCATTCGAAGTTGGGCGTCAGTTGGGTGCCATGGCGGTCGCATTGGTAAAAGCGCAACAACCATGGATAGTCCGGCAGTTGCGGCAGCTGGCTCAGTGGTGCCTGGCCCTGGGCCCAGGCCTGCAGGATGCTCATCAGCTCGGCCAATTGCCGGCGCAGTTGCATGACGCGCCCGCGCTCCGCCAGTTTCTGCTGGACGTACGCGGCACGCAGTTGGGCAAAACGCGGCACGAAGGCATCGGTGGCAAACCAGTCCAACTGGGCCTGGGCGAACAGATAACCTTGCACATAACGCGAGCCACACTCCAGGGCGAAGCTCAACTGCGCCTCGGTTTCTACCCCCTCGGCGATGATCCAGCAGCCGGTTTTTTCCGCCATTTGCGCCAGGGCGCGCACCACTTCGCTGCTGGGGCCTCCGCGGGCGGCTTCCTGGAACAGGCGCATGTCCAGCTTGAGAATGTCCGGCTGCAAGGCCAGTACCCGGTCGAGCTGGGAATAACCGGCGCCGAAGTCATCGATGGCAATGCGCGCGCCGGCCTCGCGATAACGCGCCACCACATCGGCCAGGCGCTGGATATCACCACCCAGTTCAGTGATCTCGAACACGATACGGGCCGGGTCGACGTCATGGGCTTTGAGCTGTTGCAGGCTGGGCAAGGCCTGGCCGACACGCAAGCGGTTGATCCAGCGCGGCGAGATGTTCAGGCTGAGGAACCAGTCCTGCGGCACCTCATGCAGGCGGCTCAAGGCGTTGTCACGAATCTGCCGGTCCAGGCGACGCAATGCTCCGCCTGGGGTGCGCGGGTCGGCAAAGAGCGGGCCGACGGAGAGCAGGCGGCCATCAGCCTGGCGCAGGCGGCCGAGGGCCTCAACGCCGGCAATGCGTCCGGTGGCGGTGTCGATAAACGGCTGGAAGCAGGCGAGCGGTTGCCCGTCAATCACGGGGCCTCCTTAAAAGCGTTGGCGAAAAAAGACCCGGCCCTCGCAGGAGGGCCGGGTCGTTTCTGTTTGCAAGAATGCAGCCAGCAGGGCTCAACCTTTGCGTGAAGCGCCTTGCATGGCCAGTTTGATCAGTGGAATCAAGCCAGCGCCCAGTCGCACCAGGCGGGTCAGGCTACTGATGCTGCCGCCCTTGGCACCCTTGCCGGTAAAGAAGCCGATCAGCGTCACCGCCGCCACGCCCCACAGCGGCGCGTGCTTGATGCCGAGGCTGTCCTGCCAGTTATGACTCATGTTGCGCACCTTGGTCAGGGGCAGCATCAGTTGCTGGGACTCGTGGCGGATTTCCTGGCGGTGCATTTCCATGCGCAGGCGGATCAACGCCTTGCGCATTTCCCGACGGGTCGTGGAGGGCGGGATTTCATTCAGGCTCATGGCAACAGGCGCTCCCGATCATTGGCCAGCTCTTCGAGCGTGGCGTGGAACGGCGTGGACTCATCGAACACCGCTGCTTTCAGGCGCACGCCGCAAAAGGCTGCCGCCAGGGTATAGAACACGCAGAGGCAGACGATCCCGGTCAGGCGGTAGCCGGTGTCCCACACCAGGATCATCACCAGGGTCGACAACCCCACCAGCAACAACAGGGCAAACACCAGCGCCAGGCCGGCAAACAGCAGCAGGCTGACCGTGCGCGCCTTCTGTTCCTGCAATTCGATACCAAACAGTTCGACATGGCTGTGCAGCAAGCCCAGCACAGCCGCACCCAGGCGCCGTGAGGTAGAACTTGGGCCCGTTGACGAGCCGGATTCGCCGATAGACATGATTTAGCGCCTTGTAGCCAACAGGCCGATCAGAAAGCCCACGCCGGCGGCAATGCCCACCGACTGCCAGGGGTTGGCCTGCACGTAATCTTCCGTTGCCGTGACGGCGGCCTTGCTGCGCTCGCGCAGGGAATCTTCGGTCAGTTGCAGGGTTTCGCGGGCCTTGAGCAGGCTGTCGTGGATCTTGGCGCGCAGCTCGTCGGCCTGGTCGCCGGCCAGGATGGCGGTGTCGTCGAGCAACTTTTCGGTATCGCTGACCAGGGTTTGAAAATCCGCCATCAGTATTTCTTGAGCCGTCTTCGTCGTTTTGCTGGCCATGGTTATCTCCGTGAGTGGCTGATCTATGCGTGTGGTTTCGAGTCACCGGTGTCGGTGAAGGTTCATTGCAATTGTGTGGTACAGCTTTTGCTTTGCCTTGGTGCGCCTGCCCCTGGGCCTGCGCTGAATCTGGGCGGTCGGGGCTCAAGCCTACAAAAACCTTACCCAAAATAACTGAAACTCGCGGAAAAACCCTGTCGGGGATGGCCCGTTGTGCTGATCGCTGCGCTAAAGCGGTTCACACCCTCGCAAGAGGGGTGGGGCCGCTGGTGCCAATTTAGTGCGCGATTCGCTGGCTTGAACCGCTTTGGTGCTTTTTGCCTTTAATGCAGGCCTGCCAACCTCCATGGAAAATTTGCAAAGCGCGGTGGACACTCTTGTCCATAGCTCCAACACTCTGTTCATCCTGATTGGTGCGGTCATGGTCCTGGCCATGCATGCCGGTTTCGCCTTCCTCGAAGTCGGCACCGTGCGCCAGAAGAACCAGGTCAACGCCCTGTCGAAGATCCTCAGCGACTTCGCCATCTCGACCCTGGCCTATTTCTTTATAGGCTATTGGATCTCCTATGGCGTGAGTTTCATGCATCCGGCAGCGGTGATCAGTGTCGATCATGGCTATGGCCTGGTGAAGTTCTTCTTCCTGCTGACCTTTGCCGCCGCGATCCCGGCGATCATTTCCGGGGGCATTGCCGAGCGTGCAAAGTTCGCTCCGCAGTTGTGCGCGACGGCGTTGATCGTAGCCTTCATCTACCCGTTTTTCGAAGGCATGGTGTGGAACGGCAATTTCGGCCTGCAAGCCTGGTTGCTCGCGACCTTTGGTGCCCGCTTCCATGATTTTGCCGGGTCGGTGGTGGTGCATGCCATGGGCGGCTGGCTGGCGCTGGCGGCGGTGCTGTTGCTGGGGCCGCGCAATGGACGTTATCGCGAAGGGCGCCTGGTGGCGTTTGCGCCGTCGAGTATTCCGTTCCTGGCGCTGGGCTCGTGGATTCTGATTGTCGGCTGGTTCGGCTTTAACGTGATGAGCGCCCAGACCCTGGACGGGGTCAGCGGCCTGGTGGCGGTCAATTCGTTGATGGCCATGGTCGGTGGCACCGTGGCGGCCCTGGTGATCGGTCGCAACGACCCCGGCTTCCTGCACAACGGCCCGCTGGCCGGGCTGGTGGCGATCTGCGCCGGTTCCGACCTGATGCACCCGGTGGGCGCTCTGGTCACGGGGGTGGTGGCCGGTGGCCTGTTTGTGTGGTGCTTTATCGCCGCCCAGGATCGTTGGAAAATCGACGATGTACTGGGCGTGTGGCCGCTGCATGGCCTGTGCGGCGTGTGGGGCGGCATTGCCTGCGGCATCTTCGGCCAGGCGGCCCTGGGCGGTTTGGGCGGCGTGAGCCTGCTCAGCCAGTTGATCGGTACGGCCCTCGGCGTGGTCGTGGCGCTGGGCGGCGGCCTGCTGGTGTATGGCGTGATCAAGCACGTACATGGGCTGCGCCTTAGCCAGGAAGAGGAGTATTACGGCGCGGACCTGTCGATCCACAAGATCGGCGCAGTCAGTCAGGATTGATCGGCGCCTCTTCGTCAGTGCCCGGGTGCGAATAAAAGCCGTGCAGCAGGCGGTAGCGGTTATGTCGCACTTCATCCACCCGCGCCTGCACCTGATGGTCCGGCAGGCCCAGCAGGATCAAGGCGTGGGAGGCGAGCATCAGGCTCGACTCCAATAGCTCCGGCACCACTTCGCTGGCGCCGGCGGCTTTCAGCTCGGCCAGTTGGCTGTCGTCGCGGGTGCGCACCAGGATCGGTACCTGCGGGTTGATCCGGCGCGCCTCCTTCAGCACCGCCAGGGCCACATCGGTATTGTCCACCGCGATCACCACCAACCGCGCCCGCTCCAGGCCGACCGCGCTGAGCAAGGCGCCACGGCGGCAGTCGCCGTAGTGCACGCTGCTGTCTTCGGTGGCGGCTTCCTGCACCCGTTCCGGGTCATCATCCAGGGCGATGTAAGCCTGTTGTTCCCGACGCAGGAAGCGCCCGATGGATTGGCCGACCCGCCCGTAGCCACAGATCACCGCATGCCCGTGCAATTGGGCATTGAGCGCGGTGATGGCTTCCAGTTGTACTTGCTGGTTGGGTTTACGGTGCAGACGCAGGGCGATGGCCGGTGCGGCGCGCAACAGCAATGGGGTCAGCAGCATCGAGCAGAAGGTCGCGGCGAGCAGCAGGCCGTTGAATTCATCGGGTATCAGCCGGCCCTGCTGCATCTGCGCCATCAATGCAAAACAAAATTCGCCGCCCTGGGCCAGGGCCAGGCCACTGCGCCAGGCGGTTTCGCTGTCGCTGCCACGCAGCTTGACCAGTGCGGCCACCACACACCCTTTGACCAGCATCAGCGTGAGGGTCAGGCCGAGGATCAGCAGGCTGTGGCTAAGGAACAGTTGCAGGTCGATCAGCATGCCGATGCTGACGAAAAACAGCCCCAGCAGGATGTCGCGAAACGGCCGGATATCCGCTTCGATCTGGTGCCGGTAGTGGCTTTCTCCCAGCAGCATGCCGGCCAGAAAGGCGCCGAGGGCAGGGGAGAGCCCAAGCAAATGGGTGAGCCAGGCCGTCAGCAGGACGATCACCAAGGCCAGCAGCACGAACAGCTCAGCCGAGTGGGAGGCGGCGACTTCATGGAACAGGCGTGGCAACAACCAACGGCTGGCGAGCAACAGGCCAATGAACAGCACCCCGGTCTTGCCCAGGGTCAGTGGCAGCGCCCAGTACCAGGCCTGTTCACTGCTGCCGGTAAACACCGGCACCAGCGTCAACAGCAGCACCGCGACCACATCCTGGAACAGCAACACGCCAATCGCATTCTGGCCATGGCTGCTGAAGATTTCTCCGAGGCTGGTCAGCTCCTTGCTGACGATGGCCGTGGAGGACAAGGCCAGCCCGGCGCCGAGCAACAGTGCGACGCCGGGCGCGAGCCCAAACCCCATCAACAGGCCTCCCAGCAGCATCCCGCAGCCCAGTACCTGCAAGCTGCCCAAGCCAAACACCACGTGGCGCAGGGCGAGCATCTTGGTCAGGGAAAACTCCAGGCCCAGGGAAAACAGCAGGAACACCACGCCGAGTTCGGCCAGGTCGGGCAATGCTTCACTGTCATTCACCCAGTCGAGGGCGGTCGGTCCCACGGCCAGGCCCACGCACAGGTAGCCCAGCACGGGGGGCAATTGCAGCCGGCGAAACAGCGCAATCACCACCAGGGATGAGGCCAGAATGATCAGCAGGTTGGCGAACACAAGCATCTCCGTTGCAGGGCGAGCGGACAAAAGGCCGTGAGAGTGGCTGAGTCAGTTATAGGCCATGGTGATCTGGGTCAGGGTTTTATTGTGGTCGGCGGGCTTATTGTGATTGATGAGCTGCCGTGGCAAGCGCGCCTATTGTGATGTTTGTGGCGAACGGGCTTGTTGTGGCGAGCGGGCTTGCCCCGCGTTGGGGCGCGAAGCGGCCCCAATAGGCCCCCCACGTTCCCTCAGGCAGAAATACGGTGTTTGGTTTTGGGGCTGCTGCGCAGCCCAACGCGGGGCAAGCCCGCTCGCCACAGGCAGTTTGCTCAACGCAGTAAGCCTGCCACAAAGGGCTGCCTCGCCACAGGTTTTCGTCAGGCTTAGAATGTTCGTCTACTTACTGATCAGGTCCATTCGTCATGCTTCCTGAATGCCAGCTGTTCGGCACCCTGGGTTGCCATCTTTGTGAAATTGCCGAGGCCGAAATCATTCCGCTCGTCGAACACGGGTTGCTGGTCGAGTTGGTTGATATCACCGACCCCGAAGACCTGACCGACGCCTACGGCCTAAGGATTCCGGTGCTTCGACGGGTAGATACCGGAGCTGAACTGGATTGGCCTTTCGACACTGAGCAGGTTGTCGCCTTCCTGCGCTGACGTTTATGCGATGGCGAGTTTCCGAATATTACGTTACTGTATGTTTGTACAGCGATTGAATAGAGGGAACGCCCGTGGTGAATGTTGAACAACTGAAAAGCAGCGTCAATCGCATGTCCGCCGATGTCGTGCGCGACGCGGTGAACGAGCTGCGCCTCGACGGCCTGGTCACGGAAGGCAAGACGCCGTTTAACAAAGTGCATTTCAATACCTGCTTTGCGGAGATCGAGGCGTTGTTCCAGCGCGCCGGTTACCACAAGCAGCTGGATGTGGTGGGTTACCAGGGCTTGCTCTACGCGTTGTACGACCCCGGCCGCTGGGAGGCGGTGGACGTGCTGCGCTGGCTCAAGGAGTTCACCGAGGCGGCCAGTGCCTCGCCGATCCTGCGCGCGGAATTGGCCAAGGCCTGAGATCCGCCCTAGGCTTGATCCCGCTCCATGCGGGATAATGCCGGCCTGTTTTTCCAGGTTTCGAGCATCGGCATGTCCACTTCCGGTTTTTCCGCGTCCCAGCACCAAGCCAGCACTTTGTATTTGCCTCCCGGCTCTTGGGCGACGGTCCTGGAGTGCCTGTGCGGGCATTTCCCGGCGATCAGTCGTGAACATTGGCTGGACCGCATTGCGCGGGGTCGGGTGCTGGATATCAACGGCCGCCCGATTCCGCTGGACCTGGCCTACAAGGAAGGCCTGTGCATCTATTACTTCCGTGAAGTGCCCAACGAAAAAGTGATCCCGGTGCAGGAAACCATCCTGTATGCCGACGAGCACTTGGTGGTGGCCGACAAGCCGCATTTCCTGCCCGTGACCCCGGCCGGTGAATATGTCGAGCAAACCCTGTTGCGTCGCCTGATTCGCCGTCTGGATAACCCGTCGTTGGTGCCCCTGCATCGCATCGACCGGCATACGGCGGGGCTGGTGCTGTTCTCGGCCAATCCCCACAGCCGTTCGGCCTACCAGCAACTGTTCCCCACGCGCCGGATCGATAAATTCTACGAAGCCATCGCCCCGGCCTTGCCGAACCTGACCTTCCCCCTCGTGCATAAAAGCCGCCTGGTCGATGGCGAACCGTTCTTCCGCATGCAGGAAGGCGAGGGTGCCAGCAACACCGAAACGGCGGTTGAAGTGCGTGAAAAACACGGCGACTTATGGCGTTACGGCCTCTTCCCTGTGACCGGTAAGAAGCATCAGCTGCGCGTGCACATGACAGCGCTGGGGGCGAGTATCTGCAACGACCCGTTCTACCCAGAGGTGATCAAGGATGCCGTGGACGACTACGCCAACCCCTTGAAACTGCTGGCCCAGGGGGTGCGTTTTATCGACCCGGTCAGCGGTGAGGCGCGCAGTTTCCGCAGCCAGATCACCCTCCACTGGTAACCCCCGGAAACGACAAGGCCCGCACGCGGCGGGCCTTGGGTGCAAGCGCTGGGCTTACAGGTCTTTAACGGTGCGAACCTGGTCTTTGTTGATGCGGGTGCGCTTGCCGTCAAGCTGCTCGAATTCGTAGAAACCCGTATCTTCATTGTATTTCGGGGTGTCGACGGCCTGGATTTCGCGACCGTCATTCAGGGTGATCACTGTTGGCGAGGCGCAACCGGCAAGGGTAGCGAGGCCCAGTGCAAGCATGAGAGCGGCGATGGTCCGTTGAGTCATGAGTGTGTCTCCGAGAGAATTCTTTTTGAGTGCTGACTCTGTGACGTGTAAGGCGTCGACAAAGTTCCTTGTGCGAGGTTCATTCTGACACGCCAGGCTGCGTGTGTAACAGCGCGGGTGTGTTCAGGTTGGCCAGGCGCGGGTCATCGGGCGGGCAGTCCAGCCCCACGCCACCCAGTTGCAGGAAGAGCTTGCGCGGACTGCGCTCACCGGCTTGCCAACCCCGTTCTACCTCGGTTTGCAGGCTGGTCGGGATGATGCAGATCAAGGGTTCCCAGAACTCACCGTGATGCACCATCACCGGCAGCTGTGGATGCTGTTGTGCAATCCTACGCAGGTCGGCGAGCAGTTGGGCATCGAGGTGCGGGACATCGCACGGCAAAACCAGCAAATGTTCATGGCGTGCGGCGGCTAATCCCGCGCGGACGCCCGCCAGCGGCCCGGGAAAGTCCGGGCTGTCGTCATTCACCAGTTGGTCGGCGTAGGGCGCATACCGGTCCTGGTTGCGATTGCACGAGATGATCAGGTCGTCGGTCAGCGGCCGGACCAGGCGCTGCAAGTGCGCGATCAACGGCGCGCCGTGCCATTGGAGCAGACCTTTGTCCTGGCCGCCCATGCGTTGGCCGCGGCCACCGGCCAGCAGCAGAATCGAACAGGGCAGGGGCGAAGAATCATCGGGCATGTGGGTTCCGCAGCGGCAGGTAAATGGGGGCCTGTGATATAACATCGGGCTGTTCCTTCGACAACCGGACCGTGCCATGAAAGCCAAGGCAGATGCGCCCTTCGTACCCCTGAATATCGCTGTACTGACCGTCAGCGACACCCGCACCCTGGACACCGACACGTCGGGCCAGGTGTTCGTCGACCGCCTGATCGCCGCCGGCCACCACCTTGCCGAACGCGTGCTGCTCAAGGACGACCTCTACAAGATCCGCGCCCAGGTCGCCCACTGGATCGCAGAAGACGTGGTGCAAGTGGTGTTGATCACCGGTGGCACTGGCTTCACCGGTCGCGACAGCACCCCGGAAGCCGTGAGCTGCCTGCTCGACAAACAGGTCGACGGCTTCGGTGAACTGTTCCGGCAGATCTCCGTGGCCGATATCGGCACCTCCACCGTGCAATCCCGCGCCCTGGCCGGCCTGGCCAATGGCACCCTGGTGTGCTGCCTGCCCGGCTCTACCAACGCCGTGCGCACCGGGTGGGACGGTATCCTCGCCGAGCAGTTGGACAACCGTCACCGCCCCTGCAACTTCGTGCCGCACCTCAAGCAGGCCGAACCCTGTGAATCCCGTGGATAAGCCGGGCAAGACCGGTGCCCTGATGCCGGTGGAAGACGCACTGCGGCAATTACTGGACATGGCTGAAGCGGCACCGATCCGCGAGCAGGAAGTATTGCCCCTGGCCGAGTGCGACGGTCGGGTATTGGCGCAAGACATGGTCTCGACCCTCGACCTGCCGCCCTGGCCCAACAGCGCCATGGACGGTTACGCCGTGCGTCTGGCGGACTGGACGGGAGAGCCGCTGGTGGTGAGCCAGCGCATTTTCGCAGGGGCCGCGCCGCAGCCCTTGGCCCTGGGGACCTGTGCGCGCATCTTCACGGGAGCGCCAGTGCCCGAAGGCGCGGACTGCGTTGAGATGCAGGAAAACGCCGAGGTCCATGCCGATGAGCGCGTCAGCTTTACTCAGCCGCTGCACGTCGGCCAGAACATTCGCCCCCAGGGCCAGGAAACCACGGTGGGCGAACGGGTACTGTCCGCTGGCACACGCCTGGGCCCGATCGAACTGGGCCTGGCGGCGTCGCTGGGCCACGACTGCTTGAGCATCGTGCGCCGTGTGCGCGTCGGGGTGCTGTCCACCGGCGACGAATTGATCGAGCCGGGTTTGCCGTTGGGCCCAGGCCAGATCTACAACAGCAACCGCCGCGTGCTATGCAGCTGGCTCGAACGCCTGGGCTGCGATGTGATCGATGCCGGTATTCTTCCCGATGACCTGGAGCAGACGCGTACCCGCCTGGCGGGCCTGGGCCATGTCGACCTGATTCTGTCGACCGGCGGAGTGTCGGTGGGCGAGGCGGACTTCCTTGGCATCGCCTTGCGTGAAGAGGGTGAACTGGCCTTGTGGAAGCTGGCGATCAAGCCGGGCAAGCCGCTGACCTTTGGTCACTTCCGCGGCGTACCGGTGATCGGCCTGCCGGGCAACCCGGCATCGACCCTGGTGACCTTTGCCCTGTTGGCACGGCCTTACCTGTTGCGCCGCCAAGGTGTGGCAGAAGTTGAGCCGCTGCGTTTCGAAGTGCCTGCGGGCTTCACCTGGCCCAAGCCGGGCAACCGCCGCGAATACCTGCGCGGGCGCATCGAGCAGGGCCGGGCGATCATCTATCGCAACCAGAGCTCCGGCGTGCTGCGCAGCGCGGCGTGGGCGCAAGGGTTGGTGGAGGTGTTGGAGGGTACGACGCTGGAGATGGGTGATCGCGTCAATTTCATCCCCCTGAGCGAAGTCCTGAATTGACCTCAAGCTGAATGTCGACTTAGCGCTGTCGCGCAGTAAACATGGGATCCCTGTGGCGAGCGGGCTTGCTGTGGTGAACGGGCTTGTTGTGGCGAGCGGGCTTGCCCCGCGTTGGGCTGCGCAGCAGCCCCAAAACCAGGCACCGCGGTGTGTCAGTTAAAAACACATCGCCTGTAATGGGGCCGCTTCGCGCCCCAACGCGGGGCAAGCCCGCTCGCCACAACAAACCCGCTCGCCACAAAGATGCGTACATTCAGTAATCGTCGCCACGCTCGGTCACATCCCGCTCCACGGGCCCGGCATCCGGGTCGTACCCCACCGGAAACTTGCCCTTCAACGTCCAGGCAAACGCAATGATCTCGGCGATCGTGCGGTACAACTCCTCCGGGATACTGTCCCCCAGTTCCATGCGCGCGAGCAGCTTTACCAGCTCGGCGTTTTCATAGATAGGCACTTCATTTTCCCGGGCCAACTTGAGTATCGCTTCGGCCAGGGCGTCGTCGCCCTTGGCGGTCAGGGTCGGCGCTTGCTGGCCGTCGTATTTGAGCGCAATTGCCTGGCGCGGCGGGTTGGAGTTTTTCATGCGGTTTCATCCACCCAGCGTTGTTCCAATCCGGTTTTGGGCCCGCGGGGTGGCGTGCCCAGGTGGCAATCCAGATCGCCGACGTTGAGCCCCGATGACACCAGGCGCTCGCGAAGGCTGCCCAGGTGGCTCTCGATCAGGCTGGCGGTGAAGGCGCGCGAGGCCCACAACTGGCTGGACAGCTTGCCTTGGGTCAGTTGCGCCTGGACCTGCAACGGCCCCAGCGGCTCCATATCGAAGGCCAATTCGACGCGCCAAAGCATCTGCTTGGGGTCCTTCTTTTCTTTACGTTCAGGCTGTTCCTTGTCCGGCGTCGGCTCTTCACGCTGGAACTTGACCTGCAACGGCACGATGTCTTGCAACGTGCGCATGGGGATTTCCAGTTGCCAGGTGGTTTGCAGCCGGCCATCGGCAGTGGTACCGGTTTGCTCCAGGCTCGACAGCTGGTGGCTCTGCAGGCGCGAGATCGCCCCGGCGGCCAGGCGCAGCAGGTTTTCCAAGTCGCCTTCACCCTCCAGCTTTGCCATGAGCCGTTCGGGCAGCGGGAAACTGGCGGGTATTTGTCGGGCGCTGACCTGGCCCAGGGTGTTCAGCGGGCTACGCACAAAGTTCGGTAAGACCTGAGCCAGGGTGTTGGCAGCGAGGATGGCACTCAAGTTGGTGTTGGCCGGCAGGGCCGGTACCAGGTCGGCGACCAGGCGCAGCAGCGCGCCCTTCATATCCAGCGGCGGTACCTGCGGGTTTTGCCCCGCGAGTAATTTGGCTTCGAGAAAGGCCCCGCTGTTCTGGATCACCTGCGCCAGCACCTTGGGGTTGCTGACCTGCGCCAGGTCGGGCAACGCGGCCAGCAAACGCTCGGCGGCCGCGCGCAGGTCGGCCGAGGTGCTGTCACTTTTCGGCAGGTTTTGCAGCGCGGTGAACACCACATCCAGCGAGCCCTGGCGACTTTGCTGGGTGGCGAGTTGCTGGGTGACCGCCAATTGATCCTTGAGCCCGCTCAACGGCACGAAGTTCAGGGTTTGCGCGTTCTGCACCACGGCGCTGAGCAAACTGCCCACGCGCAAGGGTTGCGGGCTTTCCACCGTCAGCGTCGCGCCAGCCAAGGCGTTATTGAGCACGGTCACCAGCGACCGATAGATCGCCGGCTGCGTGGTGCCCTGGGGCAGGGCCTGGGTGGTCAGCACCTTGGCCTGCAGCAGGGTGCCTTCCGGCAGCTTGGACGTATCGATACGGGTCAGTGCGGCGACATTGGCGCTCAAGGCTTGTTGCAGGCTGATGGCCAGGTTGCCGGCCGGGGTCTGGCTGACCGATACGTTAGTGCCCAGCGGCAAGGGCTGCGGGCTGCTGGCCTGCACCAGGGTCTGGCGGCCACCGTCCAGGGTCAATTTGAGCAACAGCTGAAACGCCTCGCCCCCTTGTTTCAGGGCGAGAACCTCGGCGTTCACGGTTTTACCCGGGTCGATCAGCCCGATTTGCGGCTCCAGCAGTTTGAGCAAGGCGCCTGGGGCAGGCGCGGGGCTTTGCCCGGCCACCGGGGCGGGAGGAAGCGTAGGAAGGTTGATCTCACCGGTCATCGCGCGCGTCGTCTCTGGGAAATTGCCCTCTTTAGCGTAGGGCATCGCATGTATAATGCCGCCCGTCTGCAAAGAGAGCGGTAAAAACCTCACAACTATTTGATCCAGCTCTCTAAAATCGGTCGCCAAAGCCGTTATTGTGCTTCTTTCTATAACGGCCGCTGCACCGCCGACTTGAACCGTAAAGGCCCGCGATCTCTTGACCAGCCCTCTTCTTGAAGCCGTAGCGCTTGCCTGTGAACGCGACCTGCGCCTGCTGTTCGAACACCTCGAATTGCGTCTGGCGGGCGGTGACATGGTGCAGATCAGCGGCCCCAATGGCAGCGGCAAGACCAGCCTGTTACGCCTGCTGGCCGGGCTGATGCAGCCGACGGCCGGTGAAGTCCGGCTCAATGGCAAGCCGTTGAACGAACAGCGCACCGAGCTGGCCCGCAACCTGGTCTGGATCGGCCACGCCGCCGGTATCAAGGACGTGCTCAGCGCCGAAGAAAACCTCAGCTGGCTCAGCGCCCTGCATCACCCTGCCTCCCGCGATGCCATCTGGCAGGCCCTGGCCGCAGTCGGCCTCAAGGGCTTTGAAGACGTTCCCTGTCACACCCTGTCCGCTGGCCAACAGCGTCGCGTGGCCCTGGCGCGCCTGTACCTGCCGGGCCCGCCGTTGTGGATTCTCGACGAACCGTTCACCGCCCTCGATAAACAAGGCGTCGCCCAGCTCGAAGAGCACCTGGCCCGTCACTGCGAGCAGGGTGGCATGGTGGTGCTGACCACCCACCACACGCTGGTGCGTATGCCCGCCGGCTACCGTGACCTTGACCTGGGCCGGTGGTCGCTATGAGTGTGTTCGCCCTGCTGGTCGCACGCGAAGCGCGGTTGTTGTGCCGCCGCCCGGCGGAACTGGCCAACCCGCTGGTGTTCTTCGCGATTGTGATCGCATTGTTCCCGTTGGCCGTCGGCCCCGAGACTAAACTGTTGCAAACCTTGTCGCCGGGGCTGGTGTGGGTGGCGGCGCTTTTATCCGTCCTGCTCTCGCTGGATGGGCTGTTTCGCAGTGATTTCGAAGACGGTTCCCTCGAACAGTGGGTCCTTTCGTCGCACCCCCTGCCACTTCTGGTACTGGCCAAGGTACTGGCACACTGGGCTTTTTCCGGCCTGGCGCTGGTGCTGCTCTCGCCGTTGCTGGCGATGATGCTAGGGTTGCCCACTGAGTGCCTGCCGGTGTTGCTGCTTTCCTTGTTGCTCGGCACGCCGACCCTCAGCCTGTTGGGGGCGGTAGGCGCGGCGCTGACGGTAGGTTTGAAGCGCGGAGGCCTGTTGCTGGCGCTGTTGATTCTGCCGTTGTATATCCCGGTGTTGATCCTGGGCAGCGGCGCTTTGCAAGCCGCGCTCATGGGCATGCCGGCGACCGGTTACCTGCTGTGGCTGGGTAGCCTGACCGCCCTGGCGGTAACCCTGACACCCTTTGCTATAGCGGCCGGCCTGAAGATCAGCGTCGGCGAATAATGAGGTCTGGCCAAGCGTTCTAAACCTTAGCCAGTAAAGACCCTGAGCTTCCCGTGACGACGGGCAGCAACCGTGATGGAAACAGCAATGAACTGGACCTGGTTTCACAAGCTCGGCTCGCCTAAGTGGTTTTACGGCATCAGCGGCAAGCTGCTGCCGTGGTTGAGCGTCGCCGCCATTTTGCTGATCGGCATCGGCCTGGTCTGGGGCCTGGCCTTCGCGCCGCCGGACTACCAGCAAGGCAACAGCTTTCGCATCATCTATATCCATGTGCCCACCGCGATGCTGGCCCAGTCCTGCTACGTGATGCTGGCGGTGTGCGGCATCGTCGGCCTGGTGTGGAAGATGAAGCTGGCGGACGTCGCCCTGCAATGCGCCGCGCCCATCGGCGCGTGGATGACCGCCGTGGCGCTGGTCACGGGCGCGATCTGGGGCAAACCCACCTGGGGGTCGTGGTGGGTGTGGGATGCACGACTAACGTCCATGTTGATCCTGCTGTTCCTGTACTTCGGTCTGATTGCCCTGGGCAACGCGATCAGCAATCGTGACAGCGCCGCCAAGGCCTGCGCGGTGCTGGCGATTGTCGGCGTGATCAATATCCCGATCATCAAATACTCGGTGGAGTGGTGGAACACCCTGCACCAGGGCGCCACCTTCACCCTCACCGAAAAACCGGCCATGCCCGTGGAAATGTGGGCACCGCTGCTGCTGATGGTGCTGGGGTTCTACTGCTTCTTCGGCGCCGTGCTGCTGATGCGCATGCGCCTCGAAGTGCTCAAGCGTGAAGCCCGCACCACGTGGGTCAAGGCCGAAGTGCAAGCCAGCCTGGGAGCGCGTGGATGAGTTTTGCTTCTTTCAGTGATTTTCTCGCCATGGGCCACCATGGCCTGTATGTCTGGACGGCCTATGGCATCTGCCTGGCGGTGCTGGCCCTCAACGTCGCCGCGCCGATCCTGGCTCGCAAGCGTTACCTGCAACAAGAGGCGCGTCGTCTGCGCCGGGAGACCGAAAAGTGAATCCGCTGCGTAGAAAGCGTCTGTTGATCATCCTTGCCATCCTGGCGGGCGTCGGCATTGCCGTCGGCCTGGCCTTGAGTGCCCTGCAACAGAACATCAACCTGTTCTACACCCCGACCCAGATCGCCAATGGCGAAGCCCCGCAGGACACGCGCATCCGCGCCGGCGGCATGGTGGAGAAGGGCTCGCTCAAACGCTCCGGTGATTCCCTTGACGTCACCTTCGTGGTCACCGACTTCAACAAGGCCGTGACCATCACCTATCGCGGCATCCTCCCGGACCTGTTCCGCGAAGGCCAGGGCATTGTCGCCCTGGGCAAGCTCAACGCCGACGGCGTGGTGGTGGCCGATGAAGTGCTGGCCAAGCACGACGAGAAGTACATGCCGCCCGAGGTCACCAAGGCGTTGAAAGACAGCGGCCAACCCGCTCCAGCACCCGTCAAGGAGGGCTAAGTGATGACGTCCGCACTGTTTATTCCAGAGTTGGGCCAGTTGGCGATGATTCTCGCCCTGTGCTTTGCCATCGTGCAGGCCGTGGTGCCGTTGCTCGGCGCCTGGCGCGGCGATCGCCTGTGGATGAGCCTGGCGCAGCCGGCCGCCTGGGGCCAATGTGCATTCCTGGTCTTCGCGTTCGGCTGCCTGACCTACGCCTTTATGACCGACGACTTTTCTGTCGCCTACGTGGCCAATAACTCCAACAGCGCCTTGCCCTGGTACTACAAATTCAGCGCCGTGTGGGGCGCCCACGAAGGGTCGTTGCTGCTGTGGGCCTTGATTCTCGGCGGCTGGACGTTCGCCGTGTCGATCTTCTCGCGGCAATTGCCACAAGTGATGCTGGCGCGGGTGCTGGCGGTGATGGGCATGATCAGCATCGGCTTCCTGCTGTTCCTGATCATGACCTCCAACCCGTTTACCCGCATCCTGCCGCAGATCCCGGCGGACGGGCATGACCTCAACCCGTTGTTGCAGGACATCGGCCTGATCGTGCATCCACCGATGCTCTACATGGGGTACGTGGGTTTCTCGGTGGCCTTTGCCTTCGCCATTGCCGCCTTGCTCGGCGGGCGCCTGGATGCGGCCTGGGCGCGCTGGTCGCGGCCCTGGACCATCGTGGCCTGGGCCTTCCTCGGCATTGGCATCACCCTCGGCTCCTGGTGGGCCTACTACGAGCTCGGCTGGGGCGGCTGGTGGTTCTGGGACCCGGTGGAAAACGCCTCGTTCATGCCGTGGCTGGTGGGCACCGCGCTGATTCACTCCCTGGCCGTCACTGAAAAACGCGGCGTGTTCAAGAGCTGGACCGTGTTGCTGGCCATCGCGGCATTTTCCCTCAGCCTGCTCGGCACCTTCCTTGTGCGTTCGGGCGTACTGACTTCGGTGCATGCGTTCGCGTCTGATCCTGCGCGCGGCGTGTTTATCCTGATCTTCCTGCTGTGTGTGGTGGGGGGCTCACTGACCCTGTTCGCCCTGCGCGCGCCCGTGGTCAAGAGCCAGGTGGGCTTTAACCTGTGGTCGCGGGAAACCCTGTTGCTGGGCAATAACCTGGTGCTGGTGGTGGCCGCCTCGATGATCCTGCTCGGCACCCTGTACCCGCTGGTGCTGGATGCGCTGAGCGGCGCCAAGCTGTCCGTCGGCCCGCCGTACTTCAACGCGTTGTTTATCCCGTTGATGGGCCTGTTGATGGTGGTGATGGCGGTCGGCGTGCTGGTGCGCTGGAAAGACACCCCGGTCAAATGGCTGGCGGGCATGCTGATGCCAGTGCTGCTGGGCAGCGTCGCCTTGGCGGTGATCGCCGGAATCGCCTATGGCGATTTCAACTGGGCGGTACTGGCCACCTTCCTGCTCGCCGCCTGGGTGTTGCTGGCCGGTGTGCGCGATATTGTCGACAAGACCCGGCACAAGGGCCTGATCAATGGCCTGCCGACCCTGACCCGCAGCTACTGGGGCATGCAGATCGCCCACATCGGCATCGCCGTGTGCGCCCTGGGCGTCGTGCTCTCCAGCCAGAACAGCGCCGAGCGCGACCTGCGCCTGGCACCGGGCGAGTCCATGGACCTGGCCGGTTATCACTTCATCTTCGAAGGCGCCAAGCACTTCGAAGGGCCGAACTTCACCTCCGACAAAGGCACCATCCGCGTCGTGCGCAACGGTAAGGAAGTGGCCGTGCTGCACCCGGAAAAACGCTTGTATACCGTGCAGAGCTCGATGATGACCGAAGCCGGGATCGACGCCGGTTTCACCCGTGACCTCTACGTCGCCCTGGGTGAGCCACTGGGTGATGGCGCCTGGGCGGTGCGCGTGCATGTCAAACCGTTCGTGCGCTGGATCTGGTTCGGTGGGTTGATCACGGCGGTCGGTGGTTTGCTCGCGGCGCTGGACCGGCGCTATCGGGTCAAGGTCAAGAGCCGGGTGCGTGAAGCCCTCGGTCTGCAAGGAGCGGCGGTATGAAACGTTGGTTGATGGTCGTGCCGCTGGCGGTGTTCCTGCTGATGGCGGTGTTCCTGTATCGCGGGTTGTACCTGAACCCGGCCGAGTTGCCCTCGGCCATGATCGGCAAGCCGTTCCCTACCTTCAACCTGCCGACGGTACAGGGCGATAAAACCCTGACCCAGGCCGACCTGCTGGGCAAACCGGCGCTGGTCAACGTGTGGGGCACCTGGTGCATCTCCTGCCGCGTCGAACACCCGGTGCTGAACAAGCTCGCCGAGAAGGGGGTGGTGATCTACGGCATCAACTACAAGGACGACAACGCGGCGGCCTTGAAATGGCTGGCCGAGTTCCACAACCCATACCAGTTGGATATCCGCGATGAAGACGGCAACCTCGGTTTGAACCTCGGCGTCTACGGTGCCCCGGAAACCTTCTTTATCGACGCCAAGGGTGTGATTCGCGACAAATACGTCGGCGTGATCGACGAGGTGGTGTGGCGTGAGCAACTGGCCGCCAAGTACCAGGCACTGGTCGACGAGGCCAAGCCATGAAGCGTCTGTTAGCCGCTGCCGTACTGGCGCTGGGCTTGGCCGGTGTGGCCCATGCCGCCATCGACACGTACGAATTTGCCAAGGACGCTGACCGCGAACGTTTCCGCGAATTGACCAAGGAACTGCGCTGCCCCAAGTGCCAGAACCAGGACATTGCCGATTCCAACGCGCCGATCGCCGCCGACCTGCGCAAAGAGATCTTCCGCATGCTGGGGGAGGGCAAGGACAACCAGCAGATCATCGACTTCATGGTCGACCGCTACGGTGATTTCGTGCGCTACAAACCGGCCCTCACCGGCAAGACCGCGCTGCTCTGGTTCGGCCCCGCCGGGCTGCTGCTGACCGGGGTGGTCGTCATGGCCGTGATTGTCCGCCGTCGCCGCGCCGCGCCTACCGATGGCTCCGACGCGCTATCCCCCGAAGAGCGTAAACGCCTCGACCAATTGCTGGACACCAAGACTGATGATTGATTTCTGGCTCGCAGCCGGGTTGCTGCTTCTGATTGCCCTGAGTTTCCTATTGATCCCTGTGTTGCGCGGCCGCCGTGCCCAGCGTGAAGAGGACCGCACCGCGCTGAACGTGGCGCTCTACCAAGAACGCGTGGCCGAGCTGCAAGTGCAGCAGGACGAAGGCGTACTCAACGCCGCGCAACTCGACACCGGCCGCGCCGAAGCTGCCCGCGAGCTGCTGGCCGACACCGAAGGCGTGGAAAAACCCCGCGAGTCGCGCCTGGGCAAACCCTTGCCATTGTTGGCGGCGTTCCTGGTGCCGGTGCTGGGCGTTGTGCTTTACCTGCATTATGGCGCCAGCGACAAGGTCGAACTGACTCGCGAATTCTCCCAGCCGCCGGTGTCCATGCAAGACATGACCCGCCGCCTGGAACGCGCTGCCGCCGCGCAACCGGACTCTGCCGAAGGCCTGTACTTCCTCGGGCGTGCCTACATGGCACAAGACCGTTCGGCCGATGCCGCCAAAGTCTTCGAGCGCACCGTGGCCCTGGCCGGGCGCCAGCCTGAGCTGTTGGGGCAATGGGCCCAGGCCCAGTACTTCGCCGACAACAAACAGTGGTCGCCCAAAATCCAGGCCCTGACCGACGAAGCCCTGAAGCTGGACCCCAAGGAAGTCACCAGCCTCGGCCTGCTCGGTATTGCCGCGTTTGAAGGCCAGCGCTATCAGGAAGCGATCGACTACTGGAGCCGCCTGCTGGCCCAACTGCCCCCGGAAGATAATTCCCGTGTTGCCCTGCAAGGCGGGATTGACCGCGCGGCAGAGAAGCTGAAAGAGAGCGGTGGCACCGTCGCCCAAGCGCCTAAGGCGACGCTGAAAGTTCGCGTGGATCTGTCCGCCGACGTGAAGGCCAAATCCCTGCCGGGCGACAGCGTTTTCATCTTCGCCCGCGCGGTCTCTGGCCCGCCGGCGCCTTTGGCGGCCAAGCGCGTGACCGTCGCCGACTTGCCCGTCACCGTCGAACTGGGCGATGCCGACGCGATGATGCCGCAGTTGAAACTGTCCAACTTCCCCGAAGTCCAACTGGTTGCGCGCATATCCCGGGCCGGTCAACCGACCACAGGCGAATGGATCGGCCGCAGCCAACCCCTGGCCAGCAGCACCACTGCGCTGCAGCAGCTGACCATCGACAGTCCGGACCAGTAATTCGAGGAAACGCCTATGACCGCATTTGCACGTATCACCTTGCTCAGCCTGGTACTGGGGCTGAGCGCTTGTGCGGTCCACCGACCTCCCGCGCCCACCGGCCCGACCATCCCCCCGGGCCCATCGACCCAGCCGAGCACCAGGCCCTCCGGCCCGGTGACCCCGGCACCGAAACCTGTGCCAACCTCGTCACCCACCTTCGCCCCGCCCCCCGGCGCCGCCAGCCACTGGGACGGCAAGATGCAGGTATACGTACTGGACGACCAGCCTGACACCTTCTACCGCCAGCGCACCTACTACCGCTGGAGCAACGGCTGGAGCCGTTCCATCAGCCCGAACGGGCCTTGGGAAGACACCGACGTGCACGGCGTGCCGCCGGGGTTGAGCAGGCAGTACGCCCAATGACAAAAGGCGACCTTCGGGTAATGCCAGTCATTACCCTGTAACTGTGCCGAGCGTGCTTGTCGTGGCGAGCGTGCTTGTTGTGGCGAGCGGGCTTGCCCCGCGTTGGGCTGCGAAGCAGCCCCCAAAACCTGGCGATTTAATATGCCTGGAGAAACGCGGTGGCCTTATTGGGGCCGCTTCGCAGCCCAACGCGGGGCAAGCCCGCTCGCCACAACAAGCCCGCTCGCCACAGGTTACTCTTTGTTCGTTCTATCTCTTGACTGACTGGCATCAGGGTTTAGATCTGCGCGCTATCAAGCCACGGCGCGGTGAGGTGATCGAACGCCACCCGAAATCTGTGTAGGGCCGGTCCTAACGATGAGGCGGCATAAGAAAGAACGAGCCGTACGCAGATTGGGCGCCGGGGGATGGAAACCCGGCAGGGGCATGCCCTCCTGCGTACAGCTCGCTCGACATCATGCGTGCCCGATCCAGGGTGAGCCGTAGGAAAAGTCTTGTTTTGCCTCAGCCCAGGCTATATCGGCGGATGTGCCGGCATTCCCTCGCTGCTGGGTCGGTATGGAATCGACCGTTTTCGCCCAATGATGGCCGCGTCGAACGTGATGCGCGGTGGGGCGTACTCGGGTAGTGTGGCCACCTCCGGCCTGGCGACCCAACGGTTGCTGGATAGACTTTCCAGTGATGACGACGCGAGCAACTGACGGCAAGCCCAGAGCTGTAAAGGCGTCCTGTAGTGCAACACATATGGCGACAAGCAAAGAGGGTGTTTTCATGGCAGGCAGGTTGATCTATCTCATCGGGCCATCGGGTTCGGGCAAGGACAGCCTGCTGGATGCGGCACGACCCCGCTTGGCCGAGCGCGGCTGCCGCTTGGTGCGCCGCGTGATTACCCGTTCGGCGGAAGCCGTGGGCGAGGCCGCGCAAGGGGTAAGCCCCGAACAGTTTGCCGCGATGAAGGCCGAGGGCGCGTTTGCCCTGAGCTGGCAGGCCAATGGGCTGTCCTACGGGATTCCCAGGCAAATTGACGAGTGGCTGGCGGCGGGGGAGGACGTGTTGGTCAATGGCTCCCGTGCGCACCTGGCGCAAACCCGTGAGCGCTACCCGACGTTGCTGGTGTTGTTGCTGACGGTTGACCAGGTCGTGTTGCGCCAGCGCCTGATTGCGCGTGGGCGTGAGTCTTTGCCAGATATTGAAGAACGCCTGGCGCGCAATGCGCGGTTCACCGCGCAACTGATCGCCGGCAATGAGGCAGGACTGTTTGTGCTGGATAACTCCGGCCCATTGGAGCACACCGTCGAGCGTCTGCTGTGCTGCCTCGACCAAGGGCACTCGGCGTGTGCTTGACCCTGCTGGGCCGGTAACGCGCGGCAAATCCCGGTCGAGTGCGCCGGCGCGTACCGGGGGTTTTCAGGGTGTGCCCCATGCCGACCCTTACGACTATTACGCACGTTTGCGCCGCGTCGACGAGCTGCTATTCGACACCGATCTCCGGATGTGGATCGCCAGCCGCACCAGGAGCGTCGAGGCAGTGCTGGCACATCCTGATAGTGGTTGAATGGACCTATCCCACGGTTCAAGCGTGCAGTGCTAAGCCAATAACCCTTCCACATATTCCACAAACGCCCGCGCCTTGGCGCTCGTCATCCTGCCTGTGGGGAACACCGCCCATAGATCCCGTGCGCATCCCAAGAAGGATCTGCCGCTGGGCACCGTCAGAAGCATCAGGAAACGCGCCGGGCTGTTTCAGTTTTAAGGAGAGCATTCATGCAATACCCAATCTGTATCGAATGGGGCGATGACTTCACCGCTACCGGTATCCAGATCCCCGATATTCCAGGCGCCGTCACTGCCGGGGACAGTTTTGAAGAAGCGTACAACGCTGCTGTGGAGGTCGCGCACATCCGGCTGCAGGAGATCGCCGCAGAGGGTGGGGTGATTCCGATGCCCACGTCGGTGGCCGATCATTACGCCCACGCAGACTATGCGGGGATGGGCTGGGGGATGCTGGAGTTGGACATCTCGCCCTATCTGGGCAAGACCGAGAAGGTCAATGTGACCTTGCCCGGCTATGTCATCCAGCGCATCGACCGGTATGTGCGCGAGCACAAGGTCAAAAGCCGCTCGTCATTTCTGGCGGACGCGGCTTTGGAGAAGTTGGTGCGCTCTTAGGCGGTGGCGACCGCCGCCTGCCGCGATGCACTGAGGAAGCGCAGTAACGCCAGCAACGGAAACGCGCTGCCTACCAGCATCACGCCCAGCCAGCCGCCGTGTTCGTACACGCTGCTGGCAATCGCCGAACCGAAGGCGCCGCCGATGAAAATGCTGGTCATGTACAGCGCGTTCAGGCGGCTGCGGCTGTTGGCGTCAAGGGCGTAGATGGCGCGTTGGCCGAGGACCATGTTCATCTGTACGCAGAAGTCCAGGACCACGCCGGTCACCGCCAGGCCGATCACGCTGTACAGCGGGTGGACGAAGGCCGGCAGGAAGCTCAACACCGCAAAGATCATGGCCAGCAGCGAAGCACGGTGGGTGTGGCCGGCATCGGCCAGGCGCCCGGCGATGGGGGCGGCGATGGCACCGATGGCGCCGACCAGGGCGAAGATCGCAATCTGGGTCTGGCTCAGGCCGTGGTTGCGCACCAACTCCAGCGGGGCGGCGGTCCAGAACAGGCTGAAGGTGGCGAACATGCAGCCTTGATAAAAGGCGCGTTGGCGCAGCAGCGGTTGATCACGCAGCAAGGTGCCGAGGGAGCGCAGCAGTTGGCCGTAACTGGCGGAGTGATCCGGTTGACGCTTGGGGATGGTCAGCATCAGCACCACGCTGATAAACGCCATCAACGCTGCCGCCGCCATGAACATCGCCCGCCAGCCAAAATGATCCGCCACCACGCTGGACACCGGCCGTGCCAGCAGGATGCCCAGCAGCAGGCCGCCCATGATGCTGCCCACCACCCGTCCCCGCGACTCGGCCGGCGCCAGGTGCGCGGCCAATGGGATCAGGATCTGCACCGACACCGAACTGAAGCCGATCAGCAGCGACACCAGCAGGAACAAGTTCGGCTGCTCGGTGAACGCCGCGCCCAACAGGCTGGCAATGGCTACCACGGTGGTGGCGATCATCAGCTTGCGGTTCTCCAGCAAGTCACCCAGGGGGACCAGGAAAAACAGGCCCAGGGCGTAGCCGATTTGCGTCAGCGATACGATCAGGCTGGCCATCGCCGGCGTCAGGCCGATGTCCGGTGCGATGAGTTCGATGATCGGTTGTGCATAGTAGATATTGGCGACGATGGCGCCGCAGCAAAACGCAAACAGCATCACCATCCCGCGGGTCATGGTGCTTGCAGCGTGTGAGGTAGCGTTCATGGTGTTCTCATAAAAGCGAAGGAAGATGGCGAGCGAGAATAAAGACAAGGCCCGGCGGGCAGTAGGCCGTTTGTGGTGATAACACTCATGCCGGGCATTAATGACTGAAACGTTAATTTTCGGGTCGAAGGGCAATGATACATTCAGTCATAACTGCCGAAACAGGAAATCCAGTGCCATGAAGATCACGCTGAACAAGATGCTCCTGGCGTCAAGCCTGGCCGCCGCGATGGCCGTCGGCCTCGCCCACGCCGCGGAGGCGCCGCGGGTTGGCGTGCGCGGCGCCATCACCGCGATGGACGGCGACGCCATGCACGTCAAGGTCAACAGTGGTGAAGAGGTGACTGTGCACCTGACCCAGGCCACCCAGGTCCGCGCCGTGACCCTGGCCAAGATCGATGAGATCAAACCGGGCAGCTACATCGGCTCGGCCGCCATGCCCAACGCCGACGGCACCCTGACCGCCCTGGAAGTCCACGTGTTCCCACCGGCGATGGCCGGCACGGGTGACGGGCATCGGGCGTTCGACCTGAAGGAAGGCAGCAGCATGACCAACGGCACCGTCGGCGACCTGGTCGTCAGTAACGGGCGCACGTTGACGGTGAAGTACAAGGGCGGCGAGCAGAAGATTGTGGTGCCGGAGGATGTGCCGATCGTCAACCTGGAGCCAGGAGACCGTAGCTTGCTCAAACCGGGGGTCAAGGTGGTGTTGTTCGCGGCACAGGGCAAGGATGGAACGATCACGGCCCAGGCGATTTCCGCCGGCAAGGATGGCGTGACACCACCGATGTAACACCAACCACAAAACTAAATGTGGGAGGGGGCTTGCCCCCGATGGCGGAGTGTCAGTCGACAGATGTCTCACTGATGCACTGCCATCGGGGGCAAGCCCCCTCCCACATGTTTACCGCGTTTCTTCAGTTATTGACCGGAATAGATCTGGTCGAACACCCCACCATCATTGAAGTGGGTCTTCTGCACGGTACGCCAGTCACCAAAGGTCTTCTCCACCGACAGGAAGTCGACTTTCGGGAAGCGGTCGGTGTACTTGGCCAGCACCTTCGGGTCACGTGGGCGCAGGTAGTTGTTGGCCGCGATTTCCTGGCCTTCTGGCGACCACAGGTACTTCAGGTAATCTTCAGCGGCCACGCGGGTGCCTTTTTTCTCGACCACTTTGTCGACCACGGACACCGGCGGCTCGGCCTCGGCGGAGACGCTTGGGTAGATCACTTCGAATTGATCACGGCCGAATTCACGGGCGATCATTTCCGCTTCGTTTTCAAAGGTCACCAGCACGTCGCCGATCTGGTTGGTCATGAACGTGGTGGTGGCTGCACGGCCGCCGGTATCCAGCACTGGCGCTTGCTTGAACAGCTTGCCGACAAACGCCTTGGCCTTCTCTTCATCACCGCCGTTCTTGAGCACATAACCCCAGGCCGACAGGTAGGTGTAGCGGCCGTTACCCGAGGTTTTCGGGTTGGGCACGATCACTTGCACGCCATCCTTGAGCAGGTCAGGCCAGTCTTTCAGGGCTTTGGGGTTGCCCTTGCGCACGATAAACACGGTGGCGGAGGTGAACGGCGCGCTGTTGTTCGGCAGGCGCGTTACCCAGTTGTCCGGTACCAGCTTGCCGTTGTCGACCAGGGCGTTGATGTCAGTGGCCATATTCATGGTGATCACGTCAGCCGGCAGGCCGTCGATCACCGAGCGCGCTTGTTTGCTGGAACCGCCGAAGGACATCTGCAACGTCAGCTTGTCGTTCGGGTGCTCGGCTTCCCAGTGCTTCTGGAAGGCGGCGTTGTAGTCCTTGTAGAAGTCGCGCATCACGTCATAGGAGACGTTGAGCAGGGTGACCGGTGCAGCCTGGACGGCGCCCGCCAGGGCAAGGCCGGCGGCCAGGAGAGAGGCGCTAACGAATTTTTTCACTGCTCATTCCTTGTTGTTCGAGAAGAGGGGGAGGCACATTGCCAGCGACTATAGCTGGGGCGGCATAGTCGTTTAAAGATTAAAAAGAACTTTGCTTATTCCACTTTCTTAAAAAGATTGCTGCCGCAGCGCGAGCAAAATGCTGCGTTGGGCTCGTGGCTGTCCTTCTTGCACACCGGGCAGTCGGTGTGCAGTTGCTCGCCACGCATGGCACTGGCCAGCTCCGCGGTAAAAATACCCGTGGGCACGGCAATGATTGAGTAACCGGTGATCATCACCAGCGAGGAAATCACCTGGCCCAGCGGTGTCTTTGGCACGATATCGCCGAAGCCCACGGTGGTCAGGGTCACGATCGCCCAATAGATGCCTTTGGGGATACTGGTAAAGCCGTGTTCCGGGCCTTCGATCACGTACATCAAGGTGCCGAACACCGTCACCAGGGTGCACACGCTCACCAGGAACACCACAATCTTCTGCTTGCTGCCGCGCAGCGCCGCCATCAGGTAGTTGGCCTGCTTGAGGTAGGGGCTGAGCTTGAGCACGCGGAAAATCCGCAGCATGCGGATGATGCGGATGATCAGCAGGTACTGCGCGTCGCTGTAATACAGCGCAAGGATGCCGGGCACGATGGCGAGCAAATCCACCAGCCCGTAAAAGCTGAAGGCGTAGCGCAACGGCTTGGGCGAGCAGTACAGGCGCAACCCGTACTCGATCAGGAAGATCAGCGTAAAGCCCCATTCAATGTAGGCCAGCACATCGGCGTAGTTCTGGTGGATCTGGTCGATGCTGTCGAGCATCACGATCACCAGGCTGGCGAGGATGATCAACAGCAGGATGCCGTCGAAGCGCCGTCCGGCGACGGTGTCGCTCTGAAAAACCATGACGTAGAGTCGCTGGCGCCAGTCGTTGTTGCTGTCCATAAAGCCCGCCTGAATCGAATATCGAGCAAGCCTAGGGGGATTCAAAGGGGCTGTCCATGCGCGGTTTCCGAAGCACGCGAAGGCTGGCGCGCACCAGCCAGCAGGCGAGGATGAACGGCGCGGTCAGCGCTGGCAGGTGCAAGGCGGCAAAGCCGGGCGTGAGGATGATGGCCAGCAGGATGCCAAACAGCGGCAGCCACGCTTGGCAACGTACCTGGCTGAGCGCCAACGCCGCCAGCGCGGGGTTGTAGCTGTGCAGGCCGAGCAGGGCGCTGGTGGGCTCCTTCAGCCACAGCGCAAGCAGCACGCCGGCACTGGTGCCGGTCAAGGCCCATATCGCGGAGCGTCGATTCGCCAGCCACAGGCCGAGGGCAATCAGGGCGCCGGCCTGGGGCTGATCCAACAGCATGATTTGCGCGAGCCCGGTCAACGGCGCGGCGCTGAGGGAAACGATGTCGGGTTGGGCCGTGGTAAGCGTGCTCGCGGGGACTGTTCCCAGCAGCAACCAACCCAGGCCGACAAAAGGCGCGGTATAGGCCGGCAAGTCATCGGGCTGGCTGGCGCGTTTCAACCATTGCCGCATCAGGATCGCACTCAAGCCGCCGCACGCCAGGATCAACGGTGGCAGCACGGCCGTCCAGGCGAACTGCTGACTGATCAACACGCCCACTAACACGCCGTTGTAGCTATAAAGCCCGGCCTGGCGCTCAGCCTTGGGATAACCGCGACGCTGGGCCGTGAGCAATCCCGCCACGCCACCCAGCAGCGCGCCACCGAGCAAAGCCGGGGCGCCGATCAGGATCGCCAGCAGGCACAGCAGGCCGCACAGCGGATGGCGTTGCAGGACAATCTGGCTGAAGCCGTTGAGCAGGGCTTCGGCCCAGTCGGGGCAGGTTGGGTTGGGCATGGTGGGTATTCAGTGGGACCGAGTTGCCCCCGATGGGGCCCTGACAGGCGCTAGATCAGCGTCTCGATGCGCAGCGAGTTGGTCGACCCCGGCTGCCCAAATGGCACCCCGGCGGTAATCACCAAGGTATCCCCGCGTTGCGCCATGCCCTGGGCCTGGGCGATCTCCAGCGCCGTCGAGCACACTTCATCCACCTGGCGCAGCCGGTCATTGACCACCGAGTGCACGCCCCACGCCACGCTCAAGCGTCGCGCGGTCGAGAGGTTCGGCGTGAGGTTGAGGATCGGCGCCACCGGCCGTTCCCGCGCCGCGCGCAAGCTGGAGCTGCCCGACTCGCTGTAGTTCACCAGCACCGCCACCGGCAGGATGCTGCTGATGCGCCGGATCGCGCAGCTGATGGCATCCGACACCGTGGCATCCGCCTTGGGCCGGCTGACGTCGAGTTGGGCCTGGTAGTCCGGGCCGTTTTCCACCTGGCGGATGATCTTGCTCATCATCTGCACGGCTTCCAGTGGGTACTCGCCCGACGCCGTCTCCGCCGACAGCATCACCGCATCTGCGCCTTCGGCTACCGCATTGGCAACATCGGTGACTTCGGCGCGGGTCGGCGCCGGGGAGAAGCGCATGGATTCAAGCATCTGCGTGGCCACCACCACCGGTTTGCCCAACTGGCGGCAGGTGCTGATGATGTCCTTCTGGATTTGCGGCACGCTTTCGGCCGGTACCTCCACGCCCAGGTCGCCTCTGGCCACCATGATCGCATCGCTCAGTTCGGCAATTTCGTGCAGGCGCTGCACGGCCGAAGGCTTCTCGATCTTGGCCATCAGGAAGGCTTTGTCGCCAATCAGCTCGCGGGCTTCGCGGATGTCTTCCGGGCGCTGTACGAATGACAGTGCCACCCAGTCCACGCCCAGCTCCAGGCCGAAACTCAGGTCACGACGATCCTTGGCGGTCAGCGGGCTGAGTTCCAGCAGCGCCTGTGGGACGTTCACGCCTTTGCGGTCAGACAGTTCGCCGCCATTGAGTACGGTGGTGTCGATGGCATCGGTGTGCCTGGTGATCACCCGCAGGCGCAGTTTGCCGTCGTCCAGCAGCAGGTCCATGCCCGGTTCCAGGGCCTTGATGATTTCCGGGTGGGGCAGGTTGACCCGGCACTGGTCGCCCGGCGTCGGGTCCAGGTCCAGGCGCAACGCCTGGCCACGCACCAGTTGCACTTTGCCCTCGGCAAAACGCCCGACCCGCAGCTTCGGTCCTTGCAGGTCCATGAGGATGCCCAACGGGTAATTGAGCTGGCGCTCCACCTGGCGAATCCATTGGTAGCGCTGGGCGTGATCGGCATGCTCGCCGTGGCTGAAGTTGAGGCGGAAGATATTCACCCCGGCTTCCACCAGTTCGCGGATGTGATCGATACCGTCGGTGGCCGGGCCCAGGGTGGCGAGGATTTTGACTTTCTTGTCAGGCGTCATGTTGGGCAGTCTCAAGAATCAGAATGGCGCGAAAATCGTTGACGTTGGTGCGGGTCGGTTCGGTGATGATCAAGCCGTCGAGGGCGGCGAAGTAGCCGTAGCCGTTGTTGTTATCCAACTCATCGCTGGCTGAAAGGCCCAGCGCTTCGGCACGCGCGTAACTGCACGGGGTCATGATGGCGCCGGCGTTGTCTTCCGAGCCGTCGATGCCGTCAGTGTCGCCGGCCAGGGCGTACACGCCGGGCAAGCCCTTGAGGCTATCGGTGAGGCTCAGCAGGAATTCCGCATTGCGCCCGCCACGGCCATCGCCACGTACGGTGACGGTGGTTTCGCCCCCCGAGAGGATCACGCACGGTGCCGCCAGCGGTTGGCCGTGCTGCACGATCTGCCGCGCGATACCGGCGTGCACCTTGGCCACCTCCCGCGCTTCGCCTTCGAGGTCGCCGAGGATCAGCGGGCTGAAACCGGCCTGGCGCACTTTAACCGCGACGGCTTCCAGGGATTGCTGGGGGCGGGCGATCAGTTGGAAGTGGCTGCGGGTCAGTATCGGGTCGCCGGGCTTGATGGTTTCTGACGCCGGGTTCTGCAGCCAGCTGCGCACGGATGCCGGGGTGTCGATGTCGTGGCGGTTGAGGATCGCCAGGGCCTGTTGTGACGTACTTGGGTCGCCGACGGTCGGGCCGGAAGCGATGACCGTGGCCTGGTCACCCGGCACATCGGAAATTGCATAGGTATAGACCGTCGCCGGCCAGGCCGCCTTGGCCAGCCGTCCGCCCTTGATCGCCGAGAGATGCTTGCGTACGCAGTTCATCTCGCCGATGGTCGCGCCGGACTTGAGCAGGGCCTTGTTGACGGCCTGTTTGTCGGCCAGGCTGATGCCTCCGGCGGGCAGGGCCAGCAGGGCAGAGCCGCCGCCAGAGAGCAGGAAGATCACGCGGTCGTCTTCGCCAAGGTGGCTGATCAGTTCGAGCACTCGCTTGGCCACGGCCAGTCCGGCCGCATCCGGGACCGGATGCGCGGCTTCGACCACTTCGATTTTCTGGCACGGCGCGCCGTGGCCGTAGCGGGTGACCACCAGGCCGCTGACTTCACCTTGCCAGCAATTTTCCACCACCAGCGCCATGGCGGCCGCGGCTTTGCCGGCGCCGATCACGATCACCCGACCGCTGCGGTCGGCGGGCAGGTAGGGTTCAAGGACTTGCCGGGGGTGGGCAGCGTCGATGGCTGTGGCAAACAGCTCGCGAAGCAGGTGTTGCGGATCGACCGACATAAGCGGGCTCCGGGGAATTTTTATTATTGGAAAGGTGGTGCAACCTGTAGGAGCGAGCTTGCTCGCGAAGGTCGTTAACGATAACGCGGGTAACCTGATACCCAGTGGCGCTCTTGGGTTTTTCGCGAGCGCGCTCGCTCCTACAGGGGACTGTGTAGAGGGGTTATTTATCGCGAATCGAGAAATTCGCCATATGCTCCAACCCCTTGATCAACGCCGAGTGATCCCAGTTACCGCCGCCAATCGCCGTGCAGGTGCTGAATACCTGTTGGGTGCCGGCGGTGTTCGGCAGGTTGATCCCCAGTTCCTTGGCCCCGGCCAGCGCCAGGTTCAGGTCCTTCTGATGCAGGTTGATGCGAAAGCCCGGATCGAAGGTGCCCTTGATCATGCGTTCGCCGTGCACTTCGAGGATCTTCGACGAGGCAAAGCCACCCATCAGCGCTTCACGTACCTTGGCCGGGTCGGCGCCGTTTTTGGCCGCGAACAGCAGCGCTTCGGCCACCGCCTGGATATTCAGCGCGACGATGATCTGGTTGGCCACCTTGGCGGTCTGGCCATCGCCATTGCCACCGACTAGGGTGATGTTCTTGCCCATGGCCTGGAACAGCGGCAGGGCACGCTCAAAGGTCTGCGGTTCGCCGCCGACCATGATGCTCAAGGTGCCGGCCTTGGCGCCGACTTCACCGCCGGACACCGGGGCATCCAGGTACTGTGCGCCGGTCTCGTTGATCTTGGCGGCGAACGCTTTGGTCGCAGTGGGCGAGATCGAGCTCATGTCGATCACCACCTTGTTCGACGACAACCCGGCAGCCACGCCGTCGGCGCGGAACAGCACGTCATCGACCTGCGGAGTGTCGGGCACCATGACGATGATGAACTCGGCTTCCTGGGCAACTTGCTGCGGGTTGGCCAGGGCCACGGCACCGGCTGCGATCAGTGCTTCTGGCGCCTTGCCGTGATGCTCGGACAGGAACAGTTGGTGACCGGCTTTTTGCAGGTTGGCAGCCATAGGTTGGCCCATGATGCCGGTGCCGATAAATCCGATTTTAGCCATGATGAAATCCTCTTTTTATTAGCGCGGTCCGCCAGACACCGCAGATTCAAGGTGGGAGGGGGCTTGCTCCCGATAGCGGTGTGTTAGACGAAATGGTGTTGACTGACTCGCCGCCATCGGGGGCAAGCCCCCGCCCACATTTTGGTTTTGGGTGGTGCCTGTCAGATGGCGTTATGGGTTTTGAGCCAACCCAAACCCGCTTCGGTGGTGGTCAACGGCTTGTACTCACAGCCCACCCAACCCTGGTACCCAATCCGATCCAGATGTTCGAACAGGAAGCGATAGTTGATCTCCCCAGTCCCCGGCTCATTACGCCCCGGGTTATCCGCCAGCTGGATATGGTTGATCTCACTCAGGTGCGCGGCCATGGTGCGGGCCAGATCACCTTCCATGATTTGCATGTGATAGATGTCGTATTGCAGGAACAGGTTGGCGCTGCCCACCTGCTCGCGGATCGACAGGGCCTGGGCGGTGTTATTCAGGTAGAAGCCTGGAATATCACGGGTATTGATCGCCTCCATCACCAGCTTGATGCCCACTGCTTGCAGTTTGTCGGCGGCGTACTTGAGGTTGGCGACAAAGGTTTTTTCCAGGGTTGCATCATCAACGCCCTGGGGCCGGATACCCGCCAGGCAGTTGACCTGCGTATTACCCAGCACCTGGGCATAGGCGATGGCCAAGTTGACCCCCGCGCGGAATTCCTCGACCCGATCCGGGTGGCAGGCCAGGCCGCGTTCGCCCTTGGCCCAGTCACCGGCCGGCAGGTTGAACAGCACTTGGGTCAGGCCATGGGCATCCAACTGTGCCTTGATGTCGGCTGAGCTGAACTCGTAGGGGAACAGGTATTCCACCCCACTGAAGCCTGCCTCGGCAGCGGCTTTGAAGCGAGCAAGAAAGTCCTGTTCGGTAAACAGCATGGACAGGTTGGCGGCGAAGCGCGGCATAGGGTTCTCCTTAATCGAGCAGGGAAATGGCGGTCGGCGCATCATTGCCGACCAGGGCCAGGTCTTCGAATTCATTGACGGCGTTGATCTCGGTGCCCATGGAAATATTGGTCACGCGCTCCAGAATAATCTCAACGATCACCGGGACCTTGAATTCTTCGATCATCGTCTCGGCCTTGCGCAACGCCGGCGCAATCTGGCTCGGCTCGAACACGCGCAGGGCCTTGCACCCCAGGCCTTCGGCAACCGCGACGTGGTCCACGCCATAGCCGTTGAGTTCCGGGGCGTTGAGGTTGTCGAAGGACAGCTGCACGCAGTAGTCCATTTCAAAGCCACGCTGGGCCTGGCGGATCAGCCCCAGGTAGGAATTGTTCACCACCACGTGGATGTACGGCAGCTTGAACTGCGCACCCACGGCCAGCTCTTCGATCATGAACTGGAAGTCATAGTCGCCGGACAGCGCCACCACTTTGCGGCTCGGGTCGGCCTTGACCACGCCCAGCGCTGCCGGGATGGTCCAGCCCAATGGGCCAGCCTGGCCGCAGTTGATCCAATGGCGTGGCTTGTAGACGTGCAGGAATTGCGCGCCGGCAATCTGCGACAGGCCGATGGTGCTGACGTAGCAGGTGTCTTTGCCGAACACCTGGTTCATCTCTTCGTACACCCGTTGCGGCTTGACCGGCACGTTGTCGAAGTGGGTCTTGCGGTGCAGGGTGGCTTTGCGCTGCTGGCAATCATGCAGCCAGGCGCTGCGGTCCTTGAGTAAGCCTGCGGCTTTCCACTCGCGGGCCACTTCGATAAACATCGTCAGGGCGGCGCCCGCGTCGGAAACAATACCCAGGTCGGGGGTGAAGACGCGGCCGATCTGCGTCGGCTCAATGTCGACGTGAATGAATTTACGCCCCTGGGTGTACACCTCCACCGAGCCCGTGTGGCGGTTGGCCCAGCGGTTGCCGATGCCCAGCACCACATCTGACTTGAGCAGCGTGGCGTTGCCGTAACGGTGGGAGGTTTGCAGGCCGACCATGCCCACCATCAGCGGGTGATCGTCCGGGATGGTGCCCCAGCCCATCAGGGTCGGGATCACTGGAATGCCGGTCAACTCGGCGAACTCCACCAGCAGCTCGCTGGCATCGGCGTTGATCACGCCGCCACCGCTTACCAGCAGCGGGCGTTCGGCCTGGTCCAGCAGTGCCAGGGCTTTCTCCACCTGGATGCGTGTGGCCAGGGGTTTGGCCAGGGGCAGTGGCTGGTAGGCGTCGATATCGAATTCGATCTCGGCCATCTGCACGTCGAACGGCAGGTCGATCAGCACCGGACCGGGGCGGCCGGAGCGCATTTCGTAGAAGGCTTTCTGGAACGCGTAGGGCACCTGGCCGGGTTCCAGGACGGTGGTTGCCCATTTGGTCACCGGCTTGACGATGCTGGTGATGTCCACGGCCTGGAAGTCTTCCTTGTGCATGCGTGCCCGCGGCGCCTGGCCGGTGATGCACAGGATCGGGATCGAGTCGGCCGAGGCGCTGTAGAGGCCGGTGACCATATCGGTGCCCGCCGGGCCCGAAGTGCCGATGCACACGCCGATATTGCCGGCCTTGGTGCGGGTGTAGCCCTCGGCCATGTGCGAGGCGCCTTCAACGTGGCGAGCAAGGACGTGATCGATGCCACCCACTTTCTGCAAGGCCGAATACAGTGGGTTGATCGCGGCGCCTGGGATACCGAAGGCGGTGTCCACGCCTTCACGGCGCATCACTAAAACGGCGGCTTCGATTGCTCTCATTTTGCTCATTGTTTTGGTGCCTCTTGCGTTTTGTAATTGTATACAAGTGGTGTTTGTCCAAAGTGTATTCACGGCGAGCGACATAGGTCAATGCATTTTATGTGCGGTCCTTTGCGTTCGTCGGAAGGCAGTTTTTCGACGGATGGAGGGTTTGTTAAGAAATATTGTATACAATAAATAAAATAATTGTGTTCTATTTGTTTGATCGAGCATCTGATCAAACAGACCTCCACGGCGTTACCCATAACAAGATAAGGACGGCACCATGAGCGCTTTAACCTTGAAAATTGCCACCCAACTGGCCAGCCAGGCCCTTACCGCTGGCCGTACGATTTCAGCCGCGCCGCTGACCATCGCGGTACTGGACAGCGGCGGTCACTTGATCACCCTGCAACGGGAAGACGGTGCCAGCCTGCTGCGCCCGCAAATCGCCATCGGCAAGGCCTGGGGGGCGATCGCCTTGGGCAAAGGCTCACGCCTGCTGGCGCTGGATGCGCAGCAGCGCCCGGCGTTTATCGCGGCGTTGAACAGCCTGGGGCAGGGCAGCGTGGTGCCGGCACCGGGCGGGGTGTTGATTCGCGATCAGGCGGGGTTGGTGTTGGGGGCGATCGGGATCAGTGGGGATACGTCGGATATTGACGAGCAGTGTGCGATCACGGCGATCGAGGGGGTGGGGTTGATGGCGGATGCGGGGGTGTCAGCTTGAGGATTGGGTGACTGTCAGGGCCTCATCGGGGGCAAGCCCCTCCCACATTTTGAACTGCGAACATGGTCAAAATTGTGGGAGGGGGCTTGCCCCCGATTGGCCCAGGCCCCCCGGTGTATCAGTCCGGCTCACACCCCTTGAGCACCAACCGAATAATCGTCTGCGCCGCGGCTTCATAATCGGCCTCATCCAGCTTGGCTTTGCCGGTCACCGCCGAGATCTGCCAGTCAAAATCCGCATATGTCTGCGTCGCCGCCCAGATGCTGAACATCAGGTGATTTGGATCGATCGGTGCAATCAACCCGCGATCCACCCAGCTCTGGATGCAGTCGATATTGTGCTTGGCCTGGGCGTTGAGCTGTTCAACCTGCTCGGTGCTCAGGTGCGGGGCGCCATGCATGATTTCGCTGGCGAACACCTTGGAGGCGAACGGCAGGTCGCGGGAGATACGGATTTTCGAGCGGATGTAGTTGCTGAGCACCACCGAAGGCTCACCCTCGGGGTTGAACGGCGTGGAAGCCGCCAGGATCGGCTCGATAATGCTCTCGAGCACCTCGCGGTAGAGGTTGTCCTTGGACTTGAAGTAGTAATAGACGTTGGGCTTGGGCAACCCGGCCTTGGCGGCGATGTCGCTGGTCTTGGTCGCGGCGAAGCCCTTGTCGGCAAACTCCTCGCTGGCCGCCCGCAGGATCTTTTCTTTGTTGCGCTCGCGAATGGTGCTCATAAAGTGCTCAGTCTCACAGATACTGTTTTTTTTTGACGGCGTCTGTTGCCGCCATTCTGCGTCGCCGCTCCTCCCCCTAGCGAGCTATGAGTCGTCGCGGCTCCTTGCCTGACGACAACAGCCACTCGCCAAAAGAGAAACGTATCTATGAAACTGAGCACGGGATGTTTCCTTGCCAGGACAGGCGGTCGGGCATGGTAGCACCGGCTTCGCGCGAGCCTCAAGAATGCGCCATTGCCGCGCTTTCCCTGGGCTGCGTTTGCCATTACCGTATCGGCTCTTTTGCAGTGGTCGATTGCCGATGGACACCTCTGAAAAAAACGTGATTACGTCCCTGGATGTGGCCCGGCATGCCGGTGTTTCGCGCTCGGCGGTGTCGCGCACGTTCACCCCGGGTGCCAGCGTGGCCCCCGCCACCCGCGAAAAGGTGCTGGCCTCGGCCAAGGCCCTGGGTTATCAGGTCAATATGATTGCCCGCACCATGAACAAGGGCAGCAGCAACTTTGTCGGTGTGGTCACTGCCGGTTTCGACAGTGCGTTTCGCGCCAGCCTCTTGAGCCCCATCGCCCATAGCCTGAGCCGTCGTGGCTTGATGCCCTTGTTGATGAATGCCGATGACCCGGCGCAGCTTGAGCAGTCGTTGCATGCGTTGCTCAGCTACCAGATTGCCGGGGTGATCCTGACCTCGGCCTCGCCGCCGTTGTCGGTGGTCCAGCATTACCTGGATCGGCAGATTCCGGTGGCGATGATCAACCGTGGCCATGAACTGGCCGGGGCTGAAGTGGTGGGCAGTGATAACCGCGCCGGTGGGCGTATGGCTGCCGATGCCTTGCTCAAGGGCGGCGCGCGGCGCCTGGCGTTTGTGGGCCAGGGCGCGCATAACTTCAGCAGCCGCGAGCGCTGGCTGGGGTTTTCCCAGCGCCTGGCCGAGGTGGGGGTCGAGGCGCAGACGGTGTTTAATGAAACCCCGGGTTATCAGGGCGGCATGCAGGCGTTGCTGGCGTTGTTCAGCCAGGGGGAGGGACCGGACGCGATCTTCTGTGCAACCGATATGCTGGCACTCGGGGTGATGGACGCATTGCGCTTTACGTTGCACCTCCAGGTGCCGCAACAGGTGCAGGTGATCGGCTTTGACGATATCGCCCAGGCTGCGCAATTGGCCTACGACCTGACCACCGTGCGCCAGGACAGTGTGCAACTGGCGCAACGCGCCGTCGGTGCTATCGTCGCGCGGGGGGAGAACTTCATGCGGGTCGCTGAATTCGAGCCGGTGCCTGTGACCTTGATCGAACGCGGCACGACGAAAATTCAGAAATAAAATTTCAATAATAGCTTGAAGAGAAAATTTATTTCGTGTTGTATGGGCAGTAATCGGTGAATGGCCGGCCTCCCCAAAAAGGCGTGCCTTCACTTTTTTTTCCCGAACGATTGCACACGTGTGCAATCGACGCTGAAGGTAAGGCTTATGACACAAGCAGAGACATTACCGCGCCTCGATCATCTGGCCGCGCGTTACGCGCTGGTGCGTCAGGTCGCGATGGAAGCCGCGCGGCGTGGCATGACGTATTACCAGCAGCGCGAGCAATTGCATGTTGAACATAAAGGGGCTGTCCCCCAGGACGTGGTCAGCATCGCCGACCGCGAGTTGGAGGTGTTTATCAAGGCGCGCCTGGCCGAGCAGTTTCCCGAGGATGGCTTCGTGGGCGAGGAGGGCGGCGCGGCCGGCTTGCAAGCGCGTTGTGTGTGGGTGGTCGACCCCATTGATGGTACCAGTTGCTTCGTCAATGGCCTGCACACCTGGTGCGTGTCCATCGGCCTGCTGGTGGACGGTCAACCCTGGCTCGGTGCCGTGGCCGACGCCAACCACAACGAGCTGTTCCACGCCTGCCGCGGCCTGGGCGCCTATGTGAATGACACGCCGATCCGGGTCAGCCCGGCCGCCGATATTCGATACGGTGTGACCGGCGTCGGCACCTCCCACCGGCGTGGCAAGGAGCACTTCATCCCGTTTCTCACTGGCTTGCTGGAGGGCGGCGGCATGTTTATTCGCAATGGTTCCGGCGCGCTGATGATCGCCTACGTCGCGGCTGGGCGCCTGGTGGGCTACTACGAAACCCATATCAACAGTTGGGATTGTGCGGCGGGGTTGGTGCTGGTCAGTGAAGCCGGTGGCCGTTGCAGCGATTTCCTGCGCGGTGATGGTCTGCTCGGCGGCAACCCGTTGCTGGTGGCCAGCGCCCAGGTGTACCCGCAACTGGCCGAGTTGATCGGCCCGTCACTGGAGGCTTGAGCCCTTTTTACGATCTGCGTTTGAACGTACAGCGAATAATAACAATAGGAGACTGTCCGCCATGAATTCCCTGCTGTCCTTGTTCCATGCCGCGCCTGCGCGACCTCTGGTGGCCGACCCCGATGGGCGACGTTTTCGCCGGGTGCGTTGGCTGACCTTTTTATCCATGTCCCTGAGCTATGCGCTGTTCTACGTGTGCCGGCTGTCCTTCAATGTGGCCAAGCCGGCGCTGGTGGGGCAGAACCTGCTCAGCCCAACGCAACTGGGCATGATCGGTTCCGCGCTGTTCTTCACCTATGCCGTGGGTAAGCTGGTCAACGGCTTCCTGGCCGACCATGCCAATGTGCGGCGCTTCATGATGCTCGGGTTGTTGATCAGCGCGGTGGTCAACGCCTGCATGGGCCTGACCACCAACGCGATCATTCTCACCCTGGCCTGGGGTCTGAACGGTTGGGCCCAGTCCATGGGCGTGGGGCCGTGCGTGGTGTCGTTGTCGCGCTGGTACGCCGACAAGGAGCGCGGCACGTTCTATGGCTTCTGGTCGATTGCCCACAGCCTGGGCGAGGCGTTGACCTACATCGCAGTCGCCGCCGTGATCGTCACCTGGGGCTGGCAGTACGGCTATTTCCTGGCGACTGCCATGGGCGTGCTCGGTATGTTGCTGATCTACCTGTTCATGGCCGACTCGCCGCAGAGCGCAGGCTTTGCAGAAGTGGACGGTGGCCGCGAAGAAGTGCTGTTGAAGACCGTCGGCAAGTGGGGCGCGCAATTGGCACTCCTGAAAAATCCGGCGCTGTGGCTGCTGGCCCTGGCCTCCTGCCTGATGTATATCGGCCGCTATGCGGTGATTTCCTGGGGCGTGTTCTTCCTTGAAAACGCCAAGGGCTACAACACATTGTCGGCTTCGGCGCTGATCTCCATCACCGGTGTATTCGGCATTGTCGGCACGGGCCTCAGTGGGCTGGTGTCCGATCGCTTCTTCGATGGCCGGCGTCATGGCCTGGCGATCCTGTTCGGCTTGATGAACAGTGCGTCGCTGGGGATGTTTCTGTTCCTGCCTGGGGGCCACTACTGGCTGGATGCGCTGGCCATGATGTTGTTCGGCCTTTCCATGGGCGCGTTGCTGTGTTTTCTCGGCGGCTTGATGGCCGTGGACATTGCCGCCAAAAGCGCAGCCGGTGCAGCGCTGGGCATGATCGGCATTGCCAGCTACGCCGGGGCAGCGGCGGGCGAGATTCTCACCGGGGTGTTGATCGAACACGGCACCACCCTGGCCCAGGACGGCAGCAAGCTGTACGACTTCCATACCCTGTCGCTGTTCTGGCTGGGCGCTTCGCTGATTTCGGTATTGATGACCGCGCTGTTTTCCGGGCAAGTTCACCGCCGTAAACGAAAACAACAGCTTTTGATCGATACCCCGTTAACTAACTGACCACCTCTTGGTTTCACCCGTTCCGAGTCATCGGAAGCCGTACCGCTGTGCGCGTAAAACAGCAAAGTTGTCGTGTCATCCACAATAAAAATAACAGGTAAAAACATGAAGAAATTGAGCGCTGGACATCATAAGAAAGCATTAAGGCGATATTCGTTTATTGGTCTGGTCATTGCCTCTAGCACCACCCAGGCGCTGGAACTGGACTACCAGCACCAGTATTCGGAAGTGGAGCGTGAGCATAAGGACAAGGTGATGCTGACCCAGGCCCTGGACAATGGCCTGGCGTTCTCCTTCGAAGCGGTGATGGCCACCGCGCCTGACAGCGACGGCCAGCCGGGCAAGGCGTTTTCGCGGCTGACCAAGGACGAACTCAAGGCCAAGGTCAAGTACAGCCACAAGTTGGGGGCCAAGTGGAAGGTCAAGCCCAAGTTCACCTATGCCGACGGCAAGGATAAGAAATCCTATAAGCCGTCGTTGAAAGTATCCTATGCCATCACTGATAAGTTCTCCATTACCCCGGGGTATTACCACAAACTCACGCGGTATGACGAAGAGGGCAAGGCGGATAAACACGACGATGCGCTGGAGTTGGGCGCCAAGTACAAGTTTGGCCTGTTGTCGGTCGGTGTCGGGCGCAAGCAGATATACAGCAATCAGATTGTCTTCGACGGTACACGCCAGAATTACAGCAATAAGCTGCTGTTCGAATACAAACTCACCAACTACTTGACCCCATACCTGGAAGTGGCCGACGTGTATGTCGACAAGAACACTGACCAGCGCCAGGCCCGCTACCGCGTGGGCTTCTCCTACGAATTCTGATGAAAGGAACCTGAGCATGACCCTATTCAATCGTATGGGCCTGGCTGCGGCTGCGCTGACGCTATGCACCGGCCTCCAGGCTGCCGAAGCCAGCCATTACGTGCTGGAAAAAGCCGTGCAGGTCAGCCGCCATGGCGTGCGCTCACCCACCGATACCGACAAGCTGGTCAAAGCCACCGGCCGTGCCTGGACCCCATGGCTGGTGCAGGATGGCGAACTGACCGGCCATGGCTACCTGGCCGCCAGTTACATGGGCGCCTGGCAAGCGGCGTATTACCGCGATGCCGGCCTGTTGGCCAGTGGCTGTCCGCAAGCTGGGAGCCTGGTCGCCGTGGCCAGTCCCAAGCAGCGCACGCGTTCCACCGCCGCCGCGCTGCTCGATGGCATGTTCCCCGGCTGCGGCGAAAAAGCCCTTGCACGCAACAAGCCAGACCCGTTGTTCCAGACAGATGAAATGCCTTTCGCCAAGATCGACCCGGCCATCGCCAAGGCCCAGATCCTGCAAGCCCTGGGCGGTAACCTGCAAGCCGCCGAGGAGCGCCTGCGCCCGGACCTGGAGCGCCTGAAAAACGCGGTGTGCGAAGTGGGCAAGGCGTGCCCGTTCTTCGACACGCCATGGGCCTTGAAAGAAGGGGATGGCGGGCGGTTCAAGATCAAGGGGCTGGATAAGGCGTCGTCGATGGCCGAGACCATTCGCCTGCAGTACAGCGAGGGCATGCCCCTGACCGATGTCGCCTTCGGCCATGCTCGCGATGCTGCGCAAGTCTCGGCCCTGGGGCGTCTGCACCGGGCCAAATACGACTTCATCAACGACACGCCGCACATTGCCAGCCGTGGCGGCTCGCAGTTGATGAACCAGATTGTGCTGGCCCTGGAACAGGGCACTCCCTTGGAGAAAAATGATCCGCTGGGCAACCCGCCGCCGGCGCGCCTGTTGATGCTGGTGGCCCACGACACCAATATCTCGCACCTGCGCACGATGCTCGGGTTTACCTGGCAACTTGGCGAGTATCAGCCGGGCAATATCCCGCCCACCGGCACCTTGGCGTTCGAGCGCTACCGCGACACCCAGACCGGTGAGCGCTTTATCCGCACGCGGTTTATCACCCAGGGCATGGATCAGATACGCGCCCTGCAACGTCTGGGGCCTGAGCATCCACCGTTGCAAGCCGACTTCGATCAGCCAGGCTGCCAGCACACCGCTGTTGGTACCCTGTGCCCGATGGCGCAGTTTGTCGAGCGCACGGGTCGCGCCATTGACCGCACGGCGCTGACCGCTTACCGCTATCCCTGATCCGGCATGGCCATTCCCGTTCGTCCAGCGTGGGAATGGCCCTCCGTAGACCCGACACAGGACACCGTTATGTTCGCTTGCTTCGTACGATTGACCCCCTTGTTACTGGCCGGTCTGGGTTCACTCCAGACCCAGGCCGCGCCCGCCGACGGTTTTGTGCTGGACAAGGTGGTGCAGGTCAGCCGCCACGGCGTACGCCCGCCCACCGACAGTGCGAAACTGGCCAAGGTCACCGGTCGCGGGTTGCCCAATTGGTCGGTGCCGGATGGGCATTTGACCGGCCACGGTTACGCAGCGGCCGTGGAGATGGGCCGCTATCGTGGCCAGGTCTTGCGCGCCGCCGGCCTGCTGCCCAATGGCTGCCCGGCGCCCGGTGAAGTGTTTGTGCGCGCCAGCCCCCTGCAACGCACCCAGGCCACGGCGTCGGCGTTGCTCGATGGCCTGTTTCCTGGCTGCGGGTTGCAACCGAGCGTGGTGCAGGGCGATAAGGATGCGCTGTTCCAGGCCGACAAAATGCCTTTCGCTCGCCTGGACCCGCAGCGCGCTGAAGACAGCGTGCTGGCCCGCATGGGCGGTAGCGTGGCCGGTGCTCAAGCCCGTTACCACGAGGCTGAACAGCAATTGCGCAAGGTGATCTGCGGTACGTCCGGCGCGTGTGCCTACGCGGCTGAGCCTTGGCAATTGACCCAGGATGAAGACGGTCGCCTGGCGATCAAGGGGTTGAACACCCAAGCCAACCTCGGCGAGACCTTTCGCCTGGAGTACAGCGAAGGCTTGCCGCTGGATCAAGTCGCCTTTGGCCATGGGCGCAGTGCGCAGCAGGTGTCTCAACTGACTGCGTTGACCAAGGCCAAGTACGACTTCATCAACGACAGCCTGTACATCGCCAGCCGCGGTGGTTCGCAACTGATGAACCAGATTTCCCTGGCGCTCAAACAAGGCACGCCACAGGCCGCGCCAGACCCCCTGGGCATGCCGCCCGACGCGCGTTTCACCCTGCTGGTGGCCCATGACACCAATATTTCCTACCTGCGCACGCTGCTGGGGTTTCGCTGGACCCTGGGGGACTACCTGGAGGGCAATATCCCGCCGGTGGGCAGCCTGCAATTCGAGCGCTACAAGCAGGTCGCGAGCGGGCGCTATTTCCTGCGGGTGGCGTTCGAGGCGCAGTCCCTGGAGCAGATTCGTCAGTTGACGCCGTTGTCGATGTCTCAGCCGCCGTTACACGCCGATATGGCCGGTGCTGAGGGCTGTGTCGACACAAACGCGGGCGTACTGTGTCCATTAGCCAGTGCCTTGCAACGGCTGGATCGAAACATCGATCGCACCGCGCTGACGCCTTACCACTATCCATAACCCCCCGAGCCTCCTATCCTCGGCAAAACTTTTCCGAGGAGCGGAACATGGCAGGAAGCAGCTTACTGGTACTGATCGACGACATCGCCGCCGTCCTCGACGATGTCGCCCTGATGACCAAGATGGCCGCCAAGAAGACCGCCGGCGTGCTCGGCGATGACTTGGCGCTCAACGCCCAGCAAGTTTCCGGTGTGCGCGCCGAACGGGAAATTCCGGTGGTGTGGGCGGTGGCCAAGGGCTCGTTTATCAACAAGTTGATCCTGGTGCCCACTGCGCTGTTGATCAGTGCCTTCGCGCCCTGGGCGGTGACGCCGTTGTTGATGCTCGGCGGCGCCTACCTGTGTTTCGAAGGCTTTGAGAAACTCGCGCATAAATTCCTGCACAGCAAAGCTGAAGACCAGGCCGAACACACGCAATTGGTCGAAGCCGTGGCCGACCCGGCAACCGATCTGGTGGCCTTTGAAAAGGACAAGATCAAAGGGGCGATCCGCACCGACTTTATCCTCTCGGCGGAAATCATCGCCATCACCCTCGGCACCGTGGCCGATGCGCCCTTGATGCAACAGGTGATCGTGCTGTCGGGCATTGCCATTGTCATGACCATCGGCGTCTACGGACTGGTGGCCGGTATCGTCAAGCTGGATGACTTGGGCCTGTGGCTCACCCAGAAGCCCGGCCAGATGGCGCGCAGTATCGGCGGCGGGATCCTGCGGGCGGCGCCGTACATGATGAAGAGCTTGTCGGTGATAGGGACGGCGGCGATGTTCCTGGTCGGCGGCGGCATCCTGACCCATGGCGTGCCGGTGGTGCATCACTGGATCGAGGGCGTGAGCCAGAGCACCGGTGGATTGGCGTGGTTGATGCCGACGTTACTGAATGCGGTGGCGGGGGTTATCGCTGGGGCGCTCGTATTGGCGCTGGTCAGCGTGGTGGGCAAGATCTGGAAAGCGCTCAAGGCATAAATCGCCGACACAAAAAAAAGGCCATTCAATCGAATGGCCTTTTTTGTCGGCGTTATTTACTCGGCAATCTGCAACTTGCGTGATTCGGTATAGATGTAGCGCACCTTCTCGTACTCGAACGGCGAGTTCATCTGACCGTAGCGGAAGCTGGTCTGGTAGCGCTTGTCGACGGCACGCAGGGCCCAGATTTCCGGGTGGTTGGAGCTGACTTCGGAGACGTTCAGGAAGTTGATCTCGGTTTCGGCACCGTAGTCGACGATCAGGCCGGTGGTGTCGCGCAGGTTCGACGGGCCGAAGATCGGCAGCACCAGGTAGGCGCCGCCGGGTACGCCGTAGAAGCCCAGGGTCTGGCCGAAGTCTTCGCTCTGGCGCGGCAGGCCCATGGCGGTAGCCGGGTCCCACAGGCCGGCGATGCCGATGGTGGTGTTGAGCAACAGGCGCCCGGTGGTTTCCAGGGAGCGATGGCCCTTGAGCTGCAACAGGCTGTTCAACAGATTGGGGACATCGCCCAGGTTGTTGAAGAAGTTGCTCACGCCGGTCCGCAGGAAGCTTGGCGTGACGTAGCGGTAACCGTCGACCACCGGCAGGAACACCCATTGGTCGAAGCGGTAGTTGAAGTGGTAAACGCGGCGGTTCCACGACTCCAGCGGGTCATACACGTTGAGTGCAGTGAGCGACGAACGCTCGAACTCGCGCTGGTCCAGGCCCGGGTTGAACTTGAGTTTGGTCAGCGGTTCCTTGAAACCGTCGGAATCTACTACGGTCGGTGTGTGGGCCTTGCTGTTGTCGGCATTGGCCACGCCTGCGCACATTAAAGCGGCGAGCAGAAGAAGATATTTAGCCACGGAAGAACTCCAGCATGGCGTCGGCGTTGACGCGGTAATTGAGGTTGCCGCAGTGGCCGCCCAGTGGGTAGACGGTCAAGCGATCGCCGAAGGTTTTACGTAGGAAACCGAGGTCGCCGGGGCCCAGGATCACGTCGTCGGCATTGTGCATGACGGCAATTTTCGGGCTGTCGTGCAGGTAGTCCTTGAGGGCGTACAGGCTGACCTGGTCAACCAGTTGCAACAGACTGCCGCCATCGGAGCGGGCGCGCCACATCGGGATTACCTGCTCGGTGAGGTAGCAGTCGAAGTCGCATTGCAGCGCACGCTTGAGGAATGGCGTGAGGCTGGTGCCTTCGGTGATCGGGTACTTCGGCGGGATGATCAGGCCGCGGCGGTTGATCAGGTCCGAGGTGAAGGCGATGTCGGCCGCCGAGAAGCGAAACGAGGTGCCGATCAGCATGGCCATCTGTTCGTTGGTCAGGTGCTGCTTGGAGTTCTGGAAGTCGTAGAGCAGGGCATCGTTGAGGTCGATGTAGCCCTTTTGCTGGAAGTAGCGGGTCAGTTTATTCAGCACCAGCTCATAGAAAGTGGTGGTGTTGTTGATGCCCTTGACCTCGGTCTGTACCAGCTTGTCGAGGTTGGTGACCGAGGTATACAGGTTGACCGGTGGGTTAAGCAGCAGCACTTTCTTGAAGTTGAAGCTGCGACGGGTCTCGTCGAGCTTGCTGACAAACGCCGCGTCCAGGGCGCCAAGGCTGTAGCCGGTAAGGTAGAAGTCGGTCACCGGCAGCGAGGCGTTCTGTGCGCGCACGGCCTGCATCACGCGGTACATATCTTCGGCATCTTCCTGGCTGATGCCGGGGGTGGCGAAGCGCGAAGCCGAGGCGATGAAGTCGAAGCTGGTCGGCGAAGACAATTGCACTACGTGGTAGCCGGCCTGGTAATACAGCTTTTTCAGGTACTCGTTGATGCTGCTGTCAAAGCGCGCGCCGGTGCCGGCGATCAGGAAGATCAGCGGCGCGGCGCGATCCTGCTTGGCGATGCGGTAGGTCAGTTTCTTCACCGCCCAGAAATTGTCGGGCAGGCTGAATTCGCGCTCGGGGCGCATGTTCAGGGTGTAGTCGGACTGGTTGATCTCGTCGTCGGTCGGCAGTTTGGGCCGAAGGTCAGGCGGGGTGGTGGCGATGGTCGCTTCGAACGGGTTCGTCAAAGGGAAGCCATAGCTGGCTTGGTCAATGTCGACGGCCAGTGCTGACGCACTCAAAAATAGGCTGCCCAGCAAGGCAGCACAGCGCAAGGAACGGAGCATGACTTAATCCCTAAGAGGAAACGTGCTGAATGAAGTTCGCAGGCTATGACCACCGCGTTGCCACCGAAGTGCCAGCCTTCGGCACGAAAAGTCGGAAAAAAACGTCGGAATCGGGGTAATAGTCGGCAGACGATACACTTTGCCACGTATTGGTGAACACTAATTGTGTGTATGTATCTTGCTAACGGCCGCTGGCGCATTAAGCTGAGCGCCGTTTTTGCCTTTCGGAGTGCTCCATGTCCCGCCGCTTGCCGTTGATCCTGCTGCTTATCGCCCTGCCGTTATGGCTGGCTGCCAGTTATGCCGCACGTTACGGCTTCATGGAGGATGGCCAGTGGGTTGGCATCTGTGCCGATGAGGCCAGCCGCTGGGAATGCCAGGTGCGGTCGAACCTGGGCTTGATGATTCACTTCAAAGTGATGGGCTGGGCTGCGTTGGTGACCTCGGTGCTGGCGTTTTTCGTGCCGGGTCGTGCGGGGTGGGGCTTGGCCGTGTTGGGCCTGGTGTTCGGGTTCCCGGCCCTGGCGTTGTACAACACCACGTTTGCGGTGTTTGCGGTAGTGATTGCGGGGTTGCGGTTGGTCAGGCAGCCGCGGGGCGCCTGATAGGGCTGATCCGAAGCGTAGCCCCCTCCCACATTTGTAAGGAGAGGGCGACAGCCGATGGCGGTCTTAAGCCTTGCGCATCCGCAAGCACCGCCACAAGGCCACTACCATCAACACGCTGACCAGCGCCCAGCCCCATGCCTGCTGGTTGAACAGCCCTTCGCGGTACAGCTGCGGCGCAATGCCGGCACCGATGATAAAGGTCAGCAGGGCAATTTCCCGGCGCGGCCCGGTCACCGGGCGAACCAGATAGACCAAGGCGGGCAGTACCAGCGCGGCACTTGGGAAGCTGCGATAACGGGGGTCGAACACCAGTGCCAGCATCATCACCGCGCCCGCGAACCCGGCCGTCGCCACCAGCCAACCGGCGCGGTGCTCCAGCCAGTCGAAGGCACGCGCGCGCCAACCATGGCGAGTGCTCAGGGCCAGGGTAGCATGGGCCAGCACCAGCAGGTTCAGCGCCACCAGCAAGCCGGCCCATACCCACTCATCATTAAAGCGTGCGGTCACGCGGGTGAGTTCGGCCCAGGTGCCGATAGAGCAGGCCGCGACGCCCCCCAGCAGCGGCAACAACCAGGCAGCGCAGGTGCTGCGGACGCGGCCACCGAGCACCAGGGTGCCCAGCAGGATAAGCCCGCCCATGCCCAGCCATAGTGGCCAGTACGGCACATTGGTCACCGGGCCAGCAAGGATGCCCTTGTCCTGGCGATCCGCATCGAACAGGCCCCAGTAACCGCCTACGGCGCCTTCGCTGGCGCGCTTCCACGGTTGGTCGAAGGCTTCGATCAGGTTGTAGCGCCAGCCGTTGGCCTCAGCCATGGCGACAAAACCACGCATGAACTTGGCTTCATTGACTCGGCTCGGCACGGCGGTTTCGCGCTGGCGGCCTTCGCTCGGCCAGCCGGTCTCGCCGATCATCACGTCCTTGGGGGCGAACTTATTGCCGAAGGTCTGGCGCACATCCCCTACATGCTTGAGCGCCTGGTCGATGCCCGACGGGTCATCTTCCCAGTACGGCAGCAGGTGAATGGTCAGGAAATCTACCGCCGGGGCGATTTCCGGGTGTTGCAGCCAGAACTCCCAGACATCGGCGTAGGTGACCGGCTGCTTGATCTGGCTTTTGACTTTATGGATCAGCTTCACCAACTGCGCGGCGGTGACTTCCTTGCGCAGCAGGGTTTCGTTGCCGACGATCACCGAGGTCACCACGTCGGCGTTGGCATTGGCCGAGGCGATCAGGGCGTCGACTTCTTTCTCGGTGTCGACGGGGTTACTGTTGACCCAGGCGCCGATCATCAACTTCAACCCATGCTTGCGCGCCAGGTCCGGCAAGGCTTCCAGGCCGGTCATGGAATAGGTGCGGATGCATTCGAAGCGGGTGGCGAGCAGGGCCAGGTCGGCGTCCATGCGCTCGGGGCGCAGCGTGAACGGCTGGTCGAACGGCGATTGGTCCTTGTCGAATGGCGTGTAGGACGCACATTGCAGTTTGTGGCTGGCGCTGGCGACGTCCGGCAGGACCACCGGCCGGCCGAGGCCATACCAGTAGCCGACAAGGGCAAGCACGGCAAGGATCAGGGCGAAGCAATAGGGCAGGGCAGGGAAGCGGGCATTGGCGGGCATGGTCGGCTTATCTGGGGGAGCAAAGGCGCGCATCTTACCCGGATTTAGCCCGTCCCAGTGCAGCAGCATAATTTTGACATGCAAAGTTCGGGCGGGATTGTGGCGCTATGTCCTACAAAATGACTTGCTGGCGATGTGATGTCGTTTCTTGCTTACCTGAGGTCGCGGACAGAGCAGGTCGAAGATTGGCGCAGGTTGATGATCGAAGTGTCAGCACTCCACTGATGTCGCAACAGCCGAATCGATGCGCGTGAAGGGGGCGCGGTGCACCACATAACAACAGGTTGACGTCGCTCGGCATCCGTCGGGCGCAGCACTTTCGGGGAAGTACTATGAAGATGCGACGACTCTTGGGCGCAGCTGCCACTCTGGTAGTTGCGATGGGCTCCACACTGGCCAGCGCCGACAGCAAGACCCTGAGCATCGGCTACGTGGACGGCTGGTCCGACAGCGTTGCCACCACCCATGTGGCGGCAGAGGTGATCAAGGAAAAGCTCGGTTATGACGTGAAACTGCAAGCGGTCGCCACCGGGATCATGTGGCAGGGTGTGGCCACCGGCAAGCTCGACGCCATGCTCTCCGCCTGGCTGCCCGTGACGCACGGTGAGTACTGGGCCAAGAACAAGGACAAGGTGGTCGACTACGGCCCCAACTTCAAGGATGCGAAGATCGGCCTGATCGTGCCGGAGTACGTCAAGGCCAAGTCCATCGAAGACCTCAAGACCGATACCACCTTCAAGAACAAGATCGTTGGGATTGACGCCGGTTCAGGCGTGATGCTCAAGACCGACGAAGCCATCAAGGCTTATGGCCTGGACTACAAGCTGCAAGCCAGCTCCGGCGCCGCAATGATCGCCGAACTGACCCGTGCCGAAGACAAGCAGGAATCCATCGCGGTCACCGGTTGGGTGCCACACTGGATGTTCGCCAAGTGGAAACTGCGTTTCCTGGACGATCCAAAAGGGATTTATGGTGCTGCTGAAACCGTCAACAGCATCGGCAGCAAGGGCCTGGAGAAGAAAGCGCCGGAAGTCGCGGCCTTCCTGAAGAAATTCCAGTGGGCCTCCAAGGACGAAATCGGCGAAGTCATGCTGGCCATTCAAGAGGGCGCCAAGCCTGATGCAGCGGCCAAGGATTGGGTTGCAAAGCACCCTGAGCGTGTAGCCGAGTGGATCGGTAAGTAACAGACCCTGATATACCTTTGTGGGAGGGGGCTTGCCCCCGATGGCAATCTGTCAGCTATCGATGTGCTGGCTGACACACTGTCATCGGGGGCAAGCCCCCTCCCACATTAATTTCATCCCCTGCAAATCCTCCTGCATTCTCCCGATCCCTCGCTACACTCGATCTAAGACTAAGGTCGTCTGGAACCTCTACGGCAGCCGCATACAGTGGATACGTTCCAATAATAAAAAAGCTGTGCTGCGAGGATAAAAACAATGAACGACAGCATTTACCTCTCGATTCAAAACAGCCCGCGCTTCAAGGAGCTGGTGAGAAAAAGGGAAAGGTTCGCCTGGATTCTCTCGGCGATCATGCTAGGGCTTTACTCCGGATTCATCCTGTTGATCGCCTACGGGCCGCAAATACTGGGCGCTAAACTCAGCCCCGGTTCATCCATCACCTGGGGAATCCCCATCGGTGTCGGGCTGATTGTCTCGGCCTTTGTCCTCACCGGCATCTACGTACGACGCGCCAACGGCGAATTCGACGACCTGAACAATGCGATTCTCAAGGAGGCTGCGCAATGATCCGTCGTCTATTGGCTGTATTCGGCGCTTCGGTCTTCGCGCCCGCTGTCTGGGCGGCGGATGCATTGACCGGTGAAGTGCACAAACAACCGCTGAATATTCCAGCGATCCTGATGTTCGTGGCCTTTGTCGGCGCGACATTGTGCATTACCTATTGGGCATCCAAGCGCAACAAGTCGGCGGCCGACTACTACGCGGCCGGCGGCAAGATCACCGGTTTCCAGAACGGCCTGGCGATTGCCGGCGACTATATGTCGGCCGCGTCCTTCCTGGGGATTTCCGCACTGGTCTATACCTCTGGCTACGATGGCCTGATCTACTCGATCGGCTTCCTGGTGGGCTGGCCGATCATTTTGTTCCTGATCGCCGAGCGCCTGCGTAACCTGGGCAAATACACGTTTGCCGACGTGGCGTCCTACCGCCTCGGGCAAACCCAGATCCGCAGCCTGTCGGCATGTGGCTCGCTGGTGGTGGTTGCGTTCTACCTGATTGCGCAGATGGTTGGCGCGGGCAAGCTGATCCAACTGCTGTTCGGCCTGGATTACCATGTGGCGGTGATCCTGGTGGGTATCCTGATGTGCATGTACGTGCTGTTCGGCGGCATGCTGGCAACCACCTGGGTGCAGATCATCAAGGCCGTGCTGCTGTTGTCCGGTGCCTCGTTCATGGCGCTGATGGTGATGAAGCACGTCAACTTCGACTTCAACATGCTGTTTTCCGAGGCGATCAAGGTTCACCCTAAAGGTGAGGCGATCATGAGCCCCGGCGGTTTGGTGAAAGACCCGATCTCGGCATTGTCCCTGGGCCTGGCGCTGATGTTCGGTACCGCCGGCCTGCCGCACATCCTGATGCGCTTCTTCACGGTGAGCGATGCCAAGGAAGCGCGTAAGAGCGTGCTGTATGCCACTGGCTTTATCGGCTACTTCTACATCCTGACCTTCATCATCGGCTTCGGCGCGATCCTGCTGGTCAGTACCAACCCGGCGTTCAAGGATGCGGCAGGTGCCTTGCTGGGCGGTAACAACATGGCGGCGGTGCACCTGGCCAATGCGGTGGGCGGCAGTATCTTCCTGGGCTTCATCTCGGCCGTGGCGTTTGCCACCATCCTGGCAGTGGTAGCCGGCTTGACCCTCGCGGGTGCCTCGGCGGTGTCCCATGACCTGTACGCCAGCGTGATCAGGAAAGGCAGGGTCAACGAGAAGGACGAGATCCGCGTCTCGAAGATCACCACCATCGCCCTGGCGGTGCTGGCTATCGGCCTGGGTATCCTGTTCGAAAGCCAGAACATTGCGTTCATGGTCGGCCTGGCGTTCTCCATCGCCGCCAGTTGTAACTTCCCGGTGTTGCTGCTTTCCATGTACTGGAAGAATCTCACCACCCGTGGCGCGATGATCGGCGGCTGGTTGGGCCTGGTCAGCGCGGTGGGCCTGATGATCCTGGGGCCAACCATTTGGGTCTCGATCCTGCACCATGAGAAAGCGATCTTCCCGTACGAATATCCGGCGTTGTTCTCGATGATCATTGCGTTCATCGGTATCTGGTTCTTCTCCATCACCGACAAGTCGGCGGCGGCAGTCAAGGAACGTGCGCTGTACTTCCCGCAGTTTGTGCGTTCGCAGACTGGCCTGGGGGCGAGTGGGGCGGTTTCTCACTAAGGTAGTAGCTGGATAAGGAAATGCCCCGGTCGAAAGGCCGGGGCATTTTTTTTCTGGGGTTCCGGGTTGTCTGTACCAATGTCATCGGGGGCAAGCCCCCTCTCACCGTTAACCGAGTACATCATTTGGAATGCAGTTCAATGTGGGAGGGGGGCTTGCCCCCGATGGCGGTAGTGAAGTGCGCCCCAAAAGCTGGACAGCTGTTGGTTAGGCTACAGCGGACCGGGTCCTGTACGCTACAGGGCTCAGTCCGCCAAGCTTCACTTTGATTCGCTTATGGTTGTAGTAATGGATGTACTCATCCAGCCCCGCTTGCAACTGCTCCACGCTTTCAAAGCTTTCCCGATAGTAGAACTCTGACTTCAGCGTGCCGAAGAAACTCTCCATTGTGGCGTTGTCATGGCAGTTTCCTTTGCGTGACATGCTTTGCTCCAGCCCTGCTTTTTCTAGCCTCTCCCGGTACTTTGGATATCGATAGTGCCAGCCTTGATCTGAATGCAGCATAGGCTTGCCGCCCTCAGGTAAGCCTTCAATAGCTTTTTCCAGCATCTCGCCCACCAAGGCATATTGGGGACGTATTGCCGTCTGATAGGCCACGATTTCTCCGTTGTACAAGTCCAAAACTGGGGACAAGTACAGCTTTTTGCCGGCCACTTTGAACTCGGTGACATCCGTCACCCATTTCTGATTCGGTTGCTCAGCCTCGAACTGACGAGCCAAGGTGTTGGGCGACACTTCGCCCATCGGCCCTTTATACGACCTGTATTTCTTAGGCCGCACCGTGCATTTCAGACCCAGCTCCCCCATCAGTCGTCGTACCGTTTTACTGTTGATCAGCGATCTTTCTTTACGTAGTTCTAGCGTCATCCGACGGTAACCAAAGCGGCCCTTATGCTCGTTTTGGATGGTCTGGATAGAAGCTTTGATCGAGGAAAATCGGTCCGCAACGCCCATCGCCTTGAGTTGGTAGTAGTACGTACTTCGCGCAAGGCTCACTAGCTTGAGCAAGTCACGCAAGGGAAAGTGTTGCTTAAGCTCACTGACTAATCGGGCTTTTTCTTCTGTTCTTTCTCCCGCCTCATCACCGCCTCGCCTAACTCCCCAAGCTTTTTTAGATAAGCGTTCTCCATCCGTAGGTATTGGAGCTCATCAAGTAACGTCTTGTGCTCAGGCTCAGGGCTGGTGAGTGGGGCAGCGGTTTTGCGTGGTTTAGCAGGTGGTTTAGGCATAGCGGTGCTCAGTCCTCTTTTCCCTGACTCCAGGGCTTCAATACCGCCACTGTAATACTGCTGTTGCCATCTGCCCACCTGAGTGGAATCCCCCAAGTTGAAAAGCGCCGCTGCGCGGCGCAAGGAAAGGGAGTCATCCCACATGCGCCGTAGAACAGAGAACTTGAACAAGGCACTGTAACGCTGGCCGGTACTGCTCAAGCTGGCCTCACCGTGTAATCGATAAGCCTCGACCCAACGACGAAGCAAGGTGGGGTCCATTTGAAATTGAGCGGCGACCCGGCGAAACCCTCGGCCTCGCTCAAGGAAAGCGGTGATGGCAGATAGCTTGAACTGCGTGGTGTACTTGCTCATGAAAACGCCCCAGAAATTGGATGGGTGTCCAACTTCTGGGGCGCACTTCAGTAGACCAGGCGGCACAAACAAAAACGGCCTCCACTGAGGGAGGCCGTTTTCGGTGCAACTAAGCGATGCTTACTTGCGATCTTCCAGCTTGGTGATGTCACGCGACTCGTAGCCGGTGTACAGCTGGCGCGGGCGGCCAATCTTGTACGGGCTGGAGAGCATTTCTTTCCAGTGGGAGATCCAGCCCACGGTCCGCGCCAGGGCGAAGATCACGGTGAACATGCTGGTTGGAATGCCGATCGCCTTGAGGATGATCCCCGAGTAGAAGTCGACGTTCGGGTACAGCGAGCGTTCGATGAAGTACGGGTCGGTCAGGGCGATCTCTTCCAGGCGCATGGCCAGTTCGAGTTGCGGATCGTTGTTGATGCCCAGTTCCTTCAGCACTTCGTCGCAGGTCTGCTTCATGACGGTGGCGCGTGGGTCGCGGTTCTTGTAGACCCGGTGACCGAAGCCCATCAACTTGAACGGATCGTTCTTGTCCTTGGCCTTGGCGATGAACTTGTCGATGTTCGAGACATCGCCGATTTCATCGAGCATGGTCAGTACGGCTTCGTTTGCACCGCCGTGGGCAGGGCCCCACAGTGCGGCGATACCGGCGGCAATACAGGCGAACGGGTTGGCACCCGAAGAGCCTGCCAGGCGCACGGTAGAGGTGGAGGCGTTCTGCTCGTGGTCGGCGTGGAGGATGAAGATCCGGTCCATTGCCTTGGCGAGTACCGGGCTGATCGGTTTGATCTCGCACGGGGTGTTGAACATCATGTGCAGGAAGTTTTCCGCGTACGTCAGGTCGTTGCGCGGGTACATCATGGGTTGTCCCATGGAGTACTTGTAAACCATTGCGGCCAGGGTCGGCATCTTGGCAACCAGGCGGATCGCGGAAATTTCGCGATGCTGCGGGTTATTGATGTCGAGGGAGTCGTGATAGAAGGCAGACAGGGCGCCAACCACACCGCACATGACGGCCATCGGGTGGGCGTCGCGGCGGAAGCCGTTGAAGAAGGTCTTCAACTGCTCGTGAACCATGGTGTGGTTCTTGACGGTGCTGACGAACTGGGCTTTTTGCTCGGCTGTTGGCAGTTCGCCATTTAGCAGCAGGTAGCAGGTTTCCAGGTAGTCCGATTTTTCAGCCAGTTGCTCGATCGGGTAGCCCCGGTGCAGCAAAATGCCATTATCGCCATCGATATAGGTGATCTTCGACTCGCAAGAGGCGGTCGACATGAAGCCTGGGTCGAAAGTGAAACGGCCCGTGGCCGTCAGGCCCCGTACGTCGATAACATCGGGACCAACGGTGCCGGTTAAAATGGGCAGCTCGACGGGGGCTGCGCCCTCGATGATCAACTGCGCTTTTTTGTCAGCCATGTGGCCTCCTATTTATGCTTCAAATCATCAGACAGACCCCCCACGCAGGGCCCGCACCACTATAGTGAGATAAATTCAGATGTCAATTTGCCTAAAGTCTTGCTCCAGAAGGCTTTAACCGTACTTTTTCCTCGAAATTGACTGCCATTTACGCCTTTTATCCCTCCAGCGCAATCCGCTATTAGGGTGAGGTGCGCGCGTTGTCATTAGTAACCTAACTGTCTATACTCGGCCACCGACCGCCAAGGGCTTTTGGGCTTGCTTTCATTGGGGGTCGCACTCCCTGGGTGGTGCTTACCTGACCAGTGCACTCCCCTACAACTTTGCCCTGATTGTTAGGGGCTCTTCAGTGTGAAAAAAAGCCGTGAAGAATAGCCAACGACCTGTAAACCTTGACCTAAGGACCATCAAACTCCCCATCACCGGCGTTACGTCGTTCCTGCACCGTGTTTCCGGCATCATCCTGTTCCTGGGCCTGGGCATCATGCTTTATGCATTGAGCAAATCCCTGGGTTCCGAGGAAGGTTATGCCGAGGTGAAGGCATGCTTGACCAGCCCGCTGGCCAAGTTCGTAGCATGGGGCCTCCTGTCCGCTCTGCTTTATCACCTGGTAGCCGGCGTGCGCCACTTGATTATGGATATGGGCATCGGTGAGACGCTGGAAGGCGGCCGCCGCGGCTCGAAAATCGTCATCGCCATTTCCGTGGTGCTGATCGTTCTGGCAGGAGTTTGGATATGGTAACCAGCGTAACGAATCTGTCGCGTTCGGGCCTCTATGACTGGATGGCACAGCGTGTGTCTGCGGTCGTTCTCGCGGCTTATTTCATTTTCCTGATCGGATACCTCGTCGCAAACCCGGGCATTGGCTATGAGCAATGGCACGGGTTGTTTTCCCACAATGCGATGCGAATCTTCAGTCTGCTGGCCCTTGTAGCCCTGGGCGCTCACGCCTGGGTCGGCATGTGGACCATCGCGACCGACTACCTGACGCCGATGGCGCTGGGCAAGCCCGCGACCGCAGTACGGTTTCTCTTCCAGGCAGTATGCGGCGTCGCGATGTTCGCTTACTTCGTCTGGGGTGTGCAGATTCTTTGGGGTATCTGATCCATGGCTAACATTCCAACTATTTCCTTCGACGCCATCATTATTGGTGGTGGCGGTGCTGGCATGCGCGCAGCGCTGCAGCTGGCTCAGGGCGGTCACAAGACTGCCGTGATCACCAAGGTGTTCCCGACGCGTTCCCATACCGTATCGGCCCAGGGTGGCATCACCTGCGCCATCGCGTCTGCCGACCCGAACGATGACTGGCGCTGGCACATGTACGATACCGTCAAGGGTTCCGACTACATCGGTGACCAGGACGCTATCGAATACATGTGTCAGGAAGGCCCGGCCGCGGTGTTCGAGCTGGACCACATGGGCCTGCCGTTCTCCCGTACCGAGCAGGGCCGTATCTACCAGCGTCCATTCGGCGGCCAGTCGAAGGATTACGGTAAAGGCGGCCAGGCTGCCCGTACATGCGCCGCCTCCGACCGTACCGGTCACGCGTTGCTGCACACCCTTTATCAGGGCAACCTGAAAGCCGGCACCACGTTCCTGAACGAGTACTACGCGGTTGACCTGGTGAAAAACCAGGACGGCGCATTCGTCGGCGTGATCGCCATCTGCATCGAAACCGGTGAAACCACCTATATCCGCGCCAAGGCGACTGTTCTGGCGACCGGTGGTGCAGGTCGTATCTACGCTTCGACTACCAATGCCCTGATCAACACCGGTGACGGCGTCGGCATGGCACTGCGTGCTGGCGTGCCGGTACAGGACATCGAAATGTGGCAGTTCCACCCGACCGGTATTGCCGGCGCTGGTGTACTGGTTACCGAAGGTTGCCGTGGTGAAGGTGGCTACCTGATCAACAAGAACGGCGAGCGTTTCATGGAGCGCTATGCTCCGAACGCGAAAGACCTTGCCGGTCGTGACGTTGTAGCCCGTTCGATGGTCAAGGAAATCATTGCCGGTAACGGCTGTGGCCCGAATGGCGATCACGTGCTGCTCAAGCTCGATCACCTTGGCGAAGAAGTGCTGCACAGCCGCCTGCCAGGTATTTGCGAGCTGTCCAAGACCTTCGCGCACGTTGATCCGGTCGTTGCCCCGGTTCCGGTTGTTCCGACTTGCCACTATATGATGGGCGGTGTTCCGACCAACATTCATGGCCAGGCGATCACCCAGAACGCAGACGGTGTGGACGAGATCATCCATGGTCTGTTCGCCGTGGGCGAAGTGGCTTGCGTATCGGTTCACGGCGCCAACCGCCTGGGCGGCAACTCGCTGCTCGACCTGGTGGTATTCGGTCGTGCTGCTGGCCTGCACCTGGAAAAGGCGCTGACCGACGGCATCGAATACGATGACGCTACCGACGCCAACATCGAAGCGGCCCTGGCACGTCTGACCGCTCTGAACGAGCGTACTGATGGCGAGGACGTGGCTACCCTGCGTCGCGAGCTGCAAAGCTGCATGCAGAACTACTTCGGTGTATTCCGTACTGGCGAATACATGCAGAAGGGTATTGCCCAGCTGGCTGACCTGCGCAAGCGTATCGCCAACGTCAAGATCAACGATAAGAGCCAGGCGTTCAACACCGCTCGTATCGAAGCCCTTGAGCTGCAAAACCTGCTGGAAGTGGCCGAAGCGACTGCGATTGCCGCTGAGGTTCGTAAGGAATCCCGTGGTGCTCACGCTCGTGAAGACTATGAAGATCGCGACGACGAGAACTGGCTGTGCCACACCCTGTACTTCCCGGGTGAAAAGCGCGTTGCCAAGCGTGCCGTGAACTTCTCGCCGAAGACGGTTCCGACGTTTGAACCGAAGATTCGGACTTACTAAGGGTGGCTGCCATGTTGAAAGTCAGTGTTTATCGCTACAACCCTGATCAGGACGCTGCGCCGTTCATGCAGGAGTTCCAGGTCGATACCGGTGGTAAAGACCTGATGGTGCTGGATGTATTGGCCCTGATCAAAGAGCAGGACGAAGGTTTCTCCTATCGTCGCTCTTGCCGTGAAGGTGTGTGCGGGTCCGACGGCATGAACATCAACGGCAAGAACGGCCTGGCGTGCATCACGCCGCTGTCCGCCGTTGTTAAAGGCAACAAGCTGATCGTTCGTCCACTGCCAGGTTTGCCGGTTATCCGTGACCTGGTCGTCGATATGAGCATCTTCTACAAGCAATACGAGAAAGTTAAGCCATTCCTGCAGAACGACACGCCGGCTCCGGCCATCGAACGTCTGCAGTCCCCGGAAGAGCGTGAAAAGCTCGATGGCCTGTACGAGTGCATCCTGTGCGCTTGCTGCTCGACGTCGTGCCCATCCTTCTGGTGGAACCCGGACAAGTTCCTGGGCCCAGCCGCTCTGCTGCAAGCGTACCGCTTCCTGGCAGACAGCCGTGACACCAAGACTGCCGAGCGTCTGGCTTCACTGGATGACCCGTTCAGCGTATTCCGCTGCCGCGGGATCATGAACTGCGTCAACGTATGTCCCAAAGGCTTGAACCCGACTAAAGCCATTGGTCACATCCGTAACATGTTGCTGCAAAGCGGCGTGTAACTGACGTTGTAGCAAAGCAGGACCGTTGTGCCCGTAAATGCTGCGGCGCAGGCTTCAACCGGCGCCGTAGTTTTAACTTGAGCAGCGACTTACAAAGCCGCGGCTCTTATTTTGAAGAAATGAGACAAGCAGGGGCATTCGGGTTGGTACCCGAACTATCAGCGTGATCCTAAGTGGCTTGTTTTGGTCGCTGCACTTGGCCTTTTGCAAGCAAACTCGGTGTTTTCGCCGGTGGTGTCCCCAAATCGAGGGTGACCAAGCATGCAAGAAAGCGTGATGCAGCGCATGTGGAACAGCGGCTATCTTTCAGGTGGTAACGCTGCCTATGTGGAAGAGCTTTATGAGCTCTACCTGCACGACCCTAACGCTGTGCCAGAAGAATGGCGCACCAAATTTCAGACGTTGTCTTCAGACGGCAACGCTGCCACCGATGTATCGCACGCAACAATTCGCGATCAGTTCGTGCTGCTGGCAAAGAACCAGCGCCGCGCCCAGCCGGTTTCCGCCGCAAGCGTGAGCAGTGAGCACGAGAAGAAGCAAGTTGAAGTACTGCGACTGATCCAGGCCTACCGTATGCGTGGCCACCAGGCGGCCCAGCTCGACCCGCTGGGGCTCTGGAAGCGTCCTGCACCTGCAGACCTGTCGATCAATCATTACGGCTTGACCAATGCCGATCTTGATACGACCTTCCGTGCCGGCGACCTGTTCATCGGCAAAGAGGAAGCGAGCCTACGCGAAATTCACGAAGCGTTGCAGCAGACATATTGCCGCACCATCGGCGCTGAGTTTACGCACATCACCGATTCCGAACAGCGCCACTGGTTCCAGCACCGTCTCGAAGGCGTGCGTGGCCGTCCGGTGTTGTCCGCCGATGTGCGCAGCCACCTGCTTGAGCGTGTGACCGCAGCCGAAGGTCTCGAGAAATACCTGGGCACCAAATACCCGGGCACCAAGCGTTTCGGCCTGGAAGGCGGCGAGAGCCTGATTCCGATGCTCGATGAGCTGATCCAGCGTTCCGGTTCCTACGGCACCAAGGAAATCGTGATCGGCATGGCCCACCGTGGCCGCTTGAACGTGCTGGTCAACACCTTTGGCAAGAACCCGCGCGAGCTGTTCGACGAGTTCGAAGGCAAGAAGAAGGTCGAGCTGGGTTCCGGTGACGTTAAATACCACCAGGGCTTCTCGTCCAACGTGATGACCACCGGTGGTGAAGTTCACCTGGCCATGGCCTTCAACCCATCCCACCTGGAAATCGTTTCTCCAGTGGTCGAGGGTTCGGTCCGTGCTCGCCAGGATCGTCGTAACGATTCCACCGGTGAAAAGGTCCTGCCGATTTCCATCCACGGTGACGCGGCATTCGCCGGTCAAGGCGTGGTCCTGGAAACCTTCCAGATGTCGCAGACTCGCGGCTTCAAGACCGGCGGCACCGTTCACATCGTCATCAACAACCAGGTGGGCTTCACCATCAGCAACCCGTTGGACGCGCGTTCCACCGAGTACGCCACCGACGTTGCCAAGATGATCCAGGCGCCGATCCTCCATGTGAATGGTGATGATCCGGAAGCCGTGCTGTTCGTGACCCAACTGGCTGTCGACTACCGCATGCAGTTCAAGCGTGACGTGGTGATCGACCTGGTTTGCTACCGCCGTCGCGGTCACAACGAAGCCGATGAACCAAGCGGCACCCAGCCGTTGATGTACCAGCAGATCACCAAGCAGCGCACCACCCGTGAGCTGTATGCCGAAAGCCTGATCAAGGCCGGTATCGTTGATGATGCGCGTGTTCAGGCGAAGATCGATGAATACCGCAACGCGCTGGACAATGGTCTGCATGTAGTAAAAAGCCTGGTCAAAGAGCCGAACAAAGAGTTGTTCGTTGATTGGCGTCCGTACCTGGGTCACACCTGGACGGCGCGTCACGACACCTCGTTCGATCTGAAGACCCTGCAGGAACTGTCCGCCAAGCTGCTGGAAATCCCGGATGGCTTCGTGGTACAGCGCCAGGTTGCGAAGATCTACGAAGACCGTCAGAAGATGCAAGCCGGCGGCCTGCCGATCAACTGGGGTTATGCCGAAACCATGGCGTACGCGACCCTGGCGTTCGAAGGTCACCCGATCCGCATGACCGGCCAGGACATCGGCCGTGGTACGTTCTCGCACCGTCACGCGGTATTGCACAACCAGAAAGACGCGGGCACCTACATCCCGTTGCAGAACCTGTACGAAGGCCAGCCACGTTTCGACCTGTACGATTCGTTCCTGTCCGAAGAAGCCGTACTGGCGTTCGAATACGGTTACTCGACCACTACGCCTAACGCGCTGGTGATCTGGGAAGCCCAGTTCGGCGACTTCGCCAACGGCGCACAGGTGGTGATCGACCAGTTCATCACCAGCGGTGAGCACAAGTGGGGCCGTCTGTGCGGTCTGACCATGCTGCTGCCACACGGTTATGAAGGTCAGGGCCCGGAGCACTCCTCGGCCCGTCTGGAGCGTTACCTGCAGCTGTGCGCCGAGCACAACATCCAGGTGTGCGTGCCGACCACCCCGGCGCAGATCTACCACTTGCTGCGTCGCCAGGTGATCCGCCCGCTGCGCAAGCCGCTGGTAGTGCTGACCCCTAAATCGCTGCTGCGTCACAAATTGGCCATCTCGACCCTGGAAGATCTGGCGGATGGTTCGTTCCAGACCGTGATTCCAGAAATCGATACGCTGGACGCCGCCAAGGTCACTCGCCTGATCCTGTGCAGTGGCAAGGTCTACTACGATCTGCTGGAAAAACGCCGTGCCGAAGGCCGCGAAGACATCGCCATCGTGCGTATCGAGCAGCTTTACCCGTTCCCGGAAGATGACCTGATGGAGATCATCGCGCCTTACACCAACCTCACGAATGTCGTGTGGTGTCAGGAAGAACCGATGAACCAGGGCGCGTGGTACAGCAGCCAGCATCACCTGCGTCGCAGCATCGGTAACCACAACAAGGCCCTGGGCCTGGAGTATGCCGGTCGTGATGCTTCTGCTGCACCTGCTTGTGGTTATGCGTCGATGCACGCCGAGCAGCAGGAAAAACTGCTGCAAGATGCTTTCACTGTTTAACGCCTTCGCGCTGACTGAAACCGAATTTTAAGGACCCACAGATAATGGCTATCGAAATCAAAGCCCCGTCATTCCCGGAATCGGTTGCCGATGGCACCGTTGCCACCTGGCACAAGAAACCGGGCGAGGCCGTCAAGCGTGACGACCTGATCGTCGACATCGAGACTGACAAAGTCGTACTGGAAGTGTTGGCCGAAGCCGACGGCGTCCTGGGCGCAATCGTTGCCAACGAGGGCGACACCGTCCTGTCCAACCAGGTCCTGGGCTCGATCGAAGAGGGCAGTGCCGCCGCCGCTCCAGCCGCCGCTGCACCGGCTGTCGCTGCTTCGGCTCCAGCTGCCGCACCGGCTGCTGGTGGTGAAGACCCAATCGCTGCCCCGGCTGCGCGTCAGCTGGCGGAAGAAAACGGCATCAACCTGGCTTCCATCAAAGGCACTGGCAAAGACGGCCGTGTGACCAAGGAAGACGTGGTTGCTGCAGTTGAAGCCAAGAAAAACGCTCCGGCTGCCGCGCCTGCCAAGGCTGCTGCCCCAGCCGCCGCTGCGCCTGTGTTCGCTGCTGGCGACCGCACCGAGAAGCGCGTACCGATGACCCGCGTGCGTGCCACCGTGGCCAAGCGCCTGGTTGAAGCCCAGTCGAACATGGCGATGCTGACCACGTTCAACGAAGTCGACATGACCGAAGTCATGGCCCTGCGTTCGAAGTACAAGGACCTGTTCGAGAAGTCCCACAACGGCGTGCGCCTGGGCTTCATGTCGTTCTTCGTGAAAGCGGCCACCGAAGCGCTGAAGCGCTTCCCGGCAGTCAACGCTTCCATCGACGGCAGCGACATCGTCTACCACGGCTATGCAGACATCGGCGTTGCCGTGTCCAGCGACCGTGGCCTGGTGGTTCCGGTTCTGCGTAACGCCGAGCTGATGAGCCTGGCTGAAATCGAAGGCGGCATCGCCGGCTTCGGCAAGAAGGCCCGTGACGGCAAGCTGACCATCGACGAGATGACCGGTGGTACCTTCACCATCACCAACGGTGGTACCTTCGGTTCGATGATGTCGACACCGATCGTCAACCCGCCACAAGCCGCAATCCTGGGCATGCACAACATCATCCAGCGTCCGATGGCCATCAACGGCCAAGTCGTGATCCGCCCAATGATGTACCTGGCGCTGTCGTACGATCACCGCCTGATCGATGGTAAAGAAGCCGTGACTTTCCTGGTGACCATCAAGAACCTGCTGGAAGACCCGGCTCGTCTGCTGCTGGATATCTGATAGAAGCAGCTGCAGGCCTCGAGTGACAGGCTGCCGGAGAAGGCAGTCGGGCTTGGGGCTTGCGGCTTGAAAGCTTGCTGCTAAATAGAGGAACTATTTTCATGTCGCAGAAATTTGACGTTGTAGTGATTGGTGCAGGCCCTGGCGGCTATGTTGCCGCCATCAAGGCCGCACAATTGGGCCTCTCGACTGCTTGCATCGAAAAATACACCGACAAGGAAGGCAAACTGGCATTGGGCGGTACCTGCCTGAACGTTGGTTGCATTCCTTCCAAGGCGCTGCTGGACAGCTCCTGGAAATTCCACGAAGCGCAAAGCGGTTTTGCCATCCACGGCATCAACCACGCTGGCGTGACCATGGACGTACCCGCGATGGTCGGCCGTAAAGCCAACATCGTCAAAGGCCTGACCTCTGGCGTTGCGACCCTGTTCAAGGCCAACGGCGTCACTTCCCTGCAAGGCCACGGCAAACTGCTGGCCGGCAAGAAAGTTGAAATCACCAAGCCAGATGGTTCGGTAGAAATCATCGAAGCCGAGAACGTGATCCTGGCGCCAGGTTCGCGTCCAATCGACATTCCACCGGCACCTGTTGACCAGAAAGTCATCGTTGATTCGACTGGCGCCCTGGAATTCCAAGCCGTGCCTAAGCGCCTGGGCGTGATCGGCGCTGGCGTGATCGGCCTGGAGCTGGGTTCCGTCTGGTCCCGCCTGGGTTCCCAGGTCACCGTGCTCGAAGCCCTGGACACGTTCCTGCTGGCCGCCGACACCGCGGTGTCCAAGGAAGCGCTGAAAACCCTGACCAAGCAAGGTCTGGACATCAAGCTGGGCGCTCGCGTGACCGGCTCGAAGGTTAACGGCGAAGAAGTCGTTGTGACCTACACCGACAAGGATGGCGAACAGACCATCACGTTCGACAAGCTGATCGTCGCCGTGGGTCGCCGTCCAGTGACCACCGACCTGCTGGCTTCCGACAGCGGCGTGAACATCGACGAGCGTGGCTTCATCCACGTTGACGATCACTGCGCTACCACCGTTCCTGGCGTCTACGCCATTGGCGACGTGGTTCGCGGCATGATGCTCGCGCACAAGGCTTCCGAAGAAGGCATCATGGTTGTCGAGCGCATCAAGGGCCATAAAACCCAGATGAACTACGACCTGATCCCATCGGTTATCTACACCCACCCGGAAATTGCATGGGTCGGCAAGAACGAACAGCAGTTGAAAGCTGAAGGCGTTGAAGTTAACGTCGGCACCTTCCCGTTTGCCGCTTCTGGCCGTGCCATGGCAGCCAACGACACCGGTGGTTTTGTCAAAGTCATCGCTGATGCCAAGACTGACCGCGTATTGGGCGTCCACGTGATTGGCCCAGGCGCAGCAGAGCTGGTTCAGCAGGGCGCAATCGGTATGGAATTCGGCACCAGTGCCGAGGACATCGGCATGATGGTCTTCTCCCATCCGACCCTGTCCGAAGCGTTGCACGAAGCCGCGCTGGCAGTGAATGGCCATGCCATCCACATCGCCAACAAGAAGAAGCGCTGAACGAGATAATAAGAAACCACGGCGGTTGCCCGTCGTGAGCCTTGCGCGCAAGACTCACCGCGGAATATCCGCTGGACGCAGTCTTGCGCAGCTTGACCGGGCCCAAGTCCGGCAAGTTGCGTAAGCAGCAGTCACAGGTGGCGCGGCACTCATAATGAGCGCAGCGCCGAATGCGCAGTACCTAACGAAGACGGTAAAAAGCATGAATCTTCACGAGTATCAGGGTAAGCAGCTGTTCGCTGAATACGGCCTGCCAGTTTCCAAGGGCTACGCAGTAGACACCCCGGAAGCAGCAGCAGAAGCTTGCGACAAAATCGGCGGCACTGAATGGGTTGTCAAAGCCCAGGTCCACGCTGGTGGTCGCGGTAAAGCGGGCGGCGTTAAGCTGGTTCGCAGCAAAGAAGACGCCAAGGCCTTCGCACAGCAGTGGCTGGGCAAGCGTCTGGTGACTTACCAGACTGATGCCAATGGCCAGCCAGTCACCAAGATCCTGGTTGAATCGTGCACTGATATCGCTAAAGAGCTGTACCTGGGCGCTGTCGTTGACCGTTCGAGCCGTCGCATCGTGTTCATGGCTTCCACCGAAGGTGGCGTGGACATCGAGAAGATCGCTCACGAAACCCCAGAAAAAATTCTGAAAGCCACGATCGATCCACTGGTTGGCGCTCAGCCATTCCAGGGTCGCGAGCTGGCTTTCCAGCTGGGCCTGGAAGGCAAGCAAGTTGCCCAGTTCGCCAAGATCTTCGTAGGTCTGGCCAAACTGTTCCAGGATCACGATCTGGCCCTGCTGGAAGTGAACCCGCTGGTGATCAAGGCTGACGGCGATCTGCACTGCCTCGACGCCAAGATCAACATCGACGCCAACGCCATGTACCGTCAGCCTAAGCTGAAGACTTTCCACGATCCGTCGCAGGACGATCCGCGCGAAGCGCACGCTGCCAAGTTCGAACTGAACTACGTAGCCCTGGAAGGTAACATCGGTTGCATGGTCAACGGTGCCGGCCTGGCCATGGGTACCATGGACATCGTCAACCTGCATGGCGGCAAACCAGCCAACTTCCTCGACGTAGGCGGTGGTGCTACCAAAGAACGCGTAACCGAAGCCTTCAAGATCATCCTGTCCGACTCCAACGTCGCTGCAGTACTGGTCAACATCTTCGGCGGCATCGTTCGTTGCGACATGATTGCCGAAGGCATCATCGGTGCAGTGAAAGAAGTCGGCGTTAAAATCCCGGTTGTTGTTCGCCTTGAAGGCAACAACGCTGAACTGGGCGCTAAAGTACTGGCAGAAAGCGGTTTGAACATCATCGCGGCTACCAGCCTGACCGACGCTGCTCAACAAGTTGTCAAAGCTGCGGAGGGCAAATAATGAGCGTCCTGATCAATAAAGACACCAAAGTTATCTGCCAGGGTATTACCGGTTCGCAAGGTAGTTTCCACACCCAGCAAGCCATCGAATACGGCACCAAGATGGTTGGCGGCGTAACGCCGGGCAAAGGCGGCACCGAGCACCTGGGCCTGCCCGTGTTCAACACCGTGAAAGACGCTGTAGCTGCCACTGGCGCCACCGCCAGCGTGATCTACGTTCCAGCTCCTTTCTGCAAGGACTCGATCCTGGAAGCGGCATTCGGCGGCATCAAGCTGATCGTGTGCATCACCGAAGGCATTCCTACCCTGGACATGCTGGACGCTAAAGTTAAGTGCGACGAGCTGGGCGTAGTCCTGATCGGCCCTAACTGCCCAGGCGTGATCACTCCAGGCGAATGCAAGATCGGCATCATGCCAGGTCACATTCACTTGCCAGGTAAAGTCGGTATCGTTTCCCGTTCCGGCACCCTGACCTACGAAGCTGTGAAGCAGACCACTGACGCCGGTTTCGGTCAGTCGACTTGCGTCGGCATCGGCGGTGACCCGATTCCAGGTTCGAACTTCATCGACATCCTGAAATTGTTCCAGGAAGACCCGAAGACCGAAGCGATCGTGATGATCGGTGAGATCGGCGGTTCGGCTGAAGAAGAAGCGGCTGCCTACATCAAGGCACACGTGACCAAGCCGGTTGTTTCCTACATCGCTGGTGTGACTGCCCCTGCTGGCAAGCGCATGGGCCATGCTGGCGCAATCATCTCTGGCGGCAAAGGCACTGCAGACGAGAAATTCGCTGCACTGCAAGACGCAGGCGTTAAAACCGTGCGTTCGCTGGCAGACATCGGCAAGGCCCTGGCCGAGCTGACCGGTTGGGCTGTCAAGTAAGCCTCGCGCTTAACTGACGCTTTACCAGGCAAAGGCCACCTTCGGGTGGCCTTTGTGCGTTCTGAGTTTGTTCATTTGCCTGTATTGCCAAATTAGGTATGAAAACGCGACATGAAAGTGTCGCTTATCGGACAGTCCGCCCCGCAACAGTGCGTTCGTCAGGCTAATTCTGTACCCTAGCCGCCTCTTTATGCGCCGACATCCCAAAAGGAAGCCGCGCGCTAGACCCGTCGGTCCCCATAAGGGCCGGCCGTATTTCCCTCATCCATAGGGAATCCCTCTCTAAATTCCGATTCAGTAGTGTGGTATTTCCTCAAATGAAAGTGTTGAAAAGCCAGGATATCCTGGCGTTGGGCTTCATGACTTTTGCCCTGTTCGTGGGCGCTGGCAACATCATTTTCCCGCCTATCGTTGGTTTGCAGTCCGGGCCTCATGTCTGGATGGCGGCGTTGGGCTTCCTGATCACTGCGGTCGGCTTGCCGGTGGTCACCGTGATTGCCCTGGCCAAGGTCGGTGGCGGCATGGACGCATTGAGCAGCCCGATCGGCAAGATCGCCGGTGGCCTGCTCGCGGCAGCGGCGTACCTGGCGGTAGGGCCGCTGTTCGCCACTCCGCGTACCGCGACCGTGTCCTTTGAAGTGGGCCTGGCGCCGCTGACCGGCGAGAGCCCGCTGGCGTTGTTCCTCTACAGCTCGGTGTATTTCCTGGTGGTGTTCTTTGTCTCCCTGTACCCAGGCCGGCTCCTGGACACCGTGGGTCGCTTCCTGGCGCCGCTGAAGATCATCGCGCTGGCCATCCTCGGCATTGCCGCGTTTGCCCTGCCGGCCGGTGAGGTGGGTGTCGCCACCCCGGAATACGTTGCTGCACCGTTCTCTCAAGGCTTTATCAATGGTTACCTGACCATGGATACCCTGGGGGCGCTGGTGTTTGGCATTGTGATCGTCAATGCGATCCGTTCCCGTGGTGTTGAATCGCCCAAGTTGATCACCCGCTACGCGATCATTGCCGGGTTGATTGCTGGCGTAGGTTTGGCGCTGGTGTACATCAGTTTGTTCCGCCTCGGGGCGGGCAGCCATGAAGTCGCTGCTGGCGCAGCCAATGGCGCGGCTGTATTGCACGCCTATGTGCAACACACCTTCGGCTCCCTGGGCAGTGGTTTCCTGGCGGTGTTGATTTCGCTCGCGTGCCTGGTCACCGCCGTCGGCCTGACGTGCGCTTGCGCCGAGTACTTCAGCAAAATCCTGCCCCTGTCCTACAAGACCCTGGTAGTGATCCTGGCGCTGTTCTCGCTGTTCGTGTCGAACCTGGGGTTGACCAAGCTGATTGCGTTCTCGATCCCGGTACTCACCGCGATCTACCCGCCGTGCATCGTGCTGGTGGCCTTGAGCTTCTGCAAAGACTTCTGGCAGGAGCAGGGCCGTATCGTCGGACCGGTGATGCTGGTGTCGTTTATCTTTGGCTGCATCGACGCGCTCAAGGGCGCCGGCCTGGCGGGCTGGATGCCTTCGCAGCTGGCGAACCTGCCGCTGAGCGAGCAAGGCCTGGCCTGGCTGGTGCCGTCGGTGATGACGCTGGGTGTGGCGGTCGTTATTGATCGCATGCTGGGTAAGCGCAGCGAAGCCATCGCGTAACACGCGGGTTTCATGCGGTATAGAAATGCCCCGTATCAATCGATACGGGGCATTTTTTATGCTTTATGAAACTACACCTTCTAAAGTTGGAACTGGATCAGTGTGGGAGGGGGCAAGCCCATCCCACCTTTGAACCGCATTCCGCCATCATTCACCCTGTAATAGGACCCGCATGTCGTTCGTCGAAGCCAATCAGATCCACCTGCTTGCTGCCCTCTGGTTCATCCTGTGTTGGGGCGGCTACACCCGTTATGCCACCTGGAAAGCCCGAGACACCGCGTGCCTGGCCAGCGTGCTGCATTTGTATCGCGAGGACTGGATGCGCCGCATGCTGCTGCGTGACAACCGGATCGCCGACGCCAGCGTGATCGGCAATCTGGAGCGTAATGCCTCATTTTTCGCCTCCAGCACCTTGATCATCCTCGCCGGCATTCTCACGGTGCTCGGTGCTTCCGAGCGGGCGGTGTCATTGCTGGCGGACATCCCCATGGTGCAGCAGGCCTCCCAGGGCATGTCGGAGATCAAGCTGCTCTGCCTGGCGCTGGTCTTCGTCTATGCCTTCTTCACCTTCAGTTGGTGCATGCGTCAGTACAACTTTGCAGCGGTGCTGGTAGGTTCGGCACCGATGATCGGCGAGCGGCATGTGTCCGAGCAGGAGCGAAAGGCATTTGCCTTGCGAGCGGCACGGGTTATCTCGATGGCAGCCAATCAGTTCAACTTCGGCCTGCGTTCTTATTACTTCGGCATGACCATGCTGGCGTGGTTTGTCAGCCCGTGGTTATTCATGTTGATGAGCGGCGGGGTGGTGCTGGTGCTGTATCGCCGAGAGTTTCATTCCGACGTACTGCAAGTGATGGTGTATACCCAGACGGATACGCCACCTCCGGAAGCGCTCAAAGAAGTGGCTTAGGCTGGATCAGCGTATTAATACGGAGAGTAAAGAACAGCAGACAAAGTAAAGCCCGCTATTTAAGCGGGCTTTCTTTTTGCAGCGAAGCTAATTCAAGCCGCGGTCTCAAGAACCGGTGGCTGGGGTAGCGGGTGCAGCTTCTTTCGCAGCGGCGGCGTTCGATTCAGCCTGAGCTTTGGCAGCATCGGCGTTTTCTTTCGCAGCGTCGTTCACTTTATCCTGAGCTTTGGCCATATCTTTCTGAGCTTGCTCAGAATGCGCGGCGGCATCTTGGGCTTTGTCTTCGGATTTTTTATCGCAGGCAGCGAGACCGAGGGCAGCGGCCAACATCATGGAAATAGCTAAAGTCTTGCGCATGGGGTGTTTCTCCTTATTGAAGATATCTACTGGCCTTTCGAACGTGGGGGGCAAGCATTAGTTCCTTTTATTGCGTAGATATATAAACCTCGCGCGCCAAGGAACTTTCGCCCGTGGCGCCCACTCCGCGGATCAACACTAATAAGAGTCTGGAACGAATGACCGAAAATCCACTGTTAGCGCGTGCCACACGCTTTGTATCGGCGCTGCGCCATTGTCAGGTCCTGGGTATTACCGTTCATCACGCAGATGGGGAGGGTATGACGCTGGTCCTGCCCTACGGGCCGCACATAGTCGGAGACCCCCTGAGCGGGGTGATCCATGGCGGCGCCTTGACCTCGTTGATGGACACTGCCTGCGGCATGGCCACCCTGTGTGTCTTGCCGGAATTCGAGGTGTGTCCGACCCTGGATCTGCGTGTGGACTACATGCATCCGGCCGAACCGCACAAGCCGGTGTACGGCTTCGCCCAGTGCTACCGGGTGACCAGCGATGTGATCTTTACCCGTGGCTTCGCCTATCAGGACGACCCCCAGCAGCCCATTGCCCATGTGGTGGGCACGTTCATGCGCATGGGTAAACGCCTCAAGGGCACGCAGGGATTGGGCAGCACTGTCCAGGGAGAGAAAGCATGACGCACCGGTTCAAAACCCGACTCGAACAAGCCCATCAGCGCGGTAACTACGCGGTGCTGCTCGACCTGATCCCCTACGCCAGGCTGATCGGCATCGAGTGCACCCGCCTGGGCGATGAATTGTTGTTCCGCATGCCGGCCAACCAGGACAACATTGGTAACCCCATATTGCCGGCACTGCACGGTGGCGTGATTGCCGGCTTTATGGAACTGTCGGCGGCGTTGCACCTGCTGGTGTTTACCGGTGCGCCGGGGCTGCCGAAGATTATCGATTTCTCCCTGGATTACCTGCGTGCCGGGCAGTTTCGCGACACCTATGCCAAATGCCAGGTATGGCGCCAGGGCCGTCGCGTGGCCAATGTGGCGATCACCGCCTGGCAAAGCACCCCAGCGGAACCGATTGCCACTGCGCGTGCGCATTTCAAGATTGAGGAAGTGGCCCGCCCTTGAAATCCTGGTCTTAGCCCCCAACTTTGATGACAACCCGCCGCCAACCCTCTAGGGCGCGGCCACTGCCATCCAATTGGAGTTTGATGACCATGAGTGTGGAAACTCAAAAGGAAACCCTGGGCTTCCAGACCGAGGTGAAGCAACTGCTGCACCTCATGATCCATTCGCTGTATTCCAACAAGGAAATCTTCCTTCGCGAATTGATCTCGAACGCCTCTGACGCTGTCGACAAATTACGTTTCGAAGCCCTGTCCAAGCCTGAGTTGCTGGAAGGCGGCGCGGAACTGAAAATCCGTGTGAGCTTCGACAAGGACGCCAAGACCGTCACCCTCGAAGACAACGGTATCGGCATGAGCCGCGAAGAAGCGATTACCCACCTGGGGACCATCGCCAAATCCGGCACCGCTGACTTCATGAAAAACCTCTCGGGTGACCAGAAGAAAGATTCGCACCTGATCGGCCAGTTCGGCGTGGGCTTCTACTCCGCCTTCATCGTCGCCGACAAGGTCGAAGTGTTCAGCCGTCGCGCCGGCCTTGACGCCAGCGAAGGCGTGCATTGGGCTTCGAAAGGCGAGGGCGAGTTTGAAATCGCCACGATCGACAAGGCTGACCGCGGGACCCGCATCGTGCTGCACCTCAAGCCCGGTGAAGACGAGTTCGCCGATGGCTGGCGCCTGCGCAACATTATCAAGAAGTACTCTGACCACATCGCTCTGCCGATCGAATTGCCGAAAGAGCAGGCTGCTGCCGAAGGCGAAGAAGCGCCAGCGGTTGAGTGGGAAACCGTCAACCGCGCCAGCGCGCTGTGGACCCGTCCGCGTACCGAGATCAAGGACGAGGAATACCAGGAGTTCTACAAGCACATCGGTCACGACTACGAAAACCCGCTGAGCTGGAGCCACAACAAGGTTGAAGGCAAGCTGGAATACAGCTCGCTGCTGTACGTGCCGGCCCGTGCGCCGTTCGACCTGTACCAGCGTGAAGCGCCGAAGGGCCTGAAGCTCTACGTGCAGCGGGTGTTCGTGATGGACCAGGCAGAGTCGTTCCTGCCGCTGTACCTGCGCTTTATCAAGGGCGTGGTCGACTCCAATGACCTGTCGTTGAACGTATCGCGGGAAATCCTGCAGAAAGATCCGATTATCGACTCCATGAAGTCGGCGCTGACCAAGCGCGTGCTCGACATGCTGGAAAAACTGGCGAAGAACGAGCCTGAGCAATACAAGGGCTTCTGGAAAAACTTCGGCCAGGTCATGAAAGAAGGTCCGGCAGAAGACTTCGCTAACAAGGAAAAAATCGCCGGCCTGCTGCGCTTCGCATCCACCCAGGGTGACGACGGCGAGCAAGTGGTGTCCCTGGCCGAGTACCTGGCGCGCGCCAAGGAAGGCCAGGACAAGATCTACTACCTGACTGGCGAAACCTACGCTCAGGTCAAGAACAGCCCGCACCTGGAAGTCTTCCGCAAGAAAGGCATCGAAGTGCTGCTGCTGACCGACCGCATCGATGAGTGGCTGATGAGCTACCTCAACGAATTCGACGGCAAATCTTTCGTCGATGTGGCGCGTGGCGACCTGGACCTGGGTAACCTGGACTCTGAAGAAGAGAAGAAAGAAGCCGAAGAAGTCGCCAAGGCCAAAGAAGGCCTGGTTGAGCGGATCAAGGCGTCCTTGGGGGATGCGGTCAGTGAAGTGCGGGTCTCCCACCGTCTGACCGACTCCCCGGCGATCCTGGCTATTGGTGAGCAGGACCTGGGCATGCAGATGCGCCAGATCCTCGAGGCCAGCGGCCAGAAGGTGCCGGATTCCAAGCCGATCTTCGAATTCAACCCGGCTCACCCGCTGATCGAGAAACTCGACGGCGAGCAGAGCGAAGAGCGGTTTGGCGACCTGTCGCACATCCTCTTCGACCAGGCGGCCCTGGCCGCTGGCGACAGCCTGAAAGACCCGGCCGCCTATGTGCGCCGACTGAACAAGCTGTTGGTTGAACTGTCGGTTTAACACCGTTGTAGAAAAACCCGCTTCGGCGGGTTTTTTCGTTTGGAGGCGCGAGCAAGCTCGTTCCTACAGCCCATTTCCGTTCTAGTGATCTTCAACTGGAGAAAATGATGAGCCAAGTCACCGTGCGTTCCGTGGTCTATCAGATTGATGGCCAGTCTTATGAAAGCCGCCTGGCGTTTGATGCCAGCCACAAAGGTCCGTTGCCAGGCCTGCTGATGGCGCCGAACTGGATGGGTGTGAGTGCGGGTGCCGAGGAGATCGCCAAGCGCGTTGCCGCCAAGGGCTACGTGGTGCTGATCGCCGACCTGTATGGGCAAAAGGTTCGCCCATCGAATGGTGATGAAGCCGGCGCGGCGATGATGCCATTGAAAAACGACCGCCCGTTGCTGAATAAGCGTATGCAGGCAGCCTTGGAGCAGTTGCAGGGCCAGGCCGAAGCCGCCGTGGATACCTCGAAGCTGGCGACCTTCGGTTTCTGCTTTGGTGGTTGCTGCTCGTTGGAACTGGCGCGTACCGGTGCGCCGTTGAAGGCTGCCGTGTCGTTCCACGGCACCCTCGATACGCCGAACCCGGCGGATGCCAAGAACATCAAGGGCTCGGTGCTGGTGTTGCATGGCGCTAGCGACCCGTTGGTGCCCAAGGAGCAGTTGCCGGCCTTCGAAGATGAAATGAACGCGGCCGGTGTGGATTGGCAACTGCTGAGCTACGGCGGCGCGGTGCATTCGTTCACCGATCCGCACGCCAATGTGCCGGGCATGATGATGTACGACGCGAAGACCGCTGCGCGGGCTTTCCAGTCGATGCACAACTTGCTGGATGAAGTGTTCAAGGGCTAAATCTTCAACGTCTGTTCTGGCCTGATCGGGGGCACGCGCCTTCCCACACTTGATTGGATTCACACGGTCAAAATGTGGGAGGGGCGGTGCGACGATTCGACTTGCCCCCGATAGCTATCTCACAGGCAACTCAATTCTTTCTGACTCCCCCGGCACCGTCGGCCAATCCCCAGCGGCCCAGCGCTGCCTGGCCTGCTCAATCCTGGCCGGGTCACTCGCGACAAAATTCCAGTTGATCCTTCGCGGCCCATCCAGCGGCGCGCCGCCAAACACCACTAGGTGGCAATCGCTCTCGACAGACAGCGTCATTTCCTGGCCGGCTGGCAATACCACCAGGCTGTGCACCTCAAGTGGCTCACCGTCCAACTGAGCTTCACCCTCCAGTACGTACACCGCGCGTTCCTCGTGTTCATCCGGGATCAGCAAGGTAGTGGCCGGCTGCATCTGTACCTCGGCATACAACGTGGGCGATAGCACCGGTACCGGCGATGTGAGGCAGAAGCCACTGCCGGCGATCAAGCGGATCTGTACGCCCAGATTGTCACTCACTGGCAAGCTTGCCGCGGGGTGATGGCTGTAATGGCCAGGTCCGCTCTCATGATCCTTGGGCGAGGCCAGCCACACTTGCAGGCCGTGCAGGTTGGATCCCTTGGTCTTGAGCGGCTCCGGCGTGCGTTCGATGTGGGCAATCGCGCTGCCGGCGGTCATCCAGCTGACATCGCCAGCTTGCACCACCTGGTCCGACCCTAGGCTGTCCTTATGCTGCAATGCGCCGTCGAACAGGTAGGTGAGGGTGGACAGCCCGATATGCGGGTGCTGGCGGACATTCATGCCGCTGCCCGGTGCATAGTGGGTGGGCAGCATATGGTCGAAGAACACAAAGGGCCCGACACTGCGGCATTCGCGCGACGGCAGCGGGCGCAGGATGGGTTGGCCTTCGACATCTTCGGCGCGAGGGCGGATCACGGTGAGGGTGGTCATGGTGCGTCCCAGTCTGAGCGGGTTAGATGATGCAGAGCATAACCCGCTCGACGGGAGGTTGCTGCTATTGGCTGAAGGCGCCTTCGGACAATTGAGTCTCAATGGTGACTTCGGCGGTAGTCATCAGCTTGTGTACCGGGCAACGGTCGGCAACACGGTGCAATTCGTTGCGCTGCTCGTCGGTGAGCACGCCCTTGAGGGTCAGCTTGACGTTGAGCTTGTACTTGCCCTTTTGCTCCTCGGTCGCATCGTGGGTGACTTCCACGGTGACGCCCGTCAGCGGGATGTCCTTTTTCTGTGCATAGAGCTTGACGGTCAAGGCCTTGCAGGACGCCAGTGCGGCATCGAAATAATCGTGGGGAGAGGGCGCTGAATCGTCGCCCCCAAGGCTTTTGGGCAGGTCGGTGAACAGCTCATGGTTATTGATATTGACGCTGTGACGAAAGTTATCGTGGTTCAGCGTGTTGACGGTAACAGGCATGGCAAACCTCACTAAGGGGGCAGGATGAAGGTCTTGCAGTTATAGAGCATGCTGGCACTTAGGTGTTCCGTGTTTTTCGTGATGAACCCGGATGTATCACCCAAGGTCTACCCGTATCAGCCCCTATCGAGGTGTTACCGTGCCCTGGACCCGCCTGAGTCTAGCCCTGTTGCTCGCTGCCAGCAGCCTTGCCGTACAGGCTCGCGATTATGCCTACAGCGATGCGCACCTGCATTACGTGGACTTCTTCCAGGAAACGGCGGGCATGGACAAGCTGCTCAAGGCGATGGCGGATAATCGCATTGAGCATGTGATGATTTCCGGCATCCCTGTGGCGAAGAAATGGCACGAAGACGAACCCAAGCGCCCGCGCTACTACGCCGGCGATGACGCGGATGCCTACTGGTACAGCGCCACCGATGTCATCGTCGCGGCAGCGATCAATGCACTGACGCCGGAGCAACGCTCGCGCTTTCATCCGTTTCTTTCCGGCTTCAACCCCAACGACAAGAATTCCGCCGCCCATATCCAGCGCATGCTCGACCTCAACCCGGGGCTGTGGCAGGGCATTGGCGAAGTGTTTACCCGGCATGATGACCTGACCGCGCTGACTTCCGGTGATACACCGCGGGCCAATAACGAAGCCATGACGCGCATCTATCACCTGGCCGCCGAAAATGACCTGCCGGTGATGTTGCATTCCAACATCACCTCCAAGCGCGAGCGCAACCCGCTGTACCTCGCTGAAGTCGAACAACCGCTGCGTAATCATCCGCATACTCGGTTTATCTGGGCCCATGCCGGCACCAGCAAGGAAATCCATCGCCATCAGGTGCAGATGGATTTTTTGCTCCCCACGCTGAGCCGCCTGCTGGAGGCGTACCCCAATCTGTATATCGACCTGTCCTGGAGCATGCTCACGCCGTATTTGCTCGATGAGGCGGGTAAGCCCCGGCCGGAATGGGTTGCGCTGGTAGAGCGCTTCCCGGAGCGCTTTATGCTGGGGTCGGATGTGGTAGGGCGTTTCAACAAGCTGGGTAAGGAAATGCGGGGATTTGATCCCTTCCTGAATGCGTTGCCTGAGGAGGTTGCGCACAAGGTGGCGCGGGATAACTTTCTGGCCATCCTGCCCAAGCCCCGTCGCGGCGGTTAGATTGAGGCGGGCGTGCTCGCGATGCAGTCGACACCGTCTGAGATTTCATCAGCCAAAAAAAAGCCCCGAACCAGTCGGGGCTTTTTCATGTGATCAACCTGCGGGGCTTACTTGCCCTGCCAGCGTTTCAGCACCAGGGTGGCGTTAGTGCCACCGAAGCCGAAGCTGTTGCTCATCACGGTGTCGACTTTTACGTTTTCCACGGTCTTGGTCAGGATCGGCATATCGGCCACGACCGGGTCGATCTCTTCGATATTGGCCGAACCGGCCATGAAGTTGCCTTCCATCATCAGCAGGCAGTAGATCGCTTCGTGAACGCCGGCGGCACCCAGGGAGTGACCGGACAGGCTCTTGGTCGAGCTGATGGCCGGGGCCTTGTCACCGAATACCGCACGTACGCCTTCCATTTCCTTGGCATCGCCGACCGGAGTCGAGGTGCCGTGGGTGTTCAGGTAGTCGATCGGGGTATCCACGGTTGCCATTGCCATCTGCATGCAGCGGATGGCGCCTTCGCCGCTTGGCGCAACCATGTCGTAACCATCGGAAGTGGCGCCGTAGCCGACGATTTCCGCGTAGATCTTCGCACCACGGGCCAGGGCGTGTTCCAGCTCCTCGACTACGACCATGCCGCCGCCGCCGGCGATGACGAAACCGTCACGCTTGGCGTCATAGGCGCGGGAGGCTTTTTCCGGGGTGTCGTTGTACTGGGTGGACAGGGCACCCATGGCGTCGAACAGGAACGACTGGCTCCAATGTTCTTCTTCACCGCCACCGGCGAAGACGATGTCCTGCTTGCCCAGTTGGATCTGCTCAACGGCAGTACCGATGCAGTGAGCACTGGTCGCGCATGCGGAGGAGATCGAGTAGTTCACGCCCTTGATCTGGAACGGCGTGGCCAGGCAGGCGGAAACGGTGCTGCCCATGGTCCGCGTAACGCGGTACGGGCCAACGCGCTTCACGCCTTTTTCGCGCAGGATGTCCAGCGCTTCCATCTGGTTCAGGGTGGACGCGCCGCCGGAGCCGGCGATCAGGCCGGTGCGCACGTTCGAGACCTGGTCAGGGCTCAGGCCGGAGTCGGCGATCGCATCTTTCATGGCCAGGTAGGCGTAGGCGGCAGCGTGGCCGACGAAGCGGTAGATCTTGCGATCAATCAATTCTTCGAGGGGCAGGTCGATGGAGCCGGAAACCTGGCTACGCAGACCCATTTCGGCATATTCCGGGTTGAATCGGATGCCAGGGCGACTTGCACGCAGGTTAGCGGTGACGGTCTCTTTGTCATTGCCCAGGCAAGAAACGATGCCCAGACCAGTGATAACGACGCGGCGCATGCGGATAACCCTTAAAAGTTGTCAGTGGAAGTGAATACGCCGACCCGAAGGCCTTCGGCAGTATAGATCTCGCGACCGTCGACGCTCACCGAACCATCGGCGATGGCCAGGTTCAGCTTGCCCCGGAGGACGCGCTTGATCTGAATGTTGTAGGTGACTTTCTTGGCGGTCGGCAGGACCTGGCCAAAGAACTTCACTTCGCCCGAACCCAGGGCGCGACCGCGGCCCGGCAGACCTTGCCAGCCGAGGAAGAAACCGACCAGCTGCCACATCGCGTCAAGGCCCAGGCAGCCCGGCATGACAGGATCGCCTTCGAAATGGCAGGCGAAGAACCACAGGTCCGGGGTGATATCCAGCTCGGCGACCAATTCACCTTTGCCGTACTTGCCACCCTCTTCGCTGATATGGGTGATGCGATCCACCATCAGCATGTTCGGGGCGGGCAGTTGCGCGTTACCTGGGCCGAACAGCTCACCGCGACTGCAGCGCAGCAGGTCTTCCCGAGTAAAGGCGTTTTGTTTGGTCATGCGAGCTCCTCAATAATCCCATGCGGCAGGGTAGGGCAAATCTTCCCGAACCGACTGAAGCGTTCATGCCTCATCTCGGCAGCCTACACATAGACTATTGCGTTGTAGTGAAAGTCACAGCGTCAAGGCACTGAATGTACACTTGTTCACTGAAATTTTAAACCGGACCCGTTTATAGGCCCGTTCGGGTGCCTAAGACTGCCGCACTTTCGTGTTTCACGCCAGTCGGACTTGGCTGATGGCGCTGGGCTATTGCACCCAGCGCTGCAGGATTTGCTGCAAATCCGTGCGTTTGAACGGCTTGGCCAGGTAATCGTTCATTCCGGCAGCGAGGCAGGCTTCACGGTCGCCCTGCAAGGCATTGGCGGTGAGGGCGATTATCGGCAGGTCGGCGCAGCCCGGCAGTTGGCGAATCTGCCGGGTGGCCTCGTAGCCGTCGATCAACGGCAGTCGGCAATCCATCAGGATCGCGGTGAATATGAGGCTCTCGGCGCTGCGGATCGCTTCGGCGCCGTCGGTGGCCAGGCTCACCTCAAATCCGAGGCTGCGCAGCATGGCTTCGACCACCGTGCGGTTGACCGGGTTGTCCTCTACCAGCAGCACGTGCCGGCCTTCGCCTGCGCCGGCTTTGCCTTCGGCATCCTGGGCAATGGCCGGCAGGCTGTGCTGGTCGATGGCCAGGGGGATTTCCAGGGTAAACACCGAGCCACGGCCTTCTTCGCTCTGGGCCCGCAGGGTGCCCCCCATGCGTTCGGCCAGGGTCCGGGCGATTGGCAGGCCCAGGCCGGTGCCGCCGTAACGTCTTGAAATGGAACTGTCAGCCTGCTGGAACGCGTCGAACATCAACTCCAGGCGCTCGGCAGAAATGCCGATGCCGCTGTCGCGCACGGTGCAGGTAAACCACAGCAGTTCATGGTCGAGGGTTTGCCATTGGGGTTCGACGCTGACCGTGCCGTGCTCGGTGAACTTCAGGGCATTGCCGATCAGGTTCACCAGGATCTGGCGGATACGCGTGGGGTCGCCCAGCACCCGCAGCGCCCCCATGCCTGGCGGAATCGGCAGGGTCAGGGCCAGCCCGCGCTGTTGGGCGCTGTGCTGGAAGGCCTGGGCACAGCTATTGATCAGGTCCGCCAGGTTGAATGGAATATGTTCCAGCTCCAGGGCGGCGCGTTCGATGCGCGAGAAGTCGAGGATGTCATTGATGACCTTGAGCAAATGCTCGGTGGACTCGGACGCCAGCGCCGCGTATTCGGTCTGCTCCTCGGTCATTTCGGTGGTTTCCAGCAGTTGCAGCATGCCCAGCACCCCGTTCATGGGCGTGCGCAGCTCATGGCTCATCATTGCCAGGAATTCCGACTTGGCGTTGTTTGCCCGTTCAGCTTCCTCCCGGGTCTGGATCAACTGGGCCATGGCCTGCTGCTGTTCGCGACTGGCCTGGTTGAGGCCTGCGGCCAGGTTGTTGATATGCCGCGACAGGTCGCCCAGCTCCGAATCATCCACAATCGGCAGCGGCGTCTTGTAGTCGCCTTGCTGGATGGCTTTTACCGCGTTGCCCATCGCGCTGATCGGTTGCGACAGGCTCGCCGCCAGGCGCCTGGCGAGCAGGAAGGTAAACAGCAGGGCGAAGAGGGCCAGGATGCCGGCCTTGAACAGGATCTCCTGCTGGCGCTGGCTGAAGGCGTCGTTGGACATGCCGACGATCACCCGACCCAGGTAGTCGGCGCGGGGAGCCTTGGGTTCGTTGAGGTTGTCCTGGAAAAAGTCATTGCCCAGCTGGATATGTTGCAGGCGAATCGGTGCCTGGAACACTTTTACCGACAGCGAGCGGTCGTGTTTTTCCGAGGGTTGTTCGACGTACACCAGTATGTTCTCAGCGCTGTCCTGGATCTCCAGGAAGCGCACATGGGGGGTGGCCAGCGTTGCGCGCAGCAGGCTGTCGAGCACGTCGTTGTTGCCGGAGATCACCCCGTATTCGGTGGCGGGGGCCAGTTGGTTGGCGATCAATTGGCCGGTGTGGTCCAGTTCCTGGCGCAGGTCCTGGATACGCACGAAGGTGAAGAAACTGATCAGCAGTAATGTCAGCAACAGCGCCGGGCCCAGGGTGATGAGCTGGGTGCGGGTGTTGATGTCCCAACGACGACGCAGAGTCATGGGCGTTTTTCTCCTTCGGCCAGGCGGGCGGCGACGTTGGCTTCGTCGACCTGTTCGATGCCCAGTGAGCGTGCGACTTGCGGGTTGCCCACCACTTTGAAGTGTTCCGGGTACAGCGCGCGTGGCCAATTGGCCGGCGAATGGTCAAGCAGGCGGTCGAGCACGGCGAGCCAGTCGGCCTGGTCACTGTAGGTGCTGGCCAGGCTGCCAGCCTTGACGAACCCGGCGTTGGGGCCCACCAGCGGCAATTGCCGGGCGTAGCTGCTCAGCAGCAGGTTCTTCGCGGTTTTCGGGTTATACAGCTGCGGGTCGTCGAGGCCGAGCAGCACGTCACTGTTCTTGAACAGGTTCAACAACGGTCGGCTGTCATTAATGTTGTCCCACCGCTGCGGCACGATCTCCAGGCCCAGGGGCGCTGCGTACTGGGTCAGCTCAGGGAGCAGGAATTCGCTGTCGGTGCCGTAGAGCACGCCGATGCGCCGCGCCTGGGGCAGGATGCCGGTGATCAGGCGTAACTGACGATCCAGGGGCGGGTCGCTCCAGAGCAGGCTGATCCTGGCGGGCAGGTTGCTGCCCAGGCGTTGCCGGGCTTGCAGGCGGCTGATACGCAAGACCAGGGTCGGCGGGCCCTGGGTGTCCTGCAGGCGCCAGTCGAGGCCGGGCAGGTCCAGCAGGATCAGGCGGGTGCCGGCGGGCAAACGGTTTGGCGCCGGCAGGTCCTTGAGGGGAGTAAAGGTCACGTGGTCTTCGGGACGCTGGCGGGCCAGTGCCTGGGCGAAGGCCTGGACGCCCGTGCCGTCTTCGGCGGCGGTCAGCAGGATGTCGGCACCCCAGGCCGACCCGGTCAGCAGCAGGCATGCCAGCAGCACACAGCGCTGGCAAAACCTTGAGATAAAAAAGAGGGTCATCCTTGACTGATCGCCCATGTCAGAACTCTAACTCCGCGCTGAAGTAGAGTACGTGGCGATGGTCATAATTGTTATCGGCCCAGGTGGTGGGCTGGTTGTCGAGGCGTGTTTGCAACATGCCGGCCAGCTCCACGTTGGCTTTGCCCAGGGCAAGGCGCTTGGCCACCCGCAGGTCGACCCGTTCGAAGCGATATTGGTTGAGTGCGTCGTCGCCATAGTAGAACAGCGCGCTGGACCAGCCTTGCCCCCATTCGCGCAGCCAGCCCGCCGAGCCGCTGTTGCGCGCAGTCTGCGCCTTGTCCCGCGGGTTGCTGGTGGTGGCGTCGACGTAAGCGTAGGTGAGCCGCAGGCGGTCGGCGTTGCTCATGCGCCAGTCGAACTGTGATTCGGCGCCGGTAAACCGCGAACTGTTGGCGTTGCTGGCAATGTATTGGTTATTGCGCAACGGCGAGCTGATCATGTCGGTGATTTCGTCGTAGAACAGTTTCACGTCCATGTTCAGTCCGAGGTCGGCAAAAAAGCCGTTATAGCCCAGTTCCCGTGATTTCATCAGCTCTTTATCGAGGTTTCCGGGGCCGCGTGTCACTACAAAGTATTGCCCGGAATTCTGCCCGTAGGTCGGGGAGCTGAGGTTGGTGACGCGGTAGCTCCAGTTGACGTTGTTCTCGAACATGTCCGGGGAACGGATGGCTTCGGAGTACACCGCGCGCAGGCCGTGGCGCGGGTTGATCAGGTAGTTGACCGCCACCCGCGGCGTCAGCGAGTTGCCGCTCAGGTGGGTGTCTTCATACATGGCACCGCCTTGCAGCAACCAGTGTTCGCTGGCGCGCCATTCCAGTTGGCCGAACAGGCGCCAGGTGGTGTCGTCCAGGGTGCCATTGAAATAGGTGTCGGAGTCGGCGCGGTCGTAGCGATAGTTCATGCCGCTGACCAGGCGCAGGCTGTCGGAGAGGCTCAGGGTGTCCTGGACCTCCAGGTCGTAGCGGCTTTCGCGGGTGCTCTGGTCGATATTGCCGCATACGCTCTGGTTGGCGCCGTTGCGCCACTGGTTCAGCACTTCGTTGGCCAAGGCTTGCTCGGCGGCGCTACCGGGCGGAGCGGTGCCCTGGCTGTAGGTGTCCATGTGCCGGGCCAACTGTTCGGCGTAGTTGGGGTTCAGTTGCCACAGGCGGGTCAGCTCCGGGCTGAACGACACCTTGGCGTCACAGGCTTTCCAGACCTGCCGGCGGTCCCATTGTTGCGCTGAGCCCTGGACGTAGAGGCTGTGCTCGGGGTTGAAATCGAAGTTCCAGCGCAGCGAGCCGGCATAGTCCTTGGCAGTGACGTCGGAGTTGTCACCGCCTTCGGTAATCCCGGCAAATACAGGTGTGTAGGTATAGGGACGCTGGTTGGTCCCTTCCTTGGCGTTCAGTTGCCAGTCGATACTCTGTTGCGCGTTCAATGTCTGGCTGACCGCCAGGCTGAAGCGGTTAAGACGCCGACCGTCACGGCGGTCGGCGCCCACGGCATCGCTGTCGAAGCCATCGTCCTGCTGCCCGGACATGGACAGGCGCAAGTCACCGGTTTCCCAGCCCACGCCCTGGCTGGCATAGAAATCGTTGATCCCCCGTTCGCCACGAACCACTTTCACCCGCGTGCCATGGCTATTGGCCGGCGCGCGCGTGAGGATATTGACCACGGCCATCAACGCGTTGGCGCCGTAACTGACCGTATTGGGCCCACGGAACACTTCGATGCGCTCGATATCCTCCATGGCCACCGGGATATCGCTCCAGTCCACGGTTGCCAGGCCCGCGCGGTACACCGAGCGTCCGTCGATCAGCACTTGCATGCGTCGCGCATCGCTGGCGCTGGTGCCGTGGTAGTTCACTGCCGCCTGGTTACCGGTGGTGTAGCCCACCATCATCCCCGGCACCAGCCGCAGCAGCTCGGCGATGTCTCGCGCACCACTGGCCTTGATCAGCTCGCTGTCGATCACGGTCATGCTGCCGGGCACGGCGGCGGCCGATTGCTTGAGGCGCGTGGCGGTGAGGACCTGGGGCAGCGGCTGGCTGTCGAGGAACAGGTCGTCGGCACACACAGCGCCGCTGAACAGCAGCAACCACCACAGGGATGAACGGGGAGGAGGGCCCAAATACACGGCACGGCCTTGATAATTACGGATAGCCGCCCATGTTAACTGAGGCGGGGCCATTTGCCAGTCGCCACCCTTGCAATTACTTCACACAGGCATGGCATTTTCCGACAGGCGTGCGAATTGACACGGGGGCTGGCCGCAAGCGGGTCGGCCCGTATAATGCCGCCATCGCCACTGGTATGGATTAACGGATTGCATATGACTGAACAGCGCCCTATTGCGGTCCTGGGAGGCGGAAGTTTTGGTACCGCCGTGGCTAACCTGCTGGCTGAGAACGGTCACCCGGTGCGTCAGTGGATGCGTGATCCCGAGCAGGCCGAGGCCATTCGCGTGCATCGGGAAAACCCCCGTTACCTCAAAGGCATCAAGATTCATCCGGCGGTCGAGCCGGTTACCGACTTGCAGGCCACGCTGGAGGCGTGCGAGCTGTGCTTCGTCGCGCTGCCTTCCAGCGCCTTGCGTTCGGTGCTGGCGCCGCATGCCGAGCGCCTGGCGGGCAAGCTGCTGGTCAGCCTGACCAAGGGCATCGAAGCGCACACCTTCAAGCTGATGAGCGAAATTCTCGAGGAGATCGCTCCGCAGGCGCGCATTGGCGTGTTGTCCGGGCCGAACCTGGCGCGGGAAGTGGCGGAGCACGCGCTGACCGCCACGGTGATCGCCAGTGAAGACGAAGCGCTCTGCGAGCGTGTCCAGGCGGTACTGCATGGCCGGACCTTCCGGGTCTATGCCAGTGGCGACCGCTTCGGTGTCGAACTGGGCGGTGCGCTGAAAAACGTCTACGCCATCATCGCCGGCATGGCGGTGGCCCTGGGCATGGGGGAAAACACCAAGAGCATGCTGATCACTCGCGCCCTGGCGGAAATGACCCGTTTTGCAGTGAACCAGGGGGCCAATCCGATGACCTTCCTGGGCCTGGCGGGCGTGGGCGACTTGATCGTCACCTGTTCGTCGCCCAAGAGCCGTAACTACCAGGTTGGCTTTGCGCTCGGCCAGGGTTTGAGCCTGGAAGACGCCGTCACACGCCTGGGTGAAGTGGCCGAAGGGGTCAATACCCTCAAGGTGCTGAAGGCCAAGGCCCAGGAAGTCGGGGTGTATATGCCGCTGGTGGCCGGCTTGCATGCGATCCTGTTTGAGGGGCGCACCTTGAACCAGGTCATCGAGTTGCTGATGCGCGCCGAGCCGAAAACCGATGTCGACTTTATTTCCACCAGTGGTTTCAACTGAGGAACGCGTCATGAACGATCCGAAAGCAGCTCCCAAGTACGAATCCATTGCCTTGCGCATCCTGTGGATGCTGGTGTTTGCCCTGGTGTGGCAAGTGGCGCAGTTCCTGCTCGGCGCGCTGGTGGTGGTGCAGTTGGTTTACCGCCTGGTCTACGGCGCACCGAACCTGGGCCTGATGAACTTTGGCGATAGCCTCAGCCAGTTTCTCGCGCAGATCGGCCGCTTTGGCAGCTTCCACACCGAACAAAAGCCATGGCCGTTCGCCGATTGGCCAACCCCGCGCGCGCCGGAAGGTGAAGCCGCCCACAGCGTGCCGCCGGCACCGCACCCGGTGCGCGACGAGGAGCCGAAGCTATGAAGTTGTGGGTGTTGCGTCACGGTGAGGCCGAGGGCCATGCCCGTACCGATGCCGAGCGCGAACTCACCGAGCATGGCCGTGCCGAGGTGTTGCGCAGTGCGGCGCACCTGATCGGCCAGCCTGTGGACGCGATCATTGCCAGCCCGTACGTGCGGGCGCAGCAAACTGCGCAGTTGGTGCGGCAGGCGTTGGGTTTTGAAGCGGACATCCGCACGGTGCCTTGGCTCACGCCGGAGGGCAATCCGCTGGAGGTTCTGAACAAGCTCGACAGCGATGACAATGTGCTGCTGGTCAGCCATCAGCCCCTGGTCGGCAGCTTGATCAGCTTTCTGCAGCATGGTCATCAGCGTCAGCCGCAGCCCATGCACACCGCCAGCCTGGCGGAGCTAGAGGGCGACTTCCCGTTGGCGGGGCTGATGAGCCTGGTCAGTGTGAAGAATCCGTAGGCTTTCTCGCGGCTTTGTGTGTGCTATATAGTCAACCAAGCAAGTGCTTGGTTGGCTATCGCCGGATCACAAAGGAGCGCGTCCCATGCCTGTCGCTTTTCGTTTGCCGTTGCAAGTCTTCTACGAACGTGAAGCGCGGCACCCGCGCCAACCTTTTCTTGTCCAGCCCATCGGGGGTGGCGCGGTACAGACCCTCACCTGGGGCGATGTCGGCCACCAGGCACGCTGCGCCGCGCATTGGCTGCGCGCCAGGGAGCTGCCCCAGGGCTCGCACATCGCTCTGATCTCGAAAAACTGCGCGCACTGGATCATCGCTGACCTCGCGATATGGATGGCCGGGCATGTCTCGGTGCCGCTCTATCCCAACCTCACCGCCGATTCCGTTACCCATGTGCTGCAGCATTCCGAGGCCGTGCTGGTATTCATCGGCAAGCTCGATGACTGGCCGACCATGGCTCCCGGCGTGCCTGCCGGCATGCCCACCATCAGCCTGCCGCTTTGCCCGGCCGGCGACTTTGATTACCACTGGGCCGACCTGCAAGGCTGTTCACCGATCCAGGATGACCCGCTACCGCCGGCCTCGGCCCTCGCCACCATCATTTATACCTCCGGCACCACCGGCCTGCCCAAAGGCGTGATGCACAGCTTCGGCGCCCTGGGCTTTGCCGCTACGCACGGCACTGAGTTGTTTGGCCTGGGGGAGGGCGACCGGCTGTTGTCCTACCTGCCGCTGTGCCATGTGGCGGAGCGGATGTTTGTGGAAATGGCTTCTATCTATACCGGGCAAACCGTTTATTTCGCTGAAAGCCTCGATACTTTTCTGACGGATCTGCGTCGGGCGCGGCCCACGGCATTGTTTGGCGTACCGCGTATCTGGACCAAATTCCAGATGGGCGTCTATGCCAGGATCCCGGGAAAGCGCCTGGACAGGTTGTTGCGCCTGCCATTTATCGGTAAGCGCGTGGGCCATAAAGTCCTCGCCGGCCTGGGGCTCGACGCGCTGCGCATTGCACTCTCCGGCGCGGCGCCGGTGCCTGAGGCCCTGCTGCGCTGGTATCAGCGCCTGGGCCTGGATGTGCTGGAGGTGTATGGCATGACCGAGAACTGTGGCTACTCCCATGTGTGCCGCCCTGGCCAGCAGAAGATCGGCTGGATCGGCCTGCCTTGCCCCGGCGTTGAAGTGCGCATTGACCAGGCCGGTGAAGTGCAGGTGCGTAGTGGCGCGACCATGCTGGGCTACTTCAAGGACGCGCAAAGAACGGCTGAAGTGCTGACCGAAGATGGCTTCCTGCGCACTGGCGACAAGGGGGAGCAGGACGCCGACGGCCGCCTGCGCCTGACCGGACGGCTCAAGGAAATCTTCAAAACCAGCAAAGGCAAATACGTAGCCCCGGCACCGATTGAAAACCGCCTGGCCGAACATGCGCGCATCGAACAGGTATGTGTGGTCGGTGACGGCCTTACCGCGCCCATGGGCCTGTGCGTGCTGTCAACGGTGGGCCAGCCCGATGCGCGCCATGCCTTGCAGGACAGCCTCGAGCGTTGGCTGGAACAGGTCAACGCGGCCTTGGACAAACATGAGCGTTTGCGGCAACTGGTGGTGGTAAAAGACACCTGGGCGGTAGAAAACGGCTTTCTGACGCCGACCCTGAAGATCAAGCGCAACGTGATTGAATCGACTTACGGTCCACAGTTTCAGGTGTGGAGCGAGCGCACCGAAGTGATTCTGTGGCAGGATTAGGGCCATCATAAAACCAACAAGGACAACGGTATGAGCCTGTGGCGCACCCAACCCAATATCGAGCAACTCAACGCGAGCCAGAAAAACACCATTGGTGAGTTGCTGGATATTCGTTTCGAAAGTTTCGACGACGAGTCCCTGACCGCCAGCATGGTGGTTGACCATCGCACCCACCAGCCCTACGGCTTGCTGCACGGCGGGGCGTCGGTGGTGCTGGCCGAAAGTGTCGGCTCCATGGCCGCCTACCTGTGCATCGATGCCAGCAAGTTCTATTGCGTGGGCCTGGAGGTCAACGCCAACCACCTGCGCGGGGTGCGCAGCGGGCGGGTGACGGCGGTGGCCAAGGCGATTCATATCGGCCGCACCACGCAGGTGTGGGACATCCGCCTGACCAACGATGAAGGCAAGACCAGTTGTGTCTCGCGCCTGACCATGGCCGTGGTGCCCCTGGGCGAGACCCCGCCGGCGCGATAGGCGTGGCGTGAGTGTCATCATTCCTGGCGGTTACGGTCATTGCTGTCCGGGCCAGGCGTGGGACAATCAGTGTCTGTTTTTTGTCGATGGAACCGGTATGTCGCAGCCTGTGTTTTTTGCCCACGCCAATGGCTTTCCTTCCGCTACCTACGGCAAGCTGTTTGCCGCCCTGGCGCCGGAATATGCCGTGGCCCATCTGCCGCAGCACGGCCACGACCCCAGGTTCCCAGTGGACGATAACTGGCAGAACCTGGTGGACGAACTGATCCACCATCTGGAGCAACAGCCAGAACCGGTGTGGGGGGTAGGCCATTCCCTGGGCGGCGTACTGCATTTGCATGCGGCCATGCGCTGCCCGCAGCTGTATCGCGGCGTGGTGATGCTCGATTCGCCAGTGCTGACCCGCGCGGACCGTTGGGTGATCCGTGCCGCCAAGCGCTTTGGCTTTATCGATCGCCTCACGCCGGCCGGGCGCACCCTGGGGCGTCGCGAAGAGTTCACAGACCTGGAGGCCGCGCGCAGTTATTTCGCGGGCAAGACCCTGTTTCGCGGCTTCGACCCGGAATGCTTCGACGCCTATCTGCAACACGGCCTGCACCAGGTGGGTGATCGCCTGCGCCTGCGCTTTGACCCCGCTACCGAAATCAGCATCTACCGAGGCGTGCCCCACACCAGCCCAGGTCAGGTGCGCCAGTTGAAAGTGCCCTTGGCAGTGGTGCGCGGTCGCCAGAGCCGGGTGGTGATGCGTCACCATGCCAGCGGCGTCGACCGCTTGCCCATGGGTGAAATGCTCACCATGCCGGGCGGCCACATGTTTCCCCTTGAACGCCCCCAGGACACTGCAACCTTGATCAAGAACCTGTTCACTCGTTGGCAGACCCGCGAGCGCAGTTGCGCATGAGTACGCCGGTCGAAGAGGTTCGCCTGAGCTTGCCGCATATCGAATTGGCGGCGCACCTGTTCGGCCCCGAGGATGGCGTGCCGGTGATCGCCCTGCATGGCTGGCTGGATAATGCCAACAGCTTTGCGCGGTTGGCGCCGAAGCTGCAGGGCTTGCGCATCGTCGCACTGGACATGGCCGGGCACGGGCATTCGGCGCATCGCCCTGTCGGAGCCGGTTATGCCTTGTGGGATTATGTCTTTGACGTGCTGCAAGTCGCCGAGCAACTGGGCTGGAAACGTTTTGCATTACTTGGCCACTCTCTAGGCGCCATCGTCTCGTTGGTACTGGCCGGCGCCTTGCCGGAGCGCGTGACGCACCTGGGGTTGATCGACGGCGTGATCCCGCCGACCGCCAGTGGCGAGAATGCCGCTGAGCGCCTGGGCATGGCGTTGCAGGCGCAACTGAACCTGCGGGACAAGCGCAAACCGGTCTACAGCACCCTGGAGCGTGCGGTCGAGGCGCGCATGAAAGGGGTGGTGGCTGTCAGCCGCGAAGCCGCGGAACTGCTGGCCCAGCGCGGTTTGATGCCGGTGCCGGGCGGTTACACGTGGCGTACCGACAGCCGCCTGACCCTGGCGTCGCCGATGCGTCTGACTGATGAGCAGGCGATGGCGTTCGTGCGCAGAGTGAGTTGCCCTACGCAATTGGTGGTCGCGGCTGACGGCATGCTGGCGAAACATTCCGAATTGCTTTCTCAACTACCCTTTACGGTCACAACGCTGCCGGGAGGCCATCATTTACACCTGAATGATGAGCCGGGCGCGGTCCTTGTTGCAGACTGTTTCAATCGGTTCTTCCACGCGCCTTGACTTGGCGCGGGCAACTGCCGAGGCTGGGCGGATTGAAAGGGAGTCAACCATGTACGATCTCAACACCGATCTTGAAACTGCTGTGACCTCCGATGGCCAGGGCTTGCCGATCCGATGAGCCTGCGTAAAGGATGTATCCGTGCCCTCGGCCTGTGCTGTTTCAGCCCCTTGGTGTTCGCCGCCGATGTGCCGGGAAGCCAGGATTTACCTGCCGTGTCCCGCCAGGTTGATGCGCAAATCGTCGATTACCGCCCCGCTGAAGAAAAGGAACGCATCTACCCCATGGGCGCGATCCGCAAGATCAGCGGCCAACTGCGCTACGAAGGCCAGGCCACTGCCCGCGGGCGAACCACGGCGATCACCTATGAACTACCCGCCGAACACACCTCCAGCGCCGCTTTCACTGCCACGCGCGAAGCCTTGCAGGCCAAGGGCGCGCAACTGCTGTTCTGGTGCCAGGCCCGCGATTGCGGCGAAAGCAGCCTGTGGGCCAATGAAGTGTTCGGCAATGCCAAGCTGGTCGGCGCCGACGGCCAGCAGGAGTACCTGCTCTTGCGCCTGGCCGCCCCGCAGGAAAACTCCCTCGTGGCGCTGTACGGCATCACCCGGGGCAATCGCCGGGCTTATCTGCATGTCGAGCAAATAGACGCCGGCGCACCGCTCGGCGAGCTGCTGCCAACCTCCGCCACGCTGTTGCGAGAGCTGAAAAGCACCGGCGAACTGGACTTCCCGACCTTGGGCACAGACCCTGACGCCACCTGGTTGACCTTGATATCCCGCGGGTTGAACCTCGACACCACCTTGCGTGTCAGTTTGACCGGCCCTACTGCCGAAGCGTGGCGCCAGGCCCTGGTTGACAGCGGTGTGCGGGCTACGCGGCTGGAGACCGGCACGGATCAAGCCAAGGGTCTGCACCTGCATCTGATACGCTGACCGTAACAGGGCGAACGGACCCGTGCCGTTCGCCTAAGCTCTCCTCCTACAGCCTTTTGCTAGAGATACCCCATGCTCAATAACGATCGCCTGCTGGTGCAAATCCTGCTGCTGGTGCTGTTCGGTGCCAGCTTCTGGGTGATGGCGCCGTTCTGGTCGGCGCTGTTCTGGGGCGCGGTGCTGGCGTTTGCCAGTTGGCCGCTGATGCGTCTGCTCACCCGTTGGCTCGGCGGTCGTGAATCCCTGGCCGCCGGCATCCTGACCCTGGGCTGGATGCTGCTGGTGGCGGTGCCATTGGTGTGGCTCGGGTTCAACCTGGCGGACCATGTGCGTGATGCGGTGGCACTGATCAAGGATATTCAGGTCGACGGTTTGCCCGCGGCGCCGACCTGGCTGGGTTCGATCCCGTTTGTCGGCGAGCGGTTGGTGGCGATGTGGGACAGCATTGACCAGCAGGGCGCGGCGCTGATGGTCAGCCTCAAGCCGTACCTGGGGCAGGTCGGGAATTGGCTGCTGGCGCGCAGTGCGCAGATCGGCGGCGGCATTCTGGAGCTGACCCTGAGCCTGGTGTTCGTGTTCTTTTTCTATCGTGATGGGCCGCGCCTGGCGATGTTCGTGCACCGCTTGCTGGAGCGCCTGATTGGTGACCGTGCCGGTTATTACATCGAGTTGGTGGCTGGCACCGTGCAGCGCGTGGTCAACGGCGTAATCGGTACCGCCGCCGCCCAGGCGTTGCTGGCGCTGATCGGCTTCCTGATCGCCGGTGTGCCGGGCGCACTGGTATTGGGTATTGTCACCTTCCTGCTCAGCCTGATCCCCATGGGGCCACCGCTGGTGTGGATTCCGGCCACGGCCTGGCTGGCGTGGAAGGGCGATTACACGTATGCGGTGTTCCTCGGCGTGTGGGGCACGTTCATCATCAGCGGCGTGGACAACGTGCTCAAGCCGTACCTGATTAGCCGTGGCGGCAACCTGCCGCTGGTTATCGTGCTGCTTGGGGTGTTCGGCGGGTTGATCGCCTTTGGCTTTATCGGCCTGTTTATCGGCCCGACCCTGTTGGCGGTGGCGTACAGCCTCTTGATGGATTGGAGCGCGACCCAGGCCCAGGGGCGGCGTGATGACAAAACGCTGTAGAGGCTTGCAGTCGCTACGGCTTCAACTCCCCCTAGCGGCGGGGGAGCCACATGACGGCGGTGAGGCCGCCGCCCGGAGTGTCTTCCAGGCTCAGGCGGCCGCCGAGGCGCTCCACCGCGTCTTTGGCGATTGTCATCCCCAGGCCGACGCCGCCGGAGTTGCGGTTGCGTGAGCCTTCCAGCCGATAGAACGGTTCGAACACCGCTTCGCGTTTATCCGCCGCAATCCCCGGCCCGTGGTCGATCACGCGGATAATCAGGGCCTCGCGGCTATCCTGCAGTTCCACACGCGCCGTGCCAGCGTAGCGCAGGGCGTTGTCGATCAGGTTGTTCAGGCAGGAGCGCAGCGCCATGGGCTGCACCTGCAAAGGCGCGCAGGTGCCGGCAAACTGCACATCGGAACCTTGGTCCTGGGCGTTCTCGCTGAGGGACTCCACCAGTGCCTGGACGTCGAGCCAATGTCGGGTTTCGCTGGTGCGCTGTTCATGCAGGTAGCTCAGGGTAGCGTCGAGCATGCCGATCATGTCGTCCAGGTCCTGGCGCATCTGGCCTTGCAGCTTGGTGTCTTCGATCTGCTCCAGGCGCAGCTTGAGGCGTGACAGCGGGGTGCGCAGGTCATGGGAGACCGCGCCGAGCATGCGTGCACGCTGGCTGACCTGCTCGCGAATGCGCTTTTGCATCAGGTTGAAGGTCGATGCCGCCTGTCGGGCTTCCCTGGGGCCGGATTCGTCGAGGGGCGGGCTGTCGAGGTCGAGGCTCAAGCGTTCGGCCGCCGCACTCAGGCGCTGGATCGGTCGGCTCAACAGTTTGGCGCCGTACCAGGCCGCGATGATCAACGAGATGAACTGAAACGTCAGCGGTACCACCGGGCCACCAAACCACGGGCGACGATGCTTGTGCAGGGGCTTCATCGTGCCATCGGGCTGCTGCACGAAGGTTTCTGCAGGCGGTGGCGGCGGCGGGCCGTAGTGGTGAAACCAAAAGAACGCCAGGCCATGGGCCAGCACAATCGCAATCAGCAACACGCCGAACAGCCTGCCGAACAGCGTGTTGAAGGTGTTGCGCATCAGCCGATATCCCGCGCGTCGAACAGGTAGCCTTCACCGCGCACGGTCTTGATCAATTGCGGTGCCTTCGGGTCATCGCCCAGCTTCTGGCGCAGGCGTGAAACCAGCAAGTCGATGCTGCGATCAAACGCCTCGATAGAGCGCCCACGGGCGGCATCCAGCAATTGTTCGCGGCTGAGCACCCGACGCGGCCGCTCGATAAATACCCACAGCAGGCGGAATTCGGCGTTGGACAGCGGTACCACCAGGCCATCGTCGGCCACCAGTTGGCGCAGCACACTGTTCAGGCGCCAACTGTCGAAGCGGATGTTGGCGCGCTGCTCAGTGCGGTCATCGCGTACCCGGCGCAGGATGGTCTGGATACGCGCGACCAGCTCACGGGGTTCGAACGGCTTGGACATATAGTCGTCGGCGCCCAGCTCCAGGCCGATGATGCGGTCAGTGGGTTCGCAGCGGGCGGTGAGCATCAGGATCGGGATATCCGATTCGGCGCGCAGCCAGCGGCACAGCGACAGGCCGTCTTCGCCCGGCAGCATCAGGTCGAGCACCACCACGTCGAACGTTTCCGCTTGCATGGCCACGCGCATCGCGGCGCCGTCGGTCACGCCGCTGGCGAGAATATTGAAACGCGCCAGATAGTCGATCAGCAGTTCTCGGATCGGCACATCGTCGTCTACGATCAGCGCTCGGGTATTCCAGCGCTTTTCATCGGCGATCACCGCGCTTTTTTGCTCGTCGTTCACAGAAGCCGAAGGGGTATGCATAGTGCGATCATCTGCCTGGTTGTAGCGGTCAGCATAGGCGCCCAGCCCCATGGCTGGAAGTGCTGCACGGTGGGTCGTGCGGGCGAGCCTAGCCTTGGGGCGTGTTGAGGGCATGTCGTGAATGTATCGGCTTTGAAATAATTCGCCGAAAAGGCCTGTCCGACGGCGCCTGGTCAGTATTTACCGATCATCGGATCCCGCAACGGCGCCGCTTGCGCTACAATCCGCGCCGATTTCGACTTGCCTGAGAGCCTATTCCAATGTCCGTCTGCCAGACTCCTATCATCGTCGCCCTGGATTACCCCACCCGTGACGCCGCACTGAAGCTGGCTGATCAGTTGGACCCGAAGCTTTGCCGGGTCAAAGTCGGCAAGGAACTCTTCACCAGTTGCGCCGCGGAAATTGTCGGCACCCTGCGTGACAAAGGCTTCGAAGTGTTCCTCGACCTGAAATTCCACGACATCCCCAACACCACTGCGATGGCGGTCAAGGCTGCGGCTGAAATGGGCGTGTGGATGGTCAACGTGCACTGCTCCGGCGGCCTGCGCATGATGACAGCCTGCCGCGAAGTGCTGGAACAGCGCAGCGGCCCCAAACCGTTGCTGATCGGTGTCACCGTGCTGACCAGCATGGAGCGTGAAGACCTGGCCGGCATCGGCCTGGACATCGAGCCTCAGGAACAAGTGCTGCGCCTGGCCGCCCTGGCCGACAAAGCCGGCCTGGATGGCCTGGTTTGCTCGGCGCTGGAAGCCCAGGCCCTGAAGACCGCTCACCCGTCGCTGCAACTGGTGACCCCGGGCATTCGCCCGGCGGGCAGTGCCCAGGATGACCAGCGTCGTATCCTGACGCCGCGTCAGGCACTGGATGCAGGCTCTGATTACCTGGTGATCGGCCGTCCGATCAGCCAGGCAGCCGATCCGGCCAAAGCGTTGGCGGCGGTAGTGGCCGAGATCGCCTGATCAGTCACCGATCAAAAATATGGGAGGGGGCAAGCCCTTCCCATATTTACAGCGGTTGTCGATCAGTCGACCTTGAGCACCAACTTGCCAAAGTTTTCCCCGTTGAACAGCTTCATCAGCGTCTCCGGGAATGTCTCCAGCCCCTCCACGATATCTTCCTTGCTCTTGAGCTTGCCCTGGGCCATCCAGCTGGCCATTTCCTGCCCGGCCGCCGCAAAGTTCGCCGCATGGTCCATCACCACGAAGCCTTCCATACGCGCGCGATTGACCAGCAATGACAGATAATTGGCCGGGCCTTTCACGGCCTCCTTATTGTTGTACTGGCTGATGGCACCGCAAATCACCACGCGGGCTTTGAGTGCCAGGCGGCTGAGCACGGCGTCGAGAATATCGCCGCCGACGTTATCGAAATACACATCCACGCCTTTGGGGCACTCGCGCTTGAGAGCGGCGGGCACGTCTTCGTTCTTGTAGTCGATGGCGGCGTCGAAGCCCAGCTCATCCACCAGGAACTTGCACTTGTCGGCACCGCCGGCAATGCCTACCACGCGACAGCCTTTGATCTTGGCAATCTGCCCGGCAATGCTGCCGACCGCACCGGCCGCGCCGGAGATCACCACCGTTTCGCCAGCCTTGGGCGCGCCGGTGTCCAGCAGGGCAAAGTAGGCGGTCATGCCGGTCATGCCCAGTGCCGAGAGGTAGCGGGGCAGGGGCGCGAGTTGCGGGTCGACCTTATAGAAACCACGCGGCTCGCCCAGAAAGTAATCCTGCACGCCCAGGGCACCGTTTACGTAGTCCCCCACTGCAAAGTTCGGGTTGTTCGAGGCAATCACCTTGCCCACGCCCAGCGCACGCATGACTTCGCCGATACCGACGGGGGGAATGTAGGATTTGCCCTCATTCATCCAGCCGCGCATGGCCGGGTCGAGGGACAGGTATTCGTTGTGCACCAGCACCTGCCCCTCCTGGGGCGTGCCCACGGGCACTTCCTGGTAGGTGAAGGTTTCCCGCGTGGCTGCGCCGACCGGGCGTTTGGCAAGCAGGAACTGGCGGTTGGTCTGGGCGGTCATGGCAAGGGCTCTTTAGAAATGAACCTGAGTGATAGACCCAAGATGGCCTGGAAGCAAGGTTGTCCGAGGCGGGCGAATGCCCGTCGATAGGCCGTGATGATAGTGCACCGCGACGCCTTATCACTGCGACGCATACAGCCTCAACCGGCCTTCTGATAGTGCTGACGCGCCTATCCGGCTGTTGGCTAGACTCGTCCCACGGTAACTTTTCCCAAAGGACATCCTCCATGAGCATGACGTTTTCCGGCCAGGTCGCCCTGGTCACTGGCGCCGCCGCCGGTATCGGCCGCGCGACCGCCCTGGCATTCGCAGGTGAAGGCTTGAAGGTCGTGGTAGCCGACTTGGATGTGGCAGGGGGCGAGGGCACCGTCGAGCTGATCCGGCAGGCCGGTGGTGAAGCGCTGTTTGTGCGTTGCAACGTCACGCTTGAAGCGGATGTGCAGCAACTGATGGCGCAGACCGTCGCCGTGTATGGCCGCCTGGACTATGCCTTCAACAATGCGGGCATCGAGATCGAGAAGGGCAAGCTGGCCGACGGCAGCCTGGATGAGTTCGACGCCATCATGGGCGTCAACGTGAAAGGGGTTTGGCTGTGCATGAAGTACCAACTGCCGTTGCTGCTGGCCCAGGGCGGCGGTGCGATCGTCAATACCGCATCGGTGGCGGGGTTGGGCGCGGCGCCGAAGATGAGCATCTACGCTGCCTCCAAGCATGCGGTGATCGGCCTGACGAAGTCGGCGGCCATCGAATATGCGAAAAAGAAAATTCGTGTCAACGCGGTATGCCCGGCGGTGATTGATACCGATATGTTCCGCCGTGCCTATGAAGCCGACCCGCGCAAAGCCGAATTTGCAGCGGCCATGCATCCGGTAGGGCGCATCGGCAAGGTCGAGGAAATCGCCAGCGCCGTGTTGTACCTGTGCAGTGATGGGGCTGCCTTCACAACTGGCCATGCGCTCGCGGTGGACGGTGGCGCGACGGCAATCTAGGACTCCGTGCAGCGCGCCATTCGAAAAGGCATGAGGCGCTGTGGGGCGTTTCCAGAGCTGGCAAAGCGCCGCGTGTGAATGTGTATCACCAGGTAAATAAGCTAATAAAATCAATACTTTAATAAAAGTTGTCGGCCGGTTTGGCTGGGCTTCTGTGCTTAACTGTTTGAGGTTGAATAACAGACAGTTGAAGTGAGTGGCTCATGGATTTAGGGATCGATCGACAAGCCCTTGTACCGGTGGTGCAGCAAATCGTCAGTGCGGTGGCGGAATGGATTCGCAAGAGCGGGGTCAGCCCCGGTACCCGCTTGCCGTCCATCCGCCAGTTGGCCCTCGACAACTTGCTCAGCCAGTCCAGTGTCATCGAGGCATTCGAACGCATGGTGGCCCAAGGGGTGCTGGCCTCGAAACAGGGGGCGGGGTTCGTGGTCGCGCGTCCTCCCACCGTCCACGAATACCACTGGTATGAAGGCGCGGAACGGGAATGGGGGGACTTTACCGATAGCCCATTGGGTGAACTGAAACTGGGGTGTGGCTGGTTGCCGGACGCCTGGCGCGAAAGTGATGACATCAGCTATGCGATTCGCGAAATCTGTCGCACCGATACCGGCGGTTTGTTCAACTACAGTACGCCGCTGGGGTTGCCGGCGTTGCGCGAGCAGTTGCTCAAGCGCCTGACCCAGATCCGCGTGGCCACCAGCCTCGATCGCATTCTCACCACCCAGGGCGCCAGCCATGCCCAGGACCTGTTGATACGCACCTTGCTCAAGGCGGGCGACACCGTCGTGGTCGAGACCCCAGGCTATGGCAACCTCTATCGCCAATTGGCGCATCATGGCGTCACGTTGCTGGAAGTGCCTCGGACCCGTGGCGGCCCGGACATCCCGGCGCTGGAGGCGCTGCTGCAACGGCATCACCCCACGTGCCTGTTCATCAACAGCCTCTATCACAACCCCACCGGCACCAGCCTGTGCCGCGCGGTCGCCGAGCGTTTGCTCGAACTGGCACGCCGCGAGGATTTCCTGATCATCGAAGAGGATGTCTACGGCGACCTGCAACACGCCAGCTGCACGCGACTGTCGGCGCTGCCCCATGATGACCGGGTCATCTATGTCTCGAGTTTTTCCAAGACCCTCAGTAGCGCCTTGCGGGTGGGCTACCTCAGCGCCAGCACCGCGCTCATTGCCCGCTTGGCTCACCTCAAGACCCTGACCGGCATCGGTACTTCGCGCTTTGCCGAGGCGGTGGTGGCCACGTTGCTGGCCAATGGTACCTACCGCAAGTGGGTGCAGCGCCTGCGCAAACGCCTGGGCACGCAGATGACCGCCACCTTGCAGGTACTGGAGGATGAGGAATGGCAGGTGTTTGCCGTGCCGGCCGGCGGGATGTTCCTGTGGGTGCGGCCTGCCGTGGCGGATCGTTCGCGGCTGCAGGCATATGCGCGCAAGTTCGGCGTCTTGTTGTCACCGGGGGCGCTGTTCAACCCGACGGGTGAATCCAGTGAGTGGCTGCGCATCAATGTGGCCTATGCTGATGATCAACGGGCACTTGCGTTATTCCGCGCCTTGGGCCCTACCAGATCGACCTCGACCATTCTGAAAACGACGAGCGTGTAGCTTTTTGCCATTATTCCGGCGCCAACAGCTTGTGCTCAATGCCTTGGGGTTGCGAATCTCGCTTCTTGTAAACCGGGCTTATGGCATCTGCCATTGCAAGAGGATTCAAGTGCAATGATTTCGGCCGTGCAACGACGTTTCGCCAACCTCGGTATGGCGAAAAAACTGGGCTTGGGCTTCCTTCTTGTCCTGCTGCTGACAGCTTTGGTGGCGGCCATCGGTGTGTGGTCCCTGCAAACCGTTGGCCAGCGTTTCGAAGGCCTCAAGGCAATGTCTTCGCTCAACAACGGCCTGTTCAAGGTGCGCTTGATCGAGCAGGACTACGCGCTGCACGCCGACCCCAAGGCTGTCGATGCCCTGCATGAGAGCGTCGACGCGTTGGCGGCGCTGGCGGCCAGGCTCAAGGCAGAGTCCGCCGCCAATGTGCCAGTGATGACCGATGTGGAGCAGGCCCTGGCGGCTTATCGCAAGGCATTCGATGAGTTTGTCGAGCTGACCCAAACCAAGGACCTGGCCCTGGAAATGGCCACTTGGTCGGTGTCCAGCGTGGCCAATAACCTCGACGTGTTGCAGGCCGGCCTGGCGGACGATGGCGCGTATGGTCTCAAGGAGAGCCAGGGCAAGGAAGGTGCCGAGTTTATCGAGCAGGCGGGGCAGGTCAGCCAGGTCTCGCGCTTGATGTTGCAAGCCATGAACGAAGCCCATGTGCGCCTCGACCAGAGCCGCAAGGCCGACGCCGATGACTCTCAGCAGGGCAAGATCGAGCAGGCCGACCAGGCCCTGGCCCAGGTCGAACAACTGAAAACTTCGGTCAAGGACCCGGGTTACCAGACGGTGCTTAACGAAGTGTCCGGGCATATTGCCTCGTTCAGTGAAAAGCTCGGTGAATACACCGGCCTGCTGGCCCAGGAAAAGGTGGTCTACAAGCAGTTGCATGACCGCGCCGATCAAGTGGTCAGCCGAGTCAACCAGGCCTACGCCACCGAAGACCAATCGATGCAGGCGCAACTGAAGGAAAGCGCGATGTTGATCGTTGGCTCGTCAGCCTTGGCATTGTTGGTGGGGCTGATCGCTGCCTGGGTGATCACCCGGTTGATCGTGGCGCCGCTGCGCAGTGTGATTGCGGTGGCCCAGCAGATTGCCGCCGGAGACCTGAGTGGGCGCATGGAGGTTGATCGCCGCGATGAGATCGGCCAACTGATGCAGGCCATGCAGCAGATGGGCAATGGCCTTAGCCATATGGTCAGCGGGTTGCAGGCGGGTATTGAGCAACTGGCCAGTTCGGCGCATACGTTATCCAGCGTGACTGAGCAGACCAACGTCGAGGTCAGCAGCCAGAAGGAAGAAACCGAGCAAGTGGCGACCGCGATGAACCAGATGACCGCCACGGTGCACGATGTGGCGCGCAACGCCGAGGAGGCTGCACAAGCGGCGCAGACGGCGGATGACAAGGTCGACAGTGGCCAGCAGGTGGTACGCCAGAGTTTGCAGCGCATAGAGTTGCTGGCCACTTCCAGCGCCCATGCCAGTGCCAGCATCGACAGCCTGAGTACGGAAATCCAGAACATCGGCACGGTGTTGAGCGTGATCAAAAGCGTGGCCGAACAGACCAACTTGCTCGCCTTGAATGCGGCAATCGAAGCGGCCCGAGCCGGCGAGCAAGGCCGTGGTTTTGCGGTGGTGGCCGATGAAGTGCGCGCGCTGGCCAAGCGCACCCAGCAGTCGACCGAGGAAATCGAGCGTCTGGTCAGCACTCTGCGTGCTGCGGCGCAGTCGTCGGTGCAGCAGATCCAGCAGAGTGGCGAGCTGGTGAAACTGGCGGTGAGCGATGCGCTGGAAACCGAAAGCGCCTTGGGCAGCATTGCCGTCGCGGTGTCATTGATCCAGCAGATGAACCAACAGATCGCCGCCGCTGCCGAGCAGCAGAGCTCGGTGGCCGAAGAGATCAATCGCAGTGTCACCAGCATCCGCGCGAGTGCCGATCAATCGGCATTGAGTATGCAAGGCAACGCCGCGTCGAGCATCCAGCTGGCGCAGTTGGGGGCGGAGCTGAAGGGGATGGTGGGGCACTTCCGCCTTTGATCGCCGCGTGCTGGAGGCGATCAAAGGGCAGGGCAATCAGGCGTGGTTGGCGAGGAAGGTCAGCAGGGCTTCATTGACGAAGTCCGGATTCTCCCGGCTGGAGATATGCCCGGCGTTTGGGATCAGGGTCAGGCCGCAGCCAATCAACTTGGCCATGGCGTCGGACTCGGCGGGTGGGCGCGGTTTGTCCTGCTCGCCGCACATCACCAGGGTGGTGTCGGCATCCAGGCGTGGCAATTGCTCCAGCACATCCGAGCGGCTGAAGATCAGCCGGCCCAGGGGCACGATGCTGTGCAGCAGGCGTTCCCGGGAGAATGACTGCAGGGCCCTGCGATAGTCCTGGTACAGCGCGGATTCGCGGTCGATGCCGGGGCGGAAGAAGATCGGCGCGATGACATCCAGCAAGGGCTCGGGGATCGCGCCGGTGTCTTCGATCATCTTGAACAGCGAGAAATAGTACTGGCGCGTGGCTTCGGGCTCGGCGCCGAGGTAGGTGTCCATCAGCACCAGGCTGTTGACGCGCCCAGGTGCCTGCAACGCCAGGCGTGCGCCCCACATGCCGCCGACCGACAGGCCGACCAGGTTGACCTGGGCAATTTCCAACTGGTCGAGCAGGGCCAGGGCCTGGCGCGCCAGGTCGTCGAGGGAGCGGGTTGACGCGGGCAGCGGGCCCGACTCGCCGTGCCCCCACAGTTCGGGGACGAGCACGCGGTACTGTTGCGACAGGGCTTCAATCTGCGGCGCCCACATATCGCGATCCCACAGGTAGCTTGAACCCAGGAGCACCGCTGGGCCGGTACCCAGGTCGAGATAGTGCAGCGGTTGTCCATCAATCACGGCGACAGGCATAGCAGGCCTCTAACTTCACGGAGTGAGGGGCACTTTTTTACGCTAGTCGAGAGCGGGGGGATAGGTACAAAGTGATGGCATGTGGCGACGGCGGTCGCCACATGGCGGTGGGGATCAGTCGTAGATGACTTTCTTCTTCCACTCGGCGTCGGCGTCGACGACTTTCAGGCCTTCCGTCAGTTCGTTGACTTCGTCTTCGGCAGGCTTGCTGTTGGTCAGCACCGTGGAGTTGGCGCGGGCCAGCTGCGACTCCAGCAATTGCAGCTGCGCACTGTACAGCACCGGTTCGGGCTGTTTGCGCAGGTACTGTACGCCACGTTCGAAGGCCAGGCGTGCCTGGCCCGGCTGGCCTTGCTGCAAGGCATGCTGGCCGAGGTTATTGAAGAACTCGATATGCAGCAGCACCAGGATATGCCGAATTTCCTTTATCCAGTGCTTGGCCTCGTTGGTCGGCAGGAAACCATCCTGGGCGGCGCGGGTCACCTGGCCGTGCAGGGCTTCCAGCAGGAAACGCACGTCCTTGGCCTTGGTTTCGGTCTGGATCGGGGCGGGCGGGTTGTTGACTGGAATCGACTCACCCTGGGCCACCAGGGCATTGAGCTCGGCGATCCGTGCCTTGACCGCGGCGTTGGTCCTATTGAGGTGCAACAGGCGTTGGTTGACGTTGAGTTCCAGGCGGGTCAGCAACAACTTGAGCGCCGGGGTCATCAACTGGCCAGGGAAAGTCTCGGTGATTTCACCGCAGCGACGCAGCCGATCATTGAGTTCGATCTCGGTGCGCTTCTTTTCCAGTTTGTTGTTTTCCACCACGTGGTTCATGTAGCCAATGGCGATCAGTATTACGATCCCGGCTATTACCAGCAGGGTGATCATGAGTGGTGTCACCGGTGTGACCTCTTTATAGGGTTTGCTGTTGAGTGTAGTGACTGGAACAACCGACGGATAGGACTCTTCGACCAGTTGCCCAGGTAGTTTCTTCTATATAGGTCAGCGCTCCCTGCATGGATGCACATTGCCATCATTTGCTGGAGCGAACTATAGCGTCTTGTAGGGCGTCAGAATATAGGCGTCAAGGGGCGGACGGGCAGAATGCCTGAGCAGGCCGGTAAACGGGGGCGAAGTCATTGATTTAAATAAATTTATCCTTGGGGGTTGACGACCTTTCAATCCATCCATAGAATGCGCGCCACTTACAGCGTAAAGCACACAGCGAAACGCGGTAGGGAGTGAATGTTGTACGTGTGTCCCCTTCGTCTAGTGGCCTAGGACACCGCCCTTTCACGGCGGTAACAGGGGTTCGAGTCCCCTAGGGGACGCCAATGCGGGAATAGCTCAGTTGGTAGAGCACGACCTTGCCAAGGTCGGGGTCGCGAGTTCGAGTCTCGTTTCCCGCTCCAATTTTTAAGCAGTGTTGCCCTCGGGCGGCACTGAGTGAAACCAGGACCACATCTTCGGGTGAGGCCTCTGGGCACTGGAATACACACCATGTGTTTCAGTAGCGTGTCCCCTTCGTCTAGTGGCCTAGGACACCGCCCTTTCACGGCGGTAACAGGGGTTCGAGTCCCCTAGGGGACGCCATTTGCGGGAATAGCTCAGTTGGTAGAGCACGACCTTGCCAAGGTCGGGGTCGCGAGTTCGAGTCTCGTTTCCCGCTCCATATTCAATGAAAACGCCGATCAGTGATGATCGGCGTTTTTGTTTGCGTGGGATTTATGCCGGCCGAAAAAGCCCGCCATCGCGGCGGCCTCATTCGGCTATCAGAGCTTCGGCAACTGCCCGATACGCCCCATCATTTCAGTAACGATCTGCAGATCCAGCAAGAACTGGTCGACCGTCTTGAACTCTTTATTGGTGTGGCCGGTGTACTTAACGTCGAGCCTGGCCAGGCCGAACTGCACGCCGTTGGGTAGGTCATGCACCGAGGTTGAGCCGGCAGAGGCGCCGAATTTTCGCGGCATGTCGAGGTTTTCGCTGGCTACGTCCAGCAAAGCCTTGACCCACTCACCCTCGGGGTCGCGGAACATCGGTTCGGTCATCAAGTAGTCCACGTCCATTGCAATGGCGTTCTTCGTGCTCCAGGCGCCCAACTTGTCGGCAATCTCGGCTTTCAGCACGTCCAAACGTTTTCCCTTTGGTACGCGTAGGTTGACCGTCAGCGTGAAGGTCTTTTCGTTCATTCCGATGAAGGTCAGTGATGTAGTCAGAGGCCCCATGAAAGTGTCCGAAAAGCCAATACCCAGTTTGCCTCCCAGGTAATCCAGCCCCCAGTTGTCGGCAGCGTAACGCGCGGCATCGGAAATATGGTTTTGCTTGAGTGCGATGTTCCCGTCCAGGCTGTGGATGAAGCCCAACATCCTGGAGACGGGGTTCACACCGGATTCGGGTTCTGATGAATGCGCGGACACGCCGGTAACGGTCAGTTGGACTTCCTTGCCGACGACTTGGGCGTTTACGTTGAAATTATCGCCATTGCGCCTCGCATATTCGTTACCCGCCTTTTGCAGGCGGGCTGCCAATTCAATCGGATTTTCCCCCAACAGTATGGCAACCGAGGTCAGCGGGATCTGGTTGGCGGCGAGACCTCCGGTCATGGAGATGATTTCGGCGCCGTCGCCTTGTGCGGTGCGTCGGGCAAAGTTCGCGGTGACAGTGCCATAGCCTTTCTCGGCAATGACCACCGGATAACCGCCATCCAGAGCCACGTTGTAGTGGGGCGTGGGGTTGCGTTCAAAGTAGTAGGCGATTGCATCGCCGGCGATTTCCTCAGTGGTATCGACCAGCAGCTTGAAGTTTCTCGCCAGCGGTAGCCGCTCCTCCTGGATGACCTTCATGGCGTAGAGCGCCACCACGATGCCATTCTTGTCGTCCTCCGTGCCTCGGCCATACAAGCGGTTGCCGACCTGGGAAACCTCGAATGGGTCGAGCCGGGTGCCGTTTTCCAATACCCAGTCCTGCGGATTGGCAGGCACGACGTCGGCATGCGCGTGAATGCCCACGACTTCATCGCCGGCGCCGTTGAGCGAGACCTCGAAAACGCGGTTGTCGATGTTGCGAAAGGAGAGGTTGAATGATTCTGCCAACGTCTTGAGTGTGTTGCCCATCTTGATGAATTCGGGGTTATCGTGCTGGGCAACCCCCTCCACACGAAATGTCGGAATGGCCACCAGTTCGCGCAGGGTGCCAATGGCGGCGTCGCCGTACTTCAATCGGGCATAGAGGCCAAGCAGGCGATGAATCTGGTTTTGCTGCGCAGTGGAAAGTGCCTTGCCGTCAAGGAAGCCGCTGATTGCCGCGCCGAGGTCGCTTCTCATGGGTGGGGCGCTCACGCCCAGCTGTCTCAGGAACTCACGGAAGTCAGTGGGCGATGTTTCGCTGAAGTGCGTGAGGATGGCGCGGCTTTGTTGCGGGGAAATATTGGCCTGTACGGGCAGGGTGAATGCTGCAAGGGGGACTACCAGGGCAGCGATGAGCAGGTGCTTAAGTGATGACTTCATTGTTGTGGCACTCCTATCTTCGTAGGCAGTTGAGATTGCCTGCCGAAGCTAACACCGTGAGGTAGAAGGACGGGTGCTCAAAACAAAATGAGATGTTTCCTACGAGCGTCTTACCCATGCAAAAACGCCGCTCGGTCAAGGGCGGCGTTTTTATTTGTGCGCAGCCAGGCAGCCAGCGCGATGGACCCGCCAGGACGGCGGATCCGAGGGGGGTCAGAGCTTCGGCAGTTGCCCGATGCGGCCCATCATTTCGGTAACGATCTGCAGGTCCAGCAAAAACTGGTCGACGGTCTTGAACTCGTTGTCGGTGTGCCCGGTGTATTTCACTTCCGGGCGCGCCAAGCCGAACTGCACGCCGTTCGGCAGCTCATGCACCGACGTCGCGCCGGCCGAGGTCCCGAACTTGTGTTCCATGCCCAGGTTTTCGGTGGCCACCGCCAGCAGGGCCTTGACCCACTCGCCTTCGGGGTTGCGGTACATCGGTTCGGCGATTGAGTAGGTGAAGTCCACTTTGACTTTGGTTTTCTTGTCCCAGGCGCTCAGCTTGTCGGCAATCTCGGCTTTGAGTTTTTCCGGCGACTTGCCCTTCGGCACACGCAGGTTCACCGCCAGCTTGAAGGCTTTGTCATCCAGGCCGACAAACGTCAGCGAGGTGGTCAGCGGGCCCATGAAGTCATCGGCGAAACCTACGCCCAACTTGCCCCCCAGGTAATCCAGGCCCCAGTTATCCGAGGCATACCGCGCGGCGTCGGTGATGTGGTTGTGCTTGAGGGCGATCGTGCCGTCGACGCTGTGGATCAATTCCAGCATGCGCGCCACCGGGTTGACGCCGGACTCCGGTTCGGACGAGTGCGCGGACACGCCGGTGACGGTCAACTTGACGTCTTTGCCGTCGACCTTGGCGGTGACCTCGAAATCGCCGCCGTTGCGCTTGGCGTATTCAGCCCCGGCCTTTTGCAGGCTGGCGGCCAATTCGGCCGGCTTGTCGCTGACCAGGGTGGCGACTGAAGCCGACGGAATCTGGTTGGTGGCCATGCCGCCGGTCATCGAGATGATTTCCGCGCCTTTGCCTTCACCCTTGCGACGCGGGAAGGTGGCCATGACCGTGCCATAGCCTTTCTCGGCAATCACCACCGGGTAACCGCCATCCAGTGCCAGGTTGTACTGCGGCGTCGGGTTGCGCTCGAAGTAATACGGGATCGCATCCCCCGACGTTTCCTCGGTGGTGTCCACCAGCAGCTTGAAATTGCGCGCCAGTGGCAGTTTCTCTTCCTTGATCACCTTCATCGCATACATCGCCACCACAATACCGTTCTTGTCATCCTCGGTGCCGCGGCCATACATGCGGTCGCCAATCAGCGTGACCTTGAACGGATCGAGCTTTGTGCCGTCCTTGAGTACCCAGTTTTCTGGCGTGACTGGCACTACGTCGGCGTGGGCATGAATACCGACCACTTCATCGCCGCTGCCCTCCAGAGAGATTTCGTACACGCGGTTGTCGACATTGCGGAAGCTCAGGTTGAAGGCTTTCGCCAGGCCCTGGAGCTTGTCGGCGATCTTGAGGAATTGCGGGTTTTTGTACTGCGGCAGGCCATCCACGTTGAACGTCGGGATTTCCACCAGCTCGCGCAGGGTTTCGAGGGCGGCCTTGCCGTACTTCACGCGGGTGTAGATACCCAGCAGGCGATGGATTTCGTTTTGCTGCTCGGCGGTGAGGGGCTTGTTGTCGAGAAATGCACTGATAGCCGGGCCCACGTCGCTGGTTTTGCCCAGCTCGCCCTTGGCCAGGGTACCGAGGAAACCACGAAAATCGGTGACGGAGGTTTCGCTGAAACTCTTGAGAATCGCCGTGCTCTGCTGCGCGGTGATGTTGGCGAAGGCGGGCGAAGTAAAGGCCGAAAGACTGGCCGCGAACAGGGTCGCAACGGCCAATTGCTTAAGTGGAAAGTGCATGGAGGGACGCATTCCTTTGCAGGTAGTGAGTAGGACGTTTCTGATCGATCTGTCAGAAACATTTCCACACACTACCATTACTCAGGTGTCCCTGGTCAATGCTGGCCAGGATGGGGCGCCGGGTACTCATCGGTGACGTTCAAGGCTCTTGCGTAGGGCCCGTCCCACAGCTGCTCATGCAGATCCCCTATACGCCTGGCCATCGTTTCACTGCGCATCACCACTTCCAGATTGCGCGAGTTATCCAGGTAGCCACCCAGCCAATTGCTGGTACCCACCCACGCCACTTTCCCGTCGATCTCCAAGGTCTTGCTGTGGATGACCCGCGCGTAGGGAATAAACCCTTGCTTGGCCTCGGGCAGGGTGACGATCTTGATCTGCACGTTGGGCAGTACCGCCAGGCTTTTCAGGTACGGCAGCTCCAGTGCATCGGTGTTCCAGTTCGACACCATCAGCTTGATCGACACCCCCCGCGCGGCGGCCGCTCGCACGGCGTTGTCGATCACGGCGTAATACGGGCGGGTTTTATCCGGGCCGTAGGACAACGGCGCGTAGTCGAGCAACTGCACGCGGACTTCGTGTTGTGCTTCGCTGAGCAGGCGTGGCAGTTCGAGTTGTGAATCACCCACGCCCGGCGGGTTGTAGCGTTGCGGGCTGGCCACCAGGTAGTTGCCGGTGCGCGCGGGTGCTGTACCGGCGGCCGGCAGGGGCACGGGTTGGTGCTCGGTGAGGGCGGCCTGCGCTCGCCAGTCCTGGTCAAAGATCGCCTGTACCTGGCTTACCACCGGGGCGTCGGTGATCCGCAGTCCGGTTTCATGGATATGTTCCAAAGAACGCCAGTCGAAATTCTGGCTGCCGATAAACGCCTGTTTGCCATCGACCACCATGTATTTGGCGTGGAGGATCCCGCCGCTCAGTTGTCCGTACGACAACACGCGTAAGCTCAGGTTGGGAATCGCGCGTAAGCGTTCCAGGGTGGAGGCTTCTGACAAGCGAATGCCTTTTTCCTCCAGCAGGAAGCGAATCTTCACACCGCGTTTGCCAGCGGCTTCCAAGCGTTCGATGACGCTGTCCATCACCGAGCCGGGGTGATCCACCGCGTAGAACTGGCCGATATCGATCGTACTTTTGGCGCCGTCGAACAGCTCGATCCACACCGGGCCCGGCTGGCGCAGATCGGCGGTGCCCAACGCGGTATCCACCGGCACGGTGTGCACCAGTTCAAACCCCGGAATCGAAAAATCCGCCTGGACCAGCGGACTCATGAGCAAGCCGGCGAGGCCTGCGATGCGCACTTTCAAGGAGAGGGACATAGCGGTCTCGAGTCAGAAAAAGAAGACGGGCGCATCACGCGCCCGTCCCAACACTTACGCAGTACGGCTGTGCAACGCCGCAGGCACCAGATGCGGCACTTCACCCTGCACACGGGCACCGGTGGCGGCGCGAATCAGCAGGATCTTCAACTGATCGTTGATGCGCTCCAGGCTGTCCTGGAAGAAGTTGTGGAAGACCACGCAGAACAGCGCAATGGCGATCCCCAAACCGGTGGCGAACAACGCGGTACCGATGCCACCGGAAATCTGCCCTGGGTCGGACACGCCCGCCGAGGCCAGCGCCTTGAACGTGTCGATGATGCCGAGGATGGTGCCCAGCAAGCCCAGCAGCGGCGCGGCGGTGGTGATGGTCTCGATGATCCACAGGCTGCGGGCGAGTGGCGCGCGGGTGGTCAGGTATTGGGTTTCGATCACGTCATCCAGGTCCTTGCGCGAACCGTGGGAGGCCTTCTGTGCCAGCACCGGCACCACCATGCTTAATGGCAGGCTGTCGCGACGCGTCAAGCTATCCGGCAAGTCGCGCTCGCTGTGCACCTGGGCGCCCAGTGCCGCGGTCAAGGCGCGTGCCTGGCGGCGGACGTAGGCGAAGTAGATGCCTCGTTCGATGGTGATGAAGATGGCGATGGCCATCGCGGCATACATCACATAGAAGGTGATGTCGTGGAGCAGGTTCATGTCCATGTTCACTTACCTCGCAGTTAGAAATTGGCTTCCAGGGACACCGTCACGGTGCGTTCCAGGCCGACGATGTAGGCCGGGTCGCCGTCGCGGAAACCACCGTAGGTGGCGGCGTTGGTCTTGGTGGTGTACACCCCGTCCAGGTACTTCTTGTCGAACAGGTTGTCGACGTTCAGGCGCAGGGTCGCGTCCTTGACCACCTTCTTGTCCACCGGCAGGTAGATACCTGCGCCGGCGTTGAACACGGTGCGCCCGGAGATGGCTTCATCGTTGGTCAGGTCGCCGTAGAGCTTGCTGGTGTATTTGCCGCCGAAGGTGCCGTAGAAGCGCCCGTCGTCATACCCGATGTTGGCTGCCAGCATGTTTTTCGGCACGTTGGCGAACTGCTTGCCGCTGGTGGGCAACAGGATCGCTTTGCCGGCGTTGTAGACGGTCAGGTCATCCTGCTGCTCGGCCTTGGTGTAGGTGTAGGAGGTGTAATAGTTGAAGTGGTTGGGCAGCAGGCCGCTCCACTCCAGCTCCAGCCCGCTGTTGTTGACGGAGCCGGCGTTGATGTCGGCGAAGTCGCCGTTGATGTCCTTGGACGACACCTGGCGATCCTTGAACTGCATGTAGAACAAGGTGGCGGCCACGGTCATGTCGTCGCCGGTGAAGCGCCAGCCTAACTCATGGTTCCAGCTGGTTTCCGGTTTGGAGTTGATCGAGTCCACGCCCTTGTCGTACAGCACGTAGTTCTGCGGGATACGCATGTTGCGCGACAAGCTGTAGAACAGTTGGTCGCGTTCATCGAGCTGGTATTTGAGGCCAGCGTTGGGCAGCAGTTTGTTGTAGCTCTGGTTACGTTTTTCGGCTTGTTCGGTGAGGCTGCCGTGGTTGGTACCGTCACGCTTGACGTTCATGTACGCCAGGCCGGCCACCAGGGTCCAGTCGGGGGCGAAATACCAGGTGTCCTGTGCCCAGACTTTCTGCGCCGGCGTGACGGTGAAGCGGTCGCGACCCTGCACAGTATTGCCGTTGGCATCGACCACGGCGTCGCCGTCCGGCCAGGTGTCGGTGGGTTTGCCGTTGTTCTTGAGCGCAATGAACGGTTGGGTCTGGCTCTGCCGCGCGCGTTCGTACCAGTAGCCGAATTGCAGGCTGTGTTCTTCCAGGTCCCAGTTCAGCTTGGTGGTAATCCCTGGTCGCCACGTCTGCGTGCGCGAAGGGCGGTAGTACACGCCGGTGGTGGAGGAACCGTCGGCGTTGTATTGCGCTGCGGTAGGCAGGTTGCTCAGGTCGAATACGCCGCCAGCGTTCGAGCCACGGTTGAGTGCGTAGCTCGACGAGTTGACGCCGCTGCCGTTACCCCAGAAGTAATACGGGATCACCGACAGGGCCAGGTTATCGGCCAGTTTGAACTGGGTGTTGAGCACGCCGGTAAAGGTCTGGAACGGGTTCTGCGCCAGGGCGTAGTAGCTATTGAGCTTACCGTTGCTACCCACGGTCGGCGTGGCGGGGTAGGGGTCGTACTTAGGGCCGTTCTGTTGGAATTGGGCCTTGGTCAACTGGCTATAACTGTTGTTGTCCTGCTCGTGGTACTTGAGGATCAGGTTGGCGGTGTTGCCGTTGCCCGCATCGAAGAAACTGTTCCACTCGACCTTGTCCGCCCGCACGGCACCTGAACCACGCCACATCTCGCCTTCGGTGTGGGACACCGATAGCCAGTTGCTCAGGCCATTGACCTCGCCGGTATTGAGACGGGCGAAGGTCTTGCGCGTGGCGTTGCTGCCCATGATCTGTTTGACGAACGCGCCGGTTTCCTTGGTCGGGCGAACGGTCACGATGCCGATATTGCCGCCGCTGGAACCGATGTGCGGGCCGTCGGATTCGGCCGAGCCCTGGGTGACGAAGATCTGGTCGATGTTTTCCGGGTCGCCCAGCAGGTTGGAATACAACGCGTAGTTGCCGGAATCGTTGATCGGCATACCGTCCACGGACATCCCCACCTGATCGGAGTTAAGCCCGCGCATGGTGAAGCGAAAGCCCGAGAGGCCGGTGTTGTCTTCACTGGAGATATTCAAGCCCGGGGTGTACTTGAGCTTGTCGATCGCATTGCCGGTGGCGGTCTGTTTATCCAGGGCCTCCTTGGTCACGGTGGAGCGAGCCTTGATGCTTTCTTCCTGCACCATATAACCGCCACCGGCAGTGGCTTTGCCCTGAACCCCAATGGTCCCGACATCGCTGTCGCTGGTGTCGGCCATGGCCATGCCGTGGCCCATGCTTGCGGCAACGAGTGCCAGATGAATCCGTGTGAACCTCATCACTGTCGTCCTGGTGTCGGGTGCTTATTGCACGCTGTAGTTGAAGGTGGCGGTGAAGCGCTGCTCATTGCGCCCCCCGAAGGCTTGCTCGGGGAACGGCTTGACTTGCTTGATACGACGCAAGCTGTTGGTGGCGGCCCGGTTGAGCAACATGCTCGAGGCCTGGGTTTGCAAGCCGGAGTCGAGTACCCGACCCTGGCGGTCTACCAGCAGCCAGATCACGACCTCGCCGGTGGGGCGTTCGAGGGAGGCCTGGCGTCCGGTGGGGTATTGCTTGTAGGTGTCCAGCTCATTGCGCAAACCCTTGAGGTAACCGCCTTCCAGGGCCTGGCTGTCGACTTTCGGTGGCGCAGGCGGTGCGGGTGTCGGCGCCGCCGGGGCAATCACGGGGGGTGCCGGTTTGGCGGCGGCTACCGGTGGCGCGGTGGGCGCGGTTTTGGTGATCACCGGTTTGGGTTGCGGTTTTGGCTTGGGCTTGGGTTCCGGCTTGGGCGGTGGCGGCGGTGGGGCCTCTTCGTCCTCGATCACGGGGGGTGGCGGCTCTTGTTCCACCACCGGTTCCGGCACCACTTCGGGCTCCGGTTCGACCAATGCCAACTCGACCGCCGACTCGTCGTACACCGGCTCGACTTTCAACGTCTGGGACTGGATACCCAGTGCAATCAGCACCAGGGCGATCAGGGCCGGCACACTGCCGAGCAGCTGACGCGCACGAAACAGGACGTACATGATCAGGACTTACGCGTGGCAATGGACACGGAGGTAAAGCCACCCATACGCAGGGTGTCCATCACCTCGACCAGGCGCGACACTTCCACGCCCTTGTCGCTGTTGACGATGATCGTCGACTTGGTATCGGGCTTTTCTGCCGCCTTCAGCGCCGGTACCAGAGCGTCGACCGTAAGGTCTTTGCCGTCGAGTTGCAGTTGGCCTTCCAGGCCCAAGGTCAGGATGAATTTGTTCTGTGGCTTGAGCTGTTGTGAGCTGCTGGCGCTGGGCAACTGGGTCTTCATACCGAGCGCCGGAATCACGTTCAGGCTCACGAGTACGAAAAACACCAGGAGGAACATCATCACGTCGATCATCGGGATCAGTTCGATGTGTGCCTTGCGCTTCTTGGGTTCATCCCAGGTTCTCATTCCGCTACCCCGTTATTGAATTAGGGGCGACACGCTAGCAATGAAAAATGACCGAACGGTTAACTTTAGTTGACGTTTTGAGGGCTCTAGGACGCGTCTTACAGACGACTTACCGGTCATTTACGGGGTGTAACCAAACTGACACTCACCGGGGGCATTCTCAAAAAATTTACATCGAGGCGCCCCTGGAATGAGTAGCCAATTGCCACATCTCTCCACCTCGCGACTGCTGTTGCGAGCGCTGGAAAAAGCCCAGGCCGAGACGTTGTGCGCCCTTGCCAACGGGCCGAACGTTGCCGACAACACGGCCAGCATTCCGTCGCCGTACACGCTGGAAGACGCCCATGGTTTTATCGACGGCATGCAGGAAAAATTTCGTTCCCTGGGCTTGATTAGCCTGGGCATGCATCGGCGTGACATAGACGCGTTGGTGGGCATCGTTAGCCTGCGCATCAACGCTACTCATCACTACGGGCACTTGGGTGGCTGGGAGTCTCGGTCATGAGCGGCGAGATTGATCTTGGCCGCCGCCGGGTACTTGCCGGGCTGGCGGTGGCTACCACCTTTTCGATTCTCAGCCCGTTCGCCCGCAGTGCGGGAGTCGACTATCCCTTCACCTTGGGCGTGGCGTCTGGCGATCCGCTGCCAGATGGCTTTGTGATCTGGACACGCCTGGCGCCGTTGTTCAATGCGGTCGATGGCCAGGGTGGCTTGAGGCGTGCGGTGCCGGTGCGTTGGCGAGTGGCCAGCGATGCGGCGATGACACGCATTGTGCGCCAGGGCGAGGTGATGGCCACCGAGCGGTTTGCCCATTCGGTGCATGTGGAGGTCGCGGGGTTGGTGGCGGGCAGGCCGTATTGGTACCAGTTCGAGGGGCTGGGGGCGCAGAGCCCGGTGGGGCAGTCGCGTACGGCGCCGCCACGGGATGCGATGGCATCGGCACACGTGGGGTTTGTTTCGTGCTCGCACTGGGAGCGTGGTTATTTCAGCGCCTATCGCCACTTGGCGGCGGAGCAACCCGACCTGGTGTTCTTCCTCGGCGACTACATCTATGACAATTCCTATGCGGCCGATTCGGGCAAGATCATTCGTCCCCATGGCAGTGGCAATGCGGTGAGCCTGACGGATTACCGCAACCGCTACGCCCTGTACAAAACCGATCCGGACCTGCAGGCGCTGCACGCCGCGGCCCCCAGCGTGGCCACCTGGGACGATCATGAGGTGCAGAACGACTACGCCAACCGCTGGTCCCAGGACCCCAGGATTCCAGTGGCACAATTTCTCCAGCAACGCGCAGCGGCCTACCAGGCGTTCTACGAACATATGCCGCTGCGCGCCAGCAGCCTGCCCCACGGCTCGGACATGCGTATCTACCGACGCCTGGACTATGGACGATTGGCGCGTTTCCACGTACTCGACGGCCGCCAGTATCGCTCCGAACAACCGTGCATCCTCGCCAATGGCAGCCACCAGGGGCATGTAGCGGCCAATACGTGCGCCGACTTGCGTGACCCAGGGCGCACGATGCTGGGGTGGCAGCAGGAGGCCTGGCTGGACCAGGGCTTCGCCCAGTCCAAGGCGCAGTGGAATGTGATCGCCCAGGACCTGCTGGTGGCACCGCTGACCCAACGCGACCTGACCAGCCACATGCCTGGGCGCTGGACCGATGGGTGGGATGGCTATATGGCTAATCGTTCGCGGATGCTGGCGTCCATCGAGCGTCATCGGGTCAAGAACCCGGTGTTCTGGGGCGGCGATATCCATTCGTTCTGGGTCACGGACCTGCATGCCGATGGCGATCGCCCGGATTCACCGGTCGTCGCCACCGAGTTTGTCGGCACGTCGGTGACGTCCGACGGGCCGCCCTATGACGCCTTCACCCAGATCCTGCCGCTGAACCCCCATGTGAAGTTTTTCGACAGTCGCCAGCGGGGCTATGTGTCGGTGGCATTGGAGGCGCGAAAGATGCTGACGAACTTTCGGGTGATTACCGATCCGCGCGACCCGGCAGCCACCGTTTCGACGCTCAAGTCGTTTGTAGTGGAGCCGGGGCGGGCAGGGGCGATCATGGTCTAGGGCGTGCTTTTATCGCTGAGTTTGCCGCTGATGGGTTATGTCAGTTGATTTCGTAGCGAACGGACAACGCGCCCTTTTTCTCCGACAGCGCCAGGATCGTCACCTGGCCCAGCTCGCTCAACGCTTGCACATGGGTACCGCCGCAGGCGTAGGCGGGCAGTTCGCCAAAGCCGACTTCCCGGGTGCCATCTTCCAGCGTCATATGGCGCGGGAAGTCGGCGGCGATCCATTGGTTGACCTGCTGCTGAATGGCGTCGGCGTCCATGGTCTGGGCCTGTTCGCCACGAATAAACGTGATCTTGCCTTCGCCTGGCCAATGGTGCGCCTTGATCGGCATCCAGCCGAGTGTTTCGCCGGCATTGCCGATCAAGTGGCCGGCGGAATGCAGGCGGGTATGCAGGGTGCGACGTTGCTCATCGACCCGCGCCGTGATCGGGCCCGGTTCCACCGGCTGGTCGACATAGTGCACCACGCGATCGGCCTCTTGGGTGACCCGCACTACCTGACTGCCGCCAAGCCAGCCCGTGTCGAACGGTTGGCCACCGCCCTGGGGGTGGAAAATCGTCGATAGCAGGATGACGGCAAATTGCCCTGCGTGCGGCGTGCAGCTCAGCACTTCAAGCTCGGCGGTGAGGTGGTCGTGGGTGAAAAACAGGCGCTCGGTCATTCTCTACATCCGCATCAAGGTTCTGCGGGCAGTATAAATAGTGCGTGAATGAGTGATAATCCGCTGAATTATCAATGGACCTGTGCGTCATGAGCATCAATCTTCCCTTGCCGCTGCTGGGTGAAATGGCGATCTTCGTCAAAGTGGTGGAAGCCGGCAGTTTCTCCGCAGCGGCGCGGCAATTGAGTGTTTCGCCGTCGGCGGTGAGCCGGAGTATTTCGCGACTCGAACAGGCGCTGGCGACTCGCCTGCTGCAGCGCACCACGCGCAAGTTGCGTTTGAGCGAGGGCGGCGAAGAAGTGTTCAAGCGTTGCCAGGAGATGGTCAACGCGGCGCGCTCGGTGATGGAAATCAGCGGCCAGTTCACCCACGAGCCCGAGGGCCTGGTGCGGGTCAGCGTGCCCAAGGCGGTGGGGCGTTTTGTGGTGCATCCGCATATGCCGGAGTTTCTGCGGCGTTATCCCAAGGTGGATGTGCAACTGATCCTGGAAGATCGGCATGTGGACCTGATCGACGACAACGTCGACCTGAGCATCCGCATCACCGACAGCCCGCCGCCTGGGCTGGTGGGGCGGCAACTGCTGCCCATCGAGCACTTGCTGTGCGCGACACCCCAGTATCTGGCCGAGCACGGCACGCCTGGCCATCCCCAGGATTTGTTAGGACACAGTTGTATCTACCTGGGGGAAACCCCGGGGGATTCACGCTGGAAATTTCGCCAGGGCGGCAGGGCGGTGACGGTCGGCGTGCGTGGGCGTTATGCGGCAAACCACACGGGCGTGCGGCTCGATGCCGTGTTGCAGCATGTGGGGATTGGCAGCTTGCCGTATTTCACCGCGCGGCATGCCTTGGAGGAAGGGCGCTTGGTGCAGGTGTTGCCCGCGTGGGATTTTATTGCGTCCTACCATGGCCAGGCGTGGTTGCTGCATTCGCCAACGCGGTATCTGCCGCCGAAGTTGCGGGTGTTTATCGATTATCTGGTGGCGTGCATGGCGAAGGAGCCGACGTTGAGCCCCCGCTGAATCTCTGACGTAGCGCTGTCGCACAGCAAACTGGAAACCCTGTGGCGAGCGGGCCCGTTGTGGCAAGCAGGCCTGTTGTGGCGAGCGGGCTTGCCCCGCGTTGGGCTGCGAAGCAGCCCCAATAAGGCCACCGCATTTCTTCTGGTAGAACTGGGAGACTGGTATTAGGGCCGCTACGCGCCCCAACGCGGGGCAAGCCCGCTCGCCACAACAGGCCTGCTTGCCACAACAAGCCCGCTCGCCACAACAAGCCCGCACGCCGTAAAAAAGCCGTCATTTAAGAAGATATTTTAATTCTTAATCATCAGTGACTTATTTGAGGGTTGAGGGGCTTGCTCCCACATTCAGTTCAGCAGTGCCTTGAAGGATCAGTGCTTGCTCTGGTCCTGTGGCATGGCCAGCAGTTGCTTTTCCTGGTTCCAGTCGAACGGTTCGTCGTTCTGTTCGGCTTCGAAGCGACGTTCTTCCAGGGCCTGGTACAGGTCCAATTCTTCGTCGGGCATGAAGTGCAGGCAGTCGCCGCCAAAGAACCACAGCAGGTCGCGCGGCACCAGGTGGGCGATCTGCGGGTAGCGCAGGATGACCTGGCTCATCAGGTCCTGGCCCAGGTACTGGCTTTCGATCGGGTCGATCGGCAGCAGGGCGCGCAGTTCGTCAAAGCGTTCGAGGAACAGGGTGTGGCTTTCCTCGGGCACCTGTTCGGCTTCGCCGACGGCAACCAGGATACTGCGCAGGTGGTCGAGCAAGACGAGATGATCGGCAACGACGTTGGACACGAGATAAGTCCTCTAAAGCAAAAACGGGCGCAGGAGTATATAGCCCCAGCGCCCGTTTTTATATGACCGCTGGACTCAGCGGACCTTGCCCTCTGCCTGGGCCAGTTCTTCCTTGCTGAAATCATCCACGTCGATCACCTTGCGCCGTGCCGCCTCGGCGTCGCGCAGGGTCTGCGCTTCGGCCGGTTGCAGCACCCCGGCGTGCAGCGCCGCGTCGATGGCAGGCTCGCCGGCCGTCGGCTTGACCTGGCCGCTCTTGAGCGCAGCATGCAGTTTCTTTTGCAACGGATGACTGGCGCCGAGCAGGTCGTAGGCGTGTTGCAGGGCGCCTACGGGATCGTCCACCGATTGCGGGCGATAGCAGCCGGCCAGCAACTCCTCGAGCGTCGGGTCGCCCTTGGCGCGGCCGATGACCGCGGCCACCTCGGCATCCAGCGCATCGGATGGCCCCGTATGGCGACGGCCGAACGGGAATACGATCACCCGCAGCAGGCAGCCAAGCACCTTGCTCGGGAAGTTGCTCAGCAGTTCATCCAGTGCGCGCTCCGACTCGCCGAGGCTTTCTTCCATGGCCCAGGTGAACAGCGGTTCGAGGTGGTCCGGCGAATCCAGGTCGTGGTAACGCTTGAGCGCCGCCGAGGCCAGGTACATATGGCTCAGCACATCACCCAGGCGCGCCGACAGGCGTTCGCGGCGTTTCAATTCTCCGCCCAGCAGCATCATGCTCAGGTCGGCGAGCAGCGCGAACGCGGCGGCCTGGCGGTTCAGCGCACGGAAGTAGCGCTGGCTCAAACGGTTGCCCGGGGCTTTTTCGAAATGCCCGACACCGAGGTTGAGTACCAGGGTGCTGGCCGCGTTGCTCACGGCAAACCCGATGTGCTGCATCAGCAGGCCGTCGAACTCCTTCAGGGCCTGGTCGTGGTCTTCGCGACCGGCCAGGGCCATTTCCTTGAGCACGAAGGGATGGCAGCGAATCGCGCCCTGGCCGAAGATCATCAGGTTGCGCGAGAGGATATTCGCGCCCTCCACGGTGATGAAGATCGGTGCGCCCTGCCAGCTGCGACCCAGGTAGTTGTTCGGGCCCATGATGATGCCCTTGCCACCGTGTACGTCCATGGCGTGGCTGATGCACTCGCGGCCGCGCTCGGTCAGGTGGTACTTGAGGATCGCCGACAGCACCGAGGGTTTTTCCCCGAGGTCGACGGCATTGGCGGTGAGCATCCGCGCACTGTCCATCAGCCACGCATTGCCGCCGATACGTGCCAGGGCTTCCTGGATACCTTCGAAGGCCGACAGCGGTACGTTGAACTGTTCGCGCACCTGGGCGTATTGGCCGGTGACCAGGCTGGTGAACTTGGCGGCGCCGGTGCCGACGGCGGGCAGGGAGATCGAGCGGCCTACCGACAGGCAGTTCATCAACATCATCCAGCCCTTGCCGAGCATTTCCTGGCCACCGATCAGGAATTCCAGGGGGATGAACACATCCTTGCCCGAGTTGGGGCCATTCATGAATGCCGCGCCCAGGGGGAGGTGGCGGCGGCCGATGTTGACCCCGGGCGTATCGGTCGGGATCAGCGCCAGGCTGATGCCGAGGTCTTCTTCTTCACCCAGCAGGTGGTCCGGGTCATGGGCCTTGAAGGCCAGGCCGAGCAGGGTCGCGACAGGGCCGAGGGTGATGTAGCGTTTTTCCCAGTTCAGGCGCAGGCCCAGGGTTTCCTTGCCTTCCCATTCACCCTTGCAGATCACCCCGGTGTCGGGCATGGCGCCGGCGTCGGAGCCCGCCAGCGGGCCGGTGAGGGCGAAGCACGGAATATCGTCGCCACGGGCCAGGCGTGGCAGGTAGTGGTTGCGTTGTTCGTCGGTGCCGTAGTGCAGCAGCAGTTCGGCCGGGCCGAGGGAGTTGGGCACCATCACCGTGGAGGCCAGGTCGCCGCTGCGGGTGGCGAGCTTCATGGCCACCTGGGAGTGGGCGTAGGCGGAGAAACCCTTGCCGCCATATTCCTTGGGGATGATCAGGGCGAAGAAACCGTGGGTCTTGATGTGCTCCCAGGCAGCGGGTGGCAGGTCCATGGCCTGGCCGATTTCCCAGTCGCTGACCATAGCGCAGAGTGCTTCGGTGGGGCCGTCGATGAAGGCCTGCTCTTCTTCGGTCAGTTGCGCCTTGGGGTAGGCCAGCAGTTTGTCCCAGTCGGGGCGACCACTGAACAGTTCGCCGTCCCACCACACGGTGCCCGCATCGATCGCGTCGCGCTCGGTCTCGGACATCGGCGGCAGGACTTTCTGGAACCAGCTGAACAGCGGCTTGGTGAAGTATTGGCGGCGCAGGTCTGGCAGCAGCAGCGGCGCGGCGACAAGGGCGATCAGCACCCAGAAGATCAGCAGCAGCCAACCCGGTGCGTGGCTCCAGGCGCCCATCGCCAGCAGGTAAACGGCGACCACGCCCAGGGCGGGCAGGGGCGCGGTGCGGCGGTGTGCCAGGTAGGCAATGCCGACCACCAGAACCAGTATCCACAACAACAGCATATTCAATCCTCCATGAAACCAGGGGCAAAACCACCATTGAGCTTAGTCGGCATCCGAGAAAGCGCGGTGATCAGGCGTTACGAGTGGTACTGGGAACACCGTGGGATCACCGATCACCAGGCGCCGACATTTGGCCGATTCGTCGTTATCTCCATGGCACACCTGTCGTTAAACTCCAGGCTTCCCTCGGAGATCAAGCTCATGGATACGTACCTGAGTCCCAGCCGCTTCATCGATAGTGACCACCCTGCCGTGGTGGAGTTCGCCGAAAAACACCGCGGTACCCGCACGGTTTTAAGTGACCAGGCAGTCGCCCTGTATTACGCCGTACGGGAGGCGGTGCGCTACAACCCCTACACCTTCAGCCGCGACCCAGGCACCTTGAACGCCAGCTTCGCCCTGGCGGCTGGCGAAAGCTATTGCGTGCCCAAGGCCACCTTGCTCGCCGCCTGTGCGCGGCACTGCGGCATTGCGGCGCGCATCGGCCTGGCGGACGTGCGCAATCATCTGTCGACGCCGCGCCTGATTGCGCTGCTCAAAAGTGATGTGTTCGCCATGCACGGCTACACCGAGCTTTATTTGAACGGCCGCTGGGTCAAGGCGACGCCCGCGTTCAACCAGCAATTGTGTGAGCTGTTCGATGTGCCGCCGCTGGAGTTCGACGGGGTCAATGACAGTGTTTTCCATGCGTTCAACCGCCAGGGGCAACGCTCGATGGAATACGTGGTGGATCATGGGCAATTTCCCGATGTGCCCGAGGCTTTCTTCTTCGCCCATCTCCAGCAGTGTTACCCGCACCTGTTTACCGACGACATGCCGAGCCTGCTGGGCGATCTGCGCAGTGATTTAAGCCGCGCGTGAAGCGGCGTATGCTGCTGCGTTCATCCAGCCATGTTCATTCACAATAAGGCACGGTCATGCTGAAAATCTGGGGTCGTAAAAATTCATCAAACGTCAGGAAAGCACTGTGGTGCGCCGAGGAACTCGGCCTGGACTATGAGGCAATTGATGCGGGCGGGGCTTTTGGCGTGGTCGACACGCCGCAATACCGGGCGTTGAACCCCAATGGCCGGGTGCCGGTGATCGAAGACGGCGATTTTGTCCTGTGGGAGTCCAACACCATCGTGCGTTACCTCTGCGCCAAGCAGGCGTCGAGCTGGTACCCGAGCGACCTGAAGGCGCGGGCCAACGCGGAAAAATGGATGGATTGGACCACGTCGACCCTCGCCGAACCGTTCAAGAGCGTGTTCTGGGGCATTGTGCGCACGCCCGCTGACAAACAGAACTGGGACACCATCCACGCCGGGCGCCAGGTCTGCATCGATGCGCTCAAAACCGTCGACCAGGCCCTTGCCACCCAACCCTACCTGTCAGGTAATGAGATCGGCATGGGTGATATCCCCCTGGGCTGCTTTATCTACGCCTGGTTTGAATTGCCCATCGAACGCCCTTCGATGCCCCATCTAGAGGCCTGGTACCAGCGCCTGCAACAACGGCCGGCCTACCGCAAAGCGGTCATGACCGCGTTGACTTAATACTGACTATTAATACAGGTGACTGTACTTGTGCGGCGCGGGCAAGCACCATGCTTGTCATGCGCCGCCGTTGAACTACGTGGGCTGCGCCCTCATCTATTGTTCCTATTCCCTTCTTTGGTGCGTATTCCGATATGAGTTCCGCTCTGTCCATCCGGCAGCTAACCAAAACCTACGGCAACGGTTTCCAGGCCCTGAGTGGTATCGATCTGGACGTTGCCGAAGGTGATTTCTTCGCCTTGCTTGGCCCCAACGGTGCCGGCAAATCCACCACCATCGGTATCCTTTCGACCCTGGTCAACAAGACCAGCGGCACGGTGAATATTTTTGGCCACGACCTGGACCAATCCCCGGCGGCGCTCAAGCGTTGCATCGGTGTGGTGCCCCAGGAATTCAACTTCAACCAGTTTGAAAAGACCTTCGACATTGTCGTGACCCAGGCCGGTTACTACGGCATTCCGGCGAAAATCGCCAAGGAACGCGCCGAACAGTACCTGACCCAGCTGGGCCTGTGGGACAAGCGCGACGTGCCTTCGCGTTCGCTCTCCGGCGGTATGAAGCGGCGCCTGATGATCGCCCGCGCGCTGGTGCACGAACCGCGCCTGTTGATCCTCGATGAGCCCACCGCCGGGGTGGACATCGAACTGCGTCGCTCGATGTGGACCTTCCTCACCGAGCTGAATGAGAAAGGCATCACCATCATCCTCACCACCCACTACCTGGAAGAGGCCGAGCAGCTGTGCCGCAACATTGGCATCATCGACCACGGCACCATCGTCGAGAACACCAGCATGCGTAACCTGCTGAGCCAGTTGCATGTGGAGACGTTCGTGCTCGACCTGAAAAACAACCTGTCGGTACCGCCGCAACTGCTTGGCTACCCGACTCGCCTGGTCGACGGCCACACCCTGGAAGTCCAGGTGGACAAAGCCATGGGCATCACTGCGTTGTTCAGCCAATTGGCGACCCAGAACATCGAAGTGTTGAGCCTGCGTAACAAAACCAATCGCCTTGAGGAGTTGTTCGTGTCCCTGGTGGAAAAAAACCTGGCGAAGGTGGCGGTATGAGTTCTGAACTGCAACCCAACCTCGTCGCACTGCAGACCATTGTCTATCGCGAAGTGAAGCGCTTCACCCGGATCTGGCCGCAGACCCTGCTGCCACCGGCGATCACCATGGTCCTGTACTTCGTGATCTTCGGTAACCTGATCGGCCGGCAGATCGGCGACATGGGTGGCTTCACCTATATGGAGTACATCGTGCCCGGCCTGATCATGATGTCGGTGATCACCAACTCCTACGGCAACGTGGTCTCCAGTTTCTTCGGCAGCAAATTCCAGCGTTCCATCGAAGAACTGATGGTCTCGCCGGTGTCGCCACACACCATCCTGATCGGCTACACACTGGGTGGCGTGCTGCGAGGCTTGATGGTCGGTGTGATCGTGACCTTGCTGTCGCTGTTCTTCACCCACCTGCAAGTGCACCACCTGGGGGTCACCATTCTGGTGGTGGTGCTGACGGCGACGATCTTCTCGTTGCTGGGGTTTATCAACGCAGTATTTGCACGCAACTTCGACGATATCTCGATCATCCCGACGTTCGTGCTGACCCCACTGACCTACCTGGGCGGAGTGTTCTACTCCATCACCTTGCTGCCGCCGTTCTGGCAGACCGTGTCCCTGGCCAACCCGGTGCTGCACATGGTCAACGCGTTCCGCTACGGCATCCTTGGGGTGTCGGACATCAAGATCAGCGTGGCGATCACCTTCATGATCGTGGCCACGGTGGTGTTGTATATCGGTTGCGCGAAGTTGCTGGTGAGCGGGCGCGGCATGCGTACCTGAGCACTGACCTGAACGTGGGGAAAAATGGGGGAGGGGGCTTGCTCCCGATAGCGGTGGATCAGTCAGTGCAAGGCTGACTGTCAGGCCGCTATCGGGAGCAAGCCCCCTCCCACATTTAGATGTGTGTCAGGCCTGCAATGCCAGCTCGATCAGCTCGTGCAGTTCTTCAACCGTCAGCGGTGTGCTCGAGAACAGAATACGAAACACCGTCGGTGCCGCCAGCAGGTTGATCAGGTGATCCACGCTGGGCGGTGGCGGCGTGTCGTGCGGGTAGCGATCGACAATCGCCTGGAACTGCCCGCTGAGGATGCTCACGCAGTACCCAGGCGTCGCCCGGCACTGCACATCGCGCATCATGTTGCGCCCCGGCTCCGAACTCATTTCATCCAGGTATTGCTCGGCCCAGGCTTGCAGGTCGCCACGCAGGCTGCCGGTGTTGGCCGGCTCGCTGTCGGGGCGCATACGGGCCAGGGCCACGTCCGCGAGCAACACGGAGAGGTCGCCCCAGCGTCGGTAGATGGTTGAGGGGGTGACGCCCGCGCGCGCGGCAATCATCGGCACGGTGACACTGGAACGCTCATGGGTTTCCAGCAGTTCACGCACCGCCGAATGGACGGACTCTTGTACCCGGGCACTGCGGCCCCCCGGGCGGAGGCCTTCTTTTATCGCCATGGGTGTGACCTTAACACAAAGAATTTGCTTTAAGCCCTGATCGGTCGCACACTGCGCAAAAGCAAAATATTAGCTTTAGTGGAGCGTGCCCATGTCCAACCTGACTTCACACCGTTCCAGCCTGGTGTTCCTGGCGATCACTTTGCTGACGTTCCTGGCGGCTTCCAGCGCGCCGACGCCGTTGTATCACCTGTATCAGGAGGGCCTGCATTTTTCAGCGGGCATGCTGACCCTGATCTTCGGGGTATACGCTTTGAGCCTGCTGGTGGCGTTGCTGACCGTAGGTTCGCTGTCGGACCACCTGGGGCGCAAGCCGGTGATCTTCACCGCGCTGCTCCTCGAGATGCTGGCGATGCTGCTGTTTATCCATGAAGACAGCGTGGCCTGGCTGATCGCCGCGCGGACCCTGCAAGGTTTCGCCACCGGCATGGCCACGGCGGTACTGGGTGCCGCGCTGCTCGATACCGACCGCCAGCACGGGCCGCTGATCAACAGCGTCGCGCCCCTGTTGGGGATGGCGTGTGGCGCCATGGGGTGCAGCCTGCTGGTGGAATTCGCGCCGTTTCCCACCACCTTGATCTACTGGACACTCTTGAGCCTGATGGTGTTGCAGGCCGTGTATGTGTGGCGCCTGCCGGAAACCGTCAGTCGGATCCCTGGCGCGTTGGCCTCGTTGTGGCCCACCTTGCATGTGCCGCTCCAGGCGCGCCGCGCGCTGTGGATTGCGCTGCCGGTGGATATCGCCGTATGGGCCATGGGCGGGTTCTATCTGTCCCTGGCGCCTTCGCTGGTGCGGGCGGCCACGGGGTCGACGTCCAATCTTATCGGCGGCGGCCTGGTAGCGGTGTTGACCTTGAGCGGTGCGCTGATGATTTTCAGCCTGCGCAATCGCCCGGCGGACAAGACCTTGCGCCTGGGCGCCGTGTTGCTGGCGGTGGGCGTCGCGCTGATCCTCAGTGCCGTGCACGCTGCCAGCCTGCCGTTGTTTTTCCTTGCGACGCTGATCGCCGGCAGTGGTTTTGGGGCCGGGTTCCTCGGCGCCTTGCGCAGCGTTGTACCATTGGCCTTGCCCCATGAGCGCGCCGGCTTGATGTCGGCGTTCTACGTCCTGAGTTACCTGGCGTTCTGTGTGCCATCGCTGTTGGCGGGCAACCTGACGCGCACCTTCGGGTTGATCGCGACCACCGATGCGTATGGCGTGTCGCTGATCGTGCTGGCACTCAGTGCCTTGGCGGCGCTGCTGCTGCAGGATTACACCCGCACCAAGGCGACATCGAGCCCGTGATGCGCTCATAATCGGCGATCTCCGACCGCCTTGAGATTCAAGCATGAAGATCATCCGCAGCAAGGACTTCACCGGCAGCCGCGCCTGGGAGGCGCTGGATATCGCCAACATGAACGGCATCACCACCCGTTTGCACTGGACCGACCAGCCGTACCGCTGGCATGTCAACGATGGTGAGGAAGTGTTCGTGGTGCTCGATGGCCGGGTGCATATGCACTACCGCGACGGTGGCATGGAGCAGGTGGCTGAGTTGGCCGTGGGCGACATTTTCTACGCCGGCGTCGGCACCGAACATGTGGCGCATCCCCAGGGCCCTGCGCGCATCCTGGTGATCGAAAGCGAAGGCAGCGTTTGAGCGCATATCGGTAAAATAGATAATAGTTAGAGATATTACCCGTTATATAGATATTCGATCAGGTTCTACCATGGCCTCAACCTCATGCGAGGAAGAGGATTGCCATCATGACCTGCTCGAATACCATCAGCTACAAGCCCTTCAGTCACCTGGCCCGTCCCCGGGAAGTGATTCGCCAGTTCACCCCCAACTGGTTTGCCGCGACCATGGGCACCGGCGTGCTTGCGCTGGCCCTGGCTCAATTACCGTTCGACCTGCCGGGTTTGCGCGCCATTGCCGAAGGGCTGTGGCTGTTCACCATAGGCTTGTTCCTGCTGTTCAGTGCCCTGTATGCGGCGCGTTGGGTGATGTTTTTCCACGAGGCCCGGCGGATTTTCGGGCACTCCACCGTCTCGATGTTCTTCGGCACTATCCCCATGGGCCTGGCGACCATCCTTAACGGATTGTTGTTGTTCGGCCTGCCACGCTGGGGGAGTGATGTGCTGCCCCTGGCCGAGCTGCTCTGGTGGCTGGATGTGGCCATGTCCCTGGCCTGCGGCGTGCTGATCCCGTTCATGATGTTCACCCGCCAGGAACACAGCATCGACCAGATGACCGCCGTATGGCTGTTGCCGGTGGTCGCGGCCGAAGTGGCGGCGGCCAGTGGTGGCCTGCTGGCGCCGCACCTGGTCGACGCCCATTCGCAACTGGTGATGCTGGTGACCAGCTACGTGCTGTGGGCGTTCTCCCTGCCGGTGGCGTTCAGTATCCTGACCATCCTGATGCTGCGCATGGCCTTGCATAAATTGCCTCACGCCAATATGGCCGCATCGAGCTGGCTGGCCCTCGGCCCCATCGGTACCGGTGCCCTGGGTATGTTGGTGCTGGGCGGCGATGCGCCGGCGATCTTTGCCGCCAATGGCTTGCCCGGCGTCGGTGAAATGGCCAACGGCCTGGGCCTGGTGGCGGGTATGACCCTGTGGGGCTTCGGCTTGTGGTGGATGCTGATCGCGGTGCTGATCACCCTGCGTTACCTGCGCGCCGGTATCCCGTTCAACCTGGGGTGGTGGGGTTTTACCTTCCCGCTGGGGGTATATGCCCTGGCCACGTTGAAGCTGTCGAGCCTGTTGCACCTGGGCTTCTTCAGCGCATTTGGCAGTGTGCTGGTGGGCGCGTTGACGCTGATGTGGCTGGTCGTTGCCAAGCGCACTGTGCAGGGCGCCTATAAAGGTGAGCTTTTTGTTTCGCCGTGTATTGCAGGACTAGGGAATAAGTAAGCGCGATTAGGTAAAGTCGTGGCCTGATCAATAACAGGCCACGCAGGAACACGGACGATGAGCCACCCCTCACAATTCACCTTGCTGCGCACACGGCGTTTCCTGCCGTTTTTCATCACCCAGTTGCTGGGCGCCTTCAACGACAACATCTTCAAGCAATCGCTGATCCTGGCGATTCTCTACAAGCTCACCATCGACGGTGACCGTTCGATCTGGGTCAACCTGTGCGCGCTGTTGTTCATCTTGCCCTTCTTCCTGTTCTCGGCGCTGGCCGGCCAGTTTGGCGAGAAATTCAACAAGGATGCGTTGATCCGCGCGATCAAGATTGGCGAGATTGTGATCATGGCCGTCGGCGCGACGGGCTTTATGTTCAATCACCTGGAACTGATGCTGCTGGCGCTGTTCGCCATGGGCACGCACTCGGCGCTGTTCGGCCCGGTGAAGTATTCGATCATGCCCCAGGCCCTGCACGACGATGAATTGGTGGGCGGCAACGGTCTGGTGGAGATGGGCACGTTCCTGGCGATCCTGGCCGGCACCATTGGCGCAGGGATCATGATGTCTTCCACCCACTATGCGCCGGTGGTGTCGGCGGCGATCGTCGGCGTGGCGGTGCTGGGTTACCTGGCCAGCCGCAGCATTCCGCGCGCGGCGGCGTCCACCCCGCAACTGCGCCTGGACTGGAACATCTTCAGCCAATCCTGGGCGACTTTGCGCCTGGGCTTGGGCCAGACCCCGGCGGTGTCGCGCTCCATCGTCGGTAACTCATGGTTCTGGTTTGTCGGCGCGATCTACCTGACGCAAATCCCAGCCTATGCCAAGGAGTGGTTGTACGGCGACGAAACCGTGGTGACGCTGATCCTTACGGTGTTCTCGGTGGGCATCGCCCTGGGCTCGATGCTGTGCGAAAAACTCTCCGGGCGGAAGGTGGAGATCGGCCTGGTGCCGTTTGGCTCCTTTGGCCTGACCGTGTTCGGCCTGCTGCTGTGGTGGCATTCGGGCGGCTTCCCGCAGAACGTCCAGGCCAATGACTGGCTGGCGGTGCTCAGCTACGGCCAGGCGTGGTGGGTGTTGTTGGATATCCTCGGCCTGGGGGTGTTTGGCGGATTCTATATCGTGCCGCTGTATGCACTGATCCAGTCGCGCACCGCCGAGCACGAACGAGCGCGGGTGATCGCCGCCAACAACATTCTCAACGCGCTGTTCATGGTGGTCTCGGCGATTGTCTCGATCCTGCTGCTGAGCGTGGCCAAGTTGTCGATTCCTGAGCTGTTCCTGGTGGTGTCGTTGCTCAACATCGCGGTCAACGCCTACATCTTCAAGATCGTCCCCGAGTTCACCATGCGCTTCATGATCTGGCTGCTCAGCCACTCCATGTATCGCGTGGAGCATCGCAACCTTGAGCTGATCCCGGATGAAGGCGCGGCGTTGCTGGTGTGTAACCACGTGTCGTTTGTCGATGCGCTGTTGATTGGCGGCGCGGTGCGTCGGCCGATTCGCTTCGTCATGTACTACAAGATCTACCGCTTGCCGGTGCTGAATTTTATCTTCCGCACCGCGGGGGCGATCCCGATTGCCGGGCGCAATGAGGATATCCAGATCTACGAAAAAGCCTTCACGCGGATTGCCCAATACCTGAAGGACGGAGAGTTGGTGTGTATCTTCCCGGAAGGCAAGTTGACGGCTGACGGCGAGATGAACGAGTTCCGTGGTGGCGTGACGCGCATTCTTGAGGAGACCCCGGTGCCGGTGATCCCGATGGCGTTGCAGGGGTTGTGGGGGAGTTTCTTCAGTCGCGATCCTAACAAAGGCTTCTTCCATCGCATCTGGTCGCGCGTCGTGCTGGTGGCGGGTGAGCCGGTGGAGGGTCCGACGCCTGCCAGATTGCAGGAGGTCGTTGGCGCTTTGCGGGGGAGTGTCAGGTAGTTCTGTGCTGGATGTACCGGCCTCATCGGGGCATGCCCCCTCCCACATTTGATCACGTTGTTCTGACGATCGCGGTCTAGTGTGGGAGGCGGTGCGACGATTCGACTTGCCCCCGATGGTGGTAGTGGCCTAAGCGCTGATCTTGAGCCCGACAAGCCCGCAAATGATCAACGCCACACTGGCCAGCCGGAACAACGCCATGGATTCCCCGAACAGGATAATCCCGGCAATCACCGTGCCCACCGCTCCCACGCCAGTCCAGATGGCATAGGCGGTGCCCAGCGGCAGCTCCTTCATGGCCAGGCCAAGCAGGCCGAGGCTGATGGCCATGGCGGCAATCGTCAGCGCCGTGGGCAGCGGCTTGCTGAAACCGTCGGTGTACTTCAGGCCGACGGCCCAGCCGACTTCAAACAAGCCGGCAAACAATAGAATGATCCAGGACATGATGACCTCCCTTGCAAAAGCGGGGTCGTCCCCTGATGTGCGCTCGAGAGCGTCGCGAGGTCGTCCCCGCGAAGCTCGGTAGAGTGCCGAAAATGGATCAGGCGATCAAGTTTGCGGGGTGTTTTCCAGCATGCGACGGTCTTCCTTCTCGCTCATGCGGCGGAAGTAGGTCGATAGCAACGCCCCGGAAATATTGTGCCAGACACTGAACAGCGCGCTCGGCACCGCCGCCAACGGAGAAAAGTGCGCGCTGGCCAATGCGGCGCCCAGCCCGGAGTTCTGCATGCCCACCTCCAGCGCCAGCGACTTGCGTTGGGCCAACGGCAGCTTGAACACGCGGCCGGTGAAGTAGCCCAGCAGGTAACCGAAGCTGTTATGCAGCATCACCACGGCCATGATCAGCAGGCCCGATTCGGCGATCTTCGCCTGGCTCGCCGCCACTACTGCGGCGACGATGATCACGATGCTGACCACTGACACCAACGGCAGCACCTCCACCGCATGGTGCACCCGCTCGCCGAGCACGCGTTGCGCGACAACGCCGAGCACGATCGGCAGCAGCACCACTTGCAGGATCGACCAGAACAACTCCATGAACGACACCGGCAACCAGGCCGAGGCCAGCAGCCAGATCAGCGCCGGGGTGAGCAGCGGGGCGAGGAGGGTGGTGACGGCGGCGATGGCCACCGACAGCGCCAGGTCGCCACGGGCCAGCCAGGTCATCACGTTGGATGAGGTGCCGCTTGGGCAGCAGCCGACCAGGATCACCCCAACGGCAATTTCCGGCGGCAGGTGGAAGGCCTGGCACAGCAGCCAGGCCACGCCCGGCATGATCACGAAGTGTGCGACTACGCCCAGGGCCACGCGCCACGGGTGGCGAGCGACTTCGGCGAAGTCTTCAAGTTTGAGGGTCAGCCCCATGCCGAACATCACCAGGCCCAGCAGCGGGACGATGGCGCTTTTCAGGCCGATGAACCCGTTGGGTTCGAAGAAGGCCAGCACGGCAAATATCAACACCCAGTAGGCGAAGGTATTGCCGACGAAGCGGCTCAAGGCGGCGAGTGCGCGCATGGGGGTGTCCTTTTTTATTCGATTTTTGAAATGCAAATGCGATCAAATGTGGGAGGGGCGGTGCGACGATTCGACTTGCCCCTCCCACATTTTGATCTTCACACGGCTTAGATGCCCTGCGGGGTTTCTTCGCCGCCGAGGGCTTCGATCAACGCCGGCAGGAAGTCACCGAAGGTCAGCATCATCAGGGTGAAGCTGGCATCCAGTTGGCCCAGGGCTTCTTCACCACCGTCCTGTTCCGCCTGGTCTTGCAGCAGGTCTTCGAACTTCAGGCGCTTGACGGTCATCTTGTCGTCGAGCATGAAGGACAGCTTGTCCTGCCAGGCCAGGGACAGTTGGGTCACGACTTTGCCGGTGCTCAGGTGCAGCTGGATTTCTTCGCTGGTCAGGTCCTGGCGCTTGCAACGCACGATGCCGCCGTCTTCGTGGGTGTCGCGCAGTTCGCATTCGTCGAGGACGAAGAAGTCATCGGCCGGTTTCTGGGTGGTGACCCAGTCGGTCATGATGGCGGTTGGCGCGGTTTTCACGGTGAGTGGGCGCACCGGCAGGGTGCCGATCACTTCACGCAGGGTGGAGAGCAGGTCTTCGGCGCGTTTCGGGCTGGCCGAGTTGACCAGGATCAGGCCCTGTTTCGGCGCGATGGCGGCGAAGGTCGACGAGCGGCGGATAAAGGCGCGCGGCAGGAACGCCTGGATGATTTCATCCTTGATCTGGTCCCGTTCCTTTTTATAGACCTTGCGCATTTGCTCGGCTTCGATTTCCTCGACTTTCTCTTTGAGGGCATCACGCACCACGCTACCCGGCAGGATGCGTTCTTCCTTGCGCGCGGCGATCAGCAGGAAGTCACCGCTGACTTGGACCAGGGGAGCGTCCTCGCCTTTACCGAAAGGCGCGACGAAACCGTAAGTGGTCAACTCCTGGCTTGCACATGGGCGCGCCAGTTTGGTGGCCATGGCCGCTTCCAACGCCTCGGCATCAACAGGCAGATCTTGGGTCAGGCGATAGATAAGCAGGTTCTTGAACCACATGGGGTGAGTCTCTCCTTTATACAAAGGGGGGCATTATTCTCTTGATAGCGGCTGAGGCCAACCCTGCCTAAGCCATTGGAAGCTATCAAAAAAAAGATTTAAGAAAGTGCTTGCCAGACCTGGGGTCGCTCCGTAGAATGCGCGCCACACCGAAACGAAGGGTGATTAGCTCAGCTGGGAGAGCATCTGCCTTACAAGCAGAGGGTCGGCGGTTCGATCCCGTCATCACCCACCATTCGCTTCAAGTGTTACGCGCAGCGGTAGTTCAGTCGGTTAGAATACCGGCCTGTCACGCCGGGGGTCGCGGGTTCGAGTCCCGTCCGCTGCGCCATATTCGGTCACCTGGAACGCTGAACGCCAGGTACCACAGGAAGCCCGCTCATCGAGCGGGCTTTTTGCTGTCTGGGGTTTATGAACACGCTCCGGCAGACCAAAACGCCGCCGATCATTTCCGATGATCGGCGGCGTTTTTTAGGCGCGGATCAGAAATCCCACCGCGTGCTGACCATGAAGTTACGCGGTTCACCGTACAAACTCGGTGTTTTCGGGGCCGCGCGCGCTGGTCGAAAATTTATTTCAAATAAATTGCATTTAAATCAACACATTGCAGATTTTTCGTATATGATGCGCCCCACACCGAAAGTGAAGGGTGATTAGCTCAGCTGGGAGAGCATCTGCCTTACAAGCAGAGGGTCGGCGGTTCGATCCCGTCATCACCCACCATTCGCTTCAAGTGTTACGCGCAGCGGTAGTTCAGTCGGTTAGAATACCGGCCTGTCACGCCGGGGGTCGCGGGTTCGAGTCCCGTCCGCTGCGCCATATTCGGTCACCTGGAACGCTGAACGCCAGGTACCACAGGAAGCCCGCTCATCGAGCGGGCTTTTTGCTGTCTGGGGTTTGGCAAAGCGGCTGGAAGAGTTCGTCCGGCAAGCAGTAGAACGCGATGCGCTGTTCATCGGGCTTGACCCCGAAAATCCGCGTGTTCCTGGACGTCGCCGCCGAACGCCTGTTCACAACCCCATCAGCCGATAGCCCACCTGCAACTCGGTAATGAAGTACTGCGGTTGAGCGGGGTCCTCCTCCAGTTTCTGGCGCAGGTGCGCCATGTGCACCCGCAAGTAGTGGGCGCGATCCACGTAATCCAGGCCCCACACCTCCAGCAGTAGCTGGCGATGGGTGAGCACCCGGCTCTGGCCACGCACCATCGCGCAGAGCAGGCGGTATTCGATGGGCGTGAGGTGTACCGGTTGGCCCTTGCGCCAGACCTCATGGGTGGCGAGGTCGACTTCAATCTCGCCAAACGCCACTTTGCTGGTGGCCGCCACGGTGCCGGTCTGCCCGTGCCGGCGCAGTTGGGCGCGGATGCGGGCGAGTAACTCGGGCACGCCGAAGGGCTTGGTCAGGTAGTCATCGGCACCGGCGTCCAGGGCGGCGACTTTTTCTTCTTCGCGATCACGTGCCGATAGCACCAGGATCGGCACCGCCAGCCAGCCGCGCAGCTCGCTGATCAGTTGCTTGCCATCGCCATCCGGCAGGCCGAGGTCGACGATCACCAGGTCCGGCTGACGGCTGGCGGCGTGGATCAAGGCGCGCTTGACGCTATCGGCTTCGAACACCTGGAACCCTTCGTCTTGCAGGGCGATGCCGACAAAGCGTCGGATATTGGCTTCGTCTTCAACAATCAGAATACGTGCAGTGTTCATAGGGATTCCATGGACGGCGGAGTGCCCGCCGGTAGCGTGATGATGAAATGCATGCCGCAGGTACGCCCCGGGTTGGCCTCGATACGCCCGCCGTGTGCCTCGACAATACGTTTGGCCAGCGCCAGGCCCAGGCCGATGCCGGTCACGGAAGACTCCTGTTGGCCGCGCGCAAACGGTTCGAACAGATTGGCCGGGGCCCGACCCGGGCCGGTGTCGCTGACCATCAGCACGATGCTGTCCGACGTGGCGTGGGCCGCGACGCTGATGGTGGTGCCCGGTGGGGTGTACTTGGCCGCGTTGTCCAGCAGGTTGACCAGCACGCGTTCGATCAACAGCGCGTCGACGTCCACCAGCGGCAACCGCGTGTCGAGCGAGGTGTGCACCTGATGCCGCGCCAACGGCTCGCGCAACTGGCGCAGGGCGCTGCCGACGATTTCTTCAAGGGAGTGCCATTGCCGGTTCAGGCGCACGCCGCGTTCCTGCATGCGCGCCATGTCCAGCAGGTTTTCGATCAGGCGCTGCATCGACGTGGCTTGTTCGTGGATGCCGTGCAACAACTCGCGCAACGGCCCCGGTGGGGCGTGGGGCAGGGCGGTGTCGGCGGCACCGATCAAGGTAGTCAATGGTGTGCGCAGGTCGTGGGAAATCGCCGCAAGCAGGGTATTGCGCATTTTTTCACCCTCCATCTGCACCAGGGTGTTTTGCGCCACCTCGACAAAATGCACGCGCTCCAGGGCAATCGCCAGTTGGCTCATGCAGGCTTCCAGCAGGCGGCGTTCCTGTGGGTCGTTCAGCCGTTCGCTCTGGGCCAGTTCCAGCACCAGCACACCGCGTACGCGCATAGGCGCCTTGAGCGGCAGGTAGCAGCCCTTGGCCGCCGATAGGGTGTCGGTGCCGTGGCCGGCGGCATGGCCGTGGTCGTAGGTCCATTGCGCGATGCTGTCATCCATCGGCAGCCCGCCTGCGCCCACGCTGTGTACGCCATCGGCGGCGTCCGGCAGGGCCAGGCCGACGCGGGCTTCGAACACGCCGCTGAACGTGCGCAGCGCGACTTCGCTGATTTGTTCCACGGTCAACGCTGCCGACAAGTCACGCGCCAGCCGCGCCAGGGAGGTCGCACGGCGTTCGCGCGCGGCGGCGGTGCGCGCTTCGTGGCGCAGGCGTGCGGTGAGTTGCCCGGTGATCAAGGCGATGCCGAGCATCAGCGCAAAGGTGAAAAAATACTGGGTGTCAGTGACCGTGAAGGAATAGCGCGGCTGCACGAAAAAGAAGTCGAAACACAGCACCGCGAGCATCGCTGCCCACACGCCGGGGCCGCGTCCATACCGCAAGGCCACCAGCACCACCGTGAGTAAAAACAGCATGACCACGTTGGCCAGGTCGAACACTTGCAACAGCAACGCGGCGACGGCGCTGGCGGCGAAACAGGCAAGGCTGGCCCACCCATAGGCCAAGGCCCTACCTGGCACGGGCGCAGGTTTTTCGAGGATCGGGGGCCTGTCGGGCACAACCCCGTGGGCCATCACGATCTGGTCGATTTGCGGATGATGGTGGCTGATCCGGTCGCTGACCGATTGATGCCAGAACCGCCAGGCCTGGCGCGGGTGATGGCCCAGCACCAGGCGATTGGCGTTGTGCTCACGGGCACAGGCGACCAAGGCTTGCGCCACGTCCATGCCCGGCAACGTGGCCGTATCGGCGCCGAATTCGCTGGCCAGGGCCAAGGTTTTAATCGCGCTCAGGTAGCGCCTGGCACCGCGCCCCTGGGCGGAGGCGACATGCACGACAATCCAGTCCGCCTCCAGCTTTTGCGCCAGGCGCGCCGCTTCACGCACCAGGCGTTCATCGCCGGCATCACCGGCCACACCCACCAATAGCCGTTCGCGGGCGGGCCACAGGGTCTTGATCGACTGTTCGCGACGGTACACGCGCATCTGCGTGTCGACCCGATCCGCCGTGCGCCGCAATGCCAATTCGCGCAAGGCCAAAAGGTTCCCCTTGCGGAAAAAATGCTGCGATGCGCGTGCCGCCGTAGGGCCCAGGTACACCTTGCCGTCCTTGAGGCGTTGCAGCAGATCGTCCGGCGGCAGGTCGACCACCACCACTTCGTGAGCGTTATCGAACACATGGTCCGGCACGGTCTCGCGCACGCGAATGCCGATGATGCTGCTGACCAGGTCATTCAGGCTTTCCAGGTGTTGCACGTTGAGGGTGGTCCATACATCAATGCCGGCGCTGAGCAGTTCTTCCACGTCTTGCCAGCGTTTGGGATGGCGCGAACCGGGGATGTTGCTGTGAGCCAGTTCATCCACCAGTACCACGGCGGGATGGCGCAGCAGGGCGGCGTCGAGGTCGAATTCGGTGAGGGCGAACTCACCGTGCAGGCGGTGGGCGCGGGGCAGTTGCTCCAGGCCGTGGAGCCGTTCGGCGGTCTCCGTACGGCCATGGGTTTCCACTACGCCAGCCAGTACGTCACGGCCCTGGGCGACCTCGCGTTGCGCTGCTTCGAGCATGGCGCAGGTCTTGCCCACGCCGGCGTTGGAACCGAAATAGATACGCAATTTGCCGCGCAAGGCGGCCTGTTCTTCCTGTTGCACCCGCGCCAGCAGGGCGTCGGGGTCGGGGCGTGCATCGTTTAAGGCGGGCATATTCTTCCTCTAGTTGTCTGTAGGCGCGGGCTTGCTCGCGAAAAACCTGAGGGTGCCGTTGGGTGTCAGGTTTCCCGCGTTATCGTTAACGCCCTTCACGAGCAAGCTCGCGTCTACAGTGGATGGGGCGCTATACGAGGCCCAATCCCGTCAGCAGCAGGTCGATCAGCTTGATCCCGGCAAACGGCACCAGCACCCCGCCCAGGCCATAGATCAGCAGGTTGCGGTTGAGCAAGGCCGCCGCGCCGATCGAGCGGTAAGTCACGCCGCGCAGGGCCAGGGGAATCAACGCGACAATGATCAGCGCGTTAAAAATCACGGCGCTGAGAATCGCCGAGTTGGGGCTGCTCAGCTGCATCACGTTCAACGCACCGAGCTGGGGATAGGTCGCGACAAACGCCGCCGGGATGATCGCGAAGTACTTGGCCACGTCATTCGCCACGCTGAAGGTGGTGAGGGCGCCGCGGGTCATCAGCATCTGTTTGCCGACCTCGACCACTTCGATCAGCTTGGTCGGGTTGCTGTCCAGGTCGACCATGTTGCCGGCCTCTTTGGCGGCCTGGGTGCCGCTGTTCATCGCCACCGCCACGTCGGCCTGCGCCAGTGCCGGCGCATCGTTGGTGCCGTCGCCGGTCATGGCCACCAGCTTGCCCTGGGCCTGGTAGTCGCGGATCAGTTGCAGCTTGTCTTCCGGGCGGGCTTCGGCGAGGAAGTCATCCACGCCGGCCTCCACGGCAATCGCGGCGGCGGTCAGGCGGTTGTCACCGGTGATCATCACGGTCTTGATGCCCATGCGCCGCAACTCGGCGAAGCGCTCCTTGATACCGCCCTTGACCACATCCTTGAGCTCGACCACGCCCAGTGCCTTGGCGCCATCCGATACCACCAGCGGCGTGCTACCGCGGCGTGCCACTTCATCCACCTTGGCCTGCAAGGCAGCCGGAAAGCTGCCCCCCAAGGCTTCGATATGACTGCGGATCGCGTCGGCTGCGCCTTTACGAATCGCCCGGCCTTCGGGCAGGTCGACGCCGCTCATGCGCGTCTGTGCAGTGAAATGTACGAAGTTGGCGCCCAGGGCGTTGATGTCCCGCCCACGGATGTCGAACTTTTGCTTGGCCAGGACCACAATGCTGCGGCCTTCCGGGGTTTCATCGGCCAGCGAGGCCAGTTGCGCGGCGTCCGCCAGCTCGGCTTCTTTCACCCCTGGCGCCGGCAAAAAGTTGCTGGCCTGACGATTGCCCAAGGTGATGGTGCCGGTCTTGTCCAGCAGCAGGACGTCGACGTCGCCCGCCGCCTCGACCGCCCGCCCGGAGGTGGCGATGACATTGGCCGACATCATGCGGCTCATGCCCGCCACGCCGATGGCCGAGAGCAGGCCGCCGATGGTGGTCGGGATCAGGCACACCAGCAAGGCCACCAGCACCGTGGCGCTGACCACGCTGCCCGTACCGCTCATGGCCACGGCGAAGATCGAATAGGGGCTCAGCGTGGCAATCACCAGCAGGAACAACAAGGTCAGGCCCACCAGCAGGATGGTCAGGGCGACTTCGTTCGGGGTTTTCTGACGCTTGGCCGATTCGACCATCGAGATCATGCGGTCCAGGAACGATTCGCCAGGGTTGACGCTGATGCGTACGACCAGCCAGTCCGACAGTACCCGCGTGCCGCCCGTGACCGAGGAAAAGTCACCACCGGCCTCGCGAATCACCGGCGCCGATTCGCCGGTGATTGCGCTTTCGTCCACCGAGGCGACGCCTTCGATCACGATACCGTCCAGCGGCACCAGGTCGCCGGCTTCGATCAGCACCACCTGATCTTTGCGCAGCAGCGTGGCTTCCGTCGGCAGCCACGCCGCGCCGTGCTTGGGCTGTTGCAACAACTTGGCCAGTGTCTGGCGTTTCATCCCGCGCAGGCTCGCGGCCTGGGCCCGGCTGCGGCCCTCGGCCAGGGCTTCGGCAAAGTTGGCGAACAGCACGGTGAACCACAGCCACAAGGTGATGCTGAGGATAAAGCCGCTGGGCGCTTCACCCTGGCCACCGAGGGACTGGAACCACAGCAGCGTGGTAAGGATGCTGCCCAGGTACACCACGAACATCACCGGGTTTTTCCACTGGGCCTGGGGCAGCAGTTTCTTGAACGCGTCCGCACAGGCGGTCAGCACGATACTGCGATCAAACAGAGGTAAACGAGCATTCTTCATGGGGGAAATCTCTTACTCACTGGCCGCAATGGGGGGCTGACGCGATGGCAGGCGAGCGTCCAGCGCAAGGTTGAGTTGCAGCACATTGACCCGTGGTTCGCCGAGCAAACCGAGGGTGCGCGCGGTGGTGTGGGCGTTGACCAGTTGCAGCAGCTCGGCTTCGGGGAGTTGCCGCAGGCGGGCGACCCTTGGCAGTTGCAGCCGCGCGTTGGCCACCGAGATATGCGGGTCGAGGCCGGAGGCGGAGGCGGTGACGGCGTCCACCGGCACTTGCGCGTCGGTGGCCAGGCCGTTGTCCTGGCGATAGGCCTGGACGCGTGCGGCGACCTGGTCCACCAGCTTCTGGCTGGTGGGGCCCAGGTTGCTCGCGCCGCTGGAGCCTGCGTTGTACGGCTGCGAGACGCTTTTGCTCGGGTCTTGCGGGTCGGCGCCGAGGGTCATGCTCGGGCGGCCGTGGAAGTATTCCGGGCGGGTGAAGTGCTGGCCGATCAGCGCCGAGCCCATCACCAGGCCGTCGCGTTCAAGCAGCGAACCCCGGGCCTGGAACGGAAACAACAGCTGTGCGGCAACGGTGGTGAACGCCGGGTATGCGAGCCCCGTCAGCAGCATGAAAAAAACCGCCGAAACCAGCACTGGGCGCAACAGCCCTTTGAATATCGATTGAGTCGTCATCCAGGTGTCCTCAGTTGTACGTCTGGCCGGACAGCAACTGCAGTTGCTCCACCAGCGGGCCGAGCGCGAGCGCCGGCAAAAAGGTCAGGCCGCCCACCACCAGCACCACGAACACCACCAGCAGCATGAACAGCGGGGTTGCGGTGGGGATGGTGCCGGCGCCGGCAGGCACGGTTTTTTTCATCGCCAGGGAGCCGGCCACGGCCAGCATCGGCAGCAGGGTGAAGAAGCGCCCGATCAACATCGCCAGGCCGATGGTGGTGTTGAAAAACGGCGTGTTGGCGTTCAATCCGGCAAAGGCCGAACCGTTGTTGGCGGTGCCTGAGGTGTAGGCGTACAGCACCTCACTGAAACCATGCGGGCCAAGGTTATTGAGGCTGGCCATGGTGTCGGGCCAGAGGGCGGCGAGGGCGCTGAAACCAAGGATGCTGATGGGGTGCGCGAGTACCGAGAGCATCACCAGTTTCATCTCCCGGGCTTCGATTTTCTTGCCGAGGAATTCCGGGCTGCGGCCAATCATCATGCCCACCAGGAACACGGTCAGCAGGGCGTATTGGATCAGGTTGATAAAGCCCACGCCGTCGCCGCCGAACACACAGTTGAGCATCATCTGTGCCAGGGGCACGAAGCCGCCCATGGGGGTCAGCGAGTCATGCATGGTGTTGACCGAGCCGGTGGTGGCCGCCGTGGTGGTGGCGATAAACAGGCTGCTGTCGGCGATACCGAAACGCAGTTCCTTGCCTTCCATGTTGCCGCCGCTTTGTTCCAGCGACAGGGTCTGGTTGGCACCTGCCTGGGTCAGCAGCGGGTTGCCGTTTTGCTCGGCGCCGTAGACCAGTGCGAGGAAGCCGATGAACAACACCAGGAAGGTGCCGAAAAACACCCAGCCCTGACGGCGCTGCAACAGCATGCTGCCAAAGGTGTAGGTCAGCGCGGAGGGGATCAGCAACATGCTGAGGATGTGCAGGGCGTTGGTCAGCGGTGTCGGGTTTTCGAAGGGGTGGGCGGCGTTCATGCTGAAGAAGCCGCCACCGTTGGTGCCGATATGCTTGATCGATTCAAAGCTGGCCACCGCACCGACAATCAGTTGCTGCTGCGCACCTTCCAACGTTGTCGCCAGTGCCTGGGAGGCGAAGGTTTGCGGCATGCCCTGCCACACATAGACCAGCGCCATGCCCACGCACAGCGGCAGCATCACGCGGTAGAGCGTGCGGGTGAAGTCGACCCAGAAATTACCGATATCGCCCGAACTGGAACGGCTCAAACCGCGAATGAAGCCGGCTGCCGCGACCACGCCGGAGGTGGCGCCGACGCACATCAGAAAGGTGATGACCGCCATCTGGCTGAAGTTCGACAGGCTGGTTTCACCCGAATACGCCTGCCAGTTGGTATTGGTAATAAAGGACACGGCGGTGTTGAACGCCAGGTCCGGGGTTTGTGCGGCCAGCCCCAAGGGGTTGATCGGCATCACCGCCTGCAGGCGCAGGATGAAATAACCGAGCAGCATCATCGCCGCGTTCGATAACAGCAGCGCCGAACCGTAGCGAGCCCAGTTCATGCTCTCCCGTGGGTCAATGCCCAACAGGCGATAGGTACAGCGTTCCGGCAAGGCATGCTGCGTCCCGGTAAACACCCGGGTCAGCCATTTGCCCATCAATACGGCGAGCCCCGTCATCAACCCCAGGACCAGCGCAAATTCCAGCACAGTGCTTAACATGTCGTGGCTCCGTTCAAATCTTGCCCATGGCGACAATGGCCATGGCAGTCGCAACAAAAAACACCAGGGAGATGCCAATAAACATCAGGTCGTACATGGCGAACTCCCTAGAATTTTTCTGCGCGAATAAGGGCATAGCCCAAGTAAGCGAACAGCCCCACGGCACAGAAGCCGCTGGCGATATAGATGAACGTGAGTGTGAGCACGGTGTAACTCCCCTGAATGAATAAGCCGCAATGGCGGACGCGGGGGAGGTTAAGCGTTGGGGTATCAAGCTCGGGCACTGATTAGTGGCCCCGGTATTAAGACGGTATATAGACGAGGTTTTGCCGGACGAACGAAAACAAGGGATAGCCCGCCGCCCGGGTATCCCTTGAAAAACTGGGGTTCTGCTGATTTTGATGGCCTGCTTATTTGGCCTTCTTTTTCTTCTCGCTACGGGTGGCGAGGTGTTCGAAACAAAACGCGGCGGTGCCAAAGAGCGCAATCATTGACAGGACAACCATGCCTAAAGTTGAACTTTCCACGATGACTTCCTACGGGGGGTGGGGGGTAGGAAGTGACGGTAGAGTGTCCGGGGTTAGTTGCTCAATAGAGGCGACATAATCGTTATGGCGAATGGGCAAACTATACGAACTCTTTACGAAAAAGCAGAACAGCACAGCCTCTGCCTGATGTAATGCAATCTAAATGCGGGAGGCTCCCCTACCCCTGTGGCGAGCGGGCTTGCCCTAATGCCGTTCAGTTAAGGCTTTTTTTGTAGGAGCGAGCTTGCTCGCGAAGAACTCACAGGCGCCGCGTTCACTCAGGAAACACGCGTTATCGTTGACGTTTTTCGCGAGCAAGCTCGCTCCTACAGAAGGCGATGTACGCTTAACTGAACGGCATTAGGGCAAGCCCGCTCGCCACAACAACCCGGTCGTTTAATGGGGAGGTTTCAATTCTTAATAATCAATAAGTTATTTTTGAGGGGCGTGCTCCCACCACTTGACGGAGTCCTGCCCCCCCAACCTTACAAGTTGCGGCTGTGCCGATAATCACTCACCGCCTCATACACGGCTTTACGCAAGCGATTGATCCCCCCGATGGGCCGGTGCGCCTCTACCCCAAACCACGGGTTGAACGACTGGTTGTCGCACGCCAGGTTAAGCGCGGGTGTATCGAAATCCTGTGGCGGGATCTTCACCTTCGCCACGGTTTCATAGGGCGCATCGCTTTCCTTCCATTCGATGCTGGTGTCTTCGATCGGCATGTACTTCTGCGGGTTCTGCCGCTGGATCTGCAGCACGAAACACGCCGGTACGCGATCGGTGGACAACTGCTGGTTCAAGGCACTGCGCAGGAAATTCGGCAGGTCCTGGTTCTGTTTCGGCAGCACGTATTCCGGGCAGCTCTGCGGGTCGGGCGCGACACGGAACTTGGCGTTGGCCGCACCGAACTTATAGGGCGAAACCGAAAAGTAGGTGGTCTGCGTTGGGCTGGCCGGCGCGGGGGCCAGGGTCGCCAGGGCGATAAACAGGTGGCGCACTTGCCAACTGCGTGGGTCGGCCTTGGGGAAGAACGCCAGGACTTTCTTGCCGTCGGCCTGGGCGCCGATGTTCTGCGCGTATTCAGCCACATCGCTGACAAAAAAGTTCGGGTGGCTGAACATCACGAAGTCTTGTTCGGCCCGCGCCTGCTGGTCCGCCAGCAGCTGCTTACCTGGCACATCGAGCAGCTTGAGCGCCATGCCGCGCGCATCGCGGATGCTGTCGAACTGCGGGTAGGCGTTGCCGTTGGACAGGCGCATCATCGCCTGCCAGGTCTTGCCCGGCTCAGCGAAGACGCCCTGGCGCAATGCCGGGTCGAGGTCGGCGGGCACGCTGACTTCGGCCTTCACGCAACCGTGGGCCTTGGCATGGGCATCGCGCAGGTAACGCGTGCCTTCGCGGTGCTGGTCAACGATGCGCACAGCGGTCTGGATAATGCCTTGGGTCATCGCCGCTTCACCGGGCGGGATCTGCTCATCCGGCGACACCGGGCCGCTGTGCTGCCAGGCAAACCACGCCGTGCTCGCCAGCCAGCCGAGCAGGCCCAGGCCCACCAGCCACAGCAGGGTCTTGCCGAGAAACGCGCCGATGCGCAGCCACAGGCGGGCAAGCAGGGAAGGTTGGTCGTATCGAGATCGGATCATCATGGCAGTTGTTGCTCCAGCGGGCCGCCCAGCACTTTCAGGTATTCCAGCAGCGCCCAGCGTTCCTGCGGCAACAAGCCACGGCCGATGACGCCATTGCCACGTTGGCCGGCACGGAATTCGTGGCCGCTGTTGTGGTTGCCGGTGATTTTGGTATCGAACAGGAAGGCATTCTTGAAGGCTGCGGTCTCAAAGCCCAGGTGACGCGGGTCGTAGTTGAAGGTGCCTTTATAGAAGGTGGTACTGCGTTCGTCCTGGGGCGAGAGCAATTGGTAGATCGTCGGCACGGAGCCGTTATGCAGGAACGGTGGGGTGGCCCATACGCCGGCCAATGGCCGCGCCTTGTAGGCGCGCAACTCGCGTACGCCGATAGGCAGGCCGTAACCGTCCAGGCGCGGCCGCTCGGCCGGGGTCACACCGGCAGCGCGGTAGGCGTGGTCCTCAACGAAGGCGGTGACGTAGGCCAGGCCCTTGGCCACCGAGACTTTTTTCAGGTCCAGTGGTTCGGTGGGCGTGGGGTGCAGTTCGACATTGAGCTCGGCCAGTTCCGCAGGGTCCCATTGCAGGGCGCTGAGGTCATAGCGCTGGTCGGCAATGTTGCTGGCGGTGCCCGGGTCGGTCCCGATGTAGTCCACCGGGAGCATCTTCAGGTGCTGCACCGGGCGGCCCTGTTCCTGGGTGACGGCCGGCACATGGCAGCCGGCGCAGTTCTCGGTGAACAGCGCGCGGCCTTGGGCCGCGAGGGGCTTGTCGATGGCGCCGAACAGATCTTCCGGCCAGGTGGGGGGCTTGAGGCGTTGCAGGGTTTCTTCGATCAGGTTCAGGTCGCGCACGCGTACGCTGGACGGGTAGCGCGCATCGCCCTGGAGCGGCTGGCCGGCACCGTCGAAGAACGTCAGGGTCGCGCCCACGCCGAGGGCTTCGCCGATATTGCGGGCCATGGGTTGCTGGGCTGAACCGTTCCATTGCACCCAGTCGAAGGTCCAGATATCCCACAGTTGCGGGTAGTCCACAGGTGCGTTGGCGACGCGGTAATTATCCGGAGAAATGGCGTCGCCGAAGCTGGCGTTGGCGATGCGGCCAAAGGCGTCGGTGCGTCCCGGGCCTTCTTCGGTGGGGTAGAGGCCGCGATGGGTGTCATTCCAGGCGACTTTGAGGAACCGGTTCAGCGACTGTTTGAAGTCCTGGCGCAGTTGCTCCTTGTTGTGATCGTCGTAATCGTGACCCAGCACGTGGCGGGCGAAACGCTCGAATTTCCACGGGTTGTAATACGTTGCCGCAAGGCTGGCCACCAGGGCCTGGCCGAAACTGCCGCCGCGCAAGGTGGGCACGCTGGAGGGCAGCACGTGCTGCGCGGAACCCCCGTCGATACGCAGGGCCTGGCCGTTGAAGTGAAGCTCGCCGGTGTGGCAGGCGGCACAGGTGATATCCAGGTATTCGCTGGGGTCGTCGGCGTTCTTGTGTCGGGCGAAACCCACGGGCAGGTTGCCGGGGTTCTGCGCGGTGGGCACTTGCTTGGGATCCACCAGGAAACCGAAGCGCGCCAGGTACTCGGGCGTGGCAAAGCGCTGATCGGAAAACGGCAACTCCAGGGCAGTGAACCAGTCGTAATGCAGGCCCTTGACTTGGGTGCCCTGGGGCGTGAAGTAATAGGTCTGGCGGTCGGCGGCACTCCATTGATCCTGGTAGTGCACCTGCTTCACGGGGACGTAGTCCGGCAACTTGGGATTGACGGTGTAATAGATCACCACGGCCAGCAATAGGGCAAAAATGGCGAATATCAGCAGTAAAACACGGGAAAAAATGCGCAAGATGGCTATCCTTGTCTCGGCCTTGTCGAGGGGTTGCGTTGTTATGCCACTACGCCACAAGTGCGGCAAGTGGCCATGAGGCTGGTAGTAGGCGGACCCACGATCCATCGCGGGGGCCCATCATGAATGAAAATGCTTTTAAACACGTGAACTTATCAGAAGTTTCCTGCTCACATGCCGGTAGCCATTGGTCGTGGCCGCCTGATAAGCTCGCGACTTTATTCAAATGCCCTTTTGGCGCATGAACAAGGAAATAGCATGAAACAGCATCGGTTGGCGGCGGCGGTGGCCCTGGTTAGCCTGGTACTTGCGGGTTGTGATTCGCAGACCAGCGTAGAGCTGAAAACCCCGGCGCAGAAAGCTTCCTACGGCATCGGCCTGAACATGGGCAAGAGCCTTGCCCAAGAAGGCATGGATGACCTGGACTCCAAAGCGGTAGCCCAAGGCATCGAAGATGCCGTTGGCAAGAAAGAACAGAAGCTGAAAGACGACGAACTGGTTGAAGCGTTTGCCGCACTGCAGAAGCGTGCTGAAGAACGCATGGCCAAGATGAGCGAAGAGTCGGCAGCCGCCGGCAAGAAATTCCTCGAAGACAATGCCAAGAAAGACGGCGTCGTCACTACCGCTTCCGGTCTGCAGTACAAGATCGTGAAGAAGGCCGATGGCCCTCAGCCTAAGCCTACCGACGTGGTGACCGTTCACTACACCGGCAAACTCACCAACGGCACGACCTTTGACAGCTCCGTGGATCGCGGTAGCCCGATTGACCTGCCGGTCAGCGGTGTGATCCCAGGTTGGGTCGAAGGCCTGCAACTGATGCACGTTGGCGAGAAGGTCGAGTTGTACATCCCGTCCGACCTGGCTTACGGCGCCCAGAGCCCGAGCCCTGCGATTCCAGCCAACTCCGTGCTGGTATTCGACCTGGAGCTGCTGGGCATCAAGGACCCGGCCAAGGCTGAAGCCCCTGACGCACCAGCCGCCAAGAAGTAATCGGCGCCTGAACACCCAACGCCCCGTCTCGACGGGGCGTTGTCGTTTCTGCGGTTCCCCCATTCACGGCTCCGTCAATCCAAACGAACGTCCGCAACGTGAAACAGTCTGATATAAGGTTCGAGTACGGCTATCCGCACGCAAGCGCCAAGTCAATGAATTCTTGGGTTTTTTTCATGTGCGCAAAAAACGCCCGATCTGACTGCAAGCCTTGTAAACCGTGGCTTTCAGCCAGGAAAACGGGCTCTGTTCACAAGGTTATCCACAATTTGTGTGGATAACCTTTTCTGTTGCCTGGAACTGGAGTGACGAATGAAACCACCCTTCAATTTCACCCGCTTCCTGCCCATGGCCGCTCGCCTGCTCGGCCGTGGACGGTTGCCGACCCTGCTGTTCGCCGTTGCCGCCAAGGGCTCAAGCCAGGGGAACCGCTTGGGCAAACTCAAGGATGACCTCAAGCTGCTCCAGTCCCTGTGCCTGGCCTACTGGCGCGGCGAGTACCGTGCGATCAGTCCCAAGGCGCTGGTTTCGGTGGTGGCGGGGCTGATGTACTTCCTCAGCCCGGTTGATGCGATCCCGGATTTTATCCCCATGTTCGGCATGCTCGACGACATTGCGGTGCTGGCATGGGTCATGAAGACCCTGGAAGGCGAACTCAGCGCCTTTCGTGCCTGGCGTGAGGCGCAGCGCCCGGAAAAGCTCGCCGTGGTCGAGCGGCTGCCTGCGACACCGGCCTTGCTGGCCAATGAAAACCCGCAAAAAAACTGACGACAGTGCTATCCCCCTGCGACCTTTGTGGCTGTTAGGATTACACTCTTAAGAAGGTGCTTAAGGAAAGTGCTTACTTAGTAAGTGTTGTTATCCTACGGGGCGGTCATGGATATTCAGATAATTTCACGGAATGGCGAACCCGAATATGCGGTGTTGCCATGGGATCAGTACCAGGCGCTGCTAAAAGCTGCCGGTCAGCAACAGCCTACGTCACCTTCGCCTTCTACTGCCCAAGCCGCTGTCGCCCAGGACCTGCGCCCGCTCGCTGACCTGCGCGGCTTGCGCGAAGCCAAGGGCCTGGCCATCGAGACCCTGGCGCGTACCGTGGGTATCAGCCCCTCGTATCTTGGATTGATCGAAAGTGGTGAACGCCAGCCGGATGCCGCGATCCGCCGCAGCCTGGCCTGGGAACTGGGCGTTGCAGGTTGGAGGGACGAGTCTTGAGCTTACGTATCAGCCGTCAACACTGGGATGGGTTATTGAATGAACTGGACCAGGCGCGCCGCCAGCGCCATCTGCTGACCTACCGCGCACTGCTGGAGCGCCTGCAATTTCCCACGCCGGCCATGCAAACCCTGGCCGCCGCGCTGGAACACCTGGCTGCGCTGGACGCCAAGGCCGAGCAGCCGTTACGCAGCTCCCTGGTGATCAGCCAGGGCGCCAGCCGCCTGCCGCGCACCGGTTTCTTTGAGTGTGTGGAGCGCCTGGGGCGTTTCAGCGGGCCATCCGATGGGGTGGCCGCCGCCTCCTGGCACGCCTCGGAAGTGGTGCGCGTATTCGAATACGAGTACCCGGAGTCCGCCGAGGCCTAAAGCGCCTGTGGCAGTAAATCCAGGCTGTCGATCACATGGATGCTGTAGCCGGCCACATCCTTGGCGTGGTGTTTGGCCTGGGATGCCAGTTCGGCCAACTGGCTGGCATCGAGTTGTCCACAGGCCTGTGGATATAAATGCACCACGCCGATGGACAGCGACAGCAACGCAAACTCCTGGCGTATACCTTGGCGGTTCAGGGCCACGAAGCAGCCTGCATCCAGGTGCTCGGCGCGGTAGAAACGTCGGCATTGGGTGTGAAAGTCGTCCAGCAGTTGGTTGAGCCGCTTGCGCCAATCCTGCGGCCCCAGCACCAGCAAAAAGTCATCGCCACCGATATGCCCGACGAAGTCGCGGCTGGGGTCGACCCGGTCGTTCAGGCATTGCGCCAGGCACAACAACACCTCATCCCCTCGCCCGTAGCCGTAGATATCGTTGAACGGCTTGAAGCTGTCGATATCCACATAGCAAATCACCGACTCCCGTTGCTGTTGCAACAGCCGCGTCAGGCACTGCTGGATCGGCACATTGCCCGGCAACAGGGTCAGCGGGTTGGCGTAGCGCGCTTGCTGGATTTTCAGTTCGGTGATCAGCTTGAGCACGTCGATTACCCGGCCCAGGCCCAGGTAGTCGCCGTTGAGCGTGATGATGAAGTCCTCTTCGATGCGTTGCCGGGCGCGGCTGGTGAGCAGCCGGCTGACTTGCTGCAAGGATTGGCTCAGTTCCACCGCCAGAAAATCAGTGCTCATCAGGCGGCTGATCGGCTTGCGCGCGAAGAGGTCGGTGGCAAACGGCTTGAGCAGCGCATCGGACAACGAATGCCGATGCACGATACCGACCGGATGGCCACGCCCATCCAGCACCGCCAGCGAATTGAGGTTGGCCTGGCGCCGGAAAGATTCCAGCACTTGGGCAGTGGCGGTGTCCTGATCCACCGCCGGTTGTTCGTTGAGCAGCGCGCTGAGGTCGCTGGCTTCCTCGCTGAGGGCAATATTGGCGTTGTCGGGCTTGGGCAGCATCAGGCGTGCTTCTTGCGGCGGGTGTTCCTGCGGGCGGCAAAGCAGGTACCCCTGGACCAGGTCGACCCCCATCTCGGTCAGCACCGCCAGTTCCTCGGGCAGTTCGATGCCCTCGGCGATCACCTGGGCGCGAGAGGCCCGGGCGATTTGCAGGATGGAGCCGACAAACTCACGTTTGAGCGCGTCCTGATGAATACCATCGATGAAGTGCCGGTCGATTTTCACGTAATCCGGGCGTAACTCCGACCACAGCCGCAGGCTGGAATACCCGGCGCCCAGGTCATCAAGGGCGATGGCGAAGCCCATGTCACGGTAATGATGCAGGGCGGTTTGCAGCACGTCGAAATCGTCGGTGGGTGTCTGCTCGGTGAGTTCGATCACCACCTGGCTCGGTGGAATGCCGAAGTCGCGCAGCAGTTGCAGGGTGCGTCCTGGTTGGTGCGCCGTTTCCATCAGGGATTCCGGCGAGATATTGAGAAACAGCTTGCCCGGCAGCTTCTGGTCGCTGAAGCGGCGGCAGGCGCTCTCGCGGCAGGCCATTTCCAGTTCACTGAGGCGCCCTGCGTGGCTGGCCACGGCGAACAAGGCGACAGGGGAGTGCAGCGGGCTGTTGGACGGGCCACGACTGAGGGCTTCGTAGCCGAGGATGCGCCGTTCTGACAGGCAGATGATCGGTTGGAACAGGCTGTGCAAACTGCCTTGAGCCAGGATAGAGCCCAATGCATTCAGCTGTTCGGTCATGGTCATGGCGATCTCGATCGAAAAAAAAGGACCGCAGGCATTAAGCCTACGGTCCTTCATTTCACGACAGAATGATGTCTATATGATGACACTCTGCTGAGCGATCACATTAAATCGCCATCATTTACTGCTTGGCCACCTGCTTGCTGACTTTCAGGTAGTCCAGCAGGATCCGGCCTGTCTCGGCCAGGTAGGCGTCGTCTTCCGGCTTGGTTTTATCCGCCTCGGTCGGCAGCGCATCTTCATCTTCTTTCTTCAGCTCCTTGAGTGGCTCTTCGCCCTTGGCCTTGCGGCGGACGTTTTCCAGTACCAGTTGCTGATTCTCGATGTCGCTGTGCTGCTTGCGGCGATCCACTTCGTTGAGGCTGACGGTTTTCTCTTCCATCAACTTCTTGGCCAAAGCCAGTTTGTCGCGGATAAACACGAACTCGGCATCCTTGGCGGAGCGGATGTCATGGTCGGCCTTCAACTGCGCCAGGAACGGTTTGAACGGGTCTGACGCGGGCTTGATCGCGGGACGGATGGTGTCCCACGGCATGGCCTCAGGCAGTGCGCTCTCGCCGATTTCCTTGGTGTCGATGATCGATGGGAAGTCGATGTCCGGCAGTACGCCCTGATGCTGGGTGCTCTGCCCGGAAACCCGGTAGAACTTGGCCAGGGTCAGTTTCAGCTCGCCATGGTTGAGCGGCTGGATGGTCTGCACGGTGCCTTTACCGAAGGTCTGGCCGCCGATGATCAACGCGCGGTGATAGTCCTGCATGGCGCCAGCGAAAATCTCCGAAGCCGAGGCCGAGAGGCGGTTGACCAGCAACGCCATCGGGCCTTTGTAGAAGGCGCCCGGGTTCTCGTCTTCGAGCACGTCGACACGGCCGTCAGCATTGCGTACCAACACGGTCGGGCCCTTGTCGATAAACAGGCTGGTCAGCTCGGTGGCTTCCTGCAGGGAACCGCCGCCGTTGTTGCGCAGGTCGATGACCACGCCGTCGACTTTTTCCTTCTGCAGCTCGGTAAGGATTTTCTTCACGTCGCGGGTGGTGGACTTGTAGTCCGGGTCGCCGGCACGGAAGGCCTTAAAGTCCAGGTAGAAGGCCGGGATTTCAATCACGCCCAGCTTGTAGTCCTTGCCATCCTGCTTGAGGTTGAGGACTTTCTTCTGCACGGCCTGGTCTTCGAGCTTCACCGCTTCGCGGGTGATGGACACGATCTTGCTGGTCTGGTCGTTCGGCGCATTGGTGTGTGGAATCACTTCCAGGCGCACCACGCTGCCTTTCGGCCCACGGATCAGCTTGACCACTTCGTCCAGGCGCCAGCCGACCACATCGACCATCTCTTTGTCGGCCTGGGCCACACCGATGATCTTGTCGGCCGGAGCCACTTGCTTGGTCTTGTCTGCCGGACCCGCCGGCACCAGGCGCACGATCTTGACCTGGTCATTGTCGCTTTGCAGGACGGCACCGATGCCTTCCAGCGACAGACTCATATTGATATCGAAGTTTTCCGCGTTATCTGGCGACAGATAATTGGTGTGCGGGTCGTAGGACATCGCAAAGGTATTGATGTAGGCCTGGAAGATATCTTCGGCACGGGTCTGGTCCAGGCGCGCCAACTGGTTCTTGTAGCGCTTGGTCAACAGTTCCTGGATGGCCTTGGGGTCTTTGCCGGCGATCTTCAGGCGCAGCACTTCGTCCTTGACGCGTTTGCGCCACAGGTCGTCGAGCGCGGCAGTACTGGTCAGCCAAGGGGCGTCCTTGCGATCCACCAGAAGGGATTCCTTCTCGGTGAAGTCGAGCTTGTCGACGCCTTTGTTCAGCTCCGCCAAGGCGAAGTCCAGACGCGCTTTGACGCGGTCCAGGTAGCGCTTGTAGATGGTGAAGCCGGGTTGCAGGTCGCCGCTCTTGAGGAAGTCGTCGAACTGGGTCTTCCACTTGTCGAACTCAGCGATATCGCTGGCCAGGAAGTAGCTGCGCGACGGATCCAGCAGCTTGAGGTAGCTGTCATAGATGATCACCGAGCGCGCGTCGTCCAGCGGCGGCTTGCTGTAGTGATGGCGCTTGAGCAACTCGACGACGTTAAGGCTGGCAATCACCTCATCGCGATCAGGCTGAAGATTGTCCCAGCTATTGGCTGCGAACGTATTGGTCGACATCGACGAGAGGCCGAGACCAATGAAAAGAGCGAGGGCGGTGCTGGGGAACAAATGCTTCATGCTGATTCGACGCGGGGGCAATTGATAACGCATATTAGGCCGTCTTTGAAGTCGCCGGTTCCATATGGGCCGGTCGCATAATGCAAAAAGCCCGACGCTACAGCTACGGGCTCAGTCCAGACTCACTATGGAGGCACTGTGAAAGCATTGCAAGGCGTTGAAGGTCATGTGGAGTGGGTTGAGGCGCCAAGTCCTACGTGCGATGTAGGCCAAGTTCGCATTCGCGTGGCGGCTGCGGGGCTCAATCGCGCCGATTTATTGCAGCGGGCGGGGCTCTATCCGCCGCCGCCGGGCGTCAGCCATGTGCTGGGCCTGGAGTGTTCCGGGGTGATCAGCGAAGTCGGGGCCGGCTCGTCCTGGCAAGTGGGCGACCGGGTCTGCGCGCTGCTGGCCGGTGGCGGCATGGCGGAAGAAGTGGTGGTGGATGCTCGCCATGTACTGCCCGTGCCGGAAGGCCTGTCGCTGGCCGAAGCGGCGGCGTTGCCTGAGGTGTACAGCACGGCGTGGCTCAATCTGTTCCAGCTGGCAGGGCTCAAGCCCGGTGAAAAAGTGTTGCTGCACGCGGGCGCCAGCGGCGTGGGTTCGGCGGCGATCCAGCTGTGCAAGGCGTTTGGCAGCCCGTGCTGGGTCAGCGTCGGTTCGGCGCAGCGCCTGGCCTACTGTGAAGACCTCGGGGCCCAGGGCGGTGTGGTGCGCACCGATGGTATCGAAGGGTTGCGCGATTTCGGGCCGTTCGATGTGATCCTCGACCCGGTCGGCGGCAGCTACGCGGCGTTGGACCTCAAGCTGCTGGCCCTGGACGGGCGCTGGGTGTTGATCGGCCTGATGGGGGGCCGCGAGGCGCAGCTGGACCTGGCACAGGTGCTGGGCAAGCGTATTCAGTTGTTGGGCTCGACCCTGCGCAGCCGTGATGATCAGTTCAAGGCTGACCTGTTCAGTGATCTGAGTCAGCAGGTGTGGCCGCTGTTCGCCGAAGGGCGCTTGAGCCCGCAGTTGGCCAAGACGTTTCCGATCAAGGATGCCGAGGCGGCGTTTGCCGAGTTGGCGACCAACCAGATTGCCGGGAAGTTGGTGTTGGTGATTGACGAAAGCCTGACCTGATCCGGGATTGAAATAGGGTCAATGTGGGAGGGCGCTCGCTCCCGATGGCGGTGTGCCAGATGAAGAATTCTTCACTGACCCACCGCCATCGGGAGCAAGTCGAATCGTCGCACCGCCCCTCCCACATTTGGATTTCGGTCGAATCAGACCCAGTGGTGGATCGGCCAGCCGGCCTTCTCGGCGTGCTCGCGCAGCACCGGATCCGGGTTCACCACCTGCGGGTGATCGACTTTCAGCAGCAACGGCAGATCATTGCGCGAATCCGAATAAAAGTACGCCCCTTCCAGGGTTTCTCCTTCCCGTTCCAACCAATCCAGCAAACGCGTGATCTTGCCTTCGCGGTAGGTCAGCACACCGACGGTACGGCCGCTGTACGCGCCATGGCCGACGTCCAGATCGATCCCGAGCACCTCATCGATACCGATACGCGCCGCAATGGGCGTGACCAGGTGGGTGCCCGATGCGGAGATCACCAGGACTCGGTCGCCGTTCGCCCGGTGGCGGGCGATGGTTTTGGTGGCGTCGCTGTAGATCAGCGGCTCGATCACATCTTCGACCCACGGTTCGACCAGATGCTCGATTTCCTCCGGCGTGCGGCCAATCATCGGCTCCAGGCTGAAGTCCATGAAGTCTTCCATGGCCAGCTCGCCCCGGCTGTAGGCGTCCATCAGTTCGTTGTTCTTGCGCATGAACGACTCCGGGTCGACCCAGCCGAGGCGGCCCATCTGCTCGCTCCACAAGGTGGCGCAGTCACCGTGGATCAGCGTGTCGTCCAAATCAAAAATTACCAATGCCATCCGTCATGCTCTCTCAGTCAATCGTTGTTGCTCAGGCTACTTCACACAGCGCACTGGGGTCGATGGAAAGTGCCAGGCGCTGGCCGTCCGGGTGCAGGTCGTCCGCCGAGCGGTTGAGCACGTCCACCACCAGTTCCACGCCACGGGCTTCGATGCGGTAACGGATCACGTTACCCAGCAGGCTGTGGCTGCGCACCAAGGCGTCGAGTTCGCCGCTGCGGCTCAGTTCGATGGCTTCGGGGCGAATCGCGATACGCCCACTGATCGGGCGTTGCAGCAGTTGGCTGGCCTTGTCGGCATCGAGCAGGTTGTAGTTGCCGATAAACCCGGCGGCAAATACGTCCACGGGTGCGGTGTAGAGGGTTTCGGCGTCGCCGCTTTGCACGATCTTGCCCTGGTTCATCAGGAAGATGCGGTCGGACATGGTCAGCGCTTCCTCCTGGTCATGGGTCACGAAAATCGTGGTCAGCCCCAGTTCGCGCTGGATCTGACGGATCTGTTCGCGCAGGTGCTTGCGAATGCGTGCATCCAGTGCCGACAGCGGCTCATCGAGCAGCAGCAGGCGCGGGCGCGTGACCAGCGAGCGGGCCAGGGCTACGCGCTGGCACTGGCCGCCGGACATCTGGTGCGGATAACGTCCGGCCAGGTCCTTGAGTTCCACCAGTTGCAGTACTTCCTGCACGCGCTTGTGGCTGTCGTCGGCATTGACTTTCTGCATGCGCAGGCCGAAGGCGACGTTCTGTTCCACGGTCATGTTGGGGAACAGCGCATAGCTCTGGAACACCATGCCGATCTGCCGCTTCTGCGGGCTCAGCGGTACGATGTCCTGGCCGTCGAGGAGAATCTGGCCGCTGTCTACCGAGGTCAGGCCGGCGATGCAACGCAGCAGGGTGGATTTGCCGCAGCCGGACGGGCCAAGCAGGGTGACGAACTCGCCCTTGGCGATCTCGCAGTTGATGTCGCTGAACACCGGAGTGCCGGCGTAGCCTTTTTGCAGGTGTTGGACGCTCACGAAGCTCATTGGCTTTTGTCCTTGTTCAAGATATTGGCGGCCCAGGTCAGCACCAGCACAAAGAAGAAATAGGAAATCACGACAGCACTGGTGAAGTGGCCGCTGCTGTTGCGCATGTTGTTGAGGTACACCTGCAGGGTCTCGTAGCGTGTCCCCACGAGGATATTGGCGAACACGAACTCACCGAACAGGAACGAGAACGACAGCAGCAGGGCGACCATCAAGCCTTTGCGCAGGTTCGGCAGCACCACCAGGATCGCCGCCTGCCAGGTGCTGGCGCCGAGCAGTTGCGAGGCGTCCATCAGGTCGCGCAGGTTGATGGCTTGCAGGTTGTTGGTGATCGCGCGGTACATGAACGGCAAGGCCACGGTGAAGTAGCAGCCGATCAGAATCCACGGCGTGCCCACCATCGCGAATGGGCCGGAACCATACAGTTGCAGCAGGCCCACCGACGACACCACCGGCGGCACCGCGAAGGGCAGCAGGATCAGGATATTCATCAGCGCATCGAGCCGGGGGAAGTGGTAGTGCACCACAAACAGCAACGGCAAAATCAACACCACCGACAGGATCAGCGCACCCACGCATACCAGCAAGGATTGCCCGAAGGCCATCAGGAAGCGCGGGTCACTCCACAGCTGCACATACCATTTCACCGTGAAGCCGGCGGGCAGGATGGTGGCCGACCAACTGCTGGCGATGGAATAGACGAAGGTGCCGATCAGCGGCAACACCAGGATCGCAAACAACAGGTACACCACTACGCGATGGTAGAGGGCGGCAGGGCCGGCTTCAGCGCGAGACATGGTAGCTCCTCTTGAGCAGCAGTTGATGGACTACCGTGACCACGGTCATCAGTGCCACCAGCACGACGGCCAGGGCACTGGCCAGGTTCGGGTCGAGTGACACGTCGCCGGACACCAGGCCCGCGATGCGGATCGGCAGCACGTTGAAGTTACCGGTGGTCAAGGCATAGACGGTGGCATAGGCACCCAGGGCGTTGGCCAGCAGGATCACGAACGTGCCGAGCAGCGCCGGCGCCAATACCGGCAAGCCGATATGCCGCCAGAACTGCCAGCCATTTGCGCCCAGCAACGCCGCCGATTCACGCCAGTCTTCGCGCAGCGCATCAAACGCCGGGTAGAGCAGCAGCACGCCGAGGGGGATCTGGAAGTAGGTGTAGAGGATGATCAACCCGGTCTTGGAGTACAGGTTGAAGTCCTGGATAAGCCCGGCCTGCTTGAGCATCAAGGTGATGCTGCCGTTGAACCCCAGCAGGATGATGAAGGCAAACGCCAAGGGCACGCCGGCGAAGTTGCTGGTCATGTTGGCGAAGGCGGTGACGAAGTTACGCAGCGGCGAATCGACGCGGCGCAGGGAGTAACTGCCCAGGGTGGCGATGATGATCCCGAAGATGCTGGAGTAGAAGCTGATCTCCAGGCTGAACTGGATCGCTTGCCGGTAGAACTTCGAACTGAAGATGCGCGTGAAGTTGTCCACGCCCCAGCCGGACTCTTCCGTTTGCAGGCTGTTGATCAGCACCCACACCAGTGGGGCAATCTCGAACACGATGAAAAACAGTGCGAATGGCACCAGGCATAGCAACGCCAGCCATTTGCCGCGGGTCATAGCGTTCATTTAAGCAGCTCCCGGCATACCGGTTTGTCGTGGGGGACGCCCAGCAGTTCGCAGACGGTGCCGCACAGCTCGGTCTGTTTCGGTGCGGCGCCGGCGTCCAGGCTGAAGGCGTCGCCGATGACGAACAGCGGCACTTCGCGTTCTTCCGGCAGCAGGCCATTGTGGGAACGGTCGTTGTTCATGCCGTGGTCGGCGGTCACCAGCACCTGGTAACCGGCATCGAGCCAGGCTTGCAGGTAGTCGGCCAGGATGATGTCGGCCGCGCGTGCGCTGTTGCGGTACTGCGGTGTGTCGAGGCCGTGCTTGTGGCCGGCGTCGTCGATGTTCATCGGGTGCACCACCAGGAGGTGCGGCGCGTGCTTGAGCCGCAGGCTCTCGGCGTCGGCAAACAGGTGTGAATCCGGGTAATGGTCATTCCAGTAGAAATGCCCGTGCTGGATCGCCAGCGCCTTGTCGTCGGTATGACGGTCACGGGCGGCGATAAAGGGCGTGCGGTTATACAACTCGCTGACCCAGTGATAGGCCGCTGCCGCCGTGGTGAGACCGGCGTCGGTGGCGTAGTGAAAGATACTGCGCTGGTTGGACAGGCGTGAAACGTTGTTGTGCACGATGCCGCTCTGGATCGGTGGCACGCCGGTGAGGATGCATTCATACAGCGGACGGGACAGGGCAGGCAGTTCACATTCCAGCTTGTAGAGGGCTGCGCGCCCTGCGCCGACATAGGCCTGCAAGTGCCCCATGGCGTGCCTCGCAACCTCAAAGTTGAGGCCGTCGAGCACGACAAGGATGACAGTGTGCTTCATGGGGGAGAACGCTCCGCGGCAATAGACTTGACTCAATTTCCCTGGAGGAACGAGGTCAAAAGTGTGGGAGGGGGCTTGCCCCCGATAGCGGTGTGTCATTCAACGGATTGGTTAGCTGATCCACCGTCATCGGGGGCAAGCCCCCTCCCACATTGGATCTCCACTGGAGCTCCAATGTGGGATAAACCCTTACTTCATTTCTACGATGACCTGCTCATTCCACAACTGCGGCAATTTCTTGGAAGTCGCTTCCCAGGCATCGGCATCCTTGATCGGCTGCGGGTTGGCCTTGGTGTACTGCTCGCCCGGGATCAGGTTCTTGGCGATGTCGGCCGGCAGTTTCAGGTCGGTTTCGGCACGGATCGGACGTGCGTTGCCACGCGCCAGGTTGAGTTGGCCGGCATCGCTGAAGATGTATTCGCGGGTCAGCTTGGCGGCGTTCGGGTGCTTGGCGTATTTGTTGATGATGGTGGTGTAGCCGGATTTCACTGAGCCGTCCGAGGGGATCAGCACCACGTAGTCAGCCGGGTTGGCCATCTTGGCCTTGTAGCTCAGGCCGTTGAAGTCCCAGACCACACCCACTTCGACTTCGCCTTTTTCCATGGTGGCGATGGTCGGGTTGGACAGTGACAGGCGGCCTTGCTGGGCGATCTTGGTGAAGAATTGCAGGCCAGGGGCGATGTTCTTCTCGTCGCCTTTATTGGCGATGGCGGCGGCCAGCACGCCGTTGGCGGCTTGTGCCGCGGTGCTTACGTCACCGATGGAGACCTTGTATTTGCCAGTCTGCAGGTCGGCCCAGCTGGTGGGGATTTCAGACCCGTGCAGCAACTTCTTGTTCACGATAAAGGCGATGGTGCCGGTGTAGGCGAGGGCCCAGTGACCGTCTTTGTCTTTCGCCCAATCCGGCACCTGGGCCCAGGTGGACGGTTTGTACGGCTGGGTGACTTCCTGTTTCACCGCGATCGGGCCGAAGGCCGCGCCCACGTCGCCGATATCGGCGCTGGCGTTGTCTTTTTCGGCCTTGAACTTGGCGATTTCCTGGGCCGAGCTCATATCCGTGTCGATGTGCTTGAGGCCGTAGGTCTTGGCCAGGTCTTCCCAGGTGCCTTTCCAGTTGGCCCAGTCATCGGGCATGCCGACGCTGTTGACGGCGCCTTCCGCTTTCGCGGCGGCTTCAAGGGTTTTTAAATCGGTATCAGCGGCCATGGCAGCGGTGCACATGGCAATGGTCGAGCCTAACAGTGATGCCAGGAAAAGCTGTTTCATCCGAAGCTCCTTTGGGCGTTTTCAACGCGGCGTTTTATACGAACGTTAGCGGTGGTGTTGGTCTAGGTCAGCAATACCTGAGCCAATCTAGGCTCGATGGATGACAGTTTCATGTCGATGTCGTTTTTAAAGCGCTGATGTCGCACAGTGCAGACTTAGCGTAGACCATGCTCAAGTGCCCGCAGACTCTGGACTTGGCCGATGTATTGCAGGGTGGCGCAGGGGGGCACGATGCGGACTGTCATCTGTCGGTCATCTGTAATGCCTAGGCTGGCACGTAACAACAGAAGCCCAAATAACGCGCGGTTTATGCACCTGAACGGTGCTGGTCTAGTCCAGATAGGTAACGTTGATGCGTGATGAGGCAATCAAGGCGGTGACATCCATCGGCCTGGCGCTGCAAGAGCAGATCGACCACGGTTTGTTGCCGCCTGCAAGCAAACTACCCGCCGAGCGCAAACTCAGCGAGTTGTTTGGTACCACTCGAATTACCGTGCGGGAAGCCTTGTTACAACTGGAGGCCCAGGGGCAGATCTATCGCGAGGAGCGTCGTGGCTGGTTTGTCTCGCCACCCCGGCTGGCCTACAACCTGATGCAGCGCAGCCACTTTCACGCCATGGTCAATGACCAGGGACGCGTGGCGTCGACCGAGGTCATCAGCGCGCGGCTGCAACCGGCGTCTGCGGCAGTGTGTGCGTGGTTGCAGCTGCCGGCCTTGTCCAGCGTGATCCAGATTTGCCGGAGCCGACGGATCGATGGGCGGCTGGTGTTGTATGTGGAGCACTACCTGAACCCGCACTATTTCCCGGGGATTCTGGAGTGCGACCTGAATCAGTCGATGACCGAGCTGTATGCGCGCAAGTACGACCTGCACTACGGGCGGGTGCGTTTCGAGATTGTGCCAACCTCATTGCCGGTGGAAGCCGCCGCGGCGTTGCGCGTGTCGGTGGGCAGCCCGGGCCTGCGGATTGCCCGGGTCAACTATGACCAGCACCAGCGCTTGATCGACTGCGACCTGGAGTTCTGGCGGCATGATGCGATTCATGTCGGCGTGGATGTGGTGTGATCGGGAGCTTCCTGTAGGAGCGAGCTCGCTCGCGAAAAACCTGAGGGCGCCGAGGTGGATCAGGCTGTCCGCGTTAGCGTTGACGTCTTTCGCGAGCAATCTCGCTCCTACAGTGAGTGCTTTGTGAGTGCCTTGATCACTTGATCCACATTGGTTTCCAACTCCGATACCGGGTCCGCGCCGTCGACGTTCAACACCAGCAACTTCGAGCCGCCTGCCGTGACGGCGGCGTTCACGGCGTCACTCGGCTGACGATGATGCAGCACCACGGCCACGTCGTTTTCCTTCAGCTCGGCACTGAGTTTTTGTAATGCCTCAGGCGTCCAATCCGCATCGGGCCGGGCATCGGTGCTGAGCAGTTCCAGATTCAAACTGCTGATCAGATACCCAAAGTGATCGCTCAAGCTCACCACGCTCAGGTTGTCCGCCTGGGCCAGTCGCGCTTCGCTGTCGGCAGTGAGCTTGAGCAGGCGTTGCTTGAGGGCGGCGAGGTTGGCGTCGATCTTTGGCTTGGCGGCGGGGGCCAGGCGGCTGAGGTCGGCGGCCATTACGTCGGCCATGCGCCCCATGTTATTGCTCGATTGCCAGGGTTGGCTGTTCAAGCCGTCGGTGACGCCCGGTTGCACGGCGATCCCCGGCAAGCCGCCGTCCACCGGGCGTGCGGCGTCCACTTCGACAATACGGATATTGCTGCGCCGCGCCACGGGGTAGAGCGGATCATCGGCCCACAGCGAGCGCAGGCCGATGGCGGCGTCGGCGTCCTGGGCCAGCGTATTGAGCGCCGGTGCGCCACGGCCGGTGAAGTAGGACACCTGGCGCGAGCCTGGCAGGTTGGCCGGGGCGGCACGTTCCAACTGCACGTCGGTGCCCTTGAGCAGCACCGCTGCCAAGCCATAGGTGATGGGCAGCGAGGCCAGGACCTTGATGGGTTTGGCCGCGTGCATGGCCGGCCTGGCGACGTCGGCGGCTATCAGCGGCGGGGTGATCAAGCAGGCGATGGCCAGGGTCAGGGGGGGGAAGAACGCGCGCATTATCCAAGGTTCCCTTTGAGACTGGGCACGGTGCCGCGCGCAATGGCGGCACAGGCGAAGGCGATACCGGCCACGAGGATGATCGCGGCGCCGGAGGGGATCGGCAGGTCGAAGATGATGGGCAGCAGGATCCCGCAGAGGGTGCTGAGGGTGGCGATCACCACTGAGATCCAGAAGAATCCCTTGAGCGATTGGCTCAACAGGCGGGCCGCCGCGGCCGGGATCACCAGCAGCGCACCGACCAGGATCGCGCCGATGACCTTGACTGCCGCCACGGTGATCAGGGTCACCAGGATCACGAACAGGTAGTCCAGGGTCTTCACCGCCACACCGCGTACCGCGGCCAATTGCGGGTTGAAGCTGGCGAGCATGATGCGGTTGTACAGCGGCAGCGCCAGGGCCATTACCAGCGAACCTACGACTGCCAGTACCAGCAGGTCATTGCCGTTGACCGTCAGTACCGAGCCAAACAGCACGTTCTCCAGGATATGCACGTTGATCTTGCCTGCCAGGATCAGCAGCAGGCTCGCGCCCAACGCCAGGGACACCGACAGGAACACCCCGATCAACGTATCCGGCGCCAGGCCGGTGCGGTTGCGCAGGTAGTTGAGCAGGATGCCGAACAACAGGCAGTAGCCAAACAGGCTGCCGTACGGTCCGGTATAGGGTTCTCCGAGCAGGATACCCACCGCAACGCCGGTCAGCGCCGCATGGCCGACCGCTTCGGAGAAAAACGCAAAGCGCTTGACCACCACCAGCGTGCCCAGGCCGCCCAGCACCGGGCCGATCAGCAGGCCGGCGAGCAACGCGTTGACCACAAAACCATAGGCCAGGGCTTCCGGCAGGTAACCGGAAGAGGCCCAGCCCTGGACCATCAAGCGAAACGCTTCATAACTCATTGCGCCGGGCTCCGAGGGTGGGTAGAGAACAGGGTCAGCAGGCGATCCGGGGTCAGAGCCTCCTTTGGCGTGGCGTCGAACAGCACACGGCGGTTCAACCCGGTGACGCGGTCGGCCAGGCGACCCACGGCCTCCAGGTCGTGCTCGATCCACAGCACGGTGATCCCGGCCAGGCGCCAGTCGCTCAGCAGCCGTTCGAACACTTGGATACCGGCTTCATCGAGGGCCGACATCGGTTCGTCCAGCACCAGCAAGTGCGGGGCCGGAATCAGCCCTTGGGCCAGCAGCACGCGCTGACGCTCACCGCCGGACAGCGCACCCATGCGGCGCTTGCGCTTGTCTTGCATGCCGACCCGTTCCAGCGCCTCGCCGATGGGGCCGGCGTAATGCTTCGACAACCCAAGGAACGCCGGGCGCCGCTGGCACATGGCAGCCATGAAATCATCCACGGTCATCGGCAAGCCCCGGTCGAATTCCAGGGCCTGGGGCACATAACCGATGGTGCCGGGCACCGTTGGCCATTGCAGGCTCAAGTGGCCCTGATGCGGCGTCTGCCCCAGCAGGGTCTTGATCAGCGAGCTTTTACCGCCGCCGTTGGGGCCTACCAGTGCGTGGATGCTGCCCGGCTGCACCTGGAAACTCACGCGATCGAGAATCGCCGTGCGGCCGAGGGTCAGCGTCACCTGGTCGAAGTCGATCGTTGGCCCGACGCTGGTCACTTTCAGGTGTTCCGCCGCCGTCATGCCCCCGACTCCTGGATCGCCCGCACCACGGTGTTGAGGTTGCCGGTCATTTCCACTTCGTACTTCTCAGCGCTGTATTCACCGTAGGAAATATGCGAAAGCGGGTAGAGCTTGACCCCGGATTCGCGTTGGATGGTGTCGACATAGGTGGACGGGAAATCCATTTCCGAGAAGATCACCTTCACGTCCAGCGCCCGCAGTTCGTCGATGGTTTTCTTCAACTGGCTGGGGCTGGGTTCGATCCCGTGGGCCGGTTCGACCACCGCGGTGACTTCCAGGCCGAACTCGCGCAGCAGGTAGTCGTAGGCCGCGTGCACGGTGGCGACACGCAGGTCCGGGTTGGGCGCGCGGGTCAGCTTGGCCAGGGCGTCGGCGCGCATCTGGCGTAGGCGTTTGCCGTAGGCACGGGCGTTCTGGGTGTAGGTCTTGGCGTTGTCCGGGTCGAGCTTGCCCAGCTCGCGGGCGATGTTGTTGACCTGGGCAATCGAGGCACTGATCGACAGGAAGGTGTGCGGGTTGACCACCTTGCCGGCACCGCGCGCCGCATTGCCGGTGGCGGCCAGCAACGGCACGTTGGCGTTGGCCTCGATCACCGGGATAGCCGGGCGCTCGCTGGTGGCAATCATGCGGTCGGCGAAATCGTCATGGCCGACGCCATTGAGCACGATCACATCCAGGGTGCCGATGCGCTTGATGTCTTCGGCGCGTGGCTCGTAGGCATGGGGGTTGAAACCGGCCGGAATCAGCGGCACCACCTCGGCCTTGTCGCCGACGATATTCGCCACGTAGCTGTAGTAAGGGTGCAGGGTGATGCCGATCCGCAGGCGTTTGGCGGCCTCGGCGTTAGCGAGGGGCGCGAGCATCAGGCTGAACAGGCCAACCAGCAACAGGCGTAACAGGGGAGATGAAATAGACATGGGCAATCGATCTTCTCGTTCAGTGACGGTGCTGGCGGGTGACGCCGGCATCGAATTGCGCGACCACCTGCTGCCAGCCGGCTGCGATCAGCGCCTGGTCAGTGAGGTCGGAAGGGGCGGCGAGGTCTGCGCGGCGGTTGAGCCAGATGTCCGGCTCGGCGCCGTGCACGCGCATCAGCAGCGAGCCACTGGTGGTCGGCGCCTGGCTCAGTCCCAGGTAGGCCGTATTCGCCAGCAACTGCCAGCGATGGTCGCCACGACTGACCGAACTGGCGTCGCGGGCAAACGGCGCAAAGCCTTCTTCGGCCAGTTGTTCGGGGCCAGGCAGGGCGCTTTGCTCTTGTTGCAGCACGTGGATTTCATCCAGCGTTACCCGCAGGTCGGCGTAGATGCCTTGTTCGGCGGCGCTCAGGTCACGGCGGGCATCCAGTTGATGGCTGGACACGGCGGCCACCACCTGGGTTTCACCGTGCAGGGCCACCACCGTGCCGGCCACCGCGAGGATGATCAGGCACAGCAGCAGGACGTAGAGGGTTTCATGGCCGGCACCGGCGGGGCGTACAACCTGTGTGGTACTCATTGAGGCTGGATATCCGCTTGGTCGATTTCCACCACGTGGCCGGGGCCCGCATCAAACAGCACATAGAACTCGGCCGCGGGCTTCTTGAAGGTCAGGGTCGAGTCCTGGCCGAGCTTGCCGGGCAGCAGGATGGTCTCGTCGTAGCCGATCACGTCCAGGGTCACGCCGGGGGCGCCACTGCCGTCGGAAAAACCGCCGGTACACTGGATCTGCTCACCGGGGATTTCCTTGCATTCGCACATCGGGTTGTGGGCCAGGGCAACCGTACTGAAGCAGGCGCTCAGCAACAGAACGCCACAGGCGCGGGTCAGGCGCATCAAAGTCATGGTTTAACTCCTTGCTTGTTCAGCCAGGCAATGGTTGCAGGCGAGGCCTGGCTCAAAGGAACGGAACCCTGGTGCATCGTGCCGTCCCAGCCTTCCATGGTGACCCACAGTTCGGCGTCGACCGGCGTGCGCTCAGGGATGGGCAGGGCGGCGCCCATGCGGTAGGGCGTGCCGAAGAAGATCACCCCGGCGGCCCGCAGGCTGCGTGGCTTGCCGATACGCAGGTAGGTGGCCTTGACCTGCTCGGCGCAGGTCGCGCACAGGGCGGCATTGAAGGACTTCATCGGGCCGGCCGGGTCCGGGCGCGGGCCTTCGTTGCGGAATTCGGCGAGCTTCAGGCTCCATGGCCCGACCTGCACGTCACCGACCACCCGTTCGCCAAGGCCGGTGTCGCCACGAAACAGCGCGGCATCGGCAAAGTACTTGGGCATAAAGCCCAGGGGCACCAGTAACAGCAGGACGTTGATGTGGAAACGCCATTTCAGCCAAAAGGCCCGCAGCGGTGAAGGCGGGGTCGCGGCAGCGGGCTTGCTCATGGGTTGGCCTCCGAGGTTTCGGCTGGCATGGCCGGGATAGACGCCGGCGCACGTTGGGTCTTGGCTTCGCGCTTGAGGGCATTGAGGGTGGCCAGGGCGGTGCGCTTGGTCCAGATCAGCAGGCCGCTCAGCACCATCATGCTCATGATCAGGCCGAAGAACGCCCAGATCAGCTTGATCCACAGCCCGCCAAAGTCGCCGGTGTGCAGCGGGCGCATGGATTCGGTGACGAACTCCAGCTTCGAGCGGTCGGACAACAAGTGCGCGGCGGCGATTTCCCCGTCATAGGGGTTGATCTGCGCGGTCTGGTACATCAGCGGGTACCAGCCGCGCCCGCCGATCTGCAGGTGGCTGTAGGCATTGAGAGGCAGGCTGACGAAACTCGCCTCCAGGCCGGGAATACGCTGGGTGGCGATCTTGATCGCCTCGTCCACCGGAATCATGGGGGCCGGTACACCGGGTGCAGACAGCGGCACCTTCTCGCGGGCAATCACCGGGATCACCGGTTCAGTGGAAATCGAAATCTGGTTGTCCCCCAGGATCGCCCGGATCAAGAACCAGATACCGGTGATGGAGATCACCGCAATGAACCAGATCGACCAGATACCGCTCAAGCGATGGAAATCACCCCAGAAGATCCGCGCACCATGGCGGATACGCAGGGTCGGGCGCAGGAAGCCCTTCCAGAACCGCTTGTACACCACCAGCCCGGTGACCAGCGACGCCAGCAGCGGAATACCGAGCGCCGACACCAGGTACCAGCCCCAGCTGTAGCCATTGGTGAACGGCACCAACCACCAGCCGTGCAGGGCGCGGGTAAATTGCTGGAAGTTGAAGGCCGGGCTGATCCCCTGGATGACCCCGGTGTACGGGTTGACGTAGACCTCGACGGAACGCCCGTCGGGGTAGCTGAGGTTGACACTCAGGGCAAAGTGCGACTCATCCGGGCGGCTGATCGACTGCACGATCACCTCGGGCGCGTCACGCTGGATGGCGGCGATCACCTGGTCGTAACTCAGCAGTTCGGCGTCGTCCGACGGCTGGCTGGCGCGGATATCCGGGTTGGCCAGCCAGACGATCTCCTGGCTGACCACCGCCAGGGTGCCGGTGACGCAGACGATCAGTACAAAGAACCAGATGGGCAACGCGAGCCAGCTGTGTACAAGAAACCAGAGTTTTGAGCGTGACTTCTTCGACATGTGAATGAGGGTCTTGATCGGAGGGGGCATTGAAGGCCCGGAAAAGGCCGGTCGTAGCTTTTGCTGACGCGACAGGCTGTATCTAAGTTAAGACGGATGAGAATGAGAAATCCCTAAGCGGGATATGAAAGAAAATGTTTCAGGTTCACATTCAGGGCGCTTTATCGCCTCCATCGAACACGAAACATGTTCCAAGCCATCACCCAGGCGCCATTGCTGCTGGGCCTGGATGCAGTTGGCAGCACCTTGCAGTGCAGCGAAGCGATCAAGGCATTCGAACGCGGCCACCTGCAAGCCAACCCGTGGCTTAACTGACCCACGGCCAAACAAATGTGGGAGGTCCCGCTCAATATCCGACTTAGCGCTGTCGCGCAGCAAACTGGAACCCCTGTGGCGAGCGGGCTTGTTGTGGCGAGCGGGCTTGCCCCGCGTTGGGCTGCGAAGCGGCCCCAATGAAGGACGAATGCGGCATACCAGATATTCCGCAGAGGTTGGTTTTGGGGCCGCTGCGCTGCCCAACGCGGGGCAAGCCCTAATGCCGTTCAGTTAAGGCTTTTTTGTAGGAGCGAGCTTGCTCGCGAAGAACTTACAGGCGCCGCGTTCATTCAGGAAACACGCGTTATCGTTGACGTTTTTCGCGAGCAAGCTCGCTCCTACAGAAGGCGATGTACGCTTAACTGAATGGCATTAGGGCAAGCCCGCTCGCCACAACAAGCCCGCTTGCCACAAAAATTCGGTCGTTTAAGGGAGGATTTTAATTCTTAATAATCAATAAGTTATTTTGTTTTATAAGAGGAGGTTTGCTCCCGATGGCCGTACATCAGTCAATTAAATGTCAACTGATCCACCGTTATCAGGAGCAAGTTGTATCGCCTCATGGACTTCAGCCTTGCTTGAACATGTCCATGGCACGTTCGCGGATCTGTGCTTCGGTCAAATCCTCCTTGCGCGTGGCCAGGAACCACAGGTGACCGAACGGATCCTTCACGCTCGCCGACCGGTCGCCATAAAACTGGTCCTTCGGTTCGGACACTACGGTGGCGCCTGCCGCCACGGCTTGCTTGAATTGCGCGTCCACATCGTTCACATACAGGTGCAAACCGACACTGGTGTGCTCGCCCGGATTACGCAGGGCCATTTCCTCGCAGGGTGAGCCCAGCATGATCGCTGAGTCGCCAATGCGCAGCTCGGCATGGCCGACTTTGCCATCGGGCATATCCAGGCGCATGACCTGTGTGGCGCCAAAGGCTTTTTTGTAGAAATCGATGGCATCACTCGCTTTGTCGATGCCCATATAAGGCGTGACGCTGTGGTAGCCCTCGGGAATAGGCTTAACGCTCATATCGTTCTCCTTGATTGTGGTTGTGGAGGGACGGCCTTTTCACTATAGGCCACGCCGATCGTGGCTTGCAGGCAGCCGACGAGGTGTCGGCCGGACAGCATCGGCGACCTGTGCATGTCGTGGCGGCAAGGCGTTCAATCGCGGTGAACTGCGCCAGTTCATCCTGACGCGTGACGAAAGCGATATCGCACCGGGTTTCTAAAACCCATGGTGATCAAAGGGGGGCGCATTCCCAACTCAGGATTGCGGCGTGGGTTCCAACAGCTGGGCCCCAGGCCCATGTTCACCGAGCTGGTCAGCCTGATTACGCAGCGGGCACGCTTGCAGCGACAAACACCCGCAGCCAATACAGCCACTGAGCTTGTCGCGCAGCAGTATCAACTTGTTGATGCGCTCATCCAGATCCTCTCGCCACAGCGCCGACAAACGTTCCCAATCCTCAGTGGTCGGCGTACGACCATCCGGCAGCGTCTGTAATGCCTGGCCAATCGTCGCCAGGGGAATGCCCAAGCGCTGGGCGATCTTGATCACCACCACGCGCCGCAATACATCCCGTGGGTAACGGCGCTGGTTGCCAGCGTTACGGTTGCTCTTGATCAACCCTTTGGATTCATAGAAGTGCAGCGCCGTGACCGCAACGCCACTGCGCGCGGCCAATTGGCCGACGGTGAGTTCCTTGTTGAGCATGAAAAACTCCAGAGAAGCGCTTGACCTTGACTTAACTAGAGGTTTTACCCTGCGTGGCATCGAATCGCAAGATTCTGCCTACAGAGAAAGGGGAGTGTTCATGCAGGTATCAGAGAAAAATCGCAGCTTCACTCAATTGATCGAGTTTCAGATCGAGCCCCGGCAACAATCTGCCCTGGTGGCAGCCCTGACTATTCAGAGCGAACGTCTGGCCCAGGGCCATGGCGGCTTTATCAATGCGAGTGTGCAGGTCAGCGATGACGGACGACGGGTGCTCAATTACCTGCAATGGCGCTCGCGTGAAGACGGCGAGGCGGCCTTCAAGTGTTTCGAGCATGGAGAGGAAGATTTCTGGACATTGATTCGCGCCCACCAGGCCACGGCCGTGACCTTCGGTTCGTTCCAGGTGCTGCGCAGTTTCGAGCGCAGCCATGACAACGCGTTGCACTGTCGCCTAAATGGATAGGTGCAGCATGCGCTCGCCTTGCACGTTTTCGCCGGGGCGGCGCTTGTTTACCGCCAACTCGCCGATCTTGATCAGGCGCGTGCGTGTGACGTTGCGGCTCAGGCCCAGCAGGTTGGCGGTATGGACCTGGTTGTAATGGCTGAACCGGTAGGCGGCGCGTAGTAACGCGTCTTCGACCTTTTCATGCAGGGCGCCGGCCTGTTCTTCGAACAGTTTTTGAAAGGCCCGTTCGAGCAAGGCTTCGGCACTGTTGTCGGTGTTGTGCTGGCTGTCGTCCTGGCGCTCGATACGCATGTTCGACAGGCGCAGGTCGTCGCGTTCGATCACGCCATTGCGGCAGATCAGCAGAGTGTGGTGGATCACGTTTTCCAGTTCGCGGATGTTGCCCGGCCAACTGTAGCTTTTGAGTTTGTGCTCGGCTTCGCGGCTGATGGTGATCGGGCCATAGCCCAGGCGCTGGCTATAGGCTTCGATAAAATGACGGGTCAGCGGCAGGATATCGCCGGGCCGCTCGCGCAGCGGGCTGAGTTCCAGGCTGACCACATCGAGCCGGTAGTAGAGGTCTTCGCGGAAATGCCCGGCATTGATGGCTTTTTCCAGTTGCACGTTGGTCGCGGCGAGCACACGCACATCAATGGGAATGCTTTTGCGCGAACCGAGGCGCACCACTTCCCGTTCCTGCAATACTCGCAACAATTTGACCTGGATCGCCATCGGCAAATCGCCGATTTCATCGAGGAACAAGGTGCCGCCGTCAGCCTCTTCGAACCAGCCGGCCTTGGCGCTGAGGGCACCGGTAAAGGCGCCTTTTTCATGGCCGAACAATTCGGCCTCCACCAGGGATTCAGAGAAAGCCCCGCAGTTCACCGCCACGAACGGCCGGTTGCGTCGTGCGCTGAGGTTATGAATATGGCGCGCCACCAGCTCTTTACCGGTGCCGGTCTCGCCGATGATCAGCACGCTGGCTTCGCTGGGCGCCACTTGCTGGATATGGTCGAGCAGCGCCTGGGATTTCGGGTCTTCGAAGACCTGGGCTGTGGCGCGGATCGAGGTCGCGAGGGCGGGCGAGGGCGGTAGGGTTAAAAGCTGCATGGGCACCTCTCTTAGGAATAGAACGTGGGAGTCGGCAGGGATTGGTTCAAGGCCCAGTCCCCGAGTTCGTGGAGTTTGTAGTCCACGGGGTCGTGCAGGGTTTGCGTGCGCAGGTTGCGCCAGTGGCGGTCCAGGCGCAGCGAAGCATGGGTGGACCGCGCGCCGGTGACTTCAAACAAGCGGCTGCACAGCTCCAGGCCTTGGCGGGTGGCGGCAACCTTGGCAGTGGCGATCGCGATGGCCAGTTGGCCGCGTTCGTTTTCGCTGAGGCCGGGGCCTTTGGCCCAGGCGTGGTCGAGCAATTCGGCGGCGCGTTCCACCAGCAGGCGCACACCTTCCAGGGCCACCCAGAACTCACCGTAGTGGTGCAGCACGTAAGGGTCCTGGCGCACGTCCTCGGCGCTGGATTTGTGCCACGAACGGGTTTCGGTCAGGGTGTAATGGCGTGCTTCTTCGAAGGCCCCTTCGGCAATCCCGAGGAACATATGGGTAAAGGTCAGTTGGGCGATCAGTGGGCGCAGACAGGCGAAGGGTGTGCTCAGCGGACCGGGGTCGAGCAGCAGTTCCGACTCCTCCACGCGTACCCGTTCGAAGCTGGCACTGCCGCTGTCGGTCTGGCGCTGGCCGATATTGTTCCAGTCGTTGTGCAGGGTGATGCCGCTGCGCCCGCTGGGGATGGCGGCGATCAGCAACTTGCCGCCAGCGCTTTCATCCACGGCCGAGGCGATGAGCATTTCTGAATCGCTGGCGCCGGAGCAGAAGCTCTTCTTGCCGGAAAATTCGCGCCAGCCGCCGAAATCCTTGACTACCGTGCGTGTGTCCAGCGGGTTGAGGGCGTTGCCCCAGAACCAGTTCTGGCGCGCGGTCTGTTCGAACCAGGGTTGCCATTGGTCCTGGCGCGAAAACAGGCGCACGGTGGCGAGCATCAGGTGGTGGAAGCCGAAGACATGGGCGATTGAGCTGTCGACCTTGGCGAACTCGCGCACGATGCCCAGGGTGTCACTCCAACGTGCGCCGAGGCCACCGTATTGGGTGGGAATACTCAGGGCCAGCAGGCCGCTTTGGCGCAGGGCATCCCGTTCGGTTTTCGGCGTGCCACCGCGTTCGTCGCGTTCGACGGCGGTGAGGGCGAAATCGGCGGCCAGCAACTTGGCGGTCTGCAAAGGGGAGGGCAGGACGCTGTGGGGTTTGGCTGTCACGCGGTGTTCCTCAATGTCTATTTGGCAATGAAGGCCAAAGGTGGGAGCGGGCTTGCCCCGATAGCGGTGTGTCAGTTGCCAGTTACGGGGCTGACCCGCCGCAAACGGGGGTAAGCCGCCTCCCACCTAAGGCAGGCTTCATTGATCTCAGGGCTTGGCGGGCAGTACATCGTTGGCGATCATTTCGCCGAACGGCCCCGTCAGGTTGGTGATGCCGCGCCCGGCCAGGCTGGCATAAGGTTCCGGCAATAACGGGAACACCAACTCGGCAAAGCGATACGCCTCTTCCAGGTGCGGGTAGCCGGAGAAGATAAAGCTCTCGATGCCCAGGTCTGCGTATTCCTTGATGCGCTCGGCCACTTGCTGCGGGTTGCCCACCAGCGCGGTGCCGGCACCACCGCGTACCAGGCCGACACCGGCCCACAGGTTGGGGGCGATTTCCAGGTTGTCGCGGCGCCCGTCGTGCAGGGCGGCCATGCGGCGCTGGCCTTCGGAGTCAAAGCGCGAAAACGATTTTTGTGCCGCGGCGATGGTGTCGTCGCTGATGTGCTCGATCAGTTTGTCGGCGGCTTTCCAGGCGTCTTCTTCGGTCTCGCGCACGATCACATGCAGGCGGATGCCGAACTTCACGGTGCGGCCATGACGCGCGGCCCGTTCACGCACATCCGCGAGTTTTTCCGCGACGGCGGCTGGGGGTTCACCCCAGGTCAGGTACACGTCCACCTGTTCGGCGGCGAGGTCATGGGCGGCGTCCGAAGAACCGCCGAAATACAGCGGTGGGTACGGCTTCTGCACGGGCGGGTAAAGCGCCTTGGCATTCTGCACGCGCAGGTGCTTACCCTCAAAGTCCACCGATTCGCCCTGCAACACACGGCGCCAGATCTTGAGGAATTCGTCGCTGACTTCATAGCGCTCGCTGTGATCGAGGAAGCTGCCGTCGCCACGGTTTTCGTCGGGGTCACCGCCAGTCACCACGTTGATCAGCAAGCGGCCATTGGACAGGCGATCGAGGGTCGCCGCCATGCGCGCCGACACCGTGGGCGAGATGATGCCCGGGCGAATCGCCACCAGGTAGCGCAGGCGTTCTGTCAGGGGGACCAACGCCGAGGCGATGACCCAGGAGTCTTCGCACGAGCGGCCGGTTGGAATCAGTACGCCGTAGTAGCCGAGGCTGTCAGCCGCTTGGGCGACCTGTTTCAGATAGTTGAGGGTGACTGGCCGCGCACCTTGGGTTGTGCCCAGGTAATGACCGTCGCCATGTGTTGGCAGGAACCAGAAAACATCCATGACAGATCCTTAAGCGATTTTCAGCAGAGAAGTGGAGTGCGCGGCAAACAAGGGCGCCGCGCGTTCTGCAGCAAGACGAATACGGCCCTTCAAGGGCTCGCTGGTTATTTGGTAGTCGGTGAAGTCGGCTTCGGTGGCATACACGCCAATCGGCAAGGTCAAGGCCTGGAAGAAGCTGAATAACGGCCGCAGTTGGTGATCGAGGACCAGTGCATGGCGATCGCTGCCGCCGGTGGCTGCGAGCAATACCGGCGTGTTGATCAGCGAGTTGAGGCCGACCAGGTCGAACAGGTGCTTGAGCAGGCCGGGATAAGAGCCGCGATAGACCGGTGCGGCGACGATCAGCAGGTCGGCTTGCTCGATGGCCACCAGTTGCGCTTCGATTTCCGCTGGCAGCTCATCGCGCGACAGCGCGCCGCCCAGTGGCCGGGCTATGTCGCCCAGTTCGATGAGGGTGGTCTGGATCGGCAGCAGGCTGGCCAGTTCGGCGAGTACCGCTTGGGTCAGCACCAGGGTACGGGACGGGCGCCAGGTTCCGCCGGAGAGGGCAACGACATTCAGGGGACGGGTCATGAACAGTTCCTTTTCAACAGTGGTTCATTGCGAGTGAAGTACGTGGGCTGAGCAAGAGCTGTACCAATGGGCGCAGGCCTTGCCGGCTGCGGGTTACAGGCTCACTGCTGAAAAGTGTTGCTGTTGTCTGCCTGGTGAATTGTTGAATGACTGTTGCCTGCGCAACAGTTGCCTGGCGAACACTGGGGCCCGGCGTGCAGCTAGTTATAGTGGGTTGTTTTTATTCCGTAAATGAACGTATTTCCATATTAATAGATCGTAAAAGAATATGCTGGCCTGGTTATCGAGGGTGTCGCGGCGGGTGATAGCGACTATCACGGACGATGATTTTTCACTGTGCGGGGGCGGGAGTAGCCTGTGTTCATTGACTTAAACCTCCTTCGCAGAGCCTTCGCCATGAACCAGTCACTCGCTGTTTGCGTATTACTTGTCGCTTCCTTCCTCACCGGCTGTGCGACACATCCCTCACCGGAATCACGTCCTTACACCGCTGAAGAAACCAAGCAATTGGCTCTGGAAGCGCTGAGCCGTCGCGGCTTGTCGTTTGATGAATACCAACAGCAGCGCGCCGCACTGACCGGCCAGCCACAGAAGCCCTTCGGTTTTGATCGCCAGGGTGAAATGAATGCCGAGCGCAGCGTGACCTTGCATGGGCGCCCCAGTTGAGTGGCTGCGCCGTGCTGAAGAACCCGAGGTTTCCCTTAAGGAATCTCGGGTTTTTTGTTTGCCATGGAGCGACTTCAGCCTGTTAAGCTGAATTTCAGGAGCGTTCCTACGCACATTTACATAAAGTCATCCTTTTCTAATGGCATTTGACCAGGTAAACCTGACCACCTCTGTTCCGGTCGATGCCCCTGAGACGCTGCTCTCGGGAACCTGCTCTGCGAGTCTTTAACGTCATGAATAAACGTCCGCTGTATTTCGACTACGCCGCCACCACGCCGGTGGATGAGCGGGTCATCCAGGTGATGGTCGAGTGCCTGGGCTTCAATGCCAACTTTGGCAACCCTGCGTCCAGTTCCCATGCGTTCGGCCAAGCGGCCCGGCAAACGGTTGAACAGGCACGTCGCCAGGTGGCCGAGCTGGTGGGCGCCGAGCCAGGACAGATCGTCTGGACCTCCGGAGCCACTGAATCCAACAACCTTGCGATCAAGGGCGTGGCCCAGGCGCGTGGCGTGGCGGGCGGGCATATCATCACCAGCCAGATCGAGCACAAGGCAACCCTGGATACCGCGCGGCAGTTGCAGGACGCCGGGGTGGCCGTGACCTACCTGGTGCCGGACGCCGATGGCTTGATCAGTGTCGAGGCGGTCAGCGAAGCCTTGCGTGAGGACACCTTCCTGGTGTCGCTGATGCTGGTGAACAACGAACTGGGTACCCTCAATGACATTCCGGCGATTGGCGCGCGAGTGCGGGCGCAGGGTGCGTTGCTGCATGTGGACGCGGCGCAAGGGGCGGGCAAGGTGGCTATCGACCTGACGCAATGGCCGGTGGACCTGATGTCATTTTCTGCCCACAAGCTGTACGGTCCCAAGGGCATCGGCGCGTTGTATGTCGGGCCTCGGGCCCAGCAGAAGGTATCTGCGCAGATTCATGGCGGTGGCCATGAGGGCGGTTTGCGTTCCGGCACCCTGGCGACGCATCAAATCGCGGGCATGGGGGCGGCGTTTGCCTTGGCGGCGGAGTCTTTTGCGGAGGAGAAGGCCCGGATCGTGGCTTTGCGCCAGCGCCTGCTGGATCAGTTGGCACCGGTGGCAGGCGTACGCCTCAATGGCAGCCCGGCGCAGCGTATTCCGCACACCCTCAGCCTGACGTTCGGCGAAGGCGAATTCAATTCTGCCGCCCTGAGTGCCGGTATCGCCTTTTCGGCGACGTCGGCCTGCAACTCGGCCAGCAATGCACCGTCCCACGTCCTTCTGGCCCTGGGCCATGATGCACGCTCCGCCGCTCGAACCATTCGCCTGAGCCTGGGCCGGTTTACCACCGAACAGGATATCGACCAGGCTGTGCAATTGATCAAGGCCGCCCTTGCCAGTGCACCGGCGTTCTGGGCGGTCTGATTATCCATTTGCAGCACATAACAATTATTCGTGGTTAGCAGGAGACACAATGAGTACGCAGCCTTTGACCCATGGAACGGTGCCCCAGCGCCTTGCGCATACCCGTGAACTGATGAGCCGCGAGGGCATTCACGCCCTGCTGGTGCCGTCGGCCGATCCACACTTGTCCGAATACCTGCCCGGCTACTGGCAGGGTCGCCAGTGGTTGTCGGGGTTTCATGGTTCGGTCGGGACACTGATTGTCACCGCGGACTTCGCCGGTGTCTGGGCTGACAGCCGTTACTGGGAACAGGCGAGCAAGGAGCTCAAGGGCAGCGGTATCGAGTTGGTAAAACTGCAACCCGGCCAACCCGGTCCGTTGGAATGGCTGGCCGAACAAACCCCGGAAGGCGGTGTGGTGGCGGTCGACGGTGCGGTCATGGCCGTGGCCTCGGCGCGAACCCTGGGCAGCAAGCTGGCGGAGCGTGGCGCGCGCTTGCGTACCGATATCGACCTGTTGAATGAGGTCTGGCAAGACCGGCCGCCGTTGCCGAATCAACCGATCTACCCGCATCTGCCGCCCCAGGCCACCGTTAGCCGTGGCGAGAAACTTGCCGCACTGCGCAGCAGCTTGAAAGAGCGGGGCGCCGACTGGCACTTCATTGCGACGCTGGACGACATTGCGTGGCTGTTCAATCTGCGCGGCGGCGATGTGTCGTTCAATCCGGTGTTTGTGTCCTTTGCCCTGATCAATCAGCAGCAGGCCACCTTGTTCGTGGCGCTGGGCAAGGTCGATGCCGAGTTGCGTGCCACGTTGGCGCGGGATGGGGTGACGCTACGCGATTACAGCGAAGTGGCTGATGCATTGCGTGCCGTGCCGCCGGGTGCCAGTTTGCAGGTTGATCCAGCACGTGTGACTGCCGGTTTGCTCGAGCATCTCGATGCGGGGGTCAAGTTGGTCGAAGGATTGAACCCGACCACGCTGGCCAAGTCTCGCAAGAGCTTGGCCGATGCCGAACATATCCGCCAGGCCATGGAACAGGATGGCGCGGCGTTGTGCGAATTCTTCGCCTGGCTCGACAGCGCCCTGGGGCGTGAACGCATTACCGAGCTGACCATCGACGAACATTTAACGGCGGCACGCGCCCGTCGCCCGGGTTATGTGTCACTGAGTTTCAACACTATTGCGGCCTTCAACGCCAATGGCGCTATGCCGCATTACCATGCCACTGAAGAAGAGCACGCGCTGATCGAAGGTGATGGCCTGCTGTTGATCGACTCGGGCGGCCAGTACCTGGGCGGCACGACGGATATCACGCGGATGGTGCCCATCGGTACGCCGAGCGAGGAGCAGAAGCGCGACTGTACCCGGGTACTCAAAGGTGTGATCGCCCTGTCCCGTGCGCATTTCCCCAAGGGTATCCTCTCGCCGCTGTTGGATTCGATCGCGCGGGCGCCGATCTGGGCTGAGGGCGTGGACTACGGCCACGGTACCGGTCACGGCGTAGGCTATTTCCTCAATGTGCATGAGGGCCCACAGGTGATCGCCTATCAGGCCGCGACCGCACCGCAAACCGCGATGCAGCCTGGCATGATCACCTCGATTGAGCCCGGTACATATCGCCCGGGTCGTTGGGGCGTGCGCATCGAGAACCTGGTATTGAACCGTGAAGCAGGCAAGACCGAGTTTGGTGAGTTCCTCTCGTTCGAAACCCTGACCTTGTGCCCCATCGATACACGTTGCCTGGAGCCGTCGTTGTTGACGGCTGATGAGCGCCAGTGGTTCAACGCCTACCACGCCGAGGTGCGGGAGCGTTTGAGCCCGTTGCTAAGCGGTGCCGCGCTGGAGTGGTTGCAGGTCCGCACTGCCGCTATTTGATCGGTTGCGCTTCAGGGGGGCGACAGCGCAATGCCGAGCCCCCATTCAATCGTTGCCGCCTAAGACGGGTTCGCAAGGGGACGTTCAAGGGCGGTCGACGATCGAAATTCAGCCAAGGGCTTCCCGTACAAACTCCAGACGGTCCTGGCCGAAAAACAACTGATCTCCTACAAACAGGCTGGGCGCACCAAACACCCCGCGTTGAACGGCTCGTTCGGTGTTGTCCTTGAGGGCGGCTTTTACGACTTCATCGTTGGACAGGGCCAATACTTGTTCCGGATCGAAACCCTGCTCAGTGAGGACTGTGGCCACGACGGCGGGGTCTCCCAAATGACGGCCTTCTACCCAGAGGGCGTGGAACAGGCAGTCGATGAAGGCCTGGAAGCGTTCAGGTTGGTGCATTTGCATGCCGGTAACTGCCCTCATCAATACCAGCGTATTGATAGGGAAGTGCGGGCTGAACTTGAGCACAACCTTGTAGCGTCGGGCATATCGCGCCAGGTCATCCAACAGGTAGCGACCTTTGGCGGGGACGGTGATCGGGGAAGCGTTGCCGGTCGCCTTGAATACGCCCCCTAATAGTATTGGCCGATACACCAGCAGTGCGCCGGTTTCGGCGCACAGGGCAGGGAGCTGGGTATACGCCAGGTAAGTGGCGGGACTGCCGAGGTCGAAGAAGAACTCCAGGGTCTTATCCATGGTTGCTGCTCGCTGCTTATTGTTATGAAGGGCGTGACTACCAGGGCTCGTTCCAGGGGCGCAGGTCCAGTTCGAAAGTCCAGGCGTCCCGTGGCTGGCTATGTAGGAACCAATAGTTATCGGCGATATGGTCGGGGTTGAGAATGCCGTCCTGATCCTTGAGGGCATATTTCTGCGGAAAATTGTCGCGAATGAACGCGGTATCGATAGCGCCGTCCACCACCACGTGGGCGACGTGGATACCTCGGGGGCCTAATTCCCTCGCCATACTTTGGGCGAGGGCGCGAATTCCGTGCTTGGCGCCGGCGAACGCGGCAAACCCTGCAGCTCCACGCAGACCTGCCGTGGCGCCGGTGAACAGGATGGTGCCGCGGTTGCGCGTAACCATGCGTTTGGCGACTTCGCGGGCATTCAGGAAACCGGAGAAACACGCCATCTCCCAGATCTTGAAGTATTTGCGCGCCGTTTCTTCCAGGATGCTGCAGGGGACGTTGGCGCCGATATTGAAGACGAGGACTTCGATAGGGCCCAGTTCGCTTTCGATCTGTTCGATCAGTGCGATAACGCCTTCTTCTTTGCGCGCATCGCAAGCAAAACCATGGGCTTGGCCGCCCGCCAGCTGGATGCTGTCCACCAGCGGCTGCAGTTTGTCGGCGCTGCGACGGGTGACGCAGGCCACATACCCCTCGCGGGCAAAGCGTTTGGCAATGGCGCTGCCGGTTGCATCGCCCGCACCCACTACCAAAACGATTTTCTTGTTGTGCGTCATGGGAACTCCTTTGGCTCGGTGATCAAGCAGGAGTGTAGCCACAGCATCGCAAAGGGCAGGTTTGTGTCAGGAATTTGATCGGAGCAGTCGGGGACTGCTCGGGTGACTACTTACAGATGACGATCATGCTGCGGCTGGTGTAGCCAGCAGGGTTGAGGCCGAAGGGGTAGTCCCCAGGCTCCTCGGAATTGTCACCGGATTTGGCGATAACCCGGTAGCCCTTGGCTCCGCAAGAATTGGTGGCACTGGTGTAGCACTGGTCCCAGGAGGACGACAGGCCCGAACAGTTGATATGCAGCCCTTTTTTGCCCCGCTTCACTTCTGTCTTGGTGGTCGCGGCACAGCCAGCAATGGCCACGACCATGAACAGTATCAAAATTCGCTTCATTCCTATCCTTAATAGCCGCTCCGCAAAAAAGCCTGGAGCTGGCCTTACTCGCTCTCGATTGTAGCGTTCGGGCTGTCCTTGTCGAAATTCTCCATGAATGACATTGGTTTACCGACTAAACATGGCCTAAATGAGCGGCAAATACCAGAGCTACCTCGAAAGATGATTAGTCGGCGGGCACCAGTGGTTTGGATTCATTGCGCATGGTCAATGTGGCGCCTACGGAGGCCAGGATGATGCAGGTGATGGCCAGCCATTGGGCGAGGGATAAGTGCTCATGCAGGAAAAACAGGCCGGAAAGCGCGCCGAACGCGGGCTCGATGCTCATCAACGTACCGAAGGTGCGGGCGGGTAGTCGGGTCAGGGCGACCATTTCAAGGGTATAGGGCAAGGCGGTGGACAGAATGGCGACGCCAATGGCGATAGGGATCAGGGCGGGTGTCAGCAATGCAGTACCGGCATGGACGATACCAATCGGTGCGACGAAGAGGGCGGCAATCATGACGCCCAGCGCGGCGGTTTGTACGCCGTTGTCGTTGCCGGCTTTTTGGCCAAACAGGATATACAGCGCCCAGCAGACGCCCGCACCCAATGCGTAGCCCGCGCCGATCAAGTCAATGCCACTGCTGGCTTCCCCCATCGGGATCAGCAGTAGCAGGCCAATGATCGCGAGGGCAATCCACAGGAAGTCCACCGCTCGCCGTGATGCATAGATAGCCACGGCGAGGGGGCCCGTGAATTCGAGTGCTACTGCAATGCCCAGGGGGACGGTGCGCAAGGACATATAGAAGAGGAAGTTCATGCCGCCCAGCGCCATTCCGTAGACGATTACGGTGCGCAGGGACTTGGCCGTCAGCTTTGCGCGCCAGGGGCGCAATAGAAGCAGCATGATCACGCTGGCGAAAATCAGGCGCAGGGTCGTGGTGCCTTGTGCGCCGATGATAGGGAACATGCTCTTGGCCAGCGAAGCGCCGGACTGTATGGAGGCCATGGCGATTAACAGCAGGCCTACTGGAAACAATGCCGAGGCCAGGCTGCGGGGTGGGGTGGTCATTGAGGTGTGTCGTCCAAGGTCATAGTAGAGAAGCAGAGGTCGCTATGATGCTGAACTGTTGAGTAATGAGCAATATATTGCCCAACTATCGCTGCCAAACGTCCTATATAGAAGGAATGTCAGGTGTTTTCGGTGGTTTGATAGAAATTCCGAATTCCGAAACCCCTGTTTGCTTGCGCAGACAGGGGTTTTGTCGTTTATGGGGAAAATAATAGGCCCGTCCCGAGCGCATCCCCTGCATCCGCGGCCAAGCTCATTCGTTGTAGTGGTGAGCTTCGCGCAAGCGTTCATATTGCGAATGGGGTTCGCAACAACGGGCTAGCTGGCTACCACTGGTCGGTTTCACACTCAAAAAGAGGAAGTTTCGCACAAAGGCTTAAGATTTCACTCCATTTGGCCGAAAGCCTGACGAGCCATGCGTGCACCGAAATAGAGCGAACCGAGAGTCCGCCTATACCGTACATGGAATGTTCCACTCGGCACGCCCACCCTTTTGGCAAAAGAAGTCGATGAAATGAATCTTAAGTTCAGTCATAAAATTCTGTTGGCCGCGTCAGGCGTCGTGGTTCTGGCCTTCGCGTTATTCACGCTCTACAACGACTACCTGCAGCGCAGCACCATCAAGCAAAACCTGGAATCGTCCATCCAGCAATCCGGTGAACTTACCGCCAGCAGTGTGCAGAACTGGCTGAGTGGGCGAATACTCGTACTCGAAAACCTGGCGCAAAACATTGCCCATCAAGGCAGTGGTGCGGACCTCCCGGGTTTGGTCGACCAACCTGCGCTCACTGCAAACTTCCAGTTCACTTATGTCGGTCAGACCAACGGCGTGTTCACACAGCGCCCGGACGCGAAAATGCCCGATGGTTACGACCCGCGCCAGCGGCCTTGGTACAAACAAGCCGTGGCTGCCGATAAGACCATGCTGACCCCTCCCTACATGGCGGCGGTGGGTGGGCAGATCGTGACCATCGCCATGCCGGTGAAAAAGAACGGTGAACTGCTGGGCGTGGTCGGCGGTGACTTGAGCCTGCAAACCCTGGTCAAGATTATCAACTCGGTGGACTTTGGCGGCATCGGCCATGCGTTCCTGGTCAGCGGCGACGGCCAGGTCATCGTCAGTCCCGACCAGGACCAAGTGATGAAGAACCTCAAGGACATCTACCCTGGCACCGGCGTACGTATCGAAAAGACCAGTCAGGACGTGGTACTCAATGGGCAGGATCGCATTTTGGCGTTCACCCCTATCGGCGGCTTGCCAGGCGCAGACTGGTACATTGGCCTGTCGATCGATAAGGACAAGGCCTACGCCCCGTTGGGTAAATTCCGTACATCAGCGTTGATTGCCATGCTGATTGCGGTGGTGGCGATCGCGGTGCTCTTGAGCCTGCTGATCCAAGTCTTGCTGCGGCCCCTGACTACCATGGGTGTTGCCATGCAGGATATCGCCCAGGGCGAAGGCGACCTGACCCGTCGGCTGGACGTCACCAGCAAGGACGAGTTTGGCGAGGTAGGCAGTGCATTCAACCAATTCGTCGAGCGTATCCATGCGTCCATCTCCGAAGTGTCTTCGGCGACGCGCCAGGTGCATGACCTGTCCCAGCGTGTGATGGCGTCCTCCAACGCCTCGATCATCGGCTCCGACGAGCAGAGTGCGCGGACCAACAGCGTCGCGGCCGCCATTAACGAGCTGGGGGCCGCCACCCAGGAAATCGCACGTAACGCCGCCGATGCTTCGCAGCACGCCAGCGGTGCCAGCGAGCAGGCTGACGATGGGCGCAAAGTAGTGGAGCAAACCATCCTGGCGATGTCGGAACTGTCGCAAAAAATTAGCCAGTCCTGCACCCAGATCGAAACCCTGAACGCGAGCACCGACAACATCGGCCACATTCTCGATGTGATCAAAGGCATCTCCCAACAGACCAATCTGCTCGCGCTCAACGCTGCGATCGAAGCGGCGCGTGCCGGGGAAGCCGGTCGAGGATTTGCCGTGGTTGCCGATGAGGTGCGCAACCTGGCCCACCGCACCCAGGAGTCCGCGGAGGAGATCCACAAAATGATCACTTCGTTGCAAGTGGGCTCGCGTGAGGCGGTGACCACCATGAACGCCAGCCAGACCTCCAGCGAAGAGAGTGTCGAAGTGGCTAACCAGGCGGGTGAGCGCCTGATCAGCGTGACGCAGCGCATCGTTGAAATCGACGGCATGAACCAATCGGTCGCCGCCGCCACCGAAGAGCAGACCGCTGTTGTGGAAACCCTCAACGTCGACATCAATCAGATCAATCTGCTGAACCAACAAGGCGTGGCCAATCTCAACGAAACGTTGAAGGATTGCGATGCACTGTCCCAGCAGGCCAGCCGTTTGAAGCAATTGGTCGACAGCTTCAAGATCTGACCTTGATGGCATCGGAGCGAGGCTTCTCGCTCCTATTGCTTAGCCGAGCATCCGGCGCACGTTCTCCAGTGCGTTGTCGGCGAACCCTTGGATAAACCCTTCAAACTCAGCCTGCGGCATCTCGATGGGTTCGCCAATCAGGGTCCAGGTCGCCCGTGCGCTTCCGGCGCCAAGGGCCTCCACGCTCATCGCTGCCCACAAATGGGCCACGCCGAGGGTGTTGTAGATCGTGGTCCAGGTCATGCACATGGCCTTATCGTCATGGCTATTGAGTTGCTCTACGACGCAGTGGCCATCGTGAAAATACTTCGTGCGCAAAGCACCCACGCCAACACCGGTCATCTCGATGTGCGACAGGGTAGGAATGAAGGCATCAAAGCCTGCAAAGTGACCCACCACGTCCCACAGGCGAGCCGCCTCGCGGTTGACGATGACAGACGCCACCACGGGTGTGCCTTGGGGGTTGCGGATCAATGTATCGGGTTGCAGCGGTTTCATGAGGGGGTCCTGAAGCAGTTCAGAGAAAGCCGATGGCCTTGAGGTAGTCACAGCCCTTGCGCAGCAGCGCCGAGTTCTTGTCGGGATACTGCGTGCCCATTTTCTCTATGCCCGCACGGGCATTGTCATGACGGATCATTGAGGTATCTCCGATGTCTTCATCCAGCCCCTCCAGGTAAAAGCCCAGCACGCCAAATAACGCATTTTCAGGGCCCACCGTTCGCAGCGCGCGCTGCCAGTGCGCAACGCTGACACGCTCAAACCGGTAGCCCATCTGGCTGAACGCATCGAGGTAATGATCCCAGCTCAATGGCTGTGGGTTGTGCAGGTTGAATACGTTAAGCCCGGCATCAAAACGGCCGCAGTGGAATGCGAGAAATTGGGCGAAAAAGTCCACGGGCATCAGGTCGAAGTTCACCTCCAGGCGTGGGACCAGCCCCAGTTGCAACGACCCCTTGAGCATCAGCATCAAGCGATTTTTCTGTGGCTGGCAAACACCGTTGCGGCTGTTGAAACTGATATTTCCCGGACGATGAATGTTGACCCAGGCACCTTGTGTCGTCGCGTGCGCCAATAGCCGCTCGGCGACCCATTTGGACAAGTTATAGCCATTCTTGAGGTAGATCGGCGGGGTCGCCGCGGCTGGCGTTTCGAGCACATGCCCACGGGCGTCGATACTGCTGCATGCCGACAGTGTCGAGATGAAATTGAGGACCTTCTTGCAGCGGGTCTCACACAGGCGCAGGCACTCCAGCACTGGCTCGACGTTGTGTTTTGCCAGCGAGGCATAATCCATCACGTGATTGACCTGCGCCGCGTTGTGCACCAGGGCGCCATAGTCCTGGGCAAGAGACTCATACACCTCACCCGTCAGGCCCAGGCGAGGCTGACTGATGTCTGCGGCGTACACCTGTACTCGGCTCAGGTCCAAATGTTCCAGGCGATACTCACTCAACGCCTGGGCGAACCGCGTCGCTGCCGGTTGACCTGGCAGTTCACGCACCAGGCAGGCGACCTCTGTTGCACCGCCAGCCAGCAGGGCCTCGACGATATGCACGCCGATAAAGCTGTTGGCGCCTGTAACGATCACTTTGCGCGGATCACCCATGCGTTCATCGGACAGCACCTCGATCATCGGGTCTCGCAACGCATCCCGGACCGCCTGGCCGCACGGGGCATCCGGTAACACAGCGTCTTCCATCAGCAGTGCGAGGGTGCGAATCGTCGGCATTTCAAAGAAGCGATTCAAGGGCAGGCTGCGGCCGAGTTGCTCACGCATCCGCAGCAGCAGCGTCGATAACAGGATGGAATGGCCACCCAGGTTGAAGAAGCTGTCATCCATCGAGAACGCCTCCACGGGTAACCGCAACAGTTCACTCCATAGTTCCGCCAGCTGCATTTGCAAGGGCGTCTGCGCTGCCTGGCCCTTGGTATTCGACGCAGGTTGAACGGGCAACGCCAGCAACGCCTGGCGATCGATTTTGCCGTTGCTGGAGTACGGCAGGTTGGGCAACTCGGTCCACACGTCGGGTTGCAGGTAATCCGGCAACCACTGTTGTGCATGCTGCTTCAGGTCGGCCATCGTGGCGCCCGGCTCCGGCTGAGCGACAATGCTGCGGATCCTGCGCTCACCATCAATCACCACCGCCACTTGGCGGAACAGTCGGCTGTTACGCAGGCACTCCTCGATTTCCTGGGGCTCGACCCGCACCCCGCGGATCTTCACCTGTGCATCTCGTCGCCCGCCCAGCTCGATACCGTCGGCGGTCCACTTCGCAAGATCGCCACTTCGGTAAGCCCGCAGGGTTTCCCCACTCGGCAACGCCAGCTCGACGAAAGGATCGTCATGCGTCTGCGTTGCGTCCAGGTACCCCAGGCCGACCCCGGGGCCGACGATGTACAGTTCGCCCATCACCTGCTCGTCCACGGGTTGCAGGTGCTCGTCGAGGATCAGCACTTGGCTGTTGGCGATCGGGCGGCCCAGGTTGCGGTTGCCATCGGCGGGTTGCAAAGTTCGATGGGTGACCAGCACAGTGGCTTCGGTCGGTCCGTAGAGGTTATGCAACTGGCACTGCCCGGCCAATCGTTCGATCACATACGGCTCGCAGGCATCACCGCCAGTGAGCAGGTGCGAAAGGCCCAACGGTCGCGCCAATGGCAGAATGCTGAGCAGTGCCGGCGGCAGGAACGCATGACTGATCCGCTCTTGGCGGATCAGCTCCACCAGTTGTTGTGGATCGCGCCGCTGTGCCTCGCTGGGAACGAACAACTGCGCACCGGCGATCAGGCCGGGGAAAATGTCCATCAGCGACGCATCGAAATTCAACGAGGCAAATTGCAGTACGCGACTTTGTTCGCTCAACTCCATGCAGCTGCCAAACCAGGCGGTGAAGTGGGCGAGGTTACCTTGGCTGAGCAGTACACCCTTGGGCCGGCCGGTGGTGCCCGAGGTGAAGAGCACCATGCACGGGGCATGGATGTCGGGATGCCGGACACCCAAGGGGTGGGAGGTATCTGGCTGGCTGACGGTGCTCACGTCCAGTGCCACGAAGCGCTCCCGCAGCGGATGCTGGCCGTCGTCCAGTAATACCTGGGCGCCAGCACTTTCCAGCATGGCTTGCTGGCGTTGCGGTGGATGGTCCGATGTGAGCGGCAGGTACACCGCGCCACAGCCCAGCACGGCAAGAATACTGGCATACAGCGCGGTGGATTTTTCCAGGCAAACGCCAACTACCGCTGGCGCCGCACGGCTCTCCAGCAGTGGGCCAAGCTGTTGCTGGATGGCTGACGCTCGAACCTGTAACTGCCGGTAAGTCACCACGTTGCCCGCAATGTTCAGGGCGGGCCGCTCGGCAAAGGCGAGAAGGCTGGCCCGCAACCGCTCGATCATCGGCACTTGGGCGGCCTGCAACAGGGCTGGCGCCGCTGTGCGATTAAACCGATGCAGGTACGCCAGCGTCTCCAGCGCTTGCAAGCCTTGCTCGGGCCACGTGTTGGCGCAGGCTTCGCTCGCAAGATGCCCAGGGTCGCGCGCGAGGCTGCTGACGTGCAAGGCCACCCATTCCAACAGCGCGTTCGTGGCCTGCCTGCGCAATCGTTGACCGTTTCCGCTGGGTTCTTCAGCAAGATCAATCGCAGCGATCAGGCGCCGGTTGTTCTCATAGCCGCGTAACTGCAGCGCGGGCAAACCGTTGTCGCCCACAGGGCCTATGCCCAGGCGCAAGCTGATGCGTGGGGGTTCGTGCAAATGGAGAGGCAAGGGCTGGCTGCCGTCTTCGATCACCAGGTCAGTCATTTCATCGCCAGACCGATGTCCGTATTGCTCCAGCACCTGCCTCACCGTACCCAATGCGGTACTGACACCGCCCCAGCCAATCGTCAGGCGCCTCATGCCGCTCTCCCGGCCAGCAACAGATAATCGTCCAGCGCCTGGGCGATGCTCGGTGTCTGCAGCAGCCCACTGTGGTGCAGGAACCCCATGATGTTGGCGATCAGCGGATGTTGGCGGGTGATGGGAAAGTCCAGTGCTTCTATCTCGGCCCTCAATGCACCGCGAGTGCTGGCGCTGACGTCCAGATGGTCAATCAGTTGAAGGTCGAAGGCTTTCTGCAGGTCATGGGTCAGGTAGTGCGCCAGGAACGTCGGCAGGGCTCGGGCAATACCGTCGCGATCATCCACGCTGGCCGCCTCCCAATAGAGGCGCACCAAGCGTGTCCAGAACTGTGCATGGCGCCCTTCGTCAAACAGGTGGTCGGCCATCAGTCCGCGGACAGATGACTTGACGCTCTCGTCGTTGGAAAACGCGGCGACGTCCTGGGTGACGGTATTTTCGGCGATGGCCACGCCGATCAGTTCCACGGCGTCGTGCAGGTGCGCCGGGGCCTGTGCCAGCGCCGCTGGCAAGGCACGGCTCAGCTCGATTTCCCGTGGCAGATCGAGCGGTTGTATGCCGGTCATCGCCACGGTCTGTTGGAGGAAATCCAATGCCACCAGGGCGTGGTAATCCTCATCGACCACGACAGTCATCGCGTCGTAGCGGCACACGAGGGGGAAGGGCAGGGCGAAGCGGTTCTTGGCAATGCGGCGAGCGGTCTTGTCGACGATCTCGGTTTCGAAAATCACCACATCGTTGATGAATTTGTAGAAGCTTTGCACCAGCACAAAGTCGCGCCATTGCGGGCAATGTTCGAGAAAGGTCGCACAGAGCGCCAATGGCTGGCGGCACAGCGGATAGATCAGCTTGTCGTCGTTTTCCATTTGGCGGCGAGGGCGTGTGCGAATGGTTGCTCGACGCTCCCAGTCTTCGGCGATGGAGCGGTAGTTGGCGATGTTCATGGGCGCACCGTTTGCAACGAGGCCAGCACGTCGTCCCAGAGGATCATGCGGTTTTCCACGGCCCGGAGCGCGGTTTCAGCGGCCTGCGCCTGGCGGCGTGGGTCTGCGCCGACCAGGCGTTGAAGCAACTGTTGCGCCCCTGGCTCATGGCCTTGGGTATCCAGCTCAATGTGACGGTGGAGGTAATAGCCCAGGGTGGGCGCTCGGCGATGGATGACCTCGCTACCCCGCAGCAGGCGTTCGAACATGAACGGGATGACGCTTTCGCGGCCATGCAGGAAGGCGGCTGCCACACAATGGGTCGGTGCGTTCAAGGCAATGTGCAGCGTACTCTCGACGAAACGGGCTACGCCAGGTAGCACGTCGATGTGTTGCAACGCGGTATTGGTCTTCATGCCCTGGCGTTGCAGCGTAATGAAGGTGTCAATGGCGGCGGTGCTGGCGTCCACTTCGACCATGGCGTCGCGGTATAACTCGAAGTGGCTGCAATGACCTTGTCCCAGGCGCTCGTCCGATTCCTCGCCCAGCACAATCTCATTGATCAGGCGGGCGGCTTGCGGGTCGACGGGGGGAAGCCAGGGCAACTGCGTACAGGTCAAGTCTTGTTGAAGGCGTTTGGTGAGCGTCATGAAGTCCCATACCGCAAACACATGGCTTTTCATAAAAAGTTGTAACTTGTTGAGTGAAGTTATTTCTTCAAATAACGGATGGCTGCATAACTGCAGTTTTTTTTGCTCAAGTAACGTGTGATGCATGGTTGATGCCTATAAGTTGTTGCGACTGCTCTGAACACAGGGGGGCGTTTACGGCTTGGAAGTAGATAGGTAGCGTTTGGCCAAGCCCCGCCTGCAGGCGCGGAGTTACGTGGCCGGATGAAGTGGTTTTTTATTGGCGAAAGACAATAAGCCGATTGAGTGCCTGGATAAGCTTATAAGTGTATTAGTTGCTTATCTGGGGGCGGCATTTATTGTGGGTAAGTTGTTTTATCAAGGGTGGGAAGTTTCATGTCCCAGCGTTAATAGGCGCGTGTTGTTCCGGCTAAGAAGTGCCGACGCGGGACGCTCCCCGATGGGAAGCAAGCCCCGCAGTGCATAGGGGGCAGGCGAGGTGCTGGAAAACCTTACGAGTGGGGCGCTTCAAGGCCCTTGAGGTAGGTGGCGATTACCTCCATCCCGCGCATCAAGTGATTACGCAGTGTCAGGATGCTTTCGTCGATCTTCTTCTGTGCCACCAGCTTCAGCAGTTCGCGGTGATCTTCCTGGGAGGTCTCGCCCAGCCCCATCGCCTCGAGGTTGAAGCGCAGGAAGCGTTCCTCTTCATTCAAGCCATGCTCGACCAACTTGAGCAGCCGTTGATTCGGTGCCTTGCCGTACAGGGCCATGTGGAACAGGCGGTTGAGGCGCCCAATCTTGGTGTAGTCCTTCTCACGCTCCAAGGCATTGATGCAGGCCTCGGCCTCGGCAATGTCGGCGTCGGTGAGCAGGGGGATCGACAAGCGCAGCGCCTCGGATTCCAGCAGCATGCGCAGGGCGTAGGTTTCAGCTGAATTGTCTTCGATCAACGGCGCCACCACCGCGCCTTTGTGCGTCACCACATGCAACAGCGACTGTGCCTCCAACTGACGCAATGCCTCGCGCACGGGCATGCGGCTGACCCCGAACAGGCTGGCCAGCTCTTGCTGGCGCATGGCGGTACCGCATGGCAATCGACCATCAAGGATGGCATTGCGCAAGGTTTCTTCAATGACTGAACGAGCAAGATGAGCGGGAATAGGCCCGCTGACCTTAATGCTGCTCAAAGGGTTCGGCTTCTGCGTCACGGCTACGCTTTGCTCCTTCTTAGAAGAGGGATGGCTAATTGGATCCAATGCACACTAGAGCCTGCCTACAGGCTTGTCAAACGGGCAAGGTTTTCGGCTTGTAAGCGGCTAAACACGCTGATCACGGCACTCACAGTGTATTTTTGCGGCATCTTACAGAGGGCGCGGACGGGATGCTGCGTTGCTCTGGTCTATTCGTTGGCCTTCGCTGCCGGCGGGTTTTCGACGGTACATTCCTGTCTATCGATATTCACTAATGGTATTTAAAATGTCGTTCTTATATCTATAAAGTCACTCTCCTGTCCGACCGGGAGTGAACTCATGTCCGCCGCCTCTACTGTTCCAACAGTGACCCCTACTACCCAGCATTTCGAGGTCCGCCCATTACCCGGCAGCGTAGGCGCCGAGATCGTCGGCCTGGACCTGTCGCGTCCGGTCAACGACCAGGACTTCGCCCGCATCCACCGCGCGCACCTGGAGCACCATGTCGTCGTGTTCCGCGACCAACGTATCACCCCGCAACAGCAGATCGACTTCAGTCGCCGCTTCGGCGTGTTGCAGATTCACGTGCTCAAACAGTTCCTGCTGGCCAACCATCCGGAAATCCTGATCGTCTCTAACATCATCGAAAACGGCCAATCCATCGGCCTGGGCGACGCGGGTAAATTCTGGCATTCGGACCTGTCCTATAAGGAGCTGCCCAGCCTCGGCTCGATGCTGCACGCCCAGGAGCTGCCTGCCGAAGGCGGTGACACCCTGTTTGCCGACATGCACAAAGCCTGGGACCAACTGCCTGGGCACCTGCGTGCAGCTGTCGAAGGCCGCAGTGCTGCGCATTCCTACACCGCGCGCTACAGCGAGACCAAGTTCGAAGGTAACTGGCGGCCGACGCTGACACCTGAGCAGCTCGCCCAGGTCGCGCAAGTGGTGCACCCGATCGTACGCACCCACCCGGAAAACGGCCGCAAGGCCCTGTTCGTCAGTGAAGGCTTCACCACGCACATCGTCGGTTTGCCGGAGGACGAAAGCCGCGATTTGCTGGCCCAGCTCTACGCCCATAGCGTGCTGCCGGAAAATATCTACCGCCACCAATGGCAGCCCCACGACCTGGTGTTCTGGGACAACCGTTCGTTGATCCACCTGGCCGCCGGCTGCCCCAGCCATCTACGCCGCAAGCTGTACCGCACCACCATCCAGGGCGACGCGCCTTTCTGATTCGGAGCATGACCATGTCCAGGAACATTCCATTTGCACGGCTGGCGGCGACCGTCGGCCTTGGTGTCAGTCTGTTGGCGGGCAGCCTGGTTGCTCCGACGGCTGCCCAGGCCGAAGGCGAGATCCGCATTGCCGAACAGTTCGGTATCGTCTACCTGCTGCTTAACGTGGTGCGCGACCAGAACCTGATCGAAAAATACGGCAAGCAGGAAGGCCTCGACATCAAGGTCGATTGGACCCAGCTGTCCGGCGGCGCGGCGGTCAACGACGCGCTGCTCTCTGGCTCTATCGATATCGCCGGTGCTGGCGTTGGCCCACTGCTGACCATCTGGGACCGTACCCACGGCAAACAGAACGTCAAGGCCGTGGCGTCCCTGGGCAACTTCCCGTACTACCTGGTGAGCAACAACCCCAAGGTCAAGACTATCGCCGACTTCACCGACAAAGACCGCATCGCCGTGCCGGCCGTGGGTGTTTCGGTACAGTCGCGTTTCCTGCAATACGCCGCCGCCAAGCAGTGGGGCGACAAGGAATTCAATCGCCTCGACAAGTACACCGTTGCCGTCCCGCACCCTGACGCCACCGCTGCGTTGATTGCCGGCGGTACCGAGTTGACCGGGCACTTCTCTAACCCGCCGTTCCAGGACCAGGCGCTGGCCAACCCCAACGTGCATGTGGTGTTGAACACCTATGACCTGCTGGGGCCGAATTCGCCGACCGTGCTGTTCGCCACCGAAAAATTCCGCAACGACAACCCCAAGACCTACAAGGCGTTTGTCGAGGCGTTGACCGAAGCCGCGCAGTTTGCCCAGAACGACAAAGGTGCCGCTGCCGACACCTACATCCGCGTGACCAAGGCCAAGATCGACCGTACCGAACTGCTGAAAATCATCGACAACCCGCAGTTCGAGTTCAGCGTTACACCGAAAAATACCTACCCGCTGGCGGAATTCCTCTACCGCGTCGGCGCCATCAAGAACAAGCCGGAATCGTGGAAGGACTACTTCTTCCAGGACGCCAAGCCCCTGCAAGGAAGTTGAGATGAACGCGCTCTTGCAAGGCCACACGGCCAGCAACCTGCATACCACCGCTCCGTTGCTCGCGGTGGACAACGTCAGCCTGGAATACCGTACTCCCGAGCGCGTGGTGCGGGCCACGCACCAGGTCAGTTTCGAGATCGACCCGGCCGACCGCTACGTGTTGCTCGGCCCGTCGGGCTGCGGCAAATCCACCTTGCTCAAGTCCATCGCGGGGTTTATCAAACCCTGCGAAGGTGAAATTCGCCTGCTGGGGCAAAAGGTCGAACAGCCGGGCCCTGACCGCATCGTGGTGTTCCAGGAGTTCGACCAGTTGCCGCCGTGGAAAACCGTCAAGCAGAACGTGATGTTTCCGCTGCTGGCGTCGAAAACGCTACCGCGTCGCGAAGCCGAAGAGCGGGCGTTGCACTACCTCAACAAAGTCGGCCTCAGCGCCTTTGCCGACGCTTACCCGCACACGCTTTCCGGCGGTATGAAAGCCCGCGTGGCCATCGCTCGCGCCCTGGCCATGCAGCCGAAGATCCTGCTGATGGACGAACCCTTCGCCGCCCTCGATGCCCTGACCCGGCGCAAGATGCAGGAAGAATTGTTGCTGCTGTGGGAGGAGGTGCGTTTCACCCTGCTGTTCGTCACCCACTCCATCGAAGAAGCCCTGGTGGTGGGCAATCGCATCCTATTGCTGTCCCCCCATCCCGGGCGCGTGCGCGCGGAAATCCACAGCCATCAATACAACCTGCACAGCCTCGGCGGCGTGGAGTTCCAGGCGTCGGCGCGGCGCATTCATCGCCTGCTGTTCGATGAAGCGCCCGAGGCCGAACGTGAGTTGGGTTTCGCCGACATCCGCATCGCTTACTAAGAGGGCAGCCCAATGCGCCAGGAATACGAAATTACCCTTGAGCCGCTGCTCAGCGTCCCCGTGGAACGCGAACTGCCCCTGCGCCAACGCCTGTGGCAACAAGGCTGGCTGCGCAAGGGCCTGATCCTGATCGTGCTCGCGATCCTGTGGGAAGCCGTCGCGCGCTACCAGAACAACGACCTGCTGCTGCCGAGTTTCCTGCAGACCTTTCACGCGCTCTATGACGGCCTGCTCAGTGGCGAACTGCTGAGCAAGGTGAGCATCTCGCTGGTGGTACTGATCAAGGGCTACCTGATCGGCATCGTGCTGGCGTTTGCCCTGACCACCCTCGCGGTGTCGACGCAATTGGGGCGCGACCTGCTGAGCACCCTGACCTCAATGTTCAACCCCTTGCCGGCCATTGCCCTGTTGCCGCTGGCGCTGCTGTGGTTCGGCCTGGGCCAGAACAGCCTGATCTTCGTGCTGGTGCATTCGGTGTTGTGGGCTCTGGCGCTCAACACCTATTCGGGGTTCCTCGGCGTTTCCGAAACCCTGCGCATGGCCGGCCGCAACTATGGCCTCAAGGGCATGCGCTTTGTGCTGTTCATCCTGATCCCGGCAGCGCTGCCGTCGATTCTCGCCGGCCTCAAGACCGGCTGGGCATTCGCCTGGCGCACGCTGATCGCTGCCGAGTTGGTGTTTGGTGCAACAAGCGGCAAGGGGGGGCTGGGCTGGTACATCTTCCAGAACCGCAATGAGCTGTACACCGACAAGGTATTTGCCGGGTTGGCGGTGGTGATCCTGATCGGGTTGTTAGTGGAAAACCTGGTGTTCGACACCTTCGAGCGGCTCACCGTGAAACGCTGGGGCATGCAGCGCTGATACGCCCATGCTGCTACGATTGCGGCCAGTTCACTCCCGACTGATCACGAGTGCTTGGCATGCAACTACCAGACATGAACCTGCTGGTCGCCCTCGACGCTTTGCTCGACGAGGGCAGCGTGGTGGGCGCCGCTCGGCGGATGAACCTCAGCCCGGCGGCCATGAGTCGCACGCTCACGCGCATTCGCGAGGCAGTGGGTGATCCGATCCTGGTGCGTGCCGGGCGCGGCCTGGTGCCGACGCCCAAGGCGCTGGAACTGCAAGGCCAAGTGCGCAATGTGGTGGAGCAGGCGGCGCTGTTGTTTCGTTCGGCGGATCAAGTGGACTTGAGCACCCTGCGCCGCCGTTTCAGCGTGCGTGCCAATGACTTCTTCATCGGCGTATACGGCGGACGCCTGTTCGACACCATGGAGCGCATGGCGCCCCTGTGCGAGCTGTGCTTCGTACCGGAAGGCGACACCGACGACGAGGCGCTGCGCGAAGGGCGTCTGGACCTGCGGGTGAGCAATACCATGCCCTCCAGTCCCGAGGTCAAGGTGCAGAACCTGTTCTCCACCACCTTCGTCGGCCTGGCGCGGGAAGACCACCCGTTGTTCGATGAAGACATCACCGCTGCGCGTTTCGCCAGTTATTCCCATATCAGCATTTCCCGGCGCGGCATCGCTCGCGGGCCGATCGACACCGCCCTGAATGCCCAGGGCCTGGAGCGCCGCGTGGCGATGATCGCCCCAGGCTTTCATGGTGCGATGTTCATGCTGCCCGACTCCGACCTGATCCTGCCGGTGCCCAAGGAAGCGCTCTACAGCGCCAATCGCTTGAAATTGCCGCTGCGTGCATTCGCCTTGCCGATTTCGTTGCCGACCCTGGTCCTGGCTCAATCCTGGCATCCGCGCTTCGACAAAGACCCGGCCCATAAATGGCTGCGCGAGACGATGCGCGAAAGTTGCCACGCCACCTGGCTGGAAGCGCAGCCGACCTGATTTGTACGTCATGTACAGTCAAATGTGGGAGGGGGCTCTGTGGTGAATTCAGGATTGCGCCTGGCGCACTTATACCCTGCCAACATGTAACTTTTTGTCATGGATGTGCCTGATTAAACTGCTCGGGTATTTCTAATCCCGAGTTACCTGTACATGACTTCCCTCGCTGCCCCCTCCCCTGCGGCCGCAGCCAAACCCACGGCCATCACCCCGCCTGTATTTGGCCCGCGCATCATCATCGGCCTGGTCGGCGTGTTGCTGGCGGTGCTGGTGTCCGGTCTCAACGAGATGGTCACCAAGGTGGCCCTCGCGGATATTCGCGGTGCGCTGTACATCGGTTTTGATGAAGGTACCTGGCTGGTCGCCGCCTACACCGCCACTTCCGTGTCGGCCATGGCCTTCGCGCCTTGGTGTTCGGTGACGTTTTCCCTGCGCCGTTTCACCCTGTGCGCGATCGCTCTGTTCACTGTGCTGGGCATCCTGTGCCCCTTCGCGCCGAACTACCAAAGCCTGCTGCTGCTGCGCACCGTCCAGGGCCTGGCGGGTGGGGCGTTGCCGCCGATGCTGATGACCGTGGCGCTGCGCTTCCTGCCGGCCAACGTCAAGCTGTATGGCTTGGCCGGTTACGCGCTCACCGCCACGTTCGGCCCGAGCCTGGGCACGCCGTTGGCGGCGCTGTGGACCGAGTATGTTGGCTGGCGGTGGGCGTTCTGGCAGATCGTCGGGCCGTGCCTGCTGGCGATGGCCGCCGTGGCCTACGGCCTGCCACAAGACCCGCTGCGCCTGGAGCGCCTCAAGCAGTTCAACTGGCGCGGCCTGCTGCTGGGGTTCCCGGCGATCTGCATGCTGGTGATCGGCCTGTTGCAGGGCAATCGCCTGGACTGGTTCGAGTCGGGCCTGATCACCTTCCTGCTGTGTGGCGGCACGGTGTTGCTGGTGCTGTTCCTGCTCAATGAATGGTCGCAGCCAATACCGTTCTTCAAATTGCAGATGCTTGGCCTGCGCAACCTGTCGTTTGCCCTGATCGTGCTGGCCGGGGTGTTGATGGTGCTGACCTCGGTGATCATCATCCCGTCGAGTTTCCTCGCCCAGGTCCAGGGTTATCGGCCCCTGCAAACCGCGCCGCTGATGCTGCTGATGGCGCTGCCGCAATTGATTGCGCTGCCGCTGGTGGCGGCGTTGTGCAACCTGCGTTGGGTCGATTGCCGCTGGGTGCTGGGCATCGGGCTGGGCATGTTGGTGCTGTCCTGCCTGGGCAGCACGCACTTGACCTCGGCGTGGATTCGCGACGACTTCTACGGCCTGTACCTGCTGCAAATCTTCGGGCAGCCCATGGCGGTGTTGCCGTTGCTGATGCTCTCCACCGGCAGCATCCAACCGGCGGATGGGCCGTTTGCCTCGGCCTGGTTCAACACCGTCAAAGGCCTGGCCGCCGTGATTGCCACCGGCGTGCTGGATGCACTGACCACCCAGCGCCTGCACTTTCACTCGACCATGCTGGTGGACCGCCTGGGCAACTCGCCCCTGGCCGATGGCGACGCGTCGGGGCTTGCCCACCGCCTGCACGAGCAGGCCGTAGTGCTCACGTCTTCGGATCTCTATTACGTCATGGCCGCTGTTGCGGCGGCGTTGATCCTGCTGATTTTCTGGATGCCCACGCGGATTTTTCCGCCTCGCGCACCGACCTAGCCACAAGGACTTCTCATGAAACGCAAAGACAAAATAGCCGTCTCTGTCATCGCCGTATTCGCCGTCGGCGTGTTGGTGTACCTGGTCGCGCCGGGGCTACTGGGCAACAAGCGCCAGGCCACCAACGACGCCTTCGTTGCCGCCGACTTCACCCTGGTGGCGCCGCGCGTGGCCGGCTTTATCAAGGAGGTGCTGGTGGAAGACAACCAGCGCGTCAAGGCCGGCCAGTTGCTGGCGCTGATCGACGACCGTGATTTTCGCGCCGCCGCCCAGGCCGCCGATGCCGACACTTTGGTCGCCCAGGCCCAGCTGAAAAACGCCAGCGCGACCCTGGAACGTCAAAGCTCGGTGATCGCCCAGGCCCAGGCCACCGTGGCGGCAGACCGTGCCGAAGTGGCCTTCGCCGAACACGAACTGAACCGTTACAACCACCTCGCCGGTGTGGGCGCGGGTACTGTGCAGAACGCCCAGCAAGCCAAGACCCGTATTGACCAGGCCAACGCACGCCTGGCCAGTGCCACGGCGGTGCTGGCGGCCGAACGCAAGCAGGTGGAAATCCTCACGGCCCAGCGCGACGCCGCCGAGGGGGGGCTCAAGCGCGCCCAGGCCGCGTTGGAAATGGCCAGCTATCAGCTGTCCTACACGCGCATCGTCGCGCCGGTGGATGGCATGGTCGGCGAGCGCGCGGTGCGGGTGGGCGCCTATGTGACGCCGGGCAGCAAGATCCTCGCGGTGGTGCCGTTGGCCGAGGCCTACGTGGTGGCCAACTTCCAGGAAACCCAGCTTTACCATATGCACGCTGGCCAAGCCGTGCAGGTACGTGTCGACAGCCTCGACGGCGAGTTGCTCAACGGCCACCTGGAAAGCCTGGCGCCTGCGACCGGGGTGACGTTCGCCTCGGTCAAACCGGATAACGCCACCGGTAACTTCACCAAGGTGGTGCAGCGCATCCCGGTGAAGATCGTCCTCGAACCGAATCAGCCGCTGACCGAGCGCCTGCGGGTCGGCATGTCGGTGGAAGCCAGCGTCGACACCCAGCCGGTCACGCAGCCGCGTGAGGTGGTCCAGCAATGAGATCGTTTGCCTGGCTCACCTTAAGCCTGCTCAGCCTGGGCGCCTGCACCGTCGGCCCGGATTTCCAACGGCCCCAGGGCCCTCATGTCACGCAATGGAATGAGCCCCAAGGCCGTCAGGCCGCCAGCCGCGCGGTCACTGGCCCGCTGGAGGAGCGCTGGTGGGACGTGTTCCACGACGAGCAACTCTCGGCCCTGACGCGTCGTGCCCTCACCGATAACCTCGACCTGAAACTGGCCAGCAGTCGCTTGCAACAAAGTCGCGCCGTGCGCCAGGTGACGACCGCCGAGCGCTACCCCCGTGTCGATGCAACAGGGGCTTACCAGCGCAAACGCAATAGCGGCGAAGGTTTGAACGACCCCTCCGGCGAGAACGGCCGTTCGGCGTTCAACCAATGGGACGCAGGCTTCTCCGCCTCCTGGGAGCTGGATTTCTGGGGGCGGATCAAACGTGAAACCGAAGCCGCCGACGCCACCCTGCAAGTCGCCGAAAACGACCGTCGCGCCGTCTTGCTGTCGGTGCTGGCCGAGACCGCCCAGGACTACATCCAACTGCGCGGCGTGCAAAATACCCGTGCTGTCACCGAGCAAAACCTCGACGTCGCTCGCCACAGCCTCAAGCTCTCGCAACTGCGCCTGGCCGACGGCGTGGCCACCGACCTGGACGTGGCCGAAGCCGCCGCCCAGGTCGCGGCCATCGAAGCGCGCCTGCCGGATTTGCAACAGCGCCAGGACCAGTTGATCAACGCCCTCAGCCTGTTGATGGGTGAGCCGCCGCAAGCCCTGCATGCGCAATTGTCCAAGGATGCTGCGGTGCCGCAGACCCAACGCCAGGTCGCCATCGGCCTGCCCTCGGAACTCGCCGAGCGCCGCCCGGACATCCGCCAGGCCGAGGCCCGCCTGCACGCCGCGACCGCCAGCATCGGAGTGGCCAAGGGCGACTTTTACCCGCGCATCACCTTGTCCGGCAGCCTCGGCTCCCAGGCCATGCAACTGTCGGATTTCGGCTCCTGGGGCTCCCGTGCGTTTGCCTTCGGCCCGCAATTGAGCCTGCCGCTGTTCAACGGCGGGCGCCTGCAAGGCATGTTGAACCTGCGCGAAGCCCAGCAACAGGAAGCGGCGCTGGCCTATCAGCAAACCGTGCTGCGTGCCTGGCATGAGATCGACGATCAACTGACTCGCTACAACGCCAGCCAATTACGCCGCGACAGCCTGGCCGAAGCCGTGCGCCAGAACCAGATCGCCCTGACCACCGCGCAGCATCAGTACGTCGAGGGCGTGGTGGATTTCGTCAACGTACTCACGGTGCAAAGTGCACTGCTGGCCACGCAGGAGCAGTGGGTGGAGAGTTCTACCGGGGTGTCGTTGGCGATGGTGGGGTTGTATAAAGCGCTGGGTGGGGGCTGGGAGTCGGTGTATCCGCTGGTGCAGGCTCAGCGCTGAAAATTGGACTATCCGATGTAGGACTGTTCTTGATTTTTGCTGCAATCATCTTTGGTAAGCCATGATCGTTAAGCTTTCAGGCCGATTATTTCCTGTGAGCTTTTCTGATGTCGGTATCGAAAATCCGCGAAGCCTAGCCCCAGGGCTGATCCTCTGCGCCTTCTTGCCTTGCGTACCTGTTTCTTCTAAGACTGCAAAAGCATGAAAGTGACATCATCTTCTGTTGAGCAACCGTCCAGGGTTTGCCCTGCAATGGCTTTGAGCTGGTCTGCGGCTGACAGTTCGGCCCAAAATCCATCTGTTGCCAGAATCCAAGTCGTCCCCCTAACCGTTTCCACGGAGTTAACCGCTGGCTCATGGGGCCTGCGATAACTCATGCAGTTGAGCAGTGTTTTGCGGGAGGAGCTTTCGGCGATGACTGCGTGGCTCAGGTCTCCTTTCCAGTTGGGGCCGCAATGGGGTGAAGTTAGCCAAATCATGCTCTGATCTTTTCCCAGATAGCCAAGGCAACAGTCACCAGCGTGGATCGAAATGGCCGTTTGACCCATCACCAGCAACACAAGGTAGCTGGTGGAGGCCAATGGAAAACCTGGGCAAAGGTTTGAGTGCGCCTCTCCCAGTGCGTGGAGTACCCATTCAGTTGCTTTGTCTGGGCATGATGTAACTGTCGGTTCTGCGCGAGAAAACGACTCAAGCAGATAATGAGTCAAGGCTCGCGCCAATTCGCCACTGGCTGGCTTGGAAGTGCCATCAGCGATCACGTGGAGATACGCTCCTGTGCTTTGAGCCGAACCGATGACATCGCGGTTTTCGGTTCTTTCAGTTCCTTGCTGACTGAGGCTCAACTGTAGGATCAAGCGGTCACTCCCAATCCCACGAGCGTCTTCAGGCGCTCGTAAATCAACGTTTCCCGATCAGCGTCCTGAGCGCTGCTTTGGATGACGTCCTGAAACGCTGACAGTCTTATCAATGCGGTGAATTGATTGCTCACGAAATGTCGGAGCTCAAAAGGCGCTCGCTTCACTTCTTCGATAAGTTCTTCCCTGCCGTCCAGCAAAGCGATGATGTCTTCGATGTCATTGGACATCAGTACGTCGTCATGACCTCGGCCCTGATACGCCTGAAGTTTTGCGGCGAGAAACCATGGTGCCGCAAATATCTTGATACGTGTTCCTTTGGGGAGTGTGTAGTCGATGGAGTTTTCTAGCCCGCCGACAAACCACGTATTGGAAAACCCCAATACTTTTGCATCGGTCGGCATGAAATCCACTTTCAAACCGCCGAGTCGTAAACGACAGGTGACGGAGTCCTGGCCGGTATTTTTGAAGCCTCTGGGTTTCAGGTTTTCTTCCAACCGATACCAGTCAGGCGTGCCTGTCAGATGAATGACCAGGTCCACGTCATCCGTGCCGCGAATTGATTCAAGGGTGTATTCGTCGGTGATGAGTAAAACAGTGGTGCATCCGCCGACAAAAGCGACTTGTTCACGCAGCTCATCACCCAACGCCTCAGCGACCTCTTCAAGCATTTGCAGCATCATGGTTCTGTTGGACGTCACAAGATCCACTCCCGCAGCATGGCATCGGCCACCTTGGCTTCGCGCGGCCCGCCAATGCGGATGGCATCGACGAGTGCCAGGAAATGATAAAGCAGCTCATCTTTTTTCACTGCGCCGGGGACGGTTTTATACAAAGGCGTTATTTCTTGGCCTTTGCTCTTTCCATATGCGTCCGGCCAGACGGGAATGAGGTCGCCGCCGCTCATTACTTTTCCCGCCAGGACTGGCGCGGCGAAGGCTGTCGGAATACCGCGAACGATAGGGCCTGGTTTAACCGGGAAAATATAGCGAATGCTGTACGTGACTAAATCAAGCAGTGCCTTGCTTCTTACCAGAGGAATTCCGTCGGTGTGGCTCGTATAGATCAAGCCAATTTCCCTGCAACGATTCAGGGATGAGGAAACCTCTGTTTTGCTTAGGCCCAACGCTGAGGACAGCGATCTCACAGAATAGGTTTGTGAGCTGAGTCCTTCAAAGTCTTCGTCTATTCCATCCCAGCCCCGCCAGTCATCAATTGACGAAAGTTGAACAGTTTCGAAGTTTTGAATGTAATCCGGAAGATTTTGAAACCCGAGGCTCGCGCTCTCTTTTTCCACAGAGAACACTCGTTTTTTTACGCGCTCCCCTTTGGCCTGTAGTTCCAGGCTGATCAGTTTGAACAGGATGACGATGTCTTGACTTTTCATGGGGCTCCAAAAGCGAATGTCCTCTGTCCGCGGACAGAGGACACTTTCTTGCATATAATTGACACCCCTGTCAACGGTTTTGCAAAAACACCACATACCCCCGAAACCACTCACTCTCCTGCAAATACCTAGGCGCCTCCCACTCCCCACCCTGTATCAAGCCGATCTTGAACGGCAGCCCCATCCGGTTCATCCGTGGCAAATACGCCGCGTAATCCGGGATGCTCTGGCGTCCCTGGTACGTCTGCACCACCACTTCGTCCACCACGCCCTTGAGCTGGGCGATGGCGGCGGGGTCGGCGTTGCTGCTCCAGTCCATCAGGCCGGTGATGCTCAGGCGCAGCTCAAAGGGCAGGCGTTGGCGCAGGTCGCGCAGGAAGTCGGCGTATTCGTGCAGGTATTGGGTGCGGGCGTCGAAGTCGATCTGGATGCCGACCACGGGGTTGCCTGCGTCGCGCCAACGTTGTACCTGGCCGAGCAGCTGGGTGTAGATCTGTTCGGGCCAGTGCAGGGTGTGGGCGCGGTAGACCACCCAGACTTCGCCGCGGGTGAGGCGCGGTACGCTGATGCCTTGGGCGATCAGTTGCACACCGCGCTGGGGCGCGCGGCGGGTGGAGTTGATCTGGCCCTGGAGGATGTACAGGGTCTTGGCCTGCTTGAGTACCGGCTGTGGCGTGACGCCGCTCCACAGCCAGAAGGCGTCATAGTCACGGGCATCGACGGCGCCGAATGCCGGGCTTGCCAGCAACAGCAGGCCCAGCCACAGGCGTTTCACCAGTAGTACTGCAGCGATTTGCCCCACTGGGTGTCGGCGAAACCACTTTTCAGCTGGCGGAACCAGGCTTTGCGCACGGCGGGTTCGACGTCCTGGCCGCCGCAACTGTTGTAGCCGGCCGGCGCGTAGCAGTTGATGGCGCGGAACAGCGCGTAGGCCTTGTCGTTTTTGGGCGCCTTGGCGTTGCCGATGACCTGCTTGTAACCGTCGAGCCGCGAGAAGGTTTCACCCTTGAAGTCTGAGGCGGTGCTGCCCAGGCTGCCGGCCGCGCGGGCCTGCTCCAGAGGCATGCCGTCCAGGCCGTTGCGCAGGATGAATTCGCCGAAGCAGTTCAGGGCCTGGGGGTTCTTCGCGTCGGTCTGCAAGGTCGCTGCGGTTTGCGCGATGCTCGGGCAGGCGTAGCCGGATTCGGCCTTGTCGCCGTTCCACTGGAACAGCTTAAGCGTCTGGCTGGCGCTGTAGACATAACCCAGGCTGGTGCCCAGCTTGTCCTCGGGGGCCTGGGCCGGCAGCTGCTTGAGGTCCTCGGCGAACGTGGCGAACTGGCCGTGCAGCAGGTCTTTGTAGAGCAGCACGAATTGCGCGGTCTGGCGTTCCAACGGATCGCTGGCCTGGGCGATCTGCTGGCGCAGCAGTTCAGGCCCGGCGACGTTGCGCAGCAGGATGTAGCGCACCTGCCTGGCACTGATCGGCGAATCGCTGGCGAACACCTTGGCCAACTGGCCGCTGCGCTCGTAGTTCATGGCCAGTGCCAACTCCAGCTGGTCGCGTTGCAGCGGCAGTTTTGCCAGTGGCAACAGTTGCAGCCACAAGGTCTCGGCGCCTTTCCAGTCTTGCTTGGCTTCCAGGGCCAGGCCGCGCAGGGTCTGCTGGCTGAAGGCGAAGTAGTTCAGGTTCGACGGCACGCTCTGCGGCAACTGCTTCAAGGCGGCGTCCGGTTGATGCTCGATGTACAGCGCGCACACTGCCAGCAAGTACTCATAGAGCGCTGGCTCGCTGGCGAACGCGGCCTTTTGCTTCTCGAGGTCTGCGCGGCTGAGGGCCGGCTGGTTGCCGCCGCGCATCACCATCAGGTCGCTGACGAGCTGGATCATCGGGGTCTTGACGGTATCGCTGTTGACCATCAACAGCTTGAGGTCGGCTTCTTCTACCAGCTCATCCTCAGACACATTGCGCTGCTCGTCGGTGGCCGTCAGTGCCCAGGCGAACGCGTCGGCGAGCTTGGTGTTGTCGTCGGCCAGCCAGTACACCCGGCGCAGCAGCCCGTGGGCCGAGGCCGCGTATTCGCCCTGTGGATAAGTCTTCAGGTAGGCGTTGAAGCCCTGCTCGGCCGTGGCCAGTGCGGGCTTATCCACACGGTCCAGGTGCGGCACGCCGTCTTCGTCATAGGTGTCGGCCTGGGCCTGGTTGAGCGCTGTGCGGGCGGTCATGTACAGCGCGGCTTCCTTCAACCACGGCGATTGGGCATTGCCGACGCCAGCAAAGCCTTGCGCGGCCTCGGCGAAGCGGCCGCTGTAGAAATCAGCGGCGGCTTGCAGGTAGGTGCGAAACAGTTGGCCGTCGGCGGACTGGATCTGCTGCGGCTCGGCGATCACCGGGCCATCCCAGGTGCAGGTGGTGAGCAGTTGCAGTCGCGCTTTGGCCAGCAGCGCGCGCTCGGTCGCCGGTATGTCGGCCTTGACCACTTGGCGGATGAACGCCGTGGCGCTGTCATCGTCGTTGCTGCGGCAGCGGCTGCCCTCGCCACTGAGGAACGCTTCGCCGGCGGTTTTGTACTCCTCGCGCTTGACCCCCAGGGAAGTCAGCAGGGTGTCGAGCTCGGCGGTAGGCGAATCGTCCGAGTCGGGCTCAGTCTCTGCGCTGGAGGCAGCGGCCAGGCGATACACCGGAAACGGCACCGGGCCGAAACCCTGGGACAGGTCATCTTCGCTCAGCGCCTTGGGCGCCAACGGCGCGGCCTTTTTGTCAGCCAGCAGCAGGCGCAGGTTGGCCCGGCTGTCATTGCCTGGGCTGAGGAACGGCAGGTTGTTGCACGGGTCCAGGCTGTCACGCGAGACCCGCCAGTCGGGGTAGCACGAATCGTCGGAGCTGGCCTGGGCCTGTAGGGAAATACCGGCCAGCAGAGCCAGTGCCAGGGGTGACAGAAAACCGATGCGCATGACGTGTCCTTGATCCTGAATCCTTGGGGGTGGCAATCATAGCGTGATCCGACAAAAGCATCGGTGAAGCCCTACACAAATTACTGACTTATCCGATTGGGGCGGTGGCAATTTAACCGTGCTGACATAGACTGCAATCATGGTCAGGGAGGATCGTATGGAGCGGTTACGAAGAGGGACGTTGAGTTTTATCTGCCTGATGGGCGTTGCGCCGATGGTCATGGCGGACGATCCGTTGTTGGACCACCCGCTTGCGGCGTCGACCAGCGCCTCCAGTGACGCCCGGGGTGTGCTGCGCGCTCGCGACCAGGCGGTGCTGGCCAGCGAATTGTCGGGGCGCATTGTTGAACTGCCTTTCAGCGAAGGCGAGTCGTTCAAGAAGGGCGACACCCTGGCGCGTTTCGATTGCTCGGCCTACCAGGCCCAATTGAACGCCGCCCAGGCTGCCAGCCGGGGTGCCAGTGAAGAACTGGCCCACAACAAACAACTGGCGGCGCTCAACTCCGTCGGGCGTTTTGAAGTGGCCCGCGCCGAAGCCAAGCTCACTGAAACCCAGGCCCAATCCCAGGTTTACCAAGTGCAGGTCAAGCGCTGCAGCGTGCTGGCGCCGTATGACGGCCAAGTGGTGCAGCGCAAGGTCCAACGCTATGAAAGCGTCTCGGCAGGGGCGCCGTTGCTGGAAATCGTCGACAACCACAGCCTGGAAATTCACCTGCTGGTGCCGTCGCGCTGGATGGGCAAACTCAAGCCGGGCCAGACGTTCAATTTCACCCCCGATGAAACCGGCCAGGCGTTCACCGCCACGGTCAAACGCCTCGGCGCGCGCATCGATGAGGGGAGCCAGACGCTGCTGCTGGTCGCCACCTTACCCAATGCCAGCGGGCTGCTGGCGGGCATGAGTGGCACGGCCCATTTTGCGCAATTGCAATGAACGCACCGATGCCGGGCCACGCTGAGCGCGTATTTGCGCAGTTTCTCGACCTTGAACGCCAGACCCGTGCCGCGCGTACTATCGAGCAACTGGCCTACAGCCTGGTCAACGACAGCCAGCCCCTGTTCGGCTATCGCCACACCGCGCTGTTGATCGCCGGCAAAGTGAGGGCGGTGACGGCGGTGAGCAGCGTCGATTCGAATGCGCCGTTCGTGGCGTTTGTCGAGCAGGCGGTGGCGCAGTTGCACAAACTGGCGTTGAGCCAGACTGCGCGGGTGGTCCTGGCTGAGCAATTAAGTGGCGCGGTGCAAGCCGATTGGCAGAGCCTGTCCGCCGGGCACGTGTTCTGGCTGCCGTTGATGGATCCCCAGGGCCGGGTGTTCGGCGGCCTGTGGCTGGCGCGGGATACCCCGTGGAGCCCGGCCGAACAAGTGCTGCTGGCGCATTTTGGCGACACCTGCAGCCATGCCTGGCACGCGTTGCAGCCACGCCAGCCGTGGCGCCTGCGCCTGACCCGTAAACGCGGAATAGCGGTGCTGGTGGCGTTGTTGCTGATGCTGTTGATCCCGGTGCGCCAATCGGTGCTGGCGCCCGCCGAAGTGGTGCCGCAGGCCGGGCAAGTGGTGGCGGCGCCGCTGGATGGCGTCATCGCCGAGTTTTTGGTCAAGCCCAATCAGTCGGTAAAAACCGGCGACCTGTTGCTGCGCTTCGAAAGCACCACGCTGACGGCGCAGGCCGATGTGGCGGCGCGTGCTCTGGGTGTCGCTGAAGCGGAGCTCAAGGCCAATTCCCAGCGCGCCTTTGCCGATGCCGAATCCAGTTCGAAGATCGACCTGCTGGCGGCCCGCGTCGAGCAAAAACGCGCCGAACGCGACTATGCGCGTGAACTGCTCAAACGCAGCGAAGTGCGTGCCGAGCGCGACGGCATCGCTGTATTCGCTGATGCTGACCGCTGGACCGGCAAACCGGTGCAGACCGGCGAGCGCTTGCTACAGATTGCCAACCCTGCCCAGGCGGAATTGCGCATTGAGCTGGCGGTGGGCGATGCCATTGCCTTGGCGCCCAATGCCCAGGTAGCGCTGTTCCTCGACAGTGACCCACTGCAACGCCATCTCGCCACCCTGCAACGTGCCGCCTATGAAGCGCAGCCCACGCCGGGCGGGCAATTGGCCTATCGCCTCGATGCACAATTCGATGGCGCGCCACCGCGTATCGGCCTGCGCGGTACGGCGAAGCTGTATGGCGGCCGCGCGCCGCTGGCCCTGTACCTGCTGCGTCGGCCGTTGGCGGGCCTGCGCCAGAGCGTCGGCCTCTGATGAACCTGCCCACACTGCGCGAAGACCTGCAACTGTCCAGTGCCGGCGCGGCGCTGGACGGTTCGCCACGCTGGACCCTGGCCGACCCGGTGCGCGGGCGCTATTTCAAACTCGGCGCCACCGCCATTCGTTTGCTGCGGCACTGGTCCCTGGGCGATCCAGAGAAAGTCCTGCAAGCCGCCAACCGTGAACCGGGTTTGCCCCTGGGCATCAGCGAAGTGGAGGAGCTGCTGAGCTTTTTGCGCGCCCATGACCTGATCACCGGCCTTGATCCGCAGCAGCGCGCCAGTTACCTCTATAAAGCGGCCGCACAAAAGCAGAGCCTGTGGCAGGTGTTGCTGCATCAGTACCTGTTTTTCCGCATTCCGCTGTGGCGTCCGGACGCTTTTCTCAACCGGACATGGCCCTGGCTGGCGCGCTTCGGTCCGGGCTTGCTGCGGTACGGCCTGCCGGCAGTTCTGGGCCTGGGCGTGTTTTTGGTCGCGCGCGACTGGCAGCGCTTTCTGGCGACGTTCCCGCACTTGTTCAGCCTCGGCGGCGCCTTGGCGTTTGGGGTGGTGTTGTGCTTCGCCAAGTTGTGCCATGAGTTCGGCCATGCCTATATGGCCAAACGCGCTGGCTGTCGGGTTCAGAGCATGGGTGTGGCGTTCATGGTGCTGTTGCCGATGTTCTACACCGATGTGAGCGACGCCTGGCGGGTCAATGATCGCCGTGCGCGGTTGATGATCGGTGCCGGCGGGGTGATGGCCGAGTTGCTGCTGGCTTGTATCGCCTTGCTTGCCTGGGCGCTGCTGCCGGATGGCCCGGCGCGCACCGCGGCGTTCATGTTGGCCAGTGCCACGTGGCTGACGACATTGGCGATCAACCTCAACCCGTTCATGCGTTTTGATGGCTACTTCTTGATCAGCGATTTATGGGGGGTGGATAACCTGCAAGGCCGCGCCTTTGCCCTGTGCCGTTGGCGCCTGCGTGAACTGTTGTTCGGGTATGGCGAGCCGGCGCCGGAGCCGTGGTCGCCGACGATGCAACGACGCTTGTTGGCGTGGGGCTACCTGGCGTGGCTGTGGCGGGCGGCGCTGTTTCTGGGGATTGCCCTGGCGGTGTATCACCTGTTCTTCAAACTGCTCGGGATCTTCCTGATGCTGGTGGAGTTGGTCTGGTTCATCTTCCTGCCGATCTTCAAGGAATGGCGCGAATGGTGGAGTCGTCGCAGCCAGGCCCATGCGCCGCGTGTGCTGTTGAGCAGCCTGGGGTTGGTGTTGATCGGGCTGGCGCTGGTGGTGCCGTGGCGCAGCGCCGTCGAGCTGCCGGCCATGCTCGAAGCCGGGCGCGCCAGCGCGTTGCACGCGCCGGTGGCCGCGCGGGTCAAGCAGTTGCGGGTGGCGGATGGGCAAACCGTCACCCAGGGCCAGGTCTTGTACGAACTGGAGTCACCGGATTTGGACGCGCGGCAAAGCATCGTGCGCCGTGAAGTGGAGATTTTGCAGCTGCAGATGCGCCGCCAGGCCGGGCGCAGTGAAACGGCTGCGGATGCCGGGATCAACGATCAGCGTCTGTCCCAGGCCCTGGCCGAATACCGTGGGCTGGCCGCCCAGCGCGAACGCCTGCTGTTGCGCGCGCCCCATGCTGGCAGGGTGCGCGATGTGCTGCCGCAATTGAGCGTGGGCCGTTGGCTGTCGCCCAAGGACTCACTGGCCCAAGTGGTGGAAGAGGGCGCACGCCTGCGCGGTTACCTGGCCGAGGCCGAACTGTGGCGGGTGGCGCCGGGTTCCACTGGACGGTTTATCGCCGATGACCCGATGCACGTGGCCATCCCGGTGGTATTGACCGACATCGACGCCAACGGCGTGGCCTATCTGGACCAGGAGGCACTGACCTCCGATCACCATGGGCCAATTGCCGTGCGCCGCGACGAAAATCAGCGACCGGAGCCGGTACAGGCTCAATACGGTGCGCGACTGAAAAGCGTTGAAACGATCCCTACCCCCCATCAACCGCTGCGCGGAGTGGTGATGCTGCAAGGGCGCAGTGAGTCGGTACTGGGCGTGGCCTGGCGACGGGCGGCAGCGCTGGGGGTACGGGAAAGTGGGTTCTGACAAGCGTCAGGAGGACGCCAGCCGCGTAGCGGTAAGCCGCATAAACCGTTGAAACCCCATGTGCGCCGGGCCTTTGCGCAACATCCCGAAGAGTGTGGGCAGGCAGGATGGTCAGGTGACCCCCAGCCGGTAACACAACGCCTGGCGGGTGCAAAACAGCAAGCGAAACCGAGGCTTTTGTCCTAGAGTGGCGCTTGTTTGCGCATGCGCAGGGTTTGCCTTGAAAAGAGGCAGTTTCAGAGGAATTGAGGTGCGACGGTCCGTGGTAGAACAAGACGACAAAGTTGGGGTTTTTCCCGCAGTCAGTCGCCTCTCGGCTGCCTGGGCGGGTGCCGGTTGGCTCAGCCGGCTATGGTGGGTGCCGATTCTGGCGCTGGCCATGGCCGTACGTTTTTATGGCCTGACAGCAGCGGCGATCTGGGGTGACGAAGGTTCGAGCCTGCTGCTCAGCGAATACGCGGTAGACGACCTGTGGTTCCACGCGGCCCATGATGTGCACCCCCCGTTGTATTTTTTCATGCTGCGCGGCTGGATCGGCCTGTTTGGCGACGGCATCTGGTCGATTCGCGGCATGAGCGCGATTCCCGGCGTGGTCGCGGTGGGCCTGGGTATCTGGCTGACGCGGCTACTGTCCACCTATCGTGCCGCCGTGCTGGCGGGTGTGCTGCTGGCGCTGTACCCCACTGCCGTGCGATACAGCCAGGAAGTGCGTATGTACTCGCTGCTGGCCGTGTGGCTGCTGGCTGCGACGCTGGCGCTGGTGTATTGGGTGCGCCGCCCCGAGCGCACGCGCTACCTGGCGGCCTATGTGCTGCTGATGGCGGCCGGTTTCTATACCCATTACTTCATGGCCTTGTGTGTAATGGTGCATTGGGCCTACCTGGGGTTGTTGTACTCGTCCCAGGCACCTGGCCGACGGTTGCTCCTGCGCCCAGCGTGGTGGTGCGCCAATGTCCTGATTGTGGTGCTGTACTTGCCCTGGTTGCCCAACCTGGTGGACCTGGTGCAGCACGTCGAACAGCTCAAGACCGGGGGGGATATCGGCTGGGAAGACCCGGTCACGCTGATCTCCGTCCCGTCGATGATCTGGCAGTTCATGCTCCAGGACGAGGGCATCGGTTTCTGGACACCATTGTTCTGGTCGTTCCCGCTGCTACTGATCGCCGTCGTGGGGGTGACCGCCTGGCGTGATCGCGAAGCCCATCGGCCGGCCTGCCTGCTGGCGCTATTCTTCCTGCTGCCGCTGTTGCTGGTGTATGCGGTATCGTTTATTTCCCCGGTGTTCATCGAGCGCTACCTCACGGCGTATGCCCTTGGCTTGCCGATCATGGTGGCCCTGGCCATCGACCGCCTGCCCAAACGCCTGTCACGCTGGGGCGCCGCGTTCCTGGTGCTATTTATCAGCGTGGAACTGCTGGGGCTGAAGAGCAATGCAACCGTGGACGACCGCGATAATTTCAACGTGCCGGTGGAGTTCGTCAACCGTAACTATCAGGAAGGCGACCGCATCGTCCTTAGCGACATGCTGTGGTACTTGAGCTACGTGTATTACGACCAGACTGACGCCCAATTGCAGCTCTATACCCCGCCCAAACCGGATGGCACGTCGACCCGGCCTAACGCGTATGGCTTCGGTACGCTGGTGGACCAGGACGGCGGGCGTATCTACCTCGATAGTCTGTCGGCTTTACCGGCGGATACGCGCCGCGTCTGGCTGATCAGCAGCACTGATTTGCCGGACGATTTCGCGCCGATTCCCACCGATTGGCGCGAACTTTTGCGCCAGGATGGCGGTGGAGCCAGGGCACGCCTGTTCGTGCTTTGCCGCGGGCCAGAGCCTTCGCAGCCGGAGGGCTGTCGCTAATCGCGAATTGGCATTGAGAAAATGCCGAAATAGTGGCAAATGAACACTAGTTGACCCTGCAATCCTCTACTACGCTTCCACCATAAATGGATTTGTCCTACAAAGTGGTGAAAGGATTGCAGTATCACTTTATCTCCGGTCTGCCGCGTTCCGGCTCGACCTTGCTCTCTGCAATCCTGTTGCAGAACCCACGCTTTCGCGCCGGCATGAGCAGTCCCATAGGGTCGTTGTTCAATGGTGTGCTGGCGCAGTGCAGCGCCGGCAGCGAGTTTGGCTCGGTCATTGATCCGGACACCCGCCGCCGCCTGTTGCGCGGCTTGTTCGATGCTTATTACGGCGACAAACCCTCCACCCCGGTGGTGTTCGACACCAACCGCCAGTGGTGCGCGCGCATGCCCGCCCTGCATGACCTGTTTCCCCAGGCCAAGGTCATTGCCTGTGTGCGCAACGTGGCGTGGATCATGGACAGCCTGGAACGCCTCTATCGCGCCAATCCGTTCGAGAACACCAAGCTGTTCAACGACGACATCGAGCGCAACACCGTATACAGCCGTGTCGAAACCCTGGGCCAGCGCAATCGCCTCGTGGGCTATGCCTGGTCGGCCCTCAAAGAGGCGTACTACGGTGAAAACGCCGGGTCCATGTTGATCGTCGACTACGACCTGCTATCCCAGGCGCCCGAGCGCGTGATGCGGCTGGTCTACGAATTTATCGAGCAGCCGTGGTTCGAGCATGACTTCGACAACCTCAGCTATGACGCGCCGGACTTCGACGAGGCTCTGGGCGTCAGCGGGTTGCATCGGGTCAAGCCCAAGGTCGCTTTGCAGCCTCGGCGTACGATCCTGCCGCCGGACCTCTTCGAGCAGTTTGCGCATATGGATTTCTGGCGGGATGGCAGCCTGAGCGCCGCCAATGTAATTCGCACCAAAGCCGATGCCGCGATCGGCTGATCGCGGTTTTTTTCATTGCGGGTATCAGCATTCGACAAACGGGTGAGCAGCATGTGGTGGAGCAAAGGTAAGGCACGGCAGACAACAACAGGCGCCAACCCTCTGGCGACGCCGATGATCATGTTCCTGGAACCGCGCATGTTGTTTGACGGCGCGGTGGCCGCCACTGTGGCCGATGCCGCCCAGGCGGACAGCCATGCCACTGCCGACGCGGCCGCCAAGGCGCCGACGACCGAGCACGCCACCGCCAGCAAAGACACTCATGGGCAAACCGACGCGCCGGCCACACCGGCGCCGGTTGCCGTTCCGGGGCAGACCGTAGTGTTCGTCGACGCCCGGGTCAAAGACTCCGCCAACTTGCTCAAGGGCGTCGCCCCCGGCACCGAGGTGGTGCAGCTGGATGCCAGCAAAGACGGTCTGCAGCAGATTGCCGATTATCTGGGCAGCCACCAGGGCGTGAGCTCGGTGCAGATCCTCGCCCACGGCAACACCGGCGATTTGTGGCTGGGCAGCACCTATTTGTCGGCCGACAACATCGCGGCCCGCAGCGAAGTGCTGGCGCAGATCGGCCAGGACATGAATGTGGGTGGCGACATTCTGATCTACGCGTGCAACACGGCAGGGGACAGCAAAGGGCTCAACTTCGTCGACTCCCTGGCGCAATTGACCGGCCGTGATATTGCCGCGTCCAGCAACCGCACCGGCGAGGGTGGCGATTGGACGTTGGAAATTGCCACCGGCTCCATCGAGAGCCATACCGCGTTGTCGTACCAGGCGATGTCGGCGTACCAGTACGGGTTGGCCACGATCACGGTGGTCAACAACGGTGACAGTGGCGTCGGCTCATTGCGCCAGGCTCTGAGCGATTCGGTGTCCGGCGATACCGTCACGTTCAGTACCACCATGACGGTTAACCTCAACTCGCAATTGGTCATCAGCAAAAACGTCACCATCGCCGGTGATCTGAACCACGACGGTGTGGCGGATGTGACCCTCAGCGGGCAGTACAAGACTCAGGTGCTGAGGGTGGGCAGCGGTGTGACGGCGACGCTGGATGGCTTGGTCATCACCCAAGGCCTGGCGGCGGGTAATGGCGCAGCGGCGGGTGTCGACGGCACAGCGGCAATGGGCGGCGGTATTGTCAACCTCGGCAACCTGACCTTGAACAATGTCAGGGTGACCAGCAACGCGGCCTCGGGCGGTGGCGGGGGCGGTGGGGTCACCGCGCCCTATGTTGGCGGCGCGGTGGGTGGTGGCGGCGGCGGCGGCGGTGCTCTTGGCGGCCAGGCCGGCGGCCATGGCGGCACTTCGGGCTTCGGTACCGGCGTTTATGGTGGGACGTCCGGTAGCGCCAACACCGGTGGCAATGGTGGCGGCTACAACCCGAACTATATGGGCGGCCGTGGTGGCAGCAGCAGCGGCGGCGCGGGTGGCGTGGGGGCCGCCAACTACAGCAATGGCGGTGCCGGCGGCACCGCAAACAACGGCACTATTTCCATTGGCGGCGGCGGTGGCGGTTCCGGGTGGGACAAGCCTGGCCGGGCAGGGGCTTCGGCCAGTGGCGGTATCTACAACGCCAGCTCCGGCACCCTGACGGTCGTCGGCACTTCGGTGATCTCCAATAACATCGCGGCCGGCGGAGGTGGCGGTGGTGGCGGTGGCCTGGGGGGTTCAGCAGACTCGGGCGGCGCGGCGGGCAAAGGCGTTGGTGCGATCTGGAACAAAGGCACGCTGTTGATGACGGCCGCCAACTTTGCGGCCATGAGCGGCAACGTCGGTGGCAGCGGTTCCGGTGGCCCGGCGTTGGGTGGAGGCAGCACGGGTGCCTCCGTGGCTGCCGTGAACAATATCTTCAACGACGGCGGTACAGTGAACACCGCCTACGCACCGACGCCGTCCGCGACCATCGTAGTGGCAAACGCTGCCCAGCACATTGGCAGCACTTCGCAGGTGACCATTACCTTCAACCTGGCCGTCACCGGTTTCACCAACGCCGACCTGACGGTCTCCAACGGCACCTTGAGCAGCGTCATCTCCAATGATGGCGGCCTCACCTGGACGGCGACGTTCACCCCAGATGCGAGCGTGACCAGCGCGAGCAACCATATCGTGCTGGACAATACCGGTGTCACCGGCGTGTCGAATGGTCTGGCGGGCAGCGGTACCTCCACCTCCAATAACTACGCCGTCGATACGGTACGGCCGACGGCGACAGTCGCCGTGGCCAGCCCCGGGCTGAACCTCGGTGGCTCCTCCGTGGTGAACATCACCTTCAGCGAAGCGGTGACCGGATTCAGCCTGGCCGACATGACGGCCTCCAACGGCACCCTGAGCAGCCTGACCACCAGCGATAACATCCACTGGACCGCCACCTTCACGCCGACGGCTGGCGTCACCAGCGGCACCAACGTCATTACCCTGGACAACACGCTCTACACCGACACCTCGACCAACGTGGGCACCGGTACTACCACGTCCAATAACTACACCATCGACACCGTGCGCCCGACCGCAAGCGTGGTAATAGCCAACCCTGCGCTGAACATCGGCGGTACTTCCCTGGTCACCATCACGTTCAGCGAAGCGGTCACCGGCTTCACCAATGCCGACCTGACGATTGCCAACGGTACCCTGACATCGGTGACCAGCAACGATGGCGGTATCACCTGGACAGGCACGTTCACCCCGAGCGCCAGCCTCACCGACGCCACCAACCTCATCACCTTGAACAACGCCGGCATCGCCGACCTGGCGGGCAACGCCGGCAGCGGTACGACCGACTCCAACAACTACACCATCGATACCGCGCGGCCGACTGCGACCATCGTCGTTGCCAACCCTGCGCTGAAAATCGGCGACACGTCGCTGGTGACATTCACGTTCAGCGAAGCGGTCACCGGCTTTACCAACGCCGACCTGAGCGTCGCCAACGGTACGTTGAGCGCGGTGACCAGCAACGATGGCGGTATCACCTGGACAGGCACATTCACCCCGAGCGCCAGCCTCACCGACGCCACCAACCTCATCACTTTGAACAACACCGGGATCGCCGACCTGGCGGGCAATGCCGGCAGCGGTACGACCGATTCCAACAACTACGCCATCGATACCGCGCGGCCGACCGCGACCATCGTCGTTGCCGACTCGGCGCTGAAAATCGGCGACACGTCGCTGGTGACATTCACCTTCAGCGAAGCGGTCAGCGGCTTCACCAATGCCGACCTGACGATTGCCAACGGCACATTGAGCGCGGTGAATAGCAACGATGGCGGTATCACCTGGACAGGCACGTTCACCCCGAGCGCCAGCCTCACCGACACCACCAACCTCATCACCCTGGATAACACCGGCATCGCCGACCTGGCGGGTAATGCCGGCAGCGGTACGACCGACTCTAACAACTACGCCATCGATACCGTGCGGCCCACCGCGACCATCGTCGTCGCCGACCCTGTGCTGAGCATCGGCGGCACGTCGCTGGTGACATTCACGTTCAGCGAAGCAGTCACCGGCTTTACCAACGCCGACCTGAGCGTCGCCAACGGTACGTTGAGCGCGGTGACCAGCAACGATGGCGGTATCACCTGGACAGGCACATTCACCCCGAGCGCCAGCATCACCGACGCCACCAACCTCATCACCTTGAACAACACCGGCATCGCCGACCTGGCAGGCAACGCCGGCAGCGGTACGACCGACTCCAACAACTACACCATCGATACCGCGCGGCCCACCGCGACCATCGTCGTCGCCGACCCGGCGCTGAAAATCGGCGAAACGTCGCTGGTGACATTCACGTTCAGCGAAGCAGTCACCGGCTTTACCAACGCCGACCTGAGCGTCGCCAACGGTACGTTGAGCGCGGTGACCAGCAACGATGGCGGTATCACCTGGACAGGCACGTTCACCCCGAGCGCCAGCCTCACCGACGCCACCAACCTCATCACCCTGGATAACACCGGCATCGCCGACATGGCGGGCAATGCCGGCAGCGGTACGACCGATTCCAACAACTACGCCATCGATACCGTACGGCCCACCGCGACCATTGTCGTCGCCGACCCGGCGCTGAACATCGGCGGCACTTCCCTGGTCACCATCACCTTCAGCGAAGCGGTCAGTGGCTTCACCAATGCCGACCTGACGATTGCCAACGGCACATTGAGCGCGGTGAGCAGCAACGATGGCGGTATCACCTGGACAGGCACGTTCACCCCGAGCGCCAGTATCACCGACACCACCAACCTCATCACCCTGGATAACACCGGCATCGCCGACCTGGCGGGCAATGCCGGCACGGGTACCACCGACTCGAACAACTACGCCATCGATACCGTGCGGCCCACTGCGACCATCGTCGTCGCCGACCCGGTGCTGAACATCGGCGGCACGTCACTGGTCACCATCACCTTCAGCGAAGCGGTCAGCGGCTTCACCAATGCCGACCTGAGCGTCGCCAACGGCACATTGAGCGCGGTGACCAGCAACGATGGCGGTATCACCTGGACAGGCACGTTCACCCCGAGTGCCAGCATCGCCGACGCCACCAACCTCATCACCTTGAACAACACCGGCATCGCCGACCTGGCGGGCAACGCCGGCAGCGGTACGACCGACTCCAACAACTACACCATCGATACCGCGCAGCCGACCGCGACCATCGTCGTTGCCGACCCGGCGCTGAACATCGGCGGCACGTCCCTGGTCACCATCACGTTCAGCGAAGCGGTCAGCGGCTTCACCAACGCCGACCTGAGCGTCGCCAACGGTACGTTGAGCGCGGTGAGCAGCAACGACGGCGGTATCACCTGGACGGCGACTTTCACGCCGACCAGCAACGTCACCGACGCCACCAACCTCATCACGCTGAACAACACGGGCGTCAACGACCTGGCCGGTAACGTCGGTACGGGCACTACCGATTCGAACAACTACGCCATCGATACCCAGCGCCCAACCGCCACCCTTGTGGTTACCGATTCAGCCCTCGGCATCGGCCAGACCTCACTGGTGACCATCACCTTCAGCGAGGCGGTCACCGGCTTTACCAATGCCGACCTGACGATTGCCAACGGCACATTGAGCGCGGTGAGCAGCAACGATGGTGGCATCACCTGGACCGCGACGCTGACCCCCGTGAACGGGGTGACTCATGCAAACAACGTCATCACCCTGGATAACACCGGTGTCACCGATTTGGCGGGCAATGCCGGCAGCGGTACCACCGACTCGAACAACTACGCCGTCGACAGCCAGCGGCCGACCGCGACCATCGTGCTCGCTGATACGGCGTTGGTCGCCGGTGAAACGTCGCTGGTGACCATCACGTTCAGCGAGGCGGTCACCGGTTTCACCAACAGTGACCTGAACGTGCCCAATGGCACCCTCACGGCGGTGAGCAGTGCCGATGGCGGGGTGACCTGGACTGCCACCTTTACTCCGACCGCTGGTATCAAGGACACCACCAACCTGATCACCCTGAACAACACGGGCATCGCCGACCTGGCAGGTAACGTCGGCACAGGCACCACCAACTCGGTCAATTTCACCGTCGACACCGTACGCCCAACCGCGACCATCGTGGTGGCGGACAATGCGTTAAATATCGGCGAGACCTCATTGGTCACCATCACGTTCAGCGAAGCGGTCAGTGGCTTCACCAACGCCGACCTGACGATTGCCAACGGCACCTTGACGACTGTGAGCAGCAGCGACGGCGGTGTTACCTGGACGGCGACTTTCACGCCGACCAGCAACGTCACCGACGCCACCAACCTGATTACCCTCGACAACAGCGGCGTTCAGAACGGCTCGGGCAATACCGGCAGCGGCAGCACCGATTCCAACAACTACGCCATCGATACCCAGCGGCCGACGGCAACCATAGTCGTTACCAACGACAGCCTGAACATCGGTGCCACTTCGCTGGTGACCATCACCTTCAGCGAGGCCGTCACCGGGTTTGATCTTTCGGACCTGAGTGTCGCCAATGCCGTGCTGTCCAACCTGGCGAGCAATGATGGCGGCAAAACCTGGACCGCGACCCTGACGCCGACCGCCGCCATCACCGATGCGACCAACCTGATCGTGCTGGATGCCGGCCAGGTTAACGACACGGCGGGTAACGTTGGCACCGGCATCGCGATCTCGAATAACTACGCGATCGATGGCGAGCGCCCTACCGCGACCATCAGTATCGCCAACCCGAACTTGACCGTCGGCCAGACGACTACCGTGACGTTCACCTTCAGCGAGAAAGTCAGCGGCTTTAATCTGGATGCCCTGAGCGTGGCCAACGGCAGCTTGTCCAACCTGGTTACCGGTGACGGTGGCAAGACCTGGACTGCGACCTTGACGCCAACGGCCAACCTCAATGACCCGAGCAATTTCATCACCCTCGATAACCGCTTGGTGAATGACCTGTCGGGCAACGCGGGCAGCGGCTATGCCAACTCCAACAACTATGCGATCAACACGGTAGCGCTGACCGGCGACCCATTGTTCCGCGTCACCGATCCGGCACCGCCTCAAGGCGCACCGAACCCACCCTTGCAACCGATCGTGTTTGGCCGGCCGACGGGCGTCCTCGGTTTACCCGTCGGCTTCCCGCCGTTGTTCGAGCAACGTGAGTTGGGGGCGGGCTTGCCGCCGGTGGGCAGCATCTTTCTGCGCAACGGTGCCTTGGCTCCCAGCTATATCGCCCAGGTATTCGGCACCGATAGGGCCGGTGACAGCAGCGCCAGCGGCTTTTTGGGCTTGGGCGGCGGCGATGGCGGGGTGTTTGGTTCAAGCACCTTGTCGAGCCTGTTCAATCGCGAAACCCACGGTGACGATAGCCCCCTCAAGGCGTCCGACAACCCATCGATCAAAGGCCCGGGCGATCCGGTCCAGGGGGCGCGCGGCATGTTTGGCGCGCCGAGCCTCGGCCAGCAATTGCAGCAGCTCAAAGACACAGAACAGCGCCAAGTGATGGACCTGGCGCACGCACTGCAACAAGTCGGCATCAGCGAAATGCAGGCTTGAACACACTTAACTCCAGGCGTAGTAACAGGGGCATTACAAGGATGAAGACACGTCATAAGTTGTTCGGTGCCAGTGTGCTGGCGCTGGCGATCAGCGGTTGTGCAGTCACCAGCGAACCGATTGAGCGCAGGGTCAGCGAGCAGCGAGCCCGCAACGACCTGCACGGCATGTACAAGGATCAGGAGCCGTTGAGCGGCGCGTTGACGCTGCACCAGGCCATGGCTCGCGCCGTCAAATACAACCTCGAAGGTCGTTTGAAGGTGATGGAAGAGGCCCTGGCCAAACGCCAATCGGATCTCTCCAGCTTCGACATGCTGCCGCGCATGGCCTTGTCCGCAGGCTATGCCGGACGCAATAACACCAACGCTTCCAGCAGCCAGAGCGTGCTCACCGGTACCCAGTCCCTGGAGCCGTCGACCTCCCAGGACCGCGATCGTCGCGTGGCGGACCTGACCATGGTGTGGAACGTACTCGACTTTGGTGTCAGCTACATCAGCGCCAAGCAGCAGGGTGACCAGCGCCTGATCATCCAGGAACGTCGGCGCAAGGTCATCAACACCATCGTCCAGGACGTGCGCTCGGCCTACTGGCGAGCCGTGGCGGCCGAGCGCTTGCTGACCCAGATCGATAGCCTGATGGCGCGGGTCGACAAAGCCCAGGTCGATAGCCAAAGCATGAGCGAGCAGCGCATCGGCGACCCGGTCCAGGCCCTTGGCTACCAACGCTCGCTGATCGAAGCCACACGCCAATTACAGGAACAGCGCCGTGCCTTGTCCCTGGCCAAGACCGAGCTGGCGACCCTGATCAACTTGCCCATGGGGACTGAGTTGAGGCTGGCCACGCCGGACGACTACACCGTGCCCCAGCTCAAGGTCAACCTGGCCAGCCTGGAACAGGAAGCCCTGGCCAATCGGCCGGAATTGCGCGAGCAGGATTACCAGAGCCGCATCAGCGCCGCCGAAACCCGCAAGGCCATGTTGCGCCTGCTGCCGGGCCTGGAGTTCTCCGCCGGTGGCCACTACGACAGCAACTCGTTCCTGGTGGACAATCGCTGGGCCGACTACGGCGCCAAAATCACCTGGAACCTGTTTAACGTGATGTCCGCGCCCGCCGCCATCGACGTGGCCAAGGCCGGTGAAGAAGTCGCCACCGCAAGGCGCCAGGCCATGTCTATCGCGGTGCTGGCGCAGATCTATGTGGCCAACGCCAACTTCCAGGACGCCGTGCGCCAGTTCAAGATCAGCGAGCAACTGGCCAATATTGACGGGCAAATCCTCACCCAGCTGCGCAATCGACACGAAGCGGCTGGCCTGGGCGAACTCGACCTGATCCAGGGCGAGCTCAGTACCTTGCAAGCCGACCTGCGCCGCGACCTGGCTTACGCCGACCTGCGCAACGCCTACGGCCAGATCTTCGCCAGCGCCGGTCTCGACCCGCTGCCGGAGCAACTGGACTCCGACCGCGTGCAAAGCATCGCCACCGCCCTGGCCAGCCGTGAATCGGCCTGGGCCGCCGGCAACATCAGCGCACCGGTGCCGCGTGCCGTCGCCCAATAACCTGGTAGCGCCCACGGCGAGCATCACCCGCCGTCAACGCGAGGCGCGCAATGGCCATCGGGGTGTGGCGATCCTGCTCACCGGCCTGCCCGCCTCGGGCAAGTCGACCCTGGCCCAGGGCCTCCAGGCCGCGTTCTTCGAACAAGGCCGCCAGAGCATCGTGCTCGACGGCGACGCCTTGCGCGTCGGGCTCAACAAAGACCTGGGCTTTGCCGACGGCGACCGTCTGGAAAACATCCGCCGCGCCAGCGAACTGGCGGCGCTGCTGGTGGACAACGGGCAAATCGTGATCCTGGCGATGATTGCGCCCCTGGTGCAATTGCGCGCGGTCTTCGCCCAACGCCTGGGGGCCGATTATCGGGAAGTGTGGTGCAGTGCCTCGCTGGCGGTTTGTGAGCGGCGCGACCCCAAAGGTCATTACGCCCGCGCCCGCAGGGGTGAGCTACCGGGGTTTACCGGCATTGGTTCGCCCTACGAGCCACCGCCCCACGCTTCGCTGGTACTGGACACCGGCGTGCTGTCGACACAACAGAGCGTCGAACGGTTGTTGGCCTGGCTGGCGCCTGAACTAGACTCTGGGGAATTGTCTTCTTAGGAGCCCGCCATGGAATCGCCTGTGCACAGCTTGCCGTCACTGTTCAAACAGCTTGGGCTGGCCGATGACCGGGTCAGTATCGAACAGTTTGTGGCGGCTCATTCACCGCTTAAGCCGGAGCTGCATCTGGCGGATGCGTTTTTTTGGACGGACAGCCAGAGAGCGTTTTTGCGCGATGAAATCTGCGAGGACGCGGATTGGGCGGAAGTGGTGGATGAGTTGAATCTGATGTTGCGGAGTGGGCGAGGGGGGTAAAAAAATCTTTTGAAAGTTGTCTGAAGCCGACACCGATCCAAATGTGGGAGGGGGGCAATCCCCCTCCCACATGGCTTATGCGATTGCTGAACATCCGACCCTCCCACCACCTATCCGCTAAATTGTTTCAAAACTTGACGCAATTTGATCTCTCCGCCATATTGATAGTTAGCAAACTAACAGTATGCGAACTATCCAGTGCCTCAATCCCTCGAACAACTCCAGATGAACCTCAGCAGCAGCATGGTGGTGGGCGCCCGTAACTGGCGCAAAATCTGCCAGAACACGCTGGTGAGCTACGGTATTTCAGAAGCCTGCGCCGTGCCGTTGCTGATGATCGGTCGCCTGGGCGATGGTGTGCACCAAGTGAAAGTCGCCCAGGCGTCAGGGATGGAAAGCCCGTCGCTGGTGCGCCTGCTCGATCAGTTGTGCAGCAGCGGCTATGTGTGCCGCACCGAAGACGTCCACGATCGCCGTGCCAAGGCCCTGAGCCTGACCGAGCGCGGTCGCGAGCTGGTGCAGGCGGTGGAGGTGCAACTGGTGCGCCTGCGGCGCGAAGTGCTGGCCGAGATTGCCCCTGCGGACATGGAGGCTGCGTTGCGTGTACTGCGTGCTTTTGAAGCGGCCCATCAACACCCTGCCGGTGTGACATCTTGAGCGGTTTTTTCACCGGCCTGCCGCCGGCGAAGGACTGGTTCTACGGCGTACGCACTTTCGCGGCGTCGATGATCGCGCTGTACATCGCCATGCTCATGCAAATGCCGCGTCCCTATTGGGCAATGGCCACGGTGTATATCGTCTCCAGCCCGTTTGTCGGCCCCACCAGTTCCAAGGCGCTTTACCGTGCCATTGGTACCTTCATGGGCGCGGCGGCGGCGGTGGTGTTCGTGCCGATGTTCGTACAGTCACCCTACCTGCTGGTGGTGGTGATTGCCTTGTGGACGGGCACCTTGTTGTTTCTCTCCATGCACCTGCGTACCGCCAACAACTACGCGCTGATGCTGGCCGGCTACACCTTGCCGCTGATCGCCCTGCCGGTGGTGGATAACCCGCTCGCGGTGTGGGACGTGGCTGAAGCGCGCACCGAGGAAATATTCCTCGGCATCGCGGTCGCCGCGGTGGTCGGCGCGATGTTCTGGCCCCGGCGCCTGATGCCGGTGTTCGATGGCTCGGTCGCCAAGTGGTTCAGCGATGCGCAGGTCTACAGCCAGCGCTTTCTCACCCGCAACATAACGCCGGAAGAAGTCAGCACTTTGCGCGGTGGCATGGTCGCCACCTTCAACACCCTCGAATTGATGATCGGCCAGTTGCCCCATGAAGGCGCGCGGCCGCAGACGGTACGCAACACCAAGGAACTGCGCGGGCGGATGATTCATCTGCTGCCGGTGGTGGATGCGCTCGACGATGCGCTGTACGCCATCGAGCACCGAGCGCCGGAGTTTCTCGCCGCGCTCGCGCCGTTGCTGGAGGCGACGGAACAATGGTTGCTAAGTACCACCGAGTCCGCGCCGTTGGACCGCTGGCGCGCCCTGCGCGACCAGGTCGACGCCCTGCAACCCCACGGTGAAGCGCTGGACGACCGCCATACGCTGCTGTTTTCCAACGCCCTGTACCGCCTGGGCGAGTGGATCGACCTGTGGCAAGACTGTCGCAGCCTGCAAGCGGCCATCCAGTGTGAAAGCCAGGACACCTGGCGCGCCGTCTACCGCCACTGGCGCCTGGGCCGGCTGACGCCGTTCCTCGACCGTGGGCTGATGCTCTATTCGGCGTTCTCCACTGTGACCGCGATCATCGTCGCCTCGGTGCTGTGGATACTGCTGGGCTGGACCGACGGCGGCAGTGCGGTGATCCTGGCCGCCGTCGCCTGCAGCTTCTTCGCCTCGATGGACGACCCGGCACCGCAGATCTACCGGTTCTTTTTCTGGACCGCCATGTCGGTGCTGTTCGCCAGCCTGTACCTGTTCCTGGTGTTGCCCAACCTGCACGATTTCCCGATGCTGGTGCTGGCGTTCGCCGTGCCCTTTATCTGCATCGGCACACTCACGGTACAGCCACGTTTTTACCTGGGCATGCTGTTGACGCTGGTGAATACCTCATCGTTCATCAGCATCCAGGGTGCCTACGACGCGGACTTCCTCAACTTCGCCAACGTCAACCTGGCCGGGCCCGTGGGCCTGCTGTTCGCCTTTGTATGGACCCTGGTTTCCCGGCCCTTCGGCGCCGAACTGGCGGCCAAGCGCCTGACCCGTTTCAGCTGGAACGACATCGTCGGCATGACCGAGCCCTCGACCCTGAACGAGCAACGTTACCTGGCCGCGCAAATGCTCGACCGCCTGATGCAGCACCTGCCGCGCCTGGCCATCATCGGCCAGGACACCGGCATCGCCCTGCGTGATCTGCGCGTGGCGCTGAACCTGCTCGACCTGCTGGCCTATTCGCCGCGCATCCTCGGCGTGCCTCGGGTGCTGCTCAACCAGGTGGTGGACGGCGTGGGTGGTTACTTCAAGGCCTGCCTCAAGGCGGGTGAACGCTTGCCCGCGCCCAGCGGTCTGCTGATGACCCTCGACCGCACACGTCGTGCCCTCAACGGGCAAGGCCTGCAAGACGAAGACGACACCCGCCTGCATCTGTTGCATGCACTGGCTGGCCTGCGCCTGGCGCTGTTGCCCGGCGTGGAATTTATTGGCGGCACGGAGATGGAAGCGCCGTTGCCCGATGGAGCGCCTCTATGATCGGTGATCTGGATATCAGCGGGGTGTTCCTGCCCACGTTGCTGGTGCTGATGGGCATTACCTACGTGTTGTTCCTGGTGGTGCACGGTTTGCTGACGCGCATTCACTTTTATCGCCTGGTCTGGCACCGGGCATTATTCAATGTGGGGCTCTACGCGCTGTTGCTGGGCGCGGTGGACTCACTCAGTCGATACCTGATGACATGAAAAAACCTTTTTTGACCATCGGCCGTGTAGTCCTGACGTTATTGATCGTGACCTTTGCGGTCGTCGTCGTGTGGCGCATGGTCATGTACTACATGTTTGCCCCCTGGACCCGTGACGGCCACATCCGCGCCGACATCGTGCAGATCGCCCCGGACGTGTCCGGGCTGATCCAGCGGGTCGACGTGCGTGACAACCAGTTGGTCAGCAAAGGCCAGGTGCTGTTCGCCGTCGACCAGGACCGTTTCAAGCTGGCGCTGCGCCAGGCCCAGGCTGCCGTGGCCGACCGCCAGGAAACCCTGGCCCAGGCCCAGCGCGAGTACAAGCGTAACCGGGGCCTGGGCAACCTGGTGCCCAGCGAGCAGCTGGAAGAAAGCCAGTCCCGTGTCGCCCGTGCCCAATCGGCCCTGGCCGAGGCGCAAGTCACGGTGGATTCGGCCCAACTCAACCTCGACCGCTCGGTGATCCGCAGCCCGGTCGACGGCTACGTCAACGACCGCGCGCCGCGTACCCAGGAGTTCGTCACTGCCGGCCGCCCGGTGTTGTCGGTGGTGGACAGTAACTCGTTCCATATCGACGGCTATTTCGAAGAGACCAAGCTCGACGGTATCCACGTCGGCATGGGCGTCGACATCCGCGTGATCGGCGATAACGCGCGCCTGCACGGCCACGTGCAGAGCATTGTTGCCGGGATCGAGGACCGAGACCGCAGCAGCGGCTCCAACCTGCTGCCTAACGTCAACCCGGCATTCAGCTGGGTGCGCCTGGCCCAGCGGATTCCGGTGCGTATTGCGTTCGATGACGTGCCGGCGGACTTCCGCATGATCGCCGGGCGCACGGCGACGGTGTCGATCATCGGCGACAAGCCCGCGGCCAAGGCGCAGCAGGGAGAACAACCATGAAACCGGCGGCGCTGTTGGCCACCGCGGGGCTGGGTGTATTGCTGTCGGCGTGCCAGGTGGTCGGCCCGGATTACCAACTGCCGGACAAGGCCGCCATCAACCGTGGTGACCTGCAAGGGCAACTGTTGGGGGAGGGCAACAACGTGGTGTCGGCGCCGGTGCCGGCGGACTGGTGGAAGCTGTACCAAGACCCGCGCCTGGATGAGTTGGTGCGCCAGGCCATGGCCTCCAACACCGACCTGCGCGTGGCTGCCGCCAACCTGCAGCGTTCGCGTTATCAGACCCAACAGGCTGAGTCCGCCGGCGGCTGGAGTGCCGGCGCCAAGGCCGAGGTGCAGCGCCTGCAGGAATCCGGCGAAGCGTTTTTGCAGGCGGACAAAGTGCCGGTGGATAACATCGGCAGCGTAGGCATTACCACCTCGTATCAATTCGATCTGTTCGGCACCTTGCAACGTGGCATCGAAAGCGCCCAGGCCAGCGCCGATGCGGCCCAGGCCGCCGTGGATATTGCGCGCATCACCCTGGTGGCCGATGTGGTGCGCTCCTACACCCAGGTCTGCGCGGCCAACGAAGAGCTGGCGATTGCCAACGAGTCCCTGGACCTGCAAGCCCAGAGCACCCAGCTGACCCAACGCCTGCGCGACGCGGGCCGTGGCGATGAAACCCAGGTCACCCGTTCGCAAACCGAGTACAAATCCTTGCGCGCCGACATGCCGCGCTACGAAGCGGCGCGCCAGGCCGGGCTGTTCCGCCTGTCGATGCTGCTGGCCAAGCCCGTGGACCAATTGCCGGCGGGTACCGGCACCTGCGCCCAGCTGCCGCACATCGCTCAATTGTTACCGGTGGGCGATGGTGCGGCACTGCTTAAGCGTCGCCCCGACGTGCGCCAGGCCGAACGCCAACTGGCCGCCGCCACCGCGCGTATCGGCGTGGCCACCGGCGCGTTGTACCCGGACATCGCCATCGGCGCCACGGTGGGCACCGTGGGCCTGCTCGACAACCTCGGCCAGCCCGCGACCAACCGCTGGGGCTTCGGCCCGATGATCAGCTGGACGGTGCCGACCAACGGCGCCCGTGCGCGCATCCACGAGGCCGAAGCCGCGACCCAGGGCGCCCTGGCGCATTTCGACGGCGTGGTGCTCAACGCCATCCGTGAAACCCAGACCGGCCTGGCGCAATACACCGCCGTCTTGCAGCGGCGCGAGGCGTTGGCTGACGCCGAGCACTCTGCCCAAGAGGCTGCGGACCAGACCCACCGGTTCTTCAAGGCCGGCCGCGAATCGTTCCTCGCCGACCTGCAAGCCACCCGCACCTACACCGCGATGCGCGCGCAACTGGCGGCGGCGAACACCCAGGTTGCCATGAGCCAGATCGATCTGTTCCTGGCCCTGGGCGGCGGCTGGGAAAGCGGACGAACGCAAGCCTCACAGGCCAGCAAACCCTGAGCGAATGACTATGCTTTGTCAGGTGGAGCGCGGTGACGCTCCCCTGACACTGCTCGCGTTTGCTCATGGGGATTCCAATAATGAAAAACCCTTATGCTCCCGCTTTCTGGTGCGTGCTTTTCGCACTGGTGTTGTTATCGGCCGCGTATTTCTACGGCGTCATGCTCGCCCATCAACTCGACAAGGCCATGGTGTTTCTCGACAGTGCCTGCCTGGTCATCGGCACCTTGTCCATCGGCGTGGTGGCCTGGGCGTCCTACCAGAACCAACGAGTGAAGAAAAAACTCCTCGAACAGGGTAAGACCCGGGTTGCAATCTGGGACACCAAGGTCGCCCTGCGCCGTGTCGAAACCGTGTTCGACCGCTATTTCTGGGGCAGCTACTGGCAGCCCGGGCGTACTTTCCAGGAAGTCATGGGGGACCTCACCGGCACGCCTCTGGAAAAAAGCCTCGAAATCCTGAAGAAACAATGCGTGCTGCTCGACCGGCAGGTAGACGAGGGTAGGCACTGGCTGAATAACGCGCGGGAATTGTCCGATGTCGCCACGCAGATGGCCCGGGAGCGCTATCAGTTGGACTTCTGCGACCCCAAGTCCGACACCCCCGGCAATGCGGTGATTCACCGTGAATTCGAGGTGCTGGTGTACACCTGGACAGCGCGCCTGAAGAGTTTTGACCACCAGTTGGATGAAATCGAGTTGGAGTACTCGTGAACCAAGTGCCGACCTTACCCCTCTGAAAAGCTGGGCCGTTCGCGGCCGCCAGTGCTAATCTTCCCCCCGCTTTTCGGCGGGCTTGAGCCAACCTCACTCGGGGTTCAAGGAAGACAGCCCACTTCTCACAGGATTTGATCAGGTCACTTCATGAATAAGCCAGCAGTCGTTCTTTTGGGTTTTGTGGTCGCCGTTGGCGTCGTCAGTGCAGGCGGCGCCTGGTACACCGGTAAACAGTTGGAGCCGGTGCTGCAAACGGCGGTGCAGGACGCCAACAAGGAACTGCAGCGCTCCATGGCTGGCGTCGACGGCACCGTGGCCCTGGAGCTGGTGTCCCTGGAGCGTGGCGTGTTCAGCAGCACCGCGCACTACCGCCTGAAGGGCCAAGGCTCGGTGTTTGGCGAAGAAAACCCCAACCCCGAATTGCTCTTCGTCGACCATATCGAACACGGCCCGCTGCCGATCTCGCGCCTGGTCACGCTCAAATGGCTGCCGGTCATGGCCACCAGTCACTACGAACTGGAAAAGAACGCCACCACCGAGAAATGGTTCGCCGCCGCCAAAGACGTGTCGCCGCTTAAAGGCGTGGCCAATATCGGCTACAGCCGCTCGGTCAACGGCAACATCGAATTGCTGCCCCTGGCGTTCAAGGACGACAAGTCTTCGGTGAGCTTCTCCGGCGCCAACATGAATTTCGACAGCACCGCCGAAGGCCAGAAGGTCAAGGCCGACGGCTTCATGAACAGCCTCAAAATCGCAGCGGTCGATGCCAAGGGTGACGCCTTCGAGGCCGAACTGGCTGGCTTGACCATCGCCAGCAACCTGGAAAAATCCACCTTTGGCTTCTACACCGGGCAAAACACCGTTGAGCTGACCGACAGCAAGTTCACCTTCGGCCCGCAGAAAGCCGTGCTGACCGTCAAAGGCTTCGAGCAGAAAGACTCCAGCGAAACCAAGGACAACAACCTGGCCGGCCGTGTCGACTACAAGATCGACGAGATCGGTTACCAGGGCAAACCCGTGGGCTCGGCGGCCATGGCCCTGAGCATGAAGAATGTCGACATCCCGGCCATGCTGGTGCTGACCAAGCTCTACCAGGACAAGATGCAGCCGGTGCAAGCCGCTGCCGCAGCGGGCCAACCCACACCTGAGCTGCAACTGAGCGAAGCCGAGCAGGCCCTGGCCGAGGCGAACGTCAACCAGGTACTGGCCGCCAAGCCCCATCTCGCGTTGGAAAACCTGTCCCTGAAAACCACCCACGGCGAAAGCAAATTCAACCTGGTGCTGGACCTGGCCAAGCCTTCCTCCATGGAGCTGCCACCGGTTGAGCTGGGCAAGCAGATGGTCTCGCAGCTGGATGCCAACCTGACCTTGTCCAAGCCGATGATCGCCGACGTTTCCGCGTTGCAGGCGCAGTTGGGTGGCGTGACCGATCCTCAAGCCATTGAGCAGCAATCCCAGATGGCGTCCGAGATGGTCAGCGGCATGGCGGTTGGCACTCAGCTCGCCACCCTGGTAGGCAGCGACGTGGTGTCCAAGCTGCACTACGCCAACAATGAAGTGACCTTCAACGGCCAGAAAATGACCGTCGAACAATTCATCGGGTTTGTGATGGCAAAAGTCGGTGCGATGAGCGGCGCGCAGTAAGTATTTTTTACACCAGCCTGAAATAAACAGTGTGGGAGCGGGAGTGCCCGCGGCAGGGAGTCAAGCAGCCGGCGTAGATGCCGGTTGATACCTCCTTTTCGCAGGTAAGTCCGCTCCCACATTCACATTTACGCCGGGCATTGCAATTCTGAACAATTGTTCTGAATTGACCTTTTTCGTACGCACCTCGGCGATAGTTGCGACAGGAAAGCTAGGCCGGGTCATAAGACGCCGACAACCTGAAGCAAATCGCTCAGGACCACCTATCGTTAAAGCTTTCCGTGTGTAAGGAAGCTCACGATATGTTGCGAAACCTCCCTCTCAGTGCATCAGGCCGGTTGCGACTGCTCATCGGGGTCGCCTTGTGCAGCCAATTGCTGATGCCCACCCTCGCCATGGCCGATCCGGCCTATGACGCCCTGATCATCCAGGCGCGCAACGGCAACTTCAGCCCCGCCCTCAACCAACTGCGTCAATTGTCCTCCGAGCGCCAGACGCCGGGCCAGGTCAGCGACCACCTGGTGATCGCCGGTTGGGCCGGCCAGGACGCCGAAGTGCTGCAGGTGTATGAGGCTCAGGGGCAACATCGCAACCTGACCACCCAGGCACTCGCCACCGTCGCCCGCACTTATCGCAACCAGCGGCAGTGGGCACGGGCCGAAGCGGTGTATCGCCAAGCGCTGCTGCGTGAACCGAACAATATCGACCTGCAACTGGGCCTGGCCCTGACCCAGGCCGACGGCGGCCAAGCCAGTGAGGCCGTGCAACGCATTCGCGCGCTGGTGGCCGCCAAACCCGACGACCCCACCCGACGCATGGCCCTGGGTTACGCGTTGGCTCGCGCGGGGCTGAATTACGACGCGTTGTTTGAGTTCGACCAGGCTTTTATCCGCGCCAGCGACAAACCTGACGTCGCCCGCGAGTACATCGTCGCCCTGCAAAAGGCCCGTCTGCCTGAACCCGCCTTGCGCCTGTCGGCCCAACGCCCCGGCCTGCTCGACGCGGTAACCCAGCGTCGCCTGGAGGGCGACCTTGCCGCTGAACGCGTGCGCATGGCCGAGTTCGCCACTCGCTCCGAACAAGAGCGCTACGTCATCGCAGACCGTGCGCTCCAGGACTACGACAAGCTGCTCACGCGCTGGACCCCTGACCCCACTGCCCACGACGACGTGGTGCGCTGGCGCATCGACCGCCTGGGCGCACTCAAGGCGCGGGCACGCACCGCCGAGGCAATTCGCGAATACGAAACCCTTAAAGGCGAAGGCGTGCAATTGCCGACCTACGCCGTGCGTTGGGTGGCCGCCTCTTACCTTGACCAGCGCGAGCCGGAAAAGGCCGAGCCGCTGTATCGCCAGGCGCTGGCCGCGCCGGATGCTGACCCGGCCGACCGCGTCGAAGACAGTACGGCGCTGTTCTATGCCCTGGTGGAAAGCGACAGAGCGCTGGATGCGCGTGAAGTCGCCGACAATCTGGCCAAGAGCGAGAACCCCCGTGAAGAACTCAAGGGCTTGCCCATCGGCAACCCCAACGACAGCTGGATGGACGCGCAGCAACTGGCGGCCCAGGCGGGCACCTACAGCAATGATCTGCCTGGCAGCGAAGCCGGCCTTGAAGCGCTGGTGCGAAAAGCCCCGGGCAACGTCAGCCTTCAACTGGCCCAAGCCAATATGTACCGGGCCCGGGATTGGCCGCGCCGGTCCGAGAGTGCCCTCAAGGAAACCGAGGCCCAGGCGCCGCGAGATATCAGCCTGGAAGTGTCCCAGGCCTATACCGCCATGGACCTGCAAGAGTGGCGGCAGATGGATGTGCTGACCGATGACGTGCTGGCCCGCAACCCGGACAGCCGCCAGGTGCAACGCCTCAGCCGCCTGCGGGATGTGCACGACATGGCTGAGCTGCGGGTCGAGGCCTACACCGGGAAAAGCTACGGCGGCGGCAACAACCAAGACGCCGGCGCGGTGTCCGGCAGCCGTGACTGGGGCATTGAAAGTGTGATCTACACCCCGCCCATCGACGAAGACTGGCGCCTGTTCGCCGGCGCCGGCTATGCCACCGCCGACTTCAGCGAAGGCACTGGCCAGCACCGTTGGCAGCGCGTGGGGGTAGAGCGGCGTACCCGTGACATGACCATCGAAGCCGAGGTTTCCAACCATTCCTACGGCGATGGTTCCAAACAAGGCGCCGCGATCTCGATTGCCCGCGACATCAACGACAATTGGCAATACGGCGGCAGCCTCGGCTACCTGCTGAGCACCACGCCGTTGCGCGCGTTGAATGACGGGGTCACGGCCAATGGCGGCAGCGGGTTTATCCGCTGGCGCGCCAACGAAAGCCGCGAATGGAAACTGACCCTCAGCCCGTCCCATTTCAGCGACGGCAACGACCGGGTCGAAGCCTTGCTCAGCGGCCGCGAAGGCCTCTACAGCTCGCCAAAAGTGCAAGTGGACCTGGGCCTGGAAGTCGGCGCCAGCCGCAACAGCAAGGAAGACACGGTGTACTTCAACCCGAAGTCGGATTTCACCGTGTTGCCCGTCCTCAACATCAACCATGTGCTCTATCACCGCTACGAGACCCAGTGGAGTCAGCAGTTCCAGGTCGGTGCGGGTACGTATAGCCAGCGGGATTATTCCACCGGTGGCATCGGTCTGGTGGGCTATGGCCAACGCTTTCGCTGGAACGATGTCCTGGAAGCCGGCGCCAACCTGAGCCTGATCAGCCGCCCTTACGACGGTGAGCGCGAACGCGATCTGCGCCTGCTCGTCGACCTCACTTACCGTTTCTAGAAGAGCCTGACCATGACCGTCCTCAGCCGTTGCTTGTTGGTCCTGGGTGTATTGCTGGCCAGTGCCTGCGCCCAGCAACCCGCGCCATTCACTCCACCCGCCGAGCGGCCGACCCCGGCCAATGAAGCGCCGTGGCCGAAAAACCATTTCCTGGGCATCGCCTACCACGACGTCGAGGATCGCGACCCCGACCAGGCGGTGGTCGCGGTGCGCACCGAGCGTTTGATCGAACAGTTGGCCTGGCTGCGCGAGAACGGCTACCAGGCGGTCAGCGTCGACCAGATCCTGACTGCCCGCCGTGGTGGAACACCGTTGCCGCCCAAAGCCATCATGCTCAGTTTCGATGACGGCTATTCCAGCTTCTACACCCGCGTGATGCCGATCCTGCGCGCCTATCGCTGGCCGGCCTTGCTGGCGCCGGTGGGCTATTGGATCGACACACCGATGAACAAGCCGGTGGACTTCGCCGGCTCACCACGCCCACGGGGCGAGTTCCTCACCTGGCAGCAGATCCGCGAAGTGTCGCAATCGGGCCTGGTGGAAATCGCCGCGCATACCGATGCCAGTCACACCGGGATCCTGGCCAACCCCCAGGGCAACCTGGAACCGGCGGCGACCTCGCTACGCTATGACCCGGCCACGGGCCGCTATGAAACCCCAGCGCAGTTCGAGGCGCGGATGCGGGCGGATGTGGTGGCGATCTCCAACAAGATCCAGACCGTGACCGGCAAGAAACCACGGGTATGGGTATGGCCGTATGGTGCGGCCAAGGGCACCTCGCTGGCGGTCGTTGGCGAGCAGGGTTACCAGATGGCGCTGACCCTGGACGATGGCCTCGACGACCTCGGCAAGCTGATGAACAGCCCGCGCTTCCTGGTGGCCTCCGACCCGGACGGCGAACATTTCGCCAACAGCATCGTCGCGGTACAGGCCCCTGCGCCGCTGCGGGTGCTGCATGTGGACTTGGACAACGTCTACGACCCGGACCCGGCCCAACAGGCGCGCAACCTCGACCAGTTGGTGCAGCGTGTAGTGGACATGGGCGCGGGGACGGTGTTCCTGCAAGCCTTCGCCGACCCCAAGGGTGATGGCCTGGTGCACGAGCTGTATTTCCCCAACCGTCACTTGCCGGTGCGCGCCGACCTGTTCAACCGCGTCTCCTGGCAGTTGCACACCCGTGCCCATGCCGCCGTGTATGCGTGGATGCCGGTGTTGAGTTTTGCCCTCGATCCCAAGCTGCCCCGCGTAACGCGCTGGGACCCGGAAACCGGCAAGGTGGGCACAGACCCGGATCAATACCAACGCCTGTCGCCGTTCGACCCGCAGGTGCGCAAGATCATTGGTGAGCTCTATGAAGACCTGGCGCGCAACAATGCCATCGACGGCGTGCTGTACCACGACGACGCGGTGCTGTCGGACTTCGAAGACGCCAGCCCCGCCGCGCTTAAGGCCTATGCCGCCAATGGCCTGCCCGGCACCATCGCCGCGCTGCGGGCCGACCCGGCAGTGATGCAACGCTGGACGCGCTTCAAGAGCCGCTACCTGATCGACTTCACCAACGAACTGACCGCCAAGGTCCGCGCCGTCGGTGGGCCGCAGGTACTGACCGCACGCAATATCTTCGCCGAGCCGATGCTCAACCCCGGCAGCGAAGCCTGGTTCGCGCAGAACCTGGATGATTTCCTCCAGACCTACGACTGGACCGCGCCCATGGCCATGCCACTGATGGAAGGCCAGACGCTGAAGAACTCCAACGCCTGGCTGGAAAAACTGGTCGCCACGGTCAAGGCGCGCCCCGGAGCACTGGAGCGCACCGTGTTCGAACTGCAAGCCAAAGACTGGCGCACCAAGGCTGCTCCCGATATCGACGGGGCGCAGATGGCTGAATGGATGGGTGTGCTCAAACGCCAGGGGGTCACGAGTTTTGGTTACTACCCGGACAACTTCCTGGAGAACTCCCCGGACCTGAACACCGTGCGTCCGGCCCTTTCCAACCAATGGAACCCTTGACCATGTTCGACAGAATCCTGGCGTTATTTGTACTGGCACTGGTGTTGGGTGTGCCCCTGGGCCTGATCTTCCTGGTCACCGGGCAGTTCCTGATGGACTTCGTGTTTTTCTACCCGCTGTTCATGTCGGCGCTGTGGATCGCCGGCGGCTTGTATTTCTGGCTGCACTGGGAGCGCCACTGGCCGTGGGAAGAAGACACACCGGCGCCGATCCTGGCCGGCAACCCGCTGATCTCGATCATCATTCCTTGCTACAACGAAGGCGACAACGCCGCCGAAACCATCCATGCGGCGCTGGGCCAGTTGTACCCGAACATCGAAGTGATCGCCGTCAACGACGGCTCCAAGGACAACACCGCCGCGGTGCTTGACGCCCTGGCGCTGGAGCACCCCCGCCTGCGAGTGCTGCACCTGGCGCAGAACCAAGGCAAGGCCGTGGCCCTGCGCATGGGCGCGCTGGCCGCGCGCAGCGAGTACCTGGTGTGCATCGACGGCGACGCGCTGCTCGATAAAAATGCGGCGGCCTATATGGTCGCGCCGATGCTCGACAACCCGCGCCTGGGGGCGGTGACCGGCAACCCGCGTATCCGCACGCGCTCGACCTTGATCGGCCGCGTGCAGGTCGGCGAGTTCTCCTCGATCATCGGCTTGATCAAGCGTACGCAACGGGTGTTCGGGCGGATCTTCACGGTGTCCGGCGTGGTGGTGGCGTTTCGCAAGAAAGCCCTGGACCGCATCGACTACTGGAGCACCGACATGATCACCGAGGACATCGATGTCAGTTGGAAGCTGCAACTCGATCACTGGAGCATCTTCTACGAGCCGCGCGCACTGTGCTGGATCCTCATGCCCGAAACCGTCGGTGGCCTGTGGAAGCAGCGTCTGCGCTGGGCTCAGGGCGGCGCCGAAGTGCTGTTCAAGAACATCCGGGGCATCTGGCAGTGGCGGCATCGCTACCTGTGGCCGCTGTTGTTCGAATACTGCCTGTCCACTGGCTGGGCCTTCACCTTCCTGCTCTCGGTGGTCTTCTGGGTCGTGGGTAAATTCATCGTGCTGCCCCCGGCGATCGCGGTGGAATCCCTGGTGCCCCCGGCGTTTACCGGCCTGGTCCTGGCGATGGTGTGCCTGGTGCAGTTTGCGGTGAGCATCATGATTGACCGGCGCTACGAAAAGGACCTGTGGAAAACCCTGTTCTGGACCGTGTGGTACCCGATGGTGTTCTGGCTGGTCAGCCTGTTCACCACGCTGGTCAGCTTTCCCAAGGTGCTGTTCAACCAGCACCAGAAGCGTGCGCGCTGGGTCAGCCCGGATCGCGGTATCAAACCTGCCAATGAGGACGCGTAATCATGAAACTGGTGCGAACTCGTCAACACCCGGTGATGTGGGTCATCGATGTGCTGTTGACCCTGCTGGCCTGGGCCGGGCTGATCTGGCTGCTGGCGCGCGGGATCACATCGATGCTTGAGACCCATGGCGGCCCGCGTATCGAGGCGCCGATCTTCGCGGCGCTCAATACCCTGCAGATCTACCTCTGGATCGCGTTGTTCAACGCGGTGATCCTGATCAGCTGGGCGCGTTACCAGCAACGCAAGGGGCGCAAGTTCGCCCAGCGCCGTGCCGAGGCCAATGCGCTCAGTGATAAAAGCCTCAGTGAAAGCTTCAAGCTGGGGGAGGGCGACTTGGAGCAATTGCGCAGGCCGGGTGTGCTGGTTATCCACAACGACGAGGACGGCGGCGTGGAAGAAGTGAAATCCCATGTCTCCCGCGACGTGGAAAAACCAGGGTTGACCCTGGTGCCGGGCAAGGACCAGAACAAAGACGCCGGCTAGTGTTGTCAACCCGATCCAAGGGGGGAGCAACACTGTAACTGTGGCGAGCGGGCTTGCCCTAATGCCGTTCAGTTAAGGCTTTTTTGTAGGAGCGAGCTTGCTCGCGAAAAACTCACAGGCGCCGCGTTCATTCAGGAGACACGCGTTATCGTTGACGTTTTTCGCGAGCAAGCTCGCTCCTACAAAAGGCGATGTACGCTTAACTGAACGGCATTAGGGCTTGCCCACTCCCACACGGGTGTCTCACCCTGCGGATCCCGACAAATGGGATCCAATTCACAAAACCCCCGCGAACTTTTCGATCTTTTCCGGTACTAACCTAACTCGACGCCAACTTGATGGCCAATTAGTGGCCGTTATTAAGTTGTGCTCGAATAACTATCAAAAGAGTTGCCGTTTGTCGGAATAATAGTTCCGACGATAGATCGCTCATCTTTTTGATAATTTTTTATTGTTAGTAATCAATCGCTTGCAGGATTAATTAGCCAAAGCATTCGACTAAGCCAGTTTCTTGGATCAGTCGACGCTCGATGTTAGTTTGCGGCCCCTTGATTTTCGACGGATCGAACATGTCTCTGTTATTGCCACGGACTCGGTTATTGCTGTGTACTTTCCTGCTCACTTACTTGAGCCTGAACAGTGCCACTGCCGCCCCCACGCCCGGGGATCAGGACCTGATCCGTGACCGGCAAAGCCGTCTTCTCGAAGAGCAGCGCCGCCGCCTCGAAGAGCTGCAGGATCTGCCGGGTAAGGGCACCCGGCCCCAGGCCCCGGCCACGCCCGCGGACACGCGTTGCTTCCCGATCAAAACCATCGAACTCAAAGGCGCCGACAGCCTGTCAGCCGCCGATCGCGCGCGCCTGCTCAAGCCCTATATCGGCCAGTGCCTGGGCGTCGCGCAGCTCAATGAACTGCTCAAGGCCATCACCGATGACTACATCGGCAAAGGCCGCGTCACCAGCCGCGCCTACCTGCCACAACAGGACCTTTCCAGCGGCCACCTCCAAGTACTGGTGGTGGAAGGCAAACTCGAAGGCTTGAAGGGCGCCGAAGGCAGCACGGTCACCGACCGCGAGCTGGCCATGGCGTTTCCGGGCAAGGTCGGCGAGTCGCTCAACCTGCGTGAAGTCGAACAACTGGTCGACCAGTTGAGCCGCTTGCCGTCCAAGCAGGCGCAAATGGAACTGACCCCCGGCACCCAGATCGGTGGCAGCGAAGTGCTGGTCAAGAACCAGCCGCAAAAGCCCTGGCGCGCCAGCCTGTCGCGCAACAACGACGGCCAGAAAAGCACCGGCGAACAGCAGTGGGGCGCCGGCCTGGAATGGGACAGCCCGCTGGGCCTGGCCGATCAACTGATCCTGCGCGGCGGCCACGATGCCATCAGCGACCACCAGAAAACCTCGAAAAACAGCATGCTCTACTACAACGTGCCGTGGGGCTGGTGGAACTTCAGTTACACCTACAGCGAGAGCGACTACCGCACCCTGGCCGACCTCGATGGCTACAAGCTCAAGCAGTACGGCGACAGCCAGAACCACCAACTGCGGGCCGAGCGCGTGATCCATCGTGACGACGTGAGCAAGACGTCGGTCAACGTCGGTCTTGCCCATTTGCGCACCAACAACTACCTGCTCGATGCGCGGCTGGACACCAGCAGCAACCGCCTCAGCGAATTCCAGGTGGGGATCAACCACGGGCGCCGTATCGGCAGTGCCTTCGTCAACGTGGACCTGGGCATGCAAAACGGCATCGGCGCGTTCGATGCGCAAAGCAACGACCAGGAACGCGATCGCGAGGGCAACCTCACGCCCACGCCGAACTACCGCAAATACACCGCCACCGTCAGCTACCTGCAGCCGTTCACGCTGTGGGGCGAGTCGTTCAGTTTTTCCAGCCTGGCCACCGGGCAGCGCAGTGAAGACGTGCTGTTCAGCCCGCAGCGCATCAGCCTCGGCGGGTCGGCGTCGGTCCGCGGTTTCAAGGACCAGCAATTGACCGGCGACAGCGGCGGTTACTGGCGCAATGACGTGCGCTGGGCGCGCCCGGTGACTTGGGACTGGATGCGCCCGGCGTTCCTGGAGTACGGCGCCAGCGTCGGCTACGACCAGGGTGTGATCCGCAATGATCGCTACAACGACAACCTCCATGGGCGCGTTTCGAGCAACTCCCTCGAGCTGTTCGCCCGCGGCAAAAACGTCAGCACCAGCGTGACCTTTGCCCACTCCCTGGAACGACCGGCGGTGATGAGCGAGCGTGAAGCGCCGATCTATTTCCGCCTGGATTTCCACCTGTAATTCAATGCCCGCAACCTTGAGATTTTGAATATGGACGTTCGCCCCGTTTCTGCCCTGAAAAGCCTGAGCCAACGCGGCCTGGCGCTGATCCTGGCCAACGCGCTGTTCTGGCAGCCGCTGCTGGCCCAGGCCGACGGCATCGTGGTCAGTGGCCCGGGCACCACGCTCGGCCAGGCGGGCAACGGCGTACCGGTGGTGAACATTGCCACGCCCAATGGCAGTGGCCTGTCCCATAACCAATTCAAGGACTACAACGTCGGCCCCAACGGCGTGATCCTCAACAACGCCAGCGGCCCGCTGCAAAACACGCAACTGGGCGGGATCATCGTCGGCAACCCGAACCTCAAGGGCGGCGCGGCGAATGTCATCCTCAACGAAGTCAAAGGCGGTAGCCCCAGCCAGTTGCGCGGCTACACCGAAGTGGCGGGCCAGTCGGCCAAGGTCATCGTCGCCAACCCCTACGGCATCAGCTGCAACGGTTGCGGGTTCATCAACACCCCTAACGTCACCCTGACCACCGGCAAACCGGTGATCGATCAGGCCGGGCAACTGAAAAGCTATCAGGTCGACGGCGGCGCCGTGACCATCGATGGCAAAGGCTTGAACGCGAGCAATGTCGACCGCTTCGAAATCATCACCCGCTCGGCCAAGATCAATGCGCAGATCAACGCGCGCCAGCTGACAGTGATCGCCGGGCGCAATGACGTCGATGCGCAAAGCCTGAAAACCACCGCGCGTGCCGACGACGGCAGCGCCAAGCCTGAGTTGGCCATCGACTCGTCGGCCTTGGGCGGCATGTATGCCGGTGCGATCAAACTGGTGGGCACCGAAGCCGGCGTGGGCGTGAAGCTCGACGGCACGCTGGCCGCCAGTGGTGGCGATATTCAGCTCGACGCCAACGGCCACCTGAGCATGGCCCAGGCCGCCGCCAGCGGTGCGGTGGACATCAAGGCCGCGAGCCTGGAGACCACCGGCGCCGTGTACGCGGGCACCACCCTCAAGGCACAGACCAAGGGCACACTGAAAAACAGCAAGACCCTCGCCGCGCGCGACAGCATCACCCTGGCCAGCAACGGCCAACTGACCAACAGCGGCATCATCGAAGCCGGGGTCAACGCCGACAACACCCGCAATGCTAACGGCGACGTCACGCTCGACGCTCAACACATCACCAACACCGGCACGGTCATCGCCAATCGCAGCCTCACCGCCACCGCGCAAAGCCTGGATAACCAGGGCGCTACCTTGAGCGCCAAACAGGCGCTGAACGTCACCGCCGCCAGCGTCGACAACCGCAACAAAGGTCGGCTGCTCAGCGACGGCGCACAGACCCTCAACGTCAGCGGCCTGCTGGACAACAGCCAGGGCGGCATCATCGACAGCACCGGTGCGTTCACCCTGAACGGCAATACCCTGGATAACAGCGCCGGCAGCCTGACCGCTGGCGGGGCGATCACCCTGGATCTGATCGGCGACCTGATCAACCGCAACGGCAAGCTGGCAAGCGTCGGGCCGTTGCTGATCCAGCGCGCCGCGCATCTCGATAACCAGGGCGGCAAGCTGGCCAGCCAGGGCTTGCTGACGGTATTCGCCAACAGCATCGACAACCGTAACACCGGCACCCTGGCCGCCAACGATGGCCTGGCCCTGACCACCAGCGGCCTGTTGCAAAACAGCGGCAACGGCCTGATCCACAGTGAAAAGTCGGGCGTGACCCTCACCGCCGGTACCCTCGACAACAACGGTGGCCGCATCGCCGCCAAAGCCGGTGATGCGCGGATCGACGCCACTGACTTCAACAACGGCAGCGGCGCGCTGTTTGCTCGGGATCGCGTGCACCTGACCGGTATGAATGTGGATAACGGCGGCGAGATCGCCGGCAACCGGGTCGACGTCAGCCTCAATGGCGCACTGACCAACCGTGGCCTGATCGAAAGCGCCACGGCCCTCGATGTCCAGACCGCCAGCCTGAACAACAGTGGGCAAATGCGTGCCTTGGGCACCGGCGGCAAAACCCGCTACGCCATCGGCGGCCTGCTCAACAACAGCGGCAGCCTGGAGACCGCCAACGACCAATTGAGCCTGGCCGCCACCCGCTTCCAGAACACCGGCGGCAAGGTGTTGCATGTGGGCACCGGTGTACTCGACCTCAATGGCATCAGCCTTGACGATGTCGGCGGCAGCCTGGTGACCAACGGCGACCTGACCCTCGATAAAGCCAACTGGACCAATAGCACCGCGATCCAGGCCGGGCGCCTGACCGTCAATGTCGGAACCCTGAACCAGACCGCCACCGGCAAATTGCTCGGCACCCGTGCGCTGGTCGGCAGCGGCCAGGACTGGACCGTGGGCGGTAGCGTCGCCAGCCAGGGCAGCCTGGATCTTTCGGTGGGCAGCCTGCTCAACGACCACGGCCTGATCTTCAGCGGCGGCGACATGAGCCTCAAGGTCGACCGCCTGAAAAACCTCGGTGCCGCGATCTATGCCATGGGCAGCCTGCGCGTCGACCGTGATGGCCAGGGCGGCCTGGCCACCAGCATCATCAACAGCTCGGGGACCATCGGGAGTGAGCGCAACCTGATCCTGGCAGCCAGTACGATCCAGAACATCCGTACTGTGCTCACCACCGAATCCGGCATCTACAGCGCCTCCATCACGCCCGCCGCCTGTATCGAAGGGGTGACCGGCGGTGACTGTGACGGCGGCAAGCAAAACCGGCCGTTCCAGATTACCCAGCGTGACCGCTTCATCGTCAGCGACGCCACGGCGGGCTCCAGCATCACCTCGGGCGGCAACATGCTGCTCACCGGCGGCGAGCTACTCAACAGCAGCAGTAGCATCGCAGCCGGTGGCAACCTCACGGCCATCGTCAACCAACTCACCAACGTCGGCGTCGTGACCCACGACACCCAGTACGACCGCATCTTCACCTCCGAGCGCGAGCGCAACCCTGAAGGCTGGTATCGTGAGGCCGCAGCGTTCACCCAACGCTATGCCGCAGGCGGGGACATGAGCGGTGTCGAAGCCGCGATGGCCGCGTTCATCGGCAAGATGGAAAGCGAGCAGACCGGCCTGCGCAAGACAACCCAGTTAAGCGCGCCAGACCAAAGTTACGCCGCCGTGATCCAAGCCGGCGGCAGCGTGGATGTGAAGGCCCAGGCCGGCATCGACAACAGTGTCGTGCGCGGTGGCTACACCTACGTCGGCAGCGGCGCCAACACCCATGCGCCGGGCTACTCGACCCTGGTCAGCCTCAACCCGCAACTGCCACCGGACGTTGCTCAGCAACAGGTCAACCCGCTGGGCCTGCCAGGCTTCGACCTGCCCACCGGCCAGAATGGCCTGTTCCACCTCAACGACAGCGATGGCGCCAAAGGCCTGCCCACCAGCCAGTTCGCGGCCAACCCGCATAAGTACCTGATCGAAACCAACCCGCTGCTCACGGATATGCGTCAGTTCCTGGGCTCGGACTACCTGCTGACCAAGCTCGGCTATGACCCCGACACCGCGCAAAAGCGCCTTGGCGATGGTTTCTACGAACAGCGCCTGATCCAGCAAGCCGTACTCGCCCGCACCGGCCAGCGTTTCATCGACGGCCAGACCAGCGACGCCGACCTGTTCAAGCACCTGATGGACAACGCCATCGGCAGCAAGACCGCGCTTAACCTGTCGGTGGGCGTGAGCCTCACCGCCGAACAAGTCGCGGCCCTGACCCACGATATCGTGTGGCTGGAAAACGCCACCGTCGCCGGCCAACAAGTGCTGGTACCGGTGTTGTACCTGGCCCAGGCCAGCAACCGCCTGGCGCCCAACGGCGCGTTGATTTCCGGCACTGACATCAACCTGATCACCGGCAGCCACCTCAACAACGCCGGCACCCTGCGCGCCACTGGCAGCCTGCTGGCGAACGTCGGCGGCAACCTCAGCAACAGTGGGTTGATGCAAGCCGGTGGTCGCCTTGACTTACTGGCCGGCAACAACCTGAGCAACCGCGCTGGCGGTGTGATCAGCGCGGGCAACGTCAACCTCGCGGCTGGCGCCGACCTGCTCAACGAGCGCAGCGTCACCACCCACGAAAGCGCCAGCAGCTACCGCACCGAACGCAGCGACTTCGTCGACAGCGCCGCGCGCATCGAATCGGCCAACGATTTGGCCCTGCAGGCTGATGGCAACGTCAACAACCTCGGCGGTGTGCTCAAGAGCGGTGCCGACACCACGGTCAAGGCCGTGGGCGACGTCAACATCACCGCCTCGAAAACCCTGGACAGCGGCACCATCGGCAGCCGCTCGAACTTCATGACCATCGCCCAACAAGGCTCCGTGGTCGATGCGGGGCGCGACCTGCATGTGGTTGCCGGGCGTGACATCAGCATCGGTGCCAGCCAGGTCGAAGCCAAGCGCGATCTCAACCTGATCGCCACGCGCGACTTCAACGCCGTCTCGGCTGCCAACGAGCAGCATTCGGCGTCGAGTTCGAAGAAGGTCAAAAGCATTGAGGACCACGTCCAGCAAGTGTCCAGCGTGCTCAAGGCCGGCGGCGACGCCACCCTGAGCGCCGGGCAGAACCTGCAACTGGTCGCCAGCCAGGTGAATGCCGGCAACGAGGCGTACCTGTTGTCCGGCAAAAACCTCAGCCTGCGCAGCGCTGAAGACCAGGACTACAGCTTCTACAGCAAGACCAAGAAAACCTCCCAGGGCAAAAAATTCCGCCTGGATGAAACCGACGTCGTGAACAACATCGGCAGCCTGGTCAGCGCGGGGACGAACAGCACCGTCGTCGCCGGAGCAGATCTGCTGCTGGCCGGCAGTGCTGTCACTGCCGAAAAAGGCGCCACGCAACTGGTGGCCGGCCAGGACGTGAACATCCTCGCCGTCAGCAACGCCGACAGCGCCCGTCACGAACGCAAGGAAAGCAAAAGCAGCTGGGGCGGGCTCAAGTCGAGCAAGGTCCAGGACAAAGTCGACGAAAAACGCACCACCGCCATGGGCAGCATGGTCTCCGGCGAAACCGTCACCGTCGCCGCCAAACGCGATGCCACGGTCACCGGCTCGTCCCTGGTCAGCACCGGCGACCTCGCCGTCCAGGCCGGCCGCGACCTGACCATCGACGCGGCGCAAAACACCTTCGCCCGCACCGACATGCACAAGGAAAAAAATCGCGACCTCACCGGCGTGCTGACCGGCAACAAGCTCGGTCTGGATGACATGACCGGCAACCAGAAGCTGTACATCAACAGCTCGAAACACAACGGCACCGCCAATGAAATGACCTTGACCGGCAGCACGATTGGCTCGAGCGCGGGCAACGTGTCGCTGACGGCGGGGCGTGAGTTGAAGGTGGTGGCCAGTGATCTGGTGAGCACCAAGAACATGGAGTTGAGTGGGGCTGACGTCACCCTTACTTCGGGGATGGAGACGGCCAGTCAGACCAGTAAGGACAGTTCCAAGAGCTTGGCGGTTGGGCGGGTGATCGCGGGCTCGGTAGTGGACACCGCTACCAGCATGCGCGACGCCGTCAAAGCGGCCCGTAGCGCTGATGACCCACGACTCAAGGCAGTCAAAATCGCCCAGGCTGCCCTCGCCGCCTACAACCTGAACGGCCAGGCTTCGGACGCCAATGCGCAAAGCTCCGGTTTCAAAAATAAAACCGGCGGCACGCCCGGCAACGGTTCGCTGATCAAAATCGGCACCGAACTGGCCAATAACCGCAGCAAGAACAGCAGCGAATTCAACAGTGTCACCGCCAAGCAGAGCACGCTCAACGCAGGGCAAGACTTGTCGATCGTTGCCACGGGCGCAGCGGCGGGTACTCAGGGTGATATCCAGATCACCGGCAGCAGCTTGAAAGCCGCCAACACCTTGTTGTTAGCCAAAAACGATGTGCTGATGCAAAGCGCACAAAACACCACCGACCGCAAAAACGAAGGGTCGAAAAATAAAACCGCCATTGGCGCCAGCTTCAATATTGGCGAGCAAAACGGCTTCACCCTCGACCTCGGAGCGCAGGGTGCCAAGAACAATGGCAACGGTAACTCCGTCACTCAGGTCAATAGCACCCTCGATACGGGCAGCCTGTTGTTACAAAGCGGTGGCGATACCACCCTCAAAGGCGCCCAGGTTCGTGCGGACCGTATCAAGGCAGATATTGGCGGCAACCTTAATATCATCTCCCTACAGGACACCGAGTCGTCGCGCAGCAAACAGAGCAGCGCAGGCTTCGGCGCCAGTATCTGCGTCCCTCCGTTCTGCTACGGCTCTACCGTAGCGGGCTCGGCGAACCTTGCCGCCGCCAATATGAACAGCGACTACAAGGGCGTGACCGACCAGAGTGGTTTGTATGCGGGCACGGGCGGCTACGACATCAATGTCGGCAAGAACACCACCCTGCAAGGCGCGGTGATTGCCAGTGAAGCGTCAGCTGATAAGAACCGGCTCAGCACGGATCGGCTGATCGTCAGCGATATCAAGAATGTCAGCGAGATCAAAAGTCAGTCTGCCGGTATTTCGGTGTCTTCCAGCAGTACCAGCGGTGCGTCGATGGGCGGCAGCATCCCGATAGCGCTCAAGGAGAAAGACCATAGCTACACCCGTAGCGCGGTCAGCGAAGGCACGATTGTGGTTCGCAATGCCGAAGGCGCCAATGACCTGGTGGGGCTGAACCGTGACACCGCCAATGCCAATCAGAAACTTGACCGGCCTGATGAAAAGGCCATGCAGGAGCGTATTGATCTGATCCAAAGCTCGGCGCAGTTGGCCAGTGGGGTGATCAGTGCGGTAGGCAAGGCGAAGGCGGATGAAGCGAAAGCACTGGCCGATAAAGCCAAAACCCAAACCGAAACCGGTTCGCCGGATGCCGCTGGAACGGTGCTTGCAGCGAATGCCGCTTATACGGAAGCCCAGCGCTGGCAGGTCGGTGGCGACAAACGCTTAATGGCCGATATCGCGTCCGGACTAATCGCCGCAGGGCTGGGTGGCGCGCCTGTAGGAACGACGGTTGGTATTGTCGCCAACACGGCCTCCAGCGATATCTTCAACAAGATTGGCGATTATGCCCAGTCGCGTGCTACTGATCCGAAGTCGGATGCGGCCACCCGGGCGGCTTGGGCTGAAGGCGGTGCGGCACGTGTGATGTTGCACGCGTTGGCGGGGGCGGCTATTGGGTTGTCCAGTGGCAATGTGCAGAGTGGTGCGCTGGGTGCGGGAACATCGGCTGCATTGATGCCGACCATTGCCGACGCGTTGGGGAAAAATGGCATCAAGGGTGTGGATCAAGATGCAATGGCCGCCTTGATCGCGGCAGGCGCCGGGGCCGTGGTTGGCTCTGGGAGAGGTACCTCAGGTGCTGTTGTCGCGGGAGGAAACGCGATGTCGGTGGACGTCTATAATCGAGCAGCTCATGAGGCGGAGGTGGCGGCGATCAAGGCTGAGGCGCAGAAAGGTGACTTCACGGAAGCGAACCTGGAGAAGGCCATGTGTTACATCATCAAGTGCTGGGCTCATCTGGAGCGAGGGACTAAGGAGTATCACGATGCATACTTGAGTGAAGCCGATATGGTCGGGCTGAGTAATGAGCTTGAATGGGCAGATGCGCAAAGGGATAAAGGTCTGTTTAACTATTCGCTCACTGACTCGGTTTTTGATGCGGGAACGCGTGATGTCATTCCTGTGGTAGCTAACACCGCCAAGACTGTCACGGGAGGGGCAAGTGTTTACTCGGGGGGCACATTATGCGGCACAGTGGCCGGGTGCTTTTTCGGTGGGCCTATGATTGTATTCGGATTGGGGAATATTGAGGAGGGCACCTCAGCACTTTATAACCATGTTAATAATGAAGAGGGCAGTTATAATCATGTTAAACAGACTTTTGATCAGATTCCTGGCGGATATGGGCCGGTGATATATAGTGCCGCAGATTTCGCGTTGTCAATTGGTTCGGGGTTTGTAAAAGTGCCTCTGAAGATGGGGGTGGCTGATGGTTTGAACAAGAAAAAATCAATATTTGATGTGACGGTCAGAAAGTTTGATAATAACCAATTTATTCTTGGTAAAAAGGCGCCGTATGGTGGTGCAATGTTGCTATATTTTCTGTCCGTGGGCGCGAAAGGCAATAGCCTTTACAATGAGGCGGTCGATGCGAGCAAGTAAACTTATAAATACCCTGCTGCTGATAGTTTCATTGTTGGCGGTGGTGTGTGGGGTGAGTACGTTTTTCGGCATGATGGTCGCCATAGTGATTGGTATACTGCTTCGCACAGATTCGAACTGGGTGTTCATCTGGATTGGATTTCCCTTGTCAGCAATATTTGCTGTGTACTGGATAGTTACACGGTGGGATTATGTGAAATCTTTTATGTCCGGGCGTGATGGGTGGTAGAGCGGGTAATCGAGGTCAGATAACGTTTGTTTGAGTGTCTATGGAATTGAGCTTGCAATATTACGATCTTTAAAAATTAGTTTTTATTTTTATCTATTTGAAATTTTTAAATAAGGCGGTTATGAAAATAACCGCCCATTTTTACTTATGAAATTTGTGAATTCAACTTCCGCCCAATCACATCGAGCAAATCACAACCATCTCTCAGCGGAATGGCCAGCAACAGCGCAAAGTCGTGAAGCACTATCGCATCACTGCTGATATCCTCCCGAAATGCGAGGTTCTCCAAAAACTGAGTCACCGCACGAATGCGATACGCGGCGGCGTCAAAGAGAACATCAAGGGGCGCTTGTGTGTCGATCCCCAGAGGGAAATAGGGGGCAGACCACGATTAGTGCACCAATGTATATTGGTGGTCTGACCCCTATTTCTCGGGGGCAGCAATGAGCATGGAAGACATAGTGGCTGACAGACTTGGAAGAGTAGTTGCTGATGGATTTGATATTTTTAAAATATCAAAAGAGGCACTTGATATTTACCAAGATCCAAAACTTTCTCTCACAAAAGCTTTAGACATTGCGTTGTTGTCACTAATGGCAATGGTCGAAGGGCCAGAGTTTGAGGTGACAGAAAAAGAATTTTATGATTTTTTATCTGATACTCGATAGATGTAATTTTCATATACCAAACTTGATCAAGCGGTAATCGGGGTCAGACCACATTTTTATAAAGCCCCCAAATAAGCGGGGCGAATTTCTCTTGGTTGCGTGGCGCACGTAATGGTTTCGGTTGGCAATGAAAAGAAATGAGTCTTGGTGGATCGCCATCTATCTTCCTTGTGCCTGTGCGTTCGGCCTGTTGTTTATGTGTGTGTTCTTTCAGGTTTCCGGGTATTGGTTGAGTGGTGGTGAAGACGTTGTCGGGCTTCTAAAAGAGTATATGACGCTCTATCTGGAAATAGCTGGGGCTGGCTTTATTCTAGGTCTCGTTCTTTGGTTTTTTAATGTTCGTTGATCCGCCAAGAATTGGGGACAGACCACGATTAGTGCACCAATGGATATTGGTGGTCTGACCCCTATTTCTGCTCCCGACCAATTTATGAGCAGATTGAGAAAGATCTTTATCTTCGAGATACAGTGAAGGGTTATCAACCCAGGTGGATATTTTTAGAAGCGCCCCCGGCAGAAAATCTTTCGAGATTGCTGGAGCTGAACAAGATTGATGTAATTATTCATAATTAGTTTTTGAGGTAGACAATGGCGAATACTGGCGAAACGCCCGATATGCTGCTGGCCCGACGCGCTGCTGAATTCCCGGCATTCAGATCTGAGCGTCTGCCGGTACTGCATAAGTTTTGTGAAAGTCTCGGATTTGATCAGCCACATGAAGTATTGATTGAGCCAAAAAGGTTTTTATTCCAGCTGGACAGTGGTTTTCAACGCGCTGACATCAATGAGGAAGATCGGGTTTGGTTTGTTACCCGTATTGGCTACTACATCGGCGAATACCTGATCTCCCTGTTTGGTGGCTATTGGCTACTTGATGAGGACCAGTCGTCCCCCTCTTTTGCCAGATACGTGGTCGGCGACTTTTCAAAACCAGGTGTTAAAACTAAAATCGTCGACCCATTCGAAATAGCACAACGCTATGCAACTACGTCGGCTCCGCGCTTTTTAAGACAAGAGATCGAAACAGTTCTGGACTAAATGGAACGGGGAATCGGAAAAATAGGGGTCAGACCACGGTTTTGCGCTTTTTAGAGTTCAGCAGAATTGCTCTTTTAAAGTATTATTTATTTTTTGTAATTATTCGATTTTGTTGGCCTAGTGATGGAGAAAAGTGGACAGATTTATTTAATACCGACCAGCGCCAAACCTAAATAAATCCGTCCCCTTTTTCGTCACTTTTTCCACAGAACAGCCACAAACACCATGACGTTAAAGCCACAGCGTATGGACGCGAACGGGCACGTACAACATGTGCCGGCCTCAATGACATCTCTTCGACTTTTGGATAAATGACTGTATGAGCGAATCAGTATCGACCGCAGGCACCTGGAACCTCGCCAGCCCAGGCAAGCGCCTGCTCGGCTATTTCATCGATATGGCGGTGGTGCTTTTCCTGCTGTTTTTGAACAGAAACCTCGACTACGCCTATTTCTATCTGGGTTCTGCAGGAGGCCCGGCATTGTTTGATGGCCTCCACTATGTGCTGCTGTTTTCAGCCTTCGGGTACTACTTGTTTTGCGATGCCTTGCCCAATGGCCAGAGCCTGGGCAAGCGGGTGTGCCGCACGGCCGTTGTGGGTTACCCGTACCCCACGAACTGCACGCTGTTCCAGTCGTTCCTGCGCAATTTTCCGAAGATGCTGTTCATAGTGCTGGACGGTCTTTTTGTACTGTTCGGCCTGCGCCGTCGCTTGGGCGATATGTTGGCCAAGACGATCGTGATCAATCTCTGAGATCTACCGTCTACTGCATCCCGTTGACTGTATGGAAACCTGTCTATGACGCTGAAGTCCCTCGCCTTGATCAGTTCACTTTTGCTGTTGGGCGCTTGTAATCGTCAACCCTGGGTGGCCTATGTCGAGCCTGCCAGCGGTACTGACACCGCCCGGTTACGCGTGATCACCAACGGCGAAGTGCGTGGCGGCAGCTATGTGGGGTGTGTGGGCAATGAGCAAGGCTTGGCCAAGGCCGGGCGTTTTTATGACGGTGACAAGCCGAGCATCAACTACCCACAGTCACCCCTGGTACCGCCTCGGTTAGGCATGGCGCCGCGCGTGCTGCCGAAGATGGCCGAGTACCTGGGGATGACCCGCATGGCCGAAGGGGTGTATGCCGAGATCGTGGCCGAGTACCGGGTGCCGGCGGGCAAGCCGTTCCTGTTGGTACGCGAAGAATTGGGGGTGGGCAGCTACGGCAGCACCTACAGCAAATGCCCGGCGCTGTCGCGGGTGTACACCTTTGAAAAGGGCAGGCAGTACGAGGCCTATGTCGGCATGGTCTATGGCGGTGATGTCGAGGGCAAGATGGGCGTGCGTTGCCCGTTCTTTGTCTACGAGTTGCAGGCGCCGAACCAAGCCATTCCCCAGGCGATGGAGTCGACACCGGCGGCGGATCGTCCTTGTCGTTGAGAGGCGGGTCAATCTCGTAAACGTGCATTAACCCGAACCGCCCTAAGCTTGCGTCTGACCTTGTGAACGGATTATTCATTCACGAGGTTCAGCTCATGTCCCACACTCTGCTGTTGTTGCGTCCTGCGGCCCAGGGCTTTGCCGTTACCTTGATGGTTACACTGGCCGGGTGCGGGCTGTCGTCAGCCCCTGAGGTCGCCCAGCCGATTGAGCCTGCGCCCATCGCCGAGCTGCACAGCGCGCAGGTGCAGGGCGCTTTGGTCAAGCGCGTGGCGATGCCTGCGCCGATGCTCGTGCAGGAATCCGCCGTGCTGGACTATCGCAGCGAGCCCCGTGAGCAATACGAAAACCTGCCGGACAACCCCGTGCACCGTGTGGCGGAAACGCCCGTCTCGACGTTCAGCGTCGATGTCGACACCGGCAGCTACGCCAACGTACGACGTTTCCTCAATCAAGGCAGCCTGCCGCCCGAAGGCGCTGTGCGATTGGAGGAAATGGTCAACTATTTCCCCTACAGCTACGCGTTGCCCACCGACGGCTCACCCTTTGGCGTGACCACCGAAGTCGCCGCCAGCCCATGGAACCCCCGCACTCAACTGCTGCGCATTGGCATCAAGGCCTCTGACCGCGCTGTGGCCGACCTGGCGCCGGCCAATCTGGTGTTTCTGGTGGATGTGTCCGGCTCCATGGACCGCCGCGAAGGTTTGCCTCTGGTGAAAAGCACCCTGAAAGTGCTGGTAGATCAACTGCGCGATCAGGACCGCGTGTCGTTGGTGGTCTACGCCGGCGAGTCCCGCGTGGTGCTCGAACCGACTTCCGGTCGCGACAAGGCCAAGATCCGCAGTGCTATCGACCAGCTCACTGCCGGTGGCGCCACCGCCGGCGCATCCGGCATCGAACTGGCCTACCAGATGGCCCGCAAGGGGTTTATCGACAAGGGCATCAACCGCATCCTGCTGGCCACCGACGGTGACTTCAACGTGGGCGTCAGCGACTTCGACAGCCTCAAGCAAATGGCCGTCGACCAGCGTAAAAGCGGCGTTTCGCTGACCACCCTGGGCTTCGGTGTGGATAACTACAACGAACACTTGATGGAACAACTGGCCGATGCGGGCGATGGTAACTACGCCTACATCGACAACCTGCGTGAAGCCCGCAAAGTGCTGGTGGATCAACTCAGTTCGACCCTGTCGGTGGTGGCGCGGGATGTGAAGTTGCAGGTGGAATTCAACCCGGCGCGTGTCAGTGAATATCGCCTGCTGGGCTATGAAAACCGTGCGCTGAAGCGTGAGGATTTCAACAACGACAAAGTCGACGCTGGCGAAATCGGCGCGGGGCACACGGTTACCGCGCTGTACGAAATTGTGCCGAAGGGCGAGAAAGGTTGGTTGGAGCCTTTGCGTTACACCCGCGAGCCGAAGGCTGAACACAACACGGGCGAACTGGCCATGGTGCGTGTGCGCTACAAGCCTGCTGCGGGAGGTGACAGCCAACTGATCGAACGGCCCGTCAGCAACGTAACCACCAAGGCCAGTGACGACCTGCGCTTCTCCGCGGCCGTGGCGGCCTTCGCCCAACAGCTCAAGGGCGATGGCCGCTACACTGGCAGCATGAGTTTGCAGGACACTGCCGCACTGGCGCGCTCGGCCCGTGGCGATGACCCGTTCGGGCTGCGCAACGAGTTCGTGCAACTGGTGGAACTGGCCCAAGGTCTCAAACCCTGATCTCGAACATGACACTGATCAAATGTGGCAGGTCCCTATAAATCTCCGGCTTGGCGCTGTGGCGCAGCAAACTGGAATCGCCTGTGGCGAGCGGGCTTGCCCTAATGCCATTCAGTTAAGGCTTTTTTGTAGGAGCGAGGGGGACGCCTAGTTCTTGCTCGCGAAAAACGTCAACGGTAACGCGTGTTTCCTGAGAGAACGCGGCGCCTGTGAGTTTTTCGCGAGCAAGCTCGCTCCTACAGAAGGCGATGTACGCTGAACTGAACGGCATCAGGGCAAGCCCGCTCGCCACAAAAAATGCGGTTGTTTAAGGAAAAGTTTTGATCCTTCCACATTTAGATCGGGTTCAACTTTAAAAAGGAGTTCGCCCCCTACATGGCTGTTCCAGATGATTCACCCAGCGACGAATCGCTGCTGGCCCGCTACCGAACCGGTGACGCCGCCGCATTCGAAGCCTTGTACGCGCGGCACCGCCAAGGTCTCTATCGCTTCCTCGTGTCCCTGAGCAACAAGGCCGAGCTGGCCGAGGAAATCTATCAGGACACCTGGCTCAGCCTGATCCGCAGCACCACCCAGCCACAAGGCCGGGCGAGTTTTCGTACATGGCTGTTTCAGATCGCCCGCAACCGCCTCATTGACCATTGGCGCAAGCACGGCATCCACAACCCGTTGCACGACAGCTACGATGAGCAGTTGCATGCTCAGCCCGACGACACGGCCGGCCCCGAGCAGCAACTGAGCCTGAGCCGCGACCAGGCGCGCCTCGAAGCCGCGCTGCAAGACCTGCCCGAAGACCAGCGCGAAGTCTTCCTGCTGCGCTTGCATGGCGACCTCGAAGTGCCGCAAATCGCTGCCCTCACCAAAGCCCCGCTGGAAACCGTAAAAAGCCGCCTGCGTTACGCCCAGCAGAAACTCCGGCGCCTGCTGGCCGAGGAGATACCCGCATGACCGACTCCCGACACACCCCGGATCCCGACGACTTGCTGCTCCAGCATTTTCGTCAGCACAGCGGCGGCGAACCGCCAGCGTCCATCGACGCCTTCATCCTCAACGCCGCGCGCCGCGAGGCCCCAGCGCCGCAACCGAGCTTGTGGCAACGTTGGTTGCAAGCCTGCCAACGCCCGCGCTGGCAGATGGCATTCGCCACCGTGGCCGGCCTGGCGCTGATGATCGGTGTGGTGATGCGCTCGCCAGTGCCGCAACCCGAAATCTCCACGGCGACCTTTTCCGCCCTGCACGAAGAAGCTGCCCGTCCTGCGCCGCAAGCGTTGCCTGCACCTGCGCCGATGGCTCGAATCGCCGCCGCCCCCCAGGCTGAGCGTGCACCGGTTCAGGCTGAGATTGCCGGAGCGCTGGCGGATCAGTCGGCGGTGAAGCTGAGCAAGCGCGCACCGGTGGCAGTGCCTTCGTTGGAGGAAGGGTTGCAGGAGATTGTGAACCTGCGTCTGGCAGGGGAAACCAAGGCGGCGGATGAGAAGCTGCTGGCCTTGCATGAGCGATTCCCCGAGGAAGACCTGCCGGCGCGGTTGGAGGCGTTGCGCAAGCGTTGATCCACAAATAATGCCAGCCAGTTAAGCGTACATCGTCTTCTGTAGGAGCGAGCTTGCTCGCGAAAAACGTCAACGGTAACGCGTGTTTCCTGAGTGAACGCGGCGCCTGTGAGTTTTTCGCGAGCAAGCTCGCTCCTACAAAAAAGCTTTAACTGACTGGCGTTGGGCTTTTTGGCCTGGTTTTTACCCCCTGCCGTGTTGCTGGTACCAAGCCACCGTGTCGGTGAGGGTTTGTTCCAAGGTACGGAAACTCAGGCCGAGCTCATCTTCACTCTTGCGGTGGTTAAAGCAGGTGCGGTGCTCTTCTCGTATCAATAGTCGCAAGGTCGCCATGCTCAGCAAAATGGGCTTGCCGGTCAGGTAGGCATAGGTCTCTTGCACGGCGGCCAACAGGTAAAGCGCCGGCAGGGGCAGTTGCCGGGAAGGTGTCTGGACGCCCGCGATACGCCCCAGCAGCGGGATTAATTGGCGCATGGTCAAGTTGCGGCCGGCCGCGAGATAACGTTCGCCTCGTCGCCCGTTCTGGGCGGCGGCAATGAGTGCCCAGGCCACATCGCGGGCGTCGACCAACGAAAAGGTGCCGGGGATCAGCCCCGGAAGCTTGCCGTTGATGACGTCCTTGACCAATTGTCCCGAGGACGTCGGCCCGCGGTCGCCAGGCCCCCACATCCAGCCGGGCAGCACCATGCACGCGTGCATCTGCGGATGGGTTTGAAGAAACGCCAGCACCTCACGGTCAGCGAGGATCTTGCTGCGGTAGTAGGCGTCCGCATCGGCTTCGGCCCGCAGGCACGTCTCATCGATAGGCGTATCCGGCGCACCGTCGAGCACGGCAATCGAAGAGGTATGCACAAACCTTCTGACACCCGCGTCATAGGCATGCTGGAGCAGCGCTCGGGTGCCGACTACGTTGATCCTTTCGAGGGCTTGCCAATGGCTGCCGCCCTTGTAGTTATCGCGAAAGAACGCCGCGCAATGGAACACCGTGTCGCAGCCTTGCAGGGCCGCCGCGAACGTATCGACGTCAGCCATGTCACCCACCACCCGTTCCACGCTCGGCAGGTCGTTGAACTGCTGTTCGCCCTTGGCCTGCGAGCGCACCAGCGCCTTGACCGCATAGCCGCGTGCGACCAGCTCCCTGACCAGGTTGTTGCCCAGCAAGCCGGTGGCACCTGTCACAAAGGTGCTGCGCAAGCGGTTGGGGTTCGTGTTCATACAGGCCATATCCATGGTTTGAAAGGCCGCTAGATATACCGCTGAGACCGCGCTCGGAAAACGGCGACTGCTGCATAATGGCTTTGCACATTTGCAGACCAGGGAAGAACACGGATATGGCGCTGCAAGCAAATTGGGATGATCTGCGCCTGCTGTTGGCGGTCTCGCGGCGGGGCAGCTTTCTGCAGGCAGGCCAGTTGCTCGGTGTCGCTGCGTCGACCGTTTCCCGACGCCTGAGCCAACTGGAAGCGGCCTTGGGTGAGCCATTGGTCGAGCGCGGGGTCGAGGGCTGCTGGCTGACCTCGCGGGGGCAATCCCTGGTGGACGTGGCGTTGGCGGCCGAAGCCGGCCTGCGTCGCCAGACGACGGTAGAAGGGGGCGGGGCGCAGGCAGCGCTAAGCGGCACGGTGCTGATCAGTGCGGGAGAAGGGTTTGCGGCCTGCATACTGGAGGCCGCGAATCGTTTTACCGCGCTGCACCCTGGCTGCTCGGTGGAACTGCAGATCACCACCGACTTTCACAAGATCGTACGTGGCGTGGCCGATATCGCCGTGCGCACAGCGCACCTGGGTGAGCCCTCGCTGATTTATCGAGCGCTGGGCACGCTGGCCTATGGCGTCTTCGCCGATGCCGGTTACCTGCAGCGTTTTCCGGCGATGACGCCGGCCACGGCGGCCTGTATCGCCTTGCTCCCGCCGCTGGACCTGCTGCCGCAAATGCGCGCGGCAAAAGCCGCCGGCCTGGACCATGCGCCGATCCGCGTGAACTCATTTGCCGTGCAGCTGGAATCGGTGAGGCGCGGCATGGGCGTGGCGGTGCTGCCGCGTATCCTGGCAGAGGGCCTGAGCGAAGTGTTCCAGGAGATTGAACTGCCGCCGATGGAGGTCTACCTGGTCACCCGGCCCCAGGCGTTGAAACAGGCGCATATCCACGCATTCTTTACCCAGCTTGAGCAGGTGCTGCGCGCGACATTGCAGGACACGCCAACCGGGTGAACGCGTCGTTGCGCTGGTTGGCTGCGCCTGATGGTCGGGCGGGGGCAGGGTGCGCCTTGGACCGGGGTGGGCTGACACAACGTCATAGCGGTGGCTTGGCCTGATCGAGCGCCGATCGTGGGTACCGGGGCTGGCGATGAGACGCAACGTCTCACGGTCTCGTCGCTATCGCGTGCCGTCTGGCATGGCGCGTCTCATTTGAACGCGATGGCGGCCCTCCGTGGTTTCCATTGGGCCGCTCTAAAAAAGGGCTGTGCGGGCGTTCTTGCGGAGCTGGCACCGGCCTTGCTCTGGCTCTGGCAAACCGTCCGGCGCGTCAGTGCCAACCGTATCAAGGAGCCTTCGCTATGACCCTTTCGCTCAACTCGCAACGCAGCATGCGTGCCGCTGTCTGGCACGGTCGTAACGATATCCGCGTCGAAGACGTTCCACTGCCCGTTTCGCCGCCTGCCGGTTGGGTGCAGATCCGAGTGCAATGGTGCGGCATTTGCGGCTCGGATTTGCATGAGTACGTGGCCGGCCCGGTGTTCATACCGGTTGACGCCCCGCACCCGCTGACCGGGATAAAAGGCCAGTGCATTCTCGGTCACGAGTTTTGTGGCGAGATCGTCGAACTCGGTGCCGGCGTGCAAGGCTTCAGCGTCGGCGAGCCGGTGGCGGCCGATGCATGCCAACATTGCGGCACCTGCTACTACTGCACCCACGGGCTATACAACATTTGCGAGAACCTGGCCTTCACCGGCCTGATGAACAACGGCGCCTTCGCCGAACTGGTCAACGTGCCAGCCAACCTGCTGTACAAGTTGCCGGCGAACTTTCCGGCTGAAGCCGGCGCACTGATCGAGCCTCTGGCGGTGGGCATGCACGCGGTGAAAAAGGCCGGAAGCCTGCTGGGGCAAAACGTGGTGGTGGTCGGCGCGGGCACCATTGGCCTGTGCACCATCATGTGCGCCAAGGCGGCGGGTGCGGCTCAGGTGATCGCCCTGGAGATGTCCGGAGCGCGCAAGGCCAAGGCCCGGGAAGTGGGGGCGACCCATGTGCTCGATCCCAATCAATGCGATGCCCTGGCCGAGGTACGACGCCTGACGGGCGGGCTCGGCGCGGATGTCAGTTTCGAATGCATCGGCAACAAACACACGGCCAAGCTCGCGATCGACCTGATCCGCAAGGCCGGCAAGTGCGTACTGGTGGGCATCTTCGAGGAGCCCAGTGAGTTCAACTTTTTCGAGTTGGTGGCGACGGAAAAACAGGTACTCGGCGCGCTGGCCTATAACGGTGAATTCGCTGACGTGATCGCTTTTATCGCCGATGGTCGGCTGGACATCACGCCACTGGTGACGGGGCGCATTCAGTTGGAACAGATCGTGGGCCAGGGCTTCGAGGAACTGGTCAAAAACAAGGAGCACAACGTGAAAATCATCGTGTCACCCGCTCGGGTCTGAAGCGAAGGATGAGCGTTGCGGTCTTTGCCCCGCCTCTACAAAAGCCCCAGGTTCTTTGACCTGGGGCTTTTTCGTGTGTAAGTGACGAGCTTGCCGCTGAATCGATGCTCAGGGTGACAGTGCTGTCGATCGCGCGATTTTGGCAAACAATTTGCCTATGCTATGCCAGCGCGCCAAGACGGTTTTCAAATGCATTGCCTTTAGAACCAGGAACGGACACCCATGACGAATGCTGCGCCCGCCATCAGACTCAGCACACTCAGGCAAGTCGCCCCCTATCTGAGTATGCGAGGGGTGTCGCCACTGGAGTTCTTTCGACGGTTCGGTATTTCTCCGCATGTTTTTCAAAACCCAGAAGCTTGGGTACCGCGAGCGGCCTGCTTTCATATCGCCAATGAAATGGCCGCTATCGCACAGGACCCCTTCGGCGGGGCGATGATAGGGCACCTCACCGATATGCGCTCAACCGGCATGTGGGGCGAATTGATATTGGGCTCGACCAACCTCGCTCAGGCGTGTGCGGCGGCGGCGGTGCATACGGATTTGCTGCATCAGGGAAGCGAAGTAAAGATCGTCACCGAAGGGCGCACGACGAAACTGATCCAACACTTTACCGGGCACCACGGGGCTGATCCGAAGCAGGTCATTTTCGGCACCCTGGCGGTGCTTAGAAAAGTGCCGCTCATGTCCGGCGCGCCTGGCGCTATACGCGTACATTTAAAAAATCCGCGAGAACGAGGCGACGAGGCGCTTGAAGAGCACCTGGGGCCGAACCTCGTAATGAACGCTGAGCACAACATGATCGAATTTGATCGTGAGTTGCTCGAGATCCCCCTGCAGCCTTTCCGAGATGTTGCCTGGAAAACCACCCAAGCCTTGAAGTCGACCGCTGACGCAGCTGACGTGCTCGCCCAGCAGATAGCCGATCAGGAGCTTTCCAAACTTGCCTCTATTTCAAGAAAAATTGGGCTGTCTGCTCGAACGCTACAGCGGCGTCTCGAACATTGCGGCATAGACTTCGACGCTTTACGTGACGAGACACGTCGCAGTGAAGCCCTTCAGTTGATCGCCAGCGGCAGATACAGCGCGACCGAAATTGCCTATATGGTCGGCTACAGCGACCCCGCGCACTTTACCCGCGCCTTCAAGCGTTGGACTGGGAGCCCGCCGTCGCACTATCGCGCGCTCTTGAAACAGGATCGTTAACACCCTCTTCTAACACCCATCCCCTCAAACACTTCACCCCTTTCCGGGGCGGCCTTCGCGTACGCGCTCACCTTGCTTTTGGCACCAAATGGCAAGTTTGCGCCTAGGCGTTCTTATACAGTCAAAAAATTAACGCCAACTAATAAAACCAAGAGGTTTAAATGTCCCATGCATCCACGGCCTGTGCCCTTGCGATGGCGCTGGTGGTTTTTGGAAGTGCGAACGCTCAGTCATCCCCGGAGGCGGCGATACCGGTAGGTGTAGATAACTTTGTTCGTGCCGAGTCTGACCTCTACTTGGGAAAAATGGTCGCAAGTGGCAGTTTGGGCCGCTTTGTTCATAGCCGCGAAGCGGTGGCCATTGACGCCCAGAATGTGGTCCGGATGAATCGGGACACGCTCTATTCGTCAGCCGTGTTCGATCTCGAGGCAGGCCCCGTCACGATCACCTTGCCTGAGGCCGGTGGACGGTTCATGTCCATGGCGGTGATCAATGAAGACCACTACGTGCCCCTCGTCACTTATGGCGCCGGCCGCCAGACACTGACGAAAGAGGCCATCGGCACACGCTATGTGTTTGTCGCTGTGCGCACGTTCTTCGATCCCGCGGATCGCAAAGACCTTGAAAAGGTCCATGCACTGCAGGACTCCATCGCGGTCAGCCAGGCCAAGGTTGGCGAGTTTGTAGTACCTAAGTGGGACCCGGCGAGCCAGGCCAAGGTGCGTGAGGCGCTGGAGGTCCTGGGTTCGACGATTCCTGACTACAACCAGTCCTTTGGCCCCAAGGGCACGGTCAATCCCATCCATCACTTGATCGGCACTGCGACGGGGTGGGGTGGGAACCCCGCCAAGGACGCTATCTACCTCGGCGGCGTGATGCCTGAGAACGATGGGAAAACCATTTACCGGCTCAAAGTCGGAGAGGTCCCGGTCAATAGTTTCTGGTCTGTCAGTGTTTATAACGCCGACGGTTACTTCCAGAAGAACCCCTATGACGCCTATTCGCTGAACAACCTCACTGCCAGGAAAAGTGAGGATGGCTCGATTCTCATCCAGTTCGGCGGTTGCGACGGGAAGATTGCGAATTGCCTGCCTACCACGCCTGGCTGGAACTACACGGTCAGGCTTTATCAGCCGAAAGAACAAATTCTGAATGGAAAGTGGAGTTTCCCGAAGCCGCAGGCCGTCGAGCTCTAACTCATAACGTTCGACTTTTATAACTGGGCACCCACGCCAATAAGTTTGGTTTTACACCCAAGGAAAGAAGCAATGACAACCATCGGTGGTTCAAACTTTTTCAAATATAAAGCGGCGCTCATGACCAGTGCGACCCTCGCCTTTGCGATGGCGTTGCCTGCACACGCAGACGACTCAAGTGAGCCCTCGGTGACCGTCGGTGGTGGACTCGCCGTCGGCCCCTTGTATGAAGGTTCTTCACACTACGCCGCGTTCCCGTCACTGAAACTCAAAGCGGTTTTGCCTACCGAAAACTGGGGCAAGTTTACTGCCGCGTTCCCCGATGGTCTGCGTTGGGACTTGCCGGGGTTGTCACCTTTTGGAGTGGCCCTGCTGATTGGCTACGACCAGGGCCGCAAGGAAAGAATCCACACCCTGGGCGGTCGTGATGACTACCTCAAAGGCATGGGTAACCTGGACAGCACTGCCCTGGTCGGGGCGGAAGCGTACTGGGTGCTGCCGGCCGGCCGCCTGTTTGTTCGTGGGCTGCAAGCCAGCCAGAGCCGGGATTACGGTGGCGAGAGCCTGGGGCGTACCGCGTTCCTGGAAGCCGGTTTCGCCACAGCCTACGCGCTGTCTTCAACCTTGACCCTGGATTCGACCCTGTACGGCACCTGGAGCAATGAGAAAGACATGATGGCGCGCTTCGGCGTCACCGCCCAACAAGCCGCGCGTACCGGCTTCGAGGAATATCACCCAGGTGGTGGGATGCGCGACGTGACCCTGAAGCTGGGCCTCACCTGGCAATGGCAGCCGCAGCTGGCATTGGAAGGCGGCATCAAGACCTATGCCCTGGTCTCCGACGCTCGCAACAGCCCGCTGACGGGTGAGAACGTGGGCGCAGGCGCCTATCTGAATGCCCTTTACCGGTTTTGATAAGGGAACACCCGATGAAAACAGTACATAAGCAGTTGGGGCTGGCGGGCCTGCTCTGGTCGGGGCTGGTGCTTGCCGACGATGCTGCGCCCAAGGTCACGGACCCTCACTTCAAGCTGGCCCCCGGCTATCTGAACTCGGCAGACCTGCCATTGCGCCTGGCGTTGCTGGGCGCCCCACCAAAGCCTGACTCTGCGGCGCTGGCACGGGATGAGGAGGCACGGCGAGCAGCGCTGTCGCTACGCGGCACGGCTCGGGAGAAACTCGCCGCGGCGGATGCGGAGCTGGCATTCCCAGGCCCGGCCAACGCATTCGCCTGCGCGCTGGGCACGCCGATCACCGAGAAAAATACACCGCATCTTTATACCTTGATGCAGCGCACCCTGTCGGATGCGGGTGGTTCCACCTATGCCGGGAAGAATGCCTACAACCGCACCCGACCATTCGTGGCACATAACGAAGGGACCTGTCGCAAAGACATGGAACCGCTGCTGCGCACGGATGGTTCCTGGCCTTCCGGCCACTCCGCCGCCGGTTGGGCCTGGGGGCTGTTGCTGGCCGAGATTCAGCCTGCACGTGCAACCGAGTTGATGACCCGCGGGTTGTCATTCGGCCAGAGCCGCGTCATCTGCGACGCCCACTGGCAGAGCGACGTCGATGCGGGCCGCATCATGGGCGCTGCGACGGTTGCGAGCTTGCATAGCAATCCGGCGTTCCTGGCGGATCTGGCGGCGGCGAAGGAAGAGGTCAAGGCCGCACAAAAAGCTGGCTTGAAGCCCACAAAGGACTGTGCGGCCGAGGGCGTGGCGCTCTCGCTGACTCAGCACTGATCGGGGACACACCATCATGCACAGTGACAACCCCCGCTCGGCTTTGTGGCGCAAGCACGCCCATCTGGCGCTGCTGGCTGGCGCCTTTGTCGCCGCCGGGCCCGCCATGGCGGCAGACAACGATGACTGGACGTTCAACGGCGGCCCTTACGTATGGGGCGCCGGCATTCGTGGGCACGTGGGTCATAGCAGCACGGGCACCCAGTTCATAAAGTCCGACTTCTCCGACATCGCCAAGACGGTCGATATGTCGGTGATGCTGATGGGGGAGGCACGTCGGGGCCCCTACAGCGTGCTCGCCGACCTGATGTACATCGACACCGACACCCGCAACCGCCTGCCGGGGGGGGCCAAGCTAGAGGTCGAAAGCAAGACAGCCTCCGGGTTCCTGGGGGGCGGCTACACGGTGCTGGGTGATGAAAACCGCCGACTGGATGTCGCCGGCGGCGTACGTGCCTGGTACAGCGGCACCACCCTCACCTTCCATGGTGGACCACTCGGTGGCTTATCCGGCTCTGACAACGCCACATGGGCAGACGCCATGGCAGGCCTGCGTGGGCACTATGCCGTGAACGATCGATTCTGGCTGTCATCCTGGGGGATGGCGGGTGCCGGGCAGTCTCGGGAAGATTGGGACCTGGCAGCGCTGGCCGGCTGGGAGTTTTGGCCCGGGTTTTCAGCAGTGGCCGGTTACCGGGCGATGGGGGTGAATTATCGCCATGATGGCTTCGTCTACGACATCGTCCAGAAGGGGCCTTTGCTGGGCATCAGTGGGCGATTCTGAAGCTTGCACCGTCAAGCTCCCCAACAGCCCAAGGGGCTGTCTTCCCACCTGAAAACAGGACGGATGCCCGCTGTTCGGGGAGGCCCCTCGGCCACCCCGAAAAGCGAATGCCCCGACAAGTCGGGCACTTACTTTGAGCTGCGCCTGAGCGCGTTCCACACAGCCTGGAACGCGGGCTTTTTTGCTGCCTGGAATTGACCCTGGCCGCAAATAGCTGTCGGGCCAAGCCGTAACATCGTTTTGATTTCACTCGAAAGGACTGTCGTGGAGACCCGGCCTATGGTTCAAGAATTCAATCACCATCGTGAATGGGTAGCGGCGCTTGATAAGTACGAGAAACGCCTGATTGAAAACCCCGACCTCCGCTGGGAAGGGCAGCCGCGCGATCAACACACCCGCATGGCACTCGGGCTATACAAACTCAAGTGTTTCGCCGAGCGCATGCGCAAGGACAGCACGGCAATCTGGGCCAGACTGGAAGCCATGGACGAACTTCGGCTCCATCTGATCAGCGAGCATCACTGGACCCTACAGGACGTGCGGCGAATACAGGACGAAGAGGATTTTGTGTTCCTTCTTCATGATGAATTGCAGCAGATGAAACTCACCGAGCAAGAGGCCGAACCTGTCCGGCAGTGGACGGATCATCTTGGGTCAAGGGGGGAGTTCCAGCAGCACTACCGGGATTGCGTTTTATAGGACGGGGGCAGGGGATTCGTGGAGAGAAGATGGGGGGCGGCGGTAGCGGTAAGTTGTCATGGGCAGCGAGGAGATAATCGACGGCAAGGCATCTCCGGCCCTTAGCCCATGCCGTCCCGAGCGCTTCTTTCAAACCTGGGTCAGCCCAGCACTGGCGATCAGCAACTGGAACAAACTAAATGTCGTGTTGGTCTCAAGTGTGCCTCCTGGCAACGAACTGTTCTTACGTGGGGGGCAGTCCGCAACGTTGGGGTATTTTTTCCATAGGAGGTTTCGCGTGCCCTGGAAGTCAAATCTGGTAGTGCTCGCCCTATCTGCCGTTGCCGTTTCGGCGCAGGCTCAATCCGATCTTGAAGTGGTCGAGGCGATGGTTACTCGCTCGGCCAATGTCTGCCCAGGCCACAGCACCGAACGCACCACGCCCACGGTGAAGGCGGTACCTGTTGGCGCGTTGCGGGTTATGCTTGACCGCGGTTTGGTCATGTGCCCCGACCGGCGCCTCGATATCGACGCGCCGGCTGTGTTCTACGGCAGAGTTGGCGTATTCGAATGGAACCCGGAAGTGCCTGCAAGCTCAGAGGTGATCGCCAAGCAAATCGACGCCATGACCCGCAAGGACGAGTACCCATCGGACACCTTGGTTTGGGATGCCAAGGGTATGCCACTGCAGCAACGCACTGTACCGGCTTTCGAACCCAAACCAGGGGCTGCTGTGCTGTACCAGATACGGTAAGCCCAGTGTTCGGGGATCGGGGTGGTTATTAACGTTGTGCTGGGCTTTGGCTTGAATCGCCAGGTCCACGACGAGGGTGGGCGCCATCCGTTCTTTTTGGTGCCCATGCCTGAGGTACGAGAAGGTGGTTAGGCTCAACCTGAAGCTGATGGCAGGTAGATGTGGGCACCTTCGATGTATCTGTGAGGTTGGCTTAGGTGGTCGGGGCTGCTATTTGGAAGCTTCGGGGAGTTCAAATCGAAGGCTCATGATGAGCTGTCCACGCCGTTAATTTCACTGCTTTGATGTGATTTCCTCCGTCGAAAAACGCATTAACCAATCGCTCACGAAAAAGCCCCGGATCTTTCGAACTGGGGCTTTTTCATCTCTATATCCCGGCGTCATTTGAACCTGGAGGTAATGTTCCCGTTTTTAAAGGTTTTGACCTTCTACTATTTTCCAAGGGATACACCAGGGGATACACGGTGCTGGCTGCAAAAGCTATTGAGGTTCGTTGCTCCATCCCCGACGAGCGGTACACCGTCTTGATAAATCCGCCGCTGGTGCAAAGGTGTGGTCATCACCACCACTCCTTTGATGGATCAGTCCAAAAGTGGCCCGATTATCTCGCTCCTCACTTTTGAGGAGCCATCGCCACAATTTTGCGGCGATGTAGCTGGCGCGGTGCTGCACTTCCACCGCACAGAGGCATTCTTGCCATTCCCCGGCGCCAGCACCACCCCGGATCGGGGTAGTGGACACTCATGAGCCTTTCTGCAATGAGGTCATTGGGTATCCGTAGATCCGCCTTGAAACTCCAATGCTTTTTTATACAGATCAATCTTTTTTTGTAGATCGCTTGGTTTCGCTGGCAGATCGAGAAATTGGTTAGCTTCGGCTAAAGTCTGGAAGTCATTGGATCGGCGCAGGTGAAATAAGATGAGTTCTCTAAAATAAAACTGTATTTGATAACAATATGTTTTAGCACGCTCGCTTTCCTCGCCAGCATGTACACTCTGGTTCCTATGTTCACGAAGGTGTTCAAGTATTTGTTGGTGAAATTCGCTTTCCTCGAATAAGAAGGCGCAGCGCCGAGGTATGCCATCTTTATTTGAATCAGATGGCGATGCAATACATTCGAGTGCGCCCCAAAGTCTAATAAGAGCCGAGTTGTGTTCTCTTTCATCCAGTGCTCGGACATATCGAAGTAGCGAATCTTTTATTGTTCTGCCGTAGTTACATTCTTTTAATTTTGAGAGAGCCCACTTGACGTTGTTCCCAAATATTTCTGGTTTCGATGGGGAGTAAACTTTGCCGACTTCAAAATATGGTTCATACCACACAGGTGACTTTGCTGGTTTGCCGCTAAAGTAGTGCAGTGTGTGCGTCTGCCCCAGCCTGACCTTATTTATGGGCGCCTGATTATTACCCATTAGTTCCATGCCCGAATTTCCAAATAGCGCCATAAGTGCTCTAAGTATGTCTAAGCTCCTCAGTGCTTTCGTCGTTGCTCCTTGGGCGGTTTTGGCTTTTAACTGAATCTTTACCTTGCAAAACTCCTCATGTTCATCATCCAGTACACGATGCGATGCCTTTATCACCAGGCCTCTGGAGGAGTATTTTTTAGGATATTGTCCAGAAAATAAGTTTATATGCGTATCTTCAATGTATATCGACTTAAGAGTGAGATGGGCGGGGTTGATGGATATAGAAGTAAGGAAGCAATATTTTTCTTCTCTGGTAGCAAGTTCAGCGCGGCAGATTTTCTGAATATTTTCCATTAGTGCATCTTTAGTCAGCACTCCTGCTGTCGCAGTGATTGAAATGCTTCTGGACAGAATTGAGTCAAGATTTAGTCCGTCTGATTTTGACGGTAGCTCAATCATTGAGAAAAGACTCGCGAAGGCATTGTGATATTCAAAGGCTTCGAATGAAACCCTACCGTCATTGGTTAGTTTTTTTATGCGCTCTATTTTTTTTAGGATTTCTTCGGGCTTCAAATTGCTATTTTTAGTCTTCCATCCGATCTTCATGTTTAGTCCTTTAGTTTTCTATCTGTCGATTGTTAAGTTTTACAAAGTAAATATCTTGAGAGTTGAAAATAAGACCGTTGAGCGTCACTCCTACACAAAAGGGCAACTTTTGGCCGAGAGCACTATAAACGCGTCTCCCAGATGACTCTCCTTGGCTCAGTTCCAAGAGAAGGGGCGCGTCGTGCGTCCTTGGTGAGCTGGTCTAGCACTTGCTCCTCGAATGCAGCCGTCATTGCGCTGGCCTTCCTGACAATCAGCAGCGCCAGCTCCGGAGGAAACACCACTTTGTTGGCGAGTAGATAATCACAGTCAATAAAGGACACGGCTCTATCCCCGATGCGCGGTTGATGCTGGCGCCGGAATGAGGCGGGGCCAGCAGATGACCTGCTGATGTTACCAGCGGAACGTGAGCGGCTAGCTGGAATCCGGGGGCTGGCCAAGCTGGCAGGCCGATCGGTTTCCGCTCCAGGGTGAACGACTCGTTCACCACCTGCTCCGACCTGCTGTCAGGTCGCTGGAGGCCCCGGAAAATACTTGACGAGTATCAAGCATCAGCACGCCACCTTTAACACTGGTGCCGTATTACTTGGGTTGTGGGCAGTTTGAGCGCGAGTCGTTGGGGAAAATTCGTCTAGTGCCTGTCTAGTATTGCCTAGCGCGCTAAGGATTTGTCTGGCCGGGGATTTCACCACCCCATCCCGCTAGGGCGGGCCTTGATATTGATCGAGCAGCTACCTTGACGGTTACTTCTAGAATTCTTGACGAGGCTGGTGCTGGCCAAGCTGCGCGAATACCCGCAAAGCGTTGCGCTGTGTGGCTTTCAGCGTTCTCAGCGCTGGTGGCGCCAGAGAAACCCCTCAAGACATGTCTAAAATTTCGTCAAGGCTGGTCAAGGTTTTTAGAATTCTTGACCGGGTGCGGGCGCTCGGATGCGGTGATCCTCCGCGTATCAGGCGGGATGCTACTTTCCGAGTAGGCGGGATGCTCAGCAGGGTCACAATCCGTCTAGGGTCTGTCTAGAACCCATCGTGCCAGCCAAAGGTGTTGAGATTGCCGGCGTTGCTACCAATCACTCATGGAGCGTGCCTTGCAGTTGTTAGCGACCTGACGCGTTATGCGTACAGGCTATGGGACGGGTCAAGCCAGACCACGTGGAAAACATGATCCAAAAAGAAGCCGTGAACTCTTCCGTGGGCATTGCTCGAGATACTGAATTGGTAGGGGCGGCTCTGGCGGAGCTGCTCATTCAGATGACAGAAACCTTCTGGCTCAGTGGTGTCATCCCATGCAATGGGGTGGGCTCGCAAAGCCGCGGAGCGCTCTGCGTACAGCTGCTGAACTGTGCATGAACTCAATGCGGAAAGCCGCTCAATCACTTTGCAGAAATAAGCGGCGTCGCGACCGGAGTAATCGAATTTTTGGTGTTGGCGATCCATATAGCGAAACGAAAAGCTCAGCAGCTTGGGGCTTTCCGGATTACCGGCTTTGATGCTCGGGCTAATAGATAGCTTTCCAGCCTTGATGGATGGACCTTTGGTCATACTTATTGGGCTGCCGACATCTGTGTATAAAATCGACGAGTCAGTTCCTTGTCGATCATCTCATTGCATGACGCATCTGCAGGCAGCATGCCCCGGGCTGCCTTCCAAGGTTCTTCCTGATGCGTGAGCTGCTCCAATTCATAGCCCGAGAACCCACCAAAGACTTTGTAGACCTCCTTTAAGAAGTCGGCCGTCTCTCCAGCAAGGTTGGGGGCCGGAAGCTCTTCAGTGATGGGGTTCCAGCGGTAGTGGTTGAAACGGTGATAAATGCTTCGCACCACTGGGCCGTGTACCCAGGCTTCAAACTGATCAGGAATCAGTTCTTGGCCACTCTTCACCACCATATGCCAGGCGTCAGCATAGAACATCAGCTTTTGGAGCTTCAGCGGTGTCAGGTAGTCCCCGTGTTCTCTGGCGAAGTTTATAAGGTAGTTCGCCACGTCATTGGCGTTGCAAACGGCCATGATCCAATCACTCCTTGTATAAAACTTTGCGGATAGGCTTTGCTTACCCACAAATCTGGGCCGCGATTATCCATGCGTCAAGGTACAGGTCAACGCGCCTCGGTCAACATATAGTGTTCAGTTGGCAGTAAATGGCCGCTCCTTATGCGTTGCTCCCTCCTTATGATTTTTTGTAATCGAAACGATAGTTTCGATAGTGCAGGGTTTGGTGTTTCATTGGCATTACGTTTTTTTGGCTCCAGCACTGTCTTCAGCCTGTATCTGGTTGTGAGACGACAAGGGCGGTTTATTTGACGGCCCACGCATGGATCAAGCCTCAAACGTGTGTCCGACACCGGTTTCGTCTCATGCCTGCTCACATTCGCCAGCGATTCGGTAAACGCCAGGTAAAAGTAGGCGGGCCGAAAGCGCCGTATCGGTCTGAGGTCTGTCGCTGGTATCAGCGGCCACGGTGCGCTTGTTTGGCGGGCTGTCCACGTAATAAGTCTTAGACGCCCACCCTGCGTGGGTTTGGTCTGATGCCTATCTCGCATTCCGTCAAAGTGTGGTCAAAGTAATAGCCGGCGTCAGCGTGTTGGGATCTACACGGTGTGTGAAATTCAACACTCAATGCTGGCGCAGATCGAGATGGTCGCAACGGGCCGGGAGATCCCGGCCCGTTGGTTTGTTTTGGGTCTAGTCAGGCGGTCAGTGGAAACTACTGCAAAACCCTGGAATCTACGGTGGAAACCAACGCCTGGCAACCGTGGCTTTGATAGCGGGCGGACGGCCTGATGCGCTCCTTGGCGGTTGCGAATCTTGGCGCGAACATGCTGTTGGTACGCATCAGAATGCATATCCGCCGTGGGTATTTGACTTCGATGGTTTTCACCCATGCGGAGCGATCGCCCCCGATGGGTGATGTCTAACTGAACCCTTTGTTATGTAATCAATACCCTTGGCATACGCTTCGATCCGGCATGATTTCTCCCGCATAGTGCTTCTGGGCACACGCTGCGACATCCACTCCGTATGGAAGCGACAGATGCACGACTTCCCCGATGCCCAAGGAGCAGGCAGTATTGAATTCCTTATACTTACAGGAGCCAGGAGCGCAAATCCATGGGGGGATAGCTGAGTTTGGTTACGCCTTCCGAAGACTCTAGGACATACAGGCGCGGCCCTACACGACCGCACGACCGCAATCGGGACAGATCTATTTACGCCACCGAACTCCTCATTTTCACCATTTGGGCGGACAAGCAGATCACGTGGGGCACGTAACGAGAATGTCGTTAGGCTCAACCTAGAGCTGATGGCAGCTAGATGATCTGTGAGGTTGGCCCAGCTAGGGCAGCTATCCGGAAACTTCGGACAGTTCAAACCCAATGCTCACGACGAGCTGTCCACACCGTTAATCTCACCGCTTCAATGTGATTCCCCCGATCAAAAAACCTATCAACCAATCACCCACAAAAAAGCCCCAGATCTTTCGACCTAGGGCTTCTTCATCTCTATATATGGTGCCCCGGCGTCGTTTGAACTGGACAGTAAAAGGCCCGTGTTCATTGGGTGTGTTTGGTGGTGCTTCGGTTAGGCATACACGTGGGCATACACGGCGCTTCCTTCTGCCCTCTTATTCGAGGTATCCCCGTAGGGTAAAGCAACACCAAATGGTGGCTGATGTGTTGCCATCCAGCAGAGTAGTTACTTCTTCGTTCGACCTTCTGCCGCCAGTGAGGCGAGCGCAAGGGTGATGAATCCTGCATTTTCATCCAAGGTATCCAGTGCCCCTCGAATGTTCTGTGCCACTTCTGTAGATCCTCTTTGCTCAACCCAGTTTGACAGCTCCTCGATAGCTGCCCCCAGGGCCAGTTGGTTTTCATTCATGCGCTTGAGTAATGAAGCAAGCAAAGGGGTGTCTTCCATGATGTTATCCCGCCGTGTTGTCAGGTAGTCAATCTACCTCGAGCCAGTGGCATTGCATATCAGCTGTCCTCACCATCTGGTGATCAGAAATCACGCCGACCATCTTGATTCACTAGAGGCCAACAATGTGTTGTAGGGCCAATTTGGAAAGGCAGCATGAGAGCACAAACCCAGCCCCCCTCAAAAACTGGTGTAACCGGTGTTACGAGTGTAGCGCCCTTCACCAAATGCCCGGTTTCATTGGCTTTCACGGCTGTTACACAGCAGCGCTGCATCGCGTACATCGGATGTAACGCTGCCCGTGGGTGTAACGCTAAAGTCAGCATCCAGGTGTTGTGGCCAGGCGCTTTGCGCTCCAGCCTACCAAGCGAATTTCGCTGGCCCCGCCTCTCGATGAGAGGAAATCACGCCGGGGACCCTGAGAGGTTTCGCTTCACACGGGGCATGAAACCCGCGGGATCGAGTTAGTGGGAGGCGTGGGAAATTACTGAAATTTCAATCGTTGAAATTGAAAGGATTTTGAAGAAAAGAGGCCATCATTACCGGGCTGGTAACGATGCCCTCAGATCGCCTAAACGGTAGGGCAAATGCACAGGTGAACTGGAGTTCACCAGGTTCACCTGTTCACTAAGCTGGGAGGCTTCCCGCTAACACGATTCCGCGGGTTTCCTACCCCGTATCTAGTCAAATCTCCCAGGGGCCCTAGGGATTTTCAACTGGGGAGCGGTATAACCATGGCTCTATCGCTGAAGGTTTATCGCTTATGGGGTTGGGGGGGCTATAAATCGGTGTTACAGCGGCAACGATTAGTATCTGATTGATTTGTAAGTTTTTTTGGTTGCACATCTTTACGCGACAACAACAGGGTCGTATTAAAACCGGCACAGGTTTTACGTGGCCCGGCGATGCCTTCATCCTGCTGCCCACGTTGACAGGCGTCTGACTAAGCGCCGTTTGCGGCCAAAAGGAGTCAGTCTATGCAGCGCTTTATGCCATTAGCACGGGAGTCCTCTCAAGCAGTGGCTATTCACTAGTCGATTTTTACTATTTTAATTTCTTTGAAGGCGGGTTTTGGTGACCGTCATTTATGATAGTAGTCAACAGCCGTTGTGTATTTCTAGCGACAAAACAAAAGCTGCATAGTAAGGTGCGGAAAACCAAAATTTCGCGAGTTTATTTATGGCTGATCTGCTTGTAAGGCACCTGAAGGTGAAAGCTGAAGAGCACTCCGCTCTTCGCTCGTTGTATAGCCAATGGGATTTTGATGAAAAATTAATTCCCAAAGCATTGCAAACAATCGGAAGCTTGTTTCCTCATTACAGTCGCCATGATGAGTCTCATAGCAAACAGATACTTGTAAATATCGAAAGATTATTAGGTGATAACGTAAACTTGTTAACGGCCACTGATACTTGGTTGTTGCTTGAGTCAGCCTATTGGCATGATATAGGAATGGTTGTTCCGTACGACGACTTTCAAGATGCAATAGACGATCCGGAGTTTCAGGAGTTCGTTCAATCTATATGCGCTCAGCCAAATCACGAACTGCATTCGCTTGCTTGTGCCTTCACAGTCAAGGCTCACCCAACCTTGATTTTCGAGTGCAGCACTCCGTTAGAAATGGTATCCAAGTTTCGTGAGTTCATGGCAGAGTGGTTCCGAAGGAAACACCCTACGCGAGCTGAACAGATAGTGCGTGCACCAATGGCCACTGTTGGAATTAGTTCACCTCGAACGGAGCTTATTCCGGCCCGCCTTTTCAAGCTATTGGGTCGGATTTGCCAAATGCATGGAGCGCCTTTTGCAGATCTGATCTCCGAGAGAGGATTACCTTTCCGTGAGGCAGGCTTGGCACAAGATGATTGCCATCCACGTTTTGTCGCTTGCATGCTACGCATGGGGGACCTTCTAGATTTGGATGACAACAGATTTTGTCCAGTTATGCAGAGGATAGCCGGTGATGAAAGGTCGAAAGTCAGTAAAGCCCATGAAGATAAACATGCAGGGATGCGTCATCTGCGGATAGATCAGGAGCGTATAGAAGTAACCGCTGAATGTGAAACTATTGATGGATACTTGGAGGCATTTCGTTGGTTCGACTGGTTAAAGAAAGAAGTTCAGGATCAAAGGGCTAACTGGCGCGATATTGTGCCAAATAGGGAACTTGGTCTTTTGCCAATGCTAGGGCCTGTTTCCGTGCGCTTAGGTGGGAATCTGCAAATTTTAAAGGATGGAGAGCGGCCAGCATTCTCTATTGATGCTAATAAAGCAATCGAATTGCTTCAGGGTAACAATCTATACGAGAGCCGATTTGCGTGTGTACGAGAGCTCTTGCAAAACGCGGTGGATGCTACATTATTGAGAACTTGGCTTGCTAACAGAAAAAAATATGATGCGGAGTTCTGGGGGACTCCAGACAAGGAAGAATTGAGGGCTCTGTTTGGCAGTGCTGTGATATTTGTTGATCTAGTAGAGTCAGCTCATACTGAAACTGAAAAAAATAAAAAATCATTGTGGACTCTAACAGTTCGAGATGAGGGCACAGGTATTAGTCGTGAAGATCTCGAGTATATGCTCAGAATTGGTGGCTCACAAAACAACAAAGCACGCCAGCGTGAGATAAACCAAATGCCGGAGTGGATGAAGCCGTCCGGTACGTTTGGTATAGGGCTACAAAGTGTTTTTATGTTATGCAATGAAGTATCTATTTTAACGAAAAGTCTCTTCACGAACGAAATTTTCGATGTGACAATGTATAGCCCTACTGGTCCCGAGGAGGGTATGGTCGTACTTCGAAGATTGAGCGATGATATATCGTTCCCTCACGGTACAAGCTTCAAACTTACATTTGAGCTTGACGTATTTGCTAAGATTTGGTCAGAAAGCAGAAGTGTTGAGTCCATTACTTCCCAAGTGGTAAGCACAATGGATCCGGTTCTTGATGAAAGATTTCCTTACGAAGCCGCCAGTCTTGCAGACCAAATAATAGTATTTGGTAAGCATTCTCTTGTTCCTGTTCGGGGGAGCATGACTGCACTTCATGGTCAATTTGAGATCCAAAACACGGAAAGGGAGCTGGAGGGGGAACTCGAACTTAATCCATGGAAATTCATAAAAACGGAACAAGCGGAAGCGAAAATTTGGTACGAGCCGAATGTTGGTATTCATCCTTCTCGCTCTATGACGACGTTCTATCGCGGGCAAGAATTTGAGACCAAGCACGTCTATTTTCCTAGTGTTAGGATCGCAATTGACTTGATGTCGGGTAAGGCCGGAAGTTGGCTGAATTTCAATCGTGATAAGGCATCCTCAAGTGCGCGAGAAATGATTGAGAGTACGGTGCTGGCCTGCCTTCAGACTGCGGTGGAGGATGACCTGCGTGATTCAGGTCAGTGCGATCTTCTATCCAGCGTGCAGAAGCGCGCGGAGTACTCACATTTCCTTAAAAGCATGGCGCTTGCATTTCAGGGTGAATGGATCGCTATATCGAATCAGCTCGGCGACGCATGGCTTGATTGCACAATAGAGGGAAAGGATAAAAAATACCGAGACCTATTCAATCTATCAGATTGGACAGTCGGAATAAAACAGTCTGATCTTGAGCCAGATGAGAGAGGACGTGATTTATTTATCAGCGATGGAGGATACGGTTGCACGTTGAGCATCATATTGACTGAGTGGGTCAAAACTCCCGGAAATACGGTGAAAATTGCTGGGTCGGATTCTATATATAAGCAGATACCATCATTTGTAGGTCCTGAAAAAATTGGTGGTAGACAGCAGCGTGAACGAATTGAGCGTGCGCAGTTTAGAAATCACTATAGATTGAGAGGTGCGCCCCAAGAGCTTTGGGACAAGAGTGCCCTCGCTACTGAACTGGCGAGCACTATGGCATTGCTACATGGCAATCGAAGGTACTTGCTTTGCGTCCAGGATTTATTTAAGTCGCTTGCACTTAGTTCGGGTACAAAGATAAGAGCTAGAAAAATCTTTCCTAACTTGGTGGGCGAGGGCGACCAAATACTGCTTCCATTTTTATTTCTCGGTCACGCTAAGCAGAATGGCGTGACTGTGGAATCGACCCCGGCTCAAATCGACGCGTTATGTCGCTGGACTCAGAGCCGGCTATCTCACTCCGCATCGTTTGAAACTATTCGCTGTTTGTATGGTGATGTTATAAATTTTATCGATAATGAAGTTATGAGGCCAACTGTCTACTGGGAGCGTTGGAGGCGTGCTCGTGGCCTTTCAGAAGATAGTGTGTAAATGTATAGAGCGCTACTTGCCTGAACTGGCAATTAGTGTACCTATGAATGATAGCCCTCCCGGCGGGATAACACTTCGCGAGCGGCAGCTTTTAGCCAGAAGCAGCCGTTCGGATGTGCTTAGCGAACCCAATTCAGGCCCGAATCGATATGGCTTTGGGTAGGGAGTAGTCATCGGGTTGGTGCCTGAAAGCCGTGACTTGTCTTTGCGCCCATGCCAATGATTCGCAGACGTTTCTGATAATTCTAAAAGCTACAGCTCATTCGTGTGAGTTTGAACATAGGGTATACTTAGCGGATAAGTAGGACGACTATTCGCACGACGTATCGATGACGGAAATGGAACTCACATCAGAAATGGAACGCGGTTCAAGCCCAGCTTCGCGAGGTGCGGCCGGCGCTTATATTGAAGGTGAACTCGGCGCGCTCTATTTGCTCGCGCTGCTGACGGGCAATCGAGCGCCGGGTATGCCAGACGCTAGGGTTGTCAGCGTCCGATTTCAAGGTATCGAGCATGGTTTTAAGCTGGATGACCTGATTGTTTTTGGTGGGGGGGCGGCAGGCGACTCCATTCTCGAAATTCAGTCGAAGCGGGATATCACATTCTCTCCGGGGGATGGCATTTATCAGGACGTCGCCTTCCAGATCGCGCGGAGCGTGGTGGGTTCCGTTCCGGAGGAACGACACCTTCTCGGAATCGCGACGCAGCGAACAAGCCGCAAGATTTCCGGTGCTTATCAGGATGTTCTCAAATGGTCGCGGACAATGGAGAGTGCGACAGCTTTCTTGACTCGGCTTGGCGCTAGGGGGGTCGCGAGCAAGGATATGCGCGATTTCGTCACGACGACGCGAAAGCACCTGGTCGCAGGCGGTGCCGCCGATGAAGACGATGCGATCTGGCGACTGTTGCGGCGGATGCTCATCCTCGAGTTCGACTTCGAAGCGACGTCACCGATCACCCGAACCTATGGGCATGCCCTTGCACGAATGGCGTTGGCCGACGAGGACGTCGGCCGTGCCGAAGCGCTGTGGAGCCGGCTGGTCGACCTTTCAATAAAGACTGGAACTACCGGTGGTGAAGTCGACCGAACGGCCCTCATATCCAATCTCGCCGAGGCGGGGTTCCGGCTTGCTGGTGGCCGCGAATATGGTGAAGCACGAATCAGACTTGCCGAGCTCGCGCAGAATACGCTTGCCCATATTGGCGGGAGTCTGGCGGGGGTGTCCCTGCCACGGCTGGAAGCAGTCGCTGCGGTCGACGATGCATTTGAAGAGCATCGTTTCGTCGAGGTTCGAGGAGACCCCGGCGTCGGAAAATCCTGGGTACTTCGCCATCTCGCCGAGCGTTTTGCTCGCCACGCACCAATCATCGTCCTCGACCGAGATGCGACACCTCCGGGCGGCTGGCTGCCGTTTTCAAACGCTCTTGGCATCCCGGGATCAGCGTTTGAATTCCTGACCGATTTGGCCGCAAGTGGGGGGGCGATACTCTTCATTGACGGAATGGACATGTTCGATGATGTTGGGCGCCAGCGCACAATCGCTGAGCTTATGAGGGCTGCGAGCGCGATCCCGGACTTCAGGGTGATCGCCACCACGCGAACGGCCAGCAATGCCGATGTCAAACTCTGGCTTGACGATCAGATCGTTGCTGCAATGGGTGGTACATACTTGGTACAGGTTGGGCCGCTGTCGGAGGATGAGGTTGCGATCCTGGTCGATCAAGCGCCGGATCTCCGATCGCTGCTGGACCCGAAGCATCCCGCCGCCGGACTTACGCGAAATCTCTACCGTCTGTCCCGCCTGCTAAAGGTGCCTGGTGCTACAGGGGTCCGGACCGAAGCCGCGATGGCCGGTTTCTGGTGGCGGAGTGCGGACGGGGCGCCTGCGAACGAAGTTCGCGCCGCGCAACGGCTCGTGGCGACGCTCGCCGCCAGCGCCTTGCAGTACGAAGGAGGGCTTGAAGTTGCAGAAGATTCGGCGGCGCGTTCGCACCTGATCGGTACGCTGACACTCAGGGAGGTGCGGCGAGACTGGCTCGATTTTTATCACGACGTGCTGCGCGACTGGGCCATAGGCAGCTATATCGCAGAGCACCCCCAGCGTCTAGCAGCTCTGGACTTGAGTATACCGGTCTCACCGCGTGTTGCTCGCGGCATTGAGTTCTCCGCTCGCCTCGCGCTCGAGTCCGGTGCAGATTGCAGCGCATGGATCCAACTGCTCGAGCATCTTTCGGTCCCAGGGGCGCATGGCTCATGGCGACGTCAAGCGATCCTTGCCTTGCCGCGTTCAGAGGCCGGATACGAACTGCTCGAAAAGTGCAGCGCCGGATTACTTGCGGATGGGGAGACTCTCCTCGTTGAATTGTGTACGACGATTGCTGCGGTCGAGACCGTGGCGACGGCTGACCTGATTGTGAGGCCGGACGGGACTGAGGCCGATCTACCGCGCTCCTATCGGACCGATGTCACTGGATCCTCTCTTAAGGTGCTGCGCTGGGTGGTAGCGCATGCGTCCGAGATCTCGATGTCAGGGATCGGCGCGGTGCTCGAACTGATCAAGATACAGCTACCTCTCCACGAGCATCTTCCGATATTCGCCCGCCAAAGTGCGGTAATGCTGTTTGGCTGGCTACGACAACTTGATGTCCGCGACGCAGATGTGACGATCCCGGTTGGGCGGAAGCGCGGGCGGGCAGAGAGCGAGTGGCGAAGCAGCATGATCGAGCAGCTTCGCCTGATCGCTATATTGCTCGGAAAATTTGCGCCTGATGAGCTCAAGGCCTATCTGAGGGAGGTAGCCAGTGAGCAGAACAGTTATAAAGTCGATGAAATCCGACGACTTTCGAAAGTGATCGCGCCGGTTGCGCCCGCTGAGTTGGCGGAACTCGTGTCAGCTAGCCTCCTTCAGAAACGGGAGCGGCCCCACCGCGGTGACCGCATAATGAAACGGGCCTTCACCTTCGCCGACAGCAGCTACTTGCCCCCCTCGCCGGCGCAGCCCCCGTTCCTCGATCTATTGGAGTCCGCACCCGCCGAAGGGTTGATGTTGATACGGACACTGGTCGCGGAATCGATTGCGTTCAGCACCGACGCGAGGGTATCCGGAAATTCCGGCTTCACGGTCGATTTCGGCGACGGCCCCCGCTTCTTTCCTCGAGCCAACAGCTATCTTTGGTCGCGGGATCAATGTCGCGAATATTCGGTGGCCTCCGGGCTAAAGGCGCTGGAAGCTTGGAGCCAGCAAAGGCTCGATGATGGCGTTCCGGTCGACCAGGTGCTCGCCGACATCCTCGGGCCCGAAGGCAGTTGCGCAGCATATCTCCTAGTTGCGGTGGATGTGCTGCTCTCACATCTCGACGTGGCGCGTAATGCGCTGGCTCCGTTCATTGCTGCTCCGGAGTTGCTGACCACCGACCACTTGCGTTGGAGCTATGATCAAAGGTCCGGGATGGATCAGTTCGCTATCGGTAAGGAGCCAGAGAGTAAGGTCCGGCTCGCTGATTTGAAGGGGCGCCTGTCGCGACGCTCGACCTTGTTTGGGGTGGTGCATCTTTATTTAGGGGATGATCCCGTGGCAAACCAACTGCGCGAGCAACTAGGTGCCGCGGTCGCGAAACTTGAGCCCATTCAACCCTACTCGAACTGGGGGGACGTACGGTTCATCGCACGAGTTGCCAATAATAGGCTGCAGCAATCGAACTGGGCCGAGCTAGGAGACGGAAAACTAGGATATCGACCGCCCCCAGACGAGGTCGTGCATCTTGAAGCGATGGAGAGGCAGCGGGTCGCATTCGAGCGTTCGACTGAGATCGAAGCGCTCATCAGATTAGCGATTGATGGTGAGGGCAAATACGCTACCGCCGCGACGGCTCGCGACGCGGTCGCCTATGCGGGCGGTGACCTTCCCGACGATAGCGATACCGACTTTCTCAAGTCACGCTCAACTCGGCTGATCGCGACGGCCTTGCTGGTGGCTCGCGACGGTGATGACAGTCTCCTCGCTGCTGAGGAGGCGTGGGTCCGTCAGGTCGTTGCGATCGCGCTCGAGGAGTATTCCGATCGCAGCATCGGATCAACGGATGCGCTAGAGTACAATCGGCCGGCAATTGCCATACTTACTCTTATTCATATTTGGGCCCGAAGGGGGAGTGAGGCGGACCGGAACGCGTTGCTCCGGCTTGCGACGCGTGAGGATCGCAGTGCGGCGCCTGCATTCTCAGCCGGTCTCGGGCGGATCCTCAAAGTCGAGCCAAAGCTCTTCAAGGCCGCAATGCGTGCAGCGTTCGCAAGCTTGATTTGGCGTTGGAAGAGTGGCGATGAGGAAGACGGGGCAGAAGATATGCGCTTCGGCGCGGAGCGGGCCGCGGCGATCGATATCGCAGTCACAGCCGAAATTGCTTGGCTGGATGGAGAGTCTGAGCCTGCATGGCCGGCATGGCCTGAGGAGCGTCCAATTCTGCGGCGTGGCTCGCGCATCCAACTTTCTGGACTGAGCACGTCGGCAGAGTTCGGCGAAGACGAGACGATAAGGTCTGCGGTCGCCGAGCCGTCGTCGATTATCCGCATCAACAGTAAGGCGGCAGCACAATGGCTGGCTATGGTTCAAGCCGCGCCCAAGGGGCTAACTGATTGGCGGCAGGAGGTGATCGAGGCTTATGTCGGCTGGACCGCTCGGATGAACGGGTTAGGTCTACCCCTAGATATTGAGATCGAAGGCGATCCGCACGACTGGAATCTGCACTATTACACGCTGTTCGCCGAGCGACTGCTCGACAGCGCTGATGCGTCGTTTGAAGCTGATTTGAAACTCGTGACAGACCTGCCGGACAAGTCGTTTGGCGAGGTCGGTCAGACGGTCATCCATTCGGCCGATATGCTCTATTGTAATGATCCGCACCGATCGGCCACACGGCCTGCCGATTTGCGTTCCCGCTTGGCAAATAGGGTGATGACGCTCCAGAAATGGCGATATTCCGACGATCCGGCGAGCTCAAGAATTGACATGCAGAGCGGCGGGATCATCGCAAAGATAATGCTAAATACCTATAGCTCATTCAGTGGGACGTACAGCTACCTGCCGCCCAACCTGTTCGACCGCGTCGACCCACTCCTTCCTGGTATGAGACCTCTGCTTCCAGGCGGCCCGACGGCCTTCGTGGCGCTGTGCACGATGAACCTGCTTCTAGTTGCGACGCACGCGCGTCATATCGATTTCCTGCTTGAGGCGACCGAGGCTTGGTTTGGTCGCACGCAAGCAGCGGGACTATGGATCGACCTGGGCATCGGACGGAAGGTAGTCCAATGGCTGGAGGTGGCGATCATCCAAGAGCCGGGGTTGCTGGGCCCTGCACATCCATTTCGCGTCCGTATCGATCGTGCGGTTGGGAGATTAGTAGGTGTTGGCGTTGCCGAAGCCCATGATCTCGAATTGAAGATCGAAGCTGCGGCCTTAAGGCAAAAGTAAGAAAAAGACCTAACTCGATATGATTAGAAGTCGTACGTTTAAGCAAGCTGGAAGTTTGGAAAATAAACAGCCCGCGAGGGCGGGCTGATTGGGGTTAAGCGGCGAGTAAGTCCTCCAAGGAGATTTCACGGGCGACTGCGGCTAAATCGGAGCGCTGAAGCCTCGAATGGAAGGGGCCGAAGCGAGGTACTTCGAGTCCAGACAAGGCATCGCCCATCCCGCCTTTTAGGTAGCTGACGGCAAGTATCCTAGCGCCCAAAGCGAGCAGTTGCTCGGTCGCGGCGTTCCACTCCTCATCCAATGCAAACCCAACCGCGCTCAATGCTGACGCCTTGGCTTCATCTCCACTTTGGCGTGCATTCGTGATTTGGACGTCGAGGGTATCAAGCTCGACTTGAAGAGCACCGAGAATCAGGTCTTGCCTTCTGACCTGCTCGTCCGTTGTTGCCAGTTGCTTAGCGGCCTTTTGCATTTCGCAGCTTGCTGATTTTTCCCCCTCCGTATCACCGCTTGCGAGACTCTTGGCGTAGGACGTTGCAGCGTTGCGCTCGGCTTGTTGGGCCTTTTCCAGGGCTTGATCAGCTTCTGATTGAATCGCCTTAAACCGCGCACTCAAGTGCGCCCTTTTTCGCTCCAGCGCTTCTATTTCAGCAGTCGCATCGGACATTGCTTGGATGGATTCGACTTTGATTTGATCGTTTTTTTCCAGGCGTTCTAGGTGTTGAATCTTTCGGTCAATTGCTGCCAAGTCGTGTGGTATAGCTCGTATACGAGCTTCGGCACTAGATATTTTATCCGCAGCTTCGCTTGCTTCCGGGCTTCCAATTGGGTTGCCAACAGCACTGAAACCGCGCGGTGCGTTACGCCATTCGGTTTCCAGTTGCGGAAGGCTCTTTTCCAAGGTTTCCAGTTCTTGAATCAAGGCGGCTTGTTGCTGTTTTAGCTGGTTCATGTTGAGTTCCTAAAGGCGAGAGGTTGATTGATTTTTTTCCGCTGGCGGGCCGGGCCAAGGTGAGCCTGCATTCCTCATGGCGGGGCCGTTATTAGGCCGCCTGGACGCTGTGATCACCTTGTTCTGGTACTGCTACAACCACATAGCAGCGCTGCAAGCCCAGTCCCGGTAGTCGCACCGCGGTCGAGGCTTTGCCATCCTTTCCCGGCTCTAAAACGCCTCGTCGCAGGAGCTCTTTGTTAACCGCACTCAGGTTCATGCCTCGGAAGATTTCGGAGCGCCATGCTTCCGGCAGCACGTAGTAGGTGTTAGTGGTGTGCAGGGCATCGCCCATGCCGTGTTCCATCGTCTTGCGAAAGCCCAGCCGATCAATCGTGCGTGGGCCGTGCTCATCGATCTTGGCGGCTGCAGATTCCCAGCGGGTAAAGCGGCTTTCTCCAAATCGCTCGATGACCTGGCGCAGTCGAGCCAGAATCGCGTCACTCTCGAAGTTACCGGCGCCGCCACGTTCGGCCAACCATGCATGCAGACATACCCGTGCGGCGGTCGTGGCTGTGCCGTCCGGCCAGCCGGTGACGCCGAAGGCGGTGGCCAACTCTCCGGCCGCTGCGGCGAGTCCGAAGCGAAGGGCGGCACGTTGCGCCTGACCACTGGCCGACGCGGGCAGATTTTGGGTGATGAACTGTTCCACCGTGCGGCGCACGATCACTGTCCACCTGAGCATTTCCCCAGACGCACACAGTGCGTGCAGGAAAGCGGTGAGGGGCGTGCCGTAATATTTGGCTACTCGGGCCTTGAGCGCATCGGAGAGGGCGGCAGCGTCCTCAAAACCATTCAGCACATCGAACATGCCGAGGCCTTTGCTGGCATCCGCTGGCACGGCGAGCATGCGCACCTCCATACCGGCTTTCAGCTCCTTGTTTGCATCTGCCATGTGCTGCGCCAATGTCTTCTCGCCCGTCGAGAGAAACAGCAAGCGCCACTCCTGCACCTGTCGGCCCGCTTGTCCTCGATCATTCGCCCGAGCTTTACCGGTGCCGTTGCCGAGCATGTAAACGGTTTCCCCAATGATGCGTGGGTCACACATGCCTATTTCATCTAGCACCAGGAGGCCGTCCGAATGTGCAGCAGCGATGGACTCCAAGGCGTTATCTGTCGAGCGCCATGAACGCACCAGACGCGGCCCGCCATAAACCGATGCAGCGACTTGCAGGTGAGTGGTCTTGCCCCCGGAGCTGTCGCCATACAGGTGGAAGCCACCCGACTCATGCCCCAACATGTTCAGCAAAGGTCCTGCAAAAGCCACAGAGACGACAAACGCCAAGCGATGGTTACCAACGCACAGCGCGCCGATTTGCTGCTGCCATTGCTCCAGGGAGCCCGCCTCGCTGATTGGTGGAAGCTGCGCACCGGCTTCATAAAAATGCAGGTGTTCGGCGTGAGAGCCGATCTGTTGTTCGGGCAATAGAAACGCATTGTCGTGCCAGCCCAAGCGCGTCACCAAACGTGCGCGCTGTGCGCTGTCGAAGCCACCGAGATAGCTCTGCAGGTCGTTGCGGGCATTGCGCCCTGATCGGCTTCCCGCGAGGCGTAGGCCCATGTCTACCAGCGGCCCGAGGACGTCCTTGCCGAAGTCGCCGGTCATGGTCCGGGCCGGGATATTCCAGCGCTTTTTGGCGCCGTCCGGGTCGTCGAACTCGACCAATAAACCCCAGTTGTGGCCCTTGTCGTCGCGAGTGCGAGCGATGATTTCGAGAGGCGAACACACAGGACGCGCCTCGCCATCATCGCCGGAATAAAACACCCCTTCAGACGTCAGGCGAAAGCCGCCCGGCAATAAGTCATTTTTCGATTTCGCAGGGCGTTTTGCGGGTGCCTTGGCCTTCTGTTCTTGAGGTTCAGTTGGCTCAGCGGCAATGCCGAAAAACTCACCGCTACGCACCAGCTCGGCGAGGTGGGCAGCGGTCCAGCCTTTGGCTAACGCATCCGCTGCATCGTCGCCGTCTGCCCATTTTCCACCCTTGATGAGCGTGGGCTTTCCGCCTTTGCTGCTGGGCTTGAGCTTGAACACGTCGAGCGAGATTCGTTGTACCGAAGCGACGCCCAGCTCAATCAACTTGAGCTCGATGGCGCCCATGCAGGTCTTCCCGCTGGCATCGTTATCCGGCCATAGCACCACCGTGCGCCCTTTGAGTGGCGTCAGGTCGGCCTTATGCCAAGAGTTGGAGCCGTTCGGCCAGCACGTGGCTACATGGTCGGGCATCAGTTCAGCGGCGGCATCAGTAGCCTTTTCGCCTTCACACAGCACCACAGGCGCATCGACCCGCTGTGCCAGCTCATCCAGGCGCAGCAGTGGCCGAGGCTCCAGCAATCCTTGCCAGCGCCATTGCGTGGTTTGCCCATCGGAGCGCTTGCACCAGGTCAACGGTGCGAAAACCTTTCGCGGCTTGCCGTCTTCATCGGGACCCAAGTCGAAGCGATACAGCGCCATAACCGGCTGGCCCTGAGCATCGCGATAGATCCACACTTTGGACGGAACACCGTGTTGTCGGTGTTTGGTTGGGCACTTGTTCATGGCCTCGGCCGGGATCGGTTGAATCGCAATCCACTCCGGCGTTGCGCTTTTGGCCGGTGCGCTTTTGGCAGTCGCAGAGCCAGCGGAAACACTGAGCAGATCCGCCAGCTTTCTGCAGGCATCAACGTCCGTGCCGCCGTCGATGTAGCGCACCAGATCGATCAGGTCGCCGCCCTTATCGCCGGTGGCGAAATCCGCCCAGGTGCCTTTGCTCAAATTGACCTTGAGTGAGCCAGCGTGTTTGTCCGTGCGTGTGGGATTCGGTGCGGTGTATTCCTTGCCGCCGTCGACACGTTTGCCGTTTGGCAGCCAGTGAGCAAGCACACGGTTGATGTTCTTCAGGGCAGCGCTTTTTACATCGGTAAAGCTGGGGCGTTTTGAGGTGTTGCCGGTGCGTTGAGTCATGGTGCTGTCCTCGACTCAAGCAACGCCTCGTTCACGTCGTCGATCAGCGCTTTGGCCATCTCGCCGAGGTAGAACGCAGGCCAACTAAAACGCTCGCCCGCATCGCTGATGGCGGCGTCGAGGATCAGTTGATTGGCGTGGTGCAGAATTTGGGAGACGGCTTCAAGTGCGTCTTCCAGCGGGATACCGGCATTCACCCGAAACAGGTTTTGGCCGTTACCGTTGGCAGGGGAGAACTCGGAGCGTCCACGCGTGCTGGAGTGGGTCACAGCGCACCGCCTTTCTGGCTCATCGGCACAGAGGAGGCATCACCGTACATGGTGAGTGTTTTGATCAAGCCCAAGGTGCCGCGCACATCCCAAATAACGGACGACAGCACGCGGTTGGAGAGCAGGGGTTTATCCCCGTCTAAGTGGTCTTCTAGCAGCATGAGAACGGAGTCGGCACGGTCGAGGGCGCAGGTGATGGCGTCGATAGGCAGACCGGCTTCGGCGTCTTGGCTGACACAGAGGAGATCCTCGGGCAGTGCAAAGCCTGGGAGTATGCTCATTGGGCACCCCCTGCGGCTTCCAGGGCGCGAGCCTTGGACATATGGGCGTTGTAACGGGCGAGGCGTGTAGCGAGGCTGGAATTGGCGTGTAAAGCGGCGAGAGCCATTGCTCGATGAGCAGCGGCGCGAATTCTGGACGGATTGAGGGCGTATTTCATCTGTGTAGCTCCTTGATTTGAGGAGCTGCCACGTTCGTTACCAAGCGAATGGGTGGCAGCTGTGCGCAGGTTGGTAAACCGGGAATCAAGGAACCCGGCAGGCACGAATGCCTCCCACGCACAGCCGCCATAACACGTAACTGCGGGCACAAAAAAAGCGCCTGCAATCGTAATGGGGGCGCTGTTGCGCCTTGATTTCATCGGGTTACCAAGCCCGATCGCTGAATTTGCAGCGACGGCCAGAGAGTAACGTCCGTTTTTTGAAAGTGCAACTGTGGGAGATGCTTGCTGATTTTTTCGATGGAGAATAAATTGATTAGGCATGTAGATTTACCTCAACGCCTCCGGTTGCCGCCGGGGGCGTTTTCGTTTCAGGCATTGGCTTCCCAGCGCAGGGAGAGCAGTGGGAGAAAGTCGCCGTCAAGGCAAGATCGTGCATCTTCGTAAGCATCGATTTGTTGCCCTTCATCCACGATCACTGCACGCGGGGCTTCGCTGGGTACTGACAGTGCACACCAGGTGCCGTCTGCCCATCGCATGACGACAACAACTCGATTCAGGCGTTTTTGTTGCGTTCTGTGACGCTCAAATCGTTGCATCCAGTGCGATGAGAAACCCACTTTTCTGAGCACAGAAAAGGGCTGCAAGATCGCGTTGTTAGGGATGCGGTTCGTCATGCCGCCACCCTGTCTCGAGCTGCGATTCGTGCACGCGTCCAATCTAAAACTTCAGCAAGTACCCATGCGACGGGAGCGCTACGGGCGCTACTACCGCTTAGTTTTACTGGAAGTGGGAAACCGCTATCCGCTTGCTGCATAAGTTTGTAAATCGTTGGACGTGCTAACCCGACTATGCCCATTACTTCCGGCATACGGATCAGAATCGCTGAAGGATCTGCAGCAGGATGACTGGTTCGCTTGGCGCTCAGATCGCTCGTTTCGTAAGAGCGGATTTCGGTGGGATTTGCGTACTTGCGGGTATGGTCTTTCATGGATAACCCCTGGTTATGGATACAGGGGTATCTATCTATACATTTATCTAGACGAAGAAAACCACTTTTCCCTTAGACCGATCAATGTGTAGTCAATATGGGGGCAACGCAGGGTGAACGCGGCGGTTTAGTAATTGCGTAGCTAGCACTGTTCGATCAGGTGGCAGGCGTCAGCGACCTGTCCACGGCAGAGATCATAGAGCGGTTGCGCTGAGAGAGATTTGAGCAGGCCGCTGCTTAGCGCCGAATGCAATACGGTTTGGCGATCAGTCATTGCCAAGTGTCTCAGGAGCTGTGTAACCGAAAGTCCCACGCCCTGCGCTTGAAGGGCGGAGCCAGCGAAGGTCGCTTGGTAGGCTCAGGCGAAAAACGCTTGCCCGCAGCACCTGAACGCTGACTTTGCGTTACACGTTGGGGGTAGCGTTACATCGGATGTACGCTATTTCGCTCAACTGTGTAACGGGCGTGAAAACCAATGAATCCGGGTACTCGGCGAGTGGCGTTACACGAGTAACACCCGTTACACCGGTTATGGAGGGGGGCTGGGTGTGTGCACTCATACTGCCTTTCCAAATTGGCCCTGCACCACATTTCCACTCACTAAGGCATCTAGGTGATCGGCGTACCACTGCATCATCACTCTACGCTGAGGCAGGTACACTGCTTTGTTGTAGACCCCGGCAATACCCTCCTTTGCATGAGAGAGCTGGGCCTCAATGTGATTCTCATCGAAACCCTGCTCATTGAGTATGGTGCTCGCGATGTGACGAAAGCCGTGGCCTGTTTGTCGACCGGCATATCCCAGTCTGCGAAGCGCCATTAGAAAGACGGTGTTACTACGGGGGATTGTCCTGTCTTTCCTGCCTGGAAATAGGAGAGGGTACGCGCCTGTAAGTGTTCGCAACTCAGTGAGTGCTTCGATCGCCTGTCGAGAGAGGGGCACCACATGTTCGCGACGACGTTTCATTCGCTCGGCTGGGATCGTCCATAGCTTTTTGGAGAGATCGATTTCTGACCAGCGTGCTTCTCGGATCTCGCTCGGGCGCGATGCTAATAAGGAAAGCAAGCGAAGCCCAATACGAACGTCCTTTGCGTGAGGGTAGGAGTTGATCGCTCGAAGTAGCGCAGGCAGTTCTTCAATCGAAACGTGTGCATAGTTTTCAGCGCTACGTGATTGCAGGAATTTGCTGAGACCTTCAAGGGGGTTGTGGACGGCTCGTCCTGTTACGCGGGCCAGGTCATAGATCTCTTTGCAAAAGGCACGAACTCGGCCCATTTGTTCAATTATCCCCTTCTGCTCCATGCCCCGTAGAAACTCCATCCATTCCAGAGGCAATATTTCTGTGTACACACGCTTGCCGAAGACAGGGAACACATGAAGCTCCAGCGCTCCCAGTACTCGTCGGGACGTACCTGCTTCCCAGCTTGTGCGTCTGGCTTCAAACCACTCACGGCCTAACGCCTCAAAACTGTTGTTGGCAGCAACCTGATCGGCAACCTTGCGAGCTTGCTTGCTCACCAATGGATTTTTGCCGGTCGATGCGTCTTCCCGCAGTTGAGCTGCTTTCTGTCTCGCCAGGGAGCCACTGATATCGGGGTAGCCGCCGAGGCCCAGCCACGACCATTTCCCGTCTGGCTTTTTGTAGCGCAGCTCCCACGATTTTTGCCCGTTAGGTTTCACCCGGAAGTACAGGCCATTCCCGTCCTGCTCACGATACGTAGCGTTCTCCGGCTCCAGGCCTGCAAGTGTGGTGTCTGCTAAGGGGCGGCGTTTGATTTCAGTGCGCTTCACTTCATGTATGCCTCCAGTTATAGGAATCTCAAAGCATACACGTGGGCATACACGGCGGGAAGTTATAGGGGTAGACAGGGATGGATAGCCAGAAACAAGAAAGCCCGCACAGGGCGGGCTTCTTGGGGCGTTTCGTAGACTGTCTGAGACAGCCCGAGACTGCTATATGGTGCACCCGGCGGGATTCGAACCCACGACCCCTGCCTTCGGAGGGCAGTACTCTATCCAGCTGAGCTACGGATGCTTGTGCGGGCGACATCATACCCATGTCGACCTTGGGCGTCCATGCTGGTCTTTGGCCGTTCAAACGTAGGATTTTGCCGCGCAGAGGCCCTGCGCCGTGCGGTAGGGATCAACCCGGTGGCGCACGGGCCGATCACGCTGATCAGAAAATTCCGGTAAATGCGCGGTTTTCGTTCTTTTTTTCGAACAGACTATTGCCCTGCACCCCCATTGATCCTAGGATTCGTTTGAGATTTCAAACGCTCTGTCTCCCGTGCGCTCTTTCACTTCCCGCGCGTGCTGGGGCTGATTTCCCTGACGGCAGCCCACAAGGCGCCTTTCAACAACTCTAATTCGCTCCGCGTGCGCGCGGTGCTGTTAAGGAAAGCCGACATGCAGCTCAAAGATACCCAGTTGTTCCGCCAACAAGCCTTTATCGATGGCGCTTGGGTGGATGCGGACAATGGTCAAACCATCAAGGTCAACAACCCGGCCACGGGTGAGATTATCGGCACCGTGCCGAAGATGGGCGCCGCTGAAACCCGCCGCGCCATCGAAGCCGCCGACAAGGCCCTGCCGGCCTGGCGTGCGCTGACCGCCAAGGAGCGCGCCAATAAGCTGCGCCGTTGGTTCGAACTGCTGATCGAAAACCAGGACGACCTCGGTCGCCTGATGACCCTCGAGCAAGGCAAGCCGTTGACCGAAGCCAAGGGTGAGATCGTCTACGCCGCTTCCTTTATCGAGTGGTTCGCCGAAGAAGCCAAGCGCATCTACGGTGACGTGATCCCTGGCCACCAGCCCGACAAGCGTCTGATCGTGATCAAGCAGCCGATCGGCGTGACTGCCGCGATCACTCCGTGGAACTTCCCGGCCGCGATGATCACCCGTAAAGCCGGCCCGGCCCTGGCCGCCGGTTGCACCATGGTGATCAAGCCTGCCTCGCAAACCCCGTTCTCGGCCCTGGCCCTGGTTGAGCTGGCGCACCGTGCCGGTATCCCTAAAGGCGTGCTGAGCGTGGTCACCGGCAGCGCCGGCGACATCGGCGGCGAGCTGACCAGCAACCCAATCGTGCGTAAATTGTCCTTCACCGGCTCGACCGAAATCGGTCGCCAGCTGATGGCCGAATGCGCCAAGGACATCAAGAAAGTTTCCCTGGAACTTGGTGGCAACGCGCCGTTCATCGTGTTCGACGACGCCGACCTGGATAAGGCCGTCGAAGGCGCGATCATCTCCAAGTACCGCAATAACGGCCAGACCTGCGTCTGTGCCAACCGCCTGTACATCCAGGATTCGGTGTACGACGCGTTCGCTGAAAAGCTCAAGGTGGCCGTGGCCAAGCTCAAGATCGGTAACGGTCTGGAAGAAGGCACCACCACGGGCCCGCTGATCGACGGAAAAGCCGTGGCCAAGGTTCAGGAGCACATTGCCGATGCCCTGAGCAAAGGCGCCAAGCTGTTGGCCGGTGGCAAGGTGATGGAAGGCAACTTCTTCGAACCGACCATCCTGGTCGACGTGCCGAAGAACGCCGCCGTGGCCAAGGAAGAAACCTTTGGCCCGCTGGCGCCGCTGTTCCGTTTCAAGGACGAAGCCGAAGTGATCGCGATGTCCAACGACACCGAGTTCGGCCTGGCGTCCTACTTCTATGCGCGTGACCTGGGCCGTGTGTTCCGTGTGGCTGAAGCCCTGGAATACGGCATGGTTGGCGTCAACACCGGGTTGATCTCCAACGAAGTGGCGCCGTTCGGCGGCATCAAGGCTTCGGGCCTGGGCCGTGAAGGCTCCAAGTACGGGATCGAGGACTACCTGGAAATCAAATACCTCTGCCTGGGCATCTAAGTTCTGTAAGGGATAAGCCCGGCAAGGGATTGCAGTAAACGCAAAGGGCACGAGAGCGCTGACCCTTTGCGTGTTTCACATCGTTATTCGTAGTGGCCGGGAAAGCTGTGGCAGTCGATCATCGCATGCTGCCGTAGTTGCCTCCCCGCCACGTATTCCTTGGACCACGCCACCCGATGAGTGGCGAATGAGGACTTTATGAGCAAGACCAACGCTTCCCTGATGAAACGCCGCGAAGCCGCTGTACCGCGCGGTGTTGGCCAGATTCACCCGATCTTCGCCGAATCCGCGAAGAACGCCACCGTGACCGACGTTGAAGGTCGCGAGTTCATCGATTTCGCTGGTGGTATCGCCGTGCTGAACACCGGCCACGTGCACCCGAAAATCATCGCGGCCGTGACCGAGCAGCTGAACAAGCTGACCCACACTTGCTTCCAGGTATTGGCCTACGAGCCCTACGTAGAGCTGTGCGAAAAAATCAACGCCAAGGTCCCAGGTGATTTCGCCAAGAAAACCCTGCTGGTCACTACCGGTTCCGAAGCGGTAGAAAACGCGGTGAAAATCGCCCGCGCCGCCACTGGCCGTGCCGGTGTCATCGCGTTCACTGGCGCCTACCACGGTCGTACCATGATGACCCTGGGCCTTACCGGTAAAGTCGTGCCTTACTCGGCCGGCATGGGCCTGATGCCAGGTGGCATCTTCCGCGCGCTGTACCCGAACGAGCTGCACGGCGTGAGCGTCGACGACTCCATCGCCAGCATCGAGCGCATCTTCAAGAACGATGCCGAGCCGCGTGACATCGCTGCGATCATCATCGAGCCAGTGCAGGGCGAAGGCGGTTTCTACGTCGCGCCTAAAGCCTTCATGAAGCGCCTGCGTGAACTGTGCGACAAGCACGGCATCCTGCTGATCGCTGACGAAGTGCAAACCGGTGCCGGCCGTACCGGTACGTTCTTCGCCATGGAACAGATGGGCGTCACTGCCGACCTGACCACCTTCGCCAAATCCATCGCTGGCGGTTTCCCGCTGGCCGGTGTGTGCGGCAAGGCCGAGTACATGGACGCCATCGCCCCAGGTGGCCTGGGTGGCACCTACGCGGGTAGCCCGATCGCCTGCGCGGCGGCCCTGGCCGTGCTGGAAGTGTTCGAAGAAGAGCATCTGCTGGATCGCTGCAAAGCCCTTGGCGAACGTCTGGTCACCGGCCTCAAGGCCATCCAGGCCAAGTACCCGGTGATCGGCGACGTGCGTGCCCTGGGCGCCATGATCGCGATCGAGCTGTTCGAAGGTGGCGACACCCACAAGCCAAACGCCGCTGCCGTCTCCGCCGTGGTGGCCAAGGCGCGTGAGAAGGGCTTGATCCTGCTGTCCTGCGGCCCTTACGGCAACGTGTTGCGCATCCTGGTGCCGCTGACCGCGCCGGACGAGCAACTGGACAAAGGCTTGGCAATCATCGAAGAGTGCTTCTCCGAGCTGTAATCGGACGCTGGCCTGTTCGTAAAGAAACCCGCTTCGGCGGGTTTTTTTGTGCCCGAGGCAGCACATTCAGGCGTTGTTCATTGTACGCAGGCGGCGGCATTGACTAAGGTTGCAGGCATTGCCGATGGAGCGTGCAGATGACTGCTGTTGTTTTACCCGCTGTACCCCGTGTGCTGATTGCCGAGGCGGACCCTTGGTCGCGGGATCTGCTCAAGCAAGTCTTGCTGAATGTGCGCTGTGACGCGCGGCTGGATGTGTGTGCCGATGGGCAGCACGCGGCCACGTTGCTGCGCGAAAAACACTACGACCTGATCCTGGCGGATTGGGAACTGCCGGGCATCGATGGCCTGAGCCTGCTGCGCGACGTACGCCAGCAGCGCCGCTCGCCCGTGCTGCCCTTCATTCTGCTGAGCAGTCGCAATGACAGCGCCAGCGTACGCGAAGCCTTGCCCCTGGCGCCCACGGCCTATCTCACCAAGCCCCTGAACTTGGACGGCCTGACCCAGCGCCTGCAAGACCTGCTGCTCAACGAAGGCGAAAGCGTGTATTGCGAAGTGCCGGCGCTGACGCCGGGCATGACCTTGCCGGCGTTCCTCGAACGCCGCCGTGATGCCTGCGATGGTGCGCCGTTGCGGGTCGATGTGAGGGCGGCCGTGCAGCACAGCCTTGGGCCTGAGGGCCTGGACCTCAAGCAGCTGGAAGACCAGGTGCGCATGGACCCGCAGATTACCGCCGTACTGATCGCCGCCGCCAACAGTGCCGGCCATCACGGCACGCCCGTGCAAACCCTGGCGGCAGCCCTGCACAAACTGGCGGCCGGGCAAAGCATGAACCTGATCCTCGGCCTGGCGCTCAAGCACAATGTGGTATTGGGCGACCCAGCCCTGGTGGCCTACGCCGAGCGCCACTGGCAGGTGTCCCAGGACACCGCCGACTACGCCCGGCGCCTGGCGCGCATGTTGGAACTGGACCACGAGCGTTGCTACAGCGCCGGCATCCTGCATCGGCTGGGCGACCTGGCCTTGCTGCGCTGCCTGGAAGACTGGCGCCAGGGCGGCGGAGCCCTGGATGACGAAGCCATCGGCGAGTCCCTCTACACGTTTGGTGCCGCTTATGGCTCGGCACTGCGCGCACGTTGGCGCTTGCCATTGGAGCTGCGCCAACTGATCGCCGCGATCTATTCCCTGGAGGGGGGGGTGTATGCCCGGGATGCGCTGGTGGTGCACCTGGCCGCGCAAATGGCGCGCTTGACCGAGCGAGAAGGGTTGGAAGAGTTGGCCAGGAGTAAAACGGCACGCTTGCTGAAAGTGGGGTTGTCGGAGCTGATGCGGTTGCGCAAGGCCTAGAGAACGATGACATTCAAGTGTGGGAGGTGCAGTGCTGTCGCGCAGCAAACTGAACCCCCTGTGGCGAGCGGGCTTGCCCCGCGTTGGGCTGCGCAGCAGCCCCAATAAGGCCACCGCATTTCTTCTGGTAGAACCGGGAGACTGGTTTTAGGGCCGCTTCGCGCCCCAACGCGGGGCAAGCCCGCTCGCCACAACAGCCCGCTCGCCACAAAAATACGCTCGTTTAAGGAAAGGTTTTAATCCTTCATTTGATCTGATCTTCTAACCCGCAACCACGCGATTCTTGCCCTGCCGCTTGGCTTCGTACATCGCCGCATCGGCGCGGGCGAACAGGCTGTCCAGGGTTGAATCTTCGTCGGTGAGGCTGGCCAGGCCCTGGCTGACGGTCACGGTGAACGCCTGCCCTTCGTAGCTGAAATTCAGGGCCTGGATCTCTTTGCCCAGGCGTTCGGCCACTTGCAACGCCATCTCCGGTGCGCATCCAGGCAGTACGGCGGCAAACTCTTCACCGCCAATGCGCCCGAACAGGTCGCCACGGCGCAATACGCCTCGACCGCTCTCGGCGATGCGGCGCAGCACCTGGTCGCCCTCCAGGTGGCCGTAGGTGTCGTTGACGTCCTTGAAATCATCGATGTCCAGCAACAGGAACGCCAGCGGCGCGCCTTGGGCGCGGGCGCTGTCGAAGGCCTGCTTGGCACATTCGAAAAAGTGCCGGCGGTTGCTGCTCTGGGTCAGTACGTCGGTGGTGGCCAGCCGGTGCAGTTCCATCTCCAGCTGCTTCTTTTCGGTGATGTCTTCGGCTATGCCCACCACGATCACCGGTTCGCCCGGTCCGACCTGCTGGTTGATGTAGCATTTGTCGCTCAACCAGCGAATCTGCCCGTCGGCGGTGATGATGCGGTACTCACGGTCTTCCACGGCGCCGTGGTCCAGCACGCGGGCCAGGCTGTATTCGGCGTAGTCGAGGTCTTCGGGGTGAATGCTGTTGCGCCATTCCCGATAGTCGGCGAGCAGCAGGCCGGCCGGGCGTCCAAATATCCGCTCATAGGCCGGGCTGACGTACAGCACGCGGCGCGTCTGCCAATCGACGGCCCACAGCACGGCGTTTACGCTGACCAGCAGTGAACTCAGTAATTGCTCGCGCTCACTGAGCCGTTCGACTTCGCCCTGGGCATGCATGAGCGCCAGCAAGGTCGCCGCCGCTGCGGGTCGGGGCGGCTCTGTGGTGGGCGGATCGGACAGGTAGGGTTTTTCGTGGACCATCGGCACAACTCTCTCTGGGCGCGCCGCAGGATTCAGCAGCGGTCACAACAAGGGGCCACCATGATGGCGAAGTGTTGTTTGAGAGGGACGAATTGCAGCGAAGTTCCGTCATCAGGGGCGATTAGGACGGATTAGCGCGTGTCTGGAGAATGACGTCAAAAAAGTGATTGCGGGGGAGGGCAGGCCCCTCCCCCCGCATCATCAGACCGCCGCAGGGCGCAGCGAATAGGTTTTCAGCTGGTGGGCAAAATCGCGCAGGGACTGGATACCACTGGCCTCTGCCTCATGCACCCATTCCTTGATTGCCGCCAGCATGTCGTGGCCATTGGAGCTGGTCTTGAGCCAGATCTGCTGCAGTGCCAGGCGTTTTTCGTAGATCACGGTCAGCGCGTGGCTGTGTTCCAGCATGCTCTGGATACGCAGGTGATGGCGGTCATCCAGCAAGCTGGTTTCCCGCGACAGCAGGCGCTTGGCGCGGTGGAACTGGTGGCGCACCGAGTGATCGACCTTTTCCAGCTCTTGCTTGACCAGTGGGCCGATCACCAGCTTGCGGTACTGGGCCATGATCTGGAAGCGGTTGTTGAGGATCGCCATGGCGGTGTCCATGTCCAGGTGGCCCTTGCCTTCCACGCGGTGGGCAATCGGTGCCACGCGCTGTACCTTGGCCAGGCGCAGGAAGCTGAATACCTTGATCCACGCCCAACCCAGGTCGAACTCCCACTTTTTCACCGACAATTTGGCGGAGTTGGGATAGGTGTGGTGGTTGTTGTGCAGCTCTTCGCCACCGACGATGATGCCCCATGGCACCAGGTTGGTCGCCGCATCGCGGCATTCGAAGTTACGGTAGCCAATGGCATGGCCGAGGCCGTTGATCACGCCGGCGGCCCAGAACGGAATCCACATCATCTGGATCGCCCAGATGGTGATGCCGATGGTGCCGAACAGCAGCAGGTCGATCACGCCCATGATCGCCACGCCCAGCAACGGGTACGGCGTGTAGAGCTTGCGTTCAAGCCAGTCGTCCGGGCAGTTCTTGCCGTAGATGCGCAGGGTCTCGGGGTTTTCCGCCTCGGCCCGGTACAGCTCGGCACCTTTGCGCAGTACGGTGGACAGGCCTTTGATCACCGGGCTGTGGGGGTCGTCGACGGTTTCGCATTTGGCGTGGTGCTTGCGGTGGATAGCGGTCCACTCGCGGGTGTTCTGCGCCGTGGTCAGCCACAGCCAGAAGCGGAAGAAGTGTTTCAGGCCGGCATTGAGCTCCAGGGAGCGATGGGCTGAATAGCGGTGCAGATAGACGGTGACCGCAACGATGGTCACGTGGGTCATCAACAGAGTGACTGCCACCAGTTGCCAGGCCGACAAGTCAAGAAAACCGTTGTACCACATAGGCTGTATGGCCCTCAGATAAAGAAAAAAACAGCTCACGCATTATCACTAAGCCTACAGAGAAAACCAGCCACCCTTTCAGATAGGAGTGACTGGATGTTTCTTATTCTATAATCCGCAGCCTTTGTAGGGCGAATCTGGCTTTTTAGTAAGGACTACTAACCATATGCTGTTTTCATACCGAGGCGCCCGCCGTGCCGGGTTGGTATATCTGCTGGTTTCGATGCTGTGGGTTGGGCTCACTCAACGGGTATTGATCGAGTTTCTCGATAATCCCAGCGAGCTGAACCAATGGCTGCAGGTGCGCGGCTATGTGTGGGTGGCGCTCAGTGCCCTGGCGATCTACCTGATTTGCGCGCGCTTTGCCCGGGCCAATCTGCTTGCCCAGCCCCTGAAAGAAAACCGCGAGCGCCTGCGCCAGGCGGCGGCTGTATTCGATTGCACCCGTGAAGGCGTACTGGTCACCGACGCCCGTGGGCTGATCGTGCATGTGAACCGCGCCTTTATGGCGATCACCGGCTATCGGCGCGAAGACGTCATGGGCCAGCAACCGAGCCTGTTCAAGTCCGGGCGCCATTCGTCGAGTTTTTATCAACAGATGTTCCAGACCCTGGAGCGAACCGGCGAATGGAGTGGCGAAATCTGGAACCGGCGCAAAAGCGGCGAAATTTATCCACAGTGGCAAACCATCCGCGTGATCCATGATGATCACGGCCAGCTCAGCCATTACGTCGCGGTGTTTTCCGATATCACCGCGATCAAGGATTCCGAGCACGAACTGGCCCACCTCGCCCACCACGACCCCCTGACCGGCCTGCCCAACCGCCTGTTGTTCACCGACCGCGCCGAGCAGGCACTGGCCTCGGCGCAGGTCCACAAGCGCGGCTGCGCCTTGCTGTTGCTTGACCTGGACCACTTCAAGATCATCAACGACAGCCTTGGCCATAACGTCGGCGACCAACTGCTCAAGCAGGTCAGTGAACGCCTTGCAGGTCTGTTTGGCCCGGGTGTCACCCTGGCACGCCTGGGCGGGGATGAGTTCGCCGTATTGGTGGAAAGTTGTCCACAGGTGGTGCAGGCCGCCGCGCTGGCGCAACGCATACTCGATGCTTTGCGGGAGCCGTTCATCTTCGACGGCCATCAGTTGTTTATCAGTGCAAGCATCGGTATCAGCCTGTTCCCCAGTGATGCCCTGAGCGCCGAACAGTTACTGCGCAACGCCGATTCCGCGCTGTTCAAGGCCAAGAGCGTGGGCCGCGAAGGTTACGCCCTGTACACCGAAGAGCTGACCGCCCACGCGCAGAACCGGGTGGAAATCGCCAGCGAACTGCGCCGCGCGCTCGAACAGCAAGAGCTGCGCGTCTACTACCAGCCGGTGCATGACCTGCACAACAGCCGCCTGATCGGTGTCGAAGCGCTGGTGCGCTGGCAACACCCGGAGCGCGGCCTGGTGCCGCCGGTCGAGTTCATCCCCATCGCCGAACGGACCGGGCTGATCGCCGATATCGACGCCTGGGTCATGGACCAGGCCTGTCGCCAAATGTGCCAGTGGCTGGCCGATGGCGTGCAACTGAGCTTTATCGCCATCAATGTCTCCAGCCGCCTGTTCGCCCGACGCGAGTTGTATGAGCAAGTGGCGCAGGTGCTGCACACCACTGGCCTGGACCCCGCCTTTCTGGAGCTGGAAGTCACCGAGAGCGCAGTGATGGAAGACCCTGAAGTGGCGCTGGAACAACTGCACCGCCTGCGCGAACTGGGCTTGCGCCTGGCCATCGACGACTTTGGCACTGGCTATTCCTCGTTGTTGCGCCTCAAGCGCCTGCCGGTGCAGAAGCTCAAGATCGACCAGGGGTTTGTTGCCGGGTTGCCGTGGGACGAAGATGACGCCGCGATTGTGCGGGTGGTCATCGCCCTGGCCAAAAGCATGGGCATGCAGGTGCATGCCGAGGGCATTGAACAGGTGGAGCAGGCCCGGTTCTTGTTGGAGCAAGGCTGCGATATGGGGCAGGGGTATTGGTTTGGGCGGCCAATGCCGGCGCAGGACATTGATTGGCAGCGCGCCCCGCCAATCCAGACCTGAAATGCAGTCAAATGTGGGAGGGGGCTTGCCCCCGATGGCGGTGTGACAGTCAGCTTATCTGTACCTGACCCACCTATATCGGGGGCAAGCCCCCTCCCACATTTGGAACTTCACAACGCGTTATTTCGGCGCTCGGGCGCAAAACCCTCGCGCAACCCCGCGTCCTGTCAGAAAATTCTTTCTGGTTATATAAACATTCTTAAATAGTATTTTTAAGAATATCCGCGCTTATCTACTATCGCCCTCACGCCGCAAGCAGTGCCGCCACTGCGAGGCACTATTCATTTCAGGAGCGAGACCATGAGCGCATCTCTACGTAGCGTCGACGGCCAGGACGAAGCAGCCATTTTGCGTGAGATCCAGAGCGCCCTGCGCGATCTGCGGTTTGGCGCGGTGGAAATCACGGTGCACAACGCCCAAGTGGTACAGATCGAACGCAAGGAAAAATTCCGTCTGCAGAACCCGGGGAACAAACCGAGCTAGGCAAGAACGGCGATAGACCCGCAACTATAAGAAAAAGCCAACACCCCCAGAATTTCAGGAGCTTCTATGTCGTCGATTCGCCGTTATGCCCTGGCCGCCTTGGCCAGTGCCGTGTTTGCCGGTTCCGCCGTTGCCAAGGACTACGAGTTGCTCAACGTCTCGTATGACCCTACCCGTGAGCTGTACCAGGACTACAACGCTGAGTTCACCACCTTCTGGAAACAGTCCCACCCCGGCGACAACGTCAAGATCCAGCAATCCCACGGTGGTTCGGGCAAGCAAGGCCGGGCCGTGATCGACGGCCTGCGCGCCGACGTGGTGACCCTGGCCCTGGCCGGTGACATCGACGAAATCGCCAAGCTGGGCAAGACCCTGCCGGAGAATTGGCAGACTCGCCTGCCGGACGCCAGCACCCCATACACCTCGACCATCGTGTTCCTGGTGCGCAAGGGCAACCCCAAAGGCATCAAGGACTGGGGCGACCTGATCAAGAAAGATGTGTCGGTGATCACTCCGAACCCGAAAACCTCCGGCGGTGCGCGCTGGAACTTCCTCGCCGCCTGGGCCTATGGCCTCAAGGCCGGTGGCAGCGAAGCCAAGGCCCAGGAATACGTGAAAGAGCTGTTCAAGCACGTACCGGTTCTGGACACGGGGGCTCGCGGTTCGACCATTACCTTCGTCAACAACGGTCAGGGTGACGTGTTGCTGGCCTGGGAAAACGAGGCGTTCCTGGCGCTGAAAGAAGATGGCGGCGCCGACAAGTTCGATATCGTCGTACCTTCCCTGTCGATCCTCGCCGAGCCGCCAGTGGCGTTGGTCGACAAGAACGCCGAGAAAAAGGGCAACACCGAAATCGCCACTGAATATCTGAAGCACCTGTACAGCCCGGCTGGCCAGGAGATTGCAGCCAAGAATTTCTACCGCCCACGCGATGCAAAAGTGGCTGCCAAATACGCCCAGCAGTTCCCGAAACTGGACCTGGTGACTATCGACAAAGACTTCGGCGGCTGGAAAACTGCCCAACCGAAATTCTTTAACGACGGTGGCGTGTTCGACCAGATCTACACGGCGCAGTAAGCCAAAGTACCTGTAGGAGCGGGCTTGCTCGCGAAGATCGTCAATGATGACGCGGGCATTCTGAATGAACGCGGTGCCCTTGAGTTCTTCGCGAGCAAGCTCGCTCCTACAGTGGTTTCTACCTTTAACCAAGGACTCTTATGTCGCGTCGTATTTCCCCCGTCATACCCGGCTTCGGGCTGACGCTGGGCTACACCGTGGTGTACCTCAGCCTGATCGTACTCATCCCCCTCGCGGCGATGTTTGTACATGCCGCTCAACTCACCTGGGATCAGTTCTGGAACATCATCTCCGCACCCCGTGTGCTGGCGGCGTTGAAACTGAGCTTCAGCACCGCGTTGTACGCCGCGCTGATCAATGGTGTGATCGGCACGCTGCTGGCCTGGGTGCTGGTGCGCTACACCTTCCCCGGCCGCAAGATCATCGACGCGATGATCGACCTGCCGTTCGCCCTGCCCACCGCCGTGGCCGGTATCGCGCTGACCGCGCTGTACACGCCGACCGGCCTGGTCGGTCAGTTCGCCGCCGACCTGGGTTTCAAGATCGCCTACAGCCCGTTGGGCATCACCCTGGCGCTGACCTTCGTCACGCTGCCTTTCGTGGTGCGCACGGTGCAGCCGGTGCTCGCCGATATCCCCCGGGAAGTCGAAGAGGCCGCCGCCTGCCTGGGCGCCAAGCCGTTGCAGGTGTTCCGCTACATCCTCGTGCCCGCGTTGCTGCCCGCCTGGCTGACCGGCTTCGCCCTGGCGTTTGCCCGGGGTGTCGGTGAGTATGGTTCGGTGATTTTCATCGCCGGCAACATGCCGATGAAGACTGAGATCCTGCCGCTGCTGATCATGGTCAAGCTCGACCAATACGACTACCGCGGCGCCACGTCCATCGGCGTGCTGATGCTGGTGGTTTCCTTTGTCCTGTTGCTGCTGATCAACTTGTTGCAGCGGCGCATCGAACGTCCATAAGGAGGCGCGGAACATGTCCCAATCGTCTATTTCCGCTGCAGCCTCGGCCAACGCAGCCCGCCGTGGCAGCGCTGTTTCCCGGCGCATCCTGATCGGCCTGGGCTGGCTGGTGTTCTTCCTGTTCCTGTTGCTGCCGCTGTTTATCGTGGTATCCCAGGGCTTGAAGAACGGCCTCGGTGCGTTTTTCACCGCGATCCTTGAACCGGACGCGTTGTCCGCGTTGAAACTCACGGTGATCGCCGTGTTGATTTCGGTGCCGCTCAACCTGGTATTCGGCGTCAGTGCCGCCTGGTGCGTGAGCAAGTACTCGTTCCGTGGCAAAAGCATCCTGGTGACGCTGATCGACCTGCCGTTCTCGGTCTCGCCGGTGATTGCGGGCCTGGTCTACGTATTGATGTTCGGCGCCCAGGGCCTCTTCGGGCCCTGGTTGCAGGCGCATGACATCCAGATCGTGTTCGCCTTGCCCGGCATCGTGTTGGCGACCATCTTCGTGACCGTGCCCTTTGTCGCCCGTGAACTGATCCCGCTGATGCAGGAACAGGGCACCCAGGAAGAAGAGGCCGCGCGCCTGCTGGGCGCCAATGGCTGGCAGATGTTCTGGCATGTGACCGTGCCGAACATCAAATGGGGCCTGATCTACGGCGTGGTGTTGTGTACCGCGCGGGCCATGGGTGAGTTCGGCGCGGTGTCGGTGGTGTCCGGCCACATTCGTGGGGTCACCAACACCTTGCCGCTGCACGTCGAGATTCTCTACAACGAATACAACCACGTCGCCGCCTTTGCGGTGGCGAGCCTGCTGCTGATCCTGGCGCTCTTCATCCTGCTGCTCAAGCAGTGGAGCGAGAACCGTATTAACCGCCTGCGCGCCGCAGCGGCTGAGGAATAAGTCATGTCGATCGAAGTCCGTAATGTCAGCAAGAACTTCAACGCTTTCAAGGCCCTGGACAGCATCAATCTGGATATCCAGAGTGGCGAGCTGGTGGCGTTGCTAGGCCCTTCCGGCTGTGGCAAGACAACGTTGCTGCGCATCATCGCCGGCCTGGAAACCCCGGATGCCGGCAGCATCGTGTTCCACGGTGAAGATGTCTCCGGCCACGACGTGCGTGATCGCAATGTCGGGTTTGTGTTCCAGCACTACGCGCTGTTCCGCCACATGACCGTGTTCGACAACGTTGCCTTCGGCCTGCGCATGAAGCCGAAGAACCAGCGCCCCAACGAAAGCCAGATCGCGGCCAAAGTCCACGAACTGCTGAACATGGTGCAGTTGGACTGGTTGGCCGACCGTTACCCGGAACAACTCTCCGGCGGCCAACGCCAGCGTATCGCCCTGGCCCGCGCCCTGGCGGTAGAGCCCAAAGTGCTGTTGCTGGATGAACCGTTCGGCGCCCTCGACGCCAAGGTGCGTAAAGAGCTGCGCCGCTGGCTGGCGCGCCTGCACGAAGACATCAACCTGACGTCGGTGTTCGTGACCCACGACCAGGAAGAGGCCATGGAAGTCGCCGACCGCATCGTGGTGATGAACAAGGGGGTGATCGAGCAGATCGGCTCACCGGGCGACGTCTACGAAAACCCGGCCAGCGATTTTGTGTACCACTTCCTCGGCGACTCCAACCGCCTGCACCTGGGTGAAGACCAGCATGTGCTGTTCCGCCCCCATGAAGTGTCGCTGTCACGTCATGAGCTGGAAGACCACCACGCCGCCGAAGTGCGCGATATCCGCCCCTTGGGCGCGACCACGCGGGTGACGTTGAAGGTTGAAGGCCAAAGCGAGCTGATCGAAGCCGAAGTGGTGAAAGACCACGACAGCCTGACCGGCCTGGCCCGTGGCGAGACCCTGTTCTTCAAGCCCAAGGTCTGGCAAAAAGCCTGATAACTCCGCACTACCCAATGTGAAAATGGAACCAAATGTGGGAGGGGGCTTGCCCCCGATAGCGGTGTGTCAGCTAACGAATACTTGGCTGAAGGACCGCAATCGGGGGCAAGCCCCCTCCCACATTTAGATTTCTCTCGGCTTTAGATCGCGGCGCGCCACCGGGCCCGAGCGTTGCTCAATGTCCGCCTTCAGGTCATGCCGCAACCCCAGCAGAAACGCCAACTCCGCCACCACAAACAGCGGCCCGACAATCAACCCCGACACATCATCCACAAACGCCGGTTTCTTGCCCTCGTAGTAGTGCCCGACGAACTGAATCACCCAGCCCACCACGAACATGCCGATGCCGCTGCCGAGCCACACCTGCGTGCTGTGCGCGGCCAGCTCATGCCCGGCCCACACCGACAGCCCCATCAGCACCGTCATCAACACACCCAGGGCCAGTTCCAGGCGCAGGTAAAACCACGCCGCCAGCAGCGCGACCAAGACGGCCGGCGATAGCCAGAACCCGGCCAGCGGCCATTCCGGGCGTGAAAGCAGCACCGCGACGGCCACCACGATCAGCGGGATGCCGATAAAGTGGCTGGCGATATTGCGCGGGTCGCGGTGGTAGGCGGCGTATTGACTGAGGTGGTCGACGAGGCTTTTCATTGTTGTTCCTCCTGTAGGATGTTTGATCATGCCCTGTCAGCCTGCGACTAACTGTCAGTTGGGCGACAATCTTCGGAGTTCCCATGGATGCGACGCAATGGCACGCCCGGCTGGCCGTCGGTCACTGGTTCAGTCACCTGCCTGTACCTTTCCAGCATAGTCTGCTGGCCCATGCCCGGCTGCGGCAGCTGACGGCGGGACAATACCTGTTCAAGCGCGGTGATCCGCCCTGTGGCTTGTATGCGGTGCTTGAAGGCACCTTGCGTGTCAGTGCGGTGAACGAGCACGGCAAGGAAGCGCTGTTGAGCCTGGTGGGCGCGCCCTATTGGTTCGGCGAAATCTGCCTGTTCGACGGCTTGCCGCGCACCCACGACGCCTGTGCCACGGGGCCGTGCACGCTGGTGCAGGTGCCGCAGCAGGCGTTGCTGAAGATCCTCGAGGAGTCCCCCCGGTACTGGCGTGACCTGGCCTTGTTGATGAGCCAGAAGCTGCGCCTGAGTTTTATCGGCCTTGAACAGCTCAGCCTGATGCCCGCCTCGGTCCGCCTGGCCCATCGGCTGTTGATGATCGTTGAGGGTTACGGCGACATGGAACCGTCAAAACGCGTGCTGCAACTGCCCCAGGAAGACCTGGCGGCGATGTTGAGCCTGTCGCGCCAGACCACCAATGCCTTGCTCAAGGACCTGCAAGCCCAGGGCATCGTGCGCCTGGGCTACGGCGAGATCGAAATCCTCGACGCACAGCGGCTACGAGAGGCGGCGCACACCTGAGGGTGTTAGCCTGCAACCCTGATCAATCGAGGTGTGTTATGCGCGTGCTGTTAGTGGAACATGAATCCGAAGAGGCACAGCGGATGGCCCAGGGTTTGAACGAGGCGGGCTACACCGTGGAAGTCGCGGCCAACGGCATGGCGGCGCAGCGGTTTGTCGAAAGCGCGGAGTACGACCTGGTGATCCTGGATGTCATGCTGCCGGGCTTGAATGCCTGGAAGTTGCAGCAGGCGATTCGGCAGAAGGGCGAAACGCCGGTGTTGTTCCTGACCACGCCGGGTGGAATTGAAGATCGCCTGCGCGGGCTGGAATTGCACGAGGATGATTACCTGCTCAAGCCGTTTGCGGCCAAGGCATTGGTGATGCGGGTCAAGAAACTGTTGCGGCGGGACCGGAGCCGCTGAATGATCCCGTGACGGTAGTGCCTGAACGATCGCCATCGGGGGCAAGCCCCCTCCCACAGGGGAACGCATTTCAACTGTGGGAGGGGGCTTGCCCCCGATGAGGCCCTCAGCCACCCCACAAATCCACCTACCGCAACCCATCCCGAAACTGCCCCGGCGTCATCCCCGTCCAGCGCTTGAACGCGCGATTAAAGCTGCTGGTATCAGCAAACCCGAGCAGATGACTGATCTCCGCCAATGAGCACTGCGGATCACGCAAGTGCAGCAGCGCCAGGTTTTCCCGGCATTCATTGAGCAACGCATCAAAGCGACACCCCTCGTCCGCCAGATGCCGTTGCAAACTGCGCAAACTCAAATGCAACGCCTGGGCAATCCGCTCGGCATTCGGCTCGCCATCGGGCAGTTGCGCCTCGATGGCCGCGCGCACCTTGCGTTCCCAGGTCAGCGGTTGCAGTTGGGCGAGGGTGCGTTTGAGCACGGTTTCGTTGTGTTCGGCCAGTTCCGGGTTGGCATCGTCCAGGTGGCTGTCGAAATCCCTGGCGGCGAATTCGAGGCGGTCTTCCTCGGCGCCGAAAAACACCGGGGCGCGGAACACCGTGTGCCAGGGCTTGGGGTCGGCGGGTTCCGGGCGCCGTAGGTAAACCGCCAACGGCGCATAGTCGCGGCCCAGGCGATTGCGGCAGGTGCGCACATAGATCGCGGCAAACGCATCGATGGCTTCCAGCGCCGGCGCCGGGCTGCCCGGCGGTTGCAGCAGGCGAAAGCGGTAGCGCTCGCCTTCCCGGCTCAGCTCCAGCGTCAGGGCATCGCTGACCACCTGGTGATAACGCACGATGCGTTCGAACACCTCGCGCAGGCTGCCGCTGGCCACCAACGCATAGCCCAACGCATGAAAGGTGGTCGGGCTGACAAACCGCGACACCCGCAAGCCGATCGCCGGGTCGTTGCTGGCCTGCACCGCCAGTTCCCATAGCCGGGTGGTGGCCGACAACGGGTAGCGCGCATTGGGGTCGTCCATCTGCTGGGGGTCGAGACCGGCCTGGGCGCACAGGGCGGCGCTGTCGAGGCCCAGGGCGTCGAGCTGCTTGCGCAGTGCGCGGGTCCAGCTGGCGAGGGAAGTCGGTTCGGTCATGGCGATTGGCGCTTGCGGTCAACAGGTTGGCGTCCGGGGCTAGCGTCCTGCCGGATCGCTTGGGGCAGGATGGACACATCAGTAAACAAGAGGATGGAAGCATGGACGGTACTTCTGCAAGTCCCCAGCAGATGAACGCACAACAGCGTTCGGCGCATATCCGTGAGGTGGTGCTGGCCGAAGGCGTGCGCTTGCGCCAGCAGCACCCCTGGCTGTTGCATCAAGACGCATTGGGCGCGGGCATACTGGCGTTTGCCTTGGCCGGCATGATCGGCTCGGCGGCGCTCTACATCACCGGGGTCATGGCCTGGTGGGTGTGCCTGTTGCTGAACGCGTTCCTGGCCTCATTGACCCACGAGCTGGAACACGACCTGATCCACAGCATGTACTTTCGCAAGCAGCGCCTGCCGCACAACCTGATGATGGGCCTGGTCTGGCTGGCGCGGCCGAGCACCATCAACCCGTGGATTCGCCGGCACCTGCACCTCAATCATCACAAGGTCTCCGGCACCGAGACCGATATGGAAGAACGCGCCATCACCAACGGCGAGCCCTGGGGCTTGGCGCGGTTGCTGATGGTGGGCGATAACGTGATGTCGGCGTTTATCCGCATGCTGCGCGCCAAGACCTGGGACCACAAACTCAAGATCCTCAAGCGTTCGCTGCTAGTGTACGCGCCGCTGGCGTTGCTGCATTGGGGCGCGTGGTACGTGTTCCTCGGTTTCCACGCCGCCAACGGCATCGCCAGCCTGCTGGGCACGCCGATCGCCTGGTCCGCCGGTACCTTGCAGGTGATGCACGTGATCGATATCGCGGCCGTGGTGATCATCGGCCCCAACGTGCTGCGCACCTTTTGCCTGCACTTCGTCAGTTCCAACATGCACTACTACGGCGATGTTGAGCTGGGCAATGTGATCCAGCAGACCCAAGTACTCAACCCCTGGTGGATGTGGCCATTGCAGGCGTTCTGCTTCAACTTCGGCAGCACCCACGGGATTCACCATTTTGTGGTCAAGGAACCGTTCTACATCCGCCAGATGACGGCCAAGGTGGCGCATAAGGTCATGGCGGAGATGGGCGTGCGGTTCAATGATTTCGGTACGTTTGCGCGGGCCAATCGGCTTGAACCCGCCACGCGGCCGCAGGCCCGCCTCAATCCGGCTGAAACGGCGATGCGCTGAGCACCACGCCGGTTTCGTCCACATACTGTTGCCAGTGGCCGATTAACGTGGCGAGTTTGTCCGGATGACTCAAGGCCAGGTCGTGGATTTCTCCAGGGTCCTGGCCCAGGTCATACAGCTGCCAGGTCGCCGGGCCCACGGGGCCGGGGATGTATACGGCCTTCCACTGGCCCTGGCGAATCGCGCGGCGGCCAAACAGTTCCCAGCCGGTCACCGTATTGTCGTCGTGCACCTGGGTGGTTTCGCCAGAGAGGAAGCCCAGCCACGACTTGCCCCGCAGCGGCGCCACCGGCTTGCCGCGCCATTGTTTGCCCGGATGACGCACGCCGGCCAGGTCCAGGATGGTCGGCGTGATGTCCATCACCGTGCCGAACCCGTGGCTGATACGACCTTTGAGCGACAGCTGCGGATAGTGCACCAGCGCCGGTACGCGAATCCCGCCTTCGGTGGTGAACGCCTTGAACAACCGCGACGGCGCCGTCGCCACCTGCGCCCATGACGGGCCATACCAGACATAGGAGTTGGCGCGGCCAATGTTGTCCAGGCTGTTGTCGTAATGTTGGTTGAGGTAGGTGAGCAACTGCGGTCCGAACTTAGGGAACGCCTCCAACAGCGCACCTTCGGCGCCGTTGTCGGACATGAACACAATGAACGTATTGTCCAACTGCCCCTGCTGGCGCAGGTAATCCACGACCCGGCCGATGTTCCAGTCCATGCGCTCGACCATCGCCGCATACACCTCCATGGCCCGCGCCGATACCTGGCGCTGCTCGTCGGTCAAGGCGGCCCACTGGGTGGTCAGCTCGATCAACGGGTGGGGTTCGACTTCAGCGTCGATCAGCCCCAGTGCCTTGAGTTTTTCCAGGCGTTTCAGGCGCAGCACTTCGGGGCCGGCGTCGTAGCGGCCACGGTACTTCTCGACGATGTCCGCAGGCGCTTGCAACGGCCAGTGCGGCGCCGAAAACGGCAGGTAAGCGAAGAACGGCCGGGCCTGGTCGCGCTCCTTGAGGTAGTGCAGCAGCTTGTCGCCGAAGGCATCCGAGGAATAGAAATCCTTGGGCAACTGCTCGACGAACCGGTCGTCTTCGATGTACAGCGCCGGGGTGGATTTGAGCAGGCCTGGGGTGTCGTCGTTATAGGTCGGTTCGAAGCCGTAGTGGTTGGCCGCCCCCGGCAGCAGTGAGAACGAACGCTCGAAACCGCGGGCGTGAGGCGCCAGTTCGGCGGTCAGGCCCAGGTGCCACTTGCCGCTCATCAGCGTCTGGTAACCGGCCTCGCGCAGCAGCTCTGGCAGCGCCACCACCTTGTCATTCAAGTAACCCTCGTAGCCGGGCTTACCGATCAGCTCCGGGGTCAGCGCCTCGGCCATGGTGCCGATACCGGCGATATGGTGGTCGGTGCCAGTCAGCAGCATCGAGCGGGCGGGCGAGCAGGTGGGGGCGGTGTGGAAGTCGGTCAGGCGCAGGCCGTTCAGCGCCAGGGCGTCCAGATGCGGGGTGGAAATTTCCCCGCCAAAGGCGCCGAGGTCGGAGAAGCCCATGTCATCGGCCAGGATCACGAGAAAATTGGGACGTTGCGGCATCAAGGCGCTCCTCATTAGCAGGCGGTTTTTCAGCAGGCAATAAAAGCCAGTGGCAGGTCGCGGATCTGTTCGCGCGCGGGCGGCTGGTAATGGCCGTCGCTGGTCAGTTCGTGCAGCAGCTCCTCACGCAGTTGGTGGAATTCGAAACTGCTGCGCTGGCGCGGGTGGGGCAGGGCGATATCCACCACCTGCTTGATTCGCCCAGGCCGGGGCTCCATCACCACCACGCGGTCGGCGAGGAAAATCGCTTCCTCCACATCGTGGGTCACCAATACCGTGGTGATTTTGGCGCGGGCGCGGATTGCCAGGAGTTCGTCCTGCATTTGCTGGCGGGTCAGGGCGTCGAGGGCGCCGAACGGTTCGTCCAGCAACAGGATGCGCGGGCTGGCCACCAGACCGCGGGCAATCGCCACCCGTTGCGCCATGCCACCGGACAGTTGGTGCGGATAGGCGCGGGTGAAGTCGGTGAGGCCGACCAGTTCGATAAAGTCTGCAATGCGCCGGTTTCGCTCGGCCTCGCTCAACGGCTCGTTGACCAGGCCCAGGCCGATGTTTTCCGCCACGGTCAGCCAGGGGAACAAACGGTGCTCCTGGAACACGATGCCGCGTTCGCCGCCGATGCCGTTGACCGCTTTGCCGTCGACGCGGATCTCGCCGCGAAACTGCGTATCCAGCCCCACCAACAGGCGCAGCAGGGTGGATTTGCCGCAGCCGCTGGAGCCGACAATCGCGACGAATTCGCCTTCGGCAATCTCCAGGTTGAATTCACGGATGGCTTCCAGCTCGAAGCCATCGACGTCAAAGGTCTTGCCCACATGGTTGAAGCTGACGATAGGTGCGTTCATGCGTGTCTCCAGCGGGTGGCGCGGGTTTCGATGCGCTGGCCGATCAGGTTGAGGGCCGCGCCGGTGAGGCCGACCAGGAGCATGCCGCTCATGATCAGGTCCATGCGCAGCAGTTGTTGGGCGCCGATCATCAGGCTGCCGATACCGCCGTTGGACGGCATGAAATATTCCGCACCGATGGTGCCCAGCCAGGCGTAGATCAGGCTCAGGCGCAGGCCGGCGAAAATACCGGCTGCGGCGCCTGGCAGCACCAGGCGTCGTAACCGTTGGAACAGGTTCAGGCGCAACACCTGCGCCGCTTCGTTGAGCTGCGGCGACAGATTCAGCACGCTGCGTTGGGTGGCGATAAACAGCGGGAAGAAGGCGGCGAGGGCGATGAACACCCACTTGGCCAACTCACCCAGGCCAAACCAGGCAGTGAGCAACGGCACCCAGGCGAAAATCGCGATCTGGCGCAAGGCAGCCAGGGTCGGCCCGAGGACCCGCTCGCTGCGCCGGGACAGCCCCAGCCACAGACCCATGGCAAAGCCAAGGCCGCCCCCGAGTACCAACCCGCCCAGGCTTCGCCCCAGGCTGGTGCCCAGTGCAGCGCTCAGGTTGCCATCCACGACCCCGGCGACGGTGGTGTGCAACACCACCCATGGGCTGACCAGAATGTTCGGGTCTACCCAGCCTTGTTGCGTCGCGACCTGCCACAGCGCCAGCAACAGCAAGGGCAGCAACCACGGTTGCAAACGCTGCCAGCCTTGATAGCGCGGCCCGCGACGAATCTGCGCCGTGGCCGGATGGGGCCAGTGCACCCATTTGCGATCCAGCCAGCCAATGCCGCGATCCATCGCGATGCCCAGCACGCCGATCACCACGATGCACACGAAGACAATATCCAACATGAACAGCTGGCGCGCCCACACCATCAGGTAGCCGATGCCTTCGCTGGAGGCCAGCAACTCCACCGCCAGCAGCGAGGTCCAGCCGGCCGCCAGGGCCAGGCGTACACCGGCCATGAATGCCGGCAGCGCGGCGGGCAGGATCAGGCGACGGATCAACAGATACGTGGGCAGGCGCAATACACGGGCGGCTTCACGCAACTGGGGTTGGGCGTCGCGCACGCCGACCAGGGTGTGCAGGGTCACGGGCACCACGATCGCCTTCACCAGCACCACCAGTTTGAGGGTTTCGCCAATGCCGAAGAACACCATGAACAGTGGAATCCAGGCCAGCGTCGGTACTTGCGACAATGCGCTGAACGTCGGAAACACCAGGCGCTCGGCGCGCGCACTGAAACCCAGCAACGCCCCCAGCAGCGCCCCGGCGCCAATGCCCGCCAGCAGCCCCCAGAACAGGCGTTGCAGGCTGATTGCCAGGTGGCTCCACAACTCGCCGCCGGCCAGTTCCACGGCGCTGCTCCACACCAGGGACGGTGGCGGCAGGATCTGCTCGCTCATCCAGTGATTGCGGCTGGCCAGCCACCACAGCGCCAACAGCGTCACCGGCAGCAACCATGGCAACAGCCGTTCACTGCGCAGCGGCCAGCGTGGCGTGGCGCCGGGGGCCGCGAGCGGGAGGCTTAAAAGTGAAATTCGGGCCATGGAGGACCTCCGTTGTCGCCGATGGCGTTATGTGTTTTTGATCTTATAAAAACGCAATCAAGATGATTGGGGGATAAGAAAAATCATTTAAAGCCTCTGCCGGACACGCATCCAATGCATTCGAAGAATATTTTCGATGCTGTTTATGCATAGTCCTCTGGGGCCGGCGTTTTCACTTGCATAGATCTAAAAGCTATTAAATTGTGAATTTATAGTATTTAAAGTTTTTATCCGCCTGTGCCTACTTTCTGCTCCCCAGGCGACCCTCGCCCACAAGGAGCTGCGCTTATGAAACTGCCTTTCAAACGTCTGATCACCCTGGTCGCAGGCACCGCACTGGCGGGCCTGGTACAGGCTGCCGACCTCAAGGAAATCCGCATCGCCGTGCCCGACCTCAGCGCCGGCAGCCAGCACAGTGGTGGGGGCATAACGGACGTGCTGCGCGAGCAGCAGATCTTCGAAAAAGCCTTTGCCGACCAAGGCATCAAGATCCAGTGGAACTACTTCAAGGGCGCCGGCCCCGTGATCAATGAAGCCTTCGCCAACGGGCAGGTGGACCTGGCTTACCTGGGCGACCTGGCGGCGATCATCGGCCGCTCCAATGGCCTGGAGACGCGCTTGCTCAGTGCCAGCGCGCGCGACGTCAAGCAGTACCTCGGCGTGGTGCCGGGCTCAGGCATCAAGACCTTGCAGGACCTCAAGGGCAAGCGCGTCGCGGTGTTCCGTGGTACGGCCAGCCAGTTGTCGTTCGATGCCGCATTGGCCAGCCAGGGCTTGAGTGAAAAAGACCTGAAGGTCATCAACCTGGACTTCAACGCCGCCGGTGCGGCGCTGGCCGCCAAGCAGATCGACGCCACCTGGGGCGGTTCGAACCTGACGGCGTTGCAAGCCAAGGGGCTGGCTGAAATACCCCTGACCACCAAGGATCTCGGCGGCGCCGGCAGCGTCCAGGCGGTGCTGGTGGGCAGCAAACAGTTTGTCGACGAGCATCCCGACGCCGTGGCCAAGCTGCTCAAGGCCCAGCAGCAGGCGGTGCAATGGTTGACCGATGACAACAACAAGCAAGCCTACATTGCGCTGGTGTCCGGGCTGGCCAGCTACCCGCCGCTGATCCTCACCAATGACTTGAAAGACCAGACCCTCAGCGAGGTCTTCCCGTCGACCCTGGACCCGGTGTTCCTGGCTAAATTGCAGGGCGCGGTGGACCTGGCCTCCCAGGAGAAGCTGATTCGCAAGTCGTTCCAGGTGAGTGACTGGGTGGCGCCGAATCTGGCGGCGGCGGGGCTCTGAGTTGGGTGGTGTCCAGGCGATGAGACCCTTCAAACCGCCACACTCATCTCCTGGCTGTCCACCTCCACCAAGGTCTCGATCATCGCCTTCGCCGCCGGCGACAACCGCGAACCGGTGCGGCTGACGATGCCGCAGCGGGCGCTCATGGTCTCCATGTTCTGCGGCAGGTTGCGCCAGTGCAGCAGCTTCAACGTGCCCTGGGCGATGTCGTCGGCGAACGCCTCCTCGGTGCCCACGCCGATGGCATTGGACTGCAGCACAATCTTCACCAGCGCCGGGAAATGTTCGGTCTGGATGCTCGGGGAAAAATCCATGCGCCCACTCAGGTTCGCCAACAGTTTGCGAATGCCCTGGGAGATCAGCGGCGACGCCAGCGGGTAGTCGAACATGTCGTTGGTCGACAGGCTGTCCTTGTCCAGCAGCGGGTGCCCCGGGCGGCAGAAAAATACCCCGCGCTTGGGCGTCAGTGCACGGGTCTGGAAATTCGGATCAGCTTCGAACTGACGGATGTCGGCGATAAAGAATTCGATCTCTTCGCGGCTCAGGGCGCGGCTGAGTTTTTCCCAGTTATCCACCTGGAAACTGGTACGGATTTTCGGGTGGGCGCTGATAAAGCGCGCCACCGCATCCGGCACCAGTTTCACCGCTGGCGCGGGGCCGCAGCCAAAGCGCAGGTCGCCGGCGTCGAGCTTGGTCATGCGCGTCACTTCACTGCTCAGCAGGTTGGCGCCATGCACCAGGGTCAGCGCGTGTTGCAGTACCACCTGGCCTTCCGGCGTGGGGCGCAGATCCTTGTGGCCGCGGTCGACCAGCACACAGCCGAATTCCTGTTCCAGCCCCTGGATGCTGCGGCTGAACGCCGGTTGGGTGATGCCCATGGCGTCCGCCGCACGCACGAAACTGCGGTGTTCGTTGAGGGCGATGAAGTACCGCAGTTGGCGAAGATCCATATGCTTTCCCTGCATCTTAAAAATAGGTCGAAGGCATTTGCGACCACGGGAGCAGAGGTTTTAAATGCAAGCTCTTATTCCGTCAATGAAGCATTGGTTCATTTGCTAGATCTAAATTGCATATGAATAGAGCGTTGTCGGAAAGCTCCCCACCATCAGTAGGCACAAGAGGGTCATCACAATGAGCAACGCCGCATTAGCTGTTCAACCCGTCGCCCAGGCACTGGATATTCACCCGGTCGCCGGCCGCATCGGCGCCGAGATCCGTGGCATTAGGCTGTCCGGCGATCTGGATGCCGCCACGGTCGACGCCATCCAGCAGGCGCTGGTGCAATACAAGGTGATCTTCTTCCGTGAGCAGACCCACCTCGATGACCAGAGCCAGGAAGCTTTCGCCCACTTGCTCGGCGAGCCGATTGCCCACCCGACGGTGCCGGTGCGCGACGGTACGCGCTTCCTGATGGAACTGGACGGTACCCGTGGCCAGCGCGCCAATTCCTGGCACACCGACGTGACCTTCGTCGACGCCTACCCGAAAGCCTCGATCCTGCGTTCGGTACTCGCCCCCAAGTCCGGTGGCGACACGGTGTGGGCCAACACCTCAAGCGCCTACAACGACCTCAGCGTCGAACTGCGCGCACTGGCGGATAACTTGTGGGCGGTGCACAGCAACGAATACGACTATGCCGCGCTCAAGCCGGATGTGTCGGCAGAGCGGCTCGAGGCATACCGCAAGGTGTTCACCTCGACGGTGTACGAAACCGAGCACCCGGTGGTGCGCGTACACCCGGTCAGTGGTGAGAAGACCCTGTTGCTGGGGCACTTCGTCAAGCGCCTGAAAGGCTATTCCCAGGCAGATTCGACCCAGTTGTTCAACCTCTTGCAAAGCCACGTCACCCGCCTGGAAAACACCGTGCGCTGGCGTTGGAATACCGGCGACGTGGCGATCTGGGACAACCGCGCGACCCAGCATTACGCGGTGGACGACTACGGCACCCAGGAACGCATCGTGCGCCGGGTGACGCTCAAGGGCGATGTGCCGGTGGGTGTGCAGGGGCAGCGCAGCCAGACCACCAAAGGTCTCTGAGCTGACAACGCTTCACCTGTGGGAGGGGGCGAGCCCTGATGCCATTCAGTTAAGGCTTTTTTGTAGGAGCGAGCTTGCTCGCGAAAAACGTCAACGATAACGCGTGTCTCCTGAATGAACGCGGCGCCTGTGAGTTTTTCGCGAGCAAGCTCGCTCCTACAAAAGGCGATGTACGCTTAACTGAACGGCATTAGGGCAAGCCCGCTCGCCACAACAGGCCCGCCCGCCACGGGTTACTGTTTGCCCGTTCTATCTCTTAACTGACCGGCATCAGGGCTTGCCACGGAGGTACCCATTTGCTGCGCGACAGCGGCACCTCCCACATTCGATTTGTGGTTTACCAGACGCCGATTTTCACCACTTTCTCCGCCTCCGGCTCACCGTAACGAAACCGTTGGCCACGCAGATCGATCTCTGTGTGGCTGATGGTGGTGCGCCGCTTCAACCCGCGCAGCCATTCGAACAGATACCCCAAATGAATGTCGCGCACTTGGGCATAGGCCGGGTCGCTGCCCAGGTCGTGCAGCTCCTGCGGATCGTTTTCCAGGTCGAACAGTTGTGCGCGAAAGCCGTCGTACGCCAGGTATTTCCAGCGCTCGCTGCGTACCATCGTCATCCGGCAACGGTCGATGGGTTGCGCCAGGCGTTCGCGGGCCGGGGCCTGGAAGGCGTAGTCGTACTCGGCGATGGCGTAGCGGCGCCAGCTCGTTTCTTGGCAATGCAGCAGCGGGATCAGTGAGCGGCCTTCCAGGCGATGGTCGGCCGCGGGCAGGCCCAAGGCCTCAAGGAAAGTCGGCAGCGCATCGATGGTTTCCACTAGCCGTGCGTCCACTGTGCCACGGCTGATATCGGCCGCGGCGCGTGGGTCGCGCACGATCAGCGGAATGCCCACGGCCGGTTCCAGCAAAAATTCTTTTTCGCCGAGGAAGTGATCGCCGAGAAAGTCGCCGTGGTCGCTGGTGAACACGATCAAGGTGTCGTCCCAACGGCCGTTGCTTTGCAGGAAATCGAACAGTCGCCCGAGTTGGTCGTCGACTTGTTTGATCAAGCCCATGTAGGTGGGAATCACCGTGAGCCGTACCTCGTCACGGGAAAAGTTCAGGCTCTCCTGGTGTTGGCGGAACGCCTGGTACACCGGGTGATCGCTGGTTTCCCCAGGCTGGATCGGTGCCTGGATATGCTCGGCGCCATACAGCGCGTGATAGGGCGCCGGTGCGATGTAGGGCCAGTGTGGCTTGATATAGGACAAGTGCAGGCACCACGGTTGTTCGGCCTGCTCGCGGATGAAGTCGATAGCGCGGTCGGTGGTGTAGACGGTTTCCGAATGCTCCTCGGCCACGCGCGCGGGCAGGCCGGCATTGCGCATGTGCCAACCGCTGAGCACTTCGCCGTTTTCACCTGCTGCGGCATTGGCCCATTCGTGCCACGGGTTGGTGCCGCTGTAGCCCTGTTCGCGCAGGTAATGGGTATAGGGCGCGGACTCGCGTTTGTCATCGAACAGCGGGCTGTCGGGGTAGATGCCGTCGTGACGCAAGTACGCCTCGAAGCCGACCTCGTTCAATGGCTCGGCCTGCTCGCTCCCAGGGTCGATATTCAGGCGCTGCAAGGCTTCGACATTCGGCGTGGCGTGGGTCTTGCCGACCAGCGCCGTGCGGATACCGTGGGGGCGCAGGTAGTCGCCGATGGTCAGTTCTTCCAGGGGCAACGGCACTGCGTTCCACGCCACCTGGTGGCTGCTGACGTAGCGCCCGGTATAGGCCGACATGCGCGAGGGCCCGCAGATGGTGCCTTGGGTATAGGCGCGGCTGAAGCGCACACCGGCGGCTGCCAGGCGATCGATGTTCGGCGTGTGCAGGTGAGCGTGGCCGTAGCACGACAGGTAATCGCGGCGCAGTTGGTCGCACATGATGTACAGCACGTTGCGCACGGGTTGGGAGTGGGGCATGGGGTTTCACCAGACGGAGGACAGGTGAGTTTTTTCGCCGTTCGGGTGGGGGGCTGGCAAGTGCATTTGGGGACTGGATTTCATGCAGGGGATGCATGGCCTAAACCGCGACATTCTCCAGTGCACACACATCCTCATCCACCTCATCGATCTGTTTGATCTGCTCGATCATCGCTTGCGCCAGCGGCGACAAGCGATACCCGGCCCGGCTGACGATGCCGTAGCGGGTGTAACGCTCCTCCAGATCCTCGGCCAGGCCCTCGATCTTCAAGCACACCAACTCGCCCCGGGCCATGTGCAGCACATCGCTGTTGGCGCTGACGATGCCGATGGCGTCGGAGCGCAGCACCACACCCATCAGGCTATAGCCGTTCTCGCATTCGACATTGGGCTGGTAATCGGGGCGGCCGCTGAGGTCGACGATGACCTTGCGCAGGTTGGGCGGGCGGATGGTCACGGCCAGCGGGTAACTCATCAGCTCGGCGGCGCTCACGCTGTCGCGCAGGGCCAGCGGGTGGCCGGCGCGGCAGCAGAAATACCAGCGGCGCGGGCGCAGGCGGTGAGTGTGATAGTCCGGGTTGGCTTCGAAGTGGCGGGTGTCGGCGACAAAAAACTCGAACTCTTCACTGAGCAGGCGTTTGCTCAGGCTTTGCCAGTCGTCGACCTGGTACTGCACCCGTGCCTTAGGGTAGCGCCCGATAAAACTGCCGATGGCGCGGGGCACCAAGCCACCCGCCGGCGCCGGGCCACAACCGAAGCGCAACTCCCCTGCCTCCAGGCCATTGAACTGGTCGATCTCGTTGGCCAGTTGCTGCGCACCGCTGACCAGGCGCCGGGCGTGCTCCAGCAATACCTGGCCTTGTTTGGTCGGTGCCAGGTCTTTACGGCCACGGTCAATCAGCTGGCAGCCGGCGCTGTGCTCCAGGGCCTGGATACTGCGACTGAACGCTGACTGCGACAGGTTCACCGTCAACGCGGCTGCGACAAAACTGCGTTGTTCGGCAAGGGCGATGAAGTGACGAAGCTGGCGCAAATCGATATGCATTTTTCACATCAAAAATATCCGGGAAATGCATTGGCTATGCATTAGGTCGACTCTTTATAAAGGCTATCTCTTATGCAGTAAATGTTAGTTAAAGCATAAATAAATAACCTAAAGGAATATCTCTCGATGGATATTTCCGGGTTCCGGAGCCGCTTATGAGTCTGTTGAAGTCCGCTGTCCCTTCCTCTCCCTGGCGGCTCAAGCGTTTGCCGCTGGCGCTGTTGCTGGCCGGCAGTGCCAGCTGGACGCTCAGCCACGCGGCCGACGCAAACAAGCCTGCGCCCGAAGGCGAGAACGCCACTGGCCAACTGGAAACCGTCACGGTCACCGCTCGGCGCCGCACCGAAAGTGCCCAGGATGTGCCGACGCCCATGAGCGTGATCGGTGGCCAGGCCCTGGAGAGCCAGCGGGTGTATCGGATTCAGGATTTGCAGCAACTGGTGCCCAGCGTCAACGTCGCCTACATGCATGCGCGCCAGTCCAGCGTGTCGATTCGCGGCCTTGGCAACAACCCGGCGAGTGACGGCCTTGAGGGCAGCGTGGGGCTGTATATCGACAACGTTTACCTCGGGCGGCCGGGCATGGCGGTGTTCGACCTGATGGACATCGAGCAGCTTGAAGTCTTGCGCGGCCCGCAAGGGACGTTGTTCGGCAAAAACACCACGGCCGGGGTGATCAACATCAGCACGCGCGCGCCGAGTTTCACCCCGGAGCGCAGCATTGAAACCTCGTTGGGCGAGGACGGCTACTTCCAGACCAAGGGCACGATTTCCGGCCCGCTCACCGATGAGCTGGCGGGGCGTTTCTCGGCGTATCGCACCCGCAGCGACGGCGACATCAAGAACGAATACAACGGCCATGATCTCAACGGTGGCTCGCGCCAAGGCTTTCGCGGGCAACTGCTGTACAAGCCCAGCGAGGCGTTCAACCTGCGCTGGATCGGCGATTACAACGAAGAGGATTCCAGCGCCGGCACCCGTGTGCTGTACAGCACCGGGCCGACCATCAACGGCACCAACCTCTACCAGTCGCGGGCCAACGCGGCAGGCGCGACCCTGGTCGATGGCACCCATCGCAAGGTCAACCTGGACAGCGACCAGCAGGTCACGGTGTTCCAGGGCGGCACGTCGCTGGAAGCCAACTGGACGTTGCCAAGTGACTTCACCCTGACCTCGGTGAGTTCCTATCGCTTCTGGAACTTCACCCCACGCAACGACGACGGCCTTAACGTGCCGGCGTCGTATAACGCCGGGGTGTCGGTGGAAGATAAGCAGTGGTCCCAGGAATTCCGGCTGGCTTCGCCCACCGGCGGTTTCTTCGATTACGTGCTCGGTGCCTACTACTTCGGCAATTCGCTGGACAACAAATCCTTCGCCTATTACGGGCCCCAGGCCGACATTTGGAACGGCACGCCAGCCGGGGCATTGGCCAACGTCAGCAGCGTCGGCAACGGGCACATTCGCACCGACAGTTTTGCACTGTTTGCCCAAGGCACCTGGCACCTCACCGAGCGCCTGGATTTCACCGCCGGCCTGCGCGGCACCTATGAAGAAAAAAGTGCCTGGGTCACGCGTAACAATCCCCTCGGCGGTGCGGCGGTCACCGGTGCTGCCGCTACGGCTCGACGTGGCCGCGCGGGGGCGTACGATTCCGGTGACCTCACGCAATACAGCACCAGCCCCTCGGGTTTGCTCAACCTGAGCTACCGCTTCAACGAAAACCTGTTGGGCTACGCGACGCTGTCCCATGGCGAAAAGTCCGGCGGGGTCAACCTGGCGGTAGGCTCGGCACCGACGGCCGGTGCCGACTCACTGCTGATCGGCACCGAGCGCGCCAACAACGCCGAACTGGGTTTCAAAAGCACGCTGTGGGACCGGCGGCTGCAGCTCAATGCCAACCTGTTCTGGACCCAGGTCAACGGTTACCAGACCAATGCCTATGACCAGGACAACCGTGTGCAGTACCTGACCAACGCCGGTTCGGTGCGCTCGCGGGGCCTCGAAGTGGAAAGCACCCTGGTGCCGATCAAGGGCCTGACGCTGAACGTGAACGGCTCGTTCAACGATGTGAGCTACCTGTCTTACAAGGATGCACCGTGCCCGCCGGAAGTCAGTCTGCGCCCCGGTGCGCCGGCCTCCTGCGACCTGAGCGGGCATCAAGTGGTGGGGGCGTCGAAATGGATCGCCAACGCCAACGGCGAATACAAGTGGAACCTGGATAACGGCTTCGAACCCTACGTCACCGCCAGCTATGCCTTCCGCTCCAAGGCCGTGGGCACGGTGGAGGACTCTGACTATGGACAGATTCCCGCCTACGCCGTGGTCAACCTGTCCACCGGCCTGCGCGGCAACTATGAGCAGGGGCAGTGGGACGTGTCGTTATGGCTGAAGAACGCCTTCGACAAGACCTACTACACCACCCTGTGGACCGGCGGCAACGGTGGTTATGAAGGGCTGCTGGGCACGCCGCGTACGCTGGGGCTGACCGGGCGCTACGACTTCTAGCCGGCTACGGCGGCGGTGCGGTAGGTGGCTGGGCTGAACATTCGCGTCACCATGAGCATCGCCACTGCCGTGACCGTCAACACCCACCAGGCGCTGGTGAAATGGCCGGTAAGTTCGCGCAGCCAGCCGGTCATCCATGGCGAGACCGCGTTGATCAAAAAGCCTATGCCTTGCACAAAGGCCGCCAGTTGCCCGGCTTGCCGAGGGTCGCGATGGTGGTCGAGGGTCAGCAGCAGGCTCAGGGCGAAACACGCGCCCAGGCCGAAGCCGCACAGGGCGACCCACAGGTGGGTCAATTCCAGCGGCGCCAGCAACAGGCCGAGATAACCCACGGTCTGGGCGAGCAAGGCAATGCCCAGCAGCGGCCGCCGATCGATACCGCGTTGCGCCAGCACCGGCATCAGCAGCGCGGCGATCACCTGGAAGATGGTCATGAACGCCAGCAACGAACCGCTGGGCAGCACGCCCCAGCCCAATTGCTGATAGTAGGCCGGCAACCACGCCACCAGGCTCATGTAGCCGCAATTGACCAGGCCGAAGTACAGCGCCAGCAACCAGGCGCGACGATTGCGCAGGCCCTTGAACGTGGGCATCACCTTGGAACTTCTGGCCGCCCCCAGCGGTAAGAACACCCACAGCAGCCACGCGGCCAGCACCGGTAGCAACCAGATTCCCAGCCCCGCCCGCCATTGCTGGAAATGGCTGGCCACCAGCGGGCTGAGCAGCGCTGCCAGCCCACCGCCGGCCATCAGCGAAGCCGAATACACCCCCATCGCCACCGGCACGCGCTGCTGGAATTCGCGCTTGATCATCGCCGGCACCAACGCCTGGATCAGCGCGACACCGGCACCACCGAGCAGGGCAGTGGCCAGCAATGCCGAGCCCTGGCCCATCAGCCAGCGCGCCAGGCATGCCAGCAGGATCATCATCAAGCCCAGGGCAATGCCACGCCGTTCACCCAAGCGCGCTTCCACCCGCACACCCACCAGCGCCACCAGGCCCATGCACACCACCGGCAGGCTGGTCAGCAGGGCGCTGCTCTGGAAACTCAGGCCGGTGGCCTGGCGAATCTCGCCGAGCAACGGGCTGATCGAGCTGAGGATCGGCCGCAGGTTGAGGCCCAGTACCACCAGCAGGCCCCAGCCCGCGAGTTTGCTCACGAATGAAGAGTTAAACGTCATGCGGGGCCTGTTCGAGGTGCAAAAAGAGGCAGGTAGTATCGCCAGCTGGCGAGGTATTCTGAAATTAAATATAACCATGCCAATCAGTGGCAAATGGAATGGTGACGAGCATGTTCGATCCTGTGTTGTTGCGCAGTTTTGTCGCGGTGGTGGATTGCGGCAATTTCACCCGCGCCGCCGAGCGCCTGCACTTGACCCAGTCCACCGTGAGCCAGCAGATCCGGCGGCTGGAAGAAGCGGTGGCGTGCCAGTTGCTGGACCGCGACCAGCGCCGTGTGGTCGCCACTGCCGAAGGCGAGCGGCTGCTGGCCTATGCGCGGCGCATCCTGGCGCTGCATGAAGAAGCCGCCGATGTGTTGATCAACCAGCAAAGTGATGGCGTGCTGCGCCTTGGCGTACCGGAAGACTTTGCTGCCGAGCGCCTGATGCCGTTGCTGTCGGCGTTCGTTGTGGCGTATCCACGGGTGCGCCTGGAGGTCACCAGCGGTCTCGGCCCCGAGTTGCAGCGTCAGTACCGCAGCGGCGAGTTCGATGTGTTGTTGGTCAAGCAGATGGGCGACAGCGCCGACTGCCTGGCCTCATGGCCCGAGCCGTTGTGCTGGGTCGACAGCCGCAGCACACCCTCCCTGGGGCGCGATCCATTGCCGTTGGTGGCGTTTCCGGTGGGCGGCCTGTACCGCAATGAAATGCTCCAGCACCTGGAGGTGGCGGGTTGGCGCTGGCGCATCGGCTATTCCAGCGCGAGTTTGGCCAGTGTGTGCTCGGCGGTAGCGGCGGGGCTGGGGATCAGCCTGTTGCCGCGCCGGGTGGTGCAGGCCGGGCATGCGGTGCTGGGGGCCGAGAGTGGCTTGCCGGCCGTGCAGGGCGTGCGACTGGCGTTGTATGGCCGCAGTGGCCTGGGAGCGGCAGGGCAGAGTTTGCAGCGCCAATTGCTCGATTTGTGTGCAAACAGCCCTGCCTGATCCATGCCTTTGCTGAATATTTTGTATGCGTGATAAGCATCAAAAAACCGCGCTGGGGCGCCAGGCCACGGATTACGGGGCTTTGGCGTCTGCGGGTATTTTGCTTATTCAGATTAGATCTATCTATAACTTTAAAGATTACTTTAAGAGATAAGCGTCTGGCCCCGATGATTCAGCCCTCGACGGCCGCTTTGGCAGGCCTGTCGGTTTTTTTGTTTCAAAACCGTAGGGAGTGAATCAATGGGCAATGTCCAGACCGCCGCCAGTGCACCCGAGGCGCTATGGCGCCAGGCACCGAGTGGTGAGTTGGTCGACCTTGGCCGGCCGCATCGCGCGCCGTTAGGGCAGTTGCGTTTGCAGAAAACCCCCAAGCGCTTTTCGAGCCGTCGCGAGGGGATTCTGCTCGGGTTGCTGGTGTTGGCCCTGCACGGTGCGGTGATCTATTGGGTGAGCCAGAAGCCCACCCCGGTGCTGCCGATTGTGCCGCCGGAAATCCCGCCAATGACCATCGAATTTTCCCAGCCGGCACCGCCCGTGGTGGAACCGCCACCGCCTGTGCCGCCACCACCGCCGCCGCCCGTGGTCGAGCCACCGCCGCCGGTGGTGGATGAGTTGGCCGCCAAGCCGGCACCGCCCAAGCCGATTCCAAAACCTAAGCCCAAGCCGGTGCCAAAGCCTGAGCCCAAGCCCGCCCCGAAACCGGTCGAGCAGGCGCCCACGCCACCGCAACCGGCGCCACCGGCCCCCGCGCCCGCTCCGCCTGCGCCAGCCCCGGTGACCCCTGCTTCGGCCAACGCCGCGTACCTCAAGAACCCGGCGCCGGAGTACCCGTCACTGGCGCAGCGTCGCGGTTGGGAAGGCACGGTGTTGTTGCGAGTGCATGTACTGGCCAGCGGCAAGCCGGGTGAGATCCAGGTCCAGAAAAGCAGCGGTCGCCAGCAACTCGACGACGCCGCACTGACCGCCGTGAAGCGTTGGAGCTTCGTGCCGGCCAAGCAAGGCGATGTGGCCCAGGACGGCTGGGTCAGCGTACCGATCGATTTCAAGATTCACTAACTATTCGGCTGCGGTGTGTTGCACACGCCGCGACCCGCACAAGAGGGAAAACATCATGGCATTAGCATCTCCACTTGAATCCATCGAAAGCGCGGTGATCTGGCTGCTGGTGGTCTTTTCGGTCGCCACCTGGGGCCTGGCCCTGCTCAAGGGCGTGCAGTTCGGTCGCCTTAAAGCGCAGGATCGCAAGTTCCACAAACAGTTCTGGGCGGCGTCGAGTCTCGACTCGGCCGCCGAGTTGGCCGAGACCCAGCCCGGTGCCGCTGCCCGTGTGGCCCAGGCCGGTTACGCCGCGATCCAGGTCGGGGAAGCGCCGCACGCGGCCGACCTGAGCCAGGCGATCAACCACCAGGACCGCCTCGAGCGTGCCCTGCGCCAGCAGATCGTACGTGAGCGCCGCTCCCTGGAAACCGGCCTGGCCGTGGTCGCCAGTATCGGCAGTACCTCGCCGTTTATCGGCCTGTTCGGCACCGTGTGGGGGATCATGGAAGCGTTGAAGGGGATCAGCGCGGCCGGCTCCGCCAGCCTGGAAACCGTGGCTGGCCCGATCGGTGCGGCGCTGGTCGCTACCGGCGTGGGTATTGCCGTCGCCGTCCCGGCGGTGCTGGTCTACAACTACTTCCTGCGCCGCCTGAAGCTCACGGCGGCCGACCTGGATGACTTTGCCCACGACTTCTACAGCCTGGCGCAGAAGCATTCGTTCCGCGTGCTGCTGCACCCTGCGCTGACCAAAGGCGCGGCCGGCAACCCGCAAAAAGTGAAGGAGGCGTCCTGAGATGGCCTTCTCCACCCAAGACAGCGATGAGGTGCTGAGCGAGATCAACGTCACGCCGTTGGTCGACGTGATGCTGGTACTGCTGGTGGTGTTTATCGTCACCGCGCCGCTTTTGACCAACGCGATCCCGATCAACCTGCCCAAGACTGAGGCGGTCGCCCCGGTGGAGCAGAAGGACCCGCTGGTGGTGAGCATCGACGGTGCCGGCAAACTGTTTATCAACAAGGACGAAATCCAGCCGGACCTGCTGGAATTCAACCTGCAGGCGGCCAAAGCCAAGGACCCCGATGTGCGGGTGCAACTGCAGGCCGATGATGGTGTGAACTACGGCGAAGTGGCGCGAGCCATGGCGTCTATCGAGCGCGCGGGGATTACCAAGCTGTCGGTGATCACTGCACGTTAGTTTCAAAGCCTCGACAATTTTTTGGCCGTTTCCTTGGCAGGGTGCGGCCTTTTTTTTGCCTCAGTTTCAGTAACATCACACGATCAAAGTGCGCCAACCCCAGCGATTTGCGGATACCGGATTTCAACTTCTTGCTGAAACTTTCTAGCGCTTTCTTTAAGCCAGTCAATCAACCGAGCGATATCAGGTTCCGACTGCCGCCCATTCCTACAAATAACGTAGTACGCCGCCGGCGACATCATCAGCGGGCCGCCTAGTGTGACTAATGCACCTTCTTCCAACTGGTCATACACCAACGCTGTCCTGGCCAGCGCAATCCCGCCACCCTTCACCGCCAGACTGATTGCCAGGCTTGAGTCCGGAAAGCGCGGCCCATGGTGATAAGGCGCAGCTGCCAGGCCCTGGAACGCAAACCAGCTTTCCCACCCTGGACACACTTGATCGTCCACACGGTGAATGAGTGGATACCGCGCGATATCCGTCAGCGAAATATCGCCATTCATGCGTTGAAACTCCGGTGAGCAAACCGGGAACACGGCATCGCGCATCAGAAGCTCGGCATGATGATCCGGGTAGTCGCCGTACCCCATCACAATCGCAACATCGAATTGATGGGCACCGAGATTGGCGCTATTCATATCCGCACTGGTCAATACCAGGTCGAGATTGAATGAAGCGTCGGTGTGGGAACCATGCATTCTGGGGATTAGCCAGGTCGAACACAGGGACGAAGTGCACGAAAGATAAAGGGGCTGAGATTTGCTCGGATTCAGCGAGTGCAACACCGTCTCAAGGGTTTTGAAAAAATCATCGGTCACCGGCAACAAAGCCTGCCCGGCTGTTGTGAGGTTGACGCCCCGCGAATGGCGCTCGAACAACTGAACGCCCCACCATTCTTCCAGACCTGCGATCTGATGACTGATGGCACTGGCGGTGAGGCTCAACTCTGATGCTGCGCGGGCGAAACTGCCTGTTCGTGCAGCACTGACAAAGGCTTGCAGCATGGGTGTAGGTGGCGGACGTTGGCCCATCAGGTGCTCACTTTGATCAGGATGATCCCGCAAACAATGACGAACGCCGAAAGCATCCGCCGCCAGCCGAACCGCTCGTGAAAAAACAGCGCGGCAATAATGGCGCCGATAATAACACTGGTTTCCCGCAACGCTGAGACCTTGGCCACCGCATCCAGCGACAGCGCGAACAGCACCAGGCCGTAGGAAGTGAGGTAAAAAACGCCGCCCATTACGCCGACTTTCCAATGGTTGCGAATGGCCTCTGCGAATTCCAGACGTTTCTTGAAAAACGCCAGCGCCGGAATCGGAATGCTCTGGAATACCGTCAGATAGATGATGTATTGCAGCACCGTCTCACTGGCTCTGACACCTTTGGCATCCACCACTGTGTAGGACGCGATGAAAGCACCTGCGCACACCGCCATCAGGATTGGTTTGAACATACGCGCGGACATCCTGCGCACGAATGTCAGGCTGATAATGCCTACGCAAATCAGCAACACCCCCGCCATGGCATGAAACGATAGCTGCTCGTGCAGCAGGAAATAGGAAAACAGCGCGACTAAAACCGGTGGCACCCCGCGCATGACCGGGTAGACCTGCCCAAAGTCGCCGGTTTCATACGCTTTGATCAGAAACAATCGATAGGCCGTGTTGAGCACCACGGAAACCAGCACGTAGCCCCACACCTGCAGGCTTGGCGCATTCACCAGCGGCAGTGCCGCCAGGCAGATCAGCAACGCCGTACCATCGACCATGGCCAAGGTCATGAAGCGACTGCTCCCCGCCCGGACGACCGCGTTCCAGGTGGCGTGCATGAAGGCGGAGATCAAAACAAGGGTGATCGCGATGTTGGAGTTGTCCATGGGGCTCGAGCGGGGGAGGAAATGAAGGCGGCTATTTAACGCAGTCATGTGCCATGGTCAGAAGCGAAAGCTCGTCAGTGCTGCCATTAAAAACCGTCATGGTTTGTAAAGGGCCAGCAAGCCGTGTCCCTTTAAATTGCAGGACGTTTCCGAGACAATCCCCGCCGCCTTGTGACTGTTGGAATGGATGGCTAGTCTTCGGCCCGTCGCTGGTTTTCAGCGATCGGGTTTAGCAGCCTGAGTTCAATAGGCACACGGTTCACATCCGCGTTTATGGTGGCTGTGCGTGGGGCACCCTCGGGTGCGCTGGTGTTCCTATTGGCCAGTCTGCTAACCCGCGTACAGCTGCCACCTATCGTTTAGCAGCGTTAGTGGTCGCTCCCGTGTTCAATAGGAGTTACACCATGACCAAAGCACTTCCCGACCCACCCGTTGACTGCCTTGTCGCCAACGAAAACCTCAGTTTCGAAGACGCCCAACTTTATATCGCTCACCTGATCCGCAGCGCCTCGGCCACCGTATGGGACTGTTGTGAGCACCTGCAGCCGCACGACCGCGCGAAAGTCCATGCGGTGTGGCATTTGCTGGAAATGGCCAAGACCGTGGTGGATCGCACCATCGACTGCATGCCTCGTACCAATCACGTCATCTAAAACCACTGCAAGTTGAATGTGAAATCGAGTCAATGTGGGAGGGGGCTTGCCCCCGATAGCGGTCCGTCAGCTAAAAATAGGTGGCTGACCCACTGCCATCGGGGGCAAGCCCCCTCCCACATTTTGATCTCATGCAGGCTTGGTTTTTTGGTTATTAATAAATAGCTTCTTATTCCTTAACGAATATAACCCTCGTCCCTATACTGTCCGACAACGTTAAACGCTGCAGGAGGGCACACCCATGCACAGCGAGTTGATTCGTTATCTGATCGTGCCGGGCTGGCAAGGATCGCCAGAAGATCATTGGCAAAGTCACTGGCAGAACAGCCTGCCCAACAGCGCACGCGTGGAGCAGGCCGATTGGCTCACGCCGCGCCGTGAAGACTGGGTCGCCGCGCTGGCCGAGGCGATTGCCGCCGACAGCACGCCGGTGATTCTGATCGCCCATAGCCTGGGCTGCATCACCGTGGCCCATTGGGCGGCCACTGCCCCGGTGCAGTTCCTGCGGCAGGTGCGCGGTGCCTTGCTGGTGGCCCCGGCGGACGTCGAACGTCCGGCGTGCTCGCCTGCCCTGCGCAACTTTGCGCCGATCCCGACCGACCTGTTGCCGTTTCCCAGCCAGGTGGTCAGTTCCGATAACGACAGCGCCGTCAGCGCCCCCCGGGCCCTGGAATTGGCCCGCAACTGGGGGGCCGAAGCCGGCATTCTCTCGGGGGCCGGGCATATCAATGTGAAGTCCGGTCACCAACGCTGGGAGCAAGGCTTCGCCTACCTGTATCGCTTGCAAAGCCGCCTCGAACATCACGCCCGGCGCACTGCCTGATATTTTTTAAACGCCCCGTCCCTGAGCGGATTTGGGGCGGGAGCCTGCCATGAGCCTGCATGAAACCTTCGGTCAGCCCCTGCTGACCTTCCCCGACGCCGAAAAAAGCCCGCTGAGCATCCGCGCCAAGGCGCTGGTGTTTGTCGACCCGCGTTCGCGGCAACTGCGCGAAGAGCTGGAAAACCTCGCCCCCCGTGCCTTGCCCGTATTGATTCGCGGCGAGACCGGTAGCGGTAAAGAGCTGCTGGCGCGGCATATCCATCGTGGTAGTGATCGTGCCGGGCTGTTTGTCTCGGTCAATTGCGGCGCCATCAGCCCGACCTACGCCGATGCCGAGTTGTTCGGCTACGCTGCCGGCGCTCACAGCGGCGCGGCGAGCAGCCGTGCCGGCTGGTTCGGGTCGGCCAATGGCGGCACCTTGTACCTGGATGAAATCGGCGATTTGCCGCTGCCGATCCAGGTCAAGTTGCTCGCCGCCCTGGAAAACCACGAAGTCACTCGCGTCGGTGCGCATCAGCCAAGCCCGGTGGATGTGCGCCTGGTAGCAGCCACCAGCATCGACCTGGCCCAAGCCGTGGCTGCCGGCAAGTTTCATGAGCGGCTGTTCCATTACCTGAGCGAAGGCCAGCTGGAATTGCCGGCATTGCGCGAGCGGGTCGGCGATATCCTGTCCCTGGCCGAGTACTTCCTCGGTATCTACAGCCAGCGCCTGGACCTGCCGGTGCCGTTGATCAGTGACGCCGCCCAGCGCGTATTGGAACACCACAGCTGGCCGGGCAATACCCGCGAGTTGGAGAACGTCATTCACTTTGCGCTGCTGGTCAGCAGCGGCGATGAGATTCTGCCGGAGCATCTGAATCTGCCCGTGGCCGGTTCGCCCCTTGAACAGGTGCAGCGAATATTCGATAACGCCAGCCCCGCCGAGCAGGAAACCTTGCGCCGCTTTCTACATGAACAAAATGGAATATCAACGTGAATAAAAGATATTGTTCGGGAATAAAAAATCTAGGTATTGTCGCTTGCATGCCGCGATAGCACTTCGCTGGCACTTCTCATCAAAACGGTCGTCAGAGACGCCCCGCAATTCCAATAAGGACACTGCATGAAAAAGGTTCTGTTGTTTACCGCACTGGCGGCTGCCCTGACTGCAAGCTTCGCCCAGGCCAACGAAAAACTGGTGGTGGCTGCCACTCCGATCCCGCACGCGGAGATCCTTGAGCTGGTCAAGCCGACCCTGGCCAAAGAAGGCGTGGACCTGGAAATCAAAGTCTTCACCGACTACGTTCAACCCAACACTCAAGTGGCCGAGAAGCGTCTGGACGCCAACTACTTCCAGACCCTGCCGTACCTGGAAAACTTCAACAAGGGCAAGGGCACCAACCTGGTCACCGTGATCGGTGTGCATGTTGAACCCATCGGTGGCTACTCGAAAAAGATCAAGAATATTTCCGAGCTCAAGGACGGCGCCACCGTTGCCATCCCGAACGAAGGCTCCAACAGCGGTCGTGCCCTGTTGCTGTTGCAAAAGAATGGTCTGATTACGCTCAAAGACCCGACCAACGCGCTGTCCACGCCGAAAGACATCAAGGACAACCCCAAGCACCTGAAATTCAAGGAGCTGGAATCGGCCCTGCTGCCACGTGTGCTGGACCAGGTCGACCTCGATGTGATCAACACCAACTACGCCCTGGAAGCTGGCCTCAACCCAGCGAAAGACGCGCTGATCATCGAAGACGCCAAGTCGCCTTACGTGAACTTCCTGGTGGCTCGCCCGGACAACAAGGACAGCGCCGCTATCCAGAAATTGGCCAAGGCGCTGACCAGCCCGGAAGTCAAAGCTTTCATCGAGAAGAAGTACAACGGCGCAGTCGTGCCAGCGTTCTGATGTAAGCCCAAACCCCTTCAAGGTTTCAACGCCGACGGCTACTACAGCGTCGGCGTTTTTTATGCCTGGAATTTGGAATGCAATAAAAACTGTGGGAGGGGGCTTGCCCCCGATGGCGGTATGTCAGTCACAGAGGCATTGACTGAACCACTGCTATCGGGGGCAAGCCTCCTCCCACATGGGATCTACGGTGTTTTAGAGATCCCGGCTATTGATCGCCCTGCGCAACGCCACCAACCATTTCACCAGCTCCTGCGGATCAATCGGCTTCGCTTTGTTCATTGTTCATTCCTTCGAAACACAGACCCCCCAACCATAGCCGTCACTTGGAAAACCCGCGAATCCGGCGGTTATCTTTTTGGGTGATATCAATATGCTATTTCGGTATTTAAATTTTATTTTTTATACCTTTAGAGTTCGCGCTACCCGGCGTTACCCACGCCGGCCTGGACGGCACTCGCTGCATTACCCCTGCGGCGTCATGGACTCAAGATGACCTTCGATTTCGCTTTTATCCTCAGCACCCTGCCGGCGTTTTTCAAAGCCGTGGGGGTGACGCTGCAAGTGGGCCTGATCGCCATTGCCACCTCGCTGTTGGTGGCGCTGATCAACGCCGCCTTGCTGGTGTTTCGCACGCCTTACCTGTCGCGCCTGGTTGGGCTCTATGTGGAGTTGGCGCGTAACACCCCGCTGCTGATCCAGCTGTTTTTTGTGTACTTCGCCCTGCCGGCCCTGGGCTTCAATATTTCCGGGTTTTGGGCGGCGATCATCACCATGACCTTCCTCGGCGGCGCCTACCTCACCGAAGTGCTGCGCGCGGGCGTGGAAGCGGTGCCGCTGGCGCAGGTCGAATCGGGCAAATCCATCGGTCTGTCCGACTGGCAGTTGCTGCGCCATGTGATCCTGCCCCAGGCCGGCATCCTCAGCCTGCCGGCGCTGTTCGCCAATTTCATCTTCCTGCTCAAGGAGACCACCGTGGTCTCTGCCGTGGCGGTGCCGGAGATTCTCTACACCACCAAGAGCTACATCGCTCTCTACTACAAGACTTACGAAATGCTCGCCGTGCTGACGCTGATTTGCGTGCTGCTGTTCCTGCCGTTGTCGCTGCTGCTCAGCCGCCTGGAAAGGAGGCTCCAGCATGGCCAGTTCGGGTCTTGAATTGTTGTGGGTGTCGCTGCCGCAACTGGGTAAGGGCGCTGCGCAAACCCTGTCGATTTCCTTTCTGAGCATCGCTTTCAGTACGGTCGGCGGGGTGCTGTACGGCGTGTTGCGCACGTTGAATCAAACGGTGATCAATGGGCTGCTGCGCATTTACCTGGAGCTGTTCCGTGCGATCCCGGTGCTGGTGTGGCTGTACCTGCTGTTTTTCGGCCTGCCGATTTTCTTCGGCCTGAGCATTCCGAGTTTCTGGTGCGCGGTGTTGGTGCTGTCGCTGTGGGGCGCCAGCGAGGTGGGCGAAGTGGTGCGCGGCGCTTTGCATTCGCTGCCCCGTGGCCAGCGCGAGGCGGGCTTGTCGATTGGCCTGTCCGCCCCGCAGCTTTACGGCTACGTGCTGCTGCCCCAGGCCCTCAAGCGCATGACGCCGCCGACCATCAACGTCTACACGCGCATCATCAAGACCAGCTCCCTGGCGGTGCTGATCGGTGTGGTGGACGTGATCAAGGTGGGCCAGCAAATCATCGAGCGCACCTATGAGTCGGTGTTGATCTACGGCGCGCTGTTCCTGTTTTTCTTCTTCATCTGCTACCCGTTGTCAGCCGCCTCCAAGCTGCTGGAACGGCGCTGGGGCCAAGCATGAGCGCACTGATCGAGTTCCGGGGTTTCAATAAGTTCTTCGGCGACCAGCAGGTGCTCAAGGGCATCGACCTGAGTGTGCAAAGCGGCGAAGTGGTGGTGATCCTCGGCCCCAGCGGCTGTGGCAAAAGCACGTTGCTGCGCTGCCTCAACGGCTTGGAAGCAGCCCATAGCGGCAGCCTGCGGTTTGCCGGCAAGGAGCTGCTGGCTAAACACACGGATTGGCGCCAGGTACGCCAGGATGTGGGCATGGTGTTCCAGAGCTACCACCTGTTCCCCCATATGAGCGTGCTCGACAACCTGCTGCTCGGCCCGCTGAAAGTGCAAAAGCGCGAGCCCCGCGAAGCGCGCGCCCAGGCAGAAAAACTGTTGGACCGCGTCGGCCTGGCCGACAAGCGCGACGCCTACCCGCGCCAGCTTTCCGGCGGCCAGCAGCAACGCATCGCTATCGTCCGTTCGTTGTGCATGAACCCCCAGGTCATGCTGTTTGACGAAGTCACCGCCGCCCTCGACCCGGAGATGGTCAAGGAAGTGCTGGAAGTGATCCAGGGCCTGGCCCGCGACGGCATGACCCTGCTGATCGTCACCCACGAAATGGCCTTCGCCCGCGCCGTGGCCGACCGCGTGGTGTTCATGGAGGCCGGTCGCATCCTCGAACACAACACCCCCGAAGAATTCTTTACGAACCCGCAAACCGCACGCGCGCAGCAGTTCCTGGAGAAGTTCTCCTTTGTTTCAACACTGCCCAAGAAAACCCAGGAACTGGAGCTGATATGAAAAAGTTACTGCTGCCACTGTTTGCCGTTGCCTTACTGGCCGGCTGCGATAAAAAGGCCGAAGAGCCCGCTAAACCTGCCGCCGCCGTGAGTTACATCGACAAGATCAAGGCGCGCGACAAACTCATCGTTGGCGTGTTCACCGACAAACCACCGTTCGGCTTTGTTAACGAAGCCGGGCGCTACGTCGGCTTCGATACCGACATCGGCCGCCGATTCGCCAAGGACTTGCTCGGCGATGAGAACAAAGTCGAATTCGTCGCCGTCGAGCCGGCCAGCCGTATTCCCTTCCTGCAAAGCGACAAGGTCGACCTGATCCTCGCCAACATGACCGTGACCCCGGAGCGTAGGGAAGCGGTGGACTTCACCAACCCCAACCTGAAAGTCGCGGTACAGGCCCTGGTGCCCAACGACAGCCCGGTCAAGAGCCTGGATGACCTGGCTACCCGTACCACCATCGTTACCACCGGCACCACGGCCGATATCTGGCTGACCAAGAACCACCCGGACTGGAAACTGCTCAAGTTCGAGAAAAACTCCGAGTCGTTGCAGGCGCTGTCGGCCGGGCGTGGCGATGCGTACGCGCAAGACAACCTGGTGCTGTTCAGCTGGGCCAAGCAGAACCCGGGCTACCGCGTGTTGGAACAGAAACTCGGCGACGAGGCCCCGATCGCGCCAGCGGTGAAGAAGGGCAATATCGAATTGCGTGACTGGGTGAATGCCGAGTTGGCGAAGCTGGGTGAGGAGAAGTTCTTGCTCAAGTTGTATGACCAATATGTGCGCAAAGAGCTGAGCGACGATACCAAGCCTGAGAGTGTGATTGTCGAAGGCGGGAAGTGGCAGGGGTGATGCTGCGCTGACTGTTTTACCGCTATCGCAGGCAAGCCCTAATGCCGTTCAGTCAGGGCTTTTTTGTAGGAGCGAGCTTGCTCGCGAAGAACTCACAGGCGCCGCGCTCATTCAGGAAATACGCGTTATCGTTGACGTTTTTCGCGAGCAAGAACTAGGCGTCCCCCTCGCTCCTACAGAAGGCGATGTGCGCTTAACTGACCGGCGTTAGGTCAAACCCCCTCAATACGCCTTCCCCATGCAGAAAAGGAACCCTGATCTAAGCTCACAGTCGCATACACACTGGCATATCGCATCGCGCACAAGGAGTCCGCATGGGCGGTCGTATTTCCATCTGTATGGTCGGCATGGGTTTGGCGGTGTTGCTGAGTGGTTGTGGTCAGGAAAAAACCGAACCCAAGCAGCATTCCCGGGTGTTTGTGCAAACCGTGCAACCCGCGGATTTCGCTGCGGCCGTCACGCTGACCGGTGATATCCAGGCCCGTGTGCAAACCGATTTGTCCTTCCGCGTGGGCGGCAAGATCATTCAGCGCATGGTGGACGTGGGCGACCGGGTCAGCGCCAAGCAAGTGCTGGCCAAGCTCGATCCCAAGGACTTGCAGACCAACGTCGATTCCGCCCAGGCCCAGGTCGTGGCCGAGCAGGCGCGGGTCAAGCAAGCCGCCGCGGCCTTCGTGCGCCAGGAAAAGCTCTTGCCCAAGGGCTACACCAGCCGCAGTGAATATGACAGCGCCCAGGCCGCGTTGCGCAGCAGCCAAAGCGCCTTGGCCGCTGCCCAGGCGCAGCTGGCCAACGCTCGCGAGCAATTGGGCTACACCGCCCTGGTCGCCGAAGCGCCTGGGGTGATTACCGCACGCCAGGCGGAAGTGGGCCAGGTGGTGCAGGCCACCGTACCGATCTTCAGCCTGGCCCGCGACGGCGAGCGTGACGCGGTGTTCGACGTGTATGAATCGTTGCTGGTGGAACCGGCCAATGATGACGTGATGACGGTCAAGTTGCTGGATAAACCGCACGTGCAGGCCACCGGTAGAATCCGCGAGACCACCCCCGCGGTGAACGCTGCCAGCGGTACCTTGCAGGTGAAGATTGCATTAAACACGTTGCCCCAGGGCATGGACCTGGGCGCCGTGGTCAGCACCACTCTCCATGCCCCGGCCAAGGCCAGTATCGAACTGCCATGGGCGGCGCTGACCAAAGACCTCAGCGAACCCGCCGTATGGCTGGTGGACGGCGACGGCAAGGCGCAGTTGCACAAAGTCAGTGTGGCGCGTTACCTCACCGGCAAGGTGATCATCAGCGACGGCCTCAAGGGTGGCGAAAAAGTCGTGGTGGCGGGCGGGCAATTGCTGCACCCCGGCATGCAGGTCGAGATCGCCCAGGCGCCGGACTCGGCGCAGGCCCAGGGCGTGCAACCATGAAGCACCTGACGGTTGTCCTCATCGCCGGCCTGCTGCTCGTGGGGTGCTCCAAGCAGGAACCGCCGCCCGAGCCGGTGCGCCCGGTGCTGTCCATGGAAGTGAAATCCGAAGACCAGGAAACCTTCGGCCGTTTCGCTGGCACCATCCAGGCGCGCTATGAAAGCAACCTCGGCTTTCGTGTTCCCGGTCGCATCGCCCGGCGCGCCGTGGATGTGGGCGCCGAAGTGGAGAAAGGTGCCGTGCTCGCCGTGCTCGACCCCACCGACCAACAAAACCAACTGCGCGCGGCCCAGGGCGACCTCGCGCGCGTCCAGGCGCAATTTATCAACGCCCAGGCCAATGCCCGGCGCCAGCAAGCGTTGTTCAACCGTGGCGTCGGCGCCCAAGCCCAATTGGATGCGGCCCAGACTGACCTGAAAACTACCCAGGCCAGCCTCGACCAGGCCCAGGCCACGGTCAACCAGGCCAAGGACCAGCTCAACTATGCCGAACTGCGCACCGACCATGGCGGCATTGTCACCGCCTGGAGCGCCGAAGCCGGCCAGGTGGTCAGCGCCGGCCAGCAAGTGGTGACCCTGGCCCGCCCGGACGTCAAGGAAGCGGTGATCGACCTGCCCGCCGGCCTTGCCGAGCGCCTGCCGCCGGACGTGGTGTTCCTGGTCGCCGGGCAGCTCGACCCCAGCATCAACACCACCGCCACCGTGCGCGAGATCGAGCCCCAGGCCCAGAGCGCCACGCGTACCCGTCGGGCGCGGCTGACCCTGGCCGAAACACCGCCCGCGTTCCGCCTTGGCACGGCGATCAGTGTGACCTTGAGTTCGACCATCGCCCCACGTATCGAGTTGCCCCTGAGCGCCTTGCAGGAAGTCGATGGCAAGACCCGCATTTGGCTGCTCGATACCCACAGCCAGACCGTGCAACCGCGCGACATCACCGTGCTTAGCCGTGACGCTGACAGCGCCTTGCTCAACGGCGGCGTCAACCCCGGCGAGCGTATCGTCACCGCCGGCGTGAACAGCCTGAAACCCGGGCAGAAAGTCAAAATCGACGAGGACAGCCCGCGATGAAAGGGAGCTTCAACTTATCCGACTGGGCCCTCAAGCATCAGTCCTTCGTCTGGTACCTGATGTTCGTCGCGCTGCTGATGGGCGTGTTCTCCTACCTGAACCTGGGCCGCGAGGAAGACCCTTCGTTCACCATCAAGACCATGGTGATCCAGACCCGCTGGCCGGGTGCGACCCAGGAAGAAACCCTCAAGCAGGTGACCGACCGCATCGAGAAAAAACTCGAAGAGATCGACTCTCTCGACTACGTGAAAAGCTACACCCGGCCTGGAGAGTCCACGGTGTTCGTGTTCCTCAAGGACACCACCAGCGCCAAGGCGATCCCCGAGATCTGGTACCAGGTGCGCAAGAAGCTCGACGATATTCGCGGCACCTTCCCCCAGGGCCTGCAAGGGCCGTCGTTCAACGATGAATTTGGTGATGTGTTCGGCTCGGTGTATGCGTTTACCGGCGATGGCCTGTCGATGCGCCAACTGCGCGATTACGTGGAGCAGGTGCGCGCCGAGATCCGCTCGGTGCCGGGGTTGGGCAAGGTCGAGATGATCGGCCAGCAGGATGAAGTGATTTACCTGAATTTCTCCACGCGCAAACTGGCGGCCCTGGGCATTGACCAGCGCCAGGTGGTGCAGAGCCTGCAATCGCAGAACGCCGTAACGCCCGCTGGGGTGATCGAGGCTGGGCCGGAGCGGATTTCCGTGCGCACCTCCGGGCAGTTTGCTTCGGAAAAAGACCTGGCCGACGTGAACCTGCGGCTCAATGATCGCTTCTATCGCCTGGCGGATATCGCCGAGATCACCCGCGGTTACGTCGACCCGGCGCGGCCGATGTTTCGCTTCAACGGCAAGCCGGCCATCGGCCTGGCTATCGCCATGCAGAAGGGCGGCAATATCCAATCGTTCGGTGAGGCCCTGCACACGCGCATGGACGAGCTGACCGCCGACTTGCCCGTGGGCGTCGGCGTGCACAAGGTCTCCGACCAGGCCGAAGTGGTGGAAGAGGCCGTCGGCGGCTTTACCAGTGCGCTGTTCGAAGCGGTGATCATTGTCTTGGTGGTGAGCTTTATCAGCCTCGGCCTGCGTGCCGGGCTGGTGGTGGCGTGTTCGATCCCGCTGGTGCTGGCGCTGGTGTTCGTGTTCATGGAATACAGCGGCATCACCATGCAGCGTGTGTCGCTGGGCGCGTTGATCATCGCCCTTGGCTTGTTGGTGGACGACGCGATGATCACCGTGGAAATGATGATCACACGCCTGGAAAAAGGCGAAACCAAGGAACAGGCGGCGACCTACGCGTACACGTCCACGGCATTCCCCATGCTCACCGGCACGCTGGTGACCGTGGCCGGCTTTGTCCCGATTGGCCTGAACGCCAGCTCGGCGGGGGAGTACACCTTCACCCTGTTCGCGGTCATTGCGGTAGCGATGCTGGTGTCGTGGGTGGTGGCGGTGCTGTTTGCGCCGGTGATTGGCGTGCATATCCTCAGTGCCAATGTGAAGCCCCATGGCAACGAACCGGGGCGCATCGGCCGCGCGTTCAATGGCGGTATGCTCTGGGCCATGCGCAACCGTTGGTGGGCGATCGGCATCACCGTGGCCCTGTTTGCCGCGTCGGTGTTTTCCATGCAGTTCGTGCAGAACCAGTTCTTCCCGTCGTCGGACCGCCCGGAAATCCTCGTCGACCTCAACCTGCCGCAAAACGCCTCGATCAATGAAACCCGCAAGGCGGTCGATCGCCTCGAAGCCATCATCAAGGACGACCCGGACATCGCGCGCTGGAGCACCTACATTGGCCAGGGCGCGATCCGTTTCTACCTGCCCCTCGACCAGCAACTGGAGAACCCGTATTACGCGCAGTTGGTGATTGTCAGTAAGGGCCTGGAAGAGCGCGGTGCGTTGATCACGCGTCTGCAAAAACGCCTGCGTGACGATTTTGTCGGTGTCGGCAGCTTTGTGCAGCCGCTGGAAATGGGCCCGCCGGTGGGGCGGCCGATCCAGTACCGTGTTTCCGGTAAAGACACCGACCAGGTGCGCAAGCACGCCATCGAATTGGCGACCTTGCTCGACAAGAACAGCCACCTGGGCGAGATCATTTACGACTGGAACGAGCCGGGCAAAGTGCTGAGGGTCGACATCGCCCAGGACAAGGCGCGGCAGTTGGGTTTGTCATCCGAAGACGTCGCGCAGTTGATGAACAGCGTGGTCAGCGGGGCCTCGGTGACCCAGGTGCATGACGATATCTACCTGATCAACGTGGTCGGCCGCGCCGTAGACGCCGAACGTGGCACGCCGGAAACCTTGCAGAACCTGCAGATCGTGACACCCAACGGCACCTCGATCCCGCTGCTGGCCTTCGCCACCGTGCGCTATGAGTTGGAGCAGCCGCTGGTGTGGCGCCGCGACCGCAAGCCGACCATCACCATCAAGGCGGCGGTGCGCGACGAGATGCAGCCCACTGACCTGGTCAAGCAGCTCAAGCCCGAGATCGACGCGTTCAGCGCCGGCCTGCCGGTGGGCTACACGGTCGCCACGGGCGGCACCGTGGAAGAAAGCGGCAAGGCCCAGGGCCCGATTGCCAGCGTGGTGCCGTTGATGCTGTTTTTGATGGCGACCTTCCTGATGATCCAACTGCACAGCGTGCAGAAGATGTTCCTGGTGGCCAGCGTCGCGCCGCTGGGACTGATCGGCGTGGTGCTGGCGCTGATCCCCACAGGCACGCCCATGGGCTTTGTGGCGATCCTCGGTATTCTCGCGCTGATCGGCATCATCATCCGCAACTCGGTGATCCTGGTGACGCAGATTCACGAATATGAAGTGGCCGGCCATTCGCCGTGGGATGCGGTGGTGCAAGCCACCGAGCACCGGCGCCGGCCGATCCTGCTCACGGCCGCGGCGGCCAGCCTGGGCATGATCCCGATTGCACGGGAAGTGTTCTGGGGGCCGATGGCCTACGCGATGATTGGCGGCATCATCATCGCCACCTTGCTGACGCTGTTATTCCTGCCGGCGCTGTATGTGGCCTGGTACAAGATCCGCGAACCCCAACAGTAACCTGTGGCGAGCGGGCTTGTTGTGATGAACGGGTTTGTTGTGGCGAGCGGGCTTGCCCCGCGTTGGGCTGCGAAGCAGCCCCAATAAGGCCGCCGCATTTCTTCTGGTAGAACCGGGAGACTGGTTTTAGGGCCGCTACGCGCCCCAACGCGGGGCAAGCCCTAATGCCGTTCAGTTAAGCGTACATCGCCTTCTGTAGGAGCGAGCTTGCTCGCGAAAAACGTCAACGATAACGCGTGTTTCCTGAATGAACGCGGCGCCTGTGAGTTCTTCGCGAGCAAGCTCGCTCCTACAAAAAAGCCTTAACTGAACGGCATTAGGGCAAGCCCGCTCGCCACAAAAAGCGGGTTCGCCACAGTTACAGTGTTGCTCCTTAACTGACTGGCATCCGGGCTTGCCCCCTCCCACAAGTTGATCTCGGCTGGGCATTTGAGCCGTGGGAAATTTCTGGAAGTGACGCTTGTTACCCTGGCCGACCGTTGAGTGATTTAACCTCCGGCCTCCACCTCTCAACGGTCGCCTGCCATGAACCGTATGCGTCATACCTTGCTGATGTGTTGCTGCTTGCTGTCGCCCGTGGCCTTTGCCAGCACTGTATTGGAAAACCCGTTGTGGCGAGTCGAACTCGACCCGGCCACCCTCACCATCCGCGTGACACCCAGCGGCCAGCCAGAGGTCCAGGCCTCCAACGGCGTAGCGGCCCGTGCCGTCAGTCAACTTGCACAACACGATCAACAGGCCAGTTGGCAATGGGATGACGGTGCCTATCGGGTAACTGCCAGCCTGGAGCAGCGCGACCTGGTGCTGTCGATCACGGCGCGGGAAGCCGGTGAGCTGCCGATGCTTTTGCAGCCGGCGAGCGCCATGGGCCGAGGGTTGATGTGGCCGCTGGCCGAAGGGCATTACGTGCCGGTCGGCAATACCACGTGGAACACTTTCCTGGTGGCCCAGGGCGACATCAACACCACCCAGGACCTCAGCCTGCCGCTGTGGGGTGTCGATCACGGCGCCTTCACCCTTAACTGGTTGCTGACCAATCCCTATAACAACCGCCTGCGCTGGCGGGGCCAGGCGTTGTCGTTGACCCATGAGTTCACCTCGCTCGCACCTGCCGCCCCCATGACCCTGTTGTTGCACCTGGGTGGAAGCGATCCGCTGGCCGGCGCCAGGCGCTATCGCCAATGGCTGGTTGAGCAGGGCCGCTATGAACCCCTGGCAGACAAGCTGCGGCAAACCCCTGGGGCTGAAAAGCTGCTGGGTGCCAGCCATGTTTACCTGTGGGGCAATGACCTGCTGGCGCCGGAGGATGTGCGTGATTGGCCGCTGTTGCTCAAGCGCTTGCGTGCTCATGAGCTCAAAGGCCTGTTGGACAAGGACTCCGCAAAGATCCTGGCGCAGCCCCGCGGGTTGAATCGCTACGAACAAAACGTGCTGTTGCGCGGCCTCAACGCCGCGATCAACAGGAAGGCCCGGCAGAGTTGGCAGGTGGACGAGCCCGATATGAGCCGTCTTGCCGCCCGCTACGGTGAATTGCGTCGCGAACTGGCCGTGGACTTTGCCGGTGCCCTCGGCGACAGTCCCGACACCTGGGGCAGCCAGGCGGTACAAACCCTGCGCGACGCCGGCTTGCCACGCTTGATGCTGACCCTTGGCGAAGGCTGGGAAGGCGGCCTTTGGCACCCCGAAACCATCCGCGCCGGCGTCGACGCCGGCTACCTGATGGCGCCCTACGATTCCTATCAAACCGCGTTGTCCGCCACCGAAAACCCCGACTGGACCACCGCCCACCTGGGCAACCGGGCCTACCGCGACTGCGCCATCGTGTTGAAGGACGGCAAACTCAAGACCGGCTTCCAGCAGTCCGGCCACTACACTGACCCGCGCTGTGTGCGGCCTCTGCTGGAAGCGCGGGTGAAAGCCGTGCAGGCCAGGGCCGGCTTCAATGCCTGGTTTCTCGATGCGTATGCCACCAGCATGGTGCTCGACAGTTACCGCGACAGCGCTCCGATGACCCAGGCGCAGAACGCTGAAGGCAATATCGATGCGTCCCGTTGGCTGAATACCACGCTGCAAATGCCGACAGGCTCCGAAGACGGCAACGCCATCACCGCCCAGGGCATTCTGTTCGCCCATGGCATGCAAACCCCGGTGCTGGGCTGGGGTGATCGCGACATGACCCAGGACAAGCAGTCGCCCTACTACGTGGGTAACTGGTACCCGCCGGAGCAACCGGCGGTGTTCTTCAAGTCGGTGCCGCTGAACGAGCCGTTTCGGACGCTCTACTTCGACCCGACGCTGCGCCTGCCGCTGTATCAGGCGGTGTTCCACGGCGCGGTGATCACCACCCATCACTGGCTGTTCGACAGCCTCAAACTGAGCAATGTGCGCGCCGAGAACGAGCTGGCCCAACTGCTCTACAACGTGCCGCCGCTGTATCACCTGAGTGCTGCGACGCTCAAGGCGCGGCTGCCGCTGATCCAGCGCCAGGACCGATTTTTTCGACCGTTGCATGAGCGCCTGGCCACCCAGGCGATGACCGGGTTTCGCTGGCTGACGGCGGATCGACAGGTGCAGGAAACCACGTTTGCCGATGGCACGCGGTTGGTGGCGAATTTTTCCACGGCGTCGAGAGAGGGGTTTGCGGCAAGGAGCGTGACAGCGGTGGTGGATGAGAAATCGGTGGTGTATCAGGTGCAGTAGTGGCGTCCATCAGTCCGTCATCGGGGGCAAGCCCCCTCCCACAGGGGCATGCATTTCAAATGTGGGAGGGGGGCTACACCCCGATGGCAGCCCAGGCAACCCCAGACTCAAGCCTTGCGCCAAACACTGGCCAGCCAAGGCTGCTGCTCCCGGGGTAATCCCGCCGGGCGGTAGTAATGCTCCAGCTCCACAAACCCGGCGGTGGTGAGCAGTGTTTGCCACGCATCGAGGTCGTGATAAGACCCATAGCGCGGCCCATTCCAGCCTTCCTGGTTTTCCCCCCGTGGATTGGAGCTGAACAACACTCCACCCGGTTTCAGCGCCCCATGCAGTTGCCTGAGCACACGCGGCAGTTCCTGCTTGGGGATATGAAACAGCACCGCATTGGCAAAGATGCCGTCAAAGCGTTCAGCGGGCAGTTCCAGCTTGAGGAAATCCTGCTGCAACACCTCACAGCCACTGTCTTCCCGCGCCATCTGCGCAAAGCGTTCCGAACCATCGAGCCCGACGGCGATATGCCCCATGCGCGTAAAGGTCTGCAAATCCCGCCCCGGCCCGCAGCCGAAGTCCAGCACGGTAAAGGGCGGCGTGCCCTGGATATGCCGCAGCAGCGCGTTGATGTTCTGGCTCACATCGTGGTCGCGGGTACCTTCACGGAAGTCCTCGGCCACCTTGTTGTAGTGGCCGAGGGTGGTGGACGTGATCTGGTCGAGGTCGTCGGGCTTGAGAGGCATGGTGATGAATACCGGGCGCTGAGATGGCCCGACTATACCCCATGTGTCGAGCGGGCTTGCCGTCACACCAGTCAGTTAAGGAGGAGCACTGTAACTGTGGCGAGCGGGCTTGCCCTAATGCCGTTCAGTTAAGCGTACATCGCCTTCTGTAGGAGCGAGGGGGACGCCTAGTTCTTGCTCGCGAAAAACGTCAACGATAACGCGTGTTTCCTGAATGAACGCGGCGCCTGTGAGTTTTTCGCGAGCAAGCTCGCTCCTACAAAAAAGCCTTAACTGAACGGCATTAGGGCTTGCCCCGCGTCGGGCTGCGCAGCAGCCCCAGCTTTCAGCGCTTATTCAGCCCCCGCGCCAACCGATCGCCACCCAACTGGATCGCCGCCACCAGGATCACCAGCAGCACAATCACCGTGAGCATGATCTGCGTATCGAAACGCTGGTAGCCGTAGCGGTAGGCAATGTCGCCCAAGCCACCGGCGCCGATTGCCCCGGCCATGGCCGACGAGTTGATCATGGTCACCAGGGTGATGGTGAACCCGCCGACAATCCCCGGCAGGGCTTCGGGCAACAGCACGTGCCAGATGATGTGCCAGCGCCGGCAGCCCATGGCCTGTGCGGCTTCGATCAGGCCGTGGTCGACCTCGCGCAGACTCACTTCGGCGATCCGCGCAAAGAACGGTGTAGCGGCGATAGTCAGCGGTACCACCGCCGCCCATACGCCATAGGTGGTGCCGACGATCAACCGCGTGAACGGGATCAGCGCCACCATCAGGATCAGGAACGGAATGGAGCGGAACAGGTTGACGAACGCCCCCAGCACCCGGTTCAACGCAGGCGCCTGGTAGATGCCGCCCTTGTCGCTGGTGACCAGGAACACCGCCAGCGGAATGCCCACCAGCAACGCGATCAGCGATGACACGCCGACCATCAACAAGGTGTCGAGGGCACCCTGTACTAAACGATCAAACCACATAGCCCACCACCTCCACCTGTTGTGCCCAACGCCCGGCGCGATTGCGCAGTGCTTCGGCGTTATGGGGCGAGCCGTTCACTGCCAGCAGCAGTTGCCCCAGGGCACGCCCCTGGATGCGTTCCACGCCGCCCTGCAGCAAGCGCACGCGCCCGCCAAGTGCGCCGAACAACGCGGCCAGGTCCGGTTCATCGGTAGCGCTGCCGGTGAACTGCAAGCGCAGCACCACGGCCGCGTCTGACGACGCGGGCGTGGCCTGCAAACGGCTTTGCAGTTCGTCCGGCAGCCCGTGTTGCAACGGTGCCAGCAGGGTCTTGCTGACCTCATGTTGCGGGTTGCCGAACACTTTCCACACCGGGCCTTGCTCGACGATGCGCCCGTGTTCCAGCACGACCACGCGGTCGCAGATTTCGCGGATCACCGCCATCTCGTGAGTGATCAACACGATGGTCAAACCCAGGCGCCGGTTGATCTCGCGCAACAGGCCGAGGATCGATTGGGTGGTCTCCGGGTCGAGGGCCGAGGTGGCCTCGTCGCATAACAGGATTTGTGGGTCGTGCACCAGCGAGCGGGCAATGCCCACACGCTGTTTCTGCCCGCCTGAGAGCTGCGCCGGGTAGGCCTTGTGCTTGTCCTGCAAACCCACCAGTTCCAGCAGCTCACGGACCTTTTGCTCGCGTTGCGGCTTGGGCACGCCGGCGACTTTGAGCGGCAATTCGACGTTCTGCCACACGGTCTTGGCCGACATCAGGTTGAAGTGCTGGAAGATCATGCCGATACGCCGACGCAGCGCCACCAGGCGGTCTTCGTCGTAGTCGCCGATGTCCACCTGATCGATCAGCACGCGCCCGCTGCTGGGTTGCTCCAGGCGGTTGATGGTGCGGATCAGCGATGACTTGCCGGCGCCGCTGCGGCCGATAATGCCGAACACTTCACCACGCTGGATCGCCAGGTCGATGCCTTGCAAGGCATGCACGCTGCCGTCGTAGGTCTTGCCCAGGTTGATAAAGCGCACGTGCGCGCGGTTCAGGTCCGGGTGCAGTTCGGTCTGCTCGGCGTCCCTGGGCGGTAAACCCAGGTCGCGCAGTTGAGAGTGGGCGGCGGTCATTTTTTGTCTTCCCAACCGACTTGGTACAACTTGCCAAGGGATTTATCCAACGCCGCGCGCACCACTGGCGAGTGCTGGTAGATGTCGACGAACTTGATCACGCGCGGGTCGGTTTTGCTTTTGGGCTGGATCACGAACTGGATCACGTATTCCGGGTGGTCGAGACCGTCGAACAGCAGCGCCGACTCGGCATCGAAGGTCTTCGACAGGCGGATATACGCCGGGTAGCCCTGCACCAGGTCCGCATCGTCATAGGCGCGCACCAGTTGCACGGCTTCGACTTGCAGGATCTTGATCTTCTTCGGGTTGCTCACGATGTCTTCTTCGGTCGCCTTGTAGCCCACGCCCGGCTTGAGGGTGATCAAGCCGGCCTTGGCCAGCAGTTGCAGGCCGCGACCGCTGTTGATCGGGTCGTTGGCAATCGCCACGCTGGCGCCTTGGGGCAGGTCGTTGATGCTTTTGTATTTTTTCGAATACAGCCCGACGTTGTTGATGATGCCCGGCGCGTACGGCACCAGGTCAAAACCAGCGGCGGCCTTGGCGTTTTCCAGGAACGGGATGTGCTGGAAGTAGTTCACGTCGATGTCACCGGCGGCCAGGCTGACGTTGGGCGCGATCCAGTCGGTGAATTCCACCAGCTCGACTTTCAAGCCTTGCTTGCCGGCTTCGGCGACGGCGGCTTCCAGGGGAATGGCGAAGGCGGCGGTGGTGCCGATTTTCAACGGTGCATCGGCGGCGAACACCGCCGCGCTGAACAACCCGAAGGCCAGGGCCAGTGCTTTGACTGGGTGGGAGAGCAGTGTTTTTTTCATGGTCGATTTCCAGTCATAAGGTATTTGTACAAACAGTGGAGATCCACTGTGGGAGGGGGCGGTAGGTAGATCCGTGGTGTTGTTCGGGTAAACGGGCTGTGCCGTGGAATACCTTTTCCCGTAGCGTGCCGTTCTCATATTCGGTCTTGTACGACCCACGCTTCTGCAACTCCGGCACCACCAGGTCGATAAAGTCCACGTAGCTTTCCGGCGTCACAATGCGCGTGAGGTTGAAGCCATCCAGGCCGGTTTCGCTGATCCAGGATTCCAGCTCGTCAGCGACCTGTTCGGGCGAGCCGACCAGGGTGATATAGCGCCCACCGAGGGCGTGCTGCTCGAGCAATTTGCGCCGGGTCCAGTCGTTGTTTTGCAGGTTCTTGGTGGCCGACTGGATCGCGTTGCTCTTCACGTACTGGATCGGTTCGTCGATTTCGTATTGGGAAAAATCAATCGCGGTGGACGCCGAGAAATGCGCCACGCCGGCCTCCGCGCTGGCGTAGCTCAAGTACTCGGCGTGCTTGGCCCACGCCAGTTCTTCGGTGGCGCCGACGATCACGTTGAGGCCCATGAACACCTTGATGTCGTCCGGGTTGCGCCCGGCCTCGACTGCGCTGGCGCGCACCTTGTCCACCTGCACCTTGGTCGCGGCCTTGTTTTGCCCGCTGATGAATACACACTCGGCATGCCGCCCGGCGAACAGCAAGCCACGCTCCGAACTGCCGGCCTGGAACAGCACGGGCGTACGCTGCGGCGACGGTTCGCACAGGTGGTAACCCTCCACCTGGTAGAACTCGCCGTGATGCTCGACCTTGTGCACCTTGCCCGGCTGCGCATACACCCGCGCTTGCGGATCGTTGAGCACCGCGTCGTCTTCCCAGCTGCCTTCCCAGAGCTTGTAGAGCACCTCCAGGTATTCATCGGCCTGGTCGTAGCGCCGGTCATGCTCGACCTGTTCGGACAGGCCCATGGCCTTGGCGGCGCTGTCGAGGTAGCCGGTGACGATGTTCCAGCCGACACGGCCACGGCTCAGGTGATCGAGGGTGGACATGCGCCGGGCGAACAGGTACGGCGGCTCATAAGTGAGGTTGGCGGTGAGGCCGAAGCCGAGGTTTCTGGTCACGGCGGCCATCGCCGAGACCAGCAGCAACGGGTCATTGACCGGCAGTTGGATCGACTCCTTGAGCGGCACATCAATCGAGCGCTGGTACACGTCGTACACGCCGACGATATCGGCGATGAACAAACCGTCGAACAACCCGCGCTCCAGGGTTTGCGCCAGGTCGGTCCAGTACTCGATGCTCTTATATTGGGTGGAGGTGTCCCTTGGGTGGGTCCACATACCGTGGTTGATATGCCCGATGCAGTTCATGTTGAAGGCATTGAGCAGGATCTTTTTCTTCGCCATCAGATGGTCCCCCGCAGTGGCGGGTTTTCAGCGTTGAGGTAGTAATTACCTACCGCGTGGTACTTCCAGCGCACCGGGTCGTGCAGGGTGTGCACGCGGGCGTTGCGCCAGTGGCGGTCGAGGCCGTGCTCGGCGAGGGTGGCCTGGCTGCCGGCCAGTTCGAACAGGGTGCTGCCGGCGGCCAGGGAAATCTCGGTGCTCAAGGCGCGCACTTCGGCCACGGCAATCGACGCCGCCGCCACGGTGTCGGCATTGCTGTCGGCCTGGGCGCGGTCGAGGTAAACACCGGCACGTTCCAGCAAGGCTTCGGCAGCGTGCAGGCGGATGCTCAGGTGGCCGAAACTCTTCAGGGTCAGCGGGTCTTCGGTGGCTTTGTCGTTGCCGGAATCGATCCACGGGCGGGTCTTGGTGCGCACAAAGTGCAGCGCGTCCTCGAAGGCGGCGCGGGCGATGCCGGTGTCGATGGCGGCGTGAAGGATCTGCGCCAACGGGCCTACGGTGGTGGGGCGCTCGAAGGCGCTCTGGAACGCAATCACGTCGTGCGCGGCGACCCACACATTGTCGAAGACGACGGAGCCGCTGCCGGTGGTGCGCTGGCCGAAGCCACTCCAGTCGTCGATCACGTTCAGGCCTTCGCTGTCGCGGGGCACGAAGGCCAGTTGCTGGATGCCGTGTTCATCCACCACCGAGGTGGGGATGCGTTGGGCATAGATCGCGCCGGTGGCGTAGAACTTGCGTCCGCTGATACGAAAGCCATCGCCATCGCGGGTGATGGCGGTCACGCGGTCGTGGGCGGTCTTGGTGCCCAGTTCCGCCAGGGCGTTGCCGAAGCGTCGGCCGGCGAGCACTTCGGCGTACAGGCGTTGTTGCTGTTCAGGGCTGCCATTCACGCGCAGCACTTCGAGGGCATAGAAATGGTTTTGCGGAATCTGGCCCAGCGAGGCGTCGGCCTGGGCGATCAGCGCAATGACTTTGGCGAGGGTCACGTTGGATACGCCGGCACCGCCGTATGCCTTGGGCACGCTGATACCCCACAGGCCGGAGCGCGAAAACACGTCCAGTTCGGGCAGCGGCAGGCGGCGTTCGCGGTCGCGCTGGGCGCTGTCGCGGCGCAAGTCTTCGGCCAGGTCGCTGGCGACAATAAGGGCTTGTTCGTCGCTGGTGATAACCGCGACACGGTGAGAAAGGGTCATGAGTTTCTCCAGAGGTCTGGTCGGTTAAATCCAGGAATGGCGAGCCGGCAATGTGCCGTTCAAGCGATAGGCGCCAACGGCGTGATACTTCCAGCGCACCGGGTCGTGCAGGGTGTGCACCCGCGCGTTGCGCCAGTGACGGTCGAGGTTGAATTCGGCGAGGGTGGCGCGGCTGCCGGCCAGTTCGAAGAGTTTTTCGCTGACCAGCAACGACACTTCAGTGGTGAGCACCTTCGCCTCGGCCACGGCAATCGACGCCCGCGCGGCGGACTGGGCGGTGATCGGCGCGGCGCTGACCTGGTCCAGCACCTGACCGGCCTTGCGCAGCAGCGCCTCGGCGGCGTGCAGTTCGATTTTCAGCTTGCCGATATCGGCGATCACATACAGGTCATCGCTGGCGCGTTCGACCTTGGCGTCGATCCACGGGCGCGAACGCTCGCGCACAAAGGCGATGGTGTCATCCAGCGCGCCACGGGCAATGCCGGCGTCGATGGCGGCCTGGATCAATTGCGAGACGGCGCCCTGGATATTCGGGCTTTCGCCGATGCGCCAGTTCTCGACCACCAGCTCTGCGTCGACCGGCACCTGGTCCAGCAGCACGGTGCCGCTGGCGGTGGTGCGTTGGCCAAAGCCGGACCAATCGTCGACGATGCGCAGCCCTTCGGTGCCACGGCGCACAAATGCCATGACCTGCTTGCCGTCATCGTTCAACGCTTTGACCGCCACCCAATGGGCAAACAGCGCACCGGTGGAATAAAACTTCTGGCCGCTGATCACATAACCATCGCCCTTGGCAGTGATGCGCGCCTTGAGTTCCAGGGTGTTCCTGGTGCCACGCTCCGGGCCGCCGTTACCAATGCGCCAGCCGTCGAGCACGCTTTGGAACAGCTGCTTTTTCTGGCGCTCGGTGGCGGCACCCTGCAACAGGTGCAGGATGCCGAAATGGTTCTGCGGGATCTGCCCGAGGGCCGGGTCTGCCGCGCTGATGATCGCGAACACATCGGCCAGGGTCACGAACGACACTTGTGGGCCGCCGTACTCACGGGGAATGGAAATACTGCCCAGCCCGCTGCGGGTGAATTGCTCGATCTGTGCCCACGGCAACTTGCGCTGCTGGTCGCGCTTGGCGGCTTGCAGGCGCGCAGCCTGGGCCAGCTCATGGGCCGCGCTCAACGCTTGGGCGTCGTTGCGCAGCACAGTGGCTGGCAACAGCAGGGGGGCTACGTCCAGATCACTCTGGGGGGGTGTTAGAGCCAAGTTAGACATCAGCGCCGCTCCTTGGCTGCACGTAATGCCCTGGCGTTGCGCACCGGGGTAATTCTGACCATACCGACCTCGCATTCAATGAAATGAAAACAAAACAATCAGGAATGTTCGGTGGTCCGGTGCATATACCCTAAGCGTGTTAAATCTTTAAATAAACTAACTTTTAGGAATATGCATAGAAGGTCCGTCACCCAGGTTCCAAGGGGGAACCGAGGCGACGCGGTTGATAGGGCAGCGCGTCCCTGGCCGCACGGGTCGGCGCCTGGGGCGCACAGGCGGCGATGCGCAAAGTGCGGGCGGGCGCCCAGCGTGAATTATTGCCAACCCGATCGAGGATGCAGTACGTCACGTCCAGCCGGCTGTCGTCGCCCGCTTCGAGAATCACCGCTGAAGGTACCCACACCTGGACCGCCAGGCCGACGCTGCGCGTCGTTATTTTCGGCAGGTCCAGGCGCACATCACCCCAGCGCAGGGTGATGGCGTCGCCGCTGGCCATGTTCAGGTAAGGCTCGATGGTCAGCGGAATACCGCGACGTACCTGGCTGCCGTTGACGCCGTAACGGCCGATCATCGCGGGTACCCTGATGGGGGCGAGGTTCTGGTTTTCGTCGCTGTACAGCGGCGAGGGCTGGCCGCCTGGGCCGTTGGTCTTGACGCGTACCTGCGTCACCGCCGAGCGGGCCGGGCTGCGGCCGACTTGCATGACCTGGTAGTGAACCTGTGCCAGGCCATCCTGCACGAAGCTTTCGGGCACCCGCAGGTGGGTGGGGGTGCCGACCTTGCACGCCGTTACCCGACGTGAGGCGGCGAAGCAGTTGTTCCAGAACAGTTCGATCAGGTCGCCTTCATCCATGCCCGGATAGGGGGCGATATCGACCTGCAGTTGGGTGGCGGCCAGGGCGTTGATGCCGTGCGGCAGGGCCTGGGGCAGGGTCGGGGCGGTGAGCATGGCCGGGGTTGCAGTGCGCGTCATAAGTCATCTCCTTGATGCAGCCAGCAGCAATCGTTCCGGACCTTGGGCGCAGGTGCGCAAACGGGACCGAAAGGAACGATTCAGTGAGTAGCCGGGATAGGATCCAATCCTCTGGGTGCTAGATAAGAGGGTTGGCCAGGGAGCGTCAATGGCGGCAAAAGGCTAAACGGCGGGTTCGGGAAGATTCAGAAGGGTCTGACTGGGCGGGGGATTTTAAGAGGGGGTGGTGGGGCGATTTACTGGCTGGAACGAAGCATTCCTGTAGGAGCTGGCTTGCCAGCGAAGACCGTCCAGACGACACGGTTAATCCGGTTAAACGCGTTATCGTTGACGATTTTCGCTGGCAAGCCAGCTCCTACAGGGTTACAGGGTGGGTCTCAGTGGGCCAGGAATTTGCTCAGGAACTGCCGGGTCCGTTCTTCCTTGGGGTTGGCGAACAGCGCCTTGGCTTCACCCTGTTCGACGATCACGCCCTTGTCGAAGAAGATCACCCGGTTGGCCACATCACGGGCAAAGCTCATCTCGTGGGTGACGATGACCATGGTGCGGTTTTCTTCGGCCAGGCTGCGAATGGTCGCCAGCACTTCACCCACCAACTCCGGGTCGAGTGCCGAGGTGGGTTCGTCAAACAGGATCACCTCCGGCTCCATGGCCAAGGCGCGGGCAATCGCCACGCGCTGTTGCTGGCCGCCGGACAGGCGCCGTGGGTAGGACGCTTCCTTGCCCGCCAGGCCGACCTTGGCCAACAAACTGCGACCCAGGGTAACCGCCGCTTCGCGGGGCATCTTCTTGACCACGATCGGGCCTTCGATGACGTTTTCCAGTGCGGTGCGGTGGGGGAACAGGTTGAAGTTCTGGAACACAAAGCCCACGTGCTGGCGCAGACGCCGCACCAGGCCCTGTTGCTGGTTGAGCGGCTTGCTGCCGTCGATCTCGATGTCACCCACCTTGATGCGGCCGCTGGTGGGTTCTTCGAGGAAGTTCAGGCAGCGCAGGAAGGTGGTCTTGCCGGAACCGCTGGGGCCGATGATGGCGACGACTTCGCCTTCCTTGACCTCAAGGTCGATACCGTTGAGCACCACCTGGCCGTTGAATTGTTTGGTCAGTTTTTCAACCACGATCATGCTTCAAGACTCCAGGTCATGCCGGTTGACCCGGTCTTCCAGGCGGTTTTGGAAGTGCGCCAGGATGCTTGCCAGCACCCAGTAGATCAGGGCGGCGGACAAATACATGGTGAAAATCTCGAAGGTGCGCGCCGACACCAGTTGAGCCTGGCGGAATAGCTCCGGCACCTGGATGGTGGCGGCCAGCGCGGTGTCCTTGACCAGCGAAATAAAGCTGTTGCCCAAAGGTGGCAAGGCGGTGCGCATCGCCTGCGGCAGGATGGCCCGGCGCAGGGTCTGCGCACGGGTCATGCCGATACTGGCGGCGGCTTCCCACTGGCCACGCTCGATGGAAGCGATGGCGGCCCGCAGGATTTCACAGGCGTAGGCGGCCATGTTCAGCGAGAAGCCGATCATCGCCGCCGGGATCGGATCCAGCTCGATGCCCACTTGCGGCAAGCCGTAGTAGATCAGGAACAGCTGTACCAGCAAGGGCGTGCCGCGAAAGAACGACACGTAGACGCGGGCTGTCCAGCTCAGCAGCTTGAAGCGCGACAGCCGCATCAAGGCCAGGCCGAAGCCCAGCAGCAAACCGAAAAACATCCCGCCAAGGCTGAGAATCACCGTGTAATACGCGCCCTTGAGCAGAAAGGGCGCGGAGTCCAGCGCGAGTTGGAAACCTGCTTCCATTATTGAGTGACGTCAGCGTTGAAGTACTTCTCGGACAGCTTCTTCAAGGTACCGTCGGCGCGCAGCTTGTCGAGGGCCTTGTTCACCGCTTCAAGCAACTCGGGCTCGCCTTTGCGCAGGGCGATACCGGCTTCCTGGCGGGAGAAGGCGTCGCCGGCAGCGGCGGTGTCCGGGGCTTTCTTGGCGTATTCCAGGGCCGCCAGGCGGTCGATCAGGATGGCGTCGATACGGCCGATGCGCAGGTCCTGGAACTTGGTCGGGTCATCGTTGTAGGTCTTGATAATGGCTTTGGGTTGGTTGTCCTTGAGCCATTGTTCGTAGTTGGTGCCCAGGCCTACCCCGACTTTCTTGCCGGCCAGGTCGTTGGCGGTCTTGATGGTGTCGAGGTTCTTTTTCAGTACCAGCGCCTGGATACCGGAAACGGTGTAAGGCGTGGAGAAGTCGTACTTCTTCTTGCGCTCTTCGGAGATGGTGACTTGGTTGACGACGGCATCCAGGCGCTTGGATTCCAGGGCGGCGAGAATGCCGTCCCATGGCGTGGCCTGGAGCTTGACCTTGACGCCCAGCTCTTTGGCCAGGGCTTCGGACAGTTCGACTTCGAAACCGCTGAGCTTGCCGCTTTCATCGACGAAGCTGAACGGCGGGTAGGTGCCTTCCAGGCCGATTTTGATCTCGCCGGCCTTTTTGATATTGCCCAGTTGCTCGCCGGCAACTGCCTGGCCCAGCCAACCAGCCCCGAGAGCCAGCCCCAATGTGCCGACCAGCAAGGTGCGACGGAATACGGAAATAGTCATGAAGAGCCCCTGTGTTTTTTATGTTGAGCGAAGCAGGTGACGCGGTAGTCGTATCCTGCCTTAAAGCGCGAAGCGCGTCTTCGCCTTCGGCGCGATGATAAAGCCGGGTTTTAAGACTTGAAAATAATATAAATCAATTCGTTTATGCTTATCTGGAATATGTAGCGACCCTAATGTGGGAGGGGGCTTGCCCCCGATAGCGGTGTATCAGTAACAAGTGAGCTGGCTGCCACTCCGCTATCGGGGGCAAGCCCCCTCCCATATTCAGCCCGCGTTTATTCAGCTGAAAACCGAGTCATAGGCAAACAACGCCGGTGCCCCGCCGGTATGCAGGAAAATAATCGGGCCATCTTCAAAGCGCTGGCGCCCGATACCGTCCAGCAAGCCGGCCATGGCCTTGCCAGTGTAGACCGGGTCCAGCAGCAGGCCTTCCTGGCTTGCCAATAGCTTGACCGCCGAAAGGGTGCCGGCGTTCGGTTCGCCATAGCGAGGGCCGAAATATTCGTCCCACAGAATCACCTTGAACGCGTCGGGGATGTCCACGCCGAGCAACTCGGCCGTGCGTTCGGCCAGGCCCTGCACTTTCGGCAACTGCGCTTCCTCGGTGCGCGACACCGTAACGCCGATTACCGGCAACTTCGGCAGCACTTCGCTCAAGGCCAGTGCCAGGCCGCTGTGGGTACCGGCGCTGCCGGAGGCCAGCACCACGGCGGCAAACTCGATCCCGCTGGCCTCGATCTGCCCGGCCAGTTCCAGGCCGGCGCGCACGTAGCCCAGGGCGCCGAGTGCATTGGAGCCGCCGATGGGGACGAGGTAAGGCTTCTTGCCGTTGCTGCGCAGGCGGTCGGCGAGGGCGTTGAGTTGCTCGTCGACGTTGTCGAGGTTCTCCACCAACTCGACCTTGGCGTCGAACAGCTCCAGCAGCAGGCGGTTGCCGTTGCCCAGGTAGTTGGGGTCTTCGGTGCCGGTGGGGTTTTCCAGCAGGGCGACGCAGCCCAGGCCGAGCTTGGCGGCGAGCGCGGCGGTCTGGCGTACGTGGTTGGATTGGATGGCGCCAGCGGTCACCAGGGTGTCGGCCCCCTGGGCGAGGGCATCGGCGGCCAGGTATTCGAGTTTGCGCAGCTTGTTGCCGCCCATGGCCAGCGGCGTGGTGTCATCGCGTTTGACGTAGATATCGCGTCCCAGCCAGGTCGACAGCCGCTCGAGTTTTTCCAGGGCGGTGGCACCGCCCAGCAGTTCCAGACGGTTAAAGCGTTCGAGCTGTTGTTTGATCATGGCTACGCACGGTTGCTAAGTGATGGAGGGACTATAGGCAGGCACTTTTCATCGGGCAACCGTCAATCGCATATGCCGGAAGGTTCTTAGCATCACACCATTGGTTCTTAAGGGCGGCCGGGGTGCATACCGTAAAGTGATGGCCATTTCGTCAGGAGTGAATACCGTGAGTGAGCGTTCCAGTCATTGGCAATTACAGACCATCGTCAGCCAGCTGCGCGGCGCCCGTGACCAGTGGCGTGCGCGCAATGGCCGTTTGAGCGGCGAGCACGGCGGGCGTGAGCTGCCCTCGCGCGAAGCCGTGGCGCAGATTCTTGAAGCGCTGTGTGGTGCGCTGTTCCCGATGCGCCTGGGGCCGGTGGACCTGCGTGAAGAGAGTGAAGATTTCTACGTCGGGCATACCCTCGATGTTGCCCTCAACGCTTTGCTCGCTCAGGCGCGCCTGGAACTGCGCTATGCCGCCCGGCAAAGCGGCCAGGACGACAGCGACGTCGACGCCCTTGCCATCCGCCTGATCCAGGACTTCGCCCTGGCCTTGCCGTCCCTGCGCAGCCTGCTCGACACCGACGTGCTGGCCGCTTACCACGGCGACCCTGCCGCGCGCAGCGTGGACGAAGTGCTGCTGTGCTATCCGGGGATCCTGGCGGTGATTCACCATCGCCTGGCGCACCATCTGTACCGGGCCGGCCTGCCGCTTTTGGCGCGGATCAGCGCGGAAATCGCCCACTCGGCCACGGGCATCGACATTCACCCCGGCGCGCAGATTGGCCCAAGCTTCTTTATCGACCATGGGACCGGCGTGGTGATCGGCGAAACCGCGATCATCGGTGAGCGGGTGCGCATCTACCAGGCCGTGACCCTTGGCGCCAAGCGTTTCCCGGCAGATGAAGATGGGCAGTTGCAGAAGGGCCATCCGCGCCATCCGATTGTCGAGGATGACGTGGTGATCTATGCCGGGGCGACGATCCTCGGGCGGATCACCATCGGCAAGGGTTCGACCATTGGCGGCAACGTATGGCTGACCCGCAGTGTGCCGGCGGGGGCGAATATTACGCAGGCGAATTTGCAGCATGATGATGGGGCGCAGAAATAGCGCCGGTCTTGAAAATCACACACAACCCTGTGGGAGGGGGCTTGCCCCCGATATAGGTGGTTCAGTCAATGCATCTGTGACTGACACACCGCTATCGGGGGCAAGCCCCCTCCCACATTTTGTGAATGCATTGCAAAGTTGAGCTGTATTTCAGTCAGTAATCGCTGAACGATTTGCCTCTCCCACCCGTCATACCAATCCTTGAGCTGATGTAGGAATCCCCTACCACTCGGCCCTGCGATTAGTCCCAGACTGCCTATCCATGTTTAACTTGAATGCTCGTTCAAGTTAAACCGGTGGTTCGCTGCCCGCTCACAACAGGAGGCTTACCTTTGCTGAGTCCGTTATTCACAGCCACATCCTTCACCCTCGGGGTGCATCGTTCATGAGTGCATCGTCCACCCCAGCCAGCGGCCTGGTGCGCATGAATGCGCCCGTCTTCTACTTTGCCGCGACCTTCATCCTGCTGTTCGGCATCACTGTCATCGCTATCCCGCAACAGGCTGGTGCCTGGCTGCTGGCGGCGCAAAACTGGGCGGCCAATACGGTCGGCTGGTACTACATGCTGGCGATGACCCTGTATCTGGTCTTCGTGGTGGTCACCGCGTTATCGGGCTACGGCAAGATAAAACTCGGTGCCGACCACGACGAGCCCGAATTCAGTTACTTGTCCTGGGCCGGTATGCTGTTCGCCGCCGGCATCAGCATCACGCTGTTTTTCTTCTGCGTTTCCGAGCCGCTGACCCACCTGGTGCAACCGCCCCAGGGCGAAGCGATGAATGCCGATGCCGCGCGCCAGGCCATGCAGATTCTCTTCCTGCACTGGGGCCTGCATGGTTGGGGGGTGTTTGCCTTTGTCGGCATGGCCCTGGCGTACTTCGCCTACCGGCATAACCTGCCGCTGGCCCTGCGCTCGGCGCTGTACCCGCTGATCGGCAAACGCATCAATGGCCCTATCGGCTATGCGGTGGACGGCTTCGGCATCATCGCCACGGTGTTTGGCCTGGGTGCCGACATGGGCTTTGGCGTGCTGCACCTCAACTCCGGCCTCGACTACCTGTTCGGGGTTGCCCACACGCAGTGGATCCAGGTCGGCTTGATCACCTTGATGATGGGCGCGGCGATCCTCGTCGCCGTGGCCGGCGTCGACAAGGGTGTGCGGGTGATGTCCGACATCAACATGCTGCTGGCCTGCGCGCTGCTGCTGTTCGTGTTGTTTGCCGGCCCCACCCAGCACTTGCTCAACACCCTGATCCAGAACATCGGTGATTACCTGGGTGCGCTGCCGACCAAGAGTTTCGATGTGTACGCTTACGACAAACCGAGCGACTGGCTGGGCGGCTGGACGGTGTTCTACTGGGCCTGGTGGATCGCATGGTCGCCGTTCGTGGGCCTGTTTATCGCACGGATTTCCCGTGGCCGGACCATCCGCGAATTCGTGTTCGGCGTGCTGCTGATCCCGCTGGGTTTCACCCTGGCGTGGATGTCGATTTTCGGCAACAGCGCTATCGACCAGGTGCTCAACCACGGGATGACCGCGCTCGGTCAGTCGGCCATCGATGACCCCTCGATGAGCCTCTACCTGCTGCTGGAAACCTACCCGTGGAGCAAAACCGTCATCGCGGTCACGGTGTTTATCAGCTTCGTGTTCTTCGTCACGTCGGCCGACTCCGGCACGGTGGTGCTCTCGACCCTGTCGTCCAAGGGCGGCAACGCCGATGAAGACGGGCCGAAATGGCTGCGGGTGTTCTGGGGCGCCATGACCGCGCTGGTCACCAGTGCGTTGTTGTTTGCCGGCAGCATCGACTCGCTGAAGTCGGCCGTGGTGCTGACCTCATTGCCGTTCTCGCTGATCCTCTTGCTGATGATGTGGGGGCTGCACAAGGCCTTCTACCTCGAATCGCAAAAGCGCATCGCCCAGTTGCATTCGCTGGCGCCGGTGTCGGCCTCGCGCAAAGGCAAGGGCGGTTGGCGCCAGCGCCTGAGCCAGGCGGTGCACTTCCCATCGCGGGACGAGGTGTACCGCTTCCTCGAATCGACCGTGCGCCCGGCGATCGAAGAAGTGACAGCGGTGTTTGTCGAGAAGGGGCTCTCGGTCGTGACTCAGCCCGATCCTTCCAACGACAGCGTCAGCCTGGAAATCGGCCACGGCGAGGAGCACCCGTTCATCTACCAGGTGCAGATGCGCGGCTACTTCACGCCGTCGTTTGCCCGTGGCGGCATGGGTTCCAAAGAGATCAACAACCGCCGCTACTACCGCGCGGAAGTGCACTTGAGCGAGGGCAGCCAGGACTACGACCTGGTGGGCTACACCAAGGAGCAGATCATCAACGACATCCTCGACCAGTACGAGCGGCACCTGCAGTTTTTACACTTGGTTCGCTAGCCGTTTGTGGGAGGGGGCTGGCCCCCTCCCACAAAAAACCGCGCAAGGCCCTGAATTCACGGGCTTTCTTAAATTTAATTTCATCCGCCTGCGCGCCGTTTTGACGCGTAACTGTCATCTGGCCACTGCGTAATTGTGTGAAGCGTTTGACGCTTTCATTTCAGAACAGTGACGGAGACCGGTACCCATGAAGACGTTTTTAAGCCCTGTGGTGGGAGCCGCCATGGCGAGCTTTATGCTGTCTGCCCATGCCGATTTTATCGAGGACAGCCACGCCGACGTGACCCTGCTCAACCGCTACCTCAACCAGCAGGGGCGTGACGTGGTTGGCAGCAATGCCAAGGCCCACAGCATTCGGGATTGGGGCCAGGGGTTCGAGTTCAACTTCAAATCGGGCTACACCGAGGGGCCGGTTGGCTTTGGCTTGGACCTGCAAGCGTTCTACGGCTTGAAGCTGGATTCCGGCGGCGACCTCAACGACAAGGACCACCAGGGCCGCTACCCTGGCAGCATGTTCCCGCTGGACAACGGCAAGTCCGCCGACCAATTCGGTGTGCTCAGCCCGACCTTCAAGATGCGCTTTGCCAAGGATGAGTTGCGCGTTGGCACGCTGTACGGCAACAACCCGGTGCTGGCCAACACCGACGGGCGTCTGTACCAGCAGACCAACACCGGTGTGCAACTGGTGTCCAAGGACCTCAGTGACTTTACCTTCACCGGCGGCGATATTTTCAAGACCAAGATCCGCAACGAAACCGGCGACCAGGGCATGATCACCGCTGGCGGGACCAAAGAAAGTGACCGCTTCCTGTTCGGCGGTGCGGACTACAGCGGCATACAGAACACCACTGTCAGCTTGTGGTACTCCAACCTTGAGGATTACTACCAGCAGTTCTTCCTCGGCGCCAAGCGCCATGACGCCTTGTCAGTCGGTGCGATCGACACCGATGTACGCGTGTTCCGCAGCCTGGGGGTAGGCGGTAACGCCGATGGCGACAAAGACTTTGCCGGCGCCGGTTTATATGGCGATGGCAGCACCAAGGGGCGCATCAACCAGTCCACCGTCAGCCTGCTGGAAAGCTACAGCCTGGAGGGCCATACCGTCGGCCTGGGTATCCAGAAAAACAGTGGCGACAGCGACTTCCCATACCTGGATTCCGGCCTGAACAGCGGCGATAACCGTCAAGGGCCTGGCTCGGGTGCCGACACTCCGGCGTTGACCAACATGCAGTTGAACAAATTCCAGCACGCGGGTGAGCGCACCTGGCTGGCGCAATACAAATATGACTTCGGCAAGCTTGGCCTCAACGGCCTGACGTTCTCCGCTGCCTATGCCCACGGCGATGACATCCGCACTGCCCAAGGCACCACCAGCGAATGGGAACGTAACGTGGCCGTGGCCTATCAAGTGCCGACCGGGACCCTCAAGGGCCTTGGTGTCACATGGAAAAACGCGCACGCCAGCCCGGACATTACCGGCGCCACGGTGCAGGACGAAAACCGCTTCTATGTCAGCTATGTCGTTCCCCTCTGGTAGGCAATTGCTGTAAAACGGAAAGGCAGACTTAAGCGATTCAGCTGGTTAAAAGGCCTGGGAATATCGTTATTCCCAGGCCTTATTTGCCTACGTCCAAGAGAGGATTCGATGACTTACATTGCTGCCGAAAACCGCTATGAATCTATCCCGTATCGCCGCGTAGGCCGCAGTGGACTGGTGCTGCCGGCACTGTCCCTGGGCCTGTGGCACAACTTTGGCGACAGCACCCCGATCGACACACAACGCGCCCTGTTGCGCACCGCGTTCGACCTTGGGATCAACCACTTCGACCTGGCCAACAACTACGGCCCACCCTACGGCAGCGCCGAGATCAACTTCGGCCGTTTGCTGCGCGAAGACTTCAAGCACTACCGCGACGAATTGATCATCTCCAGCAAAGCCGGTTGGGACATGTGGCCGGGCCCTTACGGCCAGGGCGGCGGCTCGCGCAAATATGTGCTGGCAAGCCTGGACCAGAGCCTGCAACGCCTGGGCGTCGACTACGTGGATATTTTCTACTCCCACCGCTTCGACGCCGACACCCCCCTGGAAGAAACCGCCAGCGCCCTCGCCACCGCCGTGCAGCAGGGCAAGGCGCTGTACATCGGTATCTCTTCTTACTCCGGTGTGAAAACCCGCGAAATCGCCGCCCTGCTCAAAGAGTGGAAAGTGCCGCTGCTGATCCACCAACCGGCCTATAACCTGCTTAACCGCTGGGTGGAAAAAGACCTGCTGGACACCACCGAAGAACTCGGCGCCGGGGTGATCGCATTCACGCCGCTGGCCCAGGGCCTGCTCACCGACAAGTACCTCAACGGCGTGCCGGCCGACGCCCGGGTCAACCGTCCGGGTGGCGGTTCGTTGCAGGCCAAGCACCTGTCTGAAACCAACATCGCCCACGTACGTGCACTGAACGAAATCGCCCAGCGCCGTGGCCAAAGCCTGGCGCAACTGGCGCTGGCCTGGACCTTGCGTGACCCTCGGGTGACCAGCGCGCTGATCGGTGCAAGCCGGCCGGAGCAGATCATCGAGAACGTCGGGGCGTTGAAGAACTTGAGCTTCACCGCCGAGGAACTGGCGGAGATCGATCGGTTTGCGCAGGAAGGCGGGATCAACTTGTGGGAAAAGCCGTCCACCGCTGAATAACATTGAAAGCAAGCCCTTCCTGTAGAGGGGGGCTTGCCAGTAGAAATGGCTGCTGATTTTTTTACTTTTTGTTCGGGAAGCCGAGTATTTCTGCGGTTTCGTTGAAAAAAGTTTCGCGTGCAGGTCGCTTTCTCAGCTGCATATCTACTACCTGCGACTTGTCCGGGAGGTTGAAATAACCTTCGTCCAAGCTACAAAGGTTTTCTAGTGTGTGTAGCGGCAACCCGAGCACCTGCCTTAGCTGAGATCGCGAAAGCACGTTGTTTTCAACAAGCATTTTCACTCCGCGCGCGATCAACTGGGGCTTTTCGAAGTCAAAATCGCTGTCCATAGGCTCTCCCTTTACCCATCCTCTGGCAGATCTGGCCTTCCATAGTCTGGTGGTTGTGGTGTCGTTGATTATTTCTAGATCTAAACAACGCCTCACCATTGCGGCTACTGAGACTTTCCAGCGTGGTTTCAGAGCTAGCAACGTATCCAGTGTCGGCCAACGAACCTCTCGCAGAAAGCTTTCTGGGGGCAGTAAAAAGGCGCTTGCAAATCGATGAGCTTGAGTTTCAAGAAGTGCGTAATTCGCGTCGTACTGCTCTTTGGATATGTACCTATGCAGAACGATATGTCCGAGTTCATGGGCCGCATCAAAGCGATTTCTGATCCCGTTTGCCTTATCGGCGACAAGTAAAACATATGGCCGTTGGTCCAACTCGTACCAATTCGAAACGCCATCCATTTTCAGGTGCCCGAGTGTGGTCCGAGCACATACAATACCTGCACTCTCCAATACGTGAACGAGATTGGAGATCGGAGCTATCCCTAGTCCCCAGGTTTGACGACATTTACTGGCCATCTGTTCGATTTCTTCGTCAGAAATCAGCTCGCAATTACGCTCTTCTAAATGCGGCACGTTGACTTCAATAAATTCAAGGCTTTCTTGCAGTTTGTAAGAGATTTCTTGAAGCCACTCCAAGCGTACTTCCGCTATTTCCCGTGCGCTGGTCGTGGTGCTGACCTGCGATCGAAAGAAAAATGGAGTGTTCTCGCCAGTTGTGAACTGTTCCTCAAGTAACCAGTTTTCACTGACCCCGAAAACTTCGCATAAGCGCTGGAAGGCGTCGGCCTCTGGGACCTGAAGCCCATTCTCCCATTTTGAAACGTTGCCAGAGGCTCGCCCCACCATCTCTGCGAGAGTGGTTTGCGTCATCCCAAACGCAAGGCGCAACTGCTTGAGGCGCTCTGACTGAAAGCCCGCGACTCCCGTTCTCATGGTCTACCTCTTGGCGTTTTGCTCATCATCAGCTTGGTCTTTGGTTTCTTCGGCGCGGCGCATCTTATCTCGCAATTTCACCAACTCAACTGGTTTCTGCTGAACCGCCTCATTATCAGAGTAGCTTTGAAGCAAATCCTCAAATGTGCAATTCATGTGGAAGCCCTTACCGTTGAAGTACGGGACGGCCATCATGATTGCGCGTGGCTCTGACTGATCCTCTGAGCGAGTTGGAGGTGCATGGACTACGACAAGCGCATGAATCAATTGTTCGGCTACGGTATGTTTGAGCCCATCGATCCAGTCCATTTGGGTGTCTGCAAGGGATTCATTTAACGTTTTGAGTTCGCTTCGGTGTTTTGCATCGCGGATTTCTTTCTGCCAAGGAAGCACCACCGCCGTGATTCTCAGTGAGCCGAGCTCAAGCAGCACATAATTGTGCCCCTTCGGATCTGTTGACTTGATTATTGGATTCCACCGCTTCATTCCGGCCAGGGACTCCTGGACTAGCGAATGCCGTAAGTGCCCTCGCAAATCTTCATGGGGGGTATGAATCAGCAGCTCTTGAGTTTCTTTCAAGGCTTTTTGGAAGGTTTGAGGAAGTAAAACTCCAAGCTCCTCGAAAAATTCTTTATTTACCTGTGCACGAATGAACCCTTGGATTTCTTGTTTTGTGACCACGTAATCACCACTCACTATTCGGTAAGCGGATTTTTACTCCATATTTATTCGTTATGGAAGTGAGGTACTGGTTTTTTATCCAGCCGCTGATCGTTTTCTAGAGGTTGGGTATTAGAACGGCACATCCCCAAGAATCGTCGCCCGATGCATCACCCGCCGTTGCGGCCGGTAGTCATCCACCGCGTAATGCTGGGTTACGCGGTTATCCCAGAACGCCACGTCATTTTCCTGCCAGCGCCAGCGAATGGTGAACTCCGGGCGGGTCGCATGGGCGAACAACAGCTTGAGGATCGCCTCGCTTTCAGCAGGCTCAAGCTCATTGATCCTGGTGGTGAACCCCTCACTGACGAACAGCGACTTGCGCCCACTCACCGGATGCGTGCGCACCACAGGGTGTGACAGCGGTGGGTTCTTCTTGCGGGTTTCTTCCCAGCGCGCCAGGTCTTCGGCGGTGTTGCCGAAGCGCTCCAGCGGGAAGGATTTGATGAAGTCATGGGTTGCCGTCAGCCCGTTGAGCAGCACTTTCAACGGCTCCGACAACGCCTCGTAGGCGGCAATGCCACTGGCCCACAACGTGTCGCCACCAAACGCGGGCAGCTGCTTGGCACTCAACACCGCGCCGAGGGCAGGGGTGGGCAGGAAGGTCACGTCGGTGTGCCATACGGCATTGTCGCGTACGTCGGTGACGGCGGTGTCGAGGATCAGCACTTCGGGCTGTTCCGGCACGTTGGGGTAGATCGGGTGGATGTGCAGGTCGCCGAAATTCGCCGCAAACCGCGCCTGTTGCTGCGGCGTGATCGGCTGGTCGCGGAAGAACAGCACGGAGTGGGTGAGCAACGCCTGTTCGATGGCGTCGCGTTGTTCGATGTTCAGCGGTTGGGTGATATCCACGCCACTGATCTGGGCGCCCAGGGCGGTGCTTAATGGGGTAACGGTCAGGCTGCTCATGCTGTTCTCACTTAATGTGCCTGGCCGTGCCATGGCACTAATTTACGCTGCAGGGCGCGCAGGCCCATTTCCATGGCGAAGGCGATCAGTGCGATCACCAGAATGCCAAGCACCACCACATCGGTGACCAGGAATTGCGCCGCTGACTGCACCATGAAACCCAGGCCGCTGGTGGCGGCGATCAACTCGGCGGCGACCAGGGTCGACCAGCCCACCCCTAAACCAATGCGCACGCCGGTGAGAATGTCCGGCAGCGCGCTGGGCAGGATCACATGGCGGATCAACTGCGCGCGGGTGGCGCCCAATGATTGCGCGGCGCGCAGCTTGGCCGGGTCGACGGTGCGCACACCGGTCGCGGTGGCGATGGCGATCGGCGCAAAGATCGCCAGGTAAATCAGCAACACCTTGGACAGCTCGCCGATACCACACCAGATCACGATCAACGGCAGGTAGGCCAGGGGCGGAATCGGCCGGTAGAACTCGATCAGCGGGTCGAGAATGCCGCGGGCAATGCGGTTGGAACCGATGGCAATACCCACGGGCACGGCGGTCAACACCGCAAAGCCCAAGCCCAGGCCGATACGGCTGAGGCTCGCGCCCAGGTGCTGCCACAGAGTGGAATCCATGTAGCCGGAGGTCGCCAGCAACCAGCCCTTTTGCAGCACGGCGGATGGCGGCGGCAGGAACAGCGGTTCGATCAAGCCCGTGGCGGTCACCGCCCACCAGATCGCAAGCAAGGCGACCAGGGTCAGCAGGCTGATCCAGCGTGTGCTCAAGCTGCGACGCGCGGGGATAACCACGTGCGCTACCGGCTTTGCAGCGGTGGCGGGGAGTTCGTAGCTGCTCATGCGGACACCTGCCGTTGCGAGAACACTTTGCCCAGCACGTGTTCGCGGGTTTCGATAAAGCGTGGGTCGGACTTGATCGCACGCGCCGATTCACCGGCCGCGTAGCGCTGGCCGAAGTCCAGGTGCAGGCGCTCGACGATCTGACCTGGGTTGGGCGCCAGCAGGATCAGGTCGGTGGCAAGGAACACGGCCTCTTCGATGTCATGGGTAATCAGGAAGGTCGGCTTGGCCGTGCGCTTCCAGACTTGCAGCAACAGCTCCTGCATCTGCTCGCGGGTGAAGGCATCGAGGGCGCCGAAGGGTTCGTCCATCAGCAATACGCGAGGATCTGCCGCCAGGGCGCGAGCCAGTCCCACGCGCTGTTTCTGCCCGCCTGACAGTTGCCAGATGCGGCGGCTGTCAAAACCGGCCAGGTCCACCAGCGCGAGCATTTCCCGCGCACGGGCTTCGCGTTGCGCCTTGGGCACGCCGGCCAGCTCAAGGCCGAAACCGACGTTGGCCAGCACGTCCTGCCAGGGCAGCAGGGCGTCGTCCTGGAACACCACGCCGCGTTCGGCGCTGGGGCCTTTGACCGGTATGCCATCGAGGGTGATGCGCCCGGCAGAAGGTTCGACAAAGCCGGCGATCAGGTTCAACAGCGAAGTCTTGCCACTGCCGGACGGGCCGAGGGCCACCAGCAATTGCTGAGGCCCAAGGTTCAGTGAAATGTCAGACAGTACCGGTTCTGTGGCGCCTGGGTACTGTGCGCTGATGCGCTCCAGTTGTAGCAAGGCCATCGCGATGAACTCCTTGAATCAGTGGGTGATGAACTTGGCGCTGACGTAAGGGGCGTAGTCCGGCAGCACGGCCTCGACCTTGCCTTGTTCCTTGAGGAACGCGGCGGTGTCGGTCACCGCTTTGGTGGTCGGTGCGCCCAGCAAGGTCACCTGGTCAGCGGCCAGCGGGTAGACGTTGCCTTGCAGCAGCAACGGGATGTCGCTGGCCTTGGCGCCGGAGAGTTTCACCAGCTTGTCGACGTTGCCTTTGTCGGCCAGCCAGGCTTGTGGGTCTTTGCGGTACTCGGCGTAGGCATCGAGCGTGACTTTGGCGAACGCGCTGACGATTTCCGGGTGTTTCTCGGCAAAGTCCTTACGCACGATCCACGCATCGAAGGTGGGCGCACCGAACTTGGCCAGTTCGCCGGAGGTGATCAGCACCTTGCCGTTTTCCTTGGCTACGCCCAGGGCTGGGTCCCACACGTAGGTGGCGTCGATATCACCGCGCTTCCAGGCGGCGATGATTGCCGGTGGTGCGAGGTTGAGGATGGTGACTTTCGACGGGTCGATATTCCAATGCTTCAGCGCGGCCAACAGGCTGTAGTGGCCGGTGGATACGAACGGTACCGCGACTTTCTTGCCGATCAGGTCCTGGGGGCCGTTGATCCCGGAACCGTTGCGCGCCACCAGGGCTTCGGCACCGCCGATCTGGGTGGCGACGAGGAAGGTTTCCACTGGCACTTTGCGGGTGATCGCAGCGGTCAGTGGGCTGGAACCGAGGTAGCCGATTTGCACATCGCCGGAGGCGATGGCGGCGATGATATCGGCGCCATTGTCGAATTTGCGCCAGTCGATCTTGGCGTGGGTGGCTTTTTCATAAGCACCGTCGGCCTGGGCGACTTTGGCCGGGTCCACGGTGGTCTGGTAGGCGATGGTCACATCCGCCGCCTGGGCAAACAGGCTGGCACCGGCCAGGGACAACGCCGCCAAGAGGCGCAGAGGGGTAAGCAGTTTCAAGGGGAAGCTCCTCAATCAAGCGGCCGAGGGTCGGCATGTGAGGAGACTAAATGATCTAAGAATCCGAAAATAAATAACATTTTCGAATTAGCTTATGTGGAGAAAAGTTGAGGCTGATCTTGAGATTGAAGAAGGCAAATGTGGGAGGGGGCAAGCCCGAATGCCAGTCAGTTAAGGCTTTTTGGTAGGAGCGATTTACGCTGGCATTAGGGCAAGCCCCCTGCCACAGGGGACCGAGTAGGTTCTTAGTTGCTGATGGCGAGGATGCTCGCCTGGTACGACCCGACAAACACATCAAAGTCGCCCACTTCGTTCTGCTCCAGTTCCGCCTGTTGTGCCAGCGACGTGCGCGCCAGCTCTTCAAAGCGCGCCTGCTCAGCAGCTGGCAGTGGCTCCTGGCGGAAATGCTCGGCATGCACCTCGCTTTGGTGCAGGGAGAACTGCGCGAAGCTTTCCTTGCGTTCGGCCATCGCCGCCAGCACTTGGGCCGAGGGGGTCAGCGACGGGTCGTTGACCTTGGCCAACTGAGCGTCCAGCGCCTGGCTGTGCTCGGTGATGCCGTGGCTTTCATCAAGCAGGGCTGCCAGGGGCGCGATCTGCTCCAGCAACTCGGTGGCCCATTCCTTCATGTCCACGGCCTGGCCCTTGCGCTGCAATTGCAGGCCGGGGCGGCGGCCTTCCTTGACCACGCTGAGGAAGTTGGAGGTGGCGTTGCCGCACTCGTTGTTGGCGAACAACGGGCTGTCGTTCAGCGCGCAATACAACAGGAAGGCGTCGAGGAAGCGCGACTCCGGCAGGTCGATGCCCATCGGCAGGAACGGGTTGATGTCCAGGCAACGCACTTCGATGTACTGGATGCCGCGCGCCATCAGGGCCTGGATCGGCCGCTCGCCGGTGTAGGTCACGCGCTTGGGGCGGATGTTGGAGTAGTACTCGTTTTCGATCTGCAGGATGTTGGTGTTGAGCTGAACCCATTCACCATCCTTGTGGGTGCCGATTTCGACGTAGGGCGCGTAGGGCGTTGCGACTGCCTTGCGCAGGCTGTCGGTGTAGCTGGCGAGGTCGTTGTAGCACGGCGTCAGGCCGGCTTGGGCGTTGCTCTGGTAACCCAGGTCGCTCATGCGCAGGCTGGTGGCGTACGGCAGGTACAGGGTGTCGGCATCCAGCACTTCCAACTGGTGCGAGCGCCCGCGCAGGAAGCCGGCGTCCAGGGCCGGCGAGGCGCCGAACAGGTACATCAGCAGCCAGCTGTAGCGGCGGAAGTTACGGATCAGCGCGATATAGGCGTCGGACTGGTAGTCGCGGTCGGTGCCAACAAAACCTTCGGTTTCCTTGAGCAGTGGCCACAGCTGTTCCGGCAACGAGAAGTTGTAGTGAATCCCGGCGATGCATTGCATGGTCTTGCCGTAACGCAAGGCCAGGCCCTTGCGGTACACATACTTGAGCTGGCCGATATTGGAGGTGCCGTAGTAGGCAATCGGAATATCTTCCTCGGCCGGCAACGGGCACGGCATCGAGGGGCTCCACAGGTATTCGCTGCCGAGCTTGGAATAAGCGAAGCGATGGATCTTGTCCAGGCTGCTCAGGGTATCGGCCGGGTTGGGCAGGGCTGGTGTAATGAACTCCAGCAGCGATTCCGAGTAGTCGGTGGTGATCTGCTCATGGGTCAACGCGGCGCCCAGGGCTTCGGGGTGCGGGGTTTGCGCCAGGCGTCCCTCACTGGTGACACGCAGGCATTCGCGCTCGATGCCATGCAGGCAATGCTCTAGCAGGGAGAGGTGTTCGCGCTTGCCGAGCAGGGCCAGGCGGCGGTTGAGAAGTTCGCTCAAGTTGGATTCCTTCACGCGTCAGTCGCCCCAATATGGGGGTGGGCAGGACGGTCTACAAGGGTGAAGTTAAAACTGGCGTTATCGCCTGGTTTTGAGTCGATTTGACTCGCTTTGAAAAAGCCTACTTCACTCCATGAATTGGGCTATAGCGCAGCAAGAAAATTCCGACGCCGTTATCGCAGCGCCGAAATTAACTCAAATCGAGGGTGGGGAGCTATAGGACAGCGAAGGTGCCTTGCGCTTTTGCGACAAGTCTTTCGTCCTGGTACACGTCAGCCTCGACCACCAGCGTGCGACGGCCTGCGTGGATCACTCGGGAGGTGCACAGCACATCACCGTCTTCCACGGCGCGGATGTAGTTGATCTTGCACTCGATGGTCGCGCTCTGCTGGTCGAACCCATGGGAGCTGGAGCACGCCAGCCCCATGGTGATGTCCACCAGGCTGAAAATCGCCCCGCCATGGAGCTTGCCTGCGCGGTTGCGCAAGTGCGGCTCCAGGGTCAGGGCCACCTCGGCAACGCCTGGCTCCAGGCGTTGCAGGCGGCAGCCGATCAGCTCGCTGAACGCGCTCTGGGTCAAGCCGGCTGGGATCTCCATCAGCGCTTCTTCAACTGCTTGGCATTGGCGAACAGCGAAGCCATGGCGTTGTTGGCCGGGGCGGCGGTCGCGGTTTCCTTGCGCGGCGCGTTGTTCTGCGACGGCCGGGGGGCCGAGCCTGGGCGTGCGCCACGTGCGCCGTCGATTTTCTCGCCGGGGGTGTCGCTCATGCGCATCGACAGGCCGACGCGTTTGCGCGGGATGTCGACTTCCATGACCTTGACCTTGACCACATCACCGGCTTTCACCGCTTCGCGCGGGTCCTTGATGAACTTCTCCGAAAGTGCAGAGATATGCACCAAGCCGTCCTGATGCACGCCGATGTCCACGAAGGCACCGAAGTTGGTCACGTTGGTCACCACGCCTTCGAGGATCATGCCCAGTTGCAGGTCCTTGAGGTCTTCGACGCCGTCCTGGAACTCGGCGGTCTTGAACTCGGGACGCGGGTCGCGGCCAGGTTTCTCCAACTCTTGCAGGATGTCGGTGATGGTCGGTACGCCGAAGGTTTCATCGGTGTACTTCTTAGGGTCCAGGCGCTTGAGGAATGCGGCATCGCCGATCAGCGAACGGATATCGCGGTCGGTCTCGGCGGCAATGCGCTGGACCAGCGGGTAGGCTTCCGGGTGGACCGCCGAGGCGTCCAGTGGGTTGTCGCCGTTCATGACGCGCAGGAAGCCGGCGGCCTGTTCGAAGGTTTTTTCACCCAGGCGGGCGACTTTTTTCAGCGCGGCGCGGGTCTTGAACGCACCGTTTTCGTCGCGATGGGTCACGATGTTCTGTGCCAGGGTGGCGTTGAGCCCGGAGATACGCGCCAGCAGTGCGACGGAGGCGGTGTTCACGTCCACGCCCACGGCGTTCACGCAGTCTTCCACGACCGCATCCAGGCCGCGCGCCAGTTTCAGCTGCGACACGTCGTGCTGGTACTGGCCGACGCCGATGGATTTAGGGTCGATCTTCACCAGCTCGGCCAATGGATCCTGCAGGCGACGGGCGATGGACACGGCGCCACGGATCGACACATCGAGGTCCGGGAATTCCTTGGACGCCAGCTCCGACGCCGAATACACCGACGCACCGGCTTCGGAAACCATCACCTTGGTCATCTTCATTGCTGGGTATTTTTTGATCAGTTCGGCGGCCAGCTTGTCGGTTTCACGGCTGGCGGTGCCGTTGCCGATGGCGATCAGGTCCACGGCGTGCTTGGCGCACAGGGCGGCCAGGATCGCGAGGGTCTGGTCCCACTTGTTGTGCGGTACGTGGGGGTACACGGTGGCGTGGTCCAGCAACTTGCCGGTGGCGTCGACCACGGCGACCTTGCAGCCGGTGCGCAGGCCCGGGTCGAGGCCCAGTGTGGCGCGCGGGCCGGCCGGGGCGGCCAGCAGCAGGTCATGCAGGTTGTGGGCGAATACGTTGATCGCCTCGGTTTCGGCACCGTCGCGCAGCTCGCCGAGCAGGTCGGTTTCCAGGTGGGTGTAGAGCTTGACCTTCCAGGTCCAGCGCACCACTTCACCGAGCCACTTGTCGGCAGGACGGTTCTGGTTCTGGATGCCGAATTGCTGGCCGATCATGCCTTCGCACGGGTGCATGGTACCGGGCAGTTCGTCGCCGACTTTCAGCGCGGAGCTGAGAATGCCTTCGTTGCGGCCGCGGAAAATCGCCAGGGCGCGGTGGGACGGCATGCTTTTCAGCGGTTCGTCGTGTTCGAAATAGTCGCGGAACTTGGCGCCTTCTTCCTCTTTGCCGGCGATGACGCGGGCGCTGAGGGTGGCTTCCTGTTTCAGGTAATTGCGCAGTTTTTCCAGCAGGTTGGCGTCTTCGGCGAAACGCTCCATCAGGATGTACTTAGCGCCTTCGAGGGCGGCCTTCACATCGGCGACGCCTTTTTCGGCGTTGATGAAGCGCGCGGCTTCGGTCTCCGGGGTCAGCGACGGGTCGTTGAACAGGCCGTCGGCCAGCTCGCCCAGGCCGGCCTCCAGGGCGATCTGGCCCTTGGTGCGTCGCTTCTGTTTGTAGGGCAGGTAAAGGTCTTCGAGGCGGGTCTTGGTGTCGGCGAGCTTGATGTCGCGTTCCAATTGCGGGGTCAACTTGCCCTTTTCCTCGATGCTGGCGAGGATACTGATGCGCCGTTCGTCGAGTTCTCGCAGGTAGCGCAGGCGTTCTTCCAAGTGTCGCAACTGGATGTCGTCGAGGCTGCCGGTCACTTCTTTTCGGTAACGGGCGATGAAGGGCACCGTGGAGCCTTCATCCAGTAGAGCGACGGCCGCTTCGACCTGTTGTGGGCGTACGCCGAGTTCTTCGGCGATGCGGCTGTTGATGCTGTCCATAAAACCACCTGAAATTCTTAGAAGCAGCTCGCAGGCCCGGAAAACAAGGCCTTGCGAGGCTGGTTGAGCGGCCCGACTGGCGCCGCTACCTGGGTCAAGAGGCTGCCTATTGACCCTCGAAATCGAAAAAATCACGACAAGCGGGTGAAAAAAGCCCGGCAGTAAGCGGTAACGATCTGACGTTGCCCTGCACGAAGGCGCCGCATTATAACCAGCGTTCTGCCCTTGGGGGGTACTGCGCCAAATGTGAGGCAGGGCACGGGTTCGCTGGCGGTAGAGGAAAAATCTGCTAACAATGCACACGGTGCGTATAACGGCAGCTACGCCATAATGCGCGCCGAGATAAGAGGAGCATCCAATGAGCAGCACTGCACAAACTGCTGAAGGCGAAAAAATTCTCATCGTTGACGACGATCCGGGGCTGAGCAGCCTGCTGGAGCGCTTTTTCAACTCCAAGGGCTATCGTGCCCGCGCGGTACCGAATACCGAGCAGATGGACCGCCTGCTGGGGCGTGAAGTGTTCAACCTGGTCGTACTCGACCTGATGTTGCCTGGCGAAGACGGCCTCACCGCCTGCAAACGCCTGCGCAGCGCAAACAACCAGATTCCCATCATCATGCTGACTGCCAAGGGTGATGAGCTGAGCCGCATCAAGGGCCTGGAACTGGGCGCTGATGACTATCTGGCCAAACCGTTCAACCCTGACGAGTTGATGCTGCGGGTCAAGGCCGTATTGCGTCGCCAGGCACCTTCGGTACCGGGTGCTCCGGGCAGTGAAGACGAAAGCGTCACCTTTGGCGACTACGAGCTGTCCCTGGCCACCCGTGAACTCAAGCGTGGTGACGAAGTTCACATGCTGACTACCGGTGAATTCGCCGTGCTCAAGGCCCTGGTGATGAACGCGCGCCAGCCGCTGACCCGCGACAAGCTGATGAACCTGGCCCGTGGCCGTGAGTGGGATGCCCTGGAACGCTCCATCGACGTGCAGATTTCCCGTCTGCGCCGGATGATCGAGCCGGACCCATCCAAGCCGCGGTATATCCAGACGGTATGGGGTGTGGGTTACGTGTTCGTGCCGGATGGCACCGCAACCAAGTGACCAATGATTTGCAGGGGCGGGTATCCTGGCGATTGGCCCGATGAGGGTCGACGGGATACCCGGCGTCTGCAATTCTGCGAGCGCTGCTCGTTCCTGCAAGGTGTCTAGCTGTCTTCTATGAAAACCCCGCTGTGGTTCCCCCAAAGTTTTTTCTCCCGCACCCTTTGGCTGGTGCTGATCGTCGTTCTGTTCTCCAAGGCACTGACGCTGGTTTATCTATTGATGAACGAGGACGTGCTGGTGGATCGACAATACAGCCACGGCGTTGCACTGACATTGCGCGCCTATTGGGCCGCCGATCCCGAGAACCGCGAGAAGATCGCCAAGGCGGCCACCCTGGTGCGCGTCGCCGGCGCGGGTGTGCCGGAGGGAGAACAGCATTGGCCCTACAGTGAAATCTACCAGCGCCAGATGCAGGCGGAGCTGGGTGAAGACACCGAGGTTCGGTTGCGTATGCACGTTTCTCCAGCGTTGTGGGTGCGCGCGCCGAGCCTGGGTGAAGACTGGTTGAAAGTTCCACTGTACCCGCACCCACTGCGGGGACAGAAGATCTGGAACGTGTTGGGCTGGTTCCTGGCCATCGGCCTGCTCTCGACGGCGTCGGCGTGGATCTTTGTGCGTCAGCTCAACCAGCCTCTTAAACGCCTGGTATTTGCCGCCCGCCAGCTGGGGCAGGGGCGCAGCGTGCGCCTGCCGGTCAGCGATACCCCCAGCGAGATGACCGAGGTGTATGGCGCGTTCAACCAGATGGCGGAGGACGTCGAACAGGCCGGGCGCGAACGCGAGCTTATGCTGGCGGGGGTGTCCCATGACTTGCGTACGCCGCTGACGCGATTGCGCTTGTCCCTGGAGCTGATGGGCAACCATACCGACCTGACCGATGACATGGTGCGCGATATCGAGGATATGGACGCGATTCTCGACCAGTTCCTGGCGTTTATCCGTGATGGCCGTGATGAAGTCGTGGAAGAAGTCGACCTCACCGATCTGGTGCGCGAGGTGGTGGCGCCCTACAACCAGAATGGCGAACAGGTGCGTATGCGTCTGGAGCCGATCCAGCCGTTTGCGTTGCGTCGGGTTTCCATGAAGCGCCTGTTGAACAACCTGATCGGAAACGCCTTGCACCACGCCGGTTCCGATGTGGAAGTCGCGGCATATGTGTCCGGCGACAGCGCAGCGCCTTATGTGGTGCTGAGCGTGATGGACCGAGGAGCGGGTATCGATCCTGCGGAGCTGGAAGGCATTTTCAACCCGTTCACCCGTGGCGACCGTGCCCGGGGTGGCAAGGGCACCGGTTTAGGCTTGGCGATTGTGCGGCGGATTGCGTCGATGCATGGCGGTAACGTCGAACTGCGTAACCGTGAGGGCGGCGGTCTGGAGGCGCGGGTGCGCTTGCCGCTGGGGCTGATGTTGCCCAGGGACGCTGTCTAGCAAACAACCCAGAGCAAAATAGGGGAGGGGCAGTGCGCTGTCGCACCGCCCCTCCCGCATTGGGTTATAGGTTGTGTCAGGGGCGGTGGTGCTAGCCCTTGCCTTTGGTCCTGGTCATATTCGGCCCGCCACTCTTCTCCAAGTGCTGAATGATGATCCCCGCCACATCCTTGCCGGTGGTAGTCTCGATCCCTTCCAGGCCCGGCGATGAGTTCACTTCCATCACCAGCGGCCCGTGATTGGAACGCAAGATATCCACCCCCGCCACGCTCAACCCCATGACCTTGGCCGCCCGTAGCGCGGTCATGCGCTCTTCCGGGGTGATCTTGATCAGGCTGGCGCTGCCGCCCCGGTGCAAGTTGGAGCGGAACTCACCCGGCTTGGCCTGGCGCTTCATTGCTGCAATCACCTTGTCGCCCACCACGAAGCAGCGGATATCCGCACCGCCGGCTTCCTTGATGTACTCCTGCACCATGATGTTCTGCTTGAGGCCCATGAAGGCCTCGATCACCGACTCGGCCGCCGTCGCGGTTTCGCACAGCACCACACCGATACCCTGGGTACCTTCGAGCACCTTGATCACCAGCGGCGCACCGTTGACCATTTCGATCAGGTCGGGGATATCGTCGGGGGAGTGGGCAAACCCGGTGACCGGCAGGCCGATTCCGCGACGCGAAAGCAGTTGCAGGGAACGCAGCTTGTCCCGCGAGCGCGCGATGGCGACCGATTCATTGAGCGGGTACACCCCCATCATTTCAAACTGGCGCAACACGGCGCAGCCATAGAACGTTACCGAGGCGCCAATACGTGGGATCACCGCATCGAATCCCTCCAGCGGCTTGCCGCGGTAGTGAATCTGCGGCTTGTGGCTGGCAATGTTCATGTAGGCACGCAACGTGTCGATCACCACCATTTCATGGCCACGCTCGGTGCCGGCCTCGACCAGGCGGCGGGTGGAATACAGACGCGGGTTTCGCGACAGCACAGCAATCTTCATGCAGCACCTGGGGTAGAAATTGTAGAGACCGGGAACACCGGCTTGTCTTGAACGTACTTGACGCCGGGATTGACCACCAGGTGGCCGTCAATCAGCGCCTTGGAGCCCAGCAGCAGGCGGTAACGCATGGCCTTGCGGCAGGCCAGGGTGAACTCAACTCGCCACACCCGATCACCCAATGCCAAGGTGGTGCTGATCACGTAGCGCACCTGCGCATGGCCGTTGGAGCTCTTGATGGTTTTCATCGTCACCAGGGGCGCTTCGCAGCGGCGGTGGCGCAGTTGTACAACGCTGCCCAGGTGCGCGGTAAAGCGCACCCACTTCTCACCGTCACGCTCAAAAGGCTCGATGTCGGTGGCGTGCAGGCTTGAGGTGCTGGCACCGGTGTCGATCTTGGCGCGCAGGCCAGCCACTCCCAGGTCGGGAAGTGCTACCCACTCACGCAGACCCACAACGGTCAAATGGTCAAATGTCTTCAATATGGGTAACCGGTTAATTCGCCCAAGCCTTCGGTGTAACCTCGGCCAGGGCTTTGAATGCGGGTTTGGCGAACCAGTATCCCTGCATCAGAAATATTCCGCAGTCGGACAGGAAGTCACGCTCCCCGGCACTTTCGATGCCTTCGGCGATGACAGTAACCCCCAACTGCTCACAGATTGTGACAATCCCCTGGACGATGACCTGCCGGACACGATCCTGATCGACATTGCGAATCAGCGCCATGTCGAGTTTGATCAGGTCAGGTTGGAAATCAGCCAGCAGATTCAGCCCCGAATAGCCCGCGCCGAAATCGTCGATGGCGGTCATGAAGCCGAATTCGCGGTATTCACGCAGAATATTGGTCAAATGGCGATAGTTATCTACATGCTCGCTTTCCAGTGTCTCGAAAATCAGCTGGTTCAGTGGAAAGTTATGTGCCCGGGCTGCCTCCAGGGTGCTGCGAATGCACAGCTCGGGCCGATAGACGGCATTGGGCATGAAGTTGATGGACAGTCGGGTTTGCATGCCCAGTGCCGCGGCACCGGCAATCGCCAGGGTGCGGCAGCGCTGGTCGAAACGGTAGCGGTTGCTATCGTTGATCTGCTCCAGCACTGACAGCGCCCCTTCGCCATGGGTGCCGCGCACCAGGGCCTCGTGGGCAAAGATCGAATGGTCACGCAGGTCTACGATAGGCTGGTAGGCGAAAGCGAAATCAAAGCCCAGGGGTTCGCTTTGCTGGCACCCCACGCAGCGTTGATCAGGCGAGGTGAGTGAAGTCGGGAATTCGGTCACAGGATATCCTCGCGTAAACAAGTTACTACCTGGCGTATCTTAGGTGAGCCTGGGGGTTTATGCGTCGAAGGGTTTCAACGGTAAAGTTGCGACATTTTTCAGAGCGAGGAATTCAAGTGGCTCAAAAGCAGGAAGAGGAAGAAAAAGTCCGTCTGGACAAATGGTTGTGGGCGGCGCGTTTCTTTAAAACGCGTGCCCTGGCCAAGGCCGCCATCGAGAGCGGCAAGGTGCATCATCGCGGCGAGCGCTGCAAACCGGGCAAGGAGCCGCGGATCGGCGATGAGTTGCAGGTTCGTATAGGTTTTGAAGAAAAGACCGTCGTGGTCCAGGCCCTTTCCACCGTTCGCCGTGGTGCACCCGAAGCGCAAGCGCTGTATGTCGAAACGGAAGCCAGCATCGCCAAGCGCGAAAATGCGGCGGCCATGCGCAAGGCAGGTGCCACCGGCATGACCACCGATGGGAAGCCGAGCAAGAAGCAGCGCCGCGACCTGTTCAAGTTTCGCGGCAGTGGCAATGATGATTAACCTTGTCGAACGGTGGCGGGCTTGTTGTGGCAAGCCCGCTCGCCGCAGGCTAATGCGTTGCCCTTACGACACTGAGTCGACCGATCAGCGGCACTCGCTGAAACAGGCCGAACAGCGGCGCCGTCACGTGTAGCAAAGCGCCCGACACCTTCGCCGCAAACGGCGTGTAATACCCCCACCCCAGCGCCAGCAACGCCAGCAGCACGCCGCCGATGTAATCGTCCTGGCCCCAGTGCGCCCCCGCCACCAGGCGCGGCATCATGAACAAAAGCGCCAGGCCCCAGATCACCAGTACCTGGCCAACCCGCCTGGCGAACACGGTCATGAACATCCCCCAGATCAGCAACACCGAAGCATGGTCCCCCGGGAAGCTCTGGCTCGAACGGTCTTTCAGCTCCCAGGCCTTCTCCAGGCCAGGGAAAAAGTCACTCATTTGAATGGCGCCGCTGATGACCATCGACGGGCTGCTGTGTTGCCAGCCCATCTGTGCCGCGAGTTTGGAAAACAGCATGCGGATGAACAGCAACAGCAGCAGAATGCCGACAAATCCTAACGTCGCCTGGCGCACCTGCGCGGCCTTGAATACCCAGTCACCGCGAATCAGCAACGTCAGCAAGATAACCCCGACCACCGCATCAAACGGCCGCAGACTGGCTACGGCCCACGTGTGCAGCCAGGTCGGGCTGGTCGCCAGCGGGTCATTGAGCAGGTGAAACAGCCACTCGTCGAAAATCACACACAGCATCTGGCCCGTGGGCCACAGCCAAAAAACCAGCAGTCCGATAGCGAGTAGATTGCAAAGAGCCCATCGCCGGAGGTTCCACTTGGCTTGGAACAAACCCGGATTGTTCATAAACTGTCCCTCTTCGCTCTATATAAGCTCTCTGTTGCCAGGAGAAAACCGCACCAATTTGGTGCTAAAGCGTTTAATTTTATAAACCTTGTCATCAATTTGTCATCAATTCAGATACCCAGACCTATGACTGATTTACCGGATACCGACTTCACCCAACGCTTCATCTTCGACGAAATCGACGCCCGCGGCGAACTGGTCTCGCTGGAGCGCAGCTATGCCGAAGTCCTTGCCAAGCACCCCTATCCGGAGCCGGTCGCGCAACTGCTCGGTGAGTTGATGGCGGCGGCTTCGCTGCTGGTAGGCACCATGAAATTCGATGGTTTGCTGATTCTTCAGGCGCGGTCCGAAGGCCCTGTTCCGATGCTGATGATCGAATGTTCCAGCGAGCGGGAAATCCGTGGCCTGGCCCGTTACGACGCCGACTTGATCGCCCCGGACGCGACCCTGTCCGACCTGATGGCCAACGGCGTGCTGGCAATTACCGTTGACCCCACCGAAGGCCAGCGCTACCAGGGCATCGTCGACCTCGACGGCGAAACCCTGTCGGATTGCTTCACCAACTATTTCGTGATGTCCCAGCAAGTCGGCACCAAGTTCTGGCTCAACGCCGACGGCATGTGTGCCCGTGGCCTGTTGTTGCAACAATTGCCGGCCGACCGCATCAAGGACGACGATGAGCGCACCGACAGCTGGCGCAAGCTGACCGCCCTGGCGGGCACCCTCACCGCTGAAGAGCTGCTGGCCCTGGATAACGAAACCATCCTGCATCGCCTCTACCACGAAGAGGCTGTACGCCTGTTCGATGCACAGTCCCTGCGCTTCAATTGCAGCTGCTCGCGCGAGCGTTCGGCCAATGCGCTGGTCAGCCTGGGCCTGGAAGATGCGCAGGCATTGGTGGTGGAGCACGGTGGAAATATCGAGATCGATTGCCAGTTCTGCAACGAGCGCTACCTGTTCGATGCTGCCGATGTGGCTCAATTGTTCGCCGGGGCGGGCATTGATACCCCTTCCGATACCCGCCACTAAAACGTTTAAGTACAGGTAAATCACCTGACAAATGCCGGATTAGCGCTGTTCTGACGGGAGGGCCCTACTTTTTTTGGGCTTTTCTGGCATAATCCGGCCCACTTTTTTCGCGGTAGTAGTGCGCAACTTTCTACTACAAAACGTTTGGAGCACTCGGCCATAGGCCGACGGGGAACCTCATGACGCAAGCCAATAACGCCGTATACACCGATCTGAGTGTTGACGATCTGGTCAAAGAAGCCCTGCAGCGCGGTGAAGGCGTGCTTGCCGATACTGGCGCGCTGGTCGTAGAAACCGGTCACCGTACCGGCCGTTCGCCAGTCGACCGTTTCATCGTTGAAGAGCCTTCCACCCAGGACGCCATTGCCTGGGGCCCGATCAACCGCAAGTTTCCGGCCGACAAGTTCGACGCCCTGTGGGCGCGTGTCGAGGCGTTCAACAACGCGCAAGAGCATTTCGTTTCCCACGTGCATGTAGGGGCTTCCGAAGACCACTACCTGGCCGTGAAGATGACCACCCAGACTGCCTGGCAGAACCTGTTCGGTCGTTGCCTGTTCATCAACCCGGCCAAGTACAACCCGGCCGGCCGTGACGAGTGGCAAGTGCTCAACGTGGCCAACTTCGAATGCGTGCCAGAGCGTGACGGCACCAACTCCGACGGTTGCGTGATCCTCAATTTCGCCCAGAAAAAAGTGCTGATCGCCGGCATGCGCTACGCCGGTGAGATGAAAAAAGCCATGTTCTCGGTACAGAACTTCCTGCTGCCGGCTGCCGACGTTTTGCCGATGCACTGCGCCGCCAACATTGGCGAAGCAGGCGACGTGACCCTGTTCTTCGGCCTGTCCGGCACCGGCAAGACCACTCTGTCTGCCGACGAAAGCCGTTACCTGATCGGTGACGACGAACACGGCTGGGGCGAAGGCGTGGTGTTCAACATCGAAGGCGGCTGCTATGCCAAGTGCATCGACCTGTCCGAGAAGAACGAGCCGGTTATCTGGAAAGCCATCAAGCATGGCGCCGTGCTGGAAAACGTCGTCATCGACGAGGCCGGGCACGCCGACTACTCCGATGTCAGCCTGACCCAGAACAGCCGCGCGGCCTACCCGCTTGAGCACGTGGCCAAGCGTTCCGAGAAGAACCTTGGTGGCGAGCCTAACGCGGTGATCTTCCTGACCTGCGACCTGACCGGCGTACTGCCGCCAGTGTCCATCCTCAGCGAAGAACAAGCGGCCTACCACTTCCTGTCCGGCTACACCGCACTGGTGGGCTCGACCGAAATGGGTTCCGGCAGCGGCATCAAGTCGACCTTCTCCACCTGCTTTGGCGCGCCGTTCTTCCCACGCCCTGCCGGTGAGTACGCTGAGCTGCTGATCAAACGCATCCGCGGCTTCGGTTCCAAGGTCTACCTGGTCAACACCGGCTGGACCGGCGGCGGCTACGGCGTCGGCAAGCGCTTCAACATCCCGACCACTCGCGGCGTGATCGCAGCGATCCAGAGCGGCGCGCTGATCGGCGTTGAAACCGAGCACCTCGACACCATCAACCTGGACGTGCCGTTGGCGGTACCGGGTGTTGAGACTGGCCTGTTGAACCCACGTAACACCTGGGCTGACAAGGCGGCTTACGACGAGGCAGCGAAGGCGCTGGCCGGCCTGTTCATCGAGAACTTCAAGAAGTTTGAAGTGAGTGATGCGATCAAGGCTGCGGGTCCGAAGTTGTAAGAGTCAGCCGCTGTTAAAAAGCCGCCCCCAGTGGGCGGCTTTTTTGTGGGCGCTGATCATTGCGCAAGGTGCAGGACTACGGCCCCGACCAGTACCAGCACAACCCCCAGCACCTGCACCGCCGACAAGCGTTCCTTGAAAAACACAACCCCCAGGATCGCCGCAATCCCGCCTGATAACGTACTGATGACCGTCACTACTGACACCGACCCTGCCATCGCCCCCCACGAAAACGCCGAGAAACCACCCAGGTTCATCACACTCGCGCCGGTCAGCGCCGCGCAGTTTTTCAACGGCGGGATCTTCAGGCCATCCTTGATCTTCAGCACCATCACCACCAGCACGCATAGGCCCACCAGGTAGCCGAGCCAGAGCATGGTGATCGCTCCCAGCGTCGGTAGCGTGTAGCGGCCTTGCAACCAGAAACTGGTGCCGTACAGCATCGCCGCGAGCATGGCGTAGGCGATGGAGCGGTTTGACGTGCTGTGGGGGACGCCGTTGTCCTTGTGAATGCTGGAGAGGATTACACCGATGACGCACAGGACAATGCAGCTGAGCTGGATCAGGCTGATGTGTTCGCCGCTCGCCCAGGACAGCAGGGTAGTGACGACGCCGTAGGACGTCACCAGCGGCGCGACGATGGCGGCTTTGCCCAAGGCGAAAGCCTTGGACAGGGCGAGGGCGCCGGAGACGGTGAACAGCGCGGCAGCAATGCCCAGCAGCCAGGTGCTCAGGGAGGCGTTCAGGGCCTTGAGAAGCAAGGCCGGGAAGATCACCAGCAGCAGGGTCATGATCAGGAAGCCAAGGGCTTGGCCGAAGTACACCGCGCGTTTAACGCCCACGGCCCGGGCGTTAAGGCCCACGAGAAAGTCTGTGCCACCCCAGAGCAGGGCGGCCAGCAGGCCCATTGTTACATCCATGTAAGGTCCTTGTTGTTTTGAGCGCGGCTCGCCAGGTTAGCGCAGATCCAATGGTGTGCCTGGAGTCGACGGTCGCTCAGCTCAGGTTTTCCAGCGTCTGCGTATCCCAGCTGTGGGTTTTGATCGCCAGGTAGAGCATGCCGATGGTCAGCGGGACCTTTTCGCCACGCCCCTTGGCTCGACGCTTGAGGAACACGTCAAAGACCGGTGGGTTGAAGTAACGATAAGTGTCGTAGTCGCCCAGGTCGAGGGCAAATTCCTGCTCCAGTGCTTCCATGAGTTGCTTGGCTTCACTGCCGTCACAGCCCAGGTCGAAATTGAGTGAGGTTTGCAGGCGGATGGTCTTGTGTTTCGGCAGGCCGATTTCTTCGTGCAGCAGTTGCAGGAGCTGCTGCATCACGGGGTCTTCGGGGAAGTTGGGGGCGAGGTTCATGGTGGGGGCACGCAGGAGTGGGTGAGGGGGAGGGTTGCGTTGGAGGCGGTAACTGTTTCGAGTGACCAGCAAGCGAATGCCGTAGCTAAAAGCGAGCACCGGAATGCTGTCGAATTGTAGCTCGGTTACCCAGCGCGTGGCGCCAAACAGAAGTGTTGGGCTTGTCACTATCAGGGCGAACCCAAGCCACGTTCTGAGGGCAGGACGCTTCATCTTTCTGTCGAGCAATACGGCGAGTAAGACGAGGGTGATGAGGAAGATCCAAAAAGAGTATTCGGTCATCGTTTCACCCACCTTGGTATTGTCGGACGAAGGTAGAGAGTGATCGCTCAGGGCCGACCAGGACATGGCTATTGCCAGGCACCTCTGCAAAGCGCATCACGGTGAAGATGACCCCGTAGTGGCCGATGTGTTGAGTCCTTTCGATGTTCACGGGTTTCTGCCGAAACAGTTGAGAGGGCGTTATTTTCATTCAGCTACGGGTAACTTCTGTAGAGGGTTGAACGGGTATTTGAAGCAGTTTGGGAAGAGGATGTCGCGGTGTTTGGAGGTTTCCTACAACCGTTTCTGGCACTGGTGACTTAGCAATGCTTCAACAGGCCAAGCTGCTCAATTGTAGGTGCGAGCGGCACGCGAAGAACTCAACGCTGCCGCGTTTCTTCTGGTTTACCGTGTCATCGTTGATCAGACCGTTCCCGCGCTCCCGCGTGGGAATGCATCCACCCCTGCCGAGGGTTCAAGCCGTGCGCGGATGGCGGGACGCAGAGCGTCACAGGCGGCGCTCCCATGCTGAGTGTGTGGAACGATCATTGCCCTGCAGGCCTGCTGATACACCGCTCGAAAATCGCCTCCAAGCCCCGATAATCACACGCCACCGCGTCAATATTCGCCGGTATCCATGCCGCGTGCTTGACCAGCCACCAGTTCACCGAATATCCCGCGTTCACGATGATCTGTTCAAACAAAATCCGCTGCGCCCGGCCGTTGCCCTCGCGGAAGGGGTGGATGACGTTGAGGTCGCCATAGGCCTCGGCGACCTTGCTCACCAACTCGGTTTGGCTCTCGCCGATAAACCAGTTTGCCTCGGCCATCTGCCGGATGATCTTCGCGGCTTCTGGTGGGATGCGTTCCGGGGTGCAGAACAGGGTGTCGCCTTTCTGGATGTTGACGCTGCGCAGTTCACCGGCCCAGTCGTAGATGTCGCCGAACAGGGTGCGATGGATGTGTTGCAGCCGTTCAAGATCGTAGGGCGGCGGGAAGAGTGGGAGGCCGCCTACGGCGATTTCGGATAATTCCCGCTCGGCCTGGTGCAGGCGCGCTTCATCGTGCAAATCGAGGCGGTTGCGCAGGACGCTGCTACCGGGGTAGCAGTACGGATCCTGGCCCACCCCGTATTTGTCGAGCATCAGCGTGGGGTGTTGCGGTACTTGGCGAGGACAGCTTCACGGGTCGGCAGGGGTTTGTCGACATCGGCGGGTTGGGTGTCGAACCCTTCCAGGCGCAGGCTGGCCAGGTAATTGGAACGGCGGATCTTGTGATAGTGATCCTGTTTTTGCTCAAACGTCAGTTCGCTCATCGCAGCGTACTCCTGGGTAGCAAGGTTTGATTGTAGCGCAATGCGTCAGCGGGCAGGCGGGATAAAAACCACGTCACATTTTGTATAAAAAGTCCGCCGGCGTGCTGAATTCAGCGTATGTTTCACCGCAAAATCTTGTAGGACGATTCCGTCCACTACTTAAAGGGAGTTAAGCATGGGTTTGCTTCGTGTCGCTTCGGCGATGTCTTTGTGCGCAGTGGCGTTTTCGATCCAGGCCGAGCAGTTGCCGATCGAGGTGCTCAGCGCAGTGGTCAAGGATCAGAAAATCGCCGACGCCGAAGTGTTGCTGCAACGCAACGGCGCGCAGAACGTGGTAGGCCGTACCAACGCCCAGGGCCAGGTGACCCTCACCAGCGAAGCCGCTGATGATGCCAGCAACCTGTTGATCATCAAGAAGCCCGGCTACTCAAACCTGGTGGTGAAGTGCCCGTGCAAAGGCATGACCTACGCCATCAGCCCAGTGATGGAAAACCTCGACGGCCTGCGTGTGGTGCTGACCTGGGGCAAGACCCCGGAAGACCTCGACTCCCATATGATCTTCCCTGGCAACAATATCTATTTCGAGAATCAGAAAGGTACCGATGCCGAGCTGGACGTGGATGACGTCGACAGCTACGGCCCGGAAACCATCACCCTGCAGAAAAAACACTACGGCGAAAGCTACGTATATGCCGTGCATGACTTCACCAACATCGCCAACCCGGGTTCGCGCCAACTCTCCAACAGCGAAGCCAAGGTGTTCGTGTATATGGGCCAGTCCCTGGTGCGCACCTACTACGTGCCGAAAAACCGCAGTGGCAACCTGTGGACCGTGTTCCGCATGACGGGCAGCGGTGACTTCCAGGACATCAACACCTTCAGCGGTGTGAATGTGGACGCCAAGGATGTGCTCAACGAAGTCAAGCCGTTGCTGGATGACAGCGTCGCGGTGGCAGCCGTGGCTGTCAGCTCTTCCGCACAAACGGATGCGAAGCGTCTGAACCTGCAAGGGGAGGCGGCCTACCAGGCGGGCAAGCTGGATGAAGCCATCGACCTGTTCCGTCAGGCCATCGAGCTGGACAACGGCTTCGGCAAAGCCTACGGCAACCTGGGCCTGGCGTATCAGAAAGCCGGCAACACCGCCGAGTCGATCTGGGCCAACCGCAAGGCCATCGCCCTGGCGAGCGGCGCCAATGCCGCAACCGTGCGGGCCGGTGCCTACTACAACATCGCGCGGATCTACGAAGCGGCGGGGCAGTTCGCGGATGCGTTGCGTCATTACCAGTTGGCCAAGGAGCAGAAGGCCAATCCAGTGTATGACACGGCCATCGAGCGGGTGCAAAACCGCTGATCCAGCCGTAGCGCAGCTCTAAAAATGTGGGAGGGGGCTTGCCCCCGATAGCGGTGGATCGGTTACTCATAACTGACGGATCTACTGCCATCGGGAGCAAGCCCTCTCCCACATTTGGTTTGTGGCGTTCCTGCAGACCCAGTCGAACTTGTCGCATTTGGCCCAAGGCGATTGCTGCACCCTGTGTATCATCCTGTCTCTTTTTTCCTCACGACCTTTCTCGATTCGCTGAATATCCCAGGCTCTGTTTTTGAGCCACCTTCAGCGGTCAATGGAGTGACAGCTATGCACGACACCCTCCAGCAGGTCTTTGGTTATCCACAGTTTCGTTCGGGCCAGGAAGAAACCGTCAGCGCCGTACTGGCCGGGCGTTCGGCCGCGGCGATTTTCCCTACCGGGTCGGGAAAGTCCCTGTGTTACCAGCTGTCGGCGGTATTGCTGCCGCACCTGACGTTGGTAGTGTCGCCGTTGCTGGCGCTGATGCAGGACCAGTTGGGGTTCCTGCAACGCCATGGCATTTCGGCCGGCAGTATCGATTCGGCCCAGAGCCGCGATGACGCCAACGACGTGATGGCGCGTGCGCGTTCGGGCGAGTTGAAAATCCTGATGATTTCCGTGGAGCGTTTGAAGAACGAGCGCTTTCGCAACTTTCTGCAAAGCGTGCCGATCTCGTTGCTGGTGGTGGACGAAGCGCACTGTATTTCCGAATGGGGTCACAACTTTCGTCCGGACTATCTGAAGCTGCCGGACTACCAGCGCCAGTTCAATATCCCACAAGCGCTGCTGTTGACTGCCACGGCCACGCCCAAGGTGATTGCCGACATGCAGGCCAAGTTCGCCATTGCCCCAGGCGACGTGGTCACCACAGGCTTCTACCGGCCCAACCTCAACCTGCTGGTGGAGCCGGTAGCGGGCGCAGACAAGCGTCGGCGGTTGGTGCAGTGGATGGGCGAACGCGCCAACCAGCCGAGCATCGTCTACGTCACCTTGCAGAAAACCGCCGAGCAGATTGCCGAGCACCTGAACCGCAACGGCATCCAGGCCGAGGCGTATCACGCGGGTTTGCCCCACGATAAGCGCGAGGGCATCCAACAGCGCTTCATGGAGGGGCGCTCCAATTGCATCGTCGCCACTATTGCGTTTGGCATGGGAATCGACAAGAGCGACATTCGCAATGTGGTGCACTTCGACCTGCCCAAGTCCATCGAGAACTACAGCCAGGAAATCGGCCGTGCGGGGCGCGATGGGCAGCCGTCCGATTGCCTGGTACTGGCCAACCGCGACAGCCTCAATGTGCTGGAGAACTTTGTGTATGGCGACACGCCCGAGCAGGAAGGGATTCGCCGTGTACTGGAAGAGTTGCAGGCGGTGCGCAGCGATGGGCAGTGGGAGTTCCTGCTGCGTTCACTGTCGGACCACAGCAACATCCGCGAGCTGCCGCTCAAGACGTTGCTGGTCCAGCTGGAGCTCAAGGGCGTGATCGCCCCGCGCTATGCGTTTTATGCCGAGTACCGCTTCAAGTACCTGATAGAGCCCGACGCCTTGCTGGCGCGTTTTTCCGGCGAGCGCCAGCAGTTTGTCGCGGCGATCGTCCAGGTGTGCAAACGTGCGAAAACCTGGGCGACGGTGGATTTCGACGCGCTGTATCAACAGCACAATGCCGAGCGCAATCGGGTGGTGAAGGCGCTGGATTACTTCCAGGAACAGGGCCTGATCGAGCTGGAAAGCAAGCAGATGACTGAGGTCTATAGCCTGCTCAATACCGACTTTGATCCACAGGCACTGAGTGCTGAGTTATACACAGGCTTCAAGCAGCACGAGGTGGGAGAAGTTGCACGGATTCACGCCATGCTCGACCTGTTTGCCACCGATCATTGCCTGGGGCAACGCCTCGCCCAGTATTTTGGTGATGAGAATGCGCCGCAGCGTTGCGGGCATTGTTCGGTGTGCCACGGTCATGTCGCGCATTTGCCGGCGCCGCCGAGCCTGCCGCCGCTTGTGGATAAAAACTTCATGGGACTGTGCGGTGATTTTATCCACAGGCATCATGAGCACACCGGTCACTTGCCTGGTGCGGAGCGGCTGACGCGCTTCCTGGGCGGTATCAGCGTGCCGTTGTTCACCAAGTTGAAGGCACGGGGCATTCCGGGGTTTGCAGCGCTGGAAGACTACCCCTACGCCGAAGTGCGCGAATGGGCAGCAGCCCATTTGAATGATCTGTAAACCCACTTTCATGAGGTGTGCCCATGCCCGACTCAACGCCCCAACGCGTCGATTACCGTCACTTCCAGCCGATCATCACGCGCTGGCACGACAACGACGTGTATGGCCATGTGAACAACGTGACCTACTACAGCTTCTTTGACACGGCGGTGAATACCTACCTGATCGAGCAGGGCGGGTTGGATATTCACGATGGCGAAGTGGTGGGGTTCGTGGTGAGTTCGGCGTGTGACTACTTTGCGTCGATCGCTTTTCCCGACCGTATAGAAATCGGCCTGCGGGTAGGCAAGTTGGGCAACAGTTCAGTGCAGTATGAGTTGGCGGTGTTCAAGGCGGGCGAAGAGGAGGCCTGTGCGGCGGGACGCTTCGTGCATGTGTTCGTGGATCGTGGGTCGAACCAGCCGGTGACGATTCCGGGGCGATTACGCGAAGCGTTGCAGGGGTTGGTGGCCTGACTTTGCATAGAGTGGAAGGGGGCTTGCTCCCGATGGCGGTGTATCAGTCAGAAATTAATCGACTGAATCCTCGCCATCGGGGGCAAGCCCCCTCCCACAGTGTTTTTTCAATGTTCTCTAGACCTGATCAATCACGGTAGTGATGTTTGTTCTTGCGATGCCCATAGGCATGGCCACGGCCAGGATGACCATCCCGGTAGTAGCGACGGTCGTCACGGCCACGATAACGGCGGTCGTCGTCATCGCTCTTGTTGCCCATGTAGTTGCCCAGTGCGCCACCCGCGCCGCCGCCGGCAGCTGCGCCGATCAGGCTGCCGGTGGTGCCGCCCATGCTGCGGCCTACCACGTTGCCGCCGGCTGCGCCCAGAGCGCCGCCAATAGCGGCTTCGCCGCGGCTGCGTTTGTCGGCGCCCACCGCGCTGCCGCCCGCACCGCCCAGGGCTGCGCCAATGGCCGAACCGGTGTTACCGCCGACCTGCTGGCCCACAACCGAACCGAGTACCCCGCCCAATGCGCCGCCCACACCGGCTTCGGTGGTGCCACCGGCCATGGCTGCGCCACTGACCAGGCCAAGGGACAACAAGAGAATCGAGGAGAACTTCATAGAGAGACCTCAAGAGGATGACGGCGCGATCCTGAGGCTGTATCGACATTGTGACAATAGAAATCCGACCAGTAACACGAGTTGTGCACAATTCCATAAGTTACTGTTTTAGCAGGGGAACTTAAGTAATTTTTGTGGGTCTTTAGCTACTTCGGAACGGCCGCTTTTATGCAAAAGCGGCCTTTTTTGTGTCCGGATTCTCGTCAGGCCGAGCGGGCCATGATCAGCCCACTGTCACTTGCCGCTTCCAAACGAATCGCCACGAACTTCGACGTTGGCGTATGGCTGCCATCCCCCGTGCTTTCCAGCGGCACCAGCGGGTTCACTTCCGGGTAGTAGGCAGCTGCCTGCCCCGCCGGAATATCAAACGCCAGCAAGGTAAAGCCTTTCACCCTGCGCTCCCGACCGTCCTCCCACAACGACACGATGTCAGCCTTCTGCCCCGGCTTGAAACCCAGGCGGATGATGTCGGCTTCGTTGACGAACAGCACGTCACGCTGGCCTTTCACCCCGCGATAGCGGTCATCCAGGCCATATATGGTGGTGTTGTACTGATCGTGGGAACGCATGGATTGCATGATCAGGTCTGGCACGCGACCGGTGGCGTGGGTGCGTTCGTGGATCAGGTCTGCGGGCAGGATATTCGGGCGGAAGTTGGCGCGACCCGACGGTGTGTTCCAGCGACGCGCACCGGCGGAATTACCGAGGTAGAAGCCACCCGGGTGCTTGAGGCGTTCGTTGAAGTCCTTGAAGCCTGGGATAGTGTCGGCGATCAGGTCGCGAATGCGGCTGTAGTCGCCCACCAGCCAGTTCCAGTCCACCGGCTTGCTGCCCAGGGTGGCGGCGGCGATGCCGGCGAGGATGGCCGGCTCGGATTTCATCAGTTTCGACAGCGGCTGCAATTGGCCGTTGGAGTCGTGGACCATGCTGAACGAGTCTTCCACGGTCACGGCCTGCGGGCCTTCGGCCTGGATATCGATGTCGGTACGGCCCAGGCACGGCAGGATCAGTGCGTCTTTGCCGTGGGTCAGGTGGCTGCGGTTGAGCTTGGTGCTGATCTGTACGGTCAGGTCGCAATTGCGCAGTGCTTCGAAGGTGCGCGGGCTGTCCGGCGTGGCTTGGGCGAAGTTGCCGCCCAGGCCGATGAACACCTTGGAGCGACCTTCGAGCATGGCGTGAATCGCTTCCACCACGTTGTGGCCGTTGGTACGTGGCACCTGAAACTGGAAGCGGCGTTCCAGGGCGTCGAGGAACGCCACCGGTGGGCGTTCGTTGATGCCCATGGTGCGGTCGCCCTGCACGTTGCTGTGACCGCGCACCGGGCACAGGCCGGCGCCTGGGCGGCCAATGTTGCCGCGCAACAGCATCAGGTTGGCGATCTCCTGGATGGTCGGCACCGAATGGCGGTGCTGGGTAATGCCCATCGCCCAGCACATGATCACGTTCTTGCCTTTGGCGTACATGCGCGCCGCTTGCTCGATCTCGACCAGGGGCAAGCCGGACTGCGCGACGATTTCATCCCAGGAGGTGTCGTCGATCTGGCCCAGGTAATCGAGCACGTTGGTCGTGTGCTCGTTGAGGAAGTCGTGGTCGAACACCGCTTCCTTGCCTTCAGCCTGGGCCTGGCGCTCCCACAGCAGCAGGAATTTGGCCATGCCACGCAGGATGGCCATGTCGCCCCCCAGCGCCGGGCGGAAGTAGGCGGTATTGGTTGGCTTGTCGCCGTTGGTGAGCATTTCCAGCGGGTGCTGCGGATGCTGGAAGCGTTCCAGGCCGCGCTCTTTCAGCGGGTTGATGCACACCACCTGGGCGCCGCGTTTCACGGCCTCACGCAGCGGTTCGAGCATGCGTGGGTGGTTGGTGCCGGGGTTCTGGCCCCAGACGAAAATCGCGTCGGCATGTTCAAAGTCGTCAAAGGTCACGGTGCCTTTGCCGACGCCTACACTTTGCGCCAAGGCCACGCCGCTGGCTTCGTGGCACATGTTCGAGCAGTCCGGGAAGTTGTTGGTGCCGTAGGCGCGTACAAACAATTGATACAGGTACGCCGCTTCGTTGCTGGCACGGCCGGAAGTATAAAACTCGGCCATATCAGGGCTGGGCAGTGCGTTGAGGTGCTTGCCGATCAGGTCGAACGCTGCGTCCCAACTGATGGGTTTGTAGCGGTCGGTCTCGGCGTCATAGCGCACCGGTTCGGTCAAGCGGCCCTGATATTCCAGCCAATAGTCGCTTTGTTCCAGCAGCGCGGTGACGCTGTGCTTGGCGAAGAATGCAGCGTCGACACGGCGCTTGGTGGCTTCCCAGTTGACGGCCTTGGCGCCGTTTTCGCAGAACTTGACCATGCCGCTTTCCGGCGAGTCGCCCCAGGCGCAGCCCGGGCAGTCGAAGCCGCCGTTCTGGTTGGTCTTGAGCATCATGCGGATGTTTTTCAGCGCGTTGTCGCTGGTCAGCCACGCCTGCGCCACGCTGATCAACGCGCCCCAGCCACCCGCCGGGCCTTTGTAGGGCTTGTAGCGCGGGGTTGGGGTTTGGTCGGCTTGGTGGTGATTGCTCATGGCTGGTACTCCATCGCAGGGCTGTAGACCCGCGGCGCACTTTTCTGCGGCAGGTGGATGAGGTTGAGGTTGTGCCGGCGCGCCCATTGCAAGGCCAGGCCGGTGGGCGACGACAGGCTGACCAGGGTCTGGATGCCCGCGCGCAGGACTTTCTGGATCAATTCGAGGCTGCAACGGCTGGTGACAATTGCCAGGCCACCCGCTGTCGGGATCTTTTGGCGGATCAGGGCGCCGATCAACTTATCCAGGGCGTTATGCCGGCCAATGTCTTCGCGGCCCAGCAACAGTTCGCCCTGATTGTTCATAAACACGGCCGCGTGCACGGCGCCACTGTATTGGCCCAAAGGCTGGAAGGCGCTGATGCGTTGGCGCAGGCCGTCGAGCCATGCGGCGGGCGGCAAGGGGGCGCCGGGCAGCACTTGGAGGTCTGGCAGTGCCTGTTCCACGGCTTCCACGCCACACAAACCGCAGCCGCTGGTGCCCGCCAATTGGCGACGCTGCTGCTTGAGGTTCCAAAACGCGCGGCTGGAGATTTGGACTTGAGCGTATTGAGTGGCGCCCGAGCCGCTGAGTTTCAGGTCATAAATGTCGCCAACGTCGGTAATAATGCCGCTACCCATGCTGAACCCGACAATAAAGTCTTCCAGATCAGTGGGCGTCACCAGCATGACTGCCTGGCTGATGTCGTTATAGGCAATTGCCAGCGCCACTTCTTCCGCCAATGCCGTGCTGGCGGCCTCTGTGTGTTCGAGGTTGCAGAACTGGTAGCTCTGGCTGGCGGCGGGCGCGGACGTTTCAGGGGCGGGCGCCGCGCAGACTGGGCGCTTGGCGTTCATGGGGCAGTACCACCGGCGGATTGATCAGTGTCTAGACTAGGCGCGACAAAGCGTCGCGTCTAATTGCCAGTACTGATCTGCCGATAGATGACGTCGATCAATGCTCTGCCAGCAATTTCTGGTACAGCGCAAAACAGGCTTCCGCCAGCGCCGAACGGGGCGCGCTGCGACGCATGATCAGCCCCAGGCGCGCGAGGGTGTGGGCGTCTTCGATCGGTTGCAGGCGCAAGTGCTCGGTGAGCGCATCCAGGCCACCGTCCAAGGGCATTACCGCGCAGCACAGCCCGCCGTGTACCGCTTGTAACAACTGATGGACGGCATCGGTTTGCAACAGCGGCTGCGGGTGCAGGCCCCGGCTGTGGAAGTTGTGGTCGATGGACTGGCGAAAGTGCATGCCGCTGGTGAGCATGCCCAGGGGCAGTTCGATCAACGCTTCCCAGCTCAGCGGTGTGTCGCCGAAGCTGAAATAGCGCTGGTCGTAGAGCAGGCCCATGCGGGTTTCGCCGAGCGCCAGGGAGTCGAAGCGTTCATTGTCCAGGCGCTCCAGGTACGACACGCCGAGGTCCAGGCGATTGCTCGCCAGTTGTTCCAGAATCTGTTCGGAGCTTAGGGCCGAAAGCTCAAAGCGCAGGCTCGGGTGTTCCTTATGCAGTTGCTGCATCAACGCCAACGGATCGAAGCTCGACAGCGGCACCACCCCCAGGCGCAACGTACCGACGAGGTTGCCACGACAGGCCGCCGCTTCGGCCTGCAAGCCGTCATACGCTGCCAGCACCGTGCGCGCCCAGGCCAGTACTCGCTCGCCGGGGGCGGTAAAGCCCTCGAAGCGCTGGCCACGATTGACCAGCGGCAGGTCGAGTTCTTCTTCCAGGCTGCGCAGGCGCATCGACAGGGTCGGCTGGGTGATATGGCAACGCGCTGCTGCCTGGCCGAAGTGACGGGTCTCGTCGAGGGCGATGAGGAATTTCAGCTGCTTGATGTCCATCTTCGCTCCAGGGCTTATTCCAATGGCGGGGGGATTCTAGCGCGTTTGGGTCTTTGGTCGGGCTGGAACCCAAGTCTTCGGGGCTGGTCTAGTCTTGGGCATCTGGAAATCAACTATCAAGGAGAGCGCACTATGAGTCTTTTTAGCTTTGTTAAGGAAGCCGGCGAGAAGTTGGTCAAGCTGTTGACGCCGGGCAACGCCAATGCCAGTGATGATCTGAAAAAGCACATTGAAGAAGTCGGGCTGGGTAATCCGGATGTTCACGCCACTGTCGAGGGTGACAAGGTCACGCTTACAGGGACCGTGGCCAGTCAGGAAGAGAAAGAAAAAATCATTCTGGCGGCCGGCAACATTGCCGGTGTGGCCAGTGTGGATGACCAGATCACCGTAACCGGCCCGGTAGTTGCCGCCGCCCGTTTCGTCGTGGTGAAAAAGGGCGACACCCTCAGCGCGATTTCCCTGGCGGTTTACGGCAAGGCCAGCCGGTACAACGATATCTTCGAGGCCAACAAGCCGCTGTTGTCTCATCCAGACAAGATTTACCCAGGGCAGACGCTGCGTATTCCTGAGTAATTCACAAAGTAAAAATGTGGGAGGGGGCTTGCTCCCTCCCACAAGGGGTCAAAGTCCGACAATAAGGTCCCGGTAATTCTCGACTGCGGCAAATTCCCCGGTGTCCTTGGGCCCTTTTTGGCTGTCCGGCTCTTTCACCGCCAGCAAATGCCCCACGCCAAATTTCTGGGCGCTGCGCAGGATCGGCAACGTGTCGTCGATAAACAGGCTGCGCGCCGGGTCGAACCGGATATCGGCTTGCAAGGCATTCCAGAACTGCGGGTTTTCCTTGGCGAAACCGTAGTCGTGGGAGCTGATCAATCGCTCGAAATACGGCGCCAACTCTATGCGTTCCAACTTCAATGACAGCGAGTCACGATGAGCGTTGGTGATCAGGATCACCCGTTTTCCGGCCTGTTTGATCGCCGCCAGAAAGGTATCGGCACCCGGGCGCAGGGCGATCAGGTGGGCGGTTTCCAGCTTGAGCTCGCGCACCGGAATGTTCAGTTCGGTGCTCCAGAAATCCAGGCAATACCATTGCAACTGTCCGGCGTTACGCTCGAACAGCGGCTGCAACTCCATCTCGGCCATGGCCCGACTCACACCATGCAACTGGGCGTAGCGCTGAGGCAGGTGTTCCATCCAGAAATGGTTGTCGTAATGCAGGTCGAGCAGGGTGCCGTCCATGTCCAGCAGGACAGTGTCGATGGCGTGCCAGGGCAAAGAGGGCATGGGGCGGTCTCATGTAAGTAAAGATATCCGACACAGACAATCGGAAAAGCCACGGTATAGTAACCCGATCACGCCAAGGAGCCGCTTATGCGCCAGAAACCCACCGTCCTCGCCCGCGAAATAGTCGCCAGTAGCCGTTTGTTCCGCGTGGAGGAAGTGCAATTGCGCTTTTCCAATGGCGTTGAACGCACCTACGAGCGCCTGGTGGGACGTGGTGCCGGGTACGGCGCGGTGATGATCGTGGCAATGATCGACGCCGACCATGCGCTGCTGGTGGAAGAGTACTGCGGTGGCACCGACGAATACGAGCTGTCCTTGCCCAAGGGGCTGATCGAGCCCGGCGAGGACGTGCTGGCGGCGGCGGACCGCGAGCTCAAGGAGGAAGCCGGTTATGGCGCCCGCCAGTTGGAGCACCTCACTGAGCTGTCACTGTCCCCCGGCTATATGAGCCAGAAAATCCAGGTGGTGCTGGCCACCGACCTCTATGAAGAACGCCTGGAAGGTGATGAACCTGAACCGATGCGCGTGGACAGGGTCAACCTGCGCGAGTTGTCGCAACTGGCGCAAAATGAGCAGTTCAGCGAAGGCCGCGCGCTGGCTGCGTTGTATCTGGTACGAGACCTGTTGACCCAGCGAGGAGCGTTTAGCGCATGAGCGAACTGTTTTTAGGCCACCCGTTTATCGCCCCTGTGATCGAACTGGCTCGCCAGGCGGGTGAAGTCATCCTGCCGTACTGGCGCGCCGAAGTGGCGGTGACGTCCAAGGCTGACGATTCGCCGGTGACGGCCGCGGACCTGGCCGCCCATCACCTGATTCTCGCCGGTTTGACAGCCCTGGACCCGAGTATCCCGGTGTTGTCCGAAGAAGACGCCGATATCGACCAGAGCGTACGCGCCGGCTGGCAGCGGTGGTGGCTGGTGGACCCGCTGGATGGCACCAAGGAATTTATCGCCGGCAGTGAAGAATTTACCGTCAACATTGCGTTGATCGAACAGGGCCGTGTGATATTTGGCGTGGTATCCATGCCCACCAACGGCCGGTGCTACTTCGGCGGCGCAGGGCTTGGCGCGTGGCGTTCGGACGTGAATGAAGCGCCCAGGCAGATCCAGGTACGCGAGACTCCGGCGGCGGGTGAAGCCTTCACCGTGGTTGCCAGCCGTCGGCATACCAGCCCAGAGCAGGAGCGTTTGCTCAATGGCTTGAGCGAAGGGGTGGGGGAGTTGAAGCTGGCGAATATCGGCAGTTCGTTGAAATTCTGCCTATTGGCCGAAGGCAGCGCCGATTGCTATCCGCGCCTGGCGCCGACCTCGCAGTGGGATACCGCTGCGGCGCAGGGTGTATTGGAAGGGGCGGGCGGCGAGGTACTGGAGTTGAGTGGCGAGCCGTTCAGCTACCCGGCGCGGGCATCGTTGTTGAACCCCTTCTTCCTGGCGTTACCGGCGAAGGCGGCGTGGCGTGAACGCTTGCTGACTTTGGCAAGATCTTAAAACCAGCGCAGATCAAAATGTGGGAGGGGCGGTGCGACGATTCGACTTGCCCCCTCCCACATTGGTTTTGTGTGATGGCTTTCAGCGGTGCAGGACGTACTGGCCGGTGAAAGTCACTGCCAGCTCTTCACTGCCCTCATTTACGATCCACGTGTCCAACGTCAACCGCGCCCGGCCATAGCGCTTGTAGGTGGCTAAAAAGCGCTTCCACACCTTCTCCTCCGGCGCCGCGCAAATGGCGGTCGCGTCTTGCGTCACGGGCAGCGGATAGCTGATCTGCCCTTCCTGAATCACGATATGCCCGTCTTCAATCCCTTCCTCGCGCAGTTGCAGGTGCAGCCAGCCCCAACCCGCCAGCACCGCGCCGCAATAGAGGCTGCCACCGAACATGGTGCTCTTGTGGTTGATATTGGCTTGCAAGGGCAGGTGCAATCGCAGTTGGCCGTGTTGCCAGTCGAGCACCTTGAGGCCCATTTCACGGGTCAGGGGGATGTCGTGGTGGAGGATGGATTCCAGGTAACGGCTGTCGCGGCTCATGGCGGCCTCTTGGTGAGTGGGCAGGGTCATTCGTCGTCAGCGCCTTGGTTGCTGCTGTCGGCGAAGTTCAGGCCGTGCTTGCGAAGTTTGTCGTGCAAGGTCTTGCGCGGTACGCCCAAGGCTTCGGCGAGGCTGCGCAGGGAACTGTGGGGGCGGGTCAGTTCGGCGGCGATCAGGCTTTTTTCGAACTGCTCGACCTGTTCGCTCAAGCCGCCCGGGGTCGAGGTCAGCACGCCGGTTACCGGATTGTCCGGGGTGTTATCCAGCGCTAACTCCAGGCCCAGGGCAAAGCGCTCTGCGGCGTTCTGCAGTTCGCGCACATTGCCCGGCCAGTTGTGGCGCAACAGCAACGCACGTTGGCCTGGTTGCAGCTCGTGCAGTGGCAGGCCGTGGCGGCTGCTGGCTTCGTCGGCAAAGTGCTGGAACAGCATCAGTGCGTCTTCGCCCCGTTCGCGCAGCGGCGGAATGCGCAACGGTGCGACGTTGAGGCGGTAGTACAAGTCGGCACGGAAGCGGCCCTGGTCGGCGGCCTGGCGCAAGTCTTCCTTGGTGGCCGCGATGATGCGGATATCCAGCGGGATCAACTGATTGCCGCCAAGGCGTTCGACCACGCGTTCCTGTAACAGGCGCAGCAGTTTGACCTGCACATCCAGGCTCATGCTTTCGATTTCATCAAGGAACAGCGTGCCGCCATTGGCGAATTCGAACTTGCCGATTCGGCGCTTCTGCGCCCCGGTAAACGCGCCGGGTTCATGGCCAAACAGTTCGCTTTCCACCACCGACTCCGCCAGCGCCCCGGCGTTGATCGCCACGAATGGCCCGCTGCGCCGGTTCGACAGGTCGTGCAGAGCACGGGCCACCACTTCCTTGCCGGCCCCGGTTTCACCCAGGATCAGTACATCGGCGCGGGTCGCTGCCAGTGCGCCGATCTGTTCGCGCAGGCGCAGCATTTGGGGCGAGTGCCCGACCAGGCGTGTGCTCAGTTGCTGGCGATCGCTGAGGGCCAGGCGCAGGCTGCGGTTGTCCAGGACCAGGCGACGCAGGGCCAGGGCGCGGCGCACGCTGTCGAGCAGGGCGTCGCTGGCGAAGGGTTTTTCGAGGAAGTCGTAGGCACCCGCGCGCATGGCTTGCACCGCCAACGGCACGTCGCCGTGGCCGGTGATCAGCAGCACCGGCAGCTCCGGGTCCTGGCCGTGCAGTTCGGCGAGCAGCTCCAGGCCGTCCATGCCGGGCATGCGGATATCGCTGACCACGACCCCCGGCCAATCCCGCGACAAACGCGCGGTGAGGCCGGTGGCTTCGCCCAGGGGCAGGACCTTCAGCCCGGCCAGGTCCAGGGTCTGGCACAGGGCCTGACGCAAGTGTGGATCGTCGTCGATCAACACCACCTGAATCTGGTTATCGATACTCATACACTGCGGTCCTCGGACGGTTGCAGACTGACGCCCGGCGAGCCGGCACGCAATTTCAAGGTTAACAGCGCGCCGCCTTCCTTGTGGTTGGCAAACAGCAGCTCGCCGCCAAAGGCGCGCATCAGCGTGTCACAGATGGCCAGGCCCAACCCCAGGCCCTGGGTGCGGGTCTTGGTGGTGTAGAACGGCTCGCTGGCGCGGCCCAGTGCTTCCATGCAAAAGCCTGGGCCATTATCGCGAATGTACAGGTTGACGCCCTGTTCGGTGGTTTGGGCACTCAGCCAGAGTTTGCGCGGCGGGCCTTTTTCGGTCAGGGCGTCGAGGGCGTTGGCCAGCAGGTTGCCCAGCACCTGGCGCAGGCGCGTTTCGCCGGCTTCTACCCACAAGGTTGCCTCGGGCAAATCGCGGATCAGTTCGACTTCCATCGAGCGCCGCCGCTTGGCCAACAACGCCAAGGCGTCGTCCAGCGCCGGTTGCAGGGCGACGCTTTCCGGCGCATGCCGATCGCGGCGGGCGAACGCACGCAGGTGGGCGATGATCGAGGCCATGCGCCCGGTCAGTTCGCTGATCAGCTTGAGATTGCCGCGCGCATCGTTGGTGCGTTCATGGTCGAGGAGGATTTCGGCGTTTTCGGCATAGCTGCGAATCGCCGCCAGGGGTTGGTTGAGTTCGTGGCTGATACTCGCCGACATGGTGCCCAGTGCCGACAGTTTGCCCGCTTGCACCAAGTCATCCTGGGCGCGCACCAGTTCCTGCTGGGCGTGTTCGCGTTCCAGTACCTCCTGTTTCAGGCGGCGGTTGAGCCCTTCCAGGTCGCTGGTCCTCTCGACCACGCGCATCTCCAGCTCGCGACGGGCCTTGGCTTCAAAGGCGATGCGCTCCAGGTAATGACGGCGGCGCTGCATCATCAGCCCCAGCAGCAACATCAATACCAGCAGCGTGGCGCCACCTACGGCCACTACCGTGCGCACCGGGCGGTTGATCAATGAGCGTGGCGCGAGGATTTCCACGTTCCAGCCGGTCTCGGCGATCGCAGTGGATTGGCGCAACCATGCCGTGGAACTCAGGGTCAGCGGTTGCGGGTCGCGGGTCGGGTAGGGCTGGATGGCGATGATGGCCTGGCGCTCTTCATCGGTCAGCGGCCGGGTGGCGCGGAATCGCCATTGCGGACGCGACGTGAGGATCACCACGCCGTTATGGTCGGTTACCAATAGTTGTTCGGGGGTGTTGCCCCACAGGCTTTCGGTGTGGTCCAGGTCGACCTTGACCACCAGCACGCCGATGATTTTTTCGCCATTGCGCACGGCGGCGGCGAAGAAGTAACCGCGCTTGGCCGAGGTGGTACCCAGGCCGAAGAACCGCCCCAGCCGCCCGGCCATGGCTTCGCTGAAATACGGGCGGAACGAAAAGTTGCGCCCGACGAAGCTGTCCTGCTTGTCCCAATTGGACGCGGCAAGGGTCTTGCCGGTGGTGTCCATCAGGTACATCACTTCCACCCCGGCCTGGGCGGCGACGTCCTTGAGCAGCAGGTTGGCGTTGACCAGGTTGGTGCTGACGTCCGGTGCCTCCAGCGCGGTGCGCAAGGCCGGCAAGTCACCGAGGATTTGCGGCAGCACCTCGTAGCGGTGCAGCGTGCCCAGCAGGTTGGCGACGTAGAGGTCGAGGGTCTGGCGGTTCTGCCCGGCCAGTTCGCTGCGGTAATAACGCTCGGCCAGGTGCTCCAGCGGCCACAGCAGCGGCGCCAGGCACAGCGCCAGCAGGGCGAGGCTGCGCCAGCGGGGTCTTCGCGGGAGAGGTGGAGTCATGGGTGTCGTGCGCCTGTGGGTACAGGCTCATTATGCCTAGTGCTGCTCGGCAAGACACTCGCGCAATGCGTCTTGCCACTGTGGCTGGCCAACCTGCCACTGCTGGCGCAGGCGGCTGCAATCGAGGCGCGAGTTCAGGGGGCGCTTGGCCGGCGTCGGGTAGGCGCTGGAAGGGATCGCTTCCAGCTCGGCGCAGGGTTTGCCCGCAGCACGCAGATGCTCGCCAATCGCCTGGGCGAAGCCGAACCATGACGTCTCGCCCTGGGCGGTCAGGTGATAGATGCCCCAATCGCCCGCCTGGCCGGCCTGCCAGCGCTCGATCAACGTGCGGGTGCTGTTGGCGATGGTACCGGCCCAGGTCGGAGCGCCGATCTGGTCGGCGACGATGCGCATCTGCGGTTTCTCTTGCAGCAGGCGTTGCATGGTCAGCAGGAAGTTCTTGCCGTGGCTGGAATAGACCCAACTGGTGCGCAGGATCAGGTATTGGCCACCCACGGCGGCGATCGCCCGCTCACCGGCCAGCTTGCTTTGGCCATACACACCCAGTGGGTTCGGCACATCGGCTTCGGTGTAGGGCGCAGGTTTACTGCCGTCGAACACGTAGTCGGTGGAGTAATGGATCAGCGGGATGCCCAGGGCCTTGGCTTCCTCGGCGAGGATGCCGGGAGCGATGGCGTTGATGGCGAAAGCCGCGTCCGGTTCGCTTTCGGCCTGATCGACCGCGGTGTGCGCTGCGGCGTTGATGATCAGGCCGGGGCGATGGGCACGTACCTGCTGTCGAATCTGCTCGACGTTGGCCAGGTCAAGCTGGTCGCGGCCCAGCACGATGAGTTCGCCCAGGCCCTGGAGCTTTTGTTGCAGCGCCAGGGAGACTTGGCCGTGTTGGCCGGTGATAAGGATTTTTAAAGGGAGGGTCATGGGAACAGGTCGGCCTCCATCAACAGTTTGCCCGCCTGGTCTTTGGCGGACAGTTGCGGCGGTTCAGTCAATTCCCAGTCGATGGCCAACGTCGGGTCATTCCACAGGATGCTGCGCTCGGCGCTCGGCTGGTAGTAGTCGGTGGTCTTGTAGAGGAACTCTGCATGCTCGCTCAGCACCACGAACCCATGGGCGAAGCCTTCCGGCACCCACAGTTGGCGATTGTTCTGTGCCGACAGTCGCACGCCGACCCACTGGCCGAAGTGCGGCGAGCTGCGGCGAATATCCACCGCCACGTCCAGCACTTCGCCGGCGATGACGCGCACCAGTTTGCCTTGGGTGTGTTCGAGCTGGTAGTGCAGGCCCCGCAGCACGCCTTTTTGTGAGCGTGAGTGGTTGTCCTGTACGAAATCACGCTTGAGCCCGGTAGCCGCCTCGAACGCGCGGGCGTTGAAGCTTTCGTAGAAAAAACCGCGCTCATCGCCGAACACTTTCGGTTCAAGGATCAGCACGTCGGGCAGGCAGGTCTGCACTACATTCACGCGCGTTCTCCTGCCAACATGTACAGGTATTGGCCATAGCCGGTCTTGCCGAAATACTGCGCACGCTCCAGCAGGTAATCGCGGTCGATCCAGCCATTTTCGTAGGCGATTTCTTCCAGGCACGCTACTTTCAGCCCCTGGCGATGCTCGATGGTCTGCACATAGGTCGACGCTTCGAGCAGGCTGTCATGGGTCCCTGTGTCGAGCCAGGCAAAGCCACGGCCGAAGCGCTCGACATGCAGGTCGCCGCGCTTGAGGTAGGCGTTGTTGATGTCGGTAATCTCCAGCTCGCCACGGGGTGAAGGCTTGACCGCCTTGGCGATGCTGATCACGTCGTTGTCATAGAAATACAGGCCGGTCACCGCGTACGGCGATTTGGGCTTGGCCGGTTTTTCTTCGATGGACAGGGCGCGGCCGTCTTTGTCGAAGTCGATCACCCCGAAACGCTCCGGGTCCTTGACCCAGTAGCCGAATACGGTAGCCCCGGAGGGGCGCTCGGCCGCGGTACGCAGCTGGTCACTGAAGTGCTGGCCATGGAAGATGTTGTCACCCAGGATCAGGCAGACCGGATCATCGCCGATGAACTCTTCACCGATGATGAACGCTTGGGCCAGGCCATCTGGCGAGGGTTGCTCCGCATAGCTGAAGCGCACGCCAAACTGGCTGCCATCCCCCAGCAGGTTGCGGTATTGGGGCAAGTCGAGCGGTGTGGAAATCACCAGGATGTCCTTGATTCCCGCCAGCATCAGCACCGAGATCGGGTAGTAGATCATCGGTTTGTCATACACCGGCAACAGCTGCTTGGACACCCCCAGGGTAATGGGGTGCAAACGGGTGCCGGAGCCCCCGGCCAATACGATTCCCTTCATCATGCAATCAGATCCTTAAAGTCGGTGTTGCCCAATCGTTCGCCCTGATAACTGCCGTCCTGGACCCTGCGGCACCACTCTAGGTTGTCGAGGTACCACTGCACGGTCTTGCGCAGCCCGGTTTCAAAGGTTTCCTGTGGGACCCAGCCCAGTTCGCGCTCGATCTTGCTGGCGTCGATCGCATAGCGCTGGTCGTGGCCGGGGCGATCCTTGACGAAGGTGATCAGGTCGGTGAATTGCTCGACACCGGCCGGGCGCTGCGGCGCCAGCTCTTCGAGCAGGGCGCAGATGCCGCGCACCACGTCGATGTTTTTCTGCTCGTTATGCCCGCCAATGTTGTAGGTCTCGCCGACCACACCTTCGGTCACCACCTTGAGCAATGCGCGGGCGTGGTCTTCTACGAACAGCCAGTCGCGCACCTGCAAGCCATCGCCATAGACCGGCAACGGCTTGCCCGCCAGGGCATTGAGGATCACCAGCGGGATCAGCTTTTCAGGGAAGTGGAACGGCCCGTAGTTGTTCGAACAATTGGTTAGCAGCACCGGCAGCCCATAGGTACGCTGCCAGGCGCGTACCAGATGGTCGGACGCGGCCTTGCTGGCCGAGTAGGGCGAGCTGGGCGCATAGGGCGTGGTTTCGGTGAACAGGTCGTCCACGCCATGCAGGTCGCCATACACTTCATCGGTGGAGATGTGATGGAAGCGGAACGCGCGCTTGGCGGGCTCGTCGAGCTTTTGCCAATAGGCTCGGGCGGCCTCCAGCAGGCTGTAGGTGCCGACGATATTGGTCTGGATAAAATCCGACGGGCCATCGATGGAGCGGTCGACATGGGACTCGGCCGCCAGGTGCATGATCGCCTGCGGCTCGAAGCGCGCGAGCACGGCGCTGACGGTGGCCTGGTCGACGATATCGGCCTGTACGAACTCATAGCGGCTGTTGGACGCGATGCTGGTCAGCGACTCCAGGTTGCCGGCGTAGGTGAGTTTGTCCAGGTTGAGCACTTCGTGCTCGGTGTGCTGGATCAGGTGGCGGATCAGGGCGGAGCCGATAAAACCAGCGCCGCCGGTGATGAGAATGCGCATGTCGGAGGGCCTTTTCCTTAGACGGACATTAAGCAAATGGAGCATAGCTTGAGTGGTGGAGCAGGTCGGCGCAAGCGTGCCGTGTGCTGGGGGTTGCGTTAGCCCCGTAACAATGGCGATATAGACGCCTAAAAAAACCGAGGTCGTCACAATGTTGCTCGCCACGTTGATCCATCGCGCCAGCCTACCTTGCCCGCAAGTGGACCCCGATCAGGCGGCACACCTGCTTGAGCAGCATTACGGCCTCACCGGCACCCTGCAGGCGCTGGGCAGCCAGCAAGACCTCAATTACAAGGTCGACAGCGACCGTGGCCGCTTTGTTCTGAAAATCTGCCGGGGTGACTACGCTGCCGTTGAGTTGCAGGCCCAGCACGCGGCCCTCAACAACCTGCAGGCCCATGTGCAGATGCAGGTACCTCAGGTCATCAAGGCGCGCACCGGTGAAGAGTTGCTCACCGTCGCGGTGGATGGACAGAACCTGCACCTGCGGTTGCTGGACTACATCGACGGACAGCCCCTGACCCATCTCCCCCATCTGGGCCGCGATGTCATTGCAGGCTTCGGCGCGTTGTGCGGGCGAATGAGCCTGGCCCTGGCCGATTTCCAGCACCCAGGCCTGGACCGCACCTTGCAATGGGACCCGCGCCACGCCCAGGAGCTGATCACCCACCTGTTGGCAACCCTGCAAAACCTGCCCCATCGCGCCCTCTTGGAGCAGGTGGCCGAACAGGTTGACGCGCGCCTGCGCGACCTGGCCGATCACCTGCCCTGGCAAGCGGTGCACATGGACATCACCGATGACAACGTCATGTGGCAACGTGACGCCCAGCGGCACTGGCAGATCCAGGGGGTGATCGACTTCGGCGACCTGGTGCACACCTGGCGCATCGCCGATTTGTCGGTGACGTGTGCCGCGCTGCTGCACCATGCTGAAAGCGATCCCTTTGCCATCCTCCCGGCCATCCGTGCGTTCCATGCGGTCAACCCCTTACAGCGCGAAGAACTGCAGGCCCTGTGGCCACTGATCGTCGCCCGCGCGGCGGTGCTGGTGCTGAGCAGCGAACAGCAGCAACGCCTGGATCCGAATAACAGCTACCTGCTGAAAAACGCCGAACATGAGTGGGAAATCTTCCATGTGGCAATGTCGGTGCCCTTTGAACTAATGGAAGCGGCGATTCTGAGCAGTGTCGGGGAGACGCCGGCGCCGTTGGCCGACCAGAACTTCGCCCCTTTGTTGCCAGGGTTGGTGGGCCAGGAATTCGCGCTGATTGACCTGGGTGTGCTCAGCCCGCATTTCGAAGCGGGCAATTGGGAACAGCCCGGCATCGATCGCCGATTACTGGATGAAGCGGCCACCGTGCACGGGTTGGCCGCCAGCCGCTATGGGCAATATCGGCTGTCGCGCACCCGTCCCGACAGCGCCGTTGAGCCCGAGACGTTCCCGCTGCATGTTGAACTGCACTTGCCCCATGGCACCGTGTTGGAGGCGCCCTTTGGCGGCACGTTGCGCAAGGGCGCCGACGGTCTGCTGAGCCTGCATGACGGTCCGCTGAGCCTGCGTCTGTGGGGGGTGAAAACCGCATTGAACCCCGGCGCGGTGCTGGTGGAAGGGCAGATAATCGGCGAAGTCCATGCCCCGCTGGTGGTGCAGGTATGCCGCGCGGACATCGAACCACCGCTGTTCTGCGCGCCCTCCCGGGTACCGGCGTGGCAAGCGCTTTGCCCGTCACCGGCGACGCTGCTTGGCCTGGCCTGTGACGCTGAGCCGGAACTGGACCCCGAGGTCCTGCTGGCCCGGCGCGACGCCAGTTTCGCCCGTTCGCAGAAGCATTATTACGTCGACCCACCGCGCATCGAACGCGGCTGGCGCAACCATCTGATCGACATGCAGGGCCGTTCCTACCTCGACATGCTCAACAACGTGGCCGTGCTCGGCCACGGCCACCCCCGTATGGCGGCCGTGGCGGCTCGGCAATGGTCATTGCTCAACACCAACTCGCGCTTCCACTACGCGGCGATTGCCGAGTTTTCCGAGCGCTTGCTGGCGCTGGCGCCGGAGGGTATGGACCGGGTGTTCCTGGTCAACAGCGGCACCGAGGCCAATGACCTGGCCATTCGCCTGGCCTGGGCCTACAGCGGCGGGCGCGACATGCTCAGCGTGCTGGAGGCTTACCACGGGTGGTCGGTGGCGGCGGATGCGGTGTCCACCTCGATCGCTGACAACCCCAAGGCCCTGAGCAGCCGCCCGGATTGGGTACATCCGGTGACTGCGCCGAATACCTATCGCGGTGAGTTCCGCGGGCCAGACAGTGCGCCGGATTATGTCCGCAGTGTGGAGCACAACCTGGCGAAAATCGCCGCGAGCCAGCGCCAGCTGGCCGGGTTCATTTGTGAGCCGGTGTACGGCAATGCCGGCGGTATTTCCCTGCCTCCGGGCTATCTGCAGCAGGTGTATGCGCGGGTGCGTGCCCAGGGCGGCGTATGCATTGCCGATGAAGTGCAGGTGGGCTATGGGCGCATGGGGCATTTCTTCTGGGGCTTTGAAGAGCAGGGTGTTGTGCCGGACATCATCACCATGGCCAAGGGCATGGGGAACGGCCAGCCCTTGGGGGCGGTGATCACTCGGCGCGAGATTGCCGAAGCACTGGAAGCCGAGGGGTATTTCTTTTCGTCCTCGGGGGGCAGCCCGGTCAGTTGCCGGATCGGCATGGCGGTGCTGGATGTGATGGAAGAAGAAAAGCTGTGGGAAAACGCCCAGGTCGTGGGCGGGCATTTCAAGGCGCGGCTGCAAGCACTGATCGACCGTCATCCGTTGGTCGGCGCCGTGCATGGCTCCGGTTTCTACTTGGGGCTGGAGCTGGTGCGGGATCGACACACCCTGGAGCCCGCCACCGAAGAGACCGCGCTGTTGTGCGAGCGTCTGCGGGAACTTGGGATTTTCATGCAGCCGACCGGTGACTACCTGAACATCCTCAAGATCAAGCCGCCGATGGTCACCTCCAAACGCAGCGTGGACTTCTTTGTCGACATGCTGTCGAAGGCGTTGAATGAACAAGCGTAAATAATCGATTGTTATCGGTTATTTGCTGTCATATTTATCGCCTATGATTGCAGGCCGCTGTTAAAGCCGATTTTTATCCGTTATAAAGTCGGCCTTCCCCCCCATTCGGAGCCCTGATTGCCATGACCACCCTGCACAGCACACCTCGCGCCGATGGCTTTTATATGCCCGCCGAATGGGCGCCCCAGACCCAAACCTGGATGATCTGGCCCGAACGCCCGGACAACTGGCGCCTGGGTGGCAAACCGGCGCAGGCCGCTCATGTGGCGGTGGCCAAGGCTATCGCGCGGTTTGAACCGGTGACGGTCGCGGTGTCTGCCGGCCAGTACGAAAACGCCCGCGCCCGCCTGGACGTGCCGAATATCCGCGTGGTGGAAATGTCCAGTGACGACGCCTGGGTGCGCGACACCGGCCCGACGTTTGTGATCAACAACACCGGCGAAGTGCGTGGCGTGAACTGGGATTTCAACGCCTGGGGTGGTTTTGATGGTGGCCTGTATGCGCCGTGGAACCGTGACTCGCAGGTGGGCGGCAAGATCCTCGAGATCGAACGCGCGCCGCGTTACCGCACCGAAGGGTTCGTGCTGGAAGGCGGTTCGATCCACGTCGACGGCGAAGGCACTCTGATCACCACCGAAGAATGCCTGCTCAACCGCAATCGCAATCCGCACCTCGACCGTGCGGCTATCGAAGCGGTGCTCAGTGCCAACCTGGCGGTGGATAAGATCATCTGGTTGCCGGATGGCCTGTTCAATGACGAAACCGACGGCCATGTGGATAACTTCTGTTGCTATGTGCGCCCGGGCGAAGTGTTGCTGGCTTGGACCGACGACCCGCAAGACCCGAACTACGCCCGTTGCCACGCAGCCATGGACGTCCTGCAAAGCAGCACTGACGCCCAGGGCCGCTCGTTCACAGTGCACAAAATGCCGATTCCGGGCCCGCTGTATGCCACCGAGGAAGAGTGTGCCGGCGTGGACCCGGTGGATGGCACCCAGGAGCGTAATCCGAGCGTGCGGTTGGCCGGTTCCTATGTCAACTTCCTGATCGTCAACGGCGGCATCATCGCCCCGAGCTTTGACGACCCGTTGGACAGCCAGGCCAAGGCCATCCTGCAGAGCCTGTTCCCGCAGCACGAAGTGGTGATGGTGCCGGGCCGCGAACTGTTACTGGGTGGCGGTAATATCCATTGCCTGACCCAACAACAGCCGGCCCCGCACAAAAACTGAGTGCAGTTGTAACAGCGCCTCAACGGCGACCGGGCACTACTCGGTTCCAGCGCTCGCAGCAAGCCCGCGGCCCCGCAAGGCCGTGGGCTTTTTTGTGTCTGAATACCTATAAATCCGGGACATTGGCATAGCTCTTGTATTGGTGTTGTCACAGTAGCCAAGGCTGATGACTGCGCAGTTCTGTCATAAACCTTGAGTAAGTTAGCCGCTCACGCAGTAGGAGAGAGCGCTGAAATGAATGCCAACATCAACCCAATGAATACGCGCACGTTTCACCCCTTGCGGGTCAACGGTGACGCCATCCATGCGCTGGCGCTCTGGTTGAAGGCAAACGGTTCGCGACAGCTCAGGCAGCAGCCGGATTTGCACAGTGTGATGAGTGAACGCTACCCGGCGGGGTTGTTCAGTGACGATGAGATGCAGGTGTTGTGCGAGTTACTGAATAACTGACGTGCCCGCCTTCAACATGTGGACGCGGGCTGTTGTGGCGAGCGGGCCTGTTGTGGCGAGCGGGCTTGCCCCGCGTTGGGCTGCGCAGCAGCCCCAAACCCTCCCCCGGAACTGACTGACACACTGCAGCGTTCTCATTAGGGCTCCTGCGCAGCCCAACGCGGGGCAAGCCCTAATGCCGTTCAGTTAAGAGTACATCGCCTTCTGTAGGAGCGAGCTTGCTCGCGAAAAACTCACAGGCGCCGCGTTGATTCAGGAAACACGCGTTATCGTTGACGTTTTTCGCGAGCAAGCTCGCTCCTACAAAAAAGCCTTAACTGAACGGCATTAGGGCAAGCCCGCTCGCCACAGCGGCTCCAGTTTGCTGCGCGACAGCGCCAAGTCAGAGATTTAGTGGAACCCCCATTTAAAGCCTGTTCAGCCCTATAAAGGGTGGGTGCCTGTAAGCACCACGACGGCTCAGTGCCGCGCACCTATCCCAGGCCTTCTGCCGAAAAACCGCTATGCATCCCCACCACCCTGGCCTGGCGCCACCACGTCTGCTATCAGCAAACGTACCGTTTCCGAAGTGTATTGCGAAATGTGTTTCTGACGTCGTAAGAGAAGGAATTGGGTCGTTTTTAGAACCGATGTAGGGCGTTGCTTAGAATTATTTCGCCTAAATACAGACGATTCGCGAAATTGACACATAGTTCAACGCGGGACTAGGATTGCGCCCAACGCCTGTGGCTAACCGCCATGACTCATCCAATAAAAAAAGGCCTGCGGCAGTTCAGTCGTCCGCGGGCCTTCTTTTTTCCGGGAAAAGTCGACGCCAGAAAAAGCAGAACGGAGCCTGGTGTCACAGCGCGTACTCAACCAGTAATAAGGAATACAAAAAATGTTGAAGCAACGGATGGGTCTGATTGCTCTGGGGATTTTGAGCGCCACTCAGGCCATGGCAAACGACCAGGAGCAATCCAAGGGTTTCGTAGACGACAGCCACCTGAACATCGCGGCACGCAACGCCTATATCAGCCGTGACTACAAGAATGGCAAGCAAGACAAAGCCGAATGGGGCCAAGGCTTTATCGGCAAGTTCGAGTCCGGCTTCACCCAAGGCACCGTCGGTGTAGGTGTGGACGTGATCGGCCAATACGCTATCCGTCTGGACGGTGGTAAAGGTCGCAGCGGCGCGGGCGGTATCGACTTCTTCAAACAAGGCGACAGCGGCGAAGCCGCCAACGACCTGGCCAAGGGCGGCGCAGCCGTCAAGGCGCGCATCTCCAACACCGTGATCAAATACGGTCAGCAGATGCCAGCCGTGCCGGTTCTGGAATACGACAACTCGCGCCTGCTGTCGGAAACCTACGAAGGCACCTCGATCGTTTCCAAAGAGATCGCCGGTCTGCAACTGGACGCCGGTCACTTCACCAAAGAAGCCCGCAAGAGCGCCGAAGGCAGCGACAGCGGCCGCCTGAAAAGCATCGACTACATCGGTGGTAGCTACAAATTCACCGAAAGCCTGTCCGCTGCGCTGTACGCTTCCGACATGCAAGACGTGCTGAAAAAGCAATACGTCAACGTCAACTACGTGCTGGCCCTGCCAGAGCAACAGTCGCTGACCTTTGACTTCAATGGCTACAAAACCAAGCTGGACCGCAGCTTCGCCCTGGAGAACCAAGGTGACGCCGACGCCCGCGACAACAAAATCTGGAGCCTGGGCGCCACGTGGGCCGTTGGCCCGCACAGCTTCACCGTCGCTCACCAGCGCAGCACCGGCGACACGGGCTACCTGTACGGCGGCTACCGCAACGCCGGCGGCGTCGGCGATGGCGGCAACACCATCCTGCTGGCCAACTCCTACTGGTCCGACTTCAACGGCAAGGATGAGCGCTCCTGGCAAGTCGGCTACGGCCTGGACTTCAGCACCTTCGGTGTGCCTGGCCTGACCTACAACGTGGCCTACGTGCGTGGTACCAACATTGACGACGGCTCCAACCGTGGCAATGGCACCGAGCGCGAAATCTTCAACCAGTTCAAATACGTCGTCCAGAGCGGCCCGGCCAAAGACTTGAGCCTGCGTGCTCGTGCGTCCTGGTTGCGTGTTTCCAACAACGCCGACCAGTACAACGTCGGCGGTAACGAAGTCCGTCTGTTCGCCGACTACCCGATCAACGTTTTCTAATTGATCTGGCGTCGCGCCTGATTCCAGGCGATAAAAAACCCCGACTGGTTCGGGGTTTTTTTATGTGCGCCGATCAGTCCTCGCGGTGCTGCAAAATCTTGCGGGCGAGGGAGGCATTTACGTAGTCGAGCATCAGTGACAAGCCCTCATAGGGTTCGAGCTTCTGGTTGTCGATGCACAACTGCGCCATCTGTAACAGCACCTGACGTTTCTTCTTGTTGATGCGCGCGCCCGGCACGCCGAATGCGGTTTTGCGCCGTTCAGGCAAGGGCGCTTCCGGCATCAGCTCCACGGTCACCCAGATACCCTGCATAAATTGCAAGGTGACACCGGCGATGTGCTCAATCGGCAACGGCTGTGCCAGGTTGGCGAACACAAAATGCTCCGGCGTCAGGCGCAACGCGACCTGCGGTGCGCGCTTGAAACGGCGCACACCCAGCCACAAAAAGATCAACGCGATAACGGCGATTGCCGCCCCGGCGCCGATCGCCGACAACGTGTTGCTTTTCAAACGTTCCGGGGTCAGCCAGGGCTGGCTCATGATGGCCAAGCCGAGCCCCACAAAAGGCACGGCGCACACCGCCATCAACACGCCGCGCCAACGCCCTCCCTCATGCAGTTCACGTTCGCCGTCGGTCGATGTGGCCAGGGTTTCCAGCAACGCCGTGTGCGCGGTGTTTTCGGTGACCGCCACGTCGATCAGGTCGCGCGATAACTGCTCACGCAGCGTGCGCGGCGCACTGAAATAAGCGTCGATTTGCCCATCCGCGGCGTGGGCATCCACGAACCGTGTGGCGCTGTGCAGGGCGTCATCCGGCGACACGGCAAGCGCCTGCAGGCGTTCGCCATTCGACGGGTGCGAATCGGTCGGGTGAGGCTGATGAATCTCCAACGCTTCTGGCGGCACCTGCAGTTCACGGCCTTGCAGCGCGGCCAGGGCGGCGGTGGGCAGATCCTCTTCCGAGGCTGAGTCACACAAGGCCAACAGCGCGTTCTCGATAAGCGGCTGCAACACCGACACGCGCAACAGCGCTGAAGCCGCCGCGTCATTGCCGACCAGGCGCGCACCTGCGGCGTCCGCCAGCAACTCGCGCTCGCGGCTCCAATGGTTGACCGCGTGATCAAAGCGCTGCATGAAAAACACGCCGAACAGGAATGACGGCCGCATCAGCCACTCCTGGATCAGGTCACTGGCCAGCAGGGTATCCAGCAGCACCGCCAGGCTGCGATTGACCCCATCGTAGATCGGCAAGAAGCGCAGGCTGTATTCGGTGTCTTCCCCTGCAAAGTGTGCGAGCTCATGGCCGATCACCGCGCCGATTTCGTCGCGGCTCAGCAGGCCGAGGTACAGCAGCGGCACATGCAAGGTGCGTCCATGCAGCGTGGTATGCGCCGGTTGCACGTGGGCCTCGCTGGAGGTCACGTAAAAACCTTGGGTCAGGCTCACCACGATATGGTCCGGTGACAGCGCGCCGAGCTTGCCGGCCAACGTATTCACGTCGCGCCACAGCTCCGGCGCCTGTGCGTGCGTCACCACCGCCCCGAACATCTCCAGCGGCTCGGGTTTGAACATACCCAGCATGTGTCGCGATTGTTTGAGCAGCAGCCAGATCGAATACAGGCAGAACGCCGCAATCACCGCCAGCACGGCCATCAGCTTGAACTCGCCGCGACCCAATCGACCGATGTGCCACATCGCCAAGCCTTCGAAACTCAAGGCCAGCGCCACCGTCGTCGCCATCGCCACCACATGGCTCACCAGCACATAGGGCAACAAGCGGCTGCCGAGGGCGAACGCCTGCAACAGTTTTTCCCGCGACTGCCGCGCACGCCGCCCCGCCCACTGTGTGCCGGCCAGCGCCGCCACACCGATCAACGCCGCCAGCAGGCCCAGCCCCATCACCCACGGCGCCAGGGTGCGCATGCCGCTATTGATACGTTGAGCGGTGGGCAGTTCGGCCGTGATTTTATCCAGCCGCTCGAGCGCCGGCTGGATGCCGATTTTTTCCTCGCCCAGGTCGATAAGGGCCGTAGGGTTTTGCGTCGCCAAGGTCTGCAGGGTTTGCCGAGTGGCGCTGACATCGGCCTGGTAGTTGATCAACCACGCGGCAGCCTCACCCGCCCGCTCACGCTCCCAACCGCCCAGAGCGGCGAGCAGCAGCGGGACAATCACCAGCAAACAGATCAGTTTCAGGGCGTTCATGGGCATCCGTTCGCAACGCTTAGTCTTGACGGCGTTATACAGAAAAACCGCCCAGCAGGGCACCAAAAAGCCCCGGCCTGACCAGGCTGGGGATCGGTAAAACTCCTCTATCGAGTGAGAGCTGTCACGTTCGTAATCACTGCGAATGGGGGGCGTAGTTAGCGCCTGCATCAAGTCGGGTTCTCAGGCTCGGCCGCTGGGTTTGCAGCCGGGGGAGTGGGGAGCGATTGGGAAGATAGCTGGGTTGGTGGGATTAGGTGTTTTTATGGGTTAGCCATAATTATTGCCAGTTCATAATTCAGCATAAAGCTTGGAAATTGAATCTTGGGTATAGAGGTGGGGGATTTTCGAGGGGGTGTAGAGGTGTGGAGAAAGGCGGGCGGGCATCAGCTAAATACAAACACCCCAGAAACAACAAAGCCCCTGCATTTCTGCAGGGGCTTTGTTTTGTATGGTGCGGCACCAGGAGTCGAAAACCTGCATAACTATATGACATATAATTATTTTATTTTTAGGGGTACCTTGTTCTATCTCAAAAACTATCCTCAGGCACTTCCCTCATAGTTCGCAGGAGCAAGAAAACACCACACCAGGATCGTAAAAAACGCCTTACCCTCGATGTATTGCAGCGTCTTGTGCTCGGCATCAGCCAGCATTCGCAGCGCTGCATTTCCACGCCGCCGCTATATCCAACTTCAGGCTTAAGCATAAGCGCTATGCCCAAGAGAGTCTCTCGAACACCGGTATTGCGGTCCATCACCAACGCTTGCCTATCGAATTGCCAATGGAATATGCATTTCAGCACTTATATAATTATCGCTTATAACTAGCTTTGGGAGTTTTTTATAAGACTGGTTTTGGTATTGAGTTCATATTGCAATGCATCGGGATGTTCGACTGCATACTATCTAGTACAAAACCTTGGTCGCCAGCGCACAGTGAAATTTTTAGGCATTGAATTCGTCGTTAAGGGTGGGGTGATTCTCAGGGATTTGTGTTGCATTTTTTGTTGTATGAAAATTATACTGCGCCATCATTGTGACATTGCAGAGGGAATTGACGGTGCTGCCGAAAGTCTTTGTGTACCCTGAAGGACAGCGCATATGGTTGGTTAGGGCTTCCGGCGGAAAGCATTTTCAGAATTTCCTGAAGCATGGCGTTGTTGCAATAGCTCATATCGACAAGCTGATCAAAAAACATGCGCTTAAAGAGATTCCTTCGAGGGAGGTTTTGCGCGGGTATCTCGAAGCCGAGTCTGATAATTTTTTTGACTCCCAATTAGCAGCGCTAAAGAAGCTCGATGATACGAGTCCTGATCTTGAGCCGGATGTTGAGCTAGCCGAGGAAGAGTACTTCGAAAGTAAAATGTCTCTAGCCAATCGCGAATCGCAAGTTAATAAATTTGCGCAAGAAATGCGCGTAGGCGATCTGGTTGTAACTCTATGTAAGAGTCATATAGCTATTGGTCAGTTCACGTCAGAGTCTTATATCGACGAAACTGTGCTGAAAAATACAATATATCGAGGTGCGAAAGAGTCAAAGGTTGAGTATTTGGACTCTAAGTTGCGTAGGAATGTGGCTTGGGGGAAACCAATTTCGCGTGAGCTTCTTAGCGCCGGTCTGAAGAAGCCTCTTTTAGCCAGAAATACAGTATCTAGTTTGGATGAGTATTGGGATAAAATTTATTCCTTGATTTATCCTGTTTTTGTGCGTCACGACGTTGTTTATTTTTCAAATCGCGTTGCAAGAAGTGGCCCCGTCGGCACTCGTAATATGTGTAGGTTGCTTGACTTTGTAGTTTGCACGCAGCTGGCTACCGACGCTCTATTAAAACCAACGTTGCCAGGATTTGACTTGGCAAAACTGCTAGAGGAAAGCTTGCTTGGGGCTGACTTCCAAGAGAGGTTAACCTCTCAAGCTGAAGTAATGTCGCCAGGGTATTTTCACCACGCGGTTAGGGTGTTGAATGGTGTAAGGCCTGAAGTCTATGCTCGGATTTTAGCTGCTTTGCTAGCTTTTGGATTGACTGGATGTCAAGGCGGGTCCGACGCGCTGAATAGTCTTTCTGAAGAAATAGTTTCTACTCTTCAACAAGAAGATATGTCCCAGGAGCGAACAGCAAAACCTGCTAACAGGGATAAAATGGATAAAATGCTTGAGGAGTATAAGCAGATCATGGACAAGAAAGGAGTTTCAAGTTTGACCTCTAGCCTTGATCTAAAATTAGCTAATGTTGATAGCGCATTACCATCTATCTCGTTTTCGCCTCAGATAAATATCCAAGGGTCAGCAGAATCATCCCCGCAGCTCAAGGACCAGCTTGGCGGAGCGGGTGAACAATTTCGCCTAGACTTGAAATAGGTAATGCCAGTGAGAAATGGAATCTTAGAGTTTGTAGGTGGGGCATTCATCCTTACAGCAATTACATATGCTTCAGGAAGGGGCTATTTCAATGGCTACTTTCGAAGCATGAATGTTGATCCTGCGTTTGTTGATGTTGCTGTCGATCAAATTTTCTTTGAGGGCGGCAGAGAGATAATTAAGGTTATAAGTCCTGTTGTATATCCGCTTCTGTTTTTTGTTGTTCTCTATGTGTTATTAGCACTCTTGGGGACTATGTATTTGAAGCGAGTTGCATCGGAACGATCTGAGAATTTGCTGCTGGCGTGCTCGCAGTTGAAGGGTGTGCTATTGCTGGTGTCCATCGTTTGGTTCTCAAATTATTTATTTAACTCGGCAATGAAAAGCGGTGGAGAGGTTGCTGCTTCCAATGGGTGCAATTTTGTGATTGTTCATGTGAGCGATAAGGAGAGTCAGGCGGGGTGCCTGATTTATAAGAGCGTGGACAATATTTGGGTGCGGTATAAAGTTGACGGTTTCGAATATGTATCTGTGTTCCCTAGAGATAATTTTTATCGGGCGGACATGAAGGTACGAACTGGATTTTAATTCAATAGTCAGAATTTTTGGTTCTGTGGTGTTGTTTTAATCTTAGAGTTTTTATGGCGTTTATCAAAACCAGATCCTCGATCAGAGGATGAGTACCCATGGTTTCTCTAAACGACGAGCGAGCAATCGTATGGTCAGCAAATAGTAATACCGCGTCAGCTCGCTGCGCCGATTTAGGCGATGCTCAAGAAACCAAACCACATGCTTTCTCTGCCAAGCCCAAGGAGTCTGTCGCTGCCAGCGCTCAGAGATTTCAGCTTGGATGATTTTCGCCTGCCGCAAATGGCGTTGCCGCGTCGCGTGTGACCCGGTCAGCATCCCAGCCAAGAACAGTTCCATATCGAATGGCTTACTCATGTTCTCCCCCCAATGTAAGCAGCGACCACGTCGAGTCGCCCGTGTCCAAGCTCATAGCTGATCTGCCTTCGAGCCTCACAATCAAGGCGTTTATCTATCTTGCAACATTCACCACCGTTGATAGGTGCGTAGTGCTCGGTGATTTGCTCATAGCGCTCACACGCGAACGCTGCCCTTAGCTCATGAAAGCCTTTGAGGTTATGTGCATGAAGAACGTCCCGGGCAGGGCGAACGACTTCCCGCAGAACGTTCAGGTAGCTTTCTTTCGGTGCAATCAGGTTGCGGCTACCTTCAGGCGATACCTGCTGCGCAAATCCAAGCGCGCCTCGAATGTGGTCATTCACCGTAATCCAACGTGGCGCCGATGCACCGGCGCGGCCACCTTTGGTACCGTCCTGAATGTTCACCCTGCCAAAGTCCTTGGCCTCAAGGCTTAGCCGTGGCAGGTCAGCCAAAATGGCCTCACGCAAACGCATGCCGGTGGCTCGCGCCAACTGTACAATCGCTGCGGCCCGCAACTGATCACGACTACAGAGCGCATCGATTATTTGCTTAACCTGTTCTCGATCTTGGCCTTGGGGCATCGAGTGACGCCCCCCTGTGCGCTGCATATCCAACGCCTTGCTCGGACTCGGCAATCTCACACATTGATCACCGCGAAGCGCCGCCATAGTCCTGTTAACGCTGGATAGCCGATTTTGCGCGGTGCTGATGGCTAGGTCACCGCGCCCAACCAGGTCGCGGAGATACGCCGCATAGTTGGCCAATACCTTCCGATCAACCTGCCGCGCATCATTGATACCGGGCCCCTGTTCGGATCGGCACCACTTCACAAATGCCTGCCACCGATCAGAATGCGCTTTGACTGTGCCGTAGTGGCCGCCGCCGAACATGTCTTTCAATGCCTGCGGTCCTGCGTAGCTCAATTGCCGGCCATAGCCAAAATTCCGCCCATCACGTCTGCCTACCAATGCCATGATTAAACGCCTCTCGAAGCCAAACTTTTAAAACCATCCCCACGTCATCCCGCCAAGAATGCTGAGTGTTATCAGGGATCAAGGCCCCTGCGACCTGTGAGGGTTGTCCACTGACGCGGGACTGACGGCTCTTTACGACCGGGAGCTTGGGCACCTCATGACCTGGTCTCCTGAACACTTCCGAAGAAGTGGGCGGGTGGAGACTGCACTGGCTGACGAGACCGGCGCCGCGAGATCCTGAGTCGGGTGAAGGCAGTGAAGCGATGACCGGGGCGTGCCTGACTGTCAGTCAGGTGCAGTCCATTCCGTGGGCTGCGGCACCATCATCTGCATCGCTGTTGCTGGTGACTTTTCGGTGTTTGTCACGCCGATTGTCACGAGGGGAAATGCCGCAAAGCCTCGTACGAGTTGGGCTGCAGCAGCGGTAGGAGCGCCCGTCTCTTTCCAGGAGAAAGAGACGGGCGTAGGTTGGCGCAATGAAATGGCCAAGCGGATAGGTTGCTGCAGGGCAGCTATGAAAGGGTATGAGTTGCCGCAGTGGGCACGCTGGTAAAGTAGGCATCCATCACATCGCTGTGACCGTGCGAGCCGCCGGACGCTAATCGCACTTTGGGAGAACCACCACCGTGTGGCGTAGCCTTAAAGGTTCTGGCTACCTGGGTTGCTGTCAACGACAGCGCTTTACCCGATCTTTTCTACGCCTGTGGATAATTTGGGTCAAGGCTCGAATTTTCGGGAGTTCTGCGGCTGTGGATGAAATTATCCACCGGTGGAAATCTGTGGTTTTCCACAGACAGTTTGCATGCGCTTTAGATTTTTTAAGTGAGGTCCATCCAAGCAGGGCGGCTTTGCAGCCCTGTTTGGATGGACCCGCGACGACAAGCGGATCATCTAGATTTCGAACGCTGCGTTATCCCGCCCCATCTGACCGACTGCTTGTATTTTCTCTATTCAGGGCTCGGCAGCGATGTGCGTTGCGGTTTACCGGCTGTCTGCCTAGACTCCGTGGCTAAATAACATCAGTCCATCAGCAATGTCTTGGGTTGAGTGGCGAGAGTAGTCAACGGGCGTAACCTCGTGTTCGACAGCTAATGTCGTGCATTAGACTGCGCCACCTGGAGGCATCCTTGGCATTGCGTCTTCGTTTCTTGTTAGACACCAACATCCTGATCCCGCTTCAGGATTCCATGGTGGTACTGCAGCCCAGTCTTACAAACTTCGTTAGGTTGTGCAGTGCGCACGGCTACCAACTGCTTTACCACCCTGCGTCAGCCGCGGACATCAGGCGTGACACTGATGAGGCTCGGCGCGAGCGCACCTTGGCCAGGCTCGGTCAGTACACTCAACTGCAGGCTGGGCCGGCTTGTCCATGGAACTCGCCTGAAACTTCGGTAAACGACGCTTGTGACAATGAAATTCTCTACGCGTTAGAGAATGATGCAGCGCACGTTTTGGTGACCGAGGATCAGGGGTTGCACCGTAAGGCGCGGGCACGCGGACTGAGTAGCCGCGTGTACTTCATCCAGACTGCGGACGACTGGCTGCGCCGGCTCCATGAGCCTGGTGAGGTGCGGCTCCCCCACATTGAAGACGTTGAAATCCATACGTTGACCCACCAACTGGCTGGGCCATTCTTCGACAGTATCCGTGCGGGCTACGATGGTTTTAACGATTGGTTTCGTCGGAAGGCCATGGAAGGGCGTCGTGCTTGGGTCTATCGCGAAGACGCTCATCAGGCTATAGCGGCTATCTGTATTTACGCTGTTCAGGCCGACCAGGCTGTAACGGACGATGGTGAGGTGCTTGTCGGCAGGGCATTGAAGCTTTGTACGTTCAAGGTCGGCGAAACCGTTCGTGGAAGGAAGCTCGGAGAGTTGTTTCTCCGGGCTGCCTTCAAGTACGCGACAAACCACCAATGTGAGTCGATTTTTCTGCACGCTAACAACGTTCAGCAGTCACAACTGATCACATTGATTGAAGACTTCGGTTTTCGCTACGAGGGGCTTTACCAAGGGGACGCAGTTTACGTAAAAGCGCATCCTGTCGCCCCGCCTCCGCTGCAGATGGACCCGTTCCAGTACGTCCAGCGCTATTATCCGCATTACATGGGCGGTGATGATGTCCATAAATTTATAGTGCCAATTCAGCCTCAGTACCATGACATTTTGTTCCCGGACTATCAGCGTCCAGGGCATGCATTGCCTGATAACCATCCGCAAAGGCATGTCAGCAATGCGATCAAACTCGCATACCTTTGTCACACCCCCAGCAAACAGCCGCGTCCAGGCGATGTCGTAATGTTCTATCGCAGTCGCGACATGCGTGCGCTGACGACACTGGGTGTTGTTGAGCGATACGAGTGGTCGGAAGCGGCTGACGATATCGCACAGATTGTGAGCCGTAGAACCGTGTACTCTGATGAACAAATAGAGGAAATGGCCAGGACTGAGACCAAGGTGATGCTATTCCGTCTGATATGTCACTTCGAGCCCCCCCTAGAGTATGCGGACCTTAAGCGCTCGCGGATCGTCAGGGGCCCCATTCAATCGATCACGAAAATATCTGATGAGTCTTTTTCCCGAATCATTCGAGCAACCGAGCGGTAGGGCTGTCCTACTTTCGATAAAGCCAAAATACGCCGACCTGATCCTTGCAGGGACGAAGCGCGTCGAGTTACGTCGAAGCTGGCCGTCCAACGATATTGGCGTCATGGTGTTGTACTCGTCAGCACCAAAGCAGAGGCTGGTAGGAGTAGCCTTTATCGATCGGATTGAGGAGTGCGACTTTGAGAGTCTGTGGACCTTGGCAGATGCCAACGGGGGCGGCGTGACCTATGACGAACTCAAGGCTTATGTCAAAGGGAAGAAGACTGCGTTCGGTGTGATGATCCAGCGCATAAAGATCGCCGAAGTCCAGGTCGATCCGAAGGATCTTTTCGCGAACTTCACACCACCTCAGTCCTTTCTCTATTTGGGTCCGAACGATTTCCCACGCGTAATGCGCGCCATGTTTCCATCGGAGGGATCTGTATGAACATATTCGTGGCAGGTGTACACGGTGTCGGTAAGACTTTCCTCGCCTCTCAACTTCCTAAGGCCTTAGGCCTAATGCAAACCTCAGCCAGTAAGCTGATCAAGGAGGAGCGCGCGTTACCGGACTGGGGGACGGACAAGCGGGTCGGTGATGTGGACGCCAATCAGATAGCACTGGCGAATGCTGTCACTCGCCACAATGAGGCCGGCACTAGGTTGCTGCTGGACGGACATTTTGTGTTGCTGGATGCTCAGGGTGAGTTTTCACCTTTGGCCGCGAACGTCTTTAAGGCTCTTCGCCTTGATGGAGTTTTACTGCTGGAAGCGGACGCTAATACAATTGCGACTCGCATACGAGAACGTGATAGCCGGGAAGTGGATATTGACCATACGATCCAATTCTTAGCCGCGGAGCGCGCTCAGGCGGAGTTAGTTTGCAATGAGCTCGGAATACCGCTTCACATTCTAGAGGCATGTGACCGTGATACCTTCGCTGCAGCGGTCGCAACAATAACTTTTAAAGCCGGACAGTAAGCAATTCTCCCCAAGTGATTAGGTCGGACGGCGTGGACGGTCCGGTCTATGTTGTGGGAATGCGTACGTCGGCTTCACTTCGACCGGTTAAGGGCGAATGCAGCCAGTCGTCAAAGGCCTTGCTATTCGACGTGCATTCAAGCCGTAATCAATAAAAAACCATATTCCTTTTCCGGAGCTGTGGCCTGTAGGTCGAGCGCTTACTCGGTTGCGCCACGTTTTGCTTTTAGGCGAGTGACGTTCGCTCCGGTCTGGTTCGCGAATTCGTGTGGAGTGACATGCTCCTCCCGGTTGGCCTCCAGGTACCGGCTCCACCAGTTCATGATCAGCCTGCGCTCCTCGATGAACTCGGCCTTGTGGATGTAAGCGGCGCGGACGTTGTTGCGCTCCTTGTGGCTCATCTGCCGTTCAATGGCTGTCTCCGACCACAATCCTGACTCGATCAGTGCGCTGCAGGCCATCGAACGAAATCCATGCCCGCAGATATCGGTTTTGGTGTCGTATCCCATCGTCCGAAGCGCGCTGTTCACGGTATTTTCGGACATGGGCTTCCAGGGTTTGGCATCCCCCGCGAAGACCAATGCGAATTTGCCTGTGAGTGCATAGATTTTTTCGAGTAGCGCCACTGCTTGCGGCGATAAGGGTACTAAATGGATATCCCCTGCCATCTTCGTACCCCTTGTGGAAAAGGGTACTCCCTCCAACGCGGGTCGAGTGTCCGGTATCTCCCAGGTGCCGCGCTTGAGGTCGAACTCGCTCCAGCGTGCGAAACGCAGTTCGCTGGAGCGTACAAACACATGCAGTGACAGCATCACCGTCAGACGGGTAAGTGCCCGGCCTTTATAGGTGTCGATCCGCTCCTGCAGTTCCGGCAGTCGCGATAAGGGTAGAGCGGGGTGGTGGACAACTCGCAAGGCTTTGATCGAGCCTTCGAGATCGTAAGCAGGGTTTATGGTGATAAGCCGGAGGCGCTTTGCCTCACGCATGATGCTCTGCAGGTAGTTTTGTACCCTTAAAGCAACGTCGATCGTTCCGCGCTTCTTGATCGCTTCCAAAGGCTGCATAAGGTCATGGGTGTCGAGATCAACAATGGCGCGTGCGCCGATCAGCGGAAATACGTGGGTTTTGAGGCGGCTCATTACTGTCTTGGAATGGCCTGGTGCCCACTTAGCCGACATTTCCGTATGCCAGTCGAGCGCAACGCTTTCAAAGGTTCTGCCTTTGATTACGGCTTCCGCCTTGGCTTGGTGTTTGGTCTCTATAGGATCAACGCCATCCGCCAGCATTCGCTTGACTTCCAAGCGCTTGCGGCGTGCTTCGGCGAGGCCAATGACGGGGTAGTTGCCAAACGAGGTCAGTCCTTCGCGTCCGTCAGGTTTGACGTAACGGAGTCGCCAGCCTTTGCGGCCATTGGGTTGGACTAGGAGGTAGAGGCCATCGCCGTCGAAAAGCTTGTAGGCGCGGTCTGTAGGTTTTGCCAGGCGGCAAGCTGCGTCGGAGAGCGGAGCTGTGGTGCGCGACATAAGGGTACTCCCTTTTATCGAAGTGACCTGTACCCCAAACTCTACCCTTAAAACGGTTGGAATCCACCAGTTTCTGACGGAAACCGATGGAACGCTAAAACGAAAAAACCCGCCAGAAGGCGGGTTTTTCGGGGGTTCCAGAGACTTTGAAAGCTTTCTATGGAACCTTATATGGTGCCGGCACCAGGAGTCGAACCCGGGACCTACTGATTACAAGTCAGTTGCTCTACCAACTGAGCTATACCGGCGTGTTAGGGCGACGATTATAGCGATTGGCAAGCATCTGTAAACCCCTGAATTCTGACTATTTTTACAAACCTTGCCGCGATCCCTTTTTCTTCCCCATGTCAGTAGGATTCATCTCCACTGCCAGGCGCAGTCGCAAGCCTTTCCACCTAAAAGGAAGCTCCACATGAAACGGACCCTCATCCTCCTCACCATCGCACTCGGCGCCTGTTCAACTCAGAAGCCCGCCAATGACCCGGCCCTGGTTGGTACTTGGAAGGGCTTGCGCACGCAAACCGATAAATGCCAGTTCCTGTCGTGGACCACCCACCTCAAGCCTGATGGGCGTTTCACCATTACTTTCTTCCGCGATGTACAGCAGACGCAGGCGATTCAGACAGAGCAGGGCACGTGGTCGGCGGTGAATGGCAAGAATGAGTTGCGCACGGATGGGGTGCGTATGCCGGATGTGTACACCTATCAGCTGGTGGACGCGGATACGGTGCGTTACGTGAGTGTGGCGGCGGGGCCTTCCGGGGATTGTCAGGAGGATTACGCGTTTACGGAGCGGCGGCTGCGTTAACCGCTGCGGCTTGCGCTAAAGGCGGGCGCGCCGTTATCGCGGTTGCACTGGGGTGGGCCGTTTTGGGCGTGCTGCTCGGGGTGAATAAAGGCAGGGCTGATTGACTGCCCGGCCGATGGCGGTTGTGGGGCTGGCGGCGCGGGTTTTGCTTCGCTGTGTGTCGGCGCTGGGGGCATCTGTGCAGGGGTACGGGGGCTGCGACTTTGCCAGCGACCGCCCGGCGGGTTTTGCCTTGAATCCGGCAGGGGTTTGAGTATTCTGTCGCGCGATATGAACGGTGGGTTTAATTACTTAACCGTGTAGGCAAATTTTCGAGACAGTGTGAGGCAACTGATTAATTGTTGAAGGCTATGTCAGATTTGTGCCGTTCTTGACCGGTCGGACAACAAGAAACCGGATAAATCAGTGCAAGTTCATGTTCTTACAGATAATACGTTTTTATCCGGTAAATCGTCATAAAAATGGCGCCACGCCGTTCGTCGGATAATTATGAGCAAAAAGCATCAAAATACTGACACCATCAATGTGATATCACAGAATGCGCCTCACACCACATAACTAGAAAAATACAAGGTCAGCTCTTTGCTGACCTTTTTATCGCCTTTAAAGCGCAAATCAGGTGGGGAGGGGCAGTGAGTGAGTCGAGCAGATGACATTTCAAAACTATTCAACAAGCTGGGTGCCAACCCAAATGGCTACCGCGAAATCGAATTTGTCCATGAGTTCATTGAGGACGATGTAGAGGTCCTGGAAAGCCCGGCGCTTGTTAAGCCCCTGCCTGTCGCTGCGGCGCTTGTGGATGAAGCCCCGTCGGCGCCGCTGCTGCGCCTGCTGGAAGAGCTGAACCACGGCGAAGCCGACCATCTGCGCCCTGAAGTGTCTTCGGCGCAGCCCACACCGAAAGTCGTGGTGGTGGTCTCGGTCAAAGGCGGTGTCGGCCGTAGCACCTTGGCCGCGGCGCTTGCCAGCAGTTTGCAGCGCCAGGGGCGGCCGGCGCTGGCCCTGGACCTGGACCCGCAAAACGCCCTGCGTCATCACCTGTGCCTGGGTCTCGACATGCCTGGCGTGGGCGCCACCAGCCTGCATAACCAAAGCTGGGAAGCCTTGCCGGAATTCGGTTTTGCCGGTTGCCGCCTGGTGGCGTTCGGGGGCACTGACTACGAACAACAGCAGAGCCTGAATCGCTGGCTGGGCCAGGATGAGCAGTGGCTGAGCCAACGCTTGGCCGGTCTTAAGTTGAGCGGCCAGGACATCGTGGTTATCGACGTCCCTGCCGGCAACACGGTGTACTTCAGCCAGGCTCTGTCGGTCGCCGACGCGGTGCTGGTGGTGGTGCAGCCGGATGTGGCGTCGTTCAGCACCCTGGCGCAGATGGACGCGATGCTCGCGCCCTACCTCCAGCGCGAGAAGCCGCCACAGTCCTTTTATGTGATCAACCAGTTGGACGCTGCCCACCGTTTCAGCGTGGACATGGTCGAGGTGTTCAAGACGCGCCTGGGCAATGCCCTGCTGGGCACGGTGCATCGTGATCTGTCGTTCAGCGAAGCCCAGGCCTACGGGCGTGATCCCCTCGACCCAACCGTCAACAGTATCGGCAGCCAGGACGCCCACGCTCTGTGCCGCGCCTTGCTCGAACGCATCGACTCGGACCTTCCATGACCGACAATACGCTCTCCACGCCCTTCGTCGAAGGGCGCGCTGAACAGCGCCTAAATGGCGCCATCGCGCGCTTCAATCGCTGGCCTGCGGCGCTGCGCACGGTACTGGTCGTTACCAGTTGCGTGCTCGGCGCCTTGTTGTTGCTGAGCATTATCAGCGCGCCGCTGGACCTCTACAGCCAATGCCTGTTCGCCGCCGTGTGCTTCGTCGTGGTGCTGGTGCTGCGCAAGATCCCGGGGCGCCTGGCGATCCTGGCTTTGGTGGTGCTGTCGTTGGTGGCGTCGCTGCGCTACATGTTCTGGCGCCTGACCTCCACCCTGGGTTTTGAAACCTGGCTCGACATGTTCTTCGGCTACGGCCTGGTCGCGGCCGAGTTCTACGCGCTGATCGTGCTGATCTTCGGCTACGTGCAAACCGCCTGGCCGCTGCGCCGCACGCCGGTATGGTTGACCACCGAGCCGGAAGAGTGGCCGACGGTCGACGTGTTTATCCCCACCTATAATGAAGCCCTGAGCATCGTCAAGCTGACCATCTTCGCCGCCCAGGCGATGGACTGGCCCAAGGACAAGCTGCGCGTCCACGTGCTCGATGACGGCCGCCGTGATGAGTTCCGCGACTTCTGCCGCAAGGTCGGTGTGAACTACATCCGCCGCGACAATAACTTCCACGCCAAGGCCGGTAACCTCAACGAAGCGCTGAAGGTCACCGACGGCGAATACGTCGCTCTGTTCGACGCCGACCACGTGCCGACACGTTCCTTCCTGCAAGTGAGCCTGGGCTGGTTCCTTAAAGATCCGAAGCTGGCGATGCTGCAAACGCCGCACTTCTTCTTCTCGCCGGACCCGTTCGAAAAGAACCTCGACACCTTCCGCGCCGTGCCTAACGAGGGTGAGCTGTTCTACGGCCTGGTGCAGGACGGCAACGACCTGTGGAACGCCACCTTCTTTTGCGGCTCGTGTGCGGTGATTCGCCGTAAGCCGCTCCTGGAAATCGGCGGAGTGGCGGTCGAGACCGTGACCGAAGACGCCCACACCGCGCTCAAGCTCAACCGCCTGGGCTACAACACCGCTTACCTGGCGATCCCGCAGGCCGCGGGCCTGGCCACCGAGAGCCTGTCGCGCCACATCAACCAGCGGATTCGCTGGGCACGGGGCATGGCGCAGATTTTCCGCACCGACAACCCGCTGCTGGGCAAGGGCCTCAAGTGGGGCCAGCGCATCTGCTACGCCAACGCCATGCTGCACTTCTTTTATGGCCTGCCGCGCCTGGTGTTCCTCACCGCGCCGCTGGCCTATTTGATTTTCGGCGCGGAAATCTTCCACGCCTCGGCGCTGATGATCGTCGCCTACGTGTTGCCGCACTTGGTGCATTCCAGCCTGACCAACTCACGTATCCAGGGGCGTTTCCGTCACTCGTTCTGGAACGAGGTGTACGAGACCGTACTGGCCTGGTACATCCTGCCGCCGGTGCTGGTGGCGCTGGTCAACCCCAAGGCCGGTGGTTTCAACGTCACCGACAAGGGCGGCATCATCGATAAGCAGTTCTTCGACTGGAAACTCGCCCGGCCCTACCTGGTGCTGTTGGCGGTGAACCTGATCGGCCTGGGCTTCGGTATCCATCAGTTGGTCTGGGGCGATGCGTCCACGGCCGTGACGGTGGCGATCAACCTGACTTGGACCCTCTACAACCTGATCATCACCAGCGCCGCCGTGGCTGTAGCGTCCGAGGCGCGCCAAGTGCGTTCCGAGCCGCGCGTCAGCGCCAAGCTGCCGGTGAGCATCATTTGCGCCGATGGCCGCGTGCTCGATGGCGTCACCCAGGACTTTTCGCAAAATGGCTTCGGCCTGATGCTCAGCGACGGCCACTCGATCACCCAGGGTGAGCGCGTGCAACTGGTGTTGTCGCGCAACGGCCAAGACAGCCTGTTTGAAGCGCGGGTGGTGTTCAGCAAGGGCGCGCAGATCGGTGCCCAGTTCGAACCCCTCAGCCTGCGCCAGCAAAGCGAACTGGTGCGCCTGACATTCTCGCGTGCCGACACCTGGGCCGCCAGTTGGGGAGCCGGCCAGCCCGACACCCCGCTGGCAGCCCTGCGCGAAGTCGGCGCCATTGGCATCGGCGGCCTGTTCACCCTCGGCCGCGCCACCCTGCACGAATTGCGTCTGGCCTTGCGCCGCACCCCTACACAACCGCTCGATACGCTGATGGACAAGCCATGACCTCGAATATGTTCTCTCGTCCTCATCCGCGCCGTGCACTCGCGCTGATGATCGCCTCGCTGATGGGCCTGAATTCGCTGGCGCAAGCTGCCGAGCAAGCCGTCACCACGGTACCGGTACAAAGCACCGACACCGGCTACAGCCTGACGCTCAAGCAACTGGGCCGTCGCGACACCATGAACCTGCAAGGCGTGGAGTCGTCCGACAGCGTCAACTTCGACATCCGTGCCGATGAAGTGGTGAAGGGCGCGCAGTTGTTGCTCAAGTACAGCTACTCGCCGGCACTGTTGGCGGACCTGTCGCAGATCAACGTGCTGGTCAACGGCGAAGTCGCCGCCAGCCTGCCGTTGCCTAAAGAAGGCGCGGGCACCCAGCAAGAACAATTGGTGCAGATCCCGCCGAAGTTGATCACCGAGTTCAACCGTCTGAGCCTGCAGTTCATCGGCCACTACACGATGTCCTGCGAAGACCCCTTGCACAGCAGCCTGTGGGCAAAAATCAGCAACAGCAGTGAGTTGAAGGTGCAGGTCGAGCCGATCGTGCTCAAGGACGACCTGGCTGTATTGCCGCTGCCGTTCTTCGACAAACGTGATGCGCGCCAGGTCAGCCTGCCGTTCGTGTTCGCGACCACCCCGGACAGCGCCGCGCTGGAAGCTGCCGGCACCTTGTCCTCGTGGATTGGCGGCCTCGCCAGCTACCGTGGCGCGACCTTCCCCACCACCCTCGGCGACCTGCCGGCTAAGGGCAACGCGATCGTGCTGGTGCAAACCACCGATGCAATGGATGTACACGGTATCGCCGTGGCCAAGCCGACCGGCCCGACCCTGACCCTGCTCGCCAACCCCAACGATGCCAACGGCAAGCTGCTGATCGTGACCGGTCGCGATGGCGCAGAGCTCAAGCGCGCCGCCACGGCGGTCGCCTTGGGCAACCCGGTATTGGCCGGCAACAGCGTGGTCATCACCAAGCTCGACAGCCTCGCGCCACGCCGTCCGTACGACGCGCCGAACTGGCTGCCGAGCAACCGCCCGGTGCGCTTGGGCGAGTTGGTCGAGCAGCAGAAGCTCAGCGTGTCGGGCTACAACCCCGGCGCCATCAGCGTCGACCTGCGCCTGCCGCCAGACCTGTTCAACTGGCGTGAAGAGGGCGTGCCGCTCAAGGTCAAATACCGCTACACGCCGCAGCAGGTGTCGACCAACTCGTCGCTGCTGATCGGCCTGAATGACCAGTTCATGAAGTCCGTGGCCTTGCCGTCAGTGAGCAACCTCGGCGGTGGTCAAACCCTGCTCGACCAGCTGAAGAAAGACGAAAGCCTGCCGCGTGAAGTGACGACCCTGTTGCCGATCAGCTCGGCGTCGCCCAAGTCCAAGCTGCAATTGCGCTTTATGTACGACTACATCAAAGAAGGCGAATGCCGCGACATCATCGTCGACAACATGCGCGGTTCCATCGACCCGGATTCCACCCTCGATGTCACCGGCTACCAGCACTTTATCGCCATGCCGAACCTGGGCGTGTTCAACGACTCCGGCTTCCCGTTCACCCGCCTGGCTGACTTGTCGGAATCGGCTGTGGTCATGCCCGACAACTACGGCACCGACGAACTCACCGCGTACCTGACCGTGCTCGGCCGCTTCGGCGAAGCCACCGGTTACCCGGCGACCGCCGTCAAAGTGGTGCAGGCCAAGGACGTGCAAAGCGTTGCCGACAAAGACTTGCTGGTACTCGCCACCGCAGGCAACCAACCGTTGCTCAAGCAGTGGCAGCAATACCTGCCGGCAACCAGCGATGGCGAGCAACACCAGTTCCTGCTGTCTGACCTGCCGCGTTATGTGCGCAGCTGGGTCAGCCCGGACCCTGCGGCTAACACCCACACCGCCAATACCGGGATCACCTTCAACAGCTTGAGCAGCAGCACCTGGCTGGCGGGTTTCCAATCGCCGCTCAAGGCTGGCCGCAGCGTGGTGCTGATCGCCAGCAACCAGCCTCAGGGCCTGCTGGAAGCCACCTCCGCGTTGATCGGCGGTGACAACTACAAAGACTCGATCCAGGGCAGCCTGGCGGTGGTACAAGGCACGCAAATCAGCTCGCTGGTGGCGGACGAGCAGTACTACGTCGGCAAGCTCAACTACTTCAAGTTCATGCAGTGGCAACTCTCGCAGAACCTGGGCTGGATGCTGTTGATCACCTTCCTCGGCCTCGCCGTGGTGACCAGCCTGATCTACCTGTCGCTGCGTGCCCGTGCAAAACGGCGGTTGGCATGAGCCCGCTGCGTAGCATGGCCCTGATAGCGCTGGGCTCGGTGATGTTTGCAGGCGCTGCGCAAGCGCAGACCTGCGACTGGCCGCTGTGGCAGAACTACGCCAAACGCTTCGTGCAGGATGACGGTCGCGTGCTGAACTCGTCGATGAAACCCACCGAGAGCAGTTCGGAAGGGCAGTCGTACGCGATGTTCTTCGCCCTCGTCGGTAACGACCGCGCAGGCTTTGACAAGCTCTGGACCTGGACCAAGGCCAACATGTCGGGGGCCGATATCGGTCAGAACCTGCCGGGTTGGTTATGGGGCAAAAAGCCTGATAGCACCTGGGGCATCATCGACCCTAACTCCGCCAGCGACGCTGACCTGTGGATGGCCTACTCGCTGCTCGAAGCGGCCCGCGTATGGAATGCCCCGCAGTACCGCGCAGACGCGCAATTGTTGCTGGCCAACGTCGAACGCAACCTGATCGTGCGCGTGCCGGGCCTGGGCAAGATGCTGTTGCCAGGGCCGGTCGGCTACGTGCATGGCGGTGGCCTGTGGCGTTTCAACCCGAGCTACCAGGTGCTGGCGCAACTGCGTCGCTTCCATAAAGAGCGCCCGAACGCCGGCTGGAACGAAGTGGCCGAAAGCAACGCGCGGATGCTCGCCGATACCGCCAGCAACCCCCATGGCCTGGCGGCTAACTGGGTCGGCTACCGCGCCACCAGCGCCAACACCGGGCTGTTTGTGGTCGACCCGTTCTCCGATGACCTGGGCAGCTACGATGCGATCCGCACCTACATGTGGGCCGGCATGACCGCCAAGAGCGATCCACTGGCGGCGGGCATGCTCAAGTCCCTGGGCGGTATGTCCCGGGCGACGGCTGCGGCGGCCACCGGCTTCCCGCCGGAGAAAATCCACGTCACCACCGGCGAAGTGGAGAAGAACAACGGCTACTCGCCGCTCAGCTTCTCGGCATCGACCATTGCCTTCTTCCAGGCCCGTGGCGAAACCGCCCTGGCACAACTGCAAAAGGCCAAGGTCGACGACGCGCTCAACAAAGCCCTGGCCCCGTCGGCACCTGACAGCGCGCAGCCAATCTACTACGACTACATGCTCAGCCTGTTCAGCCAGGGCTTTGCCGATCAGAAGTACCGTTTTGAACAAGACGGTACGGTCAAACTATCCTGGGAGGCAGCATGCGCCGTCACACGCTAGCCATTGCGATTCTCGCCGCCCTGGCCTCCAGTGCCAGCCTGGCCGAAACCAGCGACCCCCAGTCCCTGCTGATCGAGCAGGGCTACTACTGGCAGTCGAAGAAAAACCCTGAGCGCGCCCTTGAGACGTGGCAAAAACTGCTGAGCCTGAGCCCGGACCAGCCGGATGCGCTTTACGGCATCGGCCTGATCCAGGTGCAACAGAACCGCCCGGCCGAGGCGCAGAAATACCTGGCCCGCTTGCAAGCGCTGAGCCCGGTGCCGCGCCAGGCATTGCAGTTAGAGCAAGACATCACCGTCAACAAGCCCGACAACGCGAAGTTGCTGGAGCAGGCCCGTGAACTGGGTGAGCCCGATGACGAGCGCGAAAAGGCTGTGGCCTTGTACCGCCAGATTTTCCAGGGCCGCCAGCCCCAGGGCCTGATTGCCCGCGAGTACTACAACACCCTGGGCTTCACCGCCAAGGGCACCAATGAAGCGATCGCCGGCCTGCAGCGCTTGTCCCGTGAGCGGCCGAACGACCCGATCGTCGCGCTGTTCCTGGCCAAGCACCTGGCGCGTAACCCGGCCACCCGTGCCGACGGTATTCGCGCGCTGGCCAAGTTGGCACCGAACAACGACGTGGGCGGTAACGCCGATGAAACCTGGCGCTTCGCGCTGATCTGGCTCGGCCCGCCCAAGCCCGACCAGGTGGCGTTGTTCCAGCAGTTTCTCACTGCGCACCCGGATGACACCGAGATCCGCGCGCTGATGAACAAAGGCATTGCCCAAGGCAAAAATGGCGGTACCTGGCAGCGCGATCCGCAGATGACCAAGGCGTTCAAGGCCCTGGACGCTGGCGACCTGAAAACCGCCGAGCCGCTGCTGGCCGCGCGCTTGGCCGAGAAGTCCAATGACGTCGATGCCCTCGGTGGCATGGGCGTGTTGCGTCAACAGCAAGAGCGTTACAGCGAAGCGGAAAACTACCTGGTACAGGCCACCCGTTTACCGGGTGGTGCGGCGTGGCAAACGGCGCTCAATGACGTGCGTTACTGGAACCTGATCAGCCAGAGCCGCGACGCCCAGCGCGCCGGCCGTGGCGCCCAGGCCCGTGACCTGGTGGCCCAGGCCGAACGCCTGAACCCCGGCCAACCCGGCGCCGCCGTCGCCCTGGCGGGTTTCCAGGCCCAGGACAATCAGTTCGACGCCGCCGAAGCCGGCTACCGCAAGGTGCTGGCCCGTCACCCTGGCGACCCGGATGCACTGAGTGGCTTGATCAACGTACTGTCCCAATCGGGCCAGCCGGACGAAGCCTTGAAGCTGATCGACTCGGTGTCGCCCGCCCAGCGCGCCAAGTTCGCGCCAAGCGTGAAAATCAACGCACTTCGCGCTACCCAGGTCGGCAAGCTGGCCGAACAGCGCGGCGATGTGAAGGCCGCGCAGGCCGCCTACCGCCAGGCCCTCGATGCCGACCCGGAAAACCCCTGGACCCGCTTTGCCCTGGCCCGCATGTACCTGCGCGACGGCCAGATCCGCAACGCCCGTGCCTTGATCGACGGTCTGCTCAAGACCCAGCCCAACCAGCCGGACGCGCTGTACACCAGCACCTTGTTGTCGGCCGAGTTGAGCGAGTGGAAGCAAGCCGAGACCACCTTGGGCCGTATCCCGACCGCCCAACGCACCGCTGACATGAACGAGCTGGCGATCGATATCGCGCTGCACCAGCAGACCGACATCGCCATCGAAACCGCTCGCCGTGGCCAGCGCCCCGAAGCCCTGGCGCTGCTCGGTCGCTCCGAACCGCTGACGCGGCAAAAGCCTGAGCGCGTGGCCGTGCTGGCCGCCGCTTATGTGGAAGTCGGTGCCGCGCAGTACGGCCTGGACATGATGCAGAAGGTGGTGGAGAACAACCCCAACCCGACGGTCGACCAGAAACTGCTGTACGCCAATGTGCTGCTCAAGGCCAACAAGTACAGCGAGGCGGGCGAGATCCTGCGCGAAGTGCAAGGCCAGCCATTGACCGAGATCGGTCGCCAGCGCTACGACGATTTGATCTACCTGTACCGGGTCAAGCAGGCCGATGCCCTGCGCGAGAAGAACGACCTGGTGGCGGCCTACGACATGCTCTCGCCGGCCCTGGCCCAGCGTCCCAACGACGCCTTGGGCGTCGGCGCCCTGGCGCGCATGTATGCCGCCAGCGGCAACGGCAAGAAGGCCATGGAGCTGTATGCGCCGCTGATCCAGCAGAACCCGAACAATGCGCGCCTGCAAATGGGCCTGGCGGATATTGCCTTGAAAGGCAACGACCGTGACTTGGCGCAATCGGCCAGCAACAAGGCCCTGGCGTTGGAACCGGCCAACCCGGAGATCCTCACCTCCGCCGCGCGTATCTACCAGGGCCTGGGCAAGAACAGCGAAGCCGCTGAACTGCTGCGCAAGGCCCTGGCGATTGAAAACGCTATGAAGGCCAAGACCCAGGTGGCCCAGGCCGACACTCAAAGCAAGTCGTATAACCCCTTCGTGGGCCTGCCGGGCCAGCGTCGCCAGGTCACCGACCTGACTGTCGCCGGCGCTGTACCGCCGCCGATCGATGCGCCGACCAAGACCGTGACGTCCAGCGCGTTTGCCAGCGCGACGTCCAACGACTTGAGCGAGCCGTTTGTGCCGCCTTCGAATATCGCCTCCATCGACAGCCCTGAGCTGAGCCCGGCGCGGCGCGCGTTGGATACGATCCTGCGTGACCGTACCGGTTATGTGGTGCAGGGCTTGAGCGTGCGCAGCAACAACGGTGAGAAAGGCTTGAGCAAGATCACCGATGTGGAAGCGCCGTTTGAGGCGCGGATGCCGGTGGGTGACAACACCGTGGCGTTGCGCGTGACGCCGGTGCACGTGAGTGCGGGTAGCGTCGGTAGCGATGCGTTGTCGCGCTTCGGCAAAGGCTCCACGACCCCGGCGGGTTCCCAGAGCGACAGCGGTGTAGGCCTGGCCGTGGCATTTGAAAACCCGGATGAAGGCGTTAAGGCTGATGTCGGTGTGAGCCCGTTGGGCTTCCTCTACAACACCCTCGTGGGTGGCGTGAGTGTGTCGCGTCCGTTTGAAGCCAATCCGAACTTCCGCTATGGCGCGAACATTTCGCGGCGTCCGGTCACTGACAGTGTCACCTCCTTTGCCGGTTCCGAAGACGGTGAGGGCAACAAGTGGGGCGGCGTCACCGCCAACGGCGGCCGTGGCGAGTTGAGCTACGACAACCAGAAGCTGGGCGTCTACGGTTACGCGTCGCTGCATGAACTGCTGGGCAATAACGTCGAAGACAACACCCGCCTGGAACTGGGCAGCGGTATCTACTGGTACCTGCGCAACAACCCGCGGGATACGTTGACCCTGGGGATCAGCGGCTCGGCGATGACCTTCAAGGAAAACCAGGACTTCTACACCTACGGCAACGGCGGTTACTTCAGCCCGCAGCGTTTCTTCTCCTTGGGTGTGCCGATTCGTTGGGCGCAAAGCTTTGACCGCTTCAGCTACCAGGTAAAAAGTTCGGTGGGCTTGCAGCATATCGCGCAAGATGGCACGGATTATTTCCCTGGCGACAGCACACTTCAGGCGTCCAGGGGTAATCCCAAGTACGAAAGCTCCAGCAAAACCGGCGTCGGCTACAGCTTCAACGCTGCTGCCGAATATCGTCTGAGCTCGCGGTTCTACCTGGGTGGCGAAATCGGTCTCGATAACGCCCAGGACTACCGCCAGTACGCCGGTAATGCTTACTTGCGCTACTTGTTCGAGGACCTGAGCGGGCCGATGCCATTGCCGGTCAGCCCGTACCGTTCCCCCTATTCCAACTGATTAAATCGGAGTCATTCATGCCTGTTTCTGCGATTGCCGGCCTAACCATGCTGGTACTGGGCGAAAGTCATATGAGCTTTCCCGATTCGTTGCTCAACCCGCTGCAAGACAACCTGACCAAGCAAGGCGCGGTGGTTCACTCCATCGGCGCCTGTGGCGCGGGTGCGGCGGATTGGGTCGTGCCGAAAAAAGTCGAGTGCGGCGGCGAACGCATGCCCACCGGCAAAGCGGTGATCTACGGCAAGAACGCCATGAGCACCACGCCGATCAAAGACCTGATCGCCAAGGACAAACCCGATGTGGTGGTGCTGATCATCGGCGACACCATGGGTTCCTACACCAACCCGGTGTTCCCCAAAGCCTGGGCCTGGAAAAGCGTGACCTCGCTGACCAAGGCGATCACCGAGACTGGCACCAAGTGCGTGTGGGTCGGCCCGCCATGGGGCAAGGTCGGTTCCCAGTACAAGAAGGACGACACCCGCACCAAGCTGATGTCGTCGTTCCTGGCCAGTAACGTGGCGCCGTGCACCTACATCGACTCGTTGACCTTCTCCAAGCCGGGCGAGTGGATCACCACCGACGGCCAGCACTTCACCATCGACGGTTACCAGAAGTGGGCCAAGGCTATTGGTACTGCGTTGGGTGACCTGCCGCCATCGGCCTACGGTAAAGGAAGCAAATAATGAAACGGATGACCCTGGGTCTGGCGGCCTTGCTCGCCAGCGTCAGCGCCTACAGCGCCGACATCCCGTTGTATCCCACCGGCCCGGAGCAAGACGCAGCGTTCCTGCGGTTTGCCAACGGCACCGGCAGCGAACTGAAGCTGGTGGCCGCCGGCTCCAAGGCCAGCCTGGTGTTGAATGGCGACAAGTTGGTCTCGTCCTTCCTGCCGGTGGTGGGCGGTGACAAGCCGATCAAGGGCGTGTTGAGCCGCGATGGCAAGGACGCCGACCTGTCGGTGACCGTCGCCCCAGGCGAATTCGCCACCGTGGTGGCGCTGGTCGACGCCAAGGGCGCCACGCGCCAATTGGTGGTGCGCGAACAGCCGGACGACTTCAACGCGCTCAAGGCCTCCCTGGCCTTTATCAACGCCGACGCCACGTGCGCCGACGCGAGCCTGGAAGCCGTGGCGCAAAAAGCCGAGCTGTTCAAGCAGGTCGCCGAAGGTTCGTTGCAGCGGCGCATGATCAACCCGGTGGAACTGTCGGTGCAACTCAAATGCGCCGGCGCGCCGGTTGGCCAGCCGTTGTCGTTCACCCTCAAGGCTGGCGAGCGCTATAGCGTGCTGGCTGTTCCTTCGGCTGCAGGTTCGAAGTTGCTGTTCGCCTCTGACGCACTCGCTAACTGATCGGGCCCGACACCACCATGGTCTTTGCCTCACTCGAATTCCTCACGCTGTTCCTGCCGGCCTTCCTGTTGATTTATGCCCTGGCTCGTCCGAGCTGGCGCAACGTCATCCTGTTGATCGGCAGCTGGCTGTTCTACGGCTGGTTGAGCCCGCTGTTCCTGTTCCTGCACATGGTCTTGACCGTGGTGGCATGGGTCGGCGGCTTGCTGGTGGACCGCTCCCGCGAGGATGGCAAAGGCCGGGTGCGCCTGTTGATCGCGTTGATCGTGTTCAACACGGCGGTGCTGTGTTGGTACAAGTACGCCAACATCGTGGCGGGCACCGTGAGTGAGGTGATCACTTGGTACGGCGCCATGCCACTGGACTGGCAGCGCGTGGCGTTGCCAGCCGGCTTGTCGTTCATCGTATTGCAGGCGATTTCATACCTGGTGGACGTACACCGGCATACGGTGCCGGTGGAGCGCAGCTTCATCAATTACGCCACCTATATCTCGATGTTCGGCCACTCGATTGCCGGCCCGATCATTCGTTACGACTGGGTCCGTCGCGAGCTGAACCAGCGGTATTTCAACTGGCCGAATTTCTCCCTCGGCGCGCGGCGCTTCATGATCGGCATGGGCATGAAAGTGCTGGTGGCCGACACCTTGTCGCCGTTGGTGGACATTGCCTTCCACCTGGAAAACCCGAGCCTGGTGGATGCGTGGATCGGTTGCCTGGCCTATTCGCTGCAACTGTTCTTCGATTTCGCCGGCTACAGCGCCATGGCCATCGGCCTGGGCCTGATGCTGGGTTTCCACTTCCCGGAAAACTTTAACCGGCCCTATCTGGCCAGCAGCATCCAGGACTTCTGGCGCCGTTGGCACCTGTCGTTGTCCAGCTGGTTGCGCGACTACCTGTACATCGCCCTGGGCGGTAACCGTGACGGCGTGTGGCGTACGTATCGCAACCTGTTCCTGACCATGGCGATTGCCGGTTTGTGGCACGGCGGCGATAGCTGGAACTACCTGCTGTGGGGTTCGGCCCACGGGGTGGCGCTGTGCGTGGACCGCGCCTGGTCGCGTTCGAGCTTGCCGAGTATTCCGCCGGTGTTGTCCCACGTCCTGACGTTGCTGTTTGTGTGCCTGGCCTGGACCTTGTTCCGCGCGCCGGACTTCCATTCGGCACTGACCATGTATGCCGGCCAGTTCGGCATGCACGGCATGGCCCTGGGTGACGCAATGGCGGTCGCCCTGCGCCCGGCCCATGGCATGGCGGCCTTGCTGGGCCTGGTATGCATCATTGCGCCGATCTGGCAGGTGCGCTGCGAGCAACGCTTTGGTACTCAGCCGTGGTTTTTGGTGGCGGCTTCGCTGTGGCCGGTGGCCGGGTTTGTGTTGTCGTTCGCGCTGATTGCCAGCCGCGACGCCGTACCGTTTCTGTACTTTCAGTTCTAAGGAAGCCCGACCATGCCCGCTCCTACCGCACCGACTCCACCGAGCGAATTGGCCGTTCGTACCAGCCCCCTGGCGGCCTGGGTGCTGGTGCCCTTCCTGGCGGCGGGGCTTCTGTCTTGCGCCTGGCTGATGGTGAAGGGCCCGATCAGCTTCGTGCCGGCCAAGGTGGACACCGACATGCTGCTGCATGGCGACGTGACCCACCGTTTCGCCAAGGAACTGGCCAAGGCACCGATGGCGATCCAGGCCGCCAACCTGGAGCGTGGCTCCAGCTGGCTGGCCTTCGGCGATACCGGGCCGCGCGTGCGCCAGGGATGCCCGGGCTGGTTGTTTATCAGCGATGAGCTGCGCATCAACCGCCATGCCGACGCCAATGCACAGACCAAGGCCCAGGCCGTGATCGACCTGCAACAGCAACTGGGCAAAAAAGGGATCGACCTGCAAGTGGTGGTGGTGCCGGACAAGAGCCGCATCGCGGCCGCACAGCGTTGCGGCCTGTACCGCCCAGCCGTGCTCGATGGCCGTGTCCAGGCCTGGACTGCCGCGTTGCAGGCTGCCGGCGTCTCCGCGCTGGACCTGACTGACACACTCAAGCCACTGGGCCCGCAGGCCTACCTGCGCACCGACACCCACTGGAGCGAAATCGGCGCCAACGCAGGGGCCCAGGCCCTGGCCCAGCGCATTCAACAGCGCGGTATCAAGGCCACGCCGGAACAAACCTTCACGATCACCCAGGCACCGCTCGCCGTGCGCCCGGGTGACCTGGTGCGCCTGGCCGGCCTCGACTGGCTGCCGCCGAAATTGCAGCCACCGGGCGAGTCGGTCGCGGCCAGTTCCGCCCATGAAAGCGGTGGCGCCATCAGCAATGCCGACGACCTGTTCGGCGATGCCAGCCTGCCGAATGTGGCGCTGATCGGCACCTCGTTCTCGCGCAACTCCAACTTTGTGGGCTTCCTGCAAAAGGCCCTGAATGCGCCGGTAGGCAACTTCAGCAAGGACGGTGGCGAATTCTCCGGTGCGGCCAAGGCGTATTTCGACAGCCCGGCGTTTAAGCAAACCCCGCCCAAGTTGCTGATTTGGGAGATCCCGGAGCGCGACCTGCAGACGCCGTACGACCCGGTGACGATTAGTCAGTAAATTGACTTTTTGCCACTTGTCTAAAAAATAGCCAGCTCCTCCAGCAAAATAATGACACTGTTGCTGGCTTGAAGCAGACTGCGGGCACTAAGGCGACGACAAAAAGACCTGCGGTAAGCAGTCGTATCAGCTGACCTTTTTCACGTCTTTAAGCTTCGCCGTGAGGAGGAATGTGCGATGAGCTTCACCGACAGTCTTCTCGTTCTTCTCGGCCAGGACGTGAGCCGAGACCCCCAAGGGCAGCATGCGCGGCTGCACTTTTTCGGCAGCATCCCGGTCGATGACGGCACACCGTTCTCCGGCCAGTCTCCCCGCGCCAATGAACAAACCCAGGCGGTAGCCGGCGCGGCGCCGCGCCCGAGCGTGGTGGCGCTGGTATCGGTGAATGGGGGGGTGGGCCGCAGCACCCTGGCCACCGCCTTGAGCAGTGGCCTGCAGCGCCACGGCGAACCGGTGGTCGCGCTGGACCTGGACCCGCAAAACGCCCTGCGGCTTCACTTCGGGGTCAGCCCGACTGCGCCGGGCATCGGTGTGGCCAGCCTGCAACATGCGCAGTGGGAGACTCTCCAGCAGCCGGGTTTTGCCGGTAGTCGAGTCATTCCCTTTGGCGACAGCGATACACAGCAACAGGAAAAGCTGCAGCGCTGGCTCAAGGATGAACCCGACTGGCTGGCGCAACACCTCGCCCCCCTGGACCTGAGCGCACGCCATACGGTGGTCATCGATACCCCTGCCGGAAATAACGTGTACGTGCACCAGGCGCTGAACGTGGCCGATGTGGTGTTGGTCATCGCCCAGGCTGACGCGGCATCTTTGGGAACACTGGATCAATTGCAGGCGCTGTTGGCGCCGCACCTGGAGCGTGAGCGCCCGCCGCAGGTGCACTTCGTGATCAACCAGCTCGATGAAGACAACGCGTTCAGCCTGGACATGGTCGAGGCGTTCAAGCAACGGTTGAACAAGGCGCCGTGGGAGGTGCATCGCGACATGGCGATCAGCGAAGCCCTGGCCTTCGGCGCAGACCCGTTGGACAGCCTGGCGGCGGGCCTGGCGAGCGACGATATCAACGACCTTTGCCGGTGGTTGATCGCCTGCAGAAAGCTGCGGTAAAGCGCGGTTTATACGCCTATCACCAGATGCTTATGCACAATTGGGCAGTGGCCGCTGTCACCCAATACACGTTTTGTGGAGCCGTTCTCATCACGCTGCAACTGCCTGTTTTGCGGGTGGTTTATGCCGTGGGTAAAAAATGAGCAGCATGGCTTTTTGCCGGTAGCGTTGTTGGCTACAGCTTCTGTAAAGATTCCATCAACAGAGTTATCCACAGGCTGGGGTGCGACAATTTTGCCCTTTAATCGCGCTCGGCAAGCACCATCAGGTTGCGCGGCGTCAGTGTCGATTCGCAGAAGCTGCCTACCTCGACCCTGTAGCCTTTCTCGGCCAGAAACAATGCCCGATCCAGTACCAGCCAGAGCTCCAGCGGGCGCCGAAACAGACCACGCAGCAATTCCAGGTTCCTGACCTCGGCCAGGCGTCGCCAACCGTCGGCCTCCAGTGCGGGCCAATCCTGCTCGCCTGTGGATAACCCTTTGAGACTCGCCAGTTCCCGGCAGTAGTCGGCGAAAGGTTGGTCGAGCCAGCTGGCGGGCAGCGAGGGCGTGGGCAAATACTCGTCGCAGCCGCGTAATTGACGTTGCAACTGATCGAACCCCAGGCGCCGGGCCATCGACGTATCCCGTTGCGCGCGCACGCGGGCGCCGGCGGTGACGGTTTCGCTCAGCGGCAGGCCAAGGTCCTCGACCGACAGTTGCAGCCGCGACGCACGGCCGGCGGCGGACAGCGCCTGGTAGCGCTCGGCGTTGATGCGGTTATAACAACACGGTGCCAGCGCCAGTTGCTTGCAGCCGGCGGCGCTGGCCGCGTGCAGCAGGCGCACATGCAGGTCGCCACAGGCGTGCAGGGCGACGGGGGTGTGGTCGGGGTTGATCGCTACGGTTGCCATTACGTCTTGCTGGCGATGGGTGACCGGCAACCGATGGCGATCGCTCAAGGCTTGGCCGGAGGCGATCAACGCCGGATCGTATTCCAGGCAGGTCAGCTGTTGGCCAGGTTGCAGCAGGCGGCGCCCGAGATGGCCTTTGCCGGCGCACCAGTCCAGCCAATGGGTCGGCGTCTGCACAAAGTGCAGCGCGGCGCCGAACGCTTCGATCTGCTGCCATTTACGCCCGGGGACGTCGACATTCAAGCGATGGCGCGCGGCTGCCAGGGGCTGGGTCGGTAACTTATCCACAGCACTGAGGCGCAGGGCTTGCGCGGCCAGCTGTGGAAAAGGTGCGGGGGCGGGCAGGTCGTGGGGCTGGTTATGGCTGCTTTCGGCATCGGCCAACGAGCGCTGGCGCAACCATTGGGCGAGTTGCGGATGCTGGGTTTCCCAGGGTAGCCGGGAGTGCGTGAAGGGCCGTGGTCGCCACAGCCCTTGGTGCTCGACCAGGAACGCATCCAGCGCCTGGAAGCGTGTCTCAACGTCCCTGGCAGGCATCGACGCGCAGCCAGCGTTCCAGCAGTTTGAAGCCGCGTACCAGGAGGTAGGCCATCAACAGGTAGAACAGTCCGGCCGCGAAGAAGATCTCAACCGGCAGGTAGGTGCGCGCGATGATGGTACGCGCCATGCCGGTCAGTTCCAGCAAGGTGACGGTACTGGCCAGGGCGCTGGCCTTGAGCATCAGGATCACTTCGTTGCTGTAGGCCGGCAGGCCGATGCGCGAGGCGCGGGGCAGGATGATGTAGAACAGCGTCTTGGGCTTGGACATGCCCAGGGCGCGCGCGGCTTCGATCTCGCCTGGCGGGATGGCCTGGATCGCACCGCGCAGGATCTCGGCGATATAGGCGGCGGTGTGCAGGGTCATGGTGGCGGTGGCACACCAGAACGGATCGCGCAGGTAAGGCCACATGAAGCTGTTGCGCACGGCATCGAACTGCGCCAGGCCGTAGTAGACCAGAAACAATTGCACCAGCAGCGGCGTACCGCGGAAGAAGAAAATGTAGCAATAGGGCAGGGTGCGCACGTACCAGCGCCGCGAGGAACGGGCAATGCCCAAAGGGATCGCCAGCAGCAGGCCGGCGATCACCGCGATGGCCACCAGCTCCAGGGTCAGGGTCGCGCCCTGGGCCAGTTTGGGCAGCCATTTGATGATCACGGCCCAGTTCAGGCCCAGGTCGAAATGGGACAGCCAGCTGTAGTCGCCGCTCATTGGGTGCTCCTTGTAAAGCCACGGCTGGCGCGTTTTTCCAGGAAGTGCATGCCGGTCATGGCCAGTACGGTGAGGCCCAGGTACATGAAGGCGGCGACCATGAAGAAGGTGAACGGCTGCTTGGTGACGGTCACGCCGATCTGCGCGTGGCGCATGATTTCTTCAAGGCCGATGACCGAGACCAACGCAGTGTCTTTCATCAGGATCATGAACAGGTTGCCCAGGCCCGGCAGGGCGATGCGCCACATTTGCGGCATGATCAAGCGGGTGAAGATGCGAAATTTCGACAGCCCCAGGGCGACACCGGCTTCACGATGGCCCTTGGGAATGGCAAGGATCGCGCCGCGGAACACTTCCGTGGCATACGCGCCAAAGCACAGGCCCAGGGCGATGACCCCGGCGGCAAAGGCGCTGAGGGACAGGTCGGGGTTACCCAGCATCTCCCCGAGGGCGCGCATCAGGTTGACTGTGCCGAAATAAATCAGCAGTACCCACAGCAGTTCGGGAATACCGCGGACGATGGTTGAGTACGCACCGCCCAGCCATTGCAGCGACTTGTAGGGGGAGGTCTTGGCCAAGGCACCGGCCAGGCCGAGCACCAACCCCAGGCACAGGGCCGTGAGCGCCAACTTGACGGTCATCAGCGCCCCGGCGGCGAGGGCGGGGCCGAATCCGTAGAGATCGAAATTCATGGTGTTTTCATATCGCGGCAGGCAAAGCTGAAAGCCGGCGCGCTCAAAGGCGCGCGCCGGGCAGGCCGATCAGATCATTCGATGCTGAACGGGAAGTACTTGTCGTTGATCTTCTTGTAGGTGCCGTCTGCCTTGATCTCTGCCAGGGCTTTGTTCAGGCGTTCGCGCAGTGGGTCACCCTTGCGTACGGCGATACCGATCTTGTCGCTTTCTACAACCGGGTCGCCCTTGAACTCATAGGCCGAACCGTCTTTGCTCTTGAGCCATTCGTACTGCACGTACTTGTCGGCGAGGATCCCGTCCAGGCGGCCGGAGGTCAGGTCGAGGTAGGCGTTTTCCTGGGTGTCGTAGAGCTTGGCGGTGGTGTCAGGCAGCTTGTCTTCCAGGTAGCTACCGGCCAACGTCGCGCGTTGTGCGCCGATGATCTTGCCTTTGAGGTAGGCCGCGTCGGTCTTGAAGTCTGCCGTGGCTTTAGGAGCAATGAACTGCAGCTTGTTGGAGTAGTACGGGTCGGTGAAGTCGACGGCCTGCTTGCGTTCATCGGTGATCGACAGCGAGGACACCAGGAAGTCGAATTTCTTGGCGTTCAGGGCCGGGATGATGCCGTCCCAGTCGGAGACATACACTTCGCACTTCTCGACTTTCATCTTGGCGCACAGGGCATCGCCGATGTCTTTGTCGAAGCCCACGACGTTGCCGCTGGCGTCTTTATTGTTGAACGGCGGGTAGGCCGCTTCGATCCCCATTTTCAAGGTTTCTGCCATGGCCGTGGCGCTGAACGCCATCGAAACGGCCGCGGCCAGAAGGAATTTTTTATAGTTCTGCATGCAGGTTGCTCCGTTAACGGTTGCTGGACATGAATTGTTTGCAGCGCGCCGAAAGCGGGTTATCAAACACCTGCTGTGGCGATCCTTGCTCTTCGACCAGGCCCTGGTGCAGGAATACCACTTCACTGGACACCTGGCGGGCAAAGCCCATTTCATGGGTGACCAGCAGCATGGTGCGGCCCTCTTCGGCCAGCGCGCGGATCACATTAAGTACTTCCTGGACCATTTCCGGGTCAAGGGCCGACGTGGGCTCATCGAACAGGATGACCTTGGGCTGCATGGCCAGGGTGCGGGCGATGGCCGCCCGTTGTTGCTGGCCGCCGGACAGTTGCGCGGGGTAGGCGTGGCGTTTGTCACCGATGCCGACCTTGGCCAGCAGCGCTTCGGCGACTTCGATGGCTTCGGCCTTGCTCTGGCCGAGCACACGGCGAGGGGCCTCGATGATGTTGTCGAGGATGCTCATGTGTGGCCACAGGTTAAAGTTTTGAAACACAAAACCGATTTCGCTGCGCAGGCGGTTGATCTGCTTGCCGTCGGCGGCCATCAGCTCGCCGTTTTTCGCGGCCTTGAGCTTGAGTTCTTCGCCAGCCACCAGGATCTGCCCCTGATGCGGGTTCTCCAGCAGGTTGATGCAGCGCAGGAATGTGGACTTGCCGGAACCGGAGGAACCCAGGATCGAGATCACATCGCCGTCGCGAGCGGTCAGCGAGATACCTTTGAGTACCTCCAGCTCACCATAGCGTTTATGCAAGTTGCGGATTTCAAGCGCGGGCGTGGCCTCAGCCATGTGCGGTCCTCATTGTGTTCATTGCGTTCGACGCTGTTGGGCCGCCTTCCTGGCGAGGCGCCAAGCTAGCATAGCGTCTGGATGACAGCCAACAGCCCTGCGGACGGTTAACCGGGGCTCTGCGGCAGGGTGTCGCATCGGCACAGCAGCGTGTCGCGCCATCAACAACCGAACAACCGTTTGATCCCGAAAATCCACAGGCTTTACGTAAAAAGGGCGCGATGGTGCCAGCTTTGGCCGGGTGTTGGAAGGGTTAACCGGGCAAACGGTGCCTGGCAGCACTTTTATAGAGCGTCGCGGACTTTGTGTGTGTGTTTATGCTGCGCGCACTGCTCTGGAAAGTGAGTCGCTCGGTAACGCTGTAGCGGAATGCCAGCATTCTCAATGACTTGCAGCGGTTAATGAATTGTCCTACAGCCCGCGTCAATTGCGGCTTTGTAACATTTTGGCGCAAATCTTGCGTAAAAAATAAAGAACGCCTTGTTGGTTTCTTTTCACAAGAAAGACTGCAGACCGGGCGAACCGTTTTCGCAATTCCTCGCAAAGGTGTGTCAATGAGTAGTACGCAAAGCTCCAATGACCTCGAACAGGGGCTCAAACCGCGTCACGTCACGATGTTGTCGATTGCCGGCGTTATTGGCGCCGGTTTGTTTGTCGGCTCCGGCCACGCGATAGCTGCCGCCGGCCCTGCGGTGCTGCTGGCCTACGCCGCTGCCGGTACGCTGGTGGTGCTGGTCATGCGCATGCTGGCCGAGATGGCCGTGGCGTCACCGGACACCGGTTCGTTCTCCACCTACGCCGACCGGGCAATCGGTCATTGGGCCGGTTTCACCATTGGCTGGCTGTACTGGTGGTTCTGGGTCTTGGTGATTCCTTTGGAAGCCAACGCCGCCGCCACCATTCTCAACGCCTGGTTCCCTAACGTGGCCATCTGGGCGTTTACCCTGATCATTACCTTGCTGCTGACGGCGACCAACCTGTTCAGCGTGAAGCACTACGGCGAGTTCGAGTTCTGGTTCGCGTTGATCAAAGTCGTGGCGATCGTGGGCTTTGTGATTCTCGGCCTGGCCGCGATCTTCGGCTTTTTGCCGACCAGCCAGGTCAGCGGCGTGTCCCACCTGTTCGATACCCAGGGCTTCATGCCCAATGGTATGGGCGCGGTATTGGCGGCGATCCTGACCACCATGTTCTCCTTCATGGGCACCGAGATCGTCACCATTGCGGCGGCTGAATCGAAGAACCCAGGCCAGCAAATCACCAAGGCCACCAACTCGGTGATCTGGCGGATTGGTTTGTTCTACCTGCTGTCGATCTTCATCGTGGTTTCCCTGGTGCCTTGGAATGATCCGAGCCTGGCGGCCGTAGGTTCCTACCAGACCGTGCTGGAGCGCATGGGCATCCCGAATGCCAAGCTGATCGTCGACCTGGTGGTATTGGTCGCCGTGACCAGCTGCCTGAACTCGGCGTTGTACACCGCCTCGCGCATGCTGTTCTCCCTGGGGCGTCGTGGTGATGCACCGGCTGTGTCCAAGCGCACCAACAAAAGCGGTACGCCTTACTGGGCGGTGATGCTGTCCACGGGCGCAGCGTTCCTGGCGGTGTTCGCCAACTACGTGGCCCCAGCGGCAGTGTTCGAATTCTTGCTGGCCAGTTCCGGCGCCATCGCGCTGCTGGTGTACCTGGTGATCGCGGTGTCGCAACTGCGCATGCGCCAGAAGCGCACGGCGGCGGGCGAGAAGATCGTCTTCAAGATGTGGCTGTTCCCGGGCCTGACCTACGCGGTGATGGTGTTCATCGTGGGCACGCTGACCATCATGCTGTTCCAAGAGGCCCATCGCGTGGAAATCATTGCGACTGGGGTCTTGAGCTTGCTGGTAGTGGCGGCGGGGTTGTTGGTGTCGAGCCGTCGCAAGGCGCAGAGAGTCGGCGCGGTGGTGCTGAATTGATGTGATGGAATGCGGTGCTTGATTGCGCCGCAGTTCAGATGTGGGAGGGGGCTTGCCCGCCTTCTGTAGGAGCGAGCTTGCTCGCGAAAAACTCACAGGCGCCGCGTTGATTCAGGAAACACGCGTTATCGTTGAGGTTTTTCGCGAGCAAGCTCGCTCCTACAGAAGGCGAGCGTCAGTCTTGGGCGTTGGTGAGGGCCTGGGAGGCGGCGACGTAGTCGGCCTGGAACTGCGGCGACTCGATCCACGCCAGGGCGGCAGCTTCATCCTCGCTGTCCGTGGCCCACTGCCGATACTCGATCAGCGCCGCCAGGATAAAGTCGGTGGCTTCTTCTTCGCCTTCCTGTTCCAGCACCAGTGCGAGCAGTGGGTGGGCCAGGAACACCGCACACAGTGCCTGCTGGCTGGTCTCGCCGGCGGTACGCATCGCCACGAACAGCTCGGTCAAATCCACCGACTCAAGGTCAATCCGGTCATCATCCCCGGCAAACGCATCCGGCTTGGTCGCGACGGCACGCTGGGTACGGTTCTGCTTGGCCTTGGCCTTGGCCCGGTGGGCACGTTTTTGCTGCTTGTTCGGCGAGGCCATGGGCTCACGTCCTTGGGTCAGGATCTGGGTGGGGTATTGAAGCGCAGGTTGGGGGAAATCCCAAGGGTATCTGGCGCTAATTGGCCGTTTTGAAGCCAGTCCAATGCGATCGGCCACAATCGGTCCTGATACTCACTGCGAAAGAACGCGAAATGCCCGACCTGTTTTTCGCCGATGTCTTGTGGAGCGATGCGCAGATGGGTGCGCTCGCTGTTTGCGAAATAGCCCAACAAGCGCTCAATCGCTGGCACGGTGCCGAACGGGTCGTCAGTGATGCTGATCGCCAATATCTGCGCCTTCACTCGACTGAATGGCAAGTCGGCCAGGGCACGCCCGCTGGGCCGCGTCTCATACCTGGGCGTTGGCGTGCTCCAGTCGCGCACCACGCCTGCCGGCGTATCCTCCAGCCAGCCCAACCGCTTGCCGGGGAAATACCCACAGAGTGCCGTCACCAGCGGCATCACCACATGCCACTTGGCAAACATCTGCCAGCGCCCGGCGGCTGCGTAATCGCGCCAGTAGGCGAACTGCGCGCCCACGGTGACGATTCGCCGGATCACCGCGCCGGATGCAGCCAACCCCGCCGCACAGCCACCAAAGCTGTGGCCGACCACATCAATCGGTTGGCCTGGAAACTCGCGCTGTGCCCGCCGCAGGATCGCTTCGAAATCCCGCGTGCCCCAATCCGACCACGACGCCTTGAAACCGCGCAACGAACCGAGGCGGGACTCGCCGATGCCGCGATAGTCGTAGGTGATCACGTCGAAGCCGTTGGCGAACAGGTAATCGGCGAAACGTGAGTAGTGGCGGCAACGTACGGAGGTGGCGGCATTGATGATGACGACCGGTCGTTCGAGATCGGTACGCGGGTGGCGCCAGGTGGAGCCTGCGAGGGGGTAGCCGTCGGCGGCGGATTCTTTGAAGGATTCGCGTTGGCTATTTCTGGGTGTAGTTGCACGTTCTATTAAAGAGGCGTCATTCAAGTTCATCGTTTCAAAGCCCCTGCCTGGATTATTGTTTTTTAGTACCGAAATTATTGATTGCATCGAGCAGTACAACGCCTCTTCCCTCGACCTCGCGCCAGTAGAAGCATAGGCTCACGCCTTTGCGATTTACACTGAGTGTTTTCATGACCCGCGACACCCTCGAGCACAATCAGGTCCCGGTCTACTTCGCCGCCGTCCTGCTGGCTGCCGCTTTCGGCCTGCTCGCGCCTTCGTTGGCCCATGGCCTTGGCGCGCTGGTCACGCCCGCCATCGCGGTGCTGATGTATGCGATGTTCCTGCAAATCCCGTTTCTGGATCTGCGCCAGAGCCTGGGTCACAAGCGCTTTCTGGCGGCGTTGCTGCTGGCCAATTTCATCCTCGTGCCGTTGCTGGTGTGGGGGTTGACCCGTGGCCTGGTGGAGCGCCCGGCGTTGCTGGTGGGCGCATTGCTGGTGTTGCTGACGCCGTGTATCGACTACGTGGTGGTGTTTACCCATATCGGTAAGGGCGATTCACGCCTGATGCTGGCGGCGACGCCGTTGCTGTTGCTGTTGCAGTTGGTGCTATTGCCGGTGTACCTGGGTTTTATGCTGGGGGCGCAGGCCGACGTGGTGGTGCAGGCAGGGCCGTTTGTCGAGGCGTTCCTGTTGTTGATCGTGGTGCCGATGATCCTGGCGGTGATCACCACCTCCCTGGCGCGGCGATCATCGCCGGTCAACGCTTGGAGCAATGCCTGGGCGTGGTTGCCGGTGCCGGCGATGGCGCTGGTGTTGTTCGTGGTGATCGCCTCGCAAATCACCTCGGTGGTGCGGGATATCAACCTGCTGCTCCCGGTACTGCCGGTGTATATCGGCTTTTTGCTGCTGGCGCCGCTGATGGGGGCGTTGGCCGCGCGGTTGTTCGCGTTGCCAGCGGTCACGGCGCGGGCGGTGACGTTCAGTGCATCGACACGCAACTCGCTGGTGGTGCTGCCCTTGGCGCTGGCACTGCCGGAAGACGTGCGTGGGGTGGCGGCGACCGTGGTGATCCTGCAGACCCTGGTGGAGCTGGTGGGTGAGTTGGTCTACGTCCGGCTGGTCCCGAAGTGGGTGTGGCCTGCGAGTCGCTAGAAGCGGCAATCTTCAGGTTGTTCAGGCGCTATTCAGGGGCGGGTTCGGCACCATAGGTCCGCGCTCCCTACCTGACAGGTCAACCGATGGATCAACGCTACCGCTTTCGCCTGGAGTCCCTGGGCATTTTTCTGATGGCTTTGTTGCTGTTCACCCTGGGTATCTGGGATCAGCAGCCCCAGGGTTTTGATGGGCGCTGGGCGTTGTTCCTGCAGGAGATGTTTCGCCATGGCGCGAGTCTTTTCCCTACGACCTATGGGCAGCCCTACGCCGACTACCCTGGTACCGCGACGTTTTTCAGTTTTGTATTTGCGCGCTTGTTCGACGCGCCAAACCATCTGGCAAATGTCCTGCCCACGGCGCTGGCCTCGGCGGGTGTGGTTGCCCTGATCTATCGCTTGCTGGTGCCTTACGGCCGCAACGGGGCGCTGCTCACGGTGCTGCTGACCTTGCTCACCACTCAGTTGCTGGAAAAGTCGCGTTCGGTTTGCCTGGACCAGATGGTGGCGCTGCTGTGCGTCGGCAGTTTCTATCTGCTGCACAGTGGTGAACGCCTCGGTTCGCGCCTCAGGCAATTGGCGGTGTTCCCGCTGTTCGTCCTGGGCTTTGCGATTCGCGGGCCCTTGGGGTTGATCGAGGTCTGCGGCGTGGTCTGCGTGTATTGGGCGTTGGGCCGTCCCGGCGAGCGGGTCAGGCAGGTGCTGGTGCACGGTATGGTTGGCCTGGTGCTGTTGGCGGCGTGCTGGTGGTTGCTGATGAAGCTGGCGCGGATCAGCGGTGGCGATGCCTTTGCCGATGAAGTGTTCAGGATGCAGGTCGGTGGGCGCCTCGACGAAACCGGTGAGCCGTTCTATTTCTATTTCCAGTTGAGTTTGTACCGCTACTTCCCCGTGGTGCCCCTGGCGTTGGCCACGATGGTTGCGTTGCGACATCGCTGGGCGCAGCGCCAATGCGATGAGAATGTGCAACTGGCGATACGGCTTGCGGCCTGCGGCCTGATGATTTTGCTCGGGCTGTCGGTGCCGCACTTCAAGCGTGCCTATTACATCTTGCCTATGGTGCCGATGTTTGCCGCTGTCGCGGCCTATGGGCTGCTTCACGCGCAGGGCTGGTTTGCGGGCATACGTCGATGCTACGAAGGGCTCGTCGTGGCGCTGCCGGCGTTGGGTGGGGTTGTGGTGTTTGTGTGTCGCTATGGGTGGCAGAAACACGGTTACTGGCCTAACGTTTCGTTGCCTCTGCTGATTGGCGCTCTGGTGCTGTTGCAGTTGGCGGCGTTGCTTGCCTGGCGTCGCAGCGCGCGACTGGTGTCGCTCAGTGCGATTGCACTCGCGGCGCAGTGGTTGTTGCTGGTGACGGTGGTGGAGCCGGCCAAGGACCTGCAGTTCGACACCCGGCAGTTTGTCAGCCAGGTGGAAGCGCTGCGTGCGACGGAGCCTGGGCCATTGGTGTTCGTCAATCTCGGTCGGGACACCTGGGCGGTGCGCTACATGATGAACCTGGACCACGACGAGCAACCGCTGTTCGTTGGGCGCAATGAGATGGAACGGTTGGGCGAACTGCCTCGGCCGGCGTGGGTGATAGTGGCGCGTAAGGAAACCGCGCTGCTGCAGGGAACGCCAGTGGAGCATTTGACTCCGATGTACAACGGGCGCTTGAACGACAACCCGTTGCTGGTGTTTCTGCTCAAGTGAACAGGCGATTTAGAGCGTGTTGGTGTATGTTTGCCGGGTAAATGACCGGCGGGTCATATAACGCCTATCTGGCTTTACCGTTTTTGTAATCGTTGTAACGTGCGGATCAAGGAAATGATGGAAATGGACTTCAAGCGGCCCGGCGCTCAATCACCCGGTGCGACGTCCCTCGCGGGTGGCGGTCACGTGATCGGCCGCTCGCGGCTTGGCTTGCTGAGCATCTGTTTCGACGGCGGCTGCAGTTACCCCTCGATGATTATCATGTTGCAGGGCGTGTTCAAGCGCTACGGGCGCCTGGTGCGCTTTGGCGAGAAGTTGTCGGCGCAGGACTGGTTAAATCGGGTCGAGGAGCGCGGCTTCCAGGTGTCGGACCAAGAGAGGGCTGCGGTGGTGACGCTGATGTGGGATCGGCGTTGAGTGACCGAGTGGCAGGGGCGATGTTGAATCGCCCTTGATCAAGGCGTCAAATCCCAGGCAACAAAAAACCCGCACCAGGCGGGTTTTTTGTGTGTTCCAGATGATAGTTGCACCACCTGAAACTTAATAGTGGTGCCCAGAGACGGAATCGAACCGCCGACACGGGGATTTTCAATCCCCTGCTCTACCGACTGAGCTATCTGGGCAACGGGGCGCATTAAACGGGTTTTTCAGGGGGTCGTCAAGCAAGTTTTCAAAAAATATTTAATTATTACCGTCGCTTACGTGCCGACCCCGGTTTTTGATCAATTATTGAGCAGGCGGCACGTAGCCGTCGGCCTTGGCGTAATCCTCGCCGGAAAAATACTTGTCCATCTCACCTTGCAGGTATTTGCGGTCTTCGGCGTTCATCATGTTCAGGCGTTTTTCGTTGATCAGCAGGGTCTGGTGTTTTTGCCAGTCGGCCCAGGCTTTGGCGGAAACATGATCGAACACGTCCTGGCCTTTGGCACCTGGGTATGGAGGGCGTTCCAGGCCGGGCAGTTCTTCTTTGTACTTGCGGCACATTACGGTGCGGGTCATGACGACTCTCCTGCGTTCAATACTTCAGCCGCGCGCTTCAGCAGTTTTTTCACCGGGGCGGCAAGGCCCAGGCGCGGCGGGGTGGCGAGGTTATACCAGAGCCAGTCGGCCTCGGCCACGTGATGGGCGGATTCCTCGACCTGGACCAGCCAGGGTTCGATGGCCAGCTGGAAGTGGCTGAAGGTGTGGATCAGCCCCGGCAGTGCCTGTTGCGTGCCCAAGGCCAGTGCATGCTGGTGGGCGAGGTGTTCGAGGTCGTCGAGGTCGTCCAGCTCCGGCAAGCTCCACAAACCGCCCCACAGGCCCGTGGAAGGGCGACGGTAAAGCAGGATCGCGCCCTCGGCGTTGGCCAGCATTGGCATCAGCGTGCGCTTCTGGGGGATGGCCTTGCGTGGCTTGGGGATCGGGTAGCGTGTCTCCAGGCCGAGCATGTGGGCTTCGCAGCCTTTTTCCAGCGGGCATAACAGGCAACTGGGCTTGCTGCGGGTGCAGAGGGTTGCGCCCATGTCCATCATCGCCTGGGTGTAGGCGTTGACGCGGGTCTGCGGGGTGAGGCGCTCGGCGGTGGCCCAGAGTTGCTTGGCGACCTTCGGGTCGCCGGGGTAGCCTTCCTGAGCGGTATAGCGCGCCAGGACGCGCTTGACGTTGCCGTCGAGGATCGGTGCGCGCAGGCCCATGCTCAGGCTGGCAATTGCACCGGCCGTGGACAGGCCGATACCGGGCAGCCCGGTGAGTTTTTCGACATCGCGGGGAAACTCGCCGCCGTACTCGGCCACGACGATCTTCGCGGTCTTTTGCAGGTTGCGTGCCCGGGTGTAGTAGCCCAGGCCGGTCCACAGGTGCAGCACTTCATCTTCCGGGGCGGCGGCCAGGGCTTCGACGGTGGGCAGCGAAGCCATGAAACGGTCGAAGTAGTTGAGCACGGTGCTGACCTGGGTCTGTTGCAACATGATCTCCGAGACCCACACCCGGTAAGGGGTGATGCCCTGTTGCCAGGGCAGGTCATGGCGACCGTGGCGGTCGTACCAATTCAGCACCGCCTGCGAAAACTGCTCGTTTCTCATCGTTTGAACAGGCCTTTCAACGCATCTTTGAGTTGCGGGTTAACCTTGTCGAGCTTCTCTTCCAGCTTCTCGTTGAGGCGGTTACCGGCAGCCTTGATGGCGACCTGGCCCAGGCCATCCTTGTCCAGGCGGCATGCCTTGGCGCCCAGTTCCAGCGGGCCACGGCAACGTAACGGAACTTCGATGCCCTGGAAGTTGGCGCCCACTTCACACGCCGGGTCCGGTACTTCGCGTTGGTCGCCTTCGACGATGATGCCCACCCGATAATCCATGCCGAGCACACGCAGGTCGATGTCACCGTTGCCGTTCACCGTGAGGCCTGGGATACGCACTTTCAGGTCAGGGTTATTGGCTACGCCATTGCGGAAGCTCAGGTTGCCCTTCAGTTCCTCGAACGGTGTGTCCTTGCCACGTGGCTCGCTGTTCAAGGTCTTGCGGTTGAGCAGGGCAATACCGGTGCACAACTGCTGTTCAAGGTTGGCGTTGAGCAACACGCCATTGTTGATCACGAAGCTGGCGGTGCCGTTGAGGCTGTCGATCAGGGCCTTTTGGCTGTTGCCGCGGCCGCTGAGGTTGCTGTCGAGGGTGACCAGGCCTTTCACCGGCGGATTTTGCCCTTGGGCTTGCAGGATGCGTTCGACCGGCACCTGCTTGATGCGGCTCTGCAGCGCCAGTACCGGAATATCCTGGCGCACATCGAGGGTGCCGTTGGCCTGGAAGGTGCCGTTGTAGAGGCCGCCGCTCAGGGTGTCGAGCTTGAGCTGGCCGTCGAGGCCGGTGGCCTTCAGTGCCGCGTTCTGGATTGGCAGCTTGCTCAGGGTCAGTTGCCCAAAGGTGAGGTCGGCATTCACATCCAGGGTGCGCAGGCGGGTCAGTGGCAGCAGCTTGTCGGTGCTCCAGGCGCCCTTGGTCGGGGCGTCCGGCAGCGGTGTGGTGCCACCGGCGGCCATCGCGCCGGCTTCGCTGTTCTGGACTTCGGCCTGGCGTGCAGCGGCGGCGCCTTTGGCGGCGTCGGACTTGGCCGGCAGGTAGTTGTCGGCGTTGAACGTGTCGCCCTTCAGTTGCACGCGCAGTGACTGCTTGGCGAAATCGTCCACCGCGATGCGACCGGTAAAGGTGCTGCCGTCGAGTTTCAGGTTCAGGTCTTCCAGCGCCATGCTGGTCGGCGTGCCCTTGAGGCGGCTGACCAGTTCGACCTTGCTCAGGCTGCCCTCGGCCATGTGCGGCAGCGGGTTGCCGATGCTGTCGAGGAACGTGGCCAGGTCAAACTGGGCGATGGACAGTGCGCCACTGATCTGCGGTGTCTTGTCGAGGTCGTTGACCTTCAGCTCGCCGAGTGCGCGCAGCTGGTTGGCCGAGAGTTTCAGGTTGGTCCACTCGGCAATGTTGGCCGCCAGGTCCACCAGCAGTTGACCCTGGGTGGAGAAGGTCACGGTCTTGCCTTGCAGCGGTTCACCGGTGGCTTCGCCGCTGAGTTTCATGTCTTCGAACTGGTAGCGCTTGAGGGCGCGTTGAATGCGCAGGTTGCCGTTGAGCTCGGTCTTGACGCGCATCACCGGCTGGTTACTGCCGAAAAAGGCCGTGAGTTTCAGCGGAATGCTTGCCCCTTCGTGCACGGCCCCGGCGCTCAGCTGGATGCTTTCGGCGCTGAACTGCTTGCCGGTCTGCTCATCGTTGTATTCGATGCGGGCGTTGTTGATCGTCAGGCTGTCGATATCGAGACGGATCGGTTTTGGCGGTTTTTCCGGCTCGTGCTCGGCAGACTGCTCCACTGGGGCAGGGGTGGCGGTACCTGCCTCCGGCGCGGTCTTACCGATGTCTTCCCAGTTGCCATGGCCCTGCTTGTCACGGTTCAGGCGTAGATTGAGGCCCTCGACACGCACATCGCTCATCTGCACCTCGCGGCGCAGCAACGGCAGCACGCGTACCGACAGGCCGAGCATCTGCAGGTCAGCGAACGGTTGGGTCGGGTTGGTCAGGGTCGCGACGCTGGCTTCGTGCAACTCCAGGCCCAGCCACGGGAACAGGCTCCAACCGATATCGCCATTGAGCGTCAGCTCGATGTGGGCCTTGTCGCGGGCAATCTGGCGAATCTCGTCTTTATAGTCGTTGGGATCGAAGAGATGGGTCAGGGCAAAGCCGAGAGCCACAATGATCAGCAACAACCCGAGAAGTACCAGACCCAGGATTTTGCCGAACGCTTTCATGGGCGAGTCCTTGTATGTCGATTTCAAAATGTAGCCGCAGAGTATAACGCCCGACGACCGGCGTCAGTTCACAGATCGTTACATTGTATCTAGGGCCAGGAAAACGGAATTTTGACGTCAAAAAGTGCAAAAAATCCGAAAAACGTAGTGGCACTTTGGTTTTTATGGCGTCCACTGATGCTAATCTCTGCACGTTCGTTCGCCTTCTGCGACTTAAGGTCGCGCCTAAATGGAGCTCTACTCAACAAAACGGCCACGCTTTGCGTGCAAGGCCGAGGGAGAGAGCGCCTGACGAACACATACTAACAACTGGGGGAAACACCAATGAGTACTAGCATGGCGGCGAGTATTACTGCCGCACAGCCTGCGTTCCTGTCCAAGGAACGCATCATCGCCAAGCCCGGTTTCAACCGCTGGCTGGTTCCACCGGCCGCCCTGGCCATCCACTTGTGCATCGGCATGGCCTACGGCTTCTCGGTGTTCTGGCTGCCACTCTCCAAGGCGCTGGGTATTACCGCACCTGTTGCCTGTGCGCCGGACATGAGCTTTATCGCCCAAGTCTTCTCGTCCCAATGCGATTGGCCCATCTCCATGCTGGGCTGGATCTACACCCTGTTCTTCATCTTCCTGGGCTGCTCGGCAGCGATCTGGGGCGGCTGGCTGGAACATGCCGGGCCACGCAAGGCGGGTGTTGTATCGGCGCTGTGCTGGTGCGGCGGCCTGTTGATCTCGGCGCTGGGGATCTACACCCACCAGATCTGGCTGATGTGGATCGGTTCCGGGGTTATTGGCGGTATCGGCCTGGGCCTGGGCTATATCTCGCCCGTGTCCACCCTGATCAAGTGGTTCCCGGACAAGCGCGGCATGGCGACCGGCATGGCGATCATGGGCTTCGGCGGTGGCGCCATGGTTGGCGCGCCGCTGGCCGCTGCGTTGATGGGGCACTTTGCTTCGCCGACCAGCGTGGGCGTGTGGCAAAGCTTCCTGGTGATGGCGGCGATCTACTTCGTATTCATGATCGGTGGCGCACTGTCGTACCGTGTTCCGCCGACCGGCTGGAAGCCTGAGGGCTGGACCGCGCCGGCGAAAAAAGCCAGCAACTCGATGATCACCCACCGTCACGTGCATGTGAACGTGGCCTGGAAAACCCCGCAATTCCGCCTGGTATGGCTGGTGCTGTGCCTGAATGTCTCCGCCGGTATCGGCATCCTGGGCATGGCTTCGCCGCTGCTGCAGGAAGTGTTTGGCGGCAAGCTGCTGGGTGTGGATGTACCGTTTGGCCAGCTGGATGCGGGGCAACTGGCGTCGATCGCGGCCATTGCTGCGGGCTTCACTGGGCTGTTGAGCCTGTTCAACATTGGTGGCCGGTTCTTCTGGGCGTCGTTCTCCGACTACCTGGGCCGTAAAAACACCTACTTCGTGTTCTTCGCCCTGGGTTTTGCCCTGTACGCGCTGATCCCGAACCTGGGGCACCTGGGTAACGTGGCGCTGTTCGTGGCGGCGTTCTGCATCATCCTGTCGATGTACGGCGGTGGTTTTGCGACGGTTCCGGCGTACCTGGCCGACCTGTTCGGTACCCAGATGGTCGGCGCGATCCACGGTCGCCTGCTGACTGCCTGGGCGGCGGCGGGCGTGTTGGGCCCGGTGCTGGTCAACTACCTGCGTGAATACCAGTTGAGCATCGGCGTTGAACGCGCTGCGGCCTACGACATCACCTTGTACATCCTGGCGGGTCTGCTGGTGCTGGGGTTCATCTGCAACATGCTGGTGCGTCCTGTGGCCGACAAGTACTTCATGACCGATGCCGAGCTGGCTGCCGAACAGGCGCTGGGTCATGACAAAGGTGCTGATGCCACGACCGTGCTGGAGTGGAAAGCCTCCGCCGGCAGCAAGCCGCTGGCTGTTGCGGCCTGGTTGGTGGTGGGTATTCCGTTGGCATGGGGTGTGTGGGTGACCCTGCAGAAGACGGCGGTGCTGTTCCACTGACACCGCGCATGCCTTGTGGTCCCAGGCGTGTTGGGGGTTGTGGCGAGCGGGCTTGCCCCGCGTTGGGCTGCGCAGCAGCCCAATAAAACCAACGCGTTCTTCCCGTCAGAACGCGTTGGTATATTTTGGGGCTGCTGCGCAGCCCAACGCGGGGCAAGCCCGCTCGCCACGACAAGTCTGCTTCGACACATAAGCCCGCTCTTGCTTGTATGCACATGTCTATCCCCGACACTCCATCAGTCTTATCCCCTTCGATGTTTCTGTTTAGCGCCCGCGCCCCTATAATGGCTGCCTTTTTCGCCCAATGATTTTGCGGAGCTGGTGATGGCCGAACGTAAGGCGTCCGTCGAGCGCGACACTCTGGAAACCCAGATCAAAGCCTCGATCAACCTGGATGGCACCGGAAAGGCCCGATTTGATATCGGTGTACCTTTTCTTGAGCACATGCTGGACCAGATCGCCCGTCACGGGCTGATCGACCTGGATATCGTCAGCAAGGGCGACCTGCATATCGACGACCACCACACGGTGGAAGACGTAGGCATCACCCTCGGCCAGGCGTTTGCCAAGGCCATTGGCGACAAAAAAGGCATCCGTCGCTACGGCCACGCCTATGTCCCGCTGGACGAAGCGCTGTCGCGCGTGGTCATCGACTTCTCCGGCCGCCCAGGCCTGCAGATGCACGTGCCCTACACCCGCGCCACCGTGGGCGGCTTCGACGTCGACCTGTTCCAGGAATTCTTCCAGGGCTTCGTCAACCATGCGCTCGTGAGCCTGCACATCGACAACCTGCGCGGCACCAACACCCACCACCAGATCGAAACCGTGTTCAAGGCTTTCGGCCGCGCGCTGCGCATGGCGGTGGAGCTGGATGAGCGTATGGCCGGGCAAATGCCCTCGACCAAGGGCGTCCTGTAATGCAGACGGTCGCGGTTATCGATTACGGCATGGGTAACCTGCACTCGGTGGCCAAGGCCCTCGAGCACGTAGGGGCCGGCAAGGTGCTGATCACCAGCGACGCCAATGTGATTCGCGAAGCCGACCGCGTGGTATTCCCGGGCGTTGGCGCGATTCGCGATTGCATGGCTGAAATTCGCCGCCTGGGCTTTGACAGCCTGGTGCGCGAGGTCAGCCAGGATCGCCCGTTCCTCGGCATCTGCGTGGGCATGCAAGCCTTGCTCGACAGCAGTGAAGAGAACGACGGCGTCGACTGCATCGGCCTGTTTCCCGGCCAGGTGAAGTTCTTCGGCAAGGACCTGCACGAAGACGGCGCCCACCTGAAAGTCCCACACATGGGTTGGAACGAAGTCAGCCAGGCGGTGCATCACCCGCTGTGGCACGACATTCCGGACATGGCGCGTTTCTACTTCGTGCACAGCTACTACATCGCCGCCGGTAACCCGCGCCAGGTGGTGGGGGGTGGGCACTACGGCGTCGACTTCGCCGCTGCGTTGGCCGAAGGTTCGCGTTTTGCCGTGCAGTTCCACCCGGAGAAGAGCCATACCCATGGCCTGCAATTGCTGCAGAACTTCGCCGCTTGGGATGGGCGCTGGTAAATGGCCAGGAAACCGAAGCAGCCGATCTTGAACCTCACGCCTGAGCAGGAGCGTGAGGCCACCGACAAGATCAAGCGCTTCATGGAGGATCGCTTCGAGCTCAAGCTGGGCTCGTTCGAGGTCGCCGAGATTCTTGAGTTGTTCACCACCGAAGTGGCTCCGCATTATTACAACAGGGCGATTTTCGATACGCAGACGCTCCTTAAAGAAAGGTTCGAAAGCATCGAAAGCGACCTGTGGTCGCTTGAGAAACCCTGATTTCCCAAGCATTGCTGAATATCGAATAAGGTTTGCCAGATGCTGATTATCCCCGCTATCGATCTCAAGGACGGCGCCTGCGTACGTCTGCGCCAAGGCCGTATGGAAGACTCCACCGTGTTCTCCGATGACCCGGTGAGCATGGCTGCCAAATGGGTGGAAGGGGGCTGCCGTCGTCTGCATCTGGTGGACTTGAACGGCGCCTTCGAAGGCCAGCCGGTCAATGGCGAGGTGGTCACCGCGATCGCCAAGCGCTACCCGAACCTGCCGATCCAGATCGGCGGCGGTATCCGCTCCCTGGAAACCATCGAGCACTACGTGAAAGCGGGCGTGAGCTACGTGATCATCGGCACCAAGGCGGTGAAAGACCCGGCGTTCGTCGCCGAAGCCTGCCGCGCGTTCCCTGGCAAGGTGATCGTCGGCCTGGACGCCAAGGACGGTTTCGTCGCCACCGACGGCTGGGCTGAAATCAGCACCGTGCAAGTCATCGACCTGGCCAGGCAGTTCGAGGCCGACGGTGTGTCCGCCATCGTTTATACCGACATCGCCAAAGACGGCATGATGCAGGGCTGTAACGTACCGTTCACTGCGGCACTGGCGGCGGCGACGAAGATTCCGGTGATTGCTTCCGGCGGTATTCACAACCTGGGCGACATCAAGTCGCTGCTGGACGCCAAGGCTCCTGGGATCATCGGCGCCATTACCGGTCGCGCGATCTACGAAGGCACCCTGGACGTCGCCGAAGCCCAGGCTTACTGCGATGCCTACAACGGCTGAGGACTGACCATGGCGCTGGCCAAACGCATCATCCCTTGCCTGGACGTCGACAACGGTCGCGTGGTCAAGGGCGTCAAGTTCGAGAACATTCGTGACGCCGGCGATCCGGTGGAAATCGCTCGCCGCTACGATGAGCAAGGTGCCGACGAGATTACCTTTCTCGACATCACCGCCAGCGTCGACGGCCGCGACACCACGTTGCACACCGTCGAACGCATGGCCAGCCAGGTGTTTATCCCGCTGACCGTGGGCGGTGGCGTGCGCACCGTGCAAGACATCCGCAACCTGCTCAATGCCGGCGCGGACAAGGTCTCGATCAACACCGCGGCCGTGTTCAACCCGGAGTTCGTCGGCGAAGCCGCGCAGCACTTTGGCTCGCAATGCATCGTGGTGGCCATCGACGCCAAGAAAGTCTCCGGCCCCGGCGAAACCCCGCGCTGGGAGATCTTCACCCACGGCGGGCGCAAGCCAACCGGGCTGGACGCAGTGGAGTGGGCGATGAAGATGGAAGGCCTGGGCGCCGGCGAAATCCTGCTGACCAGCATGGACCAGGATGGCATGAAAAACGGCTTCGACCTGGGCGTGACCCGAGCGATCAGTGATGCGCTGGGTATCCCGGTGATCGCCTCCGGCGGTGTCGGTAACCTGCAACACCTGGCCGATGGCGTGATCGAAGGCCACGCCAGCGCGGTGCTGGCGGCGAGTATTTTCCACTTTGGCGAATACACCGTCCCCGAGGCCAAGGCCTACATGGCGGCGCGCGGTATCGTCGTTCGCTAAACGCTGCTGGACACCATGGCGGGCGCGCGGCACTCTCTGCGCTTGCCATGGATTCCGGTAGCCTTCATGTTCAAGACCCTGCTGCTTGCCCTCGCCAGCACCTCCATTTTTATGGTGAGTGCAGCTCACGCCGAAGAACCGTCTGATACCTCCCTGGTGCTGCTGACGGAAAATTTCCCGCCCTATAACATGGCGAAAAACGGCAAGAACTTCGCCAAGGAAGAGAACATCGAAGGCATCGCCGTGGACATTGTGCGAGAAACCTTCAAGCGCGCCGGCATTTCCTACAACCTCACCCTGCGTTTCCCGTGGGAGCGAATCTACAAGCTCGCCCTGGAGAAACCCGGCTACGGCGTATTTGTCATGGCGCGCCTGCCGGATCGCGAAGCGTTGTTCAAATGGGTCGGCCCCATTGGCCCGGACGACTGGGTGCTGCTGGCCAAGGCCGACAGTAAGATCCAGCTTGCCGACCTTGAGCAGGCGCGCCGCTACAAGATCGGCGCCTATAAAGGTGATGCGATTGCCCAGACGCTGGAGAAGCAGGGCTTGACCCCGCTGGTGGTGCTGCGCGACCAGGACAATGCGCAAAAGCTCATGGACGGCCAGATCGACCTTTGGGCGACTGGCGATCCCGCCGGGCGTTACCTGGCACGCCAGGCGGGGGTGACCGGGCTCAAGACGGTGCTGCGCTTCAACAGCGCCCAACTCTATCTCGCGCTGAACAAGGATGTGCCGGATGAGACCGTGGCGAAGCTGCAGGCGGCGTTGGACCAACTGCGCAAGGAGGGTGTGGTCGACCAGATCATGGCGAAGTACCTCTAGCCTTCCGTCGACTCTTTTTTGTAGCAAGCCCTACTGCCGTTCAATTAAGGCTTTTTTTGTAGGAGCGAGCTTGCTCGCGAAAAACTCACAGGCGCCGCGTTCATTCAGGGAGCCCACGTTATCGTTGACGTTTTTCGCGAGCAAGCTCGCTCCTACAGAAGGCGATGTACGCTTTTTCGAATCGCCACAGAGGTATCAGATCCTTAGCGATAGATGCCGTTCTTACCGTGACCACCCATGGCCTGGTTACTGCGCACACTGATCATCAACTTGATATCGATCCAGTCGACGCCCTGGGCCTTGAGCTTGGGCAGCTCGCGTTCCAGTACCGCCAGGGTCTGCGGGTACGGATGACCGATCATCACTGCCGAACCCTGTTTATGCGCCAGCTTGATCGCGGTTTGCAGTTGCGTGGTGATTGCGGCTTCGGTGCGCTCGTCGTCGAGGAAGACATCCCGCGAGACATGGGCCAGGCCAATTTTCTGTGCCTCGGCGGCGGCGACGGTCTGCGCGCTGGTGCGGCTGTCGACAAAGAACTTGTTGCGTCGTTGCAGGTCGGCCATCAACCAGGCCATCGCCGCGGGCTGTGCGGTCATTCGACTGCCCATGTGGTTGTTGATACCGGCGGTGTAGGGCACGGCCTGGAACGCGGCGTCCAGGCGCTTGCCGAGCTCTTCGATAGGCAGGTCGGGGTGCCAGGCGAACGGACCGGTGGCCGGGTCCATGGGCATGTGCAGGATCACGATCTTGCCGGCCTTGTGCGCTTCGCGGGCGAATTCGGCGGCGTGAGGCGTGTCGGGCATGATTGCGGTGGTCACCGGCCCAGGCAGGGCCAGCACGCGACGATCCCGGGCCAGGTTTTGCCCGAGGTCGTCGATGATGAGGGTCAGGTAGGCTTTGTGCGGTTCGCTGGCGGGAGTCGCGTGAGCGACCCCTGCCAGGCTGCATAGCGCAGCGATGATCAGGGCAAAGCGCATATCAACGGCTGCGCGTAATGCTCAGGCCCTTGAGCAGGCTCAGCGCCTGGGCCAATTGGTAGTCATCGTCCTGCGGCATCGGCTTGGCTTTGGAGCCGCTGCCGGTTGGCTGGTCGGCGCCGCCGTTGCCATTGCCCAGGTGGCCTTGCAGGTCCGCTTCCTTGTAGTACTCGCTGTCGACCTCGTTGGTGATCTTGGCCTTGCGCACTTCGATGTCCGGCACGATGCCCTGGGCCTGGATCGAGCGACCGTTTGGCGTGTAGTACAGCGCAGTGGTGATCTTCAGCGCACGCTCGTTGTTCAGCGGCAGCACGGTTTGCACCGAGCCTTTGCCGAAGCTGGTCGTGCCCATCAGCACGCCGCGCTTCTGGTCCTGCAGGGCACCGGCAACGATTTCCGAGGCCGAGGCGCTGCCGCCGTTGATCAGCACGGCCAGCGGTACGTTTTCGCTGAGGTCGTTGCCGGTAGCCGAGAAGCGCAACTCGGAATTGGCGATGCGGCCCTTGGTGTAGACGATCAGGCCCTTGGTGATGAAGTGGTCGACCACTTCCACCGCCGCCTGCAGCACGCCGCCTGGGTTGTTGCGCAGGTCGAGCACGATGCCGTTGAGCTTCTTGCCGTTGTCCTTGCGCAGTTTGGCCAGGGCCTTGGCCACTTCGTCGCCGGTCTTGACCTGGAACTGGGTAATGCGGATGTAGCCGTAGCCTGACTCCAGCAACTGGCTCTTCACGCTCTTGACCGTGATGGTCGCGCGGGCCAGGGTCACGTCGAACGGGGCACCGCCGTCGCGCACCAGGGTCAGGGTGATTTTCTGGCCGATTTTGCCGCGCATCTTGTCGACGGCTTCGGTCATGGTCTGGCCGCGGGTCGGCTGGCCGTTGATCTTGACGATCAAGTCGCCGGCCTGGATACCGGCCTTGGACGCTGGGGTGTCGTCAATCGGGGAGACGACCTTGATCTGGCCGTCCTCGGCGCCGACTTCGATGCCCAGGCCGCCGAATTCACCGCTGGTGCTTTCCTGCAGCTCGGCGAAATCTTCCGGGCCGAGGTAGGCGGAGTGTGGGTCGAGGTTGCTGAGCATGCCCTTGATGGCATTCTCCAGCAGGGTCTTGTCGTCTACGGGTTCGACATAGGCGGCCTTGATCCGGTCCATGACCTCGGCAAAGGTGCGCAGCTCGTCCAGCGGCAACGGCGCCTTGGTGGTCGCGGCCGTGGCGGCAGGTGCAGCCGGTGCGGCCTGGTCGGCAAAAGCCAGAGGCGCGCCGATCACCAGGGCGATCGTCAGGGCCAGCGAAGTGAGGCGGGACAAATGCAGCATGTCGAACGAACTCCTAGTGTAGATGCGCCCCTATCCTTGGGAGCGGCACCATTGTGCGGGATCGCTCGGGCGACCCTGCTGACGAATAGCGAAGTACAGCGCCGGGGTGTCCTGGCCGCCACTGTTACCGACAGTGGAGATGGATTCACCGGCTTTTACAACATCACCTGCCGACTTGAGTAAAGTCTGATTGTGGCCATAAAGGCTCAAATAGCCATTACCGTGGTCGAGAATCACCAACAAACCGGCGCCACGCAGCCAATCGGCAAACACCACGCGGCCACCGTGTACGGCATGGACCTGGCTGCCAGCAGCGGCGCTGATCATCACCCCGTCCCACTTGGCGCGGGTGTCGTCGCCACGGGTTTCCCCAAAGCGTGCCAGTAGTCGACCATCAACCGGCCATGGAAGTTTGCCGCGCGCGGAAGCAAAAGGGCCGCCGAAGGATTCGCCGGCGCTGGAAACCAGCGGGCCAGGTGCTGCGTGCGCGGGCTTGCGGGGGGCCGGAGCGTCCGTCGTGGCTGCCAGTTCGGCCTCACGCTGGCGCTTTTTTTCGGCTTCCTGCTGGGCGATCAGCGCTTTCTGGCGCGCTTCCTCGGCCTCGCGTGCCTGGCGGGCCAGGGTTTCTTCGATGGTCTTGAGTACCTTGGCCAGGTCGGCCTGGTCCTGCTCGCGAGCTTGCAGCTTGGCGTCGCGGGCCTTTACGTCTTCGTTGAGCTTGGCCAGGGCCAGCTGGCGTTCCTTGCGGACCTTGTCCAACTGGTCGCGCTGGACGTCGAGGGCGCTTTTCTGGTCGAGCAACTGCGACTGCTGGTCGGCGATTTCCTGTTCGACATTGGCCAGTTGGCGCAGGGTCTCGTTGAAACCCTTCAATTGCGCCAGGCGTGCCTGGCTCACGTAGTCGTAGTAGGTGAGGGTGCGCGCGAACTTTTCCGGGTTCTGCTGGTTGAGCAGCAGCTTGAGGTACTCCTGGCGGCCGCTCTGGTAGGCGGCGCGGGCCTGGATCGCGATCAGGCGTTGCTGTTCAACGCGTGCGCTCTGGAGTTTTTTTTTCTCAGCGTCGAGTCGCTCCAGTTCCGACTCGCTCTTCTTTAATTCTTTTTGCAGCTCCTGGACCTGTTTCTCCAGCTTGCCCATCTCGGTTTCCGTGCCGCGCAGGTCTTTCTGCACCCCGGATTTTTCTTCCTGGAGCTTGCCGAGCAGTTTTTTCAGCTCGGTAATGTCCTGACGCGTAGCGTCCAACTGTTGTTGGGTTTGCGCGCGCTCATCGGCAAACGCCGGTTGGAGCAGGCAGACAAGAGCGAGGGTAATCAAGGCGCGAAGCATAGAGGCGGGCGACACCACGGAAAGGGACGGCCTAGTATGCCCGCCAAGCGCTGCAAAAAAAACGCCCAATTCAGGCTTCCGGGCAAGATAGGTGCCGAGTGGCGCTGGTATGGCAAAAAGACATCTACCAAACGCGGAAGATCCAATGTGGGAAGGGGCTTGCCCCCGACAGCGGTGTATCAGCCACATAGGTGTCAGCTGATCTACCGTAATCGGGGGCAAGCCCCCTCCCACATTATTTTTCGGTGATTCTGAGAATCAGACCAGAATCGAAGTGCCGGTCATCTCTTTCGGCTTCTCCAACCCCATCAGCATCAACATTGTCGGTGCCACATCCGCCAGCACGCCGCCATCACGCACTTTGAAGTCGCGCTTGCCGACGTAGATGAACGGCACCGGCTCGGTGGTATGGGCCGTGTGGGCCTGCCCGGTGGATTCGTCGGACATCTGCTCGCAGTTACCGTGGTCGGCGGTGATCAGCGCTTCGCCGCCGACCTTTTCCAGCGCATCGACGATGCGGCCGACGCACTGGTCCAGGCATTCCACGGCCTTGATCGCGGCTTCCAGGTTGCCGCTGTGGCCGACCATGTCACCGTTGGCGTAGTTGACCACGATCACGTCATACCGCTGGTGGTCGATGGCGTCGACGATCTTGTCGGTGACTTGCGGCGCGCTCATTTCCGGTTGCAGGTCGTAGGTGGCGACTTTAGGCGACGGGATCAGGATGCGCTCTTCGCCGGGGAACGGTTCTTCGCGACCGCCGGAGAAGAAGAAGGTCACGTGGGCATACTTCTCGGTTTCGGCGATGCGCAGCTGGGTCTTGCCGTTTTTCGCCAGGTAGTCGCCCAGCACGTTGTCCAGGCTGCCTGCGGCAAAGGCTGCGGGGGCCGGGATGCTGGCGGCGTATTGGGTCAGGCCGACATATTGGACTTTTGGCTGGCGCGCCCGCTCGAATTCCTTGAAACCGTCTTCGACAAACACACGGCTCAGCTCGCGGGCGCGGTCGGCGCGGAAGTTCATGAAGACCACGGCGTCGCCGTCTTCGACTTTCACCGGCTCGCCGATGGTGGTGGCTTTGACGAACTCATCGCTCTCGCCACGGGCGTAGGCGGCTTCAAGGCCTTCCTGGGCGGTGGCGGCGTTGAATTCGGCCTGGCCGTCGACGATCAGGTTGTAGGCCTGGGCCACGCGGTCCCAACGGTTGTCGCGGTCCATGGCGAAGTAGCGGCCGACCAGGCTGGCGATGCGGCCTTTGCCCAGGGCGGCGAAGGTGGCGTCCAGCAGCTCAATGGACGACTGCGCGCTCTTCGGCGGGGTGTCGCGGCCGTCGAGGAAGGCGTGCAGGTAGATCTTGTCGGCGCCCCGCTTGAAGGCCAGTTCGGCCATAGCCACCAGGTGGTCCTGGTGGCTATGTACGCCACCGTCGGACAGCAGGCCCATGAAGTGCACCGCTTTGCCGGCGGCGACGGCTTTATCCACTGCCGCGCAGATAGTCGGGTTCTCGAAGAACTCGCCATCGCGGATCGCTTTGGTCACGCGCGTGAAGTCCTGATAGACCACTCGTCCGGCGCCCAGGTTCATGTGGCCGACTTCCGAGTTGCCCATTTGGCCGTCCGGCAGGCCCACGTCCATGCCGGAACCGGAGATCAGGCCGTTGGGGACGGTGGCGGTCAGGCGGTCCAGGACCGGCTTGCGCGCCGAGTACACGGCGTTGTCGTGGTGGCTTTCACTGTGTCCGAAGCCATCGAGAATTATCAGGACCAAAGGTTTAGGCGTAGTAGTCATAGATCCTCTCGCGGCGGTAATTAGTGAAGGGGATTGAAAAGGGAGTGGCAGTTTAAAGCGAAGTTCCGACCACGTCACCGCTTTACGGGGGTTGGCCCCCCCTGGCGGCTGTGTATACTTACCGCCATTTTAACGCCCTGGAACCTCCTTGATGGTTGATCACCTGATTGCATTTGCCACTGCCCACTATCTGCTCGCGGGTGCCTTCGTCATCCTGCTGGCGCTGCTGATCGCTCACGAGATGAGCCGCGGTGGCCGCAGCCTGAGCACGTCGGAGCTGACCGCGCTGGTCAACAAGGATGAGGCGATTGTCGTGGATATCCGCCCGGCCAAGGATTTTGCCACCGGCCATATCGTCGGCGCCCTGAACATTCCGCAGGACAAGCTGATTGCGCGCCTGGCCGAGCTGGAAAAACACAAGGCCAAGACCATCATCCTGGTCGACGCCCAAGGCCAGCACGCCGGCACCCACGCCCGCGAAATGCTCAAGACCGGTTTCACTGCGGCCAAGCTGTCTGGTGGTATCAGCAGCTGGCGCGCCGATAACCTGCCGCTGGTGAAGTGATATGAGCCAGGTTGTCGTCTATTCCAGCGATTGGTGCCCTTACTGCATGCGAGCCAAGGCTTTGCTGGAGAAAAAGGGTGTTGCCTTCGAAGAGATCAAGGTCGACGGCAAGCCCCAGGTGCGTGCCGAAATGGCCCAGAAGGCGGGGCGCACGTCCGTTCCGCAGATCTGGATCGGCACCCGGCACGTCGGTGGATGCGATGACCTGTTCGCCCTGGAGCGCTCCGGTAAACTCGATGCGCTGCTGCACGTCTGACTCCCAACCCCTAAAAGACCCCAAGATCAAGAAGGATCTGCGATGACTGACCAACAGAATACCGAAGCAGCAGAAGCCCAAGGCCCACAGTTCTCGCTGCAGCGCATCTACGTGCGTGACCTGTCGTTCGAAGCGCCGAAAAGCCCGGCTATCTTCCGCCAGGAATGGACCCCAAGCGTTGCCCTGGACCTGAACACCCGTCAAAAGGCACTGGAAGGCGACTTCCACGAAGTCGTGCTGACCTTGTCGGTCACCGTCAAGAATGGCGAAGAAGTGGCCTTCATCGCTGAAGTGCAACAGGCCGGTATCTTCCTGATCCAGGGCCTGGACGAGGCGTCCATGAGCCACACCCTGGGTGCGTTCTGCCCGAACATCCTGTTCCCGTATGCCCGCGAGACCCTGGACAGCCTGGTTACCCGTGGTTCGTTCCCTGCGCTGATGCTGGCTCCGGTGAACTTCGATGCCCTGTACGCTCAAGAGCTGCAGCGCATGCAACAGGAAGGCGCGTCGACGGTTCAGTAATCTCGAACCCGACGCAGAACCCAATGTGGGAGGGGGCTTGCCCCCGATGGCGGAGTGTCAGTCGACATCTATGTGACTGATCCACCGCTATCGGGGGCAAGCCCCCTCCCACATTTGCTGTGTGTGTTACTTGAAGCCGAGTTGGCGCCAGCCTTCGTAGACAGCAACGGCCACGGTGTTCGACAGGTTCAGGCTGCGGCAACCTTCGCGCATCGGCAAGCGCAGGCGATGCCCGTCAGGCAGGGCATCGAGTACCTCGGCCGGCAGGCCACGGCTTTCCGGGCCGAACAGGAAGGCGTCGCCTTCGGCAAAACTGGCATCATGGAACGGCCGCGAGCCCTTGGTGGTAAACGCGAACAGCCGTGGGTGGCCCAGGCTTTCCAGGCAGCTGGCCAGGTCGGCGTGGCGCTGCAAGGTGGCGTACTCGTGGTAATCCAGCCCGGCGCGGCGCAGGCGCTTGTCGTCCATGTCAAAGCCCAGGGGCTCGATCAAATGCAGGTGGCAGCCACTGTTGGCGCACAGCCTGATAACGTTGCCGGTATTCGGCGGAATTTCTGGTTGAAAAAGGATGACGTGAAACATGCACGGCTCCGAAGGCAAAGATGCGCTGCATTCTACCCTCGAAGAGGATCCCAGGCCGAAGCTATTGCCGAGGGTTTTGGGCTCGTTGGCGATTGTCGGCCTGATGGTGGGCCTGATGATCGGTCGCCTGACCACCCCCGACCCTGTCGAGTTGCTGCAGGTCGAGCCGGCGGCGGACGGCGTGCTGGTGTGGTTTAACCGCGAGCCCAAGCTGCACGGCGAGCAGGTCGATGGCACCGTGGCGCTGTTGTTCGACGCGCAGGGCAAGGCGGCCGGCGGGCAACTCAAGGTCAATGGCAAGGATGTGAACTGGCGCATACGCAAGACCGATGCTGGCCTGCTGCTGAACCTGGTGGCGGCTCGGCCGTTGCGCGGGGAATGGTCGGGGGAGAAGGCTGAAGGCCGCTGGCGGCTGGAGATCCATCTCCAAGAGCAATAAAAGAGGGAATCCCCGGCCTGCCTGTACCAAGGTCCCCAAAACGGGCTGGGGCTATGGGCGCTGTGCCACATAAGCCCCGGGTGTAAAGAAGGGAGTTCCCGGCCTGCCTGTACCAGGGCTCCCAAAACGGGGTGAAGCCTCAAGGGCTTCGGTGTTAAAGAGGGAATCCCCGGCCTGCCTGTACCGAGGTTCCCCAAAGCGGTGTGGAGCGCGACGCGGTTCGCATCAAGCACCCCGGGTGTAAAGAGGGGATTCTCGGCCTGCCTGTACCAAGGTCCCCGAAACTGGGTTGTACAAGGGGTATTGCAGGGCGCGTGCCAGAGTCGCGAAGTGGCGCCAAAAAAAATCTTCAAAAAGCGCAAAGCCCCGGAATACGGGGCTTTGGTGTTTTCGGGGTTCAGGTTTTTTTCAGCGGTTCTGCGGTTTCAGGCGTTGGATCCATGCCCGATGCCGGTTCATGGTGCATTGAAGCGGTGCACGGTTCTGAAGCCTTTGGAGGTCCAAATGTGGGAGGGGGCTTGCCCCCGATGGCGGAGTGTCAGTCGACATCTATGTGACTGATCCACTGAAGTGCGCCCCAAAAGCTGGACAGCTGTTGGTTAGGCTACAGCGGACCGGGTCCTGTACGCTACAGGGCTCAGTCCGCCAAGCTTCACTTTGATTCGCTTATGGTTGTAGTAATGGATGTACTCATCCAGCCCCGCTTGCAACTGCTCCACGCTTTCAAAGCTTTCCCGATAGTAGAACTCTGACTTCAGCGTGCCGAAGAAACTCTCCATTGTGGCGTTGTCATGGCAGTTTCCTTTGCGTGACATGCTTTGCTCCAGCCCTGCTTTTTCTAGCCTCTCCCGGTACTTTGGATATCGATAGTGCCAGCCTTGATCTGAATGCAGCATAGGCTTGCCGCCCTCAGGTAAGCCTTCAATAGCTTTTTCCAGCATCTCGCCCACCAAGGCATATTGGGGACGTATTGCCGTCTGATAGGCCACGATTTCTCCGTTGTACAAGTCCAAAACTGGGGACAAGTACAGCTTTTTGCCGGCCACTTTGAACTCGGTGACATCCGTCACCCATTTCTGATTCGGTTGCTCAGCCTCGAACTGACGAGCCAAGGTGTTGGGCGACACTTCGCCCATCGGCCCTTTATACGACCTGTATTTCTTAGGCCGCACCGTGCATTTCAGACCCAGCTCCCCCATCAGTCGTCGTACCGTTTTACTGTTGATCAGCGATCTTTCTTTACGTAGTTCTAGCGTCATCCGACGGTAACCAAAGCGGCCCTTATGCTCGTTTTGGATGGTCTGGATAGAAGCTTTGATCGAGGAAAATCGGTCCGCAACGCCCATCGCCTTGAGTTGGTAGTAGTACGTACTTCGCGCAAGGCTCACTAGCTTGAGCAAGTCACGCAAGGGAAAGTGTTGCTTAAGCTCACTGACTAATCGGGCTTTTTCTTCTGTTCTTTCTCCCGCCTCATCACCGCCTCGCCTAACTCCCCAAGCTTTTTTAGATAAGCGTTCTCCATCCGTAGGTATTGGAGCTCATCAAGTAACGTCTTGTGCTCAGGCTCAGGGCTGGTGAGTGGGGCAGCGGTTTTGCGTGGTTTAGCAGGTGGTTTAGGCATAGCGGTGCTCAGTCCTCTTTTCCCTGACTCCAGGGCTTCAATACCGCCACTGTAATACTGCTGTTGCCATCTGCCCACCTGAGTGGAATCCCCCAAGTTGAAAAGCGCCGCTGCGCGGCGCAAGGAAAGGGAGTCATCCCACATGCGCCGTAGAACAGAGAACTTGAACAAGGCACTGTAACGCTGGCCGGTACTGCTCAAGCTGGCCTCACCGTGTAATCGATAAGCCTCGACCCAACGACGAAGCAAGGTGGGGTCCATTTGAAATTGAGCGGCGACCCGGCGAAACCCTCGGCCTCGCTCAAGGAAAGCGGTGATGGCAGATAGCTTGAACTGCGTGGTGTACTTGCTCATGAAAACGCCCCAGAAATTGGATGGGTGTCCAACTTCTGGGGCGCACTTCACCACCGCTATCGGGGGCAAGCCCCCTCCCACATTGGATTTTCAGTGGATCTGAGACTCAGCCCTCATCGCCGTCGTCGTCGTCACCACCATCCACCTTCATCCCCAGTTCCTTGATCTTGCGAGTCAGGGTATTGCGGCCCCAGCCCAGCAGCACGGCGGCATCGCGGCGGCGACCTGCGGTGTGCTTGAGGGCCGTTTCGATCATGATCCGCTCGAACGCCGGTACGGCGCTGTCCAGCAGGTTTGACTGGCCGCGTGCCAGGGCCTGGTCGGCCCATTGGCGCAGGGCTTGTTCCCAGTTTGTCACTGGGGCCGAGTCCTGCGGCAGGCTCAACAGCTCCGGCGGCAGGTCGCTGATATGCACCTCGCGCCCGGATGCCATCACCGTGATCCAGCGGCAGGTGTTCTCCAGCTGGCGCACGTTGCCTGGCCACGGCAGGTTCTTCAGGTATTCCTCGGTCTCGGTTTTCAGCAGCTTCGGCTCCACGGCCAGCTCCTGGGCGGCGCGGCTGAGGAAGTGGCGAGCGAGGGTCGGGATATCTTCGCGACGGTCCGACATCCGGGGAATGTGGATACGGATCACGTTCAAGCGGTGGAACAAGTCCTCGCGGAACTTGCCCGCATGCACCAGGGTTTCCAGGTTCTGGTGAGTCGCGGCGATGATGCGCACATCGACCTTGACCGGCGTATGCCCGCCCACGCGATAGAATTCGCCGTCCGCCAGTACCCGCAGCAGGCGGGTCTGGGTATCGGCCGGCATATCGCCGATCTCATCGAGGAACAGCGTACCGCCATCGGCTTGCTCAAAGCGGCCGCGACGCAGGTTGGCCGCGCCAGTGAACGCGCCTTTCTCATGGCCGAACAGCTCGGACTCCATCAAGTCCTTCGGAATCGCCGCCATGTTCAGTGCGATAAACGGCGAGGCCGACCTTGGGCTGTGACGGTGCAGGGCGTGGGCCACCAGTTCTTTACCGGTACCCGACTCGCCATTGATCAGCACGGTGATGTTGGAGTGGCTCAAGCGCCCGATGGCGCGAAACACTTCCTGCATCGCCGGCGCTTCGCCGATGATTTCCGGGGTGCGGGTCAGCGCCGGCGGCGCTTCCTGGTTCTGTTGTTCCTGGGCGTGCTGGTTGGCGCGCTTGACCAGCGCCACCGCCTCGTCCACGTCGAACGGCTTGGGCAGGTATTCAAACGCACCGCCCTGGTAGGACGCGACAGCGCTGTCCAGGTCCGAGTGCGCCGTCATGATGATTACCGGCAGGCGCGGGTGCTGTTCGCGAATCCGCGCCAGCAGGTCCAGGCCACTGGCGCCGGGCATGCGGATGTCGGAGATGATCACGTCGGGCTGCTGGCGCGCCAGGCGGCTCATCACCCCGTCAGCGCTGTCGAAGCTCTGGGTGGTCATGCCTTCCTGTTGCAAGGCTTTCTCGAGGACCCAGCGGATAGAACGGTCGTCATCGACGATCCACACAGTTTCACTACGGCTCATGTCGATGGGGCTCCTTGTTCCAGAGGCAGAAAGATCGAGAACGTGGTGTGGCCGGGATGGCTCTCACATTCGATCAGACCCTGGTGCTGGCTGATGATGTTCTGGGTAATGGCCAGGCCCAGCCCGGTACCGTCCGGGCGGCCGCTGACCATTGGAAAGAAGATGGTTTCCTGCAGTTCCGCAGGAATGCCCGGGCCGTTGTCGATGATCTCGACCTTGGTTACCAGGCGATGGCGCACGTGGCCGATGGTGAACTGGCGCAGGGCGCGGGTGCGCAGGCTGATGCGGCCCAGGCGCAGCTCGTTCTGGCTGCTGATGGCTTGCATGGCGTTGCGCACGATATTGAGCACGGCCTGGATCATCTGTTCGCGGTCGATCAATACGTCGGGAATGCTCGGATCGTAGTCGCGCACCAGGGTGATGCAGCCCTGGCTTTCGGCTTCGACCAGCTGGCAGACGCGCTCAAGCACCTCGTGCACGTTGGTCATCGCCAGCGACGGCAGTTTGTTGGAGCCGAGCATGCGGTCCACCAGGTTGCGCAGGCGGTCGGCCTCTTCAATGATGACGTTGGTGTAGTCCTTGAGGTGCTCGTCCGGCAGCTCGCGGGCCAGCAACTGCGCGGCACCGCGAATCCCGCCCAACGGGTTCTTGATCTCATGGGCCAGGCCGCGGACCAGCATCTTGCTGGTTTCCTGCTTGGACAGCTGGGCTTCTTCTTTGGTGATGCGCAGCAGGCGGTCGCGGGGATGCACTTCAAGCAGCAGCAGGGTGGCGCCGTTGCTCAGGATCGGGGTCACGGCGTAGTCGACGGTCAGGGTTTGGCCGGTCAGGGCCGTGAGCATCGCCTCACGCTTGGTGAATGGGTGTGCCTGCTCCACCGCCTGGCGCAATGAACTCAAGGCTTCGGCCGACTCGGTGAACAATTCGCTGATGAACTGCCCATGGCTGCGCTGGCCGCTGATGGCCAGGAGCATCTCCGCCGCCGGGTTCATGTACTCAAGACGTAAGTCGTCGTTGAGCAGGATGGTCGCGGTCGTCAGGTTGTCGAGTAACAAACGGTGCAGTGCATCGCTGATGGTCATCAGGACCTCTTTTGGAGCAAGGCGCGGGCTTGAGGCACACGCTGATACAAGGAAAATGCAAAAACCAAACCAAGGCTCCGAAAAGAAGCGTTAAACCCCTGAAATAAGGATTTAAGGCTCGAAACTGTGGCGTTCTGCCAGCTTCAACGGGAAGTTTCGAACCAAAATGGGCTGGGCAGGTGGGTAGGGTGCAAGTTGTCGCACCAATATAGTGCGGTTTTATGAAGGTTGTTCAGGAAGTGATGAGAGATCGTTCTCGGCCGATGTCGAGAGCGATCTCGGTGGCAGGACTTTATCAATGCGGCTGGGACAGCGGCATGCCCATGGTGCCGGCGTAAAACACCAGCAGCTCCACTGGGGTGCTTCCGGTTCTGCCGCGATGGACTGTGCCCACCATCTCGGCCAGGGTTTGCCCTTGAGTCAGGGTGAGAGCCCGCCCGCCTTTACGGGTTTCAACGATCAACTCGCCCGAGAGGATATACGCTGCGTTCGGCATGGGGTGGCTGTGCCAGGGCAACTGCGTATTCGCCGGGATCTTGAGTCGCAACAGCGTAAGTTCCGGCGGGCCGGAGGGGTAAGCCTCGTAAGGTGTTCCGTCCCATGATGCGCTGCTCTGCAGCAGGGTTTCCTTTTCGATCTGTACGGCGTCTTTGGGCTGGCTGCTGCAGCCTAGCGCAGCCAAACACGCCGCTGTTGCGATCAAGCATTTGAGGGCTTCCATGGTCGGTTTCATCCGTTCGCTGAGTGGCCGGTCAGGCTACGATCGCTGTCCGGGGGACGGATGCCGGAAGGGGCCTAAAATGATGTGGGTGTCATCTGTTATTCGCCTGTGTGGATACACAGCTCGGCAGTGGCGCGAATCATCGCCAGTTGCTGCAACGGCTCGTTCAACGGCTCATGCACCGCCTCGGCCAGCCACTGCGGGCACTTTGGGTCGGTGCGTTGCGGGGTGAAGTCCGCCAGTTCTTGCAGCAGGCGTTTTTGCAATTGATCCAGCTGCGGGCGAATCTGCTTCACCAAGTCGGGGCGCGGGTCATCGGGTGCCTTGCCCTGGAACTGCCAGTCGGACAGGTGGGTGTACTGCACCAGTTTGTTCGCCTCTATCTGCGCTGAGAAAAATTGCTCGGCGGCGGCGGGCGCCAGTTTGTAGTTGGGTGCTTGGGCGATGACGCTGGCGATGACCTCCTGTTCGCGCTTCTTGTCCTCTACGGGCTTTTTGCTTTCCCATTTGCTCAGGGCGACCTGGTCGGCGATGGCCAGGCGTTCGGCGATGCTGTTGAGCAATGGCTCAAGGCTGGCTGGCGCGGCGCTCGCACTGGTAGTGACGAACAGCAGGGCAAATACAAGTCGACGTTTCAAGGCTGATCTCCTTGTGGGAGGGGGCGAGCCCTCTCCCGCATGTTTAATAAAATTCGGGCAAAAAAAGACCTCCCGAAGGAGGCCTCTTTCATCACGCTGCGTCAAGCAGCGCTACCGGATCAGCAGCTGTAGTACAGCTCGTATTCCAGTGGGTGTACGAAGGTACGTACTTTGATTTCTTCTTCGCTTTTCAGCTCGATGTAGGCATCGATGAAGTCGTCGCTGAATACGCCGCCTTTGGTCAGGAACGCACGGCCCTTGTCCAGCTCTTCCAGGGCTTCTTTCAGGCTGCCGCACACTTGTGGGATCTCTTTGGCCTCTTCAGGCGGCAGGTCGTACAAGTTTTTGTCGGCGGCGTCGCCAGGGTGGATCTTGTTCTGGATACCGTCCAGGCCAGCCATGACCAGGGCAGCGAAGGCCAGGTATGGGTTGGCTGCTGGATCCGGGAAGCGGGCTTCGATACGGCGAGCGCGCGGGCTGGACACGTAAGGAATACGGATCGAGGCAGAACGGTTGCGTGCCGAGTAGGCCAGCATGACCGGCGCTTCGAAGCCTGGAACCAGACGCTTGTAGGAGTTGGTCGACGGGTTGGTGAAGCCGTTCAGGGCCTTACCGTGCTTGATGATACCGCCGATGAAGTACAGGGCGGTGTCGGACAGGCCGGCATAACCTTCGCCAGCGAAGGTGTTCTTGCCTTCTTTAGCGATGGACAGGTGAACGTGCATACCCGAGCCGTTATCGCCGTACAGAGGCTTAGGCATGAAGGTCGCGGTACGGCCGTAGGCATCAGCCACGTTGTGTACGCAGTACTTCAGGGTCTGGACTTCGTCAGCCTTGGCCACCAGGGTGTTGAATTTCACACCGATTTCGTTCTGGCCGGCAGTGGCCACTTCGTGGTGGTGCACTTCGATAACCAGGCCCATTTCTTCCATGGCGTTGCACATGGAGGTACGGATTTCGTGGTCGTGGTCGAATGGCGGAACTGGGAAGTAGCCACCTTTGATGCCTGGACGGTGGCCTTTGTTGCCGCCTTCCACGTCCTGGTCGGACATCCACGAACCTTGTTCGGAGAAGATCTTGAACATGGAGCCGGAGATGTCGGACTTGAACTTGACCGAATCAAAGATGAAGAATTCTGGCTCAGGGCCTACGAATACGGTGTCGCCGATACCGGTCGACTTCAGGTATTCCTCGGCACGCTTGGCGATCGCACGTGGGTCGCGGTCGTAGCCTTGCATGGTCGAAGGCTCGATCACGTCGCAGACGATGATCAGGGTTGGGTCTTCGGTGAACGGGTCCAGCACGGCAGTGCTGTCGTCCGGCATCAGGATCATGTCGGAAGCTTCGATGCCTTTCCAACCGGCAATGGAGGAACCGTCGAACATTTTGCCTTCTTCGAAGAAAGCGTCATCCAGCGCGTCGCGAGCCGGCATGGTCACGTGGTGCTGAGTGCCTTTTGTGTCCGTGAAGCGCAGATCAATCCATTTAACGTCATGATCTTTGATGAGTTGAACCGACTTCGACATGGTGTCCTCCGGGTGGCTTCGGGCTGGGTAGTGGAGTTAGCCCTTAGAATGTGGGTGATGCCGGCGCGGATACTCCGCCATGGCAACCTGCCTCACAAGAGAGCAAATTGCATGCCAGTGCGCCAACATGGCCTTTCTGCCTCAAAATCGCCCCTATAACGGTGCAATCGGCTGAAATGGAATAATTAACGCACTGCAATGTAGCGCTGATTTGCATAAATGACCCGTTTTGGTGCGCATCACCTTCAATGCATATTAACTGGTTAAACCTTGAGCGATTTCCGCTATAATCCGCGCCCCCCTTTTTCGGCAGGCCCTGCGCGCGCTGTTTCCATGAAATTAATCGTTAAAGTCTTCCCAGAGATCACCATCAAGAGCCGACCGGTACGGATGCGTTTCATCCGTCAGTTGGCCAAGAACATCCGTGCCGTGCTCCGCGATCTGGACCCGGCTGTGGTGGTGAACGGCGTGTGGGACAACCTCGAGCTGGAAACCCGCGTGACCGACCCCAAAGCCTTGAAGGACATGACCGAACGGCTGAGCTGCATGCCGGGTATCGCGCATTTCCTGCAGGTGGACGAGTATCCACTGGGCGACTTCGACGACATCACCGAAAAGTGCAAGCAGCACTTCGGTGATGAGCTGGAAGGGAAGATTTTTTCGGTGCGCTGCAAGCGTGCCGGCAAGCACCCGTTCAGCTCCATGGACGTCGAGAAATACGTCGGCAGCAAGCTGCGTCGCGAGTGCGGCGCAGCCGGAATTTCCTTGAAAGCGCCACAAATTGAAGTGCGCATGGAAATTCGCGACCAACGGTTGTTCGTGATCCATAGCCAGCACGACAGCATCGGCGGCTACCCGCTGGGTGCCCTGGAACAGACCCTGGTACTCATGTCCGGCGGTTTCGATTCCACGGTGGCGGCCTACCAGATCATGCGCCGCGGGCTGATGAGCCATTTCTGCTTCTTTAACCTGGGCGGGCGTGCACACGAATTGGGCGTGATGGAAGTCGCGCATTATATCTGGAAGAAGTACGGCAGCTCCCAGCGTGTGCTATTTGTGAGCGTGCCGTTCGAGGAAGTGCTCGGGGAAATTCTCGGCAAAGTCGATAACAGTCATATGGGCGTAGTATTGAAGCGTATGATGTTGCGCGCTGCGTCCCGAATCGCCGATCAGTTGCAGATCGACGCGCTGGTGACCGGCGAAGCGATCTCCCAGGTCTCCAGCCAGACGCTGCCGAACCTGTCGCTGATCGACTGTGTGACCGAAAAGCTGGTGTTGCGCCCGCTGATCGCCAGCCACAAGCAGGACATCATCGACCTGGCGGAAAAAATCGGCACCGCTGATTTCGCCAAGCATATGCCTGAATATTGCGGGGTCATCTCGGTGAACCCCAAGACCCACGCCAAGCGCAACCGCGTGGAGTACGAAGAACAACAGTTTGACATGGCGATTCTGGAGCGTGCGCTCGAGAACGCCAAGCTGGTCCCGATCGATCGAGTCATCGATGAACTGGGCCAGGATGTGCAGATCGAAGAAGTCAGCGAAGCCCTGGCCGGCCAGATCGTCATCGACATCCGTCACCCGGATGCCGCGGAGGATGAGCCGCTGGAAATCGCTGGCATCGACGTACAAACGCTGCCGTTCTATGCATTGAACGCGCGTTTCAAGGAACTGGATAACAGCCGTCAGTACCTGCTGTATTGCGACAAAGGCGTGATGAGTCGCCTGCATGCCCACCATTTGCTCAGTGAGGGGCATGCCAATGTGCGCGTTTATCGACCGAGCTAAGAGCCCGGGGCTGTTTGCCTGTGGCCTGCGTCACCGGCCCCCCGACTCTGCCGTCAAGCTGTAACGGCAAGGCCTGACTCTACTGTTAATCGCTGCCACGACCTGTCAGCACACCGAATCCTCTGATCGAGATACACAAGTGATCGAAAATCTACGTAACATCGCCATCATTGCTCACGTTGACCATGGTAAAACCACCCTGGTAGACAAACTCTTGCGTCAATCCGGCACCCTGGAGCGCAACGAGCTCAACGACGAGCGCGTGATGGACTCCAACGACCAGGAAAAAGAGCGCGGTATTACCATCCTGGCTAAAAACACCGCTATCAACTGGAACGGCTACCACATCAACATCGTGGATACCCCGGGCCACGCCGACTTCGGCGGCGAAGTAGAACGCGTAATGTCGATGGTTGACTCCGTTCTGCTGCTGGTTGACGCTCAAGACGGTCCTATGCCGCAAACCCGTTTCGTGACCAAGAAGGCTTTCGAAGCCGGCCTGCGTCCGATCGTGTGCATCAACAAGGTTGACCGTCCAGGCGCGCGTCCGGACTGGGTTCTGGACCAGATCTTCGACCTGTTCGACAACCTGGGCGCTACCGAAGAGCAACTTGATTTCCAAGTGATCTACGCATCGGCCCTGAACGGTATTGCCGGTCTGGAACACACCGCCATGGCGGAAGACATGACCCCGCTGTACCAGGCGATCGTTGACCACGTTCCACCACCGAAGGTTGACCGTGACGGTCCGTTCCAGATGCAAATCTCGGCACTGGACTACAACAGCTTCCTGGGTGTTATCGGCGTTGGCCGTATCGCCCGTGGTAGCGTCAAGCCGAACACCCCGGTTGTGGCTATCGGCGCCGACGGCAAGAAGCGTAACGGCCGTATCCTGAAGCTGATGGGCCACCACGGCCTGCACCGTATCGACGTTGAAGAAGCCTTCGCCGGCGACATCGTGTGCGTCAGCGGCATGGACTCGCTGTTCATCTCCGACACCCTGTGCCAGCCGGACACTGTCGAGGCGATGAAGCCTCTGACCGTTGACGAGCCAACCGTTTCCATGACCTTCCAGGTAAACGACTCGCCTTTCTGCGGTAAAGAAGGCAAGTTCGTGACTTCCCGTAACATCAAGGAACGTCTGGACAAAGAGCTGCTGTACAACGTTGCACTGCGCGTTGAAGAAGGCGACTCGGCTGACAAGTTCAAGGTTTCCGGCCGTGGTGAGCTGCACCTCTCGGTACTGATCGAAACCATGCGTCGCGAAGGCTTCGAAATGGGCGTTGGTCGTCCTGAAGTGATCATCCGTACTGTTGACGGCGTGAAGCAGGAACCGTTCGAAAACGTCACCATCGACACCCCTGAAGAATCCCAGGGCAAGGTCATGGAAGAGATGGGCCTGCGTAAGGGCGACCTGACCAACATGGTGCCGGATGGCAAAGGCCGTGTGCGTCTGGAATACAACATCCCTGCTCGTGGTCTGATCGGTTTCCGTAACCAGTTCCTGACCCTGACCAACGGTGCTGGCATCCTGACCTCGATCTTCGATCGCTACGACACCATGAAGTCCGGCGACATGTCCGGCCGTCAGAACGGTGTTCTGGTATCGGTAGAAACCGGCAAGGCGCTGACCTACTCCCTGGAAACCCTCCAGGCGCGTGGCAAGCTGTTCGTTGAACACGGTCAAGAGATCTACAACGGTCAGATCGTTGGCCTGAACAGCCGTGACAACGACATGGGCGTCAACCCAACCAAAGGCAAGAAGCTCGACAACATGCGTGCTTCGGGTAAAGACGAAACCATCGCCCTGGTTCCACCTGTTCGCTTCACCCTGGAACAGGCCCTGGAATTCATCCAGGACGACGAGCTGTGCGAAGTCACGCCTAAGTCGATCCGCCTGCGTAAGAAGATCCTGGACGAAGGCGAGCGTACCCGCGCTGCCAAGAAAGCCAAGAACTGAGTTAACTCGGGCTGAATGAAAACGCCCCCGGTCGAAAGGCCGGGGGCGTTTTTTTATGTCTGCAGGTTTTGTGGTGGCTGTACCGGCCTCATCGGGGGCAAGCCCCCTCCCACATTTGACCGAGTACAGTTATTTGGAATGCGGTCAGTGTGGGAGGGGGCTTGCCCCCGATGGGGCCCTTGAGCCCCCTGCAAAACCTGGATCAGAACTTATCGAGGGTCTTGAACTTGGTTTCGCGCACCACTTCCTTCGGCTTATATGCGCAATACCCCGGGCGCGGCCCGATTTTCGGGTGGTTGCGGCAGGTATCCGGACGCTTGTCATAAATAGTGCAGAAGCGCGTCTTACGATCCAGGTACAAGCAGTCGTTGTTGCTCATGCGCTGCAGGGTAAAAATCTCGGATTTGTTGTTGTAGCGTTCGACAATGCCTTCCTTCTGCAAACGCTTGGCGATGTTTTTTGGCGGGTCGCCGCGCTCGAATTCATCGACGATGCCAATGCGGATCAGGTCCTTGATCTTCACCTCAACCGGCAGCGTGCAGCAGCTGGACACGCAGCCACCGCACATGTGGGCGGAGTATTTCTGCCAAGTCTCGAGACGGTCGAGTTCCGCGGCGGCGATCAGTTGAGGCTTCATCAGGGTTCCAAGGTGGGGCGGTATCCGGGCGCGCGATCATACCGGGATTGATGGTTTTTTGAACAATATTTTCTGGTTTTCAGCTCGAAGGCTGTTCGAGTGCAGATCGGGCACGACCCCTGCATTAAATTCGCGCAAAGGTGAATGAGTTAAAAAACTGCCGAACCAGAGCCTTCACCGTCTGTCAGACCGACTAGGCTCTAGCAACTCCTTCAATCTCGCCCGAGGTCGCACCGATGTCTCAGGAACCGCTTGCACGAGAAGCAGAGGTAGCCGCGTTTCGCGATGCTGTCTTGACCAAACTCACCTACGCGGTGGGCAAAGACCCGGATCACGCCTTCGACCACGACTGGTTCGAAGCCATTGCCCTGGCCGCCCGCGACCAGATGGTCGACCACTGGATGGACCACACCCGGCGTATCTACCGTAAAGGCCAGAAGCGGGTGTATTACCTCTCCCTCGAATTCCTCATCGGCCGCTTGCTCTATGACAGCCTGAGCAACCTCGGTGTGCTGGAGATCGCTCGCGAAGCCCTGAGCGAACTGGGTGTCGACCTGGAGCGCATCCGCCTGCTGGAGCCCGACGCGGCGCTTGGCAACGGTGGCCTGGGCCGCCTGGCGGCGTGCTTTATGGAAAGCATGTCGACCCTGGGCATTGCCGGCCATGGTTATGGCATTCGTTATGAGCACGGCTTGTTCCGCCAAGCGATTGTCGATGGCTGGCAGCAGGAACAGACCGAGCGCTGGCTGGATTTCGGCAACCCGTGGGAATTCGAACGGGCCGAGGTGATTTACCCGATCGGCTTTGGCGGCAGCGTCGAAACCCTGCCGGACCCTGCCGGCAAGATGATCCAAGTGTGGACGCCCAACGAAACGGTGCGTGCCGTCGCCTATGACACCCCGGTGGTCGGCTGGCGCGGCGCCAGCGTCAACACCCTGCGCCTGTGGCGTGCGCGGGCGGTGGAAGACCTGCATCTGGAGCGCTTCAACGCCGGTGACCACTTGGGTGCGGTCGCCGAAGTGGCCCGTGCGGAAAGCATCTCCCGAGTGCTTTACCCGGCTGACAGCACGGAAGCGGGGCAGGAACTGCGCCTGCGCCAGGAATACTTCTTCGTCTCGGCCTCGCTGCAAGACCTGCTGCGTCGCCACAAGAACATGCACGGCTCGGTACTCAGCCTGGGCGAGCATGCGGCGATCCAGCTCAACGACACCCACCCGTCGATCGCCGTGGCCGAGTTGATGCGTCAACTGGTCGACCTGCACGACATTCCATGGGACGCCGCGTGGGATGTCACCGTCGAAACCCTGTCGTACACCAACCACACTCTGTTGCCCGAAGCCCTGGAAACCTGGCCGGTCGGCCTGATGGAACGCATGCTGCCCCGGCACATGCAGATCATCTACCTGATCAACGCCCAGCACATCGACTCGTTGCGGGCCAAGGGCACCCATGACTTCGACGTACTGCGCGCCGTGTCGCTGATCGAAGAAGACAACGGCCGCCGTGTGCGCATGGGCAACCTGGCATTCCTCGGCTCCCACAGTGTCAACGGGGTCTCCGGCCTGCACACCCAGTTGATGCGCAGTACGGTGTTCTCCGAATTGCACAAGCTGTACCCGGAGCGCATCAACAACAAAACCAACGGCATTACCTTCCGCCGCTGGCTGTACCAGGCCAACCCCAAGCTCACCTCGATGCTGGTGGATGCACTGGGCCCCGACATTCTCGACACCGTGGAAACCCGCCTGGTCGAGCTGGAAACCTTTGCCGAGAAGCAAGCATTCCGCAAGGCGTTTGCCGAACAGCGCCTGCACAGCAAGCGCGCGCTGGCCGATATCATCCATGAGCGCCTGGGCATTGCGGTCAACCCGGCGGCAATGTTCGACGTACAGGTCAAGCGTATCCACGAGTACAAGCGCCAGTTGCTCAACCTGCTGCACACCGTGGCGCTGTACCAGGCGATCCGTGCCGAGCCGGGCACCGACTGGGTACCGCGGGTGAAGATTTTCGCGGGCAAGGCGGCGGCCAGTTATCACCAGGCCAAGTTGATCATCAAGCTGACCAACGACATTGCGCGCACCGTGAACAACGACCCGACCGTGCGCGGTCTGCTCAAGGTGGTGTTCCTGCCCAACTACAACGTCAGCCTGGCGGAAAGCATCATTCCGGCGGCCGACTTGTCGGAGCAAATCTCCACTGCCGGCTTTGAGGCGTCGGGCACCAGCAATATGAAGTTCGGCCTCAACGGCGCGCTGACCATCGGCACCATGGACGGCGCCAACGTCGAGATGCACGAGCGCGTGGGGGCCGAGCACATGTTTATCTTCGGTCTCAGCGCCCAACAGGTCGAGGCGCGCAAGCAGGCTGGCGAGTTCCATGCCGGGCCGGACATCGCGGCCTCCCATCGTTTGAACGATGTGCTGCAGGCGATTCGCGGCGGGGTGTTCTCGCCGGACGATCCAGGCCGATATGTGGGCTTGATCGATGGGCTGATCGACTATGACCGCTTCCTGGTGTGTGCCGACTTCGACGCCTATTGGGATGCACAAGCGCGGGTCGAAGCGCATTGGCATGATTCCAAGGAATGGTGGCGCTCGGCGGTACTCAATACCGCGCGGATGGGGTGGTTCTCTTCGGACCGGACGATCCGCGAGTACGCTACCGAGATCTGGAAAGCCCTGGACTAGATCTACTGTAGGAGCGAGCTTGCTCGCGAAAAACGCCAACGATAACGCGTGCTTTCTGATTTAACGCGGTATCTTTGCGATCTTCGCGAGCAAGCTCGCTCCTACAGCACGGTTTACCTAGGGAATATCGACCATGCAATGGATTTTCATGCTGATTGGCCTGGTGCTCGGCTGGACGCTCGATGAGTCGTTCAGTGACGCGGGCATCGGTGCGCTGTTGGGGTTGGGCATTGGCCAGGCGATTCGCCTGTCTAGGCTGGCGACCCAGGCGCAGCAGCAGGCTGCTCAGTTGGAAACCACGCAGAAGGCGTTGATCGCCCTGGGCGAGCGCCTGCGGCAACTGGAAGTGCCCGCGCCAACGAGCAATGGCATCGTCGAAACGCCTGTCCCTGAGCCGACACCTGTCGCCAAGGCGCCTGAACTGGTGTGGGAACTGCCGGCTGAATTGGCGCCTGTGGCGATGGTCGCCGAACCGAGCCAACCACTGCCGGATGACGTCTGGACGCCCGCCCCGACGCCGCGTGCGCCTCAAGAACCTGCCGCTCCCCGTGGCCCCAACCTGATCGAACGCGCCATCAGCGGCGCACGCAATTGGCTGTTGGGTGGCAACACCGTGCTGCGTGTCGGCGTGGTGCTGTTGTTCCTCGGCCTGGCGTTCCTGTTGCGCTACGCCACCGAAGGCATGGTGGTGCCGATCGAGTTGCGCTACGCCGGGGTGGCTGCGGCCGCCGTGGGCCTGCTGGGCCTGGGCTGGTGGTTACGACTGCGCAACAGCAACTACGGATTGATGCTGCAAGGCACCGGGATCGCGGTGTTGTACCTGACGGTATTTGCCGCGATGCGCCTGCACCCGTTGATCGATCCGAGCGCGGCACTGGGCCTGCTGGTAGCGATCACCGTGTTCTCGGCGATCCTGGCGATTACCCAGGATGCCCTGGGCCTGGCCTGCGCGGCGGCACTCGGCGGGTTTGCAGCACCGATCCTCACGTCCACCGGCGCCGGCAACCACGTGGCGCTGTTCAGTTATTTCGCCCTGCTCAATGCCGGCATCCTCGCCATCGCCTGGTTCAAGGCCTGGCGCCTGCTCAACCTGATCGGCTTTGTCGGCACCTTTGGCATTGGCTTCGCCTGGGGTTTGCGTTCGTATACTCCGGAACTGCTGTGGAGCACCGAGCCGTTCCTGATCCTGTTTTTCCTGATGTACCTGGTCATCGGCCTGTTGTTCACCCGCCGCAAATTGCTGGAGATGAACGACGCGCCCGAAGATGGCAGCCGGGGGGCGTTGCTGCGCTGGTCGGCGGCCAAGGGCGATTACGTCGACGGTAGCCTGCTGTTCGGTCCGCCGTTGGTGGGCTTTGGCTTGCAGTTCGCACTGGTGCAGCATTTGGAGTTTGCCGCTGCGTTCAGCGCCCTTGGCCTGGGCGTTATCTATATGGGCCTGGCGCGATTGCTCAGTGGCGGGCGTGCCTTGCTGCTGGCGGAAACCTGCCTGGCCCTTGGGGTGATCTTCGCCAGCCTGGCGATTCCCCTGGGCCTCGACGCACGCTGGACGGCGGCGGCCTGGGCCGTGGAAGGCGCCGGGATCTTCTGGCTCGGCTTGCGTCAGCAACGGCCGTTGGCGCGAGCCTTCGGCGTGTTATTGCAATTGGGCTCGGCGCTGGCCTTTCTCAGCGAACTGCGCGTTGGCGACCATACGTTGCTCGACGGTGCGCCATTGGGCGCGCTGCTGCTGGGCGCGGCGCTGCTGTTCAGTTTCGACCAACTACGCAAGGCGTCGCCGGAGCAGGCGGCGGGAAGGGAGCGCAAGGGGCTGCCGGTGTTGGCCAGCCTGGGCCTGACCTTTTTGTACCTGCTCGCGCCGCTGTTGTTGCTGACCCAAGGCACCGCCATCAGTTGGGCGGTCGCCGGCCTGGCTACCCTGTGGATCGGCCTGCGCATCGGCTCGCGTACGTTCCTGTTTAGCGCGTTCGCCGTGCAACTGCTGGGCGGCGCGCTGTTTCTGCTGCGTTTGCAAGGCGGTGAAGGGGCGGCGGTATTCAGCGCGGGCTGGAGCGGCCTGCTGACGGCGTCGCTGATCGGCCTGGCCTTGATTGGCGGCATGCTCCTGGCGGTGCGCGACGACCAGGTGCGTGGCGATGTGCGGCTGTTGCGTGGCCTGTCGGTGGTGCTGCTCGCGGGTCTGGTATTGATCAACCTTGCGGTGCTGTTTGTGCTGCCATGGGAAAGTGCCAGCGGTGTATGGGCGGCCAGTGGCTTGCTGATCATCTGGTTGAGCCTGTACCTGCAACAGCGCGTCAGTTTTGTATTTGGTTTGCTGCTGCAGGTGATCGGCGGTGCTGCGTTCCTGCTGTCGGTACCGGAGCTGCTCGGGCCGTTGACCCCTGAAGGTGTGCGCCCCTTGGGGCACAGCGGTTTCTGGACGCCGATGGTCCTGGGCCTGGCCGCCCTGGTTGGCGCGTGGCGCTTGCAGCGTGAGCCCCATGCGCCGATGTTTGCCGTACTCAAGCTGCAACGCCTGTCCGACCTGTTGCTGGTGTGGGGTGCGGCCTGGTGGGCCGTGGCGCTGATCAGTGAAGTGTTGCGGTTTATCCCGCGGGAACTGCAGGGGGCTTTCCTGTTGGGCTGCGCGGCGCTCAGCGTGGCACTCTGGGCGTTGCTGGCGGCGAGATTGCGCTGGGCGTCGCTGGGCATGCTTTGCACCGTGTTGATGCCGGCGGCGGGGGTGGTGTTGCTGGTGTCCGCGCATGACTATTACCACCCGGCGGCCCAGTACGGCTGGCTGGCCTGGCTGACAGTATTTGCGGTGCACTTCGTGTCGTTGCGGCGGCTGGCGGCAGTGGCGCCGGGCAAGGCGCTGAGTGTCGCCCATGTGCTTGGCTGCTGGATGCTGATCGGCGTGCTGGCCCTGGAGCTGCGTTACGGCTTGTTGCGGCTGTCGGCCGAATACAACGCCTGGCGCTGGCTGGGCTGGGCGATTCTGCCAAGCCTGTATCTGGTGCTGGCAGCCACGCCGCGTCGTTGGCCGTGGCCGGTGTCGGCTTACCCGAAAGAGTACCGGGTGCTGGCGGCGCTGCCGCTGGCGGTGTTGATGCTCGGTTGGTTCTGGCTGGCCAATAGCTTCAGTGACGGCACGGCCAGGCCGTTGCCGTATGTGCCGCTGATCAGCCCGCTGGACCTGGGGCTGCTGTTTGCCCTCTTCGGTGTGTATCTGTGGTCGCGCAGCGTTGCGCCGCAACGTGGGGCTCGAGTCGAGTTGATCGCCGAAGGCGTGGCAGGTCTCTCGCTGTTTGCATTCTTCACCGCGCTGGTGATGCGCGCCGCCCACCACTGGGGCGGCGTGCCGTTCCAGGTGGATGCGTTGCTCGAATCGATGCTGGTACAAGCCAGCCTGTCGATCGTCTGGACCCTGGTCGCCCTCGGCCTGATGATCGGCGGCCACCTGCGCCATCGTCGCGAAGTGTGGCTGATCGGCGCAGCGTTGATTGCCGTGGTGGTGGCCAAGCTGTTCTTTGTCGAGCTGAGCAACCGTGGCGGCCTGGCGCGGATCGTGTCGTTTATTGGCGTGGGCGGGTTGTTGCTGGTGGTGGGCTACTTCGCGCCACTGCCGCCCAAGCGTGCCGAACCTGTGCTGGAAACTGAAGGAGCATCCTCTTGATCGGTAAGTTGAGCGTGGCGGTAGTGGGGTTGTGCGCAACGTGGTCGGTGTGGGCCCAGGAAACGCCTGCCGATTTCACCACCCAGGTACCGCTGAGCGTCAGTGGCAACGGCCCCTGGTATCGCCTTGAATTGCCTTTGGCTGTGCAACTGGGCGCACGCCAGGCCGACCTCAGTGATGTACGCGTCTTTAACGCGGCCGGTGAACCTCAGGCCTATGCACTGTCGCGACAATCGCCCCAACACACCGAAAACCGCAACGTCACCGAGGTGAAGTGGTTCCCGCTGTACGCGGCCGACACCCACGAAACCTTGCCCGATGTGGTGGTGAAGTCCAGCGCCGAAGGCACCTTGCTCGAGGTACGCCCCTCCACCGCCGCCAAGCCCGGCAAGCAGGTGCTGCGCGGCTGGGTACTGGACGCCAGCGCGATCAAGGCACCGTTGCAGCAACTGAGCCTTGACTGGAGCCACGAGCAGGAGGGCTTCCAGCGTTTCAGCATTGAAGCCAGCGATGACTTGCAGCACTGGGAAGCCTGGGGTGATGGGCAAGTGGCGCGCTTGTCGTTTGCCGACGAGCGGGTCGAACAGCATGACGTCAGCCTGCCGGGGCAACCGGCGCGCTACCTGCGCTTGTTGTGGCAAGGCCAGGCGGCGCCGCTGCTGACCTCGGCCAAGCTGACAAGCGCCACCCGCAGCAGTTTGCCGATGCCCTTGGTGTGGTCGCAGCCGCTGGCCGGTTCGCGGCTCAAGGCGGGGGAGTACAGCTGGCAGTTGCCGACGGGGCTGAATGTCGAGCGCCTGCGCGTCGAATTGAAGCAGCCCAACACGCTGGCGCCCGTGACCCTGGCGGGGCGGCGTGACAGCCAGCAGGCCTGGCAGCCGCTGAGCAACGGTGTGCTGTACCGCCTGACCCAGAATGGCCAGGACGTGGTGCAGGATGAATTACCGTTGCCGGGCCAAACGGTTACTGAGCTCAAGTTGCAGGTGGATGAGCGCGGCGGTGGCCTGGGCGTCGAAGCCCCGGCACTGCGCGTTGCCGTGCGTGCCACGCAACTGGTGTTCCTGGCGCGCGGCGAGCCGCCATTTACCTTGGCGCTGGGTAATGCGTCGGCCAAGGCGGCGAACCTGCCGCTGTCGACCCTGATCCCTGGCTACAACGCCGAGCGTTTCAATACGTTGGGGCAGGCCCAGGTAGCCGGGGGCGTGACCGTCACGTCGCCTGCGGCCGCAGCCGTTGTCGATACCGGGCCGAACTGGAAAAAGTTCGGGCTCTGGGCCGTGTTACTGCTCGGTGTCGCGGCGTTGGGGGCCATGGCCTACAGTTTGCTGCGCAAGCCTGCGGCGGTACGTTAAATAAAGTCCATGAACTCTATTGGGTTTAAATCCTCTGATAGGAGGAAATACGCCCCGACTCGCGTTAAACTGCGCGGGTTTTTAAGCCCCCCCATACATCGGAGCCTTCCATGTCCCGCGTTACCCTGAGTCGCTATTTGATCGAGCAGACCCGCAGCAACAACACGCCTGCCGATCTGCGCTTCCTTATCGAAGTGGTGGCGCGTGCTTGCAAGGAGATCAGCCACGCCGTGTCCAAAGGCGCACTGGGCGGTGTCCTGGGCAGCATGGGCACTGAAAACGTCCAAGGCGAAGTGCAGAAGAAACTCGACGTACTCTCCAACGAGATCCTGCTCGAAGCCAACGAATGGGGCGGTCACCTGGCCGGCATGGCGTCCGAAGAAATGGACAATGCCTACCAGATCCCGGGCAAGTACCCGAAAGGCGCCTACCTGCTGGTGTTCGACCCACTGGACGGTTCGTCCAACATCGACATCAACGCCCCCGTCGGTACCATCTTCTCGGTATTGCGTTGCCCGAACGAATACCTGAGCCAGAACGAAGCCCTCAACGAAAAGGCCTTCCTGCAGCCAGGCACCGAGCAGGTTGCGGCCGGCTACGCGATCTACGGCCCGCAGACCATGCTGGTGCTGACCCTGGGCGATGGCGTCAAGGGCTTCACCCTGGACCGTGAAATGGGCAGCTTCGTACTCACCCACGAAGACATCACCATTCCTGCTGCCACGCAGGAATTCGCGATCAACATGTCCAACCAGCGCCACTGGGAAGAACCGGTCAAGCGCTACGTCAACGAATTGATGGAAGGCGAAGAAGGCCCGTTGAAGAAGAACTTCAACATGCGCTGGGTTGCGGCGATGGTGGCTGACGTGCACCGTATCCTGACCCGCGGTGGCCTGTTCATGTACCCACGCGACAGCCGCGAGCCGTCCAAGCCGGGCAAGCTGCGCCTGATGTACGAAGCCAACCCGATGTCGTTCCTGGTTGAACAGGCAGGCGGTGCGTCGACCGACGGCCATCAGCGTATCCTCGACATCCAGCCCGAAGGCCTGCACCAGCGCGTGGCGGTGTTCCTGGGTTCGAAGGAAGAGGTTGAGCGCGTAACCGGTTACCACAAGAAGTAACTTTTCGCGATAAGTGATCGGCGTTGTTGTGAGCCGGTTCACCCTTAAATAAGCCCCGAAACGTTTCAGCGTTTTCGGGGCTTTTTTGTTTTCGTTCGTCGGGAACCAGACACCTCTTTTCCCTTCTAAGCTTCTGGCAGATACCCAAGCTGCTTCGTCCCTCCAGGAGTTATTCCATGTCGTTACGCCGTCTCGCTTTGCTGGCTTTTTGCGTGCTGTTGGCCGCTTGCAGCAAGGTCAACCAAGAAAACTACGCAAAGTTGTCGGCCGGCATGGCCAAGGCCGAGGTGGAGTCGTTGCTGGGTAAGCCGACCGATTGTTCCGGCGCATTGGGCATGTCCAGTTGCACCTGGGGTGATAAAAACAGCTTTATCAGCGTTCAATATGCCGGTGACAAGGTTCTGATGTTTTCCGGGCAAGGCCTGAAGTAAACCGGGGCGAGAGCCTGCGGGAGAAGAAGAATGATGCGTTTTGTTTTGTTCCTTTGTGCCAGCCTTTTTTTGGCGGGCTGTGCCAGCCATTCTGGCGACGATCTGCAACCCAAGACAGCGAGTAACGTCAATCTCAAGCGTTACCAGGGTACCTGGTATGAGTTGGCTCGATTGCCGATGTACTTCCAGCGCAACTGTGCACAGTCCGAAGCCCGCTACACATTGCTTCCCGATGGCGATATGTCGGTGTTCAACCGCTGCCTGACGACTGACTGGAAGTGGGAAGAAGCCAAGGGCACGGCTACGCCGCAGGTGCCGGGCAAGACCGACAAGCTCTGGGTGGAATTCAATAACTGGTTTACCGCGTTGTTGCCGGGCGTCGCCAAAGGCGATTACTGGGTGTTGTACGTCAGCGATGACTACAAGACCGCCATCGTTGGCAGCCCGAGCCGACGTTATATGTGGATCCTGTCACGTACGCCGACGGTCAGCGCCGATACCCGCGAAGACCTGCTCAGCAGGGCGCGCCAGCAGGGGTATGACACCACGCGTTTGATTTGGCGTACGTCGGATAAGCAGATGGCGAAGACCTCGCAGTAAACAATGTGGGAGGGGGGGGGCGTTGTGGCGAGCGGGCTTGCCCCGCGTTGGGGCGCGAAGCGGCCCCCAAACCAGCTACTGAGGCGTGCCTGACACAGCGCAGGTGTCTTTTGTCAGGGGCCGCTTCGCGCCCCAACGCGGGACAAGCCCGCTCGCCACAGAGGCCCCCGCTAAATCGGAGATTTAGCGGGGGCCTCTACATTTGTTATGGATTGCCTGTCAGCCCAACAAATCCCTCAAGACCTGCGTAAACGCCCGGCTGCTTTCTTCCTCGCTGGCATGCCGCCCATCGCGCACTACCCACTTCCCGTTGACCATTACATCGCGCACCTGTCGATCCCCACCGGCAAACAACCAGCGATTGAGAATCCCGTCTTCGGTTGCCGTCGCCAGGTACGGATCGTTGCCGTCCAGCACGATCCAGTCCGCACGCTTGCCCACTGCCAATTGCCCAATCGGCTGTCCCAGCGCCTGGGCGCCGCCGTCGAGCGCGGCGTCGAACAGCGTGCGGCCGACCATCGGCTGATCACTGCGATACAGGCGGTTGCGCCGCTGATCGCGCAGGCGCTGGCCGTATTCCAGCCAGCGCAGTTCTTCCACCACGCTCAGCGACACATGGCTGTCGGAGCCAATCCCCATGCGCCCACCCTGGGCGAGAAAGTCCACGGCCGGGAAGATCCCGTCGCCCAGGTTGGCTTCGGTGGTCAGGCACAAACCGGCAATCGCCCGGCTCCTGGCCATGCGCGTGACCTCTTCCGGGTTGGCGTGGGTGGCATGGACCAGGCACCAGCGTTCGTCGACGTCGACATTGTCGTACAGCCATTGCAGTGGGCGTTTACCGCTCCAGGTCAGGCAGTCGTCGACTTCTTTTTGCTGTTCGGCGATGTGGATGTGCACGGGGCAGGTCTTGTCGCTGGCCGCGAGTACCTCATGGATCTGCTCCGGCGTGACCGCACGCAGGGAGTGAAAACACAGGCCCAGTTGTTGCGCTGGCTGCGCCGCGAGGATCGGTTGCAAGCGCGCCTGCAGGTCTAGGTAGTTTTCGGTGCTGTTGATAAACCGGCGCTGCCCTTCATTCGGTGCCTGTCCGCCAAACCCGGAGTGGCTGTACAGCACCGGCACCAGCGTCAGGCCGATCCCGCTGCTCGTGGCGGCCTGGCTGATCTGGCGTGACAGTTCCGTGCGGTCGGCATAGGGTTGGCCGCTGACGTCGTGATGCACGTAGTGGAACTCAGCCACCGAGGTGTAACCGGCCTTGAGCATCTCGATGTACAGCTGTCGGGCGATGACCTGCAACTGCGCCGGGTTGATCTTGCCGACCATGCGGTACATCAAGTCGCGCCAGGTCCAGAAGCTGTCATTCGGGTTGCCGGCGACTTCCGCCAGGCCCGCCATGGCGCGTTGAAACGCGTGGGAATGCAGGTTCGGCATGCCCGCCAGCAGCGGACCTCTGAGCCGTTCGGCGGCGTCTGCACTGGCATTGGCCTGGACGCGTGTCAGTACGCCAGCGGCGTCGACTTCAAGACGTACATCGTTGGCCCATCCATTAGGCAGCAGCGCGCGTTCGGCAAAGAAAGCGGACATGATTAGAGCACCCCGGTCGTGTGTTTATTTGTATATACATATACAGACGTTTGCCTGCTCGGTAAACTCCGGCAATCTATGCATCTTTTCCACCTGCAAGGATTCCCTGTGCCGACTCCGCCCGCCAAGTCTTCGCTGGCTGCCCACATGGACGAAAGTCCGGCGCCCTTGTATGCCCGCGTCAAACAGATGATCAGCCAGCAGATCCTCAACGGCAACTGGCCGCCCCATTACCGCGTACCGTCGGAGAGCGAACTGGTCAGCCAGCTGGGTTTCAGCCGCATGACCATCAACCGCGCCCTGCGTGAGCTCACCGCCGAAGGTTTGCTGGTGCGCATGCAAGGCGTCGGCACGTTTGTCGCCGAGCCCAAGAGCCAGTCCGCGCTGTTTGAAGTGCACAACATTGCCGATGAGATCGCCTCCCGCGGACATCGCCATACCTGCCAGGTCATCACCTTGGGCGAAGAGGCCGCCGGTTCCGAGCGCGCCGTCGCCCTGGAAATGCGTGAGGGCGGACGGGTGTTCCACTCGTTGATCGTGCATTACGAAAACGATATTCCCGTGCAAATCGAAGACCGTTTCGTCAACGCGCTGGTCGCCCCGGAATACCTGCAACAGGATTTCACCCAGCAAACGCCCTACGCCTATCTGAACCAGGTGGCGCCGCTGACCGAAGGCGAGCACGTGGTTGAAGCGATCCTCGCCGATGCCACCGAGTGCAAACTGTTGCAGATCGAGCCGAGCGAGCCATGCCTGTTGATTCGCCGCCGCACGTGGTCGGGTCGCCAGCCGGTGACCGCCGCGCGTTTGATCCACCCCGGTTCCCGTCATAGCCTGGAAGGACGTTTCAGTAAATGAGTGCAGTGAAAGTCTGGCGCGCCACCGATTACGTGCGCATGCCGTGGAAAAACGGCGGTGGCAGCACCGAAGAAATCACCCGTGATGCTGGCGAGGGCCTGGAGGGGTTTGGCTGGCGCTTGTCGATTGCCGACATCGGCGAGTCGGGCGGGTTTTCCAGCTTCGCCGGTTACCAGCGCGTGATCACGGTGATCAAGGGCGCCGGCATGGTGTTGACCGTGGATGGCGAAGAACAGCGCGGCCTGTTGCCCCTGCAACCATTTGCCTTCAAGGGTGATAGCCAGGTGTCATGCCGCCTGATCACCGGGCCGATCCGCGATTTCAACCTGATCTATTCGCCCCAGCGTTACCACGCGAGGCTGCAATGGGTGGACGGTGTGCAGCAGTTCTTCAGTACCGCGCAGACCGTGCTGGTGTTCAGCGTGGCGGATGAAGTGAAGGTGCTGGGGCACACGCTGGGTCATCACGATTGCCTGCAAATCGACGGTAACACCGGCCTGTTGGACATAGGCGTGGCTGGCCGCAGCTGCATCATCGAACTGACCGCACGCGGTTAAAAACTGTGGGAGGGGGCTTGCTCCCGATATAGGTGTGTCAGTACCAGATGGGCTGACTGATCCACCGCTATCGGGGGCAAGCCCCCTCCCACATTTGTTTCCCACTGTTCTTGCGACCTGTTTCCAGGTCTCGCACCATTTTGTTACCGAACGCCCCAGCGTGGCGCAAAACCGCGCTGTCGTGACAAACCTCCCTCGCTATAAAACGCCTTCGTAAGAAATTTCATCATCCCTCCAGGCCTTAATTTCCAAGGCTCGAACGCGCTTTCCAAAAAAATCCGAACACCTCGCTCAGAAAGTTGGCCGCTTGATTGCATATGCTTGTATGTACAAGTAAAGATGTGTGCGTAAGACTCTCCTTCGCACCGTCCATGTTCGCGCATCATGCCGAGGAGTCCAGCTGTGACCGATTTTTCGAAAGCAAGGCCTACAAAATACCGTGACGTCGAAATCCGTGCCGCCCGCGGTAATAAGCTCACCGCCAAAAGCTGGCTGACCGAAGCGCCGCTGCGCATGCTGATGAACAACCTTGACCCGCAAGTGGCCGAGAACCCGAAAGAACTGGTGGTGTACGGTGGTATTGGCCGTGCAGCGCGCAACTGGGAGTGCTACGACCAGATCGTCGAAAGCCTCACCCACCTGAATGACGACGAAACCCTGCTGGTGCAATCCGGCAAACCGGTCGGCGTGTTCAAGACCCACACCAATGCGCCGCGCGTGCTGATCGCCAACTCCAACCTGGTGCCGCACTGGGCCAGCTGGGAACACTTCAACGAACTGGATGCCAAGGGCCTGGCCATGTACGGCCAGATGACCGCCGGCAGCTGGATCTACATCGGTAGCCAGGGCATCGTCCAAGGCACGTACGAAACCTTCGTCGAAGCCGGTCGCCAGCATTACAACAGCGACCTCAAGGGCCGTTGGGTACTGACCGCCGGCCTCGGCGGCATGGGCGGCGCTCAACCACTGGCCGCAACCCTGGCTGGCGCCTGCTCGTTGAACATTGAATGCCAACAGGTCAGCATCGATTTCCGCCTGAACAGCCGTTACGTCGACGAACAAGCCACTGACCTCGACGACGCCCTGGCGCGCATTGCCAAGTACACCAAAGAGGGCAAGGCGATTTCCATCGCCCTGCTGGGTAACGCCGCCGAAATCCTGCCGGAACTGGTCAAGCGCGGCGTGCGTCCGGACATGGTCACCGACCAGACCAGCGCCCACGACCCGCTCAACGGTTACCTGCCGGCCGGTTGGACCTGGGACGAATACCGCGCCCGCGTCAAGACCGAACCGGCGGCCGTGATCAAGGCCGCCAAGCAGTCGATGGCCGTGCACGTCAAAGCCATGTTGGAATTCCAGAAGCAAGGCATCCCGACCTTCGACTACGGCAACAACATCCGCCAGATGGCGCAGGAAGAGGGCGTGGAAAATGCGTTCGACTTCCCAGGCTTCGTACCGGCGTACATCCGCCCGCTGTTCTGCCGTGGCATCGGCCCGTTCCGTTGGGCGGCGCTGTCCGGTGACCCGCAGGACATCTACAAGACCGACGCCAAGGTCAAGGAGCTGATCCCCGACGACGCCCACCTGCACAACTGGCTGGACATGGCGCGCGAGCGCATCAGCTTCCAGGGCCTGCCGGCGCGTATCTGCTGGGTTGGCCTGGGCCAGCGCGCCAAGCTGGGCCTGGCGTTCAACGAAATGGTGCGCAGCGGTGAGCTGTCGGCACCGGTCGTGATCGGCCGTGACCACCTGGACTCCGGCTCGGTGGCCAGCCCCAACCGCGAAACCGAAGCCATGCAGGACGGTTCCGACGCCGTGTCCGATTGGCCTCTGCTCAACGCCTTGCTCAACACCGCCAGCGGCGCGACCTGGGTTTCGCTGCACCACGGCGGCGGCGTGGGCATGGGCTTCTCCCAACACTCCGGGATGGTAATCGTCTGTGACGGCACCGACGAAGCCGCTGAGCGGATTGCTCGCGTACTGCACAACGACCCGGCCACCGGGGTGATGCGTCATGCCGATGCGGGTTACCAGATCGCGATCGACTGCGCCAAAGAGCAGGGGCTGAACCTGCCGATGATCAAGTAACCGATGTGGGAGGGGGCTTGCTCCCGATGGTGGTGTATCAGCCAATAGGCCTGGCGACTGACCCACTGCCATCGGCAGCAAGCCCCCTCCACATGTGATCGGCGGCGAACCCAAAACAATCCATCAGAGGTTGAACACCCATGGCTGCAAATGATGCGCGTGCAAGCACCACCCCGTTGATCGAAAGGCGTTCGATCGACTACATCCCGGAAGCGGAAAGACACGGTCGTCTATTGAGCCAGTTCACCCTGTGGCTGGGTGCCAACCTGCAGATCACTGCGATCGTCACCGGGGCCCTGGCCGTGGTGCTGGGCGGTGATGTGTTCTGGTCGTTGATCGGCCTGCTGATCGGTCAACTGCTGGGCGGTGGCGTGATGGCGTTGCATGCGGCCCAAGGGCCCAAGCTGGGCCTGCCGCAGATGATCTCCAGCCGGGTGCAATTCGGTGTGTATGGCGCGGCGATCCCGATCGTACTGGTCTGCTTGATGTACCTCGGTTTCACCGCGACGGGCACGGTGCTTTCCGGTCAGGCGCTGGGCCAATTGTTCGGTGTCAGCGACAGCGTCGGGATCCTGGCCTTCGCCAGTGTCATCGTGCTGGTCACGGTGCTCGGTTATCGGGTGATCCACTTTATCGGCCGCGTTGCCAGCGTCATTGGCGTGATTGCCTTTGTCTACCTGTTCAGCCGTCTGATGAGCCAGGCCGACGTTGGTGCGCTCCTGCAAATCCGCCACTTCAGTTGGAGCAGCTTCCTGCTGGCGGTGTCGCTCGCGGCATCCTGGCAAATCGCCTTCGGCCCTTACGTGGCGGACTATTCACGCTACCTGCCGAGCACGACGTCCTCGGTGAAAACCTTTCTGGCGGCCGGTGCCGGTTCGGTGGTTGGCGCACAGGTGGCGATGATCCTCGGCGTGTTTGCCGCGGCCATGTCCAACGGGCAATTTGCCGGTCATGAAGTGGCCTACATCGTAGGTCTGGGTGGTGCGGGGGCCTCGGCTGCGCTGCTGTACTTCAGCATCGCGTTCGGCAAGGTCACCATCTCTACGCTGAACTCCTACGGCAGCTTCATGTGCATCGCGACCATCATCAGCGGCTTTCGGGGTCGCCTGGAGGTCACGCGCTTGCAGCGTCTTGTGTTCGTGCTGGCCATCGTTGGCGCGGCGACCCTGATCGCCTTGCTTGGCCAGCACTCGTTCCTCGGTGCATTCAAGTCTTTCATCCTGTTCCTGCTGGCGTTCTTTACGCCTTGGAGTGCGATCAACCTGGTCGACTACTACTGCATCACTCGTGATCGCTATGACGTGTCGGCGCTGGCCGATCCGAACGGTCGCTACGGCCGTTGGAACCCGGTCGGTATCAGCGTCTACGTATTCGGGGTGCTGGTGCAATTGCCATTCATCTCCACCAAGTTCTACACCGGCCCGCTGGTGGCGGCCCTGGGGGATGTGGACATTTCCTGGATCATCGGCCTGGTACTTCCCGCCGCGCTGTACTACTGGGCGGCAAAAAAATGGCCCAGATCGATGCCTGAACACCTGATCCTGCCGCTAGAGCAGGGCGCTGTACCAACGACGACAAACGGGCTGGTTCCACAGGCCTGAGGGGACGTGGACAGGGCAGGATGCCTAATGACTGCCGTAATCCATTTCATGATTGGGAGCGTCACAACAATGAAAATGCACAAGACCCTGTTGGCCACCGTATTCTCCGCGGGCTTGCTGGCCACTGCTGGCGCCCAGGCGGCCGGTTGGTGTGAATCCGGTAAACCGGTGAAGTTCGCCGGCCTGAACTGGGAAAGCGGCATGTTGCTCACCGACATCCTGCAAACCGTTCTGGAAAAAGGCTACGACTGCAAAACCGATAGCCTGCCCGGCAACTCCATCACCATGGAAAACGCCCTGAGCAGCAACGATATCCAAGTGTTTGCCGAAGAGTGGGTTGGCCGCAGCGAAGTGTGGAACAAGGCCGAGAAGGCCGGCAAAGTCGTCGGCGTCGGTGCGCCGATTGTGGGCGCTATCGAAGGCTGGTACGTGCCGCGCTATGTGGTCGTAGGTGATGCCAAGCGCAAGCTGGAACCCAAGGCGGCGGGCCTGAAAAACATCGCCGACCTGGCCAAGTACGCCTCTGTGTTCAAAGACCCGGAAGAGCCCTCCAAGGGCCGTTTCTACAACTGCCCGGCCGGCTGGACCTGCGAGCTGGACAACAGCGAAATGCTCAAGAGCTACGGCCTGGAAAGCAGCTACACCAACTTCCGTCCAGGCACCGGCCCGGCGTTGGATGCCGCGGTGCTGTCGAGCTACAAGCGTGGCGAACCGATCCTGTTCTACTACTGGTCGCCGACACCGCTGATGGGCCAGGTCGACCTGGTGAAACTGGAAGAAAAACCGGGTGTGGATAAAAGCGTGAGCATCAAGGTCGGCCTGTCCAAGACCTTCCACGAACAAGCCCCGGAACTGGTGGCTGTGCTGGAAAAAGTCAACCTGCCCATCGACCTGCTGAACCAGAACCTGGGGCGCATGGCCAAGGAGCGAATTGAGTCGCCGAAACTGGCGAAAATTTTCCTCAAGGAACATCCTGAAGTCTGGCACGCCTGGGTGAGTGAAGACGCAGCCAAGAAAATCGACGCGGCCTTGTAGGTCAAGTGTGCACGGCTACCCTGAGGGGTAGCCGGGCGCCTGGCCACAACCCACTGGATCGAGAGCACGCTATGTTTCCTGAGAGTTTTACGTTTTCCATTGCCGACTGGGTCAACGGTTGGGTGGACTCACTGGTCACCAATTACGGCGATGTGTTCCGGCACATCTCCGACACCCTGCTGTGGGCCATCGTCAACCTGGAAGGGTTGCTGCGTGCAGCTCCCTGGTGGCTGATGCTGGCCATCGTCGGCGGTGTTGCCTGGCATGCCACCCGCAAGGTGCTGACCACGGCGGTGATCGTCGGCTTGCTGTTCCTGGTGGGCGCGGTCGGCCTGTGGGACAAGCTGATGCAGACCCTGGCGCTGATGATGGTCGCCACGGTGATCTCGGTGCTGATCGGCATTCCGCTGGGCATTTTGTCGGCACGCAGCAATCGCCTGCGTTCGGTGCTGATGCCGCTGCTCGATATCATGCAAACCATGCCCAGCTTCGTGTACCTGATCCCGGTGCTGATGCTGTTCGGCCTGGGCAAGGTGCCGGCGATCTTCGCCACGGTGATCTACGCCGCGCCGCCGCTGATTCGCCTGACCGACCTGGGGATTCGCCAGGTCGACGGCGAAGTCATGGAAGCCATCAACGCCTTTGGTGCCAACCGCTGGCAGCAACTGTTCGGCGTGCAACTGCCGCTGGCCCTGCCGAGCATCATGGCCGGTATCAACCAGACCACCATGATGGCGTTGTCGATGGTGGTGATCGCCTCGATGATCGGCGCCCGTGGCCTGGGCGAAGACGTGCTCGTCGGCATCCAGACCCTCAACGTCGGTCGTGGCCTGGAAGCCGGGCTGGCGATCGTGATTCTCGCAGTGGTCATCGACCGCATTACCCAGGCCTATGGTCGTCCACGGCATGAGGCGAGCAAATGACTACTGTCAGCAAAATCGAAGTAAAAAACGTCTTCAAGATCTTCGGCGCGCGCTCCAAGGAGGCGCTGTCGTTGATCGGCCAGGGCAAGACCAAGGATCAAGTGCTGGCCGAGACCGGTTGCGTGGTCGGCGTTAACGATTTGTCCCTGAGCATCGGTACCGGTGAGATCTTCGTGATCATGGGCCTGTCGGGCTCGGGCAAATCCACGCTGGTGCGCCACTTCAATCGCCTGATCGACCCCACCAGCGGTGCGATCCTGGTCGACGGTGAAGACATCCTGCAACTGGACATGGATGCCCTGCGCCAATTCCGTCGGCACAAGATCAGCATGGTGTTCCAGAGCTTCGGCCTGTTGCCCCACAAGAGCGTGCTCGACAACGTCGCCTATGGCCTCAAGGTGCGCGGCGAAACCAAGCAAGTCTGTACCGAACGCGCACAGCACTGGGTCGAAACCGTGGGCCTCAAGGGCTACGAAAACAAATACCCGCACCAGCTCTCCGGCGGTATGCGCCAACGTGTGGGCCTGGCCCGCGCCCTGGCGGCCGACACCGACATCATCCTGATGGACGAAGCCTTCAGCGCCCTCGACCCGCTGATTCGCGCCGAGATGCAGGACCAGTTGCTCGAGCTGCAAAAGACTCTGCACAAGACCATCGTATTCATCACCCACGACCTCGACGAGGCCGTGCGTATCGGTAACCGCATCGCGATCCTCAAGGACGGCAAGCTGATCCAGGTCGGCACGCCGCGGGAGATCCTGCACTCGCCGGCGGATGAGTACGTGGATCGGTTTGTTCAGCGGCGGGCGGCGGTGGTCTGATCCTGGATGTGTGGGGCGGCTGCTGGCCCTATCGGGGGCAAGCCCCCTCCCACATTTTGAATTGTGAACACCTTCAAAGCTGGGAGGGGGCTTGCCCCCGATAGGGCCGGTAAGGCTGCACAAGAATTGAAAAAGGTATGAAGATGTCCCAGGCAGCAAAAATCATCATCGCCGATACCCCCCTGCGCTGGCAGGACGTGGTCGCCGTCGCCCGTCACGGCGCGGTGCTCCAACTCTCCGGCCAGGCCTGGGCGCGGATCGACAATGCCCAGGCCATCGTGCAGCGCATCGTCACCAGCGGCGAACGCGCCTACGGCGTGAACACCGGGCTGGGCGCGTTGTGCAACGTGTCGCTTGAGGGCGAGCAACTGAGCCAGTTGTCGCGCAATACCCTGTTGAGCCACGCCTGTGGCGTCGGCCCGGTACTCAGCGACGAGCAGACCCGCGCGATCATCTGTGCGGCCGTCATCAACTACAGCCACGGCAAATCCGGCCTGCATCCGCAGGTGGTGCATTCGCTGCTGGCGCTGCTCAACCACGGCATCACGCCGCAAGTACCGTCCCAGGGCTCGGTGGGTTATCTGACCCATATGGCCCATGTCGGTGTGGCGCTGCTGGGCGTCGGTCATGTGAGCTATCGCGGTCAGGTCGTCCCGGCGCAACAGGCCCTGGACCAAGAAGGTTTGCAGCCGGTGGTACTCGGCGCCAAGGACGGCCTGTGCCTGGTCAACGGCACGCCGTGCATGACCGGCCTGAGTTGCCTGGCCCTGGCCGATGCTCACCACCTGCTGCAATGGGCCGATGTGATCGGCGCCATGAGTTTCGAGGCCCTGCGTGGCCAGATCGATGCGTTCGACGAAGAAATCATTGCCCTCAAGCCTCACCCCGGCATGCAGCAGGTCGGTATCAACCTGCGCGCGTTGCTCGATGGCAGTGAAGTGATCGCCAGCAGCAAAGGCATCCGCACCCAGGACGCCCTGAGCATCCGCTCGATCCCGCAGATCCACGGTGCGGCGCGCGATCAGCTGGAGCACGCGACCCGCCAGATCGAGACCGAACTCAACAGCGCCACCGACAACCCACTGGTACTCGGTACGCCGGACAACTACCGCGTAGTGTCCCAGGCCAACCCTCACGGGCAGTCCGTGGCGCTGGCTGCCGATATGCTCGCCATCGCCATGGCCGAAATCGGCTCGGTGGCCGAGCGCCGTCTCGACCGCCTGATCAACCCCCACGTCAGCGGCCTGCCGGCGTTTCTGGTGAGCAACCCCGGGGTCAACTCCGGGATGATGATCGTGCAGTACGTCGCCGCTTCGTTGTGCGGGCAAAACCGCCAGCTGGCGCAACCGGCGGTACTCGACAACTTCGTCACGTCGGGCCTGCAGGAAGACCATTTGAGCATGGGCACCAATGCCGCGCTCAAGCTGCACCAGGTGCTGGCCAACGTCACTCAGATCCTCGCCATCGAGTACCTGCTGGCGGCCCAGGCATTCGAATTCCTCAAGGGCCAGCGCTTCGGCGCGGGCACCGACAGCGCCTGGCGCCTGTTGCGTGAACACGTGCCACCGTACGAGCAGGATCGCTGGCTGGCGCCGGACATCGCCACCGCCGCCGCGCTGCTCAAGAACACCGCTTTGCTGCACCCGGTTTTTCCCGAATTGCACTGAACAATAATTCACAAGGAGCACGAATGTGACTGCGCTAAACCTGATTCCAGGCCAACTGAGCCTCGCCCAACTGCGGGCCATCTACCAGCAGCCGGTAACCCTCAGCCTGGATGACAGTGCCTCGGCCCAGATTGAAGCCAGTGTCGCCTGCGTGGAACAGATTCTCGCCGAGAACCGCACTGCCTACGGCATCAACACCGGTTTCGGCCTGCTGGCCTCGACCCGCATTGCCAGCGAAGACCTGGAAAACCTCCAGCGCTCCCTGGTGCTGTCCCATGCCGCAGGCGTCGGTGAGCCCATCAGCGATGCGCTGGTGCGGCTGGTCATGGTGCTCAAGGTCAACAGCCTGAGCCGTGGCTTTTCCGGGATTCGCCGCCAGGTCATCGACGCACTGATCGCGCTGATCAACGCCGAGGTGTACCCGCATATTCCGCTGAAAGGTTCGGTCGGTGCGTCCGGCGACTTGGCGCCCTTGGCCCATATGTCCCTGGTGCTGCTCGGCGAAGGCAAGGCGCGCCACAAGGGCGAATGGCTGGAGGCGACCGACGCGCTGAAAGTCGCCGGCCTCACGCCGCTGACCCTGGCCGCTAAGGAGGGGCTGGCGCTGCTCAACGGCACCCAGGTGTCCACTGCCTACGCCTTGCGCGGCCTGTTCGAAGGTGAAGATCTGTTCGCCGGCGCCCTGGCCTGTGGCGGCCTCACCGTGGAAGCGGTGCTGGGTTCGCGTTCGCCGTTCGATGCGCGTATCCACGCAGCCCGTGGCCAGCGAGGGCAGATCGACTCGGCGGCGGCTTATCGCGACCTGCTCGGCGACAGCAGCCAGGTGTCGCAGTCGCACCAGAATTGCGACAAGGTGCAGGACCCGTACTCCCTGCGCTGCCAGCCACAGGTCATGGGCGCCTGCCTGACCCAGTTCCGCCAGGCCGCCGACGTGCTGGTGATCGAAGCCAACGCCGTGTCAGACAACCCGCTGGTCTTCGCCGCGGAAGGCGACGTGATCTCCGGCGGCAACTTCCACGCCGAACCGGTGGCCATGGCTGCTGACAACATGGCGCTGGCCATCGCTGAAATCGGTTCCCTGAGCGAGCGCCGTATCTCGTTGATGATGGACAAGCACATGTCGCAACTGCCGCCGTTCCTGGTGGGCAATGGCGGGGTGAACTCCGGCTTCATGATTGCCCAGGTGACCGCCGCGGCACTCGCCAGCGAGAACAAGGCGCTGGCCCATCCCCATAGCGTCGACAGCCTGCCGACCTCGGCCAACCAGGAAGACCACGTGTCCATGGCGCCGGCGGCCGGCAAGCGCCTGTGGGAAATGGCCGAGAACGTGCGCGGTATCTTGGCGGTTGAATGGCTGGCCGCCTGCCAGGGCCTGGACCTGCGCGAAGGCCTGAAAACCTCGCCGAAACTGGAAAAGGCCCGTGGCATGCTGCGCGCCAAGGTGGCGTTCTACGACAAGGACCGCTTCTTCGCCCCGGACATCATCGCCGCCAGCGAACTGCTCGCCAGCCGCTGCCTGAATGAACTGGTGCCGGCCAAGTTGCTGCCGAGCCTCTAAACACACCACACCCCCCTGTAGGAGCGAGCTTGCTCGCGAAAAACTCAAGGACACCGCATTCATCCAGGATGCACGCGTTATCGCTGACGTCCTTCGCGAGCAAGCTCGCTCCTACAGGGATCAGGGATCACATCGGGAGCCGTTGATGAAAACCCTTTGGCAGCACTGCCACGTTGCAACCATGGCCCAAGGCAAATACTCGATCATCGAGGATGCCGCGATGGTCACCGTGGGTTCGCTTATCGAGTGGATCGGCCCGCGCAGCCAAGTGCCCACGCTGGACTATGCCCAGGTGCATGACCTGCAAGGCGCCTGGGTGACTCCCGGGCTGATCGACTGCCACACCCACACGGTGTTCGGCGGCAACCGCAGTGGCGAATTCGAGCAGCGCCTTGAAGGCGTGAGCTATGCCGAGATCGCCGCCCAGGGCGGCGGTATCGCCAGCACTGTGCGCGCCACGCGCGCCGCCAGCGAAGACGAATTGTTCGAAAGCAGCCGCAAGCGCCTGTGCAGTTTGCTGCGCGATGGCGTGACCACGGTGGAGATCAAATCCGGCTACGGCCTGGACCTGGCCAGCGAACGCAAGTTGCTGAGGGTGATTCGCCGCCTCGGTGATGCGCTGCCGGTCAGCGTGCGCGCCACCTGCCTGGCGGCCCACGCCTTGCCACCGGAGTACAAGGACCGCGCCGACGACTACATCGATCACATCTGCACCGAGATGCTGCCGGCGCTGGCCGCCGAAGGGCTGGTGGACGCGGTGGATGCCTTCTGCGAATACCTGGCGTTTTCGCCCGAACAAGTCGAGCGCGTGTTTAAAGTCGCCCGGCAACTCGGCCTACCGGTCAAGCTGCACGCCGAGCAACTGTCATCGCTGCACGGTTCGAGCCTGGCGGCGCGTTACCAGGCGCTGTCGGCGGATCACCTGGAGTTCATGACCGAAGACGACGCCATCGCCATGGCCGCGTCCGGTACCGTCGCAGTCTTGCTGCCGGGGGCGTTCTACTTCCTGCGCGAAACCCAGTTGCCGCCCATGGATGCCTTGCGCAGGCACGGCGTGAAAATCGCCATCGCCAGTGACCTCAACCCCGGTACCTCGCCGGCGTTGTCGGTGCGGTTGATGCTGAACATGGCCTGCACCCTGTTCCGCATGACCCCGGAAGAAGCCCTGGCCGGCGCCACGCAACACGCGGCCACCGCCCTGGGCATGGGCGATACCCATGGCTCGCTGGAAGTGGGCAAGGTTGCCGACTTTGTGGCCTGGCAGATCGATCGCCCCGCCGACCTGGCCTATTGGCTGGGCGGCGAGCTGGATAAACGCGTCGTGCGCCACGGCGTCGATATCAATGTTTAAGGAGTACCGTTGTGGATAAGGTTCTGAGCTTCAAACAAGGCCGCGTGCCGCTGCTGATCAGCATGCCCCACGCCGGGTTGCGCCTCACGCCCGCGGTCGAAGCCGGTTTGATCCCCGAGGCGCAAAGCCTGCCGGACACCGACTGGCACATTCCGACCCTGTATGACTTTGCCGAGGAACTGGGCGCCAGCACCTTGGCGGCGCAGTACTCGCGATTTGTCATCGACCTCAACCGGCCGTCCGACGACAAGCCGCTGTACGTCGGCGCCACCACCGGCCTGTACCCGGCGACGCTGTTCGATGGCGTGCCGTTGTTCCGTGAAGGGCTGGAACCGAGCGCGACCGAACGCGCCAACTACCTGCAAAAGGTCTGGGGCCCGTACCACCGCACGCTGCGAGAGGAGCTGGCCCGCCTCAAGGCTGAGTTCGGCTATGCGCTGCTGTTCGATGCGCATTCGATCCGCTCGGTAATCCCCCACCTGTTCGACGGCAAGCTGCCGGACTTCAACCTGGGCACCTTCAACGGCGCCGCCTGTGATCCGGAACTGGCCAGCCAGCTCGAAGCCATCTGTGCCACTTATCCACAGTACACCCACGTCTTGAACGGGCGCTTCAAGGGCGGCCATATCACCCGCCATTACGGCAACCCGGCGCAGGATATCCACGCCGTGCAGCTGGAGTTGTGCCAGAGCACCTATATGGAAGAGTTCGAGCCGTTCCGCTATCGCCCGGATCTGGCCGAACCGACGCGGGTGGTGTTGAAGCAGTTGCTGCAAGGGCTTCTAGCGTGGGGGAAACAGCGTTATTCAAGGTAATTGAAGTGCGAGCTCTCGGGGGCGTGGGCACTGTGCTGTACCTCGGCAAAGGGCTGGTCCACGCTCGTTTGCGGGCCCAGGGCCAGGCGGCAGAGGTCGATCCGTTGTATCGCTGTCTGTTCCAGTACTTACATGGCGAACGGCTGACACCGGTCTAAGTACTCAAGGACATGCTCATTGCACAATTCGGGTTTATAGTGCCAGACGGCAAAATAAAAGACGTCCCACCAGGGATGAACCCGACCCCTTATGGAGCGCGCAATGCAGACTTGGTACCCGCAGATCAAACCCTACGCCCGGCACGATCTGGCCGTTGATGCCATTCACACGCTGTATGTCGATGAAAGTGGCTCCCCCGAGGGCTTGCCTGTGGTCTTCATCCACGGTGGCCCAGGCTCAGGTTGCGACGCCCAGAGCCGCTGCTATTTCGATCCGAACCTGTACCGCATCGTCACATTCGACCAACGTGGCTGCGGCCGCTCAACACCCCGCGCTAGCCTGGAAAACAACACCACCTGGGACCTGGTCGCCGACCTCGAGCGCATCCGCGAGCACCTGGGCATCGACAAATGGGTGCTGTTTGGCGGCTCCTGGGGCTCGACCCTTGCCCTGGCCTACGCGCAAACCCACCCCGAGCGCGTGCATGGCCTGATCGTGCGCGGCATTTTCCTCGCCCGCCCGCAGGACATCGAGTGGTTCTACCAGGCCGGCGCCAGCCGCCTGTTCCCGGATTACTGGCAGGACTACATCGCGCCGATTCCTGCCGATGAGCGTCACGACATGATCGCGGCCTATCACAAGCGCCTGACCGGCAACGACCAGATCGCCCAGATGCACGCGGCCAAGGCCTGGTCCGGCTGGGAAGGTCGCATGCTGGGCCTGTGCCCGAGTCCGCAGCATGTGGAGCGTTTCTCCGAGCCGCAACGCGCACTGTCCATTGCGCGTATCGAGTGCCATTACTTCACCAATAACTCCTTCCTGGAGCCCAACCAACTGATTCGCGACATGCATAAGATCGCCCATCTGCCTGGCGTAATCATCCATGGGCGCTACGATATGATCTGCCCTCTGGATAACGCTTGGGAGTTGCATCAGGCGTGGCCCAACAGCGAACTGCAGGTGATCCGCGAGGCTGGCCATGCGGCGTCCGAGCCCGGTATTACGGATGCTCTGGTCCGCGCGACCGGCGAAATGGCGCGACGCCTGCTTGACCTGCCACCAGAAGAAGCATGAAGGGCCTGTTGCAGCGGGTGCGTGGCGCCCGTGTCGAAGTCGCAGGCGAAATCGTAGGGGCGATCGACCAGGGTTTGCTGGTGCTGGTGGCCGTTGAGCCATCGGATACACGCGAGAGTGCCGACAAACTCCTGCACAAGCTGCTTAACTACCGGGTATTCAGCGACGACGAGGGCAAGATGAACCGTTCGCTGAGGGATATCGGCGGCGGTTTGCTGCTGGTGTCGCAGTTCACCCTGGCGGCCGACACCAGGAGCGGGCTGCGGCCAAGCTTCTCCACGGCGGCGCCTCCCGCCTTGGGAGCGGCGCTTTTTGAGCACTTGTTGTCACAAGCGCAACAATTGCATGGCACGGTGGCGTCGGGGCGTTTTGGTGCGGATATGCAGGTGCATTTGGTCAATGATGGCCCTGTGACCTTCCTCCTACAGACATGAATGTATTAAAAACGACTTTAATGCCTAAAAACGCAGGGTTTCGCTACAAATACTTCGTTGTCCCTGATGCGTTGTATCGCGGGCTACTAGATAATCGCGCGCTACGGGGATCAGCGTTGATTGGTCCATTTTTGACTTAGGTAGAGACTTGTCCGATAGCCTCAGGGGAATCATTTTGACCCAGGGGAGTCGGAACAATGCTCGCCAACCTGGCATATAGATAGCTGGCCGTTGGTTTTTTGATCTGTTTTCGGCGAGGGTTGCTCGTGATTGTTAGTCCCTGTAATGCACCAAAATTGTCTGCCAAACGGTTACGAAACGCACTGGTGACGGGCTCCGCCCTGTTTTGCCTGTTCGGCGCGGGTCAACTGTGGGCATTCAGTCTGGACGATGTGTCGGCCAAGGCAAAAGAGCTGGCCGGGCAGAAATACGAAGCTCCGCGCAGCAATCTGCCGAACGAATTCCGCGAAATGAAATTCGCGGACTACCAGAAGATTCGTTTCCGCAACGAAAAAGCCGAGTGGGCCGATCAGAACACCCCGTTCAAACTGTCCTTCTATCACCAGGGTATGCACTTCGATACACCGGTGAAAATCAACGAAGTCACCGCTGACAGCGTCCAGGAAATCAAGTACGACGCGTCGCGTTTCGATTTTGGCGACGTCAAGGTTGATCCCAAGGCCACCGAACAGCTCGGTTATGCCGGTTTCCGTGTGCTGTACCCGATCAACAAGGGCGACAAGCAAGACGAAATCATGACCATGCTCGGCGCCAGCTATTTCCGCGTCGTGGGCAAGGACCAGGTGTATGGCCTGTCCGCCCGTGGCATGGCGATCGATACCGCGCTGCCGTCCGGCGAAGAGTTCCCGCGTTTCACCGAGTTCTGGATCGAACGTCCAAAGCCGGGTGACAAGCACCTGGTGATCTTCGCCCTGCTGGATTCGCCACGCGCCACCGGCGCCTACCGCCTGATCCTGCGCCCGGGCACCGACACCGTGGTCGACGTCAAGTCCCAGATGTTCCTGCGCGACAAAGTCAGCAAGCTGGGGGTTGCCCCGTTGACTTCCATGTTCCTGTTTGGCGCCAACCAGCCATCCAAGGTCCTGAACTACCGTCGCGAACTGCACGATTCCAGCGGCCTGTCGATCCATGCCGGCAATGGCGAGTGGATCTGGCGCCCGCTGAACAACCCTAAACACCTGTCGGTCAGCAACTTCACCGTGGAGAACCCGCGTGGGTTCGGCCTGCTGCAACGCGGCCGCAACTTCAGCCACTACGAAGACCTGGACGACAACTACGACAAGCGCCCAAGCGCCTGGATCGAGCCTGAAGGCGACTGGGGCAAGGGTTCCGTCGACCTGGTCGAGATTCCGACCGCCGATGAAACCAACGACAACATCGTAGCGTTCTGGAGCCCGGCCGAACTGCCGGAAGTCGGCAAGCCGCTGGATGTTGCCTACCGCCTGCACTGGACCCTGGACGACGCCGCGTTCCATTCGCCGGACAGCGCCTGGGTCAAGCAGACCCTGCGTTCGACCGGTGACGTGAAACAATCCAACCTGATCCGTCAGCCCGACGGCAGCGTGGCGTACCTGATCGATTTCGAGGGCCCGTCCCTGAAGAAACTGCTGCCGGACGCGCCGGTGCGTAGCCAGGTGAGTGTGGGTGACAACGCTGAGCTGGTTGAAAACAGCGTGCGCTACAACGAGCACACCAAAGGCTGGCGCCTGACCCTGCGCATGAAGATCAAGGATCCCGGAAAACCCACCGAGATGCGTGCGTCCCTGGTGCAGGACATCGTGCAGCCTGAGCCTGAGCAGGTTTCGACCCAAGTGCTCAAGGCCGACAAGGTCCTGGCCAAGCAGCACGAGAAACAGGCCAAGAAAGACGCGAAAGACAAGGACGCCAAGCAGCCAGAAGCTGCCCCAGCCACACCGGAGCCGATCAAGACCGAGCAAGTCCTGACCGAAACCTGGAGCTATCAGTTGCCTGCCGATGAGTAATTCTCAAGCCCAGCCAGAGACTCTGTCCGAGTATCTGGCGCATCTCCCGATGACCGCTGAGCAGCGTGCCGAACTGGCAGGCTGCACATCCTTCACCGAACTGCACGAGCGTTTGTCGTCTTCGACCTTCGATGCGCCCGTCGACGCCGCCCAGGCGTCGGTCGGCCGCCGGTTGACCCTCAGCACGGCCGAAGAGCTGCAAGACGCCGAAATGCTGGTGCTCGACGCCAGCGGCCGCGTGTGCCTCAAGGCCACGCCGCCGATTCGTCGCACCAAGGTCGTACCGGAGCCATGGCGCACCAATATCCTGGTGCGCGGCTGGCGTCGCCTGACTGGCCGAACCAACCCGCCGAAGCCGCCGAAAGACGAGCGCGTGCTGCCGGCGGCGCGCTGGCGCACCGTGGGGTCGATCCGTCGCTACATCCTGCTGGTACTGATGCTCGGCCAGACCATCGTGGCCGGCTGGTACATGAAAGGCATCATGCCGTACCAGGGCTGGTCGCTGGTCGACTTTGACGAGATCCGCAACCAGACCCTGTTGCAAACCGCCACCCAGGTCCTGCCTTACGCCCTGCAAACCAGCATCCTGATCATGTTCGGGATCCTGTTCTGCTGGGTTTCGGCCGGTTTCTGGACCGCGTTGATGGGCTTCCTTGAACTGCTCACCGGTCACGATAAATACCGTATCTCCGGTAAAAGTGCCGGCAACGAGCCGATTCCCAAGGATGCACGCACCGCGCTGGTGATGCCGATCTGCAACGAAGACGTGCCGCGGGTATTCGCTGGCCTGCGCGCCACGTTCGAGTCGGTCGCGGCCACGGGTGACCTGGACCGCTTCGATTTCTTCGTGCTCAGCGACAGTAACGACGCTGACATCTGTATCGCCGAGCAACAAGCCTGGCTGGACGTGTGCCGCGAAGCCGGTGGCTTCGGCAAGATTTTCTATCGCCGCCGTCGCCGTCGCGTCAAACGCAAGAGCGGCAACCTCGACGACTTCTGCCGTCGTTGGGGCGGTGAATACAAGTACATGGTGGTGCTCGACGCCGACAGCGTGATGAGCGGTGAATGCCTGACCAGCCTGGTGCGCCTGATGGAAGCCACGCCGGATGCCGGGATTATCCAGACCGCGCCACGGGCGTCGGGCATGGACACCCTGTATGCGCGCATGCAGCAGTTCGCCACCCGCGTCTATGGCCCGCTGTTTACGGCTGGCCTGCACTTCTGGCAGTTGGGTGAATCCCACTACTGGGGTCACAACGCAATCATCCGCATGAAGCCGTTTATTGAACACTGCGCCCTGGCGCCGTTGCCAGGTAAAGGTGCGTTCGCCGGTGCGATCCTGTCTCACGACTTCGTCGAAGCCGCGCTGATGCGTCGTGCCGGTTGGGGTGTGTGGATTGCCTACGACCTGCCGGGCAGCTATGAAGAACTGCCGCCGAACCTGCTGGACGAACTCAAGCGTGACCGTCGCTGGTGCCACGGTAACCTGATGAACTTCCGCCTGTTCCTGGTCAAGGGCATGCACCCGGTACACCGTGCCGTGTTCCTGACCGGTGTGATGTCCTACCTGTCGGCGCCGTTGTGGTTCTTCTTCCTGGTGCTGTCGACGGCCCTGCTGGCGGTGAACACCCTGATGGAGCCACAGTACTTCATGGCACCGCGCCAGTTGTACCCGCTGTGGCCGCAATGGCATCCGGACAAGGCGGTGGCGCTGTTCTCCACCACCATTGTGTTGCTGTTCCTGCCAAAGTTGCTGAGCATCATCCTGATCTGGGCCAAGGGCGCGAAAGAGTTCGGCGGCAAGTTCAAGGTGACCCTGTCGATGTTGCTGGAGATGCTGTTCTCCATGCTGCTGGCGCCGGTGCGCATGATCTTCCACACCCGTTTCGTACTGGCCGCGTTCCTCGGCTGGGCCGCGACCTGGAATTCGCCGCAGCGTGACGACGACTCCACCCCCTGGGGCGAAGCGATCAAGCGCCACGGTACCCAGACCTTGCTCGGCTTCCTGTGGGCACTGCTGGTGGTGTGGTTGAACCCAAGCTTCCTGTGGTGGCTGGTGCCGATCGTGGGGTCGTTGATGCTGTCGATCCCGGTATCGGTGATTTCCAGCCGGGTCAATCTGGGCCTCAAGTCCCGCGACGAAAGCCTGTTCCTGATCCCTGAGGAATACAATCCGCCGCAGGCGTTGCTGTCGACCGAGAAGTACACCCACGAAAACCGTTGGCACGCCCTCAATGATGGCTTCATACGTTCGGTGGTCGACCCGCAGCAGAACGCCCTGGCCTGCGCCCTGGCGACCTCGCGTCACCGTGAGGCGGAGCCGATCGAGTACCTGCGTGGCGAGCGTGTTCGTCATGCGTTGAAAGTCGGCCCTGCCGGCCTCAACAACGCTGAACGCTTGGCCCTGCTCAGCGACCCGGTCGCCCTGGCTCGCCTGCACGAGCAGGTCTGGAACGATGGGCACGCCGAGTGGTTGGCCGCTTGGCGTAACTCGATCAAGGCCGACCCGCACGCCCCGTTGCTACCGTTGCAACCGGTGGTGTCCCAGGCTCAACCGGCCTGATGCTGAAGCCCTCAGGGGGTTACCCTGAGGGCATTCACGGCGTCTTCCTACAGCGCCCTCTGTTGCTCCAACCCCTTGTTATTTCGAAACAAAAGACCCCTGTCCAAGGCGTATTGCCGCGGCGACGGGTGGGTTAGCATCGCCCCCCAATCTGACTCGACCACCCAGGTTTACGCGCACTGGCGCTGTAGCGGGTTGTCGTGTGCTCAATGGAACGGGGGTATCTCATGATCAAAAGGTGTTTGTGTGCTGTGTTGCTGGGTGTCATCGGGTTCTTATACGGTGCTCCGGCCAACGCTGGCGCCATCGACGACGCGGTTCAACGAGGGGTATTGAGGGTCGGCACGACGCCCACCTACGTGCCCTTCGAAATGACCGATAAGCGTGGGCAGATCGTCGGCTTCGAAATCGACTTGCTCCAAGCCATGAGCAAGGCCCTGGACATCGAGCTGGAGATGGTGCCGGTGCCCTATACCGAACTGCTGCCGGGGCTGATGCAAAAGCAATACGACCTGATCGGCAGCGGCATGACGGTGACTCAGCAGCGCAACCTGAAATTGAACTTCAGCGACTCTTTCATCATTGTCGGCCAGACCGTGTTGCTGCATCCCGACCTTGCCGGCAAGGTCAGCAGTATCGAAGACCTGGATGATGCCGGTTATCGAGTCGTCGCCATCGAGGGGACGACCGGTGAGTTGGCCGCCAGGCGATTTCTGGGAGCGGCGCGGTTACGCACGTTCCCGACGCCGGAAGAAGGCGTGCGTCAGGTGGTAGAGGGCAAGGCCGACGCTTTTATCCACGATGCGCCTTACAACCTGATCGCCATCGCCAAGCCCGAAAACAGCTCGCTGTTGGCCCTGGAGCAGCCTTTCACCTATGAGCCACTGGCGTTCGGCCTGAAAAAAGGCGATTACGACAGCCTCAATTGGATCAACCATTTCCTGAACCAGGTGGCCCAGGACGGGACCTACGATCGTCTGTATGACAAGTGGTTCAAGGACACCGCCTGGATGGCGGAAGTGTACTGAAGTCATAACTGCTTACACATCAATCAATGGCTATTGCCAGGTGGCGAAGTGTCTGCCTCTGCGCTTTGCTGCACCGTTGTAGGGCGTTTCTGACATACCCCGACAACAAATCCCGGTGAAACCTTTGTGACAGGCATCGAGTGGGTTAGGATCGCACCCCGAAATGGTGCAGCCCTTTTGCGCGCCGACCTCATAAGAATGGTTCAGGGGACTTGATGATGAAAAAGTATCTTTCGATGCTGCTGCTCGGCGTCACCGCGCTGGTCGCGGCCAATGCGGCCCAGGCCGGCGCGATCGATGATGCGGTCAAGCGCGGCACGTTGAAAGTCGGCATGGACCCGACCTACATGCCGTTCGAAATGACCGACAAGCGCGGTGAAATCATTGGTTTCGAAGTCGACATTCTCAAGGCCATGGCCAAGTCCATGGGCGTCAAGCTGGAGCTGGTGTCCACTGGCTACGACGGCATCATCCCGGCGTTCCTGACCGGCAAGTTCGACATGATCGGCAGCGGCATGACCCTGACCCAGGAACGCAACCTGCGCCTGAACTTCAGCGAACCCTTCATCGTGGTGGGCCAGACCCTGCTGATTCGCAAGGAGCTGGAAGGCACCATCAAGTCCTACAAAGACTTGAATGACGAGAAATACCGCCTGACCTCCAAGCTCGGCACCACCGGCGAGATGGTTGCCAAGAAGCTGATCTCCAAGGCCAAGTACCACGGCTATGACAACGAGCAGGAAGGTGTGCTGGACGTGGTCAATGGCAAGGCCGATGCCTTCGTGTATGACGCCCCGTACAACGTCGTTGCCGAGAAAAAAGTCGGCAACGGCAAGCTGGTGTTCCTGGAAGAACCCTTCACCTTCGAACCGCTGGCGTTCGGTCTGAAGAAGGGCGACTACGACAGCATCAACTTCATCAACAACTTCCTGCACCAGATCAAGAACGACGGCACCTACGATCGCATCCATGACAAGTGGTTCAAGAGCTCCGAATGGCTCAAGGACATGGAATAACGCTGTAGTGCTTTGGTGCGACGGCTTGATGTGGTGAGCGGGCTTACTGTGGCGAGCGGGCTTGCCCCGCGTTGGGCTGCGAAGCAGCCCCAAAAACCTCAGGCCACGGTCCAGCTGAAACAGCGCGGCGATCTTAGTGGGGCTGCTTCGCAGCCCAACGCGGGGCAAGCCCGCTCGCCACAACAAGCCCGCTCAGCACAGTAAGCCCGCTCGCCACAGAGCAAGCCCGCTTGCCACATCAGGTGCGCGTACCCCGATTCTTTTGGATGTTGAGTAATGAAACAGAAAAAAGCCCAATGGCCCTGGCACCTGCTGACCGTGGTCGTGCTGGTCGGCCTGGCGGGCGCCTTGTACTACGCCACCTCGCTGATGTCCTACGAATGGCGCTGGAACCGTGTACCGCAATACTTCGCCTACCAGGCCGAAGAGTCCCAGCGCGCCGCAGACATTTCCACCGTCGTTGAACTGGTGCGCAAAGGCGATGTGGCCGAAGTCACCCTGCGCAACGATGCCGGCGTCGAACAACGCGTGAGTGTGGCCGGCAACAGCCTGCAAGTGGCGCGCGGCGATGATGTGGCCGAAGGCGATGTCATCGGGGTTAACCGCCATTGGGCGTTGGGCCCCTTGATGTGGGGCTTGTGGACCACGTTGTGGCTGTCGGTGGTGTCCGGGATTCTCGGCCTTGCGATTGGCCTTGCCACCGGTTTATGCCGGCTGTCCAATAATCCGACCCTGCGCGATCTGTCGACGATCTACGTCGAACTGGTGCGCGGTACGCCGCTATTGGTGCAGATCTTCATTTTCTATTTCTTTATCGGCACGGTGCTCAACCTGTCCCGGGAATTCGCCGGGATCGCCGCGCTGTCGCTGTTCACGGGCGCCTACGTGGCGGAAATCGTCCGCGCCGGCGTGCAGTCCATTACCCGTGGCCAGAACGAGGCGGCTCGCTCCCTGGGCCTGAGCGCCAGCCAGTCGATGCGCCATGTGGTGCTGCCGCAGGCCTTCAAGCGCGTGCTGCCGCCGCTGGCCGGGCAATTTATCAGCCTGGTGAAAGACACCTCGCTGGTCTCGGTGATCGCGATTACCGAGCTGCTCAAGAGCGGGCGCGAAGTGATCACCACCTCGTTCTCGCCGTTTGAAATCTTGTTCTGCGTCGCAGGCCTGTACCTGCTGATCAACCTGCCGCTGTCGAAAATGGCCAGCCGGCTTGAGCGGAGGCTCGCACAAAGTGATTGAAGTCCGCGATCTGGTAAAAGTCTTCGACACCCGTGGCCATGTGGTGCGCGCGGTGGACCATGTGACCACCCAGGTGGCCAAGGGCGAAGTGCTGGTGGTGATTGGCCCGTCAGGCTCGGGCAAGTCCACGTTCCTGCGGTGCCTCAATGGTCTGGAAGAGTTCGATTCGGGCTCGGTCAGCATCGATGGCCTGCAACTGGCCGACCCGAAAACCGACGTGAATGCCTATCGGCGTGAAGTCGGCATGGTGTTCCAGCACTTCAACCTGTTCCCGCACATGACGGTGCTGGAAAACCTCTGCCTGGCGCAAAAAGTCGTGCGCAAGCGCGGCAAGAAGGAGCGCGAAGCCAAGGCCCTGGCACTCCTGGAAAAGGTCGGCATCGCGCAAAAGGCCAATGAATTTCCGTCGCGCCTGTCCGGCGGCCAGCAGCAGCGGGTGGCGATCGCCCGTGCCCTGGCGATGGAACCCAAGGTGATGCTGTTCGATGAGCCCACCTCGGCCCTCGACCCGGAAATGGTCGGCGAAGTGCTGGACGTGATGAAGACCCTGGCCCTGGAAGGCATGACCATGGTTTGCGTCACCCATGAAATGGGCTTTGCCCGTGAAGTGGCAGACCGTGTGTTGTTCTTCGACCACGGCAAGTTGCTCGAAGATGCGTCACCGGCGCAGTTCTTCGACGCGCCGAAAGACCCGCGTGCCCAGGCGTTCCTGCGCCAGGTGTTGTAGCGCTGATGGTTCTTGGGGAAAGGGCTCTGTGTGGTGGGCGAGCACGCTCACTCACCACGCGTGCCGTGAACCTCAGAGCTTGAACTTGCCGACCAACGCCTGCAAATCCAGGCTCAGCCGCGTCAACTGAACGCTCGCCGCCGCCGTTTCCTCACTGGCGGCGGCGGCTTGTTCGGTCACGTCCCGTACCTTCAATACGCTGCGATTGATCTCCTCGGCCACCGCGCTTTGCTCCTCGGCGGCGGCGGCTATCTGTGGGTTCATTTCCTGGATCACCGATACCGTGCGCGCGATGGCCGCCAGCGCGTCGCCCGCATCGCGGCTCAGGCCAACGCTGAAGTCGGTCAAATTGCGGCTGCTGTCCATGATGTCTGCCACCTGCCGGGTGCCGTTGTTCAGGCCAAGGATCAGCCCTTCGATTTCCTCTGCCGACGCCTGGGTGCGCTGGGCCAGGCTGCGTACTTCATCGGCCACCACGGCGAACCCTTCACCGGCATTGCCCGCACGTGCCGCTTCGATCGCCGCGTTCAACGCCAGCAGGTTGGTCTGTTGGGACACCGACTTGATCACATCCAGCACACTGCCGATCTTGCTGCTTTCCTGCTGCAGCGTCAGCATCGCTCGACTGGAGAGCGCCATTTCATCGGCCAGTTGGCCGATCTGTTCGATCACCTGCGCAACCACTTTGTCGCCTGCGTGGGCCTGGTGGTCTGCCTCGATGGCCGCGAGGGAGGCTTGTTCGGCATGCCGTGCGACCTCCTGGGCCGTGGCGAGCATTTCGTTCATGGCGGTGGCGACCTGGTCGGTTTCAACTTTCTGGTGGTTCACGCCGGTCCGGGACTGCTCGGTCACGGCGGACAGTTGCCCGGCCGCGCTGGCAATCTGTCGGGCGCTGTCACCAATACCGCTGATCAGGTGGCGCAGGTTACGGGTCATCTGCCCGATGCTGTGCTGCAACTGGCCCAGTTCATCCCGGCGTTCCACCTCGGCGGTGTGGCGCAGGTCGCCCTCGGCGATGCAATTGGCGGTGATCAGTACCTGACGCAGGGGGGCGGCAATTTGTCGGGCGATCCCCCAGGCGGCCAGTGAGCCTAGCAACAAGGCGCCGAGGGTCACGCTGATCAGCAGGCGGCGTGTATTGTCCGCCTCTTTGTCGCGTTTGAAGGTCTGGCCCTCTATCACCTGTTCGCTTTGTTCGAGCAATTGGTTGAGCAGGTGTTCAAGCCGGTCCTGGACCGTCTCCGTGGCCACTTGGGCCTCCTTGAGTTTGATCAACTGCGCGCGATAGGCGGCCACGTCTGTCTTGAGCAAGGCCGAGTCCACGGGCAGGCTGGTCACGGCCGCATGCGTGACGTCCAGGGTGTCGAGGGTCCGGCCCACCCCTTCGGCGTACGCATCCAGTGAATCGGCGGCCCAGGCAGGCGCCTGGGCGCGATCCTCGGCCCGTGCCATGGCCTGGCGCAGGTTCTCGATGGCGTCGAGGGCCTGCTGGTCATTCTGGTCGGGCAGGTCGCTGGCCACTTGGGTGAGGGTATCGCTGGCCTGGAGGCTGGACTGGTGCAGGGAGGTGTGGGTGGCTTCTCGCTGTTCGATCAGGGGCGGTAGCTCTGCCAGGCCGGTCTTGAAGCCGATCACCAGGCGCTCCGCTTCCTGAATGCGCTGCAAGTCGGCCGGGGCGAGCAGATGGTTTGCCAGATAACTCAGGTGTTGGCCGATTTGCTCGATCCGCGTGTTCATGGCGTCGAGGCTGGCAGTGTCCGTGAGGGTTCGATACACGATACGGTCGGCGCGCACCGCTTCGGCGGCCGCAGTGAGTTGACCCAGGACCGTCAGGTTGGCTGAGCGGAAAAGCGCGGCATTCAAGGCTTGCCAGCCGGTTGCGGCGATGATGAGGCTGAGGATCAGCACTTGGCCGAACCCCAGGGCGAGCTTGAGGCGGACGCTGGCATTGGCCAGCAAGCGGATCAGCCGAGGAAACATGGTGAACCTCCGAATCGGAATAAACGCTTCGTTAGAAACGCTAAAACGATTCGAGGTGATGGCGGGCTGATAACTGCGTAGGAAATTTCACAAGTAGTCGTGTGGCGGCGACCTGGAGGGGGCGCCGCGCACGACCGCTCAGATGCGGAAGCGTCCGACCAGGGTTTGCAGGTAGTTACCCAGGCGCGCGAGTTCGGCACTGGACGCGGCCGTTTCTTCACTGGCGGCGGAGGTCTGCTCGGACACATCGCGCACGTTCAGTACGCTGCGGTTGATCTCCTCGGCCACCGCGCTTTGTTGCTCGGCCGCCGTGGCGATCTGTGAGTTCATCGTCTGGATGGTCGACACGGTGCGAGTGATGCTCGCCAGGGCGCTGCCGGCCCGGCGGGTCAGCTCGACACTGCTGTCGGTGAGCCCACGGCTGTTGTCCATGATGGTCGCCACTTGCTGGGTGCCGCTTTGCAGGCCGACGATCAGTTCTTCGATCTCTTCGGTGGACTTCTGGGTGCGTTGGGCCAGGCTGCGCACCTCATCGGCCACCACCGCAAAACCACGCCCGGCCTCGCCGGCGCGCGCCGCTTCAATGGCGGCGTTCAGGGCCAGCAGGTTGGTTTGCTGGGCCACCGACTTGATCACGTCGAGCACGCTGCCGATCTTGTCGCTTTCGCGCTTCAGATCGCCCATGGCCACCGTGGAATTACCGACCTCCGTGGCCAGGCGCTCGATCTGGGCGATGGCTTCACCGACTACCTTGTCGCCTTCGCGGGCCTGCTGGTCGGCGGCTACGGCGGCTTCGGAGGCTTCTTCCGCGTTGCGGGCGACTTCCTGCACAGTGGCCGCCATTTCGTTCATGGCCGTGGCCACCTGGTCCGTCTCGACTTTCTGGCTGTTGACCCCGGCGCTGGTTTGCTCGGTGACGGCCGAGAGCTGCTCGGCAGCGCTGGCAATCTGGGTGACGCCTTCGCTGATGCCGCCGATCAATTCGCGCAAGCCGACGGTCATGCTTTGCATGGCGCGTTGCAGTTGGCCGAGTTCGTCCTGGCGCTCCGACGTCAGGTTTTGGCTCAGGTCGCCCGAGGCGACGCGCTCGGCCAACTTGAGGGTCTGGCTCAGCGGGATGATGATCTGGCGGGTAATGGCCCAGGCGGCGACCAGGCCGAAGATCAACGCCAGCACGGTGGCCAGCAGCAACAGGTACTTGGCTTGTGCAGCGTCGGTGTCACGCACCACGGTCTGGGAGGCCGTGAGTTTTTCGCTATGGCTGAGCAGGATATCGCCCTGGGCACCCATGGCCTTGAGTGCTGCCGCGCTGGCCACCTGGGAGTCACGGTACTGGCTGACGGCCGCGCGATAGGCTTGCAGCGAGACGCTGGCCTGTTGCAGGTTGGCCTGGTAGTTGGCCGGCAGTTGGCCTTCCAGCTCGGTGATTTTTTTCAGGGCGTTGTCGATGGCATCAAGGGCCGGTTGCTCGGCTTCGACCTTGGCGCTGTAGGTGTAGCCGCGCACTTGGAAGCGCGCTTGCTGGATCAGCTTGCTCAGGCTGACCACGTTGTTGAACTGGGTGACGCTGTCGCCTTGCAGCAGGGATTTTTCGACTTCGCCTATCTTGAGCACGGCATTGTCGGCGGTATCGCCCAACTTGCTGCGCGCGTTTTCGCGATTGGCGCCGGCTTGTGCCATGTCGTTGAAGGCCCGCTTGTACTGCTCCACGGCCGCCAGTTGCTCGTCGATCAGGGCGACGTCGGCCGGTTGTTCGATCAGGGTGCGGGCGGTCTTCAGGCCGCTGTCGAGCTGGTTCAGCAACTCGCTGACAGCGCTGGTGCCTTGCTCGCCACGGCGCATTTCGTAGTCCAGGCGGGCCAGACGCAGGTCTTTGGTCAAGGCATTGAGGCTGGAGATATACCCCAGTTTGTCGCCACGACTGATCACATCACCCAGGCCGGTCCAGCCAGTGAAGGTGATCACCAGCGTCAGCAGCAGTACCAGACCAAAGCCGACGCCCAGTTTGGTTTTGACGCTGACATTCCCCAGCTTTTCGGCTAACCAACGATACATGCTGCGAACTCCCCTGGAGCAAAGCTTAGATTTATTCAGGGGGTATCGGCCTGCAAACGGGATTCTGTAGCGCCGTGGTGCGACTGTGGGAGGGTCGTGTGGTTAGAAGAGGCGGGCGAGCAGGGCAGTGACGGCGGTTTCCACGCGCAGGATGCGAGCGCCCAACTGCACCGGCTGCAGGCCGGCCTTGGCCAGCAGATCCACCTCGTAGGGAATCCAGCCGCCCTCCGGGCCGATGGCCAGGGTGACCGGCTCGTCCAGGGCACGCGGGCAAGGCGGATAGTCGCCGGGGTGGCCGATCAGGCCGAGGGTGCCTTGCGTCATGGCTGGCAGGCGGTCTTCGACGAATGGCTTGAAACGTTTTTCGATGATGATTTCCGGCAGCACCGTGTCCCGAGCCTGCTCGAGACCGAGGATCAGTTGCTCGCGAAGCGCCGCAGGCTCCAGGAACGGGGTTTGCCAGAAGCTCTTCTCAACCCGGTAGCTATTGAGCAGTACCACTTTCGGCACACCCATGGCCGCCACGGTTTGCAGCACCCGACGCAGCATCTTCGGGCGCGGCAGGGCGAGCAACAGGGTCAGGGGCAGTTTGGCCGGGGGCGGCAGCTCGAAGCTGACTTGCAGCTCGGCCTCACGGGCGTCCAGGCGCAGCAGTTGCGCATTGCCCATCAGGCCGCCGATGCGCCCCACGCGCAGGTTGTCGCCCACCGCCACACGGTGGACGTCCTGCATATGCACCAGGCGCCGATCACGCAGCACCACCCGGTCGGCCGCGATAAAGTCGGCCTCCTCCAGCAGCAGCAGGTTCACGGCTGGGTCGCTGGCGGCTGGTCATCGTCGGCGGGTTGGTCATCCGGGTGCTCGCCCCGCTTGCTGATCAGGCCGCTGAACAGGATGCCAATCTCGAACAGCATCCACATCGGCACCGCCAGCAGGGTCTGGGAGAAGATGTCCGGCGGCGTCAGGATCATGCCGACCACGAAGCAGCCGATGATCACGTACGGGCGGACCTTCTTCAGGTACTTCACGTCGACTACGCCGATCCATACCAGCAGCACCACGGCCACGGGGATTTCGAAGGCCACGCCGAAGGCGAAGAACAACGTCATCACGAAGTCGAGGTAGCTGGTGATGTCGGTCATCATCTCCACGCCAGCGGGGGTGGCCGCGGCGAAGAACTTGAAGATCAGCGGGAACACCAGGAAGTAGGCGAATGCCATGCCGGTATAGAACAGCAGGATGCTCGACACCAGCAACGGCACGGCGATGCGCTTCTCATGCTTGTACAGCCCTGGTGCGATAAAGCCCCAGATCTGATGCAGGATCACCGGGATCGCCAGGAACAGCGAGACCATCATCGTCAGCTTCAACGGCGTCAGGAACGGCGACGACACATCGGTGGCGATCATCGTCGCGCCGGCCGGCAGGTACTGGCGCAAGGGCGTGGAGACGAAGGTGTAGATCTGCTGGGTGAAGGCGAACAGCCCGGCGAAGATCACGAAGATTGCCGCTACGCAACGCAGCAGGCGGGTACGCAGCTCGGTGAGGTGCGAGACCAGCGGCATATGCTGGTCGTTTTCCGGTTTATCAGCGCTCATGGGGCTCGCGGCGGCAATGTAGGGTCATGGGGAGCGGGCGACGCCACGGGCGCCGGCGCTGGCTCTGTCGGGGTAGCGGTCGGGCCTGGCGCGACCGGTGTGGCTTCGGTCGCTGCGGGTGTGGGCGCGATGCTGTGCTCGGCCACAGGCTCCACCGGTTTGGCCGGCTCCTGCACCGGCGACAGAATTTTGCGCGCCTCTTGCTCCAACGACAGGATGTGTTCGTTGTGCAGTTGGCGGCGGATTTCATCGGCGCCGATTTCCCGTTCAACTTCCTGTTTGATGGCGTTGAAACTGCGTTTCAGGCGCCCGATCCACAGGCCGGCCGTGCGTGCGGCACCGGGCAGGCGTTCCGGCCCCAGCACCAGCAAGGCCACGAGGCCGACGAGGAGCAGTTCAGAGAAGCTGATACCAAACATTAGTCAGTGCTCACGAGTCTTTGCGGGTCGGCTCTTCGACTTTTTCAGCCTGCACGTCGAAGGTACGACGCTCGGTAATCGGCTGGGCGGCCTGCGGGTGGACAGGCTGGGCCGGCGGCACCGGGTTGACGACGGGCTCGGCCGGTTTTTCGTCGTCGTTCATGGCCTTGCGAAAGCCCTTGATCGACTCGCCGACGTCAGTGCCGAGGTTTTTCAGTTTCTTGGTGCCGAACACCAGTACCACCACCACCAGAATGACGATCCAGTGTTTCCAGTCAAAAATGCCCATGCTGCAATTCCTCGTTGAAAGTTATTCAGGCGGACGGGCGCGAGGCCTTTTCGGCATGCCCGGACAGGCCGAAGCGACGGTCCAGTTCATCCAGCACGGCCTGTGGGTGCTGCCCCAGTTGGGCGAGCATGACCAGGCTGTGGAACCACAGGTCGGCGGTTTCGTAGATCACATCGCTGCAGTCGCCGCTGATCTCGGCATCCTTGGCAGCGATGATCGTCTCGACGGATTCTTCGCCGAGTTTTTCCAGGATCTTGTTCAGGCCCTTGTGATACAGGCTCGCCACATACGAGCTGTCGGCGTCCGCGCCTTTGCGGTCTTCCAGCACCTGGGCCACACGGTTCAGGGTATCGCTCATGTTCAGTGTCCTGCCGAATAAATGGCGTGCGGGTCTTTGAGTACCGGTTCCACCACCTTCCATTCGCCGTTCTCGAACACGCGATAGAAGCAGCTGTGGCGGCCGGTGTGGCAGGCAATGCCGCCGATCTGCTCGACCATCAGGATCACCACGTCGGCGTCGCAGTCGAGGCGTATCTCGTGCAGGGTCTGCACGTGCCCGGACTCTTCGCCCTTACGCCACAGTTTGCCACGCGAACGTGACCAGTAAATGGCGCGCTGCTCGGCGGCAGTGAGGCTCAGGGCCTCGCGGTTCATCCAGGCCATCATCAGCACGCGCCCGGTCTTGTAGTCCTGGGCAATGGCCGGCACCAGGCCGTCACTGTCCCACTTGATCTCGTCCAGCCAGTCTTTCATCGTTCGGCTCCGGCAATTTGCGACAGTGTATAACCGGATCGGCTATCGACGCACGATCAGATAAACACCCACGGCGACCATGATCCCGGCCGGCCAGTGGCCCAACTCGTTCAATGGCCCGCCGATGGCCAGCATCACCCCGCCCACCAGGTGCGCGGCCCCCAGCAAGCGCAGGAACCAGTCATCCTTGCGCTGTTGCCACGGTGGCGACGGGTCCTTGGCGTGGGGCTGGGACATGCGCTCCAGCAGGTCGCGGGTCATATTGGCCAAGTGCGGCAGCTGTTCGACCTGGCTTTGCAGGTTGCCCAGCAGGGTTTTCGGGCTGACGCGCTCGCGCATCCAGCGTTCGAGGAACGGTTGTGCGGTGTTCCACAAGTCGAGGTCCGGGTACAGCTGACGGCCCAGGCCTTCGATGTTCAGCAGGGTTTTCTGCAAAAGAACAAGCTGCGGCTGCACTTCCATATTGAAGCGTCGCGCGGTCTGGAACAGGCGCATCAGCACCTGGCCGAAGGAAATATCTTTTAACGGTTTTTCGAAGATCGGCTCGCAAACGGTACGGATCGCCGCTTCGAATTCATTGAGCTTGGTTTCTGCCGGTACCCAGCCCGAGTCGATGTGCAACTGCGCCACGCGGCGGTAGTCGCGCTTGAAGAAGGCGAACAGGTTGCGCGCCAGGTAATCCTGGTCTTCCGGGGTCAGGCTGCCGACGATGCCGCAGTCGATCGCGATGTACTGCGGGCTCCACGGGTTGACGGTGCTGACGAAGATGTTGCCTGGGTGCATGTCGGCATGGAAGAAGCTGTCGCGGAACACCTGGGTGAAGAAAATTTCCACGCCACGCTCGGCCAGCATTTTCATGTCGGTGCGCTGGTCGGCCAGGGTGGCGAGGTCGGTGACCTGCACGCCGTAGATACGCTCCATTACCAGCACTTTCGGGCGGCACCAGTCCCAGTAGACTTGCGGCACATACAGCAGCGGCGAACCTTCGAAATTGCGCTTGAGCTGGCTGGCGTTGGCCGCTTCGCGCAGCAGGTCGAGCTCGTCGTAGATGGTTTTTTCGTAGTCGGCGACCACGTCCACCGGGTGCAGCAGGCGCGCATCGGCAGAAAAGCGTTCAGCGGCGCGGGCGAGGATAAACAGCCATGCCAGGTCCTGGCCGATGATCGGCTTGAGGCCCGGACGGATCACCTTCACCACCACTTCTTCGCCGGTCTTGAGTTGCGCGGCATGCACTTGTGCCACCGAGGCCGAGGCCAGGGGCTCGACGTCGAAGCGGCTGAACACGTCGCTGATTTTCTTGCCCAGCTGCTCTTCGATCAGCTTCATCGACTGCTGCGAATCAAACGGCGGCACGCGGTCTTGCAGCAGCATCAGTTCGTCGGCGATGTCTTCGGGCAGCAGGTCGCGGCGGGTCGAGAGAATCTGCCCGAACTTGATAAAGATCGGCCCCAGGTCCTGCAGGGCCAGGCGCAGGCGCGCGCCACGGCTCAGTTCCAGCGGCTTGCGCGGGAACCAGCGCCACGGCAGCATATAGCGCACCGCCAGCAGGAACCAGGGGAGAGGCAGGGCGAACAGCAGGTCATCGAGGCGGTAGCGGATTACGACGCGCTGGATACGAAACAAACGGCGGACGGCGAGCAGCTTCATGCGTTATCGCTTGGATCAAGGGAACGGCTCAGGCGCTCGAAGCGTGCCTCAAGGCGTTCCAGGTCGATTTTGGCCTTGTCGAGTTCGCGAAAGCGCGCTTGCGCTTCCCGTTGTCCGACCAGGGTGCGCGATTCTTCGCTCAGGTATTCGGCGAGGTTCTGGTTGAGGCTGGCGAACCCCTGCTGGTACCAGCGTGCGCGGCTGCGCAGGTGCCCGCTGATCAGTTGGGTGGCGACTGGGCCGATCCATTGTGACAGCTCGTATTCCCAGTCCAGCTCCAGGTCCTGCAGCACGGCGGCCAGGTCCATCAGCACCGCGCTATCGCCTTCCAGCTCCACTTCCGGGCCATGCAGGATGGCGGTCTTGTTACGGCTCAGCGCCAGATGCAACAGGCTGGAGGCCGGCGCGCGCAGGGTGCAGTCGGCCTCGGCAGCCCAGTGGCTGGCAAGCAGCAGGCCCTCATCGCTGGGCAGGATAAACAGCTGCAAGGCAGGGCTGCGGCAGTCGACGGCAATGATCTTGCCGTTCAGGTGCGCGAGCCGTGCCAGGGCAGTGCTGTCCAGGTGCAGTACACGGTTGAGGCCGTGTTCGACGCTGGCGAGAAGACCTTTGAGCAGCATCAGGGCTTGATGCCGCGGTGCAGGGCGACGATGCCCGACGTCATATTGTGGTACGTCACGCGGTCGAAACCGGCCTCCACCATCATCGACTTCAGGGTTTCCTGGTCGGGGTGCATGCGGATCGACTCGGCCAGGTAGCGATAGCTTTCGGCGTCATTGGTGATCAGCTTGCCCATCAACGGCATGAAGGCGAACGAGTAGGTGTCGTAGACCTTGGACATCAGCGCGTTGGTCGGCTTGGAGAACTCCAGCACCAGCAGGCGGCCACCCGGCTTGAGCACGCGCAGCATCGAGCGGATCGCGTCTTCCTTGTGTGTCACGTTGCGCAGGCCGAAGGCGATGGTCACACAGTCGAAATGGTTGTCGGGGAACGGCAGCTTTTCAGCGTCGGCCTGGACGAATTCGATATTGCCGGCCACGCCTTTGTCGAGCAGGCGATCGCGGCCGACCTTGAGCATCGAGCCATTGATATCTGCCAGCACCACCTGGCCGGTCGGGCCGACGAGCTTGGAGAACTTGGCCGCCAGGTCGCCCGTGCCGCCGGCGATGTCCAGCACGCGGTTGCCGGTGCGCACGCCCGACAGCTCGATGGTGAAGCGTTTCCACAGGCGGTGCATGCCACCCGAGAGCACATCGTTCATCAGGTCGTACTTGGCGGCTACGGAGTGGAACACCTCAGCGACTTTTTCCGCTTTCTGGCTTTCCGGGACGTTCTTGAAACCGAAGTGAGTGGTGGGTTCGGCATCGCTGCCTTTGCGCTGATCAGTCATATCGCTGTCACCAAAAGAGAATGCGGGACATGATAATCCCCAAGGCCTGCTTTGTCTTGGCAAGGCTGAAGGTAAGATAGAGGGCCACCGAGACCTTTTGCCGCATGGCGGGTGTTCCAGTCGTTATAAAGAGGAGTCATTGCAATGGCCCGTATTACCGTTGAGCGCGCACATTCCCTGGGTAAAGAAGGCGCACGCGCCAAGGCCGAAAAGTTGGCGAGCAAACTCCAGGAGCAATATGGCCTGGAGCCGTCGTGGTCTGGCGACACCTTGAACCTCAAGCGTTCGGGGGTTAAAGGCACGGTGTGGGTGGCGGATGATTCGCTGCGTATTGATGTGGAACTGGGCCTGTTGATGTCGGCCATGAGTGGCACCATCAAGTCCGAAATCGAGAAAGCCCTGGATAAAGCCCTGGCCTGATCCGATTGCTCTTAGGGTGCCGATTCTAATTTTTCAACCTACTTTGTGCCCAAGCCCTCAACTCCTGTGGGCCGTTCCTCCACCCTATTCTGCGTGAGGTGCACCATGGCCAAAGTTATCCTGAAGAAAAAAATCGACGCTCAGACCACTGCCCTGAGTGACGTTAAAAGCTACGCCCGCAAGATCTGGCTGGCAGGTCTTGGGGCCTACGCCAAGGTCGGAAGCGAGGGCGGCGAGTACTTCAAAGAGCTGGTTAAAACTGGCCAACATGTTGAAAGTAAAGGCAAAAAAGTTGTAGTTGAACAACTTGATGCTGCCAATAGTCAGATTGACCAAGTAAAGAGTAATGTCTCCAGCGTCAAAGGCCTGGTTGAAGTTCAGCTGGATAAAGTTGAAAAAGCTTTTGATACTCGTGTTGCAAGTGCCTTGAATCGAATCGGCATTGCGACTAAACATGACGTGGAGACACTCTCTGCTAAGCTCGAAGAGCTGACGGCATTGCTCGAACGTGTCGCGCGTAAACACTAAGGAGACATCGGGATGGCTGTTAAAAAGACTACTCAGAAAGAAGGCAGCTCGTGGGTCGGGAAAGTTGAAGAATATTCCCGCAAAATCTGGCTCGCTGGTTTAGGCGTTTACTCGAAGATCGACAGTGACGGCAGCAAACTCTTCGAGACGCTGGTTAAAGACGGCGAGAAAGCCGAGAAGTTGACCAAGAGCACGGTGGGTAAAAAAGTTGAAGCGGCGAAGGCAACTGCCGGCTCCGCCAAGTCGAGCATTTCTGACACTTGGGGCAAGTTGGAAGAGACGTTCGATAAACGCCTCCACAGTGCTATTTCGCGGCTTGGGGTGCCAAGCAAAGCGGAATTGAAGGCGTTGCATAGCAAGGTCGATACCCTGACCAAGCAGATCGAAAAGCTCACCGGCGCCAAAGTGACTCCGGTGAAAACCGCAGCCGCCAAACCGGCAGCCAAGCCTGCCGCTAAAATCGCTGCTGCCAAGCCCGCCGCGAAAGCCGCTGCCAAGCCTCTGGTAAAAGCTGCCGCCAAGCCGGCTGCCAAGGCTCCAGCCAAAGCTGCCGCCAAGCCAGCAGCCAAGCCAGCGGCAAAAACCGCAGCGGCCAAACCGGCCGCCAAGCCTGCCGCTAAACCAGTGGCCGCAAAAGTGGCTGCCAAGCCAGCAGCTAAACCTGCAGCTAAACCAGCAGCCAAGGCAGCTGCTAAACCCGCCGCCAAGCCAGCAGCTAAAACCGCAGCCGCCAAACCCGTTGCCAAGGCAGCCACTGCAAAACCTGCAGCCAAGCCAGCGGCCAAACCGGCCGTCGTGAAGAAGCCAGCTGCGGCTAAAAAACCAGCGGCGCCCAAGCCAGCTGTAGCGGCCAAACCTGCCAGTGCACCTGCATCCACTGCTTCCACGGCCAACTCGGTGTCCGCACCGACGCCCGCAGCTGTGGCTCCGACTGCAGTGCCGGTTACCCCGACGCCATCCAGTCAGTCCTGATTTCTTCCGGGACATAAAAATGCCTGACCCGCAAAGGTCAGGCATTTTTTTTGCCCAGGGCGCAGCCGCTTAAGTCGCCATCAGTTGTACGTGATCGATACGGTCACCGCGCTGGCCAGGGTTCCCTGGGTGATCGCACCGATTTTATAGTAGGCCGCGTTGAGCGGTATGACGGCTTTTTTGTTGCTTGTCGCAATCGTCCGGCTGCGCTGAGCGGCGGTGCCGTTGGCAGGGATGGCATCAACAGAGGTCGCACGATGTGCCAGCCAAAGAGCCGTGCCGGCCGACGTTCCGGTATTGGCAAACAGTGCAGCGTTCCCGGTGGATGGGGTGCCGGCGAACAGGAAAACCACGTTGCGGATGTCCGATTCGCAGTCGGCGGATATTTCGAAGTCGTGCGAGCCTGCCGAAGCACTCTTGTCGAAGTCTGAAATCTTGACGGTTGGCAGCGTAATGGTGCGGTTCACATCGCCGGCCGCCAGGTTACAGGTGCCGGCGTTGACCTGGCCGGTAAAACGCAAGGTGCCTGTCGTTGCGGCCTGGGCCGTGATGTGGACAAGGCTCGCCGTAATAACCAGCAGCAGGGGCAGGGGTGGGATCTTCATCGGGTCGTTCTCAGGGTTTCAGTTGTAGGTAATGTTGACGGTGGCGGTACTCACCAGCGTGCCTTGGCTCACCGTACCGTTTTTGTGATAAGCGGCACCGAGCGGCAAAACTGCACGGTTGCCGGAAACCGCCAGCGTGCGCTCGCCATTGATGCTGATGTTCTGGGGCACGCCATTGATGCGTGAGTACAGCCACAATGCGACGCCCTTGGCCGTGCCTGTATTGGCGAAGAGCGCGTTGTTCCCCGATGCGGGCGTGCCGCTGAAGCGGAAGGTGACGTTGGCGGCATTGCTGCAGTTGGCGATCAGTTCAAAGTTGTGTGCGCCCGCATGGACGGCCTTGTCCAAATCGCTGACCTTGATGGCGGGAAGTGTAATCGTGCGGTTTACGTCGCCGGCTGCCAGGTCGCAGGTGGCCGCGGGCCTGATAAAGCGAACCGAGTTGCCCAGCATCAGGGTGAATTTGTCTGGAACGCTGCCCCATCTGTCCGACCAGAGGAACCCGCCAGGCACTGTTCCGTCCGTGACAGGACCGGTTTTGTAGAACAAGGCCTCTGCGGCGATGAAGCTGGGAACCCGCCCAGGGGGTATCGCGCCTGTTTGGCTATGTAACCCAAAGGTTGCGGGGCCTCCATCGGCCCATTTCAATCTGACGTGCAGCCCAACCCCCGGCGCCTCGGTTTGATAAGCGCCTGTTGCCGGGTCTGTTTGGCGTGGGTATCGGCCGATGATTGTTCTCAGGGTCGGCCCGCAATCGGCAAAAAAGGCTTCTGACGTACCGCTGAATGTCTGGCGGGTGATGACACTCCCGACAGGCAGGTTGTCCGGTACGGTGATAGTCGTCGGCATGTTCAGCGTCAGCGTTGCATCGGGATACCGGGTGCATGCCGCTTGCGCGGCGATTGGCAGCGCAAGGGTCGCGAGGGTCGAAACGAGTTTGGTGGAATGTTTCATCTTCAGTCCGCTAGGAGAAATAGAGGGGCTGCGGCAACATGCAGGCTTGCGCCCAATCAACCGCTCGTATGGGTTTTGCAAGTGCCTGCGTCCAGATGGCGCAAACGCGCTGAGCCATTCGCCTTCGGCCCTGTGCCCAGGCGGTATTGCAGCCGGCAAGAGTCCTCGGTATCGCCCCCCCATTTGACGGTTAGCCGCCCCTGCGCACGCGCCACTCGCACAAAGGCTTTACCGCCCTGGCCGACAATGCCGACGCTGGCGCCGTCTTCATCGAATACGTCCGAACCGAACGGCAGTGGGCTGGCATCGTCGCGCAGTGCCGTGATCAAGATGGCTTGACCGCTGACGGTAGCGAACTGCAGCTTCACCACTGAACCGGCACGCGGTGCGACGTTTTGCGCAGCGGTCTTGAGTTCCACATCCACCGATAGGTCTTTGGGGTCGAGTTCCACCGCGTTCTGTCGATACGGCGTGAGGTGGGGCACCACGGCAAAGCCGCTCCGGCCGACCTGGGCGCTGTGGTTGCCATTGATCCGCGCACCCTGGGCATCCGGCGCCTGGACGACACCGATGGTGTCGCCCAGCTCCGGGGCGAAAGTCACGCCCTCTGCATGGGCAACGATACCGCCGGTCATGCCGAGCGACATCGCGCGGTAGGTGTTGCCCTGCCCGAAACCGGCGGACACCACCCCCTGGCTGGTCTGGTACTTCGCGTCAGCGCTCGTCGCCGTACTGGCACCCTGTACCCGGCTGGCCCCTATCCCGTAGGTGAACTCGTTGCGCTCACCCAGAGTGCCGCCCAGGCTCAACCGCTCGCCGTCGCCTTGGTTGCCGCGATACGCGGTGGTGGTCAAGGTCGGTGTGCGTGCGCCGCTGCCCAAGGGCAGGCTCAGGGTCAGCTCCAATTGCTGGTCGATCCGCTCACTGAGTAAGTCCTTGGTGCGCTGGGCGCTGACGGTGTAGTGCAGGCCCTTCCAACTGCCCGTGTACCCAGTGGTGAACGTCAGGTTGCCGCTTTTGCGGTTCCAATAGTTCTGCGACGAGCCGGTAAGGTATATCGATCCGTTGCCCAGGCTTTGATTGAGGCTGATGTCCATCCTGTCGCGCAAACGCGATACGTGCTCCAGGTTGCCTCCGTCTATGGCTAGGTCGCGAACCCGGGCGGCATCGGCAGCGCTCAGGAAACCTTCGGTGGAGTAGCGATAGGCGCCGAGGGCAAAGTGGGTGCCGGTCTCGGTGAAGTTCTTGCTGTAGCGCAACTGCACGCTTCGTCCGTCACGGGACCCGTGGCCCGGCAACGTTGCATTCGAATGGGTCAGGTCAATGGACAGCGCGCCAAACGGGGTATTGAACGCTGTACCCAACAAATGGGACCGGTAGTCTTCGCCCAGCACCGCGCCGGTATAGCCGGTCAGCAGGTTGCTGAGGCCATGTTGGTAAGTGGCTTGCATCAGCTTGGGTGGGTGGCGCAGGCCAATTTCATCCAACTGGCCGACACTCAGTGCGTAACGGTGATAGCCCGTACGCAGCAGGTTGGCGTTGGCGGCGAACGGAACGATGAACTCGCGTTGACGACCATCGGCCTCGGTGATCGTAACGGTCAGATCGCCACCATAGCCGGTGGGAAACAGGTCGTTGAGCACGAAGGGGCCAGGGGCGACGGAAACTTCATCCAGCAACACGCCGCGCTGGCGCACCGTGACCCGCGCATTGGTCTCGGCGATGCCGCGCACGACCGGCGCAAAACCTGTCTGGGAGTCCGGCAGCATCCGATCATCGCTGAACAGGCTGATCCCCCGCAGGCGCACACTGTCGAACAGATCGCCTGGCGTGTAGGTTTCTCCCATCATCAACTGTGACTGGAGCGGGCTCAGTTCCCGCTGCACATAGGTGGCACTGCTTTGGTACTTCGAAGTGGAGTCGGTGCGGTTGAAGCTGGCGTTATGACGCCAGTGCCAATCGCCCAGGTTGAGCCCGGTGTTCAGCCCCAGGTACTGGGAGTCGAGCGAGCGGCCATTCGTACGGGTCACAAACGTGTTGGCGTTGTAGCGTACAAAGGCGGCGTCGATCCCACTGTCCCAATGTTGTGGGTCGACATAGCCCCGCGCCTTGCGCGCCAGGTAGATCTGCGGAACCTGCAGCGCCAGGCGGTTTTCGCCGGCGTCGAACTGGCTGCTGCTGCCCGGCAGGTAGGACGAAATATCATCGCAGCTGGCAAAGGTACGACGCGGTGCTTGAGCGGGTTCGGTGGGTTGATTGTGCGGCGCATCCACCTGGATTCCAAACCGCAGAAGCGCTTCGCGCTCCAGGCACATTTGTGCAGAGTCTCGGCCTTGCACCGCAACGAATGACAGGGTTTCCCGCCCGATCCACTGACCGTTCAGATAAATATCGATGCGGTAGCTTCCGGGCAGAACAACGTTGCCCTGGCTGAACTTTGAAATATCAACCTGTCGGCCTCTGACGGCATCCGGGAAGAAGGCGGGGTTGAATTCGACATTCTCGACAGCGCCTGCACCCCAGGCGTGAGCGCTGGTCAGCAGTATCAGGCCACGCGCCATGAACGGTAATCGACGACGTATCAGGGACCCGTTTCTCACCCTGACGGGCGTGTTCAAACTCATGTTTGGCATTCTCAAAAAAAGGTGCTGTCCGAATGTGGGCAAAGGGAAGCCCTGCCCTGAGCAATGGGCATCAACCGAACGTAGGTAATGAAGTGAGCTGCGTGACCCGCCAGGCGATGGCGGCTCGCGAGGCGGCGGCGTCAGGTGGTCATGTGGAGACCTTGGCGCGGTGAGAGACCGTTACTCCGAAGTCATCCAGCGTCTGAAACTCCACGGTTGCCGCGTTGCCTGGCGGCGACTTGAGGTTGGGCAGTTCAAAACGGCTGCGACCGCCGGGCATCACCATATTCGCGGTGCCTGAGGTGGAGGCCTGGTGGGTAGGGCCGTGCTGGGCCTCGAGCAGTTGGACCTGTTCGAAAGTCACGTAGTAAGGCGTGGGGTTATAGACCTCCAGGACTTGGCCTTGCTCGGTCAATTCGCGACGCCATTGCAGTTTTCCGGGGGCGGCGTCGGCGCCGTAAGGCAGGTTGGGCGGCCGGAAAAACAGCTTGATCCGAGAGCGGAAGGCGAGCTGCAACTGGTTGCTGTGTTCGGGGCCTTGCGATTGGGCGGGTACCTCGAGCACATTGAACCAAAACAGGCTTTCCTGGGCCGACGGCAAGGCCTCTCCCGTATACGCCAGGCGCATGACCTGTTGTTTGCCTGGCTCCATACGAAAAATGGGAGGGGTGGCAATAAAAGGAATGCCGGTCAGGTCCGGTGTCGAGTGCTCGTCGCCCTTGTCCAGCCAGGCCTGGATCAACACCGGTGCCTGATTCTTGCTTTCAAGCCTGACCGTCACCTCCTTGGCGTGCTGCGGGTAGACAATACGGGTGTTGTCGATGACAACACTCGCGTGTGCGGCAGTGCTGCCCGACAGCACGAAAACCAAGGCCATGAACTTGACTGACAAGTATGAAATGGAGCGCGCGTTCATCTGGGTATTCATCTGGCGGCTGGAGGGGCAAGGGGGGCCGAGTGGCGCACGCGGGCACCGAAGTCACTGACGCTGGTGAACTCGACTTCTGCCACATCGTTGGGGCGACTGCGCAGCAGCGGCAGTGCAAACAATTTGATGTCACCGGCCGGCATGAGCAGGCCATCGTTGGCATCCTTGTTTGCCGCTTTGCTGAAGCGTTTGCCGCCGCTCAGCAAGTCAACCGAGGTCAGGGAGATATGGTAGGGCGTCGGGTTGGTCGCTTGCAGCGCATAGCCCTGCTCGTGGGCCACCAGTGCCCATTGCAGTTTTGATGGGGCGCTGCTCACCGGGTAGGGCAATGCATCGGGCCGCAGGAACACGCGCACGCGGGTACGGAACGCCAGTTCGATCTGGTTGTTTTGTTCTGTATTGGCGGTGCGCGGCGGTACTTCCAGCACATTCAGCCAGTACAGGCTTTCGCGATCGGCAGGTGCTGGTTCGCCGGAGTAGCGTAGGCGCAACGCCTGTTGCTGATGCGGCTCAATGCGGAAGATCGGCGGCGAAAGGGTGAACGGCGTTTGCGTTGTGCTCGGTGTTGAGTGTGGATTGCCCGTATCCAGCCAGGATTGCACCAGCGCCGGACGGTCTCCCTTGTTCTCCAGGCGCACGACGACCTCTCGTTGTTCCGCCGGGAAGATCACGCGGGTACCGTAAATAATCACGCCGGCATGGGCTGGGGGCGCCAGCGGTGGGAGCAACCCAAATCCACAGGCTGCAAATGCGAGGCAGACCATTCTTTTCATGGTGTCAGAGGTCTCTTCGGGTCAGGGGAGGACCTGCCTGACGGCTGCAGGTCCGTTGTCTACACACCTTAATCGGCGTACACGATCGTAAAGCCGACCCGAGTCTTGACCGTACCTTCAGTGGACGCGCCGCTGGCATACATTTGTGCGGCCAGTGGGATCAATGCCTGGTTGTCGGCGATTACCACGCCTTCAGATTTTTCGGTGTATACGTTCAGGGGCGAGCCATCGCGTTTAGTCACTTCAACCTGTACGTTCTTGGCATTGGTTGTGTCGGACGGGTCATCATGGCCATCGATGTTCAAACGGCCGGTCGCCACATCAATGGCGGGGCTGGTGGGATCGAATGCAACCATGGCGGTGCGACCGTTGGTGCAGCTGCCTTCGCCAGGCGCGCCAATGCGAATGGTGAAGCCTGTGAGGTTGGCGCGATCACCCGGTTTCGCCAAGCGCGCGGCAGAAACCCCGCCCAGGTTGACGTCCTTGACCACAGCCCCGGTGCCCGGTGCCGCACCCTCGACCGTGCAAGTCACATCGGTGACCAGGCCGCTGAAGTTCATAACGCCATCTGCAGCGTGCGCGCAGTGTGATACAGCAACAGTCAAGGCCAATGCGGCCGCGACAGTAGATAAAACATTTACGTTCATGACATTTCCACTGATGAATGACAGGTGTTGCCAGCCACGGGTTGAAACACAGCATGTGTTGAGTGGCGGGTGGCTGTAATTTGTATCTAAACGTGAATGACTTCTATAGGAGCGTGACGAGTTTTAGTTCGAAATTGTTCGAAAGCATGCTGTTTTAGTTAAATTTTTTTTCGGCTGTAATTTGGGTTTTTACTGTTCTATTGGGAATATTCTTTCAGTTGTTTCTGTAGGAAGTGGCGGGGCTTATTGCGTGCCTGTATTGAACCCTGTGCATGGCTGGGCTATACCGGGCTAGAAACAATGGGTGATTGTGGGTTCGATGCTGCATTTATTCATGCGGGTATCTTTATGCCGACTTCAAGTTCCAATCCATATACCGTCGTTCTGTTGGATGATCATGAGATGGTTCGGCAGGGGATCGAGTTGGGCTTGAGAAAAGAGGCCGACCTCAGCGTGATCGGCTCCTTCGGCACGGGGAAGCAATTGCTGGAGGCGCTGACCCTGCGGCCGGCGGATGTGGTGGTCATGGACTTTATTCTGGCGCCGTCGGAAATCGACGGCCTCAGTTTGATCCAGACGTTGAACCGACGTTTTCGCCAGTGCAGGCCCTTGATTGTATGTTCACACTACACGCCCGCCACTGTTTCAATGTCTTTGAAGGCGGGTTGTTGGGGGGTACTGGGCAAAACCCAGAACATGAGCGAGTTGGTTACGGCGATTCGAACGGTGGCCCAGGGGCGTATTTATCTGCACCCCTGCATGATGCCAGCGTTGCAGAGTATGCAATCACTTATTGATGTTGCCCATAAACCGTCGAACATGGAGTTTTCAACTTCGTCATGGTTGAACGCCTGCCTTACGCCAAAAGAGCAGGAAGTTCTGCGGTGTTTTCTGGATGGGATGTCTGTGAATTCAATTGCGGCAAAGTTCTCGCGCAGCGTCAGTACGATCAGTACACAAAAACAATCGGCGTATCGAAAGTTGGGCATCAAGAGCGACAGCGAACTGTTCAGGTTTACCCAGCAGTTCGGGGAGTTTGGCTGACCGTATTGAACACTCCGTTAAACCGCATCCTCCAGATAACGCAGCGCCAACCGCTCGGTCGCCTGTCGTGTCGGTAGCAGCAGATGGGGGGCCACCAGCATCATGATTTGATATATCACCACCCGTACCTCCCCTTCACGATCGAGAATCCGTTGATAGTCCAGGGAGAACAGCAGGGTCATGGTGATCTGTTCCACTAATTGCCCCAGCGCCTGGGTATCGCTGACCAATTGCCCCGCAGCCTTCAAGTGCGCAAGCAGCGATGCAAGGGTGCGCTTGAGCGCAGTGAGCAGGTTGCGAATGCCCTTGGCCAGTTTCGGCAGGCGCCCCGCCAAGTTTGACAGATCCTGGAACAAAAAACGGTAGTGAGCCATATGCTCGATGATCAAGTGCAGGAACAGCCAATAGTCCTCGGCTTCCAGTTGGGCGTCTGCCGGTGGGTCGAGCAGGGGCATCAGCTCACTCTGGAAGCGCTCGAACAGCCCGAGCACCAGTGGCTCCTTGCCATGGAAGTGGTAGTAGAGGTTGCCGGGGCTGATCCCCATTTCATTGGCCACCTCCATGGTCGACACGTTCGGTTCGCCCTTCTGGTTAAACAGCTGCAGGGCGCATTCAAGGATACGGTCGCGGGTCTTCATCCAGTCTTCTTAATGTGATCGTTGAGCTCAGCGCACGCGCACGTAAGTGCCCGGCGCCGCTTCCATCGGTGGGTAATTCTGGTTGCCCAGGGCGGTGAGGGTTTCGCGCTGTACGCCTGAGCGTTGCTGGATCCACTCCAGCCACTGCGGCCACCAGCTGCCCTCGACGTGATTGGCGTCGTAGTACCAGGCCCGTGGGTCGCTGCTCAGCTTGGGGTTCTCGACATAGTTGGCCTTGGGGTTACCCGGCGGGTTGAGGATGCTCTGGATATGCCCGCTGTTGGACAGCACGAAGCGCCGGTCGCCGCCGAGCAACTGGGTGGAGCGGTACACCGCGTCCCACGGCGTGATGTGGTCGTTGATCCCGGCCACGCTGAAGCTGTCTACCGTGACCTTCTGCAAATCGATAGGCGTGCCGCATACCTCCAGGCCACCGGGGTGGCTCAGGGGGTTGTGCTTGAAGAAGTCCAGCAGGTCGCCATGCAGTGCGGCGGGCAGGCGCGTGTTGTCGTTGTTCCAATACAGGATGTCGAAGGCCGGCGGTTCCTTGCCCAGCAGGTAATTATTGATCCAGTAGTTCCAGATCAGGTCGTTGGGACGCATCCAGGCGAACACCTTGGCCATGTCGCGGCCCTCGAGCACGCCTTGCTGGTAGGAACGGCGCTTGGCGGCTTCGAGGGTTTGTTCGTCGGCGAACAGGGTGGCGGGGCTGTCAATCTGGCTGTCCAGCAGGCTCACCAGGTAGCTGGCGCTGGAGATGCGCCGCAACTGGCGCTTGGCCTGCAAATGGCCTTGCAGGGCGGCAATGGTCAGGCCCCCGGCGCAGGCGCCCATCAGGTTGACTTCGCGTGCACCGGTGATGGCCCGGCAGACGTTGAGCGCTTCCTCCAGCGCCGCCACATACGTGGACAAGCCCCATTCGCGATGACGCACATCCGGGTTGCGCCAACTGACGATAAAGGTTTGCAGGCTGTTCTTCAGTGCGTATTGCACAAAGCTGTTGGTCGGGCTCAGGTCGAAAATGTAGTACTTGTTGATTTGCGGCGGCACGATCAGCAGCGGCTTGGCGTACTGTTTTTCGCTCATGGGCTTGTACTGGATCAGCTCCAGCAGCTCATTGCGAAACACCACCGAGCCTGGGGTCGTGGCCACGGTCTTGCCGACTTCGAACGCCTGCTTGGTCACCTGGCGCGGCAGGCCGTTGTTGTGCAGCAGGTCGTCGAGCAGGTTGCTCACGCCGCGCACCACGCTGTTGCCGCCGGAGTTGAGCAACTCCTTGACGGCCAGCGGGTTGAGCAGGGTGTTGGAGGGGGAGACGGCGTCGTTGAGCAGCGAGAAGGCAAAGTGCGCACGGGCCCGGTCGTCGCTGCTCAGGGTGCTGTCGTCGATCCAGTGGCGGACTTCTTTCTGCCAGCTCAGATAGGCCTGCAGGCTGCGTCGGTAGAAGGGGTTGAGCGTCCAGGTCGGGTCCGTGAAGCGGCTGTCGCGCGGGTTGGGCTCATGCACGGTCTCACCCAGCAGCACGCGCCCCAACTGACCGCCCAGGGCCAGGGCGTGACGGGCGGTGTGCAGCGGGTTACGCCAGCCGTGGGCGGCAACGCTGCGCAGGGTCGACAGCAAATCCCGACCGTGCAGGCCGGTGATCGCGTTTTGCGCGTTGATGAACGCGGCGGGGGTGGGCGCCGGGTTCGTCACGGGTCTTTCTCGCATGAGCCAACACTCCTTCGTCAAGCCATCAACAGGCACGCCAATTCAGAACCATAGTCGGTTCTCGGCAAGTTGCGCGGCGGTGTGGTCCTTACACCGCTGGTCGCGGGTGAATCACGGCCCGCATGCGCTCCTCCTCGAGAAATTTCATGATGATCGGTGCCACGGCTTCAGCCCGGGTGATCAGGAACAGGTGGCCGTCATCGATGATGTGCAACTGTGCGTTGGGAATGCGCCAGGCCAGCATGCGCATGTTGACCAGCGGGATCAGCGGGTCGTCGTCCCCGGCCAGCACCAGGGTCGGCTGGCGGATCTTGTGCAGCCAGTGGATGCTGGTCCAGCCCAGCCCCGCGAACAGTTGCCAGTAGTAGCCCAGCTTGCCGGCCGAGCGCACTTTGCTGGCGTGCTCGGCGGCCAGTTTCGAGTCGCGGCGGAACGAGCCGCCATAAATCATCGGCGCAATGCGCACCACGTGGGACGGTTGGATATACCGCCGGGGGCTGGCCATCAGCCACAACACTTTCGGCTTGCCCGGCACCATCACCGCACCGGCGGCGGTGGCGGCGAGGATCAGCTTCTTGCAACGCTCCGGGTAGTCATAGGCAAATTGCTGCGCCAGCGCGCCGCCCCAGGACACACCCACCACATTCACCTGGCCATAATCCAGGTAATCGAGCATGCGCGCGGTGAGCTTGGCCAGGCCAGGGAAACGATACGGCCGTTTGGGCGTGGACGAACCGCCCACCCCCGGCACATCGAAGGCAATCACTTCCAGGTCCGGGTCCAGGGCCTGGACGAACGGAAACACCAGCTCAAGGTTGGCGCCGATGCCGTTGAAGATCAGCAACGGTGTCAAGTGGGGCTTGCCCGGGCGTACCGCCGTGCGGATGGTCTGGCCATCCAGGTCGATGGTACGGAAGATGAACGGTTGCGGCATGCTCAAGCCCTGTGAAGTATTGCAGTCCGAGTGAGGTCAGTGTGGGAGGGGGCTTGCCCCCGATGGTGGTGTATCAGTCACCACAGGATCAACTGGTCCACCGCTATCGGGGGCAAGCCCCCTCCCACATTTGAACGCATTTCAATCTAGCGTTCGTGCACATAGGTGCCTGGCGCCGCCTCTGCTGCGGCGTAGGTTTTATTGCCTAATGTTGTCGGAGCCTTCTTCAGCTTGCCCGCTCTTTCCGCCTGCCATGCCTGCCAATGCAGCCACCACGAGTCAGTGTGCTTGGTCGCATTCTCCTGCCATTCAAGCGGCTTGCCCGCCAGGCTGTCGCTGGTCTGGTAGCGTGCCTTGGGGTTGCCCGGTGGGTTGAGGATGCTCTGGATATGCCCGCTGCTGGACAGCACGAACTCTACTTTGCCGCCAAACAGCTGCGCCGACTTGTAGCAGGACTGCCACGGGGTGATGTGGTCGTTGGTGCCGGCCAGGGAGTAGATGTCGGCGGTGACCTGCTTGAGGTCGATCGGTGTACCGCACACTTCCAGGGCGTTGGCGCGTACCAGTGGGTTGTTCTTGAACAATTCGATCAGATCGCCGTGGAACGCGGCGGGCAAGCGCGTGGTGTCGTTGTTCCAGAACAGGATGTCGAACACCGGCGGCTCGTTGCCCAACAGGTAGTTATTGACCCAATAGTTCCAGATCAGGTCGTTGGGGCGCATCCAGGCAAACACCTTGGCCATGTCGCGGCCTTCCAGCACACCGGCCTGGTAGGAGTGGCGCTTGGCCGCTTCCAGGGTCTGCTCGTCGACGAACAGCGCCACCTGGGTGTCCAGGGTGGTGTCCAGCACGCTCACCAGCAGGGTCAGGGCGTTGACCTTCTTCTCACCCAGCGCGGCATAGTGGCCCAGCAGGGCGGTGCAGGTGATGCCGCCGGAGCAGGCGCCGAGCATGTTGATGTCTTTGCTGCCGGTAATCGCCGTGACCACGTCCACCGCTTCCTTGAGCGCCTCGATGTAGGTGGACAGGCCCCACTCGCGCTGGGCCTTGGTCGGGTTGCGCCAACTGACGATAAAGGTCTGCTGGCCATTGCGCAGGCAGAAGCGCGCCAGACTCTTATCCGGGCTCAGGTCGAACACATAGAATTTGTTGATCTGCGGCGGCACCACCAGCAACGGGCGCTCATGCACCTGCTCGGTGATCGGCTTGTACTGGATCAGCTCCAGTACGTCATTGCGAAACACTACCGCGCCTTCGGTGGTGCCCAGGCTCTTGCCGACTTCAAAGGCGCCCATGTTGACCTGGCTCGGCATGCCGCCGTTATGCACCATGTCCTTGGCCAGGTGGGACAGGCCGTCGAGCAGGCTCTTGCCGCCGGTTTCGAAGAAGCGCTTGATTGCCGCCGGGTTGGCCGCGCTGTTGGTGGGGGCCATGGCTTCGGTCATCAGGTTGATCACGAAGTGGCCGCGACTGATGTCCTGTTCCGAGAGGTTGCTGTCGCCGATCCAGTCGTGCAGTTCCTTGCGCCACGCCAGGTAGGTTTGCAGGTAGCGTTTGTACAGCGGGTTCTGGCTCCAGGCCGGGTCGTGAAAGCGACGGTCATCGTTTTCGGGTTGCAGCTGCGATTTGCCGAACATCACGTTCTTCAATTCAACGCCAAAATGGGCGACGTGCTTGACGCTGTGCAACGGCTGCTTGATGGCTTGGGTCAGCACCATCTTGGCCGAGGCCAGTAAATCCTTTTTACGTAACGCGATGATCGGGTTGAGCCCCAGGGTGTTTTCCGAGGCCTGGCGTTTCAAGTCATCGTTATTCTTGTTACTCATCTACGACGCTCCATTGTCCGAAAGACGAGTACCGGGTACCGCTGCGCACCAGTTTTCGATACACAACACAAGCCAGGTACTGCGACTCGGGTGACCGTTGATACCGCATCGTCAAATGCAGGGAACTTGCCAGTTCCATTGGTTACCCGAGTTTAATTTTTTTCGCAAGCGGGCCAATCGTTGGCCACGCGACAGGGCATTCAAGCAGATGAAATTAGAAAATGCCCTCTAAAGAGCAAGAAGCCTGGGCTAGAGCATCAGCCGTACGACCGACTGACTCGGGTCGCGGGTTTTGCCGGCTGCCTTGAGCTCGGCGAGGTAGTCAGCCCACAGTGCGTCCTGACGCACGGCCAATTGGTAGAGGTAGTCCCAGGTGAACAGTCCGCTGTCATGTCCGTCGTCGAAGGTCAATTTCAGTGCGTACTGGCCGGCCGGTTCGACCTTGCTCAAGCGCACGTTGAGCTTGCCGAATTGCAGGATGGGTTTGCCGTGGCCCTGGACCTCGGCGGAAGGCGAGTGAACCCGTAGGAATTCGGCGGGCAACCGGTAGGCCTCATCGGGCCCGTAGGTGAGGCCGAGGGTGTTGGAGGTTTTGTGCAGGTTTACAGCAGTGGGAAATTTGGACATTGATGATGATCCTGAATAAACCGGCTCAAAATGTGGGAGGGGGCTTGCCCCCGATAGCAGTGGTCAGTCAGGCATACATCTTTCTGACAGACCGCTATCGGGGGCAAGCCCCCTCCCACATGAAAGCAAAGCGATCCTGTATATGGCTTACAGGATATAACGAGACAGATCTTCGTTCTGCGCCAATTCACCCAGGTGGCTGTTGACGTAGTCGGCATCGATCTTGATCGTTTCGCCATTCTGCGCACCGGCCAGGTCACCGGCGCTGAAGGACACTTCCTCAAGCAGGCGCTCCAGCAAGGTGTGCAGGCGACGAGCACCGATATTCTCGGTCTTCTCGTTGACCTGCCAAGCGATCTCCGCCAGGCGCTTGATACCGTCCGGCAGGAACTCGATGCCCAAGCCTTCGGTTTTCAGCAGCTCACAGTACTGCTCGGTGAGCGATGCGTGCGGCTCGCTGAGGATGCGCTCGAAGTCGCCTGGGGTCAGCGCCTTGAGTTCCACGCGAATCGGCAGGCGGCCTTGCAGCTCCGGCACCAGGTCGCTTGGCTTGCTCAGGTGGAATGCACCGGAGGCGATAAACAGGATGTGGTCGGTCTTGACCATGCCCAGCTTGGTGTTCACGGTGCAGCCTTCGATCAGCGGCAGCAGGTCGCGCTGTACGCCTTCACGGGACACATCGACGCCGCCGGAGTTACCGCGCTTGGCGACCTTGTCGATCTCGTCGATAAACACGATGCCATGCTGCTCGACCGCTTCCAGGGCCTTGGCCTTGAGCTCTTCCTCATTGACCAGGCGCCCGGCTTCTTCGTCGCGTACCAGCTTCAGCGCTTCTTTCACCTTGAGCTTGCGGCTTTTCTTCTTGCCCTTGCCCATGTTGGCGAACAGGTTCTGCAACTGGCTGGTCATTTCTTCCATGCCAGGCGGCGCGGAGATGTCGACGCCGGACACTTCGGCGATTTCGATCTCGATTTCCTTGTCGTTCAACTGGCCTTCGCGCAGGCGCTTGCGGAACAGCTGGCGGGTGTTGGAGTCCGAGGCCGGTGCGGCGTCTTCGTTGAAGCCCATGCGTGCCGGCGGCAACAGGGCATCGAGGATGCGTTCTTCGGCGGCGTCTTCGGCGCGCAGGCTGACCTTGGTCATTTCCTGCTCGCGCAGCAGCTTCAGGGCCGCGTCGGCCAGGTCGCGGATGATCGACTCGACATCGCGGCCTACATAGCCGACTTCGGTGAACTTGGTCGCTTCGACCTTGATGAACGGTGCATTGGCCAGTTTGGCCAGGCGCCGGGCGATTTCGGTTTTACCGACGCCGGTCGGGCCGATCATCAGGATGTTCTTCGGCGTTACTTCAACGCGCAGTTCTTCGGGCAGTTGCATGCGGCGCCAGCGGTTACGCAGCGCAATGGCAACGGCGCGCTTGGCATCGTCCTGGCCGATGATATGGCGATTGAGTTCATGGACGATTTCGCGGGGAGTCATGGACATAGTGTGTGCGGCCCTCAAGCGGGAATAAGCCTACGGCTTACTCGGCGAGGTCCTGCTCCTCAATGGTGAAGTTGTGGTTGGTGAATACGCAGATATCGCCCGCGATGCCCAGGGCGGTCTCGACGATTTCGCGGGCCGACAAGTCGGTTTTCTTCAACAGCGCGCTGGCCGCCGCCTGGGCGTAGCCACCGCCGGATCCCATGGCGATCAGGCCATGTTCAGGCTCAACCACATCGCCATTGCCGGTGATGATCAGCGACGCGTCTTTGTTCGCGACGGCCAGCATGGCCTCGAGACGGCTGAGGGAGCGGTCGGTACGCCATTCTTTGGCGAGCTCGACGGCGGCACGGACGAGGTGGCCCTGGTGTTTTTCCAGTTGGCCTTCAAAACGCTCGAACAGGGTGAAGGCATCGGCGGTGGCACCGGCGAAACCGGCGAGCACCTGGCCGTGGTACAGGCGACGCACTTTTTTCGCGTTGCCTTTCATCACGGTATTGCCCAGGGAAACCTGGCCGTCGCCACCCATGACGACTTTGCCGTGGCGACGTACTGAAACGATGGTGGTCAAGGGGAGAGTCTCCACGCAGCGGGGCGAAAATGCCCGGATGGAAACTCATATGGGGGTGGCGGGGGGGATTTCAACCGTAGGGGTTTATGGCGGACGAGTGGTGTTTATCGGTCTGACACACTTTCGAGAACACCCAAGAACCAATGTGGGAGGGGGCTTGCCCCCGATGGCGGAGTATCAGTCACCAGATTGATTGACTGACACTCCGCTATCGGGGGCAAGCCCCCTCCCACATTTTGATCGGTGTTGAGCTTGAATCAGCGGCTCTGGCGTTGTTGTAACAACAGGTTGCTAAAGCCCGCGCCCGCCAATTGTTTCTGCGCCACGGTCAGCTGTTCGCGGTTGCTGAACGGCCCCACCAGTACGCGATACCAGGTCGCATCTTTCACAGTGCCGGACTCTACCGTCACCGACTGTCCCAGCAGGATGATCTGCGCACGCACACGATCCGCATCCGCCTGTTTCGGGAAGGAGCCCGCTTGCAGGAAGAACTTGGTCACCGGCGCTGCCTTGGTCTCCGCAACCGGTGGTGCTGGTGGCGGGGTGATCCCGGCCAGCGCGGCCTGGGCCCGGGCGGTGTCGATTTTCGCCGCTTCCGCCGGGGTTACCGGGGTGGTCGGCACTTGTGGCGTCGGCAGGGTTTTTTCCGGCACGGCGTCAGGCGGCACGATCACTTCCGATTCCGGCAGCAACGTATAGAAGTCGTATTTCGGCTTCACCGGTGCGGTCGGACTTGGCGTGGTCTTGTTGGCCTCGGCGATTTTCGTGGCTTTTTGCTGCTCCTGCTTGACGCGTTTGACGTCATCGCCCTGGCCTGGGTCCAGCTTCATCAGGAACACGATAAACGCGCCGACCGTGAGGCCGATGGCCATCCACAGCCAGCCCGGAATGGGCTTCTTTGCCGGTGCCTGGTAGCGGCTGGCGCCGCGCTTGGGGGCAGGTTTTTTCTTGGCGGCCAACTTACATACGCTCCAGGGTTTCCAGGCCTAACAGTTCCAGGCCTTGCTTGAGGGTCCGTCCAGCCAGTGCGGCGAGGCGCAGGCGACTTTGCTTGTGGGCTTCGTCGTCGGCGCTGAGGATCGGGCAGTTCTCGTAGAAGCTGGAGAACAACCCGGCTACTTCGTACAAATAGGTGCACAGGATATGCGGCGTGCCTTTCTCGCCGACGCTGTTCAGCACTTCGCCGAATTGCGCCAGCTTGGCGCCCAGCTCCTGTTCCTGGGGGGCTTCCAGCACGATCCGCCCTTGCACTTCGCTGAAATCCTTGCCCAGCTTGCGGAACACCCCGGCCACGCGGGTGTAGGCGTACAGCAGGTACGGCGCGGTGTTGCCTTCGAAGTTGAGCATCAGTTCAAAGTTGAAGCTGTAGTCGCTGGTGCGATGCTTGGACAGGTCGGCATATTTCACCGCGTCTATGCCCACCACACGGGCGATGTTGCGCAGATCGGCCTCGGCCAGCTCCGGGTTCTTTTCCTTCACCAGGGTGTAGGCGCGTTCCTGGGCTTCGGTCAGCAGGTCGATCAGCTTCACGGTGCCGCCGTCGCGTGTCTTGAACGGGCGGCCATCGGCGCCGTTCATGGTGCCGAAGCCCATGTGTTCCATGTGCATCGGGTGGGTGACGAAACCGGCGCGGCGCGCCACTTCGAACACCTGCTGGAAGTGCAGGGCCTGGCGCTGGTCGACGAAATACAGCGCACGATCCGCCTTGAGCACGCCGCTGCGGTAGCGCACGGCGGCCAGGTCAGTGGTGGCGTAGAGGTAGCCGCCATCGGCCTTGACGATGATCACCGGCAGCGGCTCGCCATCGGCGGTCTTGAATTCTTCGAGGAACACGCACTGCGCGCCATTGCTCTCGACCAGCAGGCCCTTGGCCTTGAGGTCGTTGACCACGTTGATCAGGTCGTCGTTGTAGGCGCTTTCGCCCATCACGTCGGCCATGGTCAGCTTGACGTTGAGCAGTTCGTAGAGGTGTTGGCAGTGGGCCAGCGAGATATCGCGGAAGCGGCTCCACAGTTCCAGGCATTCCTTGTCGCCGGCTTGCAGCTTGACCACCAGGCCACGGGCACGGTCGGCGAACTCTTCGGATTCGTCGAAGCGCTTCTTCGCGGCGCGGTAGAAGTTCTCCAGGTCCGACAGCTCGTTGCTGGTGATCGGGTTTTCCTGCAGGTAGGCCATCAACATGCCGAACTGGGTACCCCAGTCGCCCACATGGTTCTGGCGGATCACGGTGTCACCGAGGAACTCCAGTACCCGCGCCACGCCGTCGCCGATGATGGTCGAACGCAGGTGACCCACGTGCATCTCCTTGGCCAGGTTCGGCGCCGACAGGTCAATGACCACACGCTGGGTATCACCCGCTTTGCGCGTGCCGATCCTGGCATCGGCCAGCGCGGCGTCGAGGCGCGAGGCCAGGGCCTGGGTGTTTTGGAAGATATTGATAAAGCCTGGGCCAGCGATTTCGGCCTTGCTCACCTGTGGGTCGGCGGGCAGCGCGGCGATGATTTTCTCTGCCAGGTCGCGCGGCTTCATGCCGGCGGGCTTGGACAGCATCATGGCAATGTTGCTGGCGAAGTCACCGTGGGTCTTGTCGCGGGTGTTTTCCACCTGGATCGCCGGCGTCAGGCCTTCAGGCAACACACCTTCGTTGACGAGTTGGGTGAGGGCTTGTTGGATCAGCTGGCGAATGGTGTCTTTCATGGTGTTCTCTTTCGACCGCAAGCGGCGGTGCGCGATGCGCAGGTGGAAAAACTGGGCATTATCCGTGGCGAGGGCGGGCTTGCCAACCTTCGCGGGACCTATGGCCAGGCTTAATACAAATCTACCGGGTCTACATCCAGTGACCATCGCACCTGGCGGCCGCTGGGCATTTGCTCCAGCGCAAGTAACCAGCTACTTAATAGCCGGTGCAGGGGCGCGCGGGAGGTGGCTTGCAGGAGTAGTTGAGCGCGATAACGCCCGGCGCGGCGCTCCATGGGGGCGGGCACGGGGCCGAGCAATTCGATGCCGCCCAGGCCCAGTTCGCCGAGCAAGCGTTCGGCAGCGCTGCACGCTTCATCCAGAAAACCTTCGGCCTGCCCCGGCTTGTGGGCTTCGGCGCGCAGCAACGCCAGGTGCGCAAAGGGCGGCAGGCCAGCGGAGCGGCGTTCACTCAGCGCCTGCTCGGCGAAGGCGAAGTAGCCTTGTTCTGTCAGTTGAATCAGCAGTGGATGGTCGGCCAGGTGTGTCTGGATGATCACCTTGCCCGGCTCCTCGGCCCGCCCGGCGCGCCCGGCGACCTGCACGATCAGTTGTGCCATGCGCTCGCTGGCGCGGAAATCGCCGGAAAACAGGCCGCCATCGGCATCCAGGATCGAAACCAGGGTCACCCGGGGAAAGTGATGGCCTTTGGCAAGCATTTGCGTGCCCACCAGGATGCACGGCTGGCCTTTCTGGATCGTGGCGAACAGTTGGTTCATCGCGTCTTTGCGCGAGGTGCTGTCGCGATCGACCCGCAGTACCGGGTAGTCCGGGAACAGAATGCCCAGGCGCTCTTCGGCGCGCTCAGTGCCGGCACCCACCGGGCGCAGGTCGACCTTGCCGCACTGCGGGCAGTGGCGTGGCACGCGCTCCACATGGCCGCAGTGGTGGCAGCGTAGTTCGCCATGGCGCTGGTGGACGGTCATGCGCGCATCGCAGCGCTCGCACTCGGACATCCAGCCGCAGTCATGGCACAGCAGCGTCGGCGCAAAGCCACGGCGGTTGAGAAACACCAGGACTTGCTGGCCGGCAGCGAGGGTCTGGCCGATGGCCTGCTGCATCGGGCCGGAAATCCCGCTGTCCAGCGGGCGGCTTTTCACGTCCAGGCGCAGGAAGCGGGGCTGTTTGGCGCCGCCGGCCCGTTCATTCAAGCGCAGCAGCCCATAACGACCGGTGTAGGCGTTGTGCAGGCTTTCCAGGGACGGCGTGGCTGAGCCCAGCACGATCGGGATGTCTTCCTGGCGGGCGCGCACCAGCGCCAGGTCGCGGGCGTGATAGCGCAGGCCTTCCTGCTGTTTATAGGAGCCGTCGTGCTCCTCGTCGATGATGATCAGCCCGGGATTTTTCATCGGCGTGAACAGCGCCGAACGGGTGCCGATAATGATGTCTGCTTCGCCGTCCCGCGCCGCCAGCCAGGACTCCAGGCGCTCCCGGTCGTTGACCGCCGAATGCACCAGGGCGATACGCGCGTTGAAGCGTTGCTCGAAACGCGCCAGGGTCTGCGGGCCCAGGTTGATTTCGGGGATCAGCACCAGCGCCTGCTTGCCGGCTTGCAGGGTTTCGCGGATCAGCTGCAAATAGACTTCGGTCTTGCCGCTGCCGGTGACACCGGCCAGCAGGAATGCGTGGAAACAGTCGAAACCGGCGCGAATGGCTTCGTACGCGGCGCGTTGTTCGGGGTTGAGCGGCAATTCCGGCTGGGCCAGCCAGTGTTCGTGGCGTGGGTCGGGGGCGTGCTTGCGGATTTCCACTTGCACCAGGCCCTTGGCCAGCAGCAGGTCGAGGCTGTCTTTGCTCAGCATCAGCTTGCTTAATAGCTGATGCGCGACGCCATGGGGGTGCTGGGCCAGGGTGGCGAGGGCTTCACGCTGGCGCGGGGCACGGGCGATGCGTGGGTCGTCAAGGCGCGCGCCGGGCATCATCGACCAGAAGCGCTCCTGGCGCGCCTCGGCCGGCTCGCCCTGGCGCAGCAGTACGGGCAGCGCCCAGCTCAATGTGTCGCCCAGGCTGTGCTGGTAATACTGGGCGGTCCACAGGCACAGCTTGAACAGCGCGGGCGGCAGAGGCGCCGTGGCATCAAGGATGGCCACGGCGGGCTTGAGTTTTTCGGCGGGCACTTCGCTGTGGTCGGCGACTTCCACCAGGATGCCGATCATCTCCCTGCGGCCAAACGGCACGCGCACGCGCATGCCCGGCTGCAACTGCGCGCGCAGCACACCGGCTGGGGCCCGGTAGTCGAACAGGCGGCGCAGGGGCGAGGGCAGGGCGAGGCGCAGGATGGCGTCGGGCACGCGGGGGGTCTCATCTATAAGGGCAGGCGGTGGCGCAGGGGCGGGAGACTAGCAGACCGGCGGTGAGCATGCAGCACTGCGGTGCCTGCATCGCGAGCCAGAGCGCTCCCGCAAGGGCCAGGCTATGCCGTTGTTTTCTGATGAAAGGCGCTTTTATCTTTACCGGCGACGGGCGTCGACGCTTGCGCGTTTAAAAAGGTCTGGTAGAATCCGCGGCCTAATTACGTGCGGTATTCGACAATAGTGTCGAGTGGCGGCACGCTAGCCCGAGGAAGTCACCATGAAAGCCGATATCCATCCAGCGTACGAAACCATCGAAGTAACCTGCAGCTGCGGCAACAAGTTCGAAACTCGCTCGAACCTGTGCAAGCCACTGGGTACTGACGTATGCAACGAGTGCCACCCGTTCTACACCGGTAAGCAGAAAACTCTGGACACCGGCGGCCGTGTACAGCGCTTCGCAGATCGCTTTGGTGCTTTCGGCAAGAAGCCTGCTGCTACTCCAGCAGAGTAAGGCTCAAGGGCCTTATGGGCTTTTGCCAGCTGTTGAAAAAGGCGTCCCTTGTGGGCGCCTTTTTTGTGCCTGGGATTTGGCTGTCGGCTGCCCAGGCCCAGGTGTTCTGCCCCGCACCGGCGGCCCTGGCGCGCGTAGACGTGCAGCGCGTGGTGGATGGCGACACGGTGCGCCTCAAGGATGGCCGCAGCGTGCGTATGATCGGCCTCAACGCGCCGGAAATCGGTAAGAAGGGCCGCCCCGACGAACCTTTTGCCGTTGCCGCCCGCCTGCGCCTGCAGACACTGGTGGACGCCAGTGAGGGGCGCGTGGGCCTGGTGCCGGGGCGTGAGCGCAAGGATCATTATGGTCGCACGCTGGCCCACCTCTACGGTGCCAACGGCGAGAACCTGGAGGCGCAACTGCTGGCCGACGGCCTGGGTTTCCAGGTGGGCGTGGCGCCGAATGTCGACCTTGTCACCTGTCAGCAGGCGGCGGAAGACAGCGCTCGCCAGGCACGCCTGGGGGTGTGGCGCCAATCGCCGGTGCAAAGCGCGGAGCAGCTCAAGCGTTCCGGGTTTGCCGTGGTCGGCGGCCGGGTCAGCAGGATAGAGCGCAATCGCGGCGGAATCTGGATTGAATTGCAAGGGGCGCTGGTATTACGCATTGCGCCCGATTTGATCAGTCAATTCGACACGACGCTGCTCGATGGTCTGCAAGGCCGCTCGATCGAGGCGCGTGGCTGGGTACAGGATCGTGCGCGACGTGGCGGCCTGAAAAGTGGACAGGCCCGTTGGCTCCTGCCGCTGACCGCCCCCGGCATGTTGAAAACCACGCCTTGAGAAAAAATTGTAGACATTTTTTGTGTCGATTGTGAACAGTTAAGCCCTTGTATCCCGTGGCTCTTGGCCGAAAGTCTTAGTGCAGGGCCCTTGACACCGGTGACTGCCCAGTCTTGTAGGGACTTTGCGACACGAGTATCCTCGGCGGTCCGTCGACCAACAGTAAAAGCGGAATGCCGATATGTCTGATTTGAAAACTGCCGCTCTCGAATATCATGCCCATCCTCGTCCAGGAAAGCTGAGTGTAGAGCTCACCAAGGCCACTGCCACTGCCCGCGACCTGTCGCTGGCCTACAGCCCTGGCGTTGCCGAGCCCGTACGTGAAATCGCCCGCGACCCTGAGCTGGCCTACAAGTACACCGGCAAAGGCAACCTGGTTGCAGTGATTTCCGATGGCACCGCGATCCTTGGCCTGGGTAACCTCGGCCCATTGGCCTCCAAGCCAGTCATGGAAGGTAAAGGCGTGCTGTTCAAGCGCTTTGCCGGCATCGACGTTTTCGACATCGAAGTCGATTCCGAAAGCCCGCAGGCTTTCATCGACACCGTTAAGCGCATTTCCATCACCTTCGGTGGCATCAACCTGGAAGATATCAAGGCACCTGAGTGCTTCGAGATCGAAAAGGCCCTGATCGAGCAGTGCGACATTCCGGTATTCCACGATGACCAGCACGGCACCGCGATCGTTACCGCGGCCGGCATGATCAACGCCCTGGAAATCGCTGGCAAAACCCTGGCTGACGCCAAGATCGTCTGCCTGGGTGCTGGCGCTGCGGCCATCTCCTGCATGAAGCTGATCGTCAGCATGGGCGCCAAGCTGGAAAACATCTACATGGTCGACAGCAAGGGCGTGATCCAGTCCGAGCGTACCGACCTGAACCAGTACAAGGCGATGTTTGCCCACCCGTCCTCCAAGCGCACCTTGGCTGAGGCCCTTGACGGTGCCGACGTGTTCGTCGGCCTGTCCGGCCCGAACCTGCTGAGCGCTGAAGGCCTGAAGGCCATGGCGGCCAACCCGATCGTGTTCGCCTGCTCCAACCCGGACCCGGAAATCGCCCCGGAGCTGGCTCACGCTACCCGCGACGACGTGATCATGGCCACCGGCCGTTCCGATTACCCGAACCAGGTCAACAACGTACTGGGCTTCCCGTTCATCTTCCGTGGTGCCTTGGACGTTCGCGCCAAGCGTATCAACGAAGAAATGAAAGTGGCTGCTGCAAACGCCCTGCGTGAACTGGCCAAGCTGCCAGTCCCTCAGGATGTGTGCGATGCCTACGGTGGCGCCAAGCTGGAATTCGGCCGTGAGTACATCATCCCGAAACCAATGGATAAGCGCTTGATCACCGTGATCTCCGATGCCGTGGCTAAAGCCGCCATCGAGACCGGTGTGGCGACCCTGCCGTATCCGAAGAACTACCCGCTGCAAAGCGTGGATGATGTGTTCAACGGCTAAGCCGTTGTAGCGCACCAACAAAAAGCCCCGGCTCTCACGAGTCGGGGCTTTTTGTTGGGTGACCGTTATCTGAAGATTTTTGAAGGCCCCAATGTGGAAGGGGGCTTGCCCGATGGCGGTGTGTCAGTCACTCGATGAGCTGGCTGGTCCACTGCTATCGGGGGCAAGCCCCCTCCCACATTGGGTTCTGCGTAGGCTGAGGCCCAGGTCAGAATAAATCGATCGGCGCCGCCTCATCCGCCGGCAGCGGGCTGCCCGGCCACCCACCGGGTCGATCCGCAGGCTCAGGATGCCTTTCGGGGCATTTTGTTGGATGACAGTTATCTGAAGATTTGTGAAGTCCCAAATGTGGGAGGGGGCTTGCCCCCGATGGCGGTGTGTCAGTCACTCGATGAGCTGGCTGGTCCACTGCTATCGGGGGCAAGCCCCCTCCCACATTGGGTTCTGCGTAGGCTGAGGCCCAGGTCAGAACAAATCGATCGGCGCCGCCTCATCCGCTGGCAGCGGGCTGCCCGGTGCAACGCCATTGCCCAGCTCGTTGACCGAGGGCGGGGTGTCTTCGCTCTTGAACAGCTCGAAGTACGCATTCGGGGTGCTCGGCGATGCCGCCCGGCCACTCACCGGGTCGATCCGCAGGCTCAGGATGCCTTCAGGTTCCGGTTGGGTATGCAGCGGTTTGTCCTTCAATGCCGCGCCCATGTAGCTCATCCAGATCGGCAATGCGACGGTGCCACCGAACTCGCGGCGGCCAAGGCTTTCCGGTTGGTCGAAGCCCGTCCAGACGGTGGTCACGTAGTCGCCGTTGTAGCCGGAGAACCAGGCATCCTTGGATTCGTTGGTCGTACCGGTCTTGCCTGCGATATCCGCGCGGCCCAGGGCCAGGGCGCGGCGGCCGGTACCCTTCTTGATCACGTCTTCGAGGATGCTGTTGAGGATATAAGTGGTGCGACCGTCGACCACGCGCTCGGCCACGGCGGGTACCTGTGGGTCGGTGGCGGCGGCGCCCGGTGCTACGGGGGCGGTGCCTGGGGTCGGCTCGATGGTGATACCACCGTGGCTCGGCGCTGCAATGCCATCGCTGGCTGCCACGCCGTTGACCACGTCACCCGGCACGCGTGGCGGGTTGGCGGTGAACAGGGTATCGCCATTGCGGCTTTCGATCTTGTCGATCAGGTAGGGCGTGATCTTGTAGCCGCCGTTGGCGAAGGTGCTCCAGCCGGTGGCGATTTCCATCGGCGTGAGGGTCGCGGTACCCAGGGCCAGGGACAAGTTGGGTGGCAGGTCCGACTTGGCGAAACCAAAGCGGGTGATGTAGTCGATGGTCTTGCCTACGCCCATCGCCTGCAGCAGGCGGATCGACACCAGGTTGCGCGACTTATACAGCGCCTCGCGGATACGAATCGGACCGAGGAACGTGTTGGTGTCGTTCTTGGGGCGCCAGACCTTGTCCAGGTACTCATCGACAAACACGATCGGCGCGTCGTTGACCAGGCTGGCGGCGGTGTAGCCGTTATCCAGTGCGGCGCTGTAGATGAACGGCTTGAAGCTCGAACCCGGTTGGCGCTTGGCCTGGGTCGCGCGGTTGTAGTTGCTCTGCTCGAAGGCAAAGCCGCCAACCAGGGAGCGAATTGCGCCGTTCTGTGGGTCGAGGGACACCAGGGCGCCCTGGGCCACGGGGAGTTGGCTGAACTTGAGGCTGTCGTCTTTCTGGCGTTGCACGCGGATCAGGTCACCCACCTGCGCCACGTCTGACGGCTGCTTGGGCATTGGGCCCATGCTGTTGGTATTCAGGAATGGGCGTGCCCATTTCATGCTGTCCCATGCGACATGGGCTTCGCCGGTACGGGTCAGTACCTGCAGGCCATCCTTTTGCACCTGGATGACGATGGCCGGCTCCAGGCCGCTGATCGCGCGCTGCTTGCCCAGCTCGGCGGTCCAGGCGCTCAGGGTCTTGCCCGGCAGGCGCGACTCAGGGCCGCGATAGCCGTGGCGCTGATCGTAGGTGATCAGGCCGGAATGCAACGAGGTATTCGCGATTTCCTGCAAGTCGCTCGACACCGTGGTCGTGACGCGGAACCCTTCGGTATAGGCATCGCTGCCATAGCGGCCGACCATCTCGGCCCGCGCCATCTCGGCGATATACGGGGCGTTCACTTCCGGCGTCGGCACGTGGTAGCTGGCGTTCAGCGGCTCGGCCACCGCACTTTCATAGGCGGCCTGGTCGATCTTGCCCAGCTTGTACATGCGGCCCAGGATCCAGTCGCGGCGTTCTTTACTGCGTGCCGGGTTGGCCAGGGGGTTGAAGCGCGACGGCGCCTTGGGCAGGCCGGCAATCATCGCCATCTGCGCCAGGCTGGCGTCACGAATCGACTTGCCGTAGTACACCTGGGATGCGGCTTCGATGCCGTAGGCGCGGTTGCCCAGGTAGATCTTGTTGACGTACAGCTCGAGGATTTCGTCCTTGGTCAGCTGACGTTCGATCTGCAAGGCCAGGAGAATCTCGGTGGCTTTGCGCGAAAAACTGCGTTCGCTGGTGAGGAAGAAGTTCTTCGCCACCTGCATGGTGATGGTGCTGCCGCCGGATTGAATGTGTCCGCTTTTGACCAACTGCGTGGCGGCCCGTACCAGGCTGCTGGGGTCGACACCGTAGTGGTTGGCGAAATTATCGTCTTCAGCCGACAGCAATGCGCTGATGAAATTGGGCGGGATGTCGGCGAAACGGATCGGGGTACGGCGCATTTCGCCGAACTCCGCGATCAGTTTTTCATCGCTGCTGTAGACCCGCAAAGGAATCTGCAACTGGATGCTTCTCAGGGCCTCTACAGAGGGCAAACCCGGACTAAGGTAGAGGTAGGCCCCGCTGAGTACGAGCAGTAGCCCGCAGACGATCGCGATGATGGAGTACCCGAAAAACTTCAGCAGACGAATCAAGGCTTTTGGATTTCCAGAGAAAAGAATGAGTTAGGCGCCGGGGTATGCATGGGAAACGATGGATCGACCCGACCTGCAGATAAAAAGCGGGAAAAAACGCTGGGCATTAAAGCATTTTTCGCCTTGGGGCGTCATTCGCGCCTCTTAAACAAGCCGACCGAATGCAGGGTGCCCGGCCGCAATCAGGCGGTATGACAGGGAAAGCAATGAGGAGTTTTATGGTAAAGGGATTTTTCAGGCGAAAAGTCGACACCGTCCTGGGGGTCGATATCAATGAAGCGGGGATCAAACTGGTCGAGCTGGGGCGTTCAGCCAGCGGCTACACCGTTCAAGGCTACGCCACGCAGGCCCTGCCGGCCCGCGCGGTGGTCGATGGCACGTTGCTCGACCTTGAGGGCATCGGGCTGGCGCTGCAGCAGGCGTTGTCCCGGCTGCATACGTCGGCCCGGCAGGCGGCGATTGCCGTGTCTGGGTCCTCGGTGATCACGCGGGTGATCGAAATGGAGGCAGGGCTCAGTGACGATGAAATGGCCTGCATGATCCTGATGGAGGCAGACCAATACATTCCCTACCCATTGGAGGAGATGGCCCTGGACTTTCAGGTGCGCGGTCCATCGGCCGCGGATCCGAAGCGGGTCGAGGTGTTGCTGGCGGCATGCCTCAAGGAGCAGGTCGAGGCGCGTGAGGCGGTTCTGGCCTTGGCCGGGTTGGTGCCGCGAGTGGTCGATGTGGAAGGGTTTGCATTGGCGCGCGCAAGCAGTCAGGATTTCGCCAGCTTCACGCCGGGCCGTCGAGTCGATGGCGCACAGTGGGCCGTGGATGCCCAAGGGATGGGAGTAGCCTGCGGGTTGGCCCTGAGGAGTTTCGCTGGATGACACGAATCAATCTTTTGCCCTGGCGCCAGGCACTGGCGGAGCGGCGGCGCAAGTATCTCCTGATGCTGTTGCTGGCGTTTGCCTGCGTGGCGCTGGCGGCGGTATGGCTGGCGGACCAGGTTATCGACCAGGCGATCGACCGGCAGGTGACGCGTAACAATCACCTGGGCAAGGAAATCACTGTCCAGGACGCGCGCATCAAGACCATCGACGACCTGCAGGTGCAAAGCCAGCAACTGGCGGAGCGCATGAAAGTCGTGCAGGACCTGCATGACGCCCGCTCCGGCAGCGCGCGGTTGTTGGATCAACTGGCCCGTGCGGTGCCTGATGGCGTACATCTGCATGAGGTCGTGGCAAAGGGCAATACGGTGAGCATCAGCGGCAGCGCTGATTCGAGCCAGGATATCGCCCAGTTGATGCGCCGCCTGGACGCCTCCGAAGGCGCCCACGCGACGCGTCTGCAACAGGTGCGGGCGGAAGGCGAGCGGGGCAGCAACGGGTTTCAATTGATGGTACGCCAGGGAGCGTCCACCGAGGCCCAGCCATGAGCCTGCCCAGGCTCGACTTTTTTGCACTCTCTCACCACGCTGCGAAATGGCCCTTGCCTGGCAAGGTCCTGCTCGGCTGCGCGCTCGCCGGCCTGGTGCTGGTAGTGGGCGAGGCTGCATGCCTGAGTCCGTCGCGGGACCGGTTGAAGGTACTCGAGGTGCAGGAAGGAGGCTTGCGGCAGCAGCTCGCCGAGAAAGTTGGGCTGGTCGCCGCGCTTGAACAGCAAACCCAACAGTTCCAGGCGATGCAACAGCGCTTCGCCGGGCTTTTGCAGGCGTTGTCCCAAGAGGCTGAAGTGCCAAGGCTGCTTGAAGACATAGCGCGGTTGGGCGTCGCCAATGGCTTGGCAGTCGAGGGCATCGTCCTGTTGGATGAGCAGGCGCACGCCTTGTATATCGAGCAGCCCGTGCAAATGGCTGTCACCGGGGGGTATCACGACCTGGCGACATTCCTGAGCGCTCTGGCCGGGTTGTCGCGAATCGTCACGGTACACGATCTGGCGCTGCGATCTGATGGGCCACTGCTGCGCCTCGACCTGCAGGCCAGGACCTATCGGCGTACGTCGCCAGGTGTCCGGTCGGTAGAGCTCGGCCAGGGCGTCGAGCCGCGGCCGCACTTTGTCTACGACGCTTCGTCCTTGCGCGATCCCTTCCAGCCGCCCGCGTTGCAGGTACATCACACGCCAGGCCGGCCAACCCAGGCCCCCGACTTCGCGCGGCCACGAGGCGCGCTCGAAGCTATCGCTATCGACCAGTTCGAAATGGTCGGCACGCTGTCCCGTGGTGTGCAGCGCTTTGCCCTGCTGCGGGCGGCCTCCGCGGTGCATCGGCTCGCAGTGGGTGACTACCTGGGGCCCGACCATGGTCGGGTGACCGCCATTCATGATGGTCATGTCGAACTGGTCGAGCTTTTCCCGAATGAACAGGGTGCCTGGCTGGAGCGCCCACGAACCCTCGTACTCAACGTCAACTCATAACGGAATCAAACAATGAAAAGGATTTTCTCGTCCTTCGGTGTGGCGCTATGGATAGCGTTCACGGCACCGATGGTTTTCGCTGTGCCCAATCGTGTGGACCTGATCCAGCTGCCGCCACCCGAAAGCGCGTCGCCGAGCTACTCCGGCGACAAGCTGAGCCTCAATTTCCAGAACATCGAGCTACGCGCGGTGCTGCAACATATCGCCGATGTGGCGGGCCTCAATCTGGTGGCCAGCGACGAAGTGCAGGGCGCGATCACCCTGCGGCTCAGGGACGTGCCCTGGGATCAAGCCCTGGACCTGGTGTTGCAAAGCAAGGGCTTGGACAAGCGCATCAAGGCCGGTGTCTTGCTGGTGGCGCCTGCCGACGAGCTGGCCGCCCGCGAACTGCTGACCCTGGAGTCGCGGCGGCAGATGGCCGAACTCGCGCCACTGCGCCGCGAACTGTTACAGGTCAACTACGCCAAGGCAGCGGACCTGGCCAAGCTGTTCCAGTCGGTGACGGGGCACGAGGGCGCGACCGATGAGCGCGGTTCGGTGGCGGTGGATGATCGCACCAATAACATCATCGCCTACCAGACCGGCGAGCGCTTGGAGGAGCTGCGGCGGATCGTGGCGCAGTTGGACATCCCGGTGCGCCAGGTGATGATCGAGGCGCGGATTGTCGAGGCCAACGTTGACTATGACAAAAGCCTGGGCGCGCGTTGGGGCGGTCGATTGAGTCACGGCAAGTGGGGCGCAGGTGGTATCAGCAAACCCTTGGCGAGCGGCGAGGAACTGCCGGATAACCCGCCCAGTTCGCCCTTTGTCGACCTGGGCGCGGTTACGGGCACCTCAGGGCTGGGCGTCGCGTTTATCACCGATAACCTGCTGCTGGACTTGGAACTGACGGCCATGGAGAAGACCGGCAATGGCGAAATCGTCTCGCAACCCAAGGTAGTGACGTCCGACAAGGAAACCGCGCGCATCCTCAAGGGCACCGAGATCCCCTACCAGGAATCCAGCTCCAGTGGCGCCACCTCGGTGTCCTTCAAGGAGGCCTCGCTGTCACTGGAGGTCACCCCGCAAATCACGCCTGACGACCGCGTGATCATGGAGGTCAAGGTCACCAAGGACGAGCCCGACTACCTGAACAAGCTCAACGACGTACCGCCGATCAAGAAAAACGAGGTGAACGCGAAGGTGCTGGTCAAGGATGGCGAGACCATCGTCATCGGCGGGGTTTTCTCGAATACCCAAAGCAAAGTGGTAGATAAAGTGCCATTTTTCGGCGATGTGCCGTATCTTGGCCGCCTTTTCCGGCGCGATGTGCTGGCGGAGAAAAAATCCGAGCTGCTGGTATTCCTGACTCCGCGTATTATGAATAACCAGGCGATTGCTGTGAGTCGTTGATTCTGTGCGAAATTTGATTCTTGTAGGACCGATGGGCGCTGGCAAAAGCACCATCGGCCGTTTGCTGGCCAAAGAGCTGCGCCTGCCATTCAAAGATTCCGACAAGGAAATTGAATTGCGCACGGGCGCCAATATCCCATGGATCTTCGATAAGGAAGGCGAGCTGGGCTTTCGCGACCGCGAGCAGGCGATGATTGCCGAGCTGTGCGGCTGCGATGGCGTGGTATTGGCGACCGGCGGTGGCGCGGTGATGCGCGAGGAAAATCGCCGGGCCCTGCATGCCGGTGGTCGGGTGGTCTATCTGCATGCGTCGGTCGAGCAGCAGGTGGGCCGCACTGCTCGCGATCGCAATCGCCCATTGCTGCGCACCGCCGACCCGGCGAAAACCTTGCGGGATCTGCTGGCGCTGCGCGATCCGTTGTATCGGGAAATCGCCGATCTGGTGGTGGAAACCGATGAGCGGCCGCCTCGTATGGTGGTACTCGACATTCTTGAGCGCCTGCAACGGTTGCCACCCCGTTAAAGCCAGGCCCGAAATGCGTTATTCTCGGCGGCGCGTTATCACCCTGCGGGGTGTGGCGTAGAGCCATCAGGTGGCGTCGGATTTCGACGTTACCGGTCGTCAAAACATCTTCAACGCGGGGACACATGCAGACACTTAAGGTCGATCTAGGCGAGCGCAGCTACCCGATCCATATTGGCGAAGGTCTGCTGGACCAGCCCGAGTTGCTCGCACCGCACATTGCCGGGCGGCAAGTGGCGATCATCTCCAACGAAACGGTCGCGCCGCTGTATCTTGAGCGTCTGAGCCGCAGCCTGGCGGCTTATTCGGTGATCTCCGTGGTATTGCCCGACGGCGAAGCCCACAAGAACTGGGAAACCCTGCAACTGATCTTCGATGGTCTGCTCACCGCACGCCATGACCGCCGCACCACCGTGGTCGCCCTCGGCGGCGGCGTGATCGGTGACATGGCCGGCTTTGCGGCCGCCTGTTACCAGCGTGGCGTGGACTTTATCCAGGTGCCCACCACCCTGTTGTCCCAGGTTGATTCGTCGGTGGGCGGCAAGACTGGCATCAACCACCCGCTGGGCAAGAACATGGTGGGTGCGTTTTATCAGCCTCAAGCCGTGCTGATCGACACCGCGACCCTCAACACATTGCCACCGCGCGAGCTGTCGGCGGGGCTGGCCGAAGTCATCAAGTACGGGCTGATCTGCGACGAACCGTTCCTGACCTGGCTGGAAGAACACGTCGACGCCCTGCGCGCCCTCGACCAGGTGGCGCTGACCGAAGCGATTTCCCGCTCCTGCGCCGCCAAGGCGTTGGTGGTGAACGCCGATGAACGGGAGTCCGGCGTACGGGCCACCTTGAACCTCGGGCACACCTTCGGCCATGCGATCGAAACCCACATGGGCTATGGTGTGTGGTTGCATGGAGAGGCCGTAGCGGCTGGCACAGTGATGGCATTGGAGATGTCCCAACGCCTGGGCTGGATCAGCGCTCAGGAGCGTGATCGCGGTATCCGCCTGTTCCAGCGCGCCGGCTTGCCGGTCATCCCGCCTACCGAGATGACCGAGGCAGACTTCCTCGAACATATGGCGATAGACAAGAAAGTGATCGACGGTCGACTGCGACTGGTGCTGCTGCGCCACATGGGTGAAGCGGTAGTGACCGACGATTATCCGAAAGAGATTTTACAGGCCACGCTGGGAGCGGATTACCGCGCCCTGGCCCAGCTTAAAGGTTAATAAGATCCCGATGACTAGTTTGCATGCCGACGAGGCGTTCCTCGGCCATTACCAGTTAAGCCACGACCCTTTTGCTCCACGGGTGCCTGGTTTCAAATTTTTCCCGGCCCAGCGCAAGCCGGTGCTCGGCCAGTTGCACCATCTCGCGCGCTACAGCCAGTTGCTGCTGGTGGTCACCGGCCCGCTGGGCAGTGGCAAGACCCTGTTGCGCCAGGCGCTGGTCGCCAGTACCAACAAGCAATCGGTACAGAGCGTCGTAGTATCGGCTCGCGGTGCCGGTGATGCGGCGGGTGTACTGCGCCAGGTGGCCCAGGCTCTTGATGTGTCCACTGCCGAGCCGAACGCGATTCTCAAGCAGGTGGTGCAACTGGGCCTGACCGGCCAGGAGGTCTACCTGCTGGTGGATGACGCCGAGCAGCTTGATGAATCCGCCCTGGAAGCGCTGTTGGCGCTGGCCGCCGGTACGCCGGAAGGTCGCCCGCATGTGTTCCTGTTCGGTGAGTCGTCGCTGATCGCCGATCTGGAGCAGATCAGTGGCGAACAGGAGCTGTTCCACGTCATTGAGTTGCAGCCTTACGAAGAGGAAGAAACCCGTGAATATCTGGCCCAACGCCTCGAAGGCGCCGGGCAGGGCATCGAACTTTTCTCCGCTCAACAGATCTCTGATATTCACGAAAGCTCCGACGGCTGGCCTGGCACCATCAATCAGGTCGCCCGCGATGCAATGATCGAAGCCATGATTGCCAGCCGCTCTGCGGTCAAGCGTCCAAAGATGGGGTTCACTATGCCTAAGAAGCACGTATTGGCCATTTCCGCCGTGGTCGTGGTCGCCGTTGCCGCCGCCTGGTTGATCCCGGGCCGCAGCAAGGCACCGACGACCGCCGGCGCGCCAACCGAACAGGCGCAGTTGCCACTGGGCAAGCCCACGCCAAATGTAGAGTTCGCCAACTCCGGTCAGCCGACCAGCCTGCCGATGGTGGGCCAGCCGGTCATGCGCGGCCCGCTTGCCGAAGAAGCCGGTGGCATCTCCGAAGGCGACGACGGCGTGCCGGTAGAAGGCTCCAGCGCCACGCCGCCGACCGTGACCACCACCGCGCCACCTGCGGGCGTGCCAGCCGGTCAGCCGGCGGCAAAACCGACACCAGCGCCGACGGTCGCGACCGCCAAGCCTGCGCCTGTCACCAAGCCCGTCGCAGTTGCACCGGTCGCCAAGCCAGCCCCGGCGCCGGCCGCCAAGCCTGCTGAAAAACCCGTGACCGTTGCCAAGGCCGGTGCCGCCGGCAGCAGCTGGTACAGCAGCCAGCCTACCGGTAACTTCGTGGTGCAGATTCTCGGCACCAGCTCCGAAGCCAACGCCCAGGCGTTCGTGAAAGAGCAGGGCGGCGAGTACCGTTATTTCAAGAAAGTGCTCAACGGCAAGCCTCTTTACGTGATCACTTACGGCAACTTCTCCAGCCGCGCAGCAGCTGAATCCGCTATCAAGGCCTTGCCAGCGAAGGTTCAGGCTGGTAAACCTTGGCCTCGCACTGTCGCCAGCGTTCAACAAGAACTGGCAACAACTCGCTGAAGATCCGGCGGCCTTACCCAGGCCGCCCTCTCGGCACCTCAAAAAAACAACAAAGCGTGCAGCCCTGAAGGCCGCGCGCTTTGTGGTGTCTGCGTCACAGTAGCTTTTGAGTCGTAGCGGTCAGAATTAAAAAAGTTTTGACTAGCACAGCATATCGCTTTAAACCTTTCATAAATGCGACATAGATTTGCGACATTTCGTCGCTAAATTTGTGGGCGTCTGTGTCGGTGTGTACAATGACCTCCCTTTTGCCCCCGCAAAGCCGGCGTACGTTCGGCGTGGAAGGTAACCGGTTGAATTGAAAAGAAATTTGCCTCGATATAAGAGGCAGCCTGGTGAGAAAGTGTCTATGAAAGCAGGTCTGTACCAACCCGATGAATTCAAGGATAACTGCGGTTTCGGCCTGATTGCCCATATGCAGGGCGAGCCCAGTCATACCCTTTTGCAAACGGCCATCGAGGCCCTGACCTGCATGACCCACCGCGGTGGGATCAACGCCGACGGCAAGACCGGTGACGGTTGTGGCTTGCTGATTCAAAAGCCCGACCTGTTCCTGCGCGCCGTCGCCAAACAGCATTTCGCTGTCGACCTGCCCAAGCAGTACGCCGTGGGCATGGTGTTTTTCAACCAGGACCCGGTCAAAGCCGAAGCCGCTCGCGAGAACATGAACCGCGAAATCCTGGCTGCCGGCCTGCAACTCGTCGGCTGGCGCAAAGTGCCGATCGACACCAGCGTGCTCGGCCGCCTGGCCTTGGAGCGCCTGCCGCAGATCGAACAAGTGTTTATCGCGGGCGATGGCCTGAGCGACCAGGACATGGCGATCAAGCTGTTCACGTCCCGTCGTCGTTCGTCCGTGGCCAACGCTGCCGACACCGATCACTACATCTGCAGCTTTTCCCACAAGACCATCATTTATAAAGGCCTGATGATGCCGGCGGACCTCACCGCCTTCTATCCAGACCTGAGCGATGAGCGCCTGCAAACCGCAATCTGCGTGTTCCACCAGCGCTTCTCCACCAACACCCTGCCGAAATGGCCGCTGGCCCAGCCATTCCGCTTCCTCGCCCACAACGGCGAGATCAACACCATCACTGGCAACCGTAACTGGGCCGTGGCCCGTCGCACCAAGTTCGCCAACGATTTGATGGACCTCGAAGAGCTCGGCCCGCTGGTCAACCGCGTCGGTTCCGACTCCTCCAGCATGGATAACATGCTCGAGCTGATGGTCACCGGCGGCATCGACCTGTTCCGTGGCGTGCGCATGATCATTCCGCCTGCGTGGCAGAACGTCGAGACCATGGACCCCGACCTGCGGGCGTTCTATGAATACAACTCGATGCACATGGAACCCTGGGACGGCCCGGCCGGCGTGGTGATGACCGACGGCCGCTACGCGGTGTGCCTGCTCGACCGTAACGGCCTGCGCCCGGCGCGTTGGGTGACCACCACCAACGGTTTCATCACCCTGGCGTCGGAAATCGGCGTGTGGAACTACCAGCCGCAAGACGTGATCGCCAAAGGCCGCGTCGGCCCTGGCCAGATCCTGGCCGTGGACACCGAAACCGGGCAGATCCTCGACACCGATGCGATCGACAACCGCCTGAAGTCCCGTCACCCCTACAAGCAATGGCTGCGCAAGAATGCCCTGCGCATCCAGGCGACCATGGAAGACAACGACCACGGTTCGGCGTTCTACGACATCGACCAGCTCAAGCAGTACATGAAGATGTACCAGGTCACGTTCGAAGAGCGCGACCAGGTGCTGCGCCCGCTTGGCGAGCAAGGCTACGAAGCCGTCGGCTCCATGGGTGACGACACGCCGATGGCCGTGCTGTCCCAGCGTGTGCGCACGCCGTACGACTATTTCCGCCAGCAGTTCGCCCAGGTGACCAACCCACCGATCGACCCGCTGCGCGAAGCCATCGTGATGTCCCTGGAAGTCTGCCTCGGTGCCGAGCGCAACATCTTCCAGGAGTCGCCTGAGCACGCCTCCCGCGTGATCCTCAGCTCGCCGGTCATTTCCCCGGCCAAGTGGCGCTCGTTGATGACCCTGGAGCGTCCGGGCTTCGACCGCCAGATCATCGACCTGAACTACGACGAGAGCCTCGGCCTTGAAGCCGCTGTGCGCAACGTCGCCGACCAGGCCGAAGAAGCTGTGCGCGCCGGGCGTACCCAGATCGTGCTGACCGACCGCCATATCGCGCCGGGCAAGCTGCCGATCCACGCCTCCCTGGCCACTGGTGCAGTACACCATCGCCTGACCGAAAAAGGCCTGCGCTGCGACTCCAACATCCTCGTGGAAACCGCCACCGCCCGTGACCCGCACCACTTTGCGGTGTTGATCGGCTTCGGCGCCTCGGCGGTGTACCCGTTCCTTGCTTATGAAGTGTTGGGCGACCTGATCCGTACCGGTGAAGTACTGGGCGACCTCTATGAGGTGTTCAAGAACTACCGCAAGGGCATCACCAAGGGCCTGTTGAAGATCCTGTCGAAGATGGGCATCTCCACCGTCACCTCGTACCGCGGTGCTCAATTGTTCGAAGCGATCGGCCTGTCCGAAGAAGTCTGCGAGCTGAGCTTCCGTGGCGTGCCGAGCCGCATCAAGGGTGCGCGTTTCGTCGATATCGAAGCCGAACAGAAAGCCCTGGCCGCCGAAGCCTGGAGCGCGCGCAAGTCGATCCAGCAAGGTGGCCTGCTCAAGTTCGTCCACGGTGGCGAATACCACGCCTACAACCCGGACGTGGTCAGCACCCTGCAAGCCGCCGTGCAGCAGGGCGACTACGCCAAGTTCAAGGAATACACCGCGCTGGTGGATAACCGCCCGGTGTCGATGATCCGCGACCTGTTCAAGGTCAAGACCCTGGACACGCCGCTGGCGATCAGCGACATCGAACCGCTGGAATCGATCCTCAAGCGCTTCGACTCCGCCGGTATCTCCCTGGGCGCCTTGTCGCCTGAGGCCCACGAAGCCCTGGCCGAAGCCATGAACCGCCTGGGTGCGCGTTCCAACTCCGGTGAAGGCGGTGAAGACCCGGCGCGCTACGGCACCATCAAGAGCTCGAAAATCAAGCAAGTGGCGACGGGCCGTTTCGGGGTGACCCCGGAATACCTGGTCAACGCCGAAGTGCTGCAGATCAAGGTTGCCCAGGGCGCCAAGCCCGGCGAAGGCGGCCAGCTGCCAGGCGGCAAGGTCAACGGTTTGATCGCCAAGCTGCGTTACGCAGTGCCGGGCGTGACCCTGATTTCGCCGCCGCCGCACCACGACATCTACTCGATTGAAGACTTGTCGCAGCTGATTTTCGACCTCAAACAAGTCAACCCGCAGGCGCTGGTCTCGGTGAAACTGGTAGCAGAGGCGGGCGTCGGTACCATCGCCGCTGGCGTGGCCAAGGCCTATGCCGACCTGATCACCATCTCCGGCTACGACGGCGGCACCGGTGCTTCACCGCTGACCTCCATCAAGTACGCCGGTGCGCCGTGGGAACTGGGCCTGGCTGAAACCCACCAGACCCTGCGCGGCAACGACCTGCGTGGCAAAGTGCGCGTGCAGACCGACGGCGGCCTGAAAACCGGCCTCGACGTGATCAAAGCCGCGATCCTCGGCGCCGAAAGCTTCGGCTTCGGCACCGCGCCAATGATCGCCCTGGGCTGCAAATACCTGCGCATCTGCCACCTGAACAACTGCGCCACCGGCGTCGCCACTCAGAACGAGAAGCTGCGCAAGGATCACTACATCGGCACCGTCGACATGGTGGTGAATTTCTTCACCTACGTCGCCGAAGAAACCCGTGAGTGGCTGGCCAAGCTGGGCGTGCGCTCCCTCGAAGAGCTGATCGGTCGTACCGATCTGCTGGACGTCCTCGAAGGCCAGACCGCCAAGCAACAGCACCTGGACCTGACGCCACTGTTGGGCAGCGATCACATCCCGGCAGACAAGCCTCAATTCTGCCAGGTGGACCGCAACCCACCGTTCGACAAGGGCCTGCTGGCCGAGAAGATGGTCGAGATGGCTGCTTCCTCGATCAACGATGCCAGCGGTGGCGAATTCGCTTTGGATATCTGCAACTGCGACCGTTCCATCGGCGCCCGCATCTCCGGCGAAATCGCGCGCAAGCACGGCAACCAAGGCATGGCGAAAGCGCCGATCACCTTCCGCTTCAAGGGCACTGCGGGCCAGAGCTTTGGCGTGTGGAACGCCGGTGGTCTGCACATGTACCTGGAAGGTGACGCCAACGACTACGTGGGCAAGGGCATGACCGGCGGCAAGCTGGTCATCGTTCCGCCCAAAGGCAGCGTCTACAAGACCCAGGACAGTGCCATCATCGGCAACACCTGCTTGTATGGCGCCACGGGCGGCAAGCTGTTCGCCGCCGGTACGGCCGGTGAGCGTTTCGCCGTGCGTAACTCCGGTGCCCACACCGTGGTGGAAGGCACTGGCGATCACTGCTGCGAGTACATGACCGGGGGCTTTGTCGCGGTACTGGGCAAGACCGGCTACAACTTCGGTTCGGGCATGACCGGCGGTTTCGCCTACGTGCTGGACCAGGACAACACCTTCGTCGACCGGGTCAACCACGAGTTGGTCGAGATCCAGCGGATCAGCGGCGAAGCGATGGAGTCCTACCGTAACCACTTGCAGCACGTGCTGGACGAGTACGTCGAGGAAACCGGCAGCGAATGGGGTCGTAACCTCGCCGAGAACCTCGATGATTACCTGCGTCGTTTCTGGCTGGTCAAGCCCAAGGCTGCCAACCTGAAATCGTTGCTTTCCAGCATCCGTGCCAACCCGCAGTGATATGCGCCTGAAGAGTTTGATGAGGTTTTAACATGGCTGAACGTCTGAATAACGACTTCCAGTTCATCGATGTCGGGCGCAAAGATCCGAAGAAGAAACTGTTGCGTCAACGCAAGAAAGAGTTCGTGGAAATCTACGAACCCTTCAAACCCCAGCAGTCGGCCGACCAGGCCCACCGCTGCCTGGGTTGCGGTAACCCGTATTGCGAATGGAAGTGCCCGGTGCACAACTTCATTCCCAACTGGCTCAAGCTGGTGGCCGAGGGCAACATCCTCGCCGCCGCCGAGCTGTCGCACCAGACCAACACCTTGCCGGAAGTCTGCGGCCGGGTGTGCCCGCAAGACCGTCTGTGCGAGGGTGCCTGCACCCTTAACGACGGCTTCGGCGCGGTGACCATCGGTTCGGTGGAGAAGTACATCACCGACACCGCGTTCGCCATGGGCTGGCGTCCGGACATGTCCAAGGTCAAGCCGACGGGCAAGCGCGTGGCGATCATCGGTGCGGGCCCGGCGGGCCTGGGCTGTGCCGACGTGCTGGTGCGTGGCGGCGTGACCCCGGTGGTGTTCGACAAGAACCCGGAAATCGGCGGCCTGCTGACCTTCGGTATCCCCGAGTTCAAGCTGGAAAAAACCGTACTGAGCAACCGTCGTGAAGTGTTCACCGGCATGGGCATCGAGTTCCGCCTGAACACCGAAATCGGTAAAGACGTGACCATGGAGCAACTGCTCGCCGAATACGATGCCGTGTTCATGGGCATGGGCACCTACACCTACATGAAGGGCGGCTTTGCCGGTGAGGACCTGCCGGGCGTGTATGACGCCTTGGATTTCCTGATCGCCAACGTCAACCGCAACCTGGGCTTTGAAAAGTCGCCGGAAGACTTCGTCGACATGAAGGGCAAGAAGGTCGTGGTGCTGGGTGGTGGTGACACCGCGATGGACTGCAACCGCACCTCGATTCGCCAGGGCGCCAAGTCGGTGACCTGTGCCTACCGTCGTGACGAAGCCAACATGCCTGGCTCGCGCAAAGAGGTGAAGAACGCCAAGGAAGAAGGCGTGAAATTCCTCTACAACCGCCAGCCGATCGCCATCGTGGGTGAAGACCGTGTCGAAGGCGTGAAGGTGGTCGAGACCCGTCTCGGCGAACCGGACGCCCGTGGCCGTCGCAGCCCCGAGCCGATCCCGGGCTCCGAAGAGATCATCCCGGCCGACGCCGTGGTCATTGCGTTCGGCTTCCGCCCAAGCCCGGCCCCCTGGTTCGAGCAGTTCGAAATCCAGACCGACAGCCAGGGCCGCGTCGTCGCCCCGGAACAAGGCCAGTACAAGCACCAGACCAGCAACCCGAAAATCTTCGCCGGTGGCGATATGGTGCGCGGCTCTGACCTGGTGGTAACCGCGATCTTCGAAGGCCGTAACGCCGCCGAAGGGATCCTGGACTACCTGAACGTCTAACCCATTTCAGGCTGAAATGCGGTCAAAAATGTGGGAGGGGGCTTGCCCCCGATAGCGGTGGTTCAGTTACAGATACTGAGACTGACACACTGCAATCGGGGCAAGCCCCCTCCCACATTTGATTTGCGCAGGTTCAAGAGATTGTCGTAAATCAACCCGATAGATAAAAGGCACGCCTCATCCCGTGCCTTTTGCGTCGCGCTCTGAGAAAATGCCCGCACTTTTTTTGCGGATGCCGACATGACTGCCCTCAAGAACGACCGTTTCCTTCGTGCCCTGCTCAAGCAACCTGTAGACGTGACCCCTGTGTGGATGATGCGTCAAGCCGGTCGCTACCTGCCGGAATACCGCGCCAGCCGCGCCCACGCCGGTGACTTCATGAGCCTGTGCATGAACCCGGAGTTCGCCTGCGAAGTCACGATGCAGCCGCTGGACCGCTACCCGCAACTGGACGCGGCCATCCTGTTCTCCGATATCCTCACCATCCCCGACGCCATGGGCCAAGGCCTGTACTTTGAAACCGGCGAAGGCCCGCGTTTCAAGAAAGTCATCAGTACCCTGGCCGATATCGAAGCCCTGCCGATTCCCGATCCCCACAAAGACCTCGGCTATGTGATGGACGCCGTCAGCACCATCCGCCGTGAGCTCAATGGCCGCGTGCCGCTGATCGGCTTCTCCGGCAGCCCCTGGACCCTGGCTACCTACATGGTCGAAGGCGGCTCGTCGAAAGACTTCCGCAAGACCAAGGCCATGCTCTACGACAACCCGCAGGCCATGCACCTGCTGCTGGACAAGCTGGCGCAGTCGGTCACTTCTTACCTCAATGGCCAGATCATGGCCGGCGCCCAAGCGGTACAGATCTTCGATACCTGGGGTGGCAACCTGTCGGCGGCGGCGTACCAGGAGTTTTCCCTAGCCTACATGCGCAAGATCGTCAGCGGTCTGATCCGTGAACACGAAGGCCGTAAAGTGCCGGTGATCCTGTTCACCAAGGGCGGCGGCCTGTGGCTGGAAAGCATCGCCGACGCCGGCGCCGATGCACTGGGTCTGGACTGGACCTGCGACATCGGCGAAGCCCGCCGTCGTGTCGGTGGTAAGGTCGCGCTGCAAGGCAACATGGACCCGACCGTGCTCTACGCCAAGCCGGAAGCGATCCGCAGCGAAGTCGGCCGCATCCTGGCCAGCTACGGCAAAGGCACCGGGCATGTGTTCAACCTCGGCCATGGCATCACCCCGGAAGTGAACCCGGACCATGCCGGCGCGTTCCTGCAAGCCGTGCACGAGTTGTCCGCGCAATACCATCAGTAATACTCCCGTCAGAACTTCATCACCCTCTTTCTCGAAGAGGGTGATGCTTGTCGTTTAAGTAAAAAATAATAAATTTCCTGTTGCGACTTTCTATCGTAGGGATACTTCAGTGTTTTTGTAGGAGTATTCTTTTTGGGCGGTGGTCATTAGTCGAAGCTTGTTTTTTTAATCGTGATAATTCAACTTGTCCTACATTAATTTTTTTTAACGCCCGTAAAATCCATCTCGCTCGTTTTGCAGTAGCCGTAGAAAAACGTCTTCCATATTGCAAAGTATGGGTTTTTATTGGGTTGTGTGTTAGGGCTGGATTGTATGATTAAAAAAGATATTTCCCGTTGGGGCGGTGTTTCGTCGTTGGCATTGTTAAGTGCCTTGTTATTACCCTCCCAAAGTGCACAGGCGCATGGTTATTTGAATGATCCACCGTCACGCGCCTTTCAATGTCAGAAAGGTCTGAATAAAGACTGTGGTGGTGCACAGTACGAGCCTCAAAGTGTCGGTGAAACCTTCAAGGGGTTTCCTGCTGGCGTCGGCGGTAAACCGATGCAGGGGCCGGTAGACGGTAAGATCGCCAGTGGTGGCATCGGCCTGTTCTCGGCTATGGATGCGCAGTCGGCCACTCGCTGGCACAAGACTGAAATCAAAGACCGAAATATCACGTTCGACTGGAAGTACACGGCGGCTCACCCGGCCACCAAGCACGAGTACTTCATCACCCGCAACGGATGGAACCCCAATGAGCCGCTCAAGCGTGCATCGTTTGACGGTACGCCGTTCTGTGTCGTGGAGGGTGGCAATGTACTGCCGGTCAGCGGCGAAAAACATGCGTGTGTGATCCCTCAAGACAAGACGGGCTCTCATGTGCTCCTCGGTATCTGGACCGTCGGTGATACCGATGCGGCGTTCTACAACGTCGTCGACGTGGACATCCTCGCCGAACCCGAATTACCGGGCGGTTGGAGCGCCGTCGGTAGCATCACGCCATCCGCCACGTTGCTGGTGGGCGACAAGGTCAAGGCCCGTGCCTTCACCGCCATGGGCGAAAGCGCGGCGTACACCGTCGAAATCTCGATAGACAATGCCGAAGAGGGCCAACCGCAGAATTGGGCGTTCAAACTGGCTGAAAAGATCAACCAGACCCAGACCCTGATTCAAGCGGGCATTCGCGATGAGCAGGGCGGTATAGCACCGGTCAAAGGCAAGAACAATCTGTTCGCTCAGAAAGACAGCGGCGTGATTCGTTATGAGCTGGCGATGGACGTCAAGGAAGATACCGAGGCACGCATGGCGCTGTCGGCGTTCGCCGAAGAGTACGTTTTGGATAAGGGCCGCGCGAAGGTTCGCTTCGCCATGATCGCCAACCGCGATATGAATGTCGAAGCGACGCTGTTCAATGCCAGCAACAAGCCGGTGGGTACCGTCAAAGCGCTTGCGCAAGGCACCAGTAACTGGCTTGAAATGGATGTTCGCAGCGAGCCAGGGCTTCACCACATGACCTTGCTGGGCACCACCACAGATGGTCGTACCACTCGCCAGGATACCCAGGCCGTCAACCTGACGGGTGAAGGGGGCGCGAAGGACTATCACTTCGTGTTCCCTGAAGGTCTGGCCAGTTACGAAGCAGGCACTCGCGTGTTGCATCCGCAAACCGGCGAAGTGTATGAGTGCAAGCCGTTTCCGAGTTCGGGCTACTGCAAACAGTACCTGCCAACCGCCAATGGCTTTGAGCCGGGTGTAGGCCATCATTGGCAGACCGCCTGGGACCAGCTCTGATCGTTCGTTGACGAAGTCCCAGGCAGGCGCGTTCGAGCCTGCCTGGGCATTTCTATCGTGCAGTTATTCTTTTCTGAATGTGGATTTTCAATTGACGACGTATATGCGCTATTCGGTCGGCCAGATTTGGCTTCATTGGATTTCGGCCGTGGTTATTTTGTGGACCTTATTCTCAGGCTTTTATGTCGCGTTTATTGATGTGGCGATGGAAACCAAGAATTGGGTGGGGTTTATAAACGTTTCGTTGACTGCTCTATATATTCCAATCTTTATTCTCAGAGTCTATTTTTCTTTTTTTCATGGTTTTTTAGCGTATGGCAGAAAGCGCTGCGCAGCCGAGTATGTGGCGTTAGTTGTTCATAAAGCCATTTATCTGGTGTTGGGCATTGTGCTCGTGACGGGAGTCCTGATGATGGACCGCCCGATCAACATATTTAACGTCCTGTTGATTGCACAACTGCTGACTGATCCGACGGCCATTGAGTGGTTCACGCAGATCCATATTCAAGCCTGTGTGGTGCTCGCGGTGCTGGTTGCCCTGCATGTGGGAGCTGTTTTCAAGCATGAGATGAGCGGTCGCCCGGTTCTGAAGAATATGTCTTTTTCCCAAGAAACGATCCGCCAGTGAACGCGCCATGAAGACGGCTGGCTGGCGGGTGCTCGTCTTGATGCTGCCCTTGGGTTATGGGCTGATGTTGGCGTGGCAGGAGTGGCAGTTTCGTCAGGCGCGGATGCCGGCAGCGCAGGCGCTGCCTGTTCCGTCGGCCATGCCCCGGCCGACCGTCGCTCTCGATACCCTGGCCGTCGCGTCGGTGCTCGGCTTGAGCGCGCAGGGCGGTGCCTTGAGCAGCGCTGAACCACTGACATTGCGAGCCACTGTGGTTGCCAGCGACAGCGAGTCACGTGCCTTGCTGGCCGGGCCCGACAGTGAGCGGTTTTACCGCGCCGGCGAGCGCTTGCCGGGAGGTAGCCTGCTGCGTCGCATCGAGCCTGCACAGGTGGTGTTGTGGCGTCAGGGGCGCGAGGAGTTGCTCAGGCTCCATCCGGCGAGCGGGGGCTTTCTGCAGCCCGCCCACGCGCAACGTAAAGCGACGGCGGCCCTTCATCTACGGCCCATGGTCGAACAACCGAGGAGTGAGTAGTCCCATGAACCGCATCATCGGACAGCGCGCTCTGACCGGCGTATTTGGCACGTTCGTGTTGGGCGCGTTGTTACACGTTGGGCCGTCGTCGGCGGCTGAGCAGCGTTGGCAGGTGACGATGAATAACGCTGAGTTGCGTGATGTTGTTGAGGAAATGTCGACCATCCTCGACACCACCGTCATCCTCGACCCCAAGGTACAAGGACGCATCACCGTCATGTCCAGGCAGGCCCTGAACCGTGAAGGCGTGCGCCAGCTGTTTTATAGCGTGCTGGATGCCCATGACTTCAGCGTGATCGATCAAGGCGACCAGATCCTCATCGTACCGGTGGCCCAGGCTAAATCGCTGGCCGGTACGGCGGACCCGCACTCATCGCCCCCGCAGCAGTTTGTCACTCAGGTCATTGCGTTAGGCGCCAGCAATGCGGCGGATCTGGCTGGGCTGGTGCGACCGTTGATTTCGCCCAATGGCTATGTCGGCCCTTCGGTATCGGCCAATGCCTTGGTGATTACCGACACCGCGAGCAACGTCCGTCGCATCGGCGAGGTCGTCAGGCAACTGGATTCCGGAGCGAAAAATGCCTATGAGCTGGTGGACTTGCGCCATGGGGTGGCGGTGGATATCGCCCGGTTGATGGAAGCGTCCCTCGGTAAGCAGAGTGCCGACGGTGCCATTCAGGTCTTGGCCGACTCGCGCAGCAACCGGTTGGTCATTGTCGGTACGGCGCAGGTTCGTCAGCGCCTCGTGCAACTGGCCCGTAGCCTGGACACGGTCACCCCTGCGCGGCTGGACAATGCCCGCGTCATACGCCTGCGCTACAGCGATGCCAAGCAATTGGCCGAAGTGCTAGACACCATGGGCCAGAGCATGAAAACGCCACTGGCGAGCTCGGGCCTGAAAGAAACGGCCGCTGCCGCAGCGTTCATGGTACGGGCCGATGAAAGCCAGAACGCCCTGGTGATCGTGGCGCAGACGGCCCAGCTCGCGACCCTCGAAGGCATTGTGCGTGAGTTGGATCGGCCGCGGGCTCAAGTACTGATTCATGCCGCCATCGTTGAGGTCACCGGTGATATCAGCGAGGCCCTGGGTGTGCAATGGGCGCTGAACAGCAGTGATGCCAAGGGGCTTATCAACTTCCCCGGCACAGGCATTCCGATCCTCGGTGCCCTTAAGTTCGATGAAAGCACGGTTGCCCCGGAGGGCGGCGTGCTTAAGCTGGGCGGTGATCGTTTCGGTGCATTGGTGTCCGCCCTGGCCGGCAACTCGCGCAGCAACCTGCTATCGACGCCAAGCCTGCTGACGCTGGACAACCAGGAAGCCGAAATCATTGTGGGTCAGAACGTGCCGTTCAAGACTGGCTCCTACGCTACCAACGGCAGTGGCGCGGATAACCCGTTCACCACGGTGGAGCGCAAGGACGTCGGGATCAGCCTCAAGATCAAGCCCTATATCAACGAAGGTTCGACCCTGCGGCTGGAGGTCGAACAGGAGGTCTCCGACATTGCGCCGGCGGTGTCCGGTGTCGACTCGTCGGACCTGATCACCAATAAGCGTGCATTGAAAAGTACGATCCTGGCCGACGATGGCGAGATCATCGTGATCGGCGGCCTGATCAAAGACAGCGTGCGCACCCAGAAAAGCGGCGTGCCACTGTTGCGTGATATTCCCTACCTTGGGGCGCTTTTTCGCTGGAGCCGCGACACCCAGACCAAGAGCAACCTGATGGTGTTCCTGCGCCCGACCATTGTGCGTAGCGGTCAGGATCTCTCCGGGATCAGCCGGCAGCGTTACCAGGACCTGCGCCAGCACAGCCTGCCGAACGCCCGCCCGGAGCACTCGCTGCAACTGCCCGATAGTGCGTCGCAGCTGTTCGACCTGGGTCAGCCTGCGCGGGAGGTTCCATGAAACCCCTGCCGTTCGGTTTCGCCCGACGTTTTGGTGTACTGCTCGACGATGGGCACCTGATCGTTCGCTGTGATACGTCGTTGAGCGCCATTGCCGAAGCGCGGCGCCTGACCGATCACGAGCTGCCGCTGCGGATGCTGACAGTCGAGGACTTCGCCACACGCCTGGCGGTGGTCTACAGCGAAGGCCAAAGCGCCGCCGAACAGGTTGCCCAAGGCTTGGATGATGAGTTGGATCTGCTCAGCCTGGTGGACCAGGTGCCGCAGACCGCCGACCTGTTGGAGCAGCAAGGCGATGCGCCGATCATACGTCTGATCAACGCACTGCTCAGTGAAGCGGTGCGGGAAAAGGCCTCGGATGTGCACCTTGAAACCTTCGAACACACACTGACCGTTCGCATGCGGGTGGATGGTCAACTGCGCGAAATGCTGCGGCCACGGCGTGAGCTGGCAACGCTGCTGGTGTCGCGAATCAAGGTCATGGCGCAGCTGGACATCGCTGAAAAACGCGTCCCCCAGGATGGCCGCATGGCGTTGCGCCTGGCGGGCCACGAAGTGGACGTACGGGTCTCCACGCTGCCCTCGGCCCATGGCGAGCGGGTCGTGTTGCGCCTGCTCGACAAGCATGCCGGGCGCCTGCAATTGGTGCGATTGGGCATGGCTGAAGAAACCCTGGACGGCCTGCTGCAATTACTGGGCAGGCCCCATGGCATTTTACTGGTGACCGGCCCCACCGGCTCCGGCAAGACCACCAGTTTGTATGCGGCGCTGACCCACCTCAATGACCAGACCCGCAATATTCTCACGGTCGAAGACCCGATCGAATATCACCTGCCGGGCATCGGCCAGACACCGGTCAACCCCAAGGTCGAGATGACGTTTGCCCGTGGGCTGCGCGCGATCCTTCGCCAGGACCCGGACGTGGTGATGGTCGGCGAGATTCGTGACAGTGAAACCGCCGAGATCGCCGTTCAGGCGTCACTCACCGGGCATTTGGTGTTGTCGACACTGCACACCAACAGTGCCATCGGTGCCGTTACCCGGTTGGTGGACATGGGGGTCGATGCCTATCTGCTCGCATCGTCGTTGGTGGGCGTGCTGGCGCAGCGTTTGGTGCGCAAGCTTTGCCCCGCCTGCAAGGCCCCCGCAGCGGCGGACGCCGACGTATGCCGGCGGTTGGGGTTAGACCTCGACCAAGTACCTCGGGTGTTCAAGGCCACCGGTTGCGAACAGTGTCGCCAAGGTTATCGCGGGCGGATCGGTATCTACGAATTGGTCAGCCTCACGCCCACGCTCTGCGCGCTGATTCATCAGGGCGCCAGTGAACAGCAACTGCTGGCTGAAGCGCGGCGTGCCTCGCCCAGCCTGTTCGAGGATGGGCGCCGTCGGGTGCTCGAAGGGCTCACCAGCATGGATGAGCTGTTGCGGGTTACCCAGGAGGACTAGCTGTGCCCACTTATGACTACCGGGCCCAGGACCGCGAGGGACGTCCGTGCAAGGGCCGGCAGGAGGCTGACAGCCCACGTCATGCCCGACAGTTGCTGCGCGAACGGGGGCTGTTGCCGAGCCAGGTGCAGGTTGCGAGCGCACACGGTGGCAGGGGGCCGGAGGGTGTGGCAAGGCTGAGTGCGGGTGATCTGGCTTTGCTGACCTTACAACTGTCGACTCTGGTCCAGGCCGGTTTGCCATTGGGGCTGGCGTTGCAAGCCGTTGCCCAGCAAAGCCAGAAGCGGCGGGTCAGCAACTTGCTGGCGCAGATTCGTGAGCGGGTCATGGAAGGGCACTCGCTGGCGGCCGCTCTCGGTGCGTTTCCTCGGGCGTTTCCCGATGTGTTTCGCGCCACGGTTGCCGCGGGCGAACGCTCGGGTCACCTGGGCCATGTGCTGGAGCAATTGGCAACCTATACCGAGGCGCGCCAGGCGTCCCGGCAGAAGATCCAGCTGGCGCTGGTGTACCCGGCACTGCTGATGTTCGCCTGCATCGCCATCGTTGGCTTTCTGCTCGGCTATGTGGTGCCCGATGTGGTGAACATTTTTGTCGACAGTGGCCAGCCGCTGCCCTGGCTCACCCAAGCCATGATCGTCGTGAGCAATGGTCTGCGTACCTATGGCCTGGTGCTGTTGGGGGTATTGGCGAGCATCGCAATGGCGCTGCGCTGGAGCCTGCGCCAGCCACGCGGACGCTGGCGCTGGCATTGTCTGGCGCTGCACCTGCCTTTGCTGGGCAGTGTCTTTCGAGCCATGGAAGCCGCGCGGTTCGCCAGCACCCTGGCGATACTCGGCAAAAGTGCCGTCCCCCTGGTCGATGCGCTGGAAATTGCCGCCGCCGTGATTGGCAACGTGACCATCCGTGCGCGCATGAGCGATGTGGCCCGCTCGGTCCGTGAGGGCGGCACCCTGACCCGTGGCCTCGAGGCCGGGGGCGATATACCACCGTTGATGTTGCACATGATTGCCAGTGGCGAACGTGCCGGTGAACTCGACGCGATGCTGGCGCGCGCGGCCGAGCAACAGGAAAAAAATCTCGCTGCCCGCATCGCGCTGGTGGTGAGTTTGTTTGAACCGGCGATGCTGGTGGTGATGGGCGGGGTCGTGCTGCTGATCGTCATGGCCATTCTGTTGCCGATTCTCAGCCTTAACCAATTGGTGAACTGAATGGTGAAAATACTCAAGCAACAACGCGGGTTTACCCTGATCGAGATTATGGTGGTGGTGGTCATTATCGGCGTGCTGGGGGCCATCGTGGTGCCGCAGTTCATGAGCCGACCCGACCAGGCCAAGGTCACCGCCGCCAAGACCGATATCCAGGCGATCGCTACCAGCCTGGAAATGTACCGTCTCGACAACGCTGTTTACCCCTCGACCCTGCAAGGGCTGGAGGCCCTGAGCAAGCGTCCGACCGGCACACCGGCCGTCAGGAACTGGAACGCCCAGGGCTACCTGAAAAGCCAGCCGGTGGATCCGTGGGGGACGCCTTACCAGTATCTGAACCCTGGCGTGCGCTCCGCTAACGGTGGCTATGACCTCTATTCCCTCGGGGCCGATGGTGCCCCCGGTGGCGAAGGTTCAGCGGCCGATATAGGTAACTGGGAGGGTTGACCGAGTGCCCAGGCGTAGCCGCGGTTTTACCCTGCTGGAGCTGATGGTGGTGATCGCATTAGTCGGCATCGTGCTCGGTGTGGCTGGCCTGGCAGCGGGTAATACGCCGGCGCGTCAGGCCCGACAGGAGGCCGGCCAGGTGTTGCAACTGATCCAGCAATTGCGCGAGCAGGCGGTGATTGAAGGGCGTGAATACGGTGTGCGCGTGCGGCGTACCGAGTACCAGGTGTGGCGCCTTGAACCTCCGGGGTGGCAGCCGGCGGGCGCGGTTCATCGGTTGGGACAAGGTGTGCAAATGCACCTTGAACAGGAGGGGCAGCGTCTGAGTCTCGATAGCCTGGCCCCGCAATTGCTGATGCTCAGCAGCGATGAAATCAGTGCGTTTGTGTTGTCCTTCGTCGCCGAAGAACAGGTGCTGGCGCACATTGTCAGCGATGGGATTGGAGAGCTGTCCGTTGAAAGCTAATCACCGTCGACGTCGACAGCGTCCGGCGAACACCCGTGGTTTCACCCTGTTGGAAGTGATGATTGCATTGGCGGTTTTTGCCGCCCTGGCGGGAGCGGTGATTGCCGCCGGGCACTATTCATTGCGCCAGAATGCTCGCTTGCAACAGCAGGTGCAGTGCGCCTGGGTAGCGGACAACCAATTGAGCGAGCTGCGTTTGCAAACGGCGTCGCCGGGGCACCAGCAACTGTTACGACGCTTCGATGGGCGCGACTGGAAGGTGGACCAAACCATCACCCCCGAAACGGACCCGCGCCTGCTGAGGGTCGATATCGATGTCAGCCCGGCCGACGACGATCAGCCGGTCTACCGCACCCGGGGTTGGATACCCGCTGGGCATGAATAAGCAGTCTGGCTTCACGTTGTTGGAGCTGGTTATTGCGCTGGCCATCTTCGCCTTGCTGGGGCTCGCCAGTGGGCGCTTGTTCGACACCGTGGTGCGCGCGCAGCAGGCAACGACCAGCCATGAACAGGATCTGCGGCGCCTGCAACGAGCGGTCGGGGTGATTGAGCGTGACGTGCTGCAATTGGCGTCGGCCGTCATTGTCCTGGGGCCCACCACGTTGCAATTGCAGCGCGGCAACTGGCGCAATCCGCAAGACTTGCCGCGCAGTGAGCGCCAGCAGGTGATTTATCGGCTGGACAACCAAATGCTATGGCGCGAAAGCCGCGGCCTGGAGTCATCAACCGTCGAGCGGCAACGATTGCTCGACGATGTGCGCATGTTGAACTGGCGCCTGTTTGACCGCGATGTGGGTTGGAGCCACGTCTGGCCAGTGGGCAAAGGCGCGGCGGCGACGCCCCCGCAGGCGCTTGAAATGGTGCTGTCGGCTGGGCGCTTCGAACAGGTGCGACGCGTCTTGCCATTGCCCCAGGGACACCCATGAAAACTCGCCAGCAAGGTGTCGCGCTGCTCAGTGTCTTATTGGTCATGAGCCTGGCGTTGTTGCTGACGGCCGGCATGTTGCGCAGTCATCAACTGATGGTGCAGAGCAGCGCGCGCCAGGTGCATCAGGTGCAATTGCGTCAGTTGGGGTTTTCGGTCGAAGCCTGGGCGATGGCGGCATTGGCGCGCACGGATGACGCCGAACAGTCAGTGGTGCACCTGGGTCAGGCGTGGGCTCGGGTCACCTGGCCTTTTGAGACGCCAGGCGCGCAGGTCGCGCTGGAAATCGAAGACCTGTCTGCACGCTTCAACGTCAACGCGTTGCTCGGCACCGGGCAAGTCGATGAAGTCGCGCGCCAGCGTTGGTCAAACCTGCTCGCCAGCCTGGGGTTGCAGCCATTGGACTTGCGGGCCGCCGGCCAGGTTTTGCAACGTCAGGAACTGAGTCAACTGCGTGAGCTCCCAGGTGTGGACGGCGCGATCTTGCGACAACTGGAACCCTGGGTCGCGCTGTTGCCCAGGGATGCCGGCTTGAATATCAACACGGCTGCGCCACAGATGCTGGCAATACTCGATGGGGTCTCGCTGTCGACCGCTGCAGCCCTGGTCCGCCAGCGACCCGTCGGCGGTTATGCGCGAGTGGCGGCATTTACCCATGATCCGTTGATCGCCGGGCAGGGGGTGACCAGCCATGGGCTGGGCGTCAGCAGCCGCTGGTTTCGCATCAACATCGACGTGAGCTTCGGCAGCAGCCGACTGCGTATGGCCAGCGACGTCGAGCGCGAGCTTAAATCCGGGCGTTGGCGTGTGGTGCAGCGACGCTTCCTCCCTGCGAATCTGAACGAGATCTGATGATGAAAACCTGGCTTCATTTGAGTGCCGAAGGCTTGACCTCACCCTCGAAGCAATGGCCGTGTTGTGTCTGGCGCGCAGCAGGGGACAATCGGCAGATGACCCTGGATGAAGCGGCGGTTTACCTGGCAGGGCAGCCGGTGCACCTGCTGCTGCCAATGGAGATGTGCAGCGGTTTGCGCACCGACGTGTGGCCTTCAAAGCGACGACCCAGCGCCCAGGCCATCGCCTTCGCCATTGAAGAACAGGTGGGCGAGGACCTTGAAGCCTTGCATGTGTGTGTCGGACCTCGTGACGGGGCGGGCTGCTACCCCGTGCTGGTAACGCACAAGGCGCGTTTCAAGGCGTTGTTGCACCTGCTGGCGACGCTGGCCATTGAGGTGCGTGCCGTGCATGTCGATGCCGATATGCTGCCTGGCGACTGCGCCGTTGCAGTCCACTGGTACGGTCGCCGGGTTGTCCGCTGTCCCGCGCCCCTGGCCATGTCCGCAGTGGCCCTCAAGACGCTTGAAGGGGTGTTGAGCGAGCCGTTGCAGTGGCTGGATGAAGAGGCGAGCAGGGCACAGGTCGAACAGGCGTTATGGGGGGCTCAAGGTCAACCGATCAACCTGCTGCATGGGGAATTGGGCCGTGTCCGGCAACGCTGGCCCTGGTCAACGCTGGTCCTGGCCACCGCGGTGTTATTCCTGCTTGAGGTGGGGTTTATGCAGCTACGTAGCCAGTACGTCGAAGGGCAAGCCCATCGGCTGTATGCGCAGAGTGTGGAGCGCTTCCAGGCGATGTATCCCGAGCAGACTCGTATTGTCGATCTGGCCGCGCAGCTCAAGGCGCTACAGGGGCAAAATGCAAACCAGCTCGCGACGCCGCTGACACGATTGGTCAGCCTCAGCGAGCAGGTGATCGGTGGTGCCGATGTGGAGGTACAGCGTATGGAGTTTCGCCGTGGTGAAGGGTGGACGATCCAATTGGCCGCCAACGGTTTCACCGCATTGGAACGGTTGCGGGAGCAGGGGCAGCGCAGCGGTATGCCAGTGCGTATCGGTCACGCCAGCAAGGAAGGTCATCGAGTGCATGCCGTGCTGATGCTGGAGGACCCATCATGAAGGGGCTCCAGACCTGGAAAGCGCTGTCGCCACGTGATCGGTTTTTGTTGAAAGGACTGACGGTATTCGTGATCGGTGTGCTGGCCTTCCAAATGCTGTGGCAGCCCAGCCGACAACGTGTGACCAGCGTCGAGCGCCATTACCAGCAGCAACTGGCGTTGGCGCAGCAGGTCAACAGCACTCAACCCCAACGCGCCTTGCCGGTGGCAGGGCAACCGCTAGCCTCGACCATCAACGACAGTGCCGAGGCGGCGGGGCTGAAGGTGCAGCAGATCGAGGTGCAAAACGAGCAGTTGCGCCTGACCCTCAGCGGCGATGCACACGCTTTGCTCAAATGGCTTGCGGAACTGGAGCGCGATGCGGGCGCTTTCCAGACGCTGACGCTGGAAAAGCGCGGCAGCCACCTGGAGGCACGCTTGGTGCTTTAAGCATGGGACAACGGCGGCAGCTTCGCCCAGGCGGCGGGGGATTTGCTGCGCTTCAGCGTTCGTTAAGTCCTGCCTTGGTAGTTTGGGCGCCTTGGGATTTCTCCTACAGCCTTCGGTAACTCGCCTCGGTAAAAATCCTACCCGACTCTTCCTCTCGCCAGTGCATGGCGTTCATTGTCAGGTGATATCAGGATGAACACTTCAGCGTATTCAACGAGCCAGAAACTGCTGCATTGGGTTTCGGCTGTCATTATTGTGTGGGCGTTACTCTCAGGCTTTTTTGTGGCCGTATTCAGCGTGCCTGCGTCGGTCAAGGCGTGGGTGGCGTTCTTCAATGTATCGTTGACCACCCTCTATATCCCGGTGTTTGTCTTGCGGGTCTATTGTTCCTTTGCCCACGGCCTGGACTTTTCCATCAAGCGAACACCGCAGGAATACATGGCGTTGCTGGTCCACAAAGCCATGTACCTGGTGCTTGCCTTGGTGTTGGCGACGGGCGTGCTGATGATGGATCGTCCGATCAATGTATTTAACCTGGTCTCCTTCGGCCCATTTGAGAGCGATCCGGCCCGCATCGCCTTGTATACCCGTACGCATGTGCTGTCCTGCGTGGCGTTGTTGCTGATGCTGGTCCTGCATATCGGCGCCGTAGTCATGCACGAGCGCCGGGGTAAGCGGGTGCTGGCGCGAATGTCGTTCAAGGTGGCGGCCCCTCAAGCCGAGGCCAGTGGCGGCAGCTTCGCCAGCTTCAACGCCACCAGCAGCGCGCCGACCAACAGCGCCACGATGAAGGCACCGATGCCGTTCCACCCGGCAAAGTGCCAAAAGAACCCGCCCGCCGTACCGGCGATACTCGACCCTACGTAGTAGCAGAACAGGTACAACGACGACGCCTGCCCCTTGGCCTTCACCGCGCGGCGCCCGATCCAGCTGCTGGCCACCGAGTGGGCGCCGAAGAAGCCGAAGGTGAAGATCAGCATGCCGGGCACCACCAGCCAGAGTGGGGTGAACAGGGTCAGGGCCATGCCGGCGAGCATCAGTACGATGGTGCCCCACAGCACACGGCGGCGGCCGAGGCGGTCGGCCAGGGAGCCGATCTTGGCCGAGCTGTAGATGCCCGACAGGTACACCAGCGACAGCAGGCCGACCACGGCCTGGCTCAGGTCATACGGGTCGGCCAGCAGGCGGTAGCCGATGTAGTTGAACATCGTCACGAATGCACCCATCAGCAGGAAGGCTTCAAGGAATAACCACGGCAGGCCCGCGTCCTTGAAGTGCATGACAAAGCCGTTCACCAGGCTGCGCGGCTTGAGGCTGCTGGCGCGGAAGTTGCGCGATTCGGGGAGGATCTTCCAGAACACGGTCGCGGCGATCAGGGCCAGGCCGCCGATGATCAGCATTGCGGTGTGCCAGCTGACGAAGTCGATCAGCACGCCGATGATCAGGCGCCCGCTCATGCCGCCAATCGCGTTGCCGCCGATATACAGGCCCATGGCCAGGCCGATGTGTTGGGGGTGGATCTCTTCACTCAGGTAAGTCATGGCCACGGCGGCCAGGCCGCTCAAGGACAGCCCCACCAGCGCGCGCATCAACAGGATCCCTTGCCAGGTCGGCATCAAGCCGCTGGCGATGGTGGCCAGGGCTGCGCAGAACAACGCCGCGACCATCACCGGCTTGCGCCCCAGGGTGTCGGAGATCGGCCCGGTAATCAGCAGGCCCAGGGCCAACATGGCGGTGGACACCGACAGGATCAGGCTGCTCTGGGCCGCGTTGATGGAAAATTCCTGGGACAGCGCCGGCATCATGGGCTGCACGCAATACAACAGGGCAAAGGTGGCGAAGCCGCCGGAGAACAGCGCCAGCACCGTGCGCATGAACATCGGCGTGCCTTTTTCGATGTACGCGTCGTTGAGCTGGGCTACCACCTCATCCAGGGCGGTCGGCGGGGCTTCTTGAGGGAGTGGAGCGACAGCAGATTTCACGGGGACCTCGGGGAGGAAGAACGTGCCAGGACCGGCAATGCAAAAAAGCATATAGCTGCCTAATGATTCTTTCCAATATATTGTTCGACCTGTTTGATAGCTTTTACGACCTAATGAGGCTTGCATGGAATTACGTCACCTGCGGTACTTCATCGCCGTCGCCGAGGAACTGCATTTTGGCCGTGCGGCGCAGGCGCTGGGCATCTCGCAGCCGCCGCTGAGCCAGCAGATCCAGGCGCTGGAGCAGGAGGTGGGGGCGCGGTTGTTTGAGCGGACCAATCGTCGGGTCGAACTGAGTGAGGCGGGGCGCCTGTTCCTGCACGAGGCGCGGTTGGTGCTGGCCCAGGTCGACAAGGCGGCGGATGTGGCGCGACGGGCGCAGTTGGGTGAGCTGGGGGAGTTGAAGATCGGCTTTACCTCGTCGGCCCCCTTCAACTCCAGCATCCCCCAGGCCATCTTTGCCTTTCGCCAGGCGTTCCCGGCCGTGCACTTGAATCTGCAGGAAATGAGCAGCACCGAGGTGGCGGAGTCGCTGGTGGACGAGTCGATCCAGGTGGGTTTGATGCGCCCGCTGCCTTTGCCCGATTCGCTGAGTGTCATCGAGCTGATGCGTGAGCCCCTGGTCGCGGTACTCAACGCCGGACACCCGTTGGTGGACGACAGCGAGCGCGGCCTGCACCTGGCGCAACTGGCGCAGGAACCGTTTGTGTTTTTCCCGCGCACCTACGGCAGCGGTCTGTATGCGCAACTGCTCAACCTGGCCCGCGACGCCGGTTTCAGCCCGCACTTCGCCCAGGAGGCGGGGGAGGCGATGACCATCATCGGCTTGGTGGCGGCGGGGCTGGGGGTGTCGGTGCTACCGGCGTCGTACCAGCGCATACGTATCGATGGCGTGGTCTATCGCACCTTGCTCGATCAGGAAGCGGTGACAGCGGTGTGGCTGGTGCAGCGCAAGGGCGCGCAAACACCGATGGCGAAGGCGTTTGTGGCGTTGTTGGTGGCGAGCGGCTTGCCCTGATGCCAGTCAGTTCAGGAGGAACACTGTAACTGTGGCGAGCGGGCTTGTTGTGGCGAGCGGGCTTGCCCCGCGTTGGGCTGCGCAGCAGCCCCAAAACCAGGCACTGCGGTGTGTCAGTTAAAAACACATCGCCTGTAATGGGGCCGCTTCGCGCCCCAACGCGGGGCAAGCCCGCTCGCCACAACAAGCCCGCTCGCCACAGGTTACTGTTGCCCGTTCTATCTCTTAACTACTGTCCGGTCGTATTCGCTTCATTTACGCCATACACCCGCAACCCCGCCAGGATATCGCGGTCCAGCATGCTCACCCAACGGTTGTAGTTGCGGTGGATCTTGCCGTCCTTGTAGCCCAGGTCGCGGCTGTCGCGGTAGGTGATGGCGTAGCTGTTGCGGGTGTAGCGGATGTCGATGGCGGCATAGAACTGGTTACGCACGGTGATCTCCGCCTGTACCAGTTGCGGGCTCAAGCGTTGTACGCTCCATTCGCGTTTTTGCAGGGCGGCAACGATCACCTGCTTGATTTTTTCTTCGCTGACCTGGGCATTCGCCGGCAGGTCGTGCTGGGTGTTGAGCACCGGTTTGCTGGTGCAAGCGGCCGTGGTCAGCAGGGCCAGGGTGATCAGGGTCGCGCGTAGCAAAGAAGACATTCCGTTTTCTCCAGTCGATTAAAAAGTCAGGACCAGCGGCGGAAGATCAACGAGGTGTTGACGCCGCCAAAGGCAAAGTTGTTGTTCATCACGTAGTCGTGGTGCATCTCGCGGAATCCACCTTGCAGGTAGTCCAGCTCGCCGCACTGTGGGTCGACATGGTCGAGGTTGAAGGTGTGCACGTACTGGTCGCGATTCATCATCTCGATGCTGAACCACGACTCCAGCGCGCCACAGGCGCCCAGGGTGTGGCCGAGGAAGCTTTTCTGCGAGCTGATGGGCATGCGGCTGCCAAACAGGCTGCTGGTGGCCAGGGTCTCGGCGATGTCGCCCTGGTCGGTGGCGGTGCCGTGGCCATTCACGTAACCGATGGCCGCTGGCTCAAGCCCGGCGTCTTCCAGGGCCAGCTCCATGGCGCGGCGCATGGTTTTCTGTTCCGGGCGAGTGGTGTGCTGGCCGTCGGCGTTGCTGCCAAAGCCGACAATCTCGGCGTGGATATGTGCACCCCGCGCCAGGGCGTGTTCCAGCTCTTCGAGCACCAGCATGCCGCCGCCTTCGCCGATCACCAGGCCGTCGCGGGCGCTGTCATACGGGCGCGGGCTGGTCTGCGGTGCGTCGTTCTTCAGGCTCGTGGCGTACAGCGCATCGAACACCATGGCTTCGGTGGGGCACAGTTCTTCAGCGCCGCCGGCCAGCATCAACGGCAGGCGCCCGAATTTGATCGCCTCGTAGGCATACCCAATGCCCTGGCTGCCGCTGGTGCAGGCGCTGGACGTGGGGATCAAGCGCCCGGTGAGGCCAAAGAAGATGCTGATATTCGCCGCCGTGGTGTGGGGCATCATTCGCACGTAGGAGTTGGCGTTGAGCCCTTCGGCCACCGAGTTGAGCAGCATATTGCCGAACGCCTTGATCTCGTCGGTGCTGCCGGTGGACGAACCACAGGCCACACCCATGCGCCCGTCCTTGATCGACTCATCGCCGAGCAGGCCCGCATCCTTCAAGGCCTGCTCCGCCGCCCACACGGCCAGGCGCGACACGCGGCCCATGCTGCGCAACTGCTTACGGGTCCAATGGGCAGGCACGACGAAATCATCGATCGGCCCGGCCAGGCGCGTGTTCAGTTCGGTGAAGCGGTTCCACTCGTCCATGCGACGGATACCGCTGCGGTTGGCGCGAAAGTTGGCGGCGATGGTCTCCCAATCGCTGCCCAGGGAGGTCATGCCGGCCATGCCGGTGACTACGACGCGCTTCATCAGCACAGGCCCCCATTCACGGCCAGGACCTGGCGCGTGATATAGCCGGCTTCGGCCGACATCAGGAAATTCACCGCGCTGGCCACCTCTTCCGGGGTCCCCATGCGCTGCGCCGGGATCATTTTCATCAATTCTTCGACCGGTACGTTCTCATCGAGCATGGCAGTTTCGATCAAGCCGGGGGCGACGCAGTTGACGGTGATCTTGCGCTTGCCCAATTCGATGGCCAATGCCTTGGCCGCGCCGATCAGGCCGGCTTTCGAGGCACTGTAGTTGACCTGCCCGCGATTGCCGATCAGGCCCGATACCGACGTGATGCACACGATACGCCCGGCCGCGCGCCGCCGAATCATCGGCATCATCACCGGGTGCAGTACGTTGTAGAAACCATCGAGGTTGGTACGCATCACCACGTCCCAGTCCTCTTCGGACAAGGCCGGGAACGCACCGTCACGGGTCAGGCCGGCGTTGAGCACCACGCCGTAGTAGGCACCCTGTTGCTCCACATCTGCCTCAAGGATGGCCTTGCACGCCGCGCGGTCCGCCACGTCGAATTGCAGCACCCGCGCCTTGCGGCCCAGGGCTTCGATCTCGACCTGCACCGCGTCGGCTTCAGCGCGACCACTGCGGCAATGCAGCACGATGTCATGGCCGGCCTGGGCCAGGCGCAGGGCAATGGCGCGGCCGATACCACGGCTGGAGCCGGTGACCAGTACGGATTCAGTCATGGCGTTTCGTCCTTCGATTCTTCTAAATAGTTGGCCGCCTGGGGCGGTCGAAATACGTTCAGGCGCGCGGTGGCCTGGATACCGTCACCGGTGAGGTGGCATTCGAACACACCCATGCCGTTGTCGTCTTCCAGGGAGCGCAGGCCGTGGATGCGTAACTCGGCGCCTGCCGGGAAATGCGCCACGTTGCACTCGAACTTGCGTGTGCCCAACAGGAAACCCAGTTCCACGGCCTGGCCTTTTTGGCGGGCACGACAGCCGGCATAGGCGGCGACGCTCTGCGCCATCAATTCGATGCCGACCCAGGCCGGCAGGCTGCCGTCGGGGCGATTGAACAGGCCGCCGGGCTTGACGGTGGCGCGGGTGTGTATCTGCTCTTCATCGAACGACAGCACCTGGTCGATCAGGATCATGTCGCCCGCGTGGGGCAGCAGTTCGGCGAGTGGCCAATCGATCATGGGGCCTCTGCGATAATCAGGCTGACGTTATTACCGCCGAAAGCAAACGAGTTGCTCATCAGGCAGCGTTTTTCCAAGGCGTCACCGGCCTGCGCCCAGTGCAAGGCCGGCAGCGTCGGGTCGGCCTGGCCGTCCCACACGTGCGGCGGCACCCGGCCATGGGCCAGGCTCAGCCAGCAGAACGCCGCTTCCAGTGCGCCGGCGGCGCCCAGGGTGTGGCCGCTCATGGGTTTGGTCGAGGAGCAGGCCACCCCGGCAGGGAACAGGCTGGCGACGGCCAGGCTTTCCATGGCGTCGTTGTGTTGGGTGGCGGTGCCGTGCAGGTTCAGGTAACCGATCTGCTCGGGCTGCAACCCGGCACTGGCCAGCGCCTTGCGCATCGCCTGCAACGCGCCTTTGCCCGTCGGCTCCGGCGCAGAAATATGGTGCGCATCGCAACTGGCGCCGCTGCCCAACAGGGCGATCGGGGCGGTCTCGCGACTCATCAGGAACAGCACCGCCGCTTCGCCGATATTGATGCCGTTGCGGTTCACTGAAAAGGGGTTGCAACGTTCGTTGGATACCGCCTCCAGCGCCGTAAAGCCGTTAAGCGTCAACTTGCACAGGCTGTCGACGCCGCCGCAGATCACCGCGTCGCACACGCCCAGATCCAACAGGCGCCGGGCACTCATCAGCGCGCGTGCGCTGGAGGTGCAGGCGGTGGAGATCACGTAGGCCGGGCCGCTCAGTTGCAGCCAGTCGGCGAGGAAGTTCGCCGGGGCGCTGAGTTCCTGTTGCTGGTAGTCGTAGTCCCTGGGGAAGTGCTTGTCGCGCAGGTAATGGGCGATGCTGCGGCTGGCCTCGTCAATGCCCGAGGTGCTGGTGCCCAGCACGATGCCGACCCGTGAGGCGCCGTAGGTCAGGATCGCCTGGCGGATATCCGCTTCGATCTGCAACGCGGCTTCCAGCAACAGTTGGTTATTGCGGCTGTTCTGCCGGCCCAGTTGCGCAGGGATGCTCGCCAATTCGCCGGGTACGCTGCCCACCGGCAACACTCGTTCCGGCACCCAGCCGCTTTCGGCGCGCATCCCTGCGCAGTCGCCGGCAAACAGGCTGCGGCTGACTGCGTCCTGGCCGCGCCCCAGGGCGCAGATCACGCCGAGGGCATTGAGGTAGGCGGTCATCGGGCGGCCCCAAGCGGTGTGATGCGATAACTCAACGGCTGCCCGCTGATGTTCACACTGAACACTTCTGAAGACTGATAGACGATTTGCCAATGGCCCGGAAGCGTGCGTGTCAGGTCCATCGCCTGGGCGTTGGGGTAAAGGCTGCGCACGTCATCCGCCGAAGCCAGGGCAAACAGCAACGCGGCAAACAGCTCGCGCGCCTGGGGGTTGGGCGGCAGCAAGCCGTCGGCCTGCCACTGGCCATCGATGAGTTTCTGCCGGGCCAGGGGGATGCCCAGCGGGTCCATCATCGACCAGCGGATGGCGTTGCCCTCGCGTTGGATCACCAACAGCCAATCCTGGCTCTGGCCACGTTCCATGCGCTGCACATGCAATTGCAGCGGCAACGCCAGGGTCGGGGTTTTCTCCGGCAGCGGTGGCTGGCTGGCGCAGGCGCTCAGCAGCAACAGGCAACCGATCAACAACAGGCGGATCATGCCGCGACGCTCGCCAAGGGTTTGCGCGCCACGCAGTTGACCAGGGTTTCTTCCCGCTGGCCCACCGGGGGCGCCTTGCGCAGGCCCCAGCGCTCGAGCAGGCCGAAATCGCGGGCACGGCTCCACCACAAGTACGGGTAAGAGACATTCCGTGCGTCGAATTCAAAGCCCTGCTCGCGGAGCATGTCCAGGTACTGCTCGGCGCTTTTTTGCACGTGCATCGGGTGGCGGAACAGCCAGCGAATGACCCAGGTGTCGATATAGGCTTCGGTGGACTCGGCAAACAGCAGGTAGCCACCGGGCTTGAGGACCCGGTAGAACTCGTTCAGCGCGCGATGCTGCTCGACCAGATGGTGGAAGGTCTGGTGGCAGAACAGGATGTCGACGCTGGCATCCGCCACATCGAGGGTGGCGCAGTCGCTGCCGATCAACTCGACGGCCAGGCCCTGGCGCGTGGCTTCTTCACGGCTCCGTTCCAGGCTATGGGGGTCGGCGTCCAGGCCGATCAGGCGCGAGGGCGCGAACACCTGCTGCAACAGCTTGAAGGATTTCCCCTGGCCGCAACCGGCGTCGAGCAATACCGGCGCGACGGGCAACGGCTCGCTGAACAGGCTGCGCAGGTCGTTGATGGCCACGCGCAACACATGATGCTGCCAGGTGTGGCTGCGCAGGAACCAGAAGCCGAACCTGGTTTCTTCGACGTAGTGCTTACTTAAGTACTGACTGCTCACGCGGCATCCCCCGCACAAATCTCCGACAACATCCGCAGCCGCCGCTTGGGTTCGCTGACGAATGGGTTGCGCTCATCCCAGGCATAACCGGCGAGGATCGAGCTGATCATCCGACGAATCTCTGGCGAGCTGCCTGCATGGAAAATCACATCCTGGAAGGTCCCGGCGTACCAACCTTCGACGTAGCAACGGAAGGTGTCGACACCGCGCTTGAGCGGCTCGGCAAACTCAGTTTGCCAATCCACCGTCTCCCCCTTGAGCTGGCGGTGCAGCACACCGGCCGCCATGCTCGCCGAACGCATGGCGATGGTCACGCCGGACGAGAACACCGGGTCGAGGAATTCCGCAGCGTTGCCCAGCAGCGCAAAGCCCGGGCCATGCAGGGTTTTGACGTTGGCCGAATAACCGCCGATGGTCCGTGCAGGTGTATCCCATACCGCATTTTGCAGCACGCCGGACAGGCTTGGCGTCTCGTCGATAAAACCGCGCAGGCAGGCATCGAGGTCACTGTCGCGGCCGTCGAAATGCGCCTTGGCCGCGACCACGCCCACCGAGCAGCGGCCGTTGCTGAACGGGATGGTCCAGAACCAGATATCGCGCTGGGTCGGGTGGGTGGTCACGAGGATCTTGGTGCGGTCAAAGCCTGGGTGTTCGATGCGGTCTTCGACATGGGTGAACACCGCCTGGCGCAGTGGGAAGTTCGACGGCGCTTCCAGGTCCAGCAGGCGCGGCAGCACGCGGCCGTAGCCGCTGGCATCGAGCACGAACTTGGCTTTGACGTGGTACTCGCTGCCATTCTCGCGGCGCACATGCAGGTAGCGACACTCGCCGGAAAAATCCACGCCGACGATGGTTTGGCCGTAGCGGATGTCCACCCCTTGCAACGCCGCCTGGTCTGCCAGCAGCTTATCGAACTCGCCGCGCTGCACCTGGAAGGTGGTCGGCTTGCCCTGGCTGAAGGTATCGCCAAAATCGAACGCGCTGTAGCGCTCGCCCCAGGCAAACGCGGCACCGGTTTTCACCTGGAAACCCGCCGCCTGCACAGCGTCGAGCATGCCCGCTTCTTCGATAAAGTCGATGCAGTGGGACAACAGGCTTTCACCAATCGAGAAGCGCGGGAAATGCTGGCGCTCGATAATCAAGACATCATGCCCCTGGCGCTTTAGCAGCGTCGCGGCGATGGCACCGGATGGGCCGGCACCGATCACCACCACCTGGCGACGTTCCATTTCAACTATGGGCACGAGGGCTCCTTGCCACATTGGCGATAATCACATTCATAAGGCGTGCTTCTGTTGGCCGGCCCAGGGCGCCAGCATAAAACTGAACGCCAGGCCCAGGCTGACCGATAGACCGAAATTACTCACTGCCGGCGTGCTCGACACCGCCAGCAGGCCGAACGACAACCAGGTTGTCAGTGCCGCCAGCAGTGTTCCTAAAAGGCTGACCGCGGGCCCGCCGATCTGTTCACGCATCAGGATCGCGTAGTCGACACTGATGGCCGTGACCAGCAGCAGGCCGAACAGGCTGAACAGCGTCAGTGGCTGGCCCAGCCAACCCAGGCTGGCCAGGCTGCACAGCGCCGCCAGCAACGGCAGGGCAACGATACGCAACGCACCGCCCAAGCCGAACGGCAGGACCAGCAGTAGCACGATCAACCCGCACGACATCAACTTCAATTCAGCCGCGCTGATCTGGGTCGCGGCGAAAACGCGATTCAAGTCACCCAGGCGATCGACCAGTTGCACGCCGGGCAAATCCACGGCCTGCACCTGCAGCAGTGCCGGGTTGTTCAAGCCTTGCAGGCTGACCATGGCCGCCACGCCGCCGTCCACCGGGCCCAGCCACAGCGTGCGCCAGGGTTCAGCCAAGGGCCCGACCAGCGCAGCGTCGATGTCTTCGGTGGGCAGCGCCTGCAACTGCGCGACTTCGGCTTGCAGCGCGCTGGCCGGCACACCGAGGTCCAGCAGCGGTTGCCAATGTTCCGGCAGTTTATTCAATGCCTCGCGCAGCCGTTGTTGCTCGGCCGGCAGGTTGACCAACTGGTTCAGCGCCAGGTAGCCCTGGAGCTTGTCCATATTCACCAACTGCTCCAGGCGCTGGCCCAGGGCGGCTTGGCGTTCCAGTAACTGCTGCTGATTGTCCGCGCGCACCAGGAAGAACTGGCTGGTGGGCTGGAACCCGGTAATACGCGCCACGGCCTGGGCCTCTTGCAGCAATTGCGGCGGTGCGCCGATCCACTGGCGAATATCGTTTTTGCTGTTCAACTGCCACAGGCCAGCGGCGCAGAACAGCAGTACCCACACCAGCAGCACCGCGCTCGGCACGCGCTTGACCAGCGAGGCGCGCATGCGCCACAGGCCCTCGGCGATGCGCAGCGGCCATTGCGCCGGGCGCAGTTCCACGCCCTTGAGTAACGCCGGCAACAGGCAGACGGCCGACAGATAGGCGCCGACCAGCCCCGCCGCGGAGAACACCGCGATTTGCGTCAAGGCCGGGAAGGGCGTCCAGGCCAGCGCCAGGTAACCGATGCAACTGGTGGCCAGGCTCAGGGTCAGCCCCGGCAGGGTCAGGCGTAATGCCGGCCAGCTGCGCCACGGCTGCATGCTCCAGCTTTTGGACAGGTAGTGCAGCGGGTAATCCACGGCCACGCCGATCAAGCTGGAGCCGAGTACCAGGGTCATCACGTGCATATGGCCAAACAGCGCCACACAGGCCACCGCGCCAAACAGCATGCCCACCAGCACCGGCACAAACGCCAGCAACACGCGCCAGCGGCGGAACGCAAGCAACAGCAGCAACAGGATGCCAACGGTCGCGCCGCCGCCGACCCAGGTGATTTCCCGGCTGGCCTGCTGCTGCCCGTTGGCGGCGTAGAGCAGGCCGCTGGCGGCGAGCAACTGCGCGCCTTGTTCACTGGCCTGCGTGCGGCTGGCCTGGAGCAAATCCGCCACTTGCAACGGCAGTTTCATATCGAAGGCATTGCCGGTGGTACGCGCGCGCAGCAGCACCCAACTCTTGCCGTCGGCCTCGGCGATCAGCGCACCGCTGCCGATATCCAGCTGCACCGCGCCTTGTTGCGGCTGGCTGTTCTGGATGCGCCCGGTGAGGCCCAGCCAGTCATCCTGGCTCGGCACCAGGCTGAACCCGGTGAAGGGGTCGAACAGTGATTGCACACGCTGCTGGATGAACGCGTCGGGATGGTCGATCAGTTGCTCGCGGTCTTTGCCCGACAGCATCGCCAAGCGCCCGCGCAGCAATTGCTCACGCAGTGCCGGTAAGTCGGCTTGCAGGTTCCATTGCACCTTCTCGAACAACCCGCTGGCCTGCCAGCGCTCGCCCAATTGTTGGGCCACGGCCACCGCCTGCTGGCGATCGGCATGCCCGACCAACACCAGCATCTCGCGATTCAACGGCTCCTGCATGCGCTGTTCGGCTTGCTGCTCCAGGGCGTCCGGCGCGCCGCCCGGCACCAGTTCCATCAGGTTGGCCGACAGCGGTGCACCGTGGCGCCACTGCCAGCCGGCCAGGGCCAGCACGGCCACCAGCAGGATCAGGAACAGGCGCGGTAACTGGCGCTCACTGGGCAAAGTCGTGTTGCTCCGCGTCGCTCAAGGGTTGGCTCGCCGTGCTGTCTTGCATGCGCAATACGGTGCTGTCGCCCTGGGTTTCCAGCAGTTCGATGGTATGCACCAGCTCGCCGCCGTCGATATTGATCAGGGTGAACACTTGTTTGAGCAGCAGCGAACGCGGGATCAGCGTCAGCTTCCACTGCGTGGCCTCACCTTGCAGTTGCAGTTCGAAATCGCGTTGCAAACCGCTGCTGTCACCCTGGAGCACGGCGAGGAACAGACGGTTCTGCTCGGCCCCGGCGCTCTTGTTCGGCAGGGTTTGCCAGCCATTGGCGTCGCGGCGGGCAATGCCCTGGGGGCTGATGCGGTAATCCTGCTGCAACGGGGTTTTCAGCAGCCAGAGCAGGCCGTGGTCCTTGGCCAGCACAAAGGTGCCTTTGCTGACCAACGGTTGCGGCAGTGCACGCAGGTGTTTTTCCTGGATGAAGCTGCCGTGGATCACAGACGGTTTGGCCAGTTGATCGCTCAGTTGCTGCAAATCGAAAGCGTGAGCGCTGAAGCTCAGCAACAACCCGGTCAGGGTGGGAGCGAGCTTGCTCGCGAAAAAACGCAGGGCGCTGCGCAGTGTCAGGCGGGTCGCGTTATCGTTGACGTCCATCGGGGGCAAGCCCGCTCCCACAGGGGATCTCATTTCAAGGCTCTCTCTACGGCGTCGGTGAAGACTTTGGGCGAGGCCAGTTGCATTTCGCGAGTGGCAATTTCCACCGCCACTTGCACGGTACTGGCGCGGGTCAAACGCTCGCCGCTGGCCAGATCGGTGATCAGGTAATTGACCTTCAAACGGTTCTCCCACTCCACCAGGCTGGCGCGCACGTTGATCGTCTGGCCGAACACCGCACCGCGCACATAGCGCAGTTGCATGTCGATCACCGGCCAGGCGTAGCCGGCTTCGAGCATCGCCGCGTAGTTATGGCCGATCTTGTCCAGCAACGCGCAGCGCGCCACTTCCAGGTACTTCACGTAATGCCCGTGCCACACCACGTTCATGGTGTCGACGTCGAAAAACGGCACGAGGATTTCGGTGTCGCTGTGCAGTACGCCAGGGCTACGCATGCAGCCCCCAGTGTTGCTCGGCGATGCGTTGCAGGCACAGGCGCAGTTCGCCTTCCAGGGCACGGTCTTCGATGACCGGCGGGAAGTCCTTGGCCAGTTCTTCGTGCATGGCGGCCAATGCCGGTGGCAGTGGGCGTGCATCCTCGGCCTGGGCGCGCAGCCACACACCCTGGTTGGCCGCGAGCAAGGTGGCGGCGGCCACCTGTTCGGTCAGCTCCAGCACGCGGATCGCGTCGCGGGCGGCAATGGTGCCCATGCTCACCTTGTCCTGGTTATGGCATTCGGTGGAGCGCGAGAACACGCTGGCCGGCATGGTATTTTTCAGCGCTTCGGCGGTCCAGGCGCTGGTTCCGATCTGCACGGCCTTGAACCCGTGGTTGATCATCGCGCGGTCCGCCGGCGCGCCGGACAGGTTGCTCGGCAGGCCATGGTTGTAACGCACGTCCACCAGCAGCGCGAGTTGCCGGTCCAACAGATCAGCGACGTTGGCCACCAGGGTCTTGAGGCTGTCCATGGCGAACGCGATATGCCCGCCGTAGAAATGCCCGCCGTGCAGCACGCGCTCTTCTTCGGCGTCGATGATCGGGTTGTCGTTGGCGCTGTTGAGCTCAATCTCGATAAACGAACGCAGCCAGTTCAGGCTGTCGGCCAGCACGCCGAGCACATGGGGCGCGCAACGCAGTGAATAACGATCCTGCAAGCGGTGCAAAGGGGCTGTCGGCGCATCAATCGCCAGGTCCTTGCGCAGCCAGGCCGCAACTTGCATCTGCCCAGGGTGCGGCTTGGCGGCGAACAGGCGCTCGTCGAAGTGCTCCGGGTTGCCTTGCAGCGCCACCACGTTCAGCGCGGTAATGCGCGTGGCCAGTTGCAGCAGGTAATCGGCGCGGGCGAACGCCAGGCAGGCGAGGCCAGTCATCACCGCAGTGCCGTTCATCAGCGCCAGGGCTTCCTTGGGGCGTAGCACCAGCGGCTGCCACCCCAATTCGCGGTGTACGTCGATGGCCTGGCGGCGTTCGCCACGGAACAGCACGTCACGTTCGCCGGACAGGGTCGCAGCCACATAGGACAGCGGCGTCAAATCACCGCTGGCCCCCACCGAGCCTTCTTCCGGGATCAGCGGCAGTACATCGTGTTCCAGGAGTGCATGCAGGCGCTCGAGCAGCTCCACACGCACGCCGGACACGCCGTGGCACAGCGACTGCAAACGCGCCGCCAGCACGGCACGGGTGGCTTGTGCGTCGAGCAACTTGCCCAGGCCGCAACCGTGGAAGGTGTACAGGTGACGCGGCAGCGCTTCGACGTGCTGCAATGGCACCGCCACCACGCAGGAGTCACCGTAGCCGGTGGTCACGCCGTAGATCACGCCTTCCTTGTCGAGCAGCGAGTCGAGGAACTGCGCGCCTTTGGCGATGCGCTGGCGATAGGCGGCGTCATCCTGCAAGTGCGTGGGCACCTGACGGTTGGCCAGGGCCAATACGTCTTCAATGCGCAGAGGGCGTTCGCCAAAGGTTACCGGCTCAAGATGCGTCGTCATCGGTCTTCCAGAAGGGATAAAAGTTGAACCATTGTTGGGGCGCTTCCAGGCAGAACTGGCCCAGGCGTGCGGCGTAGCGCGCGGTCCACTGCGCGATGACCTGCTCGCGGGTGCTGCGCTTCCATTCGATCGATTGCGCGAAGGGCTCGATGGTCAGGCGATAGCGGCTCTGGTGTTTGAGGCACATCAGCAGGTTTACCGGGCATTTGAGCAGGCCGGCCAGCAGCCACGGGCCCTGGGGGAAGGCGGCGTCATGGCCGAGGAAGTCCACGCGCACCGTGCGCCCGCCATGCAGCGGTACGCGGTCGCCGGCAATTGCCAGCCATTCGCCTTCGTCCAGGCGCTGGCTGAGCAGCAGCATGGTGGCCGGGTCCAGCTCGCTGACCTGGATCAGGCGTAAATGGGTCGCGCCGGCTTCGCCCAGCAGGCGGTTGAAACGCTCGGCATGCTTGGTGTGCACCAGCACGTTCATGGTGACGCGTTCGCCGATTTCCGCCAGCGCACGGCACACTTCGAGGTTGCCCAGGTGCGCACCCACCAGCATCTGTCCGCGTTCGCCACGCAGTTGCCCGCGCAATTGCGCCGGGTCGTTGATCTCGATCTGTTCCAGGCGCAGCTTGCCGTTCCAGACGTCGAGCTTGTCGAGCAAGGCGTCGGCAAAGGCCATGAACTGGCCGAAGACTTTGCGCTGGCTCGGGCGCAGCTCATCCCGACCGCTCCACTCAGCCAGGCGCTGCTGGTACTGCCAGGCGCTCTGGCGCGCCGTGCGGCCGAACAGGAAGAAGTACAACACGATGCCGTACAACAGCGGGCTCAGCAGGCGCCGGCCAAGCACCTTGGCGGCGACGGCGGTGAATTTCATCAGCCAGTAGCTGCCGCGCTCCTCGCGATCGGCCCAGTGTTTGCTGCTGTCGCTCATGCCTGCCACCGTCGCCACAGGATCATCGGCGCGCGCACCAGCATGCCGAAGAACAACCGGGTGTGCATGGCCGAAATGCGCACGTTGTCACGGAACAGGCGGAAGTGTGACAGCCCGTCGGCGGGGTAATGCACCTGGGTCGGCAGCCAGCGCATTGGCTGGTTGCGCCAGGCCAGGCGCACCAGGATGTCGGAGTCGAAATCCATGTGTGTGCCGATGTAGGCCGAGTCCATCAGGGCCAGCGTGGGCGCCAGCGGGTATACGCGAAAGCCGCACATCGAGTCGCGAATCTGTAGCGACAGGGTATTGATCCATACCCACACATGGGTCAGGTAGCGCGCATACAAACGAGTCTTGGGCACGCTGTCATCGTATTCGGGGTAGCCACAGATCACGGCCGTGGGGTGCCGGCGTGAGGTGTCGATAAAGCTTTCGACTTCGCGCAGGTCATGTTGGCCGTCGGCGTCCACTTGCAGGGCGTGGGTGAAGCCCAGGCGCGCGGCTTCGCGAAAACCGGCCATGACCGCACTGCCTTTGCCCTGGTTGTTGGGCAGGGTCAGCAGGGTGACGTTATCGAGGTTCGCCAGTTGCGCCAATACCGCCGCGCACGCCGGGCTGCTGCCATCGTCCACCAGCAGACAGGGCAGGCCGCTGTTCAGCAGGCTATAGACCACGGCCGGCACGGCGGCTTCGTGGTTGTAGACCGGGATCAGGGCGCAGGGGTTATGCATGGTGTCCCTCATTGATAGGAAAACACCCTGTGGCGAGCGGGCCCGCTCGCCACAGGAAGCCGATTTGCCACAAAAGCTTATGCATGGGCGGCTTCCAATTGGATCCGGCCGCTGGAGCAGGTGGCGACGCCGTTGCGGTAGGCGAAATACAGCTTGCCGCGTTCCTGGTCGAAGCGCAGGTGCAGTTCGATACAGTCGCCCGGACGCACCAGTTGCTGGAACTTGAGCACTTCCATGCCGGCGAAGGTCGGCGGCAGGTCCAGGCACTGCTGGCCGAGGTTGAATGCCCACTCTACTTGCACCACGCCCGGCAGCACCGGGGTGACCGGGAAGTGGCCGCTGAAATAGGCCAGGTCCGGCGGGACGCTCAGTTGCAAGGTCCATTCGCCATCGACTTCGACGTGTTCCAGCACTTCCGGCGCTTTTGGCCGGGGGGCCAGCAGCAGTGCTTCGACATCCGCCTGGGGCAGCTTGCCTTGGCTGTTCAGTGGCAACTGGCGCAGCAAGCGCCAGCGCCGAGGCAGGGCCAGGGCTTCGCAGTGTTGGCTCAGGTGCTGGCGCAGGGTTTGGGTCACGGTGCGTCGGCCCTGGTTGCGCAGGGCATGCAGGCCCTCGGCGCTCAACACCACCAGCGCGCCGAGTGACGCACGGTTTTCCTGGACCACGCCCAGGCGGGTTTCGGTGACCCACGGGTGGGCCATCAGCGCGTGTTCAAGCATAGGCAGGGAGATGCGTTTTTCTTCCAGCTTGACGATGCGGTCCAGGCGGCCGAGCAGTTCGAAGCGGCCATCGGCGTGGATGCGGGCGGCGTCGGCGGTCTGCTCGATGTGCCCGGCGGGCAAGTACGGCGATGCGATGCGCAGGGCGCCGTCGGCGTCCTGGCTCAGCTCGACACCGGCAAACGGCTGCCACGGCTGTGCGCCTTGGCGCCAGGCAATACCACCGGTTTCCGAGCTGCCGAGGATTTCTGTCGGCCATTGCTGCAGGCGATCGTAAAGGCTGCCGGCGGCCTCGATGGGCAGCGCGCCACCGGAAGAGAACACCCGCGACACTTGGCTCAGCGCCGTCCAGTCGAGGTTATCGCCCATGCGCTTGAGCAGCGCCGGGCTGGCGACCCAGGCAAAATGCGCGTGTTCGCGGCTGGCGCGCTGTAAATCCTCGGGGAAGGCCAGTTGGTGGCGCACAAAGGGACGGCCGGCGCACAACGGCCATAGCACCCGGAACAGCAAACCGTAGATATGTTGGGTGGCGACGCTGCCGATGATGCACGCGTCTTCGAGGTCTGGACCCCATAGGGCTTCCAGGGCCTCAACTTCGTTGGCCAGCTGGCGCAGGGTCTTGTCGATGCGCTTGGGTTCGCCGCTGGAACCGGAGGTACACAGGCTCAGTTGGCAAGTGTCCAGATCCAGTGCCGCCGGGTCCAGCGGCGTTTGGTCGAGCGCGGCGAGGTCATCGGCGGCGATCAACCAGGCATCGACGGCATCGGCCCAGCGTAGGCGGGTTTGCGGTTGCAGGTCGGCGGGCAGCAGCACGCTGGCCCCGGCGCGCCAGGCAGCCAGCAAGGCGACGGCCAATAGGCCGGCATCTTCCAGATGGACAGCCACGCGCTTGATGCCATGTGCCTGCAAACCCGCCGCCAGGCGCAGGGATTGTTCCCACAGCTGGGCGTGATTCATTGCAGGTTCGGTGGTGACCAAACGCTGTTGCAGCGGCTCAAGCAGCAACTGCTCAAGTTTCAACCCATTCATACGCGGCCTCGAACCCTTTGTCGTACCAGCCATTCCACGGCAAACAACAGCCCCATCAGCCCGTAGGCGATCAGGCCGTTGTACAACGTCCACCAGCTCAGCGGCGCCCACAGGGTGAGGGCGGCGGCGAGCAGGCCATTACATAGAAAAAACACACTCCACACCACGGTGACCTGGCGCGTATACACGACGGCGTGGGTTGGCAACTGAGGGTCGCTCATGCGGGCCAGGCGCTCGACCATCGGCGGGCCGTATTTCAGGCTCAGGCCGAACAGCGTGAGCATGAATGCACTGACCAGGCTCGGGTACCAGCGCAACAGGCGAGGGTTGTCGAACCAGGCCAGCAGCAGGCAAAACACGATGACCGCCACGGCCATCCAGCGGCTACCGGGGCGCCGTGCAGCGGTCAGCGCGCGCAACAGCCACAGGCTGCCCAGCAGCAAGCCAAATTGCCACGGCGCAAAGTGCTCGGTGCCGTAATACACGGCAAAAGGGTACAGCAGCCCCGCCAGCAACAGGCCAAGGCTAATCAACCGGCTCATGCGGCTGGCTGGACCAGACGGTACACCGCCTCAACCACATCGTTCACGGTGCGTACTGCCTTGAATTCCTCAGCGGCGATCTTCTTGCCGGTCTGGCGCTTGATATGGTCGATCAGGTCCACGGCGTCGATGCTGTCGATTTCCAGGTCCTGGTACAGGTTGGCGTCGAGGGTGACGCGTTCCGGGGGCAGTTCAAACAGTTCCACCAAGGCATCGCGCAGGGTGTTGAAAATATCGTCACGAGTTTGCATGGTCCGGTCTCAAGCTGCCTGTCTGGCCGTGACGAACGCCGCAAGGCTGGCCACGTTGGTGAAGTGATTGCGGGTGTCCTTGGCGTCGGCATCGATTTTTATGCCGTACTTTTTCTGGATCGCCAGGCCCAATTCCAGGGCGTCTACCGAATCCAGGCCGAGGCCTTCGCCGAACAGGGTTTGATCGTTTCCGATGTCGTCGGCGCTGATGTCTTCCAGGCCCAGGGCCTCGATGATCAGCACCTTTATGTCGTGCTCAAGGCTGTGTTGGTCGCTCATCTTCGGCGAGCTCCTTAATAAAATAGTGATGCAGGTAATCGTTGAGCTTGCGTGAAGCCTGGGGCGCGGGCCCGAGTGCGGCAAACGCCTGTGGTTCTATATCGGCCCCTACCCGCAAACTGAAGTGCACGCGGCGTTTTGGGATGCGATACCAGGGTTCGGCCTTGGTCAGGGTGGTGGGGCTGACCTTGATCACCACGGGGGTGATGATTGTCGCACCGCGCAGCGCAATGGCGGCGGCGCCGCGATGAAAGGCAGGCGCCGAGCCAGGGGTGGTGCGGGTGCCTTCGGGAAAAATGATCAGGGTCTGGCCGCCGCGCAGGGCATCGGCGGCGGCATCGAGCATTTCGCTGCTGCCGTCGTTGCTGATATAGCCCGCATCGCGCACCGGCCCACGGGTGAAGGGGTTCTGCCACAGGCTTTGCTTGACCACGCAGTTGGCCTGGCGCACCAGGCCGATCAAAAACACCACGTCGATCAGCGACGGGTGGTTGGCGATGATCATCTGGCCTGGGCGCCCGAGGTTTTCCGCACCTTCGACGCTGTAGGTCAGCACGCCGGCGCGTTGCATCAGGCGGATAAAGAACCAGAACAGCTTGCTGATGGTATGGCGGGCGCGGCGTTGGTGTTTTTCGGCGCTTCCTGGCAGGCACGCGAGCAACGGGAACACCAGCAAACGCAGGCACAGGCCGCCTGCTCCGAACAGCGCGAAGCTGGCGGCGGTGGCGAGCAGGCGCCAGTAGTAGGCGTCCCGTGGTTTGTCGGTCAGGGCTTGCGTTGCCAGTTCCATACGCGGTTCTTCCAGGCATGTTGGCAGGCGACCTGTTCAGTGAGCAGGGTGCGCAGCAGGTTCAGGGCATGGGGCCACTGGGTTTGAGTGGGTTGGACAGTGCCGCGGGTAAGTTCCAGTTGCCACTCGTCGCCTGGGGTCAGCAGCAGGCCGAGGGCATAGGGGAACGGCACGTCGGCGATCCAGTCGGCATAGGCTTCAGGCGGCTGTTCTTCGGTAATCACCAGCAACACGGCCGGGGCGCCTTCATTGAGCAGGGCGGCGGCTTCGAGCAGGCCGTGTTCCAGGCCGTCGCCAGCGGCAGCAAGGGCCGTCATCTCGCTGGTTTCATTGCGTAGGATCGACCACAGGCCAATCACTGCGTTATGTACCGACAGGCTGAACTGGGTCGGCGACAGCGGCTGGTCATTGGCCAGGTCGCTGAGGATGTCGAGGGTGCGCGGGGTTTCGCCGTGACGCGAAATAAACACCAGGGGCAGGTCTTGCCGGCCCTCGGCCAGCGGCCAACCCACGCTGAACGCCATGCGTGCCAGGCGGCTGAGGCGGCGGCGCTGCATGGCGGGCAAGAACGATACGTCGGGGCTGGCTTCGCTGGCGGGCAGCAACACCGGGGCCCGGCACCAGGCGTACCAGTCGTCCGCGCTGTCCAGGCCAGGAGCCCAGGCACGCCATTGGGCGATGTTGAAGTTGATCACTGAGAAGTTATCCCGCCCCTGCGGGCTTCCATGTGCGGCCATTGGCCGAGTTTACCGGGACGGTGAGCAAGAGCCGAATGGCGCGCATTATCCGGGTGCTGTGGGGTTCTAGCAAACTTTGGTAAAGAATTGTTCACGGCTGATTACAAAATTTGCGGAGAGATTTACAGATTGTCCTTTACCGCAGGACGAATTGGATTGTCGGACCCTTCCTATTCGTTTGTACGCGATGAGCCATGGCTCGCGGTTAATGCAGCCGTGCATGGATGAACGAGGTAGCGAACAGGCGCTTTTGCCCTCTACACTCGGACATTCATTGATACACGGAGGTTTTTCCATGCGGCGCGTGGTGTTCAATCAGAAAGGCGGCGTTGGCAAGTCCAGTATCGCCTGCAACCTGGCGGCAGTCAGCGCCAGTGAAGGCTATCGAACCCTGTTGGTGGACCTCGATGCACAAGCCAACTCCACCCAGTACCTTACCGGGCTGACCGGCGATGATATCCCGATGGGCATTGCCGAATTCTTCAAGCAAACCCTGTCTTCCGGGCCTTTTTCCAAGAAAAACCGCGTGGATATCTACGAGACACCGTTCGACAACCTGCATGTGATCACGGCCACCGCAGAGTTGGCGGATTTGCAGCCCAAGCTCGAGGCCAAGCACAAGATCAACAAGCTGCGAAAGCTGCTGGATGAATTGAGCGAGGATTACGACCGGATTTACCTGGATACCCCGCCGGCATTGAATTTTTATGCGGTTTCGGCGCTGATTGCCGCTGATCGTGTATTGATCCCCTTCGATTGCGACAGTTTCTCGCGCCAGGCGTTGTATGGCCTGCTGGCGGAAATCGAAGAGTTGAAGGAGGACCACAACGAGGGTCTGGAAGTGGAAGGCATCGTCGTCAACCAGTTCCAGGCCCGGGCGAGCCTGCCGCAGCAGATGCTCGATGAGTTGATGGCCGAAGGCTTGCCGGTATTGCCGGTGTACCTGGCCAGCTCAGTGCGCATGCGTGAGTCGCACCAGCAGAACAAGCCGCTGATCCACCTGGACCCACGGCATAAGCTCACTCTGCAATTCGTGGAGCTGCACAACCTGCTGGAAAATGCCTGACGTCAAGCGCTACCCGGACCCAATGTGGGAACGGGCAAGCCCGAATGCCAGTCAGTTAAGCGTACATCGCCTTCTGTAGGAGCGAGGGGGACGCCTAGTTCTTGCTCGCGAAAAACTCACAGACGCCGCATTCACTCAGGAAACACGCGTTATCGTTGACGTTTTTCGCGAGCAAGAACTAGGCGTCCCCCTCGCTCCTACAAAAAAACTTAACTGACTGGCATTCGGGTTACACCCCCTGGCTACGCAACCAACTCATCAACTGCGGCAACGGAAAGGCGCCGCTCTGGCGCGCCACTTCGCGGCCGTTCTTGAACAGAATCAAACTGGGGATCGAACGAATCCCCAACTGCGCCGACAGCTGCTGATTAGCCTCACTGTCCAGCTTGGCCAGCCGGCACTTGCCCGCCAGCTGCGCGGCCGCCTGTTCGAATACCGGCGCGAAGGATTTACACGGCCCACACCAATCGGCCCACACATCCACCAGCAACGGTAAATCGCCCTTGATCTGGCTGGCGTAGTCGCCTTGCTTCAGCTCGAAAGGCTTGCTCAGTAGAACCGGCTGCTTGCAGCGCCCACATTTGGGCGTATCCCCCAGGCGCTCTCCGGGGATGCGGTTGAGGCCGTTGCAATGGGGGCAGGGGATAACGAGAGGTTCGGACATGGTGGCGCTCCGTGGATGTGGCCAATGCTCCCTATCTGGAGTCAGGTAGCCGTTTTATCAAGCTCGAGGGCGACGACGCATGCGCTAACAGATTCGCAAATGTCGATTGGCGCATGCCTATCTAGGCTGGGAGTGCTTGTTCGAAACAGCACCATTGGTCCGTTCGGCGCCATAGCAAATTGCGATAGTCGCAGTTCGGGTTTAACCTCCATAGCAATATGCGATAGGGATGTTGCATGCGCGTAATCAGTGCGAAACAAATCCGCAATGCCAAAGTGAAGTGGCCTCATTCAGCCTGTGCTTTGGATGCGTGGTATCGGAAGGTCAAAGTCCTCAATCCAGAAGACTTCGCGGCGTTGAAATCGATTTTTCCGGCCGTGGATAAAGTGGGGGCGTTACACGTCTTCAACATAGGTGGTAACAAGCTGCGCCTCATTGCGATTGTGCGCTACCGAATGCAGCGGCTCTATATTCGACATGTGCTGGACCATCGGGAATACGACAAGGGTAATTGGAAGGAGTGAGTGGAAATGAGTGTGCTGATCGAGCAGGTGGCCGAGCATTGGCAATTCGTGTCGCCCCTGTTGCGCAAGCCCAAAACCGAGGCTGACTACGATGTGCTGGTGGAGGCGCTCGACGAATTGCTGGATATCGTAGGGGAAGACGAAGCTCACCCGTTGATGGGCGTGGTCGATATCATCGGTGACTGGGTCGAGGCTTATGACTTGGAGCATTGGCCAGTGCCAGAGGCCAGCGGTGTCGACGTATTGCGATCCCTGATGCAGGAGCATGGTTTGACGCAGAGTGATTTGCCAGGTGTTGGCGCTCAATCGGTTGTCTCGGAAATCCTCAGTGGAAAACGCCAGCTCAACGTTCGGCAGATTCGTTGGCTGGCGGATTATTTCAAGGTGCCGGTCGATATGTTCATCTAACCGCGAGCATGGCGCGTATCACGACGAACAGCTGATCTCCAGATGCTTGCCCCAATCCGGCGGCCGCTGCGCGTACTGTTCCATCCCCGCCTGTTCCTCGAATGGCTTGGAAAGCACCTCGTGCAAGCGCCGCACTTCGCTGTAATCGCCTGACTCGGCAGCGGTGATGGCGTTTTGTGCGAGGTAGTTGCGCAGGATGTACAGCGGGTTCACCGCATGCATTCGCGCACGGCGCTGTTCTTCGGTGCCGTCCCCATCCCGTTCGACACGGGCCTTGTACAGCTCGGCCCAGGCATCAAACCCGGCTCTATCGACGAAATCATCGCGCAACCGCGTCACGGCCAACGCTGCCGATTCATCCCCCAGCCGTCGGAAGAACAGCGTGTAGTCCACGCCGCTGTTCTGCATCAGCTTGAGCAAGCGCTCCACCAATTTCTGATCATCGTCTTCAGCAGTGGTCAGCCCCAAACGACGACGCATCAAATCCAGGTAGTGCGCCTGGTACAACGGCAGGTACAGGCCCAGGGCTTCCTTCAAGGCATCGACGCTGATAAACGGCGTGAGTGCCTGGGCCAGCGCGCTGAGGTTCCACTGGCCAATCGGCACCTGGTTGCTGAAGGAGTAGCGTCCTTCGTGATCGGAGTGGTTGCAGATGAAGTGCGCGTCGAAATCATCCAGAAACGCAAACGGCCCGAAGTCGAAGGTGATGCCGAGGATCGACATGTTGTCGGTGTTCATCACCCCATGGCAAAAACCATACGCCTGCCATTTGGCGATCAGTTCTGCATTGCGTTCGACGATTTCGCGGAACATCGCCAGATACGGTTCGGGCTGTTCGCGGCAGTCGGGGTAGTGCAGGTTCAACACGTGTTCGGCCAGTTCAGCCTGCTGTTCGGGCTTCTTGGTGTAATAAAAATATTCGAAATGACCAAAACGGATATGGCTGCGGGCCAGGCGCAGGACCATGGCCCCGCGTTCCTGCTTCTCACGCCACACCGGGGTGCTGGAGCCGATCACGCACAGTGCGCGGCTGCTGGGAATGCCCAGCGCGTGCAGCGCTTCAGAGGCGAGAAACTCACGAATCGAAGAGCGCAGCACGGCGCGGCCGTCGCCCATGCGCGAGTAAGGCGTCTGCCCGGCGCCCTTGAGGTGCAGGTCCCAATGCTCGCCGGCGGCGTTGTACACCTCGCCCAGCAGCAACCCACGGCCATCGCCCAATTGTGGGTTGTAGGAGCCGAACTGGTGCCCGGAGTAGACCATCGCCCGCGGTTCCGCCTCGGCCCATAGCTTGTGCCCGCCAAACAGCTCGGCGAATACCGGGGTTTCGGCCACCGTCGGGTCGAGGTCGAGCAGGGCCATGGCGGCATCGCTCGCCACGACCAGGCGTGGTTCGTCGAGGGGTTCAGGCAATACGTGGGTCGAGAACGCGTCGCCCAGGCGTGCGAAGCGGTTGTCGAAGGTCAGTTCGTCGAGGGCTTTCACCGGCCATCTCCAGCAGAATGTCCGAGCATTCTGCTGGGGATAGGCGGTTTAGTCGAGCTTGGAGGGGGGCGGCTCGGGGGCATCCGCCACTTTGCCCGGTGGTGGCTCCGGGGTATCCGGGGATTCGACCGGACCGACGATGGTCCTGTTTTCGTCTTCTACCGGCACCAGCTTGTACTCCTGGCCGTGGAGGTTTTTCAGGTAGACCTCCATCTGCCGGAACGAGATGTTGATGTGGTGGTTCTTGAACTCGCGGTTGATAAAGCGGTTCACCTCGTCGATCACCGGGTTGCGGTCGCCCAGGTCGCGCACGTGCATGCGCAATTCATGGTCGAGGGTGCTTTCGCCGAAGTTGAGGAAGTAAACATGGGGTTCCGGTTCCTTCAGCACCCGTGGGTTTTCTCGCGCAGCCTTGAGCAGCAATTCCTTCACCAGGTCCAGGTCGGAGCCGTAGTCCACCCCCAGTTTCAGGGTGACTCGGGTGATGGTGTCGGTCAGCGACCAGTTGATCAATTGCCCGGTGATGAAGGTCTTGTTCGGGACAATGATGTCCTTGCGGTCGAAGTCGGTGATGGTGGTCGCGCGGATGCGGATCTTGCTCACGGTGCCCGACAGGTTGCCGATGGTAATGGTGTCGCCGATCCGTACCGGGCGTTCGAACAGGATCATGATGCCGGAGATAAAGTTGGCGAAGATCTCCTGCATGCCGAAGCCCAGGCCCACCGACAGCGCGGCGACCAGCCATTGCAACTTGTCCCAGCTCACACCGAGGGTGGACAGGGTCGAGACAAAGCCGACGCCGGCAATCACATACGACAGCAACGTGGTGGTGGCGTAGGCGCTGCCCTGGGCCAGGTCCAGCTTGGACAGCACCAGCACCTCCAGCAAGCCGGGCAGGTTGCGCGCCAGGGCGAAGGTGATGCCGATGATGATCAGCGCGCCGAGCAGGTCGCCGATGCTGATTGGCACCATGCTGATATTGGCGCCGGTGCCGCTGGTGTATTCGTAGAGGGTGACGTTGTCCAGGTAGGAGAACACCGAGATCAGGTCTGACCACACCCAGTACAGCGCCGCGATGAAGCCGCCGAGCAAGGCCAGGCGGATCAGGCGCATCGATTGTTCGTTGACCTGTTCGATGTCCAGGGTCGGTTCTTCGATCACCGCCTCGCCGTCGCCGGCTTCCTTGGCTGCTTGGCGCTTGGCCAGGGCGCGGGAGTAGGCCAGGCGCCGTGCGGCAACGCCCAGGCCGCGTACGAAGGTGGCTTCGATGACCAGCCAGAGCATCAGCAGGTACAGGGTATTGATCAACCGGTCACTGAGCTTGAGCGCGGTGTAGTAGTAGCCGAAGCACACGGCGATAAACAGGGCGATGGGCAGCGCGGTAAACACCAGGCCCATGGCTTTGCGAAACAGCGAGGCTTTTTCGTGGGTCGGGCTGTGTAACAGCAGGCGCCCCAGTAGCCAGGCCATCAGCGCATAGCACAACAGCACCACGCCAATGCCCAGCACGTCGTCGGCCAGCGCTGCCGGTTGATGTTCGGCAATCGCCACCACGGCCACCAGGGCCAGAACCACCAGCCCGAGCTTGCGCACCCAGCCTTGCAGGAATTCGACCTGGGGTTTTTCCCAGCGGAAGTGCAACTCGGCCACGCCGCCCGGCGCCAGGATGCGGTAGGCGGTGTAGAACACCAGCCACGCCTGGGCGATCTGCAACAGTGCCGCGCCGAGGTTGGCGTTTTGCCCACGGGCGTCGATCTGCAGTGCATAGCCGCACAGCGCCAGGCCCAGGGCCACCGGCATCGCCAGCAGGATGTTCACCAGGATCGCCTGTGGTGTGTGCCACTGGCTGTCGCGCTTGAAGTGGCCGATATCCAGGTGGACCTTTTTCAGGCGGGCGTACAGGGCGTTACGTCGCCACAGCAGGGCGCCGATCAACAGCAGGAGCGGCAGGAACAGCAGGGGGCGCTGGGTCAGGCCATCGTACAGTTCGCTGACGCTGGAGGCCCAAGGCAGGCTGGTGACTTGCTTGCTCAGGTGCGCCGGTACGGTTTCCAGCCATTCGGTGTCCAGCGGCTTGTTGCTGGGGATCCAGAACATCTGCTCGTCCAACGTCGCACGCAGGGTGGTGGCGGTGCTGAGCAGTTGTTTCTGGTTCAGTTGCAGGGTGATCGATTCGTTAAGCAGTGCGCTCAGTTCGCGGCTCAGGCGCTCCAGCAGGTCGCTGCGGGTGATCGCCAGTTCCAGCAGGGTGCGGCGCAGTTGCGGGGTGATATCGTCCGGCGGCTGGTTGGCCAGCAGGTTGTCTACGTAGGTGCTGGGGGAACTGATCAGCTCGCGCTGCTGGTTGACCTCGAACTGATACAGGCGAATGTTGGCGATATCGTCCGCCAGGTCGCGGTCTACCGTGAGGCGTGGCAGTGCCTGTTTTTGCTTGTAGAGGATCTTGGAGAGCAGCAGGCTGCCCTTGAGGACGTTGATCTGTTCATCCAGCGCCGAGTCGCTCTGGGTCACGGTGTCCAGTTGCTGCTTGGTCTGCAGGTTTTTCTGGGTCAGGTCGTTGAGGCGGTCGGTGCTTTTGAGCAGGTAATCGGACAGCTTCAGGTTGGCCGCGCTTTCCGTGGCCAGCAGGCTGCTGCCACCGGCTTTCTGCGCTTCGATCGATTGTTGGGTAACGGTCTGTTGGGACTGGGCCAGGCGTTTCTGGTTGATCAGGGTTTGCAGGTCCTGGATCTCTTGTTCCAGGCGCGCGGTCTTTTCGACTACCAGGTCGTGCTGGCTGTTGCCCAGGTCTTGCAGTTGGCTGTTGCCGGCCAGTTCCTGGCGGCGCAGGGGGATCAACGCGTTCAGGGCGGCGAGTTCGGCGTTCAACTGGTTGCGCTGGTCGCTGCTGAGGGTCTTGCCATTGTCCTTGCCGGCCTTGAGGGTCGAATTGATCTGCTGGATGCGCGTCTGGCTGTTGCTGATTTCGGTCTGGGCGCGCTCGGGGCGGGTCTGGGCGGCAATGGTCAGGCTGTTGGCTTCGGCCAGGTCTTTTTGCAGGTCGCCTTGCTGGGTGGTGCGCTGCACCAGCAATTGCTCCAGTTGCGGCACCGGCAGCGAGGCGTAGCGCTGGGCTACCGGAATGACCTTGGTGGCCTTGAGCCGGGTCAGTTCGCGCTGGTTCTCGCTGGTCTGGCGCGGCGCGTCTTCCAGCTGGCGCTTGAGGTCCGCCAGGCGCTGTTCGTAATCCTGTTTGTTACCCAGGTAGGTCAGGGTCTGTTGCAGGATCGACTGCAGCGCCTTCATGTCGGCGTCGGGCAGCTTGCGATCAGGCAGCTTGTCCAGGGTTTGCTGGATGGCGTCGGCGCTGGGTGGGTCGGCGGCATATACGCTGCCGACACAAAGAGTCAGGCCCAGCAGGGCAGTGGCGAGAAAAGTGCGCAGGGTTAGCATAGAGACCGGTCGAGCAAGGTGAAGAATCAGGGGCGTTGTCGCCCCGCAGTTTAGAGGAAGAGTCCGGGGCCCGGGCGACTTCCTTCGGGGAATCTGACGCCGACTTTGCCAATCTTGTTCCCGTCCATGACCGCGACGGTCCAGATGGTGTTGTTCCACTCCACCTGGTCGCCGACCACGGGCGCACCGCCGACTTTCTGGGTGATGAAGCGGCTCAGTGGCATGTCCGGGTCGATACCTTCCAGCTTGAGGCCGTACAGGGCGGAAACCGCGCCCAGCTGGGCGTCGCCCTCGAGGACGAAGTCGCCGAAAAAGCGCAGATCCAAGCCGCGTTGCGGCGCCTGGCTGAACAGTTTGCCCAGGGCCGGCAGGTTGTGTTCGTGGCCGATCACGCAGAGCAGATCGCCGACTTCCAACACCGTACTACCCGACGGGTGGAGCAGTTGCTGGCCACGGAACAGCGCGGCGATCCGTGTGCCTTCGGGCATTTTCAGTTCGCGCAGGGCGGCGCCGATGCACCATTTCTCTGCGCCGAGGCGGTAGACGAACAGCTCCCACTCGCTGGTGACGTGGACTTCCAGGGCCGCCCGGGAAATCGGTGCGGGCTCCGGCGGTACGGTCACTTTCAGCAGCTTGGCCACCCACGGCAGGCTGGTGCCCTGTACCAGCAGCGAGACCAGCACGATAAAGAACGCCAGGTTGAAGTACAGCTGCGCATGGGGCAGGCCGGCCATCAGCGGGAACACCGCCAGGATGATCGGCACCGCGCCGCGCAGGCCGACCCAGGCAATAAAGGCTTTCTCGCGGCCGTGGAACGCCTTGAACGGCAGCAGGCCGACCATCACCGACAATGGCCGCGCAAACAGGATCATCCACAGTGCCAGGCCTAGGGCCGGCAGGGCGATGGGCAGCAGGTCATGGGGCGTGACCAGCAACCCCAGCACCAGGAACATGCCGATCTGGGCCAGCCAGGCCATGCCGTCGAGCATATGCAAAATGCCATGGCGGCTGCGCACCGGGCGGTTGCCGATCACCAGGCCGCACAGGTACACCGCGAGGAAGCCGCTGCCGTGCAGGGCGTTGGTCAGGGCGAATACCACCAGGCCGCCGGCGATCACCAGGATCGGATAGAGGCCAGTGGCCAGGTTGATGCGGTTGACCATTTGCAGCATCAGCCAGCCGCCGCCGAGGCCGATGAGGCCGCCGATGCCGAATTCGCGGATCAGGTGGGTCAGCAGGCTCCAGTGCAGGCCGGTCTGGCCGCTGGCAAGCATGTCGATCAGGGTGACGGTGAGGAACACTGCCATCGGGTCGTTGCTGCCGGATTCGATTTCCAGGCTGGCGGTGACCCGTTCGTTGAGGCCCTTGCCGCCGAGCAGCGAGAACACCGCGGCGGCGTCGGTGGAGCCGACGATGGCGCCGATCAGCAGGCCCTGGATGATATTGAGGTTGAACAGCCAAGCGGCGGCCATGCCGGTGAGGCCGGTGGTAATCAACACCCCCACCGTGGCCAGCGATAGCGCCGGCCAGAGTGCCACGCGAAAACTCGCCACCCGCGTGCGCAAGCCGCCGTCGAGCAGGATCACGGCCAACGCGAGGTTGCCCACCAGGTAGGCGGTCGGGTAGTTATCGAAGATGATACCGCCGCCGTCAACGCCGGCGACCATGCCCACGGCCAGGATGATCACCAGGATCGGGATGCCCAGGCGGGACGACAGGGAACTCACCAGAATGCTTGCACCCACCAGCAACGCGCCGATCAAGAACAGGCTGTTGATGGTCGTCGCATTCAAAGGCAGTACTCCATGAGCATATAAGACGGGCGCAAACTGACCATGCAGTCTACGTGCCAGCGATTCTAACCTGTTGAATTGCCGCGCTGTCAAAAAGCTTTTTCTGATTCATATAGATCCAAATGTGGGAGGGGGCTTGCCCCCGATTACGCTGTATCAGAATCAGATGTGCTGATTGACACACTGCTATCGGGGGCAAGCCCCTCCCACCTTCTTGACCCAGTTGTATCAGTTAGAGGCGGAAGCGCCCGACCATCCCGTTCAAATCCACCGCCAGGCGCGACAGCTCACCGCTCGCCGCACTGGTCTGGCTGGCGCCGGTTGCCGATTGCACCGACAAGTTGCGGATATTCACCAGGTTGCGGTCCACTTCCCGCGCCACCTGGGCCTGTTCTTCCGCCGCGCTGGCGATGACCAGGTTGCGCTCGTTGATCTCGATGATCGCCGTGTTGATGGTGTCCAACGACATACCTGCGCCTTTGGCGATGTTCAGCGTCGATTCCGCGCGCTCGGTGCTGTTACGCATCGAGTCCACGGCGTGCTCGGTGCCGGCCTGGATGCTGCCGATCATGCGCTCGATTTCGCTGGTGGATTGTTGGGTGCGATGGGCCAGGGCCCGCACTTCATCGGCCACCACGGCAAAACCGCGGCCGGCTTCGCCCGCCCGCGCCGCTTCAATCGCCGCGTTCAGGGCCAGCAGGTTGGTCTGGTCGGCCAGGCCGCGAATCACGTCGAGTACCTTGCCGATATCACGGGACTCATTGGCCAGCTCGCCAATCAGCGTGGCAGTGGCTTGCACGTCGCCACTCATGCGCTCGATGGCGCTGACGGTTTCCTGTACCAGGTCGCGGCCGTCACCGGCAGAGGTGGTGGCGTTGCGCGAGGCCTCGGAGGTGCTCACCGCATTGCGCGCGACTTCCTCGACGGCGCTGGTCATCTCGTTGACGGCGGTGGCGGCTTGTTCGATTTCGTTGTTTTGCTGGGTCAGGCCGCGAGCGCTTTCATCCGTGACCGCGTTCAGTTCTTCCGCGGCGGAAGCCAACTGGGTGGCCGAGCCGGCGATGCGTTGCAAGGTGTCGCGCAGTTTGTCCTGCATCTTCGTCATCGCCGCCAGCAGGCGACCGGCCTCGTCGTTGCCGTCGACCTTGATCGGCCGCGTGAGGTTGCCTTCGGCGATTTCTTCCGCGGCATCCAGGGCCTGGGAAATCGGCACGGTGATGCTGCGGGTCAACAGCCAGGCGAACAACAACGTCAGCGCGGTGGCGATCACCAGCAGGCCCACCACCAGGTCAAAGGCCAGGTTGTACTGGTCTTCGGCTTGTTGGTTGGTGGCCAGGGCCATCTTGTTATTAATCTCCAGCAGGCGCGTGAGTACGGCGTTGACCTGCTCGGAGTTGCTCAGCAATTCGGTGTTGAGCAGGCTGCGCAATTCCTCCATCCGGTTGGCGCGCGACAAGCTCTTCATGCGCTCTTCGATCTGATGGTATTGGCTGAGCAAACGTACGTACTCGTCGTAGGTCGAGCGTTCCTCGCTGCTGTCGATCAGTTTTTCGTAGACACCCTGTGCTGTGCGAATCTGCTGGTTGCGCAGGTCAAAGGCTTCCAGGGTTTTTTGCTGCACATCCGGTTCGCGGTTGGTCAGCAAGCGGTATGACAGCACCCGCAGGCGCAGGGTCAGTTGGGTGAATTCATCAAGGGCGCGAATGCTCGGCACGCTGGACAGGGTGATGTCTTCCGCGGCGCCACGGATCTTGCTCATCTGGTTCAGGGCGAATACACCGAGAAACAACATAAGTGCACCAATCAACGCGAAGCCTAGGAAGGCGCGCGGCGCGATATTCATATTACGAAGAGACATGCTGGAGTCCTGGGGGAGGAGCGCGATCCATGCGGCCATGAGACGGGGTGTGCATCGCGTATCGGCCGTACGACTAAAGTCTAAAGGGGCGTGCGCTTTTGTCGCATCTGACGAGGGGTTGCACCGATTCCGGAACCAGATGGGGTAAATGCAGTCACTAAGGCTCGAAAGTGCGGCCCGGCCCTTAACTATCGGGCTGCGCGCCGGGGATAACCCTGGCATCCGAGGTGAATTTTCTTTATCGTCACCGCCCTTTTAAAAAGCCAGAGAAATCAAAATGTTAGAAGCATCCCTCAGCCAACTGGAACAACTGGTCAGCGACCTGGTACAGCAGAATCAAGACCTGCTGGGCAGCAACGAGGCCCTCAAGGCCGAACTGGCCCGCGCCAAGGATGAGAACGACAGCCTGCAACTGAACCTGATGGAGCAGGAAGAAAAGCACGGTGCCACCGCCGCGCGCATTCAAGCACTGGTTGAACGCGTGAGCGCAGGGCCTGTCAGCGCATGAACCAAGGGATAAAGGTCGTTTCGATTCTCGGAGAGGATTACTCGATCAAGGCACCGGCCGGGGAAGATCAAACCCTGATGCACGCCGTGACGATGCTCAAGGCCTCGCTGGCCACCACCAAGAAAAAGTACCCGACCCTCATCGGTGACAAATTACTGGTGCTGGCCGCGCTGAACCTGTGCGCCGAGCAGATCGAAATGCAGCAGCGTCACCAGCAGGAACTCGACCGTTACCAAGAGCAAGTCAGCGCCACGGTCGAGGTGATTTCGAAGGCGATCGGGCAGCCTTGATACTGCCGTTGAACCGATGGCTGCATGCCAGGCGGTATCTAACCGCAAACTCGGCGATACGCTCCCATCTACCGGGAGCGTATGCCTGCTGAACATGGGCGCGTCGCTTTTGAATGTTCAGCCTTAACCCAGGTAATAGCCGATCGTCAGTCGGCCCCCTGACATAGGGCGATAGTATTTTCGAAGTACCGACGCTGTTTGGTTTGATCTGTCGGTCAAGCGATCGCCAATGGTGATGGAGAACACGTATTCGGGGTTGTGTTCCGTCCCTGGTACTTCCGGGAACGCGCGATCATTTTTAACAGTAAAGACCACTTCGACTTTGCGCGCCGAGGCGGGCTCTGTTGTCGCTTTTTCTGAAAATACGGCTTCGACGGTGTAGCGGTTTTTCTCCTCGCCCACGTCAGGCAGCAGCTTGTATGTTTTCTCGGTGCAAACGTAGGTCTTGTCTACGATCCACTCCTCACCGATTCTGATCAAAACATCTTCCGGCGCATCACCGACATAGCTGGATGTGCCGATGTTTTCTTGTTGAAGCATGATTTTCGTTTTCATTGATGTTGATCCTATGCGTAGTCGCGCTGCAGAAAAAACTGCACTTATCCCGAATACGGCAAGACAACGTTCAGGGCATACGATTCTATCTGCCTCTCGTGTGATCAACACCTGTCAACCTTGACAGGTGCTTAGTACCATTTGTCCTGCATGTTCAGGCAGGTGTCATCCCTGTCCTCCAGCAGGCGCAATTCGTGATGACAACCCGGCACCTCCCACGTCAGGAAATACCGCGCAGCCTGGAGCTTGCCTTTATAGAAGTCGACATCCGCTGCATTGCCCTTGGCCAACCCTTCCTCGGCGCGAATCGCCTGTTCCAGCCAGCGCCAACCGATCACCGTGTGCCCGAATACCTTCAGGTACAGTGCCGAGTTCGCCAGGCTGCTGTTGACCTTGCCTTGGGCGAGATCGGTCAGCAGGCCAATCGTGACGCTTTGCAGGCGGGCCACCAGGTGTTCCAGCGGTTCCCTCAGGGCGGTCAGCGAAGGGTATTTCTGCGCGCGTGCGCCGGTCTCGGCGATCAAGCGAATCAACTGTTTTAGACCAGCGCCGCCGTTCTGTGCGAGCTTGCGCCCGAGCAAATCCAGGGACTGGATGCCGTGGGTGCCTTCGTGGATCGGGTTCAGGCGGTTGTCGCGGTAGTACTGTTCCACCGGGTATTCACGGGTGTAACCGTGGCCGCCGAGGATCTGGATCGCCAGCTCGTTGGCCTTCAGGCAGAACTCCGAAGGCCAGGATTTGACGATGGGGGTGAGCAGGTCCAGCAGTTCGTGGGCTTGCCGGCGTTCGATGTCGGTGGCCAGGGTGGTGGTGTCATCGAACAGCCGCGCGGCATATAGGCCCAGGTCGAAGGCGCCTTCGACGTAGGCTTTCTGGGTCAGCAACATGCGCTTGATATCGGCGTGCTGGATGATGGACACCGGTGCAGTGGTCGGGTCCTTGCTGTCCGGCAGGCGGCCTTGGGGGCGTTCGCGGGCGTACTCCAACGAGTAGAGGTAACCGGCGTAGCCGAGCATCACCGCGCCCATGCCCACGCCGATACGTGCTTCGTTCATCATCTGGAACATGCAGCTCAGGCCCTGGTGGGGTTTGCCCACCAGGTAGCCGACGCAGTGGCCGTTATCGCCGAAATTCAGCGCTGTGGACGTGGTGCCGCGCCATCCCATCTTGTGGAACAGCCCGGCCAGCAACACATCGTTGCGCGCCCCCAGGCTGCCGTCGTCGTTGACGAGGAATTTGGGCACGATAAACAGCGAAATGCCCTTCACCCCGGCTGGTGCGTCCGGCAACTTGGCCAACACCATGTGCACAATGTTTTCCGACAGCGGATGGTCGCCGCCGGAGATGAAGATCTTGTTGCCCTTGAGGCGATAGCTGCCGTCGGCCGCAGGCTCCGCGCGGGTTCGGATATCTGATAGGGAGGAGCCGGCATGGGGTTCGGTCAGCGCCATGGTGCCGAAGAAGCGGCCCTCGATCATCGGCTGCAGGAAGCGTTGTTTCTGCTCCTCGGTGCCGAAACTTTCGATCAGGTTGGCTGCGCCCATGGTCAGGAACGGGTAGGAAGTAGAGGCGGCGTTGGCGGCTTGGAAGTGGGCGAAACAGGCCTGGGACAGCAGGGTGGGCAGCTGCATGCCACCGGCTTCGAAACTGCGCGCAGCATTGAGGAAACCGGCTTCCAGAAAGGCATCCACGGCGGGTTTCACTTCTGGAATCAAAATTGCCTTGCCGTCTTCGTAGCGCGGTTCGTTTTCGTCGTTTTTGCGGTTATGCGGCGCGAAGTACTTTTCCGCGATGCTGCGCGCGGTGCTGATCGCGGCGTCGAAGGTTTCGCGGTTGTGTTCGGCAAACCGCTCGCGCTGGGTCAGGCCCTCGGCGTCGAGGACTTCGTACAGCTCGAAAGCCAGATTGCGGGAACTGAGGAGCGTCTCGGACATGGCGGCTTACCTATATGGAGTAGGCCGGAGTCTAAGTGCGCGAATAGAGGCTGGATAGCAAGATTGATTTGGGTGATGAAGAGGCAGAACGCGGGGAGGGGAATTGAAAGGCGATCAAATGTGGGAGGGGGCTTGCCCCGATAGCAGTGTGTCAGTATCCGATGGACTGACTGATACTCCGCTATCGGGGGCAAGCCCCCTCTCACATGTTGACCGTGTTTCGTCAGGGTTAGCCGATGGTCATCAGGCTGGCGTTGCCGCCCGCCGCAGCGGTGTTGACGCTCAACGCTCGCTCGATCACCAGGCGCTCCAGGGCAATCGCCGTTTCCCCTTGGGACAGACCATGCACGCCGACAATCGCCCCGCCACGCTGGGCCACTTGCTGGCACACCGCACGCAGTTGGTCGGAATCGCCGTGGTGCAGGACCGCGTCGAACACCACTTCGTCTTTGGTCCAGTCCGCCACGCGTTTGATCTTCGCCTGAATCTCCTTCGGCAGGCGTGTGAACACGGCTTTGGTCAGGTCAGTTTCCGGCCATACCGCTGAACCGCCAACGGCCAAGACCGCCGCGAGCTGGGTCAGCAGGTCGCCTTCGACTTCCGCCAGGCACAACACGTGCTCGCGAGGCAGGATGGCGTAGCTGTTGCGCTCGCCGGTCGGGCCGGCCAGTTGGCGAGTGATACCGCTTTGCGATTGCGCGGCGAACTGCGTGCACAGGGCGCTCAGTTCGCTGAACTTATTGCTGTCGGCCCAGGTTTTCAGGGCGTTCAGCGGTTGGCTCATGGCGTCGCGCAGGCGCACATCGGGTGCAGTCAGCTTGTCGCCGCGTACGAAGGATTGCTCGATGGCATCCGTAGGACGGGTCGACAGCAGGCGATACAGGTACAACGGGCCACCGGCTTTCGGGCCGGTCCCCGACAGGCCTTCGCCGCCGAATGGCTGTACGCCGACCACGGCCCCGACGATGTTGCGGTTCACATAGACGTTACCGGCATTGACGTTGTCGATCACCTTGGCGATGGTCTCGTCGATGCGGGTATGCACACCCAGGGTCAGACCGTAGCCGGAGGCGTTGATCTGGCCGATGAGCTGGTCGATTTCTTTGCGCTTGTAGCGCACCACGTGCAGTACCGGGCCGAAGATTTCCCGTTGCAGCTCGTCGAAGCTTTCCAGCTCGATCAGGGTCGGCATCACGAAGGTGCCGCGCTTGATCTCTTCGCCATCGGCAATCGCCACCTGATACACATTGCGGCCTTTGTCGCGCATGGCCTGGATATGTTTCTCGATGCCGGCCTTGGCTTCGGCGTCGATCACCGGGCCGATATCCACCGACAGGCGCTCCGGGTTGCCCAGGCGGCATTCCGCCATGGCGCCCTTGAGCATTTCGATCACGCGGTCTGCCGAATCTTCCTGCAGGCACAGGACGCGCAGGGCCGAGCAACGCTGGCCGGCGCTATCAAACGCGGACGACACCACATCGATGACCACTTGTTCGGTCAGCGCCGAGGAGTCGACGATCATTGCGTTCTGGCCGCCGGTTTCGGCGATCAGCGGGATCGGACGACCCTGGGCATCCAGGCGCCCGGCGACGCTGCGTTGCAGCAGGCGCGCGACTTCGGTGGAACCGGTGAACATCACGCCTTTGACGCGATCATCACCGACCAGGCGTGCCCCCACGCTTTCACCCTGGCCTGGCAGTAGTTGCAGCACGCCTTCCGGGATACCGGCTTCGAGCAGGATGCGCACGGCTTGGGCGGCAACCAGTGGGGTCTGTTCGGCAGGCTTGGCCAGCACCGGGTTACCGGCGGCCAGTGCCGCGGCGACTTGGCCGCTGAAAATCGCCAATGGGAAGTTCCATGGGCTGATGCAGACCACCGGGCCCAACGGGCGGTGGGCATCGTTGGTGAAGTCGTTGCGCGCCTGTACCGCGTAGTAGCGCAGGAAGTCCACGGCTTCACGCACTTCGGCGATGGCGTTGGCGAAGGTCTTGCCGGCTTCGCGTGCCAGCAGGCCCATCAGTGGCTGGATCTCGCCTTCCATCAGGTCGGCGGCCCGTTCCAGGATCGCGGCGCGCTCGGCGGGCGGGGTGGCCTGCCAGATCGGGCCGGCGTTGATGGCGCACTGGATCGCGTTATCGACGTCTTCGACGGTGGCTTCCTGTACGTGGCCGACCACATCGCGCAGGTCGGACGGGTTCAATACCGCTGCCGCTGCTTGATTGCTGGCGGCGCATCCGAGCATCGGCGCGGCTTTCCAATCGTTGTGCGCAGTGGCCAGCAGGGCGCAGGAGAGCGACGCCAAGCGGTGTTCGTTGGCCAGGTCGATACCGGCCGAGTTGGCGCGGTCGCTGCCGTACAGGTCACGCGGCAGCGGGATACGCGGGTGCGGCAGGCCGAAGCCGCCTTCCAGCGTCGCCATCTGCTCGATGCTGGCCACTGGATCGGCCACCAGCTCCTGAATCGAGATCGATTGGTCGGCGATACGGTTGACGAACGAGGTGTTGGCGCCGTTTTCCAGCAGGCGGCGTACCAGGTAGGCCAGCAGTGTTTCGTGGGTGCCGACCGGTGCATAGACGCGGCACGGACGGTTCAGCTTGCCTTCCGACACCTTGCCCACGACCTGTTCGTACAGGGGTTCACCCATGCCATGCAGGCATTGGAACTCGTACTGGCCGGGGTAATAGTTCTGACCGGCGATATGGTAGATGGCCGACAGCGTATGGGCGTTGTGCGTGGCGAACTGAGGGTAGATGGCTTCCGGCACCGACAGCAGTTTGCGTGCACAGGCAATGTAGGAAACGTCGGTGTACACCTTGCGTGTGTATACCGGGTAGCCTTCCAGGCCTTCGACCTGGGCGCGCTTGATTTCGCTGTCCCAGTAAGCGCCTTTCACCAGGCGGATCATCAGGCGATGGCGGCTGCGGCGCGCCAGGTCGATGACGTAGTCGATCACATACGGGCAGCGCTTCTGGTACGCCTGGATCACGAAACCGATGCCGTTCCAGCCGGTCAGTTGCGGCTCGAAGCACAGGCGTTCGAGCAGGTCCAGGGACAGCTCCAGGCGGTCGGCTTCCTCGGCGTCGATGTTCAGGCCGATATCGTATTGCTTGGCCAGCAGGGTCAGGGACAGCAGGCGCGGGTACAGCTCGTCCATCACGCGTTCGTACTGCGCGCGGCTGTAGCGCGGGTGCAGTGCCGACAACTTGATGGAGATGCCCGGGCCTTCATAAATCCCGCGACCATGGGAAGCTTTGCCGATGGAATGAATGGCTTGTTCGTACGACGCGAGGTATTTCTGCGCATCGTGTTCGGTCAGTGCGGCTTCACCGAGCATGTCATAGGAATAGCGGAAACCCTTGGCTTCGAACTTGCTCGCATTGGCCAGGGCTTCGGCGATGGTTTCGCCGGTGACGAATTGTTCGCCCATCAGGCGCATGGCCATGTCGACGCCCTTGCGGATCATCGGCTCGCCGCTCTTGCCGATGATGCGGCTCAGGGACGAGGTGAGGCCGGCTTCGTTGTGGGTGGCGACCAGTTTCCCGGTCAGCAGCAAGCCCCAGGTGGCGGCATTGACGAACAGCGACGGGCTGTTGCCCAGGTGCGGCTGCCAGTTGCCGGTGCTGATCTTGTCGCGGATCAGCGCGTCACGCGTGCCTTTGTCCGGGATGCGCAGCAGCGCTTCGGCCAGGCACATCAGTGCCACGCCTTCCTGGGATGACAGGGAAAATTCTTGCAACAGGCCCTGGACAATACCGGCACGGCCGCCGGCGCTCTTCTGGTTGCGCAGTTTTTCGGCAATCGAAGCGGCCAGCTTGTTGGTGGCTTCGGCCATCTGCACTGGCAGGCGAGCCTGCTCGATGAGCATTGGCACCACTTCTGGTTCGGGGCGACGGTAAGCGGCGGTGATCGAGGCGCGCAGTACCGATTGCGGCAGGATGCTCTCGGCGAACTCCAGGAAGCATTGGTGGGCGTGGTCGGCCTGAACCTCACCGGCATCATCGGCATCCTTGCTGCTCAAGCCATTGAGCTCGGTCAGGGTTGCACCACCCTCGAGTTTCTCCAGGTAATTGAAAATCGCCTGCTTGATCAGCCAGTGCGGCGTGCGATCAATGGAGGTCGCGGCGGCCTTCAGGCGCTCGCGGGTCGGGTCGTCGAGTTTGACCCCAAGGGTGGTCGTAGCCATTTTCTTATCCTCATGGGTGCCACTACCGAGTGGCATCAGCTGGCGGCAAGATTAGCTTTGCGCATGAAGAGGTGCAACCGGGTGCAACCCTTTTTGTTCAGGAAATTTTCGATGCTTCATCGGAAAAAAACCGGCCTTCGACGGAATCGGCTTGGTATTGGTGCATTTGCTTCTGAGATCGGCTGTTCTTGCTCCGAAAAGGAGCAAAAACACGCTGTTTTCTCGAATTTACACCTGGGTGCAACTTATTCCCCAGAAACTGGTTGCACCTTATTTGCTTTGTTGAATAGCATTCGCGCCCAAGGTGCAACCGCCTTCAGGGTTCGGTTCATCGGCTGGCGGCTTTCCTGGGGAAACGCCAGTCATAAATGCACGGCACGCCGGTTCGTCTACCCCACTATCCACGGGTGGCCGTCCGACAGACCGTCGCTACATAAAAACAAAGCCAGGGCGTCACTCTAATGAGCGTTAGCAATCCCACCCTGATCACGTTTGTGATCTACATCGCAGCAATGGTACTGATCGGCCTCATGGCCTATCGCTCCACCAACAACCTTTCCGATTACATCCTGGGCGGCCGCAGCCTCGGTAGCGTGGTGACGGCCTTGTCGGCCGGAGCTTCCGACATGAGTGGCTGGTTGTTGATGGGCTTGCCGGGCGCAATCTACATGTCCGGCCTGTCGGAAAGCTGGATCGCCATCGGCCTGATCGTCGGTGCCTACCTCAACTGGCTGTTCGTGGCCGGTCGCCTGCGGGTACAGACCGAACATAACGGCGACGCCTTGACCCTGCCGGACTACTTCTCCAGCCGTTTCGAAGACAAGAGTGGCCTGCTGCGGATCATCTCCGCGGTGGTGATCCTGGTGTTCTTCACCATCTATTGCGCCTCCGGCATCGTGGCCGGTGCCCGTCTGTTCGAAAGCACCTTTGGGATGTCCTACGAGACGGCCTTGTGGGCGGGTGCTGCGGCGACGATTGCCTACACCTTCGTCGGTGGTTTCCTGGCGGTGAGCTGGACCGACACCGTACAAGCCACCCTGATGATCTTCGCGCTGATCCTGACGCCGATCATCGTGCTGTTGGCCACCGGTGGCGTCGATACCACCTTCCTGGCGATCGAAGCGAAGAACCCCGACAACTTCAACATGCTGAAAAACACCACCTTCATCGGCGTCATTTCGCTGATGGGCTGGGGCCTGGGTTATTTCGGCCAGCCGCATATCCTCGCGCGTTTCATGGCGGCGGACTCGGTGAAGTCGATCGCCAACGCACGACGCATCTCCATGACCTGGATGATCCTGTGCCTGGGCGGCACCGTCGCCGTAGGCTTCTTCGGTATTGCTTACTTCTCGGCGCACCCGGAAGTGGCCGGCCCGGTCAATGAGAACCACGAGCGTGTGTTCATCGAGCTGGCCAAGCTGCTGTTCAACCCCTGGATCGCGGGTGTGCTGCTGTCAGCCATCCTGGCGGCGGTGATGAGTACCCTGAGCTGCCAGTTGCTGGTGTGCTCCAGCGCCCTGACCGAAGACTTCTACAAGACTTTCCTGCGCAAGAACGCCTCCCAGGTTGAACTGGTGTGGGTCGGTCGCGCCATGGTGCTGCTGGTGGCCTTGATCGCCATCGCCATGGCCGCCAACCCGAACAACCGTGTCCTCGGCCTGGTCAGTTATGCCTGGGCCGGTTTCGGTGCGGCATTCGGCCCTGTGGTGCTGATCTCGGTGATCTGGAAACACATGACCCGTAACGGCGCACTGGCCGGTATCCTGGTCGGCGCGATTACGGTGATCGTGTGGAAGCATTTCGCGTTACTGGGCCTGTACGAAATCATTCCAGGCTTCATCTTTGCCAGCCTGGCGATCTACATCGTCAGCAAGCTGGGCGCACCGACTGCCGGTATGGTCGAGCGTTTTGATGCAGCGGAAAAAGACTACAACCTCAACAAGTAATTCGCCGAGTGCTGAGCACTCGTTGAGTTGAGAAAGGCCCGCCTCCTTCGGATGGCGGGCCTTTTTTTGGCCTGCGATTCGTTCGGCTCTAAGAAAACCCAGACGCTCAGTTGTAGGGATTTACTGATTTGCCTGAAGCATGCCCAGTGGGGTGTGGGGCTGGTGCAAAATCGCTCGCCCACCCTTTGCAGAGAAACACCGGATGTTCGCTCCTGCCAATCAAAGTGCCTTCACCCTGACCCTGGATGGGGTTGCCAGTGATCTCAAGGTCTACAGCTTCAAAGGTCAGGAAACCCTGAGCCAGCCCTATTGCTTTGATCTTGAAGTGGTGGGCGAGCAGCCGGACCTTGACTTGGAAAGCCTGATGCATCGCGAGGCGTTTTTGGGGTTCGCCCCCCAGGGCCACGGTATCCATGGCCTGGTTTATCTCGCCGCCCAAGGCGACGCCGGCCGGCGCCTGACCCGCTATCAGTTGCGCCTGGTGCCGCAGCTGGCTTACCTGCAACACAGCAGTCATCAACGTATTTTTCAGGGTAAGACGGTGCCGCAGATCATTTCGCTGGTGCTGGAAGGGCAGGGGTGCCAGGGCGATACCTTCGAGTTTCGCCTGAGTGGCAAATACCCTGAGCGGGAGTATTGCGTGCAGTTTGATGAGACCGATCTGGCGTTCGTACAGCGCTTGTGCGCCGAGGTGGGTATTCACTATCACTTCCAGCATTCGCCGGACAGGCACTTGCTGGTGTTTGGTGACGACCAGACGGTATTTGCCCAGGCCGAGCAGGCCACGCCCTATCACCCCGGTTCGGGAATGGTGGCGGATACGCCGGCGATCAAGCGCTTTACCGTAAGAGTCCAGGCGCGCACCACGGCGGTCAGCCTGCGCGACTACGACTTTTCCAAGCCGAATGTGACATTGGAAAGTGCGGTGGCCGGGGAGCAGTTCCCACGCCTTGAAGAGCAGCGCTATCCGGGCCGCTTCAGCGACCGTTCCCATGGCAAGTACCTCGCGCAGCGCGCCTTGGAACGTCACCGCTGTGATCATCGCCTGGCTCATGGCAGCAGCGATCAGTCGGCCATGCTCTGTGGCCAGTTTCTACGGCTCGCCGGTCACCCCCGTGAGGAGTGGAATGATTTGTGGCTGGTGACGGCCGTTACCCACGAGGGGTTGCAGCCCCAGGTGCTGGAGGACTCGGTGACGCAAGTGCCGGGCGCTGAGTTTCGCCAGGGCTATCGCAACGACTTTGTCGCCGCCCCCTGGGATGTCACGTTTCGTCCACCTTTGCCGCAGGCTCGTACGTTGGTCGCCGGTTACCAGAATGCCGTGGTGACCGGCCCCGGTGGCAGCGAGGTTCATTGTGACGCCTTGGGGCGGGTCAAGGTGCAAATGGCGTGGGACCGCGCCGGGCAGCACGACGAACACTCCAGTTGCTGGCTGCGGGTGGCCAGTGGTTGGGCCCATCAGCGCTATGGTTCGATGTTGATCCCGCGGGTCGGCATGGAGGTGTTGGTCGGGTTCGTCAATGGTGACGTCGACATGCCGATGGTGATGGGCTGCGTGCCCAATGCGGTGACGCCCGTTCCGCTGACGTTGCCGGCTGACAAGACCCGCAGCATCTTCCGCAGCCAGAGCAGCCCCGGTGGGGGTGGGTACAACGAGTTGTGCATCGAGGACCGCAAAGGTGCCGAGGAAATCTACCTGCGCGCCGAGCGTGACTGGCGCCAGCAGGTGCTGCACGACTTCCGTCTGCAGGCCGGCCAGGACATGGCGTTCAACGCGGGGCAGCGGGTTACGGTGGACGCAGCGGGAAGTATCACGCTGCAGGCGGGAGGGCATTCGATCACGGTATCGGCGGCGGGGATTTTCAGCAGTGCGCCGATTCAACTCAGTGCCGCGCCGGCGAGTGTGCCCGCGGTTCTCCCGGTGTTGCTGGGCATGGCGCAGGTACTCAATTTCAAGCGCAGCGCACCATTTTGCGCGGAATGTGAGCGATGCAAGAACGGCGTCTGCACCACGACCCATGGCGGTGCCCTGTGATCGCCCCCCGCGAATGGCTGAAGCGTGACCCCCTGCAACCAGGGGAGCAATTGTTTGCCGTGTTGGGCAGCGCCAGCGATTATTGCCCCGTTGCAGCCTGGCGCGAGTCGGGAGAGCACCCCCCCGAGGCGATCTGGGCTGGAACCGAATACGCTCAATGGGAACCGGTGATGCCCCATGCCGCAGTGGTTGCCGTGGACAGCGCATTTCTGGATTGGGCGGCTGAGTGCGAGGGCCGCGATTGGGGCTGGTTGGCGGTGTCCACCTGTCCGTTACCCACCGTCGTGGCGCATTTGCGCAGCCTGACCAAAGTGCTGATGCCGGATGGGCAAGCAGTGTTCTTCCGCTTTTGGGACGGGACTTACCTGCTGCCGATGCTGCAAGCGATGGGTTCGGAGGCGAAGGCGATGTTGCCGGTGTTTCATCGTTACTGGATCAACGGTGAGTTGCATGCGCTGGCAAGCAGCGGAGCAGGGCCGGCCAAAAGCAGCCCGTGGTGGGCGATGTCGGAGGCAGTACTCCAGGCCCTGGCCGATCACTCCAGCGTCACCCAGGTGGAAAACCTGCTGCAATGGCTGGAGGAGGAGCGGCCCGATTTGCATGGGGCCTTTGCGGCTGCGACCTTGAGGCACAAGGTCGCCTATTTCGTACGTATGCCGCACGCAACCCCGGCGGCACTGGTCGATTACCTGGCCTTAGAGTCGGGCTGACGCCAGCGCCTGTTGCAAATCATCGATCAGGTCTTCGATCGCCTCAATGCCCACTGACAACCGAATCATTTCTGGCTTCACGCCGGCCTTGGCCTGTTCCTGTTCGTTCATCTGTCGATGGGTGGTGGAGGCCGGATGGCAGGCCAAGGACTTGGCATCGCCGATATTGACCAGACGCTTGAAGATTTGCAGCGCATCGTAGAAGCGCACGCCGGCGTCGTAGCCGCCCTTCAAGCCGAAGGACAGGATCGCCGACGGCTTGCCCTGCATGTATTTCTGCGCCAGCGCGTAGTGCGGGTGGTCCGGCAGCCCGGCATAGCTGACCCATTCGACCTCGACGTGGTGTTGCAGGAACTGTGCGATCTTCAGGGCGTTCTCGGTGTGGCGTTCCATACGCAGGGCGAGGGTCTCCAGGCCTTGCAGCAACAGAAAGGCATTCATGGGGGCGAGCGCCGCGCCGGTATTGCGCAGGGGCACGGTGCGTGCGCGGGCGATAAAGGCGGCAGGGCCGAATTTCTCGGTGTAGACCACACCGTGGTAAGCCGGCTCGGGCTGGTTGAGGCCGGGGAATTTTTCCGGGTATTTCGTCCACGGGAACGTGCCACTGTCGACGATCACGCCGCCGAGGGAATTGCCATGCCCGCCGACATATTTGGTCACCGAGTGCACGACGATATCGGCGCCGAACTGGATCGGCTTGCACAGGATCGGCGTGGCCACGGTGTTGTCCACCATCAGCGGCACGCCGCGGGCGTGGGCGACGTTGGCCAGGGCTTCGAGGTCGATGATATTACCCGCCGGGTTGCCGATGCTTTCGCAGTACACCAGCTTGGTATTGTCATCGATCAGCTCGGCGATGGCTTCGGCAGAGTCGTTGCGTGCGAAGCGCACGTCGACGCCAAAGCTCGGTAGCAGGTGGGCGAACAGGGTGTAGGTGCCGCCATAGAGTTGCGGGGTGGTGACGATATTGTCGCCGGCACGGGTCAGGGTCTGGATCGCATAGTGGATTGCCGCGCTGCCGGCGGAGACCGCCAGGGCGGCGATGCCGCCTTCCAGTGCGGCCATGCGCTGCTCAAGTACATCGTTGGTCGGGTTCATGATCCGCGTGTAGATGTTGCCGGGCACATCCAGGTTGAACAGGTCGGCGCCATGCTGGGCGTTATCGAATTCAAAGGCGACGTTCTGGTAGATCGGTACGGCAACGGCCTTGGTGGTCGGGTCCGATTTGAAACCGTGGTGCAGTGCGAGGGTGGCGTCTTTCATAATTGTTATTGACCTCCTTGGAGAGTGGGCGCTGGCTTGCCGGTGATGGCCCCATCGCGCAGTGCAGGTAATACCGCGTCGCTTACATCATGGGCAAGCCCGCACAGCCTGTAGGGATTAGATTGTTTTCAGCGGTTGTCCTGTATTTGCGGCATAAGCACCGCCTGGCATGCGGCCCTGCACCTTTGCCCCGGTAGAAGGTAAACTTCGCCCCCTGCGCAGGAGCAACCATGAATTATCGTCACGCCTTTCACGCCGGCAACCATGCCGATGTCTTCAAACACCTGACCTTGACCCGCCTCATCGCCCTGATGTCGCGCAAGGAGCAGCCGTTCGCCTATCTCGACACCCATGCCGGCATTGGCCTGTACGACTTGCAGGGCGACCAGGCCAACCGCACGGGTGAGTACCTGGAAGGCATCGCCCGGCTGTGGGGCGAGAGCGACCTGCCGCCGCTGACCGCCGATTACATGCGCGTACTGCACGAGATGAACCCGGACGGCCAGTTGCGCTACTACCCCGGCTCGCCCGAGCTGGCCCGCCGCCTGACACGGCCTCAGGACCGTGTGCTGCTCAATGAAAAGCACCCGGAAGACGGCGTGTTACTCAAGGACAACATGAAGGGTGATCGTCGGGTCAAGGTGCACTTGGGCGAGGGCTGGCACGTGCCGCGAGCCCTGTTGCCGGTGCCGGAGAAACGCGCGTTGATGCTGATCGACCCGCCGTTCGAACAACTCGATGAGATGCAGCGCTGCGCGGCGTCCCTCAAGGAAGCGGTGGGCCGCATGCGCCAGACGGTCGCGGCGATCTGGTATCCGGTAAAGGACCAGCGCATGTTGCGCCGCTTCTACCAGGACCTGGCCGGCACCGGTGCACCGAAGTTATTGCGTGTGGAGTTGCTCGTGCATCCGCTGGACACCCCCAACACCCTGACCGGCTCGGGCCTGGCGATCGCCAACCCGCCGTGGGGCCTGGAGGAGGAGTTGCGTGAGCTGCTGCCGTGGCTGTCCAAGAAGCTGGGCCAGACCCAGGGTGGGTGGCAGATGGATTGGCTTATTGCCGAGTAACCACGTCTGGCGCTAAACCAATGTGGGAGGGGACTTGCCCCCGATTGTGGTATGTCAGTTACAGATGTACCGACTGACGCTCCGCTATCGGGGGCAAGCCCCCTCCCACATTTTGATTCATGTTGATCTTAGATCGGGCAGGTCACGCCGGTACCGCCAATCCCGCAGTAGCCCTGCGGGTTCTTCGCCAGATACTGTTGGTGATAGGCCTCGGCGAAGTACACCGTCGGTGCTTCGTCGATTTCCGTGGTGATAGTGCCCAGGCCCGCTTTGGTCAGTTCGGCCTGATAGGCCTCGGCACTGGCCTTCGCTGCCGCCAGCTGTTCAGGCGTAGTGGCATAGATCACCGAGCGGTATTGGCTGCCGATGTCATTGCCCTGGCGCATGCCCTGGGTCGGGTTATGCAGTTCCCAGAACATCTTCAGCAGGTCTTCGTATTTGACCTTGGCCTGGTCGTATACCACCAGCACCACTTCGCTGTGGCCGGTCAGGCCCGAGCAGACTTCTTCGTAGGTCGGGTTCGGTGTGAAGCCGCCGGCGTAGCCGACCACGGTACTGACCACGCCGTCGCGCTGCCAGAACTTGCGTTCCGCGCCCCAGAAACAACCCAGGCCGAAGATTGCGAAACCGACGTCGTCGAGGAATGGGCCCAGCAGTGGGTTGCCGTTGACGAAGTGCGTCTCTGGCAGCGCCATCGGGGTTTCACGGCCAGGCAAAGCTTGTTCTTGAGTAGGAAGCACGTTTTTGTTCACCAGAATTTCCGAGCGCAAGACCATGATCAGTCCTCTCAGTCAGATTGAGTTAGGTAAAAATTCAGACCGCCAGTGTGCCCGAGTGTTACCGCGCTGTCAGGCGATTGGCCCGCGCGGGTAGCGTTTAAGCTTCTCGAGCAGTTCTGAGCCGGGGATGGGCCGGTCGAACAGGTAGCCTTGGCCGACGTCGCAACGATGCCGACGCAGGAATGCCAATTGTTCGGAGGTCTCAATGCCCTCGGCCACGACCTTGAGCTTGAGGTTGTGGGCCATGGCGATCACGGCCGAGGTGATTTCCATGTCGTCCTGGTTGTCCGGGATCTCGTGGATAAAGCTGCGATCGATCTTAATGATGTCGATGGGGAATTTTTTCAAGTAGCTGAGCGACGAGTAGCCGGTGCCGAAATCGTCCATCGCCAGGGTCAGGCCGAAGCTTTTCAGTTGGTCCAGTTGCAGGCGCGTGTCCTCGGTGGCTTCCAGCAGCAAGCCTTCGGTCAGTTCCAGTTCCAGCAGGTTGGCTGGCAGCTCTTCTTCCTTGAGGATCGCGGCAATCGAGGCTACCAGGTCCGGGTCGGAAAACTGTTTGGGCGACAGGTTGATCGCCACCTGCAAGTTGCCCATGCCGGCGGCGCTGAGTCCTTTGCTCATGCGGCATGCCTGGCGCGCGATCCATTTGCCGATGGGGATGATCAGCCCGGTCTCTTCTGCCACGCTGATGAACTGGTCGGGGCGGATCATGCCCTTTTCCGGGTGGTTCCAGCGCAACAACGCTTCCATGCCCAGCAAGCGACCGCTGCGCAGGCACAGCTTGGGCTGGTAGAACACATCCAGCTCGTTCTGGGTCAGGGCGCGGCGCAGGTTGTTTTCCACGAACAGCTTGTAGCTGGCCTCGGCATTCAGCGCCTCGGTAAACACCTGCACCTGGTGTTTGCCGTTGGCCTTGGCCTTGTGCAGCGCCAGGCCGGCGTTACGCATCAGGGTTTGCGGGTCGCGCCCATGTAGCGGCGCACAGGCCAGGCCTACGGAGCCGGTGACGCTGATTAATTGGTTGTCGACGAACATCGGTTTGTCGAGGGTCGCCAACAACTGGCTGGCGACCTGCTGGCCACTCTCCAGGTCAGTGTCGTCGAGCAGTACCGCAAACTCGTTGCTGGCGAAGCGTGCCAGGCTGCCGCCGGCGCTGAGGCTGTTACGCAGGCGACGGGCCAGGCTGATCAACAGTTTGTCGCCAGTCTGGTGGCCGAGGCTGTCGTTGATCCGCTTGAAGTTGTCGATGTCCACCAGCAGCAGGCTGATCGGGCTGTCGCTGTCGCGGGCAAAGCGCTCGTCGAGGTTGCGGATAAACGCCGGACGGTTACCCAGGTTAGTCAGGTTGTCGGTATAGGCCAGGCGCTCGATACGCTGCTGGGCCAGCTTGGTCTGGGTGATGTCTTCGTAGATGCCGATGTAGTGGGTCAGTTCACGGTTGTCGCCGTAGACCTTGGAGATCGACAACTGGCCCCAGTAGGGTTCCAGGTTCTTGCGTCGGCTCTTGAACTCGCCCTGCCAGCTGTTGCTCTGGGCCAGGCTGGAAGGGGCGTCGAACAGCAGCTCGCTGAGGTTCTCCAGCGCCGGCAATTGTGCCAGGCGGTGGCCGTGGACTTCTTCGGTGCTGTACTGGGTGATCGCGGTAAAGCTGGGGTTGACGTACTCCACCACGCCATCGCAATTGACCAGCAGGAAGGCGTTGGCGCTTTGTTCCACCGCGCGCTGGAACAGATGCAAGGCGCTGGTGGCGGTGCGGCGGTTGTGGTTGTTGATGACCTGGGCGAACTGGTCGGCCAGCTCGCCGGCAAAGGCGATCTCGTCGGACTGCCAGGCCCGCGGGCTGCCGGTCTGCTCCAGGCACAACACGCCAACCACCTGGCCATCCACCCGGATGCTCGCGTCGAGCATGGCGTACACATCCTTGGCCCGCAGGGATTCGGCCATCTCCCGGGTCCGCGGGTCGCGCATGGCATTGGTGGCATCGATGGCCCGGCTGGTTTGCAGGGCTTCCAGGTAGTCCGGAAAGCCACTGGCATCGATCGGCTCGGGTAAATGGTACTGCTGATCAGCGTGGCGGTACGCCGAGATCGGTACCAGGCGCTGGCCTTCGAGGTTCCAGATACTGGCGCAACCGATCTGGTAGATATCGCAGGCGCTACGGGTGATCAGCTCGGCGGCTTCCTGCAGCGAATTATTCGTGGTGTAGCGCTGGCGCGCCAGCAGCAGGATCAGCTCCTGCTGGGCGCGCACCCGCTCCAGGTGTTGCAATTGCTCCTGTTGCGCACGCTGGTTGAGTTCCAGCGCAATCTGCAGGCGGCTGTTCTGGCTTTCCAGGTCCGTTGTCGGGGCATCGGAAGGCGGGGCGTTGAAGAGGCCGTCGACCACCATCAGGTAGCCACGCAGCAGGTGACGATTGTGCTGTTTGTAGGCTTCGCCCATTTCCAGCACGCTCAGCGGGCCATTGCTGGTGTGCAAGGTGTAGCGCACCAGATAGTGGGGGCTCTGGGCCAGTTGCTGCTGGATGGCGTCATGCAGCTGATAGCGCGCCTGTGGCTCCATCAGGCTGGCGTACGGCGAACCGATCAGGGCGCACAGCTCCACCGCCGGCAGGCCGAATTGGCGCTCGCAATTGGGGTCCAGGTACAGCAGGGCCCAGCTTGCCTCATTAAGCCGCTCGAAACGCAGCATACCGAGGCGCGAAGGCACCGGTAATTGCGTCACTACCTCGGCCGCCGTACGGGCGACATCGGGTTGGCTTTTCATGGGGGAAGCTCACTTGAAAAAACGCACTCGGCGCCGGGCTCGCGCCCTCTTTACTGTTGCCTGCGGCAAGGTTGCATCATGCAGCACAGGCTGACAAGAGAGGATGAAGGCTAAGTGCTATATGTGTGTTATCGGCTGCGTGGAGGATTTCTGCAATCGGGGGGATGGGTGGTGTACAACCCTGTTTCCCCCGTCCAACAATTGCCCAAAAAAAAGCCCCGCCAAGTGGCGGGGTTGAGGTACGAGCGTGGCGCTCGGAAAACGGTGCAACCAGGCCTCCCGGGGTGAACGGGAGGCCTGTGGAGGCTTACAGCAAGATGGTACGGATGTCGTTCAACAGCTGGCTCAGGCGCTGGGTGAAGCGCGCAGCGGCCGCGCCGTTGATCACACGGTGATCGTAGGACAACGACAGTGGCAGCATCAGCTTCGGCTGGAACGCTTTACCATCCCAGACAGGCTGGATAGTGGCCTTGGACACGCCCAGGATCGCCACTTCCGGCGCGTTGACGATTGGCGTGAAGCCAGTGCCGCCAATGTGACCGAGGCTGGAGATGGTGAAGCAAGCGCCTTGCATGTCGTCGGCGGTGAGCTTTTTGTCGCGGGCCTTGGCCGCCAGCGCAGCAGCCTCGGCCGCAAGTTGCAGCAGGCTCTTCTGGTCGACGTTCTTGATGACCGGTACCAGCAGGCCATCCGGGGTGTCGACCGCAAAGCCGATATGCACGTACTTCTTGCGAATGATCGCCTTGCCGCTTGGGGCCAGCGAACTGTTGAAGTCCGGCAGCTCCTTGAGCAGGTGCGCGCAGGCCTTGAGCAGCAGTGGCAGCACGGTCAGTTTTACACCAGCCTTCTCGGCCACGGCTTTCTGCGCAACGCGGAAAGCTTCGAGGTCGGTGATGTCAGCCTGGTCGAACTGGGTCACGTGCGGGATGTTCAGCCAGCTGCGGTGCAGGCTCGACGCGCCGATTTGCATCAGGCGGGTCATCGGCACTTCTTCGGTCTCGCCGAAGCGGCTGAAGTCCACGACCGGGATCGGTGGAATGCCCGCGCCGCCAGTAGCAGTGCCGGCAGCCGGAGCTTCCTTGGCTTTCTGCATCATGGCCTTGACGTAGACCTGCACGTCTTCCTTCAGCACCCGACCGTGTGGGCCGGTGGCCGATACGGCGCTCAGCTCGACGCCGAACTCACGCGCCAGTTGGCGAACCGCCGGGCCTGCGTGGACCTTGGCACCGCTTGGCGCAGGTGCGGCAGCCGCCGGGGCCGGAGCGGCCTCGGCTTTTGCAGCAGGTGCAGGTGCAGGGGCGGCGGCGGCCGGAGCGGCTTCAGCCTTGGCGGCCGGGGCGGCAGCGGGTGCTGGAGCCGCAGCCGGTGCAGCGCCTTGGACTTTCAGCTTGAGGATGAAGTCGCCAGTGCCGACTTCGTCTTCCAGCTTGACCGCGATGCTTTCCACCACGCCGGCAGCCGGCGATGGGATTTCCATCGAGGCCTTGTCGGACTCCAGGGTGATCAGCGACTGGTCGGCTTCGACGGTGTCGCCGACCTTGACCAGCAGCTCGATGATCTTGGCCTTGCCCGACGAGCCGATGTCTGGAACATGAATGTCCTGGACAGTGGCGGCGGCAGGTGCAGCCGCAGCCGCCGGGGCTGCAGGAGCCTCGGCAGCCGCCGGTTTTTCAGCGGGGGCAGGTGCAGCAGCGGCAGCAGGAGCCGCTGCCGCAGGGGCCGCATCGGCGGCGCCTTCGATTTCCAGCTCCAGCAGTTCGTCGCCTTCTTTAAGGCGGTCGCCCAGCTTCACTTTCAGGCTCTTGACCACGCCGGCCTTGGGAGCAGGGATTTCCATGCTCGCCTTGTCCGATTCCAGGGTCAGGATGCTCTGGTCGGCTTCGACGGTGTCGCCGACCTTCACAAACAGCTCGATTACTTCACCTTCACCGCTGCCGATGTCAGGTACGCGAATGAGTTCGCTCACAAAAAGTCTCCTCAGCAGTCCAGTGGGTTGCGTTTTTCCGGGTTGATCCCGAACTTGACGATAGCGTCAGCCACCACCTTAGGTTCGATCTCACCACGGTCAGCCAAGGCTTCCAGGGCTGCCAACACCACGAAATGACGGTCGACTTCGAAGAAGTGACGCAGCTTCTTGCGGCTGTCACTGCGGCCGAAACCGTCGGTGCCCAGGACTTTGAATTCCTTGGACGGGACCCACTGGCGAATTTGTTCAGCAAACAGCTTCATGTAGTCGGTGGAGGCAATGACAGGGCCCTTACGGCCGGTCAGGCACTCTTCGACATAGCTCTGCGCAGGCTTCTGGCCTGGGTGCAGGCGGTTGTTGCGCTCGACGGCCAGGCCATCGCGACGCAGTTCGTTGAAGCTGGTCACGCTCCATACGTCGGCGCCGACGTTGAACTCGTCACGCAGGATCTTCGCCGCTTCACGCACTTCGCGCAGGATGGTGCCGGAGCCCATCAGTTGCACGTGGTGTGCCGCTTCCTTGGTGTCTTCTTCGAGCAGGTACATGCCCTTGATGATGCCTTCCTCCACGCCGGCCGGCATGGCTGGCTGCTGGTAGGATTCGTTCATCACGGTGATGTAGTAGAAAACGTCCTGCTGCTCTTCGGTCATCTTCTTCATGCCGTCCTGGATGATCACCGCCAGCTCATAGCCGTAGGTTGGATCAAAGGTGCGGCAGTTCGGGATGGTGGCAGCCAGGATGTGGCTGTGACCGTCTTCGTGTTGCAGGCCTTCGCCGTTCAGCGTGGTACGGCCGGCGGTACCGCCGATCAGGAAACCACGGGTACGGCTGTCGCCGGCAGCCCAGGCCAGGTCGCCGATACGCTGGAAGCCGAACATCGAGTAGAAGATGTAGAACGGCAGCATTGGCTGGTTGTGGCTGGAGTACGAAGTACCGGCAGCGATGAAGGAGCTCATGGCGCCCGCTTCGTTGATGCCTTCTTCGAGGATCTGGCCCTTCTTGTCTTCCTTGTAGAACATCACCTGGTCTTTATCGACTGGCTCGTAGAGCTGGCCGACGGAGGAGTAGATGCCCAACTGACGGAACATGCCTTCCATACCGAAGGTACGGGCTTCGTCCGGGATGATCGGCACGATACGCGAGCCGATTTCCTTGTCCTTGACCAGCTGCGCGAGGATCCGCACGAAGGCCATGGTGGTGGAGATTTCACGGTCGCCCGAGCCGTCCAGGATTGCCTTGAGGGTATCCAGTGGCGGTGTCGGGATGGTGAAGCTCTTGGCGCGGCGCTGTGGCACGAAGCCACCGAGTGCGGCACGACGCTCGCTCAGGTAGCGGGCTTCGGCGCTGTTCGGCTCCGGCTTGAAGAACGGCAGGTTTTCCAGCTCTTCGTCTTTGACGGGAATGTCGAAGCGGTCGCGGAACAACTTCAGGCTGTCGACATCGACTTTCTTGGTGTTGTGCGCAGTGTTTTTCGCTTCGCCGGCACCGGTGCCATAACCCTTGATGGTCTTGGCCAGGATGACGGTGGGTTGTTCCTTGTGGTTGACCGCTTCGTGGTACGCCGCGTAGACCTTGTACGGGTCGTGGCCGCCACGGTTGAGTTTCCAGATCTCGTCGTCGGACAGGTCTTCAACCATCGCCTTGAGTTCAGGCGTGTTGAAGAAGTGCTCACGCACGAATGCGCCGTCTTTGGCCTTGTAGTTCTGGTACTCGCCGTCGATGACTTCGTCCATGCGACGTTGCAGGATGCCGTCGACGTCCTTGGCCAGCAGTGGGTCCCAGAAACGGCCCCAGATGACTTTGGTCACGTTCCATTGGGCACCACGGAACACGCCTTCGAGTTCCTGGATGATCTTGCCGTTGCCGCGAACCGGGCCGTCGAGGCGCTGCAGGTTGCAGTTGATGACGAAGATCAGGTTGTCCAGCTTCTCGCGGCCGGCCAGGGAGATGGCACCCAGGGATTCCGGCTCGTCACACTCGCCGTCGCCCAGGAAGCACCAGACTTTCTGCTTGCCTGCCGGGATGAAGCCACGGGCTTCCAGGTACTTCATGAAACGTGCCTGGTAGATCGCCTGGATCGGGCCCAGGCCCATGGATACAGTCGGGAACTGCCAGAAATCTGGCATCAGCCACGGGTGCGGGTACGACGACAGGCCGTTACCGTCCACTTCCTGGCGGAAGTTGTTCATGTGTTCTTCGGTGATGCGGCCTTCCATGAACGCACGGGCGTAGACGCCTGGCGAGGTGTGGCCCTGGAAGTAGATCAGGTCGCCGCCGTGTTCTTCGGTCGGGGCCTGGAAGAAGTAGTTGAAGCCGATGTCATACAGGGTGGCGCTGGAAGCGAAGCTGGAGATGTGACCGCCCAGGTCAGAATCTTTCAAGTTCGTGCGCATTACCATCGCCATGGCGTTCCAACGTACCAGCGAGCGAATGCGGCGTTCCATGAACAGGTCGCCAGGCATGCGTGCTTCGTGGGTAACGGGGATGGTGTTGCGGTACGGCGTGGTGATGGCGTAGGGCAGTTGCGAGCCGCTGCGGGTCGCGAGTTCGCCCATACGGGTCATCAGGTAGTGAGCACGGTCTTCGCCTTCTTTGTCGAGAACCGATTCCAGGGCGTCCAGCCATTCCTGGGTTTCGACGGGATCGAGGTCTTGCATGGCTTGCTCCAGGGCGGAAAGGCTACCAGAATCGGTTGCCTGAAGTTTGCGACTGGCCTTGTGGGCAGACGACATAAATTCTTGGATGGCCGAAGGTTGCTTCGGCGTCCTGTAGTTTTACTACAAATCGTCGGCCATTTCAGCCTTTCGAATGTATATACGAGTAGTAAAACTACACAAGACTGAGCGGATTGCTCGGTCTGATCGGTGAGCATAATCGTTATTGTTGATCTTTTGCGAACAAGAAAAGGTAGAAGTTTAATGTTGCCTGCCAAAATTAATGTTTTTTCAGCTATTTCTAACTTTTGTTCGACAGTCCTCCATCGAGCGCGCTGCCTGCGTTCACAGCAACAAGCCGTTTACGCGCCGATCAAGGATAGACCATGAGCCTTCCAATGCTGGCCGAACTGCCGGCCATTCTCTTGCCATTTGCCAGCCGGGCCGAGCAGTCATTTCGTGACGCAGTGGCCGCGCTGGATGACGATCATGGCCTTTCTGCGTGGACGCCGCAACGGTGGGCCGATTTCGCCCGGGTGTGCGCCGCCAGTGACTTTGTGATTGAACAGAGTGTTCGTGACCCTTTGATGTTGCTGGAACTGGTGGCATGGGGCGAACTGGACCGCGGCTTTGCGCCGGGCGAGCTGTGCGGGCAGATTGCCGGTGCGGTGCAACAAGCTGAAACAGAAGATGAACTGGGCCGCGTCTTGCGTCGCCAGCGTACCCGCCAGCAAGTGCGCATCATCTGGCGCGACCTGACTCGCCAGGCCGACCTGGTGCAAACCTGCCGCGACCTTTCCGACATGGCCGACGCCAGCATCGACCAGGCCTACCAATGGCTGTACCAGCGTCACTGCGTGCAGTTCGGCACGCCGACCGGCCGGCGCAGTGGTGAGGCCCAGCAAATGGTGATCCTCGGCATGGGCAAGCTCGGTGCGGTGGAGCTGAACCTGTCATCGGATATCGACCTGATCTTCGCCTACCCCGAAGGCGGTGAGACGGTGGGCGTCAAGCGCGCCCTGGATAACCAGGAATTTTTTATCCGGCTTGGTCAAAAATTGATCAAGGCTCTCGACCCGATGACCGTCGACGGTTTTGTCTTTCGCGTCGATATGCGCCTGCGCCCCTACGGTTCGGCCGGCGCCTTGGTGCTCAGCTTCAATGCGCTGGAGCAGTACTACCAGGACCAGGGCCGCGACTGGGAACGCTACGCCATGATCAAGGCGCGGGTGGTGGCTGGCGACCAGGTGGCCGGCGCGCAACTGCTGGATATGCTGCGTCCGTTCGTCTATCGCCGTTACCTGGACTTTTCCGCCATCGAAGCGCTGCGCACCATGAAGCAGTTGATCCAGCAGGAGGTACGGCGCAAGGGCATGGCCGAAAACATCAAGCTGGGCTCGGGCGGCATCCGTGAAGTGGAGTTTATTGCCCAGGCGTTCCAGTTGATTCACGGTGGTCGCGACCTCAGCCTGCAGCAGCGGCCGTTGCTCAAGGTCCTCGGCACCCTGGAAGGCCAGGGCTACCTGCCACCGGCGGTGATCGCCGAGTTACGCAATGGCTATGAATTCCTGCGTTACACCGAACACGCGATCCAGGCGATTGCCGACCGTCAGACGCAAATGCTTCCGGACAGCCCCGAAGACCAGGCGCGCATTGCCTTTATGCTCGGGTTTTCCGATTGGGCCACCTTCCATGCGCGCTTGATGTATTGGCGTGGTCGCGTGGATTGGCATTTCCGCCAGGTGATTGCCGACCCGGATGAAGAAGAAGGCGAAGAGAGCGAATTGGTCGTCGGCGGAGAATGGCTGCCGCTGTGGGAAGAGTCCCAGGATGAAGATGCCGCCTGCCGCCAGCTCGCCGAAGGCGGTTTCAGCGACGCTCCCAAGGCCCTCAAAGCCTTGGCCGGCCTGCGCGGCAGTCCGCAACTGCGTGCCATGCAGCGCCTGGGTCGCGAGCGCCTGGATGCGTTTATCCCGCGCCTGCTGGCCCAGGCTGTCGAGCACGCCAACCCCGACCTGGTGCTGGAACGTGTACTGCCGCTGGTGGAGGCCGTCGCGCGGCGTTCGGCTTACCTGGTCTTGCTCACGGAAAACCCCGACGCCTTGCGCCGCCTGCTGACCCTGTGCGCCGCCAGCCCGTGGATCGCCGAGCAGATCACGCGCTTTCCGCTGCTATTGGATGAGTTGCTCAATGAAGGTCGCCTGTTCAAGCCGCCCTTGGCGCCCGAACTCGCCGCCGAGCTGCGCGAGCGCCTCACTCGCATTCCCGAGGATGACTTGGAGCAGCAGATGGAAGCCTTGCGCCACTTCAAGCTGGCCCACCGCCTGCGCGTCGCCGCCTCGGAAATCGCCGGCAGCCTGCCCTTGATGAAAGTCAGCGACTACCTGACCTGGCTCGCCGAAGCCATCCTCGAACAGGTGCTGGCCCTGGCCTGGCGCCAGACCGTCGCGCGCCACGGCTCGCCGCAACGGCTGGACGGCACCCTGTGCGATCCTGGGTTCATCATTGTCGGTTATGGGAAAGTCGGCGGTATCGAACTGGGGCATGGTTCGGACCTGGACCTGGTGTTTATCCACGACGGCGACCCGCAGGCCGAAACCGACGGTGCCAAGCCGATCGACGGGGCGCAGTTCTTTACGCGCCTGGGCCAGCGGATCATCCACCTGCTGACCACCCAGACCAACTCCGGCCAACTATATGAAGTAGACATGCGCCTGCGACCGTCCGGCGCATCCGGCCTGCTGGTGAGTTCGCTTGGGGCGTTCGCGCGCTATCAGGAAAACGAAGCCTGGACCTGGGAACATCAGGCGCTGATACGTGCGCGGGTGCTGGTGGGCAGCCCGGATGTCGGCCAGGCCTTCGAGCAAGTGCGGGCCAAGGTGCTGGGGCGTGAACGGGACCTGGTGAAGCTGCGCCAGGAGGTCAGCGAGATGCGCGCCAAGATGCGTGACAACCTGGGGACCAAGTCGACGGTGGCCGGTACCGGCGCCAATGCCTTCGAACCCACGGTGGTGTTCGACCTCAAGCAGGACGCTGGAGGTATCGTGGATATTGAATTTATGGTGCAATACGCCGCTTTGGCGTGGTCTGCGCAACATCCATCGTTGCTGCGCTACACCGACAATATCCGCATTCTGGAGGGCTTGGAGCAGGTAGGGTTGATGCCTGCCGCCGATGCCCATTTGCTGCGCGAGGTGTATAAAGCCTACCGTTCCGCCGCGCATCGCCAGGCCTTGCAGAACGAGGCCGGCACGGTGACCGGGGATCAGTTCGCCGACGAACGGCGCCAGGTGATGCGAGTCTGGCAGGAGCTGGGGTTGAGCTGAAACACTATTAGGGCGGGGAGGCATAAGCCTCCCCGCATCGTTTGTGGAAACTACATGAATATTCTGATCGTTGGGCCCAGTTGGGTCGGTGACATGGTGATGGCACAGACACTGTTCCAGTGCCTGAAACAACGTCATCCCGACTGCCAAATCGATGTGCTCGCCCCTGAGTGGAGCCGGCCGATCCTCGAGCGCATGCCCGAGGTGCGCAAGGCCCTGAGCTTCCCGCTCGGCCACGGTGCCCTCGAGTTGGCGACTCGCCGTCGTATCGGCAAATCCCTGGCCGGCCAGTATGACCAGGCGATCCTGTTGCCCAACTCGATGAAGTCGGCCCTGGTGCCGTTTTTTGCCGGCATCCCGAAACGTACCGGCTGGCGCGGCGAGTTTCGCTACGGCCTGCTTAACGACGTGCGCAAGCTCGACAAGGCGCGCTACCCCCTGATGATCGAGCGTTTCATGGCCCTGGCCTACGCGCCCGGCGCCGAGTTGCCGACGCCGTACCCGCGCCCGCGCCTGCGGATCGACCCGGTGACCCGCGACGCAGCCCTGGCCAAGTTCGGCCTGGCCCTTGACCGTCCGGTGCTGGCGCTGTGCCCTGGCGCCGAGTTTGGCGAGTCCAAGCGCTGGCCGTCGGAGCACTACGCCAAGGTCGCCGAGATGAAAATTCGCGAAGGCTGGCAAGTGTGGCTGTTCGGTTCGAAAAACGACCATGGGGTGGGCGAAGATATTCGCCAGCGCCTGATCCCCGGCCTGCGCGAGGAAGCGGTGAACCTCAGTGGCGACACGTCGTTGGCCGAGGCCATCGATCTGCTCTCCTGCTCGGATGCCGTGGTGTCCAACGACTCCGGGTTGATGCACGTGGCGGCGGCGCTGAATCGCCCGCTGGTGGCGGTGTATGGTTCTACGTCCCCAGGCTTTACCCCACCGTTGGCCGACCAGGTCGAAGTGGTACGCCTGGGTCTGGATTGCAGCCCGTGCTTTGAGCGCACCTGCCGTTTCGGTCACTACAACTGCCTGCGCCAGTTGCTGCCGCAGCCGGTGAGCGATGCCTTGCAGCGGTTGCAGGGCTCTGTGGTCGAGGTTCACTGAGTTGCGGGTACTGGTAATCAAGACCTCATCCTTGGGCGACGTGATCCACGCCTTGCCGGCATTGACCGACGCTGCGCGGGCGATCCCCGGTATTCAATTCGACTGGGTGGTGGAAGAAGGCTTCGCCGAAATCCCCACCTGGCATCCGGCCGTCGACAAAGTGATCCCGGTGGCGATCCGCCGCTGGCGCAAAAATATCTGGCAGACCCTCAAGAGTGGTGAATGGCGACGCTTCAAACAGCGCATCCAGTCGACCAAATACGACCTGGTGATCGATGCCCAGGGCCTGCTCAAAAGCGCCTGGCTGACCCGTTACGTGCGCGCGCCAGTGGCCGGTTTCGACAAAAACTCCGCCCGTGAACCGATTGCGGCGCGCTTCTATTCCCGGCGCCTGGCCGTGGCCCGCGGGCAGCACGCGGTGGAACGCCTGCGCCAGCTGTTTGCCGTGGCACTCGGTTACGACCTGCCCAAGGGCTTGGGCGACTACGGCCTGAGCGTCGACAAACTGCTCGGCCTGCCGCCGAAAAAACCCTTCGTATTGCTGCTGCACGGCACCACCTGGGACACCAAGCACTGGCCCGAAGCCTACTGGCGTGAGCTGGCCGAGCGCATGGGGCGCCTGGGGGTGGACGTGAAGTTACCCTGGGGCAACGCCATCGAAAAGGCGCGGGCCGAACGCCTGGCCCAGGGCCTGCAACACGCCGAAGTGCTGCCCAGGTTGAACCTGGCCGGCGTCGCCCGTGTGTTGGCCAGTGCCCGTGCCTGTGTGGCGGTCGACACCGGCCTCGGTCACCTGGCGGCCGCGCTGGATGTGCCGACCATTTCCCTGTTCGGGCCGACTAATCCCGGCCTGACCGGCGCCTATGGCAAAGGCCAGATTCACCTGGCCAGTGACTTCCCGTGCGCGCCGTGCCTGCAAAAACAATGCACCTATCAACCCACGGCCGACGACCTGCGTCGGTTCGACATCAAGCGCGAGTCGCCCCTGTGCTTCACGCGCCTGAACCCTGAGCGTGTGGCAACCCGGCTAAGCACGTTGTTATTGGCTGAGGAGCTGCACTGATGCAACTGGCTTTTGTTCTGTACAAATATTTCCCCTTCGGCGGCCTGCAACGGGATTTCATGCGCATCGCCCTGGAATGCCAGCAGCGCGGCCACCAGATCCGTGTCTACACGCTGATCTGGGAAGGCGACATCCCACCGGGCTTCGAGGTGCTGGTGGCGCCGGTCAAGGCGTTCTTCAATCATCGGCGCAACGAAAAGCTCAGCGCCTGGATGGAAGCCGACCTGGCCAAGCGCCCGGTAGACCGCCTGATCGGTTTCAACAAGATGCCCGGCCTGGATGTGTATTACGCCGCCGATGGCTGCTTTGAAGACAAGGCACAAAACCTGCGCCATTCGCTGTACCGCAGCTTCGGTCGCTACCGCCACTTTGCCGAGTACGAACGCGCGGTGTTTGCCAAGGATGCCAAGACCGAGATCCTGATGATCTCCGAAGTGCAGCAACCCTTGTTCATCAAGCATTACGACACGCCGCTGCAGCGCTTCCACCTGTTGCCACCGGGCATTGCCCAGGACCGCCGCGCACCGCCGAATGCCGCCGAGATCCGCGCAGGGTTCCGCAAGGAATTCAACCTGACCGATGACGAACTGCTGCTGGTGCAAATTGGCTCCGGCTTCAAGACCAAGGGGGTCGACCGCAGCCTCAAGGCCCTGGCCGCACTGCCGGCAGAGCTGAAAAAACGCACGCGCCTGTTTGTAATCGGCCAGGACGACCCCAAAGTATTCCAATTGCAGAGCGCCACCCTGGGCTTGGGCGACAACGTGCAATTCCTCAAGGGGCGCAGTGATATTCCGCGCTTCCTGCTGGGCGCCGACCTGTTGATCCACCCGGCGTACAACGAAAATACCGGGACCGTGCTGCTCGAAGCCCTGGTGGCCGGGCTGCCGGTGCTGGTCTCGGCGGTGTGTGGTTATGCCCATTACATCGCCGAAGCCGACAGTGGCCTGGTGCTGGATGAGCCGTTTGAACAAGCCCAACTCAACCAGTACCTGGCGCAGATGCTCAGCGATTCTGCACAGCGCATGGCCTGGGGTCGCAACGGGTTGGCGTTCGCCGAGACTGCCGACCTCTACAGCATGCCGCAGCACGCGGCGGATGTGATTCTGGCGGAGCCAAAACGATGAAGTTGATACTTGCCGAACCGTTCAAGACCCTCTGGGCTGGGCGTGACGCCTTCGCCGAAGTCGAGAAACTGCAAGGCCAGGTATTTCGCGAGCTGGCGGCCCGTCGCACGTTGCGCACCGAGGTCGACGGCCGTCCGTATTTCGTGAAAATCCACCGTGGCATTGGCTGGGGGGAGATCTTCAAGAACCTGATCACCGCCAAGTTGCCGGTACTGGGGGCGGGCCTTGAATGGGCCGCCATCCATCGCCTGCAGGCCCTCGGCGTACCGACCATGACCGGCGTAGCCTTCGGCGAAAAAGGCAGCAACCCGGCGGACCAGCATTCGTTCATCATCACCGAAGAACTGGCACCGACCCTCAGCCTGGAAGACCTGACCGTCAACTGGGTCGCCGAACCCCCGGCACCTGCACTGCGTCATGCCCTCACCGCCGAACTGGCGCGGATGGTCGGCGACATGCACCGTGGCGGCGTGAACCATCGCGACTGCTACCTCTGCCATTTCCTGCTGGACACCGCGCAGCCGATTGACGCGCACAACATCAAGCTTTCCGTCATCGACCTGCACCGTGCCCAACTGCGTGCCCATCTGCCGATGCGCTGGCGCGACAAGGACCTGTCGGCGTTGTATTACTCGGCGCTGGAGATTGGCCTGACGCGGCGCGACAAGCTGCGTTTCCTCAAGGGTTACTTCCGCCAGCCGCTGCGCCAGATCCTGGCTGAGCAATCGGCGTCCCTGAGCCTGATACAGCGCAAGGCCGACAAGCTGTATGCACGCAAACAACGCTACGGGGATGCGCTCTGATGGCGGGTTGGAACCTGGAACCTGCTTACGCCGCCCTGGCGGATGATTTCGGAAGCCTTGCAGCAGTGTTCGCCTTGCAAGGCGAGCGCCTGACCCGCGACCCCCTCTCGGAGGTGATCCGCGTGGAGCGCGGTGGGGTCAATTATTACGTGAAGCGCTATGTCGGGGCCGGCAAGGGGCTGCGGCGCTACCTGGGCAAGCCACGGGTGAAGTCCGAGTGGCAGAACCTCAAGCGCTTCGCCAAGTGGGGCATTCCCACCGCCGACGTGGTGGCCTGGGGCCTGGAACGCAAGGGCCTGGCCTACGCCCGGGGGGCGATGATCACCCGCGAGTTGCCCAAGACCGAAGATTTGTCGGTGCTGGCCGAGCGCAACGATGCGCGCCTCAAGGACCCCAAGTGGGTCGATGCCGTGAGTCGCCAGCTCGCCGAATACACGCGCACCATGCATGATCATCGCTTCACCCATAACGACTTGAAGTGGCGCAACCTGCTGATCGACGACCAGCAGACGCTGTATTTGATCGACTGTCCCAACGGTGATTTCTGGCGCGGTTTCTGGCTCAAGTACCGCATCACCAAGGACCTGGCCTGCCTGGATAAGGTGGCCAAATATCACCTGTCGGCCACCCAGCGCCTGCGCTTCTACATGCAATACCGCCAACGCTCGCATCTGACGGCGTCGGATAAACAGCGAATTCGCCATGTGGTGAAGTTTTTCGAGGGACGCGAATGAGTGATTTCCTGGCGGCCGACGACCGCGCTTTACTTGAGCGCAACGGCCTCGCGACTTTCGACGCCCTGTGGGCCAAGCAATTGGACGCGGTGGATGAGCCGAACACCAGCCGGGGCGGCTGGAGCAGCGTGTTTCGCCTGGAGCTCGATGGCCAGGGGTATTACCTCAAGCGCCAGAGCGACTACCTGACGCGCACCCTGCATCGCCCGTTTGGCGAGCCAAGTTTTGCCCGCGAATTTCGCAATATCAGCCGCTATCGCCAGTTGGGGATCCCGGCCCTGCAGGCGGCGTTTTTCGGCCAGCGCAAGGTCAATGGCGAGCATCGCGCGATGTTGCTGACGCGCGCCCTGGACGGCTGGAATGACCTGGAGTCATTGCTGGAGCAGTGGCCTTCACTGAGCGATGCCCAGCACCGCGCCATCCTGCAAGCCAGCGGCCAGTTGGCTCGGCGGCTGCACAGCGTTGGCCAGGTGCACGGCTGTTTTTATCCCAAGCATATTTTCCTGCAGGCGACGGGCGACGGTTACGCCGCGCAGCTGATCGACCTGGAGAAAACCCGTCCGCTGTTGTTCGGCTGGCGGGATCGGGTCAAGGACCTGGAGCCGCTGTTGCGCCGTGCACCGCAGTGGTCGGATGAGCAGGTGCGCCAACTCCTGGCGGCGTACCTCGAACAGCCTGAGGACAGCGCGCTGCTCGCCACCTGGCACCAGCGCTTGACCGCGCGGCGTAGCCACAAGGAGAACCGCTGATGCGTTTGTCCGAGTTGAAAAAAGCCGGGCGTACCCCCGGCCTGCCAATGACCCTTGACCTGGCGGACGCTGCTGGCCCTGGGCAGTTGCAACTGCTGAGCCTGTTGCGTGTATTGCCGGGCGAGCGCTACGTCGGCGCAGCGGTCTGGCGCGGGCGTCCGGTACTGGCCAAGTTGCTGGTAGGCAGTAAGGCCGCGCGACATTTTCAGCGTGAACTCGGCGGCGTGCGCCTGCTCGCCGAACACCGCTTGACCACACCGCTGCTGCTGGCCGATGGGTTGCAGGAAGGCGAGGGCGGCTGGCTGTTGTTCGAGTTTATCGAAGGCGCTGAGAGCCTGGCGGATGCCTGGCACGCGGTCGAAGGCTTGCCGCCGCTGGCGGATGAGCAAACCGCCGTGCTGGCCGAAGCGTTGGGTGCGATTGCCCGGATGCACGCCAAAGGGCTGTGGCAGGAAGACCTGCACCTGGACAACCTGCTGCGCCAGGGCGATAAGCTGTATCTGATTGACGGTGCCGGGATTCGTGCCGAAGAGGCGGGCAAGCCGCTGTCGCGCAACCGGGTGCTCGAGAACCTCGGAGTGTTTTTCGCCCAGTTGCCGAAAAACCTCGAGCCGTTTACCGAGGAACTGCTGGTGTATTACCTGCTGGGCAATGGTGAGCACGCGTTGCCGCTCGAAGCCCTGGAGAAGCAGGTGCGCAAGGTCCGCGCCTGGCGCCTGAAGGACTATTTGAACAAGGTCGGCCGTGAATGCACGCTGTTCAGCGTGGTGCGCGGTGCCTTTGGCCTGCGTGCGATTCGGCGCGAGGAAGAGCCGGCCATGCTGCCGGTGCTGGCACAGGCTGACGCATTGCTGGATCAAGGCCACCTGTACAAGACCGGGGGGGCGGCCAGTGTGGCCAAGGTCGAAGTGGCCGGCCGACCGCTGGTGATCAAACGCTACAACATCAAAGGCTTCACCCATTGGCTCAAGCGCTTCTGGCGCCCGAGCCGCGCCTGGCATTCCTGGCGCGAAGGCAATCGCCTGGCGTTCCTCGGCATTGCCACGCCCACGCCGCTGGCTGTATTGGAAAAGCGTTTTTTCTGGCTGCGCAGCCGGGCTTATCTGGTCACCGAGTACCTGCCGGGGCCGGACATCATCGAGCGTTTCGCACCCTATGTTGAGCACGGCGACGCGCCTGAAAACGAACTGCTGGCGCTGGACCATCTGTTCGCCGAGCTGATTCGCGAGCGCATCAGCCATGGCGATTTCAAAGGCCACAACCTGTTCTGGGATAACGATCGCTGGTCGCTGATCGACCTGGACGCGATGTGTCAGCACAGCTCTGCCGCCAGCTTCGCCCCGGCGTATGCCAAGGACCGTGCGCGGTTTATGCGCAATTGGCCCGAGAGCAGTGCGTTGTATCAGTTGATCGATCAGCGTTTGCCCAAAGGGATCGAGATTGGTGGCTCCCTGTAGCAGGGCTTGAGGGCAGTATGAACGTAGATGGGCAACCCGGAAGAGCCTGAAACCTAGGATTGAATATCCCATGGCAGATGAAAAACTAACCCCTCCGCAGTTTCTGCTCTTTGAAAGCGAGAGTGAGGTGGAGCGTGTTGCAGAAGGTGTGGCAGCGAAACCGCCAAACCTACCATCTGGCTTTGGGCTTCTGTGTTGAAACCCTTCATGAGTGTCTCCATGAGAAACATCAGCAGCGCGCCCCATCGGCATGAGCGTTTTACGACCGGGCCAGGAAAATCGTGCCTTTGACGTGCTCAAACGCAAGTTTTATTGCAGTGGAGGGCGGAGCAAGGTAGGTGAGGGTTTTGAAAATTGGGGGCTGAAAATTTTCCCTACTGCAGAAAGCGAAAAGCCCCGGTGAAACTCACCGAGGCTATAACGCCGACCGGGATCCCCCAGTCCATTTGCGGCAAATTCTATGCCCGCGATTTTAGAGTGTCAACGCGCACCACCTGAGTAGCCGATAGGCCGTTGTCGTGCCGAGTCTACTGACGCGCTCAATAGTAAGCGCTGTTGCGCTGCCAGTGCCCAGGCCGCCGAAGGCGATGATGCCGTGCCGTCCGTGGCCGGCAAGCACATCAGCAAGGCCGGTATCCTGCTGTTCACCATTGACGCACCGTCGCATACAGCCTCAACACCACCTCCGACAACGTCGCATCTGGCTTTGGGCTTCTGTCTTGAAACCCTTCACGAGTTTTTCCCTGAGAAACATCAGTAGCGCGCCCCATCGGCATGAGCGTTTTACGACCAGGTCAGGAAAATCGTGCCTTTGACGCGCTCAAGCGCAAGTTTTATTGCCGTGGAGGGCGGAGCGAGGCGTGTCATGGTTTTGAAAATTGGGGGCTCGCGGGTGAGGTGGTTCATGAGTCGGCCGGACTCCGTGGCGCTTGGTGTGTAAACGCGCAAAAGGTCGCGAGTTCAGTGAGTCGGGCGATTTTTATCATTTAGGAATCAGCCTACGTTGCAAATCGGTGTTACTACGCTGGGGCTCCAGGTTCGTCGATGTTAGCGTGACCCGCTTCGCCAAATGACAACGGCCGATGGCTTAAAAGGAGTGGTTCGTGAGGATTGCATCGAAAGTCTTGTGGCTGGCCGCCGGGGTGGCGCTGGCCGGTTGCGGAACCATCAATACCGTTTTCCGCCCGGATGTCGTGACCAGCCAGAACCTCAAGGACTCGCGCAGCCACTGCGAAAACGTGCCGCGTATCTACAGTGGGGTGATGTACGGGTTTTGTACCCTCAATGGCGAACCCAAGCCTGAAAAAAGCCTGAACGACATAAGCCTGATCGACCACGGGCCCGGCGCCGTCCCTGTCATCGCCATCGAATTCGTGGCCTCCGGGGTGCTGGACACGCTGCTGCTGCCCTACACGATCTACCGTCAGTCCAAGGACGGCAGCATCGAGATCTTCCGTTAGCGCGCAGTGACAACCGGTCGCCACATTCCCTAGATCATCCCGCCGCATGTTTACGCTATAATCCCGCCCTTTAGCTGTTTCCTGCCCAGGCGGGAAGCACACTTTTTTCAGGCGCAACCCGCCTGCATGCAGACTAAAAGAGGCTAGACCCCTGTGGCATTGACGATTCTTGGCCTGTCCGGCGCCCTTAGCCATGATCCTTCCGCAGCCCTGTATATCGACGGCAAGCTGATCGCGGCCGCCGAAGAAGAGCGCTTCGTACGCGACAAACATGCAAAGAACCGCATGCCCTACGAGTCGGCGAAGTTCTGCCTGGAACAGGCCGGCATCAAGCCTTCCGACGTTGACGTGGTGGCGATCCCGTTCGCCCCGATCAGCCTGTTCGGCGAGGCGCGCTGGCACTACGCCAAGCGTTACTGGTACGCCCCGGATCGCGCCCTCGACGCGATCCTGATGGGCAACCGTCGCTACAAGCGCTACCGCAACAAGATCGTCTGGTGCCTGGAGCAACTGGGCTTCGATCCGAAGAAAATCAAGATCGAGCCGGTTGAACACCACCTGGCCCACGCTTCCAGCGCCTACCACTGCTCCGGCTTCCAGGAGAAGACCGCGATCCTCGGGATCGACGGCAAGGGTGAGTACGCCACGACGTTCTTCGGCTACGGCGAGAACGGCAAGATCCACAAGATCAAGGAATTCTACGATCCGGACTCCCTCGGTGGCCTGTACGGCGCGATCACCGAGTTCCTCGGTTTCGAGATGCTCGACGGTGAGTTCAAGGTCATGGGCATGGCGCCGTACGGCGACGCCAGCAAATACGATTTCTCGCGGCTGGCCTCGTTTGAAAACGGCGAGCTGGTGATCAACACCGACTACGCCAACGTTATCGGCCTGCGCCGTTACAAAGAGAAGGGCAAGGGCTTCTACTTCTCGCCAAAACTGATCGAGTGGCTGGGCCCCAAGCGCGAAGGCGACATCGCCGACGAGCCGTACATCCACTACGCCGCCAGCATGCAGGCGCTGTTTGAAAAGCTGGCCTTGCAGATGATCGACCATTACCTGGGCGACATCCTCAAGGACACCGGCAAGCTGGCCTTCGCCGGCGGCTGTGCGCTGAACGTCAAGCTGAACCAGAAGATCATTGCCCGTGACGACGTCAAGGAGCTGTTCGTGCAGCCGGCGTCCGGCGATGCCGGCACCGCTGTCGGCGCCGCCGCTTACGTGTCCCACGCCCGTGGTGTACCGGTGGAGAAGATGGAACACGTCTATCTCGGCCCGTCCTACAGCAACGAAGACGTGATCGCAGCCTGTGCCAAGCACGAGAGCAAGCCGAACTGGCGCAGGATCGAAAACATGCCCAAGCGCATCGCCAGGATCATGGTCGACGGCAACCCGGTGGCCTGGTTCCAGGGCCGCATGGAATTTGGCCCGCGCGCCCTGGGCGGTCGTTCGATCATCGGTTGCCCAAGCGCCACGGGCGTGGCTGACCGCATCAACCACCAGATCAAGTTCCGCGAGCGCTGGAGGCCTTTCTGCCCGTCGATGCTCGACACCGTGGCCCCGCAGATGATCAAGGTCGATCACCCGGCGCCGTTCATGACCTTCACCTTTGAAGTGTCGGAAGAGTGGAAGACCCGCGTACCGGAAGTGGTGCATGAAGATGGCACGTCCCGCGCCCAGGTGCTCAAGCGCGAATACAACCCTCGCTACTACGACATGATGAAAGAGCTGGAAGTGCTGACCGGTAACGGCGTGTCCCTGAACACTTCGCTCAACCGTCGTGGCGAAGCGATGATCTGCTCGCCGACCGACGCACTGAACATGTTCTTCGGCTCGGACCTGCAGTACCTGATCATGGAAGATATTCTGGTCGTCAAGGATGGCGTGGACCCTTATGACGCTGTGGTTTAAATGCTGAACCGCTTCCAGGCTTGGCGTGAACGTGGCTGGGCGCCTGTCGAGGCCGAGGTTTACGCCCAGGCCTGGCTGCGGTTTGGTGGCAGCGTGGCGACCCATCCGCAGGTCGTCGAGCGCTTGGCGACGCTGGCGCAGATTCCGGTGCGCTACCTGGGCTGGGAGCAGGACGGCGAGCTCAAGGGGGCGATTGCCACCTGGGGACGCGACCTGGCCCTGTCCAAGGACGTGCTCAAGCGCAGTGGCAAGAAAGGCCTGTTTGACTTGGGCAATGCCGAGATCATCCTGCCCATTGCTGCCGATGCGCGGGTGCCGGTGCGCCATCGTGGGCGCTACCTGTCGGCGCTGAATGAAGGCCGCGTCAGCACCCTCAAGCCCCAGGCCGAGCAACTGGCCATGGCCCGTACCCCCGAAGACCTGTCGAAGAAATTTCGCTACAACCAGCGCCGCGAGCTGCGTCTGCTGGAAGAGGCGGGCGGTGTGGTGCGCGCGGTCAGTGAGTTCTCCAGCAGTGAGCTGGCGGCGATCTACTGCGATCTGTTCCAGCGTCGTTGGGGGTTCCCGGCGACCGGGGCCGAGCGCCTCGCCGAGGTGCTGGCATTGCTCAAGGAGTTCCTGATCGGTTCGGTGTTGTTTCTCAACGATGCCCCTATTGCCGTGCAATTGGTGTATCGCGTCGAATCACCTGAATGGATCAGCATTGAATACGTCAACGGCGGGGTCGACCCTGAAACCCGCGCGTTCAGCCCTGGCAGTGTGTTGAGTTTCCTCAATACGCAAAGTGCCTGGGAGCAGGCCCGGGCCGTGGATAAACCGCTGCGTTTTTCTTTTGGGCGTGCCGACCGTGAATACAAGGAGCGCTGGTGCACGCCAGTGCCGGTGTTCAGCCTATGAGCCGCAAACAGCAACTGCTCAAGCGCCACCGACGCAACAAGCGCATTGCGCTGCTGATGGGCTTGCTGGTGTTGGTCGTGGCCGGTGTGCTGGTGGCCTGGTGGCTGCCGTTGATCCTGGCGGTGCTGCTGTGGGTGGCCCACGAAGCCTGGTTCGCCGACCATTTGTTCTATTCGCCCAAGGATGACTACCAGTACCGCTTTGCTCCCGGTGGCCAGTCGGTCGGTGTGCGCCTGGACGCCGGGCGACTGGTGCCACAAGCGCCTTTGGAACTGGCGGGCGATGAAACACTGATCGTCGAAGTGCAGCTCAAGAGCAGTTGGTTGGGGCGCTTCTTGGATCCAGCGGTTGAATTGTCCGGGGATCGCCAGGCGTTCGAGCGTGGTGTGGCCGGCAAGCGTTACCTCAACCTCACCGGTTCCGCGACGGCACTGGCCGGCGGTGAGCTGCACCTGCGCGGTCGCTATTGCCGCGTGATCGGTCAGCCGGTGCTGTGGGTCTTCCGGCAACCGGACCTGGCCCGCCAGCGAGTGATGGTGATCGCGCCCCATGCCGACGACGCTGAACTGGCTGCATTCGGCCTGTATGGCCAGGCGGACGAAAGCTGGATCGTGACCCTGACCGCCGGCGAAATCGAGGCCGAGCACTATCAGCAGATGGGCCTGCCCAAGGCCGACGCCGCGCGGATCAAAGGACGCCTGCGTGCCTGGGACAGCATTGCCGTACCGCGCTGGGCCGGCGTACCTGAGGCGCGGTGCGTGCAACTGGGTTACTTCTGCCTGCAACTGCCGGCCATGCGTGACGCTCCCGATCAGCCCCAGGCGTCCCGCGAAGCGCAACTGGACGATACGCGGCTGTTCCGCCAGTTCAATGCCCTGGCGTTGCCCAGTGATGCGGACGGCGCGCCGACCTGGAACAACCTGATTGCCGACCTGCGCGCGGTGTTGCTCAAGGCGCGCCCCGAGGTCATCGTGGTACCGACCCCGGTGCTTGATCCTCACCCGGACCATATCTGTGCCCACGCCGCGGTGGTGCAGGCATTGGAAGGGCTTGAATGGCAGCCGACCACGCTGCTCGGTTATGCCAACCACCTGCATGATAATGACCGCTGGCCCATGGGCGATTCCGGTGCCGGCGTGGCGTTGCCGCCGCAGTTCGATGCGACCCAGGTGCTTGAGCCTTATTGCCGGGTGCTGACCCTCGGCCAACAGCGGGACAAGGCGATGGCGCTGGGCATGATGCATGACCTGCAACCCCGCGCGCCGTTCAAGCGTCGGGTGCGCCGCTTGTTGCAGCAATGGCTGGCCGGTCGTGGTCCATCGCCTTATGGTGAGAATGAATTCTTCCGCAAGGCCGTGCGCCGTCACGAGCTGCTTTGGGTATTGAAGCCGGACCGGGATTGACTATTTTTCGTTGGGCCGCTCGCGCGTAGCGGCCTGATTGCCCCATGGAGTGATATGAAGCCTCGTTTCAAGGTTTTGCAGTTGCAGCCGGACTACAACGTCAAGCTCAATGATTTCGCCGACCTCGGCGAGCAGATCGTCAAGTCGTTGCCGGTCGAGCGTTTCGAGGTCACGTCGGCCTTCCTCAGCGGGCGCCCGCGGCCGGGCCAACCGTTGAGCGTGGCCGCGCACTCCAAGTATTTCGAGTTTCCCGAAAAGGCCCTCAAGGGCATTCGCCTGGGTGCCATGTGGCAAATCTACAAGTACTGCCGCGAGCAGAAGTTCGATGTGGTCATCTGTAACCGTTTCAAGTCGGTGAACATGATGCTGTCGCTCAACCGCTGGTTGAAGATCCCGCTGTGCATCGGCATCTCCCATGGGTTTGGCGAGTACGAGCGGGCTTACCGTCGGCGCCAGACGCGCCGTCTGGTGAGCCCGGCCTGGCGCTTCGTCGGCGTGTCGGCAGCGGTCCGTGACTACCTGGTCGGCCTCAATTGCGGCTTTACCCGCGAGAACACCACCTTCGTCACCAATGCCATCGACATTCCCCAGGCCGAAGCCTTGCAACTGCCCCGCGACCAGGCGCGCCAGGAACTTGGCCTGCCCCTCGATGCACGAATCATCGGCGCCCTGGGGCGCCTGGTGCCGATCAAGGGCCACACGCACCTGTTGCAGGCGTTTGCCCGGCTCAAGGACAAATACCCCAACGCCCAGGTCGGCATCATCGGCTCTGGCCGTGCCGAAGCGGACTTGCGCGCGGACATCGAGCGCCTCGGCCTCACCGGCCGCGCGCACTTGCTGGGCTTTCGTGAAGATGGCCTCAAATACGTGCGTGCCTTCGATATCTGGACCATGCCTTCGTTGCTGGAAGGGCTGGGGCTGGCGCTGCTGGAAGGCATGAGCGGGCGCCTGCCAGTGATTGCCTCCAATGGCCCGGCCATGTTGCCATTGGTGGAGGGGACGGGTGGTTTGTCCCACGAACCCGGCAATGTCGAGCAACTGACAGCCGCCTTGGATACCTACCTGGCGATGAGTGACGAACAATTGCGTGCCAAAGGTGAACAGGTGTTCCGCTACCTGGAAGAAAACCACGCCCTGGCCGAATTCCAACAGAAATACCTGGACTTGATCGAAAGCGGTTTAAAGGAAGTAGGAAGAGCATGACTCAGCAGCAACCCCTGGTCTCGGTGATTATCGCGTCCTACAACCATGGCCGGTACATCGAAGAGAGCATCCTCAGCGTGCTCGCCCAGACGTACCCGAATATCGAACTGCTGGTGGTGGACGACGGCTCCAAGGATGACAGTGTCGAACGTATCCAGCGCCTGCAGGCCGAGCACGGCTTTGATTTCCAGGTACAACAGAACCAGGGGCTGACCGCCACGCTCAACGGCGCCATCGCCCGCGCCAAGGGCAGCCTGATCGCACCGTTCGGCTCCGATGACATCATGCTGCCTGATCGTATTGCCATTCAGGTGGCGTACATGCAGGACAAGCCGAAAGTGGGCATCTGCGCCGGCAACATCGAGCTGATCAATGGCGACGGTCACCTGCACCCGGAGAAGAAACAGCGCCGCGACGTCCCGTTTCGCAGCCTGGATTTCGATGATCTGTTCATGGATCGCAAACCCTTCCCGCCGGCGCCGACCATGCTGATTCGTCGCGAAGCGCTGGAGCAAGTGGGCGGCTTCGATCCGCTGATTCCCCTGGAAGATTTGCTGATCCAGTTGAAGATCACTGCCGCGGGCTACACCATCGACGCCCTCGACGTGGTGATGGCGCGCTATCGCCAGCACGCGAGCAACACCTACAAGAACCACCGCTACATGATCCAGAACATCCTCAAGACCTACGCCAAGTTCAGCGAGCACCCGGCTTATGACGCGGTGCGCTACAACTTCCTGAACTCGATGTTCCTCAAGACCGCCGACCGGGACCGGCCGCTGGCGCGGGAGATCCTCAAGCAGATCCCATTGAAGTTCTGGGGGCGCAAGACCTTGCGTGGCCTGGTGCGTCTGTACCTGATGCCCCTCAGGAACTGAGGCGGCGAGGGGGGTAAAAAAAGGCGACTATCAGCGGTGATAGTCGCCTTTTTTATCAGGCGCTGGGAATCGCCAAAGCCTGCACCTGTGCCCGAATCTTCGCAGTGGCGCCTTGGCTGGCAACGGCCGCATAACCTTTGGCCAACTGTTCGAAGTGAGTCTCGAACAACCAGGCGCGGTCCTGCGGGTAGCGTTGCATATGGCGCAGGTTGCGCTGGCGCAGGGCGTTGCGCAGCGGCGAAGGGAAGATGCGCAGGTCGGCGATATCGATCAGGCCGAACTCACCGTCATCCATCAGCAGCACGTTCCCCAGGTGCAACGAACGGAAGTACACGCCGCGCTCATGCAACTGGGCCATGAACTGGCCGAAGCGCTCGATCAGCGACTCGCGCAGGCTGCTGTCCAGGCTTTGCAGGGCCTGGCGCAGGGTCAGGCCGGGCAGCGGCGAGTAGATCACGGCGCTGCTGCCGTCGTGCAGCCCATACAGGCCAAGAATCTGCGGCGTGGGGATACCCAGGGTACGCAATTGCTCGGCGTTACTGGCAAACCGCTCGGAGTAGGGGTTGAAGCTGCCCGAGGTGTACCAGCGCCGCGGGCGGAAGACCTTGAGGAAACGGCCGTCAGCCAGGCGCAGGACTTTCGGGCCCAGGCCGTCGGCTTCGATGACGTGTGCATGGCTGCACAGTTGCTCGAAGGCGGCTGGCTTGAGGGCTTGTACCGGCATGCGCAGCACGCTGCGACGACGCTGGGCGATGCTCAGGCCGGCGATGAGAGCCAGTGGGATCCACAAGACAAACCAGTGCTCCTTGGGTCGCGACAGGATGCCGCCGCCTTCGGTCAGGCCGGCGCCGATGCCGTACATCAGCAGGGAAGATGCCAGGATAAACAGCGGCTGCGCACGTTCCTTGAAGCCTTTGTACAGGCCCCAGCCGAGCATGAAGATCCACGGGATAAATCCGATGATACCGACGTAATACAACACGCCCAGGGCGAAGCTGTGGGGCTCGCGCAGTTGGAAGCCATCGGCCAGGGTCAGGTACAGCTCCGAATCGTAGCTGTGGCCAATCCACGGGTGTGCGGCGATGCGTTGCAGCGACATGCCCCACAGTTCAAAGCGGAACGAACTGCCCCGGTTGGTGATCAGTTCCGGGTAGAACAGCAGGAGCCCGGCGGCGCCCACGACCATGCCCGCGATCAGCAGTGCCGAGCGGCGATTACGGCTGATAAAGGTCATCCAGAGGATGGCCAGCGTCAGTGCCACCAGTGGCGTGCGCGAACCGGTGGCCAGGACCGTCGCGGTCATGATAGCCAGGGCGGGTACGCTGAACCACAGCACGCTCAGGCGCTGGGTGGTCATGCAGACATACAGCCAGTAAACGCAGAAGAAGCCGAATACGTGGGAACTGAGCAGGGGGTTATCGAGGGCGCCGCGGCCGCCGATCATGCGCATGCCCGGCTCGAAACCCTTGACGAATGCCACGAGGTTGCACAGGCAGACCACCAGTGCGATCACCGCCGCACTGAAGAAAATCGGCTTGAACAGTTCATTGCGGTAATGCAGCAACAGCCCGCAGCCGGCAAACAGCATGAACGTGTGCAGGGGACGCTTGAACAGGTCCGTGTCCGGGTGTTGCTCCGGGCTCCAGAACAGGCTGATCAGGGCCCAGGCGGAAAACACCAGGAATGCGATCGCCAGCGGCTCGCGCAACAGTTCCTTGAATTCCCGCGGGCGCAGGCACAGCAGCAGCAAGGTCGGCGCACTGAACAGGGCGTAGTAGAACTTGTGCAGCACATTGCGATTGGTGACGAAGAACAACGAGCTCAGCAACAACAACAAGCCAATGGGCAAAATCCAGAGAACCAGAAAGTCGAAAACGCGATTTGAGCCATACATCAGGCGCTTGGAGTGCATACGCAAAGCCATTCCAGATTGAGAAAGCCGACCATCTTAAAGTAGTGGCTATATAATGTCGCCGGTTGGATCCAACCGGGTTGTGGGTCATGCCGGGTGCAAGTACAACAGAGAAGCTGTGCTAAAGTCAGCCTCCTTTTTCAAAACGCCGCGTGATATGACCGACTCCAGTCCGAGCGCAAGCCCTTCGAGCTTGAAAATATACTTCCGCCTGCTCAGTTACGTCAGGCCCTACGCGGGCTTGTTCGCGCTGAGTATCGTCGGATTTCTGATTTTCGCGTCGACCCAGCCCATGCTGGGTTACATCCTCAAGTACTTTGTCGACGGCCTTTCCAATCCGGAAGCTGTGCTGTTCCCCAGCGTGCCGTTCCTGCGTGACCTGCAGTTGCTGCAAGCCGTGCCGCTGCTGATCATCCTGATCGCGGCCTGGCAGGGCCTGGGTTCGTTCCTGGGCAACTACCTGCTGGCCAAGGTGTCACTGGGCCTGGTCCATGACCTGCGCGTGCAGTTGTTCAATAACCTGCTGACCCTGCCCAACCGCTATTTCGACAATCACAATTCCGGGCACCTGATTTCGCGCATCACCTTCAACGTGACCATGGTCACGGGGGCGGCGACCGATGCGATCAAGGTGGTGATACGCGAAGGCATGACGGTGATCTTCCTGTTTGCCTCGCTGCTGTTCATGAATTGGCGCCTGACGCTGGTGATGATCGCCATCCTGCCGCTGATCGCGGTGATGGTCAGCACGGCCAGCAAGAAATTCCGCAAGCAGAGCAAGAAGATCCAGGTCGCCATGGGCGACGTCACCCACGTGGCCTCGGAAACCATCCAGGGCTACCGCGTGGTGCGCAGCTTCGGCGGTGAAGTCTACGAGGAAAAGCGCTTCCTCAAGGCCAGCCAGAGCAACACCAACAAACAGTTGAGCATGACCCGCACCGGGGCGATCTACACCCCGGCCCTGCAACTGGTGATCTACACCGCCATGGCGGTGCTGATGTTCCTGGTTCTTTATCTTCGCGGTGACGCGTCGGCCGGTGACATGGTGGCCTACATCACCTTGGCCGGTTTGCTGCCCAAGCCGATCCGCCAGCTTTCGGAAGTCAGCTCGACCATCCAGAAGGGCGTGGCCGGCGCCGAAAGCATTTTCGAGCAGTTGGACGAAGAAGTTGAAGTCGACCGCGGCACCATCGAGCGTGACCATGTCAATGGGCGCCTGGAAGTGCGCAACCTGAACTTCACCTACCCCGGTACCGAGCGCCATGTCCTCAAGGACATCAGCTTTACCGCCGAACCTGGGCAGATGATCGCCCTGGTCGGGCGCTCGGGCAGCGGCAAGTCGACCCTGGCCAGCCTGATCCCGCGTTTCTACCACCATGAAAGCGGGGAAATCCTGCTGGATGGCGTCGAGATCGAAGACTACAAGCTGCTCAACCTGCGCAAGCATATTGCCCAGGTGACCCAGCATGTGACGCTGTTCAGCGACACCGTGAACAACAACATCGCCTACGGCGACCTGGCCGGTGCGCCCCGGGCCGACGTTGAAGCGGCGGCGGCGGATGCCAATGCCAAGGACTTCATCGACCAGTTGCCCAAGGGCTTCGATACCCAGGTCGGCGAAAATGGCGTGCTGCTGTCCGGTGGCCAACGCCAGCGCCTGGCCATTGCCCGTGCCTTGCTGAAGAACGCGCCGCTGCTGATTCTCGACGAGGCCACCTCGGCCCTCGACACCGAGTCCGAGCGGCATATCCAGGCCGCCTTGGACAAGGTCATGCAAGGCCGCACCACTCTGGTGATCGCGCACCGCTTGTCCACCATCGAGAAGGCCGACCTGATCCTGGTGATGGACGACGGTCGCATTGTCGAACGTGGCACCCACAGCGAACTGCTCGCGCAGAATGGCTACTACGCCCGCTTGCATGCCATGGGGCTGGATGCGCCGGTTACTGCTGATATCACCTGATCCTGTGGGAGCCGGCTTGCCTCGACAAGCCGGCGCCCACATTGCAACCCTCCCGCAAACCTCCCGCAACCCTGTGCTAATATCGCGCCCCTGTTCATTTTGTATGTGGGTTGCTCCATGAAGTTGTCCATGCCGCGATTCGATCAAGCCCCTGTCTTGGTGGTCGGCGATGTCATGCTCGACCGTTACTGGCATGGCGGTACCTCACGGATTTCCCCTGAGGCGCCGGTACCGGTAGTCAAGGTCGAGCAAATCGAAGACCGTCCAGGCGGCGCTGCCAACGTTGCCCTTAATATTGCCGCCCTCGGCGCCCCAGCTTCCCTGGTGGGCGTGACCGGCGACGACGAAGCCGCCGACAGCCTGGCCAACAGCCTGCGTGGCGCCGGTGTACGCGCGGTGTTCCAACGCATCGCCCATCAGCCGACGATCGTCAAGTTGCGGGTGATGAGTCGTCACCAGCAATTGCTGCGTATTGATTTTGAAGAACCCTTCGCCACCGACGCCCAGGCCCTCAGCAGCCAGGTCGACGCGTTGCTCGAAGGCATCAAGGTGCTGGTGTTGTCCGACTACGGCAAAGGCGCCTTGAGGAACCACCAGGTACTGATCCAGGCCGCCAAGGCCCGCAACATTCCGGTATTGGCCGATCCCAAGGGCAAGGACTTCTCGATCTATCGGGGCGCCAGCCTGATCACCCCGAACCTCAGCGAGTTCGAAGCCATCGTTGGCGGTTGCGCCGACGAACATGAGCTGGTGAGCAAGGGCGCAACGCTGATGGCCGAGCTTGATTTGGGCGCCTTGCTGGTGACCCGTGGCGAGCACGGCATGACCTTGCTGCGCCCCGACCACCCGGCGATGCACCTGCCGGCACGGGCCCGTGAAGTGTTCGACGTCACCGGCGCCGGTGACACCGTGATTTCCACCCTGGCCGCGTCCATTGCGGCCGGCGAGGAACTGCCCCACGCGGTAGCCCTGGCCAACCTGGCGGCGGGCATCGTGGTCGGCAAGCTGGGGACTGCGGCCATCAGCGCGCCTGAATTGCGCCGGGCGATCCAGCGTTCCGAAGGTTCGGAGCGTGGCGTGCTGACGATCGAGCAATTGCTGCTGGCGATCGACGATGCGCGAGCCCACAACGAAAGCATTGTGTTCACCAACGGTTGCTTCGACATCCTGCACGCCGGCCACGTGACCTACCTGGAGCAGGCGCGCGCCCAAGGCGATCGCCTGATCGTCGCGGTCAACGACGACGCTTCGGTCAGCCGTCTCAAAGGCCCTGGTCGTCCGATCAACAGTGTTGACCGGCGCATGGCGGTGCTCGCTGGCCTGGGCGCGGTAGATTGGGTCATCAGCTTCCCGGAAGCCACGCCTGAGAACCTGCTGGCCCAGGTCAAGCCGGACGTGTTGGTCAAGGGCGGTGATTATTCCGTCGACCAGGTCGTGGGAGCCGATATCGTCAGTGCCTACGGCGGCAAGGTCAAAGTGCTGGGTTTGGTCGAGAACAGCTCGACCACCGCCATCGTCGAGAAGATCCGCAACAATGAGTAACGCTGATAAGCGGGTCCTGATTACCGGGGGGGCGGGCTTTATTGGCTCGCACCTGGTCGATGCCTTGCTCGCCAAGGGTTATGCCGTGCGGGTGCTGGATGACCTGTCCACCGGCAAGCGCAGCAACCTGGCGCTGGACAATCCTCGCGTCGAACTGGTTGAGGGCGATGTCGCTGACGCAGCGCTGGTGGCGCGTGCGGCGGTCGGCGTTTTTGCAGTGGTCCACCTGGCTGCCGTGGCCTCGGTCCAGGCATCGGTGGATGATCCGGTCAGTACGCACCAGAGTAATTTCGTCGGCACCTTGAATGTGTGCGAAGCCATGCGCAAGGCCGGTGTGAAGCGTGTGGTGTTTGCCTCCAGTGCCGCGGTGTATGGCAACAACGGCGAGGGCGCTTCGATTGACGAAGAGACCACCAAGGCACCGCTGACACCCTATGCCTCGGACAAGCTGGCCGGTGAGCACTATTTCGACTTCTACCGCCGCCAGCATGGCCTGGAGCCGGTGATCTTCCGTTTCTTCAATATCTTCGGGCCACGCCAGGATCCGTCCTCGCCGTATTCCGGGGTGATCAGTATCTTCAGTGAGCGTGTGCAACAGGGCGTGCCGATTGCCGTGTTCGGCGACGGTGAGCAAACCCGCGATTTCATGTACGTGGAAGACCTGGTGGACGTGCTGGTGCAGGCTATCGAGGTCGAGGATGCACCGCTGGGGGCGATCAATGTGGGCTGGAACCGAACCACCACGCTCAAGCAGGTGTTGCAGGCGCTGGAAGAGGTGGTTGGCGCGCTGCCGGTTATCACTTACGGGCCGGCGCGCTCGGGGGATATCCGGCATTCGCGGGCGAATAACCAGAGGTTGTTGGCCAACTTCAAACTGCCAGAGCCCACCCCATTGAAGGTAGGGCTCGAGCGGCTGCTTAACGGCTGATCTGATCGAATGTGGGGGCTCGAGGGCTCCCATATTCGTCCTGCTCCATGAAGCGTTCTGCGTTCCTTGGGCGCTAGCGACTGGCCTTTTTCTTCGGCACGATCTTGCGCAGCATCTGCCGCGCCTTGCCGGTCAGGGCTTTCAATTTCGATTCTTTTTCAGGTTGTGACAGGCCTTGCTGCCTGAGCCAATCCTTCCAGCGAATGCGCTCGTCACGCACCACCCAGCCCTCCTGCTGAGCGAAGCTTTCGGCCAGGTACAAACCCCGAGTGCTCGCCGGGTACAGTTGGTCTTTCTTGACCGTGTACAGCTCGGGCAGCGGCTGGCCGTCCTTAAGCGGCATGAGGTACAGGTCCGGACGCTGGCGATCCAGGCGTGCGACCAGTTGGTCGCCTTCCAGTCGTTCATCCACATGGAACAGGCTCAGGGACTTGGCTTCCTTCGGCACTTCCAGGCGCAAGTCATAGATCAGTTGCAGCGACGCCGTGGGCAGGTGCACGTAGGCTCGTGGGCGTTCGATCAATTGGGTTGTCGCACAGCGCACCGGGCGTGCCGCGCCGGACAGTGGGCTGAGGCGAAACGGCAGGGCTTCGCGGTAGTGCAGGGCTGAGGAGTAGGGGGCCGGTAGCCAGGTATCGTTGAAACGTCCGCTCAGCCAGCCTTCGGGGGTTTCCAGCAGGCATTCTTCGGCAATTTCCTGGATGGCGGTGTGCAGCGGCAGGTTCAGTTCATGGGCGGGGACGTAGCCGGAGATCAGCTTGAGCACCACATCGCCCCGATCCTGGCGGCGCTGGCGCACCAGTACCCAGTAATCCTTGTTTTGCCAATGCAGGGTCAGACGCACCGATACCCCGAGGTTCGCCAGTTCCAGGACAAAACGCTCGGGGTCTGCCACCTCGACCGGCTTGCGTCGTTGCAGGGTCTGGGCGAAGTTGAGCGGCATGCCGACGCTCTGGTAACTCAAACCTTCGGGGGTCGCTTCGACGTGCAGCGGCAGTGTCTTGAAGTTGCTGGGGTTTTTTCTTATGAGGGTTCGCGGCATGTCGGCTCCTTCCTGCGACGGGGTCGGCCGCGTCGGCGGCATCAGAGTTGACGAATGACCTGGGCAGCGGTCGCCACGTTATGAGCCAGGTGCAGCGGATTAATGGTCCCGACAATAGCACTGGCGACGCCCGTTTGCGCAAACAACAACATGAAACTGGCGCGAACTGGATCCATTCCAGGCTCCAGGCACACGTGGCCGCTGGCCAAGGCTTTTTTCACCAGGATGCCCTTGCCGTGGACCGCTGCATAATCAATGACGGCTTTCTCGGCCTGTTCGTTCAGATTGTAGGTGACCATCGCACAATCACCCTGTTCCAGGGCCTTCACACCGCCCTCGACAGTTTTGCCGGAGAAGCCGAAACCACGAATCTTGCCTTCGCGTTTCAGCTCGGCCAGGGTCTGGTAGACCTCGCAGTCGTTGAGGATATGCAGGTCATTGCCGTCGGAATGCACCAGCACCAGGTCGATGAAGTCCGTTTCCAGTCGTTTCAGGCTGCGCTCGACCGACATTCGGGTATGGGCCGCGCTGAAATCGTGCCGGGACACGCCTTCCTCGAACTCTTCGCCGACCTTGCTGACAATCACCCAGTCCTGGCGCTGGCCGCGTAACAGCGGGCCCAGGCGTTCTTCACTGCGGCCGTAGGCGGGGGCGGTGTCGATCAGGTTGATGCCCAGTTGGCGGGCTTGGCGTAGCAGCATCCGCGCTTCGTCATCATCTGGAATCTGGAAGCCGCTGGGGTATTTCACCCCTTGGTCGCGGCCCAGCTTGACGGTGCCCAGGCCCAGCGGCGACACCAGCAGGCCGGTGCTGCCCAGGGGGCGATGCAGGTCGTGCAGGGTGGGCAAGGTCATGGCAGCAGTTGCTCCCAGGCGGGTTGGCCGATGGCGGGCTTGGGCAGGTCGGGCAGCGGGGTGGCCGGGCCTGGGTGGATACCGTCGCGCTCCAGAGCGTGGATCACTCGATCGGCGAAGTCCGGCGCCAGGGCCAGTTTGGTCGGCCAGCCCACCAGCAGGTGGCCTTCTTCGGCGAGGAAGGCGTTGTCGGGGCGGCTCAGGCCCGATTGCAGCGGCTCGGCGCGGTCGACGCGCAGGGTGGCCCACTGGGTCTGGCTCATGTCGATCCACGGCAGCAAATGCGCCAGCTCTTTCTGGGCGGTGGCGATTTGCTCTTCAGGCGTGCGCGCCACGCCATCGGCCTCGGCAATTTCGCCGCCCAGGTACCAGACCCAATTGCCATCGGCGGCCGGGTGGGTGGTGACGGTAACGCGCGGCTTGGTACCGCCGCCCAGGCAGTGGGCGTACAGCGGCTTCAACCCTGGGCCTTTGGCGATGATCATGTGCAACGGGCGTGTCTGCATGGCCGGCTGGCTCAGGCCCAGGGCCGCCAGCAACTCTGCAGTGCCGCCGCCGGCACTCAATACGATGCGCTGGGCGCGGATCTCGCGGCCATCGACTTTCAAGCCGATCAATGTGTCGCCTTCGCGCAGCGGTTCGATGTGTTGCCCGGCGAGCAAGCCATCACCGGCCAGTTGCGCCAGGCGTTCGATCAGGCTGGGAACATCGATGACCAATTCCGCCAGGCGATAGACCTTGCCCTTGAAACGGCGGTCTTGCAGGGCCAGCGGCAGATCGTCGCCCTTGACCTGGTCGACACGGCCGCGCACGGCCTTGCTGGCGAAAAAGCTGGTGAGGTTGCCGGCGAGTGTGCCAGGGGACCAGAGGTAATGGGCTTCAGACAGCAGGCGCACGCCGGACAAGTCCAGCTCGCCGTTGCCCGCGAGCGCTTCGCGCCAGCGGCGCGGCATATCGGAAATCGCCTCGGAGGCGCCGGTGAGGGCGCCGTGCAGGGCGTACTTGGCGCCGCCGTGAATGATCCCCTGAGACTTCACGCTCTGCCCGCCACCGAGGGTGGCGCTTTCCACCACCACCGTGGAAAAACCCTGGCGGCGCAGGCGCGCATTGAGCCAGAGGCCGGCAACCCCGGCGCCGACAATCAGAACGTCGGTGGAAATAACGGATGGCATGGGCAACCTCAGTGTTCAAATCAAGTTGCCAAGTATACAGACTCAACGGATCGATCTTTGCCCGGGATCAATATTGGCAGGGGATCTCAGTGGCCGGCGGTTTTCGAGAACAGCTGAATCACCACTACGCCCAACACGATCAAGCCCATCCCGAGCATTGCCGGCAGATCGAGCTTCTGGCCATAGATGAACAGCGCGGCAATGCTGACCATCACAATGCCCATCCCGGCCCAAACCGCGTAGGCCACACCCACGGGGACGGTACGCACCACCAGGGTCAGCATCCAGAAGGCCACGCCGTAGCCCACGATCACCAGCAACAGCGGGATAGGGGTGCTCCAGCCCTTGATGGCTTTCATCGACACGGTGGCGATCACTTCCGAGCAGATGGCAATGGCCAGGTAGTAGTAGGCAGGGTTCATGGGTAGATCCTCGGTGTAGAGCGCACTTGATGATGTCGGTATTTTAGGGCTTCGCTAGATGGGGTAAAGTCATTACCTATCTGGAATGAAGATAGGTTGAGCCATGGGCGTGCAGTGGAATCTGGAGCAGATGCGCTTGTTTGTCAGGGTGGCCGAGCAGCGCTCGTTTTCGGCGGTGGCGCGGGAGCAGCGCAAGGCGCAGTCGGCGGTCAGCAATGGGATCGCCCTGCTGGAGGCGGACTTGGGCGTGAGCCTGTTCGAGCGCAGCAGTGGCCGCCAGCCGCGCCTGACCGAAGCCGGCACGGTGTTGCTCGAAGAAGCGAAGGAGGTCTTGCGCCAGTGCGAACGCCTCAATGGCCGCGCGATGTCGTTGATGCGTGGCGAGGAAGCTTGTCTGCGCCTGGCCCAGGATGAGGCGATGCTCTATCAGCCGGTTCTGGATAGTCTCGATGCCTTGGCTGGACGCTTTCCCAACCTGGAGGTGCAATTGTCCAGCGCGGCCCAGGGGGATGTCGCCCGCAAGCTGGTGGAGCGCAAGGCCGACCTGGGCATGCTGTTTTATCACGACCAGATCCCGGAAGCGTTGGAGCGGCGGGTGGTGGGCAGTGTGGAGATGGTCACGGTGTGCGGTCGCAACCATCCCCTGGCGGCGCAGGCAACCGTGGACTGCCAGCGCCTGGCGCAATTTCGCCAGTTGCTGATGTCGACCCAGACCAGCGTCTATCCCGGCAGCGAGGCCGCCAGCCCGCAGGTGTGGCGTGCCGACAGCTTCTACGTGCTGGCCGAGTGGCTGACCCGTGGCCTGGGCTGGGCGTGGTTGCCCCGGCATGTGGTGCAGTACCCGTCGTACCAGAACCTGATGGTCGAACTGGACAGCGAATGGACGCCACCGGCGTTGGTGGTCGAGCTGGTGTGGCGCCGCGATGAGCCCCTCGGTCCCGCCGCGCGCTTTCTCGCCGAACGTTTTGCCGAGTGCTTGCAGGCGATCGACTGAAAAAGCCGATAAACTCCGCCGCCATGAATAGAACTCTCTACAGCTGTCTGTTTTACCTGGCGCTGCCGTTGGTGGCCTTACGTCTGTGGTTGCGTGCGCGCAAGGCGCCGGCCTATGCCCAGCGCGTGGCCGAGCGGTTTTCCTACGGCTTGCCGGTGATGCAACCCGGCGGGATCTGGGTGCATGCCGTGTCGGTGGGGGAAAGCATCGCCGCCGCGCCGATGATTCGCGGGCTGTTGGCGCGTTATCCACAACTGCCCATCACCGTCACCTGCATGACGCCCACCGGGTCCGAGCGCATCCAGGCGTTGTTCGCCAACGAGCCGCGCATCCAGCATTGCTACCTGCCTTACGATTTGCCCTGTGCGGCCAAGCGTTTTCTTGATCGCGTGCAGCCGAAGCTGGCCGTGATCATGGAAACCGAGCTGTGGCCCAACCATATCCATGCCTGCGCCCAACGCGGTATTCCGGTGGCGCTGGCCAATGCGCGGTTATCGGCGCGTTCGGCCAAGGGGTATGCGCGTTTCGCCAAGCTGACGGCACCGATGCTGGCGCAGATGAGCCTGTTCGCCGTGCAGACGCACACCGAGGCCCAGCGGTTTCTCAGCCTGGGTGCGCGCCCCGAAACCGTAACGGTGACTGGCTCGATCAAGTTCGACCTGACCGTCGACCCCCAATTGCCGGTGCGTGCCGCTGCCCTGCGCGAGCAGTGGGGTGCCACTGAGCGCCCGGTGTGGATCGCCGCCAGTACCCACGAAGGCGAAGATGAAGTGGTGCTCGCCGCCCATCGCCAACTGCTCGAAAGCTACCCCAACGCGTTGCTGATTCTGGTGCCGCGTCATCAGGAACGCTTCGGCCCGATGTTCGAGCTGTGTGGGCAACAGGGGTTTGCCACGGTGCGGCGTTCCAGCGGTGAGCCGGTCACCGCGCAGACCTCGGTGCTGCTCGGTGACACCATGGGCGAATTGCTGTTTCTGTATGCCTTGGCCGACAGCGCTTTCGTCGGTGGCAGCCTGGTGGCGACCGGTGGGCATAATCCGCTGGAACCGGCGGCGCTGGCCAAGCCGGTGATCATGGGCCCCCACGTGTTCAACTTCCTCGAAATTACCGCGATGATGCGCGAAGCGGGTGCGTTGCGGGAGGTGGATGACGCCGAAGGGTTGGCCGAGGCCGTGCGGCAACTGTTCGAGCTGCCGCAGGACGCCCAGCGGATGGCGCAGGCGGGGCTTAAGGTGATGCAGGCCAACCAGGGCGCTTTGAAGCGATTGTTGGATGGCCTTGATCGCCTGATAACTCACTGACGCACTGGCGAGCCAAATGTGGGAGGGGGCTTGCCCCCGATGACGGAGTGTCAGTCAACATGAGTTCACCTGGTACACCGCTATCGGGGGCAAGCCCCCTCCCACAGGGTTTTTACGGTGTGTTCAATTGCCTGGGCGGGCTTTCAACTGCTCGGCAGCCGCCTTGGCCAGGTCCGGCGGCAGGAAGTCCTTGTCCGGGTTGTAGTCGGCCTTGAGGTAGCGCGCCAGGTCCTGCAGGTCCCCTGGGTTCAACGTGCCCGCCGCCTGTTTCAGGCGCAGGTTGTCGAGGATGTAGTCATAGCGGCTGTTGTTGTAGTTGCGCACCGACGCGTAGAGCTGGCGCTGGGCGTCGAGCACGTCGACGATATTGCGCGTACCCACCTGGTAACCGATTTCCGTGGCTTCCACCGCGCTCTGGTTGGAGATGATCGACTGCCGGCGTGCCTGGACCTGTTCCACATCGGTGTTCACTGCGCGGTGCAGGTTGCGCGTATTTTCCACCACCTGGCGGCGCAGGCCTTCGCGTTGCTGCTCGGTCTGGCCGAGGCGCGAATAGGATTCACGCACTTGCGAGCTGGTCAAGCCGCCGCTGTAGAGCGGGATGTTCAGGCGCAGGCCAATGGTACGTTGCGAGACATCGCCACCATAAGGCGTGCCGAAGGCATTCGGGTTACTGAAGCCCAGCGCGTCGTTATCGCCCTTTTCATACTGCGCCACGGCGTCCAGGGTGGGGGCGTGCCCGGCCTTGCGCTGCTTGAGCGTTTCCTCGGCGGCGGTCACCGCATAGTTGCTGGCAAGCAGGTTGAGGTTCTGGCGGCCGGCGGTCTCGACCCAGGCCTTGGCGTCGTTCGGCAGCGGTGGCAACACCGGCAGCGTATGCACAATGCCCTGGATCGAATTGTATTGACGGTTGGTCAGGGTGATCAGCGCTTCGAAGGCGTCATCTACCTGGCGTTGCGCGACGATCCGGTTGGCTCGCGCGGTGTCGTAGCTGGCCTGGGATTGCAGCACATCGGTTTTGTCCGACAGGCCCACGTCGAAGCGTTCGTTGGACTGGTCCAGTTGGCGCTTGAACGCATTTTCTTCGGCCTTTGTCGAGGCCAGGTTGTCCTGGGCACGCAGCACGGCGAAGTAGTTCTCGGCGCTTTGCAGAATCAGGTTCTGTTCGGTGGCCGAGAGTTGCAGCGCCGCCTGTTCGTTGACGGCTTCGGCGGCTTGCAACTGGAACCAGCGGTCGGCACGGAACAAGGGCTGGCTCAAGGTCGCGCGCCAGGAGTGGGCATCGCGGTTGGCGGTGGCGGCCGGGGTGTCGATCTGGGTGCGCACATTATTGATATCGGCACCGGCCGACAAATTCGGTAGCAGGCCGGCGCGGGCCTGGGGCACCACTTCTTTCTGTGCGCCATATTGGGCGCGGGCAGCGGCGAGGTCGGCGTTGTTGTCTACCGCCTCCTGATAGACGCTGACCAGGTCGGTTCTGGCGGACAAGGGCGCTTCAGCTGCCCAGACCATTCCATTGGTCGCACAAGACACGGCAAGAGCCAGTGAGAGTTTGCGCAGCATGAGGCGATCCCTAGTGTGAATATTACGGCTATAATTTAGCGCCCAAGGCTAAAGCTGGCCATTCCTGGCGTCAAGCGTTGAGGCAGCATCCGAGTGTAGTGGCGCAACCACGGCACAACAATCCCGCAAATGCGCCATTCATCACGCTGAATGCACGGCTATTGGCAATTTGCCCCCACCCTGGTCTAGACTGGCCACGTTCTTGTCGGGGTGCCTTGTTAGAAGGCTGAGATCGGTAAATACCGGATCCCGTTGAACCTGATCAGGTTAGCGCCTGCGTAGGGAACAAGATTTCTCGTCACCCGGCGAGTCCTCTTGTGCTTCGTCCGGGATGTTGTTCGACAATCGAACAGCCTTCGTGCACCAAGCACAGCACTGTTTTCAGTGCGTCCATCCGTCACAGGTTCGCTCCGACAAAAATCCACCGCCTGGATAGTTGGAGAGCCCGTGATGAGCACCGAATTAAAAAGCCAAAAATCAAAAAATACCGTGCACTTGAGTGAGTCGGCCAAAGTCGATTCCGGGTCCGTGCAGCCGTTTACCCGCTCGCAAAAAATCTACGTGCCAGGCACTCGCCCGGACATTCGCGTACCGATGCGCGAAATCAGCCTGGACGTCACACCCACCGATTTCGGCGGTGAAATCAATGCGCCCGTGGTGGTCTACGACACCTCCGGCCCCTACACCGACCCCAACGTCATCATCGACGTGCGCAAAGGCCTGGGCGATGTGCGCTCGCCGTGGATCGAGTCCCGGGGCGATACCGAGCGCCTGTCCGGCCTGAGCTCGCACTTCGGTCAGCAGCGCCTGAACGATGCCGAGCTGACCGCCCTGCGCTTTGCCCACGTGAAGAACCCGCGTCGCGCCAAGGCCGGCGCCAACGTCACCCAGATGCATTACGCGCGCAAAGGCATCATCACCGCCGAGATGGAATACGTCGCCATCCGCGAAAACATGAAGCTTGAAGAAGCCCGCGCCAGTGGCCTGCTCGACCAGCAACACGCCGGCCACAGCTTCGGCGCCAGCGTGCCGAAAATCATCACTCCGGAATTCGTGCGCGAAGAAATCGCCCGTGGTCGCGCAATCATTCCAGCCAACATCAACCACACCGAACTGGAACCGATGATCATCGGCCGTAACTTCCTGGTGAAGATCAACGGCAACATCGGCAACAGCGCCTTGGGTTCGTCCATCGAAGAAGAAGTGGCGAAACTGACCTGGGGCATTCGTTGGGGCTCGGACACGGTGATGGACTTGTCCACCGGCAAGCACATCCACGAAACCCGCGAATGGATCATTCGCAACTCGCCGGTGCCGATCGGTACCGTGCCGATCTACCAGGCCCTGGAAAAAGTCGGTGGCGCCGCTGAAGACCTGACCTGGGAGCTGTTCCGCGACACCCTGATCGAACAGGCCGAGCAAGGCGTCGACTACTTCACCATCCACGCCGGGGTGTTGCTGCGCTACGTACCACTGACCGCCAAGCGTGTCACCGGCATCGTCTCCCGTGGCGGTTCGATCATGGCCAAGTGGTGCCTGGCGCACCATAAAGAGAACTTCACCTACACGCATTTCGACGAAATCTGCGAAATCATGAAGGCCTATGACGTCAGCTTCTCCCTGGGCGATGGCTTGCGTCCGGGTTCGATTGCCGACGCCAACGACGCCGCGCAATTCGGCGAGCTGGAGACCCTTGGCGAACTGACCAAGATCGCCTGGAAGCACGATGTGCAAACCATGATCGAAGGCCCCGGCCACGTGCCGATGCAATTGATCAAGGAAAACATGGACAAGCAACTCGAGTGCTGCGACGAGGCGCCGTTCTATACCCTCGGCCCGCTGACCACCGACATCGCACCCGGCTACGACCACATTACATCGGGCATCGGTGCGGCAATGATCGGCTGGTTCGGTTGCGCCATGCTCTGCTACGTCACGCCCAAGGAACACCTGGGCCTGCCGAACAAGGATGATGTGAAGACCGGGATCATCACCTACAAGATCGCCGCCCATGCAGCCGATCTCGCGAAAGGTCATCCGGGTGCGCAAATCCGCGATAACGCCTTGAGCAAGGCGCGCTTCGAGTTCCGTTGGGAAGACCAGTTCAACCTCGGCCTCGATCCGGACACCGCACGGTCCTATCACGATGAAACCCTGCCGAAGGACTCGGCCAAGGTCGCGCATTTCTGCTCGATGTGCGGGCCGAAGTTCTGCTCGATGAAAATCACCCAGGAAGTGCGTGAGTACGCGGCCAACCAGCGCATTGACGCGGTGGATGTGGACGTGGCCAAGGGCCTGGCCGAGCAGGCGGAGCGGTTCAAGCAGGAAGGCAGCCAGCTTTATAAGAAGGTCTGATCCAGAGACGGCGGTGCCTGTACCGCCGTCATCGGGGCGGTGTGACGACTCGACAAGCCCCCTCCCACATATTGACTGAGCCATACACAGTTTTTGTGTTCACAGCCGATCCAATGTGGGAGGGGGCTTGCCCCCGATTGCAATCTCCCTGACAACAAGTGCCCCTCAGAGATAACACCCTTGAGCATTCAACCGAGTACCTATTCCCCGGACATCGCGGTCCCCGCTGACAAGCGCGTGTTCGGCGCCCGCGACCTGTTCTCCTTGTGGTTCTCCCTCGGCATCGGCCTGATGGTCCTGCAAACCGGCGCGTTGCTCGCGCCGGGCCTGGGGTTGTCCGGCGCATTGCTGGCGATTTTTCTCGGCACGCTGGCCGGCGTGCTGTTGCTGGCCGCCGTCGGCGTGATCGGCAGCGACACCGGGCTGTCCGCCATGGCCGCCCTCAAGCTCAGCCTCGGTGCCAAGGGCGCCAGCCTGCCGGCGCTGTTGAACCTGCTGCAACTGATTGGCTGGGGTTCGTTTGAAATCATCGTCATGCGCGATGCCGCGAGCTTGTTGGGTGTGCGGGCTTTCAGCGACGCCAGCCTGCTGGCGAGCCCGTTGCTGTGGACGCTGTTTTTCGGTGGCCTGGCGACCCTGCTGGCCGTCAGCGGCCCGTTGACCTTCGTGCGGCAGATCTTGCGCAAGTGGGGGATCTGGCTGTTGCTCGGCGCGTGCCTGTGGCTGACCTGGAACCTCTTCGCCAAAGCCGACCTTGCCGCCCTCTGGGCCCAGGCCGGTGACGGATCGATGCCGTTTGCCGTGGGCTTTGATATTGCGATCGCCATGCCGTTGTCGTGGCTGCCGCTGATTGCCGATTATTCGCGCTTCGGCAAACGCGCCAAGAGCGTGTTCGGCGGTACGGCGCTGGGCTTCTTCATTGGCAACTTCTGGCTGATGAGCCTCGGTGTGGCCTACACCCTGGCCTTTGCGCCAAGCGGGGAGGTCAACGCACTGCTGCTGGCCTTGGCCGGAGCGGGCCTGGGCATTCCGCTGCTACTGATCCTATTGGATGAGTCGGAAAACGCCTTTGCCGATATTCATTCGGCGGCAGTGTCCAGCGGGATTCTGTTGCGCTTGAAAGTCGAACACCTGGCGCTGGCGATCGGCGTGCTCTGCACCTTGATCGCCTGCTTTGCGCCGTTGGCGCAGTACCAGAACTTCCTGCTGTTGATCGGCTCGGTATTCGCGCCGCTCTTTGGCGTGGTACTGGTCGATCATTTCATCCTGCGCCGCCGCGGCCAGGGCGCTGTGGCTTCGCTGCGTTGGCCGGCGTTGTTGGCGTGGCTGGGGGGCATTGCGACTTACCATCTGCTCGCCAACCTGTATCCGGATGTCGGCGCGACCCTGCCGGCGCTGGTGCTGGCAGGGCTGTTGCAGTTCATCCTGGGCCGGGCCTTCAGCGGCGTACGGGAACCAGCTCAGGCTTGAGGATGCCGTCCAGGCGCGAGTAGGGAATCTGCAACTCGACGTGGCCCAGGGCGTACGGCGCGATGGTGGTGGTAGGGTACTTGAGGGTCACGCCGCCGTAGGTCAGCGCCACGTTCGGGGTTTTCTGGAAGGGATAGCTTTTGACGAACTCCGGCTCCAGGCTCAGGCGCGTACTGATCAGCCAGCTGTTGTGGGCCACCTGGGCGGCTTTCCAGAATGCGTCTTCCTTGCCTGGCAGCAGCATGTCGGTCAACTTCAGGGCCTTTTGCTGCGGACGCGAATAGTTGATGAACGCGCGGCCCGGTTCGCCGTGGGTGACGCCCTGGTCCAGGTAGCTGGACAACTCGATGATCACCAAGCCGTCATGCTGCTCGCGTACCTTGGCCTGCAAATACATGTTGTTGCCGGGGGCAGCCGTCTGCAGGAATTGCTCGCTGTACGTCGCCAGGCTCGTCGGCAGCGGGTCGCTGGGCTTGGTACGGGTCATCTCCAGCAGGCGCTGTTCGATCAGCGCATCCAGCTTGGGTTCTTTGGCGAAGTGCACGGTGTCGATGTTCACCAGTGGGCAATCGGCGCTGGCGCAGCCCGGCTTGCTTTGTTCGCTGGCGTCACGGGTGGCTTCCAGCGGGGTCCGATAGCTGGGTTGAAACAGGCTCTGGCAGGCGCCGAGGGTCAAGGCGATACAGGCCACGGAGGCGATTTTTAAAAGCGACATGTATGTTCTTCGTCCGTCGATTAAGAGCGAAATTCGTGGACCTTCGACTACCGGCAGGCCAGTCAGTTCGCCACTAAGATTATTAGAGTGAGTTTGACGCCCGCCGTCTATCCCGGCAACTGGAAAGGGGCTGCACCTACGGGCAGGACCGCGTTAGGATGGCGCGAATTGCACGGGCATAACGAGGAAGGATATGACGGACATCGCGAAATCGACGCCGAGCAAAATCGAAATTGTTCAGCGCGACAATGCTTACCAGGGCTTCTACAAACTCGATCGGGTGCAGTTGCGCCACGAAAAGTTCGACGGTGGCATGAGCCGGGTGATCAATCGCGAAGTTTTCGTGCGCCATGATGCCGTGTGCGTGCTGCCTTACGACCCGCAGCGCGATGAGGTGGTCTTGATCGAGCAGTTTCGCGTCGGCGCCATGGGCCGTACCGACAACCCGTGGCTGGTGGAAATGGTCGCTGGCCTGATCGACAAGGATGAACAGCCGGAGGAGGTTGCACACCGCGAAGCCGAGGAGGAAGCTGGGCTGACATTCTCCTCGTTGTGGCCGATCACCAAATATTTCCCGTCGCCGGGTGGCAGTACCGAATTTGTCCACTTGTACCTGGGCCGCTGCGACAGTGCGGGGGCGGGTGGCGTGCATGGATTGGAAGAAGAGGCAGAAGATATTCGTGTCACCACCTGGGCTTTCGAGGATGCCTTGCAAGCGGTGCGTGATGGCAGGATATCCAATGCGCCCAGCATTATTGCCCTGCAATGGTTAGCGCTCAATCGCGCGGAAGTGAGGGGGTTATGGCAGTAAAGGCACGGGAACGTTATCGAGTTGACCTGATCGGGCTGCAAGCAGCTTGCGAGGCCAACTATGCGCGGCTGATGCGCTTGCTCCCCGATATGCGTCATTCCCCCGAGGCGCGGCGAATCGGCGTGACCCATGGCGACCAGATGCTCGGCGTGCTCGCCCTGGAAGTCATCGTCAACTGCCCGTACACCACCACCCTGCGCGTGCGCCAGGAGCACAGCCTGCCCTGGCTGCCGGTGCCGCAGCTGGAAGTGCAGGTGTACCACGATGCCCGGATGGCCGAAGTGATCAGCGCCGAACATGCGCGGCGCTTTCGCAGCATCTACCCTTACCCCAATGTGTTCATGCACCAGCCCGATGAGAAAGCACAGCTCAATGTGTTCCTCGGTGAATGGTTGAGCCACTGCCTGGCCTTGGGCCATGAGTTCGAAGTCGTGCGATAGATGTGAACTGCGTCTGCTTCCTTAGGTTTCCTCTTTGCGTCCTGCCCCAGCATAATCGCCCCAACTATCCATTCCTGTGATTGCCTTGGGAGAGCGCCTTGCCGAGCGTATCCACCTTGAACCCCGATGCGCCGACGTTGCTGGTGCAGTTGTCCGACAGCCACCTGTTTGCCGAGGCCGACGCTGTGTTGCTGGGCATGAACACCCGCGACAGCTTGCAACGGGTGATCGACTTGGTGCGTGAGCAACAGCCCCGGATCGATTTGCTGTTGGCCACCGGGGACCTGTCCCAGGACGGTACGCTGGCGTCCTATCAGCAATTTCGCGAGATGACGGCGCCTTTTGGGGTTCCGGCACGCTGGATTCCCGGCAACCACGATGAGCCGCAGGTCATGGCCCACGCGGCGGTGCACAGTGATTTACTGGAACCGGTGGTGGATATCGGCCATTGGCGCATCACCCTGCTGGACTCCGCCGTGCCGGGCTCGGTGCCTGGGTACTTGCAGGACCAGCAACTGCAACTATTGGCCCAAGCCTTGAGTGAAGCGCCGAACCGCCATCACCTGGTGTGTTTCCACCATCACCCGGTACCCATCGGTTGTGCGTGGATGGAGCCCATCGGCTTGCGCAACCCCGAGGCTCTGTTTGCCGTGCTCGACCGCTTCCCGCAGGTCAGGGCGGTGCTCTGGGGCCATGTGCACCAGGAAGTCGACCGTGAGCGCAATGGCGTGCGCCTGTTGGCGTCACCGTCCACCTGCATCCAGTTCGCGCCGGGCAGCGAGGATTTCAATGTCAGCGAAGAGGCCCCAGGCTATCGCTGGCTGCGCCTGCACGCCGATGGGCGGTTGGAAACCGGGGTGGAGCGGGTGAAAAATTTTGCCTTTACCGTGGATTACGGCAGCAACGGCTATTAAAGGCTGCGAACACTGATCAGACATGTGGGGAGAGGGCTGGATGATCGGCTGCTCACACCACCCCGATCCCTGTAAACTGCGCCTTTTTCGCGCAAGCACGGAGAGCCCGGCATGTCCGCTTCGATCCTGTATATCCACGGCTTCAACAGCGCGCCCGCGTCCAACAAGGCCTGCCAGTTGATCCGCGTGATGGACAACCTCGGCCTGGCCGGCCAACTGCGCGTGCCGGCCCTGCATCACCACCCCCGCCAGGCGATCCCGCAGTTGGAGGCGGCCATCCGCGAACTGGGGCGGCCACTGCTGGTCGGCAGCTCGCTCGGCGGCTACTATGCAACCCATCTTGCCGAACGCCATGGTCTCAAGGCGCTGCTGGTCAACCCGGCGGTCAGCCCGCATCGGATGTTCGACGGTTACCTGGGCACCCAGAAGAACCTCTATACCGATGAAACCTGGGAGCTGACCCACGACCACGTCACGGCGCTGGCCGAGCTTGAGGTCCCGGCGCCCCAGGATGCCGCGCGTTATCAAGTGTGGTTGCAGACCGGGGATGAAACCCTGGATTATCGCCTCGCCCAGCAGTATTACCGGGCGTGTGCCCTGCGCATCCAGGCCGGCGGCGACCATGGTTACCAGGGCTTTGCCCAGCAATTGCCGGCCTTGTTGAGCTTTGCCGGCATTGGCGCAGATCAGTATCAATCCTTCGATTTCGCGGCACTGTAATTGCTTTGGAAATCCCAGGTTACTTTTTAATCGAACGACTCACGACGAGACCCCATGGCCACTCCCAGCGCTAGCTCTTATAACGCCGACGCCATCGAAGTCCTCTCGGGCCTCGACCCGGTGCGCAAACGCCCCGGCATGTACACCGACACCAGTCGGCCGAACCACCTTGCCCAGGAAGTCATCGACAACAGCGTCGACGAAGCCTTGGCCGGGCACGCCAAGTCGGTGCATGTCATTCTCCACGCTGACCACTCCCTGGAAGTGTCCGACGACGGTCGTGGCATGCCGGTGGACATTCACCCGGAAGAGGGTGTGTCGGGCGTAGAACTGATCCTCACCAAGCTGCACGCCGGGGGTAAGTTCTCCAACAAGAACTACCAGTTCTCCGGTGGCTTGCACGGCGTGGGTATTTCCGTGGTCAACGCCTTGTCCACGTTGGTACGGGTCAAGGTCAAGCGCGACGGCAACGAGTACGAGATGACCTTCGCCGATGGCTACAAAGCCAGCGAATTGCAGGTGATCGGCACCGTTGGCAAGCGCAATACCGGCACCAGCGTGTACTTCGCGCCGGACCCGAAATACTTCGATTCGCCAAAATTCTCCATCAGCCGCCTCAAGCACGTGCTCAAGGCCAAGGCCGTGTTGTGCCCGGGCCTGCTGGTCACCTTTGAAGACAAGGGTACCGGCGAGAAAGTCGAGTGGCACTACGAAGACGGCCTGCGTTCCTACCTGGAAGATTCCGTCAGCGATTTCGAACGCCTGCCCAACGAGCCGTTCTGCGGCAGCCTGGCCGGTAATAAAGAAGCCGTCGACTGGGCGCTGCTGTGGTTGCCCGAGGGCGGTGACAGCGTGCAGGAAAGCTACGTCAACCTGATCCCAACCGCCCAGGGCGGCACCCACGTCAACGGTTTGCGCCAAGGCTTGCTGGATGCCATGCGCGAATTCTGCGAATACCGCAGCCTGTTGCCGCGCGGCGTGAAGCTGGCGCCGGAAGACGTGTGGGAGCGCATCGCGTTCGTGCTGTCGATGAAAATGCAGGAGCCGCAATTCTCCGGCCAGACCAAAGAGCGCCTGTCGTCCCGTGAAGCGGCAGCGTTTGTCTCCGGGGTGGTCAAGGATGCCTTCAGCCTGTGGCTCAACGAACACCCGGAATTGGGCCTGGCCCTGGCCGAGCTCGCAATCAACAATGCCGGCCGCCGCCTGAAAGCCAGCAAGAAAGTCGAGCGCAAGCGCATCACCCAAGGCCCGGCACTGCCCGGCAAGTTGGCTGATTGCGCCGGGCAGGACCCGATGCGCTCAGAGCTGTTCCTGGTGGAGGGCGACTCCGCCGGCGGTTCCGCCAAGCAAGCGCGGGATAAGGAATTCCAGGCGATCCTGCCGTTGCGCGGCAAGATCCTCAACACCTGGGAAGTCGATGGCAGTGAAGTCCTGGCCAGCCAGGAAGTGCACAACATCGCCGTGGCCATTGGCGTCGATCCGGGCGCGGCGGACATGAGCCAACTGCGCTACGGCAAGATCTGCATCCTCGCCGACGCCGACTCCGACGGTCTGCACATCGCAACCCTGTTGTGCGCGTTGTTTGTGCAGCACTTCCGCCCGTTGGTGGATGCCGGTCACGTCTACGTCGCCATGCCGCCGCTGTACCGGATCGACCAGGGCAAGGAGATTTTCTATGCCCTGGACGAGGCCGAGCGCGATGGCATCCTCGACCGCCTGGTGGCCGAGAAGAAACGCGGCAAGCCACAGGTCACGCGATTCAAGGGCCTGGGTGAAATGAACCCGCCGCAACTGCGTGAAACCACCATGGACCCGAACACCCGGCGCCTGGTGCAGTTGACCCTGGAAGACTTCGACGCCACATCGGAAATGATGGACATGCTGCTGGCGAAGAAACGCGCGCCAGACCGCAAGTCCTGGCTGGAGTCCAAGGGCAACCTGGCCGAGGTGTTGGGCTGATGCGCACAGGTTTCGCCCTGGCGATCCTGATGTTGAGCGGGCTGGCGGCCACCCCGGTGGTGGCCGCGCCCGTGGCTGAGCTCAAGCTGGTGTCCGAACACCCGGTAGAGGGCATGCGCGGCGGTAACCTGTCAGGCCTGGCGCTGTGTGGCAAGGAGCTATGGACGGTTTCCGACCGTGATGACGACCGGATCTACCGCCTCGATATCAGCGCGTCGACCTGGCAGGCCGAAACCGTGAAGATTGACGTGCCGCCAGTGCCCGAGTCCGGCTTGCCCTGGGGCTTGCGCTCGCGCACCAAGGCCGCTTCATTCATTCGCGGCGGCGACCTGGACTTTGAAGGCATCACCTGCGATGCCGCGGGCAACCGCTACATTGTCAGCGAAGCCCATGCGGCGGTGTTGCAAGTGCCGGTAACCGGTGAGCCGCAATGGTTGAAAATCGCCCCCGGCATGGTGCGCGAAGCCCGCGCCAGTGGCATGTTGCTGCATTTCAATGCCCTGTTTGAAGGCTTGGCGGTCAACCCGGAAGGCAGCCAGATCTGGTTGGCTGCGGAGCGTGAACGGCGAGGCCTGATTTCCATCAAGCGGCCGCAAAGCCTTTGGGATTGTGACGGCCCCTGCGTGTTGTTGAGCGAGGCTGGCCAGGAAATGCAACCGGCCAAATTCCCCAACGCCAAGGCGGTGTCCAAGGATTTTGCCGACCTGGCGCTATTTGGCGGCAAGCTGTTTACTCTGGAGCGTAATGCGTTCCAGATTTGCCGGCGCGATGCGGTCACGGCCAAGGTCGAGCTGTGCTGGTCATTTGCCGACGAGACTCTGACGCCCGAGCGCCGCTATGCCCAGCCCTACGGCCTGGCCGAAGCCCTGGTGGTGGATACGGACGGTGCGTGGATTGGTATCGACAATAATTTCGGCCCGCGTGCCGATGGTGAAAAACGCCCCGTGGTCTATCGTTTCGCCGCCCCTGCCGGCGGTTGGAGCGCCAAGCCATGAGCCCCCGCTTTTTTGAATTGACCCGGCGCTGCGGCATTTCCGCTGCGCCTTACCAAATATTGATGAGGCCCGCATGAGTGACATCCTCGCAGACAGCTTAGATGGCGTAGAACGCCGGTCGCTGGCTGACTTCACCGAAAATGCCTACCTCAACTACTCCATGTACGTGATCATGGACCGTGCCTTGCCGCATATCGGCGACGGCCTGAAGCCTGTACAGCGGCGCATCATCTACGCCATGAGTGAGTTGGGCCTGGATGCCGATTCCAAGCACAAGAAGTCGGCGCGTACGGTCGGTGACGTGCTCGGTAAGTTCCACCCCCACGGCGACTCGGCATGCTACGAAGCCATGGTGCTGATGGCCCAGCCGTTCAGCTACCGCTACACATTGGTGGACGGCCAGGGTAACTGGGGCGCACCGGATGACCCCAAGTCCTTCGCCGCCATGCGTTACACCGAGGCGCGCCTGTCGCGTTATTCGGAAGTGCTGCTCAGCGAGCTGGGCCAGGGCACCGCGAATTGGGGCCCGAACTTCGACGGCACCCTCGACGAACCCCTGGTGTTGCCGGCGCGTTTGCCCAATATCCTGCTCAATGGCACCACGGGTATTGCCGTGGGCATGGCCACGGACGTACCGCCGCATAACCTGCGCGAGGTCGCGACCGCCTGCGTGCGCCTGCTGGATGAACCCAAGGCCACGGTCGAGCAGCTCTGCGAGCATATCCAGGGGCCGGATTACCCCACCGAAGCAGAAATCATCACGCCGCGCGCCGACCTGCTGAAGATGTACGAGACCGGCAAGGGCTCGGTGCGCATGCGTGCGGTGTACCACATCGAGGACGGCGACATTATCGTCACCGCGCTGCCGCACCAGGTGTCCGGTGCCAAGGTGCTGGAGCAGATCGCGGCGCTCATGCAGGCCAAACCGTCGAAACTGCCGCAGGTTGCCGACCTGCGCGACGAGTCCGACCACGAAAACCCGTGCCGAATCGTGATCATCCCGACCAATAGCCGGGTCGACCACGAAGTGCTGATGCAGCATTTGTTTGCCAGTACCGACCTGGAGTCCAGCTACCGGGTCAACATCAACATCATCGGCCTGGACGGCAAGCCGCAGCTGAAAAACCTGCGCAACCTGCTGGTGGAGTGGCTGGAGTTCCGGGTGCAGACCGTGCGTCGCCGCCTGCAATTCCGCCTCGACAAGGTCGAGCGCCGCCTGCACCTGTTGGACGGCTTGCTGATTGCCTACCTCAACCTGGATGAAGTGATCCACATCATCCGTACCGCCGAGCACCCGAAAGCCGAACTGATCGCGCGTTTCGAGCTGAGTGAGATCCAGGCCGACTACATCCTCGACACCCGTTTGCGTCAGTTGGCGCGACTGGAAGAAATGAAGCTGCGCGACGAACAGGATGCGTTGCTCAAGGAGCAGGCCAAGCTGCAAGCGCTGCTGGGCAGCGAAGCCAAGTTGAAGAAATTGGTGCGTAGCGAACTGATCAAAGACGCCGAAACCTACGGCGACGACCGTCGTTCGCCGATCGTCGAGCGCGCCGAAGCCAAGGCCCTGACAGAAACCGAGTTGCTCCCAAACGAGAAAATTACCGTCGTTCTGTCGGAAAAGGGTTGGGTTCGTTCCGCCAAGGGGCATGATATTGACGCCACTGGTTTGTCGTACAAGGCCGGTGATGGCTTCAAGACTGCCGCCGCCGGGCGTTCCAACCAGTTTGCGGTGTTTATCGACTCCACCGGGCGCAGTTATTCGGTGCCGGCCCATACCTTGCCGTCCGCACGGGGGCAGGGCGAGCCGCTGACCGGGCGTCTGACGCCGCCACCGGGGGCGAATTTCGAGTGCGTGCTGCTGCCGGACGACGATTCGTTGTATGTCATCGCTTCCGACGCGGGGTACGGGTTCGTGGTCAAGGGTGAAGACCTGCAGGCCAAGAACAAGGCGGGCAAGGCGCTGTTGAGCCTGCCGAACAACGCCAAGGTGATCCTGCCGCGGCCGGTGGACGATCGCGAGAGCAATTGGCTGGCGTCGGTCACCACCGAGGGGCGCTTGCTGGTCTTCAAGATCAGCGATTTGCCACAGTTGGGCAAAGGCAAGGGCAACAAGATCATTGGTATTCCAGGGGAGCGGGTCGCCAGTCGTGAAGAGTATGTGACCGACATCGCGGTGATCCCTGAAGGCTCTACCCTGGTGCTGCAAGCGGGTAAACGCACATTGTCGCTGCGTCCTGACGACCTTGAGCATTACAAGGGCGAACGTGGACGGCGTGGTAACAAACTGCCGCGGGGCTTCCAGCGTGTGGATGCCTTGCTGGTGGAAACGCCTGTTTAAGGCGGCAAGGAGGGCTCGGCGGGGTTCGCCTTGAAGCAGGCCTTGGAAAGGCAAAAACCATTCCCAGCGGCCTGCGCCTTGCCTGACCCGCTTTAAGGTGACAACGCAGTGGGGAAACTCACTGAGAACGCCCTCTGGAGCCGTTGATCTACGATTTAACGCGTAGATCGACGCTTTGGCGCTGGAGTCATGGCGCATATTCACGGATGATATGGCCTTTCCAGCGCCGGCGTGGCCGAGCGTGTTTAGGTTATTTTTAAGTATTACATTGTGGTTCGCCTTGTGGCAGCCACCTGGATGGGATGATGACTGCTCCACGCCTTCCTTTTATTTTGATGCTCGCTGGCCTTCTGGGGCTGGCGGGTTGCAGCACACACCAGCCTGTGTCGCTGTATCAGCTGGACAGCGGAAGTCCGGCCCAGCCCGCACAAACTGCGGGTATGGCAGTTTTACTGGGCCCGGTAGTCGTCGCTGACTACCTGCAACGTGAAACCCTGCTACAGCGTCAGAACGACGGCAGCCTGCAAGGTTCCGTTGATGGTCGTTGGGCCGGCAGCCTATCGTCCGACATCAACCAGCTGATGCTGCGCCAGGTGGCGGGTCAACTGGACAGCCAGCGTGTGGTCCTTGCGCCTGCACCCACTGGCTTTACCCCGGATGTTCAGGTGTTGCTGACCATTACCCGGCTTGATTCCGGTAAATCGCAACCGGCGATTCTCGATGCGCAATGGCGCTTGATCGACCGTCGTGGCCAGGTGCGCGATAACCGCATCGTGCACCTGCAGGAAGAACACACCGGCACCACCGCGTCCCAGGTCCAGGCCCAGGGCGTATTGTTGCAACACCTGGCGCAGCAATTGTCGGTGGCCCTCAAGCCATTGGCCAACCAGCCGCCGATCGCCGAGGCACCGCGTAAGCAGGCTCCGGTACAGGCCAAGCCCGCAGAGCCGCAGAAACCGAAGATGCCGATGGCGACACCGATTCGCACGGATATGGAAGTGTTCAGGTTCTGATCTGAATCGCAGACAAACAAAAAGGCCCGCTGACTCAGCGGGCCTTTTTGTTTGTGGTGAGATAAGTCACGGCGCAGATCAAGTGTGGGAGGGGGCTTGCTCCCGATAACGGTGGTTCAGTCAATGATGTGCTGACTGATGCTCCGCAATCGGGGGCAAGCCCTAATGCCGTTCAGTTAAGCGTACATCGCCTTTTGTAGGAGCGAGGGGGACGCCTAGTTCTTGCTCGCGAAAAACGTCAACGATAACGCGTGTCTCCTGAATGAACGCGGCGCCTGTGAGTTTTTCGCGAGCAAGAACTAGGCGTCCCCCTCGCTCCTACAAAAAAGCCTTAACTGAACGGCATTAGGGCAAGCCCCCTCTCACATGAGTCCGGCGGTTTTCTTCAGGGCTTTGTACGGGTCTCATGCATCCGCGCCAACTGCCGTTCCAGCATCGATGGATACGGCTCCATCAAGCGCTCCACACAACTGGCGCCTTCTGGGCTGGCAATGGGGCGAATACGCGCGCGTTGGCGAATCAGCGTGTCTTCGCTGATCTTGCGCTCCACCAGCAGGAGATTGCGGCTGTGTTGGGACAGGGCCAGCGCATCCTGGGCGATCTCGGTCAGCAGCAGGTCGATCTGGCTCATGCCAAACAGGTCGTCACCCACCGTCAGGCCCAGTTGCAGTTGCAAGGTGATGCCGCTGTCGGCCACTTCGATCTGCAATTCATGGCCCAGGGCGCGCAGCAGCTCGCCGCAGCAGATGGCGTTGGTCAGGTAGTCTTCGCCGCTGTCTTCGCTGTGGAACAGCATCAACGTGCTGCCGTCGTTCAGGGTGTGCAGCTCGCTCTGGTAGAGCGAGGCGGCCTGGTCGAGGCAATCGCGGTAGCGTTCCAGTAATTCGGTCAGGCGGGCGCGGGGCAGGCGGCGCAGTTGGTCCTGGGCGCCCAATTGCACGGCCAGTACGGCGCTGTGCTGGGGCTCGGCGTTCTTCGCTGGCACGGGCTTGGGTGCAACGGCGGTGCTGGCCGAGGTGTCGCGCAGGTCGGCGAATGGGTCTTCGTCGTCCAGCTCGTCTTCTTCGGCCCGGATCACATGGCGTGGCGCTGGTTTCAGGCCGGCTACCGGAGGGCGCTCGTCGAAGCCCGGGTCGCGCAGGTCGTGTACTTCGAACTCGGGTTCGTCGTCGAACTCGGGCTCGGGTTCAATCTCGCGTACCACCGGTTCCGGAGCGAAGCTGGCATGAAGTTGGCGCGCAAGGTCGCCGATTTCGTCCTGGCGATCGGTGGCCGGGGTATGTTCGTCGATATCCCGCAGCCAGATGCGCAGTTGCATCAGTGGCGTCGAGATATGCCGTCCCAGGCGCAGGCTCAAGGCCAGGGCCAGGGCCAGCAGGATCGCGCTGAGGATGCCCATGCTTTGCAGGCTGATGGTCATCGGCTGCTGGAATTGCTGCATGTCCAGGCTGATGCGCAATTGACCCGCCTTCACATCCTGGAACGTGATATTGCTCTGGTACAAGCCTTCGGCTTCGCCCAGCAGGCCGTTTTTCGGGCGTTGCCCGGCTTCGGCCATGATGCGGTTGTCCACGCTGTAGATGGCGGCGTGGGCGACCAACGGGTTCTTGGTCAGGTTGTTGAGCAGCACGTTGAGGCTGAGGATGTCGTTGGACACCAGCAGCTCGGTCGCCGAGGTGGCGGTCTGGGTGGTCAGGCTTTCGCCCAACGCATCGGCTTGCTCATGCATGGCCTGTTTGAACTGCAAACCCATCACGCAGGCGTAGATCACCAGGGCCAGGGCGACCAGGATCACGTTATGGCTGGCGATGCGTAATGCGATCGGTACACGGCGGTGGCGCAGTGCCCGGAAGATCAGCAGGAAGAAGTTGTCGGTTTTTACTGGCGTGGGCCGGTTCACTTGAGCTCGGCTCTTAGTCCGTGAAGTTGACGCGCAGTATAGCGACAGGCCCAAGACCGGCAAAGCGCTGGCTGTGCCCGGTGGTCACTGAAAGTGGGTAGAATGCGGTTTTTTTCCAGCCTGGGGGTGCGCTTTGCGCGAAATTGTCCTGATCAACATCACCGGCGAAGACCGACCGGGTCTCACCGCGGCCATTACCGGCGTTCTGGCCCAGGGTGGTGTAAACATTCTCGACATCGGCCAGGCGGTGATCCACGACACCCTGTCGTTCGGCATCCTGGTGGAAATCCCGAGCACCGAGCAGGCGTCTTCCGTGCTCAAGGACATTCTGTTTACGGCATACAAGCTGGATCAACAGGTACGGTTCACCCCGGTGTCCGAAGAGGATTACCAGCACTGGGTGGCCGGCCAGGGCAAGAAACGCCATATCGTCACCTTGTTGACCCGCAAAGTGACCGCCGAGCAGTTGCAGCGCGTCAGCTCGATCACCGCGCAGTTTGGGTTGAACATCGACCATATCGACCGCCTGTCAGGTCGTATGCCACTGGACACCCCGGCCGACAAGGGCAAGGGCTGCATCGAGTTTTCCGTGCGCGGCGAACCGGCAGACCCGCAGGCCCTGCGCGCTGAATTCCTCAGCGTGGCCCAGGAGCTGAACGTTGATATCGCCTTCCAGGAGGACTCGCTGTTCCGCCGCAACCGCCGCCTGGCGGTGTTCGACATGGACTCGACGCTGATCGAAGCCGAAGTCATCGACGAACTGGCCAAGGCAGCCGGTGTGGGTGAGCAAGTTTCTGAAATCACCGAACGCGCGATGGCCGGTGAGCTGGACTTCCGCGCCAGCTTCAAGGAGCGCCTGGCGTTGCTCAAGGGGCTGGATGTGAGCGTGCTGGACTCCATCGGCGCTTCCCTGCGCCTGACCGAAGGTGCCGAAACCCTGTTCGCCGAGCTCAAGCGCCTGGGTTACAAGACCGCGATCCTGTCCGGTGGCTTTACCTACTTCGCCAAGCAATTGCAGGCCAAGTTGGGCATCGACTATGTGTTCGCCAACGAACTGGAAGTGGTCGACGGCAAGGTGACTGGCGTGGCGGTGGAGCCGATTGTCGACGCACAGCGCAAGGCCGACCTGCTGAAGGACCTGGCCCACAAGGAAGGTTTGCGTCTGGAGCAGACCATTGCGGTGGGCGACGGTGCGAATGACCTGCCGATGCTGGCAATTGCCGGTTTGGGTGTGGCGTTCCGTGCCAAACCCTTGGTCAAGCAATCGGCCAAGCAGGCGATTTCGACCTTGGGGCTGGATGGTGTGCTGTATCTGCTGGGCTTTCGCGACCGCGACGGTCAGCTCTAATCCGAAGTCACTGTAGGAATACAGTCAACATGTGGGAGGGGGCTTGCACCCCGATGACGGTGGAACAGCCAATATACCTGTGGCTGGACTACCGCTATCGGGGGCAAGCCCCCTCCCACATTGGATCTCTGCAGGTTTTGAATCAGGCTTTCGGCAGTGCGATACCCTGGCCCATCTGCACCGGCGAACCGGCCACCAGTTCTTCAGCCCACTTCACCTGGTCCGGTCCGAACAGCACGATCGCGGTGGAGCCCAACTTGAAGCGACCCAGCTCCGCACCCTTCTCCAGGTGAATCGGCGCGCGTGCCGCTTCGTCATAGCGGAAGGTTTTCAGCTCGCGCTTGGGCGGCGTGACCAGCCCGGCCCACACGGTTTCAATCGAGGCGACGATCATCGCGCCGACCAACACCACGGCCATCGGGCCGCGTTCGGTGTCAAACAGGCAGACCACACGCTCGTTACGGGCAAACAGTTCCGGCACGTTTTCGGCGGTGGTCTGGTTGACCGAGAAAATCCGCCCAGGCACGTAGACCATTTCGCGCAGGGTACCGGCCAGCGGCATATGCACGCGGTGGTAGTCCTTCGGCGACAGGTAGATGGTGGCAAAATCGCCGCCCATGAAAGGCGCTGCCACGGCAGCATCGCCGCCCAGCAACTCCAGCACGCTGAAGCTGTGGCCCTTGGCCTGGAATATACGGCCATGCTCGATCGGGCCGAGCTGGCTGACCGCACCATCAGCCGGGCTCAGTACGGCGCCAGGGGTCGGGTCCAGTGGGCGCGCGCCGTCTTTCAAGGCGCGGGTGAAGAAGGCGTTGAAGTGCTCGTAGGCGGTCACGTCTTCCACCAGGGCTTGGGACATGTCCACTTGATAGCGCTTGGCAAACCACGTGGTGAAGGCATTCTTGAACCAGCGTACGCGGCACTCGGCAATGCAGCCGGCCAGCCGCGACAGCAGGTGATGCGGCAGCAAGTACTGGCTGAGGATAAACAACTGCTTTTTCATTAACTGTCCTTAAACCTTAAATCTCAACGGGGGTGTCGGGGTGGTTGCCCCATTCGCCCCAGGAACCGGCATAACCTTTGACTCGCGGATAACCGAGCGCCTTGGCCACCAGGTAGGTGAAGCCAGAGCGGTGGTGAGTCTGGCAGTGGGTGATGATTTCTTTATCGGGGGTCAGCCCGAGGCTTTCGAGGATCTGCGGCATGTCGCGGCGGATGCGCAGGTTGCGTGCCTTGTCCATGCCGGCGGTCCATTCGAAGTTCACAGCGCCGGGGATGTGGCCCCCCTTGGCGGCGAGGACTTTCTCGCCGGAATACTCCAGCGGGCCGCGTGCGTCCCAAATACCCAGGTCCGCCGCGCCGAGGCGGCTTTGCAGGTATTCGCGGGTTGCGGTGGGGCCCTCGTGCAGCGTGAGGCTGACGGGGCCACCGACGGGGGCGGGTACGTCGGTGGACACTGGGTGCTGCTCAGCCAGCCAGGCCAGCAGGCCGCCATCGAGGTAGTGGTATTTCTGATGGCCGATCACGTCGAGCATCCAGATAAAACGGCCAGCCCAGCCACCGCCTTCGTCGTCGTAGACCACGTAGGTTGCGTCCGGGGTGTGGCCCAGTTCGCCGAACAGTTTTTCCAGGTCGGCTTTGTTGGGCAGCAGGCCGGGTGCCGGCGGCTGGCCCAGTTGGGTGCGCTTGGGGTCAACGAAATGCGCGCCGGGGATATGCCCTTCGGCGTAGCGGGCGGCACTGGTGAGATCCACCAGAATCAGGTGTTCGGCATCAAGGCGACCGAGCAGGTCGCTGGATTCGATCACCAGCGGCAAGCCAGAGAAGTCAGGCATGTGAGGTCTCCTGGGCACAAATGTTGGCGATAAAGGACCGCGATTGTAGCGCAAGCATCAGGCGCTGCGGTTGGTAAAGCTGTGCAGGGCTTTCTCGATGCACTGGGCGGTTTTGCCGAAGGCCTGCACGGTGGTTTCCGAAAATGGCCCGCCGCCCTGGTCGGCCACCATCAACATCACCACGCGGCCATTGCAGCTCAGCGAACGCAGCAACAGGTGTTCCCCGGTGAACAGGCGACGCAGGATCGGCGGCAACAGGGCCGAGAACTGTGCGTGGTTGTCGGGCGTCAGGCGCACCTGGGCGGATTTTTCCAGCATGCGTTGCAGCAGCGTGCTGTTGACCACATCCAGGCTCAGGTTCGCGGCGTCCTTCGGCAGGCCATCGGCCTGATGCACGCGCAAGGTGCTCAGGGCGCGATCCGCCATGAACAGCAACACTCGTTGCATGCCACTGGCGACCAGCGCTTCCTTGGCGCACGTGGTCAAGTGCATGGCATTGGCAAAGCGGCTCGGCTCCACCAGCAACTCCGTGCAACGCTTGCGCCAGATGGCCAGGGACTCTGCGGTAGGCGGCGGCGCGGGCAGCAGGCCGCGATGGATCTTCTGCACATTCCATGGCCAGATCAGCGACAGCGCCGGGTGCCAAAGGTCGGGCATCAACGTCGTACGGGCGCTGGTGACGGCTTGCTGGTGGGACTGTTGCTGTACTTCGCTCAATGGCTGTTGCAGGTACAGGGCCGTGAGGTACTGCCAGCGTTTGGTGTGCGGGCAGGTCCATGACTCTTGCGCCGACATTGCCAGACCGTTGGCCAGCAGCACGGTATTGGCGGGTTGGTTCAACCAGCGGCGCAGGCTGGGGTCGGCATCGAGCAATTGCTGATGGCGCAGCGGGTCATCTTCCCGGGCGATGTGCAATGCCTTGACCAGCAGGCGTTGTTCCTTCAGCAGCAGGTTATAACCCTGGGACACCCAGATGGGCAGGTGCCAGGTTTCAGTCAGGCCGAGGCACAGGTCCAGCAGGCGGACGCCAAATAACTCCTGTTCGACCTGACGTGCCGACTGGCCTTTGTGGATAACTCGCAGTTCCCACTCTTCCAGGAGCTTGGGGTAGGCAACCGCCATCGGCCACAGCGGCGATAGAAACAGCAAGCTGCCCCAGTGAATGTCTTGCCACAGCCGCGCCAGGCGGCTGGCGAACAGGCCGTTGGCCTGCTGGGAAGCGTGTTGGCTCACCAGCAGCAGTTGGCGCAAGGCGACGGGAATCTCATTGGCAGGCACTGAAGGCAGGCGCGCGAGCAACTCTTCGGCGCGTTTGAGGCCGAGGCGGTTGAGCGCCACTTCGAGGTTTTCCGCCGGTTCCGCCAGGCTGCCATGGGTGTGGCTGTTGGCTTCGCGCATCACGCTGAGCACCAGCGCGGGGCTGTCTTGCATCAGTTCGGCAATATCTCGCAACGAACTGCGGCTGTCGCGGATGGCTTTGCACACGCGCTCGTGGTTCGCCTGGGGAACGGGCAGCCGCACTTCGTCCAGACGCTTGATCCAAGCAGCGAGGGTGGTGGGTTTTACAGTGGGTACGGTCGTTTCATTAGCCATGATTGGGGCGCGATCATCACTTGCGGTCAACACGCCCAGAGCGGGCCGAACTGGCTTTTCGCCTTAACGGCCTATAGTCTGGCGCAGTTTTGCCGATAAGTAGAACAAGAGTTTTGCAGTTCCTCCAAATATGTCCATGAACCTCACGGCGCAAGTACACATCCCCTATGGCTAAAATAATCGGCATCATCGTCGTCATCGCAAGCGTGCTCGGTGGGTACGTCCTGTCCCACGGTAAGATCGCTGCGTTGATCCAGCCCTTTGAAGTGCTGATTATTGGTGGTGCGGCGTTCGGCGCATTCTTGCAGGCCAACCCCGGCTACATGACCATGCATGTGATCAAGAAGTCGCTGGGCATGTTCAGCTCGCGCTTTTCCCACACCTTCTACCTGGAAGTGCTGGGGCTGATCTACGAGATCCTCAACAAGAGCCGCCGTGAAGGCATGATGGCCATCGAAGGCGACATCGAAGATGCCGCGGCCAGCCCGATTTTCGCCAAGTACCCGGCCGTGCTCAAAGATGAGCGCATGACCGCGTATATCTGTGACTACCTGCGCATCATGTCCTCGGGCAACATGGCGCCCCATGAGCTGGAAGGCCTGTTCGACATGGAGCTGTTCAGCCTCAAGGAAGAGCTGGAGCATCCTTCCCACGCGGTGACCGGTGTTGCCGACGGTATGCCTGGTTTCGGTATCGTCGCGGCGGTACTGGGTATCGTGGTGACCATGGCGTCCCTCGGCGAGGGCGACCAGAAAGCTATCGGCATGCACGTAGGTGCGGCGCTCGTGGGTACCTTCTTCGGTATTCTTGCGGCCTATGGTTTCTTCGGCCCGCTCGCCACCTCCCTGGCCCACGATGCCAAGGAAGAAATCAATCTGTATGAAGCGATCAAGGCCAGCCTGGTCGCTTCGGCATCGGGCATGCCGCCTTCGCTGGCGGTGGAATTCGGTCGCAAGGTGCTGTACCCGAAACATCGCCCGAGTTTTGCCGAGTTGGAACAAGCGGTTCGCGGTCGCTAAGCCATGGAAAACAACCAGCCGATAATCATCAAGCGCGTCAAGCGCTTCGCCGCGGGGCACCATGGTGGCGCCTGGAAAATCGCCTTCGCCGACTTCGCGACGGCGATGATGGCGTTCTTCCTGGTGCTGTGGCTGATGTCCACGGCCACGCCCGAGCAGAAGATCGCCATCGCCGGTTACTTCAAGGACCCTATTGGCTTCTCGGAAAGTGGCACCCCCTTTGTAATCGACCTTGGCGGTTCGCCGCAGTTGGCGCCTGAGCGCACCATCAACCCGGAGGTCAAGACCGAGGCGCCCCAGGAAAAAATTCCGATCGAGCGCGATACCGTCGAGAGCATGGCTGAGCAGGTCGAGCAGGAACGCCTTGAATTGCTGCTGCAGGAATTGCAGACCAAGGTCGAGGAAAACCCTCAACTGCTGAAGTTCAAGGATCAGATTTCCTTCGAGATTACCCCGGAAGGCTTGCGTATCCAGATCACTGACGCCGCGAACCGGCCGATGTTCGACTCCGGCAGCGCGCGCTTGAAGCCGTATTTCGAAGATATCCTGCTGGCCATGGCCGACACCATCAAGGCCGTGCCGAACAAGATCAGTATCAGTGGCCACACCGACGCCAAGCCGTATGCGGGGCAGGGCGACTTCGGCAACTGGGAGCTTTCGGCCAACCGTGCCAACGCTGCTCGCCGTGCACTGGTGGCCGGCAGCTACCCGGACGCGCAAGTGGCACGAGTGGTCGGCTTTGCCTCTTCCCAATTGTTTGATCCGAAAGACCCGTTCAACCCGATCAACCGTCGCATCGATATCGTTGTGCTGACTAAAAAGGCCCAGCGAGCGATTGAAGGCGATCAGCCACCGCCGCCGCCGACATCCGGCGCAGGCGCGCCAGGTGAAACCCCCGCCGATCCGAATGCGATTGCGCCTGGGCAGGAGCCATTGCCGGCGCATGAGCTGCGGCAGAAGCTGAACCTGTTTGATGACGGCGGGGTGAAGGATCCTACGGTGCCTGCGACGGGCTCGTAGTCACATCGGATGTTTGTGGTGAGCGAGCCTGTTGTGGGGGAGGGTGCGGGCTTGTTGTGGGATGCGGGCGTGCCCTGATGCCTGTCAGTTAAGGCGGAACACTGTAACTGTGGCGAGCGGGCTTGCCCCGCGTTGGGCTGCGAAGCAGCCCCAGAACCCGCCGCAGAGGAGTGCCTGATACTCCGCATTCCGATTGATTGGGGCCGCTTCGCAACCCAACGCGGGGCAAGCCCGCTCGCCACGACAGGCTTGCTCGCCAGATATTGCGTGGGGTGGTCTAGTAACTGCTTTCGGGCAAGCTCGCAATAATCGACCGATAGCTGTTCATCCGCTGCTGCTGCACGCGGCCATCCTCCAGCGCCTTGAGCAAGGCGCAACCGGGCTCGCGGTCGTGTTTGCAATCGCGGAAGCGGCAAGTGCCGATCAGGTCGTTGAATTCGATAAAGCCGGCTTCTACATCGCTGCGGCTGACGTGGCCGAGGCCGAATTCTCGAATACCTGGGGAGTCGATCAGCTCACCGCCGCCGGGGAAGTGGAACAATCGCGCGGTGGTGGTGGTGTGGGTGCCCTGGCCGGACAGTTCCGACAGCGGGCCGACACGGGTGTCGACTTCCGGTAGCAGGCTGTTGACCAGCGACGACTTGCCCACGCCGGACTGGCCGACAAACACGCTGATACGCCCATTCAGCTGCTGTTGCAGCTGTTCCATGCCGTTGCCGTGATGCGCCGAGACTTCCAGCACCGGGTAACCCAGGGTGCGGTAGACCGCCAGCAACGCATTGAGCGCCGGAGCGTTCTGCTCGTCGATCAGGTCGAATTTGTTCAGCAGCAGCAACGGACGAATGCCGGCATGTTCGGCCGCCACCAGGTAGCGGTCGATCAGGTTGGCATGAGGCTCGGGCAGCGGCGCGAACACGATCACGATCATGTCGACGTTGGCCGCTACCGGTTTGAGCTGGCCACGGCTGTCGGGGCGACGCAATTCGGTGGTACGTGGCAACTGGGCGACGATCACGCCGATACCCTGGTTGCCGGCACGCCAGACCACTTTGTCGCCAGTGACCAGTGCCGGCAGGTTGGCGCGCAGGTGGCAACGGGAAACCGAACCTGCGAATTCGCCCTCCAGCGCCTCGACTTCGACCTGCACACCAAAGTGTGCGATCACCAGGCCGGTTTGTTCGGGGCCCAGGTCGCCGCCCTCGAGCGCTTCCACGGCGGAGGATTCACGTTTGGCGGCGCGAGCGGCGCGTTCACCTTGAATCTTTTCGATGCGCCAGTTTTGGCGACGATTGAGCTGGCGTTTGGCCATTGGTGTTCCGTGTCGATAATGCGAAGGTTGGGTAAAACGGTCGCGAGTCTAGCACGCCCCTGCCTGCTAAACTGCGCAGCTACGCCAAGGTGCCAAGAGAATCAAGCCATGCAAAACCCACAAAACCTGATTTGGATCGATCTGGAAATGACCGGTCTGAACCCCGACACCGACGTCATCATCGAGATGGCGACCATTGTCACCGACAGCAACCTCAACACCTTGGCCGAAGGTCCGGTGATCGCCATCCACCACAGCGATGCCGTACTCGCCACCATGGACGAGTGGAATACTCGTACCCACGGCAACTCGGGCCTGACCCAGCGCGTGCGTGACAGCCGCATCAGCATGGCGGAGGCTGAGGCCGAAACCATCGCTTTCCTGGAGCAGTGGGTGCCGAAGGGCAAGTCGCCGATCTGCGGCAATAGTATCTGTCAGGACCGTCGCTTCCTTTATACCCATATGAAGGCGCTGGAAAGCTACTTCCACTACCGCAACCTGGATGTGTCGACCCTTAAGGAGCTGGCGGCACGCTGGGCGCCGGAGGTCAAAGACAGCTTCCATAAAGGCAGCACCCACCTGGCGCTGGATGATATTCGCGAGTCGATCGCCGAGCTGCAGCATTACCGCAAGCATTTCATCAAGGCTTGAAGAACCGGCGCCTTCGCGGGCGCCTGCTCCCACAATCGTTCCGCGTTCGTCATGGCGACTCGGTCAGGAGCGGGAGGGGCTCGCCCCCGATGGCAGGCAACTCGATTTATCGCCAAGTGCCCCCTTTTGGTGCCATCAGCAAATGATTAGACTGCCGGCCTCTTTGCAAGGATCGCCCTCATGTTGCTGATGCTCTACCTCATTGCCATTACTGCCGAAGCCATGACCGGCGCCTTGTCTGCCGGTCGGCGCGGCATGGATTGGTTTGGTGTGGTGCTGATCGCCTGTGTGACGGCGCTGGGTGGCGGTTCGGTGCGCGATGTATTGCTCGGTCACTACCCGCTGACGTGGGTCAAGCACCCGGAGTACCTGGTGCTGACCTCGATTGCCGCGTTGGTGACGATCTTTATCGCGCCGCTGATGCGCCACCTGCGGTCGCTGTTCCTGGCGCTGGATGCGGTGGGGCTGGTGGCCTTCACCCTGATCGGCTGCATGACCGCCCTGGAAATGGGCCACGGCATGTTGGTGGCTTCAGTCAGCGGCGTGATCACCGGGGTTTTTGGCGGCATTCTGCGGGATATCTTCTGCAACGATATCCCGCTTATCTTTCGCCGCGAGCTGTACGCCAGTGTGTCGTTCCTCGCCGCTTGGTTCTACCTGCTGTGCCTCTACCTGGAGCTGCCCAGTGAACAAGCGATTCTGCTGACGTTGTTCAGCGGCTTTCTGCTGCGGTTGCTGGCCATCCGTTTTCACTGGGAAATGCCCAAGTTCGTCTATAACGACGACGTGCATTGACGCTCGGCGTGCTGCTTGAGTGCCCACTCCACATGTTCACGCACCAGCTCCGAGGGGTAATCGCGGCGCGCCTTCAAGGCTTCCAGCACCGGAATGCTCGACGGCGCATTGCCCAGGCCCACCGCCAGGTTGCGCAGCCAGCGCTCATAGCCGGCGCGGCGCAACGGTGAACCTTCGGTGCTGCTCAGGAATGTGTCCTCGTCCCACATGAACAGTTCGGCCAGCTCTGCGTTGTCCAGATTATGCCGTGGCTTGAAATCGCCCTCTGTGGTGGGGCGCGCGAAACGATTCCACGGGCAAACGATCTGACAATCATCGCAGCCGAATACCCGGTTGCCGATCAGTGGGCGCAAGTCTTCTGGGATGGCGCTCTTGAGTTCGATGGTCAGGTAGGAAATGCAGCGCCGGGCATCCAGCACGTAAGGGCCGACGAAGGCGTTGGTGGGGCAGATGTCCAGGCACGCGGTGCAGCGGCCGCAGTGTTCGGTGCTGTGCGGCGGATCAACCGGCAATGGCAGGTCGACAAACAGTTCGCTCAGGAAGAAATAACTGCCGGCCTTGCGATTGAGTACCAGGGTATTTTTGCCGATCCAGCCCAGGCCAGCCTGTTCGGCGATGGCTTTTTCCAGCACCGGTGCGCTGTCGACAAAGGCGCGAAAGCCAAATGGGCCGATCTGTGCCTGAATACGGTCAGCCAATTGTTGGACGCGTTTGCGGATCAGCTTGTGGTAGTCGCGGCCGAGGGCGTAGCGCGAGATGTAGGCTTTTTCCGGTTTGGCCAGCAGTTGTGCCATCTGGGTCTCGCCGGGCAGGTAATCCATGCGTAGCGAGACCACGCGCAAGGTGCCGGGCACCAGTTCGTCCGGGTGGGATCGCTTGCTGCCATGGGCGCCCATGTACTCCATCTCGCCGTGGTAACCCGCGTCGAGCCAGCGTTGCAGGTGTTGTTCATGCTCGGCCAGGTCAAGGCCGCTGATGCCGACTTGTTGGAAGCCCAGCTCGCGGCCCCAGTCTTTGATCGATTGGGCGAGGGCGGGCAGGTCGTAGGTAATAGCAGGCATGAGACACGGGAAACCACGGGTTAGATGGGTATAATTCTGCCAGACATCGGAGCTTGAAGACGCATGCCGCAGACAAAACACGCAATAACCGACGTTCAGCCCCTGTTGCCCGGCCATTTGCCGCAACTGGCTGCACGTTCTCCGGACGCCCATAAGGGCCAGTTCGGCCACCTGCTGGTCATCGGTGGCGACCACGGCTTTGGCGGCGCCGCGTTGCTGAGCAGCGAAAGCGCCTTGCGCAGCGGTGCCGGCATGGTTTCCCTGGCGACTCGCGTCGAGCATGTGCCGGCTGCCTTGGCGCGCTTGCCGGAAGTCATGACCGTTGGGGTGAGTTCGGCCAACCAACTGATGGGCTTGCTGGAAAAAATCTCGGTCATCGTCATTGGTCCGGGCCTGGGCGGTGCCGCCTGGGGCAAAAGCCTGTTATCGGTCGCCGCCAACGCCAAACAGCCACAAGTCTGGGATGCCGATGCCTTGAATCAGCTGGCGACCGGCCGCGTAGCGCTTCCGGCTGACTGCGTGATCACCCCGCATCCCGGCGAAGCGGCGCGTTTGTTGGGGATATCGACAGCCGAGGTTCAGGCGGATCGTCTTAAGGTGGCGCGCGCGTTGAGTCAGAAATTCAATGCAGTGGCTATCCTCAAGGGGGCTGGCAGTTTGATCGCCAGCCCGGATGGGCGCGTTTCCCGGTGTGACCAGGGCCACCCGGCCATGGCGACGGCCGGGCTCGGCGATGTGTTGGCCGGCCTGGTGGGCGCACTGCTTGCCCAGGGGATGCCAGCCTTTGACGCCAGTTGCCTGGCCGTGTGGTTGCACGCGACGGCGGGAGATCGCCAGGGCACCTTGGGTCGCGGGTTGGCTGCCAGTGACCTGATACCTGCCATTCGTCAATTGTTGGAGGAGCAGTCGCCGTGCCTGAAGTAAACCGTTTCCTGGCCGATGAAGAGGCCATGGTGCAGTTCGGCCATTGCCTAGCACGGGTCACGAAAGGCGCGGGGCTGATCTTTCTCGAAGGTGACCTGGGGGCGGGCAAGACCACGCTGTCCCGGGGGATTATTCGCGGGTTGGGCCACCAGGGGGCGGTGAAAAGTCCGACCTTTACCCTGGTCGAACCTTATGAGATCGGGGCGATAAGAGCCTTCCACTTCGATCTCTATCGCCTGGTGGACCCTGAAGAGCTGGAGTACATGGGCATCCGTGACTACTTCGACGAAGATGCGTTGTGCCTGATCGAGTGGCCAGATAAAGGCACAGGCTTTTTGCCAAAGCCGGACCTGACCATTACCATTACGCCGCATGAGCATGGACGTCTGCTGAAGTTGTTGCCCCAGAGCGCGCGCGGTGAGTCGTGGTGCGCCGCTCTGGCATTGGAATTCAAATAATTGGTGGGGTTAGGTATGCGCTTTCGCGCGTTGGTTGCTGTCGTAGGGGTGTTGCTTGCGGCAATGACTGTCAATGCTCTGGCTGCTTCACAGGTGAAGAGTGTTCGCCTGTGGCGAGCGCCGGATAACACGCGACTGGTGTTCGACCTGTCTGGCCCTGTCCAGCACAGCGTCTTTACCCTGACGGCGCCTGATCGCCTGGTGATCGATATCAACGGTGCGACCCTGGCCGCGCCGTTGAAAGTCTCCACCGCCAATACGCCGATTACCGCCATGCGCTCGGCCCAGCGTACGCCGACCGACCTGCGTGTAGTGATCGACCTGAAAAAGGTCGTGACCCCGAAAAGCTTCTCCCTGGCACCCAACGCCCAGTACGGCAACCGGCTGGTGGTCGACCTGTTCGACAATGCCGCCGATGCTGCACCGCCGCCTGCGCCGACGCCGAGCGTGGCGACCGTGCCGGCGGTGCCGGTCAATCCGTCGCAACCACAGGTTAAATTGCCACCGCCACCTCCTGCCCCGGCGGGCAAGCGCGACATTATTGTCGTGATCGATGCCGGCCATGGCGGTGAAGACCCGGGCGCCTCCGGTTCACGCGGCCAGCATGAAAAAGACGTGGTACTGGCTATCGCCCGCGAGTTGCAGCGCCAGGTCAACGGCATGAAAGGCTATCGCGCCGAGCTGACCCGTACCGGCGACTACTTCATCCCGCTGCGCGGTCGTACCGAAATCGCCCGCAAGAAAGGCGCCGACCTGTTCGTGTCGATCCACGCCGATGCCGCACCTTCGGCTGCCGCCTTCGGCGCCTCGGTGTTTGCCCTGTCGGATCGCGGCGCCACCTCCGAGACCGCCCGCTGGCTGGCCGATAGTGAGAACCGCTCCGACTTGATCGGTGGGGCCGGCAACGTGTCCCTCGATGACAAGGACAAGATGCTCGCCGGTGTGCTGCTCGACCTGTCGATGACCGCTTCATTGACTTCCAGCCTGAACGTCGGCCAGAAAGTCCTGAGCAACATCGGCCGCGTGACCTCGCTGCACAAGCAGCGTGTGGAGCAAGCCGGGTTCATGGTGCTGAAGTCGCCGGATATTCCATCGATCCTGGTGGAAACCGGGTTCATCTCCAACTCCAACGAAGCCTCCAAGCTGGCCAGCGCCAGCCACCAGCAGGCGTTGGCACGCTCCATCAGTGCCGGCGTGCGTCAGTTCTTCCAGCAGAACCCGCCACCGGGCACCTACATCGCCTGGCTGCGCGACTCCGGGAAAATCGCCCAGGGCCCGCGTGACCATCGCGTGCAGCCTGGCGACACCCTGGCCATGCTGGCTGTCCGCTTCCAGGTGTCGGCCGCGACCTTGCGCAGCGCCAACAACCTGAAGACCGATGAGTTGAAAGTCGGCCAGGTGTTGACCATCCCTGGCACTGAATTGGCGGCACAGTAATGAGTGAATCAATCTTGCACAGCGGATCGCGCATCGAGCTGCTCAGCCCGCGCCTTGCCAACCAGATTGCCGCGGGTGAGGTGGTCGAGCGGCCCGCCTCGGTTATCAAGGAACTGCTGGAAAACAGCATCGATTCCGGCGCCAAGCGCATCGATGTCGACGTGGAGCAGGGCGGTGTCAAGCTGCTGCGGGTTCGCGACGATGGCAGCGGTATCTCCGCGGACGACCTGCCGCTGGCCCTGGCCCGTCACGCCACCAGCAAGATTCGTGACCTGGAAGACCTTGAACGGGTGATGAGCCTGGGCTTTCGCGGTGAGGCCCTGGCCTCCATCAGCTCCGTGGCCCGCCTGACCCTGACTTCCCGCACCCGCAGCGCCGACCAGGCCTGGCAGGTGGAAACCGAAGGCCGCGACATGGCGCCTCGGGTCCAGCCGGCGGCGCACCCGGTGGGCACTTCGGTAGAGGTGCGCGACCTGTTCTTCAACACTCCGGCGCGGCGCAAATTCCTCAAGGCTGAAAAAACCGAATTCGATCACCTGCAAGAAGTCATCAAGCGCCTGGCCCTAGCGCGTTTCGACGTGGCGTTTCATTTGCGTCACAACGGCAAGACCATCCTCAGCCTGCACGAAGCCAATGACGACGCTGCACGTGCTCGCCGGGTAGCGGCGGTGTGCGGCGCGGGGTTCCTGGAGCAGGCTTTGCCGATTGAAATCGAACGCAATGGCCTGCGCCTGTGGGGTTGGGTGGGGTTGCCGACCTTCTCCCGCAGCCAGGCGGACTTGCAGTATTTCTTTGTGAACGGTCGGGCCGTACGCGACAAACTGGTGGCCCACGCGGTGCGCCAGGCCTATCGCGATGTGCTGTTCAATGGGCGGCACCCGACCTTTGTGCTGTTTTTCGAGGTCGACCCTGCGGTGGTCGACGTCAATGTGCATCCGACTAAACACGAAGTGCGTTTCCGTGACGGCCGCATGGTGCATGACTTCCTCTACGGCACCTTGCACCGCGCCCTGGGCGATGTGCGCCCGGATGACCAGTTGTCGGCACCGATTGTCACGGCGGTGGTCCGGCCCAGCGGCCCGCAAGCCGGTGAGTTCGGCCCCCAGGAGGAAATGAGCCTGGCGGGTAACCTGTTGCAATCGCCGCAACCGCAGCCGACTTATTCGGCACCGGGTTCCGGTTCCGGGGCGGGATACCAGTATCAATACACCCCACGTCCGCAATCGGCCGTGCCGGTGGCCGAGGCCCAGGCGGCCTACCGTGAGTTCTTTGCGCCGCTGCCGGGTGCTGAGCCTGGTGCGGTCGCCTTGCCGGAAGGCGGAGGGGATATTCCTCCGCTGGGCTACGCATTGGCACAGCTCAAAGGCATCTACATCCTCGCGGAAAATGCCCATGGCCTGGTGCTGGTCGACATGCACGCCGCCCATGAGCGGATCATGTACGAACGCTTGAAGATCGCCATGGCCAGCGAAGGCCTCAGTGGCCAGCCGCTGTTGGTGCCGGAGTCTCTGGCAGTCAGCCAGCGCGAGGCCGATTGCGCCGAAGAACACCACGGCGTGTTCCAGAAACTGGGCTTCGAATTGCAGCGCCTGGGCCCGGAAACCCTGGCGATCCGCCAGATTCCCGCGCTGCTCAAGCAGGCCGAGGCCAACCGGCTGGTAGCCGATGTACTGGCAGACCTGATGGAGTACGGCACCAGTGATCGTATCCAGGCACACATCAACGAACTGCTCGGCACCATGGCCTGCCACGGCGCTATCCGCGCCAATCGCCGCCTGGCCTTGCCGGAAATGAACGGCCTGCTGCGCGACATGGAAAATACCGAGCGCAGCGGCCAGTGCAATCATGGCCGACCGACCTGGACCCAGATGGGCCTGGACGACCTGGACAAACTGTTCTTGCGCGGTCGTTGATGAGTGCCTTGCCCCCCGCGATCTTCCTGATGGGCCCGACGGCCGCAGGCAAGACCGACCTGGCCATCGAGCTGACCAAGGTGCTGCCCTGCGAGCTGATCAGTGTTGACTCTGCGCTGGTTTATCGGGGCATGGACATCGGCACCGCCAAGCCTTCCAAGCAGATGCTGGCGCAATATCCGCACCGATTGATCGACATCATTGACCCGGCCGAGAGCTATTCCGCCGCGGATTTTCGCGCTGATGCGCTGGTGGCGATGGCCGATATCACTGCGCGCGGCAATATCCCACTGCTGGTGGGCGGCACGATGCTCTACTACAAGGCATTGCAGGAAGGGTTGGCCGATATGCCGCCCGCCGACGCCCAGGTGCGCGCGGAGCTTGAGGAGCAGGCTGCACGCCTTGGCTGGCAAGCCCTGCATGATCAGTTGGCGGCTGTCGATCCGGTGTCCGCCGCTCGTATTCACCCCAATGACCCTCAGCGGCTCAGTCGGGCCCTGGAAGTCTGGCGTGTGAGCGGCCAGACCATGACCGAGCATCGGCAGCGACAATCTGCGCAAAGTGCTGACGCAGGCGCATCGGGGCAGTCACAATTGCCCTATACTGTGGCGAATCTGGCCATCGCTCCGGCAAATCGCCAGGTGCTGCATGAACGAATTGCACAAAGATTCACAATTATGTTGGAACAGGGGTTTGTGGAGGAGGTCGTAGCACTGCGTTCAAGAGGTGACCTGCATCCAGGGTTGCCTTCGATACGTGCTGTAGGCTACCGCCAAGTCTGGGATCATCTGGATGGCAAGCTGACGTCAGCTGAGATGCAGGAGCGCGGCATCATTGCCACGCGCCAATTGGCGAAGCGCCAGTTCACCTGGCTGCGCAGCTGGAGCGATTTGCACTGGTTGGACAGCCTGGATAGCGACAATCTGTCACGCGCCTTGAAATACCTGGGAACGGTCTCCATATTGAGCTGAGTCCTTGCAATTGCCGTCTATCCTTGGGGGTGTGACGGCCATAAGCTATCTATTTTCCGATTTTTTATTATTGATCCTTAAAGGAGTGCGGCACATGTCAAAAGGGCATTCGCTACAAGACCCTTACTTGAATACTTTACGTAAAGAGAAAGTGGGGGTTTCCATCTATCTGGTCAACGGTATCAAGCTGCAAGGCACGATCGAGTCGTTTGACCAGTTCGTGATCCTGCTGAAAAACACCGTCAGCCAGATGGTTTACAAGCACGCTATCTCGACAGTGGTTCCAGTTCGTCCAATCCGTCTGCCTAGCGCAGCGGGTGATGATGCAGCTGACGCTGAGCCAGGTAACGCCTGATAGGAGTCTCCTTTGTTCTTTGAGCGCCACGGTGGTGGTGAACGAGTGATCCTCGTTCACTTGGATGGACAGGACCCTGAGGCGCGCGAAGATCCGCAGGAGTTTCAGGAGTTGGCAAATTCGGCCGGCGCCGAGACCGTTGCGTTTTTTAACGTGCCGCGTCATCGGCCAACCGCCAAATTCCTGATTGGCAGCGGCAAGGTCGAGGAACTGCGCGACCTGGTCCATGCTCAAGAAGCCGATCTGGTGATCTTCAATCACATCCTCACGCCCAGTCAGGAACGTAACCTCGAACGTGTCTTCGAGTGTCGCGTGATCGACCGCACCGGCCTGATCCTCGATATTTTCGCCCAACGCGCCCGTACCCATGAAGGCAAGCTCCAGGTTGAACTGGCCCAGCTTGATCACATGAGTACCCGACTGGTGCGTGGCTGGACTCACCTTGAGCGCCAGGGTGGCGGTATCGGCATGCGTGGCCCGGGTGAGACCCAGCTCGAAACCGACCGGCGTCTGTTGCGGGTTCGCCTGCGCCAGATCAAGGGCCGGCTGGAAAAAGTCCGCAGCCAGCGCGAGCAGTCGCGACGTGGCCGTTCTCGGGCCGATATCCCTACCGTTTCCCTGGTGGGCTATACCAACGCCGGTAAATCCACGCTGTTCAACAACGTGACGAAATCGGACGTGTACGCGGCCGACCAACTGTTCGCGACCCTCGACCCGACCCTGCGTCGCCTGGAATTGGCTGACCTGGGGCCGATTGTCCTGGCCGATACCGTGGGTTTCATTCGTCACCTGCCCCACAAGCTGGTCGAGGCATTTCGGTCTACGCTCGAGGAATCGAGCAATTCCGACCTGTTGTTGCACGTGATCGATGCGGCCGAACCGGATCGCATGCTGCAGATTGAACAGGTGATGGTAGTGCTGGGCGAGATTGGCGCCCAGGACTTGCCGATCCTCGAGGTCTATAACAAACTCGATTTGCTTGAAGGCGTTGAGCCACAAATCCAACGCGATGAAGATGGCAAGCCCCAGCGGGTCTGGCTGTCGGCACGTGATGGCAGTGGCCTGGAATTGCTTGAACAAGCCATTGCCGAGTTGCTGGGCAACGATTTGTTTGTCGGCACCTTGCGCTTGCCGCAACGTTTTGCTCGACTGCGTGCACAGTTTTTCGAATTGGGCGCGGTACAGAAAGAAGAACACGACGAAGAAGGGGTCAGCTTGCTGGCCGTTCGATTGCCGCGCTCGGAACTCAATCGGCTGGTCAGCCGCGAGGGTGTCGTACCGACCGAGTTCATCGAACAACACACTTTGCAATAAAAGCCTGAGAAAGCGGTTGTGCCGCGGTAGCAGGCATTCTGTAGCATTGGTCGGCGCGCCGTGGGTGCGTCTTTGCTTTATCAGATGGAGAGCGCTATGGCTTGGAATGAGCCGGGTGGCAACTCGAATAATCAGGATCCTTGGGGTGGAAAGCGCCGCAATAATGGCGACCGCAAGGGGCCACCGGATCTCGACGAGGCCTTCCGAAAGCTGCAGGAAAGCCTGAATGGGTTGTTCGGTGGTGGGAAAAAACGTGGTGGTGACGAAGGCGGTCGCCCAAGCAAGGGTGGCGGCTACGGCCTGCTGGGCCTGGGTCTTGTCGTGCTGGCGGCCGTATGGCTGTACAGCGCGGTCTACGTGGTGGACGAGCAGGAACAGGCCGTGGTGCTGCGTTTCGGCAAGTACTACGAGACAGTCGGCCCTGGCCTGAACATCTACTTCCCGCCGATCGACAAGAAGTACATGGAGAACGTCACGCGTGAGCGTGCCTACACCAAGCAGGGCCAGATGCTGACCGAAGACGAGAACATCGTCGAAGTGCCGCTGACCGTGCAGTACAAGATCAGCAACCTGCAGGACTTCGTGCTGAACGTTGATCAGCCGGAAATCAGCCTGCAACACGCGACCGAAAGCGCGCTGCGCCACGTGGTGGGTTCGACCGCCATGGACCAGGTGCTGACCGAAGGTCGTGAATTGATGGCCAGCGAGATCAAGGAGCGCCTGCAACGGTTCCTCGACACCTATCGCACCGGTATCACCGTGACCCAGGTGAACGTACAGAGCGCAGCGGCACCGCGCGAAGTGCAGGAAGCCTTTGATGACGTGATCCGCGCCCGTGAAGACGAGCAGCGTTCGCGCAACCAGGCTGAAACCTACGCCAACGGCGTCGTGCCGGAAGCTCGCGGTCAGGCCCAGCGCATCCTCGAGGATGCGAACGGTTACCGCGACGAAGTGGTCTCCCGTGCCAAGGGTGAGGCGGATCGCTTTACCAAGCTGGTCGCCGAGTACCGCAAGGCCCCGGAAGTCACGCGTGAACGTCTGTACCTGGACACCATGCAGGAAGTCTTCAGCAACACCAGCAAGGTTCTCGTGACCGGCAGCAAGGGTGGGCAGAACAACCTGCTGTACCTGCCGCTGGACAAGATGATCGAAGGTGGTCGTAGTAGCACCAGCGCGCCGTCCACCGGTTCCAATGCTGCTGCCAACGAAGCGAGCGCCCGTGCGGCCGCTGACTTGCTGCAACAGCAAACACGTACCAGGGAGAGTCGTTGATGAGCAATAAATCGCTGACCGCCCTGATTGTGGGCGTCGTCGTGGTCATCGCTGCCTGGAACTGCTTCTACATCGTGGCTCAGACCGAGCGTGCGGTGCTGCTGCAATTCGGTCGCGTGGTTCAGGCGGATGTCCAGCCGGGCCTGCATGTGAAAGTCCCCTACGTCAATCAGGTGCGCAAGTTCGACGCGCGCCTGATGACCCTGGATGCTCCCACACAGCGCTTCCTGACCCTGGAAAAGAAAGCCGTGATGGTAGACGCCTACGCCAAGTGGCGCGTCAAGGATGCCGAGCGCTTCTACACCGCGACCTCCGGCCTCAAGCAGATTGCCGACGAGCGTTTGTCGCGCCGCCTGGAATCGGGCCTGCGTGACCAGTTTGGTAAACGCACCCTGCACGAGGTGGTATCCGGTGAACGTGATGCGCTGATGGCGGATATCACCCGTTCGCTGAACACGATGGCAGAAAAAGAGCTGGGCATTGAAGTTGTCGATGTTCGGGTCAAGGCCATCGACCTGCCGAAGGAAGTCAACCGCAGCGTGTTCGAGCGGATGAGCACAGAGCGTGAGCGTGAGGCTCGTGAGCACCGTGCCAAGGGTAACGAGTTGGCTGAAGGTATCCGTGCGGATGCCGACCGTCAGCGTCGCGTACTATTGGCAGAGGCCTATCGTGAGTCTGAAGAGGCCCGTGGTGATGGCGATGCTCAAGCGGCGGCGATCTACGCCAAGGCTTACGGCCAGGACCAGGAGTTCTACGCGTTCTACCGCAGCCTGCGTGCCTACCGTGAAAGCTTCGCGAACAAAACCGACGTCATGGTGCTGGACCCAAGCAGCGACTTCTTCCGCTACCTGGAAAAGTCCAAGTAACCAGCCTGTGATTCTGCAGGGCTCACTTCCGTCGGGCGGCTAAAACGCCTGGCGGGGTGATCCTTTCAGAAAACGGGTGTATGATGCGGCAGCCGGGAAATTCCCGGCTTTTTTGCGTCTGCATGTTTGATTCGGCAGGCGTGACAGGTTTTTCGAGGAAAGTGCCTGACGAGGCCGCTTGCAGGTCGTTCGTCACGTCGCTCTTGCGCGTGGTTTATGCAGGGGGCGTGTATTTTCTGCTTCACTCAAGGCTCGGCCGAGGGCTGGCCGCCCGGATCATAGGGGAATGGCGTAATGGCAACGGTAGACCGCTGGCTGCTGCCAGATGGCATCGAAGAAGTACTGCCACCAGAAGCTGCGCGCATTGAAGTAGCGCGTCGCCAGGTGTTGGATCTGTTCCAGAGCTGGGGTTACGAGTTTGTCGTGACCCCCCATATCGAGTACCTGGAATCCCTGCTGACCGGCGCGGGCCAGGACTTGGATCTGCGCACCTTCAAGGTTATCGATCCGCAATCGGGCCGGCAGATGGGCTTTCGTGCCGACATCACGCCGCAAGTGGCGCGCATCGATGCGCACACCCTGCGCCGCGAAGGCCCGAGCCGCCTGTGCTACGCCGGCAGCGTGCTGCATGCTCAACCGCGTGCCTTGTCGTCTTCCCGTAGCCCGATCCAGTTGGGCGCCGAGTTGTATGGCGACGCCAGCCCGAGCAGTGACGTGGAAGTGATCAGCTTGATGCTGGCCATGTTGCAACTGGCTGACGTGCCGGATGTCCACATGGACCTGGGGCACGTCGGCATCTATCGTGGCCTGGCCCGTGCCGCCGGTTTGTCCGGCGAAGTCGAGCAACAGTTGTTCGATGCCCTGCAGCGCAAGGCCATCGATGAAGTCATCGCCCTCACCGAGGGTGTGCCTGCCGATCTGGCCGGCATGCTGCGTGCGCTGGTTGGCCTGTGCGGCGGCCGTGAAGTACTGGCGGCTGCGCGTGAACGCCTGGCCCATGCGCCAGCGCCGGTATTGGCTGCGCTGGATGATGTGGTCGCCATTGCCGACCAGCTGTCGGCGCGGTTCCCGCAGGTGCCGTTGTACTTTGATCTGGGCGAGTTGCGTGGCTATCACTACCACACCGGCGTGGTGTTCGCGGTGTTTGTGCCGGGTGTTGGCCAGGCCATCGCCCAGGGTGGTCGCTACGACGACATCGGCGCCGACTTCGGTCGTGCGCGTCCGGCCACTGGCTTTTCCACTGATTTGAAAACCCTGGTGACCCTGGGGCGTGCTGAGGTCGAGCTGCCGTCTGGTGGCATTTGGATGCCCGACAGTACGGACGCAGCACTCTGGCAGCAGGTTTGCCAGTTGCGCAGTGAGGGTCAGCGTGTCGTTCAGGCCTTGCCTGGGCAGCCATTGGCCGCCGCCCGTGAAGCGGACTGCGACCGGCAATTGATTCTGCAGAACGGGCTTTGGCAAGTATCGCCACTGGCTTCTTGAGTTTTCCTGCCGGCCATCGCCGGCACCAAGTTTGCGCGAATGAGGACAAGTGTTATGGGTAAGAATGTCGTAGTCCTGGGCACCCAATGGGGTGATGAGGGCAAAGGCAAGATCGTTGATCTGCTGACCGAACATGCTGCCGCCGTAGTGCGCTACCAAGGCGGCCACAATGCTGGCCACACCCTGGTCATCGATGGCGAAAAAACCGTCTTGCACCTGATCCCATCGGGCGTACTGCGCGAAGGCGTGCAGTGCCTGATTGGCAACGGCGTGGTGGTTGCACCGGACGCCTTGCTGCGCGAGATCACCAAGCTGGAAGAGAAAGGCGTGCCAGTGCGCGAGCGCCTGCGTATCAGCCCTTCTTGCCCGCTGATCCTGTCTTTCCACGTAGCGCTGGACCAGGCTCGTGAAAAGGCCCGTGGCGAGCTGAAGATCGGTACTACCGGTCGCGGCATCGGCCCGGCCTACGAAGACAAAGTTGCACGTCGTGGCCTGCGTGTGGGCGACCTGCTCAATATGCCGCGTTTTGAAGACAAGCTGCGTGAACTGGTGGATTACCACAACTTCATGCTGGTGGGTTACTACAAAGAGCCGGCCATCGAATTCGACAAGACCCTGGCCGAATGCAAGGAATACGCGGAGCTGCTCAAGCCGCTGATGCTGGACGTGACTGCCGAGTTGCATGACCTGCGTCGCGCGGGCAAAGACATCATGTTCGAAGGTGCCCAAGGTTCGCTGCTGGACATCGACCATGGTACCTACCCGTACGTGACCAGCTCCAACACCACCGCTGGCGGCGTTGCCACCGGTTCGGGTGTTGGCCCTATGTTCCTGGACTACATCCTGGGCATCACCAAGGCTTACACCACTCGCGTAGGTTCGGGTCCATTCCCGACTGAACTGTTCGACGCAGTAGGGGCGCACCTGGCGAAGCAAGGTCACGAGTTCGGTGCGACCACCGGCCGTGCCCGTCGTTGTGGTTGGTTCGACGCCGTTATCCTGCGTCGTGCTATCGATGTGAACAGCATCTCGGGCATCTGCCTGACCAAGCTGGACGTGCTCGACGGCCTGGAAACCATCAACATCTGCGTCGGCTACAAAGATGCAGAGGGTCAGGACGTTGCTCCGACTGATGCTGACAGCTACGTGGGCCTGCAGCCTGTGTACGAAGAGGTGCCAGGCTGGGCCGAATCGACCGTGGGTGCCAAGACCCTGGAAGAGCTGCCAGCCAACGCTCGAGCCTACATCAAGCGCGTTGAAGAGCTGATCGGCGCACCGATCGACATTATTTCGACGGGCCCGGACCGCAACGAAACCATCGTTTTGCGTCATCCGTTCGCTTAATAAGTTATTGATGTAAAAAGCAAAGGGCTCCTTCGGGAGCCCTTTGTCGTTTCAGTTCTCCAAGCGGCACGACCCTTGCTGTGTTTCTTTCTTTCGCGGTGCTATCAAATTAATGGCACCCGTGGTGGAGGGATTCCCGATGTCTGCCGTTCTCTCATTGTTACAAAGCCGTCTGTTGCGGCCGGTGTTCGTTACCCTAGGTATCGCTCTTTTGGTGCAAGTGCTGGTGGCGGTTGCTCTGACCCGGAGCACGGTCACGGCACTTGAAGCTGATTTGGGCAGTCGCCTGGGCGTCGATAGTCAGAAGCTCTCTGGCGAACTGGCGCAGGCCGGCAAGGAAGTCACATCCAGCCTGGACAGCTTGTCCAGCAGTACCCGTCAGCGTCTGACCGCCGGGCTTTCCGAGCGCCTGCAGGCAGAACAGAAGCAATTGCGGGCGACCCTGGAAAAAGACCTGCAAGACTCCGCCAATGATATGGCGCAACTGCTGGCCTCGGTGGCGCCCCGCGCCATGTGGGACAGTGATGTGCCCACGTTGTCTGAGTTTGCCCGGCGTGCCCAACGCAATCCCAACGTGTTGTTCGTGGTCTACGACGACGCCGCCGGTGAGCATTTGACTCGCTACCTGAACCGCGAAAACCCGATCAACCAGGTGTTGCTGGCAAAGGGCGCAGGTGATCGCGCGCTGGATAAAGTGCTGGATGCGGCCAAGACCGACCCTTCTGTGTACTACGTCGAAGCGTCCATCAGCCCCAATGGTGTCGAGATTGGCAAAGTGCGCATGGGGGTTTCGACGGCATCGGTAGAAGCCGACCTGCAGGCGTTGGACAAGCGTTTTGCCGCCTTGATTGCCAGCGGCGATCAGTTGGTCGGCGATAGCCTCAAAGGGGCGGCAGCAGACAGCGCGACTGCCATGGGCGCGCGCCTGCAATCGGCGCAAACCACCGCCACCCAAATGACCGCCAATACCACCAGCGCTGTGCAGGAAGCCGCCGGCACCTTGCGCTGGCGCATCGGCATGGGGCTCGCAGGGGTTGGCTTTGGCGTGTTGCTGCTGATCGCCGTGGTGCTTGGGCGCCGTGTGGTCAATCGCCTGAAGTTGCTGATTGCGGCCATGGATGACCTGGCGGCGGGCGAGGGCGACCTGACCAAGCGCGTGCAGATCAATAGCCAGGACGAAATCGGCGACATGGCCTCGGCGGTCAATCGCTTTGTGGATAAGTTGCAGCCCATCGTGCGTGAGGCGGGTGATGTGGCTCAGCGGACCGGTGTGGAGATCGGTGCCATGACCTTGCGCAATGCCGGTGCCGATGCGGCCGCCGGCCTGCAGCGTGATGAGGTGGCCGAGAGCTTGCGCGCACTCTCGCAAATGGCTGATGAAGCCCAGGCCGAGAGCCATGCGATGCAGGCAGCGTTGCAGCAGGTGGTGGATATTCGTCAGGCCACCGATGAGAACGCGCGTACCTCGGCTGAAGTGGGGAGCCTGATTGAGGCACTGGCGGGGCAGGTCGAGGCGGGGTCCAAGGTGATCGAGCGACTGGCGCAGCAAAGTGAGCAGATCGAGGTGGTGCTGACCGTGATTCACGGCATTGCCGAGCAAACCAACCTGCTTGCCCTGAACGCCGCGATCGAAGCGGCACGCGCCGGTGAGACGGGCCGTGGCTTCGCCGTGGTGGCGGATGAGGTGCGGGCGCTGGCCAGCAAGACCCAAAGCTCTACCGGCGATATCCAGGCGCATATCGTGGCGCTGCAGCAGGGCGCGCGTGAGGCGGTAGAAACCATCGGCAAGGCCGGGCGCCAGGCCAGCGAAGGGTTGCTGGTGCTGCGCGACAGCGTGCGCTTGCAGCAGACCGTGCAGGCTTCGGTGGAGCAGGTGCATGCCGCGATCGGCCTGGCCACGCGCGCAGCCGAGCATCAGGCCCAGGGTGCCCATGCAGTGCGGGGGCGGGTCGAGGTGATCCATGCCCAGGCCGAACGTGCGGCGCAGGCGGTGGTGGAGACGACGGCCAGTGGTAAGGTGCTGGATGGTTTGGCGGCGCAGTTGAAGGCGAGCCTGGGGCAGTTTCGGGCTTAGCCTCGCCTGGACTGGCCCCCTCCCACGGGTTGAAATGCATTCAAATGTGGGAGGGGGCTTGCCCAGATAGCGGTTTCAGCGACTCAGATACATCCGTGTCGTCAGCAAATACACCGGCAACCCCGACACCAATATCAACAGCGCCGCATAAGGCGCCGCCGCCGCGAATTCCACATTCGAGGTATGCGCCCACACCGCCGTCGCCAAGGTATTCAGCCCGGTTGGGCTGAGCAGCAGCGTCGCCGTCAATTCCTTCATTGCGTCCAGGAACACCAGCGCAAACGCCGCGCCCAATGCCGGGAAGATAATCGGCAAGGTTACCCGGCAAAACGCGCTGAACGATGACGCGCCCAGTGTGCGCGCGGCTTCTTCCAGTTGTGGCGCGGCTTTGTTCAAGGCGGTACGAACCGGCGCCTGGGCCAGCGGCAAAAACAGTAGCGCATAGGCAATCAGCAACAGCGCTGACGTCTGGTACAGCACTGGCACGTAATGCAGGGCGAAATACACCAGGGTCAGCGCAATCACCAGGCCGGGCAGGGCGTGCAGCAAGTACGGCAGGCGTTCGGCCCAGATCGCCAGTTGGCCCTTGTAGCGCACCACCAGCAACCCCACCGGCACCGCCAGCACCAGGCACAGCGCCGCGCCACCCAGCGACAACGCCAGGGACGATAGCAGCGCCTCACTGATCTCGGCCACCGGGAACGCCGCCGACGAGCCCACCGCCAGCCAGTAACCCAGCATGCCCAGGGGAATGCCGCTGCCGATGATTGCCAGCGCAAGGCAATAGACTTGGCCCAAGAGCGCCCACCTGCCCAGGCGAACCTGTTCGGCATGCCGCGCAGCCCCTTGGCCGATGCGTACGTGTCGGCCCTTGCCGCGCACGCGCAGCTCCAGCCACAGCAGGGTGAGGCACATCACCAGCAGCACCGCCGATAACATCGCGGCGTTGGCATTGCTGAACTCCAGTTCGAACTGCTGGTAGATCGCCGTGGTAAAGGTCTGCAGGCCGATGATCGACAGTGCGCCGAATTCCACCAGCATATGCAACGCGATCAACAGCGCCCCGGCCAGCAGGGACGGCCACAGCAGGGGCAGGGTAATGCGAAAGAATACTCCCCAGCGATTGAGCCCCAGGGTGCGGGCTGATTCCTCCAGGGACGGGTCCAGATTGCGCAGGGTCGCCGCCACCGGTAGGAACACCAGCGGGTACTTGGACAGGGTCATGACCAGGATCGCCCCGCCGAGTCCTTCGAAGTTGGCGCTCAGCGACACCCAGGTGAAGCTGCTGACAAACGCCGGTACCGCAAACGGCAGGCACAGAATCACGCCCCAGATGCGTCGCCCTGGCAAGTTGCTGCGCTCCAGCAGCCAGGCCAGGGACAAGCCGATCACACCACACGCCAGCGTTACCCCGACCATCAAGGCGAGGGTATTGCGCAATAAGCCAAAGACGTAGGGCCGCCATAGCAGATGCAGCGCCTGCGCCCAGCCCGCTTGCCAGGCTTTGAGCCCGACGTAGGCCAGCGGCAACAGGCTCAAGCCCACCAGGAGCAGTACGGGCAGCAACAGCCAGATCGACGGGCGCTTGCGCCGTGGGCTGAACCCCCCGCGTAGCGCGGGGGCGGGTGGCGATGGGTTCATCAGTTCAGGCCAACGTCACGTTCCAGCTCGAGGGCTTCTTCGGCGTTACCCAAGTCAGCCGGGGTGACTTTCGGCGGTTGCAGTTCGCTGAAAGGCTTGAGGCCACGATTGGATTGCATGCCCTTGCGCAGCGGGTATTCGGCCGAGGTGTTGGTGATTACACGCTGGCCTTCTTCGCTGGCCATGAATGCCAGCAGTTGCTGGGCCTCTTTGGGGTGCTTGCTGGATTTCAGTGCCGCCGCCGAGGAGACCGTGATCAGGCCGCCGGCATCGCCATCGGTGAAGTGGTGCAGCTGGGAGTCCAGGTTGGTTTTTTCCTTCTTCAGGGCAAACCAGTAGTAGTTGTTGACCAGTACGGTGGCGACTTCGCCATTTTCCACGGCTTTGAGGGCAACCATGTTGTTGCTGTATACCTTGCCGAATGCGCGCAGGCCGGTCAGCCATTCTTCGGCGGCTTCGCGACCGTGCAGCTTGATGATTGCCACGGCTTGTTCCTGGAAGGCACCGCTGGTTGGTACAAAGCCGACCTTGCCTTGCCACTCGGGGCCGGCGAAATCCAGAACCGATTTGGGCAGGTCTTTTTCGGCGATCAGTTTCGGGTTGAAGGCCACGACGCGGGTGCGTGCGGTCACGCCCATCCAGTCGCCGTTGCTGCCGACATAGTCCTTGGGCAGTACATTCAGGGTGCTGGCATCGATCTTGGCCAGCAGGCCTTGTTCGCCGAGTTTGTTCAGTGGCGGCGATTCTTCGGTGTAAATCACGTCGGCAGGGGAGCGGTCACCTTCTTCCACGACCTGGCTGGCCAGCTGGTTGCTGCTGCCTTTGCGTACGTTGACGTGAATGCCGGTCTTGGCTTCGAAGGCCTTGGCGAGTTCATCGCCGACCTCTTTGTGTTGGCCGTTGTACAGGGTCAGGGAGACTTTATCGGCGCAATAGGCGGCAGGCGAAAGCAGGGCCAGTCCGAGTAGAGTGAGGGTCATGCCACGCAGAAGGGATGTTTTGAGACGGGTATCGCGGATCATCATCCAGGGTTTTCCTCGCTTGTGTGCAACAAATCATTGCAAGGATAAACGATAAAACTTCTCAAGTGCGGATGAGGGGCAAATAGCTGGGGAAGTTTTCAAACCCCGGAAACGAAAAAACCCGCTTTCGCGGGTTTGATCTGAATTTGGTGCCCAGGAGAAGACTCGAACTTCCACGACCTTGCGATCACCAGCACCTGAAGCTGGCGTGTCTACCAATTTCACCACCTGGGCATTCTCAAGCAGCGTTGCCGCTGTTGATGGGGCGAACTATACGGCGGGCTTTTTGATCTGTAAACCCCTGATTCGAAAAATATAAATCAAAATTCTCGTTAAAAATCAAAGGCCTGAAACGCAAAAACCCGCTTTCGCGGGTTTTTGGAGACTCAAGGTTGAAATCTTGAGTTTGAAATTGGTGCCCAGGAGAAGACTCGAACTTCCACGACCTTGCGATCACCAGCACCTGAAGCTGGCGTGTCTACCAATTTCACCACCTGGGCAGCATCAACAACGTTGCCGTCGTCGATGGCGCGCACTATACGGAGAGGATTTTTGGCTGTAAACCCCCGCTATCAAAAAAAACCTGGAAAATGTCACCAGTGGTCGTGCAAGGTGCTTTCCGAGGGGCGCAAAGGGCTTTTAAACGCTTGTTGATGCCTGAAATTTCCCGTTTCAATACGCGTATGCCAAACTAACCCGCATATAGACAAGGTGAAAACTCTCTAATGGCCGATTGGCAGTCCCTCGATCCCGAGGCCGCTCGTGAAGCGGAAAAATATGAAAACCCTATCCCTAGCCGCGAACTGATCCTGGCGCATCTCGCCGATCGGGGTTCGCCTGCTAGCCGTGAGCAGTTGGTCGAAGAATTCGGTCTGACCACCGAAGACCAGCTCGAAGCCCTGCGCCGCCGTTTGCGTGCCATGGAGCGCGATGCTCAACTGATCTACACCCGTCGTGGCACCTACGCGCCTGTGGACAAGCTCGACCTGATCCTCGGCCGCATTGCCGGTCATCGTGACGGCTTCGGCTTCCTGATCCCGGATGACGGCAGCGACGACCTGTTTATGAGCCCTGCGCAAATGCGCCTGGTGTTCGATGGCGACCGTGCCTTGGCGCGTGTTTCCGGCCTGGACCGTCGCGGTCGCCGTGAAGGGGTGATCGTCGAAGTGGTGTCCCGTGCCCACGAGTCCATCGTCGGCCGCTACTTCGAAGAGGGCGGTATCGGCTTCGTTGTGCCGGATAACCCTAAGGTCCAGCAGGAAGTGCTGATTACCCCGGGGCGCAATGGTGCCGCCAAGGTCGGTCAGTTCGTCGAGGTGAAAATCACCCACTGGCCCACTGCGCGCTTCCAGCCGCAAGGCGATATCGTTGAAGTGGTCGGCAACTACATGGCGCCGGGCATGGAAATCGACGTTGCGCTGCGCACCTACGATATTCCTCACGTCTGGCCTGAAGCTGTGCTCAAGGAAGCCGCCAAGCTCAAGCCGGAAGTCGAAGAGAAAGACAAAGAAAAGCGCATCGACCTGCGCCATCTACCGTTCGTCACCATCGATGGTGAAGACGCCCGCGACTTCGACGATGCGGTCTATTGCGAAGCCCGGCCTGGAAAACTGCGCCTGTTCTCCGGCGGCTGGAAGTTGTTCGTCGCGATTGCCGACGTGTCCAGCTACGTGAAGATCGGTTCGGCCCTGGATAACGAAGCCCAGGTGCGCGGCAACTCCGTGTACTTCCCTGAGCGCGTGATCCCGATGCTGCCTGAGCAGCTGTCCAACGGCCTGTGCTCCCTGAACCCTCTAGTCGACCGTTTGGCCATGGTGTGCGAGATGACTATCTCGAAAACCGGCGAAATGACCGACTATCAGTTCTACGAGGCGGTGATCCACTCCCAGGCCCGCCTGACCTACAACAAGGTCAGCACTATCCTGGAACAGCCGAAAACCAGCGAGGCCAAGGCCTTGCGTGGTGAGTACGGCCATGTCGTGCCGCATCTCAAACAGCTCTATGCACTTTACAAGGTGCTGCTGGGGGCCCGTCATGTGCGTGGCGCGATCGATTTTGAAACGCAGGAAACCCGAATTGTCTTCGGTTCCGAGCGCAAGATCGCCGCAATCACCCCGACTACCCGTAACGATGCGCACAAGCTGATCGAGGAATGCATGCTGGCGGCCAACGTGGCCACGGCTGAATTCCTGAAGAAGCACGAGATCCCTGCGCTGTACCGCGTGCACGACGGCCCGCCGCCGGAGCGTCTGGAAAAACTGCGCGCTTTCCTCGGCGAGCTGGGCCTGTCCCTGCATAAAGGCAAGGACGGCCCGACGCCGAAGGACTACCAGGCGCTGCTGGCCAGCATCAAGGACCGTCCCGATTACCATGTGATCCAGACCGTGATGCTGCGCTCCCTGAGCCAGGCGGTGTACAGCGCCGACAACCAGGGTCACTTCGGCCTGAATTACGAGGCGTACACCCACTTCACCTCGCCGATTCGCCGTTATCCGGACTTGCTCACGCACCGTGCAATCCGCAGCGTGATCCATTCCAAGCAGAACACCCCGCACGTCAAGCGTGCCGGTGCCATGACCATTCCGAAGGCACGGATCTATCCGTACGACGAAGCGGCCCTGGAACAGTTGGGCGAGCAGTGCTCCATGAGCGAACGCCGCGCCGACGAAGCCACGCGCGACGTGGTGAACTGGCTCAAGTGCGAGTTCATGAAGGATCGCGTGGGCGAGTCGTTCCCAGGTGTGATCACGGCCGTGACCGGCTTTGGTCTGTTTGTCGAACTGACCGACATCTATGTCGAAGGCCTGGTGCACGTCACCGCCTTGCCGGGTGACTACTACCACTTCGATCCTGTGCATCACCGCCTGGCGGGTGAGCGTACCGGTCGCAGCTTCCGTTTGGGCGATACCGTGGAAGTGCAGGTCATGCGCGTCGATCTCGACGAGCGCAAGATCGACTTTGGCATGCCTGACAAGCCCGCCGAATCGCCAACTGGCCGTAAAAAGCGTGGCAACGAGACGACTGCGCCTGCCAGCAAAGGCAAAGGCGCTCCCGCGAAAGCGGCAGTGGCAGAGCCCGCTCCAGCCAAGGCCGGGCGCCGTCCTGCAGCCAAGGACAAAGTGCCCGAGGCTTACCGCCCAAGCGATGCTGCGGCGAAAAACGCCGAACTGCGCAAAAGCCGTGAATTGAAGCAGCAGTTGCTCAATGAAGCCAAAAGCGGTGGTAAAGCGGCGTCTGGGGGAAAGTCCCAAGGGGCGGAAAAACCGTCGAGCAAACCCAGTAAACACCGTAAAGGCCCGCCTAAAGCGGGTTCGGCCCCCTCGAAAAGCGGCGGGTCGCGCAAACCTAAGGCCAAGCCATGAGTCTGGAAAAAATCTACGGCGTGCACGCCGTAGAAGCACTGCTGCGTCACCATCCCAAGCGCGTCAAGCAGGTTTGGCTGGCGGAAGGTCGCAGCGAGCCGCGCGTACAGGCGCTGGTCGAGTTGGCCAACCAGAATAAAGTTGCCATCGGCCAGGCCGAGCGTCGTGAGATGGACGTGTGGGTCGAAGGCGTTCACCAAGGCGTGGTTGCGGATGTAAGTCCAAGCCAGGTCTGGGGCGAGGCGATGCTCGACGAGCTGCTCGACCGTACTGAAGGCGCTCCGTTGTTGCTGGTGCTGGACGGCGTAACCGATCCGCACAACCTCGGTGCCTGCCTGCGTTCAGCGGATGCGGCCGGTGCGCTGGCGGTGATCGTGCCCAAGGACAAGTCGGCAACCTTGACCCCGGTCGTGCGTAAAGTCGCCTGTGGCGCTGCGGAAGTGATTCCGCTGGTGGCCGTGACCAACCTTGCGCGAACCCTGGAGAAGCTCCAGCAGCGCGGCCTTTGGGTCGTGGGCACGGCAGGGGAGGCCGAGGTCAGTATCTATGACCAGGACCTCACCGGCCCAACCATCCTGATCATGGGGGCCGAAGGCAAAGGCATGCGCCGCCTGACCCGTGAGCATTGTGACTACCTGGTGCACCTGCCGATGGCTGGTAGCGTCAGCAGTCTCAATGTGTCGGTGGCGACGGGCGTGTGCCTGTTCGAGGCTCAGCGTCAGCGCGGTGCCAAGGTCAAGGCCAAGAAGTAATTCTGAGCCTGGCATAGATGCAAAATGTGGGAGGGGGCTTGCCCCCGATAGCGGTAGATCAGTTACAGATGATGTGGCTGGCCCACCGCAATCGGGGGCAAGCCCCCTCCCACATTTGCTGTGTGGTGTTTGGAAGGTTGTTCAAATAATCACCAATTGCCTTGCGCCCATTCTCCCCCTTCTCTACAATTGCGCCCCTTGCCTTCCTGGCAGGCACCGATGTGCCTCCCTGCGGCAAGATCCATAAGTGTCATTCACTCCTTGTCTGACCGTTTTTGAGCGGCAGGCTACAACCCGTAAGGAGCATTCATGCGTCATTACGAAATCATCTTTTTGGTCCACCCGGATCAAAGCGAGCAAGTCGGCGGCATGGTTGAGCGTTACACCAAGCTGATCGAAGAAGACGGCGGCAAAATCCACCGTCTGGAAGATTGGGGTCGTCGTCAACTGGCCTACGCAATCAACAATGTTCACAAGGCTCACTACGTGATGCTGAACGTTGAGTGCACTGGCAAGGCCCTGGCCGAGCTGGAAGACAACTTCCGCTACAACGATGCAGTGATCCGTAACCTGGTCATCCGTCGCGAAGAAGCCGTTACCGGCCAATCCGAGATGCTCAAGGCTGAAGAAAACCGCAGTGAGCGCCGTGAGCGTCGCGACCGTCCTGAAGAAGGCGCTGATGATAGCGCTGATGACAGTGACAACAGCGATAACGCTGACGAGTAATCCACGGACCTTTTAAGGAGCCTATCAAATGGCACGTTTCTTCCGTCGTCGTAAATTCTGCCGTTTCACCGCTGAAGACGTGAAAGAGATCGATTACAAAGATCTCAACACTCTGAAAGCCTACGTATCCGAGACCGGCAAAATCGTTCCAAGCCGTATCACCGGTACCAAAGCACGTTATCAGCGTCAGCTGGCCACCGCTATCAAGCGCGCCCGCTTCCTGGCCCTGCTGGCCTACACCGACAGCCACGGCCGCTGAGACCGGGCAGTCGACAAGTAGTAAGGGATTGAATGCATGCGCGCCTTAGCTGAGTTCATCATGCGCGGTCGTGTGCAGGCCACTCTGGTAGTGGCTGGATGTGCAGCATTGCCGTTGTTGTATTGGTTGGGTGCTGCCGCGGGATGCCTTGTGCTCCTGCGGCGCGGTTTGCAGGACGCCGTGGGTGTCCTGGCCCTGGGATTGCTGGCCGCCTTGATCTGGTGGCTGCAATTGGGCGAACCCAAGGTGCTTATGGTGCTGTTGGGGTCGTCGAGCCTTGCGTTGGTTTTACGCGCAAGTGAGTCCTGGGTCCGCACGCTGCTGGTCAGCGTGGCATTGGGGTTGGTGTTTTCAGTGTTGCTCGGCGCGGCTTTCCACCCGCAAATCGAGGCGCTGGCGCAAGAGATCGTCAAGGTCCTGCCGCTGGCTCTCGGGGATCTCTACCAGCAGTTATCGGTAGATGAGCGAGCGCGCCTTGCGGCGCTGATAGCACCGGCCCTGATCGGCCTGATGGCGGTAGTGTTGCAGATTGTCAGTGTGCTGAGCCTGATGCTTGGGCGTTACTGGCAGGCGTTGTTGTACAACCCGGGTGGTTTTGGTCGCGAATTTCGCAGTATCAGGATTCCCGCGGGCCCGGCGATGTTGTTGCTGGCAGGCATGGTGGTGGGGCCGAACTTCGGTCCACAAGCTGCCTTGTTATTGCTGTTTTGCAGCGTACCGCTGGTGTTTTCCGGGCTGGCCCTGATTCATGGGCTGGTGGCGCAGAAGCGCCTGGCCAGGTTCTGGCTGGTGGGGTTGTACGTCACGCTGATGCTGTTCATGCAACTGATCTATCCGTTACTCGTGGTTTTGGCCATTGTCGACGGCCTGATTGATTTTCGCGGTCGTCTGGCGCCGAAAGACGCCGATAACGCGAACGGTGAAGGTTAAAAGTTAGAGGATTTTCACATGCAACTGATCCTTCTGGAAAAAGTCGCCAACCTGGGCAACCTGGGCGACAAAGTGAACGTTAAGGCCGGCTACGGTCGTAACTACCTGCTGCCATACGGCAAAGCCACCGCTGCAACCGCTGCCAACCTGGCTGCGTTTGAAGAGCGTCGTGCTGAGCTGGAAAAAGCAGCAGCAGACAAAAAAGCTTCGGCCGAAACTCGCGCTGCCCAACTGGCTGAGCTGGAAGTGACTATCACTGCCACCGCCGGTGACGAAGGCAAGCTGTTCGGTTCGATCGGCACCCACGACATCGCTGATGCACTGACCGCCTCCGGCGTTGAAGTTGCGAAAAGCGAAGTTCGTCTGCCGAACGGCACTATCCGTAACGTAGGTGAATTCGACGTAGCCGTGCACCTGCACGCCGAAGTTGAAGCCACCGTACGCGTTGTCGTGGTAGCAGCTTAAGCAGTACCTAACTGACTGGCACCTCGCGTGTCAGCCAGTTAACATCGGGCACGATCCTGTTTACAGGTCGTGCCTTTTGTTTTTCTACACACCCCTAATTCCAAGTGGCCATGAACGATATTTCAGCTCCTGAGCAATACGATCTGCAAACCGCTGCCCTGAAGGTGCCGCCGCATTCCATCGAGGCCGAACAGGCCGTGCTCGGTGGCTTGATGCTGGATAACAACGCCTGGGAGCGCGTGCTGGATCAAGTCTCGGACGGTGATTTCTATCGTCATGACCACCGCCTGATCTTCCGCGCCATTGCCAAGCTGGCCGACCAGAACTCGCCGATCGACGTGGTGACCCTGGCCGAGCAACTGGACAAGGAAGGCCAGACCTCCCAGGTCGGCGGCCTCGGTTACCTCGGTGAGCTGGCGAAAAACACGCCATCCGTCGCCAACATCAAGGCCTATGCCCAGATCGTCCGTGAGCGCGCCACCCTGCGCCAGTTGATCGGCATCAGTACTGAAATCGCCGACAGCGCCTTCAACCCTGAAGGCCGCACCGCCGCCGAGATCCTCGACGAAGCCGAACGACAGATCTTCCAGATCGCCGAAGCCCGCCCTAAAACCGGCGGGCCGGTCAGCGTCAACGACCTGCTGACCAAAGCGATCGATCGTATCGATACGCTGTTCAACACCGACAACTCCATCACGGGTATTTCCACCGGCTACACCGACCTCGATGAGAAGACCAGCGGTCTGCAACCGGCCGACTTGATCATCGTCGCCGGGCGTCCATCCATGGGTAAGACCACCTTTGCGATGAACCTGGTGGAAAACGCCGTGTTGCGCAGTGACAAGACGGTGCTGGTGTATTCCCTGGAGATGCCAGGTGAATCGCTGATCATGCGGATGCTCTCGTCCTTGGGCCGTATTGACCAGACCAAGGTGCGTGCCGGTCGCCTGGAAGATGACGATTGGCCAAGGTTGACCTCTGCGGTCAACCTGCTCAACGATCGCAAGCTGTTCATCGATGACACCGCGGGTATCAGCCCGTCCGAGATGCGTGCACGGACCCGTCGCCTGGTGCGTGAACATGGCGATATCGCCCTGATCATGATCGACTACCTGCAACTGATGCAGATCCCGGGCTCCAGCGGTGACAACCGGACCAACGAGATTTCCGAAATCTCCCGGTCCTTGAAAGCCCTGGCCAAGGAATTCAACTGCCCGGTGGTGGCGTTGTCCCAGCTCAACCGTTCCTTGGAACAACGTCCCAACAAGCGCCCGGTAAACTCCGACTTGCGGGAATCCGGAGCGATCGAGCAGGATGCTGACGTGATCATGTTCGTATACCGCGACGAGGTGTATCACCCCGAGACCGAGCACAAGGGGATTGCCGAGATCATTATCGGCAAGCAGCGGAACGGGCCGATTGGTTTTATCCGCCTGGCATTCATTGGTAAGTACACCCGTTTCGAGAACCTTGCGCCGGGTAGCTACAACTTCGACGACGACGAATAACCCTCGCGTTCAATTCCGACCATTACCGTCGGAATTGGTCAAAATTTGTGCTATATTCCGCGCCCGCGATTTTTCATCTCAACACCGGTCACCGTCATGCAAACAGCCAAGCCGTTATTTGACTATCCCAAGTACTGGGCCGAATGTTTCGGTCCTGCGCCATTCCTGCCGATGAGCAGGGAGGAGATGGATCAGCTTGGCTGGGATTCGTGTGACATCATCATCGTCACCGGTGATGCGTACGTGGACCACCCGTCGTTTGGCATGGCCATCATCGGCCGGCTGCTGGAGTCCCAGGGCTTCCGCGTCGGGATCATCGCGCAGCCGAACTGGCAGTCCAAAGACGACTTTATGAAGCTCGGCGAGCCGAACCTGTTCTTCGGCGTCGCGGCCGGCAACATGGACTCGATGATCAACCGCTACACCGCCGACAAGAAAATCCGCTCCGACGACGCCTACACCCCTGGCGGCATGGCCGGCAAACGCCCGGATCGCGCCAGCCTGGTGTACAGCCAGCGTTGCAAGGAAGCCTACAAGAACGTACCGATCGTACTTGGCGGCATCGAAGCCTCCTTGCGCCGCATTGCCCACTACGACTACTGGCAGGACCGGGTGCGCAACTCGATCCTGATCGACGCCACCGCCGACATCCTGCTGTACGGCAACGCCGAGCGGGCCATCGTCGAGGTTGCCCAGCGCCTGTCGTGGGGCCACAAGATCGAAGACATCACCGACGTGCGCGGCACCGCGTTCATCCGTCGCGACACGCCAGCCGGCTGGTACGAAGTGGACTCCACCCGTATCGACCGTCCGGGCAAGGTCGACAAGATCATCAACCCGTACGTGAATACCCAGGACACCCAGGCCTGCGCCATCGAGCAGGAAAAGGGGCCCGTTGATGATCCGCAGGAAGCCAAGGTCGTGCAGATCCTGGCCAGCCCGCGCATGACCCGCGACAAGACCGTGATCCGCCTGCCATCGGTGGAAAAGGTCCGTGGCGACGCCGTGCTCTATGCCCACGCCAACCGCGTGCTGCACCTGGAAACCAACCCAGGCAACGCCCGCGCCCTGGTGCAGAAGCACGGTGAAGTGGACGTGTGGTTCAACCCGCCGCCCATCCCGATGACCACCGAAGAAATGGACTACGTGTTTGGCATGCCATACGCGCGTGTCCCGCACCCGGCGTATGGCAAGGAAAAAATCCCGGCCTACGACATGATCCGTTTCTCGGTGAACATCATGCGTGGCTGCTTCGGCGGCTGCACCTTCTGCTCGATCACCGAGCACGAAGGCCGGATCATCCAGAACCGTTCTGAAGAGTCGATTATTCGCGAGATCGAGGAGATCCGTGACAAGGTCCCGGGTTTCACCGGGGTGATCTCCGACCTCGGCGGCCCGACCGCCAACATGTACCGCATTGCCTGCAAGAGCCCGGAAATCGAATCCGCGTGCCGCAAGCCGTCGTGCGTGTTCCCCGGCATCTGCCCGAACCTGAACACCGACCACTCGTCGCTGATTCAGCTGTATCGCAGCGCCCGGGCATTGCCGGGTGTGAAGAAGATCCTGATCGCTTCCGGCCTGCGCTACGACCTCGCGGTCGAGTCGCCGGAATACGTCAAAGAGCTGGTCACCCACCACGTCGGTGGCTACCTGAAGATCGCCCCGGAACACACCGAGGAAGGTCCGCTCAACCAGATGATGAAGCCGGGCATTGGCAGCTATGACAAGTTCAAGCGCATGTTCGAGAAGTACACCAAGGAAGCGGGCAAGGAGCAGTACCTGATTCCGTACTTTATCGCGGCCCACCCCGGCACCACCGATGAAGACATGATGAACCTCGCCCTGTGGCTCAAGGGCAACGGCTTCCGCGCCGACCAGGTGCAGGCGTTCTATCCGTCGCCGATGGCCACCGCCACCGCGATGTATCACTCGGGCAAGAACCCGCTGCGCAAGGTCACCTACAAGAGTGACGCGGTGACCATCGTCAAGAGCGAAGAACAGCGCCGCCTGCACAAGGCGTTCCTGCGTTACCACGACCCGAAAGGTTGGCCGATGCTGCGTGAAGCGCTGACCCGCATGGGCCGCGCCGACTTGATCGGGCCGGGCAAGGATCAATTGATCCCCTTGCACCAGCCCGCCACCGACAGCTACCAGAGCGCGCGTCGCAAGAACTCGACGCCGGCCGGCAGCCATAAGGTCGCCAAGGAAACCACCACCCGGATCCTCACCCAACACACCGGCCTGCCACCCCGTGGCAGTGACGGCAGCAACCCGTGGGACAAGCGCGAGCAAGCCAAGGCCGCGGCCATGGCGCGCAACAAGCAGGCGGCCAAGGAGCGCGCTGATGCGGCCAAGGGCAAGGGCGGCAAGCCAGCCCGCAAGCCGGTCGTGCCGCGTTGATCGCCGCGTGAATATGCAAAACGCCAGCCTCGTGCTGGCGTTTTGCTTTCTAGGCGGTGGGGAGTCTGTTTGTTAAGGTGGCGGCCATTAAATCGCTATCGGGGGCAAGCTCCCTCCCACATTTTGAATGTATTCACACATCAAGTGTGGGAGGGGGCTTGCACCCGATAGCGTCACTCCAGTTACCACCTCTTCAAGGAAGAACACCCCCATGGGCAACCCCCTGCTCGGCATCGGCATGGACTCCAACCGCTCCCAGTTCATGGCGCGCCAGCGCATCGAAAGCCAGATCAACCTGCAGCGCCTGTTCGCCGCCATCGACGCCGACCCCGGTATCGTCGGCGCGGGGGTGGTGTATGTCGACGCTGACTTCAATGTCATTACCCTGCGCGAATTCAAGCCCATCTGCAGCATCAAGCCCAAGCGCATCATTTTGCGTGAAGCGCAGAAGTACATTGCGCCAACACAGTTTGCTCAACATGTCGTGAGCAATCCTCGAGAATCGCGACTGATTGGCGAAGCCGTGAATACCGGAATCTCCTGCTTGGGGGCGGTCATCAGTTGGGCTGCGATCGCCAGTGGAACAATTCTGGTGCCTTTCAGCGCTGGAGCCAGTTCCGTCATCGTTGTAGTGGGGTATGCGGCTGCCGGCGCAAGTACGCTTCAGTGTTTCAACGGCATTGCCCGAACAGCGCTGGAAGTCGCCAAACCTGAGGTCAAGGATTCGCTCGACAGTGAAGGCTGGTACCAGAATGCGTCCATCGTGCTGGACGCCGTATCACTGGCAGGCGTGGGCGCTTCGGCCCTGACGACGGTCAAGCTGGTCAGGGCCGCCAAAGCATCGACGGGCAAGAGCCTGCGTGATGTGCTTCGCGGTTTGAATCGCCAGGAAAGAGCCAAGCTGACGAAAGAGCTGCTGAGCATCAACCATCCCAGCTTGACCGCGAAGATGATCAAGTTGAGGCAGGCGTCGGGCGAACTCACCAAGCGTTTCACCCCTACGCAGCTCAAGCACAGCACCACTACCCAGATCAAAGACGTCCTGGGCGCAAGCGTTGGGTTTGGCGGGAGTGCCTACTCCGGAAACGTCAACACCATCGCGATTGGACTGTACGAGGAGGTAAGCGAATGAGCGAATTGATGACGCTACGCGACTTTTTCAGACAATACTTTCTGACGTTTATGGGCGGCGTATTTGCTGCGTGTTTTTCTTTGGCGTTGGCTGTGGCGCTGGCGTTCATCACCTATTTTCGTGATGCGCCGATGGCTCAAGTGGGGCTCAAGATCATGTCTGCCGGGGCGCTGCTCATTCTGTTGACGGTCCATAGCAACTTTATGATTTTGCGGGGGCGACCCTCCTGGGTGTGGGTAATGGTCGGTATCTATGTCGCCTGTCTACTGTTTGTAGTTCCGATGGTTCAATTCCAGCCTCACAAAGTCCTTTATGGGTTGGCGCTGTTATTCCCATTGCTTGGATTATTGACACTTAACAGCAAGGTTCAACGAGAGATGCGCACGAAACTCGTGGGAATCCGTCGCATTCGGCAGGCGGTTAAATCAACCGTCAGATCGAGTAGTCGCATGTGAAGGCGCCGCCTTCGATAAACGGTTTCCTCGCGCGCTATTTCCCGGTCTTCATGGGGACGATTTTCATGGCGATCTTCTCCGGCTCAGCCTCGTTTTCCATGGCTGGCGTGACCTATTTGCGCGGTCTTGATCCCGCGCTCAAGGCCAACTATTCAGTAGGCGCGATCCTGGTGCTGTTTCCGTTGCTGGGCTTGCTGTTGCTCAACAGCAAGCGCCACCGCGAAATGCGCCAAAAGCTGCTGGAAATTCGCCGCCTTAAAGAAGCCGTGATCGCCAAGCACAAGGCTCGCTGACTGGGTAGATTCACCACCCCTCCTCACACGGGCGCCACAAATATGTGCAACCCTCGCACCAGGGCGCACACGTTGGCGCCGTTTTGGTGCTGTACTGCACCGGGTCTTACGATAAAGCGCAATGACCGCCGCTCTGGCATAAGTCTTGCGCGCGTTGTGTCCATGCCCTGGCTCGCAGGAGGCCGCCGTGTCGATTCATGTCGCGTTGCACCATGTTACGCATTACCGCTACGACCGCGCGGTCGAACTCGGCCCACAGATCGTGCGTCTGCGCCCGGCTGCCCATAGCCGCACGCGGATTTTGTCCTACGCTCTCAAAGTGCTGCCCGAGCAGCATTTCATCAATTGGCAGCAGGACCCCCAGGGCAATTACCTGGCGCGCCTGGTGTTCCCGGAAAAAACCGATGAACTGCGCATCGAAGTCGACCTGGTCGCCGAGATGGCGGTGTTCAACCCGTTCGACTTTTTCCTTGAGCCCTACGCCGAAAAAATCCCCTTCAGCTACGCCGCCGATGAGCAGCGTGAGCTGGCGCCGTACCTGGAAACCTTGCCGCTGACGCCGAAGTTTGCCGCCTACTTGGCGGGTATCGACCGCACGCCGTTGCCGGCCGTTGATTTCCTGGTGGGCCTCAACCAGCGCCTGGCCGCCGACATCGGCTACCTGATCCGCATGGAACCGGGTGTGCAAACCCCGGAATTCACCCTGGAAAATGCTTCCGGCTCCTGCCGTGATTCGGCCTGGCTGCTGGTGCAACTGTTGCGCAACCTCGGTTTGGCGGCGCGGTTTGTGTCCGGTTATCTGATCCAGCTGACCGCCGACGTCAAAGCCCTCGACGGCCCCTCCGGCACCGAAGTCGACTTCACCGACCTGCACGCCTGGTGCGAAGTGTATTTGCCCGGTGCCGGCTGGATCGGCCTGGATGCCACCTCCGGGTTGTTCGCCGGTGAAGGGCATATCCCATTGGCCTGTAGTCCTGATCCATCGTCTGCTGCGCCGATCAGCGGGCTGGTGGAACCCTGCGAGTGCGAATTCACCCATGAAATGTCGGTGGAGCGCATCTGGGAAGCGCCGCGGGTGACCAAGCCCTACACCGAAGAGCAATGGCTGGCGATCCAGGCCTTGGGCCGGCAGATCGATGGCGACCTGCTCAAGGATGATGTGCGCCTGACCATGGGCGGCGAGCCGACCTTCGTTTCTATCGACGATCCTGATGGCGCCGAGTGGAACACCGCGGCTCTCGGGCCGGACAAGCGTCGCTTGTCCGCCGAACTGTTCCAGCGCATGCGCAAGCACTACGCACCCAAGGGGCTGGTGCACTTCGGCCAGGGCAAGTGGTACCCCGGCGAGCAATTGCCGCGCTGGTCGCTGAACTGCTATTGGCGCCGTGACGGCGTGCCCATCTGGCACAACAGCGCGCTGATTGCCGACGAACAACAGGACTACGGCGCCGATGGCGCATTGGCTGGGCGCTTCCTCGCCAGTGTCGCCGAACGCCTCAAGCTGCCGGCACGCTTTGTGTTCCCGGCCTATGAAGACAACTTCTACTACCTGTGGCGCGAAGGTGCGTTGCCGCAAAACGTCACCGCCCAGGACCCGCGCCTGAGCGACGACCTGGAGCGCGAACGCCTGCGCAAGGTGTTCAGCCAGGGCCTGGATAAAGTCATCGGCCAAGTGCTGCCGCTGGCGCGCACGGCGGCCAATGACCGCTGGCAGAGCGGGCGCTGGTACCTGCGCGATAACCATTGCCGCCTGGTACCGGGGGATTCGCCGTTGGGCTATCGCCTGCCGTTGGCCTCGCAGCCGTGGGTGACGGCGGCGGAGTATCCGTTCGTGCACCCGACTGACCCGAACCAGGATCAGCCGGAGTTGCCGACCAGCGCCCAACTGCAAAGCCATGGCGAACCGGCGCCGAGCGACGAGCGCGTGCCGAAGATCGATGAGTCTGCCGACTGGCTGACCCGCACCGCTCTGTGCGCCGAAGCGCGGGAAGGGCGCCTGTACCTGTTCATGCCGCCATTGGAGCGGGTCGAGGACTACCTGGAGTTGGTCGCCGCCATTGAAGCCACCGCCGAAGAGCTGCATTGTCCGGTGTTGCTGGAAGGCTACGAGCCACCGTTCGATATGCGCCTGAGCAACTTCCGCGTCACGCCGGACCCGGGTGTGATTGAGGTCAACGTGCAGCCGTCCGCCACTTGGGACGAACTGGTGGAACGTACCGAATTCCTCTACGAGGAGGCGCGGCAAACCCGCCTGACCACCGAGAAGTTCATGATCGACGGCCGCCACACCGGCACCGGCGGTGGCAACCATTTTGTACTGGGCGGCGCGACGCCCAAGGATTCGCCGTTCCTGCGCCGGCCCGACCTGCTACGCAGCCTGATCAGCTACTGGCATAACCACCCCTCGCTGTCGTACCTGTTTTCCGGCCTGTTTATCGGTCCGACTTCCCAGGCACCGCGGGTGGATGAAGCGCGCAACGATGCGCTGTATGAGCTGGAAATCGCCTTCGCCCAAATGCCCCAGCCCGGTGAAGAATGCCCGCCGTGGTTGGTGGACCGCCTGCTGCGCAACCTGTTGATCGACGTGACGGGCAACACCCACCGCGCCGAATTCTGTATCGACAAGCTCTACTCGCCGGACGGTGCCACTGGCCGCCTGGGCCTGCTGGAATTGCGCGCCTTTGAAATGCCGCCCCACGCACGCATGAGCCTGACCCAGCAATTGCTGCTGCGGGCCTTGGTGGCGCGTTTCTGGCGTGAACCCTATGCGCCGCCGAAACTGGCGCGCTGGGGCACTGAGTTGCATGACCGTTTCCTGTTGCCGCACTTTATCGAGCAGGATTTTGCCGACGTGATCGTCGAGTTGAACGCCGCCGGTTACCCGTTGCGGGCCGAATGGTTCGCCGCGCACCTGGAGTTCCGCTTCCCCAAGGTCGGCGATTACGCCGTCAGCGGGATCGAACTGGAACTGCGCCAGGCCTTGGAACCCTGGCATGTGCTGGGCGAAGAGGGCGCGGCGGGCGGCACGGTGCGTTATGTGGACTCGTCCCTTGAGCGCCTGCAGGTCAAACTGACCGGGCTGGCGCCGCAACGCTACCTGCTGACCTGCAATGGCATTCCGGTGCCGTTGCAAGCCACCGGACGGGTGGGTGAGTTTGTCGCCGGCGTGCGTTACCGCGCCTGGCAACCGGCCAACTGCCTGCAACCGACCATCCCGGTGCATGCGCCGTTGGTGTTCGACCTGCTCGACACCTGGATGCAGCGCTCGCTGGGCGGCTGCCAGTACCATGTCGCGCATCCGGGCGGGCGTAACTACGACAGCTTGCCGGTGAATGCCAATGAGGCGGAGAGCCGGCGCATGGCGCGGTTCTTCCGTCTCGGCCATACACCAGGAAAGCTCCCCGTGCCGAGTGTTGTGATCAATGACGAATTCCCGATGACCTTGGATCTGCGGCGTCACCCCAATAATAATGACTGAATGCGACCCAAATATGAGGGGACCTTGCTCCCGATTGTGGTGAGTCAGCCGATACCTAGGTTGACTGACCCACCGCGATCGGGAGCAAGCCCCCTCCCACAGGGATTTGCAGTGTTTGTTAGGTTAATCTGAGCCCCCTTGCCTCTGCCGAGCGTTCCATGCCCGATTTGCTCGACCAATACCCGCTGACTGCGGGCACTTATCACGAACTCCTGGATGACAGCGGCGCGGTGCGTGCCCATTGGCGGCGCCTGCTTGATCACCTGCAACGTAGTACGCCCGCGCAGTTGGCCCAGCGCCAGGCGCTGCTGACCCGGCAGATCCAGGAAAACGGCGTGACCTACAACGTCTACGCCGACCCCAAGGGTGCCGATCGCCCGTGGGAGCTGGACCTGCTGCCCCATGTACTGGCGGCTGATGAATGGCAGCACTTGTCGGCCGGTATCGCCCAGCGTGCACGTCTTCTCAATGCGGTGCTGGCCGATCTGTATGGCCCGCAACGCCTGATCAAGGAAGGCCTGCTGCCGGCCGAGCTGGTGTTCGGGCATAACAACTTCCTGTGGCCGTGCCAGGGCATCCAGCCGCCCGACGGTGCGTTCCTGCACCTGTATGCCGTGGACCTGGCGCGAACCCCGGATGGCCGCTGGTGGGTCACCGCCGACCGTACGCAAGCACCCTCGGGTGCCGGTTATGCGCTGGAAAACCGCACCATTGTGTCCCGCGCTTTCCCGGATCTGTACCGCGACTTGCAGGTGCAGCACCTCACGGGCTTCTTCCGTACGCTCCAGGAAACCCTGGCGCGCCAGGCGCCGAGTGACAGCCAGCCGCCGCTGATCGTGCTGCTCACCCCAGGCCGGTTCAACGAAAGCTATTTTGAACACTTGTACCTGGCGCGCCAGCTGGGCTACCCATTGGTGGAAGGCGGCGACCTCACGGTGCGCGACAGCACGGTGTTCCTCAAAACCCTCAGCGGCCTGCGCCGGGTACACGCGATCATGCGTCGTCTCGATGACGATTTCTGCGACCCGCTGGAGCTGCGCACCGACTCTGCCCTTGGCGTGCCCGGCCTGCTCGACGCCGTGCGTCAGGGCAATGTACTGGTGGCCAATGCCTTGGGCAGTGGTGTGCTGGAGTCGCCGGGTCTGCTTGGCTTCCTGCCGAAGATCAATGAATTTCTGTTCGGTGAAGAACTGATCCTGCCGTCCATCGCCACGTGGTGGTGCGGGGAGGCGCCCGTGCTGGCCGAAGCCTTGGAGAAGCTGCCCGAGCTGCTGATCAAGCCGGCGTTTCCATCGCAGAGTTTTGCCCCGGTTTTCGGTCGCGACCTGGACGACGAACAACGCCAGGCCCTGGCCGAACGCATGCGCGCGAGGCCTTATGCGTATGTCGCCCAGGAGCTGGCGCAATTGTCCCAGGCGCCGGTATGGCACACCGTGGATGACCACCTGCAACACCGCGCCATCGGCATGCGTGTGTATGCCGTCGCCAGCGAAGACGGCTACCGCGTGCTGCCGGGTGGCCTGACCCGCGTGGCTGCCGAGGCCGATGCCGAAGTGGTCTCGATGCAGCGCGGTGGCGCGAGCAAGGACACCTGGGTGCTCGGTGAGCGCGCTGCTGGTGGCGAACATTGGCGCGCCCAACGCGCCATTGGTGCCCATGACCTGGTTCGCCGCGATCCGTACCTGCCCTCACGAGTGGTGGAAAACCTGTTCTGGTTCGGCCGCTATTGCGAGCGCTGCGATGACAGCGCGCGCTGGTTGCGTATCGTGTTGGCGCGCTATGTCGACGGCGACGATCCGCTGGCACTGCGGGCGGCGGTTGAGTTGGGTGAGAACCTGCACCTGCTGCCGGAAGAGGGCGAACTGCCCGAGCGTTTGCAAGCGGCCTTGCTCGGCGATGATTGGCCATCGAGCCTGCGCGCCAACCTGCAACGCTTGCAGTGGGCGGCGTCCCAGGTGCGCGGCAAGTTGTCCCGGGAAAACTGGCAGGCGCTGGTGGAGTTGCAGCGCGAAGCCCTGGAGCTGGAAAGCGAGAGCCCTGACTTTGGTGAGTTGCTGGATTTCCTCAACCGCCTGGTGATGTCCCTGGCGGCGCTGTCCGGGTTTGCCCTGGACGACATGACCCGCGACGAAGGTTGGCGTTTCTTGATGATGGGCCGGCGCATCGAGCGCCTGCAATTTCTTAGCAGCAGCCTGGCGGCGTTCCTGCGTGGCGTGGCGGTGTTCGATCAGGCGGGGCTGGAATGGTTGCTGGAACTGGGCAACAGCAGCATCACCTATCGCTCCCGCTACCTGGCGGTGCCGCAGCTGATCCCGGTGCTGGACTTGTTGCTGCTGGACGAGCAGAACCCCCATGCGGTGCTGTTCCAACTGAAACTGGTCAGCCGCACCTTGCGTCGCCTCAACGACGACTTCGGCGTACCCCGGGAAACCGGTCTGGCACCCTTGGTGGAGCGCCTCGCGCGGTTCGACCTGAGCTGCCTGGAGAACCCGCTGTTTGGCGAGCCCAGCGTGCGTGCCGCGCTGGATGGCCTGGCCGACCTGCTGCAAGCGGTGGCCGATGAGAGTGGGCAAGTGTCGGATCGCATGGCCTTGCGCCATTTTGCCCATGTAGATGATGTCAGCCAGCAAACGGTGTCGGTGTGATGAGTGCGCGCTATCAGATTTTCCACGATACCCATTACCACTACGACAGCCCGGTGTCCCTGGCCCAGCAGCTGGCGCACCTGTGGCCCCGGCCCTGCGCCTGGCAGCGTTGCAGCGCGCAGCAGTTGGACATCAGCCCGGAGCCGACGTCGCGGCGCGATGAGTTGGACGTGTTCGGCAACCCGATCACCCGCCTGGCCTTCGAGCGCCCCCACGATGAACTGCTGGTGAACGCCTCGCTGACCGTCGAAGTGCTGGCGCGGCCGGTGCTGGATTTCCAGGCGTCGCCGGCCTGGGACCAGACCCGCGACAGCTTGACCTACAGCAGCCAGCCGCTGTCCGGGGAGTTGATTGAAGCCTGCCGATATCGCTTCGAATCGCCCTACGTGCATTTGAAAAAAACCTTCGTCGAGTTTTCCGAAAGCTGCTTTCCGCCGGGCCAGCCATTGCTACTGGGCGTGCAGGCGCTGATGGAAAAGATCTTCGATGAATTCACTTTCGATGCCGAAGCGACCCAGGTCGCCACGCCGCTGGTGGAAGTGCTGGAGCGCCGACGCGGCGTGTGCCAGGACTTCGCCCACCTGATGCTCGCCTGCCTACGCTCACGGGGCCTGGCGGCGCGCTACATCAGCGGCTACCTGCTGACCCAGCCGCCACCCGGCCAGCCACGGCTGATCGGCGCCGATGCGTCCCACGCGTGGGTTTCGGTGTATTGCCCGGTTTCGGGCTGGGTGGATTTTGACCCGACCAACAATGTGCAGCCGGCACTGGAGCACATCACCCTGGCCTGGGGCCGGGATTTTTCCGATGTGTCGCCGTTGCGGGGGGTGATTCTGGGGGGAGGGAGCCATGACCCGGAAGTGCGGGTGACGGTGATGCCGCTGGAATGATGGGCTGGCAGCAGTCGGGCGGCTTGCCGATACAGGCGTGTCTGGCAAGCGGGCCTGCTGTGGTATTAGCGGGCTTGTTGTAGCGAGTTGTGGCGAGCGGGCTTGCCCCGCGTTGGGCTGCGAAGCAGCCCCAATCAATCGGAATGCGGAGTATCAGGCACTCCTCGGCGGCTGGTTCTGGGGCTGCTGCGCAGCCCAACGCGGGGCAAGCCCGCTCGCCACAACAAGCCCGCACAGCAACGGAAATTATTCAGCCGGGTCTTTCGGCGTTTCAGTCTCGTCTGCTGCCACTTCGCTTTCCGCGTCCGGATTCAGTGCGCCCGCTTCTTCATCGACAGCGGCTTTCTTACGTTGCAGCTTTTCCTCTTTCTTCTGTTCCTTGGCCAAGTCTCTCTGACGTTTGGCGAAGGAGTAATTAGGTTTGGCCATGGGCGATCCTCTAAGGTCGAAGGTGAGGGTGGGCGGCGCGCAGCTGCCTTGGGTCGCTATGGTAGCAGCTTAGCGGCGCGCTTGGCCCTCACTTACCGCAGGCGTACGCGGCCAACAGGCCATTGAACAGTTGATTGAGATGCATGGCTGGCGCTCCATAAGGGGGATGGGGCGATCATAGGGCGCGTGTGACACTTTGGCTGGTTGATTGTGTCGATAGGTCTGATAGCCTAAAGTTGTATACAATTTGTTGATTCAGGTCATAAGCCTTTATGCCTGGTTCAGGCACCCTTGTCGCACTACGCGTTTTTTAAACCCTGCCTTGGAGATCCACATGTTTGCCAAACTCGTTGCTGTTTCCCTGCTGACTCTGGCCAGTGGCCAGTTGCTTGCTGCAGAGTGCAAGGTCACCGTCGACTCCACCGATCAGATGTCCTACGACACCAAGGAAATCACGATCGACAAGAGCTGCAAGACGTTCACCGTAGAGTTGACTCACTCCGGCAGCTTGCCGAAAAACGTCATGGGCCATAACTGGGTGCTGACCAGCGCCGCCGACATGCAGCCGGTCGCGACCGATGGCATGGCCGCCGGCCTCGACAAAAACTACCTGAAAGAAGGCGACGAACGCATCATCGCCCACACCAAAGTCATTGGTGCTGGCGAGAAAGATTCGGTGAGCTTCGATGTGTCCAAGCTGAAAGCGGGCACTGACTATGCGTTCTTCTGCTCGTTCCCAGGCCACATCTCGATGATGAAAGGCACTGTGGTCGTCAAGTAAGACCGCGTTATCGTTCATCGGGGGCAAGCCCCTCCCACATTTGAATGTGTTCACAAATCAAGTGTGGGAGGGGGCTTGCCCCCGATGGCTGCCTGACCCTCAATACAACGCTCTCTGGCTCACCTCACGGCGCAAACGGCATCACCCGCTTGTGCTCAGTCTTGCGGTACGTATCGCAGATAATCCTGAACGCCTCTTCCCGCACCGGCTCCCCGTGCAGGAACGCATCGATCTCGGCGTAAGTCACGCCATGTGACGCTTCGTCTGGCTTGCCTGGCGACAGGTCTTCCAGGTCCGCCGTCGGCACCTTCTCCACCAACGACTCCGGCGCCCCAAAGTGCCGTGCGATCGCGCGTACCTGGTTTTTCACCAGCCCGCTCAACGGTGCCAGGTCGCAGGCGCCATCGCCGAACTTGGTGAAAAAGCCCATCACCGCTTCCGCCGCATGGTCGGTGCCGATCACCAGGCCACCGGCCGCGCCGGCGATGGTGTACTGCGCCACCATGCGCATGCGCGCCTTGGTGTTGCCGAGCACGAAATCGCGGGACACCGCCGCCTTGCCTTCAAACGCCGCCACTTCATTGGCCAGGGATTTCACCGCCGGGCCGATGTTCACGGTGTGGCGTTCGTCCGGTTCGATAAAGTCCACCGCCGCCTGGGCGTCGATTTCATCGAACTGGGTTTCGTAGGGCAGGCGCACGGCGATAAAACGGTAGGCCTCGTCACCCGTGCTGGAACGCAGTTCCTGCATCGCACGCTGGGCCAACAGGCCAGCGGTCAGGGAGTCGACGCCACCGCTGATGCCCAGCACCAATGTCTTGAGCCCGGCATTGCGCAGGCAGTCCTGGATAAAGGCCACGCGTCGGGCGACCTCGGCCTCAAGGGCGGCCTGGTCTTTGAACGGCGCTTGGACCTTGAGCTGCTGTGCAATCTCACGCTGTACGGCTTGCATGATTCACTCCTTGCTGGAAAGGGCAGGTACTTTGAAAACGTGACGCAAATAGGCGACGAAATTCGGGTCGGTGCAGTGGGTCTTGCCCGCTTCATCGGAGATCTTCGCGACGGGCTGGCCATTGCACGCGGTCATTTTAAGCACGATGCTCATCGGTTCCACACCTGGAATATCGCAGGTCAGGTTGGTGCCGATACCGAAGCTGACATTAATGCGCCCCCGCAGCGCACGGAATATCTCCAAGGCCTTGGGCAGCGACAGGCTGTCGGAAAACACCAGGGTCTTGCTCATCGGCTCGATGCCCAGCTTGTGGTAGTGGGCGATGGCTTTCTCTGCCCATTGCACCGGGTCGCCGGAGTCGTGGCGCAGGCCGTCGAACAGCTTGGCGAAGTACAAGTCGAAATCGCTGAGAAAAGCGTCAGTGGTGATGCAGTCGGTCAGCGCGATACCGAGCAGGCCACGGTATTCGCGGACCCAGCAGTCGAGGGCGGCAATCTGGCTGTCGATCAGGCGCGGGCCGAGTTGCTGGTGGGCCATGATCCATTCGTGGGCCATGGTGCCCAGTGGCTTCATATCGAACTCGCGCGCCAGGTGCACGTTGCTGGTGCCGACAAAACGGCCGGGGAAGTCATGCTTGAGCACGCTGACCACTTCTTCCTGCACGCGGTACGAGAAGCGTCGGCGCGTGCCGAAGTCGGCCACTTGCAGCTCGGACAGTTCGTCGCTGCTGGCGTTGGCGGTCAACCAGTCGAACTTGCGGTACAGCTGCTCGCGGGCCTGTTCGAGGATCACGGTCTGGTAACGGTAGCGGTTGCGCACTTCGCTGACGATGGCCAGCATCGGCACTTCAAACAGGATCACATGCAGCCACGGCCCGCGCAGGCGGATAAACAGCTCGCCGTTCTCGATACCGGTCTGCACATAACGCAGGTTGAAACGAAACAGCCCGAGGAAGCGCAGAAAATCCGGCTTCATAAAGCTGATGCGTTCCAGGAAACCCAGTTGGTCCGGGCTCAGGCTCAGCTCGGCGAGGCGCTCGATCTGGTAGCGGATCTCCGCCAGGTACGGGCGCAGGTCTTCGCTGTTACGGCAACGAAACTCCCATTCAACTTCCACATTGGGGTAGTTGTGCAGCACCGCCTGCATCATGGTCAGCTTGTAGAAGTCGGTGTCGAGCAAGTTCTGCACGATGCGATCGGCAAACACACTCTCGCTCATAACGGGAATCTCCAGACAGGTCGGCGATGGGCGACGACCTTTACGCACAATTAAGGAAGGGGGCTAGTGGCGCATAGACCTGTGGGGTTTTGCCAGTGATTTTTTCGGCCAGGCCACTGGCCTCATCGGGGGCAAGCCCCCTCCCACATCAGGAACGCACTCCAAGTGTGGGAGGGGGCTTGCCCCCGATAGCGCGATTTCAGGCACTAAATAACCTGCTCCATCATCCACTTTACAAACTCGCGCACCTTGGGCACTTCTGCCGAATGCTCGGGGTAGGCCAGGTAATACGCATCCTGGCTTGGCATCGCGTGCTGCCAAGGGATCACCAGCTTGCCCTCGGCCAGTTCCTCCTCCACCAGGAACCGCGGCAGCAGCGCCACGCCGCACCCCACCTGCGCCGCACGAATGCACATATAAAAGGTATCGAAGCGCGGCCCATGGTAGCTGTGCTCGGTGTGGAAGCCCTGGTCGGCAAACCAGTCATGCCAGCCTTGGGGTCGCGAGGCGTTTTGCAGCAGCACCAGGTTGCTCAGTTGCGTGGGGTCGGTGAACGGCTGCGCGGGCAGGCTCTCCGGGGCGCATACCGGGATCAGTTCTTCGCTGAACAGCTTCAGGCTCTCGGTGCCGGGGCGCGCGCCCTGGCCGAAGTAGAACGCCATGTCGGCCTTGCCTTGCAGCAGTTCATCCGGCGCCTGTTCGTTGCACAGGTCCAGGTGAATCTGTGGGTGACGCAGGCGCCAGCCCTTGAGGCGCGGTACCAGCCAGCGCGCGCCAAACGTGTAGGGCGTGGACACGCGTAACACTTCGGTCTCGCCGCCATAGGAGCGCAGGTAATGGGTGGACATCTCCACCTGGGTGAGGATCTTGCGCACTTCCACCAGATACAGGTCGCCCGCCGGGGTCATCTGCAGGCGACGGCGCACCCGGCGAAACAACAGGTGTTGCAGTAATTCTTCCAGCTGCGCGACCTGTTTGCTCACCGCGCTTTGCGTGAGGTTCAACTCCTCGGCGGCGCGGGTGAAGCTCAGGTGGCGGGTGGCGGCTTCGAAGCACTGCAGGGCAGTGATCGAGGGCAAATGTCTTTTGTTCAGCACGGCACGCCTCTTTTTATTCTTTGCATGAATAAACGGAATGATATCTCGCCTAATCGTCGTTTGTTGGCAAGTCTTGGGCCAGCTACAAATAAGTTCCGGATCGCCGTGTGGGCCGCGGCGCAATTTTTTTGTTGGTAGATTGAAGGAGTGACCCATGGTTGCCGCATTGCTTGATCGTCTCGGGGTAAACCCGGCGCTGTACCAGTCGGGTAAACAGCCCGTGCATTCGCCGATTGATGGCAGCCGTATCGGCAGCGTGCACTGGGAAGGTGCCGCCGAGGTGGAGCAACAGGTCAGTCGCGCCGAGCATGCATTCGAGGCCTGGCGCAAAGTGCCAGCCCCACGCCGTGGTGAGCTGGTACGCCAATTCGGCGACGTGTTGCGTGAATACAAGGCCGACCTGGGCGAGCTGGTGTCCTGGGAAGCCGGCAAGATCACCCAGGAAGGCTTGGGTGAAGTGCAGGAAATGATCGATATCTGCGACTTCGCCGTTGGCCTGTCGCGCCAGCTGTACGGTTTGACCATCGCCTCTGAGCGCCCCGGCCACCATATGCGTGAAACCTGGCACCCGTTGGGCGTGGTCGGCGTGATCAGTGCTTTCAACTTCCCGGTGGCCGTATGGGCGTGGAACACCACCCTGGCCCTGGTGTGCGGCAACGCCGTCATCTGGAAGCCTTCGGAAAAGACCCCGCTCACTGCCCTGGCCTGCCAGGCGCTGTTCGAGCGCGTGCTGAAGAACTTCAAGGACGCCCCGCAGTACCTGAGCCAAGTGATCATCGGTGGTCGTGACGCCGGTGCCGCGCTGGTGGATGACCCGCGTGTCGCCCTGATCAGCGCCACCGGCAGCACGCGCATGGGCCGCGAAGTCGCGCCGAAAGTCGCCGCGCGTTTCGCACGCAGCATCCTTGAACTGGGCGGTAACAACGCAATGATCCTCGGCCCGAGCGCCGACCTGGACATGGCCGTGCGCGCGATCCTGTTCAGCGCCGTCGGCACCGCCGGCCAGCGTTGCACCACCCTGCGCCGCCTGATTGCCCACGAGTCGGTCAAGGAAGAAATTGTCACCCGCCTCAAGGCGGCCTATTCCAAGGTGCGCATCGGCCACCCGCTGGAAGGCAACCTGATTGGCCCGCTGATCGACAAGCACGGCTTCGACAATATGCAGGACGCCTTGGAGCAAGCCCTGAGTGAAGGCGGCAAGGTGTTTGGCGGTAAGCGTCAGTTGGAAGACAAGTTCCCGAATGCCTACTACGTGTCGCCAGCGATCGTGGAAATGCCTGAGCAGAGCGACGTGGTGTGCACCGAGACCTTCGCACCGATTCTCTACGTGGTCGGCTACACCGACTTTGCCGAAGCCCTGCGCCTGAACAACGCGGTGCCGCAAGGCTTGTCGTCGTGCATCTTCACCACCGATGTGCGCGAAGCCGAGCAGTTCATGTCGGCAGTGGGCAGTGACTGCGGTATTGCCAACGTCAACATCGGCCCGAGCGGCGCCGAAATCGGCGGCGCGTTTGGCGGTGAGAAAGAGACCGGCGGCGGTCGTGAGTCGGGTTCGGATGCATGGCGCGGTTACATGCGTCGCCAGACCAACACCGTGAACTACTCGCTGGAGTTGCCATTGGCCCAGGGCATTACCTTCGACTGATTTCTGTAGGAGCGAGCTTGCTCGCGAAGATCGTCAACGATCAGGCGGGCAACCTGAATGAGCGCGATGTCCTTGCGTTTTTCGCGAGCAAGCTCGCTCCTACAGTGATGGTGTTGAACAAGAAAAATTGTTTGTTAGGTCTCATCGGAGTCTGGCAATGGCACTGCGCGAAACATGTTTGTGGGAACACCTCACCCCCGGCCGGCCGGATCGCGCCGCGCTCAAGGGCGAGGTCAAGGTGGATGTGTGCGTGATCGGTGCCGGGATCACCGGTTTGTCCGCGGCCATTCACTTGTTGGAACAGGGTAAAAGCGTCGCCGTGCTGGAAGCCCATCGCACCGGTCATGGCGGTTCGGGGCGCAACGTCGGGTTGGTCAATGCCGGCCTGTGGATTCCCCCGGACGAGATCGAAGCCGGTTTCGGCGAGGCGGTGGGCAGCCAGCTCAACCGCATGCTGGGTGCGGCACCGTCCCTGGTGTTCAGCCTGGTCGACAAATACAACATCGATTGCCAATTACGCCGCGAAGGCACCTTGCACATGGCGCACAACGCCCGTGGCGAAGCGGATCTGCGCAGTCGTGAAGAACAATGGAAGCGCCGTGGCGCGCCGGTCGAGCTGCTCACCGGCCAGGCCTGCGAGCAGGCCACCGGCACCCAAAAAATCGCCGCAGCCTTGCTCGACCGGCGCGCGGGCACCTTGAACCCGATGGCTTACACCAGTGGTTTGGCGAATGCGGCGGTCGGGCTGGGCGGGCAATTGTTCGACCATTCCCCGGTGACCCAGCTGGAACGCCAGGGTTCGCACTGGTCGGTGCAGACGGCCAACGGTGCGGTGCAGGCTGCACAAGTCGTGATCGCCTCCAATGCCTACACCGAAGGCGAATGGACCGAGTTACGGCGCAATTTCTTCCCCGGTTACTACTATCAGGTGGCTTCCGCCCCATTGACCGACGCCGCGGCCCAGCAAATCCTCCCCGGTGGCCAAGGTTCGTGGGACACACGCCAGGTCTTGAGCAGCATCCGCCGCGATGCCGATGGCCGCCTGTTGCTCGGCAGCCTGGGCAATGGCAGCCAGAAACCGACGTGGTTCCTCAAGGCGTGGGCCGATCGGGTGCAGCAGCATTACTTCCCGTACCTCAAATCGGTGCAATGGGAATACACCTGGACCGGTTGCATCGCGTTCACGCCCGATCACCTGATGCGCCTGTTCGAACCTGCCCCCGGCCTGGTCGCGGTAACGGGCTACAACGGGCGTGGCGTGACCACCGGCAGCGTGGTGGGTAAGGCATTCGCCGACTATTTGTGTCACCAGAATCCCCAGGCCCTGCCGATTCCGTTTACGCCAATGCAACCACTGGCCGCGGTGGGCCTGCGCAGCTGCCTTTATGAGGCCGGATTCTCGCTGTATCACGCAGGGCAATGCTTGAGGATCGTGATCTGATCAGCGATACCGCTCAGAAGCCTGCGTTTTCTGAGTAGGCTACTAATCTGTATTGGTGCAAGTCGTAGCAGTCGCGCACTGTAAATGTGCAGTTCCGTTACGCAGTCGGTTACAGCTGTAGGAACTGTCGTTTATCGCTTTGGTTGCAGGTGCGACCCGCCAGGGTTGTACTTTTTTGGCTGTCGGGTTGCACCTCTTGATACTAGAGGGTTGCACGTCCTGGCGAGCGGAGTCGAAACATCTGAAATAACAATGACACCGTGTCTTTTTGAAGAATAAAAACGTAATGGCACGAGGCTTGCTCAGGGCTTTCAGTGAAAGGTTTGAACGCAAGTTGTCGTGCCAAAAATCAAAAATATCGGAGCACCACTCATGTCCCAGACGTTTTACAAGAAAGGTTTTCTGGCCCTCGCCGTTGCAGCGGCACTGGGTGTTTCTACGTTTGTTCAAGCTGATGTGAAGATCGGCGTAGCGGGGCCCATGACCGGCGCCAACGCGTCGTTCGGTGAGCAGTACATGAAAGGTGCCCAGGCGGCAGCCGAGGTGATCAACAAGGCCGGCGGTATCAACGGCGAGAAGGTCGTGCTGGTTGCCGGTGACGATGCGTGTGAGCCGAAGCAGGCTGTGGCCGTGGCCAACCGCCTGGCGGACCAGGACAAAGTGATTGGCGTGGTCGGGCACTTCTGCTCGTCGAACACCATCCCGGCCTCCGAGGTTTACGACGAAGCGGGCATCATCGCGATCACCCCTGGCTCTACCAACCCACAAGTGACCGAACGCGGCCTGGGCGCCATGTTCCGTATGTGCGGCCGTGACGACCAGCAAGGCATCGTCGCCGGCGATTACATCGTCGACGTGCTCAAGGGCAAGAAAGTCGCGGTCATCAACGACAAGGACACCTACGGCAAAGGCCTGGCCGACGCCACCTCCGCCCAGTTGACCAAGCGCGGCGTCAAGCCGGTGCTGGAAGAGGGCCTGACCCGTGGCGAGAAAGACTTCAGCGCCCTGGTCACCAAAATCCGCTCCCTGGGCGCCGACGTCGTGTACTTCGGTGGCCTGCACCCGGAAGCCGGTCCGCTGGTCCGCCAGATTCGTGAAGCGGGCCTCAAAGACGTCAAGTTCATGTCCGATGACGGCGTGGTGACCGATGAACTGGTGGCCACCGCTGGCGGCGCGCAATACGTCGATGGCGTGTACATGACCTTTGGTGCCGACCCGCGCCTGCTGCCAGACAGCAAGGCCGTCGTGGAAGAGTTCCGCAAGGCCGGTTATGAGCCAGAAGGCTACACCCTGTACGCCTACGCCTCGCTGCAGGCCCTGGCCGCCGGTTTCAACGGCGCCAAGTCCAACAAGGGCGAAGACGCCGCCAAATGGCTGAAAGCGCACCCGGTCAAAACCGTGATGGGCGAGAAGACCTGGGACGCGAAGGGCGACTTGAAAGTCTCCGACTACGTGGTTTACCAGTGGGATAAAGACGGCAAATACCACCAGCTGGAAAAGCAGAAGTAAGGCATAGCTCCGACGTCCGAATGTGGGAGGGGGCTTGCCCCCGATGACGGTGTGTCAGCCCCCCGATGTACAGCTGACGCTCCGCAATCGGGGGCAAGCCCCCTCCCACAGGGGGACCGTGTTCTGATCGAGATCTGTCTTTTCCTCCAGAAGCGCCGCACACCTACTGGTGTGCAGGTGCTCACCGCGTGAGATTGCGTTATGGATGGTATTTTCCTGCAGCAACTGGTCAACGGCCTGACCCTCGGGTCGGTCTATGGCCTGATCGCCATCGGCTACACAATGGTCTATGGCATCATTGGCATGATCAACTTCGCCCATGGCGAGGTTTATATGATTTCCGCTTACCTCGCGGCGATCAGTCTGGCACTGCTGGCTTACTTCGGCATCGAATCCTTCCCACTGCTCATTCTCGGCACCCTGATCTTCACCGTGGTCGTCACTGGCGTTTACGGTTGGGTCATTGAACGTGTCGCCTACAAACCGCTGCGCAACTCCACCCGACTGGCACCGCTGATCAGCGCCATCGGGATCTCCCTGATCCTGCAGAACTACGCGCAGATCGCCCAGGGTGCGAAACAACAAGGCATTCCAACCCTGCTGGCCGGCGCCTGGCGCGTCGACATCGGCAGTGGGTTCGTCCAGCTCACGTACACCAAGATCTTCATCCTCGTGGCGGCGTTTGCCGGCATGGCGTTGCTCACCTACATCATCAAGTACACCAAGCTCGGCCGCATGTGCCGCGCCACCCAGCAAGACCGCAAGATGGCCTCGATCCTGGGGATCAACACCGACCGCGTGATCTCCTACGTGTTTATCATCGGTGCCGCCATGGCGGCCCTGGCCGGCGTGCTGATCACCCTCAACTACGGCACGTTCGACTTCTACGCCGGCTTCATCATCGGCATCAAGGCGTTTACCGCAGCTGTACTCGGCGGCATCGGTTCCCTGCCTGGGGCCATGCTCGGCGGGATCATCCTGGGTATTTCCGAGTCGTTGTTCTCGGGGTTGATCAACTCTGACTACAAAGACGTGTTCAGTTTCTCCCTGTTGGTGGTGATTCTGATTTTCCGTCCTCAGGGCCTGCTTGGTCGCCCACTCGTGGCGAAGGTGTAAACATGTCTGCTGCCAAACCTATCGATATCAAGAAAAGTGTGGTCGATACGATCCTTGCCGGGCTTATTTCGCTGATCGTATTCGGTCCGATCGTCGGCGTGGTCCTCGACGGCTACAGCTTCAACCTGGAACCTGCGCGCGTGGCCACCTTGGTCGCCATCGTGATGGCCGGCCGCTTTGCCCTCAGCCTGTTCCTGCAAACCCCCAAGGGCCTGAAGATTCTGCAAGGCTTCGAAAGCAGTGGCTCCGGCGTGCACGTACTGCCACCGGACTACAAGTCGCGGCTGCGCTGGATCATCCCGGTGTTGATCGTGATCGCCATCGTGTTCCCGATCTTCGCCAACAAATACCTGCTGACCGTGGTGATCCTCGGGTTGATCTACGTGTTGCTGGGCCTGGGCCTGAACATCGTGGTCGGCCTGGCCGGCTTGCTCGACCTGGGTTACGTGGCGTTCTACGCCATCGGTGCCTACGGCCTGGCGCTGGGCTACCAGTACCTCGGCCTGGGCTTCTGGACGGTGCTGCCCCTGGCAGCCATCTGTGCGGCGCTGGCGGGGTGCATACTCGGATTCCCGGTGTTGCGAATGCACGGTGACTACCTGGCCATCGTGACCCTGGGCTTTGGTGAAATCATTCGGTTGGTGCTGAACAACTGGCTGTCATTTACCGGCGGCCCGAACGGTATGCCGGTGCCTTCGCCAACCTTCCTCGGCCTGGAGTTCGGGCGCAAGGCGAAGGATGGCGGGATTCCGTTCCATGAGTTCTTCGGCATCGATTACAACCCCAACATCAAGTTCATGTTCATCTACATCGTGCTGTTCCTGGTGGTGCTGGCTGTGCTGTACATCAAGCACCGCCTGACCCGCATGCCTGTAGGCCGTGCCTGGGAGGCCTTGCGCGAAGATGAGATCGCCTGCCGTTCCATGGGCCTGAACCATGTATTGGTCAAGCTCTCGGCGTTCACCATTGGCGCTTCCACTGCCGGCCTGGCCGGGGTGTTCTTTGCCAGCTACCAGGGCTTCGTCAACCCGTCGTCGTTCACCTTCTTCGAGTCGGCGCTGATCCTGGCCATCGTCGTACTGGGCGGCATGGGCTCGACGGTTGGCGTGGTGATTGCGGCATTTGTATTGACCGTCGCCCCGGAACTGCTGCGCAGCTTCTCCGAATACCGCGTGCTGCTGTTTGGCGTGTTGATGGTGGTGATGATGATCTGGCGACCGCGTGGGCTGATCCGCATCAGCCGTACCGGCGTGACCCCACGTAAAGGAGTGGCGCCATGAGCAAGGAAATCGTCCTCAGCGTGGAACACCTGATGATGCACTTCGGTGGCATCAAGGCCTTGAGCGATGTGAGCCTCAAGGTCGAACGCAACTCGATCTTCGCCCTGATCGGCCCCAACGGCGCGGGCAAGACCACCGTGTTCAACTGCCTCACCGGCTTCTACAAAGCCAGCGGTGGCAAGATCGAGCTCAACGTACGCGGCAAGCAGACCAACGTGATCCAGTTGCTCGGCGAGCGCTTCAAGGCCGTCGACTTCGTCTCGCCGAAAAGCTTCTTCAGCCGGGTGTTCTACAAGATGTTCGGCGGTACTCACCTGGTCAACCGTGCCGGCCTGGCCCGCACGTTCCAGAACATCCGCCTGTTCAAGGAAATGTCGGTGCTGGAAAACCTGCTGGTGGCCCAGCACATGTGGGTCAACCGCAACATGCTGGCGGGCATCCTCAACACCAAGGGCTACCGCAAGGCCGAAAGCGATGCACTCGACCACGCGTTCTACTGGCTCGAAGTAGTCGACCTGGTGGACTGCGCCAACCGCCTCGCCGGCGAACTTTCCTATGGCCAGCAACGCCGTCTGGAAATCGCCCGCGCCATGTGCACGCGACCGCAGATCATCTGCCTCGACGAGCCCGCGGCGGGCCTCAACCCCCAGGAAACCGAAGCCCTCAGCGCGATGATTCGCCTGCTGCGCGACGAACACGACCTCACGGTGGTGCTGATCGAACACGACATGGGCATGGTGATGAGTATTTCCGACCACATCGTGGTGCTCGACCACGGCAACGTGATCGCCGAAGGCGGGCCGGAAGCGATCCGCAACGACCCGAAAGTGATTGCCGCCTACCTGGGTGCTGACGAAGAGGAGCTGGTATGAGTGCGCCTATCCTCGAAATGAAGGACTTGGATGTGTTCTACGGCCCGATCCAGGCTCTGAAGAAAGTCTCGCTGCACATCAACGAAGGCGAGACCGTCAGCCTGATCGGCTCCAACGGCGCGGGTAAATCCACGCTGCTGATGTCGATCTTCGGCCAGCCACGGGCGGAGTCGGGGCAGATTCTCTACAACGGTGTCGACATTACCCACAAGTCGTCCCACTACATCGCCTCCAACGGTATTGCGCAGTCGCCGGAAGGGCGGCGGGTGTTCCCCGACATGACCGTCGAGGAAAACCTGCTGATGGGTACCATCCCTATCGGTGACAAGTTCGCCCAGGAAGACATGCAGCGCATGTTCGAGCTGTTCCCGCGGCTCAAGGAGCGGCGTAACCAGAGGGCCATGACCATGTCCGGTGGCGAGCAGCAAATGCTCGCCATTGCCCGCGCGCTGATGAGCCGTCCCAAGTTGCTGTTGCTGGATGAACCGAGCCTGGGCCTGGCGCCGATTGTGGTGAAGCAGATCTTTTCCACCCTGCGCGAACTGGCCTCCACCGGGATGACCATCTTCCTGGTGGAGCAGAACGCCAACCACGCACTGCGTTTGTCGGACCGGGCGTACGTGATGGTGAACGGCGAGATTCGCCTCACAGGCACCGGCAAGGAGCTGCTGGTGAACGAGGAAGTGCGCAACGCCTACCTCGGCGGCCACTGATCCAAATAACAATGCAGTCCCCCTGTGGGAGGGGCGGTGCGACGATTCGACTTGCCCCCGATGGCGGTGTATCAGTCGGCACATCTGATACTGACCCACCGCTATCGGGGGAAAGTCGAATCGTCGCACCGCCCCTCCCACATTTGGTTTTATGGTACCCACAAGGGCGATCCCAAATTGTGGAAAACAAATCCAGCCTCCCTCCAAAGCGCGACATATAGCCGCCGCAAATCCCTGTTTTGTCACAGTTTTGACTTGTCCCCATCCACTGTGGAACCGGCTGTGGGTAACGTGGGAGTAGCTGGCTGAACGCCTTTAAAACCGTGGCTTCCAGCTGTGTGGTTGTTTTTTGATCAGTGGCTTTTTCGCGCCCGATCGAGGGGTTTGTCAACCTGTTTAAAGACACAGGTATATGACTGAAATATGTCCCGCCAGCCTGTGGATAAGTCTGTGATTAAACTCTGGAAAGACCGCCGCAGAGGCCGGAATGACTGGCCTGGAGCCATCGTTCGATTTTCCCCGCTGCTTATGGGGCTACATACGCCTGCGCTCAGGTCAAGCAAAAAACTTTCTAAAATCGCCTGAAAGCCTTGTACACAGCGGCCTGAAGCGTTTTGCACTTGCCCCCAAAGACTGTGGGCGCAGCTGTGGATAACCTGCGTGCATGTGGCTGCAAGCCACGGTTCATAAGGCTTTGCTCGTGATGGTTAAAAAATGACCAGGCGTGAGTGAGGTGATGTGCATAGCGGTTGCCGCAACCGCGGCGTAAAGGCATTCTGCTGGCTGATTTTTTTCCCCGATGCCCGCAAGGAGAACACCATGTCCAACACGCTGTTTATTACTGGCGCCACCTCAGGTTTCGGCGAAGCCTGCGCCCGTCGGTTTGCCGAAGCCGGCTGGAAACTGGTGCTCACCGGTCGTCGTGCCGAGCGTTTGAACGCGCTGGTCGAAGAGCTTTCCAAGCAGACCGAAGTGCATGGCCTGGTGGTGGACGTCCGTGACCGCAAGGGCATGGAGGATGCCATCGCCAACCTGCCACCATCGTTCGCCACGCTGCGCGGCTTGATCAACAACGCCGGGCTGGCCGTGGGCACTGACCCTGCACCCAAGTGCAACCTCGACGACTGGGAAACCATGGTCGACACCAATATCAAGGGCCTGCTGACCACCACCAGCCTGCTGCTGCCGCGCCTGATCGCCCATGGTCGTGGTGCCGGGATCATCAACCTGGGCTCCATTGCCGGCAGCTACCCGTATCCAGGCAGCCACGTGTATGGCGGCTCCAAGGCGTTCGTGAAGCAGTTCTCGCTGAACCTGCGTTGCGACCTGCAAGGCACAGGCGTGCGCGTGACCAATATCGAGCCGGGCTTGTGCGAGAGTGAGTTCTCCCTGGTGCGCTTCGGTGGTGACCAGGCGCGCTACGACGCCACCTACGCCGGCGCCGAGCCCATCCAGCCGCAGGACATTGCCGACACCATCTTTTGGGTGCTGAACACCCCTGCGCACGTCAACATCAACCGGTTGGAACTGATGCCGGTGAGCCAGACCTGGGCTGGGTTTGCGATTGAGCGTGGGGCTAAGGCCTAAGCCGCTTACGCCATACACTGTAGGAGCGAGCTTGCTCGCGAAAAACGTCAACGATGACGCGTGCATTCTGACTGCACGTGGCGCCCTCGGGTTTTTCGCGAGCAAGCTCGCTCCTACAATAAATGGCGGCAAATCGGTCAAAACAGGCCATAAGGTACACTCCACTCCTGAAAACCCCACCGCATCCAGCGGTTCAAAGGTTTTGACGGGAGGAATTGTGAGTAACCGAGGTGAGCAGTCGCTGCTCAAACAATCGACGATCCTGATGTTCGCTGTCGCGATCGCCGGGATTGTCACGGGTGTGGTTTCTGGCGCCCAATCCATTTTATTCGACGGCTTTTTCTCGCTGATCGCCACCGCCATCAAGGTGTTGATGCTGATCACGGCCAAGCTGATCGCCAAGAAAAGCAATGAGCGTTTCCAGTTCGGCTACTGGCACTTGGAGCCGATGGTATTGCTGATCGAAGGCAGCTTCCTGCTGCTGATCGCCATCTATGCGTTGCTTAACGGTGTGTTCGGCATTATCAATGGCGGGCGCGAGATCGAGTTGGGCCTGGTGATTATCTATGCCGCGGTATTTACCGTCGTCGAGTTCGCCTATTTCTTCTATGTGCGCTACCGCAACCGCAGGCTCAAGTCATCGCTGATCCAGTTCGACAACATCAGTTGGTTGGTGGACGCGATGCTTTCGGTGGGCTTGCTGGTCAGCTTTCTCGCCGCGCTGTTGCTTAAGTCCCAGGGCTATGGCGAGTGGGCGGTGTATGTCGACCCGTTGATCCTGATCCTGCTGGCCCTGAGCATGCTGGCGCCGGCCTTCAAGATCTTGCGCCCGGCCTTGCGCGAGGTGTTGGGGATTGCCCCGGACCACTTGGACGACAAGGTGCGTGAAGTGATGGACGCCGCCCAGGCCAGGCATGGTTTCGAAGACTACGTGTCCTACGTGCAAAAGCACGGACGGGCGCGGTTTATCGAGATTCATGTGGTGTTGCCGGCGGACTACCCGGTGGATAGCGTCGCGACCCTCGACGGGCTGCGCGAAGAGATATCCACAGGGCTGGGCACGCCGGATGCGGCGCGCTGGTTGACGATCAGCTTTACCGGGGATCGCAAGTGGATTGCTTGATGGTCAGTTAGACCGAGTCGTCTGCATCGGGGGCAAGCCCCCGATGAGGCCCTGAAGGTCACCCGAGATGCTGGATCAAACCCTGATAACAGGTCGCCAAATGATAAGGCGTGGTCGACGGCATATCCCGCCGGCTCACGTCGCCCTTGGCATCCAGGCATTCATGCCAGCCTTTTTCATGCAGGAAATGCTGTTGCAGCGCGAGTAATTGGCGCTGCAGCACGGCCTCACTGCCAGGCCGCAAGGTCAGTGCCCGCAGGTATTCCGCCTGGGCCCAGATACGCTGGGTGCCGTCGCGCACCGTACCGTCGAGTGCCAGCATGCCGCTGACCGCCCCGGTCTCGCTATCCACACCCTTGTGCTCTGCGTAGGCAAACGCCCGCGTCAGTGACCCATGCAGTGGAGTGCCGTGCAGCACGGGCGACGATTCCAGCAAAAAGAACCACTCGAACTGGTGCCCCGGCTCAAACCAGTTATCCACAGCGCCCAGCGGTTTTTCCATCATCACGCCATGCTGACGTTCGATAAAGCGCTGCTGCATGGCCGTCGCCAGGCTCAGCAGGGCCGCTTGCACGCCGGTATCCTCACGCACCGCCAGGGTGGCGAGGAAGCCTTCGGCCAGGTGCATCAGCGGGTTTTGCAGCGGGCCGGACTTGAGTGATGACCAGTTGCGCTCCAACACCGCCTCGTACAGGCCATCGCCGTTGGCGAAGCGCTCGGCCACCACTTCCAGGGCGGCATTCAATACCGACTCCACCAGCGGCTCACGCACCTTGGCCCAGTAGTGGGCGCAGGCAAAGATGATGAAGGCGTGGGTGTAGAGGTCCTTGCGTTTGTCCAGTGGCTGGCCGGCAGGGTCGATGCTGTAGAACCAGCCGCCATGTTCGGCATCGTGGAAATGCCGTTGCAGGGAGCGAAACAGCGCCGCTGCGCGTTCTTCGGCAAAGGCGGCACCGGGTACGCCGATCAGGCTGGCGAACAGGTACAACTGCCGTGCGCAAGCCATGGCGCGGTAGCGTTGCGGGGGCAAGGGCCGGTGATCGGCGTCCAGCGCCTCATAGGGTAACGTCAGCTCGGCATTCCAGCCCGGGCCCTGCCAGAGCGGCACGATCACGTCATGGAAGTGCGAGAGCACGGCATTCAAGGAAGACTGGGGGGTGGAGCTTGGAACGGTGGGCATCGGCTGGCGTCGTCACGGCAGGGGTGTAGGCGCGCATGGTAGCAGGCTTGGGATCAGTGGTGTCTGCGCCACCGCTATCGGGAGCAAGCTCCCTCCCACATTTGGATTTGTGAACACAGTCAAATGTGGGAGGGGGCTTGCCCCCGATGAGGCCCTTACAAACGGCGCAAATCAGCCCGCCAGCAACCACACCCCAGTCGCCGCCGAAGCCGCCCCGGCAACCCGCACCAACGGCGCCGCCGCAGCCGGCAGCCAGCGCACCAGCGCATACCCGGCGGCGTGCAGTGCAGCGGTCGCGCCGACAAACCCTGCGGCATACGCCCAAGGGTTCGACATGTCTGGCAGCTCAAGGCCATGGGCAACCCCGTGGAACAAGGCAAACACCGCCGTCGCCGCCACCGCCACGAACAACGGCGGACGCACTGCCAGCGCCACCGCCAGGCCCAGTGCCAGCACCGACGCGGCAATCCCGCTTTCCAGTGCCGGCAACCCCAGGCCCTCAAAACCCAGCACGCCGCCTATCAGCATGGTGCCCACAAACGTGCAAGGCAGGGCCCAACGCGCCGCGCCTTTTTGCTGCGCGGCCCACAGGCCTACCGCCACCATGGCCAGCAGGTGGTCGATACCGCCCAATGGATGGCTGATACCGGCCACCAGGCCGTTGTCGCCATGGCCCGGGTGAGCGAAGGCCAGGGCAGGGGTGAGCAGCAGGGCGGCGGCGCCGAAGAGTTTTTTCAGGCTCATGGACAGGTTCCTTAGGGTTGATCAGGCCGCGGTCAACAGACCTTGGCGTTCGATAAAGGCGACGATTTCTTCCAGGCCGACACCGGTTTTCTGATTGCTGAACACGAAGGGTTTGCCGTTGCGCATGCGCTGGGTGTCGCTGTTCATCAGTTCCAGCGAGGCGCCGACCAGCGGTGCCAGGTCGATCTTGTTGATCACCAGCAGGTCGGATTTGCAAATACCGGGCCCACCCTTGCGGGGCAGCTTGTCGCCGGCCGACACATCGATCACGTAGATGGTCAGGTCCGACAGCTCCGGGCTGAAGGTGGCCGACAGGTTGTCGCCGCCGGACTCCACCAGGATCAGGTCCAGGCCAGGGAAGCGGCGGTTGAGCTGGTCCACCGCTTCCAGGTTGATCGAGGCGTCTTCGCGGATCGCCGTGTGCGGGCAGCCACCGGTTTCCACGCCGATGATGCGCTCGGGCGCCAGGGCCTGGTTGCGCACCAGGAAGTCGGCGTCTTCGCGGGTATAGATGTCATTGGTGACCACCGCCAGGTTGTAGCGATCACGCAGCGCCAGGCACAGGGCCAGGGTCAGGGCGGTCTTGCCGGAGCCCACCGGACCGCCGATGCCGACGCGCAGAGGTTGTGTGTTCATGTGCTTCTCCAAAATAAAAGGCCTCCGACGTAAAAGGACCTATGAACGGAACAGGCGGCTGTACTGGCGCTCATGGGCCATGCATGCCAAGGACAGGCCGAAGGCGGCACTGCCAAAATGGTTGGGGTCGATGCGACCGGCGTCCTGTTGGGCCTGTTGCAGCAGCGGCAGCAGTTCGCTGGTCAGGCGCTGGGCGGCTTGCTGGCCGAGGGGCAGGGTTTTCATCAACACCGCCAATTGGTTTTCCAGCCAGCTCCACAGCCAGGCAGCCAGGGCATCGTCGGAGCTGATGCGCCAGGCGCGGGCGGCCAGGGCCCAACCGAGGGCCAGGTGGGGTTCGGTGTGTTGATCGAGTACTTCGCGAGCGTCAGCGTCGAGCTCGGGCAAGCCGTTGAGCAGTTGTTGCAGGGAGTAGCCCATCTGCCGGCTTTCCTGATACAGCTCGCGCGTCTCACGACTGGCGCGGTGTTCTGCGCACAACTGCGCCAACTGCGGCCAATCCTCGTCCGCGGCAGCACGGCAATGGGCAAGCAGCAGCGGGGCTTCGAAGCGTGCAAGGTTGAGCAGCAACTGGTCGCTGATCCAGCGTCGGGCACTGTCGGCATCACTCACGCGGCCATTTTCCACGGCCATTTCCAGCCCCTGTGAATAGCTGTAGCCGCCAATCGGCAGTTGCGGACTGGCCAGACGCAACAGCGCCCAGGCTGGGTTCATAACCGTACGCCGAACTGGTGCAGCTTGGGCGGGTAGTTGAAATCTTCGTCGCCATGGCGCGAATGATGATGGCCGCCGCCATAGGCGCCATGTTCCGGCTGGAAGGGCGCTTCGATGGTTTGCGTGGTGGCACCCAGTTGATCGAGCATCGCCTTGAGCACGTAGTCGTCCAACAAGCGCAACCAGCCATCGCCGACCTGCAGGGCGACATGGCGATTGCCCAGGTGATAGGCGGCACGGGTCAGTTCAAACGCGCTGCTACAGGTGACATGCAGCAGTTGTTCAGGACGCGCGCAGACGCGTACGACACGTCCGTCTTCAGCTTGTAGGAATTCGCCATCGTGCAGCGGCGGTTGGCCACGCTCCAGAAACAGGCCGACATCTTCGCCGTCGGCACTGAAACAGCGCAGGCGGCTTTTGCTGCGCGCTTCGAAATTCAGCAGCAATTCAGCGGCCCAGAGGGCCTGCGGGGCGATTCGGCGGTGGATCACCAGCATCAGGAAACTTCCAGCTATGAGCGATGCAAGAGCTAGAGCAAGGGCCTTGCCAATCATGCCGTGGAGTAGGAATTGCCTGTAGGTGCGTGGCAGTGCTGCCGAATAGGGCGTCAGAAAACTTCGCCAATGTTTCAAATTGGTGCGTCGCCATGTTTATGGCACCAAATATGTGCGCTTCTCCTTGGGGCGGACGGGGGCTGCAGGAAATCTCTTTCATCTTTTTTATCGCTGAATTTTTTCGGATTTGTCCTACGTGCTCACAGGAATAGGAGTTCATCGGATTACCTGATCGTTGATTAGGATTTGCGCCGTGCTCAATCCACGACGGGTTCCACCATGTTCAAATCAATTGTGTGTGTATTCATTTTCGGCCTTTTCCTGGTCACCACGTCTTCATCGGCCAATATCCAGAAGCGCGCTGTCGCCCCTCTCAAGGTCGACACTGCACTGCCAGCCCTGTCACGCAAACCGTCCATCGACGATGTGATCGATCGCGCTCATGAGTTACTCGGCACCCCCTATAAATGGGGTGGGAATTCAGTCGAGCAGGGCTTCGATTGCAGCAGCTTCCTGGTGTACCTGTTCAAGACCCAGGCCAATATCCACCTGCCGCGTACCACGGCGGCGATGCATGGTTCGAAGGCCGCCACGATCAAGCGCAACGCCTTGAAGCCTGGCGACGCGGTATTTTTCAAAGGTAACGGGCGCGGGCGGGTGAGCCATGTCGGCCTCTACATAGGCGAGGGCAAATTTATCCATTCGCCACGGGCGGGCAAAACCGTGCGTATCGACTCGCTGAGCAACCGTTACTGGGACCGTAATTTCACCACCGCCAAGCGTTTCCACGCCGCGGGCTGAGGGACTTACTCCGTGCTGCCCAGGCCCTGCCAATGCTTGAGGCCGATAAAGATAAAGCGCAGTTGCTGGGTGATTTTCGCCTGGGGCGTGAGGTGGGCCGGGAGGGCCTGGGCGGGAGGGTCGATGATGTCGGGCAGGGTGGCGAACACGCTCTTGACGATCAGGTCGGCCATCACGTGCAAACCGTCGGCATCCAGGTGCTGGAGCTTGGGCATGTGGGTGAGGTCCGCCGCGAGGTCGCGGGTGATGTCTTCGCGCAGGGCACCGATGGCCTGGCGCACCGCCAGGCAGCCGCCATATTGTTCGCGGGCGAGGAACAAAAACTGCGAACGGTTGGCCGAGACCACATCGAGGAAGATCCGCACGGACGCATCGATGATGCCGCCCATCACGAATTCGTTATGGCGCACCAGGCGAATGGTGGCGCGGAAGGTCTGGCCGACTTCGCTGACCAGCACCAGGCCCAGCTGATCCATATCGGCAAAATGTCGATAGAACCCGGTCGGTACAATTCCGGCCGTCTTGGCCACTTCGCGCAGGCTCAGGCTGCCAAACCCACGGCCACACTCCATCAGATGGCGGGCTGCGTCCATCAAGGCGAGGCGGGTCTGTTGCTTCTGTTCGGCGCGGGGCAGCATGTGGGGGCGGGCTTTGTCGGCAAGTACAGCGACGCACTCTAGCAAAACAACTTCGTTGACGTCGAACTTGACGGCGAGGTGTGCAGGGGGAGATGTGACGCAGGCTACATAAAGTCAAAAGCCCGATCGGCTGATCGGGCTTTTTTCTGGGCCATCACAGGCTTAGCTCTGTGCTTGATGCAGTTCTTGCAGACGGTCAGCACCGCCTTCGGCAACGGTGTTGCGTTCTTGCAGACGGTCAGCGCCGCCTTCGGCAACGGTGTTGCGTTCCTGCAGACGGTCTGCACCACCTTCAACCAGGCCTTTCTCTTCCAGGCGATTACGGCCATTTTCAGCGACGCCTTGGGTGTAGGCACGGTCGTTGGCTTGTTCAGCGCCGCCCTCTACCAGGCCTTTCTCTTCCAGGCGATTACGGCCATTCTCAGCAACGGCGCCTTTGGCGTAGTCACGGTTTTCATCTTCTTGCGAACCGCTGCGAGCCAGGGTTTGGCTGGATTGAACGGCTTGGGCTTTATTCTGTGGGGTGGCCTGTTCCGCAGCTGGCAGGGCAAAGGCACTGGAAGCCAGGACAGACATCAGGACGGTAGCAAGGACTTGGCGTTTCATGATGGGTTGCTCCTTGGGAGGGCGATAAAGTGGGTACGGAGCTAATGCTACTCTCGATAAGTCGATATAAAAGTTCATAAACACAATGGTAATAATCAACAGAATTGATTGTTCTCGGCGGAGGCTCTAGAACGAGCCTCTCAAGCCCGCGGTTTTGCACCGGTGTGGGTATTTTCGACACGAACCTGGGTAACAATGGTGCGCCGTTGAAGATCAAATTTGCCTGGTCGGTCAGGAAAGCCGGTGTCCGCGGGTTAAATCGTGCATCGGGTTAAACCCCCGTGTGGTTTACCAGTCGTAGTTTTATAGGCTGCTCTATAGGGGTAGCTCAGCCAGTCGTATTCAGGAGTCCTGTGCAATGACGCGCACTCGTAAAATCGTCGCTTGGAGCTGCGCCAGCTTCGTTCTATTAATTGCCATCGTGGCTCTGGTCCTGGTGTTCTTTGACTGGAATCGCATCAAACCCCCGCTCAATGCCAAGGTCTCCGAAGAGCTGCATCGTCCGTTCGCCATCAATGGCAACCTCGCGGTGGTGTGGCAGCGTGAGCCAGACGAAGGCGGCTGGCGTGCCTGGGTGCCGTGGCCCCATGTGATTGCCGAAGACCTGACCCTGGGTAACCCTGACTGGTCGAAAAAACCGCAGATGGTCACGCTCAAGCGCGTTGAACTGCGTATCTCTCTCCTGGCCTTGCTGGCCCAGCGTGTGGTGATCCCGCGCATCGACCTCACTGAGCCGAGCGCCGAGTTGCAGCGCCTCGCCGATGGCCGTGCCAACTGGACCTTCACGTTCGACCCCAAGGACCCCGGCGCCGAACCTTCCAGCTGGGTGGTGGACATCGGCACTATCGGTTTCGACAAAGGCCATGTGACCCTTGACGATCAAACCCTCAAGACCCAACTCGATGTGATCATCGACCCGCTGGGCCAGCCCATTCCGTTTGCTGAAATCGTCGGTGACGCCGATGCCAGGAAGGCCCTGGAAAAAGGCGCGGCCCCCCAGGACTACGCGTTTGGCCTCAAGGTCAAAGGCCAGTACCACGGCCAGAAACTCGACGGCACCGGCAAGATCGGCGGCCTGCTTGCCTTGCAGGACGCGGCCAAGCCGTTCCCGCTACAGGCCCAGGTGGACATCGCCGACACCCGTATCGCCCTGGCCGGCACCCTGACCGACCCACTCAACCTGGGCGCCCTCGACCTGCGCCTGAAACTTGCCGGCAGCAGCCTGGGCAACCTGTACCCATTGACCGGCGTCACCTTGCCGGATTCACCGGCCTACTCCACAGACGGACATCTGATCGCCAAGCTGCACGAGGCCAATGGCGCGTCGTTCCGCTACGAAAACTTCAACGGCAAGATCGGCAACAGTGACATCCACGGCGACCTGGCCTATGTCGCCAGCCAGCCACGCCCCAAGCTCAGCGGCACGTTGGTCTCCAACCAACTGCTGATGACGGACCTCGCGCCCTTGATCGGCGCCGACTCCAACGCCAAGCAAAAGGCCCGTGGTGGGATGAGCAAGCAACCGGCGAACAAAGTGCTGCCGGTGGAAGAGTTCCGCACCGAGCGCTGGCGTGTGATGGATGCCGATGTCGAATTCACCGGCAAACGCATTGTGCACAGCGCCGACTTGCCGTTCACCGACCTCTATACCCACCTGGTCCTCAACGACGGCGAGCTGAGCATGGAACCCCTGCGCTTCGGGGTGGCCGGTGGCAAGCTGGATGCGCAGATCCGCTTGAACGGCCGCACGGTGCCCATGGAAGGCCGGGCCAAACTGACCGCGCGTAACTTCAAGCTCAAGCAACTGTTCCCGACTTTCGAACCGATGAAAACCAGCTTCGGCGAACTCAACGGTGATGCGGATATTTCCGGGCGCGGCAACTCCGTGGCGGCGCTGTTGGGCACTTCCAACGGCGACCTGAAAATGTTGATCAACGACGGCGCCATCAGCCGTGGCCTGATGGAAATAGCCGGGCTCAACGTCGGTAACTACGTGGTGGGCCGCCTGTTTGGCGACAAGGAAGTCAAGATCAACTGCGCGGCGGCGGACTTTGGCATCAAGACCGGCCTGGCGACGACCCGGTTGTTTGTGTTCGATACCGAGAACGCCATCATCTACGTCGATGGCACTGCGAACATGGCCACCGAGCAGTTGGACCTCACCATCACGCCGGAGTCCAAAGGGTTCCGCCTGTTCTCGTTGCGTTCCCCGCTGTACGTCAATGGCCCGTTCATCAAGCCGAATGCCGGCGTCAAAGCCATCCCCCTGGCCCTGCGTGGCGCGGGCATGGTCGCACTGGGCGTGATCGCCGGCCCGGCCGCCGGCTTGCTGGCGCTGGTGGCGCCGAGTGGCGATGCGCCGAACCAGTGTGCGCCGCTGCTGCAACAGATGCGGGAAGGCAAGGCGCCAAAGACGGTGAAAGGCTGACAGACCAAACCGCGAACAAAAATGGGGGAGGGGGGCCCCTGATGCCGTTCAGTTAAGCGTATATCGCCTTCTGTAGGAGCGAGGGGGACGCCTAGTTCTTGCTCGCGAAGAACGTCAACGATAACGCGTGTCTCCTGAATGAACGCGGCGCCTGAGAGTTCTTCGCGAGCAAGCTCGCTCCTACAAAAAAGCCATTAACTAAATGGCATTAGGGCTTGCCACAGGGGTTACAGGCTTTCCAGGATGTCGGCCATGTCATCGGCATGCTCTTCTTCCTGAGCCAGGATCTCTTCGAACAGGCGGCGCGTGGTCGGGTCTTTATCACCGATGTACTGGATGATCTCGCGGTAGCTGTCCACCGCAATCCGCTCGGCGACCAGGTCTTCGTAGACCATTTCCTTCAGCGTATTGCCGGCCACGTACTGCGCGTGGGAGTTTTTCGACAGCAGGTCCGGGTTGAACTCCGGTTCGCCGCCCAACTGCACGATGCGCTCGGCGAGTTTGTCGGCGTGTTCGGCTTCCTGGGTGGCGTGTTCGAGGAACTCCTCGGCGGCGATCTGGGCCTTGACGCCGCTGGCCATGAAGTAGTGGCGCTTGTAGCGCAGCACGCAGACCAGTTCAGTGGCCAGCGAGGCATTGAGCAGGCGAATGATCTCTTCGCGGTCGGCGTCGTAGCCCTCGGTCACGGCGCCGTTTTCGACGTTCTGGCGGGCGCGGCTGCGCAGGGTCGCAACGTCAGTCAGGTTTGCTTCAGTCATCTCAATCTCCTGGTGCTAATCCGGTTTTGCGCCACGCTCTGCTGGCGTGATCGCTCCCAGTTGTGAGTGCCGCGCAACGCAAAAAGTTTTATTGGATTTACTGGGCGGTGTCATCTGCTCGTCGCTGGATTGGGCTAGCCTGCGCCTATCCTGTATCGATCAAGGACGTTCGCCCCATGCCGCAGTCGTTAGCCACGCGTTACCCCTTGGTGTTGGTGCCCGGCATGCTCGGGTTCGTGCGCCTGGGGTGGTTTCCCTACTGGTATGGCATCGTCCCGGCGCTGCGGGCGGGTGGGGCGCAGGTGTTTGCGGTGCAGGTCGCGCCGCTGGATTCCAGCGAGGTGCGGGGTGAGCAGTTGCTGGCGCACATCGAGCGGATTCGCCGCGAGACCGGGGCCGATAAGGTCAACCTGATCGGCCACAGCCAGGGGGCGCTGACCGCGCGCTACGCGGCGGCCAGGGTGCCGGAGTGGGTGGCGTCGGTCACCTCGGTGGCCGGGCCCAACCACGGTTCGGAACTGGCCGACCATATCCACACCCATTACCCGGCGGAGAGCGTCAGGGGCCGGATCATGAGTGCCCTGTTCCATTGGGTCGCCTGGGTGATGGGTGTGCTGGAAACCGGCTATCGCGGGCCGCGCTTCAAGGCTGACTTGCACGCCTCGCACCATTCGCTCACCAGCGTCGGCGTGGCCGCGTTCAACCGTGCGTACCCCCAGGGCTTGCCAGCAACGTGGGGCGGGCAGGGGGCTGCCGAGGTCAATGGCGTGCGCTATTACTCGTGGTCCGGCACCTTGCAGCCGGGCAAGACCGACCGCGGGCGCAACCTGCTGGACGGGACGAATCGCAGCTGCCGCCTGTTCGCCCGCAGCTTCGTGCGCGAAAAGGGCCAGTGCGACGGCATGGTCGGGCGCTACAGCTCACACCTGGGCGTGGTGATCGGCGATGACTATGCGTTGGATCATTTCGATATCGTCAACCAGTCCCTGGGGCTGGTGGGCAAGGGGGCGGAGCCGATCCGGCTGTTCGTCGAGCATGCGCAGAGGCTCAAGGCGGCCGGGGTGTAGCAGGTGCGCCGCGAGAACCATCGCTCAGGCAGCGGCGCGTTGACGCCCGACCGGCGTGGTCCAGCGCTCCGACAAAATCACCCCGCCCAGGGTCAGCAAACCGCCCACCAGGTGATACAGCGCCAGCGCTTCTTTCAACACCAGCGCTGCGATCAGCGCGGTGATCAACGGCAGCAGGTTGAAAAACAGCGTCGTGCGGCTCGGCCCCAGGGTCTTCACCGAATGCATCCATGCCAGCGGCGCGAGCATCGAAGCCAGCAAGCACGCATACAGCACCAGCGGTATATTCGCCCAGCCCAGGCCGGCTTTGGCCGAGAACAGGAACAGCGGAAACAGCACCAGCACCGCCACCAGTACCTGCAAGTACAGCAACACCAACGGCGGCAGGCGCAGTTGCCACTTTTTCAGCAAGGTGCTGTAGACCGCGTAGGCCAGGGTCGCCACCAGCATCATGCCGTCGCCCAGGTTGACCCCGTGTTGCAGCAGCGCCCCCAGGCTGCCGGCCGATACCACCACCACTACGCCGGCGAACGACAGCAGCGCACCGGTGAGTGCGCCGAAGGTCAGGCGCTGGCCCAGGCTGATGATCGCGGCGGTCAGCGCCATCAACGGCATCAGGGACAGGATGATGCCCATGTTGGTGGCCGAGGTCAGGGTGGCGGCGTAATAGGCCAGGCTTTGGTACACGGCCATGCCCAGCACACCGAGGATGAAGATCTTGCCCAGGTTGCGGCGGATGATCGGCCACTGGGCAAGCACCGGCTTGAGCATGAACGGCGTGAAGAGCACGGCCGCCAGCAACCAGCGGTAAAAGCCGATTTCAGCCGGGAAGATCGAACCCACGGCCAATTTATTGACCACGGTGTTGCCGGCCCAGATAAAAATGGCCAGCAGGGGATACGCGTATTGCATCGAAAGAAACCAGGTGGGTTGATGAGGCAGGATTATCCCCTGTCTGGATCGAAGCCTATACTGCGATCCAGACAACCGACCTTTGTATCCAGACAATATGCCCAGACATACCGTACGCCTTGCGGATTTCCCCCGGCTGCCGAGCCCGGTGTACTTCCGCTACTCCGATTTCGCCCCCGATACTGAATGCACGCCGCACCGGCATTCCTGGGGCTCGCTGGATTACTCGGCCAGCGGGGTGATGCGTATGGAGGTGGCCGGCAACCGCTTTATGTCGCCGCCGCAATACGCCGTGTGGATACCGCCGAATACCGAACACAGCTCCTACAATGCCCAGGCGATTGTCTATCGCTCGGTGGGCCTGGCCCCACAACTCTGCGAGCAACTGCCCAAGCAGCCTTGCACCCTGGCGATCAGCGAGATACTCAAGGCCATCCTCAGTGACTTCGCCCTGCGAGACGTCAACATCCCCCTCAGCGAGGCGGATATCCGCCTGGCCCAGGTGCTGGTCGACCAGCTCAAGCAGGCGCCGATCCACGATTGCTTCCTGCCCTACGCGCGCCACCCTGGGCTGCTTGGCGTGCTCGAAGGCATGCAGGCGGAACCCGGCGACAACCGCCCCCTGGCGCAATGGGCCGAGCAGGTGCACGTGAGCGAACGCACCCTGGCGCGCCAGTTCGTGCGCGAGTTGGGCATGAGCTTTGGCGAATGGCGCCAGCGCCTGCGTTACCTCGCCGCCATCGAAGCCCTCGACAGCCAGCGCAGTGTGCAACACGTGGCGTTTGACCTGGGCTACAGCAGCGCCTCGGCGTTTATCGCGATGTTCCAACGCCAGGCCGGCTGCACGCCAGAGCAGTACCGGCGGACGAATATCCGCAGCCGATGAAGATGTAACAAGGTTTGGCTACACTGCTGGGTAGGCCGTGCCTCCCGGCACGGTAACAGGGAGAAAACTCCATGAAGATGCTGCGTATTCCGTTGTTGATGATGGGCCTGCTGCTGTGTTCCCAGGGCTTCGCTGCTACTGCCCAGCAAAACAAGATGACCACCTGCAATGCCGAAGCCACCACCAAGACGCTCAAGGGCGATGAGCGCAAGGCGTTCATGAAAACCTGCCTGTCGGCGCCGGCGGCCAATGACGCGAAGACGCTTACGCCGCAGCAGCAGAAGATGAAGGATTGCAATGCGGACGCCAAGACCAAAGCCTTGACCGGTGATGCGCGCAAAACCTTTATGAGTACCTGCCTGAAGAAATAATAGCCCCAGGCCATAGAAGGCTGCGACACTCGCACACAGCCCCCTGTAGGAGCGAGCTTGCTCGCGAAGAACGCAATGGCCCCGCGTTTATTCAGAGTAAACGCGTTATCGTTGGCGACCTTCGCGAGCAAGCTCGCTCCTACAACATCCTTTAACGCAGTTCGTTTTGAGGCTGTATGCCAACGTTTTCTCAGCGTCACGTGTTATTGCTGGCCAGCTACATCATCATTTTCGGCGGGTTGTTGCTGGTATTGCCGCTGAAGTTGTTGCCCAGCCTGCTGGCCGGCCTGTTGGTCTTTGAACTGGTCAATATGCTCACCCCCCAACTGCAACGGCTGATCGAAGGCCGGCGCGCGCGCTGGCTGGCGGTGGCGTTGCTCGGCACCCTGATTGTCAGCGTGCTGGCCCTGATCTTCGCCGGCGCTATCAGCTTCCTGCTCCACGAGGCGGAAAACCCTGGGGCCTCCCTCGATAAATTCATGGGTGTGGTCGATCGCGCGCGCGGCCAGTTGCCGCCGTTTCTCGATGCCTACCTGCCTGCCAGCGCGGCTGAATTCCGCGTGGCGATTGGCGATTGGTTGAGCAAGCACCTGAGCGAACTGCAACTGGTCGGCAAAGACGCCGCCCACATGTTCGTCACCCTGTTGATCGGCATGGTGCTCGGCGCGATCATCGCGCTGCAGCGCGTGCCCGACGTGACCAAACGCAAACCCCTGGCCGCCGTGCTGTTCGACCGTCTGCACCTGTTGGTCCAGGCGTTTCGCAATATCGTCTTCGCGCAGATCAAGATCGCCGCGCTGAACACCGTGTTCACCGCGGTGTTCCTGGCCGTGGTGCTGCCCCTGTGTGGCATCCACCTGCCGCTGACCAAGACCCTGATCGTGCTGACCTTCCTGCTCGGCCTGCTGCCGGTGATCGGCAACCTGATGTCCAACACCCTGATCACCATCGTCGCGCTGTCGCTGTCGATCTGGGTGGCGGTAGCGGCGCTGGGGTATTTGATCGTGATCCACAAGGTCGAGTACTTCCTCAACGCGCGTATCGTCGGCGGGCAGATCAGTGCCAAGTCGTGGGAGTTGTTGTTGGCGATGCTGGTGTTTGAAGCCGCGTTCGGTTTGCCGGGCGTGGTGGCAGGACCGATTTACTACGCGTATTTGAAGAGCGAATTGAAGCTCGGCGGGATGGTTTGAAGGTGGGAGGGGAAGGGGCAACACTGTAATTGTGGCGAGCAGGCTGGCCTGTGGCGCGCGGGCTTGCTGTGGTGAGCGGGCTTGTTGTGGCGAGCGGGCTTGCCCCGCGTTGGGGCTGCGAAGCGGCCCCAAAACCAGGCAGCGCGGTGTGTCAGTTAAAAACACATCGCCTGTAATGGGGCCGCTTCGCGCCCCAACGCGGGGCAAGCCCGCTCGCCACAACAAGCCCGCTCGCCACAACGCTGCGTCGAAGAGGGAGTGGGTGAGATCGGTGGCGGTCAGCAGCCGTAACGCTTGCTGGCCTCGATCGCCAAGCCACTGCCGATGCTGCCAAAGATATTCCCTTCCACATGCCGCGCATTCGGCAACATCGCCGAGATGCTGTGGCGCAGCGCCGGAATGCCGCTGGAGCCGCCGGTAAAGAACACCGTGTCCACCTGGGCCACGTCCACCGAAGCGTCATTGAGCAATTGGGTGACGCTGTTACGCACGCGCTCCAGCAAGCCATCGATGGCCGATTCGAACAAGCTGCGGCTCAGGTCCACGCTCAGTCCTGGCTCAACCCGGTCGAGCAGCACATGGCGGCTGTCTTCGTGGGTCAGCTGGATCTTGGTTTCTTCCACTTCCATCGCCAGCCAATGCCCGGCGCGCTGTTCGATCAGCTTGAACAGGCGGTCGATGCCGCCGGTGTCTTCGATGTCGTAGCGCATGCTGCCCAGGGCCAGCTGGGATTTTTGCGAGTACACCGAGTTGATGGTGTGCCAGGTGGCCAGGTTCATGTGGTGGCTGGTGGGCATGTAGGCCCCGCTCTTCATCCGGCTGCCATAGCCGAACAACGGCATCATGCCGGCGAGCGAGAGTTGCTTGTCGAAGTCGGTACCGCCGATGTGTACGCCGCCGGTGGCGAGGATGTCATCGTGGCGGTTGTCATTGTGACGGCGATCGGGCGACAGGCGCACCAGCGAGAAGTCAGAGGTACCCCCGCCGATGTCGACAATCAGCACCAGCTCTTCTTTTTCAATGGTGGACTCGTAGTCGAAGGCCGCCGCGATCGGTTCGTACTGGAACGAGATGTCCTTGAAGCCGATCTTGCGTGCCACGTCCACCAGGGTGTTTTCCGCTTCCTGGTCGGCCATCGGGTCGTCATCGACGAAGAACACCGGGCGCCCCAGCACCACCTCTTCGAACTCACGGCCGGCGGTAGCTTCCGCGCGGCTCTTGAGCTGGCCGATAAACAGCGCCAGCAGGTCGGTGAACGGCATGGCCGTGCCGAGCACGCTGGTGTCGTGCTTGATCAGCTTGGAACCCAGCAGGCTCTTGAGCGAGCGCATCAGCCGGCCTTCGTAGTTTTCCAGGTATTCATGCAGGGCCAGGCGCCCGTAGACCGGGCGGCGCTCCTCGAAGTTGAAGAACACCACCGACGGCAAGGTGATCTTGTCGTCCTCCAGCGCGATAAGCGTCTCCTCGCCGGGGCGGATCCAGCCGACGGTGGAGTTGGACGTGCCAAAGTCGATGCCGCAGGCACGGGCTGGGGATGGGTTTTCCATGTCTATCGGGTTCCGGTTGAAAAACGGCCGCGCAGTGTATGCCACCCGCGTGCAGATGCGTAGGCCGACTATCTGTTAAATAGCGGGCACTGCGCCTTGAAAGACCAGGGTTCGTCCCCAACTTGTCCAGCATACGGTCGGTGGGTGCAAGGATATTCGTGCACTGCCGATAAACTTCTACGCACCCATCGGCTTGGGATTGAGATCAGTCAATTCAAACGCTGCAATCCGGCGCATGCTGTGCCGCTGGCTGTGCGAAATCGATCACGGAGGGTGACCCCCCAGATGGACTTTAAAGACTATTACAAGATTCTTGGCGTAGAGCCGACGGCGGACGACAAGGCGATCAAGGCGGCCTATCGCAAGCTGGCGCGCAAATATCACCCGGACGTGAGCAAGGAAAAGGACGCTGAAGCCAAGTTCAAGGATGCGTCCGAGGCCTATGAAGCGCTGAAAAGTGCCGACAAGCGCGCCGAATACGACGAGTTGCGCAAATACGGCCAGCATGGCCAGCCGTTCCAGGGCCCGCCAGGCTGGCAGAGCCGTGGCGGTTTTGGCGGTGGCCAGGGCACCGAGGACTTCTCCGACTTCTTCAGCTCGATCTTTGGCGGCCGTGGCGATGCCTTCGGCGGTGGCCAGCGCCGCAGTGCCGGGCGCAAGGGCCAGGACGTGGAGATGCAATTGTCGGTGTTTCTCGAGGAAACGCTGTCCACCGAGTCCAAGCAGATCAGCTTCCAGGTACCGCAATACGACGCCTCGGGGCGGCACGTCAGCAACACCACCAAGAGCCTGAACGTGAAGATCCCCGCCGGCGTGGCCGACGGTGAGCGCATCCGCCTCAAGGGCCAGGGCGCGCCGGGTGTTGGCGGTGGCGCCAACGGTGACCTGTACCTGATCATCAAGTTTGCACCGCACCCCAAATTTGAGGTGGAAGGCGAAAACCTGGTGATCACCGTGCCGGTAGCGCCTTGGGAGCTGGCGCTGGGTACCGAGGTGGCCGTGCCAACCCTGACCGGCAAGATCAACCTCAAGGTGCCCGCCGGCAGCCAGAACGGCCAGCGCATGCGCGCCAAGGGCCATGGCTTGCTGAACAAAAGCGGGCAGCGCGGTTACCTGTTTATCCAACTGAAGGTGGTGATGCCTAAAGACGCCGATGACGAGGTCAAGGCCTTGTGGCAGGCACTCGCTGACAAAGCCGCTTTCGAACCGCGCAAAACCTGGAGTCACTGACCCGGCACCTGCCCTGCATAGTTAAGGCCCGGTCTTTGTGGGTCATGAATAAGCTCCTCATTTCTCATTGAGGTACTGGTTCATGGCCCATGCTCAACCCCCGCTTCCTCCGGGAGATCAGGGGCAGCACTATGCAACGCTCGTCTCCCTCATACCGCAGGCGCTGGTAAAGGCTTCGCCTCCCCAACGTACGGCGTTGCGCGCTATAGACCCCAAGCTCCCCGCTGGGTACACCAGCGCAACCCAGCAGCAAAAAGACGCGCTCAAGACCTATGTCGACGCCAGTTGGACCTCATTGGTCCAAGGGGAAACGCAGATGGCGAAGATCCAGACGGTTGTGGCGTTCGCCAAGCCGCTGCTGGAAGCAGCCCTCAAGCGTCCCGGCCAGGTGATGACGGACGAACAATACTATGCAGACATCCTGATCTTGGATGAGGAAAGAAAAACCATACTGCGCAGGCTCTGTGACCAGGCGATGGGGCGTACCGCCAGCGTTGCCTAGTGTGCTCGACGCCCTGTACGCCCGGTGTGCGTTCACTGACCAGATGCGCACACCGATCGCCTGAGATGCGGTAGCTATACAGTCCACCCACACTGGGTCGTTCGATAGGCTGAGGGCTTCGGCTAACCCTCAAGGACGATCCACCATGTCAACACCCGTCATATCCTCCACCCTCCCCGAAGGCACGTTCACCACGGACCTTCGGGGTGTTCATTACGATTTTCTCAAAGACCGCGTACCCACCTGGTTCAACCAGGCCATCCCGTACCGACAGGAAGAACTCGGCAACCATGAAATGCACCAGCTACCCTCCTGGTATCGGACAGCTTCGCCTGACGCCAGGGCCCGGCTGGCAGACAGCCACAGCACCTTTCGTGAAACGCTGAACACGATCGAAAACAGCCTGGGGAGCATCACCGACATTCTGGCGTTTGCCGAGCAGCCGCTCAAAGAGGCGATCAAGCGAACCTTCAACCTGGACCTGGATGTCAGAAGCGTCTACTTCGCGCGCAAATATGCGTATCCACGAGGGCGTACAGACCTCTATGGTTTTTTTGCCTTCGAGCAACAGAACGATCCGACGCTGAGCTACCGGTATCGCGCTGTCTCCCTGCTGGAGGCCGCCCTGGCCAATTTCGAGCCCGGCGAAGAACGAGCCCCCTCCTGTCACGACTGCCAGATCATTACCACCTTCGGCGCGTATGACGGCGAGATTATCCCGACGTTCGATGCGCTCAGCGAACAGGCCGTGGCCATCGCCCCTCATGCGTTTGCCGCGCTGTGCCGGACGTTGGATCTGGGCGCGCGGTATCAAAAACACCTCAAGGAAATATTGACCCCCACAGGGAACGCCGAGCGCTCCGCACTGATGCAGCAACTGCAAACCCATCAGCGTCAACAGCTGGCGCTGAGCGGCGAGATCGCGAACCTTCAATTTGCCCTTCGCCCTGGCACCCGCCGGGTTGAATCGGGCATCAGTGCCGATGCCTACCGCATGCTCAAGCAAGTGCTTGCCGACCCGTCCGGCGCGACCTTGGACGGCCGCCCCGTCACGTTCGCGGCATTGAAAATCTTTGGGGTGTCCTTGATCGGGCCCTTGTTGATCGGGCCCGACCGTCAAAGCAGTCGCAGGGTTGAGCGCCTGCTGGCATACATCCCCAATGACCCGCTGCAACCGCTCAAGGAGTATGCATCGGGTGCCGACTTCATGGCTGATCTGAGGTCGCGCTTGCACAGTGCGTCCTATCGCCGGTTCTTCAGTCGGTTTATCCCGCAGCGCGAACAGTGGGCGTTCTTTAAACAGTTCAACCGGTTGTACCAGCCTGCCAGCAACGGCAACCCGGCCACCGATTACCCGCTCAAGCCTGAGCCCGCGCGGTTGCGTTTGGAAGAGACGCCCCTTACCGCCGCGCTGTGGGAGCAGCAGGTCCAGGCCTTCATCAACAAGGTGTTCGACGATGCCAGGGCGGTCGCCGTGCCCACCGGAGACGAGGACCGCAAGGCCCGCACGGAGCGTTTAGAGGGCTATCTCGATGCGGTGCTCAGCTTTTTGAACGTGGCCGCCTTTGTTGTGCCGGGGCTGGGCCCGATCATGCTGGCGGTGGGCGCGGCGCAGATGTGTTCCGACGTATTCGAAGGGATCGAAGCGGCTGAACAGGGCGATACCCGGGCGATGTGGGCACATTTTTCCTCCGTGGCGCTCAATGCCGCGTTCTTTGCCGCCGGGTCCCAGGTAGTGCCCAGGATCAAGTTCGTGAGCATGTTGGATAATTTCAAACCGGTCACGATGCCCTCGGGAAAAAGGATGTTGTGGAAGGCTGACCTCGGGCCCTATGAGTCCACGGTCACTCTTGCGCCGCAGTCCAAGGCCAACGAGATTGGCCTGCACCAGCACCATGGCCGGACGGTGCTTGCGCTGGAGGGCAAGCACTACCAGGTCAGGCAAGACGCGGATACCGGGCAATACCGTATCCAGCACCCGACCCGGCCCGATGCCTATGCGCCGAAACTGGAGCATAACCACCAAGGTGCCTGGAGCCATGAAGTCGAAGAGCCGCTGACGTGGGACGAGCCGACGCTGTTGCGGCGCCTGGGGCTTGCCGAGTCATCGGACCAGGTACGTATCAGTGGGGTCGAGCCGCAAACACTGCGTGAAACCTTCGTCAATCATGAGCCTGTTCCCCTGACCCTGGAGGAAACCCTCAAGCGATTTGAGATCCATCAGACGCTCACCACGTTTGTTGAGCAGATGCGTAGCAGCGATCCACTCGTTTATGCGAAGGCTGATCCGGTGTTGCAGCTGCAAAGCATGCAGCGCTACAGCCTGTTGCCCGAGACGCCGCTGCTTCGCGTATTGGACAGCGACGCCAATGTGCTGTGGGAAGGCGACGGCCCTGCATCAACCGACAGGCGAATGGTGGTGCTCAGCCAGGGCAACGTGGATCGGGGCGAATTGCTTAACGAGGTGCTGTACACGTTGCAAGGTGTCGATGCGGACCTGCCGGGTATTCCTGGCAGCGCCCAGGACCCGTTGCATGCCCGGGCCAGCCAACTGCGGCGATTCATTGCCGACAAGGTGGATGCCATCAAGGGTTCGATGGTGAATGAGCGCTACAAAGCCTTGACCCGTACGGATGACCCCGATGTTCAGCGGGTGCAGGCGGACTTCCCCGCCCTCTCGACCCCCGTGGCCACCCAACTGCTGGAAAACCTGAGCGCCGAGGCGTTGCAGCGTTTTCGCGGCAGCGGTCGCTTGCCTGAGGCCGTGGTTGAACAGGCCAAATGGTTTGAGCAGGAAGCGCGTGTCGCCCGTGCCTATGAAGGGCTGCACCTGGACACGCTGACGGACCTCGACAGCCAACGGTTGGCCTTGCGTACCCTCGAAACCCTGCCGGGGTGGCGGCGAGGAACGCGAGTGGAACTGCGCCAATATTCGGCGCAGGGCCCGATACTGGATGCCATCGGCTCCCCAGATGCGTTGCCCGCCAGGACGTTGGTCATCCAGAAAGACGATCGGTTTTCGGCGGGGGATTTTTACACCGCTGCCTGGGAAATCATGTCGCCGGGCGAGCGCCAAGCCATGGGGTTTAGCGAGGCGTCTCAATTGAAGCCGGCGATCCAGCAATCCCCGCTGTCGCGCCAGCGCCTGCGCACTGTGTTGCTGGAACATCCGGTCCGCAAGCCGGCGTTTGATCCGTCGATGCGTGCAGTGGGCGGCGGCCCGGGCTTTCGGCAACTGTTGAAAAAAACCACACAGGCTTTCCGTTCTCCCGAAGCGCGCGTTCGCACGCTGTTTCCTTCGTTCACTGACGAACAGGTTATCGAGTTCATTCAGTCATTGGGCACGGATGTATCGGCTGGGCTGGCTCGCCGCGAGGCGGAATTCGAAACCCTGGATAAGACGCTCAAGGCGTGGGTCAAGGAAAACACCCCGCAACTGGCGATTACCGCATTTGATCGTAACGGTGGCATGGCCGGTCGTACTGCCAATGACATCCGGCGTTGCTGGCGCCGGGAGACGGGGCCGGCGTTAACCCTGACGTATGGCCGGGGGACAACGTTGCCGGCATTGAGCGGGGACTTCAGTCATGTCCAAACGCTCGAACTCGCCGGTTTCAGGGGCGCAAGCAACGTAGACACGCTGCTCAAGAATTTTACCGCGTTGAAAAGCTTGAGCGTGCGCAACTGCCAGCTTGCCGAGGTTCCCCTGGCAATCGATGCCATGCCAGGCCTGACCTCCCTGAGCCTGGAGACCAATCGAATTCGGCTGACCGCCCAAAGCGCAGCGAGGCTGAGTGCGCTCACCACGCTTGAGGAACTGAATCTGCAAGGCAACCCGCTGGGCGTGACGCCGGATTTCAGCGGCATGCTCCAGCTGAAAAGGTTGAATTTAATGCTGACGCAACTGGAGCAATGGCCAACGGGGTTGCACAACCAGACCTCATTGGAAATCGTCAACCTCAGCCGTAACCGGTTGCAAGAAGTCCCCCAGGCCAACCTGAATCCGCCACCTGAGCAGCTTGCGGCGATTGCCCGGATCAATCGCGTGACGCTGCTGGATCACAATGCGTTTCCTGAAGACTACTGGCAACAATTTGACAGCTACTGGAAACGACTGGGAGAAAACCGGCCCGATTTACTCCCCGGTGGGCTTAATGAGGCGTTTGACAGCGGCAACCCCAGGGTGGGCATTGTGCGCAAAATGTACCCAGGCTATGGCGTTCAAAAGGCCCGGGAATTTATCTGGAACCTGGGCCCTGGGGCAGACGCCGAGCTGGCCAGGCTTGAGCAAGCGTTTGATGTCCTCCAGGCTCAACTCAATGCCTGGGCATTCTCGGGAGGTGGCGCGTATCAGCGGTATGCCCGCCCAGGTGAGCGGAACCTCAATACAGTGGCGCACCGGGCGCGGCGCGAAGCTCAGCAGCGGATCTTGAGCTGCTGGAGACAGGAGACCCCTCAGATGCTGGCCAACGACGGCACCCGGATTGGCCTGGAACTGGACCTCAGTGGCTTGGGTTTGCCGAGCTTGCCCGACCTTGACGTGGACTTCAGTCATGTCGGTTCGCTCAAGCTGAGCAATATGGGCCTGAGCGCTTCTCCCGAGGGGTTTCTGTCGCGGTTCCGCGGGGTGCGCTGGCTGGACCTGTCAGGCAACCAGCTGCGCGAACTCCCGCCTGCGCTGGGCGAGATGCGTGGGTTGACCCGTTTGTTCTTGCACAACAACAGGATTCGCTTGAGCCCGGAGACGGCCAGGATGTTGTCCGAGCGCGTGTCCCTCAGAGCCTTGATCATCCATGACAATGACCTGCGCCTGTCGCCCGATTTCAGCCAGATAACGGATATGCGCTCGCTCAGCATGGCGCGCGCAGGTCTTGAGACATGGCCGAGCGGTTTGGCCGAACAGCCGCTGCTGGACCGGATAGACCTGTCTGGCAACCGCATGACGACGATACCGGCGTCCGTCATTGCGCCGCCAGACGAACGCCTGGCGCAAACCGCCCGGGTCAATAACGTGACGCATGCGAACGACAACCCCTGGACGGATGCCACGCTGCAACAAGTGCGCGACTACGGCCAGCGACTTGAACGGGCGGGGCTGGCATCGCCCGGTAACCCCAACCGCCTGGTGGCCACGGCTTCTGCCGAGGTGAGCCGCGTCGCCACCGCGGCTCGGCCCGATGCACCGTTTCGGCGCTGGGCGGCGGGGTTGACCGAAGAGCAAATAGCCAGCCGAAAAGCCCAGTGGGACAGCCTGCGAGGGCAGGCCGGGGCCGATGGGTTCTTCGAGGTGCTCAGGGACCTGCAAGCGGGCGCCGCTGAGCATGAGGATCTTCAGCGCCGGGTGTGGGACGTGATAGATACCGTCAGCGCACACTCCGCCGAGTCTGAAAGCCTGCGCGAGCAGATGTTCGAATGGGCAGGCAGGGCGACGTGTTGCGATCGTGCGGCTTTGTCCTTCAGTAATCTGGAAATCATGGCAATGGTCTACAAGGCGCGGGCCCAGGCCCTGGATTCGACCCAGGGCGAGGTCTTGTCGACATTGTCCAGAGGCCTGTTTCGTCTGGACCAGGTTGAGAAGGTCGCCTTGAACGATATCGATCAACGTAGAACCGCCATTAACAACTCGAACCTGACGCCTGATCAGAAAACCCAGCAGTTGGAAAAACTGGAAGAAGTCGAAATAAGGCTGGCCTATCGGTATGGCCTCAAGGATCGGCTGCAGTTGCCGGGGCAGCCGCAACATGCGCGGTTCATCGGCCTTGGAAAGGTTACCCAGGCGATGCTGGACGCTGCTTATGAACGCATCGTGGCACTGGATAACTCACCCGAGGAGTTTCAAGCGCTGCTGTCCAGAGACTTCTGGCAGGACTATGTGACCCATAAATACCGCTCGCGATTCGAGGCGCAAAGCAAACCTTATCAAGACGAACTCGCCGTTTTGTTCGATAGATATACCGAGGGGAGTTTGTCGACCCACGCCTATGAGCGCCGGGCCCAAGAGCTGCAAGCGCGGCTGGTGATTGACGACGGCATGTTGATTGATGCGCTGACCCGCGAAGAGATCGTTACCCGCCCGATGGCGTCGGGAGATCTTGAAGCGCTGGTGGAGCCCGCTCCCGGCAGCTTGGCGGTGTTGGCGCTGTCGCAGGCACGCCCCATTGAGTTCGAGGGCAAGCGCTATTTTATTGCGAGCATGCCGGATGCCGGTGATGGGCAGTATTACCTGTTGAGGGTGCAGAGCCGGAGCAACCCCTACGAGCTGGTCAGCAGCGGGATTGTCGCCAAGCCTGACGTAGCCGGCGTTTGGAGACGTAGAGGCGAGACCGGCGGGGGCGGGACAGGCGCGTCTGGCGAGGCGCATGCCACCGTACCGGAGTCGATACCGATGGTGCCCTACACGGCGGGCGAACTCAGCTTCATGCGGCGGGACGTTCACTTCACCACCCAGCAAAACAAGTTGGGTAGCTATAACCGCGCCAACAACGGCAAGTATCCCCTCCGGGACCTGCAGGGCCGACCCGTTCGCATTCGAAGCCTGCAGACGCAGGTCAAAATGCCTTCAGGTCACACCTATACGTCCACGCCAATCAAACCCTATATCAAGTTTGAAGGGTTTGAGGCGGTAGGGGCGCTTTATGAAGAGAAACTGCGGTGGCGAACGTTCACTGCCGAGGATGTGAAAGTCCCTGGAGAAGCCGCGTTGGTCGGGCAGTCCATGGTGGTTGCCAACCGGCCCATTGCCAAAGGAGAAATCGTGGGGGTGTACGGCGGGGTGATTTTACCGCGCAGTTTGTCTGTGGCCTCGGAGGGGACATTCGGCATGGTCGTCGGCACGGCAAAAGTCGTTGAGGGTGGCACCTTCCATACCGTACCGCTCTTTATCGAGGGCGACTCCATCATTTCCAGAATCAACACCCATTTCGAATATGACGCCGATGGCAAACCTGTTCGACAGGCAGCGGGCGGTTACAACGTGGAGTCCGTGCCTTTCGCGGTAGAGGCCGAGCACGCGACCAGCCGTCCAGGCGTGAGGACCAACTATGTGCTCAATGCTGTGTTTGCCACTGAAGACATTCCGGCGGGTGTCGAGTTGCGACTGAACTACGAATATACGGAGGCGATGATCAAAACCAAGTTTGCGTGACTCTGCCTGTAGAGGTTCAACCCTGGACATGCAGGCCATGTTCAGGGTTGAGTGGCCCCCGTTAAAACAGGAAATACCGCTGCGCCATGGGCAGCACATCCGCAGGTTCACACCACAGCAACACGCCGTCGGCCTTGACCTGATAGGTCTGTGGGTCCACCTCGATGTCCGGCAGGTAATCGTTGTGGATCAGGTCGGTCTTCTGCACATTGCGGCAGCCCTTGACCACGGCGATCTGTTTTTTCAAGCCCAGGGTTTCCGGCAACCCGGCCTCCTGCGCCGCCTGGCTGATAAACGTCAGGCTGGTGGCATGCAGCGAGCTGCCGAAGCTGGCGAACATCGGGCGGTAGTGCACCGGTTGCGGGGTGGGGATCGACGCGTTGGCGTCGCCCATCAGGCTGGAGGCGATCGCGCCGCCCTTGAGGATCAGGGTTGGCTTGATGCCAAAGAACGCCGGACGCCACAGTACCAGGTCAGCCCACTTGCCGACTTCGATGGAGCCGACGATATGGCTGATGCCATGGGTGATCGCCGGGTTGATGGTGTACTTGGCGATGTAGCGCTTGGCGCGGAAGTTGTCGTTGCCAGGGCCGTCGCCGGGCAGCGCGCCACGTTGTTTTTTCATCTTGTCGGCGGTCTGCCAGGTGCGCGTGATCACTTCGCCGACACGGCCCATGGCCTGGCTGTCGGAACTGATCATCGAGAACGCGCCGAGGTCATGCAGGATGTCTTCGGCGGCGATGGTCTCGCGACGGATGCGGCTTTCGGCGAAGGCCACGTCTTCGGCGATGCTTGGGTCGAGGTGATGGCAGACCATCAACATGTCCAGGTGCTCGTCGATGGTATTGCGCGTGAACGGCCGCGTCGGGTTGGTCGAGCTGGGCAGCACGTTGGGGAAGCCACAGGCCTTGATGATGTCGGGCGCATGACCGCCGCCGGCGCCTTCGGTGTGGTAGGTGTGGATGGTGCGGCCCTTGAGCGCGGCGAGGGTGGTTTCGACGAAGCCGGACTCGTTGAGGGTGTCGCTGTGGATCGCCACCTGCACATCGTATTGGTCGGCGACGCTCAGGCAGTTGTCGATACTGGCGGGCGTGGTGCCCCAGTCTTCATGCAGCTTCAAGCCGATGGCGCCGGCCTTGACCTGCTCGATCAACGGCTCCGGCAAGCTGGCGTTACCCTTGCCGGTGAAGCCGATGTTCATCGGGAACGAGTCACTGGCTTGGAGCATGCGCGCCAGGTGCCAAGGCCCTGAGGTACAGGTGGTGGCGTTGGTGCCGGTCGCCGGGCCGGCGCCGCCGCCGATCATGGTGGTGATGCCACTGGTCAGGGCCTCTTCGATCTGCTGCGGGCAGATGAAATGCACATGGGAGTCGATGCCGCCGGCGGTGAGGATCATGCCTTCGCCGGCAATCACTTCGGTGCTGGCGCCGATGGCCATGGTCACGCCGGGTTGGATATCCGGGTTGCCGGCTTTGCCAATGGCGTGAATGCGGCCGTTCTTGAGGCCGACGTCGGCCTTGACGATGCCCCAGTGATCGATGATCAGCGCGTTGGTGATCAGGGTGTCGACCACCTCGTGAGCGAGCAACTGGCTCTGGCCCTGGCCGTCGCGGATGACCTTGCCGCCGCCGAATTTCACTTCTTCGCCATAGACGGTGAAGTCCTGTTCCACTTCGACGAACAGCTCGGTGTCGGCCAGGCGGACCTTGTCACCGACGGTGGGGCCGTACATGTCGGCGTAGGCTTGGCGACTGATTTTCATGTGTGTGCCCTGAAGATGTGTGTTGAATGTGAAATCGCTATCGGGGGCAAGCCCCCTCCCACCTTTGATTTGTGAACCCATTCAAATGTGGGAGGGGGCTTGCCCCCGATGAGGCCCTAAAGGTCGCCCATGATCCGTCCGGCAAACCCGAACACCCGCCGCCCGCCGCTCAAATCAACCAGCTCGACCTCGCGACTCTGCCCCGGCTCGAACCGCACCGCCGTGCCCGCCGGAATATTCAGGCGCATGCCGCGGCTCAATGGGCGGTCAAACGTCAGCGCGTCATTGGTCTCGAAAAAATGGTAGTGCGAGCCCACCTGGATCGGCCGGTCGCCGCTGTTGGCCACGTTGAGGGTGACGGTGCGGCGGCCGACGTTGAGTTCGATGTCGCCAGGCTGGATCTGATATTCACCAGGAATCATGCAGGTTGCCCCAGGGTCTTGAAGTAGATGGCGGTCGGGCTGTAGCGCCCGTCCGGGCTTTGGCAGTAGTCGGGCAGTTCACCCAGCTTGGTGTAGCGCAGCGACTGGTAGAAAGCTTCGGCCGGCGAGCCGGCCTCGGTGTCCAGGTACAGCAGGCCGCGCTTGTGCTGGCGCGCGGCGAGTTCCAGGGTGTTCATCAACTGTTGGCCCAGGCCATGGCGGCGTGCGCTGCTGTGCACCAGCAGCTTTTGCACCTCGGCGCGGTTCAGGCCATTGGCTTTCTGGCACAGCGCCAGTTGCACGCTGGCGATCACCTGTTCATCGCGCACCACCACCCATAGCAACAGGCTGGCGTCTTCGATACTTGCCTGCACAGCGTTCAAATAGCTGCGGGCCTGGGCCTCGTCGAAGTCGGCCATGAAGCCGACCGAGGCGCCGTGCTTGACCGCGTCCAGCAACAGCTCAATCAAGCCCAGGCGGTAGTGGGCAAAACTTTCAGCATTGACTCGACGTAATTGCGCGGCGCTCATCGATCTCACTCCTTGGGCGGTTCTGCGCCCGGGTTCAAGGTCAGTTGCATAAAGGTCAGGTCGAGCCAGCGGCCGAACTTGATGCCCACTTGCGGCATCTGCCCGGTGGTGGTGAAGCCCAGGCGCTCATGCAGGCGGATCGAAGCCTGGTTGCCGCTTTCAATGGCGGCAACCATCACGTGCTTGCCGCAGGTGCCGGCGCGTTCGATCAAGGCTTGCATCAGGCGTGGGCCGAGGCCCTTGCCGCGCTGGTCGCTACGGACGTACACCGAGTGTTCGACGGTGTAGCGATAGCCTTCGAAGGGGCGCCAGTCGCCAAATGAGGCATAGCCAACCACTTCATCGTGTTCCACCGCGACCAGGATCGGGTAGCGCTGGGCCTGGCGCGCGCTGAACCAGGCCAGGCGGTTCGCCAGGTCCACCTGTTGCTCGTTCCAGATCGCCGTGGTGTTGAGTACCGCGTCATTGTAGATGTCGCGGATTGCCGGCAGGTCGTGCTCGGTTGCGTCACGAATCATGGCCGGGCCTCAGGCAATGGGCTGGTGGACGGTGACCAGCTTGGTCCCGTCGGGGAAGGTGGCTTCCACCTGGATATCCGGGATCATTTCCGGGATGCCTTCCATTACCTGTTCGCGGGTGAGCAAGGTGGTGCCGAAGTGCATCAGGTCGGCCACGGTGCGGCCATCGCGGGCGCCTTCCATCAAGGCAGCGGAGATATAGGCGATGGTTTCCGGGTAGTTGAGTTTCACCCCGCGCGCCAGGCGCCGTTCGGCGACTAAGCCTGCGGTGAAAATCAGCAGTTTGTCTTTTTCCCGTGGGGTCAGGTCCATGGTTCAAGGTCCTTCAAAGAATGCATTCTTAAATACAACAGAGATCAAGTGTGGGAGGGAGCTTGCTCCCGATAGCAGTGGGTCAGGCAATACGTGTGCTGACTGATCCGCCGCCATCGGGAGCAAGCTCCCTCCCACATTTTGATCTTCATGTGCTCCAGATTCGTGGTGAGACCGCCTCTCGCCCAAACAGGGCGGGGCGTAACAATTTCCATAAATCGATCAACCACTGCCGCGCCAGCAATGCTTCACTGGCCAGGCAGCGGGCCACCAGCAGGCCGGGCAGTTGGGTCAGGTCGCCGCGCACCGCGTGGGGCAGTGAACGGCATTGTTCAAGCAATTCGCCAGGGATTTCGCCAGTCACCAGCAACGTCGCAAACACCGGCTGCCCATCCAGCCCGATGGGCGAGTCCAGCAAACCATCGGCGCCCACAATGCGCTGGCGTTCATGCCAGAGCAACTGGCCGTCGCGGCGGATATCCAGGTGCGATTGGAAGTGGCCCAGGTCGAAACGCTCACCACTGGCCGGGCGGCCGAGGGCGACCACGTCCCAGTAGAACAGGCGGGCATCGCCTTGCAGCTCGATACGCGTGGTGAGCTCGGCCTGGGCGGCGCTGAATACGATGGTTTCCTGGGGCAGCCATTCCAACGTGGCGCCGGCTTCTACGGTGAGATCGAGTTGCTGAAACGCCGGGCCGCTCGCGCGATACCACTTGGCAGCGCCAGGGCTGGTCAATTGCGCCCAGGCGCCCGCGCCGACGTGGGCGCTGATATCCAGGCGATCGCCGCCGGCAATCCCGCCGGGCGGGTGCACGATGATGTGCTGGCACACTTCGGGGCCTTCGGCGTACAGGTGCTTTTGCACCCGCAGCGGGCCGTGGTGGCGACGCATCACCGGGCGCGTGGTATCGCCGAAACGCGCGTAGCCGAGTTCCAGCGCGGCATGCCAGCTGGGGGTGAACAGGGCGGGGGAAACGGGCAGGTTCATGGCTCAGGCTTATTGTCAGGACGCTACAGATTAGATGGTTACGAGACCGCGTACACCGTCACTTTCCATATTTTCACCGCGGCCTTGCTGCACGATTTCGCCACGGGACATCACCAGGTACTGGTCGGCCAACTCGGCGGCGAAGTCGTAGAACTGCTCCACCAGCAGGATCGCCATATCGCCCCGCGCGGCAAGCTTCTTGATCACCGCGCCGATTTCCTTGATCACTGACGGCTGTATGCCTTCGGTGGGCTCATCGAGGATCAACAGGCGCGGGCGACTGGCCAGGGCGCGGCCAATGGCCAACTGTTGCTGCTGGCCACCGGACAAGTCACCGCCACGCCGATGCTTCATTTGCAGCAACACCGGGAACAGTTCGTAGATAAACGCCGGCACTTCCTTGGCCTCGGAGCCAGGAAAACGCGACAGCCCCATCAACAGGTTTTCTTCCACGGTCAGCCGCCCGAAAATCTCCCGGCCCTGGGGCACATAGGCGATCCCGGCGTGTACACGCTGGTGCGGCTTGAAGCCGGTGATGGCCTGGCCTTCCCAATTCACTGCGCCCTCTTTGGCCGGCAGCAAACCCATCAGGCACTTGAGCAGGGTGGTCTTGCCCACGCCGTTACGCCCGAGCAGGCAGGTGACTTCGCCGACCTTCACGTCGAAAGACAGCCCTCGCAGGATGTGGCTACCGCCGTAGTACTGGTGCAGCTTGTCGACTTGCAACATTCTCAAAACCTCCTCAATTCCCTGTAGGAGCGAGCTTGCTCGCGAAAAACCTGAGGGCGCCGCGTGCATTCAGGCTGCCCGCGTTATCGTTAACGATTTTCGCGAGCAAGCTCGCTCCTACAGAAAAGCGAACTCAGCGCCCGAGGTACACCTCGATCACGCGCTCGTTTTCCTGCACCTGCTCCAACGAGCCTTCGGCCAGTACGCTGCCCTGGTGCAGCACCGTCACATGGTCGGCGATCGAACCGACAAAGCCCATGTCGTGCTCCACCACCATCAGCGAGTGCTTGCCCGCCAGGCGCTTGAACAGTTCGGCGGTGAATTCGGTTTCCGCGTCGGTCATGCCGGCCACCGGTTCATCCAGCAGTAGCAGTTGCGGGTCTTGCATCAGCAGCATGCCGATTTCCAGGAACTGCTTCTGGCCGTGGGACAGCAACCCCGCCGGGCGCTGCACCGAGGCGGTGAGGCGGATGGTGTCGAGCACTTCATCGATGCGGTCTTTCTGCTCACCACTCAGGCGCGCACGGAGGCTGGCCCATACGGATTTATCGGTCTTCTGTGCCAGTTCCAGGTTCTCGAACACGCTCAAGGCTTCGAACACCGTGGGTTTCTGGAACTTGCGGCCGATACCGGCCTGGGCGATCTGCACTTCGCTCATGCTGGTCAGGTCGAGGGTTTCGCCAAACCAGGCCTTGCCGTGGCTGGGCCGGGTCTTGCCGGTGATCACGTCCATCAGCGTGGTCTTGCCTGCTCCGTTGGGGCCGATGATGCAGCGCAATTCACCGACACCGATGTACAGGTTGAGGTCGTTGAGCGCCTTGAAACCGTCGAAGCTGACGCTGATATCTTCCAGGGTCAGGATCGTGCCGTGGCGCGTGTCGAGGCCCGTCCCGGCCGCCTGGCCGATACCGATCGCATCGCGACCGCTGCCGGCATCAAGGATAGGTTCGAGCATAAATTCCGCCGTCGCAGTGATTCTCATGGTTCACCCCGTTTCTTCAGCAGGCCGATCACGCCCTTGGGCAAATACAAGGTGACGATGATGAACAGCGCCCCGAGGAAGAACAGCCAGTATTCCGGGAACGCCACGGTGAACCAGCTCTTCATGCCGTTGACCACGCCAGCGCCGAGCAGCGGCCCGATCAAGGTGCCGCGTCCGCCCAGGGCCACCCATACCGCAGCTTCGATGGAGTTGGTCGGCGACATTTCGCTGGGGTTGATAATGCCCACCTGCGGCACATACAACGCGCCCGCCAGGCCGCACAGCACCGCGCTCAGCACCCACACGAACAGCTTGAAGCCGCGCGGGTCGTAGCCGCAGAACATCAGGCGGTTTTCCGCATCGCGCAATGCCGTCAGCACCCGGCCGAACTTGCTTTGCGCCAGGCGCCAGCCGATGTACAGGCTGGCCACCAGCAACAGCACCGTGGCCACGAACAACACCGCGCGCGTGCCCGGTTCGGTAATGCCAAAGCCGAGGATGCTGCGAAAGTTGGTGAAGCCGTTATTGCCGCCAAACCCGGTCTCGTTGCGAAAGAACAACAGCATCCCGGCGAAGGTCAGGGCCTGGGTCATGATCGAGAAGTACACGCCCTTGATCCGCGAGCGGAAGGCGAAGAAGCCGAACACCAATGCCAGCAAGCCCGGTGCGAGCACCACCAGGCACAGCGCCCAGAGGAAGTGTTCGGTGCCGACCCAATACCAGGGCAATTCGGTCCAGGATAAAAACGTCATGAACGCCGGCAACCCGTCACCGGAGGCCTGGCGCATCAAGTACATGCCCATGGCGTAGCCACCGAGGGCGAAGAACAACCCGTGGCCGAGGGACAGCATGCCGGCGTAGCCCCACACCAGGTCGAGCGCAAGGGCCACGATGGCGTAGCAGAGGATCTTCCCCACCAGCGTCAGCGTGTAGGCCGATACATGCAGCGGGTTTTCCGGCGCCAGCAGCGAACACAACGGCAGGGCCAGCAGCAGGGCCAGGATCACGGCGCCGACGGCAATCGTCACTTTGGGGCCGGCCTTTTGCGTGGCGGTGAGCATCAATGGCTGGTTCATCAGTCGATCACCCGTCCTTTCAGTGCGAAGAGTCCTTGCGGGCGTTTCTGGATAAACAGAATGATCAGCGCGAGGATCAGGATCTTGCCGAGTACGGCGCCGATCTGTGGCTCCAGGATCTTGTTGGCGATGCCCAGCCCGAACGCCGCCATGACGCTGCCGGCCAACTGGCCGACCCCGCCGAGCACCACCACCAGGAACGAGTCGATGATGTAGCTCTGGCCCAGGTCCGGACCGACGTTGCCGATCTGGCTCAGCGCCACACCGCCCAACCCGGCGATGCCGGAGCCGAGGCCAAAGGCGAGCATGTCCACGCGCCCGGTGGGCACGCCGCAGCAGGCGGCCATGTTGCGGTTCTGGGTCACGGCACGCACATTCAGGCCCAGGCGCGTCTTGTTCAGCAGCAGCCAGGTGAGCACCACAACAAACAGTGCGAACGCGATGATCACGATGCGGTTGTACGGCAACACCAGGTTGGGCAGCACCTGGATGCCACCGGACAGCCAGGCGGGGTTGGCCACTTCAACGTTCTGCGCACCGAACACCAGGCGCACCAGTTGGATCAGCATCAGGCTGATGCCCCAGGTGGCGAGCAGGGTTTCCAGCGGGCGCCCATACAGATGACGAATCACCGTGCGTTCCAGGGCCATGCCGATGGCGGCGGTGACGAAGAACGCCACCGGCAGCGCGATCAGCGGGTAGAACTCGATGGCCTGGGGCACATAGCGCTGCATCAGCAACTGCACCACGTAGGTGGAGTAGGCACCGAGCATCAGCATTTCGCCGTGGGCCATGTTGATCACGCCCAGCAGGCCGAAGGTGATCGCCAGGCCCAGGGCCGCCAGCAGCAGGATCGACCCCAGGGACATGCCGCTGAAGGCCTGGCCGAGGATTTCACCCAGCATCAGTTTGCGTTTGACCTGCGCCAGGCTGGTCTCGGCGGCGGTGTGTACGCTGGCGTCGGCTTCCACGCCGGGGGCGAGCAGGGCTTCGAGGCGGGTACGTGCCAGCGGGTCGCCGGTGCTGCCGAGCAAGCGCACGGCGGCCAGGCGTACCACCGGGTCGGTGTCCACCAGTTGCAGGTTGGCCAGTGCCAGGCTGAGGGCGGTGTGCACGTCCTCATTGGTTTCGGCGGCGACCTGCTGGTCGAGGAATTTAAGTTGCGCCGGTTGCGCGGTTTTTTGCAGGGTTCGCGCAGCGGCCAGGCGTACCTTGGGGTCGGCGGCGAGCAGTTGCTGGCTGGCCTGTACGTTGTCGATCAGGCCGCGCAGGCGGTTGTTCAGGCGTACGGTCTTGGTTTCACCATTGAGCGTGAGCTGGCCTTGTTGCAGCGCGTCCACCAACTCGATGCGCGCCGGGTCGGGCTGGGCGGCCCAGTCCTGGAGCAGCTTGGCTTGTTGCGCGGGGTTGGCGGCGAGGAAGTCTTCGGCGTCGCCTGCATGTGCCGCCAAAGGCAGCAACAGCAGCAATGCCAGGAAATAGTGATTGAGGGCAGCGGGCATAAACAAATGTCCTAGTCATGCGCGGACAGTGTGGGAGGGGGCTTGCCCCCGATAGCAGTGGGTCAGTGACAAGTGCATTGCCTGACACGCCGCTATCGGGGGCAAGCCCCCTCCCACAGTTGACCTGTGGTGGGGCTTAGTTGCTCTTCACCGCATAGTCCGGCTTCTTGTCATTGCCAGGGATGTACGGGCTCCACGGCTGCGCCCGGATCGGCTCCTGGGTCTGCCACACCACGGAGAACTGACCGTCGGCCTGGATCTCGCCGATCATCACCGGCTTGTGCAGGTGGTGGTTGGTCTTGTCCATGGTCAGGGTAAAGCCCGACGGTGCCGCGAAGGTCTGGCCGGCCAGGGCTTCACGCACTTTGTCGACGTCGGTGGACTTGGCTTTCTCGGCGGCCTGGGCCCACATATGGATGCCCACATAGGTGGCTTCCATCGGGTCGTTGGTCACGGCTTTGTCCGCGCCCGGCAGGTTGTGTTTCTTGGCGTAGGCTTTCCAGTCGGCGACGAATTTCTGGTTGACTGGGTTCTCTACCGACTGGAAGTAGTTCCAGGCCGCGAGGTTGCCCACCAACGGTTTGGTATCGATGCCGCGCAGTTCCTCTTCACCTACCGAGAACGCCACCACCGGTACGTCGGTGGCCTTCAGGCCCTGGTTGGCCAGCTCTTTGTAGAACGGCACGTTGGAGTCGCCATTGACGGTGGAGATCACCGCCGTCTTGCCGCCAGCGGAGAACTTCTTGATGTTGGCGACAATGGTCTGGTAATCGGCGTGGCCGAACGGGGTGTAGACCTCTTCGATATCTTTATCCGCCACGCCCTTGGAATGCAGGAACGAGCGCAGGATCTTGTTGGTGGTGCGTGGATACACGTAGTCGGTGCCCAGCAGGAAGAAGCGCTTGGCGCCGCCGCCTTCTTCGCTCATCAGGTATTCCACCGCCGGGATCGCCTGCTGGTTCGGCGCCGCACCGGTATAGAACACGTTAGGCGACATCTCTTCACCTTCGTATTGCACCGGGTAGAACAGCAAGCCGTTGAGCTCTTCGAACACCGGCAGCACCGATTTGCGCGACACCGAGGTCCAGCAGCCGAACACCACGGCGACCTTGTCCTGGGTCAGCAACTGCCGACCCTTTTCAGCGAACAACGGCCAGTTGGACGCCGGGTCCACCACCACGGGTTCGAGCATTTTGCCGTTCACACCGCCTTTGGCGTTGATCTCGTCGATCGTCATCAAGGCCATGTCTTTCAGCGAGGTTTCGGAGATCGCCATGGTCCCTGACAGCGAGTGCAGGATGCCGACCTTGATGGTTTCTGCGGCCTGTACGGTCCAGGTCAGACCCATGGCGGCAATGGATGCCGACAACGTTAACGCCTTGATCAAGCTGCGACGCTGCATGGTGCGATCTCCGAGAGTGAGTGATTATTTTTCTGGGGCGCACGAACCGCCCGCCAACGTGGCTGTTTCGGTGATTGCAAAGGCTGTGCCCGGTCAGCGCCCGGTATGAAAGCGGCCTCTTTACGGGGCATTTGCAATGGCGGTTGTTCCAATGTGGGGCTGAAATGTCAGCGTGGGGCCTGCATCGGCACCGTTCTGGTGCTTTGCGCTGCGTCGCGTGTGAGGAGGGGCTACGCCAGGTCTACACATGTAGTGCCTGGCGCCTGGCGGGGGTGTTCAAAATCGCTGGACGGGGTGCGACATCCGTCAAGCGCCCACATCCGTCTACCAGCCGTCAGGAGTACAGGAGTTGGACAACCCACTATTCAGAGATGTGCGTTCAGCGCAGGGCACCCATGTTGCCGTATTACCACCGCTTAGCCCTCCTTTCATCACGGCGGACGACGCCGCCCGCTGGGCTCAGCAACACGTGGGCAGGAGTGTCGGCGACAAAGAGTTCGGGGGTGCGATTTTCAAGAAGGACAATCACTTTTTCGCCACGCGTCCCGTGGAGGGTGGGGAGGTCACGTTTGACCATCGCGAGATAATGGCCGTGGATGAACGCGATCATTTCATCGCCCCGGCTGGCTACACCTGCGCGGCGTTGTACCACTCCCACCCTGCGCACGCCGACAAGATCAAACAGCATAACCCCACCTTTACCGACGATCAGGCCGCCGTCTTTACAAGCTTTTTTTCGCCGGCCGATATGGTGTTTATCATTGAGCATCGCCAGTCGGTACCGGCCCACTATTTGTGTGGGCCGACCGGCACGCTGTTGAAATACACCACCAGTGGCAGTGCCCTGGAAAAGACGCTGCTGCAAGGCTTGAAAGGTCAGGTGCCGCTGGCAGCCAGTGCGGATTTTGAGAGCTTTATCTGGCAGGTCGCCGAGGGCGGCGATCTTCGGGTGGTGGTGGCCGATGCCTTGTGGGGGCAAGTGCGTGGCCGGGTAAAGCGCGGTTGGAGAATCAAGTCGCCGGTCGGGCCGCTGGAGACGGTACAGGAACAACCGTTTTTTACCCGGGTATTCAAGCGCCCCGAGTTGGCCGTGCTCGCCGCGTTGGAGAGCACCCCGGCGACCGTCACGGGGCGCACAGTGGGGTTTGTGCTCAAGCATGTCCAGAAAGACACCTACGTCGCCACTCGGCCGCAGGCGCCGGGCCCGGTGCTGTTCTCGCCGGCGAGCCTGTTCCCCAAGCGTCCCGACGGTAAACCCCGGTTACCCTCGCAGTTCCGGCTGGAGGCCATCTACTACCGGTCCTGGCCGCAGCCAAGTGATTTTCCGTCGAAAGAACCCTGGATGTACTCGGCGTTCTTTACGCCGGCGCAACTTGTTGCGGGCATTACCCAGGCCCGCAACACCGCCGATATCCAGGCCGACACCCGTGGCCTGGCGCTTTACATGGAGGCCAGCGACGGGGCCGTGCTGAAACTCCAGTTGCCCGGTGCCGTAGAGGCTGAAGAGTTGGTGGACGAAGGCCCCGGCGGGGTGTTCAACGACAAGGGTGCCCAGGCCGAGATGATCGCCGGCACGCTGACCCCGCGTGGTTTTGTCCGGCGGGTGATCAATACGTGCAGCCTGTCGGTGGTCCGGCCCGGTGAACTCTGGCGACGCGTAGGGGAGGTGGACAATCGCTCGTCGTTACTCACGCCGTTTTATCAAGCGGTACTCAGCCCGACGTTTCTCTCGGCCACGGACGCTGCGGTGTATGCCCACGAGAAAGTGGGTGGGCGGCGGGACCGATCCTATGGTGGCTACATTCTCAAGGGCGAAGATGGCCGCTTCATTATCACTGAGCCGATGGAAAGCCAGGTCAACCCTTTTGCCTCGGCGCTGTTTTTCCCCGCGGGCGACCAGGGCCCGCTGGTTCCTCCTGAACCCTATGTGATTCATGGGCGCTATGGTTCCCACGTGGCGTTGTCCATGGTGCATCCCGACTGGATCGAGCAGCGCCGTTGGACGCGGGAAGAGGCCGAGATCAACCTGCAGGTGTTTTCCGCCGAAGAGCTCCATGGGGTGATCCAACAAGGTCGTCCGGCGTATCTGTCGGCAAGCGAGGCATGCCTCTTGGCGTATACGCCAAGCGGTTCGGCAAATGAAACCGTGCTGTTGAACGGTGTCGTGCCGGAGCCTGGTGGCAGCAGGGCTCAACAGCGCCTGGACAAAGGGCTGATCAAACCTGCGCAATGGGTTGGCCGGGTGGCCGAGACCGGAGGTTTACAGGTTATCCAGGGGAATGCGCTGTGGGGGCCGCGTTCTCCCGTGTATTCAGACTGGACACCGAACTTCACCTACGCGGACCGCGCAGGTCCGCCCGACTTCATCACCTATGGCGCGATTTTCTCCACGGCAGAGGAGGCCGCCCGGGACCTGCATGCCCGGGTTCATGGGCACAACCGGGCCACTGAGTCCTGTTACGCGTTCATTCTCAAACACACGCAAAACGAGCAGTACATCGCGACTCAGGTGATGGATGTGACGACGTCTATCAAGCTGTTTTCGCGCAATGCGTTGTTTGCGAGGACGGATAAGGGCTATGTATTCCCGCCAGGGTTCATGCTCCGCGCGCTGTTTCGCTCCCAACAATGGCAACCCACCGGGCTGACCACTTCGAAGGCCTGGTTGACGCGTTTTTTCGTATTGCCAACGGTGCTGTATTCGAGCCTTTACGACGCGAAGCGTTTTGGCGAGCTGTACAACGCCGGGGACAACTTGCCTATCTATTTCTCCACCGAGGAGGGCGCGTTGCTGCGCTATCGCCTGCCGGGGCCGTTTGCGTTCGGCAGCGGCGGCGCGCTTGAAAAAGAACTGGAGGCCACTCAAACCGCGCTGGCCAGTGGTGCCAAGACACCGCTGGACTTTGTCCGGGAATGGGCCAAGCGCGGTCAGTTGCATGTGGTACGCACCAGCCAGTGTTGGGACGAACGGGGCGCGGTCAATGAGCATTGGCAAGGGTATGCAACGCTCATGCGACGACGCCTGAGCCCCGCATTTGCCGAACCGGACGATGCCGTGCGGCATGTGCGCACGTTGATTGGTGACAATCGTCAACGCGCCTATGGTGGTGTAGTGCTGCGCCTCGGCAATGGGCTGTTCGTCGCCACGGCGCCCTTGGCGATACCGCCTCAAGGTTTTGTGCTCAATTGGATCTTCCCTGACCAGGCGGTTTCGAAAGGCTTGTACCCCGAGGGGGCGACCGTTGTCGGGCGTTACCGCTCCACGCTTGTGCGTGAGGTGCCGATCCTATTGTCTGCGACCGAGAAGGCCATCTACACCAGCATGGTACCCACCAGCGTGCTGTCGAACCTGTTGCGGCGTGAAGTGCATGTCAAGCGTGAGTACCTGATCGGCTCCGATGGCGTCTTGTTGAGCTACAACCTGACGGACTCCCCCGAGGAACAGACGCTCAAAGCGGATCTGGCTGCGCTCGACCTGGTCAAGGGCGACGTTGGGGATAACCTCATCGAGCGGCGGATTCGCAGTGGCGAACTGCTGCCCACGCAGTTTGTGTCGCGGGTGGCGAAGGCGGGCGAGTTGAGGGTGGTTGAAGGGAGCCGGTACTGGGGACCGCCCAGGCGCTTGCTCGGCGAATTTTCCGCATTCGTTTATCAATGGCCAGGGCTCTTGATTCGGGGCTCCTTGGCTGACCCCGCGTTCAGCCCGGTGTTCACCCAGGCCGACGACGCCGTGAGTTCAGTGCTGCCACCGTCTGACGCGAGAGAATGGCTGACGTTTGGCTATCTGCTCAAGTCAACCCGCAAAGAGCACTACAGGGTCACGCTGCCGTTGCAACGGCAGGACTTCTCCCGGCTCGAGCAGGTGTTCCCCTACGCGCAGTTGCCTCAGGGCTATGCCATTGTGGGGTTGTATCTGTGTGCCTCCAGCGCAGCCATCGGCAAGGCTGGTGACCCCATGGGGCGCAGCTTTTTTTGGCCGCGCGACATTGCCGATGGACTGAGTTTCGTCAAGAAAACCGCAGATGAAGGTTATTGGCCGTTGTATTTGCGCTGCGCTGACGATGCTTTGCTCAAGTTTCAATTTGATGGCCTCGACCGGTCGGTGATGTTTTCCAGTGAAACGACCAAGCTGCACAGTTACTTGCGGGGTGGGGCGCTGCAACTGGTCGACTATGTGCACAGCCTGGCGGTCAAGGGCACGCTGGATGTCGTGGAAACGAGCCCGGTCTGGAACGGTCGAGGTCGCATTGACACCTCCTGGCAACCGGGCGCCGCCGCTGTGTATGTCTATGGCTTTCCGGCGCCTCTACTGGTGTGCGGACCGGTGTGTGCCCATCCTGATGACGCCGCACGGCACGCTCAGGGGTTGTCTGCCGGGTTTGCCGGCAAGACGCTCCTGGGCGGCGTGCTCAAGGTCGCCGGCACCAACGATGTGTGCGCGGTGACGCCGATAGAGGAAGACCAAAGCACGGCATTGACGGTGCCGGCGCTGTTTGCAAGTGGCGGCGGCCTGGCGCTGGCGTCGGCCCATCCAGTCGGTTACTACCAGGTCGTGGCCGTGCAGTCGTTCTATAAGGCAATGGCGGTTTCAGCGGGTGCCGAGGTTTTCGAAAGCACTCTCAGGGCCAACTTCATCGCCGAGGCGGATTTGAAGGCGATGCTGGACACTCTGCGAATGAACGAGCCGTCAGCCGAGGGATGCTATTTCATCAGCCGAGGCGGCGCATTGCTCAAGTACTTGCCGACCAACCCGGCGACAGAATACACACTGGCCGCCACGGGGCCCCAACGTTCTGCGACTCAATTGATCGGAACGCTGAGGGCAAACGGAAAGCTGTCGGTGCTGGAGACCGATGCTTTCTGGACGCGTCTGGGGGAGTTGGGGGATGAATGGCAAATCAAGGATGTAGGCGCCCAACCTGAGCCTGAAGACGTCCAGTACGGTCGAGACAGAGATGAACTTTGACCCCCGGTGACAAAGAGCCTGAAGGATGAAAAGAAATCCTTTGGCAACGCTGGAACAGGGCCATGACGGCGCCCCCGAGGGGCGGTGAAAGGGCCCGGATCAACGAACCGCCGCTGCCCTGGCCGTGTTGCCGGTGGCCTGGGCGCGGCGCCTGTTTCATGCGGAGCGGGAAGCAGCTTTGTCGGGGTTGAAAAAACGCGTCAACACCAGGCGATCCAAGGCCCATACGGTTATCAACGACGCGCCCACCAAGGGAAAAATGATCGCCAACCCGAGCATGATCACCAGGGCGGTTTTCCACTTCGGCAGGTCATGGCGCAGCGGCGGAACCCCCAGGCCACCCTGTGGCCGGCGTTTCCACCAGATCACCACGCCACTGACCGCACTGAGCAGGATCATCAGGCAGATCAGCAGCACGATCAGTTGGTTGACCCAGCCGAACATCTTGCCCTCATGCAGCATCACACCGGTCTCGGTCGCGCGTGCGACGATGCCGTAGTGTTCCCAGCGCACGTCGGCCAGCACCTTGCCGGTGTATTGATCCACATGCAGGGTGGCGTCGTTGCGCGGGTCGTCGGCGAATACCGCGATGGTGAACACACCGTCGGCCGTGGTGGGGAACGTGATGCTGTAGCCGGGTTCGACCTTGCGTGCGTTGGCCAGCTCGACCACCTGTTGCAGGCTGACCGTGGGCGCGGCGGGAGCGGCGTGCATGGCACCGTGCTGCATGTGCTCGGCATGGTCGCCGGACATCGGCATCGGCGTGTTTTCCATGGCCCAGGGCACGGTCTGCTGAGTCGCCGTGTTGAGCACCCGCGCCTGCTGGTCTGACTGCGGCACGTTGTTCCACATCGCCGCCGGGAAGGTGTTCCACAGGTCAGCGTATTGCTTGCCCCAGAAGCCCGTCCAGGTCATGCCGCTGAGCAGCATCACCAGCAAGAAGGCCGCGCCCCAGAAACCGGCGACCGCGTGCAGATCGCGCCAGAACACACGGCCACGACTGCTGAACCGTGGCCACAGCACCCCGGCCGAGGCCTTGCCGCGCGGCCACCACAGGTACAGGCCGGACACCACCAGCATCACGCCCCAACCGGCGGCAAGCTCCACCAGGCGATCGCCGACGGTGCCGATCATCAGTTCGCCATGCAGGGCGCGGGCGATGGCCTGCAGGTTGTACTTGGCATCCTGCTCACCCAGTACCGTACCGCGATAGGGGTCGACAAAGACCGTCACTTCGCGGCCGCCAGCGTGCATGACGAACTGTGCGCTGCTGGTGGCGTCGGCCGGTGGCAAGTACTTGCTGAGCTTGCCGTGGGGAAAGGCCGCCTGGGCCCGTTGCAGTTGCTCATCGGCACTCAACGCGTGCTCGGCGGTTTGCACCTTGAGCAGGTCGCCATACATCAGCGGGTCGAGCTGGGGCTTGAACAGGTAGATGATGCCGGTCAGGGCCAGCAGCACCATGAAAGGGGCGACGAAGAGCCCGGCGTAGAAGTGCCAGCGCCAGGCCAGGTTGTAGAAGGAGACTTTTTGAGTGGTCATTGGGGATGCTCCGCAAAGCTTGAATTGTTGTCGTTGGTCAGGCCGCCATCGGGGGCAAGCCCCCTCCCACATGTGGAATGCATTCCAATTGTGGGAGGGGGCTTGCCCCCGATGCTTTTAGAAGCTCATGTCCACCTTGGTCCAGAGCGTGCGCCCCGGTTCCTTGATGGCTTGCGGGTCGCTGGCCGGGTAGCCGAACCCCGCGTTGCCGGCCAGGTTCAAGTGCTCGGCGTAGGCCTTGCCGAACAGGTTGTCGACGCCGGTGCTGACCTTGAAGTTTTTATTGATGCGGTACGCGCCGTTCAGCGAGAACACGCCAAAGCCACCGCTCTTGTCGTAGTCCTTGCCGACCACGTTGCCCGCGTTCTGGTCGATGCGGTTTTGTGCGGCGACCACGCGCCACAGGGCGCCGGCACTCCAGTCGTCCTCGCTGTAGGTCAGGCCCAGGCGTGCGTCCAGGGGCGGCATTTGCGGCAGGGCCTTGCCGTCGCTGCTGTTCTTGCCCCAGGCGTAGGCGAGGGTGGCGTCGGCCTTCCAGTTTGGGGTCAGCTTGTAGGCCGCGCCCAGTTCGCCGCCCATGATGCGCGCATCGACATTACGTGCCTGGGACGTGGTACCCATCATCCCGGGCTGGTAGTCGAACAGGATGAAATCGCGCACCTGGCCGATGTAGCCCGAGGCCCAGGCTTCAAGGTCGGCAGTTTTGTATTGCGCGCCGAAGTCGAGCTGGGTGGTTTTCTCCGGCTTCACGCCATCGAACGCGTTGACTGATCCGACCGCCCCGGTGTTGGGGGAAAACAGCTCCCAGTAATCCGGGAAGCGCTCCGAGTGGCCCAGGCCCGCATAGAGGGTCGTGGGGGTGTCGGCCAGGTCATGCTCATACCGCACAAAGCCCGAAGGCAGGGTGTCGGCGCGGGTGTCGTTGGCGGTCGGGTTGGGGCGGGCCATCATTCCCGAGCCGGTAGTCTGGCGAAAGTCCTTGGCCGAGGCGCGGTCCAGGCGTGCGCCGGTGACCAGGCGATCGCGGTCGGCGGCGTACCAGGTCAGTTCGCCGAACACGCCGTAGTTGTGGAAGTTGGCGTCCTTGTTGCGTGGCAGGTCCTTGTAGGTATCGATGCCCATGCTGCTGCGCTGGCGGTGTTCGTTGGTCTGCGCGTCCAGGCCACTGATGAGCTGTACATCGGCCCAGCGCCAGGTGGCCTTGATGCGCGCGCCGAGGGTGCGGCGGTCAACGTTGGAGGCCATGGGCCCGGCCATCATCCCGGTGCCCGACGGGACGCGCAGGCTGTAGTTGTCCATCACGTGGTCGGCGTAGTTGTAGTAGACCTGGGCTTCGACCTTATCCAGCACTTCGCCGAGATTGGATTTCTCGAAACGCAGGCCCAGGCTTTCGCGCAGGAACTGCGAGCCATCCATGCCGCGCCCGGCGTAGCGCGCCTCGCCATCGCCACGGCCGGCGGTGAGTTCGAGCAGGGTATCGGCGTCGGGGGTGAAGCCGACCGCGACGTCGCCGTTCCATTTGTCATAGCGCGAGGCGACGGTGTCGTTGTTGCCGTCCTTGTAGTCGTCGGCATGCGCCTGGTTGCCGATCACCCGCACATAGCCCAATGGCCCCCCAGCGGCGGCATCGATGACTTTGTCGAAGCGGCCATTGGAGCCGGCCAGCACACTGGCATTGATCCGTGTGCCGAGTTCGCCGAACTGCTCCGGCTCGCGCTCGAAGAGAATCGTGCCCGCCGAGGCGCCGGGTCCCCAGAGCACGGTCTGCGGGCCTTTGATCACGGTGAGCTTGTCGTAGGTTTCCGGGGAAATATACGAGGTGGGCGCATCCATCCGCCCTGGGCAGGCGCCGAGCATCATGCTGCCATTGGTGAGGATGTTCAGGCGCGAACCGAACATGCCGCGCAGCACCGGGTCGCCATTGGTGCCGCCGTTGCGCACCAGGGCAAAGCCGGGGATGGTCTTGAGGTAGTCGCCGCCGTCGCTGGCGGGCACCGGTTGGCGCGGGTCCTTGGGGTTGGTGACCACGGTCAGTGGCGAACTGGGAGCGATCGCGGTGATCACGGTGGGCGTCAGCTCATGCTCGGCGTGCTCGTCGGCATGGGCCTGTGGCGCCAAGAGTGCGCCGCACAGAACGGCGAACACGGGGGCGTTTCCCAAACGGGAGTCAGCAGTAAACCTGGACATACACATTCCATCTATCAATCGTAAACAACACGGCCAGCAGCCTGCGGCTGTCTGTCTAAAGTCGGCCGGGGTGAAGTAACGGTGTTAAGGGTTTACGAGGCGATGGGGGGCGCGCGGCTGCGTGCGCCGGGGAAAATGCTCTGCCGGGCATGGCCCAGGCGCGGGGAGGGGGTGAGGGCATTGGCCGGCGGTGGGGGGCCGAGGGCCATGAATGACACGCTGCCAGGCAGGGCCGGGCAACTGAAGAGCAGGCTGCAATAGCCGCACTTTTCCCAGAGGACGTGATGCTCGTCGGGCGTCTTGGTTGGCTTGGACTCGCCATGGCAGTTGGGCATGTCCATCGACATGGCCATGGACATACCGGCGTGCTGATCCGTCGGCATCGCTTGGGAAATCAGCGGACCGATAAAGATCATCAGCATGGCGAACAGGCTGATCCAACTGCCGCGCATCACGCGGCGATGTGGAGATAACCTGGCGCGAGGGGCGCCCATCGAGGTTGGCTTACTGAGCGTGCATATGCTCGTGGCCGGCCATCGGCGGCGCTTTCTGCACCGACACTTCCACTTCGACCTTGCCGGCTTTTTCGAAGGTCAGGGTCAGTGGGAATTGCTTGCCATCGGCCAGCAGGCTGCGGTCCTTGAGGCCCAGCAACATCACGTGATACGCCATGGGCGCGAAGGTCAAGTCACCCTTGGCCGGCACGGCAACGCTGGGCACTTGTTGCATCTTCATCAAGTCGCCTTGCATCACATGCTCATGCAGTTCGGCCTTGTCGGCCACTGGCGTGTCGACACTGAGCAGGCGGTCCGGGGTAGCGCCGGTGTTATGAATCACGAAATACGCCGCGACGGTTGGCGCGTTCGGCGGCAATTCCTGGGACCAGGGATCGCTGACCGACAGGTCCCCAGCCTTGTAGTCGGCGGCATTGGCAGCACTGAACACCGGCAGCAGCAACGCAGCCAGAAGCAGGGAAGATTTAAGCATGGCAGTTCTCCAGAACGGTTCTAAACGCAGTTCACTTGCGAAGACAATCAGACCGTTGGAGAGGCGCGGGGGTTAAGGCTCGGCCATTGCTGGCGCGGTGTGGGATTTTGCAACGAGGGCGGCGGCAGGCTCTGCACCGCCTCGAACCGCGTGACGTACAACTGCGGCACATGCCCCGGCAACGCCACCAGCGACGGTGAGCCCGAGCAACACCAGCAATGCTGCATGGCGGAATGCTCGTCCTGCTGCGGCGCCGGAATTTCCAGCTTGCCCAGGGCAATCGTCTTCAGGCTGGCGCCATTGGACGAACAGAAACCACCCCACAGCAATTGCTGCACGGGGTCCTTGGATTGCTGCATTGCACTGGCCATCGGCATGGCAAACGCATTGAACAGCACTGCAAGGCAGGCGATCCAGGCAATTGCAAAGCGTTGACGGGCCATGGCGGACAATCCGTAGGGTTAAACGATCAGGTGGGTATTTAGCCTGATCGAGGGGGATAAGTAAAAAGGGGCGGTGTGGTTTGGTGTCGCAGTACTATCAGATCGCTGTAGCGTGAAGCTTGAGGCCCAAAGCCTTCATGACTTTCATGATAGTCGCGAACTCGGGATTGCCATTGCTGGAGAGGGCTTTGTATAGACTTTCTCTTCCGAGGCCGGCATCGCGGGCTACTTGGGTCATGCCTTGGGCGCGGGCGATGTTGTTTAGCGCTGAACGGATCAGCAGACCGTCACCCGTATCTTCTTCGAAGCACGCTTCAAGATATTCGGCCATATCCTCGGGGTTTTTTAGGTGCTCCGCCACGTCGAAGTCAGTGAATTCATTCATGAGTTACTCTTTTTTTCAAAGTCTTCTGCAATTTGTTTAGCGCGCTGAATGTCACGTTTCTGCGTTGATTTGTCGCCTCCGATCAACAGCAGGTAAACCACCTCGCCTCTGCGAGTGAAATAAACCCTGTAGCCAGGGCCATAGTGGATGCGCATTTCAAAAACGCCATTTCCGAGTGCTTCGCAGTCTCCAAAGTTGCCCCATTGCGCGTGATCCAACCTTGCCAGTACGCGTGCTCGCGCGGGTTTACTGCGTAACGAATCAAGCCATTCTAGAAAGTGTTTTGACTTCTTAAACTGAATCTTCTTGGATCGTATTCCTTGGGATACAAAGTGGCAAGATGCGACGCGCTGCAAAAGCAGTGCATCCCCCTCGCGGGCGCTGACGTAAAACCGCGAGGGAGGAGGTTAGGGCGGGGGCTTTTGGCTGAGCCAGCCAGCTGGTTCGGAAGTGTTTGTAGGGAGAATCGACTTTTTGGAGGGAGGCCAAATAGCTAGTCGTTTGGCTGGTTATTCGTACAAGCAGAAATTTCCGACAGGGATATGAGGTTGTCCCTAGGACACTCGGTCTCTAGTCTCCGTACACCGCTGTAAACGCAGCGGACGGGCGTCGCGGCCCGGGTTTTCTAAGAGAAAAAGCGCTATCGCCTGCTTTCAGTTGATGCTTTTTTATCGTCTACTGTGCGGCTAAATGGTGGCTGTGCGCGGGATACCTTCGGGTATGCCGGGATGCCTTAGACCGGTCCGCGAACCTGCGTACAGCTGCCACCCTATCGCGTCGCGGCGAATCAGTGGCAGCTCCACCTTTCTAAGGAGCTTCACAATGATCAAACGCACCCCAAATCCCCCCGTTCGGCTCTTCACCGTGGCCGATGGCATCAGCACCGAAGACCTGCTGGTCAACCTCAGCGAAACACTTGCCTCGGCCAATGCGCTGAGCTGCGACATCGCCTTTAACCTGGAAGGCGCACCACGCGAGGAATTACTGGGCGTTGCGCAGTTGATCGAGCTGGCGCAGTTGCTGGCTGATCGGGTACACGATGGTGTTGGGCAGACAACAGCCGCAGGCAGCGAATAACACGACTGTGATCGTCCCCACGCAGAGCAGGGGAACGATCAAATTAGGCAGTGGGAACTCCGTGTACCTGCATATCAACGCCCAGGGCTTTTCTAATCACCGCAAAAATCGCCGAGAGATTATCCATGCTTGGATTACCACTGGCTGATAGCATCCGATGCAGGCTTTTGCTCGGTTTGGCGGTTTCCTTTGCGAGTCCTTCAAAGCCCACTGTGGCGTTGACCAAATCGCGCAGAATCACACGTGAAATTTCCGGTTCACCATTGAGAAACAGTGTAGCGGCCTCATCAAGAAGAGCTTGGGCGAATTCAGGATCACGTTGAGCACGCTCGGCGATTGTGTGTTTGTAGCTGCGGGTAAGCGCCATGCTGGTTACCTCTTTTGTTTCACTTTCTTGTCACGCTGATACTGATCGATCAGCGACTTCACGGTCTTGATATCGCGCTTTTGACTGGACTTGTCGCCACCACCGAACAGAATGATTAATCGGTGGCCCTCTTGTATAAGATAAATTCGTAGGCCTGGCCCCCAGTCGATGCGGTATTCGCCGAGCCCATCGAACCATTTGATGTTGCTTGTATTGCCCATTTCAAGTCGAAACAAAGCAGTTGAAACTTTGGTTGCTGCCGGCACACTCAACGATGAAAACCACTCATCGAATGGGCTCAACTGGTTATCGCGTCGGTATTCTTCAATTTCAATCATTGGTCGCCCTGAAGGTAACAAATAGGTTACTAATCAAGCAAGCGAGCGATCCTGACTTATCGAATGAAATCTGCCAACGAATCGATTGTTTCCGCGGGCGACAAAAGCTCCCGATCCACAGCCGCCAACACCGGCCGCTTCATCACCAATACCGGCACCCCACGCTCCCTCGCCACTTCCAGCTTCGGCTCCGTCGCTGCGCTGCCGCTGTTCTTGCTGATCAGCACGTCAATGCCACGCCGTTCGAACAACGCCCGTTCATCCTCGATCAAGAACGGCCCGCGCGCGCCGATCACTTCACAGCGCTCATTGCCCGGATACACATCCAGCGCCCGCAGTGTCCAGAATTGCTCCGGCGGGATCTCATCAAGGTGCTGCAGCGGCTCTCGTCCCAACGTGAACAGCGGGCGCTTGAACGGTTTCAACGCTTCAATCAACGCGGCCCAATCGCTGACCTCTCGCCAATCATCCCCCGCCTGCGGCTGCCACGCCGGACGCCGCAACGCCCAACACGGCACACCGCACACCCTTGCTGCCTCGGCGGCATTGCGGCTGATCTGCGCCGCGTACGGGTGGGTGGCGTCGAGGATCAGGCTGATGTGTTCGTCGCGCACAAACTGCGCCAGCCCTTCGGCGCCGCCATAACCGCCGACACGCACTTGGCAGGCGAGATCGGTCGGCACACGGCCCACACCGGCCAGGCTGTAGATATGCTCCGGCCCCAACGTACGAGCGATAGCCAGCGCTTCGGTCACACCGCCCAGCAGCAGGATGCGTTTCATCGCGGCTTGACCACTTCCAGCAGGGTGATCGGAAGCGCTTGCCGCCACGTATCGAATTCACCCAGCGGCTGGGCCTGAGCGACGTGGATACGGGTCAGTTCACCGCCATGTTGAGCGCGCCAGTTCATCAAGGTCATCTCACTTTGCAGGGTCACGGCGTTGGCGACGAGGCGGCCGCCGGGGCGCAGGTGTTGCCAGCAGGTGTCGAGCACGCCCTCGCGGGTGACACCGCCGCCGATGAAGATGGCGTCGGGTGCTGTAAGGCCGTGCAAGGCTTCCGGGGCTTTGCCACGAATCAACTGCAAACCGGGCACGCCGAGGGCGTCGCGGTTGTGTTCAATAAGGCCCTGGCGGCCTTCGTCCGCTTCAATCGCCAGTGCGCGGCAACTGGGGTGCGCACGCATCCATTCGATGCCGATGGAGCCGCTGCCCGCACCCACGTCCCACAGCAGCTCGCCGGGCATCGGGGCGAGGCGGGCGAGGGTCATGGCGCGGACGTCGCGCTTGGTCAGTTGGCCGTCGTGCCGGAAGGCGGAATCGGGCAAGCCAGCGAGGCGCGATAGGCGGGGTGTGTCGCTGGAGGCCAGGCAGTCGATGGCGACCAGGTTCAAGTCGGCGACCGAGGCGTGTTGCCAATCCTCGGCCAAACCGTCGATGCGCCGCTCATCCGCGCCGTCCAGGTGTTCAAACACTGTCAATCGGCTGGGCCCAAACCCGGATTCGGCCAACAACGAAGCAATCAACGCGGGACTGCCGCCGTCATTACTCAGTACCAATAAACGCACACCCGTGGCCAGATGCGCATTGAGCGCCGCCACCGGCCGGGCCACCACGGACAGCGTCACCACCTCCTGCAACGGCCAGCCCAACCGCGCCGCCGCCAACGACACCGACGACGGCGCCGGCAAGATCAGCAGTTCTTCAGCCGCCACCTGGCGCGCCAAACTGGCGCCCACGCCATAGAACATCGGGTCGCCGCTGGCCAGCACGCACACAGGCTCGCCACGCCGCGCCAGTACCGGTTCCAGGGAAAACGGGCTCGGCCACACCTGGCGCTCACCACGAATACACACCGGCAACAGGTCCAACTGGCGCTGACCACCTATAATCCGCGAGGCGCGCAACAGGGCATGCCGGGCATTCCTGCCCAGCCCCTTGAAGCCGTCTTCACCGATGCCTACAACCGTCAGCCAGGGCGACATATCAATTCCTTGAACGACATCCGACGGGCAGGCTTTTCATGCCGCCGGACAAAGCAGGCATAATACCGCGCCTTTACCCGTGAACCGGTAGCCCTGTGAACCCAACGCCCGCTCTGAACACCTTGCGCCCCTCGGCTTGTCCGGGGTTGCTGCGTATCGTCCAGGCGCTGGATGGCGGCATTTGCCGGATCAAATTGGCCGGTGGCTCGATCAGCGCCGCCCAGGCCCATGCCGTGGCGGATGCGGCCCAGGCGTACGCGGGGGGCGTGATCGAGGCGACCAACCGCGCGAACCTGCAGATTCGCGGGATCGGTGTCGAGCAAGACGCCTTGATCGCCAGGCTGCTGGCCGCCGACCTGGGTCCGAGCAACGCCGCCGGGGATGACGTACGCAACCTGATGCTCAGCCCCAGTGCCGGCATTGATCCACAGATGCTGTTCGACACCCGCCCGCTGGCCGAGCAGATCCTCGCCACCCTGCAAAATCATCCGCGTTTCCATGAGTTGTCGGCCAAGTTCGCCGTGCAACTGGACGGCGGCGAGGCCCTGGCGATGCTCGAGCATCATCACGATCTGTGGCTGTCGGCGTTCGTGCGCAATGGCCAGACGCTCCTCGCGTTCGGCCTGGCAGGTTGTCCGGGGCTGGATGCGCCGTTGGCTGCCGTGCCGTTGGCGCAGGGGCATGCGTTGGTGGTGGCGGTGCTGGAGGCGTTTCTTGACCTCGCCACCCCAGAACAAACGCGCATGCGCCATCTGGCTGTGGATAAGTTGCTGAGCCGCCTCAGCCTGCCGCTGCTGCCAGCCGACGGCTTCCAGCGCCCGCCCAGCGGTGCTTTGCTGCACCTCGGGAGTTATCCACAGTCTCAAAAAAATCAATTCTACGTCGCTGCCATCGTACCCTTGGGGCGCCTGGATTCGACGATGCTCAGGGGCGTCGCGCAACTCGCCAACGAACATGGCGACGGCACATTGCGCTTCACCCCTTGGCAAGGTGTGCTGCTGCCCAACGTCGAAAAACCTCACGCCGTGACCAAACGCCTGGGGCAGTTGGGCTTCCTCTGCACGCCCGACCAACCCCTGGCGCGCATGACCGCCTGCACCGGTTCCAGTGGCTGCGTAAAGGCCCTGGCCGATACCAAGGTCGACGCCATGCGACTGGCCTCATTACAGACCGAGCACGAGGTTCACCTGTCCGGCTGCCCACGCTCCTGCGCTGCGGCACATACCGCGCCGGTCACCCTGCTGGCGGTGAGTCCTGGCCACTACGACCTCTATTTTCGCGATGCCGCCCACCCAGGCTTCGGCCGGCTGCACGCGCGCACTCTTTCCATTGAAGCGGCGGGCGCCCTGCTGCGCGCTCGCCCACGGAGCAACACCGATGATTGATTACATCCGCGACGGTCAGGAGATCTATCGCAACTCCTTCGCCATTATTCGCGCGGAAGCCAAGTTGGAGCGTATCCCGGCTGATTTGGAGAAACTCGCGGTGCGGGTGATTCATGCCTGCGGCATGGTCGAGGCCATCGACGGCCTGCAGTTTTCCGAAGGCGCGGGCAAGGCCGGGCGTGATGCGCTGGCTGCTGGCGCGCCGATTCTGTGTGATGCGCGGATGGTCTCCGAAGGCGTGACCCGCGCGCGCCTGCCGGCCAACAACGAAGTGATCTGCACCCTGCGCGACGACAGCGTGCCGGAATTGGCGCGGGAGCTGGGCAACACCCGTTCCGCCGCCGCACTGGAGCTGTGGCGCCCGCACCTGGCAGGCAGTGTGGTGGTGATCGGCAACGCGCCGACGGCTTTGTTCTACCTGCTGGAGATGCTCGACGCCGGTGCGCCGAAGCCGGCGCTGATCCTGGGGTTCCCGGTCGGTTTTGTCGGCGCCGCCGAGTCCAAGGCCATGCTGGCCGCCGATAGCCGTGGCGTGCCCTTCGTGATCATGCAAGGCCGCCTGGGCGGCAGTGCCATGGCCGCCGCCGCGGTCAATGCCCTCGCCACGGAGGTCGAATAATGCCGGCCCGCGGACGTTTGATCGGCCTGGGCGTCGGTCCCGGTGACCCGGAGCTGATCACCCTCAAGGCCCTGCGCCTGCTGCGCGAGTCGCCCGTGGTGGCGTACTTCGTGGCCAAGGGTAAGAAAGGTAACGCCTTCGGCATCATCGAAGACCATCTGGTGCCGCAACAGACCCTGATGCCGCTGGTGTACCCCGTGACCACCGAAGCGCTGCCGGCGCCGCTGTCCTATGAGCAAGTGATCAGCGACTTCTACGACGGCGCCAGCCTCGACGTCGCCGCGCATCTGGACGCCGGCCGTGACGTGGCGGTGATCTGCGAAGGCGACCCGTTCTTCTACGGCTCCTACATGTACTTGCACGACCGCCTCGCCGAGCGCTACGAAGCCCAGGTCATCCCGGGCGTGTGCTCGATGCTCGGTGGTGCCTCGGTACTCGGCGCGCCATTGGTGTATCGCAACCAGAGCCTGTCAGTGCTCTCGGGTGTGTTGCCCCATGACGACCTCAAGCGCCGCCTGGCGGATGCCGATGCGGCGGTGATCATGAAACTGGGGCGCAATTTCCCCAAGGTGCGCCAGGTGCTGGAAGAACTCGGCCTGGCCGAGCGTGCGCTGTATGTGGAGCGCGCCACCATGGCCAACCAGAAGATCGTGCCGCTGGATCAGGTGGAGCCGATGTCGTCACCGTATTTCTCATTGATCATCGTGCCCGGTGAACGGTGGCAAGGTTGATGAAGCCGGCGATTGTCATCCTTGGCCAGGGCAGCCTGGCCACTGCGCGCAAGATTCAACAGGTTTACCCTGGCGCGCTGATCCATGGCCTGGCCGGGCGGGTCGACGGCGCGGACCAAGCCTACAGTGAGTTCGGTGCGACCCTGCGCCAGCTGTACCAGCAAGGCACGCCGCTGATTGCGTTGTGCGCGGCCGGTATCGTGATCCGCACCCTGGCGCCGCTGCTGCTGGAAAAAGGCGAAGAACCCGCCGTGCTGGCCGTGGCTGAAGACGGCAGTGCCGTTGTACCGCTGCTGGGCGGCCTGGGAGGCGTAAACGTCATGGCGCGGGATATTGCCGCGGCCCTGGGCGTGCACGCTGCGATCACCACCAGCGGCGAGTTGCGTTTCGGCACCTGCCTGCTCAACCCGCCGGCGGGCTATCAACTGGGTGACCTGGAGCTGGGCAAGCGCTTTGTCTCGGACCTGCTGGCCGGCGAAAGCGTGCGCATCGAAGGTGCCGCGCCGTGGCTGGACCAGGCCAACCTGCCGCAGGATCAGCAGGCGCGCCTGGCGATTCATGTGGGCAATACCGAGCGTGCGCCTGCGGCCAATGAATTGCTGATCTATCCGAAGAACGTCTGCGCTACGTGCAAGCCCGGTGCGCAGTTGGCGGCGCGTGTGCGCACGGCGTTGCATGACGCGGGGATCGCCGTGCAATCCCTGGCCTGCCTGTTGGCCAGTGAGACGCAGATGGCGCAAGCATCGTTGCAGGATGCCGCGTTGGCGTTGGGCGTGCCGCTGCGCTTCGCCAAGGTGGAGCAAGACGCAGAGATCATGATCACTGTCGCCGAGCAGCCCCTGGATGTGTCGCAAATTGGCCGCGCGCGTGGGCGCCTCGCCGTGATCGGCCTGGGCCCTGGCGCGGCCGAACTGATGGTTCCGGCGGTGAAGGCCGAGCTGGCGCGTTGCACCGATGTACTGGGCTATGAAACCTATGTGCGCATGGCCGGGCCTTTCCGTGACGACCAGGTGCAGCACTGCACTGATAACCGTGAAGAAATGCAGCGTGCGCGCCACGCGTTCGAGCTGGCAGCCCAAGGCCGTTCGGTGGTGGTGGTGTCGTCCGGCGACCCTGGTGTATTCGCCATGGCTGCGGCGGTGATCGAGGCGTTGCACGAGTCCAGTGACCCGGCGTGGCATCAGGTCGACCTGGAAATCCTGCCGGGGGTGTCCGCCAGCCTGGCCACGGCTGCCCAGGCAGGCGCACCGTTGGGACATGATTTCTGTGTGATGTCGCTGTCGGATAACCTCAAGCCTTGGGCGATTATCGAAAAGCGCCTGGACCTCGCTTCCCAGGCCGACCTGGCCCTGGCGTTCTACAACCCGATCTCGCGGGCGCGGCCATGGCAATTGGGGCGTGCCCTGGAAATCGTCGCGCAGCACCGCACGGCCGACACGCCGGTGGTACTGGGCCGCGATATCGGTCGCCCCGGCCAGACCCTGCGGGTCACCACGCTGGGGCAACTCACGCCCGACCAGGTGGACATGCGCACCATGGTGCTGGTCGGCTCATCCACCACCTGCACGTTCCCACGTGCTGGTGGCGGTGAGTGGGTGTACACGCCGCGCTGGTACGGGGCCAAGCCCGTCGCCTGAAAACGGCCCCGCAGTGGCCCGAAAGCTCCGAGTGACGATGGGTGAACACCTGCCGTTATGCGGGGCTTTTTCTTTTTTTTGTCGATGAAAACCGGAAGGCCGGGGGATACGCCCAACGATCGCTGGGAGGCGTTTTTCGCGGTGTGTTCGCAAGCGATGTTTGTCGTCTGGAAAACCCGCCAGCCCCTGGACTAGTGTGGTCACACGCCCTATGTGGGGTGCTTGTGGAGAACTGGAAAATGGAGCGACATCACAGAAGGATCAATCACACCAAACGGCGCAAGTTGATCGCCGCGTACAAACTGCCTGGGGCGCCTGGGGCGCAGCCGGTCAAGATCGACGTCGAGGATGACTGCAATGCGGCGGTGGTGAACAACGGCGTGATTTCATTTGCCGACGGCCTGAGCGGCCTGAACCGCGAGTACATTCGCAAAAGCTATCTGCTGGCCAGCAGCTACGTGAGTGATGTGTTGAAGGTCCACCGGGGTACGGAACAGTGGTACGACGAATTCATCAAGGTCATGGTCAGCCTGGGCTGGCTGCCGGTGCGCAGTCGCTTCGAGCGGATCTCAAGCTCTGGCAAGGGCCTGACGGTGCAACTGGCAGCGTTGAATATCATTGCTGCCATGCTGGCGTCGACATCCCTGAGCGGACCCTGGCTGGAGGCGCTGCCGAAGTTGGCGGCCGATGCGTTGGAAGCCTTGAAGCAACAGCCGGCTTCTTTCGAGCTGTTCAAGCGCAACAGCACCGTACGCCAGGGCGGTGATTTTGGCCTGGCATCCTGCGCCGAGCGCGACGGCGAAGTGATGATGGTGCTGGTGACCTACAGCAGCCAGGGCGTGAGCAAGCAGGTGGGCTTGCCGTTTCTGGAGTGGGACAGCTCGTCGTTCGAGGCTTTCAGCGGGCAAACCTGCCTGGTGCTGAATACCTCGGTGGTCAACGAAAAAACCATCCAATTGATGCGTGAGAGTGCGGGCGACAAGGTCCAGCTGGCAATCGCCAAGTACCGGATCTAGGGCACCAGGTAACCGCGCACGCCGGTAAAGATGATTTGCGCAGCGAGGGCGCACACGAACAACCCCATCAACCGGCTGACAATCTGTAAGCCCTGGTCGCCGAGAATGCGTTCGATACGGTTGGACAGGTACAGCACCACGCCCACTGTGAGGCTGGCCAGGGCGATGCTGAGGATGGCGGAGATCTTGTCATCCCAATGGGGCTGGCTGACGCCCATCACCAGCAGCGCACCGATAGTGCCGGGGCCGACCGTGAGCGGGATCGTCAGCGGCACAATGGTGACGTCCTGTTGCACGTTGTCGGTCTGTACCGCCGACTTGCCCTGGGCCATCCCCAGGGCGGAGATAAACAGCACACTGCCGGCGCCGATGCGGAACGCATCCACGGTGATGCCGAACACACTGAAAATCACCCGGCCGAACAGGTAGAGCAGCACGCTTGAGATCAGGGTCGCCAGCGCCACTTTCCAGGCCAGGCGCCGCCGCTCCTTGCTGGAGTAGCCACGGGTCAGGCTGATAAAGCAGGACAGTACGAAGAACGGGCTGTAGAGCACCAGCATCTTCAGGTAAACGCTGAATAGCACGTGGAGCATGGGAGCGGCTCGTGGGCGGGGAAAGTGTGGAGAGTCTATCAGGCGCCAGAGATCAAATGTGGGAGGGCGCGTGCCCCGATGACCATGGGTATCTGCCCCACTTTTCAGCCCCAGACAAATCCCCCTGTGGCGAGCGGGCTTGCCCCGCGTTGGGCTGCGAAGCGGCCCCAAGCCCAGCCTCTACAGAGTGTCTGATACACCGCGTTCTTTTTTTACTGGGGCTGCTGCGCAGCCCAACGCGGGGCAAGCCCTAATGCCGTTCAGTTAAGCGTACATCGCCTTCTGTAGGAGCGAGCTTGCTCGCGAAAAACGTCAACGATAACGCGTGTTTCCTGAGTGAACGCGGCGCCTGTGAGTTCTTCGCGAGCAAGCTCGCTCCTACAAAAAAGCCTTAACTGAACGGCATTAGGGCAAGCCCGCTTGCCACAACAAGCGGGCTTGCCACAACAGTTCTATCTGCCGGGTGTTCTGCGTTCAGGACGGGGCGTGTTCCGGGCGTTGTTGACGCTGCGCCACCCAGAACTCCACCAATTCGCGCAGCTGCGACAGCTCTACCGGCTTGGCCATATGCCCGTCCATTCCGGCCTGGCGTGCGCGTTCTTTATGTTCCGAGAGGATGTGCGCCGTGAGGGCGACGATCGGCGTGCGGATGCGTTGGTGGCTGACCTCCCACGCACGCAATTGCTGGGTCGCCGAGAAGCCGTCGAGGATCGGCATTTCACAGTCCATCAATACCAGGTCGTAGCGCTGGGCTTTCATCGCTTCCAGGGCTTCTTCGCCATTGCTGGCGGTGTCCGGGTTGAGGTTGAGCTTGCCCAGCATGCCGCGGATCACTTTGGTGGAGATGCTGTTGTCTTCAGCGACCAGGATGCGGAAATCACTGGGCACGATGACAGGCGCTGGCACGCTCAGGGGCGCGCGGGGCTGTACATTGCCTTTGCTGCGCTGGGTCAGCTCGTCGGCCAGGGTGGTCTTGAGGGTATAGCCGGCCACCGGCTTGGCGAGGATGCGCTTGATTCCGCAATTGCGCGCAATGATCTTGCTCGGCGCGTTGCTGATGCCGGTGAGCATGATCAGCAGGATGTCGTGGTTCAGGCTCGGGTCTTCCTTGATTTTCGCCGCCAGTTGCATGCCGGTCATGCCCGGCATGTTCTGGTCGAGCAGCACCACATCGAAGTAATCACGCAGGTGCGCCTTGGTGCGCAGCAGCGCCAGGGCTTCCTTGCCCGACGGCACGGCGCTGACGTTGAGGCCCCAGGCGGTGCATTGCTGCACGAGCACTTTGCGGCAGGTGTCGTTGTCGTCCACCACCAGTACCCGCGCGCCCTTGAGCGGGCCATCGAGGTCGGAGGTCGGGTGCTCCAGGCGTTCCGGGTCCAGCGGCAGGGTCAGCCACAGGGTGCTGCCCTGTTGCGCGCCACTCTTGATACCAAATTCGCCATTCATCAACAGGATCAGTTGGCGTGCGATCACCAGGCCCAGGTGGCCGGTCAAGCGCGTCTCCGACAGGAAGTTCTTGCTGTGCAACTCACTGTGCAGCAACGCGTCGCGCTCGGCGGCTTCCATCGGCAGGCCGCTGTCTTGTACGGCAATGCGCAGGCGCGGCTTGGTGCTGCGTTCGTCCAGTGCCACGACGATCAGCACTTCACCTTCGTCGGTTTTCTGCAGGGCGTTTTCCAGCAGGCTCAGCATCGCCTGGCGCAGGCGTGTCGGGTCGCCGCTGATCACGCGCGGCACCTGGGGCTGGATAAAACTGATCAGCTCGACGTTCTGCTGCTCGGCCTTGGCGCGGAAGATGCTCAGGCAGTCTTCGATCAGGGCATTCAGGTCGAACTGCACGTCGTCCAGTTCGATTTGCCCGGATTCGAGCTTGGAGATATCGAGAATCTCGTTGATCAGCGTGAGCAGTTCATTACCGGCGCTGTGAATGGTCTGCACATAGTCGCGCTGCTTCACCGACAAAGGCGTGCCCAACAGCAGTTCGGTCATGCCCAGCACGCCGTTCATGGGGGTACGGATTTCGTGGCTGATTTTCGCCAGGAACTCGGCCTTGGCGGCGATTTCGGCATTGCTGGCGGCCAGGTCGCGGCTGACACTGAAGCGTTTTTCGACAATCGCGCGCTGGCGCTCGCCCAGGGCCAGGCTCATCAGCAGGCCGCTGAGGCAGACAAACCCGAGCAAGGTGATGATCAGGCCTTGGGGTGCTACCAGGGTCAGACCGAGCAGGGCGGGCAGGATGATCAACGTGCCGATGTTGAATACGACCATCGCCGCCACGAACAGCCGCGCCGGGCGGTAGCCTTTTTGCCAGTGGTAGGCCGAGACAAACAGCATGCTCAGGCCCGCCAGCGCTACCAGGACGTAGGTGATGATGTTCAGCGGCAGGGTATTGACGAACAACAGCAACAGGCCGCACAGCACGATCAGCAGGATGTCGGCCATCAGCAGCTTGTTCAGCGGGTGCGGGCCCAGGGGCATGAAGAAGCGGTAGGCAAACATCAGCCCGCAGGGTGCAGTCAGCAGAAGGGCGAGGTAGGCGCCTGGCGTCTGGATCGCGTGCCAGTCGGGCAGCCATGGCCCCACCAGGTTGAGCAGCAGCGCCAGGCTGAGCATCAACAGGCCTTCGCACGCCGCCAGCCACAGGCTGCTGCGCGAGCGGTGGTAGGCGAAACGTGTGAGGTTGTGCAGGATCAACATCAACAGGCAGCCGAACAGCAGGCCATAGATCAGCGTCTGGTTCTGGTCGGCGGCGGCCAGGACGGCCGGCTCCAGGGTGATGTAGGGGCGCAGTTCGTGTTCCGAGACCAGGCGCAGGTACACCTCGAGGGGCTTTTGGCTCTGGGGCATCGGCAGCATGAAATCGCTGCTGGGCAACGGGCGTTCCGCCTGGGGCTGGCGGGTGCCGGTGCTCTGTTGTTCGATCAGGGTGTCGCCGTCCAGCACATAGAGGCTCAGGTGTGAGACGTCCGGGGCGAATATGCGCAGCACTTGCTCGTGCTTGCCGGGCTGCAGCTTGAAACGTACCCACAACGCACCGTCCGGCGCGGCGGCGGTAATCCGGTCCAGTTCGATGGGGCTGAATTGATTGGTGTAGCGCGAGGAACGGATGTCGCTCAGTTGCAGGTCGGCCTGTTCATCAAGCAATACCGCCCAGCCACTGCCTTGCGCGGCGGCCTGGGCCGGGAACAAACAGAGCAGTGTCAGCAGACTGACAGTAAAACCTATGGCGATCCTGAGCCAGCGCACGGCGAAATCCCTTCGTAGGTTGATGCACGGTTAACTATGCGCGGGGAGGCCTGTATACGGCAAGGGCCAGAGGCCCTTGCCTAACCGAACGGATAGCTAGTGTTACTGGTTTTCGCCACGTTCGCGTGCAATGGCGCGATAACCGATGTCCGTGCGGTAGAAACAGCCTTTCCAGTCGATCTTCGCCGCCAGCTTGTAAGCCTGTTGCTGCGCAGCGTCGACACTGGCACCCATCGCGGTAGCGCACAACACACGGCCACCCGCGGTGACAACCTTGCCATCCTTGAGCGCGGTGCCCGCATGGAACACCTTGCCTTCCAGCGTAGCAGCCGCGTCCAGGCCTTCAATCACATCGCCTTTGGCGTAGTCGGCAGGGTAGCCGCCGGCTGCCAGCACGATGCCGACGCTCGGGCGTGGATCCCACTGTGCTTCAACCTTGTCCAGCGCCTGGGCGAGGGCGGCTTCCACCAGCAGCACCAGGCTCGATTGCAGGCGCAGCATCACGGGTTGGGTTTCCGGGTCACCGAAGCGGCAGTTGAACTCGATGACTTTCGGGTTGCCGGCCTTGTCGATCATCAGGCCGGCGTACAGGAAGCCGGTGTACACGTTGCCTTCGTCGGCCATGCCGCGCACGGTTGGCCAGATCACCAGGTCCATGACGCGCTGGTGCACCTCGGCGGTCACCACCGGGGCCGGGGAGTAGGCACCCATGCCGCCGGTGTTCGGGCCGCTGTCGCCGTCGCCGACGCGCTTGTGGTCCTGGCTGGTGGCCATCGGCAGTACGTTCTTGCCGTCGACCATCACGATAAAGCTGGCTTCTTCGCCGTCGAGGAACTCCTCGATGACCACGCGCGAACCGGCATCACCAAACGCGTTGCCGGCGAGCATGTCGCGCACCGCGTCTTCGGCTTCCTGCAAGGTCATGGCGACGATCACGCCTTTACCGGCGGCCAGGCCGTCGGCCTTGATCACGATCGGTGCGCCTTTTTCACGCAGGTAGGCCAGGGCCGGCTCGATCTCGGTGAAGTTCTGGTAGTCGGCGGTCGGGATCTTGTGGCGCGCCAGGAAATCCTTGGTGAAGGCTTTCGAGCCTTCCAGCTGGGCCGCGCCAGCGATTGGGCCGAAGCAATCCAGGCCGCGGCTGCGGAACAGGTCCACGACACCGGCAACCAATGGCACTTCCGGACCGACGATGGTCAGGGAGACGTTTTTCTCGGCGAAGTCGGCCAGTTGTTCCAGGGCCAGTACGTCGATGGCGACGTTTTCGCACTTGGCTTCGATGGCGGTACCGGCGTTGCCGGGGGCGACGAAGACTTTCTGGACGCGTGGGTCCTGGGCAACTTTCCAGGCCAGGGCGTGTTCACGGCCACCGCTGCCAATGATCAAAACATTCATGTCAAAAACCTCTGTGAAACGCTGTGCTTTCCGTAGGAGCGAGCTTGCTCGCGAAGATCGTCAACGATGACGGGGGGCATCTGGCTCCCCGTGGCGTTTTCGGGCTTTTCGCGAGCAAGCTCGCTCCTACAGTAGGAAAGCAGTGGTGTTTAGTGACGGAAGTGGCGCATGCCGGTGAAGACCATGGCGATGCCGGCTTCATCAGCGGCGGCGATCACTTCGGCGTCACGCATCGAGCCGCCCGGTTGGATCACGGCAGTCACGCCAGCTTTCGCGGCATTGTCCAGACCGTCGCGGAACGGGAAGAACGCATCGGAAGCCATCACTGAACCGGCGACCTGCAACCCGGCGTGTTCGGCCTTGATCGCGGCGATACGCGCCGAGTTCACGCGGCTCATCTGGCCGGCGCCGACACCGATGGTCTGGCGGTTCTTGGCGTAGACGATGGCGTTGGACTTCACATACTTGGCCACTTTCCAGGCGAAGATCAGGTCGTTGATTTCCTGCTCGGTCGGCGCGCGCTTGGTCACTACCTTCAGGTCGGCGCTGCTGATCATGCCAATGTCGCGGCTCTGGACCAGCAAGCCGCCATTGACGCGCTTGTAGTCCCAGGCGGCGGCGCGTTCGGCCGACCACTCGCCGCAGGCCAGCAGGCGCACGTTGGCTTTCGCGGCAACAATGGCGCGGGCTTCTTCGCTGACGGAGGGCGCGATGATCACTTCGACGAACTGACGCTCGACGATGGCCTTGGCGGTCTCGGCGTCCAGTTCACGGTTGAAGGCAATGATGCCGCCGAAGGCCGACTCGGTGTCGGTGGCGTAGGCCAGTTCGTAGGCCTGGCGAATGCCGCCTTCAGCGTCGGGGCTGACGGCCACGCCGCATGGGTTGGCGTGCTTGACGATCACGCAGGCGGGCTTGACGAAGCTCTTCACGCATTCCAGCGCGGCGTCGGTATCGGCCACGTTGTTGTAGGACAGCTCTTTGCCTTGCAGTTGGGTCGCGGTGGCGATGCCCACTTCGGCCGGTTTGGCTTCCACGTAGAACGCCGCGCTCTGGTGCGGGTTCTCGCCGTAGCGCATTTCCTGGGCCTTGATGAACTGGCTGTTGAAGGTGCGCGGGAACTGGCTGCGGCCTTCAGTGCTCAGGGTTTCGGCGGCCTGGTTCACGGTGCCCATGTAGTTGGCGATCATGCCGTCGTAGGCGGCAGTGTGTTCGAACGCCTTGAGCATCAGGTCGAAACGCTGGGCGTAGGTCAGGCCACCGGCCTTCAGGCTTTCCAGTACTTGGGCGTAGTCGCTGGCGTTGACCACGATCGCCACGTCTTTGTGGTTCTTGGCCGCCGAGCGCACCATGGTCGGGCCGCCGATGTCGATGTTCTCGATGGCGGTCGGCAGGTCGCAGCCTGGCTTGTTGATGGTGGCTTCGAACGGGTAGAGGTTGACGGCCACCAGGTCGATCGGCTTGATGCCGTGTTCGTTCATGATCGCGTCGTCGACGCCGCGACGGCCGAGGATGCCGCCATGGATTTTCGGGTGCAGGGTCTTGACCCGACCGTCCATCATTTCTGCGAAACCGGTGTAGTCCGCGACTTCTACTGCGGCCACGCCGTTGTCCTGCAGCAGTTTGAAGGTCCCGCCCGTGGAGAGGATTTCCACGCCCAGGGCTTCCAGCCCCCGGGCAAATTCGAGGATCCCGGTCTTGTCGGAAACACTGATCAAGGCGCGGCGGATCGGCAGGCGGGTAGTCTGGTCGGTCATTTCAATTTCCATCAAAAGCAAAGGAGTCAGCAAAAAAGGCGACCGGTTTTACGCGGGCGCCTTTCTGGTTGGATTGAATGCTTACAGCAAATCGTATTGTTTGAGCTTTTTGCGCAAGGTGCCACGGTTGAGGCCCAGCAGCTCACTGGCTTTGGTCTGGTTGCCCTTGACGTAGTTCATCACGCTTTCGAGCAAGGGTGCCTCGACTTCGGAGAGCACCAGGTTGTACACGTCCGTGACGGAAGCGCCCTCAAGGTGGGCGAAATAATTGTGCAGCGCCTTCTCGACACTCCCGCGAAGGGTCTGGCCTTCTTCGCTCGGCGTGTTGAGGTGCTGTTTCAAATTGACGTTGTCGCTCACGGGTGTTGTTCCACTCACTAAAGTCTCGGTCATCATCGTCATGCGGCCACCCCCTTTCCGTCCCCTGTCCCCAGGCTCTTGTAACGTTCGCTGAAGAACTCACGAACGTTGGCGCACTGTGCTTCCGTATCATCCAAACGATTGAAGTGGGCGCGGAACTCCCTGGCGCCCGGCAGGGTTGCGAGATACCAGCCGACATGCTTGCGAGCAATGCGTACTCCCATCACGTCTCCATAGAAGGCGTGCAGGGCGGCCAGATGCTCTAGCAGAATACGTTCCACCTCGATCAACTCCGGTGCCGGCAGGGTTTCGCCCGTACGCAGAAAATGCTCGATCTCACGAAAAATCCACGGTCGCCCCTGGGCGGCCCGGCCAATCAACAGGCCATCGGCACCGGTTGCGTGCAGCACGCGCCGGGCTTTCTCGGCTGAATCGATATCGCCATTGGCAAACACCGGCATCGACACCGCCTGCTTGATCGCGGCAATGGTGTCGTACTCGGCTTCACCGGTGTACAGATCGGCGCGGGTGCGGCCATGTACCGCCAGCGCTGTAATACCCGCCTGTTCGGCGATCTTCGCCACCGTCAGGCCATTCTTGTTGTCCCGGTCCCAGCCGGTACGAATCTTCAGGGTCACCGGCACATCCACTGCGGCGACAACGGCCTGCAGGATCTCGGTGACCAACTGCTCGTCCTTCAACAACGCGGAACCGGCGGCCTTGTTGCAAACCTTCTTGGCCGGGCAGCCCATGTTGATATCAATGATCTGCGCACCCAGCTCCACGTTGGCTCGGGCCGCATCCGCCAGCATCTGTGCATCTCCACCGGCGATCTGTACCGAGCGGGGCTCGGGATCACCCTCGTGGATCATGCGCATCCGCGATTTGCGGGTGTTCCACAAGCTCATGTCGCTGGTGACCATTTCCGAGACTACTAGACCCGCGCCCAAACGCTTGCACAGCTGACGAAAGGGCTGGTCGGTGACGCCCGCCATGGGGGCGAGAATCAAGCCATTCTGCAATGTGTATGGGCCGATGCGTACCGCCGACATAGGACTTCCCTGTTGTGGGGCCGGATCATTAGAGTTCGAAAAAGGGTTGGCATGATACCCGCTCTCGATGACTGGATAAAGGCTGAATTGGATAAAATCTGAACAGTTATTTCTTTATCGCCACCGGTTTGGTCGCCGGTGACTCAGTCTGGAATCTGTCGTAAAGCTTCGCTGCGTGAACCGATTCACTCGGGCGAGTGGAAGCTCAGGCTGTAATTCACGGCTTTGTTGCCCGGATCGAGGATGTCCAGGGAGATATGGATCGGCGTCTGGGAGGGCATTTCGCTCACCCCGGCCAGCTCGCCACTCAGGTATTCGGCGGGCTTGAAGCGACGACTGGCGATCAGGCCGCCGTTCAAATCGGCAAAGCGCAGTTCCAGCAGCGGGAATGGCTGGGAAAACGTCGCGCGGTTATAGATGATCGCGTCCACCACCAGCGCCCCGGCGAAGTCCGGATGGCTGCGTACCACCAGGTTGCTGCTCTTGATATGGGCGATATCGACGCGCGACGGCACGGTGCAGCCCAATGTCGGGCATAACTGCTGGAACCATGGGCGGTAGGCGTCCTGGCGGGCCAGGTCGTCGAATTGGTAGGCGATGTACTGGCCGGCAAGGCCGGCGGCGGCGATCAGCACCAGCAACAGCCAGATCAGGCGACGGCCCCAACCCGACGGGCGTTTCTGCGCGTAGAGGTGCAGCGGGTCGTCTTCCAGGTCCTGGAGGACATCGTCGTGGGCACCGGTCTCGGCGCGCGGGCGTTTGCGGCGGGGCAGGGGGCGTTCTTCGGGGGCTGCCGTGTCTGCTTCGTCGGTAATGGGGGTGACGGGCGGGTCGAGTTCAGCCGCGTCATGGGTGGCATGCAGCGGTGGTTCGTCATCGATATCGTCCATGCTGAATGACATGGACGGTTCGGTGCGCTGTCGGGGCGCCGTTGCCTTGGCTGGCTCAGGCTCGTCTTCAGCGGCTTGGGTGCGTTCTTCAGGCGGCTCGCTGAACAGGCTGGCGGCCCACTTTTCTTCCTCGGCCTTGACGGTATCGCGGCTGGCGCTGAGGGGCTCTTCTTTTTGCCGGCGGTCGGAGCCGGGTTGGCGACGCTCCGCACCCACCGGCTGGGTGTGCTGAATCTCGCGGCGTTCCAGCTTGGCCAGTTCTTCGTCCAGGTCCAGGTTATCCAGGTCCAGCTCTTCGGCTGTCCACTGCTTCTGGCTGATTGCCCGTGTTGTCTCGGGCGCTGCCTGCGGGGCTGGCTCAAGGGCCGCCGGTGGTTCCACAGCGGTGGCGGGCGCGTGGGCGCGCTGCTCGAGTAACTGGCGAGCGGCGTTGAACACTTGCAGGCACGAGCCGCAGCGCACTACGCCGCGGGCCACGCTCAATTGAGCGTGGTTGACGCGAAAGCGCGTTTGGCAATGCGGACATTGGGTGACGAAACTGTCGGTCATGCGGCCATCCGATTCAGGCAAGCGCTCATTCTAGCGCCGACGCCCGCTGATGCGTACCCAGCCATCGCGGTTGGCGATCGGATCCAGCTCGAAATCCTTCGCGTACGCGGCGGCAACGTCTTCGCCTTGCTCGGCAAGGATGCCCGACAGCGCCAGGCGGCCACCCGGCTTGACCAGGCTCGACAGTTGCGGCGCCAGGGAGACCAGCGGGCCGGCGAGGATATTGGCCACCAGCACATCGGCTTGCACCTGGGGCAAGTGCTCCGGCAGGTACAGTGGGAATTTGCCTTCAGGGATGTTGTTGCGCCCGGCGTTGTCGCGGGAGGCTTCCAGGGCTTGCACGTCGATGTCGGTGCCCACGGCTTCCTTGGCGCCCAGCAGCAGGGCGGCAATCGCCAGGATCCCCGAGCCGCAGCCGAAGTCCAGCACGTGGCTGTCGGTCAGGTCCTGGCCGTCCAGCCATTCCAGGCACAGGGCCGTGGTCGGGTGGGTGCCGGTACCGAAAGCCAGGCCCGGGTCGAGCAGCAGGTTGACTGCATCCGGTTCAGGGGCGGCATGCCAGCTTGGCACGATCCACAGGCGCTGGCCGAAACGCATTGGCTGGAAGTTGTCCATCCAGCTGCGTTCCCAGTCCTGGTCTTCGATCACTTCACTGTGGTGCTCTGGCAGCGGGCCACCGGTGAGCAGTTCCATATGGGCGAGGACGGCGGAGGCATCGGTGCCGTCTTCGAACAGGGCCAGCAGATGGGTGTGGGACCACAGCGGGGTGGTATTGAGTTCCGGCTCGAAGATCGGTTGGTCTTCGGCGTCCATGAACGTCACCGACACCGCGCCCACTTCGAGGAAAGCGTCTTCGTAGGTTTCGGCTTGTTCTGGGCTGATGGCGAGGCGGACTTGCAGCCAAGGCATGGCGGGCACCTTTGAATAAAAATGAGTGTGCGACGAGCGAGGTCGCGAAAGCGCGCAAGTTTACGCCAGCGAACAGCAGAAGACGACACTACTGACTGCACGCCGGTCAAATGTGGGAGGGGGCTTGCCCCCGATGCAGTGTGTCAGTCTCAGTATCTGTCACTGATCCACCGCTATCGGGGGCAAGCCCCCTCCCACATTTGGACTGTGTACATCTTCAAAGTAGAGGGCCCACAAACAACAAAGCCGCCCGAAGGCGGCTTTGTTGGGTGGAGCACTTACTGGTTGGCCAGCTTGTGTTCCAGGTAGTGAATGTTCACACCACCTTCGCAGAAGCCTTCATCGCGAACCAGGTCCCGATGCAGCGGGATGTTGGTCTTGATGCCGTCGACCACGATTTCGTCCAGGGCGTTGCGCATACGGGCCATGGCCTCGTCGCGGGTGGCGCCCCAGGTGATCAGCTTGCCGATCAACGAGTCGTAGTTGGACGGGACCTTGTAGCCGCTGTACAGGTGCGAATCGACGCGAACGCCGTTGCCGCCTGGGGCATGGAAGTGCTTGACCAGGCCTGGGCTCGGGATAAAGGTCTTCGGGTCTTCGGCGTTGATCCGGCACTCCAGGGAGTGGCCGTGGATCTTCACGTCGTCCTGGGTGAAGGACAACACGTTGCCGGCGGCGATGCTCAGCATCTCCTTGACGATGTCGATACCGGTGACCATCTCCGAAACCGGGTGCTCTACCTGCACGCGAGTGTTCATCTCGATGAAGTAGAAGCGACCGTTCTCGTAGAGGAACTCGAAGGTACCGGCGCCACGGTAGTTGATGTCGATGCACGCCTTGACACAGCGCGCCAGGACTTCCTGGCGGGCTTTCTCGTCCAGGCCCGGTGCTGGTGCTTCTTCCAGTACCTTCTGGTGACGACGTTGCAGCGAGCAGTCGCGATCACCCAGGTGGATGGCGTGGCCCTGGCCGTCAGACAGAACCTGCACTTCCACGTGACGTGGGTTGGTCAGGTACTTTTCCAGGTAGACCATCGGGTTGCCGAACCAGGCGGCAGCTTCCGAGCGGGTCTGCTTGGCCGCTTCGATCAGTTCTTCTTCCTTGTGCACCACGCGCATGCCGCGACCACCACCGCCACCGGCGGCCTTGATGATCACCGGGTAACCGACTTCGCGACCAATGCGCAGGGCGGTTGCCTCGTCTTCAGGCAGCGGGCCGTCGGAGCCAGGCACGGTGGGTACGCCGGCGGCGATCATGGCATCCTTGGCCGAGACCTTGTCGCCCATCAGGCGAATGGTTTCGGCTTTCGGGCCGATGAAGGCAAACCCGGATTTTTCCACCTGTTCGGCGAAATCGGCGTTTTCCGCGAGGAAGCCGTAGCCCGGGTGGATGCCATCAGCGCCGGTCACTTCAGCGGCCGCGATGATGTTCGAGACTTTCAGGTACGAGTTCGTGGCCAGTGGCGGGCCGATGCAGATGCTTTCGTCCGCCAGTTTCACGTGCATCAATTCGGTATCGGCCGTCGAGTAAACAGCGACGGTCTTGATGCCCTCTTCCTTACAGGCGCGCAGGATACGCAGCGCGATCTCGCCGCGGTTGGCGATCAGGACTTTTTGCAGTTTCTTCGCAGGTTTCAACATCGAAGGCGCTCCGCGGTTCAAACGATGGTGAACAGCGGCTGGTCGTACTCAACCGGCTGACCGTTTTCTACCAGGATGGATTCGACGACGCCGGCTTTTTCAGCGGTGATGTGGTTCATCATTTTCATCGCTTCCACGATGCAGATGGTGTCGCCCACTTTCACGGTCTGGCCTACTTCAACGAAGGCTGGCGAGGTCGGTGCCGGGGTGCGGTAGAACGTACCGACCATTGGCGACTTGACCACGAAGCCGTTCAGCGCTGGCGCGGCCGGTGCGGCTGGAGCAGCGGCAGCAGCAGGTGCGGCGGCCGGCGCGGCAGCAGGTGCCGGTGCTTGCATTTGTGGTGCGTAGAACTGTTGGGCCGGGGTCTTGCTGTGACGGCTGATCCGTACGGACTCTTCGCCTTCCTTGATTTCCAGCTCGTCGATACCGGATTCTTCCAGCAGTTCGATCAGTTTCTTAACTTTACGGATATCCATGAATCATCAACTCCCAAGGGTCGGTCAGGGGCGCTTGGCCTGTTCTTCAAGCTGTTCCAGGGCGGCCTCCAGGGCCAGTCGGTAACCGCTGGCGCCAAGGCCGCAGATCACTCCTACCGCTACGTCGGAGAAGTAAGAGTGATGGCGGAAAGGTTCGCGTTTGTGCACGTTGGACAAATGCACTTCGATGAATGGGATGCTCACCGCCAGCAACGCGTCACGTAATGCAACGCTTGTATGCGTAAAAGCGGCGGGATTGATCAGGATAAAGTCCACGCCTTCGCCGCGCGCGGCATGGATGCGATCAATCAATTCGTACTCGGCATTGCTTTGCAGGTAGAGCAAATGGTGGCCGGCATCACGGGCCCGTCGTTCCAGATCGAGGTTGATCTGATCGAGGGTCACTGCCCCGTAGACGCCCGGTTCACGGGTGCCGAGCAGGTTCAGGTTGGGTCCGTGAAGAACCAGTAAGGTCGCCATCGGCTGTTCCTTGTTATTGATGTGGGTACGGCAGAACCCGGCGACTATGCCGCAAAGCCTTTGTGACTGTCCAGTTCTATGCAGTAGGCGGCACGATTAGCGAGGATAGCGCAAAATTTATGACTGAGGCCTGGGATCCGGTCATGGGTAATACCGTCTTGAAACCTGTAGCGATCAAATGTGGGAGGGGGCTTGCCCCCGATAGCGGTGGATCAGTCACATAGATGTCGACTGACACTCCGCTATCGGGGGCAAGCCCCCTCCCACATTTGATCTTCATATGATTTTGGATCTTCATGGGGCAGGTCAGACGCGGAACGCCTGGACGGCGGTATTGAGCTGCCCACCCAGCACCAGCAGGTGCTCACCCTGGCTACGTCCCTGGCCGATGCGCAGCAAATTATCCTCACCCAGTTGGTGAATCCGCTCGCTGTTATCGCGAATCTCACTCACCGCGCCACTCTGCTGCGCGGTCACATCGGCGATGCGCACGGCGGTGTCGGAGATGGTCTGGATCGCGCTGACGATTTCATCCAGGGCGCCGTCCGCTGCCTGGGCTTGCTGGGCGGTGGCCTCGGCGTGTTCGACCTGGGCGCGCATGCCCTGCACCGATTGGTGGGCCGCGGTTTGCAGGCCGGTGATCAAGCCCTGGATTTCGGCGGTGGCGCCAGCGGTACGTTGGGCCAGGGTGCGTACTTCGTCGGCGACCACGGCAAAACCGCGCCCGGCCTCACCGGCACGTGCGGCTTCGATGGCGGCGTTGAGTGCCAGCAGGTTGGTCTGGTCGGCAATCGAACGGATCACTGTCAGCACCCCACCGATAGTCGCGGACTCTTCGGCGAGTTTTTCGATCATCTGTGCGTTTTGCTGCACTTCGCCTACCAGCGCATGCAGTCCGGTCAGGCTCAGGCCGATCACCCGCTGGCCTTGCTCGACCGCCTGGCCCGCGCTGCGGCTGGCGCCGGCAGCCTGGCTGGCATCGCCGGCCACCTGCTGGATGGTCGCTTCCAGTTCGCCCAGGGAATCGCGGATCTGCGCGGTATCCCCGGCCTGGCGTTCGGCGCCATCGTGCAGGCCGCTGCTCAACTCGGCCAGGGCCCGGCTGCTGCCGGCCACTTCTTCGGCATTGCCGCGAATGGTGCCCACCAGGTCCACCAGATAGGCGCGCAGCCGGTTCAAGGACGCCTCGATATCGCGCAGTTCGCGGTTGGTCTTGCCCAGGGCAATTGGCTGGCTGAAGTCACCTTCGGCCCATGTCGACAAGGCCGGTGCCAGGTTGGTCAGCACCCTTGCCAAGCGCCGTTGGAGGGTGTCGATCAGCAGCGCGATCAACAGGATCAGGCCAATCATCACCCCTTGCATCAGGCGCACTTCGCCCTGGATCTGCGCATGCTGCGCGCGCACCACCGGTTCCAGGCTGGCGATGGCCTGCTGCACGGCGGTGATTTTCAGGTGGGTGCTGGCGGCCAGGGCGGTGCGTTGCTGGATCTGCTCGCGGGTGCGCTTGAGTTCGGCGGGGTAGCGGGTCAGCAGGCTGTTGAGTTCGCGCTTGAGGTCGACGCCCGTGTCCTGGGCTTCGGTTTTTTCGCTGTTTTCCAGGCCCATCAAAGCGGAAAAGTCATCGGTGTTGGACTCGGTGCTGGCCTTGACGCCAAGCAATGGCAATTGCTCCAGCAGGTCTGCCTGGCTGCGGATATTGCCGACTTCACGCTCCACATCATCGGCCAGCTCCGCGCGACCGCTGCTCACCAGCTTGTCGCGGGCCAGGGACAGCTTGCCCAGGTGTTGGGCGGCGGCTAAAAGCGGCGGCAAGTAGCGCGCGGCGTCCGGCGTGTTGACGCCGATGGCGTACCGGCTCAACTGCTCCAGGTTTGCGCCCAGTTCGCGCTCGGCTTGCAGCAACAGGGCTTGTGGGTCGCCGGCCAGTTTGCCAGCGGCGAGCAGGTCGGTTTTGCTGAAGGCATCCAGTTCCACCAGGCTGGGCCGCAGGTTTTGCGCCAGTGCCGTCGGCAGTTCGTCCAGGTGTTTCAGCAGGTTTTCCAGGCTCTGGCTGGCGCTGCTCAAGCGCAGGGCATCGCCACTGGCCAGGTAGTCGTCGATATTGCGCGCGGCCTGGTTCTGGAAGGTCTGCGACAGGCTCAGGTAGCGTTCCATCAGCAAATAGGGGCGCTCAAGCGCTCGTTGCGACCACCACAGCGTCGCCCCAAGGGCCAGGCATACGGCCACCAGCAGGAGGGTATTGAGATTGGTCAGCAGCTTCAGGCGCATGCGTAATTTCAACCGACAGCGAAGATAAGTGCCTGAAGTTATTGCGTTTGCGTTACAGAGTTATGACGGAATCACTGGATTCCGGTGAAAAGATGGCACTTTGCTTTGATGTGCGCGCCGCTTGTACGCGATTGCGCCCGGCGTCCTTGGCGCGGTACAGCGCTTCATCGGCCTGGGCGGCCATCATCAGGCTGTCGGAGCCGTCGCACAGCTCCACCAGCCCGGCGCTGAAGGTGCACCACAAATCCTGTGGCTGGGCCGGGTAGTGAATTTCGGCAAAGCGGCCACGAATTTCATCCAGCACCTTGCAGGCCGATTCCAAGTCGGTGTCGGGCATGACAATCGCAAATTCTTCACCGCCATAGCGACCGATGTAGTCGGTCTTGCGCAAACGTTGCTTGAGAAACAACGCCAGGCTCTTGATCACCCGGTCGCCCATGGGGTGGCCGTGGCTGTCATTGACTCGCTTGAAGTGGTCGATATCGAGCATGGCGAAGCTCAACGGCTTGTTCTCGCGGCGCGCGCGGAAGCTACAGTCTTCGAGCAATTGCAGGATGTGGGTGTGGTTGTACAGCCCGGTCAGGCTGTCACGCACCATCCGCGCCTTGAGGTTGCGCGCACGGGCGGCGCGGTTGCGCACCGTGGTGATCAGGTGGCGCGGCTTGATCGGCTTGGTGAGGAAGTCGTCGCCGCCTTCGCTCATGGCGTCCAGCTGTTTATCCAAGTCGTCTTCGGCCGACAGGTAGATGATCGGTACGCTGACATAGCGGTCATTGTGGCGAATCACCTTGGCCAGTTCAGTGCCGGTGCAGGCCGGCATATACATGTCGAGGATGATCAGGTCGGGCTGGAAGTCCGCCAGTTCGGCCATGGCCTGGATCGGTTCGATCAAGGTGCGGGTGACGATGCCGGCGCTGTTGAGCAAACGCTCGGTGTGCAGGGCCTGGGCCCGCGAGTCGTCGATGATCAACACTTTATAGGGTTCGTACTGGGCGACGCAGGTCAGCACTTCGATCTTTTCCAGCAGGCTCGAGGCTTCCAGCGTACCGGTGAGGAATTCCTGGCCGCCAGCGCGTACGGCCGCCAGGCGGGTCGGGGTATCGGTTTCGTGCAGGCTGAAAAACAGCAACGGCAGCTTTTGCTCCAGACCTTCCTGGGCTTCGGCGGCCAACTGGAGGCCCAGGCCCGGGCCGCAAAAATCCACGTCCATCACAATCGCCGATGGCAGGCGGTCGGCCATGCATGCGCGGAACGCTGCCACGCTGTCCAGGGACTGGGCGCTCAAACCGAAGAACTCCAGCTGCTTGGCCAGGCGTTCGGCGCGGTCATGATCGGCCAGCATTACGTAGATCGGCTTGCGCATCGGCGGCAGGAAGGTTTGTTCCAGCTGGTCGCCCTGGCGCAGGCCGGTGCGGGACAGACGTTGCATCAAGCGGTTGAGTTCGGTGATCAGTTGGCTGCTCAGGCGGCCGCGATTTTCGTCCACGGCCTTGAGTGACTCGCCGATATGGTGCGCCAGTTGACCGTGCTCCGGCTGTTCGAAGCGCTCGGCGAAGCGCAGCAGGCGCAGGTTGGCTTCGCTGAGTTCGGAAAGGTCGGCGCTGGACCATTCGCTGCGTTGCAGGCGCTGCCAGATCTCAAGAATTTGACGTGCCTGATGAATTACCCGCTGGGCAAAATGGTGCTTGAGGCGCTCACGGCTGGGATCTTCTGGCTCGGTCATATCCTGACTACTAGTTAGGGTGCATGCTGAGGTCGAACTGATGGCTCTATGCTAGCACCTCTTTTCCGTTCGATGAGTGTCATACGTCAATTAACTGCATGTCCCTGGTATTCAGTTACCGACCTATTAGTCGCGCAGCGGAAATGGCGTGCATCCTTTATAGTCGGAAGTTCGCCAACCGCCCGTTTGATTAAAAGCGCCGCACGCGCTGGCACGATGGGGTAGGGTTGTGGTCGTAGTTTTTGAACGCACGCCGTCGATTAGAAGTGCATGAACTCAAGTGATTGAAAGGATATCGCCATGCTGGACTGGAAAAACCGTGAAGGCAGCGCAAAGGGCCCGGCCCCTGCGCCCAAGTCGGCTCGCCGCGGCTACCTGGGTAACCTGTTGATGAGTCGGGCCTTGCTCTCCCTGGTTGGCCTGTATTTGGTCGTGACCGGTGCCCTGGGTTGGTACTGGAGCGAAGAACCGGCCTTGTTTCCGGTCCAGCAAAATGCGCAAATCGCCGCCGAAAAGGATGGCAAGCAGATGGTGGTGGGCTTTACCACCGTCGAAACCCTGAAGACCGTGGTCGGCACCTTGCTCAATAAGCCGGGTGGCTACATCTCCAACGACCGCTTCCCGCCGGGCCTGTGGATGGACAACATGCCCAGTTGGGAATACGGCGTGCTGGTGCAAGTGCGCGACCTGACCCGCGCCCTGCGTAAAGACTTCGCCCGCTCGCAATCACAGTCGGCCGAAGACAGCGACCTGGCCAAGGCCGAGCCGCGCTTCAATTTCGACAACAAGAGCTGGGTGCTGCCCTCCAGCGAGTCGGAATACCAGGAAGGCATCAACTCCCTGAGCCGCTATGAAGCGCGCCTGTCTGACCCGAACCAGAAGGGCGCGTTGTTCTATGCCCGCGCCGATAACTTGAACAACTGGTTGGGCGACGTCGCCACGCGCCTGGGTTCGTTGTCGCAACGCCTGTCGGCAAGTGTCGGCCGCGTCAAGCTGAACACCGCCCTGAAAACCGAAGCCCTGGCGCCCGGTGAAGTGCCGCAGGTTGATGAAGAAGTGGTGGAAACCCCCTGGATGCAGATCGACAACGTGTTCTACGAGGCCCGTGGCCAGGCCTGGGCCCTGTCCCACCTGCTGCGCGCCATCGAAGTCGACTTTGCCGACGTGCTGGCCAAGAAAAACGCCACCGTCAGCGTCCGCCAGATCATTCGTGAGCTGGAGGCGTCGCAGGAGCCGGTGTGGAGCCCTATGATTCTTAACGGCAGTGGCTTTGGCGTATTGGCCAACCACTCGCTGGTCATGGCTAACTACATTTCCCGGGCCAATGCGGCGGTGATCGATCTGCGCCAGTTACTCAACCAGGGTTGATGATGGACGCGACTCAAAAGGAGGCCGCGCACCGTGCGGCCTCTGATGCCGAACTGATCTGCTGGGTCGACGAGCAGGACAATCTGCTCGGCCACCTCGTCAGGTCCGACCTTCGCCAGCGCGGTCTGATCGGCCGTTGCACCTTTATCTTCCTGTTCAATTCGGCCGATGAGTTGTGTGTGCATCGGCGCACCCTGAGCAAAGCCCTGTACCCCGGATTCTGGGACACGGCAGCGGGGGGCATGGTCGCGGCCGGTGAGTCCTATGCATTGTCGGCGGCTCGCGAGCTGGAGGAAGAGTTGGGCGTCAGCGGGGTAGCGTTGACCGAGCACGACCATTTCTACTTCGAAGATGGCGAGAGCCGCCTCTGGTGCAAATCCTACTCCGCCGTGTGGGACGGCCCGCTGCAATTGCAGCCCGAAGAAGTCATGGAAGCACGCTTTTTGCCGATTGAAACGGTCCTGCAGGATGCGGAACAAAAGCCCTACTGCCCGGACGCCCAGGAGGGCTTGCGCCGCTATCTGGCCCTGCGTCGCTAAAGTTGTATAAATTGGCGCCATTTGGCTCTTAGCAAGTCGGCTTTTTGCCGTTACACTGCGCGACTTTTCACCCGAACCGCCATTGTTTCACCCTGGGATCACTGTAGGAGCGTGACCTTGGCGGGTCGGTAGCGCTGCCCCTGCCTGAGTGGGGCTTCGCGGTCGGTGGCGCCTGGCGCGCCGATCAGTCTTTGTCCTCCCAAGAGGATTGCCGGTGGCCAAAAAAGCCGCATCCTTCGCCGCCCTTGGTGGCCTGGTATTTTCCACCGACGCAGGTCGACACTGCCCGGACTGTCGTCAGCCCGTGGACGCGTGTACCTGTAAACAGACCCTGATCCCCGAAGGCGACGGCATTGCCCGCGTGCGCCGCGAGAGCAAAGGCCGTGGCGGCAAGACGGTGACCACCATCACCGGCGTGCCCCTGGCTGAAGACGCGCTCAAGGAGCTGGCTACCACGCTGAAGAAGCGTTGTGGAACCGGTGGCGCGTTGAAAGACGGCGTCATCGAAATCCAGGGCGATCACGTCGAGTTGCTGTTGGCCGAGTTGATCAAGCTCGGTTACAAGGCCAAGAAGTCCGGCGGCTGAAAGCCTCTTCGCAACCTGTGTCTAAACTCTGTCCTGCGAGTGGGGTCTACCTCCCTTACAGGCAAATCGTCATTTTCATTCTTTAGACTGCGCCTGCCTCCACGAGGGGCAGCGCCTTCGCCTTCATTTATAGGGGACTTCGATGTCCGTACGACGCACACGCAAAGACGATGGCAGCCAATGGACAGTTGCGGACAGCCGCAGTGTTTACGGGATTCGCCATTGGGGGGCCGGGTATTTCGCGATCAATGAAGCCGGTCGCGTTGAAGTCCGTCCGAACGGCCCGAACAGCACGCCGGTCGACCTGTACGAGCAAGTGGACGAACTGCGCAAAAGCGGCCTGTCGTTGCCGCTGCTGGTGCGTTTCCCCGACATTCTGCAAGATCGCGTGCGCCAGCTGACCGGTGCTTTCGATTCGAACATCGAACGCCTGGAATACCAGAGCAAATACACCGCGCTGTACCCGATCAAGGTCAACCAGCAGGAAGCGGTGATCGAAAACATCATCGCCACCCAGAACGTGTCCATCGGCCTGGAAGCCGGCTCCAAGCCGGAGCTGCTGGCCGTGCTGGCCCTGGCACCGAAGGGCGGCACCATTGTCTGCAACGGCTATAAAGACCGCGAGTTCATCCGCCTGGCGTTGATGGGCCAGAAGCTCGGCCACAACGTGTTCATCGTGATCGAGAAAGAATCCGAAGTTGAGCTGGTGATCGAAGAAGCCGCCAACCTCAAGGTCAAGCCACAGGTCGGCCTGCGCGTGCGCCTGTCGTCCCTGGCGTCGAGCAAGTGGGCCGACACCGGTGGCGAGAAGTCCAAGTTCGGTTTGTCCGCGGCGCAATTGTTGTCGGTGGTCGAGCGCTTCCGCGTGGCCGGCCTGGACCAGGGCATCCGCCTGCTGCACTTCCACATGGGTTCGCAGATCGCCAACCTGGCCGATTACCAGCACGGCTTCAAGGAAGCCATTCGTTACTACGGCGAACTGCGTAACCTCGGCCTGCCGGTGGACCATATCGACGTGGGCGGTGGCCTGGGCGTGGACTACGACGGTACTCACTCCCGTAACGCCAGCTCCATCAACTACGACATGGACGACTACGCCGGTGTGGTCGTGGGCATGCTCAAGGAATTCTGCGATGCGCAGAGCCTGCCGCACCCGAACATTTTCTCCGAAAGCGGCCGCTCCCTGACCGCCCACCACGCCATGCTGGTGGTGCAAGTCACTGACGTCGAGAAGCACAACGACGACGTACCGGTGATTGAGAACAAGGAAAACCTGCCGGAAACCGTGCAGTGGCTGGTGGACCTGCTCGGCCCGACCGACATCGAGATGGTCACCGAGACTTACTGGCGTGCCACCCACTACATGAGCGACGTGGCCAGCCAATACGCCGACGGCAAGCTGACCCTGGCCGAAAAAGCCTTGGCCGAGCAGTGCTACTTCGCCGTGTGCCGCCGCCTGCATAACTCGCTGAAAGCCCGCCAGCGCTCGCATCGCCAGGTGCTGGACGAACTCAACGACAAGCTGGCCGACAAGTACATCTGCAACTTCTCGGTGTTCCAGAGCCTGCCGGACACTTGGGCCATCGGCCAGGTATTGCCGATCCTGCCGCTGCACCGTCTTGACGAAGAACCGTTGCGTCGTGCCGTGCTGCAAGACTTGACCTGCGACTCCGACGGCAAGATCAAGCAATACGTCGACGAGCAGAGCATCGAGACCAGCCTGCCGGTGCACGCCTTGAACGATGGCGAGGACTACCTGCTGGGTATCTTCCTCGTCGGCGCCTACCAGGAAATCCTCGGTGACATGCACAACCTGTTCGGTGACACCGACTCGGTGAACATCTACCAGCGTGAAGACGGTTCGGTGTACAGCGCCGGTATCGAGACCCACGACACCATCGAAGACATGCTGCGCTACGTGCATTTGTCGCCGGAGGAACTGATGACGCATTACCGTGACAAGTGTGCGAGTGCGAAGATCAGTGCATCTGAGCGCACGCAGTTCCTCGATGCCTTGCGCCTGGGGCTGACGCGGTCTTCATACCTGTCTTCCTGACACCCATTGGTCTTTAACGGGGGGATTGGCAGCGTCTGCGGCTATCCTCCTAAACCATGTGTGGGGGCTCCTCCACGTCATATCGATCCCGCAGCGGTACGTTCATTTCTGCGCGCAGGGCGTTTTCGTTGAATGGCCAGGGGTTGGTTGTGATGGGAGGGGTCAGCGGGTTGTTGTCGTGATCGAAGGGTGGAAGGCCTACGGCTTGATACTCGCGGTTCTCCACTTGCAACTGCTGGCCCTGGTCCATGGCCGGGCTGCCATCTTTGTTAAATATCAGCGAAGTGCCTGGTATGAACCGCCCGGTGGCGCCGTCATAGGCATGACTCATCTCGTGGTACAGCGCAATCAAGGGCGATAGGGTAAAGGTCTTTTCGAAGTGATCGGGGTCAAAGGCTATCTTTGCATGTGTGGCGGGCGACCCGGCAACACCATCTTTTATATAGCCAAGCTCAGGCCGGTACTGGAATTTTTCATACTCCCCGTCAGGTATGTTGTCGCTGAACGCATTGGCGAATTGATAAGAGTTTATCGCGATGAAGTCGGAGAGCATTATGGTCACCGGCCCGCCATTTTTCTCGGCAAGGCGGTCCATTTCCTGAAACATTTTCTGCCCCGCCGGCGACCCCCTGAGTTGCTCGAGATAGTCCTCTACCCGTTCAACGAATTCTGCGGGGCCCTCTATCTTGAAGCCTTGTTTGCCTGCGTTGGTGTATTCGACTGAGGCTGGTGTTACCTGTTCGGGGGCGTGGACCCTATCGGTTTTTTTGGCGTAGATCCGATCCTGAGTGTCGTAGGAGTGGACCGAATCCTGGCCCGCCCCGGTATAGATCGTGGTCTGGCGGTAGCCAACGAGTTTATCGTCGCCAAGTCCACCGTTTAAGATGCTTTTACCCGTCCCCGCATAGAGTTCGTCGTTACCCTGGTCGCCATTGAGGTACACCTGGCGCAGATCTGTCTTTTGTGCGGGGTAGCTGGCGTACAGCTTGTCATTGCCTTTGCCGCCCGATATCACGGCATTGCCGGCGCCTGCGATCATGATATCGTCGCCGTCACCGCCAAACGCCACGACATGGCCGGTTCCCAAACGTATGTAGTCGTTGCCTGTATCGCCGGTTACGCTGCCCACACGTCCATTCGCCACAATAAAATCGTCGCCGTCGCCACCGTGTATGTGCATTTCGATGTTGATCTGCTCGTCGACGTTAATACGGTCATTTCCTCCTGCAGTTTTGATTCTCAGCGAGTGCGCATCGTTATTGGCGGTCAGTGGGAGTTTGTAGTCTTTGCCATTTATACGTGCGTTGAGCTGGTGGTCTGCGCCTACGCTGATACTGACAATGTCGGCCTGGTCGTAGGTGGTAATCAGGACCCTGCAGATGTCCAGGACCTGCTCGCCTTTGGCATTCGTTTCATAGGTGGACAGGCTTCGGATCCTGGCGTTTCCATCGTCCGCCAGCACAGCGAAATGCCGAGTCTTGTCCGGTTTCGCCGGTGCTTCGGCGGGGGGAGCAGAGAGGAGGGACGCCGGTGGCGTCGTAAGTATGTTCATTCAGGGGCGACCTTAATTCGGGGGGTTGGATGTCTAGCCACGCAGCTATCAAGTGCTCTGTGGTTTTTGTGTCCCGAAAATGTCAAGCCGCTTTGTAACAATCCAATGATGCCTACTGTGCTCAGGGGGGGCTGAGCCATCGGTCCTGATCGTTAAGTCGCCAGGCGATCGCCCATAACGTGAGGCTGCGCAGCGCCATGAACAGCAGAAACGTGATCCAAAGCCCGTGATTGCCCAACCCCTGCAACGCCCAGGCAACGGGCAACACCAATATCACGGTCAGCAACATCCCGTTGCGCATCTCCCGCGCCCGTGTGGCGCCGATAAACAGGCCATCGAGCAAATAACTCCACACCGCAATCAACGGCAGTAGCGCCAGGTAAGGCAAGTAGATGTCGGCGGTTTCGCGCACGCTGGGAATGTCGGTTTGCATGGCGATAAACAGGTGTCCGGCGAAGGTGAACAGCAGGGCGAAACCGACGCTGGCGATCAGCGACCAGCCACAGGCCACCACCAATGAACGCCGCAACGATTGGCGATCGCGGGCGCCGATGGCGTGGCCGCACAGGGCTTCGACCGCGTGGGCCAGGCCGTCCAACGCATGAGCAGTGAGCAGCAGGCCGTTCAGCAGCAGCGCATTGGCCGCCACCGTGGCATCCCCCAGGCGGGCGCCTTGTACCGTGATCATGAAAAACACCGACTGCAACGCCAGGCTGCGGATAAAGATGTCGCGGTTCACCGCCAGCAGCGGGCGCCAGCTTTGCCACCGCTTGAGCGCGGCCCAGGCAATATGCCCAGGATAGGCACGCAGGGCTTTTTGCGTCAGGGCCAGGCCGAGCAGCGCACCGGTCCATTCGGCGATCACCGAGGCGCGGGCGGAGCCGACTACGCCCCAGTCCAAGCCAAGGACGAACCACAGGTTGAGGGCTATGTTGACCAGGTTGGTGGTCAGCAAAATTGCCAACGGCGCCCGCGCGTTCTGCGTGCCGAGGAACCAGCCGACCAGGGCATAGCTGGCCAACGCGGCGGGCAGGCCGAACAGGCGGGTATGGAAGAATTCGCGGGTCAGTTGATTGAGTTCGGGGGAGGGCTGCATCCATTCCAGGGCCAGGTGGCTCAGCGGAATACCCACTGTGCCGAGCAACATCGCCAGGCCCAGCGCCAACAGCAAACCTTGCAACAGGATTTGCCGCAACGCCGCCCCGTCATTGCGCCCGGCGGCCTGGGCGGCGAAACCGGTGGAGCCCATGCGCAGAAAACCCATGGCCCAGGCCAGGAAGGTATACAGGCTGGCCCCGACCGCGACGGCACCCAGTTGGTGGGCATGGGGCAGGTGGCCGATGACCATGCTGTCGACCAGGGCCACCAGCGGTACCGAGATGTTCGACAGAATCATCGGCGCGGCCAGGGCCCAGACCCGGCGATGGGTGGGGCGGTGGCGCCAGTCGGTCAGTAGGGTGGGCATGCAGGCTCCTTGGTGGAGCGGCATTGTAACCGTCCCCTCGACCCGCCGCAGAACCAAACCACCCTCCGTCGGTCAATGTGACCAGCGCCACATCGGCTTGGCCGGCGCTGATATATAGTTCACCCCTCGGTTCCCTCTGACTACGAGTGCCCCATGCTTAACAAAGGACTGTTCCTGGCTTGCGCGCTGGCCCTGCTGAGCGCCTGTGATTCTTCCGATAAACCGGTTGCGCCGAGCGCACCTGCGGCGGCAACCAGCGTGGCGCCGAAACCGGCCAAGGCGGCGGTGGATGTGGCGGCGTTGAAGCAGCGCTATGCCGGTCGCGAGTTGAGCGTGGTGGACGTGTCCGAGGTGCAGTTGGATGGGGCCAGCACCTTGTCGGTGAGCTTTTCCATTCCGTTGGATCCGGAGCAGAAGTTTGCCGACAAACTCCATCTGGTAGACAGCAAGTCCGGCAAGGTCGACGGCGCCTGGGAACTGTCGGATAACCTGATGGAATTGCGCCTGCGCCACTTGGAGCCGCAGCGCAAGTTGGTGCTGACGATTGATCCCGGCGTGCGCGCGGTGAATAACAACCTGCTGCCCGCCGAGTACAGTGCTCGCCTGGAAACACGCGACCTGCAAGCCACTGTCGGCTTCGCCAGCCGCGGCACGTTGTTGCCAACGCGCCTGGCCGAGGGCCTGCCGGTGATCGCGTTGAACGTCGACAAGATCGACGTTGAATTTTTCCGTATCAAGCCCGAATCCCTGCCGTCGTTCCTGGCGCAGTGGGGGCGCAACACCAGCCTGCAAAGCTATGAATCGCGTGAACTGCTGCCGATGGCCGACCTGGTCTACGGTGGGCGTTTCGACCTGAACCCTGCCCGCAATACCCGCGAAACCCTGTTGTTGCCGATTGCCGGTCTCAAGCAATTGCAACAGCCGGGGGTTTACCTGGCGGTCATGCGCGCGTCAGGCACCTACAACTACTCGCAACCGGCCACGCTGTTTACCTTGAGTGATATCGGCTTGTCGGTGCACCGCTACGCCAATCGCCTGGATGTGTTTACCCAGGCTCTGGAAGGCGGCAAGGCACTGGATGGCGTCGACCTCGAGGTGCTCGATGCCGACGGCCGTGTGCTGGGCCAGGGCAAGACCGAGAAGGGCGGCCACGCCGAGTTGCCGTTGCCGAAAAAGGCCCAGGTACTGCTGGCCAAGCAGGGCGAGCAGACCAGTCTGTTGCGCCTCGACAGCGCGGCGTTGGACCTGGCGGAGTTCGACATTGGCGGCCAACCCGCACACCCGCTGCAATTCTTTGTGTTTGGCCCGCGTGACCTGTATCGCCCCGGCGAAACCGTGTTGCTCAATGCGCTGTTGCGCGACAAGGACGGCAACGCCGTCAAGCCGCAACCGGTGAGCGTCGAAGTGCGCCGCCCGGATGAGCAGGTCAGCCGTAAATTCGTGTGGGACGCCGACGCCTCCGGCCTGTATCAATACTCACTGCAACTGGCCGGCGAAGCGCCGACCGGGCGCTGGCAATTGGTGTTCGACCTGGGTGACGGCAAGCCGCAGTTGTATGAGTTCCTTGTCGAAGACTTCCTGCCCGAGCGCCTGGCGCTGGAGCTCAAGGGCAGCGACAGCGCGTTGAGCCCGGCCGATAACCCGGTGATCCACGTCAACGGCCGCTATCTGTATGGCGCCCCGGCGTCAGGCAATCGGGTCAGCGGGCAAGTGTATGTACGGCCGCTGCGCGAAGCGGTGAAGTCGCTGCCCGGCTACCAGTTCGGCTCCGTCACCGAAGAGGAGCTGAGCCAGGATTTCGAGCTGGACGAAAGCGTGCTCGACGCCAAGGGCCAGGAGGCCCTGACCTTGGAAAGCAAATGGGCCGAGGCCAAATCGCCGCTGCAACTGATCGTGCAAGCCAGCTTGCAGGAGTCGGGCGGGCGGCCGATTACCCGGCGCCTGGTGCAGCCGATCTGGCCGGCCGAGCAACTGCCGGGCCTGCGCGGGCTGTTTGACGGCAAGGAAACCAATGGCGATGGCCCGGTGGAATTCGAGGTGCTGGTGGCCAACCAGGAGGGGCAGAAACTCGCCGCGCAAAACCTCAAGGTGCGCCTGGTACGCGAGCGCCGCGACTATTACTGGAACTACTCGGACAGCGATGGCTGGAGCTATCACTACAACGAAAAATTCCTCAACCTTGACGAACAGACCCTCGACATCAAGGCCGGCGACACCGCCAAGGTCAGCTTCCAGGTGGAGTGGGGCCCGTACCGTGTCGAGGTCGAAGACCCGCAGACCGGGCTGGTCAGCAGCCTGCGCTTCTGGGCCGGCTACCAGGCCCAGGACAACACCGAAGGCGGCGCCGTGCGCCCTGACCAAGTGAAGCTGGCGCTGGATAAGCCGGCCTATGGCGACGGTGATACCGCTAACGTCACCGTGACTCCGCCGGCCGCTGGCAAAGGCTACCTGTTGGTGGAATCCAGCGAAGGGCCGTTGTGGTGGCAGGAAATCGATGTCCCCGCCGAGGGCAAAAGCTTCGCGGTGAAGCTTGACCCGAAATGGTCGCGCCATGATCTGTATGTGAGCGCCCTGGTGATTCGTCCCGGCGAGCGCAAGGCCAATATCACCCCCAAACGCGCGGTGGGCCTGCTTCACCTGCCGCTGGATCGCACCCAGCGCAAACTCGGCCTGACCCTCACCGCCCCGGAAAAAATGCGGCCCAAGCAGGCGCTGACGGTGAAAATCGCCGCCAGGAATGCCGACGGCAGCGTGCCCAAACAGGTGCATGTGCTGCTGGCGGCGGTGGACGTGGGCATTCTCAATATCACCGAATACCCCACGCCCGACCCGTACTCCAGCCTGTTCGGTCGCAAGGCCTATGGTGTGGACCAATTTGACATCTATGGCCAGTTGATCGAAGCCGGCCAGGGCCGTCTGGCCAGCCTGGCGTTCGGGGGTGACGCGGCGTTGGCCAAGGGGGGCAAGCGCCCGGACACCAGTGTGACCATCGTCGCCCTCCAGAGCGCGCCAGTGACGTTGAACGAGCAGGGCGAGGGCGAAGTCAGCGTCAATATCCCCGATTTCAACGGTGAGCTGCGCCTGATGGCCCAGGCCTGGAGCGACGACCGCTACGGCATGGCCGAAGGCAAGACCGTGATCGCCGCACCGCTGATTGCCGAATTGTCGGCCCCGCGTTTCCTCGCCGGGGGAGATGAAACCACCCTGGCGCTGGACCTCTCCAACCTGTCGGGCAAGGCGCAGAAGCTTGATGTGCAACTGACCGCTGAAGGGCAGTTGGAGTTGGTCAACGCGGGGGCTCAAACCGTCGAGCTCAAGCAAGGCCAGCGCACCACCTTGCGGATCCCGGTGAAAGCCTGGGGCGGCTTGGGGCAAGGCAAGGTCAAGGTCAGCGTGAATGGCCTGGACCTGCCGGGCGAAAACCTGCCGCCGTTCAGTCGTGAATGGACCTTGGGCGTGCGTCCGGCGTACCCGGCGCTGCTCAAGCATTACCGCGCCGTCCTCAAGGATCAGCCGTGGAGCCTGCCGTCGGGCGCGCTGGATCAGTTCGATGCATCGGGGCGCCAGGCATTGCTCAGCCTGTCGAGCCGACCACCGTTGAACCTCGGCGCGCAGATCAGTGCGCTCAAGGCTTACCCTTATGGTTGCCTCGAACAAACCGCCAGCGGCCTTTACCCATCGCTGTATGCCGACGACGCCTTGCTCAAGCGCCTGGGCGTCAAGGGCGAGCCGGATGCCGCGCGCAAACGCAAGATCGAACTGGGTATCGAACGCCTGCTGGGCATGCAGCGCTACAACGGCAGCTTCGGTTTGTGGGGCGCCGATGGCGAAGAAGAATATTGGCTGACCGCCTATGTCACCGACTTCCTGCTGCGCGCCCGCGACCAGGGTTTTGCCGTGCCACCCGAAGCGCTGAAAAAAGCCAGTGAGCGTCTGCTGCGCTACGTGCAGGAACGCAACCTGATCGAAGTCGACTACAGCGACAACGCCGACCACACCCGCTTTGCCGTGCAGGCATATGCGGGCATGGTCCTGGCGCGCAGCCAACAGGCGCCATTGGGCGCGTTGCGCAGCATCTTCGAGCGGCGCAGCGATGCACGCTCCGGCTTGCCGCTGGTGCAATTGGCCATCGCCTTGCAGAAAATGGGCGACCAGCCGCGTGCCGATCAGGCGCTGCTGGCCGGCTTGGCGGCGCAACGCAATGCCAATGAGTGGCTGGCCGACTACGGCAGCCCGTTGCGTGACCAGGCGATGATCCTGGCCTTGCTGGAAGAAAATGATCTGGCCAAGGGCAAGCGTGAGGAGCGCTTGTTCACCCTGTCGGATCAACTGGCCGCCAGCCCGTACCTGTCGACCCAGGAGCGTAATTCCTTGTTCCTGGCCGGCCGCCTGGGCTTTGCCCAGCCGGAGGCCAACTGGCAGGTATCGCTCACCGGCAGTGGTGGCGTGCATGAGTTGAACAATCAGCAGTCGACGCTTGAGCTGGATGGCAAACAGTTGTCCAGCGACCTGAGCCTGAGCAATCAGGGCCAGGCGCCGGTGTACCAGCAGTTGACGATTTCCGGTTATCCACAGGTGCCACCGGCCGCAGGCGGCGACAACCTGAGCATCCGCCGTGAATACCTGGGCATGAACGGGCAGCCGCTGAACCTGCGTAATGTGAACAGCGGCGATCTGGTGCTGGTGCATGTGGCGGTGAGCGCCAAGCAACGGGTGCCGGATGCGTTGGTCGTGGACTTGCTGCCCGCGGGCCTGGAGCTGGAGAACCAGAACCTCGCGCAGAGTGCGGCGAGCCTGGAGAACGCCAGCAGCCAGGTGAAGGAGTGGCGTGAGTCGATGCAGAACGCGTCGCTCAAACATCAGGAGTTTCGTGATGACCGCTATGTGGCGGCGATCAACCTGGACGGCTCTGGCACCACGCATTTGCTGTATCTGGCGCGGGCGGTGACGCCAGGCACCTACCGCGTGCCGCCGCCGCAGGTGGAGTCGATGTATCGACCGAACTGGCAGGCGGTGGGTGAGACACCGGCGGATCTGGTGATCAAGGGGCGCTGATAGCCCCGCTTGGTATAAGCCCTTTTTGTAGGAGCGAGCTTGCTCGCGAAAAACTCACAGGCGCCGCGTTCATTCAGGACACACGCGTTATCGTTGACGTTTTTCGCGAGCAAGAACTAGGCGTCCCCCTCGCTCCTACAGAAGCCGATGTACGCTTGCAGGGGAATGGCTGCACGCTCGGGGTTAGTGGACGACCCAGCTGAGCAGCCACAGGCCGAGCATCAACCAGATGACGCCGACGATGATCGAGGCCCGCATAAAGGCGCGCACGGCCGAATACAAAAAGAGCAGGCCGACGATCAGGGTGATGATGCTGATGATTGAGGTGTCCATGCCCAATGCCCGGGACAGGCCTTCGACAAAATCGCCACCGGCGTTGGACAGCATATTGAACAGCCCGCTGAAGAACTCGACGATGTAATGGATGATCAAGCCCAGGGTGTGACCCAGCCATCCGAAAAAGTCTGCTTGCATAGGTGTGTCTCGATGAAGGAGTGGACAAAATTGCCAGGACTGAGCCTTTGGTCGTGCCTGGGGGCGGCTAGTTCCCTGAAGCATAGAGGTTTGCGGGGTTGAATTTGCGATTAATCTCCCATGGGGATGCGCCGACGAATGTGGGAGGGGGCTTGCTCCCGATGGCGGTGGGTCTGTGACCGCTATACCCAATGGCTCGCCGCCCTCGCGAACAAGCCGCCTTAAACGGGTACTGCGGTGGGCGTTGGGCGCTGTATTGCTGCTGGTTGCGCTACTGTGGCTGGCTGATCGCATCTGGCCTTTGCCCTTGCCCAAGGATGACCTGGCGCGCGTGGTGCTGGCTGAGGATGGCACGCCATTGTGGCGGTTTGCCGATGCCAATGGGGTGTGGCGTTATCCGGTGCAGACCAGCGAAGTATCGCCGTATTACCTCGATGCGTTACTCACCTATGAAGACCGTTGGTTCTACCAGCACCCCGGTATCAACCCGCTGGCACTGGCGCGCGCCACCTGGCAGAACCTGACCGGCGCGCGGGTAGTATCGGGCGGCAGCACCTTGTCGATGCAGGTCGCGCGCTTGCTGGACCCGCATTCGCGCACCTTCTACGGCAAGCTGCGCCAGCTATGGCGTACGGCGCAGTTGGAATGGCACCTGTCCAAGGAAGAAATTCTCAACCTGTACCTGAACCGCGCGCCGTTTGGCGGCACCTTGCAGGGCGTGGCGGCGGCCAGTTGGGCGTACCTGGGCAAGTCGCCGGCGCAACTGACCCATGCCGAAGCCGCTTTGCTCGCCGTACTGCCCCAGGCGCCAAGCCGCCTGCGCCCGGACCGTCATCCCCAACGCGCCCAGCACGCGCGGGACAAAGTGCTGCGCCGGCTTGCCGAGTTCCAGGTTTGGCCGCCCTCGGCGGTCGATGAAGCCCTTGAAGAACCACTGCTGCTGGCGCCCCGCCTGGAGCCGAGCCTGGCCCCCTTGCTCGCCCGCCGCCTGAACCGCCCCGACAGCCCGCCGCTGATCCGCACCACCCTGGACGCCACCCTGCAACGTCGCCTTGAAGACCTGCTGCTGGGCTGGCGCGCACGTTTGCCGGAGCACACCTCGGCCGCGATCCTGGTGGTGGAGGAAGAGACCATGGCCGTGCGCGCCTACCTGGGCTCGGTGGATATCAACGACGCCAGGCGCTTTGGCCATGTGGACATGATCAGCGCGTTGCGATCGCCAGGCTCCACCTTGAAACCGTTCCTGTATGGCATGGCCCTGGATGAAGGGTTGATTCATTCCGAATCCCTGTTGCAAGACGTACCCCGGCGTTATGGCGATTACCGGCCGGGCAACTTCTCGATGGGTTTTACCGGTGCGGTGCCGGCAAGCACGGCGCTGTCCAGTTCGCTGAACCTGCCGGCGGTGCAACTGCTGGAAGCCTACGGGCCCAAGCGCTTTGCCGCGCAGATGCGCATCGGCGGTATACCGTTGGCGTTGCCTGCATTGGCCGAGCCGAACCTGGCGCTGATCCTGGGGGGCGCGGGTAGCCGTCTGGAAGACCTGGTCAGTGGCTACAGCGCGTTCGCCCGGGACGGCAGAAGCGCCACGATCCGCTTGCAGCCGGACGATGTGCTGAGGGAGCGGCCAATGCTATCGCCCGGTGCCGCCTGGATTGTACGGCGCATCCTCAGCGGCCAGGCGCGGCCGGACCGCGACCCGCGCGCCGAGCTGGTGCAACGGCCGGTGCTGGCCTGGAAAACCGGCACCAGCTACGGTTTCCGCGATGCCTGGGCGATCGGTGTGGGCCCGCGTTACTTGATCGGCGTGTGGATCGGCCGACCGGACGGCACCCCGGTGCCTGGCCAGTTCGGCTTGGCATCGGCCGCGCCGTTGATGTTGCAGGTGCACGATGTGCTGACTAACCGCGACAGTCAGCGCGGGATCACTGCGCCGGTTAAGGCGGTGCCGGCCAATGTCGGCGTGGCGGCCATCTGTTGGCCGCTGGGCCAGCCCATGAGCCGCAGTGATCCCAATTGTCGGCGCCAGCGCTTCGCCTGGACCCTGGACAACACCACGCCGCCAACCTTGCAGGCGCTGGATCAACCGCTGAGCGTGGGCTTGAAGGAAACCGTGTGGGTCAACGCCAAGGGCTTGCGGGTCGATGCCCATTGCCCAGGGGCGCTTTCCAAAGACATCGCCCTATGGCCCGCGCCGCTGGAGCCCTGGCTACCCAGGGCCGAGCGACGCGAAGCGCGTATCCCGGCAGCCGACCCGGATTGCCCGCCGCCGGCACTGGCCGCGTCTTCGCCGCTGTCGATTGTCGGCGTGCGCGAGGGCGATCAACTGCGCCTGCCCGCCGCCAGCCAACAGGCCCTGCGCCTGAAAATCTCCGCCTTGGGCGGCAGCGGCCGACGCTGGTGGTTCCTCAATGGCGCGCCGCTGGGCGACAGTGCCAACCAGGACAGCATCAACGCCAGTTTCGAGCAGTTGGGCCGCTACCAGCTCAGCGTGCTTGATGAAGCCGGCCAGACAGCCCGGATCGAGTTCAGTGTCGTCGACTAGGCGCTTATTGGGGGCAAGTGCCCCCGATGGCGTCTTTAAGAACACCCCCCGCTATTCACTTGCCTTCAAGGCCCATCCCCCCGAAGCTATACCCCTTCAGGAGCCTTTCATGAATATCGAACACCTCACCGAACGCTTGCACCGCATCCGCGATACCAATGCCTGGAAGCCGTTCCACAGCCCGAAAAACCTGGCCATGGCGGCCAGCGTCGAAATGGCCGAACTGGTGGAAATCTTCCAGTGGCTCACCGAAGACCAATCCCGCCAGTTGCCAGCCGACAAGCTTGCCCATGCCGGGCAGGAAGTCGGCGATATCGTCCTGTACCTGTTGTTGCTGTGCAGCGAACTGGGCCTGGACATGGACCAGGTCGTACGCGCCAAACTGGCCGACAGCGAACGGCGGTTCGCCCATGACTGATCGTCATTTCGACCAGTTGGCCACGCGCTTCGCCGAGAAGATCTACGGCGGTGCCAAGGGCGCGATTCGCCTTGCCGTATTGCAGGCCGACCTCAGCGAAGCCTTGCCGGACCGGCCCCTGCGCGTGCTGGATATCGGCGCCGGCCTGGGGCATATGTCGCTGTGGCTGGCCGAACGCGGCCACCAGGTGACCCTGGCCGAGCCCGCCGAACCCATGCTCGAGGGCGCGCGCCAACGCTTTGCCGACGCGGGGCAGAGCGCGACCTTTATCCAGGCACCCTGGCAAGACCTGCTCGGCCAACTCACCGAGCCCTATGACCTGGTGCTCTGCCACGCTGTGCTGGAGTGGCTGGCCGAACCCCATGCGATCCTGCCGGTGCTGCACCAGCTGACCGCGCCCGATGGCCTGTTGTCGCTGGCGTTCTATAACCGCGATGCGCTGATTTATCGCAACCTGCTCAAAGGCCACTTCCGCAAGATGCGCAAGAACGACATGGCCGGCGAAAAGCAGAGCCTTACGCCCCAGCAACCTCTGGATCCAAGGGCGTTAGCGGCGCAACTCGAAGGGCTTTGGCGGGTCGAAAGCCAAAGTGGTGTGCGGGTGTTCCACGACTATATGCCGGTGGAATTCCAGGCCCGTGCTGATTTGCAGGACTTGCTGGAAATGGAACTTGCTCACCGTCGTCACCCAAGCTTTGCCGGACTTGGGCGTTATTTGCACTGGATTTGCCGTCCGGTTTAAGCGGCCCAGTCTGCGGAGGTCGAAATGCGTCGTCTCTGTTTAATCATGTTGTCACTCGGGTTGGGCGCTTGCTCCAGCCCCAATCCCTATGTTGCTGCGTCGGCCCCGATGCCACCGGCGCCGGCCCAGGCGGCGAACACCTTCGATGCCAGCGCTTATCCGGCGCCGGTGCGCGACTACGGCGCCTACCGCAACTGGGCGTGGCGCAACGGCCAGTTGCCGGCGGGGACGGCCTGGGCGGACTCGGCACAGGTGGCCGAGGCGGTCAGTGGAGCGTTGGACCAGCGCGGCTTGCGGCCCCTGCATGACAATCGCCCGCCGGACCTGCTGGTCAGCGCCGATGTGCACCTGGAGAAGCGCCTCAAGCAAGTCCAGGATGACTATGGCTACGGTTACGGTGGTTATAACCGTTATGGCAATGGCTACGGCATGTACAACTCGGTGCCGATCGTGCGCACCTACGAGGTGCAGGTCGTGGTGGTCCGGGTCAATCTGTTCGACGCCCGCAGCGGCCAGCCGGTATGGAGCGCCAGCGCGGAAACGGGCAGCCAGGGCAGCCTCAGCGAGCGGGGAGACGCGTTGCGCCAGGCCGTGCAAAAGGCAATGAGCGCCTATCCGCCCAGTTAACAGCTATTCTCATTAAAGTGCAGGTCGCGCCTTGGAGAACCACCATGTTCCGTCGTATCGCTACGCTCGCTGTTGTACTGCTGCTGGGCGGTTGCCAGACCAACCAGGTCAATCACGATTTTGACGCCAGTCGAGACTTCGGTGCCTATCGCAACTGGGCCTGGAAAAACCCGGCCCTGCAGTACCGCCCCGATGATCCACGGATCAAAAGTGACCTGACTGAACAACGTATCCGCCAGGCGGTGGGCGAACAACTTGACCAGCGCGGCTTGCGCCCCGCCGCACCAGGCACCAGGGCTGACCTGAACGTACAGGCATACCTGATCGTCGAAGACCGTCAGCAACAGGTCACCACCAACTACGGTGGGGCCTGGGGCGGTCCATGGAACGGTTACTGGGGCGGCCCGATGTACAACGAAACGCGCAACATCACCTACAAGGTGGCGACGATCCAGATCGACCTGCTCGATGGCAAGGACGGCAAGCTTGTGTGGCGGGGCAGTGACGAACAGATGATGGCCAACTCGCCTGAACCCCAGGATCGCAGCAACGCCATCCGCACCACCGTCACCAAGATCCTCTCCAACTACCCCCCGCACTGACCGATCCGGCGTCGGCACATGTCGTCAGGCAATCGGTCGCCACGTGCCGACCATATGTTCAATATCGCCCGCGCCTTTGAGTAACAACTCGCCACTGGAACCGGCAGCGCTGGCATACAAACGCACTTCACTGGGCAGGCGCACCGGTTTCTTGAACTCGACCTGGATGTCGATATTGGCGGCGGGCAGGTGTTCGGTGAGGGCGGCGAGGGTGCGTGCCTTGTTCCACAGCCCGTGCGCAATGGCTTGGGGGAAGCCGAAGAGTTTGGCGGTCAGGGCGCTCAAGTGGATCGGGTTGTAGTCGCCGGAAACCCGCGCATAGCGCCGTCCGATATCGGCAGGGGCTTTCCAGTGCGTCAGCTCACTGACTTGGCTGGGCGCTGGCAAGGTGTCGTCTGCCGCTTCGCCTTCGAGTTTTACACCGCGGCAGAGCATGCGGCTTTCCGCTTCCCAGAGCAGGCCGAGGGCGTCTTCGACGCGGGTGACCAGGTCAAAGGTTGCGCCCTTGGCGTGGGGCTTGAGGTTCTGGGTGTGCACGCTGAGGGTCAGGTCACTGATGGCGCCCAGGGGCCGATGGATGCGGATGCGATTGCTCAGGTGGATCAAACCCAGCAGTGGGAACGGAAATGCCTTGTCCGTCAGCAGTTGCATCTGCAGGCCGAACGCCAGGATGTGCGGATACGTCGCCGGCAGGATGGGGCTGTCGGCAAAACCGCACACCGTGCGATACGCCGCCACGTGCTGGGGATTGACGTTCACCCGGCAGCGCAAGCCCTGCTCGGGCAAGCGACTGCCGCTGATCTTGCGCTTGAGTGCCGCGCGCCAGTACAGCGGTGGAAGAAACGGCGTGTTGCCCAAGGTTCGCCATTGCATGCTTATGCTCCCAGAAGACTTTGCCCGCACACCCGCAGTGCCTGGCCGCTGACTGCTCCGGAACCCGGCTGGCCGAGCCACGCCACCGCTTCGGCGACGTCCTGGGGCAAGCCACCCTGGCCCAGTGAGCTCATGCGCCGTCCGGCCTCGCGCAGGGCGAAGGGGATATGCGCGGTCATCTGGGTTTCGATAAAGCCCGGTGCCACGGCATTGATGCTGATCCCGCGTTCCTTCAGCAGCGGTGCCCACGCTTCGGCCAGCCCGATCAGCCCGGCCTTGCTCGCGGCATAATTGGTTTGCCCACGGTTGCCGGCGATACCGCTGATGGAGGCCAGCAGCACCACGCGAGCGTTGTCGTGCAGGGTGCCGCTGTCGAGCAGGGCCTTGGTCAGCACCTGCGGCGCATTGAGGTTGACCGCCAGCACGGCGTCCCAGTACTCCGGGGTCATGTTGGCCAGGGTTTTGTCGCGGGTGATACCGGCGTTGTGCACCAGGATGTCGAGGCCCGCCGGCAGGTGTTCGATCAATTGGGCGGCGGCATCTTCGGCGCAGATATCCAGCACGAGGGTGCGCGCACCCAGGCGCGCGGCCAGGGCTTCGAGGTCGGCTTTCGCCTGGGGAACGTCGAGCAGGATCACTTCGGCGCCATCGCGGGCCAGGGTTTCGGCGATGGAAGCGCCAATGCCCCGGGCGGCGCCGGTGACCAGTGCCTTGCGCCCGGCCAGCGGGCGCGTCCAGTCCTCCACCGGTGTGGCGCAGGCTTGCAGGCGAATCACCTGGCCGCAGATATAGGCGCTCTTGGGCGAGAGGAAGAACCGCAGGGCGCCTTCGAGCTGGTCTTCGGCACCGTCGCCGACGTACAGCAACTGCAACACGCCGCCGTTGCGCAGTTCCTTGGCCAGAGAGCGGCTGAAGCCTTCCACGGCGCGCTGTGCGCTGGCGGCGAATGGGTCGCTGAGGCTCTCCGGGGCGCGGCCGAGGATCACCAGGTGGGCGCTGTGATCGAGGTTTTTCAGCAATGGCTGGAAGAACTCGCGCAGTTGCTTGAGCTGGTCGGTGTGCTGCAAGTCGCTGGCATCGAACACCACGGCTTTGATTTTGGGGCCATGCCCGGGAATCCAGGTCGTTGCTTCCAGCGGCTCGGGGCCATAGTGGTAGGTGGCATCAGTGAGTTTGTTGGCAAATGCCAGCACCTTGGCCGCCAGCGCGCCGCCGCCCAGCAACAGTGCGCCTTCGACCGGGCGCAGGCGCCCGGCTTGCCAGCGCTCCAGACGTACCGGTGACGGCAAGCCAATGGCGGCGACCAGTCGATGGCCGAGGCTTGAGTTGGCGAAGTCGATATAACGGTCAGACATGGAACGCTCTCCGAAGGCTGGGGTTCAAAGGGTTGACCACCCCGGGGCGGCAGTCGTTCGATTGAGCCTAGGCTAGTCTGAGAGTCTTACCCCACAACCGACAGGGAGCTTTCCATGACTCAATTGCGCCGTGTAGCGATCATTGGCGGTAATCGCATTCCTTTCGCCCGCTCCAATGGCCCTTATGCCACGGCGAGCAACCAGGCGATGCTGACCGCGGCCCTGGAGGGCCTGATCGAACGCTACAACCTGCACGGCCTGCGCTTGGGCGAGGTGGCCGCCGGGGCGGTGCTCAAGCATTCCCGTGACTTCAACCTGACCCGCGAGTGCGTGCTCGGTTCGCGCCTGTCGCCGCAAACCCCGGCCTACGACATCCAGCAGGCCTGCGGCACCGGGCTTGAAGCCGCGTTGCTGGTGGCCAACAAGATCGCTTTGGGCCAGATCGAGTGCGGGATTGCCGGCGGGGTGGACACCACGTCCGATGCCCCCATCGGTGTGAATGAAGGGCTGCGCCAGATTCTGCTGCAAGCCAATCGCAGCAAAACCTTGGCGGATAGACTAAAAGTCCTGTTACAACTTCGTCCCCATCACCTCAAGCCGGAACTGCCGCGCAATGGCGAACCACGCACCGGTTTGTCCATGGGCCAACACTGCGAGTTGATGGCGCAAACCTGGCAGATTCCCCGTGCAGAACAGGACCAGCTGGCCCTGGAAAGCCACCAGAAAATGGCTGCGACCTATGCCGAGGGCTGGCACAACGATTTGCTGACACCGTTTCTCGGCCTGACCCGTGACAACAATCTGCGCCCCGACTTGACCCTGGAAAAACTCGCTGCGCTCAAGCCTGCCTTCGAACGCAGCGAGAAAGGTACGCTCACCGCCGGCAATTCCACGCCGCTGACCGACGGCGCCTCCCTGGTGCTGCTCGGCAGCGAAGCCTGGGCTCGGGAGCGCGGTTTGCCGATCCTGGCGTACCTGCGCGATGGCGAAGCGGCGGCGGTGGATTTCGTCAACGGTGCCGAGGGCCTGTTGATGGCGCCGGTGTACGCCGTGCCGCGTTTGCTGGCGAGGAACGGCCTGACGCTGCAGGACTTCGATTACTACGAGATTCACGAAGCGTTCGCGGCCCAGGTGTTGTGCACGCTCAAGGCGTGGGAGGATGCGGACTACTGCAAGACACGCCTCGGGCTGGATGCGCCGCTGGGGTCTATCGACCGCAGCCGGCTCAACGTCAAGGGCAGTTCGCTGGCAGCCGGGCACCCGTTTGCTGCCACCGGTGGGCGTATCGTCGCCAACCTGGCCAAGCTGCTGGATGCCGCGGGCAAGGGACGCGGGCTGATTTCGATCTGCGCCGCCGGTGGGCAAGGTGTGACGGCAATCATCGAACGTTGATTGCGCCGGAAATTGGCATATTGGATGCATTCTTAAACGGTCAAAGGTCGGTAGCCCCTCCCCGAGGCGAGTGGATTGCCGTATAACGAGTGCCATACGCGTGTTTGGTAATAAAGGACCCACAATAAAAGCTGATGAAGACTCCTAAACGCATTGAACCCCTGATCGAAGACGGTCTGGTCGACGAAGTGCTGCGCCCACTCATGAGTGGTAAAGAAGCAGCTGTTTATGTGGTGCGCTGCGGCAACGAATTGCGTTGCGCCAAGGTTTACAAGGAGGCGAATAAACGAAGTTTTCGTCAGGCGTCCGAATACCAGGAAGGCCGCAAGGTCCGCAACAGCCGGCAGGCCCGGGCCATGGCCAAGGGTTCCAAGTTCGGTAAGAAAGAAACCGAGGACGCCTGGCAGAACGCTGAAGTCGCGGCGTTGTTCCGCCTGGCCGGTGCCGGCGTTCGCGTGCCCAAGCCCTACGACTTCCTCGAAGGCGTGCTGTTGATGGAACTGGTGGCCGACGAGTACGGCGATGCGGCGCCGCGTCTGAATGATGTGGTGCTGGAGCCGGACCAGGCGCGCGAATACCACGCCTTCCTGATTTCCCAGATCGTGCTGATGCTGTGTACCGGCCTGGTGCACGGTGACCTGTCCGAGTTCAACGTACTGCTCACACCTACGGGGCCGGTGATCATCGACCTGCCCCAAGCGGTGGATGCGGCGGGCAACAACCACGCGTTCAACATGCTGGAGCGGGATGTGGGCAACATGGCGTCCTACTTCGGGCGTTTTGCGCCGGAGTTGAAGAAGACCAAGTACGCCAAGGAAATGTGGGCGTTGTATGAAGCCGGCACTTTGCACCCGGCCAGCATCTTGACCGGCGAGTTCGACGAACCGGAAGAGCTGGCGGATGTCGGCGGCGTGATCCGCGAAATCGAAGCAGCGCGGCTGGATGAAGAGCGACGCCAGGCGATTCGAGCGGCGGATGATGCGCCGCCAGGCAAAGCGTCGGAAGAGCCTCCGCCGCCGCCTTGGATGCAGTGATCCCTACGCTGTTGTCGATCTAAAAGTGAGGAAGTGATCTTCAAGCAATTGGAGATCTAAAAATGTGGGAGGGGGCTTGCCCCCGATGGCGCCGTATCAGTCGATACTTGTATTGACTGGTCCACTGCTATCGGGGGCAAGCCCCCTCCCACATTGGTTTTGTGTACACCTTTTACTCCTTCAGGCGCAGCAACTGCCCGACGCCAACTCCTTGAGAATCGGACAATCCGGCCGGTGATCCCCCTGGCAGTGCTCCACCAGGTCCTGCAACGTATCGCGCAGTTGCCCCAGCTCGCGAATCTTCTGGTTCAACTCCTCGATATGCTGGCGCGCCAAGGCTTTCACGTCGGCGCTGGCCCGGTGCCGGTCTTGCCACAGGGCCAGCAACTTGCCGACTTCCTCCAGGGAAAACCCCAGGTCCCGCGAACGCTTGATAAACGCCAGGGTGTGCAACTCGTCGGGGCCGTACACGCGGTAGCCGCTGTCGGTGCGATGGGCGGCTTTCAGCAGGCCGATGGATTCGTAGTAGCGAATCATCTTCGCGCTCAAGCCACTTGAGCGCGCCGCTTGGCCGATGTTCATGCTCATGGGTGCGGGTCCTCCAGATCCTTGGGTTTCCAGGTTTTCAACAGCAGGGCATTGCTTACCACGCTGACGCTGGACAGCGCCATCGCCGCGCCGGCCAATACCGGGTTGAGCAGACCGAACGCCGCCAGGGGAATGCCGATCAAGTTATACACAAAGGCCCAGAACAGGTTCTGGCGGATTTTCGCGTAGGTCTTGCGGCTGATCTCCAGCGCGGCCGGTACCAGGCGTGGATCGCCGCGCATCAGGGTGATGCCGGCTGCGTGCATGGCCACGTCGGTGCCGCCCCCCATGGCGATACCGATATCGGCGGCGGCCAGCGCCGGGGCGTCGTTGATGCCATCGCCGACCATCGCCACCACGCCGGTTTTCTTCAGTTCGGCCACGGTGGCGGCTTTATCGGCGGGGAGCACTTCGGCATGCACATCGTCGATGCCCAGCGCTTGGGCGACCACCTGGGCACTGCCGCGATTGTCGCCGGTGAGCAAATGGCTGCTGATGTGTCGCGCCTTGAGTTGTGTCACCGCCTCCAGCGCGCCGGGCTTGAGGGTGTCACCGAAGGCGAAGAGCCCCAGTACACGCGGTTGCGCGCCTTGTTCGATCAACCAGGACAAGGTACGGCCTTCGGCTTCCCAATGCTTGGCGGAGGCGGCCAGGTCGCCTGCCTCCAAACCGCTTTCCTCCAGCAGGCGCCGGTTGCCCAGGGCCAGTAACCGGCCGTCGAGGGTGCCGGCAATGCCGCGCCCGGTCAGGGATTGGCTGGCGCTGACATCCTCGACCTTCAAGCCTTGCTCGTTGCACGCATCCAGCACGGCCTTGGCCAGGGGGTGTTCGCTGCCGCGTTGCAGGGCGCCGGCCTGTTGCAGCAACAGGGATTGGTTGCCGTCGACCGCCGCCAGGTGCGCGATTTTTGGCGTACCGGAGGTGAGGGTGCCGGTCTTGTCGAATACCACGGCGCTCACGGCATGGGCACGCTCCAAGGCTTCGGCGTCCTTGATCAGGATGCCGTGGCGCGCGGCGACGCCGGTGCCCGCCATGATCGCGGTCGGTGTGGCCAGGCCCAGGGCACATGGGCAGGCGATCACCAGCACCGCGACCGCATTGATGATCGCTGTCTCCAGTGAGGCGCCATACAGCCACCAGCCCAGCAGCGTGATCAACGCCAGTACCAGCACGGTCGGGACGAAGACCTGGCTGACTTTATCCACCAGTTTCTGGATCGGAGCCTTGGCGGCCTGGGCGTCCTCCACCAGGCGGATGATCCGCGCCAGTACGCTCTCTGCGCCGAGGGCCAGGGTACGTACCAGCAAGCGTCCTTCGCCGTTGATGGCGCCGCCGGTGACCTTGTCCCCCGGTTGTTTTGGCACCGGCAGGCTTTCGCCGCTGATCAGGGCTTCATCGGCGTGGCTCTGGCCCTCCACCACTTCACCGTCCACCGGGAAGCGTTCGCCGGGGTTGACCAGCACCAGGTCATTGAGGGTCAGCGCGCTGATGGCGACGTCCTCTTCCTGGCCCTCACGCACCCGGATCGCCCGCTCCGGGCGCAGGGCTTCGAGCGCACGGATGGCGCTGGCGGTCTGGCGTTTGGCGCGGCTTTCCAGGTATTTGCCGAGCAGCACCAGGGCGATCACCACCGCCGAGGCTTCGAAATACAGATGGGGCATGCTGCCGGCCGGGGCAGTGAGCCACTCATACAGGCTCAGGCCGTAACCGGCGCTGGTGCCGATGGCCACCAACAGGTCCATATTGCCGGCGCCGGCACGCACGGCTTTCCACGCGGCGATATAAAAACGTGCACCAAAGATGAACTGCACCGGCGTGGCCAGGGCGAACTGCACCCAGGCCGGGAGCATCCAGTGCAGGCCGAAGGGTTGCACCAGCATCGGCACCACCAGGGGCAACGCCAGCACAATAGCCAGCGTCAGCGACCAGCGTTCGCGGTGCAGGCGCTGGGCCTGATCGGCGTCGGTCTTGGTTTCGGTTTGCGGCAGGGAGGCGGTGTAGCCGGCCTTGTCGACGGCGGCGATCAACACGGCGGGGTCCATCTGGCCGAGTACTTCGATATGGGCGCGCTCGTTGGCCAGGTTGACGCTGACACGTTGCACTCCCGGCACCTTGCCCAACGCGCGCTCGACACGCCCGGCGCAGCTGGCGCAGGTCATGCCACCGATGGGCAGGTCAAACGTGGTGGATCCATTCATGGGGCAGTCCTCCTAAGACGTTGCCCCTAGGATCAACCTTGACCTGTGGGGAAGGTCAAGCGCCTTTAATACTCCAATGCCGCGGGCTTGAGGTACATGCCTTCGGGGCCTTGGGCGATGCGCAGCTTGCGCACGTCACCGGCCTTCAGCGTGATGTTCTGCGCGGGTGGCGCCAGCAGGCCAGGCAGGCAACCGGGCGATTGGCCCGGCAGCAACTTCAGGCGCAACGACACATTGCCGGCGGGCAGGTTGAATGAGGTGGACTGTTCCTGAAACAAGCGCCCGGCCAACTGGTCCTGGATGTACAGGCCGATCTCGCAGTTGGTCGGTACTTCCAGGCGTTCGCGGGAAATGATCAGCACTGCATAGTCTTCGGCGGCACTGGCCATGGGCGCAGCGGTAGACAGGCTCATCAGGCCGGCAAGGGCAAAAAACGACCAGCGCATGGCGAATGCTCCGTGGTTCACATCAAAGATAAGTGAAGCTTGGCCGAGGCCGCGCCCGAATACCAGCCCGGCTGATATTTTCAAAACTTGACCTTGCTATCGTGGCAAGGTTGAGACTGGGTCCAACCTCATTCAAGGAGTCATGTCATGCAAATATTCAACGTTCAAGGAATGACCTGCGGCCATTGCGTTCGGGCGGTGACCCAGGCGGTGCAGGGTCAAGACCCGGCGGCCAGTGTGAAGGTCGATCTGGCGGCCAAGAAGGTTGAGGTTGAAAGCCGCCTGCCTGCCGAGCAGATCATCAGCCTGATCGGCGAAGAGGGTTACACAGCCACGCTCGCCTGATTTTCTGATAGTTAGCGAGCTAACGTAATGTTCAAGGCACTCAAGCGCGGCTAGACTGTCGGGCTGCCGACTCACTTGGGTGCCCGATGAACCTGCGAATAATCCTGATTTTGGGTGCCTTGAGCGCCTTTGCGCCGCTGGCGATCGACTTCTACCTGCCCGGTTTTCCGGCGATGGCCACGGCTTTCGCCACCGATGAAAAACATATCCAGCTGACCCTGGCGGTGTATTTCGGGGGGCTGGCGATCGGTCAATTGATCTATGGTCCGCTGGCGGACCGCTTTGGCCGACGTGTGCCGCTGCTCAGCGGCGTGACCCTGTTCACCCTGGCATCCTTTGCCTGTGCCTATGCACCCTCCCTCGAATGGCTGATCGGCGCACGTTTCGTGCAGGCCCTCGGCGGATGTGCGGGCATGGTGATTTCGCGAGCGGTGGTCAGCGATAAATGTGATGCCGTGGGCTCGGCCAAGGTGTATTCGCAATTGATGCTGGTGACCGGCCTGGCGCCGATTCTCGCGCCGTTGGCGGGTGGGGTGATGGTGGGGGTGTGGGGTTGGCAGTCGATTTTCCTGGCCCTGTCGGTGTTCAGCGTGATGGCGGCCATCGCTGTGGCGTTCGGGTTGCCGGAAACCTTCCCGGCCCATCAGCCGCGCCAGCCTTTGTCCGGGTCGCTGCGCCGTTATGGCGCGCTGCTGTCAGACCCGGTTTACCTGGGCTACGCGTTGACCGGGGGTATTTCTATTGCCGGCATGTTTGCCTATATCGCCGGATCGCCGTTCGTATTCATCAAACTCTATGGCGTGCCTGCCGAGCATTACGGCTGGTTGTTCGGCTCCAACGCCGCGGGCTTCATCCTGGTTGCCCAGGTTAACGCGCGCTTGCTGGCCAAGCGCGGCCCGGCGTTTTTGTTGTCGCGCACGGTGTGGGTCTATGTCCTGGCCGCGTTGACCTTGCTCGGTATTGCAGCGTTACGCACGCAGGCCTTGTGGCCATTGCTGGTGCCGCTGTTTATCTGCATCGCCAGCCTGGGCTGTATTTTGCCCAACACCTCGGCGTGTGCGATGAGCGGGCAGGGCGCTCGGGCCGGGAGCGCTTCGGCGTTGCTCGGCTGCATTCAGTTCGGTGTGGCAGCGGGTGCCGCTTCGTTGGTGGGCGTGCTGCATGACGGCACGGCGATGCCGATGGCCATGGTCATCAGCTTGTGCGGTGTATTGGCGGTGACGATTGCGATGTCGACCCAGCGCCTGCAACGGGCCAGGGCCGTGCAGGCGCAGGACTGAGGTACGGATCAGCCAGCGGCGGAGCGTTGCTGGCCGAGCGGAAAGCGATGGGGGGCCTGGATGCGGGCTTGCAGGGTGTCGGCAAAGGCGCGGGCCTCGGCTTCACTGCGGAAGGTGAAAGCGTCGCCGTCGAGACGGACCTGCCATTTATTGCCCGGGGATTTTGCTAACGCTTTTATCAGGATCTTCATTGCTGACTTCCTCATGTAAAAGAATCGTGGCAAAGGCGGCCAATATAAACCCGAACACGTTCACAAATATGACAAAAGTCAACTCTCTGACTAGCGGTGTCGTCCGTTCTTCGCAGGAAGAACGGGCGACACCGACAGACCGGTCTTAAAACCCTTCCAGCACGATCTTGCCCTTGGCCTTGCCGCTTTCCAGCAGCGCATGGGCGCGGCGCAGGTTCTCGGCATTGATCACACCGAAGTGCTCGCCCACCGTGGTTTTCAGGGTGCCGTCATCGATCAGCGCGGCCACGCGGTTGAGCAGGTTGTGCTGCTCGATCATGTCCGGCGTCTCGAACATCGAGCGGGTGTACATGAATTCCCAGTGCAGCGACAGGCTCTTGCGCTTGAGCTTGCTCACGTCCAGCGCCTTGGGGTCGTCGATCAGTGCCAGCTTGCCCTGGGGCTGCAAGGCTTCCACCAGTTGATCCAGGTGATGGTCGGTCTGGGTCAGGCTGGCGACGTGGGTGACTTGCGGGTGGCCGGCGGCTTCCAGCGCTTCGCTCAGGGGTTGGCTATGGTCGATCACCAGGTCGGCGCCGAGGGCCTTGGTCCACGCTTGGGTTTGCGGGCGTGACGCGGTGCCTATGACTTTCAATGCGGTGAGCTGGCTGGCCAACTGAGTCAGGATCGAACCTACGCCGCCGGCCGCGCCGACGATCAGCAGGCTCTGGCCTTCGTCTTCTTTACCTTCACGCACTTGCAGGCGTTCGAACAACAGTTCCCAGGCGGTGATGGCGGTCAGCGGCAGCGCAGCAGCCTCGGCATAACCCAGGCTCTTGGGCATATGGCCGACGATGCGCTCGTCCACGGTGTGCAGCTCGCTGTTGCCGCCCGGGCGAACCAGGGAGCCGGCGTAGAACACCTTGTCGCCGGCCTTGAACAGCGTCACGTCGCTGCCGACCGCCTTGACCACGCCGGCCACGTCCCAACCGAGCACTTTGGCGGCGCCGTTTTCCGGGGCGACGTTCTGGCGCACCTTGGTGTCCACCGGGTTGACCGAGATGGCTTTGACCTCCACCAGCAGCTCGCGCGGGCCGGCGATGGGCGCCGGCAGCTCGATGTCTTGCAGGGACTTGGGGTCGTTGATTGGCAGTGAGGCGTAGTAGGCAATGGCTTTCATGGGGGGCTCCAGAAGTTGGGGATTGACTGTAGGAGTGAGCCTGCTCGGGGAAAACGCATAGGCGCCGTGCTGAACCAGAAGCGCTGCGTCATCGTTTACGATTTTCGCGAGCACGCTCGCTCCTACAAAAAAAGCAGAGTGATCAGGCGAGAAATTTCAGGCGCTTGAGTTCGAAGTGCTCGAGCACATCAGCGGCCTTGGCGCGGAAGCTCTGGATATGGGCGCTTTGGTCGTGGGCGGCGAGCGCTGCATCGTTGCTCCAGCGTTCGAGCATGTAGAAGGTCTCGGGGTGTTGCAGGTCCTGATGCAGGTCGTACTGCTCGCACCCGGCTTCCAGGCGGGTCGGTGCCAACAGGCCACGCAGCAGGGGTTCCAGGGTGTCTTGTTGGCCGGGTTTGGCGATCAGCGTGGCGATGACGTTAAAGGCAGCGGACATATTCGACTCCTGACACGGGATGAATGAGATGCACCGATCATTGGCTATTTCAGGCGAAGATAAAAGCGGCTAAAACAGCAGTCTGTTTCAATAATATTTTGATAATGGATGGGTTGAATGCTGCGTTTCGATGATTTGCAGTTGTTTGTTCGGGCGGCGGACTTGGGCAGTTTGTCGGCGGCGGCGCGGGTCATGGACCTGTCGCCCGCGGTGGCCAGTGCCGCCTTGAAGCGAATTGAACAACAACTGGGCGCGCGGTTGCTGGCGCGCTCCACCCGCAGCCTGCGCCTGACCGCCGAAGGGGAAGGCTTCCTGGAATATGCACGTGCGGCGCTGGGGTCGTTGGATGAAGGGCGCCGCTTGCTCGCCAGCGGCCAGGACCATGTCAGCGGCGTGTTGCAGCTGTCAGCCCCGTCGGATTTTGGTCGCAACCAGCTGTTGCCGTGGCTGGACGAGTTCCAGCGTGAGTACCCGCAGTTGACGGTGCGCCTGTTGCTGGGCGATCGGATCGCCGACCTGTTCCGTCAACCGGTGGACATCGCCCTGCGCTACGGCGAGCCGGAGGACTCCAGCCTGATCGCGTTGCCTGTCGCACCGGACAATCTGCGTGTGCTGTGTGCGGCGCCCAGCTACCTCGCGCGGATGGGGGCGCCGCGTCATCTGGAGCAACTGGCCCAGCACAATTGCCTGTTGTACATGCTCGGCAGTCGCGTCCATGACCATTGGAGTTTCCACGACGGCAAACGCGAAGTCAGCCTGACGGTCAGCGGTGACCGCTTCAGTGATGACGCTGATGTGGTGCGACGTTGGGCGGTGGCGGGTGTAGGCATTGCCTACAAGTCCTGGCTGGATGTGAGCACCGATGTACTGGCTGGGCGCTTGCGCGTGATCCTGCCGGAGCTGCGCGGCGAACGTACGCCGCTCAATCTGCTGTGCGCGCACCGCGCGCAATTGAGCAAACCCATCAACCTGCTGCGGGAAATGCTCGTGTCCCGCTGTGCGAAATTGACAGCGCAAAGGTTGGAGTAATTGACCTCCGGGTAATTGCCTCCAGCAAAGCAGGAAACTTCACTCAGGTCCTGTCCTGTTCTGAGCTGTCGGACGCCGCGGAACCGGCTGTTTGCGCACCTATACTTTGGCGCCAACCGCAGCAGACATATGATTTAACAGGGAGTGAAACGATGGAACAGGCACCTTGCATCAGCCAGATCGCCAGCTTGCTCGCCGAGCCCAAACGCACCGCAATGCTCTGGGCGTTGATGGACGGATCGACCAAGTCTGCGGATGAGTTGGCGACACTCGCCGGGCTGTCACCGGCGTCGGCCAATGCGCACCTGGCGCGCCTGGCCGGCAGCGGCTTGCTGCGGGTCGAGGCGCGTCGCGGCAAACGGCTGTTTCGCGTGGCCGCCGCCGATGTCACCACCGCCATCGATGCCCTGGCCAGTACCACCATGGCCAGTGCGGTGCGTACTACGCCGAATGCATTACCGGTGGCACTGGTGGCGCCACCGCTGTTGCGCCGCGCACGGTTGTGCCATGGCCATCTGGGCGGTGAACTGGCGGCGGCGTTGTATCAACGGATGCTGGCGGCAGGGTGGATCGAGCGTCACGAGCAGCGTATCGAGGTGACCGTTAAAGGCGCGCAGCACCTGGCGGGCCTGGGCATTTTCACCCAGGCCCTGGCGTCTCCGCTGGTCTGCGACTGTTTCGACTGGAGCCAGCAGCAACCCCACCTTGGGGGCGCGTTGGGGGCGGGGCTGTTGCAACTGTTCATGCAGTCGAACTGGATCAACGCGCTCAATGATTCCCTGACGTTGCTGGTGAGCGATACCGGCTTGGTGGAAATCACCCGTTTGGCTGCCTCCCACGGGCACTAGTTTCGGTTTGCGCGGTAGCAGGGTCGTTCAGAGTTTCGGTCAGGTCGCATCCAGCAATAATCGGGAAAAACGATGCCGCACACTCGCTGAGGGGATTTCCACACACGGGGTGCGGCATGGGTAAGCAAGGCTATAGCGCGGCAGAGCGATTGGAACGGTTGCCCATCAGTGGCTACCACCGAGTCATCTTTATCATCATCGCCCTGGCGTTTTTCTTCGACTCCATGGACCTGGCGATGATGACTTTCCTTCTAGGCTCGATCAAAGCCGAGTTCGGCCTGAGCACGGCACAGGCCGGCTTGCTCGCCAGTTCGAGTTTCTTCGGCATGGTGGTGGGCGCTTCGTTGTCCGGGATGCTTGCGGATCGTTTTGGGCGTAAGCCGGTATTCCAGTGGAGCATCGTGTTGTGGGGCATTGCCAGCTACCTGTGTTCCACCGCGCAGACGGTGGAGACGCTGACGTTGTTTCGCATCCTGCTGGGCATAGGCATGGGCATGGAGTTTCCCATCGCGCAGTCGATGCTCTCGGAGCTGATTCCGGCCAAACGGCGCGGGCGCTATATCGCCTTGATGGATGGGTTCTGGCCGTTGGGCTTTGTGGCGGCGGGCGTGCTGAGTTATTTCTTGTTGCCGGTGATTGGCTGGCGCGACATCTTCCTGGTGCTGGCCGTGCCGGCGGTCTTCGTGTTGGCGATCCGGTTTTTTATCCCGGAGTCACCGCGCTGGCTGGAGCAGGCCGGGCGAACTGAGGCGGCAGACAAGGTGCTGTTGGGCATCGAGCAAAAGGTGCGTGACTCCCTGGGCCGTGCTGACTTGCCGCAGCCCATCCGCCTGCCACGGGTGGAGAGTGCGCCGGGGAATTTTTTCTCGGCGTTTCAGCAATTGTGGTCGGCGCAGTACCGCCAACGCACGATGATGATCTGGAGCGTGTGGTTCTTTGCCTTGCTCGGCTTCTACGGGTTGACCTCGTGGTTGAGTGCGCTGTTGCAGCAGTCGGGTTTTGCCGTGACCCAGTCGGTGTACTACACCGTGATCATTTCCCTGGGCGGGATCCCCGGCTTCTTGATGGCGGCTTGGCTGGTGGAGCGTTGGGGGCGCAAGCCGGTGTGCGTCGTGACGTTGCTGGGCGGCGGGGTGATGGCGTTCCTGTATGGGCAGAGCGCGGTGTTTGGCGGCAACGTTGGCCTGCTGATTACGTCAGGACTGTTGATGCAGTTCTTCCTGTTTGGCATGTGGGCGGTGTTGTACACCTACACGCCGGAACTGTATCCCACCTCGGCGCGCGCGACGGGCTCCGGGTTTGCATCGGCAATTGGCCGGGTCGGGTCGTTGCTGGGGCCGTTGGTGACGGGGTTGGTATTCCCGATCACCGGCCAGGGCGGGGTGTTTGCCTTGGGGGCGCTGTGTTTTGCGGTGGCCGCACTGGTGGTATGGGTGTTCGGGATGGAAACGAAGGGCAAGACGCTTGAGGAACTCGCCGAAATCTAAAGCGCAACACGCAACCACTGTGGGAGGAGCGGTGCCCCTCCCACATCCAGCCTGCATTCATCCAGTGAGTGCGGGTTACGGTTTGACCAGTCGCGCATCCAGGCTGTTTTGCGCCAGGCGTTTGGCCTGGTCTTGGGTCATGCCCAGGGAGGTGTACAGCGCGTGGAAGTTCTCGGTGACATAGCCGCCGAAGTACGCCGGGTCGTCCGAGTTCACCGTCACCTTCACGCCACGTTCGAGCATCTCGAGGATGTTGTGCTGGGCCATGTCGTCGAACACGCAGAGCTTGGTGTTGGACAGTGGGCATACGGTCAGCGGGATCTGCTCGTCGATGATGCGCTGCATCAGGCGTTCGTCTTCGATGGCGCGCACGCCATGGTCGATGCGCTGGATTTTCAGCAAGTCGATGGCTTCCCAGATGTACTCCGGCGGGCCTTCTTCGCCGGCGTGGGCCACCGTGAGGAAGCCTTCGTGGCGAGCGCGGTCGAACACGCGCTGGAACTTGCTCGGCGGGTGGCCCATTTCCGAACTGTCCAGGCCGACGGCCACGAACGCATCGCGGAACGGCAGGGCCTGGTCGAGGGTTTTCTCGGCTTCGGCTTCGCTCAAGTGGCGCAGGAAGCTGAGGATCAAACCACTGGTGATGCCCAATTGTTGCTCGCCATCTTTAAGCGCCGCGGCGATGCCGTTGAGCACCACTTCGAACGGCACACCACGGTCGGTGTGGGTCTGCGGGTCGAAGAAAGGTTCGGTGTGAATCACGTTCTGCGCCTTGCAACGCAGCAGGTAGGCCCAGGTCAGGTCGTAGAAATCCTGGGACGTGCGCAACACGTCGGCGCCCTTGTAATACAGGTCGAGAAACTCTTGCAGGTTGTTGAAGGCATAGGCCTTTCGCAGGGTTTCGACGTCGTTCCACGGCAGCGCAATCTTGTTGCGTTCGGCCAGGGCGAACAGCAACTCCGGCTCCAGCGAGCCTTCCAGGTGCAGGTGCAATTCAGCCTTGGGCAGGGCGTTGAGCCAATCGTACATTTCTAAAATCTCATCAGGTGCAATGGCGGCATTCTACAGGCCATGGCTGAAATAATCGGCAAAACCTGACCAGCAGGAGAGTATTGGTTTGATTCACGCAAGGGCGACGTGAACTAAGGTGTAACGAAACGTTAGCGGCTTGGCGCAGTCTGTACCCCATCAATGACTGATCTGCCGCACTAAAAGGCCCGGAATGCTCACATCCCTCAAGCAAGAAAAATTCATGCTGCTGGCGCTGATTGCCGCCATCGCCGCCTATCCGCTGGAGCACTGGATGCTCCACAGCGGGCAAATGGTCGCGCTGCTGGCCGGCCTGGTGCTGATCGGCTTTATCGTGGTCGCCTCCATGCGCGTTGCCCACCATGCCGAGCAACTGGCGGAAAAGGTGGGCGACCCCTACGGCACCATGATCCTGACCCTGGCCGCCGTGCTGGTGGAAGTGGTGATCCTGGCGATCATGATGAGTAACGAACCGTCCCCCACGCTGGTGCGCGACACCATCTATTCGGCGGTGATGCTCGACATCAACGGCATCCTCGGCCTGGCCGCGCTGATGGGCGGGATCAAGCACGGCGAACAATCCTACAACGATGATTCGGCGCGGACCTACAGCGTGATGATCCTCACTGCCATGGGCGTGTCGATGGTGGTGCCGGAGTTTATCCCTGAGGCGGACTGGAAAATTTACTCTGCATTCACCATCGGCGCGATGGTGGTGCTGTACACCTTGTTCCTGCGCATGCAGGTGGGCCCGCACAGTTACTTCTTCAGCTACAGCTACCCGGAAAAGCGTCGCAAGCAATTGCCGGAGGAAGAGGCGCCGCCGGTGAACCTGGCGTTCTCCATCGGCACCCTGGTGTTTGGCGTGATTGTGATCGGTGCGCTGGCCGAGGTGATGTCCAAGACGCTCGACCTCGGCCTGGAAGGCACGGGCGCTCCGCCGGTGGTCACGGCGATCGTGGTCGCCGCTATCTCGGCGGCACCGGAAATTCTGACGGCGTTGCGGGCCGCGTTGGCCAACCGCATGCAGTCGGTGGTGAATATTGCGCTGGGGGCATCGTTGTCGACGGTGATCCTGACGGTGCCCGTGATGGAGGCCATGGCGCTCTACACCGGGCAGCCGTTCCAGATGGCGATGACGCCGGTGCAAACGGTGATGGTGCTGATCACGCTGATCGTCAGCGCGATCAACCTCAACGATGGCGAAACCAACGCCATCGAAGGGATGACCCATTTTGTGTTGTTTGCGACGTTTATCATGTTGTCGATGTTGGGCTTGTAAGCACCGCGCAATCCAATGTGGGAGGGAGCAAGCTCCCTCCCACATTCTGACCCGTGTTTGACTTAGGTTCCGGCGATTAGCCGCCGCGCCGCCTGGCTGTGATCGGCGATCAAGCCTTTCAGGTCCAGGCCTTCGACCTGTCCGTCGATCACCCGCCATTTGCCGGCGATCATTACCCGGTCCGCGCGGTCGGCGCCGCACAACAGCAGCGCTGAAATCGGATCGTGGCTGCCGGAGAAGCGCAGCTCATCCAGTTTGAACAGCGCGAGGTCGGCCTGTTTGCCCACGGCCAATTCACCGATGTCCGTACGGCCCAGCAGGTGTGCCGACCCTTTGGTCGCCCAGCCCAGCACGCCCTCGGGTGTGATTTTTTGCGCGCCGTATCGCAGGCGCTGGATGTACAGCGCCTGGCGAGTTTCGAGGATCATGTTCGAGGCATCGTTGGAGGCCGAGCCGTCCACGCCCAGGCCGATGGGCACGCCGGCCGCGAGCAGGTCGAGGGTCGGGCAAATACCGGAAGCCAGGCGCATGTTCGAACTTGGGCAGTGGCAGACCCCGGTGCCGGCGGCACCCAGGCGCGCGATTTCGTCCGGGTTGAAATGAATGCCATGTGCCAGCCACGTGCGCGGCCCGAGCCAGCCGACGCTGTCGAGGTAATCCACGGTGCGCAGGCCGAAGCGCTGCAGGCAGAAATCTTCCTCGTCGAGGGTTTCCGCCAGGTGAGTGTGCAGGCGTACATCGAGGCTCTCGGCCAGTTCGGCGCTGGCGCGCATGATTTCCGGGGTGACGGAAAACGGTGAGCAGGGCGCGAGGGCGATCTGGATCTGCGTGCCATCGCCGCGTTCGTGGTACTGGCGGATCAGGCGTTGGCTGTCGTCCAGGATGACAGAGCCTTCTTGCACCGTCTGTTGCGGCGGCAGGCCACCGTCGGCTTCGCCCAGGCTCATGGAACCGCGGGTGAGCATGGCGCGCATACCCAGTTCGCGCACCGTTTCGACTTGCACGTCGATGGCATTTTCCAGGCCGTCGGGGAACAGGTAGTGGTGGTCAGCTGCCGTGGTGCAGCCTGAAAGCAGTAACTCCGCCAGCGCAACTTTGGACGCGAGGGCGAGCTTTTCCGGGGTCAGTCGCGCCCATACCGGATACAAGGTCTTCAGCCATGGAAACAGCGGCTGGTTGACCACCGGCGCCCAGGCACGGGTCAGGGTTTGATAGAAGTGATGATGGGTGTTGATCAACCCTGGAAGAACCACATGCTCGCGGGCATCGAATACTTGTGCACAGGGCTGCGCAGGTGCTTGCCCTATGCCCAGCACTTCGGTGATCACACCGTCTTGCAGCACCAGGCCGCCACGGGCATCGAGGCCATTGGCAGTGAAAATCGCGCGGGGGTTTTTTAACCAGGTACGGGTCGCAGGCATTGGCCGGCTCCTCTGAATGATGGGTTCAGGTTTGCCAGCTCAGTGTTGCCCTGTCTGCTGATCCAGGGTCGCCGGGGAGGGCGAGATGGGTAGATTACGTGTAGTTCTGGATCTGGTCTAGCTGTAGGAAAGCGCGGCTTTCGAGTTCATCGCGAGCCAGCGCGCTCCCACCTTTGATCGCGGCTTACCAAGGAATGGTGTGGCCCCGGTAGTCCACAAAGTGATGGCCGCCTTTGCCGGTGTAGGCATTCACCTGATCGACCAGGCCACGTACGCTGGTGGCGACATCGATGTGCGCGTTTTCGCCGCCCATGTCGGTTTTTACCCAGCCTGGGTGCAGGGACAGCACGGTCAATTTTTGATCGCCGAGTTGGGTGATAAAGCTGTTGGTCATCGAGTTGAGTGCGGCCTTGCTGGCTTTGTACAACGCCAGGTCCGAACCATCGGGAATGGTGACGCTGCCCAGCACCGAACTCATGAAGGCCAGCACGCCACTGTCCTTGCGGATCTGTCCGACAAAGCGCTGGGCCAGGTTGATCGGCGCCACGGCGTTGGTGAAAAACAGCTGGCCGACTTCCGCCAGGGTGGCGTGGCCGGGCTCTTGGTTGGCGGGGCCCTTGACGCCGGCGTTGACGAACAGCAGGTCGAAGGTGCGGTCCTTGAGGCGCTGGCTCAGGGCAATCACGGCTTGCTGATCGTCCATGTCGAGTTTCTCGATCTGAACCGGGCCAACGGCTTTCAGTGCATCGGCCTTGTTCGGGTCACGCACGGTGGCGGTCACGTCCCAGCCGTCTTGGAGCAGTTGCTGGACCAGGCCAAGACCCAGCCCGCGAGAGGCGCCGATGATCAGTGCGGTTTTTGGCGTAGACATGAAGAGCTTCCTTTTCAGACGCGATTCAGGGAATTCAGCGCACCACCTTACCGCAGGCGTCGAAAAAAAGGAGCGGGCCTTGCTGATCAAAAAACGTACAGTTTGCGCCGAGCATTGCACGGCGTGCGACCTGTGTACTCTTGCACGGGTTATCCACAGCTTGCTCCACAGTTATTGTGCGCAAGCCACGGCTGTGGATATAAGCGCTGCGCTCCTTTGTTCTAAAGGCCATAAGCAGCCTAACTGACTGTTTTGGAGTGAGATTGGCTTGGGGACCGGCTAGCTTGAACAAAAACTGATCAATGCCCGCAAACCCTTGTGACAGAGGGGTTACAGACGAATGTGCTCAGCTTATCCACAGGCAGGTGCACAGTAGATGTGGGCAGTTTCAGCGTTGCAGCAGGATGCGCCCACGGCTTAAGTCGGCGAGCTGGATTTGCAGGGTCTCGATCTGCAGTTCGCCCAGGGCCAGTTGCAATTCCACGCCATTGGCGGTGAAGGTTTCCTCCACGACCAAGCCGCCGAGTTCGGCGACGCGCAGCTTGACCAGGTTCAGTTCGGAGAATCCGCAGGCGCAACTGAGCGGTACCCGGCTGATCAATTCAATACGTTCGGCCGTTTGCAGGCATTTATTCGCGCCGCCGCCGTAGGCACGGGCCAATCCACCAGTGCCCAACTGGATGCCGCCATACCAACGAATCACCAGCACCACGACCTGATCAAAACCTTGGGCTTCAATCGCCGCCAGGATCGGCCGGCCCGCCGTACCGCCGGGTTCGCCGTCGTCGTTGCTGCGGTACTGATCGGCCAGCTTCCAGGCCCAGCAGTTGTGTGTGGCGTTCAGGTCGCTGTGCTGCTCGATAAACCCTTGGGCTTCTTGTGGGCTGGTGATCGGTGCTGCGAGTGTGATGAAGCGGCTTTTGCGTATTTCTTCACGAAATTCGCAAAGGCCGGTAAGCGTGAAAGGCATAAGTTTCGTCGTCTAGAAGGCAGGCTTGATGCCACAGCCTTTGAGAATGATGTGGATCAGGTTGGTGCCGGCGTCTTCCATATCCTGCTTGGTCAGTTTGGTGCGACCGGTGACGCGGCAGATCTGGGTGGCGAAGTCGGCGTAGTGCTGGGTGCTGCCCCACAGCAGGAAGATCAGGTGCACGGGGTCGATGGGGTCCATCTTGCCGGCGTCGATCCAGGCCTGGAATACCGCGGCCCGGCCGCTGAACCAGGCGCGGTAGTCCTGGCTGAAATATTCGGTCAGGCATTCGCCGCCGCTGATGATCTCCATGGCGAAGATGCGTGAGGCCTGCGGCTGGCGCCGCGAGAATTCCATCTTGGTGCGGATGTAGCGCGTGAGTGCCACCGCAGGGTCGTCCTCGGCGGTCAGCGCGTTGAAGGTGCTGTCCCACAGTTCGAGGATATTGCTGAGCACCGCGATATACAGGCCCAGCTTGTTGGTGAAGTAGTAGTGCAAGTTGGCTTTCGGCAACCCGGCACTGGCAGCAATGGTGTTCATGCTGGTGCCCTTGTAGCCATGGCGCGCGAATTCATCTTCAGCCGCTTGAAGAATCGCTTGTTCGTTCTTTTGCCGAATACGGCTGGCGGGCTTCCCGGCGGGGTTGCTGTGGGCAGGAACTTCGAGGCTCATGGAGGTTTCCGTGCTGATCGATAGAGACGACGTGTGCACAGATAACCCACCCTCAAGCCTCAGACAAGTCCTGATGCAATAAAAGCGTCAAAGCGGTTCCAGAGTGTCGCTTTCTGGCCCGTGGTTTGCGGCAGCGGTGCCCGCCTTGGCTTCCGGCAGCAGCAGGCACAACACGATGGCCGTCAGCCCGCCGCTGGTGATGGCCGAGTCGAACAGGTTTTGCACCAGGGTTGGCATCAAGTGCAGCAGGTTGGGTTGGGCGGCAATGCCCAGGCCCACGCCAAAGGAGGTGGCGATGATCAGCATGCTGCGTCGGTCCAGCGGTGCCTGCGCCAGGATGCGCACGCCGGCCGCTGCCACGCTGCCAAACATCACCAGGGTTGCACCACCCAATACCGGCTTGGGGATCTGCTGCAGTACCGCGCCGATCAGCGGAAACAGGCCGAGGCAAAACAACACGACACCGATGTATAAGCCAACGTAACGGCTGGCGACGCCGGTGAGTTGGATCACGCCATTGTTCTGGGCGAAGGTCGTGTTGGGGAACGCACTGAACGTCGCGGCGATCATGCAACTGACGCCGTCCCCCAGCACGCCACCTTTGAGCCGGCCTATATAGGAAGGCCCGCTGATGGGCTGGCGGGCGATCATGCAATTGGCGGTAAGGTCGCCCACGGTTTCGATGCTGCTGATCAGATAAATCAGCGCGATCGGCAGGAAGGCGCTCCAGTCGAAGTTGAAACCGAAACGGAACGGCATCGGCACGCTGATCAAGGGCAGGTCGGGCAGGGCTTGGGGCACCAGCTTGCCGCTGAACCAGGCGGCTATGCTGCCAAGGGCCAGGCCGATGATGATCGCCGAGAGGCGCACCCATGGGGTATTCGAGCGGTTGAGCAGGATAATGGTCAATACCACGAACAGGCCCAGCGCCAGGTTGGTGGGCGCGCCGAAATCGGGGGCGTTGAAGCCGCCGCCCAGGTCGGTGATCCCAACCTTGATCAGGCTGATGCCGATCAGGGTGATGACAATCCCGGTGACCAGCGGCGTGATTACTCGACGCAATTGACCGATAAATCGGCTCAGTACGATCTGGACGGCTGCGCCGAAAAAGCACACACCGAAGATCATCGCCATGATGTCTTCCGGGCTACCGCCGCGTTGCTTCACGAGGAACCCGGCCGACAACACCGCGCCCAGAAACGCAAAGCTGGTGCCTTGCAGGCAGATCATGCCGGCGCCGATGCCAAATGGCCTGCGTGCCTGGATGAATGTGCCGACACCGGACACCATCAGCGCCATGCTGATCAGGTAGGGCAGGTGGGCGGTGAGGCCCAGGGTGGAGCCGATGATCAGCGGCGGAGTGATGATACCGACGAAGGCCGCCAGTACATGTTGCAGGGCGGCCAATATCGCCGCTAAGGGTTTTGGGCGGTCATTGAGGCCGTAGATCAGGTCACTGGGGCTGGAAGATTCTGGTGGCATGGCGGGCAAACTCGAGGCGGACGGTTCTAGGTCCCAGTGCCCTTGCAAAAAGCTGTCCAGTTGCTCAGCTTTTTGTGTGGAGCCCGAATTACCGTGTTGCCGCCAGACTTTCCAGGAAGCTTTCCAGCACCAAATGGGGGCGACGGCCTTTGCGCGTGACCGAAGCCAGGCTCAAATCGTAAAAGCGTGTAGCCGATTTCAGCGCGCGCAGTCGGCCTTGTTGCACCCAGAGGCTGGCGTAGTGGTCGGGCAGGTAGCCGATATAGCGGCCGGTCAGGATCAGGAACGCCATGCCTTCGCGGTCCGAAGCGCTGGCAGTGCAATTGAGTGCCTGGTAGTGGGCCTGGATCTCGGCGGGCAGGCGAAAGGTGGGGGCGATGGCGTCCTGGGTGTTGATACGTTCGTCGTCCAGTTGCTTGTCGTCGGCATAAAACAGGGGATGGCCAACCGCGCAGTAGAGCAGTGAGCGTTCGCTGTACAGCGGTTGGTATTCCAGGCCGGACAATGCACTGGCCTGGGGCACCACACCGACATGCAGGCGCCCGTCGAGTACGCCTTGTTCCACTTCATTGGGCGCGATCATGCGGATCTGGATTTGCACGTCCGGACCGCGCTCCTTCAACTGCGCCAGGGCGTGAGTGATGCGCATGTGGGGCAGGGTGACCAGGTTGTCGGTGAGGCCAATGATCAACTCGCCGCGCAAATGCTGGTGCAGGCCGTTGACCTCGGTGCGAAAGCTTTCCAGGGCACTTAACAGTTGCAGGGCCGATTGGTAGACCTCGCGGCCTTCTTCGGTCAGGGAGAAACCGGCGCGCCCGCGTTGGCACAGCCTTAACCCGAGGCGTTGCTCCAGGTCGCTCATTTGCTGGCTGATGGCCGAGCGCCCGATGCCCAGCACGGTTTCCGCCGCCGAGAAGCCACCGCATTCCACCACGCTGCGGAAGATACGCAGCAGGCGAATATCGAAGTCACTGACTTGAGCCAGGGGATCGGGTCGGCGACTGCTCATAGTTTAGTGAATCCCTGACTGAAGGTTAGAAGAGTTGAATTTCACCGACTTTATCCCCGTGGCAATTTAGCTGCAACAACGCTTTTTCAATCCCGACGCTGCCTGTTGCCCTGCGAGGTTTTGCTGATGAACATGCCCGAAAACGCCCCATCGTCCCTGGCCAGCCAACTGAAGTTGGACGCGCACTGGATGCCTTACACCGCCAACCGTAACTTCCAGCGCGACCCGCGCCTGATCGTGGCCGCCGAAGGCAGCTGGTTGACCGATGACAAGGGGCGCAAGGTTTACGATTCGTTGTCGGGGCTGTGGACCTGCGGCGCCGGGCATACGCGCAAGGAGATCCAGGAAGCCGTCGCCAAGCAACTGGGTACCCTGGATTACTCGCCGGGCTTTCAATACGGTCATCCGTTGTCCTTCCAATTGGCGGAAAAGATCACCGACCTGACCCCAGGCAACCTGAACCATGTGTTCTTCACTGACTCCGGCTCCGAGTGCGCCGACACGGCGGTGAAAATGGTGCGTGCCTATTGGCGCCTGAAAGGCCAGGCGACCAAGACCAAGATGATTGGGCGTGCCCGTGGTTATCACGGTGTGAACATCGCCGGTACCAGCCTGGGCGGCGTCAACGGCAACCGTAAGCTGTTTGGCCAGGCGATGATGGATGTCGACCATCTGCCTCACACCTTGCTGGCCAGCAATGCCTTTTCCCGCGGCATGCCGGAGCAGGGCGGTATCGCCTTGGCCGATGAGCTGCTCAAGCTGATCGAATTGCATGACGCGTCGAACATCGCGGCAGTGTTTGTCGAGCCAATGGCCGGTTCCGCTGGCGTGCTGGTGCCGCCACAGGGTTATCTCAAGCGCCTGCGTGAAATCTGCGACCAGCACAACATCCTGTTGGTATTCGATGAAGTGATCACCGGTTTTGGCCGTACCGGCTCGATGTTCGGCGCGGACAGCTTCGGCGTGACCCCGGACTTGATGTGCATCGCCAAGCAAGTCACCAACGGCGCGATCCCGATGGGCGCAGTGATTGCCAGCAGCGAGATCTACCAGACCTTCATGAACCAGGCGACGCCGGAGTACGCAGTGGAGTTCCCCCACGGCTACACCTATTCGGCGCACCCGGTGGCCTGTGCCGCTGGCTTGGCGGCACTGGATCTACTGCAGAAGGAAAACCTGGTGCAGAGCGTGGCCGAAGTCGCGCCACACTTTGAGAATGCGCTGCACGGCTTGAAGGGCAGCAAGAACGTAATCGACATTCGTAACTACGGCCTGGCCGGTGCGATCCAGATTGCCCCGCGTGATGGTGATGCGATCGTGCGTCCCTTCGAGGCCGGCATGGCTTTGTGGAAAGCCGGCTTCTACGTGCGCTTTGGTGGGGACACCCTGCAGTTTGGGCCAACCTTCAACAGCAAGCCGCAGGACCTGGATCGTCTGTTTGATGCGGTCGGCGAAGTGCTGAACAAGATCGACTGATTTCTCCTTCTATATAGAACAACTTTTCAGGAGCCCTGCATGAGCCTTATCCAGCATTTGATCAATGGCCAGTTGGTCAGCGAGACCGGTCGCACTGCCGATGTGTACAACCCGTCCACTGGCCAGGTGATTCACCAGGTGCCGTTGGCCAGCCGCGAGACTATTCAGAGCGCAATCGATTCGGCCAAGGCAGCATTTCCGGCCTGGAGGAATACGCCAGCGGCCAAGCGTGCCCAGGTGATGTTTCGTTTCAAGCAATTGCTGGAGCAGAACGAAGCACGTATCTCGCAGTTGATCAGCGAAGAGCATGGCAAGACGCTGGAAGACGCCGCCGGTGAGTTGAAGCGTGGGATCGAGAACGTGGAGTACGCGTGCTCGGCGCCGGAGATTCTCAAGGGCGAGTACAGCCGCAATGTCGGGCCGAACATTGATGCCTGGTCGGATTTCCAGCCGTTGGGCGTGGTGGCAGGCATTACACCGTTCAACTTCCCGGCGATGGTGCCACTGTGGATGTATCCGCTGGCGATCGTTTGCGGCAACTGCTTCATCCTCAAGCCGTCGGAGCGTGATCCAAGCTCGACGTTGCTGATCGCGCAACTGTTGCAGGAGGCTGGCCTGCCTAAAGGTGTGCTGAGCGTGGTGCACGGTGACAAGGGCGCGGTGGATGCGTTGATCGAGGCGCCGGAAGTCAAGGCGCTGAGCTTCGTCGGCTCGACACCGATTGCCGAGTACATCTATGCCGAAGCGACCAAACGTGGCAAACGCGTGCAGGCACTGGGCGGGGCGAAGAACCATGCGGTGCTGATGCCGGATGCGGACCTGGATAATGCGGTCAGTGCCTTGATGGGGGCGGCCTATGGTTCGTGCGGTGAACGTTGCATGGCGATCTCGGTGGCCGTGTGCGTGGGTGACCAGGTGGCGGATGCATTGATCGCCAAGCTGGTGCCGCAGGTCAAGGCGCTGAAGATCGGTGCGGGCACCTCCTGCGGGCTGGATATGGGGCCGCTGGTGACAGGGCAGGCGCGGGATAAGGTCAGTGGCTATATAGAAGACGGTGTGGCTGCGGGCGCTGAACTGGTAGTTGATGGTCGTGGCTTGAGTGTTGCCGGGCATGAAGAGGGGTTCTTCCTGGGCGGCAGTTTGTTCGATCGCGTGACGCCCGAGATGCGTATCTATAAAGAAGAGATCTTCGGGCCGGTGCTGTGCGTGGTTCGGGTGAATAGCCTGGAAGCTGCGATGCAGCTGATTAACGATCACGAGTACGGCAACGGTACCTGCATCTTCACCCGTGATGGGGAGGCGGCGCGTCTGTTCTGTGACGAGATTGAAGTGGGGATGGTCGGCGTGAACGTGCCACTGCCGGTGCCGGTGGCGTATCACAGCTTTGGTGGTTGGAAGCGTTCGCTGTTCGGTGACTTGCATGCTTATGGTCCGGATGGGGTGCGTTTCTACACACGTCGCAAGGCGATTACCCAGCGTTGGCCGCAACGGGCCAGTCATGAAGCGTCGCAGTTTGCGTTTCCTAGCTTGTAATAAGCGTTGAAAGCCGGCCCCTTGGGGCCGGCTTTTGTGTATTTGAGGCTTTTTTGATCGATATGACAGAAATATGAAAATAGGTGGGTACTGAGTCGTGGCCAGCTGGCCTCGCTTCAGCAAATTGGGTATGTGATAGCTTTCGGTGTTTTGTGAACTTCGAACTTTCGGTTCGTTTCGTCTTCACACACCGCAATCTGGTGCCTTTTCAGGTCAGCAAATTGCTTGGGTGTTATATGGTCAAGCCTCACGGGCAATTAGTATTGGTTAGCTCAACGCCTCACAGCGCTTACACACCCAACCTATCAACGTCGTAGTCTTCGACGGCCCTTCAGGGGACTCAAGGTCCCAGTGAGATCTCATCTTGAGGCTAGTTTCCCGCTTAGATGCTTTCAGCGGTTATCTATTCCGAACATAGCTACCCGGCAATGCCACTGGCGTGACAACCGGAACACCAGAGGTTCGTCCACTCCGGTCCTCTCGTACTAGGAGCAGCCCCTCTCAAATCTCAAACGTCCACGGCAGATAGGGACCGAACTGTCTCACGACGTTCTAAACCCAGCTCGCGTACCACTTTAAATGGCGAACAGCCATACCCTTGGGACCGGCTTCAGCCCCAGGATGTGATGAGCCGACATCGAGGTGCCAAACACCGCCGTCGATATGAACTCTTGGGCGGTATCAGCCTGTTATCCCCGGAGTACCTTTTATCCGTTGAGCGATGGCCCTTCCATACAGAACCACCGGATCACTAAGACCTACTTTCGTACCTGCTCGACGTGTCTGTCTCGCAGTCAAGCGCGCTTTTGCCTTTATACTCTACGACCGATTTCCGACCGGTCTGAGCGCACCTTCGTACTCCTCCGTTACTCTTTAGGAGGAGACCGCCCCAGTCAAACTACCCACCATACACTGTCCTCGATCCGGATAACGGACCTGAGTTAGAACCTCAAAGTTGCCAGGGTGGTATTTCAAGGTTGGCTCCACGCGAACTGGCGTCCACGCTTCAAAGCCTCCCACCTATCCTACACAAGCAAATTCAAAGTCCAGTGCAAAGCTATAGTAAAGGTTCACGGGGTCTTTCCGTCTAGCCGCGGATACACTGCATCTTCACAGCGATTTCAATTTCACTGAGTCTCGGGTGGAGACAGCGCCGCCATCGTTACGCCATTCGTGCAGGTCGGAACTTACCCGACAAGGAATTTCGCTACCTTAGGACCGTTATAGTTACGGCCGCCGTTTACCGGGGCTTCGATCAAGAGCTTCGCGTTAGCTAACCCCATCAATTAACCTTCCGGCACCGGGCAGGCGTCACACCCTATACGTCCACTTTCGTGTTTGCAGAGTGCTGTGTTTTTAATAAACAGTCGCAGCGGCCTGGTATCTTCGACCGGCATGGGCTTACGGAGCAAGTCCTTCACCCTCACCGGCGCACCTTCTCCCGAAGTTACGGTGCCATTTTGCCTAGTTCCTTCACCCGAGTTCTCTCAAGCGCCTTGGTATTCTCTACCCAACCACCTGTGTCGGTTTGGGGTACGGTTCCTGGTTACCTGAAGCTTAGAAGCTTTTCTTGGAAGCATGGCATCAACCACTTCGTCATCTAAAAGACAACTCGTCATCAGCTCTCGGCCTTAAGATCCCGGATTTACCTAAGATCTCAGCCTACCACCTTAAACTTGGACAACCAACGCCAAGCTGGCCTAGCCTTCTCCGTCCCTCCATCGCAATAACCAGAAGTACAGGAATATTAACCTGTTTTCCATCGACTACGCTTTTCAGCCTCGCCTTAGGGACCGACTAACCCTGCGTCGATTAACGTTGCGCAGGAAACCTTGGTCTTTCGGCGTGGGTGTTTTTCACACCCATTGTCGTTACTCATGTCAGCATTCGCACTTCTGATACCTCCAGCAAGCTTCTCAACTCACCTTCACAGGCTTACAGAACGCTCCTCTACCGCATCACTTACGTGATACCCGTAGCTTCGGTGTATGGTTTGAGCCCCGTTACATCTTCCGCGCAGGCCGACTCGACTAGTGAGCTATTACGCTTTCTTTAAAGGGTGGCTGCTTCTAAGCCAACCTCCTAGCTGTCTAAGCCTTCCCACATCGTTTCCCACTTAACCATAACTTTGGGACCTTAGCTGACGGTCTGGGTTGTTTCCCTTTTCACGACGGACGTTAGCACCCGCCGTGTGTCTCCCATGCTCGGCACTTGTAGGTATTCGGAGTTTGCATCGGTTTGGTAAGTCGGGATGACCCCCTAGCCGAAACAGTGCTCTACCCCCTACAGTGATACATGAGGCGCTACCTAAATAGCTTTCGAGGAGAACCAGCTATCTCCGAGCTTGATTAGCCTTTCACTCCGATCCACAGGTCATCCGCTAACTTTTCAACGGTAGTCGGTTCGGTCCTCCAGTTAGTGTTACCCAACCTTCAACCTGCCCATGGATAGATCGCCCGGTTTCGGGTCTATTCCCAGCGACTAGACGCCCTATTAAGACTCGCTTTCGCTACGCCTCCCCTATTCGGTTAAGCTCGCCACTGAAAATAAGTCGCTGACCCATTATACAAAAGGTACGCAGTCACCCAACAAAGTGGGCTCCCACTGCTTGTACGCATACGGTTTCAGGATCTATTTCACTCCCCTCTCCGGGGTTCTTTTCGCCTTTCCCTCACGGTACTAGTTCACTATCGGTCAGTCAGTAGTATTTAGCCTTGGAGGATGGTCCCCCCATATTCAGACAAAGTTTCTCGTGCTCCGTCCTACTCGATTTCATGACTAAGAGATTTTCGCGTACAGGGCTATCACCCACTATGGCCGCACTTTCCAGAGCGTTCCGCTAATCTCAAAGCCACTTAAGGGCTAGTCCCCGTTCGCTCGCCACTACTAAGGGAATCTCGGTTGATTTCTTTTCCTCAGGGTACTTAGATGTTTCAGTTCCCCTGGTTCGCCCCTTACACCTATGTATTCAGTGTAAGGTAACCATCTTATGATGGCTGGGTTCCCCCATTCAGACATCTCCGGATCAAAGTCTGTTTGCCGACTCCCCGAAGCTTTTCGCAGGCTACCACGTCTTTCATCGCCTCTGACTGCCAAGGCATCCACCGTATGCGCTTCTTCACTTGACCATATAACCCCAAGCAATCTGGTTATACTGTGAAGACGACATTCGCCGAAAATTCGAATTTCTCAACTAAGAGAACTCACAAATTTTACCTTAGCCTGATCCGTTACCAGTGAAAGTAACGTTCAGTCTATCTTTCTATCACATACCCAAATTTTTAAAGAACGATCTAATCAAAGACTAGAAATCAACATTCACCATCGCAGTGATGGAATGCTCATTTCTAAGCTTTCAACGTCTAGAAGCAGTAGTGGTGGAGCCAAACGGGATCGAACCGTTGACCTCCTGCGTGCAAGGCAGGCGCTCTCCCAGCTGAGCTATGGCCCCGTATTTCTACAGGCGTTTCCCACACAAAATTGGTGGGTCTGGGCAGATTCGAACTGCCGACCTCACCCTTATCAGGGGTGCGCTCTAACCAACTGAGCTACAGACCCAATTTCGGGCTGCTTCTTTATCGTCTTCTTCAATGAATCAAGCAATTCGTGTGGGAACTTATGGAGCAGCTGATGTCGTCGATTAAGGAGGTGATCCAGCCGCAGGTTCCCCTACGGCTACCTTGTTACGACTTCACCCCAGTCATGAATCACACCGTGGTAACCGTCCCCCCGAAGGTTAGACTAGCTACTTCTGGTGCAACCCACTCCCATGGTGTGACGGGCGGTGTGTACAAGGCCCGGGAACGTATTCACCGCGACATTCTGATTCGCGATTACTAGCGATTCCGACTTCACGCAGTCGAGTTGCAGACTGCGATCCGGACTACGATCGGTTTTATGGGATTAGCTCCACCTCGCGGCTTGGCAACCCTCTGTACCGACCATTGTAGCACGTGTGTAGCCCAGGCCGTAAGGGCCATGATGACTTGACGTCATCCCCACCTTCCTCCGGTTTGTCACCGGCAGTCTCCTTAGAGTGCCCACCATAACGTGCTGGTAACTAAGGACAAGGGTTGCGCTCGTTACGGGACTTAACCCAACATCTCACGACACGAGCTGACGACAGCCATGCAGCACCTGTCTCAATGTTCCCGAAGGCACCAATCTATCTCTAGAAAGTTCATTGGATGTCAAGGCCTGGTAAGGTTCTTCGCGTTGCTTCGAATTAAACCACATGCTCCACCGCTTGTGCGGGCCCCCGTCAATTCATTTGAGTTTTAACCTTGCGGCCGTACTCCCCAGGCGGTCAACTTAATGCGTTAGCTGCGCCACTAAGAGCTCAAGGCTCCCAACGGCTAGTTGACATCGTTTACGGCGTGGACTACCAGGGTATCTAATCCTGTTTGCTCCCCACGCTTTCGCACCTCAGTGTCAGTATCAGTCCAGGTGGTCGCCTTCGCCACTGGTGTTCCTTCCTATATCTACGCATTTCACCGCTACACAGGAAATTCCACCACCCTCTACCATACTCTAGTCAGTCAGTTTTGAATGCAGTTCCCAGGTTGAGCCCGGGGATTTCACATCCAACTTAACTAACCACCTACGCGCGCTTTACGCCCAGTAATTCCGATTAACGCTTGCACCCTCTGTATTACCGCGGCTGCTGGCACAGAGTTAGCCGGTGCTTATTCTGTCGGTAACGTCAAAACAATCACGTATTAGGTAACTGCCCTTCCTCCCAACTTAAAGTGCTTTACAATCCGAAGACCTTCTTCACACACGCGGCATGGCTGGATCAGGCTTTCGCCCATTGTCCAATATTCCCCACTGCTGCCTCCCGTAGGAGTCTGGACCGTGTCTCAGTTCCAGTGTGACTGATCATCCTCTCAGACCAGTTACGGATCGTCGCCTTGGTGAGCCATTACCTCACCAACTAGCTAATCCGACCTAGGCTCATCTGATAGCGCAAGGCCCGAAGGTCCCCTGCTTTCTCCCGTAGGACGTATGCGGTATTAGCGTCCGTTTCCGAACGTTATCCCCCACTACCAGGCAGATTCCTAGGCATTACTCACCCGTCCGCCGCTCTCAAGAGAAGCAAGCTTCTCTCTACCGCTCGACTTGCATGTGTTAGGCCTGCCGCCAGCGTTCAATCTGAGCCATGATCAAACTCTTCAGTTCAAACATCTTTGGGTTTTTAAGAAACCCTAAACTTGGCTCAGCAATCGTTGGTTACATCTTTGATTTCTCGCGGAGTAACTTGTGATGCTGATAATCTTGTTGACTATCAGTCTGACTCCACAAGCACCCACACGAATTGCTTGATTCAGTTGTTAAAGAGCGGTTGGTTAAGATCTTTCGTCTCAACCGAGGCGCGCATTCTACAGCAGCCTCATTTGCTGTCAAGTGATTATTTTCAGAAGTTTTCAAAGTTTCCTTTGTAACTTCAACCACTTGCGCTTCCGATCTCTCGTTAGCGGGAGGCGAATTCTACAGCGTTACACGCTGCTGTCAACACCTCTTTTTCTCCGCTTTCGACCGAGAGGATCGAAACGTTAATAGAGCCAAACGACACTGCTCTACCAACTCCTTCTGGGCTTCGATGAACTGAAGCGGGTCGCTGTCGAATCTTGCGTAACTCTTTGTTTACCAAGGAGTTTTCCGTTTCGACTGCGCCGGAAGTGGGGCGAATTATAGACAGATATAAAACGCCGTCAACACTTAATTTCAGACTTATTCGGATTTAAGCGTAATACGCGCAAATGCCTTCTTCCCAGCCTGGCAAACATGGGTAGCACCCAGCTCATATATAAAGGTGCGATCAACCACCTCACCATCTATACGCACACCACCCGAACCCAGAAGGTCACGCGCAACCGCCGAGTTCTTCACCAGCCCCGCCTTATTAAGGACAGCCGCGATCGGCATCGCCTCTGCAGCTACCAACTCGATCTCCGGCAAATCATCCGGCAGCTCGCCATCTCTCATGCGATTGCCTGCCGCACGGTGAGCACTGGCAGCTGCCTCCTCACCATGGAAACGCGCAACGATCTCTTCGGCCAGCTTGATCTTCACGTCGCGCGGATTAGCACCCGCCTCGACCTCAGCACGCAGCGCGTTGATTTCATCCATAGAACGAAAGCTCAACAACTCGAAGTAACGCCACATCAGCGCATCCGGGATAGAAACCAGCTTGCCATACATCACGCCTGGCGCCTCCTGGATACCCACATAGTTACCCAGCGACTTGGACATCTTCTTGACGCCATCCAAGCCTTCCAGCAACGGCATGGTCAGAATGCATTGGGCTTCCTGCCCATATGCACGCTGCAACTCGCGCCCCATCAACAGATTGAACTTCTGATCGGTACCACCCAACTCAACGTCGGCACGCAAAGCCACCGAGTCATACCCTTGCACCAACGGGTAGAGGAACTCATGAATCGCGATAGGCTGGTTGGTGGAGTAGCGCTTGTCGAAGTCATCTCGCTCAAGCATGCGCGCCACGGTGTATTGGGACGTCAGGCGAATAAAGTCGGCCGGCCCCATCTGATCCATCCATGTGGAGTTAAAGGCCACCTCGGTCTTGGCAGGATCGAGAATCTTGAACACCTGGGTCTTGTAGGTCTCGGCATTATCGAGAACCTGCTCACGAGTCAGTGGCGGACGCGTTGCGCTCTTGCCACTCGGATCGCCGATCATCCCGGTGAAGTCACCTATAAGGAAGATGACCTGATGCCCCAGTTCCTGGAACTGACGCAGCTTGTTTATAAGCACGGTATGCCCAAGGTGCAGATCCGGCGCCGTCGGATCAAAGCCGGCCTTGATACGCAGGGGCTGGCCGCGCTTGAGCTTTTCGATCAGCTCAGACTCGACCAACAGTTCTTCCGCACCACGTTTTATCAGCGCTAGCTGCTCTTCAACCGACTTCATAACAGACCCGCAAGGCTCAGATTCAAAAGGGAACCAACCATACAAGATCAGGGACTAATTACAAGTTTTGCCCTGCGCACGGACACCGTTCAGCAAGCACAGCATTCGCGAGCTTGCACCACAGATGATTTGGTTATATTTTATACAGTTATTTCATCTTCATCATGTCATTCATCTTTTCCATTTCATCTTCAAAGTCAAAATTACCTATGACCACTGAACCGTCTAAAGCGCCGCCGCTTTACCCGAAGACCCACCTGCTCGCAGCAAGTGGTATCGCCGCCCTTCTCAGCCTGGCGCTCCTGGTATTCCCTTCCAGTGATGTAGAGGCCAAACGAACATCCCTGAGCCTTGACCTGGAAAGCCCGGTTGAGCAACTGACACAAGATCAAGACGCTTCCGACGCACAGCAAGCCACAACTACCGCTACTGAATCACCGTTCGCCCAGATAGAAAGCAGCCCAGAAGACACCCAGCAAGCAGCCAAACCAGCACCTGCCCCGGCAGCAGATGTCGCCAAGAATCCGCAACACCGCGAAGTCATCGTGGCAAAAGGCGATACGTTGTCGACCCTGTTCGAAAAGGTCGGCCTGCCCGCCGCCACGGTTAATGAAGTACTGGCCAGTGACAAACAGGCCAAGCAATTCACCCAACTCAAGCACGGGCAGAAGCTTGAGTTCGAACTGACCCCAGATGGCCAGTTGAATAACCTGCACAGCAACATCAGCGACCTCGAAAGCATCACCCTGACCAAGGGCGCCAAGGGCTTTGCCTTCAATCGTGTCACCACCAAGCCGGTGATGCGCTCTGCTTATGTACACGGCGTGATCAACAGCTCCTTGTCGCAGTCCGCTGCACGCGCCGGCCTGTCCCATAGCATGACCATGGACATGGCCAGCGTATTTGGATACGACATCGACTTCGCCCAGGACATCCGCCAAGGCGATGAATTCGACGTGATCTACGAGCAGAAGGTCGCCAACGGTAAAGTGGTCGGCACCGGCAATATTCTCTCCGCACGCTTCACCAACCGCGGCAAGACCTATACCGCAGTTCGCTACACCAACAAGCAAGGCAACAGCAGCTACTACACCGCCGATGGCAACAGCATGCGTAAGGCGTTTATCCGCACGCCTGTCGACTTCGCTCGTATTAGCTCGCGATTCTCCATGGGCCGCAAGCATCCAATTCTGAACAAAATCCGCGCCCACAAAGGCGTCGACTATGCCGCCCCTCGTGGTACGCCAATCAAGGCCGCCGGTGACGGCAAGGTGCTGCTGGCCGGTCGTCGCGGAGGCTACGGCAATACCGTGATCATCCAGCACGGCAACACCTACCGTACCCTTTATGGCCACATGCAAGGGTTCGCCAAGGGCGTGCAGACGGGCGGCACCGTGAAGCAAGGCCAGGTGATTGGTTATATCGGCACTACCGGCCTGTCTACCGGACCGCACTTGCATTATGAGTTCCAAGTCAATGGCGTACACGTCGATCCATTGGGCCAAAAGCTACCCATGGCCGACCCCATCGCCAAGGCCGAGCGTGCGCGCTTCATGCAACAGAGCCAGCCGCTGATGGCGCGCATGGATCAGGAGCGCTCCACCCTGCTGGCTTCGGCGAAGCGTTAAGACATGGCGCTCTATATAGGGGTGATGTCTGGCACCAGCCTCGACGGTCTGGATATAGCCCTGATCGAACAAAGCTCGGCGATCAAGCTGATCGCCACTCACTACATCCCCATGCCAGGCAGCCTGCGCGCCGAGCTGCTCAGCCTGTGCGCCAGCGGCCCAGATGAAATCGCTCGCTCGGCAATTGCCCAGCAGCATTGGGTGACAGTGGCTGCCCAAGGCATTCATGCCTTACTGGAGCAGCAAGCTCTCAAGCCCCAAGACATTCGCGCGATCGGTAGCCACGGGCAAACCATCCGCCATGAACCCACCCGAGGCTTTACCGTACAGATCGGTAACCCTGCCCTGCTCACCGAGCTGACAGGCATCACTGTGGTCAGCGACTTCCGCAGCCGCGACGTGGCCGCTGGTGGCCAGGGCGCACCATTGGTACCCGCCTTTCATGAAGCGTTGTTTGGCGAACGCAGCGGCAATCACGCCGTCCTGAATATCGGCGGTTTCAGCAACCTTAGCCTGATCGAGACCGGCAAGCCTGTAGCCGGCTTCGACTGCGGCCCCGGCAACGTTCTGCTGGACACCTGGATTCACCAGCAGCGCGGCGAGCACTTTGATCGTGACGGCCGGTGGGCGGCCGGCGGTAAAGTCGAATCGCAGTTACTCAACACCCTGCTCAGCGACCCCTTCTTTGTCACACAGGGCCCAAAAAGCACCGGACGCGAAGTGTTCAATCGCGAGTGGCTGCAACGACATCTGGCGGGGTTGCCAGCATTTGCTCCCCAGGACGTACAAGCCACGCTGCTGGAGCTGACCGCCCTGACCATCGTCAAATCCCTGCAAACCGCACAACACCAGACCGAAACCCTACTGGTCTGTGGCGGCGGCGCCCATAACGTTACGTTGATGAGCCGCCTGGCCGCGCTACTGCCGGCGACCCAAGTCAGCAGCACCGCCACCTACGGCGTAGATCCTGATTGGGTAGAAGCCATGGCCTTTGCCTGGCTGGCCCATTGCTGCCTGGAAGGCATTGCTGCCAACCGCCCCAGCGTCACCGGCGCACGCGGTCTTCGGGTACTGGGCGCGATCTACCCCGCCTGACAGCCCTCCAGGATCTGCAGACAGCAAAACGCCGCTTGACCGATCAAAGCCAAGCGGCGTTTTTGTATCCGCCATCGATCAGATCGAGAACGAAGACCCGCAACCACAGGTGGTGGTGGCGTTAGGGTTCTTTATCACGAAACGCGACCCCTCGAGACCTTCCTGATAATCCACCTCGGCACCTGCCAGGTATTGGAAACTCATAGGGTCTACGACCAGGCTGACGCCCTCGCGCTCGACGATGGTATCGTCATCGGCCACATCTTCATCGAAGGTAAAACCGTACTGAAACCCTGAACAACCGCCGCCCGTAACGAATACGCGCAGCTTCAAGCGATCATTACCCTCTTCATCGACCAGGCTCTTCACCTTGTGCGCAGCACCGTGGGTGAATTGCAAAGCCGTGGGGGTGAAGGATTCAACGCTCATGCTGATAATCTCCCGGCGTAGCGCCGCCATATGCGTAATGGCCGGTATTATCCGCTTCTCCTAGAAAAGCGGTCAACTATTGTTACGGTATATCAATCTGCGTAGCCGCCATTAAAAACACAAAAGGCCCGATGATCGGGCCTTTTGCGCAATAACGGGGAAACCCTAAGGCAGCATGCCCGCATGGGACAGGCCCAGCTTCTCATCCAGGCCGAACAGGATGTTCATGTTCTGTACAGCCTGGCCCGACGCACCCTTGACCAGATTATCGATCACGGACAGTACTACCACCAAGTCGCCATCCTGCGGACGATGCACCGCGATACGGCACACATTGGCGCCGCGCACGCTGCGAGTTTCCGGGTGACTGCCAGCCGGCATTACATCGACGAACGGCTCGTTGGCATAACGTTTTTCAAACAATGCCTGCAGATCCACCGAGCGATCGACGACAGTCGCGTACAGCGTGGAGTGAATACCACGGATCATCGGCGTCAAATGCGGAACGAAGGTCAAGCCCACCTCCTTGCCCGCGGCACGACGCAACCCCTGGCGGATCTCCGGCAAGTGGCGATGCCCCTTGACCGCATAGGCCTTCATGCTTTCCGACGTCTCGGAATACAGCGAACCTACCGCCGCACCCCGGCCTGCACCGCTGACACCTGACTTGCAGTCCGCGATCAGGCGCGAAGCATCGGCCAAGCCTGCTTCCAGCAATGGCAGGAAGCCCAGTTGGGTCGCAGTGGGATAGCAACCCGGCACGGCGATCAGGCGCGCCTGCTTGATCTGCTCGCGATTGACTTCCGGCAGGCCGTACACCGCCTCTTCCAACAGTTCTGGCGCACCGTGCGGCTGGCCGTACCACTTGGCCCACTCATCGGCGTCCTGCAGACGGAAATCCGCCGACAGGTCGATGACCTTGGTGCCCGCCGCCAGTAATTCACCGGCCAGGGCATGGGCGACACCGTGAGGCGTAGCAAAGAACACTACGTCACAGGCCCCCAGGGTCTTGATGTCCGGCACACTGAACGCCAGGCCGTCATAGTGGCCTCGCAGGTTGGGGTACATATCGGCCACGGCCAGGCCGGCCTCGGATCGGGAAGTGATGACCACCACCTCTGCCTGCGGATGCTGAGCCAACAGACGCAGCAATTCGACACCGGTGTAACCCGTGCCGCCGACGATACCGACCTTGACCATAAACCTGCCCTCAACGAACCCACTGGAAAGCCGTCGATAATAGGGGCCGCATCGTTCTGCGACAACCGCCAAGGTGACGTAAGGACGCATGAGCCACTACTATCTTCAGCTACCGTGAACCTGGGAATAACTAAAAATGCTTTATCTATGGGTCAAAGCCTTCCATATCGTCGCCATCGTGTGCTGGTTTGCCGGGCTGTTCTACCTGCCGCGCCTGTTCGTCTACCACGCGCAAAGCGAGGATACGGTCAGCAAGGAACGCTTCAGTGTCATGGAGCGCAAGCTGTATCGCGGCATCATGGGGCCCGCGATGGTCGCCACCCTTGTGTTCGGCATCTGGCTGATCGCGCTCAACCCCGCCATCTTCCAGATGGGTGCCTGGATCCATGCCAAGCTGACCCTGGTCGTGCTCCTTATCGGCTATCACCATATGTGCGGCGCGCAGGTAAAGCGCTTTGCCCGTGGCGAAAACACCCGCAGCCATGTCTTTTATCGCTGGTTCAATGAAGTCCCGGTTCTGATATTGCTGGCTATCGTAATTTTGGTCGTGGTCAAACCGTTCTAACTTCTAATGACTCGGGGTACCTCCAATGTCGCTGCCCGCTCTGCTTGAACAACGTCTTCGCCTGCCCGTGGTGGCTGCGCCGATGTTCCTGATTTCCAACCCGCAACTGGTCCTGGCGTGCTGTCGCAACGGAGTGGTCGGGAGTTTCCCGGCGCTCAACCAGCGTGAAAGCAGTGGTTTCAAGGCCTGGCTGGAGGAAATCGAAGCGGGCCTGGCTCCGTTGGACAACCCCGCGCCCTACGCCGTGAACCTTATCGTGCACAACAGCAACCCACGGTTGCAGGCTGACTTGGCGATCTGCGTGGAACACAAGGTCCCGATCGTGATCACCAGCCTGGGCGCCGTGAAGGAACTGGTGGATGCCGTGCACAGCTACGGCGGCCTGGTCTTTCACGATGTCACCACGCGGCGCCATGCGGAGAAAGCCGCGGAGGCCGGTGTCGATGGTTTGATCGCAGTCGCTGCGGGCGCCGGGGGCCATGCCGGGACCTGGAGCCCGTTCGCCCTGATCGCCGAAATCCGCCAGTTCTTCGATAAAACCCTGTTGCTGGCAGGTTGCCTCAACCACGGGCACGAAATTCTTGCCGCCCAGGTGCTGGGGGCCGACCTGGCGTATTTCGGCACACGCTTTATCGGCACGACCGAAAGCCACGCCCCGGATGCTTATAAAGAGATGCTGCTCACAGCGCGCGCCGCCGACATCGTGCACACTCCTGCGGTCTCGGGCGTCCCCGCCAGCTTTATGCGCCAGAGCCTGGAAAATGCCGGTTTCGACCTCGCTGCCCTGCAAGGCAAAGGCGAAGTCAACTTCGGTTCCAAGCTCAAGCCGTTGAGCGATGAGGCCAAGGCCTGGAAGACCGTGTGGTCCGCCGGCCAGGGCGTCGGAGATATTGATGATTTACCCAGCGTCGATGAACTCGTTGCCCGCCTGGATGCCGAATACCGCAAGGCGCGCGAGCAGGCGGCACAACTGCGCTGGCCACGCTGACCCAATTGTCAGGCCTGCCAATCGAAGCAGGCTTGCCCCACCCTCCCTGATTAAGTGACAAGGATGCCTGCATGAGCGACAACCGTTTCAAGATCGTGTTTGACGGAGCCTTGCTCCCAGGTGTCGAAAGCACCACGGCAAAACTCAACCTCGCCGAGCTGTTCAAAAGCGACGTCGAGGCCATCGAGAAGCTTTTTACCGGCCGCCCGGTTGCGTTGAAACGCGACCTTTCCCGGCCTGACGCAGAAACCTACCTGACTGCACTGCACAACGCCGGCATCGATGCGCGCATCGAAGCCGAGCAGCCTGTAGCCTTCAGCTTGGCTGAAACTCACGAGACGGATTCGGGCGCTACGGACTTCTCCCGACCTGCCGCTTCGCCCTACGCTCCACCACGCGCTGCCGTAGGTGATGACTTGCCGGAGTATTCCAGCCTCAAGGTCTTCACCATCAATGGGCGCATCGGCCGCCTGCGCTATCTGGCCTGGACGCTGGTGCTGACGGTTGCGATGCTCGTAGCAGCAGGCATCCTCAGTACCGTGGGCTTCGCGATCGCGACCGCTTCGCCAACGATCGCCGTTATTCTCGGCTCGCTGCTGGGGTTTGCGCTGTTTGTTGCGCTTGTCGTCGTGAGCGTGCAAATCGGCGTGCAACGCCTGCACGACCTGGGCTGGTCCGGCTGGTTGTACCTGCTGAACCTGGTTCCGCTGGTGAACAGCGTCTTCCCGCTTCTGCTGTTGGTACTGCCCGGTAACGCCGGCGCCAACCAGTACGGCGCGCCACCTCCGCGCAACTCCACGGCGGTGAAAGTGCTGGCCTCCCTATGGCTGGCGTTTATCCCATTGGTGCTCATCGTCGTGGTGACCCTGGGGATGAATGGCTACCTGAACCAGCTCGAAGCCAACGTGGACAGCAGCTACGAAAGCAGTTCCCTCACCTCCGATGACGACGCCGATCAAAGCGTGATCGTCGATGAAGAAGACGTGCAAAGTGCTGACGAAGCGGCCGAACCTGTAGACTCTCCAGAACAGTGAAGAAACGCCCGCCGCCTGTCCTCTGTCACAGGCTCGGCGGCGTTGCGATGGAGAAAGGCATGACCCGTTACGCTCTGATCACCGGCGCCTCCAGCGGCATCGGCCTGGCCTTGGCCGAAGCACTGGCCCGTCGCGGCCGCAGCTTGATTCTGGTGGCCCGCCAGCGTGATCAGTTGGAAAGCATTGCAATCGAATTGACTCAACGCTTTGGCGTCGAGGTGCTGTTTCGTGCCTGCGACTTGGGCGAGCCACTGCGCTTGTCCGGGTTCCTGCTGGAACTTGAAGAAGGCGAACGGCAGATCGACTTGCTGGTTAACTGCGCCGGCATCGGCACCAGCGGACCGTTCCTGGCCCAGGACTGGATGACCGAGCAGGACCTGATCGAAGTCAACATCCTCGCACTGACGCGCATGTGTCACGCCCTTGGCAATGCCATGGCGTTGCAAGGCGGCGGGCAGATTCTCAATGTCGCCTCGGTTGCGGCGTTCCAGCCCGGCCCGTGGATGAGCAGCTATTACGCCAGCAAGGCGTATGTGCTGCATTTTTCCGAAGGTTTGCGCGAAGAATTGAAGACCTGTGGCATCAAGGTCTCGGTGTTATGCCCCGGCCCGACACGCACGGCGTTCTTCGGCACCGCGCAAATGGACACTGCCAAGCTCGATCGCAGCCAGCAGCTGATGAGCCCGGAAGAAGTGGCCCTCTACACCGTACGCGCACTGGAAAAGAACAAAGCCATCATCATTCCCGGACGGCGCAACCGCTGGCTGGCCTTCAGCCCGCGCTTCAGCCCACGCTGGCTGACCCGCAAGATTGCCGGCGCGATCAACAAGGCCTATTGCCCACGCTGACCGCCTGAGTACACTCACCCTGCACATTCATATGGAGAAACAGCTGTGGATACTCTGTTCACCAAAATCATCAACAGAGAAATACCCGCGAAGATCATCTACGAAGATGACCAGGTCCTCGCCTTCCACGATATCGCCCCACAGGCGCCGGTACATTTCCTGGTAATCCCGAAGAAACCCATCCGCACCCTGAATGACCTGGGCGAAGACGACAAAGCCCTGGCTGGCCATATTCTGTTTACCGCCCAGCGCCTGGCCTTGGAACTGGGCTGCGAGAAAGGTTTCCGGGTAGTGATGAACTGCAATGAAGAAGGTGGACAGACCGTTTACCACATCCATATGCACGTACTGGGTCAGCGCCAGATGAACTGGCCGCCGGGCTGATACCCCACGATCGAAGGGTCGCAGCCCAGCGCGTGCGACCCCATGCCCTTGACTCAACGCAAACGCTTCGCCCTCTCTTGCGGTAAACTGGCCGCCGAGATTCTTCCCGGAGGTCAGCATGACTACCCAACGTCACTACTCGCCGATTGACCGTCTGTTGCTGCAAGCCGATACGGCCATGCGCACACTGTTGCCCTTCAGCGGCGCACCGTACCGCCCGTCGCCGGCCATCGTGCAACCCGACGCGCAGATGAGCGAGACCGACACCCGCCACGTCGCCGGCCTGATGCGCATCAACCATACCGGTGAAGTCTGTGCCCAGGCGCTGTACCAGGGCCAGGCCCTGACCGCCAAGCTGCCGCAAGTGCGCGCAGCCATGGAGCATGCGGCCGAGGAGGAAATCGACCACCTGGCCTGGTGCGAGCAACGTATTCGCCAACTCGGTAGCCACCCCAGCGTACTGAACCCGCTGTTTTATGGCCTGTCGTTCGGAATTGGCGCTGCCGCCGGCCTGATCAGCGATAAAGTCAGCCTCGGTTTTGTCGCAGCGACAGAACATCAAGTTTGCAAGCACCTTGATGAGCACCTGGAACAACTGCCGGCCGAAGACGAAAAATCCCGAGCGATTCTTGAGCAAATGCGCACCGATGAAGAACACCATGCGCAAAGTGCCCTGGATGCCGGTGGCTTCCGCTTCCCCGCGCCGGTGAGGTTTGGTATGAGCCTGCTGGCCAAGGTCATGACCAAAAGCACCTACCGAATCTAGGCCGAAAAAAAGGGCGCTTTCAAAGCGCCCTTCTTTTTGCCGTTACGGCGATCAGCCCAACTCGATGATTTCGTAATCATGAGTGATGGCCACGCCGGCAGCACCGAGCATGATCGATGCCGAGCAGTACTTCTCGGCCGACAGTTCAATGGCTCGCTTGACCTGAGCCTCCTTCAACGCCCGCCCCTTGACCACAAAATGCATATGGATCTTGGTAAAAACCTTCGGGTCTTCAGTGGCGCGTTCGGCTTCCAGGAAGGCTTCACAGCTTTCAACGGCCTGGCGGGACTTTTTCAGGATGCTGACCACGTCGAAATTACTGCAACCGCCCACGCCAAGCAGGAGCATTTCCATGGGGCGTACGCCCAGGTTACGGCCACCGGCTTCCGGTGGGCCGTCCATGACCACGACATGGCCACTGCCCGACTCACCGAGGAACATGGCTTCGCCCGCCCATTGGATGCGTGCCTTCATCGCCCAGACTCCACTGCTAAAAAAGGGTCGCCAGCTTAGCACAGGGGCTTGCAACCACAGCGTTTCCCATGAAAGCGGATCAACAACCGGCCGCGCTCGGTAAATTCGCTAATCGAGTCAGAAAGCGTCTGTTAAGCTGGCGCTAAATCGATGGCGTATTGCCACCCTTCATACAACGTGTATCAATGCCGATACCGCTGAATACAACAACTCCAAATCACCTCGCGCCGCCTTTTCGGGATACAACCATGGTTGCTCTTACTCCCATACCCAAGATCAAGAATCTCGACAAGCTGTTGATGCACTGCCAGCGCCGACGTCACCCGGCCAAGCACAACATCATCTGCGCAGGCGAGCGTTCCGAAACACTGTTCTTCATCATCAAGGGCTCGGTCACCATCCTGATCGAGGATGAAGACGGCCGCGAAATGATCATCGCCTACCTCAATACCGGGGATTTCTTTGGCGAACTGGGGCTGTTTGAACAAGCCGGCAAAGAGCAGGAACGCAGCGCCTGGGTACGGACCAAGATCGAATGCGAAGTGGCCGAAATCAGTTACGCGAAATTTCGCGAATTGGCCCAGCAGGACCCCGATATTCTCTACGCCTTGAGCGGCCAGATTGCCCAACGCCTGCGCGACACCACACGCAAGGTCGGCGACCTGGCGTTCTTTGACGTCACCGGTCGGGTAGCCCGCTGCCTGCTGGAGCTGTGCAAACAACCTGACGCCATGACCCACCCCGATGGCATGCAAATCAAAGTCACGCGCCAGGAGATCGGGCGCATTGTCGGGTGTTCACGGGAAATGGTCGGTCGCGTGCTCAAGGACCTGGAAGAACGCAACCTGGTGCACGTCAAAGGCAAGACGATGGTGGTGTTCGGCACCCGTTAACCCGGCAGGAAGCTGGCCAGCATCTGGCGATACAAGGTGTCCAACCGGCTGATCGCATCCGGCGCGGGGAAAGCTTCGTGCAGCGCGATATGGCTGTCGGCACGCACCCGCTGTTCAAGACCGCAGGCCTCATTGAAACGATTAACCGCCGCAATCAGTTCATCGCGGTCATTCTCCAGCAACAAGGCGCCGTGCACCAACCCCACCGGGCGACCACCACTTTGCCGCCAGCGCTGGGCAGTACCGACCATCTTGCGCCCATTGAGGTTGACGTTGTAACGACCGTCGCAGAACGCGCCGTCGATTTCTCCGACGGAGGCATCGCCGCCCAACTCGATCAATAAATCGCAGATCGGCCGACATAAACGCAGGTAACCGGTTTCGATGCGTGCCTGATCGCTTTCGCTGCGTGGCGGCGCGTAGACCAGCGCGATATTGACCGTAGCGTTGGACTGCGGCACCGGCTCGCCGCCGGTTTCGCGCAGCAACACTGGCCAACCGGCGTCGGCTGAGACTTGGCTGGCGGCTTCGAACGCCGGCAGCCGACTCAAACGTCGGGGCATCACCAAGGCTTGATCACTGGGCTGCCAGAACAGCAGGCCAAACTCCTGCTCACCCGCGCAAACAGCGGTCAACAAGGCTTGCTCGGCGGCAAGGCCTGCTTCAACAAGCATCGACACTGGCTGGATCAACGGGCACCTACCTATCTGAATAAACACAAACCCAAATGTGGGAGGGGGCTTGCCCCGATGGCGGTGTGTCAGTCAAGGATGCTCCAACTGAACCGTCGCCATCGGGGGCAAGCCCCCTCCCACACGTTGATCGCATTTCAAATCAATCGAGAGTGGAACCGCTGACCGCCACGCCACGCTCCGGGAAGAACAGACGCTGCAGTTCCGCCCCCGGGTTCTCGGCACGCATAAAGGTCTCACCCACCAGGAACGAGTACACACCGCTGATTTCCATCAGCTCCACGTCGGCGCGGTTAACGATGCCACTCTCGGTGATCACCAGGCGGTCGCGTGGAATACGCGGCAGCAGGTCGAGGGTGTTTTCAAGGCTGACTTCAAAAGTGTGCAGGTTACGGTTGTTAACGCCCACCAACGGTGTGTCGAGGGTCTTGAGTGCACGTTCCAACTCATCGCCGTCGTGCACTTCCACCAGCACATCCAGGCCAACGCTTTTGGCCACGGCCGCCAACTCGGCCATCTTCACGTCGTCCAGCGCGGAGACGATCAGCAGCACGCAGTCAGCACCCAGGGCTCGGGCTTCGACAATCTGGTACGGGTCGATCATGAAATCCTTGCGGATCACCGGCAACTTGCACGCAGCACGGGCTTGCTTCAAGAACTCGTCGGAGCCCTGGAAAAAGTCGATATCGGTGAGCACGGACAGACAGGTCGCCCCGCCCTTCTCGTAGCTGACGGCGATGTCGGCCGGTACGAAGTTTTCGCGGATGACGCCTTTGCTCGGCGAGGCTTTCTTGATTTCAGCGATAACCGCCGGTTGCTTCTGCTTGGACTGGGCGATCAAGGCGTTGGCAAAACCACGCGGTGCGTCAGCGACCTTCGCCTGGCTTTCCAGCTCGGCCAGGCTCACGCGTGCGCGGCGCACGGCGACTTCTTCAGCTTTGCGGGCCAGGATTTTTTCCAGAACGGTCGGGACACTCATCCTTCATTCTCCATCTTGAATACTGCGGTGAATGCTCCCAGCTCTTCGAGCTTTTCACGAGCCAGACCGGTGTGCAGCGCATCGTGGGCCAAGGCCACACCCTCCTTAAGACTATAGGCATGGTCCGCCGCGTAAAGTGCCGCGCCAGCATTCAAAACAATCATTTCTGCAGCTTTTTGGCCGTTCTCGGTCTTGCGACGCCCCAAGGCATCGCGAATCAGTTCCAGCGAAGCTGCCGGGCTTTCCACCGCCAAGCCATGCAGGCTCTGGCTTTTCATGCCCAGGTCTTCGGGCTCGACCCAATATTCGGTGACCTGGTCGTTCTTCAGTTCGGCCACAAAGGTCGGGGCCGCCAGGCTGAATTCGTCCAGGCCATCCTTGGAATGCACCACCAGCACATGCTTGCTGCCCAGGCGTTGCAATACTTCAGCCAATGGACGGCACAGCGCCTGGCTGAACACGCCCACCACCTGGTGCTTCACACCGGCCGGATTCGTAAGCGGGCCGAGCATGTTGAACAGGGTACGCAGGCCAATGTCCTTGCGCGGGCCGGCCGCATGTTTCATCGCCCCATGGTGGGACTGGGCAAACATAAAGCCGATGCCGACGTTATCGATGCAGCGTGCCACTTGTACCGGCGTCAGGTTCAGGTAGATGCCGGCCGCTTCCAGCAAGTCGGCACTGCCGCTTTTGCCCGATACCGCACGGTTACCGTGCTTGGCCACGGTGCAGCCAGCCGCCGCGACCACAAAGGAAGCCGCCGTCGACACGTTGAAAATATTCGCACCGTCGCCGCCGGTACCGACCACATCGACAACACCGTCGAGGGTCTTGAGCGCGACCTTGTCCGCCAGCTCGCGCATCACCGATACCGCGCCGACGATTTCGTCGATGCTCTCGCTCTTCATGCGCATCGCCATCATGAACGCGCCGATCTGCGCGTCGGTGCATTGACCGGTCATGATTTCGCGCATCACATCGCTCATTTCAGCGGTGCTCAGGTCCAGATGGCCGACGATACGGCTCAGGGCAGTCTTGATATCCATGGAAAGTCCTTAGCGCGTGCCGCCGCTCTGCTTGAGAAAGTTGGCGAACAGCTCGTAGCCCTGCTCGGTCAGGATCGACTCAGGGTGAAACTGCACCCCTTCGATGTTCAGTGTCTTGTGGCGCAGGCCCATGATCTCGTCGACGGAGCCGTCTTCCAGTTGGGTCCAGGCGGTCAGTTCCAGGCATTCTGGCAGGGTTTCGCGCTTGACCACCAGCGAGTGGTAGCGGGTCACGGTCACCGGGTTGTTGAGTGCCTGGAATACGCCCAGGTCTTTATGGAACACCGGGCTGGTCTTGCCATGCATCACCTGCCGCGCACGCACCACGTCACCACCAAAGGCCTGGCCGATGGACTGATGGCCCAGGCATACGCCCAGGATTGGCAGCTTGCCGGCGAAGTACTTGATGGCTTCGAGGGAAATACCCGCCTCGGTCGGCGTGCAGGGGCCCGGCGAAACCACAATGCGCTCCGGGTTCAGGGCGGCGATTTCGGCCACGGTCAGTTCGTCATTGCGAACCACTTTGACCTCGGCACCCAACTCCCCCAGGTACTGCACAACGTTGTAGGTAAAGGAGTCGTAGTTATCAATCATCAGTAACATGGGGAAACCTCAAGAATTGGGGGTCTGTTCAGCCAGCGCTACGGCGCGGAACATCGCGCGGCGCTTGTTCAGGGTTTCTTCCCATTCGAGGGCCGGCACCGAGTCGGCGACAATCCCGCCACCGGCCTGCACATGCAGCTCCCCGTCCTTGATCACGGCCGTGCGAATCGCGATGGCGGTGTCCATGTTGCCGTTCCAGGCGAAATACCCCACGGCGCCACCGTAGACGCCACGCTTGACCGGTTCCAGCTCATCGATGATTTCCATCGCACGAATCTTCGGCGCGCCCGACAAGGTACCGGCCGGCAGAATCGCCCGCAGCGCGTCCATCGCGGTCAAGCCGGCTTTCAATTCCCCGGTGACGTTGGAGACGATATGCATCACGTTGGAATAACGCTCGATGACCATTTTCTCGGTGAGCTTCACCGAACCGATTTCCGAGACACGCCCCGTGTCGTTGCGGCCCAGGTCGATCAGCATCAGGTGTTCGGCGATTTCCTTATCGTCGCTGAGCAGGTCTTCCTCGAGCGCCAAATCCGCTTCTTCGGTCGCGCCACGCGGGCGTGTACCGGCGATCGGGCGCACGGTGATCAGGTTGTCTTCAACGCGCACCAGCACTTCTGGCGAACTGCCCACCACGTGGAAGTCACCGAAGTTGAAGAAATACATGTAAGGCGTCGGGTTGAAGCAGCGCAGCGCTCGGTACAGATCGATCGGCGCGGCCTTGAAGTCGATGGACATGCGTTGCGACGGCACTACCTGCATGCAGTCACCGGCGAGGATGTATTCCTTGATGGTATCGACGGCGCGTTCGTAATCATCCTGGGTAAAGCTGGAGCGGAACACCGGGTCGGCCGCCGGTGGACGGCTGAGGTCCAGGCCGCGACGCGGGGTGATCGGCTGGCGCAGTTTTTCCAGCAAGGCTTCGAGGCTGGCCAGGCCCTGCTCGAAAGCGTTGGCCTGGGATGGGTCGGCGAGCACGATCGCATGCATCTTGCCGGCGAGGTTATCGAACACCACCACCGCATCGGAGACCATCAGCAGAATGTCCGGCACGCCCAATGGGTCCGGATTCGGGCATTTGCCCAGGCGTTTTTCCACATAACGAACACAGTCGTAGCCGAAATACCCCACCAGGCCGCCATTGAAACGTGGCAGGCCAGGGATGGTCGGCACGTTGTAGCGCGCCTTGAAGGTTTCGACGAAGGCCAGCGGGTCTTCGACATCGTGGCTTTCGATCTCGACGCCATCATGGGTAATGCTCACATGATGGTCATGCACCCGCAGTACGGTGCGGCACGGCAGGCCGATGATCGAGTAACGGCCCCACTTCTCACCGCCCTGTACCGACTCCAGCAGGTAGGAGTTGGGCTCGTCGGCCAGCTTCAGGTAGATCGACAGCGGTGTGTCGAAGTCGGCCAGGGTTTCGCAGGCCAGGGGAATACGGTTATAGCCGGCAGCGGCCAAACGCAGGAATTCTTCGCGGATCATGGTGTGCCTCGTGGCATGAGGGTCTAACAGTCAGGTATGCAAACGTGCCGCAGGGCGCGGCCAGGATCAGTCAGGCGCGCCAACGCCAGCGGGCCAGGGCCTTGATAACTTTCATCCAGAGTTTGCGAGTGACCACCACGATGGAATTTCCAGAAGGGGACGGATCGGTATCGGGCAACGTTATCTCAGCGCCAGCTCCCAAGCAACCGGGGATTAGCAGTCGCAGGTCATCAATCACCAACGACGGCGACTCTTCGGCGATCGGCCGACCATGGTTGTAGCCGTAACTCAAGGCCACGCACTGCACCCCCGCCGCTTTTGCCGCCAGCACATCACTGCGCGAATCGCCGACAAACAACGACTGCGACGCCGGGATATTGGCCATTTTCATCACAAAAAACAGCGCCGCCGGGTCGGGTTTCTTCTGCGGCAAGGTATCGCCACCGATGATCCAGCGGAAATACCGGCCGATTTTCATCTGGTCCAGCAACGGCGCGACGAAGCGCTCCGGCTTGTTGGTGATCAGGGCCATTTCCACGCCCTGCTTGCTCAGCCATTTGAGCGTGTCGCGCACGCCGGGGTATACCACCGTGAGTTCGTGACCGTCCTCATAGGCAGTGTTGAACAACTCCAGTGCATGCTCGGCCTCGACATCATCCACACCTTCGGCGTCGATATGATTGGCCAGGGCCCGGCGCACCAGCATCTGCGCACCGTTGCCGACCCATTCACGCACCGAGTCGATCCCCACCGGCTTGCGCCCCAGCTTGAGCAGCATCTCGTCCACCGCCGCCGCCAGGTCGGGCACCGAATCGATCAACGTACCGTCCAGATCGAACATCACCAGCCGTGGCAGTTTGCCGGGGAATAACTGCTCAAAGCCGCTCATGGACGCGCCAGCGCCAGTTCGGCACGCATCTTGGCGATCACTTCCTGATAATCCGGGGCATTGAAGATCGCCGAGCCGGCCACGAAGGTATCGGCACCGGCGGCGGCGATTTCGCGAATATTGTTGACGTTGACCCCGCCGTCGATTTCCAGGCGGATGTCACGGCCCGAGGCATCGATCAGCGCACGGGCTTCGCGCAGCTTGTCGAGGGTGCCAGGAATGAACTTCTGCCCGCCGAAGCCTGGGTTGACGCTCATCAGCAAGACCATGTCGACCTTGTCCATCACGTACTTGAGCACATCCAGCGGGGTGGCCGGGTTGAACACCAGGCCCGCCTTGCAGCCGCCCTCGCGGATCAGTTGCAGGGTGCGATCGACATGCAGCGAAGCTTCCGGGTGGAAGGTGATGTAGGTTGCTCCGGCGTCAACGAAGTCACCGATGATACGGTCCACCGGGCTGACCATCAGGTGCGCATCGATCGGCGCGGTGATCCCGTACTTGCGCAACGCGGCGCAGACCATCGGCCCGATGGTCAGGTTGGGCACGTAGTGGTTGTCCATGACATCGAAGTGCACGAAGTCGGCACCGGCGGCCAACACCTTGTCCACTTCTTCACCCAGGCGGGCGAAATCGGCAGAGAGAATCGATGGAGCGATAACGAAGGGCTGCATGACGCACCTTTTTTGAGCTAAATCACGATGGCGCGCATTGTATACCTCATGCTTTGCCCTGCGCACCGTGACCTAACTCAACGGCTAATAGGCCGCTCGATAGATTTTCTCGATATCCGCCGGGCTGAGCTTGCGCGGATTATTGCGCATCAGCCGCTCAATGCCCGCCGCTTCGCAGGCCATGGCCGGGATTGCGTCCTCGGGAACCCCAAAACTGCGCAGGCCCGACGGGATCTCCACTGCGGCACACAGTCGCGTCATCGCATCGACCGCCTGGTCGGCGGCATCGTTGACACTCAGGCCGCTGACGTTAACGCCCATGGCCACGGCGATGTCCTGCATGCGCTCGACACACGCCAGCTTGTTCCAATGCATCACATACGGCAGCAACAGCGCATTACTCACGCCGTGGGCGATGTTGAAGCGCCCGCCCAACGGGTACGCCAGCGCATGCACCGCGCCCACACCGGCATTCCCGAATGCCATCCCGGCCATCAGGCTGGCGGTGGCCATATCGTCGCGGGCCTGCAGGTTGGCCGGGTTCGCGTAGGCCTTGGGCAGCGCCTTGGCGATCAGCTTGATTGCGCCAATGGCCAGCGCATCGGTGATCGGCGAGGCATTCAGCGACAGGTAGGCCTCAATCGCATGCACCAGTGCATCCACGCCACTGGCGGCGGTGACGCTGCGTGGGCAGGTCAGGGTCATTTGCGGGCTGATCAGCGCGACATCCGGCAACAGGAAGTCGCTGACGATGCCTTTTTTCAATTGCGCGACCTTGTCGGAAAGAATCGCCACATTGGTCACTTCAGAACCGGTACCGGCCGTGGTGGGAATGGCGATCAGCGGCGGCCCCTTGCGCGGCACCTGGTCGACCCCGAACAAGTCCGCCAGGGCGCCGTGGTAACCCGCGTACGCCGCCACGCTCTTGGCGATATCGATCGCACTGCCGCCGCCCAGGCCGATCAAGCCGTCATGGCCACCCTCGCGGTACACGCGCATGCAATCTTCGACGATGGCGACTTCCGGGTCGGGCAGCACGCGGTCGAAGATTTCGTAGGTGCGATCGCCCAAATGCTCAATCGCCAGGGCCACGGTGCCCGACTTGACCAGCGCGGCGTCGGTGACGATCAGCGGGTTGTCGATATCCAGCCGCGTGAGCTCGGTAGCCAGTTGCTCGATGGCGCCAGCACCGGTCAGTAGTTTGTGGGCGATCTTGAATGAGGAAGTACTCATGTGCGCGGCCTCTTGTCGATTGTGGGCTAGCACAAGAGTAACTGATCGAAACAGGTTGTCTTCCATTCAACTGCTGAATGGTCACAGTCCCATGCGGGAGGGGCTTTCCCCCTCCCACACTGTGATCTGCGTGGGCTTCAGACCTGTGCGGTGCGCAACTTCTCGCTACGCCCGCGCAGCCATTCCAGGGTCAGCAACAGCAACACCGAGAACGCAATCAGCAAGGTCGCCGCGGCGGCAATCGTCGGGCTGAGGTTCTCACGGATACCGCTGAACATCTGCCGAGGCAAGGTCGCCTGCTCCGGGCCGGCCAGGAACAGCGTCACCACCACTTCATCGAACGACGTCGCGAAGGCAAACAGCGCTCCGGAAATCACTCCCGGCGCGATCAGTGGCAAGGTCACCCGACGAAACGCGGTCAGCGGCGAAGCCCCCAGGCTGGCAGCCGCCCGCACCAGGTTATGGTTGAACCCCTGCAGCGTCGCCGACACGGTGATGATCACAAAGGGCACGCCCAACACGGCGTGCACCACGATCAACGAAAAGAAGCTGTTACCCAGGCCCAGCGGCGCAAAGAACAGGTAACTCGCTACACCGATGATCACCACCGGCACCACCATCGGCGAAATCACCAGGGCCATCACCAGCGCCTTGCCGGGAAAATGCCCGCGGGTCAGGCCAATCGCCGCCAGGGTGCCGAACACCATGGCCAGCACGGTGGCCGCCGGCGCGACGATGATGCTGTTCTTCAGCGCGCGCATCCATTCCGCCGAGGCGAAAAAGTCCTGGTACCAGTGCAGCGAGAAGCCTTGCAACGGGTACACCAGGAAACTGCCGCTGTTGAACGACAGCGGGATGATCACCAGCACGGGCAGGATCAGGAACAGCAGGATCAGGCCGCAGAGTATCCGCAAGCTGTAGAACCACACCCGTTCCACCGGTGACATATAAGGGCTCAGCATCGCAAGGTCTCCTCAGCTCAGGCGCAGGCGACTGGCGCCCACCAGCCGGTTGTAGATCAGGTACAGCAGCACGGTCGCCAGCAGCAGTAAGCCACCCAACGCCGTCGCCATGCCCCAGTTGATACTGGTGTTGGTATAGAAGGCCACGAAGTAGCTGACCATCTGGTCGTTCGGGCTGCCCAGCAGCGCCGGGGTGATGTAGTAACCAATCGCCAGGATGAACACCAGCAGGCAACCCGCCCCCACACCGGCATAGGTTTGCGGGAAGTAGACGCGCCAGAAGCTGGTGAACGGGTGGCAGCCCAGGGAAATGGCCGCACGCATATAAGTCGGTGAAATACCCTTCATCACGCTGTAGATCGGCAAGATCATGAACGGCAGCAGGATATGCACCATGGAGATGTAGACCCCGGTGCGGTTGAACACCAGTTCCATGGGTTTATCGATCAGCCCCATGCCCATCAGTGCGCTGTTGATCAAGCCGCCGGACTGCAGCAACACAATCCACGCCGCCACCCGCACCAGGATCGAGGTCCAGAACGGCAGCAGTACCAGGATCATCAGCAGGTTACTTTTGCGCGCCGGCAGGTTGGCCAGCAAGTACGCCAGTGGATAGGCCAGCAGCAGGCAGACGAAAGTGATCACCAGGCCCATCCAGAAGGTACGGGCGAAAATATCCAGGTAGATCGCCTGGTCGGGGGTGGCCGGGGCCACTTCGCCGAGGTCATCGATGCGATGATCGACGGCCGCCAGCAGGTAGTACGGGGTCAGGCTGCTGGTATTACGCCGGATCGCCTGCCAGTACGCCGGGTCGCCCCAGCGTTCATCGAGGCTTTCCAACGCTTCTTTATAAGAGGCCGGGGCTTCGGTAAACGGCAGCGCCCGTGCGGTTTTGGTCAGCAGGCTGCGGTAGCCGGCCAATTCCATGTTCAAACGTTTCGACAGATCGCCCAGGGTCTGGTTTTTGCGGGCTTCGCCCAGGTCTTCGCTCAGCGCCTGGTACACCGGCTCGCCCGGCAGGCCACGACCGTCCCAGGTCTTCACCGCCACCACGGTGCGCGGCAAACCACCCACCACTTCAGGGTTACCCACGCTTTTGTAGAGCAGCGCAACGATCGGCACCAGGAACACCAGCAGCAAAAACAGCACCAGCGGTGCAATCAAGGCCTGGGCCTTCCAGCGATTGAGCCGTTCGGCACGCGCCAGGCGCTGCTTGAGGGTGGGGCTGTTGACCTCGTTCGAGGGAACGGCGATGGCCATGGCTGACTCCGAAACTTGAAAATGAATGCAATCTTTCACACGCGGGAAATCCCTTGTGGGAGGGGGGGCTAGCCCCCGATGGCAGAGTTTCAGTCAACACAGGTATCGACTGGGCCGCCGTCATCGGGGGCAAGCCCCCCTCCCACAGGGTTATGCGGTGTTACTTGGCAGCCCAGGAGTTGAAGCGCTGCTCCAACTGCTCGCCGTTATCCGCCCAGAAGCTCACATCGATCTGCACCTGGTTGGCGATGTTCTCTGGCGTAGTCGGCATGTCTTTCAACACATCCTTGGCCAGCAACGGTACGGCTTGGGTGTTGGCCGGGCCGTAGGCGATGTTTTCCGAGTAGATCTTCTGCTGCTGCGGCTGCACGGAGAAGGCGATGAATTTCTTCGCCGCGTCTGCGCGATCCTTGGCCAGGCCTTTTGGAATGGCCCAGGCATCGAAGTCGTAGATGCCGCCGTTCCAGACCACTTTGAGGTTGCTCTCTTTCTGTACGGCCGCGATACGGCCGTTGTAGGCCGAGCTCATCACCACGTCACCCGAGGCGAGGTACTGCGGCGGTTGTGCGCCGGCTTCCCACCATTGGATCGACGGCTTGAGTTCATCGAGCTTCTTGAACGCACGGTCCTGGCCATCTTTGCCGGCCAGTACTTTGTAGACATCCTTCGGCGCGACGCCGTCAGCCATCAAGGCGAATTCGAGGGTGTACTTGGCCCCCTTACGCAGACCGCGCTTGCCTGGGAATTTCTTGGTGTCCCAGAAATCCGCCCAACTGGTCGGCGCGCTGGTCAGCTTGTCGGCGTTGTAGGCCAGCACCGTGGACCACACGAAGAAGCCCACGCCACAAGGCTGGATCGCGCCCTTCACGTAATCCGCGGTGTTGCCGAACAATTTCGGGTCCAGCGGCTCGAACATGTCCTCGTCGCAACCACGGGACAGTTCCGGCGACTCTACTTCCACCAGGTCCCAGGACACGCTCTTGGTGTCAACCATGGCCTTGACCTTGGCCATTTCACCGTTGTATTCACCGGCGACGATCTTGCCGTTGCCCGCGCTTTCCCACGGTGCATAGAAGGCCTTGACCTGTGCAGCCTTGTTCGCGCCACCGAAGGACACGACCGTCAGGTCCGGGCCTGCCATGGCCTGTGTCGCGCCCATCAAGCTCAAAGCCAGGACGGAATATTTCAGGGATCTCAACATTGTTGTTCTCTCCACGTGCAGGGTTGGTGAAGCCATGGGGGCGATTATTTCGCCTCTAGAAGTGGGTCGAGCGCGCGAACGTGCTCGACTTGCCAGCCAATCGGTACCACGTCGCCGACCGCCAGGGCCGGATCCAGCTCGGCGATCGGTTGTTTCACAAAAAAATCGCTCATGCCGCAGACTTCCAGACGCACACGCACGTGGTCGCCCAGGTAAATGAATTCCGCCACTCGCCCCGAGAAACGGTTGATGCAGCTTTCACTGGAGCCATTGAGGCTGACGCGCTCAGGTCGTACCGACAGCGTTACCGGGCCGCCGACCTGGCCGACATTCACCGCCAGCGCCTCGACTTTCTCGCCCCGCGCCAGCTCCACCACGCAGCGGTCGCCGCTGTGGCTATGCAAGCGACCATTGAGGCGGTTGTTTTCGCCGATAAAGTTGGCGACGAAGGTGTTCTTCGGTTCTTCATACAAGGTGCGCGGCGCGGCGATCTGCTGGATCTCGCCCTGGTGGAACACCGCCACCCGGTCCGACATGGTCAAGGCTTCGCCCTGGTCGTGGGTCACGTACACCACCGTCACGCCGAGGCGCTGGTGCAGGTGCTTGATCTCCATCTGCATGTGTTCGCGCAATTGCTTGTCGAGGGCGCCGAGGGGTTCGTCCATCAGCACCAGTTGCGGTTCGAACACCAGCGCCCGGGCCAACGCCACGCGCTGTTGCTGGCCGCCGGAGAGTTGCGCCGGATAGCGCTGGGCGAAGGCGTCGAGCTGGACCATGCTCAGCACGCGTTTGACCCGCTCGCTGATATCGGTCTTGCTCAAACCACGTACCGACAGGGGGAACGCCAGGTTCTCGGCCACCGTCATGTGCGGGAACAACGCGTAGTTCTGGAACACCATGCCGATATCGCGCTTGTGCGGCGGCACGTTGTTGATCGAGCGCCCGGCCAGCTGGATTTCACCGGCGGTCGGCGTTTCGAAACCCGCCAGCATCATCAGGCTGGTGGTCTTGCCTGAACCGGATGGCCCGAGCAAGGTGAGGAACTCGCCCTTGCGAATCTCCAGGTTGAGGTCTTTGACGATCAGGTTCTCGCCGTCGTAGCTCTTCTGCACGCCACGAAAGCTGACCAGCACATCATTTGAATCCACCTCGCTCATACCCGCACCTTTGTATTTTGGACTGCTGTGGCACAAGCGTAGTCCAGGGGCGAGGCCCCGGAAATCGGGGGCCAGGAGAGAATCACATCAGCAGGATGGACGGTTGGGGGTAGGGAACGCCCTACACCCATGGCGTGTACTGGACAGTGCCGCGCCAGGTGGAGCGCCGCAAGCGGCGAGAATGGGGGCCGTGCCGGTTTGCGGGGTGTCGCAAATAGATATGTCGCTACAGGAGCTTGTGCTCCATGGCGTACTTCACCAGTTCGGCCAGGGAGGTGATATTGAGCTTTTGCATCAAGCGCGCCTTGTGGGTGCTGATGGTCTTGCTGCTCAGCGCCAACTGCTGGGCAATATCATTGACGTTGGCGCCCTGGGCCAGGCGTTCGAATACCGAGAACTCGCGCTCCGAGAGCAATGAGTGCAAGGGCCGCGAATCGGTCAGGCCGACCTCGAATACCATACGGTCCGCCAGGTCCGGGTCAATATAACGACCACCGGCCGCGACCTTGCGAATCGCCATCAACAGCAGTGCCGGGTCGCTGTCCTTGGTGGCATAACCGGCCGCACCCACCTTCAAGGCACGGGCGGCCATTTGCGCTTCATCGTGCATCGATAGCACCAGGATCGCCGGCGGGTTGTTCAGTGCACGAATGCGCGCGATGGCTTCCAGCCCATTGACCCCGGGCATGGAGATGTCCAGCAGCACCACTTCGCAAGGCACATGACGCAAGGTCTCCAGCAATTGCTCGCCATTGCTTGCCTCGCCCACCACCAGCAGGTCTTTGGCCAGGCCGATCAATTGCTTGATGCCTTCACGCACGATGGTGTGGTCTTCGGCTACCAGTACACGGATCACAGGGGTTTCCTCTTATCGTTATGCATCCAACGGCACCGTGACACTCAGGGTCGTGCCCTCTCCCAACTCGCTGTCCAGGGTCAATTGCCCGCCCATGATCAACACCCGTTCGCGCATGCCAACCAGGCCAAACGACACCGGCCGCCCCTGGGCCTGGACGAAGCCGACACCATCGTCGCTGATAGTCAGCCGCAGGTGTTTGCCTTCCACCGTCAAGGTCAGCTCCACAGTATGCGCCTGGGCATGGCGCATCACATTGGTCAGCGCCTCCTGGAGAATGCGAAACAGGCCAATAGCCTTGGCATCGCTCAGCAGCGGCAGGTTTTCCGGAACCTGCACCAGGCACGGGATCTGCGTGCGCGCTTCGAAGCGCCGCGCCTGCCACTCGATGGCAGAGGCAATCCCCGCATCCAGAATCGGCGGGCGCAGCGCCGTGGCCACATCGCGAACCAGTTGGAACAACTGGGCGATCAGGCGCTTCATGCTGTTGAGCCGCTCATTCAACCCTGGGTCGAGTTGCGCGTAGGCCAGCTCGCACATCGAGGTTTCCAGCTTCAGCACCGTGAGCATTTGTCCGAGCTCGTCATGCACTTCGCGGGCGATACGGGCCTTTTCTTCTTCGCGCACGGTTTCCAGGTGGGCCGACAGTTCACGCAATTGCGCTTCACTTTGCAGCAGCGCGGCCACGTAGCGGCGTCGTTCGGTGACGTCATTGAGGTAGACCACCAGGTATTCGCCCTCGGCAAAACGCAGGAAGCTCAAGGACACATCGGCGGGCAAGACACTGCCATCGGCACGCAAGCAATCGGTGGCGAAGTTCTGCGGCCCCTCTTCGCTGGCGCGTGCGCGTTTCCACAGGTTCAGCCAGCGGTCCATGTCCAGGCTCGGGTCAAAATCAACCAAGGGTCGCTCGATCAAGGCGCCGGGACCATAGCCCAGCATGGTTTCGGCCGCCCGGTTGGCGTAGCGCACATGGCTGTCCCAGTTGACCCAGAGGATGCCGACGGTGCTTTGATCGATGGAGAATTGCGTCAGCCGCAGCGCTTCGGCACCCGCGGCGCGCGCTGCACTTTCCTCGCGGGCGGCCAGCAGACTGTGTTCGAGCACGCGCTGATGACGCCGCTGCCAAAACACCACCGCCAGGCAGGCGAGCAGCAACAGGCCCAGCAGCAGGCTGAGGTTCTGCCACAAGCCCGGCGACTCTGACAGCCGTGGGTACTTGGGTTGCAGCCAACGGGTGTGTAATTGGTCGAGATCGCGGGCGGGGATGGCACGCAGGGCGCTTTGCATGATGCCCGCCAGTTCCGGCCATTCGCGGCGGGTCGCCACCCGCAGCAACTGCGGCAGGCCGATGTCCCCCACCACGGCCAGCCCGGCGAATTCCGCTTCACCGGACAATCGGCTCAACTGGGCTTCGTCCACCACGGCATAACGCGCCTGCTGGCTCACCAGCAACTGCAAGGCCTGGCGCTCCATGGGCACGCCTTGCAGGTTGAGGCTGGGATAAGTGCTGCGCAGGTAATCGGCCACCGCGCTGGGCATGCGCACCGCAACGCGCGAGCGGTCGTCGAGCTTTTCCAGGTCGACCGCGCCGCCGCCCTCTCGGATACCGACAATGTGCTGGGGCACGCGCATATACGGGTCAGTGAACAACCACAGGCGCAAACCGGCCGGGGTCTGTTGCAAGCCGGGGGCGATATCGACCTCCCCGTCACGCACGGCGTCTTCCAGTTGTTCCTGCGTCGGGAAGTTACGCCACAACAGTTCAATATTCAGCGCCTTGGCCAGCCATTGCATCAACTCGACATTGGCCCCGGACAAACGCTGCAGGCGCCGATCGTATTGCGCATACGGTGCCTGTAATACCAGGCCCACCCGCAACTCCGGGTGGCCGGCCAACCATTGACGTTGCTGCGCATCGAGCTGCGCTTGCGGTACGACAGGGGCAGGTGCAGCTCCCGCCATCAAGGCAAAGCACAAACAGCCGATAACCAGCAGACAGCGAAAACCCATGATCCACGTCTCACATCACTGACAAATACTGACCAACCCATTAGGCTGCCGGAATCACTTCTGGCCGGGAAATAACGATGCCCCATCTCCACCGTTCGGCACTGCCAGCATTGTGCCTGTCGCTGCTATTTACCAGCGCCTTTTCTGTCCAGGCCGCCGATGCGCCTGCGCCACCAGCCGAAAAACCGGCTGAACGCCAACCCTTGCCTGAGCGTAGCCAGGAAGAAGCCAGCGCCCTGGAACGGCAAATACCACGCGCCGAACAGCAACAGCTACAGGCCGGCAGCGATTCATTCCTGGCCTTGTGGAAACCGGCCAACAGCGCCGAACCCGAAGGTGTGGTGATTATCGTACCGGGCGCCGGGGAAAGTGCTGACTGGCCGCAAGCAATCGCACCATTGCGACGTAAATTGCCCGACGCCAACTGGGGCACCCTCAGCCTGTCGCTGCCGGACGTCAACATGGATACCCTGCCGCCCCGAGTGATCGAAGCGCCCAAGGCGACCGTCGACACCAGCAGCAAAGAAGGCAGCACGGCCGCCAAACCCATTGAACAGGCCGCCAGTGCCGAAGCCGAAGGAACCGATCCGGCAGTGGTGCCAGGCGCGGATGAACAGGAGAAGACTGACACCAAGCGCATCTTCGACCGCATCGACGCTGCGGTCGCCTTCGCCCAGACCCAAGGCGCGCGCAGCGTTGCACTGCTCGGGCATGGCACCGGCGCTTGGTGGGCAGCGCGCTACCTGAGCGAAAAACAACCGGCTCAAGTGCAAAAGCTGGTCATGGTCGCCGGCAAGACCCCGGCAGCTCGCCAGCCGGACCTGCAACAACTGGCCCCAGGCTTGAAAGTGCCGACGGCGGATGTCTTTTATCAAGACAGCGCCCAAGAACGCAAAAACGCGCAGGAGCGTAGCCAGGCGGCCAAGCGTTCGAAGAATGACAGCTATAAGCAGGTGTCGCTCAAGACGCTGCCTGGCAACAGCGCCGCCGAGCAGGAACAGTTGTATCGCCGGATTCGCGGCTGGTTGAGCCCGCAGGCCAGCACTGACTGAGGATCAGCACAACAGCAATGTGGGAGGGGGCTTGCCCCCGATTGCGGTGGGTCAGCCATCGATGCATCTACTGACACTCCCTCATCGGGGGCAAGCCCCCTCCCACATCGGGTTGTGGTTACCCCCCGCAAATACCGGCAGCTAACGAAAATCCCGGCGCTCGCGAATCAACGCATACGCGTTATGCAATTCACGGGTGCGCTCGGTGGCCTCACGCACTTGCGCGGGGCTGGCACCGCTGCCGGCGATCTTGTCCGGGTGGTGACGACTGAGCAGACGACGGTAGGCACGCTTGATCACCGATGGCTCGGTAGTGGAAGTCACCCCCAGAATCCGCAACGCCTCCTGATAGGCGCCACTGCGGCTAGCCAGCGGTTTACGTTCCGGCGCGTAGTCAGACGCCAGCGCCTGGAGCTGTTGCGGCGTCCACCCCAGCCACTTGCCCCACTGCTCGATCAGGTCGCGCTCGGCATCATCCGCCTTGCCGTCCGCCCAGGCCATGCGCCAGCAAGCCCGTAACACACCCTCCGCCGCATGGGGCTGCGCCTTGAGGAGGCGCAAGTAGGTGCGCACCCGATCAGAACCCGACTTGCCACGATTGAAGGCCATGATCGCTCGGCGTTGGGCCGGCTCGCTCATGTCCAGTGAACGCATTTCCTGCCGTGCCTGCTGGATATGCCCATCTACCACCCGACCATTGCTCTTGGCCAGGCGCCCCAACAGCACAAACAGCAGTTCGTCATTGCGCAACGCCGGGCGACCGCCCAGGCGCTCGCGCAATTGTGCCCAGCTTTGCAGTTGCAGGCGGCGGTCCAGCGCCTGCCCCAGTAATGCGCCCAACAAGGCCCCCGGAATACTGGCAATGGCAAAGCCAGCCCCGGCGCCGATCAGCGTCCCTGGCCACAACATCCTATTGCCCCGCTTTCAGCAGGGTTTCGACCTGCGCCAGACGCTCCAGCGTACCGACATCAATCCAGCGTCCCGTCATCTTTTCCCCCGTTACCAGACCTTTCGCCATGGCCTCCCGCAACAGCGGCGCCAGCTTGAAGGCACCCGCACTGCAACCCGCGAACAACTGGGGGTCGAGCACTGAAATGCCACTGAAGGTCAGGTTATCGGCACCGGGCGCCGCATCATGAAGCACGCCCTGATGCAGATAGAAATCCCCACCCGATGGGTGATGCGCCGGGTTGTCGACCATTACCAAATGGGCCAGGCCCCGCAGCGGTTGCCGCAGGCGGGTAAAGTCGTAGTCGGTCCAGATATCGCCATTGACCACCAGAAAGGGTTCAGCGCCTAGCAACGGCAATGCCTGGAAGATCCCGCCCCCCGTTTCCAGAGGCTCGCCTTCAGCGGAATAACGAATGCGCACGCCAAACTGCGCGCCGTCGCCCAGGTAACGTTCGATCTGCTCGCCGAGCCACGCGTGGTTGATCACGATATCGGTGAAGCCGGCCTTGGCCAGCGCTTCCAGGTGATATTCGATCAAGCGCTTGTCGCCCGCCTGCACCAACGGCTTGGGCGTGTGCAACGTGAGCGGACGCATCCGTTCGCCTTTGCCCGCCGCCAGGATCATTGCTTTCATACCCGCGCCTCGGCGGGTTGACGCAGGCTGGCGAGCAGGTCACCCAGTTCGCTCAGCTCCGCTCGGTCCGCCAGCACCGCTTCTATATAGGCGAAGAAGCGTGGCACATCGGCCAGGTAGCGTGGCTTGCCATCACGATGGCAGATACGCGCAAAAATGCCGATGACCTTGAGATGGCGCTGCACACCCATCAGGTCGCTGGCGCGCAGGAAGTCGTCGAAATCCGCCTGTACCGGAATGCCCAGTTTTCCAGCACGTTCCCAGTAGCCGCGTTGCCATTCACGCACGCGGGCCTGGGGCCAACTGAGGAACGCGTCCTTGAACAGGCAGGTGATGTCGTAGGTCACCGGGCCGTAGACCGCGTCCTGGAAGTCCAGTACGCCGGGGTTGGGCTGGCTGATCATCAGGTTGCGCGGCATGTAGTCGCGGTGCACCAGCACCATGGGCTGGGCCAGGGCGCTGTCGATCAGATGTTCGCTGATACGTTGCCAGAGGGCCTGTTGCTGGGTATCGAACTCGATACCCAAGTGCCGGCGCACGTACCACTCAGGAAACAATTCCAGCTCGCGACGCAGCAGGGCGACGTCATAGCTGGGCAGCGGCGTGTCCATCGGCAATTGCTGGAAAGCCAGCAAGGCGTCGATGGCGTCGGCGAACAATTGATCGGCATTTTGCTCGTCAATCACGTCCAGGTAGGTGTTTCTGCCCAGGTCATTGAGCAAAAGAAAGCCTCGCGGCAAATCTTCTGCGTAAATTTTCGGAACATTAATTCCCGATTTCGCGAGTAAATGAGCGATATCGACGAAAGGTTTGCAGTTTTCCTGGGGGGGTGGCGCGTCCATTACCACGAACGTCCGGCCACCGCCTTCCCAGCGGAAGTAGCGCCTGAAACTTGCGTCGCTGCTGGCCGCGGTCAATGTGGCCGGGGGTACCGGGCCCCAGTCCTGGGCATTGAAAAGGATCGGCAACTGCTCATCCAGCCAGACTTCCAGCTGTTGTAAACGTAGATCTTGCTCGGGCATTACAAGGGTCTCCGACGGCGCTAGCCGTCAAGCGGGGCATGCTTTATTATCACGCATCTTGTGCGACACGCGTAGCGTGTCTCCAGGTTGGCGGTGAGACGTCACCGTCAATGGTTTTCCCCAAGAAAACCGATAGCCCGGTAGCCAATCCGGGAAACAAAACAGCCCAGGGGTCCCACTGCTTAGAAGGACTCGTTGTCGCTGCGGCGACAATAGCGAACCCCAAAGCCGCTTAGCACTCAGAAGCGCGGCTATGGTCCGAATTTCGGACTGGGAGTGCCTACTTCACTACTGATGAGGTCTCTATGCGGAAACGTCTAGCCCTTAAAGCTGATGTATCGGCAAGTCAGACAGATATCTCCAAAGCTCTCGATGACGTCTTGTATCGACTGACTTGGAAATTTGCGGGAATGATATCGGCCTTTACGGTCGTCATTATTTGCGCCGTCTTCTACATCAGATAGCGAATCCACTCAGGCCCTAGGCCTACCCTTGCGGGATGAATCCCCGCAGGGATTCCTCCTGCCTTAAAACAGGAGGAAATACTCTTTGAGCGTGCTGCCTTGCAGTCCTCCGCTCACATCAAACCGGAGACACGAGTGAAAACTCTGTCTGTCATTGTCCAACTATCTTATTTTGAGATAGCAGCGGACTCGTTGTGCGACCAACGATAGCCTAGGAAAACATGCGTCACTGGTAACGGTGGGGTGTGAAGCTTTTCCGACAATGTAGTCCCCATCAGGGTGTGCTTTTGCCGTGAGGCAAAGTACAGACGCTCGGAGCAGTACCGGGTCGAGACGCTAGGCTGGTTGGCATGGGTAACGTAAGTGAACTGCTGATAAACGCCGTAATGATAAACATGCCAAAACTGCTGTCAGGCATGGACCAAAAGGTATGGGGCCAGTTATTCCTGTGGGATGTGGGAATACGTCGCTACAAGGCCTCCGGTGAAAAGGCAGACCCTAAACCAATCGTGTGACAGGTAGGGAACGTGGTAAGCCCGTATGGCCGCCTTCGGGCAGGTGAACCGCAAGGGGATCTGTTGGCTGTGCGGGTATGGGATCGCAGAAAAAGCGAACGCCGAGCTGTAATGGCGCGGATAGGGGTTGGAACATTACCCCACGGGAAACCGGGCAGACTTCTGCGTGGTCTTTTATCGCATGAACGCTGAGTAAACCTGTCTCAATCATCTTCGAAGTCCGGCAGTAATGGGCTTCTTATTCATCCACTCCTGACGGGAGCGTCCATTCCCGTCAGGGGATGCGTACGTCTTCTGCTCGGGAAACTTGAGAGGAAGGCAGCATGTTAGTACCTAGTCAACTGGCCGGGTCTGCGCCTTCCGGCGTTCCGCAGCATTGGCATGACATCGATTGGTGTCGTGTGCAGCAGAACGTACGGGCGATGCAGATACGGATTGCGAAGGCTTGTCGGGAAGGCAACTGGCGCCGGGTGAAAGCCCTGCAACGGATGTTAACCCGCTCTCGTTCGGCCAGATACTTGGCCATACGGCGAGTCACTGAAAACCAGGGCAAGCGCACGGCGGGAGTCGACCGCGTGCTCTGGGATACACCCGATGCCAAATGGAAAGCGGCAAATGGGTTGAAGCGCCACGGGTATAAGCCACGGCCACTACGGCGTGTGTTTATCCCGAAGTCGAATGGAAAAGAACGCCCTCTGGGCATTCCAACCATGACTGACAGAGCTATGCAGGCGCTATACCTGCTAGCCCTGGCACCTATCGCTGAGACCACCGGCGATCCAAACAGCTACGGCTTTCGGATCGAACGCTCCACGGCGGATGCGATGGGACAGTTGTTCGTTTGTCTATCCAAGAAAGCTTCGGCCCAATGGGTATTGGAAGCGGACATCAAAGGCTGCTTTGATCACATCAACCATGACTGGCTGATCGAAAATGTCCCAACGGACAAAGAAATCCTCCGAAAATGGTTGAAAGCTGGAGTGATTCACAAAGGCCAGCTACAGGCAACGAATGCCGGTACACCACAGGGCGGGATTATCTCGCCCACCTTGGCAAATTTGGTGCTGGATGGACTGGAAGCACAGCTCAAGCAACATCTGGGCGTGACGAAGGCGAAGAAGCTGAAAATTAACGTGGTGCGATATGCGGATGATTTTGTGATTACCGGTAGCTCGAAAGAGATGCTCGAAAATGAGATCAAACCTTGGGTTGAGCAGTTTCTCGCGGTGCGAGGATTGCAGCTGTCGCTTGAGAAAACCCACGTCGTCCACATAGATGAAGGCTTCGACTTCCTTGGTTGGAATTTCCGCAAATACGGCGGAAAACTCCTGATCAAACCTGCCAAAAAGAACGTGAAAGCGTTCTATAGGAAGGTAAAAGAGGTCATCAGCACTAACAAAGCGGTGAAACAGGAGGAGTTGATCCGCCTGCTTAATCCGATACTGCGAGGCTGGGCGCTGTATCACCAGCCTGTGGTCGCCAAGAAGGCGTACAGCCGCATGGACCACCAAATATTCCAAGCGCTTTGGCGTTGGGCGAAAAGGCGGCACCCAAATAAAAGTCTCGATTGGGTAAGGGAGAAGTATTTCCAAACCTACGAAAATCGAAGCTGGGTGTTTGCCACCACGGTCATAACGGAGTCAGGAGGCAAAGAGGCAATTCGGTTATACGCCCTAGAGGCCACGCCGATTGAGAGGCACAGGAAGATCAGCGGGGATTTCAATCCGTTTGATCCCTCTATGGAAGAAATGGGAGAGGCATTGCGGATGTCCCGGATGCTCGGGAAATTGAAGTACCGCAAACAAATTCTTCATCTATTTCAATCCCAAAAAGGACTGTGCGTACTATGCAAAAGCCCAATATCTAGGGAGACTGGGTGGCACGACCACCACATCATTTATCGCTCACAAGGCGGTGGTGACTCGCTGGACAACCGGGTACTATTGCATCCCATTTGCCACCAGCAGCTTCACGCTCGTGGACTAACAGTGTACAAACCGGCTCCCCCAAGGGGGGGCTTCGTAAAGACTTGAGCCGTATGCGCTGAAAGGCGCACGTACGGTTTTTAGGGGGGAGCAGACCAGAAATGGTCTGTTCCTACCCAACTTTCAGACCATCGAGAGGCGTGCGGCCCAAACCGCGGGCAGATGGCACGCAGGAAGCCCGGACTAATAAGATGGCATTGAAATCCCCCGCGTTTCGTAGAAAATTTCCGTTGCTGGTAACCGGCAGTCTGCTGGCCATGCAACCTTTCGCCACCTCATTCGTGGTCGCCGCGGAACAGTATGACTGCTCAGTCTCTGCTTCGGGTGCCTGGGATTGCGCGCCGAAAACCGCCGCCGCCCCATTACCACCGCGCCCGGTGCATGACGGTGCAGCCGTCAGCTCGGCCAACAGCACGGCGCAAGCCGATGCGGGTGGCAACGCCGAGGCCGAACCGAAAACCGCTCTGGTTACCGAATCCAAGGGCCGTGGCCTGCGCTCGCGCAGCGCCGACTACAGCCACCTGGACTGGGTACCTCGCGAGAAGCTGACGGCAGCCCAGTTGGCCGAAACCGGGCCTTATTGCGCCGGTGCGTACATCGAGCCGACTCGCCCCGGCATGAACGACAAGACGAACAAGAGCGATGCGCCGACCTTCATCGGCGCCAAGGCCTCTCGTTACGAGCAGGAGTCGCAAGTCGCGACCCTGGCCGGTGACGTCGTCATGCGCCAGGGCAGCATGCAGCTCGAGTCCCAGGAAGCCAGCCTGTATCAGGCCGAGAACCGTGGCGAGCTGAACGGTAACGTCCGTTTGCGCGACAATGGCGCGCTGATCGTCGGCGACCACGCGCAAGTGCAGCTGGACACCGGTGCCGCACAAATCGATAACGCCGAGTACGTACTGCACAAGTCGCGCATCCGCGGTAACGCGCTGTACGCCAAGCGTGCCGAAAACGCGATCATCCGTCTCAAGGACGGTACGTACACCACATGCGAACCAGACAGCAATGCCTGGCAGCTCAAGGGCAACAACATCACGTTGAACCCGGCCACCGGTTTCGGTACGGCGACCAACGCGACGTTGCGGATCAAGAACATCCCGATCCTCTACACCCCTTATATCTACTTCCCGATCGACAACCGTCGTCAATCCGGCTTCCTGCCGCCGAGCTTCAGCACGGGCAGTGAAACCGGCTTCACCCTGGTTACGCCATACTACTTCAACCTGGCGCCGAACTACGACGCCACGTTGTACCCGCAATACATGACCAAGCGCGGCATGTTGATGGAAGGCGAATTCCGCTACCTCACCAAATCCAGCGAAGGCCAGTTCGGCGGCGCGTACCTGAACGACGACAACGACGAGCGCAAAAAGCAGACCGACTACGAAAAAACCCGCTACATGCTCAACTGGCAGCATAAGGGCGGGCTGGATTCGCGTGTACTGACCCAGGTCGACTACACCCAAATCAGCGACCCTTACTACTTCCAGGACCTGAAGGCTTACCAGGAAGGTGTAGAGAGCCGCGATTACGTCAACCAGCAGGGCTCCGTGACCTATCGCGGCGACTCCTACCAGGCACGCCTGAACCTCCAGGCCTACCAACTGGCGACGATTTCCCAGATCACCCCGTATGACCGGCTGCCGCAGATCACCTTCAATGGCCAGCTGCCATACCATCCGGGTGGCCTGAACTTCAGCTACGAAACCGAAGCCGTGCGCTTTGAGCGGAACCTGGAGAACGGCACCTTTACCGACGAGAACGGCCTGGTATCGCCGCGCCTGGACACCTACGTCAGGGGGCTGACCCGTGCAAACGGTACGCGCCTGAACGTTGCTCCCGCCGTCGAATACCCGATGAACTGGACCTACGGCTTTGTGACGCCGAAGCTCAAGTACGTCTACACCAAATACGACCTGGACCTGGACAGCATCGGCAAGAACCAGATCATTGCCGATCAAAATGCAGCCGCCGCCGCCGGCACTCAATATGCGGGGGGTAGCTTCAAGAGCTCCCAGGATCGAGCAATCCCCGTCGCCAGCGTCGACAGCGGCCTGTACTTCGACCGCAACACCAACTGGTTCGGCAAGGATTATCGCCAGACCCTGGAGCCGCGTGCGTTCTACCTGTACGTACCGAACAAGGACCAGAGCGACATCCCGGTCTTTGATACCAGCGAGTACTCGTTCAGCTACGCCTCGCTGTTCCGCGACAACCGCTTCAGCGGCTCTGACCGGATCGGTGACGAGAACAAGCTGTCCCTGGGCCTGACCAGCCGCTGGATCGAAGATAACGGCTTCGAACGCCAGCGCGTATCCGTAGGCCAGGCGGTGTACTTCAAGGATCGCGAAGTCCAGTTGCCAGGTATCCTGGCGGCCGACCGCGCCGATGCTCAATCGGATGTCTCGCCAATCGCCCTGGACTACGAGTTCCGCTTCAACCGCGACTGGCGCGCCACTGCCGACTACAACTGGGACACCGAGGAACACAGTCCTCGTTCCGGCAGCGCGATGCTTCACTACCAGCCGGAAGACAACCCGAACAAGATCATCAACGTTGGTTATCGCTATCGTAACGACCAGGTCGTCTACAACCAGCTGACCGGCAAATGGCAGTTCGGTGGTGACTACGGCACTCCGGGCCAAGAGAACTTCGTGAAGGATTACTACAAAATCCAACAACACGACTTCTCGATGATGTGGCCGATCGTTCCGCAGTGGAACCTGATCACCCGCTGGCAGTATGACTATGCCCGCAACCGTACCCTGGAAGCCTTCGGTGGTTTCGAGTACGACAACTGCTGCTGGAAACTGCGCGTCATCAACCGTTACTGGGTTTCCAACGACGAATACAGCCAGATCGCCCCGCTTAACGAAAAGGGTGACCACGGGCTCTTCCTCCAGATCGTCCTCAAAGGACTCGGCGGCCTGACCGGCGCCAAGGTAGAGAGCTTCCTCGACAAAGGCATTGAAGGTTATCGTGAACGTGAAGACCAAGCTTTCTGATTGTCTGCGCCCGCTAGTGCTGGGCGCGCTGTTCCTCGGTACCGCATCGGCCCACGCTGCGGTTCAACAGCTGGATAAAGTAGTGGCCATCGTCGATAACGACGTGATCATGCAGAGCCAACTGGACCAACGGGTCAAGGAAGTTCAGCAGACCATCGCCAAGCGTGGCGGTGGTGTGCCACCTACCAGCGTCCTGGACCAACAGGTGCTGGAACGCCTGATCGTTGAAAACCTGCAATTGCAGATCGGCGATCGTTCCGGCATCCGTATCTCGGATGAAGAGCTGAACCAGGCCGTTGGCACCATCGCTCAACGCAACAACATGAGCATTGACCAGTTCCGTGCCGCCCTGGCCCATGACGGCCTGTCCTACGAGGACGCCCGTGACCAGATCCGCCGCGAGATGATCATCAGCCGCGTGCGTCAGCGCCGTGTGGCCGAGCGGGTCCAGGTCTCCGAGCAGGAGGTGAAAAACTTCCTGGCTTCGGACCTGGGCAAGATGCAGCTTTCCGAAGAACTGCACCTGGCCAATATCCTGATCCCGACCCCGGACAGCGCCAACGCCGAGCAGCTCAATGCAGCAGCGGCAAAAACCCAGGCGATCTACGACCGCCTGAAAGCCGGTGCTGACTTCGCTCAAATGGCGATTGCCCAGTCCGGCAGCGACAACGCCCTCGAAGGCGGTGACATGGGCTGGCGTAAAGCCGCTCAACTGCCACCACCATTCGACCGGGAACTGAGCGCCATGGAAGTGGGTGGCATTACCCAGCCAGCCCGTACCCCTGGTGGTTTCATCATCCTCAAGTTGCTGGAACGTCGTGGCGGCGAGACCTCGCTGAAAGACGAAGTCCATGTTCGTCATATCCTGGTCAAACCGAGCGAAATCCGCACCGAAGCACAAACCAAGGAACTGGCCCAGAAGATCTATGACCGCATCGAAAGCGGTGAAGACTTCGCCACCCTGGCCAAAAGCTTCTCGGAAGACCCGGGTTCGGCCCTCAACGGCGGCGACCTGAACTGGATCGACCCGAAAGCACTGGTGCCTGAGTTCCAGGACGTCATGGCCAAGACCCCGCAAGGCGTTCTGTCCAAGCCATTCAAGACTCAATACGGCTGGCATGTACTGGAAGTCCTTGGCCGCCGCGCCACCGACAACACCAGCCAGGCCCGCGAGCAACAAGCGTTGACCGTACTGCGTAACCGCAAGTACGACGAAGAGCTGCAAACCTGGTTGCGTCAGATCCGTGACGAAGCCTACGTAGAAAACAAGCTGCCAGGCGCCGAGCAAACAGGCACCAACCAGGCAACCCAGTGAAACCCCAGCGTTTTGCGGTGACACCCGGCGAGCCGGCCGGCATTGGTCCAGACCTGTGCCTGCTGCTCGCCTCACAAGCCCAGCCACACCCCCTGATTGCCATTACCAGCCGTGACCTGCTCCTTGAGCGGGCCACGCAACTGGGTGTGGCTGTCGATCTGCTGGACGTTGGGCCGGGGCACTGGCCTGACCTGCCGGCGCCGGCAGGCAGCCTTTATGTGTGGGATACCCCACTGCACGCTAAGGTGGTTGCCGGGCAACTGGACAAGGCCAACGCGGCCTTTGTGCTGGAAACCCTGACCCGCGCCGGGCAAGGCTGCATCGACGGCGACTTCGCCGGCATGATCACCGCACCGGTGCACAAGGGCGTGATCAATGAATCGGGTATCGCCTTTTCCGGGCATACCGAATTCCTTGCCGAACTGACCCACACCGCCCAAGTCGTGATGATGCTGGCCACACGCGGCCTGCGCGTCGCCCTGGTAACCACGCACCTGCCACTGCGCGATGTTGCCGACGCCATCACCGTCGAGCGCCTGGAGCGCGTGACGCGCATCCTGCACGCCGACCTGCAACAGAAATTCGGCATTGCCCAACCGCGCATCCTTGTCTGCGGGCTCAACCCCCATGCGGGCGAAGGCGGCCACCTGGGCCATGAAGAAATCGACATCATCGAACCCACCCTGGAGCGTCTGCGCCAAGAAGGCATGGACCTGCGCGGCCCACTGCCTGCCGACACTCTATTTACCCCCAAATATCTGGAGCACTGCGACGCAGTGCTGGCGATGTACCACGACCAGGGGCTGCCGGTGCTCAAATACAAAGGCTTCGGCGCCGCCGTCAACGTGACACTGGGCCTGCCGATCATCCGTACCTCCGTCGACCATGGCACCGCCCTGGACCTGGCGGGCAGCGGCAAGATCGACACCGGCAGCCTGCATGTGGCCCTGGAAACCGCCTATCAGATGGCCGAGACCCGTATATGACCGAGCATTACCAACACCGGGCGCGCAAGCGCTTCGGGCAAAACTTCCTGCACGACGCTGGCGTGATCGACCGTATCCTGCGCTCCATCCATGCCAAGCCTGAAGACCGTCTGCTGGAAATCGGCCCGGGCCAGGGCGCCCTGACCCAAGGCCTGTTGGCCAGCGGAGGCCAACTGGACGTGGTCGAACTGGACAAGGACCTGATCCCGATCCTCAACCAGCAGTTTGCCGACAAACCCAACTTCAACCTGCATCAGGGCGATGCGCTGAAGTTCGACTTCAACACCCTGAACGCGGCGCCCAACAGCCTGCGGGTAGTGGGTAACCTGCCGTACAACATCTCCACACCGCTGATTTTTCACCTGCTCAACAACGCCGGGATCATCCGCGACATGCACTTCATGCTGCAAAAGGAAGTGGTGGAACGCCTGGCTGCCGGCCCTGGCGGTGGTGATTGGGGTCGCCTGTCGATCATGGTGCAGTACCACTGCCGCGTCGAACACCTGTTCAACGTCGGCCCTGGCGCATTCAACCCGCCACCGAAGGTCGACTCGGCCATCGTGCGCCTGGTGCCTCACGCCGTACTGCCGCACCCGGCAAAGGATCACAAATTGCTGGAGCGCGTGGTGCGTGAAGCGTTCAACCAGCGTCGCAAGACCTTGCGCAACACGCTGAAGGCCCTGCTGAGCAACGCTGAAATCGAAGCCGCCGGCGTCGACGGCAGCCTGCGCCCCGAGCAACTGGACCTGGCTGCCTTCGTGCGTCTCGCAGACCAACTGGCCATCCAGCCTGCCCCCGCGGTGGAATAAACACCAGGAGCCGGTTTGCCAGCGATGGCGTGCTCGTCATTGCTATCGCCGGCAAGCCGGCTCCTGCCGGGCCAGACAGCATGTCTGGCCTAGTGCCCACCTCATGGCCTAGACTGATCCGCATCTGCTGTCCTCCGCTTTTGCTTTTAAGGCCTCTTGCATGTCCGATCCTCGCTACCAGATCGACGTCAGCGTCGTCACCCGCTTCCTGGCGGACCAATCGCAACCTGAACAGAACCGCTTCGCCTTTGCCTACACCATCACGGTGAAAAACAATGGGCTGGTGCCGGCCAAGCTGCTGTCTCGCCATTGGGTGATCACTGACGGTGACGGCCAAGTCGAAGAAGTGCGCGGCGCCGGCGTCGTCGGCCAGCAGCCATTGATCGATATCGGCGCCAGTCATACCTACAGCAGCGGCACGGTGATGACCTCCAAGGTGGGCACCATGCAAGGCTCGTATCAGATGAAGGCCACTGATGGCCAACTGTTCGACGCAATCATCAAGCCTTTTCGCCTGGCGGTGCCCGGAGCCTTGCACTGATGGCGACGTACGCGGTCGGCGATCTGCAAGGCTGCCTGGAGCCCCTCCAGTGCCTGCTCGAACGCGTGGCCTTCGACCCAGCAAAAGATCGCCTGTGGCTCGTTGGCGACCTGGTCAACCGTGGCCCGCAGTCCCTCGACACCCTGCGCTACCTCTATCGCCTGCGTGACTCGCTGGTGTGCGTATTGGGCAATCACGACCTGCACCTGCTGGCGGTCGGCAATAATATCGAGCGCCTGAAAAAGGGCGATACGCTGCGCGAGATCCTCGAAGCGCCGGACCGGGGCGAACTGCTGGATTGGCTTCGCCAGCAGAAAATCATGCATTACGACGAAAGCCGTGACATGGCCCTGGTCCACGCCGGTATCCCGCCCCAGTGGACACTGAAAAAGGCCCTCAAGTGCGCCGCCGAGGTCGAAAGCGCCCTGGCCGATGACAGCCTGTACACCGCCTACCTCGACGGCATGTACGGCAACGAACCGGTCAAATGGGACAACGACCTCACCGGCGTGGCCCGCCTGCGAGTGATCACCAACTACTTCACGCGCATGCGCTTCTGCACCGCCGAAGGCAAGTTGGACCTCAAGAGCAAGGAAGGCGCCGACACCGCGCTGCCCGGCTACAAACCCTGGTTCGCCCATAAGGACCGCAAGACCCGCGACACGAAGATTATCTTTGGTCACTGGGCGGCCCTCGAAGGCAAGTGCGACGAACCTGGTGTATTCGCCCTCGACACCGGCTGTGTGTGGGGTGGCGCCATGACCATTATGAACATCGACACCGGCGAGCGCCTGAGCTGCCAGTGCCCCTCCCCTCTTCCCGCTACACTGCCGGCTGCCGCCAAGCGCTAGACGCAGCAGCCACGCCCAAGGAGCCCGCCATGAGCGAATTCAAACGTATCTCTCCCGAACAAGCCCAGGTCCTGCGCGAACAAGGCGCGGTGGTGGTGGATATTCGTGATCCGCAGACTTACGCCCTGAACCACATCAAAGACGCCCGTCATCTGGACAACCACAACATTGCCGATTTCATCCGCGCCGCCGACCTCGACGCGCCGGTGATCGTGGCCTGCTACCACGGCAACTCCAGCCAGAGCGCGGCCGCCTACCTGATCAGCCAGGGTTTCTCCGACGTCTATAGCCTGGACGGCGGCTTTGAGCTGTGGCGTACGACGTATCCTGCAGAAATTTCTTCATCCGATTCGCAATAATTTTTTTCACACCCCGCTACCCCCCGTGATGCTTGGGCTAGCGCCGTTTCTGACGAACGGCGCAGCCAAACTAATTGTGCATCGCACCTTGACCTCCCGGATTCCGAACTATCCTTAAGCGCAGGCCATCCGAATCAGGGGAGAGCCGGTACACCGGCGTGCGGGTCATCGGTAGCGTTTCAGGGTGTTCTGGGGGGAAAACAGCCATTGGCGTCCGTCAATGTCTGCCAGCATCGACTGATTGATCCGGCGTCGGCTCCACGTATCGAGCGAGGTGACGACGTCATGAGTATTTTTAGCCACTTCCAACAACGCTTCGCATCCACACAGCAGGAAGAACTCACGCTTCAAGAGTATCTCGAGCTGTGCAAACAGGATCGCAGCACCTACGCGTCTGCCGCCGAACGCCTGCTGCTGGCGATTGGCGAGCCGGAGCTGGTAGACACCTCCAACAATTCGCGCCTGTCGCGAATATTCTCCAACAAGGTGATCCGTCGCTACCCGGCCTTTGAGGACTTCCATGGAATGGAAGAATGCATTGACCAGATCGTCTCCTACTTCCGCCATGCCGCCCAAGGCCTGGAGGAGAAGAAACAGATCCTCTACCTGCTCGGCCCGGTTGGCGGCGGTAAATCGTCCCTGGCTGAAAAGCTCAAACAACTGATTGAGAAAGTGCCCTTCTATGCGATCAAGGGCTCGCCGGTCTTCGAATCGCCCCTGGGCCTGTTCAACGCCACGGAAGATGGTGCGATCCTCGAAGAGGATTTCGGCATTCCCCGGCGCTACCTCAACACCATCATGTCGCCCTGGGCCACCAAGCGGCTGGCCGAGTTTGGCGGTGATATCAGCCAGTTCCGCGTAGTGAAACTCTACCCGTCGATCCTCAACCAGATCGGCGTGGCCAAGACTGAACCGGGCGATGAGAACAACCAGGACATTTCGGCACTGGTGGGTAAGGTCGATATCCGCAAACTGGAGGAATTCCCGCAGAACGATGCCGACGCCTACAGCTACTCCGGCGCGCTGTGCCGGGCCAACCAGGGCCTGATGGAATTCGTGGAGATGTTCAAGGCGCCGATCAAGGTGCTGCACCCACTGCTCACCGCGACCCAGGAAGGCAACTACAACAGTACTGAAGGCCTGGGTGCGATTCCGTTTACCGGGATCCTGCTGGCCCACTCCAACGAATCGGAATGGCACACCTTCCGCAACAACAAGAACAACGAAGCCTTCATCGACCGGATCTACATCGTCAAGGTGCCGTACTGCCTGCGCGTCAGTGACGAAATCAAGATCTACGACAAGTTGCTGTTCAACAGCTCCCTGGCCAAGGCGCATTGCGCACCTGACACCTTGAAGATGCTTGCCCAGTTCACCGTGCTGTCGCGCCTCAAGGAGCCGGAAAACTCGAATATCTACTCGAAGATGCGGGTGTACGACGGCGAAAACCTCAAGGACACCGACCCCAAGGCCAAGTCGATCCAGGAATATCGCGACACGGCGGGCGTGGATGAGGGCATGAACGGCCTGTCGACGCGCTTTGCGTTCAAGATCCTGTCCAAAGTCTTCAACTTCGACCCCCATGAAATCGCCGCCAACCCGGTGCACCTGCTCTATGTGCTGGAGCAGCAGATCGAACAGGAGCAATTCCAGGCAGAAACCCGCGAACGCTACCTGCGCTTCCTCAAGGAATACCTCGCACCACGCTACATCGAGTTTATCGGCAAGGAAATCCAGACCGCTTACCTGGAGTCCTACAGCGAGTACGGCCAGAACATCTTCGACCGCTACGTGTTGTACGCAGACTTCTGGATCCAGGACCAGGAATACCGCGACCCGGAAACCGGCGAAATCCTCAACCGCGTGGCCCTCAACGAGGAACTGGAAAAAATCGAGAAACCGGCGGGCATCAGCAATCCGAAGGATTTCCGCAACGAAATCGTCAACTTCGTATTGCGCGCACGAGCGAACAACAACGGCAAGAACCCCACCTGGCTCAGCTACGAGAAGTTGCGGGTGGTCATCGAGAAGAAAATGTTCTCCAACACCGAGGATCTGCTGCCGGTCATCAGCTTCAACGCCAAGGCCAGCAAGGAGGACCAGCAAAAACACAACGACTTCGTCACACGCATGGTCGAGCGTGGCTACACCGACAAACAAGTACGGCTACTCTCCGAGTGGTATTTGCGAGTTCGCAAATCGCAGTAAGGCAGCGGCAAGCGTGCGCTGCCAGGCATTTGGCCTGGCAGCTGACCGCTTGTCTCTAAGCTTCCAGCTCGCGGCTTGAAGCTTGTAACGTGAAGCTGCCCGGAGGGCTCCCCATGAGCTATGTGATCGACCGACGCCTCAATGGCAAGAACAAAAGCACGGTAAACCGCCAACGTTTCCTGCGGCGTTACCGTGACCACATCAAAAAGGCCGTTGAAGAGGCCGTCAGCCGCCGCTCCATCACCGACATGGAGCACGGCGAGCAAATCAGCATTCCCGGACGGGACATCGACGAACCGGTGCTGCACCATGGCCGGGGCGGCAAACAAACCGTGGTGCACCCCGGCAACAAGGAGTTCACCACTGGCGAACATATCCAACGACCCCAGGGCGGTGGCGGGGGCAAAGGCCCAGGCAAGGCGGGTAACTCCGGCGAGGGCATGGACGAGTTCGTGTTCCAGATCACCCAGGAAGAATTCCTCGAATTCATGTTCGAGGACCTGGAGCTACCCAACCTGGTCAAGCGCAACCTGACCGGTACCGACACCTATAAAACGGTGCGCGCCGGGATCAGCAACGAAGGCAATCCGTCCCGTATCAACATCATCCGCACCCTTCGCTCAGCCCATGCACGGCGTATCGCCCTATCGGGAAGCAGCCGCGCCAAGCTGAGAGAGGCCAAGGAAGAGTTGGCACGCTTGAAGCGCGAAGAACCGGATAACTTCGGCGATATCCAGGAAATTGAAGTTGAAATCGAGAAACTCAGCGCGCGGATCCACCGGGTGCCGTTCCTCGACACCTTCGATTTGAAATACAACCTGCTGGTCAAGCAGCCCAACCCCAGCTCCAAGGCCGTGATGTTCTGCCTGATGGACGTGTCCGGCTCGATGACCCAGGCCACCAAGGACATTGCCAAGCGCTTTTTCATCCTGCTGTACCTGTTCCTCAAGCGGAACTACGACAAGATCGACGTGGTGTTTATCCGCCATCACACCAGCGCCCGTGAAGTGGACGAAGAGGAGTTCTTCTACTCGCGGGAAACCGGCGGCACTATCGTTTCCAGCGCCTTGAAACTGATGCAGGAGATCATGGCCGAGCGCTACCCCGCCAACGAGTGGAACATCTATGCCGCGCAAGCCTCGGACGGTGACAACTGGAACGATGACTCGCCCATCTGCCGCGACATCCTGATCAACCAGATCATGCCGTTCGTGCAGTACTACACTTATGTTGAGATCACCCCCCGTGAGCATCAGGCGCTGTGGTTCGAATACGAGCGCATCGGCGAAGCCTTTGCCGACACATTCGCCCAGCAGCAACTGGTCTCGGCCGGCGATATCTACCCGGTCTTCCGTGAACTCTTCCAGCGCAGGTTAGTGACATGACCGCCAAAAAAGAGCAAAAACGCCAACCTATCTCCACGGGGTCTGAGTGGACCTTTGAACTGATCCAGGCCTATGACCGGGAAATCAGCCGTATCGCGGCCGGTTATGCCCTGGACACCTACCCCAACCAGATCGAAGTGATCACCGCTGAACAGATGATGGACGCCTATGCCTCGGTGGGCATGCCGCTGGGTTATCACCACTGGTCCTATGGCAAGCACTTCCTCAGCACTGAAAAGTCCTATAGCCGCGGGCAGATGGGCCTGGCCTACGAAATCGTCATCAACTCCGACCCGTGCATCGCCTACCTGATGGAAGAAAACACCATCTGCATGCAGGCGCTGGTGGTGGCTCACGCCTGCTATGGGCATAACAGCTTTTTCAAGGGTAACTACCTGTTCCGCACCTGGACCGACGCCAGCTCGATCATCGATTACCTGGTGTTCGCCAAGCAGTACATCATGCAATGCGAGGAACGCCATGGCATCGACGCGGTGGAAGACCTGCTCGACTCCTGCCATGCCCTGATGAACTATGGGGTCGACCGCTACAAACGACCCTATCCGATTTCGGCCGAGGAAGAGCGCCTGCGCCAGAAGGAGCGCGAGGAGCACCTGCAGAAGCAGATCAATGACCTGTGGCGCACTATTCCCAAACGCGCGGGCAAGAACAGTGACAAGGATAATGCACGCTTCCCCGTCGAACCCCAGGAAAACATCCTGTACTTCCTGGAAAAACACGCACCGCTACTGGAGCCTTGGCAACGGGAAATCGTGCGCATCGTGCGCAAGATCGCCCAGTACTTTTATCCACAACGCCAGACCCAGGTGATGAACGAAGGCTGGGCGACATTCTGGCACTACACGTTGATGAACGACCTGTACGACGAAGGCCTGGTCACCGACGGCTTCATGATGGAGTTCCTCACTTCCCATACCAGCGTGGTATTCCAACCCGGCTTCGACAGCCCGTATTACAGCGGCATCAACCCCTATGCCCTGGGCTTTGCCATGTACCGCGACATCCGGCGCATGTGCGAGCACCCCACCGAGGAAGACCGTCGCTGGTTCCCGGAAATCGCCGGCAGCGATTGGCTGTCGACCATCAAGTTCGCCATGAGCAGCTTCAAGGATGAAAGTTTCATCCTGCAGTACCTGTCACCCAAGGTCATTCGCGACCTCAAGCTGTTCAGCATTCTGGATGACGACCTCAAGGATGACCTGGTGGTGCCGGCCATTCACGACGAACCAGGCTACCGCATCATCCGGGAAACCCTGGCGGCGCAGTACAACCTGGGCAACCGCGAGCCGAACATCCAGATATACAGCATCGACGTACGCGGCGATCGCTCGCTGACCCTGCGTCATCAGCAGCACGACCGCAAACCCTTGGGGGAATCCACCGAGGAGGTGCTCAAGCATCTGCACCGGCTATGGGGGTTCGATATCCACCTGGAAACCTTGCAGGGTGATCAGGTGATGAAAACCCACCATGTCCCCCCACGCAGCGATCACAACGACAACGACTACGGCCGCCTGGACCTCGCCGTCGTCCATCTCTGAAACAGCAAAGCCTCCATTGGCCAGGCACAGGCGGTATCCTGTGGCGCTAATGGAGGCTTTTTCATGAAAATCTACAAAGTCGGTGGCGCCGTGCGCGACCGCCTGCTGGGCATCAAGGTCACCGATATCGATCGCGTCGTCGTCGGCGCGACCACCGACGAGATGCTTGCCAAAGGCTACAAACCGGTGGGCGCGGACTTCCCGGTATTCCTGGACCCGAAAAACGGCGACGAATACGCCCTCGCCCGCACGGAACGCAAAAGTGGTCGTGGGTATGGCGGGTTTGTGTTTCACGCCAGCCCTGAAGTCACCCTGGAAGAAGACCTGATCCGTCGCGACCTGACCATCAACGCGATGGCCGAAGACGACGACGGCAACCTGACCGATCCATATCACGGCCAACGCGATCTTGAAGCGCGCATTTTGCGTCACGTTTCCCCGGCGTTCGCCGAAGATCCTTTGCGCGTACTTCGCGTTGCGCGGTTTGCCGCACGTTACGCCCACCTGGGTTTCACGGTCGCTTCCGAGACCCTGGAGCTGATGCGCCAACTCAGCGAATCCGGTGAACTGGAGGCCCTGACCCCGGAGCGCAGCTGGAAAGAAATCTCCAGGGCGCTGATGGAAGATCAACCCCAAGTGTTTATCCAGGTACTGCGTGACTGCGATGCGCTGAAAACCTTGATGCCGGAAGTCGACGCCCTGTTCGGCGTACCACAGCCCGAAGCCCATCACCCCGAAATCGACACCGGCGTGCACACCTTGAGCGTGTTGGAGCAGGCCGCCCTGCATCAGCAGCCGCTGACCGTGCGCTGGGCCTGCTTGCTGCACGACCTGGGCAAGGGCCTGACGCCTGTGGATAAGTTACCGCAGCATATCGCTCATGAGCATCGAGGCCTGGAACTGATCAAGGCCGTCAATGAGCGCTTCAAAGTACCGAGGGATTGCCAGGAATTGGCGTTGCTGGTGGGCCAATATCACACCCATGGCCACCGCGCGCTGGAGCTGAAAGCGTCAACGCTGCTGGAGTTACTGCAGAGTTTTGACGTCTACCGCAGGCCACAGCGTTTTGAAGAGTTTGTAGTCGCCTGCGAAATGGATGCCCGGGGCCGCAAGGGGCTGGAGCAAAGAAGTTATCCACAAGCGGATTACTTGCGCGGTGCGGCGAAGGCAGCGCGCGAAGTTGCCGTTGCGCCACTGCTTGAGAAAGGTTTCAAAGGCCCGGAGTTGGGCGAGGCACTCAAGCGCGAACGGCTCAAGACACTCAAAGCCTACAAGGAACAACACAAACCCTTGTAGGAGCCTTGCTCGCGAAGAACGTCAACGATAACGCAACGCTCTCAGTTTTTTCGCGAGCACGCTCGCGCCTACAAGAGCGCGTCCGGGGTGAGTTGCTGGCCCTGCCATTCAAACCCGACAGGCGCCAGCACCTGGTCGATCTGAGCATCACGCCAGAGTGCAGCCATCGTCTTGCCCGCTTCAGGATGCACACGATCGGGCGCCATCAACGACAGCGGCCACAGCACGAAGGCGTTTTTCAGGATTTCTGCCCGTGGCAGGATCAAACCATCAAAGTTGCCCACCAAGTCGCCGTACAGCAGCACGTCGATATCCAGCGGTAGCCCTTTGCGGTCTGGCGCATAACGACCGTTGTCGGCCTCGATGAATTTAAGCCGGCGATCCAGCTCCATCAACGGCAGGTCGGTATAGGCCGACACCACGAGATTGAAGAACGGTCCGCTCTTGATGCCCACGGGTTGGCTTTCGAACACAGCCGAACAGCGCACATCCGTCAAGAAGCTCGCCAGCGCGTCAAGACCCGCGCGCAGGTGGGCTTCGCGCTCAATATTGCTGCCAAGGCCGAGATAAACCTGAGTTAGCGACATCCGCGCTCGATCTCCACGCCCACGCCCTTTGCGGCCGGTACGGCACCCGGTTTGGTCAACTTGAGGTGCAGCCAGGGAATCTGGAATTCACTCATCAGCACTTCGGCCAGCCGCTCGGCGAACGTCTCCACCAACTGGTACTGAGACTGTTCGGCAAAGGCCTGGATGCGGGCAGATACGCTGGCGTAATCCAAAGCCAGGGTCAGGTCGTCACCGGCAGCGGCTGGGCGATTGTCCCACGCGAAGCTCAGGTCCAGGCGCAAGCATTGACGGATCCCGCGCTCCCAGTCGTAGGCCCCAATCACGGTGTCGACTTCCAGGCCTTCGATAAACACTCTGTCCAAGCTCTTCTCCGCAGCACGACAAGGGCGCAATGCCCCGTTAGAATCAGGGCGTCCTCGCCCGGAATAGTTAGCATGTTTTGGTCACTGGCGATTTTCGCCTACCTGCTTGGCTCGCTGTCCTTCGCCATTTTGCTCAGCCGCCTGACGGGAAATCCCGACCCGCGAATGAGTGGTTCAGGCAATGCCGGCGCTACCAACATGTTGCGCCTGGCCGGCAAGAAACTCGCCGTACTCACCCTGCTGGGCGACGTCTGCAAAGGCCTGTTACCCGTACTGATCGCCAGCCTGGCCGGCCTTACCCTGCAACAGCAGGCCTGGATCGGCGTGTGCGCCGTCCTCGGCCACCTGTTCCCTTTGTACTTCCGCTTTCGCGGTGGCAAAGGTGTCGCCACGGCGGCCGGCATGCTGCTGGGGATTTACCCACCGGCGGCGCTGCTGGCCGTGCTCGCCTGGCTGCTGACGTTCTACTTGACCCGCACCAGCTCGTTGGCCGCACTGATCGCCACCCCGCTCACCCTGCCCTTGCTGGCCTGGCAGGAACCGGCTGCATTGCTGCCGATGAGTGTGTTGACACTGTTGATTGTCTGGCGTCACCGCGGCAATTTACGCGACCTGTTTGCCGGGCGCGAACGGCATTTTTAAAATCGCCCGATAAGCCCGGCTCACATCGCGCCATTACAACGGCGACAACTGCTCCATCGGCCAGCGCGCCTGCACGCTGATCGCCAGGCTTTCATGCTGCCCGGCCTGCAGGCGCTGGCAACCGGCATAGGCGATCATCGCGCCATTGTCGGTGCAGAACTCAGGGCGCGCGTAGAACACATCACCCTTCATGTCTCCAAGCATTTTTTCCAGCGAGGTGCGCAAGGCCTTGTTGGCGCTGACGCCCCCTGCAATCACCAGGCGCTTCATGCCGGCCTGTTTCAGGGCGCGCTTGCACTTGATGGTCAAAGTCTCCACCACGGCCTGCTGGAATGCCAGCGCGATGTCGCAACGGGCTTGCTCACTGTCGTCCCCGGCGCTGACGCTTTGCTGCCAGGTATTGAGCGCGGAGGTTTTCAAGCCGCTGAAGCTGAACATCAGGCCCGGCCGATCGCACATTGGGCGCGGGAAGGTATAACGACCCTGGATGCCTTTTTCTGCAAGACGGGCGATTTCCGGACCACCGGGATAATTGAGCCCCATCATCTTCGCGGTCTTGTCGAAGGCTTCGCCGGCGGCGTCGTCCAGGGACTCGCCCAACAGCGTGTATTGACCGATGCCGTCGACCTGAACCAGCTGCGTATGGCCGCCCGAAACCAACAAAGCGACGAACGGGAACTGCGGCGGTGTTTTTTCCAGCATCGGCGCCAATAAATGGCCTTCCATATGATGCACACCCAGGGCAGGAATACCCCAGGCAAAAGCCAGCGCCTGGGCGCAAGAAGCCCCAACCAGAAGGGCTCCAACCAATCCAGGGCCGGCGGTATAGGCAATGGCATCGATCTCGGTGGGCACACAACCGGCTTCATCCAGCACCTGGCGAATCAACGGCAGCATGCGCTTGACGTGATCACGACTGGCAAGCTCGGGCACCACGCCGCCATAGGCGCGGTGCAGGTCGATCTGACTGAACAGCGCATCGGCCAAAAGCCCGCGTTCACTGTCGTAAAGTGCGACACCGGTTTCGTCGCAGGAGGTTTCAAGTCCCAGTACTAGCATGGGTTTGCGCCTTGTAGAGGCTGAATTCGAAGGCGCGCATAATAGTCGCCACTCCCCCTCCCGACTAGCGGTTTTCGATCAGAGGCTTTGCATTCCGGGCAATGAGGGGTTAACATCCGCAACCCTTAAAAACCGACGACCTCAGCCGCGAATTTTTTGCGACGAGAACGTTGATTCCCGGTAATGAAAGAAGGTAGCTCTGGATGCCAGCCGTCAAAGTAAAAGAGAACGAACCCTTCGACGTAGCTCTGCGTCGTTTCAAGCGCTCCTGCGAAAAAGCCGGTGTTCTGGCTGAAGTTCGTAGCCGCGAATTTTATGAGAAGCCAACTTCTGAGCGTAAGCGCAAGGCAGCAGCCGCTGTTAAGCGTCACGCCAAGAAAGTTCAGCGCGAACAGCGCCGCGCCGTTCGTCTGTACTAATACACAGACGTTCGTAGCAAGCTTCTGCCAAGCCCGGCCCTCAGCCGGGCTGTTGGCATTTGCGGATATCGCTTGATGCTTCATCGTCGACGCCGCCCATGCGACAGAGACACCGCTTCACACGTCAGGACTGGCTTTTCTGCCAGCGGTGCACGTCTCTTCTGACGAGCCTAACAAGGCTACTGACGAGCACACTTATTTTCAGGCAGGCGATCAACAGGTCGACTGTGCCCAACGATGAGCTTCCGAGGCCCTCTATTGGCCAAGACCGGATGCCAGGGCAGCCTTTACACGCCGGACACTGATTGAAATTAACGTCAGTGAACGTTCGGCAGATACACTTCCATACAGCCCAAGCAGACGATTGATGGTCGAGCCACTCGATACGTACGCCTGAGCACTTCACGGGCCCTCAATTACACGCAGTGATGACGAGAACGCCATGGCCGGGCTGATTCCCCAGAGCTTTATTGACGACCTTCTGAACCGCACCGACATCGTCGATGTTGTCAGCTCGCGCCTGCAAATGAAGAAGGCAGGCAAGAACTACACCGCCTGCTGCCCGTTCCACAAGGAAAAGACCCCTTCGTTCAGCGTCAGCCCCGACAAGCAGTTCTATTACTGCTTCGGTTGCGGCGCGGGCGGCAATGCCCTCGGCTTTATCATGGACCACGACAACCTGGACTTCCCCCAGGCCGTCGAGGAACTGGCCAAAGCCGCCGGCATGGAAATCCCTCGCGAAGAAAGTGGCCGACCGCACAAACCGCGGCAACCCACTGACTCGCCGCTATACCCACTGCTGACCGCCGCTGCGGACTTTTATCGCCAGGCGCTCAAGAGCCATCCGCAGCGCAAGGCCGCCGTCGATTACCTCAAGGGCCGTGGCCTTACCGGTGAAATCGCCCGCGACTTCGGTCTCGGCTTCGCCCCGCCGGGCTGGGACAACCTGTACAAACATTTGAGCAGCGACACCCTGCAGCAAAAAGCCATGATCGACGCCGGCCTGCTGGTGGAAAACGCCGAGACCGGCAAGCGCTACGACCGTTTCCGCGACCGCGTGATGTTTCCGATCCGCGATAGCCGCGGCCGGATCATCGCCTTCGGTGGTCGCGTGCTCGGCGACGACAAGCCCAAGTACCTGAACTCCCCGGAAACCCCGGTGTTCCACAAGGGACAGGAACTCTACGGCCTGTTCGAGGCGCGCAAGAACAATCGCAACCTCGATGAAATCATCGTGGTTGAAGGCTATATGGATGTGATCGCCCTGGCCCAGCAAGGTTTGCGCAACGCCGTGGCCACCCTCGGCACAGCCACCAGCGAAGAGCACATGAAACGCCTGTTTCGCGTAGTGCCCAGCGTTTTGTTCTGCTTCGACGGCGACCAGGCTGGCCGCAATGCCGCCTGGCGCGCCCTCGAAGCCACGCTGTCGAGCCTGCAGGATGGTCGCCGCGCACGCTTTCTGTTCCTGCCCGAAGGCGAAGACCCGGACACCCTGGTCCGCTCCGAAGGCACCGACGCCTTTCGCGCACGCATCAATCAACACGCGCAGCCGCTGGCGGATTATTTCTTCCAGCAACTGACTGAAGAAGCCGACCCGCGCTCTCTCGAAGGCAAGGCCCACATGGCCACCCTCGCGGCGCCACTGATCGACAAGGTTCCAGGCGCCAACCTGCGCACCCTGATGCGTCAACGCCTGCTGGAAATCACCGGCTTGAGCGGCGAAGCGGTCAGCCAGCTGGTGCACAGCGCACCACAGGACGCACCGCCCGCCTACGACCCTGGCATGGACTACGACGCCATGCCGGACTATTCCGACTTCCACCAACCGCAGGAGGCGTATGCGCCCCAGCAGGAGTGGACGCCGAAGAAACCCGGCGCCGGCGGCAAGAAATGGGACAAGAAACCGTGGAGCAAGAACGGCAAGCGCGGTGATCGCGACGAGCCCTATGCCCCCCGTACACCGGTAGCCGTGGAAGCCCCGACGCTCATTGCATTGCGCACGTTGATTCATCACCCGCAATTGGCGGGCAAGGTCGAAAGCGCCGAGCATTTTGCCAACGAAAGCAATACCTACGCCCAGGTGCTGATTGCCCTGATCGAGGCAGTTCAGAAAAATCCTAAGCTAAACTCTATTCAGCTGATGGCTCGTTGGCATGGCACCGAACAAGGTCGCTTGCTCAAGGCACTCGCGGAAAAGGAGTGGCTAATTGACGGCGACAACCTTGAACAACAGTTTTTAGACACCATTACTAGGTTATCCGAGGGCCAGCACACGCAGACCCTCGATGAACTCATCAAGAGAGCAAGGCAGCCGGGATTGTCGGCTGAAGAGCAAATTCAGATAGCAAAACAGATGCGCGACCTCTTAAAACAGAATGTTTCCGCATCAAACCCGACCTCAGCTGGCGTGTGAGGTCATAGCTCGGGTATAATCCTCGGCTTGTTTTTTGCCCGCCAAGACCTTCAGTGGATAGGGTGTTATGTCCGGAAAAGCGCAACAGCAGTCTCGTATCAAAGAGTTGATCACCCTTGGTCGTGAGCAGAAGTATCTGACTTACGCAGAGGTCAACGATCACCTGCCTGAGGATATTTCAGATCCAGAGCAGGTGGAAGACATCATCCGCATGATTAATGACATGGGGATCCCCGTACACGAGAGTGCTCCGGATGCGGACGCCCTTATGTTGGCCGACGCCGATACCGACGAGGCAGCCGCTGAAGAAGCCGCTGCCGCGTTGGCCGCGGTGGAGACCGACATCGGTCGCACGACTGACCCTGTGCGCATGTATATGCGTGAAATGGGTACCGTCGAGTTGCTGACACGCGAAGGCGAAATCGAAATCGCCAAGCGTATTGAAGAGGGTATCCGTGAAGTGATGGGCGCAATCGCGCACTTCCCTGGCACGGTTGACCACATTCTCTCCGAGTACACTCGCGTCACCACCGAAGGTGGCCGCCTGTCCGACGTCCTGAGCGGTTATATCGACCCGGACGACGGTATTGCGCCGCCTGCTGCCGAAGTGCCGCCGCCTGTCGACCCGAAAGCCGTGAAAGCGGACGACGATGCCGAAGACGACGATGCTGAAGCCAGCAGCGATGACGAAGATGAAGTCGAAAGCGGTCCAGACCCGATTATCGCTGCCCAGCGTTTCGGTGCGGTTTCCGATCAAATGGAAATCACCCGCAAGGCCCTGAAAAAGCACGGTCGCGCCAACAAGCTGGCGATTGCCGAGCTGGTAGCGCTGGCCGAGCTGTTCATGCCGATCAAGCTGGTACCGAAGCAATTCGAAGGCTTGGTTGAGCGTGTTCGCAGTGCCCTTGAGCGTCTGCGGGCACAAGAGCGTGCGATCATGCAGCTCTGTGTTCGTGATGCGCGCATGCCGCGTGCCGACTTCCTGCGCCAGTTCCCGGGCAACGAAGTTGACGAAAGCTGGACCGATGCACTGGCCAAGGGCAAGGCGAAATACGCCGAAGCCATTGGTCGCCTGCAGCCAGACATCATCCGTTGCCAGCAGAAGCTGACCGCGCTTGAGACCGAAACCGGTCTGACGATTGCCGAGATCAAGGACATCAACCGTCGCATGTCGATCGGTGAGGCCAAGGCCCGCCGTGCGAAGAAAGAGATGGTCGAAGCGAACTTGCGTCTGGTGATCTCCATCGCCAAGAAGTACACCAACCGTGGCCTGCAATTCCTCGATCTGATCCAGGAAGGCAACATCGGCTTGATGAAGGCTGTGGACAAGTTCGAATACCGTCGCGGCTACAAGTTCTCGACTTATGCCACCTGGTGGATCCGTCAGGCGATCACTCGCTCGATCGCCGACCAGGCCCGCACCATCCGTATTCCGGTGCACATGATCGAGACGATCAACAAGCTCAACCGTATTTCCCGGCAGATGTTGCAGGAAATGGGTCGCGAACCGACTCCGGAAGAGCTGGGCGAACGCATGGAAATGCCTGAGGATAAAATCCGCAAGGTATTGAAGATCGCTAAAGAGCCGATCTCCATGGAAACCCCGATCGGTGATGACGAAGACTCCCACTTGGGTGACTTCATCGAAGACTCGACCATGCAGTCGCCAATCGATGTCGCCACCGTTGAGAGCCTTAAAGAGGCGACTCGCGACGTACTCTCCGGCCTCACTGCCCGTGAAGCCAAGGTACTGCGCATGCGTTTCGGCATCGACATGAATACCGACCACACCCTTGAGGAAGTCGGTAAGCAGTTTGACGTGACCCGTGAGCGGATCCGTCAGATCGAAGCCAAGGCGCTGCGCAAGTTGCGCCACCCGACGCGAAGCGAGCATCTACGCTCCTTCCTCGACGAGTGATCCCAGAACCCCCGGCCCAGGCCGGGGGTTTTGCTGTGTGCCGATAAAATTCCCCGCGCGCCCCTCTCCCCCCTCAATGCCCGTCTACACTCGAAACATTCCCCGTGCCATAACGAGACCGTTATGCCCAGATTGCCGACCGTGATACTGCTGTCGCTGCTGACCTGGACCGCAACGGCTGGCGCGTTGACTCTCACTGATGATGAGCGTGGCTGGTTGGCGGACCATCAGGAGCTGCGCCTGGGGGTGGACGCGTCGTGGCCGCCCTTTGAGTACCGTGATGAAAACGGCCGCTACCAAGGCTTGGCGGCAGACTATGTGCGGTTGATCCAGGACCGCCTCGGCGTCAGGATCAAACTGATCGAGCCGGAGAACTGGAGCGCCCTGCTGGAGCTAGCCAGGCAAAACAAGCTCGATCTGCTGCCCGGCATCATGTCCACCCCGGAACGCCAGAGTTTTATGGCGTTCACACGCCCTTACCTGGATTTTCCCATTGTCATCCTCGCCCATGAAGGCGGTGCACAACCACGCAACCTGAAGGAGCTCTATGGCCTGAAGATCGCCGTGGTGGAAAACTACGCCCCCCATGAGCTACTGCGCACCCACCACCCTGACCTCAATCTGGTGGCTCTGCCCAATGTGAGCTCGACGCTGCAGGCGTTGGCCACTGATGAAGTAGACGCCGTGGTCGGCGATCTGGCTTCCAGCGTCTGGAGCCTGCGCCAGCTCAAGCTCGACGGTTTGTACGTCAGCGGCGAGACACCCTACCGCTACCAACTGGCGATGGGCGTACCTCGGGATGACAAAATGCTGGTGAGCATCTTGGACAAGGTTCTCGCCGACCTCAGCCCAGATGAAACTCAAGCGATTCAGCAACACTGGGTCGGCAGCCTCACCGATCACCGCACCTTCTGGTCAGACCTGCTGACCTACGGCCTGCCGGCGGTACTGCTATTGAGCACGGTGCTGGCCATCGTGATTCGCATCAACCGCCGCCTCAGCTCAGAGATCTCTCGCCGTGTCGCCCTCGAGCAGGAGCTGCGCAGCAGCGAATACCACTATCGCGGCCTGGTCGAAAGCCTGTCCGCCATAGCCTGGGAAGCCAGCGTCAGCGATTTCACCTACAGCTACGTGTCGCCGCATGCCGAAGAGTTACTCGGCTATCCTCGCGCCCATTGGCTGATTCCCGGCTTCTGGCGCAACATCATTCATCCTGCCGACCTGACACGTACCGAAGCGTATTGCTTGCGCGAAACCCGCGCCAACCGTGATCACAGTGTTGATTACCGAGTAATCACGGCCGATGGCCGCTGCTTGTGGGTCCGCGATATTGTCAGCCTGATCGAACATGGCCATGAACCGGTGCTGCGTGGCTTGATGATCGACATCAGCGACGCCAAGCGCACCGAAGAGGCGCTGCAGCTGTCAGAGCAAAAGTTTGCCTCGGTGTTCCAACAGTGCCCGGATATTCTGGTGATCGCACGGATGTCCGATGGCTGCCTGCTGGAGGTCAATAAAGCATTCGAGGACCAGGTTGGCCTGAAGGCCAAGGACGTGATTGGTAAAACCGCCACCGAGCTGAATATCTGGGGCATCCCCGGTACCGGCCCGGATCTGTTGCAACAGGTGCAGACCACCAGCATCCGCAACCTGGAAATGCCTTTTCTGCGCAGCAATGGCCAAGCGTTTACCGGCCTGATTTCGGCCGAACCCTTCCAACTCGACACTATCGAAGCGCTGGTGGTCGTGGTGCGTGATATCACCCAACTCAAGGAAACCCAGCAACAGCTGCAAACCTCCGAAGAAAAATTCGCCAAGGCCTTCCATGCCTCCCCCGATGGTTTACTGCTGAGCCGTCAAAGCGATGGCCTGCTGATCGAGGTCAACGAGGGGTTCAGCCGCATTACCGGCTTTACCAGCGCGACGTCCCTGGACCAGTCGACCCTGGACCTGGGCATCTGGGTCGACCTCAACGAACGCAAACACATGATCGAGCTGATGCAGCGCGACGGGTTTGTCCGGGACTTCATCTGTCACATCCGCCGCAACGACGGGCAGACTCGGCTTTGTGAAGTGTCCAGCCGCCCGCTGCCCATTGGCGGTGATGACTGCATGTTGACCATCGCTCGGGACATCACCGAACGCCAACAGATGCAGGAAAAACTGCAACAGGCCGCAACGGTTTTCGAGAGCACCGCCGAAGGCGTATTGATCACCGACACCCGGCAGAACATCAGCGCCGTCAACCGCGCCTTCAGCGAAATCACCGGCTACAGCGAAGCCGAGGCCCTCGGCCACACGCCGCGCCTGCTCGCCTCAGGCCTGCACGACAGCGCCTTTTATGCCGCCATGTGGCACCAGTTGACTGCCCATGGGCACTGGCAAGGCGAAATTTCCAACCGTCGCAAGAACGGTGAGGTGTATCCCAGTTGGCTGACCATCAGCGCCGTGCGCAACCGCGACCAGTTGATCACGCATTTTGTCGCCGTGTTCGCCGACATCTCCAGCCTCAAGCACGCCCAGGCCCGCCTCGACTATCAGGCACACCACGACCCCCTGACCGGCCTGCCCAACCGCACGTTGTTTGAAAGTCGGTTACAGGCCGCCATCAACTGCCAGCAGGAAACCGGCAGCCAGGGCGCGGTGCTGTTCCTCGACCTGGACCGCTTCAAACATATCAACGACAGCCTCGGTCACCCCATCGGCGACCTGCTGCTCAAGGACATCGCCGTACGTCTCAAGGAGCAGTTGCGCGACATCGACACCGTCGCACGCCTGGGGGGTGACGAATTCATCATCCTGCTGCCCGGCCTGCAACAAGCCAGCGATGCACAACACTTGGCCAACAAACTGCTGGACTGCTTCACCCCGCCGTTCCAGGCCGGTGAACACGAGTTCTTTATCAGCGCCAGTATTGGCACCAGCCTCTACCCCCAGGACGGCACCGACGTGGCCACCTTGGTCAAAAACGCCGACGCCGCGATGTACCGCTCCAAGGCCAAGGGCCGTAACCGGGTCGAAAGCTACACCCGCGACCTCACGGCCCAGGCCAATGAACGCGTAGCGCTGGAGCACGAACTGCGGCGCGCCATCGAACGCGATGAATTGAGCCTGTATTACCAACCAAAACTGAGCCTGCTCACGCAGGAACTGATCGGGGCCGAGGCACTGATCCGCTGGCACCACCCGACATTCGGCGATGTAGCGCCGGAACACTTTATCGCCCTGGCCGAAGAAAACGGCATGATCCTGCAGATTGGTGACTGGGTGCTGGAACAGGCGTGTCGACAAATGCACGCCTGGCAAACCGCCTTCGATGGCTTCGGCCCCCTGTCGGTCAACCTCGCCGGCGCCCAACTGCGCCACCCCAACCTGCTGTCACGCATCGAACAATTGCTGCGCGAGTACCACCTGGAACCTGGCTGCCTGCAACTGGAGATCACCGAGAACTTCATCATGAGCCAGGCCGAAGAAGCCCTCGATGTGCTGCATCAGCTCAAGCGCCTGGGCGTACAACTGGCGATTGATGACTTCGGTACCGGCTATTCGTCCCTCAGCTACCTCAAGCGCCTGCCCCTGGACTTCCTGAAGATCGACCAATCCTTCGTCCGCGGCCTGCCCGACGACCCTCACGACGCCGCCATCGTGCGCGCCATCATCGCCCTCGGCCACAGCATGCAATTCACCATCATCGCCGAGGGCGTGGAAAATTCGGCGCAGCAAGCCTTCCTTGCCGCAGAGGGCTGCGAACAGATGCAAGGCTACATCGTCAGCCTGCCTCTCCCCCCAGAGCTGTTCGCCGCGACCTTCCTTCGTATGAGTGTTGAGGATTTTTCGGATAGCACAGCGGAGAAACCATCGCTATAATCCGCGACCTACTAAGGGCCTATAGCTCAGTTGGTCAGAGCAGAGGACTCATAATCCTTTGGTCCACGGTTCAAGTCCGTGTGGGCCCACCAACTCCAAAGCCGCGCATTGCGCGGCTTTTGCGTTTCTGGCGTATCGACCTCATATACAGTCCAACGGTCCAAGTGATCGTGACCGAAGGTTATCGCCGGAGGAAGAACACCTTCTGCTCGCCGCCGTGAATCGACATAGCAACCCTATGTTGGGCTGGACTGTTTGCATCGCTGGGCTAAACCTGTCCGCTTGATTCATAAAATAAACTGGAGGTGCAGAACACCGGTCTAAACTCTGAGCCTCAGTTGTGCTCCGCGGGGAGGCCAGCACGCCATGCGACCCACCATCAAACTGCTCGATCAACCCACCAAATATATGTTCTTCACTGGCAAGGGCGGAGTGGGCAAAACGTCGGTCTCCACTGCGGTATCAATCGCCTTGGCTGATGCAGGCAAGCAGGTGCTGTTGGTTAGTACAGACGCCGCCTCGAACCTTGATGAGATGCTCGGTGTCGAGTTGAGCAATCAGCCTGTAGCAGTGCCGGAGGTGCCTGGGATGTTCGTGCTGAACATCGACCCCGAGGCCGCCGCCATCGACTACCGAGCCCGGGTAGTCGAGCAAATGGGCTCCCAGGCCAGCGATCAGGATATTGCTCTGGTACGCGAGCAGCTTTCGGGGGCATGCACGACCGAAATCGCAACCTTCGATGAGTTTGCCCACCTCCTGTCAGAAGGCGCAGCAGCCTACGATTATGTCGTGTTCGATACCGCGCCCACGGGGCACACGCTTAGACTGTTGAGCCTGCCAAAAGCGTGGAGCGGTTTTTTGGAAGGCAATGACCGTGGCGCGTCATGCCTGGGGCCGCACTCGGGTTTGAAAATGCAGGAGCAGCTTTTCAAGCAGGCGTTGGCGGCGCTCAACAATTCAGCCCTGACCACCGTTGTGCTAGTCACTCGCCCTGACAAAGGCGCGCTCGACGAGGCTGCGCACTCCTCCGACGAGCTCCGTGAGTTGGGTCTGGTCAACCAGCGTTTAGTGGTAAACGCGGTGTTCAAACGCAGCGATTTGAATGACCCGATCGCAGCAGCGATCGAGGCTATTGGCCAACGGGCGCTCGACCAGATGCCAGCTTCACTGCGCCAGCTTTCAGCCGACTATATTTCGCTCAAGGCCGTAGACTCCGTTGGTTTGCCCGCGCTTCGCGGACTGCTTGCCCCGGAGCCTGCCAGGCCAACAAGTACTGCAACTCAAGCGCCCTCACGCCTGGAACATCACACGCTCTCGGAGCTGATCGCCGAGCTTGCGAATGATGAACGCGGGTTGATCATGGTCATGGGCAAAGGTGGGGTTGGCAAAACCACTATTGCCGCCGCCGTCGCCCTGGGCCTGGTGCAGCACGGCAAGTCCGTGCACCTGAGCACCACTGACCCTGCGGCGCATCTGGCCGTGACCCTCAATGCCGATGTGAAAGGGCTTAGCGTTGGCCGCATTGACCCTAAGGTCGAGACCCAAAAATACGTAGACAAGATCGTGGCGTCCCGCGCGCCGACCCTGACGGAAGCTGAAATAGCCTTGCTCATCGAGGACCTTCGCTCCCCCTGTACCGAAGAGGTCGCCGTCTTCCACGCGTTCTCCCGCGTGGTTTCTCAAGCCAGGACCTCGTTCGTGGTACTGGACACCGCCCCCACGGGGCATTCTTTGCTACTGATGGATGCCACAGGCGCCTATCACCGCCAGATGCTTCGGGAATTCAAAGGCCGAGCCTCGGACCATATCGTTACGCCATTGATGCGCCTGCAAGATGCCAACTACACCAAAATTCTCCTTGTGACGCTGCCCGAAGCCACACCTGTGTCTCAGGCGACAGCGCTGCAAGATGACTTGCGCAGGGCCAACATCGAACCGTATGCATGGGTGGTCAATAAGTCACTATTGGCTACAGCCACCACCGACCCGCTGCTGCGCGCGCGCCTGGATAGCGAGCAAAAACAGATGACGCGAGTAGCCGACCAAACCAGCCATGCTGTCATTGTGGTTCCCTGGACGGCGGAGCCGCCTGTTGGCGTCGCTGCGTTAAAGCACCTGCTGGATTGATACGCCAGCGTCGGCTCGACGCTGCGTCTCTACTGGAAGAAAGACCGTGCGAAATACAGTCATCACTTCGCAAACAACTGCCCCATATCCCGAAACGCCTTGAACTCCAGCGCATTCCCGCACGGATCAAACAGGAACAACGTCGCCTGCTCCCCCACCTGCCCCTTGAACCGAATGTGCGGTTCCAACACAAACTTCGTCTCCCGCGCCTGCAAACGCTCGACCAGGGCATGCCAGTCTTCCCAGCCCAGCACCACGCCAAAATGCGGGACCGGCACGTCGTGGCCGTCCACTGCATTGGTATGCGCCGCTGCTTGAGAGGCGGTTTTCGGGTGTTCGTGGATGACCAATTGGTGGCCGAAGAAATTGAAGTCAACCCAGTGCTCGCTCGACCGCCCCTCCTCCAGGCCAAAGACTTCAGCGTAGAAGTGCCGCGCGGCGGCCAGGTCGAATACCGGGATTGCCAGGTGAAAAGGAGCCAATGCCATCAGGTCAAACCTCTGTGGGTATTAGATGCGTCGAGTTTAGCCTTGCTCCAGATGATGAAAAGACGATAATTTTTGCGCCGAGCTCAAATTATTTCGATGAATCGAGACGTCCATGCTGCGTGAATTGAAGACCTTTATTGCGGTAACCCGCCATGGCACGTTTGCGGCGGCGGGCATGCATATCGGGCTGACGCAGTCGGCGGTGAGTGCACAGATTCGCCAGCTGGAGCAGGTGCTGGGGATGCAATTGTTCGACCGCACGGGACGCCAGGCCACCCTGAATGCCGCCGGCATTCGCGCTTTGCCGCTGGCCAAGGAGATCCTGGAGACCTTCAACCGCATGGCGGTGCCGGTGGATGCCAATGAATACCGGGGCGAGTTGAAAGTCGGCGCGATCACCACGGCGCAGACCGGCCTGCTGCCTCAGGCGCTGGTGCGCTTACGCCAAGCCGCGCCGACAGTGGAATGCAAATTGGTGCCCGGGGTCTCCCTTGAGTTGCTGAGCCAGGTCGACGCCGGCGAGCTGGACTCGGCGATCATCATTCGCCCGCCCTTTGACTTGCCCAAGGAGTTGCATGTACGCGTGCTGCGCAAAGAGCCGTTCGTACTGATCGTGCCTCAGACCGTCGACGGCGATGACCCTTTGCAATTGCTCGGCACACAGCCACACGTACGTTATGACCGCGCTTCGTTTGGGGGGCGATTGGTCAGCCGATTTCTGCGTGAACAAAAGATAGAGGTACAGGTAGCGCTCGAGCTGGATGAGCTGGAAGCCATCGTGAAGATGGTCGAGTGCGGCCTGGGCGTGTCGTTGATTCCCCAGGCGGGCCTGTGGCTGGAGCGCTCGCCCAAGGTGCGGATTATCCCGCTGGGTCATCTGACCTTTTACCGCGAGATCATCCTGTTGAGCCGCTACAGCCAACGCCACCTACCGGTGCCGCAGCTGTTCGCCCGCTGCCTGCTCGCCGACGCAAGCCTGTAACATGCCACCCCATTGCCGCCCGTATCGGAGCCTCCCTTGCACGCCCTAGATGAAATCGATCGCCAATTGATCGCCGCTTTGCAGATCAACGCTCGCGAAAGCGTCGCCATGCTTGCCCGGCAGTTGGGTATCGCGCGCACCACGGTGACGTCGCGCCTGGCGCGCCTGGAAAAAACCCAGGTGATTACCGGTTACGGCGTGCGCCTTGGCCAGCGGGTCGTGGATGGCGGTTTGCAGGCTTATGTCGGCATCACCGTGCAGGCACGCTCGGGCAAGGACGTGCTGCGCAGGCTCAGCGCCATGGCTCAGGTCCAGCAGCTCTGCGCCGTGAGCGGCGAGTTCGATTACGTGGCCTGGCTGCGCACCGATTCGCCGGAGCAGTTGGATCAACTGCTGGACCAGATCGGCAGCGTCGACGGCGTGGAGAAAACCACCACCTCGATCATCCTCAGCAACAAATTAGACCGTGGCCAGCCAATCTGACCAGCCACCTCGTCAGATTGACCAAAAACAATCCAAACCGACGACAGTTTGCGTCTTATTAACGAGCGCTACGCTGCCTAAACTGGCTGCCATCTTTTCCTATACTCATCGGGTCGCTTCCCGCCGAGTCGTCAGTAAGGTCAGCCATGAGCATTCCTTCCAGCACCATCAGCAAAACCAACCGCCACCCGGTCGACGGCAAGAAGCCCATCACCATCTTCGGCCCGGACTTTCCGTTTGCCTTTGATGACTGGATCGAACACCCAGCAGGCCTGGGCAGCATTCCCGCAGCCAACCATGGCGCCGAAGTGGCGATCGTCGGCGCCGGGATTGCCGGGCTGGTGGCCGCTTATGAACTGATGAAGCTGGGTTTGAAGCCCGTGGTATACGAAGCCTCGAAGATGGGTGGCCGCCTGCGCTCCCAAGCCTTTGAAGGCGCCGAAGGCATCATCGCCGAGCTGGGTGGCATGCGTTTCCCGGTATCGTCCACGGCGTTCTATCACTACGTGGACAAACTGGGCCTGGACACCAAACCCTTTCCCAACCCACTGACCCCGGCCTCCGGCAGTACGGTGATCGACCTGGAAGGCCAGACCCACTACGCACAAAAGCTCTCTGACTTGCCGGCACTGTTCCAGGAAGTGGCTGACGCCTGGGCCGATGCCCTGGAAGCCGGTTCGCAGTTCGGCGATATCCAGCAAGCCATCCGCGACCGTGACGTGCCACGCCTCAAAGAACTGTGGAATAAACTGGTGCCCTTGTGGGACGACCGCACCTTCTATGATTTTGTCGCCACCTCCAAGGCGTTCGCCAAGTTGTCGTTCCATCACCGCGAAGTGTTCGGCCAGGTCGGTTTCGGCACGGGCGGCTGGGACTCGGATTTCCCCAATTCCATGCTGGAAATCTTCCGCGTGGTGATGACTAACTGCGACGACCACCAGCACCTGGTGGTCGGCGGCGTGGCGCAAGTGCCCATGGGCATCTGGCGCCATGTGCCGGAACGCTGCGCCCATTGGCCAGCCGGTACCAGCCTCAGTTCATTGCACAGCGGCGCGCCACGGGCCGGGGTCAAGCGCATTGCCCACGCGCCCGGTGGCCGGTTCGCAGTCACCGACAACTACGGTGACACCCGCGAATACGCGGCGGTACTGACCACCTGCCAGAGCTGGTTGTTGACCACCCAGATCGAATGCGATGAAACCCTGTTCTCGCAAAAGATGTGGATGGCCCTCGACCGTACGCGCTACATGCAGTCGTCGAAAACCTTCGTGATGGTCGACCGCCCGTTCTGGAAAGACAAAGACCCGGAAACCGGCCGCGACCTGATGAGCATGACCCTCACCGATCGCCTGACCCGTGGCACTTACCTCTTCGACAACGGCGACGACAAGCCGGGCGTGATCTGCCTGTCGTACTCGTGGATGAGCGACGCCCTGAAAATGCTCCCGCAGCCCATCGACAAGCGGGTGAAGCTGGCCCTCGACGCGCTGAACAAGATCTACCCGAAAGTCGACATCAAGGCGCGCATCATCGGCGACCCGATCACCGTGTCCTGGGAAGCCGACCCGCATTTCCTCGGGGCCTTCAAGGGCGCGCTGCCCGGCCACTATCGCTACAACCAGCGGATGTACGCGCACTTCATGCAGAAGGACATGCCCGCCGAACAACGAGGGATTTTCATTGCCGGCGACGACGTATCCTGGACCCCCGCCTGGGTGGAAGGCGCCGTGCAAACCTCGCTGAACGCGGTGTGGGGCATCATGACCCACTTCGGTGGCAGCACCCATCCAGAAAACCCAGGGCCGGGTGATGTGTTCGATGACATCGGGCCGATCGCCCTGCCCGAGTAAGGAGTTGACCATGCGTGTCGCCCTGTACCAATGCCCGCCCTTGCCCCTGGATGTGGCGGGCAACCTCAAGCGCCTGCACAAACTGGCGCATGAGGCGTCCGGCGCTGATGTGCTGGTGCTGCCGGAGATGTTCCTGACCGGTTACAACATCGGCGCCGAGGCCGTGGGCGCACTGGCCGAAGCGCAGAATGGCCCATCAGCCCATGCGATTGCCGAACTGGCACGCAGCGCGAAGCTGGCGATTCTGTACGGCTACCCGGAGCGAGCCGAGGATGGGCAAATCTACAACGCCGTGCAATTGATCGACGCCAATGGGCAGCGCCTGTGCAACTACCGCAAGACGCACTTGTTTGGCGACCTGGATCATTCGATGTTCAGCGCCGGCGAGGATGATTTCCCGCTGGTGGAACTCAACGGCTGGACGCTCGGATTCCTCATCTGCTACGACCTGGAGTTCCCGGAAAACACCCGGCGCCTGGCCCTGGCCGGTGCCGAACTGATCCTGGTGCCCACGGCCAATATGGTGCCGTTCGACTTTGTTGCCGACGTCACCGTGCGGGCACGGGCCTTTGAGAACCAGTGCTACGTGGCCTACGCCAACTATTGCGGGCACGAAGGCGAGATCCATTACTGCGGACAAAGCAGCATCGCCGCGCCCAATGGCCAGCGCATCGCCCAGGCCGGCCTGGATGAAGCCTTGATTGTCGGCACGCTGGAACACCAATCGATCCTCGACGCCCGCGCCGCCAATCACTACCTGCAAGACCGTCGCCCCGAGCTCTATGGCACTCTGTACAAGCCCTGACCTGATGGGTTTGCTAGCATAGGCGCTTCCTACGTTTCGGAAGTGCCCATGCCTGCGCCGGTCCATCCTCACCACTCTCATCTGACCCTGGCCAATGGTTTGCGGGTTTCCCTGCGTCATGCCCCGCGCCTGAAGCGCTGCGCCGCGGCCTTAAGAGTGGCTGCCGGCAGCCATGACGTCCCGTTGGCGTGGCCAGGCCTGGCGCATTTCCTGGAACACTTGCTGTTTCTGGGCACGGTGCGGTTCACGGGTGACGAAGGCCTGATGAGCTACGTGCAGCGCCACGGCGGCCAGGTCAACGCCAGCACGCGCGAGCGCACCACGGACTTTTTCTTTGAGCTGCCGGTATCGACCTTCGACGATGGGCTGGAGCGGCTGGCGGACATGCTGACTCACCCGCGCCTGATGCTGGAAGACCAACGGCGCGAGCGCGAGGTGCTGCACGCGGAGTTCGTCGCCTGGTCCGAGGATGCCAACGCACAGCAACAAGTGGCACTGCTGCAAGGCGTCGCCGCCAATCATCCACTGCGGGGTTTTCATGCCGGCAATCGCGATAGCCTGCCGCTGGAAAGCGAGGCATTCCAGCAGGCGTTGCGGGCATTTCACGCGCACTTCTATCGAAGCGGGCAGATGACGTTGAGCCTTGCCGGCCCACAATCCTTGGCGCAACTGGAAGCCTTGGCGCAGCGGTTCAGTGACGCACTGACATCGGGGCCCCTGCATCCGCAGGACGCCCCACCCGCCTTGATGGCCGGCCTGGCGCGCGGTTATCAACACACTGCTGGCAATCACCTGCATCAGGTCATCACCTGCGCAGCACCCCGCGAAGCGCTGGATTTCCTGTGCCTCTGGCTTAATACCTCGGCGCCGGGCGGTCTGCTTGCCGAAGTGAAAACGCGACAACTGGCCACCGCGCTGCATGCCAGCGTGGTTTATCACTTCAGCGGGCAAGCGCTGCTGGATATCGACTTTACCCTGGGCACCCAACGCGGCTCCGCACCACAGATCGAGACACTGCTGCACGACTGGCTGAGCTTTTTCGCCCACAGCGACTGGACACCCTTGCGCGAAGAGTTCGCCTTGCTGAACGCGCGCCAACAACAGACCCTGAGCGCACTCGCCTTGGCGCGACATGACAGCGACGGCCTGGAGCCACAACTGTCGGAACACAGCGCCACCGCCCTCAAGGCCATGCTCGACGCCCTGCAACTGGCGCCCTCCCGGCACACCTGGCAGCTCCCGCCGAACAACCCGTTCCTGCGCCCGCCTGCCAGGGACGAACGCGCCGGTTTGATCCGTGGCCAGACCAGCGCCCATCGAGGCTTGCGCACCTTCGCCCAGGACCGCTCACGGGGACGCAGGGAAGTGTCGGCTCTGACCTTCAGCCAGGCCCTGGCGAATGACAGCGGCGAAGGCGCTTTATACCTGCACTGGCGCTTTGATTCTCCCGTGCCAGCAGGGCTGGAAAGCACATTGCAGCCCTTGCGCACGAATGCCCGCCAGGCCGGGGTCGAATTGTCTTTCGAAACGACCGGCAACGATTGGCTGCTGAAAATGGTCGGCCTGCATGAGCCCATGCCGGCCGTGCTGGAAGCGTTGGCACATCGCCTGCACCAGCCGTTGGAGGCGCCCTGCGCCCAGCCCACTATGATCGCGATTCGAGCATTGCTCAGCGCCCTGCCGGCGTGCTGCGCCGGCAGCCCGCCCAAGGCCGGTGAGCCATCGGCGTCGTGGGCCAACGCGCGTTGGCACGGGCTGGGCTGCGGTTTGCCCGCCGCGTATGAAGCGGCGATCAAAACCGCTGCCGCTCGCTTGCCCGGGCAGCCCGTTAACAGCGAGCACGTCCCCCCAAGCCTCAGCGGTCAACAGCTGTGGCATGAGGTAAAGACCGATTCCAACGACGCCGCCTTGCTGCTGTTTTGCCCGACACCCACATATTCCCTGACGGATGAAGCGTCATGGCGACTGCTCGGGCACTTGCTCCAGGGCCCGTTCTATCAACGTCTGCGCGTTGAATTGCAGCTGGGCTACGCCGTATTCAGCAGTGTCCGACAAATCAACGGGCAAACCGGCCTGTTGTTGGGGGTGCAGTCCCCCAGTGTTTCCCTTGAAGCGATCGTTGATCACCTCCAGGCGTTTCTTGCCCAACTGCCGGCATTGATCGACAGCAACGACGACCTGGGCCAGCAACCCTTGGCGCAACAATTCACAGCACAGGCGCTGCCCATCGCCCAAGCCGCCGAACTGTTGTGGCACGCGCGCCTGGCAGGCCATCCGTCGGATTACCTCTCACAGTTGCAACAAGCAATCCTGACCCGCACCCGCGAAGACCTGCAGTACGCCGCCCAACAATTGCAGCTCGCCGCGGGCGGCTGGCGCTGCGTCGCCAATGGTCCGCGCATCAATGCTGCCTGGCAGACGGTGCAGTGATCATTGCCGCCCCTGCAATAGGCTTTTTCCACCAAGACAGCGCTAACTTGAAAAGAATTCGGTAACATTCCCACGCACACATCTGAACATCTCCGACTGGAGGTGGACTATATGTATTACTTGGTAGTAAACGTCCCATCCCTTCGTAGGAGTAAGAATATGACCTGGTCCAAACCTGCTTACACTGATCTGCGCATCGGTTTCGAAGTGACCATGTACTTCGCCAGCCGCTGATTGGCTGGGTAAGATTACGCCTCGGCTCGTCCGGGGCGTTTTTGTTTTCAGCTTTGCTTGATGGAGCGGCCATGTTTGTCCAGATTCTAGGTTCCGCCGCCGGCGGCGGCTTCCCGCAGTGGAACTGCAACTGCGTGAACTGCGCAGGCTTTCGTGACGGCAGCCTGCGGGCGCAGGCGCGCACCCAGTCGTCCATCGCGATTTCCGACGATGGCGTCAATTGGGTGCTGTGCAATGCTTCGCCGGATATTCGCGCGCAACTCCAGGGCTTCGCGCCCATGCAGCCCGGTCGCGCACTGCGCGATACCGGCATCAGCGCAATCATCCTGATGGACAGCCAGATCGACCACACCACCGGCCTGTTGAGCCTGCGCGAAGGCTGCCCGCACCAGGTGTGGTGCACCGACATGGTCCATGAAGACCTGAGCAGCGGCTTCCCTCTGTTCACCATGCTCACCCACTGGAACGGCGGCCTGGCCTGGAACCGTATCGAGCTGGACGCCAGCTTCACCATCCCCGCCTGCCCCAACCTGCGCTTCACCCCGCTGCCGTTGCGCAGCGCCGCGCCACCCTATTCGCCGCACCGCTTCGACCCGCACCCCGGCGACAACATCGGCCTGATCGTCGAAGACCTGCGCACTGGCGGCAAACTGTTCTACGCCCCAGGCCTGGGTAAAGTCGATGCGCCGCTGCTGGAGATCATGGCCGGCAGTGATTGCCTGCTGGTGGATGGCACGATGTGGGACGACGATGAGATGCAGCGCCGTGGCGTCGGCACCCGCACCGGTCGCGAGATGGGCCACCTGGCACAGAACGGCCCCGGTGGCATGCTCGAAGTGCTGGAACAATTGCCGAAGCAGCGCAAAGTGCTTATCCATATCAACAATACCAACCCGATCCTCGATGAAGACTCCCCCGAACGAGCGGAACTGGTGCGGCGCAATGTCGAAGTGGCTTACGACGGCATGAGCATTGAATTGTAGGAGCTGACGACATGACTGACACACCGTTGACACCCGTCGAATTCGAGCACGCCCTGCGGGCCAAGGGCGCCTTCTACCATATCCATCACCCATACCACGTGGCAATGTATGAAGGCCGCGCCACCCGCGAGCAGATCCAGGGCTGGGTCGCCAACCGTTTCTACTACCAGGTGAATATCCCGCTGAAAGACGCCGCGATCCTGGCCAACTGCCCGGACCGCGAGATCCGCCGCGAATGGATCCAGCGCCTGCTCGACCACGATGGCGCCCCCGGTGAAGATGGCGGTATCGAAGCCTGGCTGCGTTTGGGCCAGGCTGTCGGCCTCGACCCGGACCAACTGCGCTCCCAGGAACTGGTGCTGCCCGGCGTGCGCTTTGCGGTGGACGCCTACGTCAACTTTGCGCGCCGCGCCAGCTGGCAGGAAGCCGCCAGCAGCTCGCTGACCGAGCTGTTCGCACCGCAGATCCACCAATCACGCCTCGACAGCTGGCCACAGCATTACCCATGGATCGACCCCACCGGCTACGAGTATTTCCGCACCCGCCTGGGCCAGGCCCGACGCGACGTGGAACACGGGCTGGCGATCACCCTGCAGCACTACACCACCCGTGAAGGCCAGGAGCGCATGCTGGAAATTCTCCAGTTCAAACTGGACATCCTGTGGAGCATGCTGGATGCCATGAGCATGGCCTACGAACTGAATCGCCCGCCGTATCACAGCGTGACCGAGCAGCGGGTCTGGCATAAAGGGATCGCCCTATGAGCTTTGATCGCAGCAAAAAACCGACCTGGCGCCAGGGCTACCGCTACCAGTACGAACCCGCGCAAAAAGGCCATGTGTTGCTCTACCCCGAAGGCATGATCAAGCTCAACGACAGCGCCGCGCTGATTGGTGGGTTGATCGACGGTGAGCGCGACGTGGCGGCGATCATCACTGAGCTGGATAAACAATTCCCCGGTGTGCCTGAGCTGGGTGATGACATCGAGCAATTCATGGAGGTCGCCCGTGCCGAGCACTGGATCACCCTTGCCTGAAAAACCGGCGATCGGCCTGCCGCTGTGGCTGCTCGCCGAGCTGACCTACCGCTGCCCGTTGCAATGCCCGTATTGCTCCAACCCGCTGGACTTTGCCGAGCAAGGCAAGGAGCTGAGCACCGAGCAGTGGATCAAGGTGTTTCGCGAGGCTCGTGAGATGGGCGCCGCGCAATTGGGGTTTTCCGGCGGTGAGCCGCTGGTGCGCCAGGACCTGGCCGAGTTGATCGCTGAGGCGCGCAAGCTGGGCTTCTACACCAACCTGATCACCTCGGGCATCGGCCTGACCGAGCAGAAGATCAGCGACTTCAAGAAAGCCGGCCTGGACCATATCCAGATCAGCTTCCAGGCCAGCGACGAACAGGTAAACAACCTGCTGGCCGGTTCGAAAAAAGCCTTCGCGCAAAAGCTGGAAATGGCCCGTGCAGTGAAGGCGCACGGCTACCCGATGGTGCTGAACTTCGTCACCCACCGGCACAATATCGACAAGATCGACCGCATCATCGAGCTGTGCATCGCGCTGGAGGCGGACTTTGTCGAACTCGCCACCTGCCAGTTCTACGGCTGGGCGCAGCTCAATCGTGTGGGCCTGTTGCCGACCCAGGAGCAACTGGTGCGCGCCGAACGTATCACCAACGAATACCGCGCCAAGCTCGAAGCCGAAGGCCACCCGTGCAAGCTGATCTTCGTCACCCCGGATTACTACGAGGAACGCCCAAAAGCCTGCATGAACGGCTGGGGCAGTATCTTTCTGACGGTAACACCCGACGGCACCGCCCTGCCCTGCCATGGCGCCCGACAGATGCCGGTGCAGTTTCCCAATGTGCGCGACCACAGCATGCAGCACATCTGGTACGACTCCTTCGGCTTCAACCGCTTTCGCGGCTATGACTGGATGCCCGAGCCGTGCCGTTCATGCGATGAAAAGGAAAAGGACTTCGGCGGCTGCCGCTGCCAGGCTTTCATGCTCACGGGGGATGCGAGCAATGCCGACCCGGTGTGCAGCAAGTCCGAGCAACACGGCATCATCCTTCAGGCACGGGAAGAAGCCGAACACGCCACCCAGACCATCGAGCAACTGGCCTTTCGCAATGAGCGCAACTCACGGCTCATCGCAAAAGGCTGACGACCTCAGCGCTTGGCGATGATGTACACGGCGTGGATGATGCCCGGGAAGTAACCGCACAAGGTCAGCAGGATGTTCAGCCAGAACGCGCCGGCAAAACCCACTTGCAGGAACACACCCAGTGGCGGCAGCAGAATGGCGATGATGATACGAATGAAATCCATGGGTCAGCTCCAAAAAGTCGGCTCGTGTGAGCCGTGTAGCTAATCGACCTTGGGGGTTCGTGAGGGTTCAGTGGGATCTGGCACCGGGCCATACCGAAGTGCACAGTCAAAAAAACGCCCCCAGCCGAAAAAATCAGGCTGGAGGCGACGCGTAGACCGCGAGACGGTTCAGGAATAGGGGGTTAAACGGCGATGCCCTTGCGGCATTGCAACTGCGCGGTGCGCACGCGGGAGAAAGCGCGGGCCAGGCGCAGGAGCATTTCGTCGATATTGCTCTTGCTCACCGTCAGCGCCGGCGTGAAGCGCAGGCAGTCGGGCTGCGGGGCGGTCAGGATCAAGCCTTCATGAAGTGCAGCTTTTACTACGGCGTCCGCAGAGTCATCCGACAGCGTCAGCCCCCACATCAGGCCGTGACCGCGCAGTTCGCCGTGATCGTAGCGATAAGCCAGGCGGGCCAGGCCTTCACCCAGGTAAGCACCCGACTCGCGCACATGTTCAAAGAAGCCGTTCTCCAACACAGTATCGAGGACCGCGACACCGGCCGACGCCATCAGCGCGTTGCCATGATGGGTGCCTTCCAGCTCCCCCACTTCAAAGCAACAGGCTTTGCCCCGCGCCAACAGCGCCGCCAACGGTACGCCGCCGCCCAGGCCTTTGCCGAGGGTAACGATGTCGGCCCGCACGCCGTACTGCTCTTGCGCGAGCAAGGTGCCGCAACGGCCGATGCCGGTTTGCACTTCGTCGAGGATCAGCAGAATCCCCAGCTCACGACACAGGCGCTCAACGCCTTTAAGGTAGTGATCGGTCGCCGGGATGACCCCGGCTTCACTCTGGATCGGCTCCAGCATGATGGCGACGGTGTGTGCATCGACCGCGGCGTGCAAGGCCGGCAGGTCGTTGAACGGCACATGGCTGAAACCCGGCAACTGCGGCTCAAAGCGGTTTTCCTGGGTGCTCGCCGAGGCCGACATCGCCGCAAAGCTGCGACCATGACAACCGTTGCTGGCACTGATGATTCGATACGCGCCACCGCGATACAACTGCCCCCATTTGCGCGCCAGCTTGATCGCCGCTTCGCAGGCTTCCGCGCCACTGTTGAGCAGATACGCCTGGTCGCTGCCGGTGCGATGACACAAGCGCTCGACCAGAGTGAGTTGGGCGCGATTGTGCAGGGCATTGCCGGGATTGATCAGGGATTGGGTCTGATCAGCCAGGGCTTTGATCAGGACCTGTGGGCTGTGGCCGAGGCTATTGGCGGCACTGCCCTGGCTGAAATCCAGGTAGGCACGGTCATCGCTGTCCCACAGCCAGGATGCCTGGCCACGTACAAAGACTTGTGGGGGGCGTGCCACGGTTGGCATCAGGCATTCGCCGGGGAGATCTTCATGGGGCGCGTCCAGGATCAGGTCATCCAGGCTCGCCGCGGGGCGACGCAAATTGAACAGGTTCACACTTTACCTCCCATGGCAACCACGCCTTGGTCGGTCCCACCGGCAAAACCCCACGAGAGGTTTTTTGCCTTGCCTATGCAAATACCATCAACATAAACGCTATTCATTGCCCGATCTGGCCCTGTAAGCCTTGTGGATAGGCGCTAGACTAGGCGTCTCGGCGGCTAACGGCCATTTCGATTTTCCAGCTTTTTCGATAAGAAAGACTTATGGATTTCAAGCAACTGCGTTATTTCGTCGCGGTATATGAAGAAGGCCACGTGGGCCGTGCCGCTGAACGCCTGTCGATCTCCCAACCGGCGCTGTCACAGCAGATTCGCCAACTGGAGCAGAACCTGGATGTCAGCCTGTTCGAGCGCAGCAGCAAGCGCCTGTTACCGACACTCGCCGCCCATACCTTGTACAACCACGCCCTGCCGTTGATCGACGGTATGCAGCAAGCCGTCGAAGCCTTGCGCAACTTCAAGGGCCAGGCACTGCGCACCTTGGCCATCGGCGTCCTGCAAACCGTGCACACCAGCCTGGTGCCGCAGATGCTGGAGCGGGTGCGCAAGGCCCAACCCCACCTGGTGGTGCAGATCTACGAATTGACCGGGATTGAGATTGAACGGCGGCTGCTCAACGGCTCGCTGGACATCGGCATCAGTTACCTGCCGCCACGCCAGCCGGGCCTGCACGGTGTGCTGTTGTATGAAGATGAACTGAAAGTGGTGATCCCCGAGGATCACCCCCTGCGCGAATTCAAGAAGGTCTCGCTGAAACAGGCGGCCGAATTACCGATGTTGCTGCTGGGAGAAGAGTTTCAGGTTCGACAGATCTGGCAGGGCCAGTTGGCTAACCTCGGGCGGCGCCCGCAAGTGCAAGCGGAGCTCAATACCATGGTGGGGATTCTCGACAGCCTGCCCCATACCAAACTGGCGACCGTCTTGCCGGGCCGTTCCCAGGATGAACACAACAGCCAGTCGCTGCTGTGGAAGCCCTTGAGTGAACCCAGGGTGCCGCTGAAAGTGGGCCTGGTGTGCCGCGATGTGCAGCGTCAGCAGGCCACGATGGCGTTGCTGCGCACCTTGCTTGAAGACGTGATGAATGCCCCGCTGGCCCAGCCCTGAACTCAGCGCCCCTGACTTTTTCGCGGGCAAAAGAAAACCCCGCCGAAGCGGGGCTTTGCAGACTGTTTCCCTGACATCCATTTCACTCCGCCATCCTGGCAGAATCCTACGTGTCCGTGTTGTTGCTTTGCGCTTCCTGCGCGACGTCCATGTGAAGTAGATTATCCGTGGATCCAATTTGGCGATAGAGGACGAATAGCGGCACGTCATGTAAGAGAATGCTTACACGCCCTCAACCCCCTTAGAACAACGCTTCATCCAGCAAAAACAGCGATTCGCTACCGGCTTTTACAGACGCACTCAGTGAGTGAATCCGCGGCAACAGACGGGCAAAGTAGAACCGTGCAGTGCCCAGCTTGCTGGCGTAGAAGTCTTCCTGCGCCTCTTTGCCCAACGCGGCCTTGGCCATCAATGCCCACATATAGGCATAGGCCATGTATCCAAATGCATGCAGGTATTCCACCGAGGCCGCGCCGATTTCATTCGGGTTGGTCTTGGCGCGGTCCAGCACCCAGGCGGTCAGGTCGTCCAGGTTATCCACCGCCGCGTTCAGCGGCTTGGTGAACTCGGCCAACTCAGGGCCTGCGGTGGCGGTGAACTGGCGAATCTCATCGGCGAACAAGGTGTAGAACGCACCGCCGCTGCCGACGATCTTGCGCCCCATCAAGTCCAACGCCTGAATACCGTTGGTGCCTTCGTAGATCTGGGTGATACGCACATCGCGCACCAGTTGCTCCTGGCCCCATTCACGAATGTAGCCGTGGCCGCCAAACACTTGCTGGCCGAGCACGGCGGTTTCCAGGCCCAGGTCGGTGAGGAAGGCCTTGGCGACGGGGGTCAACAGCGCCACCAGGTTGTCGGCACGCTCGCAGGTGGCAGCGTCTTCACTGAACTTGGCGATGTCCAACTGCGTCGCCACGTAAGTGGAGAACGCACGGCCGCCTTCGTTCGAGGCTTTCATGGTCAGCAGCATACGGCGCACGTCGGGGTGCACGATGATCGGATCAGCCACCTTGTCCTTGGCCTGCGCCCCCAGGGGCGAACGGCTCTGCAAGCGGTCACGCGCATATTCGATCGCGTTCTGGTACGAGCGCTCGCCGGACGCCAGGCCCTGGATACCCACCCCCAGGCGCTCGTAGTTCATCATGGTGAACATCGCTGCCAACCCACGGTTAGGCTCGCCCACCAGGTAGCCGACCGCTTCGTCGAAGTTCATCACGCAGGTCGCCGACGCCTGGATACCCATCTTGTGTTCAATGGAACCGCAGCTCACCGGGTTACGCGCACCCAGGCTGCCGTCGGCGTTCACCATGAACTTCGGCACCAGGAACAGCGAAATGCCCTTGGGACCGGCCGGCGCATCCGGCAACTTGGCCAGCACCAGGTGGATGATGTTTTCCGTCAGGTCGTGTTCACCACCGGTGATAAAGATCTTGGTACCGCTGACTTTGTAGGACCCGTCCGCTTGAGGCTCGGCCTTGGTCCGGATAATGCCCAGGTCGGTGCCGGCATGGGCCTCGGTCAGGCACATGGAACCGGCCCACTTGCCGGAGTACATATTCGGCAGGTAGGTGGCCTTGAGCGCTTCGCTGGCATGGGTGTTGATCGATACACAGGCGCCCGAGGTCAACATCGGGTACAGGCCGAACGCCAGGCTCGACGAGTTGATCATCTCTTCGACCTGGGCCGACACGGCCTTGGGCATGCCCATGCCACCGAAGATCGGGTCACCGCCGACACCGACCCAGCCACCTTCCGCGTAGGTTTTGTACGCCTGGGGGAAACCCTCCGGCGTGGTGACGACCGTGTCCGCCCAGTGGCAACCCTGTTCATCGCCACCACGGCTGAGCGGGGCGATGGATTTGGCGGTGACTTTGCCGGCCTCTTCAAGGATCGCCTCAACGGTTTCGGCATCTACGGTGTCTGCCAATGCCGGCAATTGGGCCCAAGTTTTGGCGACCTCAAAAACTTCGTTGAGGACGAAGCGCATATCACGCAGCGGCGCTTTGTAATCAGCCATGGCAAACCTCGTGAGAACGTGAAAAGTGATTCGATAGGATCGGTTTTACAGGCTCCGAGTGTACCCGAACAACTTTTCAGACACATAGGGTCCACTTGTGACTGATTGGTATTTTTAAGTCATCGCAACGCAAATGCCTCCGCAGACAGACTCATCAGGCAGTCACTGCCGGCTTCCACGGCCGCCCGATGGGTCGCAGTACGTGGCAGCAAGCGCTTGAAATAGAAGTCGCAGGTGGCCAGCTTGGCTGTGGCGAAGTCGCTGTCGCCCTGTTCCAGCGCTGCAATCGCCATACGCAGCCACAGGTAGGCAAGGATGACGTAACCGCTGTACATCAGGTAATCCACCGCAGCGGCGCCCACTTCGTCAGGGTTTTTCATCGCGGCCATCCCGACCTGGGTGGTCAGCTCGCCCCATTCCTGGTTCAGTTGATTGAGCTGCAGCACATAGCCTTTGAGCTGCGCATGCTCGGCATTCGCCGCGCAAAACTTATGCACAATCCTGGTAAAGCCGCGCAGCAGCTTGCCCTGGCTGCCCAACACCTTGCGCCCCAGCAGGTCGAGGGCCTGGATGCCGTTGGTGCCTTCATAGATCGGTGCAATCCGCGCATCGCGTGCCAGTTGCTCCATGCCCCACTCACGAATGTAGCCATGGCCGCCGAATACCTGCATGCCGTGGTTGGTCACCTCCAGCCCGGTATCGGTCATAAAGGCTTTGCAGATCGGCGTCAGGAACGCCAGCAGGTCTTCAGCCTCCTGGCGCTGGCCGGCGTCGCGGCTCAGGTGCGCGGTGTCGAGCAGTTGCGCGGTGAAATAGGTCAGCGCCCGGTTGCCCTCGTTGAACGCTTTCATGGTCAGCAACATACGGCGTACATCGGGGTGCACGATGATCGGGTCGGCGGCTTTTTCCGGCGCCTTGGCGCCGGTAAGCGAGCGCATTTGCAGGCGGTCGTTGGCGTACTTGATCGCGCCCTGGAAGCTCGCCTCGCCGTTACACAGGCCCTGCATGCCGGTGCCCAGGCGTGCATGGTTCATCATGGTGAACATGCAGTTGAGGCCCTTGTTCGCCTCGCCAATCAAAAAGCCCCGGGCGCCGTCAAAGTTCAGCACGCAGGTGGCCGAGCCCTTGATGCCCATCTTGTGCTCGATGGAGCCGCAATGCACGGCGTTGCGTTCACCGGAATCGGCATGAAACTTGGGCACGATAAAGAGGGAGATGCCCTTGGTGCCCGCTGGCGCATCCGGCAGCTTGGCCAGCACCAGGTGGATGATATTGGCGCTCATGTCGTGTTCACCGGCCGAGATGAAAATCTTGCTGCCGGTGACGGCGTAGCTGCCATCCGCCTGGGGCACGGCACGGGTCTTGATCAGGCCCAGGTCGGTACCGCAGTGGGCTTCGGTCAGGCACATGGTGCCGGTCCATTGGCCGGCGGTGAGTTTGCTCAGGTAGGTGGCTTTCTGTTCCTCGGTGCCATGGGCGTGGATCGCCGACATCGCGCCGTGGGTCAGCCCCGGGTACATACCCCAGGAGGTGTTACTGGAGCCGATCATTTCGCTCAGCACCAGGCCCAGGGATTGCGGCAAGCCTTGGCCTCCGTAGGCGGGGTCTGCCGCCACGCCGTGCCAGCCACCTTCCACGTACTGGGCGAAGGCTTCCTTGAAACCTTTGGGCGTGGTCACCACGCCATTATCGAAATGGCAGCCTTCTTCATCGCCACTGCGATTGAGCGGTGCCAGCACGTTCTCGCAAAATTTCGCACCTTCTTCGAGGATCGCACTGACCATGTCCGGGCTGGCGTCCGTCGCGCCCAGCGCGGCGTAGTGGCCGTGGAAGTCGAACACGTGGTCGATCAGAAAGCGCATGTCGCGCAGGGGAGCTTTGTACTCAGGCATGGCAATGTCTCCGGCAGCAGATGATTTCAACCTACTGCCGGCCAGCGCCCCGGACAATCACTGTAGAGCCGCTGAATACACCACCATCACTCAACCGGCAGCGCTCTCCATGCGCACAGCGCCGCGGCGGGTTTGCCCGGCCGCGACCACGCAATTACGCCCGGCGCCCTTGGCGGCGTAGAGCGCCTGGTCGGCGGACTTGAGCACCTCTTCGGGCGTGCGCTGCTCAGCCTGGCGCTCGGCCACGCCGATGCTGACGGTCACCGAGACACTTGAGGCGCCACTCCCCGCCCGGCGTTGACGGCCCTGCTGATCGTCCTGGGGCCGGTCTGAGTGGCGCAACTTGATGTCGTAGTCGGCGATGATCTCGCGAATTTCCTCCAGGTGCGGCATGCACTCGTCCAGGGTCTTGCCGGCAAATACCACGGCGAACTCTTCACCGCCGTAACGGTAGGCACGCCCACCCCCATTGACCTTGGACAGTTTGCTCGCCACCAGGCGCAGCACTTGGTCCCCCACATCGTGGCCATGGGTGTCGTTGAAACGCTTGAAGTGGTCGACGTCGCTCATGGCCAGCACATAGTTGCGCCCCAGCCGCTGCATGCGCTCGTTGAGGGCACGACGCCCCGGCAGGCCGGTCAGCTCGTCACGGAAGGCCATTTGATAGGCCTCGTGGGCGACACCGGCAGCGATCATCAGCATCACTTGGCTGCACATGATGTTCAGGGTAAACGGCAGGATAAATGTCTGCGGCAGCATCCAGAACATCCCCAGCAGCCCGACCATCTGCGCCGCATGCAGCGGCCGCGGCTGGTACCAGTACTGCGCCGCCAGGGTCAGGAAACCAATCAGGAACATCGGGTACGACAGCTGGATCAGGCTCATCCAGGTGCCATGCAACGCCGGCCAGCGAATTTCGGCCAACCAGTTGAGCAGCGCCTGGGGATAACTTTGCTCAAGAGCCAGGGCCACGCTGCCTACCGCCAGCAACACAGCACCACGTGCGACAAAGTCGCGGAACAGGTGGGTCTTTTCTTGCCACAGGGCATAGACGCTGAACAACACGGGCAACAGCAGGCAACACAGGTGGAACACCACCGCCGCGTCTTCGCGAACCCGGCCATTGTCTCGGTAGAAATCGGTCTGGGTGTCGAGCAGGAAGTAGACGATGTACACCGTGATCATCAGGAACAGTTCACGCTGGCGCCGATAGACCGCGCAATACGATCCGCCGAGCAACAGCACCAGGGTCGGCAACACGTTGAACAGCGAAGTGAAGAAGACGTTGAGGTCCTTGACGTACGCAGCCGAGAGCCCGGCCAGCAATAGCAGCAACGAAGGAAAGAAATGACTGAAACGTACTGCGGACACGCGTGACAAGGGTAAAACTCCGACCCGCAAAAAAGATGGCACAGTGCCTTCACGCGAACAGTTAAGCACAACCTGCCCGACATGTATCACATTGCCATCACTGTAACGGCAGCTCGACGCAATCCCTGAGCGCAACGCTGCGTTTTTTATCGTCGAAAAAAAACCGCCGCTCCCGAAGGAAGCGGCGGCCCTGAAGTGAACCCGGTAAGGCTTAGTAAGCCAGGCCGAAGTCCTCTTCTTTCATGTCCATCAGGTTGTTGGCGCCCGACAGCATGGTGGCTACGTGGGTGCGGGTGCGCGGCAGGATGCGTTGGAAGTAGAAGCGCGCGGTCTGCAGCTTGGCGGTGTAGAACGCTGCCTCGCTGGTACCGGCAGCCAGTTTCTCGGCGGCCAGGCGGGCCATGTCGGCCCAGAAGTACGCCAGGCACGCGTAACCGGAGTACATCAGGTAGTCCACCGAAGCAGCACCGACCTCTTCACGGTCTTTCATCGCCGCCATGCCGACCTTCATGGTCAACTCGCCCCACTCTTTGTTCAGCGCAGCCAGTGGCGTTACGAATTCCTTGACGGCTTCGTTGCCTTCGTTGGCCTGGCAGAACTTGTGGACGATCTTGGTGAAGCCTTTAAGTGCTTCGCCCTGGGTCATCAGCACTTTACGGCCGAGCAGGTCCAGCGCCTGGATACCGGTGGTGCCTTCGTACAGCATCGAAATGCGGCTGTCGCGAACGTTCTGCTCCATGCCCCACTCGGCGATAAAGCCGTGGCCGCCGTAGATTTGCACACCGTGGTTAGCCGATTCAAAACCGACTTCAGTCATGAACGCCTTGGCGATCGGGGTCATGAACGCCAGCAGGCCATCGGCCTGTTTCTTGGCTTCGTCGTCGGTGCCGTACTTGACGATGTCCACTTGCTTGGCGGTGAAGTACACCATCGCACGGTTGCCTTCAGCGAAGGCTTTCATGGTCAGCAGCATGCGGCGCACGTCAGGGTGCACGATGATGGGGTCGGCCGCCTTGTCCGGCGCTTTCGGGCCTGTCAGGGAACGCATTTGCAGGCGATCACGAGCGTATTTCAGGCCGCCCTGGAAACCGATCTCGGCGTGGGCCAGGCCTTGCAGCGCGGTGCCCAGGCGAGCGGTGTTCATAAAGGTGAACATGCAGTTCAGGCCTTTGTTCGCCGGGCCGATCAGGAAACCGGTGGCCGCGTCGAAGTTCATCACGCAGGTGGCGTTACCGTGGATGCCCATCTTGTGTTCCAGGGAACCACAGGTCACGGCGTTGCGTGCACCGATCGAGCCATCGGCATTGGGCAGGAACTTGGGCACGATAAACAGCGAGATGCCTTTGGTGCCCGCCGGTGCATCCGGCAGGCGGGCCAGTACGATGTGGACGATGTTATCGGCCATGTCGTGCTCACCGGCCGAGATGAAGATCTTGGTGCCGGAGACTTTGTAGGAACCGTCGGCCTGAGGTTCGGCCTTGGTACGCAGCATGCCTAGGTCGGTACCACAGTGAGGCTCGGTCAGGCACATGGTGCCGGTCCATTCGCCCGACACCAGTTTGGTCAGGTAGGCGTCTTGTTGCTCGGGGGTGCCGTGCTCGGAAATGGTGTTCATCGCACCATGGGACAGGCCGGGGTACATGCCCCACGACCAGTTGGCTTCACCGACCATTTCGCTGACAGCCAGGCCCAGGGATTCCGGCAGGCCTTGGCCACCATGCGCCACGTCGTGGGCCAGGCTTGGCCAGCCGCCTTCGACGAACTGTTTGTAGGCTTCTTTGAAACCAGCAGGGGTCTTAACGCCTGACTCGCTCCAGGTGCACCCTTCGATGTCACCCACGCGGTTCAACGGTGCCAGCACTTGCTCACAGAACTTGGCGCCTTCTTCGAGAATGGCGTCAACCATGTCCGGGGTAGCGTCCTGGCAAGCCGGCAGGCTCTGATAGTGCGCTTCATAACCAAGCAGTTCGTCACGAACGAAGCGAATATCACGCAAGGGGGCCTTGTAGTCAGGCATAGCGATAAACCTCTGCTGATGTATCTGGAATGAACAACCGCGTGGATTTGTTATGGCGGTCAAACAGGTGTTTGAAACATACGTTTACGACCTGGGGTTGTCAAGCGTCCACCCGACACCGTTTGTCCTGATGCAGGTTATGGGCAGACACGGCCACGCCTGCGGCGGGATGCCACATCAGAAGGATATGCAGAAAATTCAGAGGGAAGGCATGTGGCAATGCGGGGCTTGTTGTGGCGAGCGGGCTTGCCCCGCGTTGGGCTGCGCAGCAGCCCCAATAAATCTGAATGCGGTGTATCAGGTATTACCAGGGTGGTTGGTTTTGGGGCCGCTTCGCAGCCCAACGCGGGGCAAGCCCGCTCGACACAACAAGCCCGCTCGCCACGAGGGCCCGCGCGTAGAGGGGGTCAGGGATTAAGCGAAGGTATCGATCAACGTGCCGAGCATTTCGTCCGAAGCCTTGGCGACTTTCGCGCCGAGCTCCACTTGAAACTTGCCTTGCGCCATTTCCACCATGTTGCTCGCCGAATTGGACGGCTGGGCGCGGGCGTTGGCACGTAGAAGGTCTACCTGCGCATCCGAGGGCTGGGTTGTCGCGGCGCTGGCAATCTTGCCGGCGGCCTGGTCGACACGGCTTTGCCCGGCCTGAATGGTGCTCAAGCCTGAATAAAACGCACTGCTGCCAGAGATTTCCATGGCGTGGCCCTGCTAAGAGAATCGTGAAGTTGAATTGAAGCAGAGATCCTGTCAAAAGGCCCGTCAAAAACGCTAATGGCATAATGCCTTATCGATAGCCAAAATCAGTCAAGCAGGTCCAGTTGCAGGTGCTCGGCCACCGCCTCAGCACTGGCGTGCTTGAGTTTCGGCACCCGGCCCAGGCAAGGAGCGGGCAAGCGCTCGGCCAGGGTGGCGAGGTTTTCTTCCAGACGAGAGGTCTTGGGGTCGATGATATTCGCCACCCAGCCCGCCAGGGGCAAACCGTCCCTTGCGATAGCTTCGGCAGTCAACAACGCATGGCTGATGCACCCCAGGCGCACGCCCACCACCAGGATCACCGGCAACTTGAGCGCCATGGCCAAGTCCGACAGGTTGTCCTGATCGGCCAATGGCACGCGCCAGCCGCCCGCGCCTTCGATCAAGGTGAAATCCGCTTGCCGTGCCAGGACCTGCTGCATGGGTTTGAGCAGCGACTGCACCGTCAGCGCCACACCCGCCTCTCGCGCGGCCAAATGGGGGGCAATGGCCGGTTCGAACGCCACCGGGTTGACCTCGGCATACGTCAGCGGTAACGAACACTCAGCGAGCAGCGCCAGGGCGTCGGCGTTGCGCAGGCCCTTGGGCGTGACCTGGCAACCGGAGGCGACCGGTTTGCCGGCGGCGGTGCTTTTGCCAGCCTGGCGCGCCGCGCGCAGCAGGCCGGCAGCGACGGTGGTCTTGCCGACATCGGTGTCGGTACCGGTGATGAAATAAGCGGCGCTCATAAAGGTTTCTCCAGTACGGCGTACACCACTTGGTAAGTCGCCGGCAGGCCCTGGGCCCGACGGAACCGCTCATAAGCGTTCACCAGTGCAACAATCCGCGCACGCCCCGTCAACCCTCCCGGTCGCCCAGGGTTGAGATTGTGCGCCCCCAGCGCCTTCAATTCATGGGTCAGGCTGCGCACATCCGGGTAGTGCAGCACATGGGGTTGACGCTCCAGGCTGATCACACGCAAGCCACTGGCCGCGCACAACTGCTGGTAAGCCTCGAAGGTCCGGAAGCGATTGACGTGCACCAGGCCATCCGCTGCCCGCCAGCTTTCGCGCAACTCATCCAGGGTGCCCACGCACAAGCTTGCGAACGCCAGCACGCCACCGGGCTGCAGCACTCGATACGCCTCGTTGAGCACCGCCGCGAAGTCCGCACACCATTGCACCGCCAGGCTGGAGAAGATCAGCCCGCAACCGCCATCCCGCAATGGCAGGCGCTCGGCATCGCCGGCGATGAAATGCTCGGCGCCCCCCAGAGGCCGTGCATGGTTGAGCATGCCTTCGGCAATATCCAGCGCCACGCCGTGGCTGGCGGGCCACATGCCGCCCAGCACCCGGCTGAAATACCCCGTGCCACAGCCCATATCCAGCCAGCGTTGCGGCGCCCCGGCAGACGGTAAGCGGGCCAGCAGTTCATGCCCCACCGCCCGTTGTAACTCGGCGACACTGTCGTAACTGGCCGCCGCACGGGAAAACGAGGCCGCTACCTGACGCTTGTCCGGCAAGGCGCCTGGCAGGGGAGGATGGGATAAATCAGTCATCAACGCACTCATGCAAAAAAGCCTGGATAGCCCCCGCCACGCCGTGGGGGTCTTCCAGAAGAAAAGCGTGACCGGCCTGTTCAATCAGGCCGATTTCCACATCGGGGAGCAACGCCAGCAGATCACTGGCGGCTTCGGCCGGCACCAGCCCGTCCAGGCCGGCAAACAGGTGCAACTGGGGGCCGCGAAACGCTTGCAGGGCGGCGCGGGTATCGAGTTGGGCCAGCAACTCAAGGCCTGGCATCAACACGCTGGCGGGTGAATTCGGCGCACCGCTGACCAGTAATCGCGAAAGCCCGCGTGGGTCCTCGGCACCCTTGGCGCACAACAGGCCAAAACGCTTGAGCGTGACTTGGGAATCGGCGTGGCAGCCCGCCAAAAAAGCATCGAAGGTCTCGCCGGGCATCGCATTCGGCCAGCCATCGTGGGCGACGAAACACGGGTTGCTCGCCAGGGTCAGCAGGCCGCAACAGCGCTCGCCACGCCTTGCAGCCAGCTCGGAAGCGAGCATACCGCCCAGCGACCAACCGCCCAGCCAGGCGTTGTCCGGCAGCGTGGCGTCGAGTTCGTCGAGCCACTCTTCCAGGTCGCAGGAATCCAACGCCGGCAACGGCTCGATCTGCACCTGCAAGTGTTCGTCCAGCCCACGCAGGGCGGCGGCCAACGGCTCCAGCGGTGAAACGCCGAGGCCCCAGCCGGGCAACAGAATCAGTCGATCACGCATGGTCGGGCTCCGTGGCACCCAGCAAGCGGAAACACGCCTCCAACGCATTTAACAATAGCTGCACCTGCGTCTCGCTGTGGGCGGCCGTCAATGTCACACGCAACCGCGCGCTGCCGGCAGGCACGGTGGGTGGGCGGATCGCAGTGACCATCAGGCCACGCTCGCGCAGCATCTGCGACAGGCGCACGGCCTTGGCACTGTCGCCGATCAGGATCGGCTGGATCGGTGTAAAGCTGTCCATCAAGTCCAGCCCGAGCTGCTCGGCGCCCTGGCGGAACTGGCGGATCAGGCGATTAAGGTGCTCGCGTCGCCAATGCTCGGTGCGCAACAGCTCCAGGCTTTTGAGGGTGGCGCAAGCCAGCGCCGGTGGCTGGCTGGTGGTGTAGATATACGGCCGGGCAAACTGGATCAGGCTTTCGATCAACTCCTCGCTGCCCGCCACAAACGCCCCGGCGGTGCCGAACGCTTTGCCCAGGGTACCGACCAGCACCGGCACGTCGTCCTGGCTCAAGCCGAAATGCTCGACGATCCCGCCACCGTTGGCACCCAACGGGCCAAAGCCATGGGCGTCATCCACCATCAACCAGGCGCCCTTGGCTCGCGCTTCACGGGCCAGCGCTGGCAGGTCGGCCAGGTCGCCATCCATGCTGAACACGCCGTCGGTGACCACCAGGGTGTTGCCGCTGGCTTTCTCCAGGCGCTTGGCCAGGCTGGCGGCGTCGTTGTGCAGGTAGCGATTGAAGCGCGCGCCGGACAGCAGGCCGGCGTCCAGCAACGAAGCATGGTTGAGGCGGTCTTCCAGCACGGTATCGCCCTGCCCCACCAGCGCGGTGACTGCACCGAGGTTGGCCATGTAGCCGGTGGTAAACAGCAATGCCCGCGGGCGACCGGTGAGGTCGGCCAGGGCTTCTTCCAGCTCATGGTGCGGCGTGGCATGGCCCACCACCAAGTGCGAAGCGCCGCCGCCCACGCCCCAACGGGACGCCCCGGCGCGCCAGGCCTCGATCACTTGCGGGTGATTGGCAAGGCCCAGGTAATCGTTATTGCAGAACGCCAGGAGGGGTTGGCCGTCGACCACCACTTCCGGGCCTTGAGGGCTCTGGAGCAGCGGGCGTTGCCGGTAAAGGTGTTCGGCACGGCGGGCAGCGAGGCGCGCGGAGAGATCAAAAGACATGCAGGCCTCGGACTGGCAGGTTCAACTCGATCAGAACAGGTGGGAGGGAGCATGCCCTCGATAGCAATTCGTCAGTTGAAACCTAGGTCGACTGACACGCCGCAATCGGGGGCAAGCCCCCTCCCACCGTTGTTCTGTATTTCAATCAAACAACGGCGTTATAGAACTGCTCGCTGCTCTTGTGCTCCACCAGCGCCTGTTCAATCGCCGCCTGATGCACTTCATCGGCATGCTCTTCGCGGGCTTCAGGCTGGATGCCCAGGCGCGCGAACAGTTGCATGTCCTTGTCAGCCTGCGGGTTGGCGGTGGTCAGCAGCTTGTCGCCGTAGAAAATCGAGTTGGCGCCGGCAAAGAAGGCCAGGGCCTGCATCTGCTCATTCATCGCTTCACGGCCGGCCGAAAGGCGCACATGGGATTGCGGCATCAGGATGCGCGCTACCGCCAGCATGCGGATGAAATCGAACGGGTCGATGTCCTCGGCGTTTTCCAGCGGCGTGCCGGCGACTTTTACCAGCATGTTGATCGGCACCGACTCCGGGTGCTCGGGCAGGTTGGCCAGCTGGATCAGCAGGTTGGCGCGGTCGTCGAGGGACTCGCCCATGCCGAGGATGCCGCCGGAGCAGATCTTCATTCCCGAGTCCCGCACGTAGGCCAGGGTTTGCAAGCGCTCGGCGTAGGTGCGGGTGGTGATGATCGAACCGTAGAACTCCGGCGAGGTGTCGAGGTTGTGGTTGTAGTAGTCCAGGCCGGCCTGGGCCAGCGCTTGGGTCTGGTCCTGGTCGAGGCGGCCGAGGGTCATGCAGGTTTCCAGGCCCATGGCCTTCACGCCCTTGACCATCTCCAGCACGTAGGGCATGTCTTTGGCCGACGGGTGTTTCCACGCAGCGCCCATGCAGAAGCGCGTCGAGCCGATGGCTTTGGCGCGGGCAGCCTCTTCGAGGACCTTCTGCACTTCCAGCAGCTTTTCTTTTTCGAGACCCGTGTTGTAGTGGCCCGACTGCGGACAATATTTGCAATCTTCCGGGCAGGCACCGGTCTTGATCGACAGCAACGTCGACACCTGCACACGGTTGGCATCGAAATGCGCGCGGTGCACGCTCTGCGCCTGGAACAACAGGTCATTGAACGGCTGCACGAACAGGGCTTTGACTTCGGCTAAGGACCAATCGTGACGCAGGGTTGCAGTGGTGCTGGCGCTCATGGGCGATTCCTTGATTATGCTTGGGCTTTCGCTGTGGGAAGGGCAATACCCACAGGCACGACACGGATGCTCGGCATATTTAAGGAAGAATCATGCACTGTCAACCGAGATACAAACACCAGGTTTACATCTGGTTAAAAAACACACAAACCTGTTTAATCTGCGATGAGGCGACCGAAAGCGCCGATTGCGTATGCAACGTCTGCGAAACCGAGCTGCCGTGGCTGATGGAACAGTGCGAAGTGTGCGCCCTGCCCTTGCCGATGGAGGGTCTGGTCTGCGGCCAATGCCAAAAATACCCGCCGGCCTTTAAACAGGTGGTCGCCCCCTGGTCCTACAGTTTCCCGGTCGACACCCTCATCAGCCGCTTCAAGCACCAGGCTCGCTGGCCGCTCGGGCATCTGCTGGGGCGTTTGCTTGCGCGCTACCTGCAACATCGCTTCGAGCAGACCGACCTCAGCCGCCCGGACTGCCTGCTGCCCGTGCCCCTGGCCCGCAAGCGCCTGCGCGAACGTGGCTATAACCAGGCACTGATGCTGGCTCGCTGGCTCAGCGCCGAGCTGGACCTCGAATACGATGAGCACCTGTTGTTACGTCCCCATGAAACCGTGGCGCAACAAACCCTCGACGCCAAGGCTCGCAGGCGCAACCTGCTCAGCGCCTTTGCCCTGGCACCCGGCGCCCAGGTGCAGGGCCGCCACCTGGCGCTGGTGGACGATGTGCTCACCACCGGCGCCACCGCCCACAGCCTGGCGCAACTGTTGATGGAGGCCGGCGCGCGGCAGGTCGATGTGTACTGCCTGGCCCGCACGCCCAAACCAGGCGCCTGACTTGACTCCCGGGCGCCAGGGCGGCAACGTCCCCTGCATCTCATCGAAGCGTATTCCCATGTCCCTGCCCACTTCCCTCAGCCAACACATCATCCGCCGCCCCCAGCGCATCGCCTTGCTGGGCCACATTGCCGAGCAGGGCTCCATCACCCGCGCCGCCAAAAGCGCCGGCCTGAGTTACAAGGCCGCCTGGGACGCGATCGATGAACTAAACAACCTGGCGCAAAAGCCGCTGGTGGAACGCAGTGTCGGCGGCAAGGGCGGCGGCGGCGCCAAGCTGACAGCCGAAGGTGAGCGTGTACTGCGCCTCTACCAACGCCTGCAAGTGTTGCAGGCCGAGGTCTTGGGGTCGGCCGAAGCCGCCAGCGATTTCAACCTGCTGGGCCGCTTGATGCTGCGCACCAGCGCCCGCAACCAATTGCACGGCCAGGTCATCGGCATCGACAGCCATGGCCGTAATGACCTGATCCACCTGCAACTGGCCGGCGGCCTGAGTTTGCATGCGCAGATCACTCACGACAGCACGCAACGACTGGAGCTGGAGAACGGCGTGGAAGTGGTCGCGCTGATCAAGGCCGGCTGGCTCGAATTGCTCGCCGCCGGGGCGCCAGCAACACCCGGACACAATTATATGAGCGGTACCGTCGACGCGATTCTCGCCGCCGAGGACGGCCCCAGCGAAGTGCGCATCGCCCTGCCCAGCGGCCAGGTTTTATGCGCCCTGGCGCAGCCTGACGCCCTTAAGGCGCTGGGCACTGCCGTAGGCAAAACCGTCCAAGTGCAATTCGCACCGAGCAATGTACTGCTGGGGACGCCGGTCTAGGCGCGCGTCCTGCTGCGCCCACCTTCAAACTGCAACAATTTCGTCACGCCCGCTCCTTATGGTGTCTGCAAAAACCGCAGGGAGCCTGACATGAGCCTATTAGAAGAAAACCAAGCCACCGACCTCGAACAGATGGTTGGCCTGACCCGCCGTCGCTTTATCGGCGCCGGAGCCCTGTGCGGTGCCGCGATGTTCCTCGGCGGCAACCTGCTGACCCGCAGCGCACTCGCCGTCAACGCCGCCTCCGCCAGCCCGTTGTTGGGCTTTGCCAGTATCGCCGCCGCCACCAGCGACGCCATCAGCCTGCCACCCGGCTATACCGCCTCGGTGCTGATCAGCTGGGGCCAGCCGCTGCACAAGAACGCGCCGGCCTTCGACCCGTCCGGCAACGGCACGGCCAAGGCCCAGGAGCAGCAGTTCGGTGACAACAACGACGGCATGAGCCTGTTCGCCTTCCCCGGCGATGACAACCGCGCGCTGTTGGCGATCAACAATGAATACACCAACTACCGCTACCTCTTCGCCCACGGCGGCGCGCCGCAATCGGCCGAAGACGTGCACAAGGCCCAGGCCAGCGAAGGTGTGTCAGTGATCGAAGTGCGGCGCCAGGGCGACACCTGGCAGTTCGTCCAGGACTCGCGTTACAACCGGCGTATCCACGGCAATTCGCCGATCCGCCTGAGCGGCCCCGCCGCTGGCCACGAATGGTTGAAAACCAGCGCCGACAAGTCCGGCAAAAAAGTCCTCGGCACTTTCCAGAACTGCGCCAACGGCAAGACCCCATGGGGCACTTACCTGACGTGCGAAGAAAACTTCACCGACTGCTTTGGCAGCAGCAACCCCCAGCAAGCGTTCGATGCCGGGCAGAAACGCTATGGCGTGGTGGCCGCCAGCAAGGAGATCAACTGGCACTTGCACGACCCGCGCTTCGACATGGCCAAGAACCCCAATGAACTCAACCGTCACGGCTGGGTCGTGGAAATCGATCCGTTCGACCCGCAATCCACCCCGGCCAAACGCACCGCCCTGGGCCGTTTCAAACACGAGAACGCCGCCTTGGCGCAAACCCGCGACGGCCGCGCCGTGGTGTACATGGGCGACGACGAGCGCGGCGAATTTATCTACAAGTTCGTCAGCCGCGACAAGATCAACCACAAGAACCCCAAGGCCAACAAAGACCTGCTCGACCACGGCACCTTGTACGTGGCCATCTTCGATGCGGGCGATGGCAACGCCGATCATCCCAAGGGCAAAGGGCAATGGGTCGAGCTGACCCATGGCAAAAACGGCATCGACGCCAGCACCGGTTTTGCCAGCCAGGCCGAAGTACTGATCCACGCACGCCTGGCCGCCAGCGTGGTGAAAGCCACGCGCATGGACCGCCCGGAATGGATCGTGGTCAGCCCCACTGACGGCCAGGTTTATTGCACCCTGACCAACAACGCCAAGCGGGGCGAAGACGGCCAGCCAGTGGGCGGCCCTAACCCGCGCGAGAAAAACGTCTACGGCCAGATCCTGCGTTGGAAGGCCAACGCCGATGACCACGGTGCCCCGGACTTTACCTGGGACCTGTTTGTGGTGGCCGGCAACCCAGGCGTACACGCCGGCACACCCAAGGGCGGCTCGTCCAATATCAACCCGCAAAACATGTTCAACAGTCCCGATGGCCTGGGTTTCGACAAGGCCGGGCGCCTGTGGATTCTCACCGACGGCGACTACAGCAACAGCGGCGACTTCGCCGGCATGGGCAACAACCAGATGCTCTGCGCCGACCCGAGCACCGGAGAAATTCGCCGCTTCATGGTGGGGCCGGTGGCCTGTGAAGTGACGGGGATCAGCTTTTCGCCGGATCAGAAGACCCTGTTTGTGGGGATTCAGCATCCAGGTGAAACCGGCGGTTCGACTTGGCCGGAGCACCTGCCCAATGGCAAGCCGCGATCGTCGGTGATGGCGATTCGGCGGGAAGACGGCGGGATTGTCGGCGCCTGACGGGCCGCTATCGGGGGCAAGCCCCCTCCCACATTGGTCCGCGTTCCTACAGGTTAAACGCGGTCAACTGTGGGAGGGGGCTTGCCCCGATAGCAATCGCACAGTCACCCCCTATCTCAAGCCCGGTGCGTTACCATACCCGGCCGGACGCGGCGACCTGCTGCGCGCAGGAGTTCGTATGGCCCATCCGTTTGAAACACTCACTCCCGACCTGGTTCTCGACGCCGTCGAAAGCATCGGTTTTCTCAGCGACGCTCGCGTATTGGCGCTCAACAGCTACGAAAACCGCGTCTATCAGGTGGGCATCGAAGACTCCGAGCCGCTGATCGCCAAGTTCTATCGTCCGCAGCGCTGGACCAACGAAGCCATCCTCGAAGAACACAGCTTTACCTTCGAGCTCGCCGAGTGCGATGTGCCGGTGGTCGCGCCGATGATCCATAACGGCAAGAGCCTGTTCGAACACGCCGGTTTCCGCTTCACCCTGTTTCCTCGCCGTGGCGGCCGCGCGCCGGAGCCGGGCAACCTCGACCAGTTGTACCGCCTCGGGCAGTTGCTCGGGCGCTTGCACGCCGTCGGCGCCACCCGCCCCTTCGAACACCGCGAAGCCCTCGGGGTGAAGAACTTCGGTCACGACTCCCTCACGACCCTGCTCGAAGGCAATTTCATTCCCAAAAGCCTGCTGCCGGCCTACGAGTCCGTCGCCCGCGACCTGCTCAAGCGTGTGGAAGAGGTGTACAAGGCCACGCCGCACAAGAACATCCGCATGCACGGCGATTGCCACCCCGGCAACATGATGTGTCGCGACGAAATGTTCCACATCGTCGACCTGGATGACTGCCGCATGGGCCCGGCGGTGCAGGACCTTTGGATGATGCTCGCCGGCGACCGCCAGGAATGCCTCGGCCAGTTGTCCGAGTTGATGGACGGCTATCAGGAGTTCCACGACTTCGACCCGCGCGAACTGGCCCTGATCGAACCGTTGCGCGCCTTGCGCCTGATGCACTACAGCGCCTGGCTGGCACGACGCTGGGACGACCCGGCGTTCCCCCACAGCTTCCCGTGGTTTGGCAGCGAGCGGTATTGGGGTGACCAGGTGCTGGCATTGCGTGAGCAGCTCTCAGCCCTCAACGAAGAGCCGCTGAAACTCTTCTGATTGTTTTTAATGTGGCAGGGGGCTTGCCCCCTCCCACACAAAGCAGACCTCATTACCAATCCAGTCCCATTGGTTGACAAATATCCTTACAATCGCGCTTTGTTAGCTGCCTAAGCAAGGATTCTGCAATGCACGCCGCCAACCCCCGCAAGGGGTACATCCTGGGCCTGAGTGCCTACGTCATCTGGGGTCTGTTCCCGCTCTACTTCAAAGCCATCGCCAGTGTTCCCGCCGCCGAAATCATCGTGCACCGCGTGCTATGGTCGGCGCTGTTTGGCAGCTTGCTGTTGATGGCCTGGAAACATCCCGGCTGGTTCCGCGAACTGCGCGACAACCCCAAGCGCCTGGCGATCCTGGCCCTCAGCGGTTCGTTGATCGCCGGTAACTGGCTGACCTATGTCTGGTCGGTGAACAGCGGGCGCATGCTCGAAGCCAGCCTGGGCTACTACATCAACCCGCTGGTGAATGTGCTGCTGGGCATGCTGCTGCTCGGCGAGCGGCTGCGTCGCCTGCAATGGGTGGCCGTGGGGCTGGCCGCGGTGGGTGTGGCGCAACAGGTATGGCAGGTGGGGAGCTTGCCGTGGGTATCTTTAGTGCTGGCGCTGACCTTTGGTTTCTACGGCCTGATCCGCAAGCAGGCGCCGGTCAAGGCGCTGCCGGGGCTGGTGGTGGAAACCTGGATGCTGGTGCCGATCGCCGTGGCATGGTTGCTGTTCAATCCGTCGGCCCACAGTGCACAACTGGCATTCTGGAGCACGTCCGAAGCCTGGTGGCTGGTAGCGGCGGGCCCGGTGACGCTGATCCCGCTGGTGTGCTTCAACGCCGCCGCACGGCATTTGCCCTACACCGCCCTGGGCTTTTTGCAGTATGTGGCGCCGACCCTGGTGCTGCTGGAAGCCGTCCTGCTGTTCGGTGAACACCTGGCGCCCAGCACCCTGCTCGCTTTCGCCTTTATCTGGGCCGGCCTGGTGGTCTATAGCGTGGACGCCTGGCTGACCGTGCGCAAACGCTGATCAAATAACGTACAAACCTGTGCAAGCCACGGCCCGCGTGGCTTGCAGGCATTCACCCCAAGGTTATCCACAGCCTGGTCCCCGTCATTTGTGCACAAGCCGTTGAAACTGCTCGTTTTTTGCTCAGATGACGAAGACGGCCGGCCGGCGTGGCCTGGGGCCGAGTCTCTACAGGTTATCCACAGGCCCATGCAAGATTTCCATGCATAACCTGGTGGGCAGATTATTCCTCGTTGTGCAGTTCCACCATCAGGTCGTCTGCCAAGGTTTCCAGGGATTGCTGCAAGTCATCCAGGGATAACGTCGCCGGCACCTGCAACAGCGCCTCGGCGGTAAACAGTGGGTCGCCACTCATGGGCGCTGGGCGCACATCGGTGCTCAGGCTACCCAGGTTCACGCCCTGCTTGCTCAACAGCGCCGTGATCTCGCGCACGATGCCCGAACGGTCATTGCCCACCAGCGTCATCAGAATCGATTTGGACGCCACAGCCTGGCCAGTGCTGCCCTCCCCCACCAGCACGCGAATGCCGTGTGTGGATAAATCCTCCAGCGCATCGACCAACGCCTGACGGTTCTCCGCCGGCACGCTGACTCGCAGAATCCCGGCAAACTGGCCAGCCATGTGAGCCATGCGACTCTCGAGCCAGTTGCCACCGTGGACCGCGATGTTCTGCGCGACGCGTTCGACCAGGCCGGGTTTGTCGGCGGCGATAATAGTGAGTACAAGATGGTCCATGGCAAAGCCCTCTGGTGCTGATACCGGTAGGAGCGAGAGTGCTCGCGAAGGTCGTTAACGATAGCGCGGGAATACTGACACCCAACGGCACCCTCAGGTTGTTCGCGAGCGAGCGCGTTCCTACAAGGTGGACGCCGCAGCCCATGAAAACAAATCGTGTACCATTTTTATATTTATATGGAACAATCTCATGGTTTTTTGAGAACATCCCATACCCCACTGTGACCGTACGACCAAAGTGGGTCGCTAAACGACGTATTTAGTCTAATTTTCACAACCGCAAATCATCATGTAGTATGCCCAGTCGCGCACTACATAACGTTAGGTCGATGTCTGCCAAGGCGCCAACGTATCACGATAACCCGCCAGCCCAGCCGCCTCGACGGCATGTACTGGGGGATCGGGTTCGTGGTTTAAATGGCCAGAGGCTTCATTGGTAAATTGAAAAGCTGAAAAGCGCATAAGCTCCGCAGAGTGAGGCAAGCAATGACTGAACACGTTCAAGTCGGTGGCCTGCAGGTCGCCAAAGTCCTGTTCGACTTCGTGAACAACGAAGCCATTCCCGGTACCGGCATCACTGCCGACCAGTTCTGGGCCGGCGCCGACAAGGTCATCCACGACCTGGCACCGAAGAACAAAGCCCTACTCGCCAAACGCGACGATTTCCAAGCGCGGATCGACACCTGGCACCAGACCCACGCCGGCCAGGCCCATGACCCGGTGGCCTACAAGGCCTTCCTGCAAGATATCGGATACCTGCTGCCAGAAGCCGCAGACTTCCAGGCCTCGACCCAAAACGTCGACGACGAAATCGCCCGCATGGCCGGCCCGCAGCTGGTGGTGCCGGTGATGAACGCCCGTTTCGCCCTCAACGCCTCCAATGCACGCTGGGGCTCGCTGTATGACGCGCTGTATGGCACCGATGCCATCAGCGAAGCCGACGGCGCCGAAAAGGGCAAGGGCTACAACAAGGTGCGCGGCGACAAGGTCATCGCCTTCGCCCGCGCCTTCCTCGACGAGGCTGCGCCGCTCAGCGCCGGCAGCCATGTCGACTCCACCGGCTATAAAATCGCTGATGGCAAGCTGATTGTCAGCCTCAAGGGCGGCAGTAACAGCGGCCTGCGCGACGACGCGCAGTTGATCGGCTTCCAGGGCCCCGCGGCCCAGCCGATTGCGATCCTGCTGAAACACAACGGCCTACACTTCGAAATCCAGATCGACGCCAGCACCCCAGTCGGCCAGACCGACGCTGCCGGCGTCAAAGACGTCCTGATGGAGGCCGCGCTGACCACCATCATGGACTGCGAAGACTCCGTCGCAGCCGTCGATGCCGACGACAAAGTGGTGATCTACCGCAACTGGCTCGGCCTGATGAAGGGTGACTTGGCCGAGGAAGTGGCCAAGGGTGGCAAGACCTTCACCCGCACCATGAACCCCGACCGCGTCTACACCGGCGTGGATGGCCAGGACGTGACGCTGCACGGCCGTTCGCTGCTGTTCGTGCGCAACGTGGGTCACCTGATGACCATCGACGCGATCCTCGACAAAGCGGGCAACGAAGTACCGGAAGGTATCCTCGACGGCCTGCTGACCAGCCTGGCGGCGATCCATAGCCTCAACGGCAACAGCAGCCGCAAGAACAGCCGTACCGGTTCGGTATACATCGTGAAGCCGAAGATGCACGGCCCGGAAGAAGCCGCGTTCACCAACGAGCTGTTCGGTCGCATCGAAGACGTGCTGAACCTGCCGCGCAATACCCTCAAAGTCGGGATCATGGACGAGGAGCGCCGTACCACGGTCAACCTCAAGGCCTGTATCAAGGCCGCCAGCGAGCGCGTGGTGTTTATCAACACCGGCTTCCTCGACCGTACCGGCGACGAAATCCACACCTCCATGGAGGCCGGTGCGATGGTGCGCAAGGCCGCCATGAAAACCGAAAAGTGGATCGGCGCCTATGAAAACTGGAACGTCGATATCGGCTTGAGCACCGGCCTGCAAGGTCGTGCACAGATCGGTAAAGGCATGTGGGCAATGCCCGACCTGATGGCGGCGATGCTCGAACAGAAAATCGCCCACCCGTTGGCCGGCGCCAATACCGCCTGGGTCCCATCGCCTACCGCTGCGGCGCTGCACGCACTGCACTACCACAAGGTCGACGTGTTCGCGCGCCAGGCCGAACTGGCCAAGCGCGAACGCGCGTCGGTGGACGATATCCTGACCATTCCCCTGGCCAAGAACACTGATTGGTCCGAGGAAGAGATCCGCAACGAACTGGATAACAACGCCCAGGGCATCCTCGGCTACGTCGTCCGCTGGATCGACCAAGGCGTTGGCTGCTCCAAAGTGCCGGACATCAACGACGTCGGCCTGATGGAAGACCGCGCCACCCTGCGCATCTCCAGCCAGCACATCGCCAACTGGCTGCGCCACGGCGTTGTGACTCAGGACCAGGTGATGGAAAGCCTCAAGCGCATGGCGCCGGTGGTGGACCGTCAGAATGCCGGGGATGCGTTGTACCGTCCGCTGGCGCCGGATTTCGATAGCAATATCGCGTTCCAGGCGGCGGTGGAATTGGTGATTGAAGGGACCAAGCAACCGAATGGTTATACCGAGCCGGTATTGCACCGCAAGCGTCGGGAGTTCAAGGCCAAAAACGGCCTGTAACCAACGCGGCCCCTGTAGGAGCGAGCTTGCTCGCGAAGAACCAACAGGCAACGCGGGCTATCTGGTAACACTGCGTTTTCGTTCACGGTTTTCGCGAGCAAGCTCGCTCCTACAGGTAAAAGAAAGCCCTGATCTCGCGATCAGGGCTTTTTTTGTTTCAACGGGCTTTACTGCGTCATCCCCAGCTCACGCTTGACCATCTTCGCCAACTTCACGCTATCGATCGGTTTGAGCAGGAAGTCCAATACACCATCATGCATAGCATCAATCACGTCCTTGGCGTCCGCGTCCCCCGACATGATGATGATCGGCAATGCCGCGCGAGTGGATCCACGTACCTTGCGGATCAGTTCCAAGCCACTGCTGGGCTCCATGCGCAGGTCAGTGATCAACAAGCCGATGGAGCTGCTGGAGCTCAACAAGTCCCACGCCGCCTCACCGCTGTCAGCGGTCATGCAGCCAATATCATCCAGCCTCAGGATCTCCGCCAACAATTCCCGCGCGTCCTTGTCGTCGTCAACAATCAACACGCGTTGTGGCGGTAAATCAGGCTCCAGCATCACGGCGCTCAGCGCCTCGCGCTCGGCATCGCTCAAAATATCGTGGTCGGACATACGTTTCTCAGCAGTTCTATTCAACTCCCAGCACACTCGTCAGACATCTGCGGAAGGGCGATCAATGTGCACTTCGTCGGAAAGTTTGCCTAGTGGGTGTTCTACGGGGTTTGGACGATAGCCATGTAAGGTTTTTCCCTAGATTTACACCTCGTTGGTCGACCTAGACTTACGTCCAATGGGCACCCGCCGCGCAGGAGTCGACCATGCAGGACGATAACGACAAAAAAATTGCGGTCATGGTTATGAGTAAAGCTGATGCTTTCGCCCAGGCAGGAAAAACAGCGGTATTGCAGAATATCCACGGCACCCTGCAGTTCCTGCAACGCTTCCCGCCGTTCAACCAGATGGAAAACGCCCACCTGGCATTTCTGGTGGAACAGTGCCAATTGCGCTTCTACGCCCCCGGCGAGAGCATCCTCAAACCGTCGGGTGGGCCGGTCGAGCACTTCTATATTGTCAAACAGGGCCGGGTGGTCGGCGAAAGGCCCGACTCGGCCGAAACCACCTTCGAAATCACCACCGGCGAGTGCTTCCCCCTCGCCGCACTGCTTGGCGAACGAGCGACCCGCACCGAGCACAAGGCGGCCGAAGACACCTTCTGCCTGCAACTGAACAAACCGGCTTTTATCAAACTGTTCGCGCTGTCCAGCCCGTTTCGCGACTTTGCCCTGCGCGGCGTCAGCAGCCTGCTGGACCAGGTCAACCAGCAAGTGCAGCAAAAAGCCGTGGAAACCCTCGGCACCCAATATTCCCTGAACACCCGCCTGGGCGAATTGGCCATGCGCCATCCGGTCACGTGCAGCCCCGACACACCGCTACGCGAAGCGGTGACGCTGATGCATGAGCAACAGGTCGGCAGCATCGTGATCGTCGACGAGCACAAGGCGCCCTTGGGGATTTTCACCCTGCGTGACCTGCGCCAGGTGGTGGCCGACGGCACCAGCGATTTCACCCAGGGCATCAAAGGGTCTATGACCCAGGCGCCGTTCTTCTTGACCCCGGACCATAGCGCCTTCGACGCCGCCATCGCCATGACCGAGCGGCATATCGCCCATGTGTGCCTGGTGAAAGACCAGCGCCTGTGTGGGGTGGTGTCCGAGCGCGATCTGTTTTCCCTGCAACGTGTCGACCTGGTCCACCTGGCCCGCACCATTCGTAACGCACCCCGGGTGGAGAACCTGGTGGCGATACGCGGCGAGATCGGCCAGTTGGTGGAACGCATGCTGGCCCATGGGGCATCATCCACCCAGATCACCCACATCATTACCCTGCTTAACGATCACACCGTGTGCCGGGTAATCGAGCTGACCCTGGCGGAAAAAGGCGACCCCGGCGTGCCGTTCAGTTGGCTGTGTTTCGGCAGTGAAGGCCGTCGCGAGCAGACGCTGTACACCGACCAGGACAACGGCATTCTGTTCGACGCCAAGGACGCCGCCGAAGCCGCCGAGATTCGTGGCCGCTTATTGCCGCTGGCGCAGCAGATCAACCAGAGCCTGGCGCTGTGTGGCTTCAGCCTGTGCAAGGGCAATATCATGGCCGGCAACCCGGAGCTGTGCCTATCGCGAGCCGAATGGGCACGCCGGTTTGCCGCGTTTATCCGCGAGGCGACGCCGGAGAACCTGTTGGGCTCGAGCATCTATTTCGACCTGCGGGTGGTATGGGGCGACGAGCAAGGCTGCGAGCAACTGCGCCAAGGCATTCTCGACCAGGTCGCGGACAACCGGCTGTTCCAGCGCATGCTCGCCGAAAACGCCTTGCGCCAACGCCCGCCGGTGGGACGTTTTCGCGAGTTCGTGCTGACGCGCAAAGGTGGCGAGAAAGCCACGCTGGACCTCAAGGTGCAGGGCCTCACGCCGTTTGTCGACGGTGCACGCCTGCTGGCCCTGGCCAACGATGTCCACGCCATCAACACCCTGGAGCGTCTGCGCCAGCTGGTGGCCAAGGGCGTGATCGAACCACTGGATGGTGCCGCCTATGAAGAGGCGTACCACTTTATCCAGCAAACCCGCATGCAGCAGCACCAGTTGCAGACCCGGGAAAACCAGGCGTACTCCAACCGTGTCGACCCCGACAGCCTCAACCATCTGGACCGACGTATCCTGCGCGAATCCCTGCGCCAGGCCCAGCGCCTGCAAAGCAGCCTGACCTTGCGGTATCAACTGTGAGCCTGTTCGGTTGGCTGCGTGCGGCAAAACCCGGACTGGATGCGGCGCAACAGCGGCGCCTGGAACAGTTACCCAAACCTGCGCCGCTGGGCGACGTGTCGCTGCGTCAGCAGCGCTGGGTGGTGGTCGACCTGGAAACCAGCGGCCTGAACCTCAACCGCGACCTGGTGCTGTCGATCGGCGCCGTGGTGATCGAGGACGGCGCGGTGGATTTTTCCCAGCTGTTCGAGCGCACCCTGCAACGCACCGAGACCAAGCTCAGCCCCAGCGTACTGATCCACGGCCTTGGCCCCAGCGCTATCGCCGCCGGTAGCGACCCGGTGGAGGCGCTGCTGGATTTCATGGCGTTCGTCGGTGACAGCCCGCTGCTGGCCTTCCATGCACCGTTCGACCAACACATGCTCGGCCGCGCGCTCAAGGACAGCCTGGGTTACCGCCTGGCCCATCCGTTTCTCGACGTGGCCGACATTGCACCGCTGCTGTGCCCCGAGGCGAACATACGCGAAGCCGGGTTGGACCACTGGCTCGAGCACTTCAACCTGCAAGTCGGTGAACGCCACCACGCCAGCGCCGATGCCCTGGCCACGGCGGAACTGATGCTGATCCTGTTCAGCCGCGCGCGCCAGCAGCAGATCGACACCCCTCAGGCATTGCAAGAGCGTTTGAGCCAATGGAAACGGCGTAAACAAACGCCATCGTTTTAATAGCAACCGCCCGACAGACACCAATTGCGCCCGCCCCACGCCTCTGACACAATCGCGAATAATTCTCGTTAGTTTAAACTTGTTTATTCGGTGATGCCTTGTCGTCGGTCCAGTCCCCACACAGTGAGCTTGTTGGCGCGTTGTATCGCGACCATCGCAGCTGGCTGCTGGCCTGGCTGCGCCGTAACGTGGCCTGCCCGAGCCGCGCAGAAGACCTGAGCCAGGACACCTTCATGCGCCTGCTGTGCCGTGCCGAGTTGCGTGAACCCCGCGAGCCCCGGGCGTTCCTGGTGGCGATCGCCAAAGGCCTGCTGTTCGACTACTTCCGGCGCGCCGCCCTGGAGCAGGCCTACCTCACCGAACTGATGCTGATCCCGGAAAACGAACACCCCTCGCCGGAAGCACAGCAGCTAATCCTCGAAGACCTCAAGGCCATCGACCGCCTGCTCGGCAAGCTGTCGAGCAAAGCCCGCGCCGCCTTTCTCTATAACCGCCTCGACGGCCTCGGCCACGCCGAAATCGCCCAGCGCCTTGGTGTGTCGGTACCGCGGGTGCGCCAGTACCTGGCCCAGGGCATTCGCCAGTGTTATATCGCCCTGTATGGCGAGCCGTTGTGAGCGCGATCAGTTCAAAACCGGTTTCGGCCCGTGTGCTGGATGCCGCCATTGCCTGGCAACTGTCCCTCGACTCCGGTGACGGCAGCCCGGTGGAGCAGGAAGAGTTCGCCAAATGGCTGGCCAGTGATGAAGAACATGCGCGCGCCTGGCGCCAACTGGGCATGCTTGACCAGCGTTTCAGCATGGCCTCGGGCCCGGCGCGGGCGGCGTTGCTGCAATCGCGCGAGGGCATTCGCCAGCGCGTCCGCAAGCTTGGCAGCGGCCTGGCGAGTATTGCGCTGGTGTGCGGCCTGGCCTTGTTTGTCGGTGAACGCTACGTGCCGATTCACTATTGGCTGGCCGACCAACGCACCGCCACCGGTGAACAGCGCACGCTGAAACTGGCGGACGGCACGCTGATCAACCTCAATACCCACAGCGCCATTGACGTGCGTTTCGATGAACAGCGCCGGCTGATCGTGCTGCAGGAAGGCGAGATCTTCGTCGAAACCGGCCACCACGATGCGCGTCCGTTTTATGTGCAAACCCGCGACGGCAACCTGCGAGCGCTGGGTACGCGGTTTATCGTCAAGCGCGAAGACCACGCCACACGCCTGAGCGTGCTGCAATCGGCGGTCGCTGCCCAGCCCGAGGCATTGCCTCAGGAACAGATTTTCAAGCAAGGCCAGCAAGTACTGATGCGCAGCGACGGCCTCGGCCCGCTGCTGGCCCTCCCCCCCGCCACCGACGCCTGGACGCGCGGCATGCTGGTGGTCGACAACGCGCGCCTGGAAGATGTGGTGGCGGAACTGAGCCGTTATCGCCGCGGCCACCTGGGTGTGGATAAATCCGTGGCCGACCTGCGCATCACCGGCAGCTTCCCGTTGCATGACACCACCTTGGCGCTCAACGCGTTGTTGCCGACCTTGCCGGTGCAGATCGAGCAACACACGCCGTGGTGGGTGACGGTCACGGGTAAGCCTTAGGTTCTGTGTAGCTGGGCTATCGCTATCGGGGGCAAGCCCCCTCCCACATTTTGATGTGGGAATACCTTCAAATGTGGGAGGGCGCTTGCTCCCGATGAGGCCCGCAAGCACGCCGCAAAAAATAGTTTCACCCGGCCCTATCACTTTTCGATTCTCGTTCGGCACCTAGGCAATTGAGAAATATTTCCATTCAGGAGCCGCCGTATGTCCCGCACGCTAGACACTTTGTTGCGCCCCAGCCTGTTAGCCGTGGCCATTGCCCTCAGCACACCGCTGGCCAGCCCTGCGCTGATCGCCGCCGAACAAACCTCCAGCCTGCGTGCCTACAACCTGCCCGCCGCGCCCTTGGCCAGCACCTTGAACCAGATCGCCAGCCAGGCCGGCCTGGCGCTGACCCTCAACCCGACGCTGGCCTCGGGCAAGACCTCGGCGCCGGTTAAAGGCCAGTTCGATGCACAGGGCGCGTTGCGCGAAGCATTGCGTGGGACCGGGTTGCAGTTGGAGCAGAGCAGTGCCGGCACGTACACCCTGGTGGCGATTCCTGAGGGTGTGGTGGCATTGCCGATGACCAACATCACCGGCCAGGGTGATGCGGAAAGTGCCTGGGGGCCCGTAGACGGCTACGTCGCGACTCGCACCGCCGCCGGGACCAAGACCGACACCGCGCTGGTCGAAGCACCGCGCTCGATCTCCATTGCCACCCGCGAGCAAATGCAGGACCGCAACGTCCAGAACCTGGATGACGCGGTCAAGTACATGCCCGGTATTGTGTCCGCCAGCTACGGCAGCGACACCCGCTACGACTGGATGCGCGTACGCGGCTTCGAACCTACGCAATTCCTCGACGGGCTGCCCTTGCCGCGCGGCGTGTACGCCAACCCGAAAGCCGAAACCTGGAACCTCGACCGCCTCGCATTGCTGCGTGGCCCGGCCTCGTCGGTATACGGCCAAACCCCACCGGGCGGCCTGCTGGACATGGTCAGCCGCCGTCCCAGCGCAGAATCAAGCCATGCCATCCAGCTGCAATACGGCAGTGACAACTACCGCCAGATCAACTTCGCCAGCACCGGCAAGATCGATGATGAAGGCCAGTTCCTCTATGGCCTCAGCGGCGTGGTGCGCGATGCCGGCACCCAGGTCGATCACATCGACAACAAGCGCTACAACATCGCGCCCAGCCTGACCTGGAACATCGATACCGATACCAAGCTGACCCTGTTGTCGCAGTTCACTCGCGACGATACCGGCACCACCAGCCAGTTCATGCCGATCCAGGGCACCAAGATCAAATCGCCGCTGGGCGAGGTCTCCCACCACAAAAACCTGGGCGACCCGGACTACGAGTTCTACGACCGCACCTACTACGCGCTGGGCTATGCCTTCGAGCATCGTTTCAACGATACCTGGCAGTTCAAGCAGAACCTGCGCTACACCAAGTCGGAGTTGTCGTTCCAGCAACTGACCGTCGGTTCCTACGCGTTCTCCCCGGCTGATGCCGCGGGCAATATCAGCCGCTCGACCACCAACGTTGACGAAAACATTGGCCAGTTCGCTGTGGATAACAATTTCCAGGCCGACTTTGCCACCGGCGACATCACCCATACCCTGCTGCTGGGCCTGGATCACCAGCGCACCGACACCTCCTATCGCGCGATATACGGCACAGCCTCGGGTATCAACATTTTCAACCCGGTCAACACCCAGCCAACCCTGCGCCCGACAGATGTCAGGCCGTTTTACGACTACAACCAGAAAACCGTGCAAACCGGCCTCTACGTGCAAGACCAGATGGCCCTGGATAAGTGGCGCCTGACCTTGGGCGGGCGTGAGGATTGGGTGCATCAGGGCACCACCTACTTCAACGATAGCGATGCGACCAACACCGACCGCATCAAACACTTCAGTGGCAACGCGGCGCTCAGCTATGTGTTCGACTCGGGGTTCGTCCCCTACGTGTCGTACGCCGAGTCATTCCAACCGGCGAGCAACGCAGATACAAACGCGCTCAAGACATTCAAACCAACGGAAGGCAAGCAATGGGAAATGGGGGTCAAGTACCAGCCGCCCGGCTCCAATACGCTGTTGAGTGCGGCGGTCTACGACCTGACCCAAAAGAATGTGCAGGTGACCACCCTCGGTGCGGGGGGCCAGCAAATCAACGACCAGACCGGTGAAGTGAAGGTCAAGGGCCTGGAGCTGGAAGCGGTGTCTGACGTAAGCGAAAACCTCAAGGTCATTGCCGCCTACACCTTGGCAAAGTCGGAGGTGCAAAAAGGTATCTACAAAGGCAACCGCCTGACATTGATGCCTAATCAACAAGCCTCGCTCTGGACTGACTACACCTGGCACAGCGGCGTACTGGACGGTTTCGGCATCGGCTTGGGCGCCCGCTACACCGGCAATACCTATGGCGACCAGGCCAACACCTGGCTGGGCAAGGCTAACGCCTACACCGTGTTCGACGGCGCGGTGCATTACGACCTCGGCCGCCTCGACAACAGCCTGAAGGGCGCGTCGGTGAAATTGAATGCCACCAACCTGTTCAACAAGGACTACCTGTCGACCTGTGACGGCAACTACTGCTACTTCGGCGACCAACGCAGCGTCGTCGCCAGTGCCACCTACCAGTGGTAATCAGCTGAGTCAGCACCCAGGCCGCCCCTGTGGGCGGCCTGGGTGTGTCTGAAGGCTATACACATGAAAAGCAAAACCATCCGCCGCTGGTCCTTCGTCCACACCTGGAGCAGCCTGATCTGTACGGTGTTCCTGCTGCTGCTCGCCCTCACCGGCCTGCCGCTGATCTTTCACCATGAGATCGATCATCTGCTGGGCAATGAGCCGCAACTGCAAGCGATGCCCGTCGACACCCCGCAGTTGAACCTGGAACAACTGGTGGCCAAGGCCCAGGCCCATCGCCCCGGTGAAGCCCTGCAATACCTGGCCTGGGACGAAGACGACAAGAACGGCGTGATCGCGATCATGGCCGCCACCGCCGGCACCGAGCCCAACTCATCCCACACCTTCATGCTCGACGCGCGCACCGGCGAAGCCGTGGAGATGCCGTCCGCGAACGGCGGGCTGACGCTGTTCCTGCTGCGCTTGCATGTGGATATGTTCGCCGGTCTGCCGGGCAAGTGGCTGCTGGCGTTCATGGGCCTGCTGTTTGTGGTAGCCATCGTCTCGGGTACGGTGCTGTACCTGCCGTTCATGCGCCGCTTGAAGTTCGCCACCGTGCGCCAGGACAAGTCCACGCGCCTGCGCTGGCTTGACCTGCACAACCTGATCGGTGTGGTCACCCTGACCTGGGCGCTGGTGGTCGGCGTGACCGGGGTGATCAGCGCCTGTGCCGATTTGATCATCGCCGCCTGGCGTACCGACAGCCTCAGCGCAATGATCGAACCCTACAAGAACGCCCCGCCGCTGACCCAACGCGCACCGGCTACCGAGCTGCTGAAGATTGCCGCCGAGGCAGCACCCGGCATGCAGCCGGACTTTATCGCCTTCCCCGGCACGCGCTTTTCCAGCGAGCACCATTACGCGGTGTTCATGAAGGGCAGCACGCACCTGACCTCGCACCTGCTCACACCGGTACTGATCGACGCCAGCACCCTGGCCGTCACCGCCATCGCCGAACGGCCGTGGTACATGGACGCCATGGGCATGTCCCAGCCCCTGCACTTTGGTGACTATGGCGGCATGCCGATGAAGGTCCTGTGGGCGGTGTTGGATGTGCTGACCCTCATCGTGCTGGGCAGTGGCATTTACCTGTGGGTCGTGCGGCGCAAGGCAGGCAAGGCATGAAGCCAAGGCAGTCGAGTTTCTGGAAGGTGTTTGGCATTCCGCTGGGGATCGGCCTGCTCAGCGCCGCCGGGTTATTTGCAGCGTTGCTGGGGGATGGGGGATGGGATTCGTTGAGTTGGGTGGGGTTGGGCATACCGGCTGCCATTGGTAGTTGGGCGTTGTTCAAGGGGCGTGGCTGAGTGCGCTATCGGGGGCAAGTCGAATCGTCACACTCCCCCTCGCCAGCCACCGCGCAACCCTCTAGGCTAGCCACAGCCCATTCAGAGGAATGCCCATGTCCGCTCCCAGCATGACCTTGTTCCATAACCCCGCTTCCCCGTTCGTACGCAAAGTGCGCGTGTTGCTGATCGAGACCGGCCAGCAGGACCGTGTAGCGTTGCAGGCCTGCATGCCGACACCGGTCACCCCTGACGCGCAGGTGGTACAAGGCAACCCCGTGGGCAAGATCCCGGCCCTGCGCCTGGCCGACGGCAGTGTGCTGCACGACAGCCGGGTGATCCTCGATTACCTCGACCACCAGCATGTCGGCAACCCGCTGATCCCTCGTGACGGCTCGGCCCGCTGGCGCCGCCTGACCCTGGCGTCGCTGGCCGACGGGATCATGGATGCCGCCGTGCTGGTGCGTTACGAGACCGCCCTGCGTCCAGTGGAAAAACACTGGGCACCGTGGCTCGACGAGCAGCGCAACAAGATCCGCCGCGCCGTCGCCGAACTGGAGCAGGATGCCATCGCCGAACTGGCCAGCCACTTCGACATTGCGTCCATCAGCGTGGCCTGCGCCCTGGGCTACCTCGACTTCCGCCACCCGGACCTGCAATGGCGCTCGGATAACCCCAAGCTTGCCGCCTGGTACGCCGAAGTCAGCCAACGGCCTTCGATGCTGGAGACCCAGCCGCCGACCTGATGTTCACACCGACCCAATGTGGGAGCGGGCTTGCCCGCGATCGCGGTATGTCATTCAGCACATCTGTTTCTGAACCACCGCTATCGCGGGCAAGCCCACTCCCACATTGGACGGTGGTGGTATTGAGGAATGTGGCGATCCTTGCGGCTAACTGCGCCCCTACTTGCTGATCCTCCCGCAACCCGATCATTGCACCGCCTCCAGGTCGAACGTCAACGGCTCGGCCGGCTTGCGCTTGCCCACGCCATACCAATCCAGTTTGCGCGTCAGCACCATCACCGTACCCAGCAGCCCGAACAGCAGCAGCGAGCCCATCAGCAGCGCGTAATCCTCGGCACTCAGCAGCCCGTACAACAAGCCATACAACGCCGCCAACCCCGCCGAAAACCCCAAGCCATGGGCAACGCTGCGCAGCACATGGCACACGTAGAAACCGATCAACAGCACGCAGGCACTTGCCGATATCAGGTACGCCAGGGCAAAGCCCAGGTGCTCGGACAATGACAACAGCAGCAAGTAGAAAAATGCCAAGGCAACACCCACCAATGCATATTGAATCGGGTGCACCGCCAGGCTCTTGAGCACTTCGAAGAGGAAGAAACCGGCAAAGGTCAGGGCGATAAACAGCAGCGCGTATTTGATCGCGCGGTCGCTCTTGAGGTACTGGTCCACCGGGTCGATGAAGTTCACGCCAAAGCTGCGGTTGTTGAAGTCGTTGCAGCCCTGCCCGTCCAGGCAGGTTTGCAGGGCTTGTTCGAGGTTGGTGGAAAAAAAGGAGGTCTGCCAGTTGGCCGTGAAGCCGTTGTCAGTCACTTCGCGCTGGGCCGGCAGGAAGTTGCCGATAAAGCTGGGGTGCGGCCAGTTGGAGGCCAGGGACACCTGGCTGGTCTTGCCCACCGGCACCACTTGTAGTTGCTCGGTGCCTTGCAGGCGCAGGTCGAAAGCAAAGTCGATCACACCTGGCTTTTTACTGTCCTGCTCCGGCAACGTCACATGCACGCCCTCCCCCAGCCAGTCCACTAGGGAGCCCGGTTCGAATTCCAGGCGCTGGCCGCCCAGCTCCAACTTCAGCGCATTTTCGATGCCGCGAATGTCGCTGATGCCCACTGCCAGAAACGCCGCTTCAAAACGGTAATCGGCGAAGTCTTCGGTGATACCCAACTGTGCAGGCAGCTCGAAACGCCCACTGATACGGTTGTCGGCATGGAACAGCCGCGCCTGGTAAATACCCCGTGCGCGCAGTTCGGTCTGCACTTTGCCGTCGAGCTCAAAACGGTCCGGCAGGAAATACAGACGACCCCGCTCTTCACTGGTGACCTCGTAGCGCTTGTTGAGTTTTTCATTGAACTTCCACTCGCGCACGGTCTTGCGATACGGCACCACCATCACCGGGCCGGTGAGGCGCTGGGCATAGCTGGAGCTGCGGGCGATGTCCATCAGGACACCATCGCGCAGTTGCTGGCGGTCGCTGATGATGCCGTTGATCATCAGCAACGGAATCAGCAACAGCAGGATCAGCAGCGCAATCGCGCCAAGTTTGAAAAGCAGGCTGCGGTTCATGGGGTCTCTCCCTGTTTTGATGGGGAGAGTCTGCGCAGCCCATGTGGGCGATTTATGTGGGCAATGTGGAGACTGTGTGGAGATGCAGCACCACCTGCACGCCGCCAGGTACATTGCCGATCTGCAAGGCGCCGCCGTGCAGCTTCATCACTTCCTCGACAAAATTGAGACCCAGGCCGGTGCTCTTGCGCCCGCTGGCCGGTCGCGGCAACGAGTAGAAACGCTCGCTCAGGCGCGGCAAGGCGTAGTCGGGAATCGCCGCGGCCTGGTTAAACAGGCTGATCTGTACATCGTTGTGCCGGGTGTTTGCGCTGAATCTCAAGACGCCACCAGGCGGGGTGAAGTCCAGGGCATTGTCCAGCAGGTTGCCCAGGGCCTGGCGCAGCAGGAAGGGCTCGCCGAACACCTGCACATCGGCGGCAATCGTCTGTTCGACTTGCAGCCCAGCGCCTTCAATTCGCGCACATTGGGCGTTGAGTACAGCATCGACCAAGGCCGCCAGCGGGATGCTCACCTGTTCTTCCAGGCCCTGGCGCTGCTCCACCTGCGCCAGGCTCAGCAGACGCTCGATCAACTGCTGCAAACGCGCGCTTTCGCTGTCGATATTGCCGACGAAGCGCTGCTGCTGCTCACGGGTCATATCACCCTGCAACAGCTCCGCCGCGCCGCGAATTGCGGCCAATGGGCTTTTCAATTCGTGGGTCAGGGTGTGCACGTAATGCTCGACGTACGCCTTGCCCTCCAACTGCGTACGCATATGCTCCACGGCAGTGGATAACTGCTTCAGCTCGCCGCCGCGGTAATGCGGCAACTCGGCACGCCGGCCTTCGCTGACGGCTTCGGCGTAGGCGGTCAGGCGCCGCAGGGCAACGCTCAACCACCACGACAACACTGCGCCCAGCAGCAAGCCGAGGATGACCAGCCCGGCGCCGTACCAGAGCAGGCGCCGCTCGGTGCGGTCGATATACGGCTGCAATGAGCTGTTGGGCTTGGCCACGGTGACCACGCCGATGATCTGGCCATTGTCGCGAATCGGCGCCCCCACGTGCATCACCGAGGAGGTGGGGTCGTCGGCTTCGCTGCGGGTGGAGCGCGCGCCGTATTCACCGCGCAGGGTGAGGTACACATCGTTCCATTTGGAGTAGTCCTGGCCCACCGCTTCGCCACTGGAGTCAAGCAACACCTTGCCCTGGGCGTCCGTCACGTAGATGCGATGGTTGACTTGGTTTTTCGGCAGGCCCCAGATGGTCGCTCCGGGCTGGCGGTTGCCGTAGGCCTTGAGCAGCTCCGGCCAGTGGCTTTGGCCGAGGGTGCCATTCCTGACGTCATCGCGCAGGACTTCAGCCAGCAGGTTGGCCGTATCCACCAGGGTTTCTTCGGTCGACTGGCGCACGCCGGGGCGTATTTCCTTCATCACCGTATTGAGCACGAAGTAGCCGGTCAGGCCGATGAACAGCGCATACACCAGGAAAATCCGCAGCCCCAGGCGCATCAGCTGTGGCTCGGGCTGTAACTGTAGCCGAGGCCGCGATGGGTCTGGATCGGCTCGGCATCGGCGGCCACGCTGCGTAATTTGCTGCGCAGGCTCTTGATATGGCTGTCGATATTGCGCTCATAACCGGCATCGGCGGGCACGCCCACCGCGTCCAGCAGTTGCTCGCGGCTGAACACGCGCTCAGGTTGCTCCAGCAGGCTTTGCAGCAGGCGAAACTCATGGCGCGTCAGGCTCAAGGGATGGCCGCGAAAGCTGATCTGCATGCGCTCCAGGTCGACCTGGAACACAGCGGGCGCCACGCCGGGGCCGACACGCTTGAGGATCGCCCGTACGCGCGCCGCCACTTCCCGCGGGCTGAACGGCTTGACCACATAATCGTCGGCACCGATCTCCAGCCCCACCACCCGATCGATCTCGCCATCCCGTGCACTGAGGAACATCACCGGCACCTCACTGAAACGGCGCAATTGCTTGCAGGTTTCAAAGCCGGTGATGTCCGGCAGTCCGATGTCGAGAATGATCAGGTCGGCCGGGGTCTGGCGTTGATGGGCCAACGCCTCCTGGCCAAGGCTCAGCCAGGTGGTGGTGAAACCCTCGCCTTGCAGGGCGAAAATCAATGTGTCGGCTATCGCCGCTTCGTCTTCGACAATCAGGATATGGGGCATGGGTTCAAATCAGCAGTCCGGTTTGTCGGCCGTGTAACGACGGGCCGGGTTGACCGCTGCGCCGAACTCACGCAGGGCCTTGGCGCCGATCAGCAACGGGTAGTTGAAGCTGCTGCGGTCGGTGAGGTTGACCTCGACGGTACGCTTGACGTTACCCAGGCACATTTCCAGGTCGATCACCGGGCGCTTGGCCACGGTGGCTTCGTCTTTTTCGTCGTCTTCGTCGGCGCGGCTCTTGATCTTGCTGATGCGCGACACCTTGTGCTCGTAGACTTTGTTGCCGGCGTCTTTACCACCGAGGCGGAAGCGCACCCAGTCGTCGCCATCACGGGTAAACGTCTCAATATCCCGGGCCGACAGTGAGGCGGTCAGCGCGCCGGTGTCCATCTTGGCCTTGAAGGTTTCGCCGATCTCCGGCAACTGGATGTATTCGTAGCGACCGTAAAGGGTCGGCTCGGCGGCCATGACAGGCAGGGCAGCCAGGGCGAGGGAGGCAAGAAGCAGTTTCACGAAGTGATTTCCTCGGAAAGAAGTAGGCGGATTCTAGACCGCAAAGACAGCACTTAGTTAGTCACACCCACCATAACCGGCACATTGTGAAACATTCGTACGGCCATTTGCGATTTGGCCTATAGACTCAGCTTGCTTATGATGGCCCGCCCACAAGATTCCAAGAGTTACTTATGCGCCGCCTGCTCACCGGCTGTTTGGTCACACTGCTGCTATTGCTCAACACCTTGGTGCTGTTTGGCCCACTGATGGTCTTTGCCCTGCTCAAGCTGGTGGCCCCAGGGCGGTTTCGCGACTATGCCTCATGGGCGGTGATGTGGATCGCCGAGACCTGGGCCGAGATCGACAAGCTTATTTTCTCCTTGTGCATCCCCACCCGGTGGGACATTCGCGGCGGCGACGAACTGCGCGGCGACACCAGCTACCTGGTGATCAGCAACCACCAATCCTGGGTGGACATCCCGGCGCTGATCCAGGCCCTCAACCGCCGCACGCCGTTCTTCAAATTCTTCCTGAAAAAAGAGCTGATCTGGGTACCCTTCCTCGGCCTGGCCTGGTGGGCGCTGGATTACCCGTTCATGAAGCGCTACACCAAGGCGTTCCTGGCCAGGCACCCGGAACTGGCCGGCCAGGACCTCAAGATCACCCAGCAAGCCTGCGAGCTGTTCAAGCGCCAGCCGGTGACGGTGGTCAATTACCTGGAAGGCACGCGGTTCAGCGAGGCCAAACGCAAGCAGCAGGATTCGCCATTCACGCACTTGCTCAAGCCCAAGGCGGGCGGCGTGGCGTTTGTGCTGGCGGCCATGGGTGAACAATTGGACGCGGTGCTTGACGTAACCGTGGTCTACCCGCAGCAAAAGATTCCGGGGTTCTGGGATTTGATCAGCGGCGCGGTGCCGAAGGTGATCATTGATATCCACACCCGTGAGCTGGACCCGGCGTTGTGGCAAGGGGATTACGAGAACGATCCAGCGTTTCGCCAGAGCGTCCAGAACTGGGTGAACCAGCTCTGGAAGGAGAAGGATGCGCGCATCGCTCAACTGCGCGCAGAGCGTATTTAGCTACCGGTGCCCCAAGCCTGGGCCAGTTTACCCAGCAGCGAGCTGTTGGCGCCCTGCCCGCCCAGGTATTGCAGGATCAGCGGGGCAAACTGGCCGACCATGCCACTGTCCATGCCCAGCGCACTGAACGCGGTATTCAGGTCGTTGGTGTTCTTCACGTTACCCAGCAGGCCGTCCAGGCCGCTGGTCTTGCTGCCACCGTTCTGGCCGAGCATCCCGCTCAAGGCCCCGAGGCTGCCCAATGCATTGTTGCCCGACAGCTGGTCAAGGCCCGGCACGCTGTTACCCAGTTGCGAATAGTCGTTGCCGCTCAGTTTGTTCTTGGCCAGGCCCAGCATGGCGCCCGTACCGCCCACGGCTTGTTCGGGGGTGATGTTCAGTTGCGAGGTCAGCGTGGTCAGCAGGTCCGCCGTCTCGGACGACGGTGCGGCGGCTGCGGCCTTGTTGTTACCCCCTTGCATGCCGGAGATGGCATTGGCCGCGTCGCCAAGGCTGAACCCTGCGGCAAACACCGGGGCGGCGGCCAGGCTCATCAGGCAGGAAAGGGCGAAACCGCGTGAAATCTTCATCGAAACAACCTCTGGATGTAGGGGTAAAAGCAGGCGTTTGACTGGGTATCCGGCACATTGTTCCGAGGCGTCCCAGGAACCCAATGGCTGGGGCAGAGTCAATGAAATGACTCCAAAACCTGTCAGGAACAATTCCATGAGCGCGACCCGCCCCCCCATGATTGAGCCAAAACCACCCTTCTGGAGCCGTCCACGCCTGTTTATCGGCGCCTGCGTGGCCGTGATCGCCGGCCTCGGCGTCGCGTTCTACACCCAGGACAACGTCAAGTCCACCGCCACCCTGATCACCACCACCCAACAGCCGGCGGCGCAGATCATGGCGCACAAGGATTACCTGGAAGTGCAACCCATCGCCATCACCACACCCGCGCCGGACCAGAGCCTGGAACTGTGGGCGATTCCCAATGGCGGCAAGCCCGTGTCACTTGGGCTGTTACCGGAAGATGGCGAAGGCATCATCGGCTTGAACCCAAGGCAGCAGGCCTCGATCAGCAAGCCCGTGGAATTGATGGTGAGTGCGGAGAGCAAAGGGGGCTCGGTGAGCAAGCAACCGACGGGCCCGACCGTCTACCAAGGTGCCTTGGCCAACCGTTGAGATCCCAAACACCACAACCCAAATGTGGGAGGGAGCAAGCCCTCTCCCACATTTGGGTTTTCGTATGCCTGGGATTTATGCCGCGCTGAACAACTTATGCGGATCAATCACAAACTTCTTCGGCACGCCCGCATCGAACTCGCCATACCCACGCGGGGCGTCATCCAGGCTGATGACTTCAACCCCCACGATGTCGGCGATGTGAATGCGGTCCCACATGATCGCCTGCATCAGCTGGCGGTTGTACTTCATCACCGGGGTCTGGCCGGTATGGAAGCTGTGGGATTTGGCCCAGCCCAAACCGAAGCGGATGCTCAGGCTGCCCATTTTTGCGGCAGCGTCGACAGCACCTGGGTCTTCGGTGACATACAGGCCGGGAATGCCGATCTTGCCCGCCACGCGCACCACGCCCATCAGTGAGTTGAGCACCGTCGCAGGGGCTTCGTGCTTGACGCCGTCGTGCCCGTGGCCGCGGGCTTCGAAGCCCACGCAGTCAACGGCACAGTCCACTTCAGGCTCACCCAGCAGGGCGGCGATCTGTTCGTGCAGCGGGGTGTCGGTGGACAGGTCGACCACTTCAAACCCTTGCGCCTTGGCGTGGGCCAGGCGGATAGAGTTGACGTCGCCGATAATCACCACCGCCGCGCCCAGCAGGCGCGCGGAGGCGGCGGCAGCCAGGCCGACAGGACCGGCACCGGCGATGTACACCGTGCTGCCTGGCCCCACGCCGGCGGTGACGGCGCCGTGGTAGCCGGTGGGCAGGATGTCGGAGAGGCAGGTCAGGTCGCGGATTTTCTCCATGGCCTTGTCGCGGTCCGGCAGTTTCAGCAGGTTGAAGTCGGCGTAGGGCACCAGTACGTATTCAGCCTGGCCACCGGTCCAGTCGCCCATGTCGACGTAGCCATAGGCGCCGCCGGCACGGGCCGGGTTGACGGTGAGGCACACACCGGTGTGTTGTTCTTTGCAGGAGCGGCAGCGGCCGCAGGCGACGTTGAAGGGAACGGAAACCAGGTCGCCGATCTTCAGGTTTTCGACGTCACTGCCCTTCTCGATCACTTCACCGGTGATCTCGTGACCGAGCACCAGGCCGGTCTGGGCAGTCGTGCGGCCACGCACCATGTGTTGGTCGGAGCCGCAGATGTTGGTGGAGACCACGCGCAGGATGACGCCGTGCTCAATCTTCCTGCCACGGGGGTCCTGCATTTTGGGATAGTCGATTTTCTGTACTTCGACCTTGCCGTTGCCGAGATACACGACACCACGATTACCAGACATGCTTTCACCTCGCTGTTGTTTTTATGGAACTGCGTTGCCCGTAGGGTGGGCAGCGCGTTGAGTGCTCGGGTACAGATGCTGTTTCTTGTGTTGTTTGTGAGGGCCTCATCGGGGGCAAGCCCCCTCCCACATTCGACCGCATTCCAAATGTGGGAGGGGGCTTACCCCCGATTGGCGTCAGTCAGAGCACCACCGTCCTATTGGCGTTCAAAAACACCCGCCGCTCAATGTGATACCCCACCGCCCGGGCCAAGGTAAGCCCTTCGATATCGCGCCCCTTGGCAATCAAATCCTCGGGATAGTGGCTGTGATCCACCACCTCCACGCCCTGGGCGATGATCGGTCCTTCGTCCAGATCGTTGTTGATGTAATGCGCCGTGGCGCCTACCAATTTCACCCCCTTGTTGTACGCCTGGTGATACGGCTTGGCGCCCTTGAACCCCGGCAACAAGGAGTGATGGATATTGATCGCCTTGCCATCCAGCTTGCGGCACAGCTCCGGCGACAGCACTTGCATGTAGCGCGCAAGGATCACCAGTTCGGCGCCGGTCTCTTCGATCACTTGCCACACCTGACGCTCCTGGGACGGTTTGTCGTTCGGGTCGAGAGGGAAATGGTAGTAGGGAATCTGGTGCCAGTCGGCCAACGGTTTCAAATCAGGGTGGTTGGACACCACCGCGACCACGTCCATCGACAGTTGGCCGATCCGCTGGCGGTACAGCAGATCGTTCAGGCAGTGATCGGCCTTGGAGACCATGATCACCACTTTTGGCCGGTAGTTCGGCGCCGTCAGCTCGAAGATCATGCCAAAGGCTTCGCCGCGCGTGGCCAGGCCGGCGCGAAACGCCTGCTCGTCGAAACCGTCGGGCTGACGGAACTCCACGCGAATAAAAAATCGGCCCGAGAGGCGGTCATCGAACGAGTGGTGCTCGGTCACATAACAGCCCTGCTCGAACAGGTAGCGGGTGACCGCGTCCACCGTGCCGAGCACGCTGGGGCAGTCGGCAGTCAAAATCCATGTATCGGGTGCGCGGCTCATTACAGTTAACTCCTCATACAGCGATGCTGCTGACTGTAGGTGCGAGCTTGCTGGCGAAAAATCCAAGGGCGCCGCGTTCATTCAGGATGCGCGCGTTATCGTTGACGTTTTTCGCGAGCAAGCTCGCTCCTACAGGGTCATATCAGGCTTGAACGCTCAGGCCGAATTCAGCCGAGGCGTCCTGCAACCACAGCCACCAGTAATCCGAGAAGCTGCGACGGATCACCAGCTCCCAGGTGTCTTCAGCGGTATGGCGGATCACCAGTTGCGACTTGGCGAACACCGTGCCCACCGCCTTGCCCACCGGGAAGTTATTGGGGTGCACGTCGTAGCTGGTGGACTTCATCAGCACATCACGCACGTTCGGGCCGCTCAGTTCGAGGATCTGCTGGCCGCCGCTGACGTTGACGACCTGGATATGCAGGTCGCCCAGCGCAGCACGCAGGTTTTGTTCGGAGGCGAATTCTTCACCGCTGGGCACGACCAGCAGCCACTCATCCGGGCCGAGCCATTGCAGGCTGGTTTCGCCTTTGACGATGACCTGCAGGGCGCCAGGCAACTCGATGCCCAGGGCTTTGTGTACGCCAGCGGCGAAGGCGGCGTCATGGCCGTCGCCACGGATGGTCAGGTGGCCGAGCAGTTTCTTTTCACGCACGGTCACGCCGGCGTTCTTGCGGCCCTTGCCGACCAGGCTGGCGAGGTCGGCATGGTGCAGCGACGACTCGGCCTTGGCGCCGGTGGTGGGGCGTTGTTGGTAAACATTGGCTGCTGTCATAAAGCACCTGTTTTGAATTCTGTGGTGACTGTTCTGGCCTCATCGGGGGCAAGCCCCCTCCCACATTTGGAATGCATTCCCCTGTGGGAGGGGGCTCGCCTGCGACGCAGGCGACCCGGTCTATCAGATGTTCTGCCGCTCGCCTTTCGGGTCAAAGAACACCGAAGACACGATCTCCGCCTCGATCACACTGCCATCCGCTTGCGGCGAGAACACCCGCTCACCGATGCGCTTCAAGCCGCCCTTGACCACCGCCATCGCAAACGAATAACCCAGGGAGTTATGCGCATAGCTGGAGGTGACGTGGCCAACCATCTTCATCGGAATCGCCTGCTTCGGATCGAACACCAACTGCGCGCCTTCCGGCAGCCACACTTTTGGATCGACCGGCTTCAAGCCCACCAGTTGCTTACGCTCTTCGCGCACGCAGTCTTCACGGTTCATGCCGCGCCAGCCGATCCACGAGAACGGTTTGGTGCGGCCTACGCACCAGCCCATGTTCAGGTCGTCCGGGGTCATCGAGCCGTCAGTGTCCTGGCCAACGATGATGAAACCTTTCTCGGCACGCAGTACGTGCATGGTTTCGGTGCCGTACGGGGTCAGGTTGTACTTTTTGCCCGCCTCGACGATTTGCTCCAGCACGCCCATGGCGTAGTCGGCCTGCACGTTGACTTCGTACGACAACTCACCGGTAAACGAGATACGGAACACCCGCGCCGGCACACCGCCAACCAAGCCTTCCTTCCAGGTCATGAACGGGAAGCCGTCCTTGTCCAGGTCGATGTCGGTGACTTCCGCCAACAGCTTGCGGCTGTTGGGGCCGGACAGAGTCATGGTCGCCCAGTGGTCGGTGACCGAGGTGAAGTACACCTTCAGGTCCGGCCATTCGGTCTGCTGGTAGATTTCCAGCCACTGGAGTACGCGAGCCGCGCCGCCGGTGGTGGTGGTCATCAGGAAGTGGTTGTCGGCAAGGCAGGCGGTGACGCCGTCGTCGAAGACCATGCCGTCTTCCTTGCACATCAGGCCGTAGCGCGCCTTGCCCACATCGAGCTTGGTCCAGGCGTTGCTGTAGATGCGGTTGAGGAACTCACGCGCATCCGGGCCCTGGATGTCGATCTTGCCGAGGGTGGAGGCATCCAGCAGGCCGACGCTGTCGCGCACAGCCAGGCATTCACGTTTCACGGCGGCGTGCAGGTCTTCGCCATTGCGTGGGAAGTACCATGGGCGTTTCCACTGGCCGACATCTTCAAATTCGGCGCCGTTTTTAACGTGCCAGGCGTGCAGCGCGGTGTAGCGCACCGGCTCGAAGATATGCCCACAGTGACGGCCCGCTACCGCGCCAAAGGTCACCGGCGTGTAGTTGGGGCGGAACATGGTGGTGCCCATCTGCGGGATGGTCACGTTCAGCGAGCGCGCGGCAATCGCCAGGCCGTTGACGTTACCCAGCTTGCCCTGGTCGGTGCCGAAACCCAGCGCGGTGTAGCGCTTGACGTGCTCGACCGACTCGAAACCCTCGCGGGTAGCAAGCTCGATGGCGGCGGCGGTGACGTCGTTCTGCAGGTCGACAAATTGCTTCGGCGCCCGTGCGGTAGCTTTCTCGTGAGGCACTTGGAACAGCGCCAGGGTCGGCTCTTCAAGACGGCTCAAGGCTTTGGGCAACGTGCCTTCCACCGGGGTAAAGCCGGCTTCGCTGGCCGCGCGCACGCCGCCTTCGAAACCGTCCGCCAGGGAATCGCCAAGGCCGTAGACGCCATTGATGCCACCGACGCACACGCGTTTCTGCGGGGCTTCGCCCGGTACAAAACCGAGGATGTCTTCACGCCAGGTCGGTTTGCCGCCCAGGTGCGAGGCCAAGTGGACCACCGGGCTGTAGCCGCCGGAGCTGGCCACCAGGTCGCAGTCCAGCCACTCGCCGGGGCTGGTGACTTTGTGGGCTTTCACATCGATGGCAGCCACCCGAGCGGCGGTGACGTGCTTACTGCCACGGGCCTCGATCACGGCGCTGCCAGTGAGGATACGAATGCCTTTGGCGCGCGCTTCTTCCACCAGCGCGCCACGTGGGTTGTGACGGGCATCGGCCACGGCGACCACCTGCAGGCCAGCGTCGAACCAGTCCAGGGCAACGCGGTAGGCGTGATCGTTGTTGGTCGACAGCACCAGTTTCTTGCCCGGTGCCACGCCGTAGCGGCGCACGTAGGTGGAGACCGCGCCGGCGAGCATATTGCCCGGTACATCGTTGTTGCCGTACACCAGCGGACGCTCACACGCACCGGTCGCCAGGACCACACGCTTGGCACGCACACGGTGGATGCGCTGGCGCACCTGGCCAATCGGTGCACGGTCACCGAGATGGTCGGTCAGGCGCTCGTGAATGGTCAGGAAGTTATGGTCGTGGTAACCGTTGACGGTGGCGCGGGGCAGCAGCACCACGTCCGGCAGGGCTTTCAGTTCGGCGATAACGCTGGCGACCCATTCCGTGGCGGGCTTGCCGTCGAGGCTTTCGCGGGAGTCGAGCAAGGAACCGCCGAACTCTTCCTGCTCATCGGCGATGATCACGCGGGCACCGCTGCGCGCGGCGGCCAGTGCAGCCGCCAGGCCAGCAGGGCCGGCGCCGACCACCAGCACGTCGCAATGACGGTTGAAGTTGTCGTAGGTGTCCGGATCGTTCTCGGTCGGCGAGCGGCCAAGGCCGGCAGCCTTGCGGATGTACTTCTCGTAGGTCATCCAGAACGATTGCGGGTACATGAAGGTTTTGTAGTAGAAACCCGGCGGCATCAGCTTGCCGCCGACCTTGCCAAGAATGCCCATCATGTCGTTGTTCACGCTCGGCCAGCCGTTGGTGCTGGTGGCAACCAACCCCTGGTACAGCGCCTGTTGCGTAGCACGCACGTTGGGAATCTGGGTGGCTTCGGTGGCACCGATCTGCAGCACCGCGTTCGGCTCTTCGGCCCCGGCGGCAAAGATGCCGCGTGGGCGCGAATACTTGAAGCTGCGGCCAATGATGTCGACGCCGTTGGCCAGCAATGCAGCGGCCAGGGTGTCGCCTTCGAAGCCTTTGTAGCTCTGGCCGTTGAAGCTGAAGGTCAGGACTTTGTTACGGTCGATCCGGCCACCGTTGGACAGGCGATTGATCTGGCTCATACCTTCTCTCCAGAAGCCTTGGCGGTGAATTGCGGCTTGCTGCCAATCTTGTAGGTTTCAAGAATTTCGTAGGTCACGGTGTCGCGGGTCGCGTTGAAATACTGGCGGCAACCGGCGGCGTGAATCCACAGTTCGTGGTGCAACCCACGCGGGTTATCGCGGAAGAACATGTAGTCGCCCCACTCTTCATCGGTGCAGGCGTTCGGGTCCAGCGGGCGCGGGATGTGCGCTTGGCCGGACGCGTGGAATTCCTCTTCGGAGCGCAGTTCGCCACAGTGAGGACAGAAGATATGCAACATAGGGAATTTCTCCTGTTAGTGGGCGACGGCCGCAGCGCCGTGTTCGTCGATCAACGCACCGTTGTGGAAACGGTCGATGGAGAAAGGTGCAGCCAATGGGTGCATCTCACCTTTGGCCAGGCTGGCGGCAAACACGTTGCCTGAGCCTGGGGTGGCCTTGAAGCCACCGGTACCCCAACCGCAGTTGAAGAACATGTTCGGCACCGGGGTCTTGGAGATGATCGGGCAGGCATCCGGGGTAGTGTCGACGATACCGCCCCACTGACGGTTCATGCGCACCCGCGACAGCACCGGGAACATCTCGACGATGGCCTGAATGGTGTGTTCGATCACCGGGTACGAGCCGCGCTGGCCGTAGCCGTTGTAACCGTCGATACCGGCGCCGATCACCAGGTCGCCCTTGTCGGACTGGCTGATGTAACCGTGCACGGCGTTGGACATGATCACGCTGTCGATAATCGGCTTGATCGGCTCCGACACCAACGCTTGCAGCGGGTGGGATTCGATCGGCAAACGGAAGCCGGCGAGGGACGCCATGTGCCCGGAGTTACCCGCGGTGACCACACCGACGCGCTTGGCGCCGATAAAACCCTTGTTGGTTTCCACGCCGATGCACACGCCGTTTTCCTTGCGGAAGCCGATCACTTCGGTCTGCTGGATCAAGTCCACGCCGAGGGCGTCGGCCGCACGGGCAAAGCCCCAGGCCACGGCATCGTGACGGGCCACGCCGCCGCGACGTTGCACGGTGGCGCCGAGTACCGGGTAGCGCGTGTTTTTCGAGCAATCCAGGTACGGAATCTCGTCGGCCACTTGCTTGGCATTCAGCAACTCGCCATCCACGCCGTTAAGGCGGTTGGCGCTGACGCGACGTTCGGAATCACGGATGTCCTGCAGGGTGTGGCACAGGTTGTAGACGCCACGCTGGGAGAACATCACGTTGTAGTTCAGGTCTTGGGACAGGCCTTCCCACAGTTTCATCGCGTGTTCGTACAGGTGCGCCGACTCGTCCCACAGGTAGTTGGAGCGCACGATGGTGGTGTTGCGCGCGGTGTTACCGCCGCCCAGCCAGCCTTTCTCGACCACGGCCACGTTGGTGATGCCGTGCTCTTTGGCCAGGTAGTAGGCGGTTGCCAGACCATGCCCGCCGCCGCCGACGATGACCACGTCGTAGACCTTTTTAGGGGTCGGCGTGCGCCACATCTTCTGCCAGTTTTCGTGATGGCTGAGTGAGTGCTTGAAGAGGCCGAAGCCCGAGTAGCGTTGCATAGTCATTACTCCAAAACCGCGCTCAGCGATAAACCGGGAAATCAGCGCACAGGGCAGACACGTGCTTGGCCACGTTGGCCTCGACGTCGGCATCGCCGAGGTTGTCGAGGATGTCGCAGATCCAGCCGGCCAGCTCGATGCACTGCGGCACCTTGAAACCACGCGTGGTCACCGCCGGGGTGCCGATGCGCAGGCCCGAGGTCACGAACGGCGACTGCGGGTCGTTCGGTACGGCGTTCTTGTTGACGGTGATGTGGGCGCGACCGAGGGCGGCGTCCGCCTCTTTGCCGGTGAGGCCCTGACGGATCAGGCTGACCAGGAACAGGTGGTTATCGGTGCCGCCGGACACTACATCGTAGCCGCGTTTGATAAACACGCTGGCCATGGCCTGGGCATTGTCGATCACTTGTTGCTGGTAGGCCTTGAAGCCTGGCTCCTGGGCTTCCTTGAAGCACACCGCCTTGCCGGCGATCACATGCATCAGCGGGCCACCCTGGGCGCCGGGGAATACGGCAGCGTTGAGTTTCTTCTCGATTTCTTCGTTGGCCTTGGCCAGGATCAAACCGCCACGGGGACCGCGCAGGGTCTTGTGGGTGGTGGTGGTGACCACATCGGCGTACGGCAGCGGGTTCGGGTACAGGCCAGCGGCGACCAGGCCAGCAACGTGGGCCATGTCGACGAACAGCAGCGCCCCGACCTTGTCGGCGATCGCGCGAAAACGTGGGAAATCCAGGGTCTTGGAGTAGGCGGAGAAACCGGCCACTACCATCTTCGGTTTGTGTTCTACGGCCAGGCGCTCGACTTCGTCGTAGTCGATCAGGCCAGTGTCGGTGTTGATGCCGTACTGCACGGCGTTGTACAGCTTGCCCGAGGACGACACTTTGGCGCCGTGGGTCAGGTGGCCGCCGTGGGCCAGGCTCATGCCGAGGATGGTGTCGCCGGCGTTCAGCAGCGCCAGGTAAACCGCACTGTTGGCGGAGGAGCCGGAGTGCGGCTGTACGTTGGCGTAATCGGCGCCGAACAGCTGCTTGGCGCGCTCGATGGCCAGGGCCTCGACCTTGTCCACGTGCTCGCAACCACCGTAGTAGCGCTTGCCTGGGTAGCCTTCGGCGTATTTGTTGGTGAGGCCGCTGCCCTGGGCTTCCATGACGCGCTTGCTGGTGTAGTTCTCCGACGCGATCAGCTCGATATGATCTTCCTGACGTTGCTCCTCGGCATTCATCGCCGCCAGCAGTGCATCGTCATAACCCTGGATCTGGTCTTTCTTGCTGAACATCGCGTCTCTCCCAGCCTTTCGTATTGTTGAGGCCCGTGCACGGTGGCATAGCCCTTTGATGCGATGGTAGGGCTGGCGCAGGCAGGTCAAATGCCTACGGACGCCACGCAAAGGTGCGTTTACGACATTGCCTGCAAATGACCCTGGCCCCTGTAGGAGCGAGCTTGCTCGCGAAAAACCTGAGGGCGCGGTGTTCATTCAGGCAATCCGCATGATCGTTGACGTTTTTCGCGAGCAAGCTCGCTCCTACAGGAGGTCAGGCGATGATCTTGCGGACGAGTAGCAGCAGCAGGAAATGCAGGGGATAGAGGGAATAGGCCCAGCGGCGCATGGCTGGCGGCGAGGCGCTGCGGGCATGTCGCAACAGGACCAATCCCGCCAACGGCGCAATCAATGTGGGAGGGGGCTTGCCCCCGATGGCGGTGTGTCAGCTGCGGCATGTGCAAGCTGATCCACCACCATCGGGGGCAAGTCGAACCGTCGCACCGCCCCTCCCACAATGGGTTAGGCGATGATCTTGCGGACGAGTAGCAGCAACAGGAAATGCAGGGGATAGAGGGCATAAGCCCAGCGGCGCATGGCTGGCGGCGAGGCGCTGCGGGCATGTCGCAACAGGACCAATCCCGCCAACGGCGCAATCAGGCACGCCACCAACCCCATCAGCGCCACCGGCGTGCCGCTATCGAGCAGGATCTGCCATTGGTTGGCGGCCACGCACACCAGGCCCGGCAACAGGCTGAAATACCAAGGCCTGCGAAACACCAGCAGCATCGCCAGTGGCAGCAATACACCAAAGAAACCGAACATTAACTGCGTCGAAAATACCGCGGCTATCGTGACAGCGATCAGCGCCAATCCTCGATCAACCAGCGCCTTCTGCTGCCATCCTCGGGCAACCAGCAACCCCAAGGCCAGGGTCGGCAGCACATTCAACGTATCGGCATCGTCGATAAACATCCGGTACGGCACTTCGCTGATCACACTGAACAGCAACAACCAACCCAGGTAGCGCCACTGGCCGGTCACGGGCGCGCTCCTGACCCGATGCAGATTCGCCGCAATCGCCAGGCAAAACCACGGGAACGCCAGGCGCCCTGGTACATACAGGCCATCCAGGCTCAGGCCGACGTAGCGCAGGTGATCGAGCACCATGCACAGCAGCGCCAGCCACTTGAGCAAATCCAAAGCGCCATCACGGACACGTCCGACAGCCATCGTTTCAGTACCGTGCATAATTCCCCAGTGACTTTGCATTTACAGTGCGTGCGCACGCCCGACAATCTTGGTTAAAGTGCGCACCAACATCGACCACAGGAATGGGCCATGACCGACAAGAGCCAGCAATTCGCCAGCGACAACTATTCCGGCATCTGCCCGGAAGCCTGGGCCGCCATGGAACAAGCCAACCACGGCCACCAGCGCGCCTATGGCGACGATGAATGGACCCACCGCGCCGCCGACGGTTTCCGTAACCTGTTCGAAACCGACTGCGAAGTATTCTTCGCCTTCAACGGCACCGCCGCCAACTCCCTGGCGCTGTCTTCGCTGTGCCAGAGCTACCATAGCGTGATTTGCTCGGAAACCGCCCACGTCGAAACCGACGAGTGCGGCGCACCGGAGTTTTTCTCCAACGGCTCGAAACTGCTCACTGCCCGCACTGAAAACGGCAAGCTGACCCCGGAATCGATCCGCGAGATCGCCCTCAAGCGCCAGGACATCCATTACCCCAAACCGCGCGTAGTGACCCTGACCCAGGCGACGGAAGTCGGCAGCGTCTACACCCCGGAAGAAATCCGCGCCATCAGCGCCACCTGCAAGGAACTCGGCCTGAACCTGCACATGGACGGCGCGCGCTTTTCCAACGCCTGCGCGTTTCTCGGCTGCTCACCCGCCGACCTGACTTGGAAAGCCGGGGTGGACGTGTTGTGCTTCGGCGGCACCAAGAACGGCATGGCCGTGGGTGAAGCCATCCTGTTCTTCAACCACAAGCTGGCCGAAGACTTCGACTACCGCTGCAAACAGGCCGGCCAACTGGCCTCGAAGATGCGCTTCCTCTCCGCCCCCTGGGTGGGCCTGCTGGAAAACGACGCCTGGCTCAAACACGCACGCCACGCCAACCACTGCGCGCAGTTGCTCAGCAGCCTGGTGGCGGATATTCCCGGCGTGGAGTTGATGTTCCCGGTGCAGGCCAACGGCGTGTTCCTGCAACTGTCGGAACCGGCGATTGCAGCGTTGACGGCCAAGGGCTGGCGCTTCTACACCTTTATCGGCAAAGGCGGCGCACGGTTCATGTGTGCGTGGGATACCGAAGAAGAACGCGTGCGCGAACTGGCGGCGGATATTCGCGAAGTCATGGGTGCCTGAAACGACGGCCGCGCAAGCCCGCGTCGCAGCCTCATGACCTGCGACGCGCAGCTGGAGCCACTTGCGCGCCTATCGCTCCCGCACCTCACTCACACACCTATGCTCACAAGGCTTTGGGCTGAAGCGCTTGCCATTCATCAATGGGGCCGCGGTTGGTGAGCAAGGTCCCACCGTTGAAGTGCACCGCCAGTTTATTTACGGCGTTCAAGGCCGTCGTTACCGCCCCTTCCGCCCAGCCCCCCGTCCAGGAAACATCGTCCCCGGCGAGAATGAACCCATCGGGTTGCCCACTCGACACACCGTTCATGAACTGGGAAAACAGCAAGCGCTGGTACTCGTATTGTCCCGGCAGGTTCATTTTGAACGCGCACAGGAAAAACGGCTGCTCTTCCCAGTTGATCTCGACAAAGGGATTGGTCATGCCGAACTCAGCCGCCAGGTTCAACTGATGAGGGGCGTACACGCTATCCAGCAAGCTTGTGCATAACTGCACATGAGACGGCAGCGGCGCACTGCGATCACCCAGGAATTTGAGGCTGTCGTCATTCCAGGTGTAAGACAAAAACATGCCACTGCCTCTGTGAGGCCCTTCGCTACGGCCGTAGTCCAGCAGGTAGGTGCCACGGGTGATTCGGTCCGACAACGTCACGCTCATCTTGTGCTGCAAATCCACGCCCACGTCGGTCCAGAACGGTCGTTTGGTTTGCGCGAAGATTTTTGCCGACTGCATGTAATGGGTGTACATCACCGCTTCCCATTCCTTGGGGGATAACAGGTCATTCATCTGATTGAAGCGGGCAGCGCCGTCCATATAACGGAATTTATCGAGGATCCGCTTTTGAGGGGTATAGACCACGGCAGGAAAGGTGTATTGGCGCTCGCCTGCCAGATGATGATCAAACACCCACACGTCGAATTTGCCATCCGGCCGCCGCAGGATCTGCCGCACTTCCTGCTTCAAAGGCTGAGCGATGACCTGGGTGGTCAGGCCTCGGACGGTGGTACCCGCAGGCCAATGAACCATAGCGTCGCCAAAAGTCTCTGGGGCACGCGTCCAAAGTCGGTTTGGCAGCTCACTGGAGCCGTCGTACATCAGCTTGTGGTTGGTATCCAGCCCGGTATACAGCACCCGTAACACCTCCAGGAAGCAGTTCGGGTAATCGGTGTTCCAACCGCCTGTGCCGAAGCCGATCTGGCCGAACAGATCGATATCTTCGCGGCTCCAACCCGCCTGCTCGACCATCGCGGCAAAAAAACTGAGGTTGTCCCAACCCGCATCAAGGATCGCGTTCCACAGGGCTTTGATCTTGGCTTGATCCAGGCTGCCCTCGGACATTGCCGTTTCCATCTCGGTGAACTTGATCGGGTTCTGCTCAAGAAACACGTTGAATAACTTATCCTCGATCTCAGCGTAATCAGGCGGCAGGTTATCGCGTTCGTAATAGACCTGTTGTTGCTGATAGTCGACGACCGTACTGGGGGTAAACGCCGACCCCGGATTGGGAAAATCGGTCGAACGGGCCGTCATGCCAACTTTGTTGAAATAGTGCATCAACGCCTTGCCTGAAACAGGAAAGCGCATGGCACCCAGCTCGCAAATGACACTGTTATCCGGATCTTGCGGATTACCTGCCACATGGGAATACAGTCGCCCACCGATGCGGTCACTGGCCTCTACCACCACCGGGTGCAACCCCATGCGCATGACTTCATAGGCCGTCACCAGGCCGGCGACCCCGCCCCCGACGATCAATACCTGGCTGCCATACGCCAGGTGGGATACCCGCGCCAACGGCGTGCCCTGACTGGCGGCCGTCTCAAGAAACCGGGCGTAATGAAAAGGAAAGTCTGGAATCAGTGCAGTGACATCGTTGGCAAGCAAGCGCGCTGCACCTTTACTGCGAGAGGGAATAGCAGACATGGTCATCATCCTTGGCATGAAATGAGGACGTCCACCTACTGCTTCAATGCGAAGGGCGAATACGACGGCTGAGATGCTCAGCGTAGTTAGTTGTAGGAAATGTCTCTATATCACTTGGGAATAAAAAACTGATGCGTCATACAGGCCTTGTGTCAGCAGGCTTCAGGCAATCAGTTCAGAAATTCGTGAAGTGATTATTTGCGAATAGCGATTCAATTGTCTTTTTAGTTACAAGACTCTTCGTAGCCTCACTTAATAAAAACAGACCGTGATGCCTATGAACGCGCCCTCCAACCGATCGGCTGCCCCGCCCTCCGCCACGCTGAAAATCGAAACCCGTTCCATTGACTACGTGCCGCGCAATGAGCGCCACGGCAAGGTCTGGCATCAGGCGCCGTTCTGGTTCACCGGTAACTTCGTACTGACCACCCTGGTCACCGGGTTTACCGGCGCAGCCTTGGGGCTGAGCCTGGTGTACGCGATCCTGGCGATAGTCATCGGCGTGTGCCTGGGCACGTTTGCCATGGCGTTCCATGCCAACCAGGGGCCGCGCATGGGGTTGCCGCAGATGATCCAGTCGCGGGCACAGTTCGGCCTGCGCGGGGCCATCGTGCCCTTTATCGCCGTGGTGTTCGTGTACATCGGCTTTAACGTGTTCAACGTGATCCTGGCGACCGACGCCATCAATACCGTGCTGCCCGGCAACCGTGCACCGTGGTACGCCTTGATGATCATCCTGGCAGTGGTGATCGCCGTGATCGGCCACGACCTCCTGCACACTGTGCAACGCTGGCTGACCTACGTGATGATCAGCGTGTTCGCGGTCCTCACGGTCGCCGCCGTGATGTACCTGCAGGCCGACACCGCGGTGGTCGACGCACATTTTTCCTGGTCGGCCTTTCTGATCCAGCTTTCAGCCGCAGCGGGTTACCAGATCAGCTACGCCGTCTACGTCTCGGATTACTCGCGCTACCTGCCGCATAACACGCCGTCGCGCAGCGTCATCTTCTGGACCTACCTGGGGGCCGCCGGCTCGGCGCTGTGGCTGATGTCGCTGGGGGCCTTCCTCGCCTCGGCGCTGCCCTCGCCCGACGCCATCGGCAGCGTACAGGCCGTGGGCAACCAACTGCTTCCGGGGTTTGGCACCTTTACCGTGTTGATCGCAGTACCCGCGCTGGTCGGCATCATGGCGGTCAACTGCTACGGCGCGATGCTCACCGGGATCAGTGCCATTGACGGTTTTGTACCGATCAAGCCGCGGATCAGGAGCCGCATCGTTGGGATCAGCCTGGTGGCCGCGGTGATTTTTGTGATTGCCTTGAGCATCCCCGAGAGCTACCTGAACAGCTTCAACACCTTCGTCCTCTTGATGCTGTATTTCCTGGTGCCCTGGACAGCCGTCAACCTCGCAGATTTCTATGCCATACGAAAAGGGCACTACGCAATCAGCGACATTTTCAACCCGGCCGGTATCTATGGGCGCTGGTCGAGCGCCGGGCTCATTGCCTATTTCCTCGGCCTGGCGGCAATGATTCCGTTTATGTCGCTGGGTTTTTATCAAGGACCGATCAGCGTGATGCTGGGCGGCGCCGATGTTGCGTTCGTCGTCGGCCTGGCGGTCTCGGCAATGGTCTACTGCATGATGAGCCGCCACCTCGACCACGCCGCCGAAGCGCGGGCCGTGCAAGCCAGTGAGCGAGCGTTGGAAGGAGACCTGTCGTGACCCTGCTACGCGTGGTTTGTCATCAACTGGCGCCGCGTATCGGCGATACCCACTACAACCGGACGCTGACCGAGCGCTCGATTCGCGCAGCGGCCAGCCTTAATGCGCAGGTGATCGTCCTGCCTGAGCTGGTTCAGAGCGGCTACATGTTCACGGACCTGGAGGAAGCCCACGAGGCCTCCGAGACACGCGACGGTCCGACCCTGAGCCTGTGGAAAAGCCTCGCGCAAGCGCTGGGGATCATCATCGTCGCAGGCTTCTGCGAGCGCCTGAGCGCGGGACGCGTCGCCAACAGTGCCGCGCTGGTCGAACCCAGCGGGCGGTTGACGGTGTATCGCAAGGCGCACCTGTGGGACCGCGAAAAACTGATCTTCACCGCCGGTGATGCGCCGCCTCCGGTGGTCGACACCGCCGTCGGGCGGATCGGCATGATGATCTGCTACGACCTGGAACTGCCGGAGTGGGTACGCCTGGCAGCACTGGCGGAAGCCGACCTGCTCTGCGCCCCGGTGAACTGGCCGGACGGCCCGCGCCCCGTGGGTGAACGGCCGGCAGAGATCGTGCGGGTCCAGGCCAATGCGGCGGTCAACCGCATGTTCATCGCTGCGTGCGACCGTTATGGCGAAGAACGTGGCGTCAATTGGGTAGGCGGTTCGGTCATCGTCGACGCCGATGGCTACCCGCTGGCCGGAGCAGCCTCCCAGCCGATGGAACAACAATGGGTGGCCGACCTGCCACTGGCACAGGCCAGGAACAAGTCAATCAGCGACCACAACCATGTTCATCGGGATCGTCGGCCGGGGCTGTACTGAGCCTCAGAACTCGATGCGCACATCGCCCTTCGGCACACTGCAGCACGACAGGATGTAGCCTTCGGCTTCGTCCTCCTCGGTGATCCCGCCGTTGTGGTCCATCTCGACCTCTCCCCCCAGCTTCAGCACCTTGCATGTGCCGCAGATCCCCATGCCGCAGGCTTTCGGGATCAACAGGCCCAGCTTGGCGGCCGCCGCATGTACGGTTTCACCCGGGGCCACGCGAATGCTCTTGCCCGAGGCAATGAATTCCACTTGGTGCAGGTCTGCCAGATCGATTTCCGGCGCATCGGCGGCTTGTTCGGCCTGCTCCACGGCATCCGCCCGCGCTTCCGGCGGCGTAGCGCCAAAGGACTCCTCGTGATACCGCGCCATGTCGAAACCGGCCACTTCCAGCAGGCGCTTCACCGCGTTCATATACGGCGTAGGCCCACAGCAGAACACTTCGCGCTCCAGGAAGTCCGGCACCATCAGTTCCAGCATCTTGTGGTTCAGATAACCGCGATAACCCGCCCAAGGCTCACCCAACCCGTGTTTCTCGCAGATCAGGTGCAGGCTGAAGTTATCGATCCGCGACGCCATATGCTCCAGCTCGCGGTGGTAGATGATGTCTTTGGGCGAGCGGGCGCTGTGGATAAACGTCATGTCGACGTTGGCGTTGGTGTCGTAGAACCAGCGGGCCATGGACATCACCGGGGTAATCCCCACGCCGCCACTGAGGTACAGCACTTTCGGGCTGGGGAAGTCGATGGCATTGAACAGCCCGACCGGCCCGTGCACCGCCAGCTCCTGGCCCTCATGCAGGGTGTCGTGCAGCCAATTGGAGACCTTGCCGCCCGGCACGCGCTTGATGGTCACCGAGAAGCTGTAGGGCACCGACGGCGAGCTGGAAATGGTGTAGGAGCGCATGATCGGCTGGCCGTCGATTTCCAACTCCAGGGTGACGAACTGCCCCGGCTTGAAAAAGAACAGGATCGGCTGGTCGGCCATGAAGCAGAAGGTGCGCACGTCCCAGGTTTCCTGGATGACTTTGACGCAACGGACAATGTGCCGACCATTGGCCCAGGTCTGGGTGGTTACCGGATTCAGGAAATTATTGGACATGTTGTTCTCCACCGCCGAGGTCGGCCTTATGGTGGCGATTCTGCGTAACGCGAGAACCGCCCACTTACCTATCTGCGACATTCACATACTTATCGCGACCAGCCCCCATACCACGGGGCTTGCGCGTCGGGATCAGAGTGGGCCATGTCGCTCATGGATAAGGTTCGCCGCATCAGCAGCCCCACACTCGCTCCCAACAACGACGCTTTCTTTACGCCTTGCTGCACACCTGATCAGCCACTATTCGCCGGCCACACAGAATGGCCATGAGGACACACACGATGGACGTCACCGCAACCTTAAGCTTGGGCGATCCGCTGGAACCCGCACGCAAGGCCACCGCGCAGATGCTGCAAGAGCGCGAGCACACGTTTTCGCTGCCACAGCCGTTCTACTCTGATGACCGGCTGTTTGATATCGACATGCAGGAGATCTTCCAGAAAGAGTGGTTGATCGCCGGCATGACCTGCGAGATCCCCACCAAGGGCAACTACCTGACCCTGCAAGTGGGCAAGAACCCGATCATCGTGATCCGTGGCGCCGAAGGCGTGGTGCATGCGTTCCACAACGTCTGCCGCCACCGCGGTTCGCGCCTGTGCACCAGCGACAAGGGCAAGGTGGCCAAGCTGGTCTGCCACTACCACCAATGGACCTACGAACTGGACGGGCGCCTGCTGTTCGCCGGCACCGAGATGGGCGCCGACTTCGACATGAAGCAGTACGGCTTGAAGCCGGTGAACGTGAAGACCGCCGGCGGTTATATCTTTATCAGCCTGGCCGAGAACCCGCCGGCCATCGATGATTTCCTGTCGACCCTGAACCACTACATGGAACCCTACGACATGGAGAACACCAAGGTGGCGGTGCAAACCACCTTGATGGAAAAGGCCAACTGGAAACTGGTGCTGGAAAACAACCGCGAGTGCTACCACTGCAACGCGTCGCACCCGGAACTGCTGAAAACCCTGCTGGAGTGGGACGACGTCACCGACCCGCGCGCCGACCAGGCCTTCAAGGACCACGTGGCCGCCTCCGCCGCTGCCTGGGACGCCGAGAAGATCCCTTACGCCCACGCCAGCTTCGGCCTGCGCAACCGTATCGTGCGCATGCCACTGCTCAAGGGCACCGTGTCCATGACCATGGACGGCAAGCAGGGCTGCGCCAAGCTGATGGGCCGCATCAAGAACCCGGACCTGGGCTCGATGCGCATCCTGCACCTGCCGCACTCGTGGAACCACTGCATGGGCGATCACATCATCGTGTTCACCGTGTGGCCGATCAGCGCCCAGGAAACCATGGTCACCACCAAGTGGCTGGTGCACAAGGACGCCGTGGAAGGCGTGGACTACGACGTGGAACGCATGCGCCAGGTGTGGGACGCCACCAACGACCAGGACCGTCGCCTGGCCGAGGAGAACCAGCGCGGTATCAACTCCAGCGCCTACCAGCCGGGCCCGTACTCCAAGACCTATGAGTTCGGCGTGGTGAACTTTGTGGATTGGTACAGCGAGCGCATGTTGAGCAACCTGGGCGCGGCGCCGGCGCCTTACCTCAAGGGCGTGGCTGCACACGAATAACCGATACCCACCGCTCAAAAATGTGGGAGGGGGATTGCCCCCCTCCCACACTTGAACCTCACACTGCTTAATATTTGATCAAATCTCTCGCAGACCACTGCCAGCCTGCCCTCCAGCCTTTGCCCAACAACTTATCCACAAAGCCACCCACAGCAATTGTGGGCAACTGCGCTCACCCCGCAAAATAAACCGAAGAAAATCCGTGACTTATTCAGACCACCGGGTTTCGCCGCCCATTGATCACTTTTCGATCAATACCCTGAAAGGCCCGTCGCCTATGGCCTGTAGCTGAACGCAAACACCTTATCCACAGAACCGCCAACAGACTTTGGGGGCAACTTCACGCCTTCTGTGGAAAACTGCTGCAAGACGCGATAAATAGGGGCTTACAGCCTTTTACAGGCGCAAAAACACACAATCGATCAATATTTAACCAAGACTGGCAAAGCCACGTATTACCTGGCCCGTAGCCGATAGCGAACATCTTATCCACAGAACCGCCAACAGACTTTGGGGGCAAGTCGACCGCAGGCAGCGGCCTTATCCACACTAAAATCCCCGTAAAAACCGTAACTTAGGGTGATCACTTTTCATACAGCGCGCTACAGGCGTGATTTTACGTGGCCTGTGGACAACCGCGAACACCTTATCCACAGCCACGTGCACAGCCATTGTGGGTAACCACCGTTTATCCGCCAGTTGTACAAAAAACACTCTGTTTAAAACTTCATCTACACTCACCCTTGCAGTTACGTCCATTGGCCTGGGTTAGTGCTGAAGTCCTTGGCGGGTTAGAGGGAGGTTGAACAGTGATGTGGCAGGGGCCTCCCAGCCATCACTGCGCTAAAGGTTTTACGCTGATTGAATTGCTACTGACGCTGGCCTTGCTGGCCACGCTGTCGACAGTGGCTTATCCGCTGACGGCGTTGATGGGTAAACGCGATCGAGAACTGGACTTGCAACGGTCGTTGCGGGAAATACGCCGCGCGATTGATTCCTACAAAGAGGCCGCCGACGACGGCCGTATCCAAAAAAGTATCGGCGACAGCGGCTATCCACCCACCTTGCAAGCCTTGGTCGAGGGGGTCACCGACCAGACCGACCTCAAAGGCAAGAAACTCTTCTTCCTGCGCCGCATTCCCCGCGACCCCGTCTGCGAGTGTCCCGAACTGTCGCCTGCCCAAACCTGGCAACTGCGCAGCTACCAGAGCAGCGCCGATAACCCACAAGAGGGGAAAGATGTCTTTGACGTTTCATCCCGCAGCACACGGGAGAGTTTGAATGGAACGTTATACAGCCAGTGGTAATCGGGGTTTTACCCTGATTGAACTGCTGGTGGTCATGGCAATTATCGCCACCCTCATGACCCTGGTGACCCCCCAGTACTTCCGCCAGCACGCCAAGGCCCAGGAAACCGTGCTGCGCCATAACCTGTCTTCCATCCGCCAGGCGCTCGACCAATACCGCGAAGACCACGGTGCCAATCCCGAGTCCCTGCAAGCCCTGGTGGACCGCCGCTACCTGCGCGAAATCCCCCTCGACCCGCTGACCGGCAAGCGCGATACCTGGCAATTGCAACCTTCCGACGAACAAGGCCTGGGCGATGTGCGCAGTGGCGCCCCCGGCAATGCGAATGACGGGAGCGCCTATGCGGATTGGTAAACAGCGTCAACACGGTTCGGTGTTCATGGGCATGTTGGTGACGGTAGCGGTGGTGGCCGTGATGCTGATGGAAGTGGGCACGCTCACGGCCAGCGTGTTGCAGCGTGAGCGCGAGCTGGAGCTGCTGGCGCGGGGGAATGAAATCCGCCGCGCGATCGGCCTGTATTACAGCGCCGGCCACACCTTTCCGAAATCCCTCGATGACCTGGCGGTCGACCGCCGCCAACCGACCGTCAAGCGCTACCTGCGCCGGGTCTATGCCGACCCGCTGAGCGGCAGCACCGAATGGGGCGTGGTGGCGGGCCCCGGCGAAACCATCATGGGGGTGTTCAGCAAGGCCAAGGGCACGCCGTTCAAACAAGGTAATTTTTCAGTCAAGGATCAGAGTTTTACAGGGCAAGGTAGTTATCAAGGGTGGGTGTTTCTGTACGGTCCTGGACAGAGTAACCCCGCAACCCGCACCACTCCCATGGGAGATCAGACGACCCGATGATGCCAATGCACTCACACAACTGATCGTTCCAGCAGTTCGGAACTTGTTTATCTGAATTGAAGGTGGATTCGAACATGAATAACTACGCGAAAAGACTTTGCACATGGACATTGGCGGCGCTGTGTCTGGCGCCGGCCTTGAGTTGGGCACATGGCGCGGTGGATCAGCCCATATCACGCCAGGTCTACTGCAGAACGCTCCCGGATTTCTGGTCGGGCAACCCCAGCGATGCCGGTTGCGCTGCCTTAGCCAAGAAAAGTGGTCAGTATCCAGGCCAGCAGTGGAACGAAGTGGCGCATTTGATCAAGGAGCCCGGTTATAACGATCCGGAAACGGTTAAAAGAGAAGTGCCAGACGGCACGCTTTGCGCGGCGGCAGATATAAAAAAAGACGGCCTGAACATTGTGTCAGATGATTGGTATCGGACCGACGTCGTTCCCTCCAATGGCATGATCGACGTTCGCATCATCGGTACAGCGCCGCACGTTCCCAGCTTTGCGAAAGTGTTCCTGACAAGACCTGGTTTTGATCCGACCCGATCACCGTTGACCTGGAATGACTTGGTCCTTATTCACACCGAACAACTGCCCACGGCCCAAACCAACTGGGGCAGCAATCCTCCTGCGCTACCTTCCTCCGGGTATTTCAAGTTCCCGGTACCTATCCCCTCGGGGCAAATAGGCAAAGCGACCCTGTTCGTTCAGTGGCAGCGTATCGATCCGGCAGGCGAGGGTTTCTATAACTGCAGCGATATCAACATTGCAGGGGGTGGAGTCCCGGCACCATGGGTGGATCTGGGTCAATTCATCGATGCTGTCATGAACGAGCTCAAAGCCGGTGATTCCGTGCACTTCCGTATCCTGGACAACACACCGCAAGCCAAAGAAGTCGTAGACATCACCCTCCCCATTACCCCAAGCAACCTGGACCCCAAAATATGGGGCCGGCAGTTGGCGGACCAAATCAATCCAAGCATCGCCAAAGTTGGGGAAAAACAGGGTAGTAACATTGTGTTCAACCCAACTGATCCGAGCGTCAACTCTGTGTTCACAACGGCCAAGGGTTACTCCAAGGCGATGGCCATTATCCCAGGCGGCGAAAAGCCGATCGATCCACGCGCACCTGAAGCCGTGATCGACTCCCACGCGCCCGTTAAATCAGGTGACACGTTCACCATGAACGGCAGAAACTCCAAGTTTTACAACAACGGTCCAATCCGGTGGCAGTGGGACAACGACTTCCTCGGCGGTAACTTTCATGAATCGACAGCCACGTTCACTGCGCCAACGGTGGATAAAACCACCACCGTCAATATCAGCCTGACGGTATATGACGGCAGCAACTATAAAAATGACCGAGCAACGACTACGGTTACGGTCAACCCCGGCAGCGGTGGAGGGGAATACCCTGCGTATGTGCCGGGGACCAATTACAAGGCCGGAGACAAGGTGTCCCATAATGGCAGCAACTATGAATGCAAACCTTGGCCGGCAACCGGTTGGTGCTCACTTCCAGCGTATGAACCGGGGCACGCAAATGGCAATTGGGTAAACGCTTGGAACAAGCTATAACCATTAAGCCGCCTACTTGATACATTCAGCGCCGCATACCTTATGCGGCGTTTTTATAGGCGTTATTCATTCACCGGCCCAATATAAGAGCCAAAGGTTATAGCCAAATCCCCGGCCCCCTATATTTATCAACGCTATAATTGAACCCATGCAAAAACCGCGAAGAGACTAAGTGTCACAAGACCCAGCGTTATAGAACATATGAAGTCCTACCGGCGGTGCCCGCCAAACAGCGGGCCGGGAGAGTTACACACAACCGCCGTACCTTGGCACTCCCAACAGGGTATCTCTCCATGCGCACTCGCACCTTTATCCACAGCCCCGCTCGCGGCTTCACGTTGCTGGAGTTGCTGGTCGTCCTGCTGATCATCGCCCTGCTTGCCGGCTACGTCGGCCCGAAGATGTTTGATCGCCTGGAACTGGCCAAGGTCCAGACCGCCCAAGGCCAAATGAAGTCCCTCGCCGATGCCCTGAACCAGTACCGCCTGGACAACGGCAATTACCCGGACGAAACACTCGGCTTGAATGCGCTCACTACACGCCCCGCCAACGCGAACAATTGGCAAGGCCCCTATTTGAAAGTGTTGCCGCCAGACCCCTGGGGCAACCCTTATCTCTACAAGAATCCCGGTACACCGCCCAACGATGCAGAAATCATCTCCTTGGGGCGCGACGGCAAGGCCGGTGGCGTGAACACCTACGCCGACATCGTGTACGGCTTGTGACCCACCATGCACACACTACGAATCGCCCTGACGTTGCTGTGCCTTTCCGGCGTCGCCGAGGCCGACTGCTGGCAGCTGGCAGCCAGCCGCTACCACGTCGACCCCCTCTTGCTGTACGCCATCGCCAAGGTCGAATCCGGCCTCAACCCCAGCGCGCGCAATATCAACAGCGACGGCAGCCAGGACATCGGCCTGATGCAAATCAACAGCCGCCACTTGCCCGCACTGGCTCGATTCGGCATCTCCGAACAGCACCTGCTCACCCAGCCCTGCACCAGTGTGATGGTCGGCGCATGGATCCTTGCCGGTTTTATCCGCGAGCAGGGTTACGGCTGGCAGGCAATCGGCGCCTATAACGCGGGGGCCAAGGCGGATCGACAAGCGCAGCGTTCACGCTATGCCCTGGCGGTATGGCGCTACTACTCCGAGTTGTTGCAGCAACGCCAGCAACTGGCCAGGCAATCACCATGATCGACATCGACGCGCGCATCATCCGCGACGGCCATTTGCAGTCCCTGCGCCTGCAAGCCCTCGATATCGCCCAGGCACGCCAGCAACTGCAGGCCGACGGCGCCCAGGTCATTTCATTGAAAGCCCGCCGCCCACTCAAGCTGCCCAGCCGCCGCACCCGGTTCGCCCTGGGCCTGTTTATCCAGGAACTGGTGGTGCTGCTCGATGCCGGCCTGGTGCTGGTGGAAGCCGTGGAAACCCTGCGCGACAAAGCCCCCCAGGGCATCAACCGGCAGGTCATGAGCGATCTGCTCGCGTCCATGTACGAAGGCAACTCGCTGTCCAAGGCGATGCAGCTCAAGCCACAGACCTTTCCTTCGCTGTTGAGCGCCACCGTGGCGTCCTCGGAACACAGCGGCCAGTTGGCCGTCGCCCTGCGCCGCTACCACCATTTCGAGGCGCACCTGGAAACCGTGAAAAAACGCGTCAGCGGCGCCCTGATGTACCCCTTGGTGGTGCTCAGCGTGGGCGCGTTGATCCTGCTGTTCCTGCTGTTCTTCGTGATCCCGCGTTTTGCCTCGGTGTTCGACGCGGTCGCCGACCTGCCAGCGACGGCGCGCTTCATGGTGTGGTGGGGCGCGTTGGTGGAGGCGCGAGGCATGGAGCTGCTGCTTGGCGTGGTCCTGGCGATTGCCGGGCTGGCGTTGCTGTTTCGCAGTGCCGGTTTCAAACGTCGCGCCGCCAGCCTGTTCTGGAAAATCCCCAGCCTGGGCGCCCAGCGCACGTTGTTCGTGCTCGCGCGGTTTTATCGCACCGCCGGCATGCTGCTGATGGGTGGGATGCCGGTGGTCACGGCCGTGCAATTGTCCGGTGCGCTGCTGCCCGTCGAGCGTCAAGCCGACCTGCACCAGGCCCTGACCGATATCCAGGCCGGCCAGCCCCTGTCCACTTCGCTGGCCCGCCACCAACTGACCACCGCCGTCGCCGAGCGCCTGTTGCGCGTGGGTGAGCAGAGCGGCGAGCTGGCGGCCATGTGCGAGCGTATCGCGCAGTTCCACGATGAAGCGCTGGAACGCGCCATCGAGCTGTTCAGCAAAGTCTTCGAGCCCCTGCTGATGCTGGTGGTGGGCGGGCTGATCGGCTTGATCGTGTTCATGTTGTACATGCCGATTTTCGAGTTGGCGGGTTCCATCCAGGGGTAGCGCGATGAGCGAACAGACACGGCAATGGCAAGCACTCGCGGCGCAACGGGGCCTGTCCCTGGCCGATTACCTGCGCGAAGTGCTGCACACCGTGCCCGACCAGTTGCCCATGATCGCCACCACCCTGGGCCTGATCCCCATCGAGCCCGCACACCTCGCCGAGCACTGGCGCTTCGACCTGCTGGCGCTGCCCCAGGCACTGATCCACAACGTGCTGCCCGTGGACTATCAGGGCCGGCCCTGCCTGGTACTCGGAGAGCCTTTCACCCTGCGTGATCGCCACTGGATTCAATCCACCCAAAGCCTGCGTGCCTTGCCCCTGGCCATGAGCCTGCCCGATGCGGTCAAGGCCCAATTGAGCCTGGCCGAAGCGAGCCAGCGGGTCATGCAACCCTTTGGCGAGGACGACGAAAACGTCCGGGTCAGCCAAACCGCCCAGGAAATTTCCCTGAGCAGCATCGCCCGCGACGACAACCCGGTGGTGCGCCTGGTCAACTCCATGCTGTTCGATGCACTGCAAAGCCGCGCCAGCGATATCCATGTGGAAAGCACGCCCCAGGGCCTGGTGATCAAGTACCGCATCGACGGCGTGTTGCAGCAGATGGGCCAGGCCAGCGGGATGGACATGGCCGAACAGGCGCTGTCGCGGATCAAGGTGTTGTCGGAGCTGGATATCGGCGAGCGGCGGGTGCCCCAGGACGGGCGTTTCAAGATGAAAATCCAGGGGCGCGAAGTGGATTTTCGCGTGTCGATCATGCCCAGCATCCACGGTGAAGATGCGGTGCTGCGGATCCTCGACAAATCCCAGCGCGGCGAGTCCCTGAGCCTGGAAACCCTGGGCTTGAACGCCGATACCATAACGCGCATCCGTGTGTTGGCCAGCGAGCCTTATGGGATGCTGCTGGTGACCGGACCCACCGGCAGCGGCAAATCCACCACGCTGTACGCCGCCTTGTCGGAGACCAATACCGGCGAGAAAAAAATCATCACCATCGAAGACCCGGTGGAATACGAACTGCCCGGCGTACTGCAAATCCCGGTGAACGACAAGAAGGGGCTGACGTTCGCCCGTGGCCTGCGCTCGATCCTGCGCCATGACCCGGACACCATCCTGGTGGGGGAAATTCGCGACGGTGAAACAGCGGGCATTGCCGTGCAGGCGGCGTTGACCGGGCACCTGGTGCTGTCGTCGGTGCATGCCAACAGCGCCTTCAGCGTGCTGGAGCGTTTTACCTATATGGACGTGGACCCGGCCAGTTTCGTCGAAGCCCTCAATGGCGTGGTTGCCCAACGCCTGGTGCGGCGCATTTGCCCGGACTGCGGCGTGGACGCGGAGCCCGATGCGGACCTCGCACGCCTGGCCCAGCTGCCCGAAACCCAGCTCAGGCAAGGCCATTACCGCGAAGGCAAAGGCTGCGAGGCCTGCCGCCATACCGGTTATCGCGGCCGGCTCGCCCTGGCGGAGGTGCTGAGCGTCACCGACAGCATCAAGGAGGGCCTGCTCCATCGCAGCTCGGCGTCAACCCTGCGCGAACTGGCGCGCGAAGCCGGCCACGTATTCATCCGCGATATCGCCCTGGCCCACGCGGCCCAGGGCGACACCACGCTCAAGGAGCTGCACCGTGTCATTTCCCTTTATTGAGCACGTGGTGTGGCTGCACAGCACCGGTGTCGCCTGGGCCGCGCGCGCCCGCGGGCGCAATGCGAAGGTGTGGGGTGCCCAGCAGGCCGGCGCCCCCCTGGGCGCCTGCGCCGAACTGTTGGCACAGGCCCCTCGCGGCCGCGTGCGCTTGCTTGATCGGGCCAAGGTGTTGCTGGGGTTTCCCCACGTGCACTACCTGATGCTGCCGTGGCAAACCGGCCTGTACAGCGCAGGCGACTGGCAAGGTTTCGCCGAGGCCACCTTCAACCAACAGGCCGGCATCGACCCTGAGCGCTGGCAGGTGCAGGTCGCCGCTGGTGCGTTCGGCGACGAGCGCCTGGCCGTGGCCGCCCCACGGGACCTGCTGCACGACCTGCGCGAGCTGTTCAAGCTGCAGCGGTTGCCCCTGGTGACCTGCGCACCGCTGCTGACGGCGGTGGCGCAGCAGTACTGGCGGCAATTGCCGGCTGATTGCGTACTGGCCGTGCCGGAAGCCGAGAGCCTCAGTTGCCTTTATCGGCACCAGGGGCGCGCCGATCAAGTGTGCGTGATATCGACACAGCCCGGCAGCACCTTGAGCGACAACCTCTTCACCGCCGACCTGCTGGCCCAGCGACAGGCGCCCGCCACCCGGGTCGTCGCCAACAGCCCCACCGAGCACTGGCTGGGCCCCCTGCACCCGTGGCTGGGAGCGCCGTTACCATGATTACCCGGCTGACTGCCCGCCTCGCTCGCGCCCGGCAACAGGGCTACGCCCCCCACGTCGACTTCCAACGGGCCAGCGCCACCCATCGACCGCTGGTGGCGGCATTGTGGCTGGTGGCGACCCTGCTGATCATCCAGGCATGGCAGCAATGGGACGCCATGGCGCAACAGCAACAACAGACCGATGCCCTGGAGCAGCGCTTTACCCAGTTGACCCGCCGCCAGGAGCAATTGATCCAGGCGGCTATTCGCCTGTCGCCCCGGCAGAAACAACAGGTGGCGGCCTTTACCCAACAGTCCAGCACACCCTTTGCGCTGATGAACGCCGTGGCGCGGGCCTGGTCCGGCGAGGTCGCCTTGACGCGCGTAGAGGTCAACACCCAGGCCCAGTTGCTGCACCTGGACCTGGAAGCCAAAGGGCTGGGTGACGCGTTTCGCTTTGTCGAGCGGCTCAAGGCCCAACCCGGTGTCCAGGTGAACCTGCAACAAAGCGCGCGCAAAACCACTGACCCACAGCACCCGGTGCAGGTCAAACTCAGCGTTGGCGCGAGGTAGCCCGCCATGGACGCGCTCACCCGCCACTGGCCGCGCCTGCGTTGGCACTTGATGCAAGCGCAACAGCGCCTGGGCTTTTGGGGCCTGTTGGCGCTGGGGGTGATGGCCGCGACGCTGGTGATCGAGGTCACGCTGATTCACCCGGCCGGCGTGGCCGACAGCCTGCGTCGCCAGGCCTTGGAGGCTGGCATCGCCGCACACCCCGAGCAGGTCCAGGTCACCGAGCCGGCCGTGGTTGAGCGCTTGCCCAGCGCTGAGGACTTCGCCCCGCGCCTGGAAAAACTGCTGGGCCTGGTCACTCAACGCGGCTTCATCATCGAACAGACCACCCTGGCGTACTCCGCCCCCGGCGACACCGGGTTGCAGCGCCTGGACCTGGAGATCCCCCTCTCCGGCCCCTACCTGCTGCTGCGCAGTACCTTGGTCGACATCGCTAAAGAGCCAGGCGTGCGCATTGAAAGCGTGACCCTGGAGCGCAAGGCAATCAGCAACGGCCTGCTGGACATCAGCCTCAAGCTGAGTGTGCTGGGGGTGGTGGAATGAAACTGCCGCTGTACTTGCGCGTGCTGTTGCTGCTGACCCTGGTCGGCTGCGCCTGGCTGTTCTGGGAGGACACTGCAGACAGCCCCGAGACAGCCTCGACGCCGGCGATCGCGCGGGCCGTCGACGCGCCCTCGGCCCCCGTCTCACCCGGCCCCCCGGACGAGGTTGAAGGGGTCGACCTGTTTCCCGCCCAGACCTGGACGCCACCGCCGCCGCCAACACCGGTCGACACTTCGCCGCCCCAACCACCGCCGTTGCCGTTCAGCGTGAGCGCGCAGTGGCGCTACGAAAACCAGCCGAAAATCGTGGTGCTGCGCGGCAATGGCCGCCAGTACACCCTGTGCCACCGCTGCGCGGTGCCCGGGCACATTGAGCCGGGAAAGATGCTCGATGCCCAGTACCGGCTGGATAAGCTCACCGACACCGCCGTGGTGCTGACCTTCATGCCGCTCAAGCATGCCAGCACCTTGCGCCTGGACAAACACTGACCGGGGAAGGACAGGATCATGGCGAGACATACGTTATTCCCCCTGAGCCTGGCGCTGACGCTGCTGGGGGCCTGTGAAACCCAGCGCGCCATCGAGCAAAGCGACGCGTTGCGCCAACAGGGCGACATCGTGCGCTCGGTCGAGGTGCTGCAAGCCGAAGCCAAGGAAGCGCCTGACGATGTGCGGTTGCGCACGGCACAATTCGGCAAATTGGAGTTGCTGGTCGCCCAATACAGCCGGGAAGCAAGTGCCGCCTTGCTGCGCGGCGATGATGCAGCCGCCATCCGCGCGCTGGAAACCATCCTCAAGTACGACCCCAGCAACCTCGGCGCACGCCAGGAAATCCAGAGCATCCAGGCGATGAAGCAGCTGCGGCCACAGCTGGAGCGGGCCTATGCCCTGCAACAATCGAGACCCGTGGAAGCATTGAACCTGGTGCGCCAGGTCATCGCGCAAAAACCCAATTACCGCGCCGCCCTCGATTTACGCAGTGCCCTCACCCGCCAATTGGTCAGCGCCGACTACCTCAGCCCCGACCTCAGTGACGCAATGCGCAAACCGCTCAGCCTGGACTTCAGCTCGCAGAGCCTGAGCACGATTTTTGAAACGATTGCGCGGCTGTCCGGGGTCAATTTCGTCATCGACAAGGACGTCAATCCCAGCGCCTCGGCAAGCATGAGCGCCAGCAGAACTACCGCCGAAGACGCGCTTAACCTGCTGCTGACCACCCAGGGCCTCGACAAGAAAATCCTCAACGCCAACACCATCCTCATCTATCCCCGGCGGGCGGACAAAGAGCGTGAATACCGTGAGCTGGCAGTGCGAACGTTCTACCTCAGCCATGGCGACCCCAAGGTCGTCGGCGCCGAAATCAAGCAAGTCCTCAAGCCCAAGGAAGTACTGGTGGACGAACGCCTCAACGCGGTGATCGTGCGCGATGGCCTCGACACCCTCAGCGCCGTGGAAAAACTGGTGGAGGCCATTGATATCGCACAGTCGGAAGTGACCATCGATATCCAGGTGCTGGAGGTCAGCCTGAATGACGAACGGAACCTGGGCATCGTCTACCCAGAAAGTATCGGCCTGTCGCTGGGCAACTTCAGCAACCTGCCCGGTGGGCTGGCGGGCACACCGATCAGCGCACTGCGCGGCGTGAACGGCGACAACATCCTGCTCGACGCGGGCAGCACCTCGGCGCGCATCAACATGCTGCAACGCAGCGGCAATACGGTGACCCTGGCCAACCCCAGGGTCCGCGTGCGCAACCGTGAAGAAGCCCAGGTGAATATTGGCGACAAGATCCCGGTGGTGACCACCACCACCGCCAACCAGGTCACCACGTCGTCGGTGACGTACCAGGACGTGGGGCTGCAGATCAACGTCAAGCCCAATATCAGCGTGAGCGATGAGGTGAACCTGGAATTGAACGTGGAAATGAGCCATATCACCAAGCGCATTCCCGGCTCGGACAATGTGCCGGCCACCTTCGAGCTGGGCTCCCGCGCGACCAAGACCTTGTTGACCGCGCGCAACAATGAAACCCAGATCGTCTCGGGGCTGATCCGCACGGCGGATATCGACGAAGGCTCAGGGCTGCCGTGGCTGAGCCAGATCCCGTGGATTGGCAAGAAACTGTTCGGCAGCAACCAGAACACCCAGCAGAAAACCGAGATCATCCTGCTGCTGACGCCGAGGATCGAACGCAACCTGGACCTGCCGATTTCCCAGATCAGCACCTTCCACAGCGGCACGGAGGCACGCAGTTCGACCGAGGGCATGATCCTGCGCGATACCACCAGCAATATGTTGCTCAAGTCCACCGGAGGCGGCGGCGGCACCCCGGCCCTACCACCACCGTTGATACCCCCGTCGGACAGCAACTGGCAGCCCCTGCCACCGCCGCTGCCAGCATTGGTGCCCAAGCCGGAATCGCCCCCGGCCTCACCGTAAGAGTCACGTCCGGGGTCGAGCTTCTGCGGAGGTTTTTGCCCAGGAACTGGTCTGGTATATGGTGCTCGCCGGCTGGAATGCGTGGCGTCATAGACAGCATTGAACCAGAGTGTCAGTGTGCCAAAACTTCCAGCACCTGCTGCTTGGCATACCCAACACTGCTGCACCGCTCGCAGGAGCAACAGCTCTATCTAAAACTCCTATTGCAAAACAATCCAGCCACACATGCCGACACGCACGATCTCTGCCTAAATATTCGTCACAGAAGAAATACAAAACGATCATCCGCCCACGAAGTTAAAATTCAAGGGCGGATGATTAAATCAAATACTTACAATACACCGTATACAACACACTAAAGCCCCAACAGCGCCGAAACCGCCACAAACTCTTTAAAGTCAACTTTACCACTGAGATCAAGATCAAAGCGTATAAGGGCACGCATTATTGCCTGATCATCCATCCCAACCCTAGCGCCAATGGCAACTAATAAATTATGAAGCTCTTCTTCGTTAAGTTGGCCATCACCATCAGCATCGCATTTAATAAATTCCGCCCTTAACTCTTCTCTGTTCATTTTATGTTCACCGTAGTAAGAATTTTCTGAAAGCCGCCATCCTCACCTCTCTCTTCACCCATACGTTAGCTATGAAGGCGACGAATTCTAGGTATGTTGTGCGTCATGCCTGCCATTTACACCTATTGCATCTTCTTGACACCTCTTGAACCCTAAAACTTCACGAGTACAAAATTGCACCAAAGTAGGTGAAAGACCACTGTTATAAACAACAGTCTTTAATACGCTTTTTAAATAACGGGTATAGCTATCTGTTACCGCGAGAAGTGATTGAGAACCGGCTCTTGGTTATTCAGCCTGAAGATCCGCACCCGCAGGCGCCCGATATGAACTCTTGAGCCTCTGCCAAAACTCAATCCTCCTTGTACCCTTCACTTTTAAAACCGCCCTGTTTCAATTTTTTCTGCCGTCAACGCTGCTCGGACGGGAGAACTTGGAGCCAAGCAGAAATCCAAAGTTTTCTGGCCATAGGTTCCACTGCCGTTTGGGGCGCGCGTCTTACATGAAGGTGCAAAACCTATGCTCCGCCGTTCTGCACGGCGGTCCACCGAGAATGGGAGGTCCCGCTAAATATCCGACTTAGCGCTGTCGCGCAGCAAACTGGAACCCCTGTGGCGAGCGGGCTTGCCCCAATGCCAGTCAGTTAAGGCTTTTTGTAGGAGCGAGGGGGACGCCTAGTTCTTGCTCGCGAAAAACGTCAACGATAACGCGTGTTTCCTGAATGAACACGGCGCCTGTGAGTTTTTCGCGAGCAAGCTCGCTCCTACAGAAGGCGATAGGCGCTTAACTGACGGGTATTGGGGCTTGCCACAACAAGCCCGCTCACCACAAAAGTGCGGTCGTTTGAGATAAAAGGGGAGGCAAGCCCCTCCCACATTTGTTTTGCAGTGTTTATGCGTTAACGCACCACGCCTTCTTCGATCAGCAACTTGAGAATGGCTTGGGCGCCTTCCTCGGCGCTTACACCCTTGAGCACCTGCCCACCGCCGCCGCTGGCCTTGGCCGTGGCGGCCTTCATGCGGTCGGCGCCGCTCTTGGCCTTGATCACCTTGAGCCGCTTGGGCCGAGGTTTGGCCGGTTGCAGCAGCGCACTGCCGAATAACTCATCCTCTTGAACCTCAACCTCATGGGCCGCCAGCTCACCGCGTTGCGCAGGGCCGTAGGCACTTTGCCGAGGTTTGGGCGCAGCGTTATCCACCGTCGCCAGGAACGGCAGGCGCACCTTCAAGCGGCGGCGTTGGCCGCGGGGCAAGGCTTGCAGTACATGGGCCACGCCCGCGTCGATGGACTCCACCTGCGCCAGCCCCACAATCAACGGCCAGCCCAGGTGCTCGGCGAGCAGGAACGGCAACATGCCCGACCCCTCACCGGTTTCCGCCTGGCTGCCAGTCAGCACGATGTGTGCCCCCGCGTCGCGCAGGTAGTCGCTGAGCGCCGGCAACACGTCGGCCCCCAGCGGTTGCTCAAGGACTTGCAGTTGCGGCAACCCCATGCCCAGGTAGCTGCGCAACGTGGGTTCGGCGATGTTGCCGGCATGCAGTACCTGCAACGTATCCCCTGCCAGTTGCAAACCCAGTTCCACAGCGCGTGCATCCTGTTCGGCGCGGCGCGGCCGGCCGGAGGTCGGGTGGGCGCCGATGGACACCAGGCTGATTACATTCGTCGTCATGGCCATTTCCTTAAGCCGCATCGCGCTTGGCGCCGCTGCGGTATGTCTGGACCGCGTCGATCAAGGCTTGCAGTATCGCGGCGCTTTCGCCGATCACCGACAGGTCGGCGCGCTTGATCATGTCGCAGCCCGGGTCGAGGTTGATCGCCACCACTTTGTCGCAGGCGCCGATACCTTGCAGGTGCTGGATCGCCCCGGAGATCCCCACGGCCACGTAGACCCGTGCGGTGACCCAGGTGCCGCTGGCGCCCACCTGGCGGTCGCGCGCCATGAAACCGTCATCCACCGCTACCCGTGAGGCGCCTTCGGTCGCGCCCAGTGCGGCGGCGGTCTGGTGGAAGAGTGCCCAGTCCTTGACCCCGTTGCCGCCGGAGAAGATGAATTCGGCCTCGGCCATGGGAATCGCCGCCGGGTCCACCGCCACCGCACCGAGGTCCTCGATACGCGGCAGGCTGCGCGCCAGGGCTGTGGATAACGCTACCGGCAGCACTTCGTGACGGGTATCGCTGACCGGATCGGCACACTCGGCGGCGGCCAGGATCAGGCGCGGCAGCGGTCGAGCCAAGTCTTGCTGGCCGGCACCCGCGCGGCCGATGCATTCCTCCCCCTTGATCTGCCACACCCGCGTGGCCGGGCGCTCCTTGAGGCTGGCGGCGAAACGCCGACCCAGTTCGCCGCCACCACTGCGGCTGTCGGGCAGCAACCAGTGGCGCGGGTTGAATTGCTGATCCACGGCCCGCAGGCCCTGGACGCGTTGCTCCGGTGAGTAACCGTCGAACTCGTGGCCTTCCAGCACCAGCAGACGATCGACACCGGCCGTGGCAAACGCGCTTTCCTTATGCTCGCCAAACACCACCGCCAGTACCGCGCCGTCGCTGCCGGCCAGTTGCCGGGCCAGGCCGAGCAGGTCTCGGTCATGGCTGCTCAAGCGGCCGCCGACCATGTCCGGCACCACGTTGATGTAGAACGCCGGGCTGGGCACCTGGTGCAACGGCAACTGCACTTCTACCGCGGCTGTACGCTTGGTCGCACCACCCTGCTGGGCGCCGCTGCGGTCGATGCGCTTGATGCCGTTGGGGCCGATAAAACCGACACCGTGCACGTTCTTGCGAATGACGCCGTTGGGCCCCATCCAGCTGTGTTGCAGCGGCTGCATCGCCGCATGCAGCGGGTGCAGACGGTTACGGGCAATCCATTCGGCCCGTGGGTCGCGGCGGATAATGTCGCTCATCAGTGCACCTCCGCAGGTTCACGCGGGATGGGAGCCTTGGCCGGCGTGGCATCTTCGAGCAAGGCGTCAGCCACCAACTCGGCGATGTCCTTGATCAGTGGGCGCGGTTCGACCACGCCTTCGAGCATCGCGGTGCACTGTGGGCACCCCACGGCCACCAGCTCGGCGCCGGTTTCGCGGATGTCGTCCATGCGCATATCCGGAATACGTTGCTTGCCGGGAATGTCCGTAATCGGCGCACCGCCACCACCGCCGCAGCAGCGTGAACGGAAGCCCGAGCGTTGCATTTCCTTGACCTCGATCCCCAGCGCCCGCAGTACTTGGCGCGGTGCTTCGTATTCGCCGTTGTAGCGGCCGAGGTAACAAGGGTCGTGATAGGTCACGCTGTTGCCCTTGTGCTGGCCCAGGTTCAATGTGCCGTCGCCGATCAGTTCGGCCATGTAAGTGCTGTGATGCTGCACCACATAGTCACCGTTGAAGGCGCCGTATTCGTTTTTCAGCACGTGGAAACTGTGCGGGTCGCACGTGACGATGCGCTTGAAGCTGTACTTGGCCAAGGTCTGGATATTGCGTGTGGCCAACAGCTGGAAGGTCGCTTCGTCGCCCAGGCGACGGGCCACATCGCCACTGTCGCGCTCCTCGAGGCCAAGCACGGCGAAGTCGACCTTGGCCGCTTTCAGCACTTTGACGAAGGCGCGCAAGGTCCGTTGGTTGCGCATGTCGAAGGCACCGTCGCCGACCCAGAACAGCACATCGGCGCTGCCTTTTTCACTGAACAGCGGCAGGTTCAAGTCTGCCGCCCAGTTCAGGCGCCCGCCCGGGGCAAAGCCGCCCGGGTTGTCGGTGGCGATCAGGTTCTCCAGGACTTCGGCGCCCTTGTTCGGTGTGGCGCCTTTTTCCAGGGTGAGGTGGCGGCGCATGTCGACGATGGCGTCCACGTGCTCGATCATCATCGGGCACTCTTCCACGCAGGCGCGGCAGGTGGTGCACGACCACAGCGTCTCGGCGTCCACCAGGCCGTTGACGATCGGTTGATGAGGATTACCGCTGTGTTCGCCGATCGGCTTACCGGGATACGGGCTGCCGGCGAATGCGGCATCGGTGCCGCCGGCGAGGCCGACCACCATGTCCTGGATCAGCTTTTTCGGGTTCAGCGGCTGGCCAGCGGCAAATGCCGGGCACGCGGCTTCGCACTTGCCGCACTGCACACAGGCGTCGAAGCCGAGCAGTTGGTTCCAGGTGAAATCCTTGGGTTTTTCCACGCCCAGTGGCGCGCTTTTGTCGGTCAGGTCCAGCGGCTTCAAACCTGTGGATCGGCCACCGCCAAAACGCTCGGCACGGCGGTGCCAGGCCAGGTGCAGAGCCCCGGCGAAGGCGTGTTTCATCGGGCCGCCCCAGGTCATGCCGAAGAACATCTCGGACACGCCCCACAGCACGCCAACGCTGAGCAACGCTGCCAGCAGCCAGCCGCCGAAGTCGGCAGGCAGGATCCCGGCCACCGGCAAGGTCACCAGGAAGAAGCTCACCGAGAACGCCATCAGGCTTTTCGGCAGGCGCATCCACGGGCCCTTGGACAGGCGTGACGGTGGGTTACGCCGACGCAGGTAGACGAACGTGGCGCCGACAAACATCAGCACCGAGGCCAACAGCAAGGCGTAGCCGAGGATGCGATTGTGCAGGCCAAAGCCATGCACCAGGATCGCCAGCAGCGCCGACAGCACAAAGCCCAGCGCCGTAGCGACGTGGGTGTTGGCGATGTATTTGTCGCGGGCAACCACGTGGTGCAGGTCGACCATGTAGCGCTTGGGCATGGCCAGCAGGCCGCCCAGCAGGTCGACCTTGGACGCGCGGCCACGGCGCCACATGTTCACCCGGCGCAGGGCGCCGAGGACGGCGAGGCCCAAGGCGGCAAACAAAAGAATAGGCAGCAAGGTGTTCAACATGGTGAAGCTCCCACAGACCACACAGGTCTACTGTGAAACCGGCCCTGAATGTGGGAGGGGGCTTGCTCCCGATGGCGGACTGTCAGTTGATACCGCTGTAGCTGACCCACCGCCATCGGGGGCAAGCCCCCTCCCACACTTGGACCGAGTACACATTGGTTCAAGGCCGGCTTAGAAATCCTTGCACAGGCGCAGGGCGTCATAGATGGCAGCGTGGGTGTTGCGCTGGGCCACACAGTCACCGATGCGGAACAGCAAGTACCCATCGCCCGTTTCGCTCAGGCACGGCTGCGGCTTGATCGCGAACAGGGCTTCAACGTCGATCTGGCCCTTGTTGCGCGAACCTGGCTTGAGGGCGTAGTAGATTTCCTCGTCCGGACGGACACCGTTCTCCACCACCACCTGGTCCACCACCCGCTCCTCCTTGGCGCCGGTGTATTCGTTCTCCAGCACCGCCACCAGCTTGTCGCCTTCGCGGTAGACCTTTTCCAGCATCATGTCGCCGGTCATGATCACTTCCTTGGGGTACATGCTGCGGTAGTAGGTCGGGAACGACGTACCGCCGATGGCCACGCCGGGCTTGATGTCGTCGGTGACGATCTCGACCTGGCTGCCTTTGTCCGCGAGGAAATCCGCCACTGACATGCCGGTGAACTCACAGATGGTGTCGTACACCAGCACGTTCTTGCCCGGCGCCACCTTGCCGTCGAGCACGTCCCAACTGCTCACCACCAGGCCTTCGGCTGCGCCCCAGTGTTCGTTTTGCTCGACATTCGGATGCCCGCCGACCGCCAGCACGACCACGTCCGGACGCAGGTCCAGAATGGTTTCAGCGTCAGCGGCAACCCCCAGGCGCAGGTCGACTTTCAAACGCGCCAGCTCCAGTTGGAACCAGCGGGTGATACCGGCGATCTGGTCGCGCTGCGGGGCCTTGGAGGCGGTGGTGATTTGCCCGCCGATAAATTCTTTCTTCTCGAGCAGGGTCACGTCGTGGCCACGTTCGGCGGCCACGCGCGCGGCCTCCATCCCGGCCGGGCCGGCACCGACCACCACGACTTTGCGCTTGGGCCCGGTGGACTTCTCGATGATGTGCGGCACGCCCATGTATTCACGCGACGTCGCGGCGTTCTGGATGCACAGTACATCCAGGCCCTGGTACTGGCGGTCGATGCAATAGTTGGCGCCGACGCACTGTTTGATCTGGTCGATCTGGCCCATCTTGATCTTGGCGATCAGGTGCGGGTCGGCGATGTGCGCACGGGTCATGCCGACCATGTCCACATAGCCGCCTTCGAGGATGCGCGTGGCCTGGTTCGGGTCCTTGATGTTCTGCGCGTGCAGCACCGGAACCTTGACCACTTCCTTGATACCGGCCGCCAAATGCAGGAACGGCTCCGGTGGATAACTCATGTTGGGGATCACGTTGGCCAGGGTGTTGTGGGTATCGCAACCCGAGCCCACCACGCCGATGAAATCGAGCATGCCGGTGTCGTCGTAATACTTGGCGATCTGCTTCATGTCCTCGTGGGACAGGCCGTCCGGGTGGAACTCGTCACCGCACAGGCGCATGCCCACGCAGAAGTCGTCACCGACCTCGGCGCGCACGGCTTTCAGCACTTCCAGGCCGAATTTCATGCGGCCTTCGAAGGTACCGCCCCACTCGTCGGTACGCTTGTTGACCCGTGGGCTCCAGAACTGGTCGATCATGTGCTGGTGCACTGCGGACAGTTCCACCCCGTCCAGGCCACCGGCCTTGGCGCGCTTGGCGGCGCTGGCGTAGTTGCCGATCACGCGCCAGATTTCTTCCGGCTCGATGGTCTTACAGGTGGCGCGATGCACCGGCTCGCGCACGCCGGACGGCGACATCAGGGTTGGCCAGTTAAAGCCGTCCCAACGCGAGCGACGGCCCATGTGGGTAATCTGGATCATGATCTTGGCGCCATGCTTGTGCATGGCGTCGGCCAGGTTCTGGAAGTGCGGGATGATGCGGTCGGTGGACAGGTTCACCGAACTCCACCATTCCTGGGGGCTGTCGATGGCCACCACCGAGGAACCGCCGCAGATCGCCAGGCCGATACCGCCCTTGGCTTTCTCTTCGTAGTACTTCACATAGCGGTCGGTGGTCATGCCGCCGTCGGTGGCATACACCTCGGCGTGGGCGGTACTGAGCACGCGGTTGCGGATGGTCAGTTTGCCGATCTGGATCGGCTGGAACATTGCTTCGAAAGCCATGGCAGGGTCCTCGGCTTACAACGGCTTGACGATGAACAGGCCGTCATCGTGGCCCTCTTCGGAGCCTCCGTAGACTTGCTCGGCCACGGTGCGAATCTGGCTACCACGCGCTTGCAGGATCTGGTCCATGGCACCGGCAAACCAGCCGGTGAACATGTAGTCGACCTTGCGCCCGACCTTGCCGTACACGTAGACGAACGCCGAGTGTTCCAGCTTGACGCTGGCGGTGCCTTTGTCGAGGTCGATGTCCTGGATCTTGAACAGGCCCCAGCCGCGTTGCGACAGGCGTTTCATGTAGTGCTCGAACACCGCGACGCCTTCCAGGCCGTGGCATTCGGCTTCTTTTTCACACCAGTGCCAGGCGGACTTGTAGCCGGCCTTGTAGAGGATCTCGGCGTAGGCTTCGGCGCCCAGCACTTCTTCGATGCCCATGTGGTTGTTGACGAAGAAATGGCGCGGTACGTACAGCATCGGCAGGGCGTCGGAAGTCCAGACACCGGTTTCGCTGTCGACTTCGATTGGCAATTGCGGGGCGATCTTGGCCATGGAAACTTAACTCCAGAAAAATTCGTAGTGGTATGCCCGGGGGTGTTTGGCTTATTCGCCCCAAACGTCCTTCAAGACGTTGACCCAGTTCTCGCCCATGATCTTGCGCACCACACGCTCAGAGTGGCCGCGCTTGAGCAGGGTCTCGGTGAGGTTGGGGAACTCGCCCACGGTGCGGATGCCCAGCGGGTTGATGATCTTGCCGAAGCTGGTCAGGCGGCGGGCGTAGCCCTTGTCATGGGTCAGCATTTCGAAGAAATCCTGGCCATGGCCCTGGGTGAAGTCGGTGCCGATGCCGATGGCGTCTTCGCCGACGATGTTCATGGTGTATTCAATCGCTTCGGCGTAGTCGTCGATGGTGGAATCGATGCCCTTGGCCAGGAACGGCGCAAACATGGTCACACCGACAAAACCGCCGTGGTCGGCAATGAACTTCAGCTCTTCATCGGACTTGTTGCGCGGGTGCTCCTTAAGGCCCGATGGCAGGCAGTGGGAGTAGCACACCGGTTTTTTCGATTCGAGGATGACTTCTTCGCTGGTCTTGGAGCCGACGTGGGACAGGTCGCACATGATGCCGACGCGGTTCATCTCGGCGACGATCTCGCGACCGAAGCCCGACAGGCCGCCGTCGCGCTCGTAGCAACCGGTGCCCACCAGGTTCTGGGTGTTGTAGCACATCTGCACCACACCGACGCCGAGCTGCTTGAAGATCTCGACGTAGCCGAGCTGGTCTTCAAACGCGTGGGCGTTCTGGAAGCCGAAGATGATGCCGGTCTTGCCCTGTTCCTTGGCCTTGCGGATGTCGGCGGTGGTCTTCACCGGGATCACCAGGTCGCTGTTCTCGCGGATCAAGGTCTGGCTGGCGACGATGTTGTTGATCGTGGCCTGGAACCCTTCCCACACCGACACGGTGCAGTTGGCGGCAGTCAGGCCACCTTTGCGCATGTCCTCGAACAGCTCGCGGTTCCACTTGGCAATGATCAGCCCGTCGATAACGATGCTGTCGGCGTGCAATTGCGCTGGGCTCATCAGGCGTCCCCTTATTGGCGATTCATGCGCCGAATCGTCTGCCGGCGCTTTGGGGCCAGCATATGCCCAGGGGCAACCTGAGCCGGGTGCAAAAACGACAGGGGAATTGCCGAAAGCGTCAATCCGCGACAAAGGCTGTTAAGAGGTGTCTGACTGGCGGCTGTTCTTTGTCTTACGCTTGAGCCAGAATTCGGTCATCCACTGATATGAGACGGCGCAATGAAATCGATTTTCCTGGCTTTGGCACTCATCGCAACCGGCGTCCACGCCGCCGAAGACACCGACAGCACGCCGTGCGACGGCATCGAAAACGACAAGCAAACCCTGGAATGCGCCACCTACAACAAAACCACCGCAGAACAATTGCTCAAGGATAACTACCAGGTCCTGCTGGAGCGCATGGGTTCGACCTATGGCCGCAACAAGTCAGAGCTCGCCGACATTACCGCTCGTCTGAAGGACGCCCAGCAGAAGTGGGAAAAGCTGCGTGACGCCGATTGTGCGGTGGATACCTTCCCAGCGGTGACAGGCACCAAGGAATATGCAATTGCGCAGAATGATTGCCTGGCGCGGATGAGTGATGAGCGGTCGGAGTTTCTGGAGTCGATTGGGCAGGAATAAGCGACAATCCCTGCCTCTCTCTTTGAACCAAGGCTACTCATGACTCTCTGCGGCATCGAAATCAAAGGCAGCGAAGCGATCTTCGCCGTTGCCTCCCTGGACGACCAGACACTGACCCACGTCGCCCTGGCCACCAAGAAAATCGCCCTTGAAGACGACGATGAAGCCGCCAACGTCAAAGCCTTCGCCGCCCAGGTGAAGGCGTTCGTGCAGGAAAACGCCCTCCAGCGCATCGCCATCAAGAAGCGCAGCAAGAAAGGCGAATTCGCCGGCGGCCCGACCACGTTCAAGATTGAAGGGGTGTTTCAACTGCTGGAGGGGGTTGAGGTGACGCTGCTGTCACCACAGACCATCAACGCGCAGAACAAGAAGCACAACTTTGACCTGCCGGCGACACTGAACAAGTATCAGCATGAGGCCTTCAAGACGGCGTGTTCGGCACTGCTGAAGAAATAAACCACACCAAACACCCCATGTGGGAGGGGGCTTGCCCCCGATAGCGGACGGTCAGTTGATACAGCTTTGGCTGACCCACCGCTATCGGGGGCAAGCCCCCCTCCCACATGGGATGTGTGTTGTCTTTAGTGGGGGGCATGGCGCTTGTGCCGCAGCCAGTCGCCGAATGTCTTGTCTTCCAGGGCATACCCGCCCCGGCTCGACTTCCACACCAGTTCCTTGTCGCGCAGGGCATCGATGCAGGCCTGGATGGTCTGGGTACCCGGTACCACGTCGCTGCCCATATCTTCCAGCGCCTTGCTGACAGCCGTGAGGGTGCTGTCGGTAAATGGCGCGAAGGGTTCGTTGTTTTGAGAGCGCTCCACCATCACCTCCAGCACGGCGCGCTGCGGGATGGTCAGGGCGTTCCAGGCGCTTTCGAACTCGGTCCATACACCTGCGCGCAACAGCTCGGCGCGGCTGTGCAGGAGTTGGCCGAGGTTACTGGCCTCGCCTAACTCCAACGCGACTTCACCGATGATCGTACGCAACATCTCGGGGCGCCGGCCTACCAGCTCAAACGCCTCATCAATGTCGGCAGGGTTGAACTGATTGGTTTGCGCCAAATGAGCGTTGAGGTGCACGGTGTACGCCTGGGTGAACTCTTTGCCGAGCAAGGGGAACGGCGTGATGCTGGAGCCGAAGAACGGCTGGCTTTTGCCGAGCACCAAGTGAGCCAGCTTGTCGCGGTTGGAGCCGGTAAACACCAGGCGCAAGCCGCTGCCTTCCTCGTCACGGCCTTGGTTGAGCTGATCCCGGGCAGCCTTCAACGCGAACATCGCATTGATACCCGACTCGGTGGTTAATGCGTGCTGCGCTTCGTCAATCACCAGCACAACGGGTTTTTCAGCAGCGCTGTGGAGCAATTCCAACGCTTGGGTCAGCGTCGCCCCGACAGGCAATTGTGGCTTGGTAAAATCCCAGGAGAGCGTACGCAGAAAGCTCAGTTTCTCGATGCCGATGTTCTTGGCCAGTTTGCGAATGCCCTTTTCATAGGGAACCAGAGCAGCCGCAATAGCACTGGCAATCAACTCTGCAGGATCTTTCTCTTTGTCAGCCCAGAGATCCACATACACCGTCAGCCAGCCCCGGAGCTGACATTCCGGAATCAAGTCTTCGCGCAGAAAGGTGCTTTTGCCGGTGCGACGGGGCGCCGCGAGAAACAGGCCAGAGGTGAAATCCTGAATACCGGCCCCCACCAGGCCATCGGCAATACTGCGTGCCAGGGTGGGGCGGCGAAACACAAAGCCGCTGTGCTTGGGCATGGTTTTATACTCAATTATGTAAAGGACTATAAATTATAGTAACGAGTATAATTGACTATAATTGCCCGTCAAACCACCTCCCGTCGCCGATCCTCCCTCGGACACTTGGCAAACCTGGCCCGATAACTCCTGGTGAAATACGACGGCGACTCAAACCCGCAGGCAATGCTCACCTCCAGCACGCTCATGTCGCTCTGGCGCAGCAACTGCCGGGCTTTTTCCAGGCGCAGGCCCAGGTAGAAGTTGCTCGGCGTGTCGTTCAAATGCAGGCGAAACAAGCGTTCCAACTGGCGCCGGGTGACCTTGATCGTGTCAGCCAGGGCCAAGGTACTCAGGGGCGGCTCGGTGTGCTGCTCCATCTCGCCGATCACGTGCACCAGCTTCTTGTTGTTGATGCCGTAGCGCGTGGCGATCTGCATGCGCTGGTGGTCTTTGCGTGGGCGAATGCGCCCGAGCACGAATTGTTCGGAGACCTGGATGGCCAGGTCCGGGCCGTGGGCCTGGGCGATCAGGTCGAGCATCAGGTCGATGGACGCGGTGCCGCCGGCGCAGGTGATGCGGCGGCGGTCGATCTCGAACAGTTCCTGGGTCACGCTCAGGTGCGGATACGATTCCTTGAAGGCATCAATGGCTTCCCAGTGCAGGGTCAGGCGATGACCGTCGAGCAGGCCCGCCTCGGCGAGAACACAGGCGCCGGTGTCGATGGCGCCAAGGGTGACGCCGTCGTGGTCGAGGCGGCGCAGCCAGTGCTCCAGGGCGGGCGTGGCGAACTGGAGCGGTTCGAAGCCGGCGACCACCATCAAGGTGGCGCCCTTCTTCAACGGTTCCAGCGCGGCGTCGGCGTTGACCGACATGCCATTGCTCGCCAGCACCGCGCCGCCATCGGCGCTCAATACGTGCCAGCGGTACAACTCGCCACGAAAGCGGTTGGCCACGCGCAACGGTTCAAGCGCCGAAATAAAACCGATGGCCGAAAAGCCCGGCATCAGCAAAAAGTAGAAATCCTGGGACATGGTGGCGCTCTCGTCGGACGGGCAGCGTGGCACTGTGATACTCCCGTTCTCGGGTGGATTCAAGGGGGCAGGTCGCTGCAGTGCAAGAGTGAGTCGCCGCCGTGCGTTTTGCCGCCCTCCAAGCTGCGTAACGTGATCCCACGGCGCACAAAGACGCCGGCCCCCACAATAACGACCTGCCGAGGGATCCACCATGAATCGACTGATCAGCCGTTGCGTACTCGCACTCAGTGCCAGCGCCCTCTTGAGCACCAATGTCCTGGCCGCCGACGCGGCATCCTGCCAGAACGTGCGCATGGGCGTGGTGAACTGGACCGATGTCATCGCCACCAGCGCCATGACCCAGGTATTGCTCGACGGCCTCGGCTATAAGACCAAGCAAACCAGCGCCTCCCAGCAAATCATCTTCGCCGGCATCCGCGACCAGCGCCTGGACCTGTTTCTCGGCTACTGGAACCCGCTGATGACCCAGACCATCACACCGTTCGTCAACGCCAAGCAGGTCAAGGTCCTCGACAAACCGAGCCTGGAAGATGCCCGCGCCACCCTCGCCGTGCCGACTTACCTGGCGGACAAGGGCCTGAAAACCTTCGCCGATATCGCCAAGTTCGAGAAAGAACTGGGTGGCAAGATCTACGGCATCGAACCTGGCTCGGGCGCCAATACCCAGATCAAGGCGATGATCGCCAAGAACCAGTTCGGCCTGGGCAAGTTCCAGTTGGTGGAGTCCAGCGAAGCCGGCATGCTCGCCGCCGTGGACCGCGCCGTGCGCCGCAAGGAAGCCGTGGTGTTCTTCGGCTGGGCGCCGCACCCGATGAACGTCAACGTGGCAATGACCTACCTGACCGGCAGCGAGGACGCCCTGGGCCCGAACGAAGGCATGGCCACCGTCTGGACCGTCACCTCGCCGACCTACGCCGAGCAGTGCCCCAACGTGCACAAGCTGCTGAGCAACCTGACCTTCACCGCCGCCGACGAGAGCCGGATGATGCAGCCGCTGCTGGATCACAAGGACGCTCTGGAGTCCGCCAAACAGTGGCTCAAGGATCACCCGCAGGACCAGCAGCGCTGGCTTGAAGGCGTGACCACCTTCGACGGCAAACCGGCCGCCGCCAACCTGCAATTGACCAGCAAATAACCTTTTTGGACTCCCCGCGTCGCGGTCATCCCTGGCCGCGAACGGCGTCCTACGCCTTGAAATCACACGCCTGTAAGGAACCCACCTCATGAACCACGACGTCATCATCACCTGCGCACTCACCGGTGCTGGCGACACGACCGCCAAAAGCCCTCACGTGCCGGTCACCCCCAAGCAAATTGCCGCCGCCGCCGTGGAAGCCGCCAAAGCCGGCGCTACCGTGGTGCACTGCCACGTCCGCGACCCCGAAACCGGTAAGTTCAGCCGCGACGTCGCCCTGTACCGCGAAGTGATGGAGCGCATTCGTGAGGCTGACATCGACATCATCGTCAACCTCACCGCTGGCATGGGTGGCGACCTGGAGATCGGCGGCGGCGAGAACCCGATGGAATTCGGCCCCAATACCGACCTGGTCGGCCCGCTGACCCGCCTGGCTCATGTGGAAGAACTGCTGCCTGAAATCTGCACCCTCGATTGCGGCACCCTGAACTTCGGCGATGGCGACACCATTTATGTGTCCACTCCGGCCCAACTGCGCGCTGGCGCCAAACGTATCCAGGAGCTGGGGGTAAAAGCCGAGCTGGAAATCTTCGACACCGGCCACCTGTGGTTCGCCAAGCAGATGATCAAGGAGGGCCTGCTCGACAACCCGCTGTTCCAGCTGTGCCTGGGCATCCCGTGGGGCGCGCCGGCCGACACCACCACCATGAAAGCCATGGTCGACAACCTGCCCGCCGACGCGGTGTGGGCAGGGTTCGGGATCGGCCGCATGCAGATGCCGATGGCGGCCCAGGCCGTGCTGCTGGGTGGCAACGTGCGTGTGGGCCTGGAAGACAACCTGTGGCTGGACAAGGGCGTACTCGCCACCAACGGCCAACTGGTGGAACGCGCCAGTGAAATCCTCAGCCGCCTGGGCGCGCGGGTCATGACCCCGGCCGAAGGCCGCAAAAAAATGGGCCTCACCAAACGCCGCTAATCAAAAAATGTGGGAGGGGGCTTGCCCCCGATAGAGGTGTGTCAGTTGAAGGATCTATTGGCTGACACACCGTAATCGGGGGCAAGCCCCCTCCCACAAGGGATCACTGAACGCTTTAGGAATTTGCCATGCGCTTTATTACAGAAATCAAAACCTTCGCCGCCCTCGGCAGCGGTGTCATCGGCAGCGGCTGGGTGTCCCGCGCCCTGGCGCATGGCCTCGACGTGGTCGCCTGGGACCCCGCGCCAGGTGCCGAAGCGGCGCTGCGCAAACGCGTCGCCAATGCCTGGGGCGCCCTGGAAAAACAGGGCCTCGCACCCGGCGCATCGCAAGACCGCCTGCGCTTTGTGGCCACCATTGAAGAATGCGTGAAAGACGCCGACTTCATCCAGGAAAGCGCCCCGGAACGCCTGGAGCTGAAACTGCAATTGCACAGCAAGATCAGCGCAGCGGCCAAGCCCAATGCACTGATCGGCTCGAGTACCTCCGGGCTGTTGCCGAGCGAGTTCTACGAGGGTTCGACTCACCCGGAACGCTGTGTCGTCGGCCACCCTTTCAACCCGGTCTATCTGTTGCCGCTGGTGGAAGTGGTGGGCGGCAAGCACACCGCGCCGGAAGCGATCCAGGCCGCGATCAAGGTGTATGAAGCCCTCGGTATGCGCCCGCTGCATGTGCGCAAGGAAGTCCCCGGTTTTATCGCCGACCGCTTGCTCGAAGCGCTGTGGCGCGAGGCGCTGCACCTGGTCAATGACGGCGTGGCGACCACCGGCGAAATCGACGACGCCATTCGCTTTGGCGCCGGGTTGCGCTGGTCGTTCATGGGCACCTTCCTCACCTATACCCTGGCAGGCGGTGATGCGGGCATGCGGCACTTCATGGCGCAGTTCGGTCCGGCGTTGCAGTTGCCGTGGACCTACCTGCCGGCACCGGAGCTGACCGACAAGCTGATCGACGATGTGGTCGAGGGCACCAGCGACCAATTGGGCAAACACAGCATTTCGGCGCTGGAACGCTATCGTGACGATTGCCTGTTGGCGGTGCTCGAAGCGGTGAAGGCGACCAAGGAAAAACACGGCATGACCTTCGCCGAATAACCCTGTGGGAGGGGGCTTGCCCCCGATAGCGGTGGATCAGTACCGAACACCTTGACTGACACACCGCTATCGGGGGCAAGCCACCTCCCACATTCCTGACCGCGTACATAGCCGGAATTCATGTGATGCCTGCACTGACCACCTACGCCACCAAAATCCAACCCGCCTGGGTGGACTACAACGGCCACCTGCGCGACGCGTTCTACCTGCTGATCTTCAGCTACGCCACCGACGCGCTGATGGACACCCTGGGCCTTACCAGCGACAACCGCGAAGCCAACGGCCATTCGCTGTTCACCCTGGAACTGCACCTGAACTACCTGCACGAAGTGAAACTCGGCGCCGCGGTGGAGGTGCATACGCAACTGATCGCCCACGACGCCAAGCGCCTGCACCTTTATCACAGCCTGCATTTAGTGGGCGACGAGAAAGAGCTGGCCGGCAACGAACAGATGCTGCTGCACGTTGACCTGGCAGGCCCGCATTCGGCGCCGTTTGCCGAGGCGACGCTGGAAAAACTCGTTGCGATCAGCACTGAGCAAGCCGATCTGCCAAGGCCCGCCCTCCTCGGCCGAGTGATTGGACTGCCACCAAAAAAATAAGGAGCCATCATGCAAACCGCCGCCGCTGTTGCCGATTTCCGTACTTACCCGAAGCGCTGCGACCTCGCCGAGGCGCAGGTGTTGGAAGATCAGATTCGCGTACGCTGGGCCGATGGCCGGGTCAGCCCGTTTCATCATCAGTGGCTGCGGGACAACTGCCCGTGCGCACAATGCGTGTACAGCGTGACGCGTGAGCAGGTGCTGGAAATTGTCGACGTGGATGACGACCTCAGCGCCATCGGCGCGCGGATCGAGCACGGTGTTCTCAGCGTGGAGTGGCGTGGCGGCCATCGCAGCCAATACGATCCCGGCTGGCTGCGCGCCCATGCCTATGACGATGAATCCCGCGCCGAACGCAGGGCGGCAAAGCCCCAACCCCAGTTGTGGGACAGCACCTTCGATCTCCCGGTGTTTGACTATACCGCCGTGATGGAAGACCCCAAGGCCCTGCTGCAATGGCTACTGGCACTGCGCGACCTGGGCCTTACCCAAGTCCGTGGCGTGCCCACCGAACCGGGTTCCCTGGCACTGATCGCCAAGCGCATTTCGTTTATCCGCGAGAGCAATTTTGGTGTGCTGTTCAACGTGCAATCCAAGGCCGATGCCGACAGCAATGCCTACACCGCTTTCAACCTGCCGTTGCACAGCGATCTGCCGACCCGGGAGCTGCAACCGGGGCTGCAATTCTTGCATTGCCTGGTGAACGATGCGGACGGTGGCGAGAGTCTTTTTGTCGATGGGTTTGCCATCGCCAATGCCCTGCGCGAGGAAGATCCCGAAGCGTTTCGCGCCTTGTGTGAAATACCCGTGGAGTTTCGCAACAAAGACCGTCACAGCGACTATCGCCGCCTTGCGCCGATCATTGCCCTGGACGCGTTGGGCGAGGTGGTGGAGATTCGCATGGCCAACTTTTTGCGCGGGCCGTTCGAAACGTCGGTGGCGCAGATGCCGTTGCTGTATCGGGCTTATCGGCGGTTTATCGCGATGACGCGCGAGGCGCGCTTTCGGCTGGTCAAGCGCCTGAACCCGGGCGAGCTGTGGTGCTTCGATAACCGCCGTACGTTGCATGCGCGTAATGCGTTTGATCCAACATCCGGGGCGCGGCACTTTCAGGGGTGCTACATCGATCGCGACGAGTTGCTCTCGAGGATCCTGGTGTTGCAGCGGTAGATCGCGGCGCGGCAGCGCAAAAAACCCAGGCAAAAAAAAGCCCCGATCCAGCCGTGACGGGATCGGGGCAGAGCGCTTTGTGTGAGCCGTACATCCCGAGGGTGACCAAACCTTCAAGCTGCTTGCTGGTAGCCAGTGTGCCTATTCCTTCGGTGGGTAAATGACCCGAAAACGACACGCTCATAGCCATCTGAGCCATTCGTGCATTCTGCCCTTGCCGACCAGCCGGGGGCCTACCAGAATCCAGATCAATCCCCCGCTCCCTTCACCAGGATAAACGTCATGATGCATGCGGATTTGATTGACCAGGATGACCTGCTGAGCCAACTGCGCTCGCTGGGTTTCGAGGTATCCAGCGGTGCCAGCGCCGAACAGGCGTGCGAATGCGCGGTACGCGGTTTGAGCGAAGCACGGGCCAAGGCGCTCAAGGGTATGGTTGAGCAGATGTACACTGGCAGTGCGACGATTCTGCCGGCGGTGCGCCAGGCGATCGACAAGCAGTTGTTGCCGGCGTTGGTGCAGTTCAAGCAGAACGCTGGCGCCTGACAGCCACCCTCCCTGTAGGAGCGAGCTTGCTCGCGAAGATCGCCAACAATGACGCGGGGCACCAGGTGCCCCGCGGCGCTCTTGCTTTTTTCGCGAGCAAGCTCGCTCCTACAGTTAGAGCCGTACGCTGGCGAATGTCGACTCGTTGCGCGCCTGGCTCAACGCCGACATCGGCCCCGACAACGGTGACAACACCAACGCCTGCGGAATCGGCATCATCGCCACCTGCTGGGTGGTGTTGGAGCCTACGCGCTCATCCCGTGGCGGAATGCCGAAGTATTCGCGGTAGCACTTGGAGAAGTGCGGCGTGGACACGAACCCGCACACCGACGCCACTTCGATGATCGACATCGGCGTTTGCTTGAGCAACTGCCGGGCGCGAATCAGGCGCAGCTTGAGGTAGTAGCGCGACGGCGAGCAGTGCAGGTATTTCTGGAACAGCCGCTCCAACTGGCGCCGCGACACGGCGACGTACACCGCCAGCTCATCCAGGTCGATCGGCTCTTCGAGGTTGGCTTCCATCAGCGCCACGATTTCCTGCAACTTCGGCTGGTTGGTGCCAAGCATGTGCTTGAGCGGCACGCGCTGGTGATCCTGCTCGTTGCGGATGCGCTCGTACACGAACATCTCGGAGATCGCCGCCGACAGTTCACGGCCATGGTCGCGGCTGATCAGGTGCAGCATCATGTCCAGCGGCGCGGTGCCGCCGGAGCTGGTGAAACGGTTGCGATCGAGGGTGAACAGGCGGGTGCTCATCGACACGCGGGGGAAGGCTTCCTGCATCGACGCCAGGCACTCCCAGTGCACGCTGCAATCGAACCCGTCGAGCAAGCCGGCGCAGGCCAAGGCCCAACTGCCGGTGCACACCGCGCCAAGGCGACGGGACTGACGCGCCTGGCTTTGCAGCCACGACACGTGTTCACGAGTGACGGTACGCTGGATGCCCACGCCGCCGCACACAATCACAGTGTCCAGGGCCGGGGCTTTGTGCATGGAGGCATCGGGGGTGATTTGCAGGCCGTCGCTGGCCCACACCTGGTTCCCGTCGACACTCAGGGTCGTCCAGCGATACAACTCGCGACCGGACAACTGGTTGGCCATGCGCAGTGGTTCCACTGCCGAAGCCAGGGAAATCAGCGTGAAATTGTCCAGCAGCAAAAAGCCGATGGATTGAGGCGCACGGTTCTGGGGTTGAGTCCCGGAGTTGAACGACGTCATGGCGGTATCTCCTCACACAAAGCGGGTGATGGCCTCAGGCGAGGCTCTTGTTATTGCGCGCGTCTGCGATGCAGAGCGACGCTTTGAATTGATAGAGCAAATGCCATGCCTAAAATTGAATGGCTATTCAATAACTCCTGAAAACGACCTCATGACGCGTCTATATAAGCCCACGCAGGAAGTGCGGAATACGACCCGAATTGGTCGTAGGAGCGAGCCTACTCAAGGGCTGTGAGCAGTTCGGTAGCACTTGTGGGAAGGCGCTTTCAGGGCGTAGGAAAAGTCTGTCACCGCACGCACAGGTGACGGGTGGTCGGAGGGGAAATCGTTCGCGAGCTACTTATCTGTTTGCGACGCGCTAAAAGGTGGCGATTTAGGTTGGAGTGTTCACTTTTTGAGCAGCATTGCCTGGATTACAGCCATCGGGGGCAAGCCCCCTCCCACATTTGAAGGTATTCACAATTCAACATGTGGGAGGGACGGTGCGACGATTCGACTTGCCCCCGATGCAGGCATCGCGGTCTCAGCACTCCACCGCACTCACCGCCAACCCACCCCGCGATGTTTCCTTGTACTTGTCATGCATATCCGCCCCGGTATCGCGCATGGTGCGGATCACCCGATCCAGGGAGATGAAGTGCTGGCCGTCGCCGCGCAGGGCCATCTGTGCCGCGTTGATCGCCTTCACCGCCGCAATCGCGTTGCGTTCGATGCACGGCACTTGCACCAGGCCGCCCACCGGGTCGCAGGTCAGGCCAAGGTTATGTTCCAGGCCAATTTCGGCGGCGTTGCACAATTGCTCCGGCGTGGCGCCAAGAACCTCTGCCAGCCCGGCGGCGGCCATGGCGCAGGCTGAGCCCACCTCGCCCTGGCAGCCGACTTCAGCACCGGAGATCGATGCATTCTTCTTGCACAGGATCCCCACCGCCGCGGCGCTGAGCAGGTAGTCGACCACGTTGGCTTCGGTGACTTCGTCGCTGAATTTCATGAAGTAATGCAACACAGCCGGAATGATCCCCGCCGCGCCGTTGGTGGGGGCGGTGACCATGCGTCCACCGGCGGCGTTTTCTTCGTTGACCGCCAGGGCGAACAGGTTGACCCACTCCATCGCGCTCAAGGTCGAGCCGATCACATTGGGCTTGTTCAATTCCTGCAAGCTACGGTGCAACTTGGCGGCACGGCGACGCACGTTGAGGCCGCCGGGCAGGATGCCTTCGTGCTTGAGGCCCTGCTCGACGCACTCTTGCATGGCGCGCCAGAGCTTCATCAGGCCGCTGCGGATTTCGTCCTCGGAGCGCCAGACCTTTTCATTGGCCATCATCAGCTCGGCGACGCGCAGGTTGTGGGTCTTGCACAGCTGCAACAGCTCCACCGCGCTGGAAAAATCATAGGGCAAGGCGGTGCTGTCCATATCGGCCACACCGCTGCGGGCCTGGGCCTCATCCACCACAAAACCGCCCCCCACTGAATAGTAAGTGTCGCGGTGCAGCTCGCCGTCATCGCCGAACACCACCAGGGTCATGGCATTGGGATGGAACGGCAGGTTTTCGTCGAGCAGGCACATGTCCCGGGCCCATACGAACGGCACGGGCAAACGTCCGTCCAGCAGCAAGGTATCGGTCTTGCGCAGGGTATGAATGCGCAGGCCGATTTGCGCCGGATCGATCGCGTCCGGCCACTCGCCCATCAGGCCCATGATGGTCGCGGTATCACTGCCGTGACCGATGCCGGTAGCCGACAAGGAGCCGTAGAGCTGAACTTCGACGCGCCGGACCTGTTCCAACAGTTCACGTTCACGCAAAGCCTGGACGAACAACGCCGCGGCGCGCATGGGGCCGACGGTGTGAGAACTCGAAGGCCCGATGCCGATCTTGAACAGGTCGAAAACACTGATAGCCATTGCGGTAGAACTCCTCGATAAGCACGGCCAGGCTTGAACGAGGTGCTACGCTCAGATCGCCCAGATGGCGGCATCATCAAGCTTTTACCTGCCCTCACGGCGTCTCACACCGACGCACTCATGCTCACCAGCGTCGCTCCCGTGCGATCGCCTGTTTTGGCCGTTTTTAGCGGTGCAGATGGGCAAAAACAGCAGTTTTGACTTGGGAAAAACCTGTAAGCGACGTCACCGACACTGGATACGACCCTCCCTGTACTGGATACGACGCCCCCTGTAGGCGTCAGATTTTCACTGGTACATGATCAGTCTCGACTCGTTTGCAAGGCACCGTGCCAGAGCTGTCGTCGCACGCCCCAACCGCAACACCTAATAAAGCGCGGCGAATGCCGCCAGAAAAGACACAGGAGTCTACCCCGATGAAAGGTTCACCCTCGTTGTTGTTGGCCGCCATGCTGAGTCTGCCAGTCATGGCACACGCTGCAGAACCGGAACAGTGTAAGACCGTCAACTTCTCCGATGTCGGCTGGACCGACATCACCGTCACGACTGCGACCACCAGCGAAATTCTCAAGGGCCTGGGCTACAAGCCACGCACCACGATGATTTCGGTACCGGTGACCTACAAGTCACTGGCAGACGGCAAGAACATGGACATCTTCCTCGGCAACTGGATGCCGACCATGGAAAACGACATCAAGCCGTACCGTGATGCCGGCACCGTGGAAACCGTGCGCGCCAACCTGGAGAACGCCAAGTACACCCTGGCCGTCCCCGAGGCGTTGTACAACAAAGGCCTGAAAGACTTCGCCGATATCGCCAAATTCAAGGATGAGCTGGGCGGCAAGATCTACGGTATCGAACCAGGTAACGACGGCAACCGCACCATCCAGACGCTGATCGACAAAGACGCCTTCGGCCTGAAAACCGCGGGCTTCAAAGTGGTCGAATCCAGCGAAGCCGGCATGCTCTCCCAGGTGGAGCGCGCCACCAAGCGCGACCAGGCCATCGTGTTCCTCGGCTGGGAACCGCACCCGATGAACACCCGCTTCAAGATGAAGTACCTGACCGGCGGTGACGACTCGTTCGGCCCCAACTACGGCCAGGCCACCATCTATACCAACACCCGCAAGGGCTACACCCAGGAATGCAGCAACGTCGGCCAACTGCTGAAAAACCTGGTGTTCACGCTGAACATGGAAAGCACCCTGATGGGGAATGTCCTGGACGACAAAATGAAGCCCGACGCCGCGGCCAAGGCCTGGCTGAAGAAGAACCCTCAGGTGCTCGACACCTGGCTGGCCGGCGTGACCACGGTTGATGGCAAACCCGGCCTGGAGGCCGTCAAAGCTTACCTCGACAAGTAACCGCTGACCCCGGGGCGGTGCGCTGCCCCGGGATGTTTTCCCCTTCGCATGTGGACATTCACTACCATGCTGACTGAACAGAAAATCCCACTAGGCCAGTACATCGCTGCCTTCGTCGAATGGTTGACCAAACACGGTGCCAACTATTTCGACGCAATCGCATCGACACTGGAAACGATGATCCACGGCGTGACGTTCGCGCTGACCTGGTTCAATCCGCTGGCATTGATCGGTCTGATTGCGCTGCTGGCTCACTTTATTCAACGTAAATGGGGCCTGACGGTTTTTGTCGTCGCCTCCTTCCTGCTGATCCTGAACCTTGGGTACTGGCAGGAAACCATGGAAACCCTCGCGCAGGTGTTGTTCGCCACCCTGGTCTGCGTGGTCATCGGAGTGCCGCTGGGCATTGTTGCCGCGCACAAGCCGATGTTCTACACCCTGATGCGGCCGGTGCTCGATCTGATGCAGACCGTACCGACCTTCGTCTACCTCATCCCTACCCTGACCCTCTTCGGGCTGGGTGTGGTGCCCGGGCTGATTTCCACGGTGGTGTTCGCGATTGCCGCGCCGATCCGCCTGACCTACCTGGGTATCCGCGATGTACCGCAAGAGTTGATGGACGCCGGCAAGGCCTTTGGCTGCTCGCGCCGTCAGTTGCTCTCGCGCATTGAACTGCCCCACGCCATGCCGAGCATCGCTGCCGGCATTACCCAATGCATCATGCTGTCGTTGTCGATGGTGGTGATCGCCGCCCTGGTGGGTGCCGATGGCCTCGGCAAGCCGGTGGTCAACGCGCTGAACACCGCCGATATCGCCCTGGGCTTTGAAGCCGGCCTGGCGATCGTATTGCTGGCCATCATGCTCGACCGCATCTGCAAACAACCCGACGCCAAAGTAGGGGGTGATGCATGAGCATTATCCGATTCGACAATGTCGATGTGATCTTCTCCAAAGACCCACGCGAAGCGCTCAAGCTGCTGGACCAGGGCATGAGCCGTAATGAGATCCTGAAAAAAACCGGGCAGATTGTCGGCGTAGAAAAAGCCAGCCTGGATGTCGAGAAAGGTGAAATCTGCGTGCTGATGGGCCTGTCCGGTTCCGGCAAATCGAGCCTGCTGCGCTGCATCAACGGCCTCAATACGGTCAGCCGTGGCCAGCTGTTCGTGGAGCATGAAGGGCGCCAGATCGACATCGCCTCCTGCACCCCGGCGGAGCTGAAAATGATGCGCACCAAGCGCATCGCCATGGTGTTCCAGAAGTTCGCCCTGATGCCCTGGCTGACGGTGCGCGAGAACATCAGCTTCGGCCTGGAAATGCAGGGCCGTCCGGAGAAAGACCGGCGCAAGCTGGTGGACGAGAAACTCGAACTGGTGGGCCTGACCCAGTGGCGCAACAAGAAGCCCGACGAACTGTCCGGCGGCATGCAGCAACGTGTCGGCCTGGCCCGCGCGCTGGCGATGGACGCCGATATCCTGCTGATGGATGAACCCTTCTCGGCCCTCGACCCGCTGATCCGCCAGGGCCTGCAGGACGAACTGCTGGAACTGCAGAGCAAGCTGAGCAAGACCATTGTGTTCGTCAGCCACGACCTCGACGAAGCCCTCAAGCTCGGCAGCCGTATCGCGATCATGAAAGACGGCAAGATCATCCAGTACAGCGTGCCGGAAGAGATCGTGCTGAACCCGGCGGATGACTATGTGCGCACCTTCGTCGCCCACACCAACCCGCTGAACGTACTGTGCGGGCGCAGCCTGATGCGCACCCTGGACAACTGCAAGCGCGTCAACGGTTCGGTGTGTCTCGATCCGGGCGGCGACTCGTGGCTGGACCTGGCCGAAGGCAACACCATCAAGGGCGCCCGCCAGAATGGCGCGGTGATGAACCTGCAGAACTGGGCACCCGGGCAAGCGGTGGAAGGCCTGGGTCGGTTGCCGACGCTGGTGGATTCGAATATCGGCATGCGCGATGCGCTGCAGATTCGTTATCAGACGGGGAACAAGCTGGTGTTGCATGACAACAACCAGGTGGTGGGGATCTTGGGCGACAGTGAGCTGTACCATGCTCTGCTGGGCAAAAACCTGGGCTAATCACCCAGGCCCACTGTAGGAGCGAGCTTGCTCGCGAAGAACGATCAGACAACGCATTAAGCCAGGATACCCGCGTTATCGTTGACGTTTTTCGCGAGCAAGCTCGCTCCTACAGTTCGTCCGTGAAGGCGGCGGTGCTCATTTCAACTATCAGCTATAGACACGGCCAAGGAGCTGCCGATGGCTTTCAAACTGATCGAGCACGTCCCGGGTGATCTGTTCCTGGGCGAAGCCCATCAGGTCGTACTCCTGAGGCCCGTTATGCAGGTACACCTCAGCACGGTAGTAACGGGTGCGCTCTTCCTCGGGCAGGTCGTCCGACGCCGTCGAGTAGCCATCCAGGCTGACTTCGTAGACAAACGGATTCCCCTCTTCCCTCTCGATGCGCACGCCAATGCAGCGCTTGGATTTGCCCAACAGGGTCTGCACTTCCAGCCCCTGCTCGCGCAACACCGTCGCGGCTTCTTCCAACGCCGGCGTTACATGCTTGTCCATAAAGCGTTGCACGGTGGCCTGGCTCGGTTGCAGGTCCAACGCGCTCAGGCGCTCGCTGAAACCACGACGACCACGCTCGGCCAACTGCGCCTGCTCCAGCTCCGTCGCCACGTCCTGGCGCATCGCCTTGTGCAAACCGAACATAAAGAAGATCAGCACCACCGAGAACGGCAGCCCCGCCAGCACCACCATGGTTTGCATGGCTTCGAAGTTACCCGCAAACAGCAGGCCGATCGTCACCAGGGTGATCACCGCCGACCAGAAGATCCGCAGCCAGTGCGGCGCATCCTCATCCACGTTGCCACCCTTGCAGGAAAGGTTCGCCATCATCACCGCGCCGGAGTCCGCCGGGGTCAAAAACAGCACAAAGCCTACAAAGATCGACACGCCAATCACGATTTTCGACGCGGGGTAATGCTCCAGCAGTTGGTAGATAGCCATGGACGGTTGTTCCAGCGCCGTCTTGCCCAACTCTACCGCACCGTGGTTGAGCACCAGGTCCAGTGCCGAGTTGCCGAAGATCGACAGCCACGCCAAGGTAAAGCCCAGCGGGATCAACAGCACGCCGGCGACCAATTCACGCACCGTGCGGCCCCGGGAAATACGCGCGATGAACATGCCCACGAAAGGCGCCCAGGAAATCCACCAGGCCCAGTAGAACAGGGTCCACAGGCCCATCCAGCGCTCGGTCTTGTCGGCGTCGCCTTCGTACACATACAGGTCGAAGGTTTTCAGGATGATGCCGTTGAGGTAGTCACCGGTGTTCTGCACCAGGCCGTTGAGCAAGTGCAGGGTCGGGCCGAACAACAGCACAAAGATCAGCAGGCCGCTGAACAGCACGATGTTGAGGTTGGACAGGCGACGAATGCCGTTCTCCACGCCCGACACGGCAGCAATGGTCGCCACGGTGCTCATCACGATGATGACGATCAACAGGTTCGTGTTGCTGTGCGCCATGCCGAACAGGTTTTCCAGCCCGGACGACACCTGCATCGAGCCGATGCCCAGGTTGGTCACCAGGCCCAGCAGGGTCACGAACATGCCGAAACCGTCCACGGCATGCCCGGCCGCGCCCTTGACCCACCGTTCGCCCACCAGCGGGTACAGCGCCGAACGCAGCGCCAGCGGCTGGTTATGGCGATACGCGAAGTACGCCACGGCCAGGCCGACCAACGCATAGATCGCCCAGCCATGCAGGCCCCAGTGCAGGAAGGTCAACTGCAACGCCTGGCGTGCCGCACCGTTGCTGGCCGCTGCGCCTTCAGGCGGGTTGAAGTAGTGGTCCAACGGTTCCGAGGCGCCGAAGTACAGCAACGAAATGCCGATGCCCGACGAAAACAACATGCCGGCCCAGGCGCCGTAGCTGAAGTCCGGGGTGTCGTCCTTGCTGCCTAGTTTCAGCTTGCCGTAGGAGGAAAACGCCAGGCCCACCACGAACACCAGGTAGGCGGCGATGACCACCATGTAGTACCAGCCGAAGCTTTTCGACAGCCACGCCTGTGCGATGCCGAGCATGCGCCCGGCCTCTTGCGGAGCGATGATCAGGATGGCGGTCAACAACAGAATCAATGCGGTGGAGGTGTAGAACACCCAACCGTTGACCCGCACCTTTTCTGGCGGGGTCTTTATAAGAGAGGCAGAACTCATGGCGCAGATGCTCCAGGCAGTGCGAGAGAGAAACACAAGGCAGCGGTTATCCCGCGCCATCGATTTTTCGGCAGTCGACGGACGGGTGTTATAAAGACACCCCGAAAATCCATGGCCCCCGCCGTAGCGGTACAGCGGGTGTTTCAAGGGTTTTCCAGGTGTCAGATGTCGTTGGCCTCGGGTAGGAAATACCTGTAGGCAGCGACCATTTGTCGCAGAGCTTATTCTTTGTTGATTGAACGTTCAATCAAAACAAAATAGACTGGCCTTCAAGTCGACGAACGTTGATCGCGCGTCGGCAGGCCTAAGGAGAGGTGCTACATGCCCAAGGTCGGTATGCAACCCATACGCCGCCAACAGTTGATCGAAGCCACGCTGACGGCCATCGATCAGGTCGGGATGGGAGATGCCAGCATTGCGCTGATTGCCCGTCTGGCCGGTGTTTCGAACGGCATCATCAGTCACTACTTTCAGGACAAGAACGGCCTGATCGCCGCGACGATGCGCTACCTGATGAACGTGCTGATCGAGAACGTCCATGAACGCAGGCTGGCGCTGAAGGATGACAGCCCACGGGCACACATTCAGGTGATCATCGGGGGGAACTTCGATGCGAGCCAGGTCAATGGACCGGCAATGAAAACCTGGCTGGCCTTCTGGGCCGCCAGCATGCACCACCCGTCTTTGCACAGGTTGCAGCGGATCAACGATCAACGTCTGTATTCCAACCTGTGCTGCCAGTTCCGCCGAGTGCTGCCGCTGCCGCACGCACGCAAAGCAGCCCGAGGCCTGGCGGCCCTGATCGACGGTTTGTGGTTGCGCGGCGCCCTGTCGGGAGACGCTTTCGACACGGCGCAGGCGCAACGGATCGCTTACGAATACATGGATTTCCAATTGGCCAAGCAGGTGAGTTAGAGCACACATAACCGCTCAACCCCTGAACGTCCGCCACTCAGTGTTGCCACACCCTTATGGCCCACTTTGCGGCGGGTAACGCCAACCACTTATGCACTTGCGAGGACTTTATGGCCCGTTTCGACCTGCAAAAACTCTACATTGACGGCGGCTACAGCGACGCTGGCAGCGATGCCACCTTCGAAGCCATCAACCCGGCTAACGGTGAAGTTCTCGCCCAAGTGCAACGCGCCACGAAAGACGACGTTGAACGTGCCGTGGTCAGCGCTGAAAAAGGCCAGAAAATCTGGGCCGCCATGACCGCCATGGAGCGTTCGCGCATCCTGCGTCGTGCCGTCGACATCCTGCGCGAGCGCAACGACGAACTGGCCGCCCTGGAAACCCTGGACACCGGTAAAGCCTTCTCTGAAACCCAGTACGTCGACATCGTCACCGGCGCCGACGTGCTGGAGTACTACGCAGGCCTGGTGCCGGCCATCGAAGGCGAGCAGATCCCGCTGCGCGATACCTCGTTCGTCTACACCCGTCGCGAGCCGCTGGGCGTGGTCGCCGGTATCGGCGCGTGGAACTACCCGATCCAGATCGCCCTGTGGAAATCCGCGCCAGCCCTGGCCGCCGGTAACGCGATGATCTTCAAGCCCAGCGAAGTCACCTCGCTGACCACCTTGAAACTGGCCGAGATCTACACCGAGGCCGGCGTTCCAGCCGGTGTATTCAACGTCTTGACCGGCAGCGGCCGTGAAGTCGGCACCTGGCTGACCGAACACCCACGCATCGAGAAAGTCTCGTTCACCGGCGGCACCGACACCGGTAAAAAAGTCATGGCCAGCGCTTCGAGCTCTTCGCTCAAGGAAGTGACCATGGAACTGGGCGGCAAGTCCCCGCTGATCATTTTCGACGACGCCGACCTGGATCGCGCCGCCGACATTGCGATGATGGCCAACTTCTACAGCTCCGGCCAGGTCTGCACCAACGGCACGCGCGTGTTTGTGCCAAAGCACCTGCAAGCCGCGTTCGAAGCCAAGATTACCGAGCGTGTTGCGCGCATCCGCGTGGGCGACCCGCAAGATGCCAACACCAACTTCGGCCCACTGGTCAGCTTCGCCCACATGGAAAGCGTGCTGGGCTACATCGCCAAAGGTAAGGAAGAAGGCGCCCGCGTACTGTGCGGCGGCGATCGCCTGACCGATGGTGCCTTCGCCAAAGGCGCCTACGTGGCCCCGACCGTATTCACTGACTGCACCGACGAGATGACCATCGTCCGTGAAGAAATCTTCGGCCCGGTGATGAGCATCCTCACTTACGAGACCGAAGCAGAAGTGATCCGCCGCGCCAACGACACCGACTTCGGCCTGGCCGCCGGCCTGGTCACCAAGGACCTGAACCGCGCCCACCGCGTGATTCACCAGCTGGAAGCGGGTATCTGCTGGATCAACGCCTGGGGCGAGTCCGACGCGAAGATGCCGGTCGGTGGCTACAAGCAGTCGGGTGTGGGCCGTGAGAACGGGATCAGCTCGCTGAACAACTTCACTCGCATCAAATCGGTACAGGTTGAGCTGGGCGACTACGCCTCGGTGTTCTAAGACCCGAGTTTTGTATTGCCTGTCAGGCCGCCATCGGGGGCTAGCCCCCTCCCACGTTTGACTGTGTTTACACATCTGAAACTGTGAACACAGTCAGTGTGGGAGGGGGCTCGCCCCCGATGAGGCCCGACCTGACCACACATCAAAGAGGGTGCATTTATGTCCCAAGAATACGATTACATCATTGTGGGTGCCGGCTCCGCCGGTAACACCCTGGCGACCCGTCTGACCGAAGACGAAGGCGTCACCGTCCTGCTGCTGGAAGCCGGCGGTCCTGACTACCGTCTCGACTTCCGTACCCAGATGCCCGCCGCCCTGGCATTCCCGCTGCAAGGCCGCCGCTACAACTGGGCCTACGAAACCGATCCAGAGCCGCACATGAACGGCCGCCGTATGGAATGCGGGCGCGGCAAGGGCCTGGGTGGCTCTTCCTTGATCAACGGCATGTGCTACATCCGTGGCAACGCCCTGGACTACGACAACTGGTCGAAACTGCCCGGTCTGGAAGACTGGACCTACCTCGACTGCCTGCCGTATTTCCGTAAAGCCGAAACCCGCGACATCGGCCCCAACGACTACCATGGCGGCGACGGCCCGGTCAGCGTGACGACGCCCAAAGCCGGCAACAACCCGCTGTTCCACGCCATGGTCGAAGCCGGCGTACAGGCCGGTTACCCGCGTACCGAAGACTTGAACGGCTACCAGCAGGAAGGCTTCGGCCCGATGGACCGTACCGTCACGCCAAACGGCCGACGCGCCAGCACCGCGCGCGGTTACCTGGACACGGCCAAAAAGCGTTCGACCCTGACCATCGTCACCCACGCCCTGACCGACAAAGTGTTGTTCGAAGGCAAGCGTGCCGTTGGCGTGCGTTACCTGATCGGTGCCGCCGAAGAGCGCGTCGAAGCCCGCGCCCGCAAGGAAGTGCTGGTGTGCAGCGGCGCAATCGCCTCGCCGCAGCTGCTGCAACGCTCCGGTGTCGGCCCGGCCAAACTGCTGGAAAGCCTCGACATTCCGGTGGTCCATGACCTGCCCGGTGTCGGCGAAAACCTGCAAGACCACCTTGAGCTGTACCTGCAATACGCCTGCACCCAACCGGTGTCGCTGTACCCATCGCTGCTCTGGTACAACCAGCCGGCCATCGGTGCCGAGTGGCTGTTCAACGGCACCGGCATCGGCGCCAGCAACCAGTTCGAGGCCGGCGGTTTTATCCGTACCCGTGAAGAATTCGATTGGCCGAACATCCAGTACCACTTCCTGCCGGTAGCGATTAACTACAACGGCAGCAACGGCGTGAAAGAGCACGGTTTCCAGGCGCACATGGGGTCCATGCGCTCGCCAAGCCGTGGCCGCGTGCAACTGAAGTCGAAGAACCCACGGGACTACCCGAGCATCCTCTTCAACTACATGGCCACCGAGCAGGATTGGCAGGAGTTTCGCGACGGCATCCGCCTGACCCGCGAAATCATGCAACAGCCGGCGCTGGACCCGTACCGCGGCCGCGAAATCAGCCCGGGCATCGAGGTGCAAGCCGATGAGCAACTCGACAAGTTCATCCGAGAACACGCCGAAACCGCGTTCCACCCGTCCTGCTCGTGCAAGATGGGCACCGATGAGATGGCCGTGGTCGATGGCGAAGGCCGCGTGCATGGCATGCAAGGCCTGCGTGTGGTCGATGCGTCGATCATGCCGATCATCACCACCGGCAACCTGAACGCGCCGACGATCATGATCGCCGAGAAAATCGCCGACAAGATCCGTGGTCGCAAGCCGCTGCCGCGCAGCACCGCCGACTACTACGTGGCAGGCACCGCACCGGTGCGTGGCAAGCCGCTGCGTGAAGTGGGGCCGACTGCGCAGTAACCCATTCCCTGTGGCGAGCGGGCTTGCCCCGCGTTGGAGTGCGTAGCGCTCCCAAGATTTTTGGGGCCGCTGCGCAGCCCGACGCGGGGCAAGCCCGCTCGCCACAGGGGCACTTGCCACAAAGAATCACCTTTCCTTGATCAGCCCCCAGCCCAGGCCTACTCTGTTTGCCTGCCCGCGCTGAGCCGCCCACAAGGAAGGCCCCATGTTCGAACACCACGCCACACTCAAAAAACATTTCAGTGCCCTGCGCACCACCGCCGACTTCTTCTCCCTGCGCTACGTACGTGAGTCAGGCCACTACCTGTCGGTGCGCAAGAACGTCGCCGAACCGCCGCACCTGAACCACGACGCAGGCGCCATGCTCACCGTGCGTGTCAACGGCGTCGAAGCCTATGCCGCGACCCACGATATTTCCCTGGCCGGCCTGCAAGCGGCCCTTGAACGTGCCGAACAGCAAGCGCGCCTGATCAAGCCTCACGCCCTGCTCGACCTGCGCGATCAACAGGTCTCCAGCGACGTGGCCGACTACCTGTCACCGAACCTTGCGCAAGCCTTCCCTTCCTTGAGCGACTGCTACCAACTGCTGGGTGATGAATCCGCCGCCGTGCCCCGCGACGAACGCCTGGTCAACTGGGAAGTCAGCCTCGGCCTGAGCCACGTCGAGCAGATCTACCTCAATAATGCCGGGGCCGAACTGCGCCAGGCCCAACGGTTCGTATTCCCCGGCGTCAACGTCACGGCCTACGACGGCAACGACAGCCAGACCCGTACCCTCGGCGGCAGCAACTTCGGCCAGCAAGGCAGCTTTGACGTGATCGAGCGTTTTGGCCTGGTCGGCGCCGCACCCCGCATCGCCGACGAAGCCCTGCAACTGCTGCTGGCGCCGAATACGCCCCAAGGCCCGCGCGACCTGCTGCTGATGCCCGACCAGATGATCCTGCAAATCCACGAATCCATCGGCCATCCACTGGAGCTCGACCGCATCCTGGGTGATGAGCGCAATTACGCCGGCACCAGCTTCGTCAAGGCCAGCGACTTCGGCCACCTGCAATACGGCTCCAAGCTGTTGAACGTGACGTTCGACCCGGACATTCCCGAACAACTTGCCAGTTATAGCCATGACGACGACGGCAGCGCCGCCAGCAAGCAGTTCCTGATCCGCGAAGGGCTGCTGCTCAAGCCGTTGGGCGGCGCGCTGTCGCAATTCCGTTCGGGCATGAACGGTGTGGCCAACAGCCGTGCCAGCAGTTGGAACCGCCCGCCGATCGACCGCATGGCCAACCTGAATATCGAAGCCGGGGATAAGAGCCTGGCGCAACTGATTGGCGGCATCGAACACGGCATCCTGATGTCGACCAACCGTTCGTGGTCGATCGACGATGCGCGCAATAAATTCCAGTTCGGCTGCGAGTGGGGCCAGTTGATTAAAAACGGTGAGCTCAAGGGCGTGGTGAAAAACCCCAACTACCGGGCTATCTCCGCGCAGTTCTGGCGCAACCTCAGCGCAGTGGGCGACGCCAGCACCTTCAAGGTCCTGGGCACGCCCAACTGCGGCAAAGGCGAACCCAACCAGGTGATCCGCGTCGGCCATGCCTCGCCCGCCTGTGTGTTCAGCAACGTTGATGTATTCGGGGGAGATGCCTGATGAACAACTTCAAGGCATTGGTGCAGTGGCTCAAGCAGGCCCTCACCGACAAGGAACAATTTCACCTGGGCTATGCCGCCGAATCGTCCGAGTTCGTGCGTTTCAACCACGCCAAGGTGCGTCAGGCCGGGCAAGTGCAACAGGCCAGCCTCACCCTCAAGCTGATCAACGAAGGCCGCCATGCCGACCTGGGCATCACCCTGGCCGGCGAACCGGAGCTGGACCGCCAGCGCCTCGCCGACGGCCTGCAACAGTTGCGTGAAACCTTGCCACTGCTGCCGCACGACCCGTACTTGCTGCTCAACCACAACGCCTGGCAAAGCCACAACGAACAGGCGCGCCCCCTGCCCGACCTGGCGCAGGTGCTGGAGGAAATCAGCCAGGCGGCGCACGGCGTCGACCTGGTCGGCTTTTATGCCGCAGGCCCGATCAGCCGTGGCTTTGCCAGTTCCAACGGCGCATTTGGCTGGCACCAGGCCAATAGCTTCAACTTCGATTTCAGCCTGTTCCACGCCAATGGCGAAGCGGTGAAAGCCAGTTATGCCGGGCACACCTGGAACAGCGACGAGTTCGCCCGGCGCTTCCAACTGGCCCGCCAACAGCTGGAGTTCCTCGACCGCCCGCTGCACACACTGGCGCCTGGGCAATACCGCGCCTACCTGGCCCCCGCGGCGCTGGAAGAAATCATCAGCATCATCACCTGGGGTGGTTTTTCCGCCCAGGCCATCGCCAGCAAAGGCAGCTCGTTGCAACGGTTGTATGCCGGCGAACAATCGCTGAGCCCGCTGGTGACGGTGGATGAGCAGATCAGCGGCTCCCTGAGCCAGGCGTTTTCCACCGAGGGCTACCCGCGCAGCGATGTCACGCTGATCAACGCCGGCAAAGCCGATGGCCAACTGGTGAACTCGCGCAGCGCCGCTGAATACGGCCTCAGCGCCAACGGCGCCAGCCGCGACGAATCCCCCAGTGCCTTGCAGATGGCGGCGGGCACCTTGGCCCAGGCCGATATCCTCAAGCAACTGGGCACCGGGCTGTATATCAGCAACCTGTGGTACCTGAACTACTCCGACCTGCCGGCCGCCCGCCTGACCGGCATGACGCGCTTCGCCACGTTCTGGGTGGAAGACGGTGAGATCAAGGCGCCGGTCAGCACCATGCGCTTTGATGACAGCGTCTACAGCTTGCTCGGGTCGCAGTTGGAGGCCCTGACCGCCGAGCGCGAACTGCTGCTGTCGGCCAGTACCTACAGCCAACGCAACACCGCGTCCAACCTGTTGCCGGGGGCGTTGGTAAAACGCCTGACCCTGACCCTGTAAATACAGCCCCCTGTGGGAGGGGACTTGCCCCCGATGGCGGTGTGTCAGTCAATGAGTACTTTGCTGATACACCGCCATCGGGAGCAAGCTCCCTCCCACCTTGTCCTGTGCTGATTTCAGACATCGCGGTTTCAGCCCTTCCTACCGTAAATTCTCTTCCTCCCAGTCTGCACGGGCAGCCTGTTGTCGCCTGCGAAAAACCTCGTTATAAGAGTTAGTGGCCCCCCGCCACCTCATCCACGAGAGCATGACCTTGCCCGGGAAGGGCAAGCTGGAGCGTTGACATGAACCATGGAAGTTTTGTCATTGAAAAGCTGTTCAAGCACTACAACGTTCATGTTGAGCAGCTAGGAAACGATTCGGAAAAGAAGACCATCTTGATGGTCAATGGCGCACTGTCCACCACACGCTCATTCGCCCGCACCAGCAAATGCCTGGCCGAGCATTTCAATGTGCTGTTGTTCGACCTGCCGTTCTCCGGCTATTCGCGCGAGTACAACACCGACCTGGACCTGGTGACCAAGGACGACGAAGTCCAAATCCTGCGCGCGCTGGTCGAGCGCTTCCAGGTCAACCACCTGGTGTCGGCCTCGTGGGGCGGTATCTCCACGCTGCTGACCCTGGCGCATAACCCGCCGTCGATCGAAAGTTCGGTAGTCATGGCCCTGGCGCCCAACCTGAACCAGGCCATGCTCGACTATGTGGAGCGGGTACGCGTGCTGATCGAGGCCGATGACAAATCCGCCGTCGGCCACTTGCTCAACGAGACCGTCGGCAAATACCTGTCGCCCCGGCTCAAGCGCAACAACCATCGGCACCTGTCGAACATGGCCACCACCGAGTACCGCCAGGCGCGTTTCCATATCCACCAGGTGTTGGCGCTGGGCGATGGCAACTACCTGCCCCAGCTCAAACAGATCGAAACCCCGGTGCACTTTCTCAACGGCACGCTGGACGAATACACCCCGGCCGCCGATGCCCAGTTGTTCAAGCACTACGTTGGCCACAGCAGCTTTGCCGTGGCGGAACATACCGGGCATTTACTCGACCTGGAGTCCCGTGAATCAGCCCTGGCGGTGCACCGCGCGCTGTTGGATTTCTTGGTGGGAGAGCACGCAAAGCTGTCGGATTTAGACGAACCGCCAGTGGGAAAAGGAGCGACGAATGGCGCATAATCGCCGACACATAGCCGGCTAACAAAAAGGTACCCCATGCCAGATCGTGCCCCTCTCGATGCCAAGACTGCCCGCTGGCTCCCCTGGGTAGTAGCGATTGCCTTCTTCATGCAATCGCTGGATGGGACGATTCTCAACACGGCACTGCCGGCCATGGCCCGGGACCTGGCGGAAAACCCGCTGCGCATGCAAGGGGTGGTGATCGCCTACATGCTCACCGTCGCCTTGCTGATCCCGGCCTCGGGCTGGATCGCCGACCGCTTCGGCACCAAGAAAATCTTCTTCGGCGCGATCATGCTGTTCAGCATCGGCTCCTTGCTGTGCGCCCTGTCCAGCAGCCTGACCATGCTGGTGGGCGCACGGGTTATCCAGGGCCTCGGCGGTGCGTTGATGCTGCCGGTTGGCCGGCTCGTGGTTCTACGTGCTTACCCCCGCTCCGAATTGGTGCGGATCATGGGTTTCATTACCATCCCCGGCCTGCTCGGGCCCTTGCTCGGCCCGACCATGGGCGGTTGGATGGTGCAATACCTGACGTGGCACTGGATCTTCCTGATCAACCTGCCGGTGGGCATGATCGGTTGCTATGCCGTGTGGAAACTCATCCCCGACCTGCGCGGCAGCGAACGTACGCGCTTCGATGGCATCGGCTTCCTGCTGTTCGGCGCAGCGATGGTGCTGATCACCATTGCCATGGAAGGCTTGGGCGAACTGCACCTGCCGCACCTGCGGGTGATGTTGCTGCTGTTCGGCGGGTTGGCGTGCCTGGCGGCGTATTGGCTGCGCGCCGGGCATATCGATAACCCGCTGTTCTCGCCGGCGCTGTTCAAGACCCGCACCTTTGCGGTGGGCATCCTCGGCAACCTGTTCGCGCGCCTGGGCAGCGGTGCCTTGCCGTTCCTGGTGCCGTTGCTGCTGCAAGTGGCCCTGGGGTATTCGCCGTCCCAGGCAGGGATGAGCATGCTGCCCCTGGCGGCCGCGGCGATGTTCGCCAAGTCGGTGGCGCGCCCGCTGATCGAGCGCCTGGGTTATCGCGTGGTGTTGACCGGCAACACCCTGGCCCTGGGCATCATGCTGGCGAGCATGGGCCTGGTCAGCGAGCAAACACCCTACCCGCTGTTGCTGGGCATGCTGGCGGTGCTGGGGGCGATCAACTCCCTGCAATTTACCGCCATGAACACCGTGACCCTGATCGACCTCGACGACGCCCAGGCCAGCAGCGGCAATAGTTTGCTGTCGGTGGTGGCGCAATTGTCCCTGAGCCTGGGGGTGGCCTGCGCCGGTGCGTTGCTCGGGGGCTTCACCGCCGAATCGGGCAACGACGGCGTCAGCACGGTACTCGGCGCGTTCCAACTGACCTTCCTCACGGTGGGCATCATGGCGATGCTGGCGGCGGCGATCTTCCTGCAATTGTCGCCAAAAGACGGCAAACGTGTGGTCAGCCGCGAACACCACATCGAGCACTAGCAGGCGTCTCGTCGAGAACTTGCAGGGAAAATCCCATAGGGCTGGTACACTGCGCGACATTTTGTTTTGCAGAGCCAGTCCCGTGACCACCATCGCCACCGCTTTTAATACTTTGCCGCTCTCCGCCGCCATGCTGGCTAACCTCGACTCGCTGGGTTATGCCGAGATGACGCAGATCCAGGCGCAAAGCTTGCCGGTGATCCTCAAGGGGCTGGACCTGATCGCGCAGGCCAAGACCGGCAGTGGCAAGACCGCCGCCTTCGGCATCGGCCTGCTGAACCCGATCAACCCGCGCTACTTCGGCTGCCAGGCCCTGGTGATGTGCCCGACCCGTGAGCTGGCCGACCAGGTCGCCAAGGAAATCCGTCGCCTGGCCCGTGCCGAAGACAACATCAAGGTGCTGACCCTGTGCGGTGGCGTGTCCCTCGGCCCGCAGATCGCCTCCCTGGAACATGGCGCCCACGTGATCGTCGGCACCCCGGGCCGTATCCAGCAGCACCTGCGCAAGGGTTCGCTGGTGCTCGATGGCTTGAACACGCTGATCCTCGACGAAGCCGACCGCATGCTCGACATGGGCTTCTACGACGCCATCGAAGACATCATCAGCAAGACCCCGGCACGCCGCCAGACCCTGCTGTTCTCGGCCACCTACCCGGTGAGCATCAAGCAGTTGGCCTCCAAGTTCATGCGCGCGCCGCAGCAAGTCAAAGCCGAAGCCTTCCACTCCGACGACCAGATCGAGCAGCGTTTCTTCGAAATCTCGCCGGAAGAGCGCATGGACGCGGTGACGAAAGTCCTCGCGCACTTCCGCCCGGCATCGTGCGTGGCGTTCTGCTTCACCAAGCAGCAAGTGCAGGAAACCGTCGACCACCTGACGTCCAAGGGTATTTCCGCCGTCGGCCTGCATGGCGACCTGGAACAGCGCGACCGCGACCAGGTACTGGCGATGTTCGCCAACCGCAGCACCTCGGTGCTGGTGGCGACCGACGTCGCCGCCCGTGGCCTGGACATCGACTCGCTGGACATGGTGATCAACGTCGAACTGGCCCGCGACTCGGAAATCCACATCCACCGCGTCGGCCGTACCGGTCGTGCCGGTGAGACCGGCATCGCCATCAGCCTGGTGGCGCCTTCCGAAGCGCACCGCGCCCAGGCCATCGAGCAACTGCAAAAGTCGCCGTTGAACTGGGACCAACTGGACAACCTCAAGCCGCAAAGCGGTGGCCCGCTGCTGCCGCAGATGAGCACCCTGTGCATCGCCGCCGGCCGTAAAGACAAAGTGCGCCCGGGCGATATCCTTGGCGCATTGACCGGGGAAGCCGGCATCCCAGGCGCCCAGGTGGGCAAGATCGCGATCTTTGACTTCCAGGCCTTCGTGGCCGTGGAGCGTGGCGTCGCCAAGCAGGCGTTGCAGCGTTTGAATGACGGCAAGATCAAGGGCCGTTCGTTGCGCGTTCGCATCCTGTAAAAAACCCACCCCCCTTGTAGGAGCGAGCTTGCTCGCGAAAAACGTCAACGATCACGCAGCGCTATCAGGTAGCCCGTGTCGTCTATGGGGTTTTCGCGAGCAAGCTCGCTCCTACAGGGATCGTACTGATTCATAGATGAGGACATTGCTGTGCGCTCGACCGAAGTTGTGATCATTGGCGCCGGCGCCGCAGGCTTGATGTGCGCCCTGACCGCTGCGGGGCGTGGGCGCAAGGTGATGTTGATCGACCATGCCAACAAGGCCGGCAAGAAGATCCTGATGTCCGGCGGTGGCCGCTGCAATTTCACTAACCTGTACACCGAGCCGGCCAACTTCCTTTCGCACAACGCGCACTTCTGCAAGTCCGCCCTGGCCCGTTATACCCAGTGGGATTTCATCGGCCTGGTGGCCAAGCACGGCGTGCCGTACCACGAGAAGAAACTCGGCCAACTGTTTTGCGATAACAAGTCCAGCGATATCCTCGGCATGTTGCTCGACGAATGCATCCAGACCGGCGTGAGCCTGCACCTGGATACGTCTATCCAGGAAATCGCCAAGCTCGATAACGGCTACCAGTTGCAGACCACCTTGGGTGAGCTGCGCTGCGAATCCCTGGTGATCGCCACCGGCGGCCTGTCGATTCCAACCCTGGGCGCTACCGGATTTGGCTATCAAGTGGCCAGGCAGTTCGGCCACGAACTGCTGCCGACCCGCGCCGGGCTGGTGCCGTTCACCATCACCGACCAGCTCAAGGACTTGTGCGGCGAGCTGTCCGGCACCTCGGTGGATTGCCTGGTCAGCTGCAACGGCCAGAGCTTTCGCGAGAACATTCTGTTTACCCACCGCGGCCTGAGCGGCCCGGCGATCTTGCAGATTTCTTCGTACTGGGAGCCCGGCGACACAGTCGAGATCAACCTGCTGCCCGACCACGACGCCCACAGCTGGCTGCAACAGCAACAGGTCGAGCGGCCCAACAGCGAGCTGAAAACCTTGCTGGGTGAAATCTTCACCAAGAAAATGGCCAACTTGCTGTCGGAAACCTGGTTCGTGTCCAAGCCGATGAAGCAGTACACCCATGCCGAAGTGGCGGATATCGCCAACAAGCTGGGGAACTGGCAATTGGTGCCGGCAGGCACCGAAGGTTATCGCACCGCCGAAGTGACGCTGGGCGGCGTGGATACGCGGGAAGTGTCGTCCAAGACCATGGAATCACTGAAAAGCCCGGGCTTGTACTTTATTGGGGAAGTGCTGGATGTGACCGGGCACCTGGGCGGGTTTAACTTTCAGTGGGCGTGGGCGTCGGGTTACGCCGCAGCGCAGTACGTCTGAAGGATGTACCCCTCCCACATTTTGATTTGTGGTGTGCCTGGGAATAATTTGCTGTCAGATGTGATCGCCACGCTTGCCGTGGCGTCCTTGATAGCTCAATTTAGCGGCAACGTCCCGGAAGACTCCAGACTTCATGTCATCGACCTCGTTCAAGCAGTCCATGCGGCGCCTGTGGGCGCTGGATAAATTCAGTTATAGCGTGCGGGTCTTCATCGCCCTTACCGGCAGCATGGCGCTGTGCTGGTACCAGGATGAAATGACACTGCTGATCCCACTGTTCCTGGGGATCATCGCCAGTGCCCTGGCCGAGACCGACGACAGTTGGCAGGGCCGCCTCAATGCCCTGGCGGTGACGCTGGTGTGTTTCAGCATCGCCGCGCTGTCCGTGGAGTTGCTGTTCCCCTACCCCTGGATTTTCGCAGTCGCCCTGGCCCTGGCCAGTTTCGGCCTGACCATGCTCGGGGCCCTGGGCGAACGCTATGGCGCGATTGCCTCGGCCACCTTGATCCTGTCGGTCTACACCATGATCGGCGTGGACCAGCGCGGCGGCGCCGTCAGCGATTTCTGGCATGAACCCTTGCTGCTGGTGGCCGGTGCCGCCTGGTACGGCGTGTTGTCGGTGCTGTGGCAGGTGCTGTTTTCCAACCAGCCGGTACAGCAGAGCCTGGCGCGCCTGTTTCGAGAGTTGGGGCATTATCTCAAGCTTAAATCGTCGCTGTTCGAGCCGATCCGCCAACTGGATGTGGAGGCGCGGCGCCTGGAACTGGCCCAGCAAAATGGCCGGGTGGTGGCGGCGCTCAATGCGGCCAAGGAAATCATCCTGCACCGCGTCGGCAATGGCCGACCGGGTTCGAAGGTCAGCCGCTACCTCAAGCTGTACTTCCTGGCCCAGGACATCCATGAACGCGCCAGTTCGTCCCACTACCCCTACAACGCCCTGGCCGAGGCGTTCTTCCACAGCGATGTGCTGTTCCGCTGCCAGCGCCTGCTGCGCCAGCAAGGCAAAGCCTGCCAGGCCCTGGCCGAGTCGATCCAACTGCGCCAGCCGTTCATTTATGACGCCCACTTCGCCGAAGCCCTGGGCGACCTGAATGCCTCCCTGGAACACCTGCGCATCCAGAGCAACCCGGCCTGGCGCGGCCTGCTACGCTCGTTGCGTGCCCTGGCGGCCAACCTCTCGACCCTGGATCGCCTGCTGGGCGACGCCAGCAATCCCGACGCCCTGGCCGACGCTACCGACAGCAACCTGCTGGACCGCGCCCCGCGCAACCTCAAGGAGATGTGGACGCGCCTGCGCACCCAGCTCACACCGACGTCGCTGCTGTTCCGTCACGCCTTGCGCCTGGCCCTGGCGCTGACCGTCGGCTATGGCGTCCTGCACGCGATCCACGCGTCCCAAGGCTACTGGATCATCCTCACCACCCTGTTCGTCTGCCAGCCCAACTATGGCGCCACGCGGCGCAAGCTCGGTCAGCGGATCATCGGCACGGCCATCGGCCTCACCGTGGCCTGGGCACTGTTCGACCTGTTCCCCAGCCCGCTGGTGCAATCGATGTTCGCCATCGCCGCAGGCCTGGTGTTCTTTATCAACCGCACCACCCGCTACACCCTGGCCACGGCGGCGATCACCTTGATGGTGCTGTTCTGCTTTAACCAAGTGGGCGATGGCTACGGGTTGTTCCTGCCACGCCTGTTCGATACGTTGCTGGGCAGCGTGATTGCCGGCCTGGCGGTGTTCCTGTTCCTGCCGGACTGGCAAGGCCGCCGCCTGAACAAAGTGCTGGCCAACACCCTGACCTGCAACAGCATCTACCTGCGCCAAATCATGCAGCAGTATGCTGCCGGCAAGCGCGATGACCTGGCCTACCGCCTGGCTCGACGCAATGCGCATAACGCCGACGCGGCCCTGTCCACCACCTTGGCCAATATGCTGATGGAACCGGGGCACTTCCGTAAGGAAGCCGATGTGGGCTTCCGCTTCCTGGTGCTGTCCCACACCCTGCTCAGCTACTTGTCAGGGCTCGGCGCGCATCGGGAAACCCAACTGCCGGCCGAGGTGCGTGAGCATTTGATCGACGGCGCCGGCAAGACACTGGCGGCAAGCATCGATGAGATCGCCGAGGGCTTGGCCAACAAACAGCCGATTGCGATTCAGAGTGATGCCGAGGAAGCGCTGGCAACCGACCTGGAGCAGATGCCGGACGAGATCGATGAAGGGCAACGGTTGGTGCAAACGCAGTTGGCGTTGATTTGCCGGCAGTTGGGGCCGTTGCGCACCTTGGCGGCGCATTTGATCAAGGACACCAGCGCGGCTTAGGTCGCTATCGGGGGCTTGGTCCCGATGAGGCCCGCACAGGCACTACATGCCATGGGCCTTCATCAACCGCGCATAACTGCCATCAGCCTTCATCCTGGCAATCTCGCGGTCAAAGCTGGCGACGATCTGCGCATGCTCAGGGTTCTTCAGGCTGACCAGGATATGCAGGCTATTTTCGCTCAAGGGCTTGGGCAAAAACTCCACCGCATTGCGCACCCGCGCCGATTCGCGTGACAGGTAATAGCGCGCCACATATTCATCCTCCACCGTCAACCGCACGCGCTGCGCCGCAAGCATGCGCACGGCCATGGCAAAGTTATGCACAGGGACTTTCTGCAATTGCGCATCCTGGTCGAACGCCGGCGAATACACGTACCCGCGCACCACGGCGATAGGCTCATCGTGCAATTGCTCAAGGTTCTGGAACTCGATCGGGTCATCACGGCGCTTGATAAAACGCACACGGTTCACCAGGTATTCCGCGGAAAACTGCCCCAACTGCGTGCGAGCATCGTCGTACCAGGCGTTGATCAGTACGTCATAGCGCCCATCGCCCACCCCCATCAGTGCGCGAGCCCAGGGCACCTGTTCGAAATCACTGGCGTACCCGGCGCGGGCCAAGGCCGTGGTGACAATGTCGGTGGCCAGCCCGCCATTGATCAAGGTGGCATCGGTAAAGGGTGGCCAGGCATCCGCTACCAGGCGCAGACGCTCTGCGAACACTGGCTGGGCCAGCAATAAAACTCCAATCAAAGCAACGGCACGAGAGAATCGCGGCATGCTTAAAGTCCTTGGCAGGCAGGCGGTAGCCCTTACTCAGGCGAGGCCTGAGGCTCTAACAGTAGTTCAGATTACACAAGAAGCCGACGGCAGATGCACACAATGATGGCGAATTGACGTCACTCACAAAAATAGCTGATTTCGACACAAAGGCGTGGCGCGCTTACTATCCAGAACAGACATTGATAAAGAGAACGCACCATGACAGTCGAATGGGTCTGCAAACATCACAATGACCTGGGCAAGGAGCAGCTCTACGCCATCCTGCGCCTACGCAGCGAAGTCTTTGTCGTCGAGCAGAAGTGCATCTACCAGGACATCGACGGGCAGGACCTGGAAGGCGATACCCACCACCTGATGGCCTGGCAGGACGACCAGTTGGTGGCTTACCTGCGCCTGTTGGACCCGGAGTCCCAGGGCGGCGACGTGGTGATCGGGCGGGTAATCGTGGCCCCCATGGCGCGCGGCACCGGGCTGGGGCACCTGATGATGCAGGAAACCCTCAGGCAGATTGACGATATCTGGCCAGAAACGCCGATATTCCTGTCAGCCCAGGCCCATTTGCAAGGGTATTACGGTCGGTATGGTTTTCTGGTGGCGGGCGAGGAATACCTGGAAGACGATATTCCACATATTGGTATGCGGCGCGTTTGAGGCCGCCATCGGGGGCAAGCCCCCTCCCACAGTTTGAACTGTGAATGCATTCAAATGTGGGAGGGGCGGTGCGACGATTCGACTTGCCCCCGATGGCGTCAGCCAAATCCCCGCAGAACCTCAGGGATAACCCAATACCTGTTTGATGGACCCGAGATTCACCTCGATCCACCGCCGATCAATCGCGCCCCAATCCCGAATCCGATAATGCCCGGCATGGTTGCGGCCGCCGTCTTGCTGTTCGAACTCACACACGATATCCAGGTCGGCCAGCGCCGCAATCGTGTCCTGCGCCGTGCGCCGGGGCATGCCCGTCAACTCGGTCAGCGCCGGTACGCTGCTGGCTTGCCCGCTGTCGATCAGGTAGGCCACATAGAGCCGGCGGTAAAAGCTGCTCTTGGTCTTGCTCACATCCATGGTCGGTCGCCTTGTACGGTTAGGGCTTGCCCTGCAAGTCGCGATAGGTGAGGTACACCCGCAGGTCGAATTCCACCTGATGGTAGCCCGGCATCATGTACTCACAGAGTTTATAGAACGCCTTGTTGTGGTCCGACTCCTTGAAGTGCGCCAGCTCGTGCACCACGATCATGCGCAGGAACTGCGGCGCGGCCTCCTTGAACAGCGCGGCGATGCGGATCTCTTTCTTGGACTTCAGGTTGCCGCCCTGCACCCGGGAAATCGTGGTGTGCAAGCCGAGGGCGCGATGGGTCAGGTCCAGGCGGTTGTCGAACAGCACTTTGTCGATGGCCGGCGCGTTGCGCAGGTGCTCCTGCTTCAGGGCCAGCGCGTAGGCATACAACGCCTTGTCACTCTGCACGGCGTGGCGCTCGGGGTAACGCTGCTCCAGGTAGGCACCCAACTGGTCCTTGGCGATCAGTTGGCGCACTTGCTCCTGGAGGGCTGCGGGGTAGGCCTGGAGGTATTTCAGGGCGGTCATTGGGGGTCTGCAACAGGGTTCGGATGGGCGCCAGTGTAGCGAATTCAACGCACGCGAGCGCGCGCCCAGACGAGCACTTCCTCGGCCATCAACGGCTGCGCCGCCCATGGCCCCTGGATAAATCGGCAACCATTGGCCTTGAGCCACTCGGATTGCTCCTGCGTCTCTACGCCCTCGGCGATCACCAGCACCTCGAAGTGCTCGCACAATTGGATAATGCTGCGGGCCAGTGCGGCATCCCGCGCCGAACCCGGCAGGCGCGCGACCAGTTGCGGATCAAGCTTGAGGGTGTCGAACTCCAGGTCGCGCAGGTGAGCCAGGGAACAGTGGCCGCAGCCAAAGTCATCCAGGGCGATACGCACCCCGACCTGACGCAACAACTTGAGCTGCTTGGCAGACTCCTCAAGATTGCTCATCAGGCTGTCTTCGCTGATTTCCACCTCCAACTGCCGCCCCTGCAACCCATGCCGCTCCAGCACCTGCTGCAGTTGGCTGGACAGCTGCGGCATATTGAACTGGCTGCTGCTCAGGCTCACGCTCAGCACCAGTTCGTCATCCAAAGCCACCTGCCACATCTGGCGCTGCGCAGCGACCTGCAGGTAAATCCAGGCGCTCAACTGGCTGATCAGCCGGGCCTCCTCCAGCAGCGGTAAAAACAGCCCCGGCGGCACATCACCGACGCTGGGGTGCTGCCAGCGCAATAGCGCCTCGACGCCGCGCAAGCGACCATCCTCCAGGGACACCTGGGGTTGGTACACCAAGGTGAAGTCCTTGTTCTGAATCGCCGTGCGCACGCTGTCTTCAAGCATCAGCCGCGAACGAGCACGCCCGTTCATTTCCTGATCGTAATAGCGGTACTGCTGACGCCCCGCACGCTTGGCTTCGTACATGGCGATGTCAGCCGCACGCAACAGACCGTTCAAGTCAGAACCGCAATCCGGGAAAGTGGCAATGCCGATGCTGACCCCGAGCATCACATCCAACCCGTCGACCTGCTGGCAAACAGACACACGCTCAATCAGTTTTTCCGAAATTTTCGCGGCCTGCTCCGGGAACTCCAGCTCCAGCAATGCCGTGAATTCGTCGCCGCCCATGCGTCCGAGAATGTCGCTGGCGCGCACGCTGCCCTGCAATTGTTCCGACACCCAGCGCAGCACCCGATCGCCAGCGTCATGCCCCAGTGAATCGTTGACCCGTTTGAACCCATCCAGGTCCAGGTACAGCAACACCAGCGACCGCTCGACGCGTTCGCCGCGCAACAACGCACTCTCTACCGCCTGATAGAAGCCGCGCCGATTCAGCAACCCGGTCAACGGGTCTGTGACGGCCTGAAACTCCAGTTGCTGGTGCAGGTGACGTATTTCGGACATATCCAGCACCGTCACCACCATGGCCTTCTGCTCAGAGGGCAACGGCGCGCACGACAACGCCACCGGCACCTGTTGGCCGCGGCCTGTGCGCAGGATCGCATCATGCAAGCGCCAGGTTTCGCCCTGGCGGTAACCGGCATACATCTGCGAATCCAGCCAGGCAGGTACATGGGGTTTTTGCAGGAAGCCGAGGAACTCCTGGCCTTGCAGTTCCTGGATCGTGGCATTGAGCAGGCGCGAAATCGCCGGGTTGGCGTACTCGATCACTCCCCCCTCCCCCACCACCAGGATGCCTTCGGCGGCGTTGTCCAACACCGAGGCATTAAAGGCACGCGCCGATTCCAGGTCATGACTCAGGCGCTGCAGCGCCCGGCGATTACGCTGGTGCTCCAGCAACGCCTGGACCTTGGGCTTGAGGATATGCGGGTCGAACGGTTTGAACAGGTAGTCGATCGCGCCGCTGGCATAGCCCTCGAGCACGGCGGCGGGCGATTGGGCATTGGCACTGAGGAAGATGATTGGCGTCATCCGGGTGCGCTGGTTGCCGCGCATCAGGCGGGCGACTTCAAAGCCGTCCATGCCGGGCATCATCACATCCAGCAATACCAGATCAACTTCGAGCTGCAGCAGCAGTTCCAGGGCTTCAAGGCCTGAAGCAGCGGTCACCACATGCCAATCATCACGCTGCAAAAGTGCGCGCATGCTGATCAGGTTTTCCGGGTAGTCATCGACCACCAGAAGAACCGAACTGCCATCGCCGGGGAGTGGTGCGCATTCCATGCTACGTCTCTTCCTAAAGGAGCTGTCCCAGTCACTTCTGACAGAAAACCCGGACAAACTCTGAGGCATCACTCTAGCCTCGGTTCCCAAAAATCAGAAGTCACCGCGATGCCATCATTGCGCCAAAGCCTGGGAAGCCGACTAACGGTCAGTGCCTGCAGCCCACGGTTCATGGGCAACATGGCTTTTTGGCATTCCTTTGGCGCCAATAAATTGCCGAGCAATAATTAACAAGCGAGTGACGACCGCCTATAAAGAACCTGTCTGGCCCAAGGGCCATAGCCTACACCCCTCTGTAAAAAGGCCTACGCCCATGATTGATCTTTCCACCTGGAACCTGAGTATTCCGGTCGGCTCGCCCCCCGCGACCATCGACACCCCGAAGCTGATGAGCGGCTTCAATGACCAATATTTCCAGGCAGAAGGGAGCAATGTGCAATTCTGGACACCCGTCACCGGCACCCGTACCGAAAACGCTGTCTACCCCCGCAGCGAACTGCGTGAAACCTACGCCGACGGCCGCCTGCGTAACTGGACCTACCCTGACGCCGACAACTTCCTGCGCGCCACGCTGACCGTCAACCAGGTACCGTCCACCGGCAAGGTGGTGATCGGCCAGATTCACGCCTATGACAGCCAGAAGCCGCTGATCAAGCTGGAGTATCAATTCAAGGAAAAAACCCAGACCGGCAACATCGTCGCCAAGGTCCGCATGCGTCCGGATGAGGATGAAAGCCGCGTGATCATCGTGGCTTCCAATGTGCCGCTGGAAAAAAGCTTCACCTACGTGATCAACCTCAACAAGGCCGGGCTGCTCAGTGTGTACGCCGCCGACAGTGAGTGGAACGAACGCATCGGTGCGGCGTGGGGCAGCAAACCCCTGTACTTCAAGGCTGGCGCGTATGTTCAGGACAACAGCGGGGATAGCAAGGAAGGCGCACGGGTGACGTTTGCCAAGCTGGATATCGACCACGAGTGAGCGGCGCCTCATTTCGCGTGGGCGTTGCCTGCCTGCGCGAACGCCTTGACGCCCCCCCTTGAGCGCCTCGGCCTGGCGGACTTTGCCGAGCGCGATCTGAACAACGTTGCCAATACCGCCTTTACTGGCATACACATGCGCGGCCGCTCACCAAGAGCGGCCGCCACTTTTCACGCGACGAGGTTGCCTGTCTACTGGGCAGGTAATTTCATCTGAGCTGGGCCCTTTGAATTCACCAACTCAAAAGCACAGTCCGCGACCTTACTCGTTGCGCACTCATTATCCTTCCAACCAGAACCTTTAGGCACAGGAGGCAGGACAAACCTCTGGGACAACCTTAGATAGTCATCCTTACCTTTACCACTGTAATTACAGATTACATAGTTATAAGGCAACTTTGTTTCGCTGTCCGTTCCCTGCTTGATTGCCGAGCCCATAAACTTGAACCCTTTGACCATCGATTTATTGTCAATGGACTGCTCACCCTTCCACCCCTCTTCTTCAGCTGAAAACTGAATGCTCACCGCCTTGATGGTTGAAACCTCGGGGCAAGATAACGGTGCCGCATATGCACTCCCCATCAACGCCAACGCGCCAACAGCAGTTAGACACTGAAGCGATTTTATAAGATATGGATGTGACATAGCCGTGTACACCTCTCTTTAATGAGTGACTCCAGCCTAGGCACGATGGCCAACGAGCGATACTGTCAAGGTTGACAGCTTTAAATATAAATTAGAAATAAGCGCCGGTAGTTTAATTGCGTTCAGCACGATCCCTGTAACGCCTCATGGATTTAATTACAGTTAAACAAGACGGATCTGAATGACACCCGACACTTAACTGAACCAACGGGCGCACCGAGCATCTTGTCTTATCAACTTGATCGAACTTAAAATGTTCAGCAAAGCATCAAAAAACAACAAAGGGAAAACATTCAGTTCATTTAACTCGGTACCCAAAAAAGCCCGCATCACTGCGGGCTTCTTTTTAACGCCTGAGGCTTAATTCACCTTAGCGTTCAACTCACCTTTCAGGTAACGCTGGTACATCGCTTCCAACGAGATCGGCTTGATCTTCGAAGCGTTGCCGGCAGTACCGAACGCTTCGTAGCGAGCGATACACACGTCACGCATCGCCGTCACGGTTGCGCCGAAGAATTTACGCGGGTCGAATTCGCTTGGGTTGGTGGCCATCAGGCGACGCATCGCACCGGTGGACGCCAGGCGCAGGTCGGTGTCGATGTTGACCTTGCGCACGCCGTACTTGATGCCTTCGACGATTTCTTCAACCGGTACGCCGTAGGTTTCTTTGATGTCGCCGCCGTACTGGTTGATGATCGCCAGCCACTCTTGCGGTACCGAGGAAGAACCGTGCATCACCAGGTGGGTGTTAGGGATGCGCTTGTGGATTTCCTTGATGCGGTCGATGGCCAGCACGTCGCCGGTTGGCGGCTTGGTGAACTTGTAGGCGCCGTGGCTGGTGCCGATGGCGATCGCCAGGGCATCCACCTGGGTCTTCTTGACGAAGTCAGCGGCTTCTTCCGGGTCAGTCAGCATCTGGCTGTGATCCAGCACGCCTTCGGCGCCAATACCGTCTTCTTCACCGGCCATGCCGGTTTCCAGGGAACCCAGGCAGCCCAGCTCGCCTTCAACCGACACGCCGCAGGCGTGAGCCATGGCCACGGTTTGTTGGGTCACGCGGACGTTGTACTCGTAGTCGGTCGGGGTCTTGCCGTCTTCGCCGAGGGAACCGTCCATCATCACCGAGCTGAAACCCAGTTGGATGGAGCGCTGGCACACGTCAGGGCTGGTGCCGTGGTCCTGGTGCATGCACACCGGGATGTGCGGGAATTCTTCGATCGCGGCGAGGATCAGGTGGCGCAGGAAAGGCGCGCCGGCGTATTTGCGGGCACCGGCCGAAGCCTGGACGATCACAGGGGAGTCGGTCTTGTCAGCGGCTTCCATGATGGCGCGCATCTGCTCAAGGTTGTTGACGTTAAAAGCTGGGACGCCGTAGCCGAATTCGGCTGCGTGGTCCAGCATTTGACGCATGCTGATAAGTGCCATTGTGTTGTCTCTCCCGGTCGAGGGTCGTTAATCGTGCAAGCCTGCCGTAGCGGCGGCTGCTATTCAAGTTATTGAAGGTCAGGCTTTGCATACCTGGCCTGCTGAATCGTTTTTTGTGAGCCGGACTCAACGCCGACATCACTTTGAAACCGTATCAATGTGGGAGGGGGCTTGCCCGCGATGGCGATTTACCTGTCGACATCGTGGGTGGCTGACCCAACGCTATCGGGGGCAAGCCCCCTCCCACATTGGGATCTCATTAATGTTGAGACCGTGTTCTGTTTACTGGGCCTTGCAGCCCCGCCCGATCAAATCGTCGGTGGCCACCCAGTAAACCAGGCCTTCCTCACCTTTTGTGTGAAACGCCAATTGGTCGTTGCTGTACAGCACGCCCGAGGCGGCAACGTCCTGCTTAAGGCGGTAAACCTGGTCGGAACCGCCGAGGCGTACATCCACCTCGCTGTGGGCCTGGTTAGCAAAGCGCCAGTTGACCTCGGCCTTGCTATCGCAGGTCCAAGTGGTCCATTTGTCGGCAGACTCTGCCTTGTTGAACATGTCCATGCTGCTGCAACCGGCCAGTAACGCCAGTGTTGCCAGGGCGAAAACGCCTTTCATTGCCAATCCTCGAACGGCGCCCCAAAAGGCCGCCACTGCTGTCGGTTAGTTGATCAGACCCGTCAAGGGCAACCCTGTTCCTGACCGTTGGGCGCGGAGTCGTATTTCTCCAGGCGTTCATTGCCGATGCGCTTGTTGATCACCGGCATGGTCTCGGCTTGCCAATCGGCCTGATAGCAGCTTTTTTTCTGCGCTGGCGCGGGCTTGCCAACCTCCGGCGCAGCGTTCGGCGTACTGCCGCAGCCAGCCAACAGGCCCGCTGCGAGCACCAGTGCCAACGACTTGATCATGGGAATGCTCCTTTTCCTGATCGCGCGCCTTAGCCTTTGGCCCGGCTTTCCAGGACTTCAACGGCAGGCAGGACCTTGCCTTCAACGAACTCGAGGAACGCACCGCCACCGGTAGAAATGTAGGAGATCTGGTCGGCAACGCCATATTTGTCGATGGCCGCCAGGGTGTCGCCGCCGCCGGCGATGGAGAATGCCGAGCTTTCGGCAATCGCCTTGGCCAGCACTTTGGTGCCATTGCCGAACTGATCGAACTCAAACACACCCACCGGGCCGTTCCACAGGATGGTCTGGGAAGCCTTGAGCAGCTCTGCGAAGTTGGCCGCGGTTTGCGGGCCGATATCCAGGATCATGTCGTCGGCGGCCACATCGTCGATCAGCTTGACGGTCGCTTCGGCGCTTTCCGCAAATTCCTTGGCCACGACCACGTCCACTGGCAGCGGTACGCTGACCTTGGCAGCGATGGCGCGCGCGGTGTCGAGCAGGTCCGGCTCGTACAGGGACTTGCCCACCGGGTGACCCGCGGCCGCCAGAAAGGTGTTGGCAATGCCGCCGCCGACGATCAGCTGGTTACAGATCTGGCTGAGGCTATTGAGCACGTCCAGCTTGGTGGAAACTTTCGAGCCGGCCACGATGGCGGCCATTGGCTGTGCGGGCGCACCCAGGGCCTTGCCCAGCGCGTCCAGTTCAGCAGCCAGCAGAGGGCCGGCAGCGGCGACCTTGGCAAACTTGGCCACGCCATGGGTCGAACCTTCGGCGCGGTGGGCGGTACCGAAAGCGTCCATCACGAACACGTCGCACAGGGCCGCGTATTGCTGGGCCAGTTCGTCGCTGTTCTTTTTCTCGCCTTTGTTGAAGCGCACGTTTTCGAACAACACGATGTCGCCAGGCGTGACGTCGACGCCCCCCAGGTAGTCAGCCACCAGTGGCACGTCCCGGCCCAGGGCCTTGCTCAGGTAGTCAGCCACAGGCTTGAGGCTGTTTTCGGCGGAGAACTCACCTTCGGTCGGACGACCCAGGTGGGAGCAGACCATCACGGCCGCACCTTTTTCCAGAGCCAGCTTGATGGTCGGCAGCGAGGCCAGGATTCGCGCATCACTGGTGACAACACCGTCCTTGACTGGGACGTTGAGGTCTTCGCGAATCAGTACGCGCTTACCTTGCAGATCGAGGTCGGTCATCTTCAACACGGTCATGGGAGGCAATTCCTGAGGCTAAAGTTTTGGAGAGGCTGTTTGCAGATAGTGTTCTGCGACGTCCAGCATACGGTTGGCAAACCCCCATTCGTTGTCGAACCAGGCCAGGATGTTCACCAGCCTCGGGCCGGAAACGCGGGTCTGGCTGGCATCGACAATCGCCGAATGCGGGTCATGGTTGAAATCACAACTGGCGTGGGGCAACTCGGTATAGGCCAGAAGGCCCTTGAGCGGGCCGCTGGTGGCGGCGTCACGCAGGATCCGGTTGACCTCCTCGGCATCGGTGTCGCTGACGGTTTGCATGGTGATGTCCAGGCAGGACACGTTCACCGTCGGCACCCGTACGGCTTTGGCCTGAATTCGCCCGGCAAGTTCCGGCAACAGTCGTTCGATGCCGCGCGCCAGGCCGGTGGACACCGGAATCACTGACTGGAACGCCGAGCGCGTGCGGCGCAGGTCTTCGTGGTGATAGGCGTCGATCACCGGCTGGTCGTTCATCGCCGAGTGGATGGTGGTAATCGACACGTAGTCCAGGCCGATCGCCTGATCCAGCAGGCGCAACAGCGGTACGCTGCAGTTGGTGGTGCAGGAGGCATTGGACACCAGCAACTCATGACCGGTGAGGCAATCCTGGTTGATGCCGTAGACGATGGTGGCGTCGACATCCGCCTCGCTGGCCATCGGCTGGGAAAACAACACTCGCGGGGCGCCGGCATCGAGAAAACGCTGGCCATCGGCGCGGGTGTTATAGGCACCGGAGCATTCCAGCACCAGGTCGACGCCCAGCGCCGCCCAGTCGATGCCCTCGGGGGTGGCACTGCGCAACACTTTCACGCAGTCGCCCTTGATATGCAGACAATCGCCTTCGACCCGCACTTCGCCGGGAAAGCGGCCGTGGGTGGAGTCAAAGCGTGTCAGGTATTCGATGCTGGCCATGTCGGCCAGGTCATTGATCGCGACAATTTCAAAACCGGCCGCCGCCCCTCGCTCGAACAGAGCACGCAAGACGCAACGACCAATGCGGCCGTAGCCGTTGAGTGCAACTTTGTAGGGACGCGGTTGGGGCATGGGGTTCTCGCAGTGGGGGCGACATAAACCATCTAACCAATGTAGGAGCGAGCTTGCTCGCGAAGATCGTCAACGATAACGCAGCGTTTCTGATGTGACGCGGCGCTCTCTCGTTCTTCGCGAGCAAGCTCGCTCCTACAGAGGGTGCGATGGGCAGTCGCCAACGCACATCTGTGTGCAGCGGCCAAATTGGCCGCCGCGTTCGCGCTTTAGTCTTCCAGCAGCTCTTCAGCCTGACCCAGGATGTTATCCAGGGTGAAACCGAATTCTTCGAACAACGCCGGTGCCGGCGCCGACTCACCGTAGGTGGTCATGCCGATCACGCGGCCTTCCAGGCCCACGTACTTGTACCAGTAGTCGGCGTGGGCCGCTTCGATGGCGATACGCGCGCTGACCTGCAACGGCAGCACCGACTGTTTGTAGTCGGCATCCTGGGCTTCGAACACGCTGGTGCACGGCATGGAAACAACGCGCACGTTGCGGCCCTGGGCAGTCAGCTTGTCGTATGCCTGGACGGTCAGGCCCACTTCGGAACCGGTGGAGATCAGGATCAGCTCCGGCTCGCCGATGCAGTCCTTGAGCACGTAGCCGCCACGGCTGATGTCGGCGATCTGCGCGTCGGTACGCACCTGGTGTTGCAGGTTCTGACGAGAGAAGATCAGCGCCGAAGGGCCGTCCTTGCGCTCGATCGCATGTTTCCAGGCCACGGCGGATTCGACCGCGTCGGCTGGGCGCCAGCAATCCAGGTTCGGCGTGGTACGCAGGCTGGTCAGTTGCTCGACCGGCTGGTGCGTCGGGCCGTCTTCGCCCAGGCCGATGGAGTCGTGGGTGTACACATGGATCACACGCTTCTTCATCAGCGCCGCCATACGGACTGCGTTACGTGCATATTCCATGAACATCAGGAAGGTCGCACCGTAAGGCACCAGGCCGCCATGCAGGGACACGCCGTTCATGATGGCGCTCATGCCGAACTCGCGCACACCGTAGTACATATAGTTGCCGCTGGCGTCTTCGGCCGAGACACCTTTGCAGCCTTTCCACAGGGTCAGGTTGGAACCGGCCAGGTCGGCCGAACCGCCGAGGAACTCGGGCAGCAGCGGGCCAAAGGCGTTCAGGGTGTTCTGGCTGGCTTTACGGCTGGCGATGGTCTCGCCCTTGGCCGCGACTTCGGCGATGTAGGCCGAGGCTTTTTCCGAGAAGTCGGCAGGCAGGTCACCGGCCAGGCGGCGTACCAGCTCGTTGGCCAATTCCGGGAATTCAGCGGAGTAGGCGGCGAAGCGCTGGTCCCACTCGGCTTCGGTGGCCAGGCCTTTTTCCTTGGCATCCCATTCGGCGTAGATGTCGGCCGGGATTTCGAACGGACCGTGGTTCCACTTCAGCGCGGCGCGGGTCAGGGCGATTTCCGCGTCACCCAGGGGGGCACCGTGGCAGTCTTCTTTACCTTGCTTGTTGGGCGAACCGAAACCGATGGTGGTCTTGCAGCAGATCAGCGTCGGCTGCTCGCTCTTGCGGGCGGTGTCGATGGCGGTCTTGATTTCTTCCGGATCGTGGCCGTCGACATTGCGGATCACCTGCCAGTTGTAGGCTTCGAAACGCTTAGGGGTGTCGTCGGTGAACCAGCCTTCGACTTCGCCGTCGATGGAGATGCCGTTGTCATCGTAGAAGGCGATCAGCTTGCCCAGGCCCAGGGTACCGGCCAGGGAAGCGACTTCATGGGAAATGCCTTCCATCATGCAGCCATCACCCAGGAACACGTAGGTGTGGTGGTCAACGATGTGGTGGCCAGGGCGGTTGAATTGCGCGCCCAGGACTTTTTCAGCCAGCGCGAAACCTACGGCGTTGGCCAGGCCTTGGCCCAGGGGACCGGTAGTGGTCTCGACGCCTGGGGTGTAGCCGAATTCCGGGTGGCCCGGGGTGCGGCTGTGCAGCTGGCGGAAGCTCTTGAGGTCATCGATGGTGACGTCGTAGCCGGTCAGGTGCAGCAGCGAGTAGATCAGCATCGAGCCGTGGCCGTTGGACAGCACAAAGCGGTCACGGTCGGCGAACGATGGGTTGCTCGGGTTGTGTTTCAGGTAGTCACGCCAAAGTACCTCGGCGATATCCGCCATGCCCATCGGGGCACCGGGATGGCCGCTGTTGGCTTTTTGCACGGCATCCATGCTGAGGGCACGAATGGCGTTGGCACGCTCACGACGGCTGGGCATCGCTGTTCTCCTGAGGATTTTGAATAGTGAGTGATTAAAAGAAACGGAAAAAAGGACCGGCATTTTCCCTCAGCCACCGCCTGCGGGCAATGACAGATAGTCACTTGCAGGTGTTTTTCCTGTGCTTTGCGCGGCAATCGCTTGCAGAAACCTTTAACCGCTTCGTCTAAAGGTTATAGCGACTGTTTATAACCGCCACTTATCGTCCAATATCAAAACTTTTTGATATTGGCCTTGCGAGGAGACCCACCCGTCACTAGACTGCTGGCCTTATGAACCTACCCGTGCCCTCCCTGCGTCCTGACGACGGCGATGACCTGGCAGCCTTGTGCAAGGCCGCTGGTGACCCGTTGCGCCTGAACGTATTGCGCGCACTGGCCAACGACTCTTTCGGTGTACTGGAGTTGGCGCAGATTTTCGCCATTGGCCAGTCCGGCATGAGCCACCACTTGAAGGTATTGGCCCAGGCCGACCTGGTAGCCACCCGCCGCGAAGGCAATGCGATTTTTTACCGCCGCGCCCTGCCCCACTCCGACGTGCTCGGCGGAAAGCTTCATGCCGCCCTGCTCGACGAAGTGGACAGCCTCAACCTGCCCAACGACGTGCAATCACGCATCGGCCAGGTACACGGACAACGCGCTGCGGCCAGCCAGGACTTTTTCTCGCGGGTTGCCGAGAAGTTTCGTGCCCAGCAGGACCTGATCGCCGGTTTGCCCCAATATCGCGAAAGCGTACTGGCGCTATTGGACAAGCTGAGCTTCAGTCATGAGGCCACGGCATTGGAAGTCGGGCCTGGGGATGGCGGCTTTCTGCCAGAACTGGCGCGCCGTTTCGGCCAGGTCACCGCGCTGGACAACAGCCCGGCAATGCTTGAGCTGGCACGCCAGCTCTGCGAGCGCGAGGCGTTGGGCAATGTCCGCCTGCAGTTGGCCGATGCGCTGACTCATACGGGCCTGAAGGCCGATTGCGTGGTGCTGAACATGGTCCTGCACCATTTCGCAGCCCCCGCCGACGCCCTCAAGCAGATGGCGAACTTGCTGCAACCCGGCGGTAGCCTGCTGGTTACAGATTTATGCAGCCACAACCAGAATTGGGCCAGGCAGGCCTGCGGTGATCTCTGGTTGGGTTTTGAACAGGACGACCTGGCCCGTTGGGCCACCGCTGCGGGGCTCGTTCCCGGGGAAAGCCTCTATGTAGGTTTACGTAATGGTTTCCAGATTCAGGTCCGCCATTTTCAGCGACCGGCTGGCGACACTCACCATCGGTAAATATCAGGAAAACATCGAGATGAGCGAATACTCCCTTTTCACCTCCGAGTCCGTGTCTGAAGGGCATCCGGACAAAATCGCCGACCAGATTTCTGATGCGGTGCTGGACGCCATCATTGCTGAAGACAAGTTCGCCCGTGTGGCGTGCGAGACTCTGGTGAAAACCGGTGTAGCGATCATCGCTGGCGAAGTGACCACTACCGCCTGGGTTGACCTGGAGCAGATCGTTCGTGACGTGATCACCGACATCGGCTACAACAGCTCCGACGTAGGCTTTGACGGCGCTACCTGCGGCGTGATGAACATCATCGGCAAGCAGTCCCCTGACATCAACCAGGGCGTCGACCGGGCCAAGCCTGAAGATCAGGGTGCCGGCGACCAGGGCCTGATGTTCGGCTACGCCAGCAACGAAACCGACGTGCTGATGCCAGCACCGATCACCTTCTCGCACCAGCTCGTGCAACGTCAGGCCGAAGCGCGCAAATCCGGCCTGCTGCCTTGGCTGCGCCCGGACGCCAAGTCCCAGGTGACCTGCCGTTATGAAGGCGGCAAGGTGGTCGGCATCGACGCGGTCGTCCTGTCGACCCAGCACAACCCGGACGTTTCCTACGCCGACCTGCGCGAAGGCGTGATGGAACTGATCGTCAAGCACGTGCTGCCCGCCGAACTGCTGAGCAAAGACACTCAGTTCCATATCAACCCGACTGGCCAGTTCATCATCGGTGGCCCGGTCGGCGACTGCGGCCTGACCGGTCGCAAGATCATCGTTGACAGCTACGGCGGCATGGCCCGGCATGGCGGTGGCGCGTTCTCCGGTAAAGATCCGTCGAAGGTTGACCGTTCCGCGGCCTACGCCGGTCGCTACGTGGCCAAGAACATCGTCGCCGCCGGCCTGGCCGAGCGCTGCGAGATCCAGGTGTCCTACGCCATCGGCGTGGCCCAGCCTACGTCGATCTCGCTGAACACTTTCGGTACCGGCAAGATCAGCGATGACAAGATCGTCAAACTGGTGCGCGAGATCTTCGACCTGCGCCCTTACGCGATCACCACCATGCTCGACCTGCTGCACCCGATGTACCAGGAAACCGCAGCCTACGGCCACTTCGGTCGTACCCCTGCGCAGAAGACCGTCGGCGACGACACCTTCACCACCTTCACCTGGGAAAAGACCGACCGCGCCAACGACCTGCGCATTGCTGCCGGCCTGTAATCGCTCGCGTCATCCAAAGCCCTGCCGGGTTTTCCCGGCGGGGCTTTTTATTGTCGGGTGAATCGCGGTGACGTTCACATTTTTTGGATCCAAAGCTTGCAGGCCAAATAATGGCCCACTAGAATCCGCGCCCTCTCGGGCCCTCCACCTTAATTGGATATTGCACTGCGCCAGCCCGGGATAGATAAGTGCGCAGGCAATCGAACATTGAGGTTTTTCATGCGCATCTCCACGCTCGTCCCCGCCGCCCTTCTGCTCAGCCTGCTCGCCCTGCCGGCCCACGCCGCCGACCTGAGCGCCCTGAGTGGCGCCCTGACCTCCCAACTGGGTGGCAATGCCGGCGACTGCCAGAAGCAAGCCGCAGACCTGCAAACCAAAATCGATGCGGCCGAAGCCAGCAAAGACACCATGAAAGTGAAGGCATTCAAAGCCGCACAAGACCAGGTCAACAAAGGTTGCAACAAACTCGCTGAAACCCAAGCCAAAGCCGACGCCAAGCAGCAAAACCAGGAAGCCAAGGCGGATAAGCCGGACGCCGTGAAAGCCTTGGGTGGTTTGTTCAAGTAACTGGAAACACCCGGTAAAAAGCCCCGCACTGCCGGGGCTTTTTTGTGGAAGAGAGGATCATTTAGGCTGGGCGCCCTTTTCGAGCAAGGATGCTCATGATGCGTTCAGTGATCACTCTTCTAGTCAGTGCTCTGCCCATTTTGTGTTGGGCAGATGAATGCCCTGATGAAGCCAGGTCGCAGGTCAATACCCTCGCCGAACACATTCGCCTGTGGGATGACAGCTACCATCGACTCGGCCATTCGCCCATCAGCGATGAGCTCTACGACCAGGCCCGCCAGCGCCTGGCCAACTGGCGCCAATGCGTCTCCCCCTCCGCGGCGACCACAGACAAACCGCTGGCCAGTTCACGCGGCACCGTGCCGCACCCGACTGCCCATACGGGCCTGGAAAAACTGCTGGATGAACAGGCCGTTGGCGAATGGTTGCGCGTGCGCCAGGATGTCTGGATTCAACCCAAGGTCGACGGCGTTGCCGTCACGCTGGTGTACCGCCAGGGCCACTTGAGCCAAGTCATCAGCCGCGGTGACGGCCGACTCGGCCAGGATTGGTCAGCCTCTTCCAGCAGGATCCCGGCCATCGTCCAACGCTTGCCTGAACCCATCGACCTGGTGTTGCAGGGCGAGCTCTACTGGCGTCTCGACGACCACGTGCAATCGGCACAGGGTGGGCTCAATGCCCGCAGCAAAGTGGCCGGGCTGATGAACCGTCGCCAGCTGAGCGACGCCGATGCAGCCGGAATCGGCCTGTTCGTCTGGGCCTGGCCCGAGGGTCCGGAGGACTTTACCGAACGTCTGGCTACCCTGGCGCGCTGGGGGTTCACGGACAGCCAAGACTACAGCCACCCCGTCGATAGCATCACCGAAGCCGCCCATTGGCGCACCCACTGGTATACCCATCCACTGCCGTTCGCCAGCGACGGCGTGGTGTTGCACCAGGCCGTGCGCGCCCCCGCCGAACGCTGGCAGGTCAGCACGCCTTACTGGGCAGTCGCCTGGAAATACCCCGCAGCCAAGGCCCTGGCGCTGGTGCGCAACGTGCAGTTCAAGATCGGCCGCACCGGGCGCATCACGCCGTTGCTGGAACTCGAGCCGGTGCGGCTGGACGACCGGCAGATCAGCCGGGTCAGCGTCGGCTCCCTGAAACGCTGGCAAGCGCTGGACATCCGCCCCGGCGACCAGGTTTCCATCAGCCTCGCCGGCCAAGTGATCCCACGCTTGGACGAGGTCATCCTGCGCAACGAAACCCGAGTCGCCATGGCCGTGCCCCATCCCCGGGATTTTCACGCGCTGAGCTGCTGGCAACTCGACCCCGGCTGCGAAGAACAATTGCTCGCGCGCCTGACCTGGCTGAGCGGCAACCAGGGCCTGGCGTTACCGCATTTGGGCCGCGAGACCTGGAACGTATTGATCCAGGCCGGTCTAATCGCTGGCTTTCTCGATTGGTTAACCCTGGATGCGGCAGAGCTTGCTAACATTGATGGCTTCGGCGATCGCAGCCGTGCGCGACTGCTCGACAGCATTCGCAGCGCGCGGCAACGGCCTTTCGCGCAATGGCTCAAAGCCCTGGGTGTACCGCCCGTGGCACGCAATAACCTGGAAGGCGGCTGGCAGACGCTGGTCGCCCGGGACACCCAAGCCTGGCAGGCCATCGATGGCATTGGCCCGGGTCGCGCAGCGCAATTGAGCGCTTTTTTTCACGACCCACAAGTCCAGGCGTTGGCTGAGACACTCCGCGTGGCCGGGATAGACGGGTTTTGAACCGGCCCGGCCACCTTTGAACCACGGCAGAATTCACCCTGCCATCCGATTGCGACCTTGGAGCTCCACATGAAATTTCTAGCCCCCCTTGCCCTGTTGACCGTCGCAAGCTTCATGGCCACGCCATCGCTGGCGGCCGAAGACACGCAACCCCTGACCGGCTGCGCCGCCAAGCGCCAGGCCATCAGCACCCAGATCGAACAGGCCAAGGCCCATGGCAACAGCGAACAACAGGCCGGCCTGGAAAAAGCCCTGGCTGAAGTCACCGCCAACTGCAATGACGCCGCCTTGAAGAAGGAACGCGAAAACAAGGTGCTCGACGCCAAGCACGAAGTCAGCCGTCGTCAGGCCGACCTCGACAAAGCGATGAAAAAGGGTGACGCGGACAAGATCAACAAGCGCAAGGACAAGCTTGCCCAGTCACGCAAAGACCTGCAGGACGCCGTGGAAGAGCTCGACCAGTAAAATCGGTCAGTGGTCTCGGAACTGTTTATGGCAAGCGCTGCAGGCATCTTCAACTTTCTGCACCGCCGGCCCCAGGTTGGCGGCCTTGTAAGGCTGCACCTGGCTGGCGATCACCAATTCACCGGTGGCCGCTTCAAGGTTGCGCGCCAGCTCCTGGAAACGTGCCTGCTGCTGCCAGACATCGTCCTTTGCGCTGGTGTGATCTTCTTCGCGCACACTCGGAAAATGCTTCCAGGGCTCATGGGACAGGGCATCGAGCTTGACCGCCCCTTCGGCGAACTTTGCGCCGTCGAACGGGATGCGCCCACGCAACATGCCGCCCAGGTCTTCGCCGGTTTTGAGCATCTGCTTGAAGATCGCCTTGCGCTGGCCCAGGGGGGAGTTGGGGTCAACACCGCCACAGGCAGACAAGGCCAGGCAGGCCAGCAATACAACCGTCAATTTTTTAAAAGTCATGGTGGCTCACGGTCACGGAAAACGGCGGCCAGTATCCTCGCCCCGCCCGAAAAGACCAATAGCCCTATTAATAATAAGGGTTGCCCCAACGCGCGATGGCGCAGGCAATCGCTTCAGGAATTACCCCTATGAATGTCACCTTGAAACCCTGGAGCCGCCGCCTGGCGTGGGCTCTACCGATGATCGCGCTGCTGGCCGGCTGCGACGCGGGCAAAGATGCCGGCAAAGATGAAACCGTAAAACCCCATGCCATAGCCACCTACGTGAACGCACCGTGGGAAGCGTTGCCGGCGGTGTCCGACAGCGACCTGCTGGCCGGGTTTGAATCCTGGCGCAGCGCCTGCCAGCGTCTCAAGGCCGACCCTGTGTGGGGCGCCACGTGCACGGCGGCGGCCGCAGTGCCGGGTGATGCCGTGGCAATCCGCGGCTTCCTCAAGGAGCGCCTGGATGTGTTCGGCCTGCGCTCGGCGGACAATAGCCCGAACGGCCTGATCACCGGCTACTACGAACCGGTCTACCCCGGCAGCCTGACCCAGACCGCCAGCGCCCATGTGCCGGTGTACGGCGTGCCGGATGACCTGATCATCGTCAACCTGGAAAGCATTTACCCCGAACTCAAGGGCAAGCGCCTGCGCGGCCGCCTCGAAGGTCGCGTGCTCAAGCCCTATGACGATGCCAGCACGATCAATGGCCAAGGCTCCAGCGCCAAGCCGATCGCCTGGCTGACCAACCCGATGGACCTGCAATTCCTGCAGATCCAGGGCTCCGGCCGTATCCAGCTGGCCGGCGGTCGTCAACTACGCGTCGGCTACGGCGACCAGAACGGCTACCCCTATCGCCCTATCGGCCGCTGGCTGGTGGAACAAGGCGAACTGAAAAAAGAAGACGTGACCATGGGCGCCATCAGCGCTTGGGCCAAGGCACACCCGCAGCGCATTCCCGAGCTGCTGGCGAGCAACCCCAGCTATGTCTTCTTCAGCGCCCGCCCCGACAGCAACGAAGGCCCACGCGGCTCGCTGAATGTGCCATTGACCGCCGGCTACAGCGTGGCGGTGGATCGCAAGGTGATCCCACTCGGTAGCCTGTTGTGGCTGTCGACCACCAAGCCCGATGGCTCACCGATCACAAGGCCCGTGGCGGCCCAGGACACGGGCGGCGCCATTACCGGCGAGGTGCGGGCAGACTTGTTCTGGGGCACGGGCGATGCCGCGGGCGAGCTGGCCGGCAACATGAAGCAGCAGGGGCAGATCTGGATGCTGTGGCCCAAAGGCGCAGCGTTACCGCAGGTACCGGATGCGCCCGCCGGCAGCTGACAGCCACTGACCGTCAACGATGAAACCGGCCGTTGTGGCCTCCCGTTGGGCTGCGTAGCGGCCCCAGCGGTTTTGGGAGCGCTACGCACGCCAGCGGGAACAAGCGTGCTCCCGCGAAGCCAGGTCAGATCGAGACGAAGAAGAAACTCGCAATCAGCACCATGCCCACCGTCCACACCAACGAACGCAATATCGCCCAGTCCGCCAGGTAGCAGATGATGTACAGCAGGCGGCTGGTGATAAACAGCACCGCCAACACGTTGATGGTCACCAGCGACGCCGTACCGGCGATGTGCGCAATGATCACCGCCGCGGCAAACGCCGGGGTCACTTCAAAGCTGTTGAGTTGCGCACTGTGAGCACGCTTGGCAAAGCCTTCGAGGGTATCGAGGAAAGCGCGCGGGTCGTGGTTCTGCCTGAGGCCGAACTTGCCGCCACTGAACTTGGCGACGCCCGTGCACAGGTACGGCAGAAAGATTGCAATCAACACACACCAGAAAGCCGCTGTCATCACTCATTCCTTTTTTGGTTTTATCCGACGGTTAGAGCTTCATCACGAACATGCCGATCAGCACCAACCCACAGGCTATGAGCCGTGGCCGGCCGAAAGGTTCTTTCAGATAACGCATGCCGAACAACACCACCAGGATCACGCTGACTTCCCGCAGCGCGGCAGCCTCGGCAATCGAGCCCAACTGCATGGCCCAGAGCACCAGAGCGTAGCTCAACAATACGCAGAACCCCACGCTCAACCCCAGCCGCCATTGGGTGCGCCAAAACAGGTTGAACGCCGCGCGCTTGCGTACCACCGCCAGCAACGGGAATGGCCAGGCGCTGATCAGCGTCAGCCACACCAGGTAATCCAGCGGGTGTGACCAGCGCCGCAATGCCTGGCCGTCCAGGAAGGTATAGCAGCCAATGCACAGGCCGATCAGCGCCACTACCGGCAACATCGACCAGGGCAAACGGTCGCCACCACCGCCCTGCCATAGCAGGCACAGCATGCCGAACGGGATCAGCAGGATGCCGAGGATTTGCTGGGTGCTCAGCACTTCACCGGCGAACACCAGAGTCAACGCCAGTACCACCAGGGGCGACAGGCCACGCATCAGCGGATAGACCAGCCCCAGGTCGCCGACGCGATAAGCTTGAATCAGCAGATAACGGTAGAGCAGCTCAAACAGCGCCGAGGCGATGATCCACGGCCAGATGTCCAGCGGCGGCACCGACACAAACCCCACCGCCAGCACCACAAACAGCAAGGCCACAGTGTCCATGCAAGCGATCACAAGCAGGCGCTCGCCGCTGAACTTGATCAAGGTGTTCCAGGTCGCATGCAACAGCGCCGCTACCAGCACCAGAGCTGTCGCTACCAATGCAATCTCCTTAATTGATTCGTGATGTATCAACGCCTGTTTATACTAAACGCCGCCTCGGCGCACCTGTCGCGCCTGCATCTGCCCAGTTGAATCCCCTCTCCCACCTCCCCAAGGACCCCGGATGCTTGAACTTGTCGCCGCCTTCATTTGCCTCACCACCCTGCTCACCTATGTGAACTTCCGTTTTATCGGCCTGCCGCCCACCATTGGCGTGATGGTCACCGCCCTGCTGTTTTCGCTGATCCTGCAAGGCCTGAGCGTGCTCGGCTACCCGGGCCTGGAGGAACGTATCCAGCAGTTGATTGGCCAGATCGACTTCGGCGACCTGCTGATGAACTGGATGCTGTCGTTCCTGCTGTTCGCCGGCGCCTTGCACGTGAACCTCAACGACCTGCGCAGCTACCGTTGGCCCATCGGCCTGTTGGCGACCTTTGGCGTGCTGATCGCCACCGGGGTGATCGGCAGCCTGGCGTACTACATCTTCGCCCTGTTCGGCTGGCACGTGAGTTTCCTCTACTGCCTGCTGTTCGGCGCGCTGATCTCGCCCACCGACCCGATTGCGGTGCTGGGCGTGCTGCGTACCGCCAATGCGTCGAAACCACTGAAAACCACGATCGTCGGCGAGTCGCTGTTCAACGACGGTACAGCCGTAGTGGTGTTTACCGTATTGCTGGGTATCGCACAGTTGGGCGAGACGCCCACCGTGGGCGCCACCGCGATGCTGTTCGCCCATGAGGCAATCGGCGGCGTGGTGTTTGGCGGGCTGATCGGTTACCTGATCTACCTGATGATCAAGAGCATCGAACAGCACCAGATCGAAGTGATGCTGACCCTGGCATTGGTGATCGGTGGCTCGGCGATGGCCACCGAACTGCACGTCTCGGCACCGATTGCGATGGTGGTGGCAGGCCTGATCATCGGCAACCTGGGCCGCAAGCTGGCGATGAACGATATGACCCGGCGCTACCTGGACGGTTTCTGGGAGTTGCTCGACGACATGCTCAACGCCCTGCTGTTCGCGTTGATCGGCATGGAGTTGTTGCTGTTGCCGTTCAACTGGCTGCATGTGTTCGCGGCCAGCTTGCTGGCGGTGGCGATCCTGCTGTCGCGCCTGCTGACAGTGGCCCCGGCGATCCTGCTGCTACGGCGCTGGCGCACGGTACCTCGCGGGACTATTCGCATCCTGACATGGGGCGGGCTGCGCGGTGGGGTTTCGGTGGCGCTGGCGCTGGCCCTGCCGTTGGGCCCGGAGCGCGACCTGCTGCTGAGCATCACCTACATTGTGGTGCTGTCGTCGATCCTGTTGCAGGGACTGAGCATCGGCAAGCTGGTCAAGCGCGTGACCGAGGGCGAACCCCAGGCCACGCCCGACACTCACTGACCCTTGTCAATCTGCTGCGGATGCCTGGGGTCCGCAGCCTTTTTGCCCGGCAAACTGCTTTCACTGCGAATCTGCGCATGGCTGATCAGCGCAAAGATGAAGCTGCCGCCAATGATATTGCCGGCCAGGGTCGGCCCGGCGAAGACCAGCCAGAAATCCTTCCACGGCAGCTCACCGGCGAACACCAGGTAGGACACCTCGGCCGAGCCCACGACGATGTGAGTGAAATCGCCCAAGGCCATCAGGTAGGTGATCAGGATGATGATCCACATCTTGGCGCTTTCCATGGACGGAATCATCCACACCATGGTCGCGATCATCCAACCGGAAACAATGCCTTTGGCAAACATCTGGCCGGCATCGTTTTCCATGATCTTGCGCCCGATTTCAAGGAAAGCATGGTCGGTCTTGGTATCGAAGATCGGCAGGTGCAGCATCACGTAGGCCACCAGCAGAGTGCCGCACAGGTTGCCCACCAGCACCACGCTCCACAACCTCAACAAGCGTCCGGCGTTGGCCAATGTAGGTTTGCTCATCACCGGCAACACCGCGGTCAGGGTGTTTTCGGTGAACAACTGCTGGCGTGCAAGAATCACCGCCAGAAAGCCCGCACAGTAACCGAAGCTGGCGATCACCTTGAACGCCTCGCCGTCCGGCAGGCGGGAATTGAGTAGCCCCATGGCCATCAACGACAGCCCCATGGTCAACCCGGCGGCCAGCGCCGACCACCACAAGGCAGCGACACTTCGCTCCAGCTCCTGGTCGCCCTGGGTACGGATGATTTCGTGCAGCACCGCTGCGCGGGGCGGTTGGTTTTTGTCGACGTCGTGCTGTTCTTCCTGCGACAGGTTGGGGGTCTTGCCGTCTTCTTGGGTGGCCATGGTGATACCTGAACGAGGGGGCGGTGTTCAGGTACGACCTATCGCCTATCAAGAGCGTTCACTGCCACCCGCAGGATTAATTCTTGATGCCGTCTTCCTGGAATTGGTCCTTGACGTACTTGATCTCGGTACGGCCATGGGGCGCGGGTAAACCGTCCTCGCCGAGGTTGACGAAGACCATTTTTTCCACGGTCAGGATGCTTTTGCGGGTGATCTTGTTACGCACTTCGCAGGTCAGGGTAATGGAGGTGCGGCCGAACTCGGTGGCGGTGATGCCCAATTCGATGATGTCGCCCTGGCGCGAGGCGCTGACAAAGTTGATTTCGGAGATGTACTTGGTCACCACACGCTGGTTGCCCAGCTGGACAATCGCGTAGATGGCTGCTTCTTCGTCGATCCAGCGCAGCAGGCTACCGCCGAACAGGGTGCCGTTGGGGTTGAGGTCTTCAGGTTTTACCCATTTGCGGGTGTGAAAGTTCATGGTCACTCCAAAGCGCGTGGCGAAATGATGGGCAACATCATGGCAGAGCCTGCCCCCAAGCTCTATGCGCCATTGCCTATCAAGCCGATGAGCGATCTTCATGTCGTCGACAGAAAGGCTTGGGAAGTGCCGCGTACACGGCTATAATCGCCCCCGCTTCAAAACGGTCATCTTCAGTTGATACCGTTCTCCCGCCACCTGTCCGAGGGGCGCTGCAGCAGGCTAGGCCTGTCAGGCTCGGATGGGGCGTTGTCCGGCCTGGTTGTCCTGGCCTGATACTAAACGCACAACGGCGCCCATTCGCACACTACGAATGGAGGCTCTTCATGAGCGCTGTAATTACGCCTGCAGATTTCACCGACTACAAAGTCGCCGACATGTCCCTCGCCGCCTGGGGTCGTCGCGAAACCTTTATCGCCGAATCCGAAATGCCAGCCCTGATGGGCCTGCGTCGCAAGTACGCCGCTGAGCAGCCGCTCAAGGGCGCGAAGATTCTCGGCTGCATCCACATGACCATCCAGACCGCCGTGCTGATCGAAACCCTGGTTGCCCTGGGTGCCGAAGTGCGTTGGTCGTCCTGCAACATCTTCTCGACCCAGGACCAGGCCGCTGCCGCCATCGCCGCCGCCGGTATCCCGGTATTCGCCTGGAAAGGCGAGACCGAAGAAGAGTACGAGTGGTGCCTGGAGCAAACCATCCTGAAAGATGGCGCGCCATGGGATGCCAACATGATCCTCGACGACGGCGGCGACCTGACCGCGCTGCTGCACACGAAGTACCCGCAGATCCTCGACCGCGTCCACGGCGTGACCGAAGAAACCACCACTGGCGTGCACCGCCTGCTGGACATGCTGGCCAAGGGCGAGCTGAAAATCCCGGCCATCAACGTCAACGACTCGGTGACCAAGAGCAAGAACGACAACAAGTACGGCTGCCGTCACAGCCTGAACGATGCCATCAAGCGCGGCACCGACCACCTGCTGTCGGGCAAGCAAGCCCTGGTGATCGGCTACGGTGACGTGGGCAAGGGTTCGTCCCAGTCCCTGCGTCAGGAAGGCATGATCGTCAAGGTTTCCGAAGTCGACCCGATCTGCGCCATGCAAGCCTGCATGGACGGTTTCGAAGTGGTTTCGCCGTTCATCGATGGCGTCAATGACGGCACCGAAGCGAGCATCGACAAGGCCCTGCTGGGCAAGATCGACCTGATCGTGACCACCACCGGCAACGTGAATGTTTGTGATTCGAACATGCTCAAGGCCCTGAAAAAGCGCGCCGTGGTGTGCAACATCGGTCACTTCGACAACGAGATCGACACCGCTTTCATGCGCAAGAACTGGGCATGGGAAGAAGTGAAGCCACAGGTACACAAGGTTCACCGTACCGGCGCTGGCGCTTTCGACCCACAGAACGACGACTACCTGATCCTGCTGGCTGAAGGCCGCCTGGTTAACCTGGGCAACGCCACCGGCCACCCAAGCCGCATCATGGACGGCTCGTTCGCCAACCAGGTACTGGCGCAGATCTTCCTGTTCGGCCAGAAGTACGCCGACCTGTCGCCAGCCCAGAAAGCCGAGCGCCTGACCGTGGAAGTACTGCCGAAGAAACTCGACGAAGAAGTGGCCCTGGAAATGGTCCGCGGCTTCGGCGGCGTGGTGACTCAACTGACCAAGACCCAGGCCGACTACATCGGCGTGACCGTCGAAGGTCCGTTCAAGCCGCACGCTTACCGCTACTAAGTAACCAGCCCGACCTGCTGTACCTGTAGGAGCGAGCTTGCTCGCGAAAAACTCAAAGGCACCGCGTTCATCCTGAATGCACGCGTTATCGTTGACGTTCTTCGCGAGCAAGCTCGCTCCTACAGTGCAGGTGGGTTGCACGCTTCTGAGTTTCAAAGGGTATGACCATGTCCCAAGACCGTCGCTACAGCTTCGAGTTCTTCCCCACCAAGACCGATGCTGGGCATGAAAAACTGATGGCGACTGCCAAGCAGTTGGCCAGCTACAACCCCGACTTCTTTTCCTGCACCTACGGCGCCGGCGGCTCGACCCGTGATCGTACGATCAACACCGTGTTGCAGCTGGAAAGCGAAGTCAAAGTTCCCGCCGCCCCGCACTTGTCGTGCGTGGGCGACAGCAAGGCCGACCTGCGCAGCCTGCTGACCCAATACCAGCAAGCCGGCATCAAGCGTATCGTCGCCCTGCGTGGCGACCTGCCCTCCGGCATGGGCATGGCCAGCGGTGAGCTGCGCCACGCCAATGACCTGGTGAGCTTCATCCGCGAGGAAAGCGGCGATCACTTCCATATCGAAGTGGCGGCTTACCCGGAGATGCACCCTCAGGCGCGCAATTTCGAAGATGATCTGCAGAATTTCGTGCGCAAGGCCAACGCTGGCGCCGACAGTGCGATCACCCAGTACTTCTTCAACGCCGACAGCTACTTCTACTTCGTCGAGCGTGTACGGGCCATGGGTGTGAACATCCCGATCGTGCCCGGCATCATGCCGATCACCAACTACAGCAAGCTCGCGCGTTTTTCCGACGCCTGCGGTGCCGAGATTCCACGCTGGGTACGCAAGCAACTGGAAGCCTATGGCGACGACGTCAAGAGCATCCAGGCGTTCGGCGAACAGGTTATCAGCGAGATGTGTGAACAATTGTTGCAAGGTGGCGCGCCAGGGTTGCACTTCTATACCCTGAACCAGGCTGAACCCAGCCTTGCCATCTGGAACAACCTCAAGCTGCCACGCTAAAGCTTGTCCGGCTGTGCCAAGGCCCTCGTTTCTACGAGGGCCTTTGTCGTTTTACATGCCTACGGAACCCAGCAGTTCATGAATACAGCGCCCACGACTTCCCGCCCGCAACTGGTCTACCTGGTCTTTGGCTCCGAGACCTACCACCAGGAGGCGGTATTCAGTATCGCCAGCGCACTGGCGTTTCTGCAGGAAACCCCGGACGCCGCCGTGGACATCCAGGTATTCAGCGACAACCCACAGCCCTATCGCCTGCTGCCGGTGCGGGTGCGCACGCTGGACGAGGCCACGCGCAAACGCTGGAGCGAGCCCCACGGCTATCATTTCCGCACCAAGCACGTGGCGCTGCGCCAAGTGCTGGAAGAGTCGCCGCTGGCGATCCTGATCGACACCGACACCTTCTTCCACCATTCACCCATGGACCTGTTCGAGCGCGTGCAACCCGGCACGCTGTTGTGCAACGCGTTCTACACCCGGTATGGCGATAACCACGAAAGCGTCCTCTACACCGCGCTGCACCAGCGCCTGCTGGACATGGGCGTGGCCGACGATGACATGATGACCCTCAACTCCGGGGTCATGGGCCTGACGCAACAGGACGCGCATATCCTCGATCGCTCCATTGCGTTGATGGACGAACTGTTCCCCCACGCCCAGGGCGCCTACACCCTGGAAGAGTTCTGCCTGTCGATCGCCGCCTACCGCACCGTCAACGTGCGCGAGTGCCCGGACCTGATCCACCATTACTGGAGCCGCAAGCAACTGTTTCGCGCCAAGGTCAAGGCGTGGATCGCCAAGCACGCAGCCGCCCCCACCAGCTCGCTGGCCCTGGCCGATACTCGCCAGGTCTCGGCGCACCTGCCGCGCCCGCCTCGCGTGCAGCGCCTGATGTACAAGCTGATCACCCTGCTTTTGCCCAAGCACCAGCAGCAGTTCATCCGCGAAATCCTCTATGGCTGCTACGAGCATGAGAACGAATTCGACCAGGCTTGCGGCCCGGTTTGGTGGGACAAGGCCCGGCAGAACCAGGAAGAGCGGCAGAAACGCCCGATCGATGCCCACCAGCTGGAGCATTGGTTCGCCAACCCGGTGGTACGCCTGATTCTCGGCACTCGACGCGCCGCGATCTACGAACACTTGATGACCTCGCCGGCCAAGTAGCAGCGCCCGCAGAAGCTTGCGCCAGAGCTTCTCTTTAGCGCAGGAGCGTCGTAACCTCCGGGTATGTCCGTCATCCCCAAGCTGTTGACCGTTGCCCTCTTGACTTGCCTGAGCCTGGCCGCTCATGGCGAGAAACTGCGCATTGTCACCGAGCCATGGGCGCCCTATGTGTACGACGATAACGGTGCCATGCGCGGGCTGGACTACGAAACCACGGTGATCGTGTTCCAGCGCCTGGGCGTCGATGTTGAATGGCAATTCCTGCCCTGGAAGCGCTGCCTGGCCATGCTCGAACAGGGCCATGCCGACGGCGCGCTGGATATTTTCCACAGCCACGACCGCGACGCACTGCTGCTGTATCCCAGCGAGCCCCTGTCGGAAGTGGAATTCGTATTGTTCTACGCCAACGAACGCCCTTATCCGGCCCAGACCCTCGATGACCTGCGCGGCCGGACGGTCGGCACCTCGCCGGGCTATCTGTATGGCACCGAATTCACCGACTCCAGCCTGTTCACCCGCGAACCGGCTCCCAGCCATGAAGCCAACTTCGGCAAATTGTTGCTGGGGCGCATCGATCTGCTGATCACCGACAGCCGAGTGGGTCAGCATGTGATCAAGCAACTGGGCCTGGAGGACAAGGTCAGCCAGGCCCCCCTGGTGGTCAGCCGCCAACAGCAATTCCTCGCCGTGCGCCGTGGCGCGGGCATGGACCTGCTGGTGCAACGCTTTGCCGCTGAGCTCAAACGCTTCAAACAAGAGCCGGCCTACACTGCCCTGAGCGCCAAATACGGCGGCCTCCATGCCAAAAACGCTGCCATTACGGCACCTGAACGCACCGTTGAGCAGCAGGAAAGCAGCGCGCGGTGATTGCTCTGTTATACTCCGGCCTTCCCGCCAGGCTTACGCCCGGCCGCTGAGGTCTTGAAAAAGGCACCCAACCCCGCTACTGCGCAGCTTTCAAGCCCGCGCGAGCCGGTGGAGTGCCCGCCAGACGCAGCAGGACCGGACGGGATTGCGCTCCCCTAAGCGCCATTCACGCCCGGCAAGATTATCCCTTTGGGCCAAGCCCTAACTAAAACAGGATTACTCATGTCCTTTGCTTCCCTCGGTCTCTCCGAGGCTTTAGTCCGCGCCATCGAGGCAGCGGGCTATACCGAGCCTACTCCGGTGCAACAGCGGGCCATTCCCGCCGTGTTGCAAGGTCGCGACCTGATGGTTGCGGCTCAGACAGGTACTGGTAAAACCGGCGGCTTCGCCCTCCCGATTCTGGAGCGGTTGTTCCCCAACGGTCATCCGGACAAATCCCAGCGTCACGGCCCGCGCCAACCGCGCGTCCTGGTCCTGACCCCTACCCGCGAACTCGCCGCCCAGGTGCATGACAGCTTCAAGCTGTATGCCCGCGACCTGAAGTTCGTCAGCGCCTGCATCTTCGGCGGCGTCGGCATGAACCCACAGGTTCAGGCCATGTCCCGCGGTGTCGACGTGCTGGTCGCCTGCCCAGGTCGCTTGCTTGACCTGTGCGGCCAAGGCAGCGTCGATTTGTCCCACGTGGAAATCCTCGTGCTGGACGAAGCCGACCGCATGCTCGACATGGGCTTTGTCCATGACGTGAAGAAGGTCCTCGCCCGCCTGCCGGCCAAACGTCAGAACCTGCTGTTCTCGGCAACGTTCTCCAACGACATCACCGCCCTGGCCGGTAAGCTGCTGCACAACCCGGAACGTATCGAAGTCACGCCGCCGAACACCACGGTCGAGCGTATCGAGCAGCGCGTGTTCCGCCTGGCCGCCAGCCACAAGCGTTCGTTGCTGGCGCATCTGATCACCCACGGCGCGTGGGAACAGGTCCTGGTGTTCACCCGCACCAAGCACGGCGCCAACCGCCTGGCCGAGTACCTGGACAAGCACGGCCTGACCGCCGTCGCCATCCACGGCAACAAGAGCCAGAACGCGCGTACCAAGGCCCTGGCCGACTTCAAGGCCGGTGAAGTACGCATCCTGGTAGCCACCGATATCGCCGCGCGCGGCCTGGATATCGACCAGTTGCCCCACGTGGTCAACTTCGAACTGCCAAACGTCGACGAAGACTATGTGCACCGTATCGGCCGTACCGGCCGCGCCGGTCGTTCGGGCGAGGCCATTTCCCTGGTCGCACCGGACGAAGAAAAACTGCTGAAAAGCATCGAGCGCATGACCAAGCAGAAAATCGCCGATGGCGACCTGATGGGCTTCGATGCCAGCGCCGTCGAGGCTGAAAAGCCTGAAGTACGCGAGCGTCCGGACGTGCGTAACCCACGCAACCCACGCGGTCCGAAGGGCGATGGCCCGAACGGCGGCGGTGGTGGCGGTGGCCGTCGTGACAAGGGCAAGGACAAGGGCGGCAAGGAAAAAGCGCCAACCAACGGCCGTGGCGAACGCCCGGCCCGCGAGCAGAAACCCCGTGAAGGCACCCCGGCCCGCGAACAGCGCCAGCCGAGCCAGCCACCACGCGCCGCATCCGATCGTGCCCCGGACGAGTTCCTCGATGACGACGTGGATAACTTCGGTAACCGCGTCGACTACGTACCCCAGGCCAAACCGGCCCAGGGCCGTGGCCGTCGTCCAGGCGCACCGGCACAAGGTGCTGGCGCTGGTGCTCCACGTGGCGGCCAGCCGCAGGGCGGTCGTCAGAACGGCCCTCGCAACAGCAGCGGCGGCACCACCGGCACACCACCGGCCAAGCGCAGCGGCCCGCGCAATGGCGCACCCCGTGATGGCCAGGCGCGTCGCGAAGATTCGCGCAGCAACAACCGCCGCCCGGCCCGTGACGACCAGCCACGCTTGTCCGAACCCGCCGTGCAGAACCCACGCGGTGGCCCGGCGCCAAAGATCATCCACAAGGAGTCGAAAGCCGACCGCTTCCCGACACCGGAGCAGTTGGATCAACTGCCAGGCCGTCCTCGTGGTGAAAAACCAGCGCTGCTGACCCGCAACCGCTGAGTTTCAAAGCACCATAAAAAATGCCCCGCATCCAAAGATGCGGGGCATTTTTGTATGCGAGGCGAAAATTACTTCGCTTTCACACCTTCAAACGTGACGTACAGTTCAACCGTGTTGGACGCTGGGCCCAGGTCCATCTGCTTGCCGAAGTCCTGGCGATTGAAGCTGGTGGTGCCTTCAAAGCCAGCACGGTAGCCGCCCCATGGGTCCTTGCCTTCACCCAGGAAAGTTGCCTTGACGACGATCGGCTTGGTCACACCGTGAAACGTCAGGTCGCCGGTCACGTCAGCAGTGACTTGGCCTGCAGCATTTTTACCGGTGGTTTTAACACTGGTGGAGACGAACTTGGCATCGGCAAACTTGCCCACGTCCAGGAAGTCTTTGCTGGAGATGTGCTTGTCACGTTCGGCGTGGTTGGTGAACACGCTGGCGGTACGGACATTGAACTCAATCTTGCTGTCTTCAGGCTTGGCGGCATCGAAGCTGAACTTGCCGTCCAGATCCTTGAAGGTACCGGTGATGTAGCTGTAGCCCAGGTGGCTGATCTTGAAATCAACGAAGGCGTGCTGGCCTTCTTTGTCGACAACATAATCAGCGGCCATCACCTGGCCTGCCGACAGCAGAGCAGAACCGATTGCCAGCGCGGCGAGTGTCTTTTTCAACATGCTTTCTATTCCTTGTGAGTCGAGGTTGAACATCAGGCTTTGCGCCCCAGCATTCGCTTAAGGGTCGCATCACGATCGATAAAGTGGTGTTTCAAAGCAGCCACGCCGTGCAAGCCGGCAAAGACCACCAACACCCAGGCGAGGTACAGGTGCACCACGCCAGCGGTGTCCGCCTGGTCCGGTAGACCGGAAACCACGGCAGGAATGTCGAACAGGCCAAACACCGGGATACCGACACCGTCTGCGGTGGAAATCAGGTAACCGGCAATCATCACGGCAAACAGGCCGATATACAGGAACGCGTGGCCAAACGCGGCGCCGATACGAGTCAAGCGGCTGTAGCTGGCCAACGGTGGTGGCGGCGGGCTGATCAAACGCCAGACGATACGCACCAGCATGATGGCGAACAGTGTGATGCCAATACTCTTGTGCAGGTCCGGCGCGTCTTTGCGCCAGGCGCTGTAGTAGTCGAGCCCGACCATCCACAAGCCCAGGGCGAACAGGCCAAACACCACCAGGGCCACGCCCCAGTGCAAAATCATACTGACCCAGCCGTATCGGGCCGGAGAGTTACGTAGCTGCATGTACTTAATCCCGTAAGAACTGTGCCCAAGACTAGCGATTTACCTATCGAATTAAAGCGGAAAATTTTGCTTTGAAATATCGAGAAATACGATCTTGAGGGTATGAAGAGTAAATTAACCAAGGATTAAGGACTATCCAGAAGAAACGTGACAGACCGTCCTGCGTTTACTGCCAATTCATACATAACAGGTTGTGACAAACCCGCCCATTGCATAGGCTTGCGCGATTGTTTCACCTGCGCCAGTTGCAGGACCGCTTCGAGGAGATAACCCGATGGGCTTGAACAACCAGTGGATGCAACGCGACCTCGCGGTGCTGTGGCATCCCTGCACCCAGATGAAAGACCACCAGCAACTGCCGCTGATCCCGATCAAGCGCGGTGAAGGCGTGTGGCTGGAAGACTTCGAAGGCAAGCGCTATCTCGACGCCGTCAGCTCCTGGTGGGTCAACGTCTTCGGTCACGCCAACCCGCGCATCAACCAGCGCATCAAGGACCAGGTCGACCAGTTGGAACACGTGATCCTCGCCGGCTTCAGCCACCAGCCGGTGATCGAACTGTCCGAACGCCTGGTCGCGATGACGCCCGAAGGCCTGACCCGCTGCTTCTATGCCGACAATGGTTCGTCGTGTATCGAAGTCGCCCTGAAGATGAGCTTTCACTATTGGCTCAATCGCGGCCTGCCGAATAAAAAGCGCTTCGTGACCCTGACCAACAGCTATCACGGCGAAACCATCGCCGCGATGTCGGTGGGCGACGTGCCGCTGTTTACCGAGACCTACAAGGCGCTGCTGCTGGACACGATCAAGGTGCCCAGCCCGGATTGCTACCTGCGCCCCGCCGGCATGAGCTGGGAAGAACACTCGCGCACCATGTTCCTGGCCATGGAGCAGACCCTGGCGGACAACCATGACACCGTCGCCGCCGTGATCGTCGAGCCGCTGATCCAGGGCGCGGGTGGCATGCGCATGTACCACCCGGTGTACCTCAAGCTGCTGCGCGAAGCCTGCGACCGCTATGGCGTGCACCTGATCCACGACGAAATCGCCGTGGGCTTCGGTCGCACCGGCAGCATGTTTGCCTGTGAGCAGGCCGGCATCCGCCCGGACTTCCTGTGCCTGTCCAAGGCCCTCACGGGTGGCTACCTGCCGCTGGCGGCGGTGGTGACCACCGAAGACGTCTACGCGGCCTTCTACGACGACTACCCGACCCTGCGCGCCTTCCTGCATTCCCACAGCTACACCGGCAACCCGCTGGCGTGCGCGGCAGCATTGGCGACGTTGGATATTTTCGAAGAAGACAACGTCATCGAGAACAACAAGGCATTGGCCCAGCGCATGGCCACCGCCACCGCGCACCTGGTCGACCACCCGCACGTATCCGAAGTGCGCCAGACCGGTATGGTACTGGCCATCGAGATGGTCCAGGACAAAGCCACCAAGACCGCCTACCCGTGGCAGGAACGCCGTGGCCTCAAGGTGTTCGAACATGCCCTGGAACGTGGCGCGCTGTTACGGCCGCTGGGCAGCGTGGTGTATTTCCTGCCGCCCTATGTGATCACGCCGGAGCAGATCGACTTTCTGGCAGAAGTCGCCAGCGAGGGCATCGATATCGCGACCAACAGCCAGGTCAGTGTGGCGGTGCCGAAGGACTTCCACCCAGGTTTTCGTGATCCGGGCTGATCATCCCGCGCCCCTGCAGGAGCCGGCTTCCTGTGGCGAGGGCGCTTGCTCCCCCTGGGGTGCGAAGCGCCCCAATAGCCGGCGACTGCTGCGCAGTCGAACGGGAGCAAGCCAGCTCGCGCCTACAGAACACTTTTCCAGAGAACAGAAATGAGACTGTCCCGTTTTTTCACCGACACCCCGCTGAGCCTCGGCGACCATGAACTGCCGGAAGCCCAGGCGCACTACATCAGCCGCGTGCTGCGCATGGGCGAAGGTGACGCCGTGCAATTGTTCGACGGCTCCGGCCAGGAGTTTCGTGGCACGCTGCTGGAGGTCGGGAAAAAACGCGTCACCGTGCAACTGACCGAAAGCTTTGCCGGGCAGAGCGAATCGACGCTGCATATCCACCTCGGTCAGGGTTTATCCCGAGGCGAGCGAATGGATTGGGCGATCCAGAAAGCCACCGAACTGGGGGTCAACGCCATCACGCCGATTTTCAGCGAGCGTTGCGAAGTGCGCCTCAAGGACGAACGCGCCGACAAACGCCTGCTGCACTGGCGCCAGGTGGCGATCAGCGCCTGTGAGCAATGCGGGCGTTCGACGGTGCCGGTGATTCATCCACCGTTGTTGCTGGCGGACTGGTTGAAGCAGGTCGAGGCGGACCTGAAGCTGGTGCTGCACCCGGTGGCCGAGCCGATGATCAGCCATGCCAAGCCTGGGAGCCTGGCGTTTTTGATCGGGCCGGAGGGTGGGCTGACCGACAACGAAGTCGACACTGCCCAAGGCGCCGGCTTCCATGCCGCCCGCCTCGGCCCACGCGTGTTGCGCACCGAGACCGCGCCAGTGGTCGCATTGGCGGTCGCCCAGCAGTTGTGGGGCGACTTCTAACCCCCCACTGCAAACCCAATCAAAAATGTGGGAGGGGGCTTGCCCCCTCCCACATTTGGATGCGGTGATCACTCCACCGGATCGCTGACCGGCTTGGCAATGATCGCCTTCAGCTCACTGGTCATCGGGAATTCCAGGTTCAAGCCCTTGGGCGGAATCGGCTGTTCAAACCAGCGCTGGTAAATCCCATTGATCTCCCCCGAGCGGTACAAGTCCCCCAGCGTTTCGTTGACCACCGCGAGAAACTGCGGATCATCCTTGCGCACCATGCAGCTGTAGATTTCCCGCGATTGCTCTTTGCCTACCACGACCCAGTTGTGCGGGTCCTTGGCCTTGGCCCGCTCGCCATAAAGCAATGCGTCGTCCATATAGAACGCCACTGCGCGGCCGGTCTCGAGCATCTTGAACGCCTCGCCATGGTCCTTGGCGCTGATCACGAACATATTGCTCTTGTGCTCGGCGTTGTAGCTCTTGAGAAAGCGCTCATTGGTGGTGCCGGCGGTGGTGACCACGTTCTTGCCCTTGAGGTCGTCAAAACCGTTGATGCCGCTGTCCTTGGCGGTCAGCAATTGGCCCTTCACGTAGATAAACCCATAGGAAAACGCCACCTGCTTCTGCCGCTCGGCGGTCACCCCGGTGGAGCCGCATTCCAGGTCGACGGTGCCGTTCTGTACCAGCGGGATACGGGTCTGGGAGGTCACCAGGTTGTACTTCACGTTGAGGTCGGCAACCCCGGTTTTCTGCTGCACGCGCTCGACGATCTTGCTCGCCAGGTCCACCGAATAGCCCATGGGTTTGCCGCTGTGGTCACCCACATAGGAAAACGGCACCGAGGCGTCGCGGTACCCCAGGGTGATGGACTTGGCACTGGCGATCTTGCTCAGCGTGCCGCCCAGCGCCGGTTCGTTCGCCTGAACCTGTGCGCCGAACAAAAGCCCCAGGGTGCAACCGGTCAACAGGATTGTTCTCATTGTTATGCTCCGTTGGTCTTTGAGTTACTGACGTACTGCAATCACGCTGATTTCCACCAGCACGTCAGGGCGTGCCAGTTCCGCTTGCAGGGTGGTTCGGGTAGGCGCCATGCCTGGCGAAAGCCACGCGGACCACTCCGTGTTCATCGGCGCAAACCCTTGCGCGATATCCTTCAGGTAGATGGTCGCGTTGAGCAGATGATCCTTGTCGCTGCCTGCTTCAGCCAGCAGCGCATCGATCTTGGCCAGCACCTCGCGAGTCTGGCCCGCCACATCCTGGGCGTCTCCCGGCACCTGGCCGGAGAGGAATACCAGGTCCTTGTAGGTCACGGCACCCGAGAGACGCTCATTGCTGCTGATTCGGTTGATGGTCATCGGTGCATCCTCAAGCGGCGCGGGGCGCCAGGCCCTGCATATCAATGGAAGGAAGGTGTTGGTCGATCAGCTCGGCCAGCAATTGGCCGCTGCCGCATGCCAGGGTAAAGCCGAGGGCGCCGTGGCCCAGGTTCAGCCACAGGTTGCGGTAGGCACTGGCGCCAATCAGCGGCACGCCGGTTGGCGTGGCCGGGCGCATGCCGGCCCATTCAATCGCCTGGGCATAGTCGCCGGCCATAGGAAATGTCTCGAGCGCCTGGCGCTTCATCAGCGCCAGGCGCTTGGGCTCAAGGCCGGCGTCGAAGCCGACGATATCCACCATGGCCGCCACCCGCAGTTGCTCGCCAATACGCGCGTAGACCATCTTGCGGTCGTAGTCCGTGATGCTCACCTTCGGCGCCTGGTGCTGCGCGCCAATCGGCACGCTAAGGCTGTAGCCCTTCAGCGGATAAAGGGGCAGCGACAACCCTGGCAAGCCCAGTTCAGCGCTGCGATGCCCGGCGGCCAGCACCAGGTGCTCCACCGGCATCACCTCATCGCCCACCTCGATGGCCTGCACCACGCCGCCGGCATGGCGAATCGCGGTGACCTTGCGGCCCAACAAAAAGCGGCAACGCCCCGACGCATCAAGCCGCGCTGCCAGGCGCTGGCAGAAGGCATGACAATCGGCCACTTCCTCATTCGGTGTGTAGATACCGCCGACAAAATCACCCTCGGCCAGCGCCGGTTCCACGCGCGCGCAATCCGTGGCCGACAGCACCTGTTGTTGGAGGATATCGGCGACCTTGCCGCGCGCATGCTCGAAGCTGGCGGCATGACGAAACGTCACCAGCTTGCCGTTGCGACGCCAGTTGAAGCCCTCCAGGCGATCATCCTCGCGCCATTGCTGCAAGGTGTCCTGGCTCAGGGAAGCCAGGCGCAGCAGGTGGGCCGCATTGCGCTTGTTCACCGAGCCACGGCAAGCACGCAGGAACGCCGCCATCCAGCGCCATTGCTGGGGGTCCAGGCGCGGGCGCAGCTTCAACGGCGAATCCCCCCGCAGCAGCCAGCCAATCGCTTGCAGCGGCACCCCGGCATCCGCCAGCGGCGCAACATAGCGGTAGGACAATTGCCCGCCATTGGCGAAACTCGTCTCGCGACCCAAGGCGTCGCGTGCGTCGATCACTGTCACCTCATGGCCGGCGCGCACCAGCGCATAGGCGCTCGCCAAGCCGATGACCCCGCCGCCGATGATGCAAACCTGCTTGGCCATGCCAGCCCCCGACCGTTGATTAAGAGAGGCCAAGCCTAGGGGCAGGTGACAGGCCACCGACAATGAATAAAGATGGGTCACCTATAAACAAAGGTTATGAACCTGCCATGCGCTTGCGTCATATCGAAATCTTCCAGGCCATCCGCCAGACCGGCTCCGTCAGCGCTGCTGCGCAGTTGCTGCACGTCTCGCAACCGGCGGTGACCAAAGTATTGCAACACGCCGAATTACAGTTAGGCTTCCCGCTGTTTCTGCGGGTGCGCGGTAAATTGCAGCCAACACCTGAAGCCCTGGCGCTGGAACGCGAAGTCGAGAAAGTCACCGAGAGCCTGCAAGGCGTGCGACGCCTGGCCAAGAGTTTGCGCCGTGCACCTGAGCAAAGCGTGCGGATCGGGGCTATTCCGGCGTTGGCGCTGTCGCTGCTGCCACCGGCGATTCTGGAATGGAAACGCGAATACCCGGACATCGCCTGCGAGCTGTCCAGCGACCATAGTCGCGAGCTGGTGCAGAAACTGTTGATGCGCGAGATCGACCTGGCGCTGACCCTCAATTTCTCCGGGCATCCAGGGTTGACCACACAGGTGCTGGCCAACGGTGTGCTGGTGGCATTGGCCTCAAAGGGCTATTGGCCCGACGCACAAATGCACACCCCCTTACCACTGGCTGACCTGGCGGGGGCACCGCTGATTGGTCTGTCCAGCGCCGACCCGTTGGCGGCCAAACTCGACAGCTACCTGGAAAACGTCGAGCCGCCACCGCGCGTGACCATCTCGGTGCAAACCTATTCCCTGGCCCGCGCCATGGTCGAATCGGGCGCCGGCCTGACCGTGATCGATCCGTTCACGGCGTTGGGCGCCTCAACGGCCACCACCCTGTACGCCCTGACCCGTGCCGATGAACCGCCGCCGCATATGTTGGCCAACCTGCTGGATATCTTCGGCAACCGCGCCCGGGAACTACTGGAACGCTTGTAAGCGCACTGAAGACCCAATGTGGGAGGGACAAGCCCTCCTCCATCTATATGTCTCATTGGCTGTTAAAGCACTTACTTAGTACATGAATTGGAACCTGGGTATCGGTTGCAGAAGCCGATCGGATTGGGCTTTTTACAGTCCAAGAAGTAGGACTCGAATTTGCTGGTGCGGCTGGCGAACTGTCGAGTGCATGCCGCTCGCCAGTCTGGATAAACCTCATATTCGACAGGCGAGTCATGAGAGAGCAACACAAAAATATCCGCACGACGTAACGGTTTAAAAATTCTTAAAACTTGGCTAATAGAGCTTTGCTATAACGACCCAGCAATTAATTCGTTTTTTGCAAGCAAAAAAATAAAACAAATTCCGGGACTCAAAAATAATCGACTACATTTGCATAACCTCCCCTTCCTACATGTACGTAGGAGTTATCTTTCAAAGTGGGACCATTCTTACAAAAAAACAAAAACCCTAGGAAATTTCTGAAATTTCATTTTTTATTTGACTCACAGAATATTAGGGGCTTTTATATAAGAGCCACCAAGCTTCTTGCTGGCATACAAGACACTTAATTAATCCGACTGGTTATTCTTACAGCCATCTCCATTCATAAATTAAACACCACTGCTCTTTTGTGTAGTAAACAGAAACCAAAAATAAGAAGGGGTAATATATGAAAGACGAAAACGATGATGAATACCTGGATGAACTGGCCTCTGATGTCGAGACCTTAACCCCGGTATCAGACGGAAGTTACGACATGGTTGCTGGAAAAACGGCTCCCGAATTCTAATGAAGCACTAACTAATTGGGCACTGTAAAGCCGGTGCCCAATTATTGGGAGTGGATGGATAAACATCGTATGAGAATAAAAACGAAGCCCGAAGTAATTTGCCTAACTGAGCTAGGGTATTGCTTTTTTCACAACGGGACGCACCTTCTGAAAATATCGAAAAGAAAGTTTATTGACGCACTAGAATCTGACGAAAAGTCTGCGCTCATAGCGGAGCGCTATCCAGATTTTTTTAACCTGGCTAACGCCAATGAAGCGAGGAGTTATTATGAAAAAAGCTCCCTACTTTTCAGCGACTCGCACGAGTGAGCCTATCGAGCTCTGTCGGCTCGCATTAGTAGCTTTACCCTACGGCGAAGGCCCCCAAAAAGTAATGCCGCTTGGCCTGCAGAATATCTCAGCGTATGTAAAAAAAAATGCCAAGCATGCAACTTGTAAAATCTTTGACTACTCCGATCTATACACATCAGATATTAACGAGCTATCCGATTTAATCAACTGGGCTCCACACCTTGTTGGGATCTCAATATATAGCAGTCATGTGCAAGCAGCAATCACGTGGGGAGGCACAATAAAAAATGCCTTGCCTGGAACATTCATTTTCTGTGGAGGCCCTCATATAAGTCTAGCAGCGGAAGATTTCCTGCGTGCGGCCAAAGGGATTTTTGAGTTAGCGTTACGTGGCGAGGGCGAGCATTCAACTGCCAGACTTATAGTACTATTTAATAAAGTTAATACGCAGACCTCACTTAAAACAAAATCAAAAAAACAAAGAAAAAAATACATATATAAAAATCACTTCAATAAAGTACCAAACGCAGTGTGGCTTACCGCATCTGGAAAGCTTAAAGAGTCCTATATAGAAAAAATACAGCTTCCCACAGCAGACTGGGAGAACCCACTCCTTGAATACTCCTCAGAACGTTTACAAAACCTTTATTTCACAGATAGAAATGATGCTAAAAAGAGAAAAGCCATAGCATTGACGAGCAGTCGAGGCTGCCCATTAGCATGTTCCTTTTGCGCTATTGTCGCAGCAGACAAGGAGGGTCCAAAATGGCGAGCCATCGACGCCACGACGCTTGTTAACTGGATAGCAGAAGCCTATACACAGTACTCGTTCGAACACATATACATGATGGATGCGAATTTTTTTGTTCGAAAAGATAGAGTGCTGGAGTTCTCAGAAAAACTGTACAACTTATTCGAAGGTCGAGTCACATGGAGCAGTTGCTCCACCGTAGGCTATCTTCTAAAATTGCAATCCGAACTACCAAAATTAGTAAGGCAGGGATTAAGGCTTGTCGAGATGGGAGTCGAGTCCGGCTCACAGTCCCAACTAGACTACATGAACAAAAAGGTCACTGTACAAAACAATATTGATGCCGTAAGAGCCCTACAAAACAACAGAATAGATGTCGGCCTTGACTTTATAATGTTTTATCACGACCAACAAAAAAGAGAAATCATTGAGAACTTAGTATTCTTGGTTAAATCCGGACTGACCGAACACGAATCCTTAGATCACTACTTCAACATTATGATGTTGTATCCAGAAACCCCCGTAAGAAAAAATCTGGAGAGAAAGATAGGTACAAAGCTTGACTTGATACAGCTACCAAACAGCAGAGCATTTATTGAAAATCACGAAGTATATAAAATATATACTGCCTATATAGACAACTTTGCAAAACCCATACTAAACCAACTCGAGCAAGCAATTGCATCAAACATTGAAAAGGTCGGGACATCCACTTCACTTACCGAAGTTGCCTACTTATCCTTGCTAAATATTCACTTAAAACATATGCCATTCCAAGTATTATGGTGGCTTTGTCACAACCCAGATAAAACAACTGAAATTAACCGTAAGAATTTTTTTTATTAACTATGTAACTAAAATCAATAAAGCTATCGCCAATGACAATGCAATCAACGCCCCCAAACTCAAAATTCTAGAAACACCGACAACTGGTTCAGGAGGGAGAAAAGGTGAACTCATAGGTAAATCTTTATAACCAGCCTTCAAACAGGTGTTTTATGAAAGAACGTTCAATTCGCATAGGCGTTAGCGGCGACATAGAAAAACTAAAACAGTTCATTCAGCATCGCAATGACATCAACCATATATATCATCACACACCGATTCGTCACTTTAGTTTGGGCATACGCCCATGGGACAAAATAGAAAATTCGTTAGTTGAGACATGCCTATCCGCAGATTTTACAATGTCAGCACACCCCGTAGACATCAATTTTTCTGGGGTTATTGACATGGCGGATTTAAAAAGCCTCAAGGAGGCACTGGCCACACTTCCTATCATTTATATAGAGGAAGATATCGGAATATGGAGGAACGGCAACCTCTTTTTGGGCGCCCATCAAACCAATCCACCCATGAACAAAACAACATTAAAAACCACTGCTGACAATGCCAGAATCATAAATGACTACTTTCAAATACCCATAGTCTTAGAAAACCCGCCAATCTATAGCGAATTTGGAAATATAGAGTTTTGGGGATTTTACCTAGAGCTATGCAGGCGCTCTGAATGCATGATGGCGCTTGATATTGGACATTATCTGGGCTACTGCAAAACTAAAGGCCTAGCGTTCGATTTACCCTGCGCTACCCACGAAATCTGGAATCTAATTAAAACTGTACACATCTCAGGAGTAAAGTCTTGGCTATGGAATGGTATTCCCGTCTGGCTTGACCAACACTCAGACCCTTTCAACAATGAACTCATGGAGGCCTTCAAAAATACGATAATAAAAACCCGAAAAACACATAACGTCTTATTGGAAATGGAGGGAGCACCATTAGAAGTTGAAAACAGCAATATATCCCTCATAAAAAATGCGCTTAGGGATGCGAATAAAAAATGAAAGAAACCTGCAAACTCTCAACAACTATGCTTTTCTCAAAAATATATGAATCTAATAACTTATTATCAAATCCAACATCCCCAGAAGAAAAACACTTCTCATTTGAAAGCATCAGAAGGTATTTAGACATCTCTAGGCACATTAGTAGACGCTGGCCACATACGATCAGATACTTAGAATCCATTCACGGGGAGGACGTTCTAATCGACGTATTTGATCGCTTTGATAAAACCTCGAAAATCTACAAAAACCTAAACGCCGCCGCGTGTGAAATTTTTTTCAAGAAGATAAACACTCAGTTTCCACCCATCGATTCCGAACTACTATTTTACGAAGACTTTCGAAACGGGAGGGACAAGTACTACAAATACACTTCCGTCCTGCCCTTAGGATACCCTCACACTTTAGTCCCCTTCGACCTTGACTCTATTTACACGACACTAATGTTTTATGGTCGAGCTCATGCCCCGTCAATCCTTTATAGAAATCTAGTTCTTGAACCCGGCAAAACTTTCAGAGTCAGCCTATGAAAAGCGCCGCCAATATCGTCTCCCGCTCAGACGCACTATATGGTGGCATCGCGATGGGTGTAACAATACTAGAGTTGGCTCTGATAGCAACCAACCCTAAACTCGGAAGTTTTTCCTTAGAATTTTCACTTATCACACAACTGTTAATTTCCTTGGTTATTGAATTTTACACTGGACATTCGTTCGTAAACCGATTTGGTACGGCCAGCACAACAATTTACGGATTCACATTCAAGCTAGCAAGCGCTGTTTTTTTAACCGCTGGATTCTATTTTGTATTACTCGACTACTGGTATATTAGTTGGTGCTTTATACTCATTTCATTCACCTTAGACTCACTAGGCACTGGCTGCCTGAGGTCATCTTTCAGGCCAGCCTACAACGACCTCCATCTGCACCTCACTGGACATAGCGCAGATTATGTGGGTGCCTTTAAAAAACACCTGCACATACGCATAGGCACTCCATTAACTTTATTACTGATAGCCTCACTCATGATGAGTGGCGGATATTACTTGTATGCTATGTTAGTGACGATGTTGCCAATATTACTATGCCGCTCTATTCAGATTTACTTCTCTCACCATGACCTCAGGCCAATCCTCACTAAAAGAAATAGTTCAGAACATCGAATCCACCTTAACTACATGCAGCACTTTACAATAATATTTAAATACCCCAGCCAGTTTTTTGGATATATAGCAGGCAACACTTTTGAAATGTTGATCCTCATGTACGCAATCGGCTTACTATATCGCCACAACTCCTCTACAGGCATACCTGAAAGCTTATATTGGCTAGGAAGCTCACTAACAGCCTTTTTAGTTTTTTTGGCGTCTACGGCTATCGGAGCAGCCGGGCTATCCAAGCTAACTTTTAAAAAATCCAGCTCAGCACTTTCATCTTTTTGTTTTTTAATGACTATTGCCATATCTCTGGCAATGGCCACTGAAAGCACGGATAGTTTATATTTTTATATACTTTCCGCCTTTTGTTTTCTTGGGACTGGGATCGGAATCATATTGACCCGAGTAACATCAAATGAAATTCTAGATCATGCATGCAGAGAGGAAATATTCTCTTTCTTTTTAATCACAGAACTCATAACGACAGTTTCAGTTATATTCACCGTCACGGCAAGCAGCCTTCTCTTTTCTCCAGAAAAAACAATGAATGGGCTAAGCTACGGCTTAACAATACTCATGGGGGCTTACTGCTTTTCCACTACTTACAAAAAGCCGAAAGAAAAGTAGACTACCGTTGCAAACCAACGCCAAACATAAGCAACAGTTCCGAACCCAGAACAACACAACGTCTCAGGACTGTTCGCTCTTGAATAAACATGGAAATTTTATCGATACACGCCAGAATCGTATCAATAAAATCGACCTTACTGGCAGCATTTCAGCAGGCAGCCCTATCCCCCCTTAGTGTTGATGGCACAGCCCCGTTATTTGCCCAGCGAAATGAGTTGCCCCATTACAGCTGTAAATAAAAAACTCCAAATCCAATGGAGATCCAATGTGGGAGGGGCTTGCCCTCTCCCACATTTTTTACCTCATTGGCTGTTAGAGCACGTACCGCATGATCGCCACAAAGTGCAGCAGGCTGCCGCCGATCACAAACAAATGCCAGATCCCATGGGAATGCCGCAGGCGTTCCTCCAGGGCAAAAAAGATAATGCCGACGGTGTACAGCACCCCGCCCGACGCCAGCCAGATAAACCCCGCCGTGCCCAGCGCGGCGAGCAGCGGCTTGACCGCCACCAGCACGATCCAGCCCATCACCGCATAGATCACGATCGACAGGATGCGGGCCTCGGAACGTGGCTTGATTTCCTGCAAAATGCCGATCACCGCCAGCCCCCACACGATGCCGAACAGCGTCCAGCCCCACGGCCCTCTTAAGGTCACCAGGCAAAACGGCGTGTAGCTGCCGGCGATCAACAGGTAGATCGAAAAGTGATCGACCTTCTGCATGATCGCTTTTCGCCGCCCCTGCACGCTGTGGTACACGGTGGATGCGCTGTACAGCACCATAAGCGTAAAGCCATAGATCGCGACGCTGACAATCTTCCAGGGGCTGCCGTCCAGGCTCGCCACCACCAACATCCACACAGCGCCAATACACGCCGCGACAGCACCGAGCAAATGGCTCCAGGCGTTGAATCGTTCCCCGTGGTACATCTGACACTGACCTCCTGTAACCGTTAACCGCAGGCTGGCAAGCCTCCCGCCTTGCACATAAGAGTGCAAGGGCCTTGTGACGTTCCGGCGACGCCGGGCGGTTTTGCGGGCACAATCGAGCGCATTCGAACAAGAGTCATGGCCATGCTGATCGACGAAGAATTCACCCTCAAGAAGCTGGAAGTCTTCCTGGCGTTCATGCGCACCGGCAACCTGGCCCGCGCCGCCGCCGAACTGCAAACCAGCAACGTCAGCGTGCACCGCGCCATCCACTCTTTGGAAAATGCCCTGCGTTGCCCGCTGTTCAAGCACGAAGGCCGCAACCTCACACCGTTGGAAAGCGCCTACGTGCTGGAAGAACGTGCGCAGAAACTGGTCGCCGATGTGGTCGACAGCGTGCGCCTGACCCGCGAAGCCGCCGGTTTCTCCGCCGAGCGCTTCAAGCTCGGCTCGCTGTATTCGTTGACGGTCAAGACCGTGCCGCAACTGATCATGGGCCTGAAAATCAGGCGCAGCGAACTCAATATCGACTTGATCCTGGGCTCCAACTTCGACCTGCTCTACAAGCTCAAGAACATGGAAGTGGACGCGATCCTCATCTCCCTCGACGAACACGCCAACGACCCCGACTGCGAGCAGATCGCGCTGTTCTCCGACGACATCTTCCTCGCCACCCCGGCTGACTCGCCCTTCGATCGCGACCAGGAAATCGACCTGGCCGACGTGCGCGACGCCACTTTCATCACCCTCACCCAAGGCTTCGCCACCCACCAGGATGGCAACCGTGTGTTCAAGCAGGCGGGGTTCGAGCCCAAGGTGGCGATGCAGGTCAACGACATCTTCACCTTGCTGAGCATGGTCAGTTCAGGGGTGGGCTATGCGTTGCTGCCGGGGCGGATTGCGGCAGTCTACGAGAACCGCGTGAAGCTGATACCGCTGCAGGCGCGGTACCGGCTGCAGCAGCATATCGGCGTGGTGTTCCTGAAGGCCAAGGAGCGCGACCCGAACTTGCTGGCGTTATTGGCGGAGTGTCGGATGTATGCCAATCGGCAGGCTTGAGATAGCCATCGGGGGCAAGCCCCCGATGAGCATGGGTATCTACACAACTTTTCAGCCCCTGACAAATCTCCCTGTGGCGAGCGGGCTTGTCCCGCGTTGGGCTGCGTAGCAGCCCCAAAACCAGCCTCTGCAGAGTGTCTGATACACCGCGTTCTTCTTGACTAGGGCTGCTACGCAGCCCAACGCGGGACAAGCCCGCTCGCCACAACAGCCCTATTTTCCGGGCATTCAGCGTTGAGCCAACGTTGTGTAGATACCTATGCCCCGATGAGGCCAAACCAGACAACACAACTTCCAAAGCTAGCCAACCAACCCGCGAACAATGAAGTACAGCAGCGACGGCCCGAGCAAACACCCAAGCCCGGTGTGGAACGTCGCCGTCAGCGCACCATACGGCACCAACCGACGATCCGTCGCCGCCAGCCCCGCCGTCACGCCACTCACGGTCCCGGCCAAGCCACCAAACACCATCGCCGAACGCGGGTTATCCAACCCCATCCAACGCGCCGCTACCGGCGTGCCGACCATCACCAGGATCGCCTTGATCAGGCCGGTGGCGATCGACAGCGCCATCACATCCGAGGTCGCACCAATCGCCGCACCGGTCACCGGGCCAACGATGTAGGTCACCGCGCCCGCGCCGATGGTGGTCATGCTGATCGCATCCCGATAACCAAAGGCCCAGGCCATGCTCGCACCAACAATAAACGGCAGGATCGTGCCGAGCAGCAGCGCAATCACGCCAATCATCCCGGCTTTGCGCGCTTCGGTGGCTTGCACTTCAAACGCCGTGGCGACAATCGCGAAGTCGCGCAGCATCGCCCCGCCCATCAGGCCGATGCCGGAGAACAGCGACAGATCCGCCAGGCCTTTTTGCCCGCCCGTCATGGTGCCGCCGACCCAGGCCAGCACCAGGCCGATCACGATCGCAATTGCCGAGCCATGGATGCGCCCGAACGTCAGGCGCTTGGACAGCACCACGGAAATCCACATGACCACGCCGACGAAGGCAAACGCGGTGATCAGGCCGTTATGTTCCAAACCTTTTTCAATGAGATCCCACATATCAGCGACCTCCCACTGGCGCGATCAGCGGCTCTTCATCGGGTAACGGTTCACCCTTATGAGTGCGGCTGATCAGGGCGATGGTGCACCCACACACCACCACCGAACCAATGGCCGCAAGCACCGCGACCGGGCCACCGTGCAGGGCGGTGACCACGTTTTGCTGCGCCGCCATCGCAACCACCACGGGGATGTACATCGCGCCCCAGAAGCCGACGCCCATTTCGCAGTCCTTGGTCATGCCGCCACGCTTTTGCATCCACAGGCGTGCGCAGATCAACAGGATCATCGCGATCCCTACCCCGCCCACATTGGATTTCACGCCGAGCAGTACGCCGAGCATGTCGCCCATGATCACGCCCGCCAGCGTGCAGATCGCCAGCAATGCCACACCGTAAATAATCATTGTTGTTGTCCTCAAAGTGCTCGATCGAAATTGTTGTTGTTGTGCTTCGAAAGCCTTGGGTGGTGCTTTATCGGTGGCGGCGCTCCTCCTCTTCCAACAGGGCCTGCAAGGTGTCCAGGCGTGCGCCTTCGCAGGCGATCACCGTGCCTTGTTCAAATACTCGGCGTGACAGGCCGGTGAGTACGCTGCCTGGGGGCAGTTCGATTTGCAGGCGCACGCCGCGCTCATAGGCGCTTTGCACGGTGCCGCGCCAGTCGACGACGCGGCACATGTTGAAGGCCAGGTCGTCGCGCAAGTGCTCGGGGTTGTGAATGGGACGCGCCCGGGTACTGCTCAGGTAAGTGATGCGCGGCGCTTTAAGCGTGACAAACGCCTGGGCCAGTGCCCGGGCAGGTTGTTCCAGCAGCGCGCAATGGGACGGCACGCTCACGGCCAGGCGCTTGGCGATGCCGTTGCCTTTGATGCGTGCCGCGACCTGCTTCATCGCCTCGTCGCTACCGGCGATGACGGTCTGGTTATCGGCGTTGATATTGGCCAGGTATACCGGGGTCTGCGGGCTGTGGATATCGGCCAGCAGAGCTTCGACGGTGGATAACTCAGGGCCGATCAGCGCGGTCATGCCGTAGCCTTGTGGATAAGCGTGCTGCATCAGTTCACCCCGCAGGCTGACCAGCCTGACAGCGTCCGCCAAGTCCAGGGCACCGGCAATGACCGCCGCCGGATACGCCCCGATGGACAAGCCCGCTACGTAATCCGGTGTGCGCTCCAGCAAGCGCGCATGGGCCACACCCGCGATCAACAGACACAGCTGCACCGCGCGGGTACTGGCCAAGGCTTGCGCCGAATCGAGCTGGCGCACGTCTTCACCGAGGGCATCGCTGGCTTCGTCCAGTACCGAGACGGGCAACCGCGTGAGCATGCCCGGACGCTGCGCGCCCTGCCCCGGAAACACCAGCAGGCTGCTCATGCCACGGCCTGCCAGGGATCGAGCACAAGGTGTGCGCCACGCGCGGTTTTCAACAGCACCCGCCGCGAGCCGCCGGCCCATTCGCGCAAGGCGACGGCACCGAACGGGGTTTGCAGTTGCAGGTCCACGGCGCAGGCCGCGGTGTCCAGGATCGCCAGCAGGTCTTGTGCATCCCGTCGGTCAAGCGGCGCGGGCGTGCGCAGGAGCAAATCCAGATCGCTCATTGCATGCAGTGCCTCAATGCCCGTGGCCAACTCGAAACCCGCGCTGCCCGTGACGCCCCAGGTCTGCTGCGCCAACACCGGCCGCAGTTGATCGAGTGCGCGCAACGCCGGCAAATCCCGGGGCGAGATCGCGTCGCGCAGGGCTTCCGGCGCCACACTGCGCTGCACGGCGGCCAGGGGCATTGCCGCTGCAAAACGCTGCTCACGCAGACGCCCGCGCACACCGACCGCCACCTGGCCCGGCTCGGCCATGGCGCGACGCACCACCACCGGGTGACCGGCGCCGATGGCCTCCAGCGCCCAGCCCGGCGCGTCGCTGGGCAGATGCGCCGGGGTCATGCCCCAGAGCAAATCGTGAGCGTTCACCATTGTTCCCGCAGCAACTGGCGTACATGGCTGGAGGCCGCGCGATTAGTAGCACCGAGGCGCCCACTCAAATCACGGCTATCGATATCCTGGATCGCACTGACCAGGCAATCGCTGACTCGCGTCACATCGTCCTGCGTCGGCTGTTCAATCTGGCTGACCGACAAGGTTTCCCACAGCAGGCCGAGGCTGGCAAAACTGTCGATGTCATAGGCCATGGGCGGCACGCTGGCAGCCAGGGCTTCAAGCTCTTCGACACTGCGCAGGGTCACCCGCGCCGCCGATGCCTTACCCATGGCGTGCACCATCACGCCGGGGTCGCGCAGGGCAATCAGGCGGTTGGCCTGGTAACCGTGGGCGAGGAAGGCACCGGACATGGCCTTGCCCACCAGCAGCGCAATCACCGGGTGCCCGGCCAGGCGGGCACGGGCGTAACTGTCGGCGGCGGCGGCCAGGGCCTGGTGGATGCCGAGGGCTTCTTCGCGACGGCCATAGGCTTGGCTCGGGACATCGACGATGGCGATGATGGGACGCTTGTCGCCACGGGCGATGGCTTCATCCACGGCCTTGGCCAACCCCCAGCCTTCCAGCAGGCCGACTTCGCCGTTGCGTGCACGGGGGAAGCGGTTTTGCGCGTCGGGGACCACGGCGATAAAGCGCACCGCATGTTCCCCCAATACGCCGTCGGCAACTTTCAACGAGCCGGGCAAATCGGCCACAGGCGTGGCACCGGCGCTCAATGCGTTAAACCACTGCAAGCCTCTCATGAGCGTTCTCCCTGATACAGAGCGCGAACCGTCGCCGGGTCGATTTGCGGTGCAGCGTCCAATTCGGCCAGGCGCGCGAGGTAATAATCGGCCTGGCGGCTGCGCTGCTGCGCAGGCAAACCTTGTTGCAACAGCGCGCTGACCGTCTCTTGAAGTTGCGCCACATCATCTGCCACATAACGGTCGACCAACCCGCTGTTGAAGCGTTGCTCGCCACCGGTGAGGCTCCAGATGAAAGGCCGGTCGCGGGAGTCGTACTCTTCAAGACCGGCTTCCTGCTCGATCACTTGCGGGCCATTCAGGCCAAGACGGGCTTCGCGGGTGACGACCAGGTAACTGCACAACCCGGCCGCGATGGACATGCCACCGAAGCAACCGACACTGCCCGCCACCACACCGATCACCGGTTGGTACTGGCGCAGATCGACAATGGCCGCATGAATGTCGGCAATCGCTGCCAAGCCCAGGTTGGCCTCCTGCAAGCGCACGCCACCGGTTTCCAGCAGCAGCACGGCACGGGTCGGAACCCCGTTGCGGTTGTCTTCGGCGGCCAGTTCGAGGGCGCCAGCGATTTTCGCGCCGCCCACTTCCCCCAGGCTGCCCCCCTGGAAATTGCCTTCGATCGCGGCGATCACCACGGGCACACCTTCAATGCTGCCCTTGGCGATCACCACGCCGTCATCGGCCTGGGGCACCACGCCCTGGCGACTGAGCCAGGGCGACATGACGCGCTGGAATGGGTCGATCAATTCTCGGTAAGTGCCGCTGTCCAGCAAGGCCTTGGCCCGCTGCCGCGCCCCCAGTTCAACGAAGCTGTGTTTGCTGAGCAAGTCAGTCATGGCCGATCTCCTCGAAACCCTGTTCCAGGCGCAAACGCACCACGCCGGGAGTCGCGCCGAAATCGTGGATATCAATCTTCAGGGCCGGCGGGGTTTGTTCCTGGAAGATCCGCTCGAACAGGTGTTGCCAGCGTTGTTCGGCGCCATTCACCGAGGTTTGCACCTGAATGGTCAGGGTGCCAGCCGTGCCCGGTTCCAGCAGCACTTCCAGGTCGCCCGAGCCGACACACCCCACCAGCGCACGGCCTTTGGGTGGCTGCCCGGCGGGGAATTCAAAGGATAAGGTTTCCATCACAACGCTCCATCGAGGCGGTCGATAAACAGGCAGGCGGCCAACAGGTCGGCGGCACCGCCGGGGGAGGCATTCAGGGCCAGCAATTGTTGGTCGAGTTCATGCAGTTGGCGGCGGCCGGCGAGGGTTGCGCTGCCGCCCGCCTCCAGCACGGCTTGGGCCCCGCGTTGCATGGCGTGTTGGCCTTCCAGGCCGGCACGGTAGAGCACGCAGGTGTCGGCCAGCTCGGTCATGATCGCGAGCAAGGCATCCAGGCGTGCGTTCTGTTCACCGGCATTTTGCCGGCGGCTTTTGTGCAGTTGCGGCAGGCCGCGTTGCAGCACCGAGGGGAAGCCCAGTTGCGCTTCTTCACGGGCGCCGCGTGCGCCGTAGCGCTGGGCGACGTGTGCGCCATGGCTCATTGGCTGAGGCGCGTAGCGGTCATTGAGCAGGGCCAGTTTGGCGGCTTTCAAGGTCACGGCGCTGGCATGGGCGGACTGCGGTTCCAGTGCCGCTGCGGCGGTCAGCAGGCCGAGGGCCCAGATCGCACCGCGGTGGGTGTTCACGCCGTTGGTGGTGGCGAGCATCGCCTGCTCACCTTCGCGGCCCAATCGGCCGAGGGCTTCGCGCAGGGGTAAGCCGACTTCACCGATGTCGAGCGCGGCATCAGCCATCTCCTTGAACATCGGCCACAGCGACAGCGCCGAGGCGTGCATCAGCCCCAGGTGCAAATCGCTATGGGCGCCGTTACCACGACGGTCCACCAAGGCAGGTTTGGGCGACAGGTCGGCTTCATCGATCAGCGCATCCACGGCCATATCCGCCAGGCGTTCGGCGAGGCTCAGTTCATGCAGTTTGAGGGCGCGCATTTACCAGCTCCTGAATTTGGCGGGCGGGTTGTACAAGCCACCGGACCACTCCACCAGGTCGGCGACGCTCTTGGCGGCCAACAGCTCACGGGTGGCGTCAGCGCGGCGAATCCCCAAGTCCTCGGGCAAGGCGATCAGCCCCTCGCGGCGCATGCGCGCGGTGTCCTTGGGGTTATGGCGCATGCCGATGGCGGTCACCCCGGCGACGGCGGCGATCATCGCCTGGCGCTCTTCGAGGGAGCGCGCCTTGTACAGGTAGGCAACGCCTTCTTCGGTGAGCAAGTGAGTCACGTCGTCGCCATAGATCATGATCGGCGCCAGGGGCATGCCGCTTTTACGCGCCACCTCAACCGCGTCGAGCGTGTTGACGAAGGTGGGTTTACCGCCTTCCTGGAAGGTTTCGACCATCTGCACCACAAGCTTTTTGCCGCGTTCCAGCAGGGCTTCGGGCGCATCATCGTGACGCATATCCAACCACGCCGGCGTGCCATGGCGGCGACCGCGCGGGTCGTGCCCCATGTTCGGCGCACCACCGAAACCGGCGAGGCGGCCACGGGTCACCGTTGAAGAGTGGCCATCGCCATCAACTTGCAGGGTGGCACCGATAAACAGGTCCACCGCGTATTGGCCAGCCAGTTGGCAGAACATACGGTTGGAACGCATCGAGCCGTCACGACCGGTGAAAAACACATCCGGGCGGGCGGCAATGTAGTTCTCCATGCCCAGCTCGGTGCCGAAACAATGCACGCTTTGCACCCAACCGCTTTCGATGGCCGGAATCAGCGTGGGGTGCGGGTTAAGGGTCCAGTTGCGGCAGATCTTGCCCTTCAGGCCGAGGGATTCGCCGTAGGTGGGCAAGATCAATTCAATGGCGGCGGTGTTGAAGCCAATGCCGTGGTTGAGCGACTGCACATTGTGTTTTTCGTAGATGCCACGGATCGCCATCATCGCCATCAGCACATGCACCGGCTTGATATGGCGCGGATCGCGGGTGAACAGCGGCTCGATGTAGAACGGCTTGTCGGCCACCACCACAAAGTCCACCCAACTGGCGGGGATGTCGACACGGGGCAAATCGGTGACATCATCCACCAACTGGTTGACCTGCACGATCACGATGCCATCGCTGAACGCAGCGGGTTCGATCAGCGCGGGGGTGTCTTCGGTGCTGGCGCCGGTGTAGATATTGCCGGCGCGGTCGGCCATGAAACCCGCCGAGAGCACCACGTTGGGGATCAGGTCCACCACCAGCCGGGCATAGAGTTCGATGTAGGTGTGGATCGCGCCGATTTCCAGCAGGCCATCTTCGAGCAGTTGGCTGATGCGCAGGGATTGGGTGCCGGCGAAGGAAAAGTCCAGCTTGCGTGCGATGCCCTTTTCAAACAGGTCCAGGTGCTCGGACCGCCCGACGCTGGGCATGATCATGTGCAAATCGTGAAGCTTGGCCGGGTCGGCCTTGGCCAGCGAGCGCGAGAGGAAGTCGGCCTGCTTTTGGTTGTTGCCTTCCAGCACCACGCGGTCGCCGGGGAGGATCAGCGCTTCGAGGGCTTCGACGATTTTATCGCTGGGCAACACGGCCCCGTCTGCGTAGTGCTTGACCCGCTCGAGCCGCCGCTGCTTCTCGTCGCGCCGCCGCGTCCAGCGCGAGTCGGGGTTGATTATTGTTGTCATGGTCGCTCCACGGGTTTGCTGTCGTGGGCTGTACCTTAGGAGTGATTCAGGGGGGTATCAATCAAGCTCAGTGGCAGATCGTTACGGTTGGAGTAATGGAGCATCTGCAAACGCAGACCCGAGCCCAGTGAAGATCAAAAATGTGGGAGGGGCGGTACGACGATTCGACTTGCCCCCGATGAGGGTGGGTCAGCTAAGTGATGTACCAACTGTCAAATAAGCCATCGGGGGCAAGTCGAATCGTCGCACCGCCCCTCCCACATTTGCTCATTGGTGTCTGTTAGATCGCGGTCCCAAAAAGGGAATGATCAGTCCCTGTTTGGGACCTTTTCCAGCGAAGGGCTGACCTGCTCCAGCGCCCGATCCACCAACAACTGCCCAAACTCGGCCATTTGCTGGATCCCGAGCATGATGGCGCGCTGGGAAGTGTCCAGGTCGAAGGCCAGGTTGCAGGTGAGTGCGTTGAGGGAGGACAGGGTTTCGCTGGCGTTGACCAGCAGGGTTTCGGTGTTTTGGTGGGGGTTTACGGTGAAGAGAGGCGGATTAGGGGTAGGTTTGATCATGATGAAACTCCTAAACAGTCAGTAAGGAGCGCCACTGTTCGCTTGCACGCGAATGAGGGTGGCGACCGTGCGCAGGTGTGCAAGACCGGGCCTGTTTAGGACACCCAGCAGGTCCGAAGACCTCCTGCGCGCAGCCGCCATAAAGCAGCGAGCACAAAAAACGCCCGTTGGTTGGCAGGGCGTTTGTACGCCTAAACAGTTTCGTCGGACTTGCACGTCCGTGTCACCGTTTTTTGCGATGACGGGACGAAGACTGGCGCGCGGGCTGCACGCGACAAGTTCATGCACGGCCCAAAATCTTGCAGGAAAAATCCGAAGCCAGCAGGCCTACAGCCTCATGTCGATGCTCACAGCCCCCAAAGCGTCAAGCGGGTAGCTGCGATACTCATAAACCTCCCCACGAACAATGAGGTGGATGACTCCATCCACCTGGTTCACTTGGACATCAGGCTCCTTGGTTTTTAGAAATGGATGTGTAGACACCAATGTCGTGAGTATTTCGTGATCATTACCCAGATCCTTATGGACGTAGTACCTGTAGGAAAAGCCCACTGTCGCGCCGCCCTGGCTATTCCGCACCCCATAAATAGAGTTGCCGTTACTCAAGGAATGCTTGAGTACTACCTCATCCAACTCTGGTGTACCGGGACTCATCAACCAACCAACGCCCAAGTACCCGAGACACACCACCAGCAGCCCGTTGAGCAAGACCTGGACCGACCACTTAATACCCTTGAGCTCTGGCATATTCGATGCCCTCCTTGATCCAGTGCTGGTCGCTATGGTCATCGCCATAAGGCGCATCCCCCCACCAGTCTCCAAACTCCGTTCGAGATGTCCCCGCCGCCTTTTGCGCAACACCGGCCGCTCTCAATAACACGCTTTCCGGAATCCCCAACACCGTACCGGTAACGCCATAGTTGAAGTTACCGAACGCCTCGTACTCACGACTTTTCTGTTTGTAATCCCAAGGGCCACGTCCTCTGACCTGTGAATAAAACCATGAATAGGTGAACGCCGAACCGGGCTTCAAATGCATCCTGCGGTTGTTGGCCTGGGCGATATTGTCTTGCAGCGAAACGCCTGGGGGCATGGGAGGAACGGCCATTTGCGAATCCTTGCTGATGGGGTTGAGCGTCAAAAGCTAGCACTCAACAATCAGCAAAAGTGCTGAGTCCGTACTTACAGAAATTTCAGACAACCATTCGATCCAAGCCTTACGTATACGGGGCTCAAGACAGGACTGTTTGTAGGATCCAGAAGTTACCGACAGGCAGAACAGAATGCTCCGACAGGCTTTTCAGGTTGTTGCTCGGAACTCGCCTCTCTAGCCTTTTCCATCCGAATCGTGCCACGGGCAGACATCATGAATCCGACCGTTAAACCCGATGCAAGGCCATTGCAGAGTGTGATGTATAACATCACAATCGCGCCATGATCGTCAGCTGGAAACATAAGGGACTAAGGGCGTTCTATGAGACGGGTTCAACCAGAGGCATCAACGCAAATCATGCAAAGCGCTTGCGCCGCGTTCTGCTCATTCTGGACAAGGCCGAGCACTCAGATGCACTGGACCTGCCCGGCTGGCGCTTCCACCGTTTGAAGGGCGACCTGATCGACTACTGGTCCGTCAGCATAAGTGGTAACTGGCGCATCATTTTTCGAATGTTCGACGATCAGGTCGAACTGGTCGATTATCTTGATTACCACTGAGTGGAGGTATCGATATGGGTATGCACAACCCACCTCACCCAGGTGAAATTCTGCTTGAAGACGTGGTCCCAGCCTTGGGCATCACCATCACCGAAATGGCTAAACGTCTTGGCTTTGCCCGCGAAACTTTTTCAAGGATCTTACATGGCCACGCTCCCGTCAGCCCGGACCTTGCCGTCCGGTTGGAGAGAGCCGGCGTAAGTACTGCGCAGCTATGGCTGTCGATGCAAAGTGCCTACGACTTGTGGCAGGCCGAGCATCGGGAGCAGCCGGTGATTGAGCGATTTGCGCGGATTGATTGAGGTCTACAGATTGTGGGAGGGGTAAGCCCCCTCTCACAGCGGATCTTCACATGGCTCAGGCTCAGGCCAACCCAGACTCCACCAGCAGCGCCTCAAGCCCCATCAAGTCCGGCACCTTCGCCACATGTTCTCCAACCTGCACCGCTGCCAGTTCCAATGGGCACAGCGGCACGTCCACATAGCTCAATTCGCTATCGAGCTTGTACGACCGCGGAATCCCCTGGATCACCAGCGCAATAAACTTCAACGTCGGCCGCCCGCCCAGCGCATTCAACACCACAATCCGCGAGCGTTCGCCCGTCACGCTCGCCTCGCCGCACACCGCTTCAAAGCTGATCAACGGTATTTGCCGATCCCGCCAGGTCACTTGCCGCAGATACCACGGCGGTGCATCACTGGCCGGTTCGCCACGCTGGAAGTCGATCAGCTCGGCAATGGCGGCGTTAGGCAGCACCAGGTGGCGGTCGGCCAGGGGCAACAGCAGGCCGGTGAGTTGGCTGGTGCGGTGGTCAAGCATGGGACTTGCTCCAATAGGCAATGCTTTCCAGCAGCACCGACTCCTGGTAAGGCTTGCCCAGGTAATCGTTGACGCCGATGGCCATGGCGCGGTCGCGGTGTTTTTGGCCGGTGCGGGAGGTGATCATGATGATCGGCAGGCGCATCAGCCGAGGGTCGTTGCGCACCTGGATAGCCACTTCGAAACCATCCATGCGCGGCATTTCGATGTCGAGCAGCATCAGGTCCGGGGTGTGTTCTTCGAGCACGGCAAGGGCGTCGATACCGTCCTTGGCGGTGAGGACGTTCATGCCGTTACGCTCCAGCAGACGGCTGGTCACTTTGCGCACGGTGACCGAGTCGTCCACCACCAGCACCAGCAGCGGCCGCTTTTTCAGCGGATCGTTGAGGATCAGGGGCGCATCGACTGCCTGGGCCGGCAAGGCCGGTTGCCGGGCGCGAATATGCGCCAGCAAGTCAATGATCAGCACCACGCGGCCATCAGCGAGAATGGTCGCCCCAGAGACGCCCTTCACCCCCGCGAATTGCGGCCCCAGGCCCTTGACCACGATCTCCCGGGTCCCGGCCATGGCATCCACATGCACCGCCACGTGCCGCTCATTGCATTGCACCAACAGCACCGGCACCGGCTGGTACTGGCCCAGCAGTTTCGGGCGGCTGACGGTGTGCAGCAGATCACCGAGGTAGAACAGTTCATACCGCTGGCCGGCGTACTCATAACGCGGCGGGTCTTGCTGGTAGTGCCCGGCCAACTCGTGGGGCAGCACGCGCACCAGGCCTTCGATGGTGTTGAGCGGGATCGCGTATTGGTCATCCGCGCACTGCACCATCAGCGCCCGGTTGACCGACACGGTGAACGGCAGGCGAATACGAAAATGCACGCCCGCGCCCGGTGTCGAGTCGATGAACATCGAACCGCCGAGCTGGCGCACTTCTTCATGCACCACATCCATGCCTACGCCGCGCCCGGAAATCTGCGTGATCTTTTCTGCCGTGGAGAAGCCCGGTTGCAGGATGAACTGCAACACGTCGCGGTCACTCATTTCTTGGTTGGGGTCGAGCAAACCGCGCTTGATCGCCTTGCGCCGCACCGCTTCCAGGGGCACGCCGGCGCCGTCGTCGCGCATGTCGAAGACGATATCGCCGCCTTCGTGGGTCAGGTCCAGGGTGATGCGCCCCTTCTCCGGTTTACCCGCCAACAACCGCGCATCGCGGGATTCCAGGCCATGGTCGACGGCGTTGCGCAGCATATGTTCCAACGGTGCCACCATGCGTTCCAGCACATTGCGGTCCATCTCGCCCTCGGCATTGCCGACCACAAACTCCACGTCCTTGCCCAACTCGCCGGCCACCTGGCGCACGATGCGCTTGAGGCGCGGCAGCATGCGTTCGAACGGCACCATGCGCGTACGCATCAAGCCTTCCTGCAACTCGGTGTTGATGCGGGCCTGTTGCTGCAACAGCTGTTGCGCATCCTGGTTACGGCGCTCGAGGGTTTCCTTGAGGTCCACCAGGTCGGAAGCCGATTCGAACAGCGCACGGGAGAGCTGCTGCAACTGCGAATGGCGGTCCATTTCCAGCGGGTCGAATTCTTCATAGCCCAGGCGCTCGGCCTCGGCCTGCTGGCGACTGAGGATGCGCCCCTGGGTTTCAGTGTCGAGCCGGCGCAGTTGGTCACGCATGCGCTCGATGGTGGTTTCCATTTCGTTGAGGGCGATCTGTGCGTCGCTGACCTGCTGCTCGATGCGGCCACGGAAGATCGACGTTTCGCCGGCCAGGTTGACCAGGTCATCCAGCAAGTCAGCGGAAACCTTCACCATGTCGGCGGCCGGGTCAACCGCCGCTTCGGCCTTGCTCGCCGGCAAGGCCACCGGGGCTACCGGCTCTACGCCGGGGTGTACCAGGCTTTTGATGCGCTCGATCAGCTTGTCCACCGGGCCGACCGGCACGCCATCGGCCACTGCATCGATCATCTGCGCCAGGCGGTCATGGCAGCCTTGCAACAGCGCGAAGAGTTCAGGGGACGGGCCGAGCAAGCCGGCGGACAGGCCTTCGTAGAGAAACTCCAGCTCATGGGCCAGGTCGCCAATCGGGCCGATCTCGACCATGCGCGCGCCGCCCTTGAGGGTGTGCAGGTCGCGCAGCAGGGTTTCCACTTCCTGGCGATTGTTCGGCTCAGCCTGCCAGCGCAGCAATGCGCTGCCTGAACTATCAAGAATGTCGGCGGCCTCTTCGAGGAAAATATCCAGCAGTTCAGGATCCGCAGCCGCGCCTTGCGGTGCCGCGGTCGGCGCGGCAGGCGTGCTGCTCTGGCGAAACTCGCGCAGACGCGCGATCAGCTCGCCGGAGTCGCTCAGGGGTTGGTGGTGTTGCAGTTCTTCAAGTTGCAACGCCAGCCGTTCGTGACTGGCCATCAGCACCTGGGACAGCTCGGTGGAGTAGCTGTAGCGGCGGTCCGCCAAGCCTTCGTAAAGACACTCCAGCTCATGGGCCAGGTCGCCCACCGGGCCGATTTCGGCCATGCGCGCCCCACCCTTGAGGGTGTGCAAATCTCGATGCAACGACGACAACGGTGCCACGCCATCAGGCTCCAGCAACCAGCGCTTGAGGGACTGCCCGGCGCTGTCGAGGATATCCACGGCCTCTTCGAGGAAGATCTCGACAATCTCATCGTCCGGTACCGCTTCCTGGTGCAGCCGCGCCGTGGCGGCCCCCAGTTCGGCGATGTTCAGGGCTCGGCTGCCGTCACTTTTGATCAGGCCGGTGGCAGAGGGGTCGAGGGCATCATCGAGCAGCTCGCGCAGGGCCTGTAACCGTGCCGGCACCGGGCTGATCTCCTGGCCGGCGGCCAGTTGGTCGAGCATATTGATCAGCGCTTCATGGGCCTGTTCGGCTTCCTGGAAAAACCGCTCGCTGACCGCCAGGCTGCTCTCTTCCACAGCGCCATACAGGTCGAGCAAGGCTTCGCAGAGTTCGTCGATGGGGTGCAGGTCGGCGACGTGCGCGCCCTCCCCCAGGGTGGTCAATTCATCCAGCAATGCGGTGAGTTCCTGGCGCTCGCCGGGGTGTTGTTGCCAGCGGCGCAGCAGGCTTTCGGCGTCGAGCAGGATATCCATGCCCTGGGCCAGGAAGTCAGCGATCAGTTGTGGATCGCGCTTGATGCGCAGGCCGGTGCTGGGGGCGTCGAGCAGGGCTTCGAGCTGACGATCAAGCAGGCTCTGTGTGCGGTTGATCAGGTCCGCCGCGCCTTTGATCGGCACCAAGGGGTCGCTGTCCAGTTGCCGCAGCCCGCGTTGGAACAGGTCCTCGGCTTCCAGCAGCAACTCCACTTCATCCAGGTCCAACGGCAGGCGGTGAGCCTTGTACTCGCGGGTCAGGTGATCGAGTGGGCGCGCCAGTTCGGCGATCGGCAGCACGCCGGCCATGTAGGCGCTGCCCTTGAGCGTGTGCAGGGCGCGTTGCAGTTCATCGCTGACTTGCAGCGGCACATGCTCGGCGGCTTGTTGCAGGAAGTGATTGAGGCTGTCGAGGTGGGTCTGGGCCTCGTTGCGGAAAATCTCCAGCAACATCGGGTCATGGGCTTCGACGGCCGAGGCTTCAACCCCGCTGGCCAAGGCGTGGGCACGCGCGGCCAGGGTGTCGACCTCCTTGCGCTGGCGCTGGGCACCGGCGGCGAAGTCGGCGATCAGTTCCGGCAGCAGGGCGACCGCTTCATCCAGTACCTGTTGCACCTCGGGGCCGGGAGCCACGCTGCGCTCAAGCACGCGGTTAAGCAGGTTTTCCACGGCCCAGGCCAGCTCCGCCAGCACCAGGGCGCGGACCATACGGCCGCTGCCCTTCAAGGTGTGGAAGGCACGGCGCATTTCGCCGAGGGCAGTTCTATCGGCACCGCTCGGCAGGTTGCGATGCAGCAGCTCAAGGACTTCTTCGGTTTCTTCGAGGAAGACGTCGCGCAGCTCCTCGTCAATCGGCTCTTCACCGGCCGGTGGCGGCAGCAGGCTACCGGGGCGTTGCTGGGCCGGCGGGTTCAGCCGCGAGGTGGGGCTGGCCAGGGCGTCGAATTGCGATTGGCTCGGTGAGGTCTCGGCCGACAATGCGCCCTCCGGCGCCACCAATGCCTGGCGCCAGGGTTTTTCCGCAGGCAGGTAACCCAGCGCCTCCAGGCTACGGGTGGCCAGCTCCAGCACGCGTTCGCCGGCGGCATCGGGGTCTTGGAGCATGCGTTCCAGGTAGTACTCCAGGCCGCTGATCACGTCGGCAAACTGCTCCAGCTGCGCCTCGGAGGGCACGGCGTCGTTGATCATCAGTTGTTCATCGACGTAAACGCTGCAACCGCGCATCAGGCTCGCTGCGCGTGGCAATGGGATCATCGCCAGGGCGCCGCGCACCTGGCTCAACAGTTCCGGCAAGGACTCCAGGCGCTGGCGCTGCCAATCGGCTTCGATGCAATCGATCACCAGCTCCTTGGCTTGTTGCAGGCACTGGCAGCACTCGCGGATCACCAGTTGGTGAATCTGGGTCAGGTCAGTGGTGGGCAGGCGGCTTTCTTCGCGGCTGTCCGGCTCGACGGTGCCGGCCATCCCCGCCAGCGTGGCTTCGACGTAGAGCAAGGCGCCGGCGACGTCCATCAGCACCGCATCGTTAGGTTCGCGCTGGCCCTGGGCCAGGCTCAGCACGACGGCAAGCTGGTCGATGATGACTTTACGCGGCTGACCAAACCCAAGCACCGCCAGGGTATCGGCGATCTGCCGCAGCGGCGCCAGCAGCGCCTCAAGGTCACGGGTGTGCTGACGGTCGCTGCGCACGAACAGGTCGAGACGTTCCTTGACCCGCACCAACTCCTCACACAAGGCACCGAGCACCGAGCCCATGGCATTGCGATCCGGCCCCGCCATGCGTGCGCGCTCGGCATCGACCAGGGCGCTGTCGGGCAAGGCTTCATCCAGGCCGTAGCGTTCTTTCAGGCTTTGCATACGCGGTGTCGGCCGGGTGACTTTGGCGACGTAGAACAACAGGCTCTTGAGCAGTTCGTCCGGCGCCGCCTGGTTGATACCGCCAATGCCCTGGGCCAGCAGGCGCTTGAGTTGTTTGTCGCTGGCCTTGAGCAGGCTTCGCAGCGCCGGGCTGTTGGCGATCACGCCGGTGAGCATGCCCTCGACCAGCGCCGAGGTGACTTGCCACAGCGGCAACAGCGGCGCGCCCTGGCACAACGCTTCGAGCCGCGCGAACACCCGCGCCATGTCTTCCAGGTTGCTCGGGCCATGGTCTTCGCGCAGCAGGCCGGCCAGGGCTTGTTGCAGCAGGTGGTGCCACTGGCGCAGTTGCTCGGTCAGGTCCGGCGGCGCACGTTGGGCCAGTACTTCATTGGGCAAGGGCGCAATCGACAGCAGTTGCGGGCTGAACAGGCTGGTCTCCGACAACAGGCTTTCGCCGCGCGCACTGCGCAGGTCGTTGAGCAGCGGCAACACCACCAGGGGCAGGTCGCGGCGCGCGCTGTGGATACGGTCAAGGTACAGCGGCAATTGGCCCAGGGCCTGTTGCAGCAGGCGGATACTTTCTTCCCACTGGCTGACATGCCCGGTCTGGAGCGCCAGGGCCAGCTGTTCGATTTCTTCGGCGAGCAGGGCCGCGCCGTAGAACTCGACCATCTGCAGGGCACCGTGCACCTGGTGGATACCGGCCAGGCACTGGCTGATCACATCGCCGTCATGGGTTTCGACAAACGCGTCCAGCGCCGAACGGGCCTGTTTCAGGGTTTCGGCAATGTCGCCCTTGACCCATTCGAGGGCCACGTAGTCGTGCCGATCAACCATAACTGCTCCGCTTAGAATTCATGGGTTGCTGGTAGTGCGAGATCTCCAGACAGATGGAGATCAAATGTGGGAGGGACGGTGCGACGATTCGACTTGCCTCCGATGGCGGTGTATCAGTCAGCAAGTGTGTTAACTGACCCACCGCTATCGGGGGCAAGTCGAATCGTCGCACCGCCCCTCCCACACTTGGATCGCATTTCAATCATCTGCCTGCTTGGCCACAGGCAAGGTGAAACCCGACACCGACCTGCGCAACTGGCTGGCCATCTTCGCCAAATTGCCGATGCTTTCGGCGGTGGCGGTGGACCCCGAGGACGTCTGAGTAGTGATCTGCTGGATCACGTTCATGGTCAGGGAGATCTGCCCCGCCGACGACGTCTGTTGCTGCGCCGCATTGGAGATGCTCTGGATCAGCGCCGCCAGGGTTTTCGACACGCCTTCGATCTCTTCCAACGCGACGCCAGCGTCCTGGGCCAGCCGCGCGCCACGCACCACTTCGGTGGTGGTCTGCTCCATGGAGATCACGGCTTCGTTGGTGTCGGTCTGGATCGCTCGCACCAGGGTTTCGATTTGCCGGGTGGCCGCCGACGAGCGCTCGGCCAGGCGCTGCACTTCGTCGGCCACCACCGCAAAGCCGCGCCCGGCATCCCCGGCCATGCTCGCCTGGATCGCCGCGTTGAGGGCGAGGATGTTGGTCTGGTCGGCGATGTCGTCGATCAGGCTGACGATGTCGCCAATCTCCTGGGACGACTCGCCCAGGCGCTTGATGCGCTTGGCGGTGTCCTGGATCTGCTCGCGAATGTTGTCCATGCCGTGGATGGTGTTGTGCACCACCTCGTTGCCCTTGTTGGCGATTTCCACCGAACGTTCCGCCACCGCCGAGGACTCAGCGGCGTTGGCCGACACCTGGTCGATGGACTGGGCCATCTGTTCGATTGCGGTGGAGGCTTCGGCGATCTGCTGGGCTTGATGCTCAGAGGCTTGCGCCAGATGCATGGCCGTGGCCTGGGTCTCCTGCACCGCACCGGCAACCTGCCCGGCGGTGAGGTTGATGGTGGCGACCAGGTCACGCAGTTGGTCCACGGAGTAATTGATGGAATCGGCGATGGTGCCGGTGAAATCTTCGGTCACCGAGGCGGTGACGGTGAGGTCGCCATCGGCGAGGTCTTCGATTTCATCCAGCAGGCGCATGATCGCGTTCTGGTTGCGCTCGTTCTTCTCGGCGGTTTCATGCAGTTGGCGGTTGGTCTCGCGCACCATCACCAGGCCGATCAGGATGATCGACGCCAGCGCCAGCAGGCCCAGCACATAACCGCCAATGGTGTCGAAGCTGCGTCCGCTGGCCAGGTTTTCAAAGCCGGTGGCCAGGTGCGAGGCTTCATCGAGCAGGGTTTGCGAGAGGTTGAAGATATTGCTCGCCGAGGCGCGCACTTGGAACAACTGCGGCGAGGTCTCGAGGATTTCATCCACGGAGCCGGAAACAAACTCGAACAGCTCGGCAATTTCTGCCAGCCGCGCACGGGCATCACGGTCTTCAACCTGGGTGATACGCAGGCCTGGGTTGCCATTGAGCATGCCATTAAGGACTTGGCCGAAGCGGTTGGCATCGCGGCCAAAGGCATCGGCGGCCTGCACGGCGGTTTCATCGCCGGCGAGCACGGTGTTGACCGCACCGAGGATGCGTTCGGCCAGTAGCGACTGGCGCTGGGCCACGGCCACCTGGCTGGCGGGGGCGCCGCGTTGCAGGAGGATGTCGACGACCTTTTCCGATTCCATCTGTAATTGCGGCACGGTTTCGGCCAGGGTCGCGGCCACTTGGTGCAGGGACAGCACCGTTTGTTCGCTGGCCAGGATGACGTCGGTGTTTTTCAACAACGCTTCCCAGTCGGTCTGCACTGCGCGCATTTCGGTGCGCACCGCGCTGGGCGCCGCCGGCAGGCCGGTTTCCGGGTCGCCTTTCTTCAGGTACCCCCAGCGCTGGGCAAAATCATTGCGGGCCTCCCCCAGCAGCTTGAACGCGGCGGCCTTGCCGGCGGCGGCTTCCGTGGCGTTCTTGGCGATACGCTGGGACAGCACGCGCAACTCACCGGCGTGGCCGATGTACTGCTTATCGTAGGTGGATTGGGTATTGAGGTAGGCGAAGTTGGCGAACAACAACATGATGAACACGATCAGCGCGATAAACAGCACGATGATCTGGGAGCGGCTACGCGAGCCGGCCTGGGGTTTAGGCGTGGTGACAGTGGTCATGCGGCAACATCCATGAAACCTGGGGCCTGGGCCAGGGCGAAGGGGCTGAAGACCTGCCACAGCGGGTCGCCATCAAACTGGCCTTGGATAAACGGCGCGCCTGGGGCGGCGTGTGCCTGCAACGCGTCTTGTGCGAAATGCTGCATACCCACCACCTCATCCACCAGCAGCCCGACAAATATGTCCTGGTACTCCACCACCAACACCCGCCGCTGCTTGCGCGCCTTGGACAACGCATGGCCGAGGAAGCCGCCGAGGTCCATCACCGGTAACAGGCGCCCACGCAGGTTAGCCACGCCCTTGATCCAGGTCTTGACCCCGGGCATTAAAGTGCAGCGAGGCTCATGCAGCACTTCGGCCACTTCGCCCATGGGCGCCACATACCAATGCTCGCCCAGGCGAAAACCGATGCCGCTCCAGCTGTGCAGGCGGGCTTCCTGGGATGGCAGGTCAGCGGCCAACAGGCGGCAGCGGCGATCGATGTCCAGCAGCAACTCGAAGGCGGTTTGCGACTCGGTCATGATGGCGTGCCGTCAGCCGGCCAACACCTTGTTCAGTGTGGCGATCAGGGTTTCTTCATCCACCGGCTTGGTCAGGTAGTCCTTGGCGCCTTGGCGCGCGCCCCAGATCTTGTCGGTCTCCTGGTCCTTGGTGGTGATGATGATGATCGGAATACCGTTGGTTTCCGGCTCCTTGGACAGCTGGCGGGTCGCCTGGAAACCATTGAGGCCCGGCATCACGATGTCCATCAGGACCGCGTCGGGCTTTTCCTGGCGAGCCAGGGCCACACCGTCTGCGCCGTTTTCGGCCTTGAGGACCTGGTGGCCGTGCTTTTCCAGCATACCGGTCAGTTTGTACATTTCAGTCGGCGAATCGTCGACGATCAGAACGCGTGCCATGGTTTTCCCCACTACATTGGTCGGCGCCAGCCCTTGTGAGGTGACGTCAGTGTGCTTGTTCTACCGCGGCGAACCCAGGCACGTAGGCCTTGATCGCGCCCAGCAGTTCTTCCTTGCTGAAAGGCTTGGTCAAAAACTGATCAACTCCGACGATGCGCCCCTTGGCCTTGTCGAACAGGCCGTCCTTGGAGGAGAGCATGATCACCGGGATCGACTTGAACGCCGGGTTGTTCTTCACCAGGGCGCAGGTCTGATAGCCATCCAGGCGCGGCATCATGATGTCGACAAAGATAATGTGCGGGTGATGATCCACAATCCGAGCCAGGGCATCGAAACCGTCGATGGCCGTGATGACATCGCATCCCACATTCTTCAACAAGGTTTCGGCGGTGCGGCGGATCGTTTTCGAATCGTCGATCACCATCACTCTCAAGGCGTTGGAATGCTGTTCCATATCTGCTCTACCATCGCCACAGCGAATCGGTTTTCGGTGTGTACTGCCTGATGTTGCACAGGATGAGCGCCGCAAGCCTTGGAATTCAAGGGCTGCTGCGCCGTGGCAGTCTTTTTAGCACAGTCTCCGGGCGCAATCTATCGAGCAGCCTGCCAGGTGGTTTTTCCTTGACCCACAACAGCCGCAGCGCCACTCTGACGCCACTTTTATATGCCCTAATTTGCTAGAGGAAATCCCCCATGAGCGTTCGCGTCGGCATTGTCATGGACCCTATCGCCAGCATTTCCTATAAAAAGGACAGTTCGCTGGCCATGCTCCTGGCTGCCCAGGCCCGCGGCTGGAGCCTGTTCTATATGGAGCAGGGCGATCTGTATCAGGGCGACGGCGAGGCCCGCGCGCGCATGCGTCCGCTGCAAGTGTTCGCCAACCCTGATAGGTGGTTCGAGCTGCATGACGAAATCGATAGCCCCCTGAGCGACCTGGACGTGATCCTGATGCGCAAGGACCCGCCCTTCAATATGGAATTCGTCTATTCCACCTACCTGCTGGAGCAGGCCGAGCGCGCCGGCGTACTGATCGTCAACAAGCCGCAGAGCCTGCGCGACTGCAACGAAAAGCTGTTCGCCACGCTGTTCCCGCAGTGCACCCCGCCCACCGTCGTCAGCCGCCGCGCCGATGTGCTGCGTGAATTTGCCGACAAGCACGGTGATGTGATCTTCAAGCCGCTGGATGGCATGGGCGGCACGTCGATCTTCCGCCACAGCGCCGGCCACCCGAACCTGTCGGTGATTCTGGAAACCCTGACCGACCTGGGCACCCAGCAGATCATGGGCCAGGCCTACCTGCCCGCGATCAAGGATGGCGACAAGCGCATCCTGATGATCGACGGCGAGCCGGTCGATTACTGCCTGGCGCGTATCCCGGCGGCCGGCGAGACTCGCGGCAACCTGGCGGCCGGTGGTCGCGGTGAAGCGCGACCATTGTCAGACAAGGATCGCTGGATCGCTTCCCAGGTCGGCCCGACCCTGCGGGAAAAGGGCCTGCTGTTTGTAGGCCTAGACGTAATTGGTGAAAACCTCACCGAAATCAACGTCACCAGCCCAACCTGTATCCGCGAGATTGATAACGCATTTGGCACGAACATCGGCGAAATGTTGATGGCAGCGATTGAACGCAAGCTACAAGCCAAGTGACATAGAACAGCCGGACACCAACCAACATTGCGTTATCATGCGCCACCTGTGAAACGCGCGATGTTGGTTTTCTTGTCATGACACTCCCGTCCGAACTGCCCCCCGAACTCTCCCAACGCGGCGTGCGCCCGGCTGATCGGCTCGGATTTACCCTGTTTCTCGCGGCGTTGATCCACCTGGCCCTGATCCTGGGCGTGGGTTTCACCATGGTCGAGCCCAAGCAGATCAGTAAAACCCTGGAAATCACCCTCGCCACGTTCAAGAGCGAAAAGAAGCCCGAGAAGGCAGACTTTCTCGCCCAGGACAACCAGCAAGGCAGCGGCACCCTCGACAAGAAAGCCGTGCCGAAGACCACCGAGTTGGCGCCGTTCCAGGACAACCAGGTCAACAAAGTCACGCCGCCCCCGGCCCCCAAGCCCGAGGTCAAGCAGGCCGCGCCCAAGGCTGCCGTGACCACCGTCGCGCCAAAACCGCAGAAGGCTCCGACCCAACGCGAGAAAACCAAGACCGAGCCGCAGCCCGAACCGGTGAAACCGGCGCCCACCTTTGACAGCTCGCAACTCTCCGACCAGATTTCCAGCCTCGAAGCCGAACTGGCCAACGAACAACAGCTGTACGCCAAGCGCCCGCGCATCTACCGCCTGAACGCGGCCTCCACCATGCGCGACAAAGGTGCCTGGTATAAGGACGAATGGCGCAAGAAGGTCGAGCGCATCGGTAACCTCAATTACCCGGATGAAGCCCGGCGCCAGCAGATTTATGGCAATTTGCGCTTATTGGTGTCGATCAACCGCGACGGAACGTTATATGAGGTCCAGGTGCTGGAGTCGTCCGGCCAGCCGCTGCTGGACCAGGCCGCCCAGCGCATCGTGCGCCTGGCTGCGCCCTTTGCCCCGTTTACCGGGGACCTGAACGACGTCGACCGCCTGGAAATTATCCGCACTTGGAAGTTTGCCAAGGGCGATCGACTCTCCAGCAACTGATAACACCCACCCTGCGGCGGGCTTGCCACAACAGGCAACTCCAGCTTGTCAGTTCGCCGCTCCAACGCCACACTAGCGGACATGAAAAATGTCGACCCGACCTACCTCAAGCACCAATTCCTGATCGCCATGCCCCATATGGCCGACCCGAACTTTGCGCAGACCTTGACCTACATCGTCGAGCACACGGCCAATGGTGCCATGGGGCTGGTGGTGAATCGCCCGCAAGAGCTCAACCTGGCCGATATCCTTGAGCAACTGCGCCCGGAGGTCGACCCACCGGCCCGCTGCCAAGGCGTGCCGATCTATACCGGCGGGCCGGTGCAGACCGATCGCGGCTTTGTATTGCACCCGAGCGGGCCGAAGTTCCAGGCCACGGTAGACCTCGAGGGGCTGTCGCTGTCGACGTCCCAGGACGTGCTGTTTGCCATTGCCGATGGCGTCGGCCCCGAGCAGAGCCTGATCACCCTCGGCTACGCCGGCTGGGAAGCCGGGCAACTGGAAGCCGAACTGGCCAGTAACGCCTGGCTGACCTGCCCGTACGACGCCGACATCCTGTTCAACACCGCCAGTGAGCTGCGCCTGGAAGCTGCCGCCGCCAAGCTGCGGGTCAACCTCAGCCTGCTCACCAGCCAGGCGGGGCACGCCTGATGGCCTTGCGTCTGATCCTCGGTTTTGACTACGGCACCAAACAGATCGGCGTTGCGGTCGGCCAGGTGATCACCGGCCAGGCCCGCGAGCTGTGCACCTTGAAAGCCCAGAATGGGGTGCCGGACTGGAACCAGGTCGAAGCCCTGATCAAGGAATGGAAACCCGACGCCGTCGTGGTTGGCCTGCCTTTGAACATGGACGGCACCCCCAGCGACATGTGCCTGCGCGCCGAGAAGTTCGCCCGCCGTCTTAACGGCCGCTACAACCTGCCTTTCTATACCCACGATGAACGCCTGACCACTTTCGAAGCCAAGGGTGAGCGACGTGACCGTGGCGGGCAAAAAGGCAGCTACCGCGACAACCCCGTGGACGCCATCGCCGCCGCCTTGCTGTTGCAGGGCTGGCTGGATGAAAACACCGCTTTATTTGAATCCTGACTGACGCGGCTTGCCGCGTCTTTTTACGTTTGAGCCCGGACCGTGCAGGCACCCCCGCCACGCAGGGCCTTGAAGGAGCCACCATGAGCCTGCCCAATCCCGCCGACCTGATCAGCCAGATGGCGATACGCCTCAAGGCCCATCTGGAACACCGTGCCATCAGCGAACCGCGCTTTATCGGCATTCGCACCGGCGGCGTATGGGTCGCCCAGGCACTGTTGAAGGAACTGGGCAGCGACTCGCCACTGGGCACCCTGGACGTGTCCTTCTACCGCGACGACTTCAGCCAGAATGGCCTGCACCCGCAGGTGCGTCCCTCGGCGCTGCCGTTCGAGATCGAAGGCCAGCATCTGGTGCTGATCGATGACGTGCTGATGAGCGGCCGTACCATTCGCGCCGCCCTGAACGAACTGTTCGACTATGGCCGCCCGGCCAGTGTGACCCTGGTCTGCCTGCTCGACCTGGACGCCGGCGAATTGCCGATCAGCCCCGATGTGGTCGGCGCCACCCTGTCGCTTTCAGCCCACCAGCGGGTAAAATTGTCCGGTCCCACGCCGCTCGAACTCGAACTGCAAGACCTTGCCCTTTAAACCGCCTTGTAAAGAGTCCCCGCGATGACGCCTCTCGATGCCAAGCGCCCGCTGCAGCTCAATGCTCAGGGCCAGTTGCAACATTTCTTGTCCCTCGACGGTTTGCCCCGCGAACTGCTCACTGAAATCCTCGACACCGCCGACTCGTTCCTCGAGGTCGGTGGCCGCGCGGTGAAGAAGGTCCCGCTGCTACGCGGCAAGACCATCTGCAATGTGTTCTTCGAGAACTCCACCCGCACCCGCACCACCTTTGAACTGGCGGCCCAGCGACTGTCGGCCGACGTGATCACGTTGAACGTGTCCACCTCGTCGGCGAGCAAGGGCGAGACCCTGCTCGACACCCTGCGCAACCTGGAAGCCATGGCCGCCGATATGTTCGTCGTGCGCCACGGCGACTCCGGTGCCGCGCACTTCATCGCCGAACACGTGTGCCCGCAGGTAGCGATCATCAACGGCGGTGACGGCCGTCACGCCCACCCGACCCAGGGCATGCTCGACATGCTCACCATCCGTCGGCACAAAGGCAGCTTTGAAAACCTCTCGGTAGCCATCGTCGGCGACATCCTGCACTCGCGGGTGGCGCGCTCGAACATGCTGGCCCTGAAGACCCTGGGTTGCCCGGATATCCGCGTGATCGCGCCGAAAACCCTGCTGCCCGTGGGTATCGAGCAATATGGCGTGAAGGTCTACACCGACATGACCACCGGCCTCAAGGATGTGGACGTGGTGATCATGCTGCGCCTGCAACGCGAGCGCATGGCCGGTGGCCTGCTGCCCAGCGAAGGCGAGTTCTACCGCCTGTTCGGCTTGACCACCGCACGCCTGGCCGGCGCCAAGCCCGATGCGATCGTGATGCACCCGGGGCCGATCAACCGAGGGGTGGAGATTGAGTCGGCGGTGGCCGACGGTAACCAGTCGGTGATTCTCAACCAGGTCACCTATGGCATCGCCGTGCGCATGGCGGTGTTGTCCATGGCCATGAGCGGGCAAACCGCGCAACGTCAATTCGAGCAGGAGAAGGCCCAGTGAAGCTCAGCATTCTCGGCGCCCGAGTCATCGATCCAGCCAGTGGCCTGGATCAAGTTACCGATCTTCATCTGGAAGCCGGCAAGATCATCGCCATCGGTGCGGCGCCCAGCGGGTTCACCGCGGTCGAGACCATCGATGCCAAAGGCTTGGTGGCCGCGCCTGGCCTGGTTGACCTGAACGTCGCCCTGCGCGAGCCGGGTTACAGCCGCAAGGGCAACATTACCAGCGAAACCCGCGCCGCCGCTGCCGGTGGCGTGACCAGCCTGTGTTGCCCGCCGCACACCAAGCCGGTACTGGACACCTCGGCCGTGACCGAACTGATCCTCGACCGCGCCCGTGAGGCCGGTAATTGCAAAGTGTTTCCCATCGGCGCCCTGAGCAAGGGCCTGGAAGGTGAACAACTCGCCGAGCTGATCGCCCTGCGTGACGCCGGTTGCGTGGCCTTCGGCAACGGGCTGGAGAGTTTTCGCAGCACTCGAACCTTGTGCCGCGCCCTGGAATACGCAGCGACCTTCGACCTGACCGTTATTTTCCACTCCCAGGACCGCGACCTGGCCGAAGGTGGACTGGCCCATGAGGGCGCCGTCGCCAGCTTCCTCGGCCTGCCGGGCATTCCGGAAACCGCTGAAACCGTCGCCCTGGCCCGCGACCTGTTGCTGGTGGAGCAAAGCGGTGTACGCGCGCACTTCAGCCAGCTGACCAGTGCTCGCGGCGTCGCCCTGATCGCCCAGGCCCAGGCCCGTGGCCTGCCAGTGACGGCGGATGTGGCGCTGTACCAGTTGATCCTGACGGACGAGGCGCTGATCGACTTCTCCAGCCTGTATCACGTGCAACCGCCGCTGCGTACCCGTGCCGACCGTGACGGTTTACGTGCCGCAGTGAAGTCTGGCGTGGTCTCGGCCATTTCCAGCCATCACCAACCCCACGAGCGCGATGCCAAGCTGGCGCCGTTTGGCGCAACAGAGCCGGGTATCAGCAGCGTAGAGTTGTTGCTGCCACTGGCGATGACCTTGGTGGAGGATGGCTTGCTGGACCTGCCGACACTGCTGGCACGCCTGAGCGCAGGTCCGGCCGAGGCCTTGCGCCTGCCGGCGGGTAAGTTGGCGGTAGGTGCTGCGGCAGACCTGGTGCTGTTTGATCCAGCCAGCTCGACGATTGCCGGCGAGCACTGGTTGTCCAAGGGTGAAAACTGCCCGTTCATCGGCCATAGCCTGCCGGCGACGGTGCGCTACACCCTGGCGGATGGGCGGATCAGCTACCAGGCCTGAAGCGGGCACGGTCAATGTGGGAGGCAAGCCCCCTCCCACATTGAGTTCGCTATAAGGTCTGAGAAATCAGCGCCCGCCTCTCAGCTCGGCATTGCGGATCGAAATCTGCGTATTCAACGTCCAGAAGTCATACAGCACCCCCACCAGGAACAAACCTCCGGTCAGCAGGTAGATCAGGCCGGTGATCCATTTGCCCTGGTACATCCGGTGCACACCGAATACCCCGAGAAACGTCAACAGAATCCACGCCACGTTGTATTCGATCGGCCCGGCGGTAAAACGCAGGTCGGCCTCACGGTCCATGGCCGGGATGAGGAACAGGTCGATCAGCCAGCCAATACCGAGCAAGCCGAAGGTGAAAAACCAGATCGTGCCGGTCACCGGCTTGCCGTAATAGAAGCGGTGCGAGCCGGTAAACCCGAAAATCCAGAGCAGGTAACCGATCACCTTGCTGTGGGTGTCTTGCTGCGAACCAAGCTGTTGATAGGTGTTCATGGAGTACCTCTTTTGCCTTGATAGATAAATTTTTTCACTTTATTTGTGACTTTTTTACGGGCGCCCGACGTACGGCCAATGGTATCTTCCATCCCCTGAAAGCCTTATGCCACCTGACTTGTGTAGGACAATTGCGGCGATTCGTCGCGTTTTTCCTGGATTTGACCCCAAGGTTCAGTCGACAAACGGCCTGAGAACGACACAAAAAGCTGTTATAAAGTTGCGCGCAAACCCATAAGAGCCACGCCTAATGCGACCATTTTTCAAGACATGGCTAACCATTTGCCTATTAATGCCACTGGCCGCCCACGCCACCAATCGTGAGCAACGACTTCCTAACGTAAACGGTTTCACCCCTAAAGTTCACAGCACACCAAGCACGGCCAAATCAGCCAAGCCTACTGTCAGCCGCCCGACTCAACTGAGCAAGGCCCACGGCAAAACCACCCCAGGCCTGATGGCAGCCAACACCAAACAAAGCAGCACCGTCCTCAGCCGCGCCGTCAACGTGCTCGGTACTCCTTATCGTTGGGGCGGCAGCAGCCCAAGTAAAGGGTTCGACTGCAGCGGTTTGGTTAAATATGCGTTTAACGACGTAGCGGCCGTGGATTTGCCGCGCACCTCCAACGCCATGGCCGCCGGCCACGGGCAAAAGGTTGAGCGCAAGGATTTGAAACCGGGCGACCTGTTGTTCTTCAAACTCAAGAGCCGCAAGGTCAACCACGTTGCCATCTACCTGGGCAACGACCGCTTTATCCACGCACCACGCCGTGGCAAGTCGGTCAGCATCGACACCCTGAAAAAGCCGTTTTGGGACAAGAACTACGTGATTGCCAAGCGGGTTCTGCCAAAAGAGCAGAACACCTTGCGGGTAGTCCAACGCTGATCCAAAGCTGGAATGCAGTAATAAATGTGGGAGGGGGCTTGCCCCCGATAGCAGAGTGTCAGTCGACATCAAAGTGACTGATCCACCGCTATCGGGGGCAAGCCCCCTCCCACATTTGATTTGTACTGTCCACAAGCCCTCAGATATCCCCAGGTACCCTCGCCTTCTCCCGCGCCTCTTCCCGGCTGATCACGCCTTCCGTGACCAACGCCTTCAAACTCATATCCAAGGTTTTCATCCCCAACGCTGCACCGGTCTGAATCGCCGAGACCATCTGCGCCACCTTGTCTTCGCGGATCAAGTTACGGATGGCTGGCGTGCCCAACATGATTTCATGGGCGGCCACCCGCCCACCGCCGAGCTTCTTGACCAACACCTGTGACACCACCGCTTGCAGCGACTCAGACAGCATGGTGCGGACCATGGCCTTTTCCCCCGCCGGGAACACGTCCACCAGCCTGTCCACGGTCTTTGCCGCCGAGGTGGTGTGCAGGGTGCCAAAGACCAGGTGGCCGGTCTCAGCGGCCGTCAGCGCCAGGCGAATGGTTTCCAGGTCGCGCAATTCGCCCACAAGGATCACATCCGGGTCTTCCCGCAGGGCCGAACGCAGGGCGGTGGAAAAACTGTGGGTGTCGCGGTGGACCTGACGCTGGTTGATCAGGGCCATTTTCGGCGTGTGGATAAACTCGATAGGGTCTTCGAGGGTGAGGATGTGCTGGCGCCGATGCTGATTGAGGTAGTCGATCATCGCCGCCAGGGTGGTGGACTTGCCGGAGCCGGTGGGTCCGGTCACCAGTACCAGGCCGCGCGGCAACTGGGCAATACGCTGGAACACCTCCCCCAGGCCAAGGGCTTCCAAGCTCTGGACCTCGGCTGCAAGCGTGCGAAACACCGCCCCCATACCGCGCGCCTGCTGAAATACATTGACCCGGAACCGCGCCACACCGGGCAGTTCGAAGGCAAAATCCGTTTCAAGAGATGTTTCGAAATCCTTTTGTTGGTATTGGTTGAGCAAAGGGCTCAATAAGTTAGCCACTTGGGCAGGTGCCAGTACCGGCCAATCCAACGGCCATACCTCACCGTCCACCCGCAGCATCGGCGCCAGGCCAGCCGACAGATGCAGGTCGGAGGCGCCCTGGCGTACGCTGTGCGCCAGTAATTCAGTGATATCCATAGGGCTTTCCATTTCCAGTAGAATGCCGCGGACTCCATATCCACGGGCGCATCTTGAATGTCGACGATAGCAGACAACATCGGCCTGGTTAGCGAGCGGATCCGCGCCGCAGCCAACGCCGTGCAACGTGACGCAAACAGCATCCACCTGCTGGCCGTGAGCAAGACCAAACCCGCGCAAGCCGTGCGCGAAGCCTATGCCGCCGGCATGCGCGACTTCGGTGAGAACTACCTGCAGGAAGCATTGGGCAAACAGGCCGAATTAACCGACCTGCCCTTGAGTTGGCACTTCATCGGCCCCATTCAATCGAACAAGACTCGTGCGATCGCCGAGAATTTCGCTTGGGTGCATTCCGTGGACCGCCTGAAAATCGCACAACGCCTCTCCGAACAACGCCCGGCTGACCTGCCGCCACTGAATATCTGCATCCAGGTCAACGTCAGTGGCGAGGCCAGCAAATCCGGCTGTACTCCCGCCGACCTGCCGGCCCTGGCCAACGCCATCAGCGCCCTGCCGCGCTTGAAGCTGCGCGGCCTGATGGCGATCCCCGAGCCGACGGAAGATCGAACCGCTCAAGATGCAGCGTTCGCCACCGTGCGTGACCTGCAAGCCAGCCTGAACCTGCCGCTGGACACACTTTCCATGGGCATGAGCCATGACCTTGAGTCGGCCATCGCCCAAGGTGCCACCTGGGTGCGGATCGGCACCGCCCTGTTTGGCGCCCGCGATTATGGCCAGCCGTGAAATGGCTGATCTCCCACTGAATAAGGACCTGTCATGAGCAACACGCGTATTGCCTTTATCGGCGCCGGTAACATGGCGGCCAGCCTGATTGGCGGCCTGCGGGCCAAGGGCCTGCAAGCCCAACAGATTCGCGCCAGCGACCCGGGCGCCGAGACCCGCGCCCGCGTCAGCGCCGAGCACGGTATCGACACGTTCGCCGACAACGCCGAGGCCATCCAGGGCGTCGACGTGGTCGTGCTGGCGGTCAAGCCGCAGGCCATGAAGGCCGTGTGCGAAAGCCTGCGCCCAAGCCTGCAACCCCATCAACTGGTGGTGTCCATCGCCGCCGGCATCACTTGCGCCAGCATGAACAACTGGCTCGGCGCCCAGCCGATCGTACGCTGCATGCCCAACACCCCGGCGCTGCTGCGCAAGGGTGTGAGCGGTTTGTACGCCACGTCCGAAGTGACCGCCCAACAGCGCGACCAGGCCCAGGAACTGCTGTCCGCCGTGGGCATCGCCTTGTGGCTGGAACAGGAACAGCAACTGGATGCGGTCACCGCCGTGTCCGGCAGCGGTCCGGCGTACTTTTTCCTGCTGATCGAAGCCATGACCGCCGCCGGCGTGAAATTGGGCCTGCCCCAGGAAGTCGCCGAGCAACTGGCCGAGCAAACCGCCCTGGGCGCCGCGCAGATGGCCGTGACCAGCGAAGTGGATGCCGCCGAGCTGCGCCGTCGCGTGACCTCCCCAGGCGGCACCACGCAAGCCGCTATCGAATCGTTCCAGGCCGGGGGGTTTGAAGCCCTGGTGGAAAAAGCTCTCGGCGCCGCTGCGCACCGTTCGGCTGAAATGGCCGAACAACTGGGCCAATAGTCGTCCCTTACAAAGGAATAAATGATGCTTGGACTCAATGACGCTGTGATCTTCATCATCCAGACCCTGGGCAGCCTGTACCTGCTGGTCGTGCTGATGCGTTTTATCCTGCAACTGGTGCGGGCGAACTTCTACAACCCGCTGTGCCAATTCGTGGTGAAGGCCACGCAACCACTGCTCAAGCCCCTGCGCCGGGTGGTCCCGAGCATGTTCGGCCTGGACATGTCCTCGTTGGTGCTGGCGCTGCTGCTGCAGATCCTGCTGTTTGCGGTCATCCTGATGCTCAAGGGCTACTTGCCCAAAACCTTGCTGTTGCTGCCGTGGGCACTGATTGGCGTGTTCTCGCTGTTCTTGAAGATCCTGTTCTGGTCGATGATCATCAGCGTGATTCTGTCGTGGGTGGCACCGGGCAGCCGCAGCCCGGGGGCTGAGCTGGTGGCGCAGATCACTGAGCCTGTGCTGGCGCCGTTCCGTCGTTTGATTCCCAACCTGGGTGGCCTGGATATCTCGCCGATTTTCGCGTTCATTGCGATCCAGCTCCTGCAAAGCTGGGCGATTCCATACCTGGCGGACTTCGTCGCCATGCCGCCGCTGTTGTTTGGCCTGATCTGATCCTCCCTCGGATGATCGTTCTCACGCCCTGCGCGAGAACGATCTCCCACTCCCCTCCGGCCTTTGCTTGCCGCTGGGTGCAGCGGTCTTTAGACTTACGCCTCATTTAAACGAGAGCAGGGTCGATGCCAACTGCCTTCCCCCCCGATTCTGTTGGACTGGTCGTGCCCCAAGTGGCGCACTTCAGCGAACCGCTGGCCCTGGCCTGCGGCCGTTCGCTGCCTGCCTATGACCTGATCTATGAAACCTACGGCCAACTGAACGCCACGGCGAGCAACGCCGTGCTGATTTGTCACGCCTTGTCCGGCCATCATCACGCCGCCGGTTTCCACAGTGCCGACGAGCGCAAGCCGGGCTGGTGGGACAGCTGCATCGGCCCCGGCAAGCCCATCGATACCAACAAGTTCTTCGTGGTCAGCCTGAATAACCTCGGCGGCTGCAACGGCTCCACCGGCCCCAGCAGCCTCAACCCGGAAACCGGCAAGCCGTTCGGCGCGGACTTCCCGGTGCTGACCGTGGAAGACTGGGTCCACAGCCAGGCCCGCCTGGCCGACCTGCTGGGCATCCAGCAATGGGCCGCCGTGATCGGCGGCAGCCTGGGCGGCATGCAGGCGCTGCAATGGACCATCACCTACCCGGATCGCGTGCGCCATTGCCTGGCGATCGCCTCGGCGCCCAAGTTGTCGGCGCAGAACATCGCCTTCAACGAAGTGGCCCGCCAGGCGATCCTGACCGACCCCGATTTTCACGGCGGTTCGTTCCAGGAAGCGGGCGTGATCCCCAAGCGTGGGCTGATGCTGGCGCGGATGGTCGGGCATATCACTTATCTGTCCGATGATTCCATGGGCGAAAAATTCGGCCGTGGCCTCAAGAGCGAGAAGCTCAACTACGACTTCCACAGCGTCGAATTCCAGGTGGAGAGCTACCTGCGTTATCAGGGCGAGGAGTTCTCCGGGCGTTTCGATGCCAACACCTACCTGCTGATGACCAAGGCCCTGGACTATTTCGACCCGGCGGCGAACTTCAACGATGACCTGGCGAAAACCTTCGAAGGTGCCAAGGCCAAATTCTGCGTGATGTCGTTCACCACCGACTGGCGCTTCTCGCCTGCCCGCTCGCGGGAACTGGTGGATGCCTTGATGGCAGCGAAGAAAGACGTCTGCTACCTGGAAATCGATGCTCCGCAAGGCCACGACGCCTTCCTGATCCCGATCCCTCGTTATCTGCAGGCGTTCAGGAACTACATGAACCGCATTACTCTGTGAGAACGCCATGAGAGCCGACCTGGAAATCATCCAAGACTGGATACCCGCCGGCAGCCGTGTGCTCGACCTTGGCTGCGGCGATGGCGAACTGCTGAGCTGGCTGCGCGACAACAAGCAGGTCACCGGCTACGGCCTGGAAAACGACCCGGACAACATCGCCCAGTGCGTGGCCAAGGGCATCAACGTGATCGAGCAGGACCTGGACAAGGGCCTGGGCAACTTTGCCAGCAACAGCTTCGACGTCGTCGTGATGACACAGGCCCTGCAAGCGGTGCATTACCCGGACCGCATCCTCGACGAGATGCTACGCGTCGGCCGCCAGTGCATCATCACCTTCCCCAACTTCGGGCACTGGCGCTGCCGCTGGTACCTGGCCACCAAGGGCCGCATGCCGGTATCGGATTTCCTGCCTTACACTTGGTACAACACGCCGAACATCCACTTCTGCACGTTCGAAGACTTCGAAGCGCTGTGCGGCGAACGCAAAGCCAAGGTGATCAACCGCCTTGCCGTCGATCAACAGCATCGCCACGGCTGGGCGAGTAAGCTATGGCCTAATTTGTTGGGTGAGATTGGGATTTACCGGGTCAGCAGTCCTGGTCTGACGGACCATAAGATTGCCGTCTAACTATTTTTAAGGAGGACGATCATGAGTCGCCTGGCTGTTTTTCTACTCACCGCGTGCCTGGGCGTCAGCGCCATGGCCGCCGACCCTATCGACAGTAAACGCCAGAAAGAATTTGGCGATATCACCGTACACTACAACACCTTCACCTCCAGCTTCCTGCAGCCCGACACGGCCCAGGCGGTTGGCGTGGTACGCAGCAAAAACAAGGGGCTGATCAACGTGACCGTGATCAAGGGCGTGACGCCCGTGGCCGCGCAAGTCACCGGCACGGTCAAAGACCTGAGCGGCAGGAGCGAAATCCTGACGTTCAAGCAGATTACCGAGAAAGGTGCGATCTATTACCTCGCGCCCTACAACGTGCCGCAACAAGAAATGCGGGTTTTCACCATCAATGTTGAAACCGGCGGCAAGGCCCATGGTTTCCAATTCAACCAGGAACTGTTTCCGGCGGACTGATGAACCTGACTCAACTCGTGCTGGCCAGCCATAACGCCGGCAAACTCAAAGAACTCCAGGCCATGCTCGGCGAATCCGTGCAACTGCGCTCGATCGGTGAGTTCAGCCAGGTGGAACCGGAAGAAACTGGCCTGTCGTTCGTCGAGAACGCCATCCTCAAGGCGCGCAATGCTGCACGCATCTCGGGCCTGCCGGCGTTGGCCGATGATTCGGGCCTGGCGGTGGACTTCCTCGGCGGCGCTCCGGGTATCTATTCCGCGCGCTATGCCGACGGCAAGGGTGACGCGGCCAACAACGCCAAGCTGCTGGACGCCCTCAAGGAAGTACCGGACGCCGAGCGCGGTGCGCAGTTCGTCTGCGTGCTGGCTCTGGTGCGACATGCCGACGACCCGCTGCCGATCCTTTGCGAAGGCCTGTGGCACGGGCGCATCCTGCATGCGGCCAGCGGCGAGCATGGGTTTGGTTACGACCCGCTGTTCTGGGTGCCGGAGCGCAATGTCTCCAGCGCCGAACTGAGCCCGGCCGACAAAAACCAGATCAGCCACCGCGCCCGCGCCATGGCTTTGCTGCGCCAGCGCCTGGGCTTGAAATGACCCAGAACACCTCCGCGCAGCCGCTGATCCACGGCGGCGCGCAAACACCACGGGCGGCGTTGCCGGTGCTGCCGCCCCTGGCGCTGTATATCCACATCCCGTGGTGCGTGCGCAAATGCCCTTATTGCGACTTCAACTCCCACACCGCCAGCCCCGTGTTGCCGGAAGAAGAGTACGTCGACGCGCTGCTGGCCGACCTCGATCAGGACCTGCACGCGGTGTACGGCCGTGAACTGAGTTCGATCTTCTTCGGCGGTGGCACCCCGAGCCTGTTCAGCGCCGCCGCGCTGGGTCGCCTGCTCAAGGGTGTGCAAGCACGCATCCCGTTTGCCGACGACATCGAGATCACCCTGGAAGCCAACCCCGGAACGTTCGAGCAAGAGAAGTTCGTGGCTTACCGCAAGCTGGGGATCAATCGCCTGTCCATCGGCATCCAGAGCTTCCAGCAGGAAAAACTCGCAGCCCTGGGCCGCATCCACAACGGCGATGAAGCCATGCGCGCCGCCGACATGGCGCGCCAGGCCGGGTTCGACAACTTCAACCTGGACCTGATGCACGGTTTGCCCGATCAGTCCCTGGATGACGCCTTGGGCGACCTGCGTCAGGCCATCGCGCTCAAGCCGACCCATTTGTCGTGGTACCAGCTGACCCTGGAGCCCAACACCGTCTTCTGGAACCAGCCGCCGGCGCTACCGGAAGACGATACCTTGTGGGATATCCAGGAAGCCGGCCAGGCGCTGCTGGCCGAGCACGGTTACGCGCAATATGAAGTCTCAGCCTATGCGCAACCGGGGCGTGCGGCGCGACATAACCTCAACTACTGGAGCTTTGGTGACTTTATCGGCATCGGTGCCGGCGCCCACGGCAAGCTCAGCCACCCGAATGGACGCATCGTGCGTACCTGGAAGACCCGCGCGCCAAAGGACTACCTCAACCCGGCCAAAAGCTTTCAGGCTGGCGCGAAGGAACTGACCAACGAAGAATTGCCGTTCGAGTTCCTGATGAACGCCCTGCGCCTCACCGAAGGCGTCGAGGCCAAGCTCTATGCCGAGCGCACCGGCCTCGACCTGGCCAGCCTCGATGAGGCCCGGCGCGAGGCAGAACAAAGTGGCTTAATGCAGGTCGAACCGTCACGCCTGGTGGCCACCGACCGCGGGCAACTCTTTCTCAATGACCTGTTGCAGAAGTTTTTGAGCTGATCGCTCTTAAGGAAATCGAATGGATTTGGTACTCGACCTGCTCGCCACCGTATCCCGCTGGAGCCGCAGCAACCTGTCGGAAATATCCCTGGCCCTCGTCGGCTGCCTGTTGGTGCTGTTCGGCGCGGACATCAAGGGCTGGGTTGAAGCCCGCCTGGGCAGCATCGCCGGCGCGTTGCGCGTACCGTTGATGGCCCTGCTGTGCATGATCGGCAGCGGCGCGGCGCTGATCTACGCCACGCCGTGGATTGTGCGAGGGTTGAGCCAGTTCAATAACTACAGCCTGGCGCCGGTGCTGGTGGTGGTGCTGGTGTTGATTGGCGTCGTCGCTGATCGCCGCTGATTCCATACCCAACACAGATACAAATGTGGGAGGGGGCTTGCCCCCGATAGCAGAATATCAGTCAACCACTCTATGACTGACCCACCGCTATCGGGGGCAAGCCCCCTCCCACATTTTGACCGCATTCCAAGTGACCGGCTGATCAGTCCACTTTCTCGAACTTCAAATCCCAAACCCCATGCCCCAGCCGCTCGCCGCGGCGTTCGAACTTGGTGATCGGGCGTTCGGCCGGGCGCGGTACGCATTTGCCGTCTTCGGCCAGGTTGCGGTAGCCGGGGGCGACGTTCATCACTTCCAGCATGTATTCCGCGTAGGGTTCCCAGTCGGTGGCCATGTGCAGGATGCCGCCGACTTTCAACTTGCTACGCACCAACTCGGCGAAGGAGGCCTGGACGATACGGCGCTTGTGGTGACGGCTTTTGTGCCACGGATCAGGGAAAAACAGCATCAGGCGGTCAAGGCTGTTGTCGGCGATGCAGCGGTTGAGCACCTCGATCGCGTCGCAGTCATACACCCGCAGGTTGGTCAGGCCCTGGGTGAGCACGCCGTTGAGCAGCGCGCCGACACCGGGCCGGTGCACTTCCACACCAATGAAATCCTGTTCGGGCGAGGCCGCGGCCATTTCCAACAGGGAGTGGCCCATGCCGAAACCGATTTCCAGGGAACGTGGGGCCGAGCGACCGAATACCTGGTCGTAATCCACCGGCGCGTCGGCCAGGGGCAGGACGAACAGCGGCGTGCCCTGTTCCAGCCCCTTTTGCTGGCCTTCGGTCATGCGACCGGCGCGCATCACAAAACTCTTGATACGGCGGTGCTTGGACTCGTCGCCTGCGTCCACGGTGTTCGGCGTTTCGTTTGATTCAGTCATCAATGGCTCTTACTTGATCAGACCATCCAGCGGCGAGGAGGCGCTGGCGTAGAGTTTTTTCGGCATGCGCCCGGCAAGGTAGGCCAGGCGGCCCGCGACGATCGCGTGTTTCATGGCTTCTGCCATCATGATCGGTTGCTGGGCATTGGCGATGGCAGAGTTCATCAGCACCGCTTCGCAGCCCAGTTCCATGGCGATGGTGGCGTCGGAGGCAGTGCCTACACCCGCGTCCACCAGCACCGGAATCTTGGCTTCTTCGAGGATGATCTGCAGGTTATACGGGTTGCAGATCCCCAGGCCCGTGCCTATCAGGCCAGCCAGTGGCATCACGGCGATGCAGCCGATTTCGGCCAGTTGGCGGGCGATGATCGGGTCGTCGCTGGTGTAGACCATCACGTCGAAACCTTCCTTGACCAGGGTTTCGGCGGCCTTGAGGGTTTCGATCACGTTGGGGAACAGGGTTTTCTGGTCGGCAAGTACTTCCAGCTTCACCAGATTGTGACCGTCGAGCAGCTCACGAGCCAGGCGGCAGGTGCGCACGGCTTCGATGGCGTCGTAGCAACCGGCGGTATTCGGCAGGATGGTGTAGCGGTCTGGCGGCAGGATATCCAGCAGGTTCGGTTCGCCCGGGTTCTGGCCGATGTTGGTGCGTCGCACGGCCACGGTCACGATCTCGGCGCCCGAGGCTTCGATGGCCAGGCGGGTTTCTTCCATGTCGCGGTACTTGCCGGTGCCGACCAGCAGACGGGACTGGTAGGTGCGGCCGGCCAGGACGAAGGGCTTGTCGCTACGAACGATGCTCATGGGAAATCCTCGAAATGGGGTGAGGTTCTGCAGAATCCGGGGTGGCGCGCCTGGACGCCGGACGACTAGCCGCCGCCGATGGCGTGCACCACTTCGACCTGGTCACCTTCGGTGAGCGCGGTCTCGGCGTGCTGGCTACGCGGGACGATATCCTGGTTGAGCTCCACTGCGACGCGACGCCCGGTCAGGTCCAGGCGGGTCAGCAGGGCCGCAACGGATTCCCCGTCGGGCAGTTCAAAAGATTCGCCGTTCAACTGAATGCGCATGCCACGGGCCGCCATCGTTTTTAGGGGCCAGCATTCTAGCCCGATTGAGGTTGCTGGCCCAAGTCCTCCGGTCAGCGAAAGCTTTAATCAGCCTGCAGGCGCCATGCCGCCAGGCCGAGGAAGAACCAGCCCAGCAGGAACGCGAGCCCGCCAAATGGCGTGATGATGCCCAGCTTGCTGATGCCAGTCAGGGTCAGCACATACAGGCTGCCGGAGAACAGCAGAATACCGACGGTAAACGAGAGACCCGCCCAGTTGACCAGCCGGCCAGGCATGTGCGCGGCCAGCAGCGCGACGCCGAACAGCGCCAGGGCGTGCACCAACTGGTAGGTGACGCCGGTGTGGAAGATTGCCAGGTACTCGGCGCTCAGGCGGTTTTTCAGGCCATGGGCGGCGAATGCACCGAGGGCGACGCCGGTGAAGCCGAAAAAGGCAGCCAACATCAGAAAGCCACGCAGCATGAGGAACTCCAGTCAGACTCATTGGGCAGGGTCTGTATAATGGCCCGCTCAACGGGTTCGGCCAAGCCATCTCTATGCTGCGTGTCCTCTTCAATCGTTTTCTCAAAGTCGTGAAATGGTTTGCCATCGGCAGCGTTTTGCTGGTGCTGCTATTCCGTTTCGTGCCGCCACCGTTCACGGCGTTGATGGTGGAACGCAAGGTTGAATCCTGGTTCGACGGCGAACCCATTGACCTGCAGCGCACCTGGGTGCCCTGGGACCAGATCTCCGATGACCTCAAGGTCGCTGTGATGGCCGGTGAAGACCAGCGCTTCCCGCAGCATTGGGGCTTTGATTTCGGCGCGATCCAGGCGGCGCTCCTGCACAACGAGCGCGGCGGTTCGATTCGCGGCGCCAGTACGCTGAGCCAGCAGGTGTCGAAAAACCTGTTCCTGTGGGCAGGCCGCAGTTATTTGCGCAAGGGCCTGGAGGCCTGGTTTACCGGGCTGATCGAGGTGCTGTGGCCCAAGGAGCGGATTCTTGAGGTGTACCTCAACAGCGTGGAGTGGGATGAGGGCGTGTTTGGCGCGGAAGCGGCGGCGCAGCATCACTTCGGCGTAAGTGCCAAGGGGCTGTCCCGGCAACAAGCCAGCTATCTGGCGGCGGTACTGCCTAACCCACGGGTGTGGAGCGCAAGCCATCCGACCGCCTATGTGGCGCGACGGGCCGCATGGATTCGCCAGCAGATGAGCCAGTTGGGTGGGGATGGTTATCTGGTGGAGTTGAACAATTCGCGCAAGGCGCCTTGGTCCGACTGAGACAACACAAAACAAATGTGGGAGGGGGCAAGCCCCCTCCCACATTTTTAAGCCGCGATCGACAGCTTCAGCTTATTCATCGCGCTTTTCTCAAGCTGACGAATCCGCTCGGCCGACACGTTGTACTTCTGCGCCAGGTCGTGCAGCGTGGCTTTTTCTTCCGCCAGCCAGCGCTGGTAGAGGATGTCACGGCTGCGGTCGTCCAGCACTTCCAGCGCTTCGTGCAGGTTGTGGTTGGAATTGTCGCTCCAATCAGCGTCTTCCAGTTGACGCGCCGGGTCGTACCGGTGGTCTTCCAGGTAGTTGGCTGGCGATTGGAAGGCGCTGTCGTCGTCCGCTTCGGCGGCCGGGTCGAAGGCCATGTCATGGCCGGTCAGGCGGCTTTCCATCTCACGTACTTCACGGGGCTCCACGCCAAGGCTTTCGGCCACGCGGTGGACTTCCTCGTTGTTCAGCCACGCCAGGCGTTTCTTCTGGCTGCGCAGGTTGAAGAACAGCTTGCGCTGGGCCTTGGTGGTCGCGACTTTCACGATGCGCCAGTTGCGCAGGATGAATTCGTGGATTTCCGCCTTGATCCAGTGCACGGCAAACGACACCAGGCGCACACCCATCTCCGGGTTGAAGCGCTTTACAGCCTTCATCAGGCCGACGTTGCCTTCTTGGATCAGGTCAGCCTGGGCCAGGCCGTAGCCACTGTAGCTACGGGCGATATGTACGACAAAACGCAGGTGGGCGAGCACCATCTGCCGAGCCGCCCCCAAATCCTGCTCATAGTAGAGACTCTCGGCCAGTTCACGCTCCTGCTCCGGTGTCAGCAATGGAATGCTGTTCACCGTGTGCACATAAGCCTCCAGGTTCGCACCTGGGACCAAAGCATAAGCAGGTTGCAAAGAAGTGGTCATACGAAAAAACCTCCGACTCACATAACTCGTGCAGTTCAGCACTGCGAAAATTGACCGGGAACCGTAGGACAAGTTCCCTAAACTACTGATACGGCCAATACAAACGAAACCACATTACCCTGACATTAACTACTTCGGTGCCAGCTCACGTAAATGCCGTGCGACCGCAATCCACGCACCGATATACCCCAACAATACCGCGCCAAGCAAGAGCGACAGACCGTCGGCAACCGGCACGCCCGCCAGGGCGAAATCACTGCCGTACAAGCCGGCAAGCCCGACCACCGCGTCATTCAGCCAGTCAAGGCCAAACGCCAGGACACCCCAGGACAAGATCCCCGCACCAAAGCCATAAAGCGCGCCCATGTACAGAAAGGGACGACGCACATAGCTGTCCGTGCCGCCGACCAGTTTAATCACTTCTATCTCGGTGCGACGGTTTTCAATATGAAGACGAATGGTATTACCTATCACCAAAAGTAATGCAGACACCAACAGCACCGTCAGGCCGAACACAAAGCGGTCGCCCAGCTTGAGAATCGCGGCCAGGCGCTCTACCCAGACTAGATCAAGTTGCGCCTGTTGCACCTTGGGCATCTCTGCGAGTTTTTGTCGCAGCGCTTCAAGGGCAGGCTTGTCGACTTCATTCGGCGTCACCAGCACCACGCCCGGCAGCGGGTTCTGCGGCAGCTCTTTGAGCGCCTCACCTAATCCGGACTGCTGCTGGAACTCTTCAAGGGCCTGATCGCGGCTGATGTACTCGGCATCCGCCACGCCCGGCAGGTTCTTGATGTCATCACGCAGAGCCTCGCCCTCTCTGGCACTGGCATCCAGGTTCAGGTACAGCGAAATCTGCGCCGCACGCTGCCAGGAACCGCCCAGGCGCTCCACATTATTGAGCAACAGCGACAAGCCCATCGGCAGGCTCAAGGCCACGGCCATCACCAAACAGGTGAAAAAGCTGCCGATGGGCTGCTTGCCCAGGCGACGCAGGCTGTCCAGCAGGCTGGCGCGATGGCTTTCGATCCAGGCGCGCAACAGGGTGCTGAAGTCCGGGCCGTCGTCTTCGTCGTGTTTTTTCTTTTTCGGCTGCGGGTCGGCTGCCTTTGGCGCCACACGCTCGGAAACCTTGGGGCTGCGGGTCGCACTCATACGCCAGCCTCCCCGTCGCCGATCAGGCGCCCGCGTTGCAGCGTGAGCATGCGATGGCGCATGCGCGCGATCAACGCCAGGTCGTGACTGGCAATCAATACGCTGGTGCCCAGGCGATTAATGTCTTCAAACACCCCCATGATCTCGGCGGCCAGGCGCGGGTCGAGGTTACCGGTGGGTTCGTCCGCCAACAGCAGGGCCGGGCGATGGACGATGGCGCGGGCGATGCCGACGCGCTGTTGCTGGCCTGTGGACAGGTCACCCGGGTAGAGGTCGGTCTTGTCGGACAGCGCCACGCGCTCCAGGGCCGAATCCACGCGCTTGACGATCTCGGCCTTGGACAACCCGAGGATCTGCAATGGCAAGGCAATGTTATTGAACACCGTGCGATCGAACAGTAACTGGTGGTTCTGGAATACCACGCCGATCTGGCGGCGCAGGAACGGAATCTGCGCATTGCTGATGGTGGCCAGGTCCTGGCCGGCCAGCAGCAGCTTGCCGGTAGTCGGGCGCTCCATGGCCAGCAGCAGGCGCAACAATGTACTTTTACCGGCGCCCGAATGGCCGGTCACAAACAAGAATTCGCCGCGACGCACTCGAAAGCTCAGCTCATGCAAGCCGACATGCCCGTTGGCATAGCGTTTACCGACCTGTTCGAATCGAATCATGAACGCTCCCGCTCGGCAAACAGTGCCTGGACAAAGGGTTCGGCTTCAAAAGTGCGTAGGTCGTCGATGCCTTCACCAACGCCGATGTAACGAATCGGTAACCCGAACTGCTTGGCCAGGGCGAAGATCACCCCCCCCTTGGCCGTGCCGTCGAGCTTAGTCAATGCCAGGCCGGTCAGTTGTACCGTCTGGTTGAATTGTTTGGCCTGACTGATGGCGTTCTGCCCAGTGCCGGCGTCCAACACCAGCAACACCTCATGCGGCGCGTCGGCATCGAGCTTGCCGATCACACGGCGGACTTTCTTCAGCTCTTCCATCAAATTGTCTTTGGTGTGCAAGCGACCGGCGGTGTCAGCAATCAGCACGTCAATATTGCGCGCCTTGGCGGCTTGCACGGCATCGAAGATCACCGAGGCCGAATCGGCACCGGTGTGCTGGGCGATCACCGGGATCTTGTTGCGCTCACCCCAGACCTGCAATTGCTCCACAGCAGCGGCGCGGAAGGTGTCGCCAGCGGCGAGCATGACTTTCTTGCCTTCCAGTTGCAGCTTCTTGGCCAGCTTACCGATGGTAGTGGTCTTGCCGGCGCCGTTGACGCCCACGACCAGGATCACGAAAGGTTTCTTCGGGGTAATCACCAGCGGCGCTTCCACCGGCTTGAGCATCGCGGCCAGCTCGGCTTGCAGGGACTTGTACAGTGCGTCCGCGTCGGTCAACTGCTTGCGCGCGACCTTCTGGGTCAGGCTCTGGATGATCACGGCGGTGGCTTCAACGCCCACGTCCGCCGTCAGCAGGCGAGTCTCGATGTCTTCGAGCAGTTCGTCATCGATGGTCTTCCTGCCCAGGAACAGGCTGGCCATGCCTTCGCCGATGCTGGCGCTGGTCTTGCTCAGGCCTTGCTTGAGGCGGGCGAAGAAACCGGTCTTGCTGGTTTCGACGGCAGCGACGGGCTCGGGCTCGACGGGAACCGGCTCAACCACGGGCGCGACAACCGCAACGGGTGTCGGCTCGCTCACAGCCACAGGTGCAGGGGCTTCGAACACAACAGGAGCCGGCTCGATAACCACCGGAATCGGCGGCGTCACATGCTCGGCCTGCACATCGTCAACCAACGCCACGGGCTCCTCGGCCACCGGCAGCTCCGGCCACGGCTTATGCTCGGGCTCAGGTTCCGGCACCACGTCGGCCACTGGCTGCAACACCGGTTCAGCCATCGGCAGCACCACCGGCGCCGGCGCTTGGGCAACCGGTTCGGCTTCTACTATAGGAGCGGGGATCGGCTCAGCTTGAACCTGTGGCTGTTCGACGACGGTTTCCTGCGGCTTTTTGCGCAGCCATCCGAACAGGCCTTTTTTCTCGCCAGCCGCAGCTGGGGTCTTCTTGTCGTCGTTGGAACCAAACATGGAGACGGCTATCTCAAGGTAGCGACGCGCCAAGGGGCACATCGGTAAATAAAATTCGATGCGTAACAGACTGTTTTTTAGCCAGCTCGTTCATGCGCAACATTTTGTAAGGCCTAAATAGGGCCTCAACAAGACAGCCACAGTGGCCGTCCCTTAGTCGGATCAGTATCCTAGCACCTCCTCGCCCGCCGACGCTAAGACCAAGCGGGCAGCCCAACAGGTTTAAAAACGAATGAATGCTCTAGCCCGCCGCGCTGCAGGCCTGCTGCTCAGCACAGTTTGTCTGCCCCTCTCAGCCTTGGCTGCCGACCCACAACCCACCCATGAATTCACCTTGGATAACGGCCTCAAGGTCGTGGTGCGCGAAGACCATCGCGCGCCGGTGGTGGTTTCGCAGGTCTGGTACAAGGTCGGTTCGAGCTACGAAACCCCAGGCCAGACCGGTTTGTCCCACGCTCTGGAACATATGATGTTCAAAGGCAGCGCCAAGGTCGGCCCCGGCGAAGCCTCGCTGATCCTGCGCGACCTGGGCGCCGAAGAAAATGCCTTCACCAGCGATGACTACACCGCTTATTACCAGGTACTGGCCCGCGACCGCCTGGGCGTCGCTTTCGAGCTGGAAGCCGACCGCATGGCCAGCCTGCGCCTGCCGGCCGACGAGTTCAGCCGCGAAATCGAGGTAATCAAGGAAGAGCGCCGCCTGCGCACTGACGATAACCCGATGTCCAAGGCCTTCGAGCGCTTCAAGGCCATGGCCTACCCCGCCAGTGGCTACCACACGCCGACCATCGGCTGGATGGCCGACCTCGACCGCATGAAGGTCGAGGAACTGCGCCACTGGTACCAGTCCTGGTATGTGCCGAACAACGCCACGCTGGTAGTGGTGGGCGATGTAACCCCGGATGAGGTAAAAAACCTGGCCCAGCGCTACTTCGGCCCTATCCCCAAGCGTGACGTACCGCCCGCCAAGATCCCGATGGAACTGGCCGAGCCCGGCGAGCGCCTGTTGACGATGCACGTGCAGACCCAATTGCCGAGTGTGATCCTGGGCTTCAACGTACCCGGCCTGGCCACCGCCGAAGACAAGCGCTCGGTCCAAGCCCTGCGCCTGATCTCGGCCCTGCTGGACGGTGGCTACAGTGCACGGATCTCCGAGCAACTGGAGCGTGGTGAAGAGCTGGTATCCGCCGCATCCACCAACTACGACGCCTACACCCGGGGTGACAGCCTGTTCACCCTCTCGGCCACCCCGAACCAGCAAAAGAAAAAGACCGTCGCCCAAGCCGAAGCCGGCCTGTGGCGCCTGCTGGAAGAGTTGAAGGCCAAGCCACCGACCGCCGAAGAACTGGAGCGCATCCGTGCCCAGGTCATCGCCGGCCTGGTATACCAACGTGATTCCATCACCAGCCAGGCAACGGCCATCGGCTCCCTGGAAACCGTCGGCCTGTCCTGGAAACTCATGGACACCGAGCTGGCCGACCTGCAAAGCGTGACCCCGGAAGACATCCAGAAGGCCGCACGCACCTATTTCACCCGCGAACGTCTCAGCGTCGCCCATGTTCTGCCTCAGGAGACCGCTCATGAGTGATCGCAAAAGCAGCCGCCTGATCCTGCCCGGCCTGATCGCCGTCACCTTGATCGCAGCAAGCGCCGTGTATTTCCTGCGCCCCAGCGAGTCCGTCGCCAGCCAGGCCCTGGACAAGGCCCAATCGGCCAACAAGCTGCAATCTCTGGCAGAGCTGAACGGCAAGGCGCCGACCAATCGCAAGCTCGATGTGCAAACCTGGACCACCGCCGAAGGCGCCAAGGTGCTGTTCGTCGAGGCCCATGAACTGCCGATGTTCGACATGCGTATCCTGTTCGCCGCTGGCAGCAGCCAGGACGGCAACGTCCCGGGCCTCGCGCTGATGACCAACGCCATGCTCAACGAAGGCGTGCCGGGCAAGGATGTCAGCCAGATCGCCAGCGGTTTTGAAAGCCTGGGCGCCGACTTTGGCAATGGCGCTTATCGCGACATGGCGCTGGTCTCCCTGCGCAGCCTGAGCGACAGCACCAAGCGCGACGCCGCCCTGACGCTGTTTGACCAGGTGATTGGCAAGCCGACCTTCCCCGCCGACTCCCTGGCACGGATCAAGAACCAGATCCTCGCCGGCTTTGAATACCAGAAGCAGAACCCCGGCAAACTGGCCAGCCTTGAACTGTTCAAGCGCCTGTACGGCGATCACCCTTACGCTCACCCAAGCGAAGGCACGCCAGAAAGCGTTCCGAAGATTACCCTCGCGCAGTTGCAGGCGTTCCACGCCAAGGCTTATGCGGCGGGTAATGCCGTGATTGCCGTGGTCGGTGATTTGACCCGCGCCGAAGCCGAAGCGATGACGGCCAAAGTGTCGGCCTCGCTGCCCAAGGGCCCGGCCCTGGCGAAGATCGCCCAGCCGACCGAGCCCAAGGCTGGCCTGAGCCATATCGAGTTTCCGTCCAAGCAGACCCACCTGTTGTTCGCCCAACTGGGTATCGACCGCGCCGACCCGGACTACGCGGCCCTCTCCCTGGGCAACCAGATCCTCGGCGGCGGTGGTTTCGGCACCCGGTTGATGAGTGAAGTGCGCGAGAAGCGCGGCCTGACCTACGGCGTGTACTCCGGTTTCTCGCCGATGCAGGCACGCGGCCCGTTCATGATCAACCTGCAGACCCGCGCGGAAATGAGCGGTGGCACCCTGCGCCTGGTCGAGGATGTGCTCGCCGACTACCTCAAGACCGGCCCGACGCAAAAGGAGCTGGATGACGCCAAGCGCGAGCTGGCCGGCAGCTTCCCGCTGTCGACCGCGAGCAACGCCGATATCGTCGGGCAACTGGGCGCCATGGGTTTCTACAACCTGCCGCTGAGCTACCTGGAAGATTTCATGAAACAATCCCAGGCCCTGACCGTAGAGCAGGTCAAGGCTGCCTTGAACAAACACTTGAGCGCCGACAAGATGGTCATCGTGACCGCGGGCCCGACCACTGCGCAAAAGCCACTACCGCCCCCCACTGATAAACCTGCCGAGCAGCCGCTCGGGGTTCCGGAGCATTAATGGCCAGTTCATCTCGCCCGAAAAAACCTGTCCACAACGTGCATAACGGTGTGGGCCAACTGCGCATCATTGGCGGCGAATGGGGCAGCCGCAAGCTGAGCTTCCCCGACGTCGTGGGCCTGCGCCCAACGCCGGATCGCGTGCGCGAAACCCTGTTCAACTGGCTGGCCCCGTACATCGCCGGGGCGAAGGTGCTGGACCCGTTTGCCGGCAGCGGCGCCCTGTTCCTGGAGGCGCTGTCCCGTGGCGCGGCCCAGGCACAGGCGCTGGATGCCAGCAATGTGGCGGTGTCCAGCCTCAAGGAGCACCTGGGCACCCTGCGCTGCACCAACGGCCAGGTGCAGACCGCTGACGCGCTGCGCTACCTGGAAACCCAGGCGGCGAGCGAATACGACGTGGTGTTCCTCGACCCGCCATTCAACCAGAACCTGTTGCCGACGGTGTGCGCATTGCTTGAAGAGCGCCAATGGCTGGCACCGGACTCATGGATCTACACTGAAAGCGAGACGGCACCGTCTACCTTGGGTTTGCCGGGCGCCTGGCGCCTGCACCGGGAGCAAAAATCCGGGCGGGTGTATTACGCGCTGTGGCATCGGTTGGTCGAAAGCGCCGTCTGACCTTTCAGACTGGCGTCAAGTGTGGCGAGCGGGCTTGCCCCGCGTTGGGCTGCGAAGCAGCCCTAAAACCTGCGACGGCACTCTGACTGAATAAATGCGGTGTTCTTGATGGGGCTGCTTCGAAGCCCAACGCGGGGCAAGCCCTAATGCCGTTCAGTTAAGCGTACATCGCCTTCTGTAGGAGCGAGCTTGCTCGCGAAAAACCTCAACGATAACGCGTGTTTCCTGAGTGAACGCGGCGCCTGTGAGTTCTTCGCGAGCAAGCTCGCTCCTACAAAAAAGCCTTAACTGAACGGCATTAGGGCAAGCCCGCTCGCCACAGACAGTGAGTTAGCTCAAAACCGAGAGTTTCATGACACCGTCCTCCGACCTGTTCACCCCCGCCTTCGGCCTCGGCAACCCTCACCTGCAAACCCTGTGGGGGCCGCTGTGGCGCCCTACCACCCACATCGAACGCCAGCGCGAACGGCTATGGCTGGAAGATGGCGACTTTCTCGACCTCGACTGGCACGGCCCGCACGACGCGCAAGCACCGTTGGTACTGGTGCTGCACGGGCTCACCGGCTCATCCAACTCGCCTTACGTGGCCGGCCTGCAAAAAGCCCTCGCCGTACAAGGCTGGGCCAGCGCAGCCCTGAACTGGCGCGGCTGCTCGGGCGAGCCGAACCTGTTGGCGCGCAGCTATCACTCCGGGGCCAGTGAAGACCTGGCAGCCACGATTACCCACCTGCGCACCAAACGACCATTGGCACCGCTGTATGCAGTGGGTTATTCGCTGGGCGGCAATGTGCTGCTCAAGCATTTGGGCGAAACCGGCGACGCTTCGGGGCTGCAAGGCGCAGCAGCGGTGTCGGTGCCGTTTCGCCTGGACCAGTGCGCAGATCGCATCGGGCTGGGCTTTTCGCGGATCTATCAAAAGCACTTCATGCGCGAAATGCTCGCGTATATCCGCGCCAAACAAAGCCGCTTTTTACAGGATGGTCGTGCGGACGGGCTGAAAACCCTGGAAGCCCTCGGTTCACTGGAGAAGATGCGCACGTTCTGGGACTTCGATGGCCGGGTGACCGCGCCGCTGCATGGTTTCTTGAGTGCCGAGGACTATTACCGGCGCGCGTCGAGCCGCTACTACCTGGGCGCTATCCGCACACCGACGTTGATTATCCAAGCTGCCGACGACCCGTTCGTATTCGCCCACAGCTTGCCCGAAGCCAGCGAGCTGTCGGCATGCACCGAGTTTGAGCTGACGACCAAAGGTGGGCACGTGGGCTTCGTCGATGGCTCACTGAAACGCCCCAGCTACTACCTGGAGCGGCGCATCCCCCAATGGCTGCTGGCCCAACACGGTTGAAGTAAAACCGTAGACATCGTTTACATCTGAAACCGGGGACATCGTTTACACATTTGAGGCAGGGAACTCAGTCACCCGTAGCGATTGCCCGCGCGGGATCGGTAATCCACTCGCTCCACGACCCCGCATACAACTTGCCCAACGGGTAACCCGCCAGGCTCAGGGCGAACAGGTTGTGGCACGCCGTCACGCCCGAGCCGCAGTACGCCACCAGATCTTCGGGCGAGCGGCCCTGCAACTGCGCGGCGAAGCGTTGCTTGAGTTGGTCGGCCGGCAGGAAACGCCCATCACTGCCCAGGTTTTCGCTAAACGCTGCACATTGAGCACCGGGGATATGCCCAGCAATCGGGTCAATAGGCTCAACTTCACCGCGAAAACGTGCTTGGGCACGGGCATCGATCAAGGTCAGGCCGGGCTGGCCCAGGCGTTTTTGCAGCTGTTCGGCGTCCAGCAGCAGGTGATTGTCCGGCGCCCCCACAAAGGTGCCAGGCGCAATTACCGGCGCATCCAGGCTCAACGGGAAACCCGCGGAGTGCCAGGCCTTGAGGCCACCGTCCAGGATAAACACGCCGTCACGCTTACCCAGCCAGGCCAACAGCCACCAGGCGCGAGCGGCATAGGCGCCGGGGCCGTCGTCATAAAGCACCACGTCGGTGTCGGCATTGATGCCCCAGGCCTGGAGCTGTTCGACGAATCTTTTCGCCTCTGGCAAGGGATGACGCCCGGTCACCCCCTTGGTCACCGGCCCGCTCAAATGGCGCTCCAGGTCAGCATATTGCGCGCCTTCGATATGCCCTTCGGCGTAGCTGCAACGCCCGTAATCCGGGTCTTCCAGGGCAAAACGGCAATCCAGGATCACCAGCCCCGCCGACTTTTGGCGCTCGGCTAATTGCTGGGGGCTGATCAATTGGGCAAGTGGCATGACGGACTCCTACAAATACAGGTGGGAAAGGTCTACTTCACTTCTTCCAGTGCCTGGTTCAACGGCACGTAAAACTCTTTGAACAACGCATCCACCGCCTCTTTGGCCTGAGGCGTGACAAACCCCGCCTCCAGCACCAGCACCTGGTACACACCGCGCTTGATTGCCTCGGCGCTCAAATGCGTGGAATTTTCGTTGGTGGTGCACAAGAAACGCACCCAAGAGGTGAGGATGATCCAGGCATTGAGGGTCAGGGCTTCGGTCTGCACCGGGTTCATATTAAGGATGCCGGCGTCGACAAACCCCTGGTAGATGGCGCCGCCCTGGATCAGGCAACGCTGGGAAAACCGCCGGTAGCCGGTGGCCAGTTCCGGGTCGCTTTCCAGCAAGTGTTCAAGGTCGCGATGCAAGAAGCGGTAGCGCCACATCCCGGCCAATACGGCCTGCAGGTAGAAACGCTTATCCTCCACGACCATTGCACGCCCCTGGGGCGGGCGCAGGAAGCTGTCGACCAACGCTTCATATTCGCGAAACAGCACGGCGATGATCGCTTGCTTGTTGGGGAAGTGGTAGTACAGGTTGCCCGGCGAAATTTCCATATGGGCGGCGATATGGTTGGTGCTGACACTACGCTCGCCCTGCTGGTTAAAAAGCTCCAGGCTGGTTTGCACAATGCGCTCGCTGGTCTTTACTCGTGGTGCCATAGGGGATCAGCTTCTGTACACGTGATCGGGCATCTTACGGCCTATCCTGATTGGGATAAATCCGGATGTTACTGCAATGTTATTTGACAATTTAGAGTAATGACTCTAAAAATCCAGGCAGACCTATAACAATCGGGAACTGCGCCATGTCTGCCAACGTTGCCTACCTCCAGGATTCCCAGGCACTGGACCAACTCCAGGGCTTGTTCGATGCCCAGCGTCGCGCCTATGTGGCCAACCCGATGCCGCCGGCCGCGCAACGCCAGCAATGGCTCAAGGCCCTGCGCGAGTTGCTCAGCGACGAACGTCAGGCGCTGATCAACGCGATCAGCCAGGACTTCAGCCACCGCAGCGCAGACGAAACCCTGTTCGCCGAGCTGATGCCCAGCCTGCATGGCATTCACTACGCCAGTAAACACCTCAAGGGCTGGATGAAACCTTCCCGCCGCGCTGTAGGTATAGCCTTCCAACCCGCGTCAGCCAAAGTTATCTACCAACCGCTGGGCGTGGTCGGGGTGATTGTGCCCTGGAACTACCCGCTGTACCTGGCCATCGGCCCGCTGGTCGGCGCCCTGGCGGCCGGTAACCGGGTAATGCTCAAGCTGAGCGAGTCCACCCCCGCTACCGGCGCGCTGCTCAAGACCCTGCTGGCGAAGATCTTCCCTGAAGACCTGGTGTGTGTGGTGCTGGGCGAGGCCGACGTGGGCATGGCGTTTTCCAGGCTGCGCTTCGACCACCTGCTGTTCACGGGTGCCACCAGCATTGGCAAGCATGTGATGCGCGCCGCAGCCGAACACCTCACGCCGGTGACGCTGGAGCTGGGCGGCAAGTCCCCGGCCATCGTCTCGGCGGATGTGCCGCTCAAGGACGCCGCCGAACGTATCGCGTTCGGCAAGGCCCTGAATGCCGGGCAAACCTGTGTGGCACCGGACTACGTGCTGGTTCCGGAAGATCGCGTCGAGGGTTTTGTCGAGGCTTACAGCCAGGCGATTCGCGGGTTTTATCCGACCTTGGCCGACAACCCGGACTACACCGCCATCATCAACGAGCGGCAATTGGCCCGGCTGAATGCTTACGTAAAGGACGCCACCGACAAGGGGGCCACCCTGATCCCGCTGTACGAGCAGAACCAGGCACGGCGCATGGCCCACAGCCTGCTGTTGAATGTCAGTGACGACATGACCGTGATGCAGGATGAAATCTTCGGCCCTGTGCTGCCGATCGTGCCTTATCGCGGCCTCGACCAGGCGTTTGCCTACATCAACCAACGCCCTCGCCCACTGGCCCTGTATTACTTCGGCTACAACAAGCGCGAACAGAACCGCGTGCTCCACGAAACCCACTCCGGTGGCGTGTGCCTGAACGACACCCTGCTGCACGTCGCCCAGGACGACATGCCCTTTGGCGGGATCGGCCCTTCAGGCATGGGCCATTACCATGGCCATGAAGGTTTTCTCACGTTCAGCAAGGCCAAGGGGGTACTGGTGAAACAGCGCCTCAATGCGGCAAAGCTGATCTACCCGCCCTACGGCAAATCGATCCAGAAGTTGATCCAGAAGCTGTTCGTTCGCTGATACCGCCACCCTCGGGATAACAATAACAATGAACCCTAGCCTGACTGATTCACCCGCGCTGTCGCGGCGCGGCGTCTTGAAAATCGGCCTGTGCGCCAGTGCCTTCCTGGCCACCGCCGGGCTGGGCGCCAGCCTCAGCGGCTGCTCCAGCAGCACCCCGGCCAACGGCTTCGCCATGCTGCGCGCCAGTGATTTGCCATTTCTGCGCGCGGTGATCCCGGTCCTGCTGGAAGGCGTGGCCAGCGCCCAGGAAGTCGCCAACGGGATTGAAGACACGCTGAAAAAGCTCGACTACAGCCTGCAACACCTGTCGCCGGAGATGTTCAAGCTGACCGAGCAGTTGTTCGACGTGCTCGGCATGGGCATCACCCGTGGCCCACTGACCGGCATCTGGGGCAGTTGGGAAAACGCCAGCAGCGAGCAAATCCGCAACTTTCTGCACCGCTGGGAAAACAGCTACCTGAACCTGCTGCGCATGGGCCAGGGCTCGCTGCTCAAGCTGGTGATCATGGCCTGGTACTTCCGACCGGCGTCCTGGGCACATTGCGGTTACCCCGGGCCACCGAAGATCTAGCCGTGTTCTCCGGCGCCCACATTGACGACAACGTCCTAGCCTTTAACGCATAAAAACAAGAGTGCCCCTCTATGCCCGTACCCGATTTGTTTCGCGACGGCCTGGCCCGTGGCTGGAAAACCCACAACGGCGCCGCCCTGGACAACGACCTGACCCTGGATGCCGACGTCGCAATCATCGGCAGCGGTGCCGGCGGCGGTACCACCGCTGAGATCCTCAGCGCCGCCGGCTACAAAGTGCTGCTGATCGAAGAAGGCCCGCTCAAGACCAGCAGCGATTTCAAGCTGCTCGAAGATGAGGCTTACGCCAGCCTGTACCAAGAGGGCATCGGTCGCATGAGTAAGGATGGCGCCATTACCATCCTGCAAGGCCGGGCAGTGGGCGGCACGACGTTGATCAACTGGACCTCGAGTTTTCGCACCCCGGACGCCACCCTCGCCCATTGGGCCAGCGAATACGCGGTCAGGGGCCACAGCAGTGCCGAGATGGCGCCGTGGTTCGAAAAGATGGAGCAGCGCCTGGGCATCGCACCCTGGGCCATGCCGCCCAACGCCAATAACGATGTGATCCGCAAAGGTTGCGAGAAGCTCGGCTACAGCTGGCATGTGATCCCGCGCAACGTGCGCGGCTGTTTCAACCTGGGGTATTGCGGCATGGGCTGCCCGGTCAATGCCAAGCAGTCGATGCTGGTGACCACCATTCCCTCCACCCTGGAGAAAGGTGGTGAACTGCTCTACCTGGCCCGCGCCGAGCGCCTGAGATACAGCGGCGACACGATCAGCAGCCTGGAATGCGTGGCCATGGACGAACGCTGCGTGGCCCCCACCGGGCGCAAGATCACGGTCAAGGCCAAGCATTACGTACTCGCGGGTGGCGGCATCAATAGTCCGGCACTGCTGATGCGCTCGAACGCCCCTGACCCGCATTCACGGCTGGGCAAGCGTACGTTCTTGCACTTGGTGAATTTCTCCGCGGGGCTGTTCGATGAGGTGATCAACCCCTTCTACGGTGCGCCACAGTCGATCTATTCCGACCACTTCCAATGGCAGGACGGCACCACCGGCAAAATGTCCTACAAACTGGAAGCACCGCCGCTGCACCCGGCGCTGGCCAGCACCCTGCTCGGCGGCTACGGCACCCAGAACGCCCTGGACATGAGCCAATTGCCCCACACTCACGCCATGCTCGCCTTGCTGCGCGACGGTTTCCATCCCGATAGCCCCGGTGGCAGCGTGGAATTGCGCGGTGACGGTACGCCGGTGCTCGACTATCAGGTGTCGGACTACGCCTGGGACGGCCTGCGCCGCGCCTTCCACAGCATGGCCGAGATCCAGTTCGCGGCAGGTGCCAAGTCGGTCAAGCCGCTGCATCACGATGCGCAGTATGTGAAGACCCTGGCCGAAGCCCGGAGCCTGATCGACGGCCTTAACCTGGAATTGCACCGCACCTGCCTGGGCAGCGCCCATGTGATGGGCGGTTGCGCCATGGGCGAAGACCCGAAAAATGCCGTGGCCGACAGCCTCGGTCGCCATCACCAGCTGCGCAATCTGTCGATCCACGATGGCTCGCTGTTCCCCACGAGCATTGGCGCCAACCCGCAGTTGTCGGTGTATGGATTGACCGCGCAACTGGCGTCGGCATTGGCCGAACGTCTGAAAACAGCATGAAAAAAGCCGGTATTCGGGGTGTCTATAGTGCTTTCTTCTGCATAAGTTGACTTGGCCGACCGGGATGGCTGCGATACCATCCGGTTCCCCAACGGACTCCGCCAGGACGACGCGATGAACCGAGTGTTGTACCCAGGTACCTTCGACCCGATTACCAAAGGCCATGGCGATCTGGTCGAACGTGCCTCACGCTTGTTCGACCACGTGATCATCGCGGTCGCGGCCAGCCCCAAGAAAAACCCGCTGTTTCCCCTGGAACAGCGCGTGGAGCTGGCGCGTGAGGTCACCAAGCACCTGCCTAACGTTGAAGTGGTGGGCTTCTCGACGTTGCTGGCGCACTTCGCCAAGGAGCAGAACGCCAATGTGTTCCTGCGCGGCTTGCGTGCGGTGTCGGACTTCGAATACGAATTCCAGCTGGCCAACATGAATCGCCAACTGGCGCCGGACGTGGAAAGCCTGTTCCTCACGCCGTCGGAACGTTATTCGTTCATTTCCTCGACGCTGGTCCGTGAAATCGCCGCATTGGGCGGGGATATCACCAAGTTCGTCCACCCGGCCGTGGCGGATGCACTGACGCTGCGCTTCAAGAAGTAATGCTCTTATTGGCAAGCCGGGTTTGACTGTGGCGAGCGGGCTTGCCCCGCGTTGGGCTGCGCAGCGGCCCTAAAACCAGGCGACCAGATTCTGCCTGAAACTACGCAGTGCCTTTATTGGGGCCGCTACGCAGCCCAACGCGGGGCAAGCCCGCTCGCCACAACAACAAAGTAGTCCTCTACACGACATGCCGGACGGCCACAGGTCATGTGCACTCGCACTGCGGGCGCCAATGCGGCACAATTGCGCGCATTCGTTTTCAGATGCCTTGGCTGACAGCCCTGGCAGGAGTTTCCATGTCCCTGATCATCACCGACGATTGCATCAACTGCGACGTCTGCGAACCTGAGTGCCCGAACGCTGCGATTTCACAAGGCGAAGAGATCTATGTGATCGACCCCAACCTGTGCACCCAGTGCGTCGGCCACTACGACGAACCCCAGTGCCAGCAGGTGTGCCCGGTGGATTGCATTCCGCTGGATGAGGCACACCCCGAGACCGAAGCGCAGTTGATGGAGAAGTACCGGAAGATTACCGGTAAGGCTTGAGCTTCTTTAGTGCCTGTAAGGACCTCATCGGGGGCAAGCCCCCTCCCACACTTTGATTTGTGAATACCCTCAAAATGTGGGAGAGGGCTTGCCCCCGATAGCGATATCAGCCTTTACACCGCAATCAACTCTGGCACTTGGGGCAAAACACACTCGCCCGTTGCCCCAGCACCACGTTGCGCAATTCGCTCCCACAGACCTTGCACGCCTCGCCACCCCGGCCGTAGACGAACAATTCCTGCTGGAAATACCCCGGCTGCCCGTCACCGCCGATAAAGTCGCGCAACGTGGTGCCGCCACGCTCGATCGCCGCCGCCAGAATGCGCTTGATCTCGATCGCCAGCTTCAAATAACGCCCGCGTGAAATGCCGCCGGCGGCGCGACGCGGATCAATCCCCGCCGCAAACAACGCCTCAGTCGCATAGATATTGCCCACGCCGACCACCACCGCGTTGTCCATGATGAACGGTTTCACCGCCATCGACTTGCCGCGAGACAGTTGAAACAAACGCTCACCGTCGAACAGCTCGGTCAACGGCTCCGGCCCCAGGCGCAGCAGCAGTTCGTGGTTATGCGGGTCCTGGCTCCAGAGCATTGCGCCGAAACGCCGAGGGTCGGTGTAACGCAGGGCCAGGCCGGATTCAAGCTCGATGTCCACATGCTCATGCTTGGCCGCCGGCATGCCGACCTCCACCAAGCGCAGGTTACCGGACATGCCCAGGTGGCTGATCAAGGTGCCCACTTCGGCGTTGATCAACAGGTACTTGGCCCGTCGTTCCACCAGCACGATGCGCTGCCCGGACAGGCGCACATCCAGGTCTTCCGGGATCGGCCAGCGCAGGCGCCGTTCGCGCACCACGACGCGGCTGACCCGCTGGCCTTCCAGGTGCGGCGCGATCCCGCGCCGGGTGGTTTCGACTTCAGGTAACTCGGGCATGTGGACCTCTTGAAGGGGGGATCAGTGCGCGCCCAGCTCGCGGATCGACAGCTTCATGCTTTCGAAGTCGTAGTCCGACAGGCCCACGTAGTCCAGCACCAGGTGGCCAATGGCGTTCCACTCATGGTCCTCCGCCTGGTTGCCCAACACGCGGTAGGACGAGCAGATGTGCTCGGCCATTTTCAGGATCGCCAGCAGGTTTTTCAGCTGCGGATTGCGCGACGACTCATCGCTGAAGATCGCCAGGGCATTGTGGTGGTTGGCGATGGCATCGGTCACATGTTCCGGCAGGCGCCAGGACTTGGCCGTGTAGTAGCCGACCACGGCGTGGTTGGTGTTGAACGCATTGTTCTCGGTGTCGACTACCCGGCAATCGGCGCCGGCGTTGGCGTAGGCCTCTTCGAGCACCGCCATGTAGTCGGGGAAGCGCTTGAGCATCAACGGCACGCCGCAGTCGTGGAACAGGCCCAAGGCATAAGCCTCGTCGACTGCCTGGGAACCGGTGCGCTTGGCCAGGGTCAGGCAGGTCATCGCCACATCCTGGGCGGTGTCCCAAAAACGGTTGAGCGTAACGATGGTGTCGTCGCTCATCTCGCCTTTGATCGACAATGCGTTGATCAGGTTGATGATCGAACGGCTCCCCAACAGGTTAACCGCGCGCTGGATCGAAGCGATCTTGTTGCTCAAGCCGTAATACGACGAGTTGACGATCTTCAACAGCGCACCGGAAAGGCCTGGATCCTGGGAAATCAGCCGCGCAATCACTTCCAGGTCCGGATCGGGCATGTACTGCTCCATCTGCAAATCCACCATGATTTGCGGCTGAGGCGGTACGCTGATGCCTTGCAAGGCCTGTTGGATCTGTTCGGCGGAAAGCTCTGGGGACATAAGTGCATACTCTGGGCTAGGCGGAGATTCTAACCCTTATCCACGGCGCGCCGACACCTTCCCGCACATCCGGCAGCCCGGCCATTTCCTACACAACACGGTATACTCCCGCTCTTTTTTCCGGAGCGACGTCATGTCCCTGCCAAGCCTGCGTCTCAAAGCCAACGCCGATCGTCGTTTGCGCAACGGCCACCTGTGGGTCTACAGCAACGAAATCGACGTGGCCGCCACACCTCTTCACGGCTTCCAGGCAGGCGACCAGGCCATCCTGGAAGCGGCCGGCGGCAAGACCCTGGGCATCGTGGCCATGAGCCCGAACAACCTGATCTGCGCACGCCTGCTGTCGCGTGACATCAAGTTGCCCCTGGACAAGTCGCTGTTGGTGCACCGCCTCAACGTCGCCCTGTCCCTGCGCGAGCGCCTGTTCGACAAGCCGTTCTACCGCCTGGTCTACGGCGATTCCGACCTGTTGCCAGGCCTGGTGGTCGACCGTTTCGGCGACATCCTGGTGGTACAGATCGCCTCGGCGACCATGGAAGCCCATAAAGAAGACGTGATCGCCGCCTTGACCCAAGTGCTCAAGCCGAGCGGCATCCTGTTCAAGAATGACTCCGCCGCGCGCGATGCCGAAGGCCTCAACCGCTACGTCGAGACCGTGTTCGGCCTGGTGCCGGAGTGGGTGGCACTGGAAGAAAACGGCGTGAAATTCGAAGCCCCGGTGATCCAGGGCCAGAAAACCGGCTGGTTCTACGACCACCGCATGAACCGCGCGCGCCTGGCGCCGTATGCCAAAGGCAAACGTGTACTCGACCTGTACAGCTACATCGGTGGCTGGGGCGTGCAAGCGGCAGCCTTCGGCGCCAGTGAAGTATTCTGCGTCGACGCCTCGGCCTTCGCCCTCGACGGCGTCGAGCGCAACGCCGCGCTCAATGGTGTCGCCGAGAAAATGACCTGCATCGAAGGCGACGTCTTCGAAGCCCTGAAGGAACTCAAAGCCAGCGAAGAACGCTTCGACGTGATCGTCGCCGACCCGCCGGCCTTCATCAAACGCAAAAAAGACATGAAAAACGGCGAAGGCGCCTACCGCCGCCTCAACGAGCAAGCCATGCGCCTGCTCAGCAAGGACGGCATCCTGGTGAGCGCCTCGTGCTCGATGCACCTGCCCGAAGACGATCTGCAAAACATCCTGCTGACCAGCGCCCGCCACCTGGACCGTAACATCCAGATGCTCGAACGCGGCGGCCAGGGCCCGGATCACCCGGTACACCCGGCAATTGCCGAGACGCGCTATATCAAGAGCATTACGTGCCGGTTGTTGCCCAATAGCTAAATACCGAAACCGTCCCCCTGTAGGAGCGAGCTTGCTCGCGAAGACCCCATAGACGACGCGGGCTACCTGATAGCGCTGCGTTATCGTTGACGCTTTTCGCGAGCAAGCTCGCTCCTACAGGGGCGGCGTACACCAATACGGGACGCTTCGCACAATAGATTTGATTGAATTCCATCTTTCGCAGACTAGTATCGGTTTCTGGTTTTACTCCGGAAAACAAAAACAATGTCTGGGCCCACCCTCTCCCGCTTTATCCTCATCACCTGCATTTCACTGATCAGCTTCTTCCCTATCAACATCCTACTGCCCTCTTTCCCCGCGCTGGCAACCCGGTTTGACACGCCCAGCGCAGACATCGCGCTGTCCATCAGCCTGTTCACCCTGGTCTTTTCCATCTCTCAACTGGTCACCGGTCCGCTTTCGGATAAATGGGGGCGCAAGAACGTGCTGCTCGGCTGCATCACGTTGTCGATTGTCGGAGCAATAGGCTGCGCACTGGCGTCGAATTACCTGACCTTCCTGCTGTTTCGCGCGGTGCAGGCCATGGGCTGTGGATTCTTTGTATTGGGCCATGCACTGGTGGAAGACCTGTTCGACGAACAGGACCGAGTCCGGGTGCGCCTCTATTACATGACCCTGAGCGGCTCGTTTGTCGCATTGTCACCGCTGATCGGCTCCTGGCTGCAAACCACCTTCGACTGGCAAGGGAGCTTCTATGCGTTCGCACTTATGGCATTGGGCATGTTTCTCCATGCGTTTTGCATCCTGCCTTCCAAGGCTGCCAGCCCTCACAGCGCGCCCGTCTCGATCCCAGGCACGCTCAAGGCGGTCGCGGCCAATCGCGACTTCCTGCGCTACTGGTGGATCGCCGCCCTGGTGTTTGCCTGCTACTTCGCCTTGATCAGCGTGACACCGCTGATTTTCATGGATGCGCTGAAGCTTTCCGAATATCAGTACGCGCTGGTGCTGATGGTGTACGGCGCGGCTTATCTCCTCGGCGGAGTGGCAGCCTCGTACCTGCAAAAACTTATCGCGCTGTCCCGGCAAATCAATATCGGTCTTGGGTTGTTGCTGGTCGCGGGTGTGCTGCTGGCGCTGATTATCATCTTTGAAGCCATTACCACAGTGACCCTGCTCATTCCGATGATGATCAGCGCACTGGCGGTCACCCTGATTCGTCCCGCCGCAATTTCGGCGGCGATGCTGTTGTTTTCAAGCAGCGCGGGCACAGCAGCATCAGCAGGAAATAGCATCATGTTCTTCACCGCCGCCGTCAGCAGCGCAGCGCTTGCGCAAACCGGCAGTCATTTGCTGATGACGATTGCCGTGAGCTTTATCATCTTCAGCCTGTGGGGTTGGCTGACCAATGCGCGGGTCGGACACTGACACTGTCCCCCTGTAGGAGCGAGCTCGCTCGCGAAAAACTCATAGACGACTCGGGCCATCTGATAGCGCTGCGTTATCGTTGACGTTTTTCGCGAGCAAGCTCCCTCCTACAGGAAGACGGTGTAGAATCGGCCCTATTCATCGCCAGTCATCCCCCGGCGGGTTTATGAGCTCGAGGCCCAAGCACGCGGCGATCCCGCGACGCGAGTGGCAACTTCCGGACACACGGCCATTTTTCGGGTGTTCCAGTAGTGAAATAGAAGCTCACTCCCCTTTAGTACTTGATTAGCCGCCCGGAGTGCTCCAATGCCTGATTACCGCTCGAAAACATCCACCCACGGTCGCAACATGGCCGGCGCCCGCGCGCTGTGGCGTGCCACTGGGATGAAAGATGACGACTTCAAGAAGCCGATCATCGCGATTGCCAACTCGTTCACCCAGTTCGTACCGGGTCACGTGCACCTCAAGGACCTGGGCCAGTTGGTCGCCCGCGAGATCGAACGCGCTGGCGGCGTGGCCAAGGAATTCAACACCATCGCCGTGGATGACGGCATCGCCATGGGCCATGACGGCATGCTGTACTCGCTGCCGAGCCGCGAGATCATCGCCGATTCCGTCGAGTACATGGTCAACGCCCACTGCGCAGACGCCATCGTCTGCATCTCGAACTGCGACAAGATCACCCCCGGCATGCTGATGGCCGCCCTGCGCCTGAATGTGCCGGTGATCTTCGTCTCCGGCGGCCCGATGGAAGCCGGCAAGACCAAGCTGGCCTCCCACGGCCTCGACCTGGTCGACGCCATGGTCATCGCCGCCGATTCCAGCGCTTCTGACGAGAAGGTCGCGGAATACGAGCGCAGCGCCTGCCCGACCTGCGGTTCGTGCTCCGGCATGTTCACCGCCAACTCGATGAACTGCCTGGTGGAAGCCCTGGGCCTGGCCTTGCCGGGCAACGGTTCGACACTGGCCACCCACAGCGACCGCGAGCAACTGTTCCTGCAGGCCGGCCGCACCATCGTCGAGCTGTGCAAGCGTTACTACGGCGAGAACGATGAGTCGGTATTGCCGCGCAATATCGCCAACTTCAAGGCGTTCGAAAACGCCATGACCCTGGACATCGCCATGGGCGGTTCCACCAACACCATCCTGCACTTGCTGGCCGCGGCCCAGGAAGCCGAGATCGATTTCGACCTGCGCGACATCGACCGTCTGTCCCGCCACGTGCCGCAACTGTGCAAGGTCGCGCCGAACATCCAGAAGTACCACATGGAAGACGTGCACCGCGCCGGCGGGATCTTCTCCATCCTGGGCTCCCTGGCCCGTGGCGGCCTGCTGCACACCGACCTGCCGACCGTACACAGCAAGTCCCTCGCCGAAGGCATCGCCAAGTGGGACATCACCCTCACGGACGACGAAGCCGTGCACACCTTCTTCAAGGCCGGCCCGGCGGGTATCCCGACCCAGACCGCGTTCAGCCAGTCGACCCGCTGGGACACCCTCGACGACGACCGTGAAAACGGCTGCATCCGCAGCGTCGAGCACGCCTACTCGAAAGAGGGCGGCCTGGCTGTGCTGTACGGCAACATCGCCCTGGACGGCTGCGTGGTGAAAACCGCCGGCGTGGATGAGTCGATCCACGTGTTCGAAGGCAACGCCAAGATCTTCGAAAGCCAGGACAGCGCGGTACGCGGCATCCTCGCCGACGAAGTCAAGGAAGGCGACATCGTGATCATCCGCTACGAAGGCCCGAAAGGCGGCCCGGGTATGCAGGAGATGCTCTACCCGACGTCCTACCTGAAATCCAAGGGCCTGGGCAAAGCCTGTGCCCTGCTGACCGACGGCCGCTTCTCCGGCGGCACCTCGGGCCTGTCCATCGGCCACGCTTCGCCAGAAGCCGCTGCTGGCGGCGCGATCGGCCTGGTGCAGGATGGCGACAAGGTGCTGATCGACATTCCGAACCGTTCGATCAACCTGTTGATCAGCGACGAAGAACTGGCTGCGCGCCGGGTCGAGCAGGACAAGAAAGGCTGGAAACCGGTGGAGAAGCGTCCGCGCAAAGTCACCACGGCGCTGAAAGCCTATGCCCTGCTGGCCACCAGTGCCGACAAGGGCGCGGTGCGTAACAAGGCGATGCTCGACGGCCTGTAAGCCTCGCGCATAAAAATGCCCCGCCAAGTGCGGGGCATTTTTTTGCCTGGAACAACTCTTCAAAACACTGAAGATCAACTGTGGGAGGGGGCTTGCCCCCTCCCACATTTTTGACCGCATTCGGCCCGTTACTGGATTTCGTCAGGCTTGACGATCACCCAGTTCTTGTCCGCTGTCACCGGCAACCCTTCCTTGGCCTGCGCTGCCGCGTGCTTGGCGATCATGCCGTTGAGCTGGGTCATGTACTTGTCCTTGCGGTTGACCCACAGATGGATGCCGCCCTTGGCCACGTCCACATCGTGGAACAGCATGTAGCCGTCGCTGGTCGGGGTATCGCCACCGACGATCACCGGTTTTTTCCATTCGTCGATGTAGGTCAGGATTGCGGCGTGTTTGCCGGCCATCCAGGTGGCGGGGGTCCACAGGTACGGGGTCAGTTCCAGGCCGAGGTTGGCTTTCTCGTCATATTTACCGGCGCTGATCTGCTTGCGCGCCGTGGTCAGCTCGCCGGTCTTGCGGTCCTTGAGCAAGGTGGTCACGCCGATGACGTTCTCGGGCTTGACGTTATAGCCGTACTTCGGATCGGCGGCGACCATGCGCACCAGCTCTTCCGAGGCAGCGGTCATCACGTACACCTCGATGCCGTTTTCCATCAGTTTGTTGTACAGCTCGGCCTGGCCGGTGAAGACTTTCGGCGGCTGTACTTCGGAGTTCTTCACCACGTCGCCTTCGAAGTAGCTGACCGGTACCGGCTTGCCGGAGGCCATCAACTCATCGACCTGAACCTTGAGCTCCTTGAGGGTAAAACCTGCAAACACTTGGGCGACCCACGGGTAGCAGACCATGTCGTCCACTTCGCAGAGGCGATAGTAGTAACTGAACAGGCTTTCCTTATGGTCGGCGGTGTCTTTGAACGGGATGAGCTTGAGCGACGGATCGAGCGTGTCGCGGGTGATCAGGCCCTTGTTTTCCATGTAGGGCAGCAGGGACTCTTCGAGGTCGTAGCGATAGCTGGTGTTGTCCATGTCGAACACCGCAAAGTTACCTTTGTTGGCATTGGCGGCGATCATTTCGTCCAGTTGCTTGGCGGCGGGTGCCGGCCAGTGTTTCAACTCGGTGGCGGCGAACGCCTGGCTGGCGAGGCCTAGGCAGAATGCGGCGGATACCAGTAGTTTCGGTACGAGCTTCATAGGCGTTGTCTCCCTGAGTGAAAGACATCGACGCTAACAAATCTCTGTGACAGTTACCGCCCGAGCACGACCGCCTCCATCGCGATTGCGTCAATGGCATGTGCCTGAGCGTCAAACGCTTATTCCAAAAACGACAGACGCCATTCCATATCGGTATTAAATCATTATATTTCAAGCTGTTAGGCTTCCCGGTTCGCAATCGCAGGCTCACGCGATTGGCTGCCTTCTCAACGGAGCTTCAATGAATCTGCCCCTGATTCTCAACTTACTGGTGTTCGTGGCCTTGCTATTGGGCCTGGCACAAACCCGTCGCACCCACTGGAGCCTCGCCAAGAAGGTTCTGTTCGCCCTGGTACTGGGCGTGGCGTTCGGTGTGGCCCTGCACGCCATTTATGGCGCCGGCAACCCGGTGCTCAAGGCCTCCATCGGCTGGTTCGACCTGGTCGGCAATGGTTATGTGCAGTTGCTGCAGATGATCGTGATCCCGCTGGTGTTCGCCTCGATCCTCAGTGCCGTGGCGCGCCTGCATAACGCCGCGTCCCTGGGCAAGATCAGCTTCCTGACCATCGGCACGCTGCTGTTCACCACGGCGATTGCAGCCCTGATCGGCATCGGCCTGACCAACCTGTTCGGCCTCACCGCCGAAGGCCTGGTGGCCGGCACCCAGGAAATGGCGCGCCTGCAAGTCATCCAGAGCGATTACGCGGGCAAGGTCGCCGACCTGAATATCCCGCAGTTGCTGCTCTCATTCGTGCCGGCCAACCCGTTCGCCGACCTGGCGCGGGCCAAGCCGACGTCGATCATCAGTGTGGTGATCTTCGCCGCATTCCTAGGGGTTGCCGCGCTGCAACTGCTCAAGGATGACGTGGAGAAAGGCCAGAAAGTGCTCAACGCCATCGACACCCTGCAAGCCTGGGTGATGCGCCTGGTGCGCCTGGTGATGAAGCTGACGCCCTACGGTGTATTGGCGCTGATGACCAAGGTGGTCGCCAGCTCCAACCTGCAAGACATCATCAAGCTCGGCAGTTTTGTCGTGGTCTCGTACCTGGCCCTGGGGTTGATGTTCGTGGTGCATGGCCTGCTGCTGTCGCTGGCCGGGATCAACCCGCTGCGCTTCTTCCGCAAGGTGTGGCCGGTGCTGACCTTTGCCTTTACCAGCCGCTCCAGCGCGGCGGCGATCCCGCTGAGCATCGAAGCGCAGACCCGTCGCCTGGGGATCCCGCACTCCATCGCCGGTTTCGCCGCCTCGTTCGGCGCCACCATCGGCCAGAACGGCTGCGCCGGCCTCTACCCTGCCATGTTGGCGGTGATGGTCGCGCCGACCGTGGGCATCAACCCGCTGGACCCGCTGTGGATCGCGACCCTGGTGGCCATTGTGACCTTAAGCTCGGCCGGTGTGGCGGGCGTGGGTGGCGGTGCGACATTCGCCGCACTGATCGTATTGCCAGCCATGGGCTTGCCGGTGTCACTGGTGGCGCTGCTGATTTCCGTGGAGCCGCTGATCGACATGGGCCGCACGGCGTTGAACGTGAATGGTTCGATGACAGCGGGGGCGATTACCAGCCAGATCATGCAGCAGACGGATAAAGCGCTGTTGGATGCCGATGAGCATGCCGAATTAGCGCAGGCCTGATAGACCGCCATCGGGGGCAAGCCCCCCACAGTTGATCGAGTTCCAACATGAGAATGCGGTCGAATGTGGGAGGGGGCTTGCCCCCGATGCTTTTAGACTTTTTCCCAGACTTCGAAGGTGTAAGCCGGCTTATCACCTTCGGCTGGGTTCGGCAGATTGGAGACCAACGTCCACTGGTTCGTATCAAACTCCGGAAACCACGCATCCCCATCCGGGCTCAACGCCACCCGCGTCAAATACAGGCGATCCGCCTGCGCCAGCCCCTGCTCATACAGCTGCGCGCCGCCGATCAGCATCAGCTCATCCACGCCCTGCTCCAGCGCCCAGGCCTCAGCCCGCGCCACGGCGGCATCGAGTGACGGAAAAACTTCCGCACCTTCAAGCGCCAGATCGGTCTGACGACTGACCACAATGTTCAAGCGCCCCGGCAGCGGTCGGCCCAGGGAATCCCAGGTCTTGCGCCCCATGATGATCGGCTTGCCCAGGGTGGTGGCCTTGAAATATTTGAAATCCCCCGGCAAATGCCAGGGCATGCTGTTGTCGACGCCGATCACACGGTTTTCACCGAGGGCCGCGATCAGGCTTAAAGGGAGAGTTTTTTTCATGGCGACGAGAATACCAGAGCAGCACGCCGCGTACCCCAACCAGGTGCACAGCGGTTATGCTCCAGGCTCACGAACACAACAGGACGGCGCGTGACTGCACTGACCCCCCTGCACACACTCTGGCTGACGGAAACCGTGCGCCTGCGTGAAGAACACGCCGGCCCCTTGGAAGACCTCGAAGCCAACCGCCTGGCCCGTACGGCCGGCGGCGATCTGCCGACGCGCATCCAGCAGCGCGCTCTGCACCTGGCCGAGCGCGATGGCCTGACGGCGGCCCTTGCTCGCTGGCTGCAAGGTGCGCGCCTGGCGCTGCTGCTGCTGGCAATAGTCGCAGTGATCAGCGGTGCCGGCCTGGCCTTTGCCGCGCTGGGTAACGGCTTGATCCCGGTGAACGTATTCTGGGCCCTGGGCAGCCTGCTCGGCTTAAACCTGATCCTGTTAATCAGCTGGGCTTTGGGCCTGCTGTTTGCCGGCGAACACAGCGCCAGCCTGGGGCGACTGTGGTTGTGGCTCAGCGAAAAGCTCGCCCGTGACGCCAAGGCCGCACAACTGGCGCCAGCGCTTTTACTGCTGCTGCAACGACAGAAACTCAATCGCTGGGCGGTCGGTGTGCTGGTCAACAGCCTGTGGGTGTTGGCGCTGCTCAGTGCCCTAGTGATTCTGCTGACGCTGCTCGCTACCCGCCGCTACGGCTTTGTGTGGGAAACCACCATTCTGGGCGCCGATACCTTTGTCGCCGTCACCCAGGCCCTCGGCACCCTGCCCGCCCTGCTGGGCTTCAATGTGCCAACCGTCGACATGATCCGCGCCAGCGGCGATTCCGCGCTGAATATCGAAAGCGCCCGCCAAGCCTGGGCCGCCTGGCTGGTGGGCGTGCTGCTGGTCTATGGCTTGATGCCCCGCTTGATCCTCGCCCTGCTGTGCCTGTGGCGCTGGAAACGCGGGCGCGCCGCCCTGCGCCTGGACCTCAACCTGCCCGGCTACAGCCAGTTGCGCGAACGCCTGATGCCGAGCAGCGAGCGCCTTGGGGTCAACGATGCCGCGCCCGAACAGCTGCACCACGTCAGCGGCGGCGTCAGTGAATTGGAAAGCGATGGCGCGCTGCTGGTGGCCATCGAGCTGGACGACCAGCACCCCTGGCCGCCCAAGCTGCCCTCCAGCGTCAAGAACGCCGGCATCCTCGACAGCCGCGAATCGCGCAACAAGCTGCTGGAACAACTCGCCCGCTTTCCACCTGCGCGCCTGGCCATCGCCTGCGATCCACGCCGCTCGCCGGACCGCGGCAGCCTGGCGCTGATCGCCGAGCTGGCACGCAGCGCCAGCGCTACCCGGGTGTGGCTGCTGCAAGCCCCGCCCGGCCAGGCGCTGGATGCCGAGCGCCTGGGCGACTGGCACGCCGCGCTGCAACAGCTTGAACTACCGTTCGCCGATTGCGCGCCGCTGAACTGGCTGGAGACCGGTCATGACTAAACCGCTGAAACTCGCCGTGGTCGGCCACACCAACGTCGGCAAGACCTCCCTGCTGCGCACGCTGACCCGTGACGTCGGCTTCGGCGAAGTCTCCCATCGCCCCAGCACCACACGCCATGTCGAAGGCGCGCGTTTGTCGGTGGATGGCGAAGCCTTGCTGGAGCTTTACGACACCCCCGGCCTGGAAGATGCCATCGCCCTGCTCGACTACCTGGAGCGCCTGGAACGCCCCGGCGAACGCCTGGACGGCCCTGCACGCCTGGTGCGGTTTCTGGACGGCAGCGAAGCGCGCCAGCGGTTCGAACAGGAAGCCAAGGTGCTGCGCCAGTTGCTCGCCTCCGACGCCGGCCTGTATGTGATCGACGCCCGCGAGCCGGTGCTGGCCAAGTATCGCGATGAACTGCAAGTGCTGGCCAGCTGCGGCAAACCGCTGCTGCCCGTACTCAACTTTGTCAGCAGCAACGACCACCGCGAGCCGGACTGGCGCGAAGCCCTGGCCCGCCTCGGCCTGCATGCGCTGGTGCGCTTTGACAGCGTGGCGCCGCCGGAAGACGGCGAACGGCGCTTGTATGAAAGCCTTGCCCTGCTGCTGGAAAACGCGCGGCCGCAACTGGAAAGGCTGATTCTCGATCAACACGCCCAACGCCAGGCTCGTCAGCAAAGCGCTGCGCGGTTGATTGCCGAATTGCTGATCGACTGCGCCGCTTGCCGCCGCAGCGTGGTCACCGAAGACGAACAGCAAGCCATCGGTGACCTGCGCAAAGCGGTGCGCCAGCGCGAACAAAAATGCGTGGAAGCCCTGCTCAAACTATTCGGCTTCCGCCCCCAGGATGCCGCCGCCAGCGACCTGCCCTTGCTCGACGGCCGCTGGGGTGATGACCTGTTCAACCCGGAAACCCTCAAGCAACTCGGCGTGCGCGTCGGAGGTGGCATCGCCGCAGGCGCTGCCGCGGGTGCCGGTGTGGACCTGCTGGTCGGTGGCCTGACGCTTGGCGCCGCCGCCCTGGCCGGCGCGATTGCCGGCGGCGCACTGCAAACCGCGCGCAGCTATGGCAGCCGACTGCTGGGCAAAATCAAAGGCCAGCGTGAGCTGACCGTCGACGATAGCGTGCTGCGCCTGCTCGCCCTGCGCCAACGCCAGTTGCTCAAGGCCCTTAACCTGCGCGGTCATGCGGCGATGCACAGCATCAAGGTCGACACGCCGCAGGACAAGACCTGGCGTGAAGGCAAGCTGCCGGAAGCCTTGCACAAGGCCCGCGCTCACCCGCAATGGTCGTCCCTCAACCCAAACGCCAAATTGAGCCAGGCCGAGCGTCAGGAGCAGGTCGAAGCCCTGGCCGCCCGACTCGATGAAGCCTGACCGGCTTATTGACGCGCGTACCACTCAAAGCCCAGAAAGGTCGTGCATAACGTGCGGATCAGCTCTTTATCGGCCTTGTCCGCAATACCGTCGCGGTCGATGTCACTGTTGGTAAACGATTCCAGCACCCCGTCGCCATCGCCGTCATAGGCCGCCGCCTTGTAGATCAGCGAACCCTTGCACTGCGACGCCGTGCGCTCTTGGAATTCCAGCTTGACCGCGTTGGGCGTGCCGGCCTTGGCGTAATGATCGACGTACAGCGTCAACGTGCGCTGCCAGTGGCTGCGCCGATTGAACCAGTTCAACTTCAAAAAGCAGTCGGCGAAAGTGTCCACCCGCTGTTTTTCCAGCCGACAGGGGCGGGTGACCGGGTTCAGATCGTCCGCCCATTGCAGGTCGACCCGACCGTCCGCGCTCATGTCCACGGCGAAGATCTCGTGGATCAGTTCATCGGGACGGCCAGCCTGCTGCTCATAGAAGTGCAGGATGACGGTGTCTGCCCGACCGTTGCCGCTCATGTCCTGGGCCGTCACTTTTAAGTAGCGCATCAGCGTTGCTCCTTGGATTGAAGAAGCAAGCCACCTTAGTGATCCGACCTCAGGGGCTCTAGGCGGCGCATCTGCATTTGGCGTAAGGCCAATCTACGCAGCCAGTAGCCGCGCGGCCTTGGCCTTGAGTAGCTGCAGGTCGAGCACCGGCACCTGCGCTTGCTTGGCCTGTTCGTCCCAGTGGCGCAGACGCAGACTGATCGCGTAGAGCGGGTCTTGCTCGAACGCCCGCGCTTCGTCAGGCGTCATTGCCCCGCCTTGATACGCCAGCGTGCGGCGGCTGGCTTCGCTCAACCGGGCGTAGTAGTCCGGCTGGCTGAAGGTCAGGTAGCGCTTGGCCTCGACGTGATATTCCACCAGCCGCGCCAGGCGCTCGCTGAAACCGACGCGGCGCAGGTAATCGGCGCCCAGCCGCTCATGGCTGGCCACGCCATAACCGCCCATGCTCTCGCCGCCCTGGCCGCAGAGATGGCCGATATCGTGGAAGAACGCCGCCAACACCACTTCATCATCAAAGCCCTCGGCCATGGCCAACTGAGCGGCTTGGGACATGTGCTCGATCTGCGACACCGGCTCGCCGATGTAATCCGCCGCGCCGTGCTGCTCGTACAAGCCAAACACCTCGGCGATTGCCTGTTCCGGGTTCATCATGCCGCCCCCCACAACGCACTGATATTTCGCTCGGCCATCGCCGGCCCCACGCTCATGCCTACACCGGTGTGCATCAACGCCGCGCTCACCCCTGGAGCAGCACGCAGGAATGAAAACGGTCCCGGCCCGCGCGAGCCATAGACACCCTGCCAGCGCTCCACCACCTGGATCCTGCACCCCAAGGCGTGCTCGGCCAGCTCAACCAACCAGTTATCCACGTGTTCGGCGTTGAACGGCGACGGATCGCTGCCGTAATCATGGGAATCGCCGATGATCAGCTCACCATGGGGCGTCGGGCTGATCAGCAGGTGGATGCCGTGTTCATGCAGGTACGGTGCCTCCCGCAGGATCTGCGCCTGTACCGCCGCCGCTTCCGGCAAGTCGGCAAACGCACCGTAGTGCACGCAACTGAGGCCGGTGAGCAAGGCGTGTTGCAGGTTAAGGTTGAGTGCAGGCCGGGCGCGCAGCATTTGCAGCCGGCAGATCTGCGGGTTGAGTTCGGCGATGGCCTCGGCCAGCAGGGTTTGGTAGTCATGGCCGGAACACACGATGATCTGCTCGCCACGAAAGCTGCCGGCCGTGCTGTGCAACTGGCCCGGTTCCACATCGCGCACCAGGGTGGAAAAGTGAAACTCCACCTTCAGTTCATGGCGAAGGTAGTTGATCAGCGCCGGGATCGCTTCGCGCGAATACAGTTGCTGATCGTCCTTGCCATGCAGCGCGGCGCGGTGATGGCGGAACTGGCCGCCGTACAGGTCCTTCATTGCCGCGCCTTGCAGCAGTTCGACGTGATAGCCGTGCTCCTGCGCGCGGCCGGCACAGAAGGCTTCCAGCAAATGTTCTTCCGCTTCGGTTCGCGCGAACAGGTAAGAACCATTGCGCTTGAGTTGCAGGCTGGCGAGTTGTGCCCATTGGCCCCAGATCGCGCGGCTCTCCCGAGCCAGGTCGAGCATCGGCCCCGGTGGTTGGCCAGTGACCAGCGCCTGGCCAAAGTTGCGCACGGAGGCGCCCAGCGGGGTGGCGCTGCGCTCGAACACCCTGACCTTGAGCCCGCGCCTGGCAGCGGCGTAGGCGTGGGACAGGCCGAGGATGCCGGCGCCGACGATCAGCAGGTCGCTGTGGTGTGTCATTGAGTGATGTCCTGTTTTCAAGACCGCTATCGGGGGCAAGCCCCCTCCCACAGTTGATCGAGTTCCAACATGAGAATGCGGTCGAATGTGGGAGGGGCGGGGCGACGATTCGACTTGCCCCCGATGAGGCCAGTAGCCCTAACGAAAGCCTTACTGACCCGCGACCTTCTCCGACTTGCCGTCATAGCGCTTACGCCACTCGGTCAAGATGCTGTCGCGATTCTTCGACGCCCAGCCAAAGTCGTTCTTGATCAGGCGCTGCTCGTAGTCGGCCGGCAGTTCGGTTTGCGGCTTGGCGATGCCAGGCTGGGCGAGGACCGCAAAATTTTCTTTGTACAGGTCCATCGCGGCGGGGCTGGCAGAGAAGTCGGCGAGTTTTTTCGCCGCATCGGCGTGGGCGGAACCCTTGATCACGGCGGTGGCTTCGATGTCCCAGCCCAGGCCTTCCTTCGGCAGGATGATGTCCAGCGGTGCGCCCTGGCGCTTGAGCTGCACGGCCGGGTACTCAAAGGAAATACCAATCGGGAATTCACCGGAAGCCGCCAGCTTGCAGGGCTTGGAGCCGGAGTGAACGTATTGGCCGATGTTCTGGTGCAAGTCGTCCATGTACTGCCAGCCCTGCTTCTCGCCGAAGGTTTGCAGCCAGGCGCTCACATCCAGGAAGCCGGTGCCGGACGATGCCGGGTTGGGCATGACGATCTTGCCCTTGTACTCGGGCTTGGTCAGGTCCTGCCAGCTCACCGGCTTGGTCAGGCCCTGTTTCTCGGCTTCGACAGTGTTGAAGCAAATGGTCGCGGCCCACACATCCATGCCGACCCAGGCCGGTGGGTTGGCGGCGTCACGGTAGTGCTTGCCGATCTTGTCCAGGTCCTTGGGCGCGTAGTTATCCAGCATGCCCTGCTGATCGAGAATCGCCAGGCTCGACGCGGCCAGGCCCCACACTACGTCGGCTTGCGGGCGAGCTTTTTCGGCCAGCAGCTTGGCGGTGATGATGCCGGTGGAGTCGCGCACCCATTTGATATCGATATCCGGGTTGGCCTTCTCGAAGGCCTGCTTGTAGGTCTTCAACTGCTCGGCTTCGAGGGCCGTGTACACGGTCAGCTCGGTTTTCGCGGCAAAGGCATTCAGGCTGAATACGCTGAGTACAGCAGCGGCCAGCGCCAGGGGCTTGAACATGGTGCACTTCCTTTATCGAGGGTTATTGACCGGGCGCGGTTTGACGCCAGGCTTGGGAGCGACGCAACAGGCCGCGTGAGGCCCACGCCAGCAGCAGCGAGACGGCGGCCGAAGTGAACAGGATCAGGGTCGACATCGCCGCCGCGCCGCCCACGTTGCCGGCGTCGTCCATGTTCAGCACGGCGACGGCGGCGAGAATGGTGTCGGGGCTGTAGAGAAAAATTGCCGCCGACACCGTGGTCATCGCCGACACAAACAGGTAGCGCACGATATCCAGCAGTGCCGGCAGGCAAATCGGCACGGTCACCCGCAGGTAGTGGCGATAAAGCGGCGCCTTGAGGGACAGCGCAGCGGCTTCGAACTCGGCGTCCAGCTGGCGCAGGGCAGTGGTCGCGGTCATCTGGGCAGTGGTCAGGTAGTGCGCGATGGTGCACACCACCAGCAAGGTCATGGTCCCGTAGAACACATGCAGCGGGTTGCCGTTGAGGTTGAAGAAGAACACATAACCCAGGCCCAACACCAAGCCCGGCACGGCCATCGGCACAAAACTGAGCAGGCGCAGCGCCAGGTTGAGGCCCTTCTGGCCCTGGGTCTTTTCCATCAGGTAGGCGCCGGTGAAGATCAGCACGCTGCCGATCAACGCGGTGCACAGTGCCAGGGTCAGGCTGTTGCGATAGGCCAGCCAGCCGCCGCCGGCCGTGTCTTCGAACTGGTAGTGGTTGAGCGACAGCGACAGGTTGTACGGCCAGAACTTCACCAGCGAGGAGTACACCGCCATGCCGAACACCAGCAGCAACACGGCACACATCCCCAGCACAATGGCCAGGTAGCAGGCGTCCCGCAGCCGCGATGGCGCGGGTTGGAACACCTGGGCGCGGCCACTCATCGAATCACCCTGCCGACGACGTAACCAGGCGTCCACGCCAAAGCTGAACAGCGCCGGCAGCAGCAACACCATGCCAATCAACGCACCGCGGCCGAACTGTTGCTGGCCCACCACCGCCTTGTAGGCTTCCAGCGCCAACACCTGGTAATCGCCGCCGACCACCACGGGCACGCCGAAGTCGGTGATGGTCAAGGTGAACACCAGGCAGAACGCGGCGAACACCGCCTGGCGCGTGGCCGGCCAGGTGATGCTGCGAAATGCTCGGGCGGGGCTGGCGCCCATGCTCGATGCCGCGTCGAATAACCGCGCATCCGCCAAGGAAAGCGCTGACAACAGGATCATCAAGGCATGTGGGAAGGTGTAGATCACTTCGCCGAGGACAATGCCCCAGAAGCCGTAGATATTCTCCGAGAGCAGGCCACGTAACAGGCCCTGGTTACCAAACAGGTACACCAATGCAATCCCCGGCAGCATCGACGGTGCCATCAACGGCAGTAACGACAGGCCACGCCAGATGGCCTTGCCGGGAATCAGGGTGCGTTGCAGCGCGTAGGCAAACAGGTAGGCCAGCGGTACGACGATAGCCGCCACGCTAAGGGAAACTTTCAGGCTATTGCCCAACAGCCAATGAAAGTTGGCGCTGCTCACCAGCTCTCGCGCAGCGACCAGGCCACCGCCCTGCCCCGCCTCGCTGCTGAAGCCACGCCAGAAGATCGCCAACAGCGGTAGCAGGACCGCGACACCCAGCAGGCACAGCCACAACAGTTTGCCGCCGAGCACAAAAAGGCGGTCGCCGGTTTCCGCACGGGAAACCTGGCGCGGTATCGGCAAGCTCATATCAACGGCCATCTCAGGCAAACACCTGCAGGCTACGCGGCGGCAAGGCGACCCAGATGTGCTGGGCGCCCAGGCGTGGCATGGCTTCCGGGGCCAGCTCGGCCAACAGCGGATGCCCAGGCAACTGCTCCAGTTCAAAGCTCATGCGGCAGCGGTTACCCAGGAAGGTGATCTCGCGGACCTTGGCCGGGAACAGGTTTTCTTCATGCACCGGTGGGTTGACGCTGATCGCTTCCGGGCGGCAGAACAGGCGGCCGGAGGAAGCCACACCCGCGTCGTCGGCCAGGCGCATGTTCATCCCGCCGACCTGGGCGTGACTCGCGCTGTTGCGGCTGAACGGCAGCCAATTGCCCTGGCCGACAAACTCGGCCACGAACGGTGTGGCCGGGCGATCATAGATTTCCTGGGGCGTGGCGTATTGCTCGACCTTGCCGTTGTTCATCACGGCGATGCGGTCGGCCATCAACATGGCCTCATCCTGATTATGGGTGACCATCAGGGTGGTGATGCCCAGGCGCCGTTGCAGTTGGCGCAACTCGGTGCATAAATGCTCGCGGACACGGGCATCGAGGGCCGACATCGGCTCGTCCAGCAGCAGCAACGACGGTGCTGGCGCCAGCGCACGGGCCAGGGCGACACGCTGCTGTTGGCCACCGGACAGTTGGCCTGGGTATTTCTTTTCACTGCCGACCAGGCCCACCAGTTCGAGCATCTGCCCGACACGCTGGCGCACTTCATCACGGCCGCTGCCGGTAAGGCCGTAGCCAATATTGGCTTCGACGCTGAGGTTGGGAAACAACGCGTAGGACTGGAACAGAATGCCGTAGTCCCGTGCCTGGGGCGGCAGCAGGGAAACATCCCGGCTGCCCAGGTACAGTTCACCGCTGTCCTGGCGCTCCAGGCCGGCGATGCAACGCAGCAAGGTGGTCTTGCCGCAACCCGACGGGCCCAGCAGACACACCAGCTCGCCGGCGGCGACGTCCAGGGACACGTTGTCCAGCGCGGTAAAGGCGCCGAAGCGTTTCTGGACACCGCGCACCTTCATTGGCGCGCCGGGGTTGCTCAGGGCTGTGTTCATGGAGGCACCTCATCAAACGGATGAGGGCCATGCTAGGCAGCCAATGCGTCCCTGGTGTGGCAGAAAGGCAAAACATGGCGATAGTGGTATTGGTGGATTTGGGTAGGCCATTCAGAGATGGGTTGCCTGGTCTACCGCAATCGGGGGCAAGTCGAATCGTCGCACCGCCCCTCCCACAGGGGACCGCATTTCCATGTTGGAACTCGGTCAATGTGGGAGGGGGCTTGCCCCCGATTGGTCCCCAAAGCCACCACAAGGCTTCAGATCGGCGACATTTCCTGCGCCAACCCCAAAAACGCCGCCGGCAGCCGAGCGCCTTTTCTTTCCTTGAGGCAGTAGAGATATTCCGGAATCTGCGGTGCATGCTCGATGGTCAGCACCCGTAACTGCGGGTCATGGGGCACTTCCTGGCGGGCGATGATGCTGATGCCGATATTGCGCAGCACTGCTTCGCGAATCGACTCGCGACTGCCGATTTCCAGCAGCGGCCCATAACTCACACCGGCGCCTTGCAGCATCTCTTCCGTCAGCCGTCGCGTGGTAGAACCCGCCTCACGCATCAACAGCGTATGGCCGGCGAGCGCGGTCAACGGCACATGATCCAGTTTGGCCAGGGGATGGTTGCGATGCACCGCCAGCACCAAGGGGTCGGTGCCCAATACGCGGCGGATCAAACGGGGGTCTTCCAGCAATTGCGAGGAGGCAGCGACGTCTACACGGTAATCGTCCAGGGCCTCGAGCACCTGCTGGGAGTTGCCGATTTCCACCGACACCTCCACGTGCGGCAGGCGTTCGCGAAAGGCTTTGACCAGGTCGAGGATGTAATACGGCGCCGTCGCGGCAATCCTCAGCGCCCCTTGGACCTGACCGCTGTTGCGCAGGAAAAACTCGATGTCCGCTTCCTGCTGCAACAGCGTCTTGACCATCGGCAACAGGCGCGCGCCTTCGTCGCTGACGGTGAGACGGCGGCCGCCACGGTAGAACAACTCAACGCCGTATTGGCTCTCCAGGTTGCGCACCTGGGTGGTGACGGTGGGCTGGCTCAGGCCGAGTTTTTTCGCCGCCTGGGTGATGCTGCCCAGGCGGGCGACCAGATAAAACGCCTTCAGCTCGGCACTCAGCACACCACCCTCTCATCGTCTATTTGCGCAGCAGGCGCAGGCCATTGAATACCACCAGCAGGCTCACGCCCATGTCGGCGAACACCGCCATCCACATGGTGGCCATGCCCAGGAAGGTAACGGCCAGGAAGATGGCCTTGATCACCAGCGCCAGGGCGATGTTCTGCTTGAGGATACTCGACGTTTGCCGCGACAACCGAATGAATGCGGGAATCTTGCGCAAGTCATCGTCCATCAAGGCGACGTCGGCGTTCTCGATGGCGGTGTCCGTGCCCGCGGCGGCCATGGCAAAACCGATCTCGGCGCGAGCCAGGGCCGGGGCGTCGTTGATGCCGTCGCCGACCATGCCCACGCGGTGGCCTTGGCCGTAGAGGGTTTCGATGGCTTGCAGTTTATCGGTGGGCAACAGGTCGCCCTGGGCCTGGTCGATGCCGACCTGGGCTGCGATCGCCTGGGCGGTGTGGGTGTTGTCGCCGGTGAGCATCAGGGTCTTGATGCCCAGCTCATGCAACTGCTGGATGGCTTCGCGGCTGCTGTCCTTGACCGTATCGGCCACGGCGAACAGCGCCAGCGGGCCGGATGTGTCGAGCAGCAGCACCACGGACTTGCCTTGTTTTTCCAGGGCGAAGAGTTTTTCTTCCAGAGCTGGCGAACACAGGCCCAGGTCTTCCACCAGGCGATGGTTGCCCAGGTGGTAGGTTTGACCGTTGATATCGCCGCGCACACCGCGACCGGCCAGCGCTGCGAAGTTATCCACAGCGTGGGTCGCCAGGTTTTTATCCACAGCCGCCAAGGCGATCGCCAGGGACACCGGGTGATCGGACCGCGCGGCCAAACTCGCGGCCAGGGCCGGTGCGCTGTCTTCGACATTCGGGAACAGCGCCAGGTAATCGGTTTGCACCGGCTTGCCGTGGGTAAGGGTGCCGGTCTTGTCGAGGGCCAGGTAGTCGAGCTTGTAACCGCCCTCCAGGTACACGCCGCCCTTGATCAGGATGCCTTTGCGCGCCGCGGCGGCCAGGCCGCTGACAATAGTCACCGGGGTGGAGATCACCAGCGCGCAGGGGCAGGCGACCACCAGCAGCACCAGCGCGCGGTAGATCCAGTCAAACCACATGCCGGCCATGAACAGCGGCGGGATCAACGCCACGCCCAGGGCGAACAGGAACACAGCCGGGGTGTAGATCCTCGCGAAGCTGTCGACAAAGCGCTGGGTCGGTGCACGCGCGCCCTGGGCCTGTTCCACCGCGTGGATGATCCGCGCCAGCGTGGAATTGTTGGCTGCCGCCGTCACCTTGTATTCCAGGGAGCCGGCCTGGTTGATAGTGCCGGCAAAGACCTTATCGCCCGCTGCCTTCTCAATCGGCAGGCTTTCGCCGGTGATCGGCGCCTGGTCGACAGTGGATTGGCCGGCGGTAACTTCGCCGTCCAGGCCAATGCGCTCGCCAGGTCGAACCCGCACGATTGCACCCAGTTCGATGTTTTTGACGGGTTGTACGCCCCACGATCCATCCGCCTGCCGTACCGTTGCCTGCTCCGGCGTCATCTGCATCAAGCCGCTGATCGCGTTGCGCGCCCGGTCCAGGGACTTGGCTTCGATCAACTCGGCCACGGTGAACAGGAACATCACCATCGCCGCTTCCGGCCACTGGCCAATCAGGATCGCGCCGGTGACCGCGATACTCATCAGCGCGTTGATGTTCAGGTTGAGGTTTTTCAGGGCTATCCAACCCTTTTTATAGGTGGTGAGGCCGCCACTGAGGATCGATACCAGCGCCACGATGGCGATCACCCAGGTCGGCGCGGCATTGGTAAAGTGCAACACTTCGGCGCCCAGTGCGCCCACGCCAGACAGCGCCAGCGGCCACCAGTGCTTCTTGGCTGGCGGCTCGGCGGCCGGGACGCCCTCTTCGATCGGATCGGCGTGCATGCCCAGGGATTTGATGGCCTCGACAATCGACGCGGTGCTCGGCAGGTCATGGGTGACGCCGAGTATGCGGTTGATCAGGTTGAACTCCAGTTGCTGCACGCCGGCCAACTTGCCCAGTTTGTTCTGGATCAGCGTTTGCTCGGTGGGGCAGTCCATGGCTTCGATACGGAAGGTGCTCAGGCGTGAGCCGGCGGTCTGGGCATCGCTCAGTCGCACCAATGCAGGCGCCGGGGTACCGGAGCAGCAGGAGCCGCCGTGGCCGTGATCATGCACGGGCGTAAGTTTCTTCGGCGCATGATCGTGCTCATGGTCGTGATCGTGGTCATGCTTATGCGGGGTGTGGAAGGAGTCGCTCATCAGGTCGCGTCCGTAAGGTGCCTGTTGCCAAGTAAAGACCCTGTAGCCACTATAGGGTCAAGCACCCATTTGGAGATTGCTGCGATGAAGATCGGCGAACTGGCCAAACTGACCGACTGCCCGGTGGAAACCATCCGTTATTACGAGAAGGAAGGCCTGCTGCCGCCCCCGGCGCGCACCGAGGCCAACTACCGCGTGTACACCCAGGCGCACACCGAACGGCTGGTGTTTATCCGCAATTGCCGCAGCCTCGACATGACCCTGGAAGAAATCCGCAGCCTGCTCGGGCTGCGCGACAGCCCGCAGGACCAGTGTGAAAACGTGAATGCATTGATCGACGAGCATATCCACCATGTGAAAGCGCGGATCGATGGGCTGCTGGCGTTGCAGGAACAGTTGATCGACCTGCGCCAGCGCTGTGGCAGCGGGCCGGAGCTGGACCAGTGCGGGATTTTGCAGCGGCTGGAGGTCAGCGGCGGTGTCGCTGCCAGCGAGGCTGAGCCTTCGCACGTGGGCAGAAGCCACGGCCACTGACTCAAGGCGACACAGATCAAATGTGGGAGGGGGCTTGCCCCCGATAGCAGTGGATCAGCTAAGTATTAGGTGGCTGACATAGTGAAGGCTTTTTTGTAGGAGCGAGCTTGCTCGCGAAGAACTCACAGGCGCCGCGTTCACTCAGGAAACACGCGTTATCGTTGACGTTTTTCGCGAGCAAGCTCGCTCCTACAGAAGGCGATGTACGCTTAACTGAACGGCATTAGGGCTTGCCCCCGATAGCAGTGGATCAGCTAAGTATTAGGTGGCTGACATACTGCAATCGGGGGCAAGCCCCCTCCCACAGTGGGACCGAGACCCACGTTAGATAGCCACGTCGGCCTTGATGCTTGGGTCGGCGTCGTAGCCCACGATTTCAAAGTCTTCGAACCTGTAGTCGTAGATCGACGCCGGCTTACGCTTGATCACCAGTTCCGGCAGCTTCTTCGGCGTGCGCGCCAGCTGGGTCCGGATCTGTTCCATATGGTTGCTGTAGGCGTGGGTGTCGCCGGTGGTGACGATGATCTCGTGAGGGATCAGGTCGCATTGCTGCGCCAGCATATGGGTCAGCAGCGCCAGCGCGGCGGTGTTGTAGGGCAGGCCGAGGAACACGTCGGAGCTGCGGATGTACAACTGCATCGACAGATGGCCGTCATGCACGAACGCCTGGTACAGCAGGTGGCACGGTGGCAGGGCTTGTTTGCCATTGCGCGCGTTTTCCTGCGGGCTCTTGGTTTCGTCCGGCAGGTACTCGACGTTCCAGCCGTGGAACAGGATGCGACGGCTGTTGGGGTTGGTCTTGAGCGTGTGCACCATGTAGTCGATCTGGTTGATCGTGCCGCCATCCTTGGTCGGCCAGGCGGTCCACTGTTCGCCGTACACCGGGCCCAGGTCACCTTCTTCGGTGGCCCACTCGTCCCAGATTCTCACGCCGTTTTCGTTCAGCCACTTGATGTTGGTGTTACCGCTCAACATCCAGATCAGCTCGTTGGCGATGCTCTTGAAGTGAAGCTTCTTGGTGGTCAGCAACGGGAAGCCGTCGGCCAAGTTATGCCGATACTGACGGGCGAACACGGCCTTGGTGCCGGTGCCGGTACGGTCGCCTTTGGTCAGGCCATTGGTCACGACGTCGTTCAGTAGTTCGAGATATTGCTTCATGTCATTACCCGTATCGTTGAAGCCGAGACCTCGCAGGCATCGGCGTTCGAATTTAAAGCGCGGTGTTCTTCAGCGGTTGCGGGCGGTTGTAGGCCCACCACAGCAAGCCCAGGCCGGCCAGGATCATCGGCAGGCTGAGGATCTGGCCCATGGTCAGCCAGCCCCACGCCAGGTAGCCCAGTTGCGCATCCGGCACGCGCACGAACTCGACGATGAAACGGAAGATCCCGTAGAACAACGCGAACATACCCGACACCGCCATGGTGGGACGTGGTTTGCGCGAGAAGAGGTACAGGATAAGGAACAGTGCCACCCCTTCCAGGGCGAACTGGTAAAGCTGCGACGGATGGCGCGGCAGCTGTGCCGGGTCGCTGAACGGCGGGAACACCATGGCCCACGGCACGTCGGTCGGCTTGCCCCACAACTCGGCGTTGATGAAGTTACCGATACGCCCGGCACCCAGGCCGATCGGCACCAGCGGTGCGACGAAATCCATCAGTTGGAAAAACGACTTGCCGTTGCGCCGGCCAAACCACCAGGCGGCGATCATCACGCCGATAAACCCACCGTGGAACGCCATGCCGCCCTTCCACACTTCGAAGATCAGCGTCGGGTTGGCGATATACGCCGAGAGATCGTAGAACAGCACATACCCCAGTCGCCCGCCGACAATCACCCCCATCGACAGCCAGAACACCATGTCGGAGAGTTTTTCCTTGGTCCAGGTCGGGTCAAAACGGTTCAAACGCCGAGAGGCCAGCAGCCAGGCGCCGCCGATGCCGATCAGGTACATCAACCCGTACCAGTGGATTTTCAGCGGACCGATGGCCAGGGCCACCGGGTCGATCTGCGGGTAAGGCAGCATTGCGACTCCTCGTTAAATCATTCGTTATGGCGCCGGACCATGCCCGGGCGCGATTAAGCCTGCGTTACAGCAAAAAATTCAAACCGACACAAAACAACAGACCGGCGAACAGCCGCTTCAACAGACGCGGCGACAAGCGGTGCGCCAGGCGTGCGCCGAAGCGGGCAAACACCATGCTGGTCAAGGCAATGCCCAGCAGTGCCGGCAAATACACGAACCCTAGACTATGAGCGGGCAACAGCGGGTCATGCCAGCCCAGAATCATGAAACTTAACGCGCTGGCCACGGCGATCGGCAGGCCGCAGGCCGATGAGGTGGCCACCGCTTGCTGCATCGGCACGCTGCGCCAGGTCAAAAACGGTACGGTCAGCGAGCCGCCGCCGATGCCGAAAATCGCCGAGGCCCAGCCGATCACCGTACCGGCCAGGGTCAGGCCGACCTTGCCGGGTACCGTCCGGCTGGCCTTGGGCTTGACCTCCAGGGCCAGCTGCACGGCGACGATCAATGCGAACACGCCAATGATCTTCTGCAAATGCGGGCCGGAGATCGCCTCGGCCGTCAGCGCGCCGAAGCCTGCGCCGATCAAGATGCCGACCGTCATCCACACGAATATCGGCCAACGCACCGCGCCGCGTCGGTGATGCTCACGCACGGCATTGATCGAGGTAAATATGATCGTCGCCAGGGAAGTGCCCACGGCCAGGTGGGTCAGCACCTGCGGGTCAAAGCCCTGCAAGGTGAAACTGAACACCAGCACCGGCACGATAATGATCCCGCCCCCCACGCCAAACAGCCCGGCGAGCACGCCCGCACAGGCACCCAGCAGCAAATACAGCAGAAATTCCATGGGAGCCCCCCAACCAAGTCCGGCATGTTAACGGATGGAAGGCATGCGACCCAACTGGATACGATGGAACGCCGCTGCCGGTGTGGGTAGAGTGACAAAAAAACACAAAGGGGAATCGCCTGATGTGCCTGATTGTTTTCGCCTGGCGGCCGGGCCACGCCCAACCGCTGATCGTCGCGGCCAACCGTGATGAGTTTTACGCCCGCCCCAGCCTGCCGCTGGCCCAGTGGCTGGATGCGCCCGATGTGTACGCCGGTCGCGACCAGGAAGCGGGCGGCACCTGGCTGGGGGTCAATACCGATGGGCGATTCGCCGCCCTGACCAATATCCGCGACCCGCACCAACCGCCCGCACGCAAGTCGCGCGGTGAATTGGTGGCGCGGTTTCTCAGCGGTTCACTGCCCATTGACGACTACTTGGCCGACGTTAACGGCCGATCGATTGAATATGCTGGGTTTAACCTGCTGGTGGGCACGCGGGATGAGTTGTGGCATTACAACGCCCGGGACACTGCGCCCAGCCTGTTGGCGCCTGGCGTGTACGGGCTATCCAATGCAGGGCTGGATACGCCCTGGCCGAAGCTGCTCAAGGCCAAGTCGGCGTTGATCGAGGTCCTGGACGATCCGCAGCCGGACGCGTTGCTGCAGATCTTGAGCGACCCGCTGACAGCGCCATTTGCGGAGTTGCCGGATACCGGCGTGGGGTTGGCGACTGAAAGCCTGTTATCGAGCGTGTTTATCGCCAGCCCAAGTTATGGGACACGGGCGAGTACGGCGCTGATTGTAAATGCCGATGGCACGCGGCGGATGGTGGAGCGTAGTTTCGGCCCCCATGGTGGCCGACTCGGCGAAGTCGAACTCACGCTCTAGGCACACCACAAAACCAATGCGGGAGGGAGCAAGCCCCCTCCCACCTTTCTGATCGGTGCCAGGCTTTAGAGGGTCTTGGCGGAAGCTGGATTGATCATCCGCGTCAGCCCCAGGTTCTTCAGCGCCAATTGCAGCGAGCTGTGGATCACTTGCGGGTTGTCGATGGTCATCAACTCCGCCAGCAAGTCCTTGGCCCGGCTCAGGTTGATCTGGCGCAGCATCCACTTCACTTTCGGCAAGTTGGTGGCGTTCATCGACAGGCTGTCAAAGCCCATCGCCATCAACAGCACCGCTGCGGCCGGGTCGCCGGCCATTTCACCGCAGATGCTCACCGGCTTGCCTTCGGCATGAGCGTCGCGCACCACGTGTTGCAGGGCTTGCAGGACGGCCGGGTGCAGGTAGTCGTAGAGGTCGGCCACGCGTGGGTTGTTGCGGTCCACGGCCAGCAGGTACTGGGTCAAGTCGTTGGAACCGACCGAAAGGAAGTCCACCTGCCGCGCCAGCTCCTTGGCCTGGTAGACCGCCGCCGGGATTTCGATCATCACGCCAATCGGCGGCATCGGTACGTCGGCACCTTCGTCGCGCACTTCGCCCCAGGCACGGTGAATCAGGTGCAGGGCCTCTTCCAACTCATGGGTGCCGGAGATCATCGGCAGCAGGATGCGCAGGTTATTCAAGCCTTCGCTGGCCTTGAGCATGGCGCGGGTTTGTACGAGGAAAATCTCGGGATGGTCGAGGGTGACGCGAATACCGCGCCAGCCGAGGAAGGGGTTGTCTTCCTTGATCGGGAAATAAGACAGTGACTTGTCGCCGCCGATGTCCAGGCTGCGCATGGTCACCGGTAACGGGTGGAAGGCCTGCAATTGCTCGCGATAAATCGCCAGCTGCTCCTTCTCACTCGGGAAACGCTGGTTGATCATGAACGGCACTTCGGTGCGGTACAGCCCCACCCCTTCGGCCCCGCGCTGTTGCGCGCGCGCGACATCGGCGAGCAGGCCGGTGTTGACCAGCAGCGGCACGCGGTGGCCGTCGAGGGTGACGCAGGGCAGCTCGCGCAACGAATCGAGGCCTTGCGCCAGTTGTTTCTCTTCTTCCACCACCTCGGCGAATTGCTTGCGCAGCACGTCGCTGGGGTTGGTGTAGACCTCGCCACGATGGCCGTCGACGATCATGTCGATGCCGTCGACCTTGGAATAAGGCAAGTCCACCAGGCCCATCACGGTCGGAATGCCCATGGCGCGAGCCAGGATCGCGACGTGGGAGTTGCCCGAACCCAATACCGAAACCAGGCCCACCAGCTTGCCTTCTGGCACTTCGCCAAGCTGAGTGGCCGTCAGTTCTTCACTGACCAGGATGGTGTTATCGGGGAAGACCATGTTGGTGGTGCGATCTTCCTGCAGATAAGCCAGCAGACGGCGACCCAGGTCGCGCACATCCGAAGCCCGTTCACGCAGGTAGGCGTCATCCATCATTTCAAAGCGGTTGACGTGATCGGTGACCACCTGGCGCAACGCGCCCTGGGCCCACTGGCCGGTCTTGATCACGGTCTTGACTTCGTTACCCAGGGACGCGTCGTCGAGCATCATCTGGTACACGTCGAACAGCGCGCGCTCTTCGGGGCGCAGCTGGGTGGCCAGCTTGTTCGACAGGTTGCGCATGTCGGCGCGCACGCCTTCGAGGGCGGTCTTGAACAGCTTGATCTCGGCGTCGATGTCGATGACGGTCTTGTCCGGCACCACATCGAGGTCGGCCGGTGGCAGCATGACCACCGCCGTACCCACCGCAGCGCCCGGCGAACCCGGCACGCCGACGAACTTGGCTTCCTGGATGCCCTTGCCCTGGCGCCCCAGGCCGCGAATCGAGCCCGTGGCTTCGGCGTGGGCGATAACCCCGGCCAGTTGCGCGCTCATGGTCACGAGGAAGGCTTCTTCACCTTCGTCGAACTGGCGGCGTTCTTTCTGCTGGATGACCAACACGCCAACGACGCGGCGGTGGTGGATAATCGGTGCGCCGAGGAACGAGGCGTAGCGCTCTTCACCGGTCTCGGCGAAGTAGCGATACCGCGGGTGATCAGCGGCGTGTTCAAGGTTCAGGGGTTCTTCACGCGTCCCCACCAGGCCCACCAGACCCTCATTGGGTGCCATGCTGACCTTGCCAATGGAGCGCTTGTTCAAGCCCTCGGTGGCCATCAGCACAAAACGGTTGGTCTCTGGGTCCAGCAGGTAAACCGAGCAGACCTGGCTGCCCATGGCTTCCTTGACGCGCAACACAATAATCCCCAACGCCGCCTTGAGATCCTTGGCGGAGTTAACTTCCTGGACGATCTTGCGCAGCGTATTGAGCATGGCTCGGGGTCGAACTCCGTCGTCAGTCGCGCGCTAAAAGGCGCGGGGCAAGCTCTTTGAGAGCGCGACGATAAACCTCGCGCTTGAATGTCACCACCTGGCCCAACGGGTACCAATAGCTGACCCAGCGCCAGCCATCGAACTCCGGTTTACCGGTCAAATCCATCCGCACCCGCTGCTCGTTGGAGATCAGGCGCAGGAGAAACCATTTCTGCTTCTGGCCGATGCACAGCGGTTGGCTGTGGGTACGCACCAGACGTTGCGGCAAACGATAGCGCAACCAGCCGCGGGTACAGGCCAGAATTTGCACATCTTCACGCTCAAGGCCGACTTCTTCGTTCAACTCACGGTACAAGGCGTCTTCAGGGGTTTCGTCGGGGTTGATTCCACCTTGAGGAAACTGCCAGGCATCTTGGTTGATTCGGCGAGCCCATAGCACCTGTCCGGCATCATTCGTAAGAATAATCCCGACATTAGGACGGAAACCATCGGGGTCGATCACGGCAACAACCTCGCAAACGCATGTCGCCGCATTGTTCCACAAAGGTTGATCCAGCGGCAACGAGGCTTCTTACCTTATGTGCACTCTTGTGAAAAGACCGTATTCTGGACGCCTTTTTACAGACTTTTCAGCGAGTAACTGCAATGCGCCTGGCTTTATTCGACTTGGACAACACGCTCCTGGGGGGTGACAGCGATCACGCCTGGGGCGATTACCTCTGCGAACGCGGGATTCTCGACCCGGTGGCCTACAAGGCTCGCAACGATGAGTTCTACCAGGACTACCTGGCCGGCCAACTGGATAACGCGGCCTACCTGAACTTTTGTCTGGAAATCCTCGGCCGCACCGAGATGGCCCAGCTGGACGAGTGGCACAACGACTATATGCGCGACTGCATCGAGCCGATCATGTTGCCGCAGGCATTGGAACTGCTGGCCAAACACCGCGATGCCGGCGACAAGTTGGTGATCATCACCGCCACCAACCGGTTCGTCACCGCGCCAATTGCCGCACGCCTGGGCGTAGACGCCCTGATCGCCACCGAATGCGAGATGGAAGACGGCCGCTACACCGGGCGCAGCACCGATGTGCCGTGCTTCCGTGAAGGCAAGGTGACACGCTTGAATCGTTGGCTGGAAGAGACCGGGCATAGCCTGGAAGGCAGCTATTTTTACAGCGATTCGATGAATGACCTGCCGCTGCTGGAACAGGTGACCCACCCGGTGGCGGTGGATCCGGACCCGAATCTGCGCGCTGAAGCCGAGAAGCGTGGTTGGCCGGTGATTACGCTGCGTAGCTGATGGCCCTATCGGGGGCAAGCCCCCTCCCACACTCGACCGCATTTACCAATCAAGATGTGGGAGAGGGTTTGTCCCCAATAAGGTGGACGCGCTCTAAAACCCTAAACCGGCTTGGCGCCCATCAACCCCGCAATCGCTACAAACCCCACCAGGCTGACCACTGCCAAGACCAGGGTGAAATTCAGGCTGCCGCCCTCGCCCTTGCGCAGGCGATTGAGCCGCGCCACCAGCCAGAACCAGGCCAGCGCCGCGACGGTGTAGAGGATGCTGGAACCCAGGATCCAGGTCTGCCCCAGCGGCCAGCCGATCAAGTGCGCCAGCCACCAGCCGGTAAACGGCATGCTGAGCAGGCAGACCCCCATCAGCAACCACACGAACACCCATGGGCGTTGCACGGTAACCGCCGGGCCGGCACTGCGTTTGCGCCAGGCCAGCAGGGCCAGGCCCAGGCCGCTGAGCAGCAATAACGCAGTGGCCGCAATGTGGATAACTTTCAGGGTGGTCAGGGTTTCCATGGTTTCGATTCCTTAAAGGCCGCCCAATCAGCGTAGTCGTTCAACCGAGGAACAGTTGGTACGCCGGGTTATCACTTTCATCCCAGTACGGGTAGCCGATGGCTTCAAGGGCTGCAGGCACCAAGTGGCGCTCGTCCGCCGGCACTTGCAAGCCGGCGACCACACGGCCATCAGCCGCGCCATGGTTGCGATAGTGGAACATCGAGATATTCCAGCGCCCGCCCAGCTTATTCAGGAAGTTGAACAGCGCGCCGGGGCGCTCCGGGAACTCGAAGCGCAACACCACTTCATCGCTGACTTTGGCCGCATGCCCGCCAACCATATGGCGGATGTGCAACTTGGCCAGCTCGTTTTCGGTCAGGTCCAGCACCGGAAAGCCCTTGCCGGTGAGGCTGGCGATCAACGCGCTGCGCGGGTCGTTTTCCGGGTGGGTCTGCACGCCGACAAAGATGTGCGCCTCGCTGCCGGAGTGGTAGCGGTAGTTGAATTCGGTGATCTGGCGCTTGCCCACGGCCTCGCAGAACGCTTTGAAGCTGCCCGGTTTTTCCGGGATGGTCACGGCGATAATGGCTTCGCGCCCCTCACCCAACTCAGCGCGCTCGGCCACATGGCGCAGGCGGTCGAAGTTGACGTTGGCCCCCGAGTCGATGGCCACCAGGGTTTGCCCGGTGATGCCACGGGTCTCGACGTACTTCTTGATACCGGCCACGCCCAGCGCGCCGGCCGGCTCGGTGATCGAGCGGGTATCGTCGTAGATGTCCTTGATCGCCGCACAGATTTCATCGGTGCTGACGGTGATCACTTCATCCACATAGTCCTTGCAGATATCGAAGGTGTACTGGCCGATCTGCGCCACCGCCACGCCATCGGCAAAAATGCCCACCGTCGGCAGTACCACACGTTCGCCCGCCGCCATCGCGGCTTGCAGGCAGTTGGAGTCGTCCGGCTCGACGCCGATGATCTTGATTTCCGGGCGCAGGTATTTCACGTACGCCGCGATACCCGCGATCAGCCCGCCGCCGCCCACCGGAACGAAGATCGCATCCAGCGGCCCTGGGTGCTGGCGCAGGATCTCCATGGCCACTGTGCCCTGCCCGGCAATGGTGTGCGGATCGTCATAGGGGTGGATGTAGACGTAGCCTTTTTCATCGACCAGCTTCAGCGAGTAGGCCAGGGCTTCCGGGAAGGAATCACCGTGCAGCACCACCTTGCCGCCGCGGGAGCGCACGCCTTCGACCTTGATCTCCGGGGTGGTCTTGGGCATTACGATAGTGGCCTTGACCCCCAGCACCTTGGCTGCCAGGGCCAGGCCCTGGGCATGGTTGCCGGCCGAGGCGGTGACCACGCCGCGCGCACGCTCTTCGTCCGTCAACTGGGTCAGCTTGTTATACGCACCGCGAATCTTGAATGAGAACACCGGCTGCAAGTCTTCACGCTTGAGCCAGACCTTGTTGCCCAGCCGCTCGGAGAGCTGGCGGGCGGTCTGCAATGGAGTTTCCACGGCAACGTCGTAAACGCGCGAGGTGAGGATCTTTTTGACGTACTGTTCAAGCATCGGAAAGCATCACTGGGCGGGTTGGGCAGGGTCGAGGAGTCTAACCCGGCTTTTGGCCGTACGACCACACGAATCCCGAGGTTTTGTTGGGTTATACTCGCGCCCTCTTTACTCCCCGCCCGTTCCGGAGCCCGCATGACCCAGGATCAACTCAAACAGGCAGTGGCCCAGGCCGCCGTCGATTTAATCCTTCCTAAACTCGACGACAAGAGCATCGTCGGTGTCGGCACCGGCTCCACCGCCAACTGCTTTATCGATGCGCTGGCCAAGCACAAGGGCGCATTCGATGGCGCCGTGGCCAGCTCCGAAGCCACCGCCGCACGCCTCAAGGGCCATGGCATTCCGGTGTACGAGCTCAATACCGTGAGCGACCTGGAGTTCTATGTCGACGGTGCCGATGAAAGCGACGCGCACCTGAACCTGATCAAGGGCGGCGGCGCGGCCCTGACCCGCGAGAAGATCGTCGCGGCCGTGGCCAAGACCTTTATCTGCATCGCCGACGCCAGCAAGCTGGTGCCGGTGCTCGGCGCGTTCCCGCTGCCGGTGGAAGTGATCCCCATGGCCCGCAGCCACGTGGCCCGCGAACTGGTGAAACTGGGCGGCGACCCGGTGTACCGCGAAGGCGTGTTGACCGACAACGGCAACATCATCCTCGACGTGTTCAACATGCAAATCACCAACCCGGTGGAGCTTGAGACTCAAATCAACGCCATCGTCGGCGTGGTCACCAACGGCCTGTTCGCTGCGCGTCCGGCTGATGTGCTGTTGCTGGGCACGCCCGAAGGCGTGAAAACCCTCAAGGCCTGAGAACACCACACATCCAGTGTGGGAGGGGGCTTGCCCCCGATGGCGGTGCCTAAGTCAAGTAGATGTCGACTGACACATCGCTATCGGGGGCAAGCCCCCTCCCATATTTTTTGATCGGCGGTGCCTCAGAGATTGGGTTTCTTGAACACATAGAACAGGTTCGGCTCGCTGACCAGGTACAACGTGCCCTCGTCATCCATGGCGATCCCTTCGGCCTGCGGCACGCGCTTGCCCAGGCCATGGCGCCCTTTGAGCAGCGACAAACTGCTTAATGGCCGCCCATCGATATCCAGCTCCAACACCAGGAACGACTCATCCGACAGCGCCAGCAAATGACCGCTGCGCTCATCGTATTGCAAGCTTGAAAGGTCGCGCACAAACAACCCGGCATCGCGCCTGGGGTTGTTGACCACGTGCACTGAGTAGGTTTTTTCCGGTTTGAAATGGGGAAAGCCGTGGACCTCGTAGATCAGCATCGGGTCGCGCTCCTTGGCGACAAACAGGCGCTTGCCAACCGAGTCATAGGCCAACCCTTCGAACCCCTTGTTGCCGCCGACATGCATGCCCAGGGTCATCTGCTCCGCGTCGGCCGCGTCGAGGAACTGGGTGTCGTCGTCCACATGCACCTTGATCAGGCGTTGCTGGCGCTCATCGCTGATGACGTAGATGTTGTCGCTGATGAACTCCACGGCTTCGGCATCGCCAAACCCCACCAGGGGAATGCGTCGCAGGATCTTGCCCTGCAGGGACAGTTCGATCAGTTCGGCGTTTTTATTGGTGACAGTAAACAGGCTGTTGCGCACCGGGTCGTAGGTGAGCGCTGAAACATCGTCGTCGAGCCCCTCGATCACCTGGGCTTCGAGGGCGACCCGATAATCCGCCAGGCCGATGGAGCGCTCGTCGGCAGGCTGGCGCCACGCTTTCCAGTTGAACCAGGCGCGCTCGAACAGACGAAACTGTTGCGCAAAGACGCCGACGGAAACCAGCGCAATCAACAGCAGGATAAACAATGCAGGTTTGGGGCGGGCAAATCGGCGCATCGGGGCGGGCTCGAAGAAAAACTGGCGAATAGATATCAAGGTCGCCTGAATTTAAACTTAAACGCACCGGACTGTCTGGCGAATGCCGCTCATAGAGACGCATCCGACGTAATCGGTCTGCTATTTCCGCTTCTCGAAGCGATAGAACAGGTTTGGCTCACTGACAAAGTACAGGTTGCCACTCTCGTCCATGGTCACCCCTTCCGCGCGGGGGATGGTGTCTTTCAGGCCATTGAAGCCGCCGAGCAAGGTCATGAAGCTGACCTGCTTGCCCTTCTCGTCCAGCTCCAGCAACAGGTGGGAGTCCGCCGACAGCACCAGCAAGTGCCCGGTACGCGGGTCGACGGCCAGGGCCGAGAGGTTGCGCATGTCCAGCTCGGTGCTGGCCAGCTTTTGCTTGTCGCCGACCAGGGTCTGGCTACCGTCGCTTTTCCAGGTGAACAGCGCCGGCGGTCGTTCTTCACCCAGCACCAGTTGCTGGTTGCGCTTGTCCCAGGTGATGGCTTCAAAGGCTTTGTTCTGGTCTTTGGACGGCCCCAGGTCATAACTGGAGAAGTCCGCCTTGTTCAACGCTGTCGTACCGGCGTCGACCTTGATGATGGTCAGGCTGTGCTGGCGCTCATCCACCACGGCCATCAGGCCGTTTTCCATGACAGTCACACCTTCCGGGTTATTCCAACCGTTGAGCGGCATCTTGCGCAGCACATCGCCTTGCAGGGTCAACTCAACCAGGAACGGGTTCTTGCCCATGACCGAAAACAGGGTTTTGGTCTGCGGGTTATAGGCCAGGTCGGAAGCCTCGTCCTTCTCCATGCCGGGCAACAACTTGGCGTCGATCACGGCGCGATAGTCCGGTAGCCAGACACTGGCCTCGCGCTCGGCGGGCGATTCAAAACGCTCCACCAACCACAACACACCCCGATTGTCCCAATGCATGGCCCAGGCGATGCCATACACAATGGCCCCGACCAGGAACAGCCAGGAATACCAGCGCAGGGCAAAACGCGAACGTCGCTTGGGCGTCAGGGTAGGCAGGGGCACAGCCATTGGGCGCTTATCCAGAAAGTCAGCATTAGGTGATAGCACAGGCTCGACGAGCCTGCGTGTTCGAGGCTGAGGATTATCCGGATAGCGTGTGAAAAAAATGCAAAACATTGGATTTGTGGCGAGCGGGCTTGCCCTAATGCCGTTCAGTTAAGGCTTTTTTGTAGGAGCGAGCTTGCTCGCGAAAAACTCACAGGCGCCGCGTTGATTCAGGAAACACGCGTTATCGTTGACGCTTTTCGCGAGCAAGCTCGCTCCTACAGAAGGCGATGTACGCTTAACTGAACGGCATTAGGGCTTGCCCCGCGTTGGGCTGCGAAGCAGCCCCAAAACACAGCCCCGGAGCTGACTGAAACACTGCAGCGCTCTTATTGGGGCTGCTGCGCAGCCCAACGCGGGGCAAGCCCGCTCGCCACAAGGATGCGAGAGTTAGCGCAACCCCACACATTTTTACCGCGTTTCGTCAGGCGCTCAGCGAACGCTGCTTTCGAAGCGGTTCACGCCAGACAGTTCCAGCACCAATTCATCACCCACATTCAGCGGGCCTACGCCGGCCGGGGTGCCGGTGAGGATTACATCGCCAGCTTGCAGTGAGAAACAGCCGGCCATGTGCTGGATCATCGGGACGATCGGGTTGAGCATCTGCGCGCTATTGCCGTCCTGGCGCACTTCGCCGTTGATGGTCAGGCGAATGCCGATATCGGCCAGGTCCGGGAACGTACTGCCGACCACGAACGGGGCAATCACCGCCGCGCCGTCGAAGGACTTGGCGATTTCCCACGGCAAGCCCTTGGCTTTGAGCTCAGCCTGCTTGTCCCGCAGGGTCAGGTCCAGGGCCGGGGCGAAGCCGGAGATGGCGTCCAGCACTTCTTCACGGCTGGGCTTGGTCGACAGGGGCTTGCCGATCAGCACGGCGATTTCCGCTTCGTAGTGCACCGAACCGCGTTCGGTCGGAATGCTGAAACCACCTTCCAGCGGCACCACGCAACTGCCCGGCTTGATGAACAACAACGGCTCGGTCGGTACCGGGTTGTCCAGTTCCTTGGCATGTTCGGCGTAGTTACGCCCAATACACACCACTTTACCCACAGGAAAGTGGATGTTGGTGCCGTCGACATACTTGTGCTGGTAGCTCATGAAACGACTCCTTCAGGGGCGGTTAAACAGCGAAGATCTTGCCAGGGTTCATGATCCCTTTCGGGTCGAACACGGCCTTCACGGCCTTCATGTATTCGATTTCAACCGGCGAGCGGCTGTAGGTCAGGTAATCGCGCTTGGTCATGCCCACGCCGTGCTCGGCGGAGATCGAGCCGTTGTACTTCTGAACGGTTTCGAATACCCATTTATTCACGGTGGCGCACTTGGCGAAGAACTCGTCCTTGCTCAGGTTTTCCGGCTTGAGGATGTTCAAGTGCAGGTTGCCGTCGCCGATATGGCCGAACCAGACGATTTCGAAGTCCGGGTAGTGTTCGCCGACGATCGCGTCAATTTCCTTCAAGAACGCCGGCACTTTGGAGACAGTCACCGAGATATCGTTCTTGTAGGGCGTCCAGTGGGAAATGGTCTCCGAGATGTACTCGCGCAGCTTCCACAGGTTGTGCAGTTGGGTTTCGCTCTGGCTCATCACGCCATCCAGCACCCAACCCTGCTCCACGCAGTGCTCGAAGGTTTCCAGGGCATGGTTGGCAACTTCTTCGGTGGTGGCTTCAAATTCCAGCAGCGCATAGAACGGGCATTCGGTTTCGAACGGTGCAGGCACATCGCCACGACCGAGGACTTTGGCCAGGGCCTTGTCGGAGAAAAACTCGAACGCGGTCAGGTCCAGCTTGCCCTGGAAGGCATGCAGCACCGGCATGATCGAATCGAAGTCGGTGGTACCGAGCACCATGGCGGTGAGGTTTTTCGGCGCCCGATCCAGGCGCATGGTGGCTTCGACCACAAAGCCCAGGGTGCCTTCAGCACCGATGAACAGCTGGCGCATGTCGTAGCCGGTGGCGTTCTTGATCAGGTCGCGGTTCAGCTCCAGCACATCGCCCTTGCCGGTGACGACTTTCATGCCGGCCACCCAGTTACGGGTCATGCCGTAGCGAATCACCTTGATCCCGCCGGCATTGGTGCCGATATTGCCGCCAATCTGGCTCGAACCGGACGACGCGAAATCCACCGGGTAGTACAAGCCGTTTTCTTCGGCGACGTTCTGCAATTGCTTGGTGACCACACCCGGCTGGCACTTGGCGGTGCGGTCGGTGAGGTTCACCTCGAGGATCTGGTTCATATAGTCGAACGAGACGACCACTTCGCCATTGGCCGCGACCGCGGCGGCCGACAGGCCGGTACGGCCACCGGACGGCACCAGCGCCACTGTGTGCTCATTGGCCCAGCGGACAATGGCCTGCACCTGCTCGATGGTCTTGGGGAAGACGATGGCGGTGGGGGCGGGAGCGAAGTGCTTGGTCCAATCCTTGCCGTAAGCCTCCAGGGAGTCTGCATCGGTCAGCACTTTGCCGGGCTCAACCAGGGTCTTTAGCTCATCAATCAGGGCAGGATGGGTCATCGACAGAACTCTCGAACAATTCATGGTCATCCTGAGAACGCTTCACGTCGCAGGAATAGGTGTTTAGCGGGGCGCGTATGCTAGCATACCGCCCCCGCAGGACAGAGCCCAAAGGCGTTTCTGCGGTGACGGCTTTCCTGCCGTCCGGGTCAGCTTAAGCGATCCGATTCCCTGCCATTTTTCTCCGGGATACAGGTTTACGCAGATGAGCAAGACTTCTCTCGATAAGAGCAAGATCAAGTTCCTTCTTCTGGAAGGCGTCCACCCATCGGCCGTCGAAGTACTGAAGGCCGCCGGGTACTCCAGCATTGAGTACATCACCAGTTCTCTGCCGGAAGCCCAGCTCAAGGAAAAGATCGCCGACGCGCACTTTATCGGCATTCGCTCCCGCACCCAGCTGACCGAAGAGATCTTCGATCACGCCAAGAAACTCGTGGCGGTCGGCTGTTTCTGCATCGGCACCAACCAGGTCGACCTCAACGCAGCGCGCGAGCGCGGCATCGCGGTGTTCAACGCACCGTACTCCAACACCCGCTCCGTTGCGGAACTGGTGCTGGCCGAGGCGATCCTGCTGTTGCGCGGTATTCCTGAGAAGAACGCTTCCTGCCATCGTGGCGGCTGGATCAAGAGCGCAGCCAACTCCTTCGAAATCCGCGGCAAGAAGCTGGGTATCGTCGGTTACGGCTCGATCGGTACTCAGCTGTCGGTCCTGGCTGAAGGCCTCGGCATGCAGGTGTTTTTCTACGACACCCTGACCAAGCTGCCATTGGGCAACGCCACGCAAGTGTCGAGCCTGACCGAGCTGCTGGGCATGTCCGATATCGTCACCCTGCACGTGCCGGAAACCGCTGAGACCCAGTGGATGATCGGCGAGAAGGAAATCCGCGCCATCAAGAAAGGCGGGATCCTGATCAACGCCGCACGCGGCACCGTGGTCGAGCTGGACGCCCTGGCCGAGGCGATCAAGGACAAGCACCTGATCGGCGCCGCCATCGACGTGTTCCCGGTGGAGCCGCGCTCCAACGACGACATCTTCGAAAGCCCGCTGCGTGGCCTGGACAACGTGATCCTGACCCCGCACATCGGCGGTTCCACCGCTGAAGCCCAGGCCAACATTGGCCTGGAAGTGTCGGAGAAACTGGTCAAGTACAGCGACAACGGTACGTCGGTCTCGTCCGTCAACTTCCCGGAAGTGGCCCTGCCGGCTCACCCTGGCAAGCACCGTCTGCTGCACATCCACCAGAACATCCCTGGCGTGATGATGGAGATCAACAAGGTCTTCGCGGAAAACGGCATCAACATCTCCGGTCAGTTCCTGCAGACCAACGAGAAGGTTGGCTACGTGGTGATCGACGTCGACGCCGAGTACTCGGACCTGGCGCAAGAGAAGCTGCAGCACATCAACGGCACTATCCGTAGCCGCGTGTTGTTCTAAGGCTTTAAACGCTGCATAAAAAATGGGAGACCCGCAGAGGTCTCCCATTTTTTTGTCTGAACAAATCTTACTTGACGTTAACGGTGATCACTTTCGAGGCTACAGTCGGGTTGAACTGCATGTGCAGCTTGTCGCCGGCCACCAGTTGCAAGGTGTGCTTGCCTGGGGTGAGGGTCAATTCGGTTTCGGTCTGGGCTTTGCCGTAGTGGATCACGGTGTCGGTGGCCGGGATCGGCGCGCTGGCGTCTGGCAGCTCTTTCTGGTCAACCAGCAAGTGGTGGTGGCCGGTGCCTGGGGTCTGGTCGGTAGCCGGGGCCAGTTTCAGGCCTTCCATACCGAATTTCACGGTGAAGGTTTTATCGACGGTGGCGCCGTCTTTGGGCGAGACGATAAACACCTTGGCGCCTTCGGGCGGTGCGCTGCGCGGGATACCATCGGCGGCGGAGGCCAACATGGAGGCACCCAGCAATAGGCTGGCCAGCACTGTATTAGAGAGTGTTGCGCGTGACAAAAGGGCTTTCATTCGCTTCTCCGGTTTTTCAAGAAATGTGTTGGGTTATGACAACTTCGCGACAAATTGCTGTCCAAGGCACTCAACACCATAGCAAAGCGATGCTGAACGGCGCCTCGCACATAAAAATTCTCTAGGAGTGACCATGCGCTTTTCGCCTGGCCTGTTACTGCTGCTTCCCCTTCTGAGCCCCCTGGCTCACGCCGAACTGGTCGATGATGTGTTCGATCGTGGCGAACTGCGCATCGCCCTTGAAGCCAATACGCCACCGTTCAACTTCAAGGACGGCGACAAACTCACCGGTTTTGAAGTGGAACTGGGTGAACTGCTGGCAAAGGAAATGGACGTACGCTCCTCGTTCATCACCACCGATGACGCCGACTTGCTGCCAGGGGTGGCAACCGGCAAGTACGACGTGGCCATTAACCATATCGCTAAGACTGCCGACCTTGAGGATCAGTTCGATTTCAGTGAGGTTTATCGCGAGAAGCCCGATTTGGTGATCCCATTCCAAAAGGGTAACCCCGCGTTCAAGACGAGCCTTGACGGCGCGCTGAAACGGGTGAAGGAGGATGGCCGGTTAAAGGCGCTGTCGCAGAAGTGGTTTGACGCAGAAGCACCGACTACAGCTGCGCCAGTGCCTGCGCAGCCTCAGGCAACTCCAGCTCACTGAACACCTGCACGCCGTGGCGTTTGAGCAGCGCCGCGGTTACGCCCTCGCCCTTCACTTTCACGCCGGTAAAGGTGCCGTTATAAGTGAGCAGGTTGCCACACGACGGGCTGTTGGCCTTGAGCACGGCGATGCGAATAGCGTGGCGTTGCACCAGCGCCAAGGCCTGGCGGGCGCCGTCGAGAAAGGCGGCGCTGAAATCTTCGCCCTCGGCCGTCAGCACCTGGGCGCGCCCCTCCCACACATCCACACCCTGCCCGCCTGGGATCTCGGCGGCAGGTCGTGGCGTTGGCAAACCACCCGACACTTCCGGGCAGATCGCAACCACACGCCCCTCGGCCTGCCATGCGGCCAACTGGTCAAACGGCCCGCTGGCCCCGCCGTCGTAACGCACCTTGTGCCCGAGCAGGCAGCGGCTGACAAGAATCTTTTGCATGCTCAAAACGGCTCATTGCCCCGCCGGCGAAACCAGCCCGTCAGGGACAGGCGCTCACGCGTAGCAGGCAAAACTTCGTGGGGTACCTCGCCCGACAGGAACACCACCAGGCAACCGCCGGTGGGCACCACGTCGTATTCGACGCCGTCCTTGAGGTACATGCGCAACTGGCCGCCATGCTCGGGCAGCCAGGCGTCGTTCAAGTAGATCACCGCCGACACCGTGCGCCGATCATCATCGCGAAACCGGTCCAGGTGCTTGAGGTAGAAGGCCCCTGGCGGGTACATCGCGAAGTGGCTTTCGAAATCCTCCAGGCCCAGGAACAGGTTGCGGTTCATCGCCAGGCGCAGGCTGTCCATCAACGCCATATAGTCGCCACAGACCGCCGCGTCGCCCTCTTCCAGCCACTGGATATGGTCGCCGCGAATACCCTCACGAATTTCCTGGGCCGGCCCGCGCCCCACCGCCGCCGGCGACAGCTCACCTTCGGCCGCACGTTTACGGCACTCAGCCGCCAGTTCCAGGGTCAGAGCCTGGGACAGGAAGGCGTTCTGCTGCGACCAGCCTTTCTCGGCCAGGTCGTCGACGATGCGTTGCAGCAGCGGGTGATCAAAGGGTATTTGCATGGCGCGCATAGTATCCATACGCCTATGAATCCGACAGAGCCGCCGAGCGTCTGAATGCACTTTAGTCAGGTGACTGATAGGACTTCTCGACAAATCCTACGCCCGACACGGACAATAGTGGCCGACTGACAGGAGTCCATATGCGTCGTTTGTTTTTTTCCTTGCTGATGTTCTGCGTTTTGCCCGCCTGGGCAGACGGCCATGACCAGTTGTACAAGGTCGCCGGCTGGGCCGAACAACGTGCGCATTTCAATGATGCCCTCAGTGCAGCCCAGCAACGCTACCGCAACAGCCTGCCGCCGGCGGTGTACCAGGCGCTGGTGGACAACAGCAACAGGCGCTTCGCCGCCCAGGCCATGGACCAGCGTGCCGAAGCGCAGTTGCGCCAGCACCTGGCGGACCCCAAGCCGGCCCTGGCGTTCTTCCAATCGCCGCTGGGCCGCAAGATCGTCGCCGCCGAATTGCTCGCCACCCGCCGCGACCAGTTGGCTAAAAATGCCCAGGGCCTGCCGCATGTCGAAGCCGACGCCACCCGCAGCCTGATCATCGGCCACTTGGCCCAAGCCCTGCCCGCCCGTGAAGCCGGTGCGGAAGTCAGCCTGGCAATCGCCGGCGTGGCGGCCGACAGCTTGAGCCAGATGATTCCCGGCCTGTTGGGCGGTGACCAAGCCCAGGGCATGCTGGATGGGCAACGCGAGCGCTTGATGCAACAGATCGGCAATGACCTGAACAACACACTGCTGTACGTCTATCGAGATTTGTCTGACCCGGAGTTGGAAGAATTCGCGACGTTTGCGGAGTCGCCGGAGGGTAAGGCGTATTACCGGGCGGCGCTGGCAGCGGTTCGTGCGGGGCTGGCGGTCGGCCAAAGCACTTCAAGCCTGACGCAGTAGAAAATGTGGGAGGGGGCTTGCCCTAATGCCGTTCAGTTAAGGCTTTTTTGTAGGAGCGAGCTTGCTCGCGAAGAACTCACAGGCGCCGCGTTCACTCAGGAAACACGCGTTATCGTTGACGTTTTTCGCGAGCAAGCTCGCTCCTACAGAAGGCGATGTACGCTTAACTGAACGGCATTAGGGCTTGCCCCCGATGGCAGTGGGTCAGCTACAGATAAGCTGACTGATGCACCGCTATCGGGGGCAAGCCCCCCCCACATTTGGATTGCGTTATTTCAAATGGTCTGTCAAATACCGGAAGTACTCTTCACGAATCTCCGGAATCTCATTGGCCAGGTGATGCCGGCCACGCGGCAGCATCAACACCTCGGGCTGGTCGAACTTGCCCCGCAGTACCTGCAAGTTGTGCTGCCAATCCACGGTCATGTCTTCCTCTCCCTGCACAATCACCGGCCGCCGTGGGCTGCGCGGTGCGGCTTCGATGCGTTTGATCCAGCGCGCCAGCGCCCCCACCCAGGCGGTTGGCAGCTGGCGCGGCTGAAGCGGGTCGGCCTCCAGGAACGGCTTGAACTGCGGGTCGTTGGTGTTCTCGCTGAAACGCCGGGCGATGCCTTTGACGAACGGGCGCAACAGGTAATAGCTGACCTGCGACCACCCCCACGCACGCGGCCGTACCAGCGGAGACAGCAGGAAGGTCTTGCCTTGGGCCGGGCTGTCGGCCCCGCGGCTGAGCAGGTGGTCGACCACCACCGCGCCGCCGGTGCTTTGCCCGAACAAGTGCCAGGGCTGCGGCAATTGCAGCGCTTGGGCTTGAGCGAACAGTGCCTGCACCACGTCCTGATACACCGCAAAATCATCGATGCTGGCACGCGCGCCGCTGGACAAGCCATGGCCTGGCAAATCGCAGGCGATCACCACAAAGCCCTGGTCCAGCGCCCAGTCCACCACGTGGCGATACAGCCCCATGTGGTCGTAGAAGCCGTGGAACATGAACATCGTCGCCACCGGTGCGGGCGGCCACCATACCTGGGCCACCACCTGGAACCCATCGACCTCGAAACGTCCCAGCCGGCTCACTGCCGGCACTTTGCGTGCGGCCAGGTCCAGGCCGTAGAAACGCTGGTAGACCCGCGCCTCGGCGCTGAGCGGCTGCGCATCCACCAGGGGTCGCAAGCTTTCGCGCAGATGATCGGGGTCAAAGGTGACGGGCATAGGAGGTTCCAGACTTGAGGCTTCACGCACTGCGCAGATGAATATCGAGCTGCGATATTCATCTGTCAGGGCAAGCATGGCAAGCTACGCGACCTTCGAGGATAGATCTGAATGCGACAGCCCTACCGCAGTGCCTTATTCGCCAGCCTGCTCCTGATCCTCTGCGTCGGCGTGCTATGGGCCGCCTATGATTGGTTCCAAGGCCGCTACCTGCGCGCCTTCAGCGAACATACGGCGGTCTTTTCCGGCGACGCCCTGCGCCTGCCCGCCGACCTTGCCGGCCCCGGCAACATCCGCCTGGTGCACTTCTGGGACCCGGCCTGCCCGTGCAACGTCGGCAACCAGCAACACCTGGCCGAGCTGATCGAGCACTACGCGCCCCAGGGCGTCGAATTCTACGCCCTGCAAAAAACCGGCAGCCACGGCCAATTGCCCGATAACCTGCGCCAGATGAAAATCCTCACCGCCCTGCCCGGTGCCGACCAGATACCCGCCGTCCCCGCCGTGGGGATCTGGGATCGCACGGGCAAGCTTGCGTATTTCGGGCCTTATAGCGAAGGGCTGACGTGCAATTCCAGCAACAGCTTTATCGAGCCGATCCTCAAGGCTCTTGAAGACGGACGCGCAGTGAATGCCACTCACACCCTGGCGGTGGGCTGCTATTGTTCGTGGCCAACAGGTTCGTAGCCCACTCCCATCTCTTGCTAAGGAATGTTCATGAAGCGCGTCTTGCAGGCTCTCGCGGTTCTGGTGGTGCTGATCGCTCTCGGCGCCGGCGGGTACGTCTACAGCAAACTGCCCACCCGCCAGGGCACGGTTGAGCTGGCGCACCTGCAAGGCTCGGTCACCGTGCGCTACGACGACCGTGGCGTGCCGCATATCCGCGCCGAGAACGAGACCGACCTGTACCGCGCCCTGGGCTATGTGCAGGCCCAGGACCGGCTGTTCCAGATGGAAATCATGCGGCGCCTGGCCCGTGGCGAGCTGGCCGAGGTGCTGGGGCCCAAGCTGCTGGAGACCGACAAGCTGTTTCGCAGCCTGCGCATTCGTGAGCGCGCCCTGAGCTATGTGGAGCATATGGACCGCGAGTCTGCGTCGTGGAAGGCCCTGCAAGCCTATTTGGACGGGATCAATGCGTATCAGGACAGCCACGCCAGCCCGATGGAGTTCGACGTGCTGGGCATTCCCAAGCGCCGGTTCACCGCCGAAGACACCATCAGCGTCGCCGGCTACCTGGCCTACAGCTTTGCCGCCGCGTTTCGTACAGAGCCCTTGCTGACCTATGTACGTGACCAGTTGGGCAGCGATTACCTGAAAGTGTTCGACCTCGACTGGCAACCCAAGGGCGCACTCAACCTGGCCGCCGGCGATTGGCAAACCCTTGGCGCCATCGCCTCCCTGAGCGAACAAGCCTTGGCCGACAACGGCTTGCCGCAGTTCGAAGGCAGCAACGCCTGGGCCATCAGTGGCAACCGCACCAAAAGCGGCAAGCCGTTGCTGGCCGGTGACCCGCATATCCGCTTCTCGGTGCCGTCGGTGTGGTACGAGGCGCAGTTGTCGGCGCCGGGCTTCGAACTGTACGGCTATCACAACGCGCTGGTACCGGTGGCGTTCCTGGGGCACAACCTGGACTTCGGCTGGAGCCTGACCATGTTCCAGAATGATGACCTCGACCTGATCGCCGAGAAGGTCAACCCGGACAATTCCAACCAGGTCTGGTACCACGACCAGTGGGTCGACATGACCAGCAGCGAGCAACAGATCGCGGTGAAAGGCCAGGCACCGGTCACGGTCACCCTGCGCCAGTCGCCCCATGGCCCGATCATCAATGACGTGCTTGGCGACAATGCCGGCAAGACGCCGATTGCCATGTGGTGGGCGTTCCTCGACACCGAGAACCCGATCCTCGAAGGTTTCTACCAGCTCAACCGCGCCGACACCCTGGCCAAGGCGCGCGCGGCTGCATCCAAGGTTTCCGCGCCGGGGCTGAATATCGTGTGGGCCAATGCCAAGGGCGATATCGGCTGGTGGGCGGCGGCACAGTTGCCGATCCGCCCGTCCGGTGTCAACGCCGGGTTTATCCTCGACGGTAGCAGCGCCCAGGCCGACAAGCTGGGTTTCTACCCCTTCAGCGCCAACCCCCAGGAAGAAAACCCCGCGCGTGGCTATGTGGTGTCGGCCAACGCCCAGCCGGTATCGCCCACGGGCATGGAGATCCCCGGTTATTACAACCTGGCCGACCGGGGCCAACAGTTGAACGCGCAGTTGAGCGACAAGAGCGTGAAGTGGGATGTGAACAACAGCCAGGCCTTGCAACTGGGCACCACCACCGCCTACGGCCCGCGCCTGCTGGCGCCGCTGCTGCCGGTGCTGCGCGAGGTGGTCAAGGACCCGGCGCAATTGAAGTTGGTGGAACAGCTTGCCAGCTGGAAAGGCGACTACCCGCTGGACTCCACCAGCGCCACGCTGTTCAACCAGTTCCTGTTCAACCTGGCCGATGCCACCTTCCACCCGAAACTGGGCGACGGCATGTTCAAGACCCTGCTCGGCACCCGCGTGATCGACGCCGCCTTGCCACGCCTGGCCGCATCGGCGGATTCACCCTGGTGGGACGGCAAGCGCGCCGACCTCGTCAAACTGGCCTGGGACAACAGCCTGGCGCACCTCAAGACCACCTTCGGCGATGACCCGGCTCAGTGGCAGTGGGGCAAGGCCCATACCCTGACCCACAGCCATCCACTGGGCTCGCAAAAGCCATTGGACTTGATCGTCAACGTCGGCCCCTTCCCGGCGCCCGGCACCCACGAAGTGCCGAACAACCAGTCGGCCGCCATCGGCCCGGCGCCATGGCCAGTGACCTACGGCCCATCAACCCGCCGCCTGATCGACTTCGCTGACCCGGCCCACGCCCTGACCATCAACCCGGTGGGGCAAAGCGGCGTGCCGTTCGACAAGCACTACAGCGATCAAGCGGAAACCTATATCGAAGGGGGTTACGAGCAGGCGCATTTCAGTGATGAGGAAGTCACGGCCAATACGCGCGGTACGCTGAAGCTATTGCCCGCTCGATAACGGCCTGAAACGCGATCAAACCTGTGGGAGGTCCCGCTAAAAGCGCCGTCGCCCAGCAAACTGGCCCCCTGTGGCAAGCGGGCTTGCCCTTTGTAGGAGCGAGGGGGACGCCTAGTTCTTGCTCGCGAAAAACGTCAACGATAACGCGTGTTTCCTGAATCAACGCGGCGCCTGTGAGTTCTTCGCGAGCAAGAACTAGGCGTCCCCCTCGCTCCTACAGAAGGCGATGTACGCCACAAAAAATGCCGTCGTTTAATACAGCCCTTCCCATGGTGTGTTCCGTTTAGAGCGGCGCCGCAAAGTTGCGCCGGAACTGTTGCGGCGTCACGCCCAGGCGGCGATTGAACACGCTGCGCATGTGCTGCGCATCGCGAAAACCGCACTGATAGGCCACGGTCTTGAGCGGCGCGGGACTGCTTTCGAGCATCATCCGCGCCGCATCCACCCGCGCCCGCTCGACAAACTCCGCAGGCGTTATCCGCGCTTCACGGGTGAACACCCGAGAGAAATTACGCGCACTCATATTCGCGGCCTTGGCCAGGTCGGCGATGGTCAAGTCACCGGTCAGGTTCGCCAAGACGTACACCTGCACCAGCGCTACCGCCGAGGTGGTTTCGGCATGGGGCGTGAGGAACGGGCTGAACTGTGACTGCCCACCCGAGCGCTGGGTGAACACCACCAGGCGCTTGGCCACGCTCAGCGCCACCTCCGGGCCATGGTCCTGGGCCAACAGGTACAGCGAGAGGTCGATACCCGCCGTGACGCCAGCCGAGGTGTAGAGGTTGCCGTCTTGCACGTAGAGGCGGTCAGCTTCGACCTGGGCGCGGGGGCACAAACGCGCCAGGCCTGCCGCATCATTCCAATGCGTCGTGACGGTTTTTCCATCCAGTAGCCCGGCGCGCGCCAGCGTGAAGGCGCCGTTGCAGATTGAACCGAAGCGCCGCGCCCGGGCGGTTGCACCACGCAGCCAATCATCGAACGGGGCGCCAAATTCCTCGAAGGGCAATTGCGGGCCACCGGGGACCAGCAGCAGGTCATAGGCTTGCAGGGCTTCGCTGTAGTGCCGGTGGGCCTGCAATGACAAACCGTTGGAGGCAGCCAGCGTGCCGTGGTCCAGCCCGATGACCTCCATCTGGTAGTGATCCTGGGGCGGCAGAAAGCGGTTGGCTTCGCAGAACACATCCAGGGGGCCGGTCACATCCAGTGACTGGACGCCGGGGAAGATCAGGATGGCGACGGTCTTGTGCATGCTCACAGACACCTTTTTCTAGCGGAATAAAATGCAAACCCTGTGGGAGGGAGCTTGCTCCCGATGGCGTTGTATCAGTCAGCAGATGCAGTGCCTGGTGCTCAGCTATCGGGGGCAAGCCCTAATGCCGTTCAGTTAAGCGTACATCGCCTTCTGTAGGAGCGAGCTTGCTCGCGAAAAACGTCAACGATAACGCGTGTTTCCTGAGTGAACGCGGCGCCTGTGAGTTCTTCGCGAGCAAGCTCGCTCCTACAAAAAAGCCTTAACTGAACGGCATTAGGGCAAGCCCCCTCTCACATTTTGATTTTCGCAGGCTTCGAGAGTGATATCGCCCGCTACACCCTAGTCGATTTCCCCTTGGCACGATGTGACGGCAGATTGGCCGGGATCGCCCCCTCGTCACCATGGCCGCTTCACGGGCGCGCGGCCAGACTGGATGCTTTCCAGAGGAGAACCACCATGAGCACCACCATCGCCGGCATCAAGATCCCGGACAGCGCCCTGGCCAAGGCCACCACCGAGTACATCCGCGACATTGAATCCGACCTGCTCTACCACCACTCCCGCCGGGTATTCCTGTTCGGCGCCTTGAGCGGTGAGCGCAGGCAACTGGCCTACAACCCCGAGTTGCTGTACGTCGGTGCGATGTTCCATGACCTGGGCCTGGTGGAAGGCCATCGCAGTGACAACGAGCGTTTCGAAGTAGACGGTGCCAACGCAGCGGCGGATTTTCTCAAGCCCTACGGACTGAGCGACGACGATATCGAACAGGTGTGGCTGTCCATCGCCCTGCACACCACACCGGGTGTGCCACAGCATCTGCGCCCGACCGTGGCGCTGGTGACGGCCGGCGTGGAAATGGACGTGCTGGGCATGGACTACGCCGCCTTTCCCAGCGTGCAGCGCGAAGCCGTGGTGCATGCGCATCCACGTGGTGAAGGGTTCAAGGAGTGCATCATCTGCGCCTTCGCCGACGGCTTGCGCCATCGTCCGCAGACCACGTTTGGCAACGTGAAGACCGATGTGCTGGTGGACCAGGAGCCGGGGTTCAAGCCGATGAATTTTGTCGAGGTGATTCGCCAGTCGCCGTGGTTGGCGTAGCGGCGTTGAAATGCAATCAACTGTGGGAGGGGCGGTGCGACGTTTCGACTTGCCCCCTCCCACATTTTGACCGCGCAGGCTTTTAGACCGGCGCTGGCGCCCGACGCACATCCGGCTGCTGCCAGCCATCCGCCGCTGCTTCTTCGATCGCCTGCTGGATCGCCTTCTTGCGCATTTCTTCGGCACGCCGGCTGAAGAACCACACCAGGAAGGTCACCAGCGATACCGCCAGCAGAATCAGGCTGGCCACGGCGTTGATCTCGGGTTTAACCCCCAGGCGCACTGCCGAGAACACTTCCATCGGCAAGGTGGTCGAACCCGGGCCCGACACGAAGCTGGCCAGTACCAGGTCATCCAGGGACAGCGCGAACGACATCATCCCACCGGCCGCCAACGACGGCGCGATCATCGGGATGGTGATCAGGAAGAACACCTTCCACGGCCGCGCACCCAGGTCCATCGCCGCTTCTTCGATCGACAGGTCCAGTTCACGCAGGCGCGCCGACACCACCACCGCCACATAGGCCGCGCAGAACGTGGTGTGGGCGATCCAGATGGTGACAATGCCACGCTCCTGGGGCCAGCCGATCATCTGCGCCATCGCCACGAACAGCAGCAACAGCGACAGACCGGTGATCACTTCCGGCATCACCAACGGTGCAGTCACCAGGCCGCCGAACAGCGTACGGCCTTTGAACTGACTGATGCGCGTCAAGACGAACGCGGCCAAGGTGCCCAGCGCCACCGCCGCCACCGCCGTGTAGCAGGCGATTTCCAGGGAGCGCGCCACCGAGCCCATCAACTGGGTGTTGTCCAGCAGGCCCACGTACCACTTGATCGACCAACCGCCCCACACTGTCACCAGCTTGGATTCGTTGAACGAGTAGATCACCAGGATCAGCATCGGCAGGTAGATGAACAACAACCCCGCCACCAGCATGAAGCTTGAGAAACTGACGCGCTTCATATCTTGCCCTCCATCTCTTTGGCTTGGCTGCGGTTAAACAGGATGATCGGCACGATCAGGATCGCCAGCATCACCACCGCCAGGGCAGAGGCCACCGGCCAGTCACGGTTGTTGAAGAATTCTTGCCACAACACTTTACCGATCATCAGGGTTTCCGGGCCGCCAAGCAGTTCCGGGATCACGAACTCGCCCACTACCGGAATGAAGACCAGCATGCAGCCGGCGATGATGCCATTCTTGGACAGCGGCACGGTGATCTTCCAGAAGCTGTTGAACGTGCTCGACCCGAGGTCTGACGCGGCTTCCAACAGGCTCTGGTCATGCTTCACCAGGTTGGCGTACAGCGGCAGGATCATGAACGGCAGGTACGAATAGACCACGCCGATATACACCGCGATGTTGGTGTTGAGGATCTGCAACGGTTCGTTGATCAGGCCCATGGACATCAGGAAGCCATTGAGCAAGCCGTTGTTGCTGAGAATGCCCATCCACGCATACACGCGGATCAGGATCGCGGTCCAGGTCGGCATCATGATCAGCAGCACCAGCACGGTCTGCATCTCCTTGCGCGCACTGGCAATCGCATAGGCCATCGGGTAGCCGATCACCAGGCAGAGGATGGTGCTGAAAAACGCCATCTTCAGCGAGCCCAGGTACGCGGCGATGTACAACTCGTCATCGCCGAGCATCGCGTAGTTGGCCAGGTTCAGCACCAACTGCAACTTCTGCTCTACGAAGGTGTAGATCTCGGTGTATGGCGGGATCGCCACGTCGGCTTCGGCAAAGCTGATCTTCAGGACGATGAAGAACGGCAGCATGAAGAACAGGAACAGCCAGAGGAAAGGGATCCCGATGACCACATGCCGGCCACCGGGGGTTATTCGTTGCAGCTGGCGCTTGAACTTTTTCATATTCATGAGCGAAGTACCACGCCGCTGTCGTCTTCCCACCATACGTACACCTGGTCACCCCAGGTCGGACGCTGGCCACGGCGCTCTGCGTTGGCAACGAAGGACTGCACCAGCTTGCCGCTCGGCAGCTCGACGTAGAACACCGAGTGGCCACCCAGGTAGGCGATATCGTGCACCTTGCCGCTGGACCAGTTGTGCTCGCAGGTCGGCATTTCGGTGGTCACCAGCAGTTTTTCCGGGCGGATGGCGTAGGTCACCGACTTGTCTTCGACCGCTGTGGCGATGCCGTAGCCCACGTAGATGTCGCGGTCCAGGTCCGGGCATTTGAGTACCGCGTGGCCTTCGGCGTCGTCCACCACCTGGGTGTCGAAGATGTTGACGTTGCCGATGAATTCGCACACCAGGCGGCTGGTGGGGGTCTCGTAGATGTCGACCGGGCTGCCGATCTGGGCGATCCAGCCCAGGTGCATGATTGCGATGCGCTCGGCCATGGTCATGGCCTCTTCCTGGTCGTGGGTCACCATGACGCAGGTCACGCCGACACGCTCGATGATTTCCACCAGTTCCAGTTGCATCTGCGAACGCAGTTTCTTGTCGAGGGCGCCCATCGGCTCATCGAGCAGCAGCAGTTTCGGGCGCTTGGCCAGGGAACGGGCCAGGGCCACGCGCTGACGCTGGCCGCCCGACAACTGGTGCGGCTTGCGCTTGGCGAACTGGCTCATCTGTACCAGCTTGAGCATCTCGGCCACGCGCGCATCCACTTCGGCCTTGGGGATCTTGTCCTGCTGCAGGCCGAACGCGATGTTCTGCGCCACGGTCATGTGCGGGAACAAGGCGTAGGACTGGAACATCATGTTGATCGGCCGCTCGTAGGGCGGCATATCAGTGATGTCCACGCCGTCGAGGTAGATGCGACCTTCGGTGGGGCGCTCAAAGCCTGCGAGCATGCGCAGCAAGGTGGATTTGCCCGAACCCGAACCGCCGAGCAAGGCGAATATCTCGCCTTTCTTGATTTCCAGGGACACATCGTCCACGGCAATCGTCTCGTCGAACTTCTTCGTGACCCGGTCGATTTTGACCAGCACCTTTTTCGGTGTCTGGTCGCCCTCGAGGGCTTTCTTATAGGCGCCGGAGGCAACTGCCATTTACGAAACTCCCAAAAAAAAGAGTGCAGTTCGCCCGAGGTGGGCGAACCTTGGATAGTTAGAGCCTTACTTGCCCGTCTTGACCTTGGTCCAGCTACGGGTCATTAAACGCTGCACCTTCGGGGGTAGCTCGAAGTTGACGAATGTCCGGTCGAGAACCGCCTGCGGTGGGTAAACCGCTGCGTCGGTGCGTATCGATTGCTCCATCAGTTTGTCCGCCCCTGGGTTAGGGTTGGCATAACCGACGTGATCACTGACCTGAGCGATCACCTCAGGTTGCAGCAAATAGTTGATAAAGGCGTGGGCTTCCTTGACGTTGGTGGCATCCTTGGGAATCGCCAGCACGTCAAACCACAGGTTGCCGCCTTCTTTCGGAATCGCGTAGGCGATGTTCACGCCTTTACCCGCTTCGGCCGCCCGGGCCTTGGCCTGGAACACATCACCGGAGAACCCGGCAGCCACGCAGATATTGCCGTTGGCCAGGTCGGAGATGTATTTGGAAGAGTGGAAGTAGGTCACGTAGGGACGCACTTTCAGTAGTTTTTCTTCGGCCTTCTTGTAGTCGTCCGGGTTGGTACTGTTGGGGTTGAGGCCCATGTAGTTGAGTACTGCCGGCAGCATTTCATCCGCCGAGTCCATAAAGGACACGCCGCAGGACGCCAGCTTCTTCATGTTTTCCGGTTCGAACAGCACGGCCCACGAGTCGATATGGTCGACACCCAGTACTTCCTTCACTTTATCGACGTTGTAGCCAATGCCGTTGGTGCCCCACAGGTACGGTACAGCGTACTGGTTACCCGGGTCGTTCTTTTCCAGGCGCTTGAGCAACGCCGGATCAAGGTTGGCGTAGTTCGTCAGCAACGACTTGTCGAGCTTCTGGAATGCTCCGGCCTTGATCTGCTTGCCGAGGAAGTGGTTGGACGGCACGACCACGTCGTAACCCGTGCGCCCGGCGAGCAACTTGCCTTCCAGGGTTTCATTGGAGTCAAACACGTCATACACCGGCTTGATGCCGCTGGCTTTTTCAAAGTTGGCCAGGGTGTCGGGCCCGATGTAGTCCGACCAGTTATAAACATGCACGGTCGATGCGGCCTGCACGCTGACAGCCAGCGTGATACCTGCACCCACCAGCAAGGCTTTGCGAAATAAAGAAAATGGCAAGTGGAGGTCCTCTTAAATAGTTGGGCCCAAAGTTGTTGCCCGGCAACAAAACCGGCGCGCAACTTACCCTCGATAAACCGATCCGGCAAAACTTTCTGTCATTTAATTACTGTACGGTTGCCGCTCTTTGTAGGAGCGAGCTTGCTCGCGAAGAACTCACAGGCAACGCGGGCGACCAGAGGCGCTGCGTTATCGTTGACGATTTTCGCGAGCAAGCTCGCTGCTACAGGTTTCCTCGCTTATTTGCCCGACTTGATCTTGGTCCAGCTGCGTGTCATTTCACGCTGGGTTGCCGCCGGCAAGTCAGCAATGGCGTAGAGCTTGGCCTGCACCTCCGCCGGCGGGTAGATGCCCGGGTCGCTGGTGATGTCTTTATCGACCAGTGCGGTGGCTTTTTCGTTACCGTTCGGGAAACGGACGCTGTTGGTAATGCTCGCCATGACTTCCGGCTTGAGCAGGTAGTTCAGGAACTTGTAGGCAGCGTCGACGTTTTCGGCATCTTTAGGGATGGCGACCATGTCGTAGAAGCTACCAGCGCCTTCTTTCGGAATGTCGTAGGCGACCTTGACCTTGCCACCGGCTTCAGCCGCGCGGGACTTGGCCTGCTGGATGTCACCCGAGTAGCCCACGGCCACGCAGATGTTGCCGTTGGCCAGGTCGGAGATGTATTTGGACGAGTGGAAGTAACCAATCGAAGGACGGATCTTGAGGAACAGATCTTCAGCTTTCTTCAGGTCTTCTTTTTTCTGGGTGTCGGTCGGCAGGCCCAGGTAATGCAGCGCCACTGGCAGCATTTCGGTTGGCGAATCGAGGAAGCTCACGCCGCAGCTTTTCAGCTTGGCGATGTTTTCCGGCTTGAGCAGGGTGTCCCACGAATCGATCTTGTCCACGCCCAGCGCAGCCTTGACCTTCTCCGGGTTGTAGCCGATACCGATCGAGCCCCACATGTACGGGAATGCGTGCTTGTTGTCCGGGTCGCTGACCGACACGGCTTTGAGCAGGGCTTTGTTCAGGTTGCCGTAGTTGGACAATTTGGACTTGTCCAGCTCCTGGTAGACCCCAGCCTTGATCTGCTTGGCAAGGAAGTTGTTCGACGGTACGACGATGTCGTAGCCGGACTTGCCTGCCAGCAACTTGGCTTCCAGGGTCTCGTTACTGTCGAAAACGTCGTACACCACTTTAATGCCCGACTCTTTTTCAAAGTTGGCGATGGTGTCCGGAGCGATGTAGTCGGACCAGTTATAGACGTGCAGCACTTTATCGTCTGCCTGGGCCGCGCCTGCCATTGCGCCCATCAGGGACAAGGCGAGGAGGGTCTTGCCCGCGTTCTTCAAACCTAATGCCTTCATTTGGTGATGCTCCAATTTTTCTTTTTTGGGCCACAAGCTTGTGTGTGTTTCGCGGCCCACAAAGGGCAACAAAACAGGGCGACAGTCTGGCAACTTAGAGGGCCGGCTTTCAACCAAAGCCCTCGATTTATACATGCATATTTATAGCTGCCCAGACGCAGCGGCAAAGCCACCGCGCACTGAGCCTAGCACTTAGCCCTGCAATGCCGCCAAAGTCAGGTCCAGGCAATGCCGAGCCTTGGTTACCAGCTCATCAATTTCAGCCTTGCTGATCACCAGTGGCGGCGAAATGATCATGGTGTCGCCCACGGCGCGCATGATCAGGCCATTCTCGAAGCAGAAGGTGCGGCAGATCATGCCAACGCCACGGCCTTCGTAACGCTTGCGCGTCGCTTTGTCCTGGACCAGTTCAATTGCACCGAGCATGCCGACACCGCGTACTTCACCCACCAACGGGTGGTCAGCCAGCTCCCTCAGACGTTTCTGCAAATACGGTGCCGTTTCGTCGTGAACGCGGTTAACGATTTTTTCATCGCGCATGATGCGGATGTTTTCCAACGCAACCGCCGCTGCCACCGGGTGACCGGAGTAGGTGAAGCCGTGGTTGAAATCGCCGCCTTCATTCAGCACGGCAACCACATCGTCGCGCACGATCAGGCCGCCCATCGGGATGTAGCCCGAGGTCAGGCCCTTGGCGATGGTCATCATGTCGGGCTTGAGGTCGTAGAAATCACTACCGAACCACTCACCGGTACGGCCGAAACCACAGATCACTTCATCGGCGACAAACAGGATGTCGTACTTGGCGAGAATTTCCTTGATGCGCGGCCAGTAGGTCGCGGGCGGTACGATCACGCCACCGGCGCCCTGGATCGGCTCGGCAATAAAGGCCCCGACGTTGTCCACACCCAGCTCCAGGATCTTCTCTTCCAGCTGGTTGGCAGCCCACACCCCGAACTCTTCGGGGCTCATGTCACCGCCTTCGCCGAACCAATAGGGCTGGGCGATATGGACGATGCCCGGGATCGGCAAATCGCCCTGTTCATGCATATAAGTCATGCCGCCCAGGCTGGCGCCAGCCACGGTGGAGCCGTGGTAGCCATTCTTGCGGCTGATGATGGTTTTCTTGTTCGGTTGGCCCTTGATCGCCCAGTAGTGGCGGACCATACGCAACATGGTGTCGTTGCCTTCGGAGCCGGAACCGGTGAAGAACACGTGGTTCATGCCAGCAGGCGCGATGTCGGAAATGGCCTTGGCCAATTCGAGTACCGGCGGGTGTGCGGTCTGGAAGAACAGGTTGTAGTACGGCAGTTCTTTCATCTGCTTGGCGGCGGCGTCGGCCAGTTCATCGCGACCGTAGCCGATCGCCACGCACCACAGGCCGGCCATGCCGTCGAGGATCTTGTTACCTTCGCTGTCCCACAGGTAAACGCCGTGGGCTTTGGTGATGATCCGCGGGCCTTTCTCTTTCAATTGCTTGAAGTCGCTGAACGGTGCCAGGTGGTGCTCACTGCTCAAGGCTTGCCATTCACGGGTTTGCGGGTTGTTGCTGGACATACCAATCTCCTAGACTTTTCAGGTGAGGGCGCGCCGTTCCCACGGCACGCCCGGCGCATCAGACGGCGAAGAGCAGGAATTCCCGCTCCCACGAACTGATCACGCGCTTGAAGTTTTCATGCTCGGCCCGCTTGACCGCGACGTAGCCTGTGATGAATTTATGACCCAGGTATTTCTCGATGGTCTTGCTGTTTTCCATGCGCTCCAGGGCGTCTTCGATGGTCAACGGCAGGCGCAGGTTGCGCCGCTCGTAGCCACGACCAACCACCGGTGCGCTCGGGTTATGGCCTTCGACCATGCCGATGTAGCCACACAGCAGGCTGGCGGCAATCGCCAGGTACGGGTTGGCGTCAGCCCCCGGCAGGCGGTTTTCCACACGGCGGTTTTGCGGGCCGGCATCCGGTACGCGCAGGCCGACGGTGCGGTTTTCTTCGCCCCATTCCACGTTGACCGGCGCCGAGGTGTCGGGCAGGAAGCGGCGGAACGAGTTCACGTTGGGGGCAAACAACGGCAGCAATTCGGGGATGAATTTCTGTAAGCCGCCAATGTGGTTGAGGAACAGCTGGCTCATGGTCCCGTCTTCGTTGGAGAAGACGTTCTTGCCGGTGGCGATGTCGATGATGCTCTGGTGCAGGTGCATCGCGCTGCCAGGCTCGCCGGTCATCGGCTTGGCCATGAAGGTGGCGGCCACGTCGTGCTTGAGCGCGGCTTCCCGCATGGTGCGCTTGAACACCAGGATCTGGTCGGCCAGGGACAGGGCATCGCCGTGACGGAAGTTGATTTCCATCTGCGCCGTGCCGTCTTCGTGGATCAGGGTGTCGAGGTCCAGCTCCTGCAGCTCGCACCAGTCGTAGACGTCTTCGAACAACGGGTCGAATTCGTTGGCGGCTTCTATGGAGAAGGACTGGCGGCCGGTTTCCGGGCGACCGGAACGACCAATCGGCGGCTGCAGCGGGAAATCCGGGTCTTCGCAGCGCTTGGTCAGGTAGAACTCCATCTCCGGCGCCACGATGGGCTGCCAGCCTTTGTCGGCGTAGAGCTTGAGGACTTTCTTGAGCACGTTGCGCGGCGACAGCTCGATCGGGTTGCCTTGCTTGTCGTAGGTGTCGTGGATCACCTGGGCGGTCGGCTCGATGGCCCAAGGCACCAGGAATACCGCGTTCTGGTCGGGGCGGCAGATCATGTCGATGTCGGCCGGGTCGAGCAATTCGTAATAGATGTCGTCTTCGACGTAGTCGCCGGTCACGGTCTGCAACAGCACACTCTCGGGCAGGCGCATGCCTTTTTCGGCGATGAACTTGTTGGTCGGCGAGATCTTGCCCCGGGTGATGCCGGTGAGGTCGCCAATCATGCATTCGACTTCTGTGATCTTGTGGTCTTTCAACCAATCGGTGAGCTGGTCGAGGTTGTTACTCATAAATGCCTCTGGGCTGGGTTTCCTGGCATCCATTAAAGGCCAGGCGTTGGTTGACGCAGCATCCGCGTCGTTTTTTTCGTTCAGAGTAGGAGCTTACCTGCCATTTGCTGCAGCGTTGCATTCCTCAGGCCAAAGTCGTGCAGAATCATGAGCAGCACCTTGCACGGGAGCCGTTCAGGGGTAAATTCGAGGGAAGCGCAGAGGCATAGAAGAGGTCCGCCGAAGCGTCAAGAATATTGGCCGGGGCGCGGGTGTTCACACAGGACGGATGAACGGATGACAAAGCCTGTATGGAGCAGGCCAAGACGCCAAGTGGCGGCAGGAGACACATGAAACACCCCGGTATTATTGCTGTTATGGGTTTGAATCGAGCTTAGCCTTGTTCATTTTTTTACACAACACCCCCGTAAAAAATACAACACGGCCCGCTCAAGCCTGCTGGTCCCACGGCGGTCAAACCGAAAAAACAGCCCCAAAAAGCCTCAAAAAAGCCCTCAAGGCGCTTTTTTAGGGCAAAAAAGGCCTCGCTTGACTTCGGCATGCCGTTCGGGTTGACTGAAACCAGAAAAGATCAATGATTGATATTTTTAACAACAAAGGTGTTGCATCATGTCGGTACCCCCGCGTGCCGTTCAGCTTAACGAAGCGAACGCGTTCCTTAAGGATCATCCTGAGGTTCTGTACGTAGACCTTCTAATTGCGGATATGAATGGTGTGGTGCGCGGTAAGCGCATCGAACGCACCAGCCTCCACAAGGTTTACGAGAAGGGCATTAACCTGCCTGCCTCTCTATTTGCCCTGGATATCAATGGCTCTACGGTGGAAAGCACCGGCCTGGGCCTGGATATCGGTGATGCTGACCGAATCTGTTATCCGATCCCTGACACCCTGTGCAATGAACCCTGGCAAAAGCGCCCTACCGCGCAACTGCTGATGACCATGCACGAACTTGAAGGTGAACCTTTCTTCGCCGATCCGCGCGAAGTGCTCCGCCAAGTTGTAAGCAAATTTGATGACCTCGGCCTGACCATCTGTGCTGCCTTCGAGCTTGAGTTCTACCTGATCGACCAGGAGAACGTGAACGGCCGCCCGCAACCGCCCCGCTCGCCGATCTCCGGCAAACGCCCGCACTCGACACAGGTCTACCTGATCGACGACCTCGACGAATACGTCGACTGCCTCCAGGACATCCTGGAAGGTGCAAAGGAACAAGGCATCCCGGCCGACGCCATCGTCAAGGAAAGTGCTCCGGCGCAGTTCGAAGTGAACCTGCACCACGTGGCCGACCCGATCAAGGCTTGCGACTACGCGGTACTGCTCAAGCGCCTGATCAAGAACATCGCCTACGACCATGAGATGGACACCACCTTCATGGCCAAGCCTTACCCAGGCCAGGCAGGCAACGGTTTGCACGTACACATTTCGATCCTGGACAAGGACGGCAAGAACATCTTTGCCAGCGAGGATCCCGAGCAGAACGCCGCATTGCGTCACGCGATCGGCGGTGTGCTCGAGACCCTACCCGCCCAAATGGCGTTCCTGTGCCCTAACGTCAACTCCTACCGTCGTTTCGGCGCACAGTTCTACGTGCCGAACTCGCCGTGCTGGGGCCTGGATAACCGTACCGTGGCGATTCGCGTACCGACCGGCTCGTCCGATGCGGTGCGTATCGAACACCGCGTGGCCGGCGCCGATGCCAACCCCTACCTGCTGATGGCTTCGGTCCTGGCAGGCGTGCACCACGGCCTGACCAACAAGATCGAACCGGGCGCTCCCGTGGAAGGCAACAGCTACGAGCAGAACGAGCAAAGCCTGCCGAACAACCTGCGCGATGCCTTGCGCGAGTTGGACGACAGCGAGGTGATGGCCAAGTACATCGATCCTAAATACATCGATATCTTCGTCGCCTGTAAGGAAAGTGAGCTGGAAGAGTTCGAACACTCCATCTCCGACCTTGAGTACAACTGGTACCTGCATACCGTGTAAGCAGTGGTTGTACTGAAAAACGCCTCCGACCTTTGGTCTGTGGCGTTTTTTTATGGGTTTCTTCTGGTTGACCGAGTCGGCCTCCTCGGGAGCAAGCCCCCCTCCCACACTTGACTGCATTTCAAGGTTGGAACGCAGTCAACTGTGGGAGGGGGCTTGCTCCCGATGGCGCCTTGGCAGACAACACCGGTTCCTGCTCATACAATGCCCGCTGCCTTGTAGGAGACTTCCATGCCACCCCGCCCCGCCGCCCCTCGCAAACCCCGCGCCCGCAGCCAGGCCCGGATCGACGCGATCCTTGATGCCGCCCGTACCTTGCTGGCCGCCGAAGGCGTGGCCAGTTTGTCGATCTACAGCGTGGCCGAGCGTGCGCAGATTCCACCGTCATCGGTGTATCACTTTTTTGCCAGTGTGCCAGCGCTGCTCGAGGCACTGACGGCGGACGTCCACGCCGCCTTCCGGGCAGCAATCCAGGCGCCCATCGAGCATGGTTCACTCAAGCACTGGCGTGACCTGTCCTGCATCGTCGAGCAACGCATGCTCACCATCTACGACCAAGACGCCGCCGCCCGCCAACTGATCCTGGCACAGCATGGGCTGACCGAAGTGACCCAGGCGGATCGCCAGCATGATCTGGAACTGGGCGACTTGATGCTGGAGGTGTTCAATCGTCACTTCGAGGTGCCGAGCCTGCCTAAGGATGTGGACGTGTTTGCCCTGGCACTGGAACTGAGTGACCGGGTGTATGCGCGCTCGGTGCATCAGCATGGGTTGATCACGCCGCGCATGGCGGAGGAAGGGATGCGGGTGTTCGATGCCTATGTCGGGCTTTATTTGCCGGCGTATCTGCCCAAGCGATAAGCCTTGTGTTGACTGGGATGGCCTCATCGGGGGCAAGCCCCCTCCCACATTTTGAATGTGTTCACAGATCAACATGTGGGGGGGCTTGCCCCCGATGACGGCCTCAAGAGCGACGCAAATCACAACTTGGCGATCGACACCTCGGTGGACTTAACAAAGGCAATCACTTCGCTGCCAATCACCAGCTCCAGCTCTTTGACCGAGCGGGTGGTGATCACGGAAGTGACGATGCCGGATGCCGTCTGCACGTCGATTTCCGACAGTACATCGCCTACCACGATTTCCTTGATGGTGCCTTTGAACTGGTTACGCACGTTGATGGCTTTAATAGTCATGGTGTTCTTCCTTCGTGGGACAAGTGAGTTATTGAGCCCAACGCAATTGCGTAGGCAACGGTGAAACAGGTTCGGGCTCCGGCGGGGTGCCGGGCAACGACAGCACACGGTTGAGCACTTGCGCTTCCAGCGCGGCCAGGCGGTGTGAGCCACGGGCGCGTGGACGCGGCAGATCGACGAGCAGGTCCAGGCCGATTTCGCCGTCTTCGATCAGGATCACCCGGTCGGCAATGGCCACGGCTTCACTGACGTCATGGGTCACCAGCAACACCGTGAAGCCGTGTTTTTGCCAGAGGTTTTCGATCAGTTGCTGCATCTCGATACGGGTCAGGGCGTCCAGGGCACCCAGCGGTTCGTCGAGCAGCAGCAGGCGCGGCTGGTGGATCAAGGCGCGAGCCAACGCCACCCGCTGCTTCTGCCCACCGGACAAGGCCGCCGGCCACTCATTGGCACGCTCGGCCAGGCCGACCGCTTCCAAAGCTTCCAAGGCTTTAGGGCGCCAGTTGCCTTTGAGGCCAAGCCCGACGTTGTCGATGATCTTTTTCCACGGCAGCAGGCGCGCTTCCTGAAACATCAACCGCGTGTCTTCAATCGCCTCGCTCAGCGGCGCGGAACCGGCCAGCAGCTCGCCGCCGCTGGCTTTGTCCAGGCCGGCCAACAGGCGCAGCAAGGTACTTTTACCGCAACCGCTACGCCCGACCACGGCGACGAACTGGCCCGCGGGGATATGCAGGTCGATGCCCTTCAGCACTTCCCGCGCGCCAAAGGCCTTGCGCAACTTACGCACCGCCAGCGGGATGCCTTTCAACAGGCGTGGAGGTTGTTGAGCAGTCATGCCGCACCTCCTTTATTGACTTGATACGCCGGGTGCCAGCGCAGCCATACACGTTCCAGGCCGCGCGCGGCCAGGTCGGCCAGCTTGCCGAGGATGGCGTACATCACGATGGCCAACACCACCACGTCGGTTTGCAGGAATTCGCGAGCGTTCATCGCCAGGTAGCCAATCCCGGAGCTGGCAGAGATCGTTTCCGCCACGATCAGCGTCAGCCACATAAAGCCCAGGGCAAACCGCACGCCCACCAGGATCGAAGGCAGCGCACCCGGCAGGATCACTTGCCAGAACAGGCTGAAACCGGACAAGCCATAGCTGCGCGACATTTCCACCAACGCCGGGTCGACGTTGCGGATGCCGTGGTAGGTGTTGAGGTAGATCGGGAACAGCGTGCCGAGGGCCACCAGGAAAATCTTCGCGGTCTCGTCGATGCCGAACCACAGGATCACCAATGGAATCAGCGCCAGGTGCGGCACGTTACGGATCATCTGCACCGAGCTGTCCAGCAGGCGTTCGCCCCACGTCGACAGGCCGGTGATAAACCCAAGCGCCAGGCCGATGCCGCCACCGATCACAAAGCCCAGGCCGGCCCGCCAGCCACTGATCGCCAGGTGCGTCCAGATTTCGCCGCTGCGCACCAGGTTGACCCCAGCCTCAATCACCGCGCTGGGCGCCGGCAGGATGCGCGTCGACAACCAGCCCGCCGACACTGACAGCTGCCACACCGCCAACAACAATACCGGCAACACCCACGGCGCCACGCGATGGCTCAATTTTTCAAGGTTCATGGCGCTGCCTCAGCTCTGTGATGCAGCTTTGGGAAGGATATCGTTGGCCACCATCTCGCCGAACGGGCTGACGTAACCGGCGCTTTTCGGCAGCTCGGGACGTTCGATATCCAGGTGTGGGAACAGCAGTTCGGCCACGCGATACGACTCTTCCAAGTGTGGATAGCCGGAGAAGATAAAGGTGTCGATGCCCAACGCTGCGTACTCCTTGACCCGGGCGGCCACGGTCGGACCATCGCCCACCAGCGCAGTGCCTGCCCCGCCGCGTACCAGGCCAACGCCCGCCCACAGGTTGGGACTGACTTCCAGGTTGTCGCGGCTGCCGCCATGCAAGGCCGCCATGCGTTGCTGGCCGACGGAATCGAAGCGCGCCAGGGAAGCCTGGGCACGGGCGATAGTGTCGTCGTCCAGGTGGGAGATCAGTTTGTCGGCGGCTTTCCAGGCTTCAGCGTTGGTTTCGCGCACAATCACATGCAGACGAATGCCGAAACGCACGGTGCGCCCCAGCTTCGCCGCCTTGGCCCGCACCTGTTCGATTTTTTCGGCAACGGCAGCCGGTGGCTCGCCCCAGGTCAGCACCATGTCCACTTGCTCAGCGGCCAGGTCCTGGGCCGCTTCCGAGGAACCGCCGAAGTACAGCGGCGGACGCGGTTGCTGGATCGGTGGGTAAAGCAGCTTGGCGCCTTTGACGCTGATGTGCTGGCCGTCGTAATCCACGGTCTCGCCTTCCAGCACGCGCCGCCAGATGCGGGTGAATTCCACCGAGGCCTGGTAGCGCTCTTCGTGACTGAGGAACAAACCGTCGCCAGCCAATTCTTCCGGGTCGCCACCGGTCACCAGGTTGAACAACGCCCGGCCACCGGACAGGCGGTCGAGGGTCGCGGCCTGACGCGCCGCCACCGTCGGGGAAATGATCCCGGGGCGCAGCGCCACAAGGAATTTCAAACGCTGGGTCACCGGAATCAGCGAGGCGGCCACCAGCCACGAGTCTTCGCAGGACCGGCCGGTGGGGATCAATACCCCGCCGAAACCGAGACGGTCAGCGGCCTGGGCCACTTGTTGCAAATAACCGTGGTCGACGGCGCGAGCGCCTTCGGCGGTGCCAAGGTAATGGCCGTCGCCGTGAGTAGGCAGGAACCAGAAAATATTGAGGCTCATGGAGTTGTCTCCTGAAGAAGTCGAATTACGGCGCTTTGGCCACGGCGGCAGGTGGCGTCCAGATCACGTCCTTGATGCTCAAGGGTTTGGGGATCAATTTGAGTTGGTAGAAGCTGTCAGCGATTTTCTGCTGGGCCGCCACCACTTCCGGGGTCAGGAACAGCGCGCCGTAGCCTTGGCGCTTCACCGAAGTCAGGGTGATGTCGGCCGGTAAGCCAAGCAGCGGAGCGACTTGTTCGGTGACTTCCTGGGGGTTGGCCTTGGACCATTCGCCCACCGCGCGCACTTCTTCCACCAGCGCCTTGATCACTTCGGGGTGTTTTTCGGCATAGGGTTTGGTGGCCAGGTAGAACTGGTGGTTGTCGGCAATGCCGGTGCCGTCACGCAGGGTGCGCGCTTGCAGTTGTTTCTCGGCGGCGGCCTGGTACGGGTCCCAGATAACCCAGGCGTCGACACTGCCACGCTCGAACGCGGCACGGGCATCGGCGGGCGGCAGGAATACGGTTTGTACATCGGTGTATTTCAGGCCGGCGTCTTCCAGGGCACGTACCAGCAGGTAGTGCACGTTCGAGCCTTTATTGAGCACAACTTTCTTGCCCTTGAGTTCGGCCACGGATTTGATCGGCGAATCTTTCGGTACCAGGATCGCTTCGCTGGTCGGCGCGGGCGGCTCGTAGGCAACGTAGAGCAAGTCGGCACCGGCCGCCTGGGCAAACACCGGCGGGGTCTCGCCGGTGACACCGAAGTCGATAGAGCCCACGTTCAAGCCTTCGAGCAACTGCGGGCCGCCAGGGAACTCAGTCCATTGCACCTGCACGCCTTGGGCGGCCAGGCGTTTTTCCAGGGTGCCCTTGGCCTTGAGCAGCACCAGGGTGCCGTACTTCTGATAACCGATCCGCAGGGTTTCGGCGGCGTGGGCTTGAACGATGGCGCCGAAGGACACAGCCGCGGCAAACAGCGCGACCAGACCACGACGCAAGATGACAGTGCGCATGGCGCTCTCTCCAAAAATGCGATGAAGGGGTTGGCTGCACCTGCTTGGCCGTTGGCGGCTGAGTAAGGTGAGTACTTCTATATAGCGGTGAGGCTTACTTAAATGCTCCAGCGAGCACTCAACAAACGTTCATTCAACACATGCGGGTCCAGCGGTTTCGGGCGACGGGCCATGGCGCCATAAAGCGTCTCCAGGGCCTCGTGCAAACGGTGTTCGAGCACCGGCACCAAATGCGCCTGGGCACTGCCTTCGCCATAGGCGATCTGGCTGTCTTCGGCGAAAATCCCGTGGAGCAGCTCCTGGGCTTTCAATGCCGACAACACCGGCTTGAGCGCGTAGTCCACCGCCAACATGTGGGCGATGCTGCCGCCGGTCGCCATGGGCAGCACGATCTTGTGGGCCAGAGCGCGTTCCGGCAGCAGGTCGAGCACGGTCTTCAGCGCGCCGGAGAACGAGGCCTTGTACACCGGCGTGGCGATCACCAGGCCGTCTGCATTGGCCACCTGTTGCAGCAGGTCGATGACCTTGGGGCTGTCGAAGCGGGCGTGCAGCAAGTCTTCGGCCGGGAAGTCCCGTATCTGGTAACTCACGACTTCCACGCCTTTGTGTTGCAACCACTGACGGGTTTTATCCAGCAACACCCCGGAGCGCGAACGCTGGCTGGGACTGCCTCCAAGTGTTACGACCAGCATCTAGGAAATTCCTTAAGCAAGTGTCGGCGGTTCGCTGTGTGGCGATGGCGCCAAGATGGAACAGACCATATCAGCAGATTTATATATCTATAAATCTTATTTTTTCATTTGTTTATTCTTTAAATGCATAAAGCATAGATAAATTCACAGGCGAAAAAAAAGGCCGTCGAAACGGCCTGAAAACCCCTGCTATGTGTGACTTGAAATGCGCTCAACCTGTAGGAGGGGGCTTGCTCCCGATAGCAGCGTGTCAGTCGACACATTCAGTCCTGACGCACCGCTATCGGGAGCAAGCCCCCTCCCACATGGGTCCTGTGTCAGCGGTTGGGTTGCGGGGTGAGACGCAGGTATGGCTTCACCGCTCGATACCCCTTCGGAAAGCGCTTCTTGATCTCTTCCTCGTCCTTGAGCGACGGCACGATCACCACTTCATCGCCGTCCTGCCAGTTGGCGGGCGTCGCGACTTTGTAGTTGTCGGTCAGTTGCAACGAGTCGATCACCCGCAGGATTTCGTGGAAGTTGCGCCCGGTGCTGGCCGGGTAGGTGATGGTCAGGCGGATCTTCTTGTTCGGGTCGATCACGAACAAGGAACGTACGGTGAGGGTGTCACTGGCGTTCGGGTGGATCAAGTCGTAGAGGTCCGAGACCTTGCGGTCGGCATCGGCTAGGATCGGGAAGTTGACGATCGTGTGCTGGGTTTCGTTGATGTCTTCGATCCACTTGTGGTGCGAGTCCACCGGGTCTACCGACAGGGCGATGGCCTTGACGCCGCGCTTGGCGAATTCGTCCTTGAGCTTGGCGGTAAAGCCCAACTCGGTGGTGCACACCGGGGTGAAGTCTGCCGGGTGGGAAAACAACACCCCCCAGCTGTCGCCCAGCCATTCGTGGAAACGAATCTTGCCGGCGCTGGAATCCTGTTCGAAGTCGGGGGCGATGTCGCCCAGTCTTAGGCTCATGGTGTGGCTCCTGGTGAGTGCTATGGAGCCCACTGTGCATGCATTGTGGATAATTTAAAAAGAATAAATATCGATTTATCTAGATGATAATGGAATATTAAAAATCTGTTCATTGGACGCCGGAACGGGCAAGGAGCAACATCCATTTCAAGGTTTGAGAAGGCCTTGAGACGCTGTACGAAGAGGGGTTCAGGAAGGGCTTGCGGGGGTTGAGCCCGACTTGAAAAGCAAGACACCTTGCCCGGCGTTGCGCCGGGCAAGGTTTACAGTCTTACAACAGCGTTACGCTACTAGAACAGTGGCAGCGAATAGCTGACGATCAGGCGGTTTTCGTCCTGGGAACGGGTGTTCGCCAGGTCGGTACGCCACATAGCGTTTTTCCAGGCAACGCCGAGGTTTTTCAGCGGGCCTTCTGGAATCACGTAGGCAACGGTGATGTCACGTTCCCACTCGGATTGACCGGTGATTTCAGTACGAGCAGCGTTGGTGCCAACAGTGTCGATGTCGCTACCCTTGAGGTAAACAACACCAGCAGTCAGGCCAGGTACGCCGACTTTAGCGAAGTCATAAGCGTAGCGAGCTTGCCAGGTGCGTTCGCCGGCACGGGCAAACTTCTGGATCTGCATGTCAGTGGTCAGGTAAGCCGACGAACCGTCGCCTTGGTTCAACCAAGGGAAGTCGCTGCTACCGTTGCTGACCTGGTAACCGCCACCGAAGGTGTGACCGGCAACGGTGTACAGGAACAGGCCGCTGTACAGGTTGTTGTCAACCTTACCCTTGCCGCCGCTGAAGCCGTTGTAGTTACCGCTGCTGTAGTAAGCAGGGGTATTGCCGTTTTTACCATCGTCAGAGCTGTTGAAATAACGCAGGTCAGATTTCAAAACGCCCGGGCCGATTGCCCAGTTGTGGGTCAGACCCAGGAAGTGCTGCTTGTAGAAGTCTTCCAGGTTGCCGTAGTAGTACTGGGCGGTCAGGTCTTTGGTGAGTTTGTAGTCACCACCGGCGTAGTAGAACTTGTTGGTGAACTTGCCTGCGTTGTAGTTGGAGCTGCCGTTGGCACCGCCAATCGACAGGTTTTCGTTGTTGCTGGAGTTACGACCCTTGGCCTTTTCGACCTGACCAGCAACCAAGGTCAAATCCTTGATGTCGTTGGTAGTGATCTGGCCACCTTGGAAGGTTTGCGGCAGCAGACGACCATCGTTGGTCACGATAACTGGCAGCTTAGGCTGCAGGGTGCCCAGCTTCAGTTCGGTTTGGGAGATCTTGACCTTGCCGGTCACGCCCAGGCTGGCGAAATCATTGACAGCGGTGTTGCCGTCGCTTGGGAACACGGTGCCGCCGGAAGCAGTACCGGTGTAGTTACCGTGTTCTGCACGGCTCGAATCCAGACGCACGCCGTACAGGCCGATCGCATCAACGCCGAACTGGACAGTGCCCTGGGTGTAACCCGAGATGAAACGCAGGTCGAAGCCTTGGCCCCATTCAGCGTTCTTGCTGCGGGTGTTCGAGGTCGCCGATGGCTGGCCATCACGGTTATCAGTGTTGATGTAGAAGTTACGCGCACTCAGTGTGGCGTGGCTGTCTTCGATGAAACCGGCAGCGCCTGCTTGCTGAGCGATTACGCCCAAAGCTACAGACAGTGCCAAGGTGGACTTCTTCATGTACCGCTCCTCTCATTTCTAATTTTTGTATTTCTTTGGTCTCGGGTCTGACGCCCTCGATCCACAGATGCGCGATTAGCACCGGATAGTGACTGACAAGTCAATCGTAACCTTGTGTGTCTACTACCTTCGTCTAATCACAGTTGATTTGGTCCCTGCAGGGTAATGAGTTTTTCATACACCCAAAAAGAATTGTTTCATTCTTTTTCATACGATTTGGGAATAAGCCCTAGCATGGGGTGAGCGAGTCAGCGTAGACCAACTACTCCACGAGCTAATTCCTAAAGGGTATTTGTTAGCCTTTTTTTAGATCGCTCAGTGTGGCCGCGGGGTTGCATACGTCACCCACGATCAAAAAAGCGACGCCATCATGGCCAAACGCGCATCCTCCCGTCAATTTGTTACAGTTTTTGTATCGCTAATATTTTTTCCGGGATTAAAGCCGTCGTATGGAGCGTTCTGACCACGGCAGCCTAGTGCAATCTACCCACTGCCGCCTTGATCGTATCGGCCCAAATCAAGAATTCTGAAACTTTAGTAGGGGTTCACGGCAGCCAAATTGACGCACCCCAAGACCGGCTCGACAAAAACCATTACCCCCTCCTTGTCTCATTACGGCCTGCCTGTTGCACTGGCGCCTTTGGGGGCTGGGCACCAGACAAATCAACGGCGTGAACCTGAAATCCGCCGACCAGGTGGCCCAGAAAGACGGCCGGATGATGGATTTTAACCGACACAGAAAATCGCCAAACTGACAGGTTTAAACACCGCCGGTATCCCCGAACCGTTGGCCGGCCTTACATTCCAGAATGCACAGGCGCGACAAGCCGACGCCCCGCTTAAAGGGGACACGGCAAGGGTTTTGAAGGTATGGGGGAAGGGATCGATGCAGTGTGACCGACGTATTTATCAGCCCTGGACAGATCAAATGTGGGAGGGGGCTTGCTCCCGATTTCGGTAGTTCAGATCGACACTCAGTGACTGATCCACCGCGTCGGGAGCAAGCCCACCCCACATTGCAACTTCATTCATCTATCGAGTCGGGCCTACAGGGCCTTTTCGAAAATCTTCGAGTTACGCTGATAGTTGTACAGTGACGCCCGTGCCGACGGCAGGCGGTCCACACTGCTCGGTACGAAACCGCGCTCACGGAACCAATGGGCCGTGCGCGTGGTGAGGACGAACAACGTCTTCAAGCCCTGCGCCCGGGCACGCGTCTCGATGCGCTCCAGCAGTTCATCACCACGGCCACCATGGCGGTACTCCGGGTTGACCGCCAGGCACGCCAGCTCCCCCGCGTCCGACTCCGCAATCTGATACAGCGCCGCACAGGCGATGATCATGCCTTCGCGCTCCACCACGCTGAATTGCTCGATCTCACGCTCCAGCACCTCCCGCGAGCGGCGCACCAGGATGCCCTGCTCTTCCAGCGGGCTGATCAAGTCAAGCAAGCCGCCGACGTCTTCAATCGCCGCTTCGCGCACCAGTTCGAATTGCTCCTGGGCCACCAGCGTACCGCCGCCGTCCCGGGTAAACAGTTCGGTGAGCAATGCGCCGTCTTCGGCGTAGCTGACGATATGGCTGCGCCCTACCCCGCCACGGCAGGCCTGGGCCGCTGCATCGAGCAATTCGGCCTGGTAGTTGCTGCTGCCCAGGCGTTGCAGGTGCGCCGGCACTTGTTGCGGGCGCAGTTCACGGACCAGGCGACCGTTTTCATCGATCAGGCCCAGGTCGGCGCCAAACAGCAGCAGCTTGTCGGCGCCCAGGTCGATGGCGGCACGGGTGGCGACGTCTTCGCAGGCCAGGTTGAAGATCTCGCCGGTGGGCGAATACCCCAGGGGCGACAACAGCACAATGGAGCGCTCGTCCAGCAGGCGATTGATGCCCTTGCGGTCGACCCGGCGCACTTCGCCGGTGTGGTGGTAGTCCACGCCTTCGAGCACGCCGATCGGCCGCGCGGTGACCAGGTTGCCGCTGGCCACCCGCAGGCGCGAACCCTGCATCGGCGACGAGGCCATGTCCATGGACAGCCGCGCCTCGATAGCGATACGCAGGTGGCCGACCGCATCGATCACGCATTCCAGTGTTGCGGCATCGGTGATGCGCAAACCATCGTGGTAAGCCGGGGTCAGGCCGCGTGCTTCAAGGCGTGCTTCGATCTGCGGGCGCGAACCGTGCACCAGCACCAGGCGCACGCCCAGGCTGTGAAGCAGCACCAGGTCGTGGACGATATTGCCGAAATTCGGGTGTTCCACACCGTCGCCGGGCAGCATGACCACAAAGGTGCAGTCGCGGTGGGCGTTGATGTAGGGCGAAGCGTGACGAAGCCAATTGACGTATTCGGGCATGGAACCTGGGCCTGTAATAAAAAGCAGCCGAAAAAGGATGAGTCGTGAAAACGCACAGCGGGCTGATGGTTATCGTCGGAACAGGCTTGGCGACACGCTCGCTCTCCTTATGTACGAATGGACGGGGGTTAATTTATGCAGGTTTGAGGCAGTAATGCTCGATCAGCTCACGCAATAGACGCACTGTAGGCGTCAAGCGTGACATTTCGAGGTACTCGCCTGGCTGGTGGGCGCAAGCGATATCGCCGGGGCCCAATACCAGGGTTTCACAACCAAGGCGCTGAAGATAAGGCGCTTCGGTGCCAAACGCTACTGCTTCGGCACGATGACCGGTCAATCGTTCCGCTACCCGCACCAGCTCGGCGTCTTCGGCCTGTTCGAACGGCGGCACTTCGGGGAACAACGGCGCGTAGTCGATCTTGACTTGATGGCGCTCGGCGAGCGGTTCGAGCCTCTGCCGGATGGCGGCGCGCAACGCCTGGGGGTCCATGCCCGGCAGGGGCCGCAGGTCGAATTCCAGGGAACACTGGCCACAGATGCGGTTGGGATTGTCGCCGCCATGGATGCAGCCGAAATTCAGGGTCGGCTGCGGCACACTGAATTGCGGGTTGCGGTACTCGCGCTGCCAGGCCAGGCGCAGGCCGCGCAATTCGCCGATGGCATCGTGCATGGCCTCAAGGGCGCTGTGGCCCAGGCTCGGGTCTGACGAATGGCCACTTTGGCCGAGAATATCGATGCGCTCCATCATCACGCCTTTGTGCAGGCGGATCGGCTTGAGGCCGGTCGGCTCGCCAATCACCGCCGCACGCCCCAGCGGGCGCCCGGCGGCCGCCAAGGCACGGGCGCCAGACATGGAGCTCTCTTCATCGCAGGTGGCGAGGATCAGCAGCGGCTGCTTGAACGGCTGCTCCAGCAGCGGCAACACCGCTTCGATGGCCAGCGCGAAGAAACCCTTCATGTCACAACTGCCCAATCCGACCCAGCGGCCATCGACTTCCGTCAGCTTGAGGGGGTCGGTCTTCCACAGCGCCGGGTCATAAGGAACGGTGTCACTATGACCTGCCAGCACCAAGCCACCCGGGCCGCTGCCGAAACTGGCCAACAGGTTGAACTTGCCGGGGCTGACGGGCTGGATGTCGATGGCGAATCCCAGGTCGCCCAGCCAACTGGCGAGCAGGTCGATCACCGGGCGATTGCTCTGGTCGAGAGACGCCTGGGTACAACTGACCGACGGCGCGGCAATCAAGGCGGCGAATTGCTCTTTCATGGACGGCAACGGCATGCGCGGTCTCCCTACTTCCCGGATGAACCTCACTATAGAGGCATCTGCACGACACAATAAACCGTTGCGGCGCGCTGCCGGGCTCAGTCCTGTACACTGCACGACCTTGGCAGCCACTCTTTTCCCCGGCTGCGCTCCCGATCCTGGATTTTCCGGCCATGCAGAAAGAAACCGAAATCAAGCTCCGCGTCAGCCGCGAAACACTCGCCGCGCTGCGTGAGCACCCGCTACTGAAAAAACGCAACAAAAGTGGCTGGGAACGCCGTGAGTTGATGAACCAGTATTTCGACACCCCCGAGCGCGACCTGGCCCAGGCCAAGGTTGCCCTGCGCCTGCGCAAGGACGGTGACGACATTATCCAGACCCTCAAGACCCGTGGCCAAAGCGTCGCTGGCTTGTCGGAACGTAACGAATACAACTGGGAATTGCCCAAAGCCAAGCTCGACGTCAAGAAACTCGACGGCGAATGCTGGCCCGAGCAATTGGCCGAGCTGGACAAGAAAACCCTCAAGCCAATCTTCACCACCGACTTCGTGCGCGAACGCGCCGAAATCGCTTGGGGCCGCGGCAAAGCCAAGGTGGTGATCGAAGCCGCCCTGGACCTGGGCCATGTGGTGGCTGGCAAGCAGAAAGAAGAAATCTGCGAGCTGGAACTGGAACTGCGTGAAGGCGAACCGTCCGCCCTGCTGGAGCTGGCCGCTGAACTGGCTGAGACCCTGGCCCTGATGCCGTGTGACATCAGCAAGGCTGAGCGCGGCTACCGCCTGTACGACGCCAGCAGCTACTCACTGAGCCTACCGGCGCCCCAATTGCAGGCTGAAATGCCGCTGGACGACGCCTTCGCCGCGATCATGTGGCACCTGCTGGGCAGCAGCCAGCGCCTGGCCGAGCAATACCGCTTCAATGGCCACTGGCGCCTGTTGCAAGACTGGGTCGACAACCTCGGCGAACTGCGTGCCCTGCTTGGCAGCCTCGGCCAGGCCGCCCCGCGCCAATCCACCAGCGAACTGCGCAGCGCCCTCGACGCCCTGCTGGAAGACTGGCGCCCGCTGGTCCAGGCCGGTGATGACGACGAAGACATTCGCAAAGCCGCGCCGGAACAGTTCGCTGAAGAATTGACTGACGTACGCTGGGGCCTGTTCTCGCTGAACACCTCCCGCTGGTTGCTGAACCGCACTTGGACCGCCGACCGCAACGTACGCGGCAACCGTCAGGGTGCTGCGCAAATCACCAACTGGCTGCCGCGCCTGCTGGCCGAAGATGCCGTCGCCCTGCAACTGCCGCGCTACCAGCAGCAACCGGAAGACCTCGCCGAGCAACTGCCGCGCATCGAACGCATCCAGGCCTGGCTGCACCATGCACGCCAGGTGGTGGACATCCCGGAGCTGGACCGTTTGTACGGCGAGCTGAACAAACTGGCACAACTGGCCAACCAGCCGATCACCGATGAATCGCTGGATGCGCGCATGCATCAGGCCATCGCGGTGTATCAGAACCGTGCCTGGAAAACCCTGCTGCGTCTGTAAATCGCCATCGGGGGCAAGCCCCCGATAAGGCCGGTACAGTCAACGCAATACTGGCAGGCTGGTGGTCGACTTGATCTCGGACAGTGCCACAATCGAGTTGACCTCCTGAATCCCCGGCACCATCGACAACTTCTCAAAGAAAAACCGCTCGTACGCCTCGATATCCGAGGTGACGATACGCAGCAGAAAATCCACCGCCCCCATCAGCACATAACACTCCAGCACTTCCGGAAAGCCGCAGATCGCCTCGGTAAACTCAGTGAAGTTGGATCGCCCGTGGGCGTTGAGTTTGACCTCGGCAAAAATCTGCGTATTGAGGCCGATTTTCTTGCGATCCAACAGGGTGACCTGGCCGCGGATCACCCCTTCCTCCTTGAGCCGCTGGATGCGCCGCCAGCAAGGTGACTGGGACAGCCCGACCTGTTCGGCGATCTGCGCGCTGGAGAGCGAAGCGTCCTCCTGCAGCAAGGCCAGGATGCGGCGATCATAGACGTCCAACTCGCTACGCATAAAACAACCTGCTTAGTGGCTTACATTGAATAGAATTATTCGAGCATGCGTGAATATTGCCCATTTTAGATAAGAAATCTCCGTTGGCGAATGTAAAAATTTCTCCAGTCGAAACTGGAGAGCCAACATGCACGCCGTTGAAACCACCCATTCTGTTTGCCGCGTCGATGCCTGGGCCGTCGATAGTGCTCACTGCCAGGCGCATTATCAGATCGTCGCCGAGGCTGAGCCGGATGTGCTGTGCCGGGTACTCAACTATTTCGCGTTGCAGTTCCTGACTCCGCGCCAGGTCAATGTGAACCGGCAGGAAGACCTGCTGACCCTCGACATCGTGATGGATGGCCTGAGCTGGCACCGTGCCCAGGTGATTGGTGAAAAGATTCGAAACCTGATCAGCGTGTGCACCCTCGAGGTTTGGCCTGCCGATGCCGTGCGGCCCCAGGCGCTGGCGGCGGGAGCCCAGTAAAAACCTGCAATACACATCGGGAGGAGGAACGCTGGCGGCTGACTAGCCTGGGATCACGCCTCCCAGGAAACGCCTCATGCCCATTGATCATCGATTGGAATTGCACCCGTTGTTGCCGGCCCTGCTCGAAGAAGGGCTGATCACGCCCGACATGGCACGGCGCCTGGCGACGCTGCCGGCCAGCGACACCCAGCACCCACTGGAACACATCGCGGCCCTGGGCCCTTGCCTGGAAACCCTGACCCAATGGCTTGCCCGACACACCGGGCAAGCCTACCTGCGTATCGACCCCCTGAAAATCGACGTGGCAACCGTGGTGCCGCTGATGTCCCACGCCTTTGCCCAACGCCACGCCATCCTGGCGGTGGCCGTGGACGCGCAGAGCGTCACCATCGCCAGCGCCCAACCCCATGTCACCGCCTGGGAAGCCGGGCTGGCGCAGGTGCTCAAGCGCTCGATCAAGCGGGTGGTCGCCAATCCCCAGGATATCCAGCGTTGTATCGCGGAGTTCTACCGGCTGGCCAAGTCGGTCAGCGGCGCGGATCTCAAGATGGCAGCGCCGGGCCATTTCGACCTGCTCAACCTCGGCAGCGGCGACCAGGAGCCGGACGCCAACGACGCGCACATCGTCAACATTGTCGACTGGCTGCTGCAGTACGCGTTCGGCCAACGCGCCAGTGATATCCATGTCGAACCGTGCCGGGACCAGGGCCGGGTGCGCTTTCGCATCGATGGGTTGCTGCATGATGTCTATCAATTTCCGTCCCAGGTAACGGTGGCCGTGGTCAGCCGCCTGAAAAGCCTCGGACGGATGAACGTGGCGGAGAAACGCAAACCCCAGGACGGCCGGGTCAAGACCAAAAGCCCGGCGGGCGCCGAAGTGGAGTTGCGCCTGTCGACCTTGCCCACGGCGTTCGGCGAGAAACTGGTGATGCGGATTTTCGACCCCCAGGTGCTACTCAAGGACTTAGATCAGTTGGGCTTGCCCACCGAAGACCAGCGGCGCTGGCACACCATGGTTCGCCAGACCAGTGGCATCATCCTGGTCACCGGCCCTACCGGCTCGGGCAAGACCAGCACCCTTTACACCACGCTCAAGCAACTGGCGACCCGCGAGGTCAACCTGTGCACGGTGGAAGACCCCATCGAGATGGTCGAGCCGGCGTTCAACCAGATGCAGGTGCAGTCCAATATCGACCTGACCTTCGCCAGCGGTATCCGTGCCCTGCTGCGCCAGGACCCGGACATCATCATGATCGGCGAGATTCGCGACAGGGAAACCGCCGAAATGGCGATTCAAGCTGCATTGACGGGGCACCTGGTACTGTCGACGCTGCACACCAACGATGCACCCAGCGCTATCAGCCGTTTACAGGAACTAGGAATTGCTCATTATTTGATCAAAGCTACGCTGATTGGAGTGATGGCGCAGCGCCTGGTGCGGCTGTTGTGCCCGCACTGCAAGCGTGTCGCGGGTGAGCGCTACGAAGCTGTGGGCTGCGCGCAGTGCCGAGACAGCGGTTACCGAGGCAGGGCCGGCGTGTACGAAATCATGGTCATGGACGAAACGCTCAAAGCGTTGATCACCCCCGGCGCCGATGTGCAGGCCTTGCGCCGGGCCGCGCTCAAACAAGGCATGTGCAGCCTGCGTATCGCCGGCCTGCGCAAGGTCAACGCCGGGCTGACCACACTGGCTGAAGTATTACGAGTAACGCCCGGGGATTCAGATACAAATCCTTTGCTTGTCGAACCGTGAAATCGTTCTTATCCGTGACAACACCGCTACAATCGGCCGAACGTCGTTTCACTGACACCAACAGATAGGGAATCGCTATGCAGATCGGAACCGTACTGCTTCTTTTCGTGGGTTTGGCTGTCGCCATTCTCTTCATGGGTTTCAAGGTCGTGCCACAAGGCTACCAGTGGACCGTGGAGCGTTTCGGGCGCTACACCAACACGCTCAAGCCGGGCCTCAACATCATCATCCCGGTCATGGACCGTATCGGTCGCAAGATCAACGTGATGGAAAGCGTGCTGGATATCCCTCCCCAGGAAGTGATCACCGCCGACAACGCCACCGTGCAGATCGACGCCGTGTGCTTCTTCCAGGTGGTCAACACCGCCCAGGCGGCCTACGAGGTGAACAACCTCGAGCATGCCATCCGCAACCTGCTGCAAACCAATATCCGTACCGTCCTCGGCTCCATGGAGCTGGACGCCATGCTCAGCCAACGTGACGGCATCAACGAAAAACTGCTGCGCACGGTCGACGAAGCCACCGCGCCGTGGGGCATCAAGATCACCCGGATCGAGATCAAGGACATCAGCCCACCTGCGGACCTGATGGCCGCCATGTCCGGCCAGATGAAAGCCGAGCGGATCAAGCGTGCACAGATTCTGGAGGCCGAGGGCCTGCGGGCGTCGGCGATCCTGACCGCCGAAGGCAAGAAGCAGGCACAGATCCTTGAAGCCGAAGGTGGCCGCCAGGCTGCGTTCCTGGAATCCGAAGCCCGTGAGCGTCAGGCTGAAGCGGAAGCTCGTGCGACCCAGGTCGTTTCCGAAGCGATCGCCACCGGTAACGTGCAGGCCATCAACTACTTCGTCGCGCAAAAATACATCGACGCCCTGGGCAAGCTGGCTTCGGCCAATAACAGCAAAGTGATCCTGATGCCGCTGGAAGCCAGCCAGGTGATCGGTGCAGTCGGTGGTATCGGCGAGATCGTCAAGGCCACGTTCGATAACAAGAAAGGCTGAGGCGATCGACATGTGGGATTTCCTGCAGCATCTATCGTTCTGGGATTGGCTGGCGCTGGGCACCGTGTTGTTGATTCTTGAGGTGTTCGGCGCCGGGGGTTATCTGCTGTGGATGGGGATCGCCGCCGCCGCCGTGGGCGTGATCAAGTTCCTGGTACCGCCGCTCGGGCTGGAATGGCAACTGCTGCTGTTCGCCCTCCTGTCGATCCTGACGGCGGTGTATTGGTGGAAACGCCAACGCAGCAGCGCCAAGGCCAGCGACCAGCCGGGGCTGAACATGCGCGGCTCCGAGCTGATCGGCCGCACCTTCATAGTGCATCAGGCAATTGTCGATGGGCGCGGCAAGATAAAAGTCGGTGATGGCGTATGGATCGTGACCGGCCCGGATATGCCTGTAGGCGCTCAAGTACGGGTCGTTGGCCAGGATGGCGCGATTCTGAAAGTTGAAACTGTTTAGTCAGTGATGGAACTCGGCTGGGCTAACCACAATCATAATGTACAGATAACCCACCCGGAGTCACCCATCATGCGTCTCAAATATGCTGTCGCAACCCTCGCTGTGCTTTCCCTCCCCGTCGGCTCAGCCATGGCCGACAGTTTCTGGCGCAATGTCATCTCCTCGGGCGCTACTACCGGCTCGACTTACCTGACATTCAAGGACCATAAGTTGGTGGTTGCCGCCCAGGACGACGCCGGCAGCTTCGTTGCCAGCGACGGCGGCATCCGTGGCCCGTACCTGGAGGCTGCGATGCAGAAGGTCCGTGCCGATAACCCTGGCCTGAAAGCCACGGACATGGAACTGGCCAATGCCATCCTGGCGAAAAACGCCATCGCTTCCGAGTAATACGGCCCCATGAAAAATGCCGCTTTTGAAGCGGCATTTTTTTTGCGCCGATATCCTACAGCCAGAGCTGGTAATTCATTAGCCAATGGCGCCGGCTTCGCCCATGAATGCCAGAGAAGTCCTGTTCACGCTAGATCCCCCTCCGCAACAAGCTATCGATCCCCTTTTACATCAAAGTGAATCGACGACCATGCAAAAGCTGTCCTTCGCCCTGTTACTCGCCGCGACCGCCAGCCCTGCCACCCAGGCGGAAGGCTGGTATGGTTCGGCAAAACTCAACAGCGCCCGCCAGGACCTTGCCAATGCTCTGCTGACCAGCCCCCGTGTCACCGCGCGGGTAGACGGCCCCAACAACGCCAAAACGTTCACCGGCTCCTTCGCGGCCGGTTACGCGCTCAGGGAAGGCTGGCGCCTGGAGGGCGAATACACCCTGCCTGGCAACTCGACGTTCAAGTCCTATTGGGCGCCTTTCAACGCCAACGTCAACAGCCTGCACACACGAAGCCAGCGTTTAATGCTCAATGGCTACAAAGACATTCCGATCACCCCCTGGCTGTCGTTTTACGGCATGGCCGGCGTGGGCGCAGCGCGGATTGACGCCAACGGTACCCAGGCCAACGACACCCGGCGCTTCGCCAGTCACCGCCAGTACAATCTCGCCTATAGCGTTGGCCTGGGACTGGACGCCAAGGTCAGTGACGAAACAACCCTGGGTGTGGGCTATCGCTATGTGGGCATGGGCAATGTTGAAACCGGCTACAACACCTTCGCCAACCGCATAAACGCACGAGATGAACAGCTCAAGGGCAAGCTCAAGGAGCAGAATCTGTTTCTTGAAACTCGAATTGCCTTCTGACCCTTATTGTCGAGATGCTGCCCACCGGGCGGCATCTTTTTGCAACGGCTGACGATTCATTCACAGGCGACAGGCTATATTCAGTCGAGCCGTGCAACCATGCCGGTACTGATCAATCTTTCTCTCATCGTCTATCTGAAACGGATGCCTTCGTCGTCATGAGCCAACAGCCCTTTCTGCCGTTCTCCAAACCCACCATCGATGAAGCCACCATCTCGGCGGTCGGCGATGTACTGCGCTCGGGCTGGATCACCAGCGGGCCGAAAGTGCAGGCATTCGAGGCACAGCTGTCGGAATACTTTGGCGGCCGCCCCGTGCGCACCTTCAACTCAGGCACCTGCACCATGGAGATCGCCTTGCGCATCGCCGGTATCGGGCCTGGCGATGAAGTCATCACCACACCGATCTCCTGGGTCGCCACGGCCAACGTGATTCTCGAAGTGGGCGCCACACCGGTGTTTGCCGACATTGACCCGGTGACCCGCAATATCGACCTGGCCCAGGTGGAAGCGGCCATCACCCCGCGTACCAAAGCGATCATCCCTGTGTACCTGGCGGGCTTGCCCGTGGACATGCCGCTGCTTTACGCGCTGGCCAACAAATACAACCTGCGCATCGTCGAAGACGCTGCCCAGGCCCTGGGTTCCAGCTGGGATGGCGAGCGCATTGGGGCCACGGGTGACTTTGTGTCCTTCAGCTTCCAGGCCAACAAGAACATCACCTCCTCCGAGGGGGGTTGCCTGGTGTTGAACAACGCCGAGGAAGCCCGCCTGGCGGAAAAGTATCGCTTGCAGGGGGTGACCCGAACCGGCTTCGACGGCCTGGACGTGGACGTGTTGGGCGGCAAGTTCAACATGACTGATATCGCTGCTGCCATCGGCCTGGGGCAATTTGCCCATATCGAGAAGATCACCGCCCATCGCCGGCACCTGGCACAGCACTACTTCAAGTGCTTCGGCAGTGACTTTGAAGAGAAGTACGGCGCGCAACTGCCGCCGCCGGACTTTGAAAACAGCAACTGGCACCTGTTCCAACTGGTGCTGCCGGAACGTCAGGACGGCCTGCCCGCCCGCGCCACCTTCATGGAGCAGATGCAAGCCCTTGGCGTCGGCATTGGCTATCACTACCCGCCGATCCACCTGTTGAGCCTGTATCGGGCACAGGGCTTCAAGGAAGGCATGTTCCCGGTGGCGGAGCGTGTTGGACGTTTGATCGTGTCGTTGCCGATGTTCACGGCGATGACAGAGGCGGATGTGGAGCGGTCGGTAGCGGCAGTGAAGGCTGTGTTGAAACGCTGAATGCCTGTTGCAGGAGCCGGGTGACCGGCTCCTGCAGCGGAATCACTCGCCGATGGCGGCCTTGTAGGCAGCAGCATCGAACAGTTTGGCCAGGTCGGCGTCAACGCTGCTTGGCTTGAGCTTGAAGATCCAGGCACCGTACGGGTCGGAGTTCAGCAACTCAGGGCTGCCGCCCAGCTCTTCGTTAACCGCAATCACTTCGCCAGCAACTGGCGAGTAGATATCAGACGCCGCTTTAACCGACTCCACGACACCCGCCGTTTCACCCGCCGCAAACACTTTGCCAACCTCGGCCAACTCAACAAACACCACATCACCCAACGCTTCCTGGGCATGGTCGGAGATACCGACGGTCACAGTACCGTCAGCTTCCAGACGCGCCCATTCGTGACTTTCGGCAAAACGCAGGTCGGCAGGGATATTGCTCATAGTCTGTGTCCTCAAGAAGAAATGTCAGCAGCCTTTGGCCTGCCGGAAAAGTTAGATCAAGGTTTTGCCATGGCGCACGAAGGTCGGTTTGACCACTCGAACCGGGTACCACTTGCCGCGGATTTCCACTTCGGCCCGATCGGCAGTCGCCATCGGTACGCGCGCCAGGGCAATGGATTTGCTCAGCGTAGGAGAGAAACTACCACTGGTGATCTCTCCTTCGCCAACATTGGCGATACGAACCACTTGGTGAGCGCGTAAAACCCCACGCTCTTCCAGCACCAAGCCGACCAATTTGGTCTGCACACCGGCCCCCAGTTCGGCTTCCAGCGCGGCGCGGCCGATGAAACGGCGCTCGGCCGGCTCCCACGCAATGCTCCAGGCCATGTTGGCCGCCAGGGGCGAAACGTCCTGGTGGATATCCTGCCCATACAGGTTCATGCCCGCTTCCAGGCGCAAGGTATCGCGGGCGCCCAGGCCGATAGGAGAAATACCGGCGCCCACCAGATCGTTGAAAAAACCCGGCGCCTGGTCGGCAGGCAGGACAATCTCCAGGCCGTCTTCGCCGGTGTAGCCCGTACGGGCGATAAACCAATCACCGTCGGCCTGGCCTTCGAAGGGCTTGAGCTGATGAATCAGGGTGCCGCGGGACTGGGTAACCAGCTCGGCAATCTTCTGCCGGGCATGGGGGCCTTGAATCGCGAGCATGGCCAATTCGGGCCGCTCGAGCAATTGCGCCTGGTAGGTGCCCAACTGAGCCTGCATCCAGGCCATATCCTGATCGCGGGTAGCGGCATTGACCACCAGCCGATAACCGGTTTCGGTGCGGTAGACGATCATGTCGTCCACCACCCCACCCTGCTCGTTGAGCATGGCGCTGTACAACGCACGGCCGCAGCCCTGCAGACGATCGACATCATTGGCCAGCAGGTGCTGGAGCCATTCCTTGGCCTCGGGGCCTGTGACATCGATCACGGTCATATGAGATACATCGAACACCCCGCAGTCGCGCCGCACCTGATGGTGCTCTTCAACTTGCGAGCCGTAGTGCAGAGGCATATCCCAACCGCCAAAATCGACCATTTTCGCGCCTAGGGCGAGATGCAGGTCATACAGAGGCGTACGCTGTCCCATGGGTTTCTCCTTCCGGGCTTGGCGAAGGTGCGTAAGGTTGCCGTTCGCGCTGCAAACCTTGAATTACAAGGCCTGCAGCCACATACAGCGACCCGACCCGAAAGACGGACCGCACCGAATGCCGCGCATTGTAGCCGCAAGCTGTAGGACTGGCACCTAGCCGATTTGTCGGGCGGAGCGACGGATCAGCCCGATCACCGGCAGCAAGCCCACCAACACCAGGGTCAGCGCCGGCAAGGAAGCCCGCGCCCACTCCCCTTCGCTGGTCATTTCAAAAATCCGCACCGCCAGGGTGTCCCAGCCAAACGGGCGCATCAGCAGGGTGGCGGGCATTTCCTTGAGCACGTCGACGAACACCAGCAACGCAGCGCTCAGGGTCCCGGGCAGCAGCAACGGCAGATACACCTTGCAAAACAGTCGTGGGCCGCTCACCCCAAGACTGCGCGCCGCCTCCGGCAACGATGGACGGATTCGTGCCAGGCTGTTTTCCAGCGGCCCGTAGGCCACCGCGAGGAAGCGCACCAAGTACGCCAGCAGCAGTGCCGACAGGCTGCCGAGCAACAACGGCCTGCCCGCACCGCCGAGCCAGCCCGACAGCGGCACCACCAACTCACGGTCCAGGTAGCTGAATGCCAACATCATCGACACCGCCAGCACCGAGCCCGGCAAGGCATAACCGACATTCGCCAGGCTGATGCCGGAGCGAATTGCCCTGGTCGGCGCCAGGCGATTGGCGAACGCCAGAATCAACGCCACGCTGACCGTGATCAGCGCGGCGGTACCGCCCAGGTACAGCGTGTGGACGATCAGGCCGGTATAGCGTTCATCCAGGTCGAACCGACCGCGCTGCCAGAACCAGGCAACCAGTTGCAGCACCGGAATGACAAACGCACAGCCGAACACCAATCCACACCAGGCACTGGCCGCCGCCGCCTTGAACCCGCGCAGGTGGTACAGCGCCTTGCCGCGCGGTCGTTCATTGCTCGGTCGGCTGGCGCCCCGGGCTCGCCGTTCGCCGTACAGCACCAGCATCACCACCAACAGCAACAGGCTGGCCAGTTGGGCCGCGCTGGAGAGGCTGAAAAAGCCGTACCAGGTCTTGTAGATGGCGGTGGTGAAGGTATCGAAGTTGAACACCGAGACCGCACCGAAATCCGCCAGGGTTTCCATCAATGCCAGCGCCACGCCGGCGCCAATCGCCGGGCGCGCCATGGGCAAGGCCACGCGCCAGAACGCCTGCCATGGCGATTGCCCAAGCATGCGCGCGGCTTCCATCAGGCCCTTGCCCTGAGCCAGGAAGGCGGTGCGCGCCAGCAGGTAGACGTAGGGATAGAACACCAGCACCAAAACAATGACCACGCCGCCCGTGGAGCGCACGCGCGGCCAGCGTAGCCCCGTGCCGAACCAGTCGCGCAGCAGGGTCTGCACCGGGCCGGAGAAGTCCAGCAAGCCGACAAATACGAACGCCAGCACATACGCAGGAATCGCGAAGGGCAACATCAGCGCCCAGTCCAGCCAGCGCCGCCCGGGAAACTCGCAGAGGCTGGTCAGCCAGGCCAGGCTTACGCCCAACAGGGTCACGCCAATACCGACGCCCAGCACCAGGATCAGGGTATTGCCCAGCAAGCGCGGCATCTGGGTTTGCCAGAGGTGGGACCAGATCTGCCCATCGATGCTTTGCCAGGACAGCAACAGCACGCTCAGCGGCAGCAGCACCAGCGCGGCGACGATAAAGACCGGCGCGTACCAGCGACGTTGGGCGGGGTGGACCAAGAGCAAATTCCCAGGGAAGAGTATCTAAAGGCAGACACAAAAGGGGCGGCGTTTACCCATTCAGTTCCAGCCAGCGCGATCCATCAGGCGAATGGCCTCGGCCTGGCGCTTGCCCGCGACTTCCACCGGCAAGGTATCGGCCACGAACTTGCCCCAGGTCGCGACTTCGGCAGACGGTGGCACCGCCGGGTTGGCCGGGAATTCCTGGTTCACGTCGGCGAAGATCTTCTGCGCCTCAGGTGTGGTCATCCATTCCACCAAGGCCTTGGCGGCTTCCGGGTGCGGCGCATGCTTGGTCAGGCCGATACCGGACAGGTTCACATGCACGCCACGGTCGCCCTGGTTGGGCCAGAACAACTTCACCGCCAGGTCCGGCTTCTGCTTATGCAGGCGGCCGAAGTAGTACGTGTTGACGATACCCACGTCGCACTGCCCGGCGTTGATCGCTTCGAGCACGGCGATGTCATCGGAGAACACGTCGGTGGACAGGTTGTTGACCCAGCCCTTGACGATTTCTTCGGTCTTGGCCGCGCCATGGGTTTCGATCAGGGTGGCGGTCAGCGACTGGTTGTAGACTTTTTTCGCCGTGCGCAGGCACAGGCGGCCTTCCCATTGTTTGTCGGCCAGGGCTTCGTAAGTCGTCAGGTCGCCGGGTTTGACCCGGTCGGTGGAGTAGGCGATGGTCCGCGCGCGCAAGCTCAAGCCGGTCCAGGCATGGGCCGACGAGCGATATTGAAGAGGGATGTTCTTGTCGATCACTGGGGAGGTGAACGGTTGCAGGATGCCCATTTGCTCAGCCTGCCAGAGGTTGCCGGCGTCGACGGTGAGCAGCAGGTCGGCAGTGGCGTTTTCGCCCTCGGCCTTGATGCGCTGCATCAACGGGGCTTCCTTATCGGTGATGAACTTCACCTGCACGCCGGTCTTTTGGGTGTAGGCGTCGAATACCGGCTTGATCAGTTCGTCGATGCGCGAGGAGTAGACCACGACTTCGTCGGCCGCCTGCACGGTGGTGCTGCCGATAAGGGTTAGGGCCAGGGCAGTCAGGAGGCGCTTGGGTGCCAACATGGGTGCGGTCTCTCATATGCAAATTGAAAGCAAATGATAGGGACTCACATTTGGCAGCTCAATCAAACACTCAGCGGAGGCGTTACCAGATGTTGCACGGCGCCTTCAGGGCCGTGCCAACTCTGGTAGATCCCCAGTCAGGCCAAGGGCCTGACGCACGAATACCGCCTTGGCTTCCGGCATTTGATCAACCATTTTCAACCCGGCATTACGCAACCAGCGCAACGGCAGTTGATCGGCCTGGAACAAGCGCTCGAAGCCTTCCATCGCCGCCATCAACGCCAGGTTGTGCGGCATGCGCCGACGCTCGTAACGGCTCAGCACTTTCACATCCGCCAGGCGTTCGCCACGTTCAGTCGCCGACAACAGCACCTCGGCCAGGACCGCCGCGTCGAGGAAGCCCAGGTTCACGCCCTGCCCGGCCAACGGGTGGATGACGTGTGCGGCGTCGCCGATCAACGCCAGGCCTTCGGCCACATAGCGCTTGGCATGGCGTTGGCGCAATGGCACACAGACACGCGGATCAGCGCTGAGCACCGTGCCCAGTCGGCCTTCAAAGGCGCGTTCCAGCTCACGGCAAAAGCTTTCATCCTCAAGCGCCATCAGGCGTGCGGATTCAGCTGGCGTGGTCGACCAGACGATCGAGCACCAGTCTTCCTGACCATCGCGCACCAATGGCAAGAAGGCCAGCGGACCGGTATCGGTAAAGCGCTGCCAGGCGGTGCGCTGGTGCGGCTGGCTGCTGCGCACGCTGGTGACAATCGCGTTATGCAGGTAATCCCACTCGCGGGTCGCGGTGCCAGTCAGGCGGCGTACGGCGGAATTGGCGCCATCGGCGGCCACCACCAGCGGCGCGCGCAATTTGCGGCCATCGGCCAGGGTCAGCAGCCAGTCATCGCCGGAGCGGCGCATTTGCTCCAGGCGTGCATTGGCCAGCAGGCCGAGGTCACAGTCATGCAGGCGATCAAGCAGGGCATCCTGGACCACACGGTTTTCGACGATATGCCCGAGCACTTCGGCATGCACGCTGGCCGCCGAAAAGTGGACCTGCCCGGTGCCGCTGCCGTCCCACACCTGCATCTCTGCGTAAGGGCTGGCGCGGCGGTCGACGATGCCGTCCCACACGCCCAGGCGCTCGAGGATGCGCTGGCTGGCGGCCGACAAGGCGCTGACCCGCGGCTCGAAGGCGGCGTCACGTTCGAACGGCTTGACGCTCAACGGGCTGCCGTCCAGCAGCAGCACCTGCAGGCCACTGCCCTGCAACGCCAGCGCCAGGGCGCTTCCGACCATTCCGGCCCCGACAATCAGCACATCTGCGCGCATGTCCATGCTTTAAGCCTGTCTCGCTGGCGGCTTGCGCCGCACGTAAAGGGTTTTGTCGACTCGCGCCACCAGGGTGCCGGAGCCGTCATGAATCTGGACCTTGAGGCGGGGCAAATACTTCTCGCCGCCTGCGGTCTGTCGACGCACCTCATCCAGCAAGGCGTCGTCGATGGAAAACTCGGCATACACCGGGCCTTTGCCCGGCGAGACGAAGTCGATGCTGGCCGCCTTGTCCCACACAATGTAGTCGCGGCCCAGGTTCTCCATCAGCATCAGCATGTAGAACGGGTCGACCATCGAATAGAGGCTGCCGCCGAACTGCGTACCCACGTAGTTACGGTTGTACCACCCCAGGCCCATGCGCACTTTGACGTGGCGAAAATCGGCGCTCATGTGCTGCACGCTGATCCCCGCGCCCAGATACGGCGGGTAAAGGGTCATGACCCAACGCAATAAACGCGCTTTACCCAGGCGAGCGACCAGCCACTTACGCATCGGGACGCGTACCCAGGCCCATGGCCTGCCGGGCGAACCAGCGTTTGGCCGGTGGCAGCAGGTCCAGGCCCAGCAAGCCCATGTTGCGGCCCAGGGCGACCAGCGGTTGGGCACTGCCGAACAGGCGCGTGACCTGGTCGGAGAAGCCCACGGTCAGCTTCTGATCCAGCCGCTGACGCTCGCGATAGGCCTGCAAGGTGGCCAGGTCGCCCGGCACCGTCGGCCCGGCCAACAGGGCCTCGGCCAAGGCATTGGCATCACGCAGGGACAGGTTGAAACCCTGCCCGGCAATCGGGTGCAGACTGTGGGCGGCATTGCCGAGGATCGCCAGGTGGGAGCGGACTTGTTCTTCGGCTTCCACCAGGGTCAGCGGGTACAGGTGACGAGCCCCCACTTGCTTCAGGGTGCCCAGGCGGTAACCAAACACGCCCTGCAACTCACTCAAGAAACTGCGTTCATCCAGGCTGGCCAAGCGCTGGGCGTCCATGCCGATGCGGGTCCACACCAGCGCGCAACGGTTGTCCGGCAGCGGCAGCAAGGCCATCGGCCCCTCATCGGTAAAGCGCTCGAAGGCTTCGCCGTTGTGGGCTTCGCTCGGGGTGATATTGGCGATCAGCGCGCTCTGGTTGTAGGGGCGGGTTTTCACGCCGATGCCCAGTTGCTCACGCAAACCGGAGCGGCCACCATCCGCGAGCACCGCGAGGTCGCATTCCAGTACGGTTTCATCGTTGAGGGTCAGGCGGTAGCCATCCGGCAGCGGTTCCATGCGCGTGACTTCCGCCGGGCAGCGCCAACTGACCACCTCTTTATCCAAGCCTTGCCACAAGCACTGGCCGAGCCAGGCGTTTTCCACCACATAGCCAAGGGCAGGAACGCCCTCCTCCATGGCGGATAACCGCGCGGTGGAGAAACGCCCGCGGTCCGACACATGAATCTGCTTGATCGGTTCTGCGCGGCGGGAGATGTGCTGCCAGAGCCCCAGGCGCTGGTAAATCTGCCGAGCGCCAAACGACAGCGCCGAGGAGCGTGCATCGTAGCTAGGCTGGTAGCTGTCACCCGGGGCGAAGGGTTCGATCAGCACGATCTTCCAGCCTCGGGCCTTTGCCCCCGCTTGCAATGCCAGCGCCAGGCTGGCGCCCACCAGGCCGCCACCGATGATCGCCAGGTTGACCCGGCTCATCGGGCAGCCGCCATCAGGGCTTCAATGTCGGCGACGGTCTTGGGCACGCCGACGGTCAGGATTTCACAGCCTTGCTTGGTCACTACCACGTCGTCCTCGATGCGCACGCCAATGCCACGCCATTTCTTTGCCACATTCTGGTTGTCCGGCGATATGTAGATCCCCGGTTCCACGGTCAATGCCATGCCGACCTCCAGCACACGCCATTCACCGCCCACTTTGTACTCGCCCACATCGTGCACATCCATGCCCAGCCAGTGGCCGGCTCGGTGCATGTAGAAAGCCCGGTAGGCTTCGCTGGCAATCAACTCGTCCACGTCACCCTGCAGCAAGCCCAGTTTGACCAGCCCGGCGGTGATGACCTGCACGGTTGCCTCGTGGGCCTGGTTCCAATGCTTGTTCGGCGCTATCTCGGCAAAGGCGGCTTCCTGGGAGGCCAGCACGATTTCATAGATCGCCTTCTGCTCCGGCGAGAACTTGCCATTGACCGGCCAGGTGCGGGTGATGTCGCTGGCGTAGCAGTCGATCTCGCAACCGGCATCGATCAGCACCAGGTCGCCGTCCTTGAGCACGGCGTCATTCTGCTGGTAATGCAGGATGCAGCTGTTGCGCCCGGCGGCGACGATGGAGCCATAGGCCGGCATTTTCGCGCCGCCCTTGCGGAACTCGTAATCCAGTTCGGCTTCCAGGCTGAATTCATGCAAGCCGGCGCGGCTGGCCTGCATCGCCTTCACATGGGCCGCGCAGGAAATTCGCGCAGCCTCGCGCATCACCTTCACTTCCGCCGCCGATTTATACAGGCGCATGTCGTGGAGCAAATGATCCAGGGCAACGAATTCGTTCGGGGGCTGGGCACCGAGGTGCGCTTTAGAGCGGATGACGTTGATCCACTCCATCAGGTGCCGATCGAATTCAGCGTTGCTGCCCATGGCCGAATACACCCGGTCGCGACCTTCGATCAAGCCGGGCAGGATGTCGTCGATATCGGTGATGGGGAAGGCATCGTCGGCGCCAAAATCGCGGATCGCGCCCTCGGTACCGGCGCGCAGGCCGTCCCACAGTTCGCGTTCGGCATTGCGCTCGCGGCAGAACAGCACGTACTCGCCGTGCTGGCGACCGGGCATCAGCACGATCACCGCCTGGGGCTCGGGGAAACCGCTCAGGTACTGGAAGTCGCTGTCCTGGCGATAGACGTGCTCGACATCACGGTTGCGGATCGCCACGGCGGCGGCCGGCAGGATCGCGATGCTGTTGGGTTCCATCTGCGCCATGAGCGCCTTGCGGCGCCGGGTGTATTCCGCTTTGGGGATATGGATCATGGGCAGATGGGCTTCCTTTCTCAGTGCAGCGAAGGCTTGGGGGCAGCCGGCTCAGCGGACTTCTTGGTCTCGGTGAACAGCAGCAACGGTGCGACGCGCAGGTATTCCATGACTTCCATGTAGTCGCCTTCGCCGTCTTCGGACTCTTCCAGGGCGTCTTGCACCTGGGAGATGGCCGCCAGGTCCTGCAACACTTCCTTGGCATCGGTGCTCAGCTCCAGGCCACCGGCGTTCACGCCGAAACCGTGGAGGAAGCCCTGGCACCATTGGCCCAGTGCGGCGGCGCGTTCGGCGAGCGGTGCATCGTCGGTCGGCAGCAGCAGGACCACGGTGACGTCATCACCGGTCAGCTCGCCCTTGACCATCTCTTGCAGGCCGATCAGCGCGTTACGCACGTTGTCGGTCGGTTCGGTTTCCAGCAGCTCGGCCACATCGGCCAGCCAGTTGTCGGCATCAAAGCCAACGCCGGTGCAACTGCGGCCGAGCAACACGCCGTGCAGTTCGGCAGGCGAGCAAGGATGACCGCTGGTGCTCAGCAGTTTGGAAAAAGCATCGTACGGGGAGTTCTGAATGGGCATGGTGAGCTAGGCGCCAGACGGCGCAATGTCTAGAATGGAGCGCTGTATCCTAGCACCGGCAGACGTACCAAGACTATCGAGGGCGTCAGATCGTTTATCCTGCAGTTGCCATTCATCAGACAAATCCAGTGGAACCCAATGGAAGACACCGACCTGCAAGCGCTGATGGCCAGACTCGAATTGCTAATTGATCGGGTCGAGCAACTAAAGAGCCAAAACGGACTCCTATTAGCTCAGGAAAAGACCTGGCGCGAGGAACGCGCTCACCTCATTGAAAAAAACGAAATCGCCCGGCGTAAGGTCGAATCGATGATTTCGCGCCTGAAGGCCCTGGAGCAAGACTCATGAGTTCAAGCAATAGCGTTACCGTGCAGATCCTCGACAAAGAGTATTCGATCATTTGCCCCCAGGAAGAACGCAGCAACCTGGTGAGCGCTGCCCGCTACCTGGATGGCAAGATGCGTGAAATCCGCAGCAGCGGCAAAGTCATCGGCGCCGACCGCATCGCCGTGATGGCCGCGCTGAACATCACCCACGATCTGCTGCACAAGCAGGAACGTCCTGACGTACAGGCCAGCGGTTCAACACGCGAACAGGTGCGTGACCTGCTCGAACGCGTTGATCTGGTGCTCTCCAGCGACTCAGACGCACCCAAGGGCTGATTGCCGCGACTGTTTAAGGTATACTCGCCCCACTCCCTGGCGTGCTTGCCAGTCGGCGATGTCCCGGAGCCGATTCGCACTACCCTGGAAGTTGCACGTTGGGCTGGTGTGCATGTCCGCTAGACGGAAAGCCTTAAAGCCTACTGCTTCTTCCACCTTGAACTTTCGGGTTCAAGGGCTTAGTCGACAGCGGTTCTGTCGGGGAGCCTGATTTCCAAACTCAATGCCAGTCTTAAGGACTGGCATTGTTTTATGAGCCGAAAACCATGACCGAACCTGCGCCGCTTTCCCGTCCGCACCTTCGACGCATGTTGCGCAAGGCCCGCCGTGCGCTCACCCCCAGCGAGCAGCGCCGGGCGGCCCTTGGCTTGTATCGGCAACTGGCACAGCACCCGCTGTTTCGCCGGGCCAAACATATTTCTCTATACCTGCCGACGGACGGTGAAATCGATCCGCGCCTGCTGCTGCGCGCGGCCCAGCGCCGGGGCAAGGCCACCTACCTGCCAGTACTCAGCGCCTGGCCGAGAACCAAGATGGTCTTCCAACGCGTGAGCCCAGGGGAAAAACTGCTGCCCAATCGGTTTCGCATTCTCGAACCCCGGATAAACGCCTGCCGCCAGCGCAAGGTGTGGACACTGGACCTGGTGTTGCTCCCGCTGGTGGGGTTCGACGACGCGGGGGGGCGCCTGGGCATGGGCGGTGGTTTTTATGACCGCAGCCTGGCCTACCTCGCTCGCCGCAAGAGCTGGCGCAAGCCGACGCTGCTGGGGCTGGCCCATGAGTGTCAGAAGGTCGATCGGTTGGCGCAGGCGAGTTGGGATGTGCCGCTGGCGGGCACGGTCACTGACAAGTATTGGTATATCGCAGAGACGCCACTGGAGTCAGCGGCGCCTTGAATAAGGGTCAGCGCTTGAACGGTTTAGGCTGCTGCTGAGCCAGTTCAACGGGTGCATCGGTCTTGTTCGACCACAAGCTTTGCGCATACCCGGTGGTCACGACGCCCAGACCAAACAAAATCACCAATATCCATAGTAAATCCGGTTTACGTTGCATCGATTGCCCCCCTTCAGGCATCTCGTACACGATGACAACAACGTTCCAAAGTAGTCCGTTGCAGCTGCGTCAAGCTTAAAATCCCGGCATTCTGCGTTAACGTGAACCAACACGCAAACCTTGGCGTCAACCGACTGTCGGTTTGTCATGGAATTGCCTGACAACTTGCCCAACGCCTTTTTCAGGAGCCCCCAAATGGCCTATTGGCTGATGAAATCCGAGCCCGACGAACTCTCCATCAAAGGCCTGGAAACGCTTGGCGAAGCCCGCTGGGATGGGGTGCGTAACTATCAGGCGCGCAACTTCCTGAGGGCGATGGCGGTGGGTGACCAATTTTTCTTCTATCACTCCAGCTGCCCCGAGCCTGGTATTGCCGGCATCGGCACCATCGTCGAGGCCGCCTACCCGGACCCGACCGCACTGGAGCCGGACAGCCACTATTTCGACGCCAAGGCCAGCCCGGAGAAAAATCCATGGAGCGCGATCAACGTGGCCCATGTCGAGACGTTCCCCAGCGTACTGGGCCTGGGGTACCTGAAGCAGCAAGCCGCCCTTGCCGAGCTGCCTCTGGTGCAAAAAGGCAGCCGTCTCTCGGTGATGCCAGTTACCGCCGAGCAATGGGCCGCGGTCTTGGCGCTACGCTGACGGCAGGAGCCAGCTTGCTCGCGAAGAGCGCAGCTTCACCGCGACCTTCCAGGCTGGTCGCGTTATCGTTTACATTTTTCGCGAGCCAGCTCGCTCCTTCAGTTCATTTGATCGGTATCAACGCCTTCTGAGGCAAGGCCGGTCAAACTAGGACGCTAACGCCGCAGGATGCATTCATGTCGACGAACCATCGCACCTCCCAGCTGTTTGCCTCGCTCCTGATTGTGTTGCTGCTCGCCGCCGGCGGCTTCGGTTACTGGAAATCCACCCAGGACCGCCTGCCCGAAGGCTTGAGCATGGGCAACGGTCGCCTGGAATCCACTGAGGTGCAGATTGCCGCCAAGATACCCGGGCGCCTCGCCGAAGTGCGCGTGGATGAAGGCGACAAGGTGCTCAAGGGCCAACTGCTGGCGCGCATGGACACCCGAACCCTGGAGGCCCAGCGCGCCCAGGCTGAAGCCGAGGTGCTGCGCGCCAAGGAAAACTTCGCCGCTGCCGAAGCCAATGTGCAACTGCGCCAAAGCGAGCAACTGTTGGCCCATCAGGAGCTCAAGCGTACGCAGGAGCTATACGCGCGCGGCTTTGCCAGCAGCCAACTGATCGACCAGCAGCAGGCTCGCCAGAATACCGGCAATGCGGCCGTAGTCGCGGCCCAAGCCCAGGTCAATTCGGTCAAGGCGGCCATCGGCGCCGCCGAAGCCCAGGTGGCGCAACTCACCAGCGAAATCGATGACAGCAGCCTGCGCGCGCCCATCGACGGCATTATCCAGCTACGCCTGGCTGAACCGGGCGAAGTGCTCGCCGCCGGTGGGCGCGTGTTGCTGCTGATCGACCCACAAGATCAATACATGAACCTCTACTTGCCCGCCTCTGTGACCGGCCGCCTGACCGTCGGCAGCGATGCGCGCATCCTCCTCGATGCACTCCCCGACCAACCGCTGCCGGCCAAAATCAGCTTTGTCGCGGCCAAATCGCAATTCACGCCCAAGGAAGTGGAAACCCGCGACGAACGCCAGAAACTGGTATTCCGCGTCAAACTGCGCCTGACCCAACCCAGCGCCGTGCCGCAGGCCAAGCCCGGCATGCCCGGTGCCGGCTATGTGCGTACGGCTGACATCGACTGGCCGGCCAACCTGAAATGACCGACCTGGCGCTGCACGCCACAGGTGTTCAGCACCGCTATGGCAAGCAACAGGCGCTGATCGACATCGCCTTCAGCCTGCCCGCCGGTACGCGCTGCGGGCTGATAGGCCCGGATGGCGCGGGCAAGTCGAGCCTGCTGGGCTTGATCGCCGGGGTTAAACACCTTCAGGAAGGCCAACTGGAGGTGCTCGGCGGCTCCATCGCCGACCGCCGCCATCGCAACAGCCTGTACCCGCGCATCGCCTTTATGCCCCAGGGCCTGGGCGGCAACCTGTATCCCGAGTTGTCCATCAGCGAAAACATCCGCTTCTTCGCCACGCTGTTTGGCCTGTCGAAAGCCGACTGCGACCAGCGCATGCACAACCTGCTGCTGGCCACCGACCTCGCCCGTTTCGCCGAGCGCCCGGCCGGCAAACTCTCGGGCGGGATGAAACAGAAGCTCGGCCTGTGCTGCGCACTGATCCACGACCCGGACCTGCTGATCCTTGACGAGCCCACCACTGGCGTCGACCCGCTGTCGCGTAGACGCTTCTGGGAACTGGTCGATACCGTACGTGCCGAGCGCCCGCAACTGACCCTGCTGGTGGCCACGGCCTACATGGAGGAGGCCGAGCAGTTCGAACATTGCCTGATGCTCGATCGCGGCAAACTGATCGCCAACGGGCTTAGCAGCGAACTGGCGGCGGCCACACCCAGCGGAAAACTGGATGAAGCCTTCACCCACTTCCAGGGCGACAGCGCCCACAACAACCAGCCACTGGTGATCCCGCCCAGGGCAAGCGCCAACACCGATATCGCCATCGAAGCCCACGACCTGACCCTGCGCTTCGGCGACTTCACGGCAGTCAACAAGGTCAGCTTCGCTATTGGCCGGGGCGAGATCTTCGGTTTCCTCGGTTCAAACGGTTGCGGCAAGACCACCACCATGAAGGTCCTCACCGGCCTGATGCCGGCCACCGAAGGCAGTGCCACGTTGCTGGGCAACCCGGTGAACGCCAAGGACCTGGCCACCCGCAAGCGCGTGGGCTTCATGTCGCAGAGCTTCTCACTGTATGGCGAACTCAGCGTGCGCCAGAACCTGGTGTTGCATGCGCAGTTGTTCGACTTGCCCAAGGCCGACAGTGGCGCGCGGATCGACGAACTGATCCAGCGCTTCGACCTGGGCGAAGTCGCCGAGCAGCCGTCCGGTGAACTGCCCCTTGGCCTGCGCCAACGGTTGTCGCTGGCCGTGGCGGTGCTGCATCGCCCCGAGGTGCTGATCCTCGATGAACCGACCTCAGGCGTAGACCCAGCGGCGCGGGATGATTTCTGGCGGTTGCTGATCGAGCTATCGCGCGAACAGGGGGTGACGATCTTCCTGTCCACTCACTTTATGAACGAAGCCCAGCGCTGCGACCGCATCTCCCTGATGCATGCGGGCAAGGTGCTGGCCTGCGACACGCCCGACGCGCTGCAACAGCAGTTCCACGGCGACACCCTTGAAGCCGCGTTTGTCACGTGCCTGGAGCAAGCCCAGGGCGAACCGGAACCGACGGCGCCTACCGCCACCGTCAGCGAAACCACTGCACCGCCTGTGAGCAAGCGCGGGTTCAGCCTGGCGCGCCTACTGGCCGTGGCCAGTCGCGAAGGCAAGGAACTCTTGCGCGACAAGGTGCGCATGGCCTTCGCCCTGCTCGGGGCGATGTTCATGATGGTGATCTTCGGCTACGGCATTTCCCTGGATGTGGAAAACCTCGCCTTTGCCGTCTACGACCAGGACCAGACCCCGCAAAGCCGTGCCTACCTGGAAGCCTTTCGCAGCTCGCGCTATTTCGCCGAGCAAACGCCAATCCAGGATGCCAACGAACTGCACCGGCGCCTGCAACGCTCGGAAATCAAACTGGCGCTGGAAATCCCGCCGGGCTTTGGTCGTGATCTTTACGCCGGTCGCCAGCCCACCGTGGCCGCGTGGCTCGACGGCGGCATGCCGTTTCGCGCGGAAACCAGCCGCAACTATGTCGAGGCCGTGCACCAGGGCAACCTCGAACAACTGGCCGAACTGAGCAGCTCGCCCTCGAACACACAAGCTGCCGCCAAGTTGGAAACCCGCTTCCGCTATAACCAGGACGTGGTCAGCGTAAATGCCATCGGCCCGGGCGTCATGGCGCTGATCCTGGCCTTTATACCGGCCATGCTGACGGCCCTGGGCATCGTGCGCGAGAAGGAGCTGGGCTCGATCACCAACTTCTATGCCACGCCCCTGACCCGCCTGGAGTTTTTGCTGGGCAAACAGGCGCCCTACCTGGCAGTGAGCCTGGTGAACCTGGCTGTACTGGTGGCGATGAACCGCTGGCTGTTCGGCGTGCCGTTCAAGGGCAGCGCCCTGACCCTGGCGTTTGGCGGCCTGCTGTACGTGCTCGCCACCACCAGCATGGGCCTGCTGATTTCCGCATTCACGCGCACCCAGATCGCGGCGATCCTCGGCACCATGATCATCACCAGCCTGCCGACCATCCAGTTCTCCGGGCTGATCGTGCCGCGCTCGTCCCTGGAGGGCGCGGCGGCGGTGATGGGCATGCTGTTTCCGGCGGGGCACTTTCTCGATATTGCGGTGGGCACCTTCACCAAGGCCCTGGACTTGCGCCAGTTGTGGCCACAGTGCCTGGCGCTGTTCGGATTTTTCCTCGGTTTTACCGGACTGAGCCTGATCATGCTCAAGAAGCAGGAGGCCTGATGCACAAGTTTGCGCATATCCTGCGCCTGGGGATCAAGGAGCTGACCAGCCTGCGCCACGACAGTGTGTTGCTGCTGTTTCTGTTCTACGCCTTCACGGTGGCGATCTATATGCCCGCCGCGGGCTCGGTGATTGGGGTGCACCATGCCAGCGTGGCATTTGTCGACGAAGACCACAGCCCGCTCTCGCGACAGATGGCCGAAGCGCTGCAACCGCCCGAGTTCCAGCCACCCGCACCGTTGGCGTACGACCAGTTGGACAAGGTCATGGACAGCGGCCAGTACACCTTCGTGATCAACGTACCGGCGAACTTCCAGGCCGACCTGTTGGCCGGTCGACAGCCCGCCGTACAGGTGAACGTCGACGCCACGGCGATGAGCCAGGCCTTTATGGGCGCCGGCTACATCGGCCGGATTTTCCAGCGCGAGTTGCTCACCTACAGCGGCCAGGCGGATAGCGCCGCGAAAGCGCCAGCGCAACTGACCACCCGGGCGCTGTTCAATACCAACCTGGAGGGTGGCTGGTTCCTGGCGGTGATCCAGATCGTCAACAACATCACCATCCTCGCCATCGTGCTCACCGGCACCGCCCTGCTGCGCGAGCGTGAACACGGCACCCTCGACCACTTGCTGGTACTGCCGCTGACAGCACTGGAAATCATGCTGGCGAAAATCTGGAGCAACATGCTGGTGGTCGTGCTGTGTACCTGGCTATCCCTGGAAGTGGTGGTCAAGGGCTTGCTCGGCGTACCGCTGGCCGGCTCGCTGGCGTTATTTCTGTTCGTGACCGCGCTGTACCTGTTTGCCAGCACGGCCCTGGGCATCTTCCTCGCCACCCTCGCCCGCTCGACGCCTCAGTTCGGCTTGCTGGCGATCCCGGTGATCATCCCGATGCTGCTGCTTTCCGGCGGCAGTACCCCGCTGGACAGCATGCCCGAGTGGTTGCAGTGGGTGATGCAGGCTTCGCCGTCGACGCACTTTGTGAGCCTGAGCGCAGCGATCCTGTTCCGCGATGCGGGCGCTAGCGTGGTGTGGCCGGACCTGCTGGCGCTGGCAGGGATCGGCCTGCTGTTCTTTGCCGTGGCGTTGGCGCGGTTCAGGAAAAGCCTGGCCTCCTGAGCGTGGCGAGCGGGCTTCTTGTTGTGGTCAGCCGGCTCGCCACAGTAAGCGCGATCGCCACAGTTACTGGATGATGAGGTTATTGAACAGCAGGTCTTCCACCACCGGTTTGCCGGTTTCGTCGCTCATCACTTGCTGGGTTTGCTTGAGTGCTTCCTGGCGCAGCTTTTCCTTGCCTTCGACACTGCTCATGGTCTCGTTGGTCTGCTGGGTGAACAGTGCCACCAACTGGTTGCGAATCAATGCATCGTTGGATTTGACCAGCGCCGCCGCTTCGGGGCCGGTGACGCGCAGGGCGATGTCGGCCTTGTACACCTTGAGCTTTGCCGTGCCATCCAGGCCATAGTTGCCCACGAACGGCGGAGTCAGGCTGATATAGCTGACCTTCGGTGCCTCACCTTCTTTGGCTTCTTCGGCCTGGGCTGCCATCGGCAAGGTCAGGGCCAGCATCAACGGGATCCACGCTTTCACAGTTCATTCCTCACATTCGATTGCCAGGTAGCATAACGCTAGCAAGGCTGAGCACAAGCTTATGGCGACTTATCAGGCCAGGGCATGCTCGTTGACCCCCGGGCGTACCCTCCTACACTTATCGGCCACGACGCCAAAAGGAATAGTCCGATGAAAGCTGTGCTGTGCAAAGCCTTCGGCCCTGCCGAAACCCTGGTGCTGGAAGAGATCCCCAGCCCGGCGATCAAGAAGAACGAAATCCTGCTGGACGTGCACGCGGCCGGGGTCAACTTCCCGGATACCTTGATCATTGAGGGCAAATACCAGTTCAAGCCGCCTTTCCCGTTCTCGCCGGGCGGCGAAGCGGCGGGGGTGGTCAGTGAAGTGGGCGAAAAGGTCAGCCACCTGAAGGTCGGCGACCGGGTCATGGCGCTGACAGGCTGGGGCAGCTTTGCCGAACAGGTCGCCGTACCCGGCTATAACGTGCTGCCGATCCCGCCGAGCATGGACTTCAACACCGCAGCCGCGTTCAGCATGACCTACGGCACGTCGATGCACGCCCTGAAACAACGGGCCAACCTGCAACCTGGCGAAACCCTGCTGGTGCTCGGCGCCTCCGGCGGCGTGGGCCTGGCCGCCGTGGAAATTGGCAAGGCCATGGGCGCGCGCGTGATCGCCGCCGCCAGCAGCGCCGACAAGCTCGCGGTGGCCAAGGCGGCCGGCGCCGATGAACTGATCAATTACAGCGAAGCCAGCCTGAAAGACGAGATCAAGCGCCTGACCGATGGCAACGGCGCCGATGTGATCTACGACCCGGTGGGTGGCGACCTGTTTGACCAGGCCATCCGCGCAATCGCCTGGAACGGCCGCCTGCTGGTCGTGGGGTTTGCCAGTGGGCGCATTCCGGAGCTACCGGTGAACCTGGCGCTGCTCAAAGGTGCGGCGGTGGTTGGGGTGTTCTGGGGCTCGTTCGCCCAGCGCCAGCCGCAGGATAATGCGGCGAACTTCCACCAGTTGTTTGCCTGGTACGCCGAGGGCAAGCTCAAGCCGCTGGTGTCGCAGGTGTATCCGCTGGAACAAGCCGCACAGGCGATCAATGATCTCGGCCAGCGCAAGGCGGTCGGCAAGGTCGTCGTCCAGACCCGCTGATAGCCACTTGAAATGCGATCAGTGTGGGAGGGGGCTTGCCCCCGATTGCTGTGGGTCAGTTGATGCAACTGTTGACTGAGTCACCGCCATCGGGGGCAAGCCCCCTCCCACATTTGCTCTGCATTGGTCTGAGAAGCGCTAAACGACCACCACGTATCGATTATCGACATGTTCGTAAGAGAACACGCGCTTGCTCTGTTTTCTTGTGTTTGCACATAAGACGCGATGCTATTTTCGGTAACGAAACTGTAACATTCGCATCCGCAGTCAAAACAAGAAATCTGGAGCTCTTGAATGTTTGCTTTTTTTCGTCCTGCCGCGCACCAGGCACCCCTGCCTGAAGAAAAAATAGACAGTACCTACCGACGACTGCGCTGGCAGATCTTCGCCGGTATTTTCTTCGGATACGCCGGGTACTACCTGCTGCGCAAGAACTTCTCCCTGGCCATGCCTTACCTGATCGACGAGGGTTACACCCGTGGCGAACTGGGCCTGGCAATGTCGGCCATCGCGATTGCCTACGGCTTGTCCAAGTTCCTGATGGGCCTGGTGTCCGACCGCTCCAACCCGCGCTACTTCCTGCCCTTCGGCCTGCTGGTATCGGCGGGGGTGATGTTCATTTTCGGTTTCGCACCTTGGGCAACGTCCAGCGTGACCATGATGTTCATTCTGCTGTTCATCAATGGCTGGGCCCAGGGCATGGGCTGGCCGCCAAGCGGACGCACCATGGTGCACTGGTGGTCGCAAAAAGAACGCGGCCGCGTAGTCTCGGTCTGGAACGTCGCGCATAACGTCGGCGGAGGCCTGATCGGCCCGCTGTTCCTGTTGGGCATGGCCTGGTTCAACGACTGGCATGCGGCGTTCTATGTGCCGGCAACCGTAGCGTTGCTGGTGGCGGCGTTTGCCTTCATCACCATGCGCGACACCCCGCAATCGGTTGGCCTGCCGCCGATCGAGCAGTACAAGAACGACTACCCGGAAGGCTACGACGCCAGCCACGAAGACGAATTCAGCGCCAAGGAAATCTTCGTCAAGTACGTGCTGCGCAACAAAATGCTGTGGTACATCGCCTTCGCCAACGTGTTCGTCTACCTGCTGCGCTATGGCGTACTGGACTGGGCGCCAACCTACTTGAAAGAAGCCAAGCACTTCACGGTCGACAAGTCGTCCTGGGCGTACTTCTTCTACGAATGGGCCGGTATTCCAGGCACGCTGTTGTGCGGCTGGATGTCGGACAAGATTTTCCGCGGTAACCGAGGCCTGACCGGCATCGTGTTCATGACGTTGGTAACCTTGGCCACCCTGGTCTACTGGCTCAACCCGCCGGGCAACCCGATGGTCGATATGATCGCGCTGTTCTCCATCGGCTTCCTGATCTACGGCCCGGTGATGCTGATCGGCCTGCAGGCGCTGGAACTGGCGCCGAAGAAAGCCGCCGGTACGGCAGCGGGCTTCACCGGCCTGTTCGGTTACCTGGGCGGTTCGGTGGCGGCGAGCGCGGCCATGGGTTACACGGTGGACCATTTCGGCTGGGACGGTGGCTTTGTGCTGTTGATCGGCGCGTGCCTGCTGGCCATCGCCTTCCTGATCCCAACCTTGTGGCACACCAACAGCGTCAGCTCGGCGCGTTAATCACCTGAGCAATCCTTGGCACAACGCTTGAGCCGCGCCTCCAGATTCTTGTCTGGCATGGCGTGGCTACGCAGGGCGTTGACGGTCTGCTCGACATAATCGCGCGTAGTGCCGTAACGCCCGCAAGCGCTTTGCAATACGTGATTGAGTACGATATCGGGCAAGTTGCCGGCGTAGCTGGGTAAATGCCGCTCCAAGACAAACCCTAACGCCTGTACCTGGCTGCCATCTTCCAGACGGCAACTGAGCCAGTGCGGCCGGTAGGAGGGGTATGGCATCTCGCGCTGCCACAGGGCATAAAGCGAGGCCTCCAGCTGATCTTCCGGCAGGCGATAGGCAAACCCGCTGCACGAACCGCCCCGATCCAGCCCGAACACCAACCCTGGTAGTTCCGGTGTACCCCGATGCTCGTGGGACCACAGGTACAGGCCCCGGTGATAACCGTGGACCCGTGCCCGCACGCGCTCGGTCGAGGAGCACTCAGGGCGCCAGATCAGCGAACCATAAGCGAATAACCAGACCGGCCCACCCTTATGCCTGGCCATGGTGGCCTGCATTGAGCTCATCAACTGTTCGTGAGTGAGTTGCGGCCCCAGATCGAGCCGCGGAGGGTAAGCCAATTGCAAAAGATCGGTTTCAATAACGGTCATGGCGGATCGCTTAGGTCTCCTGTGTTGCTGCGAAAAGCTGTTACCAGTTGTAAGCAACTTTACCGTAATAGAACGCGCCGCTGTAACCGTATGGCGAAAAAGTGCTATAGGCCAAATTGCCACCACTGCTGGCGAAGGCGTTGACCTTCTCCGGGTATTTATCCGTAACGTTGTCGCCGCCCAGGGTGAAGGTCCAGTTCTTCAGCTTGTAGTCCACCGACAGGTCGAGCACCCAGGCCGCCTTGAAGGTCTGGTCGTTGACCTTGTCGGCCTGGTAACTGGTGAATTCACCATAGCGCACCAGGTTGCTGTGCAACGCCCACCGGCCGAAGGTGAAGTCGTTACCCAGGCTCAGTTTGTGCTGGGGCGTGGTGTCGCCGAGCAAACCGATGCGCTCGCGACGGTCCACCCGCAGCAGGTTCACCCCCAGGCTATCGAGGACGGCCGGGTTGGCTTTCACGTCGGTGACCTTGGTGTGGTTGTAGTTGTAGCCCACGGTGCTGTTCCAGCGGATGCCGTTATCGAGTTGATAGCGATAGTTGGCCACCAGGTCGACGCCATCGGTGCTGGTGTCGGTGGCATTGGTGAAGTACCGCGCACTGGTGTAGTTGATATTGCCCACGCCATTGGCCTGCAGGTAAGCAATCGCCGCCGGGTTGAGGTTCAGGTTGGACGAAAGGCTGATGCGGTCACGGATATCGATGCGGTACACGTCCAGCGTCACGGTCAAGTCATCGGCCGGTTCCAGTACCAGGCCGAGGCTGTAGTTGCGCGATTTCTCGGCCTTGAGGTCTTCGGCACCGAGCAGACGGGCCACCTGGCTGTTGGCCGGGAAGGTGCCGGCTTCCTGGATCGTACTGCCGATCAACTGCGAGGAGGTGTAGGCAAAGTTCTGCTGGGCCAGGGACGGTGCGCGGAAACCATTGGAAATACTGCCGCGCACCGCGACTTGCGGGGTGAAGTCGTAACGCGCTGACAGCGAGCCGCTGACATTGGAGCCAAAGTCGCTGTAGTCCTCATGGCGCACGGCAGCCGAGGCACTGAGTTTTTCGGTGAAGTTGGTTTCCAGGTCCAGGTACTGTGCCCAGTTATGCCGTGTGCTGGTGCCCGCATCAGCATCACGAAAGCCACCTAACCCCGAGCTGCCGGTCTGGTAATAAGAGGCGGGCTCTCCCGCCTCGATTTCATACCCCTGGTGCAAGTATTCACCACCAAACGCCACGGACACCGGGTAAGGCAGCCAACCCACGTCGAACTCGCGAGACAGGTCCAGGCTGATTTGCTTCTGGTCGTTGCTCAACGTGCCGTTATCGAACTTGCGCGGCGTGGCCAGGCCCAGGGAGGTGTTGATGGTTTCGGTGCTCAGCGCGTACTGGTTCTTGCCGTAATTGGCCGAGAAGTCGTAATGCCAGTCGTAGGCCAGCAAACCGCGCAGGCCCACCACCAGTGAGGTGTCCTCCAGGTCGCCTTTGATCAGCGGCAGGTAGCCGTTGGGGTTGAGCGCCGGGATGTTGTTGGACGCATTGCTCGCCCGGTAGAACGCTGCCGTCTCGCCGCGTCGCTTGCTGTAACCGCCGAAAGAGTAGAACTCGGCCGCATCGTTGAAGGAATATTCGGAGTTGAACTGCAATTTGCCTTCATTGGTCGCCGGCTCGCCTTGTCGGAACACGCGCTGGCCGTAGGTGGTGGAACCCACGCTGCCCGGCCGGAAATCATTCCCGGCGCGGTTGGTGTAGTCGTTGTCGGCACCTTCGGCCGAGAGGTTGATAAAGCCGTTGTCACCCAAAGCCAGGCCAGTGTTGCCGCTGATATTGCGCTGGATGCCATCGCCCTTCTTGTATTCGCCAAACTTGGTGGAGATCGAGCCGCCATGGTCAGCGTGCTTGAGGATCACGTTGATCACACCCGCGATGGCATCGGAGCCGTAGCGCGCGGAAGCGCCGTCACGCAGCACTTCGATATGATCCACCGCCGACAGCGGGATCGCATTCAAATCCGCCGGGGCCGAACCACGCCCTACCGCACCGCCCAGGTTGACGAACGCACTGGTGTGGCGGCGCTTGCCGTTGACCAGCACCAGCACCTGGTCCGGCGACAGGCCGCGCAACTGTGCAGGTCGTACCAGCTCGGCACCGTCCACCAGGCTTGGGCGAGGGAAGTTGATCGACGGAATCAGGCGCGCCAGCACCGCCCCCAGCTCATCGGAGCCGGTACTGCGTAGGGTCTCGCCGGAAATCACATCGATAGGCGACAGTGAAGCGCTGGCCGTGCGCTCCTGGGCACGGGTACCGGTGACGATCACCGTGTCGAGTTTGGGTACATCGGCGGCAGGCGTTTCAGCCGCCTGGACTGGATTGAATCCCACAGCGGTCAGCAAATTGGCCGACAAAATCGCTGAGTACAGCGCGTGTTTCTTGTAGCTCCCCATACCGCTCCCCTTGGAATCAACACTCAGAACTTCATTGCGCTGAGTGCGTACGATCGATCCGGCTGGCGGGCGGTGGCGGTCAGTGATTGGTTAGTGTCTGTCGTTCGGTAGTCCGTTTATATATAGCTTAAAGATATCTATCAAATAAATTAAATACCTTAAAAGAATAAGCAAAAGTATAAGCCCCTCCGCCCTTTCGTCAGGATTCAGGGCAGCAATCCCGCTACTTTCAGCCCCGGTTCAGCCTGGGCGCACGTCAAGCCGTCAAAATAGCGTGCACATCACGACCCACTTAGCCGCCTCTCACACCGACTATCGAGGTCGCCTCCATGAAAAAATATCGACTGCCCGGCCTGCTGTTCCTGGCCCAGGCCGCCTCGGCCCTCGCTGCCGAAGCGCCGCCCGCCAATGACGACGATGGCTTCTGGTATGCGCAGACCAGTGTCTACACCCGCCATTTCGCGCCGGACCCGGACCACAATAACCAGCAAGACTTGATCGGGCTGGAACGCAATGAGCCGTCAGGCCTGGTATATGGCGGCGCGACGTTTCGCAACTCGTTCAGCCAGCGCTCGTACTACGTCTACGCGGGCAAGCGCTATGACATGGCTGACTATCCGGTGTATGTGAAACTGACAGGCGGGGCGATCCAGGGTTATCGCGGCGAATATCGCGACAAGATCCCGTTGAACCGTTTTGGCGTGGCGCCGGTGATCATTCCGTCCGTGGGCGCCCATTACGGGCCGGTGGCGGCGGAACTGGTATTGCTGGGGTTCAATGCGGCGATGGTGACGACCGGAGTACGATTCTGAGCCGGCACAAACCATTGTGGCGGGTGGCTTGCTCCCGATAGGGAAGTGCCAGCCAGCTCATTTGGACTGATACACCGCTATGGGAGCAAGGCGAATCGTCGCACCGCCCCTCCCACCGTTTGATCGCGTCAGGGCCGCGGGGCGTAGGCGAATACGTCGGCGCGCATCTGGTGCGCATCCATGCCGGCCTCCACCAGTGCGTCCAAGGTCCCGTAGATCATCGCCGGCGAACCGCTGGCGTAGACATGCACCGCCTTCAGGTCGGCAATGTCCTCGCACACAGCCTCATGCAACAGCCCGCAGCGACCCTGCCAGCCACACAGGTCGCTGACGACTTTGTGCAGGAACAGGTTGGGCAGTTGAGCCCATTGATCCCAATGCTCGATCTCGTAGAAGTCTTCTGGACGACGCACGCCCCAATACAGGTGCACCGGGTGCTTGAAGCCCGAGGCGCGGCAATGCTCAATCAGGCTGTGCATCTGCGCCATGCCGGTGCCGGCGGCGATCAATACCAGCGGCCCGTCTGGCAGCTCAGCCAGGTGGGTGTCGCCAAACGGCAGCTCAATGCGAGCCATCCGGTTGCGCTGCAACTGCTCCAGCAGGTTGCGCGCGCTGTCCTCACGGGCCAGCACGTGCAATTCCAGGTCGCGCCCGGCATGGGGCGCGGAGGCCAGGGAAAACGCCGACTTCTCGCCGTTCTCCCGCTCGATCATCAGGTATTGCCCAGCGTGGTAACGCACTGCCTTGCCGGCCGGGGCGCGCAGGCGCACGCGCCACACATCGCCACCGACCTCCACGCACTCGCTCAACTGGCACGCCAACTTGCGCAGCGGTAACTCACCCGGTGCCAGCACGCCATCCCACAACACCACACAATCTTCCAGTGGCTCGGCGATGCAGGTATAGAACTCACCATGGTCGCGCACCTCGCCGGCCTGCTGCACGCGGCCTTCCACCAGGAGCGCCGCACACACGTGGCACACGCCGTTGCGACAGGCTTGCGGGCACTCGTAGCCCAGGCGGCGGGCGCCTTCGAGAATTCGCTCGCCAGGGACCAACTCCAGTACCGCACCGGAAGGTTGCAGGGTTACACGCATCAATCTATTCCCAATTCTTTCCAGATCGCATCGACACGCGCCGTCACGGCTTCATCCTTGACGATCACCCGCCCCCACTCGCGGGTGGTTTCACCCGGCCACTTATGGGTGGCATCCAGGCCCATCTTCGACCCCAGCCCCGACACCGGCGAGGCGAAGTCGAGGTAGTCGATCGGCGTATTGTCGATCATCACCGTATCGCGCTTGGGGTCCATGCGCGTGGTGATGGCCCAGATCACGTCGTTCCAGTCACGGGCGTTGATGTCGTCGTCGGTGACAATAACGAACTTGGTGTACATGAACTGTCGCAAAAACGACCACACACCCAGCATGACCCGCTTGGCATGGCCTGGGTACGACTTCTTCATGGTGACAATGGCCATGCGGTACGAACAGCCTTCCGGCGGCAGGTAGAAGTCGGTGATCTCCGGGAATTGCTTTTGCAGGATCGGCACGAACACTTCGTTGAGCGCCACGCCGAGGATCGCCGGCTCATCCGGTGGTCGGCCAGTGTAGGTGCTGTGGTAGATCGGCTTGATTCGATGGGTAATGCGTTCAACGGTAAACACTGGGAAGCTGTCGACTTCGTTGTAGTAACCGGTGTGGTCACCGTAAGGGCCCTCATCGGCCATTTCACCGGGGTGAATCACGCCTTCGAGGATGATTTCGGCGGTGGCCGGTACTTGCAGGTCGTTGCCACGGCACTTCACCAGCTCAGTGCGGTTGCCGCGCAGCAGGCCGGCGAATGCGTATTCGGACAGGCTGTCCGGTACCGGCGTCACGGCGCCGAGGATGGTCGCCGGGTCGGCACCCAGCGCCACGGAAACCGGGAACGGCTTGCCCGGGTGCTTTTCACACCACTCACGGAAATCGAGGGCACCGCCGCGGTGGCTCAGCCAACGCATGATCACTTTGTTGCGGCCGATCACTTGCTGACGGTAGATGCCGAGGTTCTGGCGATCCTTGTTCGGGCCCTTGGTGACGGTCAGGCCCCAGGTGATCAGCGGGCCGACGTCGCCGGGCCAGCAGGTCTGCACCGGCAACATGCCCAGGTCGACGTCATCACCCTCGATGACCACTTCCTGGCACACCGCGTCCTTGACCACCTTGGGCGCCATGGCAATGATCTTGCGGAAAATCGGCAGCTTCGACCAGGCATCCTTCAAGCCCTTGGGAGGCTCGGGCTCCTTGAGGAATGCCAGCAGCTTGCCGATCTCGCGCAATTCGCTGACCGATTCGGCGCCCATGCCAAAGGCCACGCGGTCGGGGGTGCCGAACAGGTTGCCGAGCACCGGGATATCAAAGCCGGTCGGGTTCTCGAACAGCAGCGCCGGGCCCTTGTTACGCAGGGTACGGTCGCAAATCTCAGTCATTTCCAGCACCGGGGAAACCGGTACCTGGATACGTTTCAACTCTCCGCGCTGCTCAAGTTGCTGCACGAAATCCCGAAGATCCTTGAATTTCATTAACCATGCCACCCGTAAAATAGGCGTACATCCTACCTGCTCTGACCGCGGCTGGCAGCTTAATTGGCCGTCAGCCCCCGTGATTGCAGCGAACTGAACAGTGGCTCCAGAAAGGCTTCGATGTGCCGCGCACCGACCTCGGAGAGGTGATTATCATCGGTGTACAGCGCGCGACCATTGAGTTCGACCCGACATAGACCGTCGACGCCACACAGCAGGGGCGCCGGGTCCAGTACCGCCACGCCACTGTCGGCAGCCGCCAACTCGTCGAATAGCTGGGTGATAAAAGCCTGGCGCCGCTCATGCTCCTCCACCGCAAGCCCTTCTCCCTCCACCGGGCGGTGCATCATGGCCAGGCGACTGAGGCGGTAAGGCACGATGATTTGCTGCAGCGGGACTTCCTTGACCAACCACACGCGATGCCCGGCGGCGCGCAACCCCTTGATGCGCTCGCGCAGGCCCTCGGCGAAGCGTTGTTCGGCCACGGCGCGCACGTACTCACCGGTGCTCGGGTCCTTGAGCGCGTGCTCCTTGTCGCCCGACATTTGCCCATAGAGGTACAGGCTCCAGCGCGCCGCCAGTACCACATCACTGAACGACTGATCGGCCAAGGCCTTCTCGACGCGGCGATTGAAATGCGCACACCGAGAAATATTCTCCAGACCGTCCAAGGGCACGCAACCGGCGAAGCTGGCCTGTACCAGGCTGATGTCGTGGCGCTTGGCCCCATCCTCAAGCGCCGGAATCAACGCGGTGGCATGGCTATCGCCCCACACCAGCGCGGACACCGACAGACTTTTGGGGCCAAAGTGGCAGAACAGTCGCTCATCGGGCGTGTCCTTGTCCGCCAGGCAGGCCATGAGTTCCGGGCTCCATTTCTTAGCCTGGGCATACCGCAACGCCTGTTCGGACAAGCGTGAAGGCACGCCATCGGCTTCGCGCACCGCAAGGCCCGTCAAGCCCAGGCACAGGATGCCAGCCCCGGCAGCGGCCAGGATCGCCTTGCGCCCAGCCAGCAAGCGCTTTTCCCGAAACGGCGCCTCCACGAAGCGCCAGGACACATAACCCAGCACCAGGCTCAGCAATAACAACCCGGTCAGATCAAGCGCGCCCAAGCCATCAACCGCGGCATAGTTGGCGTACACGAACACCGGCCAATGCCACAGGTACCAGGAATAAGAAATCAGCCCCAGGCCCACCATCAACCGCGAACTGAGCAACCGCCCGACCCAGGTTTGCCGCTGCCCATTGGCCCAGATCAAACCAACCACACCCAGCACCGGCAGCAAAGCGGCGGCACCGGGGAATGGCGTGGACGCATCGAAAGCGAATATGGCAATCAGGATCAACGCCATGGACACCAGACTGACCCCCTGGGCGAGTGCCGGTGAAGCGCGCCAGTCACGCTTGGGCATCACCGCCAGCATCGCACCCGCCAGCAGTTCCCAGGCCCTGAGGTGTAGCAGGAAGAAGGCTTTTTGCGGTTGATGGTCGACGGCCCAGACGCTCAGGCCAAACGACACCAGCAACACCACGAACAAGGCCAGGCGCCAGTGTTTCAAGCGGCTGGAAAGCAGGGTCAGCAACAACGGGAAGAGGATGTAGAACTGCTCCTCCACCGCCAGCGACCAAGTGTGCAGCAATGGCTTGATGTCAGAGGAGGCGTCGAAATAACCGTGCTGGCGTGAAAATAGCAGGTTGGAGGTGAATATCACCTGGTAGTGCGCCGACCGTCCCAGCTCTTCGTAGTCCTTGGGTGCCAACAGGAACCAACCCACTGCCAGTGTCGCGGCCATCATCACAAACAACGCCGGCAGGATACGCCGGGCGCGGCGAGCCCAGAAGTCGACGAAACTGAAACGCCCGGCCTGGCGTTCGCGCCAGATGATCGAAGTAATCAAAAAGCCGGAAATCACAAAAAAAACGTCTACCCCCACAAAGCCGCCAGTAACGCCTGGAACGCCAAAGTGGAACAGTACGACTGCAAGGACAGCGACAGCACGTAGGCCATCAATGTCTCTTCGGTAAGCAAGAGAGGTCATAAATCTAGAGTCAGCCAGATACGAATGGGGATGAGCGTAGCCTCGCTCACCTTTTTTGTTTCTTAACTGACACTTGACGCGCTCAAACCTCCCTTTTTCGACACAAAAAAAATGGCGCCCCGGAGGGCGCCATTCTTACGGACCTGAAACGTCGTATTACTTACGTTTCATCGACAGGAAGAACTCGTCATTGGTCTTGGTGGTTTTCAGCTTGTCGATCAAGAACTCAATGGCCGCAACTTCGTCCATTGGGTGCAGCAGCTTGCGCAGGATCCACATGCGCTGCAGTTCGTCGTCGGCGGTCAGCAACTCTTCGCGGCGGGTGCCGGAGCGGTTGATGTTGATCGCCGGGAACACGCGTTTTTCCGCGATGCGACGGTCCAGGGGCAATTCCATGTTGCCGGTACCCTTGAACTCTTCGTAGATCACTTCATCCATCTTAGAGCCGGTTTCAACCAGCGCGGTGGCGATAATGGTCAGCGAGCCGCCTTCTTCGATGTTCCGCGCGGCGCCGAAGAAACGCTTCGGTTTCTCCAGGGCGTGGGCATCGACACCACCGGTCAATACCTTGCCGGAGCTCGGGATCACGGTGTTGTAGGCGCGAGCCAGACGGGTGATGGAGTCGAGCAGGATCACCACGTCCTTCTTGTGTTCGACCAGGCGCTTGGCCTTCTCGATCACCATTTCGGCAACCTGCACGTGGCGGGTTGGCGGCTCATCGAACGTCGAGGCAACCACTTCGCCGCGCACGGTGCGCTGCATTTCGGTAACTTCTTCCGGACGCTCATCGATCAGCAATACGATCAGGTGAACTTCAGGGTTGTTACGTGCGATGTTCGCTGCAATGTTCTGCAGCATGATGGTCTTACCGGCTTTCGGCGGTGCGACGATCAGGCCACGCTGGCCCTTGCCGATGGGAGCGCACAGGTCGATGACTCGACCGGTCAGGTCTTCGGTGGAACCGTTGCCGGCTTCCATCTTCATGCGCACGGTCGGGAACAGCGGGGTCAGGTTCTCGAAGAGAATCTTGTTTTTCGCGTTCTCGGGACGATCGAAGTTGATCGTGTCGACCTTGAGCAGGGCGAAATAACGCTCGCCTTCCTTCGGAGGGCGGATCTTGCCAACGATGGTGTCACCGGTGCGCAAGTTGAAGCGACGGATCTGGCTCGGCGAGACATAGATATCGTCTGGGCCGGCGAGATAGGAGGCGTCTGCAGAGCGGAGGAAGCCGAAGCCGTCCTGGAGAATCTCCAGCACGCCATCACCGGAGATTTCCTCGCCGCTTTTCGCGTGCTTTTTCAGCAGGGAGAAAATCACGTCCTGCTTGCGCGAACGGGCCATATTTTCTATGCCCATCTGTTCGGCCAATTCGAGCAGTTCGGTAATCGGCTTTTGCTTGAGTTCAGTCAGATTCATATAGGAATGACGTAATCATTTATGGAGGGGGGGAAATTAAGCTTTTGGCTTAATGAGGCCGCGCCGCAGAGAAGGCGACAGGATCGCGTACTAATCGAAAGGAATGCGTCGGCGACGGCTTGCAGGGGGCAGTGGAGAAACCAGTGCGGGGCCGAATGTACCACCTGAGTTTCGGAGCGTCTAGCCCTGTTTCACGAAAAAGCCCCGCGATTTGCGGGGCTTTTTGCTGACGCTTAGATGTGCGCGTCGAGGAAAGCTTGCAACTGGGACTTCGACAGCGCGCCTACTTTGGTCGCTTCGATGTTGCCGTCCTTGAACAGCATCAGGGTCGGGATACCACGCACGCCGTGCTTGGCCGGGGTTTCCTGGTTGTCGTCGATGTTCAGCTTGGCAATGGTCAGCTTGCCTTCGTAGGTGGTCGCAATGTCGTCCAGGACTGGAGCGATCATTTTGCAAGGGCCGCACCATTCAGCCCAGTAGTCAACCAGCACCGGGCCAGCAGCCTTGAGTACTTCGGCCTCAAAGGTCGCGTCGGTGACGTGCTTGATAAGATCGCTGCTCATGGATGTCTCCGGATTGTAAGCAAAAAAAACGTTGCCCATCATAGCTGCCCTTCCCCCGTTCAGGAAGCCGTCTCTGATTGAGTCTTGCTATGGTGGTGCATGAGTTTGGGTATGGGCCCAACTCAGGGCGTTACGGGAGTCACAAAGGCAATGCCAGTACGCAATGCCGCGTTGCGCACGTGTTCCTGCATGGTTTTTTGTGCCGCTGCACTGGCGCGACGTGCCAGGGCACGCAGGATTCGACGGTGCTCCTGCCAGGTTTCCATGGCCCGCTCCGGCCGGATGAACGGTAGTTTCTGGCTCTCCAGAAACACCTCGGCGCTGGCGCTGAGTATGCTCACCATCGCCTGATTGCCGCTGGCCAGGAGGATGCGCTGGTGAAATTCGAAGTCCAGTCGGGCGGCAGCTTCGAAGTCACCGGCCTTGAGCACTTTGCGCATGGCCTCGACATTATCTTCAAGGCTATCCAGCTCATCGAGGGTCAATGTCACTGCCGCCAAACCCGCCGCAAACCCCTCCAGCGCGTAGCGCAACTGGAAGATATCCAGCGGCGTGGCCTGGGCCGCGAAGGGCCAGGCAAATCCCGGCGACTCTTGTACCTCCTGCACAAACACGCCCTTGCCTGGCTGCACACTGACTACGCCCAAAGCACTGAGGGACGACAATGCCTCGCGCAAAGACGCCCGGCTCACGCCCAACTGCACTGCCAAGTCGCGCTGGGATGGCAATGCATCACCCGGCCCGAAGCCCTGCTCCTTGATCAGTTTACGGATGGCCTGCAGGGCCGCTTCCGGTACGGCTTGGGCGATGGAATTCATAAAAAACTCAAGGTTCCAGACAGCTGAGCAGCTAGTTGTAAAGCTATTCGCAGCCGGCGGCAAGCTACGCCCCAAAGGGGCTCGCCAGGTTTTGTCGACGCCCGAAAAGGGTGCGAAATGCCTGACAACTGTTCAGACCAGTAAGACCACTTAAACTCAGCAAATCCGAGCGTTGCAGGCCATTGCGACGGTCATGGCATGGGCTGTGCACTGGGCAAATCCAGAAATTCCCTTCGCCCTTCTCGGAGAGTTGCCATGACCAAGCGCTACAGCGCCCTGCTCACTGCCCTGTTTGCCAGCCTGATGCTGAGCCAGGCACCCGCCCAGGCCAACGGTCTGGACGACATCGTCGCCCGTGGCACCCTCAAGGTCGCCGTGCCCCAGGACTTCCCGCCATTCGGTTCGGTCGGCCCCGACATGAAACCACGCGGCCTGGATATCGACACCGCCAAGCTGCTGGCCGACCAACTCAAGGTCAAGCTGGAACTGACGCCGGTCAACAGCACCAACCGCATTCCGTTCCTCACCACCGGCAAGGTCGACCTGGTGATCTCCAGCCTGGGCAAGAACCCCGAGCGTGAAAAGGTCATCGACTTCTCCAAGGCCTACGCCCCCTTCTACCTGGCGGTGTTCGGCCCGCCTGACGCCCCCATCGCCAGCACTGACGACCTCAAGGGCAAGACCATCAGCGTGACTCGTGGCGCCATCGAAGACATCGAGCTGACCGCCGTCGCCCCCAAAGAGGCAACCATCAAGCGCTTCGAAGATAACAACTCGACCATCGCCGCCTACCTGGCCGGCCAAGTCGACCTGATCGCAAGCGGCAACGTGGTGATGGTAGCGATCAGCGAGCGCAACCCGAAACGCGTGCCCGCGCTGAAAGTGAAGCTCAAGGATTCGCCGGTGTACGTGGGCGTGAACAAGAACGAGCCGGCGTTGCTGGAGAAGGTCAACCAGATCCTGGTCGCGGCCAAGGCGGACGGCAGCCTGGAAAAGAACGCGATGCAGTGGCTCAAAGAACCACTGCCTGCTGACCTCTGAAGCGGAGCTGATTGATGGCCTATCAATTCGACTTTGTGCCGGTGCTGGCCAATACCGACCTGCTGTTGCGCGGTGCCCTGTTCACCCTTGAGCTGACCGCTATCGGCGCGATCCTGGGGGTCGCCCTGGGCACCGTGGGGGCCGTGGTGCGGGCGTGGAAAATCCAGCCATTGGCCTGGTTCTTTGGGGTGTATGTCGAGTTGATCCGCAACACGCCGTTCCTGGTGCAGTTGTTCTTTATCTTCTTCGGCCTGCCGTCCCTGGGGCTGAAGATTACCGAGTGGCAAGCCGCCGTGCTGGCGATGGTGATCAACCTGGGGGCCTACTCCACCGAAATCATCCGCGCCGGTATCCAGGCCATCCCGCGCGGGCAACTGGAGGCCGCCGCAGCGCTGGCGATGACACGCTTCGAAGCATTCCGCCATGTGGTGCTGCTACCGGCGCTGGGCAAGGTGTGGCCGGCCTTGAGCAGCCAGATCATCATTGTGATGCTCGGCTCGGCGGTGTGTTCGCAGATCGCCACCGAGGAACTGAGCTTTGCCGCCAACTTTATCCAGTCGCGTAACTTCCGCGCATTTGAAACCTATGCCCTGACCACCCTGGTGTACCTGTGCATGGCGTTGATGATTCGCCAGTTCCTCAACTGGATTGGCCGCCGCTTCGTGATGAGGAACAGTCGATGAGTGATTTTTCCTTCTGGGACATCGTTCGCAACCTGGCCACCGGCCTGCAGTGGACATTGTTGTTGTCGTTGGTGGCGTTTGTCGGCGGTGGCCTGATCGGCTTGCTGGTGATGACGATGCGCATCAGCCGCAAGGCTTTCCCGCGTAATGTCGCGCGCACCTACATCGAACTGTTCCAGGGCACGCCGCTGTTGATGCAACTGTTCCTGGTGTTTTTCGGCATCGCCCTGCTTGGCGTGGATATCTCGCCCTGGCTGGCCGCGGCGATTGCCTTGACGCTGTTCACCAGCGCCTACCTCGCCGAAATCTGGCGTGGCTGTGTCGACTCCATCGCCCACGGGCAGTGGGAAGCCTCGGCCAGCCTGGCCCTCAACCCATTTGAGCAACTGCGCTACGTGATCCTGCCCCAGGCCCTGCGAATTGCCGTGGCGCCCACCGTGGGCTTCTCGGTGCAGGTGGTCAAAGGCACCGCAGTGACCTCGATCATCGGCTTCACCGAATTGACCAAGACCGGCGGCATGCTCGCCAATGCCACTTTCGAGCCCTTTATGGTCTACGGCCTGGTGGCCCTCGGTTACTTCCTGCTCTGCTACCCCTTGTCCCTCAGTGCGCGCTACTTGGAAAGGAGACTGCATGCCTCTGCTTAGAATTTCCGCCCTGCATAAGTATTACGGCGATCACCACGTACTCAAGGGCATCGACCTGACGGTTGAAGAAGGCCAGGTGGTGGCGATCATCGGCCGCAGCGGCTCGGGTAAATCCACTTTACTGCGAACCCTCAATGGCCTGGAATCGATCAACGACGGCGTGATTGAAGTTGACGGCGAATACCTCGACGCCGCCCGTGCCGACCTGCGCAGCCTTCGGCAGAAAGTGGGCATGGTGTTCCAGCAGTTCAACCTGTTCCCGCACCTTACGGTGGGCGAAAACGTCATGCTTGCGCCACAGGTCGTACAAAAAGTGCCCAAGGCCAAGGCGACACAATTGGCGCGACAGATGCTGGAACGCGTTGGCCTGGGCGAGAAGTTCGACGCCTTTCCCGATCGCCTTTCAGGCGGCCAGCAGCAACGCGTTGCCATCGCTCGTGCGCTGGCGATGTCGCCCAAGGTGCTGCTGTGCGATGAAATCACTTCGGCGCTGGACCCGGAACTGGTCAACGAAGTCCTCAGTGTGGTTCGCCAGTTGGCCAAGGACGGCATGACCCTGATCATGGTGACCCACGAAATGCGCTTTGCCCGGGAAGTCGGGGATAAGCTGGTGTTCATGCACCAGGGCAAGGTGCATGAAGTCGGTGATCCCAAGGTGCTGTTTGCAAACCCTCAGACTGCCGAGCTCGCGAATTTCATCGGCACTACCGAGGCCTCCGCCTGACCCGTCAGCCTCCTGGCACCAGCTCGAATCGTCCATTGCCCTCCAGCGTGGTTTTATCGCGAACGGCAATGGCCGCACTCGACAGCCAGGTGTCGACCTGCACCTGCGCTGAAAAGGTACGCCCGGTGGCAGGCAACCCACCTGCCAACACAACCAGCACCTGCCCTGGGCGCAGGGCCCCGCCTCGCTCGGCGTGGTTGTACAACTGCGCCAGCTCCACTGGCTTCCCATCCAGCAGGGGATGCTGGAGGGTCAAGTTGAAATAGTCTTGCCGACCAAACCTGTAGCCCTCAGCGTTGGCGGGCGTACCGTCAAAACGCAGCGCAATCACGGTTGCCCCAGGGCACACCACATTCAAACGCACTGTGCGCTTGCCCATGGAAACGGCCTGGCTGGCCGACTGCCCGTCACTTCGCAGCAGGCCATAGTCAACCAGCGGCTGGCTCAAGGACAAACGACAAGCCGCACTGGCCTCACCCGCCAGCACCAGCCCCGCCAGCAGCACACCAGCACGCTTCAAGGCGCCAGCCCTAGCGGCAGGTCGCCGAAGCGGCTTCATAAAATTGGCCATCATTCGTTTGCTCCGCGAGGTCGAGTTTCAGTACGCAAGAAGTCGCATTCGACGAGGATACTTTCAGGGTTTTCAACGCGTCGGCATTACTCAGGAAAATCATGCCGTCACCCACTACCGTGGTCAGGAAAGTATTGTCAGCTCCAAGGACCGCAGCGCCCTGGGGCAAAGGGTTACCCCGCGAGTCGGTGGCACGCAGCAGCACTCGTCGCACCTTCACCACATCGAAGTTGACCTGACTGAACGAACCTCGCCCTGCCTCCAGGGTCCGGGTGCCATTCTTGATATCCACTTGTTTCGGCAAGCTTTTGCCTTCGACTTCCAACTGGCTGGTTTGATAGGCCGGCAAGGCGGCAATGACCGCATTGCCCCATGGGTCGGTCCATACGGGGCCTTGCGGCGTGGTAATCCGTGCGCCAGGGATATCGCCGACCGAGACCACGCCAAACGTGTCCTCGACAGGGTACGGCGATAGCGTGACGCCTTCCGAGTGAGCAACCACACCGCCTTGCACCTGTCCGCTGTAGCTGGTGTTGTAAGAATCGCGGTTGATTCCCAGGCCCACCTGGGCATAGCGGGATGTCGTATTGAGCGTTGCGCCCAGTGTGTTTCCAGCAGGTTCACCCAGCTCATGATCACTGCGGACCTGGTAGTTCAGCGTTTCATCGACGCGTTCGTCATAGGCGGTACCGATGCTGGATCGCAGGCCCTGGCGGCGGGCATACGTACTCAGGGAACGATCGCCACCCAAGGGCACGCTGACCTGCAAGCGCACACCTACGCCGTCGTCGTTTCGGCCCTTGTCCTTTGCCTGGCTGGATTGGCCTACTTGCGAGTCCACCGTCACGCCCACGTTGGCGTACAAGAAGTTCTTGTTCCATGAGCCATAGACGTGTTCGGAAGTGCGGCTGTTGAAATGCGATCCACGCGTATAGCCGATAGAGAAGCCACCGAATAGCGGGTCCGCCCAGCTGAAACCCGCGGTGTACTGGTTCTTGAAGCGCGAGCCTTCATGCTCTTCACGGGATACGGCATCGAGTACGTCCCGGTAACCCTGCGTCTGGGTCGTGGCGCTCAACGCCATCTGCACATCCCAGGGCAATGCAGCGCCTACGGAAATACTGCTTCGGGCGCCCTGCACTTTTTTCGAATGGTCTCGAGACAGGTTATTACGCACCCCGACGGAAAAGCGCTGGGAGAAATTACTGTCCAGCGCCCATCCCAACGAGTTATAGCCTTCAGTGGCCTGCACACCTGCGCTGAGCGCGCTGTTCCTGCCCACCGCCCAAGTGCCACTCCCCATGGCCATCAAGGGCTCCCTGGCGCCTCGCCGCTCGACATCGCGAATCTTGCCCACCGACGCGGCGTAGCCCGACTTGACGGGCACTGCCGCACGAAACGAGGCGGCGGGTACCACAAAGCTGCGCTGGCCACCGCGAGTGTCAATGACGGTGACGTTAAGATCGCTGGTGCCATTGAGCAAGGGCAGGTTCTTCAAGGCGAAAGGCCCCTCTGGCACCACTGTTGTGTAGATCAGGGCACCGGACTGCCTCACCTCGACCCGTGATTGGCTAAGAGCCTGCCCTTCCACCAGGACGCCTGCGTTGGCCGCACGGTTTTCTATACCGTCAGGAAACAGCTGTGCCCCCATCAGTTGCACGCCACCAAACACAGGACTGGTTCCAGAAACCTGTCCGACTTGGAATGTAGAAGCCAGCGGCGCAAAGTCGCGCTGTGCATAGGCGTACAGATGCTCGGACGTGGTGTTACGGTCGTTGGCGATGTAGAGCTGGCGACTGCGGGCAATCCAGTCGCCCAGGTTGAAACCCACCTCGGTGGAGGCAGACATATAACGGTTGGTGTCTGCTCGCGAGTGACTATTGACTGCCTGAATGTCGTAATTGAGCAGTGCGGCGGTGCCCCCCCGAGCGTAGCTGCCGGAACCTCGCTGACCATCGTGCAGCGCGTCCGTGGGCACCACTAACGCCACTTCTTCACTTCCAGGACGCAGGGTCGTGACCGTCTTGGGGTACTCGGCCCGAAAATCATGGCAGGCGTGATCAGCGGCGGCCCCCTTGTCAATCACCGAGGAAGGCACACGCAGGCCTGCGCGCTCCAGCAAGGCACGGGTAAAACACAATTCGCCCTCGCTATCGAAGCGTGCATCCGTCAAGCCAATACGTTCACCATTCACCGTCAGGTCTACAACCCTCAGGCCCTCGCTAAAACGCGGGGCGCTACGGAAATACTGGGCAATCGAAGGGCTGATGCCACGCGCCTGCAACGTCGCCAGATCAAAACCCGCGATGGTCGATGTCGGTGCCGCATAAGACCCCGTCGCCACACCCGACATCATCACTACACACACCGACAGGCTCAGGCCATTGACGCTGAACAGCGGCTGGGGTGTTTGTTTTTCACGTGAACGACTACGAACCGTGCCGGTGACTCCGTTGATATCACTCATGGCGGATTAAGGTGCGTTCGCTACGAGCAACGCTTCGTAGCTATCGACGGAAAAACCATACACGGTGGCAGGTTCGAGGGTGACGGAGGTCGCCCCTGGTGCCGCTGTCTTCAACTCCACGCTCAATACTTCGCCCGGCAGGATGTAGGTACGGGGAAGGCTGGTGCTGATTTTCTGCGGATTGAGCCGTACTTCAGCCGCCAAACGAACCACATAGGGGCTGTCGTTACGCACACTCAAGGTTTTGTTCCGGAGTTGCCATGCCAGCAACTCCCAGGGTGCCTCGTGCCGCGGCAGTCCCTTCGGATGCAGGATCAGCGGCAGATTCTGTCGAAGACTGATACCGATGGTTGCACCCGAACCGGGTTGAGCCTGGGGAATGCCTTCGAAGGAAACGCGCTTCAACCGCTGGGTCTTGAGCGGTTCCTTGGCGGTTATCAGGAACCTCACCATTTGCCGCTCACCACCATCGACCCGTGCAACCGGCGGGGTCAACACCACCAGGGGCTCAAGATCTTCTGGAATATCCTCGATGGTCGAATGCAGCAACGCGGGTCGGGCATCCGTATTTGTCACATTGATGCTGGCCTCCCCATCGGCCTCATTCAAAACGACGACAGTGGTTTCAGGTTGCATGCCATCGCCCACCGCCACGCTGCATAAAAGAAAGTTGAAGCATACAAACAACGAAAGGAGAGCCTTTGCCTTTGACACTATTATCATTTGTTCTTCCCTTCATTTAACGAGCATCAAAACGATTGGTGCAACTTCCAGCACGCCACGCAAGAGCACTGATTTGCCCTGACCACACCCACTACCCCTTAGAGATAGCGCAACTCCAAAGTCGCGAGACCGTCCAACCTGGCCACATCCTTAAAATTCAATTCGGAGGTTTTATTGATGACGGCTTGAAACTGTAGATATCCAGAAATAACAGTAAGCCGCACAGGCGCCATTGTTCCTGAATACCAGCTGGTTAAATGTCCCCCCTGCCCCAGCGCACCCTCACCCCCCACCCAGCGTCCTTGACCGTCCCCATAAAGAGGCAAAACAGGCCTTCCGTCAGCGGTGGAATTAAGCAATTGCATTATGTAACCACCAATCTTTTGATTCGCCGCGGTCAACCCAAGCCCGAAATTGAAGCGATCAGTAACCGGATGATCGAACTGACCTCTCATCATGTCCGGAATTTTACTGGCGGCGCGATTATCTACAGCGGTCACAGCCAACTGGGTTCCAGAAGAGCACTTAATGTTATAAGGCGTACTTTTCGCTTCCAGCGTGGTGTAGTTTGTAGCGCTTAATAGTTGAGGGTCAATGGTGCCATAATCGATGACCGCATTGACCAATGTGAAGCTGCAACTTGCAGGCACAATAAAGCCCTTTACACGCACATCAATAGCCAGGGCATTAAAACCTGCGACAACCAGAAATATGCCCGTCATCACTGCAACTATTTTTTTCATACAATTTACCGCTCATAAGACTGTCTGTTGCAGGTTTTGTAGTCCTGCCCCAATCACGCCTCTCTGACAGGTAATGAAATCCAATACTGTTAAAGGGAACGTTCACGAGACAGGAACCTGTAGCAGGTGGGCACACGTCTTAGAGGTAGCGCAGCTCCAGTGTTGCCTGACCATCCAGGCTTACCCGGCTACTCAAGTCGAGCTCGGACGTTTTATTGATGACGGCCTGGACTTCCAGGTTTCCGGAAAGGGTATTGAGTTGAATAGGGGTAGCGGTGCCCGAGTACCACGAGGCAACATTGGAAACGAGCCCCAAGGCTTGGCCACCCGCCGACCAACTTGCACCATTATTGGTGGAGGTCAGAACGCCGACCGCTTTACCATCCGCTACCGAATTGCGCAGGTGAACAACATAGCCGCCAACCTTCTGATTTTTGGAATTAACGCCCAGGCCGTAGTTATAAGTATCCGTGTAGCTACTACCGAACTGGGACACCATCAAGTTAGGGATGCGGGTACTGGCACGGTTATCGACTGCCTTGATGCCCACTTTGGCCTTGGCGTGAGATCCGCACCTGATTGCATACGGCGTGCTTTTCTTTGCGAGCTTGGTGTAATTTGTTGCACTCAGTGTATTCGGATCAATACTGCCATAATCAATAATCGAGTTAGTAATAGTAAAGCTGCAGCTGGGAGGAGCAATGGATCCTTTTACGCGTAGATCTGCCGCTTGAGCTGTCAAGCCAGCAACAGCCAAAAATACACCTGCGAATATTGCTATATTCTTCTTCATCTAAAGCGCACCTTAATCAAGAATTAGAGGGTGTATCAATAAAGATCAAAAAGCTCCTCATGCGCGCCCGGCGACGACGCCTACCAATATCTTCTTCCTGAAACGCTGACCGATAGATCAATAACACCACGGCACAATCGCCGGTCGGAAGTATCAACGCTTCACATCGGCGATAAAGCCGGAAAAAATATCAATTTCCGTAAGAACCATCAGCCGCGTAACGCGAAACCTTCAACCAGGGCCGTACGAATAAAAGCGCCACCAATAAGGTACAAAGATAAATCAAGTAGGACTTAGCCAATAAATCAGTAAATTTACGGGTAGCGGAACATGTCTTACAGCGGCTATCCGCCTTGCAATACAATATTTATAAACATTTCTTACATCCCTTACTCAATTGCCCTACCGAGCACGCAGCAAAAATCCCCTGGCACTACGCGTTGGCTCCAGCGGTCGATCGTGGCACGATGGTCAGGTTATCGACCGAGACCCCCAAACCATGCCGCAATCCCAAGCCAAGAATCTGTCCCTGATCGCCGCCATCGACCTGGGCTCCAACAGTTTTCACATGGTCGTGGCCAAGGCCCAGAACGGCGAGATCCGCATCCTTGAGCGGCTCGGCGAGAAAGTACAACTGGCAGCCGGGATCGACGATGAGCGCCAGCTCAATGAAGAATCCATGCAACGCGGCCTCGACTGCCTCAAGCGTTTTGCCCAACTGATCAACGGCATGCCCCAGGGCGCCGTGCGCATCGTCGGCACCAACGCTTTGCGCGAAGCACGCAACCGTGGCGAATTCATCCGCCGCGCCGAGGAGATCCTCGGGCACCCTGTAGAAGTCATCTCCGGCCGTGAGGAAGCCCGCCTGATCTACCTCGGCGTGTCCCACACCCTGGCCGATACCCCTGGCAAGCGCCTGGTGGCCGACATCGGCGGCGGCAGTACCGAATTCATCATCGGCCAGCGCTTCGAACCGTTGCTGCGCGAAAGCCTGCAGATGGGCTGCGTCAGTTATACCCAGCGTTATTTCAAGGACGGCAAGATTACCCCGGCGCGCTATGCCCAGGCCTACACGGCGGCACGCCTGGAAATCATGAGCATCGAGCACGCCCTGCACCGCTTGACCTGGGATGAGGCTATCGGCTCTTCAGGCACCATTCGCGCCATCGGCCTGGCCTTGAAGGCCGGTGGCCATGGTACCGGCGAGGTCAATGCCGAGGGCCTGGCCTGGCTCAAGCGCAAGCTGTTCAAGCTGGGGGATGCCGAGAAAATCGACTTCGATGGCATCAAGCCGGACCGTCGCACCATCTTCCCCGCCGGCCTGGCGATCCTCGAAGCGATCTTCGACGCCCTCGAACTGCAACGCATGGACCACTGTGACGGCGCTCTGCGCGAAGGCGTGCTGTACGACCTGCTGGGCCGTCATCACCATGAGGACGTGCGTGAGCGCACCCTCAGTTCGTTGATGGAGCGTTATCACGTCGACCTTGAACAAGCGGCACGCGTGGAGCGCAAGGCCCTGCATGCCTTCGACCAGGTGGCCGAGGACTGGGATCTGGAAGACGGTGTATGGCGCGAGCTGCTCGGCTGGGCGGCCAAGGTGCATGAGGTGGGCCTGGACATTGCCCACTACCATTACCATAAGCACGGCGCCTACTTGATCGAGCACTCCGACCTGGCCGGCTTCTCCCGGGAAGACCAGCAGATGCTTGCGCTGCTGGTGCGCGGCCATCGCCGCAATATCCCCAAGGACAAATTCGCCGAGTTCGGCGATGAAGGCATCAAGCTGATTCGCCTGTGTGTGCTGCTGCGTTTTGCAATCCTGTTCCACCACATCCGTGGCACCCAGGAAATGCCCCAGGTGACCCTGCGCGCCAACGGCGACAGCCTGGACGTGGTGTTCCCGAAAGGCTGGCTGGACGAAAACCAGCTGACCCAGGCGGACTTCGCCCAGGAAGCGGAATGGCTGACACGGGTGGGTTTCAGCCTGAACCTGCGCTGAGCCGATCCAAGACACACCGCAAACCAAATCTGGGAGGGGCACACCGCCCCTCCCAGATTGGCTCGCGTAAGACACCTCGCTCTTCCCCCCGTCACCACTCGTACAGACCTGTCAAATATGACAGTTGCGCACGCCTGCCGATCAGTTTTTACTCACGCTCACCCCCTCGCGTAACAGGCAGTAACGCCAAGGGCCAACAGACCGTCTCGTTCCAGGGAAGGGCACACTATGAAATTATCAGCGATCACGCTTACAGGCCTAGGCCTCTGGACTGCTGGCCTGAGCATTGCTCATGCAGCCACATGGACACCTTTCTCCGCAACCGTAGGTGCACAATGCGCGCCGGTCGACATCAACGATAGTGGCACGACCGTGGGCAACTGCAAGCCGGCCAGCGCCACCGCCAACAACATCCCATGGGTGGCCGACGGCTCCGCACACGGCCCCCAAACGGCACTGCCCCCTCTGGCGAGCGGGCAACCCTGCAGCGTTTGGGTAGTGTCCAACAATGGGAAAGTGGCGGGCAATTGCAGGGACGCCAGCAATTCCCACTTTGCAGTGGTGTGGGACGCCGCGTCTCCCGGAACGGCGCCCACCAAGCTGGATTCGCTACCCGCTACATTGTTAATCCCCCTGCTACGCCCCAAAGATGTCGCTACCGAAAGCGTTGCGATCAATGACCAAGGCGACGTGGCGGGTTCAAGCTTCGATGCCGATAGCCGGGGAACCGTAGTGTTTTATGCCTCCGGCAGCGGGACACCTGAACGCGTGTCCGGCTGGGGGGACAATTGCACCGTCGCAGATATCAACCGGCCCACCACCGGCACCCCGCAAATCGCACTCAATTGCCCGAACAATGCAGGTAATACCACCCCGCGAGTCGCGGAAAAAACCGGACTATCCTACAACCTGACTGACTTGGCCCTGCCCACTGGGGCTAGTTACTGTACGGTCAGCAGCGCCACTAACACTGCAAGGTTTGTGGGGACATGCATTTATCCAAACTCGTCAGTAAACGTGGCGAAAAGTGCCTTCTGGAGCAGCAAGAATGCCATGCCCCTGGTACTGAACTTGTCCTCGGGCTCAAAAAACATGGCCATCGATATCAACGAGGAAGGCCTGGTGCTGGTGTCCCAGAACACCGCAGATGGGCGATACCAGTACATGACCTGGGTACCCTCCGTGCTCCCTATCCCGGTCATCACGATCATCCCTCTTCCGAGTGGAAGCGTATGGGGCGAAGCCGGTGCGATTTCCAGCAGTACTGTCGTTGGGTTGAACATCCTTACCAGCGACCAATACTCACAGGGTTGCACCTGGACACCGACGGCAGGAACGGTATGCCTGCCGTCGATTGGCGGCGGCAAAAACAACCAGGTGACGGTCATTTCCAAAAATGGAACGTACATAGCCGGAGTGGTCATGGACAGCACACAAACCGTTGTTGCTGTAACGACGCGGCTCCCCTGAAAAGCAGGTTTGCGGGACATCAATAGCCATCGCGGCGCTGCATGCACTGAAAGAAGGAGTTGCACTTATGAAATGCAGAATGGTTGTCAGCGGCCTCCTGTGTCTATGGGCCGTCAGTCAAGTCACGATGCCGCCATCTGCTGAAGCCGGGAAGGTGAGTTGGCGCGACGATTTAACCAAAATAGTGTGGACCCATGAATGGGGTCCATTTCATGTGGACCCTGGCTTGGGTAGTGACTCGAATTCAGGGCGTGGCACTTCAGTCACTGAACGCAACGCACCTAACCCTGCCGTCTGTAAGGGTGGATACCGATGGGGGCGAGTAACCCCTGACGACTTCATCACAAAAATCTATTGCTAAGTCCTTAACCAAAGCATCGAGGGCGACTGACAGCTAGCCAACAACATCGAAAAAACCGCGGGGGCTTTCGCCCCCGTCTTCCATCTTCGCTGTTTGAGGGCATTCCCTAAGCCCGAGTACCGCCTCAGTTCACCGACAGAATCGGGCTACCCAACCTCTCCAACAACGTCGCCTGCGCGCTGCGTGGGTTCTGGTTGCCAGTTGGCGTATTACGCACATAGCGCCCGTCCGACTGCAGTTACGGGACATCAATAGCCATCGCGGCGCTGCATGCACCGAAAGAAGGAGTTGCACTTATGAAATGCAGAATGGTTGTCAGCGGCCTCCTGTGTCTATGGGCCGTCAGTCAAATCACAATGCCGCCATCTGCTGAAGCCGGGAGTTGGCACGGCGGTGGACTCAATACGGGAGGAGAATTGAATTCCCGTCAATGGGGTAGTGTTTGGAGAAGCGACCTGAGCGTGGCACTTTGGACATTCGGCCCAACGCAAATAACCCTGCGGCCTGTAAAGGTGGGCGACTGACAGCTCGCCAACAACATCGAAAAAAAAGCGGGGGCTTTCGCCCCCGTCTTCTATCTTCGCTGTTTGAGGGCATTCCCTAAGCCCGAATACCGCCTCAGTTCACCGACAGAATCGGGCTACCCAACCTCTCCAGCAACGTCGCCTGCGCGCTGCGCGGGTTCTGGTTGCCGGTTGGCGTATTGCGCACATAGCGCCCGTCCGACTGCAGGCTCCAGCTGTGGGTGTTGTCGGTCAGATAGCTTTCCAACTCTTTCTTGACCCGCATGATCAACTTCTTGCCTTCCACCGGGAAGCAGGTCTCCACGCGCTTGTCGAGGTTGCGCTCCATCCAGTCGGCGCTGGAGAGGAACATCTGCTCTTCGCCGCCGTTGAGGAAGTAGAACACCCGCGTGTGCTCCAGGAAGCGGCCGATGATCGAGCGCACATGGATATTGTGCGAGACGCCGGCAATGCCTGGGCGCAGGCAGCACATGCCACGCACCACCAGGTCGATGCGCACGCCGGACTGGCTGGCCTTGTACAGCGCGCGGATGATCTTCGGATCGGTCAGCGAGTTGAACTTGGCGATGATATGCGCCGGCTTGCCTTCGAGGGCGAACTGGGTCTCGCGGGCAATCATGTCGAGCATGCCCTTCTTCAGGGTGAACGGCGCGTGCAGCAGCTTCTTCATGCGCAAAGTCTTGCCCATGCCGATCAACTGGCTGAACAACTTGCCGACGTCCTCACACAGGGCGTCATCGGAGGTCAGCAAGCTGTAGTCGGTGTAGAGTTTGGCGTTGCCGGCATGGTAGTTACCGGTACCCAGGTGCGCGTAACGCACGATCTCGCCGGCTTCGCGGCGCAGGATCAGCATCATCTTGGCGTGGGTCTTGAAGCCCACCACGCCGTAGATCACCACCGCACCGGCCGCTTGCAGGCGGCTGGCCAGTTGCAGGTTGGACTCTTCGTCGAACCGCGCACGCAGCTCGATCACTGCCGTGACCTCCTTGCCGTTACGCGCCGCATCGACCAGCGCATCGACGATTTCCGAGTTGGCGCCGCTGCGGTACAGGGTCTGGCGTACGGCCAATACATGCGGGTCCTTGGCGGCCTGGCGCAGCAGGTCGACCACCGGGGTGAAGGACTCGAACGGGTGCAGCAGCAGGATGTCCTGCTTGCTCACGACGCTGAAGATGTTCTCGCTGTTTTGCAGCAGTTTCGGGATCTGCGGCGTGAACGGCGTGTATTGCAGCTCTGGATGGCTGTCCAGGCCAGTGATGCTGAACAGGCGCGTCAGGTTGACCGGGCCGTTGACCTGGTACAGCTCGCTCTCGCCCAGGTTGAACTGTTTGAGCAAGTAGTCCGAGAGGTGCTTCGGACAGGTGTCGGCCACTTCCAGGCGCACCGCATCGCCGTAGCGCCGCGAGAACAACTCACCGCGCAGGGCACGGGCCAAGTCTTCGACGTCTTCGGAATCCAGGGCCAGGTCGGCGTTGCGGGTCAGGCGGAACTGGTAGCAGCCCTTGACCTTCATGCCCTGGAACAGGTCATCGGCGTGGGCGTGGATCATCGACGACAGGAACACATAGTTATCGCCAGCGCCCCCTACCTCTTCCGGTACCTTGATGATCCGTGGCAACAGGCGCGGTGCCGGGATGATCGCCAGGCCGGAATCGCGACCGAACGCGTCGATACCTTCTAGCTCAACGATGAAGTTCAGGCTCTTGTTCACCAGCAACGGAAACGGGTGCGTCGGGTCGAGGCCGATGGGCGTGATGATCGGTGCGATTTCGTCACGGAAGTAGCGGCGCACCCAGGTCTTGATCTTGGTGGTCCAGTGACGACGACGGATAAAGCGGACCTGATGTTTTTCCAGTTCCGGCAGCAGGATGTCGTTGAGGATCGCGTACTGGCGATCGACATGCCCGTGCACCAGCTCACTGATGCGCGCCAGCGCCTGGTGTGGCTGCAGGCCGTCGGCACCGGCTTGTTCACGGGCGAAGGTGATCTGCTTCTTGAGGCCGGCGACGCGGATTTCGAAGAACTCGTCCAGGTTGCTGGAGAAGATCAGCAGGAATTTCAGCCGTTCCAACAATGGGTAGGACTCATCCAGCGCCTGCTCCAGCACGCGGATGTTGAATTGCAGTTGTGACAGCTCACGGTGGATGTACAGGCTGCTGTCATCCAGGTTGGTCACCACCGCCACCGGTGCCGGCGCGGGCACGGGCGCTTCGGCGACCGCAACGGGCGGGGCCGGCTCCAGCTCCGGCGGGGTCTCGGCGATTTGTTCAACCACCGGGTGAGCGTCTTTTACGGCAACTTCGGAGAGTCCTTCGGTATTCATCGAGTGTTCCTGTGAGGGCTATTGTTGCTCTCTAAGCAATTGGGCAGCGCGGGCAGCGAAGTAGGTCAGGATGCCATCAGCACCCGCACGTTTAAAGGCAGTCAGGGATTCGAGGATCACCCCTTCGCTCAACCAACCATTCTGGATCGCGGCCATGTGCATGGCGTATTCACCGCTGACCTGATAGACAAAGGTCGGCACCTTGAATTCCTCTTTGACCCGGTAAAGGATGTCCAGGTAGGGCATCCCGGGCTTGACCATCACCATGTCGGCCCCTTCGGCCAGGTCGGCCGCCACTTCGTGCAGGGCCTCATGGCTGTTGGCCGGGTCCATCTGGTACGAGGCTTTGTTCGCCTTGCCCAGGTTCAGTGCCGAGCCCACCGCATCGCGGAACGGGCCATAGTAGGCACTGGCATATTTGGCCGAGTAGGCCATGATCCGTACATTGACGTGGCCGGCCAGTTCCAGGGCTTCGCGAATCGCCTGGATGCGACCGTCCATCATGTCCGACGGGGCGACCACCTGGGCACCGGCGGCGGCGTGGGACAAGGCCTGCTTGACCAGCGCGTCAACGGTGATGTCGTTCTGAACATAGCCGTCTTCATCGAGGATGCCATCCTGCCCGTGGGTGGTGAACGGGTCCAGGGCCACGTCGGTGATCACCCCCAGCTCCGGGAACCGTTTGCGCAAGGCGCGAGTGGCGCGCTGGGCAATACCGTCCGGGTTCCAGGCTTCGGCAGCGTCGAGGGACTTGAGCTCAGGCGGGGTCACCGGGAACAGCGCCAACGCCGGAATACCCAGCGCCACCCAGTTCGCGGCTTCTTCAAGCAGCAGATCAATGGTCAAGCGCTCGACCCCTGGCATCGATGCCACCGCTTCCCGACGATTCTCACCGTCGAGCACGAACACCGGCAGGATCAGATCGTTCGTCGTCAGCACGTTTTCACGAACCAGGCGGCGAGAGAAATCATCACGGCGATTACGACGCAGACGGGTGGCAGGGAACAGGCGATTGGCAGGGGTAAAGCTCACGACAGACTCCTGAGCCCGTGTTTACGGGCGAGCGTTGCAGTTATAAGCGGCCATTATGACGAAGGAATGACAGTTGTGCTTATCGATGCGACCTGTAGTCGCATTCGTCGTTTATGTAGGAAATGTTCACTTCGTGACACATCTCGATACTTTCATGAATGATCACGAAGGCGTAGGCTGCGCGTTCATTTCGCCAGCACCCAGACCATGCTTCAACAATTTCTGCATGACTTCGGCTACTTTGCCCTATTCCTAGGCACGTTCTTCGAAGGTGAGACCATCCTGGTACTCGCAGGCTTCCTGGCGTTCCGTGGATACATGGATATCAACCTGGTGGTCGTCGTTGCCTTTTTTGGCAGCTATGCCGGCGACCAGCTGTGGTACTTCCTGGGGCGCAAGCACGGCCGCAAACTGTTGGCGCGCAAGCCGCGCTGGCAATTGATGGGCGACAAGGCCCTGGAACATATCCGCAAGCACCCGGACATCTGGGTGCTGAGCTTCCGGTTCGTCTACGGCTTGCGTACGGTGATGCCGGTGGCGATTGGCTTGTCAGGCTACCCGCCGGCCCGCTACCTGATCCTCAATGGGATAGGCGCAGCCGTCTGGGCCGCCGCGCTCGGGGCCGCGGCCTATCACTTCGGCGCGGTGCTGGAAGGCATGCTGGGCAGCGTCAAGAAGTACGAGCTGTGGGTGCTGGGCGCATTATTGCTGTTGGGCCTCGGCCTGTGGCTGCGCCGCCGCTTCAAGAACGCACGCATCACCCGCCAGGCGTGCGCCGACGCCAAGGCCCGACTGGCCGAACAGCAACAGGCCGAGCCCGCTAAAGTCGATGCGCCTAAGACGCCAATCGAGTAAGCCGGCCTCTGCAGCAGTAGAGGCCGATCACACTGAGCAAGCTGTAACTGAGCAGCCCCAGCCAGCCCAGGTGGCTGGCCGGCCATAGCCCCAGCAGCGGCGCCAGCCACACCAAGGGCACGTTCAGCGCCAGGCGCACCAGCTCCGCCTTCAACGCCCATGGGCGATTCTCCAGGGCCACGCCCAACGTAAACAGGCCCAGCGCCATTGCACTCCAGCCCAGGATCAGTGCGGCCGTGGGCAAACCTTCGCCGAAATTCATCAAGTAGCTGCCAAACCCCACATACGCCGCAAATTGCAGGGCGATATAGACCTGCTGGCGCGCGTCCAGCGGCACGTCGAATTTACGGAACTGGCTCAGGTCTGGCTTGGCCAACGGGTATTTGGCCTTCACGTCCGCCGGGCGCCAGCCGGTACGCATGAACCAGATGCGCAGCTTGTCCCACCAGCGTTCGGTGCGTCGCGCATCACTCCACAACTGCGCATAGAACTGCAGGTTGGCCCACAGCGGATTCCAACTGGCCAAAGGTGTGGTCACGCCGAAAATCACCGGCTCGTTGTCGTCTTCTTCCTGGAAGGTGCCGAACAGCCGGTCCCAAATAATGAACACCCCGCCGTAGTTGCGATCCATGTAGAGAGCGTTCTGTGCATGGTGGGCCCGATGATTGGATGGCGTGACGAAGAACCACTCGAACCAGCCAAGCTTGGGCACATGGCGGGTGTGAACCCAGAATTGGTACAACAGGTTGAGCGAAGCCACGCTGATAAACACCACCAGCGGCACGCCAAGCACGGCCAGGGGCAGGTAGAAGATCCAGCTCAGCAGAAAGCCGGTGCTGGTCTGGCGCAGGGCGGTGCTGAGGTTGTAGTCCTCGCTCTGGTGATGCACCGAATGGGCGGCCCACAGGATATTGCGTTCATGCCCCATGCGGTGCAGCCAGTAGTAGCAGAAGTCGTAGAACACAAAAGCGAACACCCAGGTCCAGGCACTCTGGGCAGGCAACTCGATAAGTGCCAGGTGCTTGAGGGCGAACGCATAGGTCAGCAGCCCCACGCCCTTGGTCAACAAGCCCGTGGTGGTAGACAGCACGCCGGTGCTGAGGCTGTTGATGGCATCCGCCACCCGGTAGTTACGCTGGCTGCGCCAACGATCGGCCAGCAACTCAACCACGATCAAGGCGATGAAAAACGGTACCGCGTAAGGCACGAAGTCCATGGGCTAGTCCGGTCTATTTTTGTTACATCAAGATTAGGTGCTGCGGCGAGAGTTCCCATTGGCAACAGATGACAAATTAGTAGACATTTAACGCCAAGACCCCAGGAGAAATGCCCATGAGCAAAAAGATTGCAGTGATCCTTTCCGGCTGCGGCGTGTATGACGGCGCAGAGATTCACGAAAGCGTGATCACCTTGCTGCGCCTGGACCAGCGCGGTGCTCAGGTCCAATGTTTTGCCCCGGATATTGCGCAACTGCATGTGATCAATCACCTGACGGGCGAAGAGATGCCTGAATCGCGCAATGTGCTGGTGGAGTCGGCACGCATTGCCCGGGGCAACGTGAAGGACATCCGTGACGCCAACGCCGAAGACTTCGACGCGTTGATCGTGCCTGGCGGGTTTGGCGCGGCGAAAAACCTGTCGAACTTCGCCGTCGAAGGTGCCGGTTGCAGTATCAACCCGCAGGTATTGGCACTCGCCGAAGCCTTTGCCGAAGCGGGCAAGCCGATAGGTTTGATCTGCATCTCGCCGGCCCTGGCGGCGAAGATCTATGGCCCGGGCGTCACCTGCACCATCGGCAACGATGCCGACACCGCGGCCGCCATGGACAAGATGGGCGCCACCCACCAGGAATGCGGGGTTGAAGACATTGTCGAGGACAAGGCGCGCAAGCTGGTGAGCACCCCGGCCTACATGCTCGGCAAGAACATCAGCGAGGTCGCGTCAGGCATCAACAAGCTGGTGGACCGAGTGCTGGAGCTGACGCACGAAAACGATTAGTCGCGATGAATAGGCTTCTGTGGCAAGCCCCCTTGCCACAACAAGCTCACTCTCGACAACAAGCTCACTCCCCAGCAAGCGCCTTCTCCACAACGCTCAATCTCCACAGGATCAGGTCTGGTGCATCAACCGCGTCAGTATCCTGTCGAGTGCGTTGGCAAACGCCTGCTTGTCCTTTTCCCCATGGGGCGGCGGGCCGCCGCCCATCTGGCCCTGCTCGCGCAGATCGGTGAACAGGTTGCGTACCGCCAACCGCTCACTCATGTTTTGCGGGCTGAATTCCTTGCCCCGTGGATCAAGGGCTGTAACCCCCTTCTTCACCAGGCGGTCAGCCAGGGGGACATCGCTACAGATCACCAATTCGCCGGGCACTGCGTGCTCCACCAGGTAATCATCCGCCGCGTCCGGGCCGCTGGGTACCACGATCAGCTTCACGCAGGCAAAGCTCGGCTTGATCTGGCTCTGCCCCGCCACCAGCACCACCTCGAACTGACGCTTGAGGGCAAATTTCACCACCTGATCCTTGGCGGCCCGAGGGCAGGCATCGGCATCGATCCACACGCGCATGGTCAGGCCGCCAATCGGCGCTTGTCAGCCACACGGCTGCGGCTGTACAGCACCACAATTGCCAGGATCGCCACCACCTGTGCACTCAGCGAGTAGGCATCGGCGTGGATACCCAGCCAATCGAAGTCAAAGAACGCCACTGGCCGCGTGCCGAAAATGCCCGCTTCCTGCAACGCCTTCACGCCATGCCCGGCGAACACCACCGACAGCGCGCACAACAGGGCGGCGTTGATACCGAAGAACAGCGCCAATGGCAGCTTCGCCGAACCGCGCAGGATCACCCATGCCAGGCCCACCAGCAGCACCAACGCCGTGGCACCACCCGCCAGCACAGCGTTGTGCCCGGCCGGGCCGGCTTGCAACCACAGGGTTTCGTAGAACAGGATCACCTCGAACAGTTCGCGGTACACCGAGAAGAACGCCAGCACCGCAAAGCCAAACCGCCCACCGCCGCCCACCAGGCTGCTCTTGATGTAGTCCTGCCAGGCTGCCGCGTGGCGCCGGTCGTGCATCCACACGCCAAGCCACAGCACCATGACGCTGGCGAACAGCGCCGTGCAGCCTTCGAGCAATTCGCGCTGTGCGCCGCTGACGTCAATCACATACGCCGCCAACGCCCAGGTCGCGAGGCCGGCCAACAACGCCAGGCCCCAGCCAATATTGACGCTGCGCACCGCCGATTGCTGGCCGGTATTGCGCAGGAAGGCGAGGATCGCCGCCAGCACCAGAATCGCTTCCAACCCTTCGCGCAACAGGATCAACAGCCCGGAAATAAAGCTCAGCGACCAACTCAAACCGTCGCCGCCCAGTAAACCGGCAGACTCGGTGAGCTTGCCCTTGGCCATGTCCAGACGCTGCTGCACCTGTTCGATCGGCAAGCCATCCTGCAACGACTGCCGATAGGCCATCAGGGCTTTTTCGGTGTCCTTGCGTACAGTGGCGTTGACGTTATCCAGGGAGCTTTCCACCAGCTCGAAGCCTTCCAGGTACGCCGCGACCGACAAGTCGTAGGCCTGTTCACGATCACCGTTGCGGAACGCGGCAAGGCTCTTGTCCAAGGTCGCGGCGGTGTAGTCGAGCAACTGCGCCGGGCCACGCTTGACCTGCGGCGGTTGCGCGCGCTGGGCCCGGAACGTCGCGGCAGCGGCCGGACCGGCACTGGTCAGCACTTCATTGGGTGTCTGACGGGCGAGGTCGGCAAGGTTGAAGGGGTGTTCGCTTTTGGCTGCGGCCGGATCGGCTGTAAAGCCTGCGATGTAAGTGGCCAGGTCCCAACGCTGGCGATCGTCCAGTTGGTCGGCGAAGGACGGCATGTCCGTGCCTTCGACGCCCAGGCCAAGGGTGTTGTAGATCGCATACAGGCTCAGGCGGTCCAGGCGTACAGCATTTCGCAGGTTCGCCGGAGGTGGCGTCATGCCTACGCTCGCCGGGCCATCACCGGTACCCGCCGTGCCGTGGCAGACCGAACAATGCTGTGCATAGAGCGGTGCACCTCGCGTTGGGTCAGGGGTGATTGCCGGGGCCTGGCTGACTTCATACGCCACCGCGAGCTTGGCGCCCAACTGACGGGCCTGGCGGGCCACGGTCGCGCCATCCTGACGAGCCGTCACGGCCGCCTGTAATTCATCCACACCCTTTACCAGCTCGGCGTGCTCGGGTTTCGACGGCAAGTCCACGACCAGGCCCTGCAAAACCCCAAGAAACTCCACCTGCTCACGGTATTCCGACTCATCAACGACTTTGCCCGCCGCCACTGTCGGGGGGTAGTCCGCGCCAATGTAATCCAGCAAATGCAGGGCTTTTTGCGCGCCTTCAGGACTCGCGGCCAACAGGTTGAAGCTGCACGACATCAACGCCGGCAACACCAGCCAGGCGAGAACACGGAAGGGGGCAGTCATGAATGAATCTCAAGGGGAAATACGAAGTAACACATTGTTGAGGTTTATGCGCTTTGACTCAAGGCGTATGTGATTCGCAGAGCAGAAGAAGAACCGAGCCTTTTGAAAAGCCATGATGGCTTTTTGTCGATTAGATCACAGCAAAAAGCCATTGTTTTGCCATTAATGACGCCTATAATGCCGCGCCCTGTTATCGCGAAAGGGAATTTTGCTCCTCGTTTTTATGAGGAATTAGTAGGACGCGCCGTGCATCCTGCGATTGGTGATTCGAGCCGACCAGCACCTCGGCTGATTACGTTCAGGGAAGAAGCTTGCCATGGCATTTCGCGCCTTAACCCCGCTAGCGCTCGCGGCGGTCACCGTGTTGTCCGGTTGCTCGATGTTTCGTAGCTACGATTCCGAGCTGCAAGCCACCAATCAGCAGTTGGCCACGGGCAATGTCGACGCCGCCCTGACCCTGCTGGAAAAGAACAACACCGGCGAAGACAAGGACCTGCTCTATTTCTTTGAAAAAGGGGAATTGCTGCGGGCCAGGGGCGACCTGACTGGCAGCCAGACCGCCTGGCGCAGCGCCGACCTGCAAGTCTACAAATGGGAAGAGTCGGTCAAGTTCGACAGCGAAAAGTACCTTTCCCAATTCGGCAGTTTCCTGGTCAACGACAAAGTGCGTCGCTATGAAGGCTATGACTACGAAAAAGTCATGCTGACCACCCAGATGGCCCTGAACCTGCTGGCCCTGAATGACTTCGACGGCGCGCGCACCGAGATCAAGAAGACCCACGAACGCGAAGCCGTGATCGCCGACCTGCGCGACAAGGAATACCTCAAGCGCGAAGACGAAGCCGAGCGCCAGGGCGTGACCACCCAGATCAAGGACCTGCGCGGCTATCCGGTGCAAGCCCTGGACGCTCCCGAAGTGGTCGGCCTGAAGAACAGCTACCAGAGTGCGTTCAGCCATTACCTCGCCGGGTTCGTCTACGAAGCCCTGGGTGAAAAAGACCTGGCCGCACCGGGTTATCGCAAGGCGGCCGAGTTGCGCCCCAATACCCCGCTGCTGGAACAGGCCTTGCTGGACCTGGATAAATCCAAGGTCGGCGCCGATGAAACCGACGTGCTGATCGTGGTCCAAAGCGGCCTGGCACCGGCCCGCGATTCGATCCGTCTGCCCTTGCCGATACCGATCAACGGCAACCTGGTGATCACCCCACTGTCGTTCCCGGTGATCAAGGCAGACACCTCCACCCCGGCCTTCGCCCAAATCGGCGTCGACGGGCGGCAGCAGAACCTCACCGCGCTCAACAGCACCACCGCGATGTCCCGTCGCGCACTGCGTGACGACATGCCGGGGATCATCCTGCGCACCACCGTGCGCGCGATCAGCCGTGGCGTGGCGCAAAACAACCTGAACAAGACCAACCCCATGGCGGGCCTGGTGCTGGGTATTGCTTCGGCCGTGGCCGAAGGCGCCGACACCCGGACCTGGCGCACCTTGCCGGATATGACCCAAGTCACGCGCCTGCGCCTCAAGCATGGCGAGCACCAGGTCAGCCTGCCCAACGCCTTGGGTGGCACGCTGGTGACGATCAAGGCCGATCAGCGCTACCAGGTGATCACCCTGCGCGTAGTCGGCAACCAAGTGTTCGCCGGCGGCCTCGCGGCCCATGTGGTCCCGAGCACTCAACCCCAGGCTATCGCCACCCTCAAACAACCCTAAGGAGCGCGCTATGCGTCATTTCATCCTCGGCGCCTTGGCGCTGGTCCTGCTCGCCGGCTGCGCGACCCCGCCGCCCCCGGCACCCGGCAGTGCCGCCAGCAAGATCGTGGTGATGGGCAAGTTCAAGGGCATCGCCGTCGGTGCCATCCGCGTCGCCCGCGAGAACGGTTTTCTAACGGCCAAGGTGCAGTTGAGCAACATCACCAGCAGCAACCAGATGATGTATTACCGCTTCGCCTGGCTGGGCGCCGACGGTTTCCCGGTAGGCGATGAAGAGACCTGGAAGGTGCTGAACCTGTACGCCAACCAGGCCACGTTCCTGCCGGCCATCGCCAATTTGCCCCAGGCGGCGGACTTCCGTCTTGAAGTGAAGACGCCTTGAAGCCCTCCTCCCTCCGCTTACAGAGAGATATCCCCATGTTTGCACGCTTCTCGATGCTCGCCGTGGTCGCCGTCCTGGCCAGCGGCTGCGCCAATACTTCACCGGTATTGGGCGGCAAAAACATCAGCTACGGCGATACCAAGGCTGTGGAACTGGTGACCAACGAATTCGGTTCCACCGACCTGCAGATGATCGCCGAGAGCATGACCCGCTCCCTGGCCCAGTCCGGCATCCTCCAGGGGCGCCCGGTAGTGCAGGTGTATGACGTGAAGAACAAGACCAGCGAGTACATCGATACCCGCGAGATCACTACGTCGATCAAGACCCAGCTGATGAAGACCGGCACCGCGCGGTTCGCCAGCGACAACACCGATATGCAAAGCCAGGTCGACCAACTCAAGCTGCAGAACCAGAGCGGCCTGTACAAGAAATCCACCGTGAGCAAGACCGGCAATATGGTCGCCGCCAAGTACCGCCTGGAAGGCTCGATCAGCTCCATCGTCAAGCGCAGCTCGGACTACAAGGACGTGTTCTACAAGTTCAGCCTGCAACTGATCGACGTCGAGAGCGGCCTGGCCGAATGGATGGACGAAAAAGAAATCCGCAAGACCACGGAGCGCTAAGCAATGCGTGCATGGATCGGCATGATCAGCCTGCTGTGCGCCTTTGGCGCATCGGCCGCGCCGAAGATCGCGGTGACCGACCTGGCCTATGAGGCACAGGTCGAGGAGTACATTCACCAGGTCTCGGCCAGCAACAACTTCCAGGCCGGCGCTTACCACGCCAGTGGCGCGTCAAACTACAGCGAGTACGAAAGCCGCACCCGCTACATCGAACAGACCGAGCTGCGTAAATTCAGCGGTGACATCAAGGGCGAGATCCTCAAGTCGCGCCAGTTCCAACTGGTGCAGGGCACGCCTTACACGGCCGACGCCAAGGCAGACGTCTACGATGTGATCAAACGCATCAAGGCCGGCAACTTCAAGGGTGCGGACTACGTGCTGTTCGGCACGCTGTCAGACATCGACTTCACCCAGGACATCAACGCCCTGGACCACACCAACAGTTACTCGGCGGTGCTGGGCCTGACACTGGTGGCGGATTTCAGCCTGATCAACACCCGCACTTTCGAAATCACCTCGGCGTTCACCGCCATGGGTGAGGGCCAGGACACCAAGCTGGTGAACAGCCGTGATGTGCGCGTAAGCCTGAACCGGCCGCGTGTGGTGAAGGAGGTGTCGAAAGCGCTGGGTGAAGATGTGGCGCGGCAGTTGGCGGAGCAACTGGGCGGAGAGTATCAAGACCCCGGTCAGCCGGTGTTGCGCAACAACCTGCCAAGGGATGAAGCGCCGAAGATCCTGCGCTGACGCCCTATTCACACACACCGCAAAACTAATGTGGGAGGGGCGGTGCGACGATTCGACTTGCCCCCTCCCACAGTTTTGATTCGGTTTCGTCAGTTATGCCGTGGCGCGGTGAAGGCTGGCGAGGAAGCCGGCAGCCCCTACGAACAACCCGGCAAACGTGCGGTTCATACGCTTCTGCTGCTTAGGCGTGCGCAACAACCGCAACACCTTCGACGCCAACCCCGTATACCCCGCCATCACGATCATATCGACGCTGATCATCGTCGCACCCAGGATCAGGTACTGGATCAACAGCGGCGCCTGCGGGTTCACGAATTGCGGCAGCACCGCGAGCATGAACACCAGCGCCTTGGGGTTGCTGGCGTTAACCAGAAAACCCCGGAACATCATCGCCATCGGCTTGCCGATCGGGCGCACCGCCGCGTCATCGGTCATGTCCATGGGCAGCGCACGCCATTGCTTGACGGCCAGGTACACCAGGTACGCCACGCCAAACCATTTGATCGCATAGAAGGCGGTGGAAGATGTCGCCAGAATGGCACCCAGGCCGCAAGCAACGACCGCAATCTGCATCGCCAGGCCCAGTTGCAGGCCAATGGCATTCCAGTAACCGCGCAGGAAACCGTATTGCAAGCCACTGGACATCGAGGCGATGGCGCCAGCGCCAGGAGAAAGGGAGATGATCCAACTGGCCAGGAAAAAGGCCAGCCATGTGTCGAGTGCCATTACACACCTCGGGAAAGAGTCAGCGATTGTTGTGCCTTAAGCTAACTCCGACGACCAAGGAATGGCTATAGATTTCTTGCAGGAGCGAGCTTGCTCGCGAAAAGCCAAGAGGCGCCGCTGGGCGTCAGGCTCCCCGCGGTATCGTTCACGTTCTTCGCGAGCAAGCTCGCTCCTACAGAGGTGAGACGCTTGTATCGCGCCAACGTCGTACCGAACGCTGGAAGAACAAGCTGTTGGGCACCTGCACCACTGCGCTGCCGGTCCCTGCTTCCTCGACCTCGATCAGCGTGGTGTAGAGCAGGTTGATCGCCACCACCCGGCCTTTCACGCCGGGCTTGTCGACGGTGTCTACCAGCTCGACGATATCACCGAGACGAAACGGCCCGACCGTGAAAATCAGGATCGCGCACAGCAGGTTGGACAACACCGACCACATGGCAAAGAACGCCACCGCCGCCACCGCCACAAACCCCGACAGTGCCGTCCACAACACCGTGGCGGAAACGCCCAGGCGCTCCAACACAAAGATCAGCGCGCTGCCCATGATCAGCCAGCGCAAGCCGCCGCGCAGCGGCATCAGCAATTGTGGCGGGAACGGGTAACGCTCACCCAGGCGGGTCAGGCCTTTTGCGACAAAGCGCTGGGCAAGGTAGCCGGCCAGCAGGATCAGCAGGATTTGCACACCGATCCACACCGGCTCGACCCATTGCGCCGGGAACGGCAGCTGCAACGTATCCATCAGGACAGCGCCTCCAGCTCCGCTTGCAGGCTTTCGAGCAGTTCGAGGGCTTCCATCCAGCTTTCCTCCAGTTGCCCTTCACGGACCTTGAGCTTGGCCTGCTCGGCCAGCAGGTCGCGCAGTTCGTCCTTGCGGGCCGCTTCATACACGGCACTGTCGCCCAGGCTGGCTTCGATTTTGGCCAGGCGTTCATGGACCTTGCCCAGCTCGGCTTCCAGCTTGTCGGCCTCGCGTTTGTGCGGCGCCAACTGCTGGCGCAGCGCGGCAGCGGCCTGGCGCTGGGCTTTCTTGTCGGTCTTGTCCGGGTTGACCGGGGTGTTGCTGACCGGTGCGTTGCGCAGGCGGTAATCCGTCAGCCAGCGCGCATAGTCGTCCAGGTCGCCATCGAACTCTTCGACTTTGCCATCGGCCACCAGCAGGAAGTTGTCCGTGGTGCTCTTGAGCAAGTGGCGATCGTGAGACACCACCAGTACCGCACCGCTGAATTCCTGCAGGGCCATGGTCAACGCCAGGCGCATCTCCAGATCCAGGTGGTTGGTGGGCTCGTCGAGCAGCAACAGGTTCGGTCGGTCCCAAGCGATCAACGCCAGGGCCAGGCGAGCCTTTTCGCCACCGGAGAAGTTCAACACGGGCTCATCGATCCGTGCGCCACGGAAGTCGAACCCGCCGAGGAAATCGCGCAAGGTCTGCTCGCGCTCGGTCGGTGCCAGGCGCTGCAGGTGCAGCAACGGGCTGGCCTTGGCATCGAGGGAGTCCAACTGATGCTGGGCGAAGTAGCCCACTACCAGGTTCTCGCCACGGGTCAGGCGGCCGGCCAGGGGCTGCAGCTCACCCGAGAGGTTCTTGATCAGCGTCGACTTGCCCGCGCCGTTAGGCCCGAGCAAACCGATGCGTGCGCCCGGCGTGAGCTGCAGCTTGACCTTCTCGAGGATGGTTTTGTCGCCATAGCCCAGGCGCGCATCCGAGAGGTCGAGCAGTGGGCTGGAGATTTTCACCGATTCGCGGAACACAAAATCAAAGGGCGAATCGACGTGGGCCGCCGACAGCTCTTCCATGCGCTCCAGTGCCTTGATCCGGCTCTGGGCCTGGCGGGCCTTGGTGGCCTGGGCCTTGAACCGAGCGATGTAGCTTTCCATGTGCGCACGCTGCGCCTGCTGCTTCTCGTAGGCTTGTTGCTGCTGGGCCAGGCGCTCGGCACGGGCGCGTTCGAACGCGGTGTAGCCACCCCGGTAAAGGGTGATTTTCTTCTGTTCGACGTGGGCGATGTTGTCGACCACGGCGTCGAGGAAATCCCGGTCGTGGGAAATCAGCAGCAAGGTGCCTTGGTAGTTCTTGAGGAAGTCCTCCAGCCACAGGATTGCATCGAGGTCCAAGTGGTTGGTCGGCTCATCGAGCAGCAACAGGTCCGAGGGGCACATCAGCGCCTGGGCCAGGTTCAGGCGCATGCGCCAGCCGCCGGAAAAGTCAGCGACCGGGCGGTCCATCTGCTCGTTGGTAAAGCCAAGGCCGGCCAGCATCTTGCGCGCGCGGGCGTCGGCGGTGTAACCGTCGGCACTGTCGAGTTCCGAGTGCAGGCGCGCCTGGGCGGCACCGTCCTGGGCTTTCTCGGCCTCGGCCAGGTCGTGCTGAACCTGGCGCAGGCGCAGGTCGCCATCGAGCACGTAGTCGATCGCAATGCGGTCCAGGGTGTCGATCTCCTGGCGCATATGGGCGATGCGCCAGTCGGCCGGCAGCAGGCAGTCCCCGGAATCCGGGGTCAGCTCACCCAGCAACAGGGCGAACAACGTGGATTTGCCGGCGCCGTTGGCACCGATCAGGCCGGCTTTGTGACCGGCGTGCAGGGTCAGCTCGGCGTCTTCGAGAAGACGTTGCGGGCCACGCTGTAATGTTAGGCTTTGAAGTCGGATCATAATGGCGGCGGAGTCTACCAGCTTCGCAGGCCGCTGGCTTGGGTGTGAATATGTGTGCTGACCTGTGGAGCTTTGCCCTCTCGACTTACACCCGCCCGGGCGTGGAGGCCGCGTGCCTGCGCCTCCAGGAACAAGGAGCGGATGTGTGCCTGTTGCTCTGCGGGGCCTGGCTGGAACAACGAGGTGTAGGGTGTGTACCCGAGCGCGTGCAGGCACTGCAACAAATTGCCCGGCCTTGGCAGATGCAGGTCATCGAACCCTTGCGTCGGGTGCGGGTGCAATGGCGAGAGCTGGCACAGCAGGATGAATCATTGGCGGCATTGCGGGAACGGGTCAAGGCCCTGGAGCTGGATGCCGAGCGACAGTTGCTGGCACGCCTGGAGGCGTTGGTTCTGGGATGGCAGGCGGGTGATGGCGTGGGTCAACCGCAATGGTTGGAAAGACTGGCGACTGAGGATGCCGCCAACCTTGACCCCGACGCGCTGCAGCAGCTGCGCGTCGAAGTCACCGGCACTTAGGAAGCGCTGGTTGGGGTGGTGCTTGGCGCTACCGGTGCAGGGGTGCTGCTGGCCGATGCGGTTGGAGCGGTGGTCGCTGCCGGGCTAGCAGCAGGCGCTGCTGGAGCCGTTGGCTTGGCCGGTGCAGGCTTGGCAGCAGCGGGTTTCGCAGCAGCGGCTTTAACCACTGGCTTGGCGGCTGGTTTCGCGGCAGCGGCTTTAACGGCCGGCTTGGCGGCTGGTTTCGCAGCAGCGGCTTTAGCAACTGGCTTGGCAGCTGGTTTTGCAGCAGCGGCTTTAGCGACTGGCTTGGCGGCTGGTTTTGCAGCAGCAGTTTTAGCAACTGGCTTGGCGGCTGGTTTTGCAGCAGTGGCTTTAGCAGCTGGCTTAGCGGCTGGTTTTGCAGCAGTGGCTTTAACAGCTGGCTTAGCGGCTGGTTTTGCAGCAGCAGTTTTAGCAGCTGGCTTGGCGGCTGGTTTTGCAGCAACGGTTTTGGCAGCTGGCTTGGCGGCTGGTTTTGCAGCAGTGGCTTTAACAGCTGGCTTAGCGGCTGGTTTTGCAGCAGCGGTTTTAGCAGCTGGCTTGGCGGCTGGTTTTGCAGCAGCAGTTTTAGCAGCTGGCTTGGCGGCTGGTTTTGCAGCAACGGTTTTGGCAGCTGGCTTGGCGGCTGGTTTTGCAGCAGCGGTTTTAGCCACTGGCTTGGCAGCCCCTTTAGTCGGCGCCTTCGCTGCAACAGCTTTGCTCGCCGGTTTTTTCGCCGCGCTGGTCGCTACAGCTTTTGCAGGGGTACGAGCGCCGAGCACTTTAGATACAGCTTCCTTCACACGACCAACGCCCTGGGCCAATTTCAGGCTTTCTTGAGCATCTTTTTTGAGTTGGGAAATGTAGGTGCGGGTTTCGGCTTGGCGATCCTTGAGGGCGTCCAGCAGGTCCTCAAGTTCTTTGACAGCGTCTTTGGCTTTGGCTTGTGCCTTGGCCTTGCCGGCAGTGGCGGCGTCTTGCAGTTTGGTGCGGGATTTGTGCAGCTTCTCTTGCGCTTTACCGCGTTGTTTTTCCAGTTTGGCGAGCAGTTTTTCTGCATCGGCCAACGCTTGGGAACATGCGCTTTCCAGATGTTCGAGCAGGCTGCCCGAAAGTTGTTGGAGTAAATGCAACGGGGTATTTACAGGCTTCTGTTTGGCCGACATGGTTTACCTCCTGGCTGACGTGGGTGCGGCTCATACTAGCCCTCTGCTCTTACCGCCGCTAGGGCATGTTGACAGTATCCTTTGCCTTGCGTTGCACCGTGCGAAAATTCTTATCGATATAACGAAAGACCACGCCACTTTTTACCTCATCACACTGGCATAATCCGTCGCACTTTCGGCGGGAGACATGCGTATGTCGCGTTACCTTTTTCTTGTGCTTGGCTTGGTGCTTGGCGGGGCCAATGCAAGCGAGCAGTCGCCGCCCAAAACCTCACCCCAGGACCAGCACGACCTCGCGTACAGCCTGGGCGCCAGCCTCGGCGAACGGCTGCGCCAGGAGGTCCCCGACCTGCAGATCCAGGCGCTGGTCGAGGGCCTCAAGCAAGCGTATCAAGGCAAGCCACTGGCACTGGATAACGCACGCATCGAACAGATTCTGGCCCAGCACGAAGAACAGAGTGAAGCCGACACACAGGTTCCAAAAAGTGAAAAAGCGCTGGCGGCGGAACAGCAATTTTTAACCAAGGAAAAATCGGCAACCGGTGTGCGCGAATTGGCGGATGGCATCCTGCTCACAGAGCTGACGCCCGGCAATGGCAACAAACCATTGGCCAGCGATGAGGTGCAAGTGAAATACGTGGGGCGTTTACCCGATGGTACGGTGTTCGATCAGAGCACCCAGCCTCAATGGTTCCGCCTGGACAGTGTGATCGACGGCTGGCGCAGTGCGTTGCAACAGATGCCTGTCGGCGCGAAATGGCGACTGGTGATCCCTTCGGCACAAGCGTATGGCGCCGACGGGGCCGGCGAATTGATCCCGCCTTACACACCGTTGGTATTCGAGATCGAGTTGCTCGGTACTCGCCACTGACCCAATAAAAAACGGTGCGCCATGCGCACCGTTTTTTTATCTCGCCAGCAAAGGTCAGGCCTGGGTGGCCGTCTCTTCCTTATGGGCGTTGTGGAGTACTTCGATCAGGCAATCTTCCAGTTCGAAACGTTCATGGAGCAGGCCACCCAACTCCTTGAATTTCTCGGCAACACATTGGCCGGCATCACACAGATCGGTGAACGCCAGCAATTTCTCAGTGATGACATCAATGCGCGGGTAAAGAGTCTCGGCCAGTTCCAGCCCACGCTGGTCATCGAAGGCTTCCGCCTCTTTGGTCAGCTGCTCATAGACACCGAAATGGCCAGCCGACGCGTAGTCCACCAACACGCCACAGAATTCCTGCAACGGCTTGCGATTCTCAGCCAGAGACTCGGGCTTGGCGCCAAGAGCATCAAAGGCCCGAACCAGTTCGTGACGTGCCTTCAACCAGCTGTCGATCAGCTTGTGCACCCCACCCCAGCGTTCCTGAGCATTCTGACAACTTTCCAGCATGATGATCTCTCTTCCCTATTGGGGGCGCTGCCGCGCTGTGCCCGCGCAACACTTCAAGGATAAAGCGGCGGCCGGACAAGGCAGCATCTGGCTAACAGTTTCATAACGCCTGCGGGCCAGATTATGCCCGCATGACTATGGCTTCAAGGTACGCAGGAGAGAAAGTTCATACAAGTGTTTAATCCCGTCCTACAGCTTTTGAGCTGTTTTCAGTGCCTTGCCAAGCTTAAACGCTGACTGAACAACAGCCGCGAAAACTGCACGCCTCCCAGGATCAGCATCGCCACGAAGAACAACAGGCTCCACTCCGGAAGGCTTAGGTCGAACAGCGTCCAGTTTATCTCCATGCAATCGACGGTGCCTTTGAACACCGAGCGCACCGCATCCTCAAGCGACAGGTTTTCAATCATGTCCTGTGCGCTGGGCCAACAATCGGGGGCTTGATCCGGCACGCTGTTCTGCAGCAGCACCTGGCGTACGGCGGCAGTCGCACCGAGCACGGCACAGCTCATGCTTGCCAACCCGTAAAGGAAGACGCCAGAGCGCCTGGGGTTATGAATGGCAGCGCTCAGGTTGATCAGCGTAAAGACCGCTAAAAATAGCCGCTGCACCTGGCACAGGAAGCAGGGCCGAAGCAGCGCGCCATATTCCAGATAGAACGATGCGCTCAACGTCAGCGCACCTGCCATGAACGCCAGCAAAAACAGGGAGCGTGAGGGGGCCAAAGACATTGTCGATCCGTAACGCAAGAGATAGGCCGTTACGGTAGAGGAAAGGCCCGAGCCCTTTCAATACACGCTAGAGCAGACGATTCCGCGAAAACGTAGGGACATCCCGTCAGAACGCGAAGGGCATCACCTAGGAATACGTAGGAACACATTACGAGCCCCATTAAACCGAGGCCATTGGCAAAATTGAAGCGTTGGCTACCAGACAATTCCGAGCCAACGCTCACTCTTTTTCCTACCTCAAACCCGCGCCGGTACCGGCAATGGAGAGGCCAGCAGACGACTGTCCAGCAGACCCAGGCCTTCCTGGAACAGCTGGTTGCTGCGCTCAGTGTCGCCTAATTGGGCCAGCAGTCGCGCCAACTCGGCGCAGGCTTCGGGATTGCGCTGCACCTGCAGGCTGCCTTCCAGGTAGTCCCGTGCCTTGCCCCACAGGCTGTTCTGCAAGCACAGGCGACCCAGGGTCAACAGCAGGCTGGCGTCACCGGAGTGGTCCTTGAGCCAGCCTTCGGCAAACTTCAGTTGCCGCGCCGGGTCACTGCCTCGCAGCAGGCCGTATAACCGAATCAGATGGCTGTCGTAGCTGCGCTTGATCGCACCCCGCAGCACTTCCTCGGCCTTGGCATCCGCGCCTAACTGACGCAGTTGCTCAGCGTAGGCCAACACCAGCTGCGGCTCCTGACGCTGGGCAGAGGTCAGTTGCTGCCAGGCCCGTTCAAGGGACTGCAAACCGGCTTCGCCCTGCTCTTCCCGCTGGGCCGCCAGGCTCAGGTTTTCACCCCAGGCGCGACGCTCCAGCTCGGCCAGTTCACCAGGGGGCAAGACTTTGTCTTTGCGCAACTCGGGCAATAGTCGAATGACCGACGACCAGTCGCCCCGCTGCTGATGCAGGCGCTGCAATTGACGCAGTACCTGGGCGTTATGGGGATGGCGCTCATGCATCGCCTGCAGGGTCACCAGGGCGCCCTCGGTATCGCCGCGGTCCGTCTGCAATTGCGCATGGCTCAAGGCAACCGCCAGCTCGGCTTGAGGCTGACGCTCCAGGGCGCGCTCGAGCAAGCTGTCCGACTCTTCGTAGCGCCCCTGCTCATTGGCCGCACGGGCCGCGCCGAGGTAATACAGCAACGGTTGACGCTCGGCTTCGGCAGCCCGGTGCAGGTGGCGCTCGGCACTGGCCCAGCGCCCTTCGGCGAGGTCCATCTGGCCCTGTTCGATCGCAATTTGTACGCGACGGCTGCGGTTACGGCGCGACCATGGGTTGACCACGCCACCGGAGGTGGTCACCAGGCTCAGCAACACGCGGAGCAGGTAGATCGCCAGGACGATGACAAACACCGCCACCAGGGTGGCCCACAGGCTCGACTCGTAATGCAGCACATGGGGATAGGTAATCAGCACGTAGCCAGTATGTTTCGAGATGCCCACGGCCAGTGCCAGGGCGATCGCAATCGCCAGCACCAGGATCACATAGAAACGCTTCATCGGCTCTACTCCTGGGTCGCCGGCGTGCCAGCCGAAGCCTTGGCTTCGTCAGCAGACAGATGACGACGCTCGAGATACGCCTGCACGGCCGCCAGGCTCGCGGCCAGGTCCGGTGTCACCACCGAGACGGCCTTGGGCTCAAGCTCGGCGATCCGTGCCAGCATCGCCTTGCTCTGGGGGTTGTCCTGGTTGAAGTTGTCCTGCAACACGCTACGCGCTTCACCCAGCGAACGGCTGTACACCGCCGACTCGCCATTGAGCGCGGCCCATTGAGCTTGCTCCAGGGCCAGGCTCAGGGCCAGACGCACCTGGTTCAAGCCTTGGCCGGCCAGCAGCGGGCGAATGTTGTCATCGGGGTTGAAATCGATGCGGAAGTAACGGGAAATCTGTTCCCACCATTGGCTCCAACGGTTGTCAGTGTCCGTGGTTGGACGCCCTTGGGAAGCCGGCTCCGTAAGCTGGTATTCCGGCGCAATCGCCGCCAGCTGCACGACCTGATCGCGCAACGCCGCCAACTGCAGATACAACCCGGTACGGTCCGGCTGCTCGGTGCTGCGCAGCGCGGCCAGGCTCTTGGCCAGTTGCTCGCGGGCAGCGTAGGAACCCGGATCATTCTGCTCGCGCAGGATCTCATCGGCGCCCTGGACCAGCGACTGAGCACTGTTGATATCCTGCAAGGCCGACAGTCGCAAACTCGCCAGACGGATCAGATGCTCGGCTTCAGCCAGGCGCCAGTCCTTGCGGCTGGCCCCCAGCACGGTTTCCAGGCGTTGGTTCAGGCGCTGCTGATCACCTTGCAACTGGGCCACCAGGCGGCGACGCTCCTCCAGCTCATCAGCGCCCGGCAACTGTGCCAGGCGTGCCGCCAACTGTTGCTGGCCTTGCTTGAGAGACTGGGACTGGTCATCAAGGGTCTGCACCTGGCCCAATTGATGCTGGCTGCTGGCTTGCAGGGCACGGACCTGCCAGATCCCCCAACCGCCAGCGGCAACACCCGCGGCGCCCAGCAGCAGGGCAACGATTGCCAGGCCATTGCCACGGCGTGGCGCGGCGACCGGTGTCTCGACCGGCGCATCAAGCGCGGGCTGAGTTTCATCTTTAGGCAAGGCTGTATCGCTCACGTATCCGTCCTTTGCGTATCAGAGAGTGGGGGCGGGATGTTTTTATAAGACAAAGCCGCCTAACGCCACTAACAAAGCCGCAGCACTCGCGCCGCGACAATCCACAACATTTTCTGCCCCAGCGTCCCGCGCCATCTCATAGACTCGCGGGCTGGGTACGAACAACGGCAGTCGGGCCACCTGTGGCCAATCGGGTCCGGCCAGGGCTTGCAGATGCAAGAAACCCTGCCCACTGCTGACCACCAGGCCGTTCAAGCGTTCCAACTGGATGCGCTGCATCAGTACCCCGGCGTCGTAGGCCGGCAGGAAGCGGCGATACAACTCCAGATAGTCGACACTAGCACCTTGCTCGCGCAAACGCTCAGCCAGCAGTTCTCGGCCGCCTTCTCCCCGCAGGATCAACACCCGCGCCCCAGGGCGTGCAATAGCCTCGCGCAAGGCGGGTAAGGCGAGCAAGGCTTCGCTGTCATCACCGGTGGGCGGATAGTGAACGTCAAGGCCCTGGTCAGCCAGCACCTGGGCGGTCGCCGCGCCAACGCTGAACCACGGCAATTGCGGCCAGTGTCGATCCAGCTGTTGCAAACCCAGGCGCGCAGCCGGTTTGCTCACCACGATCACTGCGCAATAACGGCCCAGGTCGCGGAAAACCGCCTGTTGTGCGGGCGTGACCGGCAACGCCTCGATCTCCAGCAAGGGCAGGCTGCTGCTGAAAATGCCGGCTTCGGACAACGACGCCGCCAGGGCCTTCGACTCCTCGGCAGGCCGTGTCAGCAGCACACGCCAGCCGGTCACTGCGGACCGGCCTCGCCATAGACTTTTTGCAGAATGGCGCCAGCGCCTTTTTCCAGCAGCTCTTCAGCCACCTGGATACCCAGGGCGCTCGCATCACGCCGTGGCCCGCGCATCTCGGCGGTGAGCAGGGTGCCACCGGCCGGATCCCCAACCAGGCCACGCAGCCACAGAGTGTCACCTTCGAGCACGGCGTAGCAGGCGATCGGCACCTGACAGCCACCGTTGAGGTGCTTGTTCAGGGCGCGCTCGGCCGTGACGCGCACTTCGGTGTCGTGGTGATCGAGGGGTTTGAGCAACGCGTGAATTTCGCTGTCTGCCGTGCGGCATTCAATACCTACCGCACCCTGGCCGCCAGCGGGCAAGCTGTCTTCAACGCTGATCGTTGACGTAATACGGTCTTCGAAGCCAAGGCGGATAAGCCCGGCCGCAGCGAGGATAATCGCGTCATATTCGCCGGCATCCAGCTTGGCCAGGCGCGTGTTGACGTTGCCGCGCAGAAAGCGGATCTGCAGGTCTGGACGACGGGTCAACAACTGCGCCTGGCGACGCAGGCTCGAAGTGCCGACGATGCTGCCCAAAGGCAGCTCATCCAGAGATGCATAGGTATTGGAAACGAACGCATCGCGCGGGTCTTCGCGCTCGCAGATGCAAAAAAGGCCCAGGCCTTCGGGGAAGTCCATGGGCACATCTTTCATCGAATGCACGGCGATGTCGGCTTCATTTTCCAGCAGCGCGGTCTCCAGCTCCTTGACGAACAGGCCCTTGCCGCCAATCTTCGACAGCGGCGAGTCCAGCAGCTTGTCGCCGCGACTCACCATGGGCACCAAGGATACCTTGAGACCTGGATGAGCCTCTTCAAGGCGAGCTTTGACGTATTCGGCCTGCCACAAGGCCAGGGCGCTTTTACGAGTGGCGATGCGGATTTCGCGAGAGGACATGGATCAATCCGTACTGAATAGATACGGCAGATAATAACAGCTCAGGCAAATACGCTTTGATTTGAATCAGCAAGTGCGGGGCCTCCCTGGCCGCATCACACCGGGATAAGCACTGCAGTCCACGCTACAGCCCTCGGGCTAAAGCTGCTGCATCATCTTGCGCACGCCGGCGACATGGCGTCGGCTGACGATCAAGGCATCGCCATTGAGCCCTTTCAGGAACAGCTGGAAGTGCCCCAGGGGCGTACGTTGCAGGCGCTCGATTCGTTCGCGGGCCACCAACGCATTGCGGTGGATTCGCACAAAGCGGTCGCCAAACTCATCTTCAAGAGCCTTGAGCGGCTCATCGAGCAGGACTTCACCGGCTTCATGGCGCAGCGTCACGTACTTGTGATCGGCAATGAAGTACACCACCTGGCTCAGGGGGATCAGCTCGATACCTTTGCGCGTACGCGCACTGATATGGCTGCGCGGCCCGTTGCCACTCTGGGCGGCAGGTTGAGTCAGGGCAGCGAGTTGGACCCGGTTAGGGCGCTCGGCCTTTTTCAATGCCTTGAGCAACGCGTCGCCAGTCGCCGGCTTGACCAGGAAACTGACACCACTGGCTTCCAACGCTTCCGCGGAAAACTCTTCCTGGGCAGCGCACAACACCACCGACGGAGGTGATTCTCTCTCACTCAGGCGGGCGGCGACCTGCAGGCCATCAAGGCCGGGCATGCGGATATCGAGCAGCACCACATCCGGCTTGAGGCTATCGATCAACGTCAACGCCTCCTCCCCGTTGGTGGCGCTCGGTTCAAGGACTGTATAACCCTCGAGTTCACTGACCAGGCGGCTCAGTCGCTCGCGGGCTTGGGGTTCGTCATCAACGATCAGGACATTCATATTGCGCTGGATTCCTGCGTGAGTCTCGCACAAGGATAGCGTAGACAGGTGCGGTGACTTGCGTCACAGCGATCCACGCTAAGACTAGCGCGAGCGGCAAAAAGTGCCCTGAGAGCGGCACGCATATTTACCCGGACCTGTTCAATAGCGCCCAAAACCTGCTGCCCTTGGGCATAGTCGTAGGGTTTGCTGATACACAATCCGAATACCCCCCTTTTTAATGGATAGTCTGGGTTATGACCGCATCACCCGACTTTGGTGCATTCACACACTATCAGTCCAACTGTAGACGCTCGCTGAGACGACATTACTCAATCCTCAAATATCGTTTCAACAAGCACCTGGCCCCAGTCTCTTCCCGGACGCGCTCGGCGGCAAGGCACTTAGCCATCCTTCGCGCAAATAAAAATGCCGGCCACCCACAGCACCGCCTCCACGAGCAACCCTGTTATTATCGGCGGCACACCTCCACGCCTCTTTTAAGCAGATCACGAGCGAATCCATGAGCACCGACAAGACCAACCAGTCCTGGGGCGGCCGCTTCAGTGAACCCGTCGACGCCTTCGTCGCCCGCTTCACCGCCTCCGTCACCTTCGACCAGCGCCTGTACCGCCACGACATCATGGGCTCGATCGCCCACGCCACGATGCTGGCCAAGGTCGGCGTGCTGACCGACGCCGAGCGCGACAGCATCATCGACGGCCTGACCACCATTCGCGGTGAGATCGAAGCCGGTACGTTCGACTGGCGCGTCGACCTGGAAGACGTGCACATGAATATTGAGGCCCGCCTCACCGACCGCATCGGCGTGACCGGCAAGAAACTGCACACCGGGCGCAGCCGCAATGACCAGGTGGCCACCGATATCCGCCTGTGGCTGCGCGATGAAATCGACCTGATCCTGGCCGAAATAACTCGCCTGCAGAAAGGCTTGCTGGAACAGGCCGAGCGCGAATCGGACACCATCATGCCCGGTTTCACCCACCTGCAAACCGCCCAGCCTGTCACCTTCGGCCACCACTTGCTGGCCTGGTTCGAAATGCTCAGCCGCGACTACGAGCGCCTGGTGGATTGCCGCAAGCGCGCCAACCGCATGCCCTTGGGCAGCGCCGCGCTGGCCGGCACCACCTACCCGATCGACCGCGAATACACCGCACAACTGCTGGGCTTCGATGCCGTGGGCGGCAACTCCCTGGACGGCGTGTCGGACCGCGATTTCGCCATCGAATTCTGCGCCGCCGCCAGTATCGCGATGATGCACCTGTCGCGTTTCTCCGAAGAACTGGTGTTGTGGACCAGCGCGCAATTCCAGTTCATCGACCTGCCGGATCGCTTCTGCACCGGTAGCTCGATCATGCCGCAAAAGAAAAACCCCGACGTGCCCGAGCTGGTGCGTGGCAAGAGCGGCCGCGTATTCGGCGCACTGATGGGCCTGCTGACCCTGATGAAAGGCCAGCCCTTGGCCTACAACAAGGACAACCAGGAAGACAAGGAACCGCTGTTCGACGCCGCCGACACCCTACGTGATTCGCTGCGTGCCTTTGCCGACATGATCCCCGCGATCAAGCCCAAGCACGCGATCATGCGTGAAGCGGCCCTGCGTGGGTTCTCCACCGCGACGGACCTGGCGGACTACCTGGTACGCCGTGGCCTGCCGTTCCGCGACTGCCACGAAATCGTCGGCCATGCCGTGAAATACGGCGTGGACACCGGCAAGGACCTGGCGGAAATGAGCCTGGAAGAACTGCGCCAGTTCAGCGACCAGATCGAGCAGGACGTGTTTGCCGTGCTGACCCTGGAAGGCTCGGTGAATGCCCGTAACCACGTGGGCGGCACCGCGCCGGCGCAGGTGAAGGCCGCCGTCGTGCGCGGCCAGGCCCTCCTCGCCAGCCGCTGAAAAATGAGGGAGGGGGGCAACCCCCTCCCACACTGGATCACTTTTTGGCCGCAACCATCGCCATGAACGCCGGCATCGCGGCTTCCCTGTCCGCCGCCACCTTCTGCGCATTGGGCATGGCATGCAGCCGCTCCAGCAACACTTTGGCCGCCGGGAGTTCAGCCAACAGGTCCAGGCCAAACAACTTCTCGCCCACGGCACAGGCGAGGTTCACGCTATACATGAAATACAGATCCGCAATCGTAAAACTCTCCCCTGCCACATAAGGCGCGAACTTGCCGTGCCGACCTAAAGAACCGATCCCCAGCAGCAACTCAGCCTTGGATTTCTCCTTGATCGCGTCCGGCACCTGCATGCCGAAAAACGCCTCGGCGAAACACGCGCGGGCGGGCAGTTCGATGTACAGCTCGATTTCCCGGCACAACGCCAGCACCTGGGCACGCTGAAAAGGATCAGCAGGCAGCAGCGAACGGCCCTCCTGGGTTTGCTCGATGTATTCGAGGATCACGCTGGTTTCATTGACGAAACCCTGCTTCACCCCCAGTACCGGCACCTTGCCTCGCGGGCTGACGGCAAGCGCCTCAGGGGTTTGCCCGGCGTAAAAAGGCACCTCTTCGAACGGTAGCCCCTTCTCCAGCAGCGCCAGTTTCACCATGTTGTAGTAGTTACTGACCGAAAATCCGTAAAGCTTGAGCATCGCAAAGCCTCCAGGCCGTGTGCGGGGTTGGCCGCAAGAGTTATAGATGCCCGGGCCCGCCCTGACCAGCAGCATCACCGGCCTGAATGGAGTTAGACTGGCGCCCTTTCCTTGAGGAGCCTGCCATGAGCGAGCCGACCGATATCGACAGCGACGAAGAAGCGTTCACCGAAAGTACACTGATCGAAGCCATCGAGAATCAGATCGAAAGCGACACTCCGCCTGCCGCCAAGGCCACGTTCAACAAGCTGACCCTGGTAGGTTACGAGCGCGAGGAGATTCTGAATCTCATGGCCCATGTGCTGGCGGTTGAAATCGACCAGATGCTCGACGAAGACCGTGCATTCGATACCCAATGGTATGAGACAGCCCTGCGGGCGCTGCCGGAATTGCCGCCGGAAAACGACTGAAGCCCCCTCCGCGTGGCCGGGAAGCCTGCTTCCTCGCCACAAATCTGCGGCATATCAATACCCATGACTTTCTCACTGGACAGCCCGCCAAAGTGCGTTCACCTTATGGCCTGCTAGCCTCTAATAAATTCTTAGAAAGTCTGGAGTCCTTATGTCGTATACCCCTGAGTTGGTTGCCGAACTGGAAATCCTTGCACTCTTCAACCTGGGCAGCTCCCAGGAAGGCCTGAAAGTCCACCAGACTGCCGCTCCCACTGCCATCGCCGCGGCCAAACGCCTGTTCGAGAAAAAGCTGATCGACCAACCGGACGGAGGCTATCTGACCAGCCTTGGCCGAGACGCCGCCGAGCAAGCGCAAACCCTGCTGACGATCTTGAGCACCGCGACAAGCAAAGAAGCCGCCTGACACCTGATACCGCCCATGGAGTCCGCCCCTTGCGGATTCCGAGGGCGCTGCTGTGGACGCGAGAAAATTCTGACGTCAAAAAACATTTCCCTCTAAACCTCCTACGCTTCTGACTGTAAACTCCTACACGGCCGCCCATGTCGGGCCTTGCGAGCCACCGAGTTCGACATGACCCGCACCCATGAAATCCGCCCCGACCTGGACGAAGGCATCGACCGCAAGGTGCTGGCTCAGCTGCGCGCGCGCTTCATGGCCCTCAACGAAGGCCGCATGGCCCGCGCCATCGAGGGGCTAACGCCGCGCCAGCAAAGCGTACTGACACTGTTGCCGCTGTTTTTCCACGTCAATCACCCGCTCCTGCCAGGCTATGTGTCGGGCAGTACACCGGCCGGGCTGTCGAACTTCGAGCCTGATGCCCAGGCCCTGACCGAAGCCCAGCGCCTGACCCGTTCATTCTCCTACAAGCCGCGCCATGGCAACCCGCCCCGTCCGATCCATGGCCTGTTCCTGATGGGCAGCCTCGGCACCCTGGCCCAGGCAGACCAGAGCGATATGGATGTGTGGGTGTGCCACGCCGCCGACCTGGACGAAAGCGAACTGGCCGAACTGCGTAAGAAATGCCAGCTGCTGGAGGCCTGGGCCTTGAGCATGGGCGCCGAGGCACATTTTTTCCTGATTGAGCCGACGCGCTTCGTACTGGGTGAGCGCGACACCCAACTGAGCTCCGACGACTGCGGCACCACCCAGCATTACCTGCTGCTGGACGAGTTCTACCGCACCGCCATCTGGCTGGCTGGCCGTACACCGATCTGGTGGCTGGTGCCCGTCTACGAAGAAAACCGCTACGCCGAATTCACCCACACGCTGATCTCCAAGCGCTTTATACGCGCCGATGAAACCCTTGACCTGGGCCACCTGGCACGCATCCCTCCGGGCGAATTCATCGGCGCCGGGTTGTGGCAGCTGTTCAAAGGCATCGAGTCGCCCTACAAGTCAGTGCTCAAGCTGCTGCTGACCGAGGTTTACGCCAGCGAGCACCCAAACGTGCAGTGCCTGAGCCTGCGCTTCAAGCAGGCGGTGTTCGCCAACCAGATGGATCTGGACGAGCTGGACCCTTACATCGTGGTCTATCGCCGCATCGAGGAATACCTCAAGGTCCGCAACGAACCCGAGCGCCTGGAGCTGGTACGGCGGGCACTGTATTTAAAGGTCAACCGCAAGCTCAGCGCTGGCCAGCGTAGCTCTAGCTGGCAACACCTGTTGCTGGAGCGCCTGGCCCAGGAGTGGGGCTGGAACCCGCGCCAATTGGCCCTGCTGGACAGCCGCAGCCAATGGAAAGTGCGCCAGGTCGCCTCCGAGCGTCGCGCATTGGTCAGTGAGCTGAACTACAGCTATCGCTTCCTGACGCAATTCGCCCGCAGCGAACAGACAGTCAGCCTGATCAATAAGCGTGACCTCAATGTGCTCGGCCGCCGTCTATATGCTGCGTTCGAGCGTAAAGCCGGCAAAGTCGAGTTCATCAACCCCGGCATCGCCCCGGACCTGGCCGAAGACACCCTGACCCTGGTGCAATCGCCCAACCGCAAAGAGCCGGGCCAGCACCATTGGGGGCTGTACAACGGCAACCTCACCGCCCTGGAATGGGAGCACTTTGCGCCGATCAAGCGCAGCCGCGATTTGCTGGAAATGCTGACCTGGTGCCACCGCAACGGCGTGATCGACAGCAGCACTCGCCTGGCGCTGCACCCGGGCACCAGCGACATGACAGAGTTCGAGCTGTTCAACCTGCTGGGCAGCCTGCAGCAGAGCATTGCCCTGCCCTTGCCCAGCGTCGCTGAAGAACGCCTGTTACGCTCGGCGGTGCCCGAAGAGGTATTGCTGTTGATCAACGTCGGCGTCGACCCGCTCAAGCATCACCGCGACCTGAATATCCTGATGACCACCGAGCGCACCGACTCCCTGAGCTACGCCGGTGTGCGCGACAACCTGGTGCTGACCCTCGACCAGGTCACCCTCAATAGCTGGAACGAGGTGATGGTCAGCCGCTACGACGGCCCCCATGCTCTGCTCGATTGCCTGCGCGACTACCTCAACCAGTTGCCATCGGATCACCTGCCGCGGCTACGGGTGCGCTGCTTCTGTCACAACCGTGCGCAGTTCATTGCCCAGCGCGTAGAAGAAATCTTCGACACGGCGCAGAACCTGCTGCTGGGGCAGGGCAATCACCGCTACTTGCTCCAGGTGCAACAGCACTATCACGTGATGGAGTTGATGCCCGGCCAGGCCACCCACGTATCACTGGCGACCCAGGATGCACTGATCGCCTACCTCAGCGAAGAACTGGCCAGCTACAGCCCGCTGCACCTGGATGCCATGGCCCTGGAGGACCACGACCTGGCGCTGCTTTTGCCCATGGGTATGGCCGATTGCGTGCAAGTGTTCTACCGAGTCAATGAAGGCTTCGCCGAGCTGTATGTGCTGGATGAGTTCAACGCGCTCTGGCAGCAGCGCCTGCCGTTTCATGACGAGCAGAGCCTGTTGGCACCGCTGCAGCGCTTCCTGCAATCGATCATCTATCGCCGGGACGCGCTGTCGCCGCTGGACCCACAGGAGCCGCTGGGCGCGGTGCAAACCCTGTACTACCAACTATTACCGTCAGGCAATAACCGTGCACGCGGCATAGAGCCTCGGCCAGCACCACAAAATCCGGCCAACAAGCCGTTTTATGACGTGCAGGCGATTATCGGCAAGGCGGCGCCGGGCCAAGTGGGGATTACCCTGTACTGCAATCAGCGGGAGTTTTCCGAACTGGAATTTGGCGACCAGCTGTTTGCAGTGGTCGCCCAGGAGATCGTCGGGCAGCGCCGCGAAACCGAGCGCTACCGCTGCTATATCACTGATCTGGACCTGTCGGGTCTGATCGGTGATGTGCAAAGCCCGAGCAATTTGTACCTGCGCTACAAGGCCGAGCTGGAGCAAGCGCTCAATGAAGCACTGAACCAGATTTAAAGCGAGAAAGCGCCGCCGTCTTTGGGCTGGCCTTCCACTTTGAGCAACTTGAGCTTGAGAGTCTTGCCGCCGGGAGCCGGCCAGTCGATATGCTGGCCCACTTGCAAGCCAAGCAACGCACTGCCTACCGGTGCCAGGATCGAAATCTTGCCTTCGTCGGCGTTGGCATCCTTGGGGTAAACCAGAGTCAGGTGATAGTCCTTTCCGCTGCTTTGCTCGCGGCAATGCACGCTGGAGTTCATGGTCACGACATTCGCAGGCACTTCATCGTGGCCAACCACTTCTTCGGCGCGGTCGAGTTCGTGTTGAAGGGCTTCGACACCCGGCGAGTCCTCGCCTACACGGTCGATCAGTTGCTCAAGACGCTGCACGTCGAGACGGGTAAGAATGATGGAAGGTGCGGTCATGATTCAGGCAGACTCCTTTTTTCTGCACAAAAAAGCAAAACCCCGCCAGGAAAAGGCGGGGTTCTCACGGACCTCGATGAGTTGAGGTGTACCCGGACACTACCACAGCACCGTAAATAAACAAGACGGGGTCAAGGCGCTGCCTTGCGCTGCTCGGCCTGGGCCACGATCACCCGCCGGCGCTGATCGTCGGCGGAGCGCCATTCACGGATGTCTTCCACGTGGCGGAAACAACCAAGGCAAACTTTCTCCTCGTCCAGCCGACACAAACTGATACAAGGTGACGGCACGGCCGGGCTGACATTGCTGAACAGCGGCTTCGGCGGACGTATGGGTGCAGGCTGGGTCACAGTCAGATCTCGTCGAAATCCAGCTCGGCGCCGGTATATTCGTGGACCAGGCGCATGAGCATCTCGCCCAACAACTCTTCACTCTTGTCGCACTGCCATTTGCCGCTTTCTTCGTCGTAGTCGAAGTGAACACCACCGGAGCGCGCCGCCAGCCACAGCTGATGCAGCGGCTCCTGGCGACTGAAGATCAGTTGCTGGCCACTCTCAAACTTGACGGTCAGCACCCCGGCCGAGTTTTCCAGGTCCACATCCAGGCCGCTGTCGTCGAAAATATCTTCCAGCGCCTGCTGGGTCGAATCCACCAGGTCGTGAAAACGGGCTTCGGTCAAACTCATTGTGGCAACCTCAAAAGTGTCTGGTTTTGCTCGAGCGGCGCACGATACGGGCGAGCCCCGCCGATTGCAAAGGATACCGATTTCATCACAACTGACGGCATGAAATATCCCCCGCCAGCGTAGCCCGTTTCTCAACCCACTCAGCAAAGCCCCGCCGGACGGGTATTCCAGCGCATAGGCAAGCTGGCAGGTGGTCGGTATACTCGGGCGCAATTAATGCATATTCAAGGATTTCGCCATGAAGCGCCTGATCTCTTCCCTTGCTGCGCTCGTCGCGGTCGCCTGCCTCGTTAGTGCCTGTGGTCAAAAAGGCCCGCTGTACCTGCCTGATGACAGCAAAGACCCGAATGAACAGGCGCAATCGTCGCAAAAAGCGCACAAGCACGACACTTACTAAGGGTAAATCATGGACGCTTTTAACTACCGGGACGGCGAGCTGTTCGCGGAGGGCGTGGCGCTGTCCGCGATTGCCGAACGCTTTGGCACCCCGACCTATGTGTACTCGCGCGCGCACATCGAAGCGCAATACCGCTCGTTCACCGATCCGCTGGACGGCGTGCCGCACCTGGTGTGCTATGCGGTGAAGGCCAACTCCAACCTCGGTGTACTCAATGTCCTGGCGCGCCTGGGCGCTGGTTTCGACATCGTGTCCCGTGGCGAATTGGAACGTGTTCTGGCCGCAGGCGGCCAGGCTGACAAGATTGTGTTCTCCGGCGTCGGCAAGAGCCGCGAAGACATGCGTCGTGCCCTGGAAGTCGGCGTGCATTGCTTCAACGTCGAATCCACCGACGAGCTGGAGCGCCTGCAGGTCGTCGCCGCCGAAATGGGCGTTCGCGCGCCGATCTCACTGCGCGTCAACCCGGACGTCGATGCCGGCACCCACCCGTACATTTCCACCGGTCTCAAAGAGAACAAGTTCGGCATCGCCATCGCCGACGCCGAGGACGTGTACATCCGTGCCGCCCAACTGCCGAACCTGGAAGTACTGGGCGTCGACTGCCATATCGGCTCGCAACTGACCAGCCTGCCCCCGTTCCTTGATGCCCTGGACCGCCTGCTGGCGCTGACCGATCGCCTGGCCGAGTGCGGCATCTACCTGCGCCACATCGACCTCGGTGGCGGCGTGGGTGTGCGTTATCGCGATGAAGAGCCTCCGCTGATTGCCGACTACATTGCCGCCGTGCGTGAACATATCGGCGGCCGCGACCTGGCGCTGTTGTTCGAACCAGGCCGCTATATCGTGGCCAACGCCGGCGTGCTGCTGACCCAGGTCGAGTACCTCAAGCACACCGAGCACAAGGATTTTGCGATCGTCGATGCCGCGATGAACGACCTGATCCGCCCGGCGCTGTACCAGGCCTGGATGGATGTCACCGCCGTAACGCCTCGCGACAGTGAAGCCCGCGCCTATGACATCGTCGGCCCGATCTGCGAAACCGGCGACTTCCTGGCCAAGGATCGTCAACTGGCCCTGGAAGAAGGCGACCTGCTGGCCATTCATTCGGCCGGTGCCTACGGGTTTGTCATGAGTTCCAACTACAACACCCGCGGGCGTACCGCCGAGGTGCTGGTGGACGGTGATCAAGCGTTTGAAGTGCGTCGCCGCGAGACGGTAGCCGAGTTGTATGCTGGCGAAAGCCTGCTGCCGGAGTAAGCCATGCTGCTGCGTTTTACCAAGATGCACGGACTGGGCAATGACTTCATGGTCCTTGACCTGGTCAGCCAGCACGCGCACATCCTGCCCAAGCACGCTAAACAGTGGGGCGACCGTCATACCGGCATCGGCTTCGACCAGTTGCTGATCGTTGAGGCGCCGAGCAACCCGGAGGTGGATTTCCGTTACCGGATCTTTAACTCCGACGGCTCCGAGGTGGAACAATGCGGTAACGGCGCCCGCTGCTTCGCGCGCTTTGTGCTGGACAAGCGCCTGACCGCCAAGCGGCAGATTCGCGTCGAGACCAAGAGCGGCGTGATCGAACTGGATGTCCGCAGCGACGGCCAGATCAGCGTCAACATGGGTGCACCGCGCCTGGTGCCGGCGGACATTCCGTTCCAGGCCAGCGAGCAGGCCACGAGTTACACGCTGGACGTTGAAGGCAAGGCCGTCGACATCGCCGCAGTGTCCATGGGCAACCCCCATGCAGTACTGCGGGTCAACGACATCAACAATGCCCCCGTGCATGAACTGGGGCCGAAGATCGAACACCACCCGCGCTTTCCGGCACGGGTCAATGTGGGCTTCCTGCAGGTGATCGACCGTTCCCGCGCGCAATTGCGTGTGTGGGAACGCGGCGCCGGCGAAACCCAGGCCTGCGGCACCGGCGCCTGCGCCGCTGCCGTAGCCGCAATCAGCCAGGGGTGGATGGATTCGCCGCTGCTGATCGACCTGCCAGGTGGACGCCTGTCCATCGAATGGGCAGGCCCCGGCCACCCGGTGATGATGACCGGGCCGGCCACGCGCGTATACGAAGGACAGGTCCGTCTATGAGTGAGCCAAGCAAATGACCGATAAGCCTCAAGTACCCGCACAAGCATCCCCGAGCGAAAGCCTGGAGGCCGCCGCTGTCGCGGCGTACCTTGAGGCTCATCCGGACTTCTTCGTTGAGCATGAAGAACTGTTGCCGGCCTTGCGCATCCCCCACCAGCGCGGCGATACCGTGTCACTGGTGGAGCGGCAGATGAAAATCCTGCGCGAGCGCAACATAGAAATGCGCCATCGGCTCTCGCACCTGATGGACGTGGCCCGCGACAACGACCGCCTGTTCGACAAGACCCGCCGCCTGATCCTGACCCTGATGGACGCCACCAGCCTGGAAGAAACGGTGATCGCCGTGGAAGACAGCCTGCGCCAGGATTTCCAGGTGCCCTTTGTCAGCTTGATCCTGTTCAGCGACAACCCGATGCCGGTGGGACGCTGGGTCAGCGGCAGCGAAGCACAGACCGCGATCGGCGGCCTGCTCTCCGAAGGCAAGACCATCAGTGGCACCTTGCGCGAGCACGAACTGGACTTCCTGTTTGGCGCTGAACAACGCCAACAGATCGGCTCCACCGCCGTCGTTGCCCTCAGCCACCAGGGCCTGCACGGCGTACTGGCCATCGCCAGCCGTGATCCTGCGCACTACAAGAGCTCGGTGGGCACCCTGTTCCTGACCTACATCGCCGAAGTCCTGGGCCGCGTGTTGCCGCGTTTCACTACCGCCCTGCGCGCGGTGCGCTAGCCATGGAACGGCAACTGGACGCCTACTGCGCTCACCTGCGCAGCGAGCGCCAGGTGTCGCCCCACACCCTGGAAGCCTACCGACGGGACCTGAACAAGGTCCTGGCCTACTGCGAGAAACACCAGATCGCCAGCTGGAAAGCCCTGGATATCCAGGGCCTGCGCAGCCTGATCGCGCGCCTGCACCAGCAAGGCCAATCCTCACGCAGCCTGGCCCGGTTGCTGTCGGCGGTGCGCGGCCTCTACCACTACCTCAACCGTGAAGGCCTGTGCGATCACGACCCAGCCAACGGCCTGGCCCCACCCAAGGGCGAGCGACGCCTGCCCAAGACCCTCGACACCGACCGCGCCCTGCAACTGCTCGACGGCGCGGTCGAGGACGACTTCCTGGCCCATCGCGACCAGGCGATCCTCGAACTGTTCTATTCTTCGGGCCTGCGCCTATCGGAGCTGACGGGGCTGAACCTCGACCAACTGGACCTGGCGGACGGCCTCGTGCAAGTGCTCGGCAAAGGCAGCAAGACCCGCGTGTTGCCAGTGGGCAGGAAGGCCCGGGAAGCCCTGCAACTGTGGTTGCCGCTGCGCGCCCTCACCAACCCGGCCGATGATGCGGTGTTTGTCAGCCAGCAAGGTCGGCGCCTGGGGCCACGGGCCATCCAGGTACGGGTCAAGGCGGCGGGCGAACGCGAACTGGGGCAAAACCTGCACCCGCATATGCTGCGGCACTCCTTCGCCAGCCATCTGCTGGAATCATCCCAGGACCTGCGCGCAGTACAGGAACTGCTCGGCCACTCCGATATCAAGACCACGCAGATCTACACCCACCTGGACTTCCAACACCTGGCAACGGTGTATGACAGTGCCCATCCACGGGCCAAACGTATCAAGGGCGGCGACTCATGAGTATCAAGCTGATCACTTTCGACCTGGACGACACCCTCTGGGACAACGTTCCCGTCATCGTCAGCGCCGAGGCGTCAATGCGCGAATGGCTGGCCACCCATGCCTCCAAGGTCGGCGACTTGCCCCTGGAGCACTTCGCCAGCCTGCGCCAGCAAGTGCTGCAACGTCATCCCGAACTCAAGCACCGCATCAGCGTCCTGCGCCATCGAGTGTTGATGCATGCGTTTGAAGAGGCCGGTTATCCACAGCCTCAGGCCACCGAAATGGCCGATGTGTGTTTCGAAGCGTTCATTCACGCCCGCCATCAGCTCACGCCCTTCCCCGAAGCCGAGCCGATGCTGCAAGCGCTGCGCCAGCACTTTCTGCTGGGTGTGATCACTAATGGCAATGCCGATGTGCAGCGTGTGGGCCTGGCGGACTACTTCCACTTTGCGCTGCGTGCCGAAGATATTGGGATCGCCAAGCCGGATGCGCGCTTGTTTCAGGAAGCGCTGCAGCGCGGTGGAGTGGATGCCAGTGCGGCTGTGCATGTTGGCGATCACCCCGGGGACGACATTGCCGGGGCGCAGCAGGCGGGGCTGCGGGCGGTGTGGTTCAACCCCAGCGCCAAGGCATGGGAAGCAGATAAACGCCCCGACGCGGAGATTCGTAGCCTCACGGAGCTGCCGGAATTACTCCGCAAGTGGCAGTAGCACTGGAGATCCAAATGTGGGAGGGGCAAGCCCCCTCCCACATTTGGATCACCACAAAGCTCAAATAAATCAGCAAGCATGAAAAAGCCCGCAGCGACGGCGGGCTTTTTCATACAGGCATGCGGCGGGCCTTAGATAGGCCGGCTGCCATACTTGTTGTCAGGCTTCTTGGGCGGATCTGCAACCACGTTGGGCTCGACTTCAACCACCTTGCCGCCTTTAGCGAGGAACTCTTCCATCGCGCGGGCCAGCGCATCGCGTTCTTTGTTCTTGGCTTCAACGCTCGGCAATTCGTCTACCGAAACAGCAGCCTTCGCCTTGCCCTTGGCAGCCGGAACAGGAACATCGTCACCGCCATCGTCGTCGGCAACGTCTTCCGCCGCCGCTTCAAGGCCTTCTTCGGTGTCGTCTTCGTCACCTACTTCCAGTTCGTCGTTTTCCAGATCATCGTCGCTCATGTTCTACCTCATGACTTGCGAAAAGCAGATTAGTTATAGCCCAGCCTCACCCTCTGTCGAGGTCGCCGGAAAAAAATCAACATCCACCGGATAACCAGTGGCTTATGCCCCATCACCGTGCAAGGTGGCGAGGACTTTACGAGCACCACCATGATCACGGTGCTCGCCCAGATAAACACCTTGCCAGGTCCCCATCGCCAAGCGGCCGGCCTTGACCGGCAAACTCAGCTGGCAGCCCAGGAGACTGGCCTTGAAGTGCGCCGGCAGATCGTCCGGGCCTTCGTCGTTGTGTTCAAACCCCGCACGCCCTTGCGGCACCAGCGAGTTGAAGAAACGCTCGAAGTCACGACGAACCGCCGGATCGGCATTCTCGTTGATGGTCAACGAAGCCGAGGTATGCTGCAGCCACAGGTGCAACAGGCCCACGCGGCATGCCTTCAACTCAGGCAAGCCGGCAAGCAACTCATCGGTTACCAGGTGAAAACCCCGGGGCTTGGCCCGCAAGGTAATCAGGGTCTGTTGCCACATACAGTTCTCCGCCCATCGGCGCGCATTCTAGCGCGCTCTGGGAAAAAACAAAGTGCCGAATACGCCTACATGGCTGTAAGACATTCGCACGCTTACAAGTACCGTGTGCGCGCCATCACAAACTTTGCGCTAAAACCGGTACAGCTTGTTATGACTGACAAACACCAGGCAAAAAAATGCCCGGCAAGCCGGGCATCTTTTTTTTGCGTACTTACAAGTTGTAGCCGCGTTCGTTGTGTTGCGCCAAGTCGAGGCCGACAGCCTCTTCTTCTTCGGTAACCCGCAGGCCCATGACCATGTCCAGCACCTTGAGGATGATGAAGGTCACAATAGCCGTATAGATCACGGTGAAGCCGACGCCTTTGCACTGAATCCAGACTTGGGCCGCCACATCAGTCACGGTGCCGAAGCCACCCAGTGCCGGCGCTGCAAACACACCGGTGAGGATTGCGCCGAGGATACCGCCGATACCGTGAACACCGAAGGCGTCCAGGGAATCGTCGTAGCCCAGTTTGCGTTTCAGGGTCGTCGCGCAGAAGAAGCACACCACACCCGCCGCCAGGCCGATGATCAGCGCGCCCATCGGGCCCACAGTGCCGGCTGCCGGCGTAATTGCCACAAGGCCCGCCACCACACCCGAGGCGATGCCCAGGGCACTTGGCTTACCGTGGGTGAGCCACTCGGCGAACATCCAGCCCAGCGCAGCGGCAGCAGTAGCGATCTGGGTCACCAGCATTGCCATACCGGCAGTGCCGTTGGCCGCAGCAGCGGAACCAGCGTTGAAGCCGAACCAGCCCACCCACAGCATGGCCGCACCCACCAGGGTGTAACCCAGGTTGTGTGGCGCCATTGGCGTGGTTGGGAAACCTTTACGCTTGCCGAGGACCAGGCACGCGACCAGACCGGCCACACCGGCGTTGATGTGCACCACGGTACCGCCAGCGAAGTCCAGCACGCCCCAGTCACCCAGCAACGAACCCGGACCGCCCCAGACCATGTGGGCAATCGGTGCGTAGACCAGGGTGAACCAGACGCCCATGAAGATCAGCATCGCGGAGAACTTCATACGCTCGGCGAAGGCGCCGACGATGAGCGCCGGAGTGATGATGGCAAAGGTCATCTGGAAGGTGACGAACACCGCCTCAGGGAACAGCGCCGCCGGGCCGGTGATGCTGGCAGGGGTCACACCCGACAGGAACAGCTTGGACAAGCCGCCCACAAAGGAGTTGAAGTTGACGACGCCTGCTTCCATACCCGTGGTGTCGAACGCCATGCTGTAGCCGTAGACGAACCACAGGATGGTGATCAAGCCGGTAATGGCGAAGCACTGCATCATCACGGAAAGAATGTTCTTGGAGCGCACCATGCCGCCGTAGAACAAGGCCAGGCCGGGAATGGTCATGAACAGCACCAGCGCGGTGGATGTGAGCATCCACGCCGTGTCGCCGGAATTGAGGACTGGAGCCGCCACTTCGTCTGCCGCCATGGCCAGGCTTGGCATTACGATGGACAACAGGGCTCCGAGCCCTGCGAATTTACGCAGAGTCATATTGTTTTCTCCTGGGGCGTTGGGGTTTGGCGGCTTAGATTGCGTCGGTATCGGTTTCGCCGGTACGGATGCGAATAGCCTGTTCCAGATTGACCACGAAGATCTTGCCGTCACCAATCTTGCCGGTGTTGGCGGCCTTGGTTATCGCCTCGATAACCCGGTCAAGATCCTTGTCGTCAATGGCGACATCAATCTTCACCTTCGGCAGGAAATCGACCACGTATTCCGCGCCGCGATACAGCTCGGTGTGACCCTTCTGCCGACCGAAGCCTTTGACCTCAGTAACGGTAATGCCCTGCACGCCGATCTCGGACAACGACTCGCGTACATCGTCCAACTTGAACGGCTTGATGATGGCAGTGACTAGCTTCATGAAAACTCTCTCCCGAATTGGTGGACTTGCCCCAGGAAAACAAACCCGTCTCAAGTCTAAGCGCAGTGCCTGGCTTTGTAACGCGTCGTCGCAAGAGCAGTTGCCGTTGCAACGCCAGCGAACCACTGGTGACGAAACCTGTACCCCTGATCCGTCGGCGCACTGCATTCGTCACAGCGACTGCATCAGTGCATGGGTCATGATCGTCTAAGCAGAAACCTTGCCAGCTCCGTAAAAATCACTGAAATCAGTCCTTTGCTCCGCTACGCCCACCTGCGAGGCTTTTTGGCGGTGCCATTGCGCACGAAAACAGTGCGCAGACGCCCGCCCCCATGCGCGAAAAGCGTGCGCCTGTGGCCGTGGAAATGACTATAGACGCTGCGTGATACACTGCCCGCCAACAGTTTTCCGGAATATTTCCCATGCTCGCGCCCAAAGACCTCCTCGACGCCCTGAGCGGCCACGCCTCTCGCCTGTTCAGCGGCGACACCCCGCTGCCCCGCAATGAAATCGAAAGCCAGTTCAAGGCGTTGCTGCAAAGCGGCTTCAGCAAGCTGGACCTGGTGAGCCGGGAAGAATTCGATAGCCAGATGGTCGTACTTGCCCGCACCCGTGCGCGCTTGGAGAGCCTGGAGGCGAAAGTTGCAGAGCTGGAAGCGCGGTTGAACCCTCCTGCGGAATAAATGCGATCAGTGTGGGAAGGGGCTTGCTCCCTCCCACATTTGCTCTACCTTTTGTTCTGGATACGTTCTGTAAAACCTCCCCGCCTCGCTCTTCCCCACCTCGTCTACCCTTGAAAAACCGCAGGAAGCGGCCACCTCTTTCAAGGAACGAGCATGTCCCTCGCCATCGTCCACAGCCGCGCCCAGGTCGGCGTCGAAGCCCCTGCCGTCACCGTCGAAGTGCATATGGCCAACGGGTTGCCGTCGCTCACCCTGGTGGGGCTGCCAGAAACCGCGGTCAAGGAAAGCAAGGACCGCGTACGCAGTGCCATCCTCAACTCAGCGCTGCAATATCCTTCCCGCCGTATCACCCTCAACCTCGCGCCCGCCGACCTGCCCAAGGACGGTGGGCGCTTTGATCTGGCGATCGCCCTGGGGATCCTGGCGGCGAGTGTGCAGGTGCCGGCGTTGATGCTGGATGACGTGGAGTGCCTGGGGGAGTTGGCGTTGTCCGGCGAGGTGCGGGCGGTAAAAGGCGTATTGCCCGCCGCATTGGCGGCGCGCAAGGCCGGGCGCACCGTGATAGTGCCGCGGGCGAATGCCGAGGAAGCGTGCCTGGCATCCGGGCTGAAGGTCATTGCCGTAGATCACCTGCTGCAGGTGGTGGCACACCTGAATGGGCATGCACCGATTGAGCCCTACAAGTCTGACGGGTTGCTGTATTCGAACAAACCCTACCCGGACCTGAGTGAAGTTCAGGGCCAGCTGTCAGCCAAGCGCGCACTGCTGATTGCAGCAGCGGGCGCACATAACCTGCTGTTCAGCGGGCCACCAGGTACCGGCAAGACCTTGCTCGCCAGCCGCCTGCCCGGGTTGCTGCCGCCATTGAGTGAACAGGAAGCACTGGAAGTGGCGGCGATTCAATCCGTGGTCAGCCTGGCACCGCTGAGCCATTGGCCCCACCGGCCGTTTCGCCAGCCACACCATTCAGCCTCCGGTCCGGCACTGGTGGGCGGCGGATCGAAACCGCAGCCGGGGGAAATCACCCTGGCCCATCATGGAGTGCTGTTCCTGGATGAACTCCCGGAGTTTGATCGCAAGGTGCTGGAGGTCTTGCGCGAGCCACTGGAGTCGGGGCACATCGTGATTTCCCGCGCCCGTGACCGAGTGCGCTTCCCCGCGCGCTTCCAACTGGTGGCGGCGATGAACCCCTGCCCCTGCGGTTATATGGGCGCGCCCTGCAACCGATGCCGTTGCACGCCCGAGCAAATCCAACGCTATCGCAACAAACTCTCCGGGCCCTTGCTGGATCGGATCGACCTGCACTTGACGGTCGCCCGCGAAATCACCGCGCTGAACCCGACCCCACAGCCCGGCGGCGACACATCCACCGCCTCCGCGCTGGTCGCCCAGGCTCGAGAGCATCAACAGCGGCGCCAGGGTTGCGCCAATGCGTTCCTGGATCTCTCTGGGTTGCGCCAGCATTGCGCGCTGTCCAAGCCGGATGAAGCCTGGCTGGAAAGCGCCTGCGAGCGCTTGACCCTGTCCCTTCGAGCCGCCCACCGCCTGCTCAAGGTCGCCCGCACTCTGGCGGACCTGGAGCGCGCAGACACTATCGGCCGCAACCACATTGCCGAAGCACTGCAATACCGGCCCTCGGCCTCCAGCCAAGTCGACGGCGCAAACGGCTAGAAACACCCCTCGGCGATACACCGGGCGACGGCGGCACAGCGCAACCACGCGCTCACGCACCGGCAGGTCGTTAACGGCTGATTGGCGCGCATCATTGGGCCACTCCCTTCGCCGTCACCACCGGCTCGGAGACCGGCGCCACAGTCGCCCGGCGACGGGGCAGGCGGCCGTTCAGCAGCACATACGCGGCCAATCCGATCAACAACCCCCAAAACGCTCCACCGATCCCCAGCAGGGTGATGTTTGCGGCGCAGGCCAGAAAGGTGATCAGCGCAGCTTCACGGGATCGGGTGTCCGCCATGGCGTTGGCCAGGCTGGTGCCAATGGTGCCCAACAGCGCCAAGCCGGCCAACGTGGTGATAAACGCCGACGGGAACGCCATGAATACGGCGGCCAACGTCACCCCGAACACCCCGACAAGGATATAGAACACCCCTGCGGCAACACCCGCGAGCCAACGTTTGGACGGGTCTTCCGAGGCTTCCTTGCCCGTGCAGATGGCCGCCGTGATGGCCGCGATGTTGAACGCGTGCGAGCCGAATGGCGCCATCAACAGCGAGCCCAGCCCGGTCACTGCCAGGATGGGGTTGGCGCTGGTCTTGAAGCCATCATTGCGCAACACCAGCATGCCCGGCATGTACTGGCCCGTGAGGGTGATCAGGAACAGCGGCAATGCCACACTGAGCAGCGCATTGACGGAGAATTCAGGCTGGGTGAAAACCGGCGCGGCCCATTGCAGGGACAATCCCGATAGATCCACTCGCCCTTGCACCAGCAGCAATACCAGCCCGAGCACCAGAATTCCGACGACCGCGTAGCGCGCGGTAAACCGCTTGAACCCAACGTAAGCGGCAATCAGCAACCCCACCAGGGCAGGGTCCAGGCTCATGCCACTGAATGCGCCGATCCCGAACTGCAGCAGAATGCCGGCCAGCATGGCGGCCGCAATGCCTGGCGGAATCAACCGAATGACTTTTTCAAAGCAGCCGGACAACCCGAGCAGCACAAATGCCACGGCCGAAATGATGTACGCACCGACCGCCTCGGCATAAGGCGTGGTCGACAACGCGACGATCAGGAACGCCGCCGCGGGAGTCGACCACGCGGTGATGATCGGCTCACGACTCACCCAACTGAGAGCCAGCCCCGTCACCCCAACACCGATCGACACCGACCAGACCCACGAAGCGGTCAGCTCCGCGCTGAGCCCGGCCACCTTGGCGGCCTGGAACACCAGGATGAACGTACCGCCATAATTGACGATGACTGAAATCAGACCGGCTACCAGGGGGTGAAACAGGTCGCGTGGGCGCAGCGAAGACGACGATATCGAAGAAGACATGAGGGCATTGCTCCTTGCCGTACGAGAAATTGAGCCTCACGCAGTGGGTTGTCCGCCAACGTGAAGGCTGTGGCTCGGGTCCAAGTCTACGGATAGACTGGCCTGCCATTACCGGCCAATTCTTCGAGGAAAGGCAGACCGCATGGCGAAAACGTTCGAGCTTGAAACCCTGAAAATGCGCCTTGACGATGTGCAACTCCAGGGGTTGGGCCTGCACCAGCGAATTCAACGCGCGCTGCGGGCGTTGATCCTCGACGGGGCACTGGCGCCCGGCCTGAAGCTGCCCGCGACGCGGGTGTTGGCCAAGTCATTGGGGATCGCACGCGATACGGTGGAGAACGCCTACGTGCAGTTGCAGCGCGATGGCTTTATCGCGCGGCGCGAAGGTTCCGGCAGTTATGTGTGCGAGGCCCTCGGCACCGAATTGCGCGGCGGGTCCGGCCGCCGTATCAAGGCGCAGGCAGGCAAAAGCAGTCTCGCGCCCCTCGGCACCGGCTTGAGCCAGCGCGGACGGATGATCCTCGACAGCGGTGGCGTAAACGACCAGCAGGTGATCAAAGCCTTCGCCACGGGCCTGCCTGAAACCCGCTCCTTTCCCACCGACGTCTGGGAACGCCTGCAACGTCAGGTGATGAGGGACTCTCGCAGCAGCGTGCTGTTGCACGGCGACCCGCAAGGGGCCGAGCCGTTGCGCAAAGCCATCGCTACGTATTTGAACCTTGAACGCGGCGCCCAGTGTTCGCCCGACCAGATCCTGGTGCTGAGCAGCACGCGCCAGGCGCTTTTTCTATGCGCGCAGTTGCTGGTGGACGTCGGCCAGCCGATCCTGCTGGAAAACCCGGGCTACTACGGCGCCAGGAAGGCTTTTGAAACCGCCGAGGCCAAGGTCGTGCCCATCGATGTCGATGAATCGGGCATCCGCACCGACCTGCTGCACGCCGACCGCAGCGGCGCCCACTGCGTGTATGTCACGCCCTCCCATCAATACCCGACCGGCGCCACGCTGACACTGGAACGGCGGCTTGAGCTGATCAACTGGACGGCGGAAAAAGGCAAATGGGTCATCGAAGATGACTACGACAGCGAGTTCCACTACGACGGCAAACCCACGGCCTGTGTACAGGGCTTGGACAAGTACCAGCGCACGCTTTACCTCGGTACCTTCAGCAAGACCCTCTTCCCCGGGCTGCGCATGGGCTACATGGTGCTGCCCCCTGCGCTGGTCAAAGCCTTCACCTATGCTCGCAGCATGATGGACGGCCACACGCCTCAACTCCTGCAATTGACCCTGGCGCGTTTTATGGAGGACGGTCATTACAACGCCCATGTGCGCGCAATGCGCAAACTCTACGCCGGGCGCCAAACCGTCATGCTCGATGCCATCGGCAAGCATCTGGGCGGCGTGGTCACGGCATGCCGCCCCCAAGGCGGGCTGCAAATTCCCTGCGTGCTCCATGAGGGTTGGTCGGAAGAAAAAACCATCCACAAGGCCGCCAGTGCGGGTGTGCAACTGTCCGGCCTGAGTCGGCTATACGCCGGCACCGCACAGAAACAGGGCTGGCTATTGGGCTACTCGTCCTTGACCGCCCATGAAATCGAAATCGCCATGCTACGCCTGGCTAACGCGCTCAAGACCCGCTAGACACACGCCCTGGGCCGCCTTCAACGAAAACGATCCACCTCGTGCCGCAAGCTTGCCGCCAGCGTCTCCAGTTCCTTGGCGGTAATGGCCAGGTTGGACACCACCTCACGCTGCTCGCTGTTGGCCAGCGCAATGCTCTGCAAGTTGCTGCTCAGCAAGGTCGCCGTGCTGCTCTGTTCCTGGGTGGCGGTGGTGATCGCAGCAAACTGCTGACCGGCCGAGCGGCTTTGCTCGTCGATCCGCGCCAGCGCCGAAGCCACGTCGGCATTACGCGCCAGGCCTTCCTGCATCAGTGCATTGCCGTGTTCCATGGTGCTGATGGCGTTGCCGGTTTCCTGCTGGATGCTCTGGATCATCCCGGAAATTTCGTCGGTCGCCTGGCGGGTGCGCGACGCCAGGTTGCGCACTTCATCGGCCACCACCGCAAAGCCACGGCCTTGTTCCCCGGCGCGGGCGGCTTCGATGGCGGCGTTCAGTGCCAGCAGGTTGGTCTGTTCGGCAATCGCGGTGATCACCCCGACGATGCCGCCAATTTCCTGGGAGCGCTGGCCCAGGGTGTTGATGACGGTGGCAGTGCTGTTCAGCGCGGTCGCGATATGCTCCAGGGACGACGACGCCTCTTGCATGGACGTGCGCCCGATACGGGTCTGCTGGGCGTTTTCCTGGGCCAGGCGTTCGGTATTGCCCATGTTGTCAGCAATATTCAGTGAGGTGGCGCTGAACTCTTCGACCGCGCCGGCCATGCTGGTGATCTCGCCAGACTGCTGCTCCATGCCTTCATAGGCGCCGCCGGATAACCCGGACAGTGCCTGGGCACGGCCGTTGACCTCTTCAGCCGCCTTGCGGATATGCGAAACCATGGTCGACAGCGCTTCCCCCATCTGGTTGAAGCTGCGTGCCAGTTGGCCGATCTCGTCATGGCTGGACACATTGAGGCGTACGCTCAAGTCACCCGCGCCCAGGGCTTCGGCCTGGCGTACCAGGTCACTCAAGGGGGCCAGCTTGCTGCGCAACAACCAGACCGTTGCCCCCACCGCCAGCAGCATCGCCAGCACACTGCCGATCACCAGGCGAATACCGACGCCCCAGGTCACCGAGCGAATCTCGGCCTTGGGCATGCTCGCAACCACCGACCACGGGCCGCCCTCGAACGGCACCGAGACACTGTAGAAATCTTCGTTCTTGTCGCTCCAAAAGCGGCCCTTACCTGGGGTCTTGGCCAGGTCCAGCATCACCGGAACCGCTTGATCCAGCGCCTGCACGCCTGCGGGTGGCACCAGCCAGCGTTTCTGTTCATCCAACAGGGCCAGTGAACCGGTCTGGCCGATGCGGAAGCGCTTGAGGTTGTCGAACTGCGCGTTCTGCGCGTCGGTGTAGTCGAAGCCGACAAACAACACCGCGATAACTTTGCCAGCCGCGTCACGCACGGGCGTGTACTGGGTCATGTAGGAACGTTCGAACAACACGGCGCGGCCGACATAACTCTGCCCCGCGAGCAGGCGCTGATAGGCCGGGTGCTGGTGGTCCAGGGCCGTACCGATGGCGCGGCTGCCATCCTGTTTGGTCAGGGAGGTGCTGATGCGGATAAAGTCTTCGCCGCTGCGCACAAACACGGTGGCCACGCCGCCGGAGGTGTACTTGAATTCATCGACCTCATCGAAATCATTGTTCAACAGGTCACTGCCCAGGTAGAGGGCCGGGGTCTGTACGCCAGCCACAGCCATCTGCTGATCACCGTGCACGCTCAAACCCGCGCCGAAACGCTTTTCAAACAGCCCGCTCAAACGCTGAGTGCTCTCGCGCAAGGTGCTGTGGAAGGTATTGAGTTGGTCGGCAAGCAAGCGCGCCTCGCTGGCCAAGTGCTCCTCGCGGGTGGCGAGGTTGGCGGAGTCAAGGGAACGCAAGGCGAAAACAGTGCTGCCGCTGATAACGACAGCCAGAATCACGGCTAATGCAAGACCTAACTGGGAAGCGATCCGGGCACGAGGTTGAGACATGACAGCTCCTGGCCGAGGCCAGGATCATCCTGATCTCATAGCGCTGCTCGGCGAATTATCTGGTGGGTAACGTTGGTGCACGATAGTTCCAACACACCTGCTTCGGCGGGCTTGGGCAATACTTGAGCTATTCACAGGGGTATCACGCAAACGGTTGCGAGAAAGCGCTGAAGCGATTCAATCGAGACGCTCGACTGCCGGCAGCACCATCGCCTGCACTTCGCCCTGCAGAAACTCCGCCAGCCGACGCAAGCGCTCGCCACCCGGGCGGGTTTTCGGCCACACCAGGTAGTAACTTTCACCACTGGCGACAGCCGTTGGCCACGGCAAGCTCAGCCTTCCCTGGGCGACGTCCTCGGCCACCATCAGTAAATCGCCCATGGACACCCCGTAGCCGCGCGCAGCGGCGATCATGCCCAGTTCCAGGGTATCGAACACCTGCCCACCCTTGAGCGACACCTGGGAAGCCAGGCCCATGCGCTCCAGCCAACTGCGCCAGTCCCGACGGTCGGGCGTGGGGTGCAGCAACTCGGCGGTGGCCAGGCGGCTCACGTCCCAGGGACCGTCACTCAACAGGTTCGGCGCACCCACCGGAATCAATAACTCCGGGAACAGGTAGCTGGCCTCCCAATCCGCCGGAAAATGCCCATCGCTCAACAACACCGCGCAATCGAATGGCTCCTGATTGAAGTCCACTTCATCCACGCTCATCCATGCGCTGGTCAGTTGCACCTCGTTGCCCGGCTGCAAATGCCGGAAGCGACTCAGGCGCGCCAGCAGCCAGCGCATGGTCAAGGTGGACGGCGCTTTCATACGCAGGATGTCGTCTTCGGCATTGAGGGTATGACAGGCCCGTTCCAGCGCGGCAAATCCCTCGCGCACGCCAGGCAACAGCAGGCGCGCGGCTTCGGTGAGCTGCAGGTTACGGCCGCTGCGCTGGAACAGGCGGCAGGCGAAGTGCTCTTCCAGGGTGCGGATGTGTCGGCTCACTGCGCTTTGCGTAATCGACAGTTCTTCAGCGGCGCGGGTGAAGGAGTTGTGCCGCGATGCGGCTTCAAAGGCCCGCAAGGCATACAGCGGAGGAAGACGACGAGACATAGGGAAAGCTCCGACAGCGCAATGGGCAAACCCTACCAGAATCAATCAGGCATGAGTTTTAATCATGCAAACGATCGCTTTTATCCCTTTGTGCAATGGGCTGAGAGCGCCGAGAATCAACCCCTCCCCAATTCTCTGACTTTCTGAGCGTGATGATCATGCGGCATCCGGCACGTACCGAACTCTGGGCCATTCTGCGGTTGTCAGGGCCGTTGATTGCCTCCCAGTTGGCGCACATGCTGATGGTGCTGACCGACACCCTGATGATGGCGCGCCTGAGCCCTGAAGCCCTGGCCGGCGGCGGCCTCGGCGCGGCGACGTATTCGTTTGTAGCGATTTTTTGCATCGGCGTGATTGCCGCCGTGGGCACCCTTGTTGCCATCCGCCACGGCGCGGGCGATATCGAAGGCGCCACGCGCCTGACCCAGGCCGGGCTATGGCTCGCCTGGCTGATGGCGCTGGTGGCGGCCTTGCTGCTGTGGAACCTCAAGCCGGTGCTGTTGATGTTCGGCCAAACCGAAACCAACGTGCACTCGGCGGGGCAATTCCTGACGATCCTACCGTTCGCCCTGCCCGGCTACCTGAGTTTCATGGCCCTGCGCGGTTTTACCAGCGCCATCGGCAAGGCCACACCGGTCATGGTGATCAGCCTCGGCGGCACGGTGGTCAACTACTTGCTCAACCATGCCTTGATCGAAGGCATGTTCGGCTTGCCGAAACTTGGCTTGATGGGCATCGGCCTGGTCACGGCGATCGTCGCCAACAGCATGGCGCTGGCGCTGATGTGGTACATCCGCAGCAACCGGGCGTATGCGGCCTACCCGCTAAGCAGCGGCCTGCTGCGTCTCAACACTCAATACCTGCGCGAGCTGTGGCGCCTGGGCCTGCCGATTGGCGGTACTTATGCAGTGGAAGTCGGGCTGTTTGCCTTCGCCGCACTGTGCATGGGCACCATGGGCAGTACGCAATTGGCGGCGCATCAGATTGCCCTGCAGATAGTTTCGGTGGCATTCATGGTTCCGGCGGGGTTGTCCTACGCGGTGACCATGCGCATCGGCCAGCATTATGGCGCCGCCCAACTGCTGCAGGCGCGCATGGCTGGCCGAGTCGGCATCGGCTTTGGCGCAGTGGTGATGCTGGGGTTTGCCCTGGTGTTTTGGCTGTTTTCAGACCCGCTGATCGGGCTGTTCCTCGATCATAACGACCCGGCGTTTCACGATGTCATCGTGCTGGCTGTCAGCCTGCTGGCCGTCGCCGCCTGGTTCGAGCTGTTCGACGGCGTGCAGACCATCGCCATGGGCTGTATCCGCGGGCTCAAAGACGCCAAGACCACGTTCCTGGTGGGGCTTGGCTGCTACTGGTTGATCGGCGCGCCCTCCGCCTGGTTGATGGCCTTCACCTTGGGCTGGGGGCCGACTGGCGTATGGTGGGGCTTGGCGCTGGGCCTGGCCTGCGCGGCCGTCAGCCTGACGTGGGCGTTTGAGGCAAAAATGAAACGCATGATTCGCCAGGAGCCTGAATCACAGCCAGCATTTCAGACCGCACAGACAGAATAAAAACCCTGCTCAACCCAGCAACGCCTGCTGGCTTTTCCCGAACGTCAGGTATTCCACCAACTCGGGCAACGGCAGCGGCTTGCTGATCAGGTAACCCTGGGCCTGATCGCAACCGAACAAGCGCAAGAGCGCAAGCTGTTCCGGGGTTTCGACACCTTCGGCCACCACTTCAAGATTCAGGTTGTGCGCCAGGTTGATCATCGCGTGCACCAGCTTGCGGTTCTCTTCCCGCTCCTCCATTCCACCGACAAAGCTCTTGTCGATCTTCAACAAGGCAATCGGCAGGCTGTTGAGGTGCACGAACGACGAGAAGCCGGTGCCGAAGTCATCCAGGGAAAACCGCACACCGAGGCGGCCAAGGGCATCCATGGTCTGCTTGACCAGGTCACTGCGCCGCATGACAGCGGTTTCCGTCAGTTCGAATTCAAGCCATTGCGCATCCACACCGCACTCCGCAATCAGTCGGCTGAGGGTCGAGAGCAACTGACTGTCCTGGAACTGGCGAAACGACAGATTGACCGCCATGTGCAATGCCGGCAGGCCACGTTCGCGCAGGTCTTGCATGTCACGCAGGGCACGGGCGATCACCCAGTAGCCCAGCGGTACGATCAGGCCACTCTGTTCGGCCAAGGGCACGAACTCGCTGGGCGGCAACAGGCCGCGCTCACCGTGGCGCCAGCGCACCAAGGCTTCCAGGCCGACGATATGCCCGTCGTCCAGGTCCAGGCGCGGCTGGTAGTGAAGCTCCAGCTCATCACGGCGCAAGGCGCGCCGCAGTTCGCTTTCCAGGTCGGCCAGGCTGCGGGCGTTGCGGTTGATACGTTCGTTGAAGATATGAAACGTGCAGCCCTGGGTACTCTTGGCCTGCTGCATGGCGATGTGGGCATGCCACATCAGCGGGTCGGCGCCCGCGCGAGCACGGGCGTGCGCCACGCCCAGGCTGCAACCGATCAGCAGGCTTTCGCCGTCCACCCAATAAGGCTCGGCCATGACTTCGGTGATGCGTTCGGCCATCCATTCGGCACGCTGAGGAGCGCGACGGGTGTCGATCAGCAACGCGAACTCGTCGCTGCCCAGGCGCGCCAGTTGGTCGCCGGCCTCAAGCTGGCTCTTGAGCCGCGAGACCACTTGCAGGATCAGTCGGTCGCCGGCCTGGTGACCGAGGGCATCGTTGGCATGGCGGAAGTTATCGAGGTCCAAATGACCGAGGGCCAGGCCGCGGCCGTCGTTCTCAGCCAGGCGCGCAGCCAGCAGGGTCTGGAAACCCTGGCGGTTGGCGATACCTGTGAGCGGGTCCTGTTCGGCCAGGCGTTGCAGGGTGTTTTCCAACAGGCCACGCTCGCGCACATGGCGCAGGCAGCGGCGCAGGGTGTCGGCGTCCAGGGCATGACGGACCAGCCAGTCACTGACCCCCAGTGGCGCAACCAGAGGCTCCTCCTCCAGCAACAACACGCACGGCAGGCTGCAACGCCCAGGGCCGGGTTGCAGGCAGGGCGTGGTCAACAGCACGGCAGTGTGGTCGTCATCGAACAGACGACTCACCGAGTCCCAGTTGGGTGCGCTGATCAGCACAGCCCCATCGCCCATCGGCGCCAGGCACTCGCGCAACAACGCTGCCCACGCTGGCTCATCGGCCAGTAGCAGCAAACGCAAGGGTTCGACAGGCGTAGACAAGCTAGCTCCCTAGACTCTGCAAAATATCGATGGCGGTGGGCATTATGACGTGCGGTCTGATAATCACCAACGATAGGGGTTATCAAATGCGCAGACTGTAAACATTCGTATAAATACACACACATCCTGCGGCAAAGTATCAAAACCGGCAAATTTAGATCGAGTGGTACGTCACACCGTCGATCCAGGGCAGCAGAATCTTGCCAGCCTGTTAAAATGCCCGCCCTTTTGAACAACGACTCCTGAAATTCCGTATGTCCCGACTCAATCCCCGGCAGCAAGAAGCCGTGAACTACGTCGGCGGCCCTCTATTGGTGCTCGCCGGTGCAGGCTCCGGCAAGACCAGCGTGATCACCCGCAAGATCGCGCACCTGATCCAGCAGTGCGGCATCCGCGCCCAGTACATCGTCGCCATGACCTTTACCAACAAGGCGGCGCGGGAAATGAAAGAGCGTGTCGGCACCCTGCTCAAGGGTGGCGAAGGCCGTGGCCTCACCGTGTGCACCTTCCACAACCTGGGCCTGAACATCATCCGCAAGGAGCATGTGCGGCTGGGCTACAAACCGGGCTTTTCGATCTTTGACGAGACCGACGTCAAAGCCCTGATGACCGACATCATGCAGAAGGAATACGCGGGCGACGACGGCGTCGACGAGATCAAGAACATGATCGGCGCCTGGAAAAACGACCTGATCCTGCCCGCCGAAGCCCTGGAAAACGCGCGCAACCCCAAGGAGCAGACTGCCGCCATCGTCTACACCCACTACCAGCGCACGCTCAAGGCGTTCAACGCCGTGGACTTCGACGACCTGATCCTGTTGCCGGTCAAGCTGTTCCAGGAACACGCCGACATCCTCGAAAAGTGGCAGAACAAGGTGCGCTACCTGCTGGTGGACGAATACCAGGACACCAATGCCAGCCAGTACCTGCTGGTGAAGTTGCTGATCGGCACGCGCAACCAGTTCACCGTGGTCGGCGACGACGACCAGTCGATCTACGCCTGGCGCGGTGCCCGCCCGGAAAACCTGATGCTGCTCAAGGACGACTACCCGTCCCTGAAAGTGGTGATGCTGGAGCAGAACTATCGCTCCACCAGCCGAATCCTGCGTTGCGCCAACGTGCTGATCTCCAACAACCCCCACGAGTTTGAAAAACAACTGTGGAGCGAGATGGGCCACGGCGACGAGATCCGCGTGATCCGCTGCCGCAACGAGGACGCCGAAGCCGAGCGCGTGGCCGTGGAGATCCTCAGCCTGCACCTGCGCACCGACCGGCCCTACAGCGACTTCGCGATCCTCTATCGCGGCAACTACCAGGCCAAGCTGATCGAACTGAAGTTGCAGCACCACCAGGTGCCGTATCGCCTGTCGGGCGGTAACAGCTTTTTCGGACGCCAGGAAGTCAAGGACCTGATGGCCTACTTCCGCCTGATCGTGAACCCGGACGACGACAATGCTTTCCTGCGCGTCATCAACGTGCCGCGCCGCGAGATTGGTTCCACCACCCTGGAAAAGCTCGGCAACTACGCCACCGAACGCAAGATCTCGATGTACGCCGCCACCGACGAAATCGGCCTGGGCGAACACCTGGACACGCGCTTCACCGATCGCCTGTCGCGCTTCAAGCGCTTCATGGACAAAGTGCGCGAACAGTGCGCCGGCGAAGACCCGATCAGCGCCCTGCGCAGCATGGTCATGGACATCGACTATGAAAACTGGCTGCGCACCAACAGCTCCAGCGACAAGGCCGCGGATTACCGCATGGGCAACGTCTGGTTCCTGATCGAAGCGCTGAAGAACACCCTGGAAAAAGACGAAGACGGCGAAATGACCGTCGAAGACGCCATCGGCAAGCTGGTGCTGCGCGACATGCTCGAACGCCAGCAGGAAGAGGAAGACGGCGCCGAAGGGGTACAGATGATGACCTTGCATGCATCCAAGGGCCTGGAATTCCCCTACGTGTTCATCATGGGCATGGAAGAGGAAATCCTCCCCCATCGCTCCAGCATCGAAGCCGACACCATCGAGGAAGAACGACGCCTGGCCTACGTGGGCATTACGCGCGCGCGTCAGACCCTGGCCTTCACCTTTGCCGCCAAGCGCAAGCAATACGGCGAAATCATCGATTGTGCCCCCAGCCGGTTCCTGGATGAACTGCCGCCGGACGACCTGGCCTGGGAAGGCAATGACGACACCCCGACCGAGGTGAAGGCCGTTCGCGGCAACACCGCCCTGGCGGATATACGCGCGATGTTAAAGCGCTAGAATCGACTACTTTTCAATCTACTTTCGGCGCACAACGCGCCATTAGAGGAAGCTTTCCGTGGAAGCACTGCACAAGAAAATTCGCGAAGAAGGCATCGTGCTTTCCGATCAGGTACTCAAGGTCGACGCCTTTCTGAACCACCAGATCGACCCCGCGCTGATGAAGCTGATCGGCGATGAGTTCGCCGCGTTGTTCAAGGACTCGGGCATCACCAAGATCGTCACCATCGAAGCATCAGGGATTGCCCCAGCGATCATGACCGGCCTGAACCTCGGCGTGCCGGTGATTTTCGCCCGTAAGCAGCAATCCCTGACCCTCACCGAAAACCTGCTGTCGGCAACGGTGTATTCCTTCACCAAAAAAGTAGAAAGCACCGTGGCGATCTCACCACGCCACCTGACCAGCAGTGACCGCGTGCTGATCATCGATGACTTCCTGGCCAACGGTAAGGCCTCCCAGGCCCTGATCTCGATCATCAAGCAGGCCGGCGCGACCGTTGCGGGCTTGGGGATTGTGATCGAGAAGTCGTTCCAAGGCGGTCGCGCGGAGCTGGATGCGCAGGGTTATCGGGTTGAATCGCTGGCGCGTGTGCAGTCGCTGGAAGGTGGCGTCGTTACCTTCATCGAGTAATTTGCTACACAGCAAATGCCAGGTGAGCACGATCAAAATGTGGGAGGGGGTAAACCCCAATGCCCGTCAGTTAAGCCAACATCGCCTTCTGTAGGAGCGAGCTTGCTCGCGAAAAACTCACAGGCGCCGCGTTCCTTCAGGACACACGCGTTATCGTTGACGTTTTTCGCGAGCAAGCTCGCTCCTACAAAAAAACCTTAACCGACTGACAATTAATGCGCGGTAGCCTGGAGGCCGGCAAGCAACAAACGCTGGTAGAGGTCCTCCTTCAAACCCTCCGGCTTATCCAACCGCATCCGCACCAGATGTTCAGGAAACGCCTCCGGCTCCGGTGCATCCAGCGCCGCCTTGCCCAACTCCAGAATCTCCGTCAGTTTGAATTTGCTCTTGAGCCAGTTCAACGCGCGCAACAGATCCCGCTCCTCATCGGTGAAATCAGTACCCAGCGGATATTCCGGAAACAGTCGGCGATGCCGCGCCTGGATACCTTGGAGCCGCTCCGGCGTGTTGTCGCTGAAGCGTGGGTCCAGTTGGAAATCCTTGGGCAACTTGCCGGCCTTTTGCGCCTGCTCGATCAAGTCGGCCTGGAAGCGTGAGTCGGTAATGTTGAGCAACGCCTCGATCACCTTGGCATCGGTCTGCCCACGCAGGTCGGCAATGCCGTATTCAGTGATGACGATATCCCGCAGGTGCCGTGGGATGGTGCAATGGCCGTACTCCCAGACAATATTGGAACTGACCTCGCCCCCCGCCTCGCGCCAACTGCGCAGGATCAGGATCGATCGCGCACCTTCCAGCGCATGGCCCTGGGCAACAAAGTTGTACTGCCCGCCCACGCCGCTGAGCACGTGACCACCTTCCAGTTGGTCGGCAACCCCGGCACCGAGCAATGTCACCGCAATCGCGCTGTTGATAAACCGCGCATCCAGGCGTTGTAAACGCTTGAGCTCTTCCTGCCCGTACAGCTCGTTGATGTAGCTGATGCGGGTCATGTTGAATGCCTGGCGCTTGGCGTAGGTCATCTCCTGCAAGCGCTGGTAAAAACTGCGCGGCCCGAGGAAGAAGCCGCCGTGGATCGAGACACCATCGGGTTGTGCCGCGTCGTCAAGGAGCCCGGCATTGGCTTGTGCCTGGGTTGCCACATCGGGGTAGACCTTGCGTCGCACAATTCCCGCATCCGCCAGCACCAGCAGACCGTTGACGAACATTTCGCTACAGCCGTAAAGACCGCGGGCAAAGGGATCGACACCCCCCTCACGACTGATCAGTGGCGCCCACTGGTACACATCCAGGTCCGTCAGCAGCAAGCGATAGGCTTCGTTGTCGGCCTGGCGCGCCAATAGCGCGGCCGTCAGCGCATCGCCCATCGAGCCGATGCCGATCTGCAAGGTTCCCCCATCACGCACCAGGGTGCTGGCGTGCAGGCCGATAAAGTGATCCTGGAACCCCACGGGCATGTTCGGCGTGGAGAATAAGGTGGTGCTGTCCTTTTCATCGAGCAGGTAGTCGAATTCGTCCATGCCCAGCTCGGCATCGCCAGGCATGTAGGGCAAATCGCTGTGGACCTGGCCAACCACCAGAATGGTTTCCCCTGCGGCGCGACGCTTGGCGATCATCGGCAACAGGTCGAGGGTGATGTCGGGGTTGCAGCTCAGGCTCAGGCGATCGGGGTGTTCGGCGCTGCTGGCCACCAACTGCGCCACCAGGTTGAGGCCGGCGGCATTGATGTCGCGTGCGGCATGGCTGTAGTTGCTGCTCACGTAATCCTGCTGCGCCGAGGTGCTGTGGAGCAAGCTGCCAGGCTGCATGAAAAACTGCTGCACGTGGATATTCGCCGGCAGACTGTCCTTGTGCAGGTCGGCGAGAAAATCCAGCTCGGGGTAATCGCCAAACACCCGCTCGATAAAGGGTTCGAGAAAGCGCTTCTGCAAGCCATCGCCCAAGGCCGGACGGCCCAGGCTCAGCGCGGTGTAGATCGTCAGCGCCCGCTCCGGCAGCTTGGCGATACGCCGGTACAGCGCATTGGCGAACAGGTTCGGCTTGCCCAGTCCCAAGGGCATGCCCATGTGGATATGCGCCGGCAAGCGTGCCAGTACGTCGTCAACTGCTTGCTCGATTGAACACAACTGCACCATCCGACCCTCCTGAACATTCCGTGATTAGGGGTTTGACCGAGCTTGCAGGGTCTTTGCTGCAAAGAACAGCCTCGAAACACACATTACGGGCACAAAAAAGCCGCTCGTAAGCGGCATTTTTGACGAAGATCGGCTGATTACAGACCGGACATCTTCTTGATCGCACCTTCAAGGTCTTCGAGGCTGCAATCAGCACACGTCCCCATCGGAGGCATGGCGTTCAAGCCATGCTTGGCGACCTGGGCCAACCCCTTGGTGCCTTTCTGCGGGTCCTCGATCTTGAGTTCCGCCAATACAGTATCCAGATGACCTACCCGCTCTTTCCAGGCAGCGGTATCACCGATCTTCGGAGCATTCAGCAGGCCGGTGCCGTGGCATGCGTTGCAGTGCTTGGCGATCACATCATCAGGCGTTTTAGCCGCGCCCCCGCCACCAGCAGCCACAGCCACCTCCATCCCCTTGCATTCCTGCCCCTGGACACAAACCTGGCCTACAGGCTCCAGGCGCTTGGCAATGTCATCATTGGTCGCAGCTTGAGCGCTGACAGCCCATAGGGCCAGTACGGTTGCTGGTGCAGCCAGCATTTTCATAATTAGGTTCACGCGTTCACCCTCAATGGTGGCTATTCACGCCTGCGGCCACGGTTTCGCAGGCGGCGAAAGTATAACGGTTAGCCCGCCTGGCTGAAACAACCCCATTAAATAAAGGGAGATTCAGCCTGGCGGAATACGGCTGCGGGAACCTCTGCAACGCTGGCAGGGCGCCTCTGTTGTTAAAAGTTCGCGGGTGTGGCTGCGCTGATTAGTCGCGCCGGCACGTCGAACGGATTGCGAAAACGATGGGGCTTGGTGCTTTCAAAGTAGTAGCTATCGCCGGCTTCGAGCACAAAAGTTTCAAGACCGACAACCAACTCCAGTCGACCTTCCACCAGAATCCCGGTTTCTTCGCCTTCGTGGGTGAGCATTTCTTCGCCGGTGTCGGCGCCTGGCGGGTAGATTTCATTGAGAAATGCGATGGCCCGGCTCGGGTGCGCCCGGCCCACCAGTTTCATGGTGACGGCTCCGTCGGAGATGTCGATCAGCTCATTGGCTTTATAGACGATCTGTGTCGGTATTTCCTGGAGGATCTCTTCAGAAAAAAACTCGACCATCGACATAGGGATGCCGCCCAGCACCTTGCGCAAGGAACTGATGGAAGGGCTGACACTGTTTTTTTCGATCATCGAAATGGTGCTGTTGGTGACACCCGCGCGCTTGGCGAGCTCGCGCTGGGAAAGACCCTTCAGTTTACGGATGGATTGCAGTCGTTCGCCGACGTCCAATGCGGGAGCCTCCTAGGATTCAGGCTTTGTTGTAATTGAGCGTTATCATGGCGACAGCGTTCAGTATTTACAACACTTGGGCCTAAATCCTGGCCAGCTCCGTTCGTCGAGGTCGATCAAGCCCCGGAATAGAGCCTTGGCACACGGCGAAGGTTGCAGAAGATCTGGTAGGGAATGGTCTCGGCGGCGACTGCAACATCACTGGCAAGAATATTCTTGCCCCACAGTTCCACGGTGGAACCGAGGCCGGCCTGGGGTACATCGGTGAGGTCGACGCATAGCATGTCCATGGACACACGCCCCAGCAACTGGCTGCGTTGCCCCGCCACCAGCACCGGCGTGCCCGTTGGCGCATGGCGTGGGTAGCCGTCCGCGTACCCCATGGCGACCACGCCGATGCGCATCGGTTTTGGCGTGATGAACTTGGCGCCGTAGCCCACCGGCTCGCCGGCCGGCAGTTCACGCACGCAGATGACTTTCGACTCCAGGGTCATCACCGGCTGCAAACGCGCGGCGACGGCCTGGTCTTCGCCAAACGGCGTCGCACCGTACAGCATGATGCCCGGCCGAACCCAATCGCTGGATACGTTTGGCCAGCCCATCACCGAAGGCGAGTTACGCAGGCTGACCTCGGCTGACAAGCCCTGACGCGCCGCCTCAAACACGGCCACCTGTTCATTGCTGCGCACACAATCGAGTTCATCGGCGCGAGCGAAATGGCTCATCAATACAATCTTGGCGACTTTGCCACTGGCCAGCAGCCGCTGGTACGCCGCTGGGTAATCCTTGGGGTGCAGGCCCACGCGATGCATACCCGAGTCCAGCTTGAGCCAGACGGTCAGCGGCTTGCTCAGGGTGGCCTGTTCGATAGCTTCCAGTTGCCACAGCGAATGCACCACGCACCAGAAATCATGCTCGATGATCAGCGGCAGCTCATCGGCTTCGAAAAAACCTTCCAGCAATAACACCGGCGCGCGAATGCCGGCAGCTCGCAATTCCAGTGCTTCTTCGATGCAGGCCACGGCAAACCCGTCGGCCTCGGCTTCCAAAGCCTGGGCCACCCGCACGGCACCATGGCCGTAGGCATCGGCCTTGATCACGGCGAGGGCCTTGGCCCCCGTGACTTCACGGGCCAATTGATAGTTGTGGCGCAGGGCTTGGAGGTCGATCAGGGCACGGGCTGGACGCATGGCGGCAGGCTTCTAGGCGGCAGAGTGGAGAAAAAACCGGCGCCGACTAACCGCGTCGGCACCGGGAGAGGGATCGTTGTTTATGGCAAAGCGGCCACGACGGACAGCTCTACCAGGATTTCCGGTTCGCACAGTTTCGCTTCAACCGTGGCACGGGCCGGGGCAGCACCTTTGGGCAACCACTTGTCCCATACCGCGTTCATACCGGCGAAGTCGGCATCGATGTCTTTCAGGTAGATCGTCACCGACAGCAACTTGGTCTTGTCGGTACCCGCCAGGTCCAGCAGGCGCTCGATATTGGCCAGGGTTTCACGGGTCTGCTGTTCAATCCCGGCGCTCATGTCGTCGCCGACTTGGCCTGCCAGATACACGGTACCGCTGTGGACAACGATCTGGCTCATGCGCTCATTGGTGAGCTGGCGCTGGATTGACATGTTTTGCGGACTCCTGGTGGTTGCCGTAACGGGAAATGTCGAGGCCTTCGGCGCTGATCTGCGGGGTTTTCTTCGCCATCAGGTCAGCCAGCAAGCGGCCAGAGCCACAGGCCATGGTCCAACCGAGGGTGCCGTGGCCGGTATTGAGGAACAGATTCTTGAACGGGGTGGCGCCGACAATCGGTGTGCCGTCGGGTGTGGTCGGGCGCAGGCCGGTCCAGAAAGTGGCTTCAGTCAAATCGCCGCCCTGAGGATAAAGGTCGTTGACGATCATCTCCAGGGTTTCACGCCGACGCGGGTTAAGCGACAGGTCAAAACCGGCAATTTCAGCCATGCCACCCACGCGGATGCGGTTGTCGAAACGGGTGATCGCGACCTTGTAGGTTTCGTCGAGAATGGTCGAGGTGGGGGCCATCGCCGGGTTGGTGATCGGCACGGTCAACGAGTAGCCCTTGAGCGGGTACACCGGGGCCTTGATCCCCAACGGCTTGAGCAACTTCGGCGAGTAGCTGCCAAGAGCCAGCACGTAGCGGTCGGCGGTTTCCAGCTTGCCGTCGATCCACACACCGTTGATGCGGTCGCCAGCGTAGTCGAGGCGCTGGATGTCCTGTTCGAAGCGGAACTCCACGCCCAGTTGCCTGCACATGTCGGCCAAGCGGGTGGTGAACATCTGGCAGTCGCCGGTCTGGTCGTTGGGCAGGCGCAGGGCACCGGCGAGGATATCGGTGACACTGGCCAAGGCTGGCTCAACACGGGCGATACCGGCGCGGTCGAGCAGCTCGAACGGCACCCCGGATTCTTTCAATACGGCGATGTCCTTGGCGGCGCCATCGAGCTGGGCCTGGGTGCGGAACAGCTGGGTGGTGCCGAGGCTGCGGCCTTCGTAGGCGATGCCGGTCTCGGCGCGCAGTTCGTCGAGGCAATCGCGGCTGTACTCGGACAGGCGCACCATGCGCTCCTTGTTCACCGCGTAGCGGCTGGCGGTGCAGTTACGCAGCATCTGCGCCATCCACAAGTATTGATCAATATCGGCCGTGGCCTTGATCGCCAGCGGGGCGTGGCGTTGCAGCAGCCACTTGATAGCCTTGAGGGGCACACCCGGCGCGGCCCATGGCGAGGCGTAGCCTGGGGACACCTGGCCGGCGTTGGCGAAACTGGTTTCCATGGCAGCGGCAGGCTGACGGTCGACCACGACGACTTCAAAGCCAGCCCGCGCCAAATAGTAGGCACTGGTCACACCAATGACGCCGCTACCCAAGACCAGAACGCGCATTTTTATATCCTCATCGCGGCTTGACCGCCGACGTGTGTTGTTCGAGCAATGATGTGCGCAGTATAAAAAGCAATCGCCAGTGCATTTCACTATATAACTGCCTATATTTGGCGACAATTCTCGGCAAAAACCCTTTTCACAGAGGCGTATCCCCTATGCGTACCAACACTCAGACCAAGCGGGAGCTGGACAAGATCGATCGCAACATCCTGCGCATCCTGCAAACCGACGGGCGAATTTCGTTCACCGAGCTGGGGGAAAAGGTCGGGCTCTCCACCACGCCGTGCACCGAGCGGGTACGGCGGCTGGAGCGCGAAGGGATCATCATGGGCTACAACGCACGGCTCAACCCCCAGCATTTGAAGGGAAGTTTGCTGGTATTTGTCGAGATCAGCCTCGATTACAAATCCGGCGACACCTTTGAAGAGTTCCGCCGCGCCGTGCTGAAACTGCCCCATGTGCTGGAATGCCACCTGGTGTCGGGGGACTTTGACTACCTGGTGAAAGCGCGGATTTCCGAGATGGCGTCGTACCGCAAATTGCTCGGCGATATCCTGCTCAAGCTGCCCCATGTGCGGGAGTCGAAGAGCTATATCGTGATGGAAGAGGTGAAAGAGAGCCTGAACCTGCCAATTCCGGACTGACTGACACATCGGGGTCAACGGTGGGAGCAAGCACCTCCCACATTTTGACCGCGTACATCGTTAGACCAGCACCTGCCGGGTACTCGCCATGTATTCATGTATCTGCTTCTCCACCCGTGGGTGAATCAGCTCCACCGGCCGCCGTCCATTGGGGCAAGGCAAGGTCTTGGTGGTGCCGAAAAGCCTGCAGATCAACGGCCGCTCGTCATACACCGTGCAGCCATTGGGCCCCAGGTGCACACAGTTCAGCTCGTCCATGGCGGCTTCCTGCTCGGCCGCGGTTTTGCGCGGCAGGCGGGACATTTCCTCGGGCGATGTAGTCACCGGCCCACAGCAATCGTGGCAACCGGGAACGCACTCGAACGAAGGAATCTGTCGGCGCAGCGCACTGATTTTCTGGCTGTTGCAACTCATCGAAACACGTACCGAACGGCGAATAGACGTAGATTCTGAAGCAAAACGCCCTGCGCAGACAGCTTCGTCCGACCGCTGTATCCTGCGTCAAATTTTCCAAACAGGGATGTTCCCCATGACTGCCAGCGCCCGGCACACCGCTTCCTACTACGCCGCCAGCAGCGTGCCGCAACCGGATTACCCGATGTTGACCGGCGAGGTGAGCGCTGATGTGTGCGTGATCGGCGGCGGTTTCTCCGGGCTCAATACGGCCCTGGAGTTGGCTGAGCGCGGCTTCAGCGTGGTGCTGCTGGAGGCCCGCAAGATCGCCTGGGGCGCCAGCGGGCGTAATGGCGGCCAGTTGATTCGCGGTGTCGGCCACGGGCTGGAGCAGTTCGCCAACGTGATTGGTAACGACGGCGTGCGCCAGATGAAACTCATGGGCCTGGAGGCCGTGGAGATCGTGCGTGAACGCGTCGAACGCTACCAGATCCCTTGCGACCTGACCTGGGGCTATTGCGACCTGGCCAACAAACCCCGCGACCTGCATGGCCTGGCCGAAGACGCCGAAGAACTGCGCAGCCTGGGTTATCGCCACGAAGTGCGCCTGTTGCAAGCCAGTGAGATGGGCAGCGTGATCGGCTCCGACCGCTACGTGGGCGGCATGATCGACATGGGCTCCGGCCATCTGCACCCGCTGAACCTGGCACTGGGTGAAGCGGCAGCCGCCGGGCAATTGGGCGTGCGCCTGTTCGAGCAGTCCGAAGTGACGCGCATCGACTATGGCCCCGAGGTCAACGTGCACACCGCTCAGGGCAACGTACGCAGCAAGACCCTGGTGCTGGCCTGCAACGCCTACCTGAACGGCCTCAACCCACAACTGAGCGGCAAGGTGCTGCCCGCCGGCAGCTACATCATCGCCACCGAACCCTTGAGCCCGGTACAAGCCGCCAACTTGTTGCCGCAGAACATGGCGGTGTGTGACCAACGGGTGACCGTGGATTATTTCCGCCTGTCTGCCGATCGTCGCCTGCTGTTCGGCGGGGCCTGCCATTATTCCGGACGCGATCCCAAGGACATCGGCGCCTACATGCGGCCAAAGATGTTGCAGGTGTTCCCACAGCTGGCTGACGTGAAGATCGACTACCAATGGGGCGGCATGATCGGCATCGGCGCCAACCGCCTGCCGCAGATAGGCCGGTTGGCGGATCAACCCAATGTGTATTACGCCCAGGCCTACGCTGGCCATGGCCTCAACGCCACACACCTGGCCGGCAAACTGCTGGCCGAAGCCATCAGCGGCCAACAGCAGGGCCGCTTCGATCTGTTCGCCCAGGTGCCGCACATCACCTTCCCCGGCGGCAAACACCTGCGTTCGCCGCTGTTGGCGCTGGGGATGCTCTGGCACCGCCTTAAAGAATGGGTCTGATCAATCACGCCAGAAAGGCTTCAGGCCTTCCTGGCGTGCTTGCTCTGGGGTCAACCCAACGTCACGCAACTGCTCGCGGGTCAAGTGCAGCAAGGCCTTGCGCGTATGGCGGCGGTGCCAGAACAGACTCCAACGGCTGATCTCGCGCGGCGACGTCGCCCGCTCTTGCCCAGCCTGCAATTCCTGACTGTGTAACATCAGCCGCACATCACTCATGCCGTTCATTTTGCTGCCCCTCATTTGCTTGTTGCCATGAGTGACTAGAATGGGCGAGCAGGCAAAACCATTACAGATCCAACCCATCTTTATTAAATCCATACAGAAACTGCCCATGCGCGGCTGAATCCTGTATTTTTTCCCTATCTGTACTGGTCTCCCGGAGCGACCGCCATGACGCTTTACGTTAACCTCGCCGAATTACTGGGCACGCGCATTGAACAGGGTTTCTATCGCCCCGGCGATCGACTGCCGTCCGTACGCGCCTTAAGCGTCGAGCACGGGGTCAGCCTGAGCACCGTGCAGCAGGCCTATCGGTTACTGGAAGACAATGGCCTGGCAATGCCCAAGCCCAAGTCCGGCTACTTTGTACCGGTGAGTCGGGAGTTGCCGGCGCTGCCCGAGATCGGCCGCCCGGCCCAGCGCCCGGTGGAAATCTCCCAGTGGGATCAGGTGCTGGAATTGATTCGCGCAGTCCCGCGCAAAGACGTCATACAGATGGGTCGCGGCATGCCGGATGTATTGTCACCCACCCTCAAGCCCCTGCTGCGCAGCCTGGCTCGCGTCAGTCGGCGCCAGGATCTGCCGGGGTTGTATTACGACAACATCCTCGGCTGTATGGAATTACGCGAGCAAATCGCCCGACTGTCATTGGATTCCGGCTGCCAACTGAGTGCCGAAGACATCGTGATCACCACCGGCTGCCATGAAGCGTTGTCCGCCAGCATCCGTGCGATCTGCGAGCCCGGGGATATCGTGGCGGTGGACTCACCCAGCTTCCACGGTGCCATGCAGACCCTCAAGGGCCTGGGCATGAAGGCGCTGGAAATCCCCACGGACCCGCTCACCGGCATCAGCCTGGAAGCCCTGGAACTGGCGCTGGAACAGTGGCCGATCAAGGTCATCCAACTGACCCCCAACTGCAACAACCCCCTGGGCTACATCATGCCGGAGGCCCGCAAGCGAGCGTTGCTGACCCTGGCCCAGCGCTTTGACGTGGCAGTCATCGAAGACGATGTGTACGGCGAACTGGCCTACAGCTACCCGCGTCCGCGTACCATCAAATCCTTCGACGAGGACGGCCGCGTGCTGCTGTGCAGTTCGTTCTCAAAAACCCTGGCGCCAGGCCTGCGCATCGGCTGGGTCGCGCCGGGTCGCTATCTGGAGCGGGTGCTGCACATGAAATACATCAGCACCGGCTCCACCGCCACCCAGCCGCAGATCGCTATCGCCGAATTCCTCAAGGGCGGCCATTTCGAACCGCATTTGCGGCGGATGCGTACGCAATACCAGCGTAATCGCGACTTGATGCTCGACTGGGTCAGCCGATACTTCCCGGCGGGCACCCGCGCCAGCCGGCCGCAAGGCAGTTTCATGCTGTGGATAGAACTGCCGGAGGGCTTCGACACCCTCAAGCTCAACCGCGTGCTGATGGAACAAGGCGTACAGGTGGCGGTGGGCAGCATCTTTTCGGCTTCCGGCAAGTACAGAAATTGCCTACGCATGAACTACGCTGCCAAGCCAACGCCACAGATTGAAGAAGCCGTGCGCAAGGTCGGCACCGCCGCGAGCAAGCTGCTGGCCGAGGCGGCCGACTGACCTTTCTTGGGAAATTGCCGTCATATGCCGACAACCGCCCTGATCTGGAAGCGACTCCCTTGATGATTCGACGGCTTTTACCGTTTTTCCTGCTGGGAGCCCTGGCCCTGGGCGGTTGCGCCACGGTCAATGCGCCACGCATCCCCAGCGACGCCCTGCCAGCGAAGGATTCGTCGTTCGGCCGCTCGATCCAGGCCCAGGCCGCGCCCTACCAAGGCCGCTCTGGCTTTCGCCTGCTGCCCAACAGCAGTGAAGCGTTCATGGCCCGCGCCGAGCTGATCCGTAACGCCCAGACCAGCCTCGACCTGCAGTACTACATCGTCCACGACGGCATCAGCACGCGCATGCTGGTGGATGAACTGCTCAAGGCCGCTGATCGTGGTGTGCGGGTGCGCATCCTGCTGGACGACACCACCAGCGATGGCCTCGACCAGATCATCGCCACCCTCGCCGCTCATCCCCAGATCGAGATTCGCCTGTTCAATCCTCTGCATCTGGGGCGCAGCACCGGCGTAACACGGACCATGGGGCGGCTGTTCAACCTGTCGCTGCAACACCGGCGCATGCACAACAAACTGTGGGTGGCGGACAACAGCGTGGCCATCGTCGGTGGGCGTAACCTCGGGGACGAGTATTTCGACGCCGAACCCAACCTCAACTTCACCGATATCGACATGCTCAGCGTGGGCCCGGTGGCCGAGCAGCTAGGCCACAGCTTCGACCAGTACTGGAACAGCGCCCTGAGCAAACCCATTAATGAGTTCATCTCCAACCTGCCATCCAAAGGTGACCTGGCGACTGCACGGCTTCTCTTGGAGGAATCCCTGGCCCAATCCCGCCAGCAAAACCACGCCCTGTACAACCGCCTACGCGCCTACAAGACCAAACCGCGCATGGACATCTGGCGCCGCGAGTTGATCTGGGCCTGGAACCAGGCGTTGTGGGACGCGCCGAGCAAGGTGCTGGCCAAGAATGATCCGGATCCTCGACTCCTGCTGACTACCCAACTGTCGCCGGAACTGGAAGGCGTCAACCACGAGCTGATCATGATCTCGGCGTACTTCGTGCCTGGGCAGCCTGGGCTGGTGTACCTCACCGGTCGCGCCGACGCCGGCGTGTCGGTCAGCCTGCTGACCAACTCCCTTGAAGCCACCGACGTACCCGCTGTGCATGGCGGCTACGAGCCGTATCGCAAGGCGCTGCTGGAACATGGGGTGAAACTCTACGAATTGCGCCGCCAACCGGGTGCCCCTGGCGCAGGCAGCGGCCCACACCTGTTTCGCCGCGGCACGTTCAAGGGCTCGGACTCCAGCCTGCACAGCAAAGCGATGATCTTTGATCGGACGAAGTCGTTTATCGGCTCATTCAACTTCGACCCGCGCTCAGTGTTGTGGAACACCGAAGTGGGCGTATTGGTCGACAGCCCCGAATTGGCGGAACACGTACGCAACCTGGCACTGCAAGGCATGGCACCCGCCTTGAGTTATGAGGCGAAATTGCAGAATGGCCAAGTGGTGTGGGTGACCGAGGATAACGGTCAGTTACACACCTTGACCCGCGAGCCGGGCAGTTGGTGGCGCCGGTTCAATGCGTGGTTCGCCAACTCGGTCGGCCTGGAACGCATGCTCTAAGAACAGCGAAGATCCAATGTGGGAGCAGGCAAGCCCCCCTCCCACAGTTGATTGCTTCCAGATCAAGCGGGCTGCGCAGCACCAAATGCGCCCTGGCGCAACAACAGCACCACCAGCCCCAGCGCCCCGGCCGCCATCAGCCAAGGCAGGGCATGCCCGCTGATCCACTGGCTGCCTGCACCCGCCACCAACGGCCCGATCAAGCAGCCGATCCCCCACAGCTGCGCGATATGGGCATTGGCGCGCACCAGCGCATCGTCACGGTAGCGCTCGCCAATCAGAATCAGCGACAAGGTGAACAACCCTCCGGCACTGGCGCCGAACAGCACCCACACCGGCCAGATCAACACCGTCTGCATCAACAACGGAATCGCCAGGCTCGACGCCAGCAACAGCAGCGCACAACTCAAGAACAGCGTGCGCCGCGGCAAGTAATCGGCCAAGGCACCGATGGGCAACTGCAGCAGCGCATCACCCACCACCACGGTGCTGACCATCGTCAAGGCTATCTCGGCGGTGAAGCCCTGCTGCAGGCAATACACCGGCAACAGTGTCAGAATCATCGCTTCGAACGCAGCGAATAACGCCACCGCCCAGGCAATCGCCGGCAGTGTCAGGCAGAAGCGCCACAGGTCGCCAAGGGTCACACTGAACGAATCGGCAGTCGGCGCGCCGGAACGCCCCAGCAGCAACAGCGGCGCGACCATCAGCAGCCCCGCACCCACCCAGAGACCGTAGTCATGATCAGTGCCGATCACACCCAGCAGCAGTGGCCCTGACAGCTGGCTCAAGGCATAGCTGCAGCCGTACAGCGCCACCAGCCGGCCGCGCCACTGCTCCACTACCAATTGGTTGATCCAGCTTTCACCCAGGATAAACACGATGGTCAGGATCACCCCGATCATCAGCCGCAGCACCAGCCACACCGGGTAACTGGGCAGGATCGCCAGCAAACCGATGGACACGGCACCGGCCCATAGGCACAGACGCATCAGGTTGGCAGTGCCCAGCCAAGAGGCCAGGCGGCTGGATACCTTGGCACCCAGCAGCACACCAAAGGCCGGCACCGCGGCCATCACGCCGATGGCGAAACTGCCGTAGCCCCAGCCCTCAAGGCGCAGGGATACCAGTGGCATGCTGACGCCCAGCGCCAGGCCGACACTGAGTACCGAGGCCAGGACGGCGAAATAAGTCGCCCAACGCATTTCCACGCTCCTGTGGATACTTTTCAGGGTTGCAAACGAACTGTAGGAGCGAGCTTGCTCGCGAAGAACTCAAGGACACCGCGTGTTACCAGACAGCACGCGTTATCGTTGACGTTTTTCGCGAGCAAGCTCGCTCCTACAGGGGTTCAGCGGCGCTGCTTACAGCTTGATCCAGGTCGCCTTCAGCTCGGTGTACTTGTCGAACGCATGCAACGACTTGTCGCGACCGTTACCCGACTGCTTGAACCCCCCGAATGGCGCGGTCATGTCACCGCCATCGTACTGGTTGACCCACACGCTGCCGGCACGCAGGGCCTTGGCGGTCAGGTGCGCCTTGGAGATATCGGCCGTCCATACCGCCGCCGCCAGCCCATATTGGGTATCGTTGGCGATGGCGATGGCTTCTTCAGCGCTGTCGAAGGTAATGACCGACAGGACCGGGCCAAAGATTTCTTCCTGGGCGATCCTCATGGCGTTGGTCACACCATCGAAAATCGTAGGTTCGACGTAGGTGCCACCGGTTTCTTCGAGGGTACGCTTACCGCCTGCCACCAGCTTTGCACCGTCGGCATGGCCGGCTTCGATGTAGGACAGCACGGTGTTCATCTGTTGAGTGTCCACCAACGCGCCGACGTTAGTGGCCGGGTCCAGCGGGTTGCCTGGCTTCCAGCCCTTCAGCGCGGCGATCACCAGCGGCAGGAATTTATCCTTGATGGAGCGCTCCACCAGCAGGCGTGAACCGGCAGTGCAGACTTCGCCTTGGTTAAAGGCAATGGCACCCGCGGCGGATTCGGCCGCGGCTTGCAGATCCGGGGCATCGGCGAACACGATGTTCGGGCTCTTGCCGCCCGCCTCCAGCCATACGCGTTTCATGTTCGATTCGCCGGAGCGGATCAACAGCTGTTTGGCGATCTTGGTCGAGCCGGTGAACACCAGGGTGTCGACATCCATGTGCAGCGCCAGCGCGTTACCCACGGTATGGCCATAGCCCGGCAGCACGTTGAACACGCCTTTTGGAATGCCGGCTTCAACGGCCAGGGCCGCAATGCGGATGGCAGTCAGCGGGGATTTTTCGGAGGGCTTGAGGATGACCGAGTTACCGGTGGACAGCGCCGGCCCCAGTTTCCAGCAGGCCATCATCAGCGGGAAGTTCCACGGCACGATGGCGCCGACGACACCAACCGGTTCACGGGTTACCAGGCCCAACTGATCGTGAGGGGTGGCGGCGACTTCGTCATAGATCTTGTCGATCGCCTCACCGCTCCAGCTCAGGGCATTGGCTGCGCCAGGCACGTCAATGTTCAGGGAGTCGCTGATCGGCTTGCCCATATCCAGGGTTTCAAGCAGCGCCAGCTCTTCGGCATTGGCCTTGAGCAACGCGGCGAAACGGATCATGACGGCCTTGCGCTTGGCCGGTGCCAGGCGCGACCAGGCGCCGGAATTGAAGGTGGCACGGGCATTTTCCACGGCGCGCTGGGCGTCGGCGGCATCGCAACTGGCAACGGTGGCGAGCAGGCGGCCATCGACCGGGCTGATGCATTCGAAGGTGTCACCGGAAGCGGCGGCAGTGTATTCGCCATTGATATAGGCGCGGCCTTCGATCTTCAGGTCCTTGGCGCGTTGTTCCCAGTCGGCACGGGTCAGGGTGGTCATGCGAGTGTCCTCCTCTTATTGAATACAAGGGCCAGGTGATGTCCCCCGGCAGCCTCAAAGAATTCTTGCCCGGCCAGCCTGCTGTTCGGCTCAAGGCAGCTGCCACCCTAAACCAGCGGCTGGGGATGTTTCAATATATTTGACATAACGGCGGTAAACGCCCTTGCGATGTTCATTTTAATAAACATAGACTTTGGGCTCTCCAACCGCAGGCCAGACGGGACACGCACATGAGCATCCAGGACATCGTCGACTTCAGCCAGGCCAACACGGCGCCCGACCGCTACCGCCCTGCCGCCGAGAAAATCCTCAAGGGCGACCCCGAACAAACGATCTACAACCACTACAACAGCCCATGCGGCCAGATGAGCGCCGGGGTTTGGGAAGGAGAAGTCGGGCAGTGGAAGGTCAACTATACCGAGCATGAATACTGCGAAATTGTGCAGGGGGTTTCGGTACTGCGCGACGGCGACGGTAACGCCAAGACCTTGCGCGCCGGCGACCGCTTCGTGATCCCCGCCGGCTTCAGTGGTACCTGGGAAGTGCTGGAACCGTGCCGCAAGATCTACGTGGTGTTCGAGCAGAAGGCCTGATCAACAAACGCCAGGCAAAAAAAAGCCCGCATCGTGAGATACGGGCTTTTTTTCACAAGGAAGAAAACCAATTACTTGATTTTGCCTTCTTTGTAGATCACGTGCTTGCGAACGCGCGGGTCGAACATTTTCTTTTCGAGCTTGTCCGGGGTAGTACGCTTGTTCTTGTCGGTAGTGTAGAAGTGACCAGTACCGGCGCTAGAGATCATTCGAATCAATTCACGCATGATAGAGCTCCTTAGATCTTGCCAGCGGCGCGGATTTCGGCCAGCACGACAGTGATGCCACGCTTGTCGATGATACGCATGCCTTTGGCAGATACACGCAGGCGAACAAAACGTTTCTCTTCTTCAACCCAGAAGCGGTGATGCTGCAGGTTCGGCAGGAAACGACGACGGGTTTTGTTATTTGCGTGGGAAATGTTATTCCCAGTCACCGGACCCTTACCGGTAACTTGACAGACTCTCGACATGCCTCAGCCCTCTAAAACCACATGCCCAACCCGGCATGGGTTGGCCGCTTAATCTCTCAGTCATTTGGCGCCAGGCGCCGCGTTTCTTTAGGGTCTTACCGGCTACACCTACAAGCGAAGGAACCGGGCCCCTAGAAAAGAGCGCTGCTTTATACCAGAAAGACCCAAGTGCAACAACAGCCCGTGTGTTTTTACCGGCGTAAATCTCGGCGACATACGCCCGAACCGTTGCCAGGAGGGGCCGCTGTAACAGCCGACCGCTCGTCGCACAGAATGACTTACAGCGCTCGCGCGCGCAGTGAGGCGCACAGCGAAACGCGCTGAGGCGCCATCAAAACAGCATTTGAGCCAAAAGCACAGGCAAAAATGGGCTAGTCATTTATGAATCAGACCACTACGGTAGGACTTTTCCAGACTGCACTCGCAGATGGGCCTTCGATCTGCAAAGGAAACCTAATATGCGCCTCGCTGCCCTACCGCTATTGCTAGCCCCTCTATTTGTCGTGCCGCAGGCCCTGGCGGCCACCAGTTTGAGCGTCTGCACCGAGGCCAGCCCCGAAGGGTTCGACGTGGTGCAATACAATTCGCTGACGACCACCAACGCCTCGGCCGACGTGCTGATGAACCGTCTGGTGGACTATGACGCCGCCAGTGGCAAGCTGGTGCCGAGCCTCGCCGATAGCTGGGAGGTTTCGCCGGATGGCCTGGCCTATACGTTCAAGCTGCACCCGGACGTGAAATTCCATCGCACCGAGTACTTCACCCCGAGTCGCACGCTGACTGCCGAAGACGTGCGCTTCAGCTTCGAGCGCATGCTTGACCCGGCCAACCCGTGGCACAAGATCGCCCAGAGCGGCTTCCCCCATGCCCAGTCGCTGCAATTGCCGACCCTGGTCAAGAAGATCGACGCCCTCGACCCACTGACCGTGCGCTTCACCCTGGACCACGCCGACTCCACCTTCCTGGCGGCCTTGAGCATGGGTTTTGCCTCGATCTACCCGGCCGAATACGCCGACAAATTACTCAAGGCGGGCACCCCGGAAAAACTCAACAGCCAACCGATCGGCACCGGGCCGTTCATCTTCACGCGCTTCCAGAAAGATGCCGTGGTTCGCTACAAGGCCAACCCCGACTACTTTGCCGGCAAACCGGCTGTGGATAACTTGATCTTCGCCATTACGCCAGACGCAAACGTGCGGCTGCAGAAATTGCACCGCAATGAATGCCAGATCGCCTTGTCCCCCAAACCGCTGGATGTCGGCGAAGCCGAGAAGGACCCCGCGCTCAAGGTGGAAAAAACCGCCGCATTCATGACCGCATTCGTTGCAATCAATAGCCAGCATCCGCCCCTGGACAAGCCGGAAGTGCGCCAGGCAATCAACCTGGCATTCGACAAGGCCAGCTACCTCAAGGCCGTGTTCGAAGGTACCGCCGAAGCCGCCGATGGCCCCTTCCCGCCCAACACCTGGAGCTACGCCAAAGAGCTGCCCGGTTATCCACAGGACCTCGCCAAGGCCAAGGCCTTGCTCGAACGTGCCGGGCTCAAGGACGGCTTCAAGACCACAATCTGGACACGCCCCACCGGCAGCCTGCTTAACCCGAACCCGAACCTCGGTGCGCAACTGCTGCAAGCGGACCTGGCCAAGGTCGGCATCCAGGCCGAAATCCGCGTGATCGAATGGGGCGAACTGATTCGCCGTGCCAAAGCCGGTGAGCACGACCTGCTGTTCATGGGCTGGGCCGGCGACAACGGCGACCCGGATAACTTCCTCACCCCGCAGTTCTCCTGCGCCGCCGTAAAATCCGGCACCAACTTCGCCCGCTACTGCGACCCTGCCCTGGACAAGCTGATCAGCGCCGGCAAGACCACCAGCGAACAAGGGGTGCGCAGCAAGCTGTACCAACAGGCCCAGGCGCAGATCCAGCAGCAGGCCTTGTGGTTGCCCCTGGCGCACCCGACGGCGTTTGCCTTGGCGCGCAAAACCGTCGAGGGCTACCAGGTGAGCCCGTTCGGGCGGCAGGACTTCTCGAAAGTCAGCGTCAAGCCCTGACCCAATAGCCCCCATCCAATGGGCGGGGGCTACATCCATCCGTATTCCGCCATCGACAACGGATCCCCATCCCCCACGATGATGTGATCCAGCACTCGCACATCCACCACTTCCAGGGCCTTTTGCAGCACCTTGGTCAATTTTCGATCAGCGGCGCTGGGCTCCACATTCCCCGAAGGATGGTTGTGACACAGGATCAGCGCCGCCGCGTTGTACGCCAGGGCGCGCTTGATCACCTGCCGGGGATAAACCATGGCGGCGTCGATGGTGCCCTGGAACAACGCCTCGAAACCCAGTACACGATGTTTTGAATCGAGAAACAGGCAACCGAACGTCTCGTGGGGCTCATGGCGCAGCAACGCCTTGAGGTAATCACGCACGGCCACCGGGCTTTCCAATACGGAGTCACTCCGCAACCGCTCGGCCAAGTGGCGCCGGGACATTTCCAGCACCGCCTGCAACTGGGCAAACTTCGCCGGCCCCAGCCCCAGTTGCTGGCTGAACAGCGCCTGGCTGGCCTCCAGCAGCGGGCGCAGGCCACCGAATTGCACCAACAGGTGGCGTGCGAGGTCCACCGCACTTCGCCCGGAAACCCCGGTGCGCAGGAAGATGGCCAACAACTCGGCATCGGACAGACTCGCCGCGCCCCATTCCAGAAGTTTCTCCCGCGGACGTTCCGCTACGGGCCAATCGCGAATACTCATCCCTCTTTCCTGTATACGTGCGCCGCTGTTGCCTGGCAGGCGCTGTGTTATCGTAGGCCCTCTTTTTTGCGTGCGATTTCACCTGGGGAGGGGGCATCGCAGGCGTCACTGAACTGGCTTCACTGAACTGGAAAGGCAAACCAATGCAGCGTCTGTATCGGAAACGCATCGTTCTCGGCGTCGGCGGCGGCATTGCCGCCTACAAGAGCGCAGAGCTGGTTCGCAGGCTCCTTGACCAGGGCGCCGAAGTGCGCGTGGTCATGACCCGCGGTGGCAGTGAGTTCATCACCCCACTGACCATGCAGGCCTTGTCCGGCCACCCGGTTCACCTGGACCTGCTGGACCCGGCAGCCGAAGCCGCCATGGGCCATATCGAGCTGGCCAAATGGGCCGACCTGGTACTGATCGCCCCGGCCACCGCCGACCTGATCGCCCGCCTGGCCCAGGGCATCGCCGATGACCTGCTCACCACCCTGGTACTGGCGACCGACGCCACCGTCGCCATCGCCCCGGCCATGAACCAGGCCATGTGGCGCGACCCGGCCACCCAGGCCAATACCCAACTCCTGCAAAGCCGTGGCCTCAAGGTGTTCGGCCCGGCCTCCGGCAGCCAGGCCTGCGGCGACGTGGGCATGGGCCGCATGCTCGAAGCCACCGACCTGGCGCTGTGCGCCGCCGAGTGCTTCCAGCACCTGGCCCTGACCGGCAAGCACGTGCTGATCACCGCCGGCCCGACCCAGGAAAACATCGACCCGGTGCGCTACATCACCAACCATAGCTCAGGAAAAATGGGCTTTGCCCTGGCCGAAGCCGCGGTTGAGGCAGGCGCGCGCGTCACCTTGATCACCGGTCCGGTGCATTTGCCAACGCCCGACAGAGTCACCCGAATCGACGTAGTCAGCGCCCGGGACATGCTGGCAGCCTGTGAAGCGGCGATTCCCTGCGACCTGTTTATCGCCTCGGCAGCAGTTGCGGACTACCGACCGGAAGTAGTCGCCCCGCAAAAGCTCAAGAAGGACCCTACAAGCGGCGACGGCCTGCTCCTGCAAATGGTGCGCAACCCGGACATCCTGGCCACCATCGCCACCCGTGCGGATCGCCCATTCAGTGTCGGTTTCGCCGCCGAGACCGAGCACCTGCTGGACTACGCCGCACGCAAATTGAAAGATAAAAACCTCGACCTGATCGTCGCCAATGATGTCGCCAACCCAAGCATCGGCTTCAACAGCGAGGAAAACGCCTGCAGCGTGATCGACCGCGAGCTGCACGCCACCCTTTTCGCCCAGACCAGCAAAGGCAAGATTGCCCGCCAACTGATCTCTTTTATCGCCCAACGGCTGAACCAGGTTTAATGTCCATGCACGCTTTGCAAGCCAAGATTCTCGACCCTCGCATCGGCAGCGAATTCCCACTGCCGGCCTACGCCACCCCGGGCTCCGCCGGCCTGGACCTGCGCGCCATGCTCAAGGAAGACACTGTCCTCGAGCCACGCCAGACCCTGTTGATTCCTACCGGCCTGTCGATCTATGTCGGTGACCCTGGCCTGGCCGCACTGATCCTGCCGCGCTCCGGCCTGGGTCACAAACATGGCATCGTGTTGGGCAACCTGGTCGGCCTGATCGACTCGGACTACCAGGGTGAGTTGATGGTGTCGTGCTGGAATCGTGGCCAGACCGCGTTCAATATCGCGGTCGGCGAGCGCATTGCGCAGCTGGTGCTGGTGCCGGTGGTGCAGGCGCACTTCGAGCTGGTACAGGAATTCGACGAAACCCAACGTGGCGCAGGTGGCTTTGGGCACTCCGGCAGTCACTGACCCAGCTGAACCTGGCCGGGTACGTTCGTCCGGCCAGACGCCACCGCATGGCCTTTCAGGATGAAGAATGCGCGAATCTAATCAGCGAGATTTCCCCAGGGGAATCAATGCATTACGAAAGATAAACCATCGAGCTCCCGCTCAGGTGGCACTTTTGCACCACGAACTCTCTGCCGAAAACACCGTCATACCCTTCAGTTTGAGCCTGCCGGTCAGCCACATTATGGCCAGCCTTGCCCCCTTCAGATGGAGTTTCCCCCCGCGATGAGTAACGCAGCCCGAGTAGCCCCGACCTTTCCCGACAGCATCTTTCGCGCCTATGACATCCGTGGCGTAGTACCCAAGACCCTGACCGCCGAAACTGCCTACTGGATTGGCCGCGCCATCGGCGCCCAAAGCCTGGCCCAGGACGAACCCAACGTATCGGTAGGCCGTGACGGCCGCCTGTCCGGCCCGGAGCTGGTGGAACAACTGATCCAGGGCCTGGCAGACAGTGGCTGCCACGTCAGCGACGTCGGCCTGGTGCCTACCCCGGCGCTGTACTACGCGGCCAACGTACTGGCCGGCAAATCCGGCGTGATGCTCACCGGCAGCCACAACCCGTCGGACTACAACGGTTTCAAGATCGTCATCGCTGGTGACACCCTGGCCAACGAACAGATCCAGGCCCTGCACACACGCCTGAAGACCAACGACCTGACCAGCGGCCCCGGCAGCATCACCAAGGTCGACATTCTTCAGCGCTACTCCGACGAAATCACCCGCGACGTCAAACTCGCGCGCCGCCTCAAAGTGGTGGTGGACTGCGGCAACGGCGCGGCCGGCGTGATCGCCCCGCAACTGCTCGAAGCCCTGAACTGCGAAGTGATCCCGCTGTTCTGCGAGGTCGACGGCCACTTCCCCAACCACCACCCGGACCCAGGCAAGCCTGAAAACCTGGTGGACCTGATTGCCAAGGTCAAGGAAACCGGCGCCGATGTGGGCCTGGCCTTCGATGGCGATGGGGATCGCGTGGGCGTAGTAACCGAAACCGGTGAGATCGTATTCCCGGACCGCCTGCTGATGCTGTTTGCCCGCGACGTCGTGGCGCGCAACCCCGGTGCCGAGATCATTTTCGACGTCAAATGCACCCGCCGCCTGACCCCGCTGATCAAGGAATACGGCGGTCGTCCGCTAATGTGGAAGACCGGTCACTCGTTGATCAAAAAGAAAATGAAGGAAACCGGCGCCCTGTTGGCCGGCGAAATGAGCGGCCACGTATTCTTCAAGGAACGCTGGTTCGGCTTTGACGACGGTATTTACAGCGCTGCCCGTCTGCTGGAGATCCTCAGCAAGGAAAAATCCACCGCGCAAGGGCTGTTTGAGACCTTCCCGAATGATATTTCTACGCCAGAGATCAATATCCATGTGACCGAAGAGAGCAAATTCAGCATCATTGACGCATTGCACGATGCGCAATGGGGTGAAGGCGCCAACCTGACCTCCATTGATGGTGTGCGAGTCGATTACGCCAAAGGCTGGGGCCTGGTTCGCGCGTCCAACACCACACCGGTGCTGGTGCTGCGTTTCGAGGCGGATACCGAGGCTGAGTTGCAGCGCATCAAGGACGTGTTCCACGCCCAGTTGAAACGTGTTGCCCCTGATCTCCAATTACCGTTCTGATTTTTTGTACCGGAGCCCTGAATGACCCTCGAACGCGAAGCCGCTGCCAACACCGCCAAGGTCCTGTCCGAAGCGCTGCCCTACATTCGACGCTACGTCGGCAAGACGCTGGTGATCAAGTACGGCGGCAATGCCATGGAAAGCGACGAGCTGAAAACCGGCTTTGCCCGCGACATCGTGTTGATGAAAGCCGTAGGGATCAACCCGGTGGTAGTCCACGGTGGCGGCCCGCAGATCGGCGACCTGCTCAAGCGCTTGTCGATCGAGAGTCACTTCATCGATGGCATGCGCGTGACTGACGCACAGACCATGGACGTGGTGGAAATGGTCCTCGGCGGCCAAGTGAACAAGGACATTGTCAACCTCATCAACCGCCACGGCGGCAGCGCCATCGGCCTGACCGGCAAAGACGCGGAGCTGATCCGCGCGAAAAAACTGACCGTTACCCGTCAGACGCCGGAGATGACCCAGCCGGAAATCATCGACATTGGCCAGGTAGGCGAAGTGATCGGCATCAACACCGATCTGCTGAACCTGCTGGTCAAGGGCGACTTCATCCCGGTGATCGCGCCAATTGGCGTGGGCACCAACGGCGAGTCCTACAACATCAACGCCGACCTGGTGGCGGGCAAGGTGGCTGAAGCACTGAAGGCTGAAAAGCTGATGCTGCTGACCAATATTGCTGGCCTGATGGACAAGGAAGGCAAGGTGCTGACCGGCCTGACCACCCAACAGGTGGACGCGCTGATCGCCGACGGCACGATCTACGGCGGCATGCTGCCGAAGATCCGTTGCGCGCTGGAAGCGGTGCAGGGCGGCGTGGGCAGTTCGCTGATCCTGGACGGCCGGGTGCCGAATGCGATCCTGCTGGAAATCTTCACCGACACTGGTGTAGGTACGCTGATCAGCAACCGCAAGCGTCCTTAAACACTAAAAAGCCCCACCCTCTGTAGGAGCGAGCTTGCTCGCGAAAAACGTAAAGGCGCCGCGTTCATCCAGAATAAACGCGTCATCGTTGGCGTTCTTCGCGAGCAAGCTCGCTCCTACAGGGGGTGGGGCTTTTTGTTGTGCGGCGATTACTGGACGCCGAACTGCTCGCGGTACGCGCGCACTGCCGGCAAGTGCTGCTTGAGCTGCGGATCGTCTTCCAGGAACTGCAACACCTGGTTCAACGACACGATACTCACCACCGGGATGCCGAAATCGCGCTCCACTTCCTGGATCGCCGACAATTCACCGTTGCCACGCTCCTGGCGGTTCAGTGCGATCAACACACCGGCAGCCTTGGCGCCGTCCTGGGAGGCGATGATCTGCATCACTTCACGGATGGCGGTACCGGCGGTGATCACATCGTCGATAATCAGCACATCGCCAGTCAGCGGCGCACCCACCAGGCTGCCGCCTTCGCCATGGGCCTTGGCTTCCTTGCGGTTGAAGCACCACGGCAGATCCCGCCCGTGATGCTCAGCCAACGCCACGGCAGTCGCGGCGGCCAGGGGAATGCCCTTGTAGGCCGGACCAAACAAGACATCGAAGGAAATACCGCTTTCAACAATGGCTGCCGCGTAGAAACGACCCAGTTGGGCCAGGGCCGAACCCGAGTTGAACAAGCCTGCATTGAAGAAGTACGGGCTGGTGCGCCCGGACTTGAGGGTGAACTCACCGAAGCGCAAAACCCCGCGATCGATGGCAAAACGAATGAAATCGCGTTGATACGCCTGCATGAAAAAAGCCTCAGATACCACGGATTTAGCTAATTAGGTAGACGGCGTGTATCATACACGCACGCGATTTTTGGGGCCATTTATGCGGATCATCAGTGTGAACGTTAATGGTATTCAGGCTGCAGTCGAGCGTGGTTTGCTCAGTTGGCTGCAAGCCCAGAATGCCGACGTCATCTGCCTGCAGGACACCCGCGCCTCCGCCTTTGAACTGGACGACCCAGCCTTCCAACTGGATGGCTACTTCCTTTATGCCTGCGATGCCGAAGTACCCGCCCAAGGTGGCGTGGCTTTGTACTCGCGGTTGCAACCCAAGGCGGTCATCAGCGGCCTCGGCTTCGAGACAGCCGACCGCTACGGGCGCTACCTGCAAGCCGATTTCGACAAGGTCAGCATCGCGACCTTGCTGCTTCCATCAGGGCAGAACGGCGATGAAGACTTGAACCAGAAGTTCAAGCTAATGGACGATTTCGCCCGTTACCTGGATAAACAGCGACGCAAACGTCGCGAGTACATTTATTGTGGCTCGTTGTACGTGGCGCAACAAAAGCTGGATATCAAGAACTGGCGCGACAGCCAGCAATCCCCTGGCTTCCTGGCGCCGGAACGGGCCTGGATGGACGAGATTGTCGGCAACATGGGCTATGTGGATGCCCTGCGCGAAGTCAGCCGCGAAGGCGACCAGTACAGCTGGTGGCCAGACAATGAACAGGCTGAGATGCTCAACCTGGGCTGGCGCTTCGACTACCAGTTGCTGACCCCAGGCCTGCGTCGGTTCGTACGCAGCGCACGCCTGCCGCGCCAGCCACGCTTCTCGCAGCACGCGCCACTGATCGTGGACTACGACTGGACACTGACCATTTGAGGTCTTTTTCCAGGCACAAAAAAACCGACATCGCTGTCGGTTTTTTTGTGGGCGCTCATTATTTGATCAGGCGCCAGGTCCACGGGTAACGGTAAGCCGTGCCATTGTTGGCCTTGATCCCGCCAATAATTGTCAGCACCAGCGCCGCAACCACCAGGATCAACATCAGCACAAAGCCGATCACCACGAACCCCAGCACCATGCACACCAGCCAGGCGATCGCCACGGTGATCTGGAAATTCAGCGCTTCCTTGCCCTGATCATCGATAAGCGGGTCCATGTCTTTCTTGATCTGCCACAGGATCAGCGGCCCCAAGAGACTGCCGAAGGGGAATACCAACCCCAGGAACGCCGCGAAGTGACACAGCATCGCCCACTGGCGAACTTCCTTGGACGGTGCCGGAACCGGCAACTGGCTGTCACTCATGGCACTTCTCCTTGAAGCGTGTTCAGTCAGCCAGTGCGGCGTTCTGCAGTTCGAAAATCTCAGTCATGCCCTTCTGGGCCAGGGCCAGCATCGCATTCAGGTCGGCCGGCTGGAATGGCGCGCCTTCAGCGGTGCCCTGCACTTCGATAAAACCACCGGTGCTGGTCATGACCACGTTCAGGTCGGTCTCGGCGGCCGAGTCTTCCAGGTAGTCCAGGTCCAGCACAGGCTCGCCCTGGTACATGCCCACCGATACGGCAGCGATCATCTGCTTGAGCGGATCGCCGCCTTTCAGGCCGCCACGCTTCTTGATCACTTTCAGCGCATCGACCAGAGCGACCATGGCGCCGGTGATGGACGCAGTACGAGTACCGCCGTCGGCCTGGATCACGTCGCAATCGACGTACAGGGTCACGTCGCCCAGCTTGGACATGTCCAACGCTGCACGCAGGGAGCGACCGATCAGGCGCTGGATCTCCAGGGTACGACCGCCTTGCTTGCCACGACTGGCCTCACGCTGGTTACGCTCGCCGGTGGCGCGCGGCAGCATGCCGTATTCGGCGGTCAACCAACCCTGGCCCTGGCCCTTGAGGAAACGTGGCACGCCGTTTTCGACACTGACGGTGCAGATCACCTTGGTATCGCCAAACTCGACCAGTACGGATCCCTCGGCGTGTTTGGTGTAGTTGCGGGTGATGCGGATCGAGCGGAGCTGATCGGCAACGCGACCACTTGGACGTTTCATAGGGGATACCTGTACGAAGGACGAAAAACTGCCGAGCATTATAGAGCCGCGAGCCGATTCGGGGCACTTCTTAAAATCTGGTTACGAATGCTCGGCTTGTGATGCGATGTCAGCACCCGCGTTTGGGGCCTATCGCACCACTGCGCTACACTCCTGCGCCTTCGCAGCCAGTCGGCTCCAATTTATCCATCAGCCCGCTTTCGCGGGACTGCAACGCGAGGTACCTCCATGGTGCACAGCATGACCGCCTTCGCCCGCGTCGAAAAAGCCGGCGCCCAAGGCACCCTGAGCTGGGAACTGCGCTCGGTCAACAGCCGCTACCTGGAACCGCACCTGCGCCTGCCGGAATCGTTCCGCGACCTCGAAGGCGCCGTACGTGAAGCCCTGCGCCAAGGCATCTCACGCGGCAAGCTGGAATGCACCCTGCGCTTTACCGAGGAAACCACCGGCAAGCCACTGCAGGTCGACCGCGACCGCGCCGCGCAACTGGTCGCGGCCGCCGAGACTATCGCCAGCCTGATCCAGCAGCCCGCGGCGCTGAACCCCCTGGAAGTGCTGGCCTGGCCCGGCGTGCTGGTGGCCGATGCCGTCGACCCGCAAGCCCTCAACGCCGAAGCCCTCGCCCTGTTCACCCAGGGCTTGAAGGAGCTCAAGGCCGGCCGCGAGCGCGAAGGCGCCGAACTGGCCCGCCTGATCAACGAGCGCCTGACCTCGATCGAGGAGGATGTGGTCACCCTGCGCGAGCTGGTGCCACAAATGCTGGCGACCCAGCGCCAGAAGGTCCTCGATCGCTTCGCCGACATGAAAGCCGACCTTGATCCGGTGCGCCTGGAGCAGGAAATGGTCCTGCTGGCGCAAAAAAGTGACGTCGCCGAAGAACTCGACCGCCTCAGCACCCACATCCTCGAAGTGCGCCGCGTGCTCAAGTCAGGCGGTGCCGCCGGTCGGCGCCTGGACTTCCTGATGCAGGAACTCAACCGCGAAGCCAATACACTGGGCTCCAAGGCTTTCGATCCGCGCAGCACCACCGCTGCGGTCAACCTCAAAGTGTTGATCGAGCAGATGCGCGAACAAGTACAGAATATTGAGTAAGGCAACCTCCATGACCCATAGCACCGGCACCCTTTACATCATTTCCGCCCCTTCGGGCGCAGGCAAGAGCAGCCTGGTCAAGGCTCTGACCGACACCAACGATCAGATCCGCATCTCGGTCTCGCACACCACCCGCGCCATGCGCCCGGGTGAGGTGAACGGCGTGCACTATCACTTCGTCGAGCGCACCGAGTTCGTCAAGATGATCGAGCATGGCGACTTCCTCGAGCGCGCCGAAGTGTTCGGCAACCTCTACGGCACCTCGCAAAGCCACCTGCAGCAAACCCTGGACGAAGGCCACGACCTGATCCTGGAAATCGACTGGCAGGGCGCCGAGCAAGTGCGCCAACTGATGCCCAAGGCGCGCTCGATCTTCATCCTGCCGCCGTCTTTGGAAGCGCTGCACCAGCGCTTGACCAACCGTGGCCAGGACAGCGACGCGATCATCGAAGGCCGCATGCGGGAAGCCGTCAGCGAAATGAGCCACTACGTCGACTATGACTACCTGATCATCAACGACGATTTTGCTCACGCGCTGGACGACTTGAAGGCGATTTTCCGCGCCAATCAGCTCCAGCAAAAACGCCAACAGCAGCGTTTCGGCAAATTACTGGCCGAACTGCTCGGTTGATTGGCTCTTCCCAAAACTGCTGCAGGGGCCTTACATTGGCACTTGTAGCGGTTTTGCGAGGGCCTGCGAAAAATCAGCGCTTCCCTAAACGCTGGTGATTTTTTAAACTGTTTAGTCCGCTCGCCCAGCCGGGCAGCGCGCATCTTGCATTCGCTCCGAGGAATACCATGGCCCGCGTAACCGTTGAAGACTGCCTAGAACACGTGGATAACCGCTTTGAGCTGGTCATGCTCTCTACCAAGCGTGCCCGTCAACTGGCCACTGGCGGCAAAGAGCCCCTGGTCCAGTGGGAAAACGACAAGCCTACCGTTGTAGCCCTGCGTGAAATCGCTGAAGGCCTGATGAGCTACGAGTTCATCGCCAACGCTGAGATCGTTGAAGACGAACCGCTGTTTGCAGCGTTCGAGGACGAGTCCAACGAGGCCGTCTAAGCCTATGCCTGGTCGACGTAGCACGGCGCGGGGTCACAGCCAACGGCAGGAGTTCACACTTTGCCGAGCATAGACGCCCTCGCCGATCGCTTATCGGCCTACCTCGGCCCCGACCAGGTCAACCTGGTCCGCCGAGCGTATTTCTACGCCGAACAAGCCCACGACGGCCAACGCCGCCGGAGTGGCGAGGCGTATGTCACCCATCCTCTTGCGGTGGCAAATATTCTTGCCGACATGCACATGGACCATCAGAGCCTGATGGCCGCCATGCTGCATGACGTGATCGAAGACACCGGTATTGCCAAGGAAGCGCTCAGTGCGCAATTTGGCGAAACCGTGGCCGAACTGGTCGATGGGGTCAGCAAACTGACCCAGATGAACTTCGAGACCAAAGCCGAAGCCCAGGCGGAAAACTTCCAGAAGATGGCCATGGCCATGGCCCGGGATATCCGGGTGATCCTGGTCAAGCTGGCCGACCGGCTGCACAACATGCGCACGCTGGAAGTGCTGTCCGGCGAAAAACGCCGGCGCATCGCCAAGGAAACCCTGGAAATCTACGCGCCCATCGCCAACCGGCTGGGCATGCACGCCATTCGCATCGAATTCGAAGACCTCGGCTTCAAGGCCATGCACCCGATGCGTTCGGCACGCATCTACCAGGCGGTCAAGCGTGCCCGGGGCAACCGCAAGGAAATCGTCAACAAGATCGAAGAATCCCTGAGCCATTGCCTGGCGATCGACGAGATCGAGGGCGAGGTCAGCGGCAGGCAGAAACACATCTACGGCATCTACAAGAAGATGCGCGGCAAGCGCCGGGCGTTCAACGAGATCATGGACGTGTACGCGTTCCGCATCATCGTGGACAAGGTCGATACCTGCTACCGCGTGCTGGGCGCTGTACATAATTTGTACAAGCCCCTGCCGGGCCGCTTCAAGGACTACATCGCGATTCCCAAGGCCAACGGCTATCAGTCGCTGCATACCACGCTGTTTGGTATGCACGGGGTGCCGATCGAGATCCAGATCCGCACCCGGGAAATGGAAGAAATGGCCAACAACGGCATCGCCGCCCATTGGCTGTACAAGTCCAGTGGCGACGAGCAGCCAAAAGGCACCCATGCCCGCGCGCGCCAGTGGGTAAAAGGCGTGCTGGAAATGCAGCAACGTGCCGGCAACTCCCTGGAATTCATTGAAAGCGTGAAGATCGACCTGTTCCCGGACGAGGTCTATGTGTTCACGCCCAAGGGCCGGATCATGGAGCTGCCCAAAGGCTCCACGGCCGTCGACTTCGCCTACGCGGTGCACACCGACGTCGGCAACAGCTGCATCGCCTGCCGCATCAACCGTCGCCTGGCCCCGCTGTCGGAACCGCTGCAAAGCGGCTCCACCGTGGAAATCGTCAGCGCGCCGGGCGCACGGCCGAACCCCGCGTGGCTCAACTTCGTGGTCACTGGCAAGGCACGCACCCATATTCGCCATGCGCTGAAGCTGCAGCGCCGCTCCGAGTCCATCAGCCTGGGCGAACGCCTGCTGAACAAGGTGCTCAACGGTTTCGACAGCGCCCTGGACAAGATCCCGGGTGAGCGTGTTCAAGCGATGCTCCACGAGTACCGCCAGGAAACCATCGAAGACCTGCTGGAAGATATCGGCCTGGGCAACCGCATGGCCTACGTAGTAGCCCGCCGCCTGCTCGGCGAAGGCGAACAGTTGCCGAGCCCGGAGGGTCCGCTGGCGATTCGCGGCACCGAGGGCCTGGTGCTCAGTTATGCCAAGTGTTGCACACCGATCCCGGGCGACCCGATTGTCGGCCACCTGTCGGCGGGCAAAGGCATGGTCGTGCACCTGGACAACTGCCGCAACATCAGCGAAATCCGCCACAACCCGGAAAAATGCATCCAGCTCTCCTGGGCCAAGGATGTCACCGGCGAGTTCAACGTCGAGCTTCGCGTGGAGCTTGAGCACCAGCGTGGCCTGATCGCCCTGCTGGCCAGCAGCGTCAATGCGGCCGACGGCAATATCGAGAAAATCAGCATGGACGAACGCGATGGCCGCATCAGCGTGGTCCAACTGGTGGTCAGCGTGCACGACCGCGTACACCTGGCCCGCGTGATCAAAAAACTGCGCGCCTTGACCGGCGTGATCCGCATCACCCGCATGCGTGCATAGCCCACCTCTTACAAGGAGTCATTCATGACCAAGACTGTTATCACCAGCGATAAAGCCCCGGCCGCCATCGGCACTTACTCCCAGGCGATCAAGGCGGGCAACACCGTCTACATGTCCGGCCAAATCCCGCTGGACCCAAAGACCATGGAACTGGTTGAAGGCTTCGAAGCCCAGACCGTACAGGTCTTCGAAAACCTCAAGTCCGTCGCAGAAGCCGCGGGCGGTTCGTTCAAGGACATCGTCAAGCTGAACATCTTCCTCACCGACCTGAGCCACTTCGCCAAGGTCAACGAGATCATGGGCAAGTACTTCGAACAGCCCTACCCTGCTCGCGCCGCCATTGGCGTCGCAGCGCTGCCAAAAGGCGCGCAGGTTGAGATGGACGCGATCCTGGTCATCGAGTAAAACACCCGGCGCAGCCTCAACCAGGCTGCGCCGACTTCGTTTCAGAAGGATTTCATGATGCGCAAAGCGCTTGTAGCCTCCTCGTTGCTCGCCCTGTTGCTCGGCGGCTGTGCCAGCAATCCCGCCGACCTGGATGTGAGCGGCACCTGGATCAACCAGGTCGCCATCGATGCGGCAGCCAAGGGCGGCCCTTTGCGTGAAGCATTGCAAAGCTATGGTCCAAACCTCGAATGGGAGGTCAACACCAAGGCTTCGCAAGCGCGCTACTACAACGGTTTTGAAGTTGCCGAAGGCAAGTTGCTCGGCGAGCAATCCGGCGCCTGGAGCGTGGACTTCTACGGCAGCACCGCCACCGAACTCAAGCGCAAAAACAAACAACTGCTGCAAACGGCCAACGACAACGAGCCCGAACAGCTGTTCGCCCGCGCCAAAGACCCCGCACCGGAAGGCGCGCCACTGGGCGCCAACTTCGAACGGGCGCTGTACGCGGCCTATATGGGTGGCGACTGGAAGATCACCGACGGCTTCGGAAACGGCGCCACGGTACAGTTCCAGGCTGACGGCAAGGTCGCCGGCCTGCCTGGCGTCGATCGCTACTCACTGTGCCTGGCGGGCGATTGCGCCTCCATGAGCGGCGGCTATGACAGCATCTGGCTGCAACTCAACGGCCAGGGCAACCCCTGGATCTTCGTGCGCAAGGGCAAACAACTGGAAATCTTCCAGGCCGTCAACACCGCACAGACGGATGAAGTGCCCTCGTTTACACCGGGGCCACGGCAGTGGTTGCTCGAGAAACCGTGATACACAACAAAGGAGCCTACCGGCTCCTTTTTCTTTAGCCTGCGCCATTGTTTTCACGCATAAGCGGATGGCCTCATGCACAAGTTACTCGCGCTCAGCCTCAGCCCGTTCCTGCTGGCCGGTTGCACGCACACGTCGCAACCTGTCGACATCAGCGGACTGTGGATCAACCAGGCCGCTATTGATACCGCCGCCCAAGGTCGTCCATTACTCAAAGCACTGGACGCCAATGGCCTGAATCTGGAATGGAACATCGACGCCCGTGGCGGCAAAGCGTTATTCAGCAATGCATTCGAAGCCGGCGAAGGTCAACTGCGGTCAAAGGCACCAGGCGTATGGGTTGTCGACTATGACGGCCACGGCACCGACGAACTGCACTGGGATGGCAACCAGCTTATCCAGCAGGCCAAAGCATTTTTTGCCGGCCAAGTGTTCCGGCGCCCGGCCCAGCCAGCCCCCGAGGGTGCAAGGTGGGGTACAACGTTCAGACAGGCACTGAATTCAGCCTACATGGGCGGGAAGTGGAAAATCATTGAAGGCCAAGGCGTCGGCAACAGCGTGGTGTTCAATGCTGATGGCAGCCTGTCCGGGCTGGCACAAAATGACCGGTACGAGCTCTGTCTGGGCGGCGATTGCGCCACTCAAGGCGCTGGCAATGACACGCTCTCTCTCGGCAAGGGCGATGTCGCAGACGTATGGATTTTTGTCCGTCACGGCAAGCGGATGGAAATTTTGAACGCGATCAATCATGCCCAACCGGACGAAATTCCCCAACTCGCTCCAGGCCCACGCCAATGGCTGCTGGAACAACAGTGACGAAAAAAGAGCCCTTGTTCGGGTAATGCCAGCCAGTAAGGAGGAACACCGCAACTGTGGCAAGCGGGCTTGTTGTGGCAAACGGGCTTGTTGTGGCGAGCGGGCTTGCCCCGCGTTGGGCTGCGTAGCGGCCCCAATAAGAGCGCTGCAGTGTGCCAGGCAGCTCCGGGGCTGTTTTTTGGGGCCGCTTCGCAGCCCAACGCGGGGCAAGCCCGCTCGCCACAGGTTACTGTTTGCTCGTTCTATCTCTTAACTGACTGGCATTCGCCCTTGGGCTCGTCTGTCAGCGCTGACCTTCCAGAATCGCCGCATACCCCTCGCGATAGGTCGGATAGACCGGCGCCCAGCCCAGCGCCTTGGCCCGCGCATTACTGCATTGCTTGCTGCCCGCGCGGCGCACGCTGGCGTCGTCGGCCCATTCGGTCACGCCCAAATAGTCGCGCAACCAACCGACCACCTCCGCCAATGGCGCCGGCGCATCGTCAACACCGATGTAAATCTTCTCCAACGAGCCGCCCTGCTCCACATGCCGCAGCAAAAAGGCCAGCAGGCCCGCCGCGTCATCGACATGAATCCGGTTGCCATATAAAGGCGGATCGATCGCCACGCGATAACCCTGGCGCACCTGGGTCAGCAGCCATTCACGGCCCGGGCCATAGATCCCCGTCAACCGCACGACGCTCGCCGGGATACCACTGTTCAGCGCCACTTGCTCAGCTTCCAGCATCACCTGCCCGGAATAGCCTTTCGCCTGGGTCTCGGAGGTTTCATCGACCCACTCGCCATTCTGCTGCCCATACACACTGCTGCTGGATACAAACAACAGATGCTTGGGCTCCTGGCCGTAATCCTTCAGCCACTCCAGCACGTGCTGCAGCCCCTGCACATAAGCGGCGCGATAACCGGCCTCATCGTGATCCGTCGCGGCGGCGCAATACACCAGGTAATCCACCCCGCCGATTGGCCAGGTGTCAGGGCAATCCTTGTTGAACAGGTCGCCGGCAATGCCAATCACGCCATCGGGCAGGCGCGAAATATCACGCCGCAGGCCATGAACCTCCCATTCCGAGGCGAGCAGTTGGCTGGCCAGCCGACTCCCCACATCGCCACATCCGGCAATCACAACAGAAGGCGCAGACATCACAAAACTCCGAACTGAAAGGTCTAGATTAGCCGTCTCGGTAGACCGGCGGCCAGAAAAAGGGCAAATAAAGTTACTGTATTACTTTTGTTAACAAGAATTACTTGCAATAATAACCGCCCATTTGTCCTCGACCTCGCACGGTCTGGAAGGACGATCACTCATTTTTTCTCTCAGGTCCGGCCAGCATGACACGTCATACAAACCCCGCTTCGCCAACCAAGCCTCACAGCCCATCCCGCGCCTGGCGTGCGATTGCTGCGTTGCTGTTCAGCGTACTGCTGGCACCGACCGCCGCATTCGCTGATGCCACGGCGCCGGCCACCCCGCCTGCCGCCGAACAGAACGCCGCCCCTGCGGCTGCACCTGCCGCGACCGATCCGGCAGTGCCAGCCGCTGCCGACGAGTCCGGCGTAGTACTGGAAGAAGACAACACCCTGGGCATGGCCCACGACCTGTCCCCATGGGGCATGTACCAGAATGCTGACGTGGTGGTGAAAGCCGTGATGATCGGCCTGGCCATTGCCTCGATCATTACCTGGACCATCTGGATCGCCAAGGGCTTCGAGCTGCTGGGCGCCAAGCGTCGTCTGCGCACCGAGATCGTCCACCTGAAAAAAGCCACCACCCTCAAGGAAGCCAGTGAAAGCGCGACCCAAAAGGGCACCCTGGCCAATACCCTGGTGCACGACGCGCTGGAAGAAATGCGCCTGTCGGCCAACACCCGCGAAAAAGAAGGTATCAAAGAGCGCGTAGCCTTCCGCCTGGAGCGTTTGGTCGCAGCCTGCGGTCGTAACATGAGCAGCGGCACCGGCGTGCTGGCTACCATCGGTTCCACTGCGCCGTTCGTCGGCCTGTTCGGTACCGTGTGGGGCATCATGAACAGCTTCATCGGCATCGCCAAAACCCAGACCACCAACCTTGCCGTCGTTGCCCCCGGCATCGCCGAGGCCCTGCTGGCTACAGCCCTGGGCCTGGTTGCCGCGATTCCTGCGGTGGTGATCTACAACGTCTTCGCCCGTTCGATTGCCGGCTACAAGGCCCAGGTATCGGACGCGTCGGCAGAAGTCCTGCTGCTGGTGAGCCGCGACCTCGACCACCTGCCTACCGAGCGCAGCTCGCAACCGCACATGGTGAAAGTGGGGTAATCGGCCATGGGCCTGCATTTGAATCAAGGCGACGACGAACTCGTCGAGAACCACGAAATCAACGTCACGCCATTCATCGACGTGATGCTGGTGTTGCTGATCATCTTCATGGTGGCGGCACCCCTGGCCACCGTGGACATCAAGGTCGACCTGCCCGCCTCCAGCGCCAAGCCGGCGCCGCGGCCGGAGAAGCCGATCTTCCTCAGCGTCAAGGCGGACCAGCGCCTGTTCCTGGGCGAAGAAGAAGTCAAAGCCGAAACCCTGGGGCCAGTGCTCGATGCCAAGACCCAAGGCAAAAAGGACACGACGATCTTCTTCCAGGCTGATAAAGGCGTGGACTACGGCGACCTGATGAGCGTGATGGATGCCCTGCGGGCGGCCGGCTATCTGAAGGTGGGCCTGGTCGGACTTGAGACGGCAGCCAAGAAATGATCACGACGCGCCACAAACTGACGCGTTATGGCACCAGCCTCGCCGTCGTGCTGGGCGTGCACGCCATCGCGATTGCCATCGCACTCCACTGGTCGGCACCGCGCCCGGTCCTGCTGCCACCGGCAGCCATGGTCATTGACCTGGCACCCGCGCCAGCGCCACCACCGCCAGCGCCGCCGAAAGTGGTGACGCCGCCGCAACCGCCTGCCCCGGTGGAAGAGTTGCCGCTGCCAAAACTGGCCGAGGCGCCCAAGCCGACGATCCAGGTGCCCAAGCCGGTCAAGCCCAAGCCCAAACCCCAGCCGCCCAAGCCGGTGGAGAAGAAGCCCGAGCCACCCAAGGAAAAACCTTCCGAGGACCCACCGAGCGAATCGCCACAGACCAACGCTCCGGCGGAAAAATCGGCCCAGCCGGTTCCTGGCCCATCGCCGCAACAGGTGGCCGCCAAGGCGTCCTGGGAAGGCACCCTGCTGGCGCACTTGCAGAAGTACAAGAAGTACCCGCCGGGCGCCCAGGCCCGAGGCAAGGAAGGCCTGAACCGCTTGCGCTTCGTGGTGGATGCCGATGGCAACGTGCTGTCCTATGAGCTGGTGGGCCGCTCCGGCAACGCCGACCTGGACCGTGCGACCCTGGACATGATCCGTCGTGCCCAACCACTGCCCAAGCCACCGGCAGACATGTTGAAAGGCGGCAGCATCGAGATCGTTGCGCCGTTCGTTTACAACATCGAAAAACGTCGCCGGTAATCCTCACCGTGGGCACTCTCGGGTGCCCACGGCTGCTGCTCCCTCCCCCGCGTATTGCTGCAACCTGAACCAGGGTTGAACAGCCTGCGACCTATCTCCATCTTCACTTGTAACATTTAAATACAAAGCCAATTATCCGCGAATCGTTCTCATTAGCGGACATTCGGCATGCCCACTCTTGCCCGGCTGGCTCTCCTCCTGCTGGCTTTTCCCGTCGTTGCGCAGGCGGATCAACTGGTCACCCTGGTCATTCAAAACCACACCTTCAGCCCCTCAAGTTTCGAGGTGCCGGCCGGTGAGCGCTTTCGCATTCAACTCACCAGCCACGACGAAAGCGTCGATGAGTTCGAAAGCTATGACATGAAATTCGAAAAAATCATCGTCCCCGGCAACACCGTGACGGTGTTCGCCGGCCCGCTGCATCCCGGCACTTACACCTTCTTCGATGACTACCACCCCGACCAGGCCAAAGGCACGGTCACTGCCGTCGAGGCCAAGGAGTAAGCCATGCTGGCCTGTCTGTTGATCGTGTTTCGAGAAGTGCTGGAAGCCGGGATTGTGGTGGGGATCGTGATGGCCGCCACCCAGGGCCTGGCGCGGCGCGGGCTGTTTATCGGCGGCGGGATCGCAGCCGGCGTACTGGGCGCGGGGATCCTCGCACTCTTTACCGGCGCAATCACCCAGGCACTCCAGGGCTTTGGCCAGGAGATTTTCAACGCAGCCATTCTGGTGGTCGCCGTGGTCATGCTGGGCTGGCACAACCTGTGGATGGCCAGCCATGGTCGCGAGTTGGCCACCCAACTGCGCAGCGCCGGCAATGCGGTACTCAACGGCGAAAAATCACTCTGGGCGCTGGCCGTGGTAATCACCGTGGCGGTGCTGCGCGAAGGCTCGGAAATCGTGCTGTTCCTCTATGGCATCGCCGCGTCGAGCCAGGCAGACCCACTGTCGATGCTGGCCGGTGGCGTGCTCGGCATCGCCGCCGGCGCCGCGCTGTCCTGGCTGATGTACCGCGGCCTGGTCGCCATCAGCCTCAAGCGTCTGTTTTCGATTACCGGTTGGATGATTGCCTTGCTCGCCGCCGGCATGGCGGGGCGGGCGGCCGCGATCCTCGCCGGTATCGACCTGATCCCCGCCTGGGGCTACCAACTCTGGGACACGTCCTGGCTGGTCTCCGACGCCAGCCTCACCGGCCGCGCCCTGACCGCGCTGGTGGGCTACACCGACCGGCCGCTGGGTGTCCAACTGGTCGCCTGGTCTGTCACCCTTGCGCTCCTGGTGCTGGGTAACCGCTTGCTGCATTCACGCCCGACGCAATCACGTTAACTGCCTCAAGGAGCCACGCCATGAAACACCTGCGCAACCCCTTGGCCACCGCACTGGTACTTGTCAGCGCCCTGGCCGCTTCAACCCTGACCCAAGCCCGCGAGTACCCGATTGGCGGGCCCGTCCAGGTCAACGACATGGAAATCGCCTCCTCCTACCTGGTGGGCATCGAAATGGCCCCCATGCCACCGGGCATGGTGATGAGCAAGGATTCGGTGCACCTTGAAACGGATGTGCATGCCACCGCCGACAACAAATACGGCCTGTCCAATGGCGAGTGGGTGCCCTACCTGACCATCACCTACTCGCTGGTCAAGCAGGGTTCGCCCGACTACAAGGAAATCGGCACGCTGCTGCCGATGGTGGCCAAAGACGGCGCCCACTACGCCAACAACGTGAAAATGGACGGCCCCGGCACCTACACTGTGGTACTGCGCTACGAAAGCCCGCAGATCAAAGGTTTCTTCCACCACGTGGACAAGGAAACCGGCGTACCGGAATGGTGGGGGCCGTTCACCAAAACCTTTACCTTCAAATACCCGCAAAGCTGAAAGCATGAACGCGACACCTGATTACCAGGTGTCGTAAACCCCATCCTCTCTGATAACGTGCGTCTATCGATTGCAGCCGGTATGCTTGGCTTGCAACCTCATGGACGCCCGCTATGACTCTTACAGAATTACGCTACATCGTGACCCTCGCCCAAGAACAACACTTCGGCCACGCGGCCGAGCGTTGCCACGTCAGCCAGCCGACGCTATCGGTGGGCGTGAAGAAGCTTGAAGACGAACTCGGTGTGCTGATTTTCGAGCGCAGCAAAAGCGCCGTGCGCCTGACCCCGGTGGGTGAAGGCATTGTTGCCCAGGCCCAGAAGGTCCTGGAACAAGCGCAAAGCATTCGCGAACTGGCCCAGGCCGGCAAGAACCAGCTGACCGCACCGCTGAAAGTCGGCGCCATCTACACCGTCGGCCCCTACCTGTTCCCGCACTTGATTCCGCAACTGCACCGCGTCGCGCCGCAGATGCCGCTGTATATCGAAGAAAACTTCACCCATGTGCTACGCGACAAACTGCGCAACGGCGAGCTGGACGCGATCATCATTGCCCTGCCGTTCAACGAGGCGGACGTGCTCACCCTGCCGCTCTACGACGAGCCGTTCTACGTATTGATGCCGGCCTCGCACCCGTGGACGCAAAAAGACACCATCGACGCGGCCCTGCTCAACGACAAGAGCCTGCTGCTGCTCGGTGAGGGCCACTGCTTCCGCGACCAAGTGCTGGAAGCCTGCCCGACCCTGACCAAGGGCAACGATGGCGCCAAGCACACCACGGTGGAATCCAGCTCCCTGGAAACCATTCGCCACATGGTCGCTTCCGGCCTCGGCATCTCGATCCTGCCGCTGTCGGCGGTGGACAGCCATCACTACGCCCCCGGCGTGATCGAAGTGCGCCCACTCACGCCACCGGTGCCGTTCCGCACCGTGGCAATCGCCTGGCGCGCCAGTTTCCCGCGGCCCAAAGCCATCGAGATCCTCGCTGACTCGATCCGCCTGTGCTCGGTGGCCAAGCCGCCTGCCGCGAGCTAAGCAACGGTATGACAGAGCTGTCGCAGGTGCAAGTGACGGCACTCAAGGGTGTCGGTGAAGCCATGGCCGAGAAGCTGGCCAAGGTCGGCCTGGAGAACCTCCAGGACGTGCTGTTCCACCTGCCCCTGCGCTATCAGGATCGCACCCGCGTAGTGCCCATCGGCCACTTGCGGCCTGGACAGGACGCAGTGGTCGAAGGCACCGTCAGCGGCGCCGACGTGGTCATGGGCAAGCGCCGCAGCCTGGTGGTGCGCCTGCAGGACGGCACCGGTGGCCTGAGCCTGCGCTTCTACCATTTCAGCAACGCGCAGAAGGAAGGCCTCAAGCGCGGCACCCGCGTGCGCTGCTACGGCGAGGCGCGGCCCGGCGCTTCTGGCCTGGAAATCTATCATCCGGAATACCGCGCCATTACCGGCGACGAGCCACCGCCGGTCGACACCACGCTCACACCGATCTACCCGTTGACCGAAGGCCTGACCCAACAGCGCCTGCGCCAACTGTGCATGCAGACCCTGACGATGCTCGGCCCCACCAGCCTGCCCGACTGGCTGCCCCAGGAGCTGGCGCGCGACTACCAGCTGGCGCCGCTGGCTGATGCGATTCGCTACCTGCACCACCCACCGGCCGACGCCGATGTCGACGAATTGGCCCTGGGTCATCACTGGGCCCAGCATCGCCTGGCGTTCGAAGAGCTGCTGACCCACCAACTGTCCCAACAGCGCCTACGCGAAAGCATGCGCTCCCTGCGCGCACCAGCGATGCCCAAGGCCACGCGCCTGCCTGCGCAGTACCTGGCCAACCTCGGCTTTGCGCCGACCGGCGCCCAGCAACGCGTGGGCAATGAAATCGCCTACGACTTGAGCCAGAAGGAGCCCATGCTGCGGCTGATCCAGGGCGACGTGGGCGCAGGCAAGACCGTGGTTGCCGCCCTCGCCGCCTTGCAGGCCCTGGAAGCCGGGTACCAAGTCGCGCTGATGGCGCCCACCGAGATCCTCGCCGAGCAGCACTTCATCACCTTCAAGCGCTGGCTCGAACCCCTGGGCCTGGAAGTGGCATGGCTGGCGGGCAAGCTCAAGGGCAAGAACCGCGCAGCCGCCCTCGAACAGATCGCCGCCGGCGCACCGATGGTGGTGGGTACCCACGCGCTGTTCCAGGACGAAGTGACGTTCAAGAACCTGGCCCTGGTGATCATCGACGAACAACACCGTTTCGGCGTGCAACAACGCCTGGCCCTGCGTCAGAAAGGCGTGGGCGGCCGCATGAGCCCGCACCAACTGATCATGACCGCCACGCCGATCCCGCGCACCCTGGCCATGAGTGCCTACGCCGACCTCGACACCTCGATCCTTGACGAACTGCCCCCCGGCCGAACCCCGGTCAACACCGTGCTGGTCACCGACACCCGCCGCGTGGAAGTGATCGAGCGCGTGCGTGGCGCCTGTGCCGAAGGGCGCCAGGCGTACTGGGTGTGCACGTTGATTGAAGAATCCGAAGAGCTGACCTGCCAGGCCGCCGAGACCACGTACGAAGACCTCACCAGCGCCCTCGGCGAGCTCAAGGTCGGGCTGATCCACGGCCGCATGAAGCCGGCAGAGAAAGCTGCGGTAATGGCCGAATTCAAGGCCGGCAACCTGCAACTGCTGGTGGCCACCACGGTCATCGAAGTCGGTGTGGACGTGCCCAACGCCAGCCTGATGATCATCGAAAACCCCGAGCGCCTGGGCCTGGCGCAACTGCACCAGTTGCGCGGCCGCGTCGGCCGGGGCAGCGCCGCCAGCCACTGTGTGCTGCTCTACCACCCGCCACTGTCGCAGATCGGTCGTCAGCGCCTGGGCATCATGCGTGAAACCAACGACGGTTTTGTCATTGCCGAGAAAGACCTCGAACTGCGCGGCCCCGGCGAGATGCTCGGTACCCGCCAGACCGGCCTGCTGCAATTCAAGGTCGCCGACCTGATGCGCGACGCCGACCTGCTGCCCGCTGTGCGCGATGCGGCGCAAGCGCTGCTGGAGCGCTGGCCGCATCACGTCAGCCCGCTGCTGGATCGCTGGCTTCGCCATGGGCAGCAATACGGCCAAGTGTGACGCCTGACTCACTTATCCGACCTACAGTTGTATCAAGCTGGTTATACTTCGTTGACTGTAAGAAATTGGATCAGGCCATGTCAGAAGTTGCCCTCGCCACAACCCCACTGACCGCCCCGCCGGTTATTCGGGCGTTGCTTGCAAAACTCGCCATCAGCTACACGGAAGTCGCCGAACAACCGGGCCTGAATCCTGCGCAAAAGGTCCAGGCGGTGTTGCTGGAAGATGCCGTGGGCGCACTGATGGTGCTGTTCCCACAGAGCCAGTTGCTCGACCTCAACCGCCTCACCGAACTCACCGGGCGTCGCCTCACGGCGGTATCACCGGATCGCGTCAAGCGCATGCTGGGCAAGCACGACCTGAGCCTGTTGCCGGGCCTGCCACCGCTGACCAGTTCACCGTGCCTGTACGAAGGCAGCCTGCTCAACGAACCCAGCCTGCTGGTGCATTCAGGCGAAGCCGGGGTATTGCTGGAAATCTCCAGCGAAGCCTTCAAGACCATGCTCACCAAGGCCAGCGCCGGCCAGTTCGGTGAGCCGCTGAGCAACATCCGCCCCAACCTCGACCGCCCCAATGATGACCGCGAGGAAATCACCCAAGCGATGCAGGCGTTCACGGCCCGCCGCATCCAGCAACGCCTGGAAGCGACCATCGAGATTCCGCCGCTGGCTGACACCGCGCAGAAGATCATCAAGCTGCGCGTCGACCCCAATGCGACCATCGACGATATCACCGGCGTGGTGGAAACCGACCCGGCCCTGGCCGCCCAGGTGGTCAGTTGGGCCGCATCGCCCTACTACGCCTCGCCGGGCAAGATCCGTTCGGTGGAAGACGCCATCGTGCGCGTGCTGGGCTTTGACCTGGTGATCAACCTGGCGCTTGGCCTGGCCCTGGGCAAAACCCTGAGCCTGCCCAAGGACCACCCGCACCAGGCTACGCCGTACTGGCACCAATCGATCTACACCGCCGCCGTGATCGAAGGCCTGACCCGTGCCATGCCACGCGCCCAGCGCCCCGAAGCCGGCCTGACCTACCTGGCCGGCTTGCTGCACAACTTCGGCTACCTGCTGCTGGCCCATGTGTTCCCGCCGCATTTCTCGCTGATCTGCCGGCACCTGGAGGTCAACCCGCACCTGTGCCACAGCTATGTCGAGCAGCATCTGCTGGGCATCAGCCGCGAGCAGATCGGCGCCTGGCTGATGCGCTACTGGGACATGCCGGACGAACTGTCCACCGCCCTGCGCTTCCAGCACGACCCGACCTACGACGGCCAGTATGCCGAGTACCCGAACCTTGTATGCCTGGCCGTGCGCCTGTTGCGCAGCCGTGGCATTGGTTCCGGCCCGGATGAAACGATCCCGGATGTGCTGCTCGATCGCCTGGGCTTGAGCCGTGACAAGGCCGAGGAAGTGGTGGGCAAAGTGCTGGATGCCGAAGTGCTGTTGCGCGAATTGGCGTCCCAGTTCAGCCAGGGCTGAATCGGTAGCTTGTCAGATCGCTATCGGGGGCAAGCCCCCTCCCACATTTTGATCTGCGAACACAGTCAAGTGTGGGAGGGGGCTTGCCCCCGATGAATCCACCTCGATCTACTTCTTTTTCTTCGGCTTCAAATACTTGGTCAAGCCCTGGAACCAGATCACCAACGCCGGGTTGCCCTTGATCTGGATCGACTTGTCCTGAATCCCCGTCATGAACGCCAATTGCTTGTTCTTCGCCTGCAAGGTGGCGAAGCCGTAGGCCGCATCCTTGAACGCGATGGCAAACGCCGGCGCCGGGTGGACACCCGAGCGGCTGGTGATGCGCTGGTCTTTGACGATGAAATGACGGGCAACCTTGCCGTCGAGGGTCTGCAACTGGAACGCCAGGTCTTTGTCACCCAGCTGTTGCTGGAACGCAGGGTTGGTGCGGCTGGCTTTGCCCATCATCAGGCCCAGCACCCACAGGAGAAGACGAAATTTCATAACGGCACAGCCTCAGGAAAATTAACGGCTCGCGCAGTCTAACGATTCCCCTGTAGAACGCCACTATTCCCCCAAGTTAGAAAACCCTCATTGTTTTACTCAGACGCATGACTGCACGGTCAATATTTAAACAGACCACCATTAGACCGGCGCAGGCGAGAATCAACTTGGAATAACGCCATTCCAAACAGGTCTAACTGACTGTCAACTTTAACAGTAGTTATTTCCAGTCCCTGACGCCAACCTTGACGCGAAACTTCCAGGCTCGATAAAAATCATTTAATGGAACTAAAGCCATGAAAACCATTAACAACACATTGGCTGGACAAGTAAGCGCCAATATTGAACTGGGCGGCTCCATACATCCTTTCGTGTCAACATATACCAGCGCAACTTTGAAAGACCATCACGTGGTCATCAAAGCCTCCCAAGCGGTATTTTCACCTTTCCGTATCTATACCGTTGAATTGAAAATTGCCAATGGCGCCGAACCTGGTCCATATCCCTTGGATGGCAAGCCGGGAAATACTGTCGGCCTGGCGTATGACCCACCCACGACGGTTCAGTTGGACTCCTACCGGGACATCGAAGGCGAATTTACGTTGACTGAGACGGCGTCTGAGCAGCAAATCGACGGCACCTTTTACTGCACCGCCAAAAGTTTAAACCCTGAAATCCGCGATTTAGCCACCTTCACTGAGGGCAAGGTATCCTTCCGCAGTGAAACATCACATCGACAAAGTACAGGGTATCTGAGGGGCACGCTTAATTTGCCCACGCCCGACTTCAGCTCAAGCAAACCGCACATGAGCTTCACTGAACCTGGCTTTCTGCAAGTCGTGGCAAACGATGATAACGATGATAAAAACGCGCCTAGACACTTGTGGCTGCACATTCCCACATCAAAGCTGGGTGAAAAAACACTTCCCATTTCCCCCTCTGAGGATGGGGACACCGCTGTCGTCACTTTGATTGCGAAGGTCTTTTATCGCGCCACCTCGGGAACCGTTAACTTCACCTACGATGAACATCTAAAAAAATTGACTGGCACTCTGAACTTCAGCGTCTCTGGCCCAGGCCACGACGATGTCGTATTTTCTGATGGCTCTTTTGAAATCACGGGATTGAGCAAAGCCTAGACAGGCTGATAGCACACCGATTGAACGGGTATCCAGACTCCATTCAATAGAACGCGGTGTAACAATGCCAGCCGATCACCATTGAAGATGAGTGGCTGGCATTGACGGTTTAGAACACCCCCTCGTCCTTACACGTTAGGGCAAGGCACCGGCGCCCAGTCGGCCAGGTTTGGATCGCGGCAAGTGCCTTCGATCTGCGCTTTACCGGCGCTGGCGACCTTCTTGCTTTCATCTTGCTTGGTCTGGGCGGTCTGGAAGGTTTTCTCGGTGTTTACCGCTTCTGTCGGCACGGTTGGAAGAGGCGGCTTTTTCGGCGGTTTGGTGCCTGTACCTTTCTTCTTGTTGCCCGGTGTCACCGCGGGTGTTGCATCGGCCTGGGCCACGGTGACCACGTCGGCACGCTGTACGCCAACCTGCTGCAGGTCCTTCTCGTAGGCTTGGGTGTAGTTGTTCAGGTCTTCGGCGGCTTTGCCGTTGACCGCAACGATCAGGTCATTGGATTCCTTCAGGCCCGAGACGATTTCCGCCAGGCGCTTGCGGCCTTCGGTATCGTTGACGGTCTTGGCTTTACGATCAGCCACCAACTTGGTGAATGCGCTCTGGTAGCACTGCTGGGACGCCCTGGCGTACGCGGTGCTGCGGTCGATGTCAGAGGCACTTTTGTTCACGTCAGCCGCATACGAGGCAATGCGCTGGTTGTCATCGGCGATCTGCTTCTGACGCTCGGTGTAGTAACCCGCTGCGCCGCCGGCCAGGGCGCCGCCCGCTGCGCCGATGGCGGCGTTACGGCCACGGTTTTCCTTGTCGCCGGTCAGCACGCCCAGCAAGGCACCGCCCGCCGCACCGATGGCCGCGCCGGTGACAACCGACTTGGTCATGTTCGAATCGGTGGCGCGCAAGTGCTGCACCGGCTCGTAGCAGTTGGGGTAGTACTCGACCTTGGTGCTCGACGCGACCTTGGAGGCCGGCGACGTGGCGCAACCGGTCAGCACCGTGCTGAAGCCGGCTGCGATCAGCAGCAAGTGACGCTTGGAAACCGCCTTACGGGAAAAAAGCATAGGTGTGTTCTCTTCTAAGTTTGACTTGCCCAGCACGGCCCACTGCCGCCTGAGTCCCTTCCAAGCTCGCCATACAGCCAGCGATCATCGCTGACCGCTCGCTGCGAGCAATTCCTTCAAGATCGTCGCCGGGTCGGCCCGCTGTTGCTTGCGGTAGTTGCCGACATGGCGGACGAACAGTGTCGCGCGCGTCACCAGGCTCTTGCCGAGCACTGGCTTGCGATCCAACTCTTCCTTGATGCGTTGAAACTGCGCCTGGATCACCGCGTCGGTGTAGCGCGTGCCGGTGGCCAGGTTGTCGATATAGATCGCCACCGCGCCATCGAGGGCGCTGCGCCCGTTGTCGATGGCCGTGGCAAACAGCGCCGCGCTGGCCTCGTCCTTATTGTCCAGGGCCTGCTGGCGACTCTTCTGCAGGTTGGCCAGGCGGATGTTGTAGTTGCTGATGGTCTCGGCCACCAATGCCGCCGACTGAATCAGGTTGCCCGCCGCCTCTTCGCGTTGCTGGGCGATCAGCGAGACATTGCGCTTGAGCTCTTCGTTGACCAGCCCAAGCTCGGCCTGCAACTTGGGGTCGACGCTGGCGGCGATGATGCTGTCCAGGCGCTTGGTCGGGTCCTGGGCATCGTCAATGGCGTCGGTCAACGAGGCCAGGCGGCCCTCTTTCTGCCACTGGGCGAACAACTCCTTGTAGCGTGAGCGCGGTGCCGACAACGCACCAATCGCCACGCGGAAACCGGTGGTCTCATTGCTTTGCTCGGTGCCGTCGGCGGCGAACAACGGGTATTCGCGGCGCATGCCGGTAAACAGCGTGCCCTCGCCTTCCAGGTAGTTGCCGCCCTTGACCACAAAGCCGCCGTAGGTGCCCTGGCGGCGTCCGGCGTGTACCAGTTGGAAAGATTCCTGGACCATTTCCGCGGCGTTACCGATCACGTCGAACATGCCGATCGGGTTGGGCAATTTGGTGCCGATGGGCATCAGGCGCGCGGCCTGGCCGGTGCCTCCGGCGACCTGGTTGAACACCGCATAATCGCCGAGCGGGCCGTCGCTCTCGCTGCCTTCGACGCGGCGCGGGAACAGGCGCCCTTCCAGGTCCTGGCGGCTGACCGCATGGCCACCGCGGGCCGCGAACTCCCATTCCACTTCGGTAGGCAGGCGCACAAAACCCAGGCCGCCCTCTTCTGCCGACGAACCGCGCCCGCTGACCGGCAGCAAGTCGCGGTGGTATTTCATCAGCCAGGCGCTGTACACCGCCGAGAAACGCTCGGCCTCAAAGCGCGACAGTTTCACCTTGGGCAAACGCGCGGCCATGCCGGTGGGCGCATCGCAGGCCGGCGCGGGCTCGCCACTGGCCAGCGACTGCGCCTGGGACATCACCTGGGCGTATTGGCGCGCGGTCACTTCGTACTTGCCGATGAAGTACAGCATCGGCTTGAGCGGGGTCTTGGCGTCGGTCTTGGGCATCAACGGTGCGATGACTTTGTTCCAGTCTTTCGGCAAGTCCTTGAGGGTGAATTGGCCGTTGATGAAGTCGCGGCGATAGCCGGAGATAAACGACTGCTGATAGCCCGCCTCGCCTTCGGCAAACGGGTAACCAAGGGTGATCTCGCGGTCGTCCAGGGTGCCCTGGGCCAATACGTAGGCGTAGCGGAACACCATATTGCCTTCGCACGGCAACGGCAGGCTGACGTCGTCGGGCAACGGCTTGGGGTTGTCGAGCTTGTCACTCGCTTCATCGGCCCAGGCCATCGAAGCCAAGGTCAGCGCCACACAGGCGCCCAGTAACTTATACATCTCTGATTCCTTCAGAAGCCTGGATACGCGCCACTCGCCAACCGCCACAGGCCGCCGCCACGGCGCTGACGCCGAGGACTGCAACCAGGGCCAGGCCGTAGTGACGCGCCAGCAGGTGGCTGGCGTATTCGCCCGGCACCTGCACGAATAACTTATTCACCGCTGTCTCGGCCAGGCCATACAGCCCGGCACTGAGCAAGGCGGCAAACCCTGCGCTGTACAGCGCCTGCACCACCACAAACAGCAACAGTGCGCCGGTGGAAAAACCCAACAGGCGCAACACCGACAATTCCCGGCGCTTGCGCGCCACGGCGGCCAGCGCCCCGGCGAAGATCGCCGCAAACGCCCCCGCCAAGGCCAACCCGGCGATGATCCAGAACACGATCGACAGGTTGCGGCTCAACGACTGCACCTGGGCGATGGTCTGCGCCTGGGTCGACACCAACAGATTCTGCGCGGCGAAATACACCCGCAGCGGTTCCACATCGGTGAGGCTGCGCGCATACAGGCGAAATGCCGGGTATACCCGCTGCTCGCTCACAGCCACCTCATCACCGGCCCAACCCAACGCCGGTACCGCACGGCCATCGCGGTAATCTTCCGCCGCTTCCAGCAATCTCAAATCGGCAAACAACCCATCACGCGCGAAGGCTTCCAGCGGCAGCACCGCCAGTACCTGCAAGCGTGTGCGCTGGGCTTCTACACGTCCCGCCACTTGCCGCGCAAAACTGGTCTCCAACCAATCCCCCGGCCGTGCCGCGAGCTTCTCGGCAGCGGTGTGGCTCAGCACGATCTGGTCCAGGCCCTTGGGCATCGGCAGGCCGCTCAACAACGGGTCACTCGCAGCCGTCGGCAGCATTTCCAAGGTCAGCGTGCCGACCTGCGCCGTCGCCGCAATCTGCCGCGTGCGTGGTAAGGCGAACGCCACATCGCTGCGCTGGCCGAGCTGTTCGACAAATGCGCTGCTGAATCGACCACCGCCCAACGGAATAATTTCACGGGTGGCCGGATCGGTCTCCAAACGTTCGGTCAAACTGCTAACCAGTCCAAATTTCAGGCCGAATAACACCAGCAACGGCGCGATCACCGCCACCAGCGCCAACACCGAGCAGGCCGACAGCCAAGCATCGTTGCGGTAATCCTGCCAAGCCAGGGACGCCACCAGAGGGATGCGCATCAGCACGCCTCCCCGAGGGTCGCGGTGACGCCGCCGTCGGCGTCGCGGCGACAGCTGATGCGCCGCACCTGCAAGCCGCTGGCGCGGGCCAGGGGTTCGTCATGGGTGGCGATCACACAGGCGGCGCGATGCTCGCGGGCCTGGGCCAGCAGCGCCTGCATGACGCGTTCGGCATTCAATGGGTCAAGGGACGCGGTGGGTTCATCAGCCAGCACCAACTGCGGCGCATGGGCCAAAGCGCGCGCGCAGCTCACGCGTTGGCGCTGGCCCACTGACAGGGCCGCCGGCTTCTTGGCCAACTGGTCGCTGATCTCCAGCTGTTCAGCCAGGCGCGCCACGCTGCCATCGTCCTTCAACCCCAGCAGTTGCCGCGACAGCGCGATATTGCTGCGTACATCCAGAAAGCCCAGCAGCCCGCCGGTTTGCAGCACATAGCCCAGGTGCTGGCTGCGCAGCGCGGCCAGGGTGGATTGCTGATCGGCACACCACAGCCCGCCAATGTCCTGCTGATTGAATTCGAACCGGCCCACCTGATCAGGCGCCAATACCAGCGCCAGCAGATCCAGCAGGGTGCTCTTGCCACACCCGCTCGGCCCGACAATCGCCAACTGCTCCCCGGCACGCAGGTGCAGCGCCGGGATCACCAGGCTGTAACGCTGGCTGCCGACACCCCGGCTCTTGTGCACCGCACTCAGGTTCAGCATTACGGCAGCGTCGACAAGGGTACGCGGTACAACGCATCACCCGGCTCGGCATCGCCGAAACGGACCCAGTTGGCCACGTCATTGTGGAAGGTTTCGTAGAGGCGGATCTTCGAATCCAGCTCGTCGATAAAGTCTTCCTGCTCGGCCACGCTCAACGACAACCACAAATCCTGGGTCATGTTCAGCGACTTGCTGCGGTACGGCAGGCCTTCCAGGTACTCGCCGAGAATCCCGCCATCGGCCAGGTTGCCGCCCTTGCGCAGGGCTTGCGGGTCACGGCTCATATAGGCTGAGGCGCTGGCGATTTCCTGGAAGAAATCCTTGGGTGAAGTCTGGGTTTTGCGCGCGGCATCGACGATCAGTTTCAGCGACTGTTGCAGGTCATTGAGCTGCAATTTGGTCAACATCACACACACCTGGAACGCCGGCAGTGCCGGGTTGGTCAGGTCGCGGTCGGCGGTCCAGGCGCTGACCAGTTGCGGCGCCTGGCTCGCGGCTTTGCGGCCGAGGAAGTCCATGTGCATGGCATAGCCGACCGCCGCGGATTTATCCGCCAGGCTCGGCGCGCCACTCAGCAACGGCACCGGCTGCGGCGTGTTGCTGCGCACTTGGTGCACAAGGTTGGCGAACACCGTGCCGATCTCATCGACCCGCTCACCCAACTTGCGCACATCCCCCCCCGGTACCGGCGTGTACAGGTCGCCGATCTGTGGGTTGGCGTCGGCGGTGAGGACACGGTATTGGCTCTCGGCGCCGGCGTGGGTTTTCTTGCCAGCGTCGGTGCGCAGGTGCAGGGCGTAGATCTTGATCTGCTTGCCCAGCGCGGCCTGGCGCACTTCGGCTTCGTTCATCTGAGTGGCGGCGAACGGGTCGTTCTTGCGCAGGGCGCCAGCGTCGGTGACCAGCAGGATGATCCGCCCGCCATAGCCGGACCAGTCCATGCCTTCCACGGCCTGCATCACCCCGGCAAACGCATCTTCGTTGAAGGAATGGCTGGACACCGTGGACGCCTTGACCTGGCGCGCCATGTCGAGAAAGCGTTGCGGGTCGCGGCCCTGGTCAAGGCTGATCAGGGTCTTGGCCACGTATTCCAGGCCCGGGGTTTTCTTGATGCTGTTGCGAAAACCGACCAGGCCGAAGCTGACACTGTCCAGTTCGCCACGCTCGGCAATGCGGGTTTGCAGTTCGTGCACCACGTCGCGAACCTGGTCGATATAGGGCTGCATGGAAACGGTGGTATCGACCACCAGCACCACGGCGGTGCGGAAGGCGTCGGCATTGGCGCTCATCACCGGCGTTGCCGGCTTGGCGGCCGCGCTGCTGCCAGGGTCGATGGACGCGACATTCAGCAACTGCACCGGCTGGCCATTTTCGTCGAAGCTCTCTTTGGAGTCGAAGATCGGCAACAGGTAGAACTGGTTCTGCGGCACCGCACTGGCAGCCGGCTCCAAGGCCAGGACCTGGCCGTTGTCTTCGCTGTTTTTCTGCGCCTTGGCCAACACGCCTTTAGCCGCGGCGGGATCAGCCAGCAGCTTTTCCACTTCGGCGGATTGGCGCAGGAACATCACCGGCGCCCGGCCGGAGCGTTCGGTGAACTTGAGCACCAGGCTTTGCTTCCAGTCGCTGACCTGGGCGGCGGGCAACCAACCGTCGCTGCGGCCATCGGTGGCGGCGCCGACACGAACCCACGGGCTGCCGTCGACGTCCTTACGCTGATACACGTAGAGCACGGAGAACGCCGGCAGGGCCTTGCCCGACGCGCTGCCGGCCTCATTCGACAGTTTGGCGCCGGGCTTGCTGAGGACGCGCTGGAACAGGGTCTTCTTGCCGGCCATCAACAACGGACGTTGGCCGCCATCCACTTCAGCCACCGCCACGGGTGGCGTTGCTTGTGGCACTTCGGCTACCGCCGCAGGCGGCTTGGCCTGCGGCACGACGGCAGCCGGCGGCTTGGCCGGTTCATCACGGCCGCTCAACCACCAGTAGCTGCCGCCACCAATGGCCAATGCCACGGCCACCGCCACGGCGGCCAGTGCCAACACCGGCCCACGGCGCTGCTCGGACACGGCGTTATGCTGGGTCGGTGTCACCACCGGCTGGCGCACCGGTTGCGGCTGGGGTTTATCGGTCGGGATGTCGATGGTGACCGGCGTCATGCCCGCCAGATCAAAACTCAGCGGGATCGGCAACGGCCGCACCAGCGTGGCCTCTGGCGAGTCCGCCGGCAGCTGGTCCAGTGCCGCCAACAACGCCGCCGCATCCGGGAAACGCTCCGCCGGGTCCTTGGCCAACAGCTTGCGCAGCACGCCCTGATAACGGCCATGGTGCACCGGCAACTCCGGCAAGGGTTCGGTCAGGTGCGCCAGCGCCGTGGACAGCGCATCGGTGCCGTTATACGGCAGCTTGCCGACGAGGATTTCATACAGCACCACGCCCAGGGCGTAGAGGTCGGCACGGCCATCGATCTCCTGGCCCCGTGCCTGCTCCGGGCTCATGTAGCTCGGCGTGCCCACCGCAAACCCGGCCTGGGTGAACTGGGTACGGTCGTCCAGGGACTTGGCGATACCGAAGTCCGACAACACCGCGGTGCCGTCAGCACGGAACAGGATGTTCGCCGGCTTGACGTCGCGGTGCACCAACCCCTGGGCATGCGCATAGCCCAGCGCCGAGGCAATCTGGCGAATCAACGTCACGCCCTGCTCTGGCGTCAGGCCCGCGGCGATGCGCTCCTTGAGCGTGCCGTTGGGCAGGTACTCCATGGCCATGTAGTACAGCTCACCGACATTGCCGATGTCATGGATGGTCACCGTATGCGGGTGCGACAAGCGCGCCAGGGTCTTGCCCTCGCGCAGGAAGCGTTCGCAGAAACTCGGGTCGGCCGCCAGCGCCGCCGCCATCACTTTCAACGCCACCTTGCGCTCCAGCGAGCGCTGGGTCGCCAGGTACACGCTGGCCATGGCGCCTTCGCCGATCTCGCCTTCGATGTCGTAGCCCGGAATCACAATGTTCATGCCGATACCTTCACGACGATGGCGGTGATGTTGTCCGGCGCGCCGCGGTTAAGCCCCAGGTGCACCAGGCTGCGCACGATTTCGTCCGGCGCGTCGTGGCTGAGCACTTCGCGGATCTCATGGTCTTCGACGGTCTTGTTCAGGCCATCGCTGCACAGCAGGTAGCTGTCACCCGGGGCGATCAACAGGTCGACCACCGCCAGTTCCAACTGGGCCTCTACGCCAATGGCGCGGGTGACGATGTTGGCGCGCGGATGCACGCGCGCGTCGGCTTCGCTGAGCAGGCCGCTGTCTTGCAGGTCCTGCACGTAGCTGTGGTCGCGGGAGATGCCTTCGAGCACGCCGTCGCGCAGGCGGTACAGGCGACTGTCGCCAGCCCACAGGCACACACCGCGCAAGCCGCGGGCGGCGAGCACCACCACGGTGCTGCCCATCATGGTCACACCACGGTTGGCGGTTTCTTCACGCACGGCGGCATTGATACGGAGCAGGTCATTGCGCAAGGCCGCCGAGTATTCCTCGAGGGACCGACCCAGCGGCACACTGCGCAAGCTGTCGACGATCAGGCTGCTGACGTAATCCCCCGCCGCATGCCCGCCCATGCCGTCGGCCACCACCCACAGGCGGTTTTCCGGCAGGTCCAGGCAGGCGTCTTCGTTGACCTGGCGGACCATGCCCACATGGCTTTTGCTCGCGGATACATACGTCGCCCCCATCTACATCACACCCTCTTGTCCGAGCAAAAACTGCGCAAAATCGCCGGTGGCGGGCAGGCCCTGACACCGCAATAAACCAGGGGAAATCGTCTGCGAACCACGGCCCCACCACAGGCTGGCACCGTCGCAGGCCTGTTCGGCGAGCGCGGTCATGCGCTGGTGGGGCTCGGTGGCGGCCACGCGTTGCAGGCCGGCGAAACGGCTGTCGACCGCTCGCGGCTCAGTCGCTGGCAAGCCCAGGCTGTCGAGGCCATCGTTGAAGCGTTCAAAGGTAGCGTCGGCGTCGAGGGTGCCGAGCAACAGCTCTTCGGCCTGTTCGAACCAGGTGTCCGGACCGCCCACCAGGGACGCCGGGTTGGTGTCGTGATCGAGCAAGGCCACCACCGCCAGCGGGAAATACCGCCCCACCCGATCGATGCTCGGCATCACCACGCCCGCCGCCGCGTTCGGTCCGCACACACCCGGCGCCAACACGAAGCGCCACAGCGGGCTGACCAGGTACACGTTGAGCCACTCGGCGCCCAGGCTCTGCTGGCTGGCGAGCAAACCCGCCGCCAACCAGCTGTCCCATGGGCCAATAAAGCTCTGGGGCAAGGCGCGGCTGACAAAGTCCCCACGACTGGCCAACTTGCCGTAGAAACCCAGCGTCGTCATAACCGCTCCGGCAGGCTGAAGCCGCTGAGCACGCGACTCTTGAACGGATTGAAGGCGCTGTTGGCGCGCAACTCGTAGGCGATGCTCGCCCCATCCACACGCAGGCGCAGGTTAAAGCGATCAGGCGAGTTGCCGGCGGTAAGGTCCGATTGCTCCAACAGGCGGAACCAAGCCCACGGGCCATCCAGGGTCACACCGGAGCGGCCACTGGCCGACGGCGGCATGATGGAAATTCGCACCACACCAATGCTGCCGGGGTTTGGCCATTGCATCGCCACCGGGCGGCTCGGGCCGTGGTCGTAGCTCAGTTGCTGGCCGTCAAGGTCAAGCAGGAACTGGGTAATGCTCGGGTCCATCGACACTGGCTTGAGTTCGAAGCGCACGATGGGTTGGGTACCCCCGGAGCGGAAGAACGCATCGCGGATCGTCGCGGCACGCTGGAAGGTTTGCAGCACGCCCGGTGCAATCCCGAGCTTCTGCGCCGCGCCCGGCTGCCAGCGCCAGGTCTGCGCCGAGGTGTCCACGTACGGCTGCAGGTACTTGCGGAAGTAATTGTCCATCACCCCGCCCACGCCAAAAAACTGCCCGAAGTCATCCAGGGTGGCGTCACGCGTACTGCCCGGCGACATCGGGTAGCGCCCTGCCAGGGACTGACGATACACGTTGACCACTTCGCTGACCCAGGCCGCGTTCAGTTGGTTACGCACACCGCCCATCATGCTGTTGGTGGTGGAGTTGACCACCGACTTGACCATGCCTTGCACCAAAGGTGGCTGGCGCTCGGCATTCAGGCTGACCCGCGTGGCCGCAGCCGCCGCCTGGTTCTTCGCCTCACCCAGCAAGGCGTCGCCGCTGGCACCGACCATGGCGCTGACCTGCACATATAGCGCATTCATGTCCGACAACAGGCCGTCGATGGCAGCCGGTTCGCCTTCGTTCTTGCTGACGATGCTGTTGAGTTCGGCGAAGTGTGCGGTCACCGGATCATCCGCGGCGGCCGGGGCATTCGCGGTCGGTTGCTCCTGGCCGAGCAGGCTGCCCAGGCGCTCCTTGAGCTTGTCCACCCCACCTTCCACCGGTACACCCTTGGCGGCCAATTGGCGCTCTTCCGCTTGCAGGTCGGTTTCCTTGGCCACCGCCACCAGCAGTTTTTTCAGCGGCGAGGTGGGTCCGGAAATCACCCGCAGCACATCGGCTGCCTGGGCCACGCTGGTGATCGGTACAAAGTCGATGTCGGCGAGCAACGCATCCCACTGGCGCTGGTAGTCCTGGAAGTACAGGCGACGCACATCAGCGGCCAGGCTGACCACGTTCTGCTGGTCGGCCTGCTCACGGCCCAGTACCCATTGCTCTTCGGCCAGGGTACCGGTCTGGTTCAGGCTGCTCAGCAGGAACGCCTGCCGATAGCCCTTGGCGGTAAAGAAACCACTCAGCGGCTCACCCAGCGGCTTGCCACTTTTGCGGCTGAACACCAGCGCAGCATCACGGCCGGCGGCTTCGTTGATGCGGAAGTCCGGGATGCCTTCAGGCAATTTCTGACGCTTGACCCGGTCGTAGACACGCTGGGCCACCGGCAGTTGTTGCAACTGGCGACGCAGGTCGTCGATCAAACGCGGATCGAGGCGTGCGCTCGGCGGGTGCCGTTCGAACAACGCCTGCAGGTGCCCGGCCAACGCCTGGCGCTGATCGGCGGGCAGGTCACGGGGCAGGTTGCGGTCCCAATCGAGGGCGATCCAGGCCTTGATGAAGTCCGGGTCGTAATGCTCGGTGTCGGCGAGCATCAGGTAGGCCTTGAGGCCCTCGTAAAGGAAGTCGGAATTGCCACCGCCGTGCAGTTGCTCTTCGATACGCGTCACCAGGCGTGGCGCGAAGACCGCGATCAACAGCTTGCGGTAGACGCTGGCGGACTCGGCTTCCAGCATGTCGCCTTGATACAGCCCAAGGCCCTCGGACCAGCTGGGCGAATCGCCTGCCAGGTTCTTCACCGCATTGAGCAGCGGTAGCACGGCCAGCACTTCGCGCTGCGCCGGGCTGAGGTTCTGGACGGTCTGGCCCAGGGGCGCGACCTTCTGGTCGACCTGGGCGATATACGCCTGGTTGGCGCGATAACTCACCCACCACAAGCTGCTGACCACGATCACCAAGGCCACGGTGGCCGCGAGCACACCGCGTGCGATCCACTTGCGCCGGCGCTCAACTTTCGGGTTCACACCCACCAGTCCACGTTCGGCAAAAGCCACGGCGGTGAAGAGTTTTTCGATGAAGTAACTGCGCCCGGTACCGCTCTGGCGCGCCAGGTGCTGGCGGTCCAGGTTCATGCTCTGGGCCATGGCGCCAATCAGGCGGTCAATCGGGCTGCCTTCCTGGGTACCGCTGGTGAAGTACACCCCGCGCAGCAACACGCGTTCTTCAAAGGCGTTGGGCTTGAATACACCTTCGAGGAAGCTTTGCAGGCAATCTTTCAGGGCGCCGAACTGTTGCGGGAAACCGTAGATCAGGTCGCGCCGCGCCGGGTCGCGCTCCTGTTGCAGGCGTTCCACCAGGCGTTCGTTGAGGCGCTGTTCCAGGCCGGCGAATTCGCTTTGCAGGTGGGCCAGCGGGCTGTCGCTGTTCTTGCCGTCATCCAGGGCAAAGGTCATGCCCCACACCTGGGCGCGTTCTTCCTTGCTCAGGTTGTCGAAGAACTCCATGAAGCCCGGCACCAGGTCGAGCTTGGTCAGCATCAGGTAGATCGGGAAACGCACGCCCAATTGGGTGTACAGCTCCTGGATACGCAGGCGGATCGCCGCCGCATGGGCGGCGCGTTCGGCGTCGGTACCCAGCAGCAGGTCAGACAGGCTGATCGCGATAAAGGCACCATCGATCGGGCGACGCGAGCGCTGCTTTTTCAGCAGGTCGAGAAAGCCCAGCCAGGCGGCTTTATCCACCGTGGAATTGCTGTCCTGGGTGGTATAGCGGCCTGCGGTGTCGAGCAATACCGCCTGGTCGGTAAACCACCAGTCGCAATTGCGCGTGCCGCCGACACCACGCACCGCACCGGCGCCCAGTTGCGCGGCCAGCGGGAAATGCAGCCCGGAATTGACCAGCGCAGTGGTCTTGCCCGAGCCTGGCGGGCCGATGATCACGTACCACGGCAGCTCATAGAGATTGCGGCGTTCGTCACCACCAAGCTTGGCCTTTTTCAACAGGGCCAAGGCTTCGTCCATGCGCTGGCGCAAGCTCGACAATTCTTCGGCGGTGGCCACGCTGTTGGGGTCGGCCGGGGTTTCCGCCGCCAGGCTGCGCATGACTTCGGCCGCCTGACGGCGCGCCTGGATGATGCGGAACACCCGATAGGCAATCCACACCGCAAAGATCAGCACGATCAGCGCCCAGCGCCGCCCTTCCGGAACCAGCCCATCGAGCAACGGCCCCACAAACCAGATGATCAGGCTCAGGGCGATCAGGCCCAGTACGGGGATCACCCAGCGAATCATGAAACTGAAAAACGCCTTCACTCGACGCCCTCCGCCAATACGGTGATTTCAACCCGGCGATTGCGGGCACGGCCTTCGGCGGTGGCGTTGGTGGCCACCGGCTCGGTGTCGCTGCGGCCTTCGGCGCTGAAGCGGTCGCCTTGGCCGGTCTTGGCTGCCAGGATGTCCAGCACCGACTTGGCCCGCGCTTCGGACAGCGCCCAGTTGGACGGGAAGCGCAGCGTGGCAATCGGGCGGTTGTCGCTGTGCCCGGTGACACGCACCTGGCCCTTGACCTTGCGAATGGCGTCGGCGATGCGCAGCATCAGCGGCTGGTAGTCATCGACGATGCTGGAGCTGGCGGACGCAAAGAGTTCGTCGCCACGAATGGTCACGACTGAACGGTCGACCTGATCTTCTACTGCCACACGACCCGCCTTGATGTCCTCCGCCAGGAAGCCGGCCAGGCGTGGCCGCTCGATGACTTTGGGCTGCGCCACCGGACGGTCGATGGCCTGCACCGGGATCTCGCCCAAGGCATGAATGTTCTTGAACACCGGCTCGGCGTCCGATGCCAGCTTCATGCGCAAGCCGAACAGCAACGCCAGCAGCAGCGCCAGGCCGATAGCCACCGCGATCCATGGCGGCATGAACTGCGCCAGGCGATCCCGCGCGACGCTGACGCCGCGCCAGTGCGGCGATAACTCGCGCTCGTGGTCGCCACGGGCACTGCGAATCGCCGCAGCGGTGCGCTCACGCAGGGCTTCCAACTGGCTGCGACCGTCGTTGATCACGCGGTAGCGGCCCTCGAACCCGAGGCACATGCACAGGTACAACAATTCCAGCAGGTACAGGCGCTCACGCGGGCTTTGCAGGCAGTGGTCGAGCAACTGGAAGACTTTTTCGCCGCCCCAGGCTTCGTTATGCACGGTGATCAACAGGCTCTGCTTGCCCCAGTCGCTGGTGCTGCCCCACGGCGTGCTCAACACCGCTTCATCGAGGGCGGTGCAGAGCGCATACCGCGCCAGCAGCACTTCATTGCGTGCCACACCGGCTGCTTCCGCGCGTTCTTCGAACTGGCGCAGGTAGGCCAGCAGTTGCGCACGCAAGCTGGCCGGTGCGGGGTGGGCAATGGTGTTGCGCAGGCGTGTCAGCAACGCCAATAGCGGGCCGGCGGCGCTTTCCAGCGGGTTAAGCCCCTGGCTTTTGCCGGTCAGGATCGGTGCCGCCGGCATCGACAGCGGCGCCGGCTCTGCACGCACAGGTTCCGGCGCACGGCCACCCGGGCGCGGCATGAACTGGGTGCGGTCATCATCATTGGGATGCATCGCGAATTATCCTCGGATCGCCCAGAAGGCCAGGTTCAAACCCGGGAACTGCCCGGCGATATGGAAGGCGAAACCGCCGGAGTTGCCCAACTGCTGCCAGTGCTCGCTGCCGCGGTCCAGCTCGTAATAGGTACTGCCTGCGTGGTAGGGAATCTGACGTGGCGCCACCGGCAACGGCAGCAGGCTGATGCCCGGCAGTTGCAGGTTGACCAGGTCACGGATGTGCTCCACCGAGCCGACCTTGCTCTGCTGGCCGAAGCGCGCGCGCAGGGTTTCGCCTGGCACATCGGCACGCACCACGAGGATGAAGCTGGCGCTGTCGAGCAGGGTCTTGTCGGCCAGCATCGCCACGTGGATGCCATAGGCTTTCTCCACGATCGGGATCGGCGTGGCCTTGCTGTCGATCAGCATCGACAACGCTTCGCGCAGCGCCGCCATCACCGGGGCGAAGCTCAGGGCCAGGTCGTCGTGCTGGTACTGCGGGTATTCCTGGGGGCGACGGCCACTGGTGGAAAAGGTGGAAAACTCACCGGCCAGGCTGACCAGTTCGCTGAAGAAACGCTCCGGATGCAGCGGGCTCAACTGGTTGAAATGCTGGATCAGCGGTTGGGCACGGTTGACCAGTTGCAACAGCATGAAGTCGGCAATCTCCGACGCCCCACCGGCACCCGAGGCCACCACACGGCCCGCCAGGGCTTCGCCACGCTGGTGCAGCAGGCCAAGCAGCTCACTGCGAAATGCGCTCAGTGGTTTGCTCGCGGCCACGTCCAATACCGGCGGGATATAAGTGTCGTCGAGGACCAGTGCGCGGTCGGCGCGTTTTTCCTTGATGCGCACCAGGCCGATGGCGGCGTAATCGCTGATGCCATCCTGCGCGGTCAGCAGGCGCAAGGCACGGGAGCCAACGGCCACTGGGGCGCGGTTCTCGAAAGGGGCGTTGTCGTCGCGCACTTCGCGCACCTGGCTCACGTAACGCGCGGCGCCAAGGTCTTCGCCGTCGTCGACGGTGTCGCGGGCACCCGCGCGCTTGAGGGGCAAGGCCAGGTAGACCAGGCCGTCGCGCAGGTTGTCGTCGATATTCAACGGGCTCGGCGCGAGGTCATCCTGGGGAATATTGAACGGCGTGCCGTCGGGCAACAGGCCGCGCGCCGACACGATCGCCAGCTTGCCCTGGGCCAGCAGGCCCTGGTCGATCAGCAACTCGGAAAAGCCCCAGGCGCCAGCGGACAGCGGACGGCTGCGGGCGTCGATCAGGTTTTCCAGGTAACGGTCATGCTGCTGGAAGTGCTGCGTTCCGATGAACATGCCTTCCGACCAGACCACGCGATTGTTCCAGGACATGGGGGCTCCGATTGCTTCTTATTGGGCAGGGCTGGATGGGGTAGCCACGACGTCGGCGCGCACGGCACGCACATCGAGGCTGATCTGGTATTCGGTGTATTGGCGCGCGGGCACGTTGATCACCGTGCGCCATTGCGCGCGGTCCAGCTCGCGATAACCCACCAGCAAGCCGATCTGGCGCGTGGAGGGGTCGAGGTCGCGCTGGATGCTCAGTTGCTGGCCGGGTTGCACCATGACTTCGTCCTGGTCCAGCAGGTCCAGGCCGAGGGTGGATTGCGCGCGGTCAGCCAGGGCGAAGTAATCGGAGCGGGCGAAGGTGGCGGCGTTCTTCAGTTCGAAAATCCGTACCCGCACCGGGGCGGCCTGGCCGTTGGCGCCGGGGTTAAGCCCGGCAATGGCGTGGAAATGCAACTCGACGGCGGCGGTGTCCACTTCAGCCTCAGCGGCTGTTTCGGGTTTGGCCGCGTCCTTGGCACACGCGGTCAGCAGCAGCGCGGTAGCGACTGCGAGTAAAAACCTGGGAATCATCCTGCGTCCTCAATGACGTACTTAGCTATCCGTTAATCCATGTGCTGCGGGTCAGCGACGCTGGCGTGCGCTGTGTTCTTCGTAGGCTCGGCTGAATTCGCGGCCGAACAGGTCCTGGAAATCTTCCTGGGCCTCGCGGGAAATATTGCTGTAGAGCTCGGTGAATTGTTGCCAGTACTGGGCCTGGCGCGAACCGTTGAAAAGGCTCGACAGCCCGCCGGGTTTGCCCATGCGTTCTTCCAGTTGTGCCGGTTCGAAGCGGCCGAGCAGGTGTTTGATCGCCGCTTCCACCCCCGCCATCACCGCCAACTGATGGGCGCGCAGATCGTCGAAACTGTCGCGCACGGCGAGATCCGGAGCCATAAACGCTTGGTTGCCATGGCGAAGCAGCAGCAGTAACGCTTCGTCGGCGTTCGGTGCGAATTTCAACGGATTGTTTTCGGCGGGTTGGATCATCGTCTGCTGCATGCGGAACTCGCCCTTGAGACTGGCGCGGGCGCGCAACACGTCGATCAAGCCCTCGACCATCAGGCGGTAGCTGCGGCCGATGCTTTCCATCTGCGCACAGGCATCGGCCTTGTCCAGGCGCAGTTGATCCAGGCCCGCGCCACGCAGGAAGGCTTGCAGGAGGTCGGGTTGCCGGGTATCGGCCACGGGGAGCACGGGCTCGACCACGGGGGGCGACGGCACGCTCGGTGCAGGCGGCGGTGTCGGTACGGGGGGTGGTGTCGGCGCAGGCGGCGGCGCGCTGGTCAACGGCGCTGGCGTATCGCCAAACAGGTCCCAGTCTTCGGGAATCACCGCGCCGGATACCGCAGGCTTCTCGACCAGCGGCACCGCGACCGGCGTAGGTGGGCGGAAGTCGTGTTGCTCGGAGGGTACGTGGTCCGGCACGGTGGGCGGCGGTACGGCGGTGGGGCTGAGAAAGTCGAACAGGTCGGGCAGCGTGTCCATCGACGAAGCGCCGTGGAACTGCGGCGCAATCACGGGCGTCGGCGCGGGCTTGTTCGCCACGGCGCCCATCAAGGCCTCAAAACTGTTCGGTGAATCACCGGCAAACGGCTGGCTATCGACGGCCTGCACATTGAAATCGATACGTGCCTGGATTTCGTAATCGCCGATGCGGATCAACTCGCCATCCTGCAGCGGCTCGCTATTACCCCGGCGCATACGAATACCGGCGTTAACCAACTCCACACCATTTGTACTGTTATCGGTTAAATAATAACGGCCATCTTTGTATTGAATAACGCAGTGCTGCGAAGACACCAGGCGCTCAGGGTCGGGCAATACCCAGTCATTATCCGAGCTGCGGCCGATAGCCATCGAGCCCTGGTTCATGGACTTTTCGGAGCACTGCCCCGGGGTAATCTTGTGATAACTAGTGATAGTCAAACACAGCGACATCTTGCCTCCTTGCTGATACTTCGCGCGCAGTCGATCCAAGGGACAGCGATTCCCGAGAGATCCCCATCAGGTCGTGCAATCGACCTTCCACAACCTGCTTTTGTCAGCATGATCGCTGATCTTAACTGGCCTTCATGACAAAAATCCTGTTCCGGTGCGTCGTTCGACCCACCAGTCGCGCAGGTTGTTAAACACCGCACATCTGTCACAGAGCGCGAATAGCTTACCTTGACAAGGCATAAGTACTACACCAAAAATGCACAACTTCTTGAATACCAGTGATGGCACATTAGTGGCATCTTACTTATATGACCAAGAAAACATGCAAAGTTCCTCGCGCAACTAATGCATGAATTGCCCGCCATTTAACGGGCTGATAGGGAGATCGATTTCAGTGGATGTGCCGTTGCTGCTCACCGCCGTTTCCGCGACTTCGCCGTGTGGTGAAGACATGGAATATGACGCGCAATTTTTGCAATTGGAGCGTGATGCCAAGGGCCAACCCGAGCGCAGCATGGGCGACTCGATCCTGCCCGCTGAACCGCCGGAGTGGCGCAGCATCCAGCAGCAAAGCCTTGACTTGCTGCAACGCAGCAAAGACCTGCGCATCACCCATTTCCTGCTGCAAAGCTCCCTCGCCCTGCAAGGCGTGGCCGGGCTGGCTGAAGTCCTCACGCTGATCAACGCGCTGCTGCGCGAATACTGGGCCGACCTGCATCCGCACCTGGATGCCGACGACGATAACGACCCCACCGTGCGCATCAACGCCCTGTCTGGCCTGACCAGCGACGCGACCATTCGTCTGTTGCGCGAAAGCATCCTCACGCGCTCGCGCACCTTCGGCCCCGTGAGCCTGCGCGCTGCGCTCAGCGCCAGCGGCCTGATGAATTTCCCCGATGAACAGCTCGGCGCCCAGCAACTCAACGCCGCGTTCCTCGACAGCGATCCCGAACAACTGCAGGCCACCCGTGACGCCTTGAGCACGGCGCGCGCCGCCTGCGAAGCCATCGAGCAGCAGGTCAGCGACCAGGTCGGTTCAGCCCAGGGCGTGGACCTCAGCCTGCTGAAGCAGCCGCTCAAGCAGGCGTTGCAAATACTCAACCAAGCCGTACCCGACCCTACAAGCAGCCGCGAACCCGAGGCCGTCAGTGACGACAATGCCCCCTCGGTCGATTTCGCCGCTGCCCCCGCCGCACCTCGCCCCACTGGCGACATCGCCAACCGCGACGACGTGCTGCGCAGCCTCGACAAGATCCTTGCGTACTACACCCGGCACGAGCCTTCGAGCCCGCTGCCGGTGTTGTTGAACCGGGCCAAACATCTGGTGCACGCCGACTTCGCGGCCATCGTGCGCAACCTGATTCCCGATGGCATGTCCCAATTTGAAAACCTGCGCGGCCCGGACGGCGAGTAAACCGCCCGGCTGTGCAGTAACAACACCGTCGCTCAAGCGACCAGGAGCAGCAACGTGGCGAAGCAAAGTTCTCAGAAATTCATCGCGCGCAACCGCGCGCCTCGAGTGCAGATCGAGTACGACGTCGAGCTCTACGGCGCCGAGAAAAAGGTCCAGCTGCCCTTCGTGATGGGTGTGATGGCCGACCTCGCCGGCAAGCCTGCCGAGCCTCTGGCGCCTGTGGCCGACCGCAAGTTCCTTGAAGTGGATGTCGATAACTTCGACTCGCGCCTCAAGGCCATGCAGCCACGCGTGGCGTTCCACGTACCCAACGAGCTGACCGGTGAAGGCAACCTGAGCCTGGATATCACCTTCGAAAGCATGGACGACTTCAGCCCGGCCGCCGTGGCCCGCAAGGTCGACTCGCTCAAGCAACTGCTCGAAGCCCGCACCCAACTGGCCAACCTGCTGACCTACATGGACGGCAAGACTGGCGCTGAAGAAATCATCATGAAGGCGATCAAGGACCCGGCACTGCTTCAGGCACTTGCCAGCGCGCCTAAGCCTGCAGGGGAGCAGTAATCATGACTGACAATACCGCCCGCGAAGGCGCCCAGAGCCTGGGTGCAATTGAGGAAACCAGCGAGTTCGCATCCTTGTTGATGCAGGAATTCAAGCCTAAGACCGAGCGTGCCCGCGAAGCCGTGGAAACCGCCGTGCGCACCCTGGCCGAACAGGCCCTGGCGCAAACCGACCTGGTGTCCAACGACGCGATCAAGTCGATCGAATCGATCATCGCCGCCATCGACGCCAAGCTCACCGCCCAGGTCAACCAGATCATCCACCACCCGGATTTCCAACAGCTGGAAAGCGCCTGGCGTGGCCTGCACTACCTGGTCAACAACACCGAGAGCGATGAGCAGCTCAAGATTCGCGTGCTCAACATCTCCAAGCCGGACCTGCACAAGACCCTGAAGAAATTCAAGGGCACGGCCTGGGACCAGAGCCCGATCTTCAAGAAGATGTACGAAGAAGAATACGGCCAGTTCGGCGGCGAACCGTACGGTTGCCTGGTAGGCGACTACTACTTCGACCAGTCGCCACCCGATGTCGAGCTGCTGGGCGAGCTGTCGAAAGTCTGCGCCGCCATGCACGCCCCGTTCATCGCTGCGGCTTCGCCGACCGTGATGGGCATGGGCTCGTGGCAGGAACTGTCGAACCCGCGCGACCTGACCAAGATCTTCACCACCCCGGAATACGCCGGCTGGCGCTCGCTGCGTGAATCGGAAGACTCGCGCTACATCGGCCTGACCATGCCGCGCTTCCTGGCGCGCCTGCCGTATGGCGCCAAGACCGACCCGGTGGAAGCCTTCGCTTTCGAAGAAAACACCGATGGCGCCGACAGCTCCAAGTACACCTGGGCCAACGCGGCCTATGCGATGGCGGTGAACATCAACCGTTCGTTCAAGCACTACGGCTGGTGCTCGCGCATCCGTGGCGTGGAGTCTGGCGGTGAAGTGGAAAACCTGCCGGCCCACACGTTCCCTACCGATGACGGTGGCGTGGACATGAAGTGCCCGACCGAAATCGCCATCAGCGACCGCCGTGAAGCGGAACTGGCGAAGAACGGTTTCATGCCGCTGCTGCACAAGAAAAACACCGACTTCGCCGCGTTCATCGGTGCGCAGTCGTTGCAGAAACCGGCCGAATACGACGACCCGGACGCCACCGCCAACGCCAACCTGGCCGCGCGCCTGCCGTACCTGTTCGCCACCTGCCGTTTCGCTCACTACTTGAAGTGCATCGTGCGCGACAAGATCGGTTCCTTCAAAGAGAAGGACGAGATGCAGCGCTGGTTGCAGGACTGGATCCTCAACTACGTCGACGGCGACCCGGCGCACTCCACCGAAACCACCAAGGCCCAGCACCCGCTCGCTGCCGCTGAAGTGATCGTGGAGGACGTCGAAGGCAACCCGGGTTACTACAACTCCAAGTTCTACCTGCGCCCGCACTACCAGCTCGAAGGGCTGACCGTGTCGTTGCGCCTGGTATCGAAGCTGCCTTCGGCAAAAAGCGCGTAAAAAATCCGGACTGGCTCGCTCCCTGTAGGAGCGAGCTTGCTCGCGAAAAACTTGAAGGCGCTGCGTTCATCCAGGATGCCTGCGTCACCGTTGACGACCTTCGCGAGCAAGCTCGCTCCTACAGGGGTCGGCGGCGTTAACAAATACTGTGGCTGAGACCACACAGGGAGAAAACATGGCTGTTGATATTTTCATCAAGATCGGCGACATCAAGGGCGAGTCCATGGACAAGGCCCACAAGGACGAGATCGACGTGCTGAACTGGAGCTGGGGCATGTCCCAGTCCGGCAACATGCACGTCGGCGGTGGCGGCGGCGCGGGCAAGGTGAATATCCAGGACCTGTCGCTGACCAAGTACGTCGACAAGGCGTCGCCGAACCTGATGATGCACTGCGCCAGCGGCAAGCACATCGACAAGGTCAAGCTGACCGTGCGCAAGGCCGGTGGCGAAAGCCAGGTCGAGTACATGATCATCAACCTGGAAGAAGTGCTGGTCACGTCCCTGAGCACCGGCGGTTCGGGCAGCGATGACCGCCTGACTGAAAACGTCACCCTGAACTTCGCCCAAGTGATGGTCGACTACCAGCCGCAGAAAGCCGACGGCACTAAAGACGGCGGCGCGATCAAGTTTGGCTGGAACATCCGTTCCAACACCAAGCGCTGATAGCCTTTGTGGCCGTGGCTTTGCGCCACGGCCACAAGCCCCTGCCCCTCTGAACGAGCGTCCCTCTCACAACCCGTCCGTGGAGCTGCTTTGGTGGTAACTGAAATCGCTTCCCGCGACCGTCTGCAACCGTCCCTGCTGGACCGGTTGACCGACGACGACCCAACCAATCCCAAGGAAAGCGCGGATAAACGCGTATTGTCCCTGACCCAATTGAAGGCCTCGGTGCTGCGCGACCTGGCGTGGCTGCTCAACACCACGTCGTTGCTCGATGCCGATGCCACGCTGCACACACAAGCAGGCACCTCGGTGGTCAATTACGGCCTGCCGGCGCTGGCGGGCAACAGCGTTTCCAGCGTTGATATCAAGGCCCTGGAAGCCCTGATCTACCAGGCGATCGCCACCTTTGAACCACGCATCCTGCGCCACACCCTGCGCGTCAAAGCCCGCGTCGGCCATGGCGAGATGAATCACAACGCCCTGAGTTTCGAGATCGAAGGCGACCTGTGGGCGCAGCCGGTGCCATTGCGCCTGTTGCTGCAAACCGACCTCGACCTGGAATCCGGCCATGTGCGCGTGGTCAATGCCGACCAGCGGAGGCGCCCATGAACCCGCGTCTGCTGGAGCTGTACAACCAGGAACTGCACCACGTGCGCGAAAGCGCCGCCGAGTTCGCCAAGGAATACCCGAAGATCGCCAGTCGGCTGACCCTGTCCGGTATGGACTGCGCCGACCCGTACGTCGAACGCTTGCTGGAGGGCTTTGCCTACCTCACTGCCCGCGTGCAGCTCAAGCTCGACGCCGAGTACCCGACCTTCACCCACAACCTGCTGGAAATCGCCTACCCGCACTACCTGGCGCCGACCCCGTCGATGACCGTGGTGCAGTTGCAGACCGATCCCGATGAAGGCTCCCTGGCCAGCGGCTTCCCGCTGCCGCGCGACACCGTGTTGCGCGCCGCCTTGGGCCGCGAAACCCAGACCTGCTGCGAGTACCGCACCGCGCATCCGGTGACGTTGTGGCCGTTGCAGGTCAGTGGCGCCGAGTACTTCGGCAACCCCGCCGCCGTGCTCGGGCGCCTGGCCGCCAGTGAGCCGAAAGCCAAGGCCGGCTTGCGCCTGACCCTGCGCACCGGCGCCGAATTGCCGTTCAACAGCCTCGACCTGGACAACCTGCCGCTGTACCTCAGCGGTGCCGACGAGCAGCCGTTCCGCCTTTACGAACAACTGCTGGGCAACGCCTGCGCGGTGTTTGCGCGCAAGCCCGGTGGCGATTGGGTCGAACGCCTGCCACAAGGCGCATTGCGCTCGCGGGGCTTCGATGACGCCGATGCCGCCATGCCAGTGGTGGCGCGGGCGTTCCAGGGCTACCGCCTGTTGCAGGAGTACTTCGCCCTGCCCCACCGCTTCCTGTTCGTCGAGTTCGCCGAGCTGAGCCGTGCGGTCAAGCGTTGCGACGGCCAGGAACTGGAACTGATCGTGCTGTTCGACCGTCACGAACCGAGCCTGGAAGGCAGCGTCGGCGCGGCGCAGTTTTTGCCGTTCTGCACCCCGGCGATCAACCTGTTCCCGAAGCGCGTGGACCGTATCCACTTGTCCGACCGGGTCAACGAACACCATGTGATCGCCGACCGCACGCGGCCGATGGATTTCGAGATTCATTCGTTGAGCGGCATCACCGGCCACGGCACCGGGCCAGAGCAGCCATTTTTGCCGTTCTATGCGGTACGCGATCCATCGCGGTATGGCCGCGACCAGGCTTACTACACCGTGCGCCGCGAGCCACGGGTGTTGTCCAGCGACCAGCGCCGCAACGGCCCGCGCTCCACCTATGTGGGCAGCGAAACCTTTGTCAGCCTGGTCGACAACCGCCAGGCGCCGTATCGCCACGACCTGCGCCAGCTTGGCGTGACCGCGTTGTGCACCAACCGCGATTTGCCGCTGTTCATGAGCGTGGGCAACGGCAAGACCGACTTCACCCTGGCCGACAGTGCGCCGGTTTTATCCGTGCGTTGCGTCGCCGGGCCAAGCCGCCCGCGCGCCAGCCATGCCCATGATGCCAAGGCCTGGCGCCTGATCAGCCAGTTGTCCCTCAACTATTTGTCCCTGAGCGAACAGGGCCAGGGCGCGGCGGCATTGCGCGAACTGCTACGCCTGTACGGCGACAGCAACGACGCCGCCCTGCAATTGCAGATCGAAGGCCTGCGCGAGGTCAGCAGCAAGGCGGTCACTCGCCGCTTGCCGATGCCCGGCCCGATCGTGTTTGGTCGTGGCCTGGAAATTACCTTGGAGTTTGATGAAAACGCGTTTCGCGGCACCGGCGTGTTCCTGCTCGGTGCGGTGCTGGAACGCTTCCTGGCACGCTACGTGTCGATCAACAGTTTTACCGAGACGGTGATCCGTACCACCGAACGCGGCGAGATCATGCGATGGAAAGCCAAGCCCGGGCGTCGTCCGACCCTGTGAGTACTTTGGATGCGATGCATCAGGAGCCCTGGGAATACGATTTCTTCCAGGCATTGCGGCGTATCGAGTGCGAATCGCCCGAGCTGCCGCGCCTGGGCCATTCCCTGCGCCTGGCGGATGACCCGCTGCGCCTGGGGCAGCAGGCCGATTGCACTTTCGCCCCGGCTACGCTGGCCTCGGTCGATCCCGGTGGCGACGGCAAGCCGGCGCGGCTGGAGCAATTCTTCTTCGGCCTTGGCGGCCCCAACGGCCCGCTGCCGCTGCATATCACCGAATACGTGCGCGAACGCCAGCGCAACAACGCCGACAGCACCAGCAAGCAGTTCCTGGATATCTTCCACCACCGCCTGCTGAGCCTATTCTACCGGGCCTGGGCCGAGGCACGGCCGACGGTCAGCCACGACCGCCCGGACGATGACTACTGGTCTGCACGCCTCGCCGCACTGAGTGGTCGCGGGATGCCAAGCCTGCTGAATCAGGGGCTCATCCCTGATACCGCGAAGCTGCATTACAGCGGCCATCTGTCGGCGCAAACCCGCTACCCGGACGGTTTGAAGGCGATCCTCGGCGAGTATTTCGGCCTGCCGGTGGAGATCGAAGAATACGTCGGCCAATGGCTGGAACTGCCCGAGCGCAGCCGCGTGGGCGTCAGCGCCAACCAACTGGGCGTGGACTTCTGCCTGGGCAGCCACGTGTGGGACCGCCAGCATAAATTCCGTATCCGCCTGGGCCCACTCAAGCTGGACGACTACATGGGCATGCTGCCTGGCCAGTCGCCGTTCAATGAGCTGGTGGCCTGGGTGGCCGAGTACCTGGGCCATGAATTGGACTGGGACTTGAACCTGGTTTTGCAACAACCCGAAGTGCCGGCGCTGCAACTCAACGGCCAGTTCCGCCTGGGCTTCAACACCTGGCTTGGCCGCCCTGCGGTTGATGCCAACGACCTAATCCTGGCCCGGCATTACGCCGATCAAGCCACCACCTCAAGGAATCCAGAGCATGGGTGAAATCAGTCGCGCCGCGTTGTTCGGCAAACTCAACAGCGTGGCCTACAAGGCCATCGAAGCCGCCACCGTGTTCTGCAAGCTGCGGGGCAACCCGTACGTGGAACTGGCCCACTGGTTTCACCAGTTGCTGCAACTGCAGGACTCGGACCTGCACCGCATCATCCGCCAGTTCAACGTGGAACCGGCGCGCCTGGCCCGTGACCTCACCGAAGCCCTGGACCGCCTGCCGCGTGGTTCGACCTCGATCACCGACCTGTCTTCCCATGTGGAAGAAGCCGTGGAGCGCGGCTGGGTCTATGGCAGCCTGATGTTCGGCGAAAGCCAGGTGCGCACCGGTTACCTGGTGCTGGGCATCCTCAAGACCCCAAGCCTGCGCCATGCGTTGCTCGGCCTGTCGTCTGAGTTCGACAAGATCAAGGCCGAAGCCCTGAGCGAACGCTTTGACGAATACGTCGGCGACTCGCCGGAAAACGCCCTCAGCGCCAGCGATGGTTTTAATGCCGGCGTTCCAGGCGAAGCCAGCGGTGCCATGGCGCCGAGTGCGATGGGCAAGCAGGAGGCCCTCAAGCGTTTCACCGTCGACCTGACCGAGCAGGCACGCAGCGGCAAGCTCGATCCGATCGTGGGCCGTGACGAAGAGATCCGCCAGCTGGTGGACATCCTCATGCGTCGCCGCCAGAACAACCCGATCCTCACCGGCGAAGCCGGCGTCGGCAAGACCGCCGTGGTCGAAGGTTTTGCCCTGCGCATCGTCGCCGGCGACGTGCCGCCCGCGCTGAAAGACGTGGAACTGCGCAGCCTCGACGTGGGCCTGCTGCAAGCCGGGGCCAGCATGAAAGGCGAGTTCGAACAGCGCCTGCGCCAGGTCATTGAAGACGTCCAGGCCTCGCCCAAGCCGATCATTCTGTTTATCGACGAAGCCCACACTCTCGTAGGTGCCGGTGGTGCCGCCGGGACCGGTGATGCCGCCAACCTGCTCAAGCCCGCCCTGGCCCGTGGCACCCTGCGTACCGTGGCCGCGACGACCTGGGCCGAGTACAAAAAACACATCGAGAAAGACCCGGCCCTGACCCGTCGTTTCCAAGTGGTACAGGTGGCCGAGCCGTCGGAAGACAAGGCGCTGCTGATGATGCGCGGCGTGGCGTCGACCATGGAGAAACACCACCAGGTGCAGATCCTCGATGAAGCCCTGGAAGCCTCGGTGAAGCTGTCTCACCGCTACATCCCCGCGCGCCAGTTGCCGGACAAATCCGTAAGCCTGCTGGACACCGCCTGCGCCCGCGTCGCTATCAGCCTGCACGCGGTGCCGGCCGAAGTGGACGACAGCCGTCGCCGCATCGAAGCCCTGGAAACCGAGCTGCAAATCATCGCCCGCGAGCATGCCATCGGCATTGCGATTGGCGCGCGCCAGAGCAACAGCGAAGCCTTGCTGAGCGCCGAGCGCGAGCGCCTGGCCACGTTGGAAAGCCGCTGGGCCGAAGAGAAAGCGTTGGTGGATGAATTGCTCGCCACCCGTGCAACCCTGCGCGAAAAGGCCGGGGTTGTGGACAGTGGCAACGATGAGCTGCGTGCAAAACTGGTCGATCTGCAACAGCGCCTCACCGCGCTGCAAGGCGAAACCCCGTTGATCCTGCCGACCGTGGATTACCAGGCCGTGGCCTCGGTGGTCGCCGACTGGACCGGTATCCCGGTGGGCCGCATGGCCCGCAACGAACTGGAAACCGTGCTCAACCTCGACCAGCACCTGAAAAAACGCATCATCGGCCAGGACCACGCCCTGCAGATGATCGCCAAGCGCATCCAGACCTCCCGCGCCGGCCTCGACAACCCGAGCAAGCCGATCGGTGTGTTCATGCTGGCCGGCACCTCGGGCGTGGGCAAGACCGAAACCGCCCTGGCCCTGGCCGAAGCCATGTACGGCGGCGAGCAGAACGTGATCACCATCAACATGAGCGAGTTCCAGGAAGCCCATACCGTGTCGACCCTCAAGGGTGCGCCACCGGGCTATATCGGCTACGGCGAAGGCGGCGTGCTGACCGAAGCGGTGCGGCGCAAACCTTACAGCGTGGTCCTGCTGGACGAGGTGGAGAAAGCCCACCCGGACGTGCATGAGATCTTCTTCCAGGTGTTCGACAAGGGCGTGATGGAAGACGGCGAAGGCCGGGTGATCGACTTCAAGAACACCCTGATCCTGCTGACCACCAACGCCGGTACCGAGCTGATTTCCCAGGTGTGCAAGGACCCGGCGAACATTCCCGAGCCGGAAGAAATCGCCAAGGCCCTGCGCCAGCCATTGCTGGAGATCTTCCCGCCAGCCTTGCTCGGCCGCCTGGTGACCATTCCTTACTACCCGCTCAGCGATGAGATGCTCAAGGCGATCACCCGCCTGCAACTCAACCGCATCAAGAAGCGTGTGGAAAATACGCACAAGGTCGCCTTCGACTACGACGACGCGGTGGTCGACCTGATCGTCTCGCGCTGCACCGAAACCGAAAGCGGCGGGCGCATGATCGACACCATCCTCACCAACAGCCTGCTGCCCGACATGAGCCGTGAATTCCTCACGCGCATGCTTGAGGGCAAGGCGCTGGCGGGTGTGCGCATCAGCAGCCGGGATAATGAGCTGCACTACCAGTTCAACGATTGACCTGACGGAATACGGCTCAACATGTGGGAGGGGGCTTGCTCCCGATGGCGGTGAATCAGTCACCAATGCATCACCTGACACACTGCTATCGGGGGCAAGCCCCCTCCCACATTTGGACTGGGTTCCTTCAGTTATTAGGGTACTTCGATGCTATTCAACCAAGCCTCACGCCTGGCCAAGATCACCAGCCCCCTCGGGCCGGATGTGCTGCTGCTCAATGAAATGGGCGGCGGCGAAGAGCTGGGGCGCCTGTTCACCTACGAGCTGCAACTGACGTCCCTGGACGCCAACATCGACCTCAACCAGTTGCTCGGCAAGCCGATGAGCGTGGGCCTGCAACTGGCGGACGGTGGCGAACGGCATTTCCACGGCATCGTCGCGCAGTGCAGCCAGAGCATCGACCAGGGCCAGTTCGCCAGCTACCAGGTGACGCTGCGCCCATGGCTGTGGCTGCTCAGCCGTACGTCCGATTGCCGGATTTTCCAGAACCTGAGCATCCCGCAGATCATCAAGCAGGTGTTCCGTGACCTGGGCTTTTCCGACTTCGAAGACGCCCTGAGCCGGCCGTATCGCGAGTGGGAATACTGCGTGCAGTACCGCGAGACCAGTTTCGATTTCGTCAGCCGCCTGATGGAACAGGAAGGCATCTACTACTTCTTCCGCCATGAGCAGGACCGCCATGTGCTGGTGCTGGCCGATGCCTATGGCGCCCACACCACGGTGCCGGGCTACGCGTCGATCCCCTACTACCCCAAGGACGAGCAGCAACGCGAACGCGACCACATGCACAACTGGCACCTGGCGCAGCAAGTGCAGCCGGGCTCGCTGGAGCTCAACGACTACGACTTCCAGCGCCCCAGCGCGAGCATCGACGTGCGCTCGGCCATGCCACGCCCGCACACCGCGGGCGACTACCCGCTGTACGACTACCCCGGCACCTACGTGCAAAGCGCAGACGGCGAACACTACGCACGTACCCGCATCGAAGCCCTGCAAACCCTGCATGAGCAGATCGAGTTCAGCGGCAATGCCCGCGGCCTGGGCTCCGGCCACCTGTTCAGCCTCACCGGCTTCAGCCGCCAGGACCAGAACCGCGAATACCTGATCGTCGGCTGCCGTTACTACATCGTCCAGGAAAGCCTGGAAAGCGGCGGCGGTTCAGGCGCGGCGCAGTTCGAAAGCAGCCTGACCTGCATCGACGCCCAGCAAAGCTTCCGCCCACTGGCGAGCACCCACCGCCCGATCGTCAAAGGCCCGCAGACCGCGCTGGTGGTGGGCCCCAAAGGCGAAGAAATCTGGACCGACCAGTACGGCCGCGTGAAGGTGCACTTCTACTGGGACCGTCACGACCAATCCAACGAAAACAGCTCGTGCTGGATACGCGTCTCGCAATCCTGGGCCGGCAAGAACTGGGGCTCGATGCAGATTCCACGCATCGGCCAGGAAGTGATTGTGAGCTTTCTGGAAGGTGATCCCGACCGGCCGATCATCACCGGGCGGGTGTACAACGCGGAGCAGACGGTGCCCTACGACCTGCCGGAAAATGCGACCCAGAGCGGCATGAAGAGCCGCTCGAGCAAGGGCGGCACGCCGGCCAATTTCAATGAAATCCGCATGGAGGACAAGAAGGGATTGGAGCAGTTGTACATCCATGCCGAGCGTAACCAGGACATCGTCGTCGAAGTGGACGAAAGTCACTCGGTAGGGCATGACCGCAACAAGAGCATCGGGCACAACGAGACGGTGACCATCGGCAACAACCGCCTGCGCATCGTCAAGCAGGAAGACATCCTCTCGGTGGGCCAGAGGAAGACCGACAGCATCAGCCAGAGCTACGTCATCGAAGTCGGTGAAAACCTGCGCCTGGTCTGCGGTGAAAGCATCCTGGAGCTCAACGCCAGCGGGCAGATCAACCTGACTGGCGTGCAAATCAGTTTCTACGCCAGTGGCGATGCCGAGTTCAATACCGGCGGCGTGCTGCACCTGAACAACGGCGGCGGCCCCGGCGCCACGCCCGATGGCCAGGGCCAGAAAGGCGCCATCGACGCCAATATCAAAGCCGCGTTTCCCGCGCCTAAAAGCTCCTGACGAGACCTGTTTTCCATGACGTACCGAATCAACGAATTCCAGTTTCAACTGCCCGCCAGTGAGTTGCAGGACGCGACGATCAACATCCTCAAGTTCCCCGAACTGGGCACCTCCCTGATCGTCAGCCGCAGCCTGCTCGCCGAGGGCGAAACCCTGCACAGCAACTTCAACGACCAGCTCCAGCGCCTGGAAAAACAGGTGCAGGACTTGCGCTATCAACCGGGTGTGGATGTGCGCCTGGGCGCCGCGCAAGAGGTCGAAGGCATCGAGCTGCGCAGCCAGTTCAACAAGGGCAATGACAAGGTGTTCCAGTATCAGTTGGCCCTGGTGATACCGGGCACACGCAAGATGCTCGCGTTGAGTTATGTGAAGGCGGACAAGCTGGGTGATGCCGAGGCGGCGCATTGGGCATTGATCAAAAACTCGCTGTCGTTCGACGCGATTTCTTGATGAGCTACCTGCATGTCTGACGCGTTATGGGCGGCCCGGATGGGCGATGCGCTGTCCCACACCTCGATGATGGCTGACATCCTCGGCGGTGTGCTGGAGGTGGCGGCCAATATCGCAATCACCGCCGTGGCGACTGCTGCCGTGGTCGCGGCCACCGGTATTACCGTCGCCACCGGCGGGCTGGGGTGCTTCCTGCTGGGCGCGGTGGTGGGCACGATTGTCGGCCTGGCCATGAGCAAGACAGGGGCGGACAAAGGGCTCACGAATTTATGCGATAGCTTCAGCAACGCGCTGTTTCCGCCCACGGTGCAGGCCAACATTCTGACCGGCTCCACCGATACCCTGACCAACAGCATTCCTGCCGCCCGCGCCGCCGGGGCGATCAGCTCCCATGTAGCGCCGGCCGGTACCGAGCTGGAAGCCCCCCAGCCAGAGCCCGAAGCCAGTTACCTCGACATGGCCGAAAGCTTCTTCTCGCAGATGTGGCGGCCCACGGTTGCCACCCCGGCGCCGGGCGCCGTACCCAAGCCGCTGGATCTGGTCACCTGCATGAAGCATCCACCGATGCCACCGCAGTTTCTGGCCGAGGGCTCGGACAAGGTCACGATCAACGGCCAGCCGGCGGTGCGCAGCGGTGATCGCAGTACGTGCGATGCGACCGTGGTGTCGTCCGGGTTGATTTCATCCAACGTGACCATTGGTGGCGGCTCGGTGGTGGTGCGCGAGATTCGCAGCGGCAAGACGCCGGGTGTGGGGCTGGCGGTCACCGCGTTGTTGATGCTCAAGGGCGGCAAGGGCAAGTTCTTCAGCAAGCTGCCGTGCATGTTGATCGGCGGTGCGACCTCGATGGCCGTGAGCAGTGCGATGGGGGCGATGGCCAATGCGGCCATGGGCTCGTCGAACCCGGTGCATGCTGCCACCGGTGCCAAGGTGTTGGGCGGCGATAATGAGCTGGATTTCGTACTGCCGGGCATCCTGCCGATTGATTGGCAACGTTTCTACAACAGCCGCGACGAACGCACGGGCAGTTTGTTCGGCGCGGGCTGGAGCGTGCCGTATGAGGTGTGCGTCGAAATTCGTCCCCATCCCGAGGGCGGCGAAACGCTGGTCTACACCGATGAACAGGGTCGGCCTATCGACATGGGCAGTATTCCCCTGGGCGGCGCGGTGTTCAGCGCCGGTGAGGGGCTGGCCGTGCGCCGACACCTCAACGGGCAATTGCTGATAGAGAGCGATGACGGGCTGTATCGCTTGTTTGAACCCTCTGCCAACCCTTCATTGCTGCGCCTCAGCCAGCTCGGCGACCGCAACGACAACCGTATCCATGTCGATTATGACGAAGCCGGGCGACTGATTCGGCTGCGCGATACATTCGATCTGGTGCAAGTGGAGTTGATCCGCGATCAAGGCCACGTGATGCGGCTCGAACGTCTTTACCCCGATCAACGCCGCGACGTGCTCGTCAGTTACGGCTACGACGCTACTGGCAACCTGGCGGAGGTCCGCGATGCCACTGGCCAGGTGCAGCGGCGCTTCTGCTACGACAGTGGTCGGCGCATGGTGGAGCACCAGTTACCTACCGGTCTGCGCTGTTTCTACGAATGGGCCTTGGTTGAAGACGTGGAATGGCGCGTGGTCCGGCACTGGACCGACGAAGGCGACGCCTACCAGTTCGACTATGACTTGCAGGCCGGTATCACGCGCATTACCGACGGCTTGCAACGCGTCAGTACCCGCCACTGGAACACCCAGCACCAGATCGTTCGCTACTGCGACAACCTCGCGCAAACATGGCTGTTCGAGTGGAACGACGAGCGCCAATTGCTCAGCGCCACCGATCCGCTGGGCGGGCGCTTTGCATACAGCTACGACGACGCTGGCAACCTGATCGGCGAGACCGACCCGCTGGGCCGCAGCGAATCCACTACGTGGCTTGAGCATTGGGCTTTACCAGTATCTGGCACGGACAGCGAAGGCAACACCTGGCACTTACGTTATGACCAGCGAGGTAACTGCATTGCTGAAACGGACCCGCAGGGTCATGTTTCGCAGTATCGCTATGACGATCACGGGCAGTTGGTGGAGGTCATCGACGCAGCGGGAAAAAGCAAAAGGATGCGCTGGAACCCATTCGGCCAACTTATTGAGCATATTGACTGCTCAGGTTACCCGACCCGTTTCAAGTATGACGAAAGAGGCTATTTGCAGGCTGTCACCGATGCATTGGGTGAGCGCACAACGTTTGTTTACGATGCTCGGGGCCTGGTGCTGAGTACTCAGTTGCCTGATGGACGCATTGAACACTTTCAACGCGACACCAGCGGTCAACTGATCGCACATACCGACTTCTCCGGGCACTCTACCTACTATCAACGCAATCGCCAGGGACAGGTCAGTCAGCGGCTTGATGCGCACGGCCGCCAAGTCAACTTTGAATACGACCGCTATGGCCGCCTTAACACTCTGTGCAACGAAAACGGTGAGCGGTACCGTTTCTCCTGGGACGCCAACGACCGCGTGGCTGAGCAGCAGGACCTGGACGGTAGCGTGCGCCGCTATCATTACGACGCACTGAACAACATTAAGCGGATGGAATCTATTCCTGCCCCTCTGGGCAGCGGAATGGCATCAGTCCCTGTAACTCCCGAAGCATCCATCGTGCATTGCTTTGAGCGCGACGCTGTTGGCCGCCTGCGGGTCAAGATCACTGATGATGGACGAACGGAATACACCTACGACTCGCTGGATCAACTCAAGGCCGTCACATTTACCGACAATGCCGGCAGGCAACAAGCGATCAACTTTGACTACGACAGCGTTGGTCAACTGATCGAAGAGAAAAGCGCGACTGGCACCCTGCAACATAACTATGACGAGCTCGGCAACCTGAGTCAGACTCGCCTTCCCGACGGGCGCTGGCTCAACCGCTTGCACTACGGCAGTGGGCACCTCCATCAAATAAATCTCGACGGTCAGGTTATCAGCGACTTCGAGCGCGATCGCCTGCACCGCGAAGTACTGCGTACCCAAGGACATCTCAGCACGCGTCATCACTATGACCGTTGTGGGCGATTGCGCTCCCGTGAACGAGGTCAGATCACTCGAGCATCGGTACTTCCTGCTGCGGTACAAAAGCATTTCGAGTATGACCCCAGCGACAACCTGATTGGCAAGCTCGAGCAGACGCCGAGCGGCCAACGCAGGCAACTGCTGCACTACGACGCAACCGACCGGGTGGTCGCTAGCCAAGACAATCTCGTAGGCCAACGCGAAACCTATTCCTATGATGCAGCTGCGAACCTTCTGGATGCTCCGCAACCCGGTGCCGGGCTGGTACAGCACAACAAGGTCCTGACGTATCAGGACAAACGTTATCGTTACGACGGTTTCGGTCGAATGATCGAAAAACGCAGCGCAAATCGCGGCATCCAGCGCTTTGCCTATGACGCCGAACATCGCTTGATTGAGGTCCACAATGAGCACGGCGGGCAGCGGTCTGTCGTAAAAATGACCTACGACCCTATAGGACGAAGAACTGCCAAGGCGACCTACGACGGGAATGGCTATTTGTTGAGCGAGACCCGCTTTACTTGGGATGGACTGCGCCTGCTGCAAGAACACAAGCACGCCCAGACCAGCCTTTACATATACGGGGACGATAGTCACGAACCTCTCGCTCGCGTTGATGGCAGTGGCATCCAGCAGAAAGTTCGCTATTACCACAATGACCTAAACGGTCTGCCCGAACTGCTCTCGGAAGCTGAAGGTCAGACCGTCTGGCAAGCCAGCTATCGAATTTGGGGAAACACGGTTCAGGAAATTCGTGAACCCTACTACATCGAAGAACAAAACCTGAGGTTTCAGGGCCAGTACCTGGACCGTGAAACCGGCTTGCATCACAACACATTCCGTTTCTACGATCCGGATATCGGCCGCTTCACTACCCCCGACCCTATCGGCCTTGCAGGGGGGCTGAACCTTTACCTGTATTCGACAAATCCACTGACCTGGATCGACCCCTACGGCTTGAATCCTGAGGATTTGATACGTTACAAACCCAAGGCGTCCGTCACCCCGAAAGCGGGTGGCCGCGGTACGGCAATCAATAGGGCATGGGGCGAAGAACGGGATCTGGTTCTACGCGGTGGCGGCTCACGAAACTGGACGGATGAGGAACGCGAGCTGATCAAGAATACAAAGAGCAACGCTCGCCTGAACTCTAAGATGTCCAAAGCAGGCTACACCGGTCACCATATCAACAGCGTCGAAGGTAACGGTGCCTTGGGCAAGGCCTGGAAAGGTGACCCGAGGAACATTGTTTTCTTGCAAAACTCGAAACACCCAAGTGGTGTGGACGAACATTTGAACAGCCCTCAAGGGCACCGAAAGAATTATGCCAACTCAGGCAAAGGCCGATTGATCGACCGTCTTAGAACACCCGGCAGAAAAGCCGGCTGCGGTAAATAATCCATTGGAGAAGAACATGAGCGCCCTTGACAACGCATTTAAAGAGTTGCGCCGCGTCCACAAAAAATTCGATATCGAAGGAAGCTTCGAAAAAAGCAGCCATGCCAACGCAAAATGGCCGCAGACGTTACCGCGCTCGGCAGAAACCGACTATTTCTACGATAACTGTGAGCCAGTTGATGTTGAAGTTGAAACCGGTCTGACGCCGATCTGCTTCTTCAACTTGAGCGCTTTGGAAGACGGCCAAGTTGGCTATAAATGGGATGGCGATTCGAACAAGACCCAGGTAAACGGGAATTGGCCTGCCCAGTATCTGGTTTTCATGGATGATATTGGCGGCGGAAAACCGATTATCGCCGTTACGGACACTCCCGGGACTCCAGTGTGGGCGAGCTACGATGTCGTCGAGCCGTTCAAGATTGCCAACTCCCTGGCTGATTTCCTCTTGGCATTCGCCAAAACTATCGAAATTGTTCACGGAAAATTCGACATCTTTGACATTTACAACGATGACGACGAGCTTTCCCCCAAATTTGTAAAATTGCTGACGAAAGAGGTCAGCCCGTTGCTGGGCGAGGAGAACTTCGAACGTTTTTTCGATTACTTCTACGGCTAAGGCGGATTGTGCCAAAGACAACGTACGGCCTGTCGACTGCCTTGAGGATCCGCGCATGAGAACAGCATTGATGAGCATGCCTTAACCACACGATGGCAGCTGACTGACTATGGAAAGTCTCAATAGAATCGGCACATCCCTGAGCACCACGCATGTCTGACGCGTTATGGGCTGCCCGGATGGGCGATGCGCTGACCCACACCTCCATGATGGCCGACATTCTTGGCGGTGTGCTGGAGGTGGCGGCCAACGTGGCGATCACTGCTCTGGCGACTGCTGCGGTGGCGGCGGCGATTGGTGTGACGGTCGCTACTGCCGGCATTGGTGGCTGCATCCTCGGCGCGGTAGTCGGCATTGTCGTCGGCATGGCCATGAGCAAGACGGGGGCCGACAAGGGCCTCAGTAAAATGTGCGAGAGTTTCGCCAACGCGCTGTTTCCACCGGTGGTGGAAGCCACGATTGCGGTAGGCTCGGCCGACACTTTCGTCAATAGCATCCCCGCTGCGCGTGCGGCAGGCTCCATTCCCTCGCATGTGGCGCCCGCAGGCACGGAGCTTGAACTCCCGCCGCCGGAACCCGACACCGCGCCACAAGCCGAGCCCGGCTTCCTGGATATGGCCGAGGGCTTCTTCTCGCAGCTATGGCGGCCGACCGTCGCCACGCCCGCGCCTGGTGTCGTTCCAGCCCTCACCGATATGGTCCTGTGCGCCCGTCATCCGCCGATGCCCCCGCAACTTCTGGCGGAGGGTTCCGACAAAGTAACCATCAACGGCCAGCCCGCCGTGCGCAGTGGTGACCGCAGCATGTGCGACGCGACGGTAGTGTCCTCGGGCCTGATCTCGCCGAATGTCACGATTGGCGGCGGTACGGTGGTGGTACAGGAGATTCGCAGCGGGAAAACCCCAGGCGTTGGGTTGGCGATTGAAGTGCTGATGATGCTCAAGGGAGCGAAGGGCAAGACGCTGAGCGACCTGCCTTGCATGTTGCTTAGCGGAGTCACGTCCTATGCGGTCAGCCAGGCTATGGGGGCAGCGGCAAATGCAACGATGGGCTCGCCCAATCCGGTACATGCGGCGACGGGAGCAAAGGTGCTGGGCGGTAATACCGAAATGGATTTCGTACTGCCAGGGATACTGCCGATCACTTGGCAACGCTTTTATAACAGCCGGGATAAACGTCGCAACGGGATGTTTGGCGCAGGATGGAGCGTTTCGTATGAGGTCTGCATCGAAATCTTGCCTCACCCAGATGGTGGCGAAGACCTGGTCTACACCGACGAACAGGCACGACGCATCCATCTGGGGGCTATGCCGCTGGGTACTGCGATGTTCAGTGCCGGCGAGGGCTTGAGCATTCGACGTCACCGTAACGGGCAGGTGCTGATCGAGAGTGAAGACGGGCTGTACCGCCTGTTCGACAGCGCCCCTGGAGACTCGGCATTTCTGCGCCTGAGTCAATTGGGCGACCGCAATGACAACCGGATTTATCTTGATTATGACGAGCGAGGTCAACTGGTTCGGCTGCGAGATACCTTTGACTTGATACAGATTGAACTGACGCGCGAACGTAATCGTGTCTGTCAGATTGTCCGCGTGTACCCCGACCACCGGCGAGAACCCCTTGCCCTTTATAGCTTCGATGCAGCCGGTGATCTGGCGCACGTCAGCGATGCTACCGGCCAGACTCAAAGACGTTTCGCTTATGACAGCAGCCAGCGAATGGTCGAACACCAGTTGCCCACAGGGTTGCGTTGTTTCTATGAGTGGGCGTTGATTGACCAGATGGAGTGGAGGGTTATCCGGCATTGGACGGATGAAGGGGACGAGTACAGATTTGAATATGACCTGCAAGCGGGCATTACTCGGATCACCGACAGCCTGCAGCGTGTCAGCACCCGGTTGTGGAATAGCCAACATCAAATTGTCTCTTACACGGACAACTTGGGCCAGACGTGGTTGTTTGAGTGGAATGACGAGCGTCAGTTACTCAGTGCAACCGATCCGAAAGGGGGGCGATATGCGTTCAGCTATGACGATTCGGGAAACCTGATTGGCGAACACGACCCCTTGGGACGCAGTGACTCTACCGTGTGGCTGCCGCATTGGGCGCTGCCTCGATTTCAAATTGATGCGGCGGGCAATAGTTGGACGTATCAATACGACTCACGCGGAAACTGCATCCGAGAAACTGACCCATTGGGCTATAGCACGCAGTACCGTTATGACGCTCATGGGCAGATCGTAGAAATCATTGATGCCGCGGGCAAAAGCAAACGAATGCGCTGGAATCAATTCGGCCAGCTCATTGAGTACATTGACTGCTCGGGCTACCCGACACGGTTCAGCTATGACGAACGTGGCTTTTTGCAGACGATTACCGATGCGCTGGGAGAACGCTCCCATTTCAGTGTTGATGCCAAAGGACGGCTGCTAACCAGCCAATCACCCGACGGGCAGATGGACTATTTTCAGCGCAATGCAAACGGGCAATTGGTCAGCCACACCAACGCTGCCGGCCATACCACGCACTATCGACGCAACCGTCGCGGGCAGGTGTCACAGCGCACAGATGCCCACGGTCGTACGGTCGAGTTTGGCTACGATGCCTTCGGGAGGCTGCAGGCGCTGACCAATGAAAATGGCGAACGTTATCTGTTTACCTGGGACGCCGGTGACCGGCTTGAGAAACAGCAGGATCTCGACGGCAGTGCCAAGTACTACGCCTACGATACGCTGGATAACTTGGCCAGCGTGGAATCTGTGCCCGCACTTTATGGCACAGGGCTTTCAGTTGTACCGCCCACCAGGGCTAAACCTATTGTTCACCGGCTGGAGCGGGATGCAATCGGGCGCCTGACAGCTAAAGTTACCGACGATGGCCGGACCGAATACGTTTATGACGTACTCAACCAATTGCTCGCAGTGACGTTTACGGATCACCAAGGCAATTCGCAAGCGCTGGGCTTTTCGTATGATGCACTCGGCCAACTTCTGGAGGAGGCCAGCCCAGCTGGGAGTTTGCGCCATCATTACGATGAGTTGGGTAACCTGACACAAACCCAATTGCCCGACGGACGCTGGATAAATCGATTGTTCTACGGCAGTGGCCACCTCCATCAAATCAACTTAGACGGCGTCATCATCAGTGACTTTGAGCGCGACCGCTTGCATCGCGAAGTCATGCGTACCCAGGGGCAGATCAGTACTTACTTGGGGTATGACCGCAGTGGCAGGTTAAGGTCTCGTCAACGCAGATACACGCAACAGGCGTCGCTGTTGCCCAGTGCAGAGCAAAGCAACTTCGAATACGACCTCGCAAACAACCTGGCCTTAAAGCGAGATCAACACGCCAAGGGACAGCGCCACCAGCTTCTGCATTACGACGCTACGGGGCGGATTATTGCCAGCCAGGGCGATATCCAAGGACAAGCAGAAATATTCGCTTATGACGCGGCGGCAAATCTGCTGGATGGGTCGCAACAAGGAGCAGGCCTGGTCGTACACAACAAATTAATCACCTATCAAGACAAGCGCTTCCGTTACGACGGATTTGGCCGGGTGATCGAAAAAAGAAGCAGCCAACGCGGTCTACAGAGCTTCAGATACGACGCTGAGCATCGCCTGATTGAAGTTCGAAATCACGGTACTGCTGGGGACTCCGTGATTTGCATGAAGTATGACCCTTTGGGCAGGCGTCAGGAAAAATGTGAGTGGCGCAATGGGTTTCAGACAAACAAAACCACGTTCTTATGGGACGGTTTAAAACTACTCGAGGAGCAACATAACAGTCAGAAAAGCTTATACCTGTATGCCACCAGCGGATACGAGCCTTTGGCGCGTGTCGATGGCCGCGGTCACCAGCAAAAAATCAGGTATTACCATAACGACGTTAATGGATCGCCCCTACAACTGACTGAAGCGGACGGAAGCCCTGTCTGGGAGGCCACTTATAAAGTTTGGGGCAATACCCTCCAAGAAGTGCAAGAACCGTATTACATCGAAGGGCAAAACCTGAGATACCAAGGCCAGTACCTCGATAGAGAAACCGGTCTGCACTACAACACGTTCCGCTTTTACGACCCTGATGTAGGGCGGTTTACCACCCGGGACCCTATCGGGCTGGCAGGCGGACTCAATCTCTACCAGTACGCGCCCAATCCGATTGGCTGGATCGACCCGCTGGGATTAAGTTGCTCCCTCAGTGCCAAGGCTCGAAAAATACATGACGTGGCGAGAGATCCGTTCGCCAAACGGAATTCAACCGTCGCCATCGCGGAGGTCACGATCAATGGAAAAACTACACATTACGTGGCTGGCAGCGGCGGCACACTCTCCCCTGCACAAAGAAAACTCGCCGCTGAAATGGGTATACCACCTGAAAACATATTGTCAGGCACGAAGGTACGAAGCAGTAACGCGGACCCGACACAGGCGAAACTGGAAAACCATGCTGAACGGGTTATCATCAGAAACCTGCCAGAAGGTGCAAAAGTCGAAAAATGGGGCGTGTCGTGGGGTGGTAAACAAACCAACGCATCCTGTTCAAATTGCCAGCCTCATGTGGATGCTTCCGGCGGCATTTTCGATTAAAAACTTACAGGACAATCATGATGTTTAATATCGTCGACGAGATAGACAACTATCAGGCCTTCATTCAGAACAGCCTTAAAAATTTGTCCGATAAGCAAACTATTTTTTTATCGGCCTGGTGTGTCAATGGCTTATTCAGCTTGCCAAATACCCTGACTGTTATTCAGCAAAAACTGGGTATCAGCGACAGCAAAGAAACTATTGTTGATTCTATTCTTCAAGGCAACATCTCGTCCTATCAGCACAAACTTCAACACCTGCTGGACACAATGGATGAGTATGCTGCCAACTATGAGGAACCCGAGGCACACGAAACCTATTCGTTGGCGGGTTTCAATTCTGCACTTAACAGCGCAACCGACACGGAGAACCTTGCCTACGCCCTTGAGGTGATCATTAATCTGATTGATCACTACGCGCAAACAGAAGATGACCCCGTCTGGGAGCGTACGCTAAAGGAAGAATTCGACGCTCAGCACTCGATCATTAACGATCTGCTGAAAAACAGACCGGTCACTATCACCAGCCACCATGACTTTTTGATTAGTTAAGATAAAGATCAAAAAACAGGGGGTTGGCTGCCCCACCACACAATATCCGTCCACAAAAAATGGGCACCCGACCCAGTCGGCGTGCCCATTTTTCCTACCACCCCGCCCCCTGTCGAGACGGCACTGCTTACGCGTTGACGGTGTCTTTAAGCGATTTACCCGGCTTGAACGCAACGGTGTTGCTCGCCTTGATTTTCACAGGCTCACCGGTTTGCGGGTTTTTGCCGGTGCGGGCGCCACGGTGGCGTTGCAGGAAGGTGCCGAAACCAACCAGGGTGACGCTGTCCTTGCGGTGCAGGGCGCCGGTGATTTCTTCGAGAACGGCGTTGAGGACGCGGTTGGCCTGTTCTTTGGTGAGATCCGCTTTTTCAGCGATGGCGGCTGCGAGTTCTGGTTTACGCATAAATGAAGCCTCTTTGACGGTTTTTTGTTGTTATGTCCGTGCTGCTCGTCTGTGGAGCAGCGCCCAAAGCGCCGCAGGCTCTACTCTGCGGCAGACGGGAGTGAGGATGGCATGCCCTCGTACGCCGCGCCAGTCTCGCGGCGACCTTTCTAGGGTAAAAAATGTGCTTATTCCGACAGAACGACCGGTATTTACGCCAGCAACGGCGGAAGTTCTTTGTTGAGGGCAAGTTTTTCCATCACGGCGTTGCCGGTCAGCGCATAACCCAGCAGGCGGCCGCTGGCGTCGCGGCACAGGGCCTTGATGTCGGCGCCCTGGCCTTCGACGCTCCAGACCCCTTCGGTGCCCCGTGGCGGTGGCGAAACCACCAGCGGGCAGACCGGGGTCTTCACGGTGACGGGCATCGGGCCGTAACTGACGGCGGTGGCGTTACCGGCCAGGGTCTGGGCCAGGGCGCGGGCACAGGTCATCAGGGGCATGACGTAGAGCAGGTTCAAGCCGTCGACTTCGGCGCAGTCGCCCAGAGCGTAGATATTGGCGTGGGAAGTCTTGAGGTGGCGATCCACCATGATCCCGCGGTTGGTTTGCAGGCCGGCGGCAGCCGCCAAGTCGATGCGCGGGCGCAGGCCGATGGCTGACACCACCAGGTCACAGGCGACCACCTCGCCGTCGGACAAGTGGGCTTCAAGCCCATCCGCCGTGCGTTGCAGGCGATTGAGCACCGGGCCCAGGTGGAAACGCGCCCCCAGGCCTTCCAGCCCCGCCTGCACTGCCGCTGCAGCCGCGGGGTGCAACAGGGTCGGCATGACTTGCTCGCAGGGCGCGACCAGGTCGATTTCATAGCCGCCGAGGATCAGGTCATTGGCGAATTCGCAGCCGATCAGGCCCGCGCCCAGCAGCAGTACGCGGCGCTTGCCGGCGGCCGCAGTGCGAAAGCGTGCGTAATCTTCAAGGTCGTTGATGGGGAAAATCAGCTCGGATGCATCGCCTTCCACCGGCACCCGCACGGTTTCTGCGCCCCAGGCCAGGACCAGGTCGCGATAGGCCACGGCTTCCTCGCCAATCCACAGGCGCTTGTGACCCGGGTCGATGCCAGTGATGCGTGTGTGGGTGCGCACTTCAGCCTTGAGTTGCTCGGCCATCGCGCCCGGTTCAGCCATGCTCAGGCCATCGGCGTCCTTGTTCTTGCCAAAGCCGGTGGAGAGCATGGGCTTGGAGTAGGAGCGCCCGTCATCCGCGGTGATCAGCAGCAATGGGGTCTCGCTGTCGAGCTTGCGAAACTCCCGGGCCACGTTGTAGCCGGCCAATCCTGTGCCGATGATCACGACAGGTGCGTTCATTCCTTTCTCCTTGTAGTACGGTTCTGAAACTGAAAATTAGCCGATTTCGATCATTTCGAAATCCATCTTGCCGACGCCGCAGTCCGGGCACAGCCAGTCTTCCGGGACGTCCTGCCACAGGGTGCCCGGAGCGATACCATCATCCGGCCAGCCGTCTTTTTCGTCATAGATCAGGCCGCAGACTACACATTGCCACTTCTTCATTTACTTGCTTCCTCAGGGTCCAGGCAGGTTGGCCGGCGGTCGATGGATCCAGCGTTGCCGCGCGGCTCAGGGCGTTTTGTACTGATCGGGGCCGGGAGATGCAAGCTCGATCGACGCAAGGCGCTGGCTCGGCCCGGCAAAAGGTCAGGACGCCATGGTAAGCTCGCCGCCTCTTTTGCTGCCAATACTGACTCACCGTGCCGCACTCAATCGCCCTTCCCGATGTTTGCCAATGGCTGACCCAGAGCCTTCTGATCCCTGCGCCCGCGCCCGTGACCCTCGACTGGCTGTTCGACGAAGGCTCGCTGACGCGCCGGCTGACGTGGCTGTCCAACGATGGCTTCAGCGTGACGCCGCTGTTCGAAGGCTGGCAGCCGCTGCGCGGTGATGAATGCGCGGCGCTGCACATGCCCCCGGCCAGTATCGGTTGGGTGCGCGAGGTGTATTTGCGCGGGCATGGCCAACCGTGGGTATTTGCCCGCAGTGTGGCGGCGCGCAGCGCATTGCAGGGCGACGGCTTGCATATGGACGAATTGGGCAGCCGCTCCCTGGGCGAATTGCTGTTTTGCGATCACGCGTTCACCCGCCAAGCCATCGAGGTGTGCCGTTACCCTCGCCAATGGCTGCCCACCACGGACCAGGCCGACGGGCTGTGGGCACGCCGCTCACGCTTTGATCGTGGGCCGCTGAGCGTGCTGGTGGCGGAAGTCTTCCTGCCGAGTTTCTGGCACGCGCTGCATGACCATCCGGAGAATTGCTGATGTATCAACGTCTGCTCAAATCCTTGAACCGCCTGAACCCCAGGGCCTGGGATTTCATTCAGTTGACCCGCATGGACAAGCCCATCGGCATCTACCTGTTGCTGTGGCCGACGCTGTGGGCGCTGTGGATCGCCGGCAAGGGCTCGCCGGCCCTCCTCAATATCGTGATTTTCGTATTGGGTGTGGTGCTGACCCGCGCCGGCGGTTGCGTGATCAACGACTGGGCCGACCGCAAGGTCGACGGCCATGTGAAGCGCACCGCGCAACGCCCGCTGGCCTGCGGCAAGATCAGTTCAAAAGAGGCCCTGGTGTTCTTTGCGGTACTGATGCTGATCAGCTTCCTGCTGGTACTGCTGACCAACGCCACAACCATCTGGTTGTCGCTGGGCGGCCTGGCACTGGCGGCCAGCTACCCGTTCATGAAGCGCTACACCTATTACCCCCAGGTGGTGTTGGGCGCGGCGTTTTCCTGGGGCATGCCGATGGCGTTCACCGCCGAAACCGGCCACCTGCCCGCCACCGCCTGGCTGCTGTATATAGCCAACCTGCTGTGGACGGTGGGCTACGACACCTATTACGCAATGACCGACCGCGATGACGACCTGAAGATCGGCGTCAAATCCACGGCCATTCTGTTCGGCGATGCTGACCGGGTGATCATCCTGACCCTGCAAGGCCTGGCGCTGCTGTGCCTGTTGCTGGCCGGCGCAAGGTTTGAACTGGGGGGCTGGTTCCACCTGGGGTTGCTGGCGGCGGCAGGCTGCTTTGCCTGGGAGTTCTGGTACACCCGCGACAGGGACCGGATGAAATGCTTCAAGGCGTTTTTGCACAACCACTGGGCCGGGTTGGCGATTTTTGTCGGGATTGTGGCGGATTACGCGTTTCGCTGAGGTGTTTGCAGTGTCTGGTCGGGCCTCATCGGGGGCAAGCCCCCTCCCACGTTTGAATGTATTCACACATCAAAAGGTGGGAGCGGGCCTACCCGCGATGTTTTAGCCACGAAGCAGGATCAGGGCTTGGCGACTTTCCAGGCCCCGTCCATTTTGCCGTCGCCGGTCATGTCACCGGCCTTTTTGTCCATGACGAAGGTATAGAGGGGCTTGCCGCTGTAGGCCCATTGGCTCTTTTGATCGTCTCGGGTGATGACGGTCCACTTGCCCATGGGCTTGTCGGTGGATTCGGCCATCAACGGCGGCCAGTTGGCAGCGCACTTGTCGTTACACATGGACTTGCCATCGGCATCCTTGGCGAAGGTATAGAGCGTCATGCCTTTGTGATCCACCAACACCCCATCTTTCGTCATCGCCGGCTCTGCGGCAAACGCCAGGGTCGGCAGCGTCAACGCCACCGTTACCAGCAAGGCTTTCCAGGAAAAAGTACTGTAAGTCATCGGAACCTTCCTTTTGTGGTTGTCAGGATTCGGACTCAAAGCGTAGTCCACACGGGCGGGAATTGCCCAAGCGGCTAAATTACTGTCACACGACTGCAATAATTCCGTTATCTAATGCGGCGCAAGACAGTTAAATGACAAGAGGATTTTAGGCATGGTTGGCAGGAGCATTCTGATCGTTGACGACGAAGCGCCCATTCGCGAGATGATCGCCGTTGCGTTGGAAATGGCCGGCTATGACTGCCTGGAGGCGGAAAACTCCCAGCAGGCCCATGCCATCATCGTCGACCGCAAGCCGGACCTGATCCTGCTGGACTGGATGCTGCCGGGCACCTCCGGTATCGAACTGGCCCGCCGCCTCAAGCGTGATGAGCTGACCGGGGATATCCCGATCATCATGCTCACCGCCAAGGGCGAAGAAGACAACAAGATCCAGGGCCTGGAAGTCGGCGCCGACGACTACATCACCAAGCCATTTTCCCCACGGGAGCTGGTCGCTCGTCTGAAAGCGGTACTGCGCCGTGCCGGTCCTACCGATGGCGAAGCACCGATCGAAGTGGGCGGCCTGCTGCTGGACCCGATCAGCCACCGCGTGACCATCGACGGCAAGCCTGCCGAGATGGGCCCGACCGAATACCGCCTGCTGCAATTTTTCATGACCCACCAGGAGCGCGCCTACACCCGTGGCCAATTGCTGGACCAGGTGTGGGGCGGCAACGTGTATGTGGAAGAGCGCACCGTGGACGTGCACATCCGTCGCCTGCGCAAAGCCTTGGGCGACGCTTACGAGAATCTGGTACAAACCGTGCGCGGCACCGGCTATCGGTTTTCCACCAAGGGCTGAGCCAGCCACTTCCTGATTTAAGAGCCTGACTTAACAGCTGACAAGGACGCATGTTCAAGTGAATCAAAACTGGCATGGCACCCTGATCCGCCACATGCTTCTGTTGATCACCGGCTGCCTGCTGGTGGGCCTGGTCAGCGGTCAATACGGCTGGAGCCTGGCTGTTGGCATCGGCCTGTACCTGGGCTGGACGCTCAAGCAATTGCTGCGCCTGCATGAATGGTTGCGCCAGCACAAACCCGATGAAGCACCACCCGACGGCTACGGCCTGTGGGGCGAGGTGTTCGACAGCATCTACCACCTGCAACGCCGCGACCAACGCGTCCGCGGGCGCCTGCAAGCGGTGATCGACCGGGTACAGGAGTCCACCGCCGCGCTCAAGGACGCGGTGATCATGCTCGACAGCGATGGCAACCTGGAATGGTGGAACCGCGCCGCCGAGACCCTGCTGGGCCTCAAGACGCCCCAGGACAGCGGCCAGCCGGTGACCAACCTGGTGCGTCACCCGCGCTTCAAGGAGTACTTCGAACAAGAGAACTACGAAGAAGCCCTGGAAATCCCCTCGCCCACCAACGACCGCGTGCGCATCCAGCTGTACCTGACGCGCTACGGCAACAACGAACACCTGATGCTGGTGCGTGACGTGACACGCATCCACCAGTTGGAGCAGATGCGCAAGGACTTCGTCGCCAACGTCTCCCACGAACTGCGTACCCCATTGACCGTGATCTGCGGCTACCTGGAGACGCTGCTGGACAATGTCGACGAGATCAACCCGCGCTGGAGCCGCGCCCTGCAACAGATGCAGCAACAGGGCTCGCGCATGCAAACCCTGCTCAACGACTTGCTGTTGCTGGCCAAGCTGGAGGCCACCGATTACCCGTCGGACAACCAGCCGGTCGCGGTGCAGAGCCTGTTGCAGACCATCAAGAACGACGCCCAGGCCCTGTCCGGCCAACGCGGGCAACAGATCACCCTGGAAGCCGACCCGTCGATCCTGCTCAAAGGCAGCGAAGGCGAATTGCGCAGCGCGTTTTCCAACCTGGTGTTCAATGCGGTGAAATACACCCAGGACAAGGGCAATATCCGCATCCGCTGGTGGGCCGATGAACACGGCGCCCACCTGAGCGTGCAGGACTCCGGCATCGGCATCGATGCCAAGCACCTGCCGCGCCTCACCGAACGGTTCTACCGTGTCGATTCCAGCCGCAACTCCAACACCGGCGGCACCGGCCTCGGCCTGGCCATCGTCAAGCATGTGCTGCTGCGCCATCGCGCGCGGCTGGAGATCAGCAGCGTGCTGGGGCATGGCAGTACGTTCACCTGCCATTTTCCGCCGACTCAGGTGGCGCGCTCGCGAGCCCTCAGCCCCGACGAATAAACCCAATACTGTGGGAGGGGGCTTGCCCCCGATATAGGTGGCAGGGTGTCATGCAGCACATTCATATCTGACCCGCCGCCATCGGGGGCAAGCCACCTCCCACAGTGGATCGGTGTTGTCTTAGAGAGTGCATTCCATACCCCACCTGGCAGCAACCACTAGGCAAGCGCCCCATCAGCCGCTACATTGGCCCACTTGTGTCTGCCTTTCAGGCCCTCCTGTCACCCCTAATTGAACACACGGAACCCGCAAAACCCCATCATGGACCCTTCCCCTGGTATCACCCTCGCCACACTCTTCGCCGACTTCGGCATGATTCTTTTTGCACTGGTCCTGGTACTGCTCAACGGATTTTTCGTTGCAGCGGAGTTCGCCATGGTCAAATTGCGCTCCACCCGGGTCGAGGCCATCGCCCATACCAACGGCTGGCGCGGACAGATCCTGCGCACCGTGCACAGCCAGCTCGACGCCTACCTGTCGGCCTGCCAGCTGGGTATCACCCTCGCCTCCCTGGGCCTGGGCTGGGTCGGTGAGCCGGCCTTTGCGCATATCCTCGAACCGCTGCTGGGCGCCGTGGGCGTCGAATCGCCGGAAGTGATCAAGGGTGTGTCGTTCTTTGCCGCGTTCTTTGTGATTTCCTACCTGCACATCGTGGTCGGTGAACTGGCGCCCAAGTCCTGGGCGATCCGCAAACCCGAGTTGCTGTCGCTATGGACCGCCGTGCCGCTGTACCTGTTCTACTGGGCCATGTACCCGGCGATCTACCTGCTCAACGCCAGCGCCAACGCCATCCTGCGCATCGCCGGCCAAGGCGAACCCGGCCCGCACCACGAGCACCATTACAGCCGCGAAGAACTCAAGCTGATCCTGCACTCCAGCCGTGGCCAGGACCCCAGCGACCAGGGCATGCGCGTGCTGGCGTCGGCCGTGGAAATGGGCGAGCTGGAAGTGGTGGACTGGGCCAACTCCCGGGAAGACCTGGTGACCCTGGACTTCAACGCCCCGCTCAAGGAAATCCTCGCGCTGTTCCGTCGCCACAAATTCAGCCGTTACCCCGTGTATGACGCGGTGCGCAACGAGTTTGTCGGCCTTTTGCACATCAAGGACCTGCTGCTGGAACTGGCGGCCCTGGACCACCTCCCCGAGTCGTTCAACCTGGCCGAGCTGACCCGCCCGCTGGAACGTGTGTCGCGGCACATGCCGTTGTCACAGTTGCTGGAGCAGTTCCGCAAGGGCGGCGCGCATTTCGCCCTGGTGGAAGAAGCCGACGGCAAGGTCATCGGCTACCTGACCATGGAAGACGTGCTGGAAGTGCTGGTAGGCGATATTCAGGACGAACACCGCAAGGCCGAGCGCGGTATCCTCGCCTATCAGCCGGGCAAGCTGCTGGTACGGGGCGATACGCCGCTGTTCAAGGTGGAACGCCTGCTGGGCGTCGACCTGGACCACATCGAGGCTGAAACCTTGGCCGGGCTGGTCTACGACACCCTCAAGCGGGTGCCTGAAGAAGAAGAAGTGCTGGAGGTTGAGGGCTTGCGGATCATCATCAAGAAGATGAAAGGACCGAAGATCGTGCTGGCCAAGGTGTTACTGCTCGACTAACCGCAGGCGCGGGCTTGCCCGCTCCTGCCGTCAATTGCCCAATGCAAAATTGGGCAATGCGCCGACGGGCTGGTTGAATTCATACGGGATCGACACCAGCCCCGCCTCGGTGGGCCGCTGCACCACGAAGTGCAGATGCGGCCCGCTGCTGTTGCCGGTATTGCCCGATAACGCCAGCGGGCTCCCCACTGCCACGCGTTGCCCTACCCTCACACTGACCGACCCTCGCTTGAGATGCAGGTACACGCCCTCGGTGCCATCGTCGTGCCGCACCCGCACAAAATTCCCCGACGCATCATTGCCCCGCCCGGCCTGCTCGTTCTCGGTCTTCACCACCACACCGCTGCGGGCGGCAATAATCGGCGTGCCTTCAGGCATGGCAATGTCCATGGCGTAGCGGCTCTTGGCGTCGGTGTGGCTGAAACTGCCGTTGGGGCCCTGGGTCAGGCGGAAAGGACCGCCGCGCCAAGGCAAGGGGTAGCGGTAAGCTTGTTGTGGACGATCGGGCCTGGGCACGACAAGCATCGGTCGCTCAACCTTGCGCTCCCGGATCACGAACGCCTGGGCGCCAGGCGTATACCGGTCGCTGAAAAACACCAGGCCATTGGCATCGACGGATTTGTAGAGGGTCATGGCCTGGGTCGACACGGCGACCGTTGCAAGCCCGCAGCACAGCAAAAAGCGCATGAGCATGGTGTGAACCTGCCGGGATGACTGAGCGGCAGGTTAGCAAGGGATCATGACAACTTTGTACGCCACAATGGAGATCCAATGTGGGAGAGGGCTTGCCCCCGATAGCAGTCCTTCAGCCAAGTATTCGTTAGCTGACACACCGCTATCGGGGGCAAGCCCCCTCCCACATTTTTCAGTTGTCTCGAGGATCAGGCGCCCGGCACAAAATGCTTCTGCGCCGTGCCGCGCGCGATCAGGCGCGAGATGTAGTCAAGCTTCTGCGCATCCTGGTCGATGAACCGGAAGGTCAGTTGCAGCCAGTCGCTGTCGGGCTTGGGCTCGAACGCCACAATGGCGTGCAGGTAGCCGTTGAGGCGCGCGACTTCGGCGTTGTCGCCCTGCTCAAGGTCGAGTACCGCGCTTTCCAGTACCTGGGGCAGGACCTCACCGCGACGCACCACCAGCAGCGCCTCCTTGATGCTCAGCGCCTTGATCACACACTGCTGGGTGCCGCTGGACAGGCGCAATTGGCCCTGGCCACGACCACCTGCCGGTGCCCCTGCCGCTGGCGCCGCTTGCACGGGTGGGCTGTTGAGCAAGCCGCGGCTGGGTGCCACGGCCGCGACCGGAGCGGCCTTGACCGCTTCAGGTTTGCCGCCGGTCAGGGCGCTCAGCGAGTCGTTGCCGAAAGCCGAGTTCATCTTGGTCGGTGCGCTGGCGACTAAGGCGTCGAGACGGCCGATTTTGTGCAGGGCCTGCTTGACCTTGTTCAGCAACTGCTCGTTGGTGAACGGCTTGCTGACGTAGCCGGATACACCGGCCTGGATCGCCTGGACCACGTTTTCCTTGTCGCCACGGCTGGTCACCATCACGAATGGCATGGCCTTGAGGTGCGCCTGTTCGCGGCACCAGGTCAATAGCTCAAGCCCGGACATCTCCGGCATTTCCCAGTCGCACAGCACCAGATCGAAGGTTTCGCGCATCAGGATGGCCTGGGCCTTTTTACCGTTCACCGCATCTTCGATCTTGATGCCCGGGAAGTAGTTGCGCAGGCACTTCTTCACCAGGTCGCGAATAAACGAGGCGTCATCCACCACCAATACACTGACTTTACTCATCGACCCTTTATCCTATAAAAACCGCGGCACGCAGAACGCCTGACTAATGGCATTTTGCCAAAACTCTATCGTCACGTTCGGACTTTCTTTCGTCCGATCCGTAAAAAATTCAGCTGCCACGAACAAAAACGCCCGACCAAAGGCCGGGCGTTAATTTCTCGGGCAACCTTACTTATCGTCAGATTCGCCAGGAACATTAGGGATTTGATCGACTGAACCTTCAACTTCCGCTTTCATGCGCTTGAGGCCCATGTGCCGTACGTCGGTGCCGCGTACCAGATAGATCACCAGTTCCGAGATATTGCGCGCGTGGTCGCCGATCCGCTCCAGGGAGCGCAGCACCCAGATAATGCTCAAGACCCTTGAGATAGAGCGCGGGTCTTCCATCATGTAGGTCGCCAGCTCACGCAACGCCGTCTTGTACTCACGGTCGATGATCTTGTCGTACTGGGCCACCGACAATGCCAGCTCGGCATCGAAGCGGGCGAATGCGTCAAGCGCGTCGCGCACCATGTTGCGCACCTGGTCGCCGATATGGCGCACTTCCACGTAGCCGCGCGGGGCTTCGCCTTCTTCACACAGCTGGATGGCGCGACGGGCAATCTTGGTGGCTTCGTCGCCGATGCGCTCAAGATCGATCACCGACTTGGAAATGCTGATGATCAAACGCAAGTCGGACGCCGCCGGCTGGCGACGGGCAAGAATGCGCAGGCATTCTTCGTCGATGTTGCGTTCCATCTGGTTGATCTGGTCATCGATCTCACGCACTTGCTGGGCCAGGCCCGAGTCGGCCTCGATCAGCGCGGTGACCGCATCGTTGACTTGCTTCTCCACCAGCCCGCCCATCGCCAGGAGGTGGCTGCGCACTTCCTCAAGCTCGGCATTGAACTGCGCGGAGATGTGATGGGTAAGGCCTTCTTTGCTAATCATGTTGGCGTCCTTGGAGCGTCCGGTAAGGTGCGGAGAACCGCAGCGTCAGTGCAATGTGAACCACGGCTTCCTAGCCGTAGCGACCGGTGATGTAGTCTTCGGTCTGTTTTTTTGCCGGATTGGTGAACAGGGTATCGGTATCGCCGAACTCCACCAGCTTGCCCATGTACATGAACGCGGTGTAGTCGGAAACCCGCGCCGCCTGTTGCATGTTGTGGGTCACGATGACGATGGTGAACTTGGACTTGAGCTCGTAGATCAGTTCTTCCACTTTCAGCGTCGAGATCGGGTCGAGTGCCGAGCACGGTTCGTCGAGCAGCAGCACTTCCGGCTCCACGGCGATGGTGCGCGCAATCACCAGACGTTGCTGCTGGCCGCCGGACAGCCCCAGCGCTGACTCATGCAGGCGGTCCTTGACCTCATCCCACAGCGCCGCGCCCTTGAGTGCCCACTCCACGGCCTCATCAAGGATACGTTTCTTGTTGATGCCTTGGATGCGCAGGCCGTAGACCACATTTTCGTAGATGGTCTTGGGGAACGGGTTGGGCTTCTGGAACACCATGCCCACGCGACGACGCAACTCGGCCACGTCTTCGCCCTTGCGGTAGATGTTGGTGCCGTAGAGGTTGATCGCACCGTCCACGCGGCAACCGTCCACCAAGTCGTTCATGCGGTTGAACGTGCGCAGCAGGGTCGACTTGCCGCAGCCCGAGGGGCCGATAAAGGCGGTCACGCGCTGCTTGGGGATGTTCATGCTGACGTCGAACAACGCCTGCTTTTCACCGTAGTACAGGCTCAGGCCGGGCACTTCGATGGCCACGGTCTCCTGGGCCAGGCTCAGGCTCTGCTTGTCACGCCCCAGGGCAGACATGTTGATGCCGTGGGATTGGGTTTCGTGTTGCATGGGATGCTCCCTGTGCTACCAATTCGTTTCAGTGAGCCGCGGCGATTGGGCCTGCGGTTACATCATTCTTCTGTAGGAGCGAGCTTGCTCGCGAAGGTCGTTAACGAAACGCGCGGGAGCCAGAATGAACGCGGCGCCCTTGCGTTTCTCGCGAGCAAGCTCGCTCCTACAGGGTTATCAGCTATCCAACGCTTTGTATTTTTCGCGCAGGTGGTTGCGAATCCACACCGCCGACAGGTTCAACGTAGCGATCACCAGCACCAGCAACAACGCGGTGGCGTACACCAGCGGCCGTGCGGCCTCGACGTTGGGGCTCTGGAAGCCGACGTCATAAATATGGAAGCCCAGGTGCATGATCTTCTGGTCCAGGTGCAGGTACGGGTAGTTGCCATCCAGCGGCAGCGACGGCGCCAGCTTGACCACACCCACCAGCATCAGCGGCGCCACTTCACCGGCGGCGCGCGCCACGGCGAGGATCATGCCGGTCATCATCGCCGGGCTGGCCATCGGCAGCACGATCTTCCACAACGTTTCCGCCTTGGTCGCGCCCAGTGCCAGGGACCCCTCACGCACGGTGCGAGGAATCCGCGCCAAGCCTTCTTCGGTGGCCACGATCACCACCGGCACCGCCAGCAGCGCCAGGGTCAGCGAGGCCCAGAGCAGGCCTGGGGTGCCGAAGGTCGGGGCCGGCAGGGCTTCGGCGAAGAACAAACGGTCGACCGAGCCACCCAATACATACACGAAGAACCCCAGGCCGAACACGCCGTAGACGATGGCCGGTACACCCGCCAGGTTGTTCACGGCGATGCGGATAATCCGCGTCAGGGTGTTCTGCTTGGCGTATTCACGCAGATACACCGCCGCCAACACGCCGAACGGGGTCACGATCATCGCCATGATCAGGGTCATCATCACGGTGCCGAAGATGGCCGGGAAGATCCCGCCTTCGGTGTTGGCTTCCCGTGGGTCGTCGCTGAGGAACTCCCAGACCTTGCTGAAGTAGAAGCCGATCTTGGTCATCGTGCCCATGGCGTTCGGCTGGTAGGCGTGTACCACTTTGCCGATGCCGATTTCCACTTCCTTGCCGTTCGCATCGCGGGCGGTCAAGGCATCGCGGTTGAACTGGGCGTGCAGGTCGGCCAGGCGCGCTTCGATGTCCTGATAACGGGCGTTCAGCTCAGCGCGGTCGGCATCCATGTCGGCCTGGGCGGCGGCGTCGAGCTTGCCTTCCAGTTCCAGCTTGCGACCGTGCAGGCGAATACGTTCGAGGCCGGCGTTGATCGCGCCGATGTCGGACTTCTCCAGGGTCTTGAGTTGAGCCGCCAGCTTGTTCACGCGGTCGACGCGGGCTTGCAGTTCCGGCCATGCAGCCTCGCCTTCAGCGATGACCTTGCCATCCTGCTTGACGTTGACCAGGGTGCCGTAGAAGTTGCCCCACTCGCGACGCTCGATAGTCATCAGGTTCTTCGGCGTGCTCTGGTCCTTCAACCACTCGCCGACGATCCAGGTGAAGTCGTTGCCGTTCAGGTCACGGTTGCCGACCTTGATCAGCTCGCGGGTCATGAATTCCGGGCCCGCATCGGGCACCGGCAGGCCAGCGCTTTTCAGGCGCTCGCGCGGCACTTCTTCTTTCTGCACCACTTCGCCGATGACGATATGGTTTTCCTGGCCCGGCACGTTGTAGTTGGCCTGGATCAGGTCAGCCGGCCAGAAGTGGCCCAGGCCACGCACGGCAATCACCGCCAGCAAACCAATGGTCATGATGACCGCGATGGACACCGCGCCACCGCTGATCCAGACGCCGGGAGCGCCGCTCTTGAACCATCCATTCAGGGAGTTCTGTTTCACAGACTTCTACCTTTCTTAAAGCGACGAGTATTTCTTGCGCAGACGCTGACGGATCAGCTCGGCGAGGGTGTTCATGATGAAGGTGAACAGCAGCAGCACCAGTGCCGAGAGGAACAGCACGCGGTAGTGACTGCCGCCCACTTCCGACTCGGGCATCTCCACGGCGACGTTGGCCGCCAGGGTGCGCAGGCCTTCGAACAGGTTCATCTCCATCACCGGCGTGTTACCGGTGGCCATCAGCACGATCATGGTCTCGCCCACGGCGCGGCCCATGCCGATCATCAGCGCCGAGAAAATCCCCGGGCTGGCGGTCAGGATGACGACGCGGGTCATGGTCTGCCACGGCGTGGCGCCCAGGGCCAGGGAGCCCAGGGTCAGGCCGCGCGGCACGCTGAACACGGCGTCTTCGGCGATGGAGTAGATGTTCGGGATCACTGCAAACCCCATGGCCAGGCCAACCACCAGGGCGTTGCGCTGGTCGTAGGTGATGCCGAGGTCATGGGAGATCCACATGCGCATGTCGCCGCCGAAGAACCAGGTTTCCAGGTACGGGCTCATGTACAGCGAGAGCCAGCCCACCAACAGGATCACCGGGATCAGGATCGCGCTTTCCCAGCCATCGGGTACCCGCAGGCGGATAGACTCAGGCAGGCGGCTGAAGATAAAACCTGCCACCAGGATGCCAATCGGCACCAGCATCAGCAGACTGAAAATCCCCGGTAGATGCCCTTCGACATACGGCGCCAGGAACAGGCCGGCGAAGAAGCCAAGGATCACCGTCGGCATCGCTTCCATCAGTTCGATCACCGGCTTGACCTTGCGGCGCAGGCTCGGGGCCATGAAGTAAGCGGTATAGATCGCGGCGGCAATGGCCAGTGGCGCGGCCAGCAGCATGGCGTAGAACGCGGCCTTCAAGGTACCGAAGGTCAGCGGGGCCAGGCTCATCTTGGGTTCGAAATCAGTGTTGGCGGCGGTCGATTGCCAGACGTATTTAGGCTCGTCGTAGTTTTCGTACCAGACCTTGCTCCACAACGCGCTCCAGGACACTTCCGGGTGCGGGTTGTCCAGCAGCAGCGGTTGCAGCTTGCCGCCGGCTTCGACGATCACACGGTTGGCGCGAGGCGACAGGCCGAACACGCCCTGGCCGTCGACCACCGGATCCACCAGCAGGGTGCGGTGGGCGGTGCTGTGGAACACGCCGAACTTGCCGGAAGCATCGAGGGCGGTGAAGCCTTTGCGACGCTCTTCGGCGGTGATTTCCACGATGGGCGCGGTGCCCATCTGGAAGGTGCGGATCTGCTTCAGGCGCTGCTCGCCATCCGGGTCGCGGGCCATGAACCACTGGGCCAGGCCACCCTTGGAGTTGCCGATAATCAGCGAGATACCGCCTACCAGTTGAGTGCTGGCGGTGATTTCAGCGTTGGCGTCTTCCAGCAACTTGTAGCGACCATTGAGGCTCTTGTCGCGCAGGCTGAACACATCGGCCAGGGCGCGACCGTTAATCACATACAGCCACTGCTGTCGCGGGTCGATGAAGATCGCCTTCACCGGCTCAGTCATCTGCGGCAGCTCGATACGCTTCTGCTCGCTGGTGACGTCGCCGGTCATCATGTTTTCTTCACGGCTCAGGGTCAGCACGTTCAAGTGCGAACCCGCCGAGCCGGCAACCACCAGCGACGAGTCGGTGGCGTTGAGGGCGACGTGCTCCAACGGGCGGCCGGCATCGTCGAGCACGATGGGCGTTTCACCGTAGGGGTATTCAATCGCAGGCGTGATGGTTTTCTTGCCGTCCGGGTACGACACCTTATAGGTGTGGCGGAACACCAGGGACTGGCCATTGGAAAAGCCGAGGATCACCAGCGGGCTGCCCGGCTGGTCTTCACCGATGGACGCTACGCTCGCACCCGCCGGCAGCGGCAGATCGAAACGCTTGAGTTCGGCACCGGTGGCGACATCAAAGAACAGTGCCTGGCCCTTGTCGGAAACCCGCATGGCCACCTGGTTCTGTTCCTCCAGGGAAATCATCAACGGCTTGCCGGCGTCCTGGATCCAGGCCGGGGTCAGCGCGTCTTCCTTGGTCAGGGAAGCACCTTGGAACAGTGGCGCAACCACATAGGCAAGAAAGAAGAAAATCAGGGTAATGGCGCCGAGGACGGCGAGGCCGCCAATCAGTACGTACCAACGGGTCAGGCGATCCTTGAGCGCGCGGATGCGGCGCTTGCGTTGCAGCTCAGGCGTATTGAAATCAATGCGCTTGGGGGGAGAAGTTGTCGTCATGGTGGAATTGGCCAGATCATTCATGCGCACACCCTAGCGATCCTGTATGACAGAAAGATGACAATGCAGTGACGCAAGAAATCCGCCGCGAAGCAGGGCTGGCAGCGGATTGAAAATTAGTGATGCGGGAACCGGCGTACCGGTTCCCGCAGAGGCAATCAGTTGCCTTCTTTCAGACCCAGGTCAGCCAGGGCCTTGGCGGCAACTTTGGCTGGCAGCGGGATGTAGCCGTCTTTCACTACAACTTCCTGGCCCTGTTTGGACAGAACCAGTTTCACGAACTCAGCTTCCAGCGGGGCCAGAGGCTTGTTCGGGGCTTTGTTGACGTACACGTAGAGGAAGCGCGACAGCGGGTATTTGCCGTTCAGGGCGTTTTCTTCGCTGTCTTCGATGAAGTCAGTGCTGCCTTTCTTGGCCAGGGCCACGGTTTTCACGCTGGCGGTCTTGTAGCCGATACCCGAGTAACCGATGCCGTTCAGCGAGGAGCTGATCGACTGCACGACCGAAGCCGAGCCAGGTTGTTCGTTCACGTTAGGCTTGTAGTCGCCTTTGCACAGGGCTTCTTCCTTGAAGTAGCCGTAGGTGCCGGACACCGAGTTACGACCGAACAGTTGCACTGGTTTGTTGGCCAGGTCGCCGGTCACACCCAGGTCGCCCCAGGTTTTCACGTCGGCTTTGCCACCGCACAGGCGAGTCGAGGAGAAGATCGCGTCGACTTGCTCCATGGTCAGGTGCTGGATCGGGTTGTCCTTGTGCACGAACACCGCCAGGGCGTCCACGGCAACCGGGATAGCGGTTGGCTTGTAGCCGTACTTCTGCTCGAAGGCCGCCAGTTCGGTGTCCTTCATCTTGCGGCTCATCGGGCCCAGGTTGGAAGTGCCTTCAGTCAGCGCAGGAGGCGCGGTGGCAGAACCAGCAGCTTGAATCTGGATGTTGACGTTCGGGTATTCCTTTTTGTAACCCTCAGCCCACAGGGTCATCAGGTTGGCCAGGGTATCGGAACCGACGCTGGACAAGTTGCCCGACACACCAGTGGTCTTCACATAAGCCGGAATTGCCGGGTCAACACCAGCGGCCACCGCGTTGGCGGTCGCAACGCCAGCAGCGACAAAAGTCATTGCCGCCATCAAACGTTTCAGTTTCATGCCTTGCTCCTAGCAGATAGGGATAATTGGATCGGGGCCAAGTATCGAGAGGCCGTGTGAACACTCTATGTCCGGAATATGACAATTAGATGAAAGGCCATCATCGATGATGAAACGCAGCAACGCGGGGAAAACTTCGGAAACACAGGGGTTATGCGAGGGTTGAGGCGGGCGTAACGGTTATTCGGAAACACTCTGACATTATTGATGAGGCAAACATCACCTGTGGCGAACGCGCCCGCCACAGGTGATCAGTCGGCCGTCAGCGCCCGCGCTTCCACAGGTACCCACCCACCACCATCCCCATCACACACAGGACGGCAACGTAGTAAGCCGGGCCCATCGGGCTTTCCTTCATCAGCAACGACACGGCCAACGGCGTCAGCCCACCGAACACCGCGTAGGCCACGTTGTAGGAGAATGACAAACCACTGAAGCGCACCACGGGCGGGAAGGCTTTGACCATCACGTAAGGCACCACGCCAATGGTGCCGACGAACAGACCGGTCAGGGCGTACAGCGGGAACAACCAGTCGGGGTGGTCCAGCAAGCTGTGGTAAAGCGTCCACGACGTTGCCAGCAACAGCGCGCAACCGGCAACCAGTACGCGCCCGGCACCGAAACGGTCGGCCAGGGCACCGGAGGCAATGCAGCCCAGGCTCAGGGTCACGATGGCCAGGCTGTTGGCTTGCAGCGCAATGGTCGGAGTGAAGTGGTAGATGGTCTGCAGCACGGTCGGAGTCATCAGGATGACCACCACGACGCCGGCCGACAACAGCCAGGTCAACAGCATCGACAGCACGATGGCGCCACGATGGTCACGCAGTACGGCGCGCAATGGCAGCTCGGCGGCCAGGGTCTTGCGCTGCTGCATCTCGGCAAAGATCGGGGTTTCGTGCAGCCAGCGGCGCAGGTACACCGACAGCAGGCCAAATACACCGCCCAGCAAGAACGGAATCCGCCAGGCGTAATCCGAGACCTGCTCCGGGCTATAAATAGTGTTGATGGCGGTGGCCACCAGCGAGCCCAGCAGGATACCGGCGGTGAGGCCGCTGGTCAGGGTACCGCAGGCGTAGCCGATGTGACGCGGCGGAACGTGTTCGGAGACGAACACCCAAGCACCCGGCACTTCGCCGCCAATGGCCGCACCCTGGATCACGCGCATCAGCAGCAACAGGATCGGCGCCCACAGGCCGATCTGCGCGTAGGTCGGCAGCAGGCCCATGATCAGGGTCGGCACGGCCATCATGAAGATGCTGAGGGTGAACATTTTCTTGCGGCCCAGCAGGTCACCGAAGTGCGCCATGATGATGCCGCCCAATGGGCGTGCCAGGTAACCGGCGGCGAAAATGCCGAAGGTCTGCATCATGCGCAGCCATTCGGGCATGTCGGCGGGGAAGAACAGTTTTCCGACCACCGTGGCGAAAAACACGAAGATGATGAAGTCGTAGAACTCCAGCGCCCCGCCCAAGGCAGACAGCGACAGGGTTTTGTAGTCGTTGCGGGTCAGCGGGCGCGACGGTTGCGCACTGCTTGCGGGCACGGAGGACATGGCAGAGCTTCTCTTATAGTAATCAGCGTAATAAGGACGACATGCCCGCGACTGGCGGCGGGTCTGGCAAGATAGCAAATCGTTGGAAAAAGCACAGCGCCGAACGGTTAACTGTGCAGATGGACGAAATAATCCCGTCGCGGGACACCCGTTAAGCTGGATAGAAGAACAGTTGCCCGAAAAAGCCCCATTACAGCGTCTATTTACCGACCAAATGAGCGCCGGGAGGTCGTCGTGGCGTCAGGGTCTCGATATACTCGGCCCTTGCATGCGCAAGACCCGCATCCTTGACGGGCTGCTGTGCCAAAACGCCGTTGGGTGCCACCCAGCCGGTTTGGCAGAGTTTCCCTTTAGTACGCCTTACGAGAAACGTATCGAACGGAGTATGTTTGTGCTGAAACGTTTTTCCACCAGTCGGCTATCCACTTTGCACCATCTATAAAAAGCTTCACGGGTCAGAGGCACCCCCGGCATGATCGAACTCGAACAAGAAGATCCTATCCCGCAAGGCGATCTCGCCCTGCAAATCACCGCGCTTCCGCGTGAAACCAACGGTTTCGGCGATATCTTCGGCGGCTGGCTGGTCTCGCAAATGGACCTGGCCGGCACCGCGATGGCAAGTAAAGTCGCCGGCGGTCGTGTCGCCACCGTGGCCATTGATCGCATGGCGTTCCTGGTGCCGGTCGCCGTGGGCGCGCAATTGTCCTTCTATACCCAGGCCCTGGAAATCGGCCGCAGCTCGATCCAGATGATGGTCGAAGTGTGGAGCGATGACCCGCTGTCCAGCGAATGGCGCAAGGTGACCGAGGCGGTATTCGTGTTCGTTGCCATCGATGGCAGTGGCCGCACACGTTCGGTGCCGTCGCGCGCGCGTTAAACCTCGCCGGGTTTTGACGGTCAATTGCCCCATTGCCTGCCATTGAGAGTGCTTTTGTATGCCTACGCCCCACGTTGAAACCGTGAAAGTCGACGAGCTGGACTGCTGGCGCATCCGCCACAACGGTGCGCAACTGATGGTGGCCCAGCAGGGCGCGCACATCATCAGTTACCAACGCGCAGGCGAGCAGCCGCTGATCTGGCCGAACAAGGCCGCCGTGTTCAAGACAGGCAAAGGCATTCGCACGGGTGTGCCGGTGTGCTGGCCGTGGTTTGGCGTGTTCGATCGCAACCCTCAAAGCGTCAAGGCGATGCGCCAGAGTGATACCCCGGCCGGCGCCCACGGTTTTGTGCGCACCGCCCTATGGGCGTTGGCCGGGACCGCACTTGAAGGCACAGGGTTGCGCGTCGACCTGGTGCTGCCAGTGCCCACAGGCGGCTTCCCCGGCTGGCCCCATCAGGTCGACCTGAAGCTGAGCCTGCTGTTGGACGACCAACTGCATATCCGTCTGACCAGCCATAACCGTGGCGACCACACTGTCACGCTCAGCCAGGCGCTGCACACCTACTTCGCCGTCAGCGACGTACGCAACGTGCAGGTCGAAGGCCTGGACGGCTCGGCGTACATCGATACCGCCGATGGCTGGAGCGAGAAGACGCAAACCGGCCTGCTACAGTTCAGCGCCGAGACCGACCGCATCTACCTCGATACACCCGCGCAACTGAACATCGTCGATAACGACTGGCAGCGCCGCATCCAGCTCACCAGCCAAGGCTCGAAATCCACCGTGATCTGGAACCCCTGGACCGAACGCGCCAAGGCTTTCGACGACATGGCCGACGATGGCTGGCAGGGCATGCTGTGCATCGAGACGGCGAATGTGCTGGATGATGTGGTGGCGTTGGCGCCGGGTGAAAGCCACACGCTGGGCGTGAGCATCACCAGTATCACTTTGTAAACCCAATCAAAATGTGGGAGGGGGCTTGCTCCCGATTGCAGGGGGTCAGTCACTGTCTCTGGTGACTTCATCACCGCTATCGGGGGCAAGCCCCCTCCCACATTGATTTGCAGTGTGGTTTAGAGATCCGACTCCTTCACCACCCGCACCTTGCCCGCATCCAGCGCATACGCCGCATCCGCCAGGTCGTTATTCACCTTCTCCACCTTCAACGTGCCCGTGACCCACAGCGGCGTGTAGATATCATCCAACTTCAAGCCCTTGGGATAGCGCACCAGCACCAACTGGTTAGGTGGCGGTGGCGGCACGTGGATACACGCGCCTGGGTAGGGCACCAGGAAGAACAGCGTACTGCGGCCCTTGGCATCGGTTTCCAACGGGACCGGGTAGCCGCCGATGCGGATGTTCTTGCCGTTCATGGCGGCCACGGTCTTGGTGGAATACATCACCGCCGGCAAGCCTTTGCTCTGCTTCAAGCCACCTTTATCGGTGAAGGTGCCTTGGGCTTCGGGGGAGTTGTGGTCGATCTCGGGCATGGCCTCGAGGGCCTTCTGGTCCGACAGCGGCATCAGGTCGAGCCAGTCGGTTTCCGGCAGTTCGCCGGCGTGTGCCAGGCCAGAGCCCAGCAAGAGAAGAGTCAACAGAAAACGGCGCATGGAAAGGCTCGGCAAGTAACAAGTGCCGAGCATTCTAGCCCTCTGCGCCTGCGCAGCGCAGAGGACTTTGTCGGCTGATCAGTTCTTTTTGATCAGGCCGTAGATCACCAGCAGGATGATTGCGCCGACGAGTGCGCCGATAAAGCCCGCACCTTGGCCCGCCTGGTAGATACCCAGTGCCTGACCACCGTAGGTCGCGGCCAGGGAACCGGCGATACCCAACAGGATGGTCATGATCCAACCCATGCTGTCGTCGCCGGGCTTGAGGAAACGCGCCAGCAGGCCGACGATCAAGCCGATAAAGATGGTTCCGATGATACCCATGGCATTTCCCTCTGAATGAAGTGAGCTATGCCAAAGCCTGGACAGGCTTTGGCATCCTGCAATCAGAGGACGGCGATAGCCGAATGGTTCCCGCCGCCCCCTGGGTTTATTGCTCGGCGATCAGCGCTTCGACCTTGAGGATCTGCGCTTGCAGCGTTGCGCGATCCTTGCAGCGCAGGTTGGCGTGACCGACCTTGCGCCCGGCCTTGAAGGCCTTGCCGTAGTGATGCAGGTGGCAGTCATCGATGGCAATGACGCGCTCGACCGACGGTACGACGCCGATAAAGTTGAGCATCGCGCTCTCGCCCACCTTGGCCGTGGAACCCAGGGGCAAGCCTGCGATAGCACGCAGGTGGTTTTCAAACTGGCTGCACTCGGCGCCTTCGGTGGTCCAGTGCCCGGAGTTGTGTACACGCGGGGCGATTTCGTTGGCCTTGAGGCCACCGTCGACTTCAAAGAACTCGAACGCCATCACACCGACATAATCCAGCTGCTTGAGCACGCGGCTGGAATAGTCTTCGGCCAGGGCCTGCAACGGGTGATCGGTGCTGGCCACGGACAGTTTGAGGATGCCGCTGTCGTGAGTGTTGTGCACCAGCGGGTAAAAGCGGGTTTCGCCATCACGGGCGCGCACGGCGATCAACGACACTTCACCGGTGAAGGGTACGAAGCCTTCCAGCAGGCAGGCCACGCTGCCCAGCTCGGCGAAGGTGCCGACCACATCCGCTGGGGTGCGCAGGACTTTCTGGCCCTTACCGTCGTAACCCAGGGTGCGGGTTTTCAGCACAGCCGGCAGGCCGATACTGGCAACGGCGGCGTCCAGGTCCGCCTGGGACTGGATATCGGCGAAGGCCGGGGTTGGAATGCCCAGGTCCTTGAACATGCTCTTCTCGAACCAGCGGTCGCGAGCGATACGCAAGGCTTCGGCGCTCGGGTATACCGGCACGAACTGCGACAGGAACGCCACGGTTTCAGCCGGGACACTTTCGAACTCGAAGGTCACCAGGTCAACTTCGTCCGCCAGCTGGCGCAGGTGATCCGGGTCGCTGTAGTCAGCGCGCAGGTGTTCACCGAGGGCCGCCGCGCAGGCGTCCGGCGCAGGGTCCAGGAAAGCAAAGTTCATCCCCAGCGGGGTTCCCGCCAAGGCCAGCATGCGGCCCAGTTGGCCGCCACCGATTACACCGATTTTCATCGTCAACAACCTCAGGCAATGCGTGGGTCTGGATTGTCCAGCACGCTGTCTGTCTGCTCAGCACGGAATTTTTTCAGCGCAGCGTGGAACTGCGGATGCTTGGCGCCCAGGATGCTGGCAGACAGCAAGGCGGCATTGATCGCGCCGGCCTTGCCGATTGCCAGGGTCGCCACCGGGATGCCGGCCGGCATCTGCACGATGGACAACAGCGAATCCACGCCCGAGAGCATCGACGACTGCACCGGCACGCCGAGCACCGGCAGGTGGGTCTTGGCCGCACACATGCCTGGCAGGTGCGCTGCACCGCCGGCACCGGCGATGATCACCTCAATGCCACGGGATTCTGCTTCATCGGCATACTGGAACAGCAAGTCCGGGGTGCGGTGGGCAGAGACCACTTTCACTTCATACGGAATGCCGAGTTTTTCCAGCATATCGGCGGTGTGGCTAAGGGTGGACCAATCGGACTTGGAGCCCATGATCACGCCAACCAATGCACTCATCGTCGTGCCTCTTCTCTCTGGGCGCCCGCAGGCGCGTCAAAAAACAACAAGCCACGCGGGAAATCCGGCGTGGCTTGTTGTACGAAATTTGGCCGGTTGGACCGGCCGAAGGCCGCGCAGTATACCGTAATAACGCAGATAAACAGCCCCTGGGATGACCATCTGTCTAGCCGTGCAAACCGGCGGCTTTATTGACTTTCAAGTCAGCCAGATCACCACAAAACCCTGTGGGAGGGGCTACACCCCGATAGCAGTGTAGTAGTGACATATTCAGTGCCTGACACACCGTAATCGGGGGCAAGCCCCCCTTCCACATTTGCCCTGCATTCGGCCCGAGATTGGGCTCAGGTGTTCTGCGCCGCCCCACCTTCCAACTTACGCCACAACAACCGCACATTCGCCTTACGCACCAACGCACAGCGATACAGCCGAATTTCCAGCGGCACATGCCATTGCGGCCCGCCGCACACCACCAATTCACCGCGCGCCAGTTCGGCACGCACACTCAATTGCGGCACCCAGGCAATACCCAGGCCTTCCAAGGCCATGCTCTTGAGGCTGTCGGCCATGGCCGTTTCGTAAACCGTGGTAAAACGCAGGGCGCGTTGACGTAACAGCAAATGCACCGAACGGCCGAGGAACGCGCCAGCACTGTAGGCCAGCAACGGCACGCTGCCCTCGCCTTCCAGGTCGAACAGCGGCTTGCCCTCGGCGTCGGCCGCGCACACCGGGAGCATTTCGGTGTTGCCCAGGTGCAGCGACGGGAAGATCTCGGCGTCCATCTGCATCGCCGCATCCGGGTCATAGAACGCCAGCATCAGGTCGCAACCGCCTTCGCGCAGGGCGTGTACGGCGTCGCCGACGTTGGTGGCCACCAGCCGCGTGGCGATGTTCAGACCTTCATTGCGCAGTTGTGCGATCCAGCGCGGGAAGAAGCCCAATGCCAGGGAGTGGGCAGCGGCCACTTGCATGACCTCACCCTGCCCGCCTTCCAGGTGATGCAAATGGCGCAGCACTTCACCGAGTTGTTCGACCACGGTGCGCGCGGTGACCAGGAACAGTTGCCCGGCCGCCGTCAGCTCCACCGGCGTGCGCGAGCGGTTGACCAGGGTCAGGCCCAGTGCGGCCTCAAGGCTGCGAATACGTCGGCTGAACGCTGGCTGGGTGACAAACCGTCGCTCCGCCGCCTGGGAAAAGCTGCGAGTCGCCGCCAAGGCGCTGAAGTCTTCCAGCCATTTGCTCTCAAGGTTCATCACTGCCTCCCACGGATACGCACCATTTTGGCACACACGCCCGTCATGATAGCCGGGTCACACCTGCATTATGCCGTTTATGCATAGGCCAGTGTTTAACAGCATTGGCCCAAAATTTCCTACAGGCCTAGCATTCGCAGCGTTCCGGCCTGTTCCGGGTCCATATCGAGATGATTTCCGTCATGTCCTCCGCTGCATCATTCCGCACAGAAAAAGACCTGCTTGGCGTACTCGAAGTACCCGCTCAAGCGTATTACGGCATCCAGACCCTGCGAGCGGTGAATAACTTCCGCCTCTCGGGCGTTCCGATTTCGCATTACCCGAAATTGGTGGTCGGCCTGGCAATGGTCAAGCAAGCTGCCGCTGACGCCAACCGTGAGTTGGGCCAGCTCAGCGAAGCCAAGCACGCCGCTATCAGCGAAGCCTGTGCCCGTCTGATCCGCGGCGATTTCCACGAAGAATTCGTGGTGGACATGATTCAAGGCGGCGCCGGCACTTCAACCAACATGAATGCCAACGAAGTCATCGCCAACATCGCACTGGAGGCCATGGGCCACCAGAAGGGCGAATACCAGTACCTGCACCCCAACAACGACGTGAACATGGCGCAGTCGACCAACGACGCCTACCCCACCGCGATCCGCCTGGGGCTGCTGTTGGGCCATGACGCGCTGCTGGCCAGCCTCGACAGCCTGATCCAGGCGTTCGCCGCCAAAGGCGTCGAATTCAGCCACGTACTGAAAATGGGCCGCACCCAACTGCAAGACGCCGTGCCGATGACCCTCGGCCAGGAATTCCGCGCGTTCGCCACCACCCTCGGTGAAGACCTGGCCCGCCTGAAAACCCTGGCGCCAGAGCTGCTGACTGAAGTGAACCTGGGCGGCACCGCCATCGGCACCGGCATCAACGCCGACCCGCGCTACCAGGCCCTGGCCGTACAACGCCTGGCCGTTATCAGCGGCCAGCCCGTGGTCCCGGCTGCCGACCTGATCGAAGCCACCTCCGACATGGGCGCCTTCGTGCTGTTCTCCGGCATGCTCAAGCGTACCGCTGTGAAGCTGTCGAAGATCTGCAACGACCTGCGCCTGCTGTCCAGCGGCCCACGCACCGGTATCAACGAGATCAACCTGCCGGCGCGCCAGCCAGGCAGCTCGATCATGCCCGGCAAGGTCAACCCGGTGATCCCGGAAGCGGTCAACCAAGTGGCGTTCCAAGTCATCGGTAACGACCTGGCCCTGACCATGGCGGCCGAAGGTGGCCAACTGCAGTTGAACGTGATGGAGCCACTGATCGCCTTCAAGATCTTCGACTCCATCCGCCTGCTGCAACGCGCCATGGACATGCTGCGCGAACACTGCATCGTCGGCATCACCGCCAACGAAGCCCGCTGCCGCGAGCTGGTGGAGCACTCCATCGGCCTGGTCACCGCGCTCAACCCGTACATCGGCTATGAAAACGCCACCCGCATCGCGCGTATCGCCCTCGAAAGCGGCCGCGGCGTGCTGGAACTGGTGCGCGAAGAAGGCTTGCTCGACGACGCCATGCTCGACGACATCCTGCGCCCCGAAAACATGATCGCTCCACGTTTGGTCCCGTTGAAGGCCTAAGCGTTTGTTGCACCGCTCACCAGGTTGAGGGACTAGACACCTCTCACCTTTTGAGGGCCTGAAGGCTCGTTCTTCAGGCCCTTTTTTTTGCCTCAAGGTTGTGAAATGACGCCCATAAAAATTCCAACATCGCCCCTACCCGACACCCCTTGGCTGAAACCTTTAATCAGTCCGAGCAGACGGATCACGTTCGCCTAGGTATAGTGCCGCCCCTCTTCGCGCCAGCGGCCGTCGGCAACGAGGCCCGGACACGCGCGAAACCGCATGAATAACAACACCCGCAAAAGGATGGGTCGAACCGTCGCGCACTGCCTGGTGCTATGCGAGGGGTAGGACCGTCCTGCGTTTGCCATTAGAAAAATCAGCGAGGAACACTCCATGCTCGAAGTCATCAACGACTTCCTCTCAGGGAAAGTACTGATCGTGCTCATTGTCGGGCTCGGCGGTTATTTCACGATCCGCTCGCGTTTCGTCCAGTTGCGTCACTTTTTCCACATGTTTTCGGTGTTTCGCGACAGCCTGAAAAACAGCTCCGACCAGCTCAGTTCGTTCCAGGCGCTGATGCTCAGCCTCGCCGGCCGTGTGGGTGCCGGTAACATCGCAGGTGTCGGCATTGCCGTGACCCTGGGTGGCCCGGGTGCCGTGTTCTGGATGTGGGTCACCGCGCTGGTGGGCATGTCTTCGAGCTTTATCGAGTGCTCCCTCGGCCAGCTGTACAAGCGCACTGACGCTGAAGGCACCTACCGTGGCGGCCCGGCCTATTACATCCAGCACGGCCTGCACAAACGCTGGTTGGGTATGGTCATGGCGTTCCTGCTGCTGGTGACCTTCGGCTTTGCGTTCAACGGCCTGCAAGCCCATGCCGTGACCCACTCGCTGAACAACGCCTTTGGCCTGGATACCACCTACACCGGCCTGGCCCTCGCAGTCCTGCTGGGCCTGGTGTTCATCGGCGGGATCAAGCGCATCGCGTCGATCGCCGACCTGCTGGTACCGGTCAAGACCCTGGTGTACATCGCCGTGACCCTGTATGTGATCGTGCTGCAATTCGACCACGTGCCGGCCATGCTCGCGACCATCGTCAAGAGCGCCTTCGGCCTCGACCAAGCCTTCGGTGGCCTGGTGGGCAGCGCGATCATCATGGGTGTGAAGCGCGGCGTGTTCGCCAACGAAGCCGGGCTGGGCAGTGCGCCGAACGTGGCGGCGGTCGCGTCGGTGGAACATCCGATCGCCCAAGGCGTGGTGCAAGCGTTCAGCGTGTTCCTCGACACCTTCGTGATCTGCACCTGCACCGCATTGCTGATCCTGCTCTCCGGCTTCTACACCCCAGGCTTTGAAGGCGACGGCATTGCCCTGACCCAGAACTCCCTGGCGGCTGTAGTGGGTGACTGGGGCCGCATGTTTATCTCGGTGGCCCTGGCGTTGTTCGTGTTCACCTCGATCATGTACAACTACTACCTGGGCGAGAGCAACCTGCGCTTCCTGGTGGGTAACAACCGCAAGGTGCTGATGGGCTACCGCGCGCTGGTGCTGGTGCTGATTTTCTGGGGCTCGATCGAGAACCTGAGCACCGTGTTCGCCTTCGCCGACATCACCATGACCCTGCTGGCGTTCGTCAACCTGTTCGCCCTGGCGTTCCTGTTCAAGATTGCCATGCGCATCCTGAATGACTACGACAACCAGCGCGCGGCAGGCATCAAGACCCCGGTGTTCGACTCCAGCCAGTTCCCTGACCTGGACCTGGACCGCAAGGCCTGGCCGGCCAACCCGGTAAAGCCGCAAGCGGCCCCGGCAGCTGAGCTGAACGCTCAAGTGCAACGCTGAGCCCAGGTAGATAGATGACACGCCGCCCGGCCTTGGGCATGCTCTGGGCCCGGCGGCGTTTTTCGTTCAGGAGAAAACTCATGTCCCCATCCCACAACATCATGGTGCTCTACACCGGTGGCACCATCGGCATGCAGGCCAGCGCCAACGGCCTGGCGCCCGCGTCCGGTTTCGAAGCGCGCATGCGCGAACAACTTGCCAACCAGCCATTGCCCGCCTGGCGCTTTCGGGAAATGTCGCCGCTGATCGACAGCGCCAACATGACCCCCGCCTACTGGCAGCACCTGCGCACCGCCGTGGTCGAGGCCGTGGACGAGGGTTGCGACGCGGTACTGATCCTGCACGGCACCGACACCCTGGCCTACAGCGCGGCCGCCATGAGTTTTCAATTGCTGGGCCTGCCCGCGCCGGTCGTGTTCACCGGTTCCATGCTGCCTGCCGGGGTACCCGACAGCGATGCCTGGGAAAACGTCAGCGGTGCCTTGCAGGCGCTGGGCGAAGGCCTGGCACCGGGTGTGCAACTGTACTTCCACGGTGCGCTGATGGCGCCGACCCGTTGCGCGAAGATCCGCAGCTTTGGTCGCCATCCGTTTGCGGCCTTGCAGCGTAATGGTGGCGTCGCCCAGGCCGAAATGATCCCGGCCGCCCTGCATTACCGCCAACCCAAGGCCATCGCGAATGTGGGCGTGCTGCCATTGGTGCCAGGTATCGCCGCCGGGCAACTGGATGCACTGATCGACAGCGGCCTTCAGGCGCTGGTGCTGGAATGCTTTGGCAGCGGCACGGGACCGAGTGATAACCCTGCGTTCCTCGCCAGCCTCAAGCGGGCGCAAGACCTGGACGTGGTCGTGGTTGCAATCACCCAATGCCACGAAGGCGGCGTTGAACTGGACGTGTACGAGGCCGGCAGCCGGTTGCGCGGTGCAGGTGTGCTTTCCGGCGGTGGCATGACCCGCGAAGCCGTCTTCGGCAAGCTCCACGCGCTGCTCGGTGCAGGGCTTGCAACGGATGACGTCCGACACCTGGTGGAGCTTGACCTGTGCGGTGAGCTGGCCTGAGCTGCGCTGTAAACCTGAGTAAAAACACCGGCCCACTACATAGTTAGCCTCATGCCTGCCTTGCGCCTTTCTAGCATGCCGAAGCTGTTCTTTCGGCAGCATTCATGAAACGGCAAGGCAGGACCCCATGAGCCAACTACCTTCTACCGCTCCTCACAGCCCCACTGATTCGCTGATCACTCAGCTCTGCGTAGGCCCCGCCTTCAGGGAAGCCGCCGGCGTGCTGTTGCGCCGATCACTGCAAGAGCTTTACCCGGACCTGCATATCGATCCCGATGTTGCCACGGTCGTCACACCGGTAGCCGAGCTCGTTGACGACGAGATCGTCGTCGGCGCTCCGACGCAACAGCATCTCACCGATATTCTCGCCAACCAGGCGGTCTCGGGCATTCCGACGTTGTTCACTGAGGGCCAGCATTACCTCATTCAGCCAAAAAACACGCATTCCCCCCGCCATCTCCCCGTGCGTATCGCTCAAATAGCGCAGTTGATCAACGTGCTCGCGCCCGTGATGAAGACGGCGTATCAAGAACTTCAAGTGGACTTCTGGAACTCAACCAATGGAACCTCCGGCCCACACTGGCAGGTGCTGTCCAACACATTGCGATCAATCTGGAATGTCACTGCCGTCGAAGACTGGAACGCGCAGGAATGCGCGATGGCCCGCAATCTGTTCATGTCGCCGGAGCACAAGCTCCGTCAAGCCAAGGACCCCTATGCCAGCCGGGCCTACCTGATAGATGTCGACAGGGTGGACGGCGAAACCGTCAAACACCTGGCCATGCTGTCAATGGCCGTGCTGATCGGCAGCCACGCAGGGAAGCCGATGATCCTCATGTACTCACTGCTCAACGGCTACGAAAAGTTCACCTCGCTGGAGCAACTGGGACGCAGCTTACCCAGTCACTTGCCCTCCCCAGCCCCCACGAACATACAGTGGCGACTGTTCGAGCCCGATGGCCACTTTTTTGACCACCAGGCCTGCGCGTTGATTGCCCAGCAGATCGCGTTCATCGGGCAGCTCGACCTTGGGCAACTGCGTCGCGTCGACCCCACCGAGTCCTCACTCAACGTCCCGGCCGCCGCTGAAGAACTGGCCGGTGATAAACACCCCGACCTGGCACGCTTACGTCACCTGCTACCCGATTGGCTGAAAGTCGCCTCCACCAGCGACTTGGATCTCTATGCGCGCCACCTGAAAGACCTCGCCGCCCTGCACAGCCTGAATGCTGGCAAGTCTTTTCAAGACGACATCCCTCCCATTCAGGAATACGCACTGACCAAGCTGCGCGCAGAAATGCTCAAGGAACACAGCGATGCCGCGAACCTGCGCCTGGATAGAGTCGAGATCCGGGTGCAAAGCCCCGTGGTCTGGGGCAGTTTTACCCTTCCAGGCAAGGTCGACGTCACAACCTTCAGCCTTGCCGAACTTGCCCTGCAAAGCCTGATCAGCCTGCCGGTCGGTAACAAAAGCATTCACTTGGATAGCGATAGCAATGCCTTACCGGCCTGGATGACCGTAGCGTACGTCGAGGCCCTGATTCGCAAGGTGGACATCGGTCAACAGTACCCCGCCCTGGTCAAACAGAAACTGCTCGACAACCCGCTGGAGTCCGCGCGCAGGCAATACCTGTACAGCAACCATTTGCGTATCCAACTGCCGCTCCTGGCATTGCAGTTCAAGATCCGTCAGGAAAATGGGATTGACGAGTTGGGGTATCGCTACATCGTCGCCGTATTGAATAAAGAGGTGTCAAACCGTCAGGTCGACGGTCAGACCATTGTCCTGCGCCCCCTGGCTTTCATTCCGAAACACCGCGACAACGCCACGCAAGACACGGTCGCCAATATGTATGTGATTGGCCCGCAGGACCCGGATACCGGCCCTTGCCTGTTGTACCGTCCGATGCTGGAGCCGCAGTTGATGCAATACCCGTCACCGGCCAACCTGCTGTATGCGATCCGCCAATCCCAAGCGTTGCGCGACTCAGTATTGGCCTGGCTGCCCGACGGTGTGCGCAGCGACTATGCCCGCTACGCCTTTCCCGGCGAACTGCCGTCGCCCTGGGCCGCCGTCGAGCTTCTCGTAGACCCTGCGAAGCTGCTGCTGATGAACGGGCCCATGGGCCTGGGCCACCAGACGCTCAACGACCACCTGACCGGCCAGTTGTACAAAGCCAACGCCAATGCGCTGGTTACATTGGCAGACCGTCAATCGGTTTCAAATGCAGAAGCCCGCTGGGCATCGTTCAAGCAGGCCAGCTGGCTGGCGTTCACTGCCGTACTGCCTTTTTTGGGGCGAACCGTAAACGCCGCGGCCTGGATCTGGCAGATCCTCGACCAACTGCAAGAGGCCGTCGACGCGGATAAAAAGCAAGACAAAGCGGCCGAATGGTCGGCCCTGACAGGCCTGTTCCTCAACCTGGGCATGGCGTTGACCCTGCATATTGCCAGCCGCAACGCCCCGTCAGGCAGCGCTTTGGCAGTCGAAGAACCGGTAGAGCAAACGCAACAAACGGCCACCGCAAAACCCACGGTGATCAAACAACTGACCGACATCAGTTCGCCTGCCCTGCCCAGCGATCATCCCCACGTGCTGCATACCCTCGGCGCGATCAACCGTACTACCACCGACCTGGGCAAGCTGCTGGACAGTTTCAAAGTCGAAAAACCAGCGGTGCAAAACCCGGCCTCGTCACGTAGGGGCCCTCAACGATACCTCTACCCGTTGCGCAGTAAGTGGTACGCACCAGTGGGCCAACGCTGGTTTGAAGTCACGGTCGACGAAAATGACGAGGTGCAGATCATCGATCCCCAGCAACCCACTCGCTCTGGCCCCTTTGTGATCGGCAACCTCAAGGGGGAGTGGTTCATCGACACCCGCTTGCGTCTGCGCGGAGGCGGCTCCAAGAGCCAGGAAAGAAAAGCCCGGGCACTGGCCGAGCGTCAAGTGAACCAGATGCGCAACCAACTCACGACTTTCGAGCAACGCAAACAAGCTGCGCAAGAGGAGCTGCAACGTGCACTGCAAGCCATGCTCGACGCTCCCGCAGCCACAGCCCAGGCCAAGCGCAACGTCTACCTCGGACTGCTGGACAGTCAATGCGCGAACTATGAAACAGCCCTGCAAGACCTCAAGACCTTGAATGTTTTTGCACCGACACCAGACTTCCAGTTTCGCGCCATCGGGTACATCAAAGCTCAGTTGAGTTTGAGCCAGGCGGGCCTCACTGAAATACTGAAAACCTTCGCCCCCAAGCTCAAGACAACGCTGGAGCAGATCGAGCGCCAGGCCAAAGCCCCGCAAGAGCGGGATATCCCCCAGTCCAACGAAATGACTGAAATGTTGGGGAGAATGATTCAATGCATGGATTACTTCGAATCACGATTCACCCAACTGCGCGATCTTTCAAGCGAAGGGTTACGCTTGATACAAAGCACCAAAAGCCTGCTGCCCAGTTACCGCAGCGATGACCTCAAGGCGTTACAGGTGTCCCTTGCCCGCAATCTCTGCCTGCGTGAAGACACCCTACTGAGCGAACCCCAGGCGTGGCTGGCCATCGACCAGATTGTCGACGCCTGCGACATCGCCATCCAGGCCCTGCGCGATACATTGCGCGAGCGCAGTGACAGGCGGATCGACGAGCAGATCGAAACACTGAGCAGCCTGATCGAACAGTTCACGCTGCTGGACGAACGCCTGCGAGACTTTCCCACTGAATTCCCCGACATTTCCCAGGCGCAAGCATTGACTCGCTTGCGCGACCAACTCAGCGGGTACACCAAACAGACCACGACTCAGCTGGCGCTGCTGGCCGCCAGCCGCAGCACCCTGCGATCCACCCCCCGTCCGCCGTCCACGCCCCCACTCCCACAGAAAAAGTTCATCAGAACTCGCTACCACGGCATGGTGGTCGGCGAACCGCAGTTGTCTGCAACGGGCCAGGAAACCGGGCTGGTGGATGTCCGTTCGCCCCTGTCCAATACCGTGGTGGCCACGTTTCACGAAAAATCAGACGGCTTTTGGGTCCAGCGGGCCAAGGCCGTAAAAACGGTCAACCTGCCCATCGACCTGCAAGCCAGTGTGACCACGGGCAACACCCTGCTCACTGGGTTGACAGCCTTCAAACAGCGAATCACCGAGCTGGCCAATCAAGCCCAACGCACGCCCATCGGCATCGAGTACCTCTACCATCAACACGCCCATCGCCTGGAGCAAGCCAGCCGCGACATCGAACAAGCACTGACCCAGAAAAACCTTGCCCAGGGCGACGTCACCCTGGCCAGCAGCGTCAAGAAATCCCTCGCCGAGGCTACCGCCACGCTGTATCAGCAATCCATAGAAAACGTGCTGAGAATGACCAAGCAGCACCCGCCCACGCCTTCCGGCGTGCAATGGCTCAAGGATCGCAACGCCATCAGTATCAAAAAAACAATCAACCGACGCCGCATAAAATCCGCCACTCCGGACTACCTGGACGAGTACTCCATCACCGATCGCAGCACCCATAAGGTGCTCTGGTATGCGCATTTCCACTATTCGACCGACTGGACCACCCTCAGGTCGTTTCTCAGTGCGCGCCTCAAGACACCCCAGGAGCAAAGCCTTGGCGCTACAGCCGACACCATCAAGGGCCTGAGCAGCGCACAACGCGTGGCCTTCCACCGCAGCGAGATCAACGAGAGCCAGGCTCAAACACTGTTTTTCAACTTGACCTGATGCACGGGCGACGGCACACAACTTGCTCCTTCACCGCACCTGCCACGTTGGAGCCGTCGATGCTGCACGCTCATCTCACCACCCTCAACGCGGTGTCGCTGGTGCTCAACACCTTCAAGGCCGAAGGCCAGGACAGCGAGGCGTTGCTTGCGGGCAGCGGCATCTGTGCGGCGGACTTGAGCCGTGCCGACACGCGCATCACCACCAATCAGGAAATGCGCGTGTGCGCCAACGCCGTGGCCCTGCGTCGCGATGTCGGCCTGGAGCTGGGCCGCCAGATGCATGTGTCGGCCTACGGCATGCTGGGTTACGCGCTGCTCACCAGTGCCACCTTCGGTGACGCTTTGCGCCTGGCGCTGCGTTATCCAGCGCTGTTGGGAACACTCTTCGAACTGAGCCTTGAAGAAGAGGGCGAGCGCATCTGGTTCACTGCCAGTGGCTACCGGGAAAACCCGACGCTGGAGACGTTCAACGTCGAACTGTGCCTGGCGTCGCTGAAAGTGATCTGCGACGACCTGCTCGGCCAGCCCCTGCCGCTGCTCGCCGCACGCTTCGAACATGACGCCCCGGACTACCGCGCGCGCTATGCGGAACGTTTCCCCTGCCCGCTGCAATTCCAGGCCACCGCCAATGCTTTCGCATTCGACAGGCACTGGCTCGAACAGCCGCTGCCCCTGGCTGACGCGATTACCCACCGGGCCATGGCCGAACGCTGCCGCAAACACAACCTGGAGTTCACCGGGCGCCAGGCTTGGCTGGGCAGGATTCGCCAACTGCTCACCACTCAGCTCCACGCCGCGCCCGGCGTGGAGGGCTTGGCCACGCAAATGAACTGTTCAGCGCGAACCTTGCGCCGGCACTTGCATGACCTGGGTTGCAGCTACCAGGACCTGCTTGATGAGTTGCGCTTCGAGCGGGCCAAACAACTGTTGGCGCAAGACCAATGGCCGATCTACCGGATTGCCGAGGCGCTGGGCTTCAGCGAGACGGCCAGCTTCCGGCACGCATTTGTGCGCTGGAGCGGCGTGGCGCCGAGCCAATTTCGCGCATGACGCCCCACGGAGGGGCGAATTGCGGACAGATAATTTGGCCGTATTTATCCCCTTTTGGCCGCTCCTGCCGTTCTCATAAACCGCGTCCGCCGCAAGACTGCATGCACCGACACAGCCTGCGGAGAACAACAAATGCTGACGATCTACTCGGACGATCACCACCTGCACCACGGCCGTTGTGAACTGATGGACGGGCAACTGATGCCCTGCTTCGAGATGCCTTCGCGTGCCGACCACGTGCTGCAACGGGTCAAAGACCGCGAACTGGGCCCGGTCCACGGGCCGCGGGACTTCGGCCTGGCGCCGCTGCAACGGGTCCACAGCCACGCCTACCTCGACTTCTTCCAGGGGGCCTGGCAACGCTGGACCGAATTCGGCCAGGACGGCGACCTGTTGCCCTACACCTGGCCCGCCCGCACCCTGCGCCGGGTATTGCCCGCCAGCCTGCACGGCCAGCTCGGCTACTACAGCTTCGACGGCGGCGCGCCGATTACCGCCGGCACCTGGCAAGCCGCCTACAGCGCGGCGCAAGTCGCCCTCACGGCCCAGGCTGCCATCCAACAAGGCGCCCACAGTGCCTTCGCCCTGTGCCGCCCGCCGGGGCACCATGCCGCCAGCGACTTGATGGGCGGCTACTGCTACCTCAACAATGCCGCCATTGCCGCCCAGTCCTTCCTTGATCAAGGCTGCAAGCGCGTCGCGATCCTCGATGTGGATTACCACCACGGCAACGGCACCCAGTCGATTTTCTATGAACGCAGCGATGTGCTGTTCACCTCGATCCACGGCCACCCCGAAGCGGAGTTTCCGTTTTTCCTCGGCTATGCCGATGAACTGGGCGAAGGCGCAGGCACTGGCTTCAACTTCAACTACCCCTTGCCGGCCGGTTCAGGCTGGGAACGCTGGAGCGCTGCCCTTGAAGAGGCTTGCACAGAAATTGAGCGCTATGGCGCCGACATCGTTGTCGTTTCGCTGGGGGTGGACACGTTCAAGCACGACCCCATCTCGCAATTCAAACTCGACAGCCCGGACTACCTGGCGATGGGCGCGCGCATTGCGCACTTGGGCAAGCCGACGCTGTTCGTGATGGAAGGCGGCTACGCCGTCGAAGAAATCGGCATCAATGCCGTCAACGTTCTCGAAGGTTTTGAGGGGGCTGCCCAATGAAGATGCTCAAGTCACTCGTGCTGTGCGCCGCCGTTATCAGCGGCATGGTCCACGCTGAAGAAAAAACCCTGCGAGTCTACAACTGGTTCGACTACATCACGCCCAAGGCACTGGAAGACTTCAAGGCACAGAACCCCAACCTCAAGCTGGTGTACGACATCTTCGACACCAACGAAGCCCTGGAAGCCAAGCTGCTCACCGGCAACTCCGGGTATGACGTGGTGGTGCCGTCCAATGTGTTCCTGGCCAAGCAGATCGAAGCCGGGGTGTTCCAACCACTGGACCGCAGCCAACTGCCGAACTGGAACCACCTCGATCCCAAGCTGATGAAGCTGATCGAGGCCAATGACCCCGGCAATAAATTCGCCGTGCCCTATATGTACGGCACCATCCTGATCGGCTTCAACCCGGACAAGGTCAAGGCCGCGCTGGACGCCGATGCGCCGGTGGACAGCTGGGACCTGATCTTCAAGGAAGAGAACATCAGCAAGCTCAAACAATGCGGCGTCGCACTGCTCGACTCGCCGTCCGAGATCCTGCCGCTGGCCCTGCAGCACCTGGGCCTGGATCCCAACAGCCGCAACCCCAAGGACTATGACAAAGCCGAAGCGCTGCTGCTGAAGATCCGTCCCTACATCACCTACTTCCACTCCTCCAAATACATGGCGGATATCGCCAATGGAGACATCTGCGTGGCCGTCGGTTATTCCGGCAGCTTCTCCCAGGCTGCCAACCGCGCCAAGGAAGCCAAGAACGGCGTGACCGTTGACATGCGCCTGCCCAAGGAAGGGGCACCGATCTGGTTCGACATGCTCGCCATTCCCAAGGGGGCGAAGAACCCGCAAGACGCCTACACCTTTATCAACTACCTGCTGCAACCGCAGGTGATCGCGCCGATCAGCGATTTTGTCGGCTACCCCAACCCCAACAAGGACGCCACCGAACAGGTCGACCCCTCGATTCGCAACAACCCCAACCTGTACCCGACTGAGGCGGCGATGGCCACGCTCTATACGCTCAAGCCGCTGGGGCGTGACGCTGAACGCGCCCGCACGCGGGCCTGGACCAAGATCAAGTCCGGGACATAACGCAGGCATCGGAGGGCAATGCAAAGGGGTGGTAAGTCGTTGAAGGTACTCGACAGTTAGTTACCACCCTGGGCGAACCGCTCCTCGATAAGTTCTGACACACGGATGTTTTCCGCCTGATCAGGACTGCCCACATGAACGATGTTGTTTCACCCGAAAACAGCGAAATACTGACCCAACTGAGCTCCGGCCCTTCCGTGCGTGAAGTGGCCTCGGCCACCCTGCGCCAGGCCTTGGACGAGATGTACCCGGAACTGGAAATCAACCCGGACCTGGCCACGGTGTATCAACCCCAATGGTATCCGGTGGATGACACAATCCTCCCGGGCAAGCCGCACACCGAAACCCTCACGAGCGCACTGGCGCGCAGTGCCTTTTCCGGCGAGCCGGTGACCTATCTGGACCGTGAACACTATCTGGCCTATCGCTCGACGGGTAAACCGCAAGCGCACCTGCCCGTCAGAATCGACGCGATTGCCCGGCTGATCAACGAGCTGGCGCCGCTGATGTTTGTCGCCTACCAGGAACAGCAGATGGAATTCTGGAACCAAAGCGACGGCAGGGGCCCGCGCTGGCGAGCCTTGGCCCAGGCATTGCGTAATGCCTGGAATGTGCAGGAAGTCGACGGCTGGGACGCCGACGACTGCGCCATTGCCCGCACGGTGTTTCATTACCCCGATTACGTCGAGCGCCAGCCCCGCGACAAATATGGAACGCGGGCCTACCTGGTGGACATCGATATGCAGGATGGTGCAGCCAACCAGCATATTAACGTCACGGCAGTTGCCGTACTGATCGCCAGCCACGGCGACCGGTCCATCATCCTCAGCTACTCGATCATCGACGGGTACAGAAAATTCGTCGACACCCAGGCGCTCGGCGAATCACTGCAGGCATGCATTGGCAACTCATCCGGTGAAACCCTGAACTGGCGGCTGCTGGAGCCAGACGGTGATTTTTTCGAACACCAGGCCTGCAGTTTGATTGGCCTGCAAGTCGAGGCCATTGGCTCGCTCGGTTTTTTAACCGCTGAACCCCAGGACCTGCTGTCCCTGAAAGAAGGCAGCACAGAAGCTGCCCAACTCCTGCGGCTCGATCAGTCGCATATGGGCCATATCCGACGCGCCTTACCGCAATGGTTGCTGCAAGCCTCGCAGGCCGATCAATCGGCTTACGGGCGCTACATGATCGACCTCGCCAATCAGAACGCCCGGGACGAGGGAAAAACCTTCATGGACGGCCTGCCGACTATCACCGATTTTACGCGCCAGGCCCTGAAGGCATTGCTCACCCGGGATCACCCCGAGGCCACCGGCCTGGACCCTGAGCACATTGTAATAACGGTCACCAGCCAAGTGATCTGGGGCACGGTCACGATACCTGGCAGGACGCAAACCGAGACATTCAGCCTGGTTGAATTGGCCTTGCAAAACCTGATCGCGCTCCCGCTGGGAAACAAAACCGTGAGCTACAAAAGTGGGCGCCCGACACCCGCCTGGCTGACGCCCACCTATGTGGAACAACTGGTCACCCAGGCGAATATCGGCCAAAGCTACCCGGCGCAGGTCAACACGCAGTTATTGACCAACACCGAACAAGCCTTGAAGCGTCAACAGTTGTACCGCGGGCAGCTACGCCTGCAACTGCCCTTGCTGGCCTTGCAGTACAAAATCCGCGACCAGTTCAACATTGATGAACAGGGTTATCGCTATGTGCGCGCGGCGATGGCCACCCATGCGCAGGAACGCCGGGTGGATGGCGATGAAGTGGTCATTCGCCCCTTGGCGCTACGCCCCAAGTGGCGTGTGCTAGGCGGTGCGGACACCGTCGACAACATGTTTATCATCGGGCCGCAGGAGCCGAAAAACGGCCCATGCCTCTTGTATCGACCGCTTTCCGACGCGCCTTTGATGCAATTCCCCTCATTGGCCAACCTGCTTTATGCGATCAAGCAAGACACACCATTGCGCCAATCAGTACTCGCGTGGCTTCCCGAAGCCGTACGTTCGGACTACGCCCAGTTCGTCTTCCCCGGTAGCGTGCCTTCGCCCTGGATACTCCCCACGCTGCTCAGCGAGCCGGTGAGTTCATTGGTGATGAGTGGTCCCATCGAATTCAGTACCCAGGCCCTGAGCACAGATCCCTTCACTGAACTTTACAACGCTAACGCCCGTGCCCTGGTGACCTTGGCCGACCGCCAGTCAGTCTCCAATGCCGAAGCTCGCTGGGAGAGCCTGAAGCACGCGGGCTGGCTGATTCTCAATAATGCGTTGCCATTCCTGGGCCGAACCGTGGGTGCCGCGGCCTGGATCTGGCAAATCATGGACGATATCCAGCACATCATCGATGCCGAGGCGAGCGGCGACCGCCCGGCCAGCACCTCGGCGCTGGTGGATGCGTTCCTGACCCTGGGCCTGGTCCTGGCCCTGCATATCAGCCTCCAGCACGCGCCGACACGCACACTTGAAAAGCCCGCCCTGGCACCCGAGCCGCCGCTACGGCGCAAACCTGTGTTCATTCAAAAACCCACCGTCAGCACCGCCGACCTGACCCCAACCCATGAACCGATACTGCGCAGCAGCGGTGCATTGACCCGTGGCCGCCTCAGCCTGGCCAAGCTGCTGGACAGCTTCAGCCTGCCCAAACCCGAAGGGTTGGCGGCCCAAACCGTCACGCCTGGGCCCCACCTGCACCTGTATGCCAAGGGCCAAGCGTGGTACGCCCCTGTAGGGGAGCGTTGGTTTGAGGTGACCATCGACGAAAATGACGCGGTGATGATTATCGACCCCAAGGACCCGCGACGGGAGGGGCCATCCTTGATCAACAACCGCCTGGGGCAGTGGTTTGTCGACACCCGGCTGCGGCTGCGGGGCGGCGGGCTGCGTAGCCGACGCAAGAAAGGCGAGCGCCTGAGGCCGCCGAAAATCCACGAGTTACGCGAACAACTGGAGGCTTTCGACTCCCGGACCATGCAGCGGCGCGAGCAAATCATTGAGTCCCAGAGAGCCATCGACGCGGCAACTCCGGCCGATCGTGAAGCCGCCAGCACCGCCTTCCTCACACAGGTTTCCACACGCCTGAGTGAGTTGGACGTGCCGATCGCCCAGCTGAAATCGTTGAACCTGCTCGATAGCGTGCCCAATTACCAGGAGGCCATGCTCGAATACCTGGACGAGCAGATGATACTGGCGCGAAGCGCCACGGCCGAACAGCTGGAGCGTTTTCAGGAGAGCTTGAACACGGCCTCTCAATTCCTGGACGATCCCGAGCCGTCAGATACACAAGCAGCGCTGGAAGACTGCCGCGCCATCGACCTGCAGGCCCAGGACTTGATCAATCGCTTCAGTGACCTGCACTCGCGTTTCAACGAGGCCCGCGCCCTGGGCGAGAAGGGTGTGATGCGGGCTCAACACAATGAAAAGCTATTACCCAAGATAGAACTGGAGAATCTCAAGGCCTTCAGGATCACCTTGTCGCGTTTCCTATGTATTAAGGAGAACGCCCCGGCCGGCTCAGCGGCCGCCCGTGCGGTCGTCAACCAGATCGTCGAAAAAACCGAACTGGCGGTACAGAGCCTCTGCGAAACCTTGCAACCAGATACCCCGGTTCCGCTGGATGACCAGATCGAAGCCCTCGATAGCCTGGTGGAACAGTTCACCAGTCTGGACCAAAGCCTGGCCGACTTACCGGCTGACTTTCCCGATGATGTGCATCGGCCTGCCCTTGGAGACCTGCGAGCGCTCACCGAGGAGTTCTCCCAGCGTGCGGTCAAACGCTTGACGGCATTGCTGCGCCAGCGAAAAGCCTGGGAGTCGCACGTGGCGGGCCCGTCCAGGCCCGTGCCGAGGCCGCAGAAAAAGGTGATCAAGACCCGCTTCCAGGGCGTGGTGGTAGGAGAAGAGCGCGCGCCATTAAGTGGCGAATCCACCCCCCTGGTGGAGGTGAAGCAACCGCTGACCGGCAAAGTGATTGCCTTGTTTCATGAAAAGGAACCGGGGGTGTGGGTGGAGCACGAGCGCCCGAGCGCGCCATCGACACACGCCATGCCACGCACCGTGAGCGCCGCCATTGCCAGCGGCCAGACGTTGCTCGACGAGATGGAGCCCTTCATCGAGCGCACCAAGGGCCTGGCCAGTGACACACGACGGTTGCCCGTGGAAATCGAAGAGCGTTTCCACCGCCAGATCAAACAGTTGGAACAGGCCGGCCGTGATATCGAGGAGGCATTGACCGCCAGCAACCTGACTGAAAGCGGGGCTCCGTCGGCAGCCCTGATCAATCGTAATCTCGATACGGCGGTCAAGCGCCTCTATGACGAGGGACGCCGGCTCAAGCTCACCATGCTCAAGCAGCGCCCCCCCACAGCCGCCCATGTCGAACTGCTGTACCGCGAAAAAGAGATCGTTATCAAACCGTTGCCCGGTTCACGCAGCAAGCTCTCCGGGCGCAACAAAGGCTATTTGAAGGAGTACGAGATTCTCGACACGCAAAGCTCGAATGCACTGTGGTATGCCCACTTTCACTATAAAGAGCTGGTAGGTCCCGAAGAGGCTTACACCGCCGCACACCTCAAGACCAAGGCGCAGCGACGCTTGGGTGGCAAGTACCAGACACCGACCAGAACCGACGACCACGAGAGCATCGCCGTGTACCGCAGCGAAATAGGCCCTCACCTGGCCCGTTTACTGTTCTTCAAACAGCCCGCTCCGTCGGTGCCCGCGCCCTGACGGCGGCTGGCAATGCCAGGCCTTGTAGAGACGCGCCAGGGCCTGTGCGATATCCGCCTGCGGCACCGCGGCAAACCCCAGCACCAGCCCGGCCCGCAGGTCCGGCGGCGTGCTGGAGTCGGGCAGCCAATAGCTGCTCAAGCCGTTGACCTCCACCTCTACCGCACGAGCCTGTGCCACCAACTGTTGTTCACGGGCCAGGCTGTCCACCCGCACGGTAAGGTGCAGGCCCGCTGCGACATTCGGCAGGCCGCTCACCCCCTGGAGTCCGCTCGGCCATCCGTTCAGCAGCGCATTACGCCGGCTGAGGGCGGCGCGGCGCATGCGGCGGATATGGCGTTGGAAATGGCCCGCTGCCATGAACTCGGCCATCACCGCCTGGGTGCTGACCTCTGAGTGCCGCACATCCACGGCACGACGCCGAGCAAACGCATCGACCAAGGTTGGCGGCAATACCAGGTAGCCCAAGCGCAATGCCGGAAACGCGACTTTGCCGAAGGTGCCCACATACAGCACGCGCCCGCTACGGTCCAACGCCGCCAGCGGCGACAGGGGCGCGCCGCTGTAGCGATACTCGCCGTCATAGTCGTCCTCGACGATCCAGCCACCGCTGCGTTCCGCCCAGGCCAGCAACTCCAGGCGTCGGGCCAGGCTCATGACCACACCCAGGGGGTACTGGTGGGACGGAGTGACATAGGCCAGACGGCAGTCGATGAGGCGGCTCAACGCCGTGCAATCAATGCCCTCCCCGTCCACCGCCACGCCATGCAAACGCCCACCGGCAAGCGCAAAGGCATGCCCGGCCGCGCGGTAACCCGGGTTTTCAACCGCGACCCCATCGCCAGGCGCCACCAGCAACTGTGCACAAAGGCTGATTGCCTGCTGCGCGCCACTGGTGATCACAATTTGCTCAGCCGTGCACTGCAAGCCTCGGGAGGTGCGCAAGTAGGCAGCGATCAACCCGCGCAGTCGTTCATCCCCCGCCGGGTGGCCGTAACACAGCTGTTCTAAGTTCGGCTTGCGCCAGAAAGCCGCATTCAGCTTGGCCCAGACATCGAAAGGGAACAGATCGAATGCAGGCACCCCCACTCGAAATGCCCGAGGTGGCCCCACAGGCGGCAGGGGCAAATGATTGGTTTCAAGGCGTCCCATGGCCAGGCTGTGGATAACTTTTTCGGCCGCTGAAGCCTCTTTTTGAAGATCATTTGTGGATAACCCTGGGGATAAGCCTGTTGAAAACCCTGTGGATAGTTTTGTGGATAGTTTTTTTGAGGTGGGCAGTTGCGCCACATAAGTGCCGTCGCCGACCCGGCTTTCAATAAACCCCTCGGCGTAGAGCTGATCGTAGGCGCGCACCACACTGTTGCGAGAAATCGACAGCGCCGCCGCCAGGTCACGGCTGGCGGGCAACCGCGTGCCACTGACCAGACGACCGTCCAGCACCCGTTGGCGCAACGCTTCGTACAGCTGGCGAGTCAGCCCTTGGCGGCGATCCAGCTCAATGCCGGCTGGGTTGAACGATAACGGCGGCGCACTGGATGACATGCTGGACTCTCGCGAATTGGACCTATGAAATTGGCCCTAGATGGCTCTTACAACGAACCATTAGCCTGCCTAGGATGCAGGCATTCGCCAAGGAATATTTCCATGTACACACCCCGCGCCTTTGTTCTCGACGATTTGCCCGAACTGCAGCAACTGATCCAGCACACCCGCCTGGCGCAGTTGGTGACCTTTGGTGAGCAAGGCCTGCAAGCCAGCCACCTGCCGCTGTTGATCAACCCCGACGAAGGCCCCAACGGCACACTCTACGGGCACTTGGCCAAAGCCAATCCCCAGTGGCACGACCTGCAAAATGGCAGCGATGCGCTGGTGATCTTTGCCGGCGCAGACGCCTACATCAGCCCGGCGTTTTACCCAGCGAAAGCCGAGCACGGCAAAGTGGTGCCCACCTGGAATTACATCGCGGTGCATGCCTATGGCAAGGCCGAGGTATTCACCGACGCCGAACGTGTGCTCGCCGTGGTCACCGCGCTGACCGATCGTCATGAAGGCAACCGCCCCCAGCCATGGAAAGTCAGCGACGCCCCGGCCGACTACATTGACGGCATGCTCAAGGCCATTGTTGCCTTCGCCCTGCCGATCGAGCGCCTGGTCGGCAAACGCAAACTCAGCCAGAACCGCAGCGCGGCGGATATCGCCGGCGTGCAGGCGGGCCTGGCCACCAGTGTCGACGTGCGCGACCAGACCCTCGCCCGCTTTATGCCTCAAGGAGCGCCAGAATGAGCCAGATCGATATCCGCCCCGTTACCGCCGCCGACCACGCCGCCTGGCTGCCGCTGTGGCAAGCGTACTTGAAGTTCTACAACACCGAACTGCCGGACGCCGTGAGCCAGAACACCTGGCAACGCCTGATCGATCCCCAGGAGCCAACCCATTCAGCCCTGGCCTGGCAAGACGGCAAGGCCGTGGGCATGGTCAACTTCATCTACCACCGCTCCAACTGGAGCATCGAGAATTCCTGCTACCTGCAAGACTTGCTGGTGGACCCGGCCCAACGGGGTACGGGTGTCGGCCGCAAGCTGATCGAATTCGTCTACACCACCGCCAAGGCCGATGGTTGCTGCAAGGTGCATTGGCTGACCCACGAGACCAATGCCACCGCGATCCAGCTCTACGAGCGCATCGCCGAACGCCCTGGTTTCATCCAATTTCGCAAAGGTCTTTAAGGAGCGCAGCATGCCCACTTCTCTCGCCGACTGGAAAGGCGTCCCGGCGCCCACCGTTCAACTGCTCGAAGGGCGCTTCATCCGCCTGGAGAAACTCGACCCGGCCCGCCATGGCGACGATCTGTTCAACGCCCTGCAAGGTCCCGGCGCCGATCCCAAGCTGTGGGACTATCTGCCCTATGGCCCCTTCCCCGAGCGCAGCGCCTTCAATGACTGGCTGAACAACCATGCTGCGCACAGCGACCCCTATTTTTTCAGCGTGATCGACCGTGCGACCGGCCAGGTCCAAGGCATCCTCAGCCTGATGTCCATCGTCCCGGAGCATGGCCGCATCGAAATCGGCCACGTGACCTTCGGCGCCCCGATGCAACGCTCGCCAAAAAGCACCGAGGCGGTGTACCTGCTGGCCAAGTACGCCTTTGACCAGGGCTATCGCCGCCTGGAATGGAAGTGCAACAACGCCAACGACCGCTCCAAATACGCGGCCGAACGGTTGGGCTTCAGTTTTGAAGGGGTGTTTCGCCAGCATACGGTGGTCAAGGGCAAGAACCGGGACACCGCGTGGTATTCGATCATCGACTCGGAATGGCCAACCGTTGGGGCGGGGTTTGAAGCGTGGTTGTCGCAGGCGAACCAGGCAGGTTCAGGCCAATTGAAAAGCCTGGCGGAGTGTCGCCGCCAGGCTCTTTAAACGGTTAAGCCAGCTTCTGGGCCAACACCGCAATATGCTCCGGCCCGATCCCGCAGCAACCGCCCAGGTGGCTGGCGCCGCGCGCCTGCCAGTCGGCGGCCCAGTGCAGGTAGCCGGGCGGGTCGAGATCATCACGCAGCGGGTCGAGGCCGTCGTTGGCCGTGGCCTCCTTGGGTTGCGGCGGGAACGCATTGGCGTAGGCGCCGATCTGGATCGCCACGCCCAAGCGTTCGAAGGTCTGGCGCGCCGCATCGATCGCCGCGCCAATCACTTCAGGTTGGCTGCAATTGAACAGCAGGACCTCCACCCCCAGTTGTGCCGCCGCTTCGGCCGCGTCTACCACCGGTTCGCCGGAGCGCAGGCGCGGGACTTCGTCGGTGTCTTCATCCTTCAAGGTAAATGACAGCCAGAACGGTTTCCCATCCCGCGGCAGGCCGGCATGGATGGCCTGCGCCTCGACGATCGAACTCTGGGTTTCCGCCAGCCACAGGTCGACGTGGGGGGCCAGGCCCTGCACCAGTGGTGTCAGCAACTCGTTGACTCGGTCGGCCTCAAACAGGTCTGGCCGATAAGAACCAAACAGCGGCGGCAATGAGCCTGCCACGCGTACGGCCTGGCCGGAAGCCTCCACCGCGCGCCGCGCCAACTCACCTGCCAGCGCCGCCAGGGCCTGGCCCTCGGCGGCAAACCGGGCTTCGCCGATATGAAACGGCACAACGGCGTAGCTGTTGCTGGTGATCACATTGGCGCCGCTCTGGATGTAAGCCGCATGCACCGCCTCCACGGCCTGGGGAGCTTCACTCAACGCCAGCGCTGACCACTCCGGCTGCCGAAACGGCGCGCCTCGGCGTTGCAGTTCGCGGCCCATGCCACCATCGAGAATTACTGTGCGTGTTGCGGGCATATGCTTTTTACTCATAAGCTTATGAAAATAACTCACTATGAGAGTCGTTCTTATAACTATTTAATACGTACACTTCGGTTCATCACAACCTCTTTTTTATTTAGGTGTCGCCCTTGAAACTAAAACCGCTCCTGGCCTTGGGCCTAACGATTCTGGCTGCCTCCACCCAAGCCTTCGGCGGTGCGACTCTGGACCGGGTTGAACAGAAGAAAGAACTGGTGGGGGTGCTGATGGAAAGCTACCCGCCTTTCTCGTTCCTCAACGAACAAAACCAACTCGATGGTTTTGACGTCGATGTGGCGAAGGCCGTGGCGCAAAAACTGGGCGTGAAACTGCGCCTGGAAACCCCTTCCTGGGACGTCATTGCCGCCGGCCGCTGGAGCGGGCGCTATGACATTTGCATCTGCTCGATGACCCCGAGCAAGGCCCGCGCCGAAGTGTTCGACTTCCCGGTGGAGTACTACGCCTCGCCTGCGGTGATCGTGGTCAACGCCCAGGATGAGCGCATCCACGGCGCCAAGGACTTGAGCGGCAAAAAAGTCGGCCTCACCAGCGCCTCCAGTTACGAAAGCTACCTGAACAAAAACCTGGTGATCGAAGGCGCCGAAGACACGCAACTGCAGTACCCCTTCGAGAACGTCCAGATCGCCCCGTACGATACCGATAACGTGGCCTTCCAGGACCTGGGCCTGGGCGCCGGCGTACGCCTGGACGCCATCCTGACCAACCTGGTCACCGCCCAACCACGCCTGAACCAGGACAAACGCTTCAAGCTTGCCGGCGAACCGCTGTACGCCGAACCCAACTCGGTGGCCATCGAAAAAGGCGACCCGCAGTGGGACGCCAAAGTGCGTGAGGTCTTTGCGCAGTTGAAGCAGGACGGCACCTTGAGCCAGCTGTCGAAGAAATGGATTGGCGCCGACATCAGCCAATGACCGCGTTCCCCACTCCTCCCAAGCCACCCGTGACCGAGTCGCGACGCCAGCGACTCCTGGGTTTTCGTACGCGCCTGTACCTGACCTGGGCCGCGCTGTTTTGCCTGTTCGCCAGTTTCTTCCTGAGCTTTGACCTGAAGTTCTCGATCATCCTCGACAAGCTGCCCAACCTGGTTGGCGTGCACCTGGCGCCCAACGGTTTTCTGCAAGGCGCGGCGCTGACGGTATTCCTGTGCCTGTGCTCGATCGTGGCATCATCGATACTGGGTTTCATCACTGCGCTGGGGCGTCTGTCGAAAAGCGCCGTGGCCTTTGGCATTGCGAGTTTTTACGCCTCCTTCTTTCGGGGTACGCCGTTGCTGATCCAGATCCTGCTGATCTATCTGGGACTGCCGCAACTGGGCCTGGTACCGGGCGCCATCGTCGCCGGGATCATCGCGCTGTCGCTGAACTATGGCGCCTACCTGAGCGAGATTTTCCGCGCCGGCATCCTCGGAGTACCCCATGGCCAACGGGAAGCAGCCCTGGCCCTGGGCATGCGCGACAGTGCGATCTTCTGGCATGTCACCCTGCCCCAGGCCATGCGCACGATCATTCCCCCTGCCACCAACCAATTTATCTCGATGCTCAAGGACTCGTCCCTGATCTCAGTGATGGGGGTATGGGAAGTGATGTTCCTGGCCCAATCCTATGGTCGCTCCAGCTATCGCTACATCGAGATGCTCACCACTGCAGCGATCATCTATTGGGTGATGTCCCTCGGGCTGGAGCTGATCCAGGCGCGCATGGAGCGGCATTACGGCAAGGGCTACGTACGACGGACCTAGTCATCCCTTTTGCGACGCACCTTGACCACGCCCATCTGCAAACCAAAGGGGCGGAACACGGCGTTCAGCGATTTCAAGGTTTGATTGCCTTCGCCATGCTCGATATGCAACAGGGTACGCACGGATATCTTGCACATCTGCGCGAACTGGCTCTGGTGCAGGCCTGTGACTTCGGTACGCAGGCGGCGTACGGCGTCGCCTATTTCGAGCGAACCGTCAGACAAGCCCTGCTCGATGCTTTCAATCACTTGTGCACGCTGACTGAGCGAGAGACTCATTGGAGAAAGGCCGGCGCGTGCTTGGGTGTCTCCTGTGACCAGTTCAATGGCACCCTTACACTCACCGCCTTGGCAAAAAGGGTATCCATCTCGTCCAGGTGATCGACCAGGTAGGTGGACTCGTAGCCAAAACGGCAGGGGCTTGCAAAACCTTTATCAGGCTCGGAAAACTCAAGCGTCATCGCATCCTGCCAATGACCGGCATCGAATATCTGCAAGGTAAGCCTGTAGGCATTGTCCATACGCAACTAAATGCACCTCGAGGTAATTGACCGGCCTGATAAACGCAATATAGTGCATAAAGCTGACTGTAGCAGCAGACGAAGCGCAATATAATGCAATCAAAGCGCTAAAGTTGGACCCTTAGCTGCATTAAAATGCATATCTATCAAGGTCCCGTACACCATCGTTCGGTCAAAACAGATCCGTTTTTAATCGCCCTGAACTAGAGACAACTCCCGCAAACCAGCGGTCGATGGCCTGACAGTTATCGCCCCGCCATCTCGCTAAATTCCCGGCCTCACTTATCAGAGGTCAGGAATTCATGCCCTTTACACTCCAGAAACTCACGCGTGCGGTCATCCTCGCCATTGGTATTGCCAGCGCTCCCCTCGCCCAGGCGCAAACAGGCACGCCTTATCAGTTCGAACTGCTTGTGCCTGACTACGACGACTATGACGATTACGACGAATGGATGTCGGCCCCGATCGAGCAAGCCACTCCCCTCGACGGCTACCTGACTCGCCAAGCCACGACCCTCAATGGCCTACGGGTGGCCCAGGTGCTGGAGCCTGCCTTGATTCGGTTACTGGAATCCGGCGAGCTGACCTCAGAGCAGATCAAAGAGTTGGAACGCTTCAATGAGGCATTGATGCAGCAGCCCGGAGGGGTCGGTGCGGCCCTTGAACAATTGGCCGGCAGCCAGAATGCCAACCTGGCGGCGGCGACCCAGAACATCACACAGCAACTGGGCAGCCAATTGCTGTCGACCCTGCGCGCCCTGCCCACCAATGACGACGCTCATGTCTGGGTACAGGGACTGGGCCAAGACGGCCGCCTCGACAAACAAGGCGGCAGTGCGGGCCTGAAGTACGCCAACCGAGGCCTGCTGACAGGCGCCGACTGGGCACTGGAGCACGCCTGGCGGATCGGCGTAATGGGCGCAAAATCCACCAGCCGCCTCGACGCCCAGCGTTTTTCCGCCGACCTGGACAGTTGGCACCTGGGCGGTTATGCCGTGCACCAGGACGGCCCGCTGGGCCTGCGCCTGGGGGCGATCTATAGCCGCCACGCCGGGCAGAACAAACGCAGCGTCCAGTTGCTCGATAACAAACAGCAACTCAAGGGCGACTACAAAGCCCAGAGCCAAACCTTGTTCTCGGAAGTGGGCTATCAGTTGGGCAGCGCGGACTTGAGTATCGAGCCCTTCGGCGGCCTTGGTTATCAACGCTATCACCGCGACCGGTTCCAGGAAAAAGGTGGCCTGGCGGCACTGAACGTTGGCTCACAAACCCAGCAAAACCTGAACAGCACCCTGGGCCTGCGCCTGGCGAGCCAGTATCGGTTCGATAACCAGGTCAGGCTCATCCCCCATATCAGCGCCGATTGGAAACGCCTCTATGGCAAGGTCGACAGCCGCGTCCGCCAGTCCTACCGCTACATGCCGTTCGCGATTGACGACTTCACCCTGGTCGGCGCTTCCCTGGACCGCAACAGCCTGAACTGGCAGGCCGGGCTGGACCTCGCGCTGTCGCCGCAACACACCGTCGGCCTGGCCTACCAGGGGGAAGCGGGTACCAACAGCCACAGCCAGGGCCTGATGGGGCAATGGCAAATGAGGTTTTAACCTCATGAAACCGAGGAACATTCCCTCATAGCGTTGTTATCAGGCCTGACAGCCGCCGGCTACGTTACTGGCTACATTCCGGTCTCCTACACTTGCGAGGCCGGAAATTATGTCGTCGATCTTCCCGTACATCCCTTCCGTCGGTGCCCTGATGGGGTATGGCATACACACACTGGCGCAATCCATATCGCAGACGCCGCCTGGCACCGCCGCGGGTACCCGCCAGGACAAGCCGGCCGGCCGCACAGACATCGCCGCTGCGCTCAACGATCAACCTGCGATCAAGCCCGACGCCCGGTTCAGCTCGGCAACCATCACACTCAACAATGGCAATGGCCTGGACATCGACAACGCCGCCAGGCTGCTTATCCCTAGTGCTCCAGCCGGCACTGCAACCTCGTTGCGCGGCATCGAGATTATCAACAGCGCGACGGCCAAAACCGTTGGCGAGCGCAACGGCTTCACCAGCACCGGCCTGGCACCGGTGTGGCTCGAAAACCACGGCAGCATCACCGGCAAGAATGGCGCCGGGGTAAGGCTGGACGGCGACCAGGATGATGAAGTGGTCAACGCCGGCTTGATCATTGGCAGCCATGGCGTAGCGCTGAGCATGGGGGGCGGCAACGATATGCTCATCGTCCGCAGCGGTGGGCGCTTCGAAGGCGTGGTTGACGGGGGCAGTGGCACCAACCAGGTAATTCTGGACGATGCCAGGGGCGGCACATTCGATGGTGCCCGCCAGATGCAGCATCTGTGGGTGGGCTCTGGCAACTGGACCCTCACAGGTGAAGTCCCGGTCAATCAGCAAGGTGCGGTCTACAGCGGTGCAACCCTGGTCAACCAGAGCAAAATCGGCGGTTCCATGACCGTCCAACCTGACGCCACCTACGCCGGCGGCACCGTGGCCAACCTTGAGGTCGCGGGAACATTGCGGCTGGATCCAGCCACCCACGTCGAGCAGGACCTGCGCATGCAACATGGCTCGACGCTGGCCCTGACGCTGGGCGCAGACCAAACCCATACCCCCTCGAACATTGGCAACACCGCCGACCTGCGCGGGGCGACGCTGGCTATCCACGTCGAAAACGAAAACGATGCGCTGCTCTCGCAACCCTTGCAGCTCCTCAGCGCCAAGCACGTCGAAAGCCCGTTCGCCGGCATCACCAGCAACTTGAAGACCCTGGTCCCTACGCTGACTTATCGCCCTGACGGCGTCTTCGTCACCTTCAAACGCAATGATCCCACCGCCTGAGTACCAAATCGCGGACAAAAAAAGGGGGGCACCTGCCCCCCCGAGGATTAAGCGGTAGTGTCGAAGGCTAGGGATCAGCCTTCGATTTCAATCAGGATTTCGCCCGGGTTGACCCGGTCGCCCTTGGTCACGTGAACCGCAGCCACCTTGCCGGCAATCGCAGCCTGCACTTCGGTTTCCATCTTCATGGCTTCGGTAATCAACACGGCCTGGCCGGCCTTGACCACGTCACCAACCTTGACCAGCACGTCTACGATATTGCCCGGCATCGCCGTGCTCACATGACCCGGCTCGGTGGCTTGCTTGCGCTTGCTGCTGCCGCCGCTGACAAACTCGTTGAGCGGTTCGAACACCACTTCTTCAGGCATGCCGTCGATGGACAGGTAGAAATGGCGCTTGCCTTCAGCCTTCACGCCAACACCGGTGATGTCCACGCGGTAGCTCTCGCCGTGCACGTCGATGACGAACTCGGTCGGTACGCCTTCGCCACCGGCACGGGCCACGCCGCCTGCTTCGGGGATCGGCAACAGCACTTCCGGGGTGAGGGTGCCGGCGTCGCGCTCTTCGAGGAATTTGCGACCGATGTCCGGGAACATGGCGTAGGTCAGCACGTCTTCTTCAGACTTGGCCAATGTGCCGATTTCACCGCGCAGCTTGGTCATTTCCGGCTTGAGCAAATCGGCTGGGCGCACGTCGATCACGTCTTCGCTGCCGATGGCCTGGCGGCGCAACTTCTCGTTCACCGTGCCCGGCGCCTTGCCGTAGCCGCCTTGCAGGTACAACTTCACTTCGTTGGTGATGGTCTTGTAGCGCTCGCCAGCCAGCACGTTGAAGAACGCCTGGGTGCCGACGATCTGCGAAGTCGGGGTGACCAACGGCGGGAAGCCGAGGTCCTCACGCACCCGAGGAATTTCAGCCAGCACTTCCCCCATGCGGTTGAGCGCGCCCTGCTCCTTGAGCTGGTTGGCCAGGTTGGAAATCATCCCGCCCGGCACCTGGTTGACTTGCACGCGGGTATCGACGGCGGTGAATTCGCTCTCAAACTGGTGGTACTTCTTGCGCACCGCGTAGAAGTACAAACCAATTTCCTGCAGCAATTCCAGGTCGAGCCCTGTGTCGAACTCGCTGCCTTTAAGGGCGGCGACCATCGACTCGGTACCTGGGTGGCTGGTGCCCCAGGCGAAGCTGGAGATCGCGGTGTCGATATGGTCGGCACCGTTTTCGATGGCCTTGAGTTGGCACATCGCGGCCAAACCTGCCGTGTCGTGCGAGTGGATGAACACCGGCAGGTTCTGCTCGGCTTTCAGCGCCTTGACCAGTTCGCCCGTGGCGTACGGGGTCAGCAGGCCGGCCATGTCCTTGATCGCCACCGAGTCGCAGCCCATGGCTTCCATTTGCTTGGCCTGGGCCACAAAGGCGTCGATGGTGTGCACCGGGCTGGTGGTATAGGCGATGGTGCCCTGGGCATGCTTGCCGGCGGCCTTGACCGCTTCAATGGCCACGCGCAGGTTACGCACGTCATTCATGGCGTCGAAGATGCGGAACACGTCGATGCCATTCACGGCGGCCTTGGCGACGAAGGCCCTGACCACGTCGTCGCTGTAGTGGCGGTAGCCCAGCAGGTTCTGGCCACGCAGCAGCATTTGCAGGCGCGTGTTAGGCAATGCGGCGCGCAGTTTACGCAGGCGTTCCCACGGGTCTTCCTTCAAAAAGCGCACACAGGCATCGAAGGTCGCGCCGCCCCAGACTTCCAGGGACCAGTAGCCGACTTTGTCGAGCTTGTCGCAGATCGGCAGCATGTCGTCGGTGCGCATGCGGGTCGCCAGCAACGATTGGTGAGCGTCGCGCAGGATGGTGTCAGTAACGAAGATTTTCTTGCTCATTATTATGTTCCTCACAGGCCTGCGTGGGCGGCGATGGCGGCGGCGATGGCCAGGGCCAGCTCTTCGGGTTTGCGCTTGATCGAGTAGTTGGTCAGCTCAGGATGGCTTTCCACAAAACTGGTGTTGAACTGGCCGCTGCGGAATTCCGGGTTGCGCAGGATTTCCTGATAGTAAGCGGCGGTGGTCTTCACGCCTTGCAGGCGCATGTCATCCAGGGCACGCAGGCCGCGGTCCATGGCTTCTTCCCAGGTCAACGCCCACACCACCAGCTTCAGGCACATGGAGTCGTAGAACGGCGGGATGGTGTAGCCGGTATAGATCGCCGTATCGGTGCGCACGCCGGGGCCGCCGGGCGCGTAGTAACGGGTGATCTTGCCGAAACTGGGCAGGAAGTTGTTTTTCGGGTCTTCGGCGTTGATACGGAACTGCAACGCGAAACCACGGTGCTGGATGTCTTCCTGCTTCACCGACAGCGGCAGGCCCGAGGCGATGCGGATCTGCTCGCGGACAATGTCGATCCCGGTGATTTCTTCGGTGATGGTGTGTTCCACCTGCACCCGGGTGTTCATCTCCATGAAGTACACCTCGCCCTCGGCGAGCAGGAACTCCACGGTGCCGGCGTTTTCGTAGCCCACAGCCTTGGCCGCGCGCACCGACAGGTCGCCGATATAGGCGCGCTGTTCCGGGGTCAACTGCGGGCTCGGGGCGATTTCGATAAGCTTTTGGTTGCGGCGCTGGATCGAGCAATCGCGCTCGAACAGGTGCACCACATTGCCAAAGCTGTCACCGAGGATCTGCGCCTCAATATGCTTGGGATTGACGATGCATTTTTCCAGGAACACTTCCGCCGAACCGAACGCCTTGGTGGCTTCGGAGATCACGCGGGGGAAGGCTTGTTCGAGTTCTTCGCGGCTGTTGCAACGACGGATGCCGCGACCGCCACCACCGGAGGTGGCCTTGAGCATCACCGGGTAACCGATACGGTCGCCTTCAGTGAGGGCTTCGGCGATATCGGCGACATTGCCTTCAGTACCGGGCGTGACCGGTACGCCGGCCTTGATCATGCTGCGGCGCGCTTCGGTCTTGTCGCCCATACGGCGAATCACTTCAGCCGAAGGACCAATGAATTTGATCCCACGTTCGGCACAAATGTCTGCCAGTTCGGCGTTTTCCGACAGGAAGCCGTAGCCGGGGTGCAAGGCATCACAGCCGGTTTCCACCGCCAGGTTCACCAGCTTGCGCGGGTTCAGGTAGCCGGACAGGGGCTCGGCACCGATGCTGTGGGCCTCGTCGGCACGCTTGACGTGCAACGCATGGCGGTCGGCGTCGGAATAGACCGCGACCGAGCGAATGCCCATCTCGGCGCAAGCACGCACGATTCGTACGGCAATTTCACCACGGTTGGCGATCAGGATCTTTTTTATCACTTGGAAATTCCCTTGAGCCGATTGCTGCGTTCTTCGACCCGCTAGACCCGGGTCGGCGCGTGACCAAATGTTTCAAGCCAGTCGCAGGCCCACACTAAGCCCGTAGAGGGATTAACAAAAATCAATAATTATTGGGTCGCGCATAAGTAAAGACTTATAGTCGACACACTGGATGGGATCGAGGGGATTTAAAAATGCGTAAGTCATTGATGAGGCTGACATTACGGCAATTGCAGATCTTCAATGAGGTGTGTGATTTGCGCTCGTACAGCCGTGCCGCCGAGGAAATGTCTCTCACCCAACCGGCCGTCAGCCTACAAATTCGCCAGCTGGAAGAGCTGATCGGCCAGCCGTTGTTCGACTATGTGGGCAAAAAGCTCTACATGACCGAGGCCGCCGAAGCCCTGCAACGGGCCAGTCGCGATATTTTCGGGCGCTTGGAAAACCTCGATATGCAGCTATCGGACATGCAGGGTTCGTTGCAGGGCCAGTTGAAGCTGGCCGTGGAATCCAGCGCCAAGTATTTCGTACCGCACCTGTTTGCCGCGTTCAAGCGCCAGCATCCCGAAGTGCAGTTGCACCTGACGGTGGTCAACCGTGCCCAGGTGATCCGCAGGCTTTCGGACAACCGTGATGACTTGGTGATCATGTCCATGGTGCCTCAGGACATGGGCCTGGAGTTCCTGCCGTTCCTTAACAACCCCATCGTTGCCGTGGCGCCACCCGATCACCCTTTGAGCCTCCAGGGCCCCTTGCGCTTGCAGGACCTGGAACCCTACACGCTGCTGCTGCGCGAACCGGGCTCCGGTACGCGATTGGCCTGCGAGGAGTACTTCAAGGAAAAACGCGTGCACTTCACCCAGACGGTGGAGGTGGCCTCGGCCGAGGCGCAGCGTGAGTGCGTGGTGGCAGGGTTGGGCGTGGCCTTGTTGACGCGCCACGCCCTGAACCTGGAACTGGCCACCGGCGGGCTCAAGGAGCTGCCGGTGGAAGAGCTGCCGCTGTACCGCAGTTGGTGCCTGGTGCAGGCCAAGGCCAAGCGCCTGTCACCGGTGGCCCATGCATTCCTGGGCTTTATCCGCAGCGAGCGGGTGCAGATCAGCGCGTTGGCTGAGCGCTTCGCTGGGCAGCCGCGGGTGCCTGCCAGTGCAGTTCCGGGTAGTCACTGATGCTCTGCTGCAGCTGGCGCTGGTCGCAGCGGTCTTCGATTGCGCGACGGAACGCCATGCGGCGCTGGTCTTCCTGTTGACGGCGGGTCTTGACGGAGCTGTTGCTGTCTTCGTAGTGCCGGGTCATTTTGGAGTCTCCCAATGCGAGTACGGGGAGTACAGGATCGGCTCGGCGGATGACATGACGATGACAGCCTGGTGAAGATTCTGGACACACAGAAGATGCAAAGGTGGGAGGGGGCAAGCCCCTCCCACCTTTGAAACGAATGCAACCTTGAATCAGTCGTCGAGGGCTTTGACGGACTTGGGCGAGAGCCGCAGGCTGCGCAGACTGCGCTTCACGCTCTTGAGGTGATTGACCAGGCTCGGACCGCGCGCCATGGCCACACCCATCGCCAACACGTCGATCACCACCAGGTGGGCGATGCGCGACGTCAGCGGCGTGTAGATTTCCGTGTCTTCATGCACGTCGATCGCCAGGTTGACCGTGGACAGTTCCGCCAACGGCGTCTGGCTCGGGCACAAGGTGATCAACGTGGCGCCGCTTTCACGCACCAGGTTGGCGGTGATCAGCAGGTCTTTGGAGCGACCGGACTGGGAAATGCAGATGGCCACGTCGGTCGGCTTCAAGGTCACGGCCGACATTGCCTGCATATGCGGATCGCTATAGGCTGCAGCGGTCAACAGCAGGCGGAAGAACTTGTGCTGGGCATCCGCGGCGACAGCACCTGATGCGCCAAAACCGTAGAACTCGACACGCTGGGCCTGGGACATGGCGGTCACGGCCTTTTGCAGCTCCACCGGGTCGAGCTTCTCACGCACTTCCATCAGGGTGTGCAGGGTGGTGTCGAAGATTTTCAGGCTGTAGTCAGCGACCGAGTCGTCTTCATGGATCGCAAACTGCCCGAAGCTCGCGCCAGCGGCCAGGCTTTGGGCCAGCTTGAGTTTCAAGTCCTGGAACCCGGAGCAACCGATGGCGCGGCAAAAACGCACGATGGTCGGCTCACTGATGCCCACGCTGTGGGCCAGGTCGGCCATGGAACTGTGCATGACGGCCGCAGGGTCTAGCAGCACGTGATCGGCAACCTTGAGTTCCGATTTGCGTAACAGGTGGCGCGACTGGGCGATATGTTGCAACAGGTTCAAAGGGCAGGACTCTTGTTATTGGCAGGCGCCAGGGATGTAGCAAGCTTGTAGTTATACTACAAGAATTGTCGTTTTGCCCGTCCGATGCATCACTTAATCGCCCTGATGCCCTTTGAATCTAAGGGCAGGCGAGTTGTAGCCACAATGGCTGAAGGCCCGGTGCTAGGAAAAATCTGCTTTTTTTCGTAACAACTCTGCCAGGCCATCGGCTTCCATCGGCCGACTGATCAGGTAGCCCTGCACCTCGTCACAACGCTCCCCCCGCAGGAAATCCAACTGCTGTTGGTCTTCCACGCCTTCGGCCACCACCTTGAGCGCCAGCCCGTGGGCCATTGCAATGATCGCCCGCGTAATGGCCGCGTCTTCGCGCCCCTGGCCGAGGCCACGAATAAAGGTCTGGTCGATCTTCACGTAGTCCACCGGGATGCGCTTGAGGTAGCTGAGGGACGAATAACCGGTGCCGAAATCATCAATGGCCAGCTTCACCCCCAGGTCCCGCAGTTGCTGGAAAGTCGCGATGATGTGTTCCACGCTGTCGAGCAGCTGGCTTTCGGTCAGCTCCAGTTCGAGGTATTGCGGGTCCAGCCCGGTTTCTTCCAGCACCTGGCGCACCAGGCTGACCAGCTTGCCCTGGCGCAACTGGTGCACCGACAGGTTCACCGACACCCGGATCGGCGCCAACCCTTGGCGCTGCCACTCGCAGGCCTGCCAGCAGGCCTGGCGCAGCACGAACTCACCCAGCGGCACGATCAGGCCGGTTTCTTCGGCCAGGCCGATAAAGTCCCCCGGTGGCACCATGCCCCATTGCGGATGCTCCCAGCGAATCAACGCCTCGGCGGCGTTCAGTTGGCCGGTGGCCAGGCATAATTTGGGTTGGTAGAACACCGTGAGCTGGCGCTCTTCAATGGCTTTACGCAGATGGTTTTCCAGTTGCAAACGCTCCAGCGTGCTGGCTTGCAGGCTGTCGGTGTAGAACTGGAAGTTATTACCGCCCAGGTGCTTGGCATGCTGCATGGCCATGTTCGCCTGGCTGACCAAGGCTGAAATTTCCCGCGCGTTGTCCGGTAACAGGCTGACCCCCATGGAGGCACTGACTACCAGCTCATGCCCTTCCACTGCCACCGGCACACGCAGCTTGGCCAGTAGCCGCGTGGCGACCCGCGCGAGGCTCGACAAGTTGCCATAGGCATCGAAGAGCACAGCGAATTCGTCGCCGGACAGTCGCGCAATGGTGTCGGCTTCCGGCAGGGCGTTGATCAAGCGCCGCGCCATTTTCTGTAACAACTGGTCGGCCACTTCATGGCCCAGGCTGTCATTGAGCAACTTGAAGCGGTCCAGGTTGATATGCAGCAGCGCCAGGCTACGCCCGCCCTGGCGGACGCGCTGGTGGGCTTCGCGCAGGCGTTCGCGAAACAGCGAGCGATTGGCCAGGCCGGTCAATTCGTCATAGTGGGTGAGGTAGCGCATACGCTCCTCGGACTCACGCCGCGCCGACAGATCGGCGAAGAAGCCCACGATATGGCTGACTTTTCCTCGAGCATCCCGCACAACATTCAGTTGCAGCCACTGCGGATACAACTCGCCACTCTTGCGTGTCTCCACCAGTTCACCCTGCCAGGTGCCGTGGCTGAGCAGCGCCTGGCGGATCACCGGGAAGTGACGCCGCGCATCACGACTGCTGGGCAACTCCACGACATTGCGACCCAGCATATCGTCGATGTCGAAGCCGGTGACGCGACTGAAAGCCCGGTTGACGGCGATCAGCACGTAGTCCGGGTCAAGGATCACAATGCCTTCACTGGCGGCTTCGAACACGGTCGAGGCCAGGCGCTGTTGTTCTTCCAGGGCCTTGCCGGCACTGATATCGCGACGGGTACCCAGCATGCGCGTGACCCGTCCGCTGGGCGCACGCTCCACGGCGCGGCCACGGTCTTCGATCCACACCCAGTGGCCATCGCCATGGCGCACGCGGTATTCCACCTGGTAGTCCTCACTGCGGCCCTTGAGGTGCTCCACCAGGGCACGCTTGAGCAACGGCAGGTCGTCGGGGTGCAGGCGCGGCTTGAGGTGGCTGAGCATCGCCGTGACGTACTCGGGCTCCAGCCCGAACAGCTCTTTGAGCTGGGTGTGGTGCACCTCGTCGGTTTGCAGGTTCCAGTCCCACAGCCCCAGTTCGCTGGCTTGCAAGGCCATCGCCAGGCGCGCTTCGCTTTTATTCAGGGCCAGGCTGGCCGCGTCCAGTTCCTGGCTGCGTTGCGCCACGCGGTCTTGCAGGCCGATTTGCGCTTCGCGCAGTTCCTGTTCGACTTGGCGGCGTTGCTCGACTTCGCGCACCAGGTCCTGGTTCAACTGCTCACTGCGCTGTTGCGCCTGCTGGAGATGTTCGATCAGCGCCTGGTTTTGGAAACGTCGCAACAGCCCGCGCTGGATCAGGCGATTGACCTGCCACGCCACCACGCTCAGGGACGCCAGCAGGATCAGGCCAAGTACCCCCCAGCCTTGTTGTTGCGGGGCACCGTTCCAGAACAGATAGACGATGGCCGGCACCAGGCATGGCAAGGCGAATGACAGGAATGCGGGCAAGCTCACCGCGTAGGCCACGCTGGCAGACAACGTGGCCGCACCGATCAGGCCGAACACCCAGGCCTGCTGCGTAAAGCTGTCCACCGGCACCAGGGCAATGGCGGCAGTGGCCAGGGTCAGCCCGCTGGCGGCCGAGCCGAGCATGAACCTGCGGCGCCAGATCGGCTGCGCCTGGCGGCTGGGCATGGCCGAATCAAAGTCCGCCACCTGGATCACGCGCATGGCCACCAGGGCGAGCAGCCAGACCAGCCAAATGCTGTCCAACAAGTATTGCGTGGGGTTCCAGAGCAGCCAGGCGCAGACCAGGCCGTTGACCAGCATCAACAGGGTCGGCAGCAGCGAGCCCTGATAGAGCAGGCGTGTGCGCTCGACCGCCATCTCGGTGGCGTAGTGTTTGTGGATGACCTGCGCTGGCGCCGCCGAGGGGCTGAACAGATCGGTGCTGAGAGTCATAGGCAGTGTTCTTATAATGGTGAGCCCGAAACGTCGACGGAGCATACACAAGCAAGCGCTTGGGCCAAACTGCTCCACGTCATAAAAACTGCATGGTCATCCGGCGCAAACCCAGGGGCCAGACAGCTTGAGCGAGACGCTGCGCGGGCTGCGGCCATTGACTGACCGGTCATCACCCCATGCAGAATGTTCAGCCGCCCGGAATCACCGTGGATGTTTTCCGTCGACCACCCGGCATTGGGGTTTGCCCCACTCCCCCCAGCACCCTAGAATGCGCCGATGCGCGATGATCTCTCTCTTTTGCTGAACTCCCTCAACGATGCCCAACGCCAGGCCGTAGCGGCCCCCGTTGGCCGTCAGTTGGTCCTGGCCGGTGCTGGCTCCGGTAAAACCCGAGTGCTGGTGCACCGTATCGCCTGGTTGATCCAGGTCGAGAACGCGTCCCCGCACTCCATCCTGTCGGTGACCTTCACCAACAAGGCCGCTGCCGAGATGCGCCACCGCATCGAGCAGTTGATGGGCATCAGCCCGGCCGGTATGTGGGTGGGCACCTTCCACGGCCTGGCGCACCGCCTGTTGCGGGCGCACTGGCAGGAGGCCGGGCTCGCCCAGACGTTCCAGATCCTCGACAGCGATGACCAGCAACGCCTGGTCAAGCGCGTGATCCGCGAACTGGGGCTCGACGAACAGCGCTGGCCTGCGCGCCAGGCCCAGTGGTTTATCAACGGCCAGAAAGACGAGGGCCTGCGCCCGCAGCATATCCAGGCCAGCGGCGACCTGTTCCTGGCCACCATGCGCAGCATTTATGAAGCCTATGAGGCCGCCTGCGCGCGCGCCGGCGTGATCGACTTCTCCGAGTTGCTGCTGCGCGCCCTCGACCTGTGGCGCGACAACCCAGGCTTGCTGGCCCATTACCAGAAGCGCTTCCGGCATATCCTGGTGGACGAGTTCCAGGACACCAACGCCGTGCAGTACGCCTGGTTGCGCCTATTGGCCAAAGGCGGCGACAGCCTGATGGTGGTGGGCGACGACGATCAGTCGATCTACGGCTGGCGTGGCGCGAAAATCGAGAACATCTACCAGTATTCCGAAGACTTCCCCGACGCGGTCACCATTCGCCTGGAGCAGAACTACCGCTCCACCGCCGGTATCCTCAAGGCTGCCAACGCCTTGATCGCCAACAACACCGGGCGCCTGGGCAAAGAGCTGTGGACCGACGGTGGCGAAGGCGAAGCGATCAACCTGTACGCGGCCTTCAACGAACACGATGAAGCACGCTACGTGGTGGAAACCATCGAGAGCGCGCTGAAAACCGGCCTGGCGCGCAGTGATATCGCGATTCTGTACCGTTCCAACGCCCAATCGCGAGTATTGGAAGAAGCCCTGCTGCGCGAGCGCATCCCGTACCGCATCTATGGCGGCCAGCGCTTCTTCGAGCGTGCGGAAATCAAGAACGCCATGGCCTACCTGCGTTTGCTCGAAGGCCGCGGCAACGATGCGGCGCTGGAGCGGGTGATCAATATCCCGGCCCGTGGCATCGGCGAGAAAACCGTTGAAGCCATTCGCGACCACGCGCGCCATGCCGATGTGTCGATGTGGGAAGCCATGCGCTTGCTGATCGCCAACAAAGGCTTGACCGGCCGGGCTGCCGGGGCGCTGGGGGTGTTTGTCGAGCTGATCGAGAACCTGGCGGCCAAATGTTCGGAAATGCCGCTGCATTTGATGACCCAGACCGTCATTGAACAGTCCGGGCTGATTGCCTATCACGAAGCCGAAAAAGGTGAAAAAGGCCAGGCCCGGGTAGAAAACCTTGAGGAATTGGTCAGCGCCGCCCGTGCGTTTGAAAACACCGAGGAAGATGAAGAGCTGACCCCGCTCGCAGCCTTCCTCGGCCACGCCTCGCTGGAGGCGGGTGACACCCAGGCCGACGAGCACGAAGACAGCATCCAGCTGATGACCTTGCACAGCGCCAAGGGCCTGGAGTTTCCCTATGTGTTCCTGGTGGGCATGGAAGAAGGCCTGTTCCCCCACAAGATGAGCCTGGAAGAACCCGGCCGCCTTGAGGAAGAACGCCGCCTGGCCTATGTGGGCATTACCCGGGCGATGCAGAACCTGGTGATGACCTACGCTGAGACCCGACGCCTGTACGGCAGCGAGACCTACAACAAGGTGTCACGCTTCGTACGTGAAGTGCCGAAAGGGCTGATCCAGGAAGTACGCCTTTCCAACAGCGTCAGCCGCCCGTTCGGCGGTGGCCAGCAGCAGAACTCCAGCAGCATGTTTGCGGGTTCCGAGATTCCGGAAACGCCGTTCAGCCTGGGCCAGCAGGTCAAGCATGCGATCTTCGGCGAAGGGGTGATCCTCAACTTCGAAGGTGCCGGCGCCCAGGCACGGGTGCAGGTGAACTTCGCCGAAGGCAGCAAATGGCTGATGATGGGCTACGCGAAACTCGAAGCGGTCTGAAACAATTCCAAACATGAAGGTTGCTGGCCCGCCCTTGTTTTTAACGAGCGCGGGCCAATATCTGTAACAAGTCCTACAGACCATCCTGAATCGATCTTACGCAAAAGCCCGAAACATTATGTTGCTAGCCACTGTCACGACACCTGTGCAACATGGCGCGCGTGCAATCCACAAATGGGAATTCCCTTTATGAAACGTTTTCTTAGCATCGCCATGGCGTTATGCATAGGCCTGACGATGAGCCTCGACGCCAACGCCAAACGCTTCGGTGGCGGCAAAAGCATGGGCTCGGCACCGACTCACCAGACCAGCCAAATGGCCCCATCCGCCGGTGTAGGCGGTGCTGCCGCTACCGCAGGCGCAGCCGGTGCTGCTGGCGCTGCTGCCAAGGCCGGCGGTGCTTCGCGCTGGTTGGGCCCTCTGGCCGGTATCGCGGCCGGTGGCCTGCTCGCCTCCATGTTCATGGGCGGCGGCTTCCAGGGCATGCAGATCTTCGACATCCTGATCATGGCGGTCATCGCCTTCCTGATCTTCCGCTTTATCGCCGCCCGTCGCCGCAAGCAGCAGGAGCATCTGGCGCCCGCCGGCGCGCCGATGCAGCGTGAAGTGTTCGAGCAGAAACCCGCCATGGGTTCGATCTTCGGTGGTTCGTCAGCCCCTGCTGCCGCCCGCCCAGTGATCAACGCACCGGCCTGGTTCAACGAAGAGCGTTTCGTCGAAGCGGCCCGCAGCCACTTCCAGTCCCTGCAACAGCACTGGGACGCCAACGAAATGGACAAGATCTCCGAGTTCGTGACCCCGCAACTGCTGGAGTTCCTCAAGCGCGAACGCGCCGACCTGGGCGACGGCTTCCAGTCGACCTACATCGATGACCTGCATGTCCAGCTGGACGGTGTGGATGACCGCGCCGACAAGACCATCGCCACCCTGACGTTCAGCGGTGTGTCGAAAACCTCGCGCTTCGACCAAGGTGAAGTGTTCAGCGAAAGCTGGAACATGGAACGTGCCCAAGGCGACAACCAGCCATGGCTGGTCGCCGGTATCCGTCAGAACGGCTGATACCCGCACGCTTGTGCAAGCCGTAACAAAAACCCCGGACTTGTCCGGGGTTTTCTATTTCACGGTTGCACTTATAGCGAGCTACTGTATAAAACGCCCCTATAACCGCGCCATCTAGCAAGAGGATCCCGGACGTGGAAGAAGTCATCGAACAATTGCGTGAAGCCAACGAACCGGTTCCGGTTCCTCTGGAGCTGCCTGATGAAGACCAGTTGGTGGAAATCGAAGAAGAGCTGTTCATCAATATTCCGTTCGTCTTCAAGGAGTTTCTGCTGACCGTCAGCGACGTGGTGTACGGCAGCCTTGAGCCGGTGACCGTCACCGACCCGCAATCCCACACCTACCTGCCGGAAGTCGCAGCAAATGCCTGGGATAGCGGCGTGCCGCGCGAGTTGATCCCGATCTGCCAGGACGGCGACGACTATTACTGCGTTGAAGAAGACGGCACGGTGGTGCTGTGGTCCGGCGAAGAAGAACTTGTCACCGAGGAGTCTTGGGAATCGGTATGGCACTGGGCGCGGGACGTCTGGTTGGAAAGCTAAGACCTGATCCCCGTGGCGAGCGGGCTTGTCGAATCGTCGCACCGCCCGCGTTGGGCTGCGCAGCAGCCCCCCATCAGTGCTCCGGCGTATCCTTATGGTTATCCAGCGTCTCCAGCAAGGCGACCTGCATCCGCGTATGCACACGGATAAACCAGCGCCACAGCACAGCCGCCACCGCCGCCGCGACCACAGCGATCAGCACCAGCAGCTTGTTGGTCGGCAGAATACTCGCCGACAAGGCGGCCAATAGCAGGAAAATCACCAGCAGCGACAGGATCGGGATCAGCTCGGCGATCACCCGACGCACGCGCTGGGTATGTCGTCCGGCCATCTCCGGCTTGACGCTCATCTCTGCCAGCAACATCGACAATGCCTTGAGCTTGCGGTACGCCGCAATCAGGAACGGCAGCGACAACAATAATGCCCCGCCCCAGATCAATGCCTTCTGCCAGCTTGGATCACTGATCCAACCTTCCAGAGACGCGCCAATACGCACCGCGAAGTAGCTGCCTGCAAAAAAGATCGACACCACCAGCGCCAGGTTCACCCCCACTTGCAGGATGATCTTGCGGATCATCGACACCAGCATCGCGCCTTCACCCTGAGGCTGAATGCTGCGCAACCATTCACCATACAACCCGAACACTCGGCTCATACGCTTGGGCATCACTGCCGCGATCTTCAACGACAACGGGTCGGCGCCGCGAATCAGGTACGGCGTGAGCAGCGTGGTGATCGCCGAAACGGCCACCGCCACCGGGTACAGGAAGTCGCTGGTCACCTGTAACGTCATCCCCAGCGCGGCGATGATGAAGGAAAACTCGCCAATCTGTGACAGCCCCATGCCAACCCGCAACGAAGTGCGGCCATCGTTGCCAGCGATAAACGCGCCGATCCCACAGGACAGCATCTTGCCCAACACCACGGCGACGGTGATCACTGCAATCGGCCAGGCGTATTGCAACAGGATCTGCGGGTCGATCATCAAGCCAATCGCCACGAAGAAGATCGCGCTGAACATGTCGCGAACCGGCTCGATCAAGCGCTCGATCTTAATCAACTCGCGGGACTCAGCCATGATCGCGCCGATCAGGAACGCCCCCAACACCATGCTGTATTCCAGCTTGACCACCAGCAGGCAAAAACCGAAGCACAGGCCCAATACAGTGATCAGCAGCATCTCGTTGCTGTCGAACTTGGCCACATAGGCCAACAAACGCGGCACCAGCAAAATGCCGATGACCAACGCGACGATCATGAACAGCGAGAGCTTACCGACCGTGGAAAATACTTCGCCCGAGCTGACCGTGCCACTGACGGCGATACTCGACAGCAAAGCGATGATGCCGATGCCGAGGATGTCTTCCACGATCAGCACGCCGAAAATCAGCTGGGCGAAGCGCTGGTTTTTCATCTTCAGATCATTGAGTGCCTTGACGATGATGGTGGTCGAGGAGATCGCCAGGATCGCGCCGAGGAACAGCGAGTCCATCGTGCTCCAATCGAACCAGCGGCCAATCTCGTAGCCGATCCAGATCATGAGGATGATTTCGAGGAAGGCGGCAATAAATGCCGTGGCGCCCACCTTGAACAACTTGCGCAGGCTGAACTCCAGGCCCAGACAGAACATCAGGAAGATCACCCCCAGCTCGGCGAGGGTCTTGATGGTGTCTTCGTCGTGGATCAGGCCAAATGGCGGGGTGTGGGGCCCGATGATGAACCCGGCGACGATGTACCCCAGCACCACAGGTTGTTTGAGACGGTGAAACAGGATGGTGACAACCCCGGCCACCAGCATGATCACGGCCAGGTCCTGGATAAAGCTGATGGCGTGCATGGCGAGGGCCTCCTTGAGGGTGCTGGCGCTTTTCCCACTTCCGCCCGCACCTTTGAACGGTCGCAAAGTGCGGAAGGAAAAGTCTGCCTTGATCGTAAGAAATGCCCTGATATGGGCTTTTGAAGGTTAACACCGCGACTTCCGCCGGAAAGCCGGTGCAATATATGGAAACAGATCGGTGCAGGCGTGACGGCAAGGCGCCCACCGGCGTCCCGTTAGGGATGGCGCTGCAAAGACTCCAGCACCCGAAGAGGTGCCTCCCCAACCAATGCCTACAACCGTGAGTGTGCTATGGAACCCGGAAACGCCCAGCTGTCGATGACGGTATTGATGACCCCCGATATGGCCAACTTCTCTGGCAATGTCCACGGGGGCACCCTGCTCAAGTACCTCGACGAAGTGGCCTACGCCTGCGCCAGCCGTTACGCCGGCCGCTATGTGGTGACGTTGTCGGTAGACCAGGTGATTTTTCGTGAACCGATCCATGTCGGCGAGCTGGTGACCTTCCTCGCGTCGGTCAACTACACCGGCAATACGTCGATGGAAGTGGGCATCAAGGTGGTGACCGAGAACATCCGCGAACGCTCGGTGCGCCATACCAACAGTTGCTTCTTCACCATGGTAGCCGTGGACGATCAGCGCAAACCCGCCGCCGTGCCGCCGCTGCAACCGCATAACAGTGAGGAAAGACGCCGGTTCGTGCAGGCCCAACAACGCCGGCAGATTCGCCAGGAGCTGGAAAAGCGTTACCAGGAAATAAAAGCCGACGCGCTATAAACCCCAAGCGGTAAACCCAATCAAAATGTGGGAGGGACTTGCTCCCTCCCACATGGGGTTCTGCGTATTTACAGGCCGATCGGCGTCGCCTCGAAGCGCACGCGCGGATGAGCAATACGATCCTGGGCCCGCACCAATTCCAACTCGTAACTGGCACAGGCCTGGGTTTCCAGCAGCACTTCATGCACCGCCGCGGCGGTGAATTCGAAGGCGGCCAGCAGGCTATCGCCCAGCAGCACCCGCGCCAGGAACAACCCCGAGGTCAGGTCGCCCACGCCCACTGGCTGGCGGGGGAACGCCAACAGCGGGCGGCGCAGGTGCCAGCTGCCGTCGGCAGTAACCAACAGCATTTCGAAGCCATCCGGCAGCTTGCCCGGATAATCCAAGTGTTTGACCAGCACCGCCTTCGGCCCCCGGGCCAGCAACGCCTTGGCCATGCCCAGGCAGTCGAACAGCGACTGCGGCTTACGACCGGCAAAGCTGTCCAGCTCCAGTTGGTTTGGGCAGAGGAAGTCGGCCATGGCGGCGGCCTCCTCCAGCAGGAAATCGCTGACCTCCTGCGGCACGATGCAGCCTTTTTCCGGGTGCCCCATGACCGGGTCGCACAGGTACAGGGCCTTCGGGTTGATCGCTTTGATCCGCGCCACACCGGTGAGAATGGCGCGACCCTGATCGGCACTGCCCAGGTAACCGGACAAGATAGCGTCGCAGTTGCCCAACTCACCAATGGCCGCAATGCCTTCCACCAACGCCGGAATCTGCTGCGGCGCCAACACTTCCCCTGCCCACTGTCCATACTGGGTGTGGTTGGAGAACTGCACCGTGTTCAGCGGCCAGACGTTCACCCCGACGCGCTGCATGGGAAACACGGCGGCGCTGTTTCCGGCGTGGCCAAAGACCACATGAGACTGGATCGCAAGCAGATGAGGTGTGCGTTTCATGCAGGAGATTTCCGTAAAGCCGTTTAAATTCTGGCCGCGCAGTATGCGACTAAACGCAGCCTATACGACAGACCGGCGACACAGTTAAGCTGCTCTCACTTTGTTGGAGTTTTTCGCATGCTGACCTTGGGAAACATCTTCGTGTTGATGCTGCTGGCGACCGGTGCCGCCTGGGTCTGGCACAACCACGGCCTGCGCGAGCGGGCGTTGGAGCGGGTCAAGCAGCATTGCGCCAAACTCGACATCGAGCTGTTGGATGGCGCCGTGGCACTCAAGCGCATCGGCTTTGTGAAAGATGCCAACGGCCGCCGGCGCCTGGCGCGGGTCTACAACTTTGAATTCACGGTGACCGGGGAAACCCGCCATCCGGGAACCATCACCCAGTTCGGCGCCCACAGCGCACAAATCGAACTGGCGCCCTACCCCTTCGAGATCAAGACGCCACTGCCCAGCGCCGAGGTCATCGAGCTGAGCCAATGGCGCCAGGACCACGCCACCAAGCATCGTCACTGACGGCAGGCGGCCAGCGAATGCTGTAGCAGGGCCACGTCCTGGGGTTCGCTGAAGATCAATTCGATGCGTGAGTCGCGCCGCCATTCGCTGGGTTGCCAGGCAATCGGGCTGTTATCCACAGCGTTAGCGGATAGCCAGCCCTCGCCACTGTGGATAACCAGTTTGGCGCGACGCCAGCCGAGACCGGTCAGCCACTGATGCAGGCGCTGCGGGTCGAATTGCTGGCTCGGGTGCCAGCGCCAGCCGATGCTCCAGCCACCGTCCTGAGCCTGGCTCAGGCAGATCGGCAGCAGGGGGTCGCTCCAGATGGCCGGTATTTGTGCGAGGCCTTTGGGCACCGTGAAGTTATCCACAGTGGCGCCGGCCCGTGCGCTTGAGCCTGGTAAGCGGTTCAGCGGCAATTGCGCCTGGCGGGTCCAATACACCGGGCAATCGGGTAACTGCCGTTCGATGGCCTGACGCTGTGCGGTGTCCAGCGCCTCATCTTTGTTCAAGACCAACAGCCCGGCACTGGCCAGCGCTTCCAGCTGCGCAGGTGGCAAGGGCTTGCCCGCCGCCAGGGCTTGGGCATCCAGTACCAGGACGCAGGGTTGAACCGCCAGCACGTCCTGCCACGGCGGGTCCCGCAGTTGCTTGAGCAATTGCGCCGGGTGGCCCAGGCCCGAAGGCTCGATAAAGACACGGTCAGGCTTGGCCTTACGCAGCAGACGGCCAAGGCCCACCTGGAACGGGGCGCCATTCACACAGCACAGGCAGCCACCGGCAACTTCGCCCAAGGCAATGCCATCGTCATCCTGAGTCAGCAGCGCGGCGTCCAGGCCAATCTGCCCGAACTCGTTGATCAACACCGCCCAGCGCTCGTTGGCCGGGCGTTGAGCGAGCAGGTGCTGGATCAGGCTGGTCTTGCCGGCACCCAGGGGCCCGGCAATCACGTGGGTGGGAATGTTCTGCAGCATAAGAGGCATCATTTTGACCGTGTAGAGCGCTTGATCCTACGCGGTTATGCCAGCCAATCCAGCGTCAGGATCAAGCGTCGCTCATCCGCCTTCAAGGCCGGCGAGCGGTGAATCAGGCCATGACCCTCGTTGCCATGCCATTTCGTACCCTTGAGTAGAGCCACCTCACCGCAGAGGATTTGCTCGATGCGGTCAGTGGGTTCAGCATCCGACTGGCCCAACGTGCGACGGTCCATCACCCCCTCGCGCAACCACTGGCTGCCGATGCCGGCATAGGTGGTGATCAGCCGCACAGGCACATGATCAACATGAAAACGCGGGCACATGGCCTTGTCCAACAACCGCAGGCGCACGCCGATGCGCCTGGCGCCCAGCAGGCAGGCAAAGGCGCTGATCAGCCACGACACATCGGCGATAAAGCCCTCATAACCCTCAAGATCGCGGCAACTGGACGCCAGGCCGTGCAGATTGGGCTCGGCGCCTTCGCTGTCCAGCTCGATCACCAGCGATTCAGCCAACGGCTCATTGAGCGCCACCAGCAAGGCGCCGAACTCGGCGATATGCAGGGGTAATTGGCGCTGCCACAGCGTCAGGTTCACACCATCCTCAAGGATATCGGACAGCGCCAGCGGGGTTTCACCGCGGGTCTGGCGAATCACGGGGCGCAGGGACATGACCGGCGCCAGCATCAGGCGGCCACCTCTTCATACCAAGGGCCGAAAGGATCGGCCAGTAAGCGCCAGGCGTCGACGCCCAGGGCCATTTCTTCGTCGGTGAGCAAACAAGCGTCCAACTCGGCACGCATCTGTGCGAAGTCGATGTTCTGCCCGATAAACACCAGTTCCTGGCGGCAGTCGCCCGTGCTCAGTTGCCAGTTGCCCATGATCGCGGCGACGCTTTCTTCATCCTGCGGCCACTGGCTTTTCGGTACAAAGCGCCACCAGCGTCCAGCAAAGCCATGGCGCATCAGGCCACCCGCCTGTGACCAACTGCCAGCGTCCTGGTGCTTGCTGGCCAGCCAGAAAAACCCCTTGGAGCGCAGCAACTTGCCGTTCCCCCACGGGCGATCGATAAAGTCGAAGAAGCGTTGCGGATGAAAAGGTCGGCGGGCGCGATAGACAGTGGATGCGATGCCATATTCTTCGGTTTCCGGTACGTGTTCGCCGCGCAATTCCTGCAACCAGCCTGGGGCCTGGGCGGCGCGTTCAAAGTCAAAGCGGCCGGTGTTGAGGATCTTGTTCAGCGGCACCTCGCCCATGACCATCGGGATGATTTCCGCCTGGGCATTCAGGCGTTCGAGGATGGCCATCAGTTCCTCACGTTCGTGGCTGCTGACCAGGTCGATCTTGCTGATCAAAATGACGTCGGCGAACTCGATCTGCTCGATCAGCAAGTCGGTGATGGAGCGTTCGTCTTCTTCTCCCAGGGTTTCGCCACGAGAAGCGAGGCTTTCGGCGGTCTGGTAGTCGAGCAGAAAGTTCATGCCGTCAACCACGGTGACCATCGTGTCCAGGCGCGCGATATCGGCCAGGCTTTGTTCGTTTTCATCACGGAAGGTAAACGTTTCGGCCACGGGTAAGGGTTCGGAGATGCCGGTGGACTCGATCAACAGGTAATCAAATCGCCCTTCTTTGGCGAGTTTTCCGACTTCTTCCAGCAAGTCTTCGCGCAAGGTGCAGCAGATGCAGCCATTGCTCATTTCCACCAGTTTTTCTTCGGAACGATTAAGGGTGACGTCGCGCTGAACCTCGCTGCCATCAATGTTGATTTCGCTCATGTCGTTGACGATCACCGCAACCCGCAGGTTGTCGCGGTTGCGCAGGACATAGTTGAGCAGCGTGCTTTTACCGGCGCCGAGAAAGCCGGACAACACGGTAACGGGGAGACGATTGGGCATCAGGTAGTCCTCATCAGGGTTGGCCGGTCAAATCGCCCGTTTATGGCGTTCGCGCAGCTCTTCGCGTTCTTTGGCTTCGATACACAGGGTGGCGGTGGGGCGTAGCAACAGGCGTTGCAGGCCAATGGGTTCGCCCGTTTCGCGGCACCAGCCGTATTCGCCGCGGGCCAGCCGTTCCAGGGCGTCATCGATCTTGTCCAACAGCTTCTTTTCCCGCTCCAGCAGGCGCAGTTGCCATTGGCGCTGTTCTTCGGCGCTGCCCACATCGGCAGGGTCGCTGTTGGGTTCCTGTTCGCGCAGCACCAGGAACTCAGCGTCGATTCGCGCTTGCAGCTCGTTGCGCTGGGCCAGGAGCAGCGTGCGGAAGAAGCCTTGCTGGGCTTCGTTCATGTAGTCGGCGGGCGGTTGGGCCAGGAGGTCTTGTTCGGTCATGGGAACGGTTCACGGGTCAGGCTGTGCTTTTATGTTATATTATAACAACACAAATAAGCCAATCCCCCTTGCTCGTCACGACGAAGGGCGCAATGCTTGATCATCTTCCTGCCCCGAGACCCCCTATGAAATACCTGGTGTGCGGCCTGTTATTGGCAGCAGCAGGATCTGCCTGCGCCCAAGTACCGAGCCTGTTGGCCAACTGCACGCGCAGCGCCAACCTGCTGGCGTGTGTGGACTCGCAAGGCAATGCCTACAGCGTGGCGACGGCCGGCAGTACCACGTATTTGCGCGGTTTCGAAGTCATCGGCAAACGCTATTGGGCCCAGACCAATAGCCGCTATGGGCAACTGACGTTCTTTACCGGGTTGGCGTCGGACGGTGAAGCGTGGGTCGGCTACACACGACGCGTGGGCTGGACCACCCTCAACCGGTTTTCCAGTTCCGGTGGCGCCAGCGCCAAGTTCACCTGCAGCCGGATAACCGGCTGTTAGACCTGGCCGTTTTTCTGTTCCTGCAGCCAGGCCACGTAGCTGTTCATCGGCGGGTTCTTCTGGAAGTATTTTTTCAACCCTTCGAACAAGCCATCGGCTACCGCCTGTTGATGACGCGCGGTGACCAGGCGCGCACTGTCCCGCGCATTGGAGATAAACCCGGTTTCCACCAGGATCGACGGCACATCCGGTGACTTGAGCACCGCAAACCCGGCCTGTTCCACGCGCTTCTGATGCAACGAGGTGATGCCCTCCAGGCTGCCGAGGATGGAACTGCCCAATTGCAGGCTGGAGGCGATGGTGGCGTTCATCGACATATCGAGAATCACCCCGGCCAGCATCGGGTCCTTGTCCTTGAGGTTCAGCAGACTGGTGGCGCCCAGCAGATCGGCGCCGTTTTCCCGTTGTGCCATGAACCGCGCAGTGGCCGAGGTAGCCCCCCCTTCGGACAAGGCATACACCGACGCCCCCGAGGCGGTGATCCGCGGTGCCGCATCTGCGTGTACCGAGATAAACATGTCGGCGTTGTACTTGTGGGCAATCTCCACGCGCTTGCGCAGCGGCACGAAGAAGTCGTCGTTGCGCACCAGTTTCACGTCAAAGCCCCTCTCGCGTTTCAAGCGCTTGGCCAGCAACTGCGCGATCGACAACACCACGTCTTTTTCGCGCTGGCCCTTGGAGCCGACCGCGCCGGGGTCCTTGCCGCCGTGGCCCGGGTCGACTACCACAATGATGTCGCGCTTGGGATGCGCCTTGTCGATCGGAGCGACCAAGGGCGCAGGTTCAGCTGCGATCTGGCGTGGCGCGTGGGTGGCGCTGGTCAGGTCCAGTACCAGGCGATGACCTTGGCCATCCTGAGGCGGTAGTAGAAAACTGTTGAGCTGCATCGGCGCAGCCAGGTCGAGCACGATCCGCGTATCGCCTTTGCCGAAATGCCCCGAGCGAATCGAGGTGATCCCACTGTTTTTCAAGGCCAGTTGAGAAAAGTCACCACTGAGGCCGGCACCGCTCAGGTCGATGATCACCCGTTCGGGTGCAGCCAGGGAGAAAGTCTTGTACTGCACCGGACCGCTCAGGTCGAACACCAGCCGCAGTTTGTCGTCCGAGCGCCACAGGCGGGCATTGCGAATCTGCGTGGCCGATGCGGCGAACGGCAAGGTGAACAGCGGGCTGACCAGGAGCAGGTTGAGGAGCTGACGTCTGTGCATGACATATACCGCAAATAAAGGAGCGTCCCTGCTCGACATGACTGAACAAAGGCTGGAGCAGAAAATTCATCGTCGACTCAATAGTTATAATATAACATGTCTTTTTATTTCCAACGATGGACCTGCTTATGAATGCGCTGACTCTGCCGGATATCGCCGCGCAAGCATCACGCCAAGCCTTGCCCCTCGACTGGGTCGGCATGTGCGGCATCGCCCTGCCCATCTTGATCGATGGCCAGCGTCTGACGGCCAAAGCCGATGCCGGCGTCAGCCTCGACGACGGCACCGCCCGTGGCATTCATATGTCACGCCTGTACCTGGCGCTGGAAATGCTCGGCCAACAGCCCCTGACGCCGACACTTCTGCGTAATGTACTGCAGCATTTTCTTGCCAGTCATGAAGGTTTATCTAAGAACGCCTACCTGCGTATCCATACCGATTTGCTCCTGAATCGTCCGGCCCTGGTCAGCCCACTGGCCGGCTGGAAGGCCTACCCGGTGAGCATCGAGGCGCACCTGGAAAACCAGATGTTCCACGTGGAACTAAAAATTGACGTTACTTATTCCTCAACCTGCCCCTGCTCTGCTGCCCTCGCCAGGCAGTTGATTCAGCAGCAATTTGTCGATGACTTCGCCAACACACCGTTGCGACATGAAGACGTGCTGACCTGGCTCGGCAGCGCCAATGGCATTGTGGCCACGCCCCACAGCCAGCGCAGCAGCGCACAGCTGCGCGTCCACCTGCAAGGCGAGCATCTGGCGCTTACCGAGTTGATCAACGACGCAGAAGCCGCCCTTGGCACTGCCGTGCAAACCGCCGTAAAGCGTGCAGACGAACAAGCCTTCGCCCTGGCCAATGGGCAGAACCTGATGTTCTGCGAAGACGCCGCCCGCCGCCTGAACCTCGCCTTGAAACGCTCGGATGCCGTCAAAGCCTTCCACCTCAAAGTGATCCACGCCGAAAGCCTGCACGCGCACGATGCCGTGGCTGAAAGCCGCTGGACGAGACCCTCTGCATGATCACCTGTACCGCTTTACGCTGGGGTGCCCCTGGGCAACCGCTGACCCCCGCCGTGGATTTCACCCTGGAAAAAGGCAGCCTCACCGGTGTGATCGGCGCCAACGGCACCGGCAAAAGCAGCCTGCTGAAGGTTATCGCCGGGCTGCAAAAGCCATTGGCGGGCAAAGTCACCGTGAATGTGCCACGGCGCGGCGGCCTGTCGTTCCTGCCCCAGCAGCAGCACCTCGACCGCCAGTTCCCCATCAGCCTGCAAGAGTTGGTGGCCGCCGGCTTTTGGGGCACCCAACTCACCCCGCAACAACGCAGCCAACGCCTGCAAGCGGTGCTGGAGGATTGGTGCCTCAGTGGCCTGGAACATCGCCCGCTGATGGCCTTGTCTGGCGGCGAACTGCAACGTGCCCTGCTCGCCCGCATGAGCCTGGCCGAGGCGTCGGTCCTGTTGCTCGACGAACCCCACGCCGCCCTCGATGAAGATGGCCAGGCCTTGTGCTGGAAACATATCCACGCCTGGCATGCCCAAGGTCGCACGCTGGTAGTGGTGTGCCATGACCTGGCCGCCGTGCGTGAACACACCCAGCAAGTGGTGCAGATCAAAAGCACCGGCTGCGTCGTCGGCCCCAGTCAAGAACTGATCCGTCCACACCCTCGCATGCAGGTGGCCTGATGCACTTCGCCTCCCATCTGTGGATGCCCTTTGCTGACTTCGTCTTCATGCGTCGCGCCCTGATCGGAGGCCTGGTACTCGCCTGCAGCACCGCGCCGCTGGGCGTGTTCCTGATCCTGCGGCGCATGAGCCTGATTGGTGACGCCGTCGCCCACGGCATCCTGCCCGGTGCGGCCCTGGGCTTCTGGTTCGCCGGGCTCAGCCTGCCCGCGCTGACCGTCGGTGGCCTGGGTGCCGGCCTGGGCATGGCCGGGCTGGCGGCCTGGATCACTCGCCGCACCGGCCTGCGTGAAGACGCCAGCCTCGCGGCTATCTACCCCATTTCACTGGCCGCCGGTGTGCTGATCCTGGGCATTGCCGGCAAACGCCTGGACCTGCTGCATCTGCTGTTCGGCTCAGCGCTGGCCGTCGACGAGGCCACCCTGACCGGCATGCTCTGGGTCTCCGGGTTCAGCCTGGTGGCCATGGTGCTGATCTACAAGCCGCTGCTGCTGGATACCCTCGACCCGCTGTTCCTGCAAACCGTCAGCCGCCTGGGCCCGCTGGCCCATGGTTTGTTCCTGACCCTGGTGGTGTTGAACCTGGTCATCGGTTTCCAGGCCATCGGCGCGTTGATGGTGGTGGGCTTGATGATGTTACCGGCCATCGCGTCACGGTTCTGGAGCCGGCGCCTGCCGGTGTTGATCGCGATATCGGCGGTGCTGGGATGCCTGTCGGTATGGCTGGGTTTGTTGCTGTCGTTCTACTACTCACTGCCCAGCGGCCCGGCGATTGTGCTGGTGGCTGGCGGCGGGTACCTGCTGTCCGTGGTCTTCGGTCCGGTGCACGGCTTGCTGCGCCGCCCCCCCTTGCTGTCATCCCAATGAGGTGTCTCCCGATGCGCGCTTTACTCGTGCTGTTCAGTCTCGTCCTGTCGTTATCGACGGCCCAGGCCGCCGACAAACTCCAAGTGGTTACCAGCTTCAGTATCCTCGATGACATCACCCACCAGATTGGTGGTGATCACATCCAGATCAGCAATATGGTCGGCCCCGACGCGGACGCCCATACCTACGAGCCCACCCCGGACGACGCCAAGGCGTTGCTCAAGGCCAAGCTGATCATCAAGAACGGCCTCGGTTTTGAACCCTGGCTGGACCGCCTGGTCACCAGCACCGAAACCAAGGCCACGGTGGTCACCGCCAGCAAAGGTGTGATCTCCCACACCATGGAGGAGGACGGCGAAACCATCCCCGATCCGCACGCCTGGCACAACCTGGCCAACGCCGAAATCTACGTGAACAACATCACCAAGGCGCTGGTGGCCGCTGACCCGGCCAACAAGGCTGACTACCTGCACAACAGCCAAGCCTACCTGAAAGAAATCTACCGCCTGCTCGCCGAAGCCAAGACCAAATTCGGCGCGCTGCCACCGGGCAACCGTCGCATCGTGACCTCTCATGACGCCTTCGGCTACCTGGGCCAGGCCTATGGCATCCAGTTCCTGGCGCCTCAGGGCCTGTCCACCGAACGTGAGCCTTCGGCCGCCGAAGTCGCCGCGCTGATCACCCAGATCCGTAAAGACAAGGTCAAAGCCGTGTTCATGGAAAACATCAAGGACTCACGCCTGCTCAAGCAGATCGCCGACGAAAGCGGCGCGCAGATCGGCGGCACGCTTTACTCCGACGCTCTTGCAGCAGAAGGCCCGGCCAGCACCTTTACCGGGCTGTTCGAATACAACCTCAATACCTTATGCGCCGCGTTGGGTAAGCCATGATTCGCAAGAACCCTTCCGGCGATCTGCCGGTGATCGCCGAATCGGCCTACGTCGACAAGACGGCGATCATCTGCGGCAAGGTCATCATTGGCGAGAACGTCTTCGTCGGCCCCTACGCCGTAATCCGCGCCGATGAAGTCAACGCCAGCGGCGCCATGGACCCTATCACCATCGGCGCCAACTCCAATATCCAGGACGGCGTGGTGATCCACTCCAAATCGGGCGCGGCGGTGACCATCGGCGAGTTCACCTCCATCGCCCACCGCTCCATCGTCCATGGCCCCTGCAGCGTCGGCGACCGTGTCTTCATCGGCTTCAACAGCGTGCTGTTCAACTGCACCGTCGGCGACGGCTGCGTGGTGCGTCATAACTCGGTGGTCGACGGCCGCGACTTGCCCACCGCGTTCTACGTGCCCTCCACTACCCGCATCGGGCCTAACACTGACCTTTCGCAGTTCCCGCCGGTCAGTGTCAGCGCCTCGGAGTTTTCCGAAGACGTGGCACGCACCAACGTCGACTTGGTCCGCGGTTACAAAGCCCTGCAAAACGAGTTCTGAACCATGAGCCGCCTGCTGATCCGTAACGCCCGCCTGGTCAACGAAGGCCAGGTATTCGACGCTGATGTACTGGTCGCCAACGGCCGCATCGAGAAAATCGCCAGCAGTATCGAGGACTGTAATGCGCCCCTGGCGATCGACGCAGAGGGCCAATGGCTGCTGCCAGGGATGATCGATGACCAGGTGCACTTTCGCGACCCTGGCGCACCCGACAAAGGCAGTCTCTACAGCGAATCCCGGGCGGCCGTAGCCGGTGGCATCACCAGTTTCATGGACATGCCCAACACCCAGCCGGCCACGCTGACCCTGCAAGCCCTGGCCGAAAAAAAGCGCCGCGCCGGCCTGCATTCAGTCGCCAACTACGGTTTTCACTTTGGCGTCAGCAACGACAATCTCGACATCGTCGCCGCGCTCGATCCCCGCGAAGTGGCTGGGGTCAAAGTGTTCATGGGGGCCTCCACCGGCAATATGTTGGTAGACGACCCTCGGATTCTGGAGCGGCTGTTTGCAGAAGTGCCGACCATCCTGCTGGCCCACTGCGAACACACGCCGAGCATCCTGGCCAACGAGCGGCGCCTGCGCGAGCGTTTCGGGGACAAGATCCCCGCCGTCGCCCACTCGCTGATCCGGGACGCCGAGGCCTGTTATCGCTCCTCCTCTTTGGCCGTGGAGTTGGCCAGGCACCACGGCACACGCCTGCATGTGCTGCACCTGACCAGCGCACGCGAATTGGCCTTGTTCGAGGACAAACCCCTGGCGCAAAAACGTATTACCGCTGAAGTCTGCGTGCACCACCTGCTGTTCGACGACCGCGACTATCACCGCCTGGGCCATCAGATCAAATGCAACCCGGCGATCAAGACCCACGCCGACCGCGACGCCCTGCGCCAAGCCTTGCTCAGTCATCGTCTGGATGTGATTGGCACTGACCATGCGCCGCATACCTGGGCGCAAAAACAGCTGGGGTATTGTGAAGCGCCATCGGGCTTGCCGCTGGTGCAACATGCGTTGCCGGCGCTGCTGGAGTTGGTGGCCGACGGGCTGCTGCCCTTGACCACCCTGGTGGCGAAGACCAGCCATCGGGTCGCCGACCTGTTCGCCATCCCGGATCGGGGTTATCTACGCGAAGGCTATTGGGCCGACCTGGTGCTGATCCAACCAGAGCCGGCGGGCAAGCCCGTCAGCAGCCAGCCGATCCTGGCTCGCTGCGGCTGGACACCCTTCGCCGAGCGCAGCTTCCGCCACAGCGTCAGCACCACGCTGGTCTCCGGCCACCTGGCCTGGCACAACGGCAAGGTGGTCGACAGTTGCCAGGGTTTACCGTTGCAGTTCCTGCGTTAAGCGCGAGGCTTGACCGTACCGCAATTGCTGCCCAGCCACTGGGCATGGCTGTCCAGGCTACCCTTCTGTTGAATGCCAGTGGCATTGAAGGTGCCGTTGACGGTGGTGGTGAATTCCTTCTGGCTCTGGAAGGTGGCAACCCCCGTGCCCTGGGCTTTGGGGCAACTGAAACGGAATTTCCACTGGTTACCGGTCTTGTCGGTGACTTCCTGTTTGCAGCCCGATTGCGGGTCGGTCAGGGGGATCGTGTCAGAGGCAACCTGGGCGGGCGTGAGGCACACCTGCACGCCTTTGCCGGCCATGGTGACGCCCTGCTTTTCCAACATGGCGCGCTGTTCGGGGGTCATCTGTTGCTTGAGCTGACCCAGTATCAGCGACAGGTCCGGCAGGTCCTGGTTATCGACTTTCATATTGCTGGTGGTCAATTCCCACAAGCCCGGCGCCAGCATCTGCGCCTGCGCTGCCACGGGCAACGACAAACCAACAACCATGGCCAAACCAAGCAGACGAGCATTCATCGGGTAACTCCTGGGCAATTGTTGGCGTTAGACGCCGTAAACGTGCCAGTGTTGCACGACAAATAAAATAGCGACATTCGTGGCCGAACATGGTCTGTTACGCATTGGATTGTCTGGAGTCATGTCGTCCATGGATTTTTTTGGCCCGCACCTGCTCGCCTACTTCATCGCCACGCTGCACTTTCTCGGGACCCTCGCCGCGATCCATGCGGTGCTGACCGTCAGGACCGCCCAAGGCTCGATCGCCTGGGCCTTGTCGCTGATGTTCATGCCCTACCTGACCCTGATCCCCTACCTGATTTTCGGCCGCAGCACCTTCGATGCCTACATCCAGGCGCGGCGCCAGGCCAACCAGGAAATGCACACTGCTATCACCGAGCTGAACTGGCGCCCGTGGGTCGAGGAAGCCTTGGCCGCGCGCAACTCCAGCGCCTACGCCTCCCTGCGCGCCATGCCCAAGCTGGGGCGCATGCCATGCCTGGCAAACAATGAAGTGCGTTTGCTGATTAATGGCGACGCCACCTTCAGTGCGATCTTCGACGCCATTCGCAACGCCAATACTGCCGTGCTGTTTCAGTTCTTCATCATTCATGACGATGAACTCGGCCGCCAACTGCACGCCTTATTGAAGGAAAAGGTCGCTCAAGGCGTAGGCATCTACGTGCTCTATGACCGAATCGGCAGCCATGCCCTGCCCCATCGCTACGTGCAATCGCTACGCGACGCCGGGGTGCAGGTCAAGGCGTTCGCCACCCGTAGCGGCTGGCTCAATCGCTTCCAGGTCAACTTCCGCAACCACCGCAAGATCGTAGTGGTGGATGGCATCACCGGCTTTGTTGGTGGGCACAACGTCGGTGACGAATACCTGGGCAAAAAACCGCCGCTGGCTCCGTGGCGCGATACCCATGTGCAAGTCACCGGCCCGGTGGTGGCCTGCCTGCAGGAGTCGTTCGCTGAAGACTGGTTCTGGGCCGCACGAGAACTGCCGCCCTTGATCCTGCCGGACACCTACCCCGACGACGGTGTGCTCTGCCAATTGCTCGCCAGCGGCCCGGCAGACCCGTATGAAACCTGCTCGCTGTTTTTTGTCGAGGCCATCCACGCGGCGACCGAGCGTGTGTGGATCACCAGCCCGTATTTCATTCCCGACGAAGCGGTGTTTGCCGCCCTGCGCCTGGCGGTCCTGCGCGGGGTGGACGTACGCCTGCTGCTGCCATCCAGGCCCGACCACCGAATCGTGTATGCCGCGTCCAGCCTCTACGCCATCGAAGCCGTACGCGCCGGGGTGCGGGTATTCCGCTATACGCCAGGCTTTCTGCATCAGAAGGTGGTGTTGGTGGACAGCGAAATCAGCGCCATCGGCAGTGCGAATATGGACAACCGTTCCTTCCGGCTGAATTTCGAAGTGATGTTACTGACCGTCGACGAAGCCTTCGCCAAGGAAGTGGAGCACATGTTGCTGGACGACTTTGCCCTGGCGCATGAAGTCAGCCAAGAGGAAAGCCGCGAAACCCGCCGCCTGCAACACCTGGGCATGCGGATCGCGCGCTTGATCTCACCGATTCTCTAACAGCCAACGCAGTAGAAAAAAGGTGGGAGGGGCACCGCCCCTCCCACCTTTAGTTCTTTAGTGCTTTCGTCATCGTGATCAGCGGTAGATATCTTCCCGCGTCCACGGCAGTTCATGGCTGCCATCCGCGTGAGGTTTCACCGCCAGGATCTGGTGCAAGTTGATCCAGCCCCGTGCAAACGCATACGCGCACCCCGCCAGGTACAACCGCCAAATACGCAACGCTTGCTCCGGCACCATCTTCGCCGCCGCTTCCAGGTTATCCTCCAAGCGTTCGCTCCAATGGTCCAGGGTGCGGGCGTAGTGCAGGCGCAGGCTTTCCACATCGACCACTTCCAGCCCGGCTTCGCTGATCTCTGCGGTCATCATCGCCAGGTGCGGCAGTTCGCCGTTGGGAAATACGTAGCGCTCGATAAAATCCCCGGCGCCACGGCCTACGGGACGACCATCGGTATGTTTGGCGGTAATGCCGTGGTTCATCACCAGGCCGCCTTCACGCACCGCGCCAAACAGGGTCTTGCAGTATTGCGCCAGGTTGGCGTGGCCGACGTGCTCGAACATGCCCACGCTCACCACTTTGTCGAAACGGCCGTCCTGGGGCAGGTCACGGTAGTCGAGCAACTGCAGGTCGACCTGACCTTCCAGGCCCTCGGCTTTTACCCGCTCTTTAGCCAAGGCCAGTTGGGCCTTGCTCAGGGTGATACCAAACACCTTGGCCCCGAACTCCCGCGCCGCATAACGCGCCAGCCCGCCCCAACCACAGCCGACGTCGAGCAGATAGTCCCCCGGCTGCAACCGCAGCTTGCGGCACAGATGGCGAAATTTGTCTTGTTGGGCCTGGTCGATGGATTCGCTGCCGGTTTCGAAATATGCGCAGGAATAGGCCATGTCTTGGTCCAACCAAAGCTGGTAGAACTCGTTGGACAGGTCGTAATGGTAGGAAATCGCCGCTGCGTCAGTGGCCTTGTCGTGGATCGAGCGCACCGGACGACTCCCTGCGTCGTCATCGACCAGGGCGTGACTCAATTCGTCACAAACCCGGATCACTTCGGTGATGGAGCCTTCCAGCTCCAATTTGCCCTCGACGAAGGCCTCGCCCAGTGAGTCGAGCGTTGGATGGCTAAGCTTGGACACAACCGTGGGGTCCTTCACCACGATGGTCACACTGGGCTCAGGGCCCAAGTTGAATTCATGGCCATCCCAGAGTCGAAGACGCAGCGGTAGCTGAAGATTCTGTAAGGCCGGTGGAAGTTGCGCGAGCATGAGTAGTCCCCCCTTGTTTCAGACGTCTGGAATGAGGGTAGACCATCCGAAGACAAAGTAGGAGGCTATCGATTTAATAGCAGCCTTCTATGGGGCTCGGCGCTCGAGCAAACCGTCCTGGACCCACTGTTTCAGCCACGTGACCGCTTGCAGTGGTGCGCCCTCTCCATAAGTGACTAGCAACTGCGCACACAGTTCTGAAAAACTCCAACCGGTGGTCACCATTCCGGCCAACGCACAGATTTGCGCCGAGTCCATGCTGCGGTAATGGCAGATTTGCCGATGACGCCATACCAGGCAGATTTGCGCCGGCTCCAGCGCCTGGCTGCCGGGGAATTCCGATTGATCCTTGCTCGCACGCCAGATCGCCACCGTGTTGAAGCGACAGAGCAGTTGTTGCACGGTCGGCGCCAACTGAACCTTAAGCCCAGGCCACTCGTCAGGCGGCAACGACGCCATGGCGTCCAGGGTCAACGGCTGCCCCAGCGGCGCATCGAAGGCCAGGGTAAACGCCCACTCCAGGCGCGCCAGCTCAGCCAGCGGCGCACTTTGTGCAGCCACCAGGTGCTCAAGGATAAACGCGGGAAACCGCTCACCCAGCCAGCGCAGGCTGTAATGAGCCGAGGGATAACGACGTACATAGGCTTCGGCCAGCCGCGCAAACTCATCATCCCCCAACCAATACCAGATGGCGCCGAAGTCATGCCGCATGACATCCCGCAACCGTTCCAGATAGGCGTTGTGGTAAATCGCCAGGCCGGTGTCCACATCCAAAGTGGGCCCGCCGAGCAAGGTCGCGGCAAAGCCGCTGTCGGCAGTCGAGGTGTCCGATAACAGGTGCTGTTCGAAGGCCATCTGCCAATCGATCAGGCGCATCGCGACCTCCTGGCCAACGCGGTGGCGCCCAGTTCGCGGGCCTTGCTCAACTCGGTCAGCAGCTCTTCGAAGGGCGGGAAATGATCGTCACGCTCCAACAGTGTCGAGACCGGCCCCAGGTGCTCCAGCGTCCGTTGATACAGCGCCCATACCGGATCGCACACCGGCTGGTCATGGGTATCGACCACATAGTCGCCGTAGTCCCTATGCCCGGCCAGATGCAGCTGCCGAATGCTCTCGGGCGGCAGGTTGAGAATGAAGGTCCAGGCGTCGAAACCGTGGTTACGGGCGCTGACATACACATTGTTGACGTCCAGCAAAAGCTGGCAGCCCGACAGATGGGACAGCGCGTTGAGGAATTCCCACTCGGTGAATTCATCCAGCTTGGAACGCACATAGCTGGAGACATTCTCCAGCACCAGCGGGCGCTGCAACACGTCTTGCACCTGGCGGATACGGTTGGCGACGTAGTAAAGGCTTTCTTCGGTGTAAGGCAGCGGCAGCAGGTCATGCAGCTGATGCGCGTTGCCGCGGCTCCAGCACAGATGGTCGGAAATCCACGCTGGCTGGATACGCTCGGCGAGCTGCTTGATGTGCTGGAGGTAATCGGTATCGAGGGCATGGGGGCCACCGATGGACAGGGACACGCCGTGCATCACCAGGGGGTAGCGCTCGGCGATTGCGTCCAGGTAGTACAAGGCTTTGCCGCCCTGCACCAGATAATTCTCGGAGATCACTTCGAACCAATCCACCGCAGGGGATTGCTCAAGGATCTGTTCATAGTATTCGTTGCGTAAACCCAGGCCGTAACCCAGGGAGGGGAAAGAGCTGGCCATCATGGACTCCTGGAAAGGTGTCCGCAGCGGTCGGAATACCCGCTGCGGGTGCACTCGGCTTGCGCTTACTCGCCGACCTTGCCACCAGCCTTGTCGCACTCAGCCTTGGTCATGGCCTTGAAGCCGTGGCCCTTGCACACCGCCTGGCCTTTGCAGGCGTTTTCAGCGGTCTTGCAGTCGTTCATGCCTTTGCAGGAAGTCACGCCGTAGCAATGAACCGCCGCGTCTGCGGCCTGCGCCTGGGTGGCGACACCGGCAAACATGGAAGCGGCAGCGATCGCCAGGGCAGCACCGGAAACGGCTTGTTTGATGTTCATTGTGTAGTCCTCATCAATCAGTAGTGGAGTCGGTCTGAACGGATTGCTCAGTCTCGACACACCACTAGAGTGAGGCCCCCTATCGGCGTTACAGCCGCCTGCAAAAATTCCTCGGAATTATTCGTCGAGCTTCAACAGCGGCTCCTGGAAACGCAGCAAACGCCCGGCGTTACCCAGCACCAGCAAGGTGCTGAGGTTGTGCAGCACCGCCGCAATCATTGCCCCCGCGACCCCCAGCCAACCGAATGCGGCAAACACCACGATGGCCAACGTCCAACCCAGCCCGATGATCACATTGACCTGCAATGTCTTGCGGCACTGGCGACTCAAGCGCACACAGGTGCCCAACCGGCGCAGGTCGCTGCCGATCAACACCACATCCGCCGACGCGAGTGCGATATCCGCCCCACCCGCGCCCATGGCGACGCCGACCACGCCGGCCTTGAGTGCCAGGGAGTCGTTGATCCCATCACCCACCACCATCGGCCGGAAGCCGCTGCTGATCTCCCCCAACACGCGATTGAGCTTGTCTTCCGGCAATGCCTGGGCTTCGACATCACTGATGCCGACGTCCAGGGCCAGGCTGTCGGCCACGCTCTGGCGGTCGCCGGTGAGCAGCAATTGCCGGCCCAGGCCCAGCTCCCGCAGCTCTTGCAGGGCCTGGCGGGCTTCCGGCTTGACGCTGTCAGCCAGCAGCAACCAGGCGAGGAATCGCCCGTTCAGCGCCAGCCCGGCAATCGGGCCGTCGTGGTTCGGCACGGTCGTGGTGACAATACCCAATTGTTCGAACAACTCCGGGCGCCCCAACGCGGCTTCACCCTGCTCGGTCTGTGCCACGACGCCCAGGCCCTGGCGTTCGCGGATATCAGTCAGCACCAACAATTGCGCCTGGATCGCCAACCCCGCCAACGCCCGACTGACCGGGTGACTGCTGGCCGAGCCGAGGCTGGCGGCAAGGTTCAGCAACCCCTGGCGGTCCGACACGCTGGTTTCGATCGACTGCAAACGCAGGGTGCCAAAGGTCAGGGTGCCGGTCTTGTCGACCACCAACGAAGTCAGGTCCGCCAACTCTTCCAGGAAGGCTGAACTGCGAATCAGAATCCCATGCCGTGCCGCCACGGCAATCCCGGCAATTGCCGTGGCCGGTGCCGACAGCACCAGCGCACACGGGCATGCCGCCACCAGCACCGCGAGCATCGCCTGGGCGTCGTTGGTGACAAACCAGGTGACCGCCGCCAGCAACAGCACCAACACCATATAGCTGCCGGCATAGCGCTCCAGCAGCCGCGTGATCGGTGGCTTGGAACGCTCGGCGTTCTGCATCAGGGCGATGACCTTGCCCAGGGTCGATTCATTACCGGTGCGGGTCACTTGCAGGCGCAGCAAGCCGTCGAGGTTGATCGCCCCACCAAACACCTGCATGCCGACACTGGCCTCCAGCGGCACCGACTCACCGGTGATCGGCGCCGTGTCCAGGCTCGCCTGGCCAGATAACACCACCCCATCCGCCGGCACCCGGTCGCCCGCACGCACTTCGACGATATCGCCGGTGTTCAGCGTGCCGTTGTCCACTTCAATGATGCTCCCGTCAGCCTGCACCCGGCGCGCATGGCTGCGGGTCAGCTTGCCCAAGGCATGGATCGCTTCCTGGGAGCCGATCACGCTGCGCTCTTCCAGCACATGGCCAAAGATCATGATGATCGGCAGCAGCGCGGCGGTCAGCAGATCGCCCGTCGCCCAGGCGCCGAGCATGGCCAGGGCGATCAGTTGGTCGGTGATGCCATGCAGGCTGGGAAACCGCAGGCTATACCAGGCCGAACGCATCACCGGCACGGCCACCAGCAGCGAAGCGACACCCAGCAACAACTGGCTCACCCCCTGCTGGTCCGGCGCCAGCCAGCGCCACACCAGGCCCAGCACCAGCAAACCCAAGGCGAGCATGGCCAGGGTCAATTGCCGGGCGGCGCTGCGCTGCTCGGCGGAAGTCAGCATAGGTGCGCTCATTGGTCGGCTCCCTGGATGATCAAGCGGGAGTCGTCTTTGGGATCGACCGTGGTCACTGAGCCGGCCTGGCCGAGGATTTTCGGCAAGCGCTCGCGGTACAGTCGCAGCAGCAGGCCGGGGTCTTTGACCTGGGCCAGGCTTGCGACAGTGGCGGTTTGCGCCTGGGCATTGGCCAGGCGCTCACTGGCCTGGGCATGGGCGACTTGCACCATGCGGTCGGCTTGCTGGTTGGCGGTTTGGGTGAGCTTTTCCGCGTCGGTACGCGCATTGGCCACCGCTTTGTCAGCCTGCTGGCTGGCAGTGAGTACCGCATTGAACGCATTCACCGCCGGGCTCGGCAGGCTCGATTGCACATCGACACGGGTCACTTCGATACCCAGGCCCAGACCGCTGGCGGCCAACTCGGCCAAGCGTTTATTGATGCCCTGCACCAGGTCCCCGCGCAGCCGTTCACGGCGCTCGGCGGCGCCGTTGTCGGTACCGATCAGTTCGGGGCGCGCCACCAGGATCGTGTCGAGGTCACGGGCGGCGGTCAATGCCACGGCGCTGCGGGTCACCAGGCGATCCAGGGCCGGCAGTACATGCTCGCCCTGCAACACAAACGCGTAGGGTTCGGTGACCTTGTAGAACACCCGCACATCCAGCTGCACCACGCCGGCATCGCCGGTCAGCAGGTAGCCGGAGCCGGCCAGTGCATCGCTCAACGGCGTGGCGAAACTGGCCACGCGGTCGGCCTGTACCGCCGCATCGGAGCGCAGCAGGTTCTCGACGCGGCGTTCGATCACACGGTCTGCCGCCGGCAACAGCACCACTTGCTCGAAGGGTTGCGGCCACGCCAGCAATAGCCCGGCGTTCTGGATTCGATCCAGTGCGCCGAAGTGCAAGACCACGGCGCGGTTCTGGGGGTCGATCTGGCGCACATTGGAAAATGCCCAGGCCAGCGCCGCCAACACAGTCACCGCGTACAGCGCCAGGAACGTCAGGCGGCCGGCCTGGATCCAGGGGCTGTCCGGGCTGTCACGCTCAGTCATGGTTGAACGTCCTTCGGCCCGTCCACCAAGACGCGAAATGGCGCGGCGTCAGTGCGCAGGATGATCTTGGTACCCGGGGTGACCACGGTGCCCAAGGTATCCAGGGAGCGCAGCAAGTTATACAGCTGCGGGTTGCCGGCGTAGGCACGACCATAAATCTGCGCGGCTTCGACCCGCGATTGGGCTTCGATATCGGCGGCTTTTACCGTGGCGTCAGCCTGCACGATCCGCGCATCGCGCTCGGCAGCGGAGCGAATCTGCGCCGCTTCACGCTTGCCCACGGCGGTGCGTTCAGTGGCGATGGTTTCACGCTCGGCGCGCATGCGGTCGACGGTGGCAGTGAGGGTCACCGACGGCAAGGTCAGCCGCTCAATACCCACCTGTGCCACGCGTACGCCATAGGTGGTCAGCAATTGTTGATCGATCTGCTGGCGCAACTGCGCCTCGAATTCGGCGATGCGCACCTGGCTGGCATCCGTATTGATCAGGCTGGACAGGTCGAAGCTGGCCGCCGTGGTTTCCAGTGCCGAACCGACAAAGGTGCGAATCTGCCGCGCCGCTTCATCCGGTTGGTTCTGCACTGCACGCATAAAGCGCTGCACATTGTCGGCATCGCCTTGTACCTGCCATGCCACATAGGCCTGCACGATAATGCGCAGGCCGTCGCGGGTGCCCACGTCCTGCAAACCGCTGGAAGTGGTGCGCAAGCGCAGGTCAACCGGGATCGCCGCTTCGAACGGTGCCGGCCAGCGCCAGCCCAGGCCCGGCTCCAGCAGCACTCTCGATGGGTTGCCGAAACGGGTAATCACCGTGGCCTCGCCCGACCGCACCTGCACCAGGCTGGCGGCAGCGACCGCAAACAGCACCAGCAATACGGCCCAGGCCATGCGGCGCCAAGGGAATGGGCCGGCGGGTTGTTCATCACCATGATGGTGATGATGGTGGCCGTGGTGGTGACCATGATCGTGAGAATGAGCGCTCAACAGACAGACTCCTTATTGAACGGCTTTACGCGGTACCGAGGGATCGGCCGGCAAGGTAAAAGAACGCAGATCGATCGTCGGCGCACTGTTGGCGCCCAGGCGATGATCCAGAATCAACAGTTTGGCGTGGGCCAGGCCCTGGCTGAGTTGGCCGAGGTACTGTTCCAGCACAAAGGCCCGGCCGGCCGTGGCGTAGGCCTTCTGTTCGGCACTAAAACGCAGGTCTGCCGCCTGGGCGCCGGCACTCACTTCACGGGCAATGGCCAATGCCTGGTCGCGGGCGGAGCTGGCTTGCAACAACGCCTGGTTGGTTTGTTCGCTGGCAGCGCCGCGCTCACGGGAAATCAGGGCCTGGGCGCCGATCTGTGCCGCTTGCACGCCGTGGTAGGCATTGGCGGCACCGGCCGGCGGGTGGATCGCCTCCACCACGGTCGCCAAGATTTCCACCCCGCTGTCGAGCGTTTGCAGGTCGGCTTGTACGGCATGGCCGATTTCGTCGGCCAAGCGGGTGCGTTGTTCGCCAAGCAATTCATCGAGGGTGCGTGAAGCGAAGTCATGCACGAGGATGCGGCTGGCGGTGCTGCGGATCAGGGTCGGCACATCGGCGCTGTTATAGGTGGCGGCCAGCGCGGCCTGGTCGGTCAGGCCGATACGGTAGACGAAACGCACGTCCATATTGACGATCTGGAAGCTCTGCTTGTCGCCGCTGCTGCTGGCGATCACCTGGGATTTGTCATTGACATGGCTGGCGTCCCACAAGCGGTTGGCAATCAACGGCGCAGGGCCTTCGGCGGCGGCAAGCTCCGGCGTGGCAGCCTCGCTGACGCTGGTCGCCAGCTCATGCACCACGCCGTTCTCCACACTCAACACGCGGCCCAGCGGCCAGGGCAAGCCGGCATGCAGGCCAGGGCCAAAGACCTCCACGGGTTTGCCGAAGCGCTCATAAATCCCACGGCCTTGCAGGGGCACTTCGTGTACGCCGGTCAGTGCCCAGCCTACGGCCAACACCACCAGCAATACTGGCAGGAACGCCCGGCGCATGTAGGTAAACGCCCAGATCTGGCGCAGGTCGATGCCGAAGCGGTTGTGCAATTCGTGCTGCAGCGCCTGCAAGGGTTGTGGTGGCCAGCGCAGCAACCCGGCGATAAAGCTCTGCGCCATCAGGCGCGGTTCGAGGCGCGGCTGCCGTGGGCTGAACAACGAGAGTACGCCGCGTAACAGAAACTCCAGCGCCACCAGCGCCGGCAACAGCCCGATCAGCGTGGCCAGGCGCAATGGCCAGACCGCTTCGGCACCCGCGAACAACAGGCAAATCGCACTGACCACCAGGCAGATGATCGCGACTCGACTGAGCTGCACCAACTGCGCGGCTTCCGGCCACTGCGCAGCGGTTTCCTGAGCCAGGCGGCGCTCGAACACCAGCAAGCCGAAGGCCAATGCCAGCGCCAGCGCCGCGCCGATGCTGGCAGACTGACTAACCGCCGCCGCAGGCAAGGCCAGGTTCCAGAACTCGAGGACGCTGACCAGCGCCAGCAGCGACCAACCGACGAGCCACAACACGGGCGCGCCGATCTGGGCAAGCAGCCCGCTGCCGAATCGATTGATCAGGTCGCGGTGCCAGGCGGCAGGCTCAACAGGTAGCTCGATCAGCTCGACGATGGTCCCTTCCAGCGCCTGGGCGCGCCAATCAGCCACCCACCACGCCGACTGCAAGCCGGCCACCAGCACCAGCAGGGCCGACGCGCAGTTGATCAACACCACCGGCCAGATCGACAGCGGCGCAAACAGCGCGACAAACAGCGCCAATACCCAGCCACTGATAGCCAGCAGGGTCAGGCTGATACCGGCTTGTCTCAATCGACGGGCATGGAACAGCCCTTGCTGAAAACGCGGCAGGCCTTCTACCGAGGCGCCTTCAGCTTCTAGATCCAGTTGCATCCACTCAACGCCCGCTCGTACACAATTCGTTACGATATAACACGGATAGTGAAATTTTTGTTCGATAAACACCCCTTTTCAAGCCGCCCACAGATCCCCTGTGGGTGGGGGCTTGCCCCCGATGACAATGGATCAGCCAACACCGGCATCAACTGACAGACCGCTATCGGGAGCAAGCCCCTCGCACATTTGCTCTTGCGTGCTTTCCAGATCGTGACTAACCCCCCATAAACACAAGCCATCACTGGTACAGGCCACGAATAATCGGCACACTCCAAACCAGTTTTTCGCGGGCTCACGGACAAGGAAGCGTCACCTCCCATGATTTCGATCTATCAGCTCAAACCGCGTTTTCAAAACCTGCTGCGCCCCCTCGTGCAGCGCCTCTACGACAACGGCACCACCGCCAACCAGATCACCGTACTGGCCGGCGTCGTTTCCTTGCTGGTCGGTCTGCTGATCGCTGGCTTCGCCCAGCACCTTTGGCTGTTTGCACTGATCCCGCTGTGGATGATCCTGCGCATGGCCCTCAACGCCATCGACGGCATGCTCGCGCGGGAATTCGGCCAGCAGTCGCGCCTGGGTGCCTACCTCAATGAACTGTGCGACGTGATCGCCGACAGCGCGCTGATCCTGCCCTTTGCGCTGATCCCCGGCGTCAGCCTGGTGCCCGTACTGCTGGTGACCTTGCTTGCGGTGTTCAGCGAATACGCGGGTGTGCTGGGACCGATGATTGGCGCATCACGGCGTTATGACGGGCCAATGGGCAAGAGTGATCGGGCGTTCGTCCTTGGCGTACTGGCCATGGGTGTGGCGCTGGGCTGGCTTGGCGCCGGTTGGGTCGATGCGGTGATGTGGCTGGTCGCCGCCCTGCTCGCCTACACCTTGGTCAACCGGGTGCGCCAGGGTCTCAAAGAAGAACACTCCATCTCCCCTTCTGCATAAGGATTTTGCGATGCGCGAACAGCAAGAACACACCTTCGCTACCCATGATGGCGTCGAGCTTTTCTACCGGCACTGGCCGGCCACCGCCCCCGCGGACGGCGAGCCACGCAAAGCGATCCTGCTGTTCCATCGCGGTCACGAGCATTCGGGGCGCATCGCCCACCTGGTCGATGAACTGAACCTGCCGCAGTTCGACTTCTTTGCCTGGGACGCCCGTGGCCACGGCCAATCGCCTGGCGCACGCGGCGACAGCCCCAGCTTCGCCACCAGCGCCCGCGACGTGCAGACCTTCTGCGACCATGTCGGCGCCACCCACGGTATCGAGGAAGAAAATGTCGCCGTGATCGCCCAAAGCGTCGGCGCCGTGATCGCCGCCACCTGGGTCCACGACTACGCCCCTAAAATCCGTGCCCTGGTGCTGGCCTCCCCGGCGTTCAAGGTCAAGCTGTACGTGCCTTTCGCCCGCCCCGGCCTGGCACTGATGCGCAAGTTTCGCGGCAACTTTTTCGTCAACAGCTACGTCAAGGCCAAGTTCCTCAGCCATGATCCGGAGCGCGTGGCGTCCTACGACAGCGACCCGCTGATCACCAAGGCGATTTCGGTGAATGTGCTGCTGGGCTTGTACGAAGCGGCCGACCGGGTTGTAGCCGATGCCCAGGCGATCCAGGTCCCCACCCAGTTGCTGATCTCCGGCTCCGACTTCGTGGTGCACCGCAAACCCCAGCAGCAGTTTTTCGATCGCCTGGGCAGCCTGAAAAAAGAACTGCATATCCTCCCCGGCTTTTTCCACGACACCCTCGGCGAACGTAACCGCGCCGTGGCCGTAAGCAGCGCCAGGCGCTTTATCCTGCAAAACTTCACCCAGCCGCTGGACCGCGCTTCTCTGCTGGACGCCGACAAGCTGGGCGCCACCTGCGCCGAGTCCGAAGCCCTTGCCGCGCCACTGCCGCGCAACTCCCTGCGCGACCTGTACTGGCGCATGACCCGCGCCAGCATGGGCCTGGGCAAGAACCTGTCGGATGGCGTAAAGCTGGGCTTCGACACCGGGTTCGACTCCGGCAGCACCCTGGACTACGTGTACCGCAACACGCCCACCGGCAAAGGCGCGCTGGGTCGGATGATCGACACCAATTACCTCAACTCCATCGGCTGGCGCGGTATTCGCCAGCGCAAGCTGAACGTCGAAGAACTGCTGCGCCTGGCCATGGCCAAGCTGCGGGATGAACAGCGTGAAGTACGCATTGTCGACATCGCCGCCGGCCACGGCCGCTACATCCTTGAAGCGTTGCAAGGCGTGTCGCCGCTGCCGGAATCGATCCTGCTGCGCGACTACAGCGACATCAACGTGCGCGACGGTAGCGCGCTGATTCGTGAGAAAGGCCTGGGGGAGATTGCGCAGTTCGTCAAAGGCGATGCGTTCGACCGCGCTGACCTGGCCGCGCTGGCGCCCAAGCCGACGCTGGCCGTGGTCTCCGGGCTGTATGAATTGTTCGCCGATAACGCCATGGTCGGCGGTTCGCTGGCCGGCCTGGCTGACGCGGTGGAACCCGGCGGTTACCTGGTCTACACCGGCCAGCCATGGCACCCGCAGTTGGAGTTGATTGCCCGCGCACTGACCAGCCATCGCCAAGGCCAGGCCTGGGTGATGCGTCGCCGCAGCCAGGCGGAAATGGACCAACTGGTGGAGGCCGCCGGTTTCCGCAAAATCACCCAGCGTGTAGATGAGTGGGGCATCTTTACCGTGTCCCTGGCACAGAAGATCTGAACATGCGCGAACCCGGCCTGTTAAAGCCAGCCGTCCTGTGGCTGCTGCTCTTGGCGCCGCTGTTTTTCAGCACCTATGGTTTCGCCACCTGGGTCACCAGCCAGCGCAGCGACGTCGGCACGCTGGTGTTCGGCTGGGAAAGCCATATGCCATTCTGGGCATGGACCATCGTGCCCTACTGGTCCATCGACCTGCTCTACGGTTTCTCACTGCTGCTGCCCAGTACCCGCCATGAACTGAAGCAACATGCGCTGCGCCTGCTCAGTGCCCAGGTCATCGCCGTGAGCTGCTTCTTGATCTGGCCACTGCGCTTCACCTTCGAGCGGCCGGAACTGGACGGCGTGTTCGGCTGGCTGTTTGCCGTGCTGGCGGGTTTCGACAAACCGTTCAATCAGGCCCCCTCGCTGCATATCGCGCTGCTGGTGATCCTGTGGCTCATGTACCAGCGCCATGCCCAGGGCGTGTGGCGCTGGGTGGTGCATGCTTGGTTCGGGTTGATCGGTATTTCAGTGCTGACCACTTATCAACACCACTTTATTGACTTACCCACAGGTGCCCTCGCCGGCTGGCTGTGTGTGTGGCTGTGGCCGCTGGAACATCCCAGTCCGTTGCTGAATGCGCGGCTTAGCCGCGACCCCAAGCGCTGGCGGTTGGGTCTGCGCTATGGCCTGGGCGCCCTGACGTTGGTGATCCTCGCCTGGGTACTGCGCGGGTGGTGGCTATGGCTGTTGTGGCCGGCGGTGTCCCTGGCCTTGGTCAACGCCAATTACTGTGTGCTCGGCGCGGCGGGCTTTCAGAAGCGTGCCGATGGCCGTCTCACGCCGGCGGCTCGCTGGTTGTATGCGCCCTACCTGGCAGCCGCGTGGATCAATTCACGCCTGTGGACACGTCAGCATCCACAGCCCGACCGGATTGTGGATAACGTTTGGCTTGGAAGGATTCCTGCCACGAACGAGCAGGCTTCATTCCAGGCAATCGTCGATCTGTGTGCCGAACTGCCGATTAATCCACAGGGCGCTTATCAATGCCTTCCGGTGCTGGACTTGATCGCCCCAACCGCCGCCGAATGCCTGCAAGCGGCACACGCCATCGAACGCCTGCGCTCCAGCGGCCCGCTGCTGGTGTGTTGCGCCCTCGGTTACTCGCGCAGCGCCACCGCCATGGCCGCCTGGCTGCTGCACAGTGGGCGCGCCGCCACGGTGGATGAAGCACTGGCTATTATTCGTACAGCGCGAGACCAAGTGGTCCTGCATCCCACTCACCGTGAAGCGTTGGAGGGTCTGCTCCATGCCCGCTGATATGGAACTCCAGGTCGTCGCCAGCCTGCTGCGCCGGGGCCGTTCGCTGGATCAGTTATCCACAGGCCTGACATTACTGGGGGTGTTGTTCGGCCTGGCGCAACTGCTGCTCGCCAGCATTTCGTCCATCTGCCTGTTGCTCAGCCTGTGGATGATTATCCTCGGCCTGCTGCAAAAGTACTGGTCGCTGCGGGTAGCCTTCGACGCCGACCTGTTCGCCCTGCTGGCCCGCGACACCGAGCGCACCCCGGACCTCGACCAGGCGTTGCAAACCCTCGGCCTGCAATCGCCCAAACGCGCCGGTCGCCCCTGGACCGAACGCCGTCGTGGTGCTCTCAAACTGTTGCGCAAACAAGCCTGGCTACTGGGCGCGCAAGTGCTGCTGACCCTGGCCGTGATCCTCGCCAGCCCTTGGCTACCTTTCGCAGGATAAGGAATCCCCATGTTCGAACCCGTGGTTGCCACGCTGATTACCTCGATGGCCCGCACCGTCACCGGGGCTCGTAGCCTGTGGCTGGGCTGCGCACCGGTGCCGGTGCAACGCATCTACTTCGCCAACCACAGCAGCCACGGCGATTTCGTGTTGCTGTGGGCGTCGTTGCCGCAGAACCTGCGCAAATTCACGCGCCCGGTGGCTGGCAGCGACTACTGGAACAAAAGCGCACTGCGCCGCTACATCATCAACCGCGTATTCAACGGCGTGTTGATCGACCGCGAACGCAAGGACCCTGTGGATAACCCCTTGCAACCCATGCTCACCGCGCTGGAAGGCGGGGACTCGCTGATCATCTTTCCCGAAGGCACGCGCAACCTGGAAGACGGCCTGCTGCCGTTCAAAAGCGGCTTGTACCACCTGGCAAAAAGTTACCCACAGGCTGAGTTGATCCCGGTGTGGATCGCCAACCTCAACCGGGTCATGCCCAAGGGTCGTGTGCTGCCACTGCCGCTGCTATGCACCACCAGCTTTGGTGCACCGCTGCAACTGGAGGAAGGCGAAGACAAGGCGCTGTTCCTGGCCCGTACCCGCGACGCCCTGCTCGCCCTCGCCCCGGAGCACTCCTGACATGGCTAGCCAAACCCTGATGTTGTTCGGCGGGATCGGCGCGATCCTGGTACTCGCCTCGCTGATCGGCCTGATCCTCAAGTTGCGCAGCCGTGGCGCGCCGAATGCGGTGATCGACAACCTCAACGCGCGCATCAATGCCTGGTGGGTGATGGTGGTTGTGATCGGCATTGCCTTCTGGCTGGGTACCGGCGCGGTGATCCTGCTGTTCTACGCGGTGTCGTTCTATGCGTTGCGCGAATTCCTGACCCTCACCCCCACCCGGCGCAGCGACTACCCGGCCCTGGTGGCCGCGTTCTACCTGGCCCTGCCGCTGCAATACCTGCTGATCTATGCCGACTGGTACGGCCTGTTCTCCATTTTCATCCCGGTATACGTGTTCCTGCTGCTGCCGATCCTCGCCTCCCTCGGCGGCGACAGCACGCACTTCCTGGAACGCGCGTCGAAGGTGCAATGGGGCCTGATGATCGCGGTGTTCTGCGTGTCCTTCGTGCCCGCCCTGCTGACCCTAGATATCCCCGGCTACGAGGGCCGTAACCTGCTGCTGATCGCGTACCTGGTGATCGTGGTGCAACTGTCGGACGTGCTGCAGTACGTGTGCGGGAAGCTGTTCGGCAAACACAAGATAGCGCCCAACCTGTCACCGTCGAAAACCGTGGAAGGCTTTGTCGGCGGGATCTTGCTGTCCTCCCTGATCGGTGCGGCACTGTGGTGGACCACGCCGTTCAACCCATGGCAGTCGTTTTTGATCGCCCTGCTGATCAACCTGCTCGGCTTCGCCGGCGGCATCGTCATGTCGGCAATCAAGCGCGACCGCGGGGTCAAGGACTGGGGCCATATGATCGAAGGCCACGGCGGCATGCTGGATCGGCTGGATTCGGTGTGTTTCGCCGCCCCCATCTTCTTTCACCTCGTACGCTACTGGTGGACCTGACCCACACCCCTCTCAAGCCCAATGACGATCAAAATGTGGGAGGGGCCCCGCTGACCCGGTAAACATCCCCGCCGTGCGGCGTATCGGTGTCATCTTTTGTATCAAAGACGCGTGTAAGATACGCCGCACTTAGCCAGGGATGCTCACCATGTTCGATTCGCTCAAAGCCATCAGCCGTCGTGTTGTCGGTGTGTTTCTGACTGTGGTGGGGGCCGTTTTCGGTCAATGGCATCCGCCGCTATGGCTGCGTGCCATTGGCCGCGGCCTGGCGAACCTGGGCAACAAAGCCCGCGCTTATCCGCGCCAGGCCGGTGCCGGCGTATTGGGCCTGGTGCTGCTGGCCGCCGCGGCTTTCTATGGCTGGCACTGGTACACCCACCTGCCGCAGCCCCACACCGTGGGCTATTCGCTGCATAAACCCAACCTGACCGACTACACCCAGCAGCCACCGGTTGTGGATAACCTGCAGGTGCGCTTTGCCGAATCCGTGGCACCGTTGGCCGCCATCGGCAAACCCGTGAACGAGGGCATCAGCCTCAAACCTGCGATAGCAGGCACGTGGCGTTGGTCGGATGATCGCAGCCTGGTGTTTGTGCCGGAAAAAGACTGGCCCGTTGACGCCCACTACACCCTCGACCTGGCGAAGAAAAGCCTGCTGGCCGACGGCGTGTTGCTCAGCCAGTACAGTAGCCAATTCTCCACCCAGCCGTTCCGCGCCAGCCTGGCGCAAAACGAGCTGTACCAGGACCCATCCAACCCAACCCTGAAACAACTGGTAGCGACCTTCCGTTTTTCCCACCCGGTTGATGAAGAAAGCGTGCGCAAGCGCGTATCGGTCGCCCTAGGAAAAGGCTTGGCCTACCGCGATGCACAGCTGCCCAACCGCCCGGAAATAACCTTCGACGACACCAAGCTCAACGCCTTCGTGCGCTCTGCCGCCTTGGCTACCCCGCTGGAAAGCACGCCTGTCAGCGCCAAGCTCGATGAAGGCATCAAGGCCCGCGACGGCGGTAACGCCAGCACCGCACCGCTGGTGGCGGAAGTCACCGTACCGGGTCGTTATCGCCTGACCTTTACCGGCGCCGAAGTCAGCTTTGTGGACAACGAACGCGGCGAACCGGAGCCGGTGCTGATGTTCAGCAGTTCCAGTGCCGTAGCCGATGACACCATCGCCAATAAGGTCCAGGCCTGGCTGTTGCCGGAAAAAGCCCAGGACGACACCCGCCCCTATAACAGCAACGATATCGACGATGCCCTGCTCGCCCGCAGCACCAAGGTCAACCTGACCCACGTGCCCAGCGTCGAGCCGCTCAACACCCTGCACGCCTTCAAGTTCAAGGCCCCGGCCGGTCGAGCGCTGTATGTGCGAGTGCCCGCCAACCTGGAAGCCATCGGCGGCTACCTGGCGAAAAACCCCACAGCGTCCCTGATCAGCATGCCGGCGTATCCGCGCACCTTGCAGTTCCTCTCCGACGGCGCCCTGCTCAGCCTCAACGGCGAAAAACGCCTGGGTTTCATGGCCCGTGGCGTGCCGGGTGCCCATGTGGAAATCGCGCGCCTGCTGCCCAACCAATTGCAGCATCTGGTCGACCAAAGCAGCGGCAGCTTCGCCCGGCCTAACTTCGGCAACGAGTATTTCGATCGCATGGTCGAGCGTCAGGCGCTGGATATTCCGCTGTCGTCCAATGACCCGGCGAAAACCGTCTATGACAACGTCGACCTCAGCCATTACCTCACCGCCAACGGCGGTCGTCGCGGCATCTTCGTGCTCAAGCTCAGCCCGCAGGATGAACCGGCCGAACGCACCTTCGATTATTCGCGCAGCAGTACCAGCGACCTGCGCTTTATCGTGGTCACGGACCTGGGGATCATCGCCAAACGCTCCAGCGACGGCAGCCATGATGTGTATGTACAGTCCATCGGCAATGGCTCGCCGGTCGCCGACGCCCAGGTCGATATCATCGGGCGTAACGGTTTGCCGGTCGCCAGCGGCCACACCGATAACGAAGGCCACGCGCATTTCGCCAAGCTCGATGAACTGCGCCGTGAGAAAACGCCGCTGATGTATGTGGTCAGCCGTGGCAATGACCAATCCTTCCTGCCGATTGCCCGTCAGTCCCAGCAGCTGGATCTATCGCGCTTCGATGTCGGCGGCCTGGAAGAGGACGGTGCGATCGATCGTCTCAGCGCCTACTTGTTCACCGACCGTGGCCTGTACCGGCCCGGTGAAACCGCGCACCTGGGCATGATCGTACGCAGCGGCAACTGGAAAGGCGCCCTGCAGGGCCTGCCGGTGGAACTGCAGATCACCGACCCACGCGGCCTGGAAGTGATTCGCCAACCGCTGAAGCTGTCCACCAGCGGCTTTGAAGCCTTTGATTTCCCCAGCAGCGAGACCGCCCCCGCCGGGGATTACACCGCCACCTTGCAGTTGATCGGCCAGAAGCAGACCCGCACAGACCTGGGCAGCGTCAGCTTCAAGGTTCGCGATTTCGAGCCGGACCGTATGAAGGTCAGCCTCAGCCTGCATGACACCCCGGTGCTGGGCTGGATTCCACCGGACCAGGTGGTGGCCAAAGTCACCGCGATGCACCTGTTCGGGGCCCCGGCGTCCGGCCGTCGCGTCACCGCGAAAATGTCCCTGAGCCCGACGCTGGCCGCCTTCGATCGCTACCCCGATTATCGCTTCCGCCTCAACAACTCGCTGGACGAGGCCAGCACCGAAGACCTGGCCGAGACCACCGTCGACGATAACGGCCAGGCGCTGCTGGACCTCAACCTGCAACGCTTTGCCAACAGCACCTACCGCCTGCAAGTGATGACCCAGGTATTTGAAGCCGAAGGTGGACGTAACGTGGCGGCGCAAAGTGCGTTGCTGGTGTCGTCCGCGCCCTATCTGGTCGGTGTGAAAAGTCAGGACTCACTGTCGTATGTCGCCAAGGACGCTCCCCGCCAGGTGCACTGGCTGGCCGTGGCGCCGGACCTCACGCCGCTGGCGGTGGATGGCCTGACCAGCGAAGTGGTCGAGCACCGCTACGTCTCGGTGCTGGTCAAGCAGTCCAACGGCACCTACAAATACGAGTCGCGCATCAAGAACATCAGCCAGCCGGCCTCGCCGGTGGTCATGACCCAGGAAGGCGCCAAGCAGACACTGAACACCGCCACGCCGGGCGATTTCACCCTGCAACTCAAGGATGCCAACGGCAACCTGCTCAACCAGATCGACTACAGCGTGGCCGGGCGTGGCAACACTTCGCGCTCCCTGGAACGCAACGCCGAGCTGCAACTGCGCCTGGATAAACGCAGCTACGCCACCGGGGACGAGATCGCGATCAGCATTCGTGCCCCGTATACCGGTGCGGGCCTGATCACCATCGAACGCGACAAGGTCTATACCCAGCAATGGTTCAAGGCCGACAGCACCAACAGCGTGCAACATATCCGCGTTCCCGCAGGGCTTGAGGGCAATGCCTACGTCAACGTGCAGTTTGTACGCGACATGGGTTCGGCCGAGGTGTACATGAGCCCGCTGTCCTATGGCGTGGTGCCGTTCAGCATCAACCTCGACGCACGGCGCATGGCGCTGAAGGTGGAAGGCCCGGCGAAGATCGAGCCGGGGCAGACCCTGGATATCAAGGTCACCGCCGACCGCCCGGGCCGGGCGGTGGTCTACGCGGTAGACGAAGGGATCCTGCAAGTAGCGCGCTACCAGACGCCGGACCCGTTGGGCTTCTTCTTCCAGAAACGTGCACTGGAGGTCGGCACCAGTCAGATCCTTGACCTGATCCTGCCGGAATTCAGCCGCCTGCTCAGTGGGGCCGCGCCCGGTGGCGATACCGAAGGCGCCCTGGCCAATCACCTCAACCCGTTCAAGCGCAAACATCAGCCGCCTGTGGCCTGGTGGTCCGGGCTGGTGGACCTGCCCGCCGGTGAAAGCGTGCTGCATTACCAGGTGCCAGACAGCTTCAATGGCAAGCTGCACCTGTTTGCGGTGGCCGTGGATGCTGACAGCGTCGGTGTCAGCGAGGCCAACACCGAAGTCCGCGGGCCGATCGTCATTACCCCCAACGTACCGGCCTTTGTCGCGCCGGGGGATGTGTTCAACGTGAGTGCCGGGGTGTTCAGCAACCTGGATGCCGCGGCGGATGTGAAGTTTGAAGTGCAGACCAGCGACGGACTGGTAGTCCAGGGCGGCAAGGGCACGACCTTGTCACTGCAACCGCGCAAGGAGGGTACCGCCGAGTTCAAGATCAAGGTCGGCGAGCACCTCGGCTCGGCGGATCTGCGCTTTGTCGCGGTGCTGCCGGACGGCAAGCGTATCCAAGTGGCGGAAACCACGTCGATCCGCCCCCTGAGTGAGCATCGCGTGGCCCTGAGCCTGGGACGTTTCGACAGCGCCAGCAAAGAGCTCAAGCCCACCCGCGAACTGTTCAACCAACTGCGCGATGTACAGGTGGGTGTGGCGGCCTCCCCGTTAGTATGGGCCAATGGCCTCAAGCACTACCTGGATGATTATGGCTATGCCTGCACCGAACAACTGGTGTCCAAGGCCATGCCAGCGTTGATCTGGGGCGGTACGGCGCCAGAGGCCGAGCAAGCCTTCGGCAGCGCGGTGCGCATGCTGCGCCAACGCCAGAACCAGGCCGGCGGCTTTGGTTTATGGGCGGCCAACCCGGATGTAGCGCCCTACGCCAGCCTGTACGCCACCGACTTCCTGATCGAAGCCAAGGAGCGTGGGCTGCCAGTACCGGAAGACCTGTTGGTGCGGGCCAACGCCTATCTGACGGACCTGGCCAACGGCCCGAGCGAAGGTCTGTCGGAATTGCGCAACCGTGCCTACGCCAGTTACCTGCTGAGCCGTCAGGGGATTCTCGTCAGTGGCGCCTTGAGCGATATCCGCGAACGCTACGAAAGCACCTTCAAGGACAGCTGGCAGAACGACCTCGGTGCCGCCTACCTGGCCGCCAGCTACAAGCTGCTCAAGCAGGATCGCCAGGCCGATACGTTGTTGCGCAAAATCCCATGGCGTTCGCTTGTGGATAAGTGGGACAGCGACGGCCTTTATTACGACCCGCTGGTGCACGATGCCGAACACTTGCACCTGCTGGCTCGGCACTTCCCCGAGCTGCTTGACGAGGTACCTACGGCGTTGCTGGATAAACTCGGCAAGCGCCTGAATGAACAGCGCTACAACTCACTCTCGGCCGCCCTGCTCCTGCGGGCCTTGGACAACTATGGCCAGCGCGCGCAAAGCGACATGACCCTCAAGGCCACCGCGTGGCTGGGTGACAAACAGCAACAATTACTGGAGATGGCCGGCCAGCCACCGCGTGCCGCCGTGCCCGTGGGTACGCAAAAACTGCTGATGGAAAAAACCGAAGGCCCGGCAGCGTTCTACATGCTCAGCGAAGCCGGTTTCGATAAGGGCGCCAAGCTCAAGCCCATCAACAACGGCCTGGAAATCATCCACGAGTACCTTGACCTCAAAGGCGAGCCGGTGAGCAAGGTCGCGGTGGGCGACGAATTCCTCGTACGCCTGCGCCTGCGCGCAACGGATCGCGATCAGGTGCAGCAAGTGGCCGTGGTTGACCTGCTGCCCGGTGGCGTCGAGCCTGTGTATAACTTGCCGCCGGAGCCGGAAACCGCCAGCGGCGAGGACAGCGAAGGTGAAGGCGAAGAGTCTGAATACGTCGAAGACAACCAGGAAGCCGACACCTGGCAAGCGCCGATCGGCGAGACCGAGTTGAGCAACTGGCAGCCGAATTATGTGGATGTACGCGATGATCGGGTGGTGTTGTACGGCACCGCGTTGCGCGATGCAGGCACCTTCGTCTACCGCGTGCGCGCCACCAACGCCGGCACCTTCAATACACCACCGGCCTACGCCGAAGGTATGTACGAAACCACCCTGCAAGGGCGTGGCAAAGTAGGCCAGCTTGAAATTACCAAGCCTTAAGTGCCTGACGCCGCTGCTCGCAGCGGCGGTGGTACTGGCGGGGTTGCGGCTTTGGCCCCATGCCCCGCTGGAACAGGCGGTAACGTCCTCCAGGGTCGTGCTGGCGGATGATGGCTCGCTGCTGCGCATGACCCTGGCGGATGATGGGCAATACCGCCTCTGGCTGCCGCTGGAGCGGATCTCGCCGTCATTGGTCGAAGCCTTGCTGCTCAAGGAAGACCGCAATTTCTATTGGCACCCGGGGATCAATCCCCCGGCGCTGCTGCGCGCGGCCATGGCCACCTACAGCGGCGGGCAGCGCCAGGGTGGCTCGACCTTGAGCATGCAACTGGCGCGGCGCCTGTGGGACCTCAATACGCGCCAGGTGCCGGGCAAATTGCAGCAGATGGCCTTGGCGTTGTGGCTGGAAGCGCGCTACAGCAAGCACGACATCCTGGAGGCCTACCTGAACCTGGCCCCCATGGGCGGCAATATCGAAGGCGCGGAGGCGGCCAGTCGCATCTATTTTGGCAAGTCAGCGGCGCAGCTTTCGTTATCCGAGGCCCTGGCGCTGGCAGTGATCCCGCAACAGCCGGGAAGGCGTGCGCGCTTCGGCCCCTCGCTGCAAAACGCACGGCTGCGCTTGATGAATGACTGGCGGAGTACTTATCCACAGGACGTGCGTAACGACAGTTTGCTGGACTTGCCCCTGGAAGCACGCAACCGCCAGCAGATTCCGTTCCTGGCACCGCACCTGAGCGAACAACTGCTCGCGTCTCAACCGGGTAACGAACTCAACAGCACCCTCAACCTGCCCTTGCAGCAATTGCTCGAGCGCCTGATCAGCGGGTTTATCGCCGAGCGGCGCAGCACCGGTGTGGAAAACGCCACCGCCATCCTGATCGACAGTCGCGACCAGAGCGTCAAGGCGCTGGTGGGTTCGGCGGATTATTTATCCACAGGCATCCACGGCCAAGTTAACGGCGTGCTGTCGCGCCGCTCGCCTGGGTCGACCCTGAAGCCGTTTCTGTATGGGCTGGCGCTGGACCAAGGGGTGATCCACCCCATGAGCATCCTCAAGGACCTGCCCAGTAGTTTCGGCTACTTCCAACCGGAAAATTTCGACGGCAGTTTTGTCGGGCCACTGACGGCGCGCGATGCGTTGATCCGTAGCCGTAATATCCCGGCCGTGTGGCTGGCCAGCCAGGTGAAATCGCCCTCGCTCTACGGATTACTGCAACAGGCGGGCATCAAGGGCCTGCGCAACGAGAGCCATTACGGCCTGGCGCTGGCGCTGGGTGGGGGTGAGATGACCCCGGAGGAACTGGCGCGGCTGTACGTGATGCTGGCCGGTGACGGTCATTTGCGACCCTTGCGCTATTTACAGGAACAGCCGCAAACCACCGGAGCGGCGCTGCTCACGCCCCAGGCCGCCTTTATGGTGCGCGACATGCTGCGACGCAACCCGCGCCCGGATGGCCTGCCCGGCCGCCACTGGCGCACTGCCTGGAAGACCGGTACCTCGTGGGGGTTTCACGATGCCTGGAGCGCCGGCCTGGTGGGCCCCTATGTGCTGGTGGTGTGGGTGGGCAACTTCGACGGTCGCCCGAACCCCGCGTTTATTGGCGCCAAGACCGCCGCGCCGCTGTTTTTCCGCATCGCCGATGCCCTGCCCCTGGCCTTGCCCAACACCGTCATCAAGCCCGACAAGCCGCCCGCCGGGCTGGTGCGCATCGACGTCTGCGCCGCATCCGGCGAGTTGCCCAACCGCTGGTGCCCGCAAACCCGCAAGACCTGGTACATCCCCGGCGTCTCGCCGATTCGCGTGTCCAACCTGCACCGCCCGGTGCTGATCGACACCCGCACCGGCAAGGCCGCCTGCCCGCCGTTCGATCCGCAGTACACCCGCGAAGAAGTCTTCGAATTCTGGCCCAGCGACGTGCAACGCCTGTACCGCGCCGCCGGCCTGCCTCGGCGCACGCCGCCCAACGTGCTGAAAAACTGCCAGCCCAACCGCATCAGCGACCAGAGCGAAGCCCCACAGATCCGCTCGCCCCTGACGCAAGTGAGTTATCAGTTGCGCCTGTCCCAACCCCAGGAAAGCATCCCGCTGAACGCGAATGCGGCCAGCGATGCGACGACGCTTTACTGGTTCGCCGACCAAAGCCTGATCGGCCAGGGCCCGCCACAAGCCACCTTGAACTGGCGGCCGGGCAAATCAGGCGAGTATCGGTTGCGGGTCAGTGATGATCAGGGACGGAGTGTGAGCCGGGGGTTGAGGGTGGAGTTTGTGCCTTAGGTGTGGCCATCACCCTCTGCAATCTCCACATAGTTCGACTCCCCACCTCCTGTCGCCCCCGACAACCACCCCCACACGAAACTCAGCGTGGTACGCCCGACAGCATCCACACCGACGATGCCTCGCGACCAGCCGGCCAGCAGTTCACCTTCCAGCGTCAGGCACTGATACAACAGCTCGATAGAGTCTGGACCTGTGACGCGCCCAACCTGCGTACCCAAGCGAATTCGACCGCCTTGGTACGTACCGGAAACCGCATCGCCCTCAACCAGGTAATGAAACACCGTGCCCGCGCCGGATAGCCCGTGGGTGTTGTTGGCGACGGTGAATCGGCGGTTGTTCAAACGCTCGTGGATTTGCGAGGGGGTGTTCATCGAAGGCGCGTCCTTTCGCGGGGGCCTGGAGACCCGGTTGGTGGTTACCAACAACATAGTTTGACACAGCCCCTCTCGTAAATCGGGGCCTGTAGGATGATCCGGGATCCACACGACAGCAACATAGACTGACACAGACGGGTCGCACTTCAAATACGGGGCTCGATTGGTAACAACATAGATTGACACAACAGCGAGAGCGTTCATTCAGGCCGAAATATTATGTGAGCGCGACCGGTCACTCACCTGTGCGGAAATAGTCTTTTTTCAGCACAGGCTCAGTGCGATGTCTAAATCCGTGTGCAACCTTCGACCAGTCCCCATCAGCACATAAACTGTGTTTTTTGTTCGAAATAAGCAGTCATGGGTGAAGGAAACACCCAGCGTTGTTCGGACCCAATCACCAGGCGGGAAGCGACCTTTACTGTCTTGGATAACGGTCAAAGCGTAAACGAGAGCAGGAATTAGCTGTCTATCCGTAATGGCTTTTCGCTGACGTGTTGGAATGTCGAGATCCAATATTGCCCAATCAGCAACAAGACAATAGGCATGGGAAGGAAAATGCAGACTGGCGAGGGCCACAGCATCTGAGGTGGTGAGTTGGCACCCATCTATTTTCTCACCCGCAGAAAGCACTGAGACAAAATCTGCCAGATTCATCTGTACCTCCGGCCGATCAAAAAAACGATTCGAACGAGAAGCATCAATCAGCTTAGCTCCCATCGACACACGAGGTTCCGATGCCGAAGACTGGGCCATTTCACAGCTGGTCCGTCTTCTCCCCTCATCCCACTGAACGGGATGATTTCTATCTAGCTGTCACCGGATAAAGTGGGTTTTCGCCAGTACCCAGCTATGCCATTGCCGTGCGTGAACCCTACCTAGCGGTAGGTGCCGATGTGGGTGAAACCTAGTGCTTCATGGATGCCCGTGCATGTCGTATTCGGCAAGGCGACGCCGGTATAGGCGCATGAAATCCATGTTACTCAAGGAGCGGTAGAAGCCGTTTGGCTGCGGCTGAATCAAAATGACATGCCCTCAGACACTTGAATCAGCATTTCTTCGACTAGATGTGTGCCAAAGGTTGTAGTGACCATCGCCGATGGGCTTTCTCCCAAAAAACGGGCTTTGGGTTTGGAAAGCCATTGTTTGGCCTTCCCTTTGTCACCGAAGATCACCTCGGCCATGGCGGTAATATGTGCAAACCGGAACAGGCGATCGCTCTCATGCAACGTTAAAAGCTGATTGGCTGACAGTTTTGTTTTGAGCGTTTTGGGTTGAATGATTCTGTCGCGTTCTTCGTCGCTGAGGGTTCCATCATCACAAAGCATTTTGATCAGGCTGACCGAGAAGCCAGCTACTATCATGTCGTGAATGTCCAGATCCGAAGCATTGACAGAGATATGAAGAAGCGTCTCCAGACGCATGCGGTAAGCATGATAGACATCCTGACGCAGGACGCCAGCAAACATGGGCCGCACTGATGTTGCGTTGCACACGGGCGTCAGGACTAATGTGCCATTCACTACCGTTAGCTCCAGGTCGTCCCCAACACCTAACCTCATTTGGTCAAGCAACTCTTGAGGCAGATCAATGATGATGTCGCCAGTACCGTCCTCAGTTTTCTGGCATTTTACTATCCAGCGCTCAGTTTCACTCATGATCGTCCGGCCCTCATCCGCCATCAGAGAATGACACACATCATTATGCTTGGGCCCAGAGCTGACCAAAGGAACGCGCAATCCGCTGGTAGACAGGCACTGCCGCTGCTCGAACGCCGGATAGCGAGTGAAACAGCAAAAAATGGGGCAATGGCTATACCTGCCTTTCCACCTTCACATGGCTAAGAGCCTGAGCGTGATCAGGTAACTACACGAAAGGATATGACATGCACCCTGATGAGCTTTATGTTTCCGTCGACGTCGAGACTTCTGGGCCTATACCAGGCGAATACAGTCTGCTTTCCATTGGAGCCTGTCTTGTAGCCCAACCTGTAACGTCCATCTATCTTGAACTACGACCTGACAGTCCAAAACACGACCCGGAAGCACTGGCAGTATCGGGGCTGAGTCTGGAGAAGCTGGAGCGCGAGGGCCTCGCTCCGCAACAGGCGATGCTGACATTTGATCAATGGCTGAAATCGTCCTGCCAACCGGGGCAAAAGGTCATTTTCGTAGGACTCAATGCACCGTTTGACTGGTCATTCGTCAATTACTACTTCCACAAATACCTGGAAACCAACCCCTTTGGTTTTACCGCTATCGACATGAAGGCCTACTTTATGGGCGCTGTAGGTTGCAGCTGGCAGGAAACAAAATCATCCAAAATGACCGCTGCGCTGAAGCCACTCAGCGAACCGAACCATAACGCATTGGATGATGCCCGCTTTCAGGCAGAGCTCTTCGCACTAATGCTAGCGGGTAAAGGTAAACGCTGACCTACCTTCCACCGCACTGACTCGAAGCTCATCTGATACAGGTTGCCTCAACATATCTGCCGTCCCTGAACGACCACGCCTTGATACCTTCTGGTTTTTCGGACTTGCCGACAATAACGGCTATTGGGTGCGGCAGATCCTGCGTGTAACGTGCAGCAAATTTGGAGAAACTTCCGATGTCTGCCGGAGAGATCACCGGAACGGATTGGGGATGCGTATGCCAATAGCCCACCAGACGTAACCCTTGTTCGTTGGCAGCCTGGATTTCCTGACGGCACCGCTCCGCATCCAACTCTAGCCAAGACCAGCCTGACCGATCGGCGCGATGAGGCAACGTGGCCAAGGCCAGCAGCAACCCTTTCGGATCAACCGGGTTGACAAATAACTGTCCCCCTCGCTCCACGCCAAAAAGGCCCTGCCGATGACTATCCAAGATGTCCGCGACAGCTTGGGACACCAATAGCTCGGAATTCACCTCCGGCCATCGCCAGCGCCATGCGATATCCGTCATACCGTTTCGTCCTTATCTTCCGGCCATCCGCGCTCGAGTAAGATTTGCTGCGCTCCCTCTGGCAGTTTGGGACCATGGTATTGGCCTCCTAGGCTCAGAACATCTTCAGGCCTGTAGATACTGCTGACCCAAGATGCAGTGGCGATGTTGCCGGTCAATGCGCGTAAGGCCGTGTGCGACACCATAGAGGCGATATTGGTCATTCCCAGCGAGCCGCCTGGGATAAAGCTCTCGCCACACGCGGGCAGTGGAACAACACCGCCTCCCGGCCACTCTGTAAATCTATGCAGAAAATCGCCGACGTCCGTGAACAACTGACGGCCATCAAAGGTGCCGGCTGGTGCGAATAGCGCATGGCCTACCTGGGTATACGGTTCGCTCCAGGCTTGTAAAAGCCCCCAAGGAGCGCCGCTTGATTTGGCTCGCCATACAGTGACCTCCGACTGCCAGTCTGCTGTCGTGATCACCACCAGATCTGCGTTATCAAACACTTCTGGTTTGCTGCTCATCACCACTTCGGCAAAAGTCGCATAAGCGGTGCATTCTGTCGTCGGAAGATCTAACAGAATCTTGTCCCTCAACGCGGAGGCTTTCAGTCTACCTAGGCTATCCGCTCCCAGAACGTGCCTCCCCAGATTGGCTGACACCAAAGTGTCAGGATCGATGAGGGTAAGGTGGCCGACACCGGATCGTGCCAATTGTATTGCCACCGCACTGCCTAACGAGCCAACGCCAACACAAACGACTCGAGCATTTTCAAGGTGCTGTGCAGTACCGCTTATATCGCGGGACAGAATGGACGCTCGATCAAGCACGTCCAGGGCAGTTGCTCGGACGAGCGCCGGAGGATGTGCATTTGCGATAGCTGGCCGACGGCGCGCTGTACGCAAGCCAAACTTTGCCCCCCGCTCCTGCTGTACGCCGAGCGAGCGCACATTGAGGCAATATGTTGGAGCATCTGCCCCTCCTGGAAGCTCCAGAACAATCCATCGACTCGCCAACGTTCCATGCAGCTCAAACCATGCCAGCAATTGCTCGGCATCGTCTGGTTGAAGGTGTGGCGTGAGCCACAGCAATAAATCTTCCGGATCCGGGGTGCGGATATCCGGATAAGTCTGAAGCTTGACGTAAAAACCGGGAGTTTCGGCCGCGCGAATGACAGCGGAGCGCCCGACAACCCGTCGGTAATGCCCTTTGAGTGCAGCTACGTTCGATGCTAACCAAACCGTTTCCTGACCGGATGGCATAACCCGGCGCGGATCGCTGAGAGCAAACAACTGCGAGGCGGCCTGAGGGCGATCCAACAGTAAGAGGTTCTGGAATGACTGACCGTGCTGAAAAGACCAGTAGGTAGTGATCTCATTCTGAAATTCGATATCGCGCGTTGCCTGGTTTGATCCCATCTTGGACAACGAAACGATCTGGGCCAAGCGAGCAAGGCTGTCCTCTACCACGACCTCCGGGGAGCCCATAATGGGGCGCTCCTGAAAGCCATGAAGGCAAAGCCCCGACTTGGTGGCATGCGGCCAAACCAGCCATGGAGAGGGTTCGACGTTCAGCCGCAAGAGTCCACGGGGAAAGTTGGAGGGGAAACCTATACGCAGTCGGCGCTCCTGCCCCGTGTAATCGGTGGGCAAGGGGAAGTGAAAGCACGCCGCTTCGTCAGCCCGCGTGGGTGCGGGCTGGAGCAATGCATCGGCAGCATCCTGACCTAGGGTGTTTCGCAGTGCGGCGATTCCGCGCTGCAATGGCGTCTTAATAGGATCAGCCAAGGCGTCCAACTGGCTTTACGCTCGACTGAGAGGTTCCGCCACCGCTGGCCCCTCCGAAGAGCGAACCCATCGAAGCAGAGTTTCGAGTAGTGCCATCCGGTCGGCCGGGCATCGTCCAGTTCGCAGGGATCTCATTGTTCACTGCCGTAATGAATGCCGGTGCAATACCGAAATTCTTTTTCACTGCCTCGGCAAAGGAATCGTTGGATTCAAAACTTTCCAAACCCAATGAAACAGATGCACTGGCGTCCGCATGCCATTTGGCAAATGCTTGGCGATAGCCTTGCCCCTCGCCCGGTCGATTCCACTTCTCTGCAAAGTTTTCGCCGTTATCGGCAGGATTGTAGACATAGCAGTCGCTACCTCTCTGCGCGATGTGCTGCGGCATCCTGCGAACGATTTCCAAAATTGCATCGAGCGGAGCCAGAGGCTTCGACTGCGACTCCTTTACGACATCCAGGTATGCGTGCGTGGCCAGGGTGGTGATGACCGCAGATATTGGGCGAGTATCAGCGCTCCTTGTCTTGATGGCCCATTCATCGCGATGCCGCTTGAGCAGCTTAATGGTCGCACGCAGGGGATCTTGATCGATGTAATCCTGATAATGCGGTAAAGGATCTTGTGTCGCGGCATCAAGCATCCGCTGGCTTTTGGCAACTACCAAGCTTTCCAGAGAGATTTCTTGGGCAGAAGCAACCTGCAACCAATTCGAGTAAGGGATAGGGCTGCTTGCTTTCCACCCTGTGACCCGATCCGGAACCTCCAGCTTACCTTCGCCGTTTGCTTCGCCATTTCCGTTGATCGCGCGGGCAGGCGTGACATCGATGTGGAAACCTGGATTTTCGTCGGCATAAACGATCCGGATGCCACGACGTAATTGCTTAACTTCTTCTTGAACGCGGGAGCCTTCCCTAAAACGCTGCTCAATCGCTTCTAGAACTTCCTTTGCACCAGCGCCCTGAGCGTGAGGAAGCCAAATAATCGCGTCCGCATCAATGGTGTCCAGATCCGCAGGCGCGCCGGGGATTGGCTTGATGGTCGTCTTCAGCCGCATCGAGCCTTGAACGAAAATATGGGCCTCAGCGAGCAGCGGGTTGTCGGAAGCCGAGAGGATTTTTTCCAGTTGGGAGTAGCGGTCATTGATTTTTTCGTACTGCGCTTCCGACAGCGAGATTTCCCGCGCGGCGCGAAGCAGAAAATATTCCCAACTGCTGCGCTTGGTCTGTTCGTTGCTCAAAAGCATTACATAGCCTCCTGGGCCACTGGACCCAATTGCAGTGTTTGCGTAAACCGATCTTGGTTTTCTTTGTCCCGATCGAAGATCAGGTATGTATGTTGATGCTGTGTTGTGAGCAACGCGCCAAACTCGATGGCTAATGCCGCAGGAATGGCGGCGAAGACGTGGATAGGGTCAGGAGTCAGAGCCTCAAGCTGGCTCAGTCGTATTTGAAGTGCGTCGCGAAAGGCATGAATCACCCGACGGTTCTGTACCATCGCGTAGCTTGGTTCTGGGATCGACAGCTCTGCAATACGTGCACCGGGTAGAGCGTCGGTCACGTCGCGAACTGGAACTTGCGCAGAAATGGAGAGCACCAACGCCAGTGGGCCATCGCCGTTGGGTGGAGGCGTAAACAGAAAACTAGGCGGCTCAGCAGACTGATCGGGCCAGCGCAAAAGATGCTCGCGGTGAAAAGAGAAGATCAAGCGTTTGGAACGGTCGCCGATACTCTGGCCCAACATCATCAAGGCCGGAATGTCGGCCAAGCCGACTACTGCTAGCGCGGGCGAATCGCCATAAGTGCCGCCGCGACGCTTGAGTTGCTGCTCCAGCTCATACTGGACGCTGTCTTTGACGTTCTGCCAATAGGTAGTGTCCCTGCCACGTGGTCCGGGTGCAGCGAAGGCGATTTTGATGCCTTGATCGAAGGCGGTTAATCCCTCGGCGGACATCGCAGTCAACAGATCGCGAACGGGGATATCGTTGATCGTCTGAAAATGCTGACTCTGGACGATGAGAGGAATAGCTCTGCCACCATCGGGGGTCGTTGCGGCGAGTCGGATGCGTTCCAGGTACGCTTGGTGTAAACCACTCAAATCATTTTCAGGATACCCATCTGCGTCACGATCAATTTTGTCATGACAACCTGGGCACAGGAGCATCAGATTAGCGGTATCGTTTGTGTGCGCCTCAGCATCATGATCCGCGCGTCCCCGAGGGCCTTTGGGACTGGCGGGCAGGATATGCGCCACTTCGCCCCATTTCATTGGCTTGCCGGCACGATAATCGAACGTCAGATCCGTGCCGCACAGTTCACAATGACCAGCGGTCTGTGTCCATACGATCCGCTTCGTCTCATCATTTGTGTTGAAGCGCCCGCTTGCGGGCTTAGCGTCTTCTTGTTCTGCCATTCCGACCTACCCCCGAGAAACATCCATGATTGAAAACGATGATGGCAAGATAAGATCATATTAGGGTCATTTGCCTCGATTTCAAGAGAGATCTAAGGGTGACGAATGCTGAGTCGGCTATAAGCAGGATGCTGTTTGTGGCTCATCGAAACGGAGTGTTCGCAGCGTTCGTTTTTCTGGCAAGTGCTGGTGGGTAATGGCACTGACCACAGCGTATGTATCGAAATTAGCGAGTTTATGCAAAAGACATAAACTTGCTAATTTCGATACATACCGCGCGTAGGACTGATGAGAACGGGCTGTGCAGCTCAAACGAGGCTGCAAGCGCAGCCCCTTTTGTATGCATTTTTACGCGTCAGTGCTTGCCAGGCTCAACGGACAAGTGTCGACGACGCATGAGGTGATAGGCCGCCGGGATCACAAACAGCGATAGCAAGGGCGCCGTAACCATACCTCCAATCATCGGGGCGGCAATGCGGCTCATCACCTCGCTGCCGGTACCGCTTCCCAAAAGTATTGGTAACAAACCAGCGATAACCACCGCAACGGTCATGGCCTTGGGTCGAACGCGCTGCACAGCGCCTTCACGAATCGCCGCAACCAGACCGCGCTCAGTGCGGTCGCCGACGTCTTCACGCTCGGCCCAGGCATTTTTCAGGTAGAGCAGCATGATCACGCCAAATTCGGCAGAAACGCCGGCCAGGGCGATGAAGCCGACCCCGGTGGCAACCGACAGGTTGAATCCCAACAGATAGAGAAACCATGCCCCGCCAGACAGTGCGAATGGCAAAGTGGCCATAATCAGCAGGGCCTCGTCAAAGCGTGCAAATGTCAGGTAAAGCAGCACGAAGATGATCAACAGCGTGGCAGGCACCACCAGTTTGAGTCGTGCGTTGGCCCTTTCGAGAAATTCGAACTGTCCTGAGTAACTCAGGCTCATGCCGGGCTGCAACTTGACCTGCTCGCTGACGACCCGGCGTAGATCGGCGACTACCGAGGCAATGTCCCGGCCACGCACGTCGATGTATACCCAACCAGAGGGCCGTGCATTCTCGCTCTTGAGCATCGGCGGGCCGTCGCTGACCTTGACCTTCGCCACCGTGCCGAGGGTGATCTGGCTCCCTAGCGGGGTGTAGATCGGCAATTGCTCCAAGGCACCGAGCGAGTCACGCCACTCCCGTGGATAACGCACGTTGATCGGGAAGCGTGCGAGCCCTTCAATGGTCTCGCCGACATTTTCACCGCCGATAGCGCCGGCCACGATGGACTGCACATCGTCGATATTCAGCCCGTAGCGGGCGGCGGCTTTGCGGTCGATATCCACATCGATATAGCGACCACCCGTCAGTCGCTCGGCCAGCGCAGAACTGACGCCGGGCACATCCTTGGCCACCCGCTCGACCGCCTGGGTAGCGGCATCAATCTCGGTCAGGTTGGTGCCGGCAACTTTCACCCCAATAGGACTCTTGATCCCCGTGGCCAGCATGTCGATTCGGTTGCGTATCGGTGGTATCCAGATATTGGTCAGCCCAGGAACTCGCACCACTCGATCCAGCTCTTCCACCAGTTTTTCCTGAGTCATACCTGGGCGCCATTGCTCCTGTGGCTTGAACTGGATGGTGGTTTCGAACATCTCCAACGGCGCCGGGTCGGTGGCAGTTTCAGCACGACCGGCTTTACCAAAGACATGTTCGACCTCCGGCACGGTCTTGATCAGGCGGTCGGTCTGTTGCAGCAGTTGCGCCGCTTTCTGCGCCGACAATCCCGGCAGAGCCGAAGGCATATAGAGCAGGTCGCCCTCGTCCAAAGGCGGAAGAAACTCGCCACCCAAGCGCGACATTGGCCATAGTGCGCTGATAAAAACCAGCAACGCGACCAGCAGCGTGATCTTCGGTCGTCGTAAGACTGCATCCAGAGCCGGCTGGTAGATCCGGATCAGCCACCGGTTCAACGGGTTCTGTTGTTCACTGGGAATTCGTCCCCGAATCCAGTAGCCCATCAACACCGGCACCAAGGTCACTGACAATCCCGCCGCTGCGGCCATGGCGTAGGTCTTGGTGAAAGCCAGCGGGCCGAATAGCCGCCCCTCTTGCGCTTGCAGGGTGAACACCGGAATGAACGATAGGGTAATGATCAACAAACAGAAGAACAGTGCTGGTCCAACTTCAGCCGCCGCTTCGGTCATCACGTGCCAATGACGTTCACCCTTCAGTTCCTCCCCCGGATTGGCCACGTGCCAGGCCTCAACCTTCTTGTGCGCGTTTTCAATCATCACCACGGCAGCGTCGACCATGGCACCGATGGCGATGGCAATTCCGCCTAGGGACATGATGTTGGCGTTGATCCCTTGATAGCGCATCACGATGAAGGCGATCAGCACCCCCACCGGCAGGGAGATGATTGCCACCAGAGATGAACGCAGGTGCCAGAGGAAGATGCCACACACCAACGCGACGACGATGAACTCTTCGAGCAGTTTGTGGCTGAGATTTTCCACCGCGCGGTCGATTAGTTTGCTGCGGTCGTAGGTGGTGACGATTTCCACCCCCGCCGGCAAGCTGCTTTTCAGTTCGTCGAGTTTGGCTTTGACCGCCGCAATGGTCTCCCGAGCATTCTTGCCGCTGCGCAAAATCACCACGCCACCGACGGTCTCGCCTTCACCGTCGAGTTCAGTAATGCCACGCCGCATTTCCGGTCCCAACTGAATGGTGGCGACATCGCCAAGGGTCACCGGCACACCGCCCGATCCCAGCTTGAGTGGGATCGCCCGAAAATCATTGAGCGTTTTCAAGTAGCCGGAAGCCCGCACAATGAACTCGGTCTCTGCCATCTCCAGGACGGCACCACCGGTTTCCTGATTGGCCTTGCCGATCGCGTCGGCCACCTCGGCCTGCGTGATACCGAAGCTGGCCAGTTTGAGCGGATCAAGCTGCACCTGGTACTGCTTGACCATGCCACCCACGGTGGCCACCTCGGCAACGTTGGGCAGAGTCTTGAGTTCGAACTTGAGGAACCAGTCCTGAAGTGCACGAAGTTGCGCCAGATCGTGTCCGCCATTGCGATCTACCAGCGCGTACTGGAAAATCCAGCCCACTCCTGTCGCATCCGGCCCCAACGCCGGTTTGGCGCTGGCCGGCAAGCGACTTTGTATTTGGCTCAGGTACTCCAACACCCGCGAGCGGGCCCAATACAAGTCAGTACCGTCTTCGAACAGCACATAGACAAAGCTGTCACCAAAGAAGGAGTAGCCGCGCACGGTCTTGGCGCCAGGCACCGAAAGCATGGTGGTGGCCAACGGATAGGTCACCTGGTTCTCGACGATCTGCGGTGCCTGTCCCGGATACGGGGTGCGGATGATCACCTGAACATCGGAGAGATCCGGCAGCGCATCGATGGGCGTGCTCTGCACCGACCAAATGCCCCAAGCCGTGACGAACAGTGTCGCCAGTAGCACCAGGAATCGGTTGGCCACTGACCAACGAATCAGGGCAGCAATCATAGCTGGCCCCCTGATTTCCCTAGACGCTCAACACGCAAGCCATCGTCGGTTTGACTCACTGCAATCCGGACCTTGTCGCCCGTTTTGAGGCCCTGCATCAGCGCCGGATTGGCGAGCGGGAACGTCATCGTCATGCCAGGCATGCCCAGCGTTTTGAAGGGGCCATGGGCGAGTGTGACTTCTTTGTCGTTGATCTCAACGATCTGCCCATCCGCCTCATGAAAACTGGAGGCTGCTGCGCTGGGTGGTGACTGTTCCTCTGAGTTTGCAACGATACCCTTGAGACTGGCCTCCGAGTCGAGCAGGAACTGGCCAGAGGTAACCACCTTCTGGCCCTCTTCCAGACCTTTCAAGATCGCCGTCTTGCCATCGTTTTCCTGCCCGATCAACACTTCAACAGGACGATAGCGGCCAGCGTCTTCAGCGAGCATCACCAGGGCACGTCGACCGGTGCGAATGACGGCCTCGCTCGGCACCCACAACACACTTTGCTCCGTTGAACGATTGAGGCTCACTCGTGCGGTCATACCCGGCCTGAGACGGCCTTCTGGGTTAGGTAACTCGACGCGGACGCGAAGGGTGCGGCTATCCGGATTGGTTTCCGGAAGAATCGCGCTGACGACGCCCTTGAGCACAACCCCAGGGAACGCGGGCAAACGCGCCTCTGCCGCTTGCCCCATGAGGATCGATCCAGATTCAGTCTCCGGAACGGCCAGGGCCAGCCAGACGCTACTCAAACCATTAACGCGTGCCAGTGTCTCGCCGGCGGCCACCGTCATACCCTCGCGCACATTGAGCTCTTGCAGCACACCACTAATAGGGCTGGTGAGGGTCAGGTTTGGTTGGACTTTGCCACTGCGCTCTACTTGAGCAATTGATGCCGCCGGCATCCCGGTGAGCCGCAAGCGCTGGCGAGCCGCTGCCAGCAAGCCCGCATCGCCACTGCGCTTGAGTGCGAGAAACTCCTCCTGAGCCGCAGCCCACTCAGGTACAAGGATATCCGCCATGGCGGCATTGGCTTTGATCACGTCGCCAGGAGCATGGGCATACACGCGCTCGACGAAACCCGCCGTACGGGCTTGAATGACGGCGACGTCCCGCTCGTTGAAAGCCAACACACCGACAACCTCCAGACTCGAAGCAAACACACCTCGACTGACGGTAGCCAGTCGCACACCGAGATTCTGAGTCAGGCTTGGATCAATGCGAACGGATGCGCTGTCCCCTTTGATGTCGGCGTACTGAGGGACCAACTGCATGTCCATGAAGGGCGACTTACCCGGCTTATCGAACTTTTGCTGCGGGGACATAGGGTCGTACCAATACAGTACTTTGCGTTCGTCCAGAGAGGGGAGGCTCTGCTCTGGGGCTGCACCAGGTACTTCGCTCATGCCCTGCTGAGCGAACCAGTAACCACCGGCAACACCCAATACCAGCGAGAGGCCTACCAGCAATGCCCCGTTCCACTTTCTAAGGTTCATTGGCTGGACTCCCCGTAGGCGAAATACAGGCGCGCGCTGGTCAGCGCTCGCTGCTCTTCCACATCAATCTGCTTGAGACGGGCTTCGATGAGCTCGCGGCGGGCGGCGACAACGGAGCTCAAATCGCCTTTGCCGGACCGATAGCTGGCCATGCTGAGCTCGACCTTTTCCTTGGCCAAGGGCAATAGGCTGTCCTGGGTTCGATGCACGGCACGATTCAGGCGTTCATAGTCGGCCAGCTCGTCCTCCAGTTGCTGGGTATGCTCGCGTGACAGCGCTTCGCGCTCAGCCTCAAGCTGGTTGAGTTCAGCGTGTTTGGCCGCAATCTTGGGGTTTTGCCGAGAATCAGGAAACAGTGGTAGATCCCAGGAAAGTTGCACGCTGACCATGTCGCCGAACTGTCGACCACGATGCTGATAGTCGACTTCCCAGCTCCAATCCGACTGTTTTTCCGCCTCGGCTTCACGGACCTTGGCTTGCGCTTCGCGGGTCATAGGCTCAAACGCTGCCAATTCTGGGTGATGTTGCAGCTTATGAGAGTAGCCAGAGGCTTCGACAGGCCATTCAGGCAAGCTGCCCACAGGTTTGTCGTTGGCGGCCGGGCCAATCCAGCGCTTCAGAGCCGCTCGGGCCTGCGCTCTCTGGCGAATCAGATCGTCCTGCTGCTCTTCCAGTTGTGCCGCTTCCTGTTTGGGCGTTACTGCATCAGCAGGTTGAGCGCGGCCGCCGGCAATTTGTGCACGGACGGTATCGGCCAGCAGACGGTTTTCTTTGTAGAAATCCTGGAACAGCGCGTCTTTACGCTCAACGGAGAAGCTGTTGATCCAGGCCAGCGCCGTGGCCTGACGAACCTTTAGACGTTCGACCCGGCGCTCAGCTGCGGCGCGGTTAATGGCTGCATCAGCGACCTCGATGCGGGCTTTGCGCTTGGCACTGTTGGGCATCTCCTGACTGACTCCGACCATTTGCATAGTCATGAAGTCCTGATCGATGCTCCAGCGATCCGGACCGCCAATGGGGTAGTTCTGTACGCCTAGCAGCAACTTGGGATCGGGTAGTTCACCAGCGGGGATGGCCGCACTACTGGCAGCCTGAATTTTCGCGTCTTGTGCAGTCAGCGACGGCGCATTGTTTTCAGCCAGCTGCAAAGCTTCATCGAGTGTCAATGCGGCAGCGAGACTCGGCAATGCCAGTACGCTTGCCGCCAGGCCGGCCACGAGGGACCACCCTGTGCAATAGCACTTGGAGTTCATGTTCACGATTCCTGTGATGATCCACTGCGCGCTTCATCAGACATGCACGCAGATATGCCATCCCGCTAACGCGGAATGAGGCTGAGTGTGGTACAGGAATCAAGTGCGGGGCGGTCGCCATACCCCTGACGGGGTTTGTACTGGATGGGAATCTAGGGAGAAGGACAGTACGAGGGGGCTGGATAAGGTGATAGGAGGCTTGATGATGGAGACTTGCAGCATGCCACCAGTCTTGCACTCCTGGCCTGGCTTACAGGGTTTGCCGTGCTCGGTGGGACTTTTCATGTCATGGCAGCAGTCTTGACCCATGCCGTCCATCATCGCCATGCCCATGGTTTTCATGGGGCAGGGCTCAGTCGGCGCCTGAACACCCGCCATCCCGCTGAGGGGGAGCGCCAGGCTAATCAGGAAAATCAGGCAAAACCGTAGGTAGCGTTTCATGGGCTGGAGTGTAGCCGGTGGAAATGGCCCTTACAATTCACCTTCTAGACTCCTTAGTCGGCTGTCACCAACCTCTATTCCGCGCTCATTTCCATTTCCGGACTTAAAGTGCCTAACCATGCGACAAGACAAATTATGACGACTGCCATTAAAAACTCGAGTGTCATGCTGCGGCGCAAGGCATTGACTGCGGCAGAGTATTCTCCATTTCGAACTGACCGCTCCAATACCGGACTTAGGTGAAAGCGGTTCAGCGTGGCTAAAACGATCATCCCAGCAAAGAGCAATATTTTCAAAAACAGCAGCTGGCCATAAGTACTGAGCATCACTTCATCGAGGTGTGGGCCAACGATAAACAGGTAATTTACTACGCCCGTAACGCTTATGATCGCAACAATCACTCCGCCGGCCGACTCAAAACCAGTCAGTACCCGTGCAAGAATTTGAGCTTCTTGTTCGCCCTTTAGCGATTTCAACCGCAGCAGTAGAGCGAATGCCAATAGAGCGCCCAACCAGCCACCTGCGGCTAATAGGTGGAAAATGTCGGTGATGAAATGCCAGTAGCGTCGACTGCCCTCATCCATGGCGCCGTGCCCTGTCCATGCCAACGTCGCCAACGCAATCGCTCCGCATACAGTGACGATCCAGAGACTGGGTGTTGGAAATCGCTTGTTCAACGCGACGCCAATAATTGCCATCACCAAGGCAGCTATTCGGACCATCCAGGTCAACCCGACGTCAGTCCCCATAAGGACCATTTCAAAAATATGACGATGTAGCTCCATAAGCTCCGACACACCGCTCATTGCTTTCGCAAGCAACAACATCGCGGCAAGGGACAGAGCTACACCTGCAACGGAAGTACCGTAAAGAAGCGACTCAAAATTCAAGACCGTGCCCGATACTCTTTCCTTTCCCCTGAGGCTGTACAAGCCGAAAATTGCCAATCCGAATAACAGCATCAGGTCGAAATAAAGAGCAAAGCGAACCACAATATTTATTGAGTCGCTCATAAATCATTTCACTTTAAATGAGAAGTTGCCGGTGATCGGGTGAGTGTCCGAGGAGACAGCACGCCATTCGACTTTGTAGGTACCGGTGGTCAAAGGTGCTGCCGGTGTAATCACCATCGTTTTCGGATCACCGCCACCAGCGACGGCGGCCTTAACACCCATTGGGGAGTTCGGCATGCCAGGCATATCGGTCATGATTAGTTTTGCACCGGAAAACTGAGTGGTGAGATTCTCAGAAAAGTGCAGTTCAATTTTCGAAGGGGCCGCCGCATTCGAGCCTTCTGCCGGAGTGGAAGAAAGGAGCTTTGGATGTGCTTGAGCAACTGCACTCAGAAGCAAACCAGCGGTAAGTGCAACAGCTACGGTCGTAGTTTTAAGGAATGACATGCAAGACTCCTCACAGCAAGAGCTGTTGATTCGAGGTTTGTTTGGAATATCTAATTTTTACTTTTCGATTCTTGTTAAAACCACTGATGATTAGCTAGTAGCCTCCGTGTTCTAGGTCAGGTTGAACACGAGAAACTCACTAGGCCCCAACGTCACAGTGCAAGAACACGATGCCACACGAACGCAAACTGTTCGATTACATTTCAGTCAGCTTGACGCGGTGTTTGGCCTCGAATTGGCGGGCGTAGCGAGACTTAAAGACGAGACCGCGTGCCCCAGATACTAGGGTTTTCACTCATTCAAAAATAACGAAAGTGGACGCTGGGCGCAGGCTGAGAGATCGCCGTTGATCACAAATACGCCGTTGTTCAGCTGACCTCCAAGTCAACACTAGGAAACTCTAGATGAAAGGCCGTTTTCCCGTCACATGACGTACACCAGATTTTGCCATCATGCGCCTCAATAATTGATCGGGTAATCGACAGACCTAGCCCTGCGTTGCTTGGACTCCCTTCTCGCCGCGCTGGGTCCACGCGATAAAAACGATCGAAAAGCTTTTCAAGATGTTCGGGGGCAATGGGTTCTCCGTGGTTCTCCACGACGACCAATACCGACATCTCCTTCTGGAGGATTTCGACACTGATCGTCTTCCCTTCAGAGGTGTAGCGAAGCGCGTTAGAGAGCAGGTTAGAAATGGCTCTGTGGAGCATAAGGACATCGCCTCGGACGCTGCCCCTTCCTGAAACCTTGAGTTGAATCCCTCGCTCATCAGCCAAAAGGCGGTAGTACTCAAGCAATTTTTCCACTACTTCCACGAGGTCTATTGGTTTGTTCTCGTGTGTGATCAGACCGTTGTCAGATTTCGCCAGAAAAAGCATGTCATCAATCATCCGACTCATACGCTTCAAGTCATCAAGATTTGAGTACAGGTTGTCTTCGTAGTCCTCAATATTCCTTTTTCTTGAAAGCACCACTTCGGTGTGGGTCATCAAGTTGCTCACGGGGGTCCGTAGTTCGTGGGCAATGTCTGCGGAAAAGTTCGATAACCGGACAAATGCATCGTCGAGCCTGGACAACATTGCGTTAAACGACAGCACCATTTGCTGAAGCTCTTTGGGAACGGGTGCTAAGGGGATGCGCTCTTTGAGTGATTTTGCTGACATTGAGGCAGCGACCCGCGTGACCTGGCGAATGGGCCGCATGCCACTGCTTGCTACCATCCAGCCGAGTGCAGCACTGACCAATGCGCTGATCACCAACCCTATCCAAAACCATCGTTCAAGCGTCTCGAAAAAGGACATATGCTGAGTAACGTCAAAGATCAAAATGACTGTCAACGGCTTGTCTTGCCCCGTCACAACGGCTTGTGCCGTCACTCCACGGAACATCTGCCCTTGCTCCCGCCACTCCCAGACGTTGTTGTTTGTGGTTGTGCGGAACTCCTTCGGAATATCTACCGGACCGGGATCAGCAAACAGCAGCTTGCCGTCACCATCGATTATTAGGGCAGTCAAATCACGGTGAGCCCCCAGCAGCGCCTCCAGCTCAGGCTTAAATTCGCTGAGTTGATCGATGCTGTTCAACCCGGACAAAATTCTCTGGGTCGAGTGGAGCTTTTCGTTCAATGCCTGCTGATCCAGCATCTTAAAGTGATGCCGACTGAGGTTATTGAAACTGAGTCCGGCGACCGTAAGCACGGCCGTTACCGCGAGCATGAACATCAGACTCATACGGGTCGTCAGGGACATTCGGTTCATTCCGACTCCGAATCAGGCGCGTCGAGCATGTAACCCATCCCCCTAGAGGTATGAATCAACTTGACCTCAAAGTCGTCATCTATCTTGGCCCTCAACCTTCTCACTGCAACCTCGATAACGTTGGTATCGCTGTCGAAGTTCATATCCCAAACCTGGGAGGCGATAAGTGACTTTGGCAGCACCTCCCCTCGACGTCGTAGCAACAGCTCAAGCAACGCAAACTCTTTGGCCGTAAGGTCTATGCGTTTACCTCCACGAATGGCCCGACGCTTGAGCAGGTCCACCTCCAGATCAGCCAGTTTCATATAGGTTTGCGAGGGAGCGCCGTTACCCCGACGCAGCAACGTTCTGACGCGAGCCAACAGTTCAGAAAATGCGAAGGGTTTGATCAGGTAATCATCTGCACCGAGTTCAAGTCCTTTCACTCGATCTTCAACGCGATCTCGCGCCGTGAGGAAGAGCACGGGAACATCTTTTCCGGATGCACGAACCTTCTGAAGTACTTCCCAGCCATCCAGCCCAGGCATCATGACGTCTAGAATCAGCAGGTCATAGGCCTCGCTCAAAGCGTGCTGTAGCGCCACCTTGCCATTGGTAAAGCGATCCACATTGAACCCCGCCTCCGTGAGTCCTTGCTGCAAATAGATACCTATTTTGGGTTCGTCTTCAGCAACCAGAAGTCTCATGAGGGTGGCTCTCGGATAATGATGAAGCGCAGTCTGCAACGAAACACGCCAGCCAACCAGCAACTGACAGAAAAGTAATATTGGCTTCAGGTAGATGTCAGCGAGCGCTGTCTAGGGTTCAAGCATGAGTACTTCCTGGTGCTCGACCGACTCTTCAGCATGAAACGTTAGGGAGCCGGAAAACAATTCCATAAGGAGTTGCCCCATGAATCGCCTGAAAATGCTGTTTTTTGTGAGCTCGATACTCGTCTCAGCTTCTGTATGGGCTGAAAGTGGCGGAGACCGGGTGATAGAGCGTATGGAAGGCCTGCGCGACAGGGCTGAAGCCGTACTGATCCAAGCTGAAAAAGCCCCTGAAGGACAGCGTCATGTCCACATGGCCGAGCATATGAAAATGCTCGGCGACATCATGAGCCAACTCCATAAAGATCATCCAGACGCCTCAATGTCACCCCAGCAGCACCTGGCCTGGATGGAAAAGCACGACAAAATTGTCGACGACGTTTTGAGTCAAATGCAACGCGAGCACAAGCTGATGCTGTCAGAGAACCATCAGTAAGCAACTCCCTGAAAAGAGCTTTTTGAACAGTCCTGTTAAATGCGGCGTCATCTGGACGCCGTATTTATTTCGAAAACTGACAGAAATGTAGTGTTCAGGTCAGTTAACTGGCAGCTCCGCATCATTAGCATAGCCAGTGTTTCCCACTTACTCTCGAGGTCACCATGAAAGCTAAGCTCGTTACCCCTGTCATCGCAGCAATCACTCTACTCTTCGGTGCTACGGCTATGGCCAGCGCAGGGCATGGGAAAGAGGACATCGGCCAGCCTGGAGTCGCCTCTGAGGTTACCCGTACGGTGGAGGTCGAGATGGGCGATATTTTCTTCAAACCTGAAAGCATCGACGTAAAGCCTGGTGAAACTATTCGATTTGTCCTTCGCAATGAGGGTTCGCTGCTGCACGAGTTCAACATCGGCAAAGCTGCTGCTCACGCAGCACACCAAAAAGAAATGGCAAGCATGTTCCAGAACGGAACGCTTAACCCCACAGGTACCGGGAAAACGATGAGCGGTATGGGCCACAGCATGGGTGGAATGAAGATGGTCGGAATGGAGCACAACGACCCGAACAGCGTCCTGATTGAGCCTGGCGCAACCAAAGAGCTGATCTGGACCTTCAACAACAGCACTGGGCTTCAGTTTGGCTGCAACGTGCCGGGGCATTATCAGTCAGGGATGGTCGGTCAGTTTGACCTGAAATAAGCCAGAGCTGGCTGCTAACACCGCTTCGACGCAAGAGTTGGCTACGCTCTGTCGCAGAGATCACAGCAATGCTCACACAGTGGGGTTTAGATCATGAATAACCATCAGCATCCGGATGGAAACACCACCGCACCATTTTGGAGGCGCAAAACAGGCGTTGTACTAATCATGCTCATTGCGATTGGTGCCTTTTACGTTTTGCGGGAGCATTTCAGCCACGTTTATCCATTTTGGCCTTATCTGATTCTGTTGATCTGTCCATTGATGCACTTTTTTGGACATGGACATGGCGGACATAGCCATGGCGATCAGGCAGCAACCCACAAGGACGAAAAAGGGGAATAGCCATGCCTACCATATCGAGCCACCACGACCACAGTCACGCCCATGCTGCTCCGCTCAATGACGATGATCTACGTGACCCGGTGTGCGGAATGGCAGTCACTTCATCAAGTAAGTTTGGTGAGTCTTATCAGGGACAGACATATCAATTTTGTAGCCTGAAATGCCAGGAGAAGTTTCGAGCTGATCCTGAACGCTACAGCGGTAATGTTTCGAGCGCCGAATCCCGCGTCACCTCTTCAGAGTCTGCGGTACAAACAGGCACTGAGTTTACCTGTCCGATGCACCCGGAAATACGCCAGCCCGGACCCGGCAACTGCCCTAAATGTGGCATGACATTAGAGCCGGTCATGCCCACGCTCGATGAAGAAGAAAATCCTGAACTCCGGGATTTCGCCCGCCGCTTTTGGTGGTCGCTGCCATTAACCGTGATAGTGACAGTGCTCGCCATGGCGGGACACTCGTTACAACTCCTCCATGGCTCGATCCAAAACTGGATCGAGCTAGCTCTGGCGACACCGGTGACCTTATGGGCAGGTTGGCCCTTTTTTGTAAGGGGCATAGCCTCTATTAGAAATCGCAGTCCAAACATGTGGACTCTGATTGGTTTGGGTACCGCCGCAGCCTACCTTTACAGCGTCATGGCAACGCTCTTACCCCAAAGCTTTCCCGCCACCTTCATGCAAGATGGACGTATCGGCGTCTACTTCGAAGCCGCCGCGGTCATCATCTCGCTCACCTTGCTTGGGCAGATTCTTGAGCTCAAAGCCCGATCGCAAACCTCCGCCGCCATTAAGTCCCTTCTCGGTCTATCGCCCAAGACCGCACGCCGGATCAATGCCGATGGACAGGAAGAAGACATTCCTCACACACATGTCCACCTTGGAGACCATCTGCGGGTCAGGCCTGGTGAAAAGGTGCCAGTTGATGGCTCAGTACTGGAAGGTGAAAGTGCGGTGGATGAGTCCATGCTCACTGGCGAGCCAGTGCCGGTAATGAAGAGAGCTGGAGATAGCCTGATCGGTGCCACGCTGAATACACATGGCAGCTTGGTAATGGAGGCGCAGAAGGTCGGCGCCGAGACCATGCTGTCACAAATCGTACAGATGGTCGCTCGGGCTCAGCGCTCCAAAGCACCAATGCAACGAATGGCCGACTCTATTGCTGGCTACTTTGTGATGGGTGTTATCGCGATTGCGATACTGACATTTGTCGGCTGGGGGCTTTTTGGCCCTGAGCCCAGTTGGGTGTTTGGTCTGATCAACGCTGTCGCCGTGCTGATCATCGCTTGTCCCTGTGCGTTGGGTCTTGCTACGCCCATGTCGATCATGGTTTCGACAGGTAAAGCAGCCAGCATGGGTGTGCTGTTCAGGGATGCCAGTGCCATCGAAAACCTTTGCAAGATCGACACGCTGATTGTCGATAAGACAGGCACCCTGACAGAGGGTCGGCCAGTGTTTCACAGCGTGGAGGCCACACCAAGTTTCAATCCCCACGATGTTCTTCAGCTGGCTGCCAGCCTTGATCAGGGCAGCGAACATCCCTTGGCTCATGCAATCGTCGATCACGCCCGAACCGAGAACATTAAGCTCACCAAGCCAGAATCCTTTGAGTCTGGTTCAGGTATCGGGGTCAGTGGCATCGTCGATGGCAAGAAGATCCAGCTGGGGAACACCGCGTTGATGGAAGCCGCAGGCGTGAACACCAAGCCCCTACAAGTGCGTGCAGAGTTGTTGCGTCTTGACGGCATCAGTATCATCTACCTCGCAATCGACGGGGTATTGGCAGGGTTACTGGCAGTATCAGATCCAATTAAGCCGACCTCCAAAGAAGCAGTCACCAAGCTCAAGGCTGATGACATCAAAATCATCATGGCTACTGGCGACGGGCTCACCACCGCTCGGGCTGTCGCCAGGGAGATGGGGATTGAAGAAGTCCACGGTGAAGTGAAACCTCAGGACAAAGAGCGTCTGGTCGCAGACCTCCAGCAATACGGCCGGAAGGTCGCCATGGCTGGTGACGGTATCAACGATGCACCGGCCCTGGCGCGAGCAGATGTGGGCATTGCCATGGGGACAGGGACTGACGTTGCGATGAATAGTGCGCAACTCACGCTGGTAAAAGGCGACCTGATGGGGATTTTACGAGCAAGGGCACTTTCGGTCGCAACAGTAAAAAACATGCGGCAAAACTTGGGTTTCGCCTTTCTTTACAACTCGATGGGTATTCCCCTTGCCGCAGGCTTGCTCTATCCACTGACGGGACACCTCCTGTCGCCAATGATCGCTGCCATAGCCATGAGCGTCAGTTCTGCATCTGTAGTTTTCAATGCATTGAGACTGAGGAATACCCGAATTGACTGAGCTTCAATTGCGAAATTGCAGCGCAATTGACCATGCGTTTGCATACGACCTGACCAGTCATTTGCATTTGACTGACCACCGATTGCAGAGGATTGGACCACCCAGACATCAAAGCTGAGAGGCTCATAACGACGCAAAGGAGACATTACGATCGTTGGCGGGAAGATCGCTGTTCCAATGGTTAGAGCGTGCACCCTCTACTCTTATGACCGCACAGCGATAGGCGCCGATTACAACCGTCGATAAATACTCGGCAGTGGCCGGCCCCGATGCCTGATTCCAACTTGCGGAAGAAGTGGAGAATCTGCGAGCTAGCTTTCAGCTGATGAATCGCCAGGCTCAGTAGAGCCACCATTTATATCAGCATCGTGTATTGAAACAGGTAATAAGCCATGTTGGATACTTTTCGTTTCCGGATCGTAATAGGCCTGGTAGAACTGAAACTCTTCACGGCCTTCACGTTCACAGTGGGCCTTGATAATCCTAATAGCTTTGAGTTTGTACTCCAACGGCGTCTTGATCCCAAAAATGACGCCCTCCAAGCTTGAAAACCGATACTTCAAAACTCGATGCTTTTTATCTGTGATGTCCATGCCGGAATTAAGAACCAAGCGGTACTCTTTTTCGGACTCCCACTGAGGAAGCTTTGAGGTCAAAGCGAAATCAAGGTTATTCCAGTGCCTCTCTCGCAGATCACTGGAATCAGTTTTGTACCACTCGCTAGTGGTACTCAGATTTCCTTGGCCATCGTTGTACCAGAAGCCACCTAATGCCTCGTTTGGGACGTTGCCTAATGATCTGAAGAAATCTATTTCCGAGTGTTCTCGATCGTAGAAAACTTCCTTGAACTGCATATTCTGGAAGCCATAAATGATGCCGCTATGACCAAGACCTATCGGCTTATTCATTTCAAGAGATAGTGCTTGGTCTTCACCTGAGACCCTATATTTCAGGCAGATGCCTTTGTGATTGTCTCCGTAGCTACCCCAGATGGCGGAGTTATTACACTCCTTCATAAAGCAGGCTACATACCATTTCGGGTGCATTAGCTGGTCGATTTGATCTAGATATCGAGGAGCAAATGCCGTTATTAGGTCATACACACCGTAATGATCATTGATCCATACGTGCGCAGCCTTGATGGAGAACGCCGAGGTTGTGACAGCAATCTGCCTGTATGACTCAAAATCACGATGCTGGCCATCATCTGCTTCGATATTTGATATTATCTTCAGATGAAAGTCACTGTCCCCTAGTGGGTCTCCAGGATTCTCAGGATGATGTGCACCGGTTAACTCGTACTTGTAACTTACTGAAAGTACGATTGTTAAGAAGCGCGTATGCAGAGAACTGAGGTAGAGCAACAACTGTGGCTTGTAGTGTTTTCTCTCGGCTTTAGAGAGTGCCTTGATGTACCCCTGAAATATCTCACTACTTTGGAGCAGGTAATCCATTTCCTGGAAAGCAAAGAGGTACACACCCCGGAGATTAGCAGGATACTGGCCAATTGGGAGCTCATTAGGAAGTGGCACGCCGCTCATTACCGCGTCATCAATCTCCCAGCTTCGAAGCGCTAGTATCAATAGGTAATGCCTAAAGAAATTCGCCCAGACGATTTCATCACCCGCCCAGTAGATTTCCTTGTACCCCTCTAGAGGATCGTTCAATTGCTCAGGCGGTGCGAAGTAAATCTCAAGCTTCTCAAGCTCACCGGGCACAGCCTCCTTGGTCTCGGTGGCGTCTTTTCCGAGCAGACGATCCGCTGTCCTGAACCTGTAGAGATGTCGATCCATGATTACCCCGCATGTGGCTACGAAAAAGGGCCCCACCGGGCCCTCATTTGTACTCAAACCGATCTTACTGAGTGCGCCAGGACTCAACAATGTCCGCGCCGAATTCAGTTTTCCATTCCTTGAGCTGGCGATGGTTCCCGCCCTTGGTCTCGATCAACTCGCCCGAATTTGGGTTTTGGTAGATCTTGACGTCACGTGCTTTGCGGACACTTTTCGGGGCAGCGGTAGTAGAAGCACGGCTTGCTGCCTGGGGATCGAGGAGAGCGATGACGTTGCGGAGGCTATAACCGTACTCGGCAAGCAAAGCCCGCAGCTTAGTTTCGAATTCAACTTCTTTTTTCAGGCCTTCGTCGCCTTTCATGGCTTCAAGGGCAGCGAGTTGTTCGGCCAAGTGTTTTCCGAGTTGACGGAACTCAGCAAGACGGGACATGAGATGACCTTTATAAAATGATTGAGCAGTATACGAATTGACAAATCTAGCGCAACAACTGAGATCTTAGAAATATCAGGATTAATCGCTATCCCCATGTGATCCGCTTAGCGACCAACCTGGCACGTAAATTATGCTCTTTGAGGCTTTTTCGATTGGTGTAGTGTGTTCGTCGAGAATCACGCTGTCCCTCTCGATTTTCCGTGGCCGGAAGGTGCTTTACTAAGCCAAATCCAATTTGTACAAACATTGGCGTCTTAACTTTCGGCTTTCGGACTTTGGGAGCTTTCGGTTTTTTGATCCGGTGTTCAGATCCTACCGACGTCTGAGGGGGAACATAAGGCGCAAATTGTGGGTATAGATCCTCAAAAAGCTGAACCTGCGCGGATACTGGAGTTACCCTAGTTACCCCGACCTCACCGGACTTGCGCCTAAAGTGATCGTCAGACGAATTCATTCTAGCTACAAAGTCCAGAATCGTCCCCCGAAGAGACCGCCCTGTCACAATGCGACGATGAATTCGTTTCCAGCCATCTTTCAGATTTCCCCTGGTCACGTCCCACTGCTCTGGTGACGAGAACCCCAGCTGTTTCGCGAACTCTATGTAATCTGGTGGTAAATCGTTTGCCATGTCCTTAGCCTCCGATTTTACAAGCATCGATGATGGCATAGAAGAATCAAGGGATGCTATACCAGTTCTGTCGAGAGCCTATCCGTTAGGTAATTGCACAGACTTGCCCAGCCATTTGCATTCGATTTGACCAGTAATTTGCTTCGGATTTGACCTGCAGGCTTCGTGGCCATGACCGGCAGAGGACGACCCAAAGCAGTCATTTGTTTGCGGGATATAGGCTAGAACTTTTCGTCATGCAGAAAAACGAGGCCGCAATCGCGGCCTTGTTTTTTTAGAGTGTTACTCGTGCGAATGTCCGTGCTCAGCGCTCTCGGAGGTTGTGCCTTTCTCACCACCGCCGCATGCCGTCATCAAGCCCAGGAAGCAGAACAGCAGCACAGAACGAATCAGAGTGGTTGGGGATTTCATGGGAATACTCTTCAAAAGTGGATGAAATAAATGGTCTGTGGTCAGGCTGAAGTCCGCGTTTTCGGCAGTAGGACAGCCGTCTCTGTGTCGGATTACTGTTTGACGTTCAGGTAATCACCACTCGTCTTCAACGAAATGGTCACGTCGTTATTGCTGCGATTACGCCAAAACCAACCATGGGTGCCGTCAAAAATGGCGGTGAATTCGCCTTTATTACTTTTGACCTGCTTGCCCTTGTTGTAGCTGTGGAAGTAACCCTTTTCACCGTTGTAGGGCTCGCCATGGGTGTCGTAGTTCACAAGCCCACCAGCCGCTGTCCATTCATAACTCACAGTCTTGTTCTTCAGCACTTCCAGTTTGATCTCTGTCCCTTCACCTGGTTTGAGCGTGACGGTCATTTGATTCGTCTTCATGGCTGGGGTCGGTGCCGACGCTGATTGGGCCACAGGTATTGCAGCAGGTTGGATTTGCGCAATCTGCGGAGCTGGAGCTGGAGCTGAACTAGGAGCTAATGCTTGCGGCGGCGCTGTATCCGCCAACGCCTCTTGGGCAAGGATGATCTTCAATTCGCCCATTTGGGTCAGACCCAGTGCGCGGCCCACACCCGTAGGATCAACGGCGTATTCCGAAGGCATGACAACGGTCATCAGCAGGCCAATAGCAGTCAGCAGTGCAATGACAGTCGAACGAACCAGTTTGCGAGTGCTGGGCAATTCATTAACAGTTGGAAGCGGAGTATTGAACATGGTCAGAATTCCTTAGGCGGAGATAAACAGGCCGGTGATCTGGTAACCCATCAGCAGGAAACCGGCACTCATCATGGCGACGTTGGCGGTATAGGCGTGGCGCCAGAAACTGGCGGTGCGCCGCCAATACCCCATCAGAATGAGAATCGCACTAAGGGCCAGCAACTGGCCGATCTCGACGCCGACGTTGAACGCAAGCAAGTTGGGGATCAGCCCGTCGGGCGAGATCTCGTACTCCTGGATTTTGGTGGCCAGGCCGAAACCATGGAGCAGGCCGAAAATCAGCGTGGCCACTTTGGTATTGGGTTGGAAACCGAACCAGCGCTGGAACGCGCCCAAGTTATCGAGTGCCTTGTACACCACCGAAAAACCGATGATGGCGTCGATGATGTACGAGCTGATGCTGATCTCGGTCAGCACGCCCAGCAGCAACGTCACCGAGTGGCCTACCGCGAACAGTGTGACGTAGAGCCCCACATCCTTCAGGCGGTAAAGGAAGAAGATCACCCCGAACAGAAACAGCAGGTGATCGTAGCCCGTCATCATGTGCTTGGCGCCCATGTAGATGAAGGGCAGCAACATGACGCCGGAACTTTCCTGGATAAAGCCCTTGTCACCTTCCGCGACGGCGTGAGCCATCGCCTCGGGCATCCCGAGGAAAAGTGCAGCGACAAGTAAAAACAACAGCAGTAGCGGGCGGTGCGATGGCGCAGTGAATGCGCCCACGCCGCTCATCGAGTGCGAATGCATGGATAAATCCTACGTTGGAGGGATCAAAGGCCGCTGCGCGGCCATGGTCAGGATGCGAACGAAGGACGGGGTGGACGCTTGATCAAGAATATCGGCGGAGGGGGAACTGCATATTGCGGGGCATCAACCCGCACCGATAGCTTGGGTTGTTCGGCCAAAATCAACAGTGAAGTGAGCTGCGGTGTTTCGTGCTGATGGTCAGGGGTCAGCGGGGAGTGATAGTGATCCGAGCAGCTCGCACACGACATCTCAGTCAGCTCTTCATGAGAGTGATGGGCGTCTTGCGCAACCTCCCAAGCAGGCTGTTTCGACGTCACTGACAACGTATAGGTATGCCCGGCCCAGGCCACAAACATGGCGAGGACAAGCGCGAATACCACCGTTGTTGTCAGTGTTCTGCTGAACATCGTGATCGGGCTTCAACTCGTTTTTCAGGGCTTTGATGCGTTTGACCGCATCCCCTAAGGGGGGATAGGATGCCAGCGTAATTCATTAAGGCCCGAGGCTCAAGTCATGAGTGAAAACGAACACAGCCATCCCCACACTCACCAAAGTCACGAGGCGATCATCAAGCGTCTCAAACGGGCGGACGGCCATTTACGCGGCATCATCACCATGATTGAAGAGGGGCGTCAGTGCGTGGACATCGCTCAGCAGCTGCATGCGGTCGAAAAAGCCGTATGTCAAGCGAAGCGCACGCTCATCCAGGATCACATTGATCACTGTCTGGAGGACACAGTCTCAGCCTTGAACAATGGCGAGCGCGCACCGTTGGAAGCCTTCAAACAAATCACCAAGTACCTCTAGGTCTGACATGCCCAACTTTGCTGAACTGCTGCAACAGGGCGGTACACACGCCTGGCTGTATTTCCCGAGCGCTATCTTGCTCGGTGCCTTGCATGGCCTGGAACCGGGCCATTCAAAAACCATGATGGCCGCTTTCATCGTGGCCATTCGTGGTTCGGTTAAACAGGCCGTTTTGTTGGGTCTGGCCGCGACGCTGTCGCACACCGCCGTGGTGTGGTTGGTCGCCATCGGCGGCATGTACCTGGGCAAAGGTCTGGACGCTCAAACCACTGAGCCGTACTTCCAGCTTGCGTCCTCTGCACTGATCATCGTAGTTGCTCTTTGGATGCTGTGGCGTACCTGGCGCGGTGAGCAGATGTTCAAGTTCGAGCAAGGTGATGACCACCACCACGGTGAGCATGACCATGGCCATCATGATGAAACCCATCGAATCGATACCGGCCACGGGCGCATCGAACTGTCGATTTTTGAAGTAGGTATGCCACCGCATTGGCGCCTGAAAACATTGACCGGACACGCTTGGGCTACATCGGATGTTCGCCTAATGACGACTCGTCCGGACGGCAGCACTCAATCGTTCTCTTTCGTCGAGCGCGAAGGCTTTCTGGAGTCGGCAGTCGATATCCCGGAGCCTCATGAGTTCAGTGCGCGCTTGAGTCTTGGGCATGCGGGCCACTCCCATGATTACGATCTGGCGTTCCAGGAGCATGATCACGGGCACGCGCATTCCGAACTGGAAGGTCTGGAGTTGTCAATTGATGGCTATCAGGATGCGCATGAACGCGCACATGCCAACGATATCCGTAAGCGCTTCACGAATCGTGAGGTGACCACGGGCCAGATCGTCATGTTCGGTTTGACGGGTGGTTTGATTCCTTGTCCGGCTGCCATCACCGTTCTGTTGCTGTGTCTTCAGGTTAAAGAAGTCGCGCTGGGAGGCATACTCGTCCTGTGCTTCAGCATCGGCTTGGCGATCACCTTGGTGGCGGTGGGAGCTGCTGCGGCTATTGGTGCTAAACAGGCTTCCAACCGCTGGCCGTGGCTGGGCACCGTGGCTCGTCGTGCACCGTACCTGTCCAGCGTGTTGATAATCGGTGTTGGTCTGTACGTAGGCTTCCATGGTTGGATCGGCTTGAGCGCCCAAGGCGTCGTTTAAGTGTTCGAACTCGCCAGCTATTTTGGTCTATTTCTGGCGGCATTCGGTGCCGCCACGTTATTGCCCATGCAGTCTGAAGCTGTGTTGGTCGGGATGTTGCTCTCCAACCAATACGTTGCTTCTGCGCTATTGGCGGTCGCCACCTTCGGCAACGTTCTTGGCTCTGCGCTGAACTGGATTCTGGGTCGCTCTATCGAGCGATTTCGCTACAAGCGATGGTTCCCGGTGAGCGAGAGCAAGCTCGAAAAGGCCCAGCAGTCTTACCTGCGCTACGGGCGCTGGTCGTTGCTGCTGAGCTGGGTGCCCATCATTGGCGATCCGCTGACGGTCGTCGCCGGAGTCATGCGCGAGCCATTCTGGAGTTTCCTGCTGATCGTCACCATGGCCAAGGGCGTGCGTTATCTCTTGCTGACCGCCGTCACACTGGGGTGGACATGACGACTGCTCATACAACCCAGCATTCCTCACTCAAGAGCCGAAGCAGTAGCCTGGATCTGATCAAGTGGCTGGCGATGCTGACCATGGTCATCGATCACTTGCGGTTGGTGTGGCCGGAGATGAGCAATCTGTTCATTCTGGGGCGGCTTTCCTTTCCGCTGTTCTGTGTCGCCATTGCTGCCAACGTGGCGCGCTCCAAACCGGGCGAATTACTGACTGCCGCGAATGGACGCTACCTCGCCTTGATGCTGGTGTTCGCCGCCATTTCAGAAGTGCCTTATCGCTATATCAGCACCTCGGGATCATTCAACGTGTTGGTTACCCTGGCATTGGGGCTGGTGATTGCCTGGGGATGGCAACATCGCACCTTGTTGAGCAGCGCTATGGCCTTGATGGCTGCCGCGATTGCCTACGTGCTGGATGACCCGTTGATGTACGGGCTATACGGCGCGCTCGTTCCTGCGGCTGTCTTGTTAGCGATCAAGAGGCCCGGTGCTCTTTGGTTGCTGCCAGCAGTTCTATGCCTGTTGAGCAACACCCGCAGTAGCATCGTGACCAGGGCTATGGATCTTGAAATTCACTCATTGCTGGCCTTGAGCACTGCATTTGCCGCTCCGCTGATCGGACTCTGGCTGCTGCATCAGAAGTTCACCTTCAACGTCTGGCCGGTGCGGCAATGGGGCTACTGGTTTTATCCGGGACACCTTGCCGCTCTGCAAGCTCTACGGTTCTTAATCTGAATGGCAGAGAAAGGACTCTCCCCAAAAACGGTAAACGAGATGCACAGACGTTCATTACTCAATCTATTTTTGGCCGGTTTTGCCTTTGCTTTACCTTTGGGCTTACAAGCCGCACAAGTCCTAAATGTTCGGCTATGGAACACCGACGACAAGCTTCGGCTGGTGCTAGACCTAAGTGGTCCAGCACAGTACAAGACCTTCTCCCTGACGGCGCCGGATCGGTTGATTCTCGATCTGATGGGAACCAGCCTTGCCTTTGATTTGAGCAAACTGCAACTGGGTAACATGCCAATCCGCGCTATACGTTCAGGGCCTCAAGGTACAGGAACGCGGATTGTCCTGGACCTGATAGGTCCCGTGCAGTTGAATACCTTCATGCTGGCACCTGAACAGGCACAGGGGCATCGCTTAGTGCTGGATATTTCCAACTCGGCATCCCCGGCAATACAGCCGGCTGCACCGCAGGTTGTGCTTAATGATTCGGCTCATCCAAAGCGCGACATCATCGTCGTGGTAGACCCAGGGCATGGCGGTAAAGACCCTGGAGCAGTCGGGGCCAATGGCGAGCGGGAAAAAGATGTGGTGCTGTCAATTGCTCGGCAGTTGGCCAAACGGATCGAGCGGGAAAAGGGGTTTACCGTGCGACTCGTACGCGACAGCGATGTTTACGTACCGTTACGCAAGCGGGTGGAGATTGCTCGCCAACACAATGCCGATATCTTCATTTCCATACACGCGGACGCCGCGCCTCGGCGCACGGCCTCCGGAGCGTCGATCTATGCGCTATCGGAAGGTGGAGCCACGTCCACTACTGCGCGCTGGCTCGCGCAGAAGGAGAACGGCGCCGAGTTACTCGGTACGACCAAAAGCCTCGCACTCAAAGATAAGGACCCCATGCTGGCAGGAGTGATTCTCGACATGTCGATGAGCGCTACAGTCGCAACGAGCCTGGAACTGGGCCACTCCGTACTGAGAAGTTTGGCGGGCATCACCACTTTGCACCAGAAGCGTGTGGAGCAGGCGGGCTTTGCCGTACTTAAGTCGCCAGACGTACCGTCAATCCTGGTTGAAACTGGATTCATCTCTAAGGATGGTCTGAAGTAGTTGTGTATTTCTGGCTGACTTCAGCCCCTGCCGATTTTAAAAGCGGCAAATCGATCAAAAACGCTCAGATCACCCGCTTATTTCTGTGTTTTTAGCCGCCGCGAGCACCTCGCGGCAGCCATTTTCCACATTACAGGCGCACCTCTCCTGCATTCGCCAGTAAATGTCGGCGCGCCATCCACAGGTTCGACAGCGCGAACAGCGTCATCAGTTGCGCCGTGTTCTTCGCCAGACCACGGAAGCGCACCTTCACATAACCGAACTGGCGCTTGATCACCCGGAACGGATGCTCGACCTTGGCTCGTACCTGAGCCTTGGCCTTCTCAATCTTGCGCTTGGCTTTGTACAAAGCACTGCGCTTATCAAGCTTCTTGTAAGTACTACGGCGGGCGGCGATCTGCCAGATGACCCCCCGGCCTTCATGTTCAGGGCGTTTCTCGACGCCGGTGTAACCCGCGTCGGCACCGACCATGTTCTCATCGCCGTGCAGCAGCTTATCGACCTGGGTGACATCGGCCACGTTGGCCGCCGTGCCCACCACGCTGTGCACCAAGCCCGACTCATCATCGACACCGATGTGCGCCTTCATGCCGAAGTGGTGAGTCGGCCGCGGGAACTGCCCCCGCAGCCGCTCGCAGAACCGTACGTGACACTCTCGCGTCATACGGCTCCCGTTATCCAACCTTGCTGCCCGGTCACTCGCCAGTGATGAAACAGCCGGGGTACCACAGTCCGCATCTTGTCCAGCCATTGGCTAATGCGCCGCTTGCGCCTATGAAGAGCCTTGTATTTTCGTCGGGCCCAGCGTTCAAGCGCGCGGTCAATGTGCTGGAAGATGCCAAGCATGGCTGTCCGATAGAACGAGCCATAGTATTGCGACCACCCCTGTATCACTGGATTGTAGAGCCGAGCCACGTCGACCAGCGTCACGTGGGTTTGGCGATTGAGTCGCCACCTGCGTACCGCTTGCCGCATCCGCTTTAAGGCATCCGCACTCGCTCCCGGAAGGAAGCTCGTGAAGAGCTGGTCTTGTTTGCTGAGCGCCTTCCTCGGCCTAAAGGTGAAGCCGAGGAAGGTAAAGCTCACATGCGGATAACCTGCGCGACGGTTACTGTCCTTGCAGTACACGACCTTCGATTTCTCGGGGTGCATCGTCAAGCCACAGGCAGCCAGCCGTGAAGCAATGGAGCGCATCACGTACTCCGCTTGCTTTCGACTGCGGCAGTGCACCACCGCATCATCGGCGTAGCGGGCAAACGGGCAGTTGGGGCTGGTACGTTGCATCCAGGTGTCGAAGGCATAGTGCATGAACAGATTCATCAGGAGGGGACTGATCACTCCACCTTGCGGGGTGCCGCGTTCGCGTCGGACGCGCATACCGTGATCCGTTTCGAACGGCGCAACCAGCCACCGCTCGATGTACAGAAGTATCCAGTCCTCCTTGATGTGCAGGCGCACCGCCTTCATCAGCAACCCATGATTGATCTGATCGAAGGCTGCCTTGATATCAAACTCCACCACCCAGTCGTATCGCCAGCAGCGCTCACGCGTGATCGCCACCGCCTGCTTCGCTGATCGTCCCGGCCGGTACCCATAGGAGTCCGAGTGGAAGATCGAGTCCAGCTCCGGCTCGATGAGAAGCTTGACCACGGTTTGCGCGACACGATCACCAACCGTGGGCACTCCCAGCTTGCGCGTGCCTCCCGATGCCTTGGGAATTTCTACTTGCTTGACCGGAGGCGGGAAGTACGACCCCGACGACATCCGATTCCACAGCTTGTAGAGATTCTTAGACAGATCCCGCTCGAAATCGGCGATGGTTTCATCGTCGATGCCGGCAGCACCGCGGTTGGCCCTGACCTGCTGGTAGGCGTCCCATACCGTGCGTTTCGCTATGTCATAAGGTTTCGCCGAGCTCACGCCACTCATCCCCGGAGGTTGGCAACGCTCGTCGGCCGGATAACGCCGCCCCTTCGCTCCACCTCCATTACAGAGGCTTCATCGCTACTACGGGAGGCTCCGCCCCTCGTTCCAGCATCGGTATTCTTCCTCATGGTGTTGGCCATTTGTCATTTTCCTTCGCATCTGGAACAAGGTTCTCACGTTCCGTACCAAAGCCTGTATGAAGATCATGCCGCCTATACACCGGCTGCCATCGGGTCCGTAAGCAGGTAACGCCCCGACTTGTCCTGAAGCCAGTACTCCACCTCAGTTTCGGCAGCACCTTGGGCATAACGATGCGTCATCGGACGGTTTGCTTTCGCTCATCTTCTCCATACTCACCTGCCATCCTCAGGGATGACTTTTCCTCGGTCGCTCACCACCACACCTTTTGGATGCAGCAGCACCGGGTGGTTTGAAGTCCGCTCCTGCAAGCCGACTTCGGAAGGCCTACTTCCATCTTCGGCACAGCAGCACAGGTCATCTGACCTGTGTTCGTGACACACAGTACTGGTTACCCTTCTTGGTCTGATGCATTTCCGGGTCGCGCTTACCGTCCTTGTTCTTGGTCGAACTCGGCGCATTGATCAGCGTGGCATCGACGATCGTGCCTTGGCGCAGCGACAGCCCTCGGTCGCCCAGATAGCCATTGATGACAGCCAAGATGCCGGCGGCTAGTTCGTGCTTCTCCAGCAAACGACGGAAGTTGAGGATGGTGGTTTCATCGGGGATACGCTCCAAGCTCAGCCCCGCGAACTGGCGCAGGATGGTGGTCTCGTACAGCGCCTCTTCCATCGCTGGATCGCTGTAACCGAACCAGTTTTGCATCAGGTGCACGCGCAGCATCGCCATCAGCGGATAGGCCGGACGACCGCCTTCACCCTTGGGATAATGCGGCTCGATCAAGGCAATCAAACCCTTCCACGGCACCACCCGATCCATCTCGATCAGGAACAACTCTTTGCGGGTTTGTTTGCGCTTACCGGCGTACTCGGCGTCGGCGAAGGTCATCTGCTTCATCGGGAAACTCGGTGGGTGGAATCCGGGTATTTTGCCAAAATCTGGAAGTCTTCTTCAGATGGTATGGACGCCTCCCCCCGGCAGCGGGCCGACCGCAGCACCTCTACATCAATAGAGGATCCTCGCTGCCCCGGCATCTAGGTGCCAAAGTGGAGAGTGGATAACAAACACCACTTGAGCAGGAGGATCCACCATGAAACATAGCGTAATTGGCATGGACATCGCCAAGAAGGTTTTCCAGCTGCACACCGTTGATCAGTGCACTGGGAGGATCGAGCGTATCAAGCTGCGCCGTGATGAAGTGCTGGCGTTCTTTGCAAATTATCCGACCAGCCTGGTGGCAATCGAGGCCTGTGGCAGTGCCCACTGGTGGGCACGTCAGCTTCAACAGCAGGGGCATGAGGTACGACTACTCGCCCCTCGTTCAGTACGCCCCTTTGTGCTGCGAAACAAAACCGATGCGGCTGACGCTCAAGCCATCTGGACAGCGGTGCAGCAGCCCGGCGCTTGCCTGGTGGCAATCAAGCAGGCGGATCAGCAGGCGATCCTCTCGCTACACCGTATCCGCTCCCAGTTGCTGAAATTTCGCATCATGCAGAGCAATGGCTTACGTGGGCTGCTTTACGAATTCGGAATCGTGCTGCCAGAAGGTTATACCCAGCTGAGCAAGGCCGTTCCGGAGGCCTTCGCCGATGCTGAGCATCGAGTGCCTTCCATGTTGTTGGACAGCCTACGCGATCAGTGGACTCGGATTATCCAGTTGGATGAGGAAATTCGAAAAATCGAACTGCGTTTGAAACAGTGCCTGCGTGAGAGCTCCGACTGCCAGAAAATTGCAGAGATTCCCGGAATTGGTTTGTTGACCGCTACAGCCGCTGTTGCCTCACTGGGAGATGCGACAACCTTCCATTCTGGTCGCCAGTTCGCGGCTTGGCTGGGACTGGTTCCTCGACAAACGGGCACCGGTGGCAGAGTTCGGCAACTGGGGCTGAGCAAGCGCGGAGACACCTATCTGCGAACGCTGTTGATGCATGGTGCTCGCTCGATCCTCAATAGAGGACACCGGTCAGAGTGGGTTGAACGCTTGTTGACCAGGCGGCCTTATAACGTGGCGGTCGCCGCAGTGGCTAACAAGCTCGCCAGAACCCTTTGGGCCGTGTTGGCCAAGGGCTCTACGTATCGGGCCGAACTCTTTACGGCATGCCCTACGGGGCATTGAAAACAGTAACCAACAGACTTCACAAGGAGCACAGGCGGTAAGCACGTGATGGCGAAATAGGTCAGACCGTGACGGGGTAAACCTGGTAGGGAATATGAGCCACGGGCACAGCCTTCAGCTCGATTTTCAGATGAGGGCCTCGTCAGCGGATTCCATCAGGGCCAGCAGGTTTTTCGGCCTGCACAACAGGCCGGATATAAGACTGCTCCTACCTACGCGCCAGCATGGCTACCTATTGAGCTCCGGGAGGCGTCCATATAAGAGTTTCCCTAGCATTAAGCTGGGCGCGACAACAGACGTCTAGTTGGGCGGCACCTGAAGGTTTCGACCAGCCACATAACGGCCTAGGTCAATCGACGGGCAAGAATAGAATGTCTCCTATAGTCCGCTAGTGTGCGCTCTCTTGCTTGGATGGCATTACGTTCTGGCCCAACGTTACTGTAGCGAATCCGCAGCAGTATCAATCAAAGCCTCCTGTATCCCGCGTGAAGAAAGACGCTACGTTGCGCCCGTTCTTCCACGGCTTCGCTTGCCGCCCCGCTACGGCAGATTCGAAGTATTCATCGAAATGTCATCCTTTAGAAGCAGTGCGGTAACAAGGAATTTCTACCCTTTGCATCGCGAACCGCAATTGTGCGGCCAGCAATATTGCGAAAGGTGATCAAATGACGCCCCATCCGATACAGGACGCCGTGCTGCGGGTCGACCGGTTGAGCGTCGTCTATCCAGGCGGCGTGACAGCCCTACGCGATACCTCGATTGCATTTCGGCGTGGTGAGTTCACCGTGCTGCTTGGTCTCTCGGGCGCAGGCAAGTCGACCTTGCTCCGTAGTCTCAATCGACTCGTCACGCCCACTGGCGGCAGTGTCACCAGCGAACTCGGTGAACTCGGCAGCGGCTCGGCCTTGCGTCAGCATCGTCGGCGTACCGCCATGATCTTTCAGCACCACCAGCTAATCGAACGTCAAAGCGCACTGGCTAATGTGCTTACCGGTCGGCTGGCCTTTCACAACACGCTCCGCTCGCTGTTTCCTCTGCCGCGTGCCGATCAGGAGATTGCGCTCAGTTGCCTCGCTCGGGTCGGTCTGGCAGACAAGGCGCTAAGCCGGGTGGACAAACTGTCCGGTGGCCAGCAGCAGCGGGTAGGCATCGCGCGTGCGCTAGCGCAACAGCCGGCGATCATTCTGGCCGATGAGCCGGTAGCCAGTCTCGACCCGGCCACTTCGGTCCGTGTTCTCGGATTGCTGCGCGACATCTGCAAGGAAGACGGCATCACCGCCATCGTTTCGCTGCATCAACTCGAATATGCCCGCCGCTTCGCCGATCGCGTCGTCGGGCTGGCCGATTCTCAGATCGTTTTCGATGCCGCGCCCTCGGAACTCACCGATGCGCAGCTTGAGCGCATCTATGCAGGCCGCTCTACGACTCAGCCAGCGAATGCTCCGGCTGAACCACCTGTCATGCTCGAACCTTCACTGGAGATGTCCCGATGAAACGCTTATCCGCGCTCTTATTGACTTGCTTGCTGTCCGCTGTTTCAAGTTTGTCCGCCCTAGCGGCCGATGCCGATCCGGATGTGCTAAAGGTTGCCCTGCTGCCGGACGAAAACGCCTCCGAGCTGATCAAGCGTAACCAGCCGCTGAAGGATTATCTGGAAGAGCATCTGGACAAGAAGGTGCAGCTGATCGTAACCACCGACTATTCCTCGATGATTGAGGCGATGCGCTTTGGCCGTATCGACCTGGCGTATTTCGGTCCGCTGTCCTACGTCATGGCCAAAAGCAAAAGCGACATCGAGCCCTTCGCTGCCATGGTCATCGACGGCAAGCCGACCTATCGCTCGGTGATTATCGCCAATGTGGCGTCAGGCGTGAATGAGTATGCCGACCTTAAGGGCAAGAAGATGGCCTATGGTGACCGGGCATCGACGTCCAGCCATTTGATTCCCAAAACCGTGCTTCTTGAGACGGCCGATTTGACGGGTGGGCAGGACTACGAACAACATTTTGTGGGCACGCATGACGCCGTTGCCGTCAACGTGGCGAACGGCAACGCCGATGCGGGTGGGCTGTCGGAGGTAATTTTCAATCACGTAGCCGAACGTGGCCTAATCGATCCGAGCAAGGTGAAAGTACTTGGTTACAGCGGCGAATACCCCCAGTACCCCTGGGCGATGCGCTCGAACCTGAGCCCCGAGCTGAAAACCAAGGTGCGGGATGTATTCGTCGGTATCGACGATCCCGAAGTGCTGCGCAACTTCAAGGCCGAGGCCTTCGCGCCAATCACCGACGCCGACTACGATGTGATCCGCAACATGGGATCGCTGCTCGGCCTCGACTTCGCCACGATGTGAGCACCGATATGTCTACTCATTACGACGTGCAGGCGCTGCCTGCAGAGCAACGCGAGCACATCCTTCGAGGCTTCGGCCTCGGTTGGTGGCGCCAGCTGGGGCAGGTGGCGATTGTATTCGGAGTGGTGCTGTTGGCCTGCTGGTACGTGGGGCTGCTCGATGCCACCACGCTGCTGAACGGGCTGCCCTCCATCGCGACCCTGGCAGGCGAGGCCATGCCGCCAGACTTTTCGGGCTATCGAAGCTGGATTCGCCCCTTGATCGACACCTTGGCGATGAGCATCGCCGGTACGGCCATCGCAGTGGTGTTCTCGCTGGTGGTGGCCTTCGTTGCAGCGCGCAATACGGCGCCGCACCCCCTTGTGTTCGGTGTTGCCCGGGTGCTGCTCAATGCCCTGCGGTCGGTGCCGGAGCTGATCATGGGCATCATCTTCGTTGCAGCCGTAGGGTTCGGCGCCTTGCCGGGCGTGCTTGCCCTGGGTCTGCATTCGGTCGGCATGGTCGGCAAGTTCTTCGCCGAGGCCATCGAGCACGTCGACGAAGCGCCGGTGGAAGCCGCTCGGGCGGCGGGGGCTACGCCGATGCAAGTGCTGCTGCACGCGGTTTTGCCACAGGTGACGCCGCAGTTCGCCGACGTGGCGATCTACCGCTGGGAATACAACTTTCGCGCCTCCACCGTGATGGGCATGGTTGGCGCCGGCGGTATCGGCTTCGAACTCATGGGCTCGCTGCGCATCATGCAGTACCAGGAGGTTGCAGCAATCCTGCTGGTCATCCTGGCCATGGTCACGCTAGTAGACGCCTTCAGTGGCGTGCTGCGCAAACGTTTCAAATAGGACAAACCATGCTGCCGAAACTCGTTATAACTCACCGAGTACACGATGAGATCCTGCAACTGCTGGCGCCACATTGCGAGCTGATGACCAACCAGACCGACAGCACGCTGACGCGCGAGGAAATTCTGCGCCGCTGCCGCGATGCTCAGGCGATGATGGCGTTCATGCCCGATCGGGTCGATGCAGACTTTCTTCAAGCCTGCCCTGAGCTGCGTGTAGTCGGCTGCGCGCTCAAGGGCTTCGACAATTTCGATGTGGACGCCTGTACTGCCCGCGGGGTCTGGCTGACCTTCGTGCCTGATCTGTTGACGGTCCCGACTGCCGAGCTGGCGATCGGACTGGCGGTGGGGCTGGGGCGGCATCTGCGGGCAGCAGATGCGTTCGTCCGCTCTGGCGAGTTCCAGGGCTGGCAACCACAGTTCTACGGCACGGGGCTGGATAACGCTACGGTCGGCATCCTTGGCATGGGCGCCATCGGACTGGCCATGGCTGATCGCTTGCAGGGATGGGGCGCGACCCTGCAGTACCACGAGGCGAAGGCTCTGGATACACAAACCGAGCAACGGCTCGGCCTGCGCCAGGTGGCGTGCAGCGAACTCTTCGCCAGCTCGGACTTCATCCTGCTGGCGCTTCCCTTGAATGCCGATACCCAGCATCTGGTCAACGCCGAGCTGCTTGCCCTCGTACGGCCGGGCGCTCTGCTTGTAAACCCCTGTCGTGGTTCGGTAGTGGATGAAGCCGCCGTGCTCGCGGCGCTTGAGCGAGGCCAGCTCGGCGGGTATGCGGCGGATGTATTCGAAATGGAAGACTGGGCTCGCGCGGACCGGCCGCGGCTGATCGATCCTGCGCTGCTCGCGCATCCGAATACGCTGTTCACTCCGCACATAGGGTCGGCAGTGCGCGCGGTGCGCCTGGAGATTGAACGTTGTGCAGCGCAGAACATCATCCAGGTATTGGCAGGTGCGCGCCCAATCAACGCTGCGAACCGTCTGCCCAAGGCCGAGCCTGCCGCATGTTGAATCCGGTCTGGCTGAAGAGCCTGGTAGCGATCGTTCAAACAGGCAGTTTTCAGAGCGCGGCGAGGGCGTTGGGGCTGGCCCAGCCGACGGTGTCGCAGCACTTGCAGAAGCTTGAAGAGCAGGTCGGCGTAACGCTGGTGCAGCGCAGTCGTAGCGGCTGCCAGCCTACCACACGGGCGCTGGCCTTCATGCCGCATGCGACCGCCTTGCTCGACATGCACGCCCGGGCGCTAGAAGCCCTGCATGGCAATCGTGAGCGCGTCGGGGCCAGCTCCAACATCGGCACCTACCTTCTCCAGCCATTCGTGCGCAACTATCTGACGACCGCAAATGAGAGGGGCGAGGTGGATCTGCGCATCGCCGCCAACCCGGATGTGGCCGACCAGCTACTGGCGGGCCAGCTCGACGCCGCGATCATGGAATGGTGGCTACCTCACCCCGACTTCGAACACCGCCTCTGGCGGGTCGAGCCGCTGGTGCTTATCGTCAGCCCCGACCATGCGCTGGCTGAAGCAGGGTGCATAGAACGTGATCGTCTGGTGGACCTGCCGATGCTGGGAGGTGAACCGGGTAGCGGTACCGGACGGCTTCTGACCGAATACTTTGGCGAACTGGGCGTGCCTCGCAGCGGTATGCAGCTAGGCAGCACCGAGGCAGTCAAACAAGCAGTGAGGGCGGGACTCGGCGTGTCGTTGGTGATGGCTTCCGCAGTACAAGACGAAGTTCGCAGTGGCGCGCTGGTAGCTCTTCCCATCCCGGGGCTTGAAAAGCGTCTCCAACTGATCTGGCGCAAACCTCCCGGAAATCTGCACCCGCCGGGATTTGTGCGGCACTTATTGGAGGAGGCAGATCTAGCTGGATAAGGTGATGGATGGTTGCGATCCAGCGCTTGGCTTGTCAGCCTAGGGAAACTCTGAAAAAGACTTTCTGATTTGGCAAAATACCGCGACCCCACCCACCGAGTTTCCCGATGAAGCAGATGACCTTCGCCGACGCCGAGTACGCTGGCAAGCGCAAGCAAACCCGCAAGGAGTTGTTCCTGATCGAGATGGATCGGGTGGTGCCGTGGAAGGGCTTGATTGCTTTGATCGAGCCACATTATCCGAAAGGTGAAGGTGGCCGTCCGGCCTACCCGTTGATGGCGATGCTGCGTGTGCATCTGCTGCAGAACTGGTTCGGCTACAGCGATCCAGCGATGGAGGAAGCGCTGTACGAAACCACGATCCTGCGCCAGTTTGCCGGGCTGAACCTGGAGCGCATCCCCGACGAAACCACCATTCTCAACTTCCGCCGCTTGCTGGAGAAACACGAGCTGGCGGCCGGCATCCTCGCTGTCATCAATGGCTATCTGGGCGACCGCGGCCTGTCGCTGCGCCAGGGCACCATCGTCGATGCAACGCTGATCAATGCGCCCAGTTCGACCAAGAACAAGGACGGCAAGCGCGACCCGGAAATGCACCAGACCAAGAAGGGAAACCAGTATTATTTTGGCATGAAGGCCCACATCGGCGCCGATGACGAATCGGGTCTGGTGCACAGCGTAGTGGGCACGGCGGCCAATGTGGCGGATGTCACCCAGGTGGACAAATTGCTGCATGGCGACGAAAACGTGGTCTGCGCCGATGCAGGCTACACCGGTGTCGAAAAGCGGCCCGAGCATGAAGGACGTGAAGTTATCTGGCAGGTGGCGGCACGCCGCAGCACCTACAAAAAACTCGATAAGCGCAGCGTGCTGTACAAAGCCAAGCGCAAGATTGAAAAGGCCAAGGCTCAGGTGCGCGCCAAGGTCGAGCATCCGTTCCGGGTAATCAAGCGCCAGTTCGGTTACACCAAGGTGCGCTTTCGCGGCTTGGCCAAAAACACGGCGCAACTGGTGACACTGTTCGCTCTGTCGAACCTGTGGATGGCGCGCCGACATTTACTGACGAATGCAGGAGAGGTGCGCCTGTAATGCGGGAAATGGCCACCGGAGTGGGGTCCGGGTGGCGAAAACGTAAGAAATACTCGTCGAATTGATTGTTTTTTGATCATTTGGCGAGTTTAAAAGTTGCGCTAGGTGGTATGCCGGGGAAATACATGGCTACTTCAGACCATCCCTAACGCACAGGACTGCCAGCGGTTAGTCAGCGCACGCCATCAGCAAGCGTTGGCGAACTCTTTGTTTGATGGGCTACGGCAACACTTCAGCCGACGCCCTCCAGTGAACACTTATCTAGCTTGGCAGAAGGACCAGGAAAGATCCTAGTCTAGCTTTGTAGTTTCAGGGCGCTGAAAAGAAAAATGAGCAATGACCTCAAGTAGAGAAAAAAACAAACCAATAGTATTTGGTAGCGGCACTATTATCGGTGCCCTAGGTGGGCTGATTGGCTTGGGTGGCGCAGAGTTCAGGCTGCCACTACTCATCGGATTGTTTGGTTTCGGTGCGTTGGAGGCTGTCATTCTCAACAAGGCCATGAGCCTCGTGGTGGTAGCCACAGCTCTTCCATTTCGCGCATTCAGCGTTCCCTACTCTGCGGTCTTTGAACGGTGGGACATCATCGTCACGCTTCTGGCTGGAAGCCTTGCGGGTGCTTGGTTTGGAGCGGGATGGGCAACCAAGCTCAAGAGTAAAACCTTGTACCGCGTTTTGGCAGTGCTGCTCGTAGGCATCGCTGTTGCTTTGCTGTTCGGCCATGAGGCAAGCGCAACTGGGGTCGCCCTGCTTCAAGGCGAGACACTGGCTATAGTCGGGATCGTGGTTGGCTTCGGTATCGGAGTAGTTGCTGCATTGATGGGGGTTGCTGGCGGTGAGTTGTTAATACCCACAATCGTTCTACTATTCGGTGCTGACATCAAGCTCGCTGGCAGTCTTTCACTTGCTGTGAGCCTGCCCACAATGATTGTGGGTTTCACGCGATACAGCCGCGACCAGAGCTTTTCGATAATCCGCGCTCAACGGCCATTCATACTGGTCATGGCAGCGGGTTCCATCATAGGAACATTCATCGGCGGGCAATTACTAGGTCTGATCCCGACAACATATCTCCTCCCGTTGCTCGCCGCCATTCTCCTGATTTCCTCGGTAAAAGTATGGCGTCATAGTTGAACTTTGACTCGGCCGCTAAGGGAAAGGCACTCGCCCATGAACCGAATTTACTGGTCTGGCCAAAAACCTCAATTTAGTAGTACCTGAGCGCACGGCAACCTTGGGCCGCCCTTGTGGTTCGCACTTATGCGGCGGCAATTCTTCAATTTCACTCGCTCGCGGTAGAGGAGGCCACGCCAGCACATCCCTTAAGTAGGTATACGGATCATGGCTTAAAGGTGACGGGTGGATTCTTTGCTAGGATTATCGATAGTGCTCCAAGACAAAATCAGGATTCGCCATGCACGCCCGCCATGTACCAGTTTACCTTGTGCTGCTTGGTGTTCTGAACACGGTCTATGCAGGTTTCGATGAAGGTTTCTCGGCTTTTCAGCGAGGAGATTTCACCGCCGCTTTACGTGAATGGCGACCTTTAGCTGAACAGGGCAACGCTGCCGCACAATCCAACCTCGGAATGATGTACGTCCAGGGCAAAGGCGTGCCGCAGGACTTCAAGGAGGCCATCAAGTGGTATCGCCTCGCTGCCGAGCAGGGGGCAGCCCTCGCTCGATCCAACCTCGGAGTGCTATACGCCAATGGTTATGGGGTGCCGCAGAATCACGTGGTAGCTTATGCGCTCTTTAGCCTGGCGGCCGCGAGCGCTCCTGACAGCATTGCGTTAGAAGAGCGCGATAGGATTACCGCTTCAATGACGCCACAAGAGATTGAGGCCGCGCAGAAGCTGACGCAGGACATGTCTGGCAATCCCATCAAAGCCATAGATGCGTATCTTCACTGAAAAGGCGATGACCTATGGCCCGAAATATTGTGCCGATCATCATCCAGTTCGGCTCAATCGTATGCATAATTCCATTTCAAAGTTGATCAAGACACCCAGCAAGACCATCGCTGAGATTCATCAGCAATTGCTCGTAGTTGTTGGACAAGGGTTTTAGACCAAAGCCCAGCGCATCTAGTTCGGCAAAATGCACTGGCAGGCCATCGCTCAAGGTTTGCGCCAGACGTGGACGCATGGGTGGTTCGCTAAATATACAGGTAGGTCCAGCAGCCTTGAGGCGCTCTCGCATCTCTGCGACGTGGCGTGCACCAGGCGGGACCTCGGCGTTGATTGCGAAAACTCCAGTGTGCTGCAATCCGTAGGCCTCCTCAAAGTAGTCGAAAGCCTGGTGGAAGACGAAGAACGGTTTGCCTTCCAGCGGCTTGAGGCGCGCTTTTAGTTTGATATCGAGGGTTTTTAAGCGTTGCTCGAAGGCATCCAGATTTGCTTGGTAGCGAGCGGCATTGCCTGGATCGACAAGAGCCAGATCCGAAGCCATGTGTTTGGCGATCAACCGTGCATTCTCAGGTCTCAGCCAGAGGTGGGCATCCAGTGCACCGGGTCGATGAAGTTGGTCATGATTATCGACCTGCAATTCTGTTGCCTGCTCTTTTGCATCATGCCCCTCAGATTGATCTCCGACAGGCTCGTCGTCATGTCGATGCTCCTCGCCAAAATGCCTTAGGTGCAGCCCCTGCATGTCCTGCACAGCCACGCTCTTGCCCTTTCGGCCCTCAAGTACGGTAGGCAGAAAGCCCTCCAAGTCTGGCCCGATCCAGTAAACCAGGTCTGCTTCTTTTACCTGACGCAAGTCCGAAGGACGTAACGTGTAATGGTGAGGTGAAGCACCGGCTGGTAGTAACACATCAGGTGTCCCGACACCGTCCTGCACGGCCGCAGCAATGAGTTGCAGCGGTTTGATGCTGGTTAGAACACGGGGTTCGGCGAAGGCCGAGGCGGCCACCAACCAAGTCAGGGTCACGGCGGGCAAAAGGGAAGAGAGGCGAGGCAAGGCGGCATCACTCATTGATTTTTATAGTTACATAATAACATACCGATCAGCCGGCATGTTCAAGTCGATCCGTGAATTCTGGATTGAGCGATGGAGTGCATATCTGCCGTTGCTTTGCAGCACGCAGTACTCCCACGGCAGTGCTTCGAGGAACCGGCCTGCTCCAGGCTGACTTTCAGGGCGAGCTGGTCTCTTCAGATTTTGGCGGCCAATCATGCAGTTTGCCTGGAGCAGCCTTAAAGCAGGTGTTGACGCGGTTACCTATTCGGCCAGCGACGATGTTGATCATCAATGACATATGGATGTTCATGATCGGTGCCGCTGTGTCCGTCCAGGTGAGTATGGTCATCCGACAGATTCTCATGGCTGTGCCTGATACTCTCTTGATCATGGGCCGGACGCCAGATCACGATGCTGACCGCCAATGCGCTACCTGCCACGACAACGAGCCCAACAAACGAGGCCGTGAGGCTGATGTTGGCACCCAGCCATCCCGCCAATGGGTAGGTAATCAACCAGCAGGCATGGGATAGCGCAAATTGGGCGGCAAACAACGCCGGGCGATCTTCGGCATGTGCAGAGCGACGCAACAGTCGACCGCTCGGAGTCTGGGCCAAGGAGTAGCCCACCCCAAGCACCATCCACAGCGGCAGCAGAAAGTTGTAGGTGGTCAGGTTGATGCCAACCGCTAAGCCTGCGACCAATATGCCTCCGCCAAACAGCATGGCCGTTCGGTCTTTGATGTTTTTCAACAATCGAGGCAAGACCAGGGCAGCGACCATCGAGCCGCCACCAAACGCAGCCAGCGCTAATGCCGTAGAACTCTGAGGCAGAGCGAAGCGCGACTGCACCAGCACTACGGTGTTGACGATGACCATTGCACTAGCAGCCGCTACCGTCAGATTGAGAGCCAGCAGCCCCCGCAAGCGAGGAGTGGCCAGGAATATGCGCAGGCCACGAGTGGTTCGTTCGTAGATGCTGCGTCGTGGCGTCGGTTTCGCCTTTGGCAGGAGTACTGTGGCGACCAAGGCCGCTGAGGCAAGGAACCCGATGACGGTGCCGGCGAACAGGTTATGGAAGCTGATCACGGTCAGCAACGCGGCGGCGAGCATTGGGCTGGCGACACTTTCAAGATCGTAGGCGAGACGTGATAGCGACAAGGCGCGGGTGTAATCGTCCTCATCCGGCAGTATGTCTGGAATGGTCGCCTGGAACGTCGGAGTGAACGCTGCCGAGGCGGACTGAAGGACGAAAATCAGCACATAGATTTGCCAGACTTCGGTCACGAACGGCAACGCCAGTGCAACCACGGCACGTATCAAATCCAGCGAGACCAGCATCGCTCGACGGGGTAGGCGTTCTGCAAAAGCGGCGGCAATCGGCGCCACGCCGATGTAGGCCGTCATTTTAATCGCCAAGGCTGTACCGAGGACGGCGCCCGCTTGGGCGCCCGCAAGATCGAATGCCAGTAGCCCCAGCGCGACGGTGGCGAGTCCAGTCCCTACGAGCGCGATTACTTGGGCGAGAAAGAGATGACGGTAGGTGCGGTTGGCTAGGATTTTCAGCATGAGAAATCTCACATGGAGAGGCGTGTGACCACTAGATTGTCGAGCATTTCTCGAAGAAAGAGAGCAACGAGTTTCTCGTTTATAGATGTTCTTATATCCTCCCTAGGGGGATATCACAACATCCTAAACTAGAGGCGGGGACAGCTCAAGAAATAGGCACTCAGCCTTTCATCGAATGTCAGGGAAACAGCGAGGAAGTTGCTTGCTCGATGAAGGCAATTGGCCATACTCTGCAAGGCGTGAGAGGTCTCACGAGTATAAAAACATGAGCATGGAGCAAGCCCTGATGAAACTGTCTGCCCTTTTGATCGCCGCTTTACTTTCGATTTCGTCCGCTGCTGCCTTCGCGCATAGTGGTGGTACTGATTCAAAAGGTTGCCATCGCAACCATAAAACGAACGACTACCACTGCCACTAAACGGCAAAAGCCCAGCGCTAGGCTGGGCTTCAGTGCGAGCTGGTCTCTTTACATTTGAGGAGGCCAGTTGTGCGATTCACCTTGGCATTCCTTGCACCAGGCATAAAGCGCGTCGTACAGGATCAGTCCATGCGAAAGCATTTCATGATCATCGGAATATCGCTGCGACAGCCCCAGTGAGATGGCGTACAGCCCAGCCGATTGTGGCGTCAGATCCAGACGAGAGGTATCTGCTCCCCGCACGATCTTCGCGAGCTGCTGCAAGGCGGGCTCATTGAGCTGGTACTTCTTCACAAACGCGTCGAAGCTGCACAACTCACCCTCATGGGTAAGCTCTACGCCCGGAATGTCGTAGGGTGTCGCATCTTTCTCAGCTGCAATCCGCAGCACATCACCGCTGGGTACGTACAAGAACTCGGCCTGTGGATCGATAAAGCGAGTGATCAGCCAAGGACAAGCAACCCGATCGATCTTGGGTCGTTCACGGGTAATCCACCTCATGGAACACCTCCTGCCTAGCTCAATAGGCTGGGTGGTCAGGCGAGCCCAATGCCCGCCAAAGATTGCTAATCAATTCATGCTTTCTAGCGCAGCAAATGCACAGCCAACCCGACGAGCGCGCAGGCCATCAGTACCTGAATGACGCCTCGCTTGAAGCGGAACAAGGCAATCGCCGCAGCAATCGCGATCAACGCGGAGGGCCAGTCCAGGTTACCGCTGAAGCCTTTCGGCCAAAGTACGTGATAGCCGAAGAAACACGCCAGATTGAGGATAACTCCCACCACCGCCGCCGTAATGGCGGTAAGGGGTGCCGTGAACTTGAGTTCGTTGTGGGTCGACTCCACCAGCGGGCCACCCGCGAGGATGAACAGGAACGATGGTAGAAAGGTGAACCAGGTCACTAGGGCGGCGGCCACAGCTCCCGCCAGAAATACTTGATCGGCACCGAATACTTGCAAGACATAGGCCCCGACAAAGCCGACGAAAGCCACCACCATGATCAGCGGCCCTGGCGTGGTTTCCCCCAGAGCCAGCCCGTCGATCATCTGCGTCGGGGTTAGCCAGCCATAGTGACCGACCGCGCCTTGGTAGACGTATGGGAGCACTGCGTAGGCTCCGCCAAAGGTCAGTAATGCCGCCTTGGTAAAGAACCAGCTCATCTGGGTCAAGGTTCCTTCCCAACCAAAGAGGGCGGTCAAAATCCCCATCGGCAAAGCCCATAGCACGGCGCCGATCAGTGCGAGCGATGCCAATTTCAACCAGCTGAACCGGGCATGTTCCGGGGACGGAGTGTCGTCATCGATCAAGGCTGGGCCGAAGGACTTTTTGGCGGCGCTATGCCCCCCAGCTCTGAACTTCTCGGGAGCCAGGCGACCTCCGACATAGCCGATTAACGCGGCCCCCAAGACGATCAGCGGGAACGGAACATTGAATGCAAAGATCGCGGTAAATGAAGCCGCCGCTATTGCCCACAGCCAATTGTTCTTCAATGCCCGAGAGCCGATTCTATGTGCCGCCTGCACCACGATGGCCGTTACGGCGGGTTTGATCCCATAGAAAAGTCCGGCCACCGCGGGGACATCGCCAAAGGCGATATACATCCACGAAAGAGCGATCAGGATGAAAAGTGAGGGCAGTACAAACAAAGCACCCGCAATAACTCCGCCCCAGGTTCGATGCATTAGCCAGCCAATGTAGGTTGCTAACTGCTGAGCTTCAGGCCCAGGCAACAACATGCAGTAATTGAGGGCATGCAGGAATCTGCGCTCGGAAATCCAGCGTCGCCGTTCCACCAGCTCCTGGTGCATGATCGAGATCTGTCCGGCTGGCCCGCCGAAACTGATGAAGCCGAGCTTCAGCCAGAACCAGAACGCCTCACGCAGACTAATCGGTTCAGGCCTCGACATATCCTCTTCAACCTCTGGTGCCAAAACCTTACTCATTGGGTTGCTCCTCTTTCACGAACCCGGCGAGCAGGCCATCGAAGATGGCACTTGCAGCTGCCAGCAGATGGTCGTCATGGGTAATGGTTTCACGTAGCCCTGCCAGCACCCGTTCGATACCGGCAGCCTCCACCGGCTGGATACCTCCGATATCGAGGTAGTGCACCAATGCGGCGATACGGTTTAGGCCGGGCTCTTGAAGCTCAAAACTGGCTTGTAGGGTTTCGAAGGTGACGCGGTTACCAACATGGCTGAAGGTTGCGTCATCGAAATCAAAACCCAGGGCACCGACTGGACAGTCCTGTGGCGTGTTCAGCCAGAGGATCTGAGCTTGCGCGTCAATGAAGCGACGAATGAGCCAGGCACACGCCAGTCGGTCGACCCAGGGACGCTTGCGTGTTGCCCAGACGCGTCCCTGATAATCATCAACATAGAGTGTCGTTATTGTTTGGTTGCTGCTGTGTGGCTCATCCGGAGACAGGGCCCTGCTAACCGCTGTCTCTAGCTCCTGCAAAGCCAAATTAATTTGCTGCTTCGGCTTACCTGGAAAGTAATCGATGTTGACCAGTTGTTCGTAGGCTTTGCGCAGCTTGCGAATCTGCTTGGTGGTGGCCAGTGCGTTCTCAGCATTGAGCTGTGCACGGCATGCTTCGATCTCAGTGCGTAGCTTGGTGTAGTCCTCGCTACGGTCGAACAGCTCGACAAAGCGCTCACCGTGAGAATCGACGACGGGCAAGACGTAAGCGGTGCCGTTGATGGCCAGGATGTCGCGTTCGACAGACGCTAACGCTTCACGACAGACACCGGTATCAGGCAGCAGGTAAGCACCATCGCGCAAAACTGCCGCACCTGAAGCTTTCAAAGCGCGCCAAGCCCGCATGCGTTCGGTGGCATTAGCGGTGGGTAAGCCAAGAATCAGAGTCAGCCAATTTTTCATGTAGAGATAGCTATTTAATATGTAGTCAGTATTACATTACTCCTAATCTTGGCGTTTGGAAAGCCGCCCTATAGAGCTAGGGTTTTGGCGAGACCAACTGGAGAAGGGGTTGCGAAGGCAGGGTTAATAGGTGCTGTGCGTGTTGGCCTGTCAGTCAGGCTTTCAAGCTTCAGACGTTCGTGATGAGCGTCCGGTTTTGGCCGTTCTCTGCCGGTCATGGCCAAGAAGCGTACTGGTCGAATCCGATGCAAATGGCTGGTTAGGTCAAATGCAAAAGGGTGGTCCAGACTGTGCAATTACCCATGAATGACGCTCACAACCCGAAACAGATAACTATTGACCTTGCCATCGTGTCAACGTTGATGCTGTCGGTGCGGTGAAAAGAGACCGCTCAGCACGAGAGGAATAACCATGTTCGTCTTAGATGTATCAGGCATTGGTTGCGGCAGTTGCGTCAGCAAAATTACCAAAGCGATTCAGTCACTGGACAACGAAGCTACGGTTTCCGTGGATCGGTCAGCCGGTAAGGTGAGTGTTGAAAGCAGCGAAAGCCCAGAGCAGATTCGTAAAGCTGTCGAGGCGTTAGGTTTTCCTTCTCAGATCAGCGCTTGAATGCTGACACCTGCCCCTAGTCAGAGCCCCGTATGCAGGGGGCTCCCCTTGGTGAACCCTCAGGGAGTACCGAAGCAGCCGCGTCGGCCACAATTACCGCTCGCAAGCCCTTGCGCTACTAATCACCTCGCAGAGCTTTGAGCAAACCTTTGAATGCTCCATTCAACCGAGTAAAAGCGGCGTCGAAACGTATTCCATTTTCTGTGTATTTTGCGACCTCGACCTGCTGATCGACAGTATTTTGATCAATGGCAGGTTGAGCTGGTGTGCTGTAAAGCAACGCACCTCCGTAAATATCACCTGCTGATTCTTTTTCGGTAACGTGTTTTACATTTGTTGTTTTCAAATAAAACGGAGTAGCAGGAGTTTCTGTTGTCTGGCTTGCAAGCACAGTAGAAAAATCTAAGTCTCGGGCCTTGAAGTTCGGCGTATCAGCGTTTGCGATATTGTTACTCAGGATCTCAGCTCTTTGACTACGATAAATTAACGCTCTTTCTGCGAAGCCAAGCGCTTTCTCAAAATTAATACTCACGCTAAATCACCCTCAGTAGCGCTACTATTTCCCATGAACATCGAACACTTAAGTGTTGACGCGGTGCATCCAGGTTCAGATATGCAGTTCCAGTAAAGAAACTAAAAAAACATCTTCCCCTTGAAAGTTAACGGAAACTTACAAAGTCACGCACCTCAAACTGATACTCAGTAAATAGCGGTGTGACGCTGGAAGATCGAGACCTTACGGATTAAATAGCGTGTTCCTCAAGAGAAATATCGCAACCTGACACAACTGTAATATTCACCTAAGGTTCCTGACAGGGGATGAGTCTTATAGTCCTATTGAGCCTTAAGCTCACCCCTAAGAATCATCACTTGATGTGGATTCGGGGGTTACCAATACTCATCCGAGGAAATTCAAATGAACCCCATCAAAACTTTGTTCGTCATCGCAGCCCTGACCGTCTCTTCTTTGGCAATGGCTGAAGGCGGTGGTGACCGGGCGTTCGCACGTATGGAAGCGGCTAGGAATAATTCAATGGAATCGTATCAAGTAGCCCAAAAGCAAAGCACCCAACCTCCCATCGCAGAAAGCCAAGCCAAATCGACGGACCACAAGAATTGCTGAATAGCTTGCTGCGCTCCCAAGCTGACAGAAATGTAATCACTGTGGTGGTTCAAATGTGGCAATTTCTGAGCTCGCTTGCCGTAAGAACTCGTTTTTAGTGACGGCGAGCGAGCTCATTCGGGCTCATTACACCCCCCGAGAGAGTGCCTTCACCTGTTTGAGCAACTCATTGGTTGTTTCGCACGGCTTCCCTTTTGACTGATCGGACATAAACGGCATGCATTCCAAAACCTCTAGGCGGACATTCGTTAAAGGCCTGGCCGCTGGTGGCATTCTCGGCGGCCTGGGTCTGTGGCGCACTCCTGTATGGGCAGTGACCAGTCCTGGTCTGCCGAGCGTTCTCACCGGTAACGAATTTGATCTGTTTATTGGTGAAACCCCTGTAAACATAACTGGCTCGCCGCGCACAGCCATGACCATCAATGGTTCGTTGCCCGGACCTTTGCTGCGCTGGCGCGAAGGCGAGACGGTCACACTGCGTGTGAAAAATCGCCTAGACCAAGACACCTCCATTCATTGGCACGGGATCATTCTGCCCGCCAATATGGACGGTGTACCGGGTTTGAGTTTCCATGGCATCGCGCCCGATGGCATGTACGAGTACAAATTCAAGGTGCATCAGAACGGTACGTACTGGTACCACAGCCACTCTGGTTTGCAGGAGCAGGCAGGCGTTTACGGTCCAATCGTCATCGACTCGAAAGAGCCTGAACCTTTTCAATACAACCGCGATTATGTGGTGATGTTGACTGACTGGACCGATGAAGATCCTAGTCGCGTCATGGCCAAGCTCAAGAAGCAATCGGACTACTACAATCACCACAAACGTACCGTGGGCGACTTTATCGACGACGTCAGCAAGCAAGGTTGGTCTGCTGCCGTGGCCGACCGGAAGATGTGGGCTGAAATGAAAATGAACCCCACTGATCTCGCAGACGTCAGTGGGGATACTTACACCTATCTCATGAATGGCCAGGCGCCTAACGGTAACTGGACCGGTATTTTCAAGCCGGGCGAGAAGCTGCGCCTGCGCTTTATCAACGGCTCAGCTATGAGCTATTTCGACGTCCGCATCCCTGGTTTGAAAATGACCGTTGTGGCGGCTGACGGCCAACATGTCGAACCAGTCAGCGTCGATGAATTCCGCATCGCCGTGGCAGAAACGTATGACGTGATCGTAGAACCTGCCAGCGAAGAAGCTTACACAATCTTCGCCCAGTCCATGGATAGAACCGGTTATGCACGTGGAACCTTGGCAGTTCGCGAAGGATTAAAGGCACAGGTACCTGCGATCGATCCTCGGCCGCTTTTGACCATGGATGACATGGGTATGGGCGGTATGGCGGGCATGGACCATGGCAGCATGGCTGGTATGGGCGGCGGCGATATGAAACAAGGTGACATGTCAGGCATGGCGGGCATGGACCACAGCAAAATGGCGGGAATGGACCAAAGTGACATGACCGGGATGACCGGCATGGACAGCGGTGACATGACTAACATGGCCGGTATGGACCACAGCAAGATGGCGGGAATGGACAAAGGCGACATGTCCAACATGGCCGGCATGGACCACAGCAAGATGGCGGGAATGGACAAAGGCGACATGTCCAACATGGCTGGCATGGACCACAGCAAGATGGCAGGGATGGGCGGTATGGGTGGCGAAATGCAAACTCACCCAGCGTCCGAAACCAACAACCCGTTGGTTGACATGCAAGCCATGAACCCAACGCCCAAGCTAAACGATCCAGGCATCGGGTTACGAAACAATGGTCGTCGAGTGCTCACCTACTCAGACCTGAAAAGCACCTTCCAAGACCCTGACGGTCGCGAGCCCAATCGCACCATTGAGCTTCATCTGACCGGTCACATGGAGAAGTTTTCGTGGTCCTTCAACGGCATCAAATTCTCTGACGCCGAGCCGCTTCGTCTGAAGTATGGGGAGCGTCTGCGTATCACCCTGGTGAACGACACCATGATGACCCACCCCATCCACCTTCACGGCATGTGGAGCGACCTTGAAGATGAGAACGGCAAGTTCATGGTGCGCAAGCACACAATCGACATGCCACCAGGTACCAAGCGCAGCTATCGAGTCACCGCCGATGCCTTAGGTCGCTGGGCCTATCACTGCCACCTGCTTTTCCATATGGAAATGGGCATGTTCCGTGAAGTACGGGTTGATGAGTAAAGGAGACGATCTGTGAGCACATACCTAAATCGTAAATCGCTGGTCGGTTGCCTCTTTGCCGTCGGCTTGATGGGTGGACTCTCGTCCGTGGCGCTGGCAGTCGAAGATAGTAGTGTTCATTCACCTGCTACTCCTGCGGAAGCAACGAGCAAGCCTCCAACTGCGACAAACGAGTCAAAGCCCGATCACGGGTCAATGGATCACAGCAAGATGAGCCATGAGTCGATGGATCATGACCAAAAAACCAAAAAGGCAGATTGAGATCATGACCAGTAAGTTTTTACGCCCAACGTTGATAGCACTGGCAGTCTCTACCAGTCCTGCTTTCTTTGTCGTGGTTCACGCCGCTGAAGAGATGGATCACTCCAAGATGGACCACGGCTCAATCGGAGCTATGGACCATAGCAAGATGGGGGCTATGGATCACAGCAAGATGAGTATGGATGACGGGCAAATGGACGGAATGGAAAGTATGGATGGAGGGGCGACTACCACCAGTCGAACCCCAGTCCCCGTACTTACCGACGCTGACCGTGCAGCCGCCTTTCCAGATGTCGCTGGTCATGGTGTCCACGACAAAAAACTAAATTCCTTCATGCTGCTGGATAAATTTGAGTACCAGGATGCTGACAACGGTAGTGCATTGGCCTGGGATGCAAAAGGATGGATCGGCGGTGACGTTGACCGACTGTGGTTGCGCTCGGAAGGCGAACGTACCAATGGCGTAACGGAAAACGCTGAACTCTCAGCACTTTGGGGGCACTCCATCGGTCCATGGTGGGATGTCGTCACCGGCGTACGACAAGACTTCAAACCCGGGTCACCACAAACTTGGGGAGCGCTCGGTATTCAGGGCATGGCCCTCTATAACTTTGAAGCCGAAGCGACCGCCTACATCGGTGAGAACGGTCAAACCGCTGCTCGATTGGAAGGCGACTACGACATTCTGCTGACCAATCGCCTGATCTTGCAGCCGACGGCCGAAGCCAATTTTTACGGAAAAAATGATCCCCAGCGCGGCATTGGGTCTGGATTGGCAAACACCGAAGTAGGGCTCCGATTGCGTTATGAGATTGTTCGCCAATTTGCCCCTTACATTGGTGTTAGCTGGAGCCGCTCCTACGGCAATACGGCAGATCTGGCCAGCGATGAAGGAGAGGATGCCAACGAGGCCCGGTTTGTCGCCGGTATTCGGATGTGGTTTTGAGGGCCTGACATGAAAAGAACATTGAAAACATTGACTGCTGCCGGGGTGGTTGCCGCAATAACAGGTGCCGGCGTGGTTTATTTTGGTGTGATCAATGTTGGGGCGGATGAACCACATTCCGATCCCGTTTACGCGCTACTTTCCACCGCTCGGGATCGCTCGATCGAAGTGCGCTCACGCGACATTAAAGTCCCCGACCTGAGCGAAGAAGCTCTCATCCGCGCAGGTGCTGGCAACTACAACTCTATGTGCATCGGTTGCCATCTGGCTCCGGGTATTGCAGGAACCGAGTTAAGTAATAGCCTTTACCCTGCACCTCCGAATCTTTCAAAACTGGGCGTTGATGGAAACCCTGCCGCAGCTTTCTGGATCATCAAGCATGGAATCAAATCCACAGGCATGCCCGCTTGGGGTAAAAGCATGGCCGATCCCTACATATGGGGAATGGTCGCTTTTCTCCAGCAACTGCCTTCATTGGATGCAGAGCAATACAAAGCTCTAGCAACCAGCAGCGGTGGTCATCAACACGGTGGCGGTGAGAGCAAAATGCATAACCATGAAGGCCAGCATGAGGGCCAAAAAGGCGTTGTCGCGGGGCATCATGACGCGAGTGCAGCCGAAGAGATAGCCGAAGCAGGCGACCATCATGGCGAGAGAAACAGCGCTCATGCCCATGAGGCGGCCGCAGCGCCTTCTCAGGATGAAAGTACCGAACACGCCCATCCTCAGGTTGTGGAGGCTTCACATGACGCCCCTGAAACTCCGGCCACTCAGCCAAAAACTCATACCCACGCTGATGGGAAGGAACATACCCATGCGAAATAACTTTCTTCGTCCCGGTCGGGCACTTCGCCTCGCTGCATTTGCGGCTCTGTTTATCAGTTCAGCTGGTCATGCAGCAGAGTCGCTGACGATCGACGTCCATCGTGACGCTAACTGTGGATGCTGCAAGAAGTGGATCCAGCACCTTGAAGCTAACGGCTTCACCGTCGTTGATCATGTAGAAACCAACATGAGCGCGGTCAAGCAGGATCTCGGTGTTGCTCCACGACTCTCGTCCTGCCACACAGCAATGATCAATGGAAAGTTTGTTGAAGGTCACGTGCCCGCCGAGCAAATCATTGCGATGAGCAAACGTGACGACCTTCTCGGGATCGCCGTTCCTGGCATGCCGGCCGGCTCCCCAGGAATGGAAGTGGACGGGAAACATGACGCTTATAAGGTAATCGGCTTGTCCAAAGCAGGCACAGACCACGTCATTGCTGAATACCCCGGAAACTGATCTTCTAATCTTGTTCCTGCATGGTCAGGGTCATGGCAGTGCAGAGGACATAGCTCATTTTGAACGTAAAAAAGGCGCCACTAGGGCGCCTAAACCGCCTCCCAAACCAAAGGAGAAACAAGGAGGCGGGATGTATCTGGTGGTTGAGCAATACTTCACTGCGCGTTAGAAACCTTTCAACTGACAGAGATGATTTCATAAAATGGATAACTTCAGCCTGTCCTGAAAATTACTTCTACGTCAGCGGGCAGTAAGCTTGTTCGGACAAACGGAAAATTATGTTGCGCTTAAATAATTTGCATGGTCTAGCTTCCATGTGGGCAGTTGTCGGCCATAACCTTATATTCCACGGTGTTAAGCTTGCCGGTAGAGTCTTCGTAGGTCATGCGCGAAGGAGCAATACCACAGGTTTTATTGGCTTGTGTGACACTGACGACCTTCTGGATATCGAGGTTCATACCATATTCATAATGAACAATTTCAGGAGGTGTCTTACCATTTCTTGAGGCGTATTGTTCCATTGCCTGTTGGTTCTCTTGCATCATTCGACCATAAACGCGGTCACCGCCTCCCTCAGCCATGGCCAAAGCAGATAAGGTCAAAATAGTAGCGGCAAAAAATCCTTTCATTGCTGTCATTGCTTTCATAATTATCTCCAGAGCTCAATTATTTCTGAGTTAAAGAGTAACAAGTGAAAGCTTTCAGAAAGCTGCCGCGAATGTTACTAATGTGAAAGGTGGACCCTGCTCCGCGTCTACGCTTAGGAGCCAGATGGGATTTTTATTATCACCTGAGGTTGGCAGACGCTGACGGAATACAGATGCCCTCAAAAGCTTATTGGAACCGGTGGTCCCTCCCAATTCCTCGATACGCCGGTAGATCTGAGCAAGGCCTCCGCGTCGACTCCGGTTCTTGCCAAGCTTTCCAGATCCCACTCGAAGAAACTGGAAAAAACCAGGAAAACCTTGCTTGCTACCGCTGAGGTCAATCTTACCGTCGAGTAATTCACCGGGAGCTTCATCCTGATGAGTTCAGAGACAGTCCACACCAAAGTTCTTAGACGGAAATGCCATACTGACTCTTGATGAATCTTGATCTGTTGATAAGTAAGGGGAAACTTCTGCTTGCGCAGATCCAGTTCATGAGGTAACGAACTTGGGAGCAGCGATTGCAAATTCCGAATGTTCACTCTCTTCGGATCTTTCGTAACTTTGTATAGCTCATCTACGCCCGCTTCGATAAGGGCTGCATACGCGCCGTCTCTAGAGTCGACAGACTTCTCGGCCGTAACTGCAACTTTTTTAGGTGCACGGAGTTTTGCCATTAACCATGCGTTATCATTTTCTAGAATCCATTGCGTAGGTTTGTACGCTTTCTTCCAGAGGTACTCGACATCGGCGTCGGCACGTAGCGCTAAAAGCAACTCAATTTTTTGGCGATATCTAGTTTTTTGGTTAGGATGCGATTCTTCGCCTTTGGGAACTCGCGGAGAAATAGAGGCACTCAGCAGGATAGACTCATTCTTCAGAGCCTCTTCAAAGTCATCTGCACTGGAAAACAAATGAAGAGCAATGATCAAATGCCGCGCGAGCGGCATATTTAGCTGACCTTTGTCTGATTTGAGCCGGATCCATTGCTCATGCTTCCCGGTGTTATAGGCTGGATCAATCTGCGACAAAAGCTCATCGCCGTAAGCGCTTTGGATGCTGTCGAATAGTTTTGCGATACCCGCATTTTTTCCGAAAATGAATCCGCGTTTCTTGCATTGGCGGACGTAGCACGAACTTAATACCGTACTGCCTATCGGAGGAATATTGCGTTGCAAGATATCGTGTGCGAACAGGGCGACTTTCTGTTCCAGATTTGAGCCCTTGTGAGTCGCTGCGCTGTTTAAGGGGCTCCAGCCGCACGCGCATGGCTCAGTCAGATTGGGAAGTAGCTTCAATTTTCGGTAGAACGGGCGAGAGCACTCGGGGCAGGCATGGATCAATGCGTCGCCATGACGCCAACAGACGGCAACACCGGGTATCTGGTGAGATCGATGCCAGTAGGCAGAACCCCGATCAATCAAATCCTCCTGAACGCAGGTAGGACAAAGCTTAGCCTTGCCATGGGTGGACTCTTCTCTGCGGGGCACCCGTACCACCCCGTCATAACCGAGCGGTCCTACGTTGTTCTCCGGACCCTGCTTAACCCCAAGAAAAGGTCGGTAAGCAGGAAAAGTCGTGTTGCTACTGATCAGCTCTGCGAGATTGCTCTCCGATTGCCCCGGCAGCCTGTGGGCGAGCCTCTCGATCTGCTTGGGTACGATGCCACCAATGCAAAAGGGTTTCGATGCGAACAAATCGCGGTAGGTTTCTGTCGCGGTTCTATTGCCTGACAGATAGTGATAGCGGGTGACACGAGAGTGCAGCATTTCATCCGGCATCGATACGGGGAAAAATAATAGATCAGACATCATTTACCGATTAAAGGTAGGGCTCGAAGAGAACGTGCATCCGAGGGCAGTATATATGCAACCCGTAAAATTCTGTATCCGGCCTGGATTTGGAAATGACACAGCCGCTCAACTTTGAATCGTAGTGAATTCATTTAAACCCTGCCGCGACCGTACTCCTTGAATACAACACACGTATCGATAACCCGCGTAGGTCAGCCCATGGCGATTGCTCGCAGGTTAGTACATTTTACTTGCTGATCGTGATCATGCGTATTCCGGACCTATTCTGGAAGGTGCAAATTTTCATTAACAGAAAAACAATGTGTTCACGGTGAATTAATTCAGAACGTTTTTTAGATGGAGGGAATGGCGGGCTGGATTACAGCGTGGGCCGAATGCTCGCGACCCGGTAGAGCGAAGAACGTGATACAGGCTTGCCCTCCGAGAGCAATTTGCGTCTAGCCCATCGCAGACGCCTATCGTGAAAGCCTTCGATTGATTCACATACTTTGTCGAGCATTGCTGCACAGAGAGGAAGCTTGCAGAGCTGCTTTTCGAAGCGAGACAGAACATGAAGCTCCCGGCCAATTCTGGTACGCGAGATGCGGACAGGCTTACCCGCAAGAGCATAAAGCGCTTCAGCACACTGACGGACTTCTTCGGCCAGTCTCGCATCGAGGGCAGCGAACATTTCGGCGCTATTTAGACGGGGCGTACGATGGGGGCTTGGGTTTACAGTTGACTCCGAAAGCCACTGCCTATCGTGGCGATACAGCCACGCATACCCCCTGCATGCATGTGCTTTGTAAAAGCGATAATCAGCCTCGAAAGCCGCGCGTCTTGCGCATAGCTCAATGTGAAATCGTGCCTCCCTCCAAGCACCTTGCCCGCCGGCTACATTTCGGATGTGACGATAGACATACGCCAATGAAACGCCTAGAACGGCAGCGATCTTTTTGGCATCAGCTCCCTCAAGAGCATGTTTCCACACAGCGGCTGACGAACAGTCCAGGCCTTCACCAGGCATCACCGGAGAAAGGCGCGTGTGAAGTCGAATGTGAGCTTTCGGACCACACGCCACCGCCTGTTTCATTGGGCGTTGACCATGCAGCAAGCTCACCATGTCAATGCCCAGAGCACCGGCCAATAAAATGTATTTGAGCGGATGGTGGGAGGTTATTGGCGTACGAAGCAGCTTCATGACCCATGAGGCGGGTGTACCTGCACGAACTTCTCCGAGTATAGAAAATTCCCATTCTCGCGGGAGTGCAGCAAAAAAATCGGCCATGTGCTGCGCCAGCATGTGCAGGTGCAAGCGATGGTTATCAGAGGCAAGGTTAAGCTGCGTTGCCCTTTGTAAAAGCGTGTAGCGCACCGCCTCCGCCGACAAAGCACTGACTTCAGACTCGATGACCTGAAGTGATCGCAACGCTATTTCGTGAAGCGGCGGCATGCGCAGCAACGGGGTATCGAGAAGTACCGTGTGTGCTTGCACATTCTCATCACTCGGCAGATTGAGTTGTCGAGAGCTACGGCTGGACCAGCGAGGATCAAGGATCCTAAGTGACGTGCCGTGATGCGGACATACCAGCACGCCTGGAAGCATGTGGACCCTGTGCCAGTAAGCAACTCCCCGTTGGGCCTGATCTTGGGCGATACATTCTGGGCATAACCGCACTCGGGAGGCGAATCCAATACGGCTCGCGTTGACGCCCAGCTTCAACATCAAGCCCTTCCCATCGGCAGTCATCAGCGTCCGAGCGTGTTCTACCTGGCTCATACTCAAAAACGGCGCATAGTAGGGTAATAGCGTGTGACGCATGAGGACCTCGGCTATCGATAGCTCGGTACCGCTGGGTAGCGCGTCGACAAACTCCCCTAAATGACTTGGGAATGCCACATTTTGCGAAAATGCTGCCGCCGATTTCAGTCCGGCAAATGCTTCTTGGCAATTACGAACACCGCAAAGACGGGCATAGCGAGAAATCACGCTGTGCAGCGTCTCGTCGGGAAACGCGGCGGGGAAGAAATGGAGTTTAAGGTGCACTTCGCCACCTCCCGACTCACGCTTTGTGGTACATCGGTGAGAACTCAAACAGGTCCTCGTTGAGCCAGCCCGCAGCGCGCAGAGCATCGAGGGGAGCGTCATGTTCGCTTAGCGCTGTAGCCTCTGAGTTTTCCACTGCAGTAGCAATTGGCGATGGGTGGCCTTTCGCAAGAATGGTTGGAGATGGGTCTACCGGCTTCTCACGGGATACAACACTTCGAAGCAAGGCAAGGCGATCCTCTCGTGCCAAACCATCGAAGACCATCATTTCGCTCAGCTGATCCTCAATCGGCAGCAAATCGTCGAACTGTCGCATCCGCTTCGGATCTCGGCTACGCAGAGCTGAAAGGGCTGGCTTTAGAATCTGCATTTTTGAGTTGCTTACCTTCACCAGGACCTCGGCAGTCAAACACTCCGAGCCACTCTGGACCGCATAACGCTGACTCAATACCAGCAGCTTGACCAGGAAATCTGTGACGCCTTGAGTGTGCTCATACAGCGTGTCGAAAATCTCGTCGGTCAGCTCAGCAGTCTGTTTGCACCACTGATAGCTCCAGAGATTTTCGACTAACAACCGCCACTCCTCATCATCTTTCTCGAATCGTTTGAATTCCAGCGTACCGGCACCACAGACTCGGCGGGCAGTCCGCATGACTTCTGAGAACAGGCTAATCGTAGAGTTCGTGCCACTGAAAACGACCGGGATACCAATGTTGTTAACCAAGTGCAGAAAGAAATTCAGCATGCTCTCCTTACCACCGGTTTTCGCCAAGTGGAGGTTTTGCAGCTCGTCGATTAACAAGGCGCCGATGAAAAACGTGCTGGCCACCTGCTCCATCTGTTGCAGCGCATCATTGATGTTTCGATGCCTGTAGCGCTTGTGATAGTCCTTGTCTCCTAGAGCGTCACCAACTGCATAAAAAAACTGCTGGCAAAATCCAGCCAGCGATCCATCCCGAGGGCAGTCAAGCTTCAGCCAAGTGATTTGGGTATGAACAAACTGCTTTCCCTCATAACGCTCATGACGGATTGTCTGTGGATAAAGGCTCAAAATGGCGTGGAGTGCCGTCGACTTGCCAATGCCGCTCAGGCCGACGACGGTGAACGTTTCTGCAGTGGACTTGAACGCATCGTGGTAACGCTGAGCCCCCGATAAAGAATGCAAATGCCGGACGGTAGCGGGCGACATCGGGTTACGCCCAACATACCCTCGACGGATGAGCAGTGAAAACAGGGCCTCCAGTTCCAGGTGTAACAAAAACGGCTGCACCACGGTTCTCAACCGGTCGATACAGTGAATTCGAGTGGATCCTTCGAGGGTCAGCTCTTTCGGATCCACCGGCTGAGGAAAATTCGAGATCAGCTCAATAGCCGCCGCCTCCGACAATATCGGAGGCAAAGCTTCGATAAGCGGATTGCCCGCATACTCACTTATGTCCTGTTTGACGTAATTGGCAAACGTCTGCGCACCTTTCATTTTGCCTGTCCTGGCCGAATTCTTTTGAGCAAATCGATAACCTGCGCAGTTCGCTCGCCGGCATATGAGTCATGCGCTTTCGGTGTCAATTCAGATTGAAGTGAAGCTGGCTCCGCCCTGACGCCTTCAGGAACAACCGCATTTTCACGCTCACGGAGACGTTCTTCTGCGCGGTTCTCGCGGATGTTCCCAGTGGCCTCTGCCTTGGTGGGCGGAGCAGGTTCCAATTTTCGTTCTGCGAGCGCATGACTGATGATCTGGTGGACCTGATCGCTAAGCTGGACACGGCTTTCCAGCTCGGCTCGCCGGCGAGTAGGCGGTTTTTGGCGATAGGCTTCGAGCAGATCAAAAATCTCGTCCGAGCGGTAATTCGCGTAACCGGCATCCGATCGTCGAAGATCACAGCGGATAAACTGCTTGGCCTCTCCCTGGATCCAGATGTGCGCCGCAGAGTTCGGATCGAACCAACACTCTATTGACCAAACGCCCCCTTTGCGAGCCTTGGCAAACCAATCTTTCTCTATGGCCATATCACACACGTAGTGCATGCCGCGAAACATCACCCCGCCCTTTTGAACGGTCGCGCGCTCGCGCGGCAAGAGATGGAGGTAAACCAGCTCGTCGGGACGTTTGTTGGATTCGATCAGGTCGTTTTCGCAGGCCCAATTCCATATCCCGTTGGGCGTAGGTTCAACGCCGTCATTCATCATCGCCTGAGTCAGTCGGTCAGGCTGTCGATGGTGCCGGTTATAGTGGAGCACGCAATTGATGAGTATCTGGGTGAACTCTTTGAGGTTCAGCGTGGCATCGAGCCGGTAATCTCGCTCGCCTCGCTCTTTGTCTCGCGCAGCTACCCCGCCAGGTAGCCATCTGATACCCGTCAAATCATTCAAAATGCCAAACCGACTTTCTACCATAGGCTTCCAATCAGGCCGATAAGGCGGAGCAGTGCCCATCTCAATTCCCAAGCCTGACGATAGCCCCTCTGCTGCCAGTGACAACATCTCTCCCCTGTCGGCGTAAATCTGGTGGGGCAGGTGGTGACAATTCCAATCATCTGAATTGATTTCAACGCCGTTCTGAGCGCAGAACTCGACTTTGGAGGTAAACGCGTTGAACAGCGCTTGCCTCGCCCCGTTCCAACTGGGACCTTCCAATCCTACATAGAGGCCAACAATCATTCCGGAGAAACTATCCACAACGATATAAACTACGGGCCGGCCAATGAGCATCCGTCTAGAGTAGCTGTTGACCAAATAAATATCGGCAATAGTTGCGTCGATTTCGAACTGATGACACGGTCCACGCAGCCAATCGCGAACGGTACCTGAAAGCGGACGGCAGTCCTTTAACCACTTCCTCAACCCTTTACGGCCACGCTCGGTTTCAATTTCGTCGAAAAAAATCTGTCCCCAATATCTGAACTGCCTCAGGCTGGGCAGCTCTAAGCTAGGCAGCAAACGAAGCTCTTCTTCACTGTTTTTAGAGATGTCTCGAACCGAGTAGAATCTTCTCAACATTTCGTCATATGCGCTCGAAATAGAAGACTTTTTATCTTTTACATAAAGGGAATACCCAACTCGGATGCATCGTTTATCAACCGCACCGAGCATCTTGGAAGGCGCAGTAAGAACGCCTTGAAACTTAGGCTTTCGCCCTGGAGGCCTACTTGGATCATATTTTCTATCGGCAACACCTACCGCCGAGTAATTATTAAGCAATGAGTTTCGAACTTGACCATAAAACCAATATCGGTAAAGAAGCCGATAGATAGTTTTTCGCTGGATTCCGAGCTCTGACGCCCGTTTGCTAACAAGCCGGCCTAACTCCCCCCGTACAAATATTTGTCCTGGATATTCAGGATCTAGCAGAGGGGCGATGACGGCCCACTTTTCGTCCCGGCCTTGCTTGGCTCTCTCATCCAACTGCTCCTCAAGCACAAGCATAAACTCGGGCGTGGTGATGGCTGCTGGTTTGGTGTGACCAGACGCTAGCGAGCGACGCAGCTCATCAAGACCAACAGCGTACGGCTGCCGGGGAGGGTCAGCTAGATCTATCACAACTGCTAAGTCATGCGTTTCATCCTGGTAAATGAGCCTGGCTATCGTAGAGATGACCGACAGATCGGTAACAGGCTCGAAAACGTCATTAACGAGAACAGTCATGACATTTTCTCCATCAACGATACTTGGGCAGGGATCTGGAAAACTTCGAAGTCAGGAACTAGACCAGTAAGGTGGAGAGGAGTGTTAACCAAATCTATTTTCAGTATCTTGTTCCAAACCAGATGGAAGAAAATTGCTTGAGCATCTATATAGGAAATGGACAGAAGGCATGCTATTTTTCTTAGACAGGTGGCCAAGGTCCACGAATATTCCCGGCTGTTTGCTAGGCAGTCGATAAAATTCGAATGCAACGGGACTTTCATTAAATCGCGATGCAGCTTCGAGTATTTTCTGATTAGTCCAAGATTTTTTATCAAATCTCGTGTAAAAAACTCATCTGTGACGATCTTCCAATCAACACCTTGGCTATGCCAAAAGCGCTTTTCAATCTCAAGTTTTTCAAGCGTGCGGTTACTTCCTTTGCCAACTAGGTCGGATCGATACTTCACAGTTCTAGCTACCGACTTAAAGTTTCCGTTCAAGTCCTTAACAGTTAGCAGGAAATCTGTTGTCATTACATAGGGCAGTGTCGTTCTAGGGTATCTGGGATAACGTACATCTATTGCCGACGCTATCGCTTGCGCACGCTCTGTAGGTAGTAACGGATATTGCTCACGGATATCCACGACGTTTTCAGAAAATTCACACACAAGGAAGTACGAACGCTCGAGATCTGACAGTAGGTGATGAATCCTCTCGATCTTCACACCTTGGATCTTGTGCGAACGACCTATCGACGGGACATCTTGTACCCGCAGCCAAGGCACGTAGCTTGCCCCGGCGCCTTCGCCAAATCCATTTGCAATATGCCGTTCAATGTCTTGCTGTGATGCAAACTTACGACCTCGCAACCCACGCCTCCTCAGTCGATGCGGACCGCTTCACCTCACGCCGAGAAAAAGTCGTAGAAGGACATGACCGCCGTAGCGGCCATATTTCAAAGCGTTTTCTAGACTACACCCGCGGAGAGTTGAAGCGATGAATCCAGACCAAAGGGAAAGCCTGGAAAGGAAAAACCCCCATAGATACGGGGGTTTGGGCCTTGTGTCAATCTATGTTCATGAGTGTCAAACTTTATTGTTTTGTGTCAATCTTTATTGTTCAAAACCAGTTGGGCCTCCAGGGTAAAGCGGGTTACTCCACCGTCACCGACTTCGCCAGGTTACGTGGCTGGTCAACGTCGGTGCCCTTGAGCACCGCGACGTAGTACGACAGCAGCTGCAGCGGGATGGTGTAGAGGATCGGCGACAGGGTGTCGTGGATATGCGGCATATTGATGACGTGGGTGCCTTCGCCGTTGGTCATGCCAGCTTTTTCGTCGGCGAAGACGATCAGTTGGCCGCCACGGGCGCGGACTTCCTGCAGGTTGGACTTGAGCTTCTCCAGCAGTTCGTTGTTTGGCGCCACGGTGACCACCGGCATGTCGTCGTCCACCAGGGCCAGCGGGCCGTGTTTGAGTTCGCCGGCCGGGTAGGCTTCGGCGTGGATGTACGAGATTTCCTTGAGCTTCAGGGAGCCTTCCATCGCTACCGGGTACTGGGCGCCACGACCCAGGAACAGGGTGTGATTCTTGTCGGCAAACAGCTCGGCAACTTTTTCTACCGTGCTGTCCATGGCCAGGGCTTCGCCCAGGCGCGTCGGCAGGCGGCGCAGTTCTTCTACCAGGGTGGCTTCGACACCGGCGGCCAATGTGCCACGTACCTGACCCAGGGACAGGGTCAGCAGCAGCAGGCCCACCAGTTGGGTGGTGAACGCCTTGGTGGAGGCGACGCCGATTTCGCGACCGGCTTGGGTCAGCAGGGTCAGGTCGGACTCACGCACCAGGGAACTGATGCTGACGTTGCAAATCGCCAGGCTGGCGAGGAAGCCCAGTTCCTTGGCGTTACGCAGGGCCGCCAGGGTGTCGGCGGTTTCACCGGACTGGGAGATGGTCACGAACAGGCTGTCGGGCTGCACCACCACCTTACGGTAGCGGAACTCGCTGGCGACTTCGACCTGGCAAGGGATGCCGGCCAGTTCTTCCAACCAGTAACGCGCAACCATACCGGCGTGGTAGCTGGTGCCGCAGGCGACGATCTGGACATTGCGTACTTTGGCGAACAGCTCGGCGGCCTGCGGGCCAAAGGCGTTGACCAGCACTTGCTTGTCGCCCAGGCGACCTTCCAGGGTGCGTTGCACCACGGCGGGCTGCTCGTGGATTTCCTTGAGCATGAAGTGGCGGAACTCGCCTTTGTCGGCGGCTTCGGCACCGTCGCGGTATTGCACGGCTTCGCGCTCGACGGATTGACCGTTGACGTCCCAGATCTGCACGCTTTCACGGCGGATGTCGGCAATATCGCCTTCTTCCAGGTACATGAAACGGTCGGTGACCTGGCGCAGGGCCAGTTGGTCGGAGGCGAGGAAGTTCTCGCCCAGGCCCAGGCCGATCACCAGCGGGCTACCGCTGCGGGCGGCGACCAGGCGGTCGGGCTGGCTGGCACTGATCACAGCCAGGCCGTAGGCGCCGTGCAGCTCCTTGACGGTGGCCTTGAGGGCGACAGTCAGGTCACCGAGGTCCTTGAGCTTGTGGTTCAGCAGGTGGGCAATGACTTCGGTGTCGGTGTCCGAGGTGAACACGTAGCCCAGGCCCTTGAGTTGTTCGCGCAGCACTTCGTGGTTTTCGATGATGCCGTTATGCACCACCGCCAGGTCACCGGAGAAATGCGGGTGGGCGTTGCGTTCGCACGGCGCACCGTGGGTAGCCCAACGGGTGTGGGCAATGCCCAGGCGGCCGACCAGCGGCTCACCGAGCAACGCCTGCTCCAGCTCGCTGACCTTGCCTGGGCGACGCATGCGTTCGAGCTTGCCGGCGTTGGTGAAGACAGCCACACCGGCGCTGTCATAGCCACGGTATTCCAGGCGCTTGAGGCCTTCGAGCAAGATGGCGGTGACGTTGCGTTCAGCGACTGCGCCTACAATTCCACACATGGTGTTTCTCCTAGATGATTGCCACGCATATCAGCGTAATGCCGCGGGCTTGGATCTGGTCGCGGGCCTCGAGCGGCAGGCGATCATCGGTAATAAGGGTATGGACGCTGCTCCAGGGCAGTTCCAGGTTGGGAATCTTGCGGCCGATCTTGTCGGATTCGACCATCACCACCACTTCCCGGGCGACTTCGGCCATCACGCGGCTCAGGCCCAGCAATTCGTTAAAGGTGGTGGTACCGCGCTGCAGATCGATGCCGTCGGCACCGATGAACAGTTGATCAAAGTCGTAGGACCGCAACACCTGCTCGGCGACTTGCCCCTGGAACGAGTCCGAATGGGGGTCCCAGGTGCCGCCGGTCATCAACAGCACCGGCTCGTGTTCCAGTTCGCTCAAGGCGCTGGCCACGTGCAGGGAGTTGGTCATCACCACCAGGCCGGGCTGATGGCCCAGTTCGGGGATCATGGCGGCGGTGGTGCTGCCGCTGTCGATGATGATGCGGGCGTGTTCGCGCAGACGCATCACGGCGGCACGGGCGATAGCGCGCTTGTAGGCCGAGATGGGCTGGGCCGGATCACCGACCAGTTCCTGGGGCATGGTGATTGCGCCGCCGTAGCGACGCAGCAACAGGCCGTTGCTTTCGAGGGCGGCCAGGTCCTTGCGGATGGTCACTTCCGAGGTTTCGAAACGCTTGGCCAGTTCGTCCACGCTGACTTCGCCCTGTTCATTGAGCAACGTCAGGATGTTGTGGCGTCGTTGGGGTGTATTTCGTTTCGACATGGTAATGATAAGTTTCGTTTCGAAAGATAACGAAGGCAATCAAAACCTATTGGCAAGATATCGTCAAGCGTCGGGAACAGATTTTTCGAACAACACACGACAAATGTGGGAGGGGGCTTGCCCCCCGATTGCGGTAGATCAGTCGATCTAAAATATTGACTGAAAATTCGCCATCGGGGGCAAGCCCCCTCCCACATTTGGATAGCACTGCTGATGAGGCTGTGGATAACTCAGGTCTTTTTGATTTTGACCGGACGCTTCCATCCGTCAATGTTGCGTTGGCGGGCGCGGGCTACGGCCAGTTGGGACTTATCCACATCCTGATTGATGGTGGAACCGGCAGCGGTGTTCGAGCCATCTCCGATGGTTACAGGTGCAACCAACGAATTATTGGAGCCTATAAACACATCCTCACCAATAGTCGTCTGATACTTGTTGGCACCGTCGTAGTTGCAGGTGATGGTGCCGGCGCCGATGTTGGTCCGCGCACCGATCACAGCATCGCCCAGGTACGTTAAGTGGCCGGCCTTGGCGCCTTCGCCCAGATGGGCGTTTTTCAATTCGACAAAGTTACCCACATGGGCCTTGGCTCCCAACACGCTGCCCGGACGCAACCGTGCAAACGGACCCGCATCACTGCCCTCGCCCATCACGGCACCGTCGATATGACTATTGGCCTTGATCACCACGCCTTTGCGCAGGGTGCTGTCCTTGATCACGCAGTTCGGGCCGATCACCACGTCGTCTTCGATGATCACGCGGCCTTCGAGGATGACGTTGATATCGATCAGCACGTCGCGGCCCACGGTGACTTCACCACGTACATCAAAACGCGCCGGGTCGCGCAGGGTCACGCCCTGGGCCATCAGGCGGCGGCCTTCACGCAGTTGGTAGTGACGTTCGAGCTCTGCAAGCTGCTTGCGGTCGTTGGCGCCTTGCACTTCCATAGGGTCGTGGGGCTGCTCGGTGGCGACCAGCAGGCCATCGCTGACAGCCATTTCGATCACGTCAGTGAGGTAGTACTCGCCCTGGGCGTTGTTGTTGGACAAACGGCTCATCCAATCCGCAAGCTTATTGGCAGGGACCGCAAGAATACCGGTGTTGCCTTCGGTAATGGCGCGCTGGGCTTCGCTGGCGTCCTTGTGCTCGACGATGGCCGCGACCTTCCCGTCAGTGTTACGCACGATGCGCCCGTAGCCGGTAGGGTCATCCAGCTCTACGGTGAGCAGGCCCATCTGGCCAGGTACTACATGCTTGAGCAGGCGTTGCAGGGTTTCGACTTCGATCAGCGGCACATCGCCGTAGAGGATCAGCACGGTGTCGGCTGTGATGAACGGCACGGCTTGGGCGGTGGCGTGACCGGTCCCCAGTTGCTTGTCTTGCAGAACGAAATTCAGGTCATCCGCGGCCAGGCGCTCACGCACCACATCAGCACCATGGCCGATCACCACGTGGATACGTTGTGGGTCCAACTGCCGGGCACTGTGGATAACATGCCCGAGCATGGAGTTACCCGCGACCGGGTGCAGCACCTTGGGCAATGCCGAACGCATGCGGGTGCCCTGGCCTGCGGCGAGAATGACGATTTCAAGAGACATGAATGGCTACCAATCCTGGGCGGTCCGGCTTCAGACCAGAGAAGTATTTTGCTAAAAAAGAAAAAGGGTAGCCGAGGCTACCCTTTTTAATCAATCGCGCATGAAGCATGACGGCGTGGCCGCTTACTTCTTGCGGATCTGCTGGAGCGTGCGCAGCTGAGCTGCAGCCTCGGCCAGACGTACAGCAGCAGCGCTGTAGTCGAAGTCCGCACCTTTCTCGTGCAGGGCCTTCTCGGCAGCCTTGACGGCTTCCTGAGCAGAAGCTTCGTCCAGGTCGCCAGCACGTTGCACGGTGTCGGCAAGTACCTTGACCATGTTCGGCTGAACCTCGAGGAAACCACCGGAGATGTAGAACACCTCCTTTTCCCCGCCTTGCTTGGTCAGCGTAATCGGACCTGGCTTCAAGCTGGTGATCAATGGCGCGTGGCCCATGGCAATACCCAGGTCACCGAGTTCGCCGTGTGCAATCACCATTTCTACCAGACCGGAGAAGATTTCCCCTTCCGCGCTGACGATATCGCAATGGACTGTCATAGCCATCTGATTGCCTCAACCTGATGAGCGCCCGTTGCCGGGCGCCGGGATTACAGTTTCTTGGCTTTCTCGATCGCTTCTTCGATGCCGCCGACCATGTAGAACGCTTGTTCTGGCAGGTGGTCGTAGTCACCGTTGAGGATGCCTTTGAAGCCAGCAATGGTGTCTTTCAGGGAAACGTATTTACCCGAGGCACCGGTGAAGACTTCAGCCACGAAGAACGGCTGCGACAAGAAGCGCTGGATCTTACGAGCGCGGGATACCAACTGCTTGTCGGTTTCCGACAGTTCGTCCATACCCAGGATCGCAATGATGTCCTTCAGTTCTTTGTAACGCTGCAGCACGTACTGAACGCCGCGAGCGGTGTCGTAGTGCTCCTGGCCGATCACGTTCGGGTCCAGTTGGCGCGAAGTCGAGTCGAGTGGATCGACCGCTGGGTAGATACCCAGGGAAGCGATGTCACGGGACAGTACGACGGTGGCGTCCAAGTGGGCGAAGGTGGTCGCAGGCGACGGGTCGGTCAAGTCATCCGCAGGTACGTATACCGCTTGGATCGAGGTGATCGAACCTTCCTTGGTCGAAGTGATACGTTCTTGCAGAACGCCCATCTCTTCAGCCAGGGTCGGCTGGTAGCCTACTGCCGAAGGCATACGGCCCAGCAGTGCGGATACTTCAGTACCGGCCAAGGTGTAACGATAGATGTTGTCGACGAACAGCAGAACGTCGTTACCTTCGTCACGGAACTTCTCGGCCATGGTCAGGCCAGTCAGGGCTACGCGCAGACGGTTTCCCGGCGGCTCGTTCATCTGACCGTAAACCAGTGCCACTTTGTCCAGAACGTTGGAGTCCTTCATCTCGTGGTAGAAGTCGTTACCCTCACGAGTACGCTCACCCACACCGGCGAACACGGAATAACCGCTGTGCTCGATGGCGATGTTACGGATCAGTTCCATCATGTTTACGGTCTTGCCTACACCGGCACCACCGAACAGACCGACTTTACCGCCCTTGGCGAACGGGCAAACCAGGTCGATAACCTTGATGCCGGTTTCCAGCAGGTCGTTGCCGCCAGCTTGTTCCGCGAACGAAGGTGCTGGACGGTGAATGCCCCAGCGCTCTTCGGTGTCGATCGGGCCAGCTTCGTCAATCGGGTTACCCAGTACGTCCATGATCCGGCCCAGGGTCGCTTTACCGACCGGTACGGAGATGGCAGCGCCAGAGTCGACAACGTCCAGACCGCGCTTCAAGCCTTCGGTAGAACCCATCGCAATGGTACGAACTACGCCGTCGCCCAGCTGCTGCTGAACTTCCAGGGTAGTTTCCGCGCCTTGTACTTTCAGCGCGTTGTAGATGCTCGGTACGCTGTCGCGTGGAAATTCCACGTCGATAACGGCGCCGATGATTTGAACGATACGTCCGCTACTCATAGCTGGATCCTCTGAATATTTGAACCGTTAAACCGCGGCAGCGCCGCCGACGATTTCCGAGATCTCTTGGGTGATCGCAGCCTGACGCGCCTTGTTGTAGATCAGCTGCAAATCGCTGATCAGATCACCGGCGTTATCGGTAGCGTTTTTCATCGCGATCATCCGCGCCGCTTGTTCAGCTGCGTTGTTCTCGACCACCGCCTGGTACACCTGCGACTCCACGTAGCGCACCATCAAGCCGTCAAGCAGCTCTTTGGCGTCTGGTTCGTAGAGGTAGTCCCAGTGGTGCTTGAGTTCCTGATCCGGGGTCGCCACCAGTGGGATCAATTGCTCCACGGTTGGCTGCTGGGTCATGGTGTTGATGAACTTGTTGGATACCACGGACAGGCGGTCAATCCGGCCCTCCAGGTACGCATCCAGCATCACCTTCACACTGCCGATCAGATCATTGATCGACGGTTCTTCACCCAGGTGGCTGATAGCTGCAACGACGTTACCGCCGAAGTTACGGAAAAAGGCCGCACCCTTGCTACCAACGACACACAGATCGATCTCGACGCCGTTTTCGCGGTTTACCGCCATGTCCTTGACCAGGGCCTTGAACAGGTTGGTATTCAAACCACCGCACAAACCACGGTCACTGCTCACTACCACATAACCCACACGCTTGACTGCGCGGTCGATCATGAACGGGTGGCGGTATTCCGGGTTGGCGTTGGCCAGATGCCCAATTACCTGGCGGATACGCTCCGCATAAGGACGGCTAGCAGCCATACGCATTTGTGCCTTGCGCATTTTGCTGACCGCCACTTTTTCCATGGCGCTGGTAATTTTTTGCGTGCTTTTGATGCTCGCAATCTTACTGCGAATCTCTTTTGCGCCTGCCATGTAACACCTATCAGGTTAGCAAGCGGGAGCCTTGCGGCTCCCGCTGCGGCTTACCAGGTTTGGGTGGCCTTGAACTTCTCGATACCGGCTTTCATGCCAGCGTCGATATCGTCATTGAAGTCACCCTTCACGTTGATCTTCGCCATCAATTCGGCGTGATCGCGGTTGAAGTAAGCAATCAGCGCTTGTTCAAAGCTGCCGACCTTGGCGATTTCAACGTCGGTCAGGAACCCACGCTCAGCGGCATACAGCGACAACGCCATGTCAGCGATCGACATTGGGGCGTATTGCTTCTGCTTCATCAGCTCGGTAACGCGCTGACCATGCTCAAGTTGCTTACGGGTCGCTTCGTCCAGGTCAGAAGCGAACTGGGCGAATGCCGCCAGTTCACGGTATTGAGCCAGAGCGGTACGGATACCACCGGAGAGCTTCTTGATGATCTTGGTCTGAGCGGCACCACCCACACGGGATACCGAAACACCGGCGTTCACTGCAGGGCGAATGCCCGAGTTGAACATGGCCGATTCCAGGAAGATCTGACCGTCGGTGATGGAAATCACGTTGGTCGGAACGAACGCGGAAACGTCGCCAGCCTGGGTTTCGATGATCGGCAATGCGGTCAGGGAACCGGTTTTGCCGGTCACTGCGCCGTTGGTGAACTTCTCTACGTATTCTTCCGAAACGCGGGATGCGCGCTCCAGCAGACGGGAGTGGAGATAGAACACGTCGCCTGGGTAAGCTTCACGGCCTGGTGGACGGCGCAGCAGCAGGGAAATCTGGCGGTAAGCCACTGCTTGCTTGGACAGATCGTCATAAACGATCAGCGCGTCTTCACCGCGGTCGCGGAAGAATTCACCCATGGTGCAACCGGAGTACGGTGCCAGGAATTGCAGCGCAGGAGATTCCGAAGCACTGGCAGCCACGATGATCGTGTTGGCCAGGGCGCCGTTTTCTTCCAGCTTGCGAACCACGTTGGCGATGGTCGACTGCTTCTGACCAATGGCTACGTAGACGCAGAAAATGCCGCTGTTCTTCTGGTTGATGATCGCGTCGATCGCCAGAGCGGTTTTACCGATCTGACGGTCACCGATGATCAGCTCACGCTGGCCACGGCCGACAGGGATCATGGCATCGACAGCCTTGTAGCCAGTCTGTACAGGCTGGTCTACCGACTTACGCCAGATCACGCCTGGAGCAACTTTCTCGACCGCATCGGTCTCGGTGTTGCCCAGTGGACCTTTACCGTCAACAGGGTTACCCAGTGCGTCGACTACGCGACCCAGCAGTTCCTTACCAACCGGAACCTCCAGGATGCGGCCGGTGCACTTGGCGCTCATGCCTTCAGCCAGACTGGTGTACGCACCCAATACAACGGCACCTACGGAGTCTTGCTCCAGGTTGAGGGCCATACCGTAGACGCCGCCCGGAAACTCGATCATCTCGCCGTACATGACGTCGGCCAGACCGTGAATCCGCACGATACCGTCAGATACGCTGACGACAGTGCCTTCGTTACGGGCTTGGGAGGTCACATCGAGCTTGTCGATGCGGCCCTTGATAATTTCACTTATTTCGGAAGGATTGAGTTGCTGCATTGCTCTGCTGCCCCTTCAAACTCAAGATTTCAATGCTTCGGCAAGTTTCGCGATTTTGCCGCGAATCGAGCCATCGATAACCAGGTCGCCGGCGCGGATAACGACACCACCAATCAGGGATGCGTCCTCCGTAGCTTGCAGGCGCACTTCCCGATTGAGTCGTGCACTGAGAACCTTGGCGAGTTTGTCTTGCTGTTCTTGGTTCAATGCAAAAGCACTGGTCACTTCAACGTCTACCGATTTCTCCGCTTCGGCCTTGTACAGGTCGAACAGAGCGGCAATCTCCGGCAGTAGCGGGAGACGGTCGTTTTCGGCAACGACGTGGATGAAGTTCTGCACTTTCACATCAAACTTGTCGCCGCACACTTCAATAAAAGTGGCGGCCTTGTCTGCGCTCGTCAGGCGCGGGGCCTTGAGCACGCGCTGCATGGTGTCATCTTGCGACACTGCTGCAGCCAGGCCGAGCATGGCTGACCAAGAGGCCAGCTGCTGGTGGGCCTGGGCGTGCTCGAAGGCTGCCTTAGCATAAGGTCGGGCCAACGTGGTCAGTTCTGCCATGATCGCCCTCGCTTAAATTTCAGCAGCCAGTTTGTTAACCAGCTCCGCGTGCGCGTTTTGATCGATTGTGGCACCGAGGATCTTCTCTGCACCGCCGACCGCCAGAGCACCCAGTTGGGCACGCAGCGCGTCTTTGACGCCGTTCAGTTCCTGTTCGATCTCGGCATGAGCCGAAGCCTTCACACGGTCAGCTTCGACGCGGGCTTTTTCAACAGCCTCTTCGACGATCTGGTTGCCGCGCTTCTTGGCTTGCTCAATGATTTCAGCTGCCTGTGCTTTAGCATCGCGCAGTTGATGACCCACTTTCTCTTGGGCCAACTCCAGGTCGCGAGCTGCACGGCTGGCAGCGTCCAAACCATCAGCGATCTTCTTCTGACGTTCGTGCAAAGCCGCGATGACCGGAGGCCACACGAACTTCATGCAAAACACTACAAAAATGAAGAACGCAACGGATTGGCCAATCAGGGTTGCATTAATGTTCACGCCAACACCTCGCTCATTCGTTGTCCATCACCCCAATCAACTCGAAAATTCGAGTGATTAGCCAGCGAGTTGACCAACGAAGGGGTTCGCGAAGGTGAAGAACAGAGCGATACCAACGCCGATCATGGTTACGGCGTCGAGCAGGCCGGCAACGATGAACATTTTAACTTGCAGCATTGGGACCATTTCTGGCTGACGCGCTGCGCCTTCCAGGAATTTGCCGCCCAGCAGGCCGAAACCAATGGCAGTACCCAGGGCGCCCAGGCCGATCAACAGTGCAACAGCGATAGCGGTTAGACCAACTACAGTTTCCATCTTTCCTCCCGACTTTTACGTCGTATGGTTTAGGTTTTTTAGATTTTAAAGCGGTAAAACAAATCGTTTCATAGCCCTTTCAGGCCACCTTCCCGTTTCACCGGGAAGGACATCAGACTAGTCGAGACTGGTCTTAATGGTTCTCTTCGTGCGCCATCGACAGGTAGACGATGGTCAGCATCATGAAGATAAACGCCTGCAGGGTGATGATCAGGATGTGGAACACAGCCCACGCCCACTGCAGAACAACGCCCAGGCCGCTAAGCCAGAGCAGACCACTGCCGAACATCACAGCGATCAGAATGAATACCAGCTCGCCGGCATACATGTTGCCGAACAGTCGCAGTGCCAGGGAAATCGGCTTGGCGACCAGGGTTACGAATTCCAGCAGGAAGTTCACCGGGATCAGCAGGGCTTGAACGAAGATGTTCTTGCTGCCGAACGGGTGCAGGGTCAGTTCGCCGATGAAGCCGCCGATGCCCTTGACCTTGATGCTGTAGAAAATGATCAACGCGAACACCGACAGGGCCATGCCCAGGGTGGCGTTAGGATCCGTGGTGGAAACCGCACGGAATGGAATGTGGTGATCGCCGGAAATCAGGATGGCCAGTTGAGGAATCCAATCGACCGGTACCAGGTCGACGGCGTTCATCAGGAACACCCAGACGAAGATGGTCAGTGCCAGCGGTGCAATCACCGGGCTACGGCCATGGAAGCTGTCTTTCACGCTGCCATCGACGAATTCGACCAATACTTCAACGAAGTTCTGCAAGGCACCCGGCTGACCGGAGGTCGCCTTCTTTGCCGCCATGCGGAAAATCAGGACGAAGATCAGACCCAATGCGACCGACCAGCCCAGAGTATCCAGGTGGAAAGCCCAAAAGCCCATTTCCTTGGCTTCTGCTGCGGTGTGGGCGAAGCCCCAGCCGCCGTTGGGAAGCTGACCAAAGGTCAGGTTCTGCAAGTGGTGCTGGATATAGCCCGAAGCGGTTGTTTCTGCCATGGTTGCCTCAAACGCCCTAAGGTTTCGAAAGTCTTGTTTTCATTAGCAGGGGAGCGAACCAGCTGACCAGTTGGGTCAACACGAAGACGCCGAATACAGCCAGCGGCGCCAATGGCTTCACACCTGCAAAGGTCAGTGCAAACAGCACTGCCGTCAAAATCAGTTTCCCCGCCTCGCCGGCATAAAAAGACCGGACGATGGCCTGGGCTGCTCGGGCGCCGGAAAACCGAAAGGCCCTGTGAGCAAAATACATATTGGGCAGCAAGGCTATCAGGCCTCCGCAGAGTCCTGAATACCCGGCTACGACTCCATGCCAGTACCAAAGCGCCAATGCGGCGATCAGCACCATGACAAATTGAGCCAATAAAACCGGGAAAACGGCCAAGCGATGGAACGGCAACGTGTTTGGCGTGCGGGTTTCCATCACTCTTGCTCCTCAATGGTCGGCTGCCGGAAATCAATAACTTGGCATAATTTGTGCCGACAAAATGCGCGCAGAGTATAGGGGCGGTTCTGCCCCTATTCAACTGCCGGGTAGTGATTTCCGATCACGCGCTACATAAGCAAATGTTTCAGCGAATGTGGGCAAGGACGCCCTGAAGCTCATCGAGCGAGTTATATCCGATGACCAATTGGCCTTTGCCTTTCTTGCCATGGCGAATTTGCACCGCAGAGCCCAGGCGCTCGGCCAGGCGCTGCTCGAGACGCGCGATATCCGGATCAGGTTTGGCCGTTTCGACCGGTGCAGGTTTGCCACTGAGCCACTGGCGAACCAGGGCTTCAGTCTGACGAACGGTGAGACCTCGTGCGACAACGTGTCGCGCCCCTTCAACTTGTTGATTTTCCGGTAAACCGAGCAAAGCGCGGGCATGACCCATTTCCAGATCGCCATGGGAAAGCATCGTCTTGATGACTTCCGGCAGAGCGATCAGGCGCAACAAGTTGGAGACCGTGACGCGGGATTTACCCACCGCCTCGGCCACTTGTTGCTGGGTCAGCTGGAATTCCTGCTGCAAACGCTGCAGGGCGATCGCTTCTTCGATCGGATTGAGGTCTTCTCGCTGGATGTTCTCGATCAACGCCATGGCGATGGCAGTTTCATCCGAGACATCGCGCACCATCGCCGGGATGGTTTCCTTGCCGGCCTGCTGGCTGGCGCGCCAGCGGCGCTCACCGGCAATGATTTCGAAGCGGCCACCACCAATCGGGCGTACCACGATCGGCTGCATCACGCCCTGAGCCTTGATCGAATTGGCCAGCTCTTCAAGCGCTTGGGGATCCATGTCCCGCCGTGGCTGGTATTTACCGCGCTGGATCAGGTCCAGCGGCAGGTGTTGCAGCTCACGCTCGTCGGCCTGCACCGCTTGTTCTTCAAGGGTCGTGACAGTCGGACCACTCAGGAGCGCATCCAGTCCACGTCCGAGACCTCGTTTCTTGACGGCCAT